>NZ_CP124732.1:0-4800000 GCF_000282175.2 Pseudomonas sp. GM17 | reverse complement strand
TGGGCGATGCTGCGCACCAGGTTGAGGTCGTGGCTGATCAGCAGCAGCGACATGCCCAGGCGTTGTTGCAGGGATTTGAGCAGCAGCAGGATCTTGCGCTGCACCGTCACGTCGAGGGCGGTGGTCGGTTCGTCGGCGATCAGCAGTTCCGGCTCGCAGGCCAGGGCCATGGCGATCATCACCCGCTGGCGCTGGCCGCCGGAAAGCTGGTGCGGGTAGGCCTTGAGCCGTTCCTCGGGTTTCTGGATGCCCACCAGGCGCAGCAGCTCGAGGATCCGCGCCTGGGCCGCCTTGCCGCCCAGGCCCTTGTGCAGCAGCAGGGTTTCGCCGATCTGCTTTTCGATGCTGTGCAGCGGGTTCAGCGAAGTCATCGGCTCCTGGAAGATCATGGCGATGCGGTCGCCACGCAGCTTCTGCAAAGTCCGTGCTTCGGCACCGAGCAATTCCTGGCCACGGTAGCGGATGCTGCCGCTGCTCTGGGTGTCGCAGTCGGGCAGCAGTTGCAGGATCGAATGAGCGGTCACCGACTTGCCCGACCCCGACTCGCCGACCAGGGCCAGGCACTCGCCGGGGCGGATATCCAGGCACAGGTCGCGCACCACTTTCTGACCGTTGAAGGCCACATTGAGGTCGCGGATTTCGATCAGGTTGTCAGTCATTTAACAGTCCGCTTGATTCAGGAGCGTGGATCGAAGGCATCGCGCAACGCCTCACCGATAAACACCAGCAGCGAGAGGATCAGCGCCAGGGTGAAAAACGCCGTCAGGCCCAGCCAGGGCGCTTGCAGGTTCTGCTTGCCCTGGCCGATCAGCTCGCCCAGGGAGGCGCTGCCGGCCGGCATGCCGAAGCCGAGGAAGTCCAGGGCGGTGAGGGTGGAAATCGCCCCGGTGAGAATGAACGGCAGGTAGCTCAGGGTGGCGTTCATCGCGTTGGGCAGGATGTGCCGCACGATCACCTTGCGGTCGTTGAGGCCCAGGGCCCGGGCGGCCTTGACGTATTCCAGGTTGCGCCCGCGCAGGAACTCGGCGCGCACCACGTCCACCAGGGCCAGCCAGGAGAACAGCGCCATGATCCCCAGGAGCCACCAGAAGTTCGGCTCGACGAAACCGGAAAGGATGATCAGCAGGTACAGCACCGGCAGCCCCGACCAGACTTCCAGCAGGCGCTGGCCCAGCAGGTCGACCCAGCCGCCGTAATAGCCCTGCAGGGCGCCGGCGGCGATGCCGATCAGCGCACTGATAAAGGTCAGGGCCAGGGCGAACAGGATCGACACCCGGGCGCCGTAGATCACCCGGGCCAGCACGTCACGGGCCTGGTCGTCGGTGCCCAGCCAGTTGACCGCGGTCGGCGGGCTTGGGGCCGGGCGGCTGAGGTCGTAGTTGGGCGTGTCTTCGCTGAACGGGATCGGCGGGAACAGCAGCCAGCCACCGTCCTGGCGGATCAGCTGTTGCACGTAGTCGCTGCGGTAGTCGGCCTGGAACGGCAGTTGCCCGCCGAACTCCTGCTCGGTGTAGCGCTTGAGCACCGGGAAATACAGAGAGCCCTGGTAGCTGACCACCAGCGGTTTGTCGTTGGCGATCAGCTCACCGCCGAGGGTAAGGATGAACAGGCCGATAAACAGCCACAGCGACCACCAGCCACGGCGGTTTTTCTTGAAGCGCTCGAAGCGCCGGCGTGCCAGCGGGGAGAGCTTGAGCATCAGGCGTTCCTCGCGGCGAAGTCGATACGCGGATCGACCAGGGTGTAGCAGAGGTCGCCGATGAGTTTTATCAGCAGGCCGAACAGGGTGAAGATGAACAGCGAGCCGAACACCACCGGATAGTCCCGCGACACCGCGGCCTCGTAGCTCATGCGGCCGAGGCCGTCGAGGGAGAAGATCACCTCGATCAGCAAGGAGCCGGCGAAGAACACGCTGATAAAGGCCTGGGGAATGCCCGAGACCACCAGCAGCATGGCGTTGCGGAACACATGGCCGTAGAGCACCCGGCGCTCGCTCAGGCCCTTGGCCCGGGCGGTGACCACGTACTGGCGGGTGATCTCGTTGAGGAACGAGTTCTTGGTGAGGATGGTCAGGGTGGCGAAACCGCCGATCACCAGGGAGGTCACCGGCAGCACCAGGTGCCAGAAGTAGTCGGCGATCTTGCCCAGGGTGCTCAGTTGCTCGAAGTTCTCCGAGACCAGCCCGCGCACCGGGAACCAGTTCAGCGAGGTGCCGCCGGCAAAGACCACGATCAGGAACATGGCGAACAGGAAGGCCGGCATGGCGTAGCCGATGATGATCGCGGTGCTGCTCCAGATATCGAAATGGCTGCCGTGGTGCACCGCCTTGCGGATCCCCAGGGGGATCGACACCAGATAGGTGATCAGCGTCGCCCAGAGCCCGAGGGAAAGGGTCACCGGCATTTTCTGCAGGATCAGCTCGGTGACCGTGGCGCCGCGGAAGAAGCTCTTGCCGAAGTCCAGCTGCGCGTAGCTCTTGAGCATCAGCCACAGGCGCTCGTGGGCCGGCTTGTCGAATCCGTACTGTTTCTCGATGTCCTTGATCAGCTGCGGGTCGAGGCCGCGGCTGGCCCGTGAGTTGCCGCTGATGCCATCGCTCGAACCGCCGAGGTTGCCGCCACCGCCTATGCCTTGCAGGCGGGCGATGGCCTGTTCCACCGGGCCGCCGGGGGCGGCCTGGACGATGGCGAAGTTGACCAGCAGGATGATCAGCAGGGTCGGGATGATCAGCAGCAGGCGCCGCAGGATATACGCCAGCATCAGTGCGGTCCTCCGGGCTTGCCGCGCTGGACGCGCTCGGCAGCCATTTGCTCGTTGGTCAGGGGCGTGCGGCTCATTTCCCACCAGCTTTCGATGGCTTCGTCATTGCTGGCGGGAATGGCCGGCATACCGAAGCGGTTCCACCACACGGTGGAGGTGCCCGGCGGGTAGTAGTTGGGGATCCAGTAGTAATTCCATTGCAGCACCCGGTCCAGGGCGTGGGCGTAACTCAGCATCTGTGGCTGGCTGGTGGCCTTGACCAGGCCGCTGATCAGGCTGTCCACCGCCGGGTTCTTCAGCACCATCAGGTTGCTGGAGCCAGGGTCGTTGGCCGCCGCCGAGCCGAAGTAGTTGTACAGCTCCAGCCCCGGCGAGGTGGTCACCGGGTAGCCGGTGACGATCATGTCGTAGTCGCGGGCCATCAGCCGGTTGACGTACTGCGAGGCGTCGATGCGGCGGATCTCCAGGGTGATGCCGATCTGCGCCAGGTTGCGCTTGTAGGGCAACAGCAGGCGTTCGATGCCGTTCTGGCTGTTGAGGAAGGTGAAGCGCAGCGGCTCGCCGTCGGCGTTGACCAGCTGGTCGCCGTCGGGTTTCCAACCGGCCGCTTCGAGCAGGGCCAGGGCTTGCAGCTGTTTATCGCGGATCAGGCCGCTGCCGTCGGTTTTCGGCGCTTCGAAGACCTGGGTGAAGACTTCGTCGGGAACCTGGCCGCGCAACGGTTCGAGGATTTTCAGCTCTTCGGCATCCGGCAGCGCCCGCGCCGCCAGGGCGCTGTTGGAGAAGAAGCTCTGCTGGCGGATGTACAGGTCGCGCATCATCTGCCGGTTGCTCCACTCGAAGTCCCAGAGCATGGCCAGGGCCTGGCGCACGCGGCGGTCCTGGAACATCGGCTTTTGCAGGTTGAACACGAAGCCCTGGGCCGGTTGCGGCGCCTGCTTGGCCAGGTGGGCCTTTTGCAGGCGGCCATCGCTCAGGGCCGGGCTGTCGTAACCGATGGAGAAGCCGGTGGCGGAGAACTCGCGGTTGTAATCGTAGGCGCCGCCGCGCAGTACCTGGCGGGCGACGTCGGTGTCGCCGAAATACTCGATGCTGAAGCGGTCGAAGTTGTACAGGCCGCGGCTGACCGGCAGGTCCTTGCCCCACCAGTCGGCATCGCGGGTGAAGGTGATGCTGTTGCCGTTATCGACCTTGCTCACCTTGTACGGGCCGCTGCCCAGGGGCGCTTCGTAACCACCGCCGCCGGCGAAGTCGCGACTCTTCCACCAGTGCTCGGGCAGTACCGGCAGGGTCGCGATATCCAGGGGCAGGGTGCGGTTTTCATTGCTCTTGAAGTCGAAGCGGATCACCCGCGGCGACTCGACTTCGACGTCCTTGACGTCGGCGAACTGGGTGCGATAACGCAGGCTGCCCTGGGTCATCAGCAGGTCGTAGGTGTAGCGCACGTCTTCGGCGGTGATCGGCTGGCCGTCGGCGAAGCGCGCCTTGGGGTTGAGGTAGAAACGCAGCCACAGGCCGTCGTCGGCGCGCTCCATCTTTTGTGCCACCAGGCCGTACACGGTGTAGGGCTCGTCCAGCGAACGCTGGGCCAGGGGGGAATAGATATAGCCGTCGAGTTGCGAGACGCCGATGCCTTTGTCGATGTAGGGCAACACATGGTCGAAGCGGCCGATCTCGATGGCCGAGCGGCGCATGCTCCCGCCCTTGGGCGCCTGTGGGTTGGTGTAGGCGAAGTGGCTGAAGCCGGCGGGGTACTTGGCCGGTTCGCCATAGACGGTCAAGGCGTGTTGCGGTGCGGCGTCGGCACTCGCGGTGCCCAGCAGCAGGGCCAGGGCGGTGAAGAGCAGGGAGGGGAAAAGCAATCGCATTGTCAGCCTTAAGAGCCGGGTGATCGATGATCACGATTTGTACGCTACCGGCGCGCTGCTGACCAGCGCGGGCCGTAGCCCAAACACAACGGCCCACCAAAGGGCGGGCCGTCGTTCACGCAAATCGCGACAGGATCAGTCCTGGCGGCTGGTCACTTCCAGCAGGTGATAACCGAACTGGGTTTTCACCGGGCCTTGCACGACGTTGACCGGGGCGCTGAACACCACGGTGTCGAATTCCTTGACCATCTGGCCCGGGCCGAACGAGCCGAGGTTGCCGCCGTCACGGCTGGATGGGCAAGTGGAGTTCTTCTTGGCGACTTCGGCGAAGTCGGCGCCGGCTTCGATCTCGGCTTTCAGTTCGTTGCACTTGGCTTCGCTGGCAACGAGGATGTGACGGGCAGTGGCTTTGGCCATGGGGAGTTGCTCCTTTCAAGAAAGTGGTGAGCCTACCGGATTGTGTAGCCTATTTCTCGTCAAAGTTCCGTCAAAGCGTTGCAGCAAGGGATGGTCGGTCGATGGCATTTATTCTGTAGGAGCGAGGCTTGCCCGCGATAACGATGACGCGGTGTACCTGACTTGCCGCGTCGCCTGTATCGCGGGCAAGCCTCGCTCCTACGGGGGCGGGATCAGGCGGAAGCCGGAATGGCTTGCCGGCTGTTGCGCAGTTGCCGGGCGGCATTGCGCAGCAGTTGCTCGGTGGCGTCCCAGCCCAGGCAACCGTCCGTCACCGAAACCCCGTAGCGCAGCGTCGGGCTCAGGGGTTGGCAACCCTCGAACAGATGGCTCTCCAACATCACCCCGACCAGGGACGAGTCGCCCTGTAGGCGCTGCTCCAGGACTTCGTCGAACACCGCCGGTTGGCGAAGCGGGTCCTTGCCGCTGTTGGCATGGCTGCAATCGACCATGATCCGCGCCGGGATCTTCAGTTTCTGCAAGTCGTGCTGGACCTGGGCCACGCTCTGGCGATCGTAGTTCGGGCCGCGATGGCCGCCACGCAGCACCAGGTGAGTGTCGGGGTTGCCCGGGGTCTGGATCACCGCCGGATTGCCCTGGCTGTCGACGCCGAAATGGCGGTGCGGGTGCGCCGCCGAGCGCATGGCGTCGCAGGCGATGCCGACGCCGCCGTCGGTGCCGTTCTTGAAGCCCACGGGCATACCCAGGCCGCTGGCCATTTCCCGGTGGATCTGCGATTCGGTGGTGCGCGCGCCAATGGCGACCCAGCTCAGCAGGTCGTCGAAGTAGCCGGCGGCCATGGGTTGCAGCAGCTCGGTGGCGATCGGCAGGCCCAGGCGGAGGATTTCGCGCATCAGCTCGCGGGACAGGGTCAGGCCGCCGGCCATGTCGTCGCTGCCGTCCAGGCGCGGGTCGTAGGCCAGGCCTTTCCAGCCGACGGTGGTGCGCGGTTTTTCGACGTAGGCGCGCATCACCAGCAGCAGGTCGTCGCTGACCTCGGCGGCCAGGCTGGCCAGGTTGCTGGCGTATTCCAGGGCGGACTGGGGATCGTGGATCGAGCAGGGGCCGACGACGACCAGCAAACGGGAGTCTTCACCGTTGAGGATGGCGCGCACTGCCTGGCGATGGGCGGCGACTTGCTGGCCGAGGGCCGGGCTGAGCGGCAGTTGCTGCTTGAGCTCCAGCGAGCTGGGCAGGCGCTGGCTCAGGGTTTCGTTGGCGCAGTTGCGGGTGGACAGCGGCAGAGCGGATACGGACGAGTTCATGTTCAAGGCTTCCTGGGCAGGCGGCGGGTAGTGTCCCGCGCGCGGCCCTACTGGGGTGTTCGACAATTGGCCGGATTGGCTGTGCAGGTGTGTTTGCCACCAGTAGGTGACCGATCGGAGGCGGCAGGCTGTCCCGAACGGAGGCTGCTAAATCGCCAGGTGGTGCAAGTGTCGTAACGGTAATAGGCGGCGTAGTTCATGGTTTCAATCCTCGGTAAGTTCGGTGTGTTGCTGAAAGTCGTGGTTAAAAATCGTTGGCCCAGAAAAACAAAACCCCCGGTCGGGAGGCCGACCGGGGGTGAGATTTTCTCTGGTAGGCGACCCGTTCAAGTGGGCGCCGTTTGGGTATCAGGCGCGCCAGTGGCTAAACCAATACCCAAAATAAAAGCTCGCCGGAGCACAGGCGTTTTTCACCCAGGCAGCCGCACCGACGCGCGAGGCGCTGGCAGTGTGACGATGCATGGAAAGGGTGAGGGACGACATGCTGTTTCTCCGTGAAGTGGGCCGAGCTTACTAGAGGCCGGGGTGGCGGTTCAATCAGAAATTCCTATTACCTGGCCAGTAAGTGCCTATGAGTGAAGCGTTTTGAAGTTTTATGACACACTCGCCACGCCCTCATTTGTGCTCATTCAGGACGAATCATGACCTCCCTGACCCTTGCCGCCGCCCAATCGATTTCCGTTGCCGGAGACCTGCCGGGCAATATCGCCCGGCACCAGGCCTTTATCCGCGCCGCGGCGGAGCAGGGTGTGCAATTGCTGGTGTTTCCCGAGCTGTCCCTGACCGGCTATGAGCCGGCGCTGGCGGCCGAGCTGGCGGTCTTGCCCCAGAGCCTGTTGTTGCAACCGTTGCGCGACCTGGCCCGGGAGCTGGGGTGACGGCGGCGGTGGGCATGCCCATTCGCCTGTCGGCCGAGGGTCCGTTGTTGATCGGCGCCCTGGTGCTGGCGGCCGATGGTTCGTTGGCGGTCTATAGCAAGCAGCATTTGCATGCCGGCGAGGAGTTGGTGTTCAGCCCAGGCACGGGTGGCGCGAACCTGAGGTTCGCCGAGGACCGGGTGGCCCTGGCGGTGTGCGCCGATTTCTCCCAGGCCAGCCACGCGCATGCGGCGGCGCAGTCCGGTGCCGGCATCTATGCCGCCGGCGTGCTGATCAGCGAAAACGGCTACGCCGCGGACAGTGCCTTGTTGCAGGGGTACGCGGTGGAGCACGCAATGCTGGTGCTGATGGCCAACCACGGCGGACCGACCGGGGGCTGGGTGTCGGCGGGCCGCAGCGCGATCTGGGGGCCGGATGGCGCTCTGATCGTGGCCGCCGCAGGCTGTGGCGACGAGTTGCTGATCGCCCGGCGCGACGCCGGTCACTGGAGTGGTCAACAAGTGACGGTCGAAGCGCCTTGAACGGTTTCCAACTGCGTCCGGCCAGCACCCCGGAGGATCTGCTGTTCGCCCGCGACCTGACCCGCAGCACCATGCTGGGCTATTACATCCGTCACGACCTGTTGTGGTTGGACGAAGCTTTCGATGTGGCCTGGGCCGGGCGGGAGAACCTGCTGATCTGCCAGGGCGCCGAGGTGCTGGGGTTCGTCAGCCTGAGTCGCGATTCCAGGGCCTTGTATATTCGCGAGTTGCATGTGCTCGAAGCGTTTCGCGGGCAAGGTGCCGGAGCCTGGACCATCGAGCAGGTGCGGGCGATGGCGCGCGGCGAACGGCGCGCGCTGCTGCGGCTGACGGTGTTCAAGGACAACCCGGCGCAGGCGCTCTATGGGCGCATGGGGCTGAAGGTGGTTGGGGAAGACGAGTGCTTTCTGCGGATGGAGCGAAGCAGCGCCGCGGATGCGTAGCCGCTGGTTTTTGTGCGGGGCGGCGGTCGTCCCGAGCAGTGTGGCGACAGTCGAGGATCAGGCGGGCGCCTGATCGGGGTCCTCCGGCTCGGCCAGGATGATGCCGTCTTTCATACCCAGCAATACGGCCACCTTGTGCGCCTCTCCGCGTCGTCCTTTCTTGCGGCCGGCCAATACCTGGTAGGTGGTGGCTGGGTCGACCCCGTGTTCACGGGCGAACTGTTGAACCGATTTACCTTGATGTTCAAGCCAGGCCTTGGCTTGTGCGGCAGTGCGGATACCGGGCATAGTTCAAAACCGTTCAAATTTGTTCAATGCTTGAAGGGTGTAACACCCCTAGGGGTGCATAAAAAAGGATCATACATCCAAATGAGTGGAATCGGTTCGCGGTTAAGACAGGAAAGGGAACGCCTGGGGTTGTCGCAGAAAAAATTTGGTGAAGTTGGCGGCGTGGAAGCCAATGCCCAAGGCAGATATGAAAGTGGAGACCGTGTGCCCAAGGCGGATTACTTGTCCCGGGTGGCGGCAAAAGGGGTCGATGTCCTTTATATAGTGACCGGCAGGCGGACCCCGACCAGGGCCGATAACCTCAGCCAGAGCGAAGAGAAAATCCTCGTCAGTTATCGGGCCTTGTACAAGGAAGATCAGGACGCGATCCGGCACCTGACCCATACCCTTGCCGAGCTTTCGGTTTCCAGCCTCATGAAAAGAAAGGCGGACGCCCGAGAGCCTTAGGGCAGGGCGTTCGCAGCGCATCAACCATCCACCGGATACCCCTGGTGAACAAGTGCTTTTTATATGGTGTTTGTCATTAGGTCAGCACGCTGCTTTTTTGCTAAGGTGTCCGGCAACCTATAAGACCAAATCGCGAGGTGTCTGCTTGATTAGGGTGCTAGTAGTCGATGACCATGATCTCGTTCGTACAGGTATTACACGAATGCTGGCTGACATCGATGGCCTGCAAGTGGTCGGTCAGGCCGAATCAGGGGAGGAATCCCTGCTCAAGGCCCGGGAGTTGAAACCCGATGTGGTCCTCATGGACGTCAAGATGCCCGGGATTGGCGGTCTTGAAGCCACGCGCAAGTTATTGCGCAGTCACCCGGATATCAAAGTCGTGGCCGTCACCGTGTGTGAAGAAGATCCGTTCCCGACCCGCTTGCTGCAAGCCGGTGCGGCGGGTTACCTGACCAAGGGCGCGGGTCTCAACGAAATGGTGCAGGCCATCCGCCTGGTGTTTGCCGGCCAGCGTTACATCAGCCCGCAAATTGCCCAGCAATTGGTGTTCAAGTCATTCCAGCCGTCCAGTGATTCACCGTTCGACGCCTTGTCGGAGCGCGAGATCCAGATTGCGCTGATGATTGTCGGCTGCCAGAAAGTGCAGATCATCTCTGACAAGCTGTGCCTGTCTCCGAAAACCGTGAATACCTACCGTTACCGTATCTTCGAGAAGCTCTCGATCAGCAGTGATGTCGAACTGACGTTGCTGGCGGTTCGCCACGGCATGGTCGATGCCAGCGCCTGACAATGACCGACCCGTTTGATCCCAGTGCTTTTCTTTCTACCTGCAGTGGCCGTCCTGGCGTGTATCGCATGTTCGACAGCGATGCACGTCTGCTTTACGTCGGTAAAGCCAAGAACCTGAAGAGCCGCCTGGCCAGCTACTTTCGCAAGACCGGCCTGGCGCCGAAGACCGCTGCCCTGGTGGGGCGCATCGCGCAGATCGAAACCACCATCACCGCCAACGAAACCGAGGCCCTGCTGCTGGAGCAGACGCTGATCAAGGAATGGCGGCCGCCGTACAACATCCTGTTGCGCGACGATAAGTCCTATCCCTATGTGTTTCTGTCGGACGGCGAGTTTCCGCGTTTCAGCATCCATCGCGGGGCGAAGAAGCAGAAGGGCAAGTACTTCGGCCCGTACCCCAGCGCCGGGGCGATTCGCGAGAGCCTGAGCCTGCTGCAAAAGACCTTCATGGTCCGCCAGTGCGAGGACAGCTACTACAAGAACCGCACCCGGCCGTGCCTGCAATATCAGATCAAGCGCTGCAAGGCGCCGTGCGTCGGCCTGGTGGAGGCCGAGGTGTACGCCGAGGATGTGCGCCACTCGGTGATGTTCCTCGAAGGCCGCAGCAATGCCCTGACCGATGAACTGTCGGCGGGCATGGAGCAGGCGGCCAGCACCCTGGACTTCGAGAAGGCCGCCGAGCTACGCGACCAGATTTCCCTGCTGCGGCGGGTGCAGGACCAGCAGAGCATGGAAGGCGGCAGTGGCGACGTCGACGTGGTGGCGGCTTTCGTCAACCCGGGCGGCGCCTGCGTGCACCTGATCAGCGTGCGTGGCGGCCGGGTACTGGGCAGCAAGAACTTCTTTCCCCAGGTGGGTATCGAGGAAGAGGTGGCCGAGGTCATGTCGGCCTTCCTTGGCCAGTACTTTCTCAGCAGCCCGGAGCGCGACCTGCCCAGCGAGCTGATCGTCAACGTGGTCCATGAAGATTTCCCGACCCTGATCACCGCGATCCAGGCCTTGCGCGGCCGTGAGCTGAGCATCAGCCACCGGGTGCGCGGCACGCGGGCGCGCTGGCAGCAACTGGCGGTGACCAACGCCGAGCAGGCCCTGAGCGCGCGGCTGGCCAATCGGCAGCATGTGGCCGCACGTTTCGAAGCCCTGGCTGAAGTGCTGAACCTGGACGAGCCGCCGCAACGCCTGGAGTGTTACGACATCAGTCACTCCAGCGGCGAGGCGACCGTGGCGTCCTGCGTGGTATTTGGCCCGGAAGGGCCGCTGAAGTCCGATTACCGGCGCTACAACATCGAAGGCGTCACCGCCGGCGACGACTATGCGGCGATGCACCAGGCCCTGACCCGGCGCTTCAGCAAGCTCAAGGACGGCGAGGGCAAGCTGCCGGACATCCTGTTGGTGGACGGCGGCAAGGGCCAGCTGTCCATGGCCCGCGACGTGCTCAACGAGCTGGCGGTGCCCGACCTGATCCTCTTGGGGGTGGCCAAGGGCGCGACGCGCAAGGCCGGTTTCGAAACCCTCTACCTCAACGATGCGGCCCATGAGTTCACCCTCAAGGGCGACTCACCGGCGCTGCACCTGATCCAGCAGATCCGCGACGAGGCTCACCGTTTCGCCATCACTGGCCACCGCGCGCGTCGCGGCAAGACCCGCCGCACTTCGACCCTCGAAGGCGTGGCCGGCGTCGGCCCCAAGCGCCGCCGCGACCTGCTGAAACACTTTGGTGGATTGCAGGAGCTGTCTCGCGCAAGCATCGAGGAGATCGCCAAGGCGCCGGGGATCAGTAAAAAGCTCGCCGAACTGATTTATGCGAACTTGCATAGCGAGTAGGGGAGAGTTCAGGGGCGGAAAGGGTCAGGCTCGCCCTCGCATTTCTTCAAGCGAGCAATAATGTCAGGAGCAGTTTTAGTGGTGTCGATCCTGCCTGCTGCATCAAGGTAGATGTCTATCGTTGCCCAGCGCTTCGGTGTGATATCGATGCATTGTTGAAGCCCTTTATCCGTCCACCAAAAGAACATCATAAAGAAGTCCTCGTCAGGAAATATGTAGCTGGACTCAATGGCAGTGCCCCCATGCTTAATGTCGCCTCTATGGATTCTGTCCTGAGTGTTCCAGACATATCGGAACTCTTCCTTGCTATCCGGGGAAAAGTCGACCGATACAACCGGGGAGGCAAAATGCCAAAGTGCTATAGGGAGGATGACAAGAATCAGAAATAGCCAGCGGCCATATCGGACCTTATGTTTCTTTGCAGACATGTACCCGGGCCCCCTTTCTCCATTCTTGAAGCGGTACTGCAAGAACCTCGTCCATGATCATCTTTGCCGTGACGCCTCCGTGGGGGTGTTGTCGATAGAGTTTAATGCCAATACTAATGGATGTTCGGTCAGGCGCATCATCCCATGCCCGCATACCTTCGATATCTGCTGAGCGATGTGGGCCAGGTAGTTCCCATTCTGCTTTAGGTTTTTTATACATCTCTTCAACCTTCCGAGCGGCGTCTGATCCTATTTGTTCTATACCTGCACCGTCCAAGAGGACGCTTTCAGAAAGGCCTCCAGCCATCCCCACATAGCCATAGTGGATGTTCGACCAGATGTCGTAGAAGTAATCGTAGTTACCCTGTTTGTGCCAAATTCCCCCGATGGTCTTGCGAATAATAGGCTTGTGGTCCCACGGTCGATTTTGACCTACTCGTTCTGTCCAGATAGCTAAGGCTTTCGCTCTCTTCCCCAGCGCTAAGCTGTAGAAGTCAGGGCTTTGACCAAGACGAAGATAGAAAGGAAGCTCCTTATACTTCTTTGTCTCAGCAGTTGGGCTAAAGCTGTTGAGGTCCTTCATTTGCCGCACAGACGCGCTATTGATATTGGCGTTCATTTCACCCGCGATGTAGCTCGCCAGTTCCTCCATGCGGTCGGGATCGGTGCAAACCTTCTCCTCTGGCTGCTCTTCAGGCGCCTTAGAGACCGCATTGGGATCAACCAAGGCATTTGCAGCGCCGGCCTTCTCGGTCAGTCTTGGATCGGCCAGCAAGGTCGCCATCTTTTCATCGTCTACCGAGCCGTCCGGGCGAAACACGCCGAGGGCCGCGAAGTTAATGATCACCGCGTCAGGAGTGGGCCCAAGGACAAAGCCACCGAAGGTGTCACCCGACCCCGTGATGATCGTCCCGCCGTGACTGGTCGGGCTCCCTAAATGGGCCATGGGGCGACCATTCAGGAGGATCGAGGGAAACCCCGTGGTGATGACCGCGCCACAGCCGCAAGTGTCACCGACACGGGCTGCGCCCATGGAGTTGATATGGATATCGGAGGAAGCAGAAGCAATCGATGTGATGCCGTGACCGGGAAGCGGGCAGACGTGTTTATCGCCCAGGCGAGCAGAAGAGAGCATTTTATCGTCCTTGCGTTGACTGATCAGCGAAGTTCTTTGTAGAGCTTTGCGAACCTAGCAAGTGGCGATGGGCAGGGCTTTAGGACGATTCTGAACTTGGATGGAGCCTGCCGCGAGCTTGAGCACCTGACATGCGGAGTACCCGTGCCTGATTCTTGTCGCGCTCGTTCAGGTCTCCTGAAGTTGCTCTTTCGAGGCGCTCAAAGTCTTGGAACAGTGTTAGACACGCTGTGCGAGAAGCCCGTAGAATGGCCGTGCCTACCTCATCTGCTGTCTTTTTCGAGTAGATTGCCAACTCACCTCGTAGCCAGTTGTGCCGATGAATATCCCTAATCTGATCACCGTTCTACGCGTTCTGCTCATCCCGATCTTCATTTTGCTGTTTTACCTGCCTTACTCCTGGAGCTACATGGCCGCCAGTTCCGTCTTCGCGTTCGCCGCGGCCACCGACTGGCTCGATGGTTACCTGGCGCGACGCCTGGAGCAAAGCACGCCGTTCGGGGCCTTCCTCGATCCGGTGGCCGACAAGTTGATGGTGGCGGTGGCCCTGGTGCTGCTGGTGCAAGAGCATGGCAACCTGTGGCTGACCCTGCCGGCGGCGGTGATCATCGGGCGTGAAATCGTCGTTTCCGCCCTCCGCGAGTGGATGGCCGAACTGGGTGCCCGCGCGCAAGTAGCGGTATCCAACATGGGCAAATGGAAAACCGCCGCGCAGATGCTGGCGCTGGTGATCCTGCTGGCCAACCCGCCGGCCTTCACCTTCTGGGTGCTGCTGGGTTATGCCTTGCTGTTGATCGCGGGAGGCCTGACCCTGTGGTCCATGCTGCAGTACCTGCGCGCGGCCTGGCCGCATCTGAAGACCGATGTGGAAAAGAAATAAAACTTTTTTGAATCAAGGGGTTGACGCAGTTTCGAATTTCTATAGAATGCACACCACCAAGACGCGGGAATAGCTCAGTTGGTAGAGCACGACCTTGCCAAGGTCGGGGTCGCGAGTTCGAGTCTCGTTTCCCGCTCCAATTATTGTTCTACAGGCTTCTATTGAAGTCTGCAGAAACTGAAAAAAGAGGCTTCGGCCTCTTTTTTCGTTCCAGTAAGTTCTACTCGAAAACACTACCATCCACGTTTTTTTAGTACATCGTTTAGTACATTAATCCGGAGCTTGGTAGATCATTTTTTCGTGGGACTCGCCTTTCTGGAAACTGTACAAATCTCCTCTATTCAAACGAGATGGGGATTGTACGATGGCTCTCACCAATACGGCAGTCCGGCACGCTAAACCCTGTGCCAAGGACTACACCCTCCCTGACTACAACGGCCTGGCCCTTTTCGTGAATACGAAAGGCGCCAAGTGCTGGCACTTCCGTTTTTCCTGGGCGGATAAGCAACCCCGTATTTCTCTCGGTATCTATCCTGAAATTAACTTAGGAGATGCTCGTGCTCTGCGTGATGTTGCGAGGGCACTGGTCGCCAGGGGCATCGATCCGCGTGTCCATCGGCAGCTGGAGCGTAATGCTAGGCGCCTGGCCGCGGAAAATGCCTAAGAAGCGGTTGTTCAGCATTGAAAGTGGTACGCAAAGTTGAGCATCGTGTTTCTGGTCGTGGGTCTCGATAGTCCGGTCGGACCCAGAGCCTCGCGCTTCAATTAGCCGCCGAGTCGGCTGGCAGCGAGGGCGCTCAGGTTGAGATAGAGAGGGCGCGCCTTACCTTCGCTGTGCATGAGTGTTAAGCCTTTGGGCCAGGTCGGTGATCAGTCATTAGGCAAGTGCAACTGCACGTCCATGGCGTCATGAAGGAGTCTGACGACCTCGATCACGTCGTCGTTTGCCACACGATAGAACACGATATGGCGCGGGCTTTTGACTGTCCCATGGAGGTGTTTGGCCTGCTGGCGTGAGTAGATGAGGTGATAGCTGCGAAGGCCCGGCGCAAGCTCATCGCGGTCGTGGCTGCCAATGCAATAGGGCATGCCGGCGATCGCTTGCAGCGCGGTGAGGATCAGCGCCTGGTAGCGCTGGCGTGCTTGATCGCCGAACTGCGTCTGGGAGAGTGTGAGGATGTCGACAATGTCGGCGCGCGCCGCGTTGGAGATCCGATACTGCGGCATGCTCAGTGTTTCTCGCGCGCGGGGAGGGTGGCCTCCAGGCTCAAGCCCTCGAGGTAGTGCTCCAGATCCCCTTCGTTCAACTGAGTAAAGCGCCCGTGCTCAAGATCCATGATGCCGATTGAGGTCGCCTGACGCAGGGCCTCAATTTTGGCCGCCTCTTCGGCGACGCGCTGTTCCAATAGGCGCAAACCTTCTCGCATCACTTCGCTGGCATTCTGATAACGGCCGGACTGCACCAGGTCCTGGATAACCTGTTCCTGGTGAGGGGTGAGCACAACGTTTCGCGTCGCCATAATTAGCTCCAGCTCTGGGCAAACAGGTTCTTTCAATCGTTGGCATATTATGCCATTTCCCCTCAGGAGCATAGCTTAGGGTGGTCATCCCGTAAGCTGGATTGTATGAGTTAACACGCCGCCTCAGCTACTAATCGGAATGCTGGCGCCATCTTGATGCTCGCCTCAGGGCGTTCAAGTGCATAAATAAGGTTTGTCTGAGCGATGTTCACGTGTTCAGTAGCAAGGGCTTGGGCGCGGGTAGGCACGTCAAAAAACACTGCTGGAAAGTGCTTCGCTTTCATCGACAATTTTCTAAGGGTAATTCAAGGGCTGAACCGTACTGCGTTGGCTAAGGGCACGTATGGCTATAGCTAGCGCAACCAGCGAGAGAAGCAATCTTAGAGCGCAGACTGCCGTTCATCTTTCAGAACTACGTTTCCATGTCGTGATCTATCTCCAGGCCCATCAGTCTCTCCTGTGGCAGGGCATTGCCAGCTTCTCTGATCACCTGAAAAGCCGAACGAGTTCAAGGTCAGTTAACGTCTCTAATATGCCGATCCTTCCAATAATCTGCTTCATGTAACGATCATGGGTAGAGACCTGCTTCATCAGTTTTTCAAGAATGCCATTTGCTGGCGTCAGGAAAGGGCTGAACTCACTCGGAAGGAGTCGTCACAGCGAGGGATAATGCAACTTTTATTCTGTCGTCGATGATCGGTGCAGTCTGCCCGTTTGATATCCAAGTTAGTGGGGCACGGAGCCGGACAGCCGGATCGCCCAACACAACATAATTGCGCATGTCGTCACGGGCTATGCGCAGTGACATTAATTCGCGAGTGGGTTGTTTTCCGTAACTCAAGTTATTGAGTAGCACAACGAGCTGGGTACTCAACGTGCCCCATAGGGTATTGAACTGATCGGTAGCGTGGCCAATACGGTTACCCAGCATCAGCCTATGGATGACATCACAAAAGGCCTGAATCTGCGCTATGCCTCGCTGTGACAGGAAGCTTGATGCCCATGCCCAATCCACGTGGCCCAGCGATGCCAGGGCTCCTCCCTGGGGCAGGGACGGGAGTTTCTGGGCGAGTCGGGCAGTGGTCGGTGCATTGGCGATGCGTTTGCGTGGTTCGGTGAATGTGTAGTTATCGTGCTCTGGGGTGCCGGCCCCAGAGCAGGCGAAAAAAAGTGGATCATACCGTGAATGTTTGCATGTTCAGGTACGTCCTGGGCGCAGAACCAATGCTCGGCGGTGAGGTCGCCATAACTCGGCCAGTCCTGGCAGACCAACGCGCCCTGGTGTTCGAGTTAGCGCGGGTCGTCTGCGTTGAATGCCATCCGCAAAGCTCGGACCTGCAGCAACTGGCCGAAGATGTCGCCAACGAACTCCGTGGGGCGGCCACCAGCAAGGGCCTTGAGTACATCGTCGAACTGCATCAGGTGCTGCAGTCCGAGGTTTGGATCGATCCGGATCGCTTCAAGCAATTGCTGCGTAACCTGTTGAGCAATGCCATCAAGTTCACCGATACCGGCTCGGTGGTCTGCAAGCTCCGTGCGATTGGCTGTGGAGAGGGCCTGGTGAAGGTCCGGCTGGTGGTCGAGGATACGGGGATAGGGATTTCCGAAAGTGACCAGATCCGGATATTCGAACCCTTTATTCAAATCCAGGCGGCCGGACGCTATCGGCAAAGTGGCACCGGCCTGGGGCTGGCGCTGTGTCGCCAGTTGGTGGCGCAGATGAAGGGCGAGATCCTCCTCACCAGCCAGCTAGGGAAGGGCACCTGTTTCCAGGTGGACTTTGAAGTGCCGCAGTCCTTGAAACTTTAGGGTGCGGACGTTTCCCATCTTGCGTATCGACGCCAGGGGCATTCGCCCATATCGTGACCAGTGCGACGGCGGGTAATTTTGCAGGGCGGGCGACAGTTCCTGCCGATCCGGGCGCGCTTTCCAAACTGCTTCAGCAGGCATTAACCTGCTTGCGTAAAGCGTCGGGCAGATGGCTGTCTGGTCGCTAGCGATTGGGCATTTGCTGGAGACGATGTTCCAGTGGCGTGCATGCGAACCAGCGCAAGTGCGCCCGGCAAAATGAAGTGGTGCGCCGGTAGCCGAGTTCCTGGGCAATCTGCGCCACGCTGAGGGCCGTATTGGTCAGCAACTGTCTGGCTTGCTGGCGCCGTGTCCGGTCCACCAGTTGTTCGAATTCGATTCCGTCTTCGGCCAAGTGCCTTTGCAGTGTCCTGGGATTAAGGCCCAGGGTTACAGCCACCTGATCCAGGCTGCAACGTTGTCGGGGCAGGAGCATCTGGATCTTCTGGGCAACCTGGTCATGCAGGCTACGATTGGCGGAACAGTTGGCCTCAAGGTAGAAGCGCATGATGTCATGGAGCACGGGATCGAATTGCACGCAGGGCCGTTGCAGATCCTCGGCATGCAGCACCAAGACGTTATGTTCCTGCGAGAAAAGCACCGGGCAGTTGAAATAGCTTTGGTAGATGGCTTGGCTGGCTTGGGGCAGGTGTCGAAACAGTACGGTCTTGGGTTGGAATGGGCCACTCAGCAGTTCGGCGATCAGCAGGCTGCCCTGCAGTACGGACTTCTCGACGATCTGTGGTGTTACCAGATTGCACCCAAGAGCGTTTTTGAAGCACAGCAGCGCCTGGCCGTGTCGGCGTTCCAGGCTGAAGTGAATGGATTGACTATAGACATGCATGTAACGAATGACCGCGACCAGGGCATCGCCCACAGTGGGAGCCGATTGCGCCAGATAGTGCAGGGGCCCCAGCAACGTGGTTCTCTGGCGCGAAGCCAGCTCCATGCCGAATTCCGGCATATGCAAGGCGTGCGCACTGCCTTCGAAGATATGCACCAGGCTCTTGTAGGAGCAGGTTCTTTCATAGTTGCCGACGACGCCCAGATCGATGTGATGGGGCGTCAGGTATTCACGCATCGATGCGCCTCGAACGGCGAGCAACTCACCGTACTGCAGGAAGGCGGTGCCGCGAACACTGTCCATTGAGCTGCCCTGATAATCAATCGTCGACAGGGTCTGCCGCCGGCCCTACCGCGTCTGGTAGTTCCGGGGCCTGGCCAACCCATGTATTGAAGAGTTCGTACCCGATCGCCAAGACGACGGGGCCGATAAACAGACCGATGAAACCATAGCTGATCATGCCTCCCAAGGCACCGATCAAAATCACCGGCATCGGCACCGAAACCCCGCGCCCCAGCAGCAATGGCTTGAGCACATTGTCCGAGAGCCCGGCGGCTATTGTCCAGATGGAGAAAATGACGGTAGGGGTACTGACCCCTTGCTGGCTGATGACGTAAATCACCACCGGCGCAGTAATCAGCAGCACGGGCAGTTGCATGATACCCAGCAGCAGAACCAGCAGTGCGAGCAGTCCGGCGCCGGGAACGCCCATCACCACCAGGCCGATCCCGACCAGCAGCATCTGGATGAACGCAATACCCACCACGCCCTGGGCGACTGCCCGGATGGTGGCGGCGCACAGCGTGGCCATCTCCTCTCCACGTTCCGGATTGAAGATTCGTTTGGAGATGGCAATGCCTTTTCGGGCGCTACTGTCGCCGTGCGCGATAAACAAGCCGGCGATGATCAGCGCCAGGACAAAGATCAGGATGCCAGTCCCGACGCCTGCCAGCTTGAGCAAGAGCATGGTGCTGAAGCCTTTGAGATGAGGCACCACTTGCTGCATCGCCCACGTCAGATCAGAGGAGGCGTGACTCCAGATTTGAAAGAGCGGTTTGCCGATGAGCGGCCATCCCTGCACGGCTTCCGTGGGCGGCGGGAGGCTTAGGTTCCACTCATTGGCTGATTGCAATGCGCCTTGCACCGATACGGCGAGCGACTCGCCGAGAAAACTCAGCGGCACCATCAGGCAGAGCAGTATCAGCAAGACCAGCAATAGGGCGGATTTGCCCGGGGAGATGCCTATGGCATTGGCCATACGGCTATTGAGCGGGTTCAGGGTGACGGCAAGGATCACGGCCCAAAGCATGACTCCGAGGAAAGGCTGAAAGATCTGATAACAGAAGAGGGTCAAGGCGGCGATAAGCCCCGCCCGTATCAATACATCCAGAAGCTCCTTGGCATTGAGGGGCGTCATGGGTTTTCCGGTTGTCATAGCTTTCGCCTTCTTGGGCTGTGCGGGCGCCATATGCCTGCGATCATGCTGCGTGGGCAGCGATAGTATTAATATATAGACACTAAGTATGAACGCTACACAAAAAAATACCGGTTTGTGCGGCGTGTCGTGTAATGAGCATTACGCGTCTGCCGGGCGACTGAACGTGGTTATGTTAGAGTCGTACCGACAACTATAACGTTCAGTGTCATATGCTCAGTATTCTGTAATTAAAGGTTCATCATGTTTTCAACGAACATCGGGTCATATCACCGAATGATTTCGATCATCCGCAGCAATCGACATCCGTCTCAAGGCGTATTAAGAGATCGCCTCGGTCAATAAAATCCAGCTGATTCTCGACAAGCAAAACTTCCAGAGCTTACTTCATTTGCATCATGTGCGAATAAGGATAGCGCGTGAATCCTATCCGTATGGGAGCACAACTTAAGGAGCAAGTAATGGATCCAATAAAGAGGGGTGACAGCCTGTTCCGACAGCTATGGCATAGAGCCATAATTTACCTGGCGCCTGCCGGGACAGACTGATCGATGGGCGCGTGTGAGTCCCCCTCACATGACCGAAGTCTTATTTCGTTTTCAGCATTTCGTAGGACTTGGCCATATCCTTGGCCCAGCCATCGAGTACAGCCTTGACGTCCTTGGCCTGCATGACCTGATCGGAGTTCTCCAGGTCGGCCCCGGCTCCCTTGCGCACGACTTCGGCGACCACTTCATTGCTCTCGGCATCAACGAAGACGGCTTCGGTGGCAAGGCTGGTGTCCTGGTCACGAATACCGGTGGCGGTACTGACACCGGCGGCAACCAGGGCAATCGGGATGACTTCGTAAGGACGCAGCCCCTTGGTCTTCGCACTGACCGCAGTAATAGCCGGTCGCACGATCAGAACGCCTGCGCCAGGGCCTTTGGCCAACGGCAAGACCTTGGTGAATTCGCGCTGTAGCGTTTGGTCGTAGTACTGGGTGATGCCTTGCAACGTGCTGGCCGGGATCTTCTCGGTAGGCTGTGGCCTCGGATACAGTTGGCTAGGTTCGATATAGACCCGGCTGTAGCGACTGACGTCCACACCCGGTTTGATCCAGCGCATTACCGGCGCTCCGGAGGGCGACTTGTCTTCCTTGAGCGTGCTGTAATTTTTTAGAAACCCGGAATACTGCTCGGGATCGACGTATTTGCTGGCGCAACCGGTCAGCGCGAGCGTTGCCGTACACAACGTGGCCAGAAGAAAATTCGACTTCATGGTGGTGCTCCTTATGGACAGATCTACAGTAAATCGCTGGGGGGGGACATCGAACGGTCAATGCACGTCAAAAGCGCCATGTTGCTCCACCGCCAATGATGTGCAGAGCGGCGTTGTGGTAGGTGCCCGAGAGTGTGTCGCCCGAACGGGCCTTGGTTTGCTCATCGTCCATATCACCTAGCCACACCAACGTGTACGCCATGTGCAGGTCAAGACCATCCTCAAGTTGATAATTGATTCCGGTAGACAGGCGCCATGTCTCGCCCATCGGGTTGTCCACCGTCCGGTCTTTGTCGTCCACCGCCGAACTGTCATAGCCCAGCCCCATATTCCAACGCAGTTTGGGGGTCGCCTGGTACTGGGTGCCGATAGAGGCATGCCAGGTGTCTTTGTACTGACGGTCGACGGTGCGACTGACGCCTGCTGCATTGGTATCGACCTCGACCCCGATGCTGCCGAACTCACTCCAGTCCTGCCAGCCGAGGCTGCCAAGCAGCGTCCATTGACTGTCCAGAGCGTGGGCAACGCTAAATAGCACGGTTTGGGGGACTTGCAGATCCAGCTTGAGATCGTCGACACCGAGGCGCCCCAAGGCCGTATTGAGCAGGGGATTGCTGACGTCGCGCAGTTGCGGACTGTCCTTGAACTCAAGGTTGATCTTGCTGGTGTAAGCGAGCCCTAACCGAGTGCGTTCGTTCAGCCGATAGAGCACACCAAGGTTGACGCCCGTACCCACATCAGTGTCCTTGAACTCCAACTGCCCATCTGGCCGGTCGAGCAGGCCGAGTGCGTTATTGTTGATGGCCATCTCGGTGCGATAGTAGGCATACATGAACCGAGGGCCGATCCCGACAGACAAGTCATCAGTGAACTTGTAGGCCAACGTGGGCTGGAAAGACACGCCGATGATTGCCGCTTCCTGGGCAAAGTAGCGCCCGGCCCAGTCATCGTCGTAGTCCAGCGCCAGACCAAAGTTACCGTACATGCCGAAACCGATAGCTGTTTTTTCATCGATTTGGTGGCTGATGAACAGGCTGGCACCCGGCAGATACTGCAGCGCGTTGCCACCTTCGTTACCGTCAAACTGGTTATTGCCATCACGAGAGAAACGGATGTTGCCAAATATCACCTGAGCGTTTGCGCTGATCTGCGTGCCGGATAATTCGGTAATGCCTGCCGGGTTGCTCATCAACACACTAGGGTCGTTTGCCAGGGCTGCTGCGCCGGCATTGGACAAACCATTACCTTCCTGACCCGCCTCGTAAATCAAAATGCCACCGGCCCGGGCTTCACTCGTGAGAAGACCAAGGCCATAGAAAAATATCGAAAGGTAGAGTCGTCGAGAGAGGTGGCGTTTATTCGTCTTCATAACGCTTCCTTGTCGGATCCCATGGCTTGAAAGTTCTGCGGCAGATAAAAATACAGGACTCATATTGCAATACAGTTTTCGATGCACAGATAACTGTTTTGACTATGAATAGTGGAGGCCACGATAACGTAAACCGGCTTAGATGGCGCTCTAGGCGCAGCACGGGAAACAGTCAATATGCTCTTTACGCGACAACTAGGCGATAAGTCTCTAAGGCGAGTGTCTTTATCGCACCAGAGAGAATAAGCAAGAGGTCGTTCTGTTTTTCCCGTATTGAGATGGTTGGCGCCGCAAGTGCTGTCGGCAGGCTGTGCCTCCCCGTGGACTCAATCGGGAGACTTGACTGCGCACCCGGTCTTATTGGCACTCTCGCGGAAAACGGTAGCGGCATATTAGTGGCTATCCTGAGGTGTTTAAGGCTGGAAAAAAGATGACATTCGGCACGGCCGAGCGTCTGCCTGGAGGCGGCTGATCAGGTGAAGAAGAAATCTCCGGGGCGCTTTTCCCCAGTCTCATGGGCTGTACTTATAAATGTATGGAGTAACAGGGTGTCGTGTAATGAATATGGGTTAAAAGACCCTGTTCGGCGCATTACGCAGAACTTTGCTAGTGTTTGTTGGAACTATCAGAGGCGCAACATAACAACTGTGCGTCATCGAACCAGAGAAAAGCAGCGCAAACCCAGCGGTGCCTGGGCGATTCGACTTGTATAACTCGGTTCCAACCTTTTGTATTTATCAAGGAAGTTGCATGTACTTGAGTCCGGCTTCGCTTAAGTTGCGCTGGTTTTTCGCGCTTTTACTGATGCTGCCGCTTTGGGGTCAGGCTGGAGAGATTCTGCCGTCCTGGCGCGACGGTCCTTCACGTGCCGCGATCATCGGTTTCGTCGAGGCGGTCACCGAGGAAGGCGCAAGAGGGTACGTGCCGCCGTCGGAGCGTATCGCTGTATTCGATAACGACGGCACCTTGTGGAGCGAACAGCCCCTCTACTTCCAGATTCTCTTCGCCTTCGCCGAGGTCAAGCGCCTTGCTCCCCAGCACCCGGAATGGAAGACCCAGCTGCCATTCAAAGCCGTGCTGGAGGACGATCAGCAAGCCCTGGCCACCAGCGGCATGCGAGGGCTGATGCAAATCGTAACCGCCACCCATACCGGCATCGATACCGAGGCATTCAGCGAAAACGCGCGCCGGTGGCTGGCCACTGCGGTGCATCCGCGCAGCCACAAGCCCTTCACCGAGATGGTCTTCCAGCCGATGCTGGAGCTGCTCGCCTTTCTGCGGGACAACGGCTTCAAAACCTACATCGTCTCCGGCGGCGAGGTGGCCTTCATGCGGGTTTTCGCTGAAGAGGTCTACGGCATCCCGCCGGAGCAAGTGATCGGCACCACCTTCGCCACACGGTTTCAGGACAAGGACGGACAGTTGTCGATCCAGCGCCTGGCGGAGCTGAAGCACAACGACGATGGTCCGGGCAAGCCGGAAAGCATCGAGGCGATCATCGGCAAGCGGCCGATCCTGGCTTTCGGCAACTCCGATGGTGACCTGCAAATGCTGCAATGGACAGCCGCAGGTTCGGGCAAGCGCTTCATGGGGTTGGTGCGTCACACCGACGCCAAGCGCGAGTGGGCCTATGACCGCCAGTCGCAGGTCGGCCGTCTGGACAAGGCCCTCGACGCAGCAACGGCCAATGGCTGGACTATCGTTGATATGGCATCCGAATGGCGTCGGATTTACCCCTTCGAAGCCACGACAACCGAATAAATTCAACAAAAAGCGTTACGCAAGACCCTTGATAGACGTTAGTCGTGTAACACGACAATTTGAGTGAGCAAAAGGAGCAGTCAGATGACTCGCATACGTAAATGGTTGCCCAAGCTCGCCTTGGTGGTGACCTCGGTTATGGCCGTTTCTGCAACTGCCGCAGCCGCTGAAAAACCCAACATCCTGGTGATATTCGGCGACGATATCGGCCAGACCAATATCAGTGCCTATTCGATGGGCGTGGTCGGCTACAAGACGCCGAACATCGACCGGATTGCCAAAGAGGGCATGATCTTCACCGATTACTACGCGGAGAACAGCTGCACCGCGGGACGCTCCTCGTTCATTACCGGGCAGTCGCCACTGCGTACCGGGCTGACGAAAGTGGGCATGCCAGGCGTGGCAGTCGGCCTGCAAAAGCGCGACATCACCATTGCGCAGGCACTGAAGTCTCAGGGCTATGCCACCGGCCAGTTTGGCAAGAACCACTTGGGCGACAAGGATGAATACCTGCCGACCAACCACGGTTTCGACGAGTTCTTCGGCAACCTGTACCACCTCAATGCCGAGGAAGAACCCGAGCGTCCGTATTGGCCCAAGGACGATGCCGAGTTCGTCAAGGCGGCCTCTCCACGCGGCGTGATCCACAGCTTCGCCGACGGCAAGATCGAAGACACCGGCGCGCTGAACAAGAAGCGCATGGAAACCATCGATGACGAGACCACCGCCGCCGCGCAGGCCTTCATCGAGAAACAGGCCAAGGCGGACAAACCCTTTTTCGTCTGGATGAACACCACGCGCATGCACGCCTTCACGCACGTTCGTGAATCCATGCAGGGGCAGAGCGGCATGCCCGGCAACGAGTATGCCGACGGCATGCTTGAACATGACGGTGACGTCGGCAAACTGCTGAAGACCCTGGATGACCTGAAGATCGCCGACAACACCATCGTCGTCTACACCACCGACAACGGCCCGAACCAGTGGTCGTGGCCGGATGCGGCAACCACGCCATTTCGCAACGAGAAGAACTCCAACTGGGAAGGTGCTTACCGCGTCCCGGCCATGGTCCGCTGGCCGGGCAAAATCAAGGCCGGCGAGGTGTCCACGGAGATGTTCTCCGGTCTTGACTGGTTTCCCACCCTATTGGCCGCCGCGGGCGACACCGGCGTGAAGGAGAAACTGCTCAAAGGCTGGGCTCCGACCTCGGGTGGCAGCAACTTCAAGGTGCATCTGGACGGTTACAATCAACTGCCGTACCTGACCGGCCAGCAGCCGAAAAGCGAACGCAAGGAGTTCTACTACTTCAACGATGACGGCGAGTTGGTCTCAATGCGTTTCAACGATTGGAAAGTCGTGTTTTGCGAACAGCGCAAGCGCGGTGGTTTCGAGGTCTGGAGCGAGCCGTTCGTCTGCCTGCGCGCGCCGAAGATCTTCAACTTGCGCATGGACCCCTATGAAAGGGCCGATGTCGTTTCCGACCAGTATTACGATTGGTCGGCGAAAAACATCTACATGCTGGCAGTCGCCACCATGAAGGCGTCGAAGTTCCTCGAAACCTTCGTTGAATATCCACCTAGCCAGAAACCGGCGAGCTTCAGCATCGATCAGATCCGTGCCGACGTAGACCGGCGGATCGAAGCGAAAATGGGCAAGAAAGAGTAAGCCCGAGTCCCGATACAGCGTGCGGTGGCTTCGCCATTGCACGCTGTATGTTCATGCCCTTCCGTTGGCGATACTGCCCACATGCGCCGTCGGCGCGTGATACTCCAAAGTCCTCATTGCAGATCTTTCACTGCAGTCCGCTGTTGCGCTGGCGCACGATTCAGGCAGCGCAGGTTTTGCCTATCAAGTCTCACCCTCTGTCACTCGATGCGGCACCGGAACGGCTAGCGCCTGTTCGTGGTACGCGCACAATTCCGGGGTTTTGTGCCCCCGTCCCTTTGCCTGACTTGAAGACGATCCTGGCCCGTGGGCCTGGTTGTCGCCTTTCACATGTCGGCGCCCTGACCGCGACTTTTGTGCTGTGCACTCATAGGCCACCAGGTTCAGCGAGATGTTCTGTATTCTCCACGGCGTTTCCCGCTCCTGTTCGACAACAGTGGTGCAGGCATCTGTGCCAGTTTCAGGAATTGGCCCATTACCCGGATGGCTCTTTAGAAGTGAGAGAAATCAGTGACCGGCACCGGGTTGATGCTTTTTCTGACTCCGCTATTGGTTGACCTTCGAGAGGCTTTTTCGAGCGCTTGCTGCCCGCGTTTCACCTGGAGAGCTTGGATCTGCGGAAGCACGGCAGCCATCTCCAGTCGCCTCTTGGACGCTGGCTGAGCACCTCAACGGGGTGATACAGGAAAGATGGCGGCGATAGCGGTAGCGCGCATTTGATCATTACACTTCTACCCATGGTGCAGCATCGAGCGCGTCAGTTCCGCCGTGAACTGGAGCTTACGCCGTATTACCGAAACGGCTGGCACTAGAGGCTGAGAGTGTTCGGCAATTGTTGCAGGCTACTTGCCTGGATATGGCTCAAGAGTGATTTTTGAGTACTGGCCTGACCGCTCTTTTTCTCGGGGAATCCGCGAAAATGGTGTTTGGCCGTTACTCGAAAAATGGCGTGCGCCGTATAAGAGTGTGCCCGGATCGATGGAGATCGTGCGGTTCCTGCGTAGCGAAAAAACCATCCAGATAGAAGAAAAATATTCATTTTAAGAGCATCTTCATCCTGCTGGATTAATCATTGTAATCCTGTGAAACTTCTCATTTTCACCAAAGTCATAGTCCTTTAGCAGCTGAGTTTTTTATTCGCCTTAAATGCGGTGCAGCTAATTTTTTTGGCGTCAGGATTGTGGCTGGCGTAAAAATACCATCAGGCAAAAAATAGTACAAAAAGCGAAAGCACCGAGAGTTATATGAATATATTCATCAACATGAACACCTTTGTCACAGTCGTTGACGCCCTGAGTTTCTCCGAAGCCGCACGTCGCCTGGGTGCAACAAAATCTCAAGTAAGTCAACGTATTCAACAGTTGGAAAAACATCTGGGTTGTACCTTGGTCAGCAGAACTCGGCCAATCTCGGTTACCGATGCGGGGCAGTTGTATTACAGTCAGGCCGTTCATCTTCTGCAAGAACTGAAAAACTCTGAACAATCAGTCAGGCGGGCGAACGCTTTTCTCCAGGGGCGTCTATGCATTTCCGCGCCACTGGCATTCACTCCGCGTTATCTTGCGCCGATTTTCTCGAAATTTGCTAAGAAACATCCTGATCTGGATATTGACGTGCAAAGCACCGATAGCTTTGTCAGCCTCCAGGACCAGCACTTCGATATGGCCATACGTCTTGGTCGACTGGAAGATTCGTCTTTGGTCGCGAGAATCATTACGGATAATCATCACCTGATTTGTGCCAGTCCCGAGTATCTGGAGAGGAATGGCACGCCTCAACATCCAGAGGACCTCCAGCTGCATGATGGGTTGATGTACTACAACCGTGAACCCAATGGTTTCTGGAGGCTCCCTTTTAATGGTCGGCAAGAATCTTTTCGAATTCGCACGCGTTTACGCACCGATTCCGGACATCAACTGCTGGAAAGTGCCAAAGCCGGTATCGGCCTGGCCATTTTGCCAACTTTTCTCGCCGAAGATGCTTTGCTTTGCGGAGAGTTGATACCAGTACTGCAGCCTTATTCACCTTCGGGCGGTCATCTTTCGGTGGTCTACCGGAAAACCATAAAGACTCCTGATAAGATCCTTGCGCTGGCCAAGTTTCTTGGGGATGAAGTTGGTCATCCCGCGCCGTGGGACCGAAGGTTGTTAGAGCGAGGACTGTTTTACTAAGTACTCATGTTTTGTCTAGCAAAGGGGGCGGTCAAGATGCCTGTAGTGTGTTATCAGAAAAAGGCGCTCGCCATAAAGCAGAAAAGCTGCATGAGGTAACTCATGCAGCGTGAGCACAGATTTTCCAAGTTTGAAGAATATAGATTGCGCCGGCCGCGGTCGGCTTATTGAACACTCACAGTTGTAGTAACGGCGATAAAACCCTTGACCACTTCAAGGTGGTCGAGGCGGGCATAACGGGTTCCCCACTCAGTGCGTTCAAACCCTGGGGGCTCAAGTTATCGGCATCTCGTTGAAAGGAAGGTAGGGCAGCGGTGAGTCTGCAGGTTCAATGGCTATCCGCGCTCCGCCAACCCGATAAAAATAGCGGGACAATGCGGACTCCTTTCCTGCTGTATCACTAAACCCGAGTCGATGAAGCCGGAGCTCGACAGGCCTAGCGCTTGCAATAGGGCCCAGCTGTGCAAGTCGCTCATGGCTGACGCCGTCTGCCCATGGCCCGTTCGTAGATACCCTGGCGGGCTTCGATCATCGGATCGGCGCTGGGGGCGATGCCATCCGGCAGGCGACCGGGATTGAAGTCCAGGCGTTGTTGCTCGGTTTGCTGGGCTTCGGGGGAAATCAGCCTGTCGAGGGTGAGGACACCCAGTTCAATCTCTTCGTTGGCTCGCGACCAGGGGATGGAACCGTCTTCGACCGCATCGCCCGGTGCCGCCAGTTGCAGTACCAGGCGGATCTTCGCCGGCCCTTTGCTCAGGCGTGTCGTCAGTTCGTCCCGCAGATAATCGTCAGGCATGGCCGCGGCCTGTTCGTCGCTCAGTGCGGGCTCGCCGACCCAGGGTTCTATACGGTAGCGCCCGATTCGACGCTCGCCTTTGAGGTTGCTGAACTCCAGCGCATTGACGCCGAAGTACTCGGTGGCGATGTAGCTGCGGGGGGCCGGTTTGGGCGTATCGAGAAACTGCCGGGCCCGCGGATGTTCAGCCAGGAAAGCGGCCAGAGGCGCCGGGTCGGGCGGCGTGGCCACGCTGGCCGCGATGCCTTGCAGAAAACTCAGGAAGTCCTGCGCAGTCGCGACCGGAAAGCCGTTGAACGAATGGGCAACGATATCGGTGGACTGCCCGTCGGGCAGAGAGAAGCGGATCGCCAGTCCGTGCGGGCTGGCCGTGGGGTCGCCGTCTCGGGTGCCCGGCAACCCGCTGAAATTGGAAAAGCGTACGCGTATCGGTATCGACCCCCCCTGAAAGTGCACCGCTCGGCTCACATTGGACGCGCTGCTGGTGGCGACGAAGGTTCCCTGCGCCAACACCCCCTTGGCATGAGCCACACGAAACCCCGCATGCCGGCCAAAGGTGGCGTAGAGGGCGTCGAGCAAGGCGTCGTAGAGCGCTTCCTGGCTCATGGCGGGACTCCTGATCGTGGTTGGATTGTCCCCGGCCCGGGCGGTGGCCAGGGGCATGCTCAATATCCCCAGCAGCAACGCGGCAACCAGGCGCCCTGGATGGTCCATAGGGCTCAGCCCAGGGACGGGAGAGAGGGATAGTCGGTATAGCCGCGGGCGTCGCCACCGTAAAAGGTGCTGCCATCAGGCTCCGCCAGAGGGGCGTCGAGGGCAAAGCGTCGTGGCAAGTCGGGGTTGGCGATGAACGGTTTGCCAAACGCCACGGCATCGATGAGCCCCTGCTCCAGCAGGCTTTGCGCGGAGCCCTGTTGATAGCCGCCACAGACCACGATCGCGCCGGTGAACGCCGAACGCAGCTGGCAGCGAAAAGCGGGCGGGTAGGGCGCGCCGGGCCATTCGGCAAGGTGCAGGTAGGCAATGCGCCGCACACTGAGCGCCGCGGCCAGGTACAGGGTGATGTCGCGGGCTTCGATATGGAAGTCCATGTCGTTGACGATTGGAGGGCACCAGGGTGACAGGCGGATTCCCACGCGCTCGGCGCCAATGGCGGCGGACACCGCATCGACGACTTCGAGTACAAACCGTGCGCGATTTTCCAGGGTGCCGCCATAACCGTCGGTGCGCTGGTTAGTGCTGACGGACAGGAACTGCTCGAGCAAATAGCCGTTGGCCCCGTGCAGCTCCACCAGATCGAAGCCGGCGGCCATGGCACGCCTGGCGGCTTGTACAAACTCCTCGATCACAGCGGCAATACCCTCTTCGCTCAACGCTTGGGGTGGGTCGCAATTCACCATGCCCGGCAGGCCGTTCTCGTCGAAGGCGAAGGTCTTGGACCGCGCGCGAACCGCCGAAGGGGCCAGGGGCGCGTGACCCGCCGGCAGTACCGAGTGATGGGAGATGCGCCCGACGTGCCATAGCTGCGCCGCAATCAGCCCGCCATTGGCATGCACCCGATCGGTGACCAGTTTCCAGCCGGCCTGCTGGGCATCGGTATAGATCCCCGGTGTGTAGGCGTAACCCTTGGCTCCGGGAGATATCGGGATCCCTTCGCTGATCACCAGCCCGGCGCCGGCGCGCTGGCCATAGTATTCGGCGTTGAGGGCGGTGGGGATGTCGCCGGGCTGGGCCGAACGCGAGCGGGTCATGGGGGCCATCAGTACCCGGTTGGCCAGGATCACGGGGCCGATGTCCAGGGGAGACAACAGATTCTTGGTGTTCGTCATAGGGCATGTCTCAGCAGTGGTCCCTGCGCCAGAAGCGCAGGCGTATTGACGTTATTGGCGCGGGCCGATGCGTTCGCAGGTCGATGGCATCCGTGTGGTCAACGGTGTCCAGCCATTGGTCGTCGCTCCGGTTTCGTCTCGGGGCGTGCCCATGGCGTCAATTTCTGGTTCCTACGCAAGCACGGGCGATTTTCTTGGCCGCGCCACCGCGTGCCGCCATGGCGGCGGCCATCACCACAACACTGGCGAGTGAGGTACGGCGCTCGGGGTTGTTCAACGTCTTGTTCATGCATCATCTCCCTGTTGGACGCGGGGGTGGAGCGTCTGCGTGACAGAGGCTAAAGCATGCTCAAGGCATCGAATAAGCCAGAAAAAACCGAATCATGGTTTCGCTTTTTGTGAACGCTCAATCGATTGAGCATGAACCGCCAGTTTCTGCTCCCATACCGATGGGCTGCCGATCTGTTCGCTCAGAAAGCTGATCAGGGCTTCGAGTTTGGGCGATGCCCTGTGGGACTGACGATACACCGCCGAGATATTGCCGCCAGGAGGCGCGTGGGGTTCCAGCACCACCTTCAGTTCGCCGGCGATGATGGCGTCCACGGCGAGGAAGGTCGGCAGGATCGCCAATCCCATCCCGGCCTTGGCGCCTTCCATCAGCTGATAAGCGTTGTTGGTGCGCAGGCGGCACTGCACACGAAACGACTCAAGTCCCTCACCGACCGGCAAGCTCCACATGCCGTGGGGTTCGCGATGCACGTACAGCAGGCCATAATGGCCGGCCAGGTCCTGGGGCGTTTGCGGAGTGCCATGGACCGCGAGATAGTCAGGGCTGGCACAGATGACATGGCGGTTGACGGCGATGGTCTTGGCGATCAGGGAAGAGTCTGGCAGTTCGCCGAGGCGGATGGCGGCATCGAAGTTCTCTTCCTGCAGGTTCACGTAGCGGTCATCGAACTCGACGTCCAGGTGCAACTCGGGATAGCGCACGGCGAAAGAGGCCAGGATCGGCGTCAGGTAGCGAATACTGAACGCCATGGGCGCGGACAGTCGCAGGCTGCCGCGCAGGCTTGAGGTGAATGCCAGGACCGCGTCCTCGGCGTCCTCGACATCGGCCAGGATGCGCACGCAATAGCGATAGAACACCTGTCCTGGCTCGGTAAGGCGTAGCCGGCGCCCGCGCTCGAGCAGGATGCTGCCCAGGCGTTTTTCCAGTTGCTGGATCCGTTGGCTGACCATGGATTTGGCCGTCCCCAGAAGCTTCGCGGCTTCGGAAATACTGCCGGTATCGACCACGGCAACGAAGAAGTGCATTTCGGACAGTTTGTTCAAGTTCCTTGCCTCCAGTAGGGGAAGTTCTTTTTTACTCTGGCATGACTGTGGGCATCTCGTCGCCGGGATTGACGCCTGCCTGGTTAGATTAACGGACGAAGTCTGTACCCACTTTGCAGGGGCGGCTCTTTTTATGATTCAGAGATTAAGAATTCACGGATCGGAATGCTCGAAGCCTATAACTTCGGGACGCTATACAGATCTCATGGGATGGGGGATATATGCAAGCGCCACTCCCTGATTTACTTGCCAGGGTTTCAGGCGCTTTTTCAAAGTGGCTCTTTGATAGATTGGCCGGGAAGCCCCTTGTCATGTCAAGAGGCTTTCTGGTTTTGCGCGCGTTAGTGATCAACAGCTCTTTTCGATTGGCATGTAACGATGCTAGCTACTTGCGTCACTTGGACGTTATCGCTTCTTTTATGAAGTCTATGCCTTCATTGATAGCCTGGTACCCCAAAGGGTGTTCTTCTTCATCCTTGAAGAACTGAATAAATCCATGTCTTTGGCCTTTGTAGACTTTTATTACAGTTCCTTCGCAGGCATCGGCATACTTCAATCCAGCATCGACAAGGGGGTCGTTATCGCCAACCGATATCAAGGAGGGAGGTAGATTGCTATGTTCTCCATAGATAGGAGACACAAGGGGATCTTTTTCGTCATAAGCTTCGCTGATGTAACTGTGCTTTATCATGTTCAGCACCTTTAAATCAGGAAAACTATTGCTCAACGCTCGCGTCAATGATGTTTCATCGATATTGACATCCAGCACTGGGTAGATCATCCAGCAGGCGCTAATTTCGTCTTTCTTCAAGAGATGGCTGATGCTCGATACAATATTTCCTCCAGCACTGTCGCCGATAAGGATTATTTTCTTCCCTTTGCCGATGTTCTCCTTTAGCCAGTGGAATGAGGCGATGACATCGTTCAACCCCGCTGGGGCCGGGTTCTCCGGGGCAAGCCTGTAGCCAACCGATAAAGTAGCTGCATTCAGCTTGTTGGCGATGTACCTGATCATGACATCATGGGTTTCAAGGTCCCCGGAAATCCACCAACCACCATGAACAAATAAAATGACGGCTTCATTTTTATCATCGATCGGCTGATAGAGTTTTGTGGGTATCAGCCGATCAGGAGATTGCGCCTTGATGTCGACGTCGTCAATTTTGCCAACCTCGTCTTTGCTTCCGGCCAAGGGAATCAAGGATCTGTAACTTTGCCTAAAGGATAAAGCCAGGTTTAACAAGTCATTGTGGTTTTCCATGTTGCATCCTCGGTGATGGGTACAGGCAAGGCGCTTAGATACAGGCCTTCATTGCCGGTTCCCTGCATCAAACGAAAAATGTCGAAGTGGAGCGCGCCGTCATTTCAAGTAGAGCGGGTTCCAGAGGATAGCACTTGCCCTGATAAAAATACGTATCGCAAAATGATAGGAAGGGAAGGGGGTTTCATGCTATCCATGCCAGGGGTTCACGCGCAGATGGCTGGCTGAAATAATCTAACCATGACCCGTTACCACGACGGAGACACAACTCATGGGCAGCTGGAGCAGGAGCGTTGATAGCGCGCTAGTTCCATCGCTGGATCGCTGCAAAGTAACTCCAGCGACACGTTTAAATGCTCGGGCAAGTTATTGATCCGAGGGCATATTATGAAATGCACACGGAGTGAGTGTCACGCTTGTATAGGCTGGTTCCAGGGCTGGAAGTTTGAACGTTATTGTACTGGGTGATGCCATTTTGCCAGGCTGGCAACTACTGGTTAATTGATTTTGACAGGCGAAAGTGGCGGTGCCAGACTCTTTTCGTTTTATTAAGCCAGATCAAGAAATATCACTCCAAGGACTACTGCGGATGTAGATGCAGATACCTTCGACGCTGGCCAGGCTGGCAGGAATTTTACGAGGAAGCCCCCATGAGCAATCGACGTGAAGTACCAGGTATTCATGACTATGACGGCCCAGCGGGTGGATGGGGAGCGCTCAAAGCCACCGCGAAAGCGGTACGAGAGCAGTGGGATTCGCTGAAGGCGCCTATCACCCTGCTACACACTAACCAGCCTGATGGGTTCGACTGTCCAGGCTGCGCCTGGCCTGACAAAGAACATAAATCCACCTTTCAGTTCTGTGAGAACGGTGCCAAGGCCGTGACCTGGGAGGCAACCAGCAAACGAGCCCCTCCAGAGTTTTTCGCCAGCCACACGGTGACCTCGCTGCTGGACCTCAGCGATTATCAGCTGGAAGACCTTGGGCGCCTGACTCACCCCATGGTCTATGACCGTGCCAGCGATACCTACCGGCCCATCGAGTGGGAAACCGCGTTCACGCGAATCGGCGAGGTACTCCGAGGGCTGGATCCCGCCCAGGTAGAGTTCTATACCTCCGGCAGAGCCTCCAATGAGGCCGCGTATCTCTATCAGTTGTTCGCTCGGGAATATGGGACCAACAACTTTCCAGATTGCTCGAACATGTGCCACGAGCCAACCAGCGTCGGGCTCCCGCGCTCCATCGGCATCGGTAAGGGGACGGTCTCGCTGGACGACTTCGACCTTTGCGAGCTGATCATTTCCATCGGCCACAATCCTGGTACCAACCACCCCCGCATGATGGGGACGCTGCATGAAGCTTCGCGCCGCAAGGTTCCTATCATGGTGTTCAATCCGCTTCGCGAAAGAGCCCTTGAGCGTTTTGCCGATCCTCAGAACATGGTTGAAATGGCCACTTATGGCTCCACCCCGATCGCGTCTGCGTATTTTCAAGTCAAAGCCGGAGGCGACGCTGCCGCAATCAAAGGCATCATGAAGGCGCTGCTGGAGCTGGAGCGCAGCGTCGGCCAAGTGCTGGACCATGAGTTCATCGCCAGTCATACCCTGGGCTTTGACGCCTTGGTGGCTGACCTGGACGCCACCCAATGGCCCGCTATCGAACAAGCCAGTGGGCTGCAGCAGGCCGACTTGGAAACCGTGGCGGCAGCCTATGCAAAGTCCAATGCCACCATCGTCACCTATGGCATGGGCGTCACTCAGCACAATGAGGGTACCGCGAACGTCAGGTTGATCTGCGACCTGCTGATGCTGCGGGGCAACATCGGCAAGCAGGGCGCCGGTATCTGTCCGTTACGTGGGCATTCGAACGTGCAAGGTAACCGGACGGTCGGCATCACAGAGAAACCGTCACTTGGTTTTCTGCAGAACATTGAACAGGCATTCGGCTTCAAGCCACCGACCGCGCATGGTCATGACGCGGTAAAAGCCATGCAGGCGATGGTTGACGGCTCCTCCAGGGCGCTGATTTGCCTGGGGGGCAACTTTGCTGTCGCGCTACCGGATCCTGAGCAGTGTTTTCCGGCGATGGGCACGTTGGACCTGAGTGTCCACATCGGCACCAAACTCAACCGCACGCACCTTCTGGTGGCCAAGGAAACCTACCTCTTTCCTTGCCTGGGCCGGACCGAGGTGGATATGCAGAATGGTGTACCTCAGTCGATTACCGTTGAAGACTCGATGTCAATGGTGCACGCCTCGGCAGGCAAACTCTCCCCCGCGTCTGGCTCCCTGCGTTCGGAGCCGGCGATCATTGCGGGCATTGCCCATGCCACTCTCCCGACCACTCGGGTGTCCTGGTTGGAACTCGTGGCGGATTACGATCGGATCCGTGATCTGATCGAGAAAACCGTCCCAGGCTTCGAGCAATACAATGCGCGGATTCGGGTTCCTGGTGGTTTCCGCATGCCGCTTCCAGCCGCTGAACGCGTCTGGGCCACCCCTTCGGGAAAGGCTGAGTTTTTTGTGTTTGCCGGATTGTATGAAGACCAGAAGGTTGACGGCGATGATGTCCTGCGGCTGATCACGCTACGTAGCCATGACCAATACAACACCACCATTTATGCCCTGGATGACCGATACCGAGGTGTGTTTGGCCGACGCGACGTTTTGTTCATGAATCGGGCTGACTTGGACGCTCGCGGCCTGGCCCACGGTGATCTGGTCGATATCGAAACGGTCTCTCAGGACAGAACGCTGAGGTATGAAAAAATCACCGCAATCGAATACGAAATCTCCCAAGGTTCGATCGGTGCTTATTACCCAGAAGCCAACCGACTGGTCCCGCTGAACTACATCGACGTCGAAAGTGGAACGCCCTCTTATAAATCGGTGCCTGTTCGTGTAGTACGCTCACAGGCCAGTTGAGATAGGCGCCAAGTCCGGACTCCAGGTCAGGTTGCTACGGCCCGGGCTAATGCGGGGAGGTCGGGTGGGTCACCACTACGACCTCTCCGCGCTGAATGAGGGGGGCGAAGCGTGCGGGTCAGCGCTCCCTAGTCATTTCGCCGTGCCGTGCGGCGTGCTACGCCGGCAACGCTGACGGGGGTGAGAGGGCGACCCACGACAGCCTCGGCTGGAGGGATGATGCTGTGCACGCCAGGGATGGACAAGGTCTCGCCAAGTTCAAGGGCACACATCAGAACGAATCCTGTCAGAAGGAAGCCGGCCGATTTCATCATGAGGTTCATTTGGTTTTTCCTCGCACAAAATTGCTGGGCAAGTCCTCGGCGTTGGGCAGATCTTTCAGCTCGATTTTTTTGGCATTTGTCGCGTTGTTGAAGGTGAAATCATCAGGCGCAACAGCAGCGCTGCTTTTCCAGCCACTCAGTTGGATGCTGTACTGCGGACCTCCAGCAATCAGTTTTGAAGTGATGACATAACGGCAAGGGTAGGGTTGGTCGCCCTGGGCAATCCATATCTGCCAATCAATGTCTTTCTTCCTGAAAGCCAGATGATCGCATTCGACACCGCCAATCACACCACTACCCAAATCTTTAATGTCATTCACGCCTGACATCAATTGTTCTTGAGGGTTTGACATGAACAGATCTGCGCCGGGAAGCGGCCTGTTGTATTTGTCTCTTAGTACATCGAGTAGATGGTCAAGCGTGCCGGGGACTTCGATCTGCGTGTAAATGTTTTTGCTTTTTCCGATCAAGGTTAACGTCTTGCCATCAAACACCATCTCGATGTCTGCAAACCCGCTGGAGCGTGTACTCCGCAGTTTGTCAGGTCGGTGAATAACGACAGTGCCGGAGCCCGCCAAGGCAAGTCGTTGCTGATCTTTAGTGACCACTTCAAGGAGGGTGTCATAGTTGAAGGCTATGTCCTTTTGCGCTGACATATAATCGGACATGTTCTTGAGCAAGCTTTTGGCATAGGCTTCATCGGCATGCGCCGCTGTCGCGGCGCCAAATCCGACGATCAGTACAAGTCCTGCTCCAGCTAGGCGGGTTACAGAGGATTCGATTAACTTTCGGGCGATCTTTTCCACGGCAGGTCACCTGCTATAAGGAGGCCGGGTTGGCAGTGCTGATTTATAAAGTTAGCTCTATCTGCAGTGGTTCGCCGTGTATTGATCGACCATTCATCTTCCGAGCGGAGCGCCGTGTGCTGTCAGTCGGCGCTGGTGCATGTCAATGCTAGAAGCGCCAAGTGGCGCCGCCCCCGATGATGTGCAACGCGCTATTACGGTAGGTACCGGAGAGCGTGGTGCCCGAGCGTGCCTTGGTCTGTTCGACGTCCATGTCGCCCAGCCACACCAGGGTGTAGGCCAGGTGCAGATCCAATCCTTCTTCAACTTGATAGTTGACGCCGGTCGCCAGCCGCCAGGTATCGCCCATCGGGTTGTCGACGGTGCGATCCTTTTCATCCACGGCAGAGCTGTCGTAGCCCAGCCCCATGTTCCAGCGCAGTTTCGGAGTGGCCTGGTACTGCGCGCCGACGGAGGCATGCCAGGTGTCCTTGTATTTGCGGTTGACCGTGCGGTCGACGCCGCCAGCGTTGGAGTCGACTTCCACGCCAATCTCACCGAAGTCGCTCCAGTCCTGCCAGCCGAGGCTGCCGAGCAGCTTCCACTGCGGGTCGAGCCGATGCGCCACACTCAGCAGCACCGTCTGCGGCACGTTCATGTCCAGTTCCAGGGCGTCGACCTCGAGACGGCGCAGGGCGGTGTTGATAATGGGGTTGCTGACATCGCGCACCTGGGGGCTGTCCTTGAACTCCAGCTTCACCTTGCTGGTGTAGGCGAGGCCGATCTGCGTGCGCTCATCGAGTTGATAGAGCAAGCCGAGGTTGACCCCCGTCCCGACATCGGTGTCCTTGTATTCCAGTTGGCCGTCCGGGCGGTCGAGCATGCCGAGTAGGTTGTTGTCGATGGCCATCTCGGTGCGGTAGTAGCCGTATACGATGCGCGGGCCAATACCGACCGAGAGCTGGTCGGTGAACTGGTGGGCAATGGTCGGTTGAAACGACACGCCGATGACGGCGGCTTCCTGGGTGAAATAACGGCCGGCCCAATCGTCGTCATAGTCCAGGGCAAGGCCAAAGTTGCCATACATGCCAAAACCCACGGCCGAGCGCTCGTTGATCTGATGGCTGATGAAGAAGCTGGCGCCGGGCAGCCATTGCAGCGCGTTGCCCCCTTCGTTGCCATCGAACTGGTTGTTGGCGTCGCGGGAGAAACCGAGGCTGCCGAGGATCACCTGGGCGTTGGCGCTGATCTGCGTACCGGCCAATTGCGTGATGCCGGCGGGGTTGCTCATCAGCACGCTGGGATCGTCGGCCAGTGCGGCGGCGCCGGCGTTGGCCAGGCCGTTGCCTTCCTGGCCTGCCTCGTAAATCATGATGCCGCCCGCCCAACTGTTGCCACTCGATACACAGAGTGCGCAGAGCGCCAGCAGTCCATGCAGGCGTAAGGGCGAAGTACGGCGCATGTGCATCGAGTTCATGCGGCTTTCCTTGAGAGGCGTCGGGGATCACACGGCGGCAAGCGAACAGAATCGGAATAATCACGAGTCTAGATCAGGCTTGCGTTGTGTGCCTTGCAGCCGCTAGCCGGTCTGCCGTGAGGCAGAAAACCGCTTACCTGCTTTCGATCTCCGGCCTGCTGGCCAGCCATCGCCCTCATCGATCGTCCTGCCTTGAGTCATCTTTATGACCCGGGAAGCGGATTCGACGCTTTGGGGGGCAAACCGTTTCCCTCCCCAGGCGATGGCTGAGCGTGCGATTACTGCAGCGCCGGATCCCCCATGTTCATCTTCTTCCAGCCTTGCAACAGCACCTGGGCTTTCGGTTCCTGGCCGTTATCCAGGTAATACTGGATCAACGACAGCCGCGCATTGCGGTTGGCCGGCTGTACTTTCAACAGGCGCTCCAGCTCTTCACAGGCTTCATCGACCTTGCCGCTGTCGTGCAACGCCACCGCCAGCACGTAGCCGTACTGAGCATTCTGCGGCTCCAGCGTTGCGGCTTTGCGCAGGGCAGGCATGGCCTGGGCGGTTTTACCGGCACGGATCAGCACCAAGCCTTGCGTGTGTTGCAGCAGCGCGGCATCCGGTTGTTCTTTCAGGCGCTGCGACAGCAGCGTCTGCGCCTCCTGGCCGCGTCCGTTCGCCTCCAGCCATTGCACCAGTGTCACCAGGGCCGGGTAGAAGTCCGGGTCGCGTTCGAGGGCGGTGCGCAGCAGCGCTTCGACTTCGCCATTGCGCCCGCTGGCCTGATAGAGCATCGCCAGGTTGAGGTTGGCCTCGGCCCGTTCCAGCAGGCTCTTTTGCACCGCTTCGTATTCGCCGATCGCTGCGTTCCAGCTGATCTGGGCCCCTTGCAGGCCATTGCGCGCCACACTGAGCAGATCCCGGGCGGCAACGATCCTTACTGCTTTCACCGGATCGTCCAGCAAGGGGGTCAACAGCGACACACGCTCCGGCGGCGGCAGCAGCGCGCTGATCGCCCGGACGGCGCTTTCGCGCACTTGCGGGGCCGGGTTGCTCAAGTCCCTGGTTGCCAGTTTCAACGCCTGCTCGCTTGGGTAGAGCGCCAGCTCGGCCAGCAGGGTCGCTCGCTGAATCGCCGGCAAATTGCTCCGTTGCAACTGCTCGTACAAGGCTTGCGCCGCCCCCGGCTGGCCGTTGCGAATCAGCCACAGGCTTTCGTCATAGCGTGGGGCCTGCGCGGCGCTGGCGCTGTTCCAGAGCTTGAACTGTTCGGTGACCTTGTCGCCGGCCTTGCCCTGGTGGCACGTCAGGCAGGCGTCCGGCGTACCCAGTCTTTTCGCGCGCTCGGGATTCGGAATGCTGAAACTGTGGTCATGCCTGAAGTCATTGCCCATGTAGAACTTGCCGGGCATGTGGCAATCCACGCACTGCGAGCCCGGCTGGCCCATGGTGTGGCGGGTGTGTTCGATGGAGTCGTAGTTCTTGGCTTGCAGCCCCTTGCCATCGACGCCTTCCACCGCGGTTTTGCCCGCGCTGTTGTGGCATTGCAGGCATACGCCGGAGCCCGGCGCCTTGAGTTGATTGCTGTGGGGGTTATGGCAGTTGCTGCAGCGCACGCCCTTGTCGGCCATTTTGCTCTGGGCGAAAGAGCCGTGCTCGAACACTTCATCCTTGATCTTGCCGTCCAGCGCATACAGCTCGCGGGTCAGGGGGCTGGGCAGGTAGTCGTCCATCAGCCGTTTGCCGACGATGTAGCCATCCGCCAGCGGCGCGCGGCGCGAATGGCAGCGGGCGCAGGTTTCGATCTCGACGGTGGCGTCCTTGTCCTTGAGGTCGACGGCAAAACCGGCGTGGAGCACATCCGCTTTTTTCGCCGTCCATTCCAGGTGATTGGAGGCCGGGCCATGGCATGCCTGGCAACCGACACCGAGGCTGTTCCAGTGGCTGTCGAAGGTGTTGCTGGCCGCATCGAAGTCACGTTTGAAACCGGTGGTGTGGCACTCGACACACATGAAGTTGGCGTTCTGGCTCGGCTTGCTCCAATGCAACGGATTCTTGAAGTTGACGCCCTGGCCCGGATAAAGGTGGAACCAGCGATGCTTCTCGGTATCCCAGGCCACGCCGAGCGCTTGCAGGCGACCTTCGCCCACCTCGATCAAGTACTGCTGCAACGGTGCGATACCGAAGGTGTAGGCGACTTTGTAGTCGGCGTTCTTGCCGTCGAGGCCGGGCGTGTTGACCCAGAATTCGCCGCCTTTACGCGTGAAACGGGTGGTTTCTTTTTCCGCCTTGAAGGTGACGTTATTGAAGTCGCCCAGCATCGTCTCGGCAGTGGCCTCCTGCATCGCCAATTGGTGATGGGAGCCTTGCCAGTCCTTGGCCTGCTCGTTGTGGCAGCCTTGGCATTGCTGTTCGTCGACCATGGTCGCCGGGGCCATCGCCACCGGCTGCGCTTTGGCCGGCTGAGCCACGGGCATACTGACGGTGGCGGGTTTCGGGACGGCCGGCGTACTGCTGAACAGAAACCAGCCGATGCCCGCTACAGCCAGGAGCAATACGCCGATGGTGACGGGAAACAGGTAACGCTTGATCAGGTTCGGTTGCGAATCAGGTATCAGGCTTTTTGCTTTATTTTTAGGTTTTGGCATTACGACTTCCGTGGTCCAGGTGCGTTTGCCCTAAGGCGCGCGTTCAACTTGACGCAGTTTGCCGGAGGTCCGGCGTGCAAGTGACAGTGTGATCCGACTGCCGGGCTCATTCATCCCTTTTCGGGCTGACGAACCAGCGGAAATACGGGTTGCCTCCATCCCCGCGCATCACTTCGCGCACATCCCTGGCCCAGGCATCCCGGTCACCGTCATAAGCGTGCAGGCTCGCCCGATAGAACTGCATCAAGCGTTGCCGATGGACCTTCATGCGCTCGACAAATGCCGCATCGGCATTCACCAGCACGGGCGGTTGATGCAAGTCGAGCAGGGCCGGCAGTACACGGCTGATTTCCTTGGCGCGCACCCACGGGGCGTATTCGATCCGCGGCTGGTCGTCGGTCACGGGCAGGGCATCGGCGGCAAAACGTTCCAGCCCGGCGCGATCGGTCACCCAGGTCGCCAGCAGGGCGGGCGCTGAGCCGATGCCCACATCCTGCAACGTGCTGCGCACGGTGTCCTGCTGGAAGCGCTGGCTGATTTTCGCGGCATCCAGCTCGATGGGGGCAAGCGATCCCACCAGCAGCATTTCGTGGAACTCGCTGGTCCACAGGGTGGCGTAGGGGAACACATCGAGGAAGCTGCGCACCAGCGAGCGCGAATCGTCGATGTTCTGGGTCGGCAACGGCAGCCACTGAGCGACCAGCCCCTGTTTCTCCAGGCGACTGGCGGCCAATTGGTAGAAGTCCCGGGAGTACAGGTTCACCACCCCGGCAGCGGAGGGCGGTGGCGGTTCGAGGGTGATCAGGTCGTAGTCTTGCGGGCTGCGCAGCAATTCCTGGCGGCCGTCCCGCAGGCGGATATCCACCGTCGAATCGGCGGCGTTGAAGTTGCCTTTGAACAGGGGCGCCGCCTTGACCACTGCAGGCAGCAATTCGGCGACGACGCGATGTTCCAGCCCCGGATAGCGGGTCAGGGCGCCGGCGGTAATGCCCGTGCCGAAACCGATGACCAGCGCCGAACGCGGCTCGCCGTTATGGATCAGTAGCGGCAGCAAGGCCTGCAGGCGCATGTAGCGCAGCGATGGCATGGCGTCGCCGGTGTTGGAAACGCCCTGAATGTACAAGCGCTGGAAGCTGTTCTGCCCCTTGCCCTGGGTGACGACCGCGACGGTGCCGCCGCGTCCTTCTTCGTAGAACGCCAATGTCCCTTTACGAGCGCCGGGGAGCAGGCCGGCGAGTTTGTCGATCGGAGTCAAGACGGCCACGGCCACCGAGAGCAGGCCGATGGCGACCACCGCCTGGCGCCGGCCTTTCTTCACGCCATGACCTTTGCGAACCGCGAACCAGCCAATGGCGGCGGCGACCATCGCCAGCAGTCCCAGCGTCCGGACCAGCCCCAGTAACGGCACCAGCACAAAGCCGCAGAGCATCACGCCGATAATGCCGCCCAGGGTATTGAACGCCACCACGGCGCCGACATCCCGACCGACCCGCTCGCGGCCGACGCTCAAGCGCAGCGCCAGGGGAAACGCTGCGCCCAGCAACAAGGTCGGCACGAATACGATGCTCAACGCCGCCACTGCAAACCGAGCGCTGATGCCCAGCAGATTGCTGCCGCCCATCGCCAGCACGGCCATTTCGGCCTGCGATTGCAAGAGCACCAGCCAGCGTCCGAGCAAAGCGATTTCCAGCAAGGCGATCAACCCGGCCCCGGCGATCAACACGCCGAATGCGCCCCAGGGATCGCGCAGTCGATCCACCCGCCGGGCCAGTAACGCGCTGCCGATGAACAGCCCGGTGAGGTACGTGGCCAGCACCACGGCAAAAGCGTAGGTACGGGTACTCATGAACTGCACGATGGACTGCGACCAGACCACTTCGTATCCCAAGGCCACGCCGCCGGCGATCGAATACAGCCACAAGGCGAGCCGATCCGGCGCTTTGTCCGCGGGGTGCCGGGCCGGGGCCTCTAGCGCTAGCGAGCGATGCCGCTGGAACCACAAGGCTCCCGCAGCGGCCAGCAGGTTAAAGATCGCTGCGACCAACGCGCTGCCGCGCACACCGAAGGTGGCAATCAGCACGAACGCGGCGAGCAGGGTGCCGGCAATGGCGCCGGCGGTGTTCGCGGCGTAGAGCTGGCCGCCGGCCTTGCCCAGTTGCTGCGGGTCGGTGGCCAGCGAGCGCACCAGCACCGGCAGCGTGCCGCCCATCAACAACGCAGGGAGGCCCACCAGGGCAAACGGCAGCACCCAGGCCAACAGCCCGACATGCTGTTCCAGCCAGGCGAAAGGACCCGCCGCCAGGCTCATCGCAAAGGTCGTACCGACACCCAGCACCGCGACCAGCACTTCGAGCCCCGCATAGAGCAGCACCGGTTGCCGCGAGCGATCCGCCCAGCGGCCGAAGACCAGGCCGCCCAACGCCAGGCCCGCAAAAAACGCACTGATCCCGGTGGTAATGGCGTACACCTCGACGCCCACCACCAGCGACAGCTGTTTGATCCACAGCACCTGATACACCAGCGCCGCAGCGCCGGAAACGAACAGCAGCAGGGCAGGGACCCGCAAGGCCAGGGAGGCGGCGGAGCGGGGGGCGGGTACGACCGATGACTTGCTGGCGTCACGTGAGGACATTGCGGATTGCCTTATGCATGTTCTAGCGAAATAAGCCGCTCGCCGGTGAAGGCGAACGACGCTCGGGCAGGGCCTGATTGGCAGCCAGTGCAGCTTTGATTTTTTCAGCATTTTTTGCATCTACCGCCGCGCGGGTCCGATCGATGCGCGCACGGATATTCGACGAAGGCGTCACCGCGGTCACCCCGCAGGCTGGCTAGCCCGTTGCGCAGGCGAGTCATCTGACCGCTCCTTTTATCCGGCGTCAGGCCATGGTAGTCCAGGAACGATATCGGGTCGCTCATGGGCGTTGCTTCTCGGGAACGGGGTTAAGGGGGCGCAACGCGTGAGCTGCCGGGCCCTTGCTGCGTCCGGCCAGGTTACGCAGCGCAGCCAAGCACTGCTTGAGTTGGCGCAGCGCCTGGTCCTCGCTCGGTTCACGGCCGTAACAGGCGCGAAGCACATCTGTCAGACGGGGGTCGAGGGGATTCAGTTCCAGGCCCATGCGCCGGCGTCTGGCCCAGAGGTACAAGGCACTCAATTGCGCGGGCCTGGCAGCGATTTGTGCCGGAATCTGCCGCCAGGCGTAGTCGGCGGACTGCAGCCAGGCGGCCTGCCTTGCGCGGCGCCGAGACTGCCAGGCAACGTAGGCCCGGTGTCCGAACGGGCGGGCGAAGTAGCCCAGTGCGCTTAGCGCAAACAGTAACGCTGCCAGCCCCAACCAACGCCCAGACAGATGCCGGCGGCTTTGCTGGCCGAGCTCTTTCAAGTCTTCGGCGATAGAAAAAAACGGGCGATACGTGTTGTTGGCCACAGCGTCGATGACCACGGCCGGGACTTGCGCGGTGCGGGTCTGCTGGCTGCTTGAATCCCACCATTTCAACTCGATGGGCGGCAAGCGGTGGCGGCCTTCGGTGTCGATCCGATAGGTCGCGGCGTCGATCCTCTGGCCACCGTTGAAATTGCCGCGACCGTCGTCGAGGGTGATGACCTGCGCCGCTTTCGGATAGCGGCTGAGGCCTTCGACATTGGCCAGCGCAGGCGCCGGCAGCGACATGGCCAGGGCGCCGTCGGCCTGCAAGGTCAGTTGCCGGGTGAGGCTGTCGCCCACCTTCAGCGGCGTGGCCGAAGGGATGACTTGCTGAGTCAGGCGCAGCCCTTGTGCCACCAGCACTGGTTCGCCGGGTTTGAACCCCGGTGGTTGCACGGCTCCGAAATGCAGGGGTTGGCTGCGCGCGCTTAATTCGGCGCTGGCCTGTGCCGGTCTGGCGCGCACGGTCAGTGCCGGGATGTCGAAGCCTTGAGCGAGATTTGGGCTGATTCTGTAGCGGTAGCGCATGCCGTTGAAAGCGGCGCCGTCCAACGTCTGGTTAATGTGCTGGGCGCGGCTGTCTGGCGGTGAAACCAGCGCACCGGGCAGCTTCAGGTCGGGCAGCACAGGGGCATCGGTAAACCAGCTGTCGGTGAGGACATCGAGTTGCAGCTCGAGAATGCCGCCGACCATGACCGGGTCGGCAGGTTGCAGTCTGGCCTGGATCCGCAGTTGGGGCTCGGCGGCCAGCGCGGTGGTGGCGAGCAGGCAGAGGCATAGGGCGCCGATTCTATTAGTGATGGCAGCGCCGCCATTGTGGGCTCGCTCTAGCAGGCCGTTCATGGCTGGCTCCCTGCCTGATCCTGCAAGCTGAACTTCTGCTTCAGGAATTTCGCCGGCGATGTGCTCAGGTTCTGTAACCACTGCTCATCCGAAGCCGCTTGCGCGGTTTCCAGAGGTTTGCTCTGCCCCTTGCCCGGCGCCTTGTCCATTTTGACTTCGTCGGGTTTGACCTGGGGCGCGTTCTGTTCGGCGCTTTCGGTGTCTTTCTGCAACGCAATCGCCAACGCCAGATTGGCGGTCGCTTCCGGGAACTGCGGTTGTAGCTTCAGTGCCTGGGTATAGGCGGCAATCGCTTCATCGAACTTGAAGCGGCGCACCTGAATATTGCCCAGGTAGAAATACGCCTGGGGTGTTTGCAGTCGCGCAAAACTGGCCAGCGCTACGTCGAAATCGGCGGCGTGGTAGGCGGCAATGCCTTTCCAGTACGGATCGACAAAACGGGTGGCGGCCTGGGGGAAACGCTCATGCTCGAATGCCCAACGGCCTTGCTGGTCCGGGGTGAAGAAAGCATCGATCAGGGCGTTGGCTTCAGCCGGTGCCGGTTGCAGTCCGATGCCCAGGGCCAGCACCCAACCCGCTGCCCAGTTCAGGCTCCAGCCCTTGCGCACCCCGAAGAAAGCGATCAGCAGCAGCGGCCAGCACAGCCAGTATCCGGCGTCTTTCCAGTGCAGTTCCTGTTCCGCGCCGGCACGCTGGAAATGCCGTTGGGCGTGCAATTCGATCCAGTCCAGATCGTCGGCGTTGAGGGTCAGGCTGCCCAATGGCGCATCCACGGCCGAGGCCAGTTGCTTGAGCGCGGCCTGGTCGAAACTGCCGAGCGCGGGGCGACCGTTGCTGTCGGTGCGCGGCTGGCCGCTGGCGTCATGAATGATGCCGCCGTCCTCACTGCCCACCGCCAGAATCAGCACTTGCAGCGCGCTGTCGTCCAGTTGCTTGTCCAGGGCGTCGAGTTGGGACGTGTCGGCGCCGTCAGTGATCAGCAAGAGCGTGCCCGGACTTTTCTCGGCGGCCAGCAGGCGTTTGGCTTGCTCGATGACGGCGCCCACGTTTTTTCCCCGGCTGGCGATCAGGTCGGTGCTCAGCGCCTGAATAAAGGTGTCGAGCAGAGCCGGGTCGTCGGTCGGCGGCAACACCAGGTGGGCGCTGCCGGCGTAAGCGATCAAGCCGCTATGGGCGCCGGGCCGGCGTTGGATCAGCTCATGCAGCTTGTGTTTGGCGGCCTCCAGCCGGCTGGGCGCTACGTCGTTGGCGTCCATGGATGGCGACAGGTCGATGGCGATGATCAACGGTGCCCGGTTTTCCAGAAAGTCCGGGCGGTCCTGTTCCCAGGTCGGGCCGGCAGCGGCAATGGCGCCCAGGACCCACAACGCGCAGATCAGGTGCACGGGCCGAAAGCGCTGGCGGTCCTGTGGCGTAATCAGCAAATAGGGCAATAAATGCCCGGCGATGAGGCTGCGTAAACGCCGTTGCACATCCCGATGGCGGTGCCAGAGCCACGGCAGCAGCGCGCCGAAAGGCACCAGCAACAGCCATAGCGGACGCAGGAAATGGAAGTCGCCGAAGTTGATCTCCATCTCAGGCCTCCGGTTGACGCGCGAGCGTCAGGCGCGAACGGAGCAGGGCGCACACATGGAAGAGCGCAAGCAAACCGATCGCCGCGCCCAGCGGCCACCAGAACAAATCTTTCTTGGGCCGGTGGCTGAGCGTTTTCACTTGATGCGGGGTGAGCTGGTCGAGGGCGCTGTAAACCTGATCCAGTGCGCTGCGGTCTTCGGCGCGGAAGAACTGGCCGCCGGTGGCCTGGGCGATTTGCTGCAAACCTTGCAGGTTGACTTTGGCTTCGCCTTCGGCGCCAGGGTCGCCGATGCCGATGGTATGGATCACCACGCCTCTGGCGGCGGCCATCGACGCGGCGTGATCCGGCGTGATCGCGCTGCTGGTGTCGTTGCCGTCAGTCAGCAGGATCAGCACTTTTTCCTGTTCGCGGGCCTGCTCGAACAGCTTCAGGCTCAGGCCGATGGCGTCGCCAATCGCCGTGTTGGGGCCGGCCATGCCGATGCCGGTCTCGTCCAGCAACAACGACAGGCTGGCGTGATCCAGCGTCAGCGGTGCCTGCGGATAGGCGCCGCTGCCGAAGACGATCAGGCCCAGGCGATCGTCTTTGCGTTTGTCGATGAAACCCTGCACCACCTCCTTGACCGCCGCCAGACGATTGATTTTCTGGCCGTTGGCATCCGTGAAGTCGCTGGTTTCCATTGACTGGGAAATGTCGAGGGCCAGCATCAGGTCGCGCACCGGCTTCTGCCGCTCGATGGGGTTCTCCAGCCACACTGGGCGGGCGGCGGCGAGCAGCAACAGCACCCAGATCGACAGGTTCAATAACAGCTGCCAGCGATTGCTGCGCGTACCGGCCTGGCTCGGCGCCTGGCCCACCGCACGGCTCATGGCGTCGAAAAACGGCACGCGTAAGGCGCTGCGGGCTTCGCGATAATCGGGCAGGAAGCGGTAGCCGAGCCAGGGCAGCGGTAACAGGAGCAACAGCCACGGGTAATCAAACTGCCACATGGTGCCGCTCCACCCAGCGTTTGCAGGTGTCGAACAACTGCTGGCACTGTTCGTCGGGCAATGCCCGTAGCGTCGCGTCCGGCGCATAAGCCAGTTGCGCCAGTTGCCGGCTGAAGTCGGCAGGCAACGGCTGCGGGCTGTGGCGTACCAGAAAGGCCTGCCAATCCTTGTTCCCAAGCGCGCCGATGTGACCTTGCGGGAGCGAGGAGCAGGGCATCGACAGGGCTACACGTTTGAGCAGTTCCGGAAGTTCACGCAAAGCGCTGACCCGGTCGTCGGCGCTTTGCAGTTCGGCAAGGCGCGCCAATGCCTCCCGCCGATAGCGATCGCGTCGCCACTGCCAATACCGTCGTGCGCTGGCCAGCAACGCAGTCACGACCAGCATCCCGAGCAACACCGCCCAACCCCACGTCTGCGGCGCATAACCGACCGGGGCGGGCAGGCCTATCTCCTGGAGTTGTTCAATGCCCGGGACATTCGGGTTCATCGCCGGGCCCCGCCGAGCTTGCCCAGTTCGGCGCGCAATTGTTCGTGCGCCTCGGTAGCGGTGTTGAACATCATCAGCGGCACCTGGCTGCTGCGCAGCAGCGTCGCGACATCCTTGAGCCGACCGCTGAGAAAATCCCCCAGCGGCTGATGGACGCTGCGGTGCTCGACGGCCAGTTCCACCTGCAATTGGCCTTGAGTCACCAGCACCCGCCCATTCTGCGGCAGGTTCAGCGCCAAGGGGTCGTACACCTGCATCGCAATCACATCATTGTGGGCCGCCAACTGGCGCATCAGTTGCAAGGTGCGTTCGCCCGCGCCGGCAAAGTCGCTGACGATGCAAATCAGATGATCGTGCCCGGCCACCGCCAGGCAATGCTGCAAGACCTTGTCGAGCTGGTCTTCACCTTCGGCGTCCGGATTGGCCGCGTGCAGTGCCCGATTCTGCTCGGTGATGCGACTGCACAGGGCCTCGATCCGTTTACGGCTGCGCAACGGGGCGATGCTGTCGATGCGCTGGTCGTTGAACACCAGGCCGCCGACCCGGTCGCCCGCGTGGAACACCATCCACGCCGCCAATGCGCCCAGTTCGGCGGCGATGGCGGATTTGAAGCTGCGCTGCGAACCAAAGAACATCGACATCCGCTGGTCGACCAGTATCAACGCTGGACGGTCGCGCTCCTCGGTAAAGGTTCGCACCACCGGTTTGCCGGTACGCAGCGACGCGCGCCAGTCCAGATGGCGCAGATCGTCCCCCGGCTGATAGCGGCGCAGCTCATCGAAGTTCAATCCGCGGCCGCGCAGGCGCGAAGCGTGGTTGCCGGCCAGGATGCTGCCGTGCGGCTGACGAGCGAGAAAGCTCAGGCCACGCGCCTTGAACTCCAGCGCCATCAATTGCGCCAGACAGACATGGACCCGGCCATCCGCGTTCATGCCGGAATCGCGACTCTATCGAGCAGTCGGTCCAGCACCTGGTCGGCGGTGACCCCGTCAGCCACTGCGTCATAACTCAGTTGCAGACGATGGCGCAGCACCGGATGCACCACGGCGCGAACATTGTCCGGGGAGACAAAGTCCTGCCCCAGCAGCCAGGCGTCGGCCCGGGCGCAACGGTCCAGGCCGATACCCCCACGCGGGCTGGCGCCGATGGCGATCCAGCGCCCGAGATCGGCGTCGTAGTCCGCCGGGTGGCGCGTGGCGTTGATCAAGTCGATGAGGTAGCGGTCGATGGCGGGGGATACGTGCACCGTCCTGACTTCCTGGCGCGCGGCGAAAATCACCTCCTGCGACAGCGCTGGACCCTGCATCGGGACCGTCTTGGCGCCCAAGGCAAATTCTTCTTCACGCAACAACTGCAGCACCCGGCTCTCGTTTTCCACGCTCGGATAATCGAGCAGGACTTTCATCAGAAAACGATCCATCTGCGCTTCCGGCAGCGGGTAAGTGCCTTCCTGTTCTATCGGGTTCTGTGTCGCCACCACGATAAACAATTCCGGCAACGCATGGCTGTTGCCGGCCACGGTGATCTGCCGTTCTTCCATGGCTTCGAGCAATGCCGCTTGCACTTTGGCCGGCGCCCGGTTGATTTCGTCCGCCAGAATCAGGTTGCCGAACAGGGGGCCGGGCTGGAACCGGATCTCGTTCTTGCCATCGATCTGATGCAGCACCTCGGCGCCAGTGATGTCCGATGGCAGCAGATCGGGAGTGAACTGGATACGGCTCATCTTCGCATCCAGGCGCTTTGCCAACGCCTTGACCGTGCGGGTCTTGGCCAGGCCGGGCAGGCTTTCCAAGAGTAAGTGGCCGTTGGCCAGGAGGCCGAGCAGAATCTGCCGGATCACCTGATCCTGGCCGAGAACCGCTTCGGCGACGTTAGCTTGCAGGACATTGAAGTTGTTGAGTTCAGTCACTGGGAGCATCCGTTTTCAAAAAGCTGACTCAATACATGAACAGACAGTAGTCGATGAAACGAAGGATACATTACCGTCGCACTGGCAATATTTCGCATTTATTTCACCGCCCAAAAAATATTTCATCACTGATATATGGGGGCGCAAATTCATCAGCGCGATGCCCAATAGCCTCTTGGAATAGCGCAGCGGCTTCGGGCACGATTGGGGCGACCCTGTTCGTCGCCGGCGGCGCCTGTCTGAATTAGCTCCTACTTCGTACAAGATAGCAATAAAGTGATCAGCGATATCAATACTAGCGGATCAGTTTCACCCGCAGCGGAGTGCCACCAGATTCAGCGAGTACAGGTTGTACTCGCCCTCAGTAGTCGCTGAATTGCCTCGTGTTGCATTGGTCGAGCTCTGGTTTGAGTCCGACCATATAATGAGGGCCTTCCACAGGTTCGATGGCGGAACTCAGCCAGGTACTGCAAATACCGCCTCGATTTCGATATTGACCTCTGGCGAGAACAAACCGGCCACCCTCACCAGCGAGCTGGCCGGGTAGGCACCGTCATAGTTTTTCGACAGGACTTCACGCAATGCGCCGACTTCGTCCATCGAGGTCACGAAGATGGTCACCTTGATGAGGTCGCGCATGCCGATCCCCTCGGCCTGGGTGACGCGCTTGACCTGTTCGAATATGGCTTCGGCCTGCCTGGCGATGTCCTTGCCCTGGGCCGGCGTACCGAAGGCTGTCATGCCGGACAGGTACAGGGTGCCGTTGTGACGAACCGAAACGGAGTAGGGGCCGGCCGGTTCGGGCAGGGAGGGATAGTTTTTTCGGGTGACCACTGAGGTTTCTCCATTAGCGGAAATGGGGCTATCTGCCGCTGATGCGGGCAGAGCATTGACCAAGCCTGCCAACACACAGGCAACTGCAAGAGCTTTCATAACGCGACTTCTCCTTCCACAAAAAAATGCTGCTTCAACTGGGCTGTCAGCCTCCGCCAAGAGCCGATAGCAGGCGACTCATGCCTTGTCCTCCCAAAACACCTTCTTCATGGTCGCGCGCCGTTGGGCGCGTCTTTCCACCAGGCGACGCAGCCATACATAGAAGACCGGCGTCAGGAGCAGGCCGAAGAAGGTGACACCGACCATCCCCGAGAACACCGCGACTCCCATGGCCCGGCGCATCTCGGCGCCGGCACCGGAGGACAACACCAAAGGCACCACGCCCATGATGAAGGCGATGGATGTCATCAGAATCGGGCGTAACCGCAGATGGCAGGCCTTTAGCACTGCGCTGACGCAATCCAGGCCCTGCTGCTGTTTCTCCCGGGCAAACTCCACCAGCAGGATGGCGTTCTTGCACGCGAGCCCCGCCAATACGATCAGGCTGATCTGGGTGAAGATGTTGTTGTCCCCGCCGCTGAGCAGCACCCCGGCGATGGCTGACAGCAGGGTCATCGGAACGATCAGCACCACCGCCAGCGGCAGGCTCCAGCTCTCGTACTGCGCGGCCAGCACCAGGAAGGCCAGTAGCACACACAAGGGGAAAACCAGCAGGGCGGTATTGCCGGCGAGAATCTGCTGGTAGGTCAGTTCGGTCCACTCATAGGCCATGCCGTTGGGCAGTTCCTGCTGCAACAGCCGCTCCATGGCTGCCTGGGCCTGGCCGGAGCTGTACCCCGGAGCCGGACTGCCGTTGATCTCGGCGGACAGGAAGCCGTTGTAATGCATCACTCGGTCGGGACCGGCCGACTCCCGTATCCGGACGAAGGATGACAACGAAATGAGGTCGCCCTGCCGGTTGCGTACTTTCAGCCTGCCGATCTGCTCCGGCGCCACGCGGTATGCCTGCTCGGCCTGGACATTGACGTGGTAGGTCCGCCCGAAGCGGTTGAAGTCGTTGGCGTACATCGAGCCCAGGTAGACCTGCAGGGTGTCGAAGATTTCGTCGATCGCCACCCCATGGACCTTTGCCTTGTCCCGATCGATATCCGCGTCGATCTGCGGGACGTTCACCTGGTAGCTGGAGAAGACGCCGGCCAGTTCGGGTAGCGCCCTGGCTTTGTCCACCAGCGACTGAATCTGCTGGTAGAGCGCTTCATGCCCCAGGCTGCCGCGGTCCTCGATCTGCACCCGGAAGCCCCCGATGGAGCCCAGGCTTTCCACTGGCGGTGGGGGAACCACCATCACGAAGGCCTCCTGGATCCGGCCATATTCAGCGGCCAAGGCCTGGGCGATGGCGGTGTCGGACATCGAGGCGTCCTTGCGTTCATCGAAGGATTTGAGCGGGATGAACATGAGCCCCGCGCTCACGCTATTGACGAAGCCGTTGATGGACAGGCCGCTGAAACTCACGGTATTGGCCACCCCCGGATGCTTCAGGGCAAGCTCGGACATCTTCAGGATGACGGCCTCGGTACGGTCCAGGCTGGCGCCTTCGGGCAACTGGGCAAAGGCGACCAGGTACTGTTTGTCCTGCTGAGGGATGAAGCCTGTGGGGGTTTTCTCCAGCCCCAGATAGGCCAGTCCCACCAGGCCGACATACAACATCAGGACGATGGCGCCCGCTCGCAGCAGTCGCGTGGCGAGGCTGACATAGCCCGCACTTGCCCGTTGGAACAGTCGGTTGAACGGAGCGAACAGCCAGCCCCCGAACAGTCGGTCGATCAGCTTCGACAGACGATCCTTGGGTGCGTCCTTGCCTTTGAGCAGTATCGCGGCCAGGGCGGGCGACAAGGTCAACGAGTTGAACGCCGAGATCACCGTCGATATCGCGATGGTGAGCGCGAATTGCCGGTAGAACTGCCCGGTGAGGCCGGAGATGAAAGCGCTCGGAATGAACACCGCGCATAGAACCAGGGCGGTGGCGATGACTGGGCCGGTCACTTCCTTCATCGCCTGGCGGGTCGCTTCTACCGGCGACTTGCCCATGTCGATGTTGCGTTCGACGTTCTCCACCACGACGATGGCGTCGTCGACCACGATACCGATAGCCAGCACCAGGCCGAACAGCGATAGCGCGTTGATGGAAAAGCCCAGCAGTTGCATGACCGCGAGCGTGCCGATCAGGGACACTGGCACTGCGGCTAGCGGAATGATCGACGCGCGCCATGTCTGCAGAAAGAGGATGACCACCAGCACGACGAGCGCGACGGCCTCCAGCAGCGTATACACCACCGCGGTGATGGAGCTGCGCACGAAGATGGTGGGGTCGTAGCCGATCGAGTGTTCGACGCCTGGTGGGAAGTCTTGAGCGAGCTCGCTCATCCGCTTGCGAATCCGGTCGGACAACTCGATGGCGTTAGCATCCGCGTCCTGGAAAATCTGCAAGGCGGTGGAGGGGCGACCGTCGAGGTGCGCGCGCAGGGCGTACTGGCTCGAGCCCAGTTCGATGCGCGCGACGTCGCGCAGGCGGACGATTTCGCCGCGCTCGCCGACATGCACGATGATGCGCTCGAACTCGTCCTCGTCGACCAGCCGGCCTCGGGCGTTAATGAGCAACTGGAAGGCGTTGTCGCTGGCGTTTGGCGGTGCGCCGAGCGAGCCGACGGCGACCTCCCGGTTCTGCTCGCGGATGGCGCGTATCACATCCGTCGCGGCCAGATTGTAGGAAGCCACCTTGTCCGGATCCAGCCAGACCCGCAGGGCATAATCGCCCATCCCCAGCAGGCGGATGTCGCTGACACCCTCGATCTTGTACAGCTCGTCGATGACGTGAATGGTCAGGTAGTTGGCAAGATAGGTCGGGTCGTACTGGCCGCTCGGCGAATACAGGTGAACGACCTGGGCCAGTGCCGGCGACGTCTTGTCGACTGTCACGCCCAGCCGCTGGACATCGGGAGGCAGCTGGGTGGTCGCGCGGGTGACCCGGCTCTGCACCTGGACCAGCGCGGCATTGAGGTCCGTGCCCAGCGCGAAGGTCAGGGTCAGGGTCATCGAGCCGTCCGAGGTCGACTGGGAGGACATGTAGAGCATGTTCTCCACGCCGGTGATTGCCTGTTCCAGCGGTGAGGCTACGGTCTTGCCGAGCACGTCGGGGTTCGCGCCCGGAAATTGTGCCCGCACCACAATAGTGGGCGGCACGACTTCCGGATACTCACTGACCGGCAACTGGAACAGAGAGACGATTCCGCCGATCAGAATGAGCAGCGACAGGACGATGGCGAAGATCGGGCGTCGCACAAAGAACTGCGAGATGTTCATGGCGATGTCCTCCGCTCCGGGCCTTGTTGTGCGACAGGCGTCGGTTCGGTAGAGGCATTCAGCCGCGTCAAACGGGCCAGCACCTCAGCGGTCGCCATGGCCACCGGTTCCGGTGCAACCCTGGCACCGGGACGGGCATGCTGCAGGCCATTGACCACGATGCGGTCTCCTGCCTTCAGGCCCTCGCGGATCACGCGCAGGCCTTCGACCTTGGGGCCAAGCTGGACGGCGCGATAGCTCACCACCGCATCTTTGCCCAGCACCAGTACGAAGCGATTGCCCAGGTCGGTGCCAATCGCTTCGTCTCGGACCAGGGTGGCGGGGTAGCGGTCGCTGGCGGGTAATTGCAGGCGAACGTAGAGCCCGGGGGGCAGCTCGTTTTCGCCGTTGTCGATGACAGCACGTGCCTGCAGGGTACCGGTACGTGGATTGACTTGGTTGTCGAGGAAGTCCAGGCGACCTTCATACGCGGGTCGTTCGTCGGTACTCAGTGCCAAATGCACCGGCACACGGGAAGGGGAGAAGGCCTTTTCGCTTCGTATGCGGCGAATCTGCTTCAGGTAGGTGGCTTCGTCGATATCGAAGTACGCATAGAGCTCCTTCGTGCCCACCAGCGTGGTGAGCAGTGTGGCCCCCTCATTGACCAGGTTCCCGGCGGTCACCTGCGCGCGGCCGATGCGGCCGTCGATGGGCGCCGTGATGCGAGTGAAGCTCAGATTCAGGCGCGCGGCGTCGAGTTGGGCGCGGATCGCCGCAACGGCGGAACTGGCTTCGTGGTACGCCGTCTTGCGTGCGTCAGCCAGCTCGGCGGAAATCGCCTGGTTGGCCCTCAGCTTCTCGCCGCGCTGGGCTTCACTGGCGGCGCGGGTCTGTTTGGCGCGGGCCTGCTGAAGTTGTGCGTCGAGGCGATTGACCTCCGCCTGCAAGGGCCTGGGGTCGATCTGGAACAACAGCTCGCCTTTCTTGACGAGCGAGCCGTCTCGAAACAGCACTCGGTCGATATGCCCGGAGACCCGTGGCCGTAGATCGACTGACTCCGGGGCTTGAAGCCTGCCCGAGAATTCGTCCCAATCGGCGAGGGACTGGACGACGACCTCCGCGACGCTGACGACGGGGAGGGGTTGTTCCGTACTCGCTCCCTGGTTGGGCTGGCCGCAAGCGCTCAGCGTGCTGACGGCGACCAGCGCCAAGGCGTGCTTGAGGCTGTTGGAACTGGAGGTGCGCATGATTGACTCCCAAAGATGGTTCACCTGGCCTTGACGGCGGCGTCAGAGCGACTGGGCCCAAGCGCCTGGTTGCTTTGCCAGCCAGCTGTCATGCAGCCATTTCTCGGTCTGGCGCTTGCCGGGGAAGGTGATCCAGACGATGTCGCGTTCGAACACCATGGGCTTCCCGTCGCTGCCGACGATGATCCAGAACCAGCGACCGTCGGCCAGATTGCGTGCCTTCACTTTCATGCCGCTCAAGGTCACGACCTCTTCGTGGCCGTCGCGCGTAACCTTCAACGGTTCATCGTGGGGTTCGATCCAGCTGATCCTCATACGCTCGATCAGGTCGGGGGCATGCTGCTCGAGAAACAGCCTGGCAATTTCCTCGGAGCGTTCGCGCGACGGCAGTGGCTTGCCGACCAGGTCCAGCGACATATTGGCGAAGCCCTTGAGCACGCCGGTGTCCGAAACCACGGTGCTGAAGTGTTCGCCATCCAGTCCTGAGTTGCGGCCATCGCTGCGCACGTAGCGGGTGAGTAGCGCTTGCTCGCCGTCGACAGTCACCTGGCGACGAGCGGACTCCTGGTAGATGGAAGGCACTGCGATCGGGCGGGTGGCGGGCTGGTTCATGGCAGGTTTCTCCTTGGGCGAATCGGTGTTGGCGGTGGCAGTGATCGCTACCAGAGCCATGGCGAGGGCAATGCTTGCGGTGCGAACCGGCGAGTTCATGGAAGGCTCCTTTCGAGTGGTTGACTGCCAGGCGTGGCAGGGGCTGCGGGCTGTACAGCTGGCCATGATTGGGGCTCGCCTTGAACGAAGAGCAGTGCCACCAGGCCTATCAGAACCAGCGTCATGTGCACCGATTGAATGGCGCCCTGCTTCAGCCAGTAGCCGAACCACAGGCCTCCGCAGATGAAGCCGAACCACAGCAACAGGAAGCAGGTCAGGGCGACGACGGCGCGGTTGCGGGCGACGTCCAGCGCGGTACGACTGCCCAGGCGCCAAGCCTTGGCGTAGGCGAATGCCGCATACCAGAGCAGCATCGAAACGACGATCTGGATGCCTGCCACCGCGTACAGCGCTGTTTCGGCCCAGTGCGCTGGCCAGGCGCGCCAGCGTAGGGCCGCGCCCAGCAGTTCCTCTTCTTCCAGCAACGCCATGGAAAGCGTGTTGCCGATATGGAAGCGGTTGGTTTCCGGGTCGGTGAGGTTGTTGAGTACGGCGATGCTCAACCAGAGGGCAAGGCTGGCCACCACCGCCAGGCGGCTGAAGGAGAACGGGTGAAACGACATCATGGTTCTCCTCGATGCAGGGACGCGTCGGGGTAGAGGATGGGCCAGTCACGTTGCTCCGCATGCCTGACCAGGGCCGGGTCGCCCGCCACTACCGTAGGTTTCCCGACGCTCATCAGGAGGGGGAGGTCCGTCAGGTGATCGCCGTACCCATAGCAGTCGGCTGGATCGACGCTGAGCGTATCCATCAGGCGCAAGGCAGCTTGCTGTTTGCCCAGGCCAATGGTTTGCGGCGGGATGAGCTGGCCCGTAAAGCGCCCATCGCGCGTTTCCAGCCGATTTGCCAGGACATGGGGCACACCCAGCTCCGCTGCCAGTGGAGCCAGAAACTCCACGGCCGAACCCGAAACGAAGGCGACGATGTCTCCGTTGCCCTGGTGCTCCTGAAGTGCCCGCAGAACTGGAAGGATGAAGAATTCCGAGCGCGCCCTTTCCTGTACGTACCAGGCCAGGGCCGCCTCGGCCACCAGGTCGGGCTGGTGATCGCGGAAGTCTTCGTAGAACAGCGTGTTGATGGCAGAGCGATCGAAACCTTTCCTGACGTACTCATCGATACGTTTGGCAGCGGCAACTTCCGCCTCACCGCCACGTTCCTCTCCCCATAGCCAGCGAAAGTAGAACGCTCGGAAACTGAACATGCTCTTGAGGTCGATGAGGGTTTCATCGACGTCGAAGAAAGCGATTCTTCGTGCTGTCATTACGATTACTCGAAAGGCGCTTGCACCTGGGTGCAAGCGGGCGATGGGATCAAAGGGTGGGAATCGGCTCGGTCATCAACTGCGCATGCGGGTGCGGGGTCATGCGCAAGCGGCGGCGCAAGGTGTCGACTTGTGAGGACAGGGCGCGCGAGGCGAGCGTGGCCTCGCGCAGACCGAGGCGCTCGGCATCCATGACGCAGAACTTGACATCCACCCCAGTGACGGATTGTTCGCCCTGCCAGACCTCCATCGTCGCCTGCACTTCGACGCGGTCGGGGCGTGGTTGCTTCAGGTCGATCAAGCGATAGCGGATCTGCGCCGGCAGCGGGAAGGCGAAGGCGGTGTAGCGGACATTCATCTCGTTGAGGACGAAGTAGCGTTTATGCGGTTTGTAGTCGTCCAGATGGAAGCGCTCCGTCACCGCCAGGAACATCTGGCGGCACGCTTCGAGCAGCACCATGCCTTGCACATGCTGTCCAGTGAGGTGGTCGAGCATCAGCTCGTTTTCGGCATGGAGCAGGAGGCTGGCGGTATAGAGGCCTTCCTCGTTCCTCTCCGGAACGGAGATCAGCACGTTCTTGCGCTGGCGCTTGTGGGCGAGCTCCTGGCCCGCCAGCTCCGCGCCCGTCCACAGGTCCCAATGATCGAATTCATCGGCATGCCCGCTGGCGATCGCCATGCGATAGGCATGCTGAATTTCCTTGCGGCCAAGCCCCTGCCCGGCAACGACCTTGCAACCTCTCAGCACGGATGGTCCCGGTGTCTTTAGCACCAGCAGCAGCGTGCTGTAGGACATCACGTTTTCATGCCTTGCGAAGTCTTCGAACTGGTTTGCAACTACAACGTAGATACCCATCAATGGATTCCCTTTCTATACCCGGGGCCTTCGGCAGGTCGTTTGGCCGATACCGGATTACTACAAAAACAGACCCGCTTCCCACTGACGTCCTGCGTGGAAACCAGGGCCGCTCGACTAGCGCACACGGGAGCTGTCATCTACCCGTGCAGCGCTGTACAACGCTGCAGCGCCGAGCCCCGCTGCGAGTACCAGAAGAAAAGATTCCACCTGCCAGGCACGACTGATGTTTGCCAGCCACGGTCCAAGGCTCGCCCCGACAAAGAGCACGAAGGTGTAGAAGGACACTGCCAGGCCACGAACATCGGGCGATGCCGCCGCGGCGATTCGAGCGATCAGTCCGGGGACACTGATGGCCACTCCCGCGACATAAACGACACTGGCTACCAGCAGCAGGGGAATGTGTTCTTGACCGGCGCTTGCACAGAGCACCAGTCCAAACGCCGCGACGCCAAGCCCCGTGGTCGCGACCCGCTTGGCTCCCCAGCGACCAATCAATTTGGCAGCGAGCAGTGGCGCGAGAAACGCCGGCAACGCCACGCCACGTGCTTGCATTCTGCTGATGCCCTGGCTTTCGATGAGCTCACCCAGGTGCATATCCAGTCCTATGTAAAAGGCGACGAATGACATCAGCAGCAGGAGTGCGGGCAGATAGACACGGCGCAGGGCCGGGTTACCGAGCAAGGTGAAGATGGGGCGATATCCTTCCCACATCGAGCCCTTCGGACGTACCGCTCGAGCTCCTTCCGGGACTGTGGCCAGGCGCAACGCGGTCGCGGCATAGATCACCACCAGTGGCATGAGGGCGTAACCCAGGCCCCAACGCCCCGCAACGAGACTGCCGTAGATCTGCCCGAGCACACCTGCCGACAGGAACGCCGTACTCATCCAGGCCACCCCCCACACACGTTGCTTGGGGGTACCGCGCTCGGACAAGTAGGCGAGGGCCACGGGCGGGAAGGAGGCGGCGGCGAATCCCTGCAATGCCCGGCCGCAGATGAACAGGGTCGGCGTCTGCGCCCATGCGAGCCCCAGCGTGATGATGGCCAGCAGCACCAGGCCGCCGACCATGACCGTCCTGCGGCCAAGGCGATCGGATAAAGGCCCGAACACCAGAAAACCCGTGGCGTATGCGAACCCGAAGGCGCCCAGTGCGAGGCCAGCCTGTTCCTGCGGCAACTGATAGGCCTGTGCCAAAAGGGGCAGGATAGGCACCGGGATATACAAGAGAGAGACCACGGCGAGCGCGCAGAACACCATCTGCACCAGCAAAGTCGCTGTGGGTTGTTGAGCCATATCCTGTGTAGATGTGTGCATTGCTACATATCTCGATCAATAGAGGCGCCAGGGCATTGAAGTCGCGGCGTTACTGGCCGCGACGCGAGGGAGCCGCCAAAGGTTTAATTTTCTGTAGGTTGCTGTGTAGCGTGCTACATGATTTTTAAAAGACTCGGCCGATCAGCCGAGTTCCGTTTCCAGGCGCATTGTCCGCAGGGCAGGGGCCACCCTCATCATCAGCTTCACCAGAAGCTCGCGCTCATCGTCTTTGAAGTGGCTCATGAACTTGGCGACCCACTCGTAGTGTTTGGGCAGCACCCGGCCAAGGGTGCTGTCGCCCTCCGGGGTCAGCCGGACGATCCAGTAGCGCCCATCGTCCGGGTCCGGATGTTTCGTACAAAGACCGGCAGCTTCCATCTGCTTGATGGCGCGCGTCATCGTCTGCGAAGCCACGGCTACCCCATCAGCCAGCGCGCCGATCGAGAGCCCCCCGGGGTTACGCTTGAGCAGCAGCAGGACGAAGAAGGGTGTTTGGGCAAGATTCTCGTGCGCGAGGTTGGCATTAAACGCCGAGAGCATTTCATCCGTCGCCGACGCCCATACCAGCCAGGTATAGAGCCCTTCGACATCGGGGTTGTCATAGAGCTTGCCGAAGTGCTCGAGGGTTTCGCGCGAAGGCAGGTCTTTCAGTTCGAACATGGTATCTGTGCATGGCTGTGTAGTCGGCTGCATGTTGGTGACCGAGTCGTCGGGATGTCAAGCCAACGCTAATTGGGCTGACCAATTCAGATAAATCATGGAGGGGCAAGAAACAGTCGTACTCATTGTGCGGTATTCGTCTGTCAGCCCCTGCCTTTGATGGTCTAGGATGGGCTATTTGCCGTCGGCAAAGCCGCCAAGACCTAGAGTTGCAATTGAGTTCACGACATTTTCGACCGCGCCGCAGTGACCGCCTGCGAATCGCCATCTGCCGCAAATCCCGCAAGTACCTCAAGGAAGGTTCCCCATGCTACTGAGGTCCCTCGCAGCTATTGGCATTCTATTGCTGGGTTTTCTTTCACCGATATTTCCGGCTCACGCGCAAGACATCGCGTTGTCCGGTCGGATGACCACCAGCAGCCACCCCTGGCTGGACCCCAGGGCGCGGCAGTGGCTGGAAGGGCGGGGGCCGCTCACGGTGGGGGTCGTGCGTCTCGATTATCCGCCCCTGTCAGTGCTCTATGGCGACCGCTACCAGGGCATCACCGCCGACTATCTGGCCCTGATGTTCGAGCGGCCGCCCAAGGTGCGCGCCTACTCGTCGCGGGCATCCGCGCTGGCGGCCTTGCGCAGTGGCGAGATCGACCTGCTGGGCGCGGGCAGCGATGTCGAAGGCCGGGAAAATGGCCTGCTGCTCAGCGAGGCTTACCTGCCCGACCGGCCGGTGCTGGTGACGTCGCAGGCCCAGCCCTTCGATCCCGGCCAGGCCGGTAGCGTTCTGGGAATGACCGTCGGCTATCTTCCGCAACAGGCGGTACAAGAGGTCTATCCCCATAGCAAGGTCGAGCTTTTCGATTCGCCCCAGCGCGCGCTCGAAGCGCTGGTATTGGGGGATGTCGACGCGGTGTTGGGGGATGCGCTGTCCTCGCATTACCTGATTCAAACCCATTATCTGTTGGGCCTGCGCATCGACAACTTCGCTCCTGTCGACAGCCAGGGTTTCCGTTTCCTTCTGCGCCCGGGCGACGAGCCGCTGAAGGGCATCATCGACCGGGCGATCCCCGGGATATCCAGGCGCTATGGGGACGATATCCTGCGCAGTTGGAGCGCCGGCCGCCGCTTGAGCATCGACGAAGCGCGGGTGAAGCTGGCGCCCGCGGAACAGCGCTGGCTGGACAGCCACCCGCAGGTACCCGTGGCCATCAATTACTCGCTTGGGGCGCTGGGCGAGCTGGGACGGGACCGCGACGTGACCGGCATTGGCCGCGACTACCTGGAGTTGATCAGCCAGCGCAGTGGCCTGAAGTTCTCCTACCTGGGTACGCCAAACACCCTTGAAACCAACAAGCTCATCGCCGAGGGGCGCGCGCTGTTGACCCCGGCCATGCCTCAGTCCGAGCTGTTCGAGACGCCACTGGATGTCTTGCCGCCGTACCTGCGCAGCTCCACCGTGCTGATGACCGCGGCCGGTGCTGGCCGCCGCGCCGGCAGGCGTTTCACCGGGCTTGCCGATCTGAATGGGAAGACGCTGGCGACGGGTGAAGGCTACTTTTTCATCGATACCATAAGACGTGACTATCCGGAGATTCAGCTCAAGGTGTACCCCACGTTCCTCGAGGCCATGCGCTCGGTCGATTCGGGGCAGAACGAGGTGTACCTGAGCAGCGACTACACCGGCCGCTATTTGTCGGCCCAGTACTTCGACAATCGCATCCAGGTCACCGGAATCCTGCAAAGCACCTCCACGCCCATCGGCATCGGGGTGGCGAAGAACCAGCCGGAGTTGCGCAGCATCCTGGAGAAGGCGCAGCTGGCAATCGCGCCTGAAGAGGTCGCGGAAATAGTCAAAGCCTGGGCACCGCGTTTCTCCAGGGGCGGGAGCGACTTCTGGCGTGACCATCGCGACAAGATTCTCCAGCTGGGCAGCCTCTTCGCGATCCTGATCGCCATCTCGCTGATCTGGGCCTTCTACCTGCGACGCCAGGTCCGCAGGACCCGGGCGGCCGAGGAACGGGCCGAGGCCGCCAACCAGGCCAAGAGCGTCTTCCTGTCAACGATGAGCCATGAGATACGCACGCCGCTGAACGCGATCATCGGCCTGCAGGAACTCGCCCTGCGCAGAGCGAAACAGGGGGAGGCCGACAGCGTATCCCTGTCCGTGGCCCAGGACGCGGCCCAGGGGCTGCTGTTGCTGCTGGGCAATGTGCTGGATATTTCTCGCATCGAGTCCGGAAAGATCGATTCGTTTCCTGAGCCGGTGCTCATCAAACACCAGATTGAAGGCGTCGTCTCGGTAGTGGCGGGCATGGCGCGACAAAAAGGCCTCACCCTGGACGCCAATGTGGAAGGCGACCTGCAGGCATGGGTGCTGCTGGACCCGCTGCATTTCAAGCAGGTGCTGTTCAACCTGCTCAGCAACGCCATCAAATTCACCGAGCGCGGCGGCGTCACCCTGCAGGCCCGCACCCGCCGTGAGGGGGACAGCTTGTGCCTGGACCTCGATGTCATCGATACGGGCATCGGCATTTGTACCGAAGACATGGGCAAGCTGTTCAAACCCTTTTCCCAGGTGGGCGTACCAGGTACTGAGCAGATGTCCGGAAGCGGCCTGGGGCTGAACATCAGCCGCCGCCTGGTGCAACTGATGGGGGGCACGCTCAACCCGCGTAGCGAACCTGGCAAAGGGTCGTGCTTCAGCCTCGAATTGAACCTGCCCATCTGCGACCCTCCAGCCGCTGTCGAGGGCGAAGCTGCGCAGCAGGCCCAGCCCGTTTCGGCCCAAGTGCAGCCATTGTCCATCTTGTTGGCCGAAGATAACGCCTTCAATCGCGTCACCCTCAACACCCAGCTTGAGACCCTGGGGCATCGGGTCGTGGTCGCGGAAGACGGGCAGGAAGCCTTCAAGCGCTGGCTGAGCGCGGACTTCGACATCGTGCTCACGGACGGCATGATGCCCAGAATGGACGGCTTCGAACTCGCCAGGCGGATCCGCTGGGAGGAGTCCCACAGCGGCCTGCCACGCTGTCGCATCATTGCCCTGACGGCCAGCATTGAGGCGAGTGCGGTGGAGCGCTGCATGGCCGCCGGGATGGACCAGGTCTTGTTCAAGCCTGCAACCCTTGAAACGCTGCGGCAGGCTATCGCGTCTACCGCGCAGGATCAGAACGGCCCGAGCTTGAGCGGGTACTGAATGACGAGGTACAGCCGGTCGATGTCGTCGCCGGCCTGGGCGGCGTTGGCCCGGTGGCTGACGTGGGACAGTTGCAGCGACAGGTCCTTGGCCGGGCCCGATTGCACGATGTAGTGCAGGTCCAGGTCGCGTTCCCAGTGGCGTCCGCCCCGGCCCTGTTGCGGGCTGTAGGTGCCGCTGGCGGGATCGAAGGGGTTGTAGGCGCCGCCTTGGGGCGCGTGGCCGCCGTCGATGCCGCGACCGCTCACATAGCGGGCCATGAAGCTCAGGCCGGGAATGCCCAGGGCGCCCAGGTCGAGGTCGTAGCGCGCCTGCCAGGAGCGCTCGCCGGGGCCGTTGAAGTCGGCGTACTTGATCGAGTTGGCGAGGTAGATGGAGTCGCCGCCGACAAAGTCGAAGGGCGTGTCGCCGTGGACTTTCTGATAGGCCAGGGTGAACGCCTGGGCGTCGATCCGGTATTTGCCGGAGAGGCTGTAGGCCGTGGTGTCGATGGCGCCGGCCGCGGCCTGGCCCTGGTCGCGGGTGCGGTACAGGTTGCCGTCGAGGAACCACTGGCCAAGGCTGGCATGCAGGTTGGCGTAGTACTGGCGCCAGGTGTCGCTCAGCTCCGAGGCGTAGAGGGCGCCGCCCAGCGCCTGGCCGGTGAACAGGTCGGCGCCGATAAAGTCGATGCTGGCGTGGCGGGTCGTCGCCCCGTAGCCGGAAAAGTCGCCCTTGGCGGTCGAGGCGTCCTGGTTCTTGAAGGCGTTGAAGTGACCGGCCTGCAGGTCGAGCCCTTCGAGTTCCCGGCTGGAGAGCAGCAGGCCACTGGCGTATTCCGGTTGCAGGCGTTTGTCGGCGGTGTCGAACACCGGGGTCGCCACGCTCATTTCACCGAGCGCCAGGGTGGTCCGCGAGGCCTTGAACTTCAGCGCGCCGCCGGCGCTGGAATAGCTGCCTTCGCTGCGCCCGTCATGATCCAGCGGCAACAGGCCCGTCCCGGAATGCCCCTTGCCACCGTCCAGTTTCAAGCCCAGGAAACCGTGGGCATCGACCCCCACGCCGAGGGGGCCGGGGGTGAAGCCGGACGCGAACGAGGCGATGAAGCCCTGGGCCCATTCCTGCTGGTAGCTCTTGCCGGCTGGGGTCGAGGAGCGATAGTGGTTGTTGAGGTAGAAGTTGCGGCTGAGCACTTCAAGGCTCGCCCCCTCGAGGAAACCGGGGGTGTCCTGTGCGCTGCTCTGTGCCGCCAGCGCCGGGGCGCCGCCGCTGAGCAAGGCGAGCAGCCACAGCGGCTTCAGGCGGATGTGCATCGGCCCTGGGGCGGTGAGGTGTTTGGAGGCAAGCAGCATGCTGATTTCCCGCGTCAAGGTGGGTGGCCCAGGACGCGGTTGGTCGCGGTTCCGGCAGCTGCCGGCACACCTTTGACCTGCCCGCGTCCGCTCGGCGTGGCCATCGGATCGAGGCGAAGCATGGTTGCCTATTACAGGGCGCGGGGATTGTACGGCTGTGCTGCATTCGGCCATGCGCGGGGGCCGGTAGGCGGCAGGTGCGGTTCGTTGTGGGCTGTGCGGTAGCTTTTGAATTGTCCCTGTTTTGGAATCGATGATTCTAAGCAACTCCGCCCTGATCCTGATCGACCACCAGCCGCAGATGTCCTTCGGTGTGCAGTCGATCGACCGCCAGACCCTGAAGAACAACACCGTGGGCCTGGCCAAGGCGGCGAAGATCTTGCCTGGCCATCGCCGGCGTCCTGGTGAGCCTGGCCGGTCCCTCGTGGCGAGTTGCAGGGCAGCGCGACCCCGTTCAGCGTATGGCTCGGCAGTGTCGGCCAGGGCTGAGCGGGCACCTGGCGCTCGGATGCGAGCTTTCCCGTACCCTGTAGCCGCTGCCGCAGGCTGCGATCGATCTGGGCGGCATTCCGACGTAGCGGGCGTTGGATCTTGAGATCGTCGAAGGCCTTCGGCCTTATCGCAGCCTGCGGCAGCGGCTACAGGAAGCGGTGCGTTCTTACGTTGTACATTCCCTTGCGGGCGCAAGTTCGCTCGCGAAAAAAGCTCGTGGCTTGAGCGGCTTTTCTCTTTGATTTGTAGGGCATTTCCGAGAGAATCGCCGGGTTACATTTCTGCGGTTTTGGCGTCTTGTGCCTGTTGAATGTTCGGGGCTAGGCTGCCCCGGTCGCTGCAAAATCAGCGATCGGGACTGCAAGCCCGAACAAGCAAGAAGCGCTAGACGCACACACGGAATCGTTGAGATGTCAGCTCGATTTATGGTGGCTGCGTGCGGGAGACTTTCGGGTCTGCCGGGTTTGCTTCTTCTTCCCGGTCTTGCAGACCTGCACGTAGCCGCCACCCATCATCTGCAAGTGATGCTGGCGGTCTTCATCAAAGAAGGAGCCGCGTCATGAAAAAGATCGTCCCAGATCCGCCCATTCTTTCGCCCAGCCGCGAGCGGATCGTCCAACTGGAAATCCCCAATCAAACCCTCCGTCAGGCGCTGGAACGCAGCGATGGCGGCGAGCCTTTGTACCGTAGCTTGCAGGAAACCGGCAGCAGCTCTTTCGGCTGTCGCGACGGCAACGGCCGTCCGCTATTCGCCGTTCGCCCTGGCGTCAGCGCCGAGGAGGCGTTGTTGCATGTGTCGTTGTTGCTCAAGTGCGCCGAGGAGACGGCGGATGAGATCACCAGTGCCAGCGGCATCGAGCGGGGCTTGATCTGGTCGATGATCCATTCGGTGGAGATGGCGCGGGCGGTGGTGGATGCGTTGCTGGATGGGGCGCGAAGGCAGGGAGCAGTGCAGACGTTTTGAGGCGGGAGGGCATCGCACACCCGTCGAACGGCCGCAGAGGGGCAGGGGAAAAAGGCGAACGCCCCTTGTGCAACTCGGTCAGGCTGGTTGAAGCGAACGAATAGGCGCTAGCGGCTGTCAGCCGCTGCGGTCGAGGGCTTCCACCGGCCCCTGGGCGCCTGTCAACGTCGAAAAAAGGCTCGGGGACGCAAGCCCCCGGGCCGGTGCCGGTCACGGCATTTCCGGCAGTTCCTGCGCACGCAGATCGAACACCAGCACTTCGGCATCTACGCCGTTGCTCAAGGTCAGCGCCTGCTCCTGGCGCACCCGCACGCCATCGCCTTCCTGCAAGAGCAGGCCGTTGAGGTCGACCGAGCCGCGGGCCACATGCACGTAGGCGTAGCGGTTGGCGTCGAGCTTGAGGGTGGCGCTTTCCTGGCCGTCGATCAGCCCGGCATACACCCGCGCATCCTGGCGCACCTGCAGCGAGCCGTCGGCCCCCTCGGGGGAGATGATCAGTTGCAGGCGGCCGTGTTTTTGCCGCGGGCTGAAATGCTCTTGCTGGTAACGCGGCTTGGCGCCGCTGACATCCGGCACGATCCAGATCTGCAGGAAGTGCACCGGCTGGGTGGCCGAGTGGTTGTACTCGCTGTGCGCCACGCCGCTGCCGGCGCTCATCAGTTGCACGTCGCCAGGACGGATCACCGAACCGGTGCCCAGGGTGTCCTTGTGTTCCAGGGCGCCTTCGAGCACATAGGAGAAAATCTCCATGTCCCGGTGCGGGTGTTGGCCGAAGCCTTTGCCGGCGGCGACCCGGTCGTCGTTGATCACCAGCAGGTCGGAAAAACCCTGTTCCCGCGGGTTGCGATAGTTGGCGAAGGAAAAGGTGTGGAACGACTTCAACCAACCGTGGTTGGCGGCGCCGCGATCAGAGGCTTTGCGAAGGGTCAGCATGAGGGAATCTCCTGTCGGAACGGGAATTCGTCCGGTTGAGGAGAAGGCTAATGTTTACCCTGTGGCGCAATAAGTAGATGGAAACTGAAATACTGTCCGGTTCAGGTTGACAATTTTGTGCGATGAATCACGTATTCTTGCCCGATGAGCGCGCGCCGTCCGGGCATAATGTCCAGGGTCGGCGTTACGCTTCCAACCCTTTGATATCAGTGATATTTACCCATGAAAACCGTGGCAATGGTGTTGTTTCCAGACTTTCTCCTGCTCGACATGGCCGGGCCCATGGAGGTGTTTTCCATCGCCAACCGTTATCTGGAGCCGAAGGACCATTACCAGCTCTCGACGATCGGCACCGAGCACGGCGCGTTGCGCGCTTCCAACGGCGTCAATGTGCAGGCCGATCTGCATATCGACCAGGCGCGCGACAGCTATGACTTGCTGCTGGTGCCCGGGGGGCCGGGGGCCTACAACGAAAAGCACCGCCCCTTGCTCGACTGGCTGTCGGCGGCCGTGCGCCGCTCGGCGGTCTATGGCTCGATCTGCACCGGGGCCTTCATCCTCGGGCACGCCGGGTTGCTCGACGGGTTTCGCGTGACGACCCACTGGCACTACACGGAACGCCTGATCCGGGCCTTCCCCGAGGCGACGGTGGAGACCGACCAGATCTTTGTCGAGGATCGCAACCTGATCACCTCGGGCGGGGTCACCGCCGGCATCGACCTGGCGCTGGCGGTGGTCGCCCGGGACCACGGCAAGAAAGTCGCCCAGGACGTGGCCAAGGTGTTGCTGGTGGTGATGAAGCGCCAGGGCGGGCAGGCGCAGTTCAGCCCGTTGATGGCCACGGTGGCGCCGCAGGAGACGCCGGTGACCCGGGTGCAGAACCATGTGCTCGAACACCTGGAAGAAGCCTTCAGCATCGAGCGCATGGCCAGCCTGGCGAACATGAGTTCGCGGCATTTCGCCCGGGTGTTTGCCCGGGAGGTGAACATGACACCCATGGAGTTCCTGCAAAGCGCACGGATCGACCGGGCGCGGAACCTGCTGGAGAGCAGCGACCTGCCGCTCAAGACCGTGGCCTACAAAAGCGGCTTCGGCAGTGTGCGGCACATGCGCTTCCTGTTCAGCGAAAAGCTCGGCCTGACCCCCACCCAGTACCGCGAACAGTTCAGCTAGCGCCGGCTTGTCCGTCTGGCGCACCGCGATGGCCGTGACGCTCCCTCCAGGGCGGTTGTACCGTCATCGGTGCCTGCCAAGATACCGGGGAACCCTTGGTAAAGGAGGTGCGGGAGCCTGGCGCCGGCCAGGTTTCCAGCATGTGGATACGCATGAACAGCATCAGAGATTTGAACGGCGACGGACTGCTGCGGTTCGGCCCCTACGCCTTCCACCTGCGGCAGCGGCTGGTCCTGGACGGCGACCGGCCGTTGCGCATGGGCGGGCGTGCCCTGGACATCCTGCGGGTGCTGGTCGAGCGCGCCGGCCAGGTGGTGGGCAAGGACGAATTGATCGCTCGTGTCTGGCCGAACTCGGTGGTCGAGGACATCAACCTGCGCGTGCACATCGCCGCCCTGCGCCGCGCCCTCGGCGAGGGCCAGGACGGGCAAGGCTACATCGTCAACATTCCGCAGCGCGGTTACTGCTTCACCGCCCCGGTGCGGCGTGAGGCGCAAGGGGAGCCGGTCGCGCTGGCAAGCCTGCACAAGCCCCAGCACAACCTGCCGGCACGGCTGACCCCGGTCATCGGTCGCGACCCGGTGGTCGGCAGCCTGGTCCGGCAGTTGCCGGTGCGCCGGTTCATGACCCTGGTCGGTCCGGCGGGGATCGGCAAGACCACGGTCGCGCTGCAGGTCGCCGAGCTGCTGTTGCAGCACTACCGCGACGGCGTGTGGTTTATCGACCTGGCGAGCATCGACAACCCGGCGCAATTGGTCGAGCACCTCAGGCACAGCCTCGAACTGGACGCCGGCCTGGAGGCGCTGGCAACCCGGCATGCCTTGCTGGTGCTGGACAATTGCGAGCATCTGCTCGAACGCTGCCGGGCCGTGGTTGAGCCGTTGCTGGCCTCGGCGCCACGGCTGTCGATCCTGGCCACCAGCCGCGAACCGCTGCGGGTTTCGGGGGAGACGGTGCATGGCCTGGCGGCCTTGTCGGTGCCGCCGGCCTCGTCGTTGCACAGCGTGGCGGAAGTCATGAGCCATTCGGCGGTGCAGCTGTTGGTCAGCCGTGCCCGGGCCTGCCAGCAAGGCTTTGCCTTGCGGGAACAGGACCTGGCCGCGGTGCGCGAAATCTGTCGGCGGCTCGATGGCTTGCCATTGGCCATCGAGCTGGCGGCGACGCAGATCGATGCGCTGGCGCTGGTGGGGCTGCAAGCGCAGCTGGACAACTGCTTTCAATTGCTGACCCAGGGCCGGCGCACCGCCGTGGCGCGACATCGGACGCTCGAGTCCGCCCTGGACTGGAGCTATCAGCGGCTGAGCCCGCTGGAGCAAAGCCTGTTGCAGCGCCTGGCGGTGTTCGACATGGCCTTCACCGTGCAGGCCGCCACCGACGTCATCAGCTGTGCGGTGCTGCGGCCCGAGTGCGTGGCCGAGGTGATGGCGCAACTGGCGCGCAAATCGCTGCTGGTGGTGGAGCCCGGCCAGGGCACGACGCATTACCGCTTTCTCAACACTACCCGCGCCTACGCGCTGCAGAAGCTGGAACACAGCGGGCAATTGCGGGTGTTCGAAAGGCGGCATGCCCACGCCATCGGCAAGGCCCGCTGGCTGTCAGTCAGGCACCTGTCGTTGCAGCTCATCGAGCAGCTCCCGGACGCGGGTTAGGTCCGGCGTGGCAAAACCTTCGGTGAAGCGGGCGTAGAGCGGTTCGAGCAGCTCATGGGCGCGCCGGGCCTGGCCCTGGCGCTGCCAGAGCCGGGCCAGCGAGGTGGTGCTGCGCAATTCCCAGGTCAGCGCGCCCTGGGCCCTGGCCACTGCCAACGCCTGGTGCAGCACTGCTTCGGCGGCGTCAGGCGCATTGTCGGTCAGCAGCGCCTCGGCCCGGGTGCGCAGGATCTCCGCCGTGCTCCAGCCCGCGGTGCCGCTTTCGGCCCGTTGCAGCAAGGCGTTGTCGATGAAAGCGCCGTCCAGGGTCACCATGATTTCACCGATCAGCCCGGTGCCGGATTGCGGCGGCGAGAACTCCGGGGCGCCTTCGATGACCTGCGCATAGTGCCGGCCCCAGGTGTAGAACAGCAGCACCGAATGCTTCTGCGCCTGCTCCAGCAGCAGGCGCAGGAGTTCGCGGGCGGTCGCGGCGTCGCCGTTGTAGTGGGCGATCAGGCAGCCGGCCAGGGCCAGGGTGTAGCAGATAGAGGTGCCGTGGTTGATCTGCAGGGCGATGTCCAGAGCCTGGCGCGCGGTGCGCCAGGCCTGTTCCGGATGGCCTTGCAGCCAGAGGATCCGCGCCAGGATCGTCAGGGCGGCGACGCTCTGGTCGTACTGCACGCCAAAGCCGCGGGTGAAGCGGCTCAGATTGCCGCTCTGGGCCATCAGCTGGATGACTTGCTCGGCCTGGTCCCGGGCCCGTGGTTGGTCGCCGGCAAAGTGCAGGGCCAGCACCTGCAGGCGCTGGGTGCTGAGGGACATCGCGGTCGGGCCGGCGCCGCGCCGCGCCAGGTGGTCGAACTGCCGGCTTTGCTCCAGGGCCAGTTGGTAGTGACCGCAACTGAGGTTGACCGCCATGTGCCCGGACACCGCCTTGAGCTGGGCGGCCACATCGTCGGTGCTTTCGGCCAGGGCCCTGGCCGCGACGAAGGCCTCGATGGCCTCGGTACTGCTGCCCTGGGTGTGGTAGCAGGCGCTGCCGAGGGCCAGCTTGAGGGCCTGGGTCAGGCGCGGGCAGGCCTCGCCCGCCGTATGAAGCAGGGCCAGGGCCTGGCGCACATAGCCGCCGTGTTCCTTGAGCAGCGACAGCTCCTGCCACAGCGGTGCGGAGGCCGCGGCCAGGTGGATCGCCAGCTGTTGCGGACCCTGGGCATTCAAGCCCCAGTCGAGTGCCGCGCGGATGTCTTCCAGGCTGCGGGCGTGCCGCTCGACCCACAGCGTCGAGGGCGTCTGCTCCCAGTCGTCCCGGGCCTGATGCATCAAGGCCAGGCAACGCTCGGCGTGGCGCCTGCGGGTAGCCGGCAGTTCGGCGGCCTGCTCGAGTTTTTCCAGGGCATAGCTGCGGGTGGTGTCCAGCAGGCGATAGAACACTTCCTCGTCGCCGACCTCCACGTTCAGCAGGGACTTGGCCACCAACTGGGTGATCGCGGTAAAAACCGTGCTGGCTTCGATGTGCGCGTCGACGATCACCGCCGCGGCCGATGGCAGGGTGAAGCCGCCCCTGAATACGCCCAGCCGGCGCAGGCAGGCCTGCTCGCAGGCGCTGAGCAGTTCGAAGCTCCAGTCCAGGGTGGCGCGCAGGGTCTGATGACGGCCCGGGGTGACCTGGCAGCCCTGGGTCAGCAGGCGGAAACAGCCGTGCAACTGGCTGAGCAAGCCCGCGAGCCCCAGGTTGCCGACCTGGGCAGCGGCCAGCTCGATGGCCAGGGGAATGCCGTCCAGGCGCCGGCAGATCTCGATCGCCAGGGGCAGTTCGTCCTGGCTCAATTCGAAGCTGTCGTGGCTGGCCATCGCCCGCTCGACGAACAATTGCAGGGCCGAGAAAGTCAGGGCCTGGGCGCGGTCCAGCACCGCGATGGGCGGTGGGCAATCCAGGGATTCCAGGCGTTGCAAGAATTCGCCCTCGGCCCGCAGGCTCTCGCGGCTGGTGGCCAGGACATGCACTTGTGGTGCAGCGCGCAGGATGCTTTCGCAGAGCGGCGCGATGGCATCGAGCAGGTGCTCGCAGTTGTCGATCACCAGCAGCATCTGCCGCTCGCGCAGGAAGTTCGCCAGGCTGGCCAGCGGTTCGTCGTCGTGCAGCGCCAGGTCGAGCAGGGTCGCCAGGTGGCTGGTGATCATCCGTGGGTCGTTGAGCGGGGCCAGGTCCAGCAGGCGGATGCCGTCCCGGTACTGGCCGATCAGCTGTTCGGCGACCCGCAGGGCCACGGTGGTCTTGCCGATGCCGCCGGGGCCGACCAGGGTGATGAAGCGCTGGCGCGCCAGTTGCGTCATCACATTGTCCACCAGGGCCTGGCGCCCGATCAGGCGGGTGCGGCGCACCGGCAGGTTATGCCCGCCCGGCTCGGCCGAAGGGGCTTTGGGGCCTTGCTCGAAGCGCTCGGGGGCGAACGGCTCCAGGGAGAAGGGCGCGACGAAGCTGTAGCCGCGCTGGGCCACGGTGACGATGTAGCGCTGGCCGGCCTGGCCGTCGCCCAGGGCCTTGCGCAGCGCCGCCATGTGCACCCGCAGGTTGGTGTCTTCGACCACGCTCCTGGGCCAGACCCGGGCGATCAGTTGCTGCTTGCTGACCACTTCGCCGGCGTGCTCCAGCAGGATCAGCAGGATGTCCATGGAGCGGCGGCCCAGGCGCAAGGGCCGCTCGGCTTCCAGTATCAGGCGTTGCCCGGGGTAGATCCGGTAGGGGCCGAAATGCACGGCCTGTTCGGGGGCTAGGGTCAACGGCTCACTCCTGCTGCTGTGGTCTTTTTCTAGTGCTTCCCGTTGCACCTGGGCGGGAAGGGCGGACGAAGGGCACGGCCTTCTATCCCGCGGTTTTCGAGCATGTTCCTCAGGTTTCCCGAACAACGCAACGCGGCGCGGATGAGCGTGCATCGACTGCATTGGCCGCAGCAATCTTCTTGCCGGCGATGGCGCCTGTATTCATTGACCGCGGCCTTGGCGACGAGCAAGCAGGGGCGGTGCCCGCGCCATTGAAAATTAACAACGTTTAACTCGTCCTGCCTGCGCTCTATGCCCAAAACTCGAGGCCGTCACCTTGGCCAATCGAAGGGACGGTTGTGCGTGCCACGCGAAGAAAAAAGGGATGAACACCTCTGGAGGATGCCGGAATGAGCAAGGTGGTGGTGGTCTATCACAGTGGCTATGGCCATACCCGGGTCATGGCCGAAGCCGTGGCCCAGGGGGTGGAGAGTCACCTGGGCAGCGCCTGCCGGCTGATTCCGGTGGAGGCGGTGCACGAGCAGTGGGAGTGCCTGCACCAGGCCGACGCCATCATCTTCGGCGCGCCGACCTACATGGGCAGCGCCTCGGTGCCGTTCAAGGGGTTCATGGAGGCCACCGCGGCGTTCTACCTGGCCCAGCCCTGGCGCGACAAGCTCGCCGCCGGCTTCACCAATTCCGGTTGCCTGTGTGGCGACAAGCTCAACACCCTAGTGCAGATGGCGGTCTTCGCGGCCCAGCACTCGATGATCTGGGTCGGCCTCGACCTGCTGCCGGCGCGCTCCAGCCGCGGGGTATTCGATGGCCAGTTGAATCGCCTCGGCAGTTCCCTGGGCGCCATGGCCCAGTCGAATGTCGAACAGTCCCCCGAACACGCGCCGCCCCTGGAAGACCGCCGCACCGCCGCGCACCTGGGCGAGCGGGTGGCGCGCCTGGCCGAGCGCCTGGGCCATTCATCGATTTGAGTCACCCACCCCCCCTGAAGGAGCAAAAACGCCATGAGCACATTCACCACCCGCGACGGTACCGAGATCTATTACAAGGACTGGGGCAGCGGCCAACCCATCGTCTTCAGCCATGGCTGGCCGCTGAATGCCGACAGCTGGGAGGCGCAGATGATCTTCCTGGCATCCAGGGGCTACCGGGTCATCGCCCATGACCGCCGCGGGCATGGCCGTTCCAGCCAGCCCTGGTCGGGCAACGAGATGGACACCTACGCCGACGACCTGGCGCAGTTGCTCGAACACCTGGACCTGCAAGACGCGGTGCTGTTCGGCTTCTCCACCGGCGGTGGCGAAGTGGCGCGCTACATCGGTCGCCACGGCACGGCGCGGGTCGCCAAGGCCGGGCTGATTTCCGCGGTGCCGCCGCTGATGCTCAGGACCGCGGCCAACCCCGGCGGCCTGCCGATCGAGGTCTTCGACGGCCTGCGCGAAGCGTCCCTGGCCGACCGTTCGCAGCTGTACAAGGACGTCGCCAGCGGGCCGTTCTTCGGTTTCAACCAGCCTGGCGCCAAGCCGTCCCAGGGCATGATCGACTGGTTCTGGATGCAGGGCATGACGGCGGGCCACAAGAACGCTTATGACTGCATCAAGGCCTTCTCCGAAACCGACTTCACCGAAGACCTGAAGAAGTTCGACGTGCCGACCCTGGTGGTGCACGGCGACGCCGACCAGATCGTGCCGATCGAAGCCGCCGGTATCGCCTCGGCCAGGCTGGTCAAGGATGCGAAGCTGCTGGTCTACCCCGGCGCGCCCCATGGCCTGACCGACACCCACAAGGACCAGCTCAACGCCGACCTGCTGGCGTTCATCGAGGCCTGAGTGGTTCGGCGACCTGCGCCTGATCCATAAAAAAACGCCGGGAGGTTTTGCCCCCCGGCGTTTTTTATTGTCGGCCCTCGAGCGTGCCGCGGCCTTATGCGTTCGCCTGGTTGAGGCAGGGGCGGGCGCGCAGGACCCGGCACCGCCAGGCGAACGGATTGATGCCTTCGCTGTGGGTGAAGATGTGGCAGAAATGCGCCTGGTCGCAGAAGCCGCATTCCAGGCTGATCTGCGTCAGGGTCAGGTTGGTGTTGCGGATCAGTTGCTTGGCCCGGGCGATGCGCTGGCAGCGAATCCATTCCTGGGGCGACAGGCCGGTGCTGCACTTGAAGGCGCGGGAGAAATGGCTGCGGGACAGGGCGCAGGCGCGGGCGAGTTCGGTGACTTCCAGGGTGTCGCTCAGGCCGTCGAGGATCATTTGCTTGACCAGGCTTTCGCGCCAGGGAGAAAGGCCGCCAGGGGTGGTTTTTCGGGGTTGCGGGACGGACGCCCTGACGGCGTTGTGCTGAGCGTGGGCCATGACGAAATTCCGTGTCGGTGGGCATGCGCCGGCGCACCGCGGGGTGAGCCGGGCGCTTCCCGATTTAGAAAACAGGTCTGCGCAGAGGGCTTCATTCTTGGTGGCGGGGCGGTGGGCTTGCGAGTTAAACGTTGTTAATTCCGCTCAGTCGCAGGTCACGTATTCGCGGCAACTGAGCACATGGCTGCAATTTTTCCGTGGGACAGGCGTGCATGCTCCCGCAAGCCGCAAGCCGCAAGCCGCAAGCCGCAAGCCGCAAGCCGGGGCGGCCTACCGCTGGATAGTTCGTACAGGGCTGACAAGACAATGGAACTGCACCGATGAACCGTAACGATCTGCGCCGCATCGACATGAACCTGCTGGTGATTTTCGAGGCCCTGATGTTCGAAAAGAACCTGACCCGGGTCGCCGAAAAACTGTTCATGGGCCAACCCGCGGTGAGCGCCGCGCTGGGCCGCCTGCGCGACCTGTTCGACGATCCGCTGCTGTTGCGCAACGGTCGCGGCATGGAGCCGACGGCCCGGGCGCTGGTGATCCTCAAGGAGCTGCAACCGGCGATGGATGCGATCTCGGGCGCGGTCAGCCGAGCCAAGGAGTTCGACCCGGCGACCAGCTGCGACCTGTTCCGCATCGGACTGTCGGACGATGCCGAGTTCGGTCTGTTTCCGCCGTTGTTGAGCCGGTTGCGCGAGGAGGCCCCGGGCATAGTCGTGGTGGTGCGCCGGGCCAACTATCTGTTGATGCCGGCCTTGCTGGCCTCCGGCGAGATCTCGGTCGGGGTCAGCTACACCACCGAGTTGCCGGCCAATGCCAAGCGCAAGAAGCTGCGGGACATCGGCTGCAAGGTGCTGCGCGGCGACAACCGGCCCGAACCCTTGACCCTCGATGAATACTGCCGGCGGCCCCACGCCATGGTGTCGTTCTCCGGCGACCTGAGCGGCAATATCGACCTCGACCTGGCCAAGGTCGGGCGCAGCCGCCGGGTGGTGTTGGGGGTGCCGCAGTTCAGCGGTCTGCGGGCCTTGCTCGCCGGCACCGAGATGATCGCCACCGTGCCTGACTACGCGGCCTGTGCCCTGGTCGAAGGCTGCGCCTTGCGCGCCGAGGACCCGCCGTTCGCCATCGAGGCGGCGCAGCTGTCCATGGCCTGGAGCGGGGTGCATGACAACGATCCGGCCGAGCGCTGGTTGCGCTCGCGGATCGCCCAGTTCATGTCCGAGCCCTTGAAGATCCACGGCGCCTAGGCGCGGGCGGTCGCTCCGGACCCTGCGGCAAGAGAGCACATACATTCAATTTTTCCCGACCGCGCAGCGGCACCATGCAATCTCGGCGGCGATGCCGGGGATCTTTCAAATTGTGCGAGTGCGCCAATGAACGCTTCACCATGGGATGAACGAGCCCGGGATCTCGGGCTGTTGTTTTTGCGGGTCAGCGCCGGGCTGTTTCTGCTGTGGGTGCACGGCCTGCCGAAACTGCTCGACTACAGCGCGCAACTGCAACGCATCGAAGACCCGTTCCGGCTGGGCGCCAACCTGACGCTGATGCTGGCGATTTTCGCCGAGGTGCTGTGCCCGTTGCTGATTGTCGCCGGGGTGGCGGTGCGCCTGGCGTGCCTGCCGATCCTCGCGGTGCTGCTGGTGGCGCTGGTGGTGGTGCATCCGCAGTGGAGCCTGGCCGAAGGCCAGTTCGCCTGGCTGTTGTTGATCCTGTTCAGCAGCATTTTTATCGCTGGCCCGGGACGGCTGGCCCTCAATGATCGTTTCGCCGGAGCCTTGCGTCATGTCTGATTCCAATCGCCTCGAAGCCACTGCGCGGCCGGACTCCGATGAGGTCGTGACGCTGATCGTCAAGCACCGGGTCAAGGCTGGCCTGGAAGCGCCCTATGAAGCCTGGTTGCGGCGCATTGTCGGGGTGGCCGGGCAATACGAGGGGCACCTGGGCGTGGACGTGATTCGCGGCAAGAGCGGCGGCCTCGACCTGTTCACCTGCGTGCTGCGCTTTTGCTCCACCGAGGCGATGCAGCGCTGGCTCGACTCGCCGCAACGCCGGACGCTGGTGGACGAAGCCGCGCCGATGCTGGCCGACGGCGACCAGACCGAAGTCCACCCGGTCCATGAGTTCTGGTTTTCTATCCAGACCGACGCCGCTTCGCCACCGCCACGCTGGAAGCAGGCGCTGTTGACTATGCTGGTAATTCTGCCGCACACCCTGCTGGTGCCGCTGATCTGGGGGCCTGTGCTGCAACTGAATGCCTGGCTTGGCAATTACGTGGTCGCCACTTTCCTGATCACCCTGACCATCGTGCTCTCGGTGGTCTATCTGTTCATGCCCCTGGCGACCCGGCTGTTCGTCCCCTGGTTGCAAGCCTCTGCCGCCGATCGACACCTGGAGCCCGGCCATGGCCAATAACGATGACCCGACCGATCCGCTGCGCCGCCACTTGCTCGCAGCCGGGTCCTTGCTCAGCGCCGCGGCGGCTTTCTGGCCGCGCCTGTCCCTTGCCTCTTCCCATTCAGAAGGACATCCGATGAACGCCGATCTGATTCTGTTCAATGGTCAATTCCACACCGTCGACCGCGGGAAGCCCCGCGCCAGCGCGGTCGCCATCAGCCAGGGGCGCTTCGTCGCGGTGGGCACCGATGCCGAGGCCATGGCCCTGCGCGGCAGCGCCACCCAGGTCATCGACCTCAAGGGCCGCACGGTGATCCCCGGCCTCAACGACTCGCACCTGCACCTGATCCGCGGTGGCCTGAACTACAACCTGGAGCTGCGCTGGGAAGGCGTGCCGTCGCTGGCCGACGCCCTGCGCATGCTCAAGGACCAGGCCGACCGCACGCCAACCCCGCAGTGGGTGCGGGTGGTGGGCGGCTGGAACGAGTTCCAGTTCGCCGAAAAACGCATGCCGACCCTGGAAGAGCTCAACCAGGCGGCGCCGGACACCCCGGTGTTCGTCCTGCACCTGTACGACCGCGCCTTGCTCAACCGCGCAGCCTTGCGGGTCGCCGGCTACACCCGCAACACGCCGAACCCGCCGGGTGGCGAGATCGTGCGCGACAGCAACGGCGAGCCCACCGGCATGCTGGTGGCGCGGCCGAACGCGATGATTCTCTATTCGACCCTGGCCAAGGGGCCGAAGCTGCCGCTGGAATACCAGGTCAACTCGACCCGCCAGTTCATGCGTGAACTCAATCGCCTCGGCCTGACCAGCGCCATCGATGCCGGCGGCGGTTTCCAGAACTACCCGGACGACTACGCGGTGATCGAGCAACTGGCCCGTGAGCAGCAGTTGACGGTGCGCATTGCCTACAACCTGTTCACCCAGAAGCCCAAGGAAGAACTCACCGACTTCAAGAACTGGACCGGCAGCGTCAAGCTGCACCAGGGCGACGACTTCCTGCGCCATAACGGCGCCGGGGAAATGCTGGTGTTCTCCGCCGCCGACTTCGAGGACTTCCTCGAACCGCGTCCGGACCTGCCGCAGACCATGGAGCAGGAACTGGAACCGGTGGTGCGCCATCTGGTGGAACAGCGCTGGCCGTTCCGCCTGCACGCCACCTACGACGAATCGATCTCGCGCATGCTCGACGTGTTCGAGAAGGTCAACCGCGACATTCCGTTCAATGGCCTGCCGTGGTTCTTCGACCACGCTGAAACCATCACGCCGAAAAACATCGAGCGGGTTCGTGCCCTCGGCGGCGGCATCGCGATCCAGGACCGCATGGCGTTCCAGGGCGAATACTTCGTCGATCGCTACGGCGCCAAGGCCGCCGAACAGACCCCGCCGATCAAACGCATGCTGGCCGAAGGTGTGCCGGTGGGCGCCGGCACCGATGCCACCCGGGTCTCCAGCTACAACCCCTGGACGTCCCTGTACTGGATGGTCAGCGGCAAGACCGTGGGCGGCATGGAGCTGCATGCCGAAGGCCTGCCGCGGCAGACCGCGCTGGAACTGTTCACCCATGGCAGCGCCTGGTTCTCCTCGGAGCAGGGCAAGAAGGGCCAGATCAAAGTCGGCCAGCTGGCGGACCTGGCGGCCCTGTCCGCGGACTTCTTCAGCATCGAGGAAGAGGCCATCAAGTGGATCGAGTCGGTGCTGACCGTGGTCGACGGCAAGGTGGTGTACGCCGCCGGCGACTTCTCCAAGCTCTCGCCACCGATGGTGCCGGTGCTGCCGGACTGGTCGCCGGTGGTCAAGGTGCCGGGGCACTGGCGTCCGACCTCGCCGCTGGTGGCCCAGGTGCACCAGTGCAGCGGCCCGTGCGCGGTGCATGCCCACAGCCACGAGCGGGCGCGCCTGTCGAATGTGCCGGTCAGTGACTTCCAGGGTTTCTGGGGCGCCTTCGGCTGCTCGTGCTTTGCCTTCTGACGATCAACAACAGTGCCGGCCGCAGTGGCCGGCACCCATAGCGACATCCATCCACCTAGGAGTTTCACATGAGCAACGTACCCTACAAACGTCTGGACATTAATGACGCCGTTGTCCTGCTGGTCGATCACCAGACCGGCCTGATCTCGCTGGTCCAGGATTTCTCGCCAAACGAGTTCAAGAACAACGTGCTGGCCCTGGCCGACTGCGCCAAGTTCTTCAAGCTGCCGACCATCCTCACCACCAGCTTCGAATCCGGCCCGAACGGCCCGCTGGTGCCCGAGCTGAAACAGATGTTCCCGGATGCGCCCTACATCGCTCGCCCAGGCCAGATCAATGCTTGGGACAACGAAGACTTCGTCAAGGCGATCAAGGCCACCGGCCGCAAGCAACTGATCATCGCTGGCGTGGTGACCGACGTCTGCGTGGCGTTCCCGACCCTGTGTGCACTGGAAGAAGGTTTTGACGTGTTCGTCGTGACCGACGCTTCCGGTACCTTCAACGAGGTGGTGCAGCAGGCTGCCTGGGCCCGCATGGCCGCCGCCGGCGCACAGCTGGTCAACTGGTTCTCCGTGGCGTGCGAGTTGCAGCGCGACTGGCGCAACGACATGGAAGGCCTGGCCAACCTGCTGTCGCAGCGTATCCCGAACTATCGCAACCTGATGAACAGCTACTCGGCGTTCACTGCCAAGTAAACCTTGCGCTACCGCTGGCACGAATGAATGCCCGCCATTGTGCGGGCATTTTTTTGCCTCGCGGACACCGCGATCCCTGTAGCCGCTGGCGTAGCCTGCGATCGGCGGCGCAGCCGTCGTCAAACCAGGTGATGTGGTTTTCCAGCAGATCGCGGACTCGGGTTTTGCGGCAACTGCGTTACCGTTCGCAGCCTCGCAAGCTCGGCAGGGCTACACAGGCATCGCGGTCCCTGTAGCCGCTGCCGCAGGCTGCGATCGGCGGCGCAGCCGTCGTCAAATCAGGCGAGCTGGTTTTCCAGGCAGATCGCGGACTCAGGTTTTGCGGCAACTGCGTTGCCGTTCGCAGCCTCGCAAGTTCGGCAGCGGCTACACAGGTATCGCGGTCCCTGTAGCCGCTGCCGCAGGCTGCGATCGGCGGCGCAGCCGTCGTCAAACCAGGCGAGCTGGTTTTCCAGGCAGATCGCGGACTCAGGTTTTGCGGCAACTGCGTTGCCGTTCGCAGCCTCGCAAGCTCGGCAGGGCTACACAGGTATCGCGGTCCCTGTAGCCGCTGCCGCAGGCTGCGATCGGCGGCGCAGCCGTCGTCAAACCAGGTGATGTGGTTTTCCAGGCAGATCGCGGACTCAGGTTTTGCGGCAACTGCGTTGCCGTTCGCAGCCTCGCAAGTTCGGCAGCGGCTACACAGGCATCGCGGTCCTTGTAGCCGCTGCCGCAGGCTGCGATCGGCGGCCCAGCCGTCGTAAAACCAGGCGATGTGGTTTTCCAGGTGGAATGAGGTGCCGGAAAGCCAGAAAGCCGCTATAAAGCGTTCAGCTGTCAACCAGAGAGTGACAATGAACCCGTTCGAAGACATGCGTATTTTTTGCCAGGTCATGGATGCCGGCAGCTTCACCGCGGCGGCGGATCAGCTGGGCCTGTCCAAGCAGTTCGTCAGCCGGCGCCTGATGCAGCTGGAAGAGCGCCTGGGTGTGCGCCTGCTCAATCGCTCGACCCGGCGCCTGGACGTGACGCCTCTGGGCCAGAGCTACTACGAGTCGGCCCTGCGCCTGCTCAGCGAAGTCGAACAGGTGGAGCAGGGCATCGCCGGCCAGACCGTCGAACCCCGGGGCACCATTCGCCTGAGCGCGCCGCTGTCGTTCGCCATGGCCCATCTGGGGGAGCTGTTGCCGCTGTTCCTGCGGCGTTATCGCGATGTCGCGGTCGAGGTCGATCTCAGCGACCGGCCGGTGGACCTGCTCGGCGAGGGCTACGACCTGGCCTTGCGCATCGGCGTGCTGGAAGACTCGACGCTGATCGCCCGGCGCATCGCCTCGATCCAGCGGGTGTATTGCGCCAGCCCGGCGTACCTGGCCGAGCGCGGCACCCCGCTCAAGCCCGAGGAACTGCAGGGCCACGATTGCCTGCCTTACGGCCACGGCCGCCAGGTGCAGTGGCGTTTCGAAGGGCAGGGCAATAAGCCCTTGCTGGTCAACGTCACCGGCAGGATGCGGGTCAACAACGGCGAATTGCTCAAGGACGCGGCCATCGCCGGCATGGGCATTACCTACCTGCCGACCTTCATCGTCGAGGCCGCGCTCAAGGACGGGCTGTTGGTGTCGGTGCTGGACGGCTTCGAGCCCGCGCCCCTGGCCTTGTCAGCGGTCTACCCGCAGCACCGCCAGGGTTCGAGACCGGTGCAGGTGTTTATCGAGTTCCTGCGCGAACAGCTGAATCGCGGCGTGGCTTCGGTCGCGCGATAAGGCGTGGGGAGAATGCGCTGGCGTTGGCGGGGGCTGTCCGGTGTAGCCCGGTGCCATCCGGGGCGGTTGCCGGCTCAGCGCCCGAACCCCGCCGGCTCTCCCAACAATGCCTTTTGCCGCCAGGCGGGTGCGCTGGTGGGGAACAGCACTTCGGTCGGCCGCAAGCGAGCGATGCCGCAGGCCGCGGCGATACGCTGGCGTTGCTGGCCCCGGACAAGCGCTTGCCGATAACTGCTTTCGCTCTGTCGCAGCCCCAGCACATAACCCACGCCCGCCTGGAAATCGCCTGCATGGGCTTGCCACCAGGCGGCGATCAACGGTGGGTCGGGCCAGGGCAGGTTCTCATCGGGGTCCATGACGACATTGGCATCCTCAGGGTCGTCGTTCGGCCCGGCATCGAAGTCCGGCAGCTCCTGCAATTCCAGATCGAGCAGCGCCAGGTCGGCGCCAGTCATCAGGCTGAAGGCCTCGCCTGCGACACGGGCATGAGGCAGGTCGCCCATCTGCTGGATCAGCCAGGGCACACTGACCGGGTCGCCCAGCAGCCCGACGGCCTGGATGCCGATGCGCCGCTGCTCGGGGTTCTGCATCAACTGGCGGATCCAGGCGATGCTGTACTCGCGCTTTTGCCAGGCCAGCCATACGCAGAGCGCGCGGTACTGGAATTCGCCCGCTTGCTCGGCGAACTGGCGCAGCGGCTCCAAAGCTTCTTCATCGCCCATCTGCGCGGTGGCCCAGTTGGCCCAGAAGCGTGGGGCTGCCTCCTGATGCTGGCGGTGGGCACGAATCGCCGACATCAGGTCACGACGGCGCAGCTCGCCGGCAGTACGGGCGGCCCGCGCCAGCACGCCGGGGTCGGCATGGGACAGTCCGGCCAGCAGGGCGGAGCCGGGATCGTGGCGGTGCATACCGCAGGCGGCCAGGCCCAGGCGGCGGAACAGGGGCTCGGGGGAGGCGAGCATGCGCTCGATCCAGGGCGATACCCGCTCCCAGTCGAGCCAACCCAAGGCCGCAGCCATAAAGCGCTCGCTGCCCGTATGCAGGCGTACATGCTCGACCAGGATGCCCATGGCTGTCGCATTGTTTGTTTCGAAGGACAGCACCGTGGCGGCAAATACCTCGCCCCGTGCGTTGGGGCTCAGTTGCTGCGACAAGGCCTCCAGTCCGGGTAAACCCGCTATGCGCAGACCATCCAGATGGGCTTCGATGCGGTTGTCCAGGGTGGTCAAGTGCTTGAGGTCATAGTGGGGCGCTCGCACGGCATAGTCGCGCAGGCCGGCGAGGAAGGCGGCTTCTTCGGCATGTTGGTCTATAACCTGAGCGATAAACATATGATCGGTCAGCCTCTGAGGCTTGAGTAAGATGAGCAGAATTGGGGCAGTAGTCGAAGCATTAACTCATGACTGTTTGCCATCGATCGTTCTGAATGAGCCCAACAGTGCGCTCGGCAAATGACCAAACGCCCCAGTCGCTGCTGCGCAGAACGGTGAATTGCAGCTTCTTGCTGTTCGGTATTTTCAGCGCGATGAGGTCTTCCCCCGATACTTTGTCAATCCCCGCAAGATGAGCCGCGTAAATAGAACCGGCATGGGACGCTATACCCCAATAGTGTCGTTCTTCATCGTCATGGTTGAGGACTTGCCACTGGTCGCCCGAGCCAATCAGAACCACGCCATCGCCACCTGAAATTGCATAGCTCTGGCCTGCAAGGGGGCAGATGCTGGTTAGGTCGGTATTGGTCGGAATATCCAGCGTTGCCCAGCGTTTGCCGTTGAAGTGTGCGGCATAGCCGTCGGATGTGACGGCAACGAAATCGTTTCTGCTGGTGCCGGCGATGTCTTCGATGGTGACGTAATTGCCCTCGACTCTGAGGGGCGGTAGTGCTTCGATTTTCTCATTGTTCAACCAGTAAACTTGCCCGACTGAGCCTGCGCAGATCACATCGCTGCCAATGATGCGTATCCGCCGTAACGGTCCTTTGTCGTATACCGGCAGGTTTGGAAACAGCGTTCGGGACGCGCCCAACTCATCCTTGGTTGCAGGGTGCTTCCAATTGAAACGGACAATGGTGCCGTTCTCCCCTAATACATAGGCGAGGCCGTCGGCGCTCGCATCGATCGACAATATCGCTTCGCCGGCCAAGGAAAAGTCGAGCCAGAGGTCACCCTTCTTAACGCCTACTCGGTTCTTGGGGTCGTCATAGTCATCGCCAACAGTGCAAGCGAGGATGAAAACATCGGGTGTGGGGCTTACGCCTTCCTGGATAAAGGCATCTTGGATGAATTCGGAGTCTGAAATGTCATTCATGGGCGGCTTCCTTTATTAAGAATCTGTCTCAAAGTTGCTGCGGTTTGGCGATCCTTCTGCGCTTTTATCCTTGCCTCGCGAGAGCCGAAACAGGTTCCGAGCATCAGGTTCGCATCGGTCGGCGTGGCTGTTTGGCTCGCGGCAGCGGGTCGTTGGGACCTACGGTCAAACTCATCTTGGCGTGGCCTGTATCCAATTGTTTTTTCAAACACTTCTCATCACACCCTTCTGCTCCGCGTGGCACTTTCACTTTGCCCACCGCTGATTTGGCTCCCACAGCGCAGCCCACAGCCAAGGTGTAGGTTTTGTTTTGATTGGCAGGGTCGTTCAGCCAATTGTTTCGCTCAACGGTGTAGTTACAGCCAACCTGGCCGTGTTCCGTGCGTTTTGAGTGGCTGGTTCCTTCCACGCACAGACAGGGCGCTTTGTTGGAAACGTAATTGGTTGCGGCATCCGGCGCTCCACGGCCTTCGTGAGCCACGAACTCTTTGGAGGGTAAGAGGTGATGCCCCGTCATTTGTTTTCCGTCGGAACCATTGCAACAGCGGTTCGGCTCCTTCGGCATGACCAAGCATTTGCGCGCCTTGCAGCATTTGGCGCTGTAGTCGGTGGCGCCCGTGCAGTCGCTTTTAATCTGTTTAGCCATCCCGCGGCAGGGGTGTCTGGCCTTATCCATGGCTATCGCGTCTGAGTAGGGCCAAGGCCCGGTGTTCGAGGTCGAGCCGTGGTTATGGGTGGTCAGGTCGAGATTACGGACCACGTTTTCGCCCTCGAACTTCACATTCATCGACCAAGCGGTGAAGTACACTTTTCCCTTGATTTTGCTGGTGATCACCCCCTTTTTCGGCGCGCATCCGGCCTCGTCGCCGTAACTGGTCTTGAAGTAACTCTTGTCCTTAAGCATCACCTCTTTTCCGGTAATTTTTACTGTACGCGTGCCATTGGTGGTGTCCTTCGCCATACCCGTATTGGGGTAGGGAATGGGCACCCCTGTCGGAGTCGGCGGCGCCTGGGGCGGGGTAAAGCAGACATCGGGGAAACAGGCGATGGATTTCCCATCCGCCGCCTTGCAGGAAACTTCCATATTGTTGGCATACACCTCGTTGCCCATCAGGCGGCCCTCACAGTCTGATAACTGAGCAGCGCGGCGGCGCGTTGGCCGGCGTCGTTGCCGAGGTGGCAGAAGATATTCGGGCCTTCGCCATAGCCCTTGCGGCTGGCGGCCAGGGCCACGGCGAGCATCGCCGGGCCGATGGCGGCGCCGGTTTCGCCGATGCAGTCGGCGGGGTGCCAGAGGTGGAAGAATTCCTTGCGCACCCGCAGGGTGCGGCTCAGGGCCAGGGAGGCTTCCTTGAAGTAGTACTGCTCGCCGGAGATATCGGTCAGGCGGTAGTCCATCTGCTCCAACCCGCAGCCGGCTTCGCTCAGGGCCGCGCGCACGGCCTGGGTCAGGCCGTCGGCGCGCAGCGGAAGGTCTTCGGCCTCCACCGTGGCTTTTTCCACGCCGAACCCCAGGCCGATGCAGGCCAGCTGCGGTGCTTCGCTGGCGGTCGGGGCGTTGACCAGCACGGCGGCGGCACCTTCGCCGGGGATAAAACCGTTGGAGTTCTGGCTGGTGAGCAGGCGTTCGCGCTCTTCGAAAGCCGCCAGGGTCGCTCCGCTGAGGAAGGAGTCGACGCCAGCGATCAGCACGTGGCGATGGCCTTGCTGGTAAATCAGTTTGCGCGCATTGAGCAGGGCGACCGCGCCGCTGACCCGACCACGGGGAATGACATTGGAGCTGCCATGAAAACGCACGCCCAACTCATGTTCAATGTCGTGCAGCAGGCTGAGGTCCAGGCCGTCGAGACGGCCGGGGCGGTCGGCCTCCGCCACCCCGAGCAGCAGCGGGGTTTGCTCCGGGTCGACGCCCGGCGTGCCCTGCAGCGCCTCGGCGATGGCCCGCGCCGCCATCTTGATCAGCTTGCTGCGCCCGCGCCAGGGCTGTTCCAGGGGCACGCTGGCAGCGATCAGCCATTCGCCGCCCTGGTCGATAAAGCGGGTTTCCTGAAAGTTATCGATAGCGCAACGGATCGCCGCGCAGCTCGCGGGGGCGCTAAGGCCTACGGCGCTGACCATGCCGGAGCCGATGATGCACAGCGCGGTCATCAGGGCGTCTCCTCGGGCGTGCGTTTGGCTTTCACCAGGGCCGACAGCGACGGGTAGTAATCCTTGCCCAGTTCGCGGGCGCGCCACCAGCCCGTGGACATGCTGCCCACCAGCACCTGGGCGATTTCGAACAGGTTGCGTTTGAGCGGGCGGCGGGTGCGCCAGGTGATCTCGACGCGTTGCGTGTCGGTATCGATCAGCAGGGTGTCGATCACCGCTTGCACAGTCTCGTGACCGCCTTTCTTCAGAAAGAAGGTCACCGGCACTTCCATCTGGGGAATGCGAAAGCCCGCGCGCTCCTGGGGCGTGAGGTTGAGCAACAGCACATCCTCGCCACCGCGCAGGTAGTGGGTTTGCTGATCCTCAGGGGCCGCCTGAAAGTAGTGGTGGTCGAAATCCGCCGGCAGAAACGGAAAGCAGTCGGCCAGCCAGGCCTCGTCGTAGGTGCCGGCGAAGCGGGCGCGTTGTGGCCAGCCACGGCCAAGGGGGCCGAGGGCCATGGGGCGGAAGTTGCCAGAGGGACTGTCGATCGGTTTGCCCAACTCCTCGGTGCTTGGCATCGGCATGCCGACGATGTCGGCACTGTCGGCGCTGCGCGGGTACCAGCCGCAACCGGTCGGATTGTCCAGGTAGCAGTGGCGTAATTGGGGGTCGTTGGCGATCGGATGGCTGCCGCCAAACGCCCGGGCGTAGGAGATGTCCTGCTCGGTAAACGGCTGCGGCAAGCCGGGAGCAACGCCCAACAGCCCCGATTGCCATTGCCGTGGACCGAGGACGGAAAAGGCCTTGCTCATCCGCCCGACGCGAATGCCCGCGGTCAGTTGCGTCACGGGCCGCCCGCCTGGGGCGTAGGCCTTGCCGCGCACCAGCACATCGCAGCATGGCTTGACCGGGGCGAAGTCCATTTCCTGCAGCGGCGCGCTGAGGCCGGGCTCACCGAGAAAAGTGTCGGCCATCAGCAGCGGTTGCTGGGTGTCGGCGAGGGTGGCCGCGCGGCCGTCCAGAGGCAGGTTGAATGTGCCCTTGGCCACCACCACCAGGGATTCGCGGCCATCGGGCGCCAGGCCCTGGGTATAGGCCGCAAGCAGTTGGCTGGCGTTGAGCAGTTCCATAGGCCGGATACCTGTCTAGTTGATCTGCACCGAACCGCCCTTGATGCGGTTGACCCCGCTGGAGCGGCTGGACAGGTAGGCGCCCTGGATGATCACTTTGCCCGCGCGGGTCAGGGTGATGCTGGCCTTGCCGCAACGCAGCACGATCTCGCGTTCGGCGCTCAGTTCCAGGCACTGCTCGTCCAGCCGCACGCTGGCGACGGGCTCGGGCGGGGCATCCGTGCCGAGCAAGAGGCCGATCACCAATGGGCAAGCCGGGTCGCCGCCTTCGAACATCAGCGCGACCTGGCCGCCGATATCCGCGGGGCCAAGCCGCGCGGTGCAACGGGCAACGACGCCGCTGCCATCCGGGCAACCCGGGTAAACGACCCTGGGCGCACTGGCGTGCGGCAGCTCGAGCAGGGTGCCGATGACCACTGCATCGATGCGGGCCTGTATGGGTAGCGGGTGTTGAACCGTCATATACATACCTCCACTGTGCTGGCTCTGTACGAAAAGTGGCTGTGCGCTGGGCGCCTTCGGCGCTACGCGGGCCATGCTGCGTTAAAAACAGGCTTGCCTGACCTTCGCTCGCCGACTTTTCGTACAGACCCTAGTTCTGCAGGATCTTCTGGCCCTTGACCACCACGTTCCTGTTGGCCTTGATGTTGATGGCGCCGGAGCCGTCGATGGTGATGTCCTTGCCGCGAATCATGATGGTGCCGTCCTTCTTCATGGTGATGCTGGCCGCGCCTGTGGTCAGGGTGATGGAGTCGCCGGCGGTGAGGGAGAAGTTCTTGCCGACGTCCAGGCTGTCGTTCTGCTGGATGTTGGTGGTGCGGTTCTGGGATACGTCGCGGGATTCGTTCTGGCCGATCTGGGTGTTCTGGTTGCCGTTGATCTCGATACCTTCGTTGCCCTTGACCGTTTCATTGCGGTTGCCGGTGATGTCGATGGTCTCGTTGCCGCCCACGTCCTCGGTGCGGTTGCTGACGATGCTGATGGTTTCGTTGGCACCGACCTTTTCCGTGCGGTCCGCGCCGATGGTGATGGTCTCGTTGTTGCCCACCTTCTCGGTGCGATTGGCGCCGATGGTGATTTTCTCGTCGCTGCCGACATCCTCGGTACGGTTCACCCCGATGGAGATGGTCTCGTTATTGCCGACCTTTTCCTTGCGATCGACGCCTATGGTGATGGTTTCGTTGTTATCGACGGTTTCGGTGCGGTCGTGTTTGACGTGCACGGTTTCGTCGTTGTCGATGGTCTTGCTGCGGTCGTGGCCGACCCAGTGGGTCTCGTCGTTCTCGACCTCGATGTCCTGGTTCTTCTCGGCGTGGATGAACAACTGCTCCGCGCCTTTCTTGTCCTCCATGCGGATTTCATTGAAGTTGGCGGGCGAGCCCTCCTTGCTCGAGCGGCTTTTCACCCCGCTCTGGGTGGCATTGGCCGGCAGTTCGTAGGGCACGGTCTGTTCGGCGTTATAGACCCGGCCAGTGATGATCGGGCGATCCGGGTCGCCTTCGAGGAAACCGACTATCACTTCCTGGCCGATCCGCGGGATCTGCACCGACCCCCAGTTCTTGCCGGCCCAGGCCTGTGACACGCGCATCCAGCAGGAGCTGTTTTCGTTGGACTGGTCGTGGCGATCCCAATAGAAATGCACCTTGACCCGGCCATACTGGTCGGTCCAGATCTCCTCGCCAGCGGGGCCTACCACCCTGGCGGTCTGCGGCCCGCGGACAATCGGCAGGGGCGTCAGGGGCAGGGGGCGGAAGGCCTGGCTGGCATCCATGCAGTCCAGTTCGCTGGTGAACTGCTCGGCCAGGTCCAGTTGCCCGCTTTCATAAAGCTCCTGGCGGATCTGATAGCGGGCGACCACCACCAGGTATTCGCGATTCTGGTCGGCGCGCTCGTAGCCGGTCAGCTTGAACAGATGCCCGCAGCCCAGGCCTCGCGCACGACCGCGCAACTGCACGCGCTCGAACTGGCTGTGAATGGCCTGGATACGGGTGCGTGCGTAATGCTCGCCATCCTTGCTCTGGACGTATTCGCCTGGGTAGTCGTAGAGCGGATGGTCGCCGTTGCTGTGGCTGCGCGACACGCTGGAGCGCACTTCGAGGCTGGCGCCGGGGCGCTGGAAGTCGTAGTCGTTCAACGCCAGCGAGCCCGGCTGGACTTCCCGCGCCAGTTGCCAGTCGTAGAAGTGGTCGCGCTCGCGCATCTGCTGGTCGGGCGGGTAGAAGGGCACCGAGGCGTAGTCGGCCACCGTCGAGTGGGCGCCGTAGGCGTCGGCCAGCACCAACACGTGACGCGCTTTCTCATGGCGGAAGTAGTAGTAGATGCCTTCCTGCTCCATCAGCCGGCTGATGAAGTCGAAGCTGGTTTCGCGGTATTGCACGCAGTATTCCCACTCGCGGTAACTGCCGCTCAGGTTGTCTTCGAAATCGGAGAAGCCGAGGTCGCGGAACACTTGCTTGATGATGTCCGGCACCGTCTTGTTCTGGAAAATCCGGCAGTCCGAGGTGCGCGTGAGCAGCCAGAACCAGGGCCGCAGGCTGACCCGATAACCGGCGAACTGGCCGTGGCCGGTCAGTTGCCGGCAGCCGCAGGCAATGCCATGGAAGTAGCGTTTGCCGCCGCCGTGCAGCTCCAGGGTCAGGCCCATCGGCTTGCCCAGCAACTGGTCGAACTTGATCGCCCGATCTTCGGACGTGAGGTCCAGTTCGTAATGGAACAACCGCCCCAGCTCCTCGCTGCCTTCCATGCCCTGCAGCAGCAGGACCTCGCCACCGAGGGGGCTGTCGACCTGCACCAGGCGGGTGCTTTGCGTGATTGCCATAAACGGCTTCCTCCGGCTCGCGTTCGGGCGTCAGTCGGTCGTCTCGCCAACATGCGGGTCGAATGCGTAATGCAGCGCATTGTCCCGTTGGCTGATGCGCACGCCCGCCAGCGGCTTGCCCTCGAGCATGCGGGTGAGAAACTCCCGGCTCATATCCGGCAACAGGGTGTTGGTCAGGATAGCGTCGATCATCCGTCCGCCGCTCTCGATCTCGGTGCAGCGCGAGACGATCAGGTCGACCACGCTGTCGTCGTAGGCGAAGGGCACCTTGTGCCCGCTTTCCACGCGCCGCTTGATCCGTTCCAGTTGCAGGCGGGTGATGGCCTTGAGCATCTCGTCGCTCAGCGGGTAGTAGGGGACGGTCACCAGGCGCCCGAGCAGGGCCGGCGGGAATACCTGGAGCAACGGCTCGCGCAGCGCCTTGGCGATGGCATCGGGATCGGGCAGCCGTTGCGGGTCGCGGCACAGGCTGGCGATCATCTCGGTGCCGGCATTGGTGGTGAGCAGGATCAGGCAGTTCTTGAAGTCGATCAGGCGGCCTTCGCCATCCTCCATCACCCCCTTGTCGAACACCTGGAAGAAGATTTCGTGCACGTCCGGGTGGGCCTTTTCCACCTCGTCCAGCAACACCACGCTGTAGGGTTTGCGCCGCACCGCCTCGGTCAGCACGCCGCCTTCGCCGTAACCGACATAGCCGGGCGGGGCGCCCTTGAGGGTGGAGACGGTGTGCGCCTCCTGGAACTCGCTCATGTTGATGGTGATGATGTTCTGCTCGCCGCCGTACAGGGCCTCGGCCAGGGCCAGGGCGGTTTCGGTCTTGCCCACGCCCGAGGTGCCGGCGAGGAGGAACACGCCAATCGGTTTGCTGGGGTTGTCCAGCCCGGCGCGAGAGGTCTGGATGCGCTTGGCGATCATCGCCAGGGCATGGTCCTGGCCGATGATGCGTTTTTTCATGTGCTCGTCGAGCCTGAGCACGGTGTCGATTTCGTTGCGCGCCATGCGCCCGACCGGGATGCCGGTCCAGTCGGCGACCACCGCGGCCACCGCCTGGTAATCCACGGTGGGCAGGATCAACGGGTTTTCGCCCTGCAAGGTGGCGAGGCGGCTCTGCAGGTCGCCGAGCTTGTCGCGCAATGCCGTGCGTTCGGCTTCAGCCAGCTGTGGCGATGGCGTATCGGCCTCGCTACCGCTGTCGTCCAGCGGTTCGGCGGCGGCGCGCAGGGTGGCGCGGGTCGCCAGCAGTTCATCGACCAGGGCTTTCTCTTCGCTCCAGCGACCTTCCAGGGTCGCCAGGCGTTGGCGCTCCTCGGCGAGGGCCGCCTCGACCTCCTGCTGGCGAGTGCCGATGGCGATGCCAATGGCCTGCTCGCGGCCGATGATCGCCTGCTCGGTGCTCAGCGCCTCGATGCGTCGGCGGCTGTCGTCCACTTGCGCCGGTACCGCATGCAGGCTGATGGCGACCCGCGCGCAGGCGGTGTCGAGCAGGCTCACCGATTTGTCCGGCAGCTGCCGGGCCGGAATATAACGGTGCGACAGCTTGACCGAGGCCTCCAGCGCCTCGTCGAGGATCTGCACCTTGTGGTGCTGCTCCATGGTCGAGGCGACGCCGCGCATCATCAGGATCGCCTTGGCCTCGGACGGCTCGTCGACCTGCACCACCTGGAAGCGCCGGGTCAGGGCCGGGTCCTTCTCGATGTGCTTTTTGTATTCGGCCCAGGTGGTTGCCGCCACGGTGCGCAGGGTGCCACGGGCCAGGGCCGGCTTGAGCAGGTTGGCGGCATCGCCGGTACCGGCCGCGCCGCCGGCGCCGACCAGGGTATGGGCCTCGTCGATAAACAGAATGATCGGCCTGGGCGAGGCCTGCACATCCTCGATGACCTGGCGCAGGCGCTGTTCGAACTCGCCCTTCATGCTCGCACCGGCTTGCAGCAGGCCGACGTCCAGGGTGCGCAGTTCGACGTCCTTGAGGCTCGGCGGCACGTCGCCGGCGACGATGCGCAGGGCGAAGCCCTCGACCACCGCGGTCTTGCCGACCCCGGCTTCGCCGGTGAGGATGGGGTTGTTCTGCCGGCGGCGCATGAGGATGTCGACCAGTTGGCGAATCTCCTCATCGCGCCCGACTATGGGGTCGAGCTTGCCGCTGCGGGCCTGTTCGGTGAGGTCTACGGTAAAGCGCTTGAGCGCCTCCTGCTTGCCCAGCGCGCTGGGCGCCAGGGCACCGCTCGCTTCGCCCGGCGCGGCGCTAGCGTTGAAACCGTCGCTGGCGGCCAGGCCATTTTCCGGCGAGTCGCCAAGGTACTCGTCGAAGCGCTCGATCAGGTGCTCCACCTTGATCTTCTCGAACTCGCGGGAGATGGCCGAGAGGGCGTGGCGCAGGCTCGGTGTCTTGAGCATGCCGACGACCAGGTAGGCGCTGCGCACCTGGCTCTCGCCGAACAGCAAACTGCCATAGACCCAGCCGCGCTCCGCGGCTTCCTCGACCTGCAAGGACAAGTCGGTGATCGAGGTCGAGCCGCGCGGCAGGCGGTCCAGGGCGTCGGTGATATCCCTGGACAGGCGCGCCGGGTCGAGGCTGAACTGGCGGACCAGGCGGTGCAGGTCAGAGTCCTGCAATTGCAGGAGCTGATGCAGCCAATGCACCAGTTCCACATAGGGGTTGCCGCGCAGTTTGCAGAACACGGTGGCGGCTTCGATGGCCTTGTAGGCCGGGCTGTTCAACTTGCCGAACAGCGCGGCGCGGCTGATCTCACTCATGATTGCTGCTCCTTGAGGGGGTGGTATGGCTGGCGTATTCGCGGGCCAGCAGCAGGTCGCCGGCATCCGTCGACGGGCTGCCGAGCCAGGTGTCGAAGCCCAGGCGGGTCTGGCCGTCGAGATCGATGCGCGGCACTTCCTGGTGCTGCAGCAGCAGATTGACTTCCCAATCCAGCTCCTCGCCCTGGTACTCGGCGACCCAGGCGGCCAGTTCGCCGAAGCTTTCCTGGCCGGGCAGCAGGCGGCGGTATTGCTCCAGGCTCAAAGGCCCCAGGCGGATGCGGAATTTATGCTGGCGATCCCAGACGTGGGTGCCCAGGCTCAGGTCGCTGCCGAGCGAGCAGAGCGCCACGCCCAGCTGGCTGCGCTGCGGCAGCTCCAGCCACTGGCCGACGTATTCCTCGATGCTCACCGGCACGCCGAAGTAGTCTTCCAGGATCGCGCGCAAGCCGTCCGGGTAGCGGGTTTGCGCCGCCAGGTGGCCGGTGAAGTGGTAGCGCGCCGAGTCGGCGATCGGGCCCTGGCCGAGCAGGCTGGTCATGCCCCGTCCGGACAGCGCGGCCAGGCGCATCGACCAATAGTCATGGTCGGGGCGGTCATGGCTGACGGTCGGCCGCGCCTCGGCCCAGGCGCGGTAGAACAGGCACAACAAGCGGTGATTGAACACGTCGAGAAAGCGCGTGAAGCTGGCGTCGCCGCTGTTGCGCTGGCGATCGCGGGCGTATTCGGTCAGGTGCAGCGGCAGCGGGCCGTTGGGCCCGGTGAGGCCGAAGAACAACTGCTCGATGCGCGGCGCGGCGCCCTCGGGGTCGGCCTCGATGCTGGCCAGGGTCGAGGGGGCGAAGCCGCAGTCGGGTTTCTGCCCCAGGCGCAGCGGGTCGTCGTGCAAGCGCAGGGAATGGCCGATGCGCGGCCGGTCGCTGGCCTCGCACTCGATGCGCCGTAGCGCCTGGAAGAAGTCGTAGGCCCAGGGCTCGTCGGCCATCCGCTCGATGCTGTGCAGCGGTTTCAGAGGTTCGGTCGACATCCGGGGTGCGCCTGCCATCGCATGATTTCGCCGCGCTCGGTGGTGCGCAGTACGGTTTCGGTGAAGCTGTTGATCGACACGTAACGGGCCAGGAAACGCTCGAACACCGCGCCCAGCAGGTACACGCCGGTGCCGCGGAAGGCGTTTTCGTCGAACTCCAGGCTGATCTCCAGGCCACGGCCAAACACGATCGGTCCCGGCATCGGCAACCGGCGGGTGCAGGGCGTGCTGCGCACCTGGCGCAGGCCCTCGATTTGCAACTGCAGCGCCGCATCGCCGGGGTCGCCGTACAGGCGCAGCAGTTCGCGCAGCGCCGCGGCCCCCTGGCCCTGTTCGCTCAGCGACAGGTAGTTCAGCGACAGCTGGCTGATCAGCCGCCAGGCGCTGGCATCGTGCGCGCGGCTCGGCCGCGGCCGGCTTGGTCCGGCCAGGCAGCGCACGGCCAGCACCGGGGCGCTGTCTTCCAGGGTGAAATCGCTTTTGCCGGTACCCACCGGCATCAGCAGCGGCAGGTCGCGGTTGGTGCACAGGGCGCTGAGACCGAGCTGGCGCAAGTCGTGGCGATAGGGCGCCTGGTTGACATCCACCAGCGAGACGAAGGTTTCGCTGCCGATATAGGTCGAGCGTGGCCCGCGCCGCCGTTGCTGGCTGGACAAGCGGCGCGGCTCACGGCGGACGATGTAGTAGGCCTGCTCGCGGCCATAACGCAGCGGATCGCGGATCGCGTAGAACGGCTGGAACGGCTGCTCGGGGCCGCTGCCATGGCCGGTGACCTGGGTCAGGGAATGGATCTCGAAATCCAGCGGCCGGGTGCGGTCGGCGATCACCTGGTGCTCATGCACCCGCTCGCTCAGGTGAATGCGATCGGTGCGGCGTGCAAACAGGTTCACCGCCGGGGTGCAGAAGGGCACGAACTGGGTCGCCGACACCGTGCCTTCCAGGGTACTGTCGAGTCGATCGAACAGCACCACCAGCTCCAGTTCCTGGCTGGTGCAGCGCTGCACACCGGCGCTCAGCCCGGTGAAGTCGACGAACAAAAAACGATTGGGCAGGGCGAAATATTCCTGCAGCAGGCGATACCCCTGGAAGGCCCGGGGCACCACCGGCAGCACCGCGTCCCGATCGTCGAAGCCGCGCGCCTTGAGGCTTTCCAGAGGCAAGCGCTCGGCCCAGTCGCCATCGATGCTCTTGATAAACACCGCGCAGGCGTTGCCGAGCAGTTGCTCGTACAGACGGAAAGGTTGCTCGTCGGCGCCGTTGAGGTAGAGCGGCAGGCTGTCCAGCGCCAGGGCGTTGAACGGCAACCCGGCGCCGCAGCGCAGGCGCAGGCGCAACCCGGCCTTGGCCTTGGGTTCGCTGGCGGCCAGTCGGCCGAGGGTCGCGGCCGGGTTGCCGAAGTATTCGGCATGGCTGACCTGCAATGGCCACAGCGTCACGGCATGGGCGCTACGGTATTCGCAGGCGGTCTGCTCGCCATGGCCCAGCTGGCCGCGCAGGGCGGCGTGGCGTTCGACCGTGAAGCCGCTGGTCAGCGAGCCCTCGTTGGGGTCGGCGACCAGTTGGACCACCACCACCGAAGGCGTTGGCGCCAGGTAATGGGGGTAGGCGACTTCCAGCAGATTGTGGGTAAAGGTCGGGTATTCGGCGTCCAGCTTCAGGTGGACCCGTGCGCTCAGGTAGGCGAAGCCCTCCAGCAGACGCTCGACATAGGGGTCGGCGCACTCGATGTCGGACAGGGTCAGGCGGCTGGCAATCTTGGGGAACTCCTGGGCGAACTCGGCGGCGCTCTCGCGGATATGCTGCAGCTCCTGGTTGTAATACTCGAGCATGCGCGGGTTCATCGGCGTCTCCTGACGGGCTCGGCCGGCGTCACCTTGACGTGTCCGGTTTCCAGGTCGAGGGCGGTGCTGAGCAGCAAGCGCAGGGGCACCGGCTCGGCCCACAGATCGCCCTCGATCTCGAAGCTCAGGGCGTTGTGACTCATGTCATTGCCGTCGAGTTGCGCGCGAACCTTCAACGAGCCTTTGAGGATGCGCGGCTCAAAGGCGGCGATGGTGTCGCTGAACAAGGCTTCGATGGCCTGTACATCGACACTCGAGGCGGTATGTCCGGCCAGGGGCGGCAGGCCGAAATTCAGCACCGAGTTGCCCGCCGGCATCTGCGCGGCCTGCTCCGGATCGAACAGCACGCAGGTGTTGAACAGCCAGGCCAGATCGCGCAGCACACAAGCTTTCAGTTGGGACATCGACATGACGCGGCGCTCGGCAGCTTCTTTCGGGTTGTGCGGGTCGTCGTCGGTCAGGCGATCGAGCAACGAGGGTTGCAGGCGTTCTTGCAGGGTCAGCTCGGCCATCTTCGGTTATCCCTGTCGGTGAAGCTGAGGCTGTGCCGTTCGAACAGCCCGGTTTCGCCGTTGTCGGTGGTCAACGGGCGCTGGCCGACGGCGTGCACCGGCTCCTCGGCGTTCATCGCCATCTCCTGGTTCGCAGGCTTCGCGCCGAGCCCTGGCGTGCGGTCAAACGTCGGGTTCGAACAAGCCGATAAACATTTTCTCATCCCACTGGAAGGGCGGGCAGGCCGTCACCCGGCTCACCGCCGACGAGGCTTCCAGAGTCTGACCGGAGCCGCTGCGTATCGCCTGGATCTCGGTACGGCAATCCCGACTGGGCGAGGGCAGTTGCTCGCTGCTTTCCACCAATATCACCTGGCGCGTACCCACCTGCTTGGTGCGCAGCGTGCCGCTGGCGTCACGGTGGAACTGGCAAGGCCATTTCAGGCTCAGGTCGATACCGGGTTGCTGCGGGACCAGCAAGCGACAGTTGCCATTGCGCTCTTCCAGCAGCAGATCCCGGGCCAGGAAGCGCGCCTGGATGGCGTTATCGGCCGGGTTCTGCGCGCAGGCGGGCAACATCAAACCCGCCAGGCCCGCGACGATAAGGCGAAGCAGGTGCCGACTCATGACAGCTCCCAGAACCACACCTGGGCGGAGTGGTTGGCCGGGTCGTCGTAGGTCTTGGTGAAACCGCGGCTCCACAGGTCGATATGGTCGCCGGCCGCGCGACTCTCGCCACTTCGGGTAAAGCAATCCTTGAAAAAAATGATCCCGTTCTTCTCATTGAGCTGCAGCTTGGCCTTGGCCGCATCGGTAAAGATGCTGGGCCGGCCCAGATGCTGGCGCCACAGCCAGTTCGCCAGCGACTCGGCACCGCGGGCGTGGCCGTGGCTGCAGCGCGGTTCCGAATAGGTGTGGCCATCCACGAGGATGCTTCGCTCGGCGTTGAGCGTAATGCTCAGGCGGATCGCGCACTGATTTTCCCAACCGCCATCGCAAGGCTGGCTTTCAGCCGGGTAGTTGTTCCACAGATTGATGAACGCGGGTCTGGCCATCATCGAACCTCCTGTTGCGCCGTGGCCCCTGGTACAAGCCGAGCACCCTGCGGCAGGGCTGCAGGGTGGCTGGCGTCACACCTTGACGTTTTGGCGGATATTCCAGCCGTACTTGACCGGGCCGCCGTCCTTGGAACCGTCCTGCTTCTGCGGTTGGTAGTCGACCAGCACCTGGCCGAAATTCAGCGCGATGTTTTCGGTCAGGCGATCCGCGCCGCCGCTGCCGCCGGTGCCGATCGAGGACACCAGGACCTCCTTGAGGGTGATAGTCAGGTACTCGACCGGATCGTCGCCGCCGGCCTTGCGCACCGTCAGCTTGGCCTCGTCGTAATGCTTGCCGCTGGAGCAGGCCATCATCAGGTTGGGGGAGGATTTATCCACCCACTTGGTCAACGTCAGGTCGTGGATATTGACCTTGCCGGCACCGCCGCCACCGCCCACATGCATGTTGCCGGCCTGCGCCATGGCCCAGCTCCAGGAGAGCACGTCGATCTCCTCCTTGTGGTTCTTGTCCTGGGACTCGCCCTTGACGTCGCCGATCTTGATAAACATATCAACAGCCATCATGCCTCCTTAAGTGGTTTGCACCACTGTGTGCCAGTGATTCGCCACGCTGCGTCACAGGGCACCCGCCACCACGGCGAATGCCTCCTGAGATGAATCAAACCGCCTTGGCGGATGGAAGTTTGGATACCAGCCGCAGCGATACCGTGAGCCCTTCGAGCTGGTAGTGCGGGCGCAGGTAGAACTTGGAGCTGTAGTAACCGGGGTTGCCCTCGATCTCCTCGACCACCACCTCCGCCGCGGCCAAGGGGTGCTGCGCCTTGGTGGTTTCGGTGGAGTGGGCCGGGTCGCCGTCCACGTAATTGAGAATCCAGTTTTGCAGCCAGCGCTGCATGTCGTCCTTTTCCTTGAACGAGCCGATCTTGTCGCGAACGATGCACTTCAGGTAATGGGCGAAGCGGCAGGTGGCGAACAGGTAGGGCAGGCGCGCCGCCAGGTTGGCGTTGGCGGTGGCGTCGGGGTCGTCATACTCGGCCGGCTTCTGCAGCGACTGGGCGCCGATGAAGGCGGCGAGGTCAGTGTTCTTCTTGTGCAGCAGCGGCATGAAACCGTTCTTCGCCAGCTCCGCCTCGCGCCGATCGGCGATGGCGATTTCGGTCGGGCACTTCATGTCCACCCCACCGTCGTCGGTCGGGAAGGTGTGCGTCGGCAGGTTCGGCACCTCGCCGCCGGACTCCACGCCGCGAATCCGCGAGCACCAGCCATAGAGCTTGAACGAGCGGTTGATGTTCGCCGCCATGGCATAGGCCGAGTTGGCCCAGGTGTACTTGGAACTGTCGGCGCCGTTGGTTTCCTCTTCGAAGGCGAAGGCGTCCACCGGGTCGGTCTTGGCGCCGTAGGGCAGGCGGGCGAGGAAACGCGGCATGGTCAGGCCGATGTAGCGCGAATCCTCGGAGTCGCGCAGCGAACGCCAGGCAGCGTATTCCGGCGTGGTGAAGATCTTGGTCAGATCGCGCGGGTTGGACAGCTCCTGCCAGGAGCCCATGCCCATCACCGTCGGCGAGGCAGCGCTGATGAAGGGCGCATGCATCGCCGCGCAGACCTTGGCCAGCTCGCCGAGCAGCTCGACGTCCGGCGACGACTGGTCGAAGTAGTAATCGCCCACCAGGCAGCCGAACGGCTCGCCGCCGAACTGGCCGTATTCCTCCTCGTACATTTTCTTGAAGATCGGGCTCTGGTCCCAGGCGGTGCCCTTGAACTTCTTCAGGGTCTTGTGCAGGTCGCCCTTGGCGATGCTCATCACGCGGATCTTCAGCTGATCGTCGGTTTCCGTGTTGTTGACCAGGTAGCTCAAGCCGCGCCAGGCGCTTTCCAGTTGCTGGAAGTCGGCGTGATGCATAATCAGGTTGACCTGCGCGGTGAGCTTGGCATCGATCGCGGCGATGATCGATTCGATGGATTTGATCGCGTCGTTGGAGATCAGCTCGGTCTTGCTCAGGGCCTGTTCGGCCAGGGTGCGCACGGCGCTTTCCACCGCCTCGCGGGCGTGCTCGGTCTTGGGTTTGAACTCTTGCAGGAGCAAGGCGGCGAAGTCGCTCGGTGCGGTCGCGGCGTCTGCCTGGGCCTGCGGGTCTTTCATCAAGTCGGCCATGGTCTGCGTCCTCTGTCAGGCTTGCGGCTCGGGTTCGGTCGGTTTCGGCGCACTGGCCAACGCCTGCAACAGCGCCGGGTCCTTGATCACCTTCATGATCATGTCCTCGGCGCCGGTCTTGCCGTCCATGTAGGTCAGCAGGTTGGCCAGCTGGGTGCGGGCTTCGAGCAGTTGGTTGAGGGCATCGACCTTGCGCGCCACCGCGGCAGGGCTGAAGTCGTCCATGCTCTCGAACGTGATGTCCAGGCTCAGGTTGCCTTCCCCGGTCAGGGCATTGGGCACGTTGAACGCCACCCGCGGTTTCATCGCCTTGAGCCGCGAGTCGAAGTTGTCGACATCGATCTCCAGGAACTTGCGGTCGGCCACCGCCGGCAGCGGCTCGGCAGGCTTGCCGACAAGGTCGGCCATCACCCCCATGACGAAGGGCAACTGCACCTTCTTCTCCGCACCGTAAAGCTCTACGTCGTACTCGATCTGCACCCGGGGAGCACGGTTACGGGCGATGAATTTCTGGCTGCTGGTGTTAGCCATTTTTCCTCCTGCGCTGCCTATGCGGCTGTGTTGGATGGGCATCGGTTAAAGCGTTTTCACTCGGACTATTCACCCTCGGGCCCGCGCAATTTTTCGAACTGGGAAAAGCCGTCCGGAATCAGGTTGCTCACGATGGTGGCGAAATCGGCGCTGACCAGTCTCTTGGCGCGGCTCAGGAGCACCGGCACCGGGCTTGAGGGCTCGTGCCTGGCGTAATAACCGAGGATCCGGTCGAGGCTGCGCAGCACATCGTCACGGCTGCCGATCTCGCCGGCGATACGCGGCGCGGCGGCGCCGGGGGCCGAGGACATGGCGGCATCGACAGGCTCGCCGGCCTGCGCGACAGCGCCGGGAGCGTCTGGCTGAGGGGCGTGCTCGGCGATGATTTGCACGGCATGCCGAAGCAGTTGCTTGATCGTGCCCAGGTCCGCGCCGTGGGTGGAGCCGACCCGTTCGTTGACCTCACGCTCTATGGTCAACAGCGTGCCATGGGCATCGTTCAGGGCGGCGCGGCAGGCCTCGAGCTGTTCGCCCGCGCAGTCCTGAAAGGCCGCGCCGAGCTGGTCCGGGCTGAGGCTTTCACTGGCGAAGCGCTGCAAGCCCGCGGCATTCAGCGCGGCCCGCAGGCCGACGCTGCCAAATGCCCGCGAGCTGATCAGCGGCATGCCCCAGAGCAGGTGAATGACCGGCTCGGCGTTGAGGCCGGCGAGGGCGTTGATCCTAAAGGTGGGGTCATTGCCGTCCTCTGCATCCAGCTTGGGATGCAGGTCGTCCCAATACTGCGCGAGCAGCTGCTGGATCAGCTGTAACCCTTGCACCAGGCCGGGCAAGCCGTGCAGGGCAATGGCGCTTTGCAGGAAGTAGTTGGCGATGCGCAGGTCTTTGCTGCGCGTGAACAGCTCGATGCAGAGGTCGCGGACCTGGCGCCATTCCGGCGGTGCGGCGGGTAACACGGCATCGCCCATCTGCCGTTCGGGTTGGCCTTGCGCCGCGCGCTCAAGCTCGAGAAAGGCGGCGTCGTACTCGAGGTCGCCGCCACAGGGGGAGTCGGGGGAAATGGTTTCCAACAAGCGCTGTACATCCACCACGGACGTGATCTCCATATCGGCCCGGCAATCGGCGCCCGGTCAGGGTGAGCGCACGACTAAATCCCTTTTGCTGCGGATGAGTGTTCTATCCAGAGACACTGTTTGGCGTCATTTCTAAATTCAACAATTGACCTGAAGTTTTAGCCCAGTTCAATTGTTGTCAAGAAACTCTCCGACCAGTGGGGAACACTGTGATGTTTGAAGATAGGTGGTCGGCGGTGGTTTTTTTAGTTTCTTTTGTTATAGGGCTTATTTGAAAAAAGCGAATATAAGCGCAGGAACTTTGAGGGCACGGAAATCTTTTAGGGGGCTATACTCGCTTTGCACTCGCTGGCATGCCCGAGCTGTTGTTATTGAGCAATACCGTACAAGGAGTTCCAATGCCGCTGCGTTTGACAATCACCAGTTATCACAAGCTGACCCCCGGCCAACGCGCGGAGTTCGAGCTTGATCGCGGTGAGCTGAAAATCGGTCGCAACCCCGAGAACGACTGGATACTTCCAGACCCGGAGCGCCTGGTGTCCGGCCAGCATTGCGTCATTCAACTGCGTGACGGCACCTACTACCTGACCGACACCAGCACCAATGGCGTACAGCTGGTGAATGCCGGCGTGCGCATGCACCGTGGCAACAGCGAACCCTTGCGCGACGGCGAACTGCTGCGCGTCGGCGAGTACGACATCCTGGTGCAGATCAACGGCGCCCCACAGATCGCCAACGGCACGCCCGGGATGAGCGATCCCTTTACCGGCTTCGATGCGCTGATCAAGCGCCAGGCGCCCGGCGAGATGCCCGGCGCAGCGGCGGCGCCCCCCGCCAGGGTGCAGATCCATGCGGGCGGTTCGCCCCTGGACACCAAGCCTGACCTGTTCGATTTTCTCGCGTCCCCGGCCGTCCCCCCTCCGGCCCTGGCCGACCACGTGCCGCCCGAACGCCATGATTTTCGCCCGCCTGAGCCACAACGCCCGAGTGCCCCAGCGGCCAGCGAAACCGGCGCGGCACCGGCGATTCCGGCGGATTGGGACCCTTTCACCGAACTGAGGGCGGGCCCGACGCCGGTGACGCCGCCCCCTGAGCAAGCCCAGCCGCAACCATTGCCAGCGGCATCGGAGAATATTGCCGGCAGCGCACCCGAACCGGCCGTGCAACGGGCCGCGGTTGCGCCTCCGGCGCCGGCAAGCGGGGGCGACAAGGAAGAGGTGCTGGAAGCCTTTCTCAGGGGCGCGGGGCTCGAGCCATTGCGTATCGACAGAGGAGAAACCCGCGCGCAAATGGAGGCCATCGGCCGCAGCTACCGGCATATGGTCGAGGGGTTGATCGAGGTGCTGCGCGCCCGTGCCAGCCTCAAGGGTGAGTTCCGCATGGCCCAGACCATGATCCGCCCGGTGGAGAACAACCCCCTCAAATTCGCCCCCAATGTCGATGAGGCGCTGCTGTTATTGCTGCGTTCCGGCAACCAGGCCTTCATGCCGGCCGACCAGGCGATCAAGGAAAGCTTCGACGACCTGAAAGCGCATCAACTGGCCGTCATGGCGGGCGTACAAGCCTCGATCCAACACCTGCTCAAGCGTTTTCAGCCCGCGGTACTGGAAGCGCGTTTAAGTCAACCTTCGGCTATTGGCGCTTTGCTGCCCGGTAGACGTCAAGCGCAATACTGGGAGTTGTTCACGGAACTCTATGCGAGCATTTCCAGGGAGGCCGAAGATGATTTCGAGGATTTGTTCGGGCGCGAATTCAGTCGTGCCTATGAGGAACAAAATACCAAGTTGCGAAAAGGCTGAGCGCCATCGGTTAGTTGGATAAAGGCCAATGGCTATTAAATAGTGAGTTGATCTTGTTTGGCGATCGGTAGTTTCGATTTGGAATAATAAACGTCATGGAGGACGACATGCCAAAGTTCTTGTTGTTCGCAACAGTACTACTGCTGACTGCCTGTTCTTCGAGCCCGCCGCCGCCCGCTGCGCCTACTGTCGTTGTCATGCATATCCAGGCCGCTGCCGATCTGAATCTTTCGGCGGGCGGCCAGGCGACGCCGGTGCGGGTGCGTTTGTATGAGTTGAAGAGCGGTGGAGCTTTCAGTCGCGCCGACTATTTCTCCCTGGTGAATGCCACCGGCACGACCTTGTCCGCGGACCTGGTGGCGCAGGACGAATTACTGGTCCAGCCGGGTCAAAGGCTGACCCTGGAGCGCACGCTCGACGAGCAGAGCCGTTTGCTCGGCCTGGTGGTGTCCTACCGTGAACTGGACAGCGCCGTGTGGCGCCAGGTGGTCAATATCCCGAGCCATGCAACCACGCCATTGACGGTTTCCCTGACAGCCAGGGCGATCAGCGCGGCCGCCACGAAACCTGCGAATTAGTCCTGTCGAGGAAGCCAGTCCATGTCCTGGAATAACCGTGTGGTGTGGTCCGAAGGAATGTTTCTGCGGCCGCAGCATCTCCAGCAGCATGACCGCTACATGGAAGCCCTGATCGATGGCCGTTGCCGCCCGTTGAGCGCCGGGGGCTGGGGGTTCTCCGAGCTGCGCATCGACGAGTCCCTGCTCGGCCAGGGCAAGGTGGCGATTGTCAGCGCGCGCGGGGTGCTACCCGATGGCACGCCTTTCGACATTCCCGGCGACGATCTGCCGCCGCCGCCATTGAACGTCAACGACAACCTGCGCGATGCGCAGGTCTTCCTGGGTTTGCCGCTCAAGCGTGCCGGCAGCCGCGACACCGTGGGGGAGGGCGAAGCTCCGGGCGGTGCGCGCTATATCAGCCAGGTGCGTGAGGTGCGCGATGACAACGCCGCCTTCGAGAGCCGGGCGTCGCTGGCGATCGGCGGCAAAGCCCTGCGCCTGCTGACCGAGCGCGACGGCCTCGGCGAATATGCCTGCCTCGGTTTGCTCCGGGTGCTGGAAAAACGCGCGGACAATGCCGTGCAACTGGACGAGGACTATATTGCGCCGCTGCTCGATGTGGCCGCCTCCAGCGTGCTGGCGGCCTTTCGCAGCGAGCTGCAAGGGTTGTTGCACCAGCGCGGCGAGGCCCTGGCCGGTCGGGTGGTGGCCTCGGGGGCCGGCGGCGCCTCGGAGATCGCCGACTTTCTGCTGCTGCAACTGGTCAATCGCGCCGAGCCCTTGCTCAGCCACCTGGCCCGGTTGAGTCCCTTGCACCCGCAGGACTTCTATCGCGAGGCGGTCTGCCTGGCGGGGGAGTTCGCCACCTTTTCCGCTGCCGGGCGTCGCCCCAGCGACTACCCGGCCTATGCCCACGACGACCTGGCGAGCAGCTTCGCCCCGGTGATGCATGACCTGCGGCAAGCCTTGTCGATGGTCATCGATACCCGCGCCACGCCGATTCCGATCGTCGAGAAATCCTACGGCGTGCATGTGGCGATGCTGGCCGACAAGAGCTTGCTGGAGATGGCCAGCTTCGTCCTGGTGGTGCGTGCCGAGGTGCCGGCCGAAACCCTGCGCACGCATTTCCCCCAGCAGGCCAAGATCGGCTCGGTGGAACACATCCGCGACCTGGTCAATCTGCAGTTGCCCGGCATCGCCTTGCTGTCCATGCCCGTGGCGCCGCGGCAGATTCCCTATCACGCCGGTTCGAGCTATTTCGAACTGGACCGTGGCAGCGAACACTGGAAACAGCTGGCCCACTCAGGGGGCTTCGCCTTTCACATTGCCGGCCAGTTCCCGGGCCTGAACCTGGCCTTCTGGGCCATTCGAGGATAGTTCGTCATGCACCCGATCGATGATCCCTTCGGCAGCTCTGGCATAGGCGGCACTTCAGGCGGCGCCTCGCCGGGCGGCAACGACCATACCCTGATCATGCCGCGGCCTGGCGGGCGCTCCGTCGATGCCTCTGCCCCAAGGAAGGATGGCGCCAGCGCCGCCGATCCGCACATTGCGATGCCGGGCGCACCGGTGGCGAGCAGCCTGGCCCAGGGCCTCAACCCGCTGGAGCGGGCGGCCGGCCCGATACTGGCGCTGCTGGCCCGCTTGCGCAGCACCCTCGCTCACCCGCAACCGGCCAGCCTGCGCGCCCAGTTGCTGGCCTACCTGCGCCAGTTCGAGGAGCAGGCGCGCGCCGCCGGCGTCGCCCAGGATGAGGTGATGCTCAGCCGTTATGTGCTCTGTACCGCGCTGGACGAAGCGGTACTCAGCACCCCCTGGGGCAGTACCAGTGACTGGGGCAAGCAGAGCCTGCTGATCACCCTGCACAACGAAGCCTGGGGCGGCGAAAAAGTCTTCCAGTTGCTCGAACACTGTCTGCAGAACCCGCAGCAGCGCCTGCACATTCTCGAGCTGCTGTACCTCTGTATCTGCCTGGGTTTCGAGGGCCGTTACCGGGTCATGAATGACGGCCGCAGCCAGCTGGAAGCCTTGCGCGAACGCACCAGCGCGACCATTCGCAGCGTGCGCGGCGAATTCGAGCGCGAGCTGTCGCCGCATTGGCGGGGGCTCAGCGTGGTGCGCGATCGCTTGTCGCAGTTCCTGCCGCCCTGGGTTGGCGTGGCCATTTGCCTGGCCGTGCTGTTGCTGCTGCTGTTCGGCTTGCGCCTGAAGCTGGCGGCCGACGCCGAGCCGGTGTTTCGCAATATCCACGCCCTGGGCGAGATCCCGGTGCAAACCATCGACCGTCCACCGCAGCAGCCCAGGTTGATCGAACGCCCACGCCTGGCGCGCTTCCTCGCCGAGGACATCAAGGCCCAGCGCGTTGCCGTGGAGGATGCACTGGATCGCTCGGTGGTGACCATCCGTGGCGACGAGTTGTTCGCCTCGGGCAGCGCGAGCATTTCCGAACAGTTGCAGCCCTTGCTGCTGCGCGTCGCCGATGCCCTGCGCCAGATCAAGGGCACGGTGCAGGTCACCGGGCACAGCGATAACCGACCGATCGCCACCTTGCGCTACCCCTCGAACTGGAAGCTGTCGCAGGATCGCGCGCAGCAAGTGATGGAGATCCTCGCCGCCCGCAGCGGGCAACCCGAGCGCTTCACCGCCGAAGGGCGCAGCGACGCCGAACCTGTCGCCTCCAATGACAGCGCCGCCGGACGCGCCAGGAACAGGCGCGTGGAGATCACCGTGCTAGCGGAGGGCAACCAGTGAAGGCCTTTATCAATTTTCTGGTGCGCTGGGTGGTGCCGCTGCTCGGCCTGCTCGCCCTGAGCCTGGTGATCTGGTTCCTCGGTCCGCTGATCATCGTCGCGGCCTATGAACCCCTGGCCCCGGCGGCCGTACGCTGGGCGCTGATCGGCCTGTTGTTCCTGGCCTGGATCGGGGTGCGCGTATTGCGCATCGTCCAGGCCCGGCGCAACGCCGCCAAGGTCATGCAGGGCCTGGCAGCGGTGGCGCCGGATGCGGCCAGCGTCGCCACCGCCGAAGAGCTGGCGACCCTCAAGCAACGCATGGACGAAGCGCTGCAATTGCTCAAGCGCAGCAAGCTCGGCGGTAACGAGCGGCGCAACCTTTACGAGCTGCCCTGGTACGTGATCATCGGCCCGCCGGGCTCGGGCAAGACCACCGCGCTGGTCAATTCCGGGATGCACTTTCCGCTGGCCGAACAGATGGGCAGTGGGGCGATCCGCGGAGTCGGCGGTACGCGCAACTGCGACTGGTGGTTCACCGACGAAGCGGTGCTGCTGGACACCGCCGGGCGCTACACCACCCAGGACAGCCATGCGGCGGTGGACAAGGCGGCCTGGCTGGGCTTTCTCGACCTGTTGAAGAACCAGCGCAAGCGCCGGCCGATCGATGGCGTCTTCGTCGCCATCAGCCTGTCCGACCTGCTATTGGGCAGCGAGGCCGAGCGCAGCGCCCATGCCCGGGCCATCCGCACGCGGGTACAGGAGTTGTATGGCCAGCTCGGTGTGCGCTTCCCGATCTACGTGATGCTCACCAAGTTCGACCTGGTGCCGGGGTTCATGGAGTTCTTCGACGCGCTGAGCAAGGAAGAGCGCGCGCAGGTCTGGGGCGTCACCTTTGCCCTGGACGATGGCAAGAGTCCCCAAGGCCCGCTGGCCCGTTTCGACGAGGAATTCACCGCCCTCGAGGCGCGTCTTACCGAGCGCTTGGTCGAGCGCCTGCAACAGGAGCGCGACTCCAATCGACGCGACCTGATCTACGGCTTCATCCAGCAGTTCGCGGCGTTGCGTCACAACCTGTCGTCCTTCCTCGAGGGGGTATTCAAGCCCAATCCCTATGAAGAGCGGGCGCTGTTGCGCGGGCTGTACTTCACCAGCGGCACCCAGGAAGGCAGCCCCATCGACCGTCTGATCGGCAGCATGGCGCAAAGCATGAACCTGGATCGCCAGCACCTGGCGCGCCAGACCGGCACAGGCCGCAGTTACTTCATCACCCGCCTGTTCCGCGATGTCGCCTTCGGCGAGCGCGGCCTGGTCGGCAGTAACCCCAAGGTCGAGCGCCGGTATCGCTGGATCAATCGTGGCGTACTCGCCGCCAGTGCCTTGGTCTTGCTGACGGTGACGGCCATCTGGGTCGCCAGCTACCGCGCCAACCAGGCCTATATCGCCGAGGTGGACGCGCGCCTGGCGCCGCTCAAGGGGCAGGTCGAATCCCTCAGCCCGGCGCAGCGTGAGGTATTGGCCGTGCTGCCGCTGCTCAACGCCGTTCGCCATGTCGCCGACAATTCGCTGTCCTGGGCCGAAGGCTATGGCCTGTTCCAGGGCGACATGCTCGGCGCCGAAGCCGCCAGCGTGTACCGCAAGCTGCTGATCGCGGTGCTGGCGCCGCGTCTGCTGACCCGCATCGAGGAACAGTTGCGCAGCGGCGGCAACACCGAGTTTCTCTACGAAGGCCTCAAGGTCTACCTGATGCTGGCCAGCGCCGAGCACTATGACGCCGATGCCATCAAGACCTGGATCAACCTCGACTGGGACCACAGCCTGCCGCGCGACCTGGCCCCGGAACAGCGCCTGGCCCTGGCCGAGCATCTCAATGCGCTGTTCGCCCACAAGCCACCGCCGGCGAGGCTGGATGAGGAACTGCTGGCCGACCTGCGTCGGCAGTTGCAACAGATGTCCGTGGCGCAGCGGGTCTACAGCCGGGTGAAACGCCAGAAGCTGCCCGAGGGCGTAGCGGATTTTCGCCTCAGCGAAGCGGCCGGGCGCGACGCCGCCCTGGTGTTCACGCGCAAGAGCGGCAAGCCGCTGAGCGATCCGTTATCCGGTTTCTATACCTACCGTGGCTACCGCCAGGCGTTCATGGTCGCCAGCCTCAGCCAGTCCGGCGCCCTGGCCGAGGAACAGTGGGTACTCGGCCGGCCATTGAACGACAACCAGGATGTCGCCAGCCTGGCCCTGGAGGTGCGTGCCCTGTACTTCCAGGATTTTCTCAACCAATGGGAAACACTGCTCGGCGATCTCGATTTCGTCACGATCAACGGCATCGCCCAGGCCGCCGATGTGCTGCGGGTGCTCTCCGGGCCAAACTCGCCACTGAAGAAACTGCTCGATGCGGTGGCCAGGGAAACCAACCTGCAACAAGAAGATCGCCTGCTGGCCGAGAAGCTCAAGGCCGCCGACGGCACCGTGGACAAACTCAAGCAGCAGCTCGGCTCGCTGGTCGGACAAGCGGCCCAGGAAGATTCCTCGGCAACCTCGCAGGTCGACCCCATCACCGCGCGCTTCGCCGAGCTCAATAGCCTGGTGACCAGCCATGGGGATGGGCCAGCGCCGATCGACGATCTGCTGGCCCAGCTCAATGAGCTTTATGTGCAGGTCAGCGCCATGAGCGGCGCCAGCGGCGAGGCCTTGCTGGGCGAGGCGAAGAACCAGGCGGTGGCCACGGCATCACGGGTCAAGCTCGGCGCCGAACGTCAGCCGCCACTGGTGCAGAAGCTGGTCAACTCGGTGGTCAGCGCCACCACCAGCAGCATGATGGGCAGCATCCGCACCCAACTCAACGCGGCCTGGATCAGTGAGGTGGTGAATGTCTACCGCCAGTCCCTGGCTGGCCGTTACCCCATGGTCAACTCCAGTTCGCGGGAGGCCACCCTGGAGGACTTCGGCAACTTCTTCGGCGTGGGCGGGGTGATGGACAACTACTTTCGCAAGTACCTGCAACCCTACGTCAACACCTCGACCAGCAACTGGCGCTGGCAGCCGGGCGCCGCGGAAAAACTCGGCATCGGCCCGGGCGTGCTGCAAACCTTCCAACGCGCCGCGGCCATTCGCGATGCCTACTTCCGCGCCGGAGGCACCCAGCCGGCGGTACGCTTCGAGCTCAAGCCCGTGGCCATGGACGCCTCCATCAGCCAGTTCCTGCTCGATCTGGACGGCCAGCAGCTCAGCTACGACCATGGCCCCAGCCGGCCGATGGCGATGCAATGGCCCAGCCCCAACAGCCTGGGGGTGGTGCGCCTGTCCGTCACGCCGCCCACCAGCGCCGGTCGTTCGGGACTGACCCTGGAGGGACCCTGGGCCTGGTTTCGCTTGCTGGAGCAGTCCGACCTGACCCAGGGCAATGCCCCGGACCGCTTTACCCTGCGGATGCGCGTCGACACTGCGAGCATCTCCTGCGAACTGCGCGCCAGCAGCGCGTTCAACCCGTTCAAGGGTCGGCTGGTGTCCGGCTTCAGCCTGCCGGAGCGCTTGTGAGCAGCCCGGGTTTCTACGGCAAGCTGGCCGGCCGCGGGGATTTCATCCACCGCGGCCTGTCGCCGACCTTTATCGAGCGCTGGGATGTCTGGCTCTCCGCCGGCATGGCCAGCAGCCAGGCGGCGCTGGGGGCGGCCTGGCTGGACGCCTACCTGGTCAGCCCGCTGTGGCGCTTTGCCGTGGCGCCGGGCCTGCTCGGCAGCGAGGCGGCGGTGGGGGTGATGATGCCCAGCGTCGACCGGGTCGGGCGCTACTTCCCGCTGACCATCGCGCTGCTGCTGGAGGCCGATACCGATCTGGGCGCGCTGGTGGCCGGCCCGGATGACTGGTTCGAGGCCGCCGAGGTCCTGTTGCTCTCGACCCTGGAGCCCGAGGCCGCTGTCGAGGCCTTCGAGGCCACGGTGCCGGCTCTCGGTAGCCCGGTCTGTAGCACCCAGGTGCCGGGCATGCAGGCGCTGCAGGGGCAGGTGCGCTTCGCCGCCACGACTGCGGCGGCGCGCGGGGCGGTGCTGATGCAGCACGCCTGCGAGGGCGCGAGCCTCTGGTGGGGCAAGGGCTCCGGACGGGTCGCCGCTGGCCTGCTGCGTTGCCAGGGGTTGCCGGCGGCGCAGGACTTCAGCGGTTTTCTGCTGGGCGAGGGCGGCTACGCGGCGCTTGCGCAAACCGCGCAGTTCGATTTCGGGAGCTGATTTTGGAAATTAGGGACATTTCGGGAGCCAGGGCATGTCGTCAGCCGTAACGCGTTACGAATCCGCCAGTCACAGCCATGTCGGCATGGTGCGTCAGGTCAACGAGGACGCCTGCCTGGATGCGGTGCAAGCCGGCCTCTGGGTGGTGGCCGACGGCATGGGCGGGTATACGGCGGGCGATTTCGTCAGCAGCCTGATCGTCGATACGCTGCGCGCCATCCCGCCCGAGCCCTCCTTGGCGGCCTATGTCCAGGCATTGCGGGCGGGACTGGAGCAGGCCAACGCGGCGGTTCGCCAGGAAACCGCGCAGCGCGGGGTCGGCATCATGGGCAGCACCCTGGTGCTGCTGGCCGCCCGAGCAGACAAGGCCACCTGCCTGTGGGCCGGCGACAGCCGCCTGTATCGCCTGCGCGAGGGCCAGCTGGAGGTCATCAGCCACGACCACAGTTATGTCCAGGAGTTGCTGGACAGCAGGCTGCTCAGCGAGGACGAGGCGCGGGAGCACCCCATGGCCAACATCGTCACCCGCGCCGTGGGCACCCAGGACCGGCTGGAACTCTCGGCCGTGGACCTGGAGGTGCGTCCCGGCGACAGCTTCCTGCTGTGCAGCGACGGGCTGACCAAGACCGTCGAGGACCATGAACTGCGCGAGGTGCTGGGCAACGCGAGCCCCTATGAGGTGGTCCGCAGCCTGGTGCACCTGGGGCTGACCCGGGGCGCTCCCGACAACATCACGGCGGTAGTCGTCAATGCCCACTGAAAACGCATCAGCCGAAGAACGCTCGAGCATGGACATGGACATTCCCGGCTATGGGATCGAGCGCGAGCTGGGCGAGGGCGCCATGGCCACGGTCTACCTGGCGACCCAGCGCTCGCTGGAGCGCAAGGTGGCGCTCAAGGTCATGGCCGCCGCGCTGGCCGCCGACCGCAGCTTCTGCGAGCGCTTCCTGCGCGAGGGCAAGACCCTGGCGCGGCTCTCCCACCCGCACACCGTGACCATTTACGACATCGGCAATGCCGGCCACTTCTATTACATGGCCATGGAGTACCTGCCGAACGGGACGCTGAAGGAACGGATCGCCGAGGGGCTCAGCCCGCAGCAGGGACTGGTCTACCTGCGCCAGATCGCCCTGGCCCTGGGGTATGCCCATGCCCAGGGCCTGGTGCACCGGGACGTCAAGCCGGCCAATATCCTGTTCCGCGCCAACGGTTCGGCGGTGCTCTCGGACTTCGGCATCGCCAAGTCCCTGGAGGACAGCACCCAGTTCACCCAGGCCGGTTTCGCCGTGGGCACACCCAGCTACATGAGTCCTGAACAGGCCCGCGGCCAGCAGATCGACGGGCGCACCGATCTCTACGCCCTGGGGGTGGTGCTCTACGAGATACTCACCGGCAAGCTGCCCTATACCGGCAGCGACTCGCTGTCCACGGCCCTGGCCCACTTGACCGAGCCGCTGCCCGAACTGCCCATGACCCACGGCCGTTACCAGGGGATTCTGCGCAAGCTGCTGGCCAAGGACCCGGCCGAGCGTTTTGCCGATGCCGATGCCCTGATCGCCGCGCTGGACAACCTGCCGCCCGCCGGGCCGGCCGATGCCGAGGCGACGCAGATCCGCCCATTGCCGTTGCCCGCCGCGGCGGCCGCCGGCCAATCCGCGACGACCGGCCTGGGCGGGATGACGCCGGTTTCCCTGGACATGCCGCCGCTCGCTGCGCCAGAGCCTGAGCCAGCCGCCACGGCCGGATCCGAACAGGCCGCAAGCCTCGGCGCACAGCCGCCGGCCGGGTCGCGCGGGCCGTTGCTGGCGCTGCTCGGTGTGGCCGTGGCCGGCGCACTGGCCCTGGCTGGCGGGGGCTACTGGTGGCTGCGCTCGGCGCCGCCGGCGGAACCGGAAAACGGTCAGGTCGAGGCCAAAAAAACGCCGGCTGGCGAGGTGCGGGACTCGCCCGCCAAGACGGCCAGCGCAGCGCAACCGCCGCTGACGACGAACGCCGACGGCGGCGACCGGCCGCTGCTGATGCCGGGCAAGAAAACCCTGTTCCAGCGCGTGCTGAGCAAGCCCGGCGCACAGGTATCCAGCCAGCCGGGAGCGGCGCCCAGCGGTGCCGCGCTGCCGGCGTTCTCGGTGCTGTATGTCTATCAGCGCCAGGCGGTGGCGGGTGGCACCTGGCTGGAGGTCGGTGCCGCCAGCGATGGCCAGCGCGATGGCTGGTTGCTGGCCGAGCAGGTCAGCGACTGGAAGCAGAGCCTGGTGCTGAAATTCACCGAGCGCTCCGGTCGTTCGCCGGTCATGTTCCTGCGCGAAGCAAGCACCCTCGAACGGTTCCTGGCGGACACGGCCCAGGCCCGCGCGGCCCTGCACAAGGCGCAGAACGAAGGCAGCGTGGACCCGCAGATCGTCGCGCTGGAGCCTGTGGCCAGCGCCATTCCCCAGGACCAGTTCTACCTGCTGCCGATTTTCGAGGCCCGCGAGAGTTTCGATGCCGACGGTCAGCCGGTGCAACTGCTCAACGTGGCCTCCATCGACCCCGGCAATACGTCCCTGGGCAAGGCCGGGGGAGCGGCCAAGGCCGCCAGCGATGCCTTCCGCACGGCGATCGTGCTGGTGGTCGACACCTCGGTGTCGATGCAGCCCTACATCGACCGGGTGCGCCAGGTGGTGCAGGCGTTGCATCGGCAGATCGCCAGCCGTGGCGACCTGGACAGCGTCAGCTTCGGCCTGGTGGGGTTTCGCAGCAATGTCGAGAAAACCCCGGGCCTGGAATATGTGGCGCAAACCCTGGTGAGCCTGGAGCAGGGCCGCGATCCACAGCGCTTCCTCGAGCTGGCTGGCCAGGTCAAGGCCGCCCAGGTGTCCAGCCACGCCTTCAATGAGGATGCCTTCGCCGGTGTGATGGCGGCGGTCGAGGGCATGGACTGGAGTCCCTATGCCGGGCGGCTGATCCTGCTGGTCACCGATGCTGGCGCCCTGCGCAAGAACGATCCGCTGGGGCACACCCAGATGAACGAAGCCGAGGTGCGCGAAGCCGCCCTCAGTAAACGGATCAAGCTCTATGCGCTGCACTTGCGCACCGAGGCCGGTCGGAAAAACCATGACTTCGCCGAGCAGCAGTACCGCAGCCTGACGGCCGACGCCAACCCGCAGATCGGCGACCTGTACATTCCGGTGGCGGGCGGCGATGTCGGTCGCTTCGGCGATACGGTCGCCGAGATCGGCTCGGTATTCGCCGAACAGGTGCATCAGGCGCGCAACAACCAGCTGCCGAGCCTGCCGCCGCCACAGGGGGCACCGAGCGTCGCGAGCAAGGCCACGGCCATCGGCTACGCCATGCAAATGGACTTTCTCGGTCGCCAGTCGGCGGTCCGTGCACCGCAGCTGATCACCGCCTGGACCTCCGACCATGACCTGACCAACCCCTCGCTGCCGGCCTTCCAGGTCTGCGTACTGCTGACCAAGCTGCAACTCAACGACTTGCAGCAGTCGCTGAAACTGATCGTCGATGCGGCCCGTCGTACCCAGACCTCGCCCAAGGATTTCTTCCAGGAAATCGCCAGCGCCAGCGCCCACATGAGCCGCGACCCGACGCGGTTGAAGCAGGGCGGCAACCTGGTCGAAGGCGGCATCCTCGGCGAGTACCTGGACGGCCTGCCGTATCGCAGCAAATCGCTGACCATGACCCAGGACCTCTGGCTGTCCCTGAGCGTGGCCGAGCAGCAGGACTTCATCGACGAACTGGAGTCGAAGATCCGCCTGTACGAGACCTTCCACAACGACAGCGCCAACTGGGTCCGCTTCGGCGAGGCCCAGCCGGGCGATGCCCTGTATCGCGTGCCCCTGGCGACGCTGCCCTGATGCTCAAGCTCAGGGATATCCGCAAGACCCGCGGCGAGGGACCACAGCGCTACAGCCTGGTGGTGCCCCAACTCGACCTGCGGCCGGGCCAGCGCCTGGCCCTGGTAGGTCCCAGCGGCAGCGGCAAGAGCACCCTGCTGGACCTGCTGGCCCTGGTGCTGTCCCCGGACCCGGGCGGCGTTTTCGAATGCCGCGCCGACGACCGGATGCTGGATGTCGCCGGGCTCTGGCGCAGCGGCCGCCAGGATGTGCTGGCCGGGCTGCGCAGCCGGGTCATGGGCTATGTGCTGCAGACGGGCGGGTTGCTGGGGTTTCTCGACGTGCAGCGCAACATCGGCTTGTCACGGGCGCTGCTCGGCCTGCCGGCCGATGCCACGGTCTGGCGCCTGGCCGAACAGCTGGAAATTGCCGACCAGTTGCACAAGCTGCCGGCGGCACTGTCCGTGGGCCAGCGCCAGCGGGTGAGCATCGCCCGGGCCCTGGCCCATGGGCCGAGCATCGTGCTGGCGGACGAGCCCACCGCCTCGCTGGACCCGCTGAACGCCGAACGGGTCATGCAACTGCTGGTGGCCCAGGCCGAGGAGCGCGGCGTGTGCATTCTGGTCGCCACCCATGACGAGGCGCTGGCCCGGCGCGTCGGGCTGCAGCTGCATCCCTTGCAGGTGCAGCGCGGCGCGGATGGCGGGGTCACCGCGACCCTGGCGGGAGGTGGCTGATGCGGCTTGCCCTGATGGCCCTGCTGGCCTGGCACGACTACCGCGCCGAGGTGCGCCTGTCGGTTTGCGCGGTTTTGGCCCTGGTCGCCGTGCTCGCGCCCTTGCTGGTGCTGTTCGGCCTCAAGTTCGGCCTGGTCACCACCCTGACCGAACGCCTGGAGCGCGACCCCGCGGTGCGGGAAGTGGTGCCCATGGGCGGCGGGCGCTTCAGCGCCCAGGCCATCGCCGAACTGGCCGCGCGTCCCGAGGTTGCCTTCGTCGTGCCGCGTACCCGACAGATCGCCGCGACCGCCGACCTCTACCCGGACTCGGCCGGCCAGGCGTTGACGGTCGAGATGATCCCCACCGCCGCGGGCGACCCGCTGGTGGCGCCTGCGCTGCTGCCCCAGGCGCCGGACCAGGTACTGCTCAGCCAGCGGGCGGCGGAGAAACTCGGGGTCCAGGGCGGCGACGTGCTGAGCGCCGCGTTCGGCCGTCAGGTCGGCGGGCGCCAGGAATACCAGCGCACCCGCCTGCGGGTGCAGGGGGTCTTGCCACTCGCGGCCTTCCCGCGTGATGCGCTGTTCGCGCCCCTGGCACTGCTGGAAGCCGCCGAAGACTACCGCGACGGTCAGGCCTGGCCTGGGTACGAGCCACAAGCGAACACGGCGCGGGTGTATCCGGGGTTCCGTCTCTACGCCGCGGACCTGGACGGCGTGGAGCGCCTGCGCCGGTATTTCGCCGAGCGCCAGCTGGAAGTCGCGACCCAGGCCGGCGTCATCGCCCAGGTGCGCTCCCTCAGCCACAACCTGACCCTGGTGTTCTGGGTCATCGCCAGCCTGGCCCTGGCCGGGGCCTTCGCGGCCATGACCGCCAGCGCCCTGGCCGCCGTCGAGCGCAAGCGCAGGGCCTTGTCGGTGTTGCGCCTGCTGGGTTTTTCGACCGGCGCCCTGATCGCCTTCGTCGTACTGCAGGCGCTGTACACCGGGGTGTTCGGCTTGCTGCTGGCCTGGGGCTTGTACGGCATGGCCGAAACCGGGCTGAACCGGCTGTTCGCACCGGCGACGGGGGAGTTCGCCTGCCGGCTGCTGCCGGTCCACTACCTGCTGGCCCTGCTGCTGACGCTGCTCTGCTGCCTGCTGGCGGCGGCCTCCGGTGGCTGGCGCGCGGCGCGGATCGAAGCATCGGAAGGACTGCGCGATGTGTAACTGGCGGAGGGTTCTGGTCTGGCGGAAGGGCCTGGTCTGGCTGAGGGGCTTAGTCTGGCTGAAGGCTCTGGTCATGCTGGCGCTGGCCGGCGCGGCGCAGGCGCAGGACGCCCCTGCGGATAACCCGAAACCGCTGCCCGATGACCTCAGCCTGCCGCTGCCTTGCGAAGGCGAATTGGTGTTCCGCTACGTCTATGTCCTCGCCAAGGGCACCCTGGACGACCGTGAGGTCAATCTTGGCTATCCCTTCAGCGATGACGATCCGGGCTACCGGCAATCCTTCATCTCCGGTTATCGGCGCGACTACATCAACGGTCAGTTCGTCCTCGACGACCTGCCGGCCGACTGGCAAGCCCGAATCGCCCCGACCCTGCCCAAGAGCGAGGCCGACAGCCTGCTCAAGCCGATGTTCTATTTTGTCGGCAAATACGAGGTCACCGAGCGCCAATACGCCCTGGTCATGGCCCAGGAGGCGGCCTTGGCGGGACAGGGCGAGGCACCGGCCTGCGCCCCCATGAGCGACATGTCCGCGCGCTTGCCCAAGGTCAAGCTGTCGCGCCTCGAGGCCGAGCGCTTTGCCGCGGTGTACAGCGCCTGGTTGCTCAAGCACCACCGCGACCGGTTGCCGGTCAGCGGCCGCGGCAAAGCGGCCGAGGACGGCGGGATGGGCTTCGTCCGTCTGCCGACCGAAGTGGAGTGGGAATTCGCCGCCCGCGGTGGCCATGCGGTCAGCCGCCAGGCGCTGGAAGCGCGCTTGTTTCCGCGCAAGGTGCAAGGCAGCGACAGCGATGGCCCGCTAGGGGACTGGGCGGTGTTCAGCCAGGTCGCCGGGGGCACGGGGCAGGGCGCGCGGCTGTTGCCGGTCGGGCTGAAAAAGCCCAATCCACTGGGACTGTTCGACGTGATTGGCAATGCCGCGGAGATGGTCCAGGAGTCCTTCCAACTGGTCCACGCCGGCCGCCGCCAGGGCAGTTACGGCGGTTTTGTGGTCAAGGGCGGCAACTACCTGGAAGGCGAGCTGACGCTGTTCACCGGCATGCGCCGGGAATACCCGCTGTTCGCCGCCGACGGCAGCGAACAGCGCAACGCCACCACCGGTTTCCGGGTGGCCCTGGGCGCGTTGTCGGCACCGCGCTCACGCTTTGATGAGCTGTTCGAGCAGTGGCAGAAGGAGGGCCGCCTGGCAGGCCTGACCGATGAAATCGAGGCTGCCGAAGACCCGACCCAATTACTCGATAGTCTCATCGCCAGCAGCACCGACCCGAACCTGCAGGCCCGCCTGGCGCGGGTGAACGAAGAGCTCAAGCGCAATGTGTCGCTGATCGCCCGGCAGCGCGAGGAGGCCGCAGGCAACCTGATCCAGTCGGCGGCCCTGGTGGCCGAGACCGTCAACAACTACAACATTCGCCTGACCAACCTGAAGAAGGATCGCGATCAGGCGCGGGCCTCCCAGGACGAAGCCACCGCCAAGCTCTATGAAACGGCCATCGCCAATGGGCGCAGTGCGCTCGAGGGGGCCCTGGCGATCTACATCGACAACCTGGCGACCGGAACGCGCTACACCGACGAGGTGATCCAGACGCAGTTCCAGCGGACCCGGGAAGAGCTCAATCACAAACCGGTGCTGGGAAAAAGCCTCATGGCCCGTGCCACGCTTTTCGTCAGGCATGTGGGGCAGTTTCGCCAGCAGCACCGAGCCGATCCGGAGACGATCCTGAAGGAGCTTCTTGCACCCTGAGCAGGGTGTCGGAACGGTCGTCGGTGGCGGCGAAGACCAGCTAGGCTGGATGTAGCGTCGGCAGGCTTCGCTCACGCTGGACGCAGCCCGCTCTGCGCGAAGCCGAAACGGAATTGACCCACAAAACAAGGAGAGACACGACCATGGATACTTCACTCAAGAACTGCGTTTCGATCCTGGCTCGTACCCTGCCGTTGCCTGGCGTGGTCTGCTGCGCCCTGCTGCTGAGCGGATGCGCGGGCTTCGGGGCTCCAAGCTCGAAGGTCGCGGCCCAAACCAAGGTCGAGTACTACCCGCAATGCTATGAGCCGGTCAGCCAGCTGCGCAGTTCCGACAAGTCGATGACCAAGTCGGTGGCCACTGGCGCCATCGCCGGTGGCCTGCTCGGCGGCCTGACCGGGGCCCTGGTCGGCAATAGCGGCGATGCCGGTCGCAATGCCCTGATAGGCGCTGCCGCCGGGGCTCTGGTCGGGGGCGCGACCGGCTACTACAGCGAACGCCAGAAGCAGATCAGCGACGACCGTGCGCGCATTGCTTCCTACGCCAGCGACTTCGACCAGAGTACCGGCGAAATCGACCGCAGCATCAGCTACACCCGTACCGCACAGAACTGCTACCAGCGTGAGTTCACCTCACTGCTCAATGCGCGCAAGGCGAAGAAGATCGGCGACAGCGAAGGGCGCCTGCGCTTGGCCGAGATCGTCAGCGGCCTGAAGGAAACCAACGAGCTGATGGCCGCCGTGGATGGGCGTGCCGGCGAGAGCATCGATGTCTACACCCAAGCCTATGAGAAAGACTTGCAGACGGTCGGTGTGCAACGCCAGGACGTCGCTCAGGTGGCCGCCGTGAAGCCGCCGGCCGCCACCGATAAGAAGGCGTCGACCCGCAAGAAGGCCAGCACCAAGCCAGCGACGAAGACGAATGTGCCCAAAGAAGCCGTCACCACCGAGCGCACCTTGCAGCAAGCGACGGCCAAGCGTGCGGAAGGCCAGAAAATCGCCGCTCGTGGCCAGACCATGGTCAACGACGTATGCAGCAACCCCGACATGGGTGACTGGGCACCGCCTGCCTGCTCGAAAGCCTGATGCGGGAAAAGGGGGGCGGGATCCTGTCTATGCCGATCATCAGCCCCGCCTACCCGATATCCGCCGCGAATGCACCGCTGGTCCTGGCAACGCCGTCCGGCCAATCCAGCGACTAGACTCATCGGAATACCCAGGCTCGGCGTGCGCTGCAGCTGTCGCTACCGACAATCGGATTCTCCAGGGCGAAGCGGGGCGCACGGCGAACTTGTCGCGCGCCTGGAAGGCCTGTCCCGGCATCCCGCGGCGCCCCTGCAGCAGCCTCCTACAATCTGCCCACTATGGCGCCAAAAGCCCGTGCCAGAGCCCTCTGGTTTCCAAACTGCGGGGCGCTTGCGCGTGCTTGCCCGTCTGGCCGTTGCCGGGGGCATTGCGGGTGCCCGAGGCGATCCGGCCAATGGCTGCGCGCAGCTGTCCGGGGTGATCTAAGCTCCACAAAGGCTGGCCTTTCGAGCAGAGGTTTCAATGCAAAGCACACCAGAAAACAGTCTGAAAAATGCGTTGAAGGTCTGTAGAGACAGCTTTGTTTTCGTCGGCTTTTTCAGTTTCTTCATCAATGCGCTGATGCTGGTCCCGACCTTCTACATGCTTCAGGTGTATGGACGGGTGATGACCAGCGGCAGCCTGACCACCCTGACCATGTTGACGTTGATCATGACCCTGCTGGTGATCACCCTCGGCTCCCTGGAATGGGTTCGTTCGCGCATCATGGTCCGGGTCAGTACCCGGCTGGATGTGCTGCTCAGTCGTCAGGTCTACAAGGCCAGTTTCAAACGGGCCCTGGACAGCGGCGGCATGGATGCCTCGGCCCAGTCGCTCAACGACCTGACGGGCTTGCGCCAGTTTCTTTCCAGCAGCGGTCTGTTCGCCTTTTTCGACGCACCCTGGCTGCCGATCTACATCGCCGTGATGTTCCTGTTCCACCCCTGGTTCGGCTGGGTCGCGACGGGCAGCGCGTTGCTGTTGATAGTGCTCGCCTTCGTCAACGAGAAGCTCACGGGGCCGGTACTGGCCCAGGCCAACAGGGAGCATATCGGCGCGACCCTCCATACCACCAAGAACCTGCGCAACGCCGAAGTCATCGAGTCCATGGGCATGCTGGAAACCTTGATGGATCGCTGGGGGCGCCGGCAAAGAAACGTTCTGCTGCTGCAATCCCTGGCGAGCGACCGGGGCGGCATGGTCACCACGCTTTCGCGGACTTTCCGCCTGCTGGTGCAATCGCTGGTGCTGGGCCTGGGGGCCTACCTGGCGGTGGACCATCAGGTGGGGGCCGGCCTGGTGTTCGCCGGGGCCGTGCTGCTGGGGCGGGCACTGGCGCCCATCGACCTGATGATCGGCAGCTGGAAGGGCTTTATCGCGGCCCGTTCGCAGTACAACCGCTTGAATGACATCCTTGGCAAGCAACAGGCGCAACCCGAGCGTCTGTCCTTGCCCGCGCCTGAGGGCCAGGTGCAGGTCGAGAACCTGGTTGTCGCGGCACCTGGCTCCAGTACCCCGATCCTCAAGAACATCAGCTTCAGCGTACCGGCCGGTTGTGTGGTGGGCATCATCGGCCCGAGCGCCTCGGGCAAGTCGACTCTGGCCAGGGCGCTGATCGGCGTCTGGCCGCCGCAGCATGGGGTGGTCCGGCTGGATGGCGCGGACATCAGCACCTGGGACAAGCATGAGCTTGGCCCGTATATCGGTTACCTGCCCCAGGACATCGAATTGTTCGAGGGCAGCATCGGCGAGAATATCGCCCGCTTCGCCGAGATCGATTCGGCGAAGGTCATCCAGGCCGCCAGGACCGCTGGCGTCCACGAAATGATCCTGCTGTTGCCCGATGGCTACGACACCGTCATCGGCAGCGAGGGCTTCATGCTCTCGGCAGGGCAGCGCCAGCGCATCGGGCTGGCCCGCGCGCTGTACGGCAACCCGCGGCTGATCATTCTCGACGAACCCAATTCCAATCTCGACGAGGTCGGCGATCGTGCCCTGGCGGCCGCCATCGGGCAGATCAAGCACACCGGCGCGACCCTGTTCGTGATTACCCACCGCACCAACATCGTGTCGCAACTCGACCGGCTGCTGGTGATGAAAGCCGGGATGGTCGGCCTTTACGGGCCGCGCGAGGAAGTGCTGGCCGAACTCAGCGGGCAGCAACCGCCGGTACCCAAACATGCCGGGCCAGTACCGGTGGTGACCAACGTGGCGTCGATCGATGCCCGCAAGGACGATGGCGGTGAATCCTATGCCTAGTCGTCAAATCGAAAGCTTTTCCGACCTGCCGGTGTCCGATCGCAAGGCCCACCGCCTGGGCATGGGCATTGTCGGCGTGACCTTCGGCCTGTTCGGCACCTGGGCGGCACTCGCGCCCCTGGACGGTGCCGCCTACGCGCCGGGGGTGGTCACCGTGCAGACTTACCGCAAGACGGTCCAGCACCTGGAAGGCGGTATCGTCAAATCCGTATTGGCCCATGATGGCGACATCGTCAAGCGTGACGATCCGCTGATCATCCTCGACGATGCCCAGCTGCGCTCCGAGTACGAGGCGACCCAAAGCCTGCTGATCGCGGCCAGGGCCATGGAGTCGAGGCTGATTGCCGAGCGCGATGGGTTGCCGGCGATCGACTTCGGGCCGATGAGCGATCCCGCCAGCGTGCGGGGAGAGGAGGCGCGCCAGGGTGAGACCCAGGTATTCAACGCACGGCGGGGCTCGCGGCTGGGCCAGATCGCGGTGCTGCGCGAGCGCATCGGCCAATTGCACCAGCAGATCAAGGGCCTGGAGTCGATGATCGCGGTCAAGGTGCGCCTTGAGAAATCCTACAGCGGCGAAATCGGTGAATTGTCCGACCTGCTCAAGCAGGGGTTCGTCGACAAGCAACGCCTGCTCGAGCAGGACCGCAAGCTGGGGATGCTCAGGTCGGAGGTGGCCGATCACCGTTCCACCATCGACAGGATCCGTCTGCAGATCAACGAAACCCAGTTGCAGATCCTCCAGGTCGACAAGGATTTCGATTCCGACGTGGCCAAGCAGCTGGCCGAGGTGCAGACCAAGATCTACGACCTGCAAGAGAAGAACTCGGCCCTGGAAGACCGCCTCAGCCGTATCGTCATCCGCGCCCCCGACGCGGGCATGGTGATTGGCATGACGGTGCACACCATTGGCGGTGTCGTGCGTTCGGCGACGCCCTTGCTGGACATCGTGCCCTCGGTGTCCGAACTGGTCATCGAGGCCCAGGTGGCGCCGGTGGACATCGACCGTGTCGCCATCGGCAAGCGCGCCGATATCCGTTTCGGCGCGTTCAAGAGCTCGACCACGCCGGTGATCGAAGGCGAGGTCAGCAGCGTCTCGGCCGACCGGCTGACCAACGAAAAGACCGGGACCGCCTATTACCTGGCGCGGGTCCGGGTCACCGAGCACGGCGTGCGCACCTTGGGGGAGCGCAAGTTGTTGCCGGGGATGCCGGCGGACGTGTTGATCGTCACTGGGCAGCGCACGCTGTTGCAGTACCTGATGCAGCCGGCCAGGGATGTGATGTCTCAATCAATGATCGAGGAGTGATCCGTGGGAGCGTCGTCAATTCTGCTAGGGAGTGCATTCATGCTGGCAGCGGGGGCCGCCTTGGCGCAAACCGCTGCAGGAACATCAACCGGGGTCAATGCCTCGACCTATTCCACCGACCTCATGCAGCTGTACCGCGAGGCGCGGCTGGAAGATCCACAGGTCCTGGCCTCTTTTGCGCAAGCGCAGGCCGGCAAGGAACATCAACGCGAGGCGCTGGGGTCGCTGTTGCCGCAACTGTCGCTGAATGCCGGGGCGAACCGGATCCACCAGGAAAACGACCTGATACAGCAGCGCAGCTTCGATAGCGAAAGCTACAGCCTGGTGCTGCGCCAGTACCTCTACAACAAGGCCGCGTGGGAGAACTACCAGAAGTTCAAGAGCCTGGCCAAGCAGTCCGAATCCGAAGCGCTGGATGCCCAGGCCGAGGCCGCGGTGGAGCTGGCGCGGCGTTACTTCACCGCGCTGGCGGCCGAGGATGAGCTGGAGCTGGTGAGGGCCGAGCGCCGGACCACGCAAAAGAGCCTGGACCGGGTCAATGCGTTGTACGAAAAGCAGATGGCGATGATTACCGACCAGCTCGACCTCAAGGCCCGGGTGGACCTGCTCGCGGCCCAGGAACTGGATGCCCGCAACCAGGCCCGCATCAGTCGCGAGGCGCTGGCGGAGCTCGTCGGCCGGCCGGTCAAGGAGAAGCTCAACCGGATTCGCGATGGCGCGCAACTGCGGGTTTCGGCGCAGAGTCTGGAGTCCTGGGTGCGCGATGGCATGGAGCTGAACCCGACGCTCAAGGCCAGCGAAAGCGGCGCCGAAGCTGCGAACGCAGCGTTGCGCAGTGGCAAGGGCGGGCACTATCCGACGGTGAGCCTGAACCTCAGCGCGCAACAGACCAACGAGGGCTACAACAATACCCTGGCGCCCCGCACCGACAGCTATGTCGCCGGTATCGGCGTTCAGGTGCCGCTGTACAGCGGCGGCTCGACCTCGGCGCGGGTCCGTGGGCTCTACCAGGACCAACTGGTCGCCGAGCAGCAGCTGGAAGCGATCCGGCGCCGGGTGGTCAAGGAGATCACCAGCGCCTACCTGACCGCCAATTCGAACGGCGAAAAGATCGACGCCAGTCGTTCGGCCCTGGCCTCGGCACAGCTGTCCAGGGTGGCGGCAGAGAAGGGGCTGAGCTACGGCATGGTCAACGCCGTCGATGTACTGACCAGCGTGCGCAACGAGTTCCGCGCCCGGCGCGATCTGCTCAAGACGCAATACGAGTTCCTCAGCAACGTCTTCACCCTCAATCGCTGGGCGGGAAAACCACCGGTTGAAAGTGTCGAGAATGTGAATGCCTGGCTGAGTCCCGGTAGCGCCGGCCAGGCCATGGGTGTTGGCATCGAGGACCAGGAGTAAGGCACCGGGGCATTTCTGCCCCGGCTGAAGAGTCGCTTGCGCAGAGGATCGGCTTGAGCCAGCGATCCATGGTGCTGCCGGATCCGTCGATAAATTGACGCTCTCATTACGTACAGGCTTATCTGCGCGCCATTCGTCTGTTACTTGACGAGCCTGGTTGGATCCGACTTTGCCCGCGGCTCGCTCGTGGCGAGCCTAAGAGCTTGATTTGCGGGGGATAGGGCGCCCCAGGGGAACCTCGGTCCAGCGACCCGCACCAGGCTTGGGTCGAAGACCGACGGATGGGTTGGCAGGCAGCGCAGTGGGCTGGCCTAGACTCAGTTGAGGGCTCGCGGATGCCCTGCGACACGTGCAAGTTATTGATAGTTATTCTTATTTATACCGTTTCGATAGCTTTGCCCGGCTGTGGGAAACCTCCGCAATTTCTGCCTGCACCCCGGGTCGCCAAGACCCGGGCGGGCACGTTTCAGAGCCTTTCGGCGCTCGCATCCGTCCTTCAAGAGCGAGTGGCCGATCAAGGAAGGCCAACGCGTATGAAGGTCATCGTTTTTCAAGGGGAGGCAGGAAGATCATGCCAGACCATACAAAAACGATACGCGTGATGCTGATCGATTGCCGCCCCCTCGTGCTTATGGGGCTCCATGATTTGATCAATGCGAGGAGGCCCCGGATGGAGGTGAGTGGCCAGGCCACCACCTACACCAATGCGCTGGACCTTGCCGATCAGCTGCGTCCCAATGTGATCTTTTTCAGTTTCTTTCCGGATGCGCTGAACCCCCTGGAGGTCGTCGCAGGGCTGACCCGCAGCCCGGAAATCAAACTGCTGGTGCTCAAGGGCCTGTACGAATCCGTTCCGGTTGCCCAGGTGATCGAGGCGGGCGCGCGCGGCATTGTGCTGGCGGAAGACCCGACGGAGTCGATCGTCCGGGCCATCATCAAGGTCCACCATTACGACGTCGGGCTGGACCGTGCCTGGTCCGGCGGGCTGTCCGGCTATGCCGCGACCCGGCATGTACCCGTGCGATGCAACCTGGAACAGGCGAAGCAGGCGCGGCTGACATTGCGCGAGCGGGAACTGATTCGCGCCATCGTCGGCGACCCGTCCGCCAAATACATGAGCATCGCCGAGCGCCTGGGCATCAGTGAGCACACCGTACACAACCACCTCAGCAACATTTATCAGAAGCTCAACCTGATCAACCGCATCGACTTGCTGATGTACGCGCTCAAGCACGGGCTCACCGATAATGAAGAACCGCCCGACTCCACGTGGGTGGAACTGAAATGAGCTGATCAAGACAAGCCAGCCCTGTGGCTGTCCTTGTCGCTGTCCAGGCTGCCCGGATCGAGGGTGATGCCGTTCTTGTCGTTTCCTGCCCCATGAATGCGCAGGCATGTCGCCGTGTTCTGTGAGCCTTGGGCTGCCTGGGCGTTTGGCGTGGAGGCGAGTGAGAGCGTTTCGGACGGTAGCGGCAAAAAAAAGCGAGGGTGGTTTCCAGGCCACCCTCGCTTTCATTCGCATGTGCGAGGTTTCAGACGCTGCCCATCACAATGTCGGTATTGAGCAGATCGACCCCGACCAGGGTAATGGTCGTTATCTGTCCGCCCGTCTCGGCCACCGTCACGATGCTGTCGGCGCCGGCATTGTTGATCGACTGCACAACGGCCCCCGCGTCACCAATGAGCACCACTGCATCGCGCTGGCCGGCTCCGGCATCGAAGCCTGTGACCTGGTACTGGTTCTCGGCGGCCGACAGGTCGATGTTGAAGGCATCCCGTTCACCCGTGGTGCCCACCAGCCTGAAGTCGAAGAGCACGTCGGTCGTGTCGTTGGCGAACAGGTTGGCGTCGAACGCGCTGGTCGCCGTGTCGCCATCCTTGTCCGTCACCGTCGCGTTGAACGCCAGCTTGACGTCGCTGGCCAGGCTCTCGGTCTCGTGGGTGAACTCGATCGTCGGGATCTTGATCTCGCCCCGGGCCATCGTCAGCTGGACCGCATCGATCAACGATGTAGCCGATTGCTCGACGGTGAAGGACACCTGTCCACCAGCCTCTGGCGTCAGGGTATTGACCTCGATGAGGTTGGAGAAGGTGCCATCTTCGTAGAAGACCCTGTAGTACAGGTCCTCGGTGGCCGTGTTGTACCCGCCCACGGAGTTGTCGATAAATACCTTCATGCTTGTCAGCAGACTTTCCGGGTTGACCACGAAGCTTTCATCGGCCGCGCCGATTGCCGCCTGGTTGTCTCCCTGGAGCAGGTTGTTGGCGATGCCGATGCCAGCCGTGCTGACGTTCAAGGCCGCCGAGCCGATGTAGGACGGCAGCGGGTTGGTCTGCAACTGCGCTTCGGTAGGGTCGGACGCTCCAAGCCCGATACCGGTGAGGATGCTGTTCGCTCCGCTTGCCGGAGCCAGCGGGTTGGCGCCGAAGAACACGATATGCTCGCTGCCGATGGTCAGCGTACGCACCGGATCCGGGCCACCGGCATCCAGCGAGCCGTCGGCACTGCTGAGGACGATGGTCGAACGGAAGCCTTCCTCCAGATCCAGGGCATAGGTGCCATTGGCGTTGGCGGTCAGCGTGTAGTGGACGGTGGTGTTGGCCGTTGCCGCGTTGTTGTCGAAGTCACCGGTCAAGGTGCCCGCGAACTGATACGCGCCATTGGCGTCCGGTGACGGCGACTGCTCGACCAGCGTACCGGTGCCGGTGGTGGTCGTGTCGTCCGGCCGGACCAGGGTGAACTGGCCGTTCACCAGCGAGATGTCCAGGCCGGTCGCACCCAGCCCGTCGGCGCCGGCCGCCATATCCCAGTAGCCTTGTTGCGCGTGGTCGGTCCCTGTACCGATCAGGTTGCCGAAGGCCAGGGTCGGGGTGTCGTCATCGACGGTGATCACCAGCTTGTCGGCCGCGGCGGTCACCGTGTCGCCATCCTTGTCGGTGGCTTGCAGCAGGGTTCCCAGGTTGAGGGTGAGGTCGTTTTCATCGTTGCCCGTCGCGTGGTCCAGGTGCTGGAGCAGGCTGAAGGTGTAGGCACCCGCTACCGTCAGGCTGAGGGTGAACACGTCAGTCGCGCCGGCCTTGGCGGTCAGGGTGCTGCCCAGGACGCTGTAGGTCAGTGCCACTCCGCCGGAGCTCAGGGCTGGCAAGCTGCTGGTGTTACTCGACAAGGAGTAGCTCAGCGGCACGTCGGCCCCGGACTGGAAGATGCCGCTGACGTTGCCGCTGACCGTGGTGACCTCGCCCGGTACATCGCCGATACCCCCGGCGATGCCATTGGCCAGGCCGTCCTCGTCGACGGTGCCGGCCGCGGCGGTGCCATTCGCCGTTGGCGTGTCGTCATCGACGGTGATCACCAGCTTGCCGGGCGCCGCGGTGACCGTATCGCCATCCTTATCCGTGGCTTGCAGCAAGGTGCCCAGGTTGAGGGTGATGTCGTTTTCATCGTTGCCGGCTGGGTGATCCAGCGGCTGCAGCAGGGTGAAGCTGTAGTCACCGGCGGCGCTGAGGCTGAAGGTGAATACATCGGTTGCGCCAGCCTTGGCCGTCAGGGTGTCGCCAGCGATGCTGTACACCAGTGCCACTCCGCCGGAGCTCAGCGCCGGCAGACCGCTGGTATCACTCGACAAGGCGTAAGTCAGCGGTACGTCGGCCCCGGACTGGAAGATGCCCGTGACGCTGCCGTTGGCTGTCGTCGCTTCGCCAGGCACATCACCCAGGCCACCAGCAATGCCATTGGCCAGGCCGTCCTCATCGACGGTGCCGGCCGCAGCGGTTCCGGCGGCGGTTGGCGTGTCGTCATCGACGGTAATCACCAGTTTCTCGGCCGCGGCGGTCACGGTGTCGCCATCCTTGTCCGTGGCCTGCAGCAGGGTGCCGAGGTTGAGGGTGATGTCGTTTTCATCGTTGCCGGCTGGATGATCCAGCGGTTGTAGCAAGGTGAAGCTGTAGTCACCGGCGGCGCTAAGGCTGAAGGTGAACACATCGACCGCGCCAGCCTTGGCCGTCAGGGTGTCGCCAGCGATGCTGTAGACCAGTGCCACTCCACCCGAACTCAGGGCCGGCAGGCCACTGGTATCGCTCGACAGGGCATAGCTCAATGGCACGTCGGCCCCGGACTGGAAGATGCCCGTGACGCTGCCGCTGGCATTGGTGGCTTCGCCAGCCACGTCACCCACACCACCGGCGATGCCATTGGCCAGGCCGTCTTCGTCGACGGTGCCGGCCTCCGCGGTTCCGGCGGCTGTAGGTGTGTCGTCATCGACGGTGATCACCAGTTTCTCGGCCGCGGCCGTCACGGTGTCGCCATCCTTGTCCGTGGCTTGTAGCAGGGTGCCGAGGTTTAGGGTGATGTCGTTTTCATCGTTACCGGCCGGATGATCCAGCGGTTGCAGCAGGGTAAAGCTATAGGCGCCTGCGGCACTGAGGCTGAAGGTGAATACCTCGGCCCCACCCACGCCCGCATTCGCGGTCAGGGTGTCGCCGGCAACGCTATAGACAAGGGCGACTCCGCCCGAACTCAGCGCTGGCAGGCCGCTGGTATCACTCGACAAGGCGTAAGTCAGCGGTACGTCGGCCCCGGACTGGAAGATGCCCGTGACGCTGCCGTTGGCTGTCGTCGCTTCGCCAGGCACATCACCCAGGCCACCAGCAATACCATTGGCCAGGCCGTCTTCGTCGACGGTGCCGGCCGCGGCAGTTCCAGTGGCAGTTGGCGTGTCGTCATCGACGGTGATCACCAGCTTGTCGGCGGTGGCGGTCACCGTGTCGCCGTCCTTGTCGGTGGCCTTCAGCAGGGTCCCCAGGTTGAGGGTGATGTCGTTTTCATCGTTGCCCGCTGGGTGATCCAGCGGTTGCAGCAGGGTAAAGCTGTAGTCACCGGCGGCGCTGAGGCTGAAGGTGAATACATCGGTTGCGCCAGCCTTGGCGGTCAGGGTATCGCCAGCCACGCTATAGACCAGCGCCACTCCACCCGAACTCAGGGCTGGCAGACCGCTGGTATCACTCGACAAGGCGTAAGTCAGCGGTACGTCGGCGCCGGACTGGAAGATACCGGTCACACTGCCGCTGGCATTGGTGGCTTCGCCAGCCACGTCGCCCACACCACCGGCGATGCCATTGGCCAGGCCGTCTTCGTCGACAGTGCCGGCCTCCGCGGTTCCGGCGGCTGTAGGTGTGTCGTCATCGACGGTGATCACCAGTTTCTCGGCCGCAGCCGTCACGGTGTCGCCATCCTTGTCCGTGGCTTGTAGCAGGGTGCCCAGGTTGAGGGTGATGTCGTTTTCATCGTTACCGGCCGGATGATCCAGCGGTTGCAGCAGGGTGAAGCTGTAGTCACCGGCGGCACTGAGGCTGAAGGTGAATACATCGGTTACGCCCGCCTTGGCCGTCAGGGTGTCGCCGGCAACGCTATAGACAAGGGCGACTCCGCCCGAACTCAGCGCTGGCAGGCCGCTGGTATCACTCGACAAGGCGTAAGTCAGCGGTACGTCCGCCCCGGACTGGAAGATGCCCGTGACGCTGCCGTTGGCCGTCGTCGCTTCACCCGCCACGTCGCCGACGCCACCAGCGATGCCATTGGCCAGGCCATCCTCGTCGACGGTTCCGGCCCCAGCGGCGCCATTCGCCGTTGGCGTGTCGTCATCGACGGTGATCACCAGCTTGTCGGCGGCGGCCGTCACGGTGTCGCCATCTTTATCCGTGGCCTGGAGCAGGGTTCCCAGGTTGAGGGTGATGTCGTTTTCATCGTTGCCCGCTGGATGATCCAGCGGTTGCAGCAGGGTAAAGCTATAGGCGCCTGCGGCACTGAGGCTGAAGGTGAATACCTCGGCCCCACCCACGCCCGCATTGGCGGTCAGGGTGTCGCCCGCGACGCTATAGACCAGCGCCACTCCGCCGGACGTCAGGGCTGGCAGGCCACTGGTGTCGCTCGACAAGGCATAAGTCAGCGGTACGTCCGCCCCCGACTGGAAGATGCCCGTGACATTGCCGCTGACGGTGGTTGCTTCGCCAGCCACGTCACCGACACCACCGGCAATACCATTGGCCAGGCCGTCTTCATCGACAGTGCCTGCTTCGGCGGTGCCGGTGGCGGTTGGCGTGTCGTCATCGACGGTAATCACCAGTTTCTCGGCGGCAGCCGTCACCGTGTCGCCGTCCTTGTCGGTGGCTTGCAGCAAGGTGCCCAGGTTGAGGGTGATGTCGTTTTCATCGTTGCCCGCTGGGTGGTCCAGTGGCTGCAGCAGGGTGAAGCTGTAGGCGCCCGCTGCACTGAGGCTGAAGGTGAATACCTCGGCCCCACCCACGCCCGCATTGGCGGTCAGGGTGTCACCGGCGACGCTGTAGACCAGCGCCACTCCGCCCGAGCTCAGGGCTGGCAGACCGCTGGTATCGCTCGCCAAGGCGTAAGTCAGCGGTACATCGGCACCCGACTGGAAGATACCCGTGACGTCGCCGCTGGCGGTGGTGGCCTCGCCAGCCACGTCGCCGACGCCACCAGCGATGCCATTGGCCAGGCCGTCTTCATCGACAGTGCCCGCTTCGGCGGTGCCGGTGGCGGTTGGGGTGTCGTCATCGATGGTGATCACCAGTTTCTCGGCGGCAGCCGTTACCGTATCGCCGTCCTTGTCCGTCGCTTGCAACAGGGTTCCCAGGTTGAGGGTGATGTCGTTTTCATCGTCGCCCGCCGGGTGATCCAGCGGCTGCAGGAGGGTAAAGCTGTAGGCACCTGCAGCACTGAAGCTGAAGGTGAATACCTCGGCGCCACCCACGCCTGCATTGGCGGTGAGGGTGTCACCGGCGACGCTGTAGACCAGCGCCACTCCGCCGGACGTCAGGGCTGGCAGGCCACTGGTATCGCTCGACAGGGAGTAAGTCAGCGGCACGTCGGCACCGGACTGGAAGATTGCAGTCACATTGCCGCTGGCCGTGGTGGCTTCGCCGGGCACATCGCCGACACCACCGGCGATGCCATTGGCCAGGCCGTCTTCATCGACGGTTCCGGCCTCGGCGGTTCCGGTGGCGGTTGGGGTATCGTCATCGACGGTAATCACCAGTTTTTCGGCGGCAGCCGTTACCGTATCGCCGTCCTTGTCCGTGGCTTGCAGCATTGCACCCAGGTTGAGGCTGATGTCGTTTTCATCATTGCCCGCTGGGTGATCCAGCGGTTGCAGCAAGGTGAAGCTGTAGTCACCGGCGGCGCTGAGGCTGAAGGTGAATACATCGACCGCGCCGGCCTTGGCCGTCAGGGTGTCACCGGCAACGCTGTAGACCAGCGCCACTCCGCCTGAACTCAAGGCTGGCAGACCGCTGGTATCACTCGACAGGGAGTAAGTCAGCGGTACGTCGGCTCCGGACTGGAAGATCGCCGTGACGCTGCCGCTGGCCGTTGTCGCTTCGCCAGGTACGTCGTCCACACCACCGGCAATACCGTTGGCCAGGCCATCTTCATCGACGGTGCCGGCTCCAGCGGTGCCATTCGCGGTGGGGGTGTCGTCATCGACGGTGATCACCAGTTTGTCGGCCGCGGCGGTTACCGTGTCGCCATCCTTGTCGGTGGCTTGCAACATCGCGCCCAGGTTGATCGTGATGTCGTTTTCATCGTCGCCCGCCGGGTGATCCAGCGGTTGCAGCAGGGTAAAGCTGTAGGCGCCCGCCGCGCTGAGGCTGAAGGTGAACACATCGACCGCGCCGGCCTTGGCGGTCAGGGTGTCACCTGCGACGCTGTACACTAGGGCCACTCCGCCCGAACTCAGGGCTGGCAAGCCGCTGGTATCGCTCGACAGGGCATAGCTCAGCGGTACGTCGGCCCCGGACTGGAAGATGCCCGTGACATTGCCGCTGGCCGTCGTTGTTTCGCCCGCCACGTCACCGACACCACCAGCAATGCCGTTGGCCAGGCCGTCCTCATCGACGGTTCCAGCCTCGGTGGTTCCGGCGGCGGTGGGCGTATCGTCATCGACGGTGATCACCAGTTTCTCGGCGGCGGCCGTCACCGTATCACCGTCCTTATCCGTGGCCTTCAGCAAGGTGCCCAGGCTGAGGGTAATGTCGTTTTCATCGTTACCGGCTGGATGGTCCAGCGGTTGCAGCAGGGTAAAGCTGTAGTCACCTGCAGCATTGAGGCTGAAGGTGAATACATCGGTTGCGCCGGCCTTGGCGGTGAGGGTGTCGCCGACCACGCTATACACCAGCGCCACTCCACCGGAGGTCAGGGCTGGCAGGCCGCTGGTGTCGCTCGACAGGGAGTAAGTCAGCGGTACGTCGGCCCCGGACTGGAAGATCCCGGTGACGGTGCCGCTGGCCGTGGTGACCTCGCCAGGCACGTCGCCGACACCGCCGGCAATGCCATTGGCCAGGCCATCCTCATCGACGGTTCCGGTCGCGGCGACGCCGGTCGCGGTGGGGGTGTCGTCATCGACGGTGATCACCAGTTTCTCGGCCGCGGCCGTCACCGTATCACCGTCCTTATCCGTGGCCTTCAGCAGGGTGCCCAGGTTGAGGGTGATGTCGTTTTCATCGTTGCCCGCTGGATGATCCAGCGGTTGCAGCAGGGTAAAGCTATAGGCACCGGCGGCGCTGAGGCTGAAGGTGAACACATCGACGGTGCCCGCCTTGGCGGTCAGGGTGTCGCCCACCACGCTGTACACCAGTGCGACGCCGCCGGAAGTCAGGGCCGGCAGGCCGCTGGTGTCGCTCGACAAGGAGTAAGTCAGTGGCACATCGACGCCGGACTGGAAGATGGCGGTCACGCTGCCGCTGACGCTGGTGACCTCGCCAGGCACGTCGCCGACACCGCCTGGGATGCCATTGGCCAGGCCGTCCTCATCGACGGTGCCGGCCGCCGCGGTCCCGGCCGCGGTCGGTCCATCGTCCTCGAAGATCATCTTCGAGCCGATTTCGGTGGTGATCGTGGAGGGGTGGCGCAGCGAGAAACCACCGATATCGAAGTCGGCGTGGTTATCGCCCCTGGCGTTGACGGCGGCCCCGTTCTCGATCAGCACGCGGTTGTGATTCGCGCTGGTGGTGTATTCGATCTGGTAGCCGGCCTTGACGCCGGTGATGGTGGCCACGCCGCCGGTAAAGCTGATGGCAATGTTCGGATCGTTCACCGAGCCGTCGGAGTTCTCGATCACCAGCCCGGTGCTTTTATCGAAGATGCGCACATTGGTGATGGCCACCGACGTATCGTTCGCATAGCCGTTGACGAAGTTCACGCCGCTTTCAACCGCAGTGCTGTAGGCACTGATCTTGACCATCGCGGTCTTGCCGCCTTGCAGCTGCACGACATCGAAACTGGCCGTCGTCGCATTAAACATCGCGGTGTAGTCGATATTGGCTTCGACGTCGGCTTCGTTCTGGCTCAGGTTGGGCACGGTCACATCCAGCCGGGCGCCGGTGACAAAGGTCAGGCGGATGCCTTCCTGTTCCACGATCATCTGGTTGTTGGTACCAATGGTGGTCGGGCCACCGCCCTGGCTGGTATTGACGGTGTCACCGGTGTTGATGTTGGCGCCCGATGACTGGTCCGCAGGGTCTTTACCGGTGGCGATGATCGTCGGATCGCTGACCCGCAACACACCGCCGTCGTTGACCACCGTCGGGTTCGACCCCGTGAACATCAGGAACAGGTTCTGCCCGGAGGGGGCGTTGGTCAGGTCGAATCCGTCCTTGAGGGTGCTGACGAACACCTTGTCCAGCAGGCTGAGGGCATCGTCCGGGTTACTCGCGTCCGGGTGCTTGAGCGGTTGATATTCCACGGTCCAGATCTTGCCGCCGCTGACTGGCGATCCGGTTTCCTCGATATAGGCGGCGAACACGATTGCGCCGGCAGGGCCTCCGGCCCGGCCCAGCAGGATGTTGTTGTTGGTATCGGTATACAGCAGGATGCTGGTGCCATCGAGGGTATCCAGCCCGCTGTCCAGGCCGTTGAGCGCCGCGCCCAGGCTGTCGGTGAACTTGATATCGAGGATGTTGGTACCGGGCGTCAGGTTGAGGGTGAAGGCATTGCTGCCGGTGTTGCCCACGGCACCGGTGTAGCCACTCAAGGCGGCGTCCATGGCGGTACCGACGCCAAGGGCGCTCAGGCGGGTGGCGAAGGTCGAGGGCAGGGCGGACAACAGGATGTCATTGTCGTTAGCGTCTCCCGCGGGGCTTGGCGTGGCGGTGGCGTTCTGCAATCCGCTGGTTTCGTCCAGGGTCACGCTCGCACCGGTCACCAGGATGGACGAGGCGCTGCTCGCCTGGGCAGTGCTGACGGCCAGCGTGTCGGCGCTGGGGAACACGGGGTAGAGAGCGGTACTGGTGTCAGCGCTCAGGTCGTTCGTGGGGGATGGGGTTTTTTTAGAAATAGTCATGACATTCTCCCGGGCAATTCCAGTCGTTGAGGCCGCACCTCGGCCCTCTGTTAGCAGATACAACCACTATGGGGATGTCGCGCAGGTTGCGCATTGGCCGATACTCCCAGGCAGGATGGGAGTTTCAGCCTATTCAGGAAGTGACGCGGGATAAGGCGCAGCAGTGCTCGCAAACAGGACCCTGAGGGGGGCTTCAGGGGTAGCCCGCGATGGCGGCCACAGGCCGTCGTCGAGCGGCTCGACGGGCTGCTCGAGCGCTCGCCGCGGTTCTCATATGGGCGCGCAAAAAAAAGCGCGGGTGGTTTCCAGGCCACCCTCGCTTTCATTCGCCTGCGCGAGGTTTCAGACGCTGCCCATCACAATGTCGGTATTGAGCAGGTCGACCCCGACCAGGGTAATGGTGGTGATCTGTCCGCCCGTTTCGGCCACCGTCACGATGCTGTCGCTGCCGGCATTGTCGACCGACTGCACAACGGCCCCGGCGTCGCCAATGAGCACCACGGCATCGCGCTGGCCGGCGCCCGCATCGAAGCCTGTGACCTGGTACTGGTTCTCGGCGGCCGACAGGTCGATGTTGAAGGCATCCCGCTCACCCGTGGTGCCCACCAGCCTGAAGTCGAAAAGCGCGTTGGCCGGGTCGTTGGCGAACAGGTTGGCGTCGAACGCGCTGGTGGCCGTGTCGCCATCCTTGTCCGTCACTGTCGCGTTGAACGCCAGCTGGATATCGCTGGCCAGGCTCTGGACCTCATGAATGAACTCGATGGTCGGAACCTTGATCGTACCTTTGCCCATGGTGAGCTGGACGGCGTCGATCAGGTGGGTGCCGTCCCACTCTACGGTGAAGGAGGTCTGGCCTCCCGCTTCCGCCTGCAGGTCGGCGGCCTGGACCTTGATGGGCGCGCCCGAGGTCGTGCCGTTGTCGTAGTAGATCGTGTAGTACAGCTCTTCCGTGGCCGGGTTGTAGCCTTGCACCGAGTTGTCGATATAGACCTTCATGGCCGTCAGCAGCGTCTCGGGGTTGACCACGAAACTTTCGTCACCGGCGTTGATGCCCGCCGTATTGTTGCCCTCCAGGTTGTTGTTGGCGATGCCGATGCCGGAGGTGCTGACGTTCATGGCCGAGGAGCCGATGAACGATGGCAGCGGGTTGGTCTGCAACTGGGCTTCGGTAGGGTCGGGCGCCCCGAGCCCGATACCGGTGAGGATGCTGTTCGCGCCGGTTTGCGGCGCCAGCGGGTTGGCGCCGAAGAACACCACATGCTCGCTGCCGATGGTCAGGGTGCGTACCGGGTCCGGGCCACCGGCATCCAGCGAGCCATCGGCACTGCTGAGGACCACGGTCGAGCGGAAGCCTTCTTCCAGGTCCAGGGCATAGGTGCCGTTGGCATAGGCGCTCAGGGTGTAGTGGATGGTGGTATTCGCCGTGGCCGCATTGTTGTCGAAGTCACCGGTCAAGGTGCCTGCGAACTGATACGCGCCATTGGCGTCCGGTGACGGCGACTGCTCGACCAGCGTACCGGTACCGGTGGTGGTCGTGTCGTCCGGCCGGACCAGGGTGAACTGGCCGTTCACCAGCGAAATGTCCAGGCCGTTGGCATCCAGCCCGTCGGCACCAGACCCCATGTCCCAGTAGCCTTGTTGCGCCAGCTGGGTACCGGTGCCGATCAGGTTGCCGAAGGCCAGGGTCGGGGTGTCGTCATCGACGGTGATCACCAGCTTGTCGGCCGCGGCGGTCACCGTATCGCCGTCCCTATCGGTGGCTTGCAGCAAGGTACCCAGGTTGAGGGTGATGTCGTTCTCGTCGTTGCCTGCCGCGTGATCCAGGGGCTGCAGCAGGGTGAAGGCATAGGCCCCCACGGCATTGAGGCTGAAGGTGAACACATTGACCGCGCCAGCCTTGGCCGTCAGGGTGTCGCCCAGGACGCTGTAGGTCAGCGCCACCCCGCCCGAGCTCAGGGCCGGCAGGCCGCTGGTATCGCTCGACAGGGCATAGCTCAGCGGCACATCGGCACCGGACTGGAAGATCCCGGTCACGCTGCCATTGGCGGTGGTGGACTCGCCCGCCACATCACCGACACCTCCGGCGATACCATTGGCCAGGCCGTCCTCATCGACGGTGCCGGTCTCGGCGCTGCCATTGGCGGTGGGTGTGTCGTCATCGACGGTAATCACCAGCTTCTCGGGCGCGGCCGTCACTGTGTCGCCATCTTTATCCGTGGCTTGCAACAGCGTGCCGAGGTTGAGGGTGATGTCGTTTTCATCATTGCCGGCCGGATGATCCAGCGGTTGCAGCAGGCTGAAGCTATAGGCACCCGCGGCGCTGAGGCTGAAGGTGAATACATCGACGGCACCCGCCTTGGCCGTCAGGGTATCGCCGGCGACGCTATAGACCAGCGCCACCCCGCCCGAACTGAGGGCCGGCAGGCCGCTGGTGTCACTCGACAAGGCGTAATTCAGCAGTCCATCGGCACCGGGCTGGAAGATCCCGCTGACGCTGCCGCTAGCGGTGGTGATCTCGCCAGGCACATCACCGACCCCACCGGCAATACCATTGGCCAATCCGTCTTCATCGACGGTTCCGGCCTCGGCGGTTCCGGTTGCGGTGGGCGTATCGTCATCGACGGTAATCACCAGTTTCTCGGCGGCGGCCGTTACCGTGTCGCCGTCCTTATCCGTGGCTTGCAGCAGGGTGCCGAGGTTGATCGTGATGTCGTTCTCGTCGTTGCCCGCTGGATGATCCAGCGGTTGCAGCAAGGTAAAGCTGTAGGCACCCGCGGCGCTGAGGCTGAAGGTGAACACATCGACGGCGCCGGCCTTGGCGGTCAGGGTGTCGCCGGCAACGCTGTAGACCAGCGCGACCCCGCCCGAACTCAGGGCTGGCAAGCCACTGGTATCGCTCGACAAGGCATAGCTCAGCGGTACGTCGGCCCCGGACTGGAAGATCCCCGTGACGCTGCCGCTGGCCGTGGTGGATTCACCCGCCACATCACCGACACCCCCGGCGATGCCGTTGGCCAGGCCGTCTTCATCGACGGTGCCGGTCGCGGCGGTCCCGGTGGCGGTTGGCGTATCGTCATCGACGGTGATCACCAGTTTCTCGGCCGCGGCAGTCACGGTGTCGCCATCCTTGTCGGTGGCCTGCAGCAGGCTACCCAGATTGATCGTGATGTCGTTCTCATCGTTGCCGGCTGGATGATCCAGCGGCTGCAGCAGGGTGAAGCTGTAGGCGCCCGCGGCGCTGAGGCTGAAGGTGAACACATCGACCGCGCCGGCCTTGGCGGTCAGGGTGTCGCCGACCACGCTGTACACCAGCGCCACACCACCGGAGGTCAGCGCCGGCAGGCCGCTGGTGTCGGTGGACAAGGCATAGCTCAGCGGCACATCGACGCCGGACTGGAAGATGCCCGTCACGCTGCCGCTGGCATTGGTGGATTCGCCAGGTACATCACCGACGCCGCCGGCGATGCCACTGGCCAGGCCGTCTTCGTCGACGGTGCCGGCCTCAGCGGTTCCGGCTGCGGCCGGCCCATCGTCCTCGAAGATCATTTTCGAGCCGATTTCGGCAGTCGCGGTGGAGGCTTGGCGCAGGGTGAAGCCACCGATGTCGAAGTCAGCATGGGTATTGCCCCTGGCGTCGAGCGCCGCGCCGTTCTCGACCAGTACGCGGTTGTGGTCCGCGCTGGTGGTGTATTCGATCTGGTAGCCGGCCTTGACGCCGGTAACGGTGGCCACGCCGCCATCGAAGCTGATGGCAATGCTCGGATCATTCACCGAGCCGTCGGAGTTTTCGATCACCAGACCGGTGCTGTTGTTGATCACGCGAACATTGGTAATGGCCACCGACGTATCGTTCGCATAGCCGTTGATGAAGTCCGTTCCGGTTTCAACCGCAGTGCTGAAGGCACTGATCTTGACCACCGCACTCTTGCCGCTTTGCAACTGCACGACATCGAAACTGGCCGTCGTCGCATTAAACACCGCGGTGTAGTCGATATTGGCTTCTACGTCCGCTTCGTTCTGATCCAGGTTGGGCACGGTCACGTCCTGCCGGGCGCCGGTGACAAAGGTAAATCGAATGCCTTCCTGTTCCACGATCATCTGGTTGTTGGTGCCGAAGGTGGTCGGGCCACCGGCCTGGCTGGTGTTGATGGTGTCACCGGTATTGATGTTGACCCCCGTCGACTGGTCGGCGGGGTCCTTGCCGGTGGCGATGATCGTCGGGTCGCTGATCCGCAGTACACCGCCATCGTCGACCACCGTCGGGTTGGCCTTGGTGAACATCAGGAACAGGTTCTGCCCGGAGGGGGCATTGGCCAGGCTGAACTTCAGGTCCTGGCTGGCGCCGATAAACACCTTGTCCAGCAGGTTGAGGGCATCGTCCGGGTTACTGGCATCCGGGTGCTTGAGCGGCTGGTATTCCACGGTCCAGATCTTGCCGCCCGACAGCGGCGACCCGGTTTCCTCGATATAGGCGGCGAACACGATCGCCCCGTCAGGGCCTCCGGCCCGGCCCAGCAGGATGTTGTTGTTGGTATCGGTATACAGAAGGATGTCGATGCCATCGAGGGTGTCCAGGCCGCTGTCCAGGCCATCGAGCGGAGCGCCCAGGCTATCGGTGAAGCTGATATCGACGTTGATTGCATCGGGCGCCAGGTTGAGGGTGAAGGCATTGCTGCCGGTGTCGCCCACGGCGCCGGTATAGCCGCTCAAGGCGGCGTCCGTCGCGGTACCCGCGCCGAGGGCGGTCAGCCGGGTGGCGAAGGCCGAGGGCAGGGCGGCCAGCAGGATGTCATTGTCGTCGGCGTCTCCCGCAGGGGCTGGCGTGGCGGTGGCGTTCTGCAGCCCGGTGGTTTCGTCCAGCGCAACGTTGACGCCGGTCGCTACCACGAGCGGGTCGCTCGTGAGGGATAGGTTTTCTTGCAGGGTGGTCATGACATTCTCCTAGGCAGTTCCAGTCGCTGGGGCCGCACCCGGGCCCTCTGCTGGCAGATGTCACAACTATGGGGACGCACAGGAGGTTGCGCATTGGCCGATACTCCCAGGCAGCCTGGGAGTTTCAGCCTATCTGGGAGGGAAGCGGGGGAGGCGAAGGCGCCGGTCCATGAGGTGCACTTCAAACCTTGGGCCGCTTGAGCGTGCGGCGCGGCAGAAAAAAGCGAGGGCGGTTTCCAGGCCACCCTCGCACGGGTTTGATGCGCCAGGTTTCAGACGCTGGCCATTACAATATCGGTATTGAGCAGGTCGACCCCAAGCAGGGTGATGGTCGTCAGTTGTCCGCCGGTCTCGGCAATCGTCACGATGCTGTCGGCGCCGGCATTGTCGATCGACTGCACAGTGGCGCCCGCGTCACCAATGAGCACCACCGCATCGCGCTGGCCTGCGCCCGCATCGAAGCCTGTGACCTGGTACTGGTTTTCGGCCACCGACAGATCGATGTTGAAGGCATCCCGTTCACCGGCGGTGCCCACCAGCCTGAAATCGAAGGCCTGGTCGCTCGGGTCGTTGGCGAACAGGTTGGCGTCGAACGCGCTGGTGGCCGTATCCCCATCCTTGTCCGTCGTCGTGGCGTTGAACGACAGCTGGATATCGTTGGCTAGGCTCTGGGTCTCCTTGATGAACTGGATTACCGGGATCTTGACCGTGCCCAGTCCCATCGTCAGCTGGACGGCGTCGATCAGATGGCTGCCGTCCCACTGGACGGTGAAGGATTTCTGGCCACCCGCCTCTACGTGCAGGTCGGCGGCTTGCACCTTGATGGGCGTGCCCGAGGTCGTGCCGTTGTCGTAGTAGATCGTGTAGTACAGCTCTTCGGTGGCCGGGTTGTAGCCCTGCACCGAGTTGTCGATAAAGATCTTCATGCTGGTCAACAAGGTCTCGGGGTTGATCACGAAACTTTCGTCGCCGGCATTGATACCCGCGGTGGTGTTGCCCTCCAGGTTGTTGTTGGCGACACCGATGCCCGAGGTGCTGACGTTCATGGTCGACGAGCCGATGAACGACGGCAGGGGGTTGGTCTGCAACTGCGCTTCGGTAGGGTCGGGCGCGCCGAGCCCGATACCGGTCAGGATGCTGTTATCGCCGGTCTGCGGTGCCAGCGGATTGGCGGCGAAGAACACTACATCCTCGCTGCCTATCATTAGCGTGCGCACCGGGTCCGGACCGCCGGCAGCCAGCGAGCCGTCGGCACTGCTGAGGACCACGGTCGAACGGAAACCCTCTTCCAGGTCCAGGGCATAGGTGCCGTTGGCATAGGCGCTCAGGGTGTAGTGGACGGTGGTATCGGCGGTGGCCGCGTTGTTGTCGAAGTCACCGGTCAGGGTGCCGGCGAACTGATAGGCGCCATTGCCATCCGGCGAAGGCGACTGCTCGACCAGCGTACCGGTGCCGGTGGTGGTGGTGTTATCCGGCCGGACCAGGGTGAACTGGTCGTTCACCAGCGAGATATCCAGGCCATTGGCATCCAGCCCGTCGGCGCCAGCCCCCATGTTCCAGTAGCCTTGTTGCGCCAATTGGGTCCCGGTGCCGATCAGGTTGCCGAAGGCGAGGGTCGGTCCATCGTCCTCGAAGATCATCTGCGAGCCGATTTCGGCGGTCGTGGTGGAGGCCTGGCGCAAGGTGAGGCCACCGATATCGAAGTCGGCGTGGGTATTGCCCTTGGCGTCCAGGGCGGCGCCGTTCTCGATCAGGACGCGGTTGTGGTCCGCGGCCGTGGTGTATTCGATCTGGTAGCCGGCCTTGATGCCGGTGACCGTGGCCACGCCGCTGGCAAAGCTGATGAGGATGCTTGTGTCATTCACCGAGCCGTCCGAGTTTTCGATCACTTGTCCCGTGGCGATGTTGATCACGCGAACATTGGTAATGGCCACCGACGTATCGTTCGCATAGCCATTGACGAAACTCGCGCCACTTTCAACCGCGGTGTTGAAGGCACTGATCTTGACTACCGCACTCTTGCCACTTTGCAGCTGCACGATATCGAAATTGGCCGCCTTGGCATTAAACATCGCGGTGAAGTCGATGTTGGCTTCGACATCGGCTTCGTTCTGATCCAGGTTGGGAATGGTCATGTCCTGCCGGGCGCCGGTGACGAAGGTAAAACGAATGCCTTCCTGTTCCGTGATCATCTGGCTGTTGGTGCCGAAGGTGGTCGGGCCACCGGCCTGGCTGGTGTTGATGGTGTCGCCGGTGCTGATGTTGACGCCCGATGACTGGTCGGCGGGGTCCTTGCCGGTGGCGATGATCGTCGGGTCGCTGATCCGCAATACGCCGCCGTCGTTGACCACCGTCGGGCTGGCCTTGGTGAACATCAGGAACAGGTTCTGCCCGGACGGCGCATTGGCCAGGTTGAACGTCAGGTCCTGGCTGGCGCCGATAAACACCTTGTTCAGCAGGTTGAGGGCATCGTCCGGGTTGTTGGCGTCCGGATGCTTGAGCGGCTGGTATTCCACGGTCCAGATCTTGCCGCCCGACAGCGGCGACCCGGTTTCCTCGATATAGGCGGCGAACACGATCGCGCCGGCAGGGCCTCCGGCCCGGCCCAGCAGGATGTTGTTGTTGGTATCGGTATACAGCAGGATGTCGATGCCATCGAGGGTATCCAGCCCGCTGTCCAGGCCATTGAGCGCCGCGCCCAGGCTGTCGGTGAAGCTGATATCGACATTGATCGCGCCGGGCGCCAGGTTGAGGGTGAAGGCATTGCTGCCGGTGTCGCCCACGGCACCGGTGTAGCCACTCAAGGCCGCGTCCGTTGCGGTACCGGCCCCGAGGGCGGTCAAGCGGGTGGCGAAGGTCGAGGGCAGGGAGGTCAGCAGGATGTCATTGTCGTCGGCATCCCCCGTTGGGCTGGCCGTGGCCGTGGCGTTCTGCAACCCGCTGGTTTCATCCAGCGCAACGTTGGTTCCGGTCGCTACCACGAGCGGAGCGCCATCCGCCAGGGCGGTGAGGGTCAGTGTGTCGTCGCTGGGGAAGACGGGGTACAGATCGGGAGAGGTATCGGTGGTCAGGTCGTTCGTGGGGGATTGGGGTGTGGTCATGACAGGCTCCTAGGCAGTTCCAGTCGTTGGGGCCGCACCTGGGCCCCTCTGCTGGCAGATGTCACAACTATGGGGATGCGCAGGAGGTTGCGCATTGGCCGATACTCCCAGACGGTCTGGGAGGTTCAGCCTATCTGGGAGGGAAATGGGGGAGGCGAAGGCGCCGGTCCAGGAGGTGCTCTTCAAACCTTGGGCCGCTTGAGTGTTAGGCGCGGCAAAAAAAGCGAGGGTGGTTTCCAGGCCACCCTCGCTTTCATTCGCACGCGCGAGGTTTCAGACGCTGCCCATCACAATGTCGGTATTGAGCAGGTCGACCCCGAGCAGGGTGATGGTCGTCAGCTGTCCGCCGGTCTCGGCAATCGTCACGATGCTGTCGGCGCCGGCATTGTTGATCGACTGCACAGTGGCGCCCGCGTCACCAATGAGCACCACCGCATCCCGTTGGCCTGCGCCTGCATCGAAGCCAGTGACCTGGTACAGGTTCTCGGCCACCGACAGATCGATATTGAAGGCATCCCGTTCACCGGCGGTGCCGACCAGCCTGAAGTCGAAGCTCTGATCGCTCGGGTCGTTGGCGAACAGGTTGGCGTCGAACGCGCTGGTGGCCGTATCCCCATCCTTGTCCGTCGTCGTGGTGTTGAACGACAGCTGGATGTCGCTGGCCAGGTTCTGGGTCTCCTGAATGAACTGGATCACCGGGATCTTGATCGTACCCTTGCCCATGGTGAGCTGGACCGCATCGATCAGGTGGGAATCGTCCCACTCCACGAGGAAGGACTTCTGTCCTCCCGCCTCCGCGTGCAGGTCGGCGGCCAGCACCTTGATGGGCGCGCCCGAGGTCGTGCCGTTGTCGTAGTAGATCGTGTAGTACAGCTCTTCGGTGGCCGGGTCGTAGCCCTGTACCGAGTTGTCGATAAAGACCTTCATGGCCGTCAGCAGCGTCTCGGGGTTGATGACGAAACTCTCGTCACCGGCGTTGATGCCCGCCGTGGTGTTGCCCTCCAGGTTGTTGTTGGCGATACCGATGCCGGAGGTGCTGACGTTCATGGCCGCCGAGCCGATGTAGGACGGCAGGGGATTGGTCTGCAACTGCGCTTCGGTAGGGTCGGGCGCGCCAAGCCCGATGCCGGTGAGGATGCTGTTCGGACCGGTCTGCGGCGCCAGCGGGTTGGCACCGAAGAACACCACATGCTCGGTGCCGATGGTCAGCGTGCGCACCGGGTCCGGACCGCCGGCATCCAGCGAGCCGTCGGCACTGCTGAGGATCACGGTCGAGCGGAAGCCTTCCTGCAGGTCCAGGGCATAGGTGCCGTTGGCGTTGGCGGTCAGGGTGTAGTGGACGGTGGTGTTGGCCGTGGCCGCGTTGTTGTCGAAGTCACCGGTCAGGGTGCCGGCGAACTGATAGGCGCCATTGGCGTCCGGTGAAGGCGACTGCTCGACCAGCGTACCGGTGCCGGTGGTGGTCGTATCGTCCGGCCGGACCAGGGTGAACTGGCCGTTCACCAGGGAAATATCCAGGCCGGCCGCCCCTAGTCCGTCGGCACCGGATCCGATGCTCCAGTAACCTTGTTGCGCATGGTCGGTACCCGTGCCGATCAGGTTGCCGAAGGCCAGGGTCGGGGTGTCGTCATCGACGGTGATCACCAGTTTGTCGGCCGCGGCGGTCACTGTGTCGCCATCCTTGTCGGTGGCCTGTAATAGTGTGCCGAGGTTGAGGGTAAGGTCGTTCTCGTCATTGCCGGCCGCGTGATCCAGAGGCTTGAGCAGGGTGAAGGTGTAGGCACCCGCTACCGTCAGGCTGAAGGTGAACACATCCGTCACGCCGGCCTTGGCGGTCAGGGTATTGCCCAGGACGCTGTAGGTCAGTGCCACCCCGCCGGAGCTCAGGGCTGGCAAGCCGCTGGTGTTGCTCGACAAGGAGTAGCTCAGCGGCACGTCGGCCCCCGACTGGAAGATCCCGCTCACGCTGCCGCTGGCGACAGTTGCCTGACCCGCCACATCCCCGACCCCACCGGCGATGCCATTGGCCAGGCCGTCCTCGTCGACGGTGCCGGCCGCGGCGGTCCCGGTCGCTGTGGGTGTGTCGTCATCGACGGTAATCACCAGCTTCTCGGCCGCGGCCGTCACCGTGTCGCCATCTTTATCCGTGGCTTGCAACAGCGTGCCGAGGTTGAGGGTGATGTCGTTTTCGTTATTGCCTGCGGGGTGATCCAGCGGCTTGAGCAGGGTGAAGCTGTAGGCACCGGCTGTGCTGAGGCTGAAGGTGAATACATCGACGGCGCCGGCCTTGGCGGTCAGGGTGTCGCCGACGACGCTATAGACCAATGCCACTGCGCCGGAAGTCAGGGCCGGCAGGCCGCTGGTATTACTCGACAGGGAATAGGTCAGTGGCACGTCGGCCCCGGACTGGAAGATACCGGTGACGCTGCCGCTGGCATTGGTGGCCTGACCCGCCACATCACCGACCCCGCCGGCGATGCCATTGGCCAGGCCGTCCTCGTCGACGGTGCCGGTCACGGCGGTCCCGGTTGCGGTGGGCGTATCGTCATCGACGATGATCACCAGCTTCTCGGCCGCGGCCGTTACCGCGTCACCGTCCTTGTCGGTGGCCCGCAACAACGAGCCCAGGTTGATCGTGATGTCGTTCTCGTTATTGCCGGCCGCGTGATCCAGAGGCTTGAGCAGGGTGAAGCTGTAGGCACCGGCGGCGCTGAGGCTGAAGGTGAACACATCGACGGCGCCGGCCTTGGCGGTGAGGGTGTCCCCGGCAACGCTATACACCAGCGCCACTCCGCCAGACGTCAGGGCTGGCAGACCGCTGGTATCGCTCAACAGGGTATAACTCAGCGGCACGTCGGCCCCGGACTGGAAGATACCGGTGACGCTGCCGCTGGCATTGGTGGCCTGACCCGCCACATCCCCGACCCCGCCGGCGATGCCATTGGCCAGGCCGTCCTCGTCGACGGTGCCGGTCACGGCGGTCCCGGTCGCTGTGGGGGTATCGTCATCGACGGTGATCACCAGTTTCTCGGCCGCCGCGGTGACCGTATCGCCGTCCTTGTCGGTGGCCCGCAACAACGAGCCCAGGTTGATCGTGATGTCGTTCTCGTCGTTGCCGGCGGCGTGATCCAGCGGCTTGAGCAGGGTAAAGCTGTAGGCGCCTGCCGTGCTGAGGCTGAAGGTGAACACATCGACGGCGCCGGCCTTGGCGGTCAGGGTATTGCCGACCACGCTGTAGACCAGCGCCACCCCGCCGGACGTCAGGGCCGGCAGGCCGCTGGTGTCGGTGGATAAGGAATAGCTCAGTGGCACATCGACGCCGGGCTGGAAGATCCCGGCGACGCTGCCGCTGGCCACGGTGGCCTCGCCGGCCACGTCACCGACACCGCCGGCCACACCGCTGGCCAGGCCGTCCTCGTCGACGGTGCCCGCCACGGCGGTTCCGGCCGCTGCCGGACCATCGTCCTCGAAGAGCATATGCGAGCCGATTTCGGCGGTCGTGGTGGAGGCTTGGCGCAGGGTGAAGCCACCGATATCGAAGTCGGCGTGGGTATTGCCCTTGGCGTCCAGGGCGGCGCCGTTCTCGATCAGTACGCGGTTGTGGTCCGAGGTGGTGGTGTATTCGATCTTGTAGCCGGCCTTGATGCCGGTGACGGTGGCCACGCCGCTGGCAAAGCTGATGAGGATGCTCGTGTCATTCACCGAGCCGTCCGAGTTTTCGATCACTTGTCCCGTGGCGTTGTTGATCACACGAACATTGGTGATGGCCACCGACGTATCGTTCGCATAGCCATTGACGAAACTCGCGCCACTTTCAACCGCGGTGTTGAAGGCACTGATCTTGACTACCGCACTCTTGCCGCTTTGCAGCTGCACGATATCGAAATTGGCCGCCTTGGCATTAAACATCGCGGTGAAGTCGATGTTGGCTTCGACATCGGCTTCGTTCTGATCCAGGTTGGGAATGGTCATGTCCTGCCGGGCGCCGGTGACGAAGGTAAAACGGATGCCTTCCTGTTCCGTGATCATCTGGCTGTTGGTGCCGAAGGTGGTCGGGCCACCGGCCTGGCTGGTGTTGATGGTATCGCCGGTGCTGATGTTGACGCCCGATGACTGGTCGGCGGGGTCCTTGCCGGTGGCGATGATCGTCGGGTCGCTGATCCGCAATACGCCGCCGTCGTTGACCACCGTCGGGCTGGCCTTGGTGAACATCAGGAACAGGTTCTGCCCGGACGGCGCATTGGCCAGGTTAAACGTCAGGTCCTGGCTGGCGCCGATAAACACCTTGTTCAGCAGGTTGAGGGCATCGTCCGGGTTGTTGGCGTCCGGATGCTTGAGCGGCTGGTATTCCACGGTCCAGATCTTGCCGCCCGACAGCGGCGACCCGGTTTCCTCGATATAGGCGGCGAACACGATCGCGCCGGCAGGGCCTCCGGCCCGGCCCAGCAGGATGTTGTTGTTGGTATCGGTATACAGCAGGATGTCGATGCCATCGAGGGTATCCAGCCCGCTGTCCAGGCCATTGAGCGCCGCGCCCAGGCTGTCGGTGAAGCTGATATCGACATTGATCGCGCCGGGCGCCAGGTTGAGGGTGAAGGCATTGCTGCCGGTGTCGCCCACGGCACCGGTGTAGCCACTCAAGGCCGCGTCCGTTGCGGTACCGGCCCCGAGGGCGGTCAAGCGGGTGGCGAAGGTCGAGGGCAGGGAGGTCAGCAGGATGTCATTGTCGTCGGCATCCCCCGTTGGGCTGGCCGTGGCCGTGGCGTTCTGCAACCCGCTGGTTTCGTCCAGGGCAACGTTGGTGCCGGTCGCTCCCACGAGCGGAGCACCATCCGTCAGGGCGGTGAGGGTCAGTGTGTCGTCGCTGGGGAAGACGGGGTACAGATCGGGAGAGGTATCAGCGGTCAGGTCGGTGGTGGGGGATTGGGGTGTGGTCATGACATGCTCCTAGGCAGTTCCAGTCGTTGGGGCCGCACTTGGGCCCCTCTGCTGGCAGATGTCACAACTATGGGGATGCGCAGGAGGTTGCGCATTGGCCGATACTCCCAGGCGGCCTGGGAGTTTCAGCCTATACGGCAGGAGAAACGCGAGAGCGCTGGCGCCTGTCGCCTTACCTGTCCTCGGCGAATGCTTCCTCGATGAAGGCCTCCAGCTCCGCCTCTTCAAGCAGCTCGATGGAGAAATGCCCGAAGCGTTTCGGTAGCCAGAGGATGCGTGTGCCGCTGGGGGACTGGAGGTTGTCGCGCGACAGGGGGGTGCCGTTCTCGTCTTCCGGCTGCACCCCCGCGGCCAGCAACTCGTCGTAGGCGGCCTCGATGTCCGGAGTGCTATAGCAGTGACGGTAGATCGTGCCTTCGCCGTTGGCGTCCATCAGCGCCTTGAGATTGCCGGCAAAGGGTTGCACCAGCATCAGGCGTTCCGTGCCAAACCTGACGATCGCATAACGCACCTGCAGACCGTCGCGCTGCCAATCCAGGGTCCTGGAAATCCTTGCGCTGAAGATTCGGGCGTAATACCCACAGGCTTGCTCGAGGTCTTTGACGAGCACATCGACGTGGCTGAACTTTAATTTCAAGGGGCTCTCCTTTATTTCCCAGATGCGATGCGTTTGCCGCAGGTCCAGGTAGGCTACCCATTTGCTGCCTCAGGGGGCACAAAAAAGCCACTCGCTAGAGTGGCCTTTTTTATGCCCAAGACCTGACCCTGCAGCCAAACAGCCTTGCCGCAGGACGCTCGAAGCCTCGGCTCAAGGTTTTGGCGGTGGGGTAAAGGTGCCTGGGCAATAGGCTGCCTCCCCATAGCCCTGGGTTCGCTTGACGACTTCAGCCAGGTCCGCCTGGCTGTTGAAGTCATAGGCATAGATCCCGAACTCGGGGTCGAAGAAGAACAGGTTGGTGGTGTTCTTGTAGATGCCCATCGCATGCCCGCCGGCGGTCACACTCTGGCCCTGGGCGGAAACGAAGAGGAAGTTCCCGGCCTTCAGGGCCTTCAGCGAATCCACGGTGGTCGGCACCGGGTTGAAGGGGGAGAAGCTCGAGGTGGGAAGCAGCAGGGGAGGCAGCAGAAAAACGAACGTCTCGCCGTCTTCCACCTGATCCTGCAGGTCGTCGCATTGCTGTGGTGTCAGCTTCATGGCCTGGACCAGGCCGTTGTTGTCGATCGCCGCCAGCCACTTCATCACGGCCGCCTCGCAGACACCCTTGGGGTGCCGGTCGGTTCTGTTGACCCATTTGACTAATAGTTTTCCGCTCATGACCGCTCCTTGGTGATGCCACTGTCCAGTTGTCCGGTTGGTTGAATACCTGGCTTGCCATGCAGGCGGCGAAGCCCGGGTTGTTTGCGCCGTTGCAAATAGCCTGTTGAGGTATAGATCGGCTCTTTTGCCTTAACAAGAACCTCGCCATGGCGGCGCGATGACCGGTGTCGTGGCCGGGGCGGCGCGCGGTTGTCAGGGCGCGCGCTGCGCCAACGCCGGATGGATCAGGTCGGGGGAGGGCGTGCGAAGGCCGCCCATGGTGGCGCGACCCGATTGGCACGAGTGGACCCGCCAGGGCGGCGGGTCCGCAAGGGCTCAGAGTTTCGGCAACTGGCCGATGCGACCGAACATCTCGGTGACGATCTGCAGGTCCAGCTGGAACTGCTCGACGGTCTTGAACTCGTTGTCGTTGTGGCCGGTGTACTTGACCTCGGGACGGGCCAGGCCGAATTGCACGCCGTTGGGCAGTTCATGCACCGAGGTGGCGCCGGCGGAGGTGCCGAACTCGTGCTTCATGCCAAGGTTTTCGCTGGCCACCGCCAGCAGCGCCTTGACCCATTCACCCTCGGGGTTGCGGTACATCGGCTCGGCGATCGAATAGTCGAAGTTCACCGCGACCTGGTTCTGCTTGCTCCAGGCGGCCAGCTTGTCGGCAATTTCCTTTTTCAACACCTCCGGGGTCTTGCCCTTGGGCACGCGCAGGTTGACCGCCAGCTTGAAGGCTTTTTCGTCCTGGCCGACATAGGTCAGGGAGGTGGTCAGCGGGCCCATGAAGTCATCGGCGAAACCGACCCCCAGCGTGTTGCCCAGGTAGTCCAGGCCCCAGTTGTCGGCGGCATAACGCGCCGCGTCGGTGATCGGGTTGTGCTTGAGCGCGACCTTGCCGTCGAGGCCGTTGATGAAGTCGAGCATGCGCGCCACCGGGTTGACCCCGGACTCGGGCTCGGAGGAGTGGGCGGACACGCCGGTGACCGTCAGCTTGACGTCCTTGCCTGTGACCTTGGCGGCCACGCTGAAGTCGCCGCCATGGGCCTTGGCGTATTCGGCGCCGGCCTTCTGCAGGCTGGCCGCCAGTTCCGCGGGTTGGTCGGTCACCAGGGTGGCGACCGAGGCGCCCGGAATCTGGTTGGTGGCCAGGCCGCCGGTCATCGAGACGATCTCCGCGCCTTTGCCCTCGGCGGCACGCCGCGGGAAGCTGGCCATGACGGTGCCGTAGCCTTTCTCGGCGATCACCACCGGGTAGCCGCCGTCCAGCGCCAGGTTGTAGTTGGGTGTCGGGTTGCGTTCGAAGTAGTAGGGAATCGCGTCGCCGCTGGTTTCCTCGGTGGTGTCCACCAGCAGCTTGAAGTTGCGCGCCAGGGGCAGCTTCTCTTCCTTGATGATCTTCATGGCGTACAGGGCCACGACTATGCCGTTCTTGTCGTCCTCGGTGCCGCGGCCGTACATGCGGTCGCCGACCAGGGTGACCTTGAACGGGTCGAGCTTGGTGCCGTCCTGCAGCACCCAGTTCTCCGGCGTCACCGGCACCACGTCGGCATGGGCGTGGATGCCCACCACTTCTTTGCCGCTGCCTTGCAAGGAGATCTCGTAGACGCGGTTGTCGATGTTGCGAAAGTTCAGGTCGAAGGCCTGGGCCAGGGCCTTGATTTTGTCGGCGATCTTGAGGAACTCAGGGTTCTCGTGCTGCGGCACGCCATCGACACGCACGGTGGGGATCGCCACCAGCTCGCGCAGGGTTTCGGTGGCGGCCTTGCCGTACTTCACCCGCGCATAGAGGCCCAGCAGGCGATGGATCTCGTTCTGCTGCTCGGCGGAAAGCGCCTTGTTGTCGAGGAAGGCATTGATGGCCGGGCCGAGGTTGGCTTCTTTGACCACCTCGCTCTTGGCCGCCTCATTTTTGCTCAAGGTGCCGAGAAACTGGCGGAAATCCGTGACCGAGGCATCGGCGAAGCGCTTGAGAATCGCCGCGTTCTGCTGCGGGGTGATGTTGGCGTGGGCGGCGGTGGTGAAGGCTGACAGGCTGGCCAGCACCAGGGTGGCCGCGGCCAGTTGCTTGAGGGAGAAATCCATTGCGGGAGGCGTTCCTTGCAGATTGTTAGGAAATATCTGACCTCCCAACCTAACACCACAAGGGAAGGGTACGGGAGCCCCCGAAGTGGGATCTGTCGCACAGAAATGCAAAAGCGGCGCAGAAACGAAAAAAAAACGGCCCCGGGGCGCCTGGCAGATCGGCTGCTTTTTAGCCGGCACGCAAGGCTCAAACTCGAGGCTTGGCGGCCGTTTTTCCAGGCTGCGCCCTGGCCGATATTTTCTGTCCCTGTGGGCCTGCGGGGCAGTAGAATTCCGTCGCCCGGTAACGCCTGCGAGGTTGACACGGCAGACCACGGCGGCGTTGTTGGCGCTGGCGTCCGGGCAGGTTTCTTGGTGTGGGCAGTGCCGGGTTTCTCCGGTGATTTACACTGAAACCGCATTGGGTCGGGTAAGACAGGCGAGGGCGTATGGCGGTTGAACGACGGGATTTCAGTGGCGGCATGAAGGGCAAGAACCTGCGTTACCTGGAAGAGGCGCGGGTGGCGCCCGCGGCCCATGCGCGGGCGGGCTTCCTGCTGCTCGAGCACTTCTCGTTGCCGGCCTTCACCCAGGCCCTGGATACCATCGTCACCGCCAACCTGCTGCGTCCCGCCTTGTTCTCCTCAACGACCTTCGGCTTGCAGGACGGCGAGGTCACCAGCGACCTCGGGCTGGTGATCCGCCCCGATGCGCGCCTGACCCCGGTGGCGCTCAAGGACCTCGACCTGCTGGTGATCTGCGGCGGCTATCGCACGGAGCTCAAGGCCGATCCCCGGCTGAGCAGCCTGCTGAAAACCGCCGCCGAACTGGGCATCACCCTGGCCGGGTTGTGGAACGGGGCCTGGTTCCTCGGCGTTGCGGGGCTGCTTGAAGGCTACCGTTGTGCGATCCACCCGGAGCATCGTCCGGCGCTGGCGGAGATTTCCAAGGTCACCCATGTCACCAGCGAGGCCTTTGTGGTGGACCGCGACCGGCTCACGGCGTCCAGTCCCGCCGGCGCCTTCCATATGGCCCTGGAATGGATCAAGGGGCTGCACGGCAAGGCGCTGGTCGAGGGCATCGAGGACATCCTGTCGTTCGAGGAATCCCGCTACCGGCGCATCAAGCCGACGATGCATGTGTCGTTGAGCGCGCCCTTGCGTGAGGTGGTCAACCTGATGGACGCCAACCTCGAGGAACCGCTGCAAATGGACCAGCTGGCGGAGTATGCCGGGCGTTCCCGGCGGCAGATCGAGCGCTTGTTCAAGGAGCAACTGGGCACCACCCCGCAGCGCTACTACCTGGAATTGCGCATCACCGAAGCGCGTCGATTGCTGCAGCACACCGAACTGTCCCAGGTCGAGGTGCTGGTGGCCTGCGGCTTCGTCTCGCCGAGCCATTTCAGCAAGTGCTACAGCTCGTATTTCGGCTATCGGCCGTCGAAGGAAAAGCGCCTGGTGAAATGATCGCGGGCGATTTACCCGGCAGCCAAATGAGGGGGGCATGTCGCCCATCTCATATTTCATCAGCTTTTCGCTGAGTCATCGATTTTTTGAAATCACACCGTTCATGTATTGATTCAAATCGCGCAGGTCCTTAACGCTCCAGGCGTGCGGCGGTATCTTTACGCCATTCTCTCGCAAGGTTCTTGGAATCAGGTCGCCATTTGGGCGAAGTATTATCGATGACACGATAACGCCCGGATAATCGTTGAGCCGTTTCTTGAAAGTGGGTGTTGTAAGGTCAGGTGTTGGAGGGTTGCTTTTATTGGCCAGTGGTCCGCTTCCTTTGATATCGGCTCCGTGGCACACGGCACATCGCTGCGAATAGAGGTTTTTCCCATTGTTATCCGCGAAGGACAGTGATGTTTGAGTGAGCGATAGAACGCCTAGCGAAGCGATGAGCAATACCTTTACTTTCATTTTTCATACGTCCTTGTTGTGTCAATCAGCCTGAATCGAGGGCAAAGGTTTGTCAGCCTTCCATCCAGACATCTTCGTAGCCTTGGTTGTCGATGATGAACTTGGCGCCAGCGGGCAGGCAAAGGTAATTCATCACCTGTGGCAGCATTTCACTGAGATGCTCAGTGTGAACCGCTTGATAAAAATCATCAGCGTTCGAATGTTCTCCGCAGTGAATAAACCAACTGATATTCCCCCCCTCCGGCAGCGAAATGCGTGCGCCATAAATAGGTGACTTGCCCAGAGTGGCAATCGCGATGGCGACCATTTCGTCTGGAGGAAGTACGGGCAGTCCGTATTTTTTACAGATGTCTTTCTGGTGGAAAGCCTTATTCAGCGCCTGACGGCGGCCAGATCATCGACAGCGCGCGCTGACACCCGGCCCTGTTTTGTCGCGCCCACCAGCGCTCACGCCGCCATGTTCGCTGCCATGAAAGGCTTGCGCGTGGCGGCGTGGGCGGCCAGTACCGCCAGCACGGCGCCCCAGGTGTGTCGGGGGTCGGGCGATTCGGCGTGAGAGGTAGCGGTCATGGCGACAGGTTTCCTGTGTGGCTGGAAGCGTCCGTGCTGACCGCTGGGCGTTGCCGGCCGGGTCTTGCGGACGCTTCGATGCATAAATGGGTGCACGCCGCCGGTGGAAGACCGGGCAGGCGCGTGAATGGCGATCGGGGCCGGCCCGGTGCTGGAGCGGCTCCGGTCGCGGCAGAAGGAAAACGCGACACCGGATTCGGTGCCGCGAAGCGAAGGGGGCCCAAGCCGGGCACCCAACGGACTACCAGAGGTTGTTCTGCATGAGCGGGATCAGGCGCTTGCCGCGCTCAGCCCGCCAGGGTGGCGTTGTCGATGACGAAGCGGTACTTGACGTCGCCCTTGAGCATGCGTTCGTAGGATTCATTGATCTGGTCCGCGCGCACCAGCTCGATGTCGGCGACGATGCCGTGCTCGGCACAGAAATCGAGCATCTCCTGGGTCTCGGCAATGCCGCCGATCATCGAGCCGGCGAGGGTCCGGCGTTTCATGATCAGGTTGAACACATTGGGCGAGGCATGCGGAGTCGCCGGGGCGCCCACCAGGGTCATGCCACCGTCGCGCTTGAGCAGCACCAGGAAGGCGTCGAGATCGTGGGGCGCGGCCACGGTGTTGAGGATCAGGTCGAAGCTCTTGGCGTGGGCGGCCATTTCCTCGGCATTGCGCGACACCACCACTTCGTCGGCGCCCAGCTGGCGAGCGGCCTCGCGCTTGGAGTCGGAGGTGGTGAACGCCACCACGTGCGCGCCCAGGGCATGGGCCAGTTTGATGCCCATGTGGCCCAGGCCACCGATGCCGACCACGCCGACTTTCTTGCCTGGCCCGACCTTCCAGTGGCGCAGCGGCGAATAAGTGGTGATGCCCGCGCACAGCAGCGGCGCGACGGCGGCCAACTGTTCCTCGGGGTGGCGGATGCGCAGCACGTAGCGTTCGTGGACCACGATCTGTTGCGAGTAGCCGCCCAGGGTCCAGCCCGGGGCGTCCGGCGTCGGGAAGTTATAGGTGCCGATCATGCCGTCGCAGTAGTTCTCCAGGCCATCCTCGCAGTCGGCGCAGTGCTTGCAGCTGTCGACGATGCAGCCGATGCCGACCAGATCGCCCGGGCGGAAGCCGTGCACATGGGCGCCGACCGCCGCGACCCGGCCGACGATCTCGTGGCCGGGCACGCAGGGAAACTGCGTGCCTTGCCACTCGGCGCGCACCTGGTGCAGGTCCGAGTGGCAGATGCCGCAGAAGGCGATGTCGATCTGCACGTCATGGGCGCCGGGGGCGCGGCGGGTGATCTGCAGTGGTTCCAGAGGTTGGTCGCCCGCATGGGCGCCATAGGCGTTGACTAACATTGCACACTCCATCCAGCGTTACGTTGGACGGTCATTTTCCCGGGCAGGTGCAGGCGGCCAGTAGTGCATTTCGCTGGAATTCTTGCCTGATTCTCTGGACTTTGGTTTTTTCGGTAGGAGCGGCACCGGGGCCGGGTTAACGTCTGGCAAGGAGGGTCCATACCGACATGACACGCCCACACGACACCCGCGCCCAGGCGCCCCAGGAAACCCTCACGCGTCTCATTGGCGCCTGGATCAAACACTCGGGGGACTGCCCGACAGCGATCCCCGGTCTGGGTTTGTTTCGCCGCGAGATCCCTTCGCCGCCCGCCGTGTGCATGGCAGAGCCGAGCATCGTCCTCGTCGCCCAGGGAGCAAAACAGCTGTGGGTCGGCGGCGAAGCCTACCCGTACGACCCCTCGCGCTTCCTCGTGACCTCACTGGACCTGCCGGCCAATTCGCAAGTGACGACGGCCAGTCTGGAGCAACCCTGCCTCGGGCTGGGCTTCAAGCTCGACCCGCGCATGCTGGCGGAACTGGCCGCCCAGGGCGGGCTGCTGCAACCTCGCGATCGAGGCACAGGCAAGGGCGTGGGCATCGGCACCGCGACCCCGGCCATGCTGGCCTCGTTCGTGCGCCTGCTGGAGTTGCTGGACGAGCCCGAAGCCATCCCGGTGCTGGCGCCGCTGATCCAGCGCGAGATTCACTACCGCTTGCTGCTGAGCGACCAGTCGGCGCGGCTGCGGCAGATCGCCTCCGTCGACGGCCAGGGCCACCGCATCGCCAGGGCCATCGACTGGCTGAAACTGAATTACACCGCGCAACTGCGGGTCGACGAACTCGCCGCCCGGGTGCAGATGAGCACGCCGACCTTTCACCACCACTTCCGCCAACTCACCGCCATGAGCCCGTTGCAGTACCAGAAATGGCTACGCCTGACCGAAGCCAGGCGCCTGATGATGAACGAACACCTGGACGTCTCCAGCGCCGCCTTCAAGGTCGGCTATGAAAGCCCGTCGCAGTTCAGTCGCGAATACAGCCGCCTGTTCGGCGCAGCACCCAGGAGGGATATTGCGCAGTTGCGGGGGAGGTAGGAGGGGGGAGTAAGAGTATTAGGGTTTAAGGGGCGCTTGAATTGAAAAAGGTGCGCGACCGTGACTAAGGCTTTTTTCGTCTGTGCAGGTCGCCTTTTCTGGTTTTTCTCTGGATATCCCCCGTCCTGACGGCATTGAGCATTTTCTGAAACTTTGAGCATTCAATGTGACGAGCAGCGGGGCAGGACGCGACTCGACGAAGCTCGTCGCGTATGGCGCGGAGTCGCTCGATGGTACGGTCCAGTTCGTCAGCCTTGTCGTTAAGCCGCTGGCGATCAATGTCAGGCTGACCCTCCGCGTCCAGCATGGCGACGAGATCGTCCAGTGAAAACTCTGCCGACTGCCCGAGCGCGATCAAGGACAATCGCTGGAGTACATCGGCACGAAACACGCGACTCAGGCCACGACGACCTATCGAACTGATAAGACCTTTCTCTTCGTAGTAGCGCAGCGTTGAAGCCGGTAGGCCGGAACGCCGTGCCACTTCACCAATATCCAGCTCTTTCATGCTTGACCTCAAGTCGACTTGAACCTGCAGACTGCTCGGATCAAACCGCCAAAACAGGTTCAAGGCAAGGAGCAATACCATGGGAGCAGCCGAGACAGCACTGCGCATTCTGTTTGTTGGAATGGGGGCCACGCTGATCATGGACGTATCGGCTTTTATTCAAGCACGAGTGTTTGGCCTGGCGTCGCTTGACTATGGCCTGGTCGGTCGTTGGCTGGGCCACATGTTCCAGGGGCGGTTTCGTCATTCCCCGATCATGACGGCGGCTCCTGTCAGGAATGAACGCCTGATGGGGTGGGTGTTCCATTACGTCACGGGTATTGTCTTCGCGATGATGCTGATCGGTGCGAAAGGGCTTGTCTGGATCTGCAACCCCACGCTGGCGCCTGCGCTGGTGATGGGGTTGGTCAGTGTGATTGCGCCTTTCTTCATCCTGCAGCCCGCGTTCGGTTTCGGCGTTGCCGCTTCGAAAACAGCGGCACCGAACGTGGCAAGGCGCAGAAGCGTCACTGCGCATCTGACGTTCGGGCTGGGGCTTTTTGTGGCGGGATGGCTGTTGATACTGCTCTTTCCGGCATCGTTATGCCTAAGTTGAGTGCCTTTTGGGGCAGCGGCGGGGCTCAGGGTAAGAGCGTAAGTCCTGAGTGCATATTGCTGGCCGGTTTCTGCCTGTCGCCACCGACGGCATGGGTAGCGGCCTGCCGATCATGAAGGCTCTTCTTGATGCCGACGCGCCGTGCGTTCAGTTGGCTGACTGTGGCATTTGGCATAGGATCATGGACGACAGTTCTGTCGCTCAACGGCCACCGCCTAAACACCGACATACCGATACAGTTCGCTTCCGGCCCGAGAAAAGCAGAGGTGTGTATGCCGCCATTCAAAATGCGCGAGCTAAGCCGTACCGATACGCAAGCGCTGCTGGCCTTCGAAACCCTGAACCGTGAGTGGTTCGAATCCCATATCGAGGCGCGTGCCCCGGCCTTTTATTCGTTGCAGGGCGTCGCCGAGCATATCGAGGGCTATCTGGCCGCTTTCGCGGCCGGCACCTGGCACCCCTTGGTGATCGAGGACTGCAGCGCAAACATCATCGGTCGCGCCAACCTGAAAAACATCGATACCGCGCAGCGCTCCGCCGAAGTCGGCTATCGGATTGCCCAGAGCGCCTGCGGCCAGGGGCTTGCGACACAGGCGCTGCGGCAACTGATCGAGCAAGCGCGGACGCGCTGGCAACTGACGCAGCTGGTGGCTTATGTCTACCCGGAAAATCTCGGCTCGACCAAGGTCGTGGAACGCTGCGGGTTCTTGCCGGAGCAGCCCGCAGAAGACAGCAAGGCGGGAGCCGAGCGCCGGTTCGTTCTCCCGATCTAGATAAGGGTTGTGGCCCTTTACCGCACTCGCGACTCTGACTGCTGGCCTGTAACCGCTACGTCGTGTCAGTCAGCCGGATAGCGCTTACCCGCGCCGCTCGGCCACCAACAGCAATGACTGTGGCACCGGGCTTTGTGGGTGTTGCGGTTCCTGCAGGCTGGCGAGCTGGAAGCCGGCCATGTCCAGGGCGTTGAGCCAGCTGGACAGGGTGCGGAAGTACCAGGGCATGGGTTGCCACTGACCCTTGAAGCCGGCGAAGGTCTCTTCGCGCCAGCCATCCTGGTAGTCGCCGGCCGCGGCACTCCAGGGATGCAGGGTCTGGATCGCCAGCGCGCCGCCCGGGGCGAGCAGGGCGTGCATGGCGGCCAGCAGCGGGATGATGTCCTGGTGCAGCAGGGCGAAGTTGGCGCAGATCAGCTCGTAGTCGCGGCCGATGTCTACTTGCGCTTCCGCCAGTGCTGCATAGCTGGCCACATGCACCGTTGCCGAGCCCGCCGCCCGCGCCGCCTCCACCAGGGCCGCATCGCCATCCACCCCGACCGCCTCGATGCCCCGTTGCGCCAGGGCGCGCAACAGCCAGCCCTCGCCGCAACCCAGATCGAGCACGCGCTCGGGCTGGCGGCCCAGCACCGCCAGCAGGATCGCCTGGTCGGTGACCTCGACGCGGCTTTGAATGGCGCCGCCGCGGATGGCGTCGATCCAGGCCTGGGCGTTGTACTGCCAGCTGTGCAGCAGGGTGGATTCGGGAGTGGGCATGTCGGTGTCCAGCGTCAGTGGTGGGGGCTACGGAGTCGCTAGCGCTGACGTTAGCAGGCGGGGCGCCCGGGTCCAATACGTCGTTCGCCGCTCAGGCGCTTTCTAGAGGATGCGCATCCGGTCCTCGTCAGGCGACTTGTTGCGACTGGTGATCAGGCTCAGCAGCACCGAAGCCAGAATGATCCCGCCGACAGTGGCCAGCGACCATTCCACCGGCATGTGCAGCCAGGGCATCAGCGTCATCTTGCTGCCGATGAACACCAGCACGATCGCCAGGCCGTACTTAAGCAGGTGGAAGCGCTCGGCCATGTCGGCCAGCAGGAAGTACAGGGCACGCAGGCCCATGATCGCGAAGATGTTCGAGGTGAACACAATGAACGGGTCGGTGGTGATGGCGAAGATCGCCGGGATGCTGTCGACCGCGAACATCAGGTCGCTGGCCTCGATCAGCACCAGCACCAGGAACATCGGCGTGGCCCAGCGCCGACCGTCCTGCTTGACGAAAAAACGCTCGTCATGAAAGCCGCTGGTGATCCGCAGATGGTCCTGTATCCAGCGCAACAGGGGGTTCCTGGCGAGGTCGGGCTGCCGATGGGCGAACAGCAGCATCTTGATCCCGGTGATGATCAGGAACACACCGAACGCATACAGCAGCCACGCGAACTGCGACACCAGCCACACGCCGGCGAAAATCATCGCCCCGCGCATCACGATCGCCCCGAGCACACCGTACAGCAACACCCGGCGCTGCAACTCCGGGGGCACGGCAAAGTAGCCGAAGATCATCACGAAGATGAACATGTTGTCGATCGACAGCGACTGCTCGATCAGATAGCCGGTAAGGAATTCCAGGGTCTTGCGTTGGGCGATCTCAGGCCCGAACTCGCCCTGCAGATACCACCAGAGCAATCCCGCGAAGGCCAGCGCCAGCGTGGACCAGGCAATCACCCAGCACGACGCTTCGCGTACCGAGACGCGATGGGCCTTGCGCCCGCCGAGGACAAACAGGTCCAGGGCCAGCATGGCCAGAACGAAGATGATGAAGGCGAACCACATCCAGGGTTCGCCGATGTGCAGGGACTGCATGCCGTTCTCCCGGTCCGGGCGTGTGCTGAAGCCACGGTTCATGCTAGTGGGGAGATCGCGGTGAAGAAAAATCGATTATTCCTCACCCATGGTTCGTTATTTACGAAGTGTCGCTGAAGGTTCTCCCGCGAGGTTCATTCGGTCAGCAAAAAAAGATCACTCCAGCCCGACGTTGTGGTGACCTGAGGGGGGCAGGGGAAAATCGGGCCCAGCTCGGTGGGCCTTTGCCTCAGTGAGCGCCAGCCGACTTGTTCAAGTCGCTTTCGGCCCATTCGGTATAGAAGCAGGCGTCGGTTGCTAGCTGTTGCTGTCCAGCGTTCTTCAGAACAATCTGAATCTCCATTCCCACGTTTTTTGCAAGATCAAGATCGTGCATTGTGGCAGCTCGAATCAGTGGCGCTTTCAAGGGGTGATTGAGTGGATGGCATGAAGTTCGTTAAATCTTTTCCTGTTTTGCTTGGCTTGAGCATGGCACTGGGAAGCATGAACGCCTGGGGGCTGCCGAACGACAGTGAGCAACTCATTCGAGTTCAGGCCGACCGCAGTCAAATTGATAACAGGCAAGGTTTTGCTACTTATACCGGCAACGTCATCATTACCCAGGGTTCGATGAAGATCACCGGCGACACTGTGACTGTCACCATGAAAAAGGGCAGCCACAACGAGGTCGATGTCGTCACCTCCGTGGGCAACCTGGCCTATTTCGAACAATTGCAAAAAGCTACAGACCCTGAACCGGTCCAGGCATATGCCATGACCATTCAATATCTGACCCAGCAGAACCGCATCATTCTGATCGACAGAGCCAAAGTAATCAGCGCAGGCAATACCACCTTGGGTGAGAAAATTGTCTACGACACCGTCAAGCAGATTGCCAGTGTTGGTCGCGCCACCGGTAGCAAGATCACCGAGTCGCGCCCTCGGACCGACATGGTCATCCAGCCGAAAAAGAAAAATGAGATGCAAAGGGCCCAGTAATGGGCACTGACAAGATCCGCCGCATCGAGGGACTGCCCCCTTCAGGCGATGTGGCTCATAACCATAGTTGGAAACGCGAAAGTTTTGGTGCTGTCGTTTCGTTCTCTAAAACAACAAAGAAATGGACTTGCCCATGATCAAAAAGGCGTTGTTCCTATCGTTTGCCAGCAGTCTTGGTCCTGGGTCCGCGCTCAAGCGATCGCAACTTCCTCTCCCTGTTCCAGCTTTATAGTCTTCGGCGATAGCCTCAGCAGTTCCGGGCAGATTGCTGACCCCGGCGGTCGCGCGGAGACTTCATTATTTCCATGTGCAAGATTCACTAATTGATCATGGAGAATGAAGCTGATTTTTAGGAAATATCTTATATCGACTGCCGAAGCTTCTATGTAGCGTTGCCGCACAAGTCGTTCAATTCCTGAGGAGTATTTCTTGTTCCGCATTTGTGGGCTCAGTGCCTGGACTGTAGGGCTTACGGCGGCCGGCAGCATGTTCTCCCCGTACTCGGTCGCCGCCCTTTCCGATGTCTGCCTTCCTTTAGGTTCCGCTGTTATCAGTGTTCCTTTTTCCAGCTCGCTGGTTGTGCAACGGGACGTCCCGGTTGGCGGCGTACTGGCGTCCGTGGAGGTCAAGACCCCTATTCGATGTAATAACCGCTTCTTTCCAACCGGGAGCTATGCCCAATACTTCAAGTCGTCTTCCAATGCGGCGGTTGGGGTCAGTCGTGGGGCATTCAGGACGAGCAACAGTGGGATCGGATTGAGGTGGAACCTGTCGTCGCCCCTGGGAAACTATGCGTTCAGCAGTACCGATCTCAACAGCACCAGTCCCATGACTGGCGTCGCCTTTCCCTATCTGGGAGGGGACAAATATTACTCGCTCCAACACACCTTCGAGTTGATCAAGCTGGGGGATGTGGCGGGGGGGAGTTTTCGATTTCCAGACTTCTCCGTGATGAGCAGCCCTGACTCTGTCCTGGGTGGCCTGTATGACAAGAAGCTCAACACCTTCACTTTTCCCCTGGTCAATGTGGCGGTGTCGTCCTGCTTCGTGATGGAGAACAGCATCCTGGTGAAGATGGGCAGGGTGGATGCGAACAGCTTTCGCGGCCCGGGCAGCATGACGCAGGAAAAGAACTTCTCCATCAACCTGCGCTGCGATGCGGGAGCCAGGGTCAACCTGACCCTGGATAATACCTATCAGGTCGGTGGCTACCCGGGGACCATCAGGTTGGCCTCTTCGGCGCAGTCGGCGACAGGGGTCGGCATCCAGGTACTCAATGCTTCCACGGCAAACCACACGCCAATGCTCCTGGGGCAGCCGCAGATGATGGGGCTGGCCAGCGGCGGGATCAATTCGTTGAAGCTGGCGGCCCGGTACATCCAGGTTGCCAATCAGGTTTCCAGTGGCAAGGCCGACGGCACGCTGACCTTCGTCCTCAGCTACCTTTGAAGGCTGGGCTGCCGATTGCGGTTTCTGCGTGCCGAGCCATCCTCAACCCGCCGCGAATGCTTGCCGCCCTCCAGGCGTCCGCGGCGGCGGGGCTGTCCAGGGCCGGACAGCGCGCTGCGCTATAACGGCATAAGCCAGCACCTTTGATTATTGGACAGGCCAAGTTCGCCCGGTCGATGCTGCGGGGCCGCTTGACCCAGGAGCCGTCACAAGGAGCTTGCCATGCCTGCGCAACGCCAACTCAAGCTGGGCGCCTTCATGCGTCCGGTCAGCATCCACACCGGCGCCTGGCGCTACCCGGGTGCCTATCGCGATGCCAACTTCAACTTCGCCCATCTCAAGCGTTTCGCCCAGACCCTGGAGCGGGCGCGCTTCGATGCGTTTTTCATGGCCGATCACCTGGCCTTGCTCAACATGCCCATCGACGCCTTGAAGCGCAGCCATACCGCCACCTCGTTCGAACCCTTCACCCTGTTGTCCGCCCTCAGCCAGGCGACCGAACGCATCGGCCTGGTGGCGACGGCCTCGACCACCTACGACGAGCCGTTTCATATCGCCCGGCGCTTTGCCTCCCTCGATCATTTGAGCAACGGTCGCGCCGGCTGGAACATCGTCACCACCGCCAACCCCGACGCCGCGCTGAACTTCGGCCTGGAGCAGGCCTTTGCCCACGACCAGCGTTATGCCCGGGCGCGGGAGTTCTATGAGGTGGTCACCGGGCTCTGGGACAGCTGGGCGGACGATGCTTTCGTGCGCGATGCCGACAGCGGGGTGTATTTCGACCCGGACAAGCTGCACCGCCTCGACCATGCCGGCCGCCACCTGAACGTGCGCGGACCGCTGCACATCGCGCGCCCGGTGCAGGGCTGGCCGGTGATTGTGCAGGCCGGCGCGTCGGAGCCCGGGCGCCAGCTGGCCGCGGAAACGGCGGAGGTGATTTTTGTCGCCCCCGGCACGCTGGAGGAGGGCCGGGCGTTCTATGCCGATATCAAGCGGCGCATGCTCGCCGTCGGCCGCGACCCCGAACACCTGAAGATCCTGCCCGGGGCCTTTGTGGTGGTCGGCGACACCCTCGAGGAGGCGCGGCGGATCCGCGCGCACCTCGACAGCCTGGTGCACTACGAGAGCGCGATTGCCTCGCTGTCCATCGCCCTGGGCACGGACGCAACGAAATTCGATCCGGACGCTTTCCTGCCGCCGATTCCCGAGACCAATGCCAGCCAGAGCGCCCGCGAGCGCGTATTGGCCCTGGCCGATCGCGAACAGCTGACGGTCCGCCAACTGGCCCAACGCCTCGGTGGATACGCCGGCCTGTCGTTTGTCGGCACCGCCCGGAGCATCGCCGACGACATGCAGCAATGGCTGGAGACGCGCGGCAGCGACGGTTTCAACATCATGTTTTCCTGGCTGCCGGGCGGCCTCGACGACTTCGTCGCCAAGGTCGTTCCCGAGTTGCAGGGGCGGGGGATTTTCCGCCGCGAATACGAGGGCGCCACCTTGCGTGAAAACCTTGGGCTGCCACGTCCGGCGAACCGGTTTTTTGCCTAGGCGAGCGATTGCACGGGTTAGCCGTCAGGGCGGTTCCGCGGCGCGATCAAGGACAGCCAGCCCCAAGGTCGAAGGGGAAGGTTGTCGCTCCAACGCGGCTGGAGCCGCGGCCACAGGTATTTGTTGCAAGCCGCGATGGCGTACATGACAATGCGAGTCATTATCAGTCGCGAATTATTCCATCGTCATGCCCGCCAACGACTTGTCCTTACGCAGTGCTGTCAACGATCTGTATTGTGACCATCACGGTTGGCTCCAGGGCTGGCTGCGCAAGCGCCTGGGCAACGCCTTCGATGCCGCGGACCTGGCCCAGGACACCTTCGTCCGGGTGATCAAGGCCCGCTCCGCGCTGGACATCCGCGAGCCGCGCTCGTACCTGTCGATGATTGCCAAGGGCCTGCTGATCGACCTGTTTCGCCGGCGTTCGCTGGAGCAGGCCTACCTCGACGTGCTGGCCGCCATGCCCGAAGCCCTGCAGCCGTCGCCGGAGGAACAGGCGATCCTGTTCCAGGCGCTGATGGAGATCGACCGCCTGCTGCAAGGGCTGGGGCCGCGGGTCAAGCAGACCTTTATCCTGTCGCAGTTCAGTGGCCTGACCTACCCGCAAATCGCCGAGCAGTTGGGCGTCAGCGTGCGCACGGTGAACAACCACATGGCCAAGGCCATGGAGCATTGCTGCCTGATGCAGATCCAGTTGCAACTCCCATGAGCCTGCCCGCCGAAGAAATGAAAGCCATCGGCGTCGCCGCGCGCTGGTATGCCCGCCTGCATTCCGGCACCGCGACCGACGCCGACCGGGCCGCCTGGGGCAACTGGCTGGTGGCCGATCCACTGAATCGCCAGGCGTGGCAGAGAATGGCCGCGGTGGCCGAGCAGATGGCCAGCGTGCCGGGCGCCCTGGCGGCGCCGACCTTGAGCCAGGCCGGCAATAGTTCCCGCCGCCAGGTGCTGCGCAGCGCCTTGCTGCTGACCTGCGCCGGTTCCCTGGGCTGGCTGGGCTGGCGCAGCCAGGCCGCGCAGAACCTGATGTGCGACTACCGCACCCGGGTGGGCGAGCGCCGCGAATTGCGCCTGGCGGACGGCAGCAGCCTGCTGCTCAACACCGACACCTCGGTCAACCTGCGCTTCGATGGGCGCCAGCGGGTGCTGGAGCTGCTGTGGGGCGAGATCCTGGTGAGCACCGCGCCTGATCCATTGCAGCGGCCCTTCAAGGTGGTCACCCGCCACGCCGAGGTGCTGGCGCTGGGCACGCGTTTTATCGTGCGCAGCCAGCCCGGGGGCGGCGAGGTGGCGGTGCTGGAAAAGGCGGTGGAGGTTAGTGTGCCGGGCGGCAGTCCGGCGATGCGGGTCGAGGCCGGCAAGCGGCTGGCGTTCGACGAGCGCAGCCTGGGCACGCCACGGGGCAACGATGTCTCGGTGGGCGCCTGGCAGCAGGGCAGCATCATCGCCATCGACCGGCCGTTGGCGGCGCTGCTCAACGACCTGTCGCGCTATCGCCCCGGGGTGCTGCGTTGGGACCCGGCCATCGGCGACCTGAAAGTCTCCGGGGTCTTTCCCATCGACGATACCGACCTCGCCCTGGCGGCGCTGGAGAGTGGGTTTGCCTTGCGCGTGACCCGCTACAGCCGTTTCTGGGTCCAGGTCGCCCGGGCCGATTCGCGCTGAATAGGCGCCTTGGATAAAAAATTCTGCGGCGCCTGCACTTTTCGAGCGCACCGTTCGGCTCATCCCTCAGTGAGTTGTTATTGACTGTTTTGGGGGAGGGAGCATGTCTCGGGTGAACGCGCCAGGTCGTCTGGCGAACGCAGTGAAAGTCGCTTTGCTGGCAACCACCATGGCCAGCGCCTGTTCGGCGAATGCCGACCCGGCCACAGGGGCCGCGGCGCAGCAGAGTCAGGTCCGGGCCTACGACATCGGCGCCGGCAGCCTGGTGGATGTGCTGACCCGTTTTTCCAGCGCCGCCGGGGCGGCGATTTCCTTTGACGCGCAGCAAACCCAGGGCCGGCAATCGCCCGGGCTCAAGGGCCAGTTCGGGGTCGACGAAGGTTTTGCGCGGATTCTGCGCGGCAGCGGCCTGCGCGCCGAGCCCCAGGCCAACGGCAGCTATGTGCTGCGCGCGGTGCCGGTGCTCGGCTCGGCGCTGGAACTGGGCGCCACCAACATCGACGGCCAATTGCTGGGGACAACCACCGAGGGCAGCGGCTCCTACACCACCGGGGCGGTGACCATCGGCAAGGGCCAGCACTCGCTGCGCGAGACCCCGCAATCGGTGACGGTGATGACCCGCAAGATGCTCGACGACCAGAACCTGCACAGCATCGACCAGGTCATGGAAAAGACCCCGGGCATCACCGTCTACGACTCGACCATGGGCGGCAAGTATTTCTACTCCCGCGGCTTTCGCATGTCGGGCCAGTATCAGTACGACGGCGTGCCGCTGGACATGGGCAACCAGTATGTCCAGGCCGACAGCTTCAGCGGCGACATGGCCTATTACGACCGGGTGGAAATCCTCCGTGGCGCCGCCGGGATGATGAAAGGCGCGGGCGGCACCGCCGGCGGGGTGAACTTCGTGCGCAAGCGCGGCCAGAGCACGCCGCAGACCGAAGTCACCTTGTCCGGCGGCAGCTGGGACAACTACCGCGGCCAGGTCGACACCGGCGGCCCGCTCAACCAGTCCGGCACCCTGCGTGGCCGCGCGGTGGTGGCCGAGCAGAGCCGGCGTTACTTCATCGACGACGCCAGTCGCAAGGACCAGGTGTATTACGGCGCGCTCGACTTCGACCTGAGCCCCGACACCACCCTCGGCCTGGGCATCGCCTATGAAGACGTCGACGCCAACCCGTGCTGGGGCGGCCTGCCGCGCTACAAGGACGGCAGCGACCTGAAACTCAGTCGCTCGACCTGCCTCGACCCGTCCTGGAACACCTGGCGCAGCAAGCGCACCACGGTGTTCGGCGACCTCAAACACCAGCTCAACGACGACTGGGCGCTGAAGGTCGCCGGCGTCTACACCAAGAACACCCAGGACATCAAATACGCCTTCGCTTCCGGCGCGGTGACCCCCGGCGTCGACACCACCGGCATGCTCGGCAGCCTGTACGACTACGACCAGGTCGATTACGGCCTCGATGCCTACCTGGATGGCAAATTCACCGCGTTCGGCCTGCAGCATGAGCTAGTGGTAGGGGTCAACGGCAGTCGCGCGGACAAGGACGATTTCTTCTCGGTGGCCTTCCTGCCGCAGCAGCAGAACGTGTTCAATCCGGACCGGCATATCCCGAAACCGGACGACAGTTACTTCATCGAGAACTCGACCCGCGGTGGCCCGGTGAAGACCGTCACCGAACAGCGCGGCCTGTATTCGACCCTGCGGCTCAAGCTGGCGGAACCCCTGACCTTCGTCGTCGGCGGCCGGGTCAGCTGGTACCGCTCGAAAAGCGATTCGGTGTTCCTCAACTCGGGCACTTCGGAGCACGCCAGAAGCACCGAGACCGGCCAGGTCACGCCCTTTGCCGGCCTGTTGCTGGACCTCAATGACAACCTGACCGCCTATGCCAGCTACGCGGAGATCTTCACGCCCCAGGGCAACTACCGCTCGCAAAGCGGCTCGGCGCTCAAGCCGCTGGTGGGGGAAAGTTACGAGCTGGGGATCAAGGGCGAATGGTTCGACGGGCGCCTGAACAGCTCCTTCAACCTGTTCCAGACCGTGCAGAAGGACCAGGCGCAGACTGACTACAACTCCAGCTGTGCGTCATCGGACGGCTACTGCTACCTGAACTCCGGCAAGGTCCGCGCCCAGGGCTTCGAAGCCGAAATCAGCGGCGAGGTCATCGAGCGCCTGCAACTGCTGGCCGGCTACACCTATACCCAGACCAAGACCCTGGACGACATCGACAGCGGGCTCAATGGCGCCGCGTTCAACAGCTATGTGCCGCGCCATATGCTGCGCCTGTGGGGTGACTATGCCCTCGATGGCGCGTTCGAGCGCTTCAGCATCGGCGCCGGGGTCAACGCGCAAAGTGACAACTTCCGGGTCTCGCAGGTCACCAACGAAAAAATCACCCAGGCCGGCTACGCGGTGTGGAACGGCCGTATCGGCTACCGCATCGACGACACCTGGTCGCTGGCGCTCAACGGCAACAACCTGTTCGACAAGCGCTACTACTCCACCATCGGCATCGAAAGCTTCGGCAACTACTACGGCGATCCACGCAACTTCACCATGACCCTCAAGGCGCAGTTCTAAGTCGCTCAGGCAATAAAAAAACGCCACTCCCGGGAGTGGCGTTTTTGTCTGCGGCCGACTCAGCCGATTTCCACCCATCCCCGGGTATTGCCAGCGCCCAGCAGATCAGCGACCGGCTGCTGAGGACTGCACAATTTTCGGAAATTCCCTACAACACGCCTGTAACTTCTTTCAATAGGATGGCCAGCTGACTAAAAGGAGGGGCACGTATGGCTAATCACGGTTACATGACCATAACCGGCAAGGCCCAAGGACTGATTTCTGCGGGCTGCTCAACCCAGGACTCCATCGGCAACAAATGCCAGGCGGCGCATACCGACGAAATCATGGTGCTGTCTTACAGCCACAACATGGTCAATATTGGCAATATCAATAAGCCAACACACAGACCAATTACCGTCACAAAAAATATTGACAAGTCATCTCCCTTACTTGCTCAAGCGCTCTCAAGCAGAGAGGAAATAGCCTGTTCAATTAGTTTTTACCGAATTTCTTCATTTGGTTATCAGGAAAAATTTTACACGGTAGAAATTAGCGGTGGAATTATTGCCGACCTGACCGTTGAGATGCCTCACATTATTTTGCAGAACGACGCTGAGCCTCAAGAACATCTTGCGATTCGCTATCGCGATATTACTTGGACGCATCACGTAGCAGGAACCAGCGGACATAGCTCGTGGGGGAGTAACGAGTGGGACCTTTAAGGGAGAGTTGCACGCCAGGCAGTTGTGATTATTGGATGGTAAGCAAGGCCGCAGGAAACCTGGCGAATCAAGCCTGCACGCTAGGTGCGCGACACATTAAAAATGGCACTTTGCGTTTGCAGTTCAATCGTGAGGTTTCTTATTACGCAAGCAGCATTGTTAGTGATGTAGCACAAGGCAAAAAAAGTCCTGAACAGGGTCTGGCGGATATAAAAAACGAACAGAGCAGTTTGCTGAGTCAGTCCTGGGAAATAGCCAAGAAAGGTGCAGGTACCATCGCTGGGGCAATGCAAATTGTAACAGGCGCAGGGATCTGCTACGGCTCGGCCGGGACGCTGTGTCTTGTGGCGGGTGTGCCGATGATGGCCCATGGAGCAAATAACGTTTATGAAAACGGGCGTAATCTTTTAGAGGACCGCATTGATACAGAAGGCCCAGTCAGGAAGGGGTATCAAGCTGCAGCCAAGGCAGTCGGTTACGGGGCCCGCGAAGGAAATATGGTCTATGGTTCGGCCGACTTAGGGCTGTCTACATATGCTCTTGGTCGATTTGTATTAAAACCAGATGCCTGGCGCTTGTTTCGATACGTCAGAGCAGACTATGTACGATCCTATAAAAACATGGGGGCAGGCGCGATGGGTTTTGAAATATATACCGACTTCCAGACAGGAATGCAGGTATACAGAGAGTCAGGAAAATGATTCTGTGGGTTTTCCCTGTTTTGGCCGCTTGTGGCATTAGTGTTGCCTACTTTCTGAAGGTGCGCCTCTCTAGCTGCGATTTGAATTACGCCAGGTTTTATTTCTGTTTGGTGCTCAATGGTCTTTTTGTCGTGCCTTACATGGACATTCTTCAGAATGATGACTTTCTGTTCTTGGGGCATCGGCCCGAGATAATTTCAGAGCATCCATTTATTGGGTGGATTGCTTTTTCTTGCATATTTATTCATCTGTTTGCGCTCCCGGTTAAACGAAAAGTCAAGGTGTGGTTTTCACAAAAGTAAGCGCATGCGAATAAATGATTTCTGGATTACGCAGTGGCCGCAATTCACCTTGGGCGAGCTCTTTCGGTACTGCGAAGAAGCACTGTCCTGATCTGAGAACCTCGGCCTGCCGCGCCCAGAGAATCGGTTTTTACCTGGGCGTGCAGGCCTGGAGAGAGGCGTGACTCAGCCGATCTCTACCCATCCCCGGATGTCATTGGCGCCTAGCAGATCAGCGACCGGCTGCACCGTAATCCGGCCATCCACGGTGCCCAGCGCCAGTTGCCCGGCGTGGGCGTCCATGGCGTGGATGAGGGTCGGCAAACCGTCGATCCGCGCCTTGGCGTTCAGCCGTAGCTGCCCGCTGCGGGCATCGATCAGCATGAGCGTTCCGTCCAGGAAAGCCGCCGCCACCAGGCCGGCTTCGGGCAGGTGGACGATCGCGCTGGGCGAGGCCGGGGTGGGATGCCGCCACAGTTCCTGGCCGCGCTCCAGGTGCCGGCGGTAGATGAAGCCCTGGTACGCATCGCCGACCGAAGGGTTGTAGTGCTGGCCGGCGATGACCACGCCCGCGCCCAGGGTATCCGCCACATAAGCGCCGCGGCATTCCATGGCGTGGCTGGCCCGGGTGCCGTCCTGCTTGAGCAGCGGCCAGAGCCTTTGCAGCGTGCCGTCGGGTTGGACGATGCACAGGTACTTGTGTTCGTGGGAACTGGCCGGCGTGCCCTGCAGTGCGAACAGATGGGGCGCGCCGCTGATGCCGATGTAGTGGTTGAAGCAGTCGTAGTGGCCGATATCGACGGGCTGCACGTTGTCGCGAGCGGGGTCCAGCAGCAGATCGACGGCCTTCGAACCGGGGCTTCTCAATCGGTTGCGCCGCCCCAGCAGACGGCCGTCGCGGGCAGCCGAAAAGGTGTATTCATCGTCGTATTCCTGTACCAGCACCAGGCCGTTGTCTGTCAGGGCATACAAGCGGGAATCGCGGCGATAGGCCTCGGGCCCGTCCTGCACCTGCACCCCGTGCACATGCACGCCGGCCCCGCGCAGGATCTCGGCGCCGTAGCCCGAACCGCCATAGTGAGCGAGTCGGCTGCCATCCGTGCCGTAGATATCCAGCAGGCAGCCGTCGTGGGTGACGCCCAGGCGGTCCGGGCCGAGCCAGGCGATATCGCGGATCGCGCCCCGGCATGCCAGCTCGGGCAGACCCAGCCAATGGGCCAGGCGCATGGCTGGTGGGCGCTGGTCATCTGCGGCAAGGCCCGAGGCAGCGACGGTCGCGGCCGGGTCCAGTTCCAGCACTGGCGGCGTCCTGGTCGCCCAGGTCGCTTCGCTGTCATCGGCCTGAACCAGGAACAGGGTGTCGAGGATCACCGACCAGTCGCTGTCGTCCAGCCCGTCCCATTCTTCGTTCCATGGCCGCACCCAGGCTTCGATCCGCTCGCCGCTGGCGTCGTAGCGGCAGCGCGCCACTTCGGGGATATCGGCAAAAGGGCGACGGCTCTGGCCGGTCTGCCAGTTCCACGCCGCCAGCTCGCCTTCGAACAGGTAGCCGCCGTCATAGCGGCCGGCGCCGATCACGATGCGGGGCAGGGTGGGGTGGAAACCCACATCGTTGATCGGCAGGCACAGTTCGTCGAAGATGGCGAACGGCACCGGCTCGCCACGTCGGTACAGGCCGAGCCGATAACGCAAGCCGGTGCCGCCATAGGCCGCGCGCGCGGGCGGATTGACCAGCAATGCAAACTCCGAGACCACCGCGGCGATATCCCCCGCCGGGTTGAAGAACGCGCCGCTGATCCTGCCGGTTCCGCGCAAGGTGGGGTCCATGATGCTGGTCATTGCTGCTTCCTGAGTGGTGCTGTATCGATGTGTCGTTTCATTTCCATGGAGGGAGAATGCTCATTCAAACAATCCTGTTTTTCGCCAATTCGGCTAGCAGAACGACCCTGCGGCGCGCCATCGCGACCGCTGCATTGCTGGAGGCCTCATCTGTTGTGCCCCTGCAGGCGGCGTCGCTGTCATTGGAGGTCGAACTGGCCGACAGCTCCATTGCCTACCTCGATGAATCGACCCAGGCGCGATTGTGGCCGCAAGTATGGACGGGGGCTGAGCTCGTTGCCTATTACTTCCCCTCTATCGGTAGCAAGGGCAAGACGCAGAAGACGCGGCCCAGCTTGCAGCTGTTCACCTGCATGGTCGGTACCTTCTGTGTCCCGGCGCCTCGTTTCGAGATGGAAAGCTTGCCGGTGCGGCGCCAAGTGACGGTTCGCGCACAGGTGTTGCAGGGCAGTGCGGGGCAGCCGCTGAAGCTGCGCTTCGAGTTGCCCGAAACACCTGCCGAGCATTACAGCTTCAGCCATGCCGAATTGCGCGCACCGGCGGAGGCGCTGTGGCGCGAGCCCTTGTTTACAAGCTGGGCCCGCGATTTGTCGTGGGAGGCACGGCGGGGGTTCTCCAAGCGACGCAAGCAACCCCTGAGTATTGCGCTGGTCTTCCCGAAGCAGGATGTACCCGGTTATCAGATGGTGGACCTGGCCGTCAGAACGCCAGGGGGAGATAGCCACCCTGGCGATCCTATGGCGGTGACGACCCTGCGTGCCAACCTGAAGGCACCGGACGGCAGCGTGCGACAGCTGGCATGGCCGGGGCACTTGAGCCTGGACCTGCAGGAGCGGCTTGAGGCATCGCCGGACTGGGCCAGGACCGGCCGCGTGCCGGCTGCCGTCAAGCTCAATCAGTTTCCCAGGCGACTCTCTTCGTATAGTGCCAAGGAACGCATCAGCACCGTCGTGATGCCGGACAGCACACCGCGCTGGTACGGCTTGAAGCACTACAACGCGCCCAAGGGTGTGTTGTTGCATCTGACCCAAAGCGGTCCCCTCGCGCAGGTGGAACTGCTGGCCGAAGCGGGCGATCGAGGGGCAGGTAGCGGTCAAGCGCGAAACCTGGCTGTTCTTTGCAGGCAAGCTGATGCGCTACCGCGGGCAATTGCATTACGGCAACGGTGCCGAACACTTGCCCGACACCGAGTGGCGGATGGATTGGAGCAATGGCGAGCGATTGGAGGCGAGCGCCGCGAATGTGTCGTCCAACTCACTGAGCAAACAGCTGCCGGATTGCCGCTGGGATGGTTGCCGGAAAAACCTGGCCGAAGCTCAGGCCCAGTTGGCGGCAAGCGATGCGCAGCTGCAATCGGAAGGCGAACGCTACCTGCGGCTTGCGGGTTATCGCGATTGAAGCGGCGGATCATGGGTGCGGTCGCTCTTTAGGCCTTACACAGTGAATGGGGTGATGACGACCCTCTCGGGGACTTGTGGCTTTCTTGATTGACGTCAACCGCGCCAGCGGGGTGGGGCGGTAGTCTCGCGGCAACGTGCGAGGCCGGGGCGATTCCGTCTGGTCCGAGCCCATCGCATCCTTAGTCGAAACCACAAGGCTTCTTGTCCATGAACGACGCGGTACTGACCCACCTCGATTCCCTCGGCCGTGCGCGCATGGTCGATGTCACCGATAAACCTGTGAGCTTTCGCGAGGCGGTGGCCGAGGCCTGGGTGCATATGCGCGCCGAGACCGCGCGGCTGATCGTCGGCGGTGGGCATCCCAAGGGCGATGTGTTCGCGGTAGCGCGCATCGCCGGCATCCAGGCGGCCAAGCGCACCAGCGAGCTGATCCCGCTCTGTCATCCGTTGCTGCTGAGCAGCGTGGTGGTCGAGTTGAGCCTCGAGGATGAGCATCGCGTGCGCATCGTTTCGCGCTGCAAGCTGGCCGGGCAGACCGGGGTCGAGATGGAGGCGCTGACCGCCGCCAGCGTCGCCGCCCTGACGCTGTACGACATGTGCAAGGCGGTGGACCGCGGCATGCATATCGAATCGATCCGGCTGTTGCGCAAGTCCGGGGGCAAGAGTGGCGATTACCAGGCGCCGTCGGCATGAGGCTGCAGGTGCAGTATTTCTCCCGCTACCGGGAAACCCTGGGCTGCGCGAGCGAGGTGGTCGAAGGCGATTTCGCCTGCCTCGAGCACCTGCGCCGGCACCTGGCGAGCCGCTGCGGTATCTGGCGGGTGCTGGACGAACCGAGCCTGATGTGTGCCCGCAACCAGGACCTGTGCGGGCTCGACGAGGCGCTGGACGACGGCGACGAGGTGGCGTTTTTCCCTACGGTGACCGGAGGCTGAAGCGATGATCTATCCGCTGCTGCTCACTCTGCACCTGTTCGCCGCGCTGGTCTTCATCGGCACGGTGTTTTTCGAAGTGCTGTTCCTGGAACACATCCGCCAGCAACTGCCGGCCAAGCTTATGGTGCTGCTCGAACAGGGTATCGCCGGCCGTGCCCGCCAGCTGATGCCCTGGGTGCTGCTGGTGCTGTTCGGTGCCGGGCTGGGCATGGTCTGGGCGCGTTATCTGCCGGTGCTGGCAGCGCCCTTGGCGTCGTCGTTCGGCACCTTGCTGCTGCTCAAGATCCTGCTGGCCGCCAGCGTGCTCGGGCATTTCCTGGTGGCCATGCTGCTGTTCCGGAGCGGGCGCATGAATGCCCGCTATTCGCGCTTTATCCATCACAGCCTGTTCGGCCATATGCTGCTGATCGTGCTGCTGGCCAAGGGCATGTTCTACCTGAACTGGTAGGTCGGCGCCGACCCCACGCTTGATGCAAGTCAAGGAGCCCCGGGCGTTAACGCCGGACACTGACCCTCCACCGCCAGCCATGGAGCCCAGTCATGCCCGATCTACTCCCGCACCGCAGCGAGCCGGTCGTTCGACGCGATCAAGGTGTGCTCGACCCCAACTGCCATGTCGACACCCGCCGCTTTCACGGCGGCATCGGCTCCCTGGACCTGCTGCGGGCATTGCGCAACAGCCGGCAGAAGCGCCGGCCGCTGTCCTTGAACGTGCAGTTCCCGCCGCGCCTGGCGGGCACGCCGGTGGACGCTGGCGAAAGCTACCTGCGGCGGCTGGAACGCGAGATCGACCTGGTGGGCTGCCACCTGGCGCCGGAGCAGCGTATCGAGCAGTTCCACCTGGGCGGCGGCACCCCGGAGGCGGCGCAGCTGCAACGCTTGATGCAGCACCTGCGCCAGCGCTTTCACTTCCTCGAACACGATTGCGGCGACTACAGCATCGACGTCGACTTGCACCACACCGACTGGGCGACCATGGGCCTGCTTCGCGACCAGGGGTTCAATCAGGTCAATATCGGAGTGCCGGATATCGGCAGCGACAGCCAGTTGTCGGTGGCCTGCTACCAGAACCCGGCGCCCATCCATTCGCTGATCGATGCGGCGCGGACCTTTGGCTATCGCTCGGTGAATGTCGACCTGGGGTATGGCCATGCCTGGCAGACCCCTTCGAGCTTCGCCTTGAAGCTGGGCACCCTGATCGAGCTGGAGCCCGACCGCCTGCAGGTGTTCGACTACGCCCAGCCGCCGTTGCGCTACCGGCGCCAGAGCCAGGAGCGCCCCGCGGCGGCCTGCAGCCAGGAGGCCAAGGAGACGATGCGGCGCATCTGCTTCGAGCGCCTGCTGGCGGCGGGTTACCAGTACATCGGCCTGGGCCAGTTCGTGCGCCCCGACGACGACCTGATGATGGCCCAGGAGCGCGGCCGGCTGCGCCGCAACTGCCAGGGGTTTACCTGCCACGGCTACTGCGACCATGTGGGCTTCGGCCTGGGCGCCATCAGCCAGTTCGACGAGCTGTATACGCAGAACAGCGAGCGGCTCGACGACTATCTGCAACAGCTGGACCTGGGCCAACTGGCGACCCGTCGCGGCTGGCGCTGCGAGGCCGGCGACCAGGTCCGGCAGTTGGTCATGGAGCGCCTGGCGTGCGACCTGGAGCTGGACATCCTGGCCATCGAAAGCCGCTACGGGCTGATCTTCCGCCAGTATTTCGCGTCCGCCTGGCTGCGCCTGCAACAGCTGAGCTGGAACGGCCTGGTGGAGCTTTCGGAGCGCTTTATCAGCATCCTGCCCGCCGGCCGGCTGGAGGTGGACAGCATCTGCCAGCTGTTCCAGGAGGACCTGGACAGCCCGGGGCAAGCCTCTGGTTGCGAGTGCGTCGAGCCCGATTGCGAGCGTTGATTGCAGGCAGTTATTTCGAGGCCTGAGCGCAGCCCGGCGCGGCACGCTTGACGGCGATCAAGTTTGCCCGCCGGTTCGCTTGCCGCTCCCTTGCGTGGCGCCTTAGCGTGGTCCCCGAACCCCGCTGTGAATCAGGTAGCCCATGGATCTCGGAACGGCTTGCGAACCCTTCTATCAACCCTTGAACAATGAACAGGCGCTGTTCGAACAGGCCTGGCGGCACGGCATGCCGGTGCTGATCAAAGGCCCCACAGGCTGCGGCAAGACCCGCTTTGTCCAGCACATGGCACACCGCCTGAACCTGCCGCTGCACACCGTGGCCTGCCACGACGACCTCAGCGCCGCCGACCTGATCGGCCGCCATCTGATCGGCGCCCAGGGCACCTGGTGGCAGGACGGGCCGCTGACCCGGGCGGTGCGCGAGGGCGGCATCTGTTACCTCGACGAAGTGGTCGAGGCGCGTCAGGACACGGTCGTGGTCCTGCACCCCCTGGCCGACGACCGTCGCGAGCTGTTCCTGGAACGTACCGGCGTAGTGCTGCGGGCGCCGCCGTCCTTCATGCTGGTGGTGTCCTACAACCCCGGTTACCAGAACCTGCTCAAGGGCATGAAACCCAGCACCCGCCAGCGCTTCGTGGCGATGCGCTTCGACTATCCGCCGCCGGCCGAGGAGGAGCGCATCGTCCAGCGCGAGGCGCAAGTGGATGCTGCGCTGGCGCGGCAGATCGTAGGGCTGGGGCAGGCCCTGCGCCGCCTGGAGCAGCATGACCTGGAGGAGGTGGCGTCCACCCGGCTGCTGATCTTCACCGCGCGCATGATCGGCGCCGGCATGCCGCCGCGCGAAGCCTGCCTGGCGTGCCTGGCCGAACCCCTGAGCGACGACCCGGTGACGGTGGCGGCGCTGATGGACGTGGTCGATGTGCACTTCGGCTGACTCCGCCGCGGCAGCCACCGAGGCCTCGCGGCGCCACCTGCCGGGGGACCTGGCGATGTGGTTGTTCATCCTCGCCGAGCTGTCGGTGTTCGCCATCCTGATCCTCGTGTTCGCGGTGACCCAGCGGCTCAAGCCGCAGCTGTTCGCCGAAAGCCGCCAACTGCTCGACAGCTCCACCGGCCTGGCCATGACCCTGAGCCTGCTCAGCGCCGGGCTGCTGGCGGCGCTGGCCCAGGAACGGGTGCGTCGGGCGCAGCCACGCCAGGGCGCGGCGCTGCTGCTGGCGGCCGTGCTGGTGGCCACGGTCTACCTGCTGCTCAAGCTCGGTGAGTACCGGCACCTGCTGGGCCTGGGCTTGGGGCTGGAGCACAACACCTTCTTTACCCTGTACTGGATCCTCAGCGGTTTTCATTTCCTCCATGTGCTGCCGGGCATGCTGATTTTCGCCTGGCTGGCACAGCGCTGCCTGCGTGGCCGCTATGGCGCCGACAACTGCTCGGGTTTCGAATCCGGGGTGCTCTACTGGCACATGGTCGATCTGGTCTGGGTGCTGCTGTTTCCGCTGGTCTACGTTCCGGATTGACGAGGTGCGCATGTCCGCTGGCAGGTTCTTGCTGAGCTGTTGGGTCGCCCTGGTCGGTCTCAGCGTCGGCACGGTGTGGCTCGGCAGTTGGCTGGGGCCGGGCGCGCCGCGCGGGTTGGCGCTGCTGATCCTGCTGCTGGCGGTGGCCAAGGCCTGGCTGATCGCCGACGGCTTCATGGAGCTGCGCCACGGGCCGCGCCTGTGGCGCTGGCTGCTGCTCGGCTGGCCGCTGGCGCTGGCCTTGCTGCTGGGGTTGATCCTCAGTCTGGGCCGGTAATACCCGAGTAAAACCATCGGCGTTTCTTGATTGCCATCAAGCAGGTTTACGCCCCGCGCTTCCTATCATGGCCGGGCCAAGCCAAGAGGAAGCGAGCATGTCGCAGAACTTCACCAAAGGCATGGCCAGGAACATCTATTTCGGGGGAAGCGTGTTCTTCTTCCTGATCTTCCTGGCCTTGACCTATCACACGGAGCAGACCTTTCCCGTACGCAGCAACGACGCGCTGTTGAGCGCGGCGGTGGTGCGCGGCAAGACGGTCTGGGAACAGAACAACTGCATCGGCTGCCACACGCTGCTGGGCGAGGGCGCCTACTTCGCGCCGGAGCTGGGCAACGTGTTCCAGCGTCGCGGCGGCGAGGAGGGCTTCAAGCCCTTCCTGCAAGCCTGGATGAAGATGCAACCCCTGGGCGTACCCGGACGCCGGGCCATGCCGCAATTCAACCTGAGCCCGCAGGAGGTCGACGACATCGCCGAATTCCTCAAGTGGAGTTCGAAGATCAATACCAATGGCTGGCCGCCAAACAAGGAGGGCTGAACGATGCGTCTTGCCAATCCACACCTGAAATTCGCCTCGCAGGCCGTGGCCAAACCCTACTTCGTGTTTGCCCTGATGCTGTTCCTCGGCCAGGTGCTGTTCGGTTTGATCATGGGCCTGCAATACGTGATCGGCGATTTCCTGTTCCCGATCATTCCCTTCAACGTGGCGCGCATGGTCCACACCAACCTGCTGATCGTCTGGCTGCTGTTCGGCTTCATGGGCGCGGCCTACTACCTGATCCCGGAAGAGGCCGACCGCGAACTGCACAGCCCGAAACTGGCGCTGCTGCTGTTCTGGGTGTTCGCCGCCGCCGGCGTGCTGACCATCCTCGGCTACCTGCTGGTGCCCTACGCGGGCCTGGCCCGGCTGACCCACAACGAGCTGCTGCCGACCATGGGCCGCGAGTTCCTCGAGCAGCCGACCATCACCAAGATGGGCATTGTGCTGGTGTGCCTGGGCTTTCTCTACAACATCGGCATGACCCTGCTCAAAGGCCGCAAGACCACGGTCAGCATGGTGATGATGACCGGGCTGATCGGCCTTGCGGTGTTCTTTCTGTTCTCCTTCTACAACCCGGCCAACCTGGCCCGCGACAAGTTCTACTGGTGGTGGGTGGTGCACCTGTGGGTGGAGGGTGTGTGGGAGCTGATCATGGGCGCGATGCTGGCCTTCGTGCTGATCAAGGTCACCGGCGTGGACCGCGAAGTGGTGGAGAAATGGCTCTACGTGATCATCGCCATGGCGCTGATCAGCGGGATCATCGGCACCGGCCACCACTTCTTCTGGATCGGCGCGCCCGAGGTCTGGCTGTGGGTCGGCTCGATCTTCTCGGCCCTGGAGCCGCTGCCGTTCCTGGCCATGGTGATCTTCGCCTTCAGCCTGGTGAAGAACCGCCGCCGCCAGCACCCCAACCGCGCCGCCACGCTGTGGGCCAAGGGCACCACGGTGACCGCGTTTTTCGGCGCCGGGGTCTGGGGGTTCCTGCATACCCTGGCGCCGGTCAACTACTACACCCACGGCACGCAACTGACCGCGGCCCACGGCCACCTGGCGTTCTACGGCGCCTACGCGATGATCGTCATGACCCTGATCAGCTACGCCATGCCGCGCCTGCGCGGGCTCGGCGAAGCGGCGGACGAGCGCTCGCAGACCCTGGAAGTCTGGGGCTTCTGGCTGATGACCCTGTCGATGGTGATGATCACCCTGTTGCTCACCGCCGCCGGCGTGGTCCAGGTGCTGCTGCAACGCTGGGCCGAGGACGGCACGGCGATGCCGTTCATGGCCACGGTGGAGCATCTCAATGGGCTGTTCTGGGCACGCCTGGTCAGCGGGCTGGGGTTCTTCGCCGGGCTGCTGTGCTACCTGCTGAGCTTCCGCCAGCGCGGCCGCGCCGCCTTGCGCGTCGCCACCTCTGTGACCCCTTGATATGTAGCCGCCTGTAGCCGCTGCCGAGCGCAGCGAGGCTGCGATCGGTTTGGGCGGCATTCCGACGCAGCGGCCGCAAACCGGGCCATGCGGTCTTTCCGGTAAACCGCGCGCGCAGGTTTTGCGAGGACTACGTCCTCGAACGCAGCCTCGCAGGCTCGGCAGCGGCTACAGAACAACGCACGACGACGGTCTATGTAGCCGCTGTCGAGCGCAGCGAGGCTGCGATCGGCTGCGCAGCGGCCGCAAGCCGGGCCATGCGGTCTTTCCGGCAAACCGCGCGCGCAAGTTTTGCGAGGACTACGTCGGAATGCCGCCCATCTCGTTCGCAGCCTTGCGGGCTCGGCAGCGGCTACAGCGCACCGTTTTCCTGCATTCGAAAAAGGAGGCTCCATGGCCTTTACCCTGGAACTGGAAGAGTGGGTCGGCAGTGTCTGGCATCGTTTCATCACCCGTCGCGCCAGCGTGGACTTTCCCGAGGCGCGAATCGAGCTGGCGCCGCGCCAACGTTCCCTGGCCCTGCTGTTGCGGGCCATGGGCGGCGCCGGCCGCGGCGTCGAGGCGGCCAGCGAGCGCGACCTGCTGTTGCGCCGCAGCCTGTTGCAGCAGATCGCCGGCACCTGCCGGCAAACGCCCTTGGCCTGGTGCGACACCGACAACCTGCGCCTGCCGGCCAGCCTCGCGGTGTTCCCCGAGGCGGCGTTGAACGAGGAGCTGTATCGCTGGCTGGCCCTGCTGGCGGCGCAGTCCGGGCCGATGCGCCATTGGGGCCGGGACAATCAGCGCTGGACCCGGCGCCTGCTGCAACGCTACCCGGCGTTGCGTGAGCGCTACCGGCGGCTGGTGGAGGCGTACCTGCAACTGCGCCCCGATCCAACCTCGCTGAGCCGTCCCGAGGCCGCGCTGGAGCGCGCCCTGTGCCAGGCCCTGCGCGAGCCCGGCAGTGTCGCCGAGTTTCCCCGCAGCGAACGCGCGGCCTGGCCCGTGCCGCTGTGGCTGTACCCGCCGCTGCACCTGGCCAGCCCGCTGGCCGCCGATCTGGAGGACTCGGCGGAGGACCTGGCCACCGCTGCCGGCGAGCAGGCGGGCGGGCGCAAGCGCGCCAGCCGGGTCGAGGACCACAGCCGCGACGGCGGCCTGCTGATCGTGCGCCTGGAGAACCTGTTCAGCTGGACCGAGCATGTGGACCTCGACCGCTGGGCCGACGACAGCCAAGACCCGGACGCAGCCCGGGTCGCCGCCGACCTGGATGAGCTGACCCTGTCGCGCACCCGCCTGCGCAAGGGCGGCGGCCTCAAGCTGCACCTCGACCTGCCGCCGGCCGACGTCGACGACATTCCCCTGGGCGAGGGCATCCACCTGCCGGAATGGGACTACCGCAAGGGCCGCCTGCAAGAGCACTTCGTCAACCTGCAGATGCTGGTGCCGCGCGATTGCCAGGCGCAGCCGCTGCCGTTGCGTCTGAAACCGTCGGCGCAGTTGTTGCGGCGGCAGTTCCAGCAGTTGCGCAACGAGCGCCAATGGTTGCGCCAGCAGCCCCAGGGTTCGGAACTGGACCTGCAGGCCTGGCTGGATTTTCACGTCGAGCGCGCCCATGGCGCCTGTGCCGAGCGCGGCCTGTTCATGGAGCAGCGCCAGACCCGGCGCGACCTGGCGTGCCTGTTGCTGGCCGATGTCTCGATGTCCACCGACGCCCACCTCAACGACGAGCACCGGGTGATCGAGGTGATCCGCGACAGCCTGCTGCTGTTCGGCGAAACCCTGGCTGGCCTCGGTGATGACTTTGCCCTGTACGGGTTTTCCTCGTTGCGCCGCCAGCAGGTGCGCATGCAGGAACTCAAGGCCTTCGACCAGCGTTACGACGACCATACCCGCGGGCGCATCCTGGGGCTCAAGCCGGGTTTCTACACGCGCATGGGCGCGGCGATTCGCCAGGCCACGCGCCTGCTCGGCAACTGCAAGCGCCAGCGCAAGCTGTTGCTGTTATTGACCGACGGCAAGCCCAACGACCTGGACCTCTACGAAGGCCGTTATGGCGTCGAGGACACCCGCGAGGCGGTACTGGAAGCGCGGCGCCAGGGGCTGACACCGTTCTGCATCACCATCGACCGCGAGGCCGCGGCTTACCTGCCGTACCTGTTCGGCGTCAATGGCTACACCCTGATCCGCCGGCCCGAGCAACTGCCGCTGCGTCTGCCGCAGTTGTATCGGCAGCTGACCCAGCCTTGAGGCGCCCGCCGCCTGGGACACCTTCGCCGGCCAGGGCAGCTGAGGGGGAAGGGTTCAATGTTCCAGGCAAACCAGATGTGCAGGCATTCCGACGTAGCGGCCGCAACGGTGTTTCAGGCAAAAGCGTCCGCTAGGAACGCGGCAACCAGAAAAACATCGCCACGCAAAAGATCGTCAGGCCAATACAGAACAATCCGAAGCGCCGCAACCGGCGTTGTTCGGCGTGCGCTGCGGTGGCCGGCAGGGGCATGCCGCAATGGCGGCAGGAGGTTTGCCCGGGCGGGTTGGGGCCTTGGCAATACAGGCAGACCGGCCCGGCGCTCATTCGAATTGCTCCAGCCGCGGACGGTCGAGAATGACGATCTGGCGGCCGTCCTGGCTGATGATCTTTTCATCGATCAGGCGCCGGATGATCCGCGAGAAGGTCTCCGGCTGGATCGCCAGGTGGCCGGCGATCAACTGCTTGGCCATCGGCAGTTCGAACTGGCGCTCCACCGGTTGCAACTGCATCAGTTGCGTCAGCAGATAACGCACTACCCTGTGGGTGGCGTTCTTCAGCGACAGGGTTTCGATCTCGTCGACCCGCTGGTGCAGGCGCACGCAGAGCTTGCCGAGCAGGGCGAAGGTCAGGCGGCTGTTGCTTTGCAGCAGCCGCAGGTAGGTGTCGTTGGACAGCCGATAGAGCTGGGTCGGGCCGATGGCTTCGGCGCAGGCCACATAGTCCGGCGTGTCCATCAGCATCATCGCCTCGGCGAAGGTCTGGCGCGGGCCGATGACCTCGAGCACTTTTTCCTGCCCATCCGGCGTCAGGCGGTAGACCTTCACCGCGCCGGCGATCACGAAATAGAAAGCTTCGGCCGGCTCGCCCTGGCGGAACAGCGGGTCGCCCTTGTCGAGGCTGAGCAACTGGCTGGCCGCCATCAGCTCGTCCAGCTGTTCCTCGTTCAGGGGCTCGAACAGGTGATGGCTGCGCAGGATCTGGTGATGCACGCGATGTAGCACCATGAATATTCATCCTTATGGCTGGGGGAAAGGTGCTGCCGTGGTTCAGACGAGGCCCAGGGCGACGCGGCTGGCGAGGGCCAGGATCGCGCCCAGGACGACAAACCACGTCAGTGGCTGGAGGGTCTTTTTCAGGGTGGCTCCGGCGGTATTCATGGTGGCTCCGGTCATTTGGGAGGGATTTGGGTGCCCTGTGTTCAGCAAGACCCGGGCCAGGCGCCAGGGCCCCTGTAGGCGGGGGATCTGCGGCTGCATGGTCAAAAAGACCTGGCGATTTCGGGTGTAAATGACTAGCGAATGGTCATTTTGACCCTCGCGCTGTAAGGCGAGCCCCGGCACCGCGCCGGCCGCAACCCCGGCCCGCCGGCTTATGGCCGTTCCTGGTGGTGATCGGACCCCGGGGCACGGCCCTTGCACTGCCAGACAGGACAGCGGGCACAACAGCCCGCTGCATCCCGGGCAAGCTTGATTTGCGACAACGGCAAGGGCGCGCCAATGGCCGATGATGGCCGGGGATTTCATTCGCCGCGTGTCGACCGTCGCCGGGTCGCACGCTGGGTAAAGGAGTGGGCTTGATGCAAGTACTTGAGCGTCGTGCGGCGATGGCAATCGTGCCGCTGTTACGCCTGGCCTTCCGGCCGTTTTTCCTCGCCGGTTGTGTCCTGGCGCTGCTGGTGGTGCCGCTGTGGCTGGCGGCGCTGCAGGGCGCCCTGGGCGACTGGCAACCGGCGGGAGGCTGGCTGGGCTGGCACCGCCACGAACTGCTGTTCGGTTTCGGCCTGGCGATCATCGCCGGCTTCCTGCTGACCGCGGCGCAGACCTGGACCGGCCAGCCGGGCCTGAGCGGCAAGCCGCTGGCGGCCCTGGCCTTGCTCTGGCTGGCCGCGCGCCTGGCCTGGCTGGGCAGTGCGCCCTGGCCGTTGCTGGCCGTGCTGGAACTGGGGTTTCCCCTGGCGCTGGCCGGGTTGATGGGCCGCATGCTGTGGAAGGTGCGCCAGCAGCGCAACTACCCGATTGTCCTGGTGCTGCTGTTGCTCGCCGCGGCGGACGGCCTGTCGGTGGCCGGCCTGCTGCAAGGCCACGAAGGCTGGCAGCGCCAGGGCGTGCTGAGTGGCCTGTGGCTGGTGGCGGCGATGATGAGCCTGATCGGCGGGCGGGTGATTCCGTTTTTCACCCAGCGCGGCCTCGGTCGGGTCGCGGCCGTGGCGCCCTGGCCATGGCTCGACTATTTGCTGCTGGCGGGCTCGGCCCTGGTGGCGCTGCTGTATGCCGCCGGGCCGGCGCTTATCGCCAATACCTGGGTTGGCGCGCTGTTCCTGCTGCTGGCGGCCGCGCATCTGCTGCGGTTGTGGCGCTGGCAGGACCGCGGGCTGTGGCGCGTGCCGCTGCTGTGGTCGCTGCACCTGGCCTACGGCTGGCTGGCGCTGGCGTGCCTGGGCATGGCGCTGTGGCATTTCGGCGCGCCGCTGAACCCCAGCCTGGCCGTGCACGGCCTGACCGTCGGCGCCATGGCCGGGCTGATCCTGGCGATGATCGCCCGGGTCAGCCTGGGCCATACCGGGCGGCCGCTGGAGCCGCCAGCGGGCATGACCCTGGCGTTCATCCTGCTCAATCTGGCCTGCCTCAGCCGGGTACTGCTGGTGCTCTGGCTGCCGGTGGCGGCGTTGTGGCTGGCGGGCCTGTGCTGGGCCCTGGCCTTTGCCCTGTACGTCTGGCGCTACGGGCCGATGCTGCTGCGGGCGCGGGTCGACGGGCACCCGGGCTGAGCCCTGAATGCGGAGCAAGGAGAAGGGCAATGATTTATCCCTGGTTAGTGGTTATCCACCTGCTGGCGGCCATCGGTTTTATCGGCACGCTGTTCTTCGAGGTGTGCATCTGGCACACGGCGCGCCGGCAACTGGCGACGGACGCCCAGGTGGCGGCGGACCAGGCCATCGCGGTGCGTTCGCGCAAGGTCCTGCATGGCGTGGTGCTGCTGTTGTACGGCGCCGGTATCGGCCTGGCCTGGCAGCATCGCGGGGCCTTGGGCCAGCCCTTGAGCAGCAGTTTCGCCAGCCTGTTGAGCCTGAAGATCGTCCTGGCCCTGAGCATCATCGGCCATTATCTGCTGCTGGCGTACTGGCTCAAGACCGCGCGGCTGAGCGCCGGCCGCGCCTGCTGGATCCGCCGCAGCGTGCTGGGGCACATGCTGCTGATCGTGGTCCTGGCCAAGGCGATGTTCTATTGGCATGGCTGAATGAACGTGCCAGCCACCGGGCTGGCACGCAGGGGCGGGGGTCAAGCGTTCAGGGCGTTGGCGAACAGCACGTTGTTTTCCAGATGGATGTGCTGCATCAGGTCGTCGCGAAATTCGCTCAACCCGCGGTACAGCGCGCGCCAGGTGTTGCAGGCATCGGTGGGCGGGGTGATGTGGTCGGTCAGCACCAGCAGTTTTTCCAAGGCCTCGCCATGTTGCTCGTGCTCCAGGCGCAGCACATGGATCGGCGGCGCCGCCCGGCGGCCCAGGCCCTGTTGCAGCATCGGGAACAGCACCTGTTCTTCCTTGAGCATGTGGCCTTCGAGTTCCTGCTGCATGTCCCGCAGGTGATCGGCCAGGCCGTTGGGGCAGGTGTCGCGGGCGCCATGCACTTGCTCCACGCGACAGGCCAGGCGGATCAGTTCCGGCAACTGTTCGCGGTGGCGGGCGTGGTAGCGGGTGAGGATATGGGCGATCAGCGCCTCGCTCGGTTCATCGCGCCAGTCGTGTCGCCGGGCGTCGCTGTCTTGCAGCAGGTGCAGGGCCTCGGCGATCTGCACGGGGTCGAGGCCTTTGCCGAGGGCGGCGTCGCGCAGGGTTTTCTGCCCGCCGCAGCAGAAGTCCAGGTTGAACTCATGAAACACCCGGCTGGCGCCGGGGATGTCGCAGGCCAGTTGGCCGAGGCTTTGTTCCAGGAGGTTGGGCTGCGAAGCGTCTTGTCGGGCAAGACCGGGTCGTTCCAGCAGTGTCGGGGTCATCAGGTTTTCCTTGTTGTGGCAACGGTTCCCCTGGGCCGTTGCATCCGCCATGCCAGCTGTAACTTATTGAAAATAATGGACTGATTTTTTGTCGTGGTGCGGATGACCCTGAAATCTCGGGGTCGGAACCACCAGAAAGGGTGATGACTACCATGTTGCGTGAAAGTCTGGCGGCCGACCTGATTGTCGAGTTGCCCAATGCCGTGCGGTTGCAGCGTCTGGTGCAGACCCTGCGTGAGTACTTCAAGGCCGGGGCCGTGGGCCTGCTGCGCCTGGACGACGACAGCCTGCGGCCGCTGGCCACCGTCGGCCTGGTGCATGAAGCCCTCGGGCGGCGCTTCGTGATCGCCCAGCACCCGCGCCTGGCGGCGATCATGGCGTCCCGCGAGCCCACCTGGTTCGAGCCCGACAGCCGCCTGCCGGACCCTTATGACGGGCTGCTCGACCACCCGGACAGCGGGCCGCTGGCGGTGCACGACTGCATGGGCGTGAGCCTGTATGTGGAAGGGCGGGTCTGGGGCGCCATCACCCTCGATGCGCTGCGGCCCGGGACCTTCGACCGCCGGGCGCGGGATGAGCTCAAGCGCTGCAGCCTGCAGATCGAGGCGGCGCTGCGGGTCACCCGCCTGGAGCAGGAAAACCGCAGCCTGCGCCTGTCGCGCAGCGAGCCGCAGGATGCCCGCGGGCCAGTGGAGGAGGGCGAGATCCTCGGCCAGAGCGAAGTCCTGCATCAGTTGCTCAACGAGCTGGACGTGCTCGCCGATTCCGAGCTGCCGGTGTTGCTGCTGGGCGAGACCGGGGTCGGCAAGGAGCTGTTCGCCCGGCGCCTGCATCGCCTGTCCCGGCGCGCCCACAAGCCGCTGGTGCAGGTCAACTGCGCGGCGCTGCCGGAATCCCTGGCCGAGAGCGAGCTGTTCGGTCACGTCAAGGGCGCCTTCTCCGGCGCCACCAGCGACCGCGCCGGGCGCTTCGACGCGGCCAACGGCGGCACGCTGTTTCTCGACGAGGTCGGCGAGCTGCCGCTGAGCGTGCAGGCCAAATTGCTGCGTACCCTGCAGAACGGCGAGATCCAGCGCCTGGGGGCGGACAAGCCGCTGCATGTGGATGTGCGCATCATCGCCGCGACCAACCGCCACCTGCCGGAGAGCATTCGCGACGGGCTGTTTCGCGCCGACCTGTACCACCGGCTTTCGGTGTACCCGGTGCCGATCCCGCCGCTGCGCGAACGCGGCTCCGACGTGTTGCTGCTGGCCGGGCATTTCCTCGAACTCAACCGCAGCCGTCTCGGCCTGCGCGGCCTGCGCCTGTCGCCGGCGGCTGAACGGGCGCTGCTGGCGTACCCCTGGCCGGGCAATGTGCGCGAGTTGGAACACGTGATCAGCCGCGCCGCGCTCAAACAGCTCAGCCGTGGTGGCAGTCGCAACCTGATTTTGACCCTGGAGCCGGAAGTTCTCGATCTCGATAGCACGCTGAAGGGCGCGGAGCCGCTCGAACAGTCGCCGCCGGCGGCCGACGACGGGCCGTTCCAGCCCCTGAGCGAAGCCGTCGACGAGTACCAGCGGCAGAAGATTCACCAGGCCCTGAGCCGCTGCCGCAACAACTGGGCGCGCGCCGCCCGGCTGCTGGAGGTCGACCCGAGCAACCTGCACAAACTGGCCCGGCGCCTGCGGCTCAAATAGCAGGCCGACCGACGTTCGATTGCTTGCGATGAACCCGCCTCTGCAGGCGCAGCCGGTCGCAGCCTCGCAGGCTCGGCAGCGGCTACGGAACATGGGTGTCTTGGAGGGGGCGGTGCAGTTGCTACAGAAGATAGGGATCGGCCGCTGCCGTTGATGGCGATCAAGGTCATGCGGGGCGGCTCCTCGCAGACTGCGGCAAACCCCAACGGAGATCACCCTCATGCCGCTTTCCCTGGCCCAGATGCGCCGTAACTATTGCCGCGATGGCCTGGCCGACGAGGCCGCGCCGGACGATCCGCTGCCGCTGTTCCGTCAGTGGCTGCAACAGGCCCGCGACACCGAGCAGGCGCCGGTGGAGGCCAACAGCATGTGCCTGGCCACGGTCGACGAACAGGGCCAGCCCCATTGTCGGGTGCTGTTGCTCAAGGGCCTGAGCGATGAAGGTTTCACCTTCTTCGGCCACTACCAGAGCGCCAAGGGCCTGGAGCTGGCGGCCAATCCCCGGGCCGCCATGACCTTCTTCTGGCCGGCCCTGGAGCGCCAGGTGCGGATCGAAGGATGGGTATCGCGGTTAGCGCCGCGGCTGTCGGATGTGTATTTCGATTCGCGCTCCCTGGCCAGTCGCCTCGGTGCCTGGGCCTCGCCGCAAAGCCAGCCCTTGGCCAACCGGCTGCAACTGGAATCCCTGCTGGCCAGCACCACCAGCCGTTTCGACGGCCAGCCGCTGCCGCGCCCGGAACACTGGGGCGGCTACTGCCTGCGCCCGCAGCGCATGGAGTTCTGGCAAGGGCGCAGCGACCGTCTGCATGACCGCCTCGACTACCGCCTGCACCAGGGCGTGTGGCGCCACGGCCGGCTGGCGCCCTGAGGGTCGTCGTCCCGTCGAGGTACCTCCTTGGAGGAATAGGTTCGTCGGCGGATTCGGTTCAGGCTGGGGCCAATCTCAATTCACGGGAAGGCTTGGATATGGCCCATCTGGCGCAACGCACGTTTCAACCCCTGAACATCGCCGTGCTGACCATCAGCGATACGCGCACCCTGGAAACCGACACCTCGGGCCAGACTCTCTGCGACCTGTTGCAGAGCGCCGGCCATGTGCTGGTCGATCGTGGCCTGGTGCCGGACGACATCTACCAGATCCGCGCCAGCGTCTCGCGCTGGATCGCCGACCCCCAGGTGCAGGTGGTGCTGATGACCGGCGGCACCGGATTCACCGCGCGGGACAACACGCCCCAGGCAGTAATGCCGCTGCTGGACAAGCATGTGGAAGGTTTCGGCGAGCTGTTCCGCCAGGTGTCGGTGGAAGAAATCGGCATGTCCAGCCTGCAGTCGCGGGCCCTGGCCGGGGTCAGCAACGGCGTGCTGGTGGTGTGCGTGCCGGGCTCGCCGGGGGCCTGCCGCACGGCCTGGAACATGATCCTGCGCCCACAGCTGGACAGCCGCACCGGTCCGTGCAATTTCGCCCCCCACCTCAAGCCGCAGACCCATGAGGGACCGCCACAGAACATCGAGGCCTGTGGGGCGCGGTCGTGACCGGCTGTGGCTGCGACAGCGGCCAACTGATCCCGGTGGACCAGGCCATCGCCCATCTGCTGGACCAGGCGCCGCCACCACCGACGACCCAGATCATCGCCCTGGAGCAGGCCCTGGGCCGGGTGCTGGCGGCGGACCTTCATTCGCCGCTGGACCTGCCCGGCTGGGACAACAGCGCCATGGACGGCTACGCCTTGCGCGCCGCCGACCTGCCGCCCGCCGGTGGCCGCCTGACCCTGGGGGGACGGATCGCCGCCGGGCAAGCGGGTGAGACTCCCTTGGCGGCGGGGCAGGCGGTGCGCATCTTCACCGGCGCGCCCTTGCCGCCGGGGGCCGATACGGTGGTGCCCCAGGAGAACTGCCAGGTCGAGGACGGGCAAGTCTGGTTGCCGCCGACGACTGTCGGCGCTCACGTGCGCCAGCAGGGCGAGGAGGTCACCCGCGGCGATCTGTTGCTCAAGGCCGGCAAGCGCCTGCGCGCCCAGGAACTGGGCTTGCTGGCGGCGGCCGGGATCGCCCGGGTCGAGGTCTATCGGCCGTTGCGCGTGTGCCTGCTGAGCAGTGGCGACGAGCTGCGCGAACCCGGCCAGCCCCTGGCGCCGGGGCAGATCTACAACAGCAATCGCTATTGCCTGTCGGCGTTGCTGCGCGGCTGGGGCGTGGAGGTGCACGACTACGGGGTGATGGCCGACGAGCTGGCGGCCAGCCGCCACGCCTTGAGCCTGGCCTCGTCGGAGTGCGATCTGTTGCTGACCTCGGGCGGGGTGTCGGTCGGCGAGGAAGACCACCTCAAACAGGCGATCGAGGAGCTGGGCCATGTGGATTTCTGGCGCCTGGCGATCCAGCCGGGCAAGCCCCTGGCCTTTGGCGCAGTGGCCGGCAAGCCGTGGCTCGGCCTGCCGGGCAACCCCTCGGCGGCGCTGGTGACCGCGCTGGTGGTGGTGCGCCCATTCCTGCTGCGGGCCCAGGGCGTGACGGATGTGCTGCCGCGGCCCATGGCGTTGCCGGCGGGCTTCGAGTGGTTGCAGCGCAACCGCCGGCGCCAGTACCTGCGGGCCCGCCTGGTGCCCGGCGACGATGCCCAGGTTCGTGTGCAACCGCACCCGCAGCAAAGCTCGGCGATGCTCGCCGCGGCCTGCTGGGCCGAGGGCCTGGCGCTGGTGGAAGGCGAGCGCTTGGTACGTCCGGGCGACCCGGTGCCGTTCCTGTCGTTCGCCGAACTGATGCAGTGACGGCAATTGATTGCGGTCAAGGCCGTGGCTGTCGGTCTGGCTAGACTGGCAGCGCATTTCCGATCGCTGCGCACGCGTCGCTCCGGCGCGTTCTTTGATGAGGAACCCCCATGCAACTGGTCTGCCCCGCAGGCAACCTGCCTGCGCTCAAAGCGGCGGTGCGTCAAGGCGCCGATGCCGTCTACGTCGGCTTTCGCGACGACACCAACGCCCGGCATTTCGCCGGCCTGAACATGGACGACAAGCAGTTCGACGCGGCGGTCGCGCACATTCGCCAGCACCAACGCAAACTCTATGTGGCGGTCAACACCTACCCCCAGCCCCAGGGCTGGGCGCGTTGGCAACGGGCGGTGGACCGCGCCGCCGAGCATGGGGTCGACGCGCTGATCGCCGCCGATCCCGGGGTCCTGGCCTATGCCAGCCAGCGCCATCCGCAATTGAACCTGCACCTCTCGGTGCAGGGCTCGGCGACCAATGCCAGCGCCCTGGCGTTCTACGCCCGGCACTACAACATCCGCCGCGCCGTCCTGCCGCGGGTGCTGTCCCTGGCCCAGGTGCGCCAGGTGGCGGCCAGCAGCACGGTGCCGATCGAAGTATTCGCCTTTGGCAGCCTGTGCATCATGGCCGAAGGGCGTTGCCACCTGTCTTCCTACATCACCGGCGAGTCGCCGAACCTGTGCGGCGTCTGCTCGCCGGCCAAGGCGGTGCGCTGGAGCGAGGACGCCGAAGGCTTGAGCGCGCGCCTCAGCGAAGTGCTGATCGACCGCTATCAAGCCGACGAGCCAGCCGGCTACCCGACCCTGTGCAAGGGCCGCTTCCTGGTGGAGGGCAAGCGCTTCCATGCCCTGGAGGAACCCACCAGCCTCGACACCCTGGACCTGCTGCCGGAGCTGGCGGCCATCGGCGTCGAGGCGGTGAAGATCGAAGGCCGCCAGCGCAGCCCGGCCTATGTCGAGCAGGTCACCCGGGTCTGGCGCGCGGCGCTGGATGCCCATCGCGCCGCGCCCGCCAGTTTCACGGTCAAGGACCAGTGGCGCCAGGTGCTGGCCGGCCTGTCCGAGGGCAGCCAGACCACCCTGGGTGCCTACCATCGATCATGGCAATGAGGAATTCGCGATGAAGCTCAGCCTGGGCCCCGTCCTGTTCTACTGGGACAAGGAACAATTGGGACGTTTTTATGCCGAGATGTCGGCCTTGCCCCTGGATGTGATTTACCTGGGGGAAACCGTGTGTTCGAAACGCCGGGCGCTGTCCCTGGACCAGTGGCTGGGCCTGGGGCGCGAACTGCAGGGCTGCACGTCGGCGCAGATCGTGCTCTCCAGCCTGACCCTGATCGAAGCCGCCTCGGAGCTGTCGAGCCTGCGGCGCCTGTGCGACAACGGCGAGCTGCTGGTGGAGGCCAACGACATGGGCGCGGTGCAGTTCCTCGCCGAGCGCAAATTGCCCTTCGTCGGTGGCCCGGCGCTGAACCTGTACAACGGCCACGCCCTGGCCCAGTTGCAGGGCTGCGGGATGATCCGCTGGGTGCCGCCGGTGGAGTGTTCGGCGGCGCTGATCCGCGCGGTGCTGGATCAGGTGCGCGAGCTGGGCCAGGCGTTGCCCGAGGTCGAAGTCTTCGCCTATGGGCATCTGCCCTTGGCGTATTCCGCGCGCTGCTTCACCGCCCGGGCCCAGGACCGGCCCAAGGACGACTGCCAGTTCTGCTGCATCCAGTACCCCGACGGCCTGGCGCTGAGCAGCCAGGAAGGCCAGGCGCTGTTCACCCTCAATGGCATCCAGACCCTGTCCGCCGAGGTCACCAATCTGCTGGCGGACTATGCCGGGCTGGTGGCCTGCGGCGCCGACCTGCTGCGCCTGAGCCCGCGGGCCCAGGGCATGGGCGAGGTGATCGAGGCCTATCAGCGGGTGCGCCAGGGTGCGACGCCACCGCTGTTCGTCGAGGGCTGCAACGGTTATTGGCATGGCCAGGCCGGGATGTTGCGCGTCGAGGAGGTGGGCCTGTGCTGAGTGGCAAATCCAAACGCAAGGACTGGCTGCTGCGCAGCGCCGACCGGCTGCTGCCGCTGCTGCGGCGGGTGCCGTTCGGCGTGCAGCGCCTGGCCTTGCAGCAGGGGCTCAACCGCTGCCTGGCCGAGCCGCTGCGCGCCGGCGAATTCGACCTGCTGCGCCGGCGCTGGCTGTGCCTGCGGATTCCCGACCTGGGCCTGGCCTGGTACCTGACCCGCGACCGCGACGGCCTGCGCATTGCCGAACGCGCCCGGGCCGACGTGACCATCAGCGGCAACTGGCGCGAGTTCCTGCTGCTGGCCAGCCGTCAGGAAGACCCGGACACCTTGTTCTTCCGCCGGCGCCTGGTGATCGAGGGTGATACCGAGCTGGGCCTGACCCTGAAAAACCTGATCGACAGCCTCGATCCGGACGTATTGCCGGTCTGGCTGTGGCGCAATCTGGAACGGGCGGGCAAGGGGTTGGCCGCAGGCTGAAGGCGTCGGCTCGTCAGTGCCAGGATGCACCGCCGGCAGGTCAGCTTCTGTAGGAGCGAGCTTGCTGGCGATTCTGGCGCCGCAGTATGCCTGGGACGCCGCCATCGCGAGCAAGCTCGCTCCTACAGGGAATAGGGGCGGGCCTGCTGCCGCTCAGCCCTGGTAGGCGGCCAGTTCCTCGGCGCCGGGGATCTGGATAGTGCGCCGCTCCATGGCGATCAGGCCGCTTTCCACCAGGCGATGGAGGATGCGCGAGAAGGTCTCCGGCTGGATTCCCAGCTTGGAGGCCACCAGGCGCTTGGACACTTGCAGCACCACCTCGCCGCTGTGCGGGTCGCGCTCCTGCAACAGGAAATTCACCACCCGCCGGCTGGCGCTGCCCAGGGTCAGGGTGTCGATGTCCTTGAGGCGCTGGTGCAGGTGCACGCTCATGCTCGCCAGGATCGCCAGGCACACCTGCGGCTGGTCCTCCAGGGCGTGGCGGTAATGGTTGCCGTCGATGCTGACCAGCACGCTGTCTTTCAGCGCAGTGGCGTTCACCGGGTAGAAGCGCGCCTGGCTGAACAGCAGGGCCTCGGCGAAGGTCTGCCCGGGCTGGATGATTTCCACCAGGTTCTCCTGGCCTTCGCCGGTGATGCGGTACAGCTTGACCTGGCCGCTGACCAGCAGGAAAAAGCGCTTGGCCGGGTCGCCCTGGTGCATCAGGGTGTTGTGGCTGGGCAGGCGCCTGAGCATGGCCCGGGCACAGACCTCCTCGAAGACCTTGTCCGGCAACTGGCTGAACAGATGATGGCGACGCAACAACAGCACGATGGAAGGGTGGGTCAGCATGGGTACCTCCGCTGCCGGCCATGGTAGAGCGCGCGGCTGCCAGGGCCTATGCCTCCACCGGCGTACCTCCAAAGGGGCAGGGGGCCAAAGGGGCAGGAGGGGCTAAGCGCGGCTCAGCCGGCGTTGCGCAGGTGCTCCATGGCCCACACCGCGGCCTCGACCCGCGAGCGCAGGCCGAGCTTGTGCAGCAGGTTCTTCACATGGACCTTGACCGTGCCTTCGGTGATACCCAGCTTGTGGCCGATGACCTTGTTGCTGTAGCCGCTGGCGATGGTGCGCAGCACCTGGCGCTCGCGTTCGGTCAGCTCGACCTCCGGCTGGCGCGGCGGCGAACGCAGGGCCTGGGCCATGACCCGGGTCAGCCCCGGGCTGATCACCAGGGCGCCGCTCAAGGCATCGCGCAAGTACTGGATCAGCAACTCGGGCTCCATGTCCTTGAGCAGGTAGCCGTCGGCGTCCAGGCGCAGGGCGTCGCGAATGTCGTCCTCGGCGTCGGACACGGTGAACAGCAGCACCTTGCCGCGGTAGTCCATGGCCCGCAGGCGGCGCAGGGTCTCGATGCCGTTGAGTTGCGGCATGTTGTTGTCGAGCAGCACCAGGTCGGGCTGCAAGGGTTCGATCAGGCCCAGGGCTTCCTCGCCGTGGCTGGCCTCGCCGACGATCTGCAGGTCGTCTTCCAGTTCGAGCATCTGGCGGATGCCGCGACGCATCATCGGATGGTCGTCGACCAGCAGGATCCGGTAGGTGGGGGATGGGTTCATGCGGCGCTACCTTGTGTGGGGACGGCGAGAAACTCCGGACGGAATTCCATCTGCACCAGGGTGCCCTGGGGCGTCCTGGAAGAAATCTGCAACTGGCCATGCAGGCTGCGGGCCCGCTCATCCATGATGTTCAGGCCGTGGTGTTCGCGCTGGTTGCCACTGTTGTCGTGGTCGCCGCTGAAGCCGCGGCCATCGTCCTCGATCGACAGGCGCAGGGTTTCGCCATGCTGGCGCAGTTGCAGCCAGACATTCTCCGCGTGGGCGTGGCGCAGGCAGTTGGAGAGCGCCTCGCGGGTGATCTGCAGCAGGTGGATCTGCTCGCTGGCCGACAGCTCGAAAGCCAGGCTGTCGAGCTGCACATGCACCTGGAAATCGCCGCGGCGCGAGAACTCCTCGGTGGTCGCCTCAAGCTCGCGCACCAGACCGGCGTCGTGGATCTGCAAGCGAAAGGTGGTCAACAGTTCGCGCAGCTGGCGGTAGGCATTGTTCACCCCCTCGCGCAGTTCGGCGGTGACGTTCTCCAGGGTGCTCAGCGGTTCGCCACGGCGCATCAGGGTCTGCATGCGGCTGACCTGCAGCTTCATGTAGGACAGGGCCTGGGCCAGGGAGTCGTGCAGCTCGCGGGCGATGATCGCGCGCTCTTCGAACAACAGCAGGCGATGGTCCTGTTCGCGCTGGCGCTTGAGCGACAGCGAGGTGCCGATCAGGTTGGCCAGGGCCTGGATCAGTTCGGTTTCCCAGGCTTGCGGGGCATGGCCGTCGACGAAGTGCGCCTTGAGCTCGCCCAGTTCGCTGCCCTGGTTGCTGATGCTGAAACGCTGCCGGGCGACCGGCTGCTGCCGTTGGCAGCTGGCGCAATCACTGACCGCGCAGACCTCCCGGCTGTCGGCGCCATGCAGGGCGATCAACTGCTGCGCCGGGGCCTGCAACTGGCCTTGCAGGCACAGCGACAGGCGCAACCCCGGCAGGCGCTGCTGGAAGCGCCGGATCAGTTCGTCCAGGCCTTCGGCGTTGGCCAGCCGCGTGGCCAGGCTGCGGCTGCTCTGGTACAGCAGCTCGAGGGCGGCGTTGGCCTGTTGCAGGTTGTGGGTCTTTTGCCGCACCAGGGTTTCCAGGGTGCGGTGGGATTGCTCGATGGTCTCGGCCATGGCGTTGAAGCTGGTGGCCAGTTGGCCCAGCTCGTCCCGGGACTGGTGGTTGACCCGCACCTGGAAGTCGCCACGGCGAAAGCGCTGGGTGGCTTCCACCAGTTCCTGCAAGGGCGTGACCACGCCGTATTGCAGTTCGTACAGGCCCAGCAGCAGGACGAACAGGGTGGTGAACAGCGCCGCGCCCTGGATCAACTGTTGCCAGGTCTGCTTATGTTCGCTCTGGCGTTGCAGCAGGCTGACGAACTGGTTCAGCTGTTCGACGAAGGGCAGGGCCAGGGCCTGGAACGCGGCGGCATCGCGTTGTTCCAGGGCTGGCTGCAACTCAGCGTTCCAGCGTTGCTGGATCTGCCGGTAGCTGTCCACCAGCTCGGGGTCGGCGCCGTCTTCCAGCACCGCCCTGAGCGACTGGCTGTCGAGGCGCTGTTGCAGGCTCTGGCGGATCTGCTCGATCTCTTCGGCGCTGGCGCCCGCGGCCAGCTTCCAGCTCAGGTGGTAGGTCTCCATGCGCACCGAGCCCGCGGTGTTGATGGCCGCCGCGTCGCCCTGGCTGAACCAGGCGATCAGCCCGGCGCTCAGGGAACTGGCCAGCGCCAGCACGGCGATCAGGATCACCGCCAGGCCGGCGCGGGCGGGCAGGGAACTGCGCAGCCAGCGGATCAAGGGCGCGGGCCGGATGTGAACGGGGGAAGGGCGGGCATAGCAGGCTCCAGGGACGACTGGCGATGGTTTTGCAGCCGGTCCCTGGCGCTCTACCTCTAAAGAGTTGTTGTTCATCGGATCCGTGCAACCGCCTCGTGGAGCCAAGGCAAGAGCCTGATAAACAAAGGGTTCAGAGGTTTTTCGGCACTACCTCGTTGGAGGTAGGCGGCGCAAGCATAGGCCCATGAGGCCCCGGGCTTCCTTGACCCGGGTCAAGTTTTTACCGGGTTCGCCTCTCTAGTCTGCGGCCATGAATGACTGACTGGAGAGCGAGATGACCCAACCGCGTGTACGACAAGGCCTGGTGCTGGGCATGAGTACGCTGGCCTTCACCGTGTGCTTCATGGTCTGGATGATGTTCGCGGTGCTCGGTGTGCCGATCAAGGCGCTGCTTGCGCTCAACGAAACCCAGTTCGGCCTGCTGGCCGCCACTCCGGTGCTCACCGGTTCGCTGGCACGCCTGCCGCTGGGCCTGCTGACCGATCGCTTTGGCGGGCGCAGCGTGTTCTTCCTGCTGATGCTGTGCTGCGTGTTGCCGCTGTACTTGATCAGCCACGCCACGGCCTACTGGCAGTTCCTGGTCCTGGGCCTGTTCGTCGGCCTGGCCGGCGGTTCGTTTTCGGTGGGCATCGCCTACGTCGCCAAGTGGTTCGACCAGGACAACCAGGGCTTCGCCATGGGCATCTTCGGCGCGGGTAACGCCGGTGCCGCGCTGACCAAGTTTCTCGCCCCGGCGCTGATCGCCGCCGGCAGCTGGCAGCTGGTGCCGAAAACCTTCAGCGCCATCCTGTTCATCACCGCGCTGCTGTTCTGGTTTCTCAGCGCCGACAACAAGGCCCATCGCAGCGCCTCTGGCGCCACCCTGCGCGAGCAGTTGGGCGCGTTGAAGGACCCGGCGGTGTGGCGCTACTGCCAGTACTACTCGATCGTCTTCGGCGGCTATGTGGCCCTGGCGCTGTGGATGACCCAGTACTACGTGCAGGAATACGGCTTCAGCCTGCAGAGCGCGGCGCTGCTGGCCGCCTGTTTCTCGCTGCCGGGCGGGGTGCTGCGCGCCGTCGGCGGCTGGATGTCGGACCGCTGGGGCGCCCAGAGCGTGACCTGGTGGGTGCTCTGGGTCAGCTGGATCTGCCTGTTCCTGCTGTCCTACCCGCAGACCCAGCTGCAAGTGCGCACCGTCGACGGCGCCCTGGATTTTCACATCGGCCTGAATCCTGCGCTGTTCACCGTGCTGCTGTTCGTCATGGGCATCGCCTTCGCCTTCGGCAAGGCCTCGGTGTTCAAGTACATCGCCAACGACTACCCACAGAACATGGGCGCGGTGTCCGGCATCGTCGGCTTGGCCGGCGGCCTGGGCGGCTTCGTCCTGCCAATCCTGTTCGGCGCCCTGGTGGACCTCACCGGCGTGCGCTCTTCCTGCTTCATGTTGATGTACGGCGTGGTCTGGGTGTCGCTCACCTGGATGTACTTCAGCGAAATCCGCAAGCGCCCGCTGCTGGGCAAACAGCCGCCGGCCACCTCGTCCCCGTTTTCCAGCATTGCCCAAGGAGAAGAACATGTCGGTTCTTGATAAGCCCGATTCAGGCCCGTTGATTCATGACTGGCGCCCGGAAGACCCCGCTTTCTGGGGGCGCAGCGGCAAGCAGACGGCGACCCGCAACCTGTGGATCTCGATTCCCGCGCTGCTCTTGGCCTTTGCCGTGTGGATGGTCTGGAGCACGGTGATCGTGCGCCTGAACGCCATCGGCTTCAGCTTCAGCACCGACCAGCTGTTCTGGCTGGCGGCGTTGCCGGGGCTGTCCGGCGCCACCTTGCGGGTGTTCTATTCGTTCATGGTGCCGATCTTCGGCGGCCGCCGCTGGACCGCCCTGAGCACTGCCTCGCTGCTGCTGCCGTCGCTGTGGATGGGCTTTGCCGTGCAGGACCCGAACACCCCCTACAGCGTGTTCGTGCTGATCGCGCTGCTTTGCGGTTTCGGTGGCGGCAACTTTGCCTCGAGCATGTCCAATATCAGCTTCTTCTACCCCAAGTCGCAGCAGGGCACGGCCCTGGGCCTGAATGCCGGGCTGGGCAACCTCGGGGTGTCGGTGATGCAGTTCTGCGTGCCGCTGGTGATCACCTTCGGCCTGTTCGGCTGGCTCGGCGGGCAAGCCCAGGTACTGGCCGACGGCAGCCAGCTGTGGCTGCAGAACGCCGGGTTTGTCTGGGTGCCGTTCATTATCGCGGTGACCCTGCTGGCCTGGTTCGGCATGAATGACCTGTCCAGCGCCAAGGCTTCGTTCAGCGAGCAGGCGGTGATCTTCAAGCGCAAGCACAACTGGCTGATGTGCTGGCTGTACCTGGCGACCTTCGGTTCGTTCATCGGCTTCTCGGCGGCTTTTCCAATGCTGATCAAGACCGCGTTCCCGGACGTGGTGGCGCTGAAGTTCGCCTTCCTCGGCCCGCTGGTGGGCGCCCTGGTGCGGCCGCTGGGCGGCTGGCTGGCGGACAAGCTCGGCGGTGCCCGGGTGACCTTGTGGAACTTCGTGGCGATGATCGTGATGGTCTTCGGGGTCTTGCACTTTCTTCCGCATAACGGCGCCGGCGGCAACTTCTACGGCTTCCTCGGCCTGTTCATGCTGCTGTTCATCACCACCGGCATCGGCAACGGCTCCACCTTCCGCATGATCCCGGTGATCTTCCGCACCCTGCACGAAAAGGCCGCCGCCGGGCAAAGCGCCGCGGTGCGCGAGCAGGCGCTGAAGAACGCCGGCAAGGAGTCGGCCGCGGTGCTCGGCTTCAGCTCGGCCATGGGCGCCTTCGGCGCGTTCTTCATCCCCAAATCCTTCGGCACTTCCATGGCCCAGACCGGCGGCCCGGAGATGGCCTTCTACATGTTCGTCGGCTTTTACCTGAGCTGCATCGTGGTGACCTGGTGGTGGTACGCGCGCAAAGGCGCGGCGACTCCCTGCTGACACGACCCGAATCCAAACCTTGCCCGGTCGGGGCATAGAACCCCGCGGCAAGCCTGAGAGGAAAGCACCATGAGTCATTTGTTGGATCAACTGCGGTTTTTCAACCGCAAGCAAAGCGAGTTCGCCGAGGGCCACGGGGAAACCCGCAAGGAGTCCCGCGACTGGGAAAACGTCTACCGCTCGCGCTGGCAGTACGACAAGATCGTGCGCTCCACCCACGGGGTCAACTGCACCGGTTCCTGCTCGTGGAAGATCTACGTGAAGAACGGCCTGATCACCTGGGAAACCCAGCAGACCGACTACCCGCGCACCCGCAACGACCTGCCCAACCACGAGCCGCGCGGCTGCCCGCGGGGCGCCAGCTACAGCTGGTACATCTACAGCGCCAACCGCCTGAAGTACCCGAAGATCCGCAAGCCGCTGCTCAAGCTGTGGCGCCAGGCGCGGCAGACTATGGCGCCGGTGGAGGCCTGGGCGAGCATCGTCGAGGACCCGGCCAAGGCCGAGTCGTACAAGAGCAAGCGCGGCATGGGCGGCTTCATCCGTTCCAGCTGGGATGAGGTCAACGAGATCATCGCCGCGGCCAACGTTTACACCATCAAGCAGTACGGCCCCGACCGGGTCGTCGGCTTCTCGCCGATCCCGGCCATGTCGATGGTCAGCTACGCCGCCGGCGCCCGTTACCTGTCGCTGATCGGCGGTGCCTGCCTGAGCTTCTACGACTGGTACTGCGACCTGCCACCGGCCTCGCCGATGGTCTGGGGCGAGCAGACCGACGTGCCGGAATCGGCCGACTGGTACAACTCCAACTACATCATCGCCTGGGGTTCCAACGTTCCGCAGACCCGCACCCCGGACGCGCACTTCTTCACCGAGGTGCGCTACAAGGGCACCAAGACCGTGGCCATCACCCCGGACTATTCGGAAGTGGCCAAGCTCACCGACCTTTGGCTCAACCCCAAGCAGGGCACCGACGCGGCGCTGGCCCAGGCCTTCAACCATGTGATCTTCAAGGAGTTCCACCTCGACCGCCCGAGCGCCTATTTCACCGACTACGCCAAGCGCTACACCGACCTGCCGGTGCTGGTGCTGCTCAAGCCGATGCTCGGCACCGCGCCGGGGGCCGGCTACCAGCCGGACCGCTTCCTGCGCGCCTCGGACCTGGCCGGCAACCTCGGCCAGGACAACAACCCGCAATGGAAGACCATCGCCATCGACGCCAGCGGCGAGCTGGTGTCGCCCCAGGGCTCCATCGGCTACCGCTGGGGCGAGCAGGGCAAGTGGAACATCCTCGCCCGGGAAGGCGGCGCGGGGCGTGAGATCGACCTGAGCCTGAGCCTGATCGGTGGCGATGTCGCCGAAGTGGCCTTCCCGTATTTCGCCGGGGAAATCCAGGAGCACTTCCAGCATGTGGCCGGCGACGCCGTGCAATACCGCCGCGTGCCGGTGCGCAGCCTGACCCTGGCCGACGGCAGCCAGGTCAAGGTGGCCACGGTGTTCGACCTGTCGGCGGCCAACCTGGCCATCGACCGTGGCCTGGGCGGCGCCAATGTGGCCAAGGACTACGACGACGCCAGCGTGCCCGGCACTCCGGCCTGGCAGGAGCAGATCACTGGCGTCAGCCGCGAGAAAGCCATCCAGATCGCCCGCGAGTTCGCCGACAACGCCGACAAGACCCGTGGCCGCTCGATGATCATTGTCGGTGCGGCGATGAACCACTGGTACCACATGGACATGAACTACCGCGGGCTGATCAACATGCTCATGCTCTGCGGTTGCGTCGGCCAGACCGGTGGCGGCTGGGCCCACTATGTCGGCCAGGAAAAACTCCGTCCGCAATGCGGCTGGCTGCCCCTGGCCTTCGGCCTGGACTGGAGCCGGCCACCACGGCAGATGAACGGCACCAGCTTCTTCTACGCCCACAGCTCGCAATGGCGCCACGAGAAGATGAGCATGCACGACGTGCTCTCGCCGCTGGCCGACAAGAGCCAGTTCCCCGAACACGCCCTGGACTACAACATCCGTGCCGAACGCGCCGGCTGGCTGCCCAGCGCGCCGCAGCTCAACAGTAACCCGCTGCACATCTGCCGGGACGCCGCAGCACTCGGCATGACGCCCAAGGACTATGTGGTCAAGTCGTTGCATGAGGGCTCGCTGCGTTTCGCCTGCGAGCAGCCGGACAGCCCGCAGAACTTCCCGCGCAACATGTTCATCTGGCGTTCCAACCTCCTGGGCTCCTCGGGCAAGGGCCACGAGTACATGCTCAAGTACCTGCTCGGCACCCGTAACGGGGTGATGAACGAGGACATCGGCCAGGTCGGCGACTGCAAGCCGCAGGAAGCCGAATGGGTGGACCAGGGCGCCATCGGCAAGCTCGACCTGGTCACCACCCTGGACTTCCGCATGTCCTCGACCTGCGTGTATTCCGACATCGTCCTGCCGACCGCGACCTGGTACGAGAAGGACGACATGAACACCTCGGACATGCATCCCTTCATCCACCCGCTGTCGGCGGCCATCGACCCGGCCTGGGAATCGCGTTCCGACTGGGAGATCTACAAGGGCATCGCCAAGGCGTTCTCCAGCATGGCGGTGGGGCACCTGGGCGTGGAGCAGGACCTGGTCACCGTGCCGCTGATGCATGACAGCGTCGGCGAGCTGGCCCAGCCGTTCGGCGGCACCGACTGGAAAACCGCGGGCGTGGCCCCGCAGCCGGGCAAGAACGCGCCGAACCTGCAAGTGGTGGAGCGCGACTACCCGAACATCTACAAGCAGTTCACCTCCCTCGGGCCGCTGCTGGAAAAACTCGGCAACGGCGGCAAGGGCATCAACTGGAACACCGAGGAGGAGGTGAAATTCCTCGGCGAGCTGAATTACCGCGAGGGCGCGGCGGGCATCAGCCAGGGCCGGCCGAAGATCGACACGGCGATCGACGCCGCCGAGGTGATCCTGTCCCTGGCCCCGGAAACCAACGGCCATGTGGCGGTCAAGGCCTGGGCCGCGCTGTCCGAGTTCACCGGCATCGACCACAGCCACCTGGCGCTGTCCAAGGCCCACGAGGCGATCCGCTTCCGCGATATCCAGGCGCAGCCGCGCAAGATCATTTCCAGCCCCACCTGGTCGGGCCTGGAGGACGATCACGTCAGCTACAACGCCGGCTACACCAACGTCCACGAGAACATCCCGTGGCGCACCATCACCGGCCGCCAGCAGTTCTACCAGGACCACCCGTGGATGCAGGCGTTCGGCGAACAGCTGATGAGCTACCGGCCGCCGGTCAACACCCGGACCATCGAGGCGGTGAAGGGCAAGCGCAGCAACGGCCACCCGGAAATCGTCCTCAACTGGATCACCCCGCACCAGAAATGGGGCATCCACAGCACCTACAGCGACAACCTGCTGATGCTCACCCTGAGCCGTGGCGGGCCGATTGTCTGGCTCTCGGAAATCGATGCGAAGCGCGCCGGCATCGAGGACAACGACTGGATCGAATGCTTCAACGCCAACGGCGCGGCGACCGCCCGGGCGGTGGTCAGCCAGCGGGTCAAGGAGGGCATGGTGATGATGTACCACGCCCAGGAACGGATCGTGAACGTGCCCGGCTCCGAGACCACCAAGACCCGCGGCGGCCACCACAACTCGGTCACCCGGGTGGTGCTCAAGCCGACCCACATGATCGGCGGCTATGCCCAGCAGGCCTACGGTTTCAACTATTACGGCACGGTCGGTTGCAACCGCGACGAGTTCGTCGTGGTGCGCAAGATGGCCCGCGTCGACTGGCTCGATGGCTCGGACGGCGATGAGCTGCCACGCCCCCTGCCGACCGAGATGGATTGAGGAGTTGTCATGAAGATTCGTTCACAAATCGGCATGGTCCTGAACCTGGACAAATGCATCGGCTGCCATACCTGCTCGATCACCTGCAAGAACGTCTGGACCAGCCGCGAAGGCATGGAATACGCCTGGTTCAACAACGTCGAGACCAAGCCCGGGATCGGCTACCCGAAAGAATGGGAAAACCAGGACAAGTGGAAGGGCGGCTGGGTGCGTAACGCCAACGGCTCGATCAACCCGCGCATCGGCGGCAAGTTCCGGGTGCTGGCGAACATCTTCGCCAACCCCGACCTGCCGAGCCTCGACGACTACTACGAGCCGTTCGACTTCGATTACCAGCACCTGCACACCGCGCCCCTGGGCGACCACCAGCCGACCGCGCGGCCGCGTTCGGTGGTGTCCGGCAAGCGCATGGAAAAGATCGAGTGGGGGCCGAACTGGGAGGAGATCCTCGGCAGCGAGTTCGCCAAGCGGCGCAAGGACCGGAACTTCGACCAGATCCAGGCGGACATCTACGGCGAGTACGAAAACACTTTCATGATGTACCTGCCGCGCCTGTGCGAGCACTGCCTGAACCCGGCGTGCGCGGCGTCCTGCCCGAGCGGGGCGATCTACAAGCGCGAGGAGGACGGCATCGTCCTGATCGACCAGGAGAAGTGCCGCGGCTGGCGCATGTGCATCAGCGGCTGCCCGTACAAGAAGATCTATTTCAACTGGAAGAGCGGCAAGTCGGAGAAGTGCATCTTCTGCTACCCACGGATCGAGGCGGGCATGCCCACCGTGTGCGCCGAGACCTGTGTCGGGCGCATCCGCTACCTCGGCGTGCTGCTGTATGACGCCGACCGCATCGCCGAGGTGGCGAGCACCGCCAGCGAGCAGGACCTGTACGAGAAGCAGCTGGAAATCTTCCTCGATCCGCATGACCCGGCAGTGATCCGCCAGGCCCTGGAAGACGGGGTGCCGCAGTCGGTGATCGACGCCGCGCAGCGTTCGCCGGTGTACAAGATGGCGGTGGACTGGAAGCTGGCGCTGCCGCTGCACCCGGAATACCGCACCTTGCCGATGGTCTGGTACGTGCCGCCGCTGTCGCCGATCCAGAACGCGGCGGCCGCCGGCACCGTGGGCATGAACGGGGTGATCCCGGATGTCGACAGCCTGCGCATCCCCCTGCGTTACCTGGCCAACCTGCTGACCGCGGGCGACGAAAAGCCGGTCAAGCGCGCCCTCAAGCGCCTGCTGGCGATGCGCGCCTACAAGCGCGCCGAACAGGTCGAAGGCGTGCAGGACCTGCAAGTGCTGGAGGAGGTCGGCCTGAGCGTGAGCCAGGTCGAGGAGATGTACCGCTACCTGGCCATCGCCAACTACGAAGACCGCTACGTGGTGCCCAGCGCGCACCGCGAGGAAGCCATGAGCGATGCCTTCGCCGAGCGTTCCGGTTGCGGCTTCAGTTTCGGCAGTGGCTGCAGCGGCAGCTCCGACACCAACATGTTCGGGGCGAAGAAGGCCAACCGCCGCGACGTCCTGAAAACCGTGCAACTGTGGGAGGAATGAGCATGCGCATCCTGAAAGTGATTTCGCTGCTGCTCGACTACCCGAGCGCAACCCTGGTCGAGGGCCGCGACGAACTGGAGCAGGCGATCATCCAGGCCCGGGAAATCAGCCCGAAGCAGCGCGGCGCGCTGTTCGAGCTGTTGGAACTGCTCTGCACCAACGACCTGATGGATGGCCAGGAGCACTACGGCGCGCTGTTCGGTCGTGGCCGCTCGCTGTCGTTGCTGTTGTTCGAGCATGTGCACGGCGAGTCCCGCGACCGCGGCCAGGCCATGGTCGACATGCTCGCCCAGTATGAAGCCGCGGGCTTTGCCATCGGTATCAAGGAGCTGCCGGACTACATCCCGCTGTACCTGGAGTTCCTTTCCACCCGCGACGATCTTGAGGCCCGCGAGGGCCTGGCCGATGTCGCGCACCTCTTGGCCTTGCTCGCGGCGCGCCTGGAGGAGCGTGAGAGCGCCTACGCCAGTTGCTTTCGCGCCTTGCTGCAGATCGCTGGCGCGGAGCCGCACCAGGCGGTGGCCGACCTGCGCGAACAGGTGGCGGCCGAACCGCGCGACGACTCCCTTGAGGCCCTGGACAAGATCTGGGAAGAGGAGGCGGTGGACTTTCTCCAGGCCGAGCAGCAGGAGCGTTGCAGCTCAATGCCGAGCGCGCCGGGCAAGGCCCGGGAGGAAAGCGCGGTACCGCTGCACTGGGTGGATTTTCAGCATCAGGGGCTGGCCGCCGCGCCAGCCGGGGAGGTGGGCAATGTCTAAGTGGAATCTGTTGGTGTTCGGGATCTATCCCTATGTGGCCCTGGCGATCTGCCTGCTGGGCAGCTGGGCACGCTTCGACCTTTCGCAGTACAGCTGGAAGGCCGGCTCCAGCCAGATGCTCGACAAGCGTGGCATGCGCGTGGCCAGCAACCTGTTCCATGTCGGCGTGCTGTTCGTGCTGGCCGGGCACTTCGTCGGCCTGCTGACCCCGGCCTCGGTCTATCACCATGTGATCAGCACCGAGCACAAGCAGTTGCTGGCGATGGTCTCCGGCGGCTTCTTCGGCCTGCTGTGCCTGGTCGGCCTGCTGATGCTGATCAAGCGCCGTCTCACCGACCCGCGGGTGCGCGCTACCTCCAGCCCTTCGGACATCCTGATCCTGCTGGTGCTGCTGGCGCAGTTGCTGCTCGGCCTTTTGACCATAGTCGCCTCCACCGCCCATATGGACGGTTCGGTGATGGTGATGCTCGCCGACTGGGCGCAGAGCATCGTGCTGTTGCGGCCCATGGACGCGGCGGCGGCTATCGCCCCGGTCGGTCTGACCTACAAGCTGCACGTGTTTCTCGGCCTGACCCTGTTCGTGCTGTTCCCCTTTACCCGCCTGGTGCACATGGTCAGCGCGCCGGTCTGGTACCTGGGGCGGCGTTATCAAATCGTTCGGCAGAAAATCTGAGGAGGCAGTCATGTCAGGTGGATGTGGATGTGGCGGCGGTAACGGCGGCAGCGGCGGTTGCGGGTCTTCGGCCCGCGAGGAAACGCTGGTGCCAGAGAGTGAAGTGGAGGTGGGCGTGCAGGCGTTCACGCCGCCGGGGCATGAGCCCGTGGCCGCGGACGAGGCGCCTGTGCAACTGATCGCCAGCAGCGAGCAGGAGTGGCCGATCATCAGCGTCAACCAGGTGCCGATCACCCCGCAGGCGCTGGCCCAGGAGCTGCAATATCACCCGGCGGCCAGCCGCGAGGAGGCGGTGTACCTGGCGGCCAGGGCCCTGGTGATCCGCGAGCTGTTGCAGCAGCGCATCGCCGAACTCGGCCTGACGTTGCAGATCGGCGCCGGCGAGAACCAAGAGGAGGCTGCCACCCGTTTGTTGCTCGAACGCGAGGTGCAGGTGCCGGAGTGCGACGAGGCGGCGTGCTGGCGTTACTACGACAACAACCGCGGGCGTTTTCACAGCGCGCCGTTGCTGGCGGTGCGGCACATCCTGCTCGAATGCGCGCCGGACGATGCCGGGGCGCGCAGCACGGCCCAGGTCCAGGCGGAGATTTTGCTGCAACGCCTGGACGAGCAGCCCGACAGTTTCGCTGCACTGGCGCTGAAGTATTCGGCCTGCCCGTCGAAGGCCCAGGGCGGTTCCCTGGGGCAGATCAGCAAGGGCCAGACCGTGCCGGAACTGGAGCGCCAGCTGTTCAGCCTGCCGACGGGGCTGGCGGCCAAGCCGCTGGAAAGCCGTTATGGCTGGCATGTGGTCTGCGTCGATCAGCGGGTCGAGGGCCAGGCCTTGCCCTATGAGGCAGTGGCTTTGGTGATCCGCAACCAGCTGCAACAGGGCGTCTGGCAAAAGGCCGTGGTGCAGTACCTGCAAACCCTGGTCGGGGCCGCGGACATCCGGGGCATTCATCTGCAAGGCGCCGACTCGCCGCTGGTGCAGTAAGGGGAAGGCCATGAGCAATGTGATGCAGGACGGCTTCGGGCGGCAGATCGACTATCTGCGGATGTCGGTGACCGACCGTTGCGATTTTCGCTGCGTGTATTGTATGGCGAAGAACATGACCTTCCTGCCGCGCCAGCAGGTGCTGACCCTGGAAGAGCTGCGGCGGTTGGCGGCGCTGTTCGTCGGCCAGGGCGTGCGCAAGATCCGCCTCACCGGCGGCGAGCCGCTGATTCGCCCGGGCATCGTTGGCCTGTGCCGCGACATCGCCGCCTTGCCGGGCCTGCGCGAACTGGTGATGACCAGCAACGGCTCGCAGCTGGAGCGCCTGGCCCGGCCGCTGGCGGAAGCCGGGGTCAAGCGGATGAACATCAGCCTCGATAGCCTGGACGGGCAGAAGTTTCGCGCCATCACCCGCAACGGCGATCTCGACCAGGTGCTGCGCGGTATCGAGGTGGCGCGCGGGGCGGGGTTCGAGCGGGTCAAGCTCAACTGCGTGGTGATGAAGGGGCGCAACTTCGAGGAAGTGCCGCAGCTGGTGCGGTACGCCATCGAGCAGCGCATCGATATCAGCTTTATCGAGGAAATGCCCCTGGGCGACGTCGGCCGTTCCCGGGGCGAATCCTTCTGTTCCAGCGACGAGGTACGGGCGCTGATCGCCAGCCGCCATGCCTTGCTCGACAGCGCCGAGAACAGCGGCGGGCCGGCGCGTTACGTGCGCCTGGAGCGCCATCCGCAGACACGCATCGGTTTTATCTCGCCCAACAGCCACAACTTTTGTGGCAGCTGCAACCGGGTACGCATGACCGTCGAAGGCAAGCTGTTGCTGTGCCTGGGGCAGGACGATGCCCTGGATCTGCGTGGCCTGCTGCGGCGTTATCCGCTGGACGACCAGCCGCTGATCGATGCCTTGCAGCAGGCTTTGCGGCGCAAGCCGTTGCGGCATGATTTTAGTCCGCAGGGGACGGTGCAGGTGGTGCGGTTTATGAATATGAGTGGGGGGTGAGATTGGGGGGATATCCGTTGCTGCGGTAACGGCTACTTAGGGTTCCGCTCTTACAGCGGCTTACTTTTGAAAAGCGCAAAAGTAAGCAAAACGCTCTTGCCCCACCACTCGGCACCTCGCTGAGGCTCGGTGTGCCCGAACGGAGGCATTACGGAGCGGGCCGCCGCCACGGGCCATCCATGGCCCGGGGCGGCTAAACCGGCATCCCTGCCGGTTTACCCGCTCCGTAATACCTCCGTTCGGCCAGCGTGGTTAACGGGGCGTTGGAGATCAAGATCAAAAGCCAGAGCCAAAACAAAGCCTTCGCCGGGCGGAGCTTGCTGTTTTTGCCACACTACGGCTCTTCTGCCGGACATGCTTTGTGTAGCCGCTGCCGAGCGCAGCGAGGCTGCGATCGGCCCGCAGGGCCGCTAAACCTGACGCCTCGCAGGGTCTGGGGATACGCGGTGCCCGCCTGACGAGTCCTTCGGCCTCGATCGCAGCCTCGCTGCGCTCGGCAGCGGCTACAGGGAATGCGTTCTCAGGCCGGCAGGCCGCCGTCCTGCTTTTGATCTGAGCACCCCGTTAACCGCGCTGGCCGAACACAGGCATTGCTCCGGGGGCACGCCGCCACAGGCCATCGCTACGCTACAGCTCTTCTGCCGGACACGCTTTGTGTAGCCGCTGCCGAGCGTAGCGAGGCTGCGATCGGCCCGCAGGGCCGCTAAACCTGACGCCTCGCAGGATCTGGGGAAACGCGGTGCCCGCCTGGCGAGTCCTTCGGCCTCGATCGCAGCCTCGCTGCGCTCGGCAGCGGCTACAGGGAATGCGTTCTCAGGCCGGTCGGCAGGCCGCCGTCCTGCTTTTGATCTGAGCACCCCGTTAACTGCGCTGGTCGAACGCAGGTATTGCTCCGGGGGCACGCCGCCACAGGCCATCGCCACGCTACGGTTCTTCTGCCGGACATGGCTTTGTGTAGCCGCTGCCGAGCGTAGCGAGGCTGCGATCGGCCCGCAGGGCCGCTAAACCTGACGCCTCGCAGGATCTGGGGAAACGCGGTGCCCGCCTGGCGAGTCCTTCGGCCTCGATCGCAGCCTCGCTGCACTCGGCAGCGGCTACAGGAAGCACACCCACCCCCAGGCCGGCCGGCAGGCCGCCGTCTTGCTTTTGCTTTTGATCTGAAAGCCCCGTTAACCACGATGGCCGAACGCAGGCATTGAGCCGTGGGTAACCCGGCAGGGATGCCGGGTTAGCCGCCCCAGGCCATGGATGGCCTGTGGCGGCGGCCCACGGATCAATGCCTTCGTTCGGGCATGCCGAGCCTTAGCGAGGCACCGAGTGGTGGGGCAAGAGCGTTTTGCTTACTTTTGCGCTCTTCAAAAGTGAGCCGCCGTAAGGGCGGAACCCTAAGTCGCCGTTACCAAAAAAATGGATATGTACACAAACCAAAAAATACTTGATCACGATCAATGGCAACCCAACCGCCACTCCGTAATCTCACTGCATCTTGTGTTTTAAGAATTAAAAACATCTATATGTAGTATGCGGAGGTCAAATGCACAGCACGCTGATCAGGGGGGGCAACAACCGCCTGCACAAACGCGATGGCAGCCGGGTTGCCTTCGATGCGGACAAGATCCGCCAGGCGTTGATCGCCGCCGGCAAGGCCAGCGGCGAGTACGCCGAAGTCGAGGCCGAGGGCTTGCTCAAGGCGGTGCTGGCCCACCTTGAGGGGCATGCGCGGCTGCATGTGGAGCAGATCCAGGACCGGGTCGAGCGGGTGCTGATGGACGCCGGATTCTTCTTGGCCATGCGCGCCTACATCGTCTACCGCGAACAGCACGGGCGCCTGCGTCGCGACCGCAAGACCCTGGTCGAAGTGGCGGCCTCGATGAACGAGTACCTCGACCGCGAGGACTGGCGGGTGCAGGCCAACGCCAACCAGGGTTATTCCCTGGGCGGGCTGGTGCTCAACGTGTCCGGCAAGGTCACCGCCAACTACTGGCTGGATGAGGTCTACAGTGAAGCCATCGGCCGCGCCCACCGCGAGGCCGACCTGCATATCCACGACCTCGACATGCTCGCCGGCTACTGTGCCGGCTGGTCCCTGCGCACGCTGTTGCATGAAGGCCTCAATGGCGTGCCGGGGCGGGTCGAGGCCGGGCCGCCCAAGCACCTGAGCAGCGCCCTGGGGCAGATGGTGAATTTCCTCGGCACCCTGCAGAACGAATGGGCCGGGGCCCAGGCCTTCAGTTCCTTCGACACTTATCTGGCGCCCTATGTGCGCAAGGACCGCCTGAACTACCCGCAGGTGCGCCAGGCGATCCAGGAGTTCATCTACAACCTCAACGTGCCGTCGCGCTGGGGTACCCAGACGCCCTTTACCAACCTGACCTTCGACTGGGTCTGCCCGGAGGATCTGCGCGAGCAGGTCCCGGTGATCGGCGGCGAGGAAATGCCCTTTGCCTACGGCGAGCTGCAAGCGGAAATGGACCTGCTCAACCGCGCCTATATCGAAGTGATGCAGGCCGGCGACGCCAAGGGCCGGGTGTTCACCTTTCCGATCCCGACCTACAACATCACCCATGATTTTCCCTGGGACAGCGAGAACGCCGACCGCCTGTTCGAGATGACCGCCCGCTACGGGCTGCCGTACTTCCAGAACTTCCTCAATTCGGACATGCAGCCCAACCAGGTGCGCTCCATGTGCTGCCGCCTGCAACTGGACGTGCGCGAGCTGCTCAAGCGCGGCGGCGGCCTGTTCGGCTCGGCGGAGCAGACCGGCTCGCTCGGCGTGGTGACGCTCAACTGCGCGCGCCTGGGCCATGTGTTCAAGGGCAATACCAGCGGCCTGCTGCAACGCCTGGACGCGCTGATGGAACTGGCGATGGAGAGCCTGGAGGTCAAGCGCAAGGTGATCCAGCACCATATGGACGCCGGCCTGTATCCCTACACCCAGCGTTACCTGGGCACGCTGCGCAATCACTTCTCGACCATCGGCCTCAATGGCCTGCACGAAATGCTGCGCAACTTCAGCGGCGACGAGCAGGGCATGCACACCGAACAGGGGCGCCAGTTCGCCCTCAGGCTGCTGGACCATGTGCGCGCGACCCTGGTGCGCTTCCAGGAGGAAACCGGCCATCTCTACAACCTCGAGGCGACCCCGGCCGAAGGCACCACCTACCGCTTCGCCAAGGAAGACCTCAAGCGTTACCCCGGCATTCTCCAGGCCGGCAGCCGCGAGGCGCCGTACTACACCAACTCCTCGCAGTTGCCGGTGGGCCATACCGACGATCCGTTCGAGGCCCTGGAGCTGCAGGACGAACTGCAATGCAAATACACCGGCGGCACCGTGCTGCACCTGTACATGGCCGAGCGGATTTCCTCGACCGCGGCCTGCAAGCAGCTGGTGCGCAAGGCCCTGGGGCGCTTCCGCCTGCCGTACCTGACGGTGACCCCGACCTTTTCCATCTGCCCGGTGCACGGCTACCTCGACGGCGAGCACGAGTTCTGCCCCAAGTGCGACGAAGCCCTGCTGCAGGCCCAGGCCACGGGCATGGCCACCGCGCACTGACCTGTCTTCCCCCAACCGCAAGGAGTTCCACCATGAACGCACAATCCACATTGCCCCAGGCGCAACGCCAGCGCTGCGAAGTCTGGACCCGGGTGATGGGTTATCACCGCCCGGTCTCGGCCTTCAACCCGGGTAAACAGTCCGAGCACCGCGAGCGCGTGCACTTCACCGAACAGGTCACCGCGGCCGGTTGCCAATGAGCCGAAAGATGCGGGTCGGGGGCATGGTGCCCCTGACCACTCTCGACTACCCGGGGCTGCTCGCCTGCGTGCTGTTCTGCCAGGGCTGCGCCTGGCGTTGCCGCTACTGCCACAACCCGCAACTGATCCCGCCGCGCGGCAGCGAGGAGCTGGACTGGTGCCGGGTCCTGAGTTTCCTGCAACGCCGCCAGGACCTGCTGGACGCGGTGGTGTTCAGTGGCGGCGAGCCGACCCTGCAGGACGGTTTGCCGGCGGCGATGGATGAAGTACGGGCCATGGGTTTCCGCATCGGCCTGCACAGCGCCGGCATCAAGCCGGCGGCCTTTGCCCGGGCGGTGGCCGGCGCCGACTGGGTCGGCTTCGACGTCAAGGCCCTGGCCGAAGACGGCCCGATGATTACCGGCGTGCCGGGCAGCGGCAAGGCCAACTGGCGCAGCCTGGAGCTGCTGCTGGCCAGCGGCGTCGACTACGAATGCCGCACCACCGTGCACTGGCACCTGTTGCAGCCGGCCCGCCTGCTGCTCCTCGGCCAGCGCCTGCAAGCCCTGGGGGTCAGGCGCTTCGCGGTGCAGATGGTGCGCACCGCGCGCATGCTCGACCCGCAATTGCCGAGCACGCCGCAACAGGTGCTGGTGCCGGACCTGTGGCAGCACCTGCGCGAGATGTTCCCGGTGTTCGTGCTGCGCGGCTGAGGCGCTGGCGCGGATCGAACGGTCGCCGCCGGGGAGGGCAGGCGACCCCCACGATCAATCGGCCTGCGGCTCGCCGGGGATCGCGATTTTCTGGTCCCCCAGCCAGCGCCGGGCGCCGCAGCCGTTGCGCGAGTAGATGTCCTCGGGGTTGTTGAGCTGGCAGTGTTCCATCGACATGCAGCCGCAACCTATGCATTCCTCCAGGCTCATGTTCAGCCGTTCGAGTTCGGCGATGCGTTGCTGCACCCGGGTTTTCCAGGTGGCGGTCAGGCGCCGCCAGTCCGCGCCCGCCGGGGCGGTGTTGATGGGCAGGCCGGTCAGTTGCTGGATGATTTCATCCAGCGAGAAACCGATGCGCTGGGCGAACACGATATAGGCGACCCGCCTGAGGATCGAGCGCGGGTAGCGGCGGTGGCCGCTGCCCACGCGGATCGAGTGGAGCAACCCGCGGGTCTCGTAGAAACGCAGTGCCGAAGCCATGACGCCACTGCGTCGGGCCACTTCGGTGATGGTCAGCAGCGGTTCGCTGGGCTTTTTCATGGGGCCTCCGAAGGGGCTTTACTTAAAGTTAACTTTAACTTTTATATTCCGTCTGCCTATAAATCAATACCTCTGGTGCAGCGGGAGTCCACGTTCATGAATCGAATTCGCCGAGTAGTCGGTCGAGGCTGTTCTTCAACCCATCGATTGGGCGCGTTGTGCCTCCTCTTGGCGCTGGGCGGCTGTAACGAAAAGGGCGAGCCGGTCGCCGCCGCGGCGCCGGTGGTCGAGGTGACGACCGTGAGCGTGCAGGCGGTGCGTGAGTGGGACCTGTTCAATGGCCGTATCAGCGCGATCGACGCGGTCGACCTGCGGCCACGGGTCAGCGGTTATGTCGACCGGGTGGCGTTTCGCGAGGGCGACGAGGTGGAAAAGGGCCAGACCCTGTTCGTCATCGATCCGCGCCCTTACCGCGAGGCGCTGGCCAGCGCCCAGGCCCGGCTGGCCCGGGCCCGCGCCACGGTGCGTCTGGCCACCGAGCAGGACCGCCGCGGCCAGGCCCTGGTCAAGCAGTCGGCGCTGTCGCGGGAGGAGGGCGACATTCGCAGCGCCTCCCTGGCCCAGGGCGTGGCGGATGTGAACGCGGCCGTCGCCGAGGTGGCCACGGCCCAGCTCAACCTCGACTTCACCCAGGTCCGCGCGCCGTTTTCCGGGCGTGTCGGCCGGGCCATGCTGACCCTCGGTAACCTGGCCCAGGCCGACCAGAGCGTGCTGACCAGCATCGTTTCCCAGGACCCGATGTACGTCTATTTCGACGCCGATGAGCAGAGCCTGCTGCGCTACACCGAGCTGCTGGGCAAGGGCCAGCGCCCGGGGGTGAGCAATACCGTGCGGGTCGGCCTGGCCAACGATGTCGGGACCTTCCCCCTGACCGGCACCGTGGACTTCCTGGATAACCAGGTCGACCCGGCCACCGGCACCATCCGTGTGCGCGCGGTGCTGCCCAACCCCGACCGCCGGCTGACCGCGGGCCTGTTCGCCCGGGTGCGTCTCGAAGGCGGCAGCGAGACCCGGGCGGTGCTGATCGACGACCGCGCGGTGCAAACCGACCAGGACCGCAAATACGTGTACGTCATCGGCCCGCAAAACCAGGCCCTGCGCAAGGACGTGACCCTGGGCCGCCAGCTTGATGGCCTGCGGGTGATCAGCGCCGGGCTGGCCGCCGGTGATCGGGTGGTGCTGAACGGGGCGCAGAAGATCTTCTACCCGGGCATGGCGGTGGAACCCAAGGAAATCGCCGCGCCGACGCAGCAGGCCTCAACCGCCGCGCCCCAGACACCCTTGGCGAAATAAGGAAGAGCGGCCATGGATTTTTCCAAGTTTTTCATCGACCGACCGATCTTCGCCATCGTGCTGTCGATCATCATTTTCGCCCTCGGCCTGATTGCCATCCCGGTGCTGCCGTCGGGGGAATACCCCGAGGTGGTGCCGACCAGCGTGGTGGTGCGCGCCACCTATCCGGGGGCGAACCCCAAGGAGATCGCTGAGTCGGTCGCGGTGCCCCTGGAAGAGGCGATCAACGGCGTCGAAGGGATCATGTACATGAAGTCGGTCACCGGCTCCAACGGTAGCCTGGCGCTGAGTATCACGTTTGTCCCCGGCGTCGATCCGGACACCGCCGCGGTGCGCGTGCAGAACCGCGTGAGCCAGGCGTTGTCGCGGCTGCCGGAAGAGGTGCGGCAGTATGGCGTGACCACCCAGAAGCAATCGCCGACGCCGCTGATGTACGTCAGCCTGCTGTCCCCGGACAACAGCTACGACTCGCTGTACCTGCGCAATTACCTGACCTTGCACGTCAAGGACGAGCTGTCGCGGTTGTCCGGGATCGGCGATGTCGGGGTCTACGGTTCGGGCGACTACGCGATGCGCATCTGGATGGACCCCAACAGCCTGTCGGCCCGGGGACTGACCGCGGCCGACGTGGTGAACGCGATCCGCGAGCAGAACGTGCAGGTCTCGGCCGGCCAGCTGGGCGCCGAGCCTTCGCCCCAGGGCGCCGACTTCCTGGTGTCGATCAGCGTGCGCGGGCGCTTGCGCAGCGAGCAGGAGTTTGCCGATATCGTCCTCAAGAGCGGGGCGGACGGGCAGTTGGTGAAGCTGTCGGACGTGGCGCGGGTCGAGCTCGGCGCGGGCGACTACACCCTGCGCGCGCGCCTGGACGACCGCAACCAGGCGACGGTGGGGATTTTCCTCTCGCCGGGGGCCAACGCCTTGCAGGTCGCCGAGGCGGTCTACGGCAAGCTTGACGAGTTGTCCCAGCGTTTCCCCGAAGGCGTGGCCTACAAGGCGGTGTGGGACCCGACGGTGTTCGTCCGGGAATCCATCAGCGCGGTGCAGCACACCCTGATGGAAGCGGTGGTGCTGGTGGTGCTGGTGGTGATCCTGTTCCTGCAGACCTGGCGCGCCTCGATCATCCCGCTGATCGCGGTGCCGGTGTCGGTGATCGGCACCTTCGCCTGGCTGTATTTGCTGGGGTATTCGATCAACACCCTGACCCTGTTCGGGCTGGTGCTGGCCATCGGCATCGTGGTCGACGATGCGATTGTGGTGGTGGAAAACGTCGAGCGCTTCATCGAGAAGGGCTATGACCCGCGGGAGGCCGCGCACCGGGCGATGAAAGAGGTGTCCGGGCCGATCATCGCCATCGCCCTGGTGCTGTGCGCGGTGTTCATTCCCATGGCCTTTCTCTCCGGCGTCACCGGCCAGTTCTACAAGCAGTTCGCGGTGACCATCGCGATTTCCACGGTGATCTCGGCGATCAATTCCCTGACCCTGTCGCCGGCCCTGGCGGCCAAGCTGTTCAGGCCCCACGGCGCGCCGCAGGACTGGCTGGAGCGGGGCATCCAGAAGGTGTTCGGGGGCTTTTTCCGCGCCTTCAATCGGATGTTCAAACGCCGCTCCGACGGTTATCACGGCCTGGTGTCCTACTCCCTGGGGCGGCGCGGCTCGGTGTTCTTCCTCTACGCCTTGCTGCTGATCGGCACGGCCTGGCTGTTCAACCTGGTGCCGGGCGGGTTTATCCCGACCCAGGACAAACTCTACCTGTTCGCCGGCGCCAAGCTGCCGGAAGGCGCGTCCCTGGCCCGCACCGATGCGGTGACCAGCGAGCTGATCGAGACGGCACTCTCGGTAGAGGGCGTGGAGACCGTGCCGGCCTTCAGCGGCTTGAATGCCTTGCAATCGGTCAACACGCCGAACGTCATGGCCGCCTACGTGATCCTCAAGCCGTTCGACCAGCGTCAGCGCGGCGCGGTGGAGATCAATGCCGAACTCAACGCCAAGCTGTCCCAGGTCCACGAAGGTTTTGCCTATGCGCTGTTGCCGCCGCCGATCCAGGGGCTGGGCAACGGTTCGGGCTATTCGCTGTACCTGGAAGACCGCGCGGGCCTGGGTTACGGCGCCTTGCAGAATGCCTTGAGCGCCTTCCAGGCCGCGGTGGCGCAGACCCCGGGCATGACTTACCCGGTCAGCTCCTACCAGGCCAACATCCCGCAGCTGGAAGTGCAGGTGGACCGGGTCAAGGTCAAGGCGCAAGGGGTGTCGTTGAGCGATGTGTTCAATACCTTGCAGACCTACCTGGGCTCGGTCTATGTCAATGACTTCAACCTGTTCGGCCGGGTCTACCGGGTCATGGCCCAGGCCGACAGTTCCTATCGGCAGACCGCCGAGGACATCACCAGCCTGCGGGTGCGCAACGACCGGGGCGAGATGGTGCCGCTCGGTGCGATGATCACCGTGACGCCCAGCTATGGCCCCGACCCGGTGGTGCGCTACAACGGCTACCCGGCGGCCGACCTGATCGGCGACTCCGATCCCAAGCAGCTGTCGTCGGGCCAGGTGATCGCCAAGCTGGAAGAGATCGCTGCCCGGGTATTGCCCCGCGGCATCACCCTGGAATGGACCGACCTGAGCTACCAGCAGGTCACCCAAAGCCATGCCGCGGCGGTGGTGTTCCCGCTGGCGGTGATGCTGGTGTTCCTGGTCCTCGCCGCCCTGTACGAGAGCTGGACGCTGCCCCTGGCGGTGATCCTGATCGTGCCGGTGTGCATGCTCGCGGCCTTGTCGGGGGTGTGGCTCAGCGGCGGCGACAACAACGTTTTCGTCCAGGTGGGGCTGGTGGTGTTGATGGGCCTGGCCTGCAAGAACGCGATCCTGATCGTCGAGTTCGCCCGGGAGCTGGAGCTGCAGGGCAAGGGCATCATCGAGGCGGCGCTGGAGGCCTGCCGCTTGCGCCTGCGGCCGATCGTCATGACCTCGGTGGCGTTTATCGCCGGCTCCGTGCCCTTGCTCATCGGCAGCGGCGCGGGCAGCGAGATTCGCCGCGCCACCGGGGTCGCGGTGTTCTCCGGCATGCTCGGGGTGACCCTGTTCGGCCTGTTCCTGACCCCGGTGTTCTACGTCGCCTTGCGCAAGCTGGCGGTGCGCTACGCGCCGGCGGTCACGGCGTAACAGGTGGCCCGGGGTGCCAAGACGGGCGCCCCGGGCCTGTCATTCTTGACCCCGATCAAGGGCCTTTCCCTGTGGGCGTCGTAGCCTGGGAGCCATTCCCACTCTCACCTGCACCCGCACCCGGGGAACGCCATGGCCAAGCACTTTCCCATCAGCCCCAAGCACCCCGAACGCATCTGCTGGGGCTGCGACCGCTACTGCGCGGCCAATGCCCTGGTCTGCGGCAATGGCGCGGACCGCACCATGCACCCGGCCGAGATGCTCGGCGACGACTGGTACCTGCACGGCGACTGGGGCATCGAGCCGCCGATCGCGTCGGACAAGGCGCTGGACGAGGAGCGGTCCTGAGCCGGCGCCTTGCCGGAAGGCCGGCGCGCTCACAGCCCGCTGCGGAGCAGTTCCAGGAACCGCGGGCTCGCGTCTATCGAATTGTGCCCCGCGCCCGGGACGACCTCGAGCCTGGCCACGCCGGGGGCGAAATGCGCATAGAGCGTCTCGGTGCTCGAACGCGGGATGACTTCGTCGTGTTCGGCGGCGATCAGTAAAGTCGGCACGGCGATGCGCGGTGCGTATTTCCAGGATTCGAACTTGTCCCGCAGCAGCCACCTCACCGGAAGATAGGGAAACCGGCTGGCGGCGAACTCCTGCAGGCTGTGGAACGGCGTGATCAGCACCAGGCGCGATGCCGGACGCTGGCTGGCCAGGCGCACGGCGACAGCCGCGCCGAGGCTGCGCCCGACCACCACGATATGCGGGTGGGCGGCTTGCACCTTGTCGAACAAGGCCATGGCATCGCGCGCGATGGCCGCCTCGGAGGGCGATCCGGAACTGCCGCCATAGCCTCGGTAGTGCAGCAGATAGAGTGCATGCTCGGGAAAGGCCCGGGTAAATTCCGGCAGGTTGAGGGACACGTCCTCGGCGTTGCCGCCGAAGTAGAGCAACGCCTTCGGGCCGTCGTGGGGCCTCACGGAAACCAGCACCTCTGCGTCGGCGACCGGCAGCCTGAGCAGCGTGGCGGGGCTGGCGATGGCGCGGGGCTGGGGGAAGTAGATGAGCGAACGCTGCAACGCCCACGCCGCGACGCAGAGCGCCAGGTACAAGGCGCCGAGCAATGCCAGGAGCGAAACCATTCGTGACATGTGGCTCACCTCCGTTGGGCGACGAAGCGCTGCTGAACGACCGCCGGCGGTCGCTTGCGGCGCCCCAGGATAGGCTCATATGCCGGCATTGCGCACTCGACCCGGCGCCCGGGGGTTGGCGTCGGCGCCTGCTCCGCTAAACTTGTGGCATTGCTCACCGCCAGAAGGATCTTCCCCAGCCAGGAGCAGCGCGAAATGCCAGGACGGCGGTAGACGGCGAGCCGGGAACTATCGGAAAAGTTCCCCGCTCTTAATTGATTAGAGACCTGATCCGACGGGTGACATTCGGCCCGACAGTATCGGCGATCCCCCAATCAGTGGCTGCGCACGGATTCTTTCATGGACGAACGATTACCCGAGATACCCGGCTACAGCGTGCATAGCCGGCTTGGCCAAGGCGGGATGGCCGAAGTCTACCTGGCAACCCAGGAGTCGCTGCACCGCAAGGTGGCGGTGAAGGTACTGCTCAACGCCAATGACGAGGCGTTCAGCAAGCGCTTCATCCGCGAGGGGCATATCGTCGCCTCGTTGCACCACCCCACGATCATCACCATCCACGACATCAACAGACTGGCCGATGGCCGCTACTACCTGGCCATGGAGTTCGTCGGCGGCGGCGACCTGGCCCGGCACAAGGGCGAGGTGTTCGAGCCGACGCGTGCCCTGGATATCGTCCGGCAGATCGCCACCGGCCTCGCCGTGGTGCATGAGCAGGGCCTGATCCACCGTGATATCAAGCCGGCGAACATCCTCTTCCGCAGCGACGGCACGGTGGTGATCACCGATTTCGGCATCGCCAAGGCGCTGGAGATGGACAGCGAGCTCACCGGGCTCGGCATCGCGGTCGGCAGCCCGGCCTACAGCAGCCCGGAACAGACGCAGTGCCAGCCGCTGGATATCCGCACCGACATCTACAGCCTGGGCGTGATCTTCCTGGAGATGCTCATCGGCACCAATCCGTTCCGCGGTGCCAGCTATACCCAGACCGTGATGAACCACGTGCAGATGCCGGCGCCGAGCTTGCCGGCGCACATCAGCCCGTACAAGGCGCTGCTCGAGCGGATGCTGGCGAAGGACCCCAATCAGCGCTTCGCCGACTGCCGGGCGCTGCTGCAGGCACTCGATGAGCTGGACCAGCCAGAGCAACCGGACGAACCGGACGAGCCCAGCGAGGTGGAGCTGGAATCTACCCGCTTCGTGCCGGCCCTGATCGATCCTGCGCCGCCCCAGGCCGAGGCCGAGCCTGAGCCCGCCCGCCGGCGCAGCCCGAATAGGCGCCTGGCGCTGTGGGCGCTCGGCAGCCTGCTGCTGCTCGGCGCTGCCAGCGGCACTGGCCTGTACCTGCAGCAGCGGATCAAGATCGCCGAGCTGCTGGCACGTGGCGAACAGCGCCTGGCGACGGGCCAGCTGTTCGAGCCGGCGCAGGACAATGCCGAGTATTTCTTCAACCAGGCCTTGCAGCTCGACGAAGCCAGCGCGCAGGCCCGGCAAGGACTGCAACGGGTAGCCGCGGCGCGGATCGCCGGCTACCGGCAACTGGCCGAGCAGCGCATCGCCGAAGAACACCTGCTGGAGCCCGAGGATGACAGCGCGGTGTTCTATTACCGGCAGATACTCGACCTGGAGCCGAGTAACGCCCAGGCGCTGTCCGGGTTGAACCAGGTGGCGCTGCTCTACGCCGAGATGAGCGAAAGCGCGTATGCCAAGGGCGATAAAGACCTGGCGCGGGCCTATATCAAGCATGGCCTGGAGGCCCGTCCGGACAGCCCCGAACTACTCGCACTCCGGGACCAGCATGAGCAGCGCAAACGCAGTGGCCAAGCGCCGCGCCCGTCCGCTGCGCCGCCTTCCCCGCGGCCCTCGGCACCTCAATCGACCGGCGAGCGGGCGGAACAGCCGAGTGCGGTCAAGCGCCTGTGGAACAGGCTCTTTTGAGGTGACCAGGGCACGCGGAGCCGAGGCCGAGACATAAAAAAGGCTATGTCTCAATAGCCTGTTGCAAGAACCCGTCTGAAAGGTAGGCATCCACCCAGGAGGCCTACCGATCATGGATACGCAAGCCTTTCACCACTGACTGGCGTCGTCGCGCAGGTCCGGGTGGTCGCGCTCGCGGAAGCGGCGCAGTCCTTCCTGGGTTTCCGGCTCATGGATGGAGCGGTTGAAGCACTCGGCTTCGATGCGCAGGCCCTCGGCCAGGGGCTGGCCGTAGCCGCGGATGACCGCCTCCTTGTCCGAGCGCATGGCGGGCTGGGGCAGGGTGCAGAGAAGATGCGCCAGTTCCAGCGCGCGCTCCAGCGAGCGGCCCTTGGCGACGACCTCGTTGACCAGGCCGATAGCCAGCGCCTCGCTGGCGCAGATCACCTTGCCGGTGAGGATCAACTCCAGCGCCCGGCCCATGCCGACGATACGTGGCAGGCGCTGGGTGCCGCCATCGCCCAGGCCGATGTTCCAGCGGCGGCAGGTCACGCCGAAGGTGGCGTGTTCCTCGGCGATGCGCATATCGGCGAAGCAGGCCCACTCCAGGCCGCCGGCGTAGGCCACGCCATTCACCGCGGCGATCACCGGTTTATAGATATCCGTCCAGCGGCTCGGGCCGATGATCCCGGGGCGCTCGCCGCGATTGTGCGCGGCGATCTCGTCCGGGGTGGTGGGCACCAGGTCGAGCGCCGCCTTGAGGTCGCCGCCGGCACAGAAGGCCTGGTCGCCGGCGCCGGTGATGATGGCCACGAGGGCGTGCGGATCGTCGCGAAAACGGCTCCAGGCCTCGATCAGTTCCAGGTGAGTGGTGGGGCCGATGCAATTGCGTTTCTGCGGCCGGTTGAAGCGGATGATCCTGATCGGTCCCTGGGTTTCGTAGTCGATTTCGGTGAAGGCCATGGCCGCCGCACCTCCTGTGGTTGGCGAGGGATATCCAGTACCCGGCCAGGCTTTCGGGCGCAGGCGAGGCACAACCTGCGAGTGTAGCCGGAGGGTTTTCCCGGTCTCCCCGGTCGGCCGATGCTTACCGATCGGAAGTCTGCAGGCCGCCTTTCGCCAGGGTGGATGGAACGGCCTCGATCCTGGCCAGGCGCCGGAGCAGCGGGGTGGTCATCAGGGTGGTGGCGATGGCCACCATCAACAGCAGGAAGAACGCGCTCTGGGAGATCAGCCCCATGTCCAGGCCCACGGAGAGCACGATGATCTCGATCAGGCCACGGGTGTTCATCAATATCGCGACGCTGCGCGAGACCTCCACGGAGAGGCCGGCCAGGCGTCCGGCGAGGTAGCAGCCGGCGGTTTTGCCCAGCACCGCGGCGGCGAAGAAGGCCAGCAGCCACAGCCAGCTGTCGAGCGGCGCCAGGGCGCCGAGGTCCATCTTCAGCCCGGTGGCGGCGAAGTAGAAGGGCACCAGAGCGATGTTGACGAAGCCTTCCATATGGCGGTGCCAGTGCTGGCGCCGCTCGCGCAGCAGCCAGCCGGCGATCAGCCCGCCCAGGGCGCTGTGCAGGCCGATCAGGGTGGTGATCCAGCCACACAGCAGGGCGGTCGCCAGCATCAGCGCCATGCTCATATCGGCGGCGGGGGCCGCGCTGCGGCTCGCGAGCAGCCGGGTAAACAAGGTGTGCAGCAGCGGGCGCAGGCCCCAGCGGGCGAGGGCGAGGAACAGGACGATGAAGCTCAGTTGGCGCAGCACCCCGAACAGCGAGCTGTCGCTGCTGGACAGGGCGACGATGATCGTCAGCAGCACCCAGCCAATGATGTCGGTGATGGCGGCGGCCGCGATGCCCAAGGTTCCGGCCAGCGAGTGTTCCAGCCCCAGGTCGCTGATGATTCGCACCAGCACCGGCAGGGCGGTGATCGACAACGCGATGCCGCAGAACAGCACATAGCCGAGCCGGGGTTGGGCGGGCGCCAGGGCGCTGTGGGAGAGCAGCCCGACCATGGCCCCGAGGGCGAAGGCCAGGATCACCCCGCCGGCGGCCACCGAGAGGGCGCTGAAGCCGATCTTCTGGTTGCCCAGGTGATTGCTGTCGAAGCGCAGGCCGATCTGGAACATCAGCAGGACCAGGCCGATATTGCCCAGGGTCTCGATGCCCAGGCGGATGGCCGCCGGAAAGACCGCGGCATGCCACTGCGCGCCGAGGGCCAGCAGCAGGCAGGGGCCGAGCAGGATGCCCACGCAGATTTCGCCGATCACCCGCGACTGCCCCCAGCGGGCCAGCAGCGCGCCGCACAGCTGGCTGGCGACGATGATCACCGCCAGTTGGAAAAACGGCAGGGCCGAGAACAGTTGCTGGAGCGTCGACATGGCGTCCTCCGCCTATTTTTCCGCGAACGACTCCGCGGCTGTGGTCAGGGCGCCCAAGCGGCGCCGCGCCGTTTCGCCAAAGGGTTTCGAGCGCCGGCTCTGGGCGTCGATCTGCACGATCACGGTGCTGGCCAGGGCCGCGCAGCGCCCGTCCTGGAACAGCGCCTGCTCCAGGGTCATCGAGCTTTTGCCGAGGGTGGCGACCCGGGTGCCGATCTGCACCGTGCCGGGCCAGCGCAGTTCGGCGCGCAGGTCGAGCTCCAGGCGCGCGATGACAAATTCGCTGCCGGGCTCGGCGAGCGGCGCATGCGGGTCGTAGATGATCTCCACCCGCCCGGTTTCCAGGAAGGTGGCGAACACCGCGTTGTTCACATGGCCCTGGCGGTCGGTGTCGGCGTAGCGGATCTTGTCCGAGGAACGGACGGCGAAGTCGTGCAGGGCGGGATCATTGGACATGGCGTGCTCCAGTCTCGAGGGGGGTGGCCAGGGTGGCCGCGCGCGCCAGACCGCCAAAGGCGTCCAGCAGGCGTTCGCACCAGGCATGCAGGGCGTCGTTGGGGCCCAGCAGTTCCTCACTGCTGGTGCAGCGCGCCCACATGAACATGCCGAACACACAATAGTCGGCGTAGGCCGGGGCTTCGCCGGCCAGGAAGGGCTGGCCCTTGAGGGTCTGGCGAAGCGGGGTCAGGACCTGGCGCAGCTGTTCCAGATGCTGGGCCCGGGGGGCCACCAGCTGTTCCAGCGAGGTGCCGAAGTGCGCTTCGCGGGAGCTGCGGAAATAGGCCCGGTCCTCGGCGGCCAGTTGTGCGTAGACATCCAGCAGGATCACCCGGGCCACGGCGGGCAGCAGCAGGCTGTCGGCCCAGCGGTTGACGAAAGCCGACAGCGCGAGGGCCTCGCGGCCACCGAACAGGGACGGGCGCTCGGGGTAACGCTGTTCCAGGTGCAGGGCGATGCGCCAGGAGTCGCTGATGCTCTGGTCGCCATCCACCAGCACCGGAACCGCGCCTTGTCGGGAGAAGGCGATACGCGTCTTGTCGCTGAAACGCCAGGCGATGCGCTGGCTTTGCAACCCCTTGTGGGCCAGGGCCATGCGGGTTTTCCAGCAGTGCGGGCTGAAGCGCAGGTCCGGGTCGGCGCCGGCCAGTTCGTAGAGGGTCAGGGATGCGCTGCTCATACCGGATTTTCCTTGATTGTGGACAGTGGCCGCTGTCCGCTCATGCAGGTCGTTCATGGCGTGGGTCCTGGTGGCCGGGGTGTCGGCTGGCCGATGGCGCCCGGCAGCGGGCGCGGGCGTTGCGGCAGCAGGGTCAGGAGCATGCCGGCAGTCACCACCAGCAAGCCGGCGATGACGCTGCTGTCCGCGCGCTCGCCGAGCAGCAGGGCGGCCAGCACCATGGCCGTGCCCGGCACCAGCGCGGCGAAGGTGGAACCGAGCGAAGCGCCGAGCAACTGGACCGAGCGGCTGTAGAAGAACAACGCCACCGTCGACACCAGCAGGCCCTGGTAGACCACCTGGATGCCGATATCCCAGAGCGGCGCCTGGAGGATCCGCAGCCCGCGGCTGGCCAGGTAGACCGGCAGGTACAGGACCATCGAGCACACCGAGACGATCGCCGTGGCGTGCAGCGCGGCGCTGCCGGACCATTTCGACACCAGGGTGTAGATCGCCCACAGCAGGCCGCCGAGCAGGAACATCAGGTAGGCGTAGGGCGAGGCCTGGGCCCCGGCGAAACTGTGCCAGCCGGCCAGCAGCACGCCGCCGATGATCAGTGCGGTGCCGGCGTTCGCCCGGGCGCCGAGGCGGGTGCCGAACAGCCGCGCGCTGATCAGGATCGACAACAGGATCATGCTGCCGGGAGTCACCACCGCGAACAGCTCCACCGGGGCCAGGGCCAGCCCCTGGGCCACCACCAGCATGTACGGCGCGCCGATGCCGATGACCATCAGGCCGATGCTTGTCCAGCTCAGGCCCCGGCGGCCATGGCGGAGCAGGTACGGCAGCAGGATCAGCCCGGAGACGCTGTAGCGGATGCAGGTGATGTCGTAGGCATCCAGCGGCGTGCGGGTCAGCCCCAGCCGGGTGACCACCGGGAACGCGCCCCAGATCAAGGCCGCGGCGAGGCCGCACAGAATGCCGGCCCAGCGCTGTTCGGGACTGACGGTAAGCGTCATGAGCGGGTCCTCGCTGCGGCGCCTAGGGGCTAGCGGTGGCCGATCTTCACCGAGCCGGCGTTGCCGCGCTTGCGCAGGTAGGCGTACTCGATGTCGTTGAGCAGCATCTGCGCCCGGTTGATGTGGCGCGAGGCGTAGTTGACGCTGGTGAGGAAGTGCGCCAGCTCCTCGGTCTCAGCAAAGTGGCCGTTGTCATGGGCGACCTTGGAGAGGTCCAGGTTGCGGCGGTTCTCCAGCTTGTCCAGGTAGTCGATGTCGATCACCCGGAACGCTGCGCCGATGCTCAGGCCGCGGGCATTGAGCACCTTGTGCCATTCGAAGGGCGGGTTGATCAGCACGTCGCCCGGCTCGACGTAGACGGTGTCGGCCTCGTAGTCGCCGCCTGGCGCTTCGCGGCCGCTGCTGGTTTCGAACATCAGGTCGTAGTCGCGGAACTGGTCGCCCAACTGGGGTGGGCGGGTGCTCCACTTCTTGGTGCCGGCAATCATCACGAAAATATTCAGGGTCGGGAAAATGTGCCAGTCGCTGCCCACCGCGCCGCGGGCCGGCTCGCCGTATTCCTGGGTGCTGTAGCCGAGGAACATGTGGCCGGTGACTTTCCAGGCGTCGATGTTGAACCAGGGTTTGCTGAAGACGTGCTGCTTGACCAGGTTGAAGGCGTCCTTGCCCCACTCGTAGGGGTCGTTGTAGCTCGAGGAAATGGTGCCCAGGTGCGAGTAGACGTCGAGGTGGTGGGTGAAGATGTCGTCGAGGAATTCCTGCCCGGTGCCGACGCGGCCGGTGACGTAGTTGTAGTCCGAGGCGCCGTTCTCGTCGCGCATCGACACCGGCTGGTCGCCGGACTTGACCCGCCATTGCAGGTTTTTCCCCGAGCCGACCTGATCGAAGAATGCCCGTTGCGAGAATTCCTCGCCGATGGGCGCGAGTTTGCGCAGCAGGGCCGGTTTGCTGAACCCCTCGGTGAAGCGCTCGACCTTGTCGCGGGTGAGCTCGCCCTTGTGCTCGGAGGGCTCGATGACGTTGATGTAGCCATACTGGATACGACTGTTCGAAACCATTTCGAAGACTCCTTTTTCCTGACGTAAAAAGAGAAAACCGCTCGCGCCCACGACCGCTGTTACCGGGCGTGACTGCGCAGGTGAAGCCGACTTCCTTCCGTGGCGCGGAACGAAAGTCGTGGACCAGTACATCAAGCATGCTTACCGGACAGCGCCTATCGGCTATGATTGACAAGGCTGTCAAAGATCGCAGTGTTGGTATCTTTGACAACGTTGTCAACAATTATGTGAGCAGTGATTTTTATGGCGGGTGTCAGGCAGTTTGACGAAGAAAAAGTGTTGTCGGCGGTCCTTGAAGTGTTCTGGCGCAAGGGCTGGCAGTCCACCTCCATGGCCGACCTGGCCGAGGCGGCCGAGGTCCAGCGTGGTTCGCTGTACCATGCCTACGGCGGCAAGGAAGCGTTGTTCCTGCTGGCGTTCGAAGCCTACGCCACGCGCTTTTTGGGCAACGCCGCCAAGGCCCTCGAGGCTGCGGACGCCGAGACCGCGCTACGGCGGTTTTTCCAGGTGGCGATCAGCAACATGACCAGCGGCACGCCGGCCAAAGGCTGCCTGACCACCAAGACGGCCACCGAAGCCGATGCGATCGGCCCGCGCATCCAGCAACGCTTGCGCGAGCTGCTGGACGCCCTGCAACTGACCATCAGCAGCGCGTTGTCGGCCGAGCGGATCCGGGACGACCTGGTCCTGGCGCCGGATGAAGCAGCGCAGGTCATGGTCACCTTCACCCGCGGGCTGGCGGTGATGGAACGCATCTACCAGGAGCCGGAGCGCTTGCGCAGCACGGCCGACTCCCTGGTGCGCATGCTGGTGCCGAGCGTCCAGGCGCGGGCCTGAGCCTCTGCGCCGTTTTAGCGGTTGTCGCGCCCGAGGGACTGCTTCCAGTCCCGCAGCACCTCGATCAGGGCGCGCAGCTTGGGCGGGACGTGCCGGCGGTTGGCGTAGTACAGCCACATGGCCGGCAGCGGCTGGCAGGTGCCGGGCAGGACTTCCACCAGTTGGCCGCTGTCGAGGTCGGCGGCGATCCGTTCGCGAATGAACACATGGGCAATGCCCACGCCGGCGCGGGCGGCCTCGATCACCGCCTGAGTGTCGGTGCTGATGAAGCGCCCGGGCACATCCAGCTTCACCTCGTGCTGGCCGTCGTGCAGCTGCCATTTGTGCATCTGCCCGCTGCTGGGAAAACGAAAGCGCACACAGGAATGCTGGTGCAGCTCGTCGATGCTGCGCGGCGCCGGGTGGCGCGCCAGGTACTGCGGGCTGGCCACCAGGGCGCATTGCAGCGGCGGGGTGATCTGCACCGCGTGCATGCCCGGGTGCAGGGCGTCGGCCAGGCGGATGCCGGCGTCGAGCTGTTCCTTGACGATGTCCACCAACTGATCTTCGTAGCGTATTTCCAGGGTGACCCTGGGGTAGCGCTGGAAGAAGTCCTCGAGCAGCGGGGCGACGATCAGGTGCTTGGCCATGTGCAAGGCACTGATGCGCAGATGCCCTGAGGGCTCGCCCTGGGTTTCCCCCAGCTCCTCCCTGGCCTGCAGCAGGCTGCGGTAGCCGGCTTCACTGCCTTGGTGAAAGCGCTGGCCGCTTTCCGTCAGGCTGACACCACGGGTGGTGCGGTGGAACAGCCTGGTCTGCAGTTCGCTTTCCAGTTGGTTGATGGCCAGGCTCACGGCCGCCGGGGTTACGCCCAGCACGGCGGCGGCGCGGGTGAAGTTGCCGGTCTCGACCACCGCCATGAAGAGGTGCAGCCCGGCCAGTGGATCGCGTCGGCTCATTGTTAGGAATACTTAATAGTCTTGTAGGGAGAATGTGGATTCTCTTAAAGCTACGAGCTTCATAGACTCTTTTCAACCGCAAAGGAGTCCTGCCATGCACTGGCCCGTCACCCTCAAACCCGCCCGGCAGATGCTCGACAAAGGCATCGCCAAAGCCCTGCAGATGCAGCTGTCGGTGTGCATCGCCATCGTCGATTCGGGCAGCAACCTGCTGGCGTTCGTGCGCATGGACGACGCCGTGCCGGGGGCGATCGACCTGGCCCAGCGCAAGGCCCGGACTTCGGCGCTGTTCCGGACCGCCAGCGCCGAACTCGGCGCCTTGTCCGGGCCGGGGCAGTCGTTGTGGTCGATCGAGCAGAGCAACGGCGGCTTGACCAGCTTTGCCGGCGGCCTGCCCGTGGTCGATCAGGCGGGGCGCTGCCTGGGCGCCATCGGCGTCTCCGGCGGCACCGCGGTTGAAGACGACATCATCGCCCGGGCTTGCCTCTGAGCCCTGGCCCCCGACATTTTCCTGGAGAAACCGAGATGAGCAAAAAACGCATTCTGGTCACCGGCGCCGGTTCGGGCTTTGGCCGTGAGGTGGCGCTGCGCCTGGCCGCCAACGGCCATGAAGTGATCGCCGGGGTGCAGATCACCCCGCAGGTTACCGAGCTGCGCCAGCTCGCCGACCGTCTCAACCTCAAGCTGCGGGTGGAGAAGCTCGACATCACCTCGGCCCGCGACCGGGCCCATGCCTGGCAGTGGGACATCGACGTGCTGCTGAACAACGCCGGCGACGCCGAGACCGGCGCCATCGCGGAAATCCCGGTGGATATCCTGCGTTCCCAGTTCGAGACCAACGTGTTCGCCAACCTGGAGCTGACCCAGGGCTTCGTGCGGCAGATGGTCGAGCGGCGCAAGGGCAAGATCGTCTTCGTGTCGTCGATCGCCGGCCTGCTCACCGGGCCCTTCACCGGCGCCTATTGCGCCTCCAAGCATGCCCTGGAGTCCATCGCCGAGGCCCTGCACATGGAGCTGGCGGAGTTCGGCATCCAGGTCGCGACCGTCAACCCCGGGCCGTATTCCACCGGCTTCAACGACCGGATGATGGAAACCTGGAAAAGCTGGTACGACCCGCAGAAACACTTCACCGATCACTCCGGGCTGAAGTTCCCCTTCGAGCAATACGATCCCGAGGAAATGGTGGCGAAGATGGTCGAGGTGGTGGAGGCGGATGGTGGGGCTTTCAGGAACCTGCTGCCGGCGCACTTCGTCGACATCGTCAAGCAGGACCAGCAGGACGCCTGGACGCGCCAGCAGTCGTAGGTGAATGCCGACGCTTGCGTCTCGGCAGCCAGCCGGTACGCGCCTGGCCGAGCAGTGAGCGCACGGCCTATATCAGGTGGGCGGCGAAGCCTTGCTGGCCGGTGGCGATCTCCGGCTGCAAGGTAAGCTCCGGGATCCGGTAGGCGCCGGCGTTCTGTGGGCGGAAGGCGATGGGCGCGGTCCGTTGCAACTGGTCGAGGCGCTGCCCGAGCTGGTCGCAGATCGTGGCGAAACGCGCCGCGTCGATGCGCCCGGTGCGGTAGATCACGAAGGGCGGCAGAACGTCGAAGCCCGGGTAATAGAGGATGCCGTGGTGGATCGGGAACAGCAGGTCGTCCATCGGCCCGTTGATGCCCCGCGGGCCATAGTGGGATTCCCAGCCGCCGGCGCTGACGATCAGCATCGCCCGCTTGCCGGCCAGGGTGCCTTCGCCGTAGCGATCGCCCCAGCGCGCATCCGAATGCTCGCCCACGCCATAGGCGAAACCATAGGCGTAGACCCGCTCCACCCAGCCCTTGAGAATCGCCGGCATGGAGAACCACCACAGGGGAAATTGCAGCAGCACGGTGTCGGCCCAGAGCAGTTTTTCCTGCTCGCGGGCGATGTCCGCCGACTGCAGGCCTTCTTCGAAGGCGCGCTTGGAGTCCAGGGACGGATCGAAGCGGCTGTTGTCCGCCCGGCCCAGGCTGTCGTCGGCATCCAGCGGCGCCTTCCAGTTCATCGCATACAGGTCCGAAACCTGGACCGCGTGGCCGGCGGCCTGCAGGCGCTTGATCGTGAAGTCCTTGAGCGAGCCGTTCAAGGAGCGGGGTTCGGGGTGGGCATACACCAGCAGTACATTCATCACAGGGTCTCCAATGTCGGGAGACAGCAGGATCGGTCGCTGCCAGGTATATTGGAAATGAATATCCAATATCCCAGGTATTGTCGTGAATAATTTAAGGCGCTTGGACATCAACCTGCTGCTGACCCTGGATGTGCTGCTCGCCGAGCACAACGTGACCCGCGCGGCGCAACGCCTGAACCTGTCGCAACCCTCGGTCAGCGTGCATCTGGCCAAGCTGCGGGAGATTTTCGGCGACCCGTTGTTGCTGCCAGGGCCGCGGGGTATGCGGCCCACTGCCAGGGCCGACGAATTGCGCGAGCCGTTGCGCCGGGCGCTGGAAGCATTGGAGCTGGCGGTGTCGCCGGCCAGCCCGTTCGACCCGGGCGCGGCGGCCAATACCTGGAGCGTATCGGCGTCCGACTACGGCGAGTCGACGGTGATCCTGCCGGCGCTGGCCGGCTTGCGCGCGGCGGCCCCCGGAACCCGGCTGGCGGTGCTCGAACTGGAGCCGGGGCGTCTGGTCCAGCAGGCCGAGCAGGGCATCATCGACCTGGCCCTGCACACCAGCGAGGACTCGCCGCCGGGGCTGCGCCGCCGCGTGCTGTTCAGCGAGCGTTACGTGCTGGCGGGCCGCGAGGGCCATCCACGCCTGCAACGACGCCCAAGCCTGGCGCAGTTCGCCAAGCTGGAACACGTGGTGGTGTCGCCCGATGGCCGCGGTTTCCAGGGTGTCACCGACAGCGCGCTGGGCGAGGCGGGCCTGACGCGCCGGGTGGTGCTATCAGTGCCGCACTTCTTGTTTGTCCTCTCGGCGCTGGCGAGCACCGACCTGGTGGCGATGCTGCCGTCGCGCCTGGTGCGCGACAACCCGGCGCTGAAGGTGGTCGAGCCGCCGCTGGAAGTCCCGGGTTATGACATGGCCATGCTCTGGCACGAGCGCTGCCACCGCGACCCGGCCCATCAATGGCTGCGGGAGTTCATCGTCGCTTCGCTGTGAACAGTGCTACGGCTCGTCCCTGGCCGGCGTTTCCCAGGGCGCGCCCTGGGCAAAGCGCGCCTCGATCCAGTGCTTGAAGGCCTGGGTGGTGGCGTTGCTGAAACGCGCCGACGGGCGCAGCAGGAAGATCCCCGAGTCGCTGTCCAGCTGCCACTGCGGCAGCACCCGGACCAGATGCCCCGAGGCGAGGTCCTGGTTCATCAGCCAGTCGCCACCGGCAAGAATGCCGACGCCGGCCCGGGCCGCGGCGAGCAGTGCTTCGTTGTCGTTGCTCTGCAAGGTGCCGTGGATACGCACGGTTTCCAGCCGGCCCTGGCGGGTCAGCCGCCAGTCGGGCCAGGAACGCAGGCCGGTAAAGCCCAGGCAGTTGTGGCTGGCAAGTTCGGCGGGCACCTGCGGTTCGCCATGGCGTTGCAGGTAGTCGGGCGACGCGCAGAGGATGCGCCGGTGCGCACAGAGTTTACGCGCCACCAGCTGGCTGTCGGCCAGTTCGCCGATGCGGATCGCCGCGTCGAAACCTTCGCCGACGATGTCGACGAAACGGTCCGAATATTCGGTCTCCAGCATCACCCCGGGATGGGCCAGGGCGAATTCTGCAAGGATCGGGCTGAGCCAGCGCCGGCCCATGGCGGCCGGCAAGGCCAGGCGCAGGCGCCCGCGGATCTGCGCGGCGCCCTGGGAGGCTTCGTGTTCGGCTGCGCTGATCAGGCCCGCCGCCTGCCGCAAGTGCTCCACTAACCGCGCGCCTTCGTCGGTGAAGCGCAATTGCCGGGTGGTGCGTTGCACCAGGCGAATGCCCAGGCGGCTTTCCAGTGCCGCCAGGCGCTTGGACAGCACCGAAGGGTGGCGCTGCAAGGCACGCCCGGCGGCGGCGAAAGAGCCGTGCTCGAAGAGCGCCATCAAGGTGGCGAGTTCATCGGCCTGTCGGCTGTCGAACAGATCCATGTGCCTGGGCTGCCTCGTGGTGCGGCCAAATGGCCGGAAGGGACGGAAAGGATCGGCCTCAAGGTATCAGCACGATGGCGCCTTGCGCGCGTCCGTCGTGCAGGTCTGCGTGGGCCTGGGCCACGTCGGCCAAGGGATAACGCTGCCAGATCCGCGGCTGGATGATACCCGCGGCGAAGGCGTCCAGCACATCGGCGGCGCGCACCTGGTATTCGCTGGCGCTGGCGGTGTGGGCGGCGAGGGACGGGCGGGTGAGAAACAGCGAGCCCTTGGCGTTGAGCGTGCCGACCTGCACCGCCTCGGGAGCGCCCGACGCCGCGCCGAAGGACACCAGCAGGCCGCGGGGGCGCAGGCTGTCGAGGGAGGCTTCGAAGGACACCCGGCCGATCGGGTCGTACACCACATCGACCTTGTGCCCTTGAGTGACCTCGACGACCTGTCGGGCGAGGGTCGCGGCGTCGAACACCAGCACCTCGTCGCAACCGGCGGCCCGGGCCCGCTCGACGCTTTGCGCCTTGGAGACGACGCCGATGACCGTGGCCCCCAGGTGCTTGGCCCAGGGCACCATCAATTGGCCCAGGGCACCGGCGGCGCCATAGATCAGCACCCGGGTGCCAGGGCCAACGGGGTAGGTGGTCTTGAGCAGGTACTGGGCGGTGATGCCCTTGAACAGCAGCGCCGCGGCGGCGTCCGAGGCCAGCGCCGGCGGCAGCTTGACCAGACGCTCAGCCGGGTACAGGCGGGCGCTGGCATACGCGCCGAGGGGCCCGGTGGCATAGGCGACGCGGTCGCCCACCTGGACCTGGGTGACGCCAGGGCCGATCGCCTTGACCAGCCCCGCGCCTTCCAGGCCGAGCCCGCAGGGCAGGGCAACCGGCACCGCGCCGCTGCGCTGGCTGAGGTCCAGCGGATTGACGCCGATGGCCGTCTGCTCCAGCCAGACCTCGCCGGCACCGGGCGCCTGGGCTTGCACCTGCTCGAACTGCAGGACCTGAGGGGCGCCGACTTGGTGAAGCTGTACGCGGGTGACCATGCTCGATCTCCTTGGAAGCTTTGCGGTAGGAAGCTGGTGTAGGAAACGAGGATAGGGATACGCTCCATGATCAACAATCCGGCCATTTTGCATTTAACTGCTGCATGCAGTGCAGCAGTCAATTGAGAGCCTCGCTACGCGAGCCAGGGCAGTTGGACCGTCGTTCGCCGCTTATCGCGGGCCCTGATAGCGCGGGTGGACTCTTTCGACCGGTAAGGTGGGGGCGCGGGTGGGGGGAGCCTGTCGAAGCCTCGCCGCAAAGCCAAAAGATGCAAGCAAGCGGCTTGCGCTAGTGATGCCCCATGCAGGCGCAACGCATTGAATTATTTTATTCCTGTTCTTGACATGCCCGGCGAACAAGTCCAGAATTGCGTCCATTCCTGATTCAGGAACGCGAAAAACCCCTTAGAATTCAAAGGGTTGGAAGCTAGATCAAGTTCAGGTTTCCAGCTTCGAGTTGTATGCCTTTGATGCGGTTGCAAAGCATCGAAAGTTTGGCCGAGTAGCAAAATGGTTATGCAGCGGATTGCAAATCCGCCTACGCCGGTTCGATTCCGACCTCGGCCTCCAAACTGAAAAGCCCGTAGATCAACGATCTACGGGCTTTTTTATTGGCTGAAATTTACAATGTGTTCCGCATCTTTTGGCAAGTGTTCCGCAACCCCCCCTCTATTTTGTCGGTTTGACGACTTCCCCGACACGGCGATAAACCCTCTTGGTGATCTCTTCGGAGGTATGCCCAAGCAGCTTGCTGGCATGCTCCAGAGCGATCTCGCTGGCTGCCTTTGGCCGGATATCCCTGAACTGAAATTGACGGATGCTGGCCGCGAGCGCGGTATCGCCCTCTGCCGTGGCCTTGATGGCTGCTTTCTCCCTGGCCTCGTCCCAGCGGTTGCGTAGCATTTGCTGGCTCATCCGCAGGCCTGAGGCGTTGGTGATCAGGATCGACGTCCGGATTCCGTTCATTGCTCGACGTTCCAGCAGGTTCTCAAGAAACGCCGCCAGATCAGATTGCTTGCCGGCGTCCTCAAGGAAAATGCGCAAGCGCTTCTCCGTCTTGCCCTGGCCGACACGGAGGAAACCATCGCTCAAGTCCGTTTTGGCGGCCTTGAGTACGTCGGCAGGGCGCTCCCTTTCCGCACTTGCTGATCCTGCAGCCGCTCGATGCCAAGCAGCAGCCGTATTACTTCAACCTGGACACCGCCGCGTTCGACGAGCTGCGACGACAGACGGCAGCGCGCTGGGCCGGCCAGGAGCGCCTGACGCGGGATATCGCGCAGCAGGCGGTCGGGCAGGGCGAGGACAAGATCACGTTGAAGGGGGTGATCTATCCCGGCTTTAAAGGGGGAATCAAGCAGCTGGACACCCTTCGCACCATCGTCCGCCGGCTGCAGCCAGTCAGCCTGGTTACGGGCTATGGCGACGTGCTCGGCACCTGGTGCTTGCTGAGCATTGATGAAGAACAGGGCGCGCTGTTGGCTGGCGGCATCCCACGCAAGCAGGGGTTCTCACTGGAGTTCGTGAAGTATGGCAACGACATGCAGAACGTCTGAGGGGGATCTGCTCGACACCCTGTGCTACCAGCACTACGGGCACCTTAACGGCACGGTCGAGTTGGTGCTGCAGGAGAACCCGGGCTTGGCTGATGAACCGCAGCCCTACCGCACCGGGGTGGTGATCGTGCTGCCCGACCTTGCTGCACCATCGATCGAAACCATCGAGCTGTGGGGGTAACCCCCCAGCCCTCAACGAGCCCCGCCTAGTGCGGGGCTCTTTCATTCTGGAGTGCCTATGCAACCTACCTTTCGCATCGTCGCTGATGGCGCGGACATCACGGCGCTGATCAATGACCGGTTGTTGTTACTGAGAACAACCGACAAGCCTGGTATGGACTCCGACGAGTTCGAGCTGCGGATCGATGACCGTGATGCAGCGGTCGCCTTGCCCGCTCGAGGAGCGCGGATCGAGGTCTACCTGGGCTATAGGGGGCAGGCGCTGGCCCGCCTCGGACGGTACACCGTTGACGAGATCGAGGTCTCGGGGCCGCCGAGCACGATGGTGATCCGGGGCAAGGCCAGCGACATGCGTGGCAGCGGCAAGACCACGCGCAGCGGCAACTGGGAGGGCGTGCCGCTGTCGCAGATCGTCCGCGACATTGCGGCTCGCAATGGCTGGGCACCGGCCTGCCCCGTGCAGACCAAGGTCGAACGAGTCGACCAGCGTAACGAGTCGGACTTCAACTTCATCACCCGCCTGGCCAAGCAATACGACTGCACCGCGAAAGTCGCCGACGGCAAGCTGCTGGTCCTACCCCGTGAGGCCAGCCAGGGGGCCAGCGGCAAGGCCTTTGGGGTGGTCACTATCACGCTGGCGGACGTGAGCCGGTGGCAGTTCCGCCTCGGGGATCGCAGCGCACAGAAGGCCGTGAAGACCCAGCACCAGGACAAAAAGACCGGAAAGTTGACGGTGGTCGAGCTGGGGAATGACGACGCCCCGTCCGGTCTGCCGGGCGTACACACCGATCGACACATCTACCCGAACAAGTCAGCAGCCGAGCAGGCGGCCAAGGCGAAGCTCGCGGCGTTCAACCGCACCACTGCCAGTGTGCGCTTGCAGATGCCCGGGTGCACCGACCTGTTCGCCGAGCGCTTGATCAACGCCTGGGGTTTCAAGGTAGGGCTGAATGGTCAGTACCTGGTCGACAGCGTCGAGCAGACTTTCGATGCCTCCGGCTGGTCGACCGCGGTGGAGTGCAACGGCGGCAAGAAGGGCAAGGCAAAGGCCAAGGGCAAGAAAAAGAAATCCGACACGCCACTGAAGGTGGTTGATGTGAAACCGGCCTGAGTGGCCATTATTGGAGATTCAAGATGACTGTCACCCTCAAGCAGCTGCAGCAGATCCTCCCCAACGCCGGCACCCAAGCCGGCGTTTTTCTTCCTGTACTGAACGCGTCGATGGTGAAGTGGGGCATCGTCACCCCGTTGCGCAAGCGTGCGTTCCTGGCCCAGGTTGGCCATGAGTCTGGCCAGCTGCGCTATGTCCGTGAACTGGGCGGCGATCAGTACCTGGCCAAGTACGACACCGGCAAGCTCGCCGCGCAACTGGGTAACACGCTCGAAGCCGACGGCGACGGCCAAAAGTACCGCGGCCGTGGCCTGATCCAGGTGACCGGTCGTGCCAACTACCAGCGTTGCGGCGAAGCGCTGGGCCTCGATCTGCTCAACCATCCCGAATTACTCGAGCGTCCGGAGCACGCTGCCGACTCGGCCGGCTGGTTCTGGCACCTAGCCGGCCTCAATTCGCTGGCCGACAAGGGGCCGTCGGCGTTCGAGGCCATCACCTGACGGATAAACGGCGGACTCAACGGGCTGGATGATCGCGTGGCGATCTACAGGCGTGCTGAGCAGGTGCTGATGTGATGTCCCTGGGCTGGAGGTGGGGCGTGCTGGCCCTGGTGTTCGGCGCTGCGATTGGTGCGCGCCTCGCGTGGTTGTGGCAGGCCGATGAACTGGAAAGGCAAGCGGCAGGGTATGAGCAACAGCTTGCGGCAAAAGATCTGGCGCAAGGGCACGAGCGTGAACAGGCCGCAGTAGCAGCACTCAGGCAGTTGGAGTCGCAGCAGGCCCAGCGCCGCGAGCTGGAGGATCGCATGCAAACCCAAGATCAAACTCACTGGAAGGAGATGAACAATGCTCAACAAGCTCAGGCTCGCCTGCGCGACCGGCTGGCTACTATTGATCTGCGGCTGTCAGTCCTTGTCGACGCCGCGGATTCAGCCAGTGGCTGTAAAGTGCCTGCCACCGCCACCACCGGCGGCCTGGTTCATGAAGCCCCGCGAGCCCGACTTGACCAAGCGGCTGCTCAACGAATTGTCGTCATCGCGGGAGATGGCGACGAAGGATTAATAGCTCTGGCTGCGTGCCAGTCTTATGCGAGGGAAGCTGCTGCACAGAGATAGTCGCTCTGGTTTCTATTTGGCATTGAGATCGCTTAGCCTGGGAGGGAGGAGTTAACGTACATAATTCTGGTGTCGCTGATGGGACGATCAAATAGCGATTTTTGATGTATATGTAGTCGTGTTATTTATCTGTTAGGGTGTTAGATCAGAATTGGTTTGTAGTGACTCTTAATTCTGATCTAACAAGTGGAGTTGACTTCAGCTTGCTATGCAGCGATTGTAATGTTGCTGATGTAGCCGAAGCCTTCTCCGTTAATGTATCCTGTCGTACCTACCGATACAGTGACTTTTGATGTTAGTGCGTTAAGTAATGTCAGGTAAAGTCCAAGCCCCAGCGGTTGGTCAATGCCAGTCGCAAGGAGGAGTTTGTCATTGTTATTAATTGTAACTTGAACATTATTGCTTCCATTGGAAGGGATGCAGATAAGTCTTTTTACAGTTCCTGAGTAGACTGCCAGTTGACCTGTAGCTGTTTTCGAGTCCTGATTTCCTTCTGACATATTAGTCATGAGTAGCTCCTTGCTTTTGGGTTAAACAGCACTATTTGTTTGTTTCAAGCTCTAGGTAATACATATTTTTGAGCTTTATAGCTCTACAATGGGTGCCAGCAATGAAACAACTACTAGAGTAGAAGAGATCCGGGCACGACGATGACCGCTTGTCGGAATGGTTATTTTGGAGAGCTGCAAAGATTAATGGTGGCCACTTCTTGAGGGGGTCGAAGCTGGAAAATGTATTTCCTGGTCAGTAGGTGGCCTTGGGATATGCCCACTAAGTCGTTTCATGCATTCGAGGAATTGATGGAATGGCAAAGGAACCCTCTGACATGATCCTGCCCGACGATCCGCTGATGCTGGAGGTGGTTGGTGCGATGCGGCGATATCACGAGGCCAAGCATCGGACTGCTCGGAAATTGAGCTAGAGCGTCTGCGCGCCCTGGCCGAGTCCCTCTTTCAGGCATTCGCTGCTTCAATCTGCGAGTTCTCAAGCAGCGCTCCGTGCTGTGTTGCTATTTCGAGAGGCGTGGGGATACCCAGCCAGTCGTCTGTGTCGTCGATGTGCACGGTACTGCCCCACATGCTTTTTTTGCTGTATTTGCATACAGTAATCGAGGCAGTGGCGGTGAGCGATTTGAGGCGACGAACTGTATCGGCACTCATGGGTACACCCAGTCGGTGCTGGGATAATGGAGCTTCAAGGTTTTATATTGGCCATCGTTAGGAAATCCTGAGTTCATCCTGATATCCATTCAAGGAACAGGCCTGCGATCCTTTGTCGATCTCCGTAACCTGGGTAAGCCTTGCTGGAGATATGGAAAACGGGGCAGCGGTTAGGGCAAATTTAGGGCATAACTGAGGCCTAAATAGGTCGCGACAGCCCACAGGTACTGATTTTTTACCCCGCAAATACAGGCCTATCGCGGCCTGCCAAGTCCTTCGGTCGGGTTCGAATCCCTATCGCTCAAGTACCCCCTGAAAAGGCCTCAAAACTGTTGGAAGCGATTTTTTCAACTTCATTAGGCTGGCTGGATCAGGTTTTGCCCCCGCACAGGTTTCTTCAACCCAGAGGAAGCAAAGTATGCGAACGGCGTGGTGGTCGATCTGACGTACTCGACCGACGATCTGTTTGCCACTTTGCAACCGGTCGAGGCCTCCAGGGTGATGGCGGCGCTGGATTGGATCAACGGTCGATGGGGTAGGGGGTACTCAGATCGGCCAGTGTGCCGAGCAATCCGGACTGGGGGATGCGGCGTGAGATGATGAGCTCGAGCTACACCACCAAGCTTGATCAGTTGTGGAAGGTGAGTTGCAGGTAGTTATGGAAAAGCTCTCAATAATGGTACAACTCAAGGAGTTGCATTCATTGATGAGAGCTATGTAAAGTTCTACTACCAGTTTCTTGTAAGGTTGATTTGGTTATTGTCTTGGATAGGCGGAATTAATTACTAATTCTTTGCATGTTGCGCTTTTACTTGTAAATTTTTGTGCTGTCTGAATGATTATTGTGAATTGTTGGTCCAGGGCGTAACAGTACTTCGAATTTGCTGGGGTGGGACCTGATAGTCCGCTGCTTTGGGCGTTACGGCCGTAAGCATATAGAATGCTATTGTTAATTTGATCCTCAGTGCAGTTGTCTGGGAACATTGAGCTGGTGTCAGGGGAATCTTTATCTTTGAAACTTGAGTGTAGTGTGTCTTTTACCGCTACTTCTCTTATAGAGTATGTCTCGTTGTTAGCAGCTGGTACTTCTGGGAGTTTGCCTGTGGCTGAATCCGGGACCTTGCTTGCAGATTTTGCATGAAGACCTACCGCTGCTGTTTTTTTGTTGTGTTGGAAATGACCTCTCCACAATAAATGTGTTTTCTGTTTATTTTGATTTTATGTTCTGGCGGTGACTCCGGTATCTGTAGATCTTCTGTAAACATATAATCAGCAAAACAATTGTTTGGCACACTGCCGGTTGCGGCTGAGGTGTTGCTGTATAGATATAATCCTAAGCCCAGAAGTGGGATAAGTGCGGAAGTGCAAAATAAACGTTTTTTAAAGGAAGACATGGTATCGCTCCATTTTCAGTGAGTGCTGGGCTTGTAGATAAATGCAGTGACTGACTTGTGGTCTGCATTCATTGTCCATCAATCTACGGTGCACGCAGTGTTGCTCCATTTTTATATGTCTTGCAGGTTTGGTCACTTTCAGTGATCCGTTAATGGACTATAGATTTGAAAAGAAGACTGTCAAAAGGAGTATCTTGAAAGCGGGAAGGACAAGACGAGTGGTAGGTTCAGTTGATGGAGAGAGAGGCAGTGCCAGAGCTACGTCAGTCTGCTTGATCAGCGTTGTAGGGGGAGCGTATAGGTGATGGGGATTGAATGGCTATTAGGAAAAGTCGATGGTACGAAAATGGTACGCGTAAAAATTGGTAGCGCTACAGGCTTTGGTTTTAAAGGTGCTCAGGCGCGGTGTTTCCAACCCCATCATCAGAATACTGGAGAGAAAGATTTTATTTGACCATCGCTAGGTAACCCTGAGGCTATCCTGAAATCCCTTCAGGGAGCCAGTCTGCGCCCCCTAGTCGATCTCCCTTCTCCGTAACCTGGCCAAGCCCTGCTTGATATATCCCGCGTTGTCACTAATCGTCTCCAGCACGCTTCGGACGTTTTGATCAACCTCTACTGAATCCGTCTGCTCGACTCGCAGTGTTCACTCCATCAAGGTTGCCTTCAGAGCTAACTGGTTGCGGTAGATCCTCTCCAATATTCACCGACATGGCGTCGACCCTTTCGAGAAAAGTACAAGCATAATACCGGCAGTACCCCTGTCAGGCAGTTATTACAGCTTGCTTGGAAGTTGCTACAAAGCGATTTGGTTGCAGCGGATTAGGCAGTGTGGTCGGGGTGTTGAGGGATTGTTAGGCCCAATCCATCATCGGCGCCACGGAGAAGCGGCGGGAGAGGGCTAGTGAGGCAGTTGGAGCAGGAGATAAGAGCATTGGGCAATCTGGATGGGTGAGGCGAAGGAGGGGAAGTTTATCAGGAATGGAGTTCCGGGGTTGCAAGGGCGCGCGTACCAGGAAGATGAATGGTCTTCGGTTCCTATATTCCGGTCGGTTGTATGAACAACGGCAGGCTAATAAAAAGCGGGCGATCTTAAGGTCGCCCGCTTTTTATGTGTGATTCGATAGCCGCATGGCTAGGCGAATGTTCGCTGCATTTAAATCACTTGAAGTTGTCCGCCAGTTCCCTGGCCCGATTCCCGGCCTCTCGCCGCGCTACCTGATCCACCTCATGCCCCAGGATGGTCTTTTCCACGATCAGCGCGTGGACCTGGGTGACGCCGACGAACTTCAGCCAGGCCTCGACGTAGGGCTTCTGGAAGTCAAAGCGTTCCGCAGGCGTGTCGGATAGCGGCGAGAAGTCGAGGCCGCGGGCGTAGGCGACGACCGCGGTTTTGTTGTGCAGCAGGCCGCGCAGGCCGTGTTCGGCGGTGAAGCTGAAGAGGATGTCTTTCTGCGTGACCAGGTCGATGAAGTGCTTGAGCTTGTAGGGGATGCTGTAGTTCCACAGGGGTACGGAAAGTACCAGCAGATCGGCATGGTGCAGGTGGGCGGCGAGAGTTTCGAGGGTGTTCCAGGCGTCTTGCTGGTCGGGGGACAGGGCCATGCCTTGCAGGCCGGCGTACTTGGCGTCCATGGCGTGCTGGTCGAATTCCGGCAGGTCCAGGCTCCACAGGTCCAGGGTGCTGACTTCGGTGTGTGGATGGTGGGTCTGATAGCGGTCGATAAAACCTCGGGCGATTTGTTGCGAGGCGGAGCGCTCTTTGCGGGGGGAGCATTGGATATGCAGCAGGCGGGTCATGACGGCATCTCGGATGAGGAATGCCGACATTGCAACATAGCGATTTATGGAATATAAATTGTAAATAAATGGCTGATTGATCACGTATCTTTATATGTTCGATGTTCTGTTACTCAAGACCTTTGTAACAGTGGTGGACGAGGAAGGCTTCAGCCGTGCCGCCGAACGGCTGCACCTGACGCAGTCGGCGGTCAGCGGGCATCTGCGACGCCTGGAAGAGCAGGTCGGCAAGCCGCTGCTGACCCGTACCACGCGTTCCCAGCACTTGACCGCCGATGGCGAGCGCCTGATGGCCTATGCGCGAGCCATCCTCGCCTTGAACCGCGATGCCTGGGCCGAGCTGACGCGTTCGCCATTTCACGGCCGGGTGCGGATCGGCATGTCCGAGGACTTTGTCGAGCGCCGCCTGCTGCGCCTTTTGCAGGAGTTCGCGGCGCAGTATCCGGGCATGGAAATCGATATACAGGTGAATATTCCCGGCACGCTGCTGGAGCGCATGCAGCAGGGCGGCCTTGAGGTGGTCATAGGTTCGCTGTGTGAAACCCGTGAGCCGGGCCTGCTGTTGTGGCAGGAGCCGCTGGTATGGGCCAGTTCCGCGTATCTGGTGGGTCGCTTGCCGACTCCGCTGCCACTGGCGCTGTTTCCCGAGCCATGCCCTTATCGGGCGGTAGCCCTGCAGCGTCTGGCGCAAGCGGGAATCGCCCAGCGCACGGCAATGCTTTGCCCGAGCACCGCGGCGTTGCGCACGGCGGCCCTCTCCGGGTTCGCGGTGGCGCCGATAGCCACCAGCCAGTTGGGGCAAGGGCTTGCGGTATTGGGGGCTGAACATGGCTTGCCGGTACTGCCTGACGCGGAGTTTCGGCTGTTCACGGCCAAGGATGCCGATCAGGGCATAGTGGCTGCGTTGTCCCAGGTGATAGTGGCGTATTGTGCGGCGCGGCGGCTCTAGCCGTCGGCTTCAGCGGCGCGACTGCCCGAGGGGCAGTCGCTTGAGCGGAGTTCAGAGGTCCAGGCCTTCCTGGATCACGGACAACAAGGTGTCTTCATTGAGTTCGAACGGGTCCGGCCTGGATTTACCGGAGCCGGGAACCGTCTGGATCAGCCAGTGCCCCTCTCCATGTTCGCTGCCGTTGCGCAGCAGGTAGCGTTCAGGGCCTTTGCCGTGGATTTCGACACGCCCGGCGCCACCCGTGGTGAAGCGGGCGATAGGGTCGAGGAGGATGCTTTTATGGTTGCCCTCGATCAGCAGTTGATCGATGGCGTAGTTGAAGGTGGCGCCAGAGGGGTGGCTCTCGAACACGCGAGTGGGGACGCGCCGGATATTCAGGCCGACCTCTGAAAGTGGAGTCAGCCAGGTCTCGACCTGGTGGTACATCTCATAGACCTGTGCAGGCCACAGCTCGATGGCCTTGTCTGCCGAGATGTCTTCCTTGGCCCAGCTGTCCTGTTTTTGTTTCAGCCTTGCGGCGAGTTCATCGACCTTACTCATTCCGACTTCCTATCGTGATGTGAGGGTAAGTGTAGTCTCGGAAGGTACTTTACCTTAGCGGAGGGTGGCCAGCGATTCATGACCCTCTGCTGGATGCCGATGTTTGTATTGTGGCAGGGTGTTTTTTATATATCCCTGATGATCATCAGAAAAATGCTCTACATTTTCAGACGTCGCCACCCTGAACTGTTCGCTATTACCTCTTAGGATTGGCCGGCCCGGCTGCATTGGATGCCTTACCCTGCCAGGATGATGCTTTGCCTATCCCGATTCACGATCCTCACCATGCCTCCGATCGAACCTTGAAACGGCTTCCGCTGCTCAAGGCCGCGGTGGTATTCATTTCGATGGTTTGCCTGTGCCTGTGCGGCCTGCTTTATCTGCAACTGGCGCAGTCCTATCACTACGATATGGCGCGGGCGCAGGTCGCCTCGTCGAACCTGACCCGGGCCATGGCGCAACAGGCCGAGGACACCTTCATCGAGGCCGACCTGGTGCTGGCCAGCCTGGCCGACTGGATTCAGAAGGATGGTTATGGCCCTGAGCAGAAGCCTTTCCTGCAGAAGATCTTTGCGCAGAGGGCGCAAGCGCTCAAACAGCTGCATGGCCTGTTCCTGTTCGACCGGGCGGGGCATTGGGTGGTCACCTCGTTCGAGCGCTTGCCACGCAGCGCAGGCGTGGCCCATCGAGATTATTTCCGCTTTCATCAGCAGAACGCTTCCTTGCTGGCCCACGTCGGGCCAGCGATCCGCAGTCGGGAAAACGGCGAGTGGATCATTCCGCTGACGCGGCGCCTGAACGACAAGCAGGGCAATTTCGAAGGCGTGCTGCTGGCCGGTATCCGGCTGGCCTATTTCGACCAGTTCTTCAAAAGCTTCGACATCGATGACAACGGCAGCATGTTCCTCGCCCTGTCCGATGGCACCCTGCTGGCGCGGCGTCCGCTGGAGGAGCGGCAGATCGGCGCATCCCTGGCGCGCGGGGAAATTTTCAGCAAGTACTTGCCTGAGTCTTCTTCGGGCACTGCGATGATTCGTTCGCTGGTCGACAGAAAGATGCGGCTCTACGGCTATCGGCAACTGGACGCCTACCCGCTGGTGGTGAGCGCGGCAAGTTCGAAGGATGCGGTCCTCAAGGACTGGTACGCCAGCGCCTACCAGTCCAGCGCCATTGTCGCCCTGGTGGTATTGGGGATCGGCTTGTTCGGCTGGGTCTTCGTGCACCAGGTACGCAACGGCGAGCGTATCGAGGCCGACCTGCGGACCGCACAGGCAGCGCTGGAGGTGATCGCGACCCATGACAGCCTGACCGGCCTGGCCAATCGTCGGCTGCTCGAGCGGGCGTTGGAAACCGAGTTCGGGCGCGGCGGGCGGCAGGCGAGCCCGCTGAGCCTGATCATGCTCGATATCGATTTCTTCAAGCGCTACAACGACACCTACGGCCATGTCGCCGGGGATCAGTGCCTGGCCGAGGTGGCGCAGGTGCTGAGGGATTGCTGTCAGCGCAAGGCCGACCTGGCGGTGCGGTATGGCGGGGAGGAGTTCGTGATCCTGTTGCCCGATACCGAGATGCACGGGGCGCTGGCCATGGCCGAGCAGATTCGCTGCGGCGTCATGGAGAAAAACATCCCGCATACCGGCTCGCCCTTTGCACGAGTCACCCTCAGCCTGGGTTGCTACTGCTTCGTGCCGAACGGGCACGACAGCATCGAAGCGTTCCTCGAGCACGCCGATGCCGCGCTGTACCAGGCCAAGAAATCCGGACGCAATCGGGTGGCGATCGAGAGCGTCAGCCAACCGTTGGCTCGCTCGGATCGCTGATTGCTCGTTGTCCTAATTCGGGTAATCCAGCGGCTGTTCGAGACGTTGCCTCACTCCGGTCCATGACGCACGATTCCTGCCTGCTTCGCCTCCGGATGCAGGGTTGCGTTGCGCGTCTTCTGGTTGATAGGGCAGGTTTTTCCGGCAGCGGAGGCGGTCCATTAACGGGCTGTTTCGAGCAGGGATATTGGCCAAATCAATTGTCGGTTCGGGGCTTCAATGGCTTATACATAGCGCCGATACGCGACACCTCATGCATAAGGACAACTCCATGAGTCAGCCCCACCTGATGAACTTCGCGCTTTACCTGCAACGGCTCGGCTATGACAGCGCACCGCCACCAACCCTGGCGACCTTGTGCGAGCTGCAGTTGCGCCACACCAGCACCTTCGCTTTTGAAAGCCTGTCGACCCTGTTGCGCGTGCCGGTGCCGATCGACCTGGCTTCGGTGGAGCACAAGGTCCTGCATGAGGGCCGTGGTGGCTACTGCTACGAACTCAACCAGATGTACCAGGTGCTGTTGCAGCACCTGGGCTATGAGGCGCGGGGCATTACCGGGCGAGTGGTGATGGGCGGGCCGGAAGATGCCTGGTCCGCGCGCGCTCACCGCCTGGTGCTGCTGACCCTGGACGGCGTGCGTTATGTTTCGGATGTCGGCTTTGGCGGCATGGTGCCCACCGCGCCGCTGCTGCTCGATACCGAGGACGAGCAGGCCACGCCCCACGAGCCCTATCGAATCACCGAGCGTGATGGCAGTTACACCCTGCGCGCCAAGGTCGCCGGCGAGTGGCGGGCGATGTATGTATTCGACCTGCAGCGGCAGGAAGCCGTGGATTACGAAATGGGTAACTGGTTCGTCTCGACCCACAAGAACTCGCCGTTTCTCGGTCAGCTGAAAGTCGCGCTGATGGGCGAAGGCCTGCGCCGGACCCTGAATAACGGCAGCTACGCCGTGCATCGCCTGGGCCAGGACAGCGAGCGCCGGCAGATCACCGACCCCGACGAGTTGATTGCCCTGTTGCGGAACGAGTTCGCCATTCGGGTACCGCAGCATCCGCGGCTGCGAGAGGTCCTTGGCGAATTGCTCGCGCTGCCGCAACCGGCCTGATCGGTCCGGGCTTCAGGGTTCCTCGGTGTCGAGGTCGATAGTCAGATAGAAATAGTCGATATCCCCCCAGGCTTCGCGGCGATCGACGAAGGTTTCCGCCGACCCCATGAACAGGCTGTAGCCCAACTGGCCGCGCGGGTCACGGTAGAAGCCAGGCGGCGCATCCCAGACACAACAGGAGCGCCGCAGGGGCGGCATCCGGAACTGCTCGCCCAGGTAGCGTTCGGCAGCCTGGGCATCACGCCCCGCCAGGCGATAGGTGGCGCGCAGCGGCTTGGTCTGCAACTCGGGTTCGGCGTGACATTCGAGGAACTCGATATAGGTGGGTTTGTTGCCGATCCGTGCCAGGAAATCGCCGCAGACCAGCGCGGCCTGGGCGCCGGACGCCAGTATCAACAATGCAGGGCTGATCAGGATCGAGAGGCATCTGTTCACGTGGCGATTCCTTCCAGGCTGAGCACTCTTTTGCTGAGCAAAGCCCCCAGGCAGCTCAGGGTCAGCGCCATAAAAGCATCTGCTCATAACCATCCTTCAGTTGGCGGCGATACGTCCAGTGAGTCAGCAGCGCAATCAACGCACTGTCCAGCAGCCAGAGCGGCATCAGCAGGCGCAAGGCTGGGTGAAGGCAAAGTACACCTGCGATCGACAGCCCCAGCAGCAGGCTGCTGAACCAATTGGCCAGGCCTTTGGCGCAGAGCAGGGCGTACAGCGGGGTAAACACCAGTGCCATGGGCAGAAAGCCAAACAGCAGGCCACCGCTGATGAACAAGGCGAATGCCCCAAGGGCAAACCAGAACCCTTGCCACAGGCTATCGGCGAAACACGCACTGAATACTGCAACTGCGAAGCCCTGTAGCACTATGACTGTGCGGAAGCTGCCATAGGCGAGGATAAAGGTTTGCCATAGATGATTCATTCAAGCGCTTCCATGCGTAGACGAAGGGCGGTGCCTGGGTAGGCGCCCTTTGGAGGCGGGGGATTCTATCAGGGTGTCTGGCGCAGTGTTCGGCAGGTGAAAGGCGGGGGCGGGTTATCGGGTATCGCGGTTTTATGAGGTTGGGCGGTGCCGAATAAAGTGTATACAACTCTATAGACATTTGTCCCAACTGTTGAATACAGTGTGCCCATAACAAAAACCAGGGAACCCCCCAACCATGAAAACGCCCTCTGTTTCACCGCAACGGCCTGAAGATGAAAACCTGGGTCTTGGCGCGAATATGGCTTACGGCCTGCAACATGTCCTGACCATGTACGGCGGTATCGTTGCGGTGCCTTTGATCGTTGGCCAGGCCGCCGGCCTGGCGCCGGCGGACATCGGTCTGCTGATCGCGGCGTCGTTGTTCGCCGGCGGTCTGGCGACTCTCCTGCAAACCCTCGGCCTGCCGTTTTTCGGCTGTCAGCTGCCGCTGGTCCAGGGCGTGTCCTTCTCGGGCGTGGCGACCATGGTGGCGATTGTCAGCAGCGGTGGCGAAGGGGGCTTCCAGTCGATTCTCGGGGCGGTGATCGCCGCCTCGTTGATCGGTCTGCTGATCACTCCGGTGTTTTCACGCATCACCAAGTTCTTTCCACCGCTGGTCACGGGCATCGTGATTACCACCATCGGCCTGACCCTGATGCCAGTGGCGGCGCGCTGGGCCATGGGGGGCAACAGCCATGCGGAAAACTTCGGCAGCATGGCCAATATCGGCCTGGCGGCGATCACCCTGGTCCTGGTGTTGCTGCTGAGCAAGATTGGTAGCGCGACCATTTCGCGGCTGTCGATCCTGCTGGCCATGGTGGTGGGCACGATCATCGCGGTGTTCCTGGGCATGGCCGATTTCTCCATGGTCACCCAGGGGCCGATGTTCGGCTTCCCGACACCCTTTCATTTCGGCATGCCGACTTTCCATTTCGCCGCCATCCTGTCGATGTGCATCGTGGTTATGGTGACCCTGGTGGAAACCTCGGCCGACATCCTCGCGGTGGGTGAAATCATCGACACCAAGGTTGACTCCAAGCGCCTGGGCAACGGCCTGCGCGCCGACATGCTGTCGAGCATGATCGCGCCGATCTTCGGCTCCTTCACCCAGAGCGCCTTTGCCCAGAACGTCGGGCTGGTGGCGGTGACCGGGATCAAGAGTCGTTATGTGGTGGCCACCGGCGGGGTGTTCCTGGTGATCCTCGGTCTGCTGCCGTTCATGGGGCGGGTGATTGCCGCCGTACCGACTTCGGTGCTCGGCGGGGCCGGTATCGTGCTGTTCGGCACCGTGGCGGCCAGCGGTATCCGGACCCTGTCCAAGGTCGACTACCGCAACAACGTCAACCTGATCATCGTTGCCACCTCGATCGGCTTCGGCATGATTCCCATCGCCGCGCCGAACTTCTACGACCATTTCCCGAGCTGGTTCGCCACCATCTTCCATTCCGGCATCAGCTCCTCGGCGATCATGGCCATTGTGCTGAACCTCACCTTCAACCACTTCACCCTGGGCAACTCGGACCAGCAATCGGTGTTTGCCGTGGCGTCCGAGCGCACCCTGCGCTACCAGGACCTGGCAGCGTTGCGTGAGGGCGATTATTTCAGCGGCGGCAAGCTGCACGATGCCGAGGGCAACGAGATTCCGGTGGTGGATACGTCCCATGGCGAGCATGCTCCGGCTGCTCATCAGGTGTCGTCCCATGCCTCGGGCGCGGTCGAAACCAGCAAGGTCTAGGGCCGGCCGAATCGCCAGGCTGGATGCAATCAATCCAGGCCTGGCCGGCTAGCTACTCCGCGATCCGCTCCGGCAGCCCTTGCCGGACCAGCGCCAAGGCGAACAGCACCACCACGGCGGCTGCCGCCGATAGCGTCAAGGGCAGGCCGTGGGCGCCACCGCTCATGGCTGCACCGCTGAGCAGCGGCCCCAGCAGGCTGCCGATACCCCACAACAAGCCCGCGCTGGCGTTGGCCGTGACCAGGTCGGGGCCGCTGAACTCCTGGCCGATCAGGATGATCGCCAGGGTGTACACCCCGCCGGCCGCCGCGCCGAGTATCACCAGGCTCGGCCAGAGCAGCGCCGGGTAGTTCATCAACAGTGGCAGCCCCAGGCCGATCACCAACGACACCACGCCGCAGCCCAGGTAGATGGCGGCGCGTCCGGCCTTGTCCGACAGCCAGCCCAGAGGAAACTGGAACGCCGCATCCCCCAGCAGAATGATGCTGACCATCAGCGCCGCGAGCTTGATGGCGTAGCCGTGGGTCGCGGCGTAGACCGGAAACAGCGAGAGAATCACCGTATCGAAGAAGGCGAAGAACAGGATGCCCACGCACAGTGCCGGCGCCACCCGGATAAAGCCCAGCACCGAGAAGCTTTTGTTTGTGGCGTGTCCGGCAACGGGGCGCTGGCGTGGCAGGGTCAGCCAGATCACCGCAATGGCCAGCAGGTAACCGGTGCTGACCGTGGCGATCACCGCCGGCCCCTCGGTGCCGAGCAGGGCCACCAGGCCGGGGCCGATCATCTGGAACACGGTGAAACAGGTGGTGTAGACCGCGATCACTCGGCCGCGCACGGCGTCCGCGGCCATCTCGTTGACCCAGGTTTCTCCCAGGATGATGATCAGCCCGGCGCCGAAGCCCATGACAATCCGCGCCAGCCCCAGGCCGGTCAGGCTGATCCCGGGGAGTTCCAGGGCACCGATGCTGAGGGCGCACAGGCTGAAACACAGCAGGTAGATCTGCCGGCGGCTGAGTCTCTGGCACAGGCCGTTCACCAGGAACGCCGACAGCATCATGCCGGCGGCGGGAAGGGCCGACATGATGCCGATCTGGGTGTTCGAGGCGCCGGCCTGATACAGGCGCAAGGCAATGACCGGTACGGTGGAGCCGATGCTCAGGCCGACAATCGAGATGCCGAGGATCAGTGCGGCCAACAGGGTTTTATTCATGGAATACACCTGCACCCGATGGGGCGGGTGCTTAAAGACGGTTTGTTGTGGCGCGGCGCTTTTGCTCGGGCAGGGTTGCGGTTCGGTATACGCGGGCGTAGGTCGGGCCGGGGTTCTGCGGTGCAAAGCGGCGGATGGGGCAGTGCGCGGCGAACGAGAGCCGCAGCTGTATCAGGTCCGCGCCGGCTTCAGGCGCAACGGTGGGGGTCAGGCGTGAGGGGAGAAAGTGAAGGCGAACAGCACGCTGCGGCGGCGTCGATTGATCGCGCAGTCGGATTGCGACACCGCGAAGGTCTGCGATGGGCTCATCGAGAGAAAGCTGTGAGGGGGTTGTGCGGGGAAAAACATGAGTCGTGACGGCTGGCGTGAGAAGGGGCACAGCCTACTTCAGGCGCTGGCGCCAGGCAATCGGAGACAGGCTGGAATCGGGCGCAGCGCAAACGTTTATCCGCATGCCGGTCTGGCATGCGCTGAATCGATCTTGGGGAGGGTGACACTGAACTGATTCGCCGCAGGAGCAGGGCGCTCCTTGAAGTGTTGCTGGCCAATCAGTGTAGGAAGATGGCTCCACGACCTGGACTCGAACCAGGGACCCAGTGATTAACAGTCACTTGCTCTACCAACTGAGCTATCGCGGAATGCGGCGTATCTTACTGATTAAGAAGGAGAAGTCAAGCATCCCCAAATAATTTTTCGCTTGAGTGAGCCTGGTCGACCCTGGCCATTGTGCCAATCCGCGGCTATTTGGCCGTTGGCGGTTACCGGAATCGCGGCACAGGTCTACCATGGCGCCCCGGCAGTGGTTTCACGCGCTCCCGGCTTCCAGCCGAAAAGGTAACGCTCATGACCCTGTTCAAGTTTTTACCCGCCACACTGCTTGCCCTGTCGCCTCTGTCTGAGGAGGTTTTATGAGCATCGAGCAGATCAGCCTGCCCAAAGGCGTCGGTCCCCAGGCCATGAAACTGTGGGATGCCATTACCCAGGCCGGATCGGCCGCTGAATTGAACCGCGCGGGCGGCAAGGCCGAAGGTTTTGTCCTCGGGCTGGAAAGCGCCAAGGCCATCAAGAGCCAGGTCGCCGAGTCGCTGTACGTGGCCTTCGATGATGCCGCCAGCCAGCGCAGCGCTGAACTGGCCGGTTGAGCGTTCTCAACCGCCGAAAGTGAAGGTGCCCAGCATGAACTTTGCAGCCAGCGAGGTGGCGGCCAGTTGCACCAGCCACAGCGCCAGGCCACCGAGAAATACCCCCAGGGCAATTTGCAGGACCAGGTTCCTTTCGCGTTTCTGCGGGCGGGGGAAGTGGTCCAGTTCGTCGCGGTCGGCTCGCAGGTCGTCGTGTCTCATGGGGTGTTCTCGATAGGGAAGAAGGCAAGCTGAATTCAGTCTAGTGGGCATCGGGTCGGCGAGGGCGGCCCACAAAAAAGGGGGAAGCCCAAAGGCTTCCCCCTTTCACTCACCGCGCGTGGCTCAGATCACCTGGATGATGGCCTTGGTCACGACGTCGATGTTGTTCTGGTTCAGCGCGGCCACGCAGATACGGCCGGTGTCCAGGGCGTAGATGCCGAACTCGTTGCGCAGGCGTGTCACTTGTTCGACGGTCAGGCCGGAGTAGGAGAACATGCCGCGCTGACGGGCCACGAAGCTGAAGTCGCGCTGTGGCGCGCCCTTGGCCAGCAGGTCGACCATCTGCAGGCGCATGCCGCGGATCCGCAGGCGCATTTCGGCCAGTTCGGCTTCCCACTGGGCGCGCAGTTCCGGGCTGTTGAGCACGGCGGCGACGATGCTTGCACCGTGGGTCGGCGGGTTGGAGTAGTTGGTGCGGATCACGCGCTTGACCTGCGACAGCACGCGCGCGCTTTCTTCTTTCGATTCGCTGACGATCGACAGGGCGCCAACGCGCTCGCCGTACAGCGAGAACGACTTGGAGAACGAGCTGGAGACGAAGAAAGTCAGGCCCGATTCGGCGAACAGGCGCACGGCGGCGGCGTCTTCGGCGATGCCGTCACCGAAGCCCTGGTAGGCCATGTCGAGGAACGGCACCAGGTTTTTCGCCTTGATCACCTGCAGCACGTTTTTCCAGTCTTCCGGGCTCAGGTCGACGCCGGTCGGGTTGTGGCAGCAGGCGTGCAGGACCACGATCGACTGGGCTGGCAGGGCATTCAGGTCTTCCAGCAGGCCGACGCGGTTCACGTCGTGGGTGGCAGCGTCGTAGTAGCGGTAGTTCTGCACCGGGAAACCGGCGGTTTCGAACAGCGCGCGGTGGTTCTCCCAGCTTGGGTCGCTGATGGCCACGACTGCGTCAGGCAGCAGCTGCTTGAGGAAGTCGGCGCCGATCTTCAGCGCGCCGGTACCGCCGACGGCCTGGGTGGTGACCACGCGACCGGCGGCCAGCAGCGGCGAGTCGTTGCCGAACAGCAGCTTCTGCACGGCCTGGTCGTAGGCGGCGATACCGTCGATTGGCAGGTAGCCACGGGAGGCATGTTGAGCGGCGCGGATCGTCTCGGCTTCGACAACGGCGCGCAGGAGTGGAATTCGCCCCTCCTCGTTGCAGTAAACACCGACCCCCAGGTTGACCTTGTTGGTACGGGTATCGGCGTTGAATGCTTCGTTGAGGCCCAGGATAGGATCGCGTGGTGCCATTTCGACAGCGGAGAACAGGCTCATTATTACGGCGGCTCTGAATGGAGTGTGGAGGGACGTGTCGCGCTCCAGCCGAATGCACTAGAGCGGTGCACAAACGGGGAGCTAGTATAGAGGCACATCACTGCGCGCGGCGACAGCTGAAAGGGCTTTTCCGGCAAGTTTTTCGGTTTATTTTTCGACCGTTAGTCTTATTGCAACGTCAAAGTCGTACAGGGCCCAGGGACCTTTGCCTTGAAAGCTGTGGAATTTGCCTCCACATCCAGCACAATCCAGTATTTTCCCGGCGACACTCGTCGTTTGTGGTCTTTCTCGTTCCTGTGCGGCGGCGTCGTGCTGGAGTGAACCCAGAGGTACGTTATGTCTGAATTCCAGCTAGTCACCCGCTTCCAGCCCGCCGGCGACCAGCCGGAGGCCATCCGGCTGATGGTCGAGGGCATCGAGGCCGGGCTGGCGCACCAGACGCTGCTCGGTGTGACCGGCTCGGGCAAGACCTTCAGCATCGCCAACGTGATCGCCCAGGTACAGCGCCCGACCCTGGTGCTGGCGCCGAACAAGACCCTGGCCGCGCAGTTGTACGGCGAGTTCAAGGCGTTCTTCCCGAACAACGCGGTGGAGTACTTCGTTTCCTACTACGACTACTACCAGCCGGAAGCCTATGTACCTTCGTCCGACACCTTTATCGAGAAAGATGCCTCGATCAACGACCATATCGAGCAGATGCGCCTGTCGGCGACCAAGGCGCTGCTGGAACGCAAGGACGCGATCATCGTCACCACGGTGTCGTGCATCTACGGCCTGGGCAGCCCGGAAACCTATCTGAAGATGGTGTTGCACGTCGATCGCGGCGACAAGCTCGACCAGCGCGCCTTGCTGCGCCGCCTGGCCGACCTGCAGTACACCCGCAACGACATGGATTTTGCCCGCGCCACCTTCCGCGTGCGCGGCGACGTGATCGATATCTACCCGGCGGAATCCGACCTGGAAGCGATCCGCATCGAGCTGTTCGATGACGAGGTGGAAAGCATCTCCGCTTTCGACCCGCTGACCGGCGAAGTGATCCGCAAGCTGCCGCGCTTCACCTTCTATCCCAAGAGCCACTACGTGACGCCGCGGGAAACCCTGCTGGATGCCATCGAGGGGATCAAGGTCGAGTTGCAGGAGCGCCTGGAGTACCTGCGCAGCAACAACAAGTTGGTGGAAGCCCAGCGCCTGGAGCAGCGCACCCGTTTCGACCTGGAGATGATCCTCGAGCTGGGTTACTGCAACGGCATCGAAAACTACTCGCGCTACCTGTCCGGGCGGCCTGCCGGGGCGGCGCCGCCGACCCTGTATGACTATTTGCCGGCGGACGCCTTGCTGGTGATCGACGAGTCCCACGTCAGCGTGCCGCAGGTCGGCGCCATGTACAAAGGCGACCGCTCCCGCAAGGAAACCCTGGTGGAGTACGGTTTCCGCCTGCCCTCGGCATTGGACAACCGGCCGATGCGCTTCGACGAGTGGGAAGGGGTCAGCCCGCAGACCATCTTCGTCTCGGCCACACCGGGCAACTATGAAGCCGAGCATGCCGGCCGCGTGGTCGAGCAGGTGGTGCGCCCGACCGGCCTGGTCGACCCGCAGGTGGAAGTACGTCCGGCGCTGACCCAGGTCGATGACCTGTTGTCGGAAATCACCAAGCGCGTGGCCGTGGAAGAGCGGGTCCTGGTGACCACCCTGACCAAGCGCATGGCCGAGGACCTGACCGATTACCTCGCTGATCACGGTGTGCGGGTGCGTTATCTGCACTCGGACATCGACACCGTGGAGCGGGTCGAGATCATCCGCGACCTGCGCCTGGGCACCTTCGATGTGCTGGTGGGGATCAACCTGCTGCGCGAAGGCCTGGACATGCCGGAAGTGTCGCTGGTGGCGATTCTCGATGCGGACAAGGAAGGTTTCCTGCGCTCCGAGCGCTCGCTGATCCAGACCATCGGCCGGGCCGCGCGTAACCTCAACGGCCGGGCGATTCTCTACGCCGACCGCATCACCGGCTCCATGGAGCGGGCGATTGGCGAGACCGAGCGCCGTCGCGACAAGCAGATCGCCTTCAACCTGGCCAATGGCATCACCCCCAAAGGCGTGTTCAAGGACGTCGCCGACATCATGGAAGGCGCCACCGTGCCCGGTTCGCGCAGCAAGAAGCGCAAAGGCATGGCCAAGGCTGCCGAGGAAAACGCCCGCTATGAAAACGAACTGCGCTCGCCCAGCGAGATCACCAAGCGCATTCGCCAGCTCGAAGAGAAGATGTACCAGTTGGCCCGCGATCTGGAGTTCGAAGCCGCGGCGCAGATGCGCGACGAAATCGGCAAGCTGCGCGAGCGTTTGCTGACGGTTTGAGCCTCACCTGTAGCCGCTGCCGCAGGCTGCGATCGGCCGGTACGGCCGTGGCGGTATCACTACCGCTGAAGGTCCTTCGGACCTATCGCAGCCTGCGGCAGCGGCTACAGTGGTTACCCTGGCAAGTCAGTGTGCTTCCCCGGCCTTGATCCCGGCCGGCAACGCCTTGGTCAGCAGAATCGCCAGCATGCTGACGCCCAGGGCGATCCCGACAAAATGGAAGGCGTCGTTGTAGGCCATGATCAGCGCCTGCTGGTGGGTAATTTCGCTGAGTTTGCCGAGGGCGGCGGTATCGCTGCCGAACTTCTCGGCCAGGGTCGCCAGGCGTTCGGCCACTTGCGGGTTGCTCGGCACTATGGATTCGCGCAGGTAGTCGAAGTAAGTCTTGGTCCGCGCATCCAGCAGGGTCGCGAGCAGGGCGATGCCGATTGCACCGCCTAAGTTGCGCAGGATGTTGAACAGGCTGGAGGCCGAGCCGGCGTCCTGCGGCAGGATGTAGGCGGTGGCGATCAAAGAAATGGTGACCATGATCAACGGCTGCCCCAGGGCGCGGATGATCTGGATCTGGTTGAACTGCGGTCCGGCGAAGTCCGGGTTGAGCACCCCCGAAGAAAAACTCGCCAGGCCGAACAGGCCAAAGCCCAAGGTGCACAGCCATTTGGGCGAGATGAACTGCATTAGCTTCGGCACCAGCGGAATCAGGAACAGCTGCGGCACCCCCATCCACATGATCACTTCGCCGATCTGCAAGGCGTTGTAGCTCTGGATCTGCGCCAGGTACAGCGGCAACAGATAGATGGAACCGTACAGCCCGACGCCCATGCCCAGGCTGGAAATGCTCGACAGGCCGAAGTTGCGGTTGCGCAGGATGCCCAGGTTGATCAGCGGGTTGGGTTTGGACACCTGGACAATGACAAAGGTGATCAGGCTCAGCAGGGCGATGCTGCCCAGGCTGACGATCAGGTTCGATTCCAGCCAGTCCTTGCGGTGACCTTCCTCGAGAAACACCTGCAGGCAACCGAGGCCGACACCCAGGGTAAGAATGCCGGTGTAGTCGGTGCTTTTCAGCAGCTCCCAATGGGCTTCCTTCTTCTCCAGGCCATAGAGCAGGCCGGCGATCATGATCAGGCCGGGCGGGATGTTGATATAGAAGATGTATTCCCAGCCCCAGTGCTCCGTGAGCCAGCCACCCAGGGTCGGGCCGATGGACGGGGCGAAGGTGGCGGTCATGGCGAACATGGCCATGCCCTTGGCGCGATGGTGCTCGGGGAGCTTGATCAGGGTCAGGGTGAACGCCAGCGGGATCAGCGCGCCGCCGGTAAAGCCCTGCAGGGCGCGGAACACGATCATGCTTTCCAGGCTCCAGGCCATGGAGCAGAGCAGGGAGGCGATCAGGAAACCCGCCGACACCCAGACCGCCAGGCGCCGCGCCGACAGCAGCTGCACCAGCCAGGCGGTGAGGGGGATCATGATGATCTCCGCCACCAGGTAGGAAGTGGAGATCCACGAGCCTTCTTCGAGGGTTGCCGACAGCGCGCCCTGGATGTCCTTGAGCGAGGCGTTGGTGATCTGGATGTCCAGCACCGCCATGAAGGCGCCGAGCATCACGCTCATCACCGCGATCCAGTCGCGCCGGGTCGGTTCGCCGACCGGGCGCAACAGTTGGTCACCGGCCATCGTTCGAGGGTTCTGGGTTCAGGGGCTGGATATTCACTTTGACAGTGACTGACATGCCCGGGCGGATCTTGCCGTGCAGCGGGTTGTCGGCGGCAAAGGTCAGTTTCACCGGAATGCGCTGCACCACCTTGGTGAAGTTGCCGGTGGCATTGTCCGGCGGCGGCAGGCTGAACTGCGCGCCCGAGGCGGCGAACAGGCTGTCGACGCGGGCTTCGATGGGCGTGTCGCCGTAGGCGTCGAACAGCAGCTCGGCCTTTTGTCCCGGTTGCATATGGCCGATCTGGGTTTCCTTGAAGTTGGCCTGAACCCAGATGTCCTGGTCCGGCACGATCGACAGCAGATAGGCCCCAGCCTGCACGTACTGGCCGTTACGCGCCGCGCGCTGGCCGATCAGGCCGCTGATGGGGGCGTGGATGTCGCTGCGGGTCAAGTTCAGCTCGGCCTGGGCCAGGTCGGTGCGGGCATTGGTGATCTGCGCGTCGAGGCGCTTGATCTCGGCACTCAGGGCATTGACCTGCTGGCGCTGGCCTTGCAGGTCGGCCTGGGCCTTGGCCACTTGCGAGCGGGCGATATGGTTGTCGGCGGACAGGGTGGTGACCCGCTCTTCCGAGACATAACCCGGTTTGCGCAGGGTTTGCGCGCGGGACAGGTCGATCTGCGAACGCCCGAGGCTGGCCTGGCTGGAAGCCACCTGGGCTTCGCCGGCGGCGATCAGGCTGGCCTGTTGCGTGAGTCTGCTCTGGGCTTGCAGGCGTTCGGCCTCGCGGGTGGCCAGGGTGGCATTGGCGCGATCCACGGCGAGGTGGAAATCATCGCCTTCGAGCCTGATCAGCAGTTGGCCTTTTTCGACGTGCTGGTTGTCCTGCACCAGCACCTCGTCGATGCGCGCGCCAAGCTGGCTGGAAACGCGGGTGATTTCACCCTGGACATAGGCGTTATCGGTGCTTTCATAAAAGCGTCCATGGAAAAACCACTGCGCCAGAAAGCCCAGGGCAATCAGCAGGACCAGGAACAGGAAAATAAACAGGCGACGCTTGAGTTGAACTGGCATGGGGCGGCAGGCTGAGCTCAGGTAAATGTAAGGAAATTTGTCAGAGGGCGAATCTGGCATACGGCCGACCAGTGGTAAATGCCACGGGCGGACAATCGACGGTTCGGCGGCCCGGGCGACTCGAGTAGCCTCAACCTTGGCTTAAATGCCCTGCTCACTGGAGCGGGGCCGGTATCGCCTGTTACCATTCGCCTCTTGTTTGATCTTCGCTTTTCATATTCTTTCCGAGACATGCCATGACCACCGTCCGCACGCGCATCGCGCCATCGCCTACCGGGGATCCCCACGTAGGTACCGCTTACATCGCCTTGTTCAACTACTGCTTCGCCAAGCAGCATGGCGGTGAGTTCATCCTGCGCATCGAAGACACCGATCAACTGCGTTCGACCCGCGAGTCCGAGCAGCAGATTTTCGACGCCTTGCGCTGGTTGGGCATCAACTGGAGCGAAGGCCCGGACGTAGGTGGCCCGCACGGTCCTTACCGGCAGAGCGAGCGTAGCGAGATCTACCAGAAGTACACCCAGCAGTTGGTCGACATGGGCCATGCCTTCCCGTGCTTCTGCACTGCCGAAGAACTGGACCAGATGCGCGCCGAGCAGATGGCCCGTGGCGAGACGCCGCGCTACGACGGTCGCGCGCTACTGCTGTCCAAGGAAGAGGTCGCGCGGCGCCTGGCCGCTGGCGAGCCGCACGTGATCCGCATGAAGGTGCCGAGCGAAGGCGTCTGCGTGGTGCCGGACATGCTGCGTGGCGATGTCGAGATCCCGTGGGATCGCATGGACATGCAGGTGCTGATGAAGACCGATGGCCTGCCGACCTACTTCCTGGCCAACGTGGTCGACGACCACCTGATGGGCATCACCCACGTATTGCGTGGCGAAGAATGGCTGCCTTCGGCGCCGAAACTGATTCTGCTCTACGAGTATTTCGGCTGGGAGCAGCCGCAGCTGTGCTACATGCCGCTGCTGCGCAACCCGGACAAGAGCAAGCTGTCCAAGCGCAAGAACCCGACCTCCGTGACTTTCTACGAGCGCATGGGCTTCATGCCGGAAGCCATGCTCAATTACCTGGGCCGCATGGGCTGGTCGATGCCGGACGAGCGCGAGAAGTTCTCGCTGCAGGAAATGGTCGACAACTTCGACCTGTCGCGGGTCTCCCTGGGCGGGCCGATCTTCGATATCGAGAAACTGTCGTGGCTCAATGGCCAGTGGTTGCGCGACCTGCCGGTGGAAGAGTTTGCCAGCCGTGTGCAGACCTGGGCGCTGAACCCCGAATACCTGATGAAGATCGCGCCGCACGTGCAAGGCCGGGTGGAAACCTTCAGCCAGATCGCGCCGTTGGCCGGGTTCTTCTTCGCCGGTGGCGTGACCCCGGATGCCAAGCTGTTCGAGTCGAAGAAGCTTTCGGGCGATCAGGTGCGGCAACTGATGCAACTGATCCTGTGGAAGCTGGAAAGCCTGCGCCAGTGGGAAAAGGACAGCATCACCGCGACCATCCAGGCCGTGGTCGAATCCCTGGAGCTGAAGCTGCGTGATGCCATGCCGCTGATGTTCGCCGCGATCACCGGTCAGGCCAGCTCGGTCTCGGTGCTCGATGCCATGGAAATTCTGGGCCCGGACCTGACCCGTTTCCGCCTGCGCCAGGCCATCGACCTGCTGGGTGGCGTGTCGAAGAAAGAAAACAAAGAGTGGGAAAAGCTGCTGGGCGCGATCGCCTGATTCAGCCTGCTGATTCGCGGGAGCCGGCATGCTGGCTCCCGCGGACCTGCGCAAGAAGTGAGATCGCGACCGTTGCTGGAGGGCACAACGGTCGGAAAAAGCCCCGAATTTACGGGGGAGGGCGGTAAGTGATTGTTATGCCGGCAAATTTTTTTAAAAAAAGCTGAAAAAAAATTTGACAGCTTTCCGATACGCCCTTAAGATTCGCCCCGTCCTCACCGATGAGGGGCTATAGCTCAGCTGGGAGAGCGCTTGCATGGCATGCAAGAGGTCGACGGTTCGATCCCGTCTAGCTCCACCAATTTACAGTTCAAGGTCTGGCCACACCGGTCTTGAATCGATCAGTTCTCAGCGCTGATCAGTTGTTAGAAGGGTTTGCGTCCCCTTCGTCTAGTGGCCTAGGACACCGCCCTTTCACGGCGGTAACAGGGGTTCGAGTCCCCTAGGGGACGCCAGTTTTACAGAAGCGATATTGCAAGATATCGCTCCGCCGCGAGGCGAAAAATCTGGGGCTATAGCTCAGCTGGGAGAGCGCTTGCATGGCATGCAAGAGGTCGACGGTTCGATCCCGTCTAGCTCCACCAATTTTACAGTTCAAGGTCTGGCCACACCGGCCTTGAATCGATCAGCTCTCAGCACTGATCAGTTGTATAGAAGGGTTTGTGTCCCCTTCGTCTAGTGGCCTAGGACACCGCCCTTTCACGGCGGTAACAGGGGTTCGAGTCCCCTAGGGGACGCCACGATTACCCGCTCTGCGGGATTTATAAGGGTCATTCAATTATTGAATGGCCCTTTTGTTTGTCTGGCGTTTAGCCAATTCTCCCTTTCTCCCCACACTGTTCTCCTGACCGACGGTCACACTAACGACTTGCGAAAATTTATTATGAGAATAATATTTTGATCGTAATATTCGGAGGCAACGATGAACGATAAAAAAGCTCAAACCCGCGAGCGCATTCTCCAGGCCGCCAGCACCGCGCTGGTGCAGCGTGGCCCGGCCGAGCCGAGCGTGGGCGAAGTGATGGGTGCCGCGGGCCTGACGGTCGGTGGCTTCTACGCGCATTTCGAAAGCAAGGACGCCCTGATGCTGGAAGCGTTCAGTCAATTGCTGGCCCAGCGCCGGGGCCTGATTGCCGATATGGACGCATCGTTGACCGGCGAGGAGCGGCGAGCGCTGGTGGCAGCGTTCTATCTGTCGCGCAAGCACCGCGATTCCACCGAGCAGGCCTGCCCGATCCCCGCGTCGGTCGGTGAAATGGGGCGCCTGCCGGACGATTTCCGCAAAGTCCTGAATGAACACATCGAGCTGATGCTGGCTCAGTTGGCGACCACCCCCGAAGACACCGACAAGGCCCTGGCCGATCTGGCCCTGATGGTGGGCGGCTTGTCCCTGGCCCGGGCGCTGGGAGCCGGTGAGCTGTCGGACCGTTTACTGCGCGCTGCCAAGTCGGCGGTGCTATGACCTGAGGCGCTGGCCTGAGGAGAGAAGCGATGAGCACGTTAAGTTGGGTTCGTGGCGTTAACGGCACCTTGGGCTGGGTTGCACCGAAGCTGGTCGCCAGCAAGATGCGACTGGCCTTCATGACGCCGCGCGAGCGGCTGCCGCGTGACTGGGAGCTGCCGCTGCTGGCGCGTTCGGAGCGCATTACCCTGCGCTTCGGGCTCTCGGCATTGCGCTGGGGCCAGGGGCCGGCGGTGCTGCTGATGCACGGTTGGGAAGGCCGCCCCACGCAATTTGCCAGCCTGATCGATGCGCTGGTGGGCGCCGGCTACAGCGTCGTGGCGCTGGACGGTCCCGCCCACGGGCGTTCTCCCGGTCGCGAGGCCAATGTGGTGCTGTTTGCCCGGGCCATGCTCGAAGCCGCCGCGGAGTTGCCGCCGCTGCGCGCGGTCATCGGCCATTCCATGGGGGGCGCTAGTGCCATGCTGGCGGTACAGCTGGGCTTGCGTACCGAGACCCTGGTCAGCATCGCCGCCCCGGCGCGGATACTCGGCGTCCTGCGCGGCTTCGCCCGTTATGTGCGCCTGCCACCCAAGGCACGCTCGGCCTTTATCCGCCAGGTGGAGCAGGATGTCGGCATGCGCGCCGCGGCCATGGATGTCGCGCATTACCAGTTGGACATGCCCGGGTTGATCGTGCATGCCGAAGATGATTGCTTTGTCCCGGTCAAGGAGTCCGAACTGATCCACGACGCCTGGTTCGACAGCCGCTTGTTGCGCCTGAAGGAGGGTGGGCATCAGCGCGTATTGGCCGATCCGCGGCTGATCGAGGGTGTGCTGACGCTGTTGGCCGGCCGCAGCCTGCAAGCGCGCCAATCCGCCTGAGCAATCCGTTACACTGCCCCGGTCGAATAATCTGACCGGGAGTGGGGCATGGGCTGGGATCTGGCAACGCCGTTTATCATCGATCTGCAGGTGGGTGCCGAAGACATCGACGGCTTGGGGCATGCCAACAACGCGGTGTACGTCACTTGGCTCGAGCGTTGCGCCTGGCGTCATTCCCAGCGCCTGGGCCTGGACCTGAGCGAATACCGCCGCCTGGATCGGGCCATGGCGGTGGTACGCCACGAGATCGACTACCTGGCGGCGGCCTATGAAGGCGACGAGCTGCAACTGGCGACCTGGATCGTCGACTGGGATCAGCGCCTGAAGATGTCGCGACGCTTCCAACTGGTGCGTCCGAGCGATGGCGCTACCTTGCTGCGGGCCCAGACCACCTTTGTCTGCATCGAGCTGTCCAGCGGCAAGCCCAAGCGCATGCCGGCGGAGTTTCTCGAGGGTTATGGGCCGGCGTTGCAAGGGGCGAGCTGAACCGGCCCGCGACCATCCACCCGTTGAAATACCTGCTTCCCAGCGAAACCCAGTAAACTGCCGCACGTTTTTTTACCGCGTTTTACGTTGAGTGTGATTCATGCAAATTGCTTTGGCGCCCATGGAAGGGTTGGTCGATGACATCCTGCGGGATGTACTGACCCGGGTCGGTGGTATCGACTGGTGCGTGACCGAGTTCATCCGGGTCAACGATCAGTTGCTCACACCGGCCTATTTCCACAAGTTCGGCCCCGAGTTGTTGAACGGCGCCCGTACCAAGTCCGGCGTGCCGCTGCGGGTGCAACTGCTGGGTTCCGATCCGGTGTGCCTGGCGGAAAACGCCGCCCTGGCCTGTGAGCTCGGTTCCGAAGTCATCGACCTGAACTTCGGCTGCCCGGCCAAGACCGTCAACAAATCCCGTGGCGGTGCGGTGCTGCTCAAGGAGCCGGAGCTGCTCAACCAGATCGTCGAGCAGGTGCGGCGTGCCGTGCCTGCGCACATCCCGGTGACCGCCAAGATGCGCCTCGGCTTCGATAGCCCGGATGGCTCGCTGGTGTGTGCCACGGCGCTGGCCGAAGGCGGCGCGGAACATATCGTGGTGCATGCGCGGACCAAGGTCGACGGCTACAAGCCGCCGGCGCACTGGGAGTGGATTCCGCGGGTGCAGGACGTGGTCAAGGTGCCGGTGTTCGCCAACGGTGATATCTGGAGCGTCGAAGACTGGCGCCGCTGCCGCGAAATCAGCGGCGTGGAAGACATCATGCTCGGCCGTGGCCTGGTGTCGCGTCCGGACCTGGCCCGGCAAATCGCCGCCGCGCGGGCCGGGGAAGAGGTGGTCGAGATGACCTGGGCCGAGCTGATGCCGCTGATCCAGGACTTCTGGCTGCAAGCCAAGGCGCAGATGACGGCTCGCCAATCGCCGGGTCGCCTGAAGCAGTGGCTGGCCATGCTGACCCGCAATTATCCCGAGGCGGTGGAGCTGTTCACCGTCCTGCGTCGCGAAACCGAGCCGGATCAAGTCTCGCGTTTGCTGGGCTTGCCGGTGGCCGAGGCGGCCTGAAAAAATCTGCGAAAAGTCTCTTGAAATGCAATCGGCGGTCCCTATCTAAGGGTTACGCGATGCCGAATTCGGGTCGCGGAGACAAAAAAACTTGCTGATTGTTTTCAGGAGATTTGAACCATGAGTACTGCATTTTCCCTCGCACCACTGTTCCGTTCTTCGGTGGGTTTCGACCGTTTCAATGACCTGTTCGAAACCGCTCTGCGCAATGAGCCAGGCAGCACCTATCCGCCCTACAACGTCGAAAAGCACGGTGACGACCAGTACCGCATCGTCGTGGCTGCCGCCGGGTTCCAGGAAGAAGACCTGGAGCTGCAAGTCGAGAAGGGCGTGCTGACCATCAGTGGCGGCAAACGTGACGCGAACGAAGGCGTCACCTTCCTGCACCAGGGCATCGCCCAGCGTGCCTTCAAGCTGTCCTTCCGTCTGGCCGATCACATCGAGATCAAGGCCGCCGGCCTGAGCAACGGTCTGTTGAGCATCGACCTGTTGCGGGTGATCCCGGAAGAGGCGAAAGCCAAACGCATCCCGATCAACGGGACGCAGAAGCCAGCCCTGCAGCATTGATCCATGCGCCGCCACACAGGCGTTTGATCGAGCGCTGAGTCGCTGAAAAAGGCCCCGACAAGTCGGGGCCTTTTTTATGCCTGGGAAAATCATCGTTCGCCTTTGCCGCGTTGCGGCGCTTTCTCTACAATCCGCCGCAGTTTTGCCGACCCCCCTCCTTACCGGTCGGCCTGGAGCCTTTTTCATGGACGAGATACAACAGCGCTGGCTGTGGGGCCTTTCTGCGCCGATGGTTGCGCTCAACCCTCGCGCCGAATACGACAACCCCGCGTTCTACCCCGGCCCGGACTCCATCGACCTGCAAGGCAGTTGGGGCATCGGTGACCGACGGCAGTTGCTGGACATGCTGGAAAAGATGACTGACAACGGTCATGCCGGCCATCTCGACGATGCCTATCGCGCCTGGCAGCGTTGCCTGCCAAGCGAATGGCAAGCCTTGCTCGACACCCTCGAACCTCGCGAGCGCATCCTGCATGAGCTCGCCAGCCGGACCTTTGGCGCTTGCGGCCCGGGCGGGATTCTTTCCTGGGATTACGGGCGCATGGGGTTTCTCTTGCGTTGCGGCGTGCGCAACCGGTGGATCGATCTGACCGAAAGTCTTTGGCTGCACAGCCGATTGGCGGTCAGAGCGCAATACCACTACGGCAGCTGGTTCGCCTATTTCAATGGGTTTCTGGTTGGGCGCTCGTTTTGGGCCTGCCTGGGCAGCAGCGATGAAGAACTGGCGTACGAGCTGGATCGGCAAGGAGAAAATCCCCTCAGCCAGAGAATCGCCCGGGGCCTTGCTCAAAACATGCCGGAGTGCCTGGCGGACCTGCCTTGGCATCTGGAGCTGGATATGCCGCAGCGTCCGGCGTCGCTTGAGGAGTTCGCCTGGTCATGAGTTGCTGGATACAGTTGGGGATCGACCCTACCACCGATGAAACGCTGATTCGCAATGCCTATCGTGCCCGTCTGCCGGAGCATCACCCGGAGACCGATCCCGAAGGATTCCAGGCACTGCGCCAGGCCTACGAGAGTGCCCTGCGGCTGGTGCGTGACAAGGAGCAGGAACTTGAAGCGGCGCAGGAGAACGAGCCTGAGCCTGCGCAGGCCATCCTCGATTTTGATGCGCTGCTGAGTGATCCGGCGCGACGCTTCAATCCTGAGGCCTGGCGGGCTTTTATCAAGACACTGGATCAACTGCCGCTCGGCATGCTCGATGACCTGCGCTGGGAGTTGTTCGGGCGGACGGCCAACGCCGGGCCGCTGTCCCATCGTTGCGCGGGCCTGCTGGCCCAGCGCATGGGCTGGGAGCGTCAGTTGCTGGAGCTGGGGTTCGATCAGGCCCGTCATGTCGAGGATTATCTGAACCGGATCAAGACCCCGGACCCATTCGACACGGTGCTGATGGGGAATTGGTCGGAACCGGCGCAGACCGAAAGCCTGTGGTACGCGCGCAGTCTCGACTTCATCTTCGACCGGCGACCGCTCCACGAGTACGAAGGCTTCGCCAGCCAACACACCTGCCTGCCGTTGCCGAACGATGCGCTCTTCATCAAGCGCTTGCTGGTGCAATTCACCCAGGCGGGCATCGGTGGCCAGGGGCTGTTGCAGTTGTGTATCGAGCAGCAGTGCCAAGCGCCGGATGATGTGGACTGGCTTTACCTGCTGGCGTGCCAGAACAGCCTGCTGGGGCTGGACGATCAGGCGTTGCCTTGCTGGGTCCGGCTTTGGCAGGAGCATCGTCATCCCAAGGCCGAGAGCCAATTGCTGGCGTTGTGCGCCAAGCGTCAGCCGGACTTTTTGCCGCTGCTGATCCAGGCATTTGATCGTCTGGAGCATTTCAGCGGCTGGTCCACCGATCTCGCCCATGTCACCCAGGAATACGGCAGCCCTTCACAACGTCCCGAGACGCTGATCCGCTGGCTCGGCGTTGGCCGGCTCGAGCTGCAGGGGTTGGCGCAGGCCTTTATCGATTGGCGGATGACCGGCGACGAGTTGCCCTTGCTAGCGCAGTTGCTGGGCCAGCACACCGACACCCGGTTGTTGCGCCTGTACCGGCATGCCTGGGCCTTGCACCGTGGCGCAGCAGACCTGTTGCAACAGGTGCTGGACGAGCCGCAGCCGCTGGATGCCCTCGAAGGCCTGGTGCTGAGCGGGTTCAAGGATCAGGCCGGGCAGCACCTGCGCTGGTTGAGCCAGGCGCCGATTCCGTTGGCGATGAATGCCTTCATCGATGAGGGCGCGGCTTCGGCACAACTGGCCGATGCGCTGACAACCGGTGAGCCGCATAAGATCTGCCGTGTGTGGCTGCGCCGATTGCGTCCTTACGGTCACGCTGCCCTGGAGCGTATCGCCGAGTCTTTCGAATTGAGCGATACGGATGCCGCTAGCGATTTGTCGGAACTGAACCTGCTGCTGCAACTGAGCCAGCATGGCGTAGTGTTGCCGCCGCCAGGGACGGGAGAGGCGGTCTGGCACTGGTACGCCCATACGCGGTTCCTGATGGCGTTGCTGGAGCAGCCGGAACGCTGGTGGCAATTGATCGACTCGCGGTGCCTGGAGCGCCTGGCGCTCAATCCGTCCCATCCGCTCAGCCGGCTGCAGCCGCAGCTTGCCCAATTGCAGCGCGAACAGGGCGACCTGAGCGGTTTGCTCGGCTGGCTGCAATTGGCGGATCCGCTGCATGCCTTGCTCGACCGGCAATTGCTTGGCGTCCAGGAAGCGCTCGACAGTGCGCGGTTGTTGAGCAATGAGCGCTTGTTCGCATGCCTGCGCAGCGACCTGCACGCCTTCGCGGACGATTTGCTCGGGCGCATGCTCTTGAGCGGTGTGCTGTATCACGACCCGGTGATCGATGCGCAGCAGCGTCGATATCTGCTCGACCGGATTACCGAAGTCACCAATCCCCAGGACTGGTTCGACGGCTTCCGCCACGGCTTGATCAAGGGCGAGCCGCCACGGCCGCCGCAGCAGACGCTGGTCGAAGACGAAGGGATCGACAGCGAGGCCTTTTATCTGGCCCTCGATGTGCTCAAGGGGCTGGTGCGTTACGGCAGTGCCGGTGTGCCTCGGCAGAAAGTGCTGCTGCGCATGCAGCGGGCCAAGGACAATCCGGAACACGGGCTCGGCCTGCGGTTTGCCTTCAGTGCGCTGCTGTCCTGGAGCGAGCGTCTGCTGCTGGCCAAGGGTGACAGCCGTCCGACGCCCGCCACGGCGTTCTGGCGCCTGGGCACACGGCTGGGACGCGGGGCGTTTTTCTGGCAGGTGCTGGGCGCTGTGCTGATCACCCCGCTGGCCGCGTTGTTCAGCGGCACGTCGCTGTCCGCGATCGTTGTGTCATTGCTGGGCAGCCTGTTTTTACTCGGGGTGATTCTGCGCCGCCTGCATGACATGGGGCGTGGTATCCCGACCTTGCTGGTGCTGGGTGGTCTGTCGGTGTTCTTTCCATTTCTGTCGCTGATCCTGTTCGCCTTTCCCGGCGACAAGCTGCCCAACCGCTATGGCGTACCGCCGGACAGCGCGGGTGAAGACGCGCTGCCCGGTGGTTTGCAGGCCTGTTTACGGCGGCTCAACGGCTAGAGACGCAGTTGGTCCAGTGCCTTGTTCAGCTGGGTTCGATGGCTGGCGATTTGCGCTGGTTGCTGGTCGCCGAGCACGGTGGTGAAGGTGTCCAGCCAGTCGGCGATCTGTTCGCGCTCGTCGCCCAGGCTTTGCGCCCACGCCCGTTCCAGGCGTGCCAGCAGGGTGCGGTTGGGCAGGGCGTCGCGCGGGTGGATTTTCAGCGCGGTCAGCCGCTCATGGCTGGTTTGCCGGGATTGCGCATCGAGCCCGGTGGGGCTGCGGTCAATGCTGTGGCTATGGCGTTCGCCGCTGGCCAGCAGGGTGACGTCGACTTCGAGCAGGCCATTGATGTCATAGCTGAAGCGCACGTCCAGGGACTGGATCTGCTCGCTGGGTGTCAGAGGCACGTCGAAGGCGTCGATGAAAATATTGTCCCGTACCCAGGGCCGCTCGCCCTGGTACACCTCGATGCGGATAAACGCCTGATGCGGATGTGTGGTGTAGAACTGCTGCACCCGTGAGGTCGGGATTACCGTGTTGCGTTCGATGATCGGCGAAAAAGCCCCACTGACCTGTTCGCCGCGACGGGTGGAAATCCCCAGGGTGTAGGGGCAGACATCAGTCAGGATCAGTTCTTCGATGGCCCCGTCCCGGGCCTTGCAGGCGGCCTGGGTGGCGGCGCCCAGCGCGACGATTGTATCCGGGTCGAGATGGCGGTAAGGCAGGCGGCCGAACAGGGTGGCGACCATCTGCTGCACCGCCGGCATCCGGGTGGCGCCGCCTACCAGCACCAGGCTGTCGAGGTCGCGAGGCTTGAGGCGGGCATCGCGCAGGGCCTGTTCGATGGGCGCGCGCAAGCGGGCCAGCAGCGGTTCCCAGATCTTCAGTGCCAGCGCTTCGTCCAGCGTCCATTCATACGAGGTGTCCCCATGGCGCCAGCTCAGTGACTGAGTGCCTTCGGCGAGTGCGCACTTGAGCTGCTCCAGGGCGTCGCCCAGGCTGGCCATGCCCTGGGCGTCGATCTGCGCCGGGGTGAGTTGCCAGTCCTTGAGGCAGGCCTGCAACAAGGCCTCGGTAAAGTCCTCGCCGCCCAGGAAGTTGTCGCCGGTGGAGGCATGCACCTCAATCAGCGGCAGTGCGTATTCCAGCACCGTGACGTCGAAGGTACCGCCGCCCAGGTCGAAGATCAGCGTGCGTTCGAACTTCTGTTCGTGCAGCCCGTAGGCCATGGCGGCCGCGGTCGGCTCGTTGATCAGCCGCGACACCGTCAGGCCCGCCAGTTCGGCGGCGAACAGCGTGCGCTTGCGTTGTTCGTCGCTGAAGTAGGCGGGCACCGAAATCACCGCTTCCTGCACCGGATGGCCGAGAAAGGCTTCGGCATCCTGTTTGAGCGAGCCGATCACCAGCGCCGAGAGTTCTTCCGGGCTGAACGGCCGGCCGCCCAGTTCGAGGCGCTTGTCGCTGCCCATGAAGCGCTTGAAGGCCGCGGCCGTGCGTTCCGGGTGGGTCGTCAGGCGGGCCCGCGCGGCCTTGCCCACCAGGATGCTGTCGTCTTCATCGAGGCTGACCACCGACGGGGTCAGGACATCGCCGAGGGCGTTGGGGATCAACTGGGCGCGGCCGTCCTGCCAGACGGCGATCAGGCTGTTGGTGGTGCCAAGGTCAATGCCCAGCAGGGCCGGGCGGGGGAGGGTTGCATCCTGCATGATCGATCTCGTGGGCGTCACAAAAAACGCGACCCTACAGGTTGTGCCAAACACTGGCAATTGCTCCCCCGTTGATCTGTCAGGCCGGCGATTGCATGTCGCCCGCTCAGACCAGCAGGGCTTTCAAACCCTCCAGCGGCAGCGGTCGGCTGTGCAGGTAACCCTGATACAAGTGGCAGCCCAGGCCTTGCAGGAACTCGAGCTGCTCCGCGGTTTCCACGCCTTCGGCGATCACCTTCAGGTCCAGGCTGCGGGCCATGGCGACGATGGCGCGCACGATCTCCGCGTCGTTGGGGTCGTGGGTCGCATCGCGGACGAAGGACTGATCGATCTTCAGCGCATCCACCGGCAAGCGCTTGAGGTAGGTCAGCGACGAATAACCGGTGCCGAAGTCGTCCATGGCGAAACTCACGCCGAGTTTTTTCAGGCGACGCATCTTGCCGATGGTGTCTTCCAGGTTCTGGATCACGATGCCTTCGGTGATCTCCAGCTTCAGCAGCGAAGGCGGCAGCTGGTAATGGCTCAGGCTGTGCTCTATACGCTCGACGAAGTCGTTCTGGCGGAACTGTCGCGGGCTGATGTTCACGCACAGGCTGAAGTCGAACGGGTCCACCAGGCCTTCGGCGATCAGCTGGCTGAAGGCCTGGCAGGCTTCGTCGAGAATCCAGGTGCCGACCTCGAGGATCAGGCCGCTGTCTTCCAGGACCTTGATGAACTCGGTGGGCGATTGCGCCCCCAGTTCGGGGTGGTGCCAGCGCACCAGGGCCTCGGCGCCGACGATGCGGTTGTCGCGGGCATCGACCTGGGGCTGGAAATGCAGGCTGAACTCGCCCCGGGACAGGGCCAGGCGCAGGTCGGTTTCCATGCGCATGCGCTCGCTGGCGGCTTTCTGCATGGTGTTGTGGAACATCTGGGTGGTGTTGCGCCCGGAGTCCTTGGCCCGGTACAGCGCGATGTCGGCGCGCTTGAGCAGGTCGGTGGGGGTCGAGCCATGATCGGGAATCAGCGCCACGCCGATGCTGGGGGTCACCTGCAGGCGCTGGCCATCGAGGAACATCGGTTCGGAGAGCAGCTCGCGCAGGGTATCGGCCAGTTCACGCACCTGCTCGCTGACTTCGCTGCGGCTGCCTTCCAGGCCGCTGAGCAGGACCACGAACTCATCGCCGCCCAGGCGTGCCACGGTGTCTTCCATGCGCACGCTGGCTTCGAGCCGCGCGGTGACGATCTTCAGCACGGTGTCGCCCACCGGATGGCCGAGGGAATCGTTGATGTGCTTGAAATGGTCCAGGTCGAGAAACAGCAGGGCGCCGCGCAGGTTGTGGCGCTTGAGCAGGGCGATCTGCTGGCTCAGGCGGTCCATCAACAGCGCGCGGTTGGGCAGGTTAGTCAGCGGGTCGTGGTAGGCCAGGTGGCGAATCTGCGCCTGGGCATTTTTCAGCAGGCTGACGTCCCGCGCGGTGAACAGCAGGCAGGGGGTTTCATTGAGGGTAATGGGTTCGATCGAGGCCTCGACTGTCAGGATATCGCCACGCTTGTTGCGGCCGAGCATTTCCAGGTGATTGACCCGACCTTTGAGCTGCAGCTCGGCGAGCAGGATCGAGCGCTGTTTTTCCTCGGCCCAGATACCGACCTGATACACGGTGCGGCCGATCACTTCTTCGGCGCGGTAGCCGGTCAGCCGGCAGAAGCCGTCGTTGACCTCCAGGTAGCGCCCGGTGTCGCGTTCGGTGATGGTGATGGCGTCGGGGCTGGAGTGGAACGCCTTGGCGAACTTCTCTTCGCTGGCCTTGAGCGCGGCCTCGGAGCGTTGTTGCTGGGTGATGTCGCGCAGCGTGGTGACAATGCACGGCTGTTTGTCGACGGTGATCTGCCGGCTGGAAATGATGCAGGCCAGGGGGTGCCCGTCCTTGTGCCGGACCACCACCGCGACGTTGTTCAGCGCCTGTTCGCGGATTACCTGTTCGACCCGTTGCAGGCGCTGGGCGGAGTCGTCCCAGAGACCGATTTCGTCGGCGCTGCGGTTGAGCACTTCGTCGGCGGTCCAGCCGAAGGTCTGGGTGAAACTGGAGTTGATCTCGATGAACTGCCCGGTTTCCTGGAGCGTGACGCAGATCGGGTCCGGGCTGACCTGGAACAGGCTGGCGAACTTTTCCTCGGACGTCGCCAGGCGCTGCTCGCGCTCGACCTGTTCGGTAATGTCCAGCAAGGTCCCGGCCATGCGCAGCGGATGGCCCTGCTCATCGCGGTAGAGGCGGGCGCGGCTTTCCAGAAAGCGTGACGAGCCATCGGCCAGTTGCACGCGGTAGGTCAGTTGATAATTGCCGGCCGGGCCTTCGCGCAGGCTGCGGTAGGCATCGCGCATACTGTTGCGCTCTTCGTCGGGCACGCCCTCGAAAAATGCATCGAAGGACTCATGGAACGGCATCGGCTCCAGGCCGTGCAACTGCGCGGCGCGGGCCGAGCCGTAGAGCATGCCGCTGGGAATGTGCCAGTCCCAGGTGCCGAGCTGGGCCGAGTCCAGCGCCAGGTCGAGGCGCTCCTGGCTGTCCTTGAGGGCCTGTTCGGCGAGCTTGCGTTCGCTGGTGTCGAGAAAGGTGCTGAGCAGGTAGGCCTGGCCTTCCAGCTCGACTTTCTGGGCACTGAGAATACCGTCGTGAATCTGCCCGTTGCTGGCGCGCAGTTGCACCTCGAGGGTGGCGGCCTGGCCGCGCTTTTGTACCGCCTTGACCATTTGCGCGCGTTGTTCCGGGTCGACCCACAGGCCCAGTTCGAGGGTGGTGCGGCCGATGACATGCTGCACCGGCCAGCCGAAGAGGCTTTCGAAGTACTGGTTGGCTTCGCTGATCAGGCCGTCTTCCAGGCGGGTCAGCAGCACCATGTTCGGGCACAGGTGAAACAGCGTGGCAAAGCGTTTTTCCGAACTGCTGAGGGCTTGTTCCCGCTGGCGTTGGTGGGTGATTTCGCGAATCACCCCGATCATTCGGGGCTTGCCATGTTTGTCCGGCAGCACGCTGCCATTGATTTCCAGCCAGTGCAGGCTGCCGTCGGGCCAGCGGATGCGGTGATGCATCGCCTGTTCCAGCGGCGCGCCGGCCAGCACCGAATGGAAGGCGCGAATGGTTTTGGCGCGGTCTTCCTCGGGCAGCAGGTCGAGGTATTCCAGGTCTTTGGGCAGCGGCTGGCGCGGATCGAAGCCAAACAGCGCCTGGGTGCCCCGCGACCAGCTGATTTGCCCGCTTTCGATGTCCCAGTACCAGGCGCCCAGCCGTGCGCCATTGAGTGCGGCAAGCAACTGCGGGGCGCTCTCCCAGCTTTGCTCCGACTGTTTCGGGTCGAGCGCGTGAACGCGCGGCATGGGCGGTAGACGGTCAGCGGGTTTTGGCATGAGCAGCGGGCCTTGGGCTGAAAAGAGCGTTAGGCGCAGGTTCAGGCAAGCAAAGAGGTGGCATAAGTCATGCCGGGACGCTTACGCCTTGGTCCCTGGCCAATCGACTTGTGCATCCAGTAAGGCCATGAAAGCCCGCGCAGCATTCGACAGCGTCCGTTCGGTATGCAGGATATAGCCTAGCTGGCGAGTGAGCTGTATGCCCGGTAAAGGAATGCGCGCCACCTGATCGTCGAGCATGGTGCGCGGCAGTACGCTCCAGGCCAGGCCGATGGACACCATCATCTTGATGGTTTCCAGATAGTTAGTGCTCATGGCGATGTTCGGTGTCAGGCCCTGGGCCTCGAACAGGCGCTGGACAATATGGTGAGTGAAGGTGTTGCCGCCAGGAAATACCGCCGGATGCAGGGCGATATCGGCCAGGCTGACCGTGCCGTTGCTCACCAGCGGATGCTCGGGGGCGGCGACGAAGTCCAGCGGGTCGTTCCACACCGGCGTGGCCTTGACCAGCGTATGGGGCTCGGGGGCCAGGGTGATCACCGCCAGCTCGGCGCGACCATGGAGGATCTCTTCATAGGCCACTTCCGAGTCGAGAAACTGGATGTCCAGGGCCACTTCCGGGTATCGGCGGGTAAAGGCGCGCAGCAGGGGCGGCAGGCGGTGCAGACCGATATGGTGGCTGGTCGCCAGGATCAGGCGGCCGCTGACTTCGCCGGTCAGGTTGGTCAGCGCCCGGCGGGTGTCGTCCAGCACGTTGAGGATCTGATAAGCCCGCGGCAGCAGGGCGCGTCCGGCCTCGGTCAGGCCCACTTCGCGGCCCAGGCGATCGAACAGCCGGACATTGAGCTGTTGCTCAAGGCCGGCGATGCGCTTGCTGATGGCCGGCTGGGTCAGGTGCAGGCGCTCGCCGGCTCCAGAGAAGCTGCCGGTTTCGGCAATCGCGATAAAGGCATTGAGGTTGGCCAGGTCCATGGTCGTATTCCAGTAGGTTATCCAAAGTATAAAAAATATGAATTTGAGTTATTTAATCTAACGCCATAGCATCAGCCTCACAAGCCAAGGGGTTATTGACCGGTGTCAGAGACCCGCGGCATAGAAAATGATGAGGAACCGTCTGATGGCCGGCAAAACGCTCTACGACAAGCTCTGGGATTCGCATTTGGTCAAGCAGCGCGACGATGGCTCGGCGCTGATCTATATCGATCGTCACATCATCCACGAAGTGACCTCGCCGCAAGCCTTCGAAGGCCTGCGTCTGGCCGGGCGCAAGCCTTGGCGCATCGATGCCAACATCGCGACCCCGGACCACAACGTACCGACCACGCCGGAGCGCAAGGGCGGCATCAGCGCCATCGCCGACCAGGTCTCGCGTTTGCAGGTTCAGACCCTCGACGACAACTGTGACGAATACGGCATCGTCGAATTCAAGATGAGCGACGTGCGTCAGGGCATCGTTCACGTCATCGGCCCGGAGCAGGGCGCCACTTTGCCCGGCATGACCGTGGTCTGCGGCGACTCCCACACCTCGACCCACGGTGCCTTTGGCGCCCTGGCGCATGGTATCGGTACCTCCGAGGTCGAGCATGTGCTCGCCACCCAGTGCCTGGTCGCCAAGAAAATGAAAAACATGCTGGTGCGGGTCGAGGGCAAGTTGCCATTTGGCGTGACCGCCAAGGACATCGTCCTGGCCGTGATCGGCAAGATCGGCACCGCTGGCGGCAACGGCCATGCCATCGAGTTCGCCGGCAGCGCGATTCGCGACCTGTCCGTCGAAGGCCGCATGACCATCTGCAACATGTCCATCGAAGCCGGCGCCCGTGTAGGCCTGGTGGCCGCGGACGAAAAGACCGTGGAATACGTCAAGGGTCGTCCATTCGCCCCCAAGGGCGCGGAATGGGACCTCGCCGTCGAAGCCTGGAAGGACCTGGTGTCCGACGCCGATGCCAAGTTCGACACCGTGGTCGAGCTGGATGCCGCGCAGATCAAGCCGCAAGTCAGCTGGGGCACTTCGCCCGAGATGGTGTTGGCGGTCGATCAGAACGTGCCGGACCCGGCCAAGGAAATGGACCTGGTCAAGCGCGACTCCATCGTCCGTGCCTTGAAATACATGGGTTTGACCGCCAACCAGGCGATCACCGACATCCAGCTGGACCGGGTATTCATCGGTTCCTGCACCAACTCGCGGATCGAAGACCTGCGCGCCGCGGCGGTCATCGCCAAGGGCCGCAAGGTGGCTTCGACCATCAAGCAGGCGATCGTGGTCCCGGGTTCGGGCCTGGTGAAGGCCCAGGCGGAGTCGGAAGGCCTGGATAAGATCTTCCTCGAAGCGGGCTTCGAATGGCGCGAGCCGGGCTGCTCGATGTGCCTGGCGATGAACCCGGACCGTTTGGAGTCCGGCGAGCATTGCGCTTCGACCTCGAACCGCAACTTCGAAGGTCGCCAGGGCGCCGGTGGCCGTACTCACCTGGTCAGCCCGGCCATGGCCGCGGCCGCCGCCGTCAACGGTCGTTTCGTCGACGTCCGTGAATTGATCTAAGGAGCGCAGCATGAAAGCTTTCACCCAGCACACCGGTCTTGTCGCGCCTTTGGATCGTGCCAACGTCGACACCGATCAGATCATTCCCAAGCAGTTCCTCAAGTCGATCAAACGCACCGGCTTCGGCCCGAACCTGTTCGACGAGTGGCGCTACCTGGATGTCGGCCAGCCGTACCAGGACAACTCCAAGCGTCCGTTGAACAAGGATTTCGTGCTCAACGCCGAGCGCTACCAGGGCGCCAGTGTATTGCTGGCCCGGGAAAACTTCGGCTGCGGCTCCAGCCGTGAGCACGCGCCTTGGGCGTTGGAAGAATATGGTTTTCGCAGCATCATTGCCCCGAGCTACGCTGACATCTTCTTCAACAACAGCTTCAAGAACGGCTTGCTGCCGATCATCCTCAGCGATGCTGAAGTCGATGAGTTGTTCCAGCAGGTCGAGGCCAATCCGGGCTACCAGTTGCAGATCGATCTGCAGGCCCAGACCGTGACCCGTCCCGATGGCAAGGTGTTGAAATTCGAGATCGATGCGTTCCGCAAGCACTGCCTGCTCAACGGCCTGGACGATATCGGCCTGACCTTGCAGGACGGCGACGCGATTGCCGCCTTCGAGGCCAAGCATCGTGCCAGCCAGCCGTGGTTGTTTCGCGACGCCTGATCGGCGTTAAAGTGATGCATTGATGGCGAGCCAGCTCGCTCCGGCAGGAGAGGACACAAAACCTGTAGGAGCGAGCTTTTTGCTCGCCGCAACCGCCCAAAAAAGCCATGACGGCTTGATATTCGGGCCAGCGCTTCGTTCTCTACGGGGGAGCGGACGCCGCAGGCCAGGCAACAGCATTTTTCCGGGCGTGCCAACCAGCACACCGACAGAGCAAATGAGGAAAGCATGAGCAAGCAGATTCTGATTCTCCCAGGCGACGGTATCGGCCCGGAAATCATGGCCGAGGCGGTCAAGGTGCTGGAACTGGCCAACGACAAGTACAGCCTGGGCTTCGAGCTGAGCCATGACGTGATCGGCGGCGCGGCCATCGACAAGCACGGCGTGCCGCTGGCCGACGAGACCCTGGATCGTGCGCGGGCTGCCGACGCGGTCCTGCTGGGCGCCGTGGGCGGCCCGAAATGGGACAAGATCGAGCGCGATATCCGCCCTGAGCGCGGCCTGCTGAAAATTCGCGCGCAGTTGGGCCTGTTCGGCAACCTGCGTCCGGCGATCCTTTATCCGCAACTGGCCGATGCTTCCAGCCTCAAGCCGGAAATCGTGTCCGGCCTGGACATCCTCATCGTTCGCGAGCTGACCGGCGGCATCTACTTCGGCGCGCCACGTGGCACCCGCGAGCTGGAAAACGGCGAGCGTCAGTCCTACGACACCCTGCCGTACAGCGAGAGTGAAATCCGCCGCATCGCCCGGGTCGGCTTCGACATGGCCCGTGTGCGCGGCAAGAAGCTCTGCTCGGTGGACAAGGCCAACGTCCTGGCGTCCAGCCAGCTGTGGCGCGAAGTGGTCGAGCAGGTGGCCAAGGATTACCCGGATGTCGAACTGAGCCACATGTACGTCGACAACGCCGCCATGCAGTTGGTGCGTGCGCCGAAGCAGTTCGACGTGATGGTCACCGACAACATGTTCGGCGACATCCTTTCCGACGAAGCGTCGATGCTCACCGGTTCCATCGGCATGCTGCCGTCGGCGTCGCTGGATGCCAACAACAAGGGCATGTACGAGCCATGCCACGGTTCGGCGCCGGACATCGCCGGGCAGGGCATAGCCAACCCGCTGGCGACCATTCTGTCGGTGTCGATGATGCTGCGTTACAGCTTCAACCTGAACGACGCGGCGGATGCCATCGAGCAGGCCGTGAGCCTGGTACTGGACCGGGGATTGCGCACCGGCGACATCTGGTCGGCCGGTTGCACCAAGGTGGGTACGCAGGAAATGGGCGATGCAGTAGTCGCCGCGCTGCGGAATCTGTAATCTTTCGGGCCCACCGCTCAGACGGTGGCCCACTTTTGTATAGGTGTAGTTGCGATGAAACGTGTAGGTCTGATCGGTTGGCGCGGTATGGTCGGTTCCGTGCTCATGCAGCGGATGCTGGAAGAGCAAGACTTCGATCTTATCGAGCCGGTGTTTTTCACCACTTCCAATGTCGGTGGCCAAGGCCCGTCCGTGGGCAAGGACATTGCTCCGCTCAAGGACGCTTACAGCATTGAAGAGCTGAAGACCCTCGACGTGATTCTGACCTGCCAGGGTGGCGACTACACCAGCGAAGTCTTCCCCAAGCTGCGCGAAGCCGGCTGGCAGGGCTACTGGATCGATGCCGCTTCCAGCCTGCGCATGCAGGACGATGCGGTGATCATCCTCGACCCGGTGAACCGCAAGGTCATCGACCAGCAGTTGGACTCCGGCACCAAGAACTACATCGGCGGCAACTGCACCGTCAGCTTGATGCTGATGGGCCTGGGCGGCCTGTTCGAAGCCGGTCTGGTGGAGTGGATGAGCGCCATGACCTATCAGGCGGCCTCCGGTGCCGGCGCGCAGAACATGCGCGAACTGATCAAGCAGATGGGGGCGACCCACGCCGCCGTGGCGGATGACCTGGCCAATCCGGCCAGCGCCATTCTCGACATCGACCGCAAGGTCGCCGAAGCCATGCGCAGCGATGCCTACCCGACCGAGAACTTCGGTGTGCCGCTGGCCGGCAGCCTGATCCCGTGGATCGACAAGGAACTGCCGAACGGCCAGAGCCGCGAAGAGTGGAAGGCCCAGGCCGAGACCAACAAAATCCTCGGTCGCTTCAAGAGCCCGATCCCGGTCGACGGCATCTGCGTGCGGATTGGCGCCATGCGCTGCCACAGCCAGGCGCTGACCATCAAGCTGAACAAGGACGTGCCGATCGCCGATATCGAAGGGTTGATCAGCCAGCACAACCCTTGGGTCAAGCTGGTACCGAACCAGCGCGACATCAGCATGCAGGAGCTGAGCCCGACCAAGGTCACCGGCACCCTGAACATCCCGGTGGGCCGTCTGCGCAAGCTGAACATGGGCTCGCAGTTCCTCGGCGCGTTCACCGTCGGCGACCAACTGCTGTGGGGCGCCGCCGAACCGCTGCGCCGCATGCTGCGGATCCTGCTCGAGCGTTGATGCTGTGATGCGTTGAAAGAGCCCGCGCCTTGCAAGAGGCGCGGGCTTTTTTCATATCGGAGCAGCTCTGATTGCTGGCTATGAGCATGTTTGCGAAAAGTCTGATGTGCCAGATCTGATAAATTGCCTCGCCCCCAAGCGCCGGGTAAAGTGCCGCTCCCCCGTTCCGCCAGAGGTAGCACCATGAACCAGTCCTTCGATATCGCCGTGATCGGTGCCACCGGTACTGTCGGCGAAACCCTCGTCCAGATTCTCGAAGAGCGCGATTTTCCGATCGCCAACCTGCACCTGTTGGCCAGCAGCGAGTCGGCGGGGCACTCGGTGCCGTTTCGTGGAAAAAATGTGCGCGTGCGTGAGGTCGACGAGTTCGATTTCAGCAAGGTGCAGCTGGCGTTTTTCGCTGCCGGCCCTGCGGTGACACTGAGCTTCGCCCCTCGGGCGACGGCGGCCAATTGCGCGGTGATCGACCTGTCGGGCGCATTGCCTTCGGCCCAGGCACCGAATCTGGTGCCGGAAGCCAACGAGCGGGTGCTGAGCGGCCTGGAAAAGCCCGTTCAACTGAGCAGCCCCAGCGCCGCAGCCACGTCGCTGGCGGTGGTCCTGGCGCCGTTGCAGGCCCTGTTCGAGATCCAGCGGGTCAACCTGACCGCCAGCCTCGCGGTGTCCACCCAGGGCCGTGAAGCGGTAACCGAGCTGGCGCGGCAGACCGCCGAACTGCTCAATGCGCGTCCGTTGGAGCCGCGATTCTTCGACCGGCAGATGGCATTCAACCTGTTGGCACAGGTCGGCACGCCCGACGAGCAAGGTCACACCTTGTTGGAAAAACGCCTGGTCCGGGAGTTGCGCGAGGTGCTGGCGCAGCCTTTATTAAAGATTTCTGTCACTTGTGTTCAAGCCCCGGTGTTTTTTGGCGATAGCTATAGCGTGACTCTGCAGTCAGCCACGGCGATCGACCTGGATGCGGTCAATGCCGCGCTCGAAGCGGCGCCCGGCATCGAGTTGGTGGAGGCGGGCGACTACCCGACCGCGGTGGGCGATGCGGTGGGGCAGGATGTGGTCTACGTTGGTCGGGTGCGCGCGGGGATCGACGACCCGGCGGAACTTAATCTCTGGCTGACGTCAGATAACGTACGCAAAGGGGCTGCGCTCAACGCCGTGCAGCTGGCTGAGTTGTTGATAAAAGACCTTCTGTAAAAGATACTTGGCAACAATTTGCAGAATGATTCTAGCTGGGCGCTATGCTTGGCTGGTTGCTGGAGGTGAGCTGCTGTCGCGGGCTTCCAAGGCATGCAGACATATATCGCGCGAAGCGGCCCTTCAGGCCGCACGCAATGCCTTACGGCAGCGCTACAACACCTTCTCGCTGGCCGAGGAATGTTCAAACAAAGGATGAGGCTATGGTTCAAGTTCGCAAACTGGTGTTAGCAATAGCGGCCGCGTCGGCGCTGTCCTCCGGTATGGCGCAGGCGCTTGGGCTCGGGGAGCTGACCCTGAAGTCGACTCTGAACCAGCCACTGGTTGCAGAAATCGAGTTGCTGGACGTCAAGGATCTCACCGCCGCCGAGGTGGTGCCGAGCCTGGCCTCGCCTGAAGATTTCGCCAAGGCGGGCGTCGATCGCCAGGCCTTTCTCAATGACCTGAGCTTTACGCCGGTGCTCAATGCCAGCGGCAAGAGCGTGCTGCGGGTCACATCGAGCCAGCCGCTCTCCGAGCCGATGGTCAAGTTCCTGGTGCAGGTGATGTGGCCCAATGGCCGTCTGCTGCGCGACTACAGCGTCCTGCTCGACCCTTCCAAGTTTTCCCCGCAAACCGCTGAAGCGGCCGCGCAATCCGCGGCACAAACTCCAGCGGTTGCCGCGCCGGTCACCGGTGCCGGCAAGCCTGCTCAATACACCACCTCGGCCCGCGATACCCTCTGGGAGATTGCGGCCAAGGCCCGCAATGGCGGTTCGGTCCAGCAAACCATGCTGGCCATCCAGGCGCTGAATCCGGATGCCTTTATCGACGGCAACATCAACCGGCTGAAGACCGGGCAGGTATTGCGCCTGCCCGATGCCGTGCAGAGCACCAGCCTGCCGCAGCCGCAAGCGATCGCCGAGGTCGCCGCGCAGAATACGGCGTGGCGTCAGGGGCGCCGCCTGGCGCCGCGTGGCGCTCAGCAGCAACTGGATGGCACCCGGCGTGCGGGCGCGGACAAGGCGCCTGCACAAGGCGCGGCCAAGGATAATCTGAGCCTGGTGTCTGCCGAGTCCGGCAAGGCGCGGGGCAAGGGTGCGGCTGGCGACAGCCAGGCACTGAGCAACAAGCTGGCGGTGACTCAGGAAAGCCTCGATACGGCCCGGCGTGACAACGCCGAGCTGAAAAGCCGTCTGACGGACCTGCAAAGCCAGTTGGACAAGCTGCAACGCCTGATCGAATTGAAGAACGACCAGTTGGCCAAATTGCAGGCGCAAGGGGCGGGTGCCGTGGCGCCAGCACAACCGACCGCGGCCATGCCGGCACAACTGGCCGAGCAGCCTGCGACCCCGGCGGCGCCAGTGACCGATCCTGCGGCAGCGTCGGGCGAGGCCCCGGCTGAAGCGGAACCGGCCCAGGCGCAAACACCGGCGTCCAATGAGGACGCATTCAACGACCTGCTGACCAATCCAATCCTCCTGGGGCTGGCGGGCGGCGGGGCAGTGCTGGTGCTGTTGTTGCTGCTGTTGCTGGCTCGCCGTCGCAAGGCTCAGCAGGAGGCGGAAAAGCATCTGCGCATGGCTCGCGCCCTGTCCGAAGAATCTGAGCTGTCCAAGGATCTGGATCTGCCGGAAAGCAGCTTCGAAGGCCTTGAAGTTCCGCCGCCGAGCGTCAAGCTCGCTCCAGCTCCAGCTCCAGCTCCAGCTCCAGCTCCGGTCGTGGCGCCTGTGGTGGACGCGGCGCCGGTAGCTGCTGCAGTCGAGCACCCGGCCGATGTGCTGGATCAGGCCCAGTCCCATATCGATGGCGGTCGCCTGAACCAGGCGGCGGCGATCCTGGAGGAGGCCGTCAAGCTGGAGCCGCAGCGTAGCGAGTTGCGCTTGAAGCTGATGGAGGTCTACGGTCATCAGGGCGATCGCAGCGCCTTTGTGGCCCAGGAGCGTCAGCTGGTGGCCAATGGCAAGAATTACGCTGAAGTCGAACAGCTGAAAAGTCGCTTCCCGGCAATGGCTGCTGTGGCGGCCGCGGGTCTCGGCGCAGCAGCCGTGGCGGCGGCGCTGGATGCTCAGTACGTCAAGGAACTGTTGCTCGACGAGCCGCAGGAGCCAGCGCCGGCACCGGTTGTCGACGACCTGGATACCGACTTCGATCTGAGCCTGGACGATCTGGAGGCCGCCTCTGCGGCGTCGCCGGTTGCTCCGGCTGTTCCTGCTCAAGTTGAGCCCGAGCTGGACGACTTCCCGCTGGATGACGACCTGAGCTTCGAGTCGGTGCTGCAGCAGCAAACCGAAGCCAAGGAAAGCCTGGACGATCTGTCGGATTTCGACCTGGATCTGGGTGAGGATCTTCCTGCCGCGGCGCAAGCCGATGAGGACTTCCTGCTCAGCCTGGATGACGACCTGAAGGATCTGCCGGCTGCCGAAGTGCCTACGGTGACCGAAGCCGCGCTCGACGATCTTGAGCTGCCAGCGGACTTCGACTTGTCCCTGGCTGACGAGATGGATGCGCAGCCCGCTGCCAAGGATGCTTTCGCTTCCGAGCTGGACGATGTCAATGCCGAGCTGGATCGCTTGTCGCAGAGCCTCGAGCAGCCGGACCTGGCCGAGCCGACCTTTACCGCGGAAGACGCCGCGGGCAGTGCCGACGAAGGGGATTTCGATTTCCTTTCCGGCGCCGATGAAGTGGCGACCAAGCTCGATCTGGCCCAGGCCTACATCGACATGGGCGATAACGATGGCGCGCGGGATATTCTCGGCGAAGTCATCAGCGAAGGTAACGACGGTCAGAAAAGCGAAGCCAGGGAAATGCTCGCGCGTCTGGCCTGAGTCGACGCTAGCAGCAAAAAAACGGCAGCCATCGAGGCTGCCGTTTTTGTTTCTGGGCCCATGGCAGCGCTTGCGCGGTTAGGCCAGCAGGTCTTCGTAGAAGGCGCCGAACGGCCGGGTAGGGTGGGCGATCTGGATTTCCAGAATCCACAGGCCAACGTTGGGGCATGCGTCGAAGGTGCCCAGGTCACCCGCTCGATAAATGGCATGGGGGAAGTCGCTGACCCGGTGCCCCTTGATCTCCAGGTTCAGCACCCAGCCCATGGCGCTCGCCTGTTCTTCGGCATAGCGATACAGGGCAGGGCCGGCCACCTTGTGCTCACTCCAGTGATCACGAACCCGTTCGAACAGGGTTTGGGCCGCCGTGGCACAGGCTTGCATCTCGGGATCGTTGCCGGTGACGAAGGTGGTGCCGCAATCGCCTTCGTGGCGGTCCCAGACCACCCCCAGGTCGATAAAGAAGATGTCGTTGTCGCCCAGTATCGGATCGCCTTCGGAGCGTTGCTTGAAGGTCTTCAGGGTGTTTTCGCCAAAGCGCACCAGCGCCGGGTGCCAGATCCGGTCCATGCCCAATTCCGCAAGCACCTCCAGCCCCAAGGCGCGAGCCTGGGATTCGAGCATGCCTGGCTGGATGTGCGCGGCTATCTGCGCAATGGCTTCCCAGGTCTTGCGCTTGGCGTGGAGCATGCCTTGCAGGCTGTAGGCGAGGCCCACGGCCTCCTTGTTGATGGCGGTCATTGGTCTCAGGTCCCGGTCGAGTGGATTTATGGTTTTCGCTATATATTCATCTATATAGCGTTTGTCCTGGTTTTCACGCAATCCTGTTTACGCTCGCTGGCGCTTAGTGGGCAAACATCAACTAAAAGCGGGTCGCGCATGGCGTCTGCTTGCGCGCGCCTTATAATGGCCGCCTTTGCGCATATCAGCAGGCTGTAAGTTCTTGGCAAATATAGATAACGCGGCCGCCGAAATGGCGGCCGCAGGCTTTTTCAGAATCGCGTTGGGTGTCGAATACAAGGGTTCGCGTTATCGCGGCTGGCAGCGTCAGGCTTCCGGTGTCCCGAGTGTCCAGGAAACCCTCGAGAAGGCGTTGTCCCGGGTGGCGGACTCGCCGGTGCTGCTGTCTTGCGCTGGGCGTACCGACGCCGGCGTGCACGCCTGCGGGCAGGTGGTGCACTTCGATACCCAGGCCGAGCGGTCGATGAAGGCGTGGGTGATGGGGGCCAATATCAACCTGCCCCACGACATCAGCGTGAGCTGGGCCAAGGTCATGCCGGCGCATTTTCATGCGCGGTTCAAGGCGATTGCCCGCCGCTATCGCTACGTGATCTACAACGACCAGATCCGTCCGGCGCACTTGAACGAGGAGATCACCTGGAATCATCGCCCGCTGGATGTCGAGCGGATGGCCGAGGCTGCCCAACATCTGGTGGGCACCCATGATTTCAGTGCATTCCGTGCAGGGCAGTGCCAGGCCAAGTCGCCGATCAAGGAAATCCACCATCTGCGGGTCACCCGGCACGGCAAGATGATTGTCCTGGATATCCGTGCCAGCGCGTTCCTGCATCACATGGTGCGCAATATCGCCGGAGTGCTGATGACCATCGGCGCGGGCGAGCGTCCGGTCGAGTGGGCCAGGGAAGTGCTGGAGAGCCGGATTCGCCGCACGGGCGGGGTGACGGCGCATCCTTTCGGACTGTATCTGGTGCAGGTCGAGTATCACGATGAGTTCGAGCTGCCCGAGCGATACATCGGGCCACATTTCCTCACCGGCTTCTCGGAACTTGACGGCTGACGCCCGGAAAAGCATTTGCTACCATCCGGGACTTTCCCCGGATTTGCCCTGAGGTTTAAACGACATGTCAGCCGTTCGCAGCAAAATTTGTGGGATTACCCGCATTGAGGATGCGTTGGCGGCGGTCGAGGCCGGGGCGGATGCCATCGGGTTGGTGTTCTACGCCAAGAGTCCGCGGGCGGTGAACGTCCAGCAGGCGCGGGCGATCGTTGCCGCGCTGCCGCCGTTCGTGACCACCGTGGGCCTGTTCGTCAATGCCAGCCGCTGCGAGCTGGGCGAGATCCTCGATGCGGTGCCGCTGGACCTGTTGCAGTTTCACGGCGATGAAACACCGGCGGACTGCGAGGGCTATCACCGGCCCTACATCAAGGCGCTGCGGGTCAAGGCCGGCGACGATATTGCCAGCCGTTGCGCGGCTTATGCGCGGGCCAGCGGCATCCTGCTCGATACCTACGTCGAGGGCGTGCCGGGTGGAACTGGCGAAGCCTTCGATTGGTCACTGGTACCGCAAGGCTTGAGCAAGGCGATTATCCTGGCCGGTGGCTTGACTGCCGAGAATGTCGGCCAGGCGATAGCGCAGGTTCGCCCGTACGCCGTGGATGTCAGTGGCGGGGTGGAGCAGAGCAAGGGCATCAAGGATCACGCAAAGATTCGCGCATTTATGCAGGCCGTTCGCGGCAGCTGTTAGTCGATGTGACGGCTGGCAGTCTGCCGCCGTCCATAACACCACTGTACAAAACAGGCCGGCACCGTCGCTGGGCGGGCCGTAAATCGAAGTGGCAGCCGCTCTATCCGGGGGTTGTCGGGATGGCTGAGGAGCCGTTCGGTACAGGCAGGTCAAGCTCGCGCTGACCGCGGTAGCGAACAGATCATCGCCGCACACATGAATTTAGCTCAAGGGCATACGCGGGGCCGCGAACCAGAGCGTTCGGGCCGCCGGTACTGGAGAAAGAAAGCATGAGCAACTGGTTAGTAGACAAACTGATCCCTTCGATCATGCGTTCCGAGGTGAAGAAAAGCTCGGTGCCTGAAGGTCTGTGGCACAAGTGTCCGTCCTGCGAGGCGGTGCTGTATCGTCCGGAGCTGGAAAAGACCCTGGACGTCTGCCCCAAGTGCAACCACCACATGCGTATCGGTGCTCGCGCCCGTATCGACATTTTCCTCGACGCTGAAGGCCGTGCCGAACTGGGCGCCGACCTGGAGCCGGTAGACCGTCTGAAATTCCGCGACGGCAAGAAGTACAAGGATCGCCTGACCGCGGCCCAGAAGCAGACCGGTGAAAAGGACGCGCTGATTTCCATGAGCGGTACCCTGCTGGGGATGCCGGTGGTGGTATCGGCGTTCGAGTTCTCCTTCATGGGCGGCTCCATGGGCGCCATCGTTGGCGAGCGTTTTGTGCGTGCTGCCAACTACGCGCTGGAAAAGCGTTGCCCGATGGTCTGCTTCTCCGCTTCCGGCGGTGCGCGGATGCAGGAAGCGCTGATCTCCCTGATGCAGATGGCCAAGACCTCCGCGGTGCTGGCGCGTCTGCGTGAAGAAGGCCTGCCATTCATTTCCGTGTTGACCGACCCGGTCTACGGTGGCGTTTCCGCCAGCCTGGCGATGCTGGGTGACGTGATTGTCGCCGAACCCAAGGCCCTGGTCGGTTTCGCCGGTCCTCGCGTGATCGAGCAGACCGTGCGTGAAAAACTGCCGGAAGGTTTCCAGCGTAGCGAGTTCCTGCTGGAGCATGGCGCTATCGACATGATTATCCCGCGCCAGGAGCTGCGTCCGCGCCTGGGTAACCTGCTGGCTCAACTGATGGGCTTGCCGACGCCTGAGTTCGTGGCCGCGCCTGTCGAGGCGATCGTGGTGCCACCGGTGCCTGCAAACATATGACCGAGCGTACCCTTGGCGACTGGCTTGCCTACCTTGAGCAGTTGCATCCGTCAGCCATCGACATGGGGCTGGAGCGCTCGCAAGAAGTAGCGTCCCGCATGGGATTGGGCAGGCTGGCGCCTCGGGTCGTCACGGTGACCGGTACCAACGGCAAGGGTTCTACCTGCGCGTTCGTGGCGTCCTTGCTGCGAGCCCAGGGGCTGAAGGTCGGTGTCTACAATTCCCCCCATCTGTTGCGCTACAACGAGCGCGTGCAGATCGATGGCGTCGAAGCCAGCGATGCCGAGCTGTGCGAGGCCTTTGTCGCGGTCGAAGCCGGGCGCGGTGAAATTTCCCTGACCTATTTCGAGATGGGTACCCTGGCGGCCTTCTGGCTGTTCCAGCGGGCCGGTCTCGATGCCGTGGTGCTGGAAGTCGGCCTGGGTGGGCGCCTGGATGCGGTCAACCTGGTGGATGCGGATCTGGCGCTGGTCACCAGTATCGGCGTCGACCATGCCGATTATCTGGGTGACACCCGTGAGTCTGTGGCCTTCGAGAAGGCCGGGGTTTTCCGCCAGGGCGCGCCTGCACTCTGCGGTGACCTGAATCCCCCTCAGCCCCTGCTGGATAAGGCGCGTGAATTGAACTGCCCGTTCTTCCTGCGCGGTCGTGATTTCGACCTGGGGATCACCGAGGCGAACTGGCAGTGGCGGGGTCTCGATGCGCGGGGCAATGCTGTCGAGCTGCGCGACTTGCCGCTGCTCGATCTGCCCATGGAGAACGCCGCGCTGGCCTTGCAGGCCTATTTGTTGCTGGGGCTGCCTTGGCAGGCCGAACGCATCGCCGAAGCCTTGCAGCAGACGCGAGTGGTCGGGCGCCTGGATCGCCGTCAGTTCGAATGGCAGGGCAAGCGCCTGAACCTGTTGCTGGATGTCGGGCACAACCCCCATGCCGCGGAGTATCTGGCCGAGCGCCTGATGCGCCGACCAGTGGCGGGCAAGCGCTTGGCGGTATTCGGCCTGTTGGCGGACAAGGACCTGGAGGGCGTGGTTGCCCGCCTGGATGCCTGTGTCGAGCATTGGGCGGTGGCGCCGCTGGATTCTGTCCGTGCGCGTCCCGTTGCGGACTTGCAGGCGGCACTGCAGAACCTTGGGGCTTCGGTAGCGTCTTATGAAAGTGTCGCCGCAGCCTTGGAAGGGCAGTGTGCGCAGGCTACGGGCGAAGACGAGATTCTGCTGTTCGGATCTTTTTATTGTGTTGCCGAGGCGCTCGAGTGGCTCGCTCGGCGCTCCACGGAGGAAGCTGCACATGGCTATGCTGGATAACGTCTACAAGCAGCGAATGGTTGGGGCCTTGGTTCTGGTGGCGTTGGCGGTGATTTTCCTGCCGATGCTGTTTTCCCGCGAAGATGAGCAGCGGCATATCAATGTCGAGGCGCCAGCAGTGCCTCAGGCGCCTGCTGTAACCCAGGTGCAAGTCGAGCCTGTGGTGGTGCCAGAGCCGCAGGCGCTGCCACAGGAGCCGGTACCCAGCGATGCAGAAGTGGCCCAGCAGGCCGCGCCTTCGATGCCGATTGCGCCAAGCGCTCCGGTTGCTCCGGCTCCAGTCCCGGTGGCACCGCCAGTCGCCGCGAGCAAGCCCGTGGCTCCACCTCCGGCGCCAGCCCCCAAGCCGGCTCCAGCCCAGCCGATTGCCGCAGCGCCAGCCAAGCCCGATGCGACCCCAAGCCGTGTCGATGCAAACGGCCTGTCGGTCAGTTGGTCGGTGCAACTGGCCAGCCTGTCCAGTCGGGAAAGCGCCGAGAACCTGCAGAAAACCCTGCGCAGCCAGGGGTACAACGCTTATATCCGTTCCGCCGATGGCAAGAACCGGGTATTCGTTGGTCCATTGATCGAGCGGGCCGAGGCAGACCGCCTGCGCGATTTGCTGAGCCGTCAGCAGAACCTCAAGGGTTTTGTCGTGCGCTTCCAGCCTGAGCGCGGTTAAGGCTATCGCCTTGATTTGCAAAGCACAGTGAATCGCAGCTTACCGACGGCCATGCGCTCTGTTAAAATGCGCCGCCTTATCCGTCTGTAGGCTGCACTGTGCCATTTACCTGGGTTGACTGGGCGATCGTTGCAATCATCGCCATCTCCGCTTTGATCAGTTTGAGTCGCGGCTTCGTCAAAGAAGCGCTGTCGCTGCTTACCTGGATCGTCGCAGGAGTCGTTGCCTGGATGTTTGGTGGCTCTCTGTCCGAATACCTCAGCGGATACATCGAGACTCCCTCGGCTCGCGTGATCGCGGGCTGTGCCATCATGTTTGTCGCCACTTTAATCGTGGGCGCAATGATCAATTATCTTATCGGCGAATTGGTTCGCGTCACCGGGCTATCCGGGACCGATCGATTCCTCGGCATGGCCTTCGGCGCGGCGCGTGGCGCATTGCTGGTGGTCGTGGCCGTCGGGCTGTTGAGCCTGGGGCCGGTACAACAGGATTCCTGGTGGCAGCAGTCGCGACTGGTGCCACAATTTCTATTGGTTGCAGACTGGTCAAAAAACCTCATATTGGGGTGGAGCAGTCAGTGGCTGGCCAGCGGTATCAGCGTACCCGCTGAAATACCGTTCAAGGAACAACTCTTACCGGCCAAAACGCCTCAGTAAGATGTGTTCAGTTCAGTTTCATTAAGTAGGGGTTGCGTCGCATGTGTGGCATCGTCGGTATCGTCGGTAAGTCGAACGTCAATCAGGCGCTGTATGACGCGCTAACCGTCCTCCAGCACCGCGGCCAGGACGCTGCCGGTATCGTGACCAGCCATGATGGCCGGTTATTCCTGCGCAAGGACAACGGCCTGGTCCGTGACGTTTTCCATCAACGGCACATGCAGCGCCTGGTCGGTCACATGGGGATCGGCCATGTGCGGTATCCGACCGCTGGCAGCTCGACTTCGGCCGAAGCTCAACCGTTTTACGTCAACTCGCCTTACGGCATCACACTGGCGCATAACGGTAACCTGACCAATGTTGAACAGCTGGCCAAGGAGATCTACGAGTCTGACTTGCGCCACGTCAACACCAATTCCGATTCGGAAGTCCTGCTCAACGTCTTCGCTCACGAGCTGGCCCAGCGCGGCAAGCTGCAACCGACCGAAGAAGACGTATTCGCCGCCGTGACCGACGTGCACAACCGTTGCGTTGGCGGTTATGCGGTAGTCGCCATGGTCACCGGTTATGGCATCGTTGGCTTCCGCGACCCTCACGGTATTCGCCCGATCGTTTTCGGTCAGCGTCACACCGACGAAGGCGTCGAATACATGATCGCCTCTGAAAGCGTGTCCCTGGATGTGCTGGGCTTCACCCTGATTCGCGACCTGGCGCCGGGCGAAGCGGTCTACATCACTGAAGACGGCAAGCTGCACACCCGTCAGTGCGCGACCAATCCGAAACTGACTCCGTGCATTTTCGAACATGTCTACCTGGCGCGTCCGGACTCGATCATCGACGGCGTGTCGGTGTACAAGGCGCGCCTGCGCATGGGCGAGAAGCTGGCCGAGAAGATCCTGCGCGAGCGTCCGGATCACGATATCGATGTGGTCATCCCGATTCCGGATACCAGCCGTACCGCGGCGCTGGAGCTGGCGAACCACCTGGGCGTCAAGTTCCGCGAAGGCTTCGTGAAGAACCGCTACATCGGCCGGACCTTCATCATGCCGGGCCAGGCCGCGCGGAAAAAATCCGTGCGCCAGAAACTCAATGCCATCGAGCTGGAGTTCCGCGGCAAGAACGTGATGCTGGTGGATGACTCGATCGTTCGCGGCACCACCTGCAAGCAGATCATCCAGATGGCCCGTGAAGCCGGCGCGAAGAACGTCTACTTCTGCTCCGCGGCGCCTGCCGTGCGTTTCCCGAACGTGTACGGCATCGACATGCCGAGCGCTCACGAACTGATCGCACACAATCGTTCGACTCAGGATGTGGCTGATCTGATCGGCGCCGACTGGCTGATCTACCAGGATCTGCCTGATCTGATCGAGGCGGTCGGTGGCGGCAAGATCAAGATCGAGAACTTCGACTGCGCGGTGTTCGACGGCAAATATGTCACTGGCGACGTCGACGAGGCCTACCTGAACAAGATCGAAAACGCACGTAACGATGCCTCCAAGGCCAAGACCCAGGCGGTCAGTGCGATCATCGATCTGTACAACAACTGATCTAGAGCATTAGAAGACATAAGGAGTAGGCGGCATGAGTCAGGATTGGGATGCCGGTCGGCTGGACAGCGACCTTGATGGCGTAGCTTTCGACACCCTGGCCGTGCGCGCCGGCCAACACCGTACCCCGGAAGGGGAGCACGGTGATCCGATGTTCTTCACCTCCAGCTACGTGTTCCGCACGGCCGCCGATGCGGCCGCGCGGTTCGCCGGCGAGGTGCCGGGCAATGTCTATTCCCGCTACACCAACCCGACCGTGCGGGCGTTCGAAGAGCGTATCGCCGCCCTGGAAGGCGCCGAGCAGGCTGTGGCCACGGCCACCGGCATGGCGGCGATTCTCTCGGTGGTCATGAGTTTGTGCAGCGCGGGCGACCATGTATTGGTTTCGCGCAGTGTGTTTGGCTCGACCATCAGTCTGTTCGAAAAGTATTTCAAGCGCTTCGGTATCGAGGTCGATTACGTGCCCCTGGCGGACCTGTCCGGCTGGGATGCGGCGATCAAGGCCAATACCAAGTTGCTGTTCGTTGAATCGCCGTCCAACCCGCTCGCCGAGCTGGTGGATATCGCTGCATTGTCCGAAATCGCTCACGCCAAGGGCGCAATGCTGGTGGTCGACAACTGTTTCTGTACTCCAGCGTTGCAGCAGCCGCTGAAGCTGGGCGCGGACGTGGTGGTGCACTCGGCGACCAAGTTCATCGACGGCCAGGGTCGTTGCATGGGCGGTGTGGTGGCTGGCCGCAGCGAGCAAATGAAGGAAGTGGTGGGTTTCCTGCGTACCGCGGGGCCGACCCTGAGCCCGTTCAACGCCTGGATCTTCCTCAAGGGTCTCGAAACCCTCAACCTGCGTATGCGTGCCCATTGTGCCAATGCCCAGGCCCTGGCCGAATGGCTGGAGCAGCAGGACGGCATCGAGAAGGTGCATTACGCCGGTCTGCCAAGCCATCCGCAATACGAGCTGGCCAAGCGTCAGCAGCGTGGTTTCGGCGCGGTGGTGAGCTTTGAAGTCAAGGGCGGCAAGGACGGGGCCTGGCGTTTTATCGACGCTACTCGCCTGATTTCCATTACCGCCAACCTGGGCGATAGCAAGACCACCATCACTCATCCGAGCACCACCTCTCACGGCCGTCTGGCACCGCAAGAACGTGAAGCGGCGGGCATTCGTGACAGCCTGATTCGTATTGCTGTCGGCCTTGAGGATGTGGTGGACCTGCAAGCCGACCTGGCGCGCGGGTTGGCAGCCTTGTGATCGAGTTGTCCGAACAGCAGAGCATTGCCAACGGCCGCGTCGCGCTGGTGACTGGCGCGGCACGCGGTATCGGCCTGGGCATCGCTGCCTGGTTGATCAGCGAAGGCTGGCAGGTGGTGCTGACCGATCTGGATCGTGTACGCGGCTCCCAGGTGGCCAAGGTCCTGGGTGATAGTGCCTGGTTCATTGGCATGGATGTGGCGGATGAAGCGCAGGTCGCCCTGGGGGTCGCCGAAGTGCTGGGGCAGTTCGGGCGCCTCGATGCGCTGGTGTGTAACGCAGCAGTCGCTGACCCGCGCAACATCACCCTGGAAAGCCTCGACCTGGCTTACTGGAATCGGGTGCTGGCGGTGAACCTCAGCGGTCCGATGCTCCTGGCCAAGCACTGTGCGCCATATCTGCGCGCTCATGGCGGAGCCATCGTCAACCTGGCATCTACCCGTGCCCGGCAATCGGAACCGGACACTGAAGCCTATGCGGCGAGCAAGGGCGGTCTGCTGGCCTTGACCCATGCATTGGCCATGAGCCTGGGGCCGGAGATCCGGGTCAATGCGGTCAGCCCCGGCTGGATCGACGCTCGGGACCCGGCGGCGCGTCGGGCCGAGCCTCTGAGCGATGCCGATCATGCCCAGCATCCGGCGGGCAGGGTAGGGACGGTCGAGGATGTGGCGGCGATGGTGGCGTGGTTGTTGTCGAAGAACTCCGGTTTTGTCACTGGTCAGGAGTTCGTGGTCGACGGCGGTATGAGCAAAAAAATGATTTATCGCGACTGATGGCGTGTGGAGGGCGCAACGAGCACGGCTTTAGGTCGTCGGTGTTGTTGATTCCTTTTTCAGGCGTTGTCGTGATTTTGTCTTTTTCAGAAAAACTTCAAGCAGGGTATTGACTTAGCATCGGTATCTGCGTAAATTTCGCGGCCTCAACGAAGCAAAGGGTGATTAGCTCAGCTGGGAGAGCATCTGCCTTACAAGCAGAGGGTCGGCGGTTCGATCCCGTCATCACCCACCACTTCTTGAGTGCCTTTCGAAAGAAAGGCGGAGGCTTCCACGGAAGCATCCAACCGACGCGCAGCGGTAGTTCAGTCGGTTAGAATACCGGCCTGTCACGCCGGGGGTCGCGGGTTCGAGTCCCGTCCGCTGCGCCATATTTTCCAGGTCAGGTGTTCCTGCTCTGAGATTGAAAAGCCTAGAAGTTTTTCAGTCAGACGATTTAAACGGTTCACATGGGCGAAAGTCCAAGCGATACGCAGCGGTAGTTCAGTCGGTTAGAATACCGGCCTGTCACGCCGGGGGTCGCGGGTTCGAGTCCCGTCCGCTGCGCCATATCTACTTGAAGGAACACTGAACGCCTTCAAGTGACGAAGAAGCCGCAGGCTTTTCGGATCGATAGCAAAGACCCTGGTCGAAAGACCGGGGTTTTTTGTTTTCGGAATCCGGCTTTTTTCGATGCCGCTCAGGCAGTCGATATTTCCCCTCTGCAAAGCCCCAAAAAAACCGCCTGATGGGCGGTTTTTTATTTGGAGAGGGTAGGGTTATCAGAACCCCAGCTTGTCTCGCAGGCTGTAATACCAGGCGCCCATCGCGGTGAATGGGGTGCGCAACAACTGGCCGCCAGGGAAGGGGTAGTGTGGCAGCTCGGCAAAGGCGTCAAAGCGCTCTGCCTGGCCACGCAGGGCCTCTGCCAGTACCTTGCCGGCCAGGTGGGTATAGGTGACGCCATGGCCGCTGCAGCCCTGGGAGTAATAGATGTTGTCCCCCAGGCGTCCGACTTGTGGCAGGCGCGACAGGGTCAGCAGAAAGTTGCCGGTCCAGGCGTAGTCGATCTTCACATCCTTGAGTTGCGGGAAGGCCTTGAGCATCTTCGGTCGGATGATTGCTTCGATATTCGCCGGGTCGCGAGCGCCATACACCACGCCGCCGCCGAAGATAAGGCGCTTGTCGGCGGAAAGACGGTAGTAATCCAGCAGATAGTTGCAGTCCTCGACGCAGTAGTCCTGGGGAAGCAGGCTTTTTGCTAACTCATCGCTCAATGGTTCAGTGGTGATGACCTGGGTGCCGCACGGCATCGATTTAGCGGCCAGCTCCGGCACCAGGTTGCCCAGGTAGGCGTTGCCCGCGACTATGGCGAACTTGGCCCTGACCTTGCCTTGTGGGGTATGTATCACCGGATTGGCACCGCGTTCGATACGTACCGCCGGGGATTGCTCGTAGATAACACCGCCCAGGGATTCCACGGCTGCCGCTTCGCCCAGTGCCAGATTGAGTGGGTGGATATGCCCGCCGCTCATGTCGAGCATGCCGCCCTGGTACAGCTCACAAGCGACGACTTCGCGAATGCGGCGCTGATCCAGCAATTCCAGCTGGGTGTGGCCGTAGCGCTCCCACAGGCGCTTCTGCGACTCCAGGTGACCCATCTGCTTGCTGGTGATGGCGGCGAACACTCCGCCATCTTTCAGGTCGCACTGGATTTGATACTTGGCGACCCGCTCACGGATGATCCTGCCGCCTTCGAAGGCCATCTGGCCAAGCAGTTGAGCTTGCTTGGGGCCGACACTGCGTTCAATCACATCAATGTCGCGGCTATAGCTATTGACGATCTGTCCACCGTTACGCCCGGAAGCGCCGAAGCCAACCTTGGCCGCTTCCAGGACGGTGACTTTAAAGCCATTCTCAAGCAGGAACAGGGCGCTGGAGAGGCCGGTGTAGCCGGCACCGATCACGCAGACATCGGTTTCCACATCATCTTGCAGTAGCGGGCGGGCTGGAGCAGCGTTGGCTGACGCTGCGTAATACGATTGTGGGTAAGGTGTGTTCGCCATCCTGCAACCTCTGTTTAATATTCTTGACGATTGCGTGGATCCTACCTGAGTTGAAAAACGCCTACCAGCCATCGAAAAATCTTCTTGGCAGGCTCAAAAAATAAAAATTCGCATATTCAGAGGGTTAGCTGCAAAAAAGGTGTTGACACCCCTCCGGAATTCCGTAGAATGCCGCCTCACAGCAGGCACGTAGCTCAGTTGGTTAGAGCACCACCTTGACATGGTGGGGGTCGTTGGTTCGAGTCCAATCGCGCCTACCAAACAAAATCCGCTCTGCTGGGCGGTCTGGAAGGGCCCACCGAAAGGTGGGCCCTTTTTTGTTGTCCGCGGTTTTCAAAACCTTTGTAAAGCCGCCACTCAAAAGGCCAAGTCGGCACCTGCCTCCAGGTACACGATCTCCTTTTTCGGCGTGCCCTTCCTGATAGTGTTCTTTCAAGGTCCACCGATGACTTCAAGCTAGCGATCTTCGCGGCGTTGGAGGCTGGCCTGGTCCAGGTGGATAGCACGCTTTAGTCAGGGGCGTCGTTGTGACTGCACTTTGCAACTGACCACCAAGAGCGGGCGCTTCGATGTAGAGACTGCTGGTCTTAAGAGAAAAATCTAATATTTTAGGAATCGTCCTACATTCTAAAGTTGTTCTAGTTGATAGAACCTTCCTTCTGATATTCACGAAGGAATGGAACGTGTCTAGATTGTTGGGTTGGATGTTGCTGTGTTCGCAGCTATTTACATTCGTGCATGCTAGCAATTACCTCAATATCCCTGACTGGCCGGGTGATCAGGAATCATGTCCTTCGCCGCGAGATATCAAGGGCATGATGGGCATTTTTAGCGCGCCAGCTAAAAGTGAGGGTGCTGAATGGGTAGGTGTGCTGGTTGACGGTGCCATGGAAGCTGTTACCAACTTCGAGAAAAGCTATTTTGTATTGACTCACCAAGGTGTCGATAAAGTTGGTTTTATAAATAGCTGTATCTATGTAACCTCCGGTGGCCGATATTTGAATATGCATCTTGATCTCGGCGGTCATTACAAACAGGTCATGTGGATTGGGAACTCATTGTCATGGAAAGAGTCTCGAGACTTCTCCTCATCAACAATCCTGGAATGCACGGATACCTATAGAGATGCATGCAGTTTTTATTTGAAGTGAATGTGTCCGTCTGTATGGATGGGTTTTGTTCCATGCTATGCCGTTGTCTTTTTGGCATCCTTAATGCTTATGCATTTCATGACATTTTTGTGACACTTTTAAGTCGGTTTTCGGTCTGTATGCACGTTCCCTGCGCAATACGGGCAGGATGTGGTCGGGTAGGGTGCAGGTATGAAGAGTAGAGCAACGGTGATTTGTGCGCATGGAGGGCAAATTCTTTTTGTCCGCAAGGATCGCGCAAAATGGTCTTTACCGGGCGGCAAGGTCGAGCCTGGGGAGTCTCTCGCTGCTGCCGCGATACGTGAGCTGCGTGAGGAGACAGGGCTGGATGCCAGTGAGCCTCTTTACATCCTGGAGTTCGACGCCGGCAATGTGCGGCATCACGTATTCGAGGTTGCCGTGGCCAATGCCGAGGATGCCCGGCCCTTGAATGAAATTGCGGCCATCGCTTGGCATGCCTATGGGGCTGCCCGTGAGCTGGATGCAACGGCCGCCACCAAGAGTATTGTGAGTTCGTTTTTACGCCGCCTTTAACCGAGGTGTTATCGATTCATGAAGAAGCCCGCCTTGCGCGGGTTTTTGTTTTTCCGACCAGTGCGCGAAATGGTCCGCGAGCGGTTTTCTCGCAGCCGAGTGCCAATGGTTTGTCATGTGAGTGATACAGTCGCGTTTTTACGGCGAGGTAGCGTGATGCGGGTGTTGATGGCGGTAATGGTCGTGGCGTTGCTGGCGGGGTGTGCCGGCTCGGCGATGAATGAGGCGCGTTCGAAGAGCCCCTACAAGGTGCTCTCGTCGGCCAAGGCAGAGCAAATCGTGGCGCAGTGTGTGCAGTTTGCCTGGCAGGACGAAGCGGTGTTCGGTGTGGATGCGTCGGCCTATCTGGAGTCTGCCAAGGTGGGTGGATACACGGTCTATACCCGTTCGGCGGAGTCCTTTGCCGATATTCGGGGGCAGGCTTCGGGTACCACCGTCAATTATTACGCGGTCCAAGACAACTGGGTCGCCAAGCGTAGACTGGCTGCATTGGCGACTTGCCTGTAATTCCTTTTTGAACGTTATCCAGTAAACAGATCATGAACCCGGCTCTTGCCGGGTTTATGGTTTATTGAAGATCTCCATTGTTTTTCCTGAAAGGTTGATTAACAAGATGCCAGTTGAGTATTCATTTATTGGCTTGTGTAAGTTATTTGCCTTTCTCCCTGTAGGTTTGTGCTGTAATTATTGGTTGATGTTCCGGCTTTGTTGCGGTGCGACAATTTGCTCGGCATTTTGTATGCGGGAATCAGTAGACAAAACACTGATTTGGACTAGTTTAAAAGTTCTCCTCAAGAAGGAGTTTTATCTAATCAAAGGAGTGAACAATAATGAATAAGCCATTGGTTCAACCGAAACACGGGCGTGTCGTATCCCCCTCCAGCCGTGGTGCTGTCGCCGTTGAGCTGGGGCTGCTCGGCACCTGGCAGGTCAATGAGTTGGAAGGTGGTAAAAATTTCCCGGCCCTGGTGGGCGGACCTTTTCAGAAACCATACGAGAGCGACGTCGCCAGCGTTGTGCCACCGGCTGATGGGCATATCCTCAGCGGCGGCAAGACCGACGAGCGTGACTGCCTCAACTTCACCAATGAAGAAATGTCGAGGAAGCTTGGGCATTCGTTCTCCTGGCCGTTGCTCAACGTCGATCCGGGGCAGGTGTTTCAGGTCAAGTGGGAGTACACCGCTCCTCATGTGACCCGCGGTTACAGCTGGTTCATCACCAAAGATGGCTGGGACACGAGACAGCGTATCAGCCGTGCGCAACTGGAGCCGCAGGCGTTCTTCAAGGACTTCTACACACAAGTTCCGTATGACCAGCACGGCGATGAAATGAAGGCCAAGGTCGAACATCAAGTGACACTGCCCAAGAACAAGAAAGGCCATCACGTGATTGTTCTGGCGTGGATTGTCGCCAACACCGGCAATGCGTTCTATCAGGCGTTCGACGTCGACTTCAAATAGTCGACTTTGAATAACAGCAGAAGTTGTCATTCTCTTTAAATGGTTCTGAAGGATTAGAACGTGAACAAGATCAACTTTGCAGCGGTAAAGACTCAGGCGAATGATTCGGCATCGTTGATGCCGTCGATCGCAGGCAAGAAGATCCTCATGGGCTTCTGGCACAACTGGCCGGCAGGCCCCAGTGACGGCTACCAGCAGGGGCAGTTCGCCAACCTCGACCTGGTGGATGTACCCAGGGAATACAACGTGGTGGCGGTAGCCTTCATGAAGGGCAACGGCATTCCCACCTTCAAGCCCTACAACCTGTCGGACGAGGAGTTCCGGCGTCAGGTTGGCGTGCTCAACAGCCAGGGGCGGGCGGTGTTGATTTCCCTTGGCGGTGCGGACGCTCATATCGAGTTGCACAAGGGCAATGAGCAAGCGCTGGCCAACGAAATCATCCGTCTGGTGGAAACCTATGGTTTCGACGGGCTGGACATCGACCTCGAGCAAAGCGCCATCGATTTTGCCGACAACAAGATCGTGCTGCCGGCGGCGCTCAAGCTGGTGAAGGATCACTACGCAGGCGAGGGCAAGCACTTCATCATCAGCATGGCGCCGGAGTTTCCCTACCTCGCCACCGGCGGCAAATACGTCGGTTATATCCAGGCGCTGGATGGCTACTACGATTTCATCGCGCCGCAATACTACAACCAGGGCGGCGACGGTCTGTGGGTCCAGGAAGCCAACGGCGGGCAGGGTGCCTGGATTGCCCAGAACAACGACGCGCTGAAGGAAGACTTTCTGTTTTATCTGACCGAGAGCCTGGTCACCGGTACGCGTGGCTATATCGCCATCCCTGCCGACAAGTTCGTGATCGGTCTGCCGGCCAACGTCGACGCGGCAGCGACCGGGTATGTCATTGACCCAGCGGCGGTGAGCAATGCCTTCAAGCGTCTGGATCGTGCCGGATTGTCGATCAAGGGCCTGATGACCTGGTCGGTCAATTGGGATGACGGCCTCAACAAGTACGGCGTCCGTTACAACTGGGAGTTCCGTGATCGTTATGCGCCGCTGATCCATGGTGGCAGCGGCGAGGAGCGACCTTCGGCGCCGGGCAACCTGTTTTCTCCCGCGCAGACAGAAAACAGCGTGACCTTGAGCTGGAGTGCTGCCCACGGTGTTCGTCCGATCGAGTTCTACACCCTGTTTCGCGATGGCAAGCCGGTGGCCCAGACGGCCTCGCTGACCTTGACGGACGAGGGGCTGAAAACCGATACGCTGTACAGCTACTTTGTCAGCGCCACGGACGCCCAGGGTAATCAGTCGCTGCCCAGTACCAACCTGAACATCAAGACCGCTGGCGGGGTGCCTGACCCGCAATACCCGGAATGGCAGTTGAATCATCACTATCGCAAAGATGATGGTGTGACTTATCAGGGCAATCTGTATCTGTGCTTTCAAGAGCACACCTCGAACGCCGGCTGGACTCCGGATGTCGCCTTCACCCTTTGGGCCAAGGTGGCGGTTCAGCGTCGTGCGTGAGCGCGGCTAGGAGCAGTACAGAGGCGCCCCGATGACGGGCGCCTTTTTTATTGGGTGTCGGGCAAGGCAAAGCTGCGGGTTATGGGCTAATACTCACAGGCCTTTTTTTGTCATCCGTCAATGGAGAGTGGAGCGATGCTCATGCACTGGTTTCTCGCAGCCGTACACCTGTTGGCCTTTGCTGTCGCCTTTGCGGCGGTGCTCAATCGCGGTACAGCGTTGCGCCGCGTGGTCACCGAAGGGGCGGATGTGCGCCGGGCTCTGCTGGCCGACAATGGCTGGGGGCTGGCCGCCGCGGTGTTGTTGATCACCGGCTTGCTGCGCGCCTTTGCTGGCTACGAAAAAGGCACGGACTACTACCTGCACCAGCCGCTGTTTCACATCAAGATGACCTTGTTCGTCATCATCCTGTTGCTCGAAATATGGCCAATGGTTGCGCTGATCAAATGGCGAATCGCCCTGGGGCGCGGGGCGTCGATCGATAGCGGTCGCGCCACGCTGTTTGCGCGCATCAGCCACCTGCAGGCGCTGCTGATTGTGCTGATAGTAGTGGCGGCCAGTGGCATGGCACGTGGGGTCATGCTCGGCCAGTCATGAGGTGAGGAGTCGCGTGTGCTCGGGCTCGCTGCGGGCTGTTGCGCGTCATCGAGCACCGCGCGCTCTAGCAGAGTTGGCTGAAAGCCTTGCTGATGGTGGCCCGGTTGGTTTTGAACTCGGCCTGCTGCACGGGAATGATGCCGAACTCATCGCTGACGATAGCCAGCACGCGGTGCAGGTAGTCGACGTTGGCCTCGGAGCGGAAGGTGAATATTCCGCGTTTGACTTCGTAGAGCCCCTCCGTCGAGCAGGCGGCAATGGTCCGCATCGCATTCAGGTCGTTGGTGATCAGAAGGTAAGCGAACTCTTGCATATGACCGCTCCTTGTTCGTAAAGCATCTGCCGATGGCAAGGGGGGAGCCTCGGCGGGTTCGCGGAGGCGGTAGGTCTTGAAATTACTCCTCCTGCTCATTGCCACGCTACTGAGTATTTATACAAAAACGAGGAAGGGCTTTCTCCCGGCCGAGTCGTATCGACAGATTGCCGGGATGGAGCGCTATCAGTGAAGGGCTTGGGTAGTGCACTTTTGCCAGGGCTGGCGCTGGCGGCCTGAACTGCGCCGCTGCCATATGAAGAGGGGGAGGATGCTGCGGGGAATCAATCAACGATGACGCTGCGCCAGCCATTGTGATGAGACAAAGGGCTGGCCGCTCATGGCGCTCAAGGTGTTTCGCGTTTGTCCGGGGCGGTGAGGCCGGCTTGGATCCGTTGGTAGATTTCTTCGCGATGGACTGCGACGTCTTTCGGGGCATTGATGCCGATCCGGACTTGCTGGCCGCTAACGCCCAGAATGGTGATCGTGATGTCGTCACCGATATTTATGCTTTCACCGACCTTGCGGGTGAGTATCAGCATGATCTTCTCCTTGATTGCTTAGTAGTAGGGCACCTGATTCAGACAGTGCAGATGTCGGTAGTAGTGCGTATAGATTACTGCGAAGTACCACTGTGTGGGTGCCTCTTTCTGACGCGCAGACGCTGTATTAATTCCCGAGGTGCAACTATACAGAGGCGATAAATATCATTCTCCTTGTTTTGCGCTGATTTTGTGGCGTTTGTGCAGGGGATTGGGGTGCTAAAATCGCCGCCTCAGACTTTCAAGGGGTAGGTTGTGCGCACAGTAGCGATGATGACGGCGGTCCTGGCATTGGCGGGATGCGGTGAAGGCAAGCATGCCGAGGTGGACAAGAAGGTGGCGCCGGTTGTCCAGGCACAGCCGCCGCAGACCGCCACGACGCCGCAATGGGATGTACTGGTCGCCGGCACCCTGCCTCAGGCGACGAGCGATCTGGCCGGCTGGCTGATCGAACACGGGATCATTTCCTATGTCGTCGTCGAAGATGGCAAGGATCGGGTGCTGATCGGCCCGTTCGATTCCCAGGCCGAAGCCGAAGCCAAGAAAGCCGAGCTGGTCGAGAAGCTGACCAAGGCCAAGAAGCGCAATATCGAGCCGCAGGTAATCGAGCACCGCGTCGCGCAATAAGCCGTTCTTTTGGGTGCCGGGTCAAGGCCAGTCTTGCCGGCGCTCAATCATCCTTGAGGGGCTGTCCATGCCCCGGACGTTTATCGGCAACCCGGACGGATATCAGCCGCAGGCCTTCAGGTTGACCGGGCCGACGAACTCGTTGCCACGCCCCATCACACAAGCCACGCTCTGATTGCGCTGGCGCTCCCAGGGTTGTACCGGATAGGTTTTGTTCCAGGCTTCGTACAACTGACGATCCTGTTTCGACAGGCGCAGGTTGTACTGCTTGCTCATATAGAAGTAGGTCCGGGCGATCATGCCGCGAATGGATGGGCGCGGCATGACCTTCTTGGCCTTGAAGTCGACCTGAGTCAGACATGAACCGTACTGGCCGGACCGCGCCGGCAGCCAGCCGAAGCTGAAGTTGTTACGGTCGCCATTGACCTCGCCGATGCTCGGCACCAGGTTGTGCAGGTCGGCTTCGGCGCGTTGATAAATCGGGTCGTGGCGCGTGCAGTTCTTGCGCCCGCCTTGCTGCCAGCATTGACGCTGATGGCCGATCTGCCAGGCGGGAACGATGTGCTCCCATTCGATGCGCGCGGCGCGATTGGCGTTCTTGCGGGGGACATAGCCGCAGGCGGCGAGGTTGACCCGATTGCCGCTGTACTTGCAGCCACAGTAGAACTCGGTGGATTGCGGGGCGTACAGCTTCCAGGCGATTTTCTTCGCTTCGTTGAAGGTGCGGGGCGCATCGGCGTGGGCATTCAGGGCAACGCAAAACAGCAGCACAGCAAAACAGCGGGCAATCATCGACTCAGTCTTCCTTCGGCACAACCCAGAAAATCTGCACACCGCCGTCATCGCGATAGGCGAGGGTGACGTTGTCGTTTTCGGCGATTTCTTCGAGCAGGCGCTCCCACTCGTCGACCGCTTCGTCGGGCTGACGGAAGATCAGGGCGGCCTTGGCTTTTTGTGCGTTGGGCGAGTTGATGATTTTCTGAACGCGCAAACCGAGGCGTTCATAAGAGCTTGGTGGTGCTGCGGCGGGCACGGAACATTCCTTATTAAGCTGTATGCGCGTACAGTATTTTACTGTAGGAAATTTCGCAACCGCTTAAAATTCAAGAGGTTCTTCTGACAGCGATATCCGCGGATTGCTGCAAAACGATTGAGTTTTTATCTGCGGGATAAAGAAGAGGGCAGGCCAACCGGGGCGGAGCACTCGCCCAGGGCGGGCGAGTGCGGGGTAGAGCGGTGCCCGACCAGAACAGGTCGGGCGGGCCAATCAGTATTCCCAGAACATCCGCTGCAGTTCCTTGCTGTCCTGGGTCTTGGTCAGAGCGACCATGGCCAGGATGCGGGCTTTCTGCGGGTTCAGGTCGTTGGCCACGACCCAGTCGTATTTGTCGTCAGGCTGTTCCGCGTTGCGCAGTACGAAGCCGCCGGCATTGACGTGGGACGAACGAATGATCTGTACGCCATTCTTGCGCAGCTCCTGCAGGGCCGGCACTACGCGGGAAGACACCGAGCCATTGCCGGTACCGGCGTGGATGATGGCTTTGGCGCCGGACTGGGCCAGGGCTTTGTAGGCGGTGTCGCTGACGTTGCCATAGCCATAGGCGATTTCGACGTCAGGCAGGCTCTTGATGGTCTTGATGTCGAATTCCGAATCCAGGGTGTGACGCTTGGCCGGCAGGCGGAACCAGTAGGATTTGCCTTCCACCACCATGCCCAGCGGGCCCCATGGGCTCTTGAAGGCTTCGGTCTTGATATTGATCATTTTGCTGACGTCGCGACCCGACTGGATCTCGTCGTTCATGGTGACCAGCACGCCCTTGCCATGGGCTTCCTTACTGCCGGCGACGGCGACGGCGTTGTACAGGTTGAGCATGCCGTCGGCGGACATGGCGGTGCCCGGACGCATGGATCCGACCACTACGATGGGCTTGTCGGTCTTTTCCACCAGGTTCAGGAAGTACGCGGTTTCTTCCAGGGTGTCGGTGCCGTGGGTGATGACGATGCCGTCGACGTCCTTGCTGTCGGCCAGTTCGGCGACGCGACGGCCCAGTTGCAGCAGGTTTTCGTTGGTGATGCTTTCAGAGGCGATCTGCATGACCTGTTCGCCGCGCACATTGGCGACCTGGCTCAGCTCGGGGATCCCGGCGATCAACTGCTCGATGCCGACTTTGGCGGCCTGGTAGGTGGCGCTGTTGGCGGCACTGGCGCCAGCGCCGGCAATGGTGCCGCCGGTAGCGAGCACGACCACGTTGGCCAGCTTCTGTTTGGTTTCGACTTCCTTGGCCTGCAATGCAGTCGGAAGGAGCAAGAGGAGGGCCAAAGCGCCCGGAACAAGGGTGTTGAAAGCAGATTTCATTATTTTCTCTCTAGTAGTGAGACGGTGCTGGTGCAGGTTCATCTAGATACACCCGAGACAGATCTGAATGCCGCGGGCGAAAGGGAACAGCAGGATCTGTACCAGCCGGACTGTGGTCGAAAAACTCTTTTAACTTAATGATTTATATCAACTTATTTTTAGTTATCGGATTCGATGGCCGTTTCGTTGTCCGGTTTTCCGAATGCTCGGAAGATTTGCGTTCGGTTGTCCGACAGTTCTGGTTGGCATGAGGAAAATGCTGAATTAAAGAGATGGTCCTTGCAGCCGATGCCCTCCAAGGATCGTTTCTTTATGGAGCTCACATGTCTATTTCTGTCGGTTTTCCCGCTGCCGGGGCCATCACCATCAACGGTAAATCACCGGCCACTATCGAGGCTCTGAGCCAGGGCGCCGCCGATAGCGCTGCGCAAGCCCTGGGGGTCGATGAAGAGGGCAAGCTGCGAGTGGCATCCGCTTCCGAGGCCGAGAAGGCAGAGGCCCAAGGCTCTGAAGGGGACAATCAAAGCCTGGTGGTGAAAATGCTGCTCAAGCGCATGAAAGAACTGCAGGCCCAATTGCAGGAGCAACAGCAGCAGTTGGCCGCTGCCCAGGCGGCGAGTTATCCGACCCCTGAAGCCAAGGCGACCGTGGTGATGGCGATTCAAGGCCAGATCGTCGATACCAACGGCGCGCTGCAGGAAGTGGCGGGGAAGCTGGTCAAGGAACTGAGTAAGGACGCTTCGTCAGGCACACTGGTCAGTACCACCGCATGATTGTGTGATGTCGTACGGGGCGTCTGTCCTGGCGTTCCGGGCGGCTCATGGGCTTGGCTTCCCCGTTGACAAATAGCGGCAGGGTTCGCATAGTTCGTTTTACGCAAACGTTTGCGCAGGCCCTGGGCGATAAAAGTCATACACCTCTCAGGTTCGCTTCAAGCCGCGTTAATCGGGGTCTGAAGGTTGTCGAGCGTACTCCGGCGCAAGCGTTGCTCACAATAATCATAAGATCGGAGTGAATCCATGAAGCTGCCATTCGCTGGACGTCTTCTCGCTGTCGCTGTTCTGGCTGCCGCATCCGCTACGCTTCCCCTCTCTTCGGCATTCGCCGAGGCCCCGGAAAAACCCAAGGTCGCCCTGGTCATGAAATCCCTGGCCAACGAATTTTTTCTCACCATGGAAGACGGCGCCAAGGCTTATCAAAAAGACCATGCCGCCGATTTCGACCTGGTTTCCAACGGCATCAAGGATGAAACCGACACCGCCAACCAGATCCGTATCGTCGAGCAGATGATCGTTTCCAAGGTCAACGCGCTGGTGATCGCCCCGGCGGACTCCAAGGCCATGGTGCCGGTGATCAAGAAGGCGGTGGACGCCGGTATCACCGTGATCAACATCGACAACCAGCTGGATCCGGCCGTACTCAAAAGCAAAAACATCAGCGTGCCTTTTGTCGGCCCCGACAACCGCAAGGGCGCGCGCCTGGTGGGCGAGTACCTGGCCAAGGACCTGAAGGCCGGGGACGAAGTCGGCATCATCGAAGGCGTGTCGACCACCACCAACGCCCAGCAGCGCACCGCAGGCTTCAAGGATGCGATGGCGGCCGCGCAGATCAAGGTGGTCTCGCTGCAATCCGGCGACTGGGAAATCGATGCCGGCAACCGCGTCGCCGCCGCCATGCTCAGCGAATACCCGAACCTCAAGGCGCTGCTGGCCGGCAACGACAGCATGGCCGTCGGTGCCGTCTCGGCGGTGCGCGCGGCGGGCAAGGCCGGCAAGGTCAAGGTGGTCGGCTACGACAACATCAATGCCATCAAACCGATGCTCAAGGACGGTCGCGTGCTGGCGACCGCCGATCAGTTCGCCGCCAAGCAGGCGGTCTTCGGTATCGAGACGGCGCTGAAGATCCTCAAGGGCGAGAAGGTGGACGGTGGCGCCAATGGCGTGATCGAAACTCCGGTTGAGCTGGTCACCCAGTAATCTTTCTGGCGGCGCAACGGCGCCCGCCTGAACAGGCGGGCGCATGGAGAGTTTCTTATGTCAGTTTCCGCTGTGAACGCTGTCCTTTCGGTCAGCGGTATCGGCAAGACCTATGCGCAACCGGTATTGACTGGCATCGACCTGACGCTGATGCGTGGGGAAGTGCTGGCGCTGACCGGGGAAAACGGCGCGGGCAAAAGCACCCTGTCGAAAATCATTGGTGGCCTGGTGACCCCGACCACCGGCGAGATGCGCTTCAACGGCCAGGCTTACCGTCCTGGCAGTCGCACCCAGGCCGAAGAGCTGGGCATCCGCATGGTCATGCAGGAACTCAACCTGTTGCCGACGCTATCGGTGGCCGAGAATCTGTTCCTCGATAACCTGCCCAGCCTCGGCGGCTGGATCAGTCGCAAACAGTTGCGCAAGGCGGCGATCGAAGCCATGGCCCAGGTCGGCCTGGAGGCGATCGACCCCGATACCCTGGTCGGCGAACTGGGGATTGGCCACCAGCAGATGGTGGAGATCGCGCGCAACCTGATCGGCGACTGCCATGTGCTGATCCTCGACGAGCCGACTGCGATGCTCACGGCTCGCGAAGTCGAGTTGCTCTTCGAACAGATCACTCGTCTACAGGCCCGTGGCGTGGCCATCATCTATATCTCCCATCGCCTGGAAGAGCTGGCCCGGGTCGCGCAGCGCATTGCGGTGCTGCGCGATGGTTGCCTGGTCTGTGTCGAGCCGATGGCCAATTACAACAGCGAGCAACTGGTCAACCTGATGGTAGGGCGCGAGCTGGGCGAACACATCGATCTCGGCCCGCGCAAGATTGGCGCGCCGGCCCTGACGGTCAGCGGCCTGAGTCGTTCCGACAAGGTTCTGGACGTGTCTTTCGAGGTGCGCAGCGGCGAGATATTCGGTATTTCCGGGTTGATCGGGGCAGGGCGCACCGAACTGTTGCGACTGATCTTCGGCGCCGACAAGGCTGACAGCGGCACGGTGGCCCTGGGTTCTCCCGCGCAGGTGGCAAATATCCGTTCGCCGGTCGACGCGGTGGCCCACGGCATTGCCCTGATCACTGAGGACCGCAAGGGCGAAGGCCTGCTGCTGACGCAGTCCATCAGCGCCAATATCGCCCTGGGCAACATGCCGGAAATCTCCAGTGGCGGCCTGGTCAATGGTCGTGACGAATCGGCGCTGGCGCAGCGGCAGATTGATGCCATGCGCATTCGCAGTTCGGGGCCGGCGCAATTGGTGTCCGAGCTGTCTGGAGGCAATCAGCAGAAGGTGGTCATCGGCCGCTGGCTGGAGCGCGATTGCGCGGTGCTGCTGTTCGACGAGCCGACCCGGGGCATCGATGTCGGCGCCAAGTTCGATATCTATGGCCTGCTTGGCGAACTGACCCGCCAGGGCAAGGCGCTGGTGGTGGTCTCCAGCGACCTGCGGGAGCTGATGTTGATCTGCGATCGCATTGGCGTGCTGTCCGCCGGGCGCCTGATCGATACCTTCGAGCGCGACAGCTGGACCCAGGATGAACTGCTTGCCGCCGCTTTCGCCGGCTATCAAAAACGTGATGCGTTGCTCAACGAAGCGGCGCCTAGGGACCTCCCATGAAAACTGCATCTTCGGCCGGCAAACGTGGCGGCAACTATTACGGCCTCGGCACCTACCTGGGGCTGGCCGGTGCCTTGCTGGCAATGATTGCGCTGTTCTCGACACTGAGCAGCCACTTTCTTTCCTATGACACCTTCAGCACCCTGGCCAACCAGATCCCGGACCTGATGGTGCTGGCGGTGGGCATGACCTTTGTCCTGATCATCGGCGGCATCGATTTGTCCGTCGGCTCGGTGCTGGCCCTGGCGGCCTCCACCGTCAGCGTGGCGATTCTCGGCTGGGGCTGGAGTGTCATCCCGGCGGCATTGCTGGGCATGGGCTGCGCGGCATTGGCCGGGACCATCACCGGTTCGATCACTGTCGCCTGGCGTATTCCTTCGTTCATCGTCTCCCTTGGTGTGCTGGAAATGGCCCGCGGCGTGGCTTACCAGATGACCGGTTCGCGCACCGCCTATATCGGCGATGCCTTCGCCTGGTTGTCGAATCCGATCGCCTTCGGTATCTCGCCATCGTTCATCATTGCCTTGCTGATCATCTTCATCGCCCAGGCGGTGCTGACGCGCACGGTGTTCGGCCGTTACCTGATTGGCATCGGCACCAACGAGGAAGCGGTACGTCTGGCAGGCATCAACCCCAAACCCTACAAGATCCTGGTGTTCAGCCTGATGGGGCTGCTGGCGGGCATCGCCGCACTGTTCCAGATTTCCCGCCTGGAGGCCGCGGACCCGAATGCCGGTTCCGGCCTGGAGCTGCAAGTGATCGCGGCCGTGGTGATCGGCGGCACCAGCCTGATGGGCGGACGCGGGTCGGTGATCAGCACCTTTTTCGGGGTATTGATTATCTCGGTGCTGGCCGCGGGGCTGGCGCAGATCGGCGCGACCGAGCCGACCAAACGCATCATCACCGGCGCGGTCATCGTGATTGCGGTGGTACTGGATACTTATCGCAGCCAGCGCGCAAGCCGGCGGAGCTGAGTCATGGCAACGATCAAAGATGTGGCGGCGCTCGCAGGGATTTCCTACACCACGGTTTCCCATGTGCTGAACAAGACGCGTCCGGTCAGCGAGGAAGTGCGGATCAAGGTCGAGGCGGCGATCCAGCAGCTCGACTACGTGCCCAGCGCCGTGGCGCGCTCGCTGAAGGCCAAGACCACGGCGACCATCGGCCTGTTGGTGCCCAACAGCCTCAACCCGTATTTCGCCGAGCTGGCCCGAGGGATCGAGGATTATTGCGAGCGCAACGGCTACTGCGTGATTCTCTGCAACTCCGACGACGACCCGGAAAAACAGCGCAGCTACCTGCGGGTGCTGCTGGAAAAACGTATCGACGGCCTGATCGTGACCTCGGCCGGTGGTGACGGCGGGCTGGCCAAGGGCCTGGCCGCCGTGCGCACGCCGATGGTGATCGTCGACCGCGGGCTGGAAGGGGTGGATGCGGACCTGGTGCGGATCGATCACGAATACGGCGCGTACCTGGCGACCCGTCATCTGCTCGAGTTGGGCCATCGCGATATCGCCTGCATCGGCGGCCCGGACTACACCAGCGTGGCGCAGCTACGTCTGGCGGGGTTCCAGCGGGCGTTGCGCGAAGCCGGCGTGGAGGTGCCTGCGCAGCGCATCCTGCAGAGCGACTTCACCAGTACCGGCGGTTATCACGCGGCGGCCCAGCTGTTGGAGCGCAACCGGCCCAGCGCGATCTTCGCCGGCAACGACATGATGGGCATCGGTGTGCTGCGCGCGGCGGCGGAGCGCAATATCCGGGTGCCGAGCGAACTGTCGGTGATCGGCTTCGACGATATCCAGATGAGTCGTTATGTGTATCCGGCGCTGACTACAGTTGGCCAGTCAATCCTGCAACTGGGCGAGCAGGCGGCGGAGCTGTTGCTGCGCCGCATTGCCACCCCTGGATTGCCGACCGACCAGCGTATCGTCACCCCAAGCATTGTCCTGCGCGAGTCGACGGCGCCCGTGGCCGGCGCATTCGCCGAGTACCGTTGAATCGAATTGTGAGTATCGATGTATGCCAGCAAAAGTAGTGGTAGTAGGCAGTCTCAATATGGACCTGGTCACTCGGGCCGAGCGGTTGCCGCGTGCCGGTGAAACCCTGATCGGCCAGTCGTTCGCCACGGTTTCCGGTGGCAAGGGGGCGAACCAGGCGGTGGCGGCGGCCCGCCTGGGTGCCCAGGTGTCGATGATCGGCTGCGTCGGTGATGATGCCTACGGCGAGCAATTGCGCTCGGCGTTGCTCGCCGAGCGGATCGATTGCCAGGCCGTCACCGTTGTCTCGGGCTCCAGTGGGGTGGCCTTGATCGTGGTGGACGACAGCAGTCAGAACGCGATCGTGATCGTGGCCGGTGGCAATGGTCGGCTCACGCCAGAAGTGGTCAGCGGCTTCGACAAGGTGCTGCAGGCGGCCGATGTAATCATCTGCCAGCTCGAAGTGCCGCTGCCCACTGTGGGGCATAGCCTCAAGCGCGGCCGTGAACTGGGCAAGACAGTGATCCTCAACCCTGCACCGGCCAGTGGCCCGTTGCCGGCGGACTGGTACGCGTCCATCGACTATCTGATTCCCAACGAAAGCGAGGCCGCGGCCCTCAGCGGCTTGCCGGTGGATTCCCTGGCGAGCGCCGAAGCCGCGGCCGCCCGCTTGATCGCCGCCGGGGCCGGCAAGGTCATCATCACGCTCGGCGCCCAAGGCTCGCTGTTCGCCAATGGCACGAGCTTCGAGCATTTCCCGGCGCCCAAGGTCAAGGCGGTCGATACCACGGCTGCCGGCGATACCTTTGTCGGTGGTTTTGCCGCCGCGCTGGCCGCCGGCAAGAGCGAGGCCGAGGCGATTCGTTTCGGTCAGGTCGCGGCAGCGCTGTCGGTGACCCGCCCAGGTGCGCAACCTTCCATTCCCACGTTGTCCGACGTACAGGCGTTCTCTCCCGCATGAAAAAAACACCCTTGCTCAATGTCGCCCTGTCGCGACTGATTGCCTCCCTGGGGCACGGCGATATCGTGGTTATCGGCGATGCCGGCCTGCCTGTACCGCCGGGCGTCGAATTGATCGACCTGGCCTTGACCCAGGGTATTCCGGATTTCCTCAGCACCTTGCAGGTGGTGCTTTGCGAGATGCAAGTGGAAGGCCATGTGCTGGCGCAGGAGATCCTGGATCGACAATCCCCGACCCTGCAAGCGCTCGAGGCGTTGAGTGCCGAGGGGGCGCTGGGCGCGCGCAAGCTGTTGAGCCACGGTGAGTTCAAGGTGCTCAGCCGCCAGGCGCGGGCAATCGTTCGCACCGGGGAGTGTCAGCCTTATTGCAACATCGCTTTGATTGCCGGGGTGACGTTCTGAGCGTTGCCCCTCTCTGTTCAACCACGCAAAGGAGTGCGCCATGCACCGCTATGCTCAGCTACTGAAGCACCTGATCCGGAGTGTTCTGCTCGTGTCCCTGTTCACTGCTACCAGCGCCCATGCGGCAGAAAAAATCGATCTGATCATCGATACCGATCCGGGTGCCGATGATGTGGTTGCGTTGCTGTTCGCCCTGGCGTCGCCGGAAGAACTGCAGATCCGCGCGCTGACCACGGTGGCCGGCAACGTGCGCCTGGACAAGACCTCGCGTAATGCGCGCCTGGCCCGTGAGTGGGCGGGGCGCGAAGAGGTGCCGGTGTACGCCGGCGCGCCTAAGCCGCTGCTGCGCACGCCGATCTATGCCGAGAATATTCACGGCAAGGAAGGCATTTCCGGGGTCACGGTGCATGAGCCGAAAAAGGGCCTGGCCGAGGGCAGTGCGATCAATTATCTGATCGACACCCTGCGCGCCGCCAAGCCCCACAGCATCACCATCGCCATGCTGGGGCCGCAGACCAACCTGGCGCTGGCGCTGATCCAGGCACCGGATATCACTCAAGGCATCAAGGAAGTGGTGGTCATGGGCGGGGCGCATTTCAACGGCGGCAATATCACCCCGGTGGCGGAGTTCAATCTGTTCGCCGACCCGCAGGCCGCCGAGGTGGTGCTCAAGAGCGGCGTGAAGCTGACTTACCTGCCGCTGGACGTTACCCACAAGGTGCTGACCAGCGACGCGCGCCTGCAGAAAATTGCGGCCTTGAACAACAATGCCAGCAAGGTGGTGGGCGATATCCTCAACGAATACGTCAAGGGTGACATGGAGCACTACGGCATCCCGGGTGGCCCGGTGCATGACGCGACCGTCGTTGCCTACCTGCTCAAGCCCGAGCTGTTCAGCGGGCGCCAGGCCAACATGGTGATCGACAGCCGTGAAGGGCCGACCTTCGGCCAGACCATCGTCGATTGGTACGACGGCCTGAAGCAGGAGAAGAACGTGTTCTGGGTGGAGAATGGCGATGCCCAGGGCTTCTTCGATCTGCTGACCGAGCGCCTGGCTCGCCTGAAATAAGTGATATTCCCGGCAGGTGCCAGCCTGCCGGGCGTTACGCCTTCTCTGTATCCGGCGTGCCCGAGTGCTCGCCGGGATACTTCTCGAATATCTGCTCGATGAATGTCTGGGCCGCTTCGGTGCCCAGCTCCCTGATCAGTAAGTCGATGCCGATGATCGCCAGCTCTTCGGGGCTGCCGGGGCTGTAGGAGCAGTGGCCTTCGGGCCATTTGGCTTTGATGTCGGCGTCGATCGTCACGGTGGCCATGGAAGTCTCGCGAGCTCGGAAAGGATAGGGCCGGACAGGCGCTTGTCGAGGGCTTCCGGTTTTGTAGAGTTAAACACCTTGGCGGGCTTTTCGCACTCCGACTTAGGCATGAGGGGAGGGCTGTGCGACACTTGGTCATTGTCTGTTTTCAAAGGGTGCCAGTGTGCAGATCGATTTGAACAACCCTGATGCCTTGACCTTCGAGGCGGTGCGCCAGTTGCTGGCGTCGGCCAGTGACGATGTGCATACCCAGCTGCGAGTGACCAAGGCGGGCATTGCCTATATCTCGTCGGGCGTGGTCGGTGGCGCGGACATCGACGGCCTGCTGTTCAGGCTGGAGACCTGGGCCGCCGGTTCTGGTTATGTCGGGCGGGTAGCGGCCAGCGATGAGGTCTGGGTGACGCAGATTTTTAACGCGTTGAAACAGAACTGGCCGAAGCCACCATTCGATTACATCGATATTTACTGAGGCTGTTCATATCCGGTCACGATTGCTGCATGAAAACGTGGCCGTACCTGATGCAGACTTGCCCGCTGCCTGGCCAAGAGGCCATTGGCCAGTCCGTTTGTGAAACCAATAGTCAGAGCGGTTGTCGCACTATCTCTGCTTATTTTTGAAAAGGAGGCTTCATGCCTTGGAAGCTCGCGTCATTCGGTACCTTGTTGGCTGCAGTCGTTTTGACGGGGTGCAGCACTTCTTCGCCGGATAAGGATCCGGTAGCGACCGAGAGCGGCCATAGCCGCTGTGAGGCTAAGGCGGCCGAATTCGCCATCGGCAAAAAAGCTTCGCCTGAGCTGCTGGAACAGGCGCGTACTCGCGCAGGTGCGCAGAACGCCCGTATTCTCAAGCCGAACGACATGATCACCCTGGAATACCGTTCCGATCGGCTGAACCTAAACACCGATACTAATCTGGTGGTCACCCGGGTCAACTGCGGCTGATCGCGTCAGCGCTTTTGCACCTTGCATAAAAAACCCCGTCACATGGACGGGGTTTTTTTAGCTCGCTGAGAAATTACTCAGGACGAACTTGTGCAGCTTGCATACCCTTTTGGCCTTTCTCAGCCACGAAGGAAACGGTCTGGCCTTCTTTCAGGCTTTTGAAACCGTCGCTTTCAATAGCTTTGAAGTGTACGAACAGGTCGTCACCGCCACCTTGAGGAGTGATGAAGCCGAAGCCTTTTTCATCGTTGAACCATTTTACGGTGCCGGTTTGGCGATTAGACATGGTGTATCTCCAAGAAACATATATTTTCAGTAGTACTGTGCTGCTCAGGCCAACTGGGCACACCGGGCTATCATAGTCGAAATGTTCGACTTGGGAGCCCCCCGGACGTGCCGATTCCCAGGTGGTTGAGTCCGTTTTGTTGCTCCGATCGGCTGAAGGCCCGGTTTAAGGGGCTTTCACCGAAAATATTCGGTGATAAAAAAAGCCGTAAAAGCTGCGTAAATTGTGAAAAAAGGCCGGTTTTCAGATCGCATCGAGCCTGAAGCAGGACCGTCTCTCGCGCATTAAAGACTTATTTCACCACCCGGCAAGCGGCAATAGCGTCCAGGGCCTTGGCTCTCAGCGCCGGATCCGGTTGAGTCTGCTTGCTCATGAGTTGTTTGATTTCGTCTGTAGTGAATTTCTCATTGAGCTTGTCCGCACCACAGGCGCAGTGCTTTTCCGCACTTTTCACATCAACGCTCTGGCTGGCGGCAGCCGTGCAATCCTTCATGTATTCGGCACGTACCCCGGCTGGCCAGGCGGCCTGCGCGCTCAGTGGCAGCAGCAGGGCGAAAGGGGCGGCAAGGGCGAATAGTTGGGTGAGGCGCATGAGTCGAGCTCTCCTGGGATTGGTACAAGAATGGCGATTCTCGGTGTATTTGAGGCCTTGCGTACACACCAAGTTCACTTTCTCGAAAGAAAGCGCGGATACGCTGGTCCCGGTGGGAAGTACGGCGCGATGACCGTTCATCTGTGCTAGCATGCCCGGCTTGGGTGTTTTCAGGCTCTGGGCGAGTTTCAATCCCACCGCGGTCTATGCCTCTATTTTTTCTGATTTGAACTCCAGTCACTCTGGTTCGTTTTACCGGTTGGCCGCAAGGCTCCTGCCACTGTGAGGCAGGCGTTCGTCACGAACGGCCTGGATCGAACCGCGTACTGGCTCATCCCAACCCACGTGACCTTTGGTAGGGGTCACCACTAGGAGAGGAGGCGCCATGCCCACTATTACTCTTCCCGACGGCAGTCAACGTTCATTCGATCATCCGGTTTCCGTAGCCGAGGTCGCCGCATCCATTGGTGCAGGTCTGGCCAAGGCCACCTTGGCCGGCAAGGTCAATGGCAAACTGGTCGACGCCTGCGATCTGATCGACAGCGACGCGACCCTGCAAATCATCACGCCAAAGGATGAAGAGGGGCTGGAGATCATTCGCCACTCTTGCGCTCACCTGGTTGGCCACGCGGTCAAACAGCTGTATCCGACAGCGAAGATGGTTATCGGTCCGGTGATTGATGAAGGCTTCTATTACGATATCGCCTACGAGCGTCCTTTCACCCCGGACGACCTGGCGGCCATCGAGCAGCGCATGCAGCAGCTGATCGAGAAAGATTACGACGTCATCAAGAAGGTCACTCCGCGCGCCGAAGTGATTGAAGTGTTCAAGGCTCGCGGCGAAGACTACAAGCTGCGCCTGGTCGAGGACATGCCGAACGAACAGGCCATGGGCCTGTACTTCCACGAAGAATACGTCGACATGTGCCGTGGTCCGCATGTGCCGAATACTCGTTTCCTCAAGTCCTTCAAACTGACCAAGCTGTCCGGCGCCTACTGGCGCGGCGATGCCAAGAACGAGCAACTGCAGCGCGTCTATGGCACTGCCTGGGCGGACAAGAAGCAACTGGCGGCGTACATCCAGCGTATCGAAGAAGCCGAGAAGCGCGACCATCGCAAGATCGGTAAGCGTTTGGGTCTGTTCCATACCCAGGAAGAAGCGCCGGGCATGGTGTTCTGGCATCCGAACGGCTGGACCCTGTACCAAGTGCTCGAGCAGTACATGCGCAAGGTGCAGCGCGACAATGGCTACCTGGAGATCAAGACTCCGCAGGTGGTCGATCGCAGCCTGTGGGAGAAATCCGGGCACTGGGCCAACTACGCCGAAAACATGTTCACCACCGAGTCGGAAAGCCGCGACTATGCCATCAAGCCGATGAACTGCCCGTGCCACGTGCAGGTATTCAATCAGGGCCTGAAGAGCTACCGCGAGCTGCCGATGCGTCTGGCCGAGTTCGGTGCCTGCCACCGTAACGAGCCGTCCGGTGCATTGCACGGCATCATGCGTGTGCGTGCCTTCACCCAGGACGATGCGCATATCTTCTGCACCGAAGAACAGATGCAGGCTGAATCCGCTGCGTTCATCAAGCTGACCATGGATGTCTATGCCGACTTCGGCTTCAAGGACATCGAAATGAAGCTTTCCACCCGCCCTGAAAAGCGTGTGGGTTCCGACGAGCTGTGGGATCGCGCTGAAAATGCCTTGGCTGCCGCGCTTGATAGCGCCGGGCTGCCGTATGACCTGCAACCGGGCGAAGGGGCGTTCTACGGTCCGAAAATCGAGTTCTCGCTGAAAGACTGCCTGGGTCGTGTCTGGCAGTGTGGTACCTTGCAGCTCGATTTCAACCTGCCGATCCGTCTGGGTGCCGAATACGTTTCCGAAGATAACAGCCGTAAACATCCGGTGATGTTGCACCGGGCGATCCTCGGTTCTTTCGAGCGTTTCGTCGGGATTCTGATCGAACATTACGAAGGGGCATTCCCTGCGTGGCTGGCTCCGACCCAGGCCGTAGTGATGAATATCACTGATAAACAGGCAGATTTTGCCCTCGAAGTGGAAAAAACCCTCAACCAAAGCGGATTTCGTGCCAAGTCTGACTTGAGAAATGAAAAGATCGGCTTTAAAATCCGCGAGCATACTTTGCTCAAGGTTCCCTATCTCTTGGTTATTGGAGATCGGGAAGTCGAGACGCAGACTGTCGCTGTGCGTACCCGTGAAGGTGCTGACCTGGGCTCGATGCCCGTCGCCCAATTCTCGGAGTTCCTTGCACAAGCGGTTTCCCGGCGTGGTCGCCCAGATTCGGAGTAATTATTATTAAGCGTGAAATGAGACAAGATAAACGAGCTGCACCGAAAGCCCCGATCAACGAGAATATCTCGGCACGCGAGGTTCGGTTAATTGGCGCTGACGGCGAGCAGATTGGCATCGTCTCGATTGATGAAGCGCTTCGTATTGCTGAAGAAGCCAAGCTTGATCTGGTGGAAATCTCCGCCGACGCAGTCCCACCGGTTTGCCGTGTGATGGACTACGGCAAGTCGATCTTCGAGAAGAAGAAGCAGATTGCCGCGGCGAAGAAGAACCAGAAGCAGATTCAGGTAAAAGAAATCAAGTTTCGTCCAGGGACGGAGGAAGGGGATTACCAGGTAAAACTGCGCAACCTGGTACGTTTCCTGAGTGACGGGGACAGGGCCAAGGTATCCTTGCGATTCCGCGGCCGTGAGATGGCCCACCAGGAGCTGGGGATGGAACTCCTCAAGCGGGTTGAAGCTGACCTGCAAGAGTACGGTTCGGTCGAACAGCATCCTAAGATGGAAGGACGCCAGCTGATCATGGTCATCGCCCCGAAAAAGAAGAAGTAATCAACAGGGCACGGCAGGCCTTCTGATTATGTTTATCAACTGAATGCGGAGTATCCGAACATGCCAAAGATGAAAACCAAAAGTGGTGCTGCTAAGCGGTTTCTGAAAACTGCTAACGGTATCAAGCACAAGCACGCTTTCAAGAGCCACATCCTGACCAAAATGTCGACCAAGCGTAAGCGTCAACTGCGCGGTAGCAGCTTGCTGCATCCGTCTGACGTGGCAAAAGTCGAGCGCATGCTGCGCCTTCGTTAATTTTTGGATCAAGAATAGAGGAAGTAACTCATGGCTCGTGTAAAGCGTGGCGTCATTGCCCGTAAACGTCACAAAAAAATTCTGAAACTTGCTAAAGGCTACTACGGCGCGCGCTCCCGCGTATTCCGTGTCGCCAAGCAAGCGGTAATCAAGGCAGGCCAATACGCCTACCGCGACCGTCGTCAGAAAAAACGTCAGTTCCGCGCTCTGTGGATCGCTCGTATCAACGCTGGTGCTCGTATCAACGGTCTGTCCTACAGCCGTTTCATCGCCGGCCTGAAAAAAGCGTCCATCGAGATCGACCGTAAGGTTCTGGCTGATCTGGCAGTGAACGAAAAAGCGGCGTTTGCTGCGATTGTCGAGAAAGCTAAAGCCACTCTGGCTTAAGTACCCCCGACAGTCACCCGGGCTCACCTCTGTGGGCTCAGGTGTTAAACGTCATAAATAGGGGAAGAGCCTACAAGCTCTTCCCCTATTTTGTATCTGGAGTCTGTACATGGAAAACCTGGATGCGCTGGTCTCTCAAGCACTAGAGGCTGTGCAAAGCGCTGAAGATATCAATGCCCTGGAGCAAATCCGGGTTCAGTACCTTGGCAAGAAGGGTGAATTGACTCAGGTGATGAAGACCCTGGGGAATTTGCCGGCAGAGGAGCGCCCGCAGGTCGGCGCCCTGATCAACGTTGCCAAGGAGCGTGTTACAGAGGCTCTCAATACGCGTAAGGCTTTGTTTGAAGAAGCCGAGCTGGCTGCCAAACTGTCCGCTGAGTCCATCGATGTGACCCTGCCTGGCCGTGGCCAGGTCTCCGGCGGTCTGCATCCTGTGACCCGGACTCTGGAACGTATTGAACAGTTCTTCACCCATATCGGCTACGGCATCGCCGAAGGCCCTGAGGTCGAAGACGACTATCACAACTTCGAGGCGCTCAACATCCCAGGCCACCACCCGGCCCGTTCGATGCATGACACCTTCTATTTCAATGCGAACATGCTGTTGCGCACCCATACCTCTCCGGTACAGGTCCGCACCATGGAATCGCAGCAGCCGCCTATCCGCATCGTCTGCCCAGGCCGTGTGTACCGTAGCGACTCCGATATCACCCACTCGCCGATGTTCCATCAGGTCGAAGGCCTGCTGATCGATCGCGACATCAATTTCGCCGACCTCAAAGGGACCATCGAAGAGTTCCTGCGGGTGTTCTTCGAAAAAGAACTGGCAGTGCGTTTCCGTCCTTCGTACTTCCCGTTCACCGAGCCGTCCGCCGAAGTCGACATGGAATGTGTGATGTGCAGCGGTAAGGGCTGCCGTGTCTGCAAGCAGACCGGTTGGCTGGAAGTCATGGGCTGCGGCATGGTTCACCCGAATGTGCTGCGCATGTCCGGGATCGATCCGGAAGAGTTCCAGGGCTTTGCCTTCGGCATGGGCGCCGAGCGTCTGGCCATGCTGCGTTACGGCGTGAATGACTTGCGCCTGTTCTTCGACAACGACTTGCGGTTCCTCGCGCAATTTCGCTAGGTCGCACGCCCGTAACGAATCTTTCAGGAGAGCAGGATGAAATTCAGTGAACAATGGCTGCGTGGCTGGGTAAGCCCGCAGGTAAGTCGCGACGAGCTGGTTGCTCGTCTGTCGATGGCCGGTCTTGAGGTCGATAGCGTAACGCCGGCCGCCGGTGTTTTCAGTGGCGTGGTGGTGGGCGAGGTGCTGAGCACCGAGCAACACCCTGATGCCGACAAACTACGTGTTTGCCAGGTCAGCAACGGTGCGGAAACCTTCCAGGTCGTGTGCGGTGCACCAAACGTGCGTCCGGGCCTGAAGATCCCTTTCGCCATGATCGGCGCTGAGCTGCCTGGTGACTTCAAGATCAAGAAGGCCAAGCTGCGTGGCGTCGAGTCGAACGGCATGCTGTGCTCCCAGGCAGAACTGCAGGTGGGAGAGGGCAATGACGGTCTGATGGAGCTACCGGTGGATGCGCCGGTAGGCAAGGATTTCCGTGAGTACCTGGAGCTGGACGACGCCAGCATCGAGGTCGACCTGACCCCGAATCGTGGTGATTGCCTGTCGCTGGCGGGGCTCGCCCGTGAAGTCGGCGCGCTCTACGCAGCGCCTGTCGCCCGTCCGGTGGTGCTATCTGTGGCACCTGCGCACGACGAAGTGCGTCCGGTTGAAGTACTGGCACCCGCAGCGTGCCCGCGTTATCTGGGCCGGGTTATCCGTAATGTTGATCTGTCCAAGCCGACCCCACTGTGGATGGTCGAGCGTCTGCGTCGCGCTGATGTACGCAGCATCGATGCGGCTGTAGACATCACCAACTACGTGATGCTGGAGCTGGGGCAACCGCTGCATGCTTTCGACCTCGCCGAAATCAACGGTGGCATCCGTGTGCGGATGGCCGAAGAGGGCGAGAAGCTGGTCTTGCTCGACGGCCAGGAAGTGGCCCTGCGCAGCGATACCCTGGTTATCGCCGACCATACCCGTGCCCTGGCGATTGCCGGTGTCATGGGCGGCGAGCACAGCGGCGTAACGGCAACTACCCGCGACGTTTTCCTGGAAAGTGCCTTCTTCGACCAGATCGCTGTCGCTGGTAAAGCCCGTTCCTATGGCCTGCACACCGACGCCTCGCATCGCTACGAGCGTGGTGTGGACTGGCAATTGGCCCGTGAAGCCATGGAGCGCGCCACCGGCTTGCTGCTGGAGATTACTGGTGGCGAAGCTGGCCCGATCATTGAAACCGTCAGCGAGCAGCACCTGCCTTCGATCGCTCCGGTCACTCTGCGTGCCGAGCGCATCACCCAGATGCTGGGCATGGAAATCGAAGCGGCAGAAGTCGAGCGTCTGCTCGGTGCTCTGGGTCTGAAGATTTCCGCCGATGGAGCAGGGCAGTGGCGCGTTGAGGTGCCAAGTCATCGCTTCGACATCAGCCTGGAAGTCGATCTGATCGAAGAGCTGGCTCGCCTGTACGGCTACAACCGCCTACCGGTTCGCTACCCTCAGGCACGTCTGGCTCCACAAGCCAAGGCCGAAGCTCGTAGCGATCTGCCAGAGCTGCGTCGTTTACTGGTGGCCCGCGGTTATCAGGAAGCCATTACTTACAGCTTCATCGATCCGAAACAGTTCGAGTTGTTTAATCCGGGAGTCGAGCCGCTGTTGCTGGCCAACCCGATTTCCAACGACATGGCTGCCATGCGTTCCTCGCTGTGGCCGGGGCTGGTCAAGGCGCTTCAGCACAACCTGAACCGCCAGCAGGACCGTGTCCGTCTGTTTGAGAGCGGTCTGCGTTTCGTCGGTCAACTGGAAGGCTTGAAGCAAGAGCCGATGCTGGCCGGTGTGGTATGCGGTACCCGTCTGCCGGAAGGCTGGGCACAAGGCCGCGATGTTGTGGACTTCTTCGACGTCAAGGCTGATGTGGAAGCGGTGCTGGGTTTTGCCGGTGCACTCGATGCGTTCACTTTCGCGCCTGGCAAGCACCCTGCGTTGCACCCGGGTCAAACCGCGCGCATCGAGCGTGAAGGTCGTCTGGTTGGTTATATTGGCGCTATCCACCCTGAATTGTCGAAAACCCTCGGTCTTGACCGTCCGGTCTTCGTTTTCGAGCTGGTTCTGGCCGAAGTAGCCTCGGGAAAAATGCCTGAATTCCGTGAGTTGTCGCGCTTTCCTGAAGTGCGTCGTGACTTGGCCTTGCTGGCTGATCGCGATGTCGCTGCCAGTGCGGTACTGGATGTAATCCGTGAGAATGCAGGCGAATGGCTGACAGACCTCAGGTTGTTTGACGTGTACCAGGGTAAAGGCATTGATCCTCATAGAAAAAGCCTTGCAGTTGGCTTGACCTGGCAGCATCCATCGCGCACTCTTAATGACGATGAGGTGAACTCCACGACGCAAAATATCCTCACCTCGCTCGAACAAAGGTTGAACGCCACGTTAAGGAAGTGACGTATGGGGGCTCTGACGAAAGCTGAAATGGCCGAACGTCTCTACGAAGAGCTGGGCCTGAATAAACGTGAGGCCAAGGAATTGGTCGAGCTGTTTTTTGAGGAAATCAGGCACGCTCTCGAAGATAACGAACAGGTCAAACTGTCCGGTTTCGGTAACTTCGATCTTCGGGATAAACGCCAGCGACCTGGCCGCAACCCGAAGACGGGTGAAGAAATCCCGATCACGGCACGCCGTGTGGTCACCTTTCGTCCAGGGCAGAAGTTGAAGGCCCGAGTTGAGGCTTATGCTGGAACCAAGTCATAACGACGAGCTCCCGGTCATTCCGGGCAAGCGCTACTTCACCATCGGTGAAGTCAGCGAGCTCTGTGCGGTCAAGCCGCATGTGCTGCGTTATTGGGAGCAGGAGTTTCCTCAACTCAACCCCGTCAAGCGCCGCGGAAATCGCCGGTATTATCAGCGCCAGGATGTGCTGATGATCCGGCAGATCCGCGCGTTGCTGTATGATCAGGGATTCACCATCGGTGGAGCACGCCTGCGCCTTTCCGGTGATGAAGCCAAAGACGACACCACCCAGTACAAGCAATTGATCCGTCAGATGATCTCCGAACTGGAGGACGTTCTGGTAGTACTCAAGAAATGATTTTCAGCCTTTAAAATACTTCCATATTTCAAAAGCTTGCGATATATTCTTGAACGCTTCGTTAAGAAGCAAACCCAGTAACACGCCTAGTCGGGGCGTAGCGCAGTCCGGTAGCGCACTAGCATGGGGTGCTAGGGGTCGAGTGTTCGAATCACTCCGTCCCGACCATATAATTCAATGACTGAGCCCAATCTTCACAGGTTGGGCTTTTTCATGCGCATGACTTTTACGTTATTTCTCGGCTTTTCAGGCCGGCCTCCTTTTTAAGAACGCTGGCGCCTAGTTGCGCTTCTGTTCTTGTGGTTCGGGAGCTGCCTACAGCTGTAGCCCTTCTCCGAGGGCTCGCGCAGGAGTGAAGATCCTCTCTCTTCAGGCCTTTGCTCTGCAATCCTCACATTCTTCCTGGCTGTGGTGTGCATTCGCTGAATCATGACCTGATTCTCTTTCTCATCCTTCCGCCAGGGCGGGAATACAGGTTTTCATGAGGTTCGTGGGCTTTGTTGGTCGCCGATTTGGTTTCTGCTGCGTGACGTCAGCAAATCCAGGCGTCATGGCCCCTGCTGCTGGATCTTTTCCTGGGGTACCGCTCTGTGACGCGTCTCTGTGCCTCATCGTTGATTTGTCATTTGGCAGATACCGGTGTCGGTTGTCGCGCCATCGTGCGTCTCCTTTATGGTGTTCGTTGTGGTGGCGACTGTATTTTTCATCAATTGCCTTCGCCTCGACGTAGATCTATGCCTGTCCCCGCAGTCGAATCCTGCGCTGCGCTTGCCAACCGAGCGTTGCGCGTAGGTAGGGCCTTGTGGGGAGTTTAAGAGGGGGAGAGGCTCATGGTCTGATCCCGGGTGGGCGGTGCATCATGTCATGCGCGGCGATGAGACGAGGGGAGGACGCGGATCAGAAGAACCAGAGCAGGATGATCGGCAGGCATTCGCTCGAGCCCCGGTTTTCTCCTTGTCGATAGCAGAGGGGTAGGGTGATCGATGAACCACTTTTGTTGGGGGTAAAAATGGGGTGTTCGGAGGCCCGTCCAGGGAGAGGGTCTTTACCAATGGGGTACTTGGCTTGGGTGGAGAGGGAGCCTGTACGCTTGTAAAGCATGAAGCATGCATCAAGCGCTAGTTTGAAGTTATAAGATGGATTCATTGTAAGATTTTGTGATTACTTCATGAGAAAGGCTGCGAGTAGATGTGGCTTTTTTTTTAAAATATAAGTCTGTCAGTGACAAAGTGCTTCGTACCTTGCGTGTTAGCATTCAATGGACAAGAGGTGGGCGCAGTAGTTTCTTGGTTGCCGGATTTAGTTGGCTGAGAGGCAAAAGAGGAGTGGCTTGCGAGACTGCGCTTAATGATTAGATGGTGCTTGGCATTTTATGAGGAGCCGCTAAGGTCAAGGGCGATGATGGCTATATGCTATCTGTTGGTTTGGTAATAATCTCGAGCAGGTTGAATGTCAATAATAATTTAAATATTTGTCCAAGGCCTTCCTGTCTGCTTCCTGTCTGTACTACCCAAAAGGTTAATAATCTATAGTTGCTTGTGCGTAAGATATACACCGCTGCCGGCTGCTGGGGTAATAAGAGCTATTGCACTAAATCATGAATACGCGTAGTCGGCCCAGGTTGATGATGCGCTGCAAAAAAATTGTAATAGTATATAGGGGTGATGTTGGCATGCTGTTTAAGCATGGCGGCATAGGGGTGCTGTACAAGTTGGGGTTATAATGATATGCAAGGTGCTAACACGCTTGATCAGAAAGTATCTTCGTGTCGATGGTGTATTCCTGCGTTTCAGTCACTATCCATCTCTGTAGAAGGTGTTTATGTTCTGATGAGGGGGGAGCTGACAATTCGAGATGTTAACGTAACAAGGCACATTGAAGCTGGCGAGCTATTGGTTGTCAGGCGGGGTAGCTATCTGGTGAGAACTGGGGAGCAGCGAAGTGACTTGTTATGGATTCCATTGTCAGATCAGTTCCTGCAAGGCTTTATCCAGCGCTTCGGCGCATTGCTGGGTGAGGTTGAGCGGAGGGAAAAATCAGGTGTAAATATTATCGCTTTTGAGAGCAATCCATTGCTCGCTGATTGTGTAAAAAGTTTGAAGAATTTGCTTGTGCACGAGCACCCACCGATGCTGGCATCGTTGAAGGTGGAAGAGTTGCTGATTCTGTTTGTCTTTGGTCCTCAAGGCGCAGAGTTGATGTCATTACTGCGTCAGCAGAGCAACAGGAACGTCGAGCGATTGCAGCTTTTTATGGAGCAGTACTTCCTGAAGGAATGGCGGATAAGTCAGTTTTCCAGGGAGTTTGGCATGGGCTTGACGACGTTCAAGGATCTTTTTGGAGTTGTGTATGGCGTCTCTCCCAGGGCCTGGATCAGTGAGAGACGAATTTTGCATGCCCATCATTTGCTCCTTAATAGCGAGCTGAGCATTGTGGATATTGCGATGGCAAGTGGTTTTTCCAGTCAGTCGTACTTTACCCAGAGCTACCGGCGTCGATTCGGTTGTACCCCAAGTCGCTCCCGGCAGTGCAAGGAGTCCGCGTTGAGTGCGGAGGCGTAATATGTCGATCCATCTGTCTGGAGGATGTGTCTAGATATGAGAGTGTATCGACGCGAGCACTGATTAAAAATGATAAAAAAACGCCGATTTATATAAGGTCTTGAAGAGTATCTTTGATAGAGTTGGGTCGTTGGTGGTTGATTTGAAAAACGATGGCGTATGAAAAGTATGCGACTGGCTTAAGATTGATGAAGTCGCGCTATCATGCCTGTCAACGGTTAACTGGTATGGAATCATGAAATATGCAGGGATGTAATTTCAGGGGTTTCCTATGAAAGCCCATCTGCCTGATGGTTATCGAGACGGGGCTTTGATCTTGTCTTTGATACATCGGATCTACAGCCTTTCTGTAGAGGGCTTTAAACCGTTGCATCGTGGGACTCTTGTTCGTGTTGTGGTGCCTGGGCAGTTGCACGCATTGTATGATACAGGCTTCGCTCGAGTGGTTATGGCTGAGCGTAGGCGTTTTTCCGGTTGTAGGCAGGGTATTGAGGTGCTTTTCATCAACCATGGAAATGCTGTCCTGACTGTGGCGCATGTAGCATGGAAGTGGCAGCGCGGGTTGGTTCAGCGTTACTTCATGGGGAGCGGATTAACGACGTATTGCTGCAAAGTGAAATGCCCTGCTCGTAAGGCCATTAGTGCCTTGTCAATGAATGTGACGATAGATCATGAATATGCAAATGATCCGCTCGCCATCGACGCCTCTCCCTTTAGCGCTCCTTGCTACCTCCTGCCTGCTGGAAGCGGTTCGCTTCCGGTAAAATCCGATAAGTTTACGTATCTAGTGGTTTGTCTTTCATTCCGGTTCTGGGAGTGGATGCCTCTATACCTGTATCTCGCCGTAATTGAGGCAGTGTTGCGCTGGGTGATCTCATTAGCGCTTCTTGAACGACGATTAATTTCACGATAAAGATTATAAAGTTTAACTCGAATAACGCTTGAGTTCGACTGGCGGGTGGGGTTCGTCTGAAAACATCATTGGCATTGACTATGTTATGCAATGGTAACTTCCATTGTTGATGTCTTGTCTTCATTGAATCTGGAAGTCGGCGCGCCCTGGTTGTAGTGAATAAATGATCTTGTGATTTTGATAGAGCTGGGCCTAATTCATCGTTTGGTATGAGCGATGGACGGTTTGTCGTTGCCCAAAAAAATCGATAGCAGTGATGAGTGCCGAGAGTACCTACTTAAATAGTTGCCTGAAGGGGGTGATACTTATGAGTTCGATCATTGATAAACTTTGCGAGCGCGCCAGAACTTCTTCCTCACAGAGAGCGTTCGAATTTTTGTCGTCGAAGGGTGTGTCGGAGCAGGTTCTGGATTACGCGGAACTGAAGCGTTCCGCAAGTCGAGTGGCAGCCATGCTCAAGGCTGCCGGAGCGGGTGTTGGGGAACGCGTCCTGATTCTCTGTCAACCTGGGCCGGAGTACGTCACGGCGTTTTTTGGCTGTCTTTATGCGGGTGCTGTTGCCGTTCCTTTATTTCCGCCGCGCAATCGTTTGCATGTCTCGCGCGTCGTCAGCATTTTGAACGATGCCCAGGCTTCCTTGTTGCTCTGCAACGCCAAGGGGATGGGGCGTTACGGTGAGTTTTTTTCCGAAATGGGCGTCCCCGACTCCGCCTTGCTGACTATTGAGGCAAGTGAGCGATACGTCGAGGGGCTGCCCGAACCTGCGGTTCAACTTCCTGAAAACACCGCATTCCTGCAATACACCTCAGGAAGTACGGGAAACCCCAAAGGGGTGATGGTTTCCAACCGGAATATTGAACACAACCTGGGGATGCTCAACGAATGGCTGGGGGGGAAGCCTGGCGAGGTCATGGTCAGCTGGCTTCCGCCTTACCACGACATGGGGTTGATCGCGGGTCTGTTGGCGCCGGTCATGGCTGGTTATCCGTGCGTGTTGATGCCACCGGAAACCTTTGCCCATAGCCCGTTTGTCTGGTTGGACGCGATCAGTCGGTATCGAGCGACGATCAGCGGTGCTCCCAACTTTGCCTACAGCATGTGCTGTCAGCGCATCAGCAATGAGCAATTGTCTACGTTGGATCTTGGCAGTTGGCGGCATGCTTTTAATGGCGCGGAGCCTGTCAGGGCCCGGACCATGGCTGGGTTCTCCTCGCGTTTTGCTGCCAGCGGCTTCGACCCCTTCGCTTTTGCACCGTGCTACGGACTGGCTGAGAGCACATTGATCGTTACCGGCTATGCCGGTGATAAACAGCCTTCCAGTCTGCTGGTCGACCGGCAGATTCTGCAGGATGAAAAGCACGCAATCATCAACCAGCAATTCGAGACTCCACAGGCCCAGGACAGTCCGGTATGGCGTTCGTTGGTCAGCGTCGGACCGGTAATCGGCCAGCAGAAGTTACTGATTGTCGATCCCGAGACGGCCTCGCCGTGCGCCGAGCGCTGTGTCGGTGAGATCTGCGTATCGGGGCCGAGCGTTGCCCGTGGGTATTGGCAGCAGGCGCAAGCCAGCAACCACGCGTTCCAGTCCGTCAGCGATCAGGCGGGAGAGGTTTACCTTCGCTCCGGTGATCTTGGATTTCTGCATGAAGGGGAGCTGTACGTGACCGGTCGCTTGAAGGACATGATCATCATCGCCGGGCGCAACTTCTATTCGGAAGACATCGAGCAGTCGGTCGTGACGAGTCAGCCCAAGGTGGTCGCTAATGGCTGCGCTGCATTCGTCAGCGAGCATGACGTTCAGGAAAGCCTGGTGATTGTCGCCGAAGTCGAGCGCACGCAACGTCATGGCAATTTGCAGGACATGATGATGGATATCCAGAAGGAAGTCTGGATGAAACACGAAATCAATCCGCAAGCCGTGGTGCTGGTATCTCCCGGCCAGGTACCGCGGACATCGAGCGGCAAAGTCCGCCGCAAAGCCTGTCGCCAGGCCTGGGAAAGCGGCGAACTCAAGGTGCTCGACCACTGGGCGCGCGAGCCGCTGATGGCTGACTGAGTTCACGCCAAGAGGTCGTCGTTCCAAAACCGGAATCAACGTCGCATTAACCCTGCCTCTGGATGAAGCCCGACTGTGGCCCGTCCTGGTGGTATAGGCGGCCTGTGCCCGATGGAAACCTCAACCTCCTACTATTTGAATAACTTTCGGGTGGCATCATGAATACACCAGCATTTTTTCCAGATAACGAGAAGGTCGGCGGTCCCCAGGCGGACTTTCAGGACATCGCGATCATCGGCGTCTCCGGTCGTTATCCCATGGCTGAAAACCTTGATGAGTTCTGGCGCAACCTGGCCTCAGGTCGCGACTGTGTATCCAGGCTGCCCGAAGATCGCTGGCAACAGGGACACCCGCAACGAGAGCACTCTGGCGATACCTGGGGCGGTTTCCTGAAGGATGTCGATTGCTTCGATTCGCTGTTCTTCAACATCACTCCGCGGGATGCCGCCAAGCTCGATCCGCAGGAACGGCTTTTCCTGCAATGTGCCTATGCTGCCATCGAGGACGCCGGCTACACCCGAAGGACCTTGGGCAAGTCGGTGGCCGAGCGGCATTCCAGGCAAAGCCGGGTGGGGGTCTTCGCGGGAGCCATGTATCAGGAGTATCAACTCTACGGAGTTGAAGCTTCATTGGTCAGCGATGGCACGGCGGCGAATGGTGTGGCCGCATCCATTGCGAACCGGGTCAGTTTTTTCTGCGGTTTCAATGGCCCGAGCCTGACGCTCGATACCATGTGTTCGTCCTCGATTACCGCCATCCACCTGGCTTGCCAGAGCCTGCAATTGCAAGAGTGCGAAGTGGCGTTGGCCGGTGGTATCAATCTCTCTTTGCACCCCAACAAGTACCGCTTGCTCAAGGACAACAAGTTCCTTTCGCAAAAGGGGCGCTGTCGCAGTTTCGCCAGGGGAGGGGATGGCTATATTCCCAGCGAAGGTGTCGGTGTCGTGGTGCTCAAGCCCTTGGCCAAGGCTGTGCTCGATGGTGACCGAATCCATGGGGTCATCAAGGCCAGTGTGATAAATCACGGCGGGCACTCCACGGGTTACTACGTGCCCAACGCCGAGCAGCAATCGGCGTTGATCAGGGAGGCCATCGACAAGGCAGGTATCGATCCCCGGCACATCCAGTATGTCGAAGCGCATGGCACCGGCACGCCGGTAGGCGACCCGATCGAGTTACAAGGACTGAGCACCGCCTTTGGCGCCTATACCCAGGATAAACAGTTCTGTGCAATCGGATCGGTCAAGTCGAACATTGGCCATTCTGAAAGCGCCGCCGGTGTTGCGGCGCTGAGCAAAATCCTGCTGCAGATGAAACATGGGCAGTTGGCACCCTCGCTGTATGCCGATGAAATCAATCCCGATCTCAACTTCACCGACTCTCCCTTCTATGTGCAGCGGAATCTGGAGGCATGGCCGTGTGCGGTCGACGAGCAGGGCCGTCGGCGTCCGCGCATGGCCAGCCTGTCTTCATACGGCGCCGGAGGCTCGAATGCCCACCTGATCATTGCGGAGTATCTGCCGTCGCAGGCGGTCGCTCAGCAAGGCCCGCAGGTGCCTCCAGTCCTGGTGTTGTCCGCACCCAACCAGGTGGCCTTGCAGCTCCAGGCCAGGCAGTTGTTGCAGTTCTTCCAGGCGGGCGGTGCCGCTACCTCCCAGGAGCTGCTTGAGTGTGCCTACACCTTGCAAGTGGGCAGGGAGGCCTTTGATTGGCGCCTCGGATTCGTGGCCCAGGATGTGGATGCGGCGATTGCGTCACTGGAGCAGTTCCTCGATGGGGCCCATGAGCAGGTTGCCCATATTCTGCACGGCAGGATAAACGAATCGACAGCCCGTCCGGCGGTGCCCGGGGACACCCATGGCGGCGCTGACCCACAGCAATGCCTGCGCGCCTGGATCGATGGCGCGGATATCGACTGGGCGAACCTGTACGGCAAGGTTCGTCCGGCTCGCGTCAGCCTGCCGACGTATCCGTTTTCCCGGAACAAGCTCTGGTTGAAAACCGATACCCGGCTTTCACCTTACCCGTCGCCAGTGGTAGATGGACCTCATGCCCATCCCCTGCTCGGACAGCATCAGTCTGGAACACTGATGTTTTCTTCAGTGTTCAGCGGTCAGGAGCCTTTCCTGGCCGATCATCAAGTCAACGGCAGCCCGATACTGCCGGCCGTTGCCTATCTGGAGATGGCCAGAGCGGCACATGAGGCATTGACGCCCGATAAGGCGCCACTGAGCCTGCACAAACTGCTCTGGTCCAGGCCGGCACAAGTGGCAGACGCAGTACTCGACACACGTATTACCCTGAGCGTCCAAGACAGCGCCCATCAGTCATTCATCATTGAAAGCACGGACGCCTCGGGTGACTACCTGACATGCGCCAGGGGCACGATCGGCAGGCTGCAGCAATCCGCGCCGCCAGCGCTCGATGTACCGGCATTCATTGGCCAGCACTGTCATCGGCGGTATGAGGGGGCTGAGTGCTATCGCCACTTCGCGAGCATCGGCCTGGACTACGGGCGCAGCCACCAGACCATTGAATACCTGCACCGCGGGGCGCACCACGTAGTTGCCAGACTGAACCTGGCGCCATTCGACACAAGCTACCAGCTCCATCCTTCAATGGCGGATGGGGCGTTCCAGGCGATCATCGGGTTTTATCTGGGGGCCGATCATAGCGACTGGCTACCGGTGCCTTTTGCCCTGGAACGGGCGGATCTGCATCGTGCCTGTTCATCCGAGATGTGGTGCATTGTCTCGCATGCGGCACAAGGGGACGGCAAGGTCTTCGATATCCAGCTGCTCGATGTCGACGGGCGGCTTTGCGCGCTGTTCAGCGCATTGACGATCAAGGATTTCTCTGCGGCGAAACGTGTCCCGGTCGAGGTCGCCCCGGTCGCTGTCACGCCGGGTAGGAATGTGTCCTTGGCGGTCGAGTGGCAACCTTGTGAATGGCTTGCCACGCCAGCACCCGCGCCTCTCAAGGTATTGCAGATCGGCACGCAGGATGGAATCGAAGCCGAGCTGTCCAGGCTGTTGCCGCAGCGTGTTTATGCCGACCATCAGGAGCTGGCCAGTCGCGAGTCGTGTGATCGCCTGCTGGCCCGCGCAGGGGCGTTCGATGAAATCCTGTGGATTGCTCCAACGCCTGGAGCCGACCTGATACAAGAACAGGAAACAGGCATGATGAACCTGTTCCGACTGGTCAAGGCGCTGCTTTCGCAAGACTGCCATACCCGTCAGTTGTCATTGACGCTGGTCACATCCCAGGCTCAATCGGTGCACGAGGCCGAGCCGGTCTTTGCCGCCCATGCCTCCGTCCACGGCTTGGTAGGGGTGCTTGCCAAGGAAATGCGTAAATGGCGTTTCCGGATGATTGACCTGGACGGGACTCGCCCCTGGCCAGTGGAGCAACTGCTGACGCTGCCCTTCGACTCGAAAGGGGAAACCTGGGCCTTGCGTGCAGGCCGTTGGTACCGGCAATGCCTGATGGCGTGCCATGAGCCGCTGGCGAAAGAGGCCTGGGCGTTCCGTCGGCATGGGGTGTATGTGATCCTCGGTGGCGCCGGTGGCATCGGCAAGGCCCTGAGCCGTTATCTGATCGAACACTACAGCGCCAACGTGATCTGGCTTGGCAGGCGCAGCCTGGAGCAAGGCATCACCGCGGAACTGGACAGTTTCCGCGACCTGTCTCATGTGCCGATCTATTTTCAGGCTGATGCAACCGACCCGGCGGCGCTTGCCGAGGCCCATCGGCAGATCAAGCAACGCTTTGCGCACATTCATGGCGTGATCAATTCGGCCATCGTGCTCCACGATCAGAGTGTCCTGAGCATGGAGGAGCGAACGTTCGCCCTGGTGCTAGGCACCAAGGTCGCAAGCAGTGTGAACATGGCGCAGGTGTTCGGCCATGAACCGCTCGACTTCATGTTGTTCTTCTCCTCTCTGGCGGCCTTCCTCAAGACCGCGGGGCAGAGCAATTACACGTCAGGGTCGGTATTCCAGGATGCCTTTGCCCATCACTTGCGCAACGTTTGCCGGTTCCCGGTCAAGATCATGAACTGGGGCTACTGGGGCGAGTTCGGCGCGGGTGCTTCCGAGCACTATCGTCAGCGGATGGCGAACATCGGCGTTGCTTGCATTGATACCGCCGAGGGCATCGCGGCCGTCGAGTTCCTGCTGCGCAGTTCGCTTTCGCAACTGGGCTTCATCCGCATGCTCGATTTCAACGCGCTCAATATCTTGCCGGGCATGCTGCTGGATCGTGCGCTGGAAATCGGCGATCGGTACGCCACGGTGAGCGATGTGGCCGGGGTACTGGCCCGCGCGGACCTGCAGATGCAGGCACTGCTGCCGCAGCCCCTGGGCGCGGCCATGGCCGTTGCACCTCAGGTCGCCGCCCTGGCTGCGTCGTTGCCCGCCGAAGCGAATGGGGGGCTGGCGCCGTTGCCAGCGAGAGACTCGGCAAAGCCGGTGCGTGATCTGCGCGACAGGGCGTTGGCTCATATGAAGACTCTGGTCAGTGAGGCCCTACAGGTGCCTGTTGACGAGTTGGATCTCGGTACGCCGCTGGTGCGTTATGGCGTCGACTCGATCTCGGCGGTGTACATCACCAACGCCTTGGGTGAGGTGTTCGGCAAGGTCGATGGCACCTTGTTGTTCGACCTGCAGACGATTGAAGAGCTGGCCGACCATTTTCTTTCGGTTCAGCCTCAGGTCTACGCAGGGCTTTTCGGCAGTGTGACGGCCGAGGATCCTCCCTCCGCCAGCAGCCAGCCCGCGGTGTCGTCTGGCGCGGATTTGCGCAGCAATACGGTGCTGCGCATGAGAGCCCTGGTCAGCAATGCCCTGGAGGTTCCGCTCGATCAACTCGATGACAGCACGCCATTGGTGCGCTATGGAGTTGACTCGATCTCGGCGGTGTACATCACCAATGCCCTGGGCGAGTTGTTCGGTAAAGTCGACAGCAGCCTGCTGTTCGATGTCCAGACCATCGACGAAGTGGCGGACTATTTCCTGGCTCACGAGCCCGATACCTGCGCCAGGCTGTTCGGGGCTGAGACGGACGTTAGCGACACCAACCGCGTTCAAGGCCCATTGCTCGAGACACCGCAGCAGGGGGCAGCGACTTCAGTACAGGCCTCGTCTGCGGCACCGCGGTTGCCGATGCTGACAATCAACCGTGACGACGATATCGCGATTGTCGGCATGGCCGGTCGTTATCCCCAGGCGCTCGATCTCCCCGCGTTCTGGCACAACCTGCTCAAGGGGGTGCACTGCATCGAAGAAATTCCCGCGCAGCGCTGGGATTGGCGCACCGGCTTTTCGAGCGACCCCGAATTGATCGGCGGCTGCTATACGCGCTGGGGCGGTTTCATCGAGGGGCATGACGAATTCGATCCAGTCTTTTTCCATATTTCTCCGGCCGAGGCCGAGTTGATGGACCCGCAGGAAAGGCTGATTCTGCAGCACGCCTACAGTTGCATCGAGGATGCCGGCTACACCCCCCAAGGGCTTTCGAACGGAGGGGATGTCGGGGTGTTTGTCGGCGTCATGAACAGCGACTATCCGCTGGTTTCGCGCTATTGGTCGATCGCCAACCGCGTGTCCTACGTCTTTGACTTTCGAGGTCCCAGCATTGCGCTGGATACGGCCTGTTCTTCGTCCCTGAGTGCGCTGCACCTGGCTGCCGAAAGCATCCGTTGCGGCAGCTGCGCCAGCGCCCTGGTGGGCGGGGTCAACCTGATTACCGACCCGGTGCATCTCTCCAGCCTGTCCTACATGCAGATGCTCTCCCACGGCGATGCCTGCCGTGCCTTCGGCGATCGGGCGGACGGTTTCGTCGCCAGTGAAGGCGTGGGCGTGGTGATGCTCAAATCCCTGGGGCAGGCCAGGCGAGAAGGCGACCATATCTACGGGGTGATCAAGGGCAGCATGATCGGCGCCGGGGGACGCACGTCGGGCTACACCGTACCGAGTCCACGATCCCAGTCCCAGCTCATGGTCAAAGCGCTCGAGCGTGGGGGAATCGCGGCCCAGGATGTCAGCTACATCGAGGCCCATGGCACCGGGACCGCCCTGGGCGACCCGATTGAAATCAAGGGGCTGGTAGGTGCCTATACGGGGCTGACGGCATCCGGCCAGACCTGCGCGCTGGGCTCGGTGAAGTCCAATATCGGCCACGCGGAAAGCGCCGCCGGCATGGCGGGCCTGAGCAAAATATTGCTGCAGATGAAACACGGCATGCTGGCGCCGACCCTGCATGCCCACCCATGCAACCCGCGTATCGATTTCAGCCAGACGCCGTTGTACCTCGTGGAGACGGCTCAAGCCTGGGAGCGTCGGACCAGGCAACAGGACGGCCAGACCTGGCTGGTGCCGCGGATTGCCGGCCTGTCCTCCTTCGGGGCAGGAGGGGCCAATGCCCATCTGTTGATCGCCGAGGATGATCAGGCTCCAGCCCACATGCCTGGCGCTGTCGTGAGTGCGATTGTGTTGTCGGCGCAAAGCCGTGAACAACTGCGGCAACGCGTCGACGATCTGTCGCGGCACCTGCACAACGAAAGGCTCGACGACACTCACCTGAGTCGTCTGGCATTCACATTACAGACAGGCCGCGAGACCCTGGAGTGGCGCCTGGGGTTCGTCGTTCGGGACATGGCCCATTTGAGCCAATGCCTGGGCCAGATACTGGATACCGACTGGTCGCAACTGGCCTGGCTGGCCATCGGCGATACTCCGCCCCGCAGCAAGCCCACGTTGCCGCCGGTGCATAGCGCAGCGCCATGGACCAGCCAGGCGCTGCAACAGCAGATCGACAACTGGGTGCAGGGCGACCCGGTGGATTGGGCGCAGTGCCATGTCCGGCAACCGCAACGCCTGAGTTTGCCCGGTTATCCGTTCCGTCGTGACCGCTATTGGCTTGCACCGAGCCATGACCTGCGCCGCCTGACTCCGACGGCAGTGGGGAACTCGTCTTCACCGCTCAGGGAAAGCGCGCAGGTGGAGGCGCGTGCCAAGCAACCGGTGCTGACTTACCGGGAAGTCTGGCAGCCACAGGAACGGCAGAACCGTCATTCGTCGGCGCAGGTGCGGCGAGTCCTGTGTCTGGTCGATCGTGCGGAGCGCGGCCAGGCGCTGAACCTGGTCATCGAACAGGCGCACCCGGGTTGCGCGGTGATGTTCCTGGTCTGCGACGGCGAAGCCACTGGCCTGAGCAATGGGGTGGCGCTCGCCCGTGACGACCTGGAGGGCTTCACCGCGGCCTTTCAACAGGTGCGCCAACGCTGGTCCGACGTGGATATCTGCTACCACGCACTGGGCGCCTGCGATCTCTATTACTGCGAGCGTTATGAAGGATTGCTGTACAGCATCCAGGCAATGATGGCGGCACAGTTACCGGTCCATCGACTGTTCCTGCTGGCTCGTTATCCACTGCCGAGGTTGCAGGCCCAGGTCGAGAGCTGGATGGGGTTTGTGCGTTCGCTGCCGATGGTCATGCCGCAGACGCGGGTCAGCCTGCTGGCCTGCCAGGACACCCCCGGCACAGGTGCATTGTCGATGGCGGACTGGTTCGCCCTTCATGTGTTGCCAGAGGCGCTGGCCGCTGAAGAGGACAGCGTGTTCTATCGGGATGGCATTCGCCATGTGGCTGTTACCGAGGCCTTGGCGCTGGTCGACAGCCCCCCGGTCGAACAGGCGGGAAAGACCTGGTTCATCACCGGCGGGATGGGGGCTCTGGCGCAGCTTCTATGGCGTCGCCTGCATGCCCAGGGAGCGAACCTGGTCCTTGCCGGGCGTTCAGCGCTGACACCGGCCCTCGTCAGGGACATCGAGGCGCTGGATCGAGGTGTCGGGCGCCTGCTTTATGTGCAGGCCGATGTCAGCGATGAAATCAGCCTGCGTCGCGCCGTACAGCAAGCCAAAGCGCGTTTTGGGCAGGTTCATGGGGTCATCCATGCGGCGGGGGCTGCACCGACCACCACGCTGGAGGCGATCGACCTGGCTGACTTCCAGCGCGTGCTCGCGGCCAAGGTCGAAGGAACGCGCGTCCTGTCCCGGGTGTTCGAACCTGAAGGGCTGACCTGGCATGTGCAGTTTTCGTCGTCGTCCGCGATTCTGGGGGACTTCGGTTCCTGCAGCTATGCCGTGGCGAACCGTTACCAGAGCGCATTTGCCCTGGCCAAGAACCTCGACAGTCAGACGCGCCACATCGTCATCAACTGGCCGTTGTGGCGCGATGGGGCAATGGGGCTCAACAGCCGCCGCGAAGAACGCTTTTACCTGGACGGTAGTGGCCAGGACTATCTGGAGACCCCCGACGGCCTGGCGCTTTTCGAGCAGATTCTCGCCTCGGCCGTGCCTCAGGCGATCGTTCTGGTAGGTGGCAACAACCCATTGCAGCGTCGCCTGTCGGGCCATGCGCCGGCAGCGGAGCCTGCACCGGGCGTTTCCATACCGGTTCAACCGTCGTCGGCCCCGGTCGACGCGCGGCAGGTGCGCCAATGGGTGTTCGAGGCTATCGAAGAGCAGATAAAGCTGCCGGCGGAGCGTGTCCGGACGAGCCTGAACTGGACAGAGCTGGGTTTCGACTCGATCAAGCTGGCTCAACTGGGCAAGCAACTGTCGCAACGACTGGGCTGCGCACTGACCCCCGCGACCTTTTTTGCTAATCCGAGCGTCGATGATCTGCTGGCTTTCCTGACGCGCGACCCGGCGCCGCAGAGTCCCCCAGTTGTCCCGGCAGACAAGCCGCACATGGCGCCGCAATCGGCGTCGTCGAACACGCCCGAAACCTATGAGCCGATCGCGATCATCGGCGTCAGCGGTCGTTTCCCCGGTGCGGATTCGGTGGAGCAGTTGTGGCGGAACTGGGTCGAGGGCACATCGGCGATTCAAGCCGCCTCGGCGTGTCGCGGTTTGCGGGCCGAGAGCGCCGGTTTTGCCACGCAGTCCCGGCTCTACGCAGGTTTTATCGATGGCGTGGAGGCGTTCGACCCGCTGTTCTTCGAACTCTCGCCCCATGAAGCGGCAGTGATCGATCCCCAGCAACGTCTGTTCCTGCAAGCCGCCTGGCATGCGTTCGAGGACGCCGGTTACCTCGGCGCTTCGATCCGTGGCAGCCAGTGTGGTGTGTTTGTCGGTGCCGAAGAGAGTTTCTACGGCGAGCAACTGGCAGATGCAGGCCGCATCAACGCTAACCGCAATGCCACCTTGTCGGCGCGAATTGCCTACGCTCTGGACCTCAATGGCCCCAACTACAGCCTGACCTCTTCATGCTCCTCCGGTCTGATGGCGATACATCAGGCGTGCCGCGCCTTGCATAACCGTGAGTGCACCATCGCCCTGGCTGGTGGCGTCAGCCTGATGATTTCATCCAGGGAGCTGGGGGTATTGGCCGATGTCATGCCGTTGGCACAGGAGCCTGCGTGCCGGGTGTTTGATCAGGACGCCAGCGGCCTGGTTCCGGCCGAAGCGGTGGCTGCCGTGGTGCTCAAGCCGTTGAGCCAGGCGCTGGCCGATGGCGATCAGGTTTACGGCGTGATTCGCAGCAGTGCGGTGAACTACGACGGGCGTACCAACGGCATTCTGGCGCCGAATCCGGCCCGTCAGGCCGAACTCTTCGCTCAGGCCCTTGCCACCGGAGGGCTTGAGCCAGGGCAGATCCAGCTGGTCCTGGCCCATAGCATCGGCATGCACCTGGGCGATCCGGTCGAAGTACAGGCGTTGCAGCAGGTATTTGCTCAGGACAACCGGCAGCCCTGTTCACTGAGCTCGATAAAACCGGGGTTGGGCCATAGCTTCGCCGCCTCGGGGGTCGTGGACCTGCTGGCCATGTTGATGGCGCTGCGGCATGCCTGTAAGCCTGCGTTGCAAGGCTTGCGACAGGTCAACGAATACATTGGCTTCGACCGGTCCGGCATTGCTCCGGTACTCAGCCGGCAATCCTGGCAGGTGGCACCAGGAGAGCGTCGCCGCGGCCTGGTCAGCACCACCGGGATCAATGGTTCGAATGCTTGTGTCCTGATCGAGGAAGCCCCACAGCCTTGCGAGACGGCACCCGCGCCAGCCTATACAGCGCACCTGGTGCTGCTGTCTGCGCCGGATGCACCGCGCCTGGCGCAACTCGCCGAGTGTTTGTTGCAGCAGATCACGGATAACCCTGAGCTGCGGCTCGAGGACGTTGCGTTCACCTTGATGCAGGGCCGCGAGCCGCTGGAGTGTCGTGCCGCCTGGGTGGTGCATTCGCTTGACGAATTGCGCACGGTATTGGCCGGTTTCGACGACGTATCGCTGGGGTATCGCGGCCATAACCCGGTGCTGGAGTCTCTGGCGCCCGCGGCCTGGCCCGATTCGCCGAGCAGTGACGCTCTGCATGCCTTGGCCGCGGCTTGGGTGGAGGGAACACCGATGCCGGCTCGCCCTGCGCTTGAAGGCCGGCGCATCTCGTTGCCCCTGACCGCTTTCCTGCGGACCCCGTGCTGGTCGGCCAATACCTTGCCCGGCCCGATCACCCAGCCGGTGCGAGCGGAACCTTCCCGCCAGGCTAACGAGGATGTCCATGCCTTCATCCTGGCATTCCTCGAACAACACCTGGGGCTGAGCCCTGCGCAACTGGTGGTGGACAAACCGCTGCGCCAGTACGGCATGGACTCGGTTCTGGCCATCAAGCTCGCCCACGCCCTGGAGCAGCGTTTCCAGGTGCGACTTTCCGCGCGAGCCTTTCATGAGAACCCATCGCTGGCGGCGCTGAATGCGCATATCCAGCAGCACCCCGACTTCGCCCATGGGGCCGGGAGCGAGGTTGCGCCGTTTCAGGATGCACAAGTCATCGCGATGCTCGATCAGATTATCCAAAACGAGAAATCCTTGGACGACGTTAAGGAACTGTTGAAATGAATGCAGTCGCCACTAAAGAACAGCTTCTGGCCGCGTACAAAGCGGGAGAAATTTCGACCGCACAATTGAAGAGTCTGCTATTTGCCGCCGAACCCATGCCCCTGTCCGCCGGGCAAAAAGGGTTGTGGGCGTTGCACAAGACGCTGCCGGACATCACGGCCTATCAGATTCCCTTGTGTTTCCGTTGCGACCGAGCACTGGACCTCGAGGCGCTGCAACAGGCTTACCGGCGTGTCCTGACCAGCTATCCGTTGCTGACCAGCGTTCTGCATGAGGTGCAGGGCCAGCCGAGCCTGCGACCGCAGGCGGTTTCACGGTTCGGCCTGGTGCTGGAGGACGTTCGCGGGATGCCCACGCCACAGGTGCTGGACAGGTTGCGCGGGTTGAGCAAACAGCCCCTGCCGCTGGAAGGGACTGCGTTGATCGATGGTCATGTCTTCCAGGCGGACGAGCAATGGTGGGGGTTGTTCCGGGTTCATCACATTGTCTTCGACGGCACGTCTGCCTTGCTGTTTCTGAATCACTTGTTCGATGCCTACCAGAGTCTTGTCAGCGGCCTGCCGCCGCGCGTCGAGCAACCGTCCGCGCACTTCGCTGAGTTTGTCGCCTGGCAAAACGAAATGCTCGCGGGGCCTGCCGCACAGCCGTTGCTCGACTATTGGCAAGGCGCGCTGGAACAAGTACCGCCGCCCCTGGAGCTGACGACGGACTTCGCCCGCAGCAGCACGGTGTCGTTCGAAGGCAGCAGTCTTCGCCAGCCGGTGCCTGAGGCACTGAATGCACGTCTGGAGTGCTTTTGCTCCGAACATGGATTGACCAGGGCGGTATTTTTCCTGGGGGTCTTCAATGGGTTGCTCAGCCGGTACACCCAGCAACAGGACATCGTTGTCGGCATGCCGACGCTGGGGCGCCCCAAAGAGTGTTTTGGGCAAAGCATCGGCTACTTCATGAACATGGTGCCGATTCGCAGCCGCGATATCGAAAGCGGTAGCGCGCGTGACTATTTGCGACGCCTGCAAGAGACGATGATCGATGCCGTCGACCATAGCGATTATCCTTTCCCGACGCTGCTCAAGGCACTCAAGGTGCCCCGCAACCATCGACAGCGCCCGCTGTTCAACATCGCGTTCGCCCATCAGAACTTCGCCAGCAGTCATTGGCTGCAGCACCTCGAGCATCAATACACCACGCCGCTGGGCATCACGATGGTCGAGCAGTTGCGCCAGGAAGGCGAATACGAGCTGGAACTCGAGATCATCGAAAGCGCCGAGGGTGCGCTGATCAACTTCAAATACGCCACCGCTCTGTTTGAACCGGCACGCATCGAACGGATGCTCGCGCACTACCTGCAATTGGTGGAAGGGGTCCTGGCCGACCCGCAGCGTTCGCTGGCGGACCACGACATTGTGGCGGCGCAGGAGCGGGCACTGCTGCAACGCTGTAACGACACTGACCTGAAGGTGCCGGCGGTCGCGAGCCTGCTGGAATGGGTGCAGCAACAGGCCGAACGTGACCCGGAAAAAACAGCCTTTCGGTATCAGGAACACAAGCTCGGTTACCGCGCGCTGATGCAAGGCGCGAAGGCGCTGGGCAACTTCTTGAACGCACGGGGGATCGGGCCGGGGGCGAAGGTTGCGATTTGTGTCGAGCGCTCGCTGGATCTGCCGTTGGCCATCCTGGGTGTCCTGCACAGCGGCGCGGCCTATGTCCCCCTGGACCCGACTTATCCCGGCGAACGCCAGCGCTACATGCTGGAAGACAGCGGTTCCAGTCTGTTGTTGAGCCAGTCGACGATCACCCGCGACTGGCCCGTGCCTTGTGACGTCCTGTGCCTGGACGAGCAGCGCGCCCGCATCGCAGAGTATGCCGACAGCCAGGTACCGCAACTCAAGGTCCGCAGTGACAGCGATCTGGCGTACCTGATCTACACCTCGGGCTCCACCGGCAAGCCCAAGGGCGTGATGGTGCCCCACAGCGCGCTGAACAACTTCCTCCACGGCATGGCTGAGATGCTGCAGGTCGATGAGCGCGACCGTTTACTGGCCGTGACCACCTTCAGTTTCGATATCGCGGGGCTGGAGCTGTTTCTCGGGCTTGTTCGCGGTGCCGAATGTGTCCTCTGCGATGCCGCCGTGGCCAGTGATGCCGAGCGCCTCAAGGCGTTGATCGAGCACAGCGATCCAAGCCTGATGCAGGCGACACCGACGACCTGGCAATTGCTGTTCCAGGTCGGCTGGCAGCCTTCCTCGCGGTTGAAAGTGCTGTGCGGCGGAGAAGCGATGCCGGTGGCGTTGTTCCAACGCTTTCAGGCGTCGTCGGCGCAGGTCTGGAATCTCTATGGGCCGACCGAAACCACGATCTGGTCCAGCGCCAAGCGTCTCGATCACGCCAAGGGCGTGACCATCGGCGGCCCGATCGCAAACACCCAGCTGCATGTTTTCAATCAGTATCGACGCCTGCAGCCGATAGGCGTGCCGGGTGAACTGGCGATTGCCGGGGCCGGGCTGGCAACGGGTTACCATCGACTGGCTGAACAAACGGCGGACAAGTTCGTCGCCGACCCGTTTCGCCCGGGGCAGCGAATGTTCCTTACCGGCGACAGTGCGTTGCGCCTGGAGGACGGCGAGATCCGGTGTCTGGGACGCCAGGACCTGCAAGTCAAAGTGCGGGGGCATCGGATCGATGTCGAGGAAATCGAGACCTGCATCGTCGCGCAGTGCCCGGTGCGGTCGGCGGTCGTCGTACTGCATCAGGCGAGTGAGCACGCCTCGATGCTGGTGGCCTACCTGCAGGCCGACAGTGCTGCTATCGACCAGCAGCAACTGATCGCAACGGTCAAGGCCGAGCTGGGCAAACACCTTCCCGGGTACATGATGCCGCAGCGCTTTGTCTGCGAGCAGGCGCTGCCCATGACTGCCAACGGCAAGGTCGACCGCAAGGCGCTGATGGCGCGGATGTTGCCAAAGGCGCCGGACGAGGTTGTCGCGACAGTACCGCCAGTCAGCCAGCCGCAGAGGGTAGAGCAGGTCCGGCAGGCCTGGCAGCAGGTACTGGGTTATCCCGTGGAGGATGACGAGACCGGCTTTTTCGATTTCGGCGGTGATTCGGTCAGCGCGGTGCAGGTCGCACAGCTGCTGAGTGAGCGGTTGCAGCACAAGGTGGCGGTGACGCTGCTGTTTCAATACCCAACGGTGAGCCTTCTGGGGGCGGCGCTGAATCAACTGGCACCGGTCCTGAGCGACGATGGCGCGCCGAGCACGGCGGACGCAAGCCTGACCCAGACGCCCGAACGCTTGCCGGACGCGCTGGAGGGGGCCGCGGCGGTCATCGGCATGTCCTGCCAGTTTGCACAAAGCGTGGACCTGGAGGCGTTCTGGGACAATCTCTGCCAGGGCCGCGCCTGCGTCACCCGTTGGAGCGATGCCCAGCTGCGTGAGCTGAACGTCCCGGAGTCCATGATCCGGAACCCGCAATTCGTTCCGGTCAAGGCGATCCTGGACGATAAGCATGCGTTCGACGCGACCTTCTTCGGACTCTCGCCCAGGGACGCGGGCTTCATGAGTCCGGCGTTCAAGCACCTGCTGATGCATGCCTGGCGGGCGTTCGAAGATGCCGGTTATATCCCTGAACAGACCCCGAGCACGGCGGTATATATCTCGGCCGGGCAGAGCATGAGCGGCCAGCAGGGAGCGGCGGACGCGGCGTACTTTATCGAAGACGCCGATGAGTATGTCCGCTGGTTGATGGGGCAGGGCGGCAGCATTCCGACCATGATCTCCTACAAGCTCGGCCTGTCGGGGCCCAGCGTATTCCTGCAGACCAACTGTTCGTCGTCGCTGGTGGCATTGCAGGCGGGGCTGGACAGTATCCGCAGCGGCGCCGCGGATTACGCCCTGGTGGGCGCGGCAACGGTATTTCCGGTGTCGATGGCCGGTTATCTCCATCAGCCCGGGCTGAACTTTTCCAGCAGCGGCCAGTGCCGCGCATTCGATGCCGAAGCCGACGGCATGGTGAGCGGTGAGGGGGTCGCCATGCTCTTGCTCAAGCGCGCCAGCCTGGCGCTGGCCGATGGCGACCCGACCTACGCCTTGCTCAAGGAAGTACAGGTCAATAACGACGGGGCCCTCAAGGCTGGTTTTTTTGCCCCCAGCGTCGCGGGACAGGCGGCGGTCATCGGCCGCGTGCTGGACAAGGCGGGTGTCGAGCCGCAAGAGGTCGGTTACATCGAGACCCACGGCACGGGCACCGCGCTGGGCGACCCCGTGGAATTCGCCGCGCTCAGCGACGCCTACGCCAGCAGCGCCGGAGCGCTACGGTTTTGTGGCCTGGGCTCGGTGAAAAGCAACATCGGGCACACGGACACGGCTGCGGGGCTCGCCGGCTCGATCAAGGCCATCCTCAGCCTGGCCCACCAGAAGATCCCACCGACACTGCATATCGACTCGCCAAACCGGCAGATCGACCTTGAGCACTCGCCGTTCTTTCTGGTGGACCGCTTGCGGCCGTGGCCGGCGCAGCCGGGGCGACCACGGCACGCGGCCGTCAGCTCTTTCGGGGTGGGCGGTACCAATGCCCATGCGTTGTTCCGCAGCGCCGACGACTTGCCCGCGCGTCCGGCGTCCGTGGGCTCGGGCCCTTATCTGGTGTTGCTGTCGGCCAAGACCGAGGACAAGTGCCGGGTGGCCGCGCAGCAGTTGCTGGCCTTTGTGCAAAACAGCGCTCCCTCACTCGATCTCGGCGATCTCGCCTACACCCTGCAAGTCGGCCGCAAAGCCTGGCCGCAGCGTATTGCCATGGTTGTGAGCGACCGTAACGAGCTCTGCCGCACCCTGGCGAACTGTATCGAGGGGCGTGCCGACGATGCGTTGCATCGAGGGCGGGCGAGTCGCCAGCTGGCCGCCCGCGAAGGGCTCGCCTCCGCTGCGAGCGACGTACACAGCCTTGCCCTGCACTGGGTCCAGGGTGGCCACCTCGAGGGCTACCAAGCACCAACCGGCGACAGACCGCCACGGCGCATTCACCTCCCGACTTATCCCTTCATCACTGACCGCGAAAGGCACAGTATGCCGACCACTTTGCAGAACACTGTCGAGCCTGTTCCACAGCCCGTTCTCGCGCCGCCGGCCGGAACGGCCAGCCATGCCCTGCAGGGCGCTGTCTGCTGGGTCCGCGAGCCTTCACCCGCTGGCGAGTCGCAGCAGGGCGGCAGGACGGCGATCGTTTGCGACGCGCTCGACTTGCCCGGCGCACCGGGCGAGATGCTGCACATCGACCCTCGGGTCTTCAGCGACCAGGCCGCCTTGGCGACACTGTTCGAACAGCACGCGCACCTTGAACACCTGATCTGGCTACTGCCCGAGGACCGTATCGGTACATTGGCGGGCATGCAGGCCGAGCAGCACCGAGGGGTGTTATGGGGCGCCACCTTGCTGCAGGCACTGGGGGGAAGCTACCCCGGCAAGGCGCTCAAGTTTACGGTGGTGACCCGGCGCAGCGTGGCGATTTTCGACCAGGACCCTCTGGTGGCCACCCACAGCGGGGCCCATGGACTGGTCGGGACGGTGGTCAAGGAACACCCGCACTGGCAGGCGCGGATTGTCGATGTCGAGGACCTTGGCGTGGTGTGGACGACAGCCTTCGCCGCATTGCCCTTCGAGCGTAGCGGCAGGCCCTGGGCGTACCGCGCGGGCGACTGGTTCCGGCCTTCGTTGCACCTGCTGGACGACAGCCTGGGCAGCCCCGATCGGCTTGCCGGGTCGACGTACCGCCAGGGTGGGGTGTATGTGATCGTGGGCGGCGCCGGCGCTATCGGGCAGGACTGGAGCGCTTACCTGCTGCGCAACTATCAGGCGCAACTGGTGTGGATCGGTCGCAGCGCGGCAGACGCACAAGTGCAGGCCAGCATCGAGCGGCTGGCGGCCCTGGGCCCCGCGCCGCTGTATGTTCAGGCCGATGCGACGGACCTGGAGCAATTGCAGCGGGCCTGTGACGCCATTCGCCAGCGCTTTCCCCGGATTCACGGTGTCGTGCACTCGGCGATGGTGCGTGAGAATCAGGTCTTGCAGCAGCAGACGGCGCAAGACTTCGAACGTCAGGTCAATACCAAGGTTGCCATCGCGCTGAACCTGGCACAGCTGTTCAGCGAGGAGCCTCTCGATTTCCTGTTGTTTTTCTCATCGATCAACGCCTTCTACCTGGCCCCCAACAGTTGTGCATACGCCGCCGGAGGCAGCTTCATCGGCGCGTTGGCCGACCAGCTCAATCAGCGCAGGGATCGTTGCGCGAAAGTCGTCTACTGGCCGCATTGGGAGACCGCGCAACTGCGCGAGGACTCCCAGGGTGTCCGGCAGCACCTGGCACGGTTGGGGTTCGGGGTGTTGCCTGTCGAGCAAGGCATGGCCCAGCTCGAAACTTTCCTGGCGCAGCCGTTCACGCACATGGCCAGTTTGCGGCTGACCAGTGAAACCAAGCTGCAACAGCTGAACTTCAGCGGTTTCGGCGTGTACGCCAAGCAGCAGGCCTGTGCTGCCGACGTGGTGCCTGCGACGACGCTCGAGCTGGACCAGGCGCAACGCTTGATTGAAATCACCTATGGCCAGCTGGATGAAATCGCACCGCTGCTACGGGCGTTGATGTGGCGACAGATCGACCTGTTCCTTGGCGAAGCGGGTCTGACTTCGGGCAACCGTCGCGGCCGCTATTCATTGAAGCACCTGCAATCGGCGCTCAGCGACGGTCACTACCTGCTGCGTTGGCTCAACGCCAGCCTGCGCATTCTCGAAGACCGCGAGGAAATCACCCTTTCAGGCGATCAAATCATACTGTCCAGCGCCCTGGAAGATCGGGTCGACAGCAGCTGGGAGCGTTGGCAGACAGTCAAGGCCGAGCTGGAAAAAGATCCGTTCCTGGCATCGGTCAGCCGTTTTATCGACGTGGCGCTGCAAGCCACTCCAGATGTGCTGGGCTCGCGCAAGAAAGCCACCGACGTGTTTTTTTCCAACAGTTCGATGGCACTGGTGGAGTCCATCTACAAGGAAAACCCCGTCGTCCACTACTACGGTTCGGTGGTCGGCAAGCTGGTCGCGGCCCAGATCGAGGCGATTGTGGCTCGACAACCGGACGCCAGGATTCGCCTGCTGGAAGTGGGCGCCGGCACCGGCAGTTGTACCGAGCATGTGTTGGCCGCTCTCAAGCCGTTTGCCGAAAATATCAGCGAATACTGCTTCACCGATCTGTCGCAGTTGTTCCTGCAGCGAGCCGAGCGTCGCTACCGCTCCGAGCATCCGTACCTGGCCACGCGGATTTTCAACGCCGAGAAAGAGCCGCAAGCCCAGGGGATGACGCCTGAACACTACGATGTGGTGATCGCCGCCAACGTGATTCACGCGACTCAGGACATTCGCACCTCGGTGCGCCATATCCAGTCGTTGATGAAGACTCATGGTCAGTTCCTGCTGTTGGAGCTGACTGAAAACTCACTGTTCTCCCACCTGACGTTCGGCTTGCTTGAGGGCTGGTGGCGCTTCACCGATCCTGAGTTGCGGATGCCTTATGGCCCGGCATTGTCGGCCGCGAGCTGGCGCAGCGTCTTGCTGGATCAAGCCTTCGATCGCGTCAGCTTTCCCTGTGCAGCCCTCAAGCGCAGCGACCTGCAGGTAGTCGTCGGCCGCAGCAGCGGGTTCGGTCTCGGTCCGCAGTCCCCGCGCCGCTGGACATCGGTGCAGGCGCCCGAAGCTACGGCCCCGGCACAGCCCCATGCCCCGGCAGCCAGCCCAGGTGCGGCGCTGGCACGTACCGTTGCCTGCCAGGCCGCTCCGGCGCAGGTGGCCGTATCGTCGGCGTTCGCTCAGGTGCGCAGCACCCTGGCGCAGGTCTTCAGCCAGGCCCTGGGGGTTCCCACCAGTGATATCGATGGCGACGAGTCTCTGGGCGATTACGGTCTGGACTCCATCATCGGGGTCAAGCTGGTACAGCAGATCAATGCCCAACTGAACGTGGAGCTGGTGGCGGGGGTTCTGTTCGAGTTCAACACCCTGAACCTGCTGGCCAGCCACGTAGCCGGCTTGTTGCCCGAGTCGAGGGTCACGCCTGCGCCTGCCGTCGAGCCGGTTTGCGCCGCTGTCGCGCCGCCGGTTCTCCGGCAGCCGGCCCAAGTGCTGACGCCGAGCCACAAGCCTCGCCCTCATGATGTCGCCATCGTCGGCATGAGCGCGCAATTTCCCGGGGCAAATTCGCTGTCGGCGTTCTGGAACAACATCGAGGAGGGAATCGACTGCACCCAGGAGATCCCGGAGGAGCGTTGGGACTGGCGGCAGTTCTTTGGTAAAAGCGACGGCGCGAACCCCCGCACCGAGTCACGTTGGGGCGGCTTTATCGACAATGTCTACCACTTCGATCCGCTGTTCTTTGAATTGTCGCCCTATGAAGCGGCATTGATGGACCCGCAGCAGCGCCTGCTGCTCAAGCACGCCTGGCTGGCGATCGAGGATGCCGGTGTCGCGCTCAAGCGGTTTGCCGCGAAGAAAACCGGTGTGTTCATGGCGGTCGGGGCATCCGAGTATGCGTACACCGTGCAATTGCCGGTGGGCAATCCACTGGTGGCGTCGTCGATTTCATCGGCGATGGTCGCCAACCGGATTTCCCACCTGTTCAACCTGCGCGGGCCGAGCGAGCACTACGACACCGGCTGTTCGTCCTCGCTGGTGGCTCTGCACCGGGCACTGGTGGCGATGGCCAACGGTGAGTGCGAGCAGGCCCTGGTCGGCGGTGTACAACTGGTGTTGTCGCCCCTGGGCGCGATCAACCTGGGGGCCGTGGGCTTTCTCAGCAGCGATGGCCAGTCCCGTTCATTCCAGGCCGGCGCGGACGGTTTTGTCCGTTCCGAAGGCGTGGGGGTACTGGTACTTAAATCCCTGGAACAGGCGATCGCCGACCGGGACGATATCTACGCGGTGCTCAAGGGCAGTGGGGTGGCCCACGGCGGCAAAGGGGTTTCGCTGACGTCCCCGAATGCCCAGGGCATGAAGGAGGCAATCGTCCAGGCGCTGGACCGTGCTGGCGTGGAGCCCGGCTCCCTGTCCTATGTCGAGACCCACGGCATCGCCTCGGAAATCGGCGACAGCATTGAGATTCAAGCGCTGAAGTCGACCCTCGACGATGGGGCGGCGCCGGAAGATTGCGTCTTGAGCAGTCTCAAGCCGGTGATTGGCCACGCCGAAATCGCTTCGGGGATCGGTGCGCTGATGAAAACCGCATTGGCCTTGCGCAACCGCCTGCGCCCGGGGGTTCCCGGTTTCTCGCAGGCCAGCGAGCACCTGTCGCTGGCCCATAGTCGCTTGAGCATTGCCGCGCAGCCGCGCGACTGGCCGGTGCCGGCGAGCGGCCACCCACGCCGTGCCGGGGTCAACAGCTTCGGTTTTGGTGGGGTCAATGCATTTGCCGTGCTTGAAGAATATGTCCATGAACCCAGTGCGTGGCCAAGCCAGGCAGGCGAGCGGCAGTTGCTGGTCCTCAGTGCCAAGCAGGACCCGGCGTTGCGTCGCAGTGCGGCAGCGCTGCTGGACTTTCTGGAAAACAACGCAGCCCTGGACCTGGCGCAACTGGCCGCCGCCCTCTGGCGCAAGACCGCGTTGCCGGTGCGATTGGCGATGGTCGTGAGCGATCTTCAGGAAGCCGTCACCCACTTGCGTGCTTTTGTTGCCAGCGAGCCGGGACAAGCGGGGCCTCTGCCGGGTTGTCATTATGGTGATGAGAGCAACCGTTCGCCGGCCCTGCACGAGTTGCTTGAAAGCCCCTCGGGCGCGGCATTGTTGCAGGGGGTGCGTGAGCAGCGCGATTACCCTCGGCTGGCGAGCCTGTGGTGCTGCGGCGTGGCCCTGGACATTGATCCGGCCCTGAGCGAGCAGCCTGGGCTGCGACTACCGGCCTACGTCTTTGATGAACGCATCTGCAAACTGCCCGCCCACACGGACGGCTTCAGCATGCCGAACCTGTCGGCCCCAGGCCGTGCCGCCACGCCGAGAGAGGCCGAGCGGGTAAGGCATGACGGCGCCGCGCCGCAGGACGCCGAAGCTCAGTTGCGGCTGATGCTTGCCAGCTTGTTGCAACTGGAACCCGATGAGCTGGATTTTCAGCGGCCTGTTGCGCAGTACGGTGTCGACTCGCTGACCGCGGTGATGTTGCAGAACCGGATTTTCGAGCACTACGGGATCCGGCCCGGGCTGCCGCAGTTGTTGAACTGTCGAAATTTCGCCGAGCTGGCCCGCAGCTTGCCCCAGGTCCCGGCGACGGTCGCTGTTCAACCTCGCGAGTCGGCGCTGGCCGAGCATCCGCCGAGTGTCGGCCAGCAAGGTCTGTGGACCGAGCAACGGTATTTCGCACAACAGGCCGGTTACAACATCCCCTATGCGTTCCGGCTTGATGGCCGGGTGGACGCCCGACGGCTGTTCGCTGCCGCCGAAGAAACCGTCGCCCGCCACAGCTTGCTGGGCGCAAATTTCGAGTTGCGAGGCGAGAGCCTGTGGGTTCGTAACAACGCCCACCCACGTCCGCAATGCACGGTTCATGAGTACCAGGGCGCCGACGATCAGGCACTGGAAGCGTCCATGCGGGCGATTGCCAGAAAGCCGTTCAAGCTGGAGAGCGATGCGTTATTGCGTGTCGATCTGTTTGTCCAGGCACCCGACCAGGACAGCACGGTCCTGATGTTGACGTTCCATCACTCGGTGTTCGACGGCAGCTCGTTGCCGATCTTCCTGGGCACCTTCCTGGCGCTTTACGAACAAGGTCCAGAGGCCGACGTACCGGCACCGCGCAGCAATTATTCCGCCTTTGTCGAGTGGCAGCAGCGCTGGCTGCTCAGTGAGGAGGGCGTGCGCGCCGGTCGCTTCTGGCATTCGCGGCTGAGTACCCCGCATATGCCGCTGGCGCTGCGTGGCCAGCAGCCAGGCGAAGGGCGCGACAGGCAGCCCGAAATGCTCAAGGTGGCGTTACCGGCCCGTACCCTTGAAGGGTTGGCACGGATGGCCGAACAGCACAACGTGAGTAGCTACAGCTTGATGCTGGCGGCCTTTGGCCTGTTGTTGCGACGTCTGGGGGCGACCAGGCAACTGCGTGTAGCGACTCCTTTTTTCGGCCGTCCGCATACGCAGTTCGAAGACCTCGTGGGCTACTTCGTCAATTTGTTGGTGATGCCCCTGGATGTTCCCGAGGAGTCCGCGCTGGGGGACTGGTTGCCGACCTTGCAGCAGGAGCTGCTCGAGGCACTGGAGCATGGCCATTATCCGTACCCGCGCCTGCACCAGGAACTGGCGCGTCCGGGACAGCCGCTTTACGACGCGGTGTTCATGTACCAGAACTGGGTGCGCTCGACCCAGCGTCGACTGGCATCCAGTGGACGACACCTGCAGCCCATGCTGCAGATCCAGCAGCAAGTCGATTTCCCGCTGGCGTTCGAGGTTTTCGAAGGCGAGGAGGGGAGTACGCTGTTCTGTCATTTCGACGCGGCGATTTATCCGCCGGCGATGATGCAGGAGCTGCAACGGCAGTACCTGGAGCTGTTGGCCACGCTGCCAGCGTTGGCCGCGGCGCAGGGTATTCCCCAAGCCGTGGCGCCAGCGGCACAACCCAGCTTGGCGGCGCTGTTCGAACGGCAAGCGGCGCTCACGCCTCATCAGGTGGCATTGATCTGCGACGACCAGCAGCTTGACTACCAGCGACTCAATCAGCGCGCCAATCAACTGGCCCGCGAGATCCGGCAAGCGCTGCCAGCCTATGGCGAACAGGAGGTCGTGATCGGCCTGTTGCTGGAGCCGGGGCCGGCGTTTGTCGCCGCTGCGCTGGCCGTCTGGAAACTCGGTCTGGCCTATCTGGCGCTGGACCCGGCACTGCCAACCAGCCGTTTGGCCTACATGGTCGCCGACAGTGGCTGCCTGCTGGTGGTCAGTCACGGGGCCGCCCGACAGCGTTTGCAGGGAACCCTGGAATGGGCCGTGCCAGAGTTGGACCTTGATGTCCGACAGGCGCAGATCGACGCTCAAGAGGTCAGCGATGGCGTGAACAGCCGGTTTCAGGATTTCTGCTACGTGATCTATACCTCCGGCTCCAGTGGCCGTCCCAAAGGCGTCAAGGGCAGCCAGCGTGGCACGCTCAACCGTCTGCAATGGGGCTGGAACACCTTCCCCTATGGAGAACAGGAGTGCTGCTGCCAGAAGACCTCACTGAATTTTGTCGACCATGTGGCAGAGCTTTTTGCTCCGTTGCTGCAGGGCGTACCGAGTGTGGTTCTTCCCGACCACTGGTTGCGCGAACGTGGCGCGGCGGCTTTTCTCCAGGCTCTCGAGGGGCATCGGATCACTCGGATGGTGGTGATCCCGTCGTTGCTGCGGGCGATGCTGCAGGAGCCTTCGGCCGCTACGGCGCTCGGCAGCTTGCGTTATTGCTTCAGTAGCGGCGAACCCTTGTCGGCGGATCTGGCAAAAACCTTCTTCGCTCTTTGCCCGCAGTCCGAACTGATCAATATCTACGGTTCCAGCGAAATGAGCGCGGACGCGACCTTCAAGCGCGTCACACCGGGGGCTGAAGAGCAGATCAACATCGGCCGTGAGCTGGACAACGTGAGCGTGGTCATCGTCGACGAGCAGGATCGTCACTGCGCCATCGGCGTCACAGGGCAATTGCTGGTCGCCGGAGATGCCCTGGCCCTGGGTTACATCGGCCAGGATGACGAACACGAACAGCGTTTTGCGCTGCTGGATCTCGATGCCACGGGGCCCCGGCGGTACTTTCGCAGTGGCGACCTGGGGTATCGGCTGGCGAATGGTGAGATGGTGCTTTCGGGTCGTCATGACCAGCAGGTCAAGGTCAAGGGACAGCGAATCGAGCTCGGCGAGATTGAAGCCGCGCTGCGAGAGCATGCCGGTGTCCTGGAAGCCTTGGTCAAGCAGGTCGGTGAAGACTCGGGACTGGAAGCGTTTCTGACGCTGAGCGAAGCGCTCGATGGTCGCACCCTGCGTGAGCACCTTGGCCGGACCTTGCCGCGGTACATGATCCCCAATCGCTTCTATCAGCTGGCGCAACTGCCGAGACTGGCCAGTGGCAAAGTCGACCGGTTGAGCCTCTCGGCGGCGGGGGCTCGCTTGCTGCCCTACGACGCGCAACACGAGCCTGGCGGCCCGGACTCGGCAATCGGCAGCGATAATGCGACGCGCCTGCTGCAGGCCATTGCGCAAGTCCTGCAGGTGGCGGCCAGCGAGCTCAGCCTTGACCAGGACTTCTACCAACTGGGCTTTGATTCATTCCGTTTCGTACTCCTGGCCGACGCCTTGAACACTGCGTTTGGCGTCAACAGCTCACCAGCGGACTTCTATCGCCATGGCACGCCGCGCAAGTGGCTGGCCAGCCTGGCGTTGCCCTCCGGTGATGAGGCTCGTGAGCCTGTACCGACCTCGGCGGCCCTCGATGAACCTATCGCGGTGGTGGGGATGGCCGGGGTGTTCCCCGGCGCCGATGACCTGGGCCGTTTCTGGCAGCAGTTGTATGAGGGGAACGACCTGGTCAGCGAAACCCCCGCTGCCCGCTGGCGTTGGCAGGACTATGCCGACCAGCCGGGGGGCGCCGCCTTGCGCTGGGGCGGGTTTATCAACGATGTCGACAAGTTTTCTCCCGGCTTCTTCGGCCTGTCGCCGCTGGAGGCCGAATTCATGGACCCGCAGCACCGCTTGTTCCTCGAGTCGGCCTGGCATGCCCTGGAAGATGCCGGTTATGCGCCGCGTACATTGCCCGAGCGTGAGGTGGGCGTGTTTGTCGGGGTCAGTTCAATGGATTACGCCGGCAAGCTGATGATCAACGGTGAGGTCGATCCGCTGGCGAATTTCGGTAATGGCCACAGCATGCTGGCCAACCGAGTGTCCTACCTGCTCGACCTGACGGGGCCGAGCGTGGCGATCGACACCGCCTGCTCCAGTTCGTTGGTGGCGATTCACGAGGGGGTCAAGGCCATTCGCAATGGCGATTGCCGCTGGGCCCTGGTGGGTGGGGTCAATATTTTGCTCGAGCCGCGCATCACGCTGGCCATGGGCAAGGCCAAGATGCTCAGCCCCGAGGGGCGCTGCAAGACCTTTGCCGCCGATGCCGATGGTTATGTGCGAGGCGAGGGGGCCGGGGTGCTGGTCCTCAAGACGCTCAAGCAGGCCTTGGCCGATAACGATCAGATCCATGGCGTCATTCGCGGTAGTGCGGTCAATCACGGTGGCCGTGCCAATTCGATGACCGCCCCCAATCCCCAGGCACAAGCCGATCTGGTGCACCAGTTGTACCAGCGTGTGGGGATCAGCCCGGATCAGGTGAGTTACATCGAGACCCACGGCACGGGGACTCCGATTGGTGACCCGATTGAAATCAACGCGCTGAAGGAAGCCTGGCAGCGCGGCGGGTATCAGCCCGCATCCGGGGCGCGCTGCGCCCTGGGGGCCTTGAAAAGCAATATCGGCCACCTCGAGGCCGCCGCCGGGATCGCCGGTGCAATCAAGTTGTTGCTGTGCCTCAAGCACAAAACGCTGGTGAAGAACCTGCATTGTGCGCGCACCAATCCCTACATCGACTTGCAGGACAGCCCGTTCTATCTGCTCGAGGACAGCGGTCCCTGGCTGATCGACTCCACGCGTCCACGCATGGCCGGGCTCAGTTCGTTCGGTATCGGTGGAACCAACGCTCACCTGCTTTTCGAAGAATTCTCAAAGGAATCTGCTGATGAATGATCGTGATGACCAACTGATCGTGCTTTCGGCGTTGCAAGCGCAGACTCTGCCAGTACTGGCGCAACAGTTGCTCGAGCATGTGCTCGGCCGGCCGGATCTGGCGCTGCCCGATATTGCCTATACGCTCCAGGTCGGCCGCGAAGCCTTGCCGCACCGTCTGGTGTTGCTGGCGGTGTCCATGACGCAGTTGATTGCCCGGCTCCAGGACTATGTGCAGTCGCCCGAAGCGCTTGAACCACCGTTCTGGAGCGGGGTTGCCGAGCGCGCCCGGGTCGAGCAATGGAGCGTCGAGCAATCCCGCGAGGCCAGCCATGAGTCCCTGGCCAGGGCCTGGGTCGACGGAGTCACGCTACCCTGGGCCGGGCTCTGGGCCGGGCAAGCGGTACGCCGGACCAGCCTGCCGGGTTACCCCTTCGAACGTGAACGGCATTGGGCGCAGCCGGAACAGCTCGCCCAGGCCGAGCCTCAAGGTGGAGTCACGCATCACGCGCATTTGAGCGGCAACGAGTTTTTCCTGCTTGACCATCGACTCAATGGCCGGGCGATTTTGCCAGGCATGATGTACATCGAACTGTTGAGCCGTGCGCTGCGCGCCGCGGGGCAACCGGCCGCGCCCTTTCAGTTGCGCGACCTGCTCTGGTTGCAACCGATGTGGGGGGATGCCGCCGGGATCGATCTGCAGGTGCTTCTGCGGGCGGGGGGCGAGCGTGGGCAACAGCTCGAGGTCCGCTCGCGAGCGGCTGACGGTCAATGGGTGGTGCACTGCAAGGCTGAGGTCTGCGCTCCCTTGCGAACGGCCAGCCGCCTGGACATCCCGGCGCTTGAGCAACAGGCCAAGAGCCAGTTCACAGGAGCCGAGTGTTATCCGCAACTGACCGCCATGGGGCTGGAGTACGGTCCTGGCCACCAGTGTATGGAGCGTCTGTGGGTCGGTGACTTCGGTGTCCTGGTCAAGCTCCGCGCGCCTGAGCCCACCGAGCCTGCGCAGGAGGACTTTCTGGTCCATCCGGGAGTGTTCGACTCGGCCCTGCAAGCGGCCCTGGGGCTGAATATGCAGGTGTCGGGCGCGGGCCAGGCGAGCGTTCCCTTCGCTCTTGCGCACTTCGAACTGCTGCGCGCATCGGCGCCGCCATGCTGGGCCTGGCTGCGGCCACAGCCGGGAGCCGGGAGTTCGGCAGCATTGCAGTTGATCGATATCGATCTGTTCGACGCCGAGGGCGAGCCCGTGGCGCTGTTGCACGGATTGGCCTCGCGCGCGCTGGCCCCCAGCAGCACTGCTTCCACAGGGCCGGCGCAAGCCCCTGCCGCACCCGCACCCGCGCCGGCCGGGGATCTGCGCTACGCGGCGCTCGCCTACTTTCGCCAGCAGTTCGCGCGGATCCTGCGTCTGAACGAAGACGACATCCAGGAGCAGGTGCAACTGGAGCAGTACGGTATCGACTCGATCATCATCATTCGCCTGACCGATGAGCTGGAAAAGACCTTTGGGCGTTTGTCCAAGACATTGTTCTTCGAGTACCAGTCGCTGGGGGAAGTGACGGACTACTTCATGGCCGAGCATGCAGCGGTACTGCAAGGAATACTGGAGCCGGAAACCCAGACCCCACCCCTCGCGGCAGTCGGCGTCACTCCTGCCTCGGTGGTCGCGTCCGAAGCGCCGGCACCGATGCGCTCCGCCAATGAAGACGATGATCAGGAGATCGCGATCATCGGTCTGGCGGGGCGCTATCCTGGGGCACGCAACATGGAGGAGTTCTGGAGCTGCCTGGCGAACGCCCAGGACATGATCCGTGAAATTCCAGCCGAGCGTTGGGACCACCAGCGCTTCTATGACCCGGCCAAGAACACCATCGGCAAGACGTACTGCAAGCACGGTGGCTTCATCGATGATGTCGACAAGTTCGATCCCTTGTTCTTCGGCATCTCGCCGCGTGAAGCCATTGGCATGGAGCCACAGGAGCGCCTGTTCCTGGAGTGCGCCTATGAGACGCTGGAGGATGCCGGTTACACCCGCAGCAGCCTTCCGGCGGCGCCGGGTGGCGGCAAGGGACGCAGTGTCGGGGTGTTCGTCGGGGTCATGTACGAGGAGTACCAGCTGTTCGGCGCTCAATCGACTGAGCGCGGTTACCCCTTTGCCGTTCCGGGGCATCCGGCCTCGATCGCCAATCGGGTGTCCTACATTTTCAACCTGCAAGGCCCGAGCATCGCGCTCGATACCATGTGCTCGTCCTCCATCACCACCTTGCACCTGGCCTGTCGCAGCATTCGCGACGGCGAGTGCGAAATGGCGTTGGCAGGTGGCGTTAATGTGTCCATTCATCCCAACAAATATCTGATGCTGGGGCAGGGTGGCTTCGCGTCGGCCAAGGGCCGCTGCGAGAGCTTCGGTGAAGGTGGCGAGGGGTATGTGCCGGGCGAGGGGGTGGGCGCGGTATTGCTCAAGCGCAAACGTCAGGCCATTGCCGATGGTGACCAGATCTACGGCGTCATCAAGGCTTCGGTGCTCAACCACGGTGGCAAGACTAATGGCTACACGGTCCCCAATCCACTGGCCCAGGCCGAACTGATTTCGGCGGCGTTGGCCCAGGCCCGGGTTCCGGCGCGTGCGGTGAGTTACATCGAGGCCCATGGCACAGGCACGCCACTTGGCGATCCGATTGAAATCGCCGGGCTGTCCCGGGCATTTGCCCGGCAAACCCAGGACCGGGGCTTCTGTGCCATCGGTTCGGTGAAGTCCAATATCGGTCACTGCGAGAGTGCTGCCGGGATTGCCGGGATCAGCAAGGTGTTGCTGCAGATCAGGCACGGACAACTGGCCCCTTCGCTGCACTCGGCGACCCTCAACCCCAACATCGATTTCGCCGGCAGCCCATTCTACGTGCAGCGCAGCCTGACGCCGTGGCAGCGTCCGACGCTGAGTGAGCACGCCGTTGAAAAGACCTGGCCCCGCTTGGCGGGGATCTCGTCTTTCGGGGCGGGAGGGGCTAACGCCCACCTGTTGATCGAGGAGTACCTGCCTTCGAGCGTGCCGCCGCATACGGCGAGGTCAATGCCCGTGGCCATTGTGCTTTCGGCAAAAACCGCAACCGCCCTGCATCTTTCCGTGCAGCGGCTGGCGGCGGCGCTGGCCAGCCCGGCATTGTCGTCAGCGGACCTGTCTGGCATTGCCTTTACCCTGCAGGTCGGACGCGAAGCGATGAGCGAACGCCTGGCGCTATGCGTGAGCTCTCACCAGGAGCTGCGGACTCGACTGGAGGCCTGGTTGCAAGGCGACAAGGTTGCGGCGGGCCTGTTAAGTGCAACGGTCAGCGCCGCGTCGGCCAGTGGGCCGAGTGTCGCCGCGACCGATCTGCCAGCCGCCGTCGCGGCCTGGGTCGCGGGTCAGGAGGTGGACTGGCGTACGGCGTATGCACAGCCGTACCCGCAAAAAGTCAGTCTGCCGACCTATCCGTTCGCCCGTGAGCGCTATTGGGTCGAGGACGAGGTCGAGGCGGCCATGCTGGCCGATGCCGGTCGCGCCGGCCAATGGCCGACAACACGGCCACTGCATCCGCTGGTACAGAGCAACACTTCCTGCGTCGGCCTGCAACGCTTCAGCAGCCGCTTCGATGGCCGTGAGTTTTTTCTCGACGAACACCGCATCAACGGGGAGAAACTCTTGCCTGCCGCGGCATCCATCGAGATGTTCACGGCGGCGGCGAAACTCAGTCATCGCCAGGGGCGCGGTGGTTCTGCGCTACGCCTGAGCCAACTGGCCTGGCTGCAGCCGATCTGGCAGCGCACGGCTGAACTGCGGCTGGACATCGAGGTACAGGGTGAGCCCGATACCGCTGACTGGCACCTGCGGTGTGTCGATGCTCAAGACCCTGAGCGTGTGTATTGCCAGGCCACTGTCGCCGATTGCCCATCGCGTTCGCTTCGGCATGACGTCGAGCAATTGATCGCCGGCTGCAGTCGCCATCTGAGCGGCGCCGAGCTGTATCAAGGCTACCGGGAGGCCGGTTATGAGTATGGCGAGTCTTTCCAGAGCATCGAGACGCTGTGGGGTAGCGATGACTATGTGATTGCCAAACTGCATATGCCGCAGGCCCGAGAGGCGAGCCAGGCCAAACCGTTCGATGTGCCGCCCTCGTTGCTGGACGGTGCGTTGCAGGCGAGCGCGGGGTTGATGCTGCCCGGCGCGCCTGCCGGTTTCTCGGTGGCCCTGCCGTTCGCCATCGACAGCCTGGAACTGTACGGCCCTTGTGAGAACACCCTGTGGGCGTACGTCCGGCGTCAGCCGGCGCAGAGCGAAGCGATCACCCGGTTCGACATCGATCTGTGCAATCGCGCGGGCAATGTCTGTGTCGCCATCAAGGGGTTCAGCTCGTTACGGCTCAAGTCGGGCGATACGACCGGGCCCACGATGACCACCCCCGGCTCAACCCCGCACACCCTGGCCAGCCGCGCCACGACCGAGGCCGAGCAGAAGGTCTATCTGTTGCCGCAGTGGACCCTGGCGCAGCCGGAGTCCAGTCCGTTGTCCCATGATCTGCGGCGCCTGTTGATCCTGGGGAGCCGGCAGGAAGACCTTGCGCGAATCGTCGAAGGCCAGCCTGATGCGGTCTGCCTGCAAGTCAGCCCCGACAGCGGCAGTGCCGAGCTCTTGGCCTTGCTCGAAGGTCGGGATATCGAGCATCTGATATGGCTGGCCCCCAGCGGCAGGCATTCGCCTTTCGATCAGGCCGCGATCCTGCAGGCGCAGCAGGGCGGGGTGATGTTCCTGTTCAACTTGTTCAAGGCCTTGCAGCAGATGCCGGTTGCCAGCACGGTGTTCGAGTTGACCGTGGTGCAGTACGAGACCAGCAGCTTCGACGGGCAGGCGAGCAATTTTACCCAGGCAGGCGTGCATGGCCTGGTCGGTACCATGGCCAAGGAGTCGCCGCGCTGGCGGGTCCGCAGCGTCGACATCGAGCGCGACAGCGTGGGAGCCCTCAAGGATATCCTCCGCCAGCCTTGTGACCCTCTGGGCCTGCAACGAGTGCGGCGCAACGGCCACTGGTACGTCCGCCAATGGCTCAAGACCGAGTTCCAGCAGCCGCCACGCGGCGACTACCTGTGCCAGGACGGTGTCTATGTGGTGATCGGCGGGGCAGGCGGGCTGGGCACCGCGTGGAGCGAATACGCGATTGGCCACTGCAATGCGCAGGTGATATGGCTGGGGCGGCGGGCGCTCGATGCCGATATTCAACGACAGATAGACAGCTGTGCCCAGGCAGGGCGTGCGCCGGTCTATTACCAGGCCGACGCTTGCGATCTGGAGGCTCTGCAGGCGTGCCTGCAGCAGGTTCGCCAGCGTTTCGGCAGCATCCATGGCGTCATCCATTCGGCGTTGCTGCTCGAAGACAGCACGCTGGCGAATATGGATGAGGCGACACTGCGTCGGGTGTACTTCGCCAAGCTCCAGAGCAGCCTCAACCTGGGGATCGCACTGCGAGAGGCGCCCCCGCAGTTCCTGCTGTTTTTCTCCTCGACCGTGGTGTTCACCCCGCCGCCGGGCCAGGCCAACTACAGCGCCGGGTGCCTGTTCCAGAATGCCCTGGCGGAGCAGCTGGCGCGGGAGTTGCCGAGCCGGGTCAAAGTCATCAACTGGGGCTTCTGGGGCAATACCGGTATCGCGGCCTCCGCACACTACCGTGAACTCATGGCGCGTAACGGCATTGCCTCCATCGAGCCGGTGGATGGCATGGAAGCGTTGAACTACCTGTTTGGCGACGACCTCGATCAGCTGGCGTTGCTCAAGGTCACGGACAAGGTCCGCAACCCGCCCGCGCTGATTCCTTCCGACGAACAGTTGACGGTGCTGGCGGCACAGTCCGGGCTGCCTGGCCGTGACTCGGACCAGGCTGCCCGCCCCGATGGCAGCGTTGTCGAGCGCTGGCGCCAGTGGGCCGCCACCCCGGGTGCCGCCGTATCGATACTGGACATGGGGGGCTGTTTCGCGGCGCGCGGCGATGTACTGGAGCATCTGCAAGCCACGCAGCGGTATGTGTGCAGCCACGATGGCGATGCCGAGCGGTTGATGATCGCCGGGCTGGAAGGGCAGGTTGGCGGACTGCAAGCGGTGGCTTTCGACCCGCAATGTGACATCGCCGGGCAAGGCCTGAAACCGGGGGAATACGATCTCGTCATTGCCCTGGCGCAAGCGGCTGGAGATTTCCGGCTGACGTTGCGCCACATCAAGGTGTTGCTCAAACGCCAGGGAAGCTTGTTGGTCGCCAGCCATGGACGCACCGACGAGCTGCGCCTGGCCTTGCATCGGGAAGGCTTCAAGGTGATGGGGCAGCTGTCGGATACGGTCAGCGGCGAGGTGCTGGAAGCCGTCAGCGATGGGGTCATTCGTCAGCCGTTGCGTTCGCCAGCCAATGCACAACACGCGCCGCAGGCGAGCCAGCCGCCGGTGACGGCTCAGACCGCCCAGGTACACGAAGGGCAGCTGCTCGACGCCGCTCTGGTCCACTTCAAGCGCCTGATCGCGCAGGAGCTGCGGATTCCCGTGGAGCGCCTGGACGTCGACGAACCGCTGGACAGCTATGGCATCGACTCGATCTATTCGGTACGGCTGGTCGCGATCCTCAATCAGTCCTTCGCCGATGTGAGCAATACACTGTTTTTCGAGGTACAGAACATCCGCGCCCTGGTGATGCATTTCATCAACAAGCATCGGCTCGAGTTGGAGACATTGCTGGGGGTGCAGTCGACGCCGTCGGACGTCGCGCCGGCGCCAGCGTTCGCAGCACCGGCGCCGATTCCGCTGGCCGCTTGGCCGCAGGCGCCGAGCGCTGTTACGGATCCCCGGAGCAGCGCCTGTGACATCGCCGTTATCGGGATGAGCGGGCGGTATGCCCAGGCAGACGACCTGGAAGAGTTCTGGCAGAACCTGTCCCAGGGGCGCAACTGCATCAGCGAAATTCCGCCAAAACGCTGGGACTGGCGCCAGCATTTCGATGAGCAGCGTGGCAAGTGGGGCAAGCACTACAGCAAATGGGGCGGATTCATCCGCGATATCGACGCGTTCGACCCGTTGTTTTTCCAGATATCGCCGACCGAAGCCGAGCGTATGGACCCACAGTCCCGTTTGTTCCTCGAACAGGCGTATGCCTGCATCGAGGAGGCCGGTTACACCCCCGGTACGTTATCGAACGGAAACCGGGTCGGGGTGTTTGTCGGGGCAATGAACGCCGACTACGTCAACGGCGCCAGCTACTGGTCGATCGCCAATCGGGTTTCCTACCTGTTCGACTTCAAGGGGCCGAGCCTGGCGGTCGACACGGCGTGCTCCTCGTCCCTGAGCGCCATTCACCTGGCAATCGACAGTCTGCTGTCGGGGTCGTGCGACAGCGCGATTGCCGGTGGGGTCAATCTGATCATGAGTCCGACCCACTACATGGGGCTGTCCCTGATGGGGATGTTGTCGGAGAGCGATCAGTGCCGGGCCTTCGGTGCCGACGCCGATGGTTTCGTCGACGGTGAAGGGGTGGGCGCGATTCTGCTCAAGCCGCTGTCGGCCGCGGTGGCCGCTGGCGATCACATTTACGGGGTGATCAAGGGCAGTGCGATGAATGCCGGAGGTCGCACCAGCGGTTTCACGGTGCCGAACCCGGCGGCGCAGACCGCGGTGGTGAGCGAGGCCTTGCGGCGCTCCGGAGTTCCCGCGCGCCAGATCAGCTATGTCGAGGCGCACGGGACCGGTACGCCGCTAGGTGACCCGATCGAGATCAAAGGCCTCAGCGATGCATTTGCCGACGCTGGCAACGAGCGTCAGTTCTGCGCCCTGGGTTCGGTCAAGAGCAATATCGGCCACTGCGAAAGCGCCGCCGGCATCGCCAGCGTGACCAAGGTGCTGCTGCAGCTCAAGCACTCCACACTGTTGCCGACGCTGCATAGCGAGCGCAGCAACCCGCGTATCGATTTCGCGCGCACACCGTTCAAGCTGCAACTCAGCGCGCAGGAGTGGCAACGCCTGTCGGTGGAGGTGGACGGCCAGATGCACTCCGTAGCGCGCAGTGCGGGCATTTCATCATTCGGGGCCGGCGGGGCCAACGCCCATCTGATCATTCAGGAGTACCAGGACCTGCGACCGCGGACTCCCATTGCATCCGGCGTGGTATTGATCCTGTTGTCGGCGCAGTCGGCTCCCCAGTTGCGTCAGCGCGCCGAACGTTTGCTGGCGCATTTGCAGGGAAGCGGTGCTCAGGTCGATCTGCGGGATTTGGCCTACACCCTTCAGGTGGGGCGCGAACCCATGGAGCATCGCCTGGCGTTCGGCGCTTCGACGCGGGAAGCGGTCTGCGAAACCCTGAAGGCGTTTGTCGAAGGGCGCGATGTCGAGCGGGGCGAGCTGTTCCAGGGCTCCGTGCAGGATCACCGCGAGGCCATGGGCCTGTTGCAGGGCGATGAGGACCTGCGCCAGACCATCGATCACTGGTTTGAAAAGGGCAAGCTTGGCAAGTTGTTGGCCCTATGGGTCAAGGGCTTGCAGGTGGACTGGCAGCGCTTTTATGCCGAGCGGCCGGGTCGGCGCGTGAGCTTGCCGACCTATCCGTTCGCCAAGGAGTTCTTCTGGCTTGACCTGGGGGCGCAGGCGGTCGCGCTGTTGCCGTCACTGGCGGCGCCCGCGCAGCTGCATCCGCTGTTGCAGGAAAACCGTTCTGGCCTGGAGGGCGTTCGTTATGTGAGTCATTTCAATGGCTCCGAGCCCCTGTTCAGGGATCACCGTGTTGCCCGGCAACGTCTGCTACCGGCTGCCGCGCAGGTGGAAATGATTCGTTGCGCGGCCACCTCGGCGCTGGGGCAGGCGGTCGATAGCGTGATACCCATGCGCCTACGGGACCTTGCGTGGGTGACACCGGTCAGCGGTGAGCAGCCGCTGAGCCTGGAGTTGGTGCTCAAGCGCACCGCCACGGACCTGCAATTTTGTCTCGGGCAGTCGATCTCTGCGGCCGAGGGGACCTTCCATTGTCAAGGCAGCATCGACTTCCCTGAAGCCCAGGCCCGGAGCGTGGTTGATCTCGACAGCCTGCGCGATGCCTATCCGCCGCTGGCGCTCGGCGCCGCCGATTTCTACCAAAGACTGGCCGAGCATGGCCTGGAGTACGGCGCGTCGTTGCGTACCCTGACTTGGCTGGGGAGCAAGCCGGACAGCTTGCTGGTGGGCCTGAGCGCAGATCCGCAGGCCTATACCGATGCGCGTTATGTGATCGATCCCGGTGTGCTCGATGGGGTTCTGCAGGCACTGGCCCTGTTCGAGCCGGCGGCGGCCGTCGGGCCACAGCCGTCGATAGCCTTGCCTTTCGCGGCGGACAGCATCGAGTTGTTCGCGGCCTGTCGCGGTACGTTGTGGGCGCATCTGCGGCGACAACCGGCGTTCAACGCCCTGGGGCCGAAAACCGATATCGATGTGTACGACCAGGCCGGGGGCCTGTGCCTGTCGCTGCGCGGCCTGGTAACCCGTGGATTGCCCGCCGATGCCACGCCATCTCTGGAAGACGACGCACTGGTGATTCTGAGTCCCCGGTGGACGCTGGCCAACCTTTGAAGTCCGAGGGACAAAACATGCAGCATTCAGCTCACCAGATTTATTTTTGCCACATGGCTTCGTTGCCGTTCACCGCCCTGAGCGCGCATTACCCCGATGCCCAGTGTCATGACTTCAGCGACGGGGCATCCGCTGCCCTGGCGCAGTCCTTTGAACGCCTGTCCGTGGCGTTGCTGGAGCAGGTCCATCAATGCTTGCGCCGTGGCGACAAGCAGCTGCCGTTGGTTCAGGTGATCCTCAGCGAGGAGCAGTTTGCCCAGCGCTCCGGCATTGCCGGCCTGTTTCGCACCATTGCCAGTGAATACCCCGGCTTTCGCGGGCAGGTGATCGCGGTCAATGCCCAGGAGAGCCTGGCAACGCTCACGGCGAAGTTGCGCGGCAACGCGCAGGCGGGCGATCGCCATGTGGAAATCCTTTATCGCGATGACCAGCGGTATGCGCTGGACTGGCAGGAATTGACGCTGCTCGATCATTGCCCCAGCCCTTGGAGGGCCGGGCATGTCTATCTGATTACCGGCGGGCTGGGCGCGGTAGGGCGCCTGTTGATCGAGGAAATTCTGGCCCAGGGGTTCAACAGCCGGGTGATCCTGGTCGGGCGCTCCAGCGTGGACGAACAGGCGCGCAAACAACTGGAGGCCTGGGCGCGTGCCGGTGTCCTGGTCAGTTACCGGCGTACCGATATCGCCGATCCGGAGCAAGTCGATAACTTGATCGGTTGGGTACTGGAGACCTGTGGCCGGCTGGACGGGGTGATCCATTGCGCCGGGATCATTCGCGACAACCTGTTGCTGAACAAGTCAGTCAGTGAGTTCGAACAGGTGCTTTCCCCCAAGGTTCGTGGCGCCGTGAATCTGGACCAGGCGACCCGGACGCTGCCGTTGTCGTTCTTTGCCTTGTTCTCTTCGCTATCGAGCGTGTTGGGCAATGCCGGGCAATCCGATTACGCCGCGGGCAATGGTTTTATGGACGGTTACGCCCGGCTGCGTGCGCAACGGGTGCGTTCCGGGCAGGGGACAGGCCGATCGGTGTCGATCAACTGGCCCTATTGGCAGGACGGTGGCATGCGCATGGAGCCACGGCAGGTGGAGCGCATGTGGCAGGAAAGCGGCCTGCGTGCGCTGTCCACCGAAAACGCCCTCAAGGCTTTCTATCAGGCCTTGGCCCAGGGCGATGAGCAGGTGTTGGTGGTCGAGGGCAATGTCCGGCGCATACGTCAGGTGGCGACGACATTGCATGGTTTCAGTCCATTGGCCGAAGCTCCGGACGTCACACCGCTGGCGACTCCAGTGGCCCGGGGAGAGACCGGGGCCGGGTCGCGTCCTGCACTGCTGGCGCACTTGACCCGATTGGTGGCGCAGGAACTGGGGCTTGCCGAACAGCGGATTCAGGTCGATGCCTTGCTCAGCAAGTACGGTATCGATTCGGTCATGATGATGAGGGTGATCGCGCAGCTGGAAAGTGATTTCGGTTCCTTGCCCAAAACACTGTTTTTTGAGTACCAGACGCTGGCGGAACTGGCCGATTTTTTTGTGGCGCAGCATGCCGAGGTCGTGGCCCGTCGCTGGCCTGCGCCGGGACAGGTTGCGCCGGGACAGGTTGCACAAGGAGAGGTCAAGGACGCGGTTTGCGCCGACGTGCCCGCATTGCCGGTTCAGCCTCCGGCACCGCGTAGTGTCGAGGCGTCCGTGCATGGGCTGGCCGGTGACGCCGAACAGCCGCCGTTGATCGCCATTGTGGCGGTGGCGGGGCGTTATCCCGGTGCTGACTCGGTGGATGAGTTCTGGAAGTGCCTGGCCGAAGGTTACGACGGCATCAGTGAGATCCCGCCCGAGCGCTGGAATGCCGACGACTTCTATGCCCGCACGCCGATGTTGGGCAAGAGCACCTGCAAGTGGGGCGGTTTCCTGGAAGAGGTCGCGGCGTTCGATCCGGCGTTTTTCAAGTTGACGCCGCGGGAGGCCAGCGTTCTCGATCCGAACGGGCGCCTGTTCCTGCAGACGGTTCAACACCTTTTCGACAGCGCCGGTCTGACCCGTCAGCGTATCGCCGAGCGTTACCAGTCGAAGCTGGGGGTGTTCGTCGGCGCGATGTACCAGCAATACAGCGCCGTGGACAGCGATCTGCTCAGTGAGTCGCTGGTATCGATTTCCTCCTACAGCTCGATCGCCAACCGCGTTTCCCATGTTTTTGATCTGCGCGGGCCGAGCCTTGCGCTTGATACCATGTGTTCATCGTCGTTGGTGGCCTTGCACTATGCCCACGAAAGCCTGCTGCGGGGCGAATGCACGGGCGCCATCGTGGGCGGTGTCAATCTGTCGTTGCACCCCAAGAAATACATCGGCCTGGGGGCATCGAACATGTTGGGCAGCGCGCCCGACAGTCGCAGTTTCAGCGACGGCAGCGGCTATCTGCCGTGCGAGGGAGTGGGCGCCGTGCTGCTTCGGCCGTTAAGCGATGCCTTGCGCGACCAGGACGAAGTGCTGGGGGTGATCCGTTCGACCCATGTCAGTCACAGCGGCGGGGCCAGCCATTACGCCACGCCGAACGTCAAGGCGCAGACGGCCCTGATCCGGGAAAGCCTGGCAAAGGCCGGCGTCGCGGCCAACAGCATCAGTTACATCGAAGCCGCCGCCAACGGTACCCCGCTCAGCGATGCGGTGGAAATGCTGGCGCTGCGCAAGGTCTTCAGCGAGCCTGGGGTGGCCTGTGCGATTGGTACGGTGAAATCCAACATCGGGCATGCCGAGGCCGCTTCCGGCCTATCGCAACTGACCAAGGTGCTATTGCAACTCAAGCATCGCAAGTGGCTGCCAACGCCGGGCATCGGCCAGATGAACAGCGATATCGATTGGCGGCAGGCGCCTTTTGAACTGCAATCGACGCTGCGCGACTGGCCACAACCGATCCTCACGGTCGATGGCAAGGAATGTCGCGTACCGAGGCGGGCGGCCATCGACTCGTTTGGCGCAGGCGGAACCTATGCGCATGTCATCGTCGAGGCGTTCGAGATTGCGCAGCCGCAGTGCCCGGCACCGGTACCGCTGGCCACCGAAGAGCAACTGATCGTGCTGTCCGCCGCTAGTCCCTCGTCGTTGCTGTCCCTGGCGACGGCTCACCTGCAGTCCCTGGGCTCGGGCCTGGCCACAAGCCTGGTCGACTATGCGCGCGCCCTGCGCCAACAGCGTGAGGCCATGGACTTCCGGCTGGCGATGGTGGTGTCCGACGTGAGCGAACTGATGCGGAGCCTGCAGGCTTTTTGCGCGGACCCCGAGGACTGGTCGAAACGTGATGGTGTCGGTTTTACAGGGGCTGTCGAGACGCCCGATAGCCGATTGCTGGAAGCTCTGGCACAGGATCGCACCACCGACAGCCTGATCGACGACGCCGTCGGGCAAAAGCATCTGCTCTCGTTGGCGGCGCTGTGGGCGAACGGTATTGATATCGACTGGCGACGTCTGGACGGCAGTGACTGTCATCGCCCGGTGGTTTTGCCGCTTTACCCGTTCGACAAGGTCCGCTGCTGGGTCGGCGCGGCGCCGTCGGCGGCAGAAGCGGGGCCGCAGCCATGGGCCGAGGAAAAGCTGCAAGGGCCGCTGCTGGAGAGGATTCGGCGGATCCTCGCGGAAGTGACCGGACTGCCGGCGACCACCTGGCGCGAGGACCGGGCGTTGAGCGAGTACGGCCTGGGCTCCGCGACCTTCATTCTGTTTTACCAGCGGCTGAGTGCGAGCTTCGGCGAGTTCGCGCTGGCTGATCTGCGTGAGTGCCAGACGCTGAACGACATCGTTCGCCTGCTGGACGCACAGCCGGTTGCCTCGATCGAGTCGCATCCGGTACGCCACCTCAGCCGGCGTTACCCGGAGCTGGTTGCGCTCAACCAGGGCCGTAGCGGGCGCCCGGTGTTCTGGATTCATGCCGGCATCGGTGGTGTCGAGGCTTACCAGGCATTGGCACAGCGCATCGAGCGCCCGTTCTTCGGTATCCAGGCCCGCGGCTACATGAGTGAACGTGCGCCACTCCAGGGCTTGCAGGCGATGGCGACCTATTACTGCCACCTGATCCTGATGCAGCAGCCGGACGGTCCCTATTCCCTGGGCGGTTACTCCCTCGGCGGAGCCCTGGCCTATGAAGTGACGCGGCAGTTGCAGGAGCTCGGTGAAACGGTGGACAGCCTGGTGATGGTCGACAGCCTGGACAGTCACGCCATGAGCGGGGCGGGGGTTTCAACCAAGACGCTTTATCTGCAGAGCGCCAATATCGCCATCGGCGCCTCGTATGGCGACGACCTGGAACAGGCGCTGGAGAACATGATTCACCAGGAACGGATCGACAGTGACGTCAGCGACGATGACTTCCTGCAGGCCCTCGCCGAGCAGGCCTGCCAGCACAGTTCGGATGTTTCGGTCGGCCAGCTGATGCAGCGTATCCGGCATAACGCCAAGGTGCAGTCGGCCTACGACAGCACGAACTTCCAGATACTGCCCTTGCCTCATCCCGCGGCCGTTCGATGCCATTACCTGCACAACCGTGGCGGCAATTACTTCGGTGGTCTGCAACCGTATCTGTTCGTGCGCGGGGAACACAGTGCCTTGGGGCAGGACGACTACGCACAAGGCTGGAAGCAGCAGATGCCGAGCCTTGAAGTCGTCGAGGTGGATGCGTTGTGTCACATGTTGATGCTGTCCACGCAACCGGCCCTGGACCAGATCGGCAGCTATTGCCAAGGGCTGTATGCCAAGACCGACAGGGTAACGCCCGGGTCGACAAAAAACCTGTCGGCGCAATCGGTCGAGGCCTGAGCCGCCAATCGGCGGTCCCTAATGAAAAGGAGTGCATGGAAATGAAAGCCTACATTTTTCCCGGCCAAGGGTCGCAAAGCCAGGGCATGGGTGGCGAGTTGTTCGACGAGTTCGATTTTTATACGCGCATGGCGGATGACATCCTCGGCTACTCGATCAAGGAGTTGTGCCTGAACGACCCGGAGCGCCAACTCAACAACACGCTCTACACCCAACCGGCACTGTTTACCGTCAATACGCTGTGTTACCTGAAGGCCATTCAGGACGACCCCACGCCCGCGGCATGCCTGGCCGGTCATAGTCTGGGGGAGTACAACGCGCTTCTAGCCGCTGGAGCATTCGGTTTCGATGATGGTCTGCGCATCGTCCATAAACGCGCGCAACTGATGAGCAGTGCTTCCGGTGGCGGCATGGCGGCGGTGATCAACTGCGACATCGACAGGCTCCGTGCCTGCCTGAACCAGGGGGGGCTGGATGGCATCGACGTGGCCAACTACAACTCGGACTCGCAGATTGTGATCGCGGGGCTGCAACCCGACCTGGCAGCAGCCTATGGCTTGTTTGACGAGCAGGGCATCGTCTACGTCCCCCTGAAGGTCAGCGCGGCATTCCACTCCCGCCAGATGGCGCCGCTCAAGGAAGCGTTCGCCGATTTCCTGAGGGGTATCGGGTTTTCCCCGTTGCAGGTTCCGGTACTGTCCAATGTCGATGGCGGTTTTTATAGCGACAGCAACCTGGTGGAGCGGCTGTCCGCGCAGCTGTGCAGTTCGGTGATGTGGCGGGATTCGGTGCTGAACATGCGGGCAGCCGGTGTCACGCGGTTCAAGGAGGTCGGCCCGGGCGACGTGCTGACCAAGCTCGTTGGGAAAATACTATGACGCAGCTAGAGCACGGGTTTGAGCGAAGCGTGCCTGGCCGGGTGCGGCAGGGCGAGCCGATGTCGCCGCGCTTGCAACAGCTGCTACGCCTGTTCGGTCCCTCTGCGAACAACGGTAGGGTACTGGAGGAGCTGGAGCGCACTATCGCGGGACATCCAGCCGGCTACTTCAGCAACCCAGGGTTCGGGAGTGACGCTCGGGGGGGGCTGGAGTCGGCGTTCTCCAGCGTCTGTCTCCCGGAGTCGCCCGTGTGCCTCGACGAGCATGTCCAGTACCTGCAGAACCAGGTGTTCAGCCGCGCCACGCCGACGGCCTCGCCGTCATTCATCGGCCACATGACTTCCGCGTTGCCGTCGTATCTGCTGCCGTTGGCAAAGATCATGACGGCGCTGAATCAGAACCCGGTGAAGCTGGAAACCTCCAATGCCTTCACGCCGCTGGAGCGTCAGGTACTCGGGATGCTGCACCGGCTGATCTATGGCAATGACGAGGATTTCTACCGACAGACGTTGCACAGCGGCGAGCATGCCCTGGGGGCATTCTGCGCAGGTGGGACCACCGCCAACATCACGGCCCTGTGGGCCAGTCGCAATAACCTGCTGCCCGCCGACAAGGGGTTCGCGGGCGTTGCCCGGGAGGGGCTGGCCAAGGGGCTCAAGCACTACGGTTACGATGGTCTGGCCCTGCTGGTGTCCGAGCGCGGTCATTATTCATTGAAAAAAGCGGCCGATCTTCTCGGCATTGGCCAGGACCAACTGATTGCCGTGCCCACCGATGGCGCCGAGCGTATTCGCATCGATGCCTTGCAACGCTGCCTTGAGCGGTTGCGCCTGGACAATATCAAGCCGCTTGCGCTTGTAGGGATCGCAGGGACCACCGAAACCGGGGCTATCGACGATCTCGATGCCATGGCCGATGTGGCCGCGCAGGCGGGTTGTCATTTCCATGTGGATGCGGCCTGGGGGGGCGCGAGCCTGATGTCGGATCGACAACGCCCCTTGTTCAAGGGAATAGAACGCGCCGACTCGGTGGTTATCGATGCGCACAAGCAGCTGTATGTGCCGATGGGGGCCGGCCTGGTTTTTTTCAGGCAGCCGACGCTGACCGCCGCGATCAGCCAACATGCCAATTACATCGTGCGCAAGGGCTCCAAGGACCTGGGGCGCCATACCCTGGAAGGCTCGCGCAGCGCGATGGCGATGTTGCTGTACGCCAACCTGCACCTTCTTGGGCGTCAGGGATATGAGCAGTTGATCGATCACGGCGTCGACAACGCCCGTTACTTTGCCGACCTGATCAAGCAGCAGGACGACTTCGAGCTGCTCAGCGAACCGCAACTCTGCCTGCTGACTTATCGTTATGTCCCGTCGCTGGTCATGCAGGCCTTGCACAAGGCTGACGCTGCAAAGGTGGACGCTTTGCAGGAATGCCTGGATGCGCTGAACGACGATATCCAGGAGCGGCAACGGGATGCCGGACGCTCCTTTGTCTCGCGTACCCGGTTGACGCCGGAGCGCTGGGCAAACCGCTCGATCAGTGTCTTGCGCGTGGTGCTGGCAAACCCGCTGACGACTGCGTCGATACTCCAGGAGGTTGTCCAGGAGCAACGGGCACTGGCGCTCGGCAGCCGGTTTCTGCCGCGGTTGCTGGCCTTGCTGGCTCAAGGACCACAATCTTCGGTCACGGTATGAGGCATATCGGTCAGGTCGATGCCCTGCATGAGCGGCTGGAATTGCCCCGGGGGCAGATCCACCTATGGATGGCAACGTGCAGCGAAATCGAGCCGGCGCTGTTTGAACGCTATCGCCAGGAGTTGCTCTGCGAAGAGGAGAGGGCGATCGAGTCGACCTTTCATTTTGCCCATGATCGTCGGCAATACCTGATCACCCGTGCCCTGGTGCGTTGTGTACTTTCGCGCTACAGCCTGCGGGCCGCGGCGGATTGGCGGTTCGGCAAGACGGCGCACGGCCGCCCGACGATTCTGTGCCCGTCCGATGAGGAGCGTGAGCTGTCGTTCAACATTTCCCATGGCGCGGGAGTGGTGCTGGTCGGGGTGATGAAGGGCGGCCAGCTGGGGATCGACACCGAGTCCTATGAACGGCGAGATGACTTCGTCGCCATCGGCCAACGCTGTTTCACCGCGGACGAGGTGTCGACACTCGATCGCCTGGCGCCGGCGCAACGATGGCAGCGCTATGTCGGCTACTGGACGTTGAAGGAGGCCTATGTCAAGGCCACCGGCGCGGGGCTGGCGACGGCACTCGACTGCTTCGGCTTCCGGATGCCCGACGACGAGCGAATCGACTGCCGGTTCGACGATCCCGCGCAACAGGCCGCAGGCTGGCATTTCAGCCTGCTCGAGCCGAACCTCACGCATGTGGCCGCGGTGTGCTGTTCGGGGCATGGGGACGGCGCGCCGCATTTGCTGTTGCGGCGCATCTGTCCCCTGGCCAGCGAATATTTTGCCGATTTCACCTGTCTGGCCCGATCAGTCCGGATGCCGACTGCCGGGCCTGTGCATTTCTTGAAGAGTCAGAACCCATGACCCAACGCAAAACCATTTTCATGTACCCCGGACAAGGGTGTCAGTACTTCCACATGTGCAAGACCCTGTTTGTTCACGACACGGTTTTCCGTGACAGCCTCAAGCGTCTTGACCGCTGGGTGGAAACCGAAATCGGCGGGTCGCTCATCGAATATGTGTTCGACGACCGGGTCAGTGCCCTGGTCCCGTTCGACGCCACCCTTTACTCCAACCAGGCGGTCTTCTGTTTCGAATATGCCTTGACCCAGTCCCTGCTCGCGCGCGGTGTCTATCCCGATGTGCTGTTGGGCGCGAGCCTGGGGGAGGTCGTGTGTGCCGCGGTGTCCGGGGCGCTGAGCCCCAGGGAGTGCATCCAATTGCTGGCGGCCAGCGCCCGGGTGCTGGCGCGGACCTGCGAGCGGGGAGGGATGCTGTCGGTCTTCGCGCCGCCAAGTCTGTTCGACGAAGACCGGCTGTTGCACGACAACTGCGAGATCGCATCGGTGTCTTTTGACCGGCACTTCGTGGTCGCCGGAACCCGCGCGCGGATCGAGCGGGTCGAGGCGCACCTCAAGGCCGGCAACCATATCACCAGCCGCTTGCCGGTCGAGTATGGGTTTCATTCGTCCGCCATCGATCCCGCCCGCTCGGCGTTGCGCGAGCAATATGGGAACAGCGCGCCGGGCCACCCCTTGGTGCCGGTGTTCTCCTGCCAGAAAAAAGCGCTTATCCGCGCCTACGAGGCCGAGCATTTCGATGCGGTGCTCAGGGAGCCGATTCACTTCAAGGAAACCCTGGCCATCCTGGAGCGGCAGGGCCCCAATCTCTATGTGGACGTCAGCCCCTCCGGAACCTTGTCGACGTATTGCAAGTACATCCTGGTTCCCGGCTCGGCGTCCGGAACGGTGCCGGTCTACACGCCGTTCTCGAAGCACCAGAGCCTCGACCCCGGGCTCTGGATGCTGTAGCGCGCCGGCGAGCTGACCAGGCAGGCGCGCGCGTGTCGCTCCTGCCCGGCCCGGTCGCGGCCTAGGTGGGGAGTTTGAACGACAGCAAGGCCAGATTCTTCTTGCGCAAGCTGCTCTGCGGCGTCAGGCGCAGATACCGCTCGCGCAGCCAGCACAGAAACCTGGACTGCGTCTGCTCGATACCGCTCATCGAGCGTGCGGCCTTGACCACGTCATTGGCGCGCGGCAGGCGGATCGCCTCATAGGTCGCCAGTGCCGCGGGAAGCTCGGGGTTTCGCGCGATGCAGTCGGCCAGCACTACCGCGTCCTCGATAGCCTGCGCCGCGCCCTGGCCCAGGCTGGGAAGCATCGGATGGGCCGCATCCCCCAGCAATGCGACATGAGCGTCGCAGAACTGGGTGACGGGGTCGCGGTCCCGGGCATGCACTTTCAGGATCCTGGCTGGCGGCGTCGCCTCGATGGCGGCCAGCACTTCCGGTGCCCAGCCGGAGTAAGCCTGCAGCACTTCATATTTGCTGAGGCTCTGCGCCGCCAGGGCTGCATCGGGCTGGTTACAGGTGCCCCACCAGTACACATGCCCGTCGCCAACATCGCACAGGCCAAACCTTTTACCCTGGCCCCAGTAGTGGGCCACCGTGCCCGGTGTCGTGGCCGGTGCCTCGAATGGCGTCACCGCCAGCCACGCGATGTAGCCCGATGAGCGCACGCAGGTTTCGCCCAGCATCTGGCGGCGGACCATCGAGTTCAGGCCGTCTGCGCCGATCAGCAGGTCGGCGGTGTGACAGGCGCCGCCATCGAACGCGACACTGACGCCATTGGCAAGATGGGTATATCCGGTACAGCGTCGTCCGGTGCGGATCGTGCCGGGCGTGAGCTGTCCGGCCAGTGCCTTGAGCAACAGGGGGCGCTGGATGTTTACACTGGGATGTCCCAGTTCTTCGCCGACCTCATGGATGGGTAAACGAGTGATGGTGCGTCCGTTCTTGTCCTTGAAGTAGAAATGCCGGATCGCCTGGCCGGCTTCCGCCACCGGTCCGTGGGCGTCGATCGAATGCAGCGCCGCCATGGCATTCGACATCACGGACAAGCCGCTGCCCTCGGTGCGCAATGCCTGGGCGGCCTCGAACACCTCGACCTGCCACCCTGCGCGTTGCAGGGCAATGGCCGCAGTCAGGCCGCCGATTCCCGCGCCGACAATGATCGCTTTTCTGGATTGAGTCATATCTGTTGAACCTGGTTGGCCCGGCACCGGTCCGGGTCTGGAAAGAAAACGAGACCGCGCCACGCGGCCTCGTCGATCGACGGGTGGCTATGCCAGCTCCACCTTCGGTGCCCCTGTCCTGGGCAAGGAGCGCTTCAATCGGGTGGCGATGGTGCTGCCCACATACTCGATATGCGGCAGGCGCATCATGGTCAGGTGGTTACCCTGTACAGCGATCCGCTCTACCTTGTCCGAAACCGACAGCCAGCCTCGGTACGGGTCGCGGAATGCCGTGCCGACCAGCTCATGCGGGGCCAGCAACACCTCGGGCAGTTCGGTGTCGGCCGCGAACAGCGTCAGCGGCAGGTTCAGAGGCGGGAATTCATAGTCGACCAGCGCTTGCCAGTTGGCATGGAAGACCCGATAGATCCGCTCCAGGGCGAGCAGTGTCATGGAGGCATCGAAAATGCCTTTGTCGACGCCGTGCTGGCGGATCGCCTCCAGGGCCTGCGATTCACTGAGCGTGGCAAACTCGAGCGCTTCATAGTCGTACTCGCGTTGACCGTCGCCGCTGAGCAACTCCCACATGAACCAGTTCAGGAAGTCGCCAGGGTCGATCTCTACCTTGCCCTTACTTAACCGCACGATTGTGTCCAGCAGGAACACGTTCTGCAGTTCACGCCCGCGTTTGCGCAGTTCTCTGGCCAGCTCGTAGGCCACGACGCCGCCATAGGACCAGCCGCCGACATTCAGCGGCCCCTGGGGCATGACTGCCTCAATAGCGTCGGCGTAGTACGCCGCCTGGGCTTGAACCGACTGCAAAGGTTCACGGGCATCCCAGGTTCCCGGCGATTGCAGCGCATACAGGCGGACTTTGTCCCGCATGGCCCGCGCCAGCGCGGCATAGCACAGTACATGGCCACCGATTGGATGGATGAGGAAGAGTGCGGGCGCCTGTTCGGCATTTCTGAAGTCGACCAGCACACCGGTGTCGTGCGGTTCGCTGTCGATTCGTTGCAGCACCCGAGCGAATTCGGCAATGGTCGGTGCCTGGATGAAGTCGGACAGCGGCGGTTCCAGGCCATGCTCCTTGGCCAGCATCGCGATCAGGCGGACGGCCATGAGCGAGTTGCCGCCGATCTCGAAGAAGTCGTCATGCACGCCGATGTCTTCGATCCCCAGAGTCTTCTGCCAGCAAGCCTGGAGAAGCTGCTCTTCAGGGTTGCCCGGTGCAGTGAACGATCGTTGCCGGGTAACCTGGACCTCCATCTGCCGCAGGCGATTACGGTCGATCTTGCCGGTCGGCCCCAAGGGCATCCGGTCAATGATGACCAGTGAGGCGGGGAGCATGTAAGCGGGCAGCAGGCTGCGCATTCCAGCCTTGAGTCGTTCCAGGTCGAGTACCTGGGCTGGCGCGACCTGAATGAAACCCACCAGGAAACTCTGACCGTCGGGAGCCTGCCGGTCGACGACCGCCACTTGCTGGATGTCGACGCCTTGATGATTGGCCCGCAACAGGGCCATTTCCACTTCGCCGGGTTCGACACGGTAGCCGCGGATCTTGACTTGCGTGTCGCTGCGACCCAGATAGACGACATCGCCCGACGGCAGGCAGAACCCGATATCGCCCGTCAGGTACATGCGTCGCGGCTGACCGTCGAGGGTCCGCACGACAAAGCGTTCTTCGGTCAAGGCGGGCTGGTTCCAGTAGCCGTTCGCCAGGCAAATACCTTCGATGTACAGATCGCCAGCGACACCGGCCAGGCAACGCTGGCCCGCGCTATCGAGGATATGCACCCGTACGCCGTCGATCGCCTTGCCGATGGGCGGCAGGCTTGGCCAGGAAGCGGCCGGCCCCTCCAGGCGCAAGTGCGTGACGACGTGGGTTTCGGTCGGGCCGTAGTGATTTTCCACGACGCATTGGCCGATGCCGTCGATCAGGTTGCGGATCTCATCGGTGATTTTCAGCGCTTCGCCCGCCACATTGATCTGGCGTAGCGAGGCCGGACGGAGATCGAGCTGCGATGCCACTTCGGCCAGTCCCTGAAACGCGACATAAGGCAGGAACAGACGGTTGATCTCCTGCGTGCGAATAAACTTCAGCAACCGGATGAAGTCGTAGCGCAGGCTTTCGTCGATCATCACCAGTTCGCCGCCGCAGATGAGTGTCGAGACGATTTCCTGGAACGACACGTCGAATGAGATGGGCGCGTACTGCAAGGTTTTCTGCTGGCCACAGGCTTTGGGCGCTGGCAGGTCTTGGCGAGTCTGCCAGAGGACCATGTTGACCAGTGCGCGGTGAGGCATCGCCACGCCCTTGGGGCGCCCGGTCGATCCTGAGGTGTACAGCAGGTAAGCGAGGTCCTGGCCGCTCAGGTCGGCGGCTATCGAGGCGACCTGTCGTCGACAGCCGCGGCGGTCGTCGCTCAGTTGCTCGGTCAAGGTTTTCCAGGTGCATGCCGGTCGTGTGTCGATGCGCTCCGCAACGGTTTCGTCGATCAGCACCAGTCGTGGCTGTGAATCGTCGAGAATCAGCTGAATGCGTTCTTGCGGATACCCAAGGTCGATCGGCACATACGCGGCGCCGGCCTGCAGGATGCCCAACAGTGCGATCACCAGGTCCGGGGAGCGCGGCAGCATGAGCGCGACCCGGTCACCCTTGCCGATGCCCTGGCGATGCAACCAGTCGGCGATCCGGGCGCTCGCTTCGGCCACGTGGGCGTAGGACAGGCGAGTGTCGCCCGCGCTCAGCGCGATCTGCTCGCCGCCCCGAGAGAATGCGTCCTGCAGTAGGCTCGAAAGATTGTCACAGGCCAACACCGAGGGTACTGAACCCATGGCCGGCGGCGAGCTGTCGGTCGCTGGCCGCACCGGTATCACAGGGGCGGACTTCGGCGCCGCGACCATCGCCTCGAGAACGCGAACGACGTATTCGGCATACAGCTGCGCCTGGCTCGTTGCAACGCGGGCGGTCTGGTAGTCCATCTTCAGCAAGAGCGATCCATTGACCGGGTGTCGTCCTACCGTGGTCAGCAGATCGTAGTTGCTGGCCTCCGTGGTTTCCCAGTGCGCGAGCACTGGCTCATCCTGCTCCCGGGCCTGGTCCAGCACGTAAAAATCGACGTAGTTGAACACCCCATGCAAAGACACACCCGTTTGGCGGTGGATGAGGGCGAATGGATAACGGCGGTGGGCATGGATCTGTCGTTCCTGTTCCATCAAGGCTTCGATCATCCCGAGCCAACTGTCGGCGCGACGATCGAAGCGCAACGGCAGGGTATTGAGGAACAGCCCCAGCAGCGACTCGGTGTCGTCGAACTCCGGTCGACCATGGCCGATGACCCCGCACAGGATCTCTTCCTGGCCGGACAGTATCGAATGGGCAACCCCGTGCGCAGCGAGCAGGACGGTGCGTAGCGGCAGGGCGTGGCGCTGGCAGAACGCTTCGAGATCTGCCGCTTTCCGGGCGGGGATCTCGCGATACAGCGTCCGGTGCGTCACTGTGTCTGGCGCAACACAGTAGGCCCAGTTGACCAGGGCGGCGGCGGGGGCGTTCTCCAGGTAGCCTTTCCAGAATGCGCTGTGGCTTTGGTTGGCAATCGCTTGCTGTTCCAGTCGCGCGAAGTCGGCCGCAGAGGTGGTGAGCAGCGGCAGCGTGGCCGAGCGGTCGGTGTACAAGGCGAGCAAGTCGCGCATCAGCGTCGCAACACTCCATCCATCGAGAATGGCGTGATGGAAGCTGAACACCAGGTCGATCTCGTCCTGCGCGGCAAACACACAGAAAAGGTACAGCGGCGGACGTTTCCAGTCGGTGCGCAGACGCTTGCGCTCCTCGACATGGGCGGCGATGAGCCGTTGGCGCTCCTCCGGCGTCAGCCCGCGGACGTCGACGGTCCGTACCGGCGGGCGGATTCTTTTATGGATACGTGCCATCGGCTGGCCGGCATGGGCCATGTCGAACGACATCCGCAGCGCCGGGTGCCGCCGGATCAGGGCTTCACAGGCTTGTTGCCAGGCCGCGGCATCCCACTTCAGGCGCAGGGTATAGCGAAAGATATCGTGATAGATCGCCGAATCCGGATGCATCATCGAGTGGTAGATCATCCCGACCTGCAACTGGCTCGCCGGGAACATGTCGTCGAATACCGGCTGGTTGATGCGCCGGATGTCGGGCGCTACCAGCGAGAACGGGAGCGCCCGCTCAAACGAGTCCGCGTCTGTGGCAACGCTGTCCTGTGTTTCGAGGTGCCGGGCCAGTTGCGCGATGTCCGGATGCTGATAAACGTCCTCCAGGTTGAGGGGGATGTTGCGTTCGCGGGCCTTGACCTTCAAGCGGATCACTTTCAGTGAGTCGCCGCCCAGCATGAAGTAATTGTCATGGATGCCGATCGAGTCGCATTTCAGGTTTTCCTGAAACAGCTCGACCAGGGTGCGCTCCAGTTCGTTGCGCGGCTCGACCGCGGCTTCGCCGCCGGATACTGCATCCGGTACCGGCAGGGCCTTGCGGTCGAGCTTGCCGTTGACATTGAGGGGGAAACGCTCGAGTTCGATGCAGTGTCGAGGAACCATGTAGTCCGGGACGTGCCTGCGCAGTTCGGTGCGCAGTGTGGAATGCTCCAGGACGCAACCTTCGTCGCTCAGCAGATAGGCGATCAGGCTCGTATCGCCATCATCGTCGTGGCTGGCGGCCACTACCACATCCTTGACGCCTTCGCAGGCCCGCAGCCGGCTTTCGATTTCGCCCAGCTCGATCCGCAAACCACGGATCTTGATCTGGAAGTCGTTGCGTCCCAGGTACTGGACACTGCCATCGGGCAACCAGCGGCCCAGATCGCCGGTCTTGTAGAGGCGCTTGGGTCCAGCGCTGCCCAACGGATGATCGAGAAAGCGCTCGGCAGTCAGTTCGGCCTGGTTCAGGTAGCCTCGGGCCACGCCAATGCCGCCGAGATAGATCTCGCCCTCTACTCCCGGCGGCATCGGTTGCAAGTGCGTGTCGAGGATATGCATCTGCATATTGGCGATGGGTTTGCCGATCGGGGTGATGCCTTCATGCACATCGGGACGGCAATGCCAGGCGCTGACGTCGATAGCGGCTTCCGTGGGGCCATAGAGGTTGTGCAGCTGGACCCCTGGCAGGCGTTCGAAAAAACGCTCCTGCAAGGCGTAAGGCAAGGCTTCGCCGCTGCACAGTACTTGCCGCAGGCAGGGCAGGCGGTCGGGGTCGGCCTGATCGAGGAAGAGCTGCAGCATCGACGGCACGAAGTGCAGCATCGTGATCTCGGCGCCGGCCATGATGTCCGTCAGGTAGTGCGGGTCCTGATGGCCGCCAGGGGCCGCTACCACCAGTTGCGCGCCTGCGAGCAGCGGCAGAAAGAACTCCCACACCGACACATCGAAACTGAACGGGGTTTTCTGCAGGATGCGGCTGTCATGATCGACACCATAGGTCTGCTGCGCCCAGCGTAGCCGGTTGACCACGCCGTCGTGCTGGTTCATCACCCCCTTGGGGAGCCCGGTAGAACCCGAGGTATAGATCACGTAGGCCAGATGCCTGGCGGTCAGCCCGAGCGCCGAAGCATCAGGGTTGCTGTCCGGGCTTGACGAAAAGATCTCGCGGTCCGCATCCAGTCGCAGTACCGGCATGCTCGCCTCGGGCAAGGTCGCGAGCAGCGTCGTGGTCGTCAACAGCGCGCGTGGAGTGCTGTCGCTCAGCATATGGGCCAGGCGGTCCGCCGGATAACCGGGGTCCAGCGGTACATAGGCCCCGCCAGCTTTCAGGATGCCGAGCAGTCCCACGACCATCTCCAGGCTGCGTTCAACGCAGAGGGCAACGCGCTCGTCCGGACGGATGCCCAGCGCGAGCAACGAATGGGCCAACCGATTGGCTTGCCGGTTCAGCTCGCCATAGGTCAGGACCTGGTTTTCGAATCGCACGGCAATAGCATCGGGCCTGGCTGCGGCCTGGGCTTCGATCAGGGTGTGCAGCAATGGGTCGTCCGGGTACTCGACGGCCGTATGATTCCACTTGTCGACCTGTTCATGCTCGGTGGCTGACAGTAACGAGAGGGTGCTGACCGGCCGGGAGAAATTCTCGAGCACAGATTGCAGGATGCTCATGATGCGCTGTTGCAGCGCTTCGATCTCCGCGCCGTCGAAATAGGCTTGGTTGTAAATCAAATGTATCCAGACATCGTCGCCCGGCGCAGACTCACGTATGTGGACGGACAGCGGAGTCTGTTCAAAACCGTTGCAGAGTTTCACCGGATGTCCACGCGATTGGCCGAACCAGAGCTCCTGGTCTGCGATCTCGTAGGAAACGACCACATCGAACAGTTGCCGTCGCCCCGTGCGCTGCAGTTCAAGTTCGCGGTTCAGTTCGCTGAGAGGAAAGCGCTGGTGGCGATAGTCCTGTTTGAGGACCTGGGCGATGTTCCTGACCAGTTCGTCGAAACCAAGGGCATGGCCCAGGCTCAGCCGCACCGGGCTCATGCCGGCAAACAGGCCAAGCGTTGCCTTTTGCACGGCATTGGCACGGTTGAGGATCGGCACTCCGAACACCAGCTCATCACGCTGGGTAACGCGGGCGAAGTAGGTGTACAGCGCGCCCAGGATCACATGGAAGGCATTCGACCGGCTTGACGTCTTCGCCAGCGCATTGAGGCGGTCATACAACTCGCGCGGCAGGCGCCATGCGTGATTGCGACTGGGGGAAACGTTGTGTTCAAGGCGATCGCGATATCTGGCGGGCAATAGGGGTTCAGGCAGGGTGCGGTATTTGTCCAGCCAGTACTGGCGCTGGAGTTGATCCGATGCCCGGCGGGCTTTGCCCTGCCTGATGTAGTCGACGTAGGCCGGTGCCGTTGCGGGGATTTCCCGGTTTTGTTCCAGGGCGGTGTAAGCCTGGCCGACAGCGCGGCTGATCATGGCGACGGCCCAGCCATCGGCGATCAAGTGATGGCAGTTCATAAAGAAATAACAGGCGTCTTCACGGACTTTCAGCAGTTCCATGCGAAACAGGGGCCGTCCTTCAAGTTCGAACGGCTGTCGCAGGTTTGCTTGCATCAGGGCCTGTGCTGCGGCTTCGGGGTTGTCTTGCTGCGAGACATCGTGCACCGGCATCTGGAAGTCCAGAGCTTCCATGAAACGCTGCCTGGGCAGGTGAGCGTCCGACAACCCCGGAACCAGGACGGTCCGCAATGCATCATGTCGGCCAATGACCAGGTTGACGGCTTGTTCCAGTCTTTGCGGGTCGAGCACACCTTCGATCCGCACATACCCGCCGATGTTGTAAAGGGGCACGGCGCCTTGCAGCATCTGGTCGAGCCAGATCTCAAGCTGCGCAGCCGTGAGCGGATGAAAAGCAATGTCTTGACGGGAAAACGGCGTCGCCTGAGTCATTTTGGTTCTCCGCGTGCCGGCATGGCCGGCGAGAAAAGGTTGGGCGTTGACAGTCGATTCCAAGGCGTCGCACGTCCGTTCGGCGTGGGCGTTCGATCGCGCCTCCCGATCCAGGTGGCGGATGAATACCCCGCCATCGCGGGAGCCGTGAGACGGTGCCGAGGGCGCGGTCTTGAAAGAGGTAATTGGAAGTGCTGGAGCACTAGCTCAGGCGATAGGCCCGAGAGAGGGTCAGTCGTAAATCAACTGGACAGCAGAGGTCTTCATGGTTGCCGGTATGCATTCCACTTTGATAACTCCTGTGGGCTCGCTTGCGCTCGGTCCGGGCACTTGCGGTCGAGGTGGCCCGGTACAGCCGCGGGGCCGGTTCGAGGGTGGATGTCACCGGTTCCATAGTAGGAACAGGGCAAGCCTTTTGCTGTCAGCCTCAGTCGAGTTTTTGTCGATTTTCCGAGCCAGGGGCCAATGGGCTGCGGAGAGTGGGCGGCGTGTCGATCCAGTGCCGGTCGAGGCAACACCCTCCCACGAATGGAGGGTGTGCCCGTCGAGCGTCAGACCAGGCTGATCATGTCCGCGCTCAGTTGCGCGGGGTTGAAGCCGACCAGGGTGATGCTGCTGTCTCCCGCCACGATCAGGCTGTCGCTGCCTTGCTGGCTGGTGGCGCTGAGGACGGCGGCCGTGGAGGCGAACAAGGACTTGGAAAACACCAACTGATCGAACCCGTTCTGGTGAACGTTGAAGTCGCTGATCAGATCATGGCCGAACCCGACCTGGTCGAAGACAAACAGATCGCTGCCCACACCGCCGCTGAGGGTGTCGTTGCCCAGGCCACCCACCAGGATGTCGTTGTGCGCGCCGCCGTAGAGTGCGTCGTTGCCATTGCCACCGAGCAGGGTGTCGTTGCCGCTTCCACCGTGCAGCAGGTCATTGCCCGCGCCACCTTCGATAAGGTCGTCGCCGCCCTGGCCAAAGATCAGGTCGCGGGAGGCGGTACCCTTCAGCAGGTCTGCCAACTGTGTGCCTTCGGTGGCCTTGGCGTAGCTCTTGTCCGACCCGAACAGGCCTTCGAAATCGAGCTTGCTGCCGGTCACGGTAAAGGCCGGGGTCAAGGCCTGGCCCAGGAGGCCTTCAAACTCGACATGCTCGACGTCGTGCAGCTCCTTGAGGCCGTAACGTCCGTTGGTGTCGTTGAGAAACAGGCTGCCATCGCTCAGGCGCACGGCTTCGTAACTGGTGACCGTACCCTGCAGGAAGACTTTGTCGTCGCCCACGCCGCCAGCGACGATGTCGGTGCCGGTGCTGACCCTGAAGCTGTCGTTGCCGGCGAAGCCGTCGAGGAAGTCGTCGTTCCTGCCGTCCTGCAGCTTGTCCGCGCTGTCCGTGCCGAGGAGAAAGGCCGGTGTGCCGAAGTGGTTGGAGGTGGGGGAGTATTTGTCGCTGACCCAGGTAAAGCTGCGGCTGACCGGGTCGAGGTTGCTGATGACGATGGTGCTGTCACGCTCGATGTAGTCGTAGAACGTCGACTGGCCGATGCGCTGGATGGGGTTGATGAAAACGCCTTCCAGGTGCGCCACCCAACCGTTGGGATTGATCACGGAGAAGGGGCCGTTGGGCCAGGTGGGCAAAGCGTAGACCGTGTCGAACAGCACGATGTTGTCGGTGGTCGAGGTGTAGCTGGCATCACTGCCTTTGAGGGCCGCGAGAATGGCGCCGCTCAGGTCGGTCTGTTCGCCGATGAGCCGGTGCACGATGTCGTTTTCGAAGCCGAAGTTGAAGATGCCGTCGCTGTTGCTGGCCTTTGGCGACGCCATGCCGAAGTAGTCCGAATCCTTGAAAAAGCCGTCGGCCAGGTTTTCCCTGCCCAGGTACATGCTGTTGGTCACGGAGCCGCCCTGGCTGTAGCCGGTGACCAGCACATCCTTGCCCGTCAGGTTATGGCTGGTGGCGTAGTTCTTGATCGAGTCGAGCAGGTAGTCGTAGCCGTGGATATAGGAGTTGTCGATCATTGCCGGGTATCCCAGCAAGTCCATCGGCGAGTTGGTGCCGGCAATCGAAAAGCCCATTTTCACCAGCTTGCCGCTCTCGTCGTATTGGCCGAATACCTTGGCCTGGGAGCCGGATACGTTTTCGCCCTTGAAGCTGCCTGTCAGGTCGAGGTGGCTGCCGTCGATGCCCAGGTCGCTGGCGCTGATCTCGCGCCAGCCCTTGGGCAGGACAAAGGTGTTGCCTTCGCCCAGGACCGCCCCGGGCAAGTGGTAGAGCGCGCCTACCGTCGCTACGCCGCTGGTGTAGGTGGCCAGGTTCCAGGCATCTGAAATCAGCACGCGGCCGTCTTGGCCCTTGTAGTCGAATATCGCCATGGTTCGTTTTCCCTCACAAACTAAAAAGTCATGAACAAAAACAAGAGCTGAAGTCTTCTTGTTCTTCTTCGCTCGGATTTCGGAGCCTGGTGACTGCGCGCTCCGGAATCTGCGCCCAAGCTACTCATTCGTCTGGAAGGCGTGGGTCGGGCAGCCGGGTATTGGCACGATCGTCCTGGAAAAAGGCGGATCAAGCCGCAATAAATCTGGGTTTATTACAGTTTGGTTACCGCGAGGCGGGCCCCGCAGCCGTTTACTGCGCCGGGCCCTTGAGGTTTCAGCGAAGCGGTGCTGAAACCTCCTTCTGTGCGACGAGAATTTTCCGGCTTACCCCCAGCGCCGGAACAGCACGCTGGCATTCACCCCGCCAAAGCCGAAGCCGTTGGACATGGCGTATTCCATCGCCAGCGGCTGGGCCTGGCCACGAATCAGGTTGAGGCCTTCGGCGCCGGCATCCGGGTTTTCCAGGTTGAGGGTGGCGGGGGCGATCTGGTCGCGCAGCGCCAGGATGGTGAAGATCGCTTCGATCCCGCCGGCGGCGCCCAGCAGGTGGCCGGTGGCCGACTTGGTCGAGGCGATGGCCAGGTCGCTGTGGTTGCCAAACACGCTCTTGATCGCCGCCAGCTCGCCTTTGTCGCCCACCGGGGTCGAGGTCGCGTGGGCGTTCAGGTGCCGGACCTGCGACGGCTCGACGCCGGCCTGACGCAACGCCTGCTGCATGGCGCGGCGGGCACCGTCGCCGTCTTCCGGCCCGGCGGTCATGTGATAGGCGTCGGCGCTGGTGCCGTAGCCCACCAGTTCGGCGATCGGCGTGGCGCCCCGGGCCAGGGCGTGTTCCAGCTCCTCGATCACCAGCAGGCCGGCGCCTTCGCCCATCACGAAGCCGTCGCGCGCCTGGTCGAAGGGCCGCGATGCGCGCTCCGGCGTGTCGTTGAAATCGCTCGACAGGGCGCGCGCGGCCGCGAAACCGGCCAGGCTGACCCGGTGAATCGTGGCTTCCGTGCCACCGCAGACCGCGACGTCGATCTCCCCGGCGCGAATCATCCGCGCGGCGTCGCCGATGGCCTGGACGCCCGCGGCGCAGGCCGTCACCGGCGTGCCCAGCGGCCCCTTCAGGCCATGCTGGATCGACACATGACCGGCGGCCATATTGCTGAGGAAGGATGGAATGGTGAACGGCGAAAGACGGCGCGGCCCCTTGCTGTCGGTGGTGCGCACGGCGTCGGCGATGGCCGGGAAACCGCCCACGCCCGACGCGATGATGGTGGCGGTACGTTCCTGCGCCTCTGCCGTCTGCGGCGCCCAGCCGGCCTGGGCCAGCGCCTCCTGGGCGGCGGCGAGGGCGAACAGGATGAAGCGGTCCATCTTGCGCTGTTCCTTGGGCGCCAGCAGCGCGTCCGGATCGAAGCCGGCCTGCGGGTCCTCGGTGCGGTCGGGAACCTGGCCGCCGATGCTGATCGGCAGGTCGCCGATCAATGCTTCCGGTAGCCGGCGGATACCCGACTGCCCGGCCAGCAGGCGTTGCCAGACCTGTTCGACACCGCAGCCCAGCGGGGTCAATGCGCCCATGCCGGTGACGACAATGCGTTTGTTCATGACCTTTGTGCTCCTTCATCTCGTGTGGGGTGTGTCGCTCTATGGACGTCACTATCATCATGAAAGTAACATGCCCGGACCACAAATACGCAACTGCGAAATTCGAGGAACCGCCATGCAACGCAAGACCCTCCTTCACGACGAATGCCCGATTGCCCGCAGTCTGGAACGGGTGGGCGAGTGGTGGAGCATCCTGATCATGCGCGACGCCCTGCATGGCCTGCGGCGTTTCGAGGAGTTTTCCCGCAGCCTGCAGATCGCCCCCAACATGCTCACCCGGCGTTTGAATTCGCTGGTCGAGGACGGCTTGCTGGAGCGTCAGGCCTACAGTCAGCGGCCGTTGCGCTACCAATATGTGCCGACGGCCCGGGGCGAGGATTTTCGTGTGGTGCTGATGGCGTTCGTCGCCTGGGGCAATCGCCATTACGCGCCGGAAGGGGAAAGCGTGCAGATCGTCGAGCGCGCCACCGGCCGGCCGGTGCGGCCGATGATGGCCGACCTGGCCGATGGCCGCCCGGTGCCGCTGGAGGCGTGCACGGTCCAGGCCGGGCCGATGGCCGGCGAAGGCATACGTCAGCGCCTGGGAGCGCTGCGGGCGATGGAGGCCGAGGGCGAGGCCTGAGAGGCCGCGAATCGCCGCGGCCCCCTTGGCTTAACGACAGGCGCTTGTCACTGGTCCTTTTCGCAGTTGACCATCCACGAGGCGCCGAAGCGGTCGACCAGCATGCCGAAGCGCGCCGCCCAGAAGGTGGCCTCCAGCGGCATCTGCACAGTGCCCTGGTCCGCCAGCGCGGCGAACACCCGCTCGGCCTCGGCGATGCTGTCGACATTCAGCGATATCGAGCAGCCGTGGATACCCGAATATGGCCGGTCGGGCGTGCTGTCCGAACCCATGATGGCTTGGTCGCCCACTAGTAGGCGGGTGTGGATGACCAGGTCGTGACACTCGGCGGGAACATGGTCGCGAGCGGGGCTTTCGCCGAAGGTCATCATCACTTCGAGGGTGCCTTGCAGGCACTGGGCGTAGAACTTGAAGGCGGCGGCGCAATCGCCGTTGAAGATCAGGTAGGGATTGATTTTCATGCTGGGACTCCCGGATGGCAGGGGCTGCGGGCGCGCCGGGTGAGCCGGCCCGCTGGCAAAAGCTGATGGGGTGAGGCCTTCACTAGCAAAGCCTAAACCTGTGTGGCAGTGGGCTTGTTTTTAGACGGATTTCTCATGGGCCCGTGGCGGGTTATCACCCTTGGGGCACCCCCTGTCAGGCCCGCCGCCCGGTTGGCGGCGGGCCTAGGCTGGTGGCTACACCAGCCGGGTCTGGGGCATGCCCAGCAGGCCGGTCAGGCGGTCCATGATTGCCTGTTGCCGGGCACGGTCGGCCAGGTAGTCGGCCTCGGCGCTGGCCACATCGGCCGAGCAGTGCGGGCAGGTGGTTTCGTGGGCATGGATGTACTGCCAGCAGCCGCGGCACAGCGCCAGCTGGGTGGGCAGGCGTCCTTCCTCGGGGGATTTCTGCCCCTGGTTGATCCACGCCAGCTTGATCACCTGGCCGCTGTCGCTGACGCTGCTGACCGTCTCGCCGGTGTCGATGCGTTCGGTGATCAGGTCGAAGCGACCGACCGCGAACGACGCCTGGGCGGCGTCCTCGAGTTTGACGATGCGTTCGCGCAGGCCCTTTTTCTGCAGGTCCAGGGCGCGGTAGTGGCAGTACGGATTGTTGCCGGGCTTGCCCAGTAGCGAGTGCGAAGTCCAGGTGCAGCCGCCGCGGCACACGTCGTTGTAGTAGCAGGTGCGGCAATAACCCCAGAGGTCGTCGACCGAGCGCAGGCGGCCAAAATGCATGCCCTCGCTGTAGTGCCAGATGTCGTGCAGGTTCATGTCGCGCACATTGCCGCCGGAAAACCCCACCGTCGCCAGCGAAGGGCAGCCCTTGACCGTGCCGTCGGCTTCCAGGGCCAGCACCGTTTGCCCGGCGGCGCAGCCGCTCCAGTGCACGCGCTCGTCGCCGAAGCCGCGCCACATATGTTCGTAAGGGCCGTAGTAACCGATGTTGTTGCCCACGTTCATCAGCAGGCCGCGTTCCTGGCCTTCGCGGTAGAGACGCGCGAGCAGCGGCATCACTTCCAGCAGTTGATAGGGTTGCAGCAGCAGTTCCGGGTGGTCCACCGCATTACCCATGGCCACCGTCAGCTGGATCTGCCAATGGGTGGCGCCCAGTTCGATGATCTGGTTCATCAGCTCCGGCAAGTCGGGCAGGGTGGCTGCGCCGATCTGCGTGTTGACGCTGACCGCGAGCCCGGCCTGCTTGGCCCGGCGCAGGGTGTCCACGGCCTTGTCGAAGGAGCCCGGGACATTGCGCACGGCGTCATGCAGGGGCGCCAGGCCGTCCAGCGAAACCCCTACGCCGTTGAGCCCGGCCTCCACCGCGGCCTGCATTTTCGCCGGGGTCAGGTTGCGCCCGCCGGTCTGGATCGCGCAGTAGATGCCATGGTCGTGGATGGCCTGGATCAGGCGGGTCCAGTCCTTGCGCAAATAGGCTTCGCCGCCGATCAGGGTGACTTCCCGCGTGCCGAGGGCGGCGAGGGCGTCGATCACGTCGAGGCATTCCTGGGTGTTCAATTCATTGGGGCGTCGGTGGCCGGCGCGCGAGCCGCAATGCAGGCATTTGAGGTCGCAGGCGAGGGTGATTTCCCAGACCACATGCACCGGTACGTAACGCTTGAGGTCGGTTTCGCTGAGGTAGCGGGCGGGGCGATTGGCTGACATGGACAGTCCTTTGCGCGCACACAGGCGCGCGGCACGAACCTGGCGGATGTCCGCGCCGTCCCTGGCGATGCCGGCCCGGGCGGACAAAGGGTTTGCCAGTGGGGACCCGGGCCTGGCCCTGAGGAAGGCCAGGCCCGGACGCCACCTTTCAGCGAGCTTCGAGGCGGGCGATCTCGGCGTTCAGCTGCTGCAAGGCGCTGCGCAGCGCATCGCTGCTGGCCAGTTGCTGCTCGCCCTGGCGGACCACTGCCTTGAGTTGCGCCAGGTCACCGCTGGCCTGGGCATGCTGTACCGCGACGGCATACAGCGGGATGGGGTGATGCGGCACGGGTTCCGGGTGCGGGATCGACGCCTGGCTGACGGTGCCGTGCTGCACGTCCTGCCAGCTGCCCTGGTAGTAGTACCGGTAGCTGGCGGAACCGCTGGCCCAGTCGAGCCCGAGAATGCCCTGCAGGTGGAAGGTCTCGGCGATCTGGCTGGTCGGACCGCTGGGGTTGCCGTCGAGCTTTAGAATGATGTGGCCTTCGGTCGAGGGGTCCAGGTGGAGCTGGGAATACTCACCCCACACGTCGGCGAAGAAGTTCACCGGCGGGTAAGTGCTCTTGAACACGCGGGCCACGCCGCTGACTTTTTTCTGCGGGGTGTTGACCAGAAGGTCGAGGGTCAGAACCGGGGCCCCCAGCAGCGCCGTGGTGACGTGGAGGCGGGTGTGGAACAGTCCAGTTTGCATGGTGCAACTCCTTGTTCGTATTCAGGGAAGTCGGGTCAGGGGCGAGCGGCGGTCAGCGGCGCTCGAGCTTGCCGATTTCGTCCTTGGCTGCATCCAGCGCGTTGCGCAGTTGTGGCAACTGCTCCAGTTGCTCCTGGGCTTGGCTGGCCAGGGTTTTCATCTGGGCCAGGTCGCCGCTGGCAATGGCACCATGGATTGGCGCGGCATACAGCGGATGGATTGGTGGATACGCCTGCAGGGCCGGAGCGGTTTCCTGGTGCGTTTGCAGGGTGTAGGAGGGCACCGGCCCGACCAGATGGGCCGGAACGTTTTCGACCGATACCCATTGATGGCCGTTGTAGTACTGGTAGTTGGCGACGCCGCTTTGCCAGTCTTCGCCCACCACCAACTGGATCTTGAAGGTGACGACCGAGTTGGAGCCCGGTCCGCCCTGATTGCCCTGGGCGGTCACCAGGATCTTGCTCGTGCTGGGCGGCATGACGGTCAGGTAGGTGTATTGCCCCCACACATCGGACGGCAATTCCAGGGGAGGATTGACGGCCTGGGTGATGAGCGAGGTGCCGCGCACAGTCTGGTCGGGGGTGTAGACCAACAGGTTGAGAGCAAGGCTTGGCGCGCCCGGGATCGGATTGCCGATCCGGTAGCTGAGGGGAAACAGGCCAACAGGGGACGTAGTGGAACCGGACATGATTGCCTCCATTGCATTAGAAAATGGAAACGGCGTTAGCGCCGTTCCAGACGGGCGACTTCCTGTGCCAACTGCTCGTAAGCGCTGCTCAGATCCTTGGATTCTTTCTGGGATGTATCGCGTTGTTTGAGCAGGGACTTCATCTGCGGCAGGTTGCCGAGGGAGATTGCTTCTTGAATTGCCACGCCATAAGGCGTGACGGGGTGGAGCGAGGATGAACTCATGGCGTTGCCTTCCGTGGGAGGTTGTAGAGACTGCGCTATCCGGCAGCTTTTGCAGTTAAGCAGGCCGGGCACGGGGCAAACGCGAGGGTGAACAAATAACTTTGAATAGCCGTTATCGGGAAAAAATATATCCAGGCAGGACAAGGAACTGGCGCGGCCCTATAGCGCGTTTGGCAATCAGCGACCCACCGCTTACAAGGAATGAATACAAGCAGGCGCCACCACTTACATGCCCCGCCATCCGCCTTATCTGTAGCCGCAGCCGCAGGCTGCGATCGAGCCGCAGGCTCGCGGCGACCGCACGGACGCCGAAGCCCCTGCGGGCCTTATCGCAGCCTGCGGCAGCGGCTACAGGAGGTCATTTTTTGCCAGAGGTAATGCGCAGCGGCTACAGGGGCGGTTGTTGTCTGTGGGAATGCGGTCGGCAGTCGATGGTCGCAGGGGCGGTGATTTGGCGGTGGGGTGGGCGGCGATTGCCGTTGCGCCGCGGTTCAGGCCACGGCGCTCTGCGGCGCGCTGTTCAACAGCCGTTCCAGGGCGCCGCTGAGCAGGTGTTCCAGCAGGGTTTCGCGCTCGTGCTCGGTCAGTGGCTGCTCGTCCAGCCAGCCGGGCGCGCTGTTGAGCAGGCTGGCGATGGCATGCCCGGTGGCCTGCAGCGCCGCGTCGCCGAGCCGCGGCAGCGGGCCGAGGAGCATCAGCAGGCGGCGTTCATATTGCTCGCGCAGCTGGCGCACGCGCTGCTGCTGGTCCTGGTTCAGGCAACCGCTGTCGCGCTCCACCAGGCGGAAATGCCGGGGCAGTTCCCGGTGCAGTTTCAGGTGGGCGCGGATCAGGGTGCGCAGGCGATCGTCGGGCGCCTTGCGCCGTCGTTCGATGCGCCCCAGGGTGCCGAGCAGTTCGTCGTAGAACTCTTCGATCAGGTCCAGCAGCAGGTGCTGTTTGCTCGGGTAATGGTGATACAGCGAGCCCGGGGTCAGCCCCAGATGGCTCGCCAGCTCGCGCATGCCGACCTGGCCGAACCCTTTGCTGGCGAACAGCTCCAGAGCCTTGTCGCGGCTTTCGGCAAAACGCGAGCAGCGCTCAGCCATAGCGGTGGAAGCCACGTTCGGTCTTGCGCCCCAGGTAACCGGCGGCGACCATTTCCTTGAGCAGCGGCGCGGGCCGGTATTTGCTGTCGTTGAAGCCATCGTAGAGGGCCTCAAGGATCGCCAGCAGGGTGTCCAGGCCGATCAGGTCGGCCAGGGCCAGCGGGCCGATCGGCTGGTTGCAGCCCAGGCGCATGCCGGCGTCGATGTCCTCGGCGCTGGCCAGGCCTTCCTGCAATACCAGGATCGCCTCGTTGATCATCGGCACCAGGATCCGGTTGACCACGAAGCCCGGGCGGTTGCCGGCGGTGATCGCGACCTTGCCCAGGCGGGTGGCCATGTCCAGGGCCAGGGTGTGGGTCGCGTCGCTGGTCTGCAGGCCGCGGATCACTTCGATCAGGCCCATCACCGGCACCGGGTTGAAGAAGTGCAGGCCGATAAAGCGCTCGGGTGCGCTGACGCTGGCGGCGAGCTGGGTGATCGACAGCGACGAGGTGTTGGAGGCGATGACACAGGTGCTGGCAACCTGGGCGGCGATCTGTTGCAGCACCCGCCGTTTCAGCTCGAGGTTTTCCGTGGCCGCTTCGATCACCAGTTGTGCGTCGACCAGGCTGGCATAGTCGGTGCTGGTGCGGATGCGCCCCAGGGTCGCCTGTTTCTGCGCTTCGTCCAGGCTGCCCTTGGCAATCTGCCGGTCGAGGTTCTTGGCCACGGTGGCCAGGGCCTTTTGCAGGGCGCTGTCGCTGATGTCCAGCAAGGTCACTTCGAACCCGGCCTGGGCACAGACCTGAGCGATACCGTTACCCATGGTGCCGGCGCCGATCACACCGATATTCTGCAGATTCATCTTGGCTTCTCTTTCTTCGTCCGGACGTGTCGCAGCGCAGCGCGAGCGCGTCTTGCAATGCAACCTTCGAGGCGCGAGTCTAGTGCTCGCGCCGACCCCGGCCTATGCCAAAAGCGCTCAGCCGCGCTGGCGTTTTTTGCCATGTCCACAGCCACAGAGAGCAGTCATTCCATGCGGGAAAAGGATTCGGTCGCGGTCTACTTCGTGCAGGTCATGGTCCACGCCTTGCGTGAGCGGCCCGAGCGCCTGGCCGCGGTGCTGGCCGAGGCGGGCATCGATCCGGCCTTGCTCGGCCAGCCCGAGGCGCGGGTGCCGGCCAGCGCGTTCGCGGCCCTGTGGCTGATCCAGATCCGCGAGCTGGGCGACGAGTTTTTCCAGCTCGATTCCCACGGCCTGCCGCCGGGGGCGTTCGCCCTGATCTGCCGCGGGCTGATCCAGGAGCCGACCCTGGAAAAGGCCCTGCGCCAGTGCCTGGCCAACTTCGGCCTGTTCCTGCGCGACTTCCGTGGCAGCCTCAGCGTGCGCGGCAAGCGCGCGGTGCTGAGCCTCGACAGCCAGCCTTGCGATGACGCCGCCGGGCGTTTTGGCGAAGAGACCTTCCTGGTGCTGATGATCAGCCTGCTGTGCTGGCTCGGCGGGCGGCGCATTGCCATCGACCGCGCCGACTTTCGTTATCCGCGCCTGTCCCTGAGCGACGATGCCTTGCTCTGGGGGCCGAACCTGACCTTCGGCGCCGAGCGCACCGAAATCGAATTCGCCAGCCGTTTCCTGCGCCTGCCGGTGGTCCAGGACCTGGCCTCGCTCAAGGTCTTTCTGCGCAGCGCGCCGCAGTGGCTGGTGATCCGTTTTCGCAACCAGCACGGCCTGGCGACCCAGGTCTATCAACGCCTGCGTCGCAGTCATTACAGCCAGTGGCCGACCCTGGAAGCCTTCGCCGGCGAGGTGCAGGTCAGCCCCAGCACCCTGCGTCGGCGCCTGGAGCGCGAGGGCGTGTCGTACCAGGAAATCAAGGACGAAGTGCGCCGCGCCATGGCCGTCGAACTGCTGCGCCAGAGCCGCGCGAGCATCGGCGAAATCGCCGAGCGCACCGGCTTCCAGGAGCCCAGCGCCTTCCACCGCGCGTTCAAGAAATGGACCGGCGAAAGCCCCGGACGCTACCGCGCGCGCTACCAGCCTGCGACCTGACAGGCTGGCGCGCCTGCGTCAGTTCAAACCGCCAACCCCAAGACCTGCAACTGCCGTCGCGTCTCTGCCGCCGACCGGTGCTCAATCGCATTCCAGCCCAGGGCCTTGGCGGCGACGATATTCGGCGCGTGGTCGTCGATGAACGCCAACTCCTGCGGCGCCACGTCTGGCAGGTGCGCGCGAATGCGCTGCAGCGTGGTCTGGTAGATCTCGGCGTCAGGCTTGATCTGCCGCTCTTGCCCGGACACCACGATGTCGCGAAAACGCTGGAGGAACGGATAGTTGTCCCAGGCGTAGGGGAAGGTCTCCTGGGACCAGTTGGTCAGCCCGAACAGCGGCATCTGCGCCTGGTGCAGTTCTTCCAGCAAGGCCACGCCGTCATCCAGCTGGCCGCGGAGCATTTCCGGCCAGCGCCCGTAATAGGCCTCGATCAGCGGCGCATGCTCCGGGTGTTCGGCCAGCAGGCTGCGGGTCGCTTCGGCCAGTGGCCGCCCGGCGTCCTGCTGGGTGTTCCAGGCCTGGGTGCAAATGGTCTCGAGGAACCATTGGCGGCGGGCATCGTCGGGGATCAGTTGGCGGTACAGATGGTGCGGGTTCCAGTCGAACAGCACGCCACCAAAATCGAAAACCACAGCACGAATTGTCATCAGCACGTCCTTTTGAGCGGTTGTGGGTCAGGGCGACATCCTGCGACGGCAGGCGATGCAATGCAATTTGCCGGAGGGGCTAGCGCCGTCCCTCAGTCGACAATCACCCGCTCGTTCGGGTCATCGCTCAGGCACACGCTCATTTGTTGCCCGGCCTTGTTGAACGCACAGGTGGGCAAGGGCTGCTTGATGAAATTCAGCGCCGGGAGGATGAACACGCCGGCCAGGATCAGCGCGCCCACGATTCGGGGCAACAGTACATCCGCGCTGGTGGCGGCTGGCCGGGGTTTGAGGCGCCCGCGCCGATACCAGTGTAGCCCGCTGAGGACCAGGCCGCAGCCGATCGCCATCGCGTAGTCCAGCTCCCAGGATTGCGGGCTGAAGATCAGGTTGCCGTCGGCATCGTCCGGGTAATTGATCCGCCACCAGGCGCCCAGCAGCAGCGGCACCAGGCCGGCGACGATCCAGGCCAGGCGGGCGCCGGGCATGCGGGTGAGCAGGGCCAGGGTCAGGCCGAGGAGGCAGACGAGCCACAGGCCGAGGAACAGTTGGAAGCCCATGGCGCCGCCGAACAGCGTGCCGCTGACGTCCCGCGGGACGATCAGTTGCAGGTCGGTGATCACCATCACCGCCAGCGGGGCGGCCACGGCGATGCCGCTCAGGAGCGCGTTGATCCATGAGCACAGGGTGAACAGGCGACGGATAAGCAGGTTCGACAAAGAGGGGGCGGGCGCCAACACGTTTCTTCCTTGGGCAGTGTGCGGGGCGCGCAGTATGCAAGGCCGCCGCCGGTTTTGCATCAGTCGTCGAAGCCGTATCGGCGAGCCGCCATGGGCGGGGTGGCGCGCGTGGCCATTGGCGGGCTGGCGTCGGCGCCTTGATGGTGTTTTGGGGCGAGCCTGCACGCTGCCGGCCAGGGCGTCGGCGGGGTTGGCCGGCGATACACGGTTGGCCCGGCCACCGCACTTTTTGCGTTTTTGCGGTTCTATTCAGGGCCAGGCCGCGCCGACTCCCCGCGCGGCCAGAGTCCAGAATGGTGCCGATGGTTTATCCGCTTTCTCGTTATTCCTTGCGCGTGTTTTGCCTGCGTATGCCGCGCCAGCCACTGTGGCTGGCCGCTGTCTTGATGCTCTGCGCCACGGGTTGCAGCCAGCAGCAGGGGCGCGACATGGTCCACCAGTTCAGCAATGGCAAACCCCAGGAGTTCTTCCAGACCAGCGTCGACCGCATGGCCACCCTGAGCATGCGCGATAACCTGCAAAGCCTGTACCTGCTGATGAACAAGCTCTACCTGCGCAACCCCAACCAGTGGCGCGAGTGGGGGTATACCGACGCTACCAGTGCCGCGCGGGATATCCGCCAGGCCATCGAGCAGCAGAAGGCCTTGCCGGCCCTGGGCAACCGTCGCGACCTGGCCGCGTTGAGTTATGCCCTGAGCCCGGAGTTTCGTGGCGACCGGGTTGGTGCCTTTATCTATGCCATTGGCAGCATGCTGGTGACCGCCCATGGCGGGCGCACCGAGTTTTTTATGACCGACACTATCGATCCGCAGTTTGTCAGCAATGCGGCGCGCAATATTGAAAAAGCCACTTGGATGCTCAGCCAGCGGCAGGGGGCCAATGGGGAGCTGTTGCTGTTCTCCAATGAGATTTCGGAGGAGGGCAGCAATCTGAGTTTTGCGGTGGAGTTTGGGAAGATTGTGGCGCGCCTCGACCTGCTGACCCAGATGCTCGACGAACGTTACCGGCGTATTGGACTGAACTACGCGCAAAGTCTGCTGCTGATGAATTTTTTGCCGGTGCAGTAGGGCGCTGTCGTCCGTGATCTTCTTGGGTACATATCTGTTGCTGCATGGGCTTTTGTAGGAGCGAAGCTTGCTCGCGATAGCGGTAGTGGTTTCGCTGGTGATGTTGGACGGGGTGCATATCCGTTCCTGCGGTAACGGCTACTTATGGTTCCGCTCTTACAGCGGGTCACTTTGGAAAATCCGGAAGCCGGCCCAGTCCAAAGTAACCAAAACGCTTTGCCCCACCACTTGGTGCCTCGCTAAGGCTCGGCATGCCCGAACGAAGGCATTGAGCCGTGGGCCGCCGCCACAGGCCATCCATGGCCTGGGGCGGCTAACCCGGCATCCCTGCCGGGTTACCCACGGCTCAATGCCTGCGTTCGGCCATCGTGGTTAACGGGGCTTTCAGATCAAAAGCCAAAGCCAAAGCCAAAGCAAACGGTGGCCTGCCCGCCGGCCTGAATTTGGGCTTCAAGGTCTTTAACGCCCCAGCTTTTCCATCGCCGCATCCGCGAGAAAAGACGACCGGCTCTTGATGTTGTGCTCGCGCACAAAGCGGTCGATGCGTTGAATCACGTAGCCCGGCAGGGTCACATTGACCTTCTCGGTTTTGCCCAGGTAAGGCGTGATATCGATATCCAGCATGCCCCAGCCCATCCCTTCGAAGTCGGGGTTGGCGCGGTGTGTGCCGGTGGGCGAGGGCAGGGGAATGGCTTGTCCCTCACGGGCCAGTTCTTCGAGCATGACGTGGGCGATCTCGATGGCGGCGCTATACGCGGCCTCGAAGGTGTCGCCGGCGGTTACCGCGCCAGGAATGTCGGGAATCTGGATGCCGGTAGCCGTGTGCTCGTCGCCCCACTCTATGCAGATGGGATATTGCACGGGGATCTCCTCATAAGGTGCGAAGGCCGAAGGGGCTATATCAGCCCGGCCAGTTTCTTGATGGCCCTGACCGTCCCCCGTGGCAGATCCTTCTTCGGGTGCGGCACCGGAACGGTCTCGGGCCGGTAGGGATGCTTGAACAGATGATGGTTGCCGGTGACGCGCTCCAGCACCCAGCCTGCGGCTTCAAGCTCCTTGATCAACTGTCTGCTTTGCACCTCCATCTCCTTATTGGGGTGAGAGGTGCTTTATAACTCCAGGCGCATAGTAGCGCAGGTTGAATTATGTGTCTGGAGTTATGTATCTGAGCATATCGTTCAGAGGGCACGTCACTATGGGATCGACGCTCCCTGTAGCCGCTGCCGAAGAATGAGGCTGCGATCGGCTGCGCAGCAGACGCAAATCCTGCCTCCCGGATTTACCTGTTACACCGCGTTGCCAGGTTTGGCGTGCGCTTCGTCGGAGTGCCACCCAGCCCGATCGCAGCCTCATTCTTCGGCAGCGGCTACAAACAGCATTTCAGGTTTGATCAGAGACTCAGATGTCGGGGCCGCTGCGTGCCCCGACCAGGTTTCCTCGCCACAGCTCAATAGCGCTCAGGGCTCCTGCCCCGTGCGCCACTGAATCACCTCCAACACCGCACACCCTTCCCGGGTCAGCAAATGCACCCCTCGTGTCACCCGCGTCAGATCGCAGTCGGAAATATCTTTCAGGTTAAGCGTGGACAGGCTGTCCATCAGGTCGCGCACCACGGTGAAACGATGGGCTGCGCAAGCCGCCAGATCGCTCAAGGGCGCGTCGGTATCGAGGTAGAAAACGGGAGCGTCGGCGTCGTGGGTGTCGATGGGGGTGAAGCGGGAAATCGATTGATCGTCCATGGTCGTTACTCGTTGTAGAGCTTCCACCATTTGCGGCCAAGCAAATTGAGGGTGGCAGCTGTGTGAGGGTTGGCCGACCGGTTTACAACGACACCGGCACACCCGAAGGTGTCCCGCACACAGCCGCCATAACACAGAATCGCAGGCACAAAAAAAGCGTCTGCAATGTGTTTGGACGCTGATGCGTCGTTGTAATTCGACCGGCCAAGGTCGTTCGCGGATTTTGCCGCGAGCGCGAACTATAGGGGCCGCGCTTGAGCGGCGCAACCGCGTATTGGTGGGGATGTTTGAGGGGTTGTGTCGGAGCGTTGGAGGCGACGGCGGTGGGGCGTAATTACATTGACTTGATGCCCTAATGTCCGTTCATAACCGAACCTCAAAGCCTGCAAGCAATTTCCTTCCACATGTAGTCGTAGTTGTACTTCAGCCATAGAGCCAGCACCTTATCAAACTGCCTGCGTAACCAATTACGCTTCCGCGCCGCCAGCCTTTCCTCGATCCTGGCTCTGAGCCAGTCGGGGTCAAAGCCTGTCCAGACAGAGGGCAAGACTGCTGCAAGGTTGGAGAAGCACACGGGCGCCACTTCTGAATAAAAGATTTCGTAGAGTACGTCAGGATCGACGCCTTTGACCTGTCGCGCGATGTAGTCGTAATCGGTCGGAAAATAGTTGAATGGCTCAGACAGTGCGGTTCTGACTTCTGTCAGTTGTGGCTCGGTCAGAAAATGTCCCAATGCGAAAACTCCTCTAGTTCCTCATCGAGGGAATCCGCGACCGCCTCACCCGCGACGCCGCCTGCGACCGACCCGACCAAGATAATCAGCATTTTTTGGGTTTAGCCATGATGGCCTGCTGTCAAAACTCGTGAGCGTCACAACCTATCCCGAATGCCACGCCCAATTAGTAACCCTCGCATAGGATGTTAGAGACAGAAACGCACAAAATGCTTCGCTTTTTAAAAGCTATGAGTCCGCTTTCGGCCCAGGCTGTGTAAAAACGCTGGCATCGACCTTGCTGTGATTTGATGGATTCAAATCAGTGGGGAATGCCGATGAAGCGTTTTATCCAGGGAGAGCATCGAGGCCAAAGTGTGTTGCTTCCCGAGAGCCTGGATGACTACGTGGCGGACACCAACCCGGTGCGTGTGGTCGATGTCTTCGTCGATGAACTCGATCTTGGTCAACTCGGTTTCGAGGGCGTTGTCCCCGCAGAAACTGGTAGGCCTGCTTACCATCCTGCCGTCCTGCTGAAGATCTACATCTACGGCTACCTCAATCGCATCCAGTCCAGTCGCCGCCTTGAGCGAGAGACCCAGCGCAACGTCGAGCTGATGTGGTTGACCGGGCGCCTGATGCCGGACTTCAAGACCATTGCCAACTTCCGCAAGGACAACGGTAAGGCGATCCGCGGCGTTTGTCGGCAGTTTGTCGTGCTGTGCCAGCAGCTCGGTCTGTTCGCCGAAGCGCTGGTGGCTATCGACGGCAGCAAGTTCAAGGCGGTCAACAATCGTGATCGCAACTTCACCAGTGCCAAGTTGCAACGGCGGATGGAGGAAATCGAATCCAGCATCAACCGCTACCTCACCGCCCTGGACACTGCCGATCGGCAGGAGCCTGCCGTGGCACAAGCCAAGGTCGAGCGACTGCACAGCAAGATCGCGGCGTTAAAAGTGAAGATGCAGGAACTCCAGGCCATCGAGATCCAGCTTCAGAGCGCCCCGGACAAGCAGATCTCCCTGACCGATCCAGATGCACGCTCGATGATGACGCGCGGCACCGGGATGGTTGGTTACAACGTCCAAGCTGCGGTCGATACGAAGCATCACCTGATCGTGACGCACGAAGTCACCAACGACGGCGTCGACCGTGACCAACTGAGTAGCATGGCCATGCAGTCGCGGGAAGCGATGGGCGTGGAAGCGCTCTCGGTGGTCGCTGACCGAGGCTATTTCAAGAGCGAGGAAATCCTCGCCTGCCACGAAGCTGGCATCACGGCTTTCGTGCCCAAGACGCTGACTTCGGGGGCGACAGCGGCTGGCCGCTTTGGCAAAGGTGACTTCGTCTATGACGCAGCAAGGAACGAGTACCGTTGCCCGGCAGGGCAAAGCCTGATCTGGCGCTTCTCACACGTCGAGAAAGGACTAAAGCTGCACCGTTACTGGAGCTCGAACTGCCAAAGGTGTGCGTTGAAAGATCAGTGCACACCGAGCGCACAGCGCCGGGTGAGTCGCTGGGAGCATGAGTCGGTGCTCGATGCGATGCAGACTCGTCTGGATCAGGCACCGGAGATGATGCGCATCCGCCGTCAGACGGTGGAGCATCCATTCGGCACGTTGAAGGCCTGGATGGGCGCTACTCATTTCCTCACCCGAACGCTCGACCGGGTGAGCACGGAAATGAGCCTGCATGTGCTCGCCTACAACTTCAAACGGGTGCTGAATCTGCTGGGTAATGGTGCGCTGATGGCTGCGATGAGGGTCTGAAACCCCATTGGCAGATCGTTGAACTCATCGCCAAGCATCGCAGATCCACACTTGCCCGAATTGGCTGAATACATCGGATCGACACACCAGGAGCCTGTAGGGCCTCTGGGCGCCGCTAAAACAATCCAATATCCAGCTATCCATCGCCCGCTGCGTTTTTACACGGCCTGGGCCGAAAGCCGCCTGCCATGAACGGTTCCTTTCGGCCAAAAGCACACACTCAAACCTCTACCAAACTAGTAACGATTCAAAATCAGCTTTAATCCGCACCCACCTCGAACGTCTGCCCACCCTTTGTCGACTGAATCACCCATTCCCCACTCACCCGAAACGACTTCGCCGACGCATAGGTATCTTCCATAAACTGGAAATAAACGATTTTCCCATCGATCACTTTGGCAAGAATCGAGAACGGCGAGGTAAAGCGATTACCCACTCCAACCGAGGTGTAGGTGAAGCTACCGAAGACCGCGACCTTTTCACCGTCGCCGAAGATATCGGTTACCGAGAAGTCGTTGATGTCCCAGTAGGTGCCGACGTTGGAGAAGGTGTCGACGTAGATCTGCCTGCCTTTGCGGGTGCCTGCCCAAGGCTCGATCTGTTGCAGTTCGGGGTTGTCGAAGTTCAGTGAGACATAGGTGGCGTCTTCGCTGACCAGTTGGGTGGCGGCGTGTGCGACGCTGTCTTTGGCGGTGTTGGCCAGGAAGGCGCTGACGACGTCGATCGGGGCTTTGGTTTTTTGTGCTTTTTCGATTGCGGCGAGATTGGCCATTTTATTGCCTGCTCAATGAAGTGTTTCAGGGGGGGAATTGAAGTTCTTGCTGTGTCGCTTCTTGGCGTCTAGGACGCGGATGTATGGTGCTTGTCGACTCAAGGTTGGTGGGGTGGTTGAAGCAGAGCGCGGATACCCGGGCAGCCAGCAAGCCACCCGGATACCCGGCTCTTGATTTCTACAAACCAAACAACCTCCGCGCATTCCCCCGCCCAATCTTCTCCCTATCGTTCTCACTGATCAGCGCCTGATCAAACCAGTTGCTCGCCGTGGCCATGCTTTCATACGGGTAGTCCGCCGAAAACAGCACACGATCGACACCAATTTCGCTGATGGAATCCAGCAGGCCTTTGGTGTGGAAGTGGCCGGCGGTGGTCAGGTAGAAGTTGTGGCTGAAGTAGTGGCTGACCGGTTTTTTCGCGTTGCCCAGGCCTTCGCCTTCGCGTTGCATGTGCAGGCGGTGTTCCAGGCGCGGCAGCATCAGCGGCAGGCCTTCGGCGAGATGGCCGAGGATGAGGGTCAGGTTGGGGTAACGGTCGAACAGGCCACTGAGCATCAGGCGGATCGCGTGGGTGGCGGTTTCATGGGCGAAGCCCCAGGTTGAGCCGACCAGGGATGGATAACCCTCGTAGATCCGCCGTTGGCTTGGCAGCGGTTCGCGCGGGTGCAGGTAGACCGGCACGTTGAGCGCCGCGACCCGCTCCCAGAATTCCCATACCGGCGGTTCGTCCAGGTACTGCGCGGTATCGGCGTTGCCGATGTTGGTGTAGCCGTTGATCAGTGCCCCCACCATGCCGTAATCCTTTACCGCACGTTCCAGTTCGTCCGCCGCGGCCCTGGGCGATTGCAGGGCCACCGTGGCGAAGGCCTTGAAGCGTTGCGGGTGGCGGGCGACGAACTGCTCGGTGATCTGCTCGTTGGTGCGTTGCGCGAAGGCGATGGCCTGGCGCGGATCGAGCAGCGACTGGGCGCCGGGGGAGGTGAGGGACAGGATGGCGAGGTCGATGCCATTGCGGTCCATATCGGCGATGCGCTGGTCGCTGTCCAGCAGGCGTTTTTCCACATCCGCCATATAGGTCCGGCCATTGCGCGTGGCTTCGCCGGAAGCATCCCACAGGCTGTTGTTCAGCTCGGTGCTGATGTGTTCCTCGAGTACGATTTTGCCTTTCATGCTGATGTAGCCTCTTTAAGGATAAACAGGTACGTAGCGCTTCGACTCAGCCGGGCCTAGGCCTCGGCGGTCGACAGGCTGATGTGTTTGTATTCGATGAAATCGTCGATGGCCGCGACGCCGTTCAGGCGGCCCAGGCCGGACTGGCGATAACCGCCTTCCTCGAATTCGTCGTAGACCTTGGCCCAGTCGTTGATCCACACGGTGCCGGCCTGCACCTTGCGCGCCACGCGCAGCGAGCGCTTGGTGTCGCGGGTCCAGATGGCGGCCGCCAGGCCGTATTCGCTGTCGTTGGCCAGGGCCACGGCTTCGGCTTCCGTATCGAAGACTTGCAGGGTCAGCACCGGGCCGAAGGTTTCCTTCTGCACGATATCCAGCTTCGAGTCGCTGACTTGCAGCAGGGTCGGACGGTAGAAGGCGCCGTTGGCCAGCTCGCCTTCGGTGATGGGGCCGCCGCGGACGATGACCTTGGCGCCCGCAGCGATGGCGGCCTCGACGGCCTGATCGACCCGCTGCACGTTGGCCTTGTCGATCAAGGGGCCCATGTCGCTGCGCGGGTCGGACGCCGGGCCGACCCGCACCGCTTGCAGGCGTGCCGCCAGGCGCTCGCGCAGTTGCTCGGCGATGCCGCGCTGCACCAGCAGCCGTGAGCCGGTCATGCAGAACTGCCCGGCGAACACGGTCAGGGCTTTTTCCAGGAGCGGCAGGGCGGCGTCGAGGTCGGCGTCGTCGAACACCAGGTGCGGGGTCTTGCCGCCCAGCTCCAGGCCGAAGCGCTTGAGCGACTGCGCGCCCACCGCGGAAATCGCGCGGCCGGTGGCGGAGGAACCGGTGAAGCTGATGACCGGCACCTGGGGTGAGGCGATCAGCCGGCGCGAGCCTTCGCCGCCGGACTCGGTGAACAGGTTGATCACCCCGCGCGGCAGGGAAGGCGCCTCGGACATGACCCTGGCCAGCAGGGCATTGGTCTGCGCGGTCTGCGCCGGCATCTTGATCACCACCGTGGCGCCGGCGGCCAGGGCCGGTGCCAGCGAGCGCACCATCAGCACCACCGGCGAGTTCCACGGCACGATGATGCCGGCCACGCCCATCGGCTCGCGCAGCACGATGGACAGCACGTCGGGGCGCGGGGTGCCGCTGTGGCCGCGTTCGGTGCGGGTCAGCGCCGCGTAGTAGCGCAGCTTGGAGGGCACCATGCTGACTTCGAAGCGGGCTTCGGGCTTGATCTTGCCGTTCTCCAGCGCCAGTTGCTCGATCAGCGCCTCGCTGTGGCGCTCGAAGGCGGCGGCCAGCTCGTCGAGGACCCGGGCGCGCAACGCGCTGTCGTCGCTCCAGCCACTGTTGAAGGCGCGCACGGCCGCGGCGATGGCCGCATCGGCCTCGGCGCCGCCGCCATCGGCGTAGTGGCCGATGACCTTGGAGGTGGCCGGGTCGATGGATTCGCGGTGTTCGGTCGAATCGACCCAGGCGCCGTCGATCCAGTGTTGGGCAAGGGTGTTTTGCATGGTCATGGCAGTGTTCTCCACATTAGCTGTAGCGACGCGCGATGTATTCGGCGGTGGCGATGGTGGTGATATTGGTGGCGACCGAAATGGCGTCCGGGAAGATCGACGCATCGACCACCCGCAGGCCCTGCACGCCGTGGACCCAGCCTTCCAGGTCGACCACCGCGCCGGGGTCGCCGGCAGGGCCCATGGGGGCGGTGGAGGTGGGGTGGTGGTAGGTGTCGAGGGTGGCCAGCATCGACTGCTCGATCTGCTGGTCGCTGCTGGCCTGGGCGCCCGGGTTCAGTTCCGAGTGGATCAGGTCCTTGAGCGGCGCGGTCTGGCCGATCTTGCGCGCCAGCCGCACCCCTTCCAGCAGCCGGGCGCGGTCCTCGGCCCGGGCCAGGAAGTTGAGGTCGATCAGCGGCGCCTGCGCCGGGTCGCGGCTGGCCAGCTTCAGGCTGCCCACCGACAGTGGGCGGGTCAGGGCCACGGCGAGGACAAAACCGACCTTGGTCGGGCTCTGGTCGTGGGGGAACAGGTGGGTGGCGGTGATGTGCAGGTCGAGGTCGCCATTTTTCGCCGTGGAGCTGTGGGTCCAGAGCTTGGCGCCGATCACTGGGGACTGCTTGCCGATCAGCTCGGGGCGGGCGGCGTAGGCGTTGTAGTAGAAGGGGTGATCCTTGAGCCGCTGGCCGACGGGCAGGGCGGCGACCAGGGGGATCGACAGCGACGCCAGGTGCTCGCGCGGGCCAATGCCGGAGCGCAGCAGGATCGCCGCACTGCCGTAGGTGCCGGCCGAGAGTATGACTTCGTTCGCATGGATGACTTCGCCGCTGGCCAGGCGCACGCCGGTGGCGCGGCGGCCGTCGAACAGCACCTTGTCCACCAGCACGTCGCCGCGGATCTGCAGGTTGCCGCGGGCCCGCACGGCATTGTCGAGGTAGGCGATGCCGGTGTTGACCCGCACGCCGTCGACGATGTTCATCGGGTAGGGACCGACACCTTTGGCGTCGGCGCCGTCGAAGTCGTCGATCACGCGGAAACCGTTGGCGACGGTGGCGTCGACGAAGGCCCGCTGCATGGGGCTGATGTCATTGCGGGTCAACTGGTGCACCGGCAGGGGGCCGTCGTGACCGTGCAGCTGGTTGCTGCCGGTGTTGCGTTTTTCCAGCTTCTTGAACGACGGCAGCAATTCTTCATAGGACCAGCCCGGCAGGTTCCAGTTGACCAGGTCCTGCTTGCGCGCGCGGATCGCCACCGCGCCGTTGACCGCCGAGCTGCCGCCCAGCACCTTGCCGCGAATCGCATGGATCGGGTGGCCGATATAGCCGGGCAAGGTCTGGTAGCCCCAGTCGCTGCCGGCATCGCCGCCGACGCTGTCGCTGCTGGCGATGACTTTCGGGTAGTCGCGGGTGCCGTAGACGTGGCCGGCTTCGAGCAGCAGCACGTTGCGCTCGCGGCGTTCGCTCAGGCGCCGGGCCATGACCGCGCCGGCCGAACCGCCGCCGATGATCAGCACGTCCACCGGGTTGCCGGCACTGCCGTCGCGCTTGCCGTTGGCGCCTTGCGGGGCTGCCGCGAAAGCGGGGCCGGCGCCCAGCATGGAGCCGATGGCCAGGGTCGCCGAGCCGGCGACTGTCTGGGCCAGCAGTTTGCGGCGCGAAGGGTTTTCTGGTTGGTGGTGACTCATTGCTCATCTCCCATAGCAGGCGAATGCCTGTCAGATGGAAGCTGAGGCTAAGGTGCGCTCGGGTTGAGCGACAGCCACTGTAAAGTGAACCGCCCGTTCAGTATTGCTTGACCAGGCGGCGGGCCCTGCGCGCTCAGGCGGTGGCGCCGCCCGGCAGCAGCCCGCGAGCGATCAACGCCGCGTCCCAGGGCGCCGGGCGACCGATTTCCTCGCCGAGAAATTGAATCAGCGCCTGGACCTTGGGCGGGGTTTTCAGGGTCTTGAGGTACACCGCCGAGATCTGCCCGCCGGACGGCGCATAGTCGTCCAGCACCGACACCAGCCTGCCGTCGAGCAGGGCGTCGGCCGCCAGGAAGGTTGGCAGGATCGCCAGTCCCAGGCCGGCCAGCGCGCCTTCGAGCAACTGGTGCCCGGAGTCGGTACGCATGCGCACCCGGACGCGGAACGAGTGCTGCGCGCCGTCCATGGGCAGGCTCCACATGCCGTTGGGTTCGCGGTTGTAGTAGACCAGCCCGTCGTGCCGCTGCAGGTCGCCGGGGTGCTCGGGAGTGCCCTGGCGCGCCAGGTAGTCGGGGCTGGCGCAGATCAGGTGGCGGTTCTCGGTCAGCGGCCGCGCCACCAGGCAAGAGTCGTGGAGGTTGCCCAGGCGGATGGCGACGTCGAAATGGCCATCCTGCAGGTTGGCCACCCGGTCATGGGCTTCCATGTCGACGCACAGTTGCGGGTATTGCAGGGCGAAGCGCGCCAGCAGCGGCGCCAGGTAGCGTGGGGTGAAGGCCATCGGCGCCGCCAGGCGCAGGGTGCCGCCGAGGCTGGCCTGGTGGTCCTGCACCGACTCTTCGGCGCGCGCCAGGTCCAGCAGGATGCGTGTGCAATCGGCGTAGAACAGCTGGCCGGCCTCGGTCAGCTTCAGCGGCCGGCCACGGGTCAGCAATACCACGCCCAGGCGCTTTTCCAGCTGCTGCATGCGTTGGCTGACCAGCGACTTGGTGGTCCCCAGGCGTCGCCCGGCTTCGGAAAAACTGGCCGCCTCGACGACCGCGACGAAGGTGCTCATGTCCGAGAATTTATTCACCGCCACTCCTGTTGCCCTGGGTTGAAGAACCTGAAAAGAAACACGCAGGTTCGCGTGCTGCTCAGGGGCGCCATGAGAAGCCAAGCGTATCGGGCAACGCAAGTGGCGAACCGGCCAGAGATGAAGTTGCCACCCGGGGCGACGGACGGGGCTGTTGCCGATGGACAGACGCCCGGGCTACCTGGCGTTGCCGAGGTTTGGCGCGGATCGCACGGTTTTCCATGGGCCGGCCACTTCGCGGCTATTCTCTAATTTCAGGTCGATGGCCTAAAAGATCCATGTCCACGCTTATGGCCTGATGTCCTGCTCGCCCGGGTAAAAACGCTTTTCTCAGCCTTGCTGAGCCGTATCGGGTGTTGCTTCGAGGACGGGCCCCTCCAGTTCGAGGGCGGTTAATGGCGCTTCACAGTGATCAGGGACGATGACAGTGAGGGCATGCATGCAGTGGCGGCCATGGATATGAGCGTCGGGTCAACGACCGGAGAAGAGGCGGCGGACTTTTTCGTGCAGACCCTGGAACAGGCCAACGATGCCGTGGTGATCATCGACGAGCGCAACCAGGTGGTGTTCTTCAACGCGGCGGCCGAACGTTTCTGGGGCTGTCCACGGTGCGAGGTGCTGGGCAGCGACGTCAGCATGCTGGTGCCGATCCCCATCCGCTCGCGGAACGACGGCGAGACCGGGGTCAACAAGATCATCGGCACCAGCCGCGATGTGTGCATCACGCGCAAGGATGGCGAAGAGCGCTGGGGCGCGATGGCGATCTCGAAGATCACCCTGCAAGGGCGCATTCTCTATGCCGCCTTTTTCAAGGACGTGACCCAGACGCGGCTCAAGGATATCGAGCAGCGCTTGCTGTCGATGTCGGTCAATGCCAGTAGCTCGGCCACCTGCATCGTCGACGCCGACGGCCGGCTGATCTACATCAACGACGGGCTGGTGCGCTTGCTGGGGTATTCCCGCGAGGAATTGCTGGAGCGCTCGCCGCAGATGTTCTTCGTCACCGATACCCCGGGCCAGGCCCGGGCCGACGAGCTGCAACTGGAGAGCATCCTCAGTGGCCAGCCCCATGAAGCCTGCGGCCTGGTCAGCAAGCGCAACGGCCAGCGGCTGTGGGTGCAGGTCTGCTCGGCGCCGGTGTTCGACGCCGGCGGGCGGATCGGCAACATCGTCATCGTGTTCACCGACATCACCCGTTCCAGGCTGCCCGAAGTGCTGCAGGACAAGGTCATCGGCGCCTTGTTGCAAGAGCAGCCCGTGGAGCGCGTGTTGACCCTGCTGTGTCAGGAAATCGAGCGCCTGGCGCCGGAGGTCATCGTCTCGATCCTCGGCGTGGACCCACAGGGGCTGCTGCACCCCCTGGCCAGTCCCGGCCTGCCGGCCGACTACTCCCAAGTCATGGAGGGGCTGCCGATCGGGCCCGCCGCCGGCTCCTGCGGCACCGCGGCCTTTCGTGGCGAGCCGGTGCTGGTCACCGATATCGAGACCGATCCGCTGTGGGCCGATTACCGTTTGCTGGCGCGGCAGGCCGGGGTGCGGGCCTGTTGGTCGATCCCGCTGCGCAACAGCGCCGGCAGGGTGTGCGCGACCTTTGCCCTGTACTTCCGCGAGAGCCGCAAGCCCGATACCACCCATGCCCACCTGATCATGACCGGGACCCACCTGTGCATGCTGGCCCTGGAGCGCGAGGAGGCGCGCCAGTCGATCCGCCACATGGCCTTGTCCGATGCCCTGACCGGCTTGCCCAATCGCAGTTCCCTGCTGGCCGAGGCCAACCGCAGCATTGCCGAGGTGGCCCTGGAGCAGGGCGAACTGGCGGTGTTGTATGTCGACCTGGACCGCTTCAAACAGGTCAACGAGGCCCTGGGGCATGCTTCGGGCGACGAGCTGCTGCAGCTCATGGCGCAACGGCTGCGCAGCGTGCTGCGCGAGTCGGACATCGTCGGCCGGCTGTCGAGCGACGAGTTCGTGCTGGTGCTGCCCCGGATGAACGCCACCCGGGTCACGACCTTTCTCGAACGCCTGATGCCGACCCTGGGCGCCCCGGCCGATATTGCCGGGACCGCCGTGGTGCCTTCGGCCAGTGTCGGCGTCAGCCTGTACCCCAGCGACGGCCAGGATATGGAAAGCCTGCTGCATTGCGCCGATATCGCCATGTACCAGGCCAAGCGTACCGAGCGCGGCGGTTTCAGGTTCTTTCTCGAGGAGATGGACCAGCTCGCCCAGCAGCGCCTGCAGCTGGAGACGGCGCTGCGCCAGGCCCTGACCAGCGACGGCCTGCATCTGGTCTATCAACCGCAGATCGACTTGCACAGCAACGGCCTGGTCGGGGTCGAGGCGCTGGCGCGCTGGGAGCATCCAAGCCTGGGCACTATCCCGCCCGCGCGATTCATCGCGCTGGCCGAGGAGTGTGGGTTGATCAACTACCTCAGCCAGTGGGTGCTGTGCGAAGCCTGCGAGCAACTGGCGCGCTGGCGTCGATCGGGCATCAGGGTGCCGTCCATCTCGGTCAACCTGTCGCCGATCAACTTCCACAACCTCAACCTGGCGGCCCTGATTGCCCGCCAGTTGCAGCGCTGCGGCCTGCAGCCGGCGGACCTGTGCGTGGAGGTCACGGAGGGGGTGTTCCTGTGCAGCAACCCGACCACCGAGCAGACCCTCCAGGACCTGCATACCTTGGGCGTGCGCCTGGCCATCGATCACTTTGGCGCGGGCTATTCCAGCCTGGGCTATCTGCGGCGCTTGCCGATCAACGAGCTGAAGCTGGACCAGAGCTTCGTCGAGGAGCTGGAGCACGACGCCTCCTGCCGCGCCTTGAGCGAGGCGGTCATCGGCATCGGCAAGGGCCTGTCCCTGCGGGTGGTCGCCGAGGGCATCGAACACCCCGCGCAGCGCGACATTCTTCAAGCGCGGGGCTATGACGTGGGGCAGGGCCAGCTGTTTTCCTCGCCATTGCCGGCCCGGGCGTTCGGGCAGTGGTTTGTGGGGTGGCAGAGTTAGCCGGCCGGTCGATGGGGGGCCAGCGCCGCGCTCCAGGCGGACGCGAAGTAGACCGCGACGGGCCTGTGCACGACTCTCTCTTTTCCTTCTTTCCAAGGCCGCTGCGGGCATTGCCCGGTGCCAGGCATGGGCGTGGTAATTCAAACACTCTGTTCTTTAAGTCAAGTTGTTAGTGTGTAGGGATTTTCTGTTTTATGCCGTCGAAAACCAATTAAACCTGACGGTTTGTTAGATGTTTAGTTGTGGGTGTTTAGTGTTTCTGATTATTAGGTTTTGTAACTGTTGGCGTATTCCGTATGGGACTGATGTGATTCGGGAAAATCATTTGTCAGCGGTATTTTTGTGGGCTTTAGTGGGGAGGAAAAACACTCCAGGGACACTGCCATACCGCGTGAGTTGAATCATCGGTGGCTTAAATATAATAAAAAGGTGATCCATGACAGACTCCACAAAAGTGCCGGGTGCGTGCGACCTGACCGGCGATTTTCACAGCGAGAAAACCGCCGGCGGACTGAAAAGAACCCTGACGCCCCGGCACCTGAGCATGATCGCCATTGGCGGCAGCATCGGTACCGGGCTGTTCGTCGCCTCGGGCTCGACCATTGCCCAGTCCGGGCCGGGCGGCGCGCTGCTGGCCTTTGTGGTCATTGGCGCCATGGTGTTCTTCCTGATGACCAGCCTCGGCGAACTGGCGTCCTGCATGCCGGTCACTGGTTCGTTCTCGACTTATGCCTCCAAGTATGTCGATGAAAGTTTCGGCTTCGCCCTGGGCTGGAACTACTGGTATGCCTGGGCGGTGACCATTGCGGTCGATCTGGTGGCCGCGCAGATCATCATGGCTTATTGGTTTCCGAATGTGCCGGGGTATATCTGGAGTGCGGGTTTTCTATTGATCATCACCGCACTTAATATGGCCTCGGTGCGTTTGTTCGGTGAGTCCGAATATTGGTTCGCCCTGATTAAAGTCATCACTATCCTGCTGTTTATCACGGTGGGCATTCTGATGTTGTTCGGCATTCTCAGCGGCGGCGAAAATGCCGGCCCCAGGCTCTGGTTGATTGGCGATGCGCCGATTGTCGGCGGCCTGGGGGCCCTGGTCGGGGTGGCGATGATCGTGGGGTTTTCGTTCCAGGGCACCGAGTTCGTCGGCATCGCCGCCGGCGAGACCCGGGACCCCGGGAAAAACGTGCCGCGCGCGGTGCGGCAGATCTTCTGGCGGATCCTGCTGTTCTACGTGCTGACCATCCTGATCATCGGCCTGTTGATTCCTTACAACGACCCGAGCCTGTTGAGGAATGGGGTGTCCGATATCCGTGTCAGCCCCTTCACCCTGATCTTCGAACGGGCCGACATGCTCGGCGCGGCCGCGGTGATGAACGCGGTGATCCTGACCTCGGTGCTGTCCGCCGGGAACTCCGGCATGTACGCTTCCTCGCGGATGCTCTACAGCCTGGCCCTGGAGGGCAAGGCGCCGGCGATCTTCGCCCGTTTGAGCGCATCCGGCACCCCGCGGTGGGCGTTGCTGGCCACGGCCACGGTGGCGGCCTTGTGCTTCCTGACCTTCATCTTCAGCCCGGGGCAGATCTATAACTGGCTGCTCAACACCTCGGGCATGCTCGGTTTTATCGCCTGGCTGGGCATTGCGGTCAGCCACTATCGGTTTCGTTGCGGTTATGTGCGCCAGGGCAACGACCTGGGCAATCTGCCTTATGTGTCGCGGTTCTTTCCGTTCGGGCCGATTTTCGCCTTTGTCCTGTGCCTGTTCGTCACCCTGGGGCAGAACTATCAAGCCCTGCTCGGCGACTCGATCGATTGGGCCGGGCTGACCGCCACCTATATTGGCCTGGTGCTGTTCCTGGCGATCTGGCTGGCGCACAAAGTCATCAGTGGCTCCAGGTTCGTCCGGTTCGATGACATGAGCTTTTCAATGATTCGCAGCAAGTCCGAACGTTACCTGCCAGCGGAATCGGCTATGAATGAGAATGCGGGTCTTCCTGTGCGAATGACCCAGGTCGGAGCCAAGTGATGAGTCAGGATTTTCTCGAAAGTTATTACGAAGCCACGGTTGAAAAGACCGCTTATCCGGCGCTCGGCGGCCGGGTGGAGACCCGGGTGTGCATTCTGGGCGGCGGGCTGGCCGGGCTTTCCACGGCGCTGGGTTTGGCCGAACGCGGGGTGACCGACGTGGTGGTGCTGGAGTCCCACACCGTGGGGTACGGCGCCTCGGGGCGCAACGGCGGTTTTGTATTCGGCGGCTACTGCCTGGGCAATGCCGAGCTGCTCAAAACCCTGGGCCGGGAGGAAGCGCGGCGGCTCTACCGGCTGACCATCGACGCGGTCGACCTGATTCGCCAGCGCGTCCGGCAATACGGTATCCAGTGCGACCTGACCGACAGGGGCGTGCTGCTGGCCAACTGGTTCAACGACCCGGCGCGCCTGGAAAAGCCTCGGCAGCTGATGAAGGAGGTCTACGGCGTCGACTGGCAGTATGTGGCGCCGGGCGAGTTGCGCGAAAAGCTCAAGACCGAGCGCTATTTCGGCGCCTTGTTCGAGAGCAATGCCTTTCACTTCCACCCGCTCAAGTATGTCTATGGCGTGGCGGCGGCTGTGGCGGGGCATGGCATCGATATCCATGAGCACTCGGCGGCCCTGGCGATCGAGCAGCAGGGCGGCAAGTACCTGGTCAAGACCGCGGGCGGCGAAGTCCTGGCCGAACAGGTGGTGTTCGCCGCGGGTGGTTACGCCCGTGGGCTGTACCGGCCGGTGGAGCGGGCGACGCTGCCGATTGCCACCTATGTGGTGGCGACCGAGCCCCTGGGCGAGCGTTTGCGGGAGGCGATCAACTGCGAGTCGGCCATTTACGACACCCGCTTTGCCTTCGACTATTACCGCCCACTGGCGGACAGCCGGATTCTCTGGGGTGGGCGTATTTCCATCCTCAATCGTGGCCCGCAGGCGATCGCAGGCTTGCTCAAAGCCGACCTGATCACGGTCTACCCGCAACTGGCCGACGTCGAGATCGAGTATTCCTGGGGTGGGCTGATGAGCTACGGCCGCCAGCAGATGGCGCAGATCGGCCAGGATGACAACGGCGTGTGGCATGCCGTGGGGTTTGGCGGTCACGGCATGGCGCCGACCACGGTGGCGGGGGAGGTGCTGGCGGATGCCATCGCCAAGGCCATTCCGATTCCCCAGGGCTTTGGCCAGTTCGGCCTGGTGCCCACCTTCGGCCTGGCCGGTCTGGTCGCGGCGCAGGCGACCTATACCGCCTATCAGGCCCTGGATGCCTACGATGCCCACCGCTTGAACAAATGACCGCCGCTTTTCCCTGGCCGTACAGGCCATGGAGCAATCTCAGCGTTTTCTGGCCCAAACCCCGGAATGAACTTATGCTGGCGGGCAAATCTGCACTCATTGAAAACCCAAGGCGTGACGCGAGGACGTTCCGAGCGTCTACGACTTGAACAAGTGACGCTGCTGCAGCCCGTATTGGCTCTTGGCATATTGAAATTGGGAGATTGTGTATGGTCATCAAACCCCGCGTTCGCGGCTTTATCTGTGTGACGACCCACCCGGTCGGTTGCGAAGCCAACGTCAAGCAACAGATCGACTACGTCACCGAACAAGGCACCATCGACGCTGGGCCAAAGAACGTACTGGTGCTCGGTGCTTCCACCGGCTACGGCCTGGCCGCACGTATCACCGCCGCCTTCGGTTGCGGCGCCAACACCCTGGGTGTGTTCTTCGAGCGCGGCAGCGTTGACGGCAAGCTCGGCACCGCCGGCTGGTACAACACCGCGGCCTTCCACAAGTTCGCCGAAGAAAAAGGCCTGTACGCCAAGAGCATCAACGGCGACGCCTTCTCCGACGAAGTCAAGCGCCAGACCATCGAAACCATCAAGCGCGACCTGGGCAAGATCGACCTGGTGGTCTACAGCCTGGCCGCTCCGCGCCGTACCCACCCGAAAACCGGCGAAGTCCTGAGCTCGACCCTCAAGCCGCTGGGCAAATCGGTGACCCTGCGCGGTGTCGACACCGACAAGGAAATCGTTAAGGAAACCACCCTGCAGCCAGCCACCCAGGAAGAAATCGACGGCACCGTGGCCGTGATGGGCGGCGAAGACTGGCAGATGTGGATCGACGCGCTGCACGAAGCCGGCGTGCTGGCCGAAGGCGCTAAAACCACCGCCTTCACCTACCTGGGCGAGAAGCTGACCCACGACATCTACTGGAACGGTTCCATCGGCGAAGCCAAGAAGGACCTGGACCAGAAAGTCATCGGCATCCGCAAGGAACTGTCGGACCTGGGCGGCGACGCGCGGGTATCGGTGCTCAAGGCCGTGGTGACCCAGGCCAGCTCGGCGATCCCGATCATGCCGCTGTACCTGTCGCTGCTGTTCAAAGTCATGAAAGAGCAGGGCAGTCACGAAGGTTGCATCGAACAGGTCTACGGTCTGTACAAGGACAGCCTGTACAACCCGAACCCGATCATCGACCAGGAAGGCCGCCTGCGTGCCGACTACAAGGAACTGGAACCTGCCGTCCAGGACCGCGTGAAGCAGCTGTGGGATGAAGTCACCAGCGAAAACCTCTACCAGCTGACCGACTTCACCGGCTACAAGCAGGAATTCCTGCGCCTGTTCGGCTTCGAGATCGACGGCGTCGACTATGAAGCCGATGTCGATCCGGACGTGAAGATCGCCAACCTGATCCAGGTGTAAGCGAACTTAACGCGTCATCGCCAACGCCCCTCCCATGAGGGGCGTTGTCGTTTCTGCCCGGGCTGTGCGCTGGTTCAGGCCGGTGCCTGTCAACGTTCGACCTGGGTTGGGATCGACATCTGGCGCATCACTCGTGTTGAATGTCGGCCCATTGCCAAGGGGGGAAGACCATGCAAGCCGCACCCGTGCGCATCACCGCCGAGGAGATGCTCTCCGACAACTGGTACCTGTTGAAGAAATACAGCTTCGACCTGCAGCGCCGCGACGGCAGCTGGCAGGCGCAGACCCGCGAGGTCTACGACCGCGGCAATGGCGCCACCATCCTGCTGTACAACCGCGAGCGGCGCACGGTGCTGCTGATCCGCCAGTTCCGCATGCCGACCTACGTCAACGAGCACAGCGGCTACCTGATCGAGACCGCCGCCGGCCTGCTGGACAATGCCAGCCCGGAAGAACGCATCCGCCTGGAAGCCGAAGAGGAAACCGGCTACCGCGTCGGCGCGGTGGAGAAGGTCTATGAAGCCTTCATGAGCCCCGGCTCGGTCACCGAGCGCATCCACTTTTTCATTGGCGAATACTCTCCCGACGACCGCATCGGCGACGGTGGCGGCCTGGAGGAAGAGGGCGAGGACATCGAGGTGCTGGAGCTGGGTTACCAGCAGGCGCTGGACATGGTGCGCAGCGGCGAGATCGTCGACGGCAAGACCATCATGCTCCTGCAATACCTGGAACTGCGCCTGATGCCGCCGCGTCGGCTGACGATCCTGGTGGCCGCGCCCCGGTACTCGGCAACCGACGATGCGACGGCGCTGGCGCAGCAGGTCGCCAGCCTGGATGACTGGGCCGCGCAGTTGTTCGAGGCCGGGCACAGCCCCGTGTTCGGCCAGTGGCTGGGGTTGGCGGCGGGCGGTTCGAGCGCTCTCGATGAGTTCCAGGCGCGTGCGCGACATCAGTTGCAGCGTTGCGACGCGCTGCTGCGCGTCGGCGGGGCCTGCGCCCGTGCCGATGCCCTGGTCGCCATGGGCGAGCAATTGGGCTTGCCGGTCTACCGTTCTCTGCAGGACATCCCGCGTTAGCCATTTTTTCCAGCCCCTACAACCACCAGCGCAGCAGGAAAAAGAACGCCATGCTCAGCAGCATGCTGACCAGGGTGTTGCGGGTGTAGATCACCAGCACGATGGCCACCAGCGAGCTGATCAGGTACGGGTTGTCGTAGGCCAGGTTCAGCTGGTGCTCGGGCATGAACACGATCGGCCCGCAGATCGCGGTGAGCATGCCCGGTACGGCGAAACCGAGGAACTGCCGGGCGTTGCTGCTCAGGCGTACCGGCAGGCGCGGTTCGAGAAATACATAGCGGTTGAGAAATACCAGCAAGCCCATGCCGAAAATCACTGCCCAGACCATCATGTGCGCTCCCGGTAGAACTTGTTGCAGAGAAAACCTGCGGTCATGCCCAGCAGGCCCGACAGCACCAGGGCCGAGCCCCATTGCCAGTAACTGAACAGCACCGAGCAGAACAGCGACACGGCCACGCAGACCACGGTCGGCACGTTGCGCACCAGTGGCGTGATCAGGGCGATAAAGGTTGCGGCGATGGAGAAGTCCAGGCCCAGGTGTTCGAGCCCGGGAATGGCGCGCCCGAGGACGATGCCGGCCAGGGTGAACAGGTTCCAGGCGATGTAGAAGGTCAGGCCCACGCCGAGGGCGTACCAGCGGTCGAACTGCTGCTTGTCGTGCTGGCTGGTCAGGGCGAACAGCTCATCGGTGAGCAGGAACCCCAGGCCGACCCGCCAGCGCCCCGGCAGCGGCGCAATCACCGAACGCATGCTCATGCCGTACAGCAGGTGCTGGGAGGTCAGCAGCAGGGTGGTGAGCAGGATCGAGAAAATCCCCGCGCCGCCCTTGAGCATGCCGATCGCCACCAGCTGCGCGGCGCCGGCGAAGACGATGCTCGACAAACCCTGGCCTTGCAGGGGCGTGAGGTTGGCCTCGATGGCCATGGAACCCGCCAGCAGGCCCCAGGGCGCGGTGGCCAGGGACAGCGGCAGGATGGCAACGGCACCACGCAGGAACGCGGTGCGGGGAAGAAGAACGCTGGACATGACAGCCTGCAATCAAGGAACGGGAACCGACTGTGCCAGCCCGCGACGGAAATGGCTTGAACGATCTTGCGCACTTGGCGCCGATGGTCGTTATTTCGTTCACCCCGCAGATGCTTCTGTAGGAGCGGCCGGTCGACGCTCGATTGCCGGCGATTGGGGTAACGCGGTGTGCCTGATACGACGCTTCGCTCCTACAGAGGCTAGTATTCACCGCGAGTCCATGACCGGTTCGTAATCTGTCGGCCATGGCGCCAACCCGATCTGTCTGCTACAACGCTTCGCTAGTATCGACTGGCTTCTTCCCTGGAGAAGCCGGCCTGTCATCTTCCTGCAACAGCCCCGTGCCAAGAAGAGTGTCTGGCCGCTACCGGCCAGGTCACTACGGGGCCGTTCATTCACTGCCCCATCCCAAGGAGAGGGTCTATGAGAAAACTGTTCGCAACCGCGGTACTGGCCGCGCTGATGATCTGCACCGTCGGGGTCAGCCAGGCACGAGAGGCGCGACAGCAGCGCGACTCGGTCGCCGGGGTGTTCGACTACTACCTGCTGTCGCTGTCCTGGTCGCCGACCTTTTGCCTGACCCATCCGGAAAACGAGCAGTGCTCCGGCAAGGGCTACGGTTTTGTCCTGCATGGCCTGTGGCCGCAATACGCCAAGGGCGGCTGGCCGCAGTCCTGCCCGCCCTTGACGCAGCTGAACGCCGAAGAGCGGGCCAAGGGCCTGACCCTGTTCCCCACTGCCAAGCTGATGGAGCACGAATGGAGCAAGCACGGCACCTGCAGCGGACTGGGCGCCATGGGCTACCTGGAGACCTCCGACCAGGCCCTGGGCAAGGTGAAGATTCCTCAGGTGCTGGAACCTTCGACCACCGTGCATTACTTCGAGGCCCGGGAGATCGAGCAGTTGTTCCGCCAAGCCAACCCGGGCATTCCGGAGAAGGGCGTAGCAGTGTTGTGCAGCGGCCCGGAACTCTCCGAAGTGCGGGTCTGCCTGGACAAGAACCTGGGGTTCGGCGCCTGTGGCAAGGGCGTGCGCACCCAGTGCCGCCAAGGCGATATCCGCATACCGCCGATTCGCTGACCGGCGAGCGGCCAGGGGGGAGGCGGCATAGGCTAGCCTGAGCATCTATGGTTGCAAGACGCCCGTCTTCGTCCAAGGAGCCCATGATGCTGCATATCCGCACCCCCCTGATCCTGCATCCCGGGTTGTCCACGGCCACCCGGCGCATCTGGCTCAAACTGGAAAACCTGCAGCCCGGCGGCTCGTTCAAGATGCGCGGCCTGGGCCTGCTCTGTACCCAGGCGGCGCGGCAGGGCAAGCGCCGCGTGGTCTGTCCGTCCGGCGGCAATGCCGGGCTGGCCACGGCGATGGCGGCGGCCAGCCTTGGCCTGCAAGCCTGCATCGTGGTGCCGCAGACCACCGCGCAAACCACCCGCGAACGCATCGCCCGGACCGGCGCCGAGGTGCTGGTGCATGGCCAGGTCTGGGATGAAGCCAACGAGCGCGCGCTGCAACTGAGCAGCGCTGCCGACAGCGAATACGTGCCGGCCTTCGACCACCCGGTGCTGTGGCAAGGGCACAGCAGCATGGTCGATGAAATCCTCGAAGACTGTCCGCAGGTCGACACGATAGTGGCGTCGGTGGGTGGCGGAGGCTTGTTGGCCGGCATCCTCACCGGCCTGCTGCACCACCAGCGCCAGGACTGCCGGATCATCACCTGCGAAACCACCGGCAGCGCTTCCTTTGCTGCGGGGCTGGCGGCCGGGCATCCGGTCAAACTGGCGAAGATCGACACCGTCGCCAGTTCCCTCGGCGCGGCCCAGGTGGCGGCCTGGCCGTTGCAGCAGATCCAGGGTTTTCCCTATCAGTCGCTGGTGTTGTCGGATGCCGAGGCGATCCTCGGCGTGGTGCGTTATGCCGACGATCTGCGGCAATTGGTGGAGCCGGCCTGCGGCGTCTCGCTGGCGGTGGCCTACCTCGATCACCCGGCCATCGCCGCGGCGCGGGACGTGGTGATCGTGGTGTGCGGCGGCGTCAGCATCAGCGCCCGCCAGGTGGCGGACTGGGGCGCTTCGCTGCCGGGCTGAAAGCGCCTGGTGTATGCTGGCCGACCTGTTGTACCTGTGGTTTTACGGAGGGTTCGGATGGACGCCACCACATTGTTTTTGTACGTCGTCACCGTCAGCGCGGTGATGATGACCCCGGGGCCGTCGATGCTGCTGGCTCTCAATAACGGTGCCACCCATGGCATGCGCATCGCCGGTTGCGGCATGGCTGGCGCGATGCTGTCCGACCTGCTGCTGATCGGTGCGGTGGGCTGCGGCCTGGGGGCGTTGCTGCAAGCTTCCGAGCAGCTGTTTTCCATCGTCAAGTGGGGCGGCGCGGCGTACCTGTTGTACCTGGCGTGGGTGCTGTGGAAGGCGCCGACAACGGCGCTGGCTGCGCAGAGCAGCGGCGCTGCCAGCAGCGGGCGCGGGGCGTTCATGCGCTCATTGCTGGTGGGGTTGTCGAACCCCAAGGGGTTGCTGTTTTTCTCGGCCTTCCTGCCGCAGTTCGTGCGCCCCGACCAGCCGGTGGCGCAGCAGTACCTGATCCTGGCGCTGGTCAGCACGGCGATCAATTGCGTGATGATGGCGACCTACGCCTTTGGCGGGCGCTATGCCATGCGCACCTTCTCCGCGCGGGCGATGCTGTGGATCAACCGCAGCTGCGCCGGCATGCTCGCGGTGCTGGCGCTGGGCCTGAGCCTGTATCGGCGCAGCGATATCCGCTGAGTCTGCATTAGTCTGACCTGCCGGCGCGCTGCGCCTATCGCCAGCAAGCTGGCTCCTACAGGCGTTGCGGCGAGCGCGGACTCGCGGCAGGCGCCGATCCTGTAGGAGCGCAGCTTGCTCGCGAGGCGGTGTGTCAGGCACACCGCGTTGTCCCTGGCGTGACCTTTCTGAAACAGCCTCTAGAACCTCAAGGTCGCGCCGCTGGTCAGCCAGTGGTCGCGGCCTTCGTTCAACTGGCCACCGAGCACCAGGTCGAGGTCCAGGTTCGCCCCCAGGTGCAGCCGTGGCCCGGCTTGCCAGGCCTGCTCGCCGCCGCGCTGGCCGTAACGCTCGGCGACCAGGGTCAGGCGTTCGCCCAGGTCGTATTCGAAGCCGCCGCCCCAGGTCCAGTGGTGGTTCTGCTGGCCGTCGTCATAGGCGTGGGCCCAGCCGGCGTTGAGGTTCAGGCGCAGGCTGTCCAGGGGCTGATAAGTCAGGGGCAGACTGATGTCGCCACCGTCGAACGAGTGGTTGCGGTTGAGGGCGAAATGCGCGGACGTCGCCAGCGCCAGTTGCAGGCCCAGGTCTTCGCGGTTCCACAGTTGCGCCTTGAGTTGCGGGCTCAGTTGGGTTTCGCCGTGGCCGTCCTCACGGTTGCGCTCAATGGCGGCACCCACCTGCAACCAGGGCAGGCCGGCGAAGGTGCAGGCCGGGGAGATCACCGCGCCATGGTTGGAACCCTGGTGACGCAGGCTCTGGTACCAGATATCCAGGTTGCACTCTCCCGGGGCGTTGATCGCGCCGTCGTCCACCACATAGGCGCCGCCCGCGGCGTTGGCCTTGGCGACCAGGGTCAGCAGGCCGATCAGGCTCAGGGTGATGGTGACGAACATCAGGTTGCGTCGCAGCATGCGCCGTTTCGCTGGGGGCAGGTCGCGGGTGAGGCTGGCGAAGCGGTTGTGGCGCGAAGGGCTGTATTTGGACATGTCGGTTCTCGCTAAGGCGTGGGCAGCGGCCGCGCTGTGTGGGCCGCTGCGTAGTCGAGTGGGGAAGTAGTCGAGTGGGAAAAGGGTTATTGCCAGTCGCTCACTGACAGGGTCTGGATGCCCGCGGCCCTGGCCAGGGCCACCAGCTCTTCGGTGTCGTCGCCGCCGGGCAGGGCGATCACCATGTCGGGCCGGCTGTCGCGCAACATGAAGGCGTTGCGCAGGCGTTCGGCGAGCTTGCCGTGCAGTTGCCAGTTGGCCGGGTAACGCACGATGTCGGCGCCGATTTCCCGGCCCCAGTCTTCTATTTCTGCGCCGAGGAACTGGCTGCCGCCGTGGATCAGCACCTGCACTTCATGCAGGCGCTGAAAGGCGTCGAGCACCCGCCGGCACAGCTGGACGTCGGCGCAGTGGCGCCCGGCGCAGATCAGGACACGCATCGTGCGGTCTCCTGCGCCGTCGGCTGGATGCTCAACGGGTTGTCCAGGAGCATTTCGCCCAGTTCGGTGTTATCCAGGTCGCGCTCGCCGGCCCGCTCCAGCGCCGGATAAGCCAGGGCCGCGATGTGGTGGTGCACGCGCCGGTAGTCGCGCAGCACCCGCTGGAAAATGTCGCCGGACTCAGCCCAGGCCGTGCGGTCTTCGCGCAGGCTGCGAAAGTGCTCGCGGCTGGCGTCGGCTTCCAGCCGCCTGACCAGTTCCTTGCGGTTCACCAGTTGGTGGGCGTTGGCCAGGTCTTCGCGCAGGAACACGGTGATCGCCAGGCTCAGGCTGTCGACCACGGCCTGGTGCAAGGGCTCGATGCAGTCCAGCTCGAACACCGAGAACTGCTCGCCGCGCCGCAGCCGGCGCGCCGCCAGTTGGGTCAGGCTGCTGGAGAGGATGTCGCCGGCGTGTTCCAGGTTGATCACGAACAGCAGGATTTCCTGGGCACGGTCGGCGTCCTGGTCGCTGATGCCGTCCTGGCCGATGTCCGCCAGGTAGGCGCGGATCGCGGCGCTGAGCAGGTCCAGCGACTGGTCAATGCGGCGCACCTCATCGGCACCGGCCGGGGTCGAGGCCTGGAACAGGCGCAGCACCCGGTCGAGCATCAGCGACAGCATGTCGGCCAGGCGCAGGGCCTCGCGGGCGGCGTTGGACAGGCCGATATTGGCCACCGCCAGGCCGGCTTCGTCCAGGTAGTGCGGCATGCCTGGGTCGACGTCGCGCGGCGGCTCCGGCAGCAGGCGGCTGAGCAGCGTCGCCATGGGCCCGGTCAGGCCGATGAACAGCAGGGCCAGCACCAGGTTGAACAGGCTGTGCAGGTACACCACTTGCAGGCTGGCATCGAGGGCGGCGACCGGCGCGCTCTGGGCGATCCAGGGCAGGCACGGCAGCAGCACGGCGACACCGCACAGGCGCACCAGCAGATTGCCCAGGGGCAGGCGCCGGGCGACGCTGGAGTCGGCGTTGAGCAGCGACGGCAGGGCGCCGCCGATATTGATCCCCAGCACCAGGGCCATGGCGGTCACCGACGACAGCAGCCCGGTGGCGGCCAGGGACGCCACCAGCAGCACCACGGCGACGCTGGAATGGCACAGCCAGGTCAGCAGCGCCGCCGCCAGCAGGGCGATCAGCAGGTCGCCGTCGAGGCCACGCATCAGCGCGGCGAACACCGGCGTGCCTTCCACTTCGCCCAGGGTGCCGCCGAGCATGCGCAGGGCCAGCAGCATCAGCCCCAGGCCGATCAGCGCGCAGCCGAGGCTTTCAAAACGCGAGTCGTCGCGCAGGCGGAACACGATAAAGCCCGCCAGCAGCACCAGCGGCGTGAGGATCGAGATATCGACGCTGAGCAGTTGCACCACCAGGGTCGAGCCGATATTGGCCCCGAGCATCACCGCCAGCGCGGGGGCCAGGCCCAGGGTGCCGGTGGCGGTAAAGGAGCTGGCCATCAGGCTCACCGCGGTGCTGCTTTGCAGGACCCCGGTGATGGCGATGCCGGACAGCAGGGCCATCCAGCGGTTGTTCAGGTGCTGCCCCAGCCACTGGCGCAGCTGGGTGCCGAAGCCGCGCAGCAGCGCCGAGGAAATCATCTGGGTGCCCCACAGCAGCAGGGCGATGGAGCCAGCGAGGTTGATCAGCAGAGTAGTTCCCGACATGAGGACTCTCCCTTGTGTGTTTCATGGCTTGGCGGATCGCAGCAGGCGGATGCAGCGGCGATGAAGGGCGCTGGCAAAGCCCAGCAGCAGGCGGATCTCGACCCCGCTCAGCAGGCCCCGGGCATATAGCCGCACGCTGGCCTTGGTCAGTAGGGTGGCGATCCGCTCCAGGACGATCACCAGCAGCGCGCGCAAGGCGCGTTCGGCCGATGACAGCAGCTCGATGATCGGTTTCATTCTGGGTGCTCCACTTGGGCGGGGCCCGGTGTTTGCGATACCTGGATGGGCGGTGCCTGGGGTAGCGCCGCCTTGCGGCTATCGCGAGCAAGCTCGCTCCTACAAGGGGGGGTGTTCTGTAGGAGCGAGCTTGCTCGCGATGGCAGCAAAGCGGACCGTCAGGCCCTCAGAACCATTGCTTGAAGCGACGGATATAGAGGGTCTTCATGGTCTGGGCGACGACGCAGTAGCACAGCAGGGTGCCGACCAGCCAAGGGAAGTATTCCCACGGCAGCGGTACCAGGCCGACCATTGCACCCAGTGGCGAGAACGGCACGTAGATACCCAGGGCCATCACCAGGCCGGTCATCAGCATCACCGGCAGCGCCGCGGTGCTCTGGATGAACGGGATCTTCTGGGTCCGCAGCATGTGCACCACCAGGGTCTGCGAGAGCAGGCCTTCGATGAACCAGCCGGACTGGAACAGGGCGGCCATTTCCACGCTGTTGGCGGCGAACACGAACCACATCAGGGCGTAGGTGGTGATGTCGAAGATCGACGAGGTCGGCCCGATCCACAGCATGAAGCGCCCGATGTTCTTGGCGTCCCACTTGCGCGGCTTGCGCAGGAATTCCTTGTCCATCTTGTCCCACGGCAGCGACAGCTGGGAGATGTCGTACATCAGGTTCTGCAGCAGCAGGTGGATCGCCAGCATCGGCAGGAACGGAATGAACGCACTGGCCACCAGCACCGAGAACACGTTGCCGAAGTTGGAACTGGCGGTCATGTTCAGGTACTTCATGATGTTGCCGAAGGTCTCGCGGCCCTTGATCACCCCTTCTTCGAGCACCATCAGGCTCTTTTCCAGGAGGATGATGTCCGCCGATTCCTTGGCGATGTCGGTGCCGCTGTCCACCGAGATACCGACGTCGGCGTCGCGCAGCGCCGGGGCGTCGTTGATACCGTCGCCGAGGAAGCCCACGGTATGCCCGTTGGCCTGCAGGGCCTTGAGCACCCGGGATTTCTGCAGCGGGGTGAGCTTGGCGAATACCGTGCGTTCTTCCACCAGGCGCGCGAGCACCGCGTCGTCCATGTGCTCGATATCCCGTCCGAGCAGCGGCTGGCCGACTTCCAGGCCGACCTCGCGGCAGATCTTCGCGGTGACGATCGGGTTGTCGCCGGTCAGCACCTTCACCGTCACGCCGTTCTCGCGCAGCGCGGCGATGGCCGGGCCGGCGGTTTCCTTGGGCGGATCGAGGAAGGTCAGGAAGCCTTCGATGATCAGCTCGCGCTCGTCGCTGGCGCTGTATTGCTGGCGGGTCTGCCCCGGCGCCAGGTCTCGGGTGCCGACCAGCAGCACGCGGAAACCGTCGCGGTTGTATTCCTCGGCCAGCTCCAGCAGCGTCGCCCGGCGCCCGGCGTCGAGGGCCACGGTGACGCCGTCCTGGCGCACCCGGGTGGCGGTGTCGAGCATTTCCTCGACCGCGCCCTTACACACCAGCAGGTGATGGCCGCTGTCGTCGGCGAGGATCACCGAGAGGCGCCGGCGGACGAAATCGAACGGCAGTTCATCGACCTTGCTCCAGGCGTCGGGCGCGCTGAACTTCGGGTTGTTTTCGGCGTAGCTCACCACCGCGCGGTCCATCAGGTTCTTCATGCCGCTCTGGTGATAGCTGTTGAGCCAGGCCAGTTGCAGCACCTGGTCGCAGCGGCTGCCGCTGATATCGACGTGGTGCTCGAGGATGATCCGGTCCTGGGTCAGGGTGCCGGTCTTGTCGGTGCACAGCACGTCCATGGCGCCGAAGTTCTGGATCGCGTTGAGGCGCTTGACCACCACCTTGCGCTTGGCCATGGCTGCGGCGCCCTTGGCCAGGTTGGCGCTGACGATCATCGGCAGCATTTCCGGGGTCAGGCCGACGGCCACCGCCAGGGCGAACATGAAGGCTTCGGCCCAGTCACCCTTGGTGAAGCCGTTGATCAGCAGCACTACCGGCACCATCACCAGCATGAAGCGGATCAGCAGCCAGCTGACGCTGTTCACCCCGCGGTCGAAGGCGGTCTGGGTCCGCGAGCCGACGATGGAGCGCGCCAGGGAGCCGAAGTAGGTGCGCGCGCCGGTGGCCACTACCACCGCGGTGGCGGTACCGCTGACCACGTTGGTGCCCATGAAGCAGATGTTCGGCAGATCGAGCAGGTCCTGCTGGTCAGCCGCCGCTGTGCGATGGGCGGATTTCTCCTGCACCGCGCCCAGGGTGTCGTACTTCTCCACCGGCAGCGCCTCGCCGGTCAGCACCGCCTGGCTGATGAACAGGTCGCGGGATTCGATCAGGCGGATATCGGCGGGGATCATGTCGCCGGCCGACAGCTGCACGATGTCGCCGACCACCAGGTCGCGCATCGGCACTTCGCGCAGCGCGGCTTTCATGCCCATCTGCTCGCGCCGCAGCACGGTGGCGGTGGTCCGCACCATGGCCTTGAGCGCCTCGGCGGCCTTGGCCGAACGGTATTCCTGCCAGAAACGCATCAGGCCGCTGGCCAGGACCATGACCAGGACGATGATCACCCCGGTCAGGTCGGTTTCCTCGCCGGCTTGCAGGGGCAGCCAGAAGTCGGTGAAGAAGCTGATGGCGGTCAGCGTCATCAGCACATAGATGAACGGGTTGTTGAAGGCTTGCAGCAATTGCACCAGGGCATGAGGCGGCCGGTCGTGGGCCACTTCGTTGAAGCCGTCGCGCTGCAGGCGGCCTTCGGCGTCGAGCTCGGTCAGGCCGTTGGCGTTCGACTTGACGTTGTCCAGGGTCACGCCAAGGCTGTTCTGCGCTTCGCGGGCGGCGCGCATCGACAGCCGGGTGTCGTCGCGGGTGGAGTTTTGCGAGGAGGAGGTGCGGGTTTTTACCGTAGTCATTACGTGTGCTCCTGCCGCAGGCTTGCGGCACGACACACAGACCACTCACCTATTCAAAGACGAGCGAACGTATGTCGAGCCGCAAGTAAGCGATCGATTCAGGTAGTTGCGTTTTATTGGTTTTAACGTTCGCCGCCTATTCAATGAACATGAACAGGCGACGAACCTACTACTGGCTTCGTCCATAACAATTACCACCAACTTTTAGTTGTAAGCAGGCAATAGAAAGTTGCCGAATTCCTTATTAGGGAAAACGTTAAGGAAGGACTTGAAAGTGCCTTCGGTTGAACTAGAAGTGCGAGTCCCGGGACAGGCTCAGCAGCAGGCCGGCCTGCATGAGGAGGCCGGCCAGGCTCCGACTCTGAGGGTCCTGGCTGTCGTCGAAACTCCAGCGTTGCTGGAGCCGGCAGGTGACCGGGCAGACGCGCCAGTTGGCCCGCGGCCGGGTTTGCGAGGAGGGGGTGGAATACAGGGTACCGACCCGGGAAACGGCCGCGCGCTCAGCGCAGGGCTTGACCCGCATGGTCGATGCAAAGGCGCGTACGCCGGGCATTACAGTGGATTTGAAGTTCATAACAGTTGCCTCGCGACCGGACTGGCTCCGGTGAAGGCAAGTTACGAAGGAGCGTCAAGCTCTAGCGCAGCTCACCCGACCGAAAAGTCGAGTCCCGTCATGTTCTGGGTTAAGTGCCCAGCCCTGCGCAAGCGCATCGACCAGACAGCGTCTAGATACTGTGTCCATTGGCTTCTTTTGTGAGTTGAAAAAAGGCCGGTTTGGCCGGCCCGCGCAATTTACTCAGGGCCACCTGTCAAGTCAAGATTAAATTGCCACGAATCATATGTTCGTTCAGCTTTAAGTAAGGTCTGTAGCGGAACTCAGATAAATGATGGGCAAGTTATATAAGGCAGTTCTGAATGACGGCCATAACAATGCTGGAGATAGTTGTTGTGCTGTAGCCGTTGAGAAACAGGCCGAGGCGCATTGCGCGCCCCGGCGGATATATCAGTCGAGGATCAGGTGCGGCAGGAAGCGGCTGGAGTCCTTGGTGATCAGGCTGTCGTCTTCACGCACGCCGATGCCGGCGGCCTGGTCGCCGATGACCCAGGAGCCGATCAGGGTGTAGCTGTCGCCAAAGCGCGGCAGCGGGGCGAAGGACTGCAGGATGTAGGGCGCGTCGGTGTAGGGGCCGTCTTCCTTGACCACCTCGTCCTGCGGGGTGCGCAACTCGATGTTGGCGCCTTCGCGGGAAAAGAACGGCTTGCGTACCCAGCCCTTGGGCACCTCGCGTTGCGGGTGCGGGTCAAGGTGGGTTTCCAGCAGGTTCGGGTGGCCCGGGTGGGCTTCCCAGAGCAGCGGCAGGATGCCCTTGTTGGAGAGGATGGATTTCCACGCCGGCTCGAAGAACTGCGTGTCGCTGGCGGCGATCGCCGCGCCGAAGGGTTCGTGGAAGATGAACTCCCAGGCGTGCAGCTTGAACAGGTGCGGGATCCAGCGGTCCTGCAGATCGACGAAGCGGCCTTTGGCGGTGAGGCCGATGTCTTCCACATCAATGTGCCGCGACTCGATGCCGGCCTTTTCCGCGATCAGGCGCAGGTAGTCGGTGGTGGCGCGGTCCTCCACCGAATCCTTCATCGAGGCGAAATAGAACGGGCGCTTGATCCCCAGCTGGGCGAAAGCCTGGTGCAGCCGGGTGTCGATGCTGTTGAACTGGTCGGCATGCCGCGGCAGCAGGCCGCGCTCGATGTTCTGCTCCAGCCAGCCCCATTGGAATGCCGCGGTTTCATAGAGGCTGGTGGGGGTGTCGTAGTTGAGCTCCAGCAGCTTGGCCGGGCCCTGGCCGCCGTAGGAAAAGTCCAGGCGGCCGTAGAGGTGCGGGTGACCGTCGAGCCATGAAGTGCGGATCATGTCGTAGAAGGCCGGCGGGATGCTCAGGCGATCGAGCAGGGCCTCGCTGCGCACCACCCGGTCCACCAGGTCCATGCACATCTCATGGATCTCGGTGGTCGGGTCTTCCAGGTCGTCCTCGATCTGCTTGAGGCTGAACTGGTAGTAGGCGCTTTCGTCCCAGTAGGCTTCGCCGTCGATGGTGTGGAACAGGAAGCCGAGTTTTTCCGCGGTCTGTCGCCAGTCCGGGCGTTCGTTGCAGAGGATCTTCTTCATGGCGCGGTTCCTTAGCTGCTCGAGCGTCCCGAACTCCAGCTCGAGGAGCTGGAGCCGCCCCAGCCGCTGCGGGCGCTGGCCTGGCTGCCGAAGCCGCCGCGGGAGGTAGAGGAGGACACGGACATCGGCCGGGTGGTGGTCCGGAAACCGCTGCCCGACTGCGCCTGGCGTGACTTGGAGAAGGTCGAGCCGCTGGCGATGCGCTGGTTGAGCGTCGAGTTGGCATAGCTGCCGCGGTCGTCGCGATAGCGGTAGACCGGCTCGGAGTAATAGTTGCGGTTGCCGCCGCTGAGCAGGTTGCCGATCAGCAGGCCGGTGAGCAGGCCGCTGTCATTGCTGCTGAACGACGAGCTGCGGCCAGCCTCGGGGCTGACCCCGGCCGCTGCCAGCTGTTCGCGGGTGAAGGCGCCCTGGGCGTTGATTTCAAAGCCGCCGAGCTTGGGCACGAACTTGCCGCTGGAATCCACCTGGCACCAGTTTTCGACGAAGTCGGCATCGCAATCGGCCTGGTTGTCGTAGACCGGCGCCTGGGCGCGGTGCTCCGCCATGGCCTTGATATAGGCATCGGAGCAGACGTCCACGGCGATCTTGCCGTCCACGCATTCCTGCACCGACTGGAAGTTGAATTTCTGCTGGACCGCGAGGGTCTCCGGCTCCGAGTTGCAGCCCGAGATCGCCAGGGCCACCGAGGCGGCCAGGGAGAGCTGAACGTATTGGCTTCGTTTCATCGAGGGCTCCGTGCGGTCGATCAGTTCTGCGAAGGGGTCATGCAGGCGGCGTTGAGCAGGCCGACGCTGATGGCCACGGCGGCGACATAGATGCCGGCGGCGATTTCGCCGTTGCGGATGCGCTGCGAAGTGCCCTTGAGCACCAGGCTGGTCATCAGGAACGCCAGCAGTTGCACCACGGCGGCGATCAGCGCCCAGACGGCGAAGTCCAGCAGGCTGATGGAGTAGGCGATGACGTTGCTCGCCGGGATGGCGAAACCGATGATGGCGCCGCCCAGGGCGATGGCGGCGGAGACGTTGCCATCGCGGATCAGCTGGAACTCCTTGTGCGGCGTCAGGCGGGTGTAGACGAACTGGAACAGGGCGAACAGCACGGCCGCGCCGAGGATGTAGGTCAGGAAACCGACCACGGCGAATTTGTTCAGGGAGATGGAAAGGGCTTCAAGCATGGGTTCTGGTCCTTGTCAGAGGGTTTGCAGGTCGGTCATGTACAGGGAAATGCCCAGTGAGGTCACCAGGCTGACGCTGCCGTCGGCGTATTGCTCCACGGAAAACAGCAGGAACTCGCGGCGATTGGTCAGGCCGGTGTCGCGGGCATAGAGCATCGAGTGGCTTTCGAAGGCGAAGGTCTCGTCCGGCTTGGACACTTGCTCGCGCAGCGGCACCAGCTCGGTCTGTCCGGCTTCGGTGCCCCATTCGCGCAGGTACTCGACGCCGTCGAGGCTGTAGGTGGGCTGGCCGATCAGGCTGTTCGGGCCGGCCAGGCGCCGCAGCTCGGCTTCGCTGTTGACGGCCTGGTTGCTCAGGTAGTTGAACAGGATGATCGATTTGACCTGGCCGTCGATGCCCCCGCTGGTGTGCACCTGCAGCCAGTAGTCCTCGTCGTCCAGGTAGTAGCGCGACAGCCATTCGGACTGGCCCAGGTCTACCTGGCCTTCGCTGTAGACCGCCTGGTCGCCGGGAATCGCTACGCGGCTGTTGTCGGCGAGCAGCAGCTTGAGGCTGGCATCGAAGCGGATGCCCGCGCCCATGCTCAGGCCCAGTGGGCCGGTGGCGAAGCTCGAGCTTGTGGTGGCCGGGGCCTGGAGCCCCAGAAAGCGTTTAAACCATCCCATTGTCGATGTCCTTGAGGCGGCTGGAAGCGATGTAGAAGAGTTCGCCGCCCTGGATCCGCGTATCGCTGTGCGGGTTGATCTGCGGGTGTTGTGCGCCGCGGGCGCGGTAGCCGATCAGGGTGGCGTTGTAGCGTTCCTTGAGGTGTACGTAGAGCTCGGCGAAACGGCCTTCGTAAGTCTCGGGCAGGCGCATGACGTATTGGGTGGCGCCCTGGCCGACGCACAGCAGTTCGTTGATCACCACCGAGGAGCCCGGGTCCTGGGAGGAGCGCACCAGCATCTCGATGGCCATGCTCGAGGTGCACTCCAGCTTCGGTGCGTAGGAGGCGGCCAGGGTGGCGATTTCGCTGTCGTTGAAGTGGGCGACCACGTGGCCGCTGGGGCGCAGCTGGTTGATCGCCAGCACGCTGGCCAGGGTCAGGTCGTCGGAGCTGGTGCGCACCAGCACCCGTTCGGCGCCGGGCACCCCGGCACGCAACAGCAGGGCCGCGGACGACAGGCTTTCGCCCTTGACGAAGGCGGCCTTGCCCTGCATCGGGTTCTCGTCGAGGCTGGCGTCGCAGATGACGATCAGGTTGTCGTTGGAGGTTTCGTCCTGCAGCAGCAATTCGATCACCCGCTCGCTGGACGCGCCTTCCCAGCCGACCAGCACGGTATGCCCGGTCTGGCCGGTGAAGTCGCCTTTGCCTTTCATGCCTTTTCTCCATAGGTCCATAACGCTGCTGGTGGTCTTGCCGATGGCCGCGGTCAGCAGCGCGATGCCGCCGAGCATCACCCACACGGCGACGAACACCCGGCCGGCGGCGGATTGCGGCGACAGGTCGCCATAACCCACGGTCAGGGTGGTGGTGAAATAGAAATAGATGAAGGTCGCGGGCGCGGTGAGGTGCTGCTCGCCCAAGGCCACCAGGCCGAGATAGGAGGTCGCGGCATGCACGCCGAGCGCGATGGCCAGGCCCATCCAGCCGAAGCGCTGGAAGAAGGTGGCCGCGTATACCCGAAGCAAGATGAAAATCGACATCGAATCCCTGATTTCCTGATGAGCAGATCTATCCGTGATGCAGCGTGCCGTGCCCGGGCAAGGCATGGCTCATTGCCGCGCGGCATTAGACATCGGCTTGGCGCCGGATAAAAGCACTTTTGCTGCGATAAACCCCGCGAAGGCGCCAAAGATGTGCCCTTCGAAGGACACCCCGGCCCGTGGCAGGAACCCCAGGACCAGGCCGGAATACAGAAACATCGTCACCGCGGCGGCCAGCAGGCTGCTCCAGCTGCGCAACAGCCAGGCGCGGGTGAGGATGTAGGCCCACAGGCCGAAGACCCAGGCGCTGGCGCCGACGTGGATGCCCCTGAAGCCGAACAGCCAGACCAGCGCGCCGCCGAGCAGGATGATGATCAGGCTGACCACCACGAAGCGCCGCTGGCCTTCGGCGATCACCATGGCGCCGAGGATCAGGAAGGGCACCAGGTTGGCGGTCAGGTGGGTAAAGGAGCCGTGGAGAAAGGGCGAGGCGAGTATCCCCGGCAAACCCTGCAAGGTGCGCGGGATCAGGCCGAAGAGATTCAGGCTGTAGCCGCTCAGGCTGTTGAGCACCTGTACGGCGATCATTACCAGGGCCAGGCCCGCTAGGGTCTTGAAACCATTTGCAACGGCCATCGAGGCCCTCCAGGAGGCCGAAAAAAACACAGGCGATTCACTGTAGGCGCGCAGCTTGCTCGCGATGGACTGGAGGGCGCCGCGCTCATCCAGGCAGTACGCGACATCGTTAACGACCATCGCGAGCAAGCTGCGCTCCTACAGATTGAGTGGTGCAACAGCGCTGTTTACTCGACCGACTTCTGCTTTTTCAGGCGCTCGAGGATGGCATTGGCGCTGCCCTGGTCCGGCACGATGTTGGCTTCGCGCAGGCGGCGTTCCAGGTCGTTGCCGTTGCTCGCATCGGCCAGTTGCTCCTGGGCTTCCATTTCCGCCGCGCGCTGGTCTTGCTTGGCTTGCAGGCGGTTCAGGGTGTTGACTGCGGTTTCCAGCTTGCCGTTGGCGCCGCCGCTGGCGATCGAGGCACTGACCTGGGCTTTCTGCACGCTCTCCCGGGCCTTGGCCATGTCCACTTGTTGGCGCAGGCTGCGGATGCGCGCTTCGGCCTTGCCGATGTCCTTGCGCATATTCTCGGCGTAGGCGCCGAATTCGCTGGCTTGCTTCTGCTCCGCTTCCAGGCCGGTGGTCAGGGTCGAGATGGCTTCGGCGACTTCCAGGGCCAGGTCTTCGCGGTTGGCCTGCAGCGAGGCGAGGGCCTTGGATTCCAGGTCGGCGATCTTCGCGGTGAATTCGCTGACCCGCTCAGTGGACAGCTTGTGCTTGGCCATGATGGTGACCAGCTCGCGCTTGGCGTTGGACAGGGCGTTGTCGGCGTCGCGGATTTCCTGGTCGAGGATGCGCAGGGCCTGCTGGTCGGCGATGCTTTCGCCGACTTCGTTGGCGCCGCCGCGCAGGGCAGTGAACAGTTTGTTCCAGATGGACTGAGTCATGTAGGTGTACTCCGGATTCTCGGCAATCAGTTGAAGAAGCTTTCGAAGGCTTCGGTGGCGCGTTGGACGTTGTCCACCAGGGTCTTGACCTCGGTCACCACGTTGGTCAGGTTCGAACTGGCGCTCAGGGCGCCGAACATGTTGTAGACAGTCTGGCCGTTGGGCATGGACTCGATGCCGATCGAGGAGAGGGGGAACATCTCCCGGCTGCGCAGCACCGCGTCATTGAAGCGGGCAACGTCGTTGATCGACTCCAGGTCCACCAGCACGGTGTCGACGATGATCTGCTCGCCGACCACCGCGATGTAGATCGGCAGGCCGCCGAAGTCGTGCATTTCCAGCTTGATGCTTGGCTCGGCGCCTTGAATCAGGCTCAGGCCGATTTCGTTCGAGGTCACTTCGTCCAGGGCCTGCAAGGCGCCGAAGAGGCGGTCGATGGTCCAGTTCTCACCTGCGATCATGTCATTCTCCAATACCGGTGCGCCGCCGATCAGGGGTTGGCGCAGCTTCTTCTCAATGTGCTTGAGCACGCTCCGGTTTTCCGGAAGTACCCAGGTTTCGTGTTTCACATAACCAGCGGCACTCAGGCCCGCGCGCATCTGCTTCATGTAGAAGCTCGACGGCTTCTTGGCGGAAGCCTTGCTGGGGGCCTTGTTGCTGGAGGCCTTACTGCTGGAAGCTTTCGAGCGCTCTCCTTGTCGACTCTCTGAGGAAGCCGGTAGGTCAGCAGGCTGCCTGGCCGGGAGGGTCTTTTTCATGGGGTGACTCCGTTGTGCACGTATCACGCGTGAGAACATTACAGGGGATTTTGTTACGGCTCAATGACTCACGCGTGATATTTTTTTAGCTCGGCGAAACAACGGTCGCAAGGCTCTGGAGTGGCATTTTGCGTTAATCAGCCGACTGCCGTGGCTCAGGGGGCATGCCGGTGCCTGGGCGCTGGGCGAGGCTTTCCGGGCCTCGATCATTGCCCGGGCGATGTCGGGGTGTGGAATTTATACAGGGTGCAGGGGTAGCCGTCTGCCGTGATTGGATGACAGCTGTAGGCGTCGCCGACGAGCGTGGGAATGACCCGGGCCCAGAAATCCCGGGCCGGCCGGTTGTCGTCGATATGGAAGATCTGCCAGTGCCCGGGCAGCAGTTCCAGCAGTTGCCTCACCACCTGTCGGCCGATGCCGCGACCGCGAAAGCGCCGGGCCACGAAGAAGTAGGCGAGGTTGTACTGCACCTCGGCAAAGTGCACCTGCTCGTCGACGATGGCAAAGCCCGCCAGTTCGCCGTCGACCCGCAGCAGCCAGGGACGGGTGCCGGGCTGGCGCCAGTATTCGGTCTTCGGCTGGATCTGGAACAGACCGTGGCGGCCGAGCTTGAGCGGCAGCCACTCGCTGAATTCGTACATGAAGAACTGCATCAGGTTTTCGATGCATTCCAGCTCGTCGCGCTGGGCCGGGTGCAGTTCGATCAGGCTCATGGTTCCAGGCTCCGCACAGTGTCGGTGGGCGATGTGGCCTGGGCCGCGAAGTAGCGTCCGGCGCTGAGGCTGTACAGCAGGCTGGAGGGCAGGCCGGGGAAGTCGTCCAGTTCGCCGTCCAGGGTCAGGCCCAGGCGTTCCAGGGCGCGACGCGACGGCAGATTGTCGGGGCGCACCAGGCCGATCACCTGTTCCTTGCCCAGCACGCGGAACGCCAGGTGCAGCGCGGCGTCGGCCATTTCGCTGGCGTACCCCTGGCCCCAGGCATCGACGGCGAAGCGAAAGTACAGGTTCAGCCCGCTGCGCTCGCCGAAGCGGCTGTGCATGACGCCGCCGAATCCCAGCACCCGCTCGGGTTGGGCGCGGTCGCAGACCACCCAATAGCCGAAACCCTGTTCCCGCCAATGTTCTATCCAGCCCTGCAGCCGTTGCCGGCAGCTGTCGCGACTGTCGGGGCCGGCCGGGTTGTAGCGCTGGGTCCGCGGATCGCCGTGGATCAGTTGGGCGACGTCCAGGTCAGCGGCGGTCGGCGCCCGCAACAGCAGGCGGACGGTGAAGGTGGTCGTGGAGGAGGGAGCATCGGGCATGGGATTCGTCCGTGAGCGAGGGGGGTGTTTTTCTTCAATACAGGGGCGGCCTGCGCACTTACCTTGGTCACCGGACTCTCCGATTGATCCTTTGAAGGTGTGTGATGAGCGTAGTGTTTTCCATGGCGGCCTTCGCGCTAGCCTCTTCGATTACCCCCGGCCCGGTCAATATCGTGGCCCTGAGTTCCGGCGCGCAGTTCGGCTTTCGCGCCAGCCTGCGGCATGTCGGTGGCGCGACCCTGGGCTTTGTCCTGTTGCTGGTGCTGATCGGCCTGGGTTTGCATGAGCTGTTGCGGCTATGGCCGTTCCTCACCCGGGGCATCCAGCTGTTCGGGGTGGCTTTCCTGCTGTTCATGGCCTGGAAGCTGGCGGTGGACGACGGCCGGCTGAACAGCGATGGCCAGGCCAAGGCGCCGTCGGCCTGGTACGGCGCGATCATGCAATGGCTCAACCCCAAGGCCTGGCTGGCCTGCGTCGCCGGCATGGGCGCGTTCGCCGCCAATGGCGAGGCGCTGCTGGTGTGGCAGTTCGCCCTGGTGTACTTCGTGATCTGCTACCTGTCGATTGCCTGCTGGGCCTACGCCGGGACGTTTTTGCGCCAGTACCTGAGCAACCCGAAGGGCATGCGCCTGTTCAACCGCAGCATGGCGGCGCTGCTGGCGGCGAGCGCGGTGTATCTGTTGTTGCCTTGAATCGGCGTTGGCTTTATCGCGAGCAAGCTCGCTCCTACAGAGATCGCGTCCTCTGTAGGAGCGAGCTTGAACTGGCCTAATAATTCCGGACACCTCTTAAGGGCGATATGATTTCGCCAACTTGGAGGTTCCATGAACGAAAGAAAGGTCTATACCCGCGAGTTCAAGCTACAGGCTGCCAGCATGGTGCTTGATGATAACTGCCCGGTTGCAGACGTTTGTGCATCGCTGGACATTGGGCCCACCGCGTTACGTCGCTGGGTCGATCAGGTTCGCAAGGAACGCGAGGGGCAGCCAGTCAAAGGCACCAAGGCAATTACCGAAGATCAGCGCCAGATCCAGGAGCTAAAAGCCAAGATCAAGCGCATGGAGATGGAGGCTGAGATCTTAAAAAAGGCTACCGCTCTCTTGATGTCGGATCCCGATCGTTTTCGATGATCGCAGAACTAAGAGAGTCATTTCCGACTGCCGTGGTGTGTCATGTTTTCGGTGTGAAGCGCAGCAGCTTTTATGAGTGGATTCAGCGGCGAGCCAAGCCGCGGATCAGACGCGAAGAGCTCAAGCTGAAAGTGGTTGAGCTGCACAGTGAAAGCCGCGAAGCCATGGGTTCCAGAATGATCAGCAAAAGCCTGAAATCCCAAAACATTGCAGCTGGAAGGGGTCTTGTCAGAGCGCTGATGAGGGAGGCCAACATTGTCAGTAAACAACGCCAACCTCATCCATTCAGATCCAAAGGAGTGGAAGCATTTGTCGCACCCAATCGGCTCAAGCGCAATTTCAACGCGACTGCAGTCGATCAGGTTTGGTGTGGTGATGTGACCAGCCTGATGGTGGGCAAACGCTGGTTTCATCTGGCCATCGTGATCGATTTGTATGCTCGCCGGGTCATTGGCTGGGCGTTTTCCCTGGTCAATGACGCCCACTTGGTTAGCAAAGCGCTATGCATGGCAACAGAGGTACGGACATGTCCTCCTGGGCTGATATTTCACTCAGATCAGGGATGTCAGTACACCAGCCGCAAGTTTCAAGAAGAGCTGATGCACCACGGCATTTTGCAAAGCATGAGTCATCGCGGGCAGTGCTGGGACAATGCGCCGACAGAGCGTTTTTTCGGCACGCTGAAGTCAGAGTGGGTACCCCGTGGCGGCTACAGTATGGTCGAGGAAGCAAAAACCGACATCGTGCGCTTCTTCATGTACTACAACCGCACCAGGCTCCATAGCTACAACAACTACTTGTCGCCAATAGCTATGGAGCAAAAAGCGGCATAAGCACCGTAAACGGTGTCCAGGATTACTTGACCAGTTCAGCTTGCTCGCGATGAGGGCGTCAGGTCTGCCAATCACCCGCGATATTGCCCCGGCGTCGCCGCCAGGTGCTGCTTGAAGGCTCGCTGGAAGTGCGCCTGGTCGGCGAAGCCGGCTTCCAGGGCCACGTCAGCGATCGGCTCGCCGTCACGCAACCGGGACTGGGCGAACTGCACCCGCTGGTTGACCACGAAGGCGTGGGGCGTCATGCCGTAGTGCTGCTTGAAGGCGCGGATCAGGTAGGACGGCGACAGCTCGGCGGCCTGGCAGATTTCCTCGAGCTTCAGCGAACGGGTGCAGTTGGCGAATGTAGTCGGCGGCCCGTTGCAGTTTCTGGTTGCTCGCGCGCGGCGGTCGGCTGGCCGGGTTCAGGCGCTGCTGCAGGTCGCTGAAAAACGCCACCACGGCGCTGTGCTTGTGCAGTGTCTCGGCCTGTTCGTCCACCAGCACCTCATACAAACGGTTGAGCCCGGCATAGAGCTCGGGGTCGTCGCTGTGGGGCGTGGAAAAGGCGCGAAAGCCCAGGTCCTGGCTGAACCCCAGTTGATGCTGCAGATCGGTCAGCCAGGGGGTGTCGACATAGAGCATGAGATACGACCAGGGCTGGTCGTCGATAGGGTTGCAGGCGTGCACTTCGCCGGGGTTCATCAGCACCACGGTGCCGGCGCCGATGCGAAATTGCGCCTGCTCGTGCAGGTAGGTGCTGTGCCCGGCGGTGATGGCGCCGATAGAGAAATGCTCGTGGGCATGCCGGGCGTAACAGACCTTGCGCCCGTCGGCGATCGAGCGGGCCTCGATAAAGGGCAGCGCCGTATCGCGCCAGAACTGCGGGGCGGTATCGGGGTTGTGGCTCAAGCTCGGCTTCATCAAAGGTGTCCCATCGGCAAGCGTCGGCCACCGAGTGTATTAGCTCTCGCCGGCGAAGGCTCGTTCCAGCGCGGCGATATCGAGTTTTTTCATCTGCAGCAGGGCCTGCATCACCCGCTGCGACTTGGCCGTGTCGGGGTCGGTCATCCAGTGGTTGAGCGCGCAAGGCACGATCTGCCAGGACAGCCCGAACTTGTCCTTGAGCCAGCCGCACTGCTGGGCCTCGGGCGCGCCGCCGTAGGACAGGGCGCTCCAGAAATGATCGATTTCGCCCTGGTTCTGGCAGTTGACCTGCAGCGAGACCGCTTCGTTGAACTGGAACACCGGGCCGCCGTTGAGGCCGGTGAAGGTCTGCCCGTCGAGCTCGAAGGACACGGTCATCACCGAGCCTTCGGGGCGGCCGTGGAACTCGAAGCCGGCCTTGCCGTAGTGGGTGAGGGCGGTGATGCGCGAGTGCTCGAAGATCGAGCAGTAGAACTGGGCGGCGGCTTCGGCCTGGTGGTCGAACCACAGGCAGGGCGTGATGCGATGAATGTGCGACATGACGGTTCTCCTCGGCAGGTGATCCACGCTTGAGCAAGCGTAGTCAGCCGATAGTCGTCCGGGGTTGCCGTAGATCGACAACTCACCGCCCTTCATCCGGGGGCGACGGGTGCATGACCGGTGGTCGCAGAATCCGGCCTGTTCGGCAAACTGCGCTTAGCTGTATGGAAAACCTCGCGGCGCGCGTAGGCCTTCGGCCACAGCGACGCCGCTCCAGGATCCCGTGAATCCTGTCCCCCCTCGGCCTGAGGAGTTGCGCATGCTGACACTCAATATCAATGGCAAGGACCAGCAACTCGAGGTGCCCGCGGACATGCCGCTGCTCTGGGTACTGCGCGATGTGGCGCACCTGACCGGCACCAAGTTCGGCTGCGGCATGGCGCAATGCGGCGCCTGCACCGTGCATGTCGACGGCGCGCCGCTGCGTTCCTGCGTGATCCCGGCCGCGACAGTGGCCAACGGGCAGAAAATCCTCACCATCGAAGGCCTGTCGGCGGACGGCTCGCACCCGGTGCAGCGCGCCTGGGCCGAGCTGGACGTGGTGCAGTGCGGTTACTGCCAGTCGGGGCAGATCATGTCGGCCGCGGCCTTGCTGGCGAAGATCCCGTCGCCCACCGACAGCGATATCGACCAGGCGTTGTCCGGCAATATCTGCCGCTGCGGCACCTACCCCAGGATCCGCGCGGCGGTCAAACGCGCCGCTGAAATCGGCTGAGTCGGCATTAAGAGGGGCAAGGCATGATCACTGCGTCGCGTCGTGGGTTTCTCAAAGGGGGTGCGCTGCTCGGCGGCGGGCTGGTGGTGGCGTTCGTCATCCCGGGAGCCAATCGTTTTGCCCGGGCGGCGAGTGAAGCGTTCGTGCCCAATGCGTTCTTGCGTATTGCCCCGGATGGAGTGGTCACCGTGGTGCTCGGCCATTCGGAAATGGGCCAGGGCATCTGGACCGGGCTGTCGATGCTGATCGCCGAGGAGCTGGATGCCGACTGGTCGAAGATTCGCGTCGAGCACGCGCCGGCCGCCGCGGTGTATGGCTTGCCGGCGTTCGGCGGGATGCAGATCACCGGCGGCTCGACCTCGACCTGGATGGAGTTCGACCGCTATCGCCAGGCCGGCGCCGCGGCCCGGCAGATGCTGATCGAGGCGGCGGCCAAGCGCCTGCAGGTGGCGCCCTCGACCCTGCACACCGAGCAGGGCTGGGTGGTGGCCGGCGACCAGCGCCTGAGCTACGGCGACCTGGCCAACGACGCCGGGCAGCTGCCGGTGCCGGACCCGGCCTCGTTGCGCTTGAAGGAGGCCAAGGACTGGCGGCTGATCGGCAAGCCGACCCAGCGCCTGGACACCCCGGAGAAAATCACCGGCCGCGCGCAATTCGGCATGGACATGTATTTCGACGGCCTGCTGACCGCCGTGGTCCTGCGTTCGCCGGTGTTCGGCGGCACGCTCAAGTCGTTCGATCCCCAGGCGGCGCTGGCGGTGCCCGGGGTGCTCAAGGTGCTCCAGGTGCCCACGGGCGTGGCGGTGGTCGCCGAGCATTACTGGGCGGCCAAGCAGGGGCGCGATGCGCTCAAGGCCGAATGGGACCTGGGGCCGAACGCCAACATGAGCAGCGAAAGCCTGATGCAGAGCTTTCGCAAACTGGCGCTGACCCCCGGGACCAAGGCCGCCGAGGCCGGCGATGCGGCCGGGACCATGGCCAAGGCGACGCAGGTGATCAAGGCCGAATACAGCGTGCCGTACCTGGCCCATGCGCCGATGGAGCCGCTCAACTGCACGGTGCGCATCGGCGCCGACAAGTGCGAGATCTGGACCGGCACCCAGTTCCAGACCCTGGACCAGATGGTCGCGGCGAAGATCACCGGGCTCAAGCCGGAACAGGTGCAGATCCACACGCAATTTCTGGGCGGCGGTTTCGGCCGCCGGGCCAATCCCACCTCGGACTTCGTCAGCGAGGCGGTGGCGGTGGCCAAGGCCGCCGCGGCCCCGGTGAAAACCGTCTGGTCGCGGGAGGACGACGTGCGCGGCGGCTACTTCCGTTCGGCGTTCCTGCATCAGGCGCAGGTCGGCCTGGATGCCCAGGGCCTGCCGCTGGCCTGGCAGCATGTGCTGGTGGGGCAGTCGATCATGGCCGGTACCTCGTTCGAGGCCAGCTTCGTCAAGAACGGCATCGACAACACCTCGGTCGAGGGCCTGGCGGACGGGCCTTACCTGAAGGGCACACCGAACCACAGGGTCGACCTGCATTCGCCGATGACCGGCATCACCGTGCTGTGGATGCGTTCCGTGGGCCATACCCACACCGCGTTCGTCGTCGAATCGTTGATCGACGAGATGGCCGCCGCGGTGGGCAAGGACCCGGTGGAATACCGCCGCACCCTGCTCAAGGATCACCCACGGCACCTGGGCGTGCTCAACCTGGCGGTGGAGAAGGCCGGCTGGGGCAAGCCCGTGCCCAATGGCCATGCCCTGGGCGTGGCGGTGCACGAGTCCTTCGGCAGCTACGTGGCACAAGTGGCCGAGGTGTCCCAGGAGGCCGAGCGGATTCGCGTGCACCGGGTGGTCTGTGCGGTGGATTGCGGTATCGCGGTGAACCCGCAAAGCATCGCCGCGCAGATGGAGTCGGGGATCACCTTCGGCCTGGGCATGGCCCTGCACAGCCGCATTTCCTTCAAGGGCGGCCGGGTGGTGCAGTCCAACTATCACGACTTCCAGGTGTTGCGCCTGAACGAGATGCCCGAGGTCGAGGTGCACATAGTTGCCAGCAGCGAGAAACCCGGCGGTATCGGCGAGGCGGGTGTGCCGCCCACGACGCCGGCGGTGGCCAACGCGGTGTTCGCCCTGACCGGCCAGCGCCTGCGCGAGTTGCCGCTGCAACTGGCGGGGGTGTGAGATGAAACGCCACCTGTTCCTCGGTTCGCTGATCCTGGTCGGCCTGGGCGGTTATGCCTCGGACCTGTTCGCCGCCGATGAACCGGCGCTGGCGGCGTTCGCGACGGTGCAGAAGGTATTCCAGAGCCCGCGCTGCCAGAATTGCCATATTCCCGGGGATGCGCCCTTACAGTTCGACGCCGGCACGCCCCATACCATGGCCGTGGTCCGTGGCCTGGACGGCAAGGGCGCGGCGGGGATGCCGTGCGCCACCTGCCATGGCGCAAGCAACCCGCCGGCCAGCTACGGCCCGCACATGCCACCGGGGGCGCCGCACTGGAGCCTGCCGCCGGCGGCGCACAAGATGGCCTGGATTGGCCTGCCGGCCGACCGCCTGTGCCAGATGATCAAGGACAAGGCCAGCAACGGCGACCGCGACTTTGCCGCGCTGATCAAGCATGTCAGCGAAGACAAGCTGGTGCTCTGGGGCTGGAACCCCGGTGGCAACCGCGCGCCGGTACCGGTGCCCCACGACATGTTCGTCAGCCAGTTCAAGCTCTGGGCCGAGGCGGGCGGACCCTGCCCGGCGGTCGGAAGTTGACGCCTGGGGCCCCCAGCGAGGGCTGGTTGCGGGGCAGTCGCAGGCCTCGGCAACTAAGCTCTATAGGTGATACCCGCCAATGGAGTGTGCGATGTTTTCCCCAGACAAGCCTGTCCAGGCACCGAACCCGGTGCCAGCCCCGGAGGCGGACGACCCGTCCCGGCAACTGTTGCGCGATCAGAACCGCCGGGCCGAGCAGGAGCTGGCCGCGGTGCAGGTAGCCAACCTCGATAAACTGACCCTGCTGCCCAACTCGCACGGCTTTGCGGTGCTGGCCGGCGATGCGCTGCAGGCCTGCAAGGACCTGAACTGCCCGGCGACCTTGCTGCTGTTCGATCTTGACGATATCTACCGTATCGCCCGCGCTTACGGGTCGGAAGAAGGCGAGGCGGCGCTCAAGACCTTCGCCGACGGCCTGCGCATCGCCTTTCGCGAAAGCGACGTGGTTGGGCATCTGGAGTACCAGCGTTTCGCGGTGCTGCTGACCGGCTCGGAACGGATGGAAAAGCTGGCGATCATCACCCGCCTGCAGGCCATCCTCGACGAGCGCACCGCCACCCAGCAGTGCATTTACGACATCTGCTTCAGCATCGGCCAGATCGAGTTCGATCCGGCCCGGCCGGCCGATGTGGAAACCTTGCTGGCGGACGCCGACCAGACCATGAGCAGACCGGGCCGCGGGCCGCTGTTCAAGGCGTGAATGTTGGGCCGAGACGCAATACGGCGGGTTATTGCTCGGTGCCAGCCTGCCCTTGGAGCCTGTTTCGCAACTCGGTGATCACGCGCAGGGCCGTTTGAATGTCTTCAACTTCAAGTCCGGCCGACAAATCGTTGACCAGCGGGGTGTACAGGCGGATGGCCTCATTGAAGGCTGCCGTACCCTTGTCTGTCAGCGTCACGAGCTGCGCGCGCCGGTGATGCGGGTTGGGCTGGAAGGTCACCAGTCCTTCCTTCTCCAGATCGTTGACGATGCGCTGGACATTCTGTCGGTTGGCCTCCAGGTCCCGAGCGAGCCAGGCGACCGGCTGCGGGCGCTCTGCCGCCACGATCGCGCCCAGAATCTGCCAGCGGGCGCTGGTCAGCCCGAGGGGGGCGACTATCCGGTCGCCCCAGGCCAGCGTCAGGTTGCTGGCCCGGAACATACTCAGAATGAAGTCGGTCAGGGCAGCCCCGGCGGGGGTGGGTTCAGGTTCGTGCATAACGTCGTTATCCAGACAAAATGATTCTTCAGGGATATTGACATCATGATGTCAATATAGCAATTTGATTGCGAATTCAGCCCTCACACCTGGAGCCTGCCATGTCTCTCATTCGCCCTATGGACCCCGCCTTTCCGATCGATCGCCAGATTACGCTCGAAGCCGCGCCGGTCATCCTGATCAACGTCTTCACCCTGGACCAGGCCGACGAGCCGACCTTCCTGCAGGCCTGGCAAGACGATGCCAGTTTTATGAAGCAACAGCCGGGGTTCATTTCCACCCAGCTGCATCGCGCCATCGGCGAAAGCCCGACCTATCTCAATTACGCGGTCTGGGAGTCCAACGCGCATTTCCGGGCGGCCTTCGTGCATCCGGAGTTCAGGGCCAAGCTTTCGCACTATCCGTCCTCGGCGGTCGCTTCCCCGCATCTGTTCCAGAAGGTCGCGGTACCGGGCATCTGCGTCGCCTAGGCAGCCGATACCTGGCCCAGGTGGTTGCGGCCGTGAGGTGCCTGCCGGTCACTGCTGCATCCGCGCTCGCCGGCCGGTACAGCAGGCCAGCGAGCGCTCATGCCTCGCTGGCCGGCACCAGGAACGCGGCTTCCAGCAACTGCCGGGTGTAGGGATGCTGCGGCGCGGCGAAGATATCTTGCGCGTCGCCCTGTTCCACCACCTGGCCATGCTTGACCACCATCAACTGGTGGCTCAGGGCCTTGACCACCGCCAGGTCGTGACTGATGAACAGGTAGGTCAGGTTGTACTTGGCCTGCAGCTTGCGCAGCAGCTCCACCACCTGGCGCTGCACGGTGCGGTCGAGGGCCGAGGTCGGCTCGTCCAGCAGGATCAGCGCCGGCTTGAGCACCAGGGCGCGGGCGATGGCGATGCGCTGGCGCTGGCCGCCGGAGAACTCGTGGGGGTAGCGGTGCCGGGTTTCCGGGTCCAGCCCCACTTCCTTGAGTGCTTCGATGATCGCCTGTTCCTGTTCGGCGGCGCTGCCGATCTTGTGGATGCGCAGGCCTTCGCCGACGATCTGGCTCACGCACATGCGCGGGCTGAGGCTGCCGAAGGGGTCCTGGAACACCACCTGCATCTCCCGGCGCAACGGCCGCACCTGCTGCTGTGACAGGCCGTCCAGTTGCTGGCCTTCGAAGCGGATGGCGCCCTTGCTGCCGATCAGGCGCAGGATTGCCAGGCCCAGGGTGGATTTGCCCGAGCCGCTTTCGCCGACGATGCCCAGGGTCTGGCCCTGGGGCAGGCTGAAGTTGATGCCGTCCACCGCCTTCACATGGTCGACGGTGTGGCGCAGCAGGCCTTTTTTGATCGGGAACCAGACCTTCAGGTCCTCGACCTGCAACAGCGGCGGGCCGACCACGTTGCTCGCCGGCTTGCCGCTGGGCTCGGCCGCCAGCAGTTCGCGGGTATAGGGATGCTGTGGCGCACGGAACAGTTCTTCGCAGGACGCCTGTTCGACGATGCAGCCGCGCTGCATCACGCAGACGCGGTGAGCGATGCGCCGGACCAGGTTGAGGTCGTGGCTGATCAGCAGCAAGGCCATGCCCAGGCGCGCTTGCAGCTCCTTGAGCAGTTCGAGGATTTTCAGTTGCACGGTGACGTCGAGGGCGGTGGTCGGCTCGTCGGCGATCAGCAGTTCCGGTTCGTTGGCCAGGGCCATGGCGATCATCACCCGTTGCCGCTGGCCGCCGGACAGCTCGTGGGGCAGGGCCTTGAGGCGCTTGTGCGGCTCGGGGATGCCCACCAGCTCCAGCAGCTCCAGGGTGCGCCGGGTGGCGACCTTGCCGATCAGGCCCTTGTGCAGGCCCAGCACCTCGTTGATTTGCTTCTCGATGCTGTGCAGCGGGTTGAGCGAGGTCATCGGCTCCTGGAAGATCATGGCGATGCGGTTGCCGCGAATATGCCGGATGGTTTTTTCTTTCTGGGTCAGCAAATCCTGGCCGGCGTACTGGATGGTCCCGGACGGATGGCGGGCCAGCGGATAGGGCAAGAGGCGCAGGATCGAGTGTGCGGTCACCGACTTGCCGGAACCGCTTTCTCCCACCAGGGCCAGGGTTTCGCCGCGCTTGATGTCGAAGCTGATGCCCTCGACCACCCGTTGCGTGTGGGCGCCAACGCCAAATTCGACGGCGAGGTCGCGGACTTCGATCAGATTGTCCTGATTCATCTCATTTCCTCGGGTCGAAGGCATCGCGAGCGGACTCGCCGATAAATACCAGCAGGCTCAACATGATCGCCAGCACGGCAAAGGCGCTGATGCCCAGCCACGGCGCCTGCAGGTTGGATTTGCCCTGGGCCACCAGTTCGCCCAGGGACGGCGCGCCGGGGGGCAGGCCGAAGCCGAGGAAGTCGAGGGCGGTCAGGGTGCCGATGGCGCCGGTGAGAATGAACGGCATGAAGGTCATGGTCGAGACCATGGCGTTGGGCAGGATATGGCGGAACATGATCGCGCCGTTCTGCATGCCCAGGGCGCGGGCGGCGCGCACGTATTCCAGGTTGCGCCCGCGCAGGAACTCGGCGCGCACCACGTCCACCAGGCTCATCCAGGAGAACAGCAGCATGATCCCCAGCAGCCACCAGAAGTTCGGCTGCACGAAGCTGGCGAGGATGATCAACAGGTAGAGCACCGGCAGCCCGGACCAGATCTCCAGGAAACGCTGCCCGGCCAGGTCGACCCAGCCGCCATAGAAGCCCTGCAGCGCCCCGGCGATGACGCCGATGATCGAACTGAGCACGGTCAGGGTCAGGGCGAACAGCACCGAGACCCGGAAGCCGTAGATCACCCGGGCCAGCACGTCGCGGCCCTGGTCGTCGGTGCCTAGCAGGTTGTCCGCCGAGGGCGGCGCGGGGGCCGGGACTTTCAGGTCGTAGTTGATGCTCTGGTAGCTGAACGGGATCGGTGCCCACAGCACCCAGGCGTCCTTGGCCGCCAGCAGTTCGCGGATGTACGGGCTCTTGTAGTTGGCCTCCAGGGGGAACTCGCCGCCGAAGGTGGTTTCCGGGTAGCGCTTGAGCGCCGGGAAGTACCAACCGTCGTCGTAGTGCACCACCAGCGGCTTGTCGTTGGCGATCAGCTCGGCGCCCAGGCTGGCGCCAAACAGGATCAGGAACAGCCACAGCGACCACCAGCCGCGCTTGTTGGCCTTGAACAGTTCGAAACGCCGGCGATTGAGGGGGGACAGGTTCATCTCAATGCTCCCGGCTTTCGAAGTCGATGCGTGGGTCGACCAGGGTGTAGGTCAGGTCGCCGATCAGTTTCACCACCAGCCCCAGCAGGGTGAAGATGAAGAGGGTGCCGAACACCACCGGGTAATCGCGGTTGATCGCCGCCTCGAAGCTCATCAGGCCCAGGCCGTCGAGGGAGAAGATCACCTCCACCAGCAAGGATCCGGTAAAGAAGATGCCGATGAAGGCCGAGGGGAAACCGGCGATCACCAGCAGCATGGCGTTGCGGAACACATGGCCGTAGAGCACGCGGCGCCTGGTCAGGCCCTTGGCCCGGGCAGTGACCACGTACTGCTTGTTGATCTCGTCGAGGAAGCTGTTCTTGGTCAGCAGGGTCATGGTGGCGAAGTTGCCGATCACCAGGGCGGTCACCGGCAGCGCCAGGTGCCAGAAGTAGTCGAGGATCTTGCCGCCCCAGCTCAGCTGGTCGAAGTTGTTCGAGGTCAGGCCGCGCAGCGGGAACCAGTCGAAATAACTGCCGCCGGCGAACATCACGATCAGCAGGATGGCGAACAGGAACGCCGGGATCGCGTAGCCGACGATGATCGCCGAGCTGGTCCAGACGTCGAAGTGGCTACCGTGGCGGGTGGCCTTGGCGATCCCCAGGGGGATCGACACCAGGTACATGATCAGGGTGCTCCACAGCCCCAGGGAGATCGACACCGGGAGCTTTTCGCGGATCAGGTCGACCACCTTGGCGTCGCGAAAGAAGCTGTCGCCGAAATCCAGGGTCGCGTAGTTCTTGATCATGATCCACAGGCGTTCCGGCGCCGACTTGTCGAAGCCGTACATCTTCTCGATTTCCTTGACCAGGGCCGGGTCCAGGCCCTGGGCCCCGCGGTAGCTGGACCCGGCCACCGAGACTTCGGCGCCGCCGCCGGCGATCCGGCTGGTGGCGCCTTCGAAACCCTCGAGCTTGGCGATCATCTGTTCCACCGGGCCGCCGGGCGCGGCCTGGATGATCACGAAGTTGATCAGCAGGATGCCGAACAGGGTAGGGATGATCAGCAGCAGGCGTCGCAGAATGTAGGCCAGCATCTTATTGCTCCACGCCGTCGGGGGCGGCCTGCGAGTGGGTGTCCGGGGTCACGGCCGGCTTGGCGTCGGGCTTGATCCACCAGGTCTGGATGCCGACGTCGTACTTGGGCGAGACGCTCGGGTGGCCTATGTGATCCCAATAGGCCACGCGCCAGGTCTTGATGTGCCAGTTGGGAATCACGTAGTAGCCCCATTGCAGTACCCGGTCGAGGGCGCGGGCATGGGCCACCAGGCTCTTGCGCGAGTCGGCGTTGATCAGGTCTTCCACCAGGGCATCGATGGTCGGGTCCTTGAGGCCGATGAAGTTGCGGCTGCCGGGGTTGTCGGCGCTGGAGGACTTCCAGTATTCGCGCTGCTCGTTGCCCGGCGAACTCGATTGCGGGAAGCCGCCGACCACCATGTCGAAGTCCCGCGAGCGCAGGCGGTTGATGTACTGGGAAACGTCGACCCGGCGGATCACCAGGTCGATCCCCAGGTCCGCGAGGTTGCGCTTGAACGGCAGCAGCACGCGCTCGAACTCGGTCTGGGCCAGCAGGAACTCGATCACCACCGGCTTGTCCTGGGCGTCGACCATCTTGTCGTCGACGATGCGCCAGCCGGCTTCCTGCAGCAGCTGGTAGGCATGGCGCTGCTGGGCGCGGATCATGCCGCTGCCATCGCACACCGAGGGCTGGAAGGCTTCAGTGAAGACCTGGTCGGGGATCTTGCCGCGCAGCGGTTCGAGAATCTGCAGTTCGTCGGCGTCGGGCAAGCCGGTGGCGGCCATTTCCGAGTTCTCGAAGTAGCTGCGGGTGCGGGTGTAGGCGCCGTTGAACAGTTGCTTGTTGGTCCATTCGAAGTCCAGCAGCAGGCTCAGGGCCTTGCGCACTCGCACATCCTGGAACAGCGGGCGGCGGATGTTGTAGACGAAGCCCTGCATGCCGGTGGGGTTGCCGTTGGGGATCTGTTCCTTGATCAGCCGCCCTTCGCTCACGGCCGGGATGTTGTAGGCGTTGGCCCAGTTTTTCGCGCTGGTCTCCAGCCAGTAGTCGAACTGGCCGGCCTTGAGGGCTTCCAGGGCCACGGTGTTGTCGCGGTAATAGTCGGTGGCCATGACGTCGAAGTTGAACTGGCCGCGGTTGATCGGCAGGTCCTTGCCCCAGTAATCCTTGACCCGCTCATAACGCACCGAGCGTCCGGCCTTGACCTCGACCACCTTGTACGGGCCGCTGCCGAGGGGGATTTCCAGGTTGCCCTTGGAAAAGTCGCGGTGTTCCCACCAGTGCTTGGGCAGTATCGACAGCTGCCCGAGAATCAGCGGCAGCTCGCGATTGTTGGTGTGCTTGAACTTGAACAGCACCTTGAGCGGGTCTTCGGCGATCACGTCCTCGACGTCGGCGTAGTAGCCGCGGTACATCGGCGCGCCGGCCTGCATCAGGGTCTGGAAGCTGAACACCACGTCTTCGGCGCGGATCGGATGGCCGTCGTGGAAGCGCGCCTCGGGGCGCAGGTAGAAACGCACCCAGCTGTTGTCCGGGGCTTTCTCGATCTGTCCGGCAATCAGGCCGTATTCGGTGAAGGGTTCGTCCAGGCTCTGGCGCATCAGGGTGTCGTAGATCAGGCCGATATTGTCCGCCGGCACGCCTTTGTTGATGAACGGGTTGAGGCTGTCGAAGCCGCCGAAGCCGGACTCGCGGAAGGTGCCGCCCTTGGGCGCGTCCGGGTTGACGTAGGCGAAGTGCTTGAAGTTCGCCGGGTACTTCGGCGGTTCGTTGTACAGGGTCAGGGCGTGTTGCGGGGCGGCCTGGGCGAGGCAGGCGATCCCCGTCAGCAGCACGCCGCCGGCCCACGGGAGCAGGGCACGCAGGGGCATCATTGGGCTTTCTCCAGAGACTTCAGCCACCAGGCGCTCAGGCCCAGTTGGTAGGGCGGCGTGGTGACGAAGGCGAACCGGTTGCGGTACGCCAGGCGATGATAGTTGAGGTACCAGTTGGGGATGATGTAGTGCTGCCACAGCAGCACCCGATCCAGGGCCCGACCGGCGGCCAGTTGCTCGTCGCCGCTCTGCGCGGCGAGCAGGCGTTCCAGCAGGTGATCGACGATGGGATTGTTGATGCCCGCATAGTTCTTGCTGCCCTTGACCCCGACCTGGCTGGAGTGGAAGTACTGCCATTGCTCCAGGCCCGGGCTCAGGGTCTGGTTCAGGGTCATGAGGATCATGTCGAAATCGAACTGGTCCAGGCGCTGCTTGTACTGCGCCCGGTCCACGGTGCGCAGGCGCGCGTCGATGCCGATGCTGGCCAGGTTCTCGACGTAGGGCTGGAGGATCCGTTCCAGGTTCGGGTTGACCAACAGCAGCTCGAAGCGCAGCGGCTGCCCGTTGCTGTCGAGCAGGCGCTGGCCGTTGAGCTTCCAGCCGGCTTCGGCGAGCAGGCCCAGGGCCCGGCGCAGGGTCGCCCGCGGGATGCCGCGGCCGTCGGTCTGCGGCAGGCTGAAGGGCTGGGTGAACAGGCTGGCGGGCAACTGCTCGCGGTAGGGCGAGAGCAGCAGCCATTCATGGCCGACCGGCAGGCCCGTGGCGGAGAACTCGCTGTTGGGGTAGTAGCTGGTCGCGCGCTTGTAGGCGCCGCTGAACAGGGTGCGGTTGGTCCACTCGAAATCGAACATCAGGCCCAGGGCTTCGCGCACCTTGCGCTCGGCGAAGATCGCCCGGCGGCTGTTCATGAACAGGCCCTGGGTCTGGGTCGGGATTTGGTGCGCCACCTGGGCCTTGATGATGTCGCCGCGATTGACCGCGGGGAAGTTGTAGCCGTTGGCCCAGTTCTTCGCCTGGTGTTCGATGTAGATGTCGAACTCGCCGGCCTTGAAGGCTTCGAAGGCGACGTCGCTGTCGCGGTAGAACTCCACCGCGACCTTGTTGAAATTGTTGAAGCCGCGATTGACCGGCAGGTCCTTGCCCCAGTAGTCCTTGACCCGCTCGAACAGCAGCGAGCGCCCCGGTTGCACCCGGGTGATGCGGTAGGGGCCGCTGCCCAGAGGCGGCTCGAAGGTGGTGGCCTTGAAGTCGCGATCTTTCCAATAGTGCTGCGGCAGCACCGGCAGTTCGCCCAGGCGCAGGATCAGCAGCGGGTTGCCGGAGCGCTTGAAGACAAAACGAATGCGTTGCGGGCCGAGGATGTCCACCCGCTGCACTTCCTGCAGGTTGGTGCGGTATTGCGGGTGGCCTTCCTTGAGCAGCAGCCGATAGGAAAACGCCACATCGTAGGCGGTGATCGGCTGGCCATCGTGGAAGCGCGCCTCGGGGCGCAGGTTGAACACCACCCAGCTGCGGTCTTCGCTGTATTCGACGGAGCGGGCGATCAGGCCGTAGCTGGAAGTCGGCTCGTCGCCGGACGGCGCGTACTGGCCGGTGCCGACCATCAGCGGCTCGTTCAGCTCGTTGACCCCGTATTGCAGGAAGTTGGGCGTGGAAACCGGGCTGCTGCCCTTGAAGGTGTAGGGGTTGAGGGTGTCGAAGGTGCCAAACGCCATGACCCGCAAGGTCCCGCCTTTGGGCGCGGCGGGATTGACCCAGTCGAAATGGGTGAATTTGGCGGGGTACTTGAGCGTGCCGAACTGCGCGTAACCATGACTTTCAGTGATCGTTGCGCTTGCGGGAAAGCTCAAGGCCAGACTGATTAGGGACAGGAGGAGGGGACGCATCAAGTCAGAGATCCGATCCAGGCGGCTTGGGCTTTGTGCTCCGTACAGTAACAGCTTGTATCGACAGGAAAAAGGCCGCCCCGGGCTGGTCACGACATTTGCTTGTCGCCGCTGGATACAGCGCAATCCGTAGCCGCTGCCGAAGGCTGCGATCGACCGGTACGGTCGCGGCGATCGTCCTGTCGCAGGAGGGCCTGCGGCCCTATCGCAGCCTGCGGCAGCGGCTACAGATAGGGCTCTGGGGGATCAGTGAGGCAGGTAGACGGTCAGCATCTGGCCTGGCTTGAGGGCCTGGCCGGCGCGGGGATTCCAGCGCTTGAGGTGTTGCATCTCGACGTTGAAGCGCTTGGCCACCATGTACAACGAATCGCCTTGCTTGACCTTGTACTGGGTCGACTTCTTGTCGGCGCTGGCGACCAGGGTCTTCTTGCCGGAAGCCTTGGCGCTGGTCTTGCTGCTGGCCTTGGCCCGAGTGTCCTGCATGACCAGGGTCTGGCCGACCTTGAGTTGCTTGCCGCTGAGCTTGTTCCAGCGTTGCAGGTCCTTGACGTCGACCTTGTTGGCCTTGGCGATCTGCGACAGGTTATCGCCACGCTTGACCCGGTAGTTGCGCTTGGCCTGGGCCATTTCGCGACTGTCGGCACCCTCGAACACCGGCTTGAACGAACGCTGGCTGATCAGCTCTTCGGGTTTCATGGTCGACAGGCTGGCGCTCAGCAGTTGCGCCTTGGACGTCGGCACCAGCAGATGCTGGGGACCGTCGATGGTGGTGCGCTGCTTGAAGGCCGGGTTGAGCTGGAACAGCTCGTCTTCGTCGATATTGGCCACCGCGGCGACCTTGGACAGGTCCATGCGCTGGTTGATCTCGACGACCTGGAAGTAGGGTTCGTTGGCGATCGGGTTCAGGTTCACGCCATAGGCTTCCGGCGCCAGCACCACCTGGGACAGGGCCAGCAGCTTGGGCACGTAGGCCTGGGTTTCCGACGGCAGCGGCAGGTTCCAGTAGTCGGTGGGCAGGCCGAGCTTCTCGTTGCGCTCGATGGCCCGGCTGACCGTGCCTTCGCCGGCGTTGTAGGCCGCCAGGGCCAGCAGCCAGTCGCCGTTGAACATGTCGTGCAGGCGGGTCAGGTAATCCATGGCCGCGGTGGTCGAGGCGGTGATGTCGCGACGGCCATCGTAGAAACGGGTCTGGCGCAGGTTGAAGGAACGCCCGGTGGACGGGATGAACTGCCAGAGGCCTACCGCGTCGGCCCGGGAATAGGCCATCGGGTTGTAGGCGCTCTCGATCACTGGCAGCAGGGCCAGCTCCAGCGGCATGTTGCGTTCTTCAAGGCGTTCGACGATGTAGTGGATATAGAGGCTGCCGCGTTCGCTGGCGTTCTCGAGAAACGAGGGATTGCTGGCGAACCACAGGCGCTGCTGTTCGATGCGCGGGTTGACGCCGATGCCTTCCTGCAACTGGAAACCTTCGCGCATGCGCGCCCAGACGTCCTGGGGCAATTGCGGGCTGGGTTTTTCATTCAGCCAGATGGGTTTCTGCTTGATGCGGGCGTTGAAATTCTGGGTGTGCGAAGCGTCGGTTTGCGGGACGTGGCTCGTGCTTTGGCAGCCCGCCAGGGTGGCGGACACAGCCACCGCGATGGCTTGAGCCAACCGCGTCAATGCGTCTGAATTGATGGATTTACGGATAGATGACGACATTGGCTGGAAGTAAGTTCCGGGCAAAAATGTCGGGCGATTCTAGAAAGCGCACCCGGTGCGGTCAACCATTCAGAATTTTCGTACCAACCCGCAACCTGCTTAGAACTTATCTTTCCAAGCCCGCAAGGCAGCAAAAACCGCACTCTGGGCCCGGTTATCGAGGCCATTCCGTTCGTCCGCTTTTTGTTTAACGGATGTTTCACCGGTACGCAGGAAAGGATTGGTGAGCTTTTCCAGGGCCAGGGTGGAGGGCAGGGTCATGCGGCCGTTTTCCCGCAGTTCGCTGACTTTGCGCAGGCGCTCGGCGATGTCCGGGTTATCCGGTTCCACCGCCTGGGCAAAACGCAGGTTGCTCAAGGTGTATTCGTGAGTGCAGTACACCAGGGTGTCCGCGGGCAACGCGGCCAGGCGGCTCAGCGAATGGTGCATTTGCTCCGGCGTGCCCTCGAACAGGCGCCCGCAACCGGCGGCGAACAGGGTGTCGCCGCAAAACAGCAGGCCGTGATGGTAGTAGGCAATATGCCCCAGGGTGTGCCCGGGCACCGCGTAGACGTCGAAGTCCCAGCCAAGGATGCTGGCCCGATCGTTGTCGTTCAGGGCCACGTCGCGCCCCGGGATATTTTCGTTGGCCGGGCCCCAGACCTTGGCGCCGCTGGTTTTTTTCAGCTGTTCGACACCGCCGACATGGTCGTGGTGGTGATGGGTCACCAGGATATCGCTCAGCACCCAGCCCGGATGCTCGGCGAGCCAGGCCTGCACCGGTGCGGCGTCACCCGGGTCGACCACTGCGCAACGCTGATGGCTGTGGTCCTGTAACAACCAGATGTAGTTATCGGTGAACGCGGGCAGGGCACTGATCTGTATCATCGTTGGAGTCGCCAAGCGGAAAACATTGGCGCATCTTAGAACTTCTTGGCGGGTTGGAGAATGCAATGACCGATAAAGCGTTCGCTCAGGCCGATCCTGACTGGCTGGCCCTGATCAGTGCCGCCCGTGAGTGGCTGTCCGGGCCACTGGGGCAATTTCTGCTGGATGAAGAACGGCGCATGCTCGACGACGAGCTGGGGCGCTTCTTCGGCGGCTACCTGGTGCATTACGGCCCATCGGCGCAAACCCCGCCGGCGGCGCCCCAGGTGCAGCGCAATGTCCGCCTGGGCGCGCCGCTGCCCGGCGTCGAGATCGTCTGCGAGGAGCAGGCCTGGCCGCTCAGCGAGCATGCTGCCGATGTGGTGGTGCTGCAGCACGGCCTGGATTTCTGCCTGTCGCCCCACGGCCTGCTGCGCGAAGCCGCCAGCGCCGTGCGACCGGGCGGGCATCTGTTGATCGTCGGTATCAATCCCTGGAGCAGCTGGGGCCTGCGGCATGCGTTCGCCCATGACGCCTTGCGCAAGGCGCGCTGCATTTCCCCGTCGCGGGTCGCCGACTGGTTGAACCTGCTGGGCTTCGCGCTGGAGAAACGCCGCTTCGGGTGCTATCGTCCGCCGCTTGCCTCGGCGGCCTGGCAGGCTCGGTTGGCCGGCTGGGAGCGCAAGGCCGGGGACTGGCAACTGTCCGGCGGCGGCTTCTACCTGCTGGTGGCGCGCAAGATAGTGGTCGGCCTGCGCCCGGTGCGCCAGGTACGCCGCGAGCCGATGGGCAAGCTGGTGCCGCTGCCGATGGCCAAGGTCAACCGCCGGCACAGCGAACCCCCTCTTTAATTCAGCCGGGCCGAACCTGCCCGGCTTGGGCGTTGTCGATCGACGATCGGCAAGCCACAGGTATTTTCGATTGGAAGTCTGGCATGAGCGATAGCGTAGAAATCTTCACCGACGGCGCCTGCAAGGGCAATCCTGGCCCGGGAGGCTGGGGCGCACTGCTGGTGTTCAAGGGCGTGGAGAAGGAACTCTGGGGCGGCGAGGCCAACACCACCAACAACCGCATGGAGCTGATGGCGGCGATCCGCGGTCTGGAAGAGCTCAAGCGCGAGTGCCAGGTGGTGCTGGTCACCGACTCGCAGTACGTGATGAAGGGCATCAACGAGTGGATGGCCAACTGGAAAAAGCGCGGTTGGAAAACCGCGGCCAAGGAGCCGGTGAAAAACGCCGACCTGTGGCAGCAGCTCGATGAGCAGGTCAACCGTCACCAGGTCACCTGGAAATGGGTGCGCGGCCATACCGGCCACCACGGCAACGAACGGGCCGACCAACTGGCCAACCGCGGCGTCGACGAGGTGCGCGGTTACAAGCAGGCCTGATGCGTTGAGCTTGTAGTCAGTTGCAGCGCAGCGGCCGTTCGAGCCGCTGCTTCACTTCCCGCATCGCGCGGGGCGAATCCACCAGCACCGCGTCCATCTTCAGGCAGGCGGCCGCCTGGTAATCCTCGGCCGTATTGATCCCGATCGCCAGCATCCGCACCTTGCCCCGGGACTGGAAGCAATCCACCGCGGCGGGCGTCCACAGCCGGGCATCGACCTTGGAGCGGGCCTCGCCCAGGGTGAAGGCCTCGACCAGTTGCACCGGGCGCCGGTACTCGAAGGCCACCCAACTGTCTGGCGCCGGCGGCGCCGTGCAGCTGTGGGCCAGGGCGACGCTGGCCAGTCGATCCCGGGTGTTGTCCCGGGACTCGAACAGCCGCGCCTGCGGATAGTGCGCGAACGCCTGCTGGTAGCTGGCATCGGTGGAGTAGATCAGCACCCGGTTCCAGGCATGCAGCTGCTCCAGCACCTGGGCGACCGCCTTGGCCTGGGGCGCGGCGGGCAGGGCCTTCATATCGAGAATGACCGGCACCGAGCCGGGGATCGCCGCCAGCGCCTGTTGCAATGAGGGGATGGTCACCGCCTGGGAGCGATAGGGAAAGGTCACCTGGCCATCGGCCGCAGTCTGTTTGAAGTTCCAGCCGGCATTCAGTGTTTGCAACTGCGCCAGGGTTTTCTCGCTGACCGCGCCGGAGGCCGGGGTATTGGCGCTCAGGTCCGCCGGTCGATACAGCACCGGTACGCCGTCGCGGCTCAGTTGCACCGTCAGCCAGAGCATGTCGACGCCGTTGCGCAGGGCGTTGTCGATGGCCAGCAGGGTGTTCTCGGGAAAGTCCGCGGCGCCGGCGCGATGGGCGACGATCAACGGTCGTGGCCCGGCGTCGCTGTCGGTTGCCGGAAGGGAAGAACAGCCACTGATGAAGGCCGCGGCCAGCAGCAGTGGGAGCATCTGTCGAGTCTCGAGCATGGGAGGGCGGTTTCCTGGAAATGAGCGCAAGGCCGGGGGCCAGCCCCCGCCCGCCTGAGTGGGCCGTACGGTAGCGCAATGACCTCGCTCAGTTAAAGAAACGCGTAATGCGCGGGGTGAATTAGTGATCCTGTTCCGGGACGGTCAAAGGGTGAGGATGGCGCTGGCCAGTTGCAGGTCGGAGTATCGTGGGTTGCCGAGTGTCTGGCGAATGTGCCGCATGGCCGCTTCCAGCTGGGCGCCGCGGATCTCGCCGGCGCTGGCGACAAAGGCCGCGGCATCGGTCCTGGCGGCGAGCACGAGTTTGTCGTCCTTGAAGGAGCTGGTGGCTTTCGAACTGCCTTCGGTTGTGCTCAAGGCCAGGCTCATGGTGATGTCGGTGCTGATCACCAGGCTGGTGGCCTGGCCGATGTCGGCGAACAGGCAGGCGCAGAGCAGCAAGGTCAGGCGGGTTTTGCAGGGGGTCATAACAGGGCGAGGTCCGTTGAAAATATCGTCGGGCACCCTAACAAGCCGCCACGCTGCGAACTGCATGAGCTTTGCGAATGATTGTTAAAAACTGCGCACGCCGGGGCCAGGAGAATCCGCCATGCGTGCCATGCCGCGAGAGCGTGCTAAAATCCCGCGCCTTGAAAGACTTCCACCGTTGAGAATTGACCCCTGATGGCCAACAGATCTGTTGTACTCGATACCGAAACCACCGGCATGCCGGTGACCGACGGCCACCGGATCATTGAAATCGGTTGCGTCGAGTTGATGGGACGGCGCCTGACCGGTCGGCATTTCCACGTCTACCTGCAGCCGGATCGCGAGAGCGACGAGGGCGCGATCGGCGTTCACGGCATCACCAACGAGTTCCTGGTGGGCAAGCCGCGCTTCGCCGAAGTCGCCGACGAGTTCTTCGAGTTCATCCAGGGCGCGCAGCTGATCATCCACAACGCGGCGTTCGACGTTGGCTTCATCAACAACGAATTCGTCCTGATGGGCCGCCACGACCGCGCCGACATCACCCAGCACTGCACCATCCTCGACACCCTGTTGATGGCCCGGGAACGCCACCCCGGCCAGCGCAACAGCCTCGATGCCTTGTGCAAGCGCTATGACGTCGACAACTCCGGCCGCGAACTGCACGGCGCCTTGCTCGACTCGGAGATTCTCGCCGACGTCTACCTGACCATGACCGGCGGCCAGACCAGCCTGTCCCTGGCCGGCAACGCCTCGGACGGCAACGGCAGCGAAGGTTCGGGCAACAGTGCCAGCGAAATCCGGCGTCTGTCGGCGGATCGCCAGCGCGGGCGGGTCATTCGTGCCAGCGAAGCCGAACTGGTCGAGCACCAGGTGCGTCTCGAGATCATCGCCAAATCCGCCGGTGCCCCGGCGCTCTGGACCCAGCTGGCCGAAGCCAAGGCCCAGCAGCAGTAGTTGTTCGTGGGCGACCTTTTGTTACAGGAGGTCGTTGACGGGGTTCCGCGCCGGCCCCCGAGCTTCTACCCTGAGGTGATTGGCGGACCCTTGTCCGCCGCCTCAGGATGCCTGGTGCCATGTACAAAGACCTGAAATTCCCCGTCCTTATCGTGCATCGCGACATCAAGGCCGACACCGTCGCCGGCGACCGGGTGCGGGGGATCGCCAGGGAGCTGGAGCAGGAAGGCTTCAGCATCTTTTCCGCGGTGGACTACGCCGAAGGGCGCCTGGTGGCCTCGACCCATCACGGCCTGGCCTGCATGCTGATCGCCGCCGAAGGCGCCGGGGAAAACACCCACTTGCTGCAGAACATGGTGGAGCTGATCCGTCTGGCCCGGGTGCGCGCGCCGAACCTGCCGATCTTCGCCCTGGGCGAGCAGGTGACCCTGGAAAATGCCCCGGCCGACGCCATGAGCGAACTCAATCAGCTGCGCGGCATTCTTTACCTGTTCGAAGACACGGTGCCGTTCCTGGCGCGCCAGGTGGCGCGGGCGGCGCGCAATTACCTCGATGGCCTGTTGCCGCCATTCTTCAAGGCGCTGGTGCAGCACACGGCGGACTCCAACTATTCCTGGCACACCCCGGGGCACGGCGGTGGTGTGGCCTATCGCAAAAGCCCGGTGGGCCAGGCGTTCCACCAGTTCTTCGGCGAAAACACCCTGCGTTCGGACCTGTCGGTGTCGGTCCCGGAGCTGGGTTCGCTGCTCGATCACACCGGGCCCCTGGCGGAAGCCGAGGCGCGGGCGGCGCGCAATTTCGGCGCCGACCACACCTTCTTCGTGATCAACGGCACCTCGACCGCCAACAAGATCGTCTGGCACTCCATGGTCGGTCGCGATGACCTGGTGCTGGTGGATCGCAACTGCCACAAGTCGGTGCTGCACTCGATCATCATGACCGGCGCCATCCCGCTGTTCCTCTGTCCGGAGCGCAACGAGCTGGGGATCATCGGCCCGATCCCCCTGAGCGAATTCAGCCGCGAGTCGATCCAGGCCAAGATCGACGCCAACCCGCTGACCCAGGGCCGGCCGCCCAAGGTCAAGCTGGCGGTGGTCACCAACTCGACCTACGACGGCCTTTGCTACAACGCCGAGCTGATCAAGCAGAGCCTGGGCAACAGCGTCGAAGTGCTGCATTTCGACGAGGCCTGGTACGCCTACGCGGCCTTCCATGAGTTCTTCGAGGGGCGTTACGGCATGGGCACCTCGCGCAGCGCCGACAGCCCGCTGGTGTTCACCACCCATTCCACCCACAAGCTGCTGGCGGCCTTCAGCCAGGCCTCGATGATCCATGTGCAGGACGGCGGCGCCCGGCAGCTGGACCGCGACCGCTTCAACGAAGCCTTCATGATGCACATCTCCACCTCGCCGCAGTACAGCATCATCGCCTCGCTGGACGTGGCCTCGGCGATGATGGAGGGGCCGGCGGGGCGCTCGCTGCTGCAGGAAATGTTCGACGAGGCCCTGAGCTTTCGCCGGGCCCTGGCCAACCTGCGCCAGCACATTGCCGCGGACGACTGGTGGTTTTCCATCTGGCAGCCGGAGCGGGTGGAAGGCATCGACCGGGTCAGCACCGCGGACTGGCTGCTGGAGCCGGAAGGCGAGTGGCACGGGTTCGCCGGGGTGACCGACGACTATGTGCTGCTGGACCCGATCAAGGTCACCCTGGTGATGCCCGGGCTTACCGCCGGCGGTGCCCTGAGCGAGCGCGGGATCCCGGCGGCGGTGGTCAGCAAGTTTCTCTGGGAGCGCGGCCTGGTGGTGGAAAAGACCGGCCTGTATTCGTTCCTGGTGCTGTTTTCCATGGGCATCACCAAAGGCAAGTGGAGCACCCTGCTGACCGAGTTGCTGGAGTTCAAGCGCAACTACGACGCCAACGTCAGCCTCGCCGCCTGCCTGCCGAGCATCGCCCAGCAGGACATGGCGCGCTACCAGGGCATGGGCCTGCACGATCTGTGCGATCAGTTGCATGCCTGCTACCGCAGCAATGCCACGGCCAAGCACCTCAAGCGCATGTACACCGTGCTGCCGGAGGTGGCGATGAAGCCCGCCGACGCCTACGATCAGTTGGTGCGGGGCGAGGTCGAGGCCGTGTCCATCGATGCCCTCGCCGGGCGGGTGGCGGCGGTGATGCTGGTGCCGTACCCGCCGGGTATTCCCCTGATCATGCCGGGCGAGCGCTTCACCGAGTCGACCCGCTCGATCATCGATTACCTGGCTTTCGCCCGTACGTTCGATAGCAGCTTTCCCGGCTTTGTCGCGGATGTGCATGGATTGCAGCATGAAGACGAAGGCAATGGGCGGCAGTACACCGTCGATTGCATCAAGGTTTGAGGACGTTTCCCGCTATGCAGCCAATGATCAATCCCAAGTACCCCGGCCTGTCGGTGCGCGTTGCCGACGACGGTTTCGCCGCGTATGTCTGGGGCAGCGATTTCAGCTTCGAAGTCAGCGCCTATGCCCAGGCACAGAGCGAGCAGGTGGTGGCCAAGTGGCCGTTGCACCCCATTACCCCGTACCGCAAGTGCTACGGCATCGACCCCGAAGAGTTCAGCAGCTATCGCGATGCCGCCGACAGCGCGGTGTTCATGGCCTACCTGGACGACGAGCCGGTCGGCCATGTGGTGGTCAGCACCAACTGGAACGGCTACGCCCATATCGACGAGCTGGCGGTGCACGCGCCGGCGCGGCGCCACGGGGTGGCCAAGGCCTTGCTGGATGTGGCGCAGTTCTGGAGCCGCAAGAAAAAACTGCCGGGCATCATGCTCGAGACCCAGAACAATAACCTGGGGGCCTGCCGCTTGTACGAGCGCTGCGGTTATGTGGTCGGCGGCATCGATCACCTGCGTTACCGCGGGATCGATCCGACCACGGCCGAGGTGGCGATTTTCTGGTATCGGCTGTTCAACGACGAGCTGGCGCGGCAAGCCGGGGCCTAGCCGGCCAGCATCCCTTCAGCCTTTTCCGTGAGGGTTTCCAGCAGCGCTTCCAGGGTTGGCGAGGATGGACTGCCGCCGCGGGTCAGCGCATAGAGGGTGACCGGGATCGGTGGCGACAGCGGGCAGACGTCCAACCCGCCTTCGCGCGCCCCGAGGGCGGTGAAGGGGTCGACAATCGCCAGGCCTTCGCCGGCCTCGACCATGCTGCGCATCATCTGGTGGGTTTGCACCCGGGTGTGGATGGTCGGGCTCGGGCGCAGGTTCTGCAGCTTGCTGTCCAGGGCCACGCTCAGCGGGTCCTGGCCTTCCAGGCCGACCATGGCCTGGCCCGCCAGGTCCTGCAGGGAAATGTACTTCTGCTTCGGTTGCAGCCAGCCGTGGGGCGCCAGCAATTGCAGCTTGCCCTGGGCCAGGGCCACGCACTGGATATCGGGGTGATCGGGGTTGTGCAGGCTCAGGCCCAGGTCGCCTTCGCGCAGCAGCAGGCTCTTGACCATGTCGCGGGTGGCCTGGCTGGCGAGGTGGCACGGGGTGTCGGGAAAACGCCGGCGCAGGGCGGCGATGCTCTGCGGCAACAGCTGCTGGGCCAGGGGCGGGGTGCCGATGATGCGCAAGGGCGGCGCCTGGTATTGCTTCAGGCTGTCGGCCAGGCGTTGCACCGGTTCGAAGGCGTCATACAGGGTGGCGATCGCCGGCTGTAGCTCGCGGGCCTCGCGGGTGGCTTGCAGGCGTCCGCGAACACTGGCGAAGAGCATGAAGCCCGATTGGCTTTCGGCGTCGCGCAGGATCGTTTCCACCTCGGCCACCGGCAATTGCAGCAGCTCGGCGGCCGTGCCCAGGTGTCCGGTTTGCAGGAGCGCCTGAATCACTTCGATATGACGTAAACGCATGCTTGAAGTCCATGTCCAGCCGGTGGGGGATTCACACTGAATCCTAACCCATGTCCGCGCCTATGACTTCTGCTCATAACGGTACGTTATGAAGGAAGGAGGGTCTCGGGTTCGCGAATGAGGGTGATGCCCGATTGCACGAGGAGGAACTGGTTGTCGTCCATTTTGTTGACGCGATCGCCAATGGCCAGGCGATAGGTGGTGACAGGCTCCGAGCCGGCGATGCCCTCTGGCGAGGGGGTGGATTCCTGGAACTCATGCACCGAATAGACACGGCCTTCCGCGTCCCTTGCATGAAATTGTCCGACGAGTACTGCTGCCATCTTTAGAGCCTCTGGAGATAAAACACTCAATTTGCGGTCCTGTAGACCGTGCCTGGGCGAACTAAGTTTAGCGGCGGAAAAAAAATAGTCCGCGGCCCTGATTGCAGCTGGCGTACAGCAGCGTGAAGCCTGGAAAAGCTCACGGAACTTCCTTCGGTGGGTGGCTGTGGGCGGGGTGGATCATCTATAACTACCAGCCTCCTCAACCAGAAGTCGGGAATTCGCTATGAGCAACGTCTACACGATTGCAGTGCTGGTGGGCAGCCTGAGAAAGGCCTCGATCAACCGGAAAGTGGCGCTGGCCCTGGCGGAACTGGCGCCGGCCAACCTGCGGCTGAAGATTGTCGAGATCGGTGATCTGCCGCTTTACAACGAAGACATCGATGTGGATCCACCGGCAGCCTACAGGACTTTCCGTGAACAGGTGAGTGCAGCCGACGCCGTACTGTTCGTCACTCCGGAATACAACCGCTCGGTTCCCGCGCCGATGAAAAACGCCATCGACGTGGGGTCGCGCCCCTACGGCAAGAGCGCCTGGAGCGGCAAGCCGGGGGCAGTGATCAGCGCATCCCCGGGCGCCATCGGCGGTTTTGGCGCCAACCATCATCTGCGCCAGTCCCTGGTGTTCCTCAATGTGCCATGCATGCAGCAGCCGGAAGCCTACCTGAGCGGCGCCGGTTCGGCCTTCGACGAGGCGGGCAAGCTGTCCGAGTCGGTCAAGCCGTTCCTGCAGAACTTCATCAATGCCTACGCCCAGTGGGTCGAGCAGCATAAAAAGCTCTGATCCTGCTACCGCGGGAGCCGGCCGACCGGCTCCCGTGGGTGATGGATATTCCGCTTGCCATGGTAAAAGCGCTTTACCGCATATCTGAATATTCATATATTCGCCGCTCCCAATGCCTGGAGTGGCCCTGGTGTCCGACTCTCTCAATCCCGCCGAGCTGTTCAAGGCGCTTGCCGACGAAACCCGCAGCCGCATCGCCTTGCTCGTGACCCGCGAAGGCGAGTTGTGTGTCTGCGAGCTGACCGCCGCCCTGGGCCAGAGCCAGCCGAAGATCTCCCGGCACCTGGCGCTGTTGCGCAGTTGCGGCCTGCTGGCCGACCGCCGCCAGGGGCAATGGATCTATTACCGGCTGCACCCGCAGTTGGCCCCCTGGGTGACCACCCTGCTGCAGGACACGCTGCAGGCCAACAGCCCCTGGCTGCAGGCTGACCTGCAACGCCTGCAGACCATGATCGATCGCCCCGTGCGCTGCTGCTGAATTCTCATCACCTTCACTTTTCCTGCTCAAGGCTGCCCGGCATGCTGACTGCTTCATTGATTTTCCTGCTGACCATTACCCTGGTGATCTGGCAGCCCAAGGGCCTCGGCGTGGGCTGGAGCGCGGTGTTCGGCGCGGTGCTGGCGTTGCTGTTCGGGGTGGTGCAGCTGACGGATATCCCGGTGGTCTGGCAGATCATCTGGAACGCCACCGGCACCTTCGTCGCCTTGATCATCATCAGCCTGCTGCTCGACGAGGCCGGGTTTTTCGCCTGGGCCGCCTTGCATGTCGCGCGCTGGGGGCAGGGCAGCGGACGCAGGCTGTTTGCCTTCATGGTGTTGCTGGGGGCGCTGGTGTCGGCGCTGTTCGCCAACGATGGGGCGGCGCTGATTCTCACGCCGATCGTGATTTCCATGCTGCTGGCGTTGCGCTTCTCCCGGGCGGCGACCCTGGCGTTCGTCATGGGCGCCGGGTTTATCGCCGATACCGCGAGCCTGCCGCTGGTGGTGTCGAACCTGGTGAACATCGTTTCCGCGGACTTCTTCAACATCGGCTTCAACCAGTACGCCGCGGTGATGCTGCCGGTGAACCTGGTCAGCGTGGCGGCGACCCTGGCGGTGTTGCTGTGGTTCTTCCGCCGCGACATTCCGCAGGCCTACGACCCCGAAGAGCTGGCACAGCCGGCCAGCGCGATCCACGACAAGGCCACCTTTATCGCCGGCTGGTGGGTGCTGGTCATCCTGCTGCTGGGGTGTTTTGCCCTGGAGCCGCTGGGCATTCCCATCAGCGCGATTTCGGCGGTGTGCGCGGCCCTGCTGCTGGGCATCGCGGCCAGGGGCCACAAGATTTCCACGCGCAAGGTGCTCAAGGAAGCGCCGTGGCAGATCGTGATCTTCTCCCTCGGCATGTACCTGGTGGTGTATGGCCTGCGCAATGCCGGGCTGACCACGCACCTGGCCGGCTGGCTCGACCGCTTCGCCGACTACGGCATCTGGGGCGCGGCCATGGGCACGGGGCTGCTGACCGCGGTCTTGTCATCGATCATGAACAACCTGCCGACGGTGTTGATCGGCGCGCTGTCCATCGACGCCAGCCAGGCCAGCGGCCTGGTCAAGGACGCGATGATCTACGCCAACGTGATCGGCAGCGACCTGGGGCCGAAGATCACCCCGATCGGCAGCCTGGCCACCTTGCTCTGGCTGCATGTGCTGGAGCGCAAGAACATTCATATCGGCTGGGGCCGCTACTTCAAGGTCGGCATCGTGCTGACCCTGCCGGTGCTGCTGGTGACCCTGGCGGCGCTGGCCGTGCGTTTGTCGGTGATGTGAGGGGACTGACGTTCTGAGGGCGGCTCAACCCGTCCCCGGCACATTCGGCCAGAGGTCCGCCACCAGGAACAGGCGTTCGGCTTCTTCCCAATCGCCGGCGCGGTTTTCCGTCAGGCGCACCAGCAATTGCGCCGGAGCGTGCGGGTCGAGTTCCTCCAGCCAGGCTTGCAGCCGTGGGGCGCTCCAGGTTTGTTCCGCCGGGTAGGACGCTGGCGCCAGCCAGGCCTGGCGCGGCAAGGGTTGCCAGCGCCCGGGCGGGCTTTGATTGATAAAGGCCGGCCAGTCGCGCTGATGCAGCCAACGCCCGCGCAGGTGCTGCGGGTGGGCGCCGCGGGGCGGTTGCGTGGTGCCGGGCCAGGGGTAGAGCAGGTAGCCGCCGAGCCACAGGTGGGCGCTGAAGTCCTGGATATCCATGGCCGCCAGCACCTCCAGGCTGTCGGCCCGGGCGGAGATCGGCAACTGGTGTTCGTTCAGGTGCGCCAGCTTGCGGTCCAGGCGGTCGTGGCAGCCGGGGCCCAGCCATAACGCGGTGTCCGCGCCGTTGCCCGATTGCGGGCCGAGATAGAGCTTGATCGCCAGTTCCAGGTGGTGAGTGCCGTCGCGGTCGCGCAGCAGCATGTCCAGTTCGCCCAGGGTGTGGCCGGCGCGGCGGATCGGCAGGTTGGCTGCCAGCAGCTCGACACCGGGCGCGTGCTGTACGGCAAATTGCCACAGGCGTTCGTAGTAGAGCCCCAGGCGCTTGGTCGGCCCGAGGGCCAGCCAGCGGCGCAGGGCACGGCCGTCCTGGTCCAGCTGGCGCAGCCAGTGCGCCAGCAGCTGCGGCGCCTGCACCCAGTCGCTGCCGGCCAGTGGATGGCGCTGCGGCCAGGGCGTCTCGTCGAGCATCGGTGGCGCGAGGATGACCCAGGCCAGGTCGCGCACTTCGGGGTGGCGCAACTGGCGGGGGAGGTCGAGCAAACCGGGAAACAGGATCATTCTGCGAGCATAGCGCCTAACGTCGAGGCTGAAAGGATTTTGTCTATGGCCGGCTTTCGCCCATAATCTCTGCTTTGCCCGTCCCAGAACCCCTGCAGGAGCCCCATGGAGCAATTTCGCAATATCGGCATTATCGGTCGCCTGGGCAGTTCGCAGGTGCTGGACACAGTTCGCCGACTGAAAAAGTTTCTGCTCGCCCGCCACCTGCATGTGATCCTCGAAGACACCATCGCCGAAGTCCTGCCCGGCCACGGCCTGCAGACCTCTTCGCGCAAGCTGCTGGGCGAAGTCTGCGACATGGTGATCGTGGTCGGCGGCGACGGCAGCCTGCTGGGCGCGGCCCGTGCCCTGGCGCGCCACAACATCCCGGTGCTGGGGATCAACCGCGGCAGCCTGGGCTTCCTCACCGACATTCGTCCGGACGAGCTGGAGGTCAAGGTCGCCGAAGTCCTCGACGGCCATTACCTGGTGGAAAACCGCTTCCTGCTGCAGGCCGAAGTACGGCGCCACGCCGAAGCCATCGGCCAGGGCGATGCGCTCAACGATGTGGTGCTGCACCCGGGCAAGTCGACGCGGATGATCGAGTTCGAGATCTACATCGACGGTCAGTTCGTCTGCAGCCAGAAGGCCGACGGCCTGATCGTCGCCACGCCGACCGGCTCCACCGCCTACGCCTTGTCCGCCGGCGGGCCGATCATGCATCCCAAGCTCGACGCCATTGTGATTGTGCCGATGTACCCCCATACCTTGTCGGGAAGGCCGATCGTGGTCGATGGCAACAGCGAGCTGAAAATCGTCGTGTCCAAGGATATGCAGATCTACCCGCAGGTTTCCTGCGACGGGCAGAACCATTTCACCTGTGCCCCCGGTGACACCATCACCGTCAGCAAGAAGGCCCAGAAACTGCGCCTGATCCACCCGCTGGACCACAACTATTACGAGGTCTGCCGGACCAAGCTCGGCTGGGGCAGTCGACTGGGTGGTGGAGGCGACTGATGCTCGATCCCGCGCGTAGCTACGACCTGATCGGTGACGTGCACGGTTGCGCCCTGACCCTTGAGCACTTGCTGGACAAGCTCGGTTATCGCAAGCAGGGCGGCGTCTGGCGGCACTCGTCGCGCATGGCGGTGTTCCTCGGCGACATCATCGACCGCGGCCCACGGATCCGCGAAGCCTTGCACATCGTCCACGACATGGTCGAGGCCGGCCAGGCGCTGTGCGTCATGGGTAACCATGAGTTCAACGCCCTGGGCTGGGTCACCCCGGCAGCGCCCGGCGGCGGCAAGCACTTCGTGCGCGAACACACGCCGCGCCATGCCCGCCTGATCAACGAGACCCTGGCGCAATTCGAGCAGTACCCCAACGACTGGCACGATTTCCTCGCCTGGTTCTACAAGATGCCGCTGTTCGTCGACGCCGGGCGTTTTCGCGTGGTGCATGCCTGTTGGGACGCCGGCCTGATCGAGCCGCTGCGGGCGCAATACCCCGATGGCTGCATCGACGAGCACTTCCTTCAGGCCTCGGCGATCCCCGGCAGTTTCGCCAATAACGTGTTCGACCGCCTGCTGCGCGGCACCGACATGCGCCTGCCCCATGGCTTGACCATGACCAGCGGCGATGGCCTGACCCGTTCGTTCTTCCGCACCAAGTTCTGGGAAGACGACCCGCAGACCTACGGCGACATCGTGTTCCAGCCCGATGCGCTGCCCGAGCCGGTGGCCCGCACGCCGCTGTCCTCGGCGGAGAAAAACAACCTGCTGCGCTACGGCGTCGATGAGCCGCTGCTGTTCGTCGGCCATTACTGGCGCAGCGGCAAACCGGCGCCGATTCGCTCGAACCTGGCCTGCCTGGATTACAGCGCGGTGCTCTACGGCAAGCTGGTGGCTTACCGCCTGGACCAGGAAACCCGCCTGGACCCGGATAAATTCGTCTGGGTCTATGTCGAGCGGCCGGAGGAGTCCTTGCCATGAGTGCTGTTGCAGTATTGCGTCTGCCGTTGAATGTGGACCTGAGTGGCTTCGTCAAACTGCTGCAGCGCATGCAGGTGCCGCACCGGGTCAGCGAGGAAGCGGGGGAGCAGGTGCTCTGGGTGCCGGACGCCATCAGCGAGGATGTGCGTTCGTTGTACGAGCGGTTTCCGGCGGGCGACCCCGAGCAGCAACTGGACATCCCCGAGGCCGGCGCCGCCATGCGCCGTCCGGGGTTCGTCGAGCAATTGCGCCGTAGCCCGGCCACCGCGCTGATCCTGCTGCTGAGCCTGATTGTCGGAGCCCTGACCCTGCTCGGCGAAAACCTCGGCACCCTGCGCTGGCTGACCTTCCTGGAATTTCGCGTGGTCGGCGACTACATCCAGTTCACGCCCCTGGCCGACAGCCTGGCGGCGGGGCAGTGGTGGCGCCTGGTCACGCCGATGCTGATCCACTTCGGCTTCCTGCACATCGCCATGAACGGCATGTGGTACTGGGAGCTGGGGCGGCGCATCGAACAGCGCCAGGGCAGCATCAACCTGCTGGGCCTGACGTTGCTGTTCAGCCTGGTGTCGAACTACGCGCAATACCTGTTCAGCGGGCCGAGCCTGTTCGGCGGCTTGTCCGGCGTGCTGTACGGCCTGCTCGGGCATTGCTGGATCTATCAGTTGCTGTCGCCCAACCCGGCCTATCGCCTGCCTCGCGGAGTCCTGGCGATGATGCTGGTGTGGTTGCTGATCTGTCTGTCGGGGCTGATCTCGGTGATCGGCTTCGGTGAAATCGCCAACGCCGCCCACGTCGGCGGGTTGCTCGTCGGATGCCTCACAGGTTTGTTGGGCGGCTTGTACAGTCGCCGTAAACTGGCCCTCTAATGCTGGAGACCGCTTATGTCGTCGTTTGTTGAAATGATTGAAAACATCACCCCGGACATCTACCAGAGCCTGAAACTGGCGGTAGAGATCGGCAAATGGTCCGATGGCCGCAAGCTCACCGCCGAGCAGCGCGAGCTGTCCCTGCAGGCGATGATCGCCTGGGAAATGCAGAACCTGCCCGAAGAGCAGCGCACCGGCTACATGGGCCCGCAAGAGTGTGCGTCGAAGTCGATCGAAGTGCCGAACATCCTGTTCAAGTCGGATGCCATCCATTGATCGAGATCGGCCGTGGCTCCATCAGTAAAATGTCGGCGCGCCTGGACGGGGCGGACGTGCAGTATGCCTTTCGCCTTGGCGACACCGAGGTGCCGGTCAACCCATTGATCGGCAGCACCGTGCGCCTGGAATACCTGGGGGCGATCCACTGCACCCATTGCGGGCGCAAGACCAAGACCAGCTTCAGCCAGGGTTACTGTTACCCGTGCATGACCAAGCTGGCCCAGTGCGATATCTGCATCATGAGCCCGGAACGCTGCCACTACGACGCCGGTACCTGCCGCGAGCCGTCCTGGGGCGAGCGGTTCTGCATGACCGACCACGTGGTGTACCTGGCCAACTCGTCGGGGATCAAGGTCGGCATCACCCGCGCCACCCAGCTGCCGACCCGCTGGCTCGACCAGGGCGCAAGTCAGGCGCTGCCGATCATGCGCGTGGCGACCCGCCAGCAGTCCGGTTTCGTCGAGGACCTGTTCCGCACCCAGGTGGCCGACAAGACCAACTGGCGCGCCTTGCTCAAGGGGGACGCCGAGGCGGTGGACCTGGCGCAAGTGCGCGACCAGCTGTTCGCTTCTTGCGCCGAGGGCCTGCGCGGCTTGCAGGAACGCTTCGGCCTGCAGGCGATCCAACCGGTCAGCGATGTCGAGCCGATCGAGATCCGCTACCCGGTCAAGCAGTACCCGGCCAAGATCGTCAGCTTCAACCTGGACAAGAACCCGATTGCCGAAGGCACGCTGCTGGGGATCAAGGGCCAATACCTGATCTTCGATACCGGCGTGATCAACATTCGTAAATACACGGCCTACCAGCTCGCCGTGCATCAGTAGAAGGATTCGCCGCATGCGCACCGAACAACCGAAGATGATTTACCTGAAGGACTATCAGGCGCCCGAGTACCTGATCGACGAAACGCACCTGACCTTCGAGTTGTTCGAGGACCACAGCCTGGTCCATGCGCAACTGGTGATGCGCCGTAACCCGGCGCATGGCGCCGGCCTGCCGCCGCTGGTGCTCGACGGCCAGCAGCTGGAGCTGCTGTCGGTGTCCCTGGGCGATCGCGAGCTGACAGCCGCGGATTACCAGCTGAGCGCCAACCACCTGACCCTGCAGCCGACCAGTGAATCCTTCACCGTCGACACCAGCGTCAAGATCCACCCGGAAAGCAACACCGCCCTGGAAGGCCTGTACAAGTCCGGCGGCATGTTCTGCACCCAGTGCGAGGCCGAGGGCTTTCGCAAGATCACCTACTACCTCGACCGCCCGGATGTGATGAGCAAGTTCACCACCACCGTGGTGGCCGAGCAGCACAGCTATCCGGTGCTGTTGTCCAACGGCAACCCGATCGCCAGCGGGCCGGGCGAAGACGGCCGGCACTGGGCGACCTGGGAAGACCCGTTCATGAAACCGGCCTACCTGTTCGCCCTGGTGGCGGGCGATTTGTGGTGCGTCGAGGACAGCTTCACCACCATGAACCAGCGCGAAGTCGCGCTGCGCATCTACGTCGAGCCGGAAAACATCGACAAGTGCCAGCACGCCATGACCAGCCTGAAGAAGTCCATGCGCTGGGACGAACAGACCTACGGCCGTGAGTACGACCTGGACATCTTCATGATCGTCGCGGTCAACGACTTCAACATGGGCGCCATGGAGAACAAGGGCCTCAACATCTTCAACTCCAGCGCCGTGCTGGCCCGCGCCGAAACCGCCACCGACGCCGCGCACCAGCGGGTCGAGGCGATCGTCGCCCACGAATACTTCCACAACTGGTCGGGCAACCGCGTGACCTGCCGCGACTGGTTCCAGCTGTCGCTCAAGGAAGGCTTCACGGTATTTCGCGATGCCGGCTTCTCCTCGGACATGAACTCGCGCACGGTCAAGCGCATCCAGGACGTGGCCTACCTGCGCACCCACCAGTTCGCCGAAGACGCCGGCCCCATGGCCCACGCCGTGCGCCCGGAAAGCTTTATCGAGATATCCAACTTCTACACCCTGACCGTGTACGAGAAGGGTTCGGAAGTGGTCGGCATGATCCGCACCCTGGTGGGCGCCGAAGGCTTCCGCAAGGGCAGCGACCTGTACTTCGAACGCCACGACGGCCAGGCCGTGACCTGCGACGATTTCGTCAAGGCCATGGAAGACGCCAACGGCATCGACTTGGGCCAGTTCAAGCGCTGGTACAGCCAGGCCGGCACCCCACGCCTGGCGGTCAGCGAGGCCTATGCCGCGGCGGCGAAGACCTACAGCCTGACCTTCCGCCAGAGCTGCCCGCAAACCCCGGACAAGGTGGAAAAACTGCCGTTCGTGATTCCGGTCGAGCTGGGCCTGCTGGACTCCCAGGGTGCGGCGATTGCCCTGCGCCTGGCTGGCGAAGCCGCCGCGCAAGGCACTTCGCGGGTGATCTCGGTGACCGAAGCCGAGCAGACCTTCACCTTCGTCGACATCGCCGAACAGCCACTGCCGTCCTTGCTCCGCGGCTTCTCGGCGCCGGTGAAGCTGAGCTTCCCGTACAACCGCGACCAGCTGATGTTCCTCATGCAGCACGACAGCGACGGTTTCAACCGTTGGGACGCCGGCCAGCAACTGGCGGTGCAGGTGCTGCAAGACCTGATTGCCCAGCATCAGCAGGGCCAGGCGCTGGTGCTGGACCAGCGTCTGGTCACCGCGCTGGGCACGCTGCTGGCCGATGACAGCCTGGACCAGGCCATGGTCGCGGAAATGCTTTCGCTGCCGGGCGAGGCCTACCTGACCGAGATCAGCGAAGTGGCGGATGTCGAGGCCATTCACGTGGCGCGCGAGTTCGCCCGCCAGCAACTGGCCGACCGCCTGTTCGATGCATTGTGGAAGCGTTACCAGGCCAATCGCGAGGTCTCCAAGGCCACCGCCTATGTGGCCGAGTCCGAGCACTTCGCTCGCCGCGCCCTGCAAAACATCGCGCTGTCGTACCTGATGCTCACCGAGAAGCCGCAAGTGCTGGCGGCCGCCATCGAACAGTTCGACGCCGCCGACAACATGACCGAGCGCCTGACCGCGCTGGCGGTGCTGGTCAACTCGCCGTTCGAGGCCGAGAAGGCCAAGGCCCTGGCGGTGTTCGCCGAGCACTTCAAGGACAACGCCCTGGTCATGGACCAGTGGTTCAGCGTCCAGGCCGGCAGCACGCTGCCGGGCGGGCTGGAGCGGGTCAAGGCCCTGATGCAGCACCCGGCGTTCAACATCAAGAACCCGAACAAGGTGCGCGCGCTGATCGGCGCCTTCGCCGGCCAGAACCTGATCAACTTCCACGCCGCGGACGGCTCCGGCTACCGCTTCCTGGCCGACCTGGTGATCCAGCTCAACGGCTTCAACCCGCAGATCGCTTCGCGACAACTGGCGCCGCTGACCCGCTGGCGCAAATACGACAGCGCCCGCCAGGCGCTGATGAAAGGCGAGCTGGAGCGCATTCGTGCTTCCGGCGAGCTGTCCAGCGATGTCTTTGAGGTCGTGAGCAAAAGCCTCGCCTGACCCCGGGCTTGGGCCTATGTAGGCTCGACAGCTGTAGCCGCTGCCGAGCCTGCGAAAAGCCCCGCAGGGGCTTGCCTGACATCTCCCGTCCAGCCTCTTGCGTCCCTGCGGGCCGTTCGCAGCCTGCGGCAGCGGCTACAGGGTGGTGGTCAGGGCGCTGCTCAGGTCAGGGTGATAGTTCTGCGCGCCGATGGCGTGCAGGATGCCGACCCGCTCAAGCTTGGTGTGGACCTTGAGGTTGGCTTCGCACAACTTCACCACAATCGCGCGCTTGTGCAGTTGGCCTATCACTTCCTCCAGCATCTGCAAGCCCGTGATGTCCATGAAAGGCACGTGTCTTAGGCGAATGATCAGCACCCGCGGGTCGCTGTGGGTCTGCGCCAGCGCCCGCTCGAAAGTCTCCGCGGCACCAAAGAACAGCGGCCCCTCGATGGTGTAGATCAGCACGCCCGGTGGCAGATGCAGCTGGCCGTTGCCGTGCAGCTCGTGCTGCAGGTCCTGTTCCACCACCTGTTGCACCTCCACCGAGGAGGCCATGCGCCGCAGGAAATGCAGCATCGCCAGAATCACCCCGATATTCACCGCGATCACCAGGTCGCTGAATACCGTGAGGGTAAAGGTGGCCAGCAGAATCGCCACGTCCGCCCGGGGCGCCCGTTGCACCATGCGCTTGAAGTGGTGCAGCTCGCTCATGTTGTAGGCCACCACGAACAGGATCGCGGCCAGGGCGCACAGCGGGATATTGGCCGCCAGCGGCGCGAGAAACAGGATGATCAGCACCAGGACCAGCGCGTGGACGATGCCCGCCAGCGGGCTGCTGCCGCCGTTGCGGATATTGGTCGCGGTGCGGGCAATCGCGCCGGTGGCGGCGAATCCGCCGAACAGCGGCGTGGCCAGGTTGGCGATGCCCTGGCCGATCAGTTCCTGGTTGGAGTCGTGGCGGGTGCCGGCCATGCCGTCGGCCACCACCGCCGAGAGCAGCGATTCGATGGCGCCGAGCATGGCGATGGCGAAGGCCGGGCCGATCAGATCCAGCACCCGGGGCAGGCTGATCTCGGGCAGCTGCAGCGCCGGCAAGCCCTGGGGAATGCCGCCGAAGGCACTGCCGATGGTGGCTACGCCGTCGAACTGGAACAGTGACTGCAGGGCCGTGGCCAGGGTCATGGCGACCAGGGGCGCGGGCAGGCGTTTGAGCTGCGCGACCCTGGGCACGCCCCACAACAACGCCAGGCTGAGCAGGGCCAGCAGGGTGGTGGCCAGGTGCAGGTCGGGCAGGGCCTGCAACAGGTGCCAGAGCTTCTGGTGAAAGTGCTCGCCGCCGACGGCGGGCAGGCCGAAGAAATCCTTCCACTGGCTGACCCAGATGATCACCCCGATCCCGGCGGTAAAGCCGAGTATCACCGGGTCCGGGATGAACTTGATCAGGGCCCCCAGGCGACTGATGCCCAGCAGGAACAGGATGATCCCGGCCATCATGGTCGCCAGTTGCAGGCCGTCGACCCCGTACTTGGCGGTGACCCCGGCCAGAATCACGATAAAGGCTCCGGTGGGCCCGGCGATCTGCAAGCGGCTGCCGCCGAACAGCGACACCAGCAGGCCACCGACGATGGCGGTGTAGATCCCCTGTTCAGGCTTGACCCCGGAGGCGATGGCGAAGGCCATGGCCAACGGCAGCGCCACCACGCCGACAATCACCCCGGACACCAGGTTGCGGGCCCAGTGCGCGCGTCCCAGCAATCTGGCTTTCCACGCCTCGCGTATGGCAATCATGGCTCACTCCTGAAGTCCGGCTTGCAGACCACGCAGCTCAATCATAGCCAAGCCAGGGGCGCAGCCCATGGCCTGAATCAGTCTTTGCGCGGCTATCGGCTGCAGATGCTTGGGGATTGAGGGGCGCAGTCCGCGGCGTTGGTGTTCCAGCCTCAGCTACGCTTCGTACGTTGCCTCAGTATCGACTGAGCAGTCAGGTTCCAGGCAGGGTACGGTGGTTAACAAAAGATAACGTGGCGTCGATTGTCAGACGTTTCTAAAGCCCGATAGGATAGGTCAGCTTCCGAAGGGGCTCTAGATTGCAGGTTTCAGGACGGTGTCCTGGATCCCATGCCCCGAACGGCGCCCTGTAAAGGTTGAACGACCTAACAATAATAAATGGGGGAAAGGTCTATGAGTGAGCCTGTCATGGGTGTGAGTTCCTGCCGCCCGCCGGCCTTGCGCAGATTTGCGTTGCTGGCTACAGCGCTCTCGCTGTTGGGGGTCGCCCTGTTGCCGGCCCCGGTCCAGGCCGCTGCGTCCGCGGCGGACACTGTCTACTCCACCGAATCGGCCAAGGCCAGCAAGGGCCTGATGCTCGATGTCGTGCATGCCGGTTCGCGCCTGGTCGCCGTTGGCGATCGCGGGCACATTCTCTATTCCGACGACCAGGGCCAGACCTGGACCCAGGCCAAGGTACCGACCCGGCAGCTGCTGACCGCGGTGTATTTCGTCGACGCCCAGCACGGCTGGGCCGTCGGCCACGATGCCCAGGTGCTCGCCAGCGAAGACGGTGGCCTGACCTGGACCAAGCAATTCGAAGACCTCAAGCGCGAAGCGCCGCTGCTGGACCTGTGGTTCCAGGACACCAGCAACGGTTTTGCCGTGGGTGCCTACGGCGCGTTGCTGGCCACCACCGACGGCGGCAAGCACTGGGAAGACGCCAGCGACCGCCTGGACAACGAAGACCAATACCACCTCAACGCCATCGCCGCGGTGAAGGATTCCGGCCTGTTTATCGTCGGCGAGCAGGGCAGCATGTTCCGCTCCGCCGATTGGGGGCAGACCTGGGAACGCCTCGAAGGCCCTTATGAAGGTTCGTTCTTCGGCGTGATCGGCACCGCCCAGCCCGCCACGCTGCTGGCTTACGGCCTGCGCGGCAACCTCTATCGCTCCACCGATTTCGGCAGCACCTGGGAGCAGGTCGAGCTCAAGGCGGCCCGCGGCAGCCTGGAGTTCGGCCTGTCCGGCGCCACGCTGCTGGACGACGGCTCGTTGGTGATCGTCGGCAACGGCGGCAGCGTGGTGCGCAGCACCGACAACGGCTTGACCTTCAGCGTCTACAACCGTCCGGACCGGATCTCCCTGGCAGCGGTGACCGCAGCCGGCAATGGCAACCTGATTCTGGCGGGGCAGGGCGGTGTGCGCTCGACCTCGGCGAATGGCGCCGATCTCGGAAAATAATCAGGGCAAGCAAGCCGGGCCAATAATAAGAAGGCGGGAACACTTCCATGAGCAGTCATCAAAGCGACAAGGCGACGTTTCTCGAGCGTCTGATTTTCAACAACCGCCCGGCAGTGATCGTCATCTGCCTGCTGGTCAGCGTTTTCCTGTTCTGGCAGGCCACGCTGATCAAACCGTCCACCAGCTTCGAAAAAATGATCCCGCTCGAGCATCCCTTCATCGAGAAGATGATGGAGCATCGCAACGACCTGGCGAACCTGGGCAATACCGTGCGCATCTCGGTGGAAGCCAAGGACGGTGACATCTTCACCAAGGAGTACATGGAGACGCTGCGGCAGATCCACGACGAGGTGTTCTACATCTCCGGCGTCGACCGCTCGGGCCTGAAATCGCTGTGGAGCCCCAGCGTGCGCTGGACCGAAGTGACGGAGGAAGGCTTCGCCGGCGGCGAAGTGATCCCGCAGAGCTACAACGGCTCGGCCGACAGCCTCGACCTGCTGCGCAACAACGTACTCAAGTCGGGCCAGGTCGGGCGCCTGGTGGCCAACGATTTCAAGTCGAGCATCGTCGACATCCCGCTGCTGGAGTCCTACCCGGACCCGGAGGACCAGGGCAAGCTGCTGGCCCTGGACTACCAGAAGTTCTCCCACGAGCTTGAGGAAAAGATCCGCGACAAGTTCGAGGCGCAGAACCCCAATGTGAAGATTCATATCGTCGGTTTCGCCAAGAAGGTCGGCGACCTGATCGACGGGCTGATCATGGTGGTGATGTTCTTTGGCGTCGCCTTCCTGATCACCCTGGTGCTGCTGTACTGGTTCACCTGGTGCATCCGCAGCACCATCGCCGTGCTCATCACCACCCTGGTGGCGGTGGTCTGGCAGCTGGGCCTGATGCACGCCGTGGGCTTTGGCCTCGACCCTTATTCGATGCTGGTGCCGTTCCTGATCTTCGCCATCGGCATTTCCCACGGCGTGCAGAAAATCAACGGTATCGCCCTGCAATCCAGCGGTGCCGACAACGCCCTGACCGCCGCCCGGCGCACCTTTCGCCAGCTGTTCCTGCCGGGGATGATCGCGATCCTCGCCGACGCCGTGGGCTTCATCACCCTGTTGATCATCGACATCGGGGTGATTCGCGAACTGGCCATCGGCGCGTCCATCGGCGTGGCGGTGATCGTGTTCACCAACCTGATCCTGCTGCCGGTGGCGATTTCCTATGTCGGCATCAGCAAGCGCGCGATCGAGCGCAGCAAGAAGGACGCCACCCGCGAGCATCCGTTCTGGCGCCTGCTGTCGAATTTCGCCAGCCCGAAAGTCGCCCCGGTGTCGATCTTCCTGGCCCTGCTGGCCTTCGGTGGCGGCCTCTGGTACAGCCAGAACCTGAAGATCGGCGACCTCGACCAGGGCGCGCCGGAACTGCGTCCGGACTCGCGCTACAACAAGGACAACAACTTCATCATCAACAACTACTCCACCAGTTCCGACGTGCTGGTGGTGATGGTCAAGACCGCCTCCGAAGGCTGCTCGCGCTACGAAGCCATGGCGCCGATCGACGAGCTGATGTGGAAGATGCAGAACACCGAGGGCGTGCAGTCGGCGATTTCCCTGGTGACCGTGTCCAAGCAGATGATCAAGGGCATGAACGAGGGCAACCTGAAATGGGAAACCCTGTCGCGCAACCCGGATGTGCTGAACAACTCCATCGCCCGGGCCGACGGCCTGTACAACAACAACTGCTCGCTGGCGCCGGTGCTGATCTTCCTCAACGACCACAAGGCCGAGACCCTCGACCGCGCGGTGCATGCGGTGCAGGAGTTCGCCAAGGAGCACAACAAGGAGGGTCTGGAGTTCCTGCTGGCGGCGGGTAACGCCGGGATCGAGGCGGCCACCAACGAAGTGATCAAGCGCTCGGAACTGACCATCCTGGTGCTGGTGTACATCTGCGTGGCGGTGATGTGCATGATCACCTTCCGCTCCTGGGCGGCGACCCTGTGCATCGTCTTGCCGCTGGTGCTGACTTCGGTGCTGGGTAACGCGCTGATGGCGTTCATGGGTATTGGCGTGAAGGTCGCGACCTTGCCGGTGGTGGCGCTCGGGGTGGGGATCGGCGTGGACTACGGGATCTACATCTACAGCCGCCTGGAAAGCTTCCTGCGTGCCGGCCTGCCGTTGCAGGAGGCCTACTACCAGACCCTGAAATCCACCGGCAAGGCGGTGCTGTTCACCGGCCTGTGCCTGGCCATCGGCGTGGCTACCTGGATCTTCTCGGCCATCAAGTTCCAGGCCGACATGGGCCTGATGCTGACCTTCATGCTCCTGTGGAACATGTTCGGCGCGCTGTGGCTGCTGCCGGCGCTGGCGCGGTTCCTGATCAAGCCGGAGAAACTGGCGGGGCAGAAGGGCAACTCGCTGTTCGCCCACTAAGCTTCGAGGCATCAACCAAAACCGCGACCCAGGTCGCGGTTTTTTATTGCCCGCCTCCATGGCCTGTAGCCGCTGCCGAGCCCGCGAGGCTGCGATCGACCGGCACGGTCGCAGCGGTCTTCCGGGCCCAGGAGGGCCTTCGGCCCTGGCGCAGGCTTCGCCAGCGGCTACAGGGTTTGTAGCAATGGGGCGCGCGAACTTTGCAATGCCACTACAGCCGCGCCGCGCCGGACCCGCTATCATGGCCGCTTTCCATTGCTGACTGACGACCATGACTGCCGCTACAGACACTTTGCTGACTGCCCTCCAAGCCTGCGACATGCTGGAAATCGATGGGCTGCATGCCTTCGACTTCACCCTTGACGACCAACAGCTGCTGATCGAATGCATGGACGGCCGCGTGGCCAAGCGCTGGAGTTTCAGCCTGGCCCAGGTCAACGCCGCGACCTTCGACGATACCCTGCAGAGCTGGACCATCGTCGGCGATTCCGGTGAGCACCGCCTGGTGTGCATGAGTGCTTTCAGTGCCCGTAACGATGAGGAGGATGAACATGAGGATGCGTAACTTCTGGCCACTGCTGATGGCTGGCAGTGTCGGCGCCATGGCCGTGCAGGCCGCGCCGGTCGAGACCCAGGAACTGCTGGTCGGTTCCTACACCCAGGGCCAGAGCGAAGGCATCTACCGCCTCAAGTTCGATGGCCGCACCGGCAAGATCGACGCCAAGCCGCTGCAGGTGGTCAAGAGCGCCAACCCGTCCTGGCTGACCCTGTCCAAGGACCAGAAGCAGCTGTTCGTGGTCAACGAGAACGGGCCGGGGCAAGCCGACCCGATCGGCCGGGTCAGCAGCTTCGGCATCGAAGCCAAGGGCCACAAGCTGAGCCCGATCAACCAGGTGCAGAGCCTGGGCAACGAGCCGACGCATTCCAGCCTGAGCGGCGATGGCCGCTACCTGTTCGTCAGCAACTATTCGGTGGTCGAAGATCCGGGCGGCAGCCTCGCGGTTGTGCCGGTCAGCGCCGATGGCAAGCTGTCGCCGGTGGTCCAGCTCAGCAGCCACCCAGGCAGCCGGGTCAACCCCGAGCGCCAGGTGGCGGCCCACGTGCATTCGGTGGTGTCGTCGCCGGACGGCCAGTTCGTGTTCGCCAGCGACCTGGGCGCGGACAAGATCTTCGTCTACCGCTACGACCCCAAGGCCAACGCCGAGCGCCCCCTGACCGCGGCCGAGCCGGCGTTCGTCGAGCTGCCGCCGGGCAGCGGCCCACGGCACCTGCTGTTCAGCGCCGATGGCAAGCACGCCTACCTGACCCTGGAAATGAGCGCCCAGGTGGTGATGTTCGATTACCAGGACGGCAAGCTGAGCCAGAAACAGATCCTCGACTTGACCAGTGGTGGCAAGGACAAGAAGGCGGCGGGCGCGTTGCATGCCTCGAAAGACGGCAAGTACCTGTACGTGAGCAACCGCGGCACGGCCAATCAGTTGCTGGTGTTCGCCATCGACGAAGCCACCGGCCAGCTCAAGGAGATCCAGCGCCGTTCGGTGGAGGGCGATCACCCTCGTGAGTTCAGCCTCGATCCGAGCAACAAGTACGTGCTGATCGGCAACCAGAAGAGCAACGAAATCGTGGTGATCGAGCGCGACGCCAAGACCGGTTTCCTCGGCAAGACCGTGCAGAAACTGCCGTTCGATTCACCCAGCGATATCAAGTTCCTGGTGCGTCAATAAGCCACAGGCCCCGGTTGACGGGGCCTGAGCCTTTCTATTAATGACGCTGATATCTGCTACTGCTGGAAAAGATTTCAACCCGCCAACCCTCGGGCGTAGTTTTGCTTCACGGCCCGGCGCATCAAGGCTTCCGGGCAAACAAGCCGACTGCATACGAGGGTTACCCAATGAACTTCAATCTCTTCTCCGTGATCGCCGCTTCCGCCATCTCCGCTACCGTGGCCCTGCCAGCCAGCGCCAACGTGGAAATCAGCGAGAAAAAATCCGCGACCAACACCTACACCCAGAAATACCTGCAACAGAGCGCCAACTTCTACGCCGCGCTGGATCACAAGATCCAACACTGAAATTCCCCGCACCGCCCAGGTATGCAGGAGCGAAGTCACTGGCTTCCCTGGATGGACTCGTTCATCCAGCGGACCGGCATTGATGTCGCTCCTGCATCACCTGTATGCGACATTTTCCCTCATGCCAGGCAAATTAGCTTGGTAATGTCATATCGCCATATGTTTAAATTTGACGCTAATTAATTGACTCCTCCTTCCCAAGGATCGACAGCATGGCGATGCGTCTGGCAGTGGTTCTTCTGTTTCTCTATTCCACCCCGATTCTCTCGGCTGCCCAGCCCGTCGAAGGCGAGCCGGAAACCTCCCGCGAGCGCATGCTGACCCTGCTTGAAGATTGATTGGCCGCGGATTCACGATCAATCCAACTGATGGTGACTATGCATCGAGGTGGTTTCTGCGGCGGGCGCTTTTAACGGATTCTGTGGGCACGCAAATATGCCCACGGAGACCACCATGGCCCACTCGATCCTCACCTCTGCCAAGCGCGGCGCCTATGTCGCCATTGGCCTGTACCTGGCCATGGTCCTCCTGGTCAGCCTCTCGGCCCAGACCCCGTCGGCAGTGCAACCGCCGATCCAGGTCGCTTACCCGGCCATCCAGTTCGAGCACCGCGCGCAAGCCGCCGAACACCCTGCGGATGCGGGAGTGGCGCTGCTATGAAAGGACGCAGGTTCTGGGTCATTGCCGTCCTGGCGTTCATGACCAATGGCGCGTCCTTGCTGGGGATAGGGCAGGGCTCGGCGGGCTCGCTTGCCCGGGCCATCGAATGCAATCACAACATCGCCCACAACATCGAAACCGCCAAGGCCCTGGGCCTGCTGGCCGGCAACCCGCCAGCCAAACCCAAGGCCGCGTTCTTCGGCCCGTTCAGCGTCGATTGCTCGGCGTTGCGGATGTGCAGTGTGCTGGCCTGAATGCAACTCTCGAAACAACACAATCTTCTGTAGGAGCGAAGCTTGCTCGCGATAGCCGCGCAGCGGCGATGTATCCGTTACACCGCGTTATCGTTGTGTTTTTTCGCGAGCAAGCTTCGCTCCTACAAAAGAAGGGAGGGCAAGTTCAGGCCTTGGCCATGACCGCGACAAACAGCTCCGACTCCAGGAACCGCTGCAACCAGCGCTGCAAATGCGGGTAAGGCGTCTGCGCAAACCACTCGCGATCGACATGGGCGAATTGCCGCACGAATGGCGCCAGGGCCATGTCCGCCAGGCTTGGGTGGTCCGCCAGCAGGTAATCGTGCTGGCTCAACAGTCCATCCAACTGCTGTAGAAATACTTCTCCCTGGCCGCGGTAATGCTCCATCGGCTGCTCGGGATAACGCTCGGCGTATTTGTAGCGATTGAGGTGCAGCTTGAACATCTGGTCGTTTTCCGCGATCAGCGCGTCGATCCGGTGCTGCGCCGGCCCATCGTCCTTCAGTAACCAATCCTGCGGATCGTGCTGGGCCAGGGCCCAGCGCATGATGTCCAGGCTTTCGTCGATCACCCGGCCGTCAACGCTGAGCACCGGCACCGTGCCCTTGGGCGACAGCGCCAGCATCGCCGCCGGCTTGGCCTTGAGGCTGACTTCGACGATCTCCAGCGGCACCCCGCTGTAGCGCAGCGCGAGGCGCGCACGCATGGCGTAGGGGCAGCGGCGGAACGAATACAACGTATTCATTTCACCTCCAGGGTGCTCAGGCCGTTGCCCTGGCGCCGTACCTGGATCTGCACCGGAATCCGCTCGTGCATTTCCTGCACGTGGGAAATCACCGCCACCTTGCGCCCCTGGGCCTGCAAGCCGTCGAGGGCGTCCATCGCCAGTTGCAGGGATTCCGGATCGAGGCTGCCGAAGCCTTCGTCGATAAACAGCGACTCGATCTTCAGCGTGCTGGACGCCATGGATGCCAGGCCCAGGGCCAGCGCCAGGGACACCAGAAAGGTCTCGCCGCCGGACAGCGAATGCACCGAGCGCAGTTCATCGCCCATTTCCGTGTCCATCACCAACAGGCCGAGCATGCTGCCGCCGCGCTTGAGGCGATAGCGCCGTACCAGCTGGCGCAGTTGCGCGTTGGCGTGATGCACCAGCAGATCGAGGTTGTAGGCCTGGGCGATCTTGCGGAAGGTGTCGCCGCTGGCCGAACCGATCAAGGCATTGAGCCGAGCCCAGCGCTGCCATTCGCTGTAGGCCTGGGCGATCTGTTCGCCCAGCGCCTGGTTGGCGTCTTGCCGACGCTGGTCCTCGGTCTGCTGGGCGCGCAGTTCGGCGCTCAGCTGTTCGCTGGCGGCCAGCTGGTTGTGCAGCTCGCCCAGGGCGCCGGCCAGCTGTTCGGCGTCGAGCTGGCCGTCGTGTTGGGCCTGATGGCTGTGCAGGCGCTGCTCGCGTTCGGTGACCAGGACCTTGGCCTGTTCCACCGCCTTTTCGCGCTCTTGCAACTGCTGGCGCAGCGCGGCGACCTGCTGGTCGTCGAGGCTGAGCAATTGCTCCAGCGCGCCGTCGTCCAGCTCCGGGTGCTGCTGGCGCCAGTCGGCGATCTTGCTGCCCAGTTCCTGCTGCTCGGCTTCCAGGGCCAGCAGGCGCTCCTCCTTGCCTTGCAGTTCCGCGCCTAGCTGCACCAGCAGGCGGCGGACTTCCTGCAACTGCTGGTTGGCCAGCACCTCGGCGGCGCGCGCCTGTTCCACGGCCTGTTCCAGATGCTGCTGCCACTGCTCGGCACTGGCGTGTTCGCCCAGCAGTTGCACGAGCTTGTTGCGGGCCGCCTGCTGCTGTTCGGCCAGGGCATTGAATTGCTCCTGGGTGGCTTGCAGTTGCTGCACGCGGGTCTGCTGACGGTCCTGTTCCTTGTCCAGGGCCAGCTGGCGCTGTTGCTGCTCTTGCGCTTCTTCCTTCTGCTGGTCGAGCTGCTCCAGGCGCTGCATGACCTGCTGGTCGATCTGCATAAAGGTCGCGGCCGGGTCGTTGCGCAGGGCTTCGAGGGTGTCGGCCGGCAGCAGGGTGGCGAAGGCCGACAGCTCTTCTTCCAGGCGCTGGCGGTCCGCGCCCAGCTGCTGTTGCTGTTGGGTCAGGTGGTGCGTGGCCTCGTGGCTGGCTTCGATCGCTGCTTGCAGTTGCTGTTGCAGGCGCCCGGCGTCCTTTTGCAGTTTCAGCAGGGCGCCTTGGCGCTGTTCGTCCTGCTGGATGCTCTGGTTCAACTGGCTCAGTTGCTGGTTCAGCCAGGCATCGCGCTTGCCGGCGTCCTGGTCGAGCAGCGCTGCCGACAACGGATGGGCTTCGATGCTTGGCGCCAGGGCCTGCTGCTGGCTTGCCAACTGCTCCTGTTGCTGGAGGAATTCCTTCTGCTGGGCGATCAGGCCGCCGACCTGGCTGCGCAGCTCGGCGAGTTTCTCCTTGAGTTCATCCACCGCCTTGCGCGCGTTGGCTTCTTCGCTTTCGTCGTGGCGTCCCAGGCTCTGCAACAGCGCCTCGGGCTGATGGTAGGGATGCTCGTGGCTGCCGCAGACCGGGCAGGGCTGATCGTCCTGCAACTGTTCGCGCAGCTCTTCGACACTGGCACTGCGCGCCAGGCGCTGGCGCTCCAGTAGCTGCTGGGTCACCGTCAGGGTCTGTTCGGCGACTGTCAGTTCCGCCTTGCTCTGCAGGCCGATCCGGTTCAGCTCTTCGCGCTCGCGCGCCGCGGCCTGCAGTTTGTCCGCCAGTTCCGCGCCGCGTTTGTCCAGTTCCTGTTGGCTGGCCCACAGCCGCGCCAGTTCTTCGAAGGCGCGCTGTTGCTTGCGGTTGTCTTGCAGCAGGTCACTGAGGATCTGCAACTGTTCGGCCACCGCGTGGGGCTCGGCGCCGGCTTCGCTGTACAGCACTTGCAGTTCATCACGTTGCGCGGCCAGTTGCTGCGCGGCGCTGGCGGCCCGTTGTTGCAGGCCGGGCAGTTCTTCCTGGCCCTTGTTCAGCCGGTTGCCGGCCAGCATCAGCTGTTGCAGGCGATCGCGGTAGGCGTTCCAGGCATCGCTCAGCGGCGCCAGATGAGTACTGTGTTCCAGCTGCTCGGCAATCCGCTGCAAGCGTTCGCCCACTAGGCGCTGCTGTTCGAGCATGGCCTGGATCGCCTGCTGGCCTTGTTCGCTGGCCTGTTGCAGCTTGTCCTTGAGTTCGCCGGCTTCACCGCCGGTCTTGCCCAGGTGGGCGAGGGTGCTTTGCTCGGCAAAGGCCTCGCGCAGCAGCGGCGCGCTGGTGTTTTGCTGTTCCTGGGCGGCGAGCAGCGCGGCCTGGGCGCTGGCCAGTTGCTGCTCCAGTTCGCTTTGGCGTTGTTGCTCTGCGCCTTGTTGCTGGCGTTGTTGCTGGATCTGTTCGCGCAGCGGCGTCAGTTGCTGGTTCAGTTCCACCTGCCGGGCGAACTGATGGCGTTGCGGCGCCAGCTGCTCCAGGCGGGTCAGCCGGGTCCGTTCGCTGGCCAGGCCTTCCCAGGCTGTTTGTGCCTGTTGCAGTTGCTCGGCGGCGCTCTGTTGCTGGTCTTGCAACTGCTGCAATTCCTTGAGCCAGGCGTGTTGCAGCTCCAACTGCTTGAGCTGCGCCTGCTGGGCCTTGAGCTGCTGCTGGGCGGCGTCGAAGTGCTGGTCCAGTTCGGCCCGCGCCTCGGGCTCCAGCGGGGTGATGCCGCTGGCCTGGGCCTTGAGGGTCTTGTGCTGTTCCTCGGCGTCCTTGCTCTTGCTGTAGGCGCGCCGCCCGAGCTGGCTGTAGATCGAGGTGTTGGTGAGCTTTTCCAGCAGCTCGCTGCGTTCCTTGTCGTCGGCCTTGAGAAAGGCGCTGAACTCGCTCTGGGCCAGCATCACCGCGCGGGTGAACTGCTCGAAGTTGAGCCCCAGCTTGGCTTCGATCAGTTGTTCGTAGTCGCGCTTCTGGCTGGCCAGCAGTTGGTTGCTGTCCAGGTCGTGCAGGCTCTGCTTGCTGGCCTGCAGCTTGCCGTTGGCCTTGTCCCGGGCGCGGTTGGTTTCCCAGCGGGCGCGGTAGCGATGGCCGTCGATGCCGACGAAGTCGACCTCGGCGTAACCGCTGCCGGTGCCACGGCGCAGCAGGGTGCGCGGGTCGCTGGTGAGCATTTCGCTGTCGACCTCCGGCACCTTGGTTTCGCGGCCGATATTGTTCAGCCGCGGCACCGCGCCGAACAGCGCCAGGCACAGGGCGTCGAGCAGGGTGCTCTTGCCGGCGCCGGTGGGTCCGGTAATGGCGAACAGCCCGGCGCTGGCCAGGGGCTCGGCGGTGAAGTCGATTTCAAAGGGGCCGGCCAGGGAGGCCAGGTTCTTCAGGCGGATGGCAAGAATCTTCATGGCTGCTCCTCCTCGTGCTGTACTTCCTGGAGCAGTTGCGCGAAGTCCTTGAGGGTCTGTTCGTCCACCTCGCTGCCGTAGCTGTCCAGCCAGGCGCGGCTGAACAGGTCCTGTGGGCTGAGCTGGTCCAGCTCCACCAGTTGCGCGGCGCCGTCGTCGCCCTCGCGGCCGCCATTGCCGGCGTATTCGGCGGCAATCCGCACCAGGCGCACGGCCTTGCCCTGCAGGGCGCTTTCCACTTGCTGGCGCAGGTCCGGCTGCGGCTCGTCCAGGCGCACCCGCACTTCCAGCCAGGGCTGGCGCTGTTCTTCGGCCAGCAGGTCGATGTCCGGCAACTCGGCCAGTTGCAGCAGGATCTCCGCCAGCGGCGCCGGGCCCAGGCGTTGCAGGTTGACCGCCCGCGGGATCAGCCGTGGTTCGACGCTGACCAGGGTCTCGCCGTCGAGCTGGATATCGAGGATCTGGTGCTGGTAGCCGATCTCGGAGAACGACAGTGGGATCGGCGAGCCGCTGTAGCGGATGCGCTCCTCGCCATTGACCTTCTGCGGCTTGTGCAGATGCCCCAGGGCCACGTAGCTGATGCTCGGGCCGAACAGGCTGGCGGGGAGGGCCTCGGCGTTGCCGATGATCAGGCTGCGCTCGGAGTCTTCCGAGACCGAACCGCCGGCCATGTGCGCGTGGCTGATGGCGACCAGCGCCTGGCCCGGCTGACGCTTGGCGTTGGCCGCGGCGATCAGCCACTCATGCACCTGGCCGATGCCCCGCAGGTAATCGTCGCCCAGGTGCGGCCCGGTGACTTCCGCCGGCCGCAGGAACGGCAGCGCCAGGCACCAGCCGGCAATCGCGCCGCTGGCATCCGGCAACGGCAGCAACAGACGCTCGCTGTCCAACTGCCCATCGTCCAGCCACAGCACCCGGCCCAGGGCATGGGTACGCAGACGCCGCATCAAAGGCGCCGGCAACTCGATGCGCGAACCCGAGTCATGGTTGCCGGCAATCATCACAATGGTCAGGCCGGGCTGCTGTTCATGGGCGCTGACAATAAAGTCGTACAGCCGCTCCTGGGCTTTGACCGGCGGGTTGACCGTGTCGAAGATATCGCCAGCGATCAGCAGCACATCAGGGCTGTGCAGCGCCAGCTGGCGCAACAGCCATTCAAGAAAGCAGGCATGCTCGAAATCGCGTTCCTGGCCATGGAGGTTCTGCCCCAGGTGCCAGTCGGAGGTGTGAAACAGACGCAAGGCAAACTCCGCAAACAATCAGGTGAGCCGCAGGGAAGAGGAGAGCGGCGTGAGGGGGGAGAGTTTAATGGTAAATCGGGTGTGGGGTTTGGTTGGATGCGTGGATGAGTCTGTAGAAGAGGGTGCTTTTGACTTGAGGTAGTCATTCGTCAAGGGCAACTATCGGCTGCCATTCAGAAGGCAAGAGAGCAGCCTTTAATAGATAAGTCCCGCTCAGAAGCGGTTATCAGAAATGGAAATATAATTGTAATGTCTCATGCCTTTTTCTGGCTGATCCCGGTTCCTCTGCTAGTTTTTCTAACGGTCAATCTTTAGTCAGAAGATTCGCTCTCCGAGAAACCGCCCAAGCAAGGAAGCTTCCGTATGAACAAAGCGCCTTTATTCGTCAGCGGCCTGCTCGCCACTGCAGTATTGCTCGGCGCAGTGGCCGTACAGGCACAGACCTCTTCGGTGGCGCAAGTTTCTAGGCCCGAAGCCGATGTGAAGGTGACCGAAACTTACGTACGGATGATGGCGCGGGAGGCGTATTTCTGGGGTTGGCCGATGGCCAATATCTTCAACCGGCGGCAGAAGTTCAAAGATCTGCCGGAGCCGGGCCTGATGGGTGGCATAGTGCCCGTAGCGCCGATCAATCATCTGTCGATGCTCACCGATTACATTTCCCCCGGTGAGCGGCTGGTAGCCTGTCCGAACCAGGACGTGGTCTATGGTGCGGGCAGCATTGCGCTGGATATCGAACCGGTGGTGATTCAGGTGCCGGACTTCGGCGAGCGTTTCTGGGTGTATCAATTGGTGGACTTGCGTTCCGACAGTTTCGCCGAGCTGGGCAAGATGTACGGCACCAAACCTGGCTTCTATCTGTTGGTGGGGCCGGACTGGAACGGCAAAGTGCCGGAAGGCATCACCCAGGTGTTTCGCGCAAAGAGCAATACCGGCTTCGTGATTCCGCGAGTGTTTCAGGACGATACTGCCGAAGATCGCAAGGCCATTCAGCACTATCTGTCGGGCATCGATATGTACCCGCTGTCCAAGTACGACGGCAAACTCAAGCAGCGTGACTGGAGCCAGTCGCCGAAATTCCCTGCCGAGGCGTCGGGTGACGAGGAGACCCGCTGGGTGCTTCCGGAAAAGTTCTTCGATGAACTGCCGGCGATTCTCAAGGACGCCAAACCGCTTCCGGGAGAGGAGGCGCTCTATGCACAATTGTCGGTGCTGGCACAAATTGCCCAACGTGATCCCAAGCTGAAAAAAGCCATGATCGACGAAGCGCAGAAGGCTGACAGTGAGGTGGTCAAACCGCTGCTGCAGTTCCGCAACTACGGCCAACAGTTGCCGCACCACTGGAGCACCATCAGCAACGGCGCGGCGTTTGGCACCGATTACTTCCTACGTACGGCGGTCGCCCGATCGAACATCTTCGTCAACAAACAGATCGAGACCAAGTATTTCTACCAGGATCTGGACGAGTCTGGCATCCGGCTCAACGGCGCCCAGCGCTACAGCGTGACCTTCCTCAAAGGCGCGCTGCCGCCGGTCAAGGGCTTCTGGTCGCTGACGCTATACAACCAACAGCATTTCTTCGCCGAAAACCCGTTGGGGCGCTATTCGCTCGGCACCAAGAACAAGTCGCTCAAGACCAACGCCGATGGCTCGCTGACGCTTTACGTGCAGAGTGATTCGCCGGGCGCTGACAAGGAAAACAACTGGCTTCCCGCGCCTAAAGGCGCTGACTTCTCGCTCTACGTTCGCGCCTACTGGCCGGAAGCGGCCGCGATGAATGGCCAGTGGACGCCACCGGCGGTAGTCAAGGTCAACTGAACCGATCTTCCAACTGCGTTCATAAGGACAGCCGATGAACCGTTTGCGCACCACACTGACGGCCTTGGCCGTAGCCATTTCCCTGAACGGCCTGGCCGATGCCGCGACACGCTATGAGGAACTGGCGAACCAGCCTTTCGAAAAGGGCTTCCCGACCGAAGCGGCTGCACGCAGCCTGATCGATGAGCTGGTGTTCCAGCGCGCCGTGCAGTCGTATCTGTGGGCTTTGCCGGCGATCAACATCTGGTCGATGAAGGAAGCCTCGGAGAAGCAATTCGGCGCTGGCTACAACATCCTGCCGACCTGGAAAAAGCGCATCAATGCCAAGACGCTGGTGACGACGCCGAACTCCGACCTTGTCTATGCCATGAGTTATCTGGATTTGCAGAAGTACGGCCCACTGGTGGTTGAAGCTCCGCCCGGTGTGCAAGGCATGTTCGATGACTTCTTTCAGCGCCCGATCGTTGGCCCGACCATCGACGGCAAAACCTGGCGCGGTGACGTTGGCCTGGCCGGCCCTGACAAGGGCAAGGGCGGTACCTATGTGCTGTTGCCCCCAGATTACAAAGGGCCGGAACCCACCGAGGGGTATGTCTATCGATCGCGCAGCAACAACGTGTTTCTATTCTGGCGCACCTTTTTCAAGGACCCGAAAGACCTCAGCGTGCCGGTGGCCGAAGTCGAGCGTACGAAGATCTATCCGTTGGGCAAGAAGGACTCGGCCCTGCCGATGCAATTCCCCGACGCCACTGGCGCACCGATCAACATGCTGTTCCCCGAGGACGGTCGCTACTTCGATATGCTGTCGCGCTTCATCGACGCCGAAGCAGTAGACCCGGCGGACATGGACATGCGCGGTTTCCTGCACACCCTGGGCATCGAGAAGGGCAAACCCTTCGCCCCGGATGCCGAGCGGCGCAAGTTGCTGGATGAAGCAGCGCGCACCGCGTTCAAGATGAGCAAGGTGGTGACCAGTCATTTACTGCTGAAAGAGCCGGGCGGCCTGTACTACAAGGATCGTCAGTACGTGAACACGTTCGCCGGGGAGAACACCGAGTTTCAGTCCAGTGGCAGCTTCACCAATCTTGAGCAGCGTGTGGCGTTCTTCACTTCGGCCTACTCGGACAGCCCGGGCATGGTCATGAACATGGTCGGCGCCGGCGCCAAGTATCCCGCCACCACCCGCGACGCCGAGGGCAGGTTCCTCGACGGCGCCCAGACCTACAAGCTCAACCTCCCGGCAAATGTACCGGCGGCATTGTTCTGGTCGGTCACCGCCTACGACAACCTGACCGCGTCAGGTCTGGACAACGGCCAGCCGTTTCCGTCCCTCAATCAGATGGATAAACCGGCGCAGAACAGCGACGGCTCCACCGATATTTACTTCGGCCCGAACTCTCCGGGCAAGGGCAAGAACTGGATCAAGACCGTACCGGAAAAAGGCTTTTTGGTGATCGTGCGGCTGTATGGGCCGAAGCAGGCGTTCTTTGACCAGAGCTGGAAGCCAAGTGACCTGGTTAAACAATAGGAACACATTCGCGTTGCCCTGCGAGCAAGGAGGGTAACGCGAACAGCCTGTTGGTCTGAGACTAGACCTTTGATCATTGCTTTCAACTGAGAGTGAGCATCAGCCTCCAACCTCACAGGTCTTCCCAATTTATCGGTGCAGAGGTATCGGGGTGAAATCAATCAGAGGCCTGTAATCGTCAGCGCATAGTTGATTGTTATCAGCTGTATTTACTGGGAAAAGCTCATGATCAGACGTCTTCTTGCGCAAGCGACATTGATATCAACGTTGGCTCCGCTTGCGGTAAGCGTACAGGCGGACAACGCGGATACAGCCAATAAAAGCAACAACCCATTGAATTTGGCACCTGGCCTTAACTTTCAGGATTACTACACGCCCAAGCTCTTCGATACCAACGTTCACACTAATGATGCGTTGCTGCGAGGTGCGCTGCCTATGGCTCCAAATGATTTCATAGGCGTTCCACAACTCTTGCGCTTCACGCTTCCCGTTAGCACGCGTCCAGACCCACATGATGGCTACAGCACCGGCATTGGCGACCTTAACGTGTTCGATATTTTCCTGCTCAAGACTGAAGGAGTGCAGTTGGGCGTAGGACCCCAAATCACTGCGCCTACCGCCGAACAGGACGAATTAGGTACAGGCAAATGGCAGGCCGGCCTATCTGCCATTGCGATCGACTCCTCGCCTCGCGGGTTGCTTGGAGCGCTCGTTCAATACCAGAGTTCGTTCGCCGGTGATCATGACCGTCCACACGTGGAGTCAGCCACTTTCCAGCCTTTCATCATTCACAACCTGGAAAAGGGCTGGTATCTGCGCTCGACCGGAACCTGGACCTTCGATTTGAAGAACGACTCCCATTACATTCCAGTGGGGTTGGGCTTGGGTAAGGCGTGGAAGTCAGGGAGTAATATTCTCAACGCTTTCATTGAGCCGCAGTGGACTGTTGAGCGTAAAGGCGATGGTCTCCCGCAGTTCACACTGTTCGCTGGTATCAACGTCACTTTTGGAAAATAACAATACTTGCTGGAACTGAAAGGCCCGTTTATGGCCTGTTGCGGTCGCTAACCGCCATAGCAAGAAATCACCAATGTCGAATGAAAATTTCGGTGCTGTCCGCCTGAACATCTTTAACTCAAGGCCGGCTCACCTTCATACGGAGCTACACAATGGGTTCACTTTCAAGACTAGGCCGTTTCACCGCCGTCATCCTGACGCTGACACCCATGCTCGGTTTCGCAGACAATGCGCGAGACTGGCAAAACCTGCCAACTGACCTGAACATGGTGTTCGGATATTACAGCCGGATCGACACCAACACCCCAATAGATACCTCGTTGCCCATTGATGGCTTGTCGCTGAATGCCGATCTGTATATCGCTCGTTATGCTCGCTCGTTTGCCGTCGACGGGCGCAATAGTGCGATCCAGATTCTGCAACCCTATGCCGACATCTCCGCGTCGTTCGATAACGCGCAGTTCTTCGACGGCACCAAGCACAACGGTGGCATGGCTGACACCCAGTTCGTTCTGGTGCACAACCTGTTCGGTGGCCCGGCGCTGACCAAGGAAGAGTTCGCCAACTGGACTCCAGAGACCTTCCTCACCGGCGCCTTGTGGATCACCGTACCCACCGGGGACTACGATAAGGACCGGATCATCAACATCGGTTCCAACCGTTGGGCGTTCAAACCGGAAATCGCCTTCGGCACGCCCATCGGCCCGACCTGGCTTGAGTTCAACACCTACGTGTCGATGTACGGCGACAACAACGACTACCACGGCGATGGCAAGCTTGAGCAAAAACCGCTTTATGGCATCGAAACCCACTACAGCTACACCATCAACCGCGCGCTGTGGGCCTCTTTGGACGCCACATACAACCGCGGCGGCGAAACCAAAATCAATGGCGACTGGCAGGACAACAAACAGGAAAACGGTCTGTTCGGCGCCAGTGTTGGCTTCATGCTGTCGCCGCAGTTTGGTGGCTTGATCGCCTACTCGGATACCGTTTCAGAACGTACTGGCTCTCCGGACGTGAACACTTGGACCCTGCGCCTTCAGTACGCTTGGTGAAGCGGAGTGCATAGATGCAATCAACAAGGATTCGATCAAGCTTGACACTTTGCGGTGCGGTGCTCAGTGGTTTAGTCTGTGCCGCCAGCCCTCTACCGCAATTGGATACCACTTCCGCTGGCGGGGCTAAGGCCAATCCGGAAAAGTGCCTTCAGCTACAAGAGGACTTCGACATTGACCTTCCGGATGATCTAATCAGCCGCCGCTGGAGTTTCCGACTGTCGCTCATTCCAGTCATACCTACGTTCATGTTTTAAGTATTTTTTCCCAAAGCGCCGGCGTTCTTGGATGATTTTTGCTTGGTTCCACCGTCAGCTTTTGTGGGAGATGGTCGCTTGTGAGCGGCTGTTTTTGGCCCAGGCTGTGTAAAAACGCTGGCATCGACCTTGCTGTGATTTGATGGATTCAAATCAGTGGGGAATGCCGATGAAGCGTTTTATCCAGGGAGAGCATCGAGGCCAAAGTGTGTTGCTTCCCGAGAGCCTGGATGACTACGTGGCGGACACCAACCCGGTGCGTGTGGTCGATGTCTTCGTCGATGAACTCGATCTTGGTCAACTCGGTTTCGAGGGCGTTGTCCCCGCAGAAACTGGTAGGCCTGCTTACCATCCTGCCGTCCTGCTGAAGATCTACATCTACGGCTACCTCAATCGCATCCAGTCCAGTCGCCGCCTTGAGCGAGAGACCCAGCGCAACGTCGAGCTGATGTGGTTGACCGGGCGCCTGATGCCGGACTTCAAGACCATTGCCAACTTCCGCAAGGACAACGGTAAGGCGATCCGCGGCGTTTGTCGGCAGTTTGTCGTGCTGTGCCAGCAGCTCGGTCTGTTCGCCGAAGCGCTGGTGGCTATCGACGGCAGCAAGTTCAAGGCGGTCAACAATCGTGATCGCAACTTCACCAGTGCCAAGTTGCAACGGCGGATGGAGGAAATCGAATCCAGCATCAACCGCTACCTCACCGCCCTGGACACTGCCGATCGGCAGGAGCCTGCCGTGGCACAAGCCAAGGTCGAGCGACTGCACAGCAAGATCGCGGCGTTAAAAGTGAAGATGCAGGAACTCCAGGCCATCGAGATCCAGCTTCAGAGCGCCCCGGACAAGCAGATCTCCCTGACCGATCCAGATGCACGCTCGATGATGACGCGCGGCACCGGGATGGTTGGTTACAACGTCCAAGCTGCGGTCGATACGAAGCATCACCTGATCGTGACGCACGAAGTCACCAACGACGGCGTCGACCGTGACCAACTGAGTAGCATGGCCATGCAGTCGCGGGAAGCGATGGGCGTGGAAGCGCTCTCGGTGGTCGCTGACCGAGGCTATTTCAAGAGCGAGGAAATCCTCGCCTGCCACGAAGCTGGCATCACGGCTTTCGTGCCCAAGACGCTGACTTCGGGGGCGACAGCGGCTGGCCGCTTTGGCAAAGGTGACTTCGTCTATGACGCAGCAAGGAACGAGTACCGTTGCCCGGCAGGGCAAAGCCTGATCTGGCGCTTCTCACACGTCGAGAAAGGACTAAAGCTGCACCGTTACTGGAGCTCGAACTGCCAAAGGTGTGCGTTGAAAGATCAGTGCACACCGAGCGCACAGCGCCGGGTGAGTCGCTGGGAGCATGAGTCGGTGCTCGATGCGATGCAGACTCGTCTGGATCAGGCACCGGAGATGATGCGCATCCGCCGTCAGACGGTGGAGCATCCATTCGGCACGTTGAAGGCCTGGATGGGCGCTACTCATTTCCTCACCCGAACGCTCGACCGGGTGAGCACGGAAATGAGCCTGCATGTGCTCGCCTACAACTTCAAACGGGTGCTGAATCTGCTGGGTAATGGTGCGCTGATGGCTGCGATGAGGGTCTGAAACCCCATTGGCAGATCGTTGAACTCATCGCCAAGCATCGCAGATCCACACTTGCCCGAATTGGCTGAATACATCGGATCGACACACCAGGAGCCTGTAGGGCCTCTGGGCGCCGCTAAAACAATCCAATATCCAGCTATCCATCGCCCGCTGCGTTTTTACACGGCCTGGGCCAAAAGCAGTCATTCTATGTGTTCACGATATTGCGCGACTCACTCAACAATGAACTGATTCATCCCAGAGGGTACTGATTTAGGCAGTGCTTCATCCGTTGACAATATAGGGTCTGATTGCAGTGCCTCTAGAAACGCAACGACTGCCTGCACGTCGTTTGGCGCCATCGGGTAGATCTCGGCAAGGATGGGGGAGCGGTACCTCAGCAGCCGCCCCGCGAGTTCCGCTTCGCGAGGTCGACCTTTCTGTGCGGCAAACATTAATGGAATGGGGTTGAAGTGATGACTAATGACTTCTTCCAAGGATGCGAATACCCCGTTGTGCCCCCATGGCCCAGTTCGCGTGACATTACGTAGCGGTGGAGTGCGAAATTGAAAGCGATCTATGGCCAACCCCGTCGCTTTTGCCCTTCCATAATCTAAATAACCTCCGTGCTTGCCAACATCGAGTTGCGGCACGGCAAGTCCGTGATATTTAAAGTCCGAGAACTCCTCACCTGTATGACAAACCGCGCAGCGCCCTTTGCCGAAGAAAATCATCGCTCCTTTTTTTTGCTGCTGGGATAAAGCTGCGATTTCTCCTCCTACATACATATCCCAAGCTGCTGGTTTAAGCTGAAACGCTAAGGAAATGTATGCTGCCAAGGCATTGCCAACATGAGTAATATTAAACTCGCTTGTATCCGGATAAGCTGACTGGAAGAGTTTTCTATATTCTGATTGCATAGTGGTCGAGGCGACCGAAGTGCCTAGTAAGCGTTTAACCAAATTACTATATACATTCAGAGTCCGCTCTTGAAAATTGTCAGGGTCGACTGTTATGTCGACTAGATCCGCATGGTAGGTGGTTTCACTCTCACCCCCGCGGCGTCCAGATCGGCCCAGCATTTCATCAGGTTCCACTTGGGGAAAGCTTGCTGCGACGGCAAGTAGATTTTCAAATCCCTTAGGCAATTTATTACCCATAGGCGATTCAAAACTCCCATTTTCGCCCATCTGTACTCGTCCGTCCCAAAATAAAGCGGTAAATTCGCTCTTTCCACGATTAAAAAAAGGGAGCACATTTCTCGGTACGACGAAGGCTTCTGGAGATTTAAGCCTTTGTTCTCCCACTCCGCTTGAGCCGATACCCACGGCCATAGGCAACCCGTCAACACTGCCTTTGCTTCGGACGTGACAAGTCGCACAAGTCGTGTTGTTTGGCCCGCCCATAATGGGGTCAAAAAACAGCATCTGCCCTAACTTTTCCTTCGGCCCCATGGACAACGTCCTGGTGGTCATGGGCTCAACCCGGTATGCAGCGAGCACCTTCCTCAGAAGTTGATCTTCATGACTAAGTTGTGACGCCTGCAGATGGCTAATCGAAGAAAGGAAAATAAAATACGTAAGAACCAACTTTCTCATATTAAAATCTATCCATGCGATGAGCATCGACCATCTGCTGTACCGTGATTTGTTCTACTTCAAGTACCTCCAGGCCTAACATCGCCAGTCGGTCTTCTGATAATCCATTAATTAATAGCTTTTTACGGAGTAAGTCGTATTCGTGACAGACAATCATCCCAACGTCTGCACTTAACCTGAGACGTTCTGTGTATGGATCATTTCCGATCAAGTCCCGTAGGGCAGCTTCCTCATGCATAGCCAAGTCGCACTCTAAAGCGAGTCGCTTGTACTCATCACCATGACTATATTCGGCGATAAGCGGTCGAACATAATCATGGAAGACAATGAAGCACAGTCCGATCACACATATCACGGGAGCCCAAAGTCGAATATTTCTATAGACCTTGCGATTCATTTGGGAACAATCACGCCTAAGGCGTTCAGTGTTTGCGTACCCATCATACCATCTACAGGCAAGTGGTTATGAGACTGGAATAATTTCAGTGCCACACGAGTTTGCTCGCCCATCACGCCGTCTATGGTGCCAGGCTCATAACCTTTGATAATCAAACCCATCTGTACGCGCCGAATTAACTCCATGAGTTTTTTATTATTAGGGTCAAAATCTGAGCCGATGGGGCTGACTGTCGAAGGTCTTCCTGCGTCTACAGGATTTCGGCTACCGGTGGAACCACCAAGACTGTTCGAGCCGTTCGTTCCAAAGTTGCTCGAGTAAGGCGTTTTTGGTGCTGAATAGGCAGGACTAGGGGGGGAATAAGTCTTACTTGGAGCAGTGTAAGTCCGGCTTGGAGCAGAGTAAGAACCGCTTCCTGAACTGTGAGATGAATGCGAGGAATGTGACGAGTGGGATCGATGAGCGGCGTATAGGTTGTCGCCTGGCATGTTAAGCGGACGTAAGCTGACCGGATCGAGTCTGCTGGCGAAAGGGTCCTTCAGTCCCTGCTCCAGGGCTTGCACATCAGTGTTCACCATAGAAGTCCCGGCGACGAATGCTGAAAGCGAAGTGATGAATTTAGACATTGATAATCCCTTCAATTTTTTGGATTTTCATCGAATGTTTATCTGGGTGATGCCATGAAAAAAGCCCTGCACAATCTGTTTTCACTCTGCAAGTAGCACAGTCCTCAGCAAACGTACGTTTCCAATCGGAGATGCTTTTGTGTGCATACGGCCATAGAGTTTGTGGCAGAGCGCAGAGTGGAGCATTCATCAAAATGGCAGGTACCTTCGCTCGCTTCAGTGTCCTAAAACCGTGACTGAGTTCCGCGCTCCAGTCTCGAAGGTCAATGTCGGTCAGTTCGGGGTTAGCCAAAGCAAAGCCAACGGGTTCACATGCCATTAATGCGACCTCACGGACGAAAGGCAAATTACGACCAATGAATTCGCAAAGCGCTGCAAGGTTTTCCAAAACAGGGCGAATCAGCACGATTCTCAGCTGAACGGCTTGCCCAAATCGACGAAGATTCAGTAGACCCGCCAGTGTCTCCTCAAATGCCCCCGGACTCTGAACGACAAAGTCATGTAGAAAGTCAGCATGTCCATAGAGCGGTACCATCCATGTCACGCGCTCACCCAGCCCCTTTAACATGCGCTCAGCATAGATCGGATCAGCTAACAGCCTTCCGTTGCTCAACACGTCGTACCGAGTGCTAGGATGTTGATGAGCAAAGGTATCAAGCACTAGACGCAGATGCTCGCCCAACAACAAAGGCTCTCCTCCGGAAAATCCCAATGTATACGGAGAGCTAGCTATATGATTGGCGACTTCTACTGCCTCGCTTACCAGCCAGCTATCATCATGTTTTGTCGGGGGCTGCGAGCACATGAGGCAATAGCTATTGCACCGATTGGTGAGGAAAACAGTGTGGTGCTGGTCCGTATACCGAAATAAGACATGCGCGTGATTCATGTGGTCGGCAACGGCTACTACGTCTTCGTCCATCAGAATGCCATCGGTTTCAACTACGGTTTCCGACTGCCATTGGCCTGCAGCATAGAGATTAGGTGTCAGTAAAATCAGGTTGGTTAGCCCAGCACTACGCAGTTGCGCAACTTTGGTGATCCCCTCCACATCTGCGGCCCTCACTAAAAATCTCAATTCGGGTCGCCACTGCGCGCTCAAATTATCGAGGGAAATGACTCTAGCTACTGTTCGATATTCAACGCCATGCGTTTGTACACGGACCTTACGCATTAGAATGTCCAGCGGGGTGAGCCCAGCGGTAGGCAATATCGAGAAAATCGTCGTCGGCACCTCGTAACTTATGAAAAAAGTATTCGAAAAGCCATTTATGTCGTTTGCAGTGTTCAGTAAGCAAAGCAACAGCCCTCATGTCGCCAAATTCGGCTTGCGCCCCCACTGGATCAGGCCCGCAAAAACTATTGAATGCGCAAGTTTCACAGCCCACCGCTTTAGTAGAAATACTTGTTTCTATCAGCTGCCTCATGACAGGAGAAGTCATTAACTGTGCAAGAGAGTCACCAATAGAACCTAAACGTAAAGAGCAATCTCCCGTTTCGGCAAGCATCCGGGCCTCGTCGCTGGGATAGACATAACCGTCGTAGTTGTAGACCAGAACAGCAAGACCCGACCCTGTCGGGCTTTGCAAGTCGACATAACCCGCATCGAAAGGTGATAAAAGCTTGTTAAAAATTAGTGCGGCGGTACCTTCGCGTAACTCAGTACCTCTGGCGTTCCATTCTAAGACACGATGCAAAGCTTTCTGATAAAAGTTTGTAAACTCTGGAAGGGTGTATCCCAAATGCTTGATGTTGCGCTTGGCAAATCCATACAAGCTTAAAGGTCGCATGAAAATTTCGGTGAATCCATTTTTTACATACTCGTCCACAATGGCCTCAGGGTACGCAAGAGAGGCTTTAGTTGTAGTCATCAATGCTGCAACCGCTTGTGGGCCCATGATACTCCGTGCCAGTTCGACTCCTGCTAAAGTCCGGGCATGCGAATCACGCGATGGTAATGGGCGGTTTTTATTGTGCAACGTTGCCGGGCCGTCAAGGCTCGTTGAGAGGTAGACCTGATTACTTCTAAAATACTCACACATCCCAACGGTTAACTGGTGCAATGTTGATGTGACCACGAAACGAATACGGCGCTTGTGTTGCAGATTCATTTTTTGAATAAGATCAACTGCTCGTTGAATAAGATCGAAACGGAGCAACGGGTCGCCACCTTGAAACTCAATTGTCAGAGCATCGGCCTGACTTTGAAAAATAGTCGCGCAAGCATCATCAATCTGAGTTGGGGTCATTGAGTGCCCTACATCTTCAAGGCGTCTGCTGACTTGGCAGTATTGACAAGAATGTTCGCACTGAAGGGTAGGCACAATTATATGCAGTGACTGACCTGCCAATACAGTTTCTTTTCGGGCTGCTATTCGTGATCGTAATAGTTCTTGAGTTCCGAAAGAGTTTTTCCCGGTTAGAAAATACTTAGATTGTAGTTCGGCGCGCTTTTTGAGCTCTAGTTTTTCAGGTGCTTGAACTAGATTCAACAATTCCTGTTGCGTCAAAAAGGCATGATCACCTGCAGCACTAACAGCTATAACGGACTGATCGTCGAATCGATGAAAACCGAATGGCAGCAGGTCTCCCACAATGATGTTAGCGTTCATTCAGAGACCCCAACAAACATATCCAACCGCACTAAGTTGTTGGGTGGAATTTTCCTACGAGTAACTTCGTCATCCAATAATTGCGTCAAAAGCTCGTTAAACTTGTGAGTGTTCGATTTTTTTGAACAGAGCGCCTGAAAGCCCGCGTCCACCTGCCGCAACTCGTACCCTCGATGAATCAATTCAGCTTGAATAGAAAGTGATAAAGGTCGATTGATATCGATCCAAAGCTCGGCCGGAGATGACTCAGGAAAGATGAGATTGATATTCGTCACGGGCAACATTCCATTGGTTTGCTTTATACATTGGCTCCATCCCAAAGAGCTTATTGCATGCAGACGTGGCCTGCCGAGGAGACCAATTCCAATATTACATTTTTACTCTGAGCTCAAATCTTGAAGAAAGATAGCAATATGATGTCGCTCCGTCCAATTTTTTGCCTGACACAAATCCGCACAGTCTCAAAGCAGTTTGCCTGCCAAAAAATAGGTGGGCTATAACCCGAGTCTTGCACCTCTGACTGACAGCTTTTGGCCGTTTGCTGCCGATTATGATCATCACCGAATGTGGACTACTTTGTGGTTTTGCTTCTCTGGCAATTTCATACATTAGAAGCGCTCTGAAAAGATCTCCTTGATTTAGCGAACCCACGGATATCTACCATCAAGCCCGAAAACTTAACCCACCATCACCGGCCTCACAAAATCCGCAACACCCACAACACCCCCAAATAAACCACCCCAATCCCCACCGGCAGCACACAAAGCACCCGAACCTGCGAAAAGAACGAAGGCACGGCCTCCACCGGAGTCGAGTCTTCCAGTTGCTGCAACGTCATGACCGCGACACCTTCCTCCGCTGGGGCATTGAGCCGGGCCTGGATCAGGGGTTCGACTTCCTCGACTTTGCGCATCAGGGTCCGGCCCCAGGTGAACAGGGCGGCGCCGATGAAGATCAGCAGGTAGATCACCAGGAATTTCCAGTGGGGCGGGTTGCTCAGGCGGATGAAGTCGGGGGTTGGGCTGTTGTCCCAGAACCAGTCCAGGGGGCGGGTGTTTTCGTAGACGGTGAACATGAAGTTCTTGATCGGGCGGTTGATGGTCGCCGCGGCGGTGGTGTAGCTGTCCAGGCGCCAGTGGAGCATTTTCAGGGTGGAAAACACGGTGGAGATCAAGGCGCCGGTAAACAGCAATGCGCCTGCGGCGATGGCCAGCCGGTATTTCAATTGGGCCTGGGTGTAGTTCATCTGTGCGTCCTGCGATGAAGAAAAGGGCCGCAATACTAATAGTTCGTCGCCCCTGGCCGATAGGGGCGGCGCTGGCTTATGGGCTGCCTTTGGGCCTCGAGGGTTTCAGCCGGCAGGGCTACGACGAACGCTATCGGCGGCTCGGCCTTGCTGTACAACCTGCCGAAATGGGACATGACCCTGCGCCTGCGTAACGTCTTCGACAAGGACTATTACGCCTCGGCGCATGGCTCGGTGGACCTGATCACGCCGGGCGCGCCACGGACCCTGGAGCTGAGCGCCAACTACCGGTTTTGAAGGCCTACCCTGAGACCAAAGCCCGGCAGTGCGACACTGCCGGGCTTTTTTGTCTGCGCTCGCCTTGCCTGATGTGTCTCCTATACTCATTCGCGCCGACAGGTTCAGCCGTACCCGAACGCCGCCGCAACAGCCGTCAGTTCCCTGACAACTACCCCTCCCAGTCACTGCAAGGAGACCAACCATGGCAATCCGCATTGGCGACGAAGCACCCGATTTCACTGCCGACACGACCGAAGGTCCGCTGCACTTCCACGAGTGGATCGGCGATAAGTGGGCAATCCTGTTCTCCCACCCGAAGGACTTCACCCCGGTGTGCACCACCGAGCTCGGTTATATGGCCAGGCTCAAGCCGGAGTTCGACAAACGCAATACCCGGATTGTCGGGCTCAGCATCGACCCGGTCAGCGACCATAAGGCCTGGGTCGGCGACATCCAGGAGACCCAGGGGCATGCGGTCAACTACCCGATGATCGGTGACGAAAACCTGGTGGTGGCCAAGCTCTACGACATGATCCACCCCAATGCCAGTGGTGGCGCGCGCACCGCTGTGGACAACGCCACCGTGCGTTCGGTGTTCATCATCGGCCCGGACAAGAAGGTCAAGGCCATGCTGGTCTACCCGATGAGCGCCGGGCGCAATTTCGATGAAGTGCTGCGCCTGCTCGATGCCCTGCAACTGAATGCCAAGCACACCGTCGCCACCCCGGTGAACTGGCGCCCAGGCGAGGACGTGATCATTCCTACCTCGGTATCCGACGAGGACGCCCGGAAGAAATACCCGCAAGGCTTCAAGACGTTGAAGCCCTATCTGCGCACCGTGGAGCAACCGAAGTAACGACCACCGACAAAGGCTTGCTCACGGAGCAGGCCTGCGGGAACGACGCTGCGCCGGACAGGGTTCACCCAGCAGGCCGCCGCGGCGTCGCAGTCACTTCCATGGGTCGCTTTTAGCCAGGATGGGCAGCCACTGCCCATCCGCGGTTCGAACAGTCCGTTTTAATACCGCTGAGCGCAGGTCGAACCCTGGGCGGAGTTGCGCGCGCAAACCCTCGTGCTCTGACAAGCGCTATCCTTGAGCCTTCCTTCCGTTGCCAGAGCCCACCCATGCTCGATGTACACGCCGTCCGCAAAAGCTACGCCACGCCCCAGGGCCCGTTGATGGTGTTGCAGGGGGTCGACCTGCATCTGGAGCAGGGCGGCAGCCTGGCGCTGATGGGCGAGTCGGGCAGTGGCAAGAGCACCTTGCTGCATCTGATCGCCGGCCTGGACAAGGTCGATGGCGGCAGCATCCGCATCGGCGGGCAGCAGCTGGAGCGGATGAACGAAAATCAGCTGGCCAACTGGCGGCGCACCGAAGTCGGGTTGGTGTTCCAGCAGTTCAACCTGATCGGCAGCCTGCGGGTGGAGGACAACCTGGGGTTCCAGGCGCGGCTGGCCGGGCGTTTCGATGGGCGTTGGCAGGCGCAGTTGGTGGAGCGCCTGGGCCTGGGCGATCTGCTGCGGCGTTACCCGGAGCAACTGTCCGGCGGTCAGCAACAGCGGGTGGCCCTGGGTCGCGCCCTGGCCGGCAAACCGCGGCTGCTGTTGGCCGATGAACCCACCGGCAGCCTCGACGAAGCCACCAGCGACGACGTGCTGCAGCTGTTGCTGGAGCTATTGGCCGAGACCCCCACCAGCCTGTTGATGGTCACCCACAGCCAGCGTGTAGCCAGTCGCCTGGGGCGAATCGCGCTGCTGCATGGCGGGCGTCTGGCCGGCGCGGGCGAGCACTGAGGTGCGGGTGTTCTGGCACAGCCTGCGGGCGCTGCTCAGCCATTGGCGGCGGCACCCGGTGCAGTTCTTCAGTGTGCTGACCGGGCTGTGGCTGGCCACCAGCCTGTTGACCGGGGTGCAGGCGCTCAACAGCCAGGCGCGGGACAGTTACGCCAAGGCCAGCCAGTTGATCGGCGGCGCGCCCCAGGCCAGCCTGGCCACGGCCAATGGTGCGCCGTTTTCCCAGGACCTGTTCGTCGGCCTGCGCCGGGCCGGCTGGCCGGTGTCGCCGGTGGTGCAAGGCCGGCTGACGCTCAAGGGCCATGCACAGCAGCGCCTGCAATTGCTCGGGATCGAGCCGCTGTCGTTGCCGGCCGGTGCGGCGGTCGCCGGCCAGGTGCTGGACTCCGCGCGCATGGTCGAACTCGTCAGCCCACCGGGCAGCACCTGGATTGCCCCGCAAACCCTGGAAGCCCTCGGCTACCGCGAAGGCGATCGGCCGGTGACCGCGAGCGGCCAGTCACTGCCACCGCTGCACAGCCAGGCGGACATGGCGCCGGGGCTGCTGCTGGTGGATATCGGGTTTGCCCAGCCGCTGCTGGGCTTGCCGCAGCAGATCTCACGGCTGCTGTTGCCGGCGGATTTCGCCGCCAGCGCGCCGACCTTGCCCGATGCGTTCAAGAGCCTGCTGGTGCTCAAGCGCGGCAGTGAGGAAAACGATCTGGCGCGCCTGACCGAGAGCTTTCACCTGAACCTCGATGCCCTGGGTTTCCTGTCGTTCCTGGTCGGCCTGTTTATCGTGCACGCCGCCATCGGCCTGGCCCTGGAGCAGCGGCGTGGCCTGCTGCGGACCCTGCGCGCCTGCGGGGTCAGCGCGCGGATGCTGATCGCCTGCCTGTGTGTCGAACTCGGTGGCCTGGCCTTGCTCGGTGGGCTGGCCGGGGTGCTTAGCGGCTACCTGCTGGCCAGCGTGCTGCTGCCGGATGTCGCCGCCAGCCTGCGCGGCCTGTATGGCGCCGAGGTGGCGGGGCAGTTGAGCCTGAGCCCCGGGTGGTGGTTGGGCGGCATCGGTCTGAGCCTGCTCGGCGCCTTGCTAGCGGGCGCCAACAGTTTGCTGCGGGCGGCGCGTTTGCCATTGCTGGCGTTGGCCGATCCCCAGGCCTGGCATCAGGCGCATGCACGCTGGCTGCGGCGTCAGGCCTGGGTCGCCACGGCCCTGATCGTACTGGCGGGCGCGGCCTGGGCCTGGGGCGACAGCCTGGGCAGCGGTTTCGTGCTGATGGCCGGCTTGCTGCTGGGCGCGGCCCTGGGCCTGCCGGTATTGCTCAATGGGTTGCTCAGCGCGCTGCTCGGGCGCAGCCGCTCGGTGCTCGGGCAGTGGTTTCTCGCCGATTGCCGGCAGCAGTTGCCGGCCCTGAGCCTGGCGTTGATGGCGCTGCTGCTGGCGCTCGCCGCCAATATCGGCGCCGGCAGCATGACCGCCGGTTTTCGCCAGACCTTCGCCGACTGGCTCGAGCAACGCCTGAGCGCCGAGCTGTACATCAACCCGCAGACCCCGGCGCAGGCGCGGGAGCTGCAACGCTGGCTGCCCGAGCAGCCTGCCGTTGCCGCGGTGCTGCCGGTCTGGCAGGTGGCGCTGCAACTGCAAGGCTGGCCGGCGGACCTGTACGGGGTGATCGAGCATGCCAGCTACCGCCAGCACTGGCCCTTGCTCGAAGCCCTGGGCGAGCAGCCCTGGACCCAGCTGGCCAGCGCCGACACCTTGATGCTCAGCGAGCAGACGGCGCGCCGGCTCAAGGTGCGGCTGGGCGATCGGCTGGATATCCCTGTGCCCGGGGGGCATTGGGCGCCGCAAGTGGTGGCGATCTATGCCGACTACGGCAACCCCAGGGGCCATCTGCTGGTGAATGCCGAGCACTTGCTGGCGCACTGGCCGCAGTTGACGCCCAACCGCTTTAATCTGCGCATCGAGCCGTCCGTCGTGGCGCCGCTGGTCAGTGCCTTGCAGCAGCGCTTTGGCCTCGACGACAGCCGCATGGTCGAGCAGGCGCAGCTCAAGGGCTGGTCGAGCCAGGTATTCGAACGCACCTTCGCCGCCACCGCCGCGCTCAACAGCCTGACCCTGGGGGTGGCCGGGGTGGCGCTGTTTATCAGCCTGCTGACCCAGAGCCAGAGTCGCCTCGGCCAGCTCGCACCGCTGTGGGCGCTGGGGGTGAGCCGGCGCCAGCTGATGCTGCTCAACCTCGGGCAGACCTGGCTGCTGGCGCTGCTGACCTTGCTCCTGGCGCTGCCCCTGGGCATCGCCCTGGCCTGGTGCCTGGACACGGTGATCAATGTCCAGGCCTTCGGCTGGCGCCTGCCGTTGCGGGTGTTTCCGTTGCAACTGGTGCAGCTGCTGGCCCTGGCGGTATTGGCCACCTTGCTTGCCTCGGCCTGGCCGTTGCTGCGGTTGTATCGCAGCCAACCGGCGGATCTGCTCAGGACTTTCGCCCATGAAGATTGAACGGCTGCCTGGCCTGTTGCTGGTGTTGGCCCTGTGCGGTTGCGATAAAGGCGACGAGCCGGCGCAAGGTTTCGCCGGCCTGGGCGAGGACGCCGCGGCGTTCACCCAGGTGGTGCCGGGGCGGGTGTTCAGCTTCCCGGCGGACCATGGCGTGCATGACGGTTTTCGCATCGAATGGTGGTACCTCACCGCCGACCTCAGGGCCAGCGACGGCCAGCGCTTCGGCGTGCAGTGGACGCTGTTTCGCAGCGCCTTGCGCGCCGAACCCGACCAGCCCGGCTGGCAGGCGCCGAATGTCTGGCTGGGCCACGCCGCGGCGACTTCGGCCACTGCCCATCACGCCGCCGAACGTTACGCCCGCGGCGGGGTGGGGCAGGCCGGGGTGACCGCGCAGCCGTTCAAGGCCTGGATCGACGACTGGAGTTTCAGCAGCCAGTCCGCCGACGCCGACCCGCTGGCGCACATGCAACTGCAAGCCAGCGGCGCGGGTTTCGCCTACCGCTTGCAACTGCGCAGCGACCGGCCCCTGGTACTCCAGGGCGAGGCGGGCTACAGCCGCAAGTCCGAGCAGGGCCAGGCGTCCTATTACTACAGCCAGCCGTTTTTCCAGGCCGAGGGCAGCCTGCAGATCGACGGCCAGACCTATCAGGTCAGCGGCCCGGCCTGGCTCGACCGCGAATGGAGCAGCCAGCCCCTGGCGGCCGGGCAGAGCGGGTGGGACTGGTTCTCCCTGCACCTGGACAGCGGCGAACGGCTGATGCTGTTCCGCGTGCGGGAAAACCACAAACCGCCCTACATCACCGGCACCTGGATCGAGCCCGACGGCCGCACCCAGATCCTGCACAAGGACGATATCCAGCTCACCCCGCTGGAGGACTCCAAGGTGGCGGGGCGCACATTGCCCACCCGCTGGCGTTTGCGCATTCCCGGTCGCGGCTTGGATATCAATGCCGAGGCGCTCAACCCCAAGGCCTGGATGAACCTGCGCATTCCTTATTGGGAAGGGCCGGTGCAATTGAGCGGCAGCCATGCGGGCAGCGGTTATCTGGAGATGACCGGTTACTGAGACTGGCTGCGTGCAACAAATCGATTGAAGTTACCAACGTCGTTCCGGACCGCGTCTATGCTCAAGCGGCACCGCGCGCCTGAACGGCGCGGGTCTTGTCTTCAATTACAGGGATGAACTTCTATGAAGCCGCTTCACTCTCTGGCCAAAGCCGTTGCCTTGGCCACTCTGTTGTCTGCTGCCAGCCTGCATGCCTACGCCGCCGACATTCCGTTGGCCGGTACCGTGGAGGCCGATGAACTGGTGACCAAAGTGCTCTCCGTGGATGCCGCCAAGCATCGCGTGGTGCTGGAAGGCGCGCAGGGCCAACCGGTGCATGTGCAACTCAGCGATCAGGCCAAGGACCTGGGGCATTTGAAGGTGGGCGACCAGGTCAATGTGCGGGTCACTCACGCGGTGGTGGCGGTGCTGGACACCAATGTGGAAAAAGGCCTGCCGGATTCCGCTGAGCGCACCGGGGTGATTCGCGCCACCAAGGACAACCCCAACCCGGGCGGCGAAGCCTATCGCCAGGTGCAGGTGCAACTGAAGATCACCGACATCGACCTGAAGAACAATCAGCTGACCTTCCAGGGGCCGGCGGGTAACAAGAAGGTCCTGGCCGTGGAAAAACCGGAAGTCCAGGCCCGGCTGAAAGACCTCAAGGTCGGCCAGAGCGTGGTGGTGACCTACACCGATGTGTTGCAAGTTACGACGCAGCACGAAGGTTGATTGAGACCGGGCGCTGGTCGTTGTGGCGGCCGGCGCGCGGATCTCGGGAGGTCCGTGCGGGGAGTTGAACGAAGGTGAGCGAAATAAAAAAAATTCCGCCAGCTTTGTGTTCAGAATTCTTCAGAATATGTGCACGGACTTTCTTTTGTCGTTCGATTAAAATAGTTCTCGTTCGCCCGGTGCAAGGGCTCTTTACCGGTGCATGGATTGCCAGGCCAGAGCACTGGGCGAACACCCTCTTCGGGGTTTCCGCCCCACCATTTCCGCCATTGCGTTCATGCGACTCGCGCAGGTTCGACGCCTGTTGCCAGCGGTTGCCAAGCACTCTCGGCTCTCTCCAGCAAGACTCTTTACCGACACAGCCTGTTGTTTCATTACCTGCCGCCCGGGTCGGCTTTAGCCTCGGGACACGGTGGTGCACAGCTGCAGGCCCAGCGCGCGCATGACCTTGACCACGGTATCGAAGCGCGGCTTGGCACCCGGGGCAAAAGCCTTGTAGAGGCTGGCCCGGCCCTGGCCGGTGGCCTTGGCAATCTGCGTCATGCCCCGGGCCCTGGCGACATGGCCCAGGGCGCGGATCAGTTCATCGGTATCGCCATCGGCCAGGACCTGGGACAGGTATTCGCTGATCGCCTGATCGCTGTCGAGCAGGGTGGCGATGTCGAAGGCAAGCAGTGTGTCGGACATATCAGAACTCCTTGGCCAGGGAACGGGCCTGGCAGATATCGGCAGGCTGGGTGGACTTGTCGCCGCCCAGCAGCAGGACGATCAGCGTATTGCCGCGAAGCGTGAAAGAGATGCGGTAGCCGGCGCCCATATTCACGCGCATTTTCGAGAGACCGCCGCCGAGGTTTTTCACATCGCCCAGGTTGCCCGCCGAAGCCCGCTCGATACGCCGAGCGATGGCTATCCTGGCGCGCAGGTCCCGTAGCGTGGTGTGCCATCGGGCAAAGGCGGTCGTCTGCAGGATCTCGTAATCCATGAGTGACTGTATCCATATAGAGACAATATTGAAAGGAGTGATGACCCTCAGGCGACTGACGGTGCGCTTGAAGGGGTCATGGAAAGGTAAGCAGGAGGGGAGTGGGCGAGGCGGGCTGTTTCGTATCGGCATGTTGTCGATCAGGGCTGCCGAAACACCCTGTAGCCATTGCCCGGCGGCGGGGGCGGGAAAGGGCCAGCATCAGCCGTTCTGGCTGATGCTGTGGGACGGAGAATCAGAGCGCCGGCAGGCCCAGCGCCGCGGCGCATGCCTGGAGCGAGCGCTGTTGGGTATCGGCGTACAGCTGCAGTTCATCGATGGTCGGACGCCCCAGGGCCCGCTCGAAAGCCTGCCGGTTGGAGTGGCCGGCGTAATGGCTTTGCGCATCGTCGCCCAGGTTGGACTGGAAGATCCCGGCGGCGCTGACCGGCAGGAAGTCCTCGTACACCAGCGGCTCGGCCCGCACATGTCCGGCGTGGATCAGCGCCTCCAGGTTCGTCGGTCGATCCGCCTGTTGGCGCGCGGCCAGGCCTTGTTCGCTGGCGAAGTAGCGGAAGTACGCCAGGCCCTGTTCGCGCATGGCCTCGTGGTCATCGGGAAAGGCGCGGAAGTGTTCGGCCATCAGGGTGTTGTAGCGCTGGGCATTGGCTTCGTTGGGAAAGTCCCCCAGGGCGTCGCGGGCGGCGTTCAACAGCTGGTCGTACAGCGCCCGGCCCTTGGGGGTGAGGGCGGCGCCGCGCTGTTCGATCTCGCCGAAGCGCGCGCTGTGGCTGCCGCAGCTGTCGGGCTGGTCGGTGAAGGCCACGGCTTCCTCCAGCGCCTTGAAGCTGGTCTGGCGCAAGAGGATCGGGCATTCCCGGCGCGGCGGGCCTTCGATCACCGCCTTGGGCGTGATGCCGCGGGCCGGCATCAGCGCTTGCACCTGGTCGATGTCCAGGGTACGCGGCGTCAGGTGGTTGATGTGCGGCCCCTTGAACGCCACCACGTCGGCGATCAGCCGGTGCTGGGCGCTCAGTTGCTGGTACTGCCCGGCCGTGACCGTGGCGCTGTGGTGCCAGCGGAAGGTTTCCAGGGCCTGCTCGACGAATTCCCCGGCGGCGCGGTCGTCGAGGCCGCCCTGGGTTTCGGCCTGTTCGATCAGGGCCAGGGCGCGCGGGGTGAAAATGCTCCGGCGGGCCAGCACCGATTCGGCGAAGCTACGCAACTGCGGGTTGTCGATCAGTTCCAGGCGCAACAGCGAGGTGAAGACCCGGAACGGGCTGACCTGCAGGGCGCTTTCGTGCACCGCGCGAAAGGCCGTGGAATGCACCGGCACCCCGGCCGGGGTGAGGTCGTAATAACCCACCGGCTGCATGCCCATTACTGCGAACAGGCGGCCCAGGGTCGCCAGTTCGGTGGCGGTGCCGACGCGGATGGCGCCGTGGCGCTCCAGGTCCAGGCGCTGGATTTCGCCGGTGCTGCGCAGCTGGCGGGCGATCCTCTCGTCGCTGCCCAGGACCCCGGCGTTGACCTGGGTCACCAGCTCCATCAGGGCACCGTACAGCGGCACTTCCTCGCGGTACATGTCCGACATCGCCCGTGAAAAACGTTGGCGGATCAGGTCTGGGCTGACGAAGCTCTGCAGGCTCATAAACAAGGATTCCCGGCGTAGTGAGACAAAGAGGGTAGCGGTGTTGGCTGGGCCTGATTCTGGTTGGCGCGGGGTGTGCTGACAAACGAAGTTTCTTCCGGACTTCATTCTGCAAATGAATGCAGGCGGGCAGGGTGGCTACGTGCAGCTGGACCGATGGCATCCGCTGGTTTTCACTCAGGCAACCCGCAGCGCTTTCCGGGGGCTGAGCGGTGATGGCGATTTGCCGTTGCGCTGATAGACTTCTGAACACGACCGCATTCCATGGCTTGCGTACCGTTCAACGGAGGCGACTTGGCCTTGACGCCGCACAACGGAGGAAAGGGACTTTCACTGGCCAGGAGGCTGTACAAAACGCGAATTCTGGGGTTGGCCCTGGGGTTCTTCTGCGTGGCCGCGGGCATATACCCGCTGCATCCATCGCCCTGGGTCTGGGCGTTCATGTCGTTCAACGCTTTCATCTGGCCGCACCTGGCGTACCAGTGGGCGCGCTGCTCGCCAGTGCCGTTTCGCGGCGAGCATCACAACCTGCTGGTGGATGCCTTCCTCGGTGGGTTCTGGGTGGCGGCCATGCACTTCAACCCGCTGCCGACCACCACCACCCTGTCGTTGATGGCGATGAACAATATCGCCCTGGGTGGCGTGCCCTTTTTCCTGGCCGGTTGTCTGGCGCAGATGCTGGGGGTCGCGCTCGGGCTGCTGCTGTTCGGCATCGGGTTCGAGGCCCAGACCAGTGCGCTGCAACTTTATGCCTGCTTGCCGATGCTGACCCTGTATCCGCTGGCCCTGGGGTTTATCTGCTACCAGCAGGCCAATGTCCTGTCCCGGCACAAGCGCGAATTGCTGGCCCTGAGCCGTACCGACAGCCTGTCGGGCCTGCTCAACCACGGGGCCTGGAAGGACCAGCTGGAAATCGAGTTCCAGCGTTGCCGGCGCCAGGGGACGAACCCGAACCAGGGCGGCGCCATCGCGCTGATCGACATCGATCATTTCAAGGCCATCAACGACACCTACGGCCATGTCGCCGGCGACATCGTGTTGCGCCAGCTGAGCAAGCTGCTCAAGCAGAACCTGCGGATCAGCGACCTGGCCGGGCGTTATGGCGGCGACGAGTTCTGCGTGATCCTGCCGGACGTGCCGCTGGAGCATGCCGCCGAACTGATGGAGGCTTTGCGTTGCCGTTTCGGCGGATTGGGCTATGAGCAGAGCCCGGCCCTGGAGGTCAGCCTGAGCATCGGCCTGGCCGCCTATTCCCCGGACCATAGCGATGCCCTGGACTGGTTGAACGATGCCGACCAGGCCTTGTACGAGGCCAAGACCACCGGTCGCAACAAGGTCAGCTGCCGCCGCGGAGGCTGCTCGTCGAAGGTCCTGCTGAACTCCTTGTAAGGCCGTTCGCAGAGCATTGCGCCAGCATGGAGGGGGGCGAATTTGTCAGGTAGGGTGGGCGGGCACCTTCCGACACGAAACAAGGACCGATTCATGACGCAGACTCCCCCTCGCTCATTGCTGGCCGCCCGTATCGGCCTGACCCTCGCCCTTGGCCTGCTGGCCACCCACGCCAGCGCCGCCCCCCACCCACAAGTGCAGAACGATGCGCAGCAATACCAGGGCGACGCCCTGAAACTGTTGGAGCGCCTGGTGAATATCGACTCGGGCTCCGGCTACGAGGCGGGGCTGGACCAGGTGAGCGACATCGCCATCGCCGAACTGAAGAAGCTTGGCGCCAGCATCGAAAAAGTCCCCAACGGCACGGCCGGCGGCAGCCATGTGCTGGCCACGCTCAAGGGCACCGGCAAGGCCAGGATCCTGCTGATGGCGCACATGGACACGGTGTTCAAGGAAGGCACCGCGGCCGAGCGCCCGTTCCGTATCCAGGACGGTCGCGCCTACGGCCCGGGAGTGATGGACGACAAGGGCGGCATCGTCGCCGGGATCTACGCGCTGAAGGTCCTGGATAACCTCAAGTTCAAGGACTATGCACAGATCACCTTCCTGCTCGATGCCAGCGAGGAAACCGGTTCCGAGATCGCCACCGAGCTGATCAAGAAAACCGCCAAGGCCCACGACGTGACCTTGAACCTGGAACCGGGGCGCCCGGCCGATGGCCTGGTGGTGTGGCGCAAGGGCAGCGCCACGGCGCTGGTGGAGGTCAAGGGCAAGGCCGCTCACGCAGGCGTCGCGCCGGAGCTGGGGCGCAACGCGGCGATGGAGGCGGCGCACCAGATCCTGCAACTGGGCAAGCTGGGGGATGAAGAGAAGAAAACCACCATCAACTTCACCGTGCTCAAGGCCGGCGACCGGACCAATGTGATTCCCGACCAGGCCACCGCCAAGGCAGATGTGCGGGCGGCGGTGCCGGAGGAGTTCGACCGCATCGAGAAAGATCTGGCGCGGGTCTCGGCCAACAAGCTGATCGCCGACACCGAAGTCAAGACCACCTTGCAGCGCGGTTTGCCGCCGATGCCGCAGACCGAGAAGTCCGATGCGCTAGTGGCCATGGCCCAGGGCATCTACGGCGAACTGGGGCGCAAGCTGACCATCGAGGGCAGCGGCGGGGCGGCGGACTCCAGCCTCTCGGCCGGCGTCGGCACGCCGACCCTGGATGGCTTCGGCATCGTCGGCGGCAATATCCACACCCCCGAGGAATACGCCGAAGTCGAGAGCGTGGCACCACGGATCTATCTGCTGGCGCGGATGATCATGGAGCTGTCGGCCAAGCGCTGATTGCAGGAATAGACGCACTGCATTGTCTGCATGGCCGGACCTGTAGCCGCTGCCGAGCCCGCGAGGCTGCGATCGACTGCGCAGCAGGCGCAAGGATCTCGAGACCGCTGGAGGACCTGCGGTCCTATCGCAGCCTCGCAGGCTCGGCAGCGGCTACAAGGGAATGGCTGCAGGCGCCTGCGATCCCTCTGCCTATACTCGAAAGCCTCGTCCCCCACAGCGGAGCCTTCAATGAGCAGCCACCTCACCGAATACGTCGACGCCAGCCCGGAAGTGCGGGCGGTGTTCGACGACATCATGCGCACCCGCCGGGTCGACCAGGTGAACAACTTCTGGAAATGCCTGGCGGCCCATCCGCCGACCTTGCGTCGTACCTGGGACAGCCTCAAGGAGATCATGGCGCCGGGGGCGCTGGATCCGCTGACCAAGGAGCTGATCTACGTCGCGGTGAGCGTCACCAACAACTGTCCGTATTGCATCGCTTCGCACACCGCCGCGGCGCGCAAGGCAGGGATGACGGAGGCGATGTTCGGTGAATTGCAGGCGGTGGTCGGCATGGCCAACGAAACCAATCGCCTGGCCAACGGCTACCGGGTGCCGCTGGATGACGGGTTCAAGCTCGAATGAGTCCGATGCGGCCCTTGGCGCCGCTCAGGCATCGGCCAGCGCCGTCCTTGGGCTTTCGGCCGCGACCGCCTTGGCCTGGGTGGCCAGCAGCGGCACGGCGCGCACCAGATCGCCGGGCTGCACTTGCAGGCGCTTGGCGCTGAGGCGATCCACCAGCAGGCAGCCGGACACCAGGCGAGCGCGGGCGCGGGTGACGCGGCAGCTTTCCAGCCGGCGGTTGTGGATCAGCCAGGTCGGCGCGTCGTCGTCCGGGGTGCCGACCAGCAGCGGCAGCACCTGGCTTTCGCGCACCGCGCGGACTTTGCTCCGCTCGGCCTCGATCACTGGCCCGCCGTCGAAGATGTCGATATGGCCCTGATGGGCAAAACCTTCGTGGCGCAGGATGGCCAGCGCCGCCTCGGCGTTTTTGTGGGCCTGGCCGATCGCGGCCTGGGCCGGTTCGCTGAGCAGGCAGGTGTACAACGGCTGGCGCGGCAGCAGTTCGGCGATAAAGGGTTTGTGGCCAAGGCTGGACAGGTGGTCGGCCTGGACGAAATCCATCTGCAGAAAGTGCCGGCCCAGGCTGTTCCAGAACGGCGAGCAGCCGTTCTCGTCGCCCTTGCCGCGCAGCTCGGCGATCAGCTTGTCGCCGAACAGGTGCGGAAACTCGGCGACGAACAGCAGGCGCGCCAGGGACAGCAGGCGGCCGTTGGTGTCACGGCGCTGGTCGGGGCGCAGGAACAGCGAGCAGAGTTCCGATTGGCCGGTCATCTCGTTGTTCAGGAACAGGGTCGGGATCTGCCGCCGGATGCCCAGGTGCGGCGCCGAATTGACGGTCATGCCGACCCGGTAGCTGTACCAGGGTTCGCGCAGGCCCACGGCGCCGGTCAGGGCGCTGATGCCGATCACTTGCTGGTCGTCGTCCTCGAGCACGAACAGGTAGTCGGCGTCGGCCCGTTCCACCTGTTCGGCAAAGGTCCGCTGGGCCCAGCGAATCCGGTGGGTCAGGCGCTCCTGGTTGGCCGGCAGGCTGGTCAGCCCCAGGCCTGCGCGCCGGGCCAGGGCCATCAACGCGGGCAGGTCGGTCACGCGTACCGGGCGAACGATCATGATGCAGCTCCTTCTGCGCGCCTGTTCAGGCGGCGAATGCAAACGTGTCCGGGGTTCTTCATAGGGCGACCAGCCGTACCGGGTCGCCGGTTTGCAGGTGCAGGGCCTGGAAGGTTTGCGGGTCAAGGTTGACCAGGTCCCCCGGTGCTTCGTCCAGGTGCACCAGGGCGGCCCGGTATTGCCCCAGCCGTTCGTTGCTCGCCAGCCAGGCCCGGCCGCTGCCGCTCTGTTGGCCCGGGCAGGCGTTGGCGATAAGGCTCTGGCGGATGGAGCGGACGCCGTTGTGGCGGGCGTACAGCGTCGGGCCGCCGTCGAACAGGTCGACATAGTGGTTGGCTTCAAACCCCTCGCGCAGCAGGATCTCGTAGGCCTCGCGACCCTGCGGGTGGACCTGGCCGATACAGTCCTGGGCCGCCTTGGGCAGCATCGGGATGTAGATCGGGTACTGCGGCATCAGGTCGGCGAGGAAGCTGCGGCTGCGCAGGGCGCACAGGCGTTCGGCCTCGACATAGGGCAGGTCGAAGAAGTGTTTGCCCAGGGCATCCCAGAACGGCGAATGGCCGTCGTCGCTGCTGTAGCCGACGATCTCGGTGATGCTGGTGTCGGCGAAACGCGAGCCATGGGCGGCGATGAACAGCAGGCGGGCCCTGGAAAGCAGCTCCGCCATCGGTGTGCCCACCAGGTCCGGGTCGATATGAAAGCCGCGCAGCAGGCTGTGGTTGCTCAGGTCCTGGCACAGCGACAGGGTCGGCACGCCGTGCTGCACGTTCAGCTCCCGCGAGTTGCTGACGAAGGGTCGGTTGCGCAGGCTGTAGAAGGGCGCGGAGAACCCGGCCATGGCGAGGATTTCCGAGCAGCCGCGCAGCTGGCCGCTGGCCGGGTCGTGCAGGACAAAAAAATAGTTCTCCGGCCCCGGCGCCTGCACGTTGGCGGCGAAGGAGGCGCAGGAGTCGAGAATCTTGTCCAGCAGGTGTTGTCGATCGTCCGGCAGGGACGTCACCCCCGCCAGGCTTTCACGGGCCAGCCGTTGCAACTCCGGCAAATCGTCTGGCGCAACTGGGCGTAAGACCAGCATGGATGCACTCCTGTATCAAAATGATCGACGCCTGGTCGCAAAACCCGGGGCGCCGAACCTGACAATCACTGTCGGTTTCCACGCATTACTGCCACTGCCCGCGACGGCGGGTGGTGGCACGCAGGCACCTGTCGGCGCCCACTCGGATTCGCCGGAGCACCTTCATGGTGCCGCGGCGTCCGGGGGTGTTGATTAAAGTGGATCGGCCAGCGCCGTATTGGCGCCCAGCTTGTTGAGGAAAAACAGATAGACCAGGCCGATGGCGATCCAGATGCAACCGAGTTTCTGCGCATCGACCCCCATGTTGTACATGATCGCGCAGACAATTAGAAAGCCGATCACCGGACAAATCAGGTGACGCAGCACCTGGGCCGACTGGTTGCGGCGCCAGTAGTGATTGATCACGGTCAGGTGCAACAGCATGAAGCCGCTCAAGGCGCCGAAATTCACCAGGGAGGTGAGGGTGTCCACCGAGTTGATGAACAGGTAGCAGATCAGCAGCGACAGCACGGCCACCAGGTAGATGCTGACGTGCGGCGTGTTGTGCTTGGGGTGGACCTTGGCCAGGATCTTCGGCAGCTTGCCGTCGCGGGCCATGCCGAACAGCAGGCGCGACACGGCCGCTTGCGAGGTGATGGCCACCGCCACGCCCCAGGCCAGCGCGGTGGCCACCGCGGTCAGGGTCGCCAGCCAGCTGCCGCCGGCGATTTCGGCGATCTCGTAGAAGGCGGTGTCCGCCGACTTGAAGCCCATGCCGGCGGCCAGGTCGGTGGCGATCCAGGTCTGCACCACAAAGATCGCGCCCATCACTAGCAGGGTGATCAGCGCGGCGCGGCCGACGCTCTTGCCCGGCTCGCTCTTGATCTCTTCGGCCAGGGTGGAAATGGCATCGAAACCGAGGAACGACAGCACGGCGATCGACACGCCCTGCATCAGCATGCCGAAGTGGAAATTCTCCGGGTGGTACAGCGGCGCCAGGGTCAGCTGGCCGTTACCGGCGCCACCGTGCAGGGCGTTCCAGGCGTAGAACAGGAAGATCCCCAGCACCACCAGTTGCGCCAGGAGGAACACGATGTTCATCCGTGCGGTGAAGGTGATGCCGCGCAGGTTGACGAAGGTGGCGCTGACCAGGAACGCGAGGATGAAGCCGACCTTGGGAATGTCCGGGTACAGGTGGTTCAGCGCCATGGCCGCGTAGACGTACAGCAACGGCGGAATCAGCAGGTAGTCGAGCAGCATCAGCCAGCCGGCGATGAAGCCGACATGGGGGTTGAGCCCGCGCTGGGCGTAGGAATAGACCGAGCCGGCGATGGGAAAGGCGCGGGCCATGCTGCCGTAGCTGAGGGCGGTGAAGAGCATCGCCAGCATGCCGATGATGTAGGCCAGCGGCACCATGCCCGGTGCTTCCTGGTTTACATAGCCGTAGACCCCGAACGGGGCGATGGGGATCATGAAAATCATCCCGTAGACCACCAGGTCGCGCAGCGTCAGGCCGCGCTTGAGTTCCTGTTTGTAGCCGAATTCTTCAATCTCCATGAAGAGGTTCTCCTTGTCAGCCAAAGGGGGGGCGGGAGCCTGTCGCTGAGGTCGAAGGACGACCTGCAGAGGCAAGCAATGTATTTGAACCTGGCAGGTTTAAAGACACGCCACGGCGGTTTTTTATAGTTGTTGTACCGGTACAGCAAACAGCTTTTTTACAACGACAGCTCCATCCTGATGTACAGCTTTTTCTACAACAGCGGTGCCAGATAATCCGTCCAGCACTGTATGGCCTGCGGGGTGCGCAGCAGGTCGTTGCGCACCTCGATCAATACCGAATCCAGCCCGCGGGCATCGCCGTGGGCCGGCACGGTCATGTCGCCCAGGGCGTCGATCTTGTACGGCTCGTTGCCGGCGATCTTCACGTCGTGGACCGACATGCCTTCCAGCAGGCGCCGGGCGTAACCCTCGGCGCGATCGAACAGCACGCCCATCTCCAGCGTGCGGCGCTGGCCGTAGTACAGCGGGGTAAAACTGTGGATGCCCACCACCCGCACCGGCCGGCCCGCGGCCAGGCGTGCGTCGATCAGCCCGCTCAGGCGCGCATGAAAGGGCCTGAACAGCTGCTTGCGGCGGTACTCGCGGGTGGCTTCGTCGAGGTGCTGGTTGCCCGGGATCTGGTAGATCTCGCTCTGCAACGGAATGCTGTCGTGGGCCTGGCACGGGCGGTTGAGGTCGATCAGCAGCCGCGAATAATTGGCCGTCAGCAGGGTGGCGCCGAGGGTCTGCGACAGGCTTTGCGCCAGCTCCAGGGCGCCGGGGTCCCAGGCGATGTGTTCACGCGCCGCTTCCGGGTCCAGGCCGAGGTCGTTGAGCGCCGCCGGGATATAACGGCTGGCGTGTTCGCAGACGAGGATCAGCGGGTGCGCGGAATCTTCCCGCAGCAGCCGGTAGGCCGGTTGGGTGTACAGCCCCAGTTCAGCGGTTTCAGTACAGGTGTGCATAGTGCTCACAGAGTTGGGCAGGGGTCAGGTGCTCGGTCAGTTCTACTTCCTTGTGTTTGACGGCGAAATAGGTGTCCAGCAGCGGGGCTGGCAGTGCTTGCAGCAGTTCCGGGCAGTTGCGCAGGCAGTCCAGCGCCTGGGGCAACGAAGCCGGAAGGGCGACGATGCCGCGGTCCTGGCGCTGCTGCGCGCTCAGTTCGTCCGGCACTTCGTCGGTCACGGCGCGCAGCGGCAACTTCTGTTCGATGCCCAGGCGCCCGGCGATCAGCACCGCGGCCATGGCCAGGTGCGGCGAGGCGGTGGCGTCCAGCGCGCGAAATTCCAGGTTGTACTGCGGCGCCACCGGCTTGCCGCCGAGGCTCACGGTGGGGCAGATGCGCAGCGAGGCTTCGCGGTTGCGCTGGCCCAGGCAGGCGTAGGAGGCGCTCCAGTGATGGGGTTGCAAGCGCGCGTAGGAAATCGGTGTCGGCGCGGTAAAGGCGCAGAGCGCCGGCAGGTACTTGAGCACCCCGGCGGCCCAGAATTGGCCGAGGGACGACAGGTTGTTGGCCCGTCCTTCCTCATACAGCACCGGCGCGCCGTCCAGGTCCTGCAGGCTCAGGTGCAGGTGCACGCCATTGCACACCGCGTGCTCCGCGGTCTTGGGCGCGAAGCTCAGGCCATGGCCGAGTTGCCGGGCGATCTCGCGGGTGATCTCGCGCACGTTCACCGCGCGGTCGGCAGCGGCCACGCCCTGGGTCGGGCGGCAGGTGATTTCGTATTGGTGCTTGCCGTATTCGGGCAGGAACATTTCCGGCTCGACGCCCGCGGCGCGCAAGGCGCTGAGCAGCCAGCCGCCGAAGTCCGCGCCCTGGCGCTGGGCCTGCAGGGAGAAGGCCAGGCGCTCCGGTTGCGCGGTGGCACCGCGCAGGTTGAATTCGTGCTCGAAGGCGGCGGTGACCTGCAGCCCCAGCTCGCTGGCGTAGCGCTGCACCTCGTTGCGCAGCAGGGTGCGCGGGCAGGCGGCCCAGGGCTGGCCGTCGGTCTCGCAGATGTCGGCGTGGATGAAGTCCAGCGGCGAGGCGCTGGCGTCCGGGCCGTTGCCGACCTGGACTCGGCTGGCCAGGTCGGGGATCAGCCGCAGGTCGCCACGGGCGCCCCAGGGGTTGGGCTCGGCAATGATGTCCTGCGGGGTCAGCGCGCTGTTGGCCGGCACCCAGCCGCAGCCGGCGCTGGTGTAGCTGTCCAGTTCGTCGCTGGGGAACGAGCGGCCACGGCTGACGCCGATCAGGTCGGTGGTGAGCAGGGTGGTCATGGCCACCGGCCGCAACGGCTCGCTGTTGCGGCTCATGCCTGCATCTCCCGCAGGCGGCCGAGCACGGTCTGGGTGTCGGTGATCCAGCAGTAGCCCTTGATCGCGTTCAGGCAGGCCTGGTGCCGGGCGTCGGTGTAGGTGGCGCAGGCGTCTTCCACCAGGGTCACCAGGTAACCGCGGTCGGCGGCGTCGCGTACCGCCATGTCGACGCACTGGTCGGTGACGATGCCGGCGACGATCAAGTGACGGGTCTGCAGGTTGCGCAGCACGTAGTCGATGTTGGTCGAGTTGAAGACCCCGGAGGAGGTCTTGGGCAGGACGATTTCGTTCTCCCGCGCCGCGAGCGGATCGATGATCGCCGCCTGCGGGCTGCCCTTGGGCAGGTGCATGTCCGACAGCTTGTGGTCCAGCGAGCGGTCGCGGCCATCGGCGGTCAGGCTTTCGATAATGGTGTGCAGCACGTTCTGCCGGGCGCCGCGCATGGCCGCCAGGAGCTTCTGCTGGTTGGGAATCACCTGCTCGCGGGTGCGCTTGAGGAAGTACTCGGCGTCCGGCACCTGCAAATGCGGATCCAGCTGCGGCTCGAGCCAGGCCCGTTGCATGTCCACCAGCAGCAGGGCGGTGCGATCGAGGGTGAATGGCAGGTCGCGGGGTGATTGGTGGGGAAGGCAGACCATCCTTATTTGTCCTCCAGCAGGTGAGTGGCGAATTCGTTGCGCAGGGCGTCGATGCCCTCCAGGCGTCGGTCCAGGTCGGTGCTGCGCAGGGTCAGGCTGGCGACCAGCGCCTCGACCTGGGCCAGCGCCGGCACCAGGGTGTCGAAGGCCGAGGCCGACTCCACCGGGGCACTGATGATCAGGTCCGCCAGCTCCCGCAGGGGCGAGGCATAGATGTCGGTGAACAGCACCACCCGCGCGTGCCGCGCCTTGGCCGCGCTGGCCACGCGCAGGGCCTGGCTCTGGTAGCGGCGGTAGTCGAACAGCAAGACGATGTCCTGGCGCTGCACGTCATACAGGCGGTCGGGCAGTTGCGCGTTGTCGTCCAGGGCCACGCAGCCGGGGCGCATCAGGCGCAGGTGATTGAGCAGGTAGCTGGCGAGAAAGTTGCTGAAGCGCCCGCCGTAGCAGTACAGCGCGTGCCGGCTGTCCAGCAGCCAGTCGACCAGGATGCGCACGTCTTCGGGCTGGGTCAGGGCCTGGGTCTGTTCCAGGCTGCGCAGGCTGCCTTGCAGGTAATGGCTCCAGGCATCGTCCCGGGGCACCTGGGCCCGCGGTTGCAACAGGGTGCTGGGCGAGCGCAGGCGAGCGTCCATGTCGCTGAGCAGCGCTTCCTGGAACTGCGCATAACCGCCGAAACCGAGTTTTTTCACCAGCCGTACGATGGTCGGGTCGCTGACGCCGGCGTGTTCGGCCAGCCGCGACATGGGCCCCAGGCCGTTGCGCGGGTAATGGTCGAGCAGGGCACGGATGACCTTGCGCTCCGAAGGCGTGAGGTCGAGGGCCGGGTCGGTGATCTGGTCTCTGAGAGACGGCATGAAAACGCCTTCGCAAGTGGATGTCGTTTTTGTTTCACTGAAATTGAAAACAGTATTTATGTAATTTACGCTACATGTCCAGTGAAAAATAAAGGCCCCTGAAATGCGCCAAAAGGGGGCGTGAAAGCCCGGGTTTATTGGGGGGGCGAGGTTTTTTGGGGCGCGCCGTCAGCGCGGCAGGGTGCCGCGAAAAGCGGCGCTGAGGGCGCGCAGGGTTTCCTCGGAGCGGGCGTCGGTGGGCCGCGCAAGCAAGATGATTTCACTGACCGGCAGCACCGGCAGCCCGAGGCGTTCACCGACTTCCACCGCGCCGGCCGGCGCCACCCGATGGGCCAGCGCCGCGACCCCGAGCCCGGCGCTGACCGCGGCGCACACGGCCATCACGCCGCCGCCGATAAAAACTTCGGTCCAGGCAATGCCGGCGTCGTCCAGCACCCGCACGGCGACATGCCGCACGCCACAGGGCGCGGCCATAGTCGCCAGCCGCAGCGGGGTGCCCGGAGCCTGCTGCCAGGCCGGCGCGGCGAACCAGCCGAAGCGCTCGGCCACCAGCACTTCGCCGTCCTGGCGCGCGCCTTCGTTGCGCACGATGACCGCGTCCAGTTCCTCGCGGTCGAAGGCCGCCGTCAGGTCCCGGGAGGAGGCGATGCGCACCTCGATGATCAGCAGCGGATCGTAGGCGGCGATGCGGCTCAGCAGGTGCGGCAGTTCCGCGCCGGCCACGTGGTCGCTGATGCCGATGATCAGCCGTCGCGCCGGCGCCGCCTGCATGTCGCCCAGGGCCCGCTCATGGGCGCGCAGCAGGTCGCGGGCGGCCTGCATGAACTGCTCGCCGACCGGCGTCAGGCGCACATGCCGGGGCGTGCGCTCCAGCAGGCGATAGCCGAGGCGTTCCTCCAGGCGCTTGAGCTTGAGGCTGATGGCGGCCTGGGAGGTGTCCAGCGCCTGGGCGGCGCGGGTGAAACTGCCGAAGTCGGCGATCAGCACGAAGGCGTGCACGGTGTCGATGTCCAGCGGCTTGACGGGTTCGCTCATATCGAATGCTTATCGCAGATATATGTGTCGATATCTTGTTGTAATGGCTGGCCCTGCGCAAGCTGGCCGCACCCTCAAGCACAGGAGCACCGCCATGTTGGCCAAACAGTATTCACACCGCTTGCCCGCCGATTACGACATGGGCGTGATCCGCCACCGCGCCGCGGATCGCGGGCCCTTGTGGGACGAGGTCGAGGGGTTGCTGTTCAAGGTCTTCGCCGGGCAGGAGCGGGGCGTGCACGGCACGCGGCATAACCTGTACGCCTCGATCTACCTCTGGGCCGATCCGGCGGGCGCCGCACGGTTTCTCATGGGCAGCGGTTTCGACAGCGTGATCGACTCCTTCGGCCGGCCGCACATCGAGTCCTGGTTGCCCCTGGACTGGCGTCGCGGACGCGCCAACCAGGCACGGACGCTCTATCGCGAGGCGCTGGCGATCGATCCGCTGGCGGACCGGGCCAGGTTGCTGGCCGAGCAGGTCGAACACAACCAGCGGCTGGCCGATGACCCGGACACCTTCGCCGTGTTCGTCGCCCTCGACCTGCAGGCCTGGGAGCTGGTGCGCTTCACCCTGTCGGCCAGCGCGCCCGACAGCGCACGCGGCGCCGAACGCTACGAGGTGCTGTACCTGGCCCGGCCGGGGATCGCCAGCGCCTAGGTTCGGCTGCGACAAGTTGGGAATCCCTCGGCGGCCCATGATACAAACGCAGCCACATTGCCCACTGCGTCCATTCAACGTCGAGAGATTCCCCGTGCCGGCCACCCGCTTGACCCTGATCTGCCATGCCCGGACCGTCGCCCAGAAGCTGGCGCGTTTCCCGCTGGACGAACCGCTGGAGATGGACTGGCAGGCGCTGGCGGGCTCGCGGGCCGGCGCGTTCAAGGGGGCGCCGCGGCTGCTCAGCGGGCCGGAGCAACGGACGCGGCAGACCGCCGCCCTGTATGGCGCCAGCGTGGAGGCGGTGCCGGCGTTGCGCGACTGTGACATGGGCCGCTGGCAGGGCCTGTCCATTGACGATCTGCACCGCAAGCAGCCCGAGGCCGTGCAAGCCTGGCTGGCAGACAGCCACTTGGCGCCCCATGGCGGCGAGTCGGTGGCGCAGCTGTGCGAGCGGGTCGCGGCGTGGCTGGCATCGTTGTGCGAGCAGCCCGGGCATGTGCTGGCGGTGACCCATCCGCTGGTCATCCGCGCGGCGTTGGTGCACGTCATGCAATGCCCGCTGGCCAGTTTCAATGCCATCGATGTCGAGCCGCTGGCCCAGGTCGAACTGCGCTTCAACGGGCGCTGGCGCTTGCGTCTGGACCAGCGCGATTAGCGGGCTTGGCTCGGCGTGGCCTGGGGATTTTTTCGCGAGCAAGCTCGCTCCTGCAGAGGTGGCGCAAATCATTGTAGGAGCGAGCTTGCTCGCGATAGGCCGCCCGGCGGCCGCTTTGTGACGCGCCGCGACAACCCGGCCATACTCCATTTCCGATTCGCCATCGAGACCTGCCCCACGTGAAAACCCTCCTGATCATCGGCATCGGCGCCGGCAACCCCGACTACATCACCCTGCAGGCGGTCAAGGCGCTCAATCGCACCGACGTGTTCTTCCTGATGGACAAGGGCCAGAGCAAGGACGCGCTGATCGACCTGCGCCGGGAAATCTGCGAGCGCTACATCGAGCAGCCCGGCTACCGTTTTGTCGAAGCGCAAAGCCCGGAGCGACTGCGCGGCGCCGAGGTGGATTACCAGGCCAGCGTCGCCGAGCTGAACCGCGACAAGCAGCGCACCTTCGAGCGGCTGATCGACGAAGAACTGGCGGACGGCGAAACCGGGGCTTTCCTGGCCTGGGGCGATCCGGCGCTGTACGACAGCACCATTCGCATCTTGCAGGCGATCCTGGCCAGCGGTCGCTGTGCGTTCGAGTTCGAGGTGATCCCCGGCATCACCAGCGTCCAGGCCCTGGCGGCGCAGCACAAGGTGCCGTTGAACTGCATTGGCCGCTCAGTGGAGATCACCACCGGCCGGCGCCTGGCGGCGGGGCAGGTGAGCGATGCCGACAGCCTGGTGGTGATGCTCGACGCCGAGGACTCCTATCGCCAGGTGGCGGACCAGGACCTGGAGATCTACTGGGGCGCCTACCTCGGCACGCCGGAGGAAATCCTGATCGCCGGCCGGCTCAAGGAGGTCGCGGGGCAGATCCAGCAAGTGCGCAAGGCGGCGCGGCAGGCCAATGGCTGGATCATGGACACCTACCTGTTGCGCAAGCCCGAGGATTGAGGAGGGCTGAGCTGGCCCTTTCGCGGGCAAGTCGGATCGCCGCCCGCTCGTTCCTACGGGAGCAGCCCTTCAGTCACGCCAACGAAACAGGCTTCTGTAGGCGCGAGGCTGGCCCGCGATGACGTTCTCCCGCTCGGCCCATCACTCGGCGACCACCTTCTCCCCACGCCCGAACCGTTCGCGGTACGCCGACGACGGCAGCAGGGCGGCTTGCCCGACGCCTGAATGCGGAGGTGGATTTTATATAAGTATTTGTCGCATAAACACAATTTGCCTCCCGGGCGCCGCTCTAGACTGCTGGCCACTTCGATTTCCCCCAATCGAACCTTTCTGCCAATAAAAGCCTCCGTCTACAGGAGTTATAAATGAAGAAGCTTGTACTGTTCGGTGCCCTGGCACTGTCCATGCTGTCCCTGACCGCCGTGGCTGACGATGCCAAGCCGATCCGCATCGGTATCGAAGCCGGCTATCCGCCATTCTCGATGAAAACCCCCGACGGCAAGCTCACCGGTTTCGACGTGGATATCGGCGACGCGCTGTGCGAGCAGATGAACGTCAAATGCACCTGGGTCGAGCAGGAATTCGACGGCCTGATCCCGGCGCTGAAAGTGCGCAAGATCGACGCCATCCTGTCGTCCATGACCATCACCGACGACCGCAAGAAGAACGTCGATTTCACCATCAAGTACTACCACACCCCAGCGCGCTTCGTGATGAAGGAAGGCACCGAGGTCAAGGACCCGCTGACCGAGCTCAAGGGCAAGAAAGTCGGGGTGCTGCGCGCCAGTACCCATGACCGTTTCGCCACCGAGGTGCTGGTGCCGGCCGGGATCAACCTGGTGCGTTACGGCTCCCAGCAGGAAGCCAACCTGGACATGGTGTCCGGTCGCATCGACGCGCTGCTGGCCGACTCGGTCAACCTCGATGACGGCTTCCTGAAAACCGACGCCGGCAAGGGCTTCGCCTTCGTCGGTCCCGAGTACAACGATCCGAAGTACTTCGGTGGCGGCGCCGGCATCGCCGTGCGCAAGGGCGATACTGCCCTGGCCGAGAAATTCAACACTGCCATTACTGAGATCCGCGCCAACGGCAAGTACAAGGCCGTGCAGGACAAGTACTTCAAGTTCGACGTCTACGGCGAGTAATTCGCCGGGCTGAAAAAGGCGGCTACCGTTTACCGGGGCCGCCTTTTTCATGAGTGCTATTTACCCCGCGCGATGGGGCGCTCCTGTAGCCGCTGCCGAGCCCGCTAGGCTGCTATCGACCCCGCAGGGGGCGCAGGGACCTTGAGATCGCTGAAGGCCTTCGGCCTTATCGCAGCCTGCGGCAGCGGCTACAGAAGCCCGCGCCACCCGGCAGCGGACGACGACCTTTTCATGGCTGCGCAAATGCCTCAGGCTACGGCCCCCGCCGAACTCCATTTTTCTTCCGGAGCCCTTCATGCAACGCATCGACCATTCCTTGCCCTGGAGCCATCTGGGCACCCAGCGCCAGCTCAGCGTGTTCCGTTTTGGCGGCGGCAGCCGCAAGGTCTATATCCAGGCCAGCCTGCACGCCGACGAATTGCCGGGCATGCGCACCGCCTGGGAACTGAAAAAACGCCTGAGCGAACTGGAAGCCCAGGGGCAACTCAAGGGCGTGATCGAGCTGGTGCCGGTGGCCAACCCCATCGGCCTTGACCAGCACCTGCAAAGCAGCCACCTGGGACGTTTCGAAAGCGGCAGCGGGAAGAACTTCAACCGCGCCTTCGTCGAACTCAGTGGCCCGGTGGGCGACCTGATCGGTGACCGCCTGGGCAGCGATGCGGCGGCCAACGTCGCCTTGATCCGCCAGACCATGGGCGACGTCCTCGACGCTCTGCCGGCCCCGACCTCGCAACTCCAGGCCCTGCAACGCCTGCTGCTGCGCCACGCCTGCGACGCCGACATCACCCTCGACCTGCACTGCGATTTCGAAGCGGCGATCCATCTGTACGCGTTGCCCCAGCACTGGCCGCAGTGGCAGCCCCTGGCCGCGCGGCTGAAGGCCGGCGTGGCGCTGCTCTGCGAAGACTCCGGCGGCAGCTCGTTCGATGAGTCCTGCTCCACGCCCTGGCTGCGCCTGGCCCGCGACTTCCCGCGGGCGGCGATTCCCCCGGCCAACCTCGCCACCACCCTGGAGCTGGGCAGCATGGGCGACACCCGGGTCGAACAGGCCCAGGCCAACTGCGAAGCGATCCTCGGTTTTCTTGCCGAGCAGGGGTTTATCGACGGCCAATGGCCGGCGACCCCGGATGCCTGCTGCGAGGGCATGCCGTTCGAAGGCACCCAATACCTGTTCGCCCCGCACCATGGGGTGGTCAGCTTCCTGCGCGAGGCTGGCGAATGGGTGGAGCGGGGCGATGCGATCTTCGAGGTGGTCGACCCGTTGAACGACATTGTCAGCGTGGTACGCGCCGCCACCAGTGGCGTACTGTTTGCCCTGGACCGCAGCCGCTACACCGAGCCGGGCATCTGGCAGGCCAAGGTCGCCGGCCGCGAACCGATCCGTAGCGGCAAGCTGACCAACGATTGAGACGTGCGCCGGCCTGATGATGGCCGAGCGTTTCCCCTGCTTGCAGGCCAGGCCACACCGCCAGGCCTGCCCACCCGGAAGGACGTCCCATGTTCAAGTTCCTGGCCCTGTTGCTGCTAAGTGTTTGCGCCACTGCCCAGGCGCAGACGGTGCTGCACGACGACCTGCCGCTGCGCTATCTGGAACAGGCCCCGGCCGATTCCCGCGACCGGCCTTTGGTGATTTTTCTCCATGGCTACGGCAGCAATGAAGAGGACCTGTTCGGCCTCAAGGATGGGTTGCCGGCGGATTACACCTACCTCTCGGTACGGGCGCCGCAGACCGTTGAAGAGGGCAGTTACCAGTGGTTTCACAAGCAGGGCGAAGGCGCTTACGACGGGGTGACCGCCGAGCTGGTCGACAGTGCGAAGCTGATCGACGAATTCGTGCGGCAGGCGCTCGCCAAGTACCACACCCGCGCCGACCGGGTGTTCCTGGTGGGCTTCAGCCAGGGCGCGATCATGGCCTACGAGCTGGGCCTGCGCCATCCCCAGGCGGTCCGCGGGATTGCCGCCCTGAGCGGGAAGATCCTGCCGGTGCTGCGCTCGCAGCTCAAGAGCGGCACGGGCCTGGAGCGGCTGGCGATCTTCATCGCCCATGGCACCGCGGACATGCGCCTGCCTTACAGCGACGGCTCCGAGGCCGACAGCCTGTTGCGCGGCCTGGGCCTGGCTCCGCAATTCCATGCCTACCCGGGCATCGGTCATACCATCAGCGACACCGAGCTCCAGGACCTGAACCGCTGGTTGCTCCGCCTCAACCCTTGAAGCCGTGAACCCGCCGCGGCCGCTGTGCTGCTGCGCTTACTTGCCGACGATCTGGCTGACCAGCTTGTCGTGATTGGCCTTGTCGCCGATCCGCGAAATTACCTGCACCACCGCCATGCGGTTGCCCGAGCCGGCCAGCAGGGTGGAACTCTGGGTCATGCCGCCGCCCTGGGTCGCGGTGCTGTCGATCTGGCGCAGGCCGAGGCCGCCGCGGGTCATGCTTTTTTCGCTCTGCTTGCTGAAATCCGGCAGGGCTGCCGCCTGTTGCGAGAGGAAGCCCGACACCGCGCTGTCGAGGAACTGTGCGTCGTTGTCCTTGGCCTGCACCGCATCGGGGATCAGGTTTTCTGCGGCGATGACCACGGTCTTGGTGCTGGCGTTGGTGTACATAGTGCCGGTGGCGCCGGCGGTGCCGCTGGCTTCGTCGCCGGCCGGCAGCGGGTTGGCGATGAAACCCTTGGGCAGGCTGAACTTGAACTTGCCGCCAAGCATCGAGACGGTCTCGACCTTGGCCTTGTTGTTCGTCGGCTGGGCCGCGGACACCTCCAGGGTGCTGAAACCGGCCAGCGCCGCGAGGACCAGGACCGCGGCGTGTTTACCGAACAGGGACATGCAGATTCTCCAGAGTGAGCGCGTTGGGGCGCGCATCTTCCCATGGCTGTCGCGGGGCACTCCAGCGGGATATGCGGTGACGCGAAATTTCGGATAAAAGGGCGCGGGAGCGGCCTTCGCGGCGCTTATCGGTGTGACAGTTTTTGCTCATCGCCCTGGGCAGAACGGGCCCCCGAAGTCGCCAGCACCGCCCCGGCGATAATCAGCAGCGCCGGCACCAGCAGCCACACACTGGCCGGGCTTTGCCCGATGACGATCAGCAGCAGGGTGGAGATCAACGGCGCCAGGTAGGACAGCGCGCCGAGCGTGGCCAGGTTGCCGTGTTTGGTGGCGTGGTCCCAGGCGAAGAAGGCCAGGCCGACCGGGCCCAGCCCCAGGCCGAGGATCGCCAGCCATTGCTTGAGGTCCGGTTGCACCGGGTTTTCGAACATCAGGTGGCAGAGCAGCCCGGCCAGCGCCACCAGCCCGCAGATGCCACCGATCAGGCTGCTGGGCACGCTGCTGAAACGGCGGTTGAGCACCGAGTAGCCGGACCACACCAGGGCGCAGCCGAACGCCGCCAGGTAACCCGCCACCGGCATCGCGCCGACCTGGCTGGAAGCGCGCTGCTGCATGATGAACGCGGTGCCGGCCAGCCCCAGCAAGGCACCGGTCAGTTGCCGGCCGCGCAGCGGTTCGCCGCCGGCCCTGGCCGCCAGTAACACGATCAGCAACGGCCAGAGGTAGGCGATCAGGCTGGCCTCGGCGGCCGGCGCGGCTTTCAGGGCGAAGAAATACAGCGCGTGGTAGGCAAAGATCCCGCCGAACCCCAGGGCCCAGACCGGCCAAGGCTGGCGCCAGCCACGAAAACCGGCGCGCCCCCGCAAGCCGAGCAATACCAGGCTGGCGCCGCAGGCCACGGCAAAGCTTAGGGCTAGCAACTGGAAGGGGGGAATGCCGGCGGTGAGGGTGGTCAGCAGCGCCAGGCATGACCAGAGGAACACCGCGATCACGCCGATGGCGGTGGCGGCGCCGCTGCGGGAGGGGGCGAGGCGGGTTGAGTGGATTGCGGTCATAGACACACCGAGGCAAGGGCGGTGTGGCCAGCATAGAAGCCGCCGCGACGGCGGTATTGATCAGGCCTGCCGAACTCTTGTCGCAGCCTGCGCCTGGGCGTCGCGAGCGGCCTTGCGCAGGGCGGCCGGGGTCTGGTTGCGCGCCTTCTTCAAGGCGTGGGTCAGGGCACTCTGATCGGCGTAGCCGACCCGCTGGGCGATCTCGCTGATGGGCAGCAGGGTGCGGCCGAGCAGGTCGATGGCGCGGTCCAGGCGCAGGGTCGAAATGTAGGCGAAAGGCGTGCTGTGCATGTCCCGCTCGAACAGCAGGTACAGGCTGCGCTCGCTGACCCTCGCGGCCTGGGCGATGGCGCGGGCGCTCAGCGGGCTGCCCAGGTGTTGCTCGATGTAGGTCAGGGCCCGCACCAGCGTCTGGCGCTGCGGCGCGCTCGGCGTCGGGCGGGCCAGGCAGGCCAGCAGCAGGGCGCTCCAGGCGCTGGCGACCGGGCTGGAGGAGCTGAGCAACGCGCCGCTGTGGCTGGCATAGCCGAGCAGGTGGCGGATCTGCGGGTCGATGGCGAAGAAGCGGCTATCGGCCAGAGGCGCCTCGTTGCCGGGGCTATCCAGGTCGAGCACCAGAAAGGTGTTACGGCGCTCGGCCAGGAAGCTATGCCGGGCTCCCGGCGCAATCACCACGCCCTGGCTGGCATCGACCTTGCCGCCACGGCCGTCCACCTCGATTTCCATCGCCCCTGACTGCGGCAGCACGATCTGCGGAAAATCGTGATGGTGCAGCTCGACCTGCCCGGAATACGAACGCATCGCCAGGGCGACAGTGGGTTGGGCTGGAGTGTTCATGGCGCGGCTCCGCGGATGGCTGCCCCGCATCATGCCTGAAAACACGGGGGCTGTAGGAGCGTCCGGTCGGTGCAGGGTGGTTTGGGAAAAGGGGCCGGCTCATCGGTGGTGGTGACTGATATGCCGCTATCGCGAGCCAGCTTCGCTCCTACAGAGGCAGGCTGCAAAAGGCCGGAGCAGGGCGCTATCAAGGCTTGGGCCGGTTCGCTGAAACGTCTAAGCTGGGCCACCGTTCCAGCCTTCCGGATGCCCGCGTGAAATTCACTCTCCCCAAAGTCGGTACCGCACCCTTTTGCCCGCCGGAAGTCGCCGGCACCATCGTTGTCGATCCCAAGGCACCACTGTTCAAGCGCATCCTGCGCTTCGCCGGCCCCGGCCTGCTGATTTCCATCGGCTACATGGACCCCGGCAACTGGGCCACCGCCATCGAGGCCGGTTCGCGCTATGGCTACAACCTGCTGTTCGTGGTGCTGCTGGCGAGCCTTGCGGGCATGGCCGTGCAGTGCCTGTGCTCGCGCCTGGGCATCGCCACCGGGCGCGACTTGGCGCAGCTTTGCCGGCAGCGCTACAGCACCCGCACGGCGCGCACCCAGTGGCTGCTGGCGGAGGTGTCGATTATCGCCACCGACCTGGCCGAGGTCCTGGGTTGCGCCCTGGCGTTCCATCTGTTGCTCGGCGTTTCGCTGACCACCGGGATTGTCATCACCGCCTTCGACACCCTGTTGATTCTCGCCCTGCAGAACCGCGGCTTCCGGCGCCTGGAGGCGATCATGCTGGTGCTGGTGGGCACCATCGGCCTGTGCTTTTTCGTCGAGCTGCTGTTGATCAAACCCTACTGGCCGGACGTGGCGCGGGGCTTCACGCCATCGCTGGCGGCGATCGGCGAAGCCGCGCCGCTGTACCTGGCGATCGGCATCCTCGGCGCCACCGTGATGCCGCATAACCTGTACCTGCACACCTCCATCGTGCAGACCCGCCTGGTGGGCCGGGACGAGGCCAGCCGGCGGGATGCGATCAAGCTGGCGCGCATCGACACCATCGGCTCCCTGACCCTGGCGCTGCTGGTCAACGCAGCGATCCTGATCCTCGCCGCCGCGGCCTTCCACGGCACCGGGCACACCGAGGTGGTGGAGTTGCAGGACGCCTATCACCTGCTCGACCCGCTGGTGGGCGGGGCGCTGGCCAGCGTGCTGTTCGGCGTGGCCTTGCTGGCCTCGGGGCAGAGCTCGACCTTCACCGGCACCATCGCCGGCCAGGTGATCATGGAGGGCTACCTGAACCTGCGCCTGCCGTGCTGGCAGCGGCGCCTGATCACCCGCGGCCTGGCGCTGGTGCCGGCGTTCGTCGGCGTGTGGCTGATGGGCGACGGCGCGGTCGGCCAGTTGCTGGTGCTGAGCCAGGTGGTGCTCAGCCTGCAACTGCCGTTCGCCCTGTACCCGTTGATCCGCATGACCAGCGACCCGCAATTGATGGGCGTGTTCGTCAACCGCTGGCCGACCCGCGTCCTCGCCTGGAGCCTGTTCGCGATTATCAGCGGCGCCAATGCCTGGTTGATCGCGCAGTTGGTGATGTGAGGCAGGCGTCGGGGCGGCGGATTTTCCGGCCCTATCGCGAGCAAGCTCGCTCCTACATGGACGGCGCAGAACGCTGTAGGAGCGAGCTTGCTCGCGATGGACCGCGCAGCGGTCCAGATTTTCAATCCAGTGCCCGAGCGGCGAACCGCGCCACCTGGGCATCCTCCCCGGACTTGACCCCGGACACCCCGACCGCGCCGATCACCTGGCCGTCGAACACCACGGGCACGCCGCCCTCCAGCGAGGTCAGCAAGGGCGCGGAGAGAAACGCCGTGCGCCCGCCGTTGACCATCTCTTCATAACCCTTGGACTCGCGTCGGCCGAGGGCCGCGGTGCGGGCTTTTTCCATGGCGATGTAGGCGCTGACCGGCGCGCAGCCGTCCAGGCGTTCGAGGGCCAGCGGATGGCCGCCGTCGTCGACGATGGCGATGCTCACCGCCCATTGGTTGCGCTCGGCCTCGTCCCGCGCGGCGATCAGGATGCGCTGGACTTCGCGCTGACCCAGTACGGCTTTGCTGTGCATGGCGTGCTCCTTTCAGGGCGTAGCTGATTGATGGGAAACATTCAGGGGTGGCAGGGCGGCCTCGACCAGCTCGATCCAATGCCGCACCGGGGTGCGCCCGGCACCGTCGAGGTGGGTCTGGCAGCCGATATTGGCGGTGGCTATGACTTCGGGCCGGCCGCTTTCCAGGGCATTGAGCTTGTTGTCGCGCAATTGCCGCGCCAGCTCGGGCTGGGTCAGCGAATAGGTGCCCGCCGAACCGCAGCACAGGTGGCTGTCGGGCACCTCGGTGAGCTCGAAGCCCAGGCGCTTGAGCACGGCCTCCACCGCGCCGCCGAGTTTCTGCGCGTGTTGCAGGCTGCACGGGCAGTGGAAGGCCAGGCGCTGGTCGCTGTGGGCGTGCAACTGTTCCAGCGGTTCGTCGCGCAGCACTTCCACCAGGTCCCGGGCCAGGGCGCTGACCCGCTCGGCGCGGGCGGCATAACGCGGGTCGTGGGCCAGCAGGTGGCCGTAATCCTTGATAAAGGCGCCGCAGCCGCTGGCGGTCTGTACCAGGGCTTCGGCGCCGTTTTCCAGGTGCGGCCACCAGGCGTCGATATTGCGCCGCGCCCGCTCCAGGCCAGCCTCCTGGGCGTCCAGGTGGTAATCCACGGCGCCACAGCAGCCGGCCTCGCTCACGGCTTGCACGGCGATGCCCAGGCGGTCGAGGACTCGCGCCGTCGCGGCGTTGGTGTTGGGTGACAGGCTCGCCTGCACGCAGCCTTCCAGCAGCAAGACACGCCGCGCGTGGGCCGTGGCCGGGCGTGTCTTGGCCGGCTGCACCTGGCGCGGCAGCTTGCCTTGCACGGCCTCGGGCAGCCACGGACGCAAGGTGGCGCCGGTGCCGAGCAGCGCCTTGAACAGCGCCGGGTTCGGCGCCAGGGCGCGCAGGCCCTGGCGCAGCAGGCGTTGGCCGAGGGGCCGGGGCACGGCGGCATCGACCACGGCGCGGCCGATGTCCAGCAGGTTGTGGTAATCCACCCCGGACGGGCAGGTGGTTTCGCAGTTGCGGCACGACAGGCAGCGGTCCAGGTGCAGCTGGGTCTTGGCCGTGGCCTCGTGGCCTTCCAGCACCTGCTTGATCAGGTAAATGCGCCCCCGCGGTCCGTCCAGCTCATCGCCCAGCAACTGATAGGTGGGGCAGGTGGCGTTGCAGAAACCGCAGTGCACACAGGTGCGCAAGATGCTCTCGGCCTCCGCGGCGCGGGGCAGCTGGCGCGCCTGTTCGCTCAAGGTGGTTTGCATGCTCGGGGTCTGCGATCAGAGCTCGGCGTAGAGCCGGCCGGGGTTGAAGATCCCTTGCGGGTCCAGTTGCGCCTTGAGCTGGCGGTGGTAGCGCAGCAGCACTGCCGGCAGCGGCTGGAACGGGCTGTCCACCAGGCCGTGGCTGTAGCAGGTGGCATGGCCGCCGACGCGCTCGACCAGGCTGCGGATGCGCTCCGCGGGCGCCGCGGATTTCAGCCAGCGCTGGGCGCCGGCCCAATCTATTAACTGCTGGCCGGGCAGCTCCAGGGGCCCCGTATTGTTGGGCAGCGACAGGCGCCATAACGGCAGGCCTTCGTCGAAGAATGCCAGCCGTTGTTCGTTGAGGTTGGCCCAGTAATCGGCCGCCAACGGCTCGCCACCCAGGCGGTCGCGGGCCGCGGCCACCGAGCCTTCGCCGCCCTCCAGGCGCAGGTGCAGGCGCTGGCCGTCATGGCTGGCGGCGCTGATGGGCAACGGTTGCTGGCCCCAGTCGGCGAGCCGGGCCAGGGCCTTGGCGCTGTCTATTTCCAGGCTCAGGCTGAGGCACTGGCGCGGTTTGGGCAGGACCTTGAGCGACACCTCGGTGAGCACCCCCAGGCAACCGTAGCTGCCCACCAGCAAGCGCGAGAAGTCGTAGCCGGCGACGTTTTTCATCACTTCGCCGCCAAAGCGCAGGAGCTTGCCGGTGCCGGTGATCACCCGGCTGCCGAGGACGAAGTCGCGCACCGAGCCAGCCCAGGGTCGCCGCGGGCCGGACAAGCCGGTGGCGACCATGCCGCCGACCGTGGCGCCGTCGCCGAAGGCCGGCGGTTCGCAGGCCAGCATTTGCCCGGCGGCGTCCAGCGTGGCCAGCAGTTCCGCAAGCGGCGTGCCGGCGCGAACGGTCACCACCAGCTCGGTCGGGTCGTAGCTGACGATGCCGCGATGGCCGCGGGTGTCGAGCACTTCTCCAGCGCTCATCCGCCCGAGAAAGGCCTTGCTGTTGCCGCCCTGGATCAGCAGCGGGGTATTGCCGGCCAGCGCCTGCCCGACCTGTTCCAGCAGTTCGCCGCTGGCGTCGTTATCCGCGTGTGCCGTCATCAGAAACGCTCCAGCTCGGGGAAGGGCAGTTGCCCGGCGTGCACATGCATGGCGCCGAATTCGGCGCAGCGGTGCAGGGTCGGGATGTTCTTGCCGGGGTTGAGCAGGCCACCGGGGTCGAAGGCCGCCTTGACCGCGTGGAACAGGGTCAGCTCGTCGCTGTTGAACTGGGCGCACATCTGGTTGATTTTCTCCCGGCCGACCCCGTGTTCGCCGGTGATGCTGCCGCCGACCGCGACGCACAGCTCGAGGATCTTGCCGCCCAGGGCTTCGGCGCGGTCCAGTTCGCCGGGTTGGTTGGCGTCGAACAGGATCAACGGGTGCATGTTGCCGTCGCCGGCATGGAACACATTGGCCACCCGCAGCTGGTATTCGGCGGCCAGCGCGGCGATGGCCTTGAGCACCCCCGGCAGTGCGCGGCGCGGGATGGTGCCGTCCATGCAGTAATAGTCCGGCGACAGCCGGCCCACTGCCGGGAAAGCATTCTTGCGCCCGGCCCAGAAACGCACCCGTTCGGCTTCGTCGCAGGCCTGGCGGACCTCAGTGGCGCCGGCCCGTTCGAGCACCGCGCGGACCCGCTCGCAGTCGTCGTGGACATCGGCTTCGACACCGTCCAGCTCGCACAGCAGGATGGCCTCGGCGTCCACCGGGTAACCGGCGTGAATGAAGTCTTCGGCGGCGCGGAGCGCCAGGTTGTCCATCATTTCCAGGCCGCCGGGGATGATGCCGGCGGCGATGATATCGGCCACCGCGCGGCCGGCTTTCTCCACCGAGTCGAAGGCTGCCAGCAGCACCTTGGCCAGTTGCGGCTTGGGCAGCAGCTTGACCGTGACTTCGGTGATGATCCCGAGCAGGCCTTCGGAGCCGGTGAACAACGCCAGCAGGTCGAAGCCCGGCGCGTCCAGGGCGTCGCTGCCCAGGGTCAGGCGTTCGCCTTCGACGCTGAGGATCTCCACCTTGAGCAGGTTGTGCACGGTCAGGCCGTATTTCAGGCAGTGCACGCCGCCGGCGTTTTCCGCGACGTTGCCGCCGATCGAGCAGGCGATCTGCGAGGACGGGTCGGGGGCGTAGTACAGGCCGAACGGCGCGGCGGCCTGGGAGATCGCCAGGTTGCGCACCCCGGGCTGGACCCGCGCGGTGCGGGCGGCGGGGTCGATATGCAGGATCTGGTTGAAGCGCGCCATCACCAGCAGCACGCCTTGTTCCAGGGGCAGGGCGCCGCCGGAGAGGCCGGTGCCAGCCCCCCGTGCGACCACCGGCACGCGCCGTTCATGGCAGATCCGCAGCAGTTCCTGCACCTGCTCGATATGCCGCGGCAGGGCCACCAGCATCGGCGTGGTGCGATAGGCCGAGAGGCCGTCGCATTCGTAGGGCTTGAGGTCTTCCGTCTGGTGCAGCAGGTCGAGGTCGGGCAGGCGCTGGCGCAGCGCTTGGAGCAATGCCGCTTTATCGACGCTGGGCAGCGCGCCGTCGACGCGTTCGTCGTAGAGGATATTCATGGGTGGCTGACGACCCTGAGTTGTTTTTATGGGCGCTCGGCTGGCCAGGGTCTGTCACCACGGGAACAGACCCTGGGCCGCTTGGTTGCATCATTGGCCCGGCTGGCCTTACTGTCCACGGGGCCGAGCGCTGGTCGAACCAGTTTGTTTTGCCGTCGATGCCGGGTTTTTTATAAAAAGCCAGGTATATCAGCAGGATGGCCTGGCAGTCCGCTTGATCGGGTTTTTTCTTCACAGCTGGTCATACCAGTGGAGGGCGCATGCACAGGAGCGATTCGGGCCGGCACCAGGTGGCGGATGTGGTGTGTGAACGCATCGAGCGCCTGATCGTCGACGGCGTACTCAAGACCGGCCAACTGCTGCCCTCGGAGCGGCGCCTGACGGAAAAACTCGGCGTATCGCGCACGGCGTTGCGCGAGGGCCTGAAGCTGCTGCGGGCGCGGGGCATCATCGAAACCAAACAGGGCAAGGGCTCGTTTGTCGCCCAACTGTCGGGGCAGGGCGCGACCTCGGCGCTGATGCATCTGTTCAGCTCTCAGCCGCGCACCCTCTACGACCTGTTCGAAGTGCGCAGCCTGCTGGAAGGCGAGTCGGCGCGGCTGGCGGCGTTGCGCGGCACCGAGGCCGATTTCGTGCTGATCGGCCGTGCTTACCAGGCGTTGCTGGACGCCCACGACCAGGCCCTTGATGCCTCGGCCCATGCGCGCCTGGATCACGCTTTCCACCTGGCGATCTGCGAGGCCTCGCACAACCCGGTGCTGGTGCAGACCCTGCGCTCGCTGACCGACCTGCTGCTCAATTCGGTGTTCGCCTCGGTCAACAACCTCTACCACCGCCAGGCGCAGAAGCGCCAGATCGACCGCCAGCACGCGCGGCTCTACAACGCCGTCACCGGACGCCTGCCGGAGCAGGCGCGCAAGGCCGCCATCGCGCATATCCAGGGCCTCTGCGACAACCTGCGGGAGATCGAAAACGAAGAGCAGCGCCTGGTGCGCGCGACCTTGCGCCTGGAAGGCTGGAACTGAAGCCGCCGCGACCAGGGGCCAATGGCGGCGATGGGCAGTTACTACACTGCTAGAGACGCGGCAACATCCGCGTCGTCGACGACCACCACAAAGGAGTCACCTTATGTCCAACGAGACTTGTGCCTGTCCGGGCTGCACCTGCAAGGTCGGCGCCCATGCCATCGTGCGTCACGGCAAGCACTACTGCTGCCAGGCCTGCGCCAGCCACCACGCCAACGGCGAACCCTGCGCTTCTACCGAAGGCTGCGATTGCGCCAAGGGCGCGCATCACTGACGTGCTGCAACAGTGGCGGGGCGAAAAAAACAGTGGAGCCTGTCGTGGCTCCACTTTCAATTGCGCGGGTGCAGGTACCGTTTTCGCTGGCAAGGCGGCTGGCCGGCGGCTTTGGCAGCGCACGCCGCACAAGGCATCGACCTCGCTTGGCTCAGGTCGACGGTCGCCAGGTGACGTTTTCGATACCGAATTTTTCCGCCAGGGGCTTGCTGGTCTTTTTCACCCGTTCCAGGCCAAAGCGGCCGATGCGGCCGACACCGGCGTCGCAGCTTGCCCAGTGCCACGCCTCGGCGTTGTCCATCTTCTCCGAGCGGATGATGAAGGACTTGGGGGTGCCGTGCAGGGTGTATTCGATGACGAAAAGTTTTGCGTTGTTCATAAAGCTATCAATCCTCCCTGTGATGGTTTAGTGACCCGCGCGGGCAGGGAAAAATTCACTCGGATTGTCGAGCAAGGGTATCAGCGGTCGGGCGGTGGCCGGGCAAGCATTCGAACGGGTTATTGCCTGTCGCTGTGGCGCCCGTTCGGATGTTTTCTCGCGGTTTTCCAGGCGGATCGGCGGGGTTACCATGGGCCCCCCTGCTTGACGACGATGCCCGGCCATGGCCCTTGCCGCACCTCCCGACCTCAGCGACACCGACGTACCGGTGCAACCCCTGGCACGCACCTATCCGCGTGGCCTGTTCATCGAGCCCCACGAACACGCCTGGGGGCAGTTGCTGTACGCCATGAGCGGGGTGATGTGGGTCGAGACGCCGAACGAGGCGCTGGTGGTGCCGCCGCAACGGGCGGTGTGGCTGCCACCGGGCGTGCCCCACGGGATCCGCGTGGTCACCGACCTGCAGATGCGCAATATCTATCTGCGCCCGTGCCTGGCGGCGACCCTCGACAGCCAGGTGCAGGTGTTGCAGGTGGACAACCTGCTGCGCGAGCTGATCGTGCGCCTGGTGGAGCATGACGGCGCGCCGCAGCCGGAGTACTACGACGCGCTGGTGGGTCTGGCCCTGCTGGAGCTCAAGCGCGCCCGGCGCTCGCAGCTGAAGATCGTCCTGCCGGACAGTTCCGACCGGCGCCTGATCAGCCTCTGCCAGGCGGTGATGGCCGCGCCTTCCCTGGACATTCCCTTCGAACGCCACGCCGAGGCGGCGGGCGCCAGCGTGCGCACCCTGGCGCGGCTGTTCAAGGACAGTTTGGGCATGGGCTTCGCCGAGTGGCGCCGCCAGGTGCAGCTGGCTACGGCCGCCGCCGAGCTGATCCAGGGTGTGCCGGTGAGCACTATCGCCCGTGAGCTGGGGTATTCCCCCGGCAGCTTCAGCGACATGTTCCGCCGCGAGCTGGGGCTGGCCCCGTCGCAATACGCGGCCGGGGAAGCCCGCGCCTGAGTGCCTGTCATCCCTGTAGCCGCTGCCGAGCTCTGCGAGGCTGCGACCGGGCCACCGCGTTTACCCAGACCCACTGCATTCTCAGGTTTTGCGCCTGCTGCGCAGTCGATCGCAGCCTCGCGCGGCTCGGCAGCGGCTACGGGGCTTTGCGGACAGGCATCCATTGTGTGTGCGCTGCAATCCCGTAGGAGCGAAGCTTGCTCGCGATAGCGTCCTGTCTGGCACACCACAGTATCGGCATCGCCAACCAACCAGGCCGCCACGGCGCCCACCCACAGATTGGCCGAAATCCTGAAGTGCTTGGCCGGTTGCCCGGTTCGGCGTTCCCTAGACTCCCGGCATGCCCAATCGTCGCCGCTCTGGCGCGGCGCACTGCCTGGAGTTCGTCATGCATTACCTCATCTCCCTGGCCATCGGCCTCGGCGTCGGCCTGCTTTATGGCGCGCTGAATTTTCGCTCGCCGGCGCCGCCGGCCATCGCCCTGGTCGGGCTGCTCGGCATGCTTGCCGGCGAACAGCTGTGGCCCATGGGCCGGCAACTGGTGAGCAACTGGTTGTCCTGAGGCCTTTCGATTCTTTTATGTATTCCTGTTTATGGAGGTGCTTATGCACGCCCTGCAATTTTCCAAGACCGGCGATCTCTCGTCGCTGCACTACGTCGAGGTGCCGACCCCGGTGCCGGCCGCTGATCAGGTATTAGTGCGGATCAAGGCCGCCGGCCTCAACCCCAGCGACGTGAAAAACGTGCTCGGGCGTTTTCCCTACACCACCGTGCCGCGCATTCCCGGGCGAGACTTTGCCGGGGTGGTGGTGGAGGGGCCGCAGGAGTGGGTGGGGCAGGAGGTCTGGGGCACCGGCAAGGAGCTGGGGTTCTATGCGGACGGCTCCCATGCCCAGTACGTGGCGCTGTCGGCCAAGGGCGTGGCGCACAAGCCGGCGCAGCTGAGCTTCGCCCAGGCCGCCAGCCTGGGCGTGCCTTACACCACTGCCTGGGATGCCCTGGAACGCAGTGGGGTAAGCGCCGGCACCACTTTGCTGGTGATTGGCGGTGGGGCGGTAGGCAGCGCCGCCCTGGCCCTGGCGAAGGTTCGCGGAGCCCGGGTGCTGGCCGCCGCTCGGCGCCCGGAGCAGGTCAAGGCCTTGCAGGCGCAGGGGTTCCAGGCCTTGCAGCTGGACCAGCCGGAAGACCTCGGGGCGCAGGTCAACGAGGTGTTCGCCGGCGGCGCCGAGGTGATCTTCGACACCACCGGTTTCTGGCTGCCGGCCTCGGTCGCGGCCCTGGCGCCGTTCGGCCGGATCGCCATCATCGCCGCGCCGGTGGACGGTCATGTGCAACTGCCGGCCCTGGGCCTGTATCGCAAGGGCGGTTCGGTGGTCGGGATCAACTCGTTGCTGTACGGCGTGCAGGCCTGCGCGGCCATGCTCGAGCAGTTCGGCCGGTTCTTCGATGAGGGGCTGTTGCCGTTGCCGCAGGGGCTGTTCGAATCGCCGCTGGAGCAGGGCGTCGAGCGTTATCACGAGGTGAACAAGGGCAGCGGCGAGAAGGTGATTCTGCTGCCGTAAGGGTGGCCAACCTGCCTGAATCGGCAGGCTGGCACGGCTTTGTGTAGCCGCTGCCGCAGGCTGCGATAGGTCCGCAGGACCTCGGCAATCGCAAGATCGCCACGCCCCTTCGGGTCGATCGCAGCCTGCGGCAGCGGCTACAGGTTGGTTTACGCCTCCGGCACGCCTCTCTCCCACGCCGACCAGTTCTTCAGGATGTCCTGCACCAGCGGGTTGCCGGTGCGATAGAGGTTTTCCAGGGCCGGGACGAAACCGCCCTGGTCGGCGTACTTGAGCAGGTTGTCGACCTCGCTGCCGCCTGGCTCGGGGCGGTCGAAGTCGGAGCCGGCGCGGACCACCGCCAGCCGCTGCACGTCCACCCGGCCTTCGCGGCTGGCGCGCAGCAGGGCCTCGTAGGTCGAGTTGTCTTCCTGCTGGGTGGTGCAGTACTCGCCCTTGTTGTCGGTCAGCAGGCGGGTCCAGATCTCGGCCCGCTCGCTCAGGCGCGTGCCGGAGAACCAGGTGTTGCCCGCCAGGGTGTCGCACTGGGTCACCACCGGCGGCTGGTTGGCCGGGGCCGCCGGGTACTTGAGGCGCCAGGCTGCCGATTCCTTGCTTTCGCTCAGGCTTACCCGACGCGACAGGGCGAAGGCCTTGGCCTGGAGTTTCGGGTTGAGTTCGAAGACTTCGGTCTTGTAGTCCAGCGGCGGTTTCTCGTTCGGGCCTTTGGTATTGATGCCCAGGTAGCCGGTCGGCCAGTCCTTGGGCGCGTCCCGCGAATCCAGTTCCCACTGGGTACCGAATTCCACCAGGTAATGGGCCCAGGCAGTGGTGCCGATGGTCCCGTGTTTAGGGCTGATGCCGGCGATCCCGGCGACCAGGAAATAGCTTTTGCGCAGGTCGAATTTCGGCGACAGCGCCAGTGCCAGGGTCGAGGCCGCGGCGTTGGTCTGGCCCATGCCGGTGACCAGCAGGCAGACGTCCCTGGTGTTGCAACGAATCGCCGGGTACTCCGCCGACAGGCCGGGTACGCGCACTTCCTGCTTCAGCTCCAGGCGCTCGATCCAGTGCTGGGCCTCGGGGGCGAACATGGTGATCAGCATCACCTTGGGTTTGATCGGGGTCGCCGGGGCCTCGGCGGCCCAGGCCGTCGAAGCGAGCAGGACGCCGCAGGCCAGGCCCACGGAAAGGGAAAGACGGGTCATCGCGTGCATGAAAGCCTCCATTGCTTGAGTGATCAGAACTGGTAACCGATGCCGGCGTAGTAACCCCAGCCATTGGACCGGGCGCGGAAATCGCCATCGCCGAAATTCAACTCGCTGCCGTCCTGCCAGTTGCCGCCATTGTGGAAGTAACGGCCGACCAGGGTGAACCGCAGGTGGGTGAAGGAATACAGCAATACGTTGGTGGCCACCGTGGCGTTGGCCGTGCGGGCCGGGTTGTCCTTGTGCAGGTCCGAGCCGAAATCGAAGTTGGTGAAGCCGATATAGGTCAGCGACGCGCCGTTGCTGAACTTGTCGATGGGCACGATGTACTTGAGCTGGGCGCGGTAGCCGTCCCAGGAATATTCATTGCTGGCGCCGTAATTTTCCCACTGGTAGCGCCCGTAGAAGTTGGCCGACAGGTTGACCCGCGAATGGGTGTCGATGTCGGTGCCCAGGCCGCTGTACAGGGTATTGGCGCGGTTGGCGCTGTTGCTGCCGTGGTCGTAGATCCAGTCGAAGGCCACGTACCACTCCTTGAACGGGCCGATGGCCAGGCTGCGTCCGGCCAGGTAGTCGATGGAGATCCGCGGCTCGTGCTCCATGAACACCGGCGAGCCGTGGTCCCACACGCCTTTGTCGTGGCTGTTGCCGATGTTGAAGATCTTCGGGATGTCGATGTAGCCGTACAGCTCGAACGGCCCCTTGCGACCGAAGTACTCGTACTCCAGGTAGATATCGTCGGCCGGCTGCGGGCCGAAACTGATGTCCTTGCTGCCGATCAGAGTCAGGTCCTGGTTGTACCAGTCCGACAGGTAGGGGCCTGGTTTCGCCGGTGCGGCGGCGGGGCTCAGGCTCTCGCCCTGGGCCGAGTCGTCGAGGGTTTTTTCCTCGGCCTGGGCGGTAGCGCTGAGTAGTCCTGTAACGGCGCTTAGTAGCAAGGAAACAACCAAGGTGTGGCGGGACGCGGAGGGGGTGAAAGGTACGTGCATTGAAAATCCCTGTTCGTGCGGTTCTGAAGCCCGAGTGGCCCGGCCTGGCCGAACTGGCGGCGAAAGCTCTCGAAGGCTGACCTCGCAAACGTTTGCATATGCTGTACCAACTTGAAGTATCTGATTGAAATAAAGGTGAAACCTACCCATAAGCTGTCTTTTCGGTCAGGACGTTGCACTACGCCTGGGCGTTGTGCGCGAAGAAAGGGCGAAGGCGCTGGCGCCTGGCACAGGGCCGATGCGCCCTCGTTCAATCATCGAGATGATGGCAATCAACGACCTTCGCGGCCTCGGGTCGAGTATTCGCTGACTATCTGGCTGCGTTCGTTCGATGCTGGTTCTGCAGTGCAGGGAAAGGGTGCTTGACGTTCTGCTCGGGTCGCTCTGCTAGAATCGCCGCTCCACGACTTCCAGAGGTGCCCCATGAGCGAGCCGATTCGCCTGACCCAGTACAGCCACGGCGCGGGTTGCGGTTGCAAGATTTCTCCCCAGGTCCTGGAGGTGATTCTGGCCGGCAGCGGCGCGCAGAACCTCGACCCGAAACTCTGGGTCGGCAACGCTTCGCGCGACGATGCGGCGGTGTACGCCATCGACGAAGAGCGCGGCGTGGTCTCGACCACCGACTTTTTCATGCCGATCGTCGACGACCCGTTCGACTTCGGGCGCATCGCCGCGACCAACGCCATCAGCGACATCTACGCCATGGGCGGCGACCCGTTGATGGCCATCGCCATCCTTGGCTGGCCAGTGAGCGTGCTGGCGCCGGAAATCGCCCGCGAGGTGATTCGCGGCGGCCGCGCGGTGTGCGACGCGGCCGGCATCCCCCTGGCCGGTGGCCACTCGATCGACGCCCCGGAACCGATCTTCGGCCTGGCCGTGACCGGCCTGGTGGAAAAGCGCCATATGAAGCGCAACGACACCGCCACCGCCGGTTGCCTGCTGTACCTGACCAAGCCCCTGGGCATCGGCGTGCTGACCACGGCCGAGAAGAAGGGCAAGTTGCGCAGCGCCGACGTCGGTCTGGCCCGCGACTGGATGTGCACCCTGAACAAGCCCGGCAGCCGCTTCGGCAAGCTCGACGGCGTGACCGCGATGACCGACGTCACCGGTTTCGGCCTGCTCGGGCACCTGGTGGAAATGGCCGACGGCAGCAACCTGACCGCGCGCATTCACTACGATCGCGTGCCGCGCCTGCCCGGGGTCGAGTACTACCTGGACCAGGGCTGCATACCGGGCGGCACCCAGCGCAATTTCGACAGCTACGCCGACAAGCTCGGGCGTATCCAGGCCCTGCACAAGCTGGTGCTGTGCGACCCGCAGACCAGTGGCGGGCTGTTGATCGCTGTCACCCCGGAAGGCAATGCGGCCTTCCTCGCGCTGGCCGCCGAACTGGGCCTGGAACTGGCGCCGATCGGTGAGCTGGTGGAACGACAGAGCAACGCGGTCGAGGTGATCTGATGCCCATCGATATCACCGACTACCGCGAAATCTTCCTCAACGACCGGCCGATGATGGATACCCGTGCGCCGGTCGAATTCAGCAAGGGCGCCTTTCCCGGGGTGGTCAACCTGCCGCTGATGACCGACCACGAGCGGCAGCGGGTCGGCACCTGCTACAAGCAGCAGGGCCAGCAGGCGGCGATCGTCCTCGGGCACCAGCTGGTGTCCGGGGCGATCAAGGCCGAGCGCATCCAGGCCTGGGCCGACTTCGCCCGGGCCCACCCCGATGGCTACCTGTACTGCTTCCGTGGCGGCCTGCGTTCGCAGATCGTCCAGCAGTGGCTCAAGGACGAGGCCGGCATCGACTACCCGCGGGTCGGCGGCGGCTACAAGGCCATGCGTACCTTCCTGCTCGACACCCTCGAAGGAGCGGTGGCCGAGTGTGATTTTGTCCTGCTCGGCGGCATGACCGGCATCGGCAAGACCGAGGTGCTCAACCAACTGGCCAACGGCCTGGACCTGGAAGGCCACGCCAACCATCGCGGCTCCAGTTTCGGCAAGCGCGCCAGCGGCCAGCCGTCGAACATCGACTTCGAGAACCGCCTGGCGGTGGACATCCTGAAAAAGCGCGAGCGCGGCATCGGCGGGTTCGTGCTGGAAGACGAGAACCGCATGATCGGCAGCTGCGCCTTGCCGTTGCCGCTGTACCAGGGCATGCAGCGTTTCCCGATGGTCTGGCTGGAGGATGGCCTGGAGGGGCGAGTCGAGCGGATCCTGCGCGACTACGTGATCGACCTGTGCGCGGAGTTCGTCGCGGTGCATGGCGAGGACGGTTTCGCGCGGTTTTCCGAGCGCCTGCTGGAAAGCCTGAACAACATCCGCAAACGCCTGGGGGGCGAGCGTCACCAGCGCCTGTACCAGCTGCTGGAGGCCGCCCTGGCCGAGCAGGCCCGCAGCGGCAGCGTGGACCTGCACCGGGCCTGGATCGAAGGCTTGCTCAAGGAATATTACGACCCGATGTATGCCTTCCAGCGCGAAAGCAAGGGCGCGCGCATCGAGTTCGTCGGCGAGCAGGCGGCGGTGCTGGAGTATTTGCGCGAACGGGCTCGTCAGCGCGGTTGAGTCGGTAGAAGGGCGGGGCCTTTGGCCCCATCGCGGGCAATCGACCGGCCGCTCCTGCAGATGCTTCTGTAGGAGCGAAGCTTGCTCGCGATGGCGTCCGGGCGGACGCCATCGAACTTCTGGTTACAACAGCGCCGCGCCAATCAACCCGCACACCACGCCAATCAGCATGGTCAGGCCGGCGACGGTCATCAGCACCCGCGCGTCGAAATCCTTGCGCAGCATCAAAAGCGACGGCAGGCTGATGCTCGGCAGGGTCATCAGCAAGGCCACCGCCGGGCCGGTGCCCATGCCCAGGGTCATCATGGTCTGCACGATGGGGATTTCCGCGGCGGTGGGAATCACGAACAGCGTGCCGACAATCGCCAGCGGCACCAGCCACAGCAGGCTGTCGCCAATCGCGCCCTCGACATGGGGGAACAGCCAGACCCGCGCCGCGCCCAGCACCAGCACCGCCAGCACATAGATCGGAATGGTGCTCCAGAACAGTTGCCACAGGCTGCGTGCCCAGCGGCTGAAGAACGCACCTTCATTGCCCGTGCTGGCCTCGACCACGGCCTCCACCGCCGCTTCCGGCAGTTGCTCGGGACGGGCGATGCGCTGGGCCACCAGCGACACTCCCAGCACTAGCACGATGCCCGCCACCAGCCGCAGCGCGGTGAAACCCCAGCCCAGGACAAAGCCCATGAACACCAGCGTCGCCGGGTTGAGCACCGGGTTGGCGATCCAGAAGGCCAGTGCCGCGCCCACCGAGACATTCTGCCGGCGCATGCTCGCCGCCACGGGCGCGGCGCAGCAGGAACACATCATGCCCGGCAGGGCGAACAGCCCGCCGCGCAGAGTCGAGCCGAAACCGGCGCGGCCGAACAGGCGCAGCAGCCAGTCCCGCGGAATCAGCACTTGCAGCAGCGAACCGAGGATCACCGCCAGCACCGCGGCCTTCCAGATCGCCAGGAAATACACCTGGGCGTAGGCCAGGGCGGCGTTCAGAGGCGAGGAGGGCTGGTCGTTGATGATCGAGGCGCCGATGCTGTGGCTGTCGGCGGCGATAAAGGCCTTGGCGTAGTAGGGCGACCACTTGACGAAGTAGAGGCCGACGCACGCCACCAGGACGAACAGGGCGGGTTTCCACCAGAACGACCAGCCCCGGACGGGGCTGGCAGGGGCAAGGCTGGACATGAACAGTGATTCCGGGCAATGACGTTAGGTCGCGAATCTTAGCGCAGCGGCCCGGTCGGTGCTGAACTTGCTGTAGCCGCTGCCGCAGGCTGCGATCGAGCGGCACGCTCGTGGGGGACTGGAGACCCTGCGGGTCTGTCGCAGCCTCGCGGGCTCGGCAGCGGCTACAGGAGCCGGGCGCATCAGGTCGGGCAGTTTTCCTCGCCGTTATCCAGGCCCTGCTTGTAGCTGCGGCTGTCGAGGGTGGCCTTGCCGTTGTGCCAGGTCAGGGTCAGCACGTAGAGCGAGTCGAAGTCGTTGGAGGCCCAGTCGTCGGTGATGGTGCGTTTTTCGCCGACGGCTTCGCGCGCCACCTTGTTGATCAGCTCCGGCAGGTAGCCGTGGGACCAGGCGGTGTAGATGATCGAGTTGTGATAGCGGTCATGCAGCAGCTCGTCGGCCAGCTCGCTGGTGTCGTTGGCCGAGAACTCGATGTTCACCGGCAGGCCGAGCTTGATGGCACTGGGGCTGATGGTCATCAGCGGGCGGATGTAGCTGTAGGAGTTGTCGAGCTCGCCTTCCTCGACATTGCGCGTCGGGTTGGCGGCGAACACGTAATTGGCCTTGCCGAATTTTTCCGGCAGCAAAGACGCCAGGTCGATGGCGCGGTTCAGGCCCTGGCAGTTGAGCTGGCCGAGGCCGCCGGCGGGTTTTTCCGCGTGGCGCAAAAAGACCAGGGTCTGGGTGCCGTCCACCGGCTGGGCGCGACTTTCGCTGGACTCCAGCGACAGCAGCAGCGCACTGGTCAGCAGCAGCGCCGGGAAGAACACGTAGGACCGGCGTTGCAGGCGTTGGGTGAAACTCAGCAGATTCTTCATGGATTGTCGGTACTTCAGCGCAATCGGTTAAGGCTGACAAACCTTTCCACAGCCAGCTCCCGCTTCGCGTGGTTTTCCCTGTCGTTGAACGTGTGTTCTACCCGTAGGTAGTGCTCAGAGTCCCAGAACGCCTTTTGGTTCGATCCGGGCGTGGGGCTGCGAGCGTGGCCCGTTACTTTATCCGCACCGCTGTCTGGCTGCCGGGAAGCTTAACCACCGGATATTTCGAATTTAAGAATGCGCGCCGCGGACCGATGCCTGTAATCTAGCGCCGTCGCGCCCGGCCCCGGGCCACGGCCTTTCATCTGACTGTCATTGGAAGCCTGTCATGACTGATCTCTGTGCATTCCCCATCACCCAGAAATGGCCGGCGCAGTACGCCGACTGGATTCAGCTGTATTCCTTGCCGACCCCCAACGGCGTCAAGGTATCGATCATGCTCGAAGAGATCGGGCTGCCCTACGAGCCCCATCGCGTCAGTTTCGAAACCAACGACCAGATGTCCCCCGAGTTCCTCTCGCTGAACCCGAACAACAAGATCCCGGCGATCCTCGACCCCCACGGCCCGGGCGACCAGCCGCTGGCGCTGTTCGAGTCGGGGGCGATCCTGATCTACCTGGCGGACAAGAGCGGGCAACTGCTGGCCCAGGAGTCCGCGGCGCGTTACGAGACCATTCAGTGGCTGATGTTCCAGATGGGCGGCATCGGCCCGATGTTCGGCCAGCTGGGCTTCTTCAATAAATTCGCCGGCAAGGACTACGAGGACAAGCGTCCGCGCGAGCGCTACGTCGCCGAATCCCGCCGCCTGCTGAGCGTGCTCGAGGGCCGCCTGCAAGGCCGCGACTGGATCATGGGCGAGCGCTACACCATCGCCGATATCGCCACCTTCCCCTGGGTGCGCAACCTGATCGGCTTCTATGAAGCGGGCGATCTGGTGGGCTTCAAGGACTTCCCCAACGTGCAGCGTGTGCTGGAGCGTTTCCTCGCGCGCCCGGCGGTGATCCGCGGCCTGGAAATCCCCAAGCCCGTCTGACATCCCGTAACCCTGTAGCCGCTGCCGCAGGCTGCGATCGATGACGCAGTCGTCGTAGAACCTGGCAACGCGTCCTTCCTGGCACAACGTGTAGCGCCTTGGCGATGACTGCGTCATCGATCGCAGGCTTCGCCAGCGGCTACAGGTATGCTTTTTTGCAGGTCAGGCCGGTTCCAGGCCTGGCCGTGTTCATTCAGACAAGGACCCGCAATGAGCCGATTCGATTTCAAGCAGGTGGATGTCTTCAGCAGCCAGCCACTCAAGGGCAACCCGCTGGCGGTGGTGTTCGGCGCCGATGAGTTGAGCGACGCGCGCATGGCGGCATTCGCCAACTGGACCAACCTCAGCGAAACCACCTTTATTCTCGAGCCCCGGGACCCGCGGGCCGACTATCGCCTGCGGATCTTCACCACCCTGCAGGAGCTGCCGTTCGCCGGCCATCCGACCCTCGGCAGCTGCCATGCCTGGCTGGAAGCCGGCGGCGTGCCCAAGGGCGAGGAGATCGTCCAGGAGTGCGCGGTCGGCCTGGTGCGCATTCGCCGCAACGGCGCCGAGCTGGCGTTTCTCGCGCCGCCTTTGCTCAAGTCCGGCCCGGTCGATGACGGATTGCTGGAGCAGGTGCGCCAGGGCCTGAGGCTGGCGCCCGACGCCATCGTCGACGCGCAATGGGTGGACAACGGCGCCGGATGGCTGGCGGTGCTGCTGGCCGAGCGCGGCCAGGTGCTCGAGCTGCAACCTGACTATGCGCAGCTCAAGGGCCTTGCGGTCGGAGTGATCGCCCCCTGGAACCCCGAGCACGATGGCGACGCGGCGCAGTTCGAAGTGCGGGCCTTTATCGCCGGCGACGGCATGCCGGAAGACCCGGCCACCGGCAGCCTCAACGCCGGCATCGCCCAATGGCTGCTGGGCGCGGGGTTGGCGCCGGCGTCCTATGTGGTCAGCCAGGGTTTGAGCATGGGCCGGGCCGGGCGCATCCAGGTCGAGCAGGTCGGCGATGAAATCTGGATCGGCGGCTCGGTGGTGACCTGTATCGAGGGCAGCCTGACGTTGTAGGCGAGGGCGTTCTCCAGTCAGGTCCGACCTGTCTGTTGCCTAAGTGGCCTTGGACGCGTGGCGATAGCTTCTGGGGGATACGCCGTACCAGCGTTTGAAGGTCTGGGAGAAACTCGACAGGTCGCTGTAGCCCAGCTTTTCGGCGATGTCTGTCAGTTTCAGCGTCGGGTCGCCGAGCAACTCCAGAGCCGCGGCGCTGCGTGACTGCTCCAGCAGGTGCCGGTAACAGGTGCCTTCCTCGTGCAGGCGTCGTTTCAAGGTCCGCTCGCTGAGATTGATCAGGCTGGCCATGCCCGGCAGGTCTGGCGGTACGCCCAGGGGGGCGATGTTCAGGTACTGGCGGACCAGCTCGGCGGTGCCCGTGCGGGGGCTACGGCGCTCCATCAATTGCGCGCACATCTGCTCGCACATCGCGACGGTGACGGTGTTTGCCTGGGGGAGCGGGCGGCTCAGCAGCGAACGATCGAAGGCCAGGCTGTTGTGGTCGGCGAGGTAGGCGGGGCGCACGCCAAGAATATTGCCGGCACTGGCCGCCGCCTGATCGGCCGGGCGTTTCTTCTTCAGGGTAAAACCCGCCAGCGAGAACTCGCGGCCAGCTATTTCCTTGAGCAGCACCGCGGCGGCGGCCATGTCGCGTTCGATCACAAAGTCTCTGAGCGACTCGTCCGTCAGCGCCGGTTCGGTGAACGTCAGGATGCCGAGCGGGGGTTGCTCATGGTAGGCGATCCGGGTGAACGCGTAGGTCAGCGGCAAGAAGCGCAGGGCCAGCTTCAAGGCGTCACCCGCGGTCGCACTGCTGATCAGGCCATAACCGAACAGCCCGTAGGTTGAGAAGTGATAGCGCTCGCCCACTTGATAGCCCAGCCCCTGCGGGTGTCCCGACAGGTTGAGCAGGTTATTGATCAGGCGCAGTTCCTGGGCGCATGACAGCTCGAAGTTGGGATCTGCCAGCCGGGCCAGCGACAGGCCCGAACCGGCCAGTAATTGCGCAGGCGAGAAGCCTCTTTCGCGACCGAAATCCACCATCAGCAGGGCACTGGCCGGTCCCCGCGACAACTCCAGCATGTTCATGCTCGCTACCCGGGTCAGGGAAAGGAATTGGCCTGAATACTAAAGTATCTGTCCCGTTACGTCATGGGACTGGCGAGGGCGGGCAAGCATGATGGGCGCGCAGGCTACGCTGATCGGGATTAGCGGGAAGCCCTGGGACCTGATCATGCGAAGACCTGTGCCTGCCCATGAAAAAAACAACAAAAGAGGTGCTGCATGCCCCAACTCGAACCTGACCTGCAATCGACGGCGCCACTCACCGCCGTGATCATCGGCAGCGGTTTTGCCGGCATCGGCATGGCCATCGCGCTGCGCAAGGCCGGCGTCACGGACTTCATCATTCTGGAAAAACAGCAGGATGTCGGCGGCGTCTGGCGGGACAACAATTACCCGGGCGCTGCCTGCGATGTGCCGTCGCACCTGTATTCGTTTTCATTCGAACCCAACCCTGGCTGGACGCGGATGTTTGCCCCGCAAGCCGAAATACAGGGGTATCTGCAGCATTGCGTACGCAAGTATGAGGTGCAGCGGCACATCCGCTTCGGCGCTGAAGTGCGGGCAGCGCGATTCGACGAGGCCAGCGCGCAGTGGTGCATCACCGAAGTCGGTGGGCGGGTGCATCGCGCTGCCTTGCTGATTAGCGCCACTGGCCAGCTCAGCCGGCCGGCGCTGCCGACATTCGAAGGCATGCAGGCGTTCAAGGGGCATGTGTTCCATTCCTCAAGTTGGGATCACGGCTACTCGTTGGCGGGGAAACGGGTGGCGGTGATAGGGACGGGCGCTTCGGCGATTCAGTTCGTGCCGGCCATCGCCGACCCGGTGGCGCAGCTCAAGGTATTCCAGCGTTCGCCGGCCTACATCTTGCCCCGGCCCGATCGCGCCTACAGCGACGAAGAAAAGCAGCTGTTCGCCAAGAGGCCCTGGCGCATGGCGCTGCATCGTGCCGCCATTTATCTGCGCTACGAATCCAGGGCCCTGGGTTTTACCCGCTTCAAGGGGTTGATGAAATGGGCGGTTGGCCTGCCGTTTCGCCGCTTGTTGAACCAGTCGGTCAGTGACCCGCAGCTGCGCCGGCAACTGATCCCGGATTACCCCATCGGCTGCAAGCGCATCCTGCTGTCCAGCGATTACCTCAAGACCCTGGCCCGGCCCAATGTGCAGTTGATCACCGAGGGTATCGGGCGCATCACCGAGCAGGGCATCGAGACGCTGGACGGCAAGCACCACCAGGTCGATGCGATTATCTACGGCACGGGGTTCGCGGCGACGCAGTTCCTTGCACCGATGACGATTGTCGGGCGCGGCGGGGTGGAGCTGCAGCATGCCTGGGAGCAGGGCGCACGCGCGTATCTGGGGCTGGCGGTGCCGGGCTTTCCCAACTTCTTCATGTTGTATGGCCCCAATACCAACCTGGGGCACAACTCGATCGTCTACATGCTGGAAAGCCAGATATCCCATGTCATGCGCTGCTGGCGCGCGATGCAGAAGGCTGCGGCCACCACCGTCGAGGTCGATGACCGGGCTGAGCAGCGTTTTCATCAACGGATACAGCGTCGCCTGGCCGGTTCCGTGTGGAGCGCTTGCAAGAGCTGGTATGTCGATGCAGCGGGCAACAACAGCACCAACTGGCCGGGCTTCACCTTGTCCTATCGCTGGCTGACCCGTTATTCGGCATTGCGCGCCTATGGTTTTTCCAGGGCGTTGGCCAGCGAGTCGGGGCAGGTCTACGGGCGGGTGATTGCCGAGCCCCGCGATGGCCTCGAAATCCTCAGTGCCGGCGTGTTGCGCCAACTCTTGCGGGTGAGCTTCCGGGCGCTGATCGGTCCGCCGCGAAGCATTGCCACCCAGCGGCGTATCGTCAACGGCCTGTCCTGGCTGATGCCGGGCTGCGCTGGCGTGACCCAGGCACGGGCGCAGGTCTCGGGCGTACCGCTGCGAATCCTGACCCCGGGCCATGCGGAGGCGGGTGGGGTGGTGCTTTATCTGCATGGCGGTGCCTTCTGCCTGGGCGGTCCTGCCACTCACCGCAGCGTTACCAGCCGCCTGGCCCGGGACGCGGGGATGGCCGTCTGGGTAGCGGACTATCGGCTGGCGCCGGAACAGCCGTTTCCCGCGGCCCTGGAAGATGCGTTGGCCTGTTACCAGGCGATCCGGGCGCAAGGCTATCCGGCGCGACAGATCCTGCTGGCCGGCGACTCCGCGGGTGGCTCTCTCGTCCTGGCCCTGGCGCTGACGCTGCAACAGCGGGGCGAGCCCTTTGCCGCGGGCCTGCTGTTGTTGTCCCCGGTGACGGATACGACGTTGAGCGGGCCAACCCTCATTACCCGCCAGTACGCCGATCCCATGCTGCGGCGCGATTGGCTCGAGCAAGGGCTGCGGGCCTACGCAGCGCCTGCCCAGAGCCCGTTGCACAGTCCATTGAGCGCCGACTTGCGCGGGCTGCCGCCGATGCTGATCCAGGTGGGCGACCAGGAACTGCTGCTGGCGGACGCCACACGCCTGGCCGAGCACGCGCTGCACTGCGGCGTGGCCTGTCGCCTGGAAGTGCATGCCGCGAGGTGGCATGTGTTTCAGTTGCAGGCGTTCTACTTGCGTTCGGCCAGGCAAGCCCTGCGTTCAGCGGCCCTGTTCGCTCGCCACCGCCTGGACGATCGCGGCGAGCCTTGTGCCGACGCGGTTGCAGCAGCGGCGGTGGATGTCGCAGCCCTTGATGGGTAGGCAGGCTGTCTCGATCCGGCAAGGTTGTCGCGAGGATTTTCGGGCAAAAAAAAGCCGCCCAAGATGGCAGCGTTAAAGGAGAGCACGCGTTGCTGATAACGCGAGTATCGCCACGGGAAATGACCAAATGATGACAGTCCCCTTGCCGCCGAAAAGCCTTTCGTTACCGGGCGGATCAAGGCAGGCGGCTGTCATCTTGGCGTCATCGACGTCATGGCAAGATCGCCGCAAACCGTCTTGAGTGCTCGACAGGCCGCGGCCTGCCGGTCGATGAACCTGCCAGGAATCTCCCCATGAAAGGCGACGCCTCTCTGTTCGCAGCCATTGATCTTGGGTCCAATGCGTTTCGCCTGATGATTGGCCAGCCGGTCCGGCGCAGCCAGGGGTTCATGATCCAGGAAGTGAAGACCCTGCGTGAGCCGGTGCGCTTGGCTGAGGGGTTTCAGGAGGGCACCCTGGACGAGCTGGCGCTGGACCGGGGCTGGCAGGCACTGGCGCGCTTTGGCAAGAAGCTGCGCGGTTTCGAGGCCGGTCGGGTGCGGGCGGTGGCCACCAGCGCGGTGCGCGAAGCCGACAATGCGCCGCTGTTCCTGGCCAGCGCGGAGCGCCACCTGGGGTTTCGCATCGATGTCATTTCCGGGCATGAGGAGGCGCGGCTGGTGTATGCCGGCGTCGCCCATACCGTGCCGGGCAGCGAAAGCATGCTTCTGGTGGTGGACATCGGCGGCGGCTCCACCGAGTTGATCCTCGGGCAGGGCACCCAGCCCTTGCTGACCGAGAGCATCGCCATTGGCAGCGGGAGCTTCGGCGCGCGCTACTTTCCGGGCGGCGCGGTCTCGGCTCATGCCCTGCAGGAAGCCGAACACCTGGCCAGCCTGAAGTTCGAGAAAGTCGCCCGGCGTTATCGCCAGCTCGGTTGGCAGCAGGCCATAGGCTCCTCGGGCACCGCCCGGTTCCTGGCCAAGGTGCTCAAGGCCAACGGCCTGAACGACTATGGCCAGGACGGCATCACCTACGGCGGGCTGTTGCGCCTGTCGTTGCGCCTGCTGGAGGCCGGGCACGTCAAGCGCCTGCGGCTGGCCGGGCTGCAATCCCATCGCCTGGGCATCCTGCCCGGTGGCCTGGCGGTGATGCTGGCCGCGTTCAAGGTGTTTGGCGTCACCCATATGACGCCTTCCGAACCGGGGCTGCGCTTCGGCGTGCTGCATGGCCTGATATGTAATAACGGATGACCGAGCTTTATCCGCACAAGCGGCTGGCCTTCCTCCAGCCGGCCGGGCTTCATGCCGGCCAACCCCTCCCAATCAAGCCTCCCCAGGCGGCCCCTTGGCGGCGGCACCCGGCCCTGGGGGCTTTGTTCAGCTAGGCTGCTCTGGCGGCCACGAAGCGCCGGCCGTCTACACTTATCCGCAGGCCCCGCAGGGTTACGCCCTGGGCGCATTCAACCGGTATCAACAAAAACAATAGTCTCGGGAGAAACCTGATGTTTACAGCACTGCGTCGATTCAGCCGCGGCATGGCCCTTGCCGCCAGCCTCGCCACGCTCACCCTCGCAACCCCGGCGTTTGCCCTGGATACGGTCAAGTTCATGGCCCCGGGTTCCGTGGGCGGCGGTTATGACCAGACCGCGCGGGTTTTGGGCAAGGCCTTGCTCGAGGCCGGCACGGCCAAGTCCGTGACCTTCGAGAACAAGGGCGGAGCCGGGGGCACCCTGGGGCTGGCGCAGTTCGCCAACAGCACCAAGGGCGACCCGAATGCGCTGCTGGTGGTGGGGGCGATCATGGTCACGGCGGTGGAGCAGAACAAGCCGCAGATCAGCCTCAAGGACGTGACGCCGATCGCCCGGCTGTTCACCGAATACAACGTGCTGGCGGTGCGCGAGGATTCGCCCTACAAGACCCTCGACGACCTGCTCAAGGACTTCAAGGCCAACCCGGCCAGCATCAAGTGGGGCGGCGGCTCCAAGGGGTCCATCGACCATATCGGCATCGCCGAGCTGGCGAGCAAGATGGACGTGCCGGTGAACAAGGTGAACTACGTCGCCTACGCCGGCGGCGGCGAAGTGGTGGCCGCGACCCTGGGCGGCCACATCACGGTGATCACCGGCGGTTATGCCGAGCTGGCCAAGTACGTGCAGTCCAAGCAGTTCCGCCTGCTCGCCATCGGCGCTCCGGAGCGCGTTCCCGGCATCGATGCGCCGACCCTCAAGGAGAAGGGCTACGACGTGATCATCGGCAACTGGCGCGGTGTCTATGGCGCGGCCAACCTCAGCGCCGAGCAGCGCAAGCAAGTCACCGACGCGGTGCTGGCCGCCACCAACAGCAAGGTCTGGCAGGACAATGTGAAAGCCAACGCCTGGTCGCCGAGCGTCCTCACCGGTGACGAGTTCGGCCAGTTCGTCGACGAGGAACACCTGCGTCTGCGAGCGATGCTGGTCAAGGTCGGGCTGCTTTGAGATGGCCGGGCGCAGCAGGGTCGTACTGTCGCAGTTGGCGATTGGCCTGGGGCTGATCGCCATCAGCCTGGTGCTGGTCATCGGCGCCTTGCGCTTTCCGCCCGAGATGGGCTTCGTCATCCTCGGTGCCCATGTCTATCCCAGCGCGGTCGCCGCCTTCCTCGGCGCCGTGGGCCTGTTGCTGAGCTATCAGGCCTGTACCGGAGGTTTCCGCGAACTGGCCGCCCATGACGACGAAACCGCCCAGGCCCTGCCCGGTGGCAGGCTGGGCGTGGCCTGGATCACCGCCGGCCTGGTGGCGCTTGCCGTGCTGATCGACCTGATCGGTTTCGTCCTGGCTGCCGGCTTGCTGTTTGCCTGCTCGGCACGGGGTTTCGGCAGCCGGCGTCCGCTGCGTGACCTGGCTATCGGCATCGCACTGACCCTGCCGATCTACTGGCTGTTCAATGCCGGGCTGGGCGTGGCCCTGCCACCCCTGGTCAACGCCTGGATCTGAACCGGGCCCGAAGGAGGTCACACGGTGGACATTCTCTTGAGCCTGGCGACAGGTTTCTCCGCGGCGCTGGCGCCGATCAATCTGCTCTGGGGGTTTATCGGCTGCCTGCTGGGCACGGCGATCGGCGTGTTGCCGGGGATCGGCCCGGCGCTGACCGTGGCCCTGCTGTTGCCGATCACCGCCAAGGTCGATCCCACCGGCGCGCTGATCATGTTCGCCGGCATCTATTACGGCGCGCAGTTCGGTGGTTCGACCACCTCGATCCTGCTCAATACCCCGGGCGAGTCGTCCTCGATGGTCACCGCCCTGGAGGGCAATCTCATGGCCCGCAACGGCCGCGCCGGGCCGGCCCTGGCCACCGCGGCGATCGGCTCGTTTTTCGCCGGGACCATCGCCACGGTGCTGCTGACCCTGTTTGCTCCCATCGTCGCCATGCTGGCGCTGAAGTTCGGCCCCGCGGAGTATTTCGCGATCCTGGTGCTGTCCTTCACCACGGTGTCGGCGGTGCTCGGCGCGTCCATGCTGCGCGGATTCGCTTCCCTGGGGCTGGGCTTGGGCATTGGCCTGATCGGCCTCGACTCGACCTCGGGCATTGCCCGCTACACCCTGGGCGTTCCCGAGCTGGTCGATGGCATCGAAGTGGTGCTGGTGGCGGTCGGCCTGTTTGCCGTGGGGGAGGCCTTGTACAGCCTGCTGTATCAGAAGGAGGAAGCGTCCGGCCGGCATCGCCTGACGTCCTTGTGGATGACCCGCGAGGACTGGAAACGCTCGATTCCCGCCTGGCTGCGCGGCACCCTGATCGGCTTTCCGTTCGGTTCGATCCCGGCCGGTGGCGCGGAAATCCCGACCTTCCTGTCCTATTCCACCGAACGCAAGCTGAGCAAGCACCCGCAAGACTTTGCCGCCAGCAAAGGGCCGGGCGCCATCGAAGGGGTGGCCGGCCCGGAAGCCGCCAACAACGCCAGCGCCACCGGTTCCCTGGTGCCGTTGCTGACCCTGGGCATTCCGACCTCCGCCACCGCGGCGATTCTCTTGGCGGCGTTCCAGAACTACAACCTGCAGCCGGGGCCGCTGCTGTTCCAGACCTCGGGCGAGCTGGTCTGGACCCTGGTGGCCTCGTTGTATATCGGTAACGTTATCCTGCTGGTATTGAACCTGCCGTTGGTCGGGCTCTGGGTGAAACTGCTGCAGATCCCGCGGCCGTACCTCAATGCCGGGATCCTGGTGTTCGCCTCCATCGGCGTATACGGCATGCGCCATTCGTCCTTCGACCTGTTGCTGATGCTGGCGATCGGTTGGGGCGGGGTGCTGATGCGGCGTTTCGACTTCCCCGTCGCGCCAGTGATCGTCGGCATGCTGCTGGGGCCGATGGCGGAAAAACAACTGCGCAACGCCTTGTCCATCAGCCAGGGCGACTGGTCGATCTTCGTCACCCAACCCATCGCCGCGGCCTTCCTCGGCTTGACCCTGCTGGTGCTGGTGGTGCCTCACCTGCTGCACGCCCGGGGCATCAAATTGCAGGAGGATGATTGAGTGGTGCGGGCCCTGCGATAGGCTTCTGGAGCCGGGTAAGGTCGTGCCGCATCGTGCGGTGCGCCTGGCGCCCGGCAATGAGCTGGAATAGGTAAATGGAGCATGGAACCTAGGGACTTTACCAGGGGCAACGGCTGCACTTCCCGGTAATGTCCCAGCCCTGGCCAGGGTTCTTCAAGGACGAAGTAAAGGATGAGGAATGATTTCCTGTGTCTGACGGGGCGGCAAGCGCCTTTGCCCCAGTCGAGATCCCTACGACCAATAGCAATAAAACAGGGTGCCGGTGATGCAAGAAGTGGTAACCAAGGTTTTCTCTGGCTTCGACAAGATAAAAGTCTCGGTGTCGATGTTTGTCCTGTGTTTGTTGGCGGGGGCTTTTGTTGTCGTCAAATTGAATTCGGCCGCGCGCGAGGCTGACTCGGCCCATACCATTCAAGTAGCCAGCAGTTACGCCAGTTCGATCGAAAAAGTCATACAGCACGCTTTGTCATCGACCCATACCCTGGCGGTCATGGTTCATCAGGGCGAGGGCAGGGTCCCGCACTTTGAACGGCTGGTGCGCTACATGCTGCCTATGTACAAAGGCGCCTTTGCGCTGTCGCTGGCGCCGGAGGGCGTGATCCGGCAAATAGAGCCGGCCGCTCCCAATATCCTGATCAAGAACCATGATCTTTTCGAGGGCAAGGATCGGGTCGAAGTCATCAAGAACGTTCGCGAAGGCGAGTTGCGGTTCCGCGGGCCGTTCACCTTGATCCAGGGGCCGCAGGGTGCGATAGGAACGTTGCCGGTATTTCTGCAAGAACCGAATGGCAGGAAGTACTTCTGGGGGTACACGGTCGTGACCTTGAAGTTTCCGGATGCCTTTGCCGACTCCGATTTACCGTTCCTGGAGAAGCTGGGTTATGCCTACAGGTTTTCCGGGGTGAACCCGGAAACCGGGCAGGAAGAGGTGATCCAGGCATCCGCCGCGCCCTTGGGCGCGGCGGCCGCGCGCATTCCGGTAACCCTGTACGAGGCGCAGTGGGAGCTTCGGGTTTCCAGGATCGCCGACTGGCGAAATACCGGTCTGCTGCTGTTCCAGGCTTTTCTGGTGCTGCTGGGGGCCACGCTGATGGCCTGGCTCGCTTACTCCCTGGCGACCTTGGACCAGCAGCGAAAAAGACTGCATGAAATCGCCATGTATGACCCCTTGACCCACCTTCCCAATAGACGGCTGCTGGGCATGAAGCTCGATGCGATTCTCGAAAGAGTGCAAGGGCGCAACGCCAAGGTGGTGGTCTGCTATCTGGACCTGGATGGCTTCAAGTTGGTCAACGATAACCTGGGGCATGCGGCGGGTGACCAGTTGCTGATCATCATCGCCGATCGCCTGCAGTCCTGTCTGAGGGAATGTGACCTTCTGGCACGCGTGGGCGGCGATGAGTTCGTTGTGGTCCTGGATGACCTTGGATCGATCGACGAAGTGGCCCCGATTCTCGACCGGATTATTCATGTGGTCGGCCAGCCGCTGATGATCTCGGGAGTGAAGGCCGATGTTTCCGCAAGCCTCGGCGCGGCGTTCTACCAGACCCATGGGGTGGAAGCGGATCAGCTGTTACGGGCCGCGGACCAGGCCATGTACCTGGCCAAGAAACTGGGGAAAAACAGATACGTGTTCGCGCAAAGCGAGGGGCCGGGCAGGGTTGCCCAAGTCGGCAAATGACCGCCAATCATCGGGCTGTCTGCGTAGCTGGGCCACAAAGCGGTTCGACCGGTCGGACCTGCCACCGGGGCATTTGTCATCAGTCCTCGGAGGGTACCCGGCGATGCCCGGAACGGACCTGCGGGCGGCTTGCTCCGAGCATGAGACGAAGCCCTGACTCAGCGAACTGACCGTCCGCCCTTTCGATATGCCTTCAGTGAAGGCACAATGCGCATCCTTTTTTTGGCTGGCCTGGCCGGAGGCCTCGAAATGATCAAAACGCCGTACTACCTCATCGACAAACAGAAACTGCTCGGCAACATGCAGAAGATCGCCTACGTGCGCGAACAGTCCGGCGCCAAGGCCCTGCTGGCGCTCAAGTGCTTCGCCACCTGGTCGGTGTTCGACCTGATGCAGCAGTACATGGACGGCACCACCTCGTCGTCGCTGTACGAGCTCAAGCTCGGCCGGCAGAAGTTCGCCGGCGAGACCCACGCCTACAGCGTGGCCTGGGCCGACGACGAAATCGAAGAGATGCTCGACAACTGCGACAAGATCATCTTCAACTCCATCGGCCAGCTGCAGCGCTTCGCCGAGGCGTCCGCGGGCAAGGTTCGCGGTCTGCGGGTCAACCCCCAGGTGAGCAGTTCCGATTACCTGCTGGCCGACCCGGCGCGTCCGTTCAGCCGCCTGGGCGAATGGGACCCGGTGAAGGTCGAGGCGGTCATCGAGCAGATATCCGGCTTCATGTTCCACAACAACTGCGAGAACGCCGACTTCGGCCTGTTCGACCAGATGCTGGGCACCATCGAGGAACGCTTCGGCCACCTGCTGCACAAGGTCGAATGGGTCAGCCTCGGCGGCGGCATCCACTTCACCGGCGAAGGCTACGACCTGGACGCCTTCTGCGCGCGCCTCAAGGCGTTCTCCGAGCAGTACGGCGTGCAGGTCTACCTGGAGCCGGGCGAAGCGGCGATCACCCAGAGCGCGTCGCTGGAAGTCACCGTGCTCGACACCCTCTACAACGGCAAGCACCTGGCGGTGGTCGACAGCTCCATCGAGGCGCACATGCTCGATCTGCTGATCTATCGCCTGAACGCCAAGCTGGCCCCCAGCGCAGGCGAACACACCTACATGGTGTGCGGCAAGTCTTGCCTGGCCGGAGACATCTTCGGCGAGTATCAATTCGATCGTCCGCTGACCATCGGCGATCGGCTGTCGTTCGTTGACGCGGCGGGTTACACCATGGTCAAGAAAAACTGGTTCAACGGCCTGAAAATGCCGTCCATCGTAGTGAAACAACTCGACGGTAGTGTCGAGGTGGTTCGTGAATTTGGGTTCGAAGACTACCTGTCCAGCCTCTCGTAAGCTGGCGGAAAGGAGAGATAAAGAAATTGAAGAAGAACGTTCTTATCATTGGTGCAGGAGGTGTCGCCAAGGTGGTGGCCCACAAGTGCGCGCAGCACAACGACGAACTCGGTCGTATTGCTATCGCGTCGCGCAACATCTCCAAATGCCAGGCCATCATCGACAGCGTCAAGGCCAAGGGCAGCCTCAAACAGCCCGCGCAAATCAAGGCCTATGCGCTCAACGCGCTGGATATCGAGGCGACCAAGGCGCTGATCCGCGAGACCGAATCGCAGATCGTCATCAACGTCGGCTCCGCCTTCCTCAACATGTCGGTGCTGCGTGCCTGCATCGATACCGGCGTGGCCTACCTGGACACCGCCATTCACGAAGAACCGGGCAAGATCTGCGAGACGCCGCCCTGGTATGGCAACTACGAGTGGAAACACCTCGAGGAGTGCCAGCAGAAAAACGTCACCGCCATTCTTGGCGTGGGCTTCGATCCGGGCGTGGTCAACGCCTATGCGGCCCTGGCCAAGCAACAGTATTTCGACCGCATTGATTCGATCGACATTCTCGACGTCAATGCCGGTTCCCATGGCAAATATTTCGCCACCAATTTCGATCCGGAAATCAATTTCCGCGAATTCACCGGGCAGGTATGGAGCTGGCAGGACAGCCAGTGGACCAGCAACACCATGTTCGAAGTCAAGCGTACCGACGACCTGCCGGTGGTCGGTTCGCAGAACCTGTACCTGACCGGCCACGATGAAGTGCACTCGCTGTCGAAGAACCTCGACGTGCCCAACGTGCGCTTCTGGATGAGCTTCGGCGAGCACTACATCAACGTGTTCACCGTGCTCAAGAATCTCGGCCTGCTCTCCGAGCAACCGGTCAAGACCGCCGAAGGCCTGGAAGTGGTGCCGCTGAAAGTGGTCAAGGCCGTGCTGCCCGATCCTGCGTCGCTGGCGCCGGGCTACACCGGCAAGACCTGCATCGGCGACCTGGTCAAGGGCACGAAGGATGGCCAGCCGCGCGAAGTGTTCATCTATAACGTGGCCTGCCACGAAGAAGCCTTTGCCGAAACCGACAGCCAGGGCATTTCCTACACCGCAGGCGTACCGCCGGTGGCCGCGGCCCTGCTGGTGGCCCGTGGCGAGTGGGACGTGCAGCGCATGGTCAACGTCGAGGAGCTGCCGGCCGAGCCGTTCCTCAAGGCGCTGGACCTGATGGGCCTGCCGACCCGGGTCAAGGACGAGCACGGCGACCGTCCGTGGAACTGATTCACCTCTCGCTGTAAAGAAACCAGGTGCGCATGGATGGCGTGCCTGGCTCTCGATTCCCGCTACTCCCTCCTGTCAAGACAACTGCCTCCTGCCTTCAATCTCAGGGGCGCCAGCGTATCCGAGCGACGCCAGAAGCAAGCCCGCATCGAGGGCGTGCGGCGCCTGAAGACGGAAATCCCCATGCCAAAAAACAAACCGGGCACCGCGCTGCCGGTGTGACGCTCGTCGGTTACCTGGAGGGAAATGCCCCGTCAGCGATACTCAAATGTCGGGCGACCCCTCCAGAGGATGACCAGGATGAAGAAACAGAGCAGCGACGCCACGCCGGCAGAGCAGAGCGGTTGCGCTTCACAGCTGATAGACGGGCGCATCGAAGAGCTGGGCGACTGGCGCGGCGAGAGGCTGGCCCGGGTCCGGGGGCTGATCCGCCAGGCCGACCCGCAGGTGGTCGAGGAGTGGAAGTGGCGCGGGGTGCCGGTGTGGTCCCACGGCGGCATCCTCTGCACCGGCGAGACCTACAAGAACGTGGTGAAACTGACCTTCGCCAAGGGCGCCGCGCTGGACGATCCGGCAGGCCTGTTCAACGCCAGCCTCGAGGGCAATACCCGGCGGGCGATCGATCTGCATGAGGGTGACAAGCTTGACGAGGCCGCCTTGAAGGCGCTGATCCTGGCGGCCGTGGCACTCAATACGATGCGCTGAGCGGATGTGCCGGCCGGCACAAAAAGCCCCTTGCCGTTTTCCCGGCAAGGGGCTGGCTGGCCTGGGTCATTCGCCTTTGATCTGCACGACCTTGTCCGCCGTCATGGCGGCGGGTTTTTTCGGCAGCGAGATACTCAGCACGCCTTTGCTGAAGCTCGCCTCGATCTTCTCGGCATCGACCCCCTTGGGCAGGTTGAACACCCGCTCGAAGGAACCGTAATGACGTTCGCTCAGGTGATAGCCTTTTCTGTTTTCTTGGGTTTCTTCGCGCTTTTCACCCTTGATGATCAGGCTGCCGTCAGAGAGTTTGATCTCGATATTCTTCTGATCCATGCCGGGTAATTCGGCAGTGATTTCGAAGCTCTCGTCTTTCTCGGTGATGTCGACGGCGGGCATGCCGCGGCCGATCAGTTCGCGCCGCCAGAACGGATCCACATCGAACAGCCCGCGGCTGAAGGGTGACAGGCCGGGGCCGCGATTGAAGTCATCGAACAGGTGATCGACCTGTTGCCGCAGTTTTTCCAGGGGTTGCCACAGGTCGCTCATGCTCGAGCGCCGGGTGGCCTTGTCTTCAGTCTGGATCGGCATTTTTTTCACGGAGTTGGTCATTTTCGCTTCTCCTCCCGGGTCAAGGGGCGGGCCGCGAACGTCCCTGTGGCGACCCGCCACGACAGAACGACAACCGGGCTCACAGCCTGCAAGCCCGGTTCTTGTGCCCGCGACAGCCATCGCGCGAATGTGCTGCCAGGGAGCTCGACTGGAATCCTCGATGTCGTCCCCGGCAGATGATTCGCCCGGGCCTGCTTCTATCGGGCGCAAGGTCCTGCACACGCGGCGAGCACGTGCCGCAGGCACTGGTCTTCAAGGCTGGCCTGCGCAGCTCTGCGTGTCTTATTTAGATCGAAAATCGACGCGACAGTTTCGCCGTTGAGCATTTGCCTGACAGGCGTAACCCCCTGCTTTCACGGCATTGTTACCAAAGCGCAAACACAGTTTTGGCGACGCGGCGTTTGTGCCGGTCGGGGCTTGGGGCATAAGCTTCGCTCTTTTTGGCTGCGGTCTTTTCGCACCCAGCCTCGTCTTACTTGGCCTGCCCTGAGGAAATCCCATGTCCAGCCAGTTCCCCCAAGCCCGTCCCCGTCGCCTGCGCCGCTGCGAACAGATGCGCAGCCTGTTCCAGGAAACCGAGTTCACCCTCAACGACCTGGTGCTGCCGATTTTCGTCGAGGAAGAGATCGACGATTTCGTGCCGATCAAGAGCATGCCGGGGGTGATGCGCATTCCGGAATCGAAGCTGGCCGGGGAGATCGAGCGTTACGCCCGCGCCGGGATCAAGTCGGTGATGACCTTCGGCGTGTCGCACCACCTGGACAGCAACGGCAGCGACACCTGGAACGACAACGGCCTGGTGTCGCGCATGTCGCGGATCGCCAAGGACGCGGTGCCGGAAATGATCGTGATGTCCGACACCTGCTTTTGCGAGTACACCGACCACGGCCACTGCGGCGTGCTGCACGGCCATGAAGTGGACAACGACCAGACCCTGGTCAACCTCGGCAAGCAGGCGGTGGCCGCGGCCCGCGCCGGCGCCGATGTGATCGCGCCGTCGGCGGCCATGGACGGGCAGGTCCAGGCCATCCGCCGCGCCCTGGATGAGGCCGGCTTCAGCCAGACCGCGATCATGGCCTATTCCACCAAGTTCGCCTCGGCGCTCTACGGTCCGTTCCGCGAGGCCGGCGGCAGCGCGTTGAAGGGCGACCGCAAGAGCTACCAGATGAACCCGATGAACCGCCGCGAAGCGGTGCGCGAGTCCTTGCTGGACGAGCAGGAAGGCGCGGACTCGCTGATGGTCAAGCCGGCCGGCGCTTACCTGGACATCATCCGCGACATCCGCGAAGCCTCGCGCCTGCCGGTGACGGCGTACCAGGTCAGCGGCGAGTACGCGATGATCAAGTTCGGCGCCCAGGCCGGGGCCATCGACGAAGCGCGGGTGGTGCGCGAAAGCCTGGGCTCGATCAAGCGTGCCGGCGCCGACCTGATCTTCACCTACTTCGCCATGGACCTGGCGCTCGCCGGGATCTGACGCGCTCCAGCGGTGTTCCAGATGTAAATGTATCGCCCTCAAGGGCCCTATCGCGGGCAAGCCTCGCTCCTACCGATTTTGTAGGAGCGAGGCTTGCCCGCGATGACGTCAATCCAGGCGCTGCATAATCCCGTCGACGAATTTATCTGCCCCCCTCACAGCGTAATCTTGCGCTCCTCGAAATACCGTTCCAGCACCTTCGGGTCCGCCGATTTCTCCGCCAGCGCCACGTAAGTGTCCGGCCGCAGCAGGTAGAAGCCGTTGCGCGCGAGGCCAGCGGCCTGGTGCGCCGGTTCCCAGTCGAACACCGTCAGCGGCATCTGCCGCTCGGCGCACCAGGCGCGCAGGGCGTCGCTGGTGACGCCGTACACATGCACCTGCCACCCCAGGTAGTCGAGGCTGGCGAAATTGTCGGTGACCGAGCCGTGGGCCCAGGGCAGGCGATCGCCGCCGTGGACATGGCCGGCGCTGCCGCAGCTCAGGGGCATGTCGCGGTAGTTGAGGGTGATCTGCGACACCGTGCGAAACAGGAACTCGCGCGCCGCTTCCACCGCAGTCACCTTGGGGATCAGCAGCGGCGCCAGGCGGGTGCGCAGCAGGTTGGCGATCGGCCCGTCGGCGGTGACGAAGCTGAACACCCGGTCGGTGGTGGCCACCAGGCGCCGGGCGAATTCGATGCGTTCGAACTCATAGGTCGCCAGCAGGTGCTCCTCGGCCTTGCCGTTGAGCACCGCGGCGAGCTTCCAGGCCAGGTTGATGGCGTCTCCGATCCCGGTGTTCATGCCCTGGCCGCCGGCCGGGCTGTGCACGTGGGCGGCATCGCCAAGCAGAAAGGCGCGGCCGCTGAAGAAGCGCTCGGCCACCCGATGATGCACGCGGTAGGTGGAGAACCAGTTGACCTTGTCGACCTGGACCTTGAGGTTGTCCATGGCGCGCCGGCTGACGTCCTCGAACTTCAGGGTTTGCGCCTGTTCGGCACGTTCGTCGCGCACCGTGCCGATCAGCCGTGCCCGGCCTTCGCCAGCCAGCGGAAAGACCGCGAGGAAGTCCGCCTCGTCGAGGTCCGCGTGCAACTCGCCATTGAGCGCCGGCCCGCGGGCGTCGACATCGGCCACATAAAACACCTGCTGATAGGTGCCGCCGGGAAAGTCGATGCCCAGGGTCTTGCGCACTGTCGAATGGGCGCCGTCGCAGCCGGCCAGGTAGAAGGCCTGGCAGGTTTCCTCCTGGCCGTCGGGGCCGCGCAGCTGGGCGCTGACCAGGTGGCCGTGGTCGATGAAGCCCAGCAGTTCGGTCTGGCGCTCGACCGTCACGCCGAAACGTTGCAGACGCTCGATCAGCAGTTGCTCGTGCTGGTCTTGCGGGTAGATTTCCAGGAAGGGGTAGGGCGTCAGGTCGGCGCCGATGCTGCTCAGGGGCAGGTTGGCGGCCTGTTCGCCCTTGACCCAGAGGTTGGCGGCCGGCACTCGGTGACCCTGGTCGAGGATCGCCTGGGTCAGGTCCAGCTGGCGGTACAGCTCAAGGGTCCGGGCCTGCACCGCCAGGGCCCGGGAGGTGGTGCCGGGGCCGGCGGTCTGGTCGAGGATGCGCACCTTGACCCCTTGCCGGCTCAGCCACAGCGCCAGAACCAGGCCGGTGGGGCCGGCGCCAATGATCAGTACGTCGCTGCGGTTCATGTCCTTGCCCTCGTCGAGAGATCAATGTCATGCCGGTTTCGTGTACCAGGTTTCAGCGCTGGGCGAACGCCAGGTTCAGGCCCAGGGCGGCGAAGCTCGCGGCAAAGCTGCGGCGCAGCCAGTTCTGCACCTGGGGCGACTCGATCACCGCCTTGCGGAACAGGTTGGCCAGCAGGCCGTAGATCACGAATACGGCGAAGGTCATCGCCATGAACACACCGCTCAGGCCGAGCATCTGCATGGCCGGCGAGGGGCCGTCGTGGCTGATGAACTGCGGCAGGAAGGCCAGGAAGAAAATCGTCAGCTTGGGGTTGAGGATGTTCAGCAGGCAGGCCTTGAGCACCAGGCCGCCGGCGCTGGTGGCGGGCAAGCGGGTGTCCACGGCGAAGGCCGAGCGGTCGCGCCAGGTGGCGTAGGCCAGGTACAACAGGTAGGCGACCCCGGCGAACTTCAAGCCCTGGAAGGCCAGCGCGCTGGTGTGCAGGATGGCCGACAGGCCCAGCACCGAGGCCAGCAAGTGCGGGACTATCCCGGCGGTGCAGCCGATGGCGGTGAACAGGCTGGCGCGCTTGCCGGCCACCAGCGCCGTGGAAATGGTCAGGATCACGCCGCTGCCGGGGATCAGCACGACGATCAGCGAGGTGATGAGAAAATCCAGTGAGAGCATGGCGCAGGGAACTCCAGGACAGGTAAAGGACGCTCAGGTCTGGCTGAACACTTCCAGCAGGTGGCCGTCGGGGTCATCAAAATACACCCGGCGTCCGCCTTCGTGGCGGTTGATTTCATTGGGGCGCTGCTTGCCCGGGTCGGCCCAGAACGCCAGGCCGCGCTGGCGAATGCGTTGCAGTATCGGTTCGAAGTCGTCGGCGGCGACCAGAAAGGCGTAGTGCTGGGAAGCGATGGGCGGGTCGTTGTCGTAGTAATCCAGGGACACGCCGTTATCCAGCTGCACCACCAGCATCGGGCCGAAGGGCACAGGTGGCGGCAGGCCGAGCAGTTGCACGAGAAAATCCGCCGACCGTTGCTTGTCGCGGCACCAGACGATGGTGTGGTTGAGTTGCACGCTCACGATGGGCCCCCTGTGTTGTTTTTCTGTGGGCGATGAGGTTTCAGATTAGGTGAAATTCGCCGTCGGTCACGGGGAATGCTCAAATGGCCTGTCGCTGGCACGGAACAGCGCGGCGCCTTGAGGGTCGATATCCGCGGCGACGCATGCACCTCAAGCGCGGGCCACCTTCGGAATTACTGGGAAGCCATGTCTATAAAACCTCTGCATTCAATTCGCTGGGCCGCTGTCGCGGCCTCGCTGGCCCTGGCCGGCTGTGCCGGTCAGTTCGGTTCAAAGGCGCCGGCGCCCAGCCCGGCCCAGGTCCAGGCCCAGGTGGCGCGCCTGCTGCCGGCCAAGGTCGCCGATCGCCAGGGCTGGGCCCGGGATATCCAGGTGGCCTTTACCGCCCAGGGCATCGAGCCGAGCAAGAGCAACCTCTGCGCGGTGCTGGCGGTGGCTGAGCAGGAGTCCACCTATCAGGTTGACCCGCCGGTGCCGGGGCTGGGCAAGATCGCCCGCGGCGAAATCGACCGCCGCGCGGCCAAGGTGCATGTGCCGTCGATGCTGGTGAGCGCGGCGTTACAGGTGCGTTCGCCGAACGGCAAGTCCTACAGCGAGCGCCTGGCCGGGGCGCGCACGGAGAAGGAACTGAGCACGATCTTCGACGACTTCATCGGCAGCGTGCCCATGGGCAAGACCCTGTTCGGCGGTTTCAACCCGGTGCACACCGGCGGGCCGATGCAGGTCAGCATCGACTTCGCCGAGCAGCAGGCGCGCAATTACCCCTACAGCGTGGACGGCTCGATCCGCCGCGAGGTGTTCAGCCGGCGTGGCGGCATGTATTTCGGCATCGCCCACTTGCTCGGTTACCCGGTGAATTACCCGCAGCCGCTGTACCGCTTCGCCGATTTCAACGCTGGCTGGTACGCCAGCCGCAATGCCGCGTTCCAGAACGCCCTGAGCGTGGCCTCGGGGATTTCCCTGGCGCTGGACGGCGACCTGATCCGCTACGACTCGATCATGCCCGGCAGCACCGAGCTGGCGGTGCGCGCCCTGGGCAAATCCCTGGATATGCGCAACCCGACCATTCGCAACCAGCTGGAGAAGGGCAACAGCCTCGAGTTCGAGGACACCAAGCTGTACAAGCGGGTATTCGCCTTGGCCGATCAGGCCCAGGGCAAGGCTTTGCCGCGGCAGATCCTGCCGGGTATCCAGCTGAAGAGCCCGAAGATCACCCGCAAACTGACCACCGCCTGGTTCGCCAAACGGGTGGACGAGCGGTATCAGCGGTGCATGGCGAGGTGAGCAGGGTGATAGCGATCGATCGGGGAATCCCGACGCCCTGAAATGAAAAAAGCCCGGCTGATAAGGCCGGGCTTTTTTTCGAGTACTGCGGACCGCACAATCATACGGCGCGACGCTCGATCAGACGGTCGGAGCCACCTTCGGCAACGCGACGTTCGATCAGACGATCGGAACCACCTTCGGCAACGCGACGCTCGATCAGACGATCAGCACCACCTTCAGCGACACGGCGCTCGATCAGACGATCGGAGCCACCTTCGGCAACGCGGCGCTCGATCAGACGGTCGGAACCACCTTCGGCAACACGACGTTCCAGCAGACGATCGGAGCCACCTTCGGCAACGCGACGTTCGATCAGACGATCGGAACCACCTTCGGCAACGCGGCGTTCGATCAAGCGATCGGCGCCACCTTCGGCGACACGTTTTTCAATCAGGCGATCCGAGCCGCCTTCGGCGACCACCGGGTAGGCCGAGGACGCGGCAAAAGCGTTTGCTGCAAGAACCGAGAAAGCGATGCTGAGAAGAATTTGGCGTTTCATGGTGGTGTGCTCCGGGGTGTTGTTTGGTTGGTATGGAGCAGATGTTACGTGGCGGATTTTTTTTGAGAATTTCATTGGGTCGATGGTGACCATCGACGCCAATGATAGCTGCGGGAAGGCCTGGAATAGAGCCTCGCATCAAGTTCGGGGGGCAGGCCGCGGTGCGGATCGCGAGCAAGCTCGCTCCCACAGAGAGGGCGGCATCCTCCAGCACCCATGTCTCATGCCTTGCGCGTTACCTGTAGGAGCGAGCTTGCTCGCGATAAAAATCCCAGGCCCCGCCGTTGCCAAACGCCAACATAAAAAAGCCCGGCACATCAGGCCGGGCTTTTTATCGGGTTGCGCTTCATCGACTCAACGACGGCGCACGAACCGGCGCCACAGCCAGACCCAGATCATCACCAGCGGGAAGGCCAGGATCAGGAACGGCAGCACATAGCTGCCTTTCTCCAGGGCTTCGGCGGTGCCGTAGGCGAGGTTGTCCAGCAGGTTGTCGAAGGCCTGTTGCAGTTTCGAGCCGCGCTGGCTGCTGTCGGTGGGCACGAAGTTCAGGGTCAGGCGGTTGGTGTCGAGCCGGCGCTGGTGCCCGGCGGCGACCTGGGCCAGGGCCTGCAGGTCGTTCTCGATGCTCGCCTGTTCCTTGCTCAGGGCGATCAGGTCGCTGACGGTGATGTCCTTGCGCGCTGCCAACTGGTCGAGGCGTTGCTGCTGGGCCTTGAGCCGTTCCTGCTGGCGCTGCACGTCGGCCACGGCGTCGGCCAGGTCTTCGGCGCTGGTGATGCGTTCACCGATCTCGGCGCCCTGGGCGGCCAGCGCGACTATCGGTTCGACGCCGTCGGGCACGATACGCAGGATCACCTGGGCGCGGTACTGGCCTTGTTGCAGACGCAGGATATTGCAGGCGCCGAACTGGGCGTTTTCGCAGGCTTCGCGGGTGGCGGCCAGGCGCGGCGCGATCTGCGCCGAGGGCAGCGACAGGCTCAGTTCATGTTCATAGGCCAGTTGCGCGCCGGCCTTGCCCTGGGCGCCGCCGACCGCCACCGAGGACGAACGATCGCTGGGGGAACAGGCGGCCAGCAGGGTGCTGAGCAGCACCACGGCGAGGCTGCGCAGCGGGGTGGGGGTGTCGTCCTGAGGGTGCATGGTCGCTCCTTGAAATAAATGATCGTGCCCGGGGCAGGCGGGACGGCTGCGTATCTTATCGTCGATTGCCCGGGGAGGGGCGGATGTCGTGTCGCCGCGACTTATCGCCAGGGATTTGCCGGATGGATACGGCTGGGCGCGGGCACCGCTTCGGGGTACACCTCAGGGACCGATGACCCGTGCCTCGGTCATCGCCATCGGCAACGGAGACCCGTCATGAGCTCGCTCGAGTTACCCGAAGGTTATGCCCCCTTGTCCCGCAGCAGCCCGCTGCTGGAGCTGATCGGCCCGGTGTATTGCCGTGGCAGCGGCCTGCAACTGGAGATCGGCCTGCGCGCCGACCGCCGTCACGCCAACGGTCGTGGCACCGTGCACGGCGGCATCCTCGCCACCCTGGCCGATATCGGCATGGGCTACGCCATGGCCTTCGCCAGCGACCCACCGCTGCCGCTGATCACCGCCAGCATGCACCTGGACTACCTCGGCGCGGTGCAGGTCGGCGAGTGGATCGACGTGCGCCTGGAACATTCCAAGCGCGGCCGGCAGATGGCCTTTGCCACCGTCACCCTGCAGGTCGGCGAGCGGGTGGTGGCCAGGGCCAACGCGGTGTTCGCGGTGCCCGGCGGTTGAGAGTGGACGTATCGCCAGCGACAGCTTTGTGTAGCCGCTGCCGCAGGCAGTTCTCCTTAATCCGCGTGCGCCACTATCTGCTTCCACTCCAGGCCGAAGCGCGCCAGGTACTTGCGCAGGCGGTCGGCGTCATTGGGCTGGGCCTTGGTCTGGCGGGACACGCCAAACAGCTTGCGCCCGGCATCGGACAGGCTGTCGGCCTGGCGGCAGACCTCGATCACCGCCTGCAGTTGCAGGCGGTCGAACAGGTCGAGTTCGACCCTGTCGCCCAGTAAAGTGGCCAGCGGATCCTGCTCCTGGCTCAAGCCCCAGGCATACCGTAGCCGCTCGATTTCTTCCTCGGCCTGGGCTTCGTCGATGCGCCCGCTGTCGGCCAGGGTGGCCATGCGGGTAATGGACGCCGACAGCTCGCGGAAGTTGCCCAGCCACGCCGCCTCGCTGGAACTGGCAAACGCCAGGTAACGCCGCCGCGCCTCGAGGTTGAAGCGCACCAGGCGCCCTTGCTCGCGGGCGTGGCGTTCCAGTTCGAAATCGATGTTCGGCTCGATGTCCTCGCGCCGCCCGGCCAGCCCCGGCAGGTTGAAGGTCCAGAGGTTGATCCGCGCATACAGGTCCTCGCGGAACAGGCCCTGGGCGACTCGGCCGCGCAGGTCGCGGTGGGTGCCGGCGATGATCAGGAAGTCGCTGTCCACTTCCTTGTCCGAGCCCATGGGGAAGAAGCGTTTCTCCTCGATGGCCTTGAGCAGCATCGCCTGTTCATCGAGCCCCAGCTCGCCAATCTCGTCGAGAAACAGCATGCCGCCGTCCGCCGCCCGCAACAGGCCGTCGCGGGCGTTCTGGGCGCCGGTGAAGGCGCCCTTGATATGCCCGAACAACGCCGACATGGCGCCGTCGCCGCGCAGGGTGGCGCAGTTGACCTCGACAAAACGCCCCTGGACCTGATGCCGGCCGCGCTTGAGTTCATAGATGCGCCGGGCCAGGAACGACTTGCCGGCCCCGGTGGGGCCGATCAGCAGCATCGGTGCCCTGGAGCGCAGGGCCACCTGCTCGATCTGCTCGATGGAACGGTTGAACGCGGCGTTGCGGGTGGCGATCCCGGACTTGAGGAAGGCCAGGCCCTCCAGGCGTTTGCCGGCGAAGCGCGAGGCGATGCGGTCGTAGCGCGACAGGTCGAGGTCGATCAGGGCGTGGGTGCCGGTGGCGTGCTGCTCCGGGTCGCGGCGCCGCGCCGGTGAGGTCTGGATCAGCCGCGCCGGCAGGTAGCGCGCCTCGGTCAGCAGGAACCAGCAGATCTGTGCCACGTGGGTCCCGGTGGTGATGTGCACCAGGTAGTCCTCGCGCTCGGTGTCGAAGGGGTAGGCGCTGGTGAAGTCGTGCAGGGCGCCGTACACCTCTTCGAAATCCCAGGGGTTCTTCAGGCCCATGGGGTGCAGGCGCACCTCGGTCTGCGGCGATACCTGGCGAATGTCGTTGGCCACCCGCTCGGCCAGGCTGACGTCCCGGGCGTCAATGCCGTGGATCAGCTCCAGGCGGTGGATCAGCACGTCCTGCTGCTGGCACAGGCCGACACTGGGGCGCCAATGGTTCCAGCGGTTGGCGCCCTTGCCGACGCGGTCGAGGGTGGAACCGACAAAACCTATGGCGACCGTGGGCTTGCCCGACATGTTTATACCTGAAGATAAAAAACGATAAACAAAGATATAAAATTATCAGCAGCTTTGTCTCGCAGACTCGCCAAGGAAAAAACATCTAAAAATAAAATCGTTATAAATCAATCATTTAAAAAATAATTTGCGGAGAAAAATAAAACTGGCACAGCGGCTGCAATCTCTCTGGCAACGAACAAGACAACAGAGCGAGACGCCAAGATGGCCAACTTCCAGCTGTTCAACACCCAACAGGCCAAAGCGCCAGCGAGCAACACCCTGAACGCCGCCCAGGCCCCGGCCTATGCCTACAACGCCAAGCATCGCCTGGCCCAACTGGCGGTGACCGGTTGCTTGAACTCGACCTTCTACACCTCGCCTGAAGGTCAGCTGGAAGTGGTGCTGCAACTGGTGAACGAGGTCGACAGCCGTTTCGTCGCCCAGGCCGCGCGTTACGCTCGGCAACAGGGTCATATGAAAGACATGCCGGCCTTGCTGCTGGCGGCGCTGACCGCGCAACGCTCGGCCCTGGTGCCGGAGCTGTTTGCCCAGGTGGTGGACAACGGCAAGATGCTGCGCAACTTCGTGCAGATCCTGCGCAGCGGGGCGACCGGGCGTAAATCCCTGGGGTCGCAGCCCAAGCGCCTGGTGCAGAACTGGTTGAACAGCGCCACCGAGCGTCAGCTGTTGCAGGCTGCGGTGGGCAACCAGCCGTCGCTGGCGGACGTGGTCAAGATGGTTCACCCCAAGCCAGGCGAGGCCTGGCGCGCAGCCTTCTTCGCCTGGTTGATCGGCAAGCCGGTGGATGCGCAGGCGTTGCCTGAGCTGACCCGCGCCTTGCTGGCCTTTCGCAGCGGTGCGACCACGGCGGTGCCGCAGGTGCCGTTCCAGTTGCTCGGCAATGAAACCCTGAGCCGCGAGCAATGGGCCGAACAGGCGCACAATATGGGCTGGCAGGGGCTGCGCATGAACCTCAATACCCTGGCCCGCCACGGTGCGTTCCAGGTGCCGGGTTGCACCGAGTATGTGGCGGCGCGGCTGGCGGATGCCGCCGAGGTGGCCAAGGCCCGGGTCTACCCGTACCAGTTGCTGGCGGCCTACCGTATGGCCGGAGACGAGGTGCCGCAGCCGGTGCGCGAGGCGTTGCAGGATGCCCTGGAACTGTCGCTGGCCAACGTGCCGGCGCTGCAAGGCGCGGTGGTGGTGTGCCCGGATGTCTCGGGGTCGATGCACAGCCCGGTCACCGGTTATCGCCAGGGCGCCACCACGGCGGTGCGTTGCATCGATGTGGCGGCCCTGGTGGCGGCAGCGGTGTTGCGCAAGCAGCCGGCGGCGCGGGTCATGCCGTTCGAGGTCGGGGTGGTGGATATCCGCCTCAACCCGCGGGACAGCGTGATGAGCAATGCGCAGAAACTGGCGGCCATCGGCGGTGGCGGGACCAACTGCTCGGCGCCCCTGGCACAACTGGCCAACGCCAAGTGCAAGGTGGACACCCTGATCCTGGTCTCGGACAACGAGTCGTGGATCGATGCGCGGCGCCATGGGGCGACCGAGACCCTGCGCCAGTGGGAGCGGATCAAGGCCATCAACCCGCAGGCGCGGCTGGTGTGCATCGATATGCAACCCGGGGCCACCACCCAGGCGCCGGACCGCGAGGACATCCTCAACGTCGGCGGTTTCAGTGACGCGGTGTTCGATGTGATCCAGCAGTTCACCGCAGGCAACTACGGTGCGCAGCACTGGGTCGAGGCGATCGAGGCGATGGCGCCCTGATCGGCAAGGCATGAGATAAACCGTGCGCCGCTCACCCGGCGCACGCCGAAGAATTTTTGTTCATAGGCCCCGAATACCGCTGTGACTACATCCAAAGACGTCTCAGCAAATCTTGTCAGGGCCTGTGAAGGCACGAATGCCAGTGGCTGTACATCATGGTTATGCCGGTTCGATTCCGGCGATCAGTCACTCCTTTTGTCGTGCCACCTTTTTTGCGGTTTCAGCGACGAATGCTGATGGAACTACATCCCAGATTCGTGATGCGGGTTCGAGTCCCGCCGGTGCCTGAAAAGGCGCCGTAGTTCAAAGGTCAGAACACGAGTGCACTGTTTCATCGACCCTTGTCGTCGCAGGTTTTTCTCCCGCCCGAGCGGGATGGCAGCGAATGCCACAGGTACTACATCGTGTCGCGGGTTCGAATCCCGCCAGCCGCAAGGCTGTAGCTCAGACGGTAGAGCGCATGTGCCTGTTCTCTTGTCGCTGCCCGCAGGCCTGGCCTGCACCGATTGACCCGGCGAATGCCGGTGGAACTACAGGACAGCGTGGTCGCGGGTTCGATTCCCGCCAACCGCAAGGGAGTAGCTCAGTGGCAGAGCGCGCTGCATGTTCCGCCTTCACTGGTCGCCGTTTTATGCCGGACCACCGGCCACCGAACAAGGCTGGATTTTCAGCCACAGAAAAAAGAGTCAGGAACATGGAACACAAGACCTACCAACTGCTGGAAGTCGCCAACGGCAAGCCGATCAAGATGTGGACCGAGGGCGTGCCCGTGGAAAACGAAGCCCGCCAGCAATTGATGAACACCGCGAAGATGCCGTTCATCTTCAAGCACCTGGCGGTGATGCCGGATGTGCACCTGGGCAAGGGCTCGACCATCGGCAGCGTGATCCCCACCCTGGGCGCGATCATCCCGGCGGCGGTCGGGGTGGATATCGGCTGCGGCATGATCGCCGCCCGCACCTCGCTGACCGCAGCCGACCTGCCGGATAACCTGCACGGTTTGCGCAGCGCCATCGAACAGGCGGTGCCCCATGGCCGCACCTCGCCGCGCAGCGGCCGCGACAAGGGCGCCTGGGGCGACGTGCCGCGCCAGGCCGACCACGCCTGGGCGGCCTTGCAGCCACGCTTCAAGGCGATCACCGACAAGTACCCGGCGCTGGCCAACAGCAACAACCGCCAGCACCTGGGCACCCTCGGCGGCGGCAACCACTTCATCGAGGTCTGCCTGGATGAGGCCAACCGGGTCTGGTTCATGCTCCACAGCGGTTCCCGTGGCGTGGGCAACGCCATCGGCAACCTGTTCATTCACCTGGCCCAGGCGGACATGCGCCAGCACATCGCCAACCTGCCGGACCGCGACCTGGCCTACTTCGAGGAAGGCAGCCGGCACTTCGACGATTACGTCGAGGCCGTGGCCTGGGCCCAGGATTTTGCCCGGCACAACCGTGAACTGATGATGCAGCTGGTGATCCAGGCCACCCGCCAGGTGATCCGCAAGCCCTTCGAGGTGGCGCTGGAGGCCGTGAACTGCCACCACAACTACGTGCAGAAGGAACGCCACTTCGGTGAAGAGGTGCTGGTGACCCGCAAGGGCGCGGTGTCGGCGAAGAAGGGCGAGCTGGGGATCATCCCGGGATCGATGGGCGCCAAGAGCTTCATCGTTCGCGGGCTGGGCAACGAGGAGGCGTTCTGCTCCTGCAGCCACGGTGCCGGGCGCACCATGAGCCGCACCAAGGCCAAGAACACCTTCACCCTGGCCGACCAGATCCGCGCCACCGCCCATGTGGAATGCCGCAAGGACACCGCGGTGATCGATGAAATCCCGATGGCCTACAAGGACATCGACCACGTCATGCACGCCCAGCGCGAGCTGGTGGAAGTGCTGCACACCCTGCGTCAGGTGGTGTGCGTCAAGGGGTAGAACAATGCACGACATGGACGCAGTAATAGAGGCCCCGCCCAGCTGGCATTACCAGCTGAGCGACTACGAAGCCCGCCGCGTGCGGGAAGTGATGGATACCCTGGACAGGCACAGCGCCTGGCTGGAACTGAGCCGCTTCGGCAACGGTTTCGTGCGGCAGGCGGCGGTGCGTGGGTTGTCCGCGCAGCCATCGGCCGAGGCTTTGGCCGCATTGCTGGAGCGCCTCAACGATTGGGTGCCCCAGGTTCGCCAGGAGGCGGCCGCGGCCGTCGAGGCGTATTGGGCGCCGGAGCACGCCGGGCTGCTGTTGCAGACCCTGGCACCGTTGCTGGCCCTTACCAGCAAGCAGCGGGCCGACCACGGCGCGACTCTGGAGCGGGCCACCGCGGTGTTGCAACTGGCCCAGGTGCGCGACGAAGTGCAAGGGGCCTTTGGCGATTGCCGGGGCAAGGCTGCGCGCTTTGTCTTCGCGCTGTTGCTCGAGGGCGTTGAGGACCGGCCGGCGCTGCTGGCCATGGCGTTGCACCACCCCGAGGTCAGCGTGCGGCAGATGGCAGTGGATGCCTGCGCCGAACTGCCCGACGAGCAGGCGGTGCCTTTGCTGGAAGCGGTGATGCGCAGCTGTGGCGCCAGTGTGCGGGTCAAGGCCTTGCGGCTGCTGTTGTCACGCTTGGCCGATTGTCGCGGGTACCTGGCGCAGGCCCTGCTCGACCCTTCGGGGGCCTTGCGTTGCCTGGCCCATTGGGCCGCGCCACACCATGGGCTGGACCCACGGCAAGTGCTGCTGGCCCGGTTGCAGCAGCCGGCTCCGGGCAACAAGCGCCAGTGGCTGGGCCTGCTGGGGCTGGTCAAGGAACTGCGGGAGCCACAGGCCGACGCCATGCTGCAACAGGCCCTGGCCTCGAAGGCGCTGAACGTGCGCCTGCTGGCCCTGCAGACCCTCGGCGAACGTGGCCTGGCCCAGCAGCTGGCGGCCCTGGACGATCCGTCGGACAAGGTCTTCAACTGCGCCCTCGACCTGCTGCGCGAGCAGCCCTGGGCGGCGTTCGAAGAGGCCCTGGAACAGCGGCTGGACCAGCATTGGCATGCGCTGCCGAAGGCGCGTCGCTGGGCCTTGCTGGGGCTCAAGCCGGGCTGGCGCCAGTTGCAATACCTGCTGTGTCGCCTGGATCGGGCGGGCAGCGAAGCCGCTTATTGGCGCGAGGCCCTGGCCCGTTGGTGCGATGCCCGCTACGCGATGTTCGACCCGGTGACCCCCAAGCCACTGCGAGAAGCACTGGCGCAGCGGTTGCAAGCGATGGAGGAGGTCGGCGAAGTGCCTCGCGGATCGCTCAAGCGCCTGTTGTGAATTACCGATGTACAAGGCGATCAGGCCAGCGCTGAGGTGCTGGCGATCGTCGATTGAACAGGACAAGGAATCATGCAATTCAATGAACGCTACCCGCTGAGCAGCGCCATGCGCGAGCGGGTACTGGATGAGCTGGCGCGGATCGAGCGCGAGCGTAACGTGCAGGTGTTGTATGCCTGCGAATCGGGCAGCCGGGCCTGGGGCTTTGCCTCCACCGACAGCGATTACGATGTGCGGTTCGTCTATGTGGAGAAGCCCGAGTGGTTCATCCAGGTGGATACCGGGCGGGACGTGATCGAGCGGCCGCTGGACGACGAGCTGGACATCAGCGGCTGGGAATTGCGCAAGACCCTCGGGCTGCTGCGCAAGTCCAACCCGACCCTGCTGGAGTGGCTGGATTCGCCCCTGGTGTATCGCAGCGAGCCGGCGGCAACCGCGCGTCTGCGAGAGTTGGCGGAGGCCTTCTACAGTCCGCCGGCGGCCCGTAATCATTACCTGTCGATGGCCAGGAAGAACTTCCGTGGCTACCTGCAAGGCGACAGCGTGCGGTTCAAGAAGTACTTCTACGTGCTCCGGCCGTTGCTGGCGGTGCGCTGGATCGATCAGGGGCGCGGCCGACCGCCGATGACCTTCGCCGAGCTGCTGGGCACCGTCGACCATCGGCCACTGCTGGACGAGGTGGATGAGTTGCTGGCCTTGAAGCGCAGCGCCGACGAGGCCGCTTACGGGCCGCGGCGCCCGGCGCTGCACGCCTTTATCGCCGCTGAACTGGAGCGCCCGGTGCCCAAGCTGGCGCGCACCCATCAAGACAACGCTGTGCTGGACGCCTACTTGCGAGACAGCGTCCGGCACTACGCCTGAGGAATGTGATGAAACAGGAAGTCATCGAACTGGACGGCGCCATTGGCGGCGGCCAGGTCCTGCGCAGTGCCCTGAGCCTGTCGATGCTCACCGGCAAGACCCTGCGCATCCACAACATACGGGCCCGGCGCAGTCGCCCGGGGCTGTTGCGCCAGCACCTGACCGCGGTGCTGGCGGCGGTGCAGGTCTGCGCGGCCAGGGTCTTGGGCGCCGAGCTGGGTTCCCGGGCGCTGACCTTCGAGCCGGGACCGATTCGCGGCGGCGACTACCGTTTCGCCATCGGCACCGCCGGCAGCTGCACCCTGGTGTTGCAGACCCTGCTGCCGGCCCTGATGCAAGCCCCGGAGCCCAGCCGCGTGAGCATCAGCGGCGGCACCCACAACCCGCTGGCACCGCCGGTGGATTTCCTCCAGCAGGCCTGGCTGCCGCAACTGCGGCGCATGGGCGGGCAGGTGGAGTTGCAGCTGCTGCGCCATGGCTTCGTTCCCGCCGGCGGTGGCGAGCTACAAGCCTTTATCCAGCCCTCGACCCTGCAACCCCTGCGCCTGGAACAGCGTGGCGAGCTGCTCGGGCGTCGGGCCTGGGCCTTGAGCGCCGGCCTGCCGGAGCATGTGGCGGAGCGCGAATTGCGCCGGGTCGGCACTCGCCTGGAGCTGCCTCGGGAGCACCTGAGCCCGGTGCGCCTGGATGAGCAATGCGGCCCGGGCAACGTGCTGTTGCTGGAGTTCGTCTTCGAGCACCTGACCGAGCTGTTCAGCGGTTTTGGCCAGAGCAGCCTGCGGGCCGAAAGCGTGGCCGATCGCGCCATCGACCAGGCCCGGGACTGGCTGGATTCCGGCGCGGCGGTGGCCGAGCACCTGGCCGATCAACTGTTGCTGCCCATGGCCCTGGCCGGCGGCGGAAGCTTCACCACCCCGCGCATGAGCGAGCACCTGCAGAGCAATATCCGGGTGATCGAGGCATTTTTACCGGTGCGTATCGACTGTTCGACGGGCGCTCACGGGGTGCTGCGCATCGAGGTTCTACCCCGCGCCATTGAGCGCAATGTCTGCGTTGCCGGACCTACTGAACACGAGAGTATTTGATGACTATCACGGAAGTCTTTTTGCAGAAGAAACTGCGCCTTACCGAACAGCTGTTGCAGGGGTTCGATATTGCCAATGATCTGGCGGTCTACGGTCAGAAAACCACGATCAAGGACGGGGTGTCGCATAGCTATATCGATGCAAAAACCTATCACCCCTCATTGGTCCGCAAGTCTCTGGACAGCCATGAGCATCTCTCGATGTTCCCCGTGGTCTTTGACTATCTGGACCTGATAGTCGACCAGCACTACGGGACGAGCGACAAATTGTTCCGGGACAAGCTGAGTATTTTCCGGCGCCAGAATCGGCAGCCCGATCCGTTGCTCAGGCATATCGAGATCATGGTTTTCGATTACGCGATCACGGTGCGCAACAAGCTTGTCCATCACAAGACCCGATTTTCCGCGTGCGGCAAGTTTTTAGAAGTAAAAGGCGGCATGAGGCTGGAGATCGCGTGTTTCGGGATGCTCAACCGATTGATCCACTCCCTGGTGCGGCGTATGCAGGCTCCCAAACCGATGAGCCTTTATCGGCGGGCGCTGCTGGTGAGTGCTTATCGCGCGGTGTTCGGGCATCTGGATCGCAGGCTTGATGGGTTGCTTGCCAAGGGGCCACGGTTACCTTCGATGAATATCACCTATTCTCGTTATCTGGTTGATATGGCCGAGGAGGAGGTGGCCGAGGACGTGGTGCTGTTCGATAAGCTGGCACGGTTTCCGGACCCTACCGGTTATCCCGATCGCCAAGCCTTCCTCAAGGTGCATCCGGACCCCGACCGCAAGATCATGTATGGCGGTTTCACCTATCGCCTGAGCTACCGTGGGACCGTTCTGCGCGTGCCGGCCGAGGCTGTTCACCAGCATCCGACCTATCGCCTCGCGGACTTCCGGCACTGGAGTGAACAACCCACGTAAGCCACCCGTCAGATGTAAGGCCCAGTCAAGCGAGGGGATGGTCATGTATCAACTTTATGGGACACAAGGCTCAGGCTCGGCCATCGTCGAGATCGCCCTGGAGTGTTGCCAGGTGCCGTACCGCATCGTCGAAGCCTCGTCCTGGGCGCCGTCGCCCGGGGCCGACGAGCTGGCGCGGCTCAATCCGCTGAAACAGGTCCCGACCCTGCAACTGCCGGACGGCAGTGTCCTCACCGAGAGCGCGGCGATCCTGATCGAACTGGGTTTGCGTTATCCGCGCTCGGCGCTGCTGCCCGAGGATGAGGGCGCCCGGGCGCAGGCCATTCGCGGCCTGGTGTTTATCGCTGCCAATTGCTACTCGGCGATCAGCGTGATCGATTACCCGGAGCGCTGGCTGCAGGGCGCCGATGAAGCGCTGAAGGCGCGGGTGCGGGACGCGGCCCATGAGCGCCTGCACCGCAACTGGGAGGTGTTCGCCGATCAGTTCGCCACGCAGCTGTACGCCAGTGGTTCACCCCTGGCGGCCCTGGATTTCCAGGCGGCGGTGGTGTCGCGCTGGTGCGGCACGCGCGAGCATCTGCGGCGCGAACGCCCCGAGTGTTGTGATCTGCTGGAGCGCATCGACCGCCACCCGCAGGTGGCGCAGGTGCTGGCGCGGCATTGGCCTGGCTGAATACGGCAGGGCGCGAGGCAGCAAAAGCCGTCGATGGTTGGGCGCGAGGCTCTTATACTCGCCGGCTGTCTTCAGGCTCATGTTTCATTGCCTATTGCTCAACTGCCCACTTTCAAGAGGAATGCCCCTTGGCCAACGAAACGGATCAGGATTTCTACAACCGCGCCGATGCCATCATCGAACTGGCAAACACCCATATCGGCGACAGCAGCCGCGGCAAGGCCAGTGCCTCGCTGATGTACGCCAACTCGCGTTTCGCCGCCTGGGTCAGCGCCTGCGGTTGCCGCAACGCCGAAGAACTGGCGGCGGCCAAGCAGCAGGCGGTGGATTATTTCGTCGAGGAATTCCGCCTGATGATGGAAGAGAACCTCACCGACTACATCGAGAATTTCTCGCGGTACATGAACCCCCAGCAAGACTGAATCCTTCCCCCCGACAGGCTTCACAGCCCAGCTGTGAAGCTGTCCCGACACTCGACTCCTGGCTCTTCGGAGCATGGGCACTCCGCGGTTTTTTATAGCCTTGTGGCGTCTGCGTTTGGCCGTGCATAGCGCTTTGATCTGAGGGCGGCGGGGCCGCGGCAACCGCTGGTCCAGTTGTCTCCCGGGCGCCCCGGGAGCCGGCAAAGGCTCGACTACACTGCGCCTGCGGCAGGCAATCCAGAGGCGTTGAATATCCCTCCGGGATGAGCACGGTCATGAGTTGCCAAGGCATTGCTGCGCCTGTGGTTACACCAGGGAACCTACCCAATCAGCAAGGAGTGCCAAACATGATCGTTCTTCCTCAACGTGTGATTGAAAACGGTACTGTCATCTCGCTACGCGGCGACTCGGGCAACTACATGTCGCGGATGGGCGCGACAGGGCTTGAACTGTCCAAGGGCGCCATCGACCAGTACTGCAAGTTCAGGGTCACCCTGATCCAGATCGGCAACGACAAGAAGCTGGCATTGCAGGGCGACACCAACAAGTTCATGTCGCGGATGGGGGCGACGGGGCTTGAACTGTCCAAGGACAGCATCGATCAGTACTGCCAGTTCTCCTATGCCATCGATACCGCCAGCGGGCAGATTTCCCTGCGTGGCGACAACGGCAAGTGGATGTCGCGCATGGGCGAGACCGGGCTTGAACTGTCCAAGGACGGCATCGATCGCTACAGCCAGTTCCTGGTGGTGGTCGAGGGCTAGCGCCAGGCGATACCCGGCGTCGGGGCAGGCTTTTTGATTGGCGTGGCCAGCACTCCAGCGGCTGGCCACGAAGTCCCGGCGTCGATCAAGGGGCGATGTCTGGAAGGGGGGACAGGCAGATCGTCCCCCCGCTTACCTGGGATGTTGCGTCTCAGGCCCTTACAACCCCATCTCCAGTTCCAGCAGGTCCGCCAGCGGCTGGCGCCGGCGGATCAGTCTCACCTGGCCATCCTCGAACAGCACCTCCGGCAGCAGCGGCCGGCTGTTGTAGTTGGAGGACATGCTGGCGCCATAGGCACCGGTGTCGTGGATTACCAGCAGGTCGCCGACCCGGGCCTGGGGCAGCAACTGCGGGGTCAGGCTTTCGTCGTCCTGGGTGAAGATATCGCCGGACTCGCACAGCGGGCCGCCGACCACGGTGGGCCGCAGTGGACGCTGCACCGCCTGGCCGTTGGCGTCGATCAGGCTCATGGCGTGATAGGCGCCGTACATGGCCGGGCGCATCAAGTCGTTGAAGCCGGTGTCGGCCAGCACGAAGTGATGGTTACCGGCGTCTTTCACCACCCGCACTTCGCTGACCAGGCAGCCGGCCTCGGCCACCAGGAAACGCCCGGGTTCGATTTCCATGCGCACGCCGTGGCCGAGCCAGGCTTCGATTTCTTCGCGGGCCTGGCGCCAGGCATTGGCGTAGCGCCGCACGTCCACCGGCTCATCGCCCGCGCGGTACGGGGTGGACAGGCCGCCGCCGATGGAGAAGGCCTCGATGTCGTGGTCCAGGGACTTGACCGCGGCCACCATGGCCGCGCCGACCTGTTCCAGGTGCCCGTAGTCCACGCCGGAGCCGATGTGCATGTGCAGGCCCACCAGCTTCAGGCCGTACTGGCGGATCACCGCGAGGGCTTCGCCGACCTGCTCGTGCCAGATGCCGTGCTTGCTGTTTTCACCGCCGGTGTTGGTCTTGCGGCTATGGCCGTGGCCGAAGCCCGGGTTGATCCGCAGCCACACGCGGTGGCCCGGGGATTTCTCGCCGAGTTGGCGCAGCATGTCGATGGAACCGGCGTTGACCTCGATGTTCAGCTCCACCACCCGTTGCAGGGTGGCGGTGTCGAACAGGTCGCAGGTGAAGACGATGCCGGCCGGATCGCCTTGCGGGCTGAACCCAGCCAGCAACGCCCGCTCGATTTCCCCCAGGGACACCGCGTCCACCCGCACCCCGGCCTCGCGGATCAGGCGCAGCACCTGCAGGTTGGAGCAGGCTTTCTGCGCGTAACGCACCACGTCGAAGGCCTTCAGTTGCTGGATGCGCACCTTGATGGTCCGCGCGTCGTAGCACCACAACGGGGTGCCGTACTGGCGGGCGGCGGCGGTCAGTTGCTCGGGAGAAAAGGGAATGGCCATGGCAATCGTCTGTGGCGAGGAAAGAGGCCTGCATGATGCCGAGGGCGATGTATTCAATAAAATATCTATTCTTTGTATCTCGATTCAGTTTTGATATGGGTTATGTAAATCAACGTCTCAAACCAAGGAGCGAGCGGTGGACATTTCCCTGCGCCATATCGAGGTGTTCCGCGCCATCATGCAGGCCGGCAGCGTCACCGGCGCCGCGCGCCTGCTGTTCACCTCGCAACCCACGGTCAGCCGCGAGCTGGCGCGGCTGGAGAGCCTGTCCGGGCTGAGCCTGTTCGATCGCGAGGGCGGCCGTCTGCTGCCGACCGCCCAGGCGATGCTGTTGCTGGAAGAAGTGGAGCGGGCCTATGTCGGCCTGGAGCGGATCAACAGCGTGGCGCAATCGATCCGCCGCTTCGAGCACGGCCAGTTGAGCCTGACCTGCCTGCCGCTGTTCTCCCAGACCTTGCTGCCGCGGGTGTGCAAGCACTTCCAGGAGCAACACGCCGGCATCGGCCTGAGCATCACCGCCCAGGAATCGCCCTTGCTGGAAGAGTCCCTCAGCGCCCAGCGCCACGACCTGGGCCTGACCGAAAGCGAACACCTGCCACGGGGCACCCAGGGCGAACTGCTGTTCTGCGCCGACATGGTGTGCATCCTGCCGGAAGGGCACCCGTTGCTGGCCAAGCCGCTGCTGCACAGCGAAGACTTTCGCGGGGTGGATTTCATCAACCTGTCAGGCCTGGACATTTATCGTCAGACCCTCGACGAGCATTTTCGCCAGGCCGGCGTCGACCGCCGGGTGGTGATCGAGACCACCAATGCCGCCTCGGTCTGCGCCATGGTGCGCCAGCAGCTGGGGGTGGCGATCATCAACCCGCTGAGTGCCATGGAGGAGGCGGGCAGGGGCCTGGCGATCCGCCCGCTGCAGTTGTCGGTGCCGTACCGGGTCATGCTGATCCGCCCGGATTTCCGGCCGTCGTCGATTTTCGTCGAGGCCTTCTGCGCCTCCTTGAAACAGGAAGCCTCGGTGTTGGCCGCCGCTCTCGAGCGCCGGCTGCGACGGGAGTGACGGCAGCAGGGCCGCCGTTGTGCGCCTAGGCTTGAAGCGACCGGTAGCGTTTGTACCCCTTGAGGACTGTCTGTCATGTCGGAACCTGCAATGAGCGACACCGGAAAGCCCCTGAGCCGCGGCATTCCGCGCACGGTCTGGGCGCTGGGATTCGTCAGCCTGTTCATGGACGTGTCGTCCGAGCTGGTGCACAGCTTGTTGCCGCTGTACATGGTCGGCACCCTGGGCATCAGCATGCTGGCGGTCGGCATCATCGAAGGCGTGGCAGAAGCCACGGCGCTGATCGTGAAAGTCTTTTCCGGCGCCCTCAGCGACTTCATCGGCCGGCGCAAGGAACTGCTGCTCTTGGGTTACGGCCTGGCGGCGCTGACCAAGCCGCTGTTCCCCCTGGCGAGTTCGGCGGAACTGGTGTTCAGTGCGCGCCTGCTGGACCGCATCGGCAAGGGCATTCGCGGCGCGCCACGGGATGCCCTGGTGGCGGACGTGGCCCCGGCACAAATTCGCGGCGCCTGTTTTGGCCTGCGCCAGTCGCTGGACACCGTGGGGGCGTTCCTCGGCCCGATCCTGGCCATCGGCCTGATGCTGTGGCTGGCCAACGATATCGCCCAGGTTTTGTGGCTGGCGGTGATTCCCGCGGCGCTGGCCGTGGCCCTGTTGGTCTTCGCCATCCGCGAACCCGAGCACGCCCCCGGCAGCCGGCATTTCCAGTCGCCATTGCGGCTGGCCTCGCTGCGACGGTTTTCCCGGCATTACTGGTGGGTGGTGGCCATCGGCGCGGCCTTCACCCTGGCCCGTTTCAGTGAGGCGTTCCTGGTGTTGCGGGCCCAGCAACTGGGCTTCTCCGCCGCCTGGGTGCCGCTGGTGATGGTGGTCATGGCCGGGTTCTACATGGTCTCGGCCTATCCGGTCGGCAAATGGTCGGACCGCATCAACCGCAGCGCCTTGCTCAGCGTCGGCCTGCTGTTGCTGATCCTCGCCGACCTGGTGCTGGCCTATGCCGAATCGGTGCCGCTGGTGCTGCTCGGCGTCGCCCTGTGGGGCCTGCACATGGGCTTCAGCCAGGGCATCCTCGCCACCCTGGTGGCCGACACCACGCCCGCCGACCTCAAGGGCACGGCCTTTGGCGTGTTCAACCTGTTGAGCGGGATCGCCCTGCTGCTGGCCAGCGTGATCGCCGGCTGGCTGTGGCAGGCCCATGGCGCGGCGCTGACGTTCTACGCCGGAGCGGGGTTTGCCGGCTTGTCGCTGCTGTTGCTGATGGGCAAGCCGAAGTCGCAGTGACAGCCTCAGGGGGGCAAGGCGCTAATGGCTCCCGCCGGGCTGATCGACCGACAGGCCCCAGACAATCGAGCTGAGGATGCCCAGGTCGAGCAACAGGGCCTGTGAGCGCAGGACCTTGCGCAAGGATGGGTAGTCGGCCTTGGTCGCCTTGAAGCTGGACCTTTCCAGCACATGGATATGCCTGGTCACCACGGTGACGGCCAGGTTGGCCAGCTGTTTCTCAGTGTCGGGCACCGCGATATCCAACTCTTGCAAGCGGTTCTGGAAGGCGCTGATGGCGTCTTTTTCACTGTCATCCCGGGGCTGGTAGAGGATCTTCTGCTCGGGGGCGCTTGCAGTGACTTTCTTGTACAGGGCGACCGACTCGTTGAAGTGCTCCAGGGCCGCTGCCTTGGCCTCGGTGGCATGCAGGGTGTCCCGCAGTTCGAGGTACATCAGCATTTCGTGGAATTTCTGCAAGCCTCGGTGCAGCTCGGCGCCGGCGTTGCTCGAGAGTTTCTCGAGTCCTTTTCTGTCCGCATCGAAGGAGGGGCCGGCACTGGCCTGGAGGCTGACCAGCCCCGCCAGCACTATGCAAAAGCCGGTGTAGAGCAGGCATCTGATCGGGCGCATGTTCCGCTCCTCGTTATCGGGTCGATGAAGCAGGCGAAGGGCTGGGTGGCATACCGGGCTCTGCCCATGTGGGCTTGAGCGCTGTGATCCGGCTTCGACGGATAAGGCTCCACGCACCGGGCTGGACTGTTTCAGCCGTGAGTCAGTGGGCAGGAAGGAGCGGAAAACGAGTCTCGCCAGCCGCATGAGTTGAATGTAGCTGACGGATGGGTGGCTGCCAGCGGCCTCTGTCCGGCGTCTGCCGGGCCGCAAAATGAACCCGGCGCACCCTGGGGTGCGCCGGGCGTATTGCCGGCCAGCCGCCGGATGTCGTGGGTCCGAGGGCGGGCCGTGGTGCGCGGTAAGCGTTAGCGTTCGATGGCCAATGCCACGCCCTGGCCGCCACCGATGCACAAGGTGGCCAGGCCTTTCTTGGCATCGCGTTTGAGCATCTCGTGCAGCAGGGTCACCAGCACCCGGCAGCCCGAGGCGCCGATCGGGTGGCCGAGGGCGATGGCGCCGCCGTTGACATTGACCTTGCTCGCATCCCAACCCAGTTCCTTGCCCACCGACAGCGCCTGGGCGGCGAAGGCTTCGTTGGCTTCGATCAGGTCCAGCTGCTCCAGGGACCAGCCGGCCTTGTCCAGGCAGCGGCGGGTGGCCGACACCGGGCCGATGCCCATGATCGCCGGGTCGACGCCGGCGTTGGCGTAGGCGGCGATCTTCGCCAGCACCGGCAGGCCCTGGGCCCGGGCTTTGGCGGCGCTCATCAGGATCACCGCGGCGGCGCCGTCGTTCAGCGACGAGGCGTTGCCGGCGGTGACCGTGCCGTCTTTCTTGAAGGCCGGCTTGAGCTTGCCCAGGGATTCGGCGGTGGTGCCGGCGCGCGGCTGCTCGTCGGTGGCGAAGGCCACGGGCTCGCCCTTGCGCTGGGGAATCAGGATCGGGGTGATTTCATCGACGAAGCGCCCGCCCTCGATGGCGGCCACGGCCTTCTGCTGCGAGGCGGCGGCAAAGGCATCCTGGGCTTCGCGGCTGATGGCGTATTTGTCCACCAGGTTCTCGGCGGTGATGCCCATGTGGTAGTCGTTGAAGGCGTCCCACAGGCCGTCGCTGATCATGCTATCGATGACCTGGCTGTGGCCCATGCGCAGACCGGTGCGGGCACCGGGCAGCACGTAGTTGGCCAGGCTCATGTTCTCCTGGCCGCCGGCGATGATCACCTCGGCGTCGCCGCAGCGGATCGCCTGGGCGCCCAGGTGCAGGGCCTTGAGGCCGGAGCCGCAGACCTTGTTCAGGGTCAGCGCCGGCACGGCGTGGGGCAGGCCGGCCTTGATCGCGGCCTGGCGCGCGGGGTTCTGACCGGCGCCGGCGGTGAGCACCTGGCCCATGATCACTTCATCGACCTGGGCGCCGTCCAGGCCGGTCTGGGCCAACAGCTGGCGGATCACCGCGGCCCCCAGATCGACCGCGGGAATGTTCGCCAGCGAACCCTGGAAACTGCCGACCGCGGTGCGGGTGGCGGCAACGATTACGACGTCTTGCATGGTCTGGTTGCTCCTCAGGCGAACTGCATTTCAGGCACGTGGGCCGGCACGATCAGCTTGCCGGCGGTCTTGCTGACGATTTCCTCGACACTCACGCCCGGGGCGCGCTCCTTGAGGATGAACGCGCCGTTCTCGATCTCCAGGTAAGCCAGGTCGGTCAGCACGCGCTTGATGCAGTTGGCGCCGGTCAGCGGCAGGCTGCAGCGCGACAGCAGTTTCGACTCGCCGTCTTTCGAGGCGTGGGTCATGGTGACGATGATGTTGTCCGCGCCGGCCACCAGGTCCATGGCGCCACCCATGCCCTTGACCAGCTTGCCGGGGATCATCCACGAGGCGATGTTGCCCTGCACATCGACCTCGAAGGCGCCGAGCACGGTGAGGTCGATATGGCCGCCACGGATCATCGCGAAGGATTCGGCGGAAGAGAAAATCGACGCGCCGATGCGCGCGGTGACGGTCTGTTTGCCGGCGTTGATCATGTCCGCATCGACTTCGTCGTCGGTGGGGAAGGCGCCCATGCCGAGCAGGCCGTTTTCCGATTGCAGCATCACTTCCATGCCGTCGGGGATGTAGTTGGCCACCAGGGTCGGGATGCCGATGCCGAGGTTCACGTAGAAGCCGTCCTGCAGTTCGCGGGCGACGCGTTGAGCCATTTGTTCGCGGGTAAGAGCCATTTTTTATTCTCCGTCAGTCGTTGGGCGGGCGATTACTTGCGCACGGTGCGCTGTTCGATGCGTTTTTCGAACGTGCCGCAAATGATCCGGTCGACGTAGATGCCGGGGGTGTGGATCTGCGTCGGGTCCAGCTCGCCCGGTTCGACGATCTCTTCGACCTCGACCACGGTGATCTTGCCGGCGGTGGCGGCCAGCGGGTTGAAGTTCTGCGCGGTGTGGCGGTAGACCACGTTGCCGAAGTGGTCGGCTTTCCAGCCTTTGACGATGGCGAAGTCGCCGGTGATGGACTCTTCCATCAGGTAGGCGCGGCCGTTGAATTCACGGGTTTCCTTGCCGTCGGCGACCGGGGTGCCGACGCCGGTGGCGGTGAAGAAGGCCGGGATGCCGGCGCCGCCCGCGCGCATTTTCTCGGCCAGGGTGCCTTGCGGGGTCAGCACCACTTCGATTTCGCCGCTCAGCAGCTGCTTCTCGAACAGGGCGTTTTCACCGACGTAGGAGGCCACCACCTTGCTGATCTGCCGGTCTTCCAGGAGCACGCCGAGGCCGAAGCCGTCGACGCCGCAGTTGTTGGAGACCACGGTCAGGTCGCGGGTGCCGCGACGCTTGATCTCGGCGATCAGGTTTTCCGGAATGCCGCACAGGCCGAAGCCGCCGGAGATCACGGTCATGCCGTCCTTGAGACCTTCGAGGGCTTCCTCATAGGACGCTACGCGCTTGTCGAAACCTGCCATCTGCACATCCTCTTGTTATTGGTATTTGCGTTGCCAGCCGGCTGGCTGGCTGGCTGTATGAAGAGAGTGAGCCGCAGTGTTGCGCCAGGGGATTGATTTGTTAAGTTGATTTTTAAGGTTGATTGATAGATAAAACTCAACAGTCGATCCCGAGGGTAGAGCATGACTGTCAAACAGATCCGCGCCTTCCTGGCGGTGGCCCAGAGCCTGAGTTTTGCCGTGGCCTGCGAACGCCTGCACCTGTCGCAGTCGGCCCTGAGCCTGACCATCAAGGCCCTGGAGGACGGCCTCGGCGGGCGCCTGTTCAGCCGCAATACGCGCAATGTCGCCCTGACCCCGGAAGGCGAGGCGCTGGTGCCCCTGGCGCGGCGCCTGATCGCCGACTGGGACAACGCCGAGGACGAACTGCGCCAGCGCTTCACCCTGCAGCGCGGGCGGGTGACCCTGGCGGCCATGCCGTCCTTTGCCGGCAACCTGCTGCCGCCGATTCTCAAGACCTTTCGCGCGCGTTACCCGCAGGTCAATGTCACGGTCAACGACGTGATCAACGAACAGGTGCTGGAGATGGTCCGCGACCGCCAGGTGGAATTGGGGGTGGCCTTCGAGCCGCAGCAAAGCGCGTCACTGCAATTCACCCCGCTGTACATCGACCGTTTCGTCGCCGTGGTGCCCAGCGATTCGCCCCTGGCCGACCTGAAGGACATCGACTGGCAATCGCTGCTGGAACACCCCTTCATTACCCTGCAACGGCCGTCCACGGTGCGGGTGATGCTTGAAGAGCACTTGCTGGCGCGGGAGATGAAACTGCCGGTGGAATTCGAAAGTCATCAACTGGCGACGGTGGGGCGCATGGTCGCCAGCGGCCTCGGTGTGAGCGCGGTACCGGCCCTGTGCGCCGGACAGATGCGCGAGCTGGGCGCGCGCTGCATCACCCTGCGCGACCCGGTGGTGGAACGCGCCATCGGCGTGCTGACCAACCCCGGGCATGAACTGTCCAGCGCGGCCCAGGCGCTGTTCGACATTCTGCGCGGGGCCGGTCTGGCCGAGCGCCTGTCGGGGGTTGCCTAGGAGGTCAGGCGCTCGGCCAGCAGCGGCAACAGTTGCTCGCAGGAGGCGGCGATCTTCAGGTCCAGCAGCTCGTCGGCGCGGGTCTTGCCGAAGTTGATGGCGATCAACGGCTTGCCCTGGTCGGCCATGACCTTGCACAGGCGAAAGGCCGAATAGGCCATCAGCGACGAACCGACCACCAGCAGGCCGGCGGCCTGCTCGATGCTGTGCAGGGCCTTGGCCGCGGTGGCCTGGGCCATGTTTTCGCCGAAGAACACCACATCCGGTTTCAGCCGCTCGCCATCGCAATGAGGGCAGCGGGGCACCTGGAAACGTTCCTCGAACACCGGGTCGAGCAGGGTGTCGCCGTCGGGCGCCTGCACCGCGTCGACGCCGGCCAGGTAGGGATTGTGCAGTTCCAGCAATTGCTGGATCGCCTGCCGATCGCTGCGTTGGTTGCAATCCAGGCAGACCACCCGGTGCAGGTTGCCGTGCAGCTCGATCACGTCGCGGCTGCCGGCCTGGTCGTGCAGGGTGTCGACGTTCTGGGTGATCAAGCCGGCGATTTTCTGCCGCGCCTGTAAATGCGCCAGGGCCTCATGGGCCGCGTTCGGCCGGGCCTGGCGGATCCGCGGCCAGCCGAGCATGGCCCGCGCCCAGTAGCGGCGCCGGGCCTTGGGTTCGGCCAGGAACTCCTGGTACATCATCGGTTGCTGGCCGCGCCGCACGCCGTCGTTGTCGCGGTAGTCGGGAATCCCCGAAGGGGTGCTGATGCCGGCGCCAGTGAGGACCATGAAGGGGCGCTCGGCCATCAGTCGCTGCAGCTGCTCCAGAGGGGTGTCCAGGGTGTCGGTCATGTGCGTCCTCGTACTCCGGCGGTGGCGCTGCGGACCGCAGCGAGGCCATACCTTGTGCCTGACGAGGAGTTTAGACAAGGGCGCGGGAACTGGACGGTCGTGCTGCCGTCCAGCGTCCCGGGGAGGTGATTCAGGAGGCGTGCGGGTTGTCGTCCTGGGGTTCTTCGCTGTCTTGCTCTTGCCCCGACAGTTCGGTGATCACGCTGAAGTCACTGACTTCCACCGCGCCCAGGCCGTAGCCCAGCAGGTGGAAGGAGAAGGCCTTGCGCGATTCCGGGTTGGCGAAGCTGAAGTCCATTTCCAGCGGCTGGTCGGGGGTGACCAGCATCTCTTCCGGCAGGCCCAGGGCCACGTCCTGCTCGCGCTCCTTGCCCTTGAGCAGGATGTAGGCGTTCTGCTGCGGGTCGGCCGAGCGCACGGTGAAACGTACGCGGGTCAGCGAGCCCTTGGGCATTTCCAGGTACTGCGCGCCGATCAGGTTGTCGGCCCAGTCATCCTTGATCTGCGCCTGCAGCGGGATGATCGCCGGGCTGCCGAACTGGTAGCGCAGGTTCAGCGGCGATTGCAGCAGAGTGCGGTCCAGGCCTTCGGCCCGGGCGCTGATCTGGCGCGCCCGCAGGCCGCCGTACTGGCCCTTGAAGGTGGCGCTGTCGGCGATGAAGCCGGTGCTTGAGTAGTAGCGGCAACGCTGCTGGAAATCGCATTCGGTCAGGGTGCCCTGGCCATCGTGATAACGCAGCTTGCCGTTGGTGTAGGACATGATCTCCCGGCCCAGGGCGTAGTCGCGAAATAGCGAGCGACCGCTGAGGCTGTCCGGCACCTGGAAGCCGAAGTAGTCGAGCACCGAGGCGCTCAGGTCGACATGGCCGTAGGTCCCGGACTTGAGCCTGGGCAACTGCGCCTGCTCCGGGGCGAGCATCAGGTTGAAACCCCAGGACGAGGCCAGGCGCACGCCATCGATGCCGTGGGACTCGTCCGAGGTGATTACCACCAGGGTGTCCTTGAGCACGCCCTGGCGCTCCAGTTGGTCCATGAACTCACCGATGGCATCGTCCAGGTAGGCCACCGCGGCCTGCTTGGGTGTGTCGAAGCGGTTGAGGTAGTTCTCCGGCGCGGAGTAGGGCTGGTGGGTGCCTACGGTCAGCAGGGTGAGCATCCACGGCTGCTTCTGCTTTTTCAGCTGGCCGACATAGTCCAGCGCGCCTTCGAAGAAAGCCTTGTCGTCCTTGCCCCAGGGGAAGTCCAGGTAGTTGGCGTTGCTGAACCACTCCAGGCCGTGGGTTGAGTCGAAGCCGATGTGCGGCATGATCTTGTCTTTGGCCATGAAGCGCAGGCCGGCGCCTTGCAGGTAATGGGTGTTGAACCCCTGCTTGCGCAACTGCGCGGGCAGGCAGGCCTGGTTGCGCTGGCTTTGGGTCAGCAGCTCGATGCCCTTGGGCGTACCGTTGTCGAGCTTGTCGTAGTCGCCGCAGAGCATGGCGTACAGGCCGCGGATGGTCTGGTGGCTGTGCAGTACGTAGTCCGGGGTGTTCATGCCGCGTTCGGCCCAGGCGCTGAGCTTGGGCATCAGGTCGTCCTGGTAGCGGCTGTGCAGGGCCTCGCGGTTGGTCTTGATATAGGCCCCGGGAATGCCTTCCAGGGCGATCACCAGCACGTTGCGCGCCTGGCCCGGGGTGGCCAGCAACGGCTCGCCGTCGAGGTCGAGCTGGGTCAGGCCGGCCATCTGCACCGGCAGCTCGGGCACATCGCCTTCCAGCCATTGCTCCAGCTGTACCTGGCCCTGGCCGGCGGCGGCCGCGAGCAACTGGTGCGGTAGGTTGAACAGGCGCCATTGATCGGCTTCGCTGGGGTTCAGGTATTGCACGCCGCCATGGGCCAGCCACAGCAGCGCCGGGGCGGTCCAGGCATGGCGCGGCAAGCGCGGGGCGCGGGTGCCGCGGGCCGCCCATTGCACGCCCAGCCACAACGCCAGCCCGGACAGCAACGCCGCCGCCAGCCAGGGATGAGCCAGGCCGCCACCGGTGGAGTTGCCGACGAACTGCGGATCGAACAGGTAATGCAGGTCGGAGGCATTGGGCAGGCGGCCCACGGCGCTGACCAGCTCGGCGCTGGCGATGCTCAGCAGGCTCCACACCAGCAGCACCGGCAGGGCCAGCCACCAGGGCCGGCGGTACAGCAGCAGGGTCAACAGGCCCGCGGTGCCCAGGTCGGAGAGATAGCCCAGGGGATCGGACCAGCCGAGCAGCGCGCGCGCCACCAGGGGCACGAGCAGCACCAGGCTCAGCAGTGCGCCGAGGGGGGCCAGGGGATGATGGAAAACACGCCGGATGAAATTCACGAAAAACCTGCCAGTCATTAAATCTTCACGCAAATGTGCGCCATGGTAACAACAGCCGGCGGCAAGACGTTTCTTATTCGAGAAGGAAATAAGCTCCCGGGTCGCTGGCGAAACGGCCCGGGGTGCTGCAGGACGGTGGCTTGAAGCCCGTATTCAGGCGCCTGGCGGTAGGGCCGGGGAAGGGGGGATGGCGCTGGGATTTACTATTTCAGAGTATTTAAAGACGCCGGGCTCCAGGTTCAGCGCGACCACTTGATGATCAGCCGGGCGAAAAAAGCGCCGCTGACGATCACCGCGAACAGCCGCAGGGTCTGCATGGCCAGCACCAGGCCGACGTCGGAGTGGGTGTCCACCGCGATGATCGTCATGGCGTCCAGGCCACCGGGGCTGGTGGCGAGGTAGACCGAGAGGAAATCCTTGTCCAGCCAGTGCGCCAGCAGCCAGGCCGACAGCGCGCAGAGGGCGATCAGCAGCACCGCGCCGAAGATCATCGCCGGCAGGCGGGCCCGGACGTAGCGCACGGTCGGCCGGTTGAAGCGCAGGCCGATGTAGCAGCCGATGGCGCCATAGGCCAGGGCCAGCAGCCAGCCGGGCAGGGTGATGTGCAGCAGCCCGGAGATCTGCAAGGCGCCGCCGATCAGCAGCGGTACCAGCAGGGCCCCGGCCGGCACCCGTGAGCCGAGCAGCACGCCGAGCACGATGGTGCCCAGGGTCAGGCCGAGGTTGAGCAGGGTGAAGGTCTGCAGGACCACCTCGGTGCTGTGGGCCTGGCTGCCGCCGGCCGGGACGCCGATCCAGTGGCCGGCCAGGGCGCCGATCATCACCACGCAGACCACTCGCACGTACTGCATGGTGGCCACCACCCGCGAGTCGGCGCCGAAGTCGTCGGCCATCGCGACCATGGCCGAGGCCGCCCCCGGCGCGGTGCCCCAGGCCGCAGTGCTGGGTGGCAGGCCGCCGAGGCGCACCAGCGCCAGGCCGACCAGGGCACTGAGGCAGACGGTGAGCAAGGTGGCGAACAGCATCACGTGCCAGGACTGAGCCATCGAGGCCAGCACGGCCATGGTCATGGAATGGGCGGCCAGGACCCCGACCGAACCCTGGCCGAGGCGGAAGGCCTGGCGCGGCACGCGGATGCTGGCACCGCTGACGCCGAAACCGATGGCCACCAGCATCGGCCCGAGAAACTGCCCGGCGGGCACCTCGAAGTGGTTCAGCAACTGCCCGGCGCTGCCGGCGAGGATCAGCAGCGCCAGCCATTGCAGGGCAAGGGGCCAGGCGGACAGGGACAAAGGCGAGGGACGAGGCAAGGGCATTCTCCAGCGCGCTGGCCGTTCCTGTTGCGGGACCGTTGCTACCAGCGCTTCGGAGCAAATTATTGATAGCGCAATTGATCAAGTCCAGTTTCTAATTGTGATCAACCAATAACTCTGGTTTATCGATTATGGACCTGCGCGACCTGACCTATTTCGAAACCATCGCCGAGCTCGGCCACCTCGGGCGCGCGGCGCAGAAGCTCAATCGCAGCCAGCCGGCGCTGACCAAGAGCATCCAGCGCCTGGAGGAGTCCTTCGGCACCAAGCTGTTCGAGCGTGACGGGCGGCGGATCAAGCTGACGGCGGTGGGCCAGTTGCTGCAACAGCGCGCGCGGCAGTTGCAGCAGAACATCGCCGAGACCCATCGCGAGGTGCGCGATTTTGCCAGCGGCGTGCTCGGCAATATTCGCCTGGGCTGTGCCGCCAGCATGGCCGAGCACTTGCTGCCGCAGATGACCGCGACGCTGCTGGAACGCGCCCCGGACATCACCCTGAACCTGGTGATCGGCCAGGACGACGTGCTCCGCGAGTCCCTGCGTTCGGGGCGCCTGGACATGGTGATCTGCCCGCTGTCCGAGGGTGACCCGCACCTGAGCCATCACACCCTGTTCGAAGACCAGGCCGTGGTGGTGGCCAGCCGCGACCATCCGGTGTTCGACACGCCGATGCGCCTGCAAGACCTGTGCGACTACCGTTGGGTACTGCCGGGAACCGGGGTCTCGGCCCGCCGCTGGATCGACAACGTGTTCCAGAGCCACCAGTTGCCATTGCCGTCGGTGCAGATCGAGACCAACACCATCTCCCTGCTGCCGCGGCTGATCGCCAAGACCGGGCTGCTGAGCTTCCTGGCCCGGGAAACCCTGGACGACTTCAAGGGCATCGCCCACCTGCGGGAAGTGCCGCTGGCGCAAACCCGCATGCATCGCAGCATCGTGGTACTGGTACGGACCGAAGGTTACCTGTCGCCGGCAGCCCAGTTGCTTTTGGATTTGCTCAAGCGTGATGGGCGGCAGTTCTTCACCGCGGGTTAAACGGCGCCTGGTAGCGGGCTACGCATGACGTGCCTCTGTAGGAGCAGCCGGTCGACGCTCGATTGCTCGCGATAGTCGGCCAAGCCAGCGCAATTAAACGCTGCTGGTCGGTCAGTGTGCGGGGCTTTGCGTCAGCGAGGCGGGAATGTCCCGCATGGTGTGCAGGACGCGCCACACGTCAATGTGGTCGTCGTGCCGGGTGTAGAACACCAGATAGGGATAGCGACTCAATGGCCAGTAGAGAAGCCCTGGCAAATCGAGCTCATGGGTGTAGCGGGAAAGGCCTGAGGCCGGATGCCGGGCGATATGCGCATAGGCGGCTTGCAGGTCGTCGATGAAGCCCAGGGCCGCCTGCTCGGCCTGTTGAGCCAGGTAGTAAGCGATAGCGTCTTCTACATCCTGATTGGCCAGGGCCCTTGGAATGACCCGCTGTGCCTTCATTCCTTACGGACCCTGTCGCGAAGGGCGTCGAAGTAACGATCATCCACAGGAGCGCCAGGCGCCGATTCAGCACCCGCCAGCAGCAGACCGCGCAGGTGCTGTCGATCCTGATCCTTGCGGATCAGCTCCCGTACATACTCGCTGCTGGTGCTGTAGCCCCGCTGGCTGACCTGATCGTCGACGAAGGCCTTGAGGGCTTCTGGCAGGGAAATGTTCATGGTGCTCATGGTTTTGTCCACTGTTGACAAAATTTGCCAAAGTATACGCCGCTAACCTGGCCTTGCCACAGTCGATGAGGGGTGATCCTAGGGTGTCCGATTGCGCCGAGCCGCGTCGGCGGGATGCTGCAATGGTTTGGCTGTGCAGGAGCCGGCCGGTGGGCCTCTTCGCCGGCAAGCCGGCTCCTGCGGGGGGATGGTAGTGGTGAGGGGAGGGCTTACTCGCCGCGAATGTACTGTTCCAGCTGGCGGATCAGGTCGGCCTGTTCGGCGATGGCTTCCTTGACCAGGTCGCCGATCGACAGCAGGCCCAGCAACTGGCCGTCTTCCACCACCGGCAGGTGCCGCAGGTGGCTGTCGGTCATGATGCCCATGCAGGTCTCCACGCTCTGGTGCGAGTCCACGGTGATCACCGGCGAGCTCATGATCGCGCTGACCGGCGTGCCCACCGAGGAGCGGCCGTGCAGCACTAGTTTGCGCGCGTAGTCGCGTTCGCTGATCACCCCGACCACTTCGCCGTTCTGCATCACGGGCAGGGCGCCGACGTTCTTCTCGGCCATCAGCATCAGTGCTTCGAGCACCATCTGGTGGGGCGCGATGGTGTGCACTTGCTGGTTGTGCTTGGCCTTCAACTTCAGTACTTCAGCGACGCTCTTCATGGGGCGCTCCTGTTGTTTTGCCCAAGGCGGCCTGGCGCCGCCCCGAGGGGGTCTCTACAGAATCGTAGAGAGTGAACGAAGGGGCAAGGTTGAAAGCGGCACCCACAGAAGGAAAAACGCCACTGAATCGTTTCTTCCCGGAAAACGCCCCATTACCGGGCGCGCCCTGTAGCCGCTGCCGAGCCTGCGAGGCTGCGACAAGGCCCGCAGGGCCTTCATGGGGTCTTGAGATCGTTGCGTCCCTTCGGGCCGATCGCAGCCTGCGGCAGCGGCTACATGAAACCTGGCAGCGCCCTTGTAGCCGCTGCCGAGCCTGCGAGGCTGCGACAAGGCCCGCAGGGCCTTCATGGGTCTTGAGATCGTTGCGTCCCTTCGGGCCGATCGCAGCCTGCGGCAGCGGCTACATGAAACCTGGCAGCGGCCCTGTAGCCGCTGCCGAGCCTGCGAGGCTGCGACAAGGCCCGCAGGGCCTTCATAGGTCTTGAGATCGTTGCGTCCCTTCGGGCCGATCGCAGCCTGCGGCAGCGGCTACATGAAACCTGGCAGCGGCCCTGTAGCCGCTGCCGAGCCTGCGAGGCTGCGACAAGGCCCGCAGGGTCTTCATGGGTCTTGAGATCGCCGCGTCCCTTCGGGCCGATCGCAGCCTGCGGCAGCGGCTACATGAAACCTGGCAGCGGCCCTGTAGCCGCTGCCGAGCCTGCGAGGCTGCGACAAGGCCCGCAGGGCCTTCATGGGGTCTTGAGATCGTTGCGTCCCTTCGGGCCGATCGCAGCCTGCGGCAGCGGCTACAGGGTTTTGTGTGGGGGCTAAAAGCAAAAAAGGCGCCCGAGGAGGGCGCCAAGGAGTCACCTGAACCGAGGGAGCCAGGCGAGCCCGTTCGCAGGGGTGTCGCGGTGGTAAGGCGCGACTGAACGGAAGAGGGCAGCGGCGCCCGCCGCGATGGCGGGCGCGCGGGGTGTCATTTGCCGAGCTTGATCCGCGTCCAGCCGCGGTTCATCACGCGCTGGATGGCGATCGGCTGGTCGGGCACCGCGTACAGGGTGGCGAGCACGGCCTGCGGCGGGTACGAGGCCGGGTCGTTGCGGATGGCTTCGTCCACCAGCGGCGTGGCGGCGGCGTTGGCGTTGCTGTAGCCGAGGCTGTTGGTGACCTCGGCGATGATGTCCGGGCGCATCAGGAAGTTCATGAACAGGTAGGCGTTGTCGACGTTGGCCGCGTCCTTGGGCATGGCCATCATGTCGTAGAAGCTGCCGGCGCCTTCCTTGGGAATGCTGAAGGCGACCTTTTCCTTGTTGCCGGCCTCTTCGGCGCGCGAGCGGGCCTGCAGCACGTCGCCGGAGTAACCCACGGCCACGCAGATATTGCCGTTGGCCAGGTCGGAGATGTACTTGGAGGAATGGAAGTAGGTCACCGAAGGACGGATCTTCATGAACAGCGCCTCGGCCTCGAGGATCTGCGCCTTGTCCTTGCTGGTCACCGGGTAGCCCAGGTAGTGCAGGGCGGCGGGGAGCATTTCCGTCGGCGAGTCGAGGAAGCTGATGCCGCAAGCCTTGAGCTTCTCAGCGTTCTCCGGCTTGAACAGCAGGTCCCAGGAGTTGGTCGGCGCGTCGCTGCCGAGCACCGCCTTGACCTTGTCCGGGTTGTAGCCGATGCCGATCGAGCCCCACATGTACGGGAAGGCGTGGGCGTTGTCCGGGTCGCTGGCGGCGACGTTCTGCAGCAGCACCGGGTTGAGGTTCTTCCAGTTCGGCAGCCGCGACTTGTCCAGTTCCTGGTAGACCCCGGCCTTGATCTGCTTGGCCATAAAGCTGTTGGACGGAACCACGATGTCATAGCCGGACTTGCCGGTGAGCAGGCGCGCTTCCAGGGTTTCGTTGCTGTCGAAGACATCGTAGATGACGTGGATGCCGGTCTCGGCCTCGAACTTCTTCAGGGTGTCCGGGGCGATATAGTCCGACCAGTTGTAGACACGCAGCTCCTTGTCGCTGGCTTGAGCGCCGGTCACCATCGTGCCCATCAAGGACAGGGTCAGCATGGTTTTGGCGAACAGTGTCCTGCCAAGCATTTTCATCACTACAACTCCATTTCTTATTGTGCAGAATTGCTGCATTCGCAATGCGGTGTGTCAGGGTGGGCGCCATCGCCAGCAAGCTGGCTCCTACAGGGACGGTGCATGTCTTTAGGAGCGAGCGTGCTGGCGATCCAGGCGCCGGCGTGTGTCGTGAACGCGATGGCCTAGGCCGTCGCAGGCGCTGGTGCAGCAGGTTTGCTGGCGGCCGCTGGCTGCCAGGATTCGTTGGCGGTGTAGTCCATGGCTTCCTGGATCGCCCGCTTGCGGGCCGCTTCGGCGCGTCGGCCGAAGTACCAGACCAGGAAGGTCACCAGCGACACCGCCAGCAGGATCAGGCTGGCCACGGCGTTGATCTCCGGTTTCACCCCGAGGCGCACCGCCGAGAACACTTCCATCGGCAAGGTGGTGGAACCCGGGCCGGAGACGAAGCTCGCCAGCACCAGGTCGTCCAGGGACAAGGCAAAGGACATCATGCCGCCGGCCGCCAGCGACGGGGCGATCATCGGGATGGTGATCAGGAAAAACACCTTCCACGGCCGCGCACCCAGGTCCATGGCCGCCTCTTCGATGGACAGGTCCAGCTCACGCAAGCGCGCGGAGACTACCACGGCCACATAGGCGGCGCAGAATGTGGTGTGGGCGATCCAGATGGTGACGATGCCACGCTCCTGCGGCCAGCCGATCATCTGCGCCATGGCCACGAACAGCAGCAACAGCGACAGGCCGGTGATCACCTCCGGCATCACCAGCGGCGCGGTGACCAGGCCGCCGAACAGGGTGCGGCCCTTGAAGCGGGTGACCCGGGTCAGCACGAAGGCCGCCAGGGTGCCCAGGGCCACCGCGGCGATCGCGGTGTAGCAGGCGATCTCCAGGGAGCGCACCACCGAGCCCATCAACTGCTGGTTATCCAGCAGGCCGACGTACCACTTCACCGACCAGCCGCCCCAGACCGTCACCAGCTTGGAGGCGTTGAACGAGTAGATCACCAGGATCAGCATCGGCAGGTAAATGAACACCAGGCCGAGCACCAGCATCAGGCTGGAAAATCCGAAACGTTTCATGCCCGTCCCTCCATCTCTTTGGCCTGGCTGCGGTTGAACAGCAAGATCGGAATAATCAGGATCGCCAGCATCACCACCGCCAGGGCGGAGGCCACCGGCCAGTCGCGGTTGTTGAAGAACTCCTGCCACAGCACGCGGCCGATCATCAGGGTTTCCGGGCCGCCCAGCAGCTCGGGAATCACGAACTCGCCGACCACCGGGATGAACACCAGCATTGCGCCTGCAATGATGCCGTTCTTGGCCAGAGGCACGGTGATTTTCCAGAAGTTGTTGAAGTTGCTCGAACCCAGGTCCGACGCGGCTTCCAGCAGGCTCTGGTCGTGCTTGACCAGGTTGGCGTACAGCGGCAGCACCATGAACGGCAAATACGCGTACACCACCCCGATATAGACCGCGGTGTTGGTGTTGAGGATCTCGATCGGTTCCGAGGTCAGGCCGCTCCACATCAGGAAACCGTTGAGCAAACCGTTGTTGCTGAGGATGCCCATCCAGGCATAGACGCGGATCAGGATCGCGGTCCAGGTCGGCATCATGATCAGCAGCAGCAAGACGTTCTGGGTTTCCTTGCTGGCCTTGGTGATCGCGTAGGCCATGGGGAAGCCGATACCTAAGCACATCAGGGTGCTGAGCAGGGCGACCTTCAGCGAGCCGAGGTAGGCCGAGATGTACAGCTCGTCACCCACCAGCAACGCGTAGTTGCCGACGTTGAGCAGCAGCTGGAATTTCTGTTCGGCGAAGCTGTAGATCTCCGAGTAGGGCGGAATGGCCAGGGCCGCTTCCGAGAAGCTGATCTTCATCACCAGGAAAAACGGCAGCATGAAGAACAGGAACAGCCAGAGGAATGGAATACCGATCACCAGCTTGCGACCGCTGGGCAGCACACGGGACAAACGCTGATTGAGAGTCATGCTGGAGGTATTCATGCGCGCAGTACCACGCCGCTGTCGTCTTCCCACCAGACGTACACCTGGTCGTCCCAGGTCGGCCGCGCGCCGCGGCGTTCGGCGTTGGCCATGAACGACTGGACGATCTTGCCGCCGGGCAGTTCGACGTAGAACACCGAATGGCCGCCGAGGTAGGCGATGTCATGCACCTTGCCCCGGGACCAGTTGTAGCGGTGCTCGGGTTGGCGGGTGCTGACCAGCATCTTTTCCGGGCGGATGGCGTAGGTCACCGACTTGTCCTGCACCGAGGTGCTGACGCCGTGGCCCACGTAGATCTGCTGTTCCAGCTCCGGGCAGTGGATCACTGCGTGGCCTTCCAGGTCTTCGATGACGGTGCCGTCGAAGGCGTTCACGTTGCCGATGAACTCGCAGACCATGCGGCTGACCGGGGCTTCGTAGATGTCGATCGGGCTGCCGATCTGGGCGATCCAGCCCAGGTGCATGATGGCGATGCGCTGGGCCATGGTCATGGCTTCTTCCTGGTCGTGGGTCACCATCACGCAGGTCACGCCGACGCGCTCGATGATCTCCACCAGTTCCAGCTGCATCTGCGAGCGCAGCTTTTTATCCAGGGCGCCCATGGGTTCGTCGAGCAGCAGCAGCTTCGGCCGCTTGGCCAGGGAGCGGGCCAGGGCCACGCGCTGGCGCTGGCCGCCGGACAGCTGGTGCGGCTTGCGCCTGGCGTACTGGGTCATGTGCACCAGGCGCAGCATCTCTTCCACCCGTGCGTCGATCTCGCTGGCCGGCAGGCGGTCCTGCTTGAGGCCGAAGGCGATGTTCTGGGCCACGGTCATGTGCGGGAACAGCGCGTAGGACTGGAACATCATGTTGATCGGCCGCTCATAGGGCGGCATGTCGGTGATGTCCACGCCGTCCAGGTAGATACGCCCCTCCGTCGGCCGCTCGAAGCCCGCCAGCATGCGCAGCAGGGTGGACTTGCCGGAACCCGAGCCACCGAGCAGGGCGAAGATCTCGCCCTGGTGAATGTCCAGGGACACATCGTCCACGGCCACGGTTTCATCGAACTTCTTGGTCACGCGGTCGACTCTCACCAGCACCTTCTGCGGTTGCGGGTGACCTTCCAGAGCCTTTCTGTACGTGCTGGAGGCGTTTGCCATGTGGAACTCCCAACAGATGTCAGTCGTCGAGCCAAAGCGGCCCGGCTTAATAGATGGATGACAAACCCGCGGGGGCGGGTTTATTCGGCGCTGCCGTCCTGGCGGCCTGACGCTGGTTCTTGTTGTTAAAAGCAGGTTCTCGTAGTGCTGGGTGTGGCTTGAACCGCCCCACGAGCCAAGGCGGGCGCACAAAGGCGCGCCGCCGCCGGCCGGGGGCGTGGCAGTCAATTTCGTGGGTGAAGCTGTTAATCAGTGGCCGTTGCGCTGCGCCGCCCGTTGCCGGCAGGCATCGCCGAAGGCCTGGAAGATCCGCAGGTAGACCGGGTTCGACAGCACCTGCCATTCCGGATGCCACTGCACGCCCAGGGCAAAGGCCGTGCTGTGTTGCACCGACACGGCTTCGATCAGCCCGTCCGGTGCCAGCGCCTCGGCGCGCAGGCCGGGGGCCAGGCGGTCGATGCCCTGGCTGTGGATCGAGTTGACCTGGAATTCCTGGGGCAGGTCCAGGGCCTGGAACACGCCGCCCGCTTGCACCCTGACGGCATGGGCGGGGGCGTACTGCACGGCCAGGTCCGGGTGGTCGGCTTCGCGGTGATCGAGGTAGCCCGGCAACTCATGCACCTTCTGGTGCAGGCTGCCGCCGAAGGCCACGTTCATTTCCTGGAAGCCGCGGCAGATGCCCAGCACCGGCACGCCGGCGGCAATCGCCGCGCGCAGCAGGGGCAGGGTGGTGGCATCGCGCTGGGGATCGTGGGCGGTGCCCGGTTCGCTGGCCGGGCCCTGATAGTGGAAGGGCTCCACATTCGACGGCGAGCCGGTGAACAGCAGGCCGTCCAGGTTCTGCAGCAGAGCCTCGGTATCGATGAGGTCCGCCAGGGAAGGAATGATCAGGGGCAGGCCCTCGGCCGCGCTGCTGACAGCACGCAAGTACTTGTCGCCGCTGACGTGGTAGGGGTGCAGCCCGATCTCTTTGACGCACGCAGTAACGCCGATCAATGGCTTGAATGCCATTTTTATCACCTCGAAATTCACGCTGGAACGAGTTTTTCCAGAGCTTATCCTCGTTGATTTTAATTAACAACTTCCGTGTAAAAAATTCTAAACGCAGCTCGTCGGATATTCGGTATCTGTGGGTCTATTGCCTGCTTGCGCGGCCATATAGGGCAAAATATTTAACGCTGTGGGCCCTGTGTTCGCTATTGACTTCACTTTTCCTTTCGGATTGACTGCTGCCACGAAACCGCTTTGAACATAATAATTAACACATAGGTGCATCATGTCGGTCCCACTGCGTGCCGTTCAGCTCAACGAAGCCAACGCCTTCCTGAAGAACCATCCCGAGATCCTCTACGTCGACCTGCTGATTGCAGACATGAACGGCGTGGTGCGCGGCAAGCGCATCGAACGTACCGCCCTGCACAAGGTGTACGAAAAAGGCATCAACCTGCCGGCCTCGCTGTTCGCCCTGGACATCAACGGCTCCACCGTGGAAAGCACCGGCCTGGGCCTGGACATCGGCGACGCCGACCGCATCTGCTACCCGATCCCCGGCACCCTCAGCGTCGAGCCCTGGCAGAAGCGCCCGACCGCGCAACTGCTGATGACCATGCACGAGATCGAAGGCCAGCCGTTCTTCGCCGACCCGCGCGAAGTGCTGCGCCAGGTCGTTGCCAAGTTCGACGAATTGGGCCTGACCATCTGCGCGGCCTTCGAGCTGGAGTTCTACCTGATCGACCAGGACAACGTGAACGGTCGTCCGCAATCGCCGCGTTCGCCGATTTCCGGCAAGCGTCCGCAGTCGACCCAGGTCTACCTGATCGACGACCTAGACGAATACGTCGACTGCCTGCAAGACATCCTCGAAGGCGCGAAAGAGCAGGGCATCCCCGCCGACGCCATCGTCAAGGAAAGCGCCCCGGCGCAGTTCGAAGTCAACCTGCACCACGTCTCCGATCCGATCAAAGCCTGCGACTACGCGGTGCTGCTCAAGCGCCTGGTGAAAAACATCGCCTACGACCATGAGATGGACACCACCTTCATGGCCAAGCCGTACCCGGGCCAGGCCGGCAACGGCCTGCACGTGCACATCTCGATTCTCGACAAGCAAGGCAACAACATCTTCGCCAGCGACGACCCGGAAACCAACGACGCCCTGCGCCACGCCATCGGCGGCGTGCTGGAAACCCTGCCGGCGCAGATGGCGTTCCTCTGCCCGAACGTCAACTCCTACCGCCGTTTCGGCGCGCAGTTCTACGTGCCGAACTCGCCGAGCTGGGGCATCGACAACCGTACAGTGGCCGTGCGCGTGCCGACCGGTTCTTCCGACGCCGTACGCATCGAACACCGGGTGGCCGGCGCCGACGCCAACCCCTATCTGCTGATGGCTTCGGTACTGGCCGGTATTCACCACGGCCTGACCAACCAGATCGAGCCCGGCGCGCCGGTGGAAGGCAACTCCTACGAGCAGAACGAGCAGAGCCTGCCGAGCAACCTGCGCGACGCCCTGCGCGTGCTGGACGACAGCGAGGTGATGGCCAAGTACATCGACCCGATGTACATCGACGTGTTCGTCGCCTGTAAGGAGAGCGAGCTGGCCGAGTTCGAAAACTCGATCTCCGACCTCGAATACAACTGGTACCTGCACACGGTCTGATGGCCGTTCCTTTTCCTGCGTTGAGTATTTGCCATGACTAAATCCCGCAGCGACTGGGAGCAGCGCTTCCAGTCCTTGACCCTCGAAGGGCGCGCCTTTATCGACGGCCAGTATTGCCACGCCGCCAGCGCGGCCACCTTCGAGTGCATCAGCCCGGTGGACGGGCGCTTTTTGGCCAACGTCGCCAGCACCGACGAGGCCGACGCCAACCGGGCGGTGCAGGTGGCACGCCAGGCATTCGAGTCCGGCGTGTGGTCGCGCAAGGCCCCGGCCGAGCGCAAGCGCGTGCTGATCCGCTTCGCCGATTTGATCCTCGAGCACCAGGAAGAACTGGCGCTCCTGGAAACCCTGGACATGGGCAAGCCCATCGGCGATGCCCTGAGCATCGACGTGCCGGCCACCGCCAACGCGATCCGCTGGAACGCCGAGGCCATCGACAAAATCTACGACGAAGTCGCGGCCACGCCCCACGATCAACTGGGCCTGGTGACTCGCGAAGCCTCCGGCGTGGTGGCGGCCATCGTGCCGTGGAACTTCCCGCTGATCATGGCCAGCTGGAAATTCGCCCCGGCCCTGGCGGCGGGCAACTCGTTCATCCTCAAGCCTTCGGAAAAGTCGCCGCTGACCGCGATCCGCATCGCCCAGCTGGCGCTGGATGCCGGCATCCCCAAGGGCGTGTTCAACGTGCTGCCGGGCTACGGCCACACTGTGGGCAAGGCCCTGGCCCTGCATATGGACGTGGACGTGCTGGCCTTTACCGGTTCCACCGCGGTGGGCAAGCAACTGCTGGTGTATTCCGGCCAGAGCAACATGAAGCGCGTCTGGCTGGAGGCGGGCGGCAAGAGCCCCAACGTGGTGTTCGCCGACGCGCCGGACCTGCGCGCTGCGGCAGAAGCGGCGGCCAGCGCCATCGCCTTCAACCAGGGCGAAGTCTGCACCGCCGGTTCGCGCCTGTTGGTGGAGCGCTCGATCCGCGAGCAATTCATTCCGCTGCTGGTGGAGGCCCTCAAGGCCTGGAAACCCGGGCATGCCCTGGACCCTGCGACCCGCGTCGGCGCGCTGGTGGATCAGCGTCAACTGGAGAACGTGCTGCGCTATATCGGCATCGGCAAGGAGCAGGGCGGCCAACTGCTGGCCGGCGGCGCGCGGACCTTGGAAAGCACCGGCGGCCTGTATGTCGAGCCGACGATTTTTGACGGCGTGACCAACGCCATGACCATCGCCCGCGAAGAGATCTTCGGCCCGGTGCTGTCGGTGATCAGCTTCGACACCGAGGAAGAGGCGCTGACGATCGCCAACGACAGCATTTTCGGCCTCGCCGCCGGGGTCTGGACCAGCAACCTCAGCCGCGCCCACCGCTTCGCCCGTGGCCTGCGCGCCGGCAGCGTGTGGGTCAACCAGTACGACGGCGGCGACATGACCGCGCCGTTCGGCGGTTTCAAACAGTCGGGCAATGGTCGCGACAAATCGCTGCATGCCTTCGACAAGTACACCGAGCTGAAAGCGACCTGGATCAAGCTCTAGGCGCTTTACGAAAACTCGTCGAGCGGCGATCAGGCAAGGCAAAAACAGGCGAGGAACGGCCGGGGTCGCGTTCGACTGTAGGGGCCTACATGAGCATTCCGAGCCTGTTTTTAACGCAGCCTGATCGACGCGCAGACAGTTGTCGTTAAGACGACTACCTATAACAACGGCGGGGCGGGCTACGACCCGCACCTGCTGGGGAACTTCATGATGCAAACCTACGTAAACAGCTACTACGCCGCGACCCGCAACCAGACCGCCGACTTTCCTGTATTGGAAGAAATGGTCGACTGCGACGTCTGCGTGATCGGCGCCGGCTACACCGGCCTGTCCTCGGCGCTGTTCCTCGCCGAGGCGGGCTACAGCGTCACCGTGCTCGAAGCGGCCAAGGTCGGCTTCGGCGCCAGCGGGCGCAACGGCGGGCAACTGGTCAACTCCTACAGCCGCGACGTCGACGTGATCGAGTCGCGCTACGGCGAAAAAAGCGCCGAAGTGCTGGGCAGCATGATCTTCGAAGGCGCCGACATCATTCGCCAGCGCATCCAGCACTACGACATCCAGTGCGACTACCGCCCGGGCGGGATCTTCGCCGCCATGAACAAGAAGCAGCTCAAGGGCCTGGCCGAACAGAAGGCCAGCTGGGAGCGCTACGGCAACAACAACCTGAAGCTGCTGGACCAGGCGCAGATCGCCCGGGAAGTCGGTTCCGACGCCTACGTCGGCGGCCTGCTGGACATGCAGGGCGGGCACATTCACCCGCTGAACCTGGCCCTGGGCGAAGCCAGCGCCATCATCGGCCTGGGCGGCAAGATCTTCGAGCAGTCGGCGGCGCTGGAAATCACCTACGGCGAGCCGAACATCGTGCGCACCGCCAAGGGCGTGGTGCGCGCCAAGTACCTGCTGATCGCCGGCAACGCCTACCTGCAGCAGGACCTCGACCCGCGGGTGACTCGCAAGAGCATGTCGTGCGGCTCGCAGATCGTGGTCACCGAACCGCTGTCGGAGAAAGTGGCCCGCAGCCTGATCCGCAACAACTACTGCGTCGAAGACTGCAACTACCTGCTGGACTACTACCGCCTCACCGCCGATAACCGCCTGCTGTACGGCGGCGGTGTGGTCTACGGCGCCCGCGAGCCGAACGACATCGAGCAACTGATCCGGCCGAAGATCCTCAAGACCTTCCCCCAGCTCAAGGACGTGAAGATCGACTACCGCTGGACCGGCAACTTCCTGCTGACCATGTCGCGCATGCCGCAATTCGGCCGCATCGAAAAGAACGCCTACTACATGCAGGGCTACAGCGGCCACGGCGTCACCTGCTCGCACCTGGCCGGCAAACTGATCGCGGAAATGATCCGTGGCGACGCCGAACGCTTCGACGCCTTCGCCTCGCTGCCGCACATGCCGATGATCGGCGGCCGCACCTTCCAGGCCCCGCTGACTGCCATGGGCGCGGCGTACTACGCGCTGCGCGACCGCTTCGGCATCTAAGCGACAGGGCACATGGGCATGGCACCCCGCGTTCCTGCTCTTGTAGGAGCGCAGCTTGCTCGCGATGAACGATAACGCGGAGCGCCAGACACTCCGCGTCGCCAGGTTTGGCGCCCGCTGCGTCGGAATGCCGCCCAGGTCGTACGCAGCCTCGCTAACGCTCGACAGCGGCTACAGACCCCAGACGGCCCCAGCACCCGGGCCAACCCCGGCTCAACGCCGACCTGTAGCCGCTGCCGAGCCCCAACGCGGCTGCGCCGAGGTCCGCAGGACCTCCCAAGGCCCGCAAACCCACCGTAAAATCCCCGTAAACCCCTCATCGCCAGCCCTTACAGCAGCGCCGTCAAACATGTTTAAATAGCCGCCTTTCAGGCTCCAGAGGCACCCAAATCGCGACAATCGCGACCCAAGCGCCGAATACCCTTAAGTTCCTCTCGCATAAGGCTGTTATGGACACGGGCACCCGACTCAAACTCGTTCGCGAAAGCTACAAACTGTCCCAGCGCGAGCTGGCCCGGCGCAGCGGCGTGACCAACGCCACCATCTCCCTGATCGAACAGAACCGCGTCAGCCCCTCCGTCAGCTCCCTGAAAAAGCTGCTCGAAGGCATCCCCATGTCCCTGGCCGACTTCTTCACCTTCGACCAGCCCCCGCGCGAACACCAATACGTCTTCCGCGCCAACGAACAACCCGACCTCGGCCGCGACGGCGCCCGCCTGCTGCTGATCGGCGCCGCCCTGCCAACCCGCCAGATGCGCTTTCTGCGCGAACAATACGCCCCCGGCGCCAGCTCCGGCGACGAACCGATCGTGCATGCGGAAGGGGAGGAGTGCGGCCTCGTCACCCGTGGCACCGTGGAACTGACGGTGGACGGGCAGGTGAGCGTGTTGAACCCGGGGGATGGGTATTATTTTCCGACTACCTTGCCGCATAAGTTTCGGAATATTGGGCAGGATGAGGCGGAGATTATTAGTGCGAATACGCCGGCGAATTTTTGATTGGAGAGCGACCTGATTGCTTCCAAAATTTCGTCGTCTTTTTAATCAGTTACCCTATTTGTGGTGACGCTTAGTAAAGCTTCTGGCTTGTTTTTTCTTCTAGATTTATCGCCAAGGTTGTCGCCTGGACCAAGTAGGTTTCGATGTGTGTTTGCCCTCTGGTTCGCAAAAGCACTTTCAGATAGCGGCCTAACGCCATTATTGCGTGCTAGGATCAAGTGACAATCAACCAAGGAAGGCGATATGAAAGCTCTAATTGATGTCACGCCCACTGCAGAACAGTTGGCACTGTTCTCGCGCAATGGTCCTGGAGTCGAAGTTATTCGGGGAGCAGCGGGGAGCGGCAAAACAACAACTGCACTGCTTAAATTGCGCTCGTTAGCTGGGTTTTATCTCAGCCGTGCCAAACGGCTGGACAAGCCAGAGCCAGTCAATGTGTTGGTGCTGACTTTCAATCGCACGCTACGCGGATACATCAATGAGCTGACGCAACAACAGTTGCACGAAGAGCCTCTCATTCACCTACACGTCTCGACTTTCAATGCTTGGGCTAGAAGTCTAGCTGTTCCCGGGTTCACGATCATGAGCATCGACGACTCAATGCTTGTGCTAAGGAAGTTATCCGGTGAAATGAAAATGGATCCGCAGTTTGTGGCGGAAGAAGCGGCGTATGTCATGGGCCGTTTTTTACCCACGAACACCAACGACTACTTGACTGCTCGACGAGAGGGGCGAGGAATCGCCCCTCGAATGGAGCGGCCTGCAAGGCAACTCCTGCTTGATACCGTTATTGGTCGCTATAACGAATACAAGCGGCTCAATCGGCTTGTTGATTGGAATGATCTCGCTGTTCAGCTCTCGGCTGAAAAGGTCCGCAAGTACTCCGTTATCGTTGTGGATGAAACTCAAGACTTCTCAGCCAATGAAGTTCGCGCTGTGTTGAACCAGCGTGCAGAGCACGCCACCACTACATTCGTCCTTGACAGTGCCCAGCGAATCTACAGTCGTAATTTCAGCTGGCAAGAAGTGGACGTAACGGTGACCTCTGGGAAGAGCAGCACCCTTCAGACAAACTACCGAAACACCAAGCAGATTGCGCATTTCGCGAGCACGTTGCTGGATGGGCTGGCAATGGATGACAACGGAACAATGCCTAATTATGACAGCGCGATTTCGGAGGGAGAAAAGCCAATTGTGCTGACCGGTAGTTATGCTAATCAGGTTCGCTATGCTCGGGAGTATATTCAGGAAAATGTGGATCTCACGCGTGAATCCGTTGCGTTCCTACATACCAAAGGATGGTTTAGAGACCTTATCCCAGAGCTCGATCGTTATAAATTGCCCTGGGTATCATTAACCGGTTCATCTGAGTGGCCGCAGGGCACCGAAAACATCGCACTGTGTACCCTCCACTCCTGCAAGGGACTAGAGTTTGACCACATCATTATGATTGGGCTAGACGGCAGTGTGGTTGATGTTCGCGCGCCGGATGAGGGGGGGGAAGATTACGAGCCGTCCGCACGATTGCGACGTTTGATTGCGATGGGGGTTGGCCGCGCTCGGAAGAGCGTCATTCTCGGCTTCAAAAAGGATGATGCCCCCGATATCATCCGCTTCTTTGGAGATGATCTGTACCAGGGAGTGGACGTATGAGCGTGGAGAACATTGTCGCGGATCGCGCGATAGAGTCGGTTGTCCATTTTACGACCAACCGTGGTTCCTTAGGGGTATTTGCATCAGGTGCGCTCAAATCGCGGCAGCGCCTCAACACAGATGCGCAGTTGCAGCATATTTTTCAGCCAAATGCCGCTTACCGTGGGAAAGACGCTGCTTGGCTTGACTACGCCAACCTTTCGATCACTCATATCAACTCCAATTTTTTTGGCACCTCATCAGGCAATTGGCACAGAGAGAAAGATTTTTTCTGGTGCATCCTGGATTTTTCGCCTCAAATTCTAAGTCACGAAGGTGTTTGGTTTACGACCACCAACAATATCTATACCGGTGTTCAGCGCGCCCAAGGATGCAAAGGTTTGAGCGCAGCTTTTGAAGACCCAGTCATCCAGTGGGTGGGAAAAGAAATACATCGCCCTGTAGGCCTTCCACTTAACCGGACGACCTGTACTCAGGCAGAGGTTCTTTATCCAGAAGGGGTCTCGACAGAGTATCTGCAGCGGATCTATGTCAGAACAGATTCCGAAAGTGATGAGTTAGCAGCACAGATGGCCGCTGTAGGTCATAGGCGTGTGGTGGTCGAGGTTAACCCTGACCTGTTCGTAGAAATTAAGTGAGAACCCAATGTCAGACCTTAGGCTGAAACGCACTATCTCCTCCGCGCTCTGGTCGGCCTACGCGGACGCGCTGGGTTTTCCTACTGAGCTGGCTTCCGACAAGATTGTGCAGCAGCGCTTAGGGCACTCCACGATCACTCGGACAGAACCCTGGAAACGACTCGTTGGTGGACGGTTTGGGGCGACCGTTTCTCTGCCAGCCGGTGCATATTCAGATGACACTCAACTGCGTCTCGCCACCAGTAGGGCGATACGAGGTAATGGCTATTTCGATGTAGAAGCCTTCGCGAAGATCGAACTGACTGTCTGGCAGGCATATGCATTAGGTGCTGGGCGCGGCAGTAAGGCGGCCGCTGCAGCGCTATGCAACAGAAGCAATACGTGGTTTAGCAACTTCTTTGCAAACTATGAAAACGGCGGTGGTAACGGCGCAGCTATGCGTGTTCAGCCACATGTTTGGGCTGCTACCAACCTGAAAGACAAGGCCTCATACGTTCCTGATGTCATTCGTAATGCGCTTTGCACGCACGGGCATATGCGAGGAATAGCAGGGGCTGTCGTTCACGCTGTCAGCCTTGCACATACATTTGAAACTGGGAAGCCTCCTTCCCCTGAGCAGTGGCCTGATTTGGCTGACGACATACGAACTATTCCAAAGATGATAGCCGGTGACAATGAGCTCATGACTTTCTGGGTGCCGACTTGGGCGCAGAGAAGTAATCAGTCCTTGGAGGATGCAGTCGCCACTGTTGCAAGGGAGTGGGAAGATTCTGCTCGGAATGTCGCTTCGATTCTCATGTCACGATCTTTACAAAACTCCACAGCTGTCTACGAAGAGGTTGTGAAAGCTGAGAGCGGTTTGAGCGCAGCGGAACGAGGTTCAGGGCTCAAGTGCGCACTTTTCGCTAATGTCGCAGCTTGGATATCTCCACAGGCTGGAGCTCAGGAAAGCATCCAAATCGTCGCTAACCTTCTGGATAGTGATACAGATACGATTGGAACAATGGCAGGAGCGCTTATCGGTGCAGCTTATCCTGATGCTAGTTACTTGGGGCCTGTTCAAGATGATATTTATATTCGTGATGAAGCGGAGCGACTGTATGGTATAAGCCAGGGGAAGAATACCTACAGCTTCTCTTATCCAGACATGTTGTACTGGCAGCCTCCCCGCACGATGATTGATATTCTCGGCATCAAGAACAATCACTTTCATATTGATGGTCTAGGTGATGTTAATCCGATTGGGTCCCCTTTCTTGGGGCAGAAAGGAACTAGCTGGCAATGGTTCCTACTTTCAACCGGACAGACGGTTTTGAGTCGGTTTCGAACAGACTTAATAGCAAAGACGCCATTGCGGAAAGAGCCAGCTCTGGAAGAGATGGATACTCCTGATCTTTTTGATCAGGCGATGGAAAATAAAAGTCGCAAGCTTGCTGAACCCTTTAGTGCTTCGACAAGAGCGCAAGTTGAAACAGAGACGATAGCTTCTGATATTCCTATCAGAAAAATGAGTAGTGAAATATTGCCAGAGCTAGTCGAATCGCGCGCGACAGATATTTCGCCTAATCATTCTCGGTATAGCCAAGAAGGACAGGAAAGCCGGGAACCACTCAACCTGGATGATCTGACTAATGAGGCAATTAGGGGGTTCGATCCGCAGACTATTGGCCGTCATATCTTGATGCTGGCGGAGCAGCCAAATGCCATAGAGCTCTCTATCGCCTACAGCGCTGTTGTAGTGAAAGCTAGATCGGCGAGGTTGAAATATAAAAACCGCAATGGTTGATGTGTAAAATTTGTACTGCAGAAGCTTTAAAACCTCCGATGCTTAAATGTCGGAGCAATCCCATTTATGACAGTATAAATGATCCAGTGCGCGCCGCTTTAAAGGCGGCGTGACATCTTCGGTCAAAAACTCACAAACATCAGCTTGTGTACCAAAGCTTTGAAATAATCGGTGTGAATATAATGTGCTTCTTTTCTTGCAGGGCCTAACTCATTACTCCTATAGTTTGCCCCGTCGCCGCACATCGGCGACCGGACGTCGCGGTCTGGAAAAACTAAGCGCACAAAGCGCCCATCACATGTAGGCGCTTTTTGCTGCCTGGCATTGTGCTATGGCGGCTGTGTGTGGGACACCTTCGGGTGTGCCGGTCCTTAGTTTCCGGTCCGCGAACCCGCGCACAGCTGCCACCCTTATTCGTTTCGCGGCGAACGTGGCAGTCAATCAAACTAAGGAAGGTATGACTCAATGACTAGCTCGCACGTCTGCAATCCCGTTCCCCTCACCCGCAACGACACCGACCACCCCGTCCTCTACCTGGACGCCAACGCCTCGCTCTCCGATCTCTATACCTGCGCCCAGCAACGCATCGGCGCTGCCCGCAATCTGCTGGAAATCCTCGACTGCGCTTCCGGCGCTCAAGATGTTGCCCAGATCCGCTTTGCTATCGGCCTGCTGCTCAGCGACGGCTGCGATCTACTGCGTACCCTGGGCGATAAGTCTCAGGCGCTGAACGCTTAATCCCGATAACCAACGACCGGGCAGTGCAGGCCCGGTCGCCAACCAACACCCCAACGGAGGGATAACAGCGAAGATGGTCATGGACGAAGTACTAGCAGTACCGCCAGAAAACTGGGGAGAAGGGATTGACGACCATAAGTGTGAGTAAGGGGCGATCTGGATGTGCTTGGCTGCTATTCATTCCGTTACTACCGGTATTGTTTTTTGTAGGGCAGACCATTCTTGAGCCGACAGTAACCGTTCACTACGCCGAAAACGGCAAGGAAGAGCTGAAGTACATCTGGAACGTGCAGCACCGGATATATAAAGGACGGATGCAACCCGGAGGCGGAACATCAGATAACGGCTTTATATTTCCAGACGAAGACTTTTTCATGCAGTTGGATTGGTGGAGCGAAAAGGGCCGCCATCATTGCGTCAGCATCACCCCAAAATGGCCAAACACCCATATCTATCTCGACCTGAATGGGAACATCGACACAGAGAAAGGGGTTGGGACTGATGAGGACCGATTGGATCAGTGCAAAGGAGGCTGGGCAAAGCCATAAAACGAGACTCCCAACCTTGCAGTGCAAGCCCGGTCGTTTATCCAGGCGGCGAAAACCAGCAGAGCCCAGCCGGTGTGCGGGGCTCTTTCTCGGCTTATCGGTAGGCGATGCGCACTGTCCGGTTCAGGCAATCAACTCGACTTTACCGGTGGCAAGGCGGTAGATGCCGCCTACGATTTTCAACCTGCCTTTGTTGAGCGCATCGGTGAGCAGTGGCGTGGCCTGTTTAAGGCTGCCGACCGAGTCCTTGACGTTTTGCACCGTGGCATTTTCCATCAGAGCCCCGGGTTGCTTGAGCACTTTCTCGATAGAGGACTTGAGTGCATCGGTCAGTTTCTGGATATGCCCAGGAAAAACGGTGTGATCTTTTACGGCTTTTATGCCGGCCTCGATGGCGCCGCAGCTCTCATGCCCCAGTACGAGGATCAGCGGGGCGCCGAGTACCGCAACGGCGTATTCGAGGCTGGCCAGGCCTTCGCCGGTTACGAAGTTGCCCGCAACGCGTATGGCGAAAAGATCGCCTCGGGCTGTGTCGAAAGCGTATTCGGGAGCGATCCGCGAGTCGGAGCAACTGAGCACCGCCACGAACGGGTTCTGCCCGGAAACCAGGGCTTCGCGCTCGTCCTTGAAATCGTGGGTCTTTGAGTTTCCGCTGACATAACGCTCATTACCTTCGATCAGCCTTTGCAGTGCCTGGTCGGGGCTGATGGCGTTTTGTGGTTTGGGCGGCGCGGCGGTTTTTTCGGCGGCATGGACCAGCCTGCCTGGCAGTACGCCGGCTATCAGCAGGGCGCCTGCCCCCAGTCCGGCGAAGCGAAGAAAACGACGACGATCGTGGATGTTTGCGGCGGAGTTTGAATCACATGATTCACACATGATTTTGTGTTCTCGGGTCGACTCGGTGGGAATGACTGCCGTTGGGGGCCAGGAACCTTCGGCCCTGGAATACTGGAGTCTAGACGGTCTGTAACACGATGTTTTCCGCGGCCTCGAAGGGTTGCAAAGAGTGACCTTCGGACGCTGCGTGACTCACTGAACGCTTTTGCAAGCACCCATGAGGCGGAGGAGAGAAGAGCGGAATTGTTTTGAGGGCAACGGGTTCAGTCATCAGCCCCCGGCACCGCCGGGGCATCTTGAAGCTGGGCCCGATAGGTTTTGTAGAGCTGCTGGACTTCCGGGTTATCCAGGCTCTCGTAGGTAATGTCTTCTTTGTCGAGTCCATCCAGGCTGTGAATGCCACCGATTATCTGTGGCCACTCGTCACGGCTTGTTATGGCAGTTACGAAAGGTTTCAGGTAGTTGTCGAGGTGCCCTTGGAAAGGCGCCCGAATTTCGTCGCTCAGTGCTCGCAGGTAGTCATCTTTGTTCGTTCTGGACCAATTGATCGCAAATCTGGCCCGGTAGCAGAGTTCCATGAAAACCAGTAGGAGGGTGCGTCCGTTGCCGTCCAGGAAGGGGTGGGCGAATGCCAACTGGCCCATGACTTCTCCTGGTCTTTCTTGGAACTTTTTCTTGTCTGCCGCCAGCTTGAGCGCATAGTCGACGGACCTCTTGATGAAGTCAGGGCGCTCGAAAATGGTGCTGTGCGGGTCGTTGTATGCGCCTTTGAATATGGCGAGATGCGGGACTAGCTCATTTCGATCTTTGCCCGCCCAAGGATAAAACCCGCCAAACACGATCTTGTGAACCTTAAGGATGGCTTTGTAGTCAGGTCGCCTCTTTCGAGCCAAGTGTGAAAGCGCCTCCTCGATACTCAGTTCGAAGACAAAGTGCTCAGACTCTTTGACTTCGACAGGGTCTTTGAGGCGTTGATGATTTCGAAGATAGCCGGCCGTTTCGAAATCACCGAAAGGATCGAAACTCATGCGCTAAGTTTCTTTTTGGCCTGCCTTTTTTCCTGGAGATAGCGCTCCTGAAATGCAAGGGTTTGGCTCTTGCTCAGCACGCCTTTCTTTTTGAGATTGACCAGTAATCGCTCAATGCTATCCAGCTCGACCGAGTCACCGGCAAGGCGGGTGATGGTGGCAGCCATGCGACTCATGCTGTCAGGCTCAGTGGTGACCTTGTGAGCCTTGGCAAGCTTGCGAACTTCACTGGCAACGCCAGAAACGGCGGTTTTGCTCATCGAATAACCCTCCATTAGCCGTCAAATCATAGCATCAACGCCTGCTTGTTTATGTCGGTGCCAAGCTTCTGATCGCCTCGATTTGTTACGTACTAAGAGACGCTATAGAGGGGGAGCCGAGCGGGCTTATATGGAGGCCCTGGCGGCGCGGCTGGCGGGGTTGTCGCCGCGCAATGGGTTCCGAGATCAGGCTACGTGAAACCCTGGCAATCTACTGCTCGCTCAAAACAAAAAGGCCCCGACAAGTCGGGGCCTTTTGTTTCAAGCCACTGCCACCCGCTCAGTTCGTACAAGTAAGCCGCGAATACTTCGGCGGATCGAGCAGGATCCCCGGGGTCATGAAGGTCGAGCAGTTGAAGACGCGGCCCTTGGCGGTGGTGGCTTTGAAGGTCAGTTCCGAGCCGCCGAGGAAGTCTTCCTTGCCTTTGGTGACGGGGCCCATGGTGAGTTCATCGGTGGAGGCCAGGCCAATGGTTTCCGCGGTGACTTTATGTATTTGCAAGACATTGGGATTGGTCGAGCAACCGGCCAAGGTACCCGCCAGAAGCAGTAACGCGGGGGCAAAGAGGTGGTTTTTGTTCATGGCATATCTTCCTTAATAGTGTTTCGCCCTGGTTATCAGCGATCCTCAACGGGGCACGTCAGAAACGTGGAGTCAGGGAATCTGGCACGGCCGGCCCCTGTTAAATCTGACTCAATAGAGGGATTTATTTCAGCATGGCGTTGGAGGGGGGCATATAGGGCAAATGTGCTATGCCGAGGGCATTTCAGGGCCCTGCTAAAAACCGTGCCACTTCCTCTGCGCTGTACAACGCCTGTCGTCAAACTCTAAAATGAGAAGCATTATCATTAATGCGGATCTGACATGCACGACGACAGCTTTGCCTCGCCCGTCGCCCGGTTGTATGCGAACCATCACGGCTGGCTTCGCGGCTGGTTGCATCGGCGGCTGGGGCACAGCGCCGATGCCGAGGACCTGGCTCACGACACCTTTGTCCGCGTGATGCGCTCGCAGGAGGATGTGCGCGAGCTGCGCCAGCCCATGGCGTTTCTCGCGACCATTGCCAATGGCCTGCTGATCAATCGCTGGCGGCGCCAGGCGATCGAGCGGGCTTACCTGGAAGCGCTGGCGGCGCGGCCAGTGGCCGAGGAGCCTTCGCCGGAAGAGCGGCACTTGATGATCGAAACCCTGTTGCAGCTGGATTCGCTGTTGGTGGGGCTGTCGTCGCGGGTGCGGCAGATTTTCTTCTTGTCCCAGCTCGACGGCTTGACCTACCCGCAGATCGCCGCGCGGTTGAACCTGAGCGTGGCCCAGGTGCAGCGGGCCATGGGCAAGGCGTTCAGTGTCTGTTACGCGAGCCGTTTTGAATGAGTGGCGCCGTGGTTGATCCGCGGGTGCGGGACAGCGCCATCGACTGGATGGTCCGGGCGCAGTCCGGGCTGATGAGCGATGTCGAGCATCAGGCCTTGCAGCAGTGGCGGCAGGTGAGCGCCGAGCATGAATACGCCTGGCAGCGGGTCAGCAGCTTGCCGCTGATGCTGCAGCCTGGGGCCAATCTGTTGGCCGATGCCACGGCGCGGCGGGCACTGGAGTCGGCCGGTGCCGATCCGCAGCGGCGTCGGCAGGTGCTCAAGTGTCTGCTCGCCCTGGGACTGTTCGGCGGGGTTGCCTGGCAAGGCACGGATTCCACCCTGGTGCGTTCGGCCCTGGCGACTTACCGCACCAGTATCGGCGAGCGTCGGCGCTGGGCCCTGGCGGACGGTGGCTCGCTGTGGCTGAACACCGCCAGCGCGGTGAACCTGGAGCTGACCGCGCAGCGGCGCAGTGTGCAGTTGGTCGAGGGCGAGCTGGCGCTGGATGCGCCGGCGGAATCGGCATCGCTGCAACTGCTGACCCCGGACGCGGTGCTGTACAGCCGCGGCGCCAATCTGCTGGTGCGCCACGATCGCCAGGGCACCCAGGTGACGGTGCTGCGCGGCCTGGTGCAGGTCAGTGCGCGGCGCCATTGGCTACCAGTGCCGCTGCAGACCGGTTGGCAAACCCGGATCGACCGCCAGGGCGTCGCGGCACCGAGCCGCGTTGATCCGTTTATGGCCCACGCCTGGCTGCGCGGCATCTTGCCGGCCGAACGCATGCGCTTGGATACCCTGCTGGCTGAACTCTCGCGTTACCGCCCGGGCTTTTTGCGTTGCAGCGCAGCGGTCGCGGCCTTGCGCGTGACCGGCAGTTTCCAGCTGGACGACACCGATGCCGCACTGGCGCTGGTGGCCAATACGCTGCCGGTGCGCATCGAGCGACGAACCCGTTATTGGGTGACTGTGGTGCCGGCCTGAAAATATTTTTTCCCCGGGGCGCAGTTTTTTCGATCTGGCTTGGCCTTCAGGTATGACCCACCGGGACAGGTGGGTGCCAACCCCTAGGAGCCTTGCATGATTTTCCCCGCCCGAGCCTTGTGTGCCCGCACCTTTGGCCTGCTTTTCCTCAGCCTGCAGCCGCTGTGCGGCGCGGCCGTGTTCGCGGCTGGCGAGCGCCAGCACTACAGCATCGACGCCGGCCCCCTGGACCAGGCGCTGTCGCGTTTCGGCGTGCAGGCGGGGATCAATATGGCGGGCAGCGCCACGCTGACAGAAGGCAAGCGCAGCCAGGGCCTGCAAGGCGATTTCAGCACCGAGGCGGGCCTGGCGCGGTTGCTGGCGGGAACCGGCCTGGGCTATCAGCGCCAGGTTGACGGCAGCTTCGAGTTGTATCGGGCGGGCGGGGATATGGTGCTGCCGTCGCAGAAAGTCGTCGGCGAAGATCTGGAGCAGAAGGAGGTGTACTCGGCGCCGCGCTCCTCGCTGTATATCTCCGGCGAGGACATGCAGCGCTTTGGCGTGATCTCGGTCGGCGACGTGCTCAAGGGCCAGCCTGGGGTGCAGGTCGGCGACAGCCGCAACGGCGGCGGCCTGGATGTGAACATCCGCGGCATCCAGGGCCAGAGTCGGGTGGCGGTCACGGTGGATGGCTCGCAACAGGCGCTGGATGTCTATCGCGGGTATGCCGGCACCCAGCAACGTAGCTACATCGACCCGGACCTGATCAGTGACATCGCCATCGACAAGGGCCCGAGCCTGACCTCCAGCGCCATCGGCGGCACGGTGAAGATGCGCACCCTCGGCGTCGACGACATCCTGCAGGACGGCAAGAACTTCGGCCTGCGCTTGAAGGGCGACCTGTGGAACAACGGCGTCGCTCCCGCCTCCCGCGACGGCCACTCCTCGACCGAGGACCTGTACTCGGAACCGCACCGCAGCCGTGGCGGACTGTTCGGTTCGAAGGCCGAGTCCGGCAGTGCCGCGTTCGCCTATAGCCATGAGTTCTTTGACCTGGTGGCGGCCTATGCCCACCGCAACCAGGGCAACTATTTCGCCGGCAAGAAGGGCCAGGACCGCTACCGCACCTATGACCGCTACGGCGCTGAAGACATGACGGTGGCCACCACCTATAACGCCGGCGAGGAGGTGCTGAACTCCTCTTCGGAGACCGAGTCCTTCTTACTCAAGACCGCCCTGCGCCCGGCGGACGGCCACACTTTCGACCTGGGCTACCGCCGCTACGACGGGCGCATCGGTGAGATCATGCCGTCGGACATTTTCCGTTTCGGCACCGGCGGCATCTACCAGTACCCCCTGGGCCATACCAAGATCGACACCTACACCGCGCGCTACCACTACCTGCCGGACGGCAATCCGCTGGTGGACCTGACGGCCAGCCTATGGATGACTGACGCGCAGACCAGCCAACTGACCTCGGTAGCGGCGCCGGCTTCGCAAGCCTATCGCTCGGACCGCAAATGGAGCCGGCAGGCCGACCGCCGCATCGGCGGCGACCTGGCCAACACCTCGCACTTGCAGAGCGACTATGGCGATTTCAAGCTGGACCTGGGCGGCTCGTTCCAGGTCGAGGACTTGCGCCCGCAAAAGGGCGTGGTCACCACCCAGCACGACATCAACGCCAACCGCATGCTGCGCGAAGGAGAACGGCAGGAGTTCAGCCTGAACGGCAAGCTGGAATACCAGCCGGTCGACAGCCTGACCCTGTGGGGCGGCGGTCGTTATACCTATTACCGCAGCAAGGACCACGTCGCCCAAGCGACGGCGCGCTGGGAGGAGCGTGACTTGAGGTACCTGCGGGTCTCGAACACGGACACCTCCGGCAACATGCTGTGGTTCCCGGACTCGAACGGGCAGTACACCGACGCCACGGACCCGCGGCGGAACAATGGCATTGTCTTCAACAACACCAACTTTCCGTTCGAGGGCATCCGCTACAACGACTTCGGCGCGACCGACTCGACGGTCTATCCGTCGCAGGTGGGCGAGGTGGTCAGCGGTTATGACTATTCCGGCAAGCAGAGCAACAGCGGCGGCGCCTTTGCACCGGCCTTCGGCATCAATGTCGAGGTGCTGCCAGACACCTTCGTCTATGCGTCCTACACCCAGGGGCTGCGCATGCCCTCGCTGTTCGAAACCAGCCAGGGCGTGTTGCAGACCACACCGGGCAAAGGCCTGAAACCCGAACGTTCCAGCAGCTGGGAAATCGGCGCCAGCACGCTGCACAAGGGCCTGCTGCTGGACAACGACTCGGCGGCGCTCAAGATTGCCTACTTCAACAACAGCATCAAGCACTACATCACCCGCTACTACGACCCGAGCCCGGGCCTGATGGGCCAGATGCGCTTCAGCAACACTGACAGCTTCAAGACCAGCGGCCTGGAGCTGCAGTCGCACTACGACGCGGGCCGGGTGTTCGCGGACTTTTCCTCCACCTACTACCTGAAGACCGAAACCTGCGACTCGGCCTTCGCCGCGCGGCTGCGGGCCAGCAGCAATCGCTATCGGGACTTGAGCAACACGCCGGACTGCACGCCGGGCAGCTTCATGGGCTCGTACTCCAACACCCAGAACCCGCCACGGTTCTCGGCGAACCTGACCTCGGGCCTGCGCTTTTTTGACCAGTCCCTGACCGTCGGCGGGCGCGCCACCTACAGCTCCGGGCCGACGGTCAAGGCCGACGAGAACTGGCAGACCGGCGCGACCACGCCGCAGCTGGTCTACCGCGAGGTGGCGCTGTTCGACCTGTTCCTCAACTACAAGTTGAAGGAGCACACCAATCTCAACGTTTCGCTGCAGAACCTGACCGATCGCTACTACCTGGACCCGCTGGCGCAGAGCTTCATGCCGGCGCCGGGGCGGACGCTGCGGGTGGGGGTGTTGACGAAGTTCTGAGGGCTGGGCGGGGGCTATCGGCCGGCGGCAGGTACTGGCCGATCCTTGTCTGTCAGCGGGCAGGGCTGGCGGTCAGGTCGCCGTCATCTATCGGCGTCAGCCCTGTGACCAGGGCCTCCAGCAGGACCCTGACCTTGGGCAGCGTTTCACGACTTTTGACCCAGGCCAGGTTGATCGGCATCCCCTCGCTTGCCCGATGGGCAAGCACCTCCACCAAGGTCCCTTCGTCCAGCTGCCGCTGGATGAGCCAGGACGGCAACTGCGCGATACCGCAACCGGCCATGGCCGCCATCACGATGCCTTCGCCATTGCCCACCACAAGCTGGGCGGCGACCTGTCGGCGCGTCGTTACGCCCTGGTCGTCGGCGAAATTCCAGGGATTGATCCGGCCATCCACCCAGCCATAGGCGATGCACTGATGCTGCTGCAGATCGCTTTCGGTCAATGGGATGCCCTGCCTGGCCAGATAGGCGGGGGATGCACAGAAGAGGTGTCGTTCGCGGGCCAGGCAACGCTGCCCCAGCGTATCGGGCCCGGCATCCGCGCCGCCAATACGCACAACGATGTCCACGCCTTCCTTGAACGGGTCGACGAAACCGTCGGAGAAGGAAACATGCGGCACCAGGGCCGGATGATCCTGGGCAAGGCGCAGCAGGATCGGCAGCACCTGGGCGCGGCCAAAAGCCCCTGGCAGGTCGATGCGAACACTGCCGCGGACCTCGTTGGCTTCGGCCTTGAGTGCAAACTCGGCGTCTTCCAGGTCGGCCAGCACGCCGGTGCAGGTGCGATAGAAGGTCATTCCCGCGTCGGTCAGCGCCACGCGTCGCGTGGTCCGATGCAGCAGGCGAGTGCCCAGCCGGCCCTCCAGGCGCGCGATGCTTTTACTGACGGCGGAGCCTGTCAGGTGCATTTTCTCGGCGGCGGCCGTGAAGCTGCCAGACTCGGCCACGCAGACAAATACATCGATGCCCTTCAAGCGTTCGGAGGAAAACATAGACATTCCTTATTCGTGAATCTGGCTCCACGCACCCGGTAAAAACCATCAGCAATGAGAACTGGGTTCAGCAGTATGCTTGATCCGCGCCGGCTTTCCTGCGATTGCCACAGCGCGAACCCGACAAAAATAATGGCAATAACGATGAGGCAAGGATGCTGGCCACGCTAAGAAACTATCCGACCACGGTAAACCTGCTGCTTTCAGCGTCCCTGATCCTGACCCTCGCTCGCGCGATCACCCTGCCTTACCTGGTCATTTACTTATCGGGCCACTTCCACTTGAGCATCGCCGATGTCGGCCTGGTCATCGGCAGCACGCTGATCATTGGCTCGCTGTTGAGCCTGTATGGCGGGTTCCTGGTGGACCAGATGTCCAGCTACAGGCTGATCCTGGTCTGCAGTGGCGTGTTCACCGCGGGTTTCCTCGGCACCTTTGTCGCGCGCGATCTCTGGCTGTTCTACCTGTGCCTGGTGTCGATCAACCTGGCTTACGCGGTCATCGATATTGCCGTGAAATCGGGTTTTGGCAGCCTGCTCCCCGTCGCTGGCCGGGGCGAGGTGTTTTCGATCAAATACACGCTGACCAATATCGGTTATGCCGTCGGCCCCTTTCTCGGCGCGGGGCTGGCCGGGCTGGATATCAGCCTGCCTTTTCTGTTGTCCGCGGGGCTGGGCGCAGGGTTCTTTTTTGTCTACTTCGTGTGGGGCGACAGGGGCTTGGCGGGCGTTGAACCAAGCCAGCCCCGCGCGCCATTCCTGGCCGTGGGCAAGCTGTTGCTGAGCGATCGCCGGCTGGTGTGCTTTACCCTGGGCGGGCTGCTCAGCGCCGTGGTCTTCGGCCAGTTCAGTGCCTACCTCTCGCAGTACCTGGTGGTGACCACCACAGCCGAAACTGCCTACCGGATTATCAGCAGCATCGTGGCGACCAATGCCCTGACGGTGATCAGCCTGCAATACCTCATCGGCAGGAAAATCTCCCAGCAACACTTGAGCCTGTGGCTCGCCGGCGGGCTGGTTATGTTTGTCCTGGGGCTGGCGGGCTTCGCCCTGTCGACCACCCTGGTGTTCTGGGTCGGCGCCATGGTCATTTTCACGCTCGGCGAGATTATCGTGTTTCCCGCCGAATACATGTTCATCGACAACATCGCCCCCAGCCATTTGCGGGGCATGTATTACGGGGCGCAGAACCTGAACAACCTGGGCGCGGCATTGGGGCCGGTATTGTGCGGTGTGGTCTTGGCGGTGCAGCCGCCCCAATACATCTTCTACATGCTGATGCTGTTTATCGTCGCGGGCGGGATGCTGTACTTCCTCGGGGCTGCCATTGCCGGCAATACGGCGCCGGGGGAGGAAGGTGTCGCCGGGGGCTAGCAGGGAAGGGGTTGGAAGGTCGCTGAGAAGTAGCTGGTTCGAGCCGGCAGCGGGGTGGGTCCGGCGGGTTGGCCCGCTGATCGCCCGGGCCATTTCCTATGCCTGTGGGGCCAGCGCCTGTCGATTCAACGGCGGGCGCTGTTCCCCGGCCTGGCCATCAGCTGGACAGCGCCGTCACCCTGGCCCGCGCCGCGTGCAGCTTCTTGTAGCTGTCGATCAGGCGCAGGTGGCGGTCGATCCCTTCCAGCTTCATGCTGGTCGGCGTCAGGCCATAGAAGCGCACATCGCCATTCACCGAGCCAATCACCGCATCCATCCGCTCGTTGCCGAACATGCGACGGAAATTGGCTTCGTAATCCGCCAGGTCCAGATCGTCGTCGAGCTCCATCTCCAGCACCGCATTCATCGCCTGGTAAAACAGGCCACGCTCGGCGGTGTTGTCGTTGTACTGCAGGAACATCTCCACGCACTCCTTGGCTTCTTCATATTGCTGCAAGGCCAGGAAGATCAGCAGCTTCAACTCCAGGATGGTCAGTTGACCCCAGGCGGTGTTGTCGTCGAACTCGATGCCGATCAGGGTGGTGATATCGGTGTAGTCGTCCAGTTCGCTTTCTATCAGGCGCTCGAGCAACGCCTGCAACTCTTCCTCGTCGAGGCTGTGCAGGTTGAGGATGTCGGAGCGGAAGAACAGTGCCTTGTTGGTGTTGTCCCAGATCAGGTCTTCCACCGGGTAGATTTCCGAGTAGTCCGGCACCAGGATGCGGCAGGCGGTGGCGCCCAGGTGCTCGTACACGGCCATGTAGGACTCCTTGCCCATGCCTTCGAGAATGCCGAACAAGGTCGCGGCTTCCTGGGTATTAGAGTCTTCACCCTGGCCGGAGAAGTCCCACTCGACGAATTGGTAATCCGACTGGGCGCTGAAGAAGCGCCACGACACCACGCCGCTGGAGTCGATGAAGTGCTCGACGAAGTTGTTCGGCTCGGTGACCGCCTGACCTTCGAACGTCGGCGGCGGCAGATCGTTCAAACCCTCGAAACTGCGGCCTTGCAGCAGCTCGGTGAGGCTGCGCTCCAGCGCCACTTCCAGGCTTGGGTGCGCGCCGAACGAGGCAAATACGCCACCGGTACGCGGGTTCATCAAGGTCACGCACATCACCGGAAACTCACCGCCCAGGGACGCATCCTTGACCAGCACCGGAAAGCCCTGGGCTTCCAGGCCCTGGATGCCGGCGAGAATCCCCGGGTATTTGGCCAAGACTTCTGCCGGTACATCCGGCAGGGCGAATTCGCCTTCGATGATTTCGCGTTTGACGGCGCGCTCGAAGATCTCCGACAGGCACTGCACCTGGGCTTCAGCCAGGGTGTTGCCGGCGCTCATGCCGTTGCTCAGGTAGAGGTTTTCGATCAGGTTCGACGGGAAATACACCACTTCGCCGTCCGACTGGCGCACGAACGGCAGCGAAACAATGCCGCGCTCTTCATTGCCGGAGTTGGTGTCGAACAGGTGCGAACCGCGCAGCTCGCCTTCGCGGTTGTAGATTTTCAGGCCGTACGCATCGAGGATTTCGCTCGGCAGCTCGTCGTTGGGGCCTGGCTTGAACCAGCGCTCGTCCGGGTAATGCACGAATGGCGCGTTGGCGATCTCCTCGCCCCAGAACTGATCGTTGTAGAAGAAGTTGCAGTTCAGGCGCTCGATGAACTCGCCCAGGGCCGAGGCCAGGGCGCCTTCCTTGGTCGCGCCCTTGCCGTTGGTGAAGCACATCGGCGACTGCGCGTCGCGGATATGCAGCGACCAGACGTTGGGCACGATATTGCGCCACGAAGCGATCTCGATCTTCATGCCCAGGCCCGCCAGGATGCCGGACATGTTGGCGATGGTCTGTTCCAGCGGCAGGTCCTTGCCGGCGATGTAGGTGGTGTGCGCCTCGGCGCTCGGCATCAACAGGGCCTGGGCATCGGCGTCGAGGTTTTCCACCTCCTCGATCACAAACTCAGGCCCGGCCTGTACCACTTTCTTGACGGTGCAACGGTCGATGGAGCGCAGGATGCCCTGGCGGTCCTTGTCGGAGATATCCGCCGGCAACTCGACCTGGATCTTGAAGATCTGGTTGTAGCGGTTTTCCGGATCGACAATGTTGTTCTGCGACAGGCGAATGTTATCGGTGGGGATATTGCGGGTGTCGCAGTACAACTTCACGAAGTACGCCGCGCACAACGCCGATGACGCCAGGAAATAGTCGAACGGACCCGGTGCCGAGCCATCGCCCTTGTAGCGGATGGGTTGATCGGCCACCACCGTGAAGTCATCGAACTTGGCTTCAAGTCGGAGGTTGTCGAGAAAGTTGACCTTGATTTCCATGGGGCACACCGAATAACGAGCAAAACGAAATGGCGGCCATTATCCGGTTTTTCAGCGCGAAGTCTTGCGCTTTTCGGCAAGCGGGCCAGGTGGTTGGGGGGAGGAGGTCGCGGCCTGCGGCATCAGCTGCTCTCACTCATCACCGATTGACATCAGGCTGGCAGCCCACGCTTGGCTGGCAGCGTAGCGGGCGTAATAAGCCAGCTTCTCTGCCTTACTCAAGCCGGTAAAAAACGGCAGGAAGTACTGGTCGTTGTAGTAACCCTGGGCACCTTGCAACTGCGTTCCCCACCAGGCAGGGTCGTAACCCTCGAAGGCTACCCAGGGCGGCGGAACGGCGAAACGCTGGCGCTGAATGGCTTCGAGAAAGTCAGTGCTGTTGGTTACCAGGCGCACCGTGACGGCGTTGAATTCCCGGGTGGATGTAAAACAGATCAGGTGCTGGTGGTGTTGGAGGTTTTCATACTGCCTGACGGGAAGGTCGTTGAAGCTGCGCTCGTGGCTCAAGGTGAAACTGGATTCGATAAGTGCCTGGAAAGAATCCCTGTCGCTCCCGTCGATCAGCAAGGTCCAGTAATAAGCCGGCACGCCTGTGTCTTCCAAAGAAACCGCGCGTAGTGGAAGGGGCAGGGCGGGAGTGGTGTGTTTAAGGGGGTCGTCGAAAACCGCTCGGAGTTCTGACAGGGAATAGCCCGCAATTTGCTCCTTGGGGGTTCGGTCAAAAAGACCTGCGATGCGGCTGAAAAAATTCATATCGTCCTTGATTCAGCTTTGATGTGTCCATTGAAAGGGCTCCTCGAGGCCATTGATTTAGGGTTCCTTGAAACCCGGCAAGCCATTGGCCTTACGCCAGTCTTGGACTGTTTTCAAAATTCCCTTTGGCGAATCGTCTTCACCATCCTCGGGATAGTAAATCCAGTCAGATGCGGCGGGATTGCCAGTTATTTTAATAAAGTGCTCTAACAGCTCATCCTGATATTTCTCTGTACCCACCGCATTGCATATTTCTTCGAGTAGCTCAAGAAAATCACTTTCGGTGTATTCGGACAAAGAGCTTGCAAGCTTGATCATCGTTTGTTGTTCCTGTGCAAGTCGATGTGGTGTCTTGGCGTGACGACACCAAGGTTATCTAAATCGTAAACCTCACCGCTTTCTGAAATAGGTATCTTGTGGTGCAGTTCAAAGGAGCGTCGCCCGCCAACGGTATCAGAGGCTCTTGCGCGTGGAGCCATGCCGTCTCGCACTCGTGCCTTGTTGCTGTTGTTAAACTGCGCAGCTAATTCTGGATTATCACTTACAGCCCTCCACAACTCCTCCCGAAAAGCATCAAAGCTTCTGAACTCCCTCCCGCACAACTGATCAGCAATCTCCGTGGGTATCGGAGAACCTAACCCGGAGTCGGCCCCCGCGAGCCAGAGACCTTCTACGTTCTGCCCCCGACCCGTAACCGTACCGGGCGTCTTGCGCACGCTCAGCACGATATAGAGCGGCCGAACCCCAGACCCCGGCGGGAACACCAGGATGAAGTCCTTGTACTCCGGCGGGTAGATTGGGTTGACGATGAGGGTGTCCGCCTGTTCGGTGGGCGGAAAGATCCAGATGTGCGGCGCTTGGGGCGCGGCCTCCAGCGGGGGGATGCCGGAGGTGCTGGACGGGTCCACCGCGGGTGTCCAGATCAGGGTGACGCCGTCGCCGAAGTCGGCCACCTGTTGCTGGCCTTCGGCAGCAAAGCGCACCACCGGGACCATTTCCCAGCCACGCTGCTTTTGCGTGTTGTAGCCATAGCCCTTGAGCGTGCCGTCGGGTCGTTGTTCGAGATGCAGGCGCACGCGGGTGCGGCCTTCTTTCAGCGCGTCGAGTTGCTCGGGCGTGTACAAGGCGCTGTCGCCCAGGCTCGACGGCCAGAGCATGGCCACCAGGCCTGCCAAGGCACCGGTGACGACCCCGCCGGTGGCCACGCTAGCCCCGGCGGACGCCACGGCCTCGCCGCCCAGCGCCAGGTTGCCCAGGGCGGCGGGAAGGGCGCCGCTGATTTTCTTGAGCGGGATATTCCCCGTCGCGTCGGTTCCACGACCACCCAGCAAGACAAGCTCGCCATAGTCCTTGATGGCGTCGGTGGGAATCGCCCCGGATGGGCTGAGGTAGTCCATGACCCCGTCGGGCAGATTGCAGGATTTGGTGAATGTGCAGCCGGCCATCGCCTGTTGGTTGCGGGGTGGGCTGGCGAGGCTGTCTGCGTAGGCTTGTTGGCGAACCAGCATCCGTTCATAGGCGTTTTGCCTGGCCTCTTGTTCCGCCCGTTCGCTGGGGGTCATGTCTCGGTAGCTGACATGGTGCCCGTCGCCGGAAGGGGGATTCTTGATCGGGGGGAGTCTGTTGCGCGCCATCGAGCGTTCTGCCTGTCCATCCGTTGCGGTTTTCCAGCCGGAGGCGGGATGGCATCAACCCTATTGGCTATAGCGAGGCATTACTGCGGGAGGAATCTGAAAGGTTTGAAGGGCAAGTCTTTACTTTTACGGACTGACAAGCAGGACGATTCTGGCTAATGCCGATCAGTTAAGGACGAGAGTGGGGGCTGGTGTAGGAGCGAGCTTGCTCGCGATGGACTTGAGAGCGCCGCGTTCATCCACTCGACACGCGTTATCGTTAACCGCCGTCGCGAGCAAGAACTAGGCGTCCCCCTTGTAAGCTGGTTTTACCTGCTTCGGATCGTGGTTCGCAAAGGTTTCAAGATCGTGAGCGAGCCTGATCCGGCTCAGGCTTCCCGGCCGTGGGCCGCCGCGGCCAGTTGCTCGGTATCGACCCGCACGAAGATCGAGTCGCCAATCGCCGTCAGCACATCGCCGGCGTAGACCTCGCAGATCACCCGGCTCTTGCGCCCGACTTCGCCTTCGACCCTGGCGCGCAAGGTCAGAGGCACGCCCATCGGTGTGGGCTTGATGAATTTGATGCCGAGGTTGCCGGTCACGCAGTTGATTCGTGGCTGGCTGTCCAGGGCGCGTTTTTCGGCGCGGTAGTGGTAGGCCATGGCGGTCCAGTTCGAGTGGCAGTCCACCAGCATGGCGATCAGGCCGCCATACACCAGCTCGGGCCAGCCGCAGTATTGGCTGTCCGGCAGGTGCTCGGCCATCACATGCACTCCATCCTCATGCCAGTGGCTCTTGATGTGCAGGCCATGGGGGTTGCGGCTGCCGCAACCAAAACAAACGCCGTCCGGCGCGGTGCTGTCTTGCAGGGAGAGTGGGTGCATGTGTCTTACCTTTCTTGTTGTTGGAGAAGGAAAACCTCAGGCCGCCTGTGCCTGTATCTGCAGGTCGCCATCGATGTCCTTGACCAGCCCGCTGGTCAGCAGCAGGGGCAGCAGGCGCTGGTGCAATTGCGGCTCGACGAATTCCTTGACGGTGTCCAGCGCCAGGTTGCCGCTGGTTTCCAGCTCGGCCTTGGTGTAGGACAGCCAGGCCTTCTTCAGTACCAGCAGTACATCGCTGCCTGCGGTGGTGGCGAAGCGGCGGTGGGTGACTTTACCGCCGAAGTCGAAGCTGTGCTGGTAGGCATAACCGCTCTCGACGCCCGCGCTGGCGACACAACGACCGCAGGTGCATTTGCCGTCGCCGAAGGCCGTGCGCAGATAGGTGTTGAAGTCCACCACGGGCTTGAGCCCCAGGCGCTTGTCGACTTCGAACAGATCCCCGGTCAGTTTTTCTTCAGTGCTCAACGTCCATTTCCTCAAGTCATGCGGCGTGTTTTCACAGGGCCGCACGATACCAGCCAGACGCTTGCAGGGGTAATTTTCTGCCCGGAGGGGGCGAGAAACCCTGCGCCAGGAACCTGGACCGGCGGTTGTTGCCGAGCCTGGCGCCCGTAGTGAACAAGTGGCCAGTAAAAGAGAGGCATATTGCCTTCTCCGATAAGGCCCGATGCTGGCCCCGTGGTCGCTCAATCACCGCCAAAATCACTTTAATTTCAGGTGGTTAGGTAGATCGAAAAATGCGCAATGTGTGGATGACGCTGACCTCGTTCGCCTTGGTCAGCGTGGCTGTCGCGGCCGAGGGCAAGGAGTTGCCGGCCAATGACCGGTATGTGTGCAGTTGGGGCGCGGGGACGGCGGCGCGGGCGCAGGAGCTGAAACTGTCGGGCGTTTCGCTGTATGCCGCGCGGCAGAAGCTGCAGACCTACAAGTTCAGCAAGGGCTGGATGCGCATGCTGGCCCTGGGCATTACCGAACAGACCTACGACAGCCCCTCGCGGGCCAAGCCGGCGACGGTGCGGCAGAGTTTTTACGACGATTGCGTGCGCTACAAGCTGGCGCGCAAATAACCGGGGAAGGCACGCGCAATTGCCGGTTGCCCGGGCTGCCATGCTGGCGTGGGCGCCGGCGATCCTGGGTCGAGGCATGTCGGCTTTGCCTCATGTACCCGGACCTTTGGTCCATGGGCCGACAGAGTTCGCCGCCATCTGATCCGTATTTTTCTTCGTCACCTGCGTCTGTATCGGGATCAGATCTGGCCTGACAATAACGCACCCCTCAGGCGCACCGGCCCGCCGGCTGGAGCCTGAGGCTGCGTTCTGCTTTTCGCGCTGGCGAAAACCTATTGTTCAGGAGGCCTTTATGGCGAAGATGGCGATTTTCTTGTTTGGATTCTTGGCACTGACCATCGCGATCGGTCTGCTGGCGACCATCTCCCCGGTCTGAGGGGAAACCTCAGCCCAGTCTCTCTGGGGCGGGCCGAACTGCTATTTGGAAAACTTCCTCGCCCCGGCCACGCACAGAATCACCGCCACGGTCACTCCCAGCATGCCCAGGCTGACCTGTTCATGCAGCAGGCTGGCCGCCAGGGCCAGGCCAAAGAACGGTTGCAGCAACTGCAGCTGGCCGACGGCGGCGATCCCTCCCTGGGCCAGCCCGCGATACCAGAAGACAAAGCCGATCAGCATGCTGAACAACGCGACGTACCCCAGGCTCAGCCAGGCGGGCAGGGTGATGCCGCTAAATGAAGGCGGGGCACGCAACAGGCTCAGCACGGCCATCACCGGCAGCGCCAGCACCAAAGCCCAGGAAATCACCTGCCAGCCGCCCAGGGTGCGGGAGAGCTTGGCGCCTTCCGCGTAACCCAGGCCGCAGACCAGGATCGCCAATAGCATGAGGATGTCTCCGGCCGGCGCGGCGCTCAGCCCCTGGGACAGCGCAAATCCCACCACCAGCAGGCTGCCCAGCACCGAGAACAGCCAGAACACCGGCCGCGGCCGCTCGCCGCCGCGCAGCACGCCGAACACCGCGGTGGCCAGTGGCAGCAAGCCCAGGAAGACGATGGAGTGAGCCGAGGTCACGTACTGCAGCGCCAGCGCGGTCAGCAGGGGAAAGCCCACCACCACGCCCAGGGCGACTATCGCCAAGGGCCACAGCTGGTTTCTGTTCGGGCGTTTTTCCTTGAACAGCAGCAACAGGCACAAGGCCAGGACCCCGGCGATGCTGGCGCGGGCCACGGTCAGGAACAGCGGGTCGAATTCCAGCACGGCGACCCGGGTGGCCGGCAGCGAGCCGCTGAAAATCAGCACGCCGATAAAACCGTTGAGCCAGCCGCTCGCGGCCTTTTGCGTGGTGGAGTGTGGCAGGGGGGATGTCCGTTCCATTCAGGGGCTCAGCTCTGTTCAAGGGTAAGCGCCGCGCTGCAGGGCGAGATTGCGCCTGGGCTGCTCAGGCCCCATCCTAGGAGCGCTAAGCAATACAATCAAAATATTGTCATGGATACATTTCGCTATGGCCCGTGCCCGCTACAAACAACTGGTCGATGCTTTTGCCGCCGATATCCGTGGCGGCGCCCTGCCGCCCGGCGCCCGCCTGCCGACTCACCGCGAGCTGGCCGCCAGGGAAGGGCTGGCCCTGGTGACCGCTTCGCGGGTGTATGCCGAGCTGGAGGCCATGGGCCTGATCAGTGGCGAAACCGGGCGCGGCACCTTTGTCCGCGAGACCGCATTGCCGCCGGGCCAGGGCGTCGACCAGCAGGCCACTGCGGCGGGTACTCTGGACCTGAATTTCAACTATCCGGCGTTGCCCGGGCAGGCCGAAGTGTTGCGCGGCGGCCTGCGCCAACTGGCGGCCGCCGGTGACCTGGAGGCGCTGCTGCGCTACCAGCCCCACAGTGGTCGCAGCCACGAGCGGGCCGCGGTGGCGCGGTATCTGGTCTCTTGCGGGTTGCGGGTAGAGGCCGAGCAGGTGTCGATCGTCAGCGGCGCCCAGCATGGCCTGGCGACCACGGTGATGGCGCTGCTCAAGCCCGGCGATGTGGTCGCCACCGATGCCTTGACCTACCCGGGGTTCAAGGTGGTGGCCGACGCGCATGGCGTGGAGCTGGTGTCGATTGCCCTGACCGAGCACGGCCCCGACCTGGCAGCCTTCGAGCAGCTGTGTCGCAGCCGACGGGTGCGGGCGGTGTACGCCATGCCGACCCTGCACAACCCCATGGGTTGGGTGCTGGATCTGGCGTGGCGCGAGCGTCTGGTGCACATAGCCCGGCAGCATCGCCTGCTGATTATCGAAGACGCCGCCTATGCCTTTCTCGCCGAGGATCCGCCCGCGCCGCTGGCGGCCCTGGCGCCGGAACTGACGGTGTATGTGTCGGGCTTTTCCAAGAATGTCGCCACCGGACTGCGGGTCGGTTTTGTCGTCGCGCCGCCGGCCTGGGTGCCGCTGATCGAACGGGTGATCCGCGCGACCACCTGGAACACCCCCGGGGTGATGACGGCGCTGGTCTGCAACTGGATCGACGACGGCACCGTGGCGCGCCTGGAAACCGAGAAGCGCCAGGATGCGCAAGCCCGGCAGGCGCTGGCCAGGGAGGTGCTGGCCGGCCTGGCGTACATCGGGCATCCGGCGTCCTATTTTCTCTGGCTGCCGCTGCCCGAGGAGGTGCGTGCCGATCAGGTGGCCATGGCCTTGCTGCGGGAGAATGTCTCGGTGTCCATCGCCGAGCCCTTTGTCAGCGCCGCGCCGGTGCCCCACGCGATTCGCCTGGCCCTGGGCTCGGTCGATATGGATCAGCTGCGGGTGGCGCTGGAAAGGGTGCGCAAGGTGATTGCTCAATACGCCTACTGAAGGTCCCGCGCGGCAAGGCGCGGGAGCCCGTTGGCCGTCAGACCTTGAACTGGGTTACCAGGCCGTTGAGTTCCACCGCCAGGCGCGACAGGTCCTGGCTGGCGGCGTTGCTCTGGTTGGCTCCGGCCGAGGTCTGGGTCGCCAGGTCGCGGATGTTCACCAGGTTGCGGTCCACCTCGCGGGCGACCTGGGCCTGCTCTTCGCTGGCGCTGGCGATCACCATGTTGCGTTCGTTGATCGAGGTGATGGCCTGGGTGATCTGGTCCAGGGCCAGGCCCGAAGCGCGGGCGGCTTCCAGGGTCAGGTGGGCGCGTTCGTTGCTGTGGCGCATGGCGCTGACCGCGCCTTCGGTGCCTTCTTCGATGGTGTTGATCATGCTTTCGATTTCCTGGGTCGACTGCTGGGTGCGATGGGCGAGGGCCCGCACCTCATCGGCGACCACGGCGAAACCGCGTCCGGCGTCGCCGGCCCGGGCGGCCTCGATGGCCGCGTTGAGGGCCAGCAAGTTGGTCTGCTCGGCGATCGAGCGGATCACCTCCAGGACCTGGCCGATATTGCGCACATCCACCGCCAGGTGCTCGACCTGCTCGCAGGTGCGGGTCACCTCGTCGGCCAGATCGCCGATGGAGTCGACGGTGTGCTGCACCTGTTGCCGGCCGTGGTGGGCGGTGGCGTCGGTTTCCCGGGATGCTTCGGAGGTGCTGACGGCGTTGCGCGCCACTTCTTCCACCGCAGCGGTCATTTCGTTGACCGCGGTGGCGGCCTGTTCCAGCTCGTTGCTCTGCTGGTGCAGGGTCTTGCTGGAATCCTCGGTCACCGCATGCAGTTCCTCGGCGGCCGACGCCAGCTGGCTGGAGGAATCGGCGATCTTCTGCAGGGTGCTGCGCAGGCTGTTCTGCATGCGTTGCAGGGCGTGCAGCAGGCGCGCCGGTTCGTCGTTGCCGGTCACGCTGATGGCATGGCACAGGTCGCCGCTGGCGATGGTTTCGGCGACTGCCACGGCCTGGCTCAGCGGCCGCACGATGCTGCGGGTGAGCACGATGGCCAGGCCGACGGTCAGCACCAGCACGATGGCCAGGATCGCCAACACCAGCCCGACCGCGCTCTGGAACACTTCGTTGCTGCGTGTGGCGGCCACTTCGCCGCCGTGGGTATTCACCTCGACCACGCTCAGCAGTTCCTTGAGCATGGCGTCGGCATTGGTCAGGAACGGCCCGCCGTCGACGATGGCGATCGCCTCGTCCTTGCGCCCCTGGCGCGCCAGGTCGAGGACGCGCTGCTGGTCCTTGAGGTACAGCGCCCTGACCCCCAGGTAGCGCGCGTATGCAGCCTTTTCCTCGGGGGCGATACTGAGTTTTTCGTAGGCCAGTTGCTGGGCCGACAGTTGCTCGTCGAGTTGCTTGACCCGGTCCAGCAGGGCCTCGACTTCGGTTCTGTCGCGTACGACCAGCAGGCGCAGGGTCAGGGTACGGATCTGGGTACTGGTCAGGGCCACGGCGTTGGCCGCGACGATCGAGGGCAGCCAGTTCCTGTCGACCTCGAGCGACTGCTCGTTCATGCGCCGCATTTCCAGCAGGGAGAACGCCCCGAGCGCAACCGCGAGCAACGCGATCAGGGCAAAACTGAGGCCTGCACGGCGGGAAATGTTCATCGATCGTAAAAGCATGACTGTGTTCCTTGTGGCGGCAAAAGGCACAACCTGCGCGGCATCCGGCAGGTTCGCAGCAAAGCGGCGCGCGCTCGGAAAGGCTCCGGGGCGTCGTCGGTTCTTGCAGGCAAGACAGGCGGGAGGCGCATCGTGGCGCCTTCTTTTATGGGGTCTTCCGGGGTGGATGGGATCGCGCGGACCCTGGCCGGAGAGGGGGCAATGATATCACAGTGATGTCGCTTTTTTTGGCCGGAGCAACCTGTGTTTGGCTGATGAAAAAGGCGAGCTGCGGCTCGCCTTTTGTTTTTCACAGTGCTTGCGGGGACTGTCGGAGCTCGTCAGTCACTCTCGGCTTCATCCAGGAGCGAGACGTAGCTCTTGATGTCGAACCGGCTGTCTCTATTGAAGGAAAGCCAATTGGAGAGGCTGCAAAGAAAGGCGAAAACCGCGCTGTCCCCGGATGCTTCGAAGTTTCCAGAGGGTTCGAAGCTGAAAAAGTAAGCGGGATCGAGGCAGAGGATTCCGGTGGGGTAATGCTGGCCTTTCTCTCTGCATTCTTCGAACAGCCATTTGGCAATGGTGTCTTCGTTCGGTCCTTTGAAAGCAATGATGTAGGAAGGAACAAGGTATTCATTTCTGAAAATGAATTTTTCTTGCGACTTTTTCCGTTGCAGCCGCTGGACGGCGTGGCTCTGTTCGAACGCCTGGACCTTCTGGGTCCTCAGATCGGACTTCACCTCAATGGCGGCTGCCACGGTATCGGCAAAGTACAGCCGTTGCTTGCCGGAGGTAATCGGCAGGCTGAAGCTTTGCTCGCACTCAAGGACGATATCCACCTGGCCGGTGGTTTGGCCGTAGCAGTCCATGATGACGCCAGAGCCATAGCGAATGTTCTGCGGCAGGACCCGCGCCAGCAGGCTTTCGATAATGAGCTCCCGTTCATTTCCAATAACCGTCGAAGGGTACTTCTGCGATTGCTTGTGCCCCAGCATCAAGCTTTCTTTCAGCGTCTCGATGCTGTTAAGCAACAGGTCTTTCCCTGGCATGACTCACTCCGTGTATGACATTTATGGATCAAGCAGCCCCGTTTGAATCCGGGGCTGCTCGACAGTAAGAAAGCCGGGAAGGGGTGTAAAGGCATTTGTCGAGAACAGACGTGCCGCTGAAGGCGGCCGTTCCGTGAGCCTGGGTTCAACCGTGCTGGATGCCCGCGCGTTTGAGCAACTGCTTGCAGCGCTCGGACAGGTGGGTCACCCGCAGGTGCTTGCCGGCCTTGCCGTAGCGTTCGCGCAGGGTTTTCAGGGCGGCGATGGCCGAGTAGTCGACGAAGCTCAGGTGGCGGCAGTCGAGGGTCACCTGGGCCGGGTCGCCCGCCGGGTCGAAGTGGTTGAGGAAGGAGGTGGTCGAGGCGAAGAACAGGGTGCCGTGGACCCGGTACAGCTTGCTGCCGTCGGCTTCCTCGTGGCTGTCGGCGTACAGCTCGCGCGAATGCTGCCAGGCGAAGTTGAGGGCGGCGATGACGATGCCGCACAGTACCGCGATGGCGAGGTCGGTGAACACGGTGATGATGGTCACCGCGACGATCACCAGCATGTCGTTCAACGGCACTTTGTGCAGCACCCGCAGCGAGCCCCAGGCGAAGGTCTGCTGGGCCACCACGAACATCACCCCCACCAGCGCCGCCAGCGGAATGCGCTCGATCAGGGGCGAGAGAAACAGCACGAACAGCAGGATCATCGTCCCGGCGACCACCCCGGACAGCCGGCCGCGGCCGCCGGAGCTGAGGTTGATCACGGTCTGGCCGATCATTGCGCAACCGCCCATGCCGCCGAACAGGCCGGAGGCGATATTGGCCGCGCCCAGGGCCACGCATTCGCGGTCGGGGAAGCTGCGGCTCTCGGTGATTTCGTCGGTGAGGTTGAGGGTCAGCAGGGTTTCCAGCAGGCCGACCATGGCCATCAGGAACGCGTAGGGGGCAATGATGCCCAGGGTCTCCAGGTTCCACTGGATATCCGGCAACACCAGGCGCGGCAGGCCGCCGGCGATATGGGCCATGTCGCCCAGGGTGCGGGTCGGCAGGCCCAGCAGGTAGACCAGCAGGCCGACCCCGAGGATCGCCACCAGCGCCGGCGGCACCGCGCGGCTCAAGCGTGGCAGCAGATGGACGATGGCCATGGTCAGCGCCACCAGCCCGAGCATCAGCCACAGGGGCGTGCCGCCGAGCCAGCGTTCATCGGCCTTGAAGTGCTCCAGCTGGGCCAGGGCAATGATGATCGCCAGACCGTTGACGAAGCCGAGCATCACCGGATACGGCACGATCCGCACCAGCTTGCCCAGGCGCAGCAGGCCGAAGGCGATCATGACCAGGCCACCGAGCAGCACCGTGGCCAGCAGGTACTGCACGCCGTGCTGCACCACCAGCGCGACGATCACCACCGCCATCGACCCGGCGGCGCCGGAAATCATCCCCGGGCGGCCGCCGAACAGCGCGGTCAGGGTACAGATGATAAAGGCCCCGTACAGGCCCATCAGCGGGTTGAGGTGGGCGACCAGGGCGAAGGCGATGCACTCGGGCACCAGGGCGAAAGAGGTGGTGAGTCCGGCCAGGACGTCGGCGCGAAGGCGAGCGGGTTTCATGGTTTACCTGAGAGGGTGGCCAGGGGCGGCCGGGGTTGCGGGGGATTATCGAAAGGCGGCGAATGTTACGGAATTACAGCCGCGCCAGCCAGCCATGGGGCTTGTATTGATGGGTGCTCGCGGCAAGACTGCACGGCTCCGGCGCTTAATACCGGGCAGCCAAGGAGCCACCATGCCATCAAGCAAACGCGAGCAGGCGCGTCTCGAACGCCGCCTGGTCGCCAGCCTCACCGACGCCTGCGAAACCGCCAAGGCACAAATCGTCGGTTTCTCCTGGCTGACCCATGTGGTCGATTACGCGGCGTTTCCCGCCAGCCTGAGAGTGGTATGGGTATTCGACACCCAGGCCAGCAAGGCCCTGGCCCTGGCCTGCGGGCAGGGCGAGCGCATGCTCGAACTGACAGCCATGGCCCTGCATGACGCCGGCGTGGAGTTGCAGGCGCTGGCGGCCCATGTGCGGTACGACAGCGAAGAACAATGCCAGCGCATCAACGGCGGCAACTGGCAACAACGCCTGGCGCGGCTGGGCTGAGCGCCGCTGGCAAGCGCGGCTAAACGCCGCACCCGACCAAGGTCGCACACAACCTGTCATCCATTTGGCAGGAAGCGGGGCGCCTCGTTTTGCTACCATGCGTGGCTTTTACGGATGAGCCGCCTGGCGGCTCGTCTGGACTTTCGGCTCCTCAAAGGGCGGTAACGAATGAGTGTTTTGTTGAGTCGCCGCGAGGTGATTGCAGGTATGGGGGTGTTGGGTCTCGGTCTTCTGGCCGGCTGCGATACCCGGGGCCAGCTGTCGTACAAATATGGCAAGGATCTGAGCGACAAGATCATGGGCCGTACCTTCAAGCTGAAGGACACCGAGGGCAACGTCAGGACGCTCTCAAGCTATAGCGGCCTGATGCCGATGGTGTTCTTCGGTTTCACCCAGTGCCCGGCCATCTGCCCCACGACGCTGGCGCGCGCGGCCCAGGCCAAGAAACTGATGGGCCGCGACGGCGACCGCCTGCAGGTGATCTTCATCACCCTGGACCCCGAGCGGGATACCCCGGAGGTCCTCGACGCCTACGTCAAGGCCTTCGACCCGTCGTTCGTCGCGCTGTACGGCACGCTGGAGCAGACCGCGGCCACGGCCAAGGAATTCGACGTGTTCTACGAGAAGATCCCCAGCGGTTCGACCTACACCCTGTCCCACACCGCCACCAGTTTTGTCTACGACTCCCGGGGCACGTTGCGCCTGGGCTTGTCCCAATCGCTTACCGCGCAAGAGTGCGCGGAAGATCTACTGACCGTCATGGAGGTCTGCTGATGTACCCGGCCCTGAATAAAACCGCTATCGCCCAACGCGCCAAACGCATCCTGATCGGCCTGTCCCTGCTGGGCCTGGCGGGCCAGGCCGCGGCCCAGACCCAGGTCGACGACGCCTGGGTACGCGCCACCGTCGCCGGGCAACAGGCGACCGGGGCCTTCATGACCCTGACCGCCAGCGACGACAGCAAGCTGCTCAGCGTCGAGTCGCCAGTGGCCAAGATCGTGCAGATTCACCAGTCGAGCATGCACAACGATGTGATGAGCATGCGCCCGGCGGACTTCGTCGCGTTGCCGGCCGGCAAGGCCGTGGCCCTGGACCCCCACGGTTATCACGTGATGCTGATCGACCTGGTCGCCCAGGTGAAGGAAGGCGACAAGGTGCCGCTGACCCTGGTGGTGGAAAATGCCAAGGGCGAGAAAGAGTCGATCAAGGTCGAGGCCCAGGCCCGCGCCCTGAATATGCCTGACCACAGCAAGATGCAGCATTGATGGTTAGCGGCACCTGCGACGACCGGCAGCCAGGCTGAAGCATGGCCAAGGAAATCGACAACCCCTGCATCGCCGTTTGCCAGTTGAGCGGCGACCTGTGCCTGAGTTGCGGGCGCAGCAAGGACGACATCCGCCAATGGAAGCGCATGAAGCGCCCGGAAAAGATGGCGGCGGTGCAGCGGGCGAGCCAGCGCTTGAAGGCGCTGCGCAAGAAGGGCGGCGGCGCCAGCCGCTGATCTCCCCCCAGCCGGCCTCCAGCGCCGGCCTTCAGATTCCCGGCGTCTGCGCCGCACACTCCCGTAACCAGGCGATACAGGCCGAGACCCGTCGCGGCAGGGCCTCCAGGGTCGGGTGGACGATGTAGTAATCGTATTCGCCGCTGCGGGTAAACCCGGTGAAGGGCAGCACCAGCCGGCCTTGCCCGATCGCCTCGCTGACCAGATGCTCGCGCCCGATCGCCACGCCGGCATGGTGGATGGCGGCGGTGACGCAAAGGTCCGAGCGATCGAAAGTCACCCCGCGCTTCGGCATGGCCACATCATCGCCGTGCTGGCGAATCCACAGCGCCCATTCGGAATCGAAGGTGGCGTGGTCCCAGGCCAGCGAGTCATGCAGCAGGGTGCAGTGCTGCAGTTGCTCGACCACGCCGGTCAATCCATGGCGTTCGGCGTATTGCGGGCTGCACACCGGTGCGACCCGCTCCTGCATCAGCTTGTGCGCCACCAGCCCATGGAACTCGCCATTGCCGTAGTACAGCGCCAGGTCGATCTGCCGGGTGCGGAAGTCGATGCGGTCGTTGCCTACGCGCAGGTCGAGCCTGACCCCGGGAAAGCGCTGGCCGAACTCGGCCAGGCGCGGCACCAGCCAGGAATGGGCGATGGACGGGTGGGCGTACAGGGTCAGCGGCCCGGCCAGGTCGGCGTCGACCGGCTGGGCCAGGACTTCGGACAGCTCGCCCAGGGTCTGCTGGAGGATCGCAAAAATCCGTTCGCCGGCCTCGGTCAGCTCGACCCGCCGGGTCAGCCGGCGGAACAGCTGGATCGACAGCTCCGCCTCCAGCCGGGCGATGCGATGGCTGACCGCGCTGGCGGTCAGGCACAACTCATCGGCGGCCTTGCTGAAACTCAGGTGGCGGGCCGCGGCCTGGAAGGTGAACAGGTTCGAGAACTGGCTGCTGTTGAGCTTGGCATCCAGTCGGGGCGGTAGGTTGTACAAGCCGGCGCTTCTCCTGTCGGTCGGTTATGAGCCTTGCAGCACCCGGGCGCCTTGCGCCAGATAGGCCTGCATCTCGGTGTCCGGGACCATGCTGCCGCCCGTGGCCCAGACCAGGTGGGTGGCCCGGGCGTAAGCCGCGGCGCTCAGGCCGCTGCGCTGCAGGTATTGGTCACGCTGTGCCTGCACCCGGGCGATGCCTGGGACACCGGCCACCGCCGAGGGCTCCAGGTGCAGCTGTTGGTGCTTGGCCATCAACCAGACCAGGGCATGCAGTTCGTCATCGCTGACGGTGTAGTAACCCTCGATCAGCCGCTGCATGGCGCGGCCGACAAAACCCGAGGCGCGGCCGACGGCCAGGCCGTCGGCGGCGGTGAGGTTGTCGATGCCGAAGTCCTGCACCGACACCTCGTCATGCAGCCCGGTGTGTACCCCAAGCAGCATGCACGGCGAATGGGTGGGCTCGGCAAATATACAGTGAACGGCGTCGCCGAACGCCAGCTTCAAACCGAACGCCACGCCGCCAGGGCCGCCGCCGACACCGCAGGGCAGGTAGACGAACAGCGGGTGCTCGGCATCGACCCGGACCCCGGCCTGCGCCAGTTGCCGGCTCAGGCGTTCGGCGGCCACGGCGTAGCCGAGGAACAGGTCGGTGGAGTTTTCGTCATCGACGAAGTGGCAGGCCGGATCGGCGCTGGCCTGCTGGCGCCCCTGGGCCACGGCGATGCTGTAGTCGCTCTGGTATTCCATAACGTTCACGCCATGGGCGCGCAGCTTGTCCTTCTTCCATTGGCGGGCGTCGGCGGACATGTGCACCGTGACCTGGAAGCCCAGCCGGGCGCCCATCAGGCCGATGGACAGGCCCAGGTTGCCGGTGGAGCCGACGGCGATCCGGTAGTGGCTGAAGAACGCCCGGGCCTGGGGCGAGTCGAGCACGCTGTAGTCCTGGTCCGGGCGCAGCAGGCCGGCCTCCAGGGCCAGGCGTTCGGCGTGCTTGAGCACCTCGTAGATACCGCCGCGGGCCTTGATCGACCCCGAGATCGGCAGGTGGCTGTCCTGCTTGATCCACAGCGCGCCGGGCAGGGCTTGCCCGTAGCGGCTGGCCAGCACCGCCTGCAAGGCCGGCAGCGGCTGGATCGGCGATTCGAGAATGCCGTTGTTGGCCAAGGTCTCGGGAAAAGCCACGCGAAAATACGCGGCGAAACGCGCAAGGCGGGCGCTGGCGTCGGCCACGTCGGCGGCGCTCAGTGGCACGTCGCCCAGGCCATCGGCCAGGGGCGCTCGAATGGGGGTGAACCAGGTGGTTTCGCGCAACGCCATCAGCTCTTCGAGCAGCGGGAAGCGACGGGTCCAGGTAGCGAGTGGCTGGCCTGCGATCATGGGGAAGTCTCCTGTGGCAAAGGTTTAAACGAAATGAGAGAGGGCCAGGGTCAGCAGCAGGGCGACCACCGAGGCCAGGACCGTGGCGCTGGTGAAGGTCTTGAGGGCATCGGCCAGCGACACCCCGAGGTATTCCTTGACCACCCAGAAGGCCGAGTCGGTGACGTGGGTCCAGCCGATGGCCCCGGCGCCGATGGCGACCACGATGATCTCCTTGCTGTAGCCGGAGTCGACGCCCAGGGTCGGCAGCACGATGGCGGCGGCGCTCATCATGGCCACGGTCGCCGAGCCCACCGCGAAGTGCATCAGGCCCGCCACCAGCCAAGCCAGTACTACGGGGTTGATGTCCAGCCGGGTCAGGGAATCGGCCAGCACCTTGCCCACGCCGCTGTCGATCAGGATGCCGTTGAAGGCGCCGCCGGCACCGATGATCAGCAGGATGCTGGCCAGCGGCGGCAGGCTTTTCTGGGTGTGCCCCAGCAGGTCCTGCATGCCCAGGCCACGGCGCAGGCCCAGGGACCAGTAGGCGAAGACCACGGCGATCAGCAGCGCCACCAGCGGGTTGCCGAAGAACGACAGCAGCCCGGACAGCGTCGAGCCGGCGGGCAGGGCGCTGGCGAAGGTCTTGCCGATCATCAGCAGCAGCGGCAGCAAGATGGTCAGCAACGTCAGCCAGAAGCCCGGCAGCACTCGTTCGCCACGTGCCTCGCAGCGCTCCTCGAGGAAGGCCGCCTGCCAGGGTTCGGCCTGGCTGCGCGCCACCAGGCGGATCCACAGCGGCCCGGCGACGATGGCGGTGGGCAGGCCGACGATCAGGCCGTAGAGGATCACCTTGCCGACGTCGGCCCCCAGCAAGTGGGTGATGGCCATGGCCGCGGGGTGCGGCGGCAGCATGCAGTGCACGCACATCAGCGACACCGCCAGCGGCACGCCGAGGTGCAGCAGGTTGAGGCGGGTGGCCTTGGCCACCACGTACACCAGCGGAATCAGCAGGATGTAGCCGACCTCGAAGAACACCGGGATGCCGGCGATGAACCCCACCAGCATCATCACCCAGGAGGCGCGCCGCTCGCCCAGGGTGTCGAGCAAGGTCCGGGCGATGCGTTCGGCACCTCCGGACTCTTCGAGCATCTTGCCGAGGATGCTGCCCAGCCCGATGATCGCGGCGAGAAACCCCAGGGTATCGCCCAGGCCCTTCTGGAACGATTCGAGCATGGCATTCAAGGGCATCCCCGAGCCCATCCCCACCAGGCCGCAGGCGGCGATCAGCGCCAGAAAGGCATGCACCCTGAACCTGACAATCAACACCACGATCATCACGATCGCGGCCAATAACACCCACAGCAACGCGCCATTGCTTTGCATCGGCCAACCCTCTTATTGATTTTGTGACGGGGTCCGTCAAAGGACTTCGCGGGGCGAGAGTTAACGCTCGGCCGCGCGGGGCTGACAAAAGATCATTGCTCAGCAGATGGGTGATGCTGGGTCAGCTGTGGGCGCCGGTGGCGGGTGCGGTACAGCAAGGGATTGCGGCTGGCGGGAAGAATTTTTCACTGATGGCCTTTTGATGTTGCTCGCCACTCTCTAGAATCGCCGCGGCCACTCCAGCCATGGAGGCGCTTCGCTACCCAACCTAAGGAAACCGCAATGAAGATTGGAAAGATTCTGGGCCTGTCCCTGATGCTCGCGCTGACCGGTTGCGCCAGCTTCACCAAGGACGAAGTGGCTACGGTGGATCTGCCATCCATGTCCAGCTACGCTAACAAGCCGAATGTCTATGTGAGCTTCAACTTCTATCAGGGCGAGCCTCAAAGTGCTTCGGCCGTCGAAGTGCCGCAGGCGCGCGACATGCTCAAACCCCAGCTGCAAAAAATCTTGAGCGACTCCGGCCTTTTCGGTCGCGTGACCCTGGATGAGTTCCAGAAGCAACCGGGTGACTACAATCTGCGGCTGAAGGTCTACAACCATCCACCTGGTGGCGGGCAGATGGTCATGGCCTTTATCAGCGGCTTCACCTTCACCATCATCCCGACGATGGCAACCGATCAATACACTATGAGCCTCGAGGCGCTGGACCCGCAGGGCCAGGCTGTCAGCAGTTCCAGCAACCATGATGGGATCAATACCTGGATGGGCATCTGGTTCGTGCCGCTGATGGGCAATACCCCGAAGGCAGCGGTGAGCGATACCTTCACTCGGCAGGTCAATGCGCTGCTCAAGCAGATGGTCGAGCGCAACAGCCTGAAATATTCGGCGCTCGATTCCCGCGTGCCCCGGGTCTGAACCGAATAAAAAAGAGCCGCTTGAGCGGCTCTTTTTTTGTCCTTATTTCAGCGCCTGGATGAACTGCGGGTCGCTGTACAGGGCTTTCAGCAAATCACGCACCAGCGGGTTGTAGGCATTGGCGGCGTTGGGGATAGCGATGGGCCCGAAGAAGCTGCTACTCCATTGGCTGCTCACGGTCTGGGTCGACTCATATGCCACCTCGCTGCCCTTGAGCAGGGTGAAGCGCGCCGCAAGCTCGCCATGACCGCTGGCCACTCCGGCGCTCAGTTCGTTCTTCAGCACCAGCACCTGCAGGTGCCGTTGCGCTTGCGGGTCCAGCAGGCCGGCGCGGCGCAGCTCTTCGTTGATGGCGTCCTGAATATGCAAGGGGATGCTGCCGCTGGGCGAACGGATCGGATTGGCGCGGACCGACAGCGAACCCTGGCCGGCCGCCGCCGTTACCTGTGTATCGCTGATCGTGTGCAGAGGCGGGCTCTGCTTGAGTCGTTGGACGTTGTCGTAACTCGGTTCATAGCGCGTCATGGTCATGCCACAGCCTTGCAGCAACAGCGCGAGCAGAGGAACGAACAGCAGGGATTTTTTCACGGCATTTCCTTGCGTGAGGGGATTGGTGGGGCGGGATTATCGAATGATGTCAATTTGATATCAATGTTGTAAGGAATGATCCTGGAAAACCCTTTGTCGCCTGCGCCCTGAATTTTCCCGGCGCCCCCCAGAAACCCGCCAGAGCAGCTTTACTTGTCCAGGCAAGTCGCGCCTGTAGATGGCCGTTCGGCCGCTGCATTCTGCCCGGGACCGGCATTGCGAGAAGGACACGGAGTGTCGTTCAACCCCGTACCAGACCCTTGTCGCCCCCTGACATGAACGCCTGTTGGAGCAGTCGTTTGCTGGCCAGTACCTCATCGCGGTCTGGTCGCGCCCGTGCCATCGCAGCCCGGGCGCCGCCTCTTTAAAGGAGTAAAGACATGACTCTGTACGACAAACAGCTCAACAACCCCAAACAGCCGTCGCGCCAGGCACGCCTGGAAAGCACCGGCGCCGAACGCCTGACGCTGGCCAACGCCGGGCCGATCCAGATGGGCTTCTGGGTGCCCAACCGGGTATGGGCCACGGCCAAATTCCTGGTGCCGCTGCGCAACCTGATCGCCGAGAAGAAAAAGGCCGGCACCCTGACCCCGATGCGCACGCAAATCATCGAGTTCAAGACCTGGGTCACCCACAACAGCGTGTACCGCATGTGGGTCAACTCGATGATCGAACAGTCGAACGCCTACGTGGCGACCCTGGACGAGGCGACCAAGGAGCAGATCAAGGACACGGACGGCGATGCGCTGTGGATCGCCGGCTACGACAGCTTCTTCGAGATCCTCAACGAGATCATCAGCACCTCCTCGTCGTTCAACACCACGGCCCAGGTCGGTACGCCGATGAACGCTTTCCTGGCGGTGTCGATGGGCACCGAGGCGGGTGTCGCGCTGTTCCATGACACGACCTTCAACCAGCAGTTCAAGAAGGTCCTCAATGCCTGGAACGCCTTCCTCAAGAGCAGCGCTTCCCTCGACAAGCTGGACATCAACGACCCGGAAAAAGAGGGCTCGTGGATCTCCGCGGCGGCCCATGAGGCCGGGGTCTGGACGCAGATGGAGCATGACCCGAACCTGCCCGGCTACGGCTTCGATTCCTGGAACGCGTTTTTCATCCGCAGGTTCGTGCCCGGCGCGCGGCCGTTCCAGGGCAACCCGCTGACCCAGGTCGATATCGGCTGCGAGACCACGCCCTGGCAGTACGAAAACGATGTGGCGTTCGAGACCGAGTTCTGGATCAAGGACGTCAATTACTCGCTGCTCGATCTGTTCGGCGGCCAGGAGCAGTGGGCCGCGCCGTTCCAGGGTGGGCAGGCTTACCAGGGCTTCCTGTCGGCGACCCACTATCACCGCTGGAACGCCCCGCTCGATGGCAAGCTGGTGCGCTCCTGGGTGCAGCCGGGCACCTATTTCGCCCAGCGTCCGGCCCAGGGCGAAGACGAGGGCACCTGGGAGGGCACCGAGTCGCAGCCGTACCTGGGGCATGTCGCCGCCCGGGCGATCTTTGTCTTCGAGCACCCGACCTGCGGTTATGTCGCGCTGATCTGCATCGGCATGGTCGAGGTCTCGACCTGCGTGATCGAGCCGCCGTTCATCGTCGACCAAGGCGCGGCACCGGTGAACATCACCCGTGGCACCGAGATCGGGCATTTCGAGTTCGGCGGTTCGACCCACATGATGATCTTCCAGAAGGGCCGGGTGCAGTTGGAGGACTGGGCGGTGAACGCGGTCGCGCACCAGAACGACCCGCAACCGACGCCCATGGGCACGGTGATCGCCACCGCGTTGCTGAACAAGGGCTGAGCCGCCGAGCACAAGCGACGGCGCGCTCGCGCCGTCACCTGCAAACCGCTGTCAGCCGCTGGCCTGGACCAGGTACTTGTGGAACCACGCCAGCGTCCGGTCCCAGGCCAGGGTGGCCGCCGCCTCGTCGTAGCGCGGGGTCGAGTCGTTGTGAAAACCGTGGTTCACCCCGGGGTAGATGTAGGCTTCGTAGGTCTTGCCCGCGGCTTTCAGCGCCTGCTCGTAGGCCGGCCAGCCTTCGTTGATGCGGGTGTCCAGTTCGGCGTAGTGCAGCAGCAGTGGCGCCTGGATCCGTTCGACTTCCGCGCTGTCCGGCTGGCGCCCGTAGAAGGGCACCGCCGCCGCCAGTTCCGGGTAGGCCACGGCCGCGGCATTGGCCACGCCACCGCCATAACAGAAGCCGGTGATACCGACCTTGCCGGTGCTGGCGTCGTGCTCGAGCAGCCATTGTACGGCGGCGAAAAAGTCGTTCATCAGCTTTTCCGGATTGACCTTCTGTTGCAGTTCACGGCCTTTGTCGTCGTTGCCCGGGTAGCCGCCGACCGATGTCAGGCCGTCGGGGGCCAGGGCGATGAAGCCGGCCTTGGCCAGGCGCCGCGCAACGTCTTCGATGTACGGGTTGAGCCCGCGGTTTTCATGGGCCACCACCACCGCCGGCAACTTGCCTTCGGTTTTCGCCGGGCGCACCAGGTAACCCCTGACCTGTTCGTGGCCCTTGGGCGAGGGGTAGGTGATGTATTCGGCGACGATCGCCGGGTCGGTGAACGACACCTGTTCGGCCAGGGCGTAGTTCGGCGTCAGGGCGGCGAGGGTGGCGCTGGCGGTCAGCCCGACCAGGGTGAAGGCCGCCGCCCGGTCGAGAAACTCGCGGCGGCTGATCTTGCCGTGGGCGTAGTAGTCGTAGAGCTCGAGCAGCTCGGGGGCGAAGTCTTTGGCACTGAGACGTTGCATCGCGCGTTATCTCCTCACTCATGGGCGTCCGGGTGCCCCATGACTTGTGGGCGGGACGAATTCGCCCCGGTTGCCTCAGTAAAGCAAGCCTGGGCCCGGGCGGCCAATGCGCAGGGCCGGCGTTGTGTTTGGGCAAAGCCTTGGCTAATCTCGCATAAACACGCAAAAACAGGCATAACCATGCAAAACCAGCATTCCATCGCCGAACTGCCCCATGTGCGTCGGCAGAAGATCCTGTTGCTGCTCGAACGCGACGGCAAGGTCATGGCGTCCGAGCTGGGCCAGCATTTCGCGGTTTCCGAGGACACCATCCGCCGCGACCTGGCGGAGCTGGCCGATGCCGGGTTGCTGCAACGGGTGCACGGCGGCGCGCTGCCACGGCCCAAGGACACTGGCAAGGATGTGTTCACCCGCCTGGGCGAAAGCAGCGAGGTCAAGCGCCACCTGGCCAGGCTCGGCGCGCAGCGGGTGCAGGAAGGGCAGATCGTGATGTTCGACTCGGGCTCGACCACGCTGCTGATCGCCCAGTCGCTACCTGCCGATATCGGCATCACCGCGGTCACCGCCTCGCCGCTGATCGCTGTCGCCCTGGCCGAATACCCGCGCAGCCAGGTGATTCTCGCCGGCGGCCGGCTCAACCCGGCGACCCTGTCTTCCGGCGGCCACGAGGCGGTACGCCTGATCCAGGGCATCCGTGCCGACCTGCTGTTCACCGGGGTGTGCGCGATTCACCCGGAGGTCGGCATCACCTCGCTGCACTTCGACGAGGTGCCGGTGAAACAGGCCTTGCTCGACAGCGCTTCCCAGGTCATCGCGGTGACCACCGCCGACAAGCTCGGCGCGGTGGAACCCTTCGCCGTGGCGCCGTGCAATCGCCTGCATACGCTGATCACCGAGCAGCACCTGGCCTCGGGCAGCATCGAGGACTACCGGCGTCTGGGCATCGAGGTGGTGCAGGCGCCGGTGTGACGGCGGGGCCGCTTCAGGGTACTTTCTCTGCCCATGAGCCTCGCCAACAGGACAGCGTGTCGCCATGAAACCGAGCTTCGAGCAGATCCCCACCACGGCCACCGCCTCCTGGTCGATGCTCGATCGGCGCCTGCCCGAGGAAATTCCCTTCGAATGGCACCACCACCCCGAATACGAACTGACCCTGACCCTCAACAGTCGCGGGCAGCGCTATATCAGCGGCGATGTGCGTGCCTATGACGATTGCGACCTGGTGCTGGTGGGACCGAACGTGCCCCACAGCTGGAGTTCGCAGCAGCGGATCGACCCGCGCCAGCCCCATGTCGCCCTGGTGATCTGGTTTTCCGAAGCCTGGGCGACTGCCCTGGTCGAGCTGTTTGCGGAAATGGCCGGCCTGCGCGCCCTGCTGGCCGCGGCCCGGGGGGCCGTGCAGTTCAGCGGCGAGGCCGCGCGGGAGTCTCGCCCGCTGATCGAGGCGATGGTCGCCCAGGATGAACCGACGCGCCTGGTGTCGTTGCTGGCCTTGTTGACCCGCCTGAGTCGCGACCGTGGCGCCGAGAAGATCCTGCCGGCCGCCGCCGGGCCGGCGGTGATCGAGGACGGGCGTCTGCAGCGGGTGCTGGAGCATATTCACGCGCATTACTGTCAAGCGCTGAGCATCGCCGAGCTGGCGCGGATGGCCTGTGTCAGCGTCTCGGCGTTTCACCGGATGTTCCGCCGCCATACCCGGGCGACGCCCCTGGAGTACATCGCCCGCCTGCGCATCGGCCGTGCCTGCGCGCTGCTGGTGCAAGGGCCGCAGACCCCGGTGACCCAGGTTGCCGAGGCCGTGGGCTATGGCTCGCTGGCCCTGTTCAATCGCCAGTTCAAGGCCCGGCAGGGCATGACCCCTTCGGCTTTCCGCCAGCGCCACCGCGCGCATTTCCAGTGACAGCATCCTGCTGCCAGCGGTGCTGGAAACGCCATAATCATATCGGTCGACGCGCCAAACCCCACTGCCTGCGGCCAGGGCCCTGGGGTTTCATGGCAACAGCGCGGCGCCATGCTCGCGCTTCTCCCGACCCGAACGACACAGGCCATGACCATGAATCCTTACGCTGCCTTCCACTGCCAGACCCTACCCGACAACTACCGTGAGCACATAGTGCGGATGAAGCGCGCCCTGCGTGCGCGGATCGGCGACGTGCAGTCGCTGTTCGCCGAGGTCAGCGCCTTTATCGAGCAGGAGATCGCCTCGATCGATGCCCAGGGCGGCCAGGCCTGGCCGCAGCTGGACTATGCGCAGATCGCCGCCGGCCGGGTCAGCGCCGAACAGCGCGCGGCGATCCACCGGCGCGGCTGCGTGGTGGTGCGCGGGCATTTCGCCCGGGACACCGTCAGCGCCTGGGACCAGGATCTGCTGGGCTATCTGGCGCGCAATGATTTCAAGCGGATCTACCGCGGCCCGGTCGACCGTTTCTTCGGCAACCTGGAGGCCTCGCGGCCGCAGATCTTGCCGATCTACTGGTCACGGGCGCAGATGCAGTTGCGCCAGCACGAGCGCATGGCCCGGGTGCAGGTCTTTCTCAATCGGCTGTGGAAGAGCGAGTCCCAGGGCCGGCAATGGTTCGACCCGCAGGTGAATGCGCTGTACCCCGACCGGGTCCGGCGCCGGCCGCCGGGCACCCGTTCCGGAGGGCTGGGCCCGCACACCGATTCCGGCGCCCTGGAGCGCTGGCTGCACCCGGCCTACCTGAAGGTCTTCGACAGCCTCTACCGCAATGACTTCGCGGCCTACGACCCCTGGGACGCGGCGCATCGCACCGAGGTCGACGAGTACGCTTACCGCGACACGGTGACGTGCTCGGTGTTCAGGACCTTCCAGGGCTGGACCGCGCTGTCGGACATGCGCGCCGACCAGGGCGTGCTGCACTGCGTGCCGATTCCCAAGGCCATGGCCTACCTGCTGTTGCGCCCGTTGCTCGACGACGTGCCGGAAGATGAATTGTGCGGCGTGGCGCCGGGCCAGGTGTTACCGGTTTCCCGGCAATGGCACCCGCTGTTGATGCAGGCCTTGCGGCCGATCCCCGAGGTGCGCGCCGGCGATTCGGTGTGGTGGCATTGCGACCTGATCCACAGCGTGGCCGCTGTGGAAAACCAGCAGGGCTGGGGCAATGTGATGTACGTGCCGGCGGCGCCCATGTGCGCGAAAAACCAGGCTTACGCCAAGGCGGTGTATGGCGCCTTCGAGCGGGGCGTATCGCCGCCGGACTTTCCCCGGGAAGACTATGAAAGCACCTGGCAGGGCCGGTTCGGCCCCGAGGAGCTGAACGCCATCGGCCGGCGCGGCCTGGGGCTGGAGTGACCCCCCGGGCTGCCGGTGCTCAGGCCGAGGGCGGTGGTGTTTGTTGCTGGGGGGCCGGGCGAGGGATGCCGGGCTTATTCGCCCCGGCGGAATACCAGCGCCTTCAAGCCGCTCTCGATATCGCTATCGGGAAACTCCGGCGGGTTGTCCAGGCGTTGCTCGAAGCGCAGGCCCGGGGCTTCGCGGGTGACGCCGTCGATCAGGAAGTCCGAGCCAACGGCCGGGTCGTTCATGCAGGCCAGCACGCAGCCGTCGGCCGTGAGCAATTCCGGCAGGCGTCGCAGTACCCGGGCGTAGTCCTTGGTCAGCAGGAAGCTGCCTTTCTGGAACGAAGGCGGATCGATGATCACCAGGTCGTAGGGGCCGCCGCTTTTCACCTTGCTCCAGGACTTGAACAGGTCGTGGCCGAGAAAGCTCACCCGGCTCAGGTCGTGGCCGTTGAGCCGGTGGTTGTCGCGGCCACGGCTCAGGGCCGCGCGCGACATGTCGAGGTTGACCACATGGGTCGCGCCACCTTCGATGGCCGCCACCGAGAAGCCGCAGGTGTAGGCGAACAGGTTCAGCACGCGCTTGCCCCGGGCATTGGCGCGCACCCAGTTGCGACCGTAGCGCATGTCGAGAAACAGGCCGTTGTTCTGCTTCTGGCCCAGGTCCACCCGATAGCGCAGGCCTTCCTCGACCAGGGTCCATTCATCGATAGGTTCGCCCACCAGCCAGTCCACCGGGCTTTGCAGCTGATAACGGTGTTGCAGCAGCAGGGTATGGGCGCCACAGGCCTGCCACTGCGGCGAGGTGCTGAGTGCCAGCAGCAACTGCTTGAGCGCTCCCAACTGCTGCGGCTCCGGCTCCTTGAACAGCGCCACCAGCACCACGCCCTGCAGCCAGTCCACGGTCACTTGCTCCAGCCCCGGCCAGCAACGCCCGCGGCCATGGAACAGGCGCCGGGTTTCCGCGGGAGCGCAGGCCAGGGCTGTCAGCAGGTGATGGTGCAGGATGGAGAGGGCGTCGGGGTTCATCGCAGGAGGGCCGGAAATAAAAGGGCGGGCATTTTAAACACAAATGCCGCGTGGGGAACGCGGCAAGTCAGTGGCCGGCACCCGTGCCGATGGCCGGGGGCTATGTCGAGCGGGGCTGCCGATCAGGTGTGGAACAGGGCGATGGCAAAGGAAACCACGATCATGCAGGCGACCGCAAAATTGATATTCATGACGTACTTGTCCGACGGTATTGAAGGTGGCGCCATTCTGAAGGCATCGGTGGAAAATGAAAAATCCGCTTTCATGATTTGAATGATCGACGGCAGTGATGGTTGACGGCGGCGTGGCAGGGGCCGTCAGGCAGCGGGCGAGTGGATATCTGCGTGAAGCTGATTATGCTTCAGGGAACCTTGCAGCGATGCGAGGCCGTCAGTCTGTTTCCATGCTTTGTGCAATCCGTAGTTCGATGAGCTTCAGTTCGGTGACATCAGTTCGGTGAACATCTGTTCAATGAGCTTCAGTTCGATGACATCAGCCCAGGGCCTGGGTGCGGCAAGGGTAGTAAGGCACTCCGGCCTATAACAAGAACAAGACGGAGAACCCTCATGCCGGCAATCGACAGTACAACCACGGGCAGCACGCCCAACCGCGGGATCACCCGGGAGGAGCGCAAGGTCATTTTCGCCTCCTCCCTGGGCACCGTATTCGAGTGGTACGACTTCTACCTCTACGGCTCTCTCGCCGCGATCATCGCCAAGCACTTCTTTGCTGGCGTCAACGAAACCACCTCCTTCATCTTCGCCCTCCTGGCATTCGCCGCGGGCTTTGCCGTACGGCCGTTCGGCGCGATCGTGTTCGGCCGCCTGGGCGACATGATCGGGCGCAAGCACACCTTCCTCATCACCATCGTGATCATGGGGGTCTCCACCGCCGTGGTCGGCCTGCTGCCCAGCTATACGACCATCGGCGTGGCAGCGCCGATCATCCTGATCAGCCTGCGCCTGCTGCAAGGCCTGGCGCTGGGCGGCGAGTATGGCGGCGCGGCGACCTATGTGGCCGAGCATGCCCCCAAGGGCAAGCGCGGCTACTTCACGTCGTGGATCCAGACCACGGCGACCCTGGGCCTGTTCCTGTCGCTGCTGGTGATCCTCGCCTGCCGCACGATCCTCGGCACCGAAGCCTTCGAGGCCTGGGGCTGGCGGATTCCCTTCCTGCTGTCGATCCTGCTGCTGATCGTCTCGGTGTACATCCGCCTGCAACTGAGCGAGTCGCCGGTGTTCCAGAAGATGAAGGCCGAAGGCAAGTCATCCAAGGCGCCGCTGACCGAGTCCTTCGCCCGCTGGGACAACCTCAAGATCGTGATCATGGCGCTGCTCGGCGGCACCGCCGGCCAGGCGGTGGTCTGGTACACCGGGCAGTTCTACGCGCTGTTCTTCCTGCTGCAGACGCTCAAGATCGACCCGCAGACCGCCAACCTGCTGATCGCCGGCTCGCTGCTGATCGGCACGCCGTTCTTCATCCTGTTCGGCAGCCTGTCGGACCGCATCGGGCGCAAGGGCATCATCATGGCCGGCTGCGTCCTCGCGGCGCTGACCTACTTTCCGATCTTCCATGCGCTGACCCAATACGGTAACCCCGACGTCTTCAGCGCCCAGGCGCGCAACCCGGTCACGGTGATCGCCGATCCCGCCCAGTGCTCGTTCCAGTTCGACCCAGTGGGCAAGGCCAAATTCACCAGTTCCTGCGACCTGGCCAAGAGCGTGCTGGCGAAGAAAGCCATCCCTTACGCGAACGAGAAGGCCGAGCCGGGCGCCGTGGCGCAGATCCGGATCGGCGACAAGGTGCTGGCGAGCTTCGAAGGCACCGGCATGCCGGCCGCCGACTTCAAGGCGCAGAACGATGCCTTCGTCGCCACCCTGGGCAGCGCCCTCAAGGACGCCGGCTACCCCGAGAAGGCCGATCCGGCCAAGACCAACTATCCGGCGGTGCTGGCATTGCTGACCCTGCTGGTGATCTACGTGACCATGGTCTACGGCCCGATCGCCGCCTGGCTGGTGGAGCTGTTCCCGGCGCGCATCCGCTACACCTCGATGTCGCTGCCGTATCACATCGGCAACGGCTGGTTCGGCGGCTTCCTGCCGACGGTGGCGTTTGCCATGGTGGCGGCCACCGGGGACATCTACTACGGGCTCTGGTACCCGATCGTCATCGCGGTGATGACGGCGATCCTGGGCACCTTGTTCCTGCCGGAAACCAAGGATCGGGACATTCATCACGCTTGAGGTGCGCACGTCCTCTCCCGCCTGGGAGAGGGCGTGCCTCGTGTGATGGGCAATTCTTACCGATGGCGCAGGCGCTACAGCCGTTGCATCGCTGTGCCTGTGATTGCGCGCGACGCAACGCCAAGTCCCATCCTTATCGAGTTCATCGAGGGCGCTCCTTGAGCGGCCGAGCCGAACATCCGCTTTAGCCCGTCGCAGTGGTTCAACGCTCCAGGCAGTGGGCGCCACGGCTTTCCCCCATTCAGATCAATTGCAACGCCTCGCCACGTTCATCAAAACGTGTCGCTCAGGGGTATGTCCTGTCGTTTTTTGGAATTGCCGGATTTGAATAAAGGTGCTTATATGGATTCATGTATCCAATTATCCAGGTAGCCAAAAATGCAATCTCTACCCTGTGAGCTCATCAAGGATCAGTGTTTCGTCGCGGGTCACTGGATCGAGGCGCCAGACAAGCGAACTTTCAGCGTGACCAATCCGGCTACCGGCCAGGCGATTGGCTCGGTGCCCCGTGTGGGCGCTGCGCAGACCCTGGATGCCATTGAGCGAGCCAGGCTGGCCCAGCAGAGCTGGAAGATGCAGCCCGCCAAGGAGCGGGCCAGGCTGTTGTTCCAATGGGCCGAGCTGGTTGAGTCGCACACTGAAGAGCTGGCCCGCATCCTGACGGCGGAGCAGGGCAAGCCGCTGGCCGAGGCGCGTGGTGAAGTGGGCTCCACGGTGGCCTATCTGCGCTGGTTCGCCGAGGAGGCGCGTCGTATCGAGGGGCAGGTGCTGCCGTCGCCTTCGGAGGACCAGCACTACCTGGTTTTTCGCGAACCGGTGGGCGTGTGTGCGGCGATCACCCCGTGGAATTTCCCTTCATCGATGATCGCTCGCAAAGTCGCCCCCGCGCTGGCGGCGGGCTGCACCCTGATTCTCAAGCCCGCGGAGCAGACACCGTTGTCGGCATTGGCCTTGGCTGCCCTGGCAGAAGAGGCTGGCTTGCCGGCAGGGGTCTTCTCGGTGATTACCGGGGATCCGCAGGAGATTGGCGACGTGCTGTGCGCGAGCGACACGGTAAGAAAGATCAGCTTCACCGGGTCTACCCAGGTGGGGCGCATGCTGATCGCGCAATGTGCCCCGTCCATCAAGAAGCTGTCGCTGGAACTGGGAGGCAACGCACCTTTTATCGTCTTCGAGGATGCGGACCTGGACGCCGCCGTGAAATCCCTGGTCGCGGTCAAGTTTCGCAACGCCGGGCAGATGTGTACCAGTGCCAACCGCGTTCTGGTGCATGCGGGCATTTACGATGAATTCCTCGAGCGTTTGATTGACGCGGTGAAAGCGCTGAAGGTGGGCGATGGCCTGGACCCAGGCACGCAGGTCGGCCCTCTGATCGACGGACGTGCCGTGCATAAGCTCGACGCCTTGATCGGCGATGCCGTGGCCGGGAATGCGCGCCTGTTGCTGGGCGGCAGCCGGCACTCGCTGGGCGGCACGTTCTTTGAACCGACGGTCCTGGCAGAAGTGGATGCCTCAATGCGCATGGCCCGTGAGGAAATCTTCGGGCCGGTTGCCGCCTTGTATCGCTTCTCTTCAGAGGAAGAGGCCATCGCCATGGCCAACGCCACCGAATACGGTCTGGCTGCCTATTTCTTCAGCCGGGACATGGCGCGGGTGTTCCGTGTGCTGCGCCAGTTGGAGTACGGCATGGTCGGCGTCAACAGCCATTTGATCGCCAATGAAGTCGCGCCTTTTGGCGGAGTCAAACAATCCGGACTGGGCCGCGAAGGGGCCCGGGAAGGAATCAATGAGTATCTGGAAACCAAGTTCGCTTGTATTCAGGTCTGAGTTAAGCCCTTTCCATGCTGAGTGAAAAATAATGCACAAGACATTCAACTGGGATCTTCCCTACCCATCGCAAAAGATGCCGCTGCTGGCGAAGAACGTTGTCACCACTTCGCAGCCGCTGGCGGCGCAAGCCGGCGTGCGAATGCTGCTGGCTGGCGGTAATGCGGTGGATGCGGCGTTGGCCACGGCAATCGCCCTGACCGTGGTCGAGCCGGTCATGAACGGTATCGGCGGCGACCTGTTCGCCCTGGTGTGGGACAACGGCCAGCTGCACGGTCTCGATGCCTGCGGACGGGCCCCCGCGGCTTGGGAGCTGGAACATTTTGCCGGCCAGCGCCAGATGCCGACCAAAGGTTGGGACAGCGTGACGGTGCCGGGGCAGGTAGCGGGTTGGGCGGCTCTGTCGCGACGTTTTGGCAAGTTGCCGTTCCCGCAGTTGTTCGGGCCGGCGCTCGAGTATGCGCAGGAGGGGTTCGCTGTCAGTCCGCAGATCGCCCGACAGTGGCAGGCCCAGGCCCCCGACCTGATGGAGCAGCCAGGTTTTCGCGAGGCCTTCACGCGAGACGGTAAATTGCCCGCGGCAGGTGACTGGTGGCGTTTTCCCGAGCAGGCGGCGTCGCTTCAGAGCATCGCGCAAAGCCATGGCGAAAGTTTCTATCGTGGCGAGCTCGCCGAACGGATCCTGGCCTTTGCCAGGCAGTGCGGAGCCGCCTTGTGCGCTGACGACCTGGCGGCCATGGAAGTGGAATGGGTCAAACCGATCAGCCAGGACTTTCGCGGCTACACCCTGTATGAGATCCCGCCCAGCGGCCAGGGCATCGCCGCCCTCATGGCGCTGGGCATGCTCGAGTCGTTCGATATTGAATCCATGGGCCTCGACAGCCCTGATGCCTATCACGTGATGATCGAAGCCATGAAGCTCGCCTTTGCGGATCTGCATGCGCATGTCGGTGATCGCACGCACATGAAGCATTCGGCCGAGGCGCTGCTGGACAAGAACTATCTGCGCCAGCGTGCACAGCTCATTCAGCCCCAGGCTTCATCGGTGGTCGCCGGTACTCCAGCGCTTGGCGGTACGGTCTATCTCGCCGCGGCGGACGCCGACGGGATGATGGTTTCGTTTATCCAGTCCAACTACAAAGGTTTCGGCTCCGGGGTCGTCGTGCCCGGCACCGGCATCAGCCTGCACAACCGTGGCATGGGGTTTGTCCTGGAGCCTGGGCATGTGAACCAGGTCAGCCCGGGGAAAAAGCCCTTGCACAGCATCATCCCGGGTTTCATCAGCCGGGGAGGCGAGCCGGTCATGGCCATGGGGGTGATGGGCGGCAGCATGCAGGCACAAGGTCACCTGCAAATGATGACGCGCCTGGCCTGCTTCGATCAGAACCCGCAGGCCATGAGCGATGCCCCGCGTTTTCGCGTCGAGGCGGGGCCCGTCGTTCACCTGGAGGCGCATACCCCGGCCCATGTCATTGAATCGCTGAAAAACCGCGGTCACCACCTGCAGATCCATGAGCCCGGGAGCATGGAGTTTGGCAGCGCCCAGCTGATCCAGTGCGGCGCAAACGGCAGCTACGTTGCCGCCTCCGATTCCCGTCGTGACGGCCAGGCTGTCGGTTACTGATCCACCCCTTACAAGAGAATAAAAACATGCACGCACCTACCGAACAGAACCTTTCCCGCCTCGATGCACAGCATCACTTGCACGGGTTCAGCAATGCAGTGAAGAACCGCGAGGAAGGCTCGCTGATCATGGACCGCGGGGAGGGCATCTACGTTTTTGACGAGCAGGGTGAGAAGTACATCGAAGCACTGTCCGGCCTCTGGAGCGTGGCGGTCGGCTTCAGCGAGGAGCGCTTGGTCGAAGCGGCTGCGCGGCAGATGAAGAAGCTGCCGTTCTACCACACCTTCACCCAGCGCTCGAACCAGCCCTTGGTTGAACTGGCGCAAAAGCTGATCGCCCTGGCGCCTGTTCCCATGAGCAAGGCCTTCTTCACCAACTCCGGTTCCGAGGCCAACGACACGGCGATCAAGCTGGTGTGGTACCGCGCCAATGCCTTGGGCCAGCCACAGAAGACCAAGATCATCTCGCGCAATCGTGCCTATCACGGTGTAACGCTGGGTGCCTCCAGCCTGACCGGCCTGCCCCATGTCCAGGGTGGTTTCAACGCGCCGTTGCCGGGTTTCTTTCATCTGACCGCGCCGCACTATTACCGCGAAGGCCGGCCGGGTGAGTCCGAAGCGGATTTTTCCCAGCGCCTGGCACAGGAACTGGAAGCACTGATTATGCGCGAGGGGCCGCAGACCATTGGCGCCATGTTCGCTGAACCCTTGATGGGCGCGGGAGGGGTAATACTGCCACCGGCCGGTTACTGGACCTTGATCCAGGCGGTCCTTGAAAAGCACGACATTCTGCTGGTCGCCGATGAGGTGATCTGCGGCTTCGGGCGGACCGGCAAGATGTTCGGCAGCGAGCACTTCGGCATCACCCCGGACATGATGGTGCTCTCCAAGCAGCTTTCATCTTCCTATCTGCCGATTTCCGCTTTGCTGATCAACGAAAAGGTCTACTCGGCCGTCGCTGCGCAAAGTGCAAGTCGCGGCACCTTTGGCCATGGCCTGACGGCAGGGGGGCATCCGGTGGCTGCCGCGGTGGCGCTGGAGAACATCAAGATCATCCAAGAGCGTGAATTGGTGGCGAAGGCCTGTGCCCTGGGCGAATACCTGGCCACTCGCCTGGCCAGGCTTGCCGCGCATCCGCTGGTAGGCGAGGTGCGGTCCCTGGGTTTGATCGGGGCGATCGAACTCGTTGGCAACAAGGATGACAAGACGCCATACCTGGCCGCCGGAAATCTGGGGACGATGATGTCCGCTGCGTTGTTCCGTCGTAAGGTCATTACGCGCAATATCGGTGATGCCATTGCGTTGTGCCCGCCGTTGATCATTACTCAAGAGCAACTTGCAGACCTGTTGGACCGTTACGAAGAGGCGCTGGCCGAAGTGACTGCCGAGGTCCAGGGCAGTCGTTGAAACACGAGACAGGAGCACGGCGGCATGAAAGTTGAACAGCGTTTAAAAGAGATGGGCATTGAATTACCGCTTGCCGAAGTGGGCGAACATTACTACGGCACCAAATATGGAAAAATGAAACCCCACTATATCAGCGGCAACTTGTTGTTTCTGTCCGGGCAAACCGCCGGGTTGAATGCCCAAGGCGAGGCGAGATATCCCGGCCGCGTAGGGCGTTCCATTGATGTCGATCAGGCGCGTGAAGCGGCAAAGTTGACGGGTATTAATTGCATTGCCGCGATCAAGAATGCCATTGGTGATCTGGATCGTGTAGTGGGTATTGCCAGGGTTCTTAACTTTGTAGCCTGCGATATTGATTTTACCGAGCCGCATCTGGTGTCGAGCGCCATGAGCGATTTACTGGTGGATGCCTTTGGGGAGACAATAGGGATTGCCCCAAGGGCAACCATCGGAGTCACGTCGCTAGCGGACGATTACTGTTTCGAAACTTGGGTGACTGTCGAGTTTTCCTGAGCATATACAGAGGGTGTCATGGCTGAGCAAATCGAATTTAACGGACTCGCACTTTCGGCTGAAGGTGAGGCATATCGCTTCATCGAAAGCGGAATCCGGCAGGGCCGTTATCGCGCGGGAGAGCGGCTCGTCGCCGAGGATATTGCCGCTGAAATCGGCATGAGCCGAATGCCGGTACGCGAAGCCTTCCGCAGGCTTTCCGCCGAAGGACTGCTGCATATCAGGCCGAACCGCGGGGCAATCGTGCGCGGCTTGAATGCGCAGGAAATGCGCGAAGTATTCGAAATTCGCGCCAGCCTTGAAGCCCTGGCGGCCGGTCTCGCCATGCCCAGGCTGACGCCGCAATCCATTGCAACTCTGGAACATTTGCTTGACCAGATGGAACTGTGCAACTCGGATTATTCCGAATGGGTCACTAAACATCGTGAGTTCCATGAGTACCTGTCGGGATTGGCCGGCATGCCACGCCTCAATGCTCAGCTCGTCGGCTTGCATTCCTCACTGGAGCCTTACATGCGCATATGGCTTGAACATGCGGATAAGCCGATGACTTCGCGGGATGATCATGCGGGCATTATTCGAGCCCTCAAAAGTGGCGATCAGGCGTTGGTAGAGTCGGTGGTGCGGGAACATGTAAGGGCTACGATTCCTGCACTGGTAACTTTAGTAAGTTAATAACCAGGCGAGAGCCGCCAGTTAAATTTACTACTTGTTTCAGCGTGACCTCCTTAGTTGTCAAGGAGGTCGCGACAGGGATGTTTCGCCTTGAATTCAACAATAACAATATTTAAAGAGGTGCAGCATGTTCAAACGAATAGTATCAACTGCGGCGTGCAGTGCAGTGCTGTTATGTTCCGTTGTCTCGCGTGCGTCGGAACCTGTCCAGGTCGGCTTTACCGCCACCTTGACCGGCGATTTCGCTTCCTACGGCCTGGATGTGCGCAAAGGCTTTGAGTTGGGTGTCGAGAAGGTCAGGTCGGAGGACGACGTGAACCTCCAGGTCAAGGTGTCCGACGATCATGGCCAGCCCAACGATGGCGTGTTGGCGGCGGGGCGTTTCTGCGAGGACCAGGACACCCTGGCGGTGGCCGGCTACACCTTCAGTTCGGTCGCCCTGGCTGCCGCACCAATCCTGAAAAAGTGCCAGATGCCAATCGTGGCCTCGGCGATCACCAGCCCGCAGCTGACGGGCATCAACCCGTACTTCCGGCGCCTGATCATGACCGACGCGGCCCAGGGCGCGATGATGGGCGAGTACGTCGCTCGGACGATGGGAGTCAAATCGCTCTACATCCTGTACCAGCAGGACGATTACGGCATCGGGATCAACAAGGCTTTCGCCGATGCCTTCGTGGCGGCGGGCGGCACCCTGGCCGGGCAGAACAGCTACAACCTGGGGACCAAGGATTTCCGGACCATCCTCGCCGGCGTCAAGCAGCGCAAACCCGATGCGATTTTTATCGGCGGCTTCTACACCGAGGCAGCGATGATCGCCAAGCAGACCCAATCGCTGGGCATCAACGCCCGCCTGATCGGCACCGATGGCGCGCTGTCGTCGCAGCTTGTGCAGTTGGGCGGCAGCGCCACCGAGGGCATGACGCTGTATGGCATGTTCGATAGCCACTCGCAGACGTCAGCGCAAACTGCAGCGTTCGTCCAGCAATACGTTGCCAAATACCAGCAAGAGCCCAATGGCTGGGCGGCCTTGGGCTATGACACGGCGTTGACCCTGGGCGCGGCGGCGAAGGCTGCGCGCGCCAGCGGCCCGCTCAATCGAGCCTCCATGAACGATGCGCTCAGCCGCATCGAGCGCCTGCCAGGCGCGACCGGCGACATCTCCTTCCAGGCCGACGGAGACCGATCGGGTTCACTGCATTACTTCACTGTGAAAAGTGGCAAGTTCGTTCTCGCCGACCAGTAATGACATCGCGGTGTGCGGGGGCGGTTTGCCGCCCCTGCAAAACCGCTGGAGATCCTCATGCTTTACTTTGAGCAGCTTCTGATAAATGGCCTGATGCTCGGGGCCATTTATGCCCTGGCGGCGGTGGCTTACACGCTGGTTTACGGTGTAGTCAAAATGGTGAATTTCGCATTTGGCGAGCTGTTCATGCTGGGCGCCTTTATCACCTTGTCACTGATGTTGCCCGAGCTTTCACTGTTCGGATATCAGGTGGCGATGCCGAACCTGAACTTCTTCCTGGCGGCCCTGGTCGCGATGGTGGCGGTGGCGGCGCTGGGAGCCCTGATCGACCGCATCGCCTATCGGCCGCTACGCAATGCACCGCGCATGGCTTCGCTGATTACCTCGATTGCGGTCTCGGTACTCTTGCAGAGTCTGGCCCAGACCGTCTGGGGGCCCAGCTCGCTGAGTTTTCCAGAGACGCCCCTGACGCGTCTGCCGGCGCTCCAGCTCGGTGAAATCACGGTCACCGGCGTTGAATGGCTGGTCATGGCTTCCGCGCTGGTGGCCATGATCGCCCTGCAGCTGTTCGTCCACTACACCTCGCTGGGACGGGCGATGCGCGCTTCGGCTCAGGACCCGACGGCCGCTTACCTGGTGGGTATTCCAGTGAACCGGATCATCGGCCTGGCCTTTGTGCTCGGTTCGGCGTTCGCCGCGTTTGCCGGCATTCTCTATGCGCAATCCTTCGCGTTCGCCAGCCCGACCATGGGCTTCGCGCCCGGCTTGAAGGCGTTGACGGCGGCGGTGCTCGGCGGGATCGGCAATATTCCCGGGGCCGCGGTCGGTGGGTTGTTGCTCGGCCTGGTCGAATCGCTGTGTTCCGGCTATATCCCCGGCGGCGCGATCTATCAGGACGCCCTGAGTTTTGTCCTGCTGGTGCTGCTACTGCTGGTCCGTCCGCAGGGGCTGCTGGGCAGGAAGGAAATGAATAGCCATGCCCGTGGAAGCCTGACCAGTGACAGAACCGACAAAGGCTCATGGGTCACCGCGCCATTGCGCCTGCTCGATGGTGTGTTCGCTTCACGCCTGATGGCGAGCAACCTGGTCAAGTTCGTCGCCATCGCCGCAGCCGTGGGTATCGGTTTTGGTATCCAGTCCGACTACTGGCTCGGCATTCTGGTGATGGTCCTGCTCTACGGCATGCTCGCCAGCGGGCTGAACATCGTGGTCGGCTTCGCGGGCTTGCTGGACCTGGGGTTCGTCGCGTTCTGGGCCGTCGGGGCGTACTACACCTCGATCGTATTCGTCAGTGTGCTTCAGGGCGTCTATGGCCTGGACATCGCCGCCACCTGGTGGGTGCTGTATGCCAACCTGATCGTTGGCGGGCTGATTGCCGCCCTGTTCGGGGTATTCCTGGGCTATCCGACGCTGCGGGTCCGCGGCGACTACCTGGCGATCATGACCCTGGGTTTCGGTGAAATCGTGCGCGTTGTCGTGACCAACTGGGTCCCGGTGACCAATGGCCCGATGGGGATTCGCGGGATTCCGTTGCCCATGCTGTTTGGCTACGAGATTGGCTCGACCCGGGCGCTTTACTTCTTCGCCCTGGCACTGAGCGTCGTGCTGCTGTTCTGCATTGGCCGGGTCGTGCGTTCCTTCGTCGGCAGGGCCTGGGTGGCGCTGCGCGAGGATGACGACGCGGCGGAGGCGATGGGCATCCACGGCACGCGCTACAAACTGCTGGCTTATGCGTGCAGCGGATTTGTCGGTGGTCTGGTCGGGGTGTTCTACGCGCACTTCCAGCAGTACATCAGCCCCATCAGCTTCACGCTGTTCGAGAACATCGTGATCCTGATGCTGGTGGTGCTCGGCGGTATGGGAACCATGATCGGGCCCTTCGTCGGTGCCGCGGTATGGATCGTGTTCCTGCAAGCCTCCCTCAATATTCCCTTTGTCGAGAGCTTCCCCGAGTCTCGATACATCCTGCTGGGCGCCATGCTGATCGCATTGATGCTGTTTCGTCCCAGTGGTTTAGCCGCCAAGGCCCGTCAGCGTCTTGTAATGGGGTAATCCGATGATGCCTGTAGTCAACAATCATGAGCTTTTCACACCCCTGCTGGTCGAGCCGATGACCGCGCAAAAACCTGTCAGTCGAGCCGATATGAGAGCCAGCGTTGTTCTGCGAGCCAGCGAATTGACCGTGCGCTTTGGTGGCCTGAGCGCGGTCAGCCATTTGAACCTCGAGGTGCGCAGCCATTCGGTGCATGCGCTCATAGGCCCGAACGGCGCCGGCAAGAGCACGGCGGTCAATGCCTTATCGGGATTCGCCGTTCTCGATGCAGGAAATGTCACCATCGGCGACAAGACCTCGGGTCACTGGAGCGCCCACGCCATCGCCCAGGCAGGCTTGGCGCGGACCTTCCAGAATATCCGTCTGTTCGGCGAGATGACGGTTCTGGAAACCGTCCTGGTGGGGCGTCATGCGGGGTTCCAGGGCGGGTTGTTCGCGGCCCTGTTCAGGACAAGGTCCGCGGTCGAGTTCGAGCGCAACACAGTGGAAGAGGCCAGGGCGTTGATCCGGTTTGTCGGGTTGCCGCCCAATGTCGAAGGGGTGCCAGCCAATTCATTGCCCTATGGCCATCAACGTCGAGTGGAAATCGCCCGCGCGTTGATCTCCAAGCCCAAGGTGTTGCTCCTGGACGAACCGCTGGCGGGCATGAACGTGTCGGAGAAGGCGGCTCTGAGCGAGTTGATCGACCAGGTTCGGGAAAGCGGGGTGGCGATCCTGCTGATCGAGCACGACATGGACGTCATCCGAAGCCTTGCCAACTTCACGACCGTGCTTTACCAGGGGAAAAAATTGATCAGCGGGACCACCCATGACGTGCTGAGTCATGCAGAAGTCCAGGCTGCCTATCTGGGGAGGGCCAAAGCATGAATCAGCTTCTTGAGGTCAGCAGCCTCTGCGTGGCGTATGGCGGTATCGAAGCGGTGAAGGGCATATCCCTGTTGATAGACAAGGATGAAATCGTGAGTCTGATCGGCAGCAACGGTGCCGGCAAGACCACGACGCTGCGAGCCATTTCCGGCCTCTTGCCGTGCAAGAGTGGCAAGGTGAGCTTCCAGGGCAAGGACATCACCACGCTTTCACCTGATGCGCGAGTGCGCATGAGGCTGGCTCATGTGCCTGAGGGGCGTCACGTATTCCCGGGATTGACGATCGAGGAAAATATAAAGCTGGGCAGCTACACCCGCCATGATCGCAAAGCCATTGCCGACGACATCGAGGACATGTACCAGCTGTTCCCGATCCTGAAGGAGCGACGCAAGCAGCAGGCGGGCACCATGTCCGGCGGCGAGCAGCAAATGCTGGCCATTGCCCGGGCGATGATGTCCCGCCCGGAGCTACTGATATTGGATGAGCCGACCATGGGGCTTTCACCGAAAATGATTGAGGTGGTACTCGATACCCTTCGAAAGATTCGCTCGCGGAAAACACCGATCCTGCTCGTCGAACAGAACACAGTGGAAGCCATCCAGATGGCGACTCGCGTGTATGCCCTGCGTGTCGGAGAGATCGTTTCCGTGCTGGCGGGGGAAAGCGTGACCGAGGAAGCCTTGAAAGACTTCTACCTGAGCTAGCGCAGGAGCAGGTCTTTGCGTGCAGCAGCGCACGTTGGGTTTTCCAGCTCAGGTAGAAGCGGGCCGCTGACAGAGGGCCCGTTACCCCTCAATTGTGCTGCACGATCTGGATCAAGTTGCCGCACGTATCGTCGAAGACCGCGAGGGTCACCGGGCCGGCAACTGTCGGCGCTCGGGTGAACTGCACGCCCAAGGTGCTCAGCCGGGCATATTCGGCGTGTACATCCTCGACCCCGAAGAAAGTGAAGGGGATGCCATCGCGTTTCAGTGCCGAGGTGAATGGCTTGGCGGCCGGGTGGGCGTCGGGCTCCAGCAGCAATTCGACGCCGTCAGGGTCGCCGGGGGAGGTCAGCGTCAGCCAGCGATGCTCGCCCATGGCGATGTCGTGCTTGAGCTGAAAACCCAGCACGTCCCGGTAGAAAGCCAGGGCCTTGGCCTGGTCGTCGACGACCACGCTGGTGATGACGATCTTCATGGGGTTCTTCCTCCGTATTTGAGGTACAGGTGGCAATAAATACCTGGCAGGAATAATAGCCGGGCAGCCGCGGTGTCCACGCCCTGGAGGGCGACCGGCTGTCCAGTGGGCAGGGCGGGGTACTGGCAGCCCGGCAGGCTGCCGGGTTTTCCCGCCGATTCCCGCACGACCCGGCGCCGGGGCTGTAAACTGGCGCCTTTTATCCCCTCGAACAAGAGAGCCCCATGGCCAACCACGATATCGATTTCATTCCCGATCCCGACGCGGATTCCATCTCCTCCGACGTTGCCGGTTTCGCCGGCATCCTGGTCTCCACCCAGATCCCCACCCGCGCCGACGGCAGCCTGGAGCTGGGCGACATCACTGTGCAGAGCGAGTGCACCCTGCAGGCGCTCAAGGTGGCCCTGGAAAAGGCCGGCAGCTCCATGGACCGGGTCCTGCACCTGACCATCTACCTCACCGACATGGCCGAGCGCGCCGCGTTCAACGAGGTCTACCAGCGCTTCTTCGCCAAGCCCTGGCCGGTGCGCGCCGCCGTTGGCGTGGCGTCCCTGGCGGTCGAAGGCATGCGCGTGGAAGTCACCGCGATGGCGGCCAAGGGCTGAGTTTGCGGCGTTATCCGGTGGTGCCGCTCGGCGAGTGGGCGCCATCGGGCAGTACACGGGTGCCGGTCAGGCGTTTCGCCGCTACAATGCGCGCCTCGACGAGCCTGACTAAAAAAATATGTCCTTGCCCAAGCATCACCTGGAATTGCTCAGCCCTGCCCGCGATGTCGCCATCGCCCGCGAGGCCATCCTGCATGGCGCCGACGCCGTGTACATCGGCGGCCCGAGCTTCGGCGCGCGCCACAACGCCTGCAACGAAGTGAGCGAAATCGCCGGGCTGGTGGAGTTCGCCCGCCGTTACCACGCGCGGATCTTCACCACCATCAACACCATCCTCCACGACAACGAGCTGGAGCCGGCGCGCAAGCTGATCCACCAGCTGTACGACGCGGGCGTCGATGCGTTGATCGTCCAGGACCTGGGCGTGATGGAGCTGGACATTCCGCCGATCGAGCTGCACGCCAGCACCCAGACCGATATCCGCACCCTGGCCCGGGCCAAGTTCCTCGACCAGGCCGGCTTCTCGCAACTGGTCCTGGCCCGCGAGCTGAACCTGCAGGAAATCCGCGCCATCGCCGACGAGACCGACGCGGCGATCGAGTTCTTCATCCACGGCGCGTTGTGCGTGGCCTTCTCCGGGCAGTGCAACATCTCCCACGCGCAGACCGGCCGCAGCGCCAACCGTGGCGACTGTTCCCAGGCCTGCCGCCTGCCGTACACCCTCAAGGACGAAAAGGGCGGCGTGATCGCCTACGAGAAGCACCTGCTGTCGATGAAGGACAACAACCAGAGCGCCAACATCCGCGCCCTGGTGGAAGCCGGCGTGCGTTCGTTCAAGATCGAAGGGCGCTACAAGGACATGGGTTATGTGAAGAACATCACTGCCTATTACCGCCAGCGCCTGGACGACGTGCTCGAAGACCGGATCGACCTGGCCCGCGCTTCCAGCGGCCGCACCGCGCACTTCTTCCTGCCCGACCCGGAAAAGACTTTCCACCGCGGCAGCACCGATTATTTCGTCACCGATCGCAAGATCGACATCGGCGCCTTCGACTCGCCGACCTTTACCGGCCTGCCGGTGGGCGTGGTCGAGAAAGTCGCCAAGCGCGACCTGCACGTGGTGACCCATGAGCCGTTGTCCAACGGTGACGGCCTCAATGTGCTGGTCAAGCGCGAAGTGGTGGGTTTCCGCGCCAACATCGCCGAGCCCAAGGGCGAGTTCGAAGAGGACGGCGAGAAGCGCTATCGCTATCGCGTCGAGCCCAACGAGATGCCAGAAGGCCTGTACAAGCTGCGGCCGAACCACCCGCTGAACCGCAACCTCGATCACAACTGGCAGCAGGCCCTGCAGAAGACTTCGTCCGAGCGTCGCGTGGCCCTGAGCTGGGTCGCGCGCCTGCGCGAAGAACAGCTGGAAGTGACCGCGACCAGCGAAGAAGGCATCAGCGCCAGCGTGACCCTGGACGGCCCGTTCGGCGTCGCCAACAAGCCGGAGCAGGCGCTGGAACAACTGCGCGACCTGCTCGGCCAGCTCGGCACTACGCAGTACCACGCCATCGACATCAAGCTCGATGCGCCGCAGGCTTACTTCATCCCCAACTCGCAGCTCAAGGCCTTGCGCCGCGAAGTGATCGAAGCCTTGACCGCTGCGCGGGTTGCCGCTCACCCGCGTGGCAGCCGCAAGGCCGAGACCACGCCGCCACCGGTGTATCCGGAGTCGCACCTGTCGTTCCTGGCCAACGTGTACAACCAGAAGGCCCGCGACTTCTACCATCGCCATGGGGTGAAGCTGATCGATGCGGCCTACGAGGCCCACGAAGAGGCCGGCGAAGTGCCGGTGATGATCACCAAGCACTGCCTGCGTTTCTCCTTCAACCTGTGCCCGAAACAGGCCAAGGGCGTCACCGGCGTGCGCACCAAGGTGGCGCCGATGCAGCTGATTCACGGTGACGAAGTGCTGACCCTGAAGTTCGACTGCAAGCCGTGCGAGATGCACATCATTGGCAAGATGAAAGGCCACATCCTCAACATGCCGCAACCGGGCAGCGTGGTCGGCCACATCAGCCCCGAAGACCTGCTCAAGACCATCCCTCGCGCTCCGCACTGAGTGGCGGGCGCGGCGCCATCACGGCGTCGCGCTCGTTCAAGCGCTGGCTGTCGCGCATCAACGCCATTGTCGACTGGGTCGGCAATGGCGTTGTTGTTTCTGCGAACTGCCTTAACGCGCTGGATCTTCCTCGGCGCGCAACTGAACACTCATGTCGTCGCAGCTTTGCGACCAGTCTTGCAGCCACTGTGGCAACTCGGGAGAGGTGTCCACGCCCAGCTCGTGGACGAACTCGCCGGGGGCGATGGTGCCTTTGGCCGAGCGGAACAGCCCGCGCATCACCACCACGCCGATCACCCGGCCTTTGCTCACGAAGCGGTGTTCCATAAAGCTCCATTTCTCGTCCCAGCCGAGGATCCGGCTATGGACCTCGAAGGCTTCGAACAACTTCAGTTCACGGCGGAATTTGCCCCACACATCGCCAACGATCGGCACCGCCCTGTGGCGCAGGGCCACGCGGTAGGCGCCGCTGCGCAGGACGAAATCCATGCGCCCGAGATCGGCCAGGGTGAAGTAGCGGCCATTGGTGACGTGGCGGTTGAGGTCGAGGTCGAGCGGCCAGACGCGCATGCGCACGACGGTGGTGGCCAGGCCTGCGACCGGCTTGCGCCACGGACGACGAAACAGCATGAGCAGCATGCGGAACCAGAGATTCATGAGTACACCGATGATTGAAAGGATGGCCGCACTTTAGGCAAGGGGGATCGGCTAAGCTAGGTGCGCAAATGACATTTTTCATGCGAAAAGCGCAACGGAATCCACTATGCACGTCACCTTGCTCCTGACCGATCACTGTTCCGCCGCCAGCGCCACCCTGGCCCTGGAAGTGCTGAGCGCCGCCAACCTGTTCGCCGACAGCGCCAGCGCGCCGTTCGAGGTGGTGGTCGCCTCGCTGGATGGCGCCGATGTCAGCGCCTGGGGCGAGCAGGTGCTGCGGGTGCAGCGCTCGGTGGCCGAGATCGCCCAGACCGATCTGGTGCTGATCCCCGGTTTTCTCTTCACCTTGAAGGAAGCCTTGCCGGCATTTGCCAGGCATGGGCCCTGGTTGCGGCAACAGCATGCCCGGGGCGCGGTGCTGGCCTCGATGTGCACCGCCACCTTCCTGCTGGCCGAAGCCGGCCTATTGAAGGGCGCTCGCGCCACCACCCACTGGGCCTTCGCCGAGCTGTTCCGGCGGCGTTATGCCGGGGTCGAGCTGGACGAGGGGCAGCTCCTCTGCGAGGACGATCGCCTGATCACCAGCGGCGGCGCGAGCGCGGCCATGGACCTGCTGCTGCATTTGGTGCGGCGTTTCGCCTCCCTGGAGCTGGCGCAGAAGTGCGGCAAATACTTGCTGATCGACAAGGTGCGCAGCGAGCAGTCGGTCTATGTCATGTGGTCGCTGCCCAAGAGCCACGGCGATGGCGAGATCCTGCGGGTGCAGGACTGGCTGGAGGAACACTTCGACCAGCCGCTGCTGATCGACGACACGGCCCGCCGTTTTGGCTTTGGCGTGAGGAACTTCAAGCGCCGCTTCAAGGAGGCCACCGGCTACACGCCCCTGGTCTATCTGCAGACCCTGCGCCTGGAGAAAGCCAAGGAGCTTCTGGAGTCCACGCGCATGACCCTGGACAGCATCACCTACAAGGTGGGCTACGAAGACAGCAACTCGTTTCGCCGGCTGTTCCAGCAACGGGTCGGCTTGTTGCCGGCGGCGTATCGCAAGAAGTTCCAGGCCGGTGCGAGTTGATTCGCAGGCGAGTGCCGAAGCTTGCGCAAGCTTCCGCTTCTGTAGGAGCGCAGCTTGCGCGCGAAGAACGCTAACACGGTGGGGCAGGCTTTCGGCGTCGCGGCCATCGCGGGTACGTCGGAGCGCCACCCGCTCGCTCCTACGACAGGGGGGGCGGCGACCCCGGCTCGTCGAGGTTGTCGATGTGCTTGAAACGTTCCACCAGGAAGTCGATCAGGCTGCGCACCCGCGCCGACAAATGCAGCTGTTGCGGGTAGACCGCGTAGACGTCGGCGCGGGTCGGCGTCTGGTCTTCCAGCACCAGGCGCAGGCGGCCGCTGCGCACGTAACGGGCGATGTCCCATTCGGCCCGCAGCAGGATGCCATAACCTTCCAGGGCCCAGTTCAGGGCCACCTCGCCGTCGTTGCAGCCCAGGGCGCCGCGGACCTTGACGTTCTGCGTGCGCCCGCCGTTGGTGAAGCTCCACACCCCGTAGGGCGTCTCGTTCTGGCGCAGGAAGATGCAGTTGTGCTGCTGCAGGTCTGCCAGGCGTTGCGGCACGCCATGCTTTTGCAGGTACAGCGGCGAGGCGCATAACAGGCGGCGGTTGGAGGCGATCTTGCGCGCATGGAAGGCCGCGTCCGGCAGGCTGCCGAAACGGATGCCCAGGTCGAAGCCGTGGGTCGCCAGGTCCAGCGGGTGGTCGCTGATTTCCAGCTGGATTTCCACCTCGGGGTAGCGCGCGAAGAACGCGGCCAGGGCCGGGCCGATGTAACGCCGGCCGAACCCCAGGGAGGCATTGACCCGGATCAGGCCCTTGGGTGTCGCCCGGCTGCTGCCGAGCAACTGCTCGACCTCGTCGATCTGGGTCAGGATGCGCGCCGCGTGGGAGAAATACAGCTCACCTTCAGTGGTCAGGCTCATGGAGCGGGTGGTGCGGTTGACCAGGCGGATACCCAGCCGTGCTTCCAGCGCGGACAGGCGCTTGCTCACCGCCGGTGGGGTGACGCCCAGCTCCCGGGCAGTGGCGGCGAGGCTGCCCTTGTTCGCCAGCAGGTAGAAAAACGACAGGTCGAGGCTCGGGTTCATTGGTAACTCAAAGTTATGTATGTAGTGATTTTGAGTAACTCATGGGGCTTTTCTCACTACATATACTCCGCCCACACCCTGTCTGGACAGCCTTGTCCGACAGGCACAACAAGAAGGCAACGAGAAAGGGGTGGACCATGAGTGCATACACAATTGCCGCGATCCCGGGTGATGGCATCGGTGTGGAAGTGATCGCCGCGGGCGTCGAGGTGTTGCAGGCGCTGGCGAAGAAGTCGGCCTTCCAGCTGGACTTCAAACACTTCGACTGGAACTCCGACAACTACCTGAAAAACGGCTACTACATTCCTGAAGGCGGCCTGGCGGAACTGAAGACCTTCGACGCCATCTTCTTCGGCGCGGTCGGCGCCCTCAACGTGCCGGACCATATCTCCCTGTGGGGCCTGCGCCTGCCGATCTGCCAGGGCTTCGACCAGTACGCCAATGTGCGTCCGGCGCGGGTGCTGCCTGGGGTGAAAAGCCCGTTGCACAACGGCGAGCAGATCGATTGGGTGGTGGTGCGGGAAAACTCCGAGGGCGAGTACTCCGGCAACGGCGGCCGGGTGCACCGCGGCTTGCCCGAAGAGGTGGCGACCGAGGTTTCGGTGTTCACCCGGGCCGGGGTCGAGCGCATTCACCGTTTTGCCTTCGAGCTGGCGCAAAGCCGTCCGCGCAAGCACCTGACCCTGGTCACCAAGTCCAACGCCCAGCGCCATGGCATGGTGCTGTGGGATGAAATCTTCTATGAGGTCGCCCGGGACTTCCCGGACGTCAGGGTCGACAAGGAACTGGTGGACGCGGTGACCACACGCATGGTGCTGAAACCGGCGACCCTGGACGTGATAGTCGCCACCAACCTGCACGCCGACATCCTATCCGACCTGGCGGCGGCGCTGTCCGGCAGCCTGGGCATCGCCCCGACCGCCAACCTCAACCCTGCGCGGCGTTTTCCCTCGATGTTCGAGCCGATCCACGGCTCGGCCTTCGACATCACCGGCAAGGGCGTGGCCAACCCGATCGCGACCTTCTGGACGGCGGCGATGATGCTCGAACACCTGGGCGAAGCGGCCGCGGCCAAGCAACTGATGTCGGCCATCGAGGCGGTGACCGAGAGCGGCCTGCATACGCCTGACCTGGGCGGCACGGCCAGCACCCGGCAGGTCACCGACGCGGTGCTCGCCCTGATCAATCGCTGATTCACAGTCGTACTGCGGCACAACGCCAGGGGGCGGGTCGCGATCCGCGCCCCTGGCATTTCCTGACAACAATAAGAATCAGGGCCCTGTGATGAAAAGAATACTTGGCAAACTCTATGTGCAAGTCCTTATCGCCGTGATGCTCGGCGCCCTGGTCGGGGTGCTGCTACCGGAAACCGGCGCCGCGCTGAAACCCTTGGGCGACGCCTTTATCAAGTTGATTAAGATGCTCCTGGCGCCGGTGATCTTCCTCACCGTGGTCACCGGCATCGCCCGCATGGAAAGCATGAAGGAGCTGGGCCGGGTCGGCTTTCGCGCGCTGATCTATTTCGAGGTGGTCTCTACCCTGGCGCTGGTGGTGGGGCTGGTGGTGGTGGATGTGTTCAAGCCCGGCGCCGGCATGAACATCGATGTCGCCAGCCTCGATACGTCCAGCCTGGGCACCTACACCAGCGCCGCCAGGCACGCCTCGTTCATGGACTTCGTGCTCAACATCATTCCCGACACCATCGTCGATGCGTTCGCCAAGGGCAACGTCCTGCAGATCCTGCTGTTTTCCATCCTGCTGGGCATCGCCCTGGCCCAGGTCGGGCCGCGGGGCAAGTTCTTCGTCGACGCCCTGGATAGCCTGATGCAGGGCATGTTCCGCATCGTCAACATGGTCATGCGCCTGGCCCCCATCGGCGCGTTCGGCGCCATTGCCTTCACCATCGGCAAATACGGTTTCGGCTCGCTGTTTTCCCTCGGCAAGCTGATGGCCTGCGTCTACCTGACCTGCGTGCTGTTCGTGATCTTCGTGCTGGGGCCGATCTGCCGCTACAGCGGTTTCAGCCTGTGGAAGTTCCTGCGTTTCATCAAGGAGGAGCTGTTCACCGTGCTCGGCACCAGCTCCTCGGAGTCGGTGCTGCCGCAGATGATTTCCAAGATGGAAAAGGCCGGCGTATCCAAGCCGGTGGCTGGGATGATCATTCCCTCGGGCCTGACCTTCAACCCGGACGGGCAGGCGATCTACTACACCATCGCCGCCATCTTCATCGCCCAGGCGACCAACACGCCGCTGACCCTCACCGATCAGTTGATCGTGCTGGCGGTGCTGATGTTCACCTCCAAGGGCTCGGCGGGGGTCACAGGTTCGGGGTTCATCATTCTGGCGGCGACCCTGGCGTCGCTGGGCACCATTCCGGTGGCGGGCATGGTCCTGCTGTTGGGCGTCGACCGCTTCATGTCGGAAGCACGGGCGATCACTAACACCATCGGCAACGGGGTCGGCACCCTGGCCATCGCCAAATGGGTGGGGGCACTGGACACGGCGAAGATGCACAAGGCGTTCAATGGCGAAGTGCAAGAGGCGCCGCCGGCGCCTGACAGCACGCCGCCGGCGAAAGGGGCTGGCACCTTGCTGCCCGGCCTGGAGAAGGCCTCTCGGGCCTAGGCAGCCCTGGTCGCCTACAAGGCCTTGCTCATAAAGACCCGGCTGCTGCCCGCGGGCTCACAAGGGATCTCGCCGAAGCGTTGCCAGCCGTGTTTTTCGTAGAACGACGGCGCCTGGAAGCTCAGGGTGTAGAGCACGGCCGAGCGGCAGCCGCGGCGCCGGCCTTCGTCTTCGCAGGCTTGCAGCAGCCGGGCGCCGAGGCCCGAGCCGCGCAGGCTGTCGGGCAGGTAGAACAGGTCGATGAACAACAGGCCCAGGGAGGTGCGGCCGCTGATGCCGCCCAGGACCTGGCCGGTTTGCGGGTCCTTGAGTTCCACGGCCAGGGGCTGGCGATCGTTGTAGCCGGTCATCTGCTCGTTGAAGGCGGCGAGGCCCTGGCCGAGCAGGGTTTCGAAGGTGCTGTCGATGGTGTTGCTGATGACGATCAAGGGGCTGGCCGTGACGACGGTTTTCATAGAGGAGATTTCCAGTTCAGGCGTCGCGCAACAGGTCGTGGGCGTCGAGCAGACGGTAGGCGATTTCCGGGTTCTTCTCCAGGCCGCGGCGGATGGCGGCGGGAATCGACTGGCGGGTCTTGCGGCACAGGCCCGGTAGCTCGTCGAGCTGGATGGCGATGCCGCGCATGCTGCGCACTTCGTTGAAGCTGGGGGCGATCTGTACGCGGATGCCCAGCAGTTCGTACATCCGCCGCTGCATGTGTTCGAGGTCGCTCAGGCTTTGCAGGTTTTCCAGCCGCTCGAGCAGGCGCTTTTCCTCCTGGCGGGTCAGGCCGAGGATGCGCAGGTCGGTGCCAGGGGTTTGCAGCAGGCGCTCGCGCTCGCAATCGCAGGCGCCGGGTGGGCAAGGCTGGCGGATCTGGAAATCGGGCATCTATGGACTCCACTCGAAGCGATTGCGGATCGCCGTTGCCCACGGGGTTGCCTGGAAATATACACAGACGGGACAGGCTGTGGCGCGGGATTCGCCAGCCACGCCGCGGATTTTTTCAAGGCTGCCGGCGCCGCCACAACAGCCGCCCGTAGACCAGGGCGTTGATCAGCAGCACCAGCGCGCCCAGGCCCAGCTGGATCTGCGGCGTCAGCCCGGCCGGGTAGATCAGCGGGATCAGGTAGTGTTCGATGAAACCGTCGCCATACCCCTGCTGGCCGGCACCGTGGCGCAGGCGGTTTTCCCATTCGGTCAGCGGGCAGGGCAGGTGGAAGACTTCGACCGCCACCCCCCAGGTCGCGGCGGGCAGGTGCAGCCAGGCCAGGCGCGGCCACTTGAGCACCAGCAGGCCGCCGAAGAGTACGAACAGGATAAAGGTCAGGTGCAGCGATACCAGGGCGTCAGCGGCGAAGCGGTAGAGCATGTCGAGTCTCGTTGCGGTCAGGGGTACAGCAGGGGTTCAGGTCCGCGCGCGGTCGAACCAGCCCAGCGCGGTGCGCCAGATGCAGATGCCCAGGAAGTACGCCGACATGGCCAGCCACAAGCCCATCACCCAGGGGCCATTGTAGGGATGGTTGATCACCAGCGATAGGCTGCACAGCAGCCAGATGGCGGTCACCGCGATATTCACCGGCATGAAGCGGCGCACGCGGAAGGGGTGGAGGAATTTCATCCGGGTCAGGGTCAGCAGCGCCAGGACCACGATGCTCGACAGGCTCAGCCAGGGTGTCGGGGCAAGGATGTACAGCGCCAGCGCCACCACATTCCAGGCCGCGGGGAAACCGACGAAATAGTTGTCCTTGCTCTTCATGTTGACGTTGCAGAAGCAGAACAGCGACGACACCAGGATCACCGAGGTCGCCAGCAGCGCGCTGTAGTCCGGCAGCGGGATGTAGCGATAGATGAACAGCGCCGGGATGAACACATAGGTCAGGTAGTCGATCACCAGGTCCAGCACCGAGCCGTCGAAATGCGGCAGCACCGACTGCACATTGACCTTGCGCGCCAGCGAGCCGTCGACCCCATCGACGATCAGCGCCACGCCCAGCCACAGCAGGCAGGCCTTGGGCTGGTTGTCGAACAGTGCCAGGGTGGCGAGAAAGGCCGTGACCACGCCGGTCGCGGTGAAACCATGGGCGCCCCAGGCTTTGAGACTGGCGATGTGTCGGGTCGTTATCACGGGCGTTCTCCAGGAAATGAAACCAGCCATACGACGCCCCATTGGAAGAAACGGGGGCTTATCGCCAAACCTGGCCAGATTGCATCTATCGACCGGGCAGGCGGCGATAAGGTTCACCCTTGCCCGTGGCGACTTATAAGACTGTAGCCACAGTTGGCCGGGACGAGCCTTGGCGAAAGCGAATTCCTTCACGGCGCCGGGGAGGCAGGGTGCCTCCCCGGAGCGTTCACTTCCTGTATTGCGTGGCTACATTCCGTTGGCGAAGGGCACGGCGCGGATATCGATGCGCGAGCGCAGGTGCTTCAGCACGCCGGCGTATTCGGCCAGGACTTCCAGGCTCCAGTCGGCGCGGGCACGTAGGTGGTGTTCTTCAGGCGTGGGCTCGGAATGCGCATTGAATACGCCTTCCACCTGGCGAACGATCAGCTGTTCCGGCAGGTAGCAGATCCGGCAGTTCTTGTAGCTGGAGGCCCGCAGCTCGGCGAGCGGGTAGGCGCCACCGAGGCCGGCCGAGACCCCGACCAGCAACGCCGGCTTGTGCCCCAGCTCGGTGTGGCCGGCATACACGAAGAAATTCTTGATGGCCGCGCAGGCCATGCCGTTCCACTCCGGCGTCACCACCACCAGCGCGTCGACCTGCAGCAAGCTGGCCGAGTACTGGCTCCAGGCTCTGTTCGAGTCGGGGCTTGGCCAGAGCGGCAAGGGCGAGCGCCCGAGGTCGAGCAGCGTGACCTGCTCGCAGAGTTTCAGCTGTTGCAGGCGTTGGCCCAGGTAATGGGTGACCTTGGCCGACTGGCTGCCGACTTGGCTGGAGCCGGCGAGCAGTGCGATATGCAGGCTCATTGCGCCACCTCCTGCTTGGCTTCGGGACGCGCTGCGGGGTTGGGCGAACGCACCAGCGGCCAGAACAGTTCCTGCTGCCAACTGATGGGGCGCAGGTCTTCGATGCCATAGGCGGTGGGCCGGCGGCGAGTGATTTTCGCGGTGCCGAACAGCACGTCCCAGAAGAACAGCAGATTGCCGAAATTGCCTTTGTAGTGGGTCACCCCGTCATGGGCGTTGAGGCCGTGGTGGGCGGAGTGGGTGGAAGGGGTCGAGATGGTCCGCTCCAGCAGCCACATCAGCGGGCGCAGGGCGGGGATGCGATAGAGCCTGTCGTCCCAGGCGACGCTGCTGTGGGCGGCGAAGATCACCGTCATCTTGACGATCAGGTAGCCGTAGTAGACCGGCGCCAGGCCCAGGTAGATGAGCAGGCCGGAGAGCCAGATGCCCGGCATCAGCAGGTAATAGAAGCTGTTGTTGCGGTAGACGATGCGGATGCTCATGTACGGCGCCGAATGGTGCGCGCGGTGCAGCGCGTAGAGGAACGGCAGGCGGTGGGTCAGGCGATGCCACCAGTACTGGGTCATGTCATCGAGCAACAGGAACAGGGCCGCGCCCGCCACCCAGTGCAGGTCGCCCAGGCTGTTCTTCAGGGACGGCGCGAAGGTGTCGAGCAGCAGGGTGCTGAGGAACATCACCAGGGGGAAGGTGAGGCCCAGCAACAGCGAGGAACCGATGATCTCGATCAGCACATCGCGGCGCTGGCCCTTGGGCTGGCGAAAGCAGGTACAGGCGATTTCCAGGAGGATGAAACCGAGGAAAATCCCGGCCACGACCAGGATTGGATTGTTGGCGAGCATTGTTGTATTCATGGCAATCTCGAGTCAGGCCCGACATGGGCATTGCCCGAACAATAAGAAACCAAGAGCCGCCCGGACCCTATGCGCGAACTGGACAAAAACACTGGCGAAGAGGCCAATCAACCGGTCCGCCGTTTTCACCGGGGCCAGCTCGGCCGGGTGCTGGAACGGGTCCTGCAGCGCCAGACCCGCGGCGACCGCCAGGATTACAACCTGCTGGAACTGGAACAGTTGTGGCGCCTGGCGGCGGAGCGCGACCCGGCCATCGGCCTGCACCTGTTCGGCGAATTCACCCCCCAGGACCTGCACGTACTGGCCTACATCTGCCTGTACTGCCCGGACGTGCGCGGCGCCATGCAATGCTGGGCCGACTACGCCGCGCTGGCCTCGGACATGGACAGCCTGAAGCTGGTCAGCGACGGCGATCTGCTCGGCGTCGAACTGTGCATCGACGCGCCTGCCGGGCTGACCCGCTACGTGGTCGAGCATTACTGCGTCATGGCCCTGACCCAGATGCGGCAAAGCACCGGGCAACCCGTGCAACCGGTACGCGCCTGCTTCAGCCATCCGCGCCCGGCGTACCACGCGCAATACCGCCAGTGGTTCGGCGACAACCTCGAATTCGACTGCCTGCACAACTGCCTGTACTACGACCAGGCCACCCTGCGCCTGCCGCTGCTGACGCGTCACGCCGGCATGCAGGAGTTGTTGCGCAGCGAGCTGGACCGCCGCCTGGCCCAGCGCCTGCAACTGGGCGGCTGGACCGGCAAGGTCGCGGCCTGCATGCGCGACAGCCTGGCCCGTGGCGTGGTGCCGAGCCTGGAGAACCAGGCCGAGGCGCTGTACCAGAGCCCGCGCACCTTGCGTCGGCGCCTGGAGGAGCAGGGCATGACCTTTCGCCAGTTGCTCGATCAAGTCCGCGCCGAGCTGGAGCAACAGCTGGAGTTTCTCGGCGAGAGCCGCGTCCAGGTGGCGGCCCAGCTGGGTTACGGTGACCTCGCGGCGTACCTGCATGCGCGCAAGCGCTGGAAGCGCGACTGAATCCATCAGGCTCGCGGCATCACCGCAGGCGTTGCGCGGATTCCTTAAAGGAATCCACTCTATAAAAAACATGAATTTTATTTATCGAAATCGAGCCTGTAGCGTGGCCCCGTCCCTGACCGATGGAGCGCCCCGATGTCCACCCCGCAGCCGCTGTCTCCCGCCGAACGCTACTGGCAGCGCAACCTCGCGGTGTGCGCCCTGGGGGCGTTCACCACCATTGTCGCGATGACCCTGCTGCTGCCGTTCCTGCCGTTGTACGTCGAGCAACTGGGGGTCAGCGACCCGGCGGCCATCGTCCAGTGGTCCGGCGTGGCGTTTGGCGCGACCTTCCTGTCGGCGGCGATCACCGCGCCCTTGTGGGGCCGCCTGGGTGACCGCTATGGGCGCAAGCTGATGCTGATCCGCGCCAGCCTCGGCATGGCCGTGGCCATGTCGCTGATCGGCCTGGCGGAGAACGTCTGGCAGTTGGTGCTGTTGCGCCTGCTGGCGGGCTTGCTGGGTGGTTATGCCTCGGGAGCGACCATCCTGGTCGCCACGCAAACCCCCAAGGCGCGCTCCGGCTGGGCCTTGGGCGTGCTGTCTTCGGGGATCATGGCCGGCAGCCTGGCCGGGCCGCTGGTGGGTGGCCTGCTGCCGCCGCTGATCGGCATCCGCAACACCTTCTTCATCGCCGGGGCGGTGATCTTCGTGACCTTCCTGGCCACCACCTTCCTGTTGCAGGAGGCGCCGCGCGAGCCGCGCCCGGCCACGCAAAAGGGCCAGGCGCCGGACAACTCCTGGGCGTCGGTGAAGGACAAGAGGCCGGTGCTGAGCATGTTCGCGGTGGCCTGTTTGCTGATGTTCGCGACCCTGTCCATCGAGCCGATCATCACCGTGTACCTGCAGGAACTGCGGGCGGAAAACGTCACCCTGATGGCGGGGCTGGTGATGTCCGCCGCGGCCCTGGGCAGCATTATTTCCGCGTCACAGTTGGGCAAGCTGGCCGACCGTATCGGCCACTGGCGGGTGCTGACTGTGTGCCTGGCCGCCGCGGCCCTGCTGCTGATTCCCCAGGCGCTGGTCAGCGCGCCCTGGCAACTGGTGCTGCTGCGCTTTCTTATGGGGCTGGCCCTGGGCGGCCTGTTGCCCTGCATCTCCAGCATCATTCGCCATTCGGTGCCGGAAAACATCGCCGGGCGGATGCTCGGCTACTCGACCTCCAGCCAGTACGTCGGTCAGGTGCTCGGCCCCCTGGCCGGGGGCTTTCTCGGCGGGCACTTCGGCATGCGCACGGTGTTTGTCGGCACCTGCGGCGTCATGGCCCTGTGCGCTCTTGTCACCTGGTGGTTCGGCTCGATGAAACCTGCCGTGGCGGTGGCAGGCGAAGCCGGTTAAGCCGGGCCGGTACCACGCTGCGCGCTGCGTTCGACCATGGCGACAATGGTGTCGAACAGCTCATCGCGGGCTTGCTCGCGGCTGATTTCTCCGGTGGCCGCGGCATGGGACAGCGCCTCGGCCGCCCCGAGCATCGCCCGCAGGCCAGCCGTGGCTATGGTCCCGGGCGCCGCGAAGGGGGCGAGGGCGGCGCGGCATTTTTCCAGGAAGATCAGCTCGTACTCCTCCTTGATCCGCGCCAGTTCCGGCGAACTGGCCAGCGCGGCGATCACCCCGGGGATCTCGCGGCCTTGGGTCAGCACACAATCGACGTAAGAGCCGGCGATGACCGCCGCGCGGCTGGCCAGGGTCGCTTCGCTGCGGTCCAGGGCGGCGTCCATCAGCAATGTCTGGCGTGCATCGAAGTCCTGGTACAGCGCCGCCAGCAGCCCGGCGCGGGTGACGAAATGGTCATAGACCACCGGCTTGGTCACCCCGGCCTGTTCGGCGAGGCGGCCCAGGGTCAGGGCTTCGGTGCCTTCCGCGCCGATCAATTGCCAGGCCACTTCCAGCAACTGTTGCAGGCGCTCTTCGCGGGACAGGCGGCGACGGGGGGGTGAAGCCTCGGAGGGGGTGCTTGACATGCTTATATACCAAAAGTAACTTACTGTTCGTAACTTACTAAAAGTATATAGGGCCTGGTTGCCGCCCTCAATCCAATTTGCCTCCATCGGCAGGAGTCTTCGCCATGCATGCGCTTATCGTCGTCGCCCACCATGATCCCCGCTCCCTCAGCCACAGCCTGGCGGCCCAGGTCGCCGAGGGGCTTGGGCCGTCCCACTCGTTCGAGATCGCCGACCTGTTCGCCGAGGCGTTCGATCCACGCTTCAACGTCGCCGACCACGCGGTCCATCGCCGGCAGGAGCAGCCACCGGCCGACGTGCTGGCCGAGCAGGCGCGCATCGACCGCGCCGATGCGCTGGTGCTGGTCTATCCGGTGTATTGGTGGTCGATGCCGGCGCTGCTCAAGGGCTGGATCGACCGGGTGTTCGCCAACGGCTGGGCATTCGATTTCAATCTCGAAGCCAATCGCTTTGAGAAGAAACTCGGGCATCTGCGGGTGCATCTGCTCGGCGTCGGTGGGGCCGATGCCGGCACCTACGGGCGCCATGGCTACGAGGCGGCGATGAAGACCCAGATCGACCATGGGATCTTCGACTACTGCGGGGCGCGGGTGCTGACCTCGGAGTTGCTGCTGGAATCGGAAAGCCAGGATCCGGCGCTGCATCTGCGCACGGCCCGAGCCATCGGTCACGATCTGTTCAGTCGCGCCAGCGCCGCCGCGGCGGTTCAGGCGGGATGAGGGGATAAGGCTCCGCGACGTCCCGGTCGCGGAGCGCAGGACGGCTTCGGCCGTCAGTGCCCGGCGGGCTGCGCCTGTTGAGTGAGGATCGCCCTGGCCAGTTCTTCATCGCTGGCATTGAGGCCTGGGTTTTCCTGGCGGATTTTCTGCAGCACCGACTCCAGGTAGACGCCACGGATGGCGCCACCGCTGGCGACGAAGCTGGAGGCGTCGTCTCGGGCGGGAATCACCATCTTGTCGTCCTTGAAGGTCGAGTACAGCGAGGCGGAAACCCCTGCGGAGGTGGCGACATCACCCGCATCGACACGGGCCATGGCTGAACCTGCGGGCAGACAGAGCAACAACGAAGAAACGAGTAATAGGCGGCGCATGAGGGCGTCCTCCGACAGCGTGAAGCGAAAAGGAAGTACTACCACAATCTAGGATGCGCGACGCAGCCCAGGAGTTCCCCGGGCGCTCGCTGTGCCCGCTGGCCGGGCGTTTTCTGTGGGGCAGCCAGCAGCCCCCGGCATTGCACCGGGGGCTGCTATCACTGGGCTGTCAGCTCACGACCCGGTAGCACGGCACATAGGCCGCGCCGCCCGGCAGTTTCATCCGGTGCTGCTGGACGAAGGATTTGAGCAGGTGATCCAGCGGCTGCATGATCGCCGTGTCGCCGTGGATTTCGTACGGGCCGTGCTTCTCGATCAGGCGGATGCCCTTGTCCTTGACGTTGCCGGCGACGATGCCGGAGAACGCGCGACGCAGGTTGGCCGCCAGCTCGTGGGACGGCAGTGCGCGGTCCAGTTGCAGGCTGGCCATGTTAGCGTGGGTCGGGTCGAACGGACGCTGGAAGCCTTCGTCGATTTTCAGCAGCCAGTTGAAGTGGAAGGCGTCGTTGCGTTCGCGGCGGAACTGCTTGACCTCCTTGAGCCCCTCGGTCATCTGCCGGGCGACCTCGGCCGGGTCGTCGATGATGATCTGGTACAGGCTGTGGGCCGCATCGCCCAGGGTCGCGCCGACGAAGGCGTGCAGTTGCTCCAGGTAGGGCGCGGCGCTTTTCGGCCCGGTGAGGATCACCGGGAACGGCAGCTCGCGGTTGTCCGGGTGCATGAGGATACCCAGCAGGTACAGGAACTCCTCGGCGGTGCCGGCGCCGCCCGGGAAGATGATGATGCCGTGACCGACGCGGACGAAGGCTTCCAGGCGCTTCTCGATGTCCGGCAGGATTACCAGTTCGTTGACGATCGGGTTCGGCGCCTCGGCGGCGATGATGCCCGGCTCGGTGAGGCCCAGGTAACGGCTGCCGCTCATGCGCTGCTTGGCATGGGCGATGGTCGCGCCCTTCATCGGGCCCTTCATTACGCCCGGGCCGCAGCCGGTGCAGACGTCCAGTTTGCGCAGGCCCAGCTCATGGCCGACCTTCTTGGTGTACTGGTATTCCTCGGTGCTGATCGAGTGGCCGCCCCAGCACACCACCATCTTCGGTTCCACGCCCGGACGCAGGGTGCGGGCGTTGCGCAGCAGGTGGAAGACGTAGTCGGTGATGCCCTGAGAGCTTTCCAGGTCGATGCGCTGGCTGGCCAGTTCGCTTTCGGTGTAGACGATGTCGCGCAGGGCGCTGAACAGCATTTCCCGGGTGCTGGCGATCATCTCGCCATCGACGAAGGCATCGGCCGGGGCGTTCAGCAGTTCCAGGCGCACGCCGCGGTCCTGCTGGTGGATGCGGACTTCGAAATCCTTGTAGGCGTCGAGGATGGTCTTGGCGTTATCGACATGGGCGCCGGTGTTGAGGATGGCCAGGGCGCACTGGCGGAACAGGGCATAGATGCTGCCGGAACCGGCTTCGCTGAGTTGTTGCACTTCACGTTGGGACAAAGTCTCCAGGCTGCCTTTGGGGCTGACCGAAGCGTTGATGACGTGTCTTGAATGCATTCTGGATTCCTTGAAAGCGAGACCACCGGCCCATGCGGGCCCATGGCTTAAGAATAGTGAGCGGCGGGCGGGACGCCGGGAAAAACATTCTCCCGGGCTTCACCACGCGAAGGCAAACGGGGCCACCGGAACGTGCGGCGCGTCCGCCACGCTACTGTCTCACAGCTGGTGGTCCGAAGCGAAAGCGGCGTGCATCGCCCTTGGCTATGCTCAGCCCAGTCACCCATAGGGCTGGGGAGCGCAACCCCAGGCCAACAGCATCGGACGGCGGCAATCATGAGCATTCCTTCGCAGATCCGCCCCATCGAGGTACCGGCCAACCAGTCCTGTATCACCAGTGAGTTCGAAATCGAAGCCGGGCATCGCTACCGCTTCCTGGTGGAAGGCCTGTGGGCCGATGCCTCGGACCCGCCGACCAAGCCCGAGGGCGTGGCGCACCCGGGCGGCATCCGCGAGGGCTTCGGCTGGGCCAAGCGCTTGCCCGAAGCGGCCTGGATGGCGCTGCTGGTACGGACCAGGGGTCCGGCGGGCCAGTCGCCCTGGCGCCTGCTCGGGCGCGGCGACGGCGTCTGGTCGGACCTGCCGCCGGGGCGCCTGCAGTTCTGTGCCAACGACGTGCCCGGCTTCTACCGGAACAACTCAGGGAAGATGGACGTCAGGGTGATCGATGTCACCGAGGGTGGCTAGCGGGGCTCTTGGCGGGTGCGCAGAGCGGCTTTGGGGCAGGTGTGGGAGCAAGGCGCCTGGCGGTCATCCCGCTGCCGCCGGCGCGTGGGCTGTCTTGCCCAGCACCTCGGCAGGCCGAGTGAATTTATCGGCCAGGCGCTGCTCATAACTCTAAATGGCGTAATCGCGCCAGGATTGTGTACGTAGTCAGGGAGCGGCATCCACATGAGCCCAGTTTCATCTGTCAATCCAGGCCAGCCTTGTCGCCTGCTGTTAGTGGTCGAGGACGAGCCGATGATCCTGGAGTTCCTCTGCGAGATCCTGCAGGACGAGGGCTTCGCCACCCAGGCCATGCTCCGCGCGGATGAGGCGCTGCAGTTCCTGGAAAGCCACCCGGACCAGGTGCGTCTGCTGCTGACCGATATCAATATGCCGGGCACCTTGAACGGCGCGGGCCTGGCCAATCGGGTGCGCGAGTGCTGGCCGGAAATGCCGGTGCTGGTGATGTCCGGTTATGAGACGCCGCAGAGTTCCGGCATCCGTTATCCGGTGTCGTTCATCCGCAAACCCTGGACCATCGGGCAGATCCTCGACAGTGTCGACGAGGCGTTGAACAAGGCGGGGAATAGGTAGTTGGGCGGGGCGCTGGCGAGATGAGGAGTGAAGCGGCTTTCGACCACCCAGGACCTTGGGTCCTCGGTGATCGCAAGGGAGGGTGAGCTAGCGGCTCACTCTTTGACGCTCATGAACTCTTTGGCCCAGACGATGTACTCCTCGGGCTGGGTGTAGGTGTGGGCCAGCTCGGTGGCGCTGAGGTCCGAGGCCTGGGTGAAGATCTGCCGCTGTTCGCGCAGGCAGTCGTAGGTGGCCTTGATCGCCGCGAAGTACGCCGCGTGGCCGTCGACGATGATCTTCGCGCCCAGTTGCGCCAGGCGCGCATCGTCGCGCAGCGCCGGGTTGCCGTAGGTCACCAGCATCAAGGGGACCGACAGGTGCTCGGAAATCTGCTCCAGTTGCTCGAAATTCTTGATCCCGACCATGCAGATGCCGTCGGCGCCGGCGCGCTCGTATTGCTGGGTGCGGCTGATGATTTCCTGGATCGGCAGGATGGCCGCGTTGGTCCGGGCGATGATCGCCAGTTCCGGGTCGACCCGCGCTTCCAGGGCCGCGCGGATCTTGCCCACGCCTTCGGCGACCGAGATCAGGTCGGTGGATTTGCGCCCGAACTGGGCCGGCAGCAGGGTGTCTTCGATGGTCAGGGCGGCGACGCCGGCGCGCTCCAGTTCGACCACGGTGCGCATCACGTTGAGGGCGTTGCCGTAGCCGTGGTCGGCGTCGGCGATCACTGGCAGCTGGGCGACGCGGCCGATGCGGGTGGCCTGCTCGGCGAATTCGCTCAGGGTGATCAGGGCGAAGTCAGGCGCGGCCAGCACCTGCAGCGAGGCGACGGAGCCGCCGAGAATGCCCACTTCGAACCCCAGGTCGGCGGCGATCCGTGCCGACATCGGGTCGAATACGGAGGCGGTGTGAAAGCAGGAGTCTGAAGCGATCAACTCGCGAAAACTACGGCGTAAATCTTGATGAGACAGCCTGGACATACGAACTCCCGGAAGGAGGTAAAAGAGATGCCGACGATAGCGTCGAGTCAAAAATGCAATCGGTCGTCCAGCGCGCCTGTGTAGAAGGGGCGCTGCGAAAACCTGGGCAGATGAAGACGAAGCAAGCAGGTGTGAAACGGCGGGTGACGCCGCACCGGATGGAAAAAGCCAGGCGGGCGCTCTTGTTATGGCCGGGATGAAGGCTATCACGCCGCCGCGGCGAAAATGATGACGAATTCGTATGGGCCCATGCCAGAACGGCATAGGCCATGCCGGTTGTCATGGGCGCCAAGGCGGGTCGATCATGCCGAACAAGAAGGTTCGGTTATCACTGGCATTTATGGGAGCGTCGATCTGTAGCGGCGAGGACGAGAGTACGCAGCGCTTGTCGCAACGCCTCGAGCCAGGGGAAAGGCTCAATAAAATGTCAGAATTTGAGTCCGGGTCTGGACCTTTTCCCCTGATGCGCAATCATTAGGACGTGGATACCCAAAGGAGAGACGCATGTTCATTCGGTCATTGACCCTCGCAACGCTGCTCGCTGTCGTCGGCCCCGCAATGGCGGCCGACAACGAAGGCCCTCTGGCCCAGGATCAGGGCAAGGCGCGCCCACTGATCGTCATCGCTCCCAGCACCGTGGACCCGACCCTGGTGGCGCTGAAGAAGTCCCTCGACGAGCCGGCCAACCGCCAGGCCTTCAGCGAACGCAACATGGTGCTCTACACGGTGATCAACACCATCGGCCAGCGCGACGGCAAGGACCTGGACCCGCAATCGACCATGGCGTTGATCCGCAGCCTGAAGCTCGGCGCCGGGGCGCAGACCAAGGTGATCCTGGTGGGCAAGGACGGTGAGAAGAAGCTCGAGCATTCCGGGGCCATCGAACTCAAGGAAGTCTTCAGCACCATCGACCAACTGCCGGCCGCGGAAAAGGAAGCCACCGCGCCGGCATTGGCGCCGGTCTCGGAAGTCAAGGCAGCCCACGCCGGCAAGGCCGCCAAATCGGGCAAGCCTGCGGCACCACCCAAGCCGCTGGACGACTGAGTCTGGCCATCACCGTTTCCTGATAGCGCATCGCGAGCAAGCTCGCTCCTGCAGAAACATACAGGCTTCTGTAGGAGCGAGCTTGCTCGCGATAGCGTTCTAACTCACCTCGCCTGACCTCGCTGACCATCAGGCATCGGTCACGACACTGCCAGCATTTCTGCCTCTTTTGCTGCACCGCCATCACCTTCAGCGCTTTGCAGCGTCCGGCTGACCCCGCGCACGATCATCTCGACTTCCCGTTCATCGATGATCAGCGCTGGCAGCAGGCGGATGGTGGTGCCCCGGGTCACGTTGATCAGCAGTCCGTGATCCTGCGCCGCCCGTAGCGCCAGCTCGCGCTGCGGGGCTTTGAGCTCGATGCCGATCATCAAGCCCAGGCCGCGCACCTGCAGGACCTGCGGATGATCCGCCAACTCCACCCGCAAGCGTTGCAACAGATGCTCGCCCTGGCGCCTGGCGTTGGCCAGCAGGCCTTGTTCCTCGATGATCTCCAGCACGGTGCAGGCCACCCGGCAGGCCAGCGGGTTGCCGCCGAAGGTGCTGCCGTGGCTGCCGGGGGTGAACAGCTGCGCGGCCTTGCCCCGGGCCAGGCAGGCGCCGATGGGGATGCCGTTGCCCAGGCCCTTGGCCAGGGTCATCACATCCGGGACCACACCCTCGTGCTGGCAGGCGAACCACTGGCCGGTGCGGCCGATGCCGGTCTGGATCTCGTCGAGCATCAGCAGCCAGTTGCGCCGGCTGCACAGTTCGCGCACGGCTTTCAGGTAGCCGGGCGGGGCCAGGCGGATACCGCTTTCGCCCTGGATCGGCTCCATCAGCACCGCGGCGATACGCGGGCCGTGGGCCTGCGCGGCTTGCTCCAGGGCGGCCAGGTCGCCGAAGGGCAGCTTGAGGAAATCCCCGGGCAGTGTGTTCAGGCCCAGGCGCACCGCCGGCCCGTCGCTGGCCGCCAGGGTGCCCAGGGTACGGCCGTGGAAGGCGTGTTCCATGACAACCACCAGCGGCCGCTCGATGCCTTTGTGCCAGCCGTGCAGCCGTGCCAGCTTCAGCGCGGTCTCGTTGGCTTCGGCGCCAGAGTTGTTGAAGAACGCCCGGTCCATGTCGGCCAGGCGGGTCAGCCGCTGCGCCAGCCGCTGTTGCCAGTCGATGCTGTACAGGTTGGAGGTGTGCAGCAGCAGGCCGGCCTGTTCGCGGATGACGCTGACCAGTTTGGGATGGGAGTGGCCGATGCCGGTCACCGCCACACCGGCCACCGCGTCCAGGTATTCGCGGCCGGCCTGGTCCCAGAGGCGGGTGCCCAGGCCGTGGGTGAAGCTCAGGGGCAGCGGTTGATAGGTGCTCATCAGGCAGGTGGCGGTCATGACGGGTCGCTCCATCGAGTGGGGTGTGCTGGCAGTATCGTTAGCCACCCTGGCTAGATAAACTCGTCAATTCTTTAATCATCTTGAAGTCAGGGTTGATAATGGATCTGTTCCAGGCGATGACGGTGTATGTGAAGGTGGTGGAGGCGGGGAACATGACCGCCGCCGCCCGTGAGTGCGGCCTGTCCACCACCATGGTTGGCAATCACTTGCGGGCCCTGGAGCAGCGCCTCGGGGTCAGCCTGCTCAGCCGCACCACAAGGCGCCAGCGCCTGACCGAGTTCGGCGCCGAGTATTACCAGCGTTGCCTGGCGGTGCTGGGGCTGGTGGCGGACTCCGAGCGCATGGCGGAACAGGTCCAGGGCGAGCCGTCCGGCACTCTGCGCATCACCGCGCCGCTGACCTTCGGCACCGAGCGCCTGGCACCGGCGCTGAGCGAATTCCAGCAGCGCTGCCCGCAGGTCAAGGTGGAACTGACCCTGGCCAACCAGCGCTTCGATTTGATCGATGGCGCCTTCGACGTGGCTTTTCGCCTGGGCAACCTGGACACCACGTCGCTGATCGCCCGGCCCCTGGAGGACTACACCCTGACCATCTGCGCCGCTCCGGACTACCTGGAACGCTGCGGCACGCCGCAAGTCCCGGAGGACCTGCAACACCACAACTGCCTGGCGTTCGCCTATCCGGCCGGTGACGAGTGGAGCTCCACCGCCACTCAATGGCCGTTAAGTGGGCCCGAGGGGGACGTACTGATCCCGGTGTCCGGTTCGCTGCTGACCAACACTTCGTCCGGCCTGCACCGCGCGGCGCGGGGTGGCCTGGGGGTGGTGATGATGCCCGATGCCCTGGTGGAGGAGGACCTGCAACAGGGGCGGCTGGTGCCTGTGTTGCAGGACTATCAATTGCCCTTGCGAGCGATGCACCTGCTGTACGCCCAGGACCGTTACCGCCTGCCCAAGCTGCGCAGCTTCGTTGAGTTCGCCTTGGAGAAATGGGGGCGCTAAGCAGCGCCAGGTCATGAAACAAAGACCCCGCCGTGCCGGTCTGGCAGCGACGGGGTCGGGTTCATGCAGGTTCGGTCAAGCCAGTTCGACAGGCTTCAGGCTGTCCCAGGACTCCACCGGCCCCGGATTGTTTGGTTGGCTGCCGCCGCCAAAGCAGACCGCCAGTTTGTTCAGCGCATTGATCGCGGTGGTGACCGCGCCTTCGGCCCAGCCGGCGGTCCAGGACACATCATCGCCGGCCAGGATGAAGCGATCGGGATTGTCCGTGCCGATGCCGCTCATGAATTGGGAAAAGATCCTGCGCTGATATTCGTACTGCCCTGGCAGGTTCATTTTGAAGGCGCCCAGGTACAGCGGCTGGTCTTCCCAGTTGTGTTCCACGACCGCATTGACCGTGCTGTATTGCTCGTTGAGCTTGATATCCGGGTAGAGGTTGGCCAGCAGGTTGGTGCACAGATCGACATGCTGCGGCAGCGGCGCGGGGCGGTCGCCGAGGAACTTCAGGGCGTCGTCGTTCCAGGTGTAGGACAGGAAGATCCCGCTGCCCCTGTATTTGCCCTTGCTGGCCGAGTAGTCCACCAGGTAGGTGCCGCGGGTCAGGCGGTCGGAGAGGGTGATGCTCATCTTGCGTTGCTCGCCCTCTGCCACCGGGTCATTCCAGAACGGGCGCCGGGTGGCGGCGAAAATCTTCGCCGACTGCATGTAGTGGGTGTACATGATGGCTTCCCAGGTATCGATGGGCAGCAGGCTGTCCATGGCGGGAAGGCTTTGCGGGTTTCCCGAGTAGCGCAGTTTGTCGAGGATCCGCACATGCGGGGTGTAGATGACGCTGGGGAAGTCGCACTGCTGGGTCTGCCGGGTGCGGGTATCGGTGATGGAGACGCGGAAGGAGCCATCCGGCTGGCGTTCGATGTGTCGCACCTCCTGGTGGAACGGGTCGGCGAATACCTCGCGCGACAGCGCTTCGACCGTGGTGTCCGCGCCCCAGTGCAGCATCGCGTCCCCCAGCTCTTTCGGGGTCTTCGACCAAAGCCGTTGCGGCAGGCTGGAGGAGCCGTCGAACATCAGTTGGTGGTCGGCATCCAGGCCGGTGTACAGCACGCGCAGCAGTTCGAGGATGCTGTTGGGGTAGTCGGTGTTCCAGCCGCCGGTGCCGAAGCCGATCTGGCCGAACAGGTCGATATCGGCCTTGCTCCAGCCGGAGTTTTCCAGGAGCGCGGCGTAGAAGCTGACATCGTCGCCGCTGGTTCCCGACTGGGGTTTGATGATGGCGTTCCACAGCTTCTTGATCGTCTGTTGACTGATGGAGCCTTCGGTCATTGCCCTTTCCATGGCGGTGAAATCGTAGGTTTCCAGGAAGTTATCGAAGAACTGGTTTTCCAGTTCGGTGTATTCCGGTGGTTTTGGAAAGTCGGGGTTGCCGTCCACTTCGTAATAGGTTTTTTTTCCGCGGTAATCGACCACGGTGCTGATCGCCGCGGCAGTCCCCGGGTTGGGAAAGTCCGCCGAGTTGTCGGTCATGCCGACTTTGCGGAAGTAGTGGAACAGCGCCTTGCCGGACACTGGAAAACGCATCGCGCCCAGTTCACAGAGCACCTGGTTGCCCGGGTTTTCGGGGTCGCCCTGGAGCTTGGAGTAGAGCCGTCCGCCGATGCGCTCGGAGGCTTCGACCACCACCGGGTGCAGGCCCATGCGCATGGCCTCATAGGCGGCGACCAGACCGGCGACGCCAGCCCCGACGATCAGCACTTTCTGTCCATAGTTCGCCGGATCCACCTGGCAGGGAGGCAGCTTTCGATTAGCCGCGCTCTGCAGATATTTGGCGTAGTGAAAGGGAAAGTCCGGAATCAGCGCGGTGACGTCCTTGTTCATGCGCAGGGGAGAGCGGTTGGTTCTGGAAGGAATCGCAGACATGGGGTTTCTCCTTGAAAGTCATTTCCATGTGTTTCCACTTGCTCGATGGCTCTAAATCAATAGTCGCCAGAGGTTCAAGCCTAGAACAGATTCCGGGGTGCATAGGGGCGGGCGGGGTTTGTGCCCGTGCGGGGCAGCAGCGCAAGAGCGTGAGAGGAAGGTTTGATGCCCGATGCCCTGGTGCCGGAGGGCCGGCAGCAGGGCTGGCTGGCGTCAGGCCGACTCGCTGGCCAGCAGCATCATCGCCGCCGACAAAGTGTGGCCGTCGGTGATCCGGCCGGTGGCGATCATCGTCATCAATTCCTGGCGACTGACCCACAGCAGATGGTCCACTTCACCATCGGTGGCGGCGGCCTGTTGCTCGGCAATCTGCACCTGACACACCGCCACCGCGCTGGCGATCAGCGACGTATTGCTGTGCAGCAGGCCCAGTTCGCGAACGTGCGACGCCTGCCAGCCGGTTTCCTCCAGCAATTCGCGGGCCGCGGCGTCAACGGCACTTTCCCCGGCATCAATGGCGCCGCGGGGAAACTCGATGGACTGGCCGCCGATGGCCCGCCGCTTGAGGTTGACCAGCATCAGCCGGCCATCGGCCAGGGTCGGCACGGCCACCACGCCGTTCACCGCCCGGGGTTCCTTGATGATGAAGTAGCCCTGCTCACGGACCACCTTGAAATACGGGGTTTCCAGCAGGCACTGGTTGTCGGCGATGGAACTCATGGGGGGGTATCACTCCAGAAAACAGCGATCGAATAGGTACAGCTCGGCGGGCTTGAGATTTTCCACTGTGGCTTGCGGCCGGCCGCCGTCGCCGCTTTTCTTGCGTCCGGTTTCGCGCAGGTAACCGGCTTCGCTCATCTTCAACAGGCGCTGGCGGATGCTGGTCTTGAGCACTGGCCGTTGCAGCACCAGGGAGAAGATGCTCACCGCTTCGGGGGCGCTGAACTCGCTGCCGAGAAACATCAACGGCAGGCTGCTGTACAGGGATTTGGAAAACAGCCGCTCGTGCACCTGGGCCACCAGGCTGTTGTGGTCGAAGGGCAGCTTGAAGCTGCCGCTGGCCACGTCGCCGAGGGTAAAGAAACCTTGCTGCGGGCCGGGCTCCACCGGCTCGCTGACGATCCCCAGGTAGAAGGTCGAGGACGACCAGCAGCGCGGGTCGCGAAAGGCGTCGCCGACCGTGCCCACCTGCTCCAGCCAGGCCAGGGGCATGTCCACCTTGCTGGAGCGCCGCAGCCGCTGCACCGCATCATTCAGGCTGCGGTCCTCGACATCGCCGTTGACCACGATGCCCGGCAGGGCCCAGTGCCCGGCGAAGGGCTCGCTGTCGCGTTGATGGAGGAGGATTTCCAGCTCGGAGCGTTCGCGGTTATAGCGCAGCAGGCACAGGTCGATGGTGTGCAGGTAGGCGCTGGGGGAGAGGGGGCGATCGGGCATATCAACTTCCGTGGACGGCGTAGAGGCCGTAGTTTAGCGGATTCATGCCCGGTGCCAGCCATTGGCTTGGCGGGGTTTCGCCGCGGGCCAGGCATTGGCGCAACACGCTGCTGCGCACCCCCGGTTGTTCTTCGATCCGCAGGATGGAAAAGCGCTGCAGCAACTCCTCGCCGCGATGGAACCCGGGCAACTGGCGCGCCACGTCTTCACCCACCACCAAGGCAATGCGCTTGCCGTCCAGAGCCAGGTCGTCCGCCAGCCGTTGCAGCAGGGTGTAGCTGTAGACCGGGGCGGGATCGGCCAGGCCCAGTTGCTGCTCCAGGCGGCTCACTGCCAGTTCGGCGGGGCACTCGGGTTGCAGGTGCCGGGTGATGGCCTGCAACCAGTTCACCCGTTGCTCGAAGTCGGCCATGCGCTTGCCGTCCGGATGGCGAAAGCTGGGGACTACCAGCACGCGCCGGGCGTGGCGGGCGGCTTCAAGCATGACCCGGGCGTGACCGGCGTGGGGCGGGTTGAAGGCACCGCCATAGAGGGCCAGTTCAAACATCTGCATCTCCTGCCTTGGTACATGACGTGTACCTTATCATTGCTTGTGCGTGCAGGGAATTGGCATGTCATGCACTATTTATATTATTTGCTCCGGACCGCTGAAATAAAAACAGAGTCAAAGGGGGTTGTCATGAAAGTACATGACATGTACTTTATGTTCCATGCAAAGGAGAAAACCAGCATGAACAGCCAAACGATGAAGACCGCTTCCTTCGATGTCGATGCACAAAAGAGCTTTACCCCGCTGTGCCCGGACGAGCTGCCCGTGGCCGAGGGCGACCGCATCGGTGGCGAGCTGAACTTCATGGCGACCCTGGCCAGCCTGCGCATCGGCAGCAAGGACGCCCACAGCCCCCAGGCCCCCTGGGTGGTGAACGAGCCCGGGCAGATGCTCCAGCCCACCGGCCTGGAGCATGCCGACCTGACCTGGGTCAGCCACTGCGTGCCGGGCACCGAAGGGTTCGCCCTGCTGGACGAATTGCCGACGCCCTATGACTACGACTACTTCGTGTGGAAGGGCGTGGAGCCGGACCTGCACCCCTACGGCGCCTGCTACCACGACCTGCACGGCAAGCTGTCCACCGGGGTCATCGAATACCTCGACAGCCAGGGTGTGCAACGGGTCATCGTCGGCGGCCTGGCCCTGGATTTCTGCGTCAAGACCACCGCTCTGCAACTGGCCGCCGCCGGCTTCAAGGTGATTGTCCATCTGCCGGCATGCCGCGCCATCAGCGCAGAGGGCGCCGCCCAGGCGATCGACGAGATGCAACAAGCGGGTATCGCGGTGGCCGCGACCTGCGAAGAAACCGCCAGATTGGCCAGTGCCTGAGGAGTCACCATGGAAAGTGCATTTGACCGTAACAATGGCGTGATCCAGGGCCTGCTGGACACCGACTACTACACCTTCACCATGATGCAGGCGGTGCTGCACCAACACCCCAATGTTGATGTGGAATACCAGTTCATCGTCCGCTCCAGAGAGTCCCTGGTGCATCTGATCCCGGAGATCCGCCAGGAACTGGAAAAGCTCGCCAGCCTGCAGATGCGCGAAGGCGAACAGCGCTTTCTGTTCAACAAGCGTTTTCGCGAGTACCTGACCCCGGACCTCGAGCAGTTTCTCGGCCTGTTCCGTTTCAACCTGCGCTACATCCACGTGGCGGCGGTCGATGGCCAACTGAGCATTCGCGTCCGCGGCCCGATGTTGCACTGCATTATGTTCGAACAGCCGGTGCTGGCCATGGTCAGTGAGTTGCGCAACCGCGACAGGTATCCGGAGGTGGAGCTTGCTGACGTCACCCGCCGGCTCTATCGGAAATTCGAATGGCTGGAGAAAAACGCCAGCCGCGAAGAACTCGCCGAGCTGCGGGTCTCGGACTTCTCTACGCGTCGGCGCCTGTCGTTCAAGGCCCAGCGCGAGGTGGTGAAGATCATGCGCAGCGACTTCCCCGGGGTCTTCGTCGGCACCAGCAACGCCCACCTGGCCTACGAGTTCGACCTGCCGCTGATCGGCACCATGGCCCACCAGTGGCTGATGGTGCACCAGCAATTGGGACGGCTGCGGGAGAGCCAGAACACGGCCCTGGAAAACTGGGTGCGCGAATACCGCGGCCGCCTGGGCATTGCCCTGACCGACTGCATCAGCACGGACTTCTTCCTCAAGGATTTCGACCTGTACTTCGCCAAGCTCTACGACGGCCTGCGCCAGGATTCCGGGGACCCGATTGCCTGGGCCGACAAGGTCCTGGCGCGCTACCGGGAACTGGGCATCGATCCACGGACCAAGGACCTGATGTTCTCCGACGGCCTGAACTTCGAGAAATGCCTGCCGATCCTGCGTCACGTGCGTGGCCAGGCCCGGTTCGGTTTCGGCATGGGCACCAGCCTGGCCTGCGACGTCGAAGGCGTCGAGCCGCTGAGCATCGTGATGAAGCTGGTGCGAGTGCATGGCGAACCGGTGGTGAAGTTTTCCGATGACCCGATCAAGAACGTCTGCGAAGACCCGTCGTTCCTCAGGTACGCGGCGCAGGTGTTCAACGTCAACCTCAGTAACTCGCCCCTGGAGGCCTGATATGAGCAGCCAAACCCAAGAACGAATTGCCCGGGAGCTGGGTATCGATCGGCAACTGGCGCGCGGAGACGAAGCCGCGGAAATCGTCCGGCGCGTGGATTTCATCCAGCAGGTGTTGCGCGAGTCCGGCGGCCAGGCCCTGGTGCTGGGCATCAGCGGCGGCGTCGATTCCCTGACCGCTGGCCGCCTGTGCCAGCTGGCGGTGGAGCAGATGCGCGGGGCAGGGCACGACACTCGGTTTATCGCCATGCGCCTGCCCTATAAAAGCCAGGCTGACGAAAGCGATGCCCAGGCCTCCCTGGACTTTATCCGCCCGGACTCGGTCAGCACCTGCAACATTGCCGAGAGTGTCGACGGTCTGATGAGTCAGGTGCGGATCGATGGCTTGCAGCCGTCGGCCGAACTGACCGACTTCGCCAAGAGCAACGTCAAGGCGCGGGCGCGGATGCTGGCGCAGTATGCGGTCGCCAACTTCAGCAACGGCCTGGTGGTGGGGACCGACCACGGTGCCGAGGCCCTGATGGGGTTTTTCACCAAGTACGGCGACGGTGCCTGCGACCTGGCTCCGCTGTCGGGCCTGACCAAGACCCAGGTGCGCGCGCTGGCCGAGGCGCTTGGCGCTCCCGGGCACCTGGTGCACAAGGCTCCCACGGCGGACCTTGAAGAACTGGCGCCGGGCAAACTGGACGAAACGGCTTATGGCTGCAGCTACGCCGAGATCGACGCCTACCTGATGGGCGAGCCGGTGTCCGATGCCGTGCGCCAGCTGATCGAAACCGCCTACCACCGCACCGCCCACAAACGCGCCTTGCCGCGCACCCCTGCCTGACCCTCTATGGCTGTAGGGGACGGCTCGCCAGCGAAGAGGCCCGCAAGGCCGTCTTCGCCAGCAAGGGCAAGGCCGTCAGTCCGGCCACTTCTTCAGTGCCGCCCGGCACTCTTCGGTCAGCTCGGGCATATGTTCCTGCACTTCTGGCCAGCCCAGCAGCTCCAGGGCCTCTTGGGCGCCCAGGCGCAGCGGCGCCCACTGTGGGTGTTCGAAGCCATTGTCTTCGAGGGTCATTCCATAGGCTTGCGGGCTCAGGGCTTCACAGGCACTCAACAGGGTTTGCAACCGCTGGTGCAAATGCGGCGCCAGGCGCGCAGGGAAACGCTGCACAAAGTGCACGAGATAATCGAGATGGTCGGACCACAGATTGCACTCCGCGCAGCAGCCGATCTCCGTTCGCTGCCGACCTGCATCCAGGGCCAGGAACTCCAGGGCTGGCCCCAGTTCGCCGACCAGGATGATTTTCCGGTACTCGTCCTGGCCATACCAGGTCCAGATTCTCGAGCCGATGGTTTGTGTATCGTCGATGCCCGCTTGCACCATTTGCCTTCTCCTTGCTGTCACCCGTGTGGCCATGCGCTCATTGATTCGCACTGCTGATGGCATAGGCTACAGCAGCGTGTCGGCCCCGTCCGGCGATGCTCGCATTCATCTCAGCGCAACCGTTCGAGCATCTGGTAGTACCACATGCCCGCCGCCAGCATCGGGTTGCCCAGCTGGTCGCCGAAGGGCACGCGGATGTGCTGGCAGGCGGCGAAGGTGTCGTAGTGCTCGAGGTGCCCGGTGATGGCCTGGGCCATGATCTCGCCCATGATGTGGCTGGTGGCGATGCCGTGGCCGGAGTAGCCCTGGCAATACCAGACGTTGTCCGAGAGCTTGCCCAGCTGCGGGATGCGGTTGATCACGATGCCCATGGCGCAGCTCCACTGGAAGTCGATGGCCACGCCCTTGAGCGCCGGGAAGGTGCGTTCGATGCAGGGGCGCAGTTCGCCGGCGATGTCCCGCGAATCCTTGCCGCTGTAGTTGGCGCCGCCGCCGAACAGCAGGCGGCCGTCGGCGGTCATGCGGTAATAGTCGAGCACGAAGCGGCAGTCGTAGACCGCCAGGTCCTGGGGGTTGAGGCGCTTGGCCAGGTCGCCCAGGGGCGCGGTGGTGACGATGCCGCCCATGGCCGGGAAGATCTTGCCCTTGAGCTGTTTGGGCTCCAGCTTGTGGTACACGTCGCCGGCCAGCAGCACCTGCTTGGCGTCGATGCGGCCCTGGGCGGTGATCACCGCCGGGCGCTCGCCGTGGACAATCTGCAGCACTTCGCTGTGTTCGAAGATCAGCGCGCCGAGGCTCTCGGCGGCGCGGGCTTCGCCGATGCACAGGTTCAGCGGATGCAGGTGCAGGTTGCGGGTGTTCTTGATCGCGCCGTGGTACAGCTGGCTTTCCAGCACCTCGCGCACCTGTTGCCGGTCCAGCAGGCTGACCTCGTCGCCCATGCCGCGGCGCACCGCTTCTTCGTAGTCGGCGCGCAGGCCGGCGAGGTGGCTGGGCTTGTAGGCGGCGTGCAGGTGGCCGTGCTTGAGGTCGCAGGCGATGGCGTATTTGTCCACGCGCTGGCGAATGATTTGATGCCCGTGCCAGCGCAACTGCCAGATGAAATCGTCGACTTCGTCGCCCAGGGTGCGGCGCATCTGCTTGCGCATGGCCTCGTCGCCGGACAGGCTGCCGGTGACCTGGCCGCCGTTGCGCCCGGTGGCGCCCCAGCCGATCTTGTGGCTCTCGACGATGGCCACTTTCAGGCCTTTTTCCGCCAGTTCCACGGCGCTGGCGACGCCGGTGAAACCGCCGCCGATGATCACCACGTCGACGCTCACTTGGCCTTGCAGGGGCGGGTAGGCGGTTTCGCTGTTGAGGGTGGCGCTGTAATACGAAGGGCAGCGTTCGGCTGCCGGTGTGACCGGGTTGAATGCGACTGTCATGGGCTGTTCTCGAATTTTTGTTGGGGCCGGGCCGGCGCCGTGACGCCGGCCAGCGCGTCACGCCTGGGTCAGGTACCAGCGCCAGTCCTGCTCGCCGACTTCGGCCATGAACTGGCGGTATTCGGCGCGCTTGACCGCCAGGTAGACCCCGAGGAATTCGCTGCCCAGGGCGTCGCGGGCCCAGGTGGAATTCTCCAGGGCGGTCAGCGAGGTCAGCCAGTCGGTGGGCAGCAGTTCGCTGGCCTGGGCATAGCCGTTGCCTTGCACCGGATCGCCCGGATCGAGCTGTTCGCGCAGGCCGCGATGGACCCCGGCGAGAATCGCCGCGGCGGCCAGGTAGGGGTTGGCGTCGGCGCCGCAGATGCGGTGCTCGATATGCCGGCTGTTGGCCGGACCGCCCGGTACCCGCAGGCTCACGGTGCGGTTGTCGACGCCCCAGGTCGGCGCCAGCGGCGCGTAGCTGTTGGCCTGGAAGCGGCGGTAGGAGTTGGCGTTGGGGCAGAACAGCAGCAGCGAGTCGAGCAGCGACGCGAGCATGCCGCCCACCGCCTGGCGCAGCAGCGGGGTGCCGGCGGGGTCTTCGGCGGCGAACAGGTTGTGGCCCTCGGCGTCGGCGATGCTCACGTGCATGTGCATACCGGTGCCCGCCAGGTCATCGAAGGGCTTGGCCATGAAGGTCGCCTGCATTCCGTGCCGGTGGGCCACCGCCTTGACCAGGCGCTTGTAGCGTACGGCCTGGTCCATGGCCTCCAGGGCGTCGCCGTGTTCCAGGGTGATTTCCACCTGGCCCGGTGCGTATTCGGAGATCGCCGTGCGCGCCGGGATGCCTTGCAGTTTGCAGGCGGCGTAGAGGTCGGCGAGGAAGGGTTCGATCTGCTCCAGCTCGCGCAGGCCATAGACCTGGGTGTGCCGTGGCCGGCCGCCGTCGGCGTCCAGCGCCGGTTGTGGGCGGCCGTTGCCGTCGCGCTTGGCGTCCAGCAGGTAGAACTCCAGCTCGCAGGCCATCACCGGGTGATAACCCTCGGCCTTGAGTTGGTCGACGACCTTGATCAGCAGGTGGCGCGGGTCGGCGATGCTGGCCGGCAGGCCTTCCTGCGGGTGCATGCTGACCTGCACCGCGGCGGTGGGGATCTGCCGCCACGGCAGGCGCACCAGGCTGCCGGCCAGGGGATAGGCGCGGCAGTCGATATCGCCGACGTCCCAGACCAGCCCGGAGTTTTCCACGTCGTCGCCCTGCAGCGTCAGGCCGAGGATGGTGCTGGGCAGCGGCCGGCCGCTTTCATAGACCGCCAGCAGTTCCTCGCGGTGCAACAGCTTGCCGCGCGGCACGCCGTTGGCGTCGAGGATGAACAGCTCGATCATGTCGATATCGGGGTTGGCGGCCAGGAAGCTACGGGCCTCGTCAAGGGCTGCAAATTTCATGGTTCTCTCGCTTGCGCCATGGCGGCGCGCAGGTTCGGTTCATGCAGCGGCGCCGGCAGGGCCCGGTTGCAATGGCAGATAGCAAGGCGGCAAGGCTCGACGCGCAGAGGGGCGCGTTCAGAGCGAAAGCGAGAGGTCCGGAGGGCGCGAGGAATGACGCAGGCGGGAGCGGCACAGGGCCATGGGCAGGTTGACCAGCAGTTTCATCGCCGGGCCCCGGGGTTGCCGTGGAGATCGCCGTGGGGGCGTTGCGTTGTTGCCGTTCCAATGCCGATGCCGAGGCGGCTGCACGGGGCAGCAGCGCGGGGCTGGCAGGGCGGGCGGCAACACAAGGCGTTCATCGGCCGGCGGATCTCGTCAAGAATTCACGGACATTTCGTGCAAGTGAGGTTCACCGTTTTACCGGGACTGCTCCTCGCTGCCAAGGGGCGCGTCACAAAATATTTAACACCGCCCCCGGCCGCACGGCGGAAAAGTCCTCAGTAAACCCACGGCACCAGGCGCCAGGTGTAGGCGCAGTAAGTGTCGTATTGCTTGCCGAATTCTTTGTGCAGCAAGGCTTCTTCGGCGTGGATGCGGGCAATCAGCGGGATCAGCATCAAGGCGGTCAGCAGCAGGCCGACCCCGGAGCGGAAGGCCAGGGCCCAGCCCACGCAATTGATCAACAGCCCCAGGTAACTCGGGTTGCGCAGGGTGCCGTAGATACCGGTGGTCACCAACTGGTGGCCGGGCTGGATCGCCACCAGGCCACTGAAGCGCTTACCCAGCACGAACACCGGCCACAGCCGCAATATGCCGCCGCCGATAAAGAACACCACGCCGAACCAGCGCACGTCGGCGCTACCAAAGGTCCAGAAGTGCAGGCGGTCGGTGTAGGCGGGGAGAAAGGCCAGCAACAGCCCGAGGATGCCGAAGGCGACGAGGACCCAGCGGTTTTCCCGGTCTTCCTGTTTGCCGGGGCTCAGGTTGCCTTCGCTGAACTGGGCAACAAAGGCCATGGCCAGCAGGGACAGGGTGATGACCCACAGCGCCGGGTGGGAGAAGAACGCCACCGGTCCGCCCATGCCGAGGATGGCCAGGCCGAGGTAGGCGAGGGTAGCGATCAGGCTGAGCGCCGCGAGTTGGGGAGAGTTACGCATGATGGCCCCTCACGAATGCCGAGGTGTATGCCTTCAGTGTAGGTCCATCGCCGCCACATCCCGCGACACCCGGCCTCTGTAGGAGCGAGGCTTACCCGCGAGGCGGTGTGCCTGCCGCACCGCGTTGCCTGGATCGCCGGCAAGCCTGGCTCCTACAGAAGCAGAGGCGAGCTGGTCATTGGCGTGAGGGGGCTTTGTCGGCCAGTTGGGCGACCAGGAACTCGATAAAGGCCCGGGTCTTCTGCGGCACACGCCGGGCGGACGGGTACACCGCGTGGATGCTGATCGGCGGCGCCTGCCATTCGCACAGCACCGGCACCAGGCGGCCGGCGGCCAGGGCGTCGGCGACGATGAAGTCGGGCAGCAGGGCGATGCCCATGCCGGCCTCGGCGGCCTGGGCCAGCAGGTCGCCGTTGTTGGCGTGCAGCGGGCCGGTGACGTGGACGCGCTGGGTGTCCTTGCCGTTGCTCAACTGCAGGCTGACCCCGCTTTGCAGGTAGCCGTAGTTCAGGCATTGGTGGGCGGTCAGGTCGCGGGGCGTCTGCGGCGTGCCGGCGCGCTTCAGGTAATCCGGCGAGGCCACCATGATCCGCGGGGCCGGGGCCAGCAGCTTGGCGACCATCGACGAGTCGGCCAGGCTGGCGATGCGGATGGTCACATCGAAACCGCCGCGCACCGGGTCCACTTGCTGGTCGCTGAGCACCAGCTGCAATTCGATGTTCGGGTGCTGCTCATGAAACAGCGGCACCAGCGGTCCGAGGCGACGCAGGCCGAAGGACATCGGCGCATTGACCCGCAGCACCCCGCGCAATTCGCCGATGCCGTCCCGCGCCCGTTGTTCGGCTTCGTCCACCGCGGCCAGGACTTCCCGCGCCGACTCGTAGTACTCGGCGCCGGCTTCGGTCAGGTGCAGGCTGCGGGTGGTGCGGTGCAGCAACTGCACGCCAATGGCTTCCTCCAGCGCCTGGATCTGTTTGCTGACTTTCGAGCGCGGCACGTCCATGGCCCGGGCCGCGGCGGCGAAGCCGTTGGCATCGACCGTGACGACAAACGCGCGCATGCATTCGATGCGATCCATGACTGTCTCTTTTTTGGAATCAATGATTCTCGATTTTAGGGAATTGTTGCTTTTTATATCAACCCCTAAATTAGCCACCAAGCCGGCAGCAAAGCCTCCCCAGCGGAACCCGCGCCGAGCTCCCGAATTGTGCAACTCAACGCTTTAACCCACTCGACAGCAAAAGGACCGCGCCATGTCTATCCGTGAACTGCTCAACCCAAGCAACTCTGCCCTGATCCTGATCGACCACCAGCCGCAGATGTCCTTCGGCGTGCAGTCGATCGACCGCCAGACCCTGAAGAACAACACCGTGGGCCTGGCCAAGGCGGCGAAGATCTTCAACGTGCCGACCATCTTCACTTCGGTGGAAACCGAGAGCTTCAGCGGCTACATCTGGCCGGAACTGCTCAGCGTGTTCCCGGATCACCAGCCGATCGAGCGCACCTCGATGAACTCCTGGGAAGACAAGAAACTGGTGGAAGCAGTCAAGGCTACCGGGCGCAAGAAACTGATCATGGCCGCGCTGTGGACCGAGGTCTGCCTGAACTTCCCGGCCCTGGAAGCCCTGGCCGAAGGCTACGAGGTGTACATCGTCACCGACGCTTCCGGCGGCACCACCCAGGAAGCCCATGACATGTCGGTGCAGCGCATGATCCAGGCCGGCGCGGTGCCGGTGACCTGGCAGCAAGTGCTGCTCGAGTTCCAGCGCGACTGGGCGCACAAGGACACCTACGACGCGGTGATGGACCTGGTGCGCGAGCACAGCGGCGCCTACGGCATGGGCGTGGACTACGCCTACACCATGGTGCACAAGGCGCCGCAGCGGCAGGTCAAGTAAGTCTGCCGCCAAGGATCACGCGGTTTAGCAGAAACACCGCGTCATCCAACTAACTGGCAAGTTGCAATAAAAAAGGGACGCTCTTATTGGAGCGTCCCTTTTTATTTAATGGATCAACGGTTAGCGAAAACGACAAGTTGCACTTAGCAGAACCGGTCAATCACCCGAACTTCCGACTTGTTCTGCAGCGATTGCCATTCATTCTTCAGGGTATCGAGTACCCGTCCGATGAAGTCCCTGTCGGCGGCGGCCTTCTTGCCGACGTAGCCCTGGCCACGGCGGTACATTTTCAGGCGGGCCAGCAGGTCCTGGTTGTTCTTGTCGAACTCTTCTTCATGGGCGTGGGGCGACAGGCAGTCGATATGGACCTGGCCAGACTTGGCAATCCACAGGATATGGCTGTCATGGCTGTCTTTCTGTGCCGCGAACAGATGAGACAGTTCATCAATAGTAGGTTGATTGTTCAGATTCATTTGTAAGCCCCTTGACCATTTCGATCTATCTAGTTGAGTCGCTAATTGATATCGCTACATCGGTAAGTTGAACCCTGATACCGGAAACAGGGCGACAGAGGGTGTCTGTCGGATACAGATAAGGCCCAGAGCCTGATGCGTGTAGTCGTCTTGATTAACTGCTACGCAATAGCGTCACAACGAAGAGAAGCAGCGTAAACCTGGATCAAGCTGCCGAAGTTTTCAGTTTCGGCCACAAGCATCTTGAGGAGTTTTCGCCAGCTTCCCGCCCTTTGTACTGGACGTTCATGCCAGGTCAGTTTCATCAATCTGCCTTGTGGGCAGTACACATCCGGGTTAACAGCTCGGCGGTCAGACGAGCTTGCTCATAACACCTTTGCCACGTCTCCCGATCGGGGAGACGCCTGCATCATGCAAGGGCAAATTCGCCTCGTCAACGGTTTTGTAGTGAAAATTTTCAAGCACTACATTTTGTCCGGCAAAACCTTTCGGCACATGAGCGGAACGGGCTATCGCGACCGAGGACAGGTAGAATCGAGGCCTTGAAACAGGTGCTTGAGGTTGCAGTGGTGGATTTACAGCAGGGCTTCGTCCTGACCCGGCATTGGCGTGACACGCCGGCAGGCACGGAAGTCGAGTTCTGGTTGGCGACCGATGCCGGGCCGCGCCAGATCCGCTTGCCGGTGCAGACCTCCGTGGCTTTCATTCCCGCCGAACAGCAGGAACAGGCCCGGCGCCTGCTGGCCGACGATCGCGATGTGCAATTGCGGCCCCTGGGCCTGTGCGACTTCCAGCACCGCCCGGTGCTCGGCCTGTACTGCCCGCAGCACAATCAATTGATCCGCCTCGACAAGACCCTGCGCCGCGCCGGGGTCGAGGTGCTCGAGGCCGATGTGCGGCCGCCCGAGCGCTACCTGATGGAGCGTTTCATCACCGCGCCGGTGTGGTTCGGCGGCACCCCGGGCGAGGGCGGGATACTGCTGGAGGCGCAGATGAAACCGGCGCCGGACTACCGGCCGGCGTTGAAGCTGGTGTCGCTGGATATCGAGACCAGCGAGACCGGCGAGCTGTATTCCATCGCCCTGGAAGGCTGCGGCCAGCGCCAAGTGTACATGCTTGGTCGCGCTCGCGAGGACGACAGCGCAGTGGATTTCGACCTGGAGTTCTGCGCCAGCCGCGAGCAGTTGCTCGAGCGGCTCAACCAGTGGCTGGCGCGGCACGATCCGGATGCGATCATCGGCTGGAACCTGGTGCAGTTCGATCTGCGGGTGCTGCACGAACACGCGCGGCGCCTGGCGGTGCCCTTGCGCCTGGGGCGCGGCGGCGAAGAGATGCAGTGGCGCGAACACGGCAGCCGTACCCATTACTTCGCTGCGGCCGCCGGGCGCCTGATCATCGACGGCATCGAGGCCCTGCGCTCGGCGACCTGGAGCTTCCCGTCGTTCAGCCTGGAAAACGTCGCCCAGACCCTGCTCGGCGAAGGCAAGTCGATCGACAACCCTTACCAGCGCATGGACGAAATCAACCGCATGTTCGCCGAGGACAAGCCCGCCCTGGCGCGCTACAACCTCAAGGACTGCGAGCTGGTGACGCGGATTTTCGCCAAGACCGAGCTGCTCACCTTTCTCCTCGAACGGGCCACCGTCACCGGCCTGCCGGTCGACCGCAACGGCGGCTCGGTGGCGGCCTTCACCCACCTGTACATGCCGCTGATGCACCGCCAGGGTTTCGTCGCGCCGAACCTGGGCGAGAAGCCGCCGCAAGCCAGCCCCGGCGGCTTTGTCATGGACTCGCGGCCCGGTCTGTACGAGTCGGTGCTGGTGCTGGACTACAAGAGCCTGTACCCGTCGATCATCCGCAGCTTCCTGATCGATCCTGTGGGGCTGGTGGAAGGCTTGCGCCACCCAACGGACGAGCAATCGGTGCCGGGCTTTCGCGGCGCGCGGTTTTCCCGCACCCGGCATTGCCTGCCCTCGATCGTCGCCCGGGTCGCCGAGAGCCGCGAAGTGGCGAAACGCGAACACAACGCGCCGCTGTCCCAGGCGCTGAAGATCATCATGAACGCCTTCTACGGTGTGCTCGGTTCCAGCGGCTGCCGCTTCTTCGATCCGCGCCTGGCGTCGTCGATCACTATGCGCGGCCACGAAATCATGCGCCGCACCCGCCAACTGATCGAGGCGCAGGGCCACAAGGTGATCTACGGCGACACCGACTCGACCTTCGTCTGGCTCGGCAGCGCCCACGCCGAGGCGGACGCCACGCGCATCGGCCGCGCGCTGGTGGCGCACGTCAACCAGTGGTGGCGCGATCACCTGCGCGATGAGTACGGCCTGGAAAGCGCCCTGGAGCTGCAATTCGAAACCCACTTCTGCCGTTTCCTGATGCCGACCATTCGTGGCGCGGAGGAGGGCAGCAAGAAGCGCTACGCCGGCCTGGTGACTCGCGCCGACGGCACCCAGGAGATGGTCTACAAGGGCCTGGAAGCGGTGCGCACCGACTGGTCGCCGCTGGCCCAGCAGTTCCAGCAGGAGCTGTACCAGCGGATCTTCCACCGCCAGCCGTACCAGGACTATGTGCGCGACTACGTGCGGCGCACCCTGGCCGGCGAACTGGACGAGCAACTGGTGTACCGCAAGCGCTTGCGTCGCCAACTGGACGATTACGAACGCAACGTGCCGCCCCATGTTCGCGCCGCGCGCCTGGCCGACGAATACAACCAGCGGCAGGGCCGGCCCCAGCGTTATCAGAACGGTGGCTGGATCAGCTACGTGATCACCCTGGCCGGTCCCGAACCCCTGGAAAACCGCACCGCGGCCATCGATTACGATCACTACGTGACCCGCCAATTGCAGCCGGTGGCGGATGCCATCCTGCCGTTCGTGCAGGACGACTTCAGCACCCTGGTGGGTGGGCAGATGGGGTTGTTCTAGGAGGCGTCTCGTCGTAGCCGCTGCCGAGTCTGCGAGGCTGCGATCGGCAGCGCAGCGGCCGCAGCAGGGGCATCGCGGTTACCCTGACTCAATGCATTCTCAGGTTTTGCGCCTGCTGCGTCGGAATGCCGCCCAAGTCGTTCGCAGCCTCGCGTGCTCGGCAGCGGCTACAGGGAAGGGCTCAGTCGTCGACCGAGGTGCAAATGCCGCTGGCACCCTGTTTGCCGCTGTAGGTCACGACCACCGAGTCGTCGTCCTCCACGCTGATGTCCACCGTGATGCCCGAGCCCTTGGCCTCGAAATAACGCTCGTTGACGGTCTTGGTCTGGGCCTCTTTGCCGTTGATGAACACCGGTCCCCCTTCCTCCGCGCTGACCGGAATATTGCCCGGGCAGTCGACGTTGAACAGCGGGATGCCTTCGGCGTGGGCGGCACTGGCAACGATCGACAGGGCGCAGCTCAGGAGGATTTTTTTCATTGTGGACTCCTTCGGGAAACAGGCAGAAGCACGAGTGTGGCAGTGGTTCCATTAGCGCTGAAGCTTAGCGTATGGCACGCCGGGGCAGGGGGTGGGTAGCGATTTTAATGAGGTGCAAAGTTGCCTGGGCATATTGTCGGACAATAAAAATCGTGGACGCCACGCCAGGGTCTGTGTCAGTTTTTCCCCGCCTTGAATAGGGCGAGTGATAGGACGATCTCGCTAACAGGTCGCCGTGGTCTATCGGAAATTTTCAGCGTTGAACAAGGATGTAAATGATGTCAAAAGCCAAAGAAAATGCCGGTTTTTCGGCAGCTCCGGGCAGCGATGCCTACCAACTGATCACTGCCTTCAGCCATGCCTATGACCGTGGTGGCGCGGAGCTGGTGAATGGCAAGCCGTCGTACACCGCGGACCAGGCCGCCGAGCAGATCCTGCGCAAGGGCCTGTCCTGGCACGACCAGAACGGCGACGGTAAGGTCGAGCTCAGCTACAGCTTCCTCACCAGCAAGCCGGCCAACTACAACCCGAACCTGGGCAGCTTCAGCGAGTTCAGCGCCTTGCAGAAAGCCCAGGCGTTCCTGGCCCTGCAATCCTGGTCGGACGTGGCCAATGTGCGCTTCAACGAAGCCGCGAGCGGCGGCGACGGGCACCTGAGTTTCGGCAACTACAGCGTCAGCACCGGTGGCGCGGCCTTCGCCTACCTGCCTTCGGGCGGCAGCTATGACGGCCAGTCCTGGTACCTGATCAACGATCAGTACCGGGTCAACGAAACCCCGGGCAACGGCAACTACGGTCGCCAGACCCTGACCCACGAAATCGGCCACAGCCTGGGCCTGTCCCATCCGGGCACCTACAACGCCGGCAACGGCAACCCGACCTACAACGATGCCACCTACGCCCAGGACACGCGCGGCTACAGCCTGATGAGCTACTGGAGCGAGAGCAACACCGGGCAGGACTTCAGCAAGGACGGTGGTGGCGCCTACGCCTCGGCGCCGCTGATGGACGATATCGTCGCGGTGCAGAAACTCTACGGCGCCAACCACGAGACCCGCGCCGACGACACCGTGTACGGCTTCAACTCCAACACCGGGCGCGACTTCTACAGCGCCAGCTCATCTGCCTCCAAGCTGGTGTTCTCGGTGTGGGACGGCGGCGGCAACGACACCCTGGACTTCTCCGGCTTCACCCAGAACCAGAAGATCAACCTCAACGAGGGCTCGTTCTCCGACGTCGGCGGCTTGGTGGGCAACGTGTCCGTGGCCCATGGCGTGACCCTGGAAAACGCCATCGGCGGTGCGGGCAACGACCTGCTGATCGGCAACGCCGCGGCCAACATCCTCGAAGGCGGTGCCGGCAACGACATCCTCTACGGTGGCGGCGGTCGCGACACGCTGTGGGGCGGGGCGGGAGCGGACACCTTCGTGTTCGGCGCGGCATCCGATTCGACCTTCGACGAGCCCGACTGGATCATGGATTTCACCAGCGGCCAGGACAAGATCGACCTCAGCGGCCTGGCGCCGTTCGCCTCGGGGCAGGCGACCCTGAACTTCGTCAGCGGCTTCACCGGCCATGCTGGCGACGCGATCCTGACCTACTACGCCGAGACCGACCAGACCAGCCTGCTGGTCGACCTCACCGGTCTGGGCGCGGTGGACTTCGCCGTGGGCACCGTTGGCCAGGCGGCGACCACCGATATCGTGGCCTGATCGACAGCAACGGAAGCGGCGCGCCATGGCGCGCCGTTTTTTTTGCCAGGTGCCCTTGGCTGACGCTGAGGGCCCCAAGGCCTGCAAGCATGCTTGGGGCGCTACCGTCAGCCGGGCTTTTCAGTTCTTGTCGATATCGACGTTGCGGGTCTCGCGCAGGCAGATCAGGCCGACGAGCAGGCTGACCCCGGTGATCACCACCGGGTACCACAGGCCGTAGAAGATATCGCCGGTGTACACCACCAGGGCGAAGGACACGGTGGGCAGGAAGCCGCCGAACCAGCCGTTGCCGATGTGGTAGGGCAGGGACATGGAGGTGTAGCGGATGCGGGTCGGGAACAGCTCGACCATCAGCGCCGCCAGCGGGCCGTAGCACATGGCGGCGATCAGGATCAGCGCGACGATCAGCACCACCACCATGGTTTTGTTGACGTTCTGGGTATCGGCCTGTTGCGGGTAGCCGGCCAGGGTCACGGCGCCGCGCAGGGCCGCCTCGTCGAAACCGTCGATCTGCACGTCCCCGACGTTGACCTGCACCGGGCTGCCGGCGGGCGCGGCGACGCTTGCGTAGGGCAGACCCTGCTTGACCAGGAAGGTCTTGACCTTGTCGCACGGGCTGTCGAAACGCGCCTTGCCCACCGGGTCGAACTGGAAGGTGCAGGTGGCGGGGTCGGCCAGCACGCTGATCGGCGCCTGGCGGCTGGCCTGGTCGATGGCCGGGTTGGCGTAGTGGGCCAGGGACTTGAAGATCGGGAAGTACAACGCGGTGGCCAGCAGCAGGCCGACCATCAGCACCGGCTTGCGGCCGATCTTGTCCGACAGCCAGCCGAAGAAGATGAAGAACGGCGCGCCGATCACCACGCTGATGATCAGCAGCATATTGGCCAGGGCCGGGTCCATCTTGAGGAACTGGGTGAGGAAAAACAGCACGTAGAACTGCGCGGCGTAGAAGGTCACCGCCTGCCCGGCGTTGATGCTGAACAGGGCGATCAGCACCACCTTGAGGTTTTCCCATTTGCCGAAGGACTCGCGGATCGGCGCCTTGCTGGCGCGGCCTTCTTCTTTCATCTTCAGGAAGGCCGGCGACTCATGCAGGCTCAGGCGAATCCAGGTGGAAATGCCCAGCAGCACGATCGACAGCAGGAACGGCAGGCGCCAGCCCCAGACTTCGAATTGATCGCCGGTGAAGTAGCGGCAGCCCAGCACCACCAGCAGCGACAGCAGCAGGCCGAGGGTCGCGGTGGACTGGATCCAGCTGGTGTGGAAGCCGCGCTTGCCCTGGGGCGCGTGCTCGGCGACGTAGGTCGCGGCGCCGCCGTATTCACCGCCCAGGGCCAGGCCCTGGAGCATGCGCAGGGCGACCAGGATGATCGGCGCGGCGATGCCGATGCTCGAGTAGGTCGGCAGCAGGCCCACGGCGAAGGTCGCCAGGCCCATGAGAATGATGGTGGCGAGGAAGGTGTACTTGCGCCCGATCATGTCCCCCAGGCGGCCGAACACCAGCGCGCCGAAGGGCCGCACCACGAAGCCGGCGGCGAATGCCATCAGGGCGAAGATAAAGGCGGTGGTGTCGTTGACCCCGGCGAAGAACTGCTTGCTGATGACCGCCGCGAGGGCGCCGTAGAGGAAAAAGTCATACCACTCGAACACCGTCCCCAGGGACGAGGCGAAGATGACTTTCTGGCTTTCCTGGCTGGTGGGCACGGCGACCGCCGCGTCCATCGATTGAGCATGTTCCGACATATCGATATCCCTCACAGTGATTGTTTTTGTTGTTCCACTGTCGGCGCCACCTTCGACTTCGGTGCCGCGTCTTGTCGTACATCTTCTGTTTCTGTAGGAGCGAAGCTTGCTCGCGATGGCGGCCTGAAGAACGAGGCAATGTCCGAGGGCCTATCGCGAGCAAGCTTCGCTCCTACACGGGTCAGGCGGGGGTGACGCTTGGTTTTTCGGCGGCAGGGCTCCTGGTCGAGGTGGCGAGAATCAGCTCGGCGGCTTTCTCGGCAATCATCAGCGTCGGCGAACAGGTATTGCCGGAGGTGATGTACGGCATGATCGAGGCATCGGCGATGCGCAGGCCGGGGATGCCATGCACCCGCAGCTCGGCATCGACCACCGCCTCCGGCCCCTGGCCCATGCGGCAGGTGCCCACCGGGTGGAAGATGGTGGTGCCGATGCGCGCGGCGGCTTGGTGCAGCTGTTCTTCGCTGCGCAACTCGGCCCCCGGCAGGTATTCGGTCGGCTTGTAGGCTTGCAGGGCTGGCGCGGCGACGATGCGCCGGGTCAGGCGAATGGCGTCGGCGGCGACCCGCAGGTCCTCCGGGTGGCTCAGGTAGTTGGGCTGGATCAGCGGCGCCGCCTGCGGGTCGGCGGAGCGGATTTGCACCCGGCCACGGCTTTGTGGGCGCAGGTCGCAGACCGACGCGGTAAAGGCCGGGAAGGCGTGCAGCGGTTCGCCGAAACGTTCCAGCGACAGCGGCTGGACGTGATATTCGAGGTTGGCCGAAGTCTGTTCCGGTCCGGAGCGGGCAAACGCCCCCAGTTGGCTCGGCGCCATGGACAGCGGGCCGCTGCGGTCGTACAGGTAGCGCAGGCCCATGCCCAGCTTGCCCCACAGACTGCCGGCGATCTGGTTCAGGGTGCGGGCGTTTTCCAGTTTGTAGATCAGCCGCAGTTGCAGGTGGTCCTGCAGGTTGCCGCCGACCCCCGGCAGTTCGTGGGCGACGCCTATGCCCAAGCGTTGCAGCAGGGCGGCGGGGCCGATTCCCGAACGCTGCAGGATGCTCGGCGAGCCGATGGAGCCGGCGCTGAGGATGATTTCGCGACGCGCCTTGAAGGTCTGCGGCTGGCCCTGGTAACGGGCGCTGAGCGCCGCCGCGCGGCCGTTTTCCAGGAGCACCCGATCGACCTCGACCCCGGTCAGCACCGTGAGATTGGGCCGCTGGCGGATCGGTTTGAGGAAGGCCTTGGCGGCATTCCAGCGCACCCCGGCTTTCTGGTTGACCTGGAAGTAGCCGCAGCCTTCGTTGTCGCCGCCGTTGAAGTCGTCGACGCTGGCGATGCCGCTCTGTTCGGCGGCGTTGCGGAAGGCATCGAGGATCGGCCACGACAGGCGCTGGCGCTCGACCCGCCATTCGCCGGCGGCGCCATGGAATTGCGAGTCGCCGGCAAAGTGGTTTTCGCTTTTGCGAAACAGCGGCAGCACATCCTGCCAGTTCCAGCCGGGGTTGCCGTCGGCGGCCCAGCGCTGATAGTCGCCGGCCTGGCCGCGCATGTAGATCATGCCGTTGATCGACGAGCAGCCGCCCAGCACCTTGCCGCGCGGGTAGCTCAGGCTGCGGCCTTGCAGGCCGGGTTCGGCTTCGGTCTTGAAGCACCAGTCGGTGCGCGGGTTGCCGATGCAGAACAGGTAGCCGACGGGGATGTGGATCCAGGGGTAGTTGTCGCGGCCACCGGCTTCCAGCAGCAGGACGCGGTGGGCCGGGTTGGCGGACAGCCGATTGGCCAGCAGGCACCCGGCGGGACCGGCGCCGACCACTATGTAGTCGTAGGGATCAAAGGCAGGCAGCATCCATGACCTCGTTTTATCGTTCTTGTTGCGGCTCATCCTAGTTGTTAGCTTTCGTTAAAAGAATGTTAGTTTTTGCTCAGCCGCTGTGCGTTTTTAAACAGTGGCTTCCCCCCCGGCATCTGCAAGGAAGAGTCATGTTCGACTGGAACGACCTGCGGTTTTTTCTCGAGCTGCAGCGCAGCGGCCGCCTGCTGACCGCGGCCCAGCGGCTGAAGACCACCCATGCCACGGTGGCCCGGCATATCGAGGCGATCGAGAAAAGCCTCGGCACCGCGCTGTTCGTCCAGCATGCCCAGGGCTATGAACTGACGCCGGCCGGGGAGGCCTTGCTCAAGCACGCCGAAGCCATGGAGAACGTGGCCTTGCTGGCCCAGGAGGAAATCACCCAGTCCACGGCGCCCCTGGGCAAGATCCGCGTGGGCGTCACCGAGGGCCTGGGCATCATGTTTCTCGCCAGCCGCATGCGTGGCCTGTTCGAGCGTTATCCGGGGCTGGAGGTGGAGCTGGTGGCGGTGCCGCGTTTTGTCAGCATCCTCAACCGCGAGGCGGAAATCAGCATCCACCTGGAGCGGCCCAACGCCGACATGCTGGTGACCCGCAAGCTCACCGACTACCGCCTGGCCCTGTACGCCAGCCAGGATTACCTGGACCGCGCACCGCCCTTGCGCAGCCGCGAGGACCTGGGGCGGCATGCCTGGATCGGCTATGTCGACGACCTGCTGTTCAGCCAGGAGCTGATCTTCCTCACCAGCTTCTGCCGCAACCCCCAGGTGGTGTTCCACAGCACCAGCGTGATCGCCCAGCAACAGGCCGCGCGCTCCGGCCTGGGGATCGCCGTGCTGCCGTGCTACATGGCCGCCGGCGATCCGCAACTGGTGCCCTTGCTGCCCAGCGAGAGCATCCAGCGCGCCTACTGGATCAGCACCCGGCGCGAGCTGCACAAATCCGTGCGCTTGCGGGTGGTGTGGGATTACGTGGTCGAGCTGTGCGCGGCCGAGCAGGGCTTGCTGCTCGCCGAACCGGCCTGATCGCAGCAAACACTGGCGTGCCTTTGTAGGAGCGAGCTTGCTCGCGATGGCCGCGAGAACGACGCGTTCATCCAGGCGATAGGCGTCATCGTTGACGTTTATCGCGAGCAAGCTGCGCTCCTACATGGACGGCGCCGAACTTGCAGGAGCCCAGCTTGCTGGCGGTGCAGGCGCCGCTGTGGCTCAGGCTTTCTTTGTGCCCTTGAGCTGGACCAGTTGCCGCGTTTGCTCGGCGCACGCCTTGGCCTGGCTGACCATGGCGTCGAACGGCGCGCTGACGATTTCGTCATGGCTCAGCCAGCGTTTTTTCTGGCTCAGGCGGTAGTGATAGCGGTACTCGCCCTTGACCCGTTCGCTGCTCAGGTCCATGTCGAACCAGGGCGAGCGCACGTTGCAGGCCTTGATGTCCTTGTCCAGCCGGGCACCGGAGAGGGTGAAGGTGTAGCGCAGGGTGTTGGCGTCGCCGATGTACAGGTCCGCCAACTGGCCGTTGCGGCGGTAGTTGACCAGGAAGTCCCAGTCGCCCTCCAGGGCCGGAGCCTTGTAGAAGTAGTTGCCGGAGATGTTTTCCAGGGGCTTGAGGTCCGTCAGGGAGGCCTTGATCCGGTAGGTCGCGGGCGCGACGAAGGCGGTCGGCTCGCGGCTGATCTGGCAGTCGCGCAGTTCCCGGGTGAAACGCTCGCACAGGCCCTGGTCGTTGCTGGCGATACCGTTCTGGTTGTCGGAGACCATCAGCCGCATCAGCTCCATATGGCTGAACTCGATACGTGCGTTGACCCGGGCCTGGCCGTTGCTGTCGAAGTGCTCCTGCTTGTCCAGCACGAGGCTGGTGTCCGGGGTTTCCAGGGGGATGTAGTCCTCGCGCACCTGGCCCTTGGCGTCGCTGACAAAGGCCCAGCGCTCCTGGATGTCGGGCATGCTGCGGCCCGGGTCGAACACCGGGTTGGTGGGGTCCAGCCACCACACTTTGCCATCGACCTCGGCCCGCACGATGGCATGGTTCGGCGCGTGGGTGCCGGGGATCAACAGCGGCGCGACGACGTTCTCGCGGCTGACCCAGGCCGTCTCGGCCTTGATCCCGCTGGCCTTGAGCATGGCGGCCAGGAGCACTGCCAGGTCCTTGCAGTCGCCATAGCCGCGCTGCTCGATCTGCTTCAGCTCGAAGGGCAGGTAACCGCGCTCGGTGGCGCGCCAGTCGCCCAGGTAGCGGTAGTTGTCGTTGATGTGCTGCATCAGCCCGGCCACTTTCCGGGCTGGCGGCAGGTCGCGCAGGCCGGCCACGGCCTTGGCGCTGGCTGGCGGCAGGGGCGCGGCGAGGATCTGCTGGTAGCGCTGGGCCAGGGTGCCGAAATAGTCCTGCACCTCGGTGCTGCTGCCCAGTTCGACCCGCGGCACCCGCTGGATAAAGCCGATCGAGGGTTCATTGATGTAGTTGAGGAAGACCGGCGCCTTCTGCTCGATGGTCAGCTTTTTGCGGTCGCTGCTGGCGGTAAAACGGTAGTCGTCCATCTGCTCGCTGCGCCAGACGATCGGGCGCGTGGCGCGGTAGGTGATCTTGAAGCTGTCCTGGCGCACTGGCTTGGGACCGAACTGCAGCACCGAGTGGAACTGCCCCAGCAGCGGTTTGGCCGCGTAGTGCTGCTGCACGGTGTAGCTGAGCCGGGTGCCGACCCGCAGGTTGGGGAAGGCCAGGGACGTCTGTTTCTCGCGCAGGAAACCCTGTTCCGGATTCGGTGCGGTGCGCGTATCGATCTGCGCCGGCGCCAGCGCCACGGGCTTGCCGCCCGGCTGGGTGAATTCGGCCTTGCGCAGTTCGAAGCCATCGGTTTCGGCATAGCTGAAGTCGATGCGCGAAAGCATGTCCCGGCCCGCCGGGGTGAGGATGGTGTAGTGCTGGGTGGTGGTGCAGTCGCTGCTGTGGTCGGCGTTGAACTGGCATTCCATCTCGGAGTCGGCGGCCAGGGCGGCTTCCGATTGCGGTTGATAGGCAGCCAGAGCTTGCCAGGAGAGCAGTCCGAGACCGGCGCAGATCAGGGGACGGTAAAGCGGAAAACGGTACATGAGCGCCTCGGGTGAATCATTGAAATCAGCCACGTCGCACCGGTCGAATCACCTGTGCCAGAGGCGTGGCTGGCGGGGGAGGCGCCAAATGATAATTTATCGCAATACGGATTTACAGCATTGTCTGACAATTGATCCCGCTGAAAGGCTTGAGATAGAGCGGTTTATTTAGAATTTTTCCAGGCTTGGGAGACGCGGGATAAAGCCAGCCACGGCGTTTTGAACGCGTCGTGGAGCACGGGGTTTCTCCCCGCAGGGTATGGCTTAAGGCCATATCTGCGGCCCGTTCGAGTTCTGGTGATTGCCGGGAAGATCCAGGTATTTTTGCTGTCTGTTTTTTGCCGGGCATTCTGAAATATTTCGTTACGAGATAGGCGCCTCCCTGTAGCTGCTGCCGAAGGCTGCGCAAGGTCCGCAGGACCTCTGGCGGCAATGAGAACGCTGCGCCCCTTCGGGTCGATCGCAGCCTGCGGCAGCGGCTACAGGGGGTATGTCTGTAAGGGAGGTGGCGGTGGCTATGGGGCGGGAGGTTGGATATCGAACGCCGTGCTGCCCAGGCGTTCGCCGTTGACCAGGATATGCAGCTCATGGCGCCCGGGATAGTGACGGCGGGTGCTCAGTTCGCGGATGTGCTGGGCGCGGCCAAGTTGCTCCCGGGCCTTGGCCGGCAGGGTGAAAGCCTTGAGCTTGAACACCTTGGCGCGGGTGCCGCCCGAGGCCTTGACGTAGTCGATGGCGTAATCCACCACCAGGCGCTGGCTGGCGTCGGCGGTGGACTCCAGGGCAAAGGACAGGTTGATCCGTTCGCCCAGGCGAATCACCGCCGGCTCGACCCGCAGGCCATGCAGCGTCACCTGCGGCGCATGCCCGGCGCCGACAATCGCCAGCGCCCGGCGATGGCCCTGCTTGATCAGGCTGCGCAGGGCGTGGCGGGCGATCCAGGCGGTGTGCGGGTGGTCCAGCGGCCAGCCTTCGAGCAACCCCAGCAGCCAGTCGGGATGATCCTTGCTGATGTCGTTGAGGTGGTTGGCCACCGACTTGCGCACGTACAGGCTGGGGTCGGCCTTGAGGCATTCGAGGATCGGCGCCGCCAGGGTCGGGTCGGCCTGGATCCGCTCCAGGCGGAACGACCAGGGCAGGCGCGGGCGGCTGCCTTCGCTGGCCAGGCGGCGCACATGCTCGTTGTCGTCCCGGGCCCAGCCCTGCAGCACCGCCAGGGTGCGCGACAGGTCGCTGGCGAGAAACGGGCGGATGGCGAATTCCGAGGAGCCGAAGGCGGTGAAATACTTGAGCGCCGCCATCGAGCGCTCGAAGGCATGGCCGCCGTAACTGGCCACGTAGTGCGGCAGGAACATGCAGACGAAGCGGCTGTCCAGGCGCGGCGCGAGATCGTACAGCCGTGCGAGGTTGGCATCGTAGTCCGTCGGCAGCACCGCGTGCAGGCTCTCGCTGACCCGCGCCAGGCGCTGCATCACCGACAACTCGGCGAGGCCCTTGTTCGCGTGGGCAAGAAAGCCGCGATGGTCGAACGCCGGGTACACCGCGAGCATTTCTTCGGCGATGTGTTCCAGGCGTTCGGCGTTGAAGATTTCCTTGAGGGCAGGGGTGTTGCTGGTGGCGGTCATCGGCGTATCCATTCGGGACGGGGCGCCGGGCACTGTAGCGCAGCGAGCTGACAGATTGTGTCAGGAGCGCCCCGGCAAGCCCCGCTTCTGTAGGAGCGAGGCTTGCCCGCGAAAGGCCGCAGCGCGCGGCCCGAGGTTCAGCGCGGCGCCGGCAGCACGCCTTCGGCCTGCTCGTCCTCGGCGTCGGCCTCGAACAGCCGCGCCAGCTCGGCCCGGGCTTCCTGGGCCGATTGCAGGATCTTCGCGTGGTCGTCGTAGATCGCGTGCTGGGCTTCGAGCACCTGTTCGTCGTGGGCGGTGAAGCGCTTGATCCGCGAGTCGGCCTGGGCGTGGGTCAGGCCCAGGCCGATCAGCGCCTTGCGGCTCATTTCCAGGCTGGAGTAGTAGGTTTCCCGCACCGCCTCGGCCCCCAGGTCCACCAGCTTGTGCACGTGCTGGCGGTTACGGGCGCGGGCGATGATCTTGATGTGCGGGTAGAGCTTGCGCACCACCGCCGCGGTGTTGATGTTGGTCTGCGGGTCGTCGGTGGCGATCACGAAGTACTCCGCCTCGCCGACCTTGGCCGCCTTGAGGATTTCCGCGCGCATCGGGTCGCCGTAGAACACTGGCATGCCACCGAAGCTGCGGGTCAGCTCGATGGTGTCGACCGAGGTGTCGAGGGCCACGAAGGGGATGTTCTGCGCCCGCAGGATCCGCGCGACGATCTGGCCCATCCGGCCCATGCCGGCAATCACCACCCGCGGCGCGTCGGTTTCGATCTCGCGGTATTCGGCGGGCATCTCCAGCGGCTTGGCCTTGGGCTGCAAGAAGCGCGCGCAGGCCAGGAGCAGCAGCGGGGTCACGGCCATGGACAGGGTGATGGTCAGCACCAGCAGGTCATACAGGCGCGCCTCGAACAGGCCCTGGTCGCGGCCGATCTTGAACACCACGAAGGCGAATTCACCGCCGGCCGCCAGCACCACGCCCAGGCGCACCGCGTTCAAGCGCCCCAGGCCACCGGCCAGGCGCCCGACCACGAACAGCAGCGGCAGCTTGATGGCGATCAGCAGCAGGGTCAGGCCCAGTACCGCGATCGGCGCGCTGAACAGCAGGCCGATATTGGCGCCCATGCCGACGCTGATGAAAAACAGCCCCAGCAGCAGGCCCTTGAAGGGTTCGATCTGCGCTTCCAGTTCGTGGCGATATTCCGAGTCCGCCAGCAGCAGGCCGGCGAGGAAGGCGCCGAGGGCCATGGACACGCCAACCATGTCCATCAGCCAGGCGGTGCCGATCACCACCAGCAAGGCAGTGGCGGTGGACACTTCCGGCAGGCCGGTGCGCGCCACCACCCGGAACACCGGGCGCAACAGGTAGCGGCCGCCGATCACCACCACGGCGATGCTGCCCAGCACTTGCAGGCCATGACGCAGGTCTTCGGCGCTGCTGGTGTTGTGGTCGGCCCCGGCCAGCACCGGGACCATGGCGATCAACGGAATCGCCGCGATGTCCTGGAACAGCAGGATGGCGAACGCCAGGCGCCCGTGGGGGCTGGTCAGCTCCTTGCGTTCGGCCAGGCTTTGCAGGCCGAAGGCGGTGGACGACAACGCCAGGCCCAGGCCCAGCACGATCGCGCTGTTGAGCGGCTGGCCAAACAGGAACAGGGCCACGCAGCCGATCACCACCCCGGTCAGCAGCACCTGGGCCAGGCCGACGCCGAACACCGCTTTGCGCATCACCCACAAGCGCCGGGGCGACAGCTCCAGGCCGATGATGAACAGCAGCAACACCACGCCCAGCTCCGAGACATGGCTGATGCTCTGCGGGTTGCCCACCAGCCCCAGTACCGCCGGGCCGATGATCACCCCGGCCAGCAGATAACCGAGCACGGCCCCCAGTTGCAGGCGCTTGGCCAGGGGGACGGTCAGCACCGCCGCGAACAGGAACACGACAGCGGCTTGCAACAGGTTGCCTTCATGGGGCATGGGCTTACTCCTGGGAAAACGGGTATTGATTGACGCGTAAAAAACGATGGTTGCGCCTCAGGCAACGGCGGCAGCCATCGGTTCCCCGGGGGGAGAATAAAGCCTGCCCGGGCTGGCGTCAGCCGCCGGGCAGGGATAGCTGGCCGGCGCTCAGAGCGTGGCGGTCTGGGGGGATGTTACAGACGTCTGGGCAGATGCCGGCGGTGGGGCAGCGGGGGACAGCAGCGGCGGCATCGGGCAATCCAGCACATCGGCCACGGCGCGCATCAGCTCGGCTTCGGCCACGGTGACCTGGCCGTCGTAGCAGACGCAGCGGGCCATGGCCTGCAGCAGCGTCGGCCGTTCCTCGGGCATCAACTGGCGCAGGCGCACCAGGGCGGCATCCAGGTGTTCGAGGTCGACCTCCGCCGGTTGTGGCTGGGCGAAGGGCAGGCCGCTCCAGGCATGGGCCAGGGCCAGTTGGGCCTGCTGCGCGGTCTTTTGCCCGGCACTGGCCAGGGCGCCGAGCAGGACCGCCAGTTCTTCGCTGCGCTGGAACAGCCCCCATTTGTACTCGGGCGCCGGCAGGCCCTCGACATTGCGTTGCACGATGCGCAGCAGCGTCCACTCCAGCAGCTCGACCTGATCGTCGGCGTCGATCAGTTGCCGCAGGTTGTCCATGAATGACTTGCAGGCTTGCTTGTCCAGCTGCTGCAGGGCCGGTATCGACAGGTCCAGCAGCGGCAGGCGCAGGTTCGGGTCGAGGGCCGCCAGTTGTTTTTGCAGGGCTTGCAGGCAACCGAAGACCTCGGCGGGGCTGTTGGCGTCCAGCTGCGCGAGTTGGCGGCGGCGCATCGAATCGTTGGCGGACAGCAGCAGGCCATAGACCAGCGCCTGGGCACCGGTGGTGCTGTGGGCGCTGCGCTGGAGCGCCGGGTCGAGGCTGACCAGCGTTGCCTGGGCCGCCAGCAGATGTTGCGCGTTCGGGCTGCCGATGCTGGCAATCGACTGCTTGATCGCATTCAGGTCGAACACCAGGGCGCTGGTCGCTTGCGACTGGCGGCTGAACACCCCGGAGCTGTCCAGGCCGGAGCGAGCGGGTTCGGCCGGCAGTTCGATGGCTTCGATGGTGGGCAAGCGGCCGTCCCAGCCCGGTTCCAGGCGCCGGATCCGCGCCGAGAGGGGCGGATGGGTCGCAGACTGGCCGTAGACGGAGAGGGTGGCCCCTTCACTGAAATACAGGTGGCTGTATTCAGCGCTGAAGGCGCTGTCGAGTTTCGAGCTGGCGGCGTAACCGCCGATCTTTTTCAGCGCGCCGACCAGGCCGGCCGGGTTGCGGGTGAACTGCACCGCCGAGGCATCGGCGAGGAACTCGCGCTCGCGGCTGATGGCGCCCTTGATCAGGTTGCCGAAAAAAGTCCCGACCGAGCCCAGCAGGATCAGCGCCAGGCCACTCCACATCGCCAGCCCGCCGACCCGGTTTTGCGCCAGCCGGCCAGCCTGGTTGACCCCTTCGGCCATCGCCTCGCCGGTCAGGCCGATGACCAGGATGCCGTGGACAATCGCCACCAGCCGGGTGTTGAGGCGCATGTCGCCGTTGTAGATGTGGCTGAACTCATGGGCGATCACCGCCTGCAGTTCCTCGCGGTTGAGCACCATGATGGCGCCGCGGGTGACTCCGATCACCGCCTCCTGTGGCGTGAAGCCGGCGGCGAACGCATTGATCCCGGCATCGGGCAGCACGTACACCTGTGGCACCGGCGTGCCTGAGGCCAGGGCCATTTCCTCGACCACATTGAGCAGCCGTTGTTCTTCCAGGCCGTCCGGGTGCAGGTTGATCAGCCGGCCACCCAGGCGCTTGGCGACCACCTTGCCGCCGGCCTTGAGTTCGGCGTGCTTGCCCATGCTGCTGCCGATCACCACCAGGAACACCACCGCGGCGATCATCGCGCTCAGGTGCCAGTCGAAGCTCGGCGACTGCTTCATCTCCTTGAGAAATTGCAGCCAGAGCAGGTTCAGCGCCAGGCTGGTGACGGCCACCAGACACAGCACGGCCAGGATCATCAGCAGCACCAGGGTGCCGGTACGCCGTTTGGCCCGGGCCTGGTGTTCAAAAAAGTTCATCGGACCATCCAGGGTGACAGAAGGTTAGAACGCGACCTTGGGGGCTTCCTGGATCAGGGCGCTGTCGGCGAATTGCAGCAGGCTGGCATCGGCGCCATGGCCGAACAGGCCGGCCAGGATCACCGGCGGGAAACTCTGTTTGTAGCTGTTGTAATCCATCACCGTGTCGTTGAAGGCCTGGCGGGCAAAGGACACTTTGTTTTCGGTGCTGGTCAGCTCTTCGCTCAACTGTTGCATGTTCTGCGACGCCTTGAGGTCCGGGTAGGCCTCCATGCTCAGGTTCAGCCGGCCCATGGCGCTGGACAGTACGCCTTCGGCCTGGCCCAGTTGCGCCATGTGCTGCGGGTTGCCGGGCTCGGCCGCGACGGCCTTGAGACCCGCCAGCGCGGCATTGCGCGCCGCGGTCACGGCTTCGAGGGTGTCGCGCTCGTGCTTGAGGTAGGCCTTGGCGGTTTCCACCAGGTTGGGGATCAGGTCGTAACGGCGCTTGAGCTGGACTTCGATCTGCGCGAAGGCGTTCTTGAAGCGGTTCCGGCGGGCCACCAGGCCGTTGTAGACGGTGATGACGTAGATCACCAGCAGGGCCAGAACGAGCAGAATCACAATAGTTGAAACAGCCATACGGATGTCCTTATCGGCGTGCGGATTTCAGGGGGGCGCCATGGTAACCGAATTCATGGCGGGCGCAGCCATGGGGAACTGTCGGCCTGCGCTCTTCGGCAGCGCCTCGCACGCGCAGGCGCAATCGGCGCCAGCGCGTTGTGAATGATTGCCGGCTGCTGTGGTCGGACCTTGCATGGCGTGTCGTCGATCCCGGAGTCTGCGGCAGGCGCGCCACCCAACCCTGGGCCCGCCAGCCACGCCGCGGGCGTCACCTTGTGAAGGATCATCCCGACCATGCTCGAACCCACCTGGACGGCACTCAAACACCATAAGCGGGTGCACCAGATTGTCGCCGTGCTGGCGGCCTTCGGTGCCCAGGACGTTTTGCTGCGCCTGGGCCTGGGGCGCCTGCTGGGCGAGTCGCCAGCCGCTGGTGAAGCGCTGCCGCAGGACTCGACGCCGCAACGGGTGCGCCTGGCCCTGGAGAAACTCGGGCCGACCTTTATCAAGCTCGGGCAGATCCTCGCCAGCCGCAGCGACATCCTGCCGCCGCACTGGATCAGCGAGCTGGAGGCGTTGCACAGCAGTGCCGCGACCTTGCCCTGGAGCGAGCTGGAAGATCAGGTGCGCGACGACCTGGGCTGCGAGCTGGACCAGGTGTTCGCCGAGTTCGACAGCGAGCCCCTGGCTGCGGCCTCCATCGCCCAGGTTTATCGCGCGCGCCTGCTCAGTGGCGAGGCGGTGGTGGTCAAGGTCCAGCGCCCCGGCCTGCGGCGCAAGATGAGCGCCGACCTGCAATTGCTGGAAGGCGTGGCGATGCTGGTGGAAGAGAACGCCACCCTGGCCCATTACCAGCCACGGCAGATGGTCCGGCAACTGGCCCGGGCGATGCTCGAAGAACTGGACTTCACCCAGGAGGGGCAGCACTGCGACGCAGTGGCGGCGAATTTCGCCGAGCATCCGCAGATCGCCATTGCGCGTATCCACTGGCTGCACAGCAGCGAGCGCCTGCTGGTCCAGGAATTTTTGCCCAGTCACACGCCGCTGGAACGCCAGGCCCTGATCGAGCAGGGCCTGGACCCGAGCCTGCTGGCGCAGCGCGGGGCCCAGGCGTTCATCAAGATGCTGCTGGAGGACGGCCTGTTCCACGGCGACCCGCACCCCGGCAACCTGCGGGCCATGGACGACAATCGGGTCGGCTTTATCGACTTCGGCATGGTCGGGCGCCTCGACGAACGCCGGCGCCTGGAGGTCATGAGCTTCATGCGGGCCATGACCGAAGGCAGTACCGAAGCGCTGGTGGCGGTGCTGATCGACTGGAGCGGCGAGCAGGTGCGCGACCTGTCCGCCATCGAACAGGCCGCCCGGGAGTTCATGGGCCGACACGGCGGCAAGGCGCTGAACATGAGTGCGATGATCGAGGACTTCCTCGGCCTGATGCGCGAATACCAACTGTTGTTGCCGGCCGACCTGCTGGTGCTGTTCAAGGCGCTGATCACTGCCGATGGCGTACTCACCCGGCTCGACCCGCAACTGGACCTGATAGCCACCGCGCGCCCGGCCATCAGCAAGATGCTCAAGCAGCAGTTCAGCTGGAAACTCGCCCGCCGCCTGGGCCTCGACGGCCTGGAACTGGGTCGTGGCGTCGCCGTCGAACTGCCGCAACTGACCCGCCTGCTGATCAACCGCCTGAAACACGGCGTGGTCGACCTGCGCCTCGACATGCCGGGCATCGAGCGCCTGGAAAAATCCCTGCGCCTGGCCTCCACCCGCTTGTCCCTGGCCCTGCTGATCAGCGCGCTGCTGATCGCCTTCGGCCCGCAGATCGCCGCGGCCGGCCCGGCCTGGCAGGGGTTGTCGGTGGTGGGCTGGCTGGCGGTAGTGGCGACTGTGGGTGGGGTGGTGGCGTTTGTCTGGAGTTTGTTCAAGCGGTCTTGAGGGGGGAGTGGGGGATCAGGGCTTTGCCAGATCCCATTGGCACTCTTTCAACCGATCGACATTGGTGCCGCTGTCTTTCATTTGGGCGTGGCCCTTGTTCACATGTTGCGTATTGTCTCGTTTTCATCAAGCACGAACTCTAGTCCAATACCAACCTCTTTCAGCACCTCAGTAGCACGATCAATGAAGAACTCACCTTGCTCTGGTAGTTCATGCAGTCCATTGATGCGAATGATGGGGGACTTACCAAGTGCACCCGGAATCTCAGTGTAGATTTCCCCGCTCTCAATGAAAGCAACATATGTGTTGATCTTGTCTTGTAGTAGTTGCAGATGTTCGCCTTGTTGGACTTTATCGCCCCATTCAAGGTGGTCAGAGATAATCAGCACAATGTTATTGGGCTCCCAGGTGGGGATGACCCAGATATCGATTACCTGCGGATTCGTAATAGACATGCCTGTTCCCTCAGGGCTTTGGTCGAATAATTTCGACTTTGGTTGGTGGGATTTCAGTACCACCGGGGAACCCCGGCTTCCCTTTGCCTACAACTATTGCACCACTTTCTTCGATTTCAGGGAAAGCAACTTTCTGATTCTTGGTCAGTGGTGCTGTGTCTGATAATTTGCACTCGATACAGGAAAGTTTGCCATCAGCATCACGTCCCAGCATGTCGAGCCTTGTACGGGCTCCGTTTTTGGTCTTGATCGTCACTTCTCGGCCAAGCTCGGGTTGGGTCTGGCTGAGCTCATCATATTTGGCATCTTCAAAACCACTGATTTGCTGGAGAGGGATTTTCCCCGTTGCATCCGCTTCGCGTCCGCCCAGTAAAACGAGCTGCCCGTATTCGCTGATGGCATCGGTGGGAATGGCGGAGCTGGCGTAGTTGATGACCCCATCAGGGAGCTTGCAGGGTTTGGTAAAGGTGCACCCAGCTGTCTGGGGCTTGGCTTCTGCCTTCGGTGGCAGGTCCGGGTATTGCGCCCAGCGTTGGGCGCCCAGATCGACGGACTCTACCCCCTTGTTGCGATAGCCCTTCGGGGCGTTCGGTGCGTAGCCACCCATCCGCGTTTGCGTCCACATTGTCCATAAAGAAGCCCCCGTCAGAGGGGGGAGCGAAGAGCATTTGCAGTTGGCTTAGGGACGCTATTGGATTTGGCTATGGAGGGTCTGTAGGGACAATCTGAAAGATGGTGGCTGGGCCAGGAGGCATCGATAATGTGCTCTGCCTCAGCCCCCTCCAGGAGCATGCCTTACAGGTCGCGAGGGCGAAAATTTGCTATTTTCCGCACCTTCGGTGGCCACTGGCGGCTGCCGTCAATAGAGAGTGAGTGGATGAGCGATTCGTTGCAGGTGATCGATATCGAAGTGGGCGAGGGCAAGGCGGTGGTCAAGGGCGCTTTGATCACCACCCAGTACCGCGGTTTCCTGGAAGACGGCACGCCCTTCGATTCGTCCTGGGAGCGCGGCAAGCCGTTCCAGTGCGTGATTGGCACCGGACGGGTAATTAAAGGCTGGGACCAGGGCCTGATGGGCATGCAGGTCGGCGGCAAGCGCAAGCTCTTGGTGCCGGCGCACCTGGGTTATGGCGAGCGGTCGATGGGCAAGATCCCGCCGAACTCCAATCTGGTGTTCGAGATCGAGTTGCTGGAAGTCCTGACCCGCGACGATTGATTTCGCCCATCGCCCAGGTCAGGAGATCTGCCTGATCTGGGCGCGACCTTCCTCGGTAAATCCCTCTTTGAAATCGTGTCTCCGTGCTTCGCCTGGCGGGGCTGGGCCGTGGGTGATCGACATGCAGTGGCGGACGACCGGTGTCATCAAGCCGTTGCGTGGGCCCGTGGCATCGGCCAGGATAAGCGTCATATAGGCATAGGGGGTATGGGTATGTCGCACACGCACGCACAGAAAGACGATCTGCTCAAACGGGTCCGGCGCATCCAGGGCCAGATGCAGGCCGTGGAGCGGGCCCTGGAGTCCGGCGCGGAGTGCGCCAAGACCCTGCACCTGGTGGCGGCCACCCGTGGCGCGATCAACGGCCTGATGGGGGAAATCATCGAGGCCCATGCCCTGGAGCATGTGGCCCATCCTGAACTCAGCGATGCCGAACGGGCCAAGGGCGTGAACGAACTGCTCGCAGCCATTCGCCGTTATTCCTGACTGGAGGCCACACCATGCGCCCGACCTTGCCCGCGGCAGGCTTGACCCACGACCACCACTTCCTCGGTGCCGCCCACGATGAAAACGCCCGGCGCACGCTGTGGGTGGTGGTGCTGACCTTCGTCATGATGATTGGCGAAATCGCCGCCGGTTATCTCACCGGTTCCATGGCCTTGCTCGCCGATGGTTTCCATATGGCAACCCACGCCGGGGCCCTGGGCATCGCGGCGGCGGCCTACGGTTTCGCCCGGCGCAATGCCGACAATGCACGCTTCAGTTTCGGCACCGGCAAGGTCGGCGACCTGGCGGGGTTCGCCTCGGCGCTGATCCTCGGCCTGGTGGCCATCGGCATTGCCGGTGAGTCGTTGCTGCGGCTGTTGCAGCCGACCCAGGTGGCCTTCACCGAGGCGACCGTGATCGCCGTGGCCGGGCTGCTGGTGAACATCGTCAGTGCCTTGCTGCTTTCCGGCGGTCACGCCCATCACGGCCACGTTCATCAGCAGGCTCATGAGCATCCGCACGAGCATTCACACGGGCATGGCCATCACCACGACAACAACCTGCGCTCGGCCTACGTCCATGTGCTGGCTGATGCCCTGACCTCGGTCCTGGCCATCGCCGCGTTGCTGGCGGGGCGTTACCTGGGATGGGTCTGGCTCGACCCGGTGATGGGCATCGTTGGCGCGGTGGTGATCGCCCGTTGGGCGTATAGCCTGATGAAGTCCAGCGCGGCGGTACTGCTCGACACCACGGACGAACAACTGGCCGGCGAGATTCGCCAGTCGGTGGAAGCCGCCGGCGATGCGCGTATCACCGACCTGCATGTGTGGCAGGTCGGCCCGCAGGCGCGGGCGGCGATTGTCAGTGTGGTGGCGGCCGCTGGTGTCAGCGCCGAAACCATCCGCCAGCGCCTGGCGCCGGTCCACGAACTGTCGCACCTCACCCTCGAATATCGCAGCCTATAACGCTAGGCCCCTGTCTGCACCGCAGGCGGGCAGGGGTAGTTTCTCCCAAGAAAGTCCAGTAACCGCAGATTGACTTCCTCGGCCTTTTCACTCTGGATCCAGTGCCCGCAATCCGCCAGTCGATGCTGTTCCAGGTGCGGCACCTTGCCGGGCATGCGCTCCATCGTGCGGGCTTCCAACTGGCCCACCGGGTCGCGGTCGCCGATCATGAACAGGGTGGGTTGGCTCACCTGGCATTCGCCCAGGTGTTCGGTCCGTTGCCAGTTGCGCTCGAAGTTGCGGTACCAGTTCAAGGCGCCGCGAAAACCTCGCCCTGTAAAGGTGCGCCGGTACACCGCGAAATCCTCCGGCGTGCACCAGGCGGGCGGTGCGTGGCGCGTAGGCATGCCCTCGAACAGCAGGGCCGACGGGCTTTTTTCATCCAGCAGGTGTTCGCAGTCGTGCATGAAATGCAGCAGGCTGCGGTCGATGTCGGCGTCCAGTTCCCGCTCGGCGACGCCGGGTTCCTGGAAGTACAGGATGTAGTTGAAACGCTCGGCGAACAGCTCGCGCATGATCTCCACGGCCGGGCGTTTCGGGCGGCCGGCGAAAGGCACCGACAGGGCCACCAGGGCCTTGACCCGCTGCGGCTCCAGCAGCGCCAGGTGCCAGGCCACCACCGCGCCCCAGTCGTGACCGACGATGCAGGCCTGCTCCTGGCCCAGGGCATCCATCGCTTGTTGGATATCGGCGCACAGGGTCAGCACGTCATAGGCCGCCACCTCCTCGGGGGCGCTGCTGTCGCCGTAGCCGCGCATCTGCGGGATCAGCACCCGGTAGCCGGCGGCCGTCAGCGGCGCGACCTGCCGGCGCCACGAATACCAGCACTCGGGAAACCCATGCAGCAGCCACACCGGCGGGCCGTCCAGCGGGCCGTCGGCATGCAGGTGCAATTCGATGCCATTGAGCTTCAGGGCATGTTGGGTGATCTGGCTCATGAGCGTGTCTCCCGGGTCCAGGCATGACCCTAGCAGAAGCCCGCTGACCCTCTGACCACCATTCATTGGTCGAATAGGCGCCCAGCAGTGTTACCCGGCATGGGCCCGGCGGCTGTCCGCGGGCGCCTGCTCGCGCCGGGTCAGTCCGTAGTCGCGCGCCACCTCGGCGACCCGCAGCCGGTAGTCGGCGAACACCTCGGTCCGCCCCAGGGCCTGGGCCGTGCGATGGCGTTCCAGGGTGCGCCAGGCTTCCACCGCTTGCTCGTCGCGCCAGAACGACAGGGACAGCAGCTTGTCCGGCTCGCTCAGGCTCTGGAAACGTTCGATGGAAATGAAGCCGTCGATCTCCAGCAGCAGCGGTTTCAGCGCGGCGGCGATGTCCAGGTAACGCTGGCGATGTTCCGGGCGGGGCAGGGCTTCGAATATCACGGCGATCATCAGTGCGACTCCGGCAGGCTAGTGAACAAGGGGATGCGCCCGTTGAGCGAGGGTTTGTAAGTCCAGGTTATGGGCTGGTCGAGGGTCGATTGCCGCAGCAGTGCACCGACCACCGCGCTGGCTATGGCCAGGGCCAACTCTTGGCCGGGGCATTGGTGGCGACCGCTGCCAAAGCTGAAACTGCGCCGCGCCTCGCGTTCGAGCAGCAGGCGATCCGGCTGCGGGTTCAACTGCGGGTCGCGATTGGCCGAGGCCAGCAGCACCAGCACCACTGCGCCGGGCTCCAGCGTCACCCCGGCGATGCTGCAAGGGGCGGCGACGAAGCGCCGGGTGTTCTGCACCGGCGGATCGTGGCGCTGGACTTCGGCCAGCAGGTCGGCGACCCGCTCAGGGGCCGCCCGCAGGTCCGCGAGCAACCGGCGATTGTCCAGCAGGGCGCAGAGGGTATTGCCGATCAGCCCGGCGCTGGCCTCGAAGGTCTGGGACAACAGGCCGATCAGGTTGGCGATCAGGCTGTCACGGTCCTGAGCGCCGAAGCCGTTGACGATCCGTTGCAACAGGGGGCTGGCGGGTGGCTGATCGAGCAGAACCTCTAAGCGTCGAGTCAGCTGTCCGGCTGCCCGGTGGGCGGCATCCCGTTGTGCCCGGTCGCTGGCTGGCGACAGGCAGGCGACAAAGTCCCGGGTCAGCTCGGCAACTGCTGGCAACTGATGCGCGGCAAAGCCCAGCAGCCCGGCGACCACCGCCACCGGCAAGTGGAACTGGCAGTCATGCAGCCTGGCCGCGGTATCGCTTGGCAGGCCCAGCAGCAGGGCGGCGACCCGCTGGCTGGCTTCCTCGGCATGCACCTGTTGCAGGCCCGGCTCGATGGCGGCCCGGGGGCAACGCTGGCGCTCACCGTCGTTCATCCGCATCAGGCGGCCGAATACTTGACCGGCAGCGCCGTCGACTATCGTCCTCGGCACTGGCTCGTGCGCAGGACGTACCCGACACTCGGGATGGGCCAGCACCGCGGCCACCGCTGCGGCGCTGCTGGCCAGCCACATCCCCAGTCCGGGGTCGAAGGCCAGCCCGCCCCGGGCCCGCAGGCTGGCGTAGTAAGGGTAGGGATCGACGTGGGTGACGGCGGTGATCGGGTCCATGATGGGCGGCCTTATTCGCGGGGGAGAAGTGTTGCTACTATCGGCAACCTGCGAGGGGCACGATTCGTTCGGGAGCGAAATATGAATGCACAGCACGACAACGCCGTATCCCAGGTCGCCGCGGCCATTGCCGAGCCGGCGCGGACGAAAATGCTCTGCGCGCTGATGGACGGCCACGCGCGCACCAGCACCGAGCTGGCGGCGATCGCCGATGTCAGCGCCTCCACCGCCAGCGCGCACCTGGGCAAGCTCAAGGAACTGGCCCTGGTGCGCCTGCATGTGCAGGGCCGCCATCGTTACTACAGCCTCGCCGACAAGCGCGTGGCCCAGGCCCTGGAAGCGCTGATGGTGATCGGCCGCAACGCCACGCCCGTGTTCAGCCCACGCACCCCGGACCGCCTGCAGTTCGCCCGCACCTGCTACGACCATATGGCCGGCACCCTGGCGGTGCAGCTGCATGACCGCCTGCTCGAGGCCGGCTGGTTGCAGGAGCCGCAGGAGGGCGCCCAGGAGTACGTTCTGAGCCCGGCCGGCGAAGGGTTTTTTGTTGGGCTGGGCATCGATGTGCAAGCTCTGGCCAGCCTGCGCCGGCGCTTTGCCTGCCCGTGCCTGGACTGGAGCATGCGCCGCCCGCACCTGGGCGGGGCGCTGGGGGCGGCGTTGTTGCAGGAGGCGATCCGGCGCAAATGGCTGACCCAGGACCTGGACAGCCGGGCGCTGGGCTTGACCGCCCTGGGGCGCAAGGAGATCGCCAGTCGGTTCGACGTCCAGCTCGAAGAGCCGGACAGCTCGGCCCCGCGTGCCAGGAGCGTTGCCAAACCGGGTCGCCCGGCCGTTACCCAGGCTTCGTAGGCCGGTCCACAAACCCATGGCTGACATTGTCGTCAGCCTCCGAATGCAGTCCTGGCTTGGAGTCTTCAGCATGCTTATCGTCTTCAGTGGCCTGCCCGGCAGCGGCAAGACCACCATCGCCCGGGCCCTGGCCAGCCATCTGCGGGCCACCTATCTGCGCATCGACAACATCGAGCAGGCACTGCGCAACGGCGGGCTGGCGGAAGTCGGCAAGGCCGGGTACGACATCGCCAATGCCTTGGCCCGCAGCAACCTGGCCCTGGGCAACCGGGTGGTGGCCGATTGCGTCAATCCGGTCGCCGAGAGCCGCCAGGCCTGGCAGGGCATCGCCGAGGCCGAGCAGAGCCCGCTGCTCAATATCGAGGTGGTCTGCACCGATATCGCCGAGCACCGGCGGCGGGTGGAAAACCGTGAGACGGATGTACCCGGGTTGCGCCCACCCAGCTGGCAGTCGGTGCTCGATCACGATTACCAGGCCTGGAGCGGCGAGCGCTTGATGCTGGACAGTTCGCTGTCGTCGCCGGCGGAGGCGGTGCGGATCATCGTCGAACACCTGGAAACCTTGTAGTACCTGACCCACCGCGGCGCCTGGATCGCCAGCAAGCTGGCTCCTACACATTTTACGCTGTGTGCGAGTAGCTATTTATCCGCGAATCCCTGTAGGAGCGAGCTTGCTCGCGATGGCGGCGTGCCTGATTCACCGTGGTGCCTGCATCGCGAGCAAGCTGCGCTCCTACAGGTTCGATGGTGGGGGTAGGGCGGCGATAAATCCTGGCTGATTGCACTGAATCAATAAAAAGTGGAATGAAGACTTTGGCGGATAACGTCGGCGAACGTTATTCCTTCGGGCGCGAACCGTGCACAGTCGGAAATGCCCGGTTCAATCATGTCCGACACTTTTACAAACTAGCGCTGGCGAAAAGCTGAAATTGCGCCAATAGTTGGCGCTATTGGGTGTTTCGTTCGCCGTTGGTGCGTTTTCCGGACCGCTAATGGTGCGCTGTTCTTTCTCTCGGCAGGCCGCGTCAACTCTTGCTTTGTGCAAAGCGATAACAGCTGCTTTGCCAAAAATCCCCGTGTCAGGGCAAAAAAACCTTCCTCGACAGTTTCTGCACTTTTTTCGTTCGCGCCAGTGTTGTGCAAAGCCGTTCAGGCGGCTTTCCGGATAAAACGTTTCAGCGTCAACCAGGGGTGGGGCCCCGTGGTTGAGTGAAAAATGCCGTCAAGCGGGCGTTTTTTCACCCTTGGGGACTTTATTCGCAAGGAGGCGGGGTTTGGGCACAGCGATTGCTACAGCAGATAAACAGCCTTCGGATTCCAGTGAAGGGTGCTGTCGAAGTTTCGGAAAACTTTCAGATTGAAAGTTCACATTAAAACGAAAAAGGAGGTGACGAGTTCCACAACCAATGGACGTCATCGCGGGCGCTCCATTGCCGAAAATCCATACGGGAAGTTTCGCCAGACAACTGGCGTCAATAAGTGGGGGTATTTCCGCCAGCATCGAGCGGAATATTCAAGCCGCACAATGAGGTGCTCAACAGAACAGTTTCTATCGCACAGCGTAAGGCCCGATTTATTGAAACAGAGAGTTTAAATAAAAAAGCCGTTTAAACCACGGCGAGGAGTTGGGGTATGTCCCGTGCTTTTTTTAACGAAATGTATGATGCGAGTGGTGGCTGCCGCCCACATTACCAGGAGTTCGCCCGCTGGCTGGCGGACACTCCCGTGGAGCTGCTGGACCAGCGTCGGCGCGAAGCCGACCTGCTGTTCCACCGCGCTGGCATCACCTTCACGTTGTACGGTGACGAGCAAGGCACTGAACGGCTGATTCCCTTCGACATCATCCCGCGCAGCATCAAGGCCAGCGAATGGCGGAACGTCGAGCGCGGCTGCATCCAGCGAGTCCAGGCCCTGAACCTGTTCCTGGCCGATATCTACCACGGGCAACGCATTCTCAAGGAGGGCATCATCCCGGCCGAGCAGGTGCTGGCCAACGAGGGTTACCAGGTGGCGATGCGCGGCCTGGATTTGCACCGCAATATCTATTCGCACATCTCCGGCGTCGACCTGGTGCGTGACGGCGACGGCAGCTACTACGTGCTGGAAGACAACCTGCGCACCCCCAGCGGCGTGAGCTACATGCTCGAAGACCGCAAGATGATGATGCGCCTGTTCCCCGAACTCTTTGCCGCGCAACGGGTGGCGCCCATCGACCACTACCCGAACCTGCTGCTCGATACCCTGAAAAGCTCCAGCCCGCTGGACAACCCGACGGTGGTGGTACTGACCCCGGGACGGTTCAACAGCGCCTATTTCGAGCATGCGTTCCTGGCCCGGGAGATGGGCGTGGAACTGGTGGAAGGCGCCGACCTGTTCGTGCGCGACGACCGCGTATTCATGCGCACCACCTCCGGCGCCCAGGCGGTGGACGTGATCTACCGCCGCCTTGACGACGCCTTCCTCGACCCCTTGTCGTTCAACCCCGATTCCATGCTCGGCGTGCCCGGGCTGATCGCCGCCTACCGTTCCGGCAACGTGGTGCTGGCCAACGCGGTGGGCACCGGGGTGGCGGACGACAAGTCGATCTACCCCTATGTCGACGAGATGATCCGCTTCTACCTGAGCGAGGAACCGATCCTGAAGAACGTGCCGACCTGGCAATGTCGCAAACCCGAGGAACTGTCCCACGTATTGGCCAACCTGCCGGACCTGGTGGTCAAGGAAACCCAGGGCTCCGGCGGCTACGGCATGCTGGTGGGGCCGGCGGCCACCGCGGCGGAGATCGAAGACTTCCGCGCCCGGCTCAAGGCCCGCCCCGAGGCCTATATCGCCCAACCCACCCTGTGCCTGTCGACGTGCCCGACCTTTGTCGAGAACGGCATCGCCCCGCGGCATATCGACCTGCGTCCGTTCGTCCTGTCGGGCAGCGAAACCCGCCTGGTGCCGGGCGGCCTGACCCGCGTGGCCTTGCGCGAAGGCTCGCTGGTGGTGAACTCGTCGCAGGGCGGCGGCACCAAAGACACCTGGGTCGTGGAGGATTGACCGATGCTTTCAAGAACCGCTGCAGACCTCTACTGGATGTCCCGTTACCTGGAGCGCGCCGAGAACCTGGCGCGCATGCTCGAAGTCAGTTACTCGCTGTCGCTGATGCCCCAGGCGGGGCGTAGCGACGGCCATGCCGAGCTGGCGATGTCGCTGCTGGCCGCCGGTACCCTGGACGACTACAACCAGCGTTACGGCGAACTGAACACCGAACGCATGCTGCATTTCTTCGCCCTCGACGAGACCAACCCCGGCAGTATCTATTGCTGCCTGCGGGCGGCGCGGACCAACGCCCACGCGGTGCGCGGGCGCATCACCGCCGACATGTGGGAAAACATCAACGCCACCTGGCTGGAGATGCGCAACATCGCCAAGAGCGGCCTGGGACGCTACGGCATCAGCCATTTCTGCGAGTGGGTCAAGGAGCGTTCGCACCTGTTCCGTGGCGCGACCTCGGGCACCATCATGCGCAACGACGCCTATTGCTTCATTCGCCTGGGCACCTTTATCGAGCGGGCCGACAACACCCTGCGCCTGCTGGACGCGCGCTACGAAATGTTCGGCGAGGAGTCGGAGGAGGTCAGCGACAACTCGGCCCGCGGCTACTACCAGTGGAGCGCCTTGCTCCGCGCCCTGTCCTCGTTCGAGGCGTTCAACGAGATCTACCGCAATGCGCCGGGGGCCGAGCAGGTGTCCGAGATGCTGCTGTTGCGCGCCGACGTACCACGCTCGCTGCATGCCTGCGTCGAGGAGCTGGACCAGATCCTCGCCAGCCTGCCGGGCAACAACGGCCGTCCGGCCCAGCGCCTGGCCGCCGAGCTGAACGCGCGCCTGCGCTACACCGGGATCGACGAGATCCTCGCGTCGGGCTTGCACCTGTGGCTGAGTGACTTCATCGCGCAGATCCGTCACCTGGGGCAGACCGTCCACGAATCCTATCTGGAGGTTGTATGAAACTTTCCATACGCCACGACACCACCTACAGCTACGCCGACGAAGTCTGCACCAGCATCCAGTTCCTGCGCCTGACCCCGCAGAACAGCGAGCGCCAGCACATCCTCGAGTGGCACCTGGAACTGCCGCGCCTGGTGCGCAGCCAGCTCGATCCCTACGGCAATATCCTGCATGTGCTGACCATGGACGAACCCCATGGCGCCCTGGTCCTGAGCGCCTATGGCCAGGTGGAAATCGACCAGGCCCGGGAGGTGGAACACGACAGCCAGTCGCCGCTGCCGTTCCTGCGCAGCAGCCCGCTGACCAAGGCCGACGCCGCCCTCGGCGCCTTTGCCGCGCAGCACTGCGGCACCCGGCGCGACCGCGCGGCGCTGATCGAGCTGATGCATGCCCTGGCCGCGCACATGGTCTACAGCCCGGGCGCGACCACGGTGGACACCACCGCGGCCGAGGCTTTCGCCGGCCGGGTCGGGGTCTGCCAGGACCACACCCATGCATTCCTGGCCTGCGCCCGCGGCCTGGGGATTCCCGCGCGTTATGTCTCCGGCTACCTGTGCACCGAAGACGAAAACCACCTGGCCAGCCATGCCTGGGCGGAGGCCTGGATCGACGGCGGCTGGTACAGCTTCGACGTGACCAACCGCCTGGCGCGGCCCGAGCGGCACCTGAAGCTGGCGGTCGGCCTCGACTACCTCGACGCCTGCCCGGTGCGTGGCATGCGTCGCGGCGGTGGCGCCGAACACATGCTGGCGCGGGTCCAGGTGAACTCGATGTTCCAGGTCCAGCACCAGTAGCCGCGACCTTTCCCGCACTATCGGGCATGCCGGCCCCGGCATGCCCACCCCTTGGGGCGCAGTAGCCCTGCGTGGCCCATCATCTGTGCTCTCTGTCGTCGGACTTTCTCAGCGACTTTCGGACTTTTCCTAAAGACAGTCTTTCCTCCCGGTCCCTAGCATGCGCCGCTCCGCAGGCCTGCAACGCAGCAAGCCAGGCGGGGAAAGGAAAGCAACGTTCAAGGGCAAGTCATGAAGAAATACACCACGGTCTTAAGCCTCTTGCTGGCGATGACCGGTTGTACCAGCAGCAACCAAGACACCTCCGAGGCAAGGCTCACGGAGAAAGAGGGCTACGTCCTTTCGAAAGGCGAAAGGGCGGTGGCGAAGAACCATCGGATCCGTTTCCTGGTCCTGCACTACACCGCGCTCGATCAGGCGCAGTCCTTCGAAACGCTGACGCGATCGGAACACGTCAGCGCCAACTACCTGATTCCCGACCGGCCGAAGACCTACAAGGGCCTGCCGGTGGCCGACCAGTTGGTCGATGACCACGACCGCTCCTGGCATGCGGGAGTGAGCCAGTGGAAGAACCGCAGCAACCTGAATGACACCTCGCTCGGGATCGAGATTGTCAACGCTGGCTGGGACAAGGACACCGGCCAGTTGCTGGGCGAGCCCTACAACGAGCAGCAGATAGAACTGTTGATCAGCCTGACCCGGGACCTGGTCAGGAAGTACGACATACAGCCGACGGACATCGTCGGGCACTCGGATATCGCCCCCGGGCGCAAGATCGATCCGGGGCCGTTCTTTCCCTGGAAACGGCTTGCCGAAGCCGGCATTGGCGCCTGGCCCGACGAGCGCACCATTGACGACTACCTGACTCGCTTCAGCGTGTCGCCGCCGAGCATGGTCCAGGTCACGAAGGCGCTGCAAACCTATGGTTATGGCTATCTGGAGCAACAACCGGAAAGGGTGGTGGAAGCCTTCCAGATGCGCTTTAACCAGGAGAATGTCAGCGGGATCGTGGATATCCGCACAGCGGCCATCCTGTTTTCCCTGATCGACAAATATCACGGCAAGGACAAGGCGAGCGCCATTCTGCTGCCGCCGGAAGTGGCGGCTCTCGGCTAGGGGCACAGGTTTTCAGAGCCGTGTGACCACCATGAAAAAGCCCGCCGATCACGCAAGTGAAAGGCGGGCTTTTTACTGCCGGGGGGCGTCAGGTCAGACCTTGACGATCCAGCCGGCTGGCGCTTCGACGTCGCCGGTCTGTACCCCGGTCAGCTCTTTGTAGAGCTTCTGGGTGATCGGGCCGACTTCTTTTTCGCTGTAGAACACGTGCAGCTTGTCCTGGTACTCGATGCCGCCGATCGGCGTGATCACCGCGGCGGTACCGCAGGCGCCGGCTTCCTTGAAGTCCGACAGCTTGTCGATCAGCACGTCGCCTTCGATCACTTCCAGGCCCAGGCGGGTCTTGGCCAGTTCGATCAGCGACAGGCGAGTGATGCCCGGCAGTACCGACGGCGACTTCGGCGTGACGAATTTGTTATCAAAGGTGATGCCGAAGAAGTTGGCCGAACCGACTTCCTCGATCTTCGAGTGCGTCAGCGGGTCCAGGTAGATGCAGTCGGCGAAGTGCTTCTTCTTGGCTTCCGAACCTGGCATCAGGCTGGCGGCGTAGTTGCCACCGACCTTGGCCGCGCCGGTGCCCTGTGGCGCCGCGCGATCGTAGCTGGAGATCAGGAAGTTGTGCGGGGTCAGGCCGCCCTTGAAGTAGGCGCCGACCGGAATGGCGAAGATCGAGAAGATGAACTCGGGGGCGGTGCGCACGCCGATGTTGTCACCCACGCCGATCACGAACGGGCGCAGGTACAGCGCGCCGCCGGTGCCGTAAGGCGGGATGAAGCGTTCGTTGGCGCGTACCACTTGCTTGCACGCTTCGACAAACTGCTCGGTGGACACCTGTGGCATCAGCAGGCGCGCGCAACTGCGCTGCATGCGGGCGGCGTTCTGGTCCGGGCGGAACAGGTTGATCGAACCGTCCTTGCAGCGGTAGGCCTTCAGGCCTTCGAAGCACTGCTGGCCATAGTGAAGGGCGGTGGAGCCTTCGCTGATGTGCAGCACGTTATCTTCGGTCAGGGTGCCTTTGTCCCACTCGCCGTTCCGCCAGTGCGACAGATAGCGCTTGTCTGTCTTGATGTAGTCAAAACCCAGCTTGTCCCAATTGATGCTTTCGTTACCCATGACACCCTCTATCGCTTAACAACCGTCGCAACGGCTCAAGGCTTCTGACGTTTTTTGGATGGGCACAACAATACTGCATTCCGGGGGGGCACCGCATCCCGGGCGATGGGAGGGGCAGCAAAAAAACCAGTTGCCCATGAACCCTCCTGTCGTCCTGTGGAGCGAACCCTGTAGCCGCTGCCGCAGGCTGCGATCGGCCTCGAAGAGGACGTGCTCTTGAGATCCTGGAAGGCCCTGCGGGCCTTATCGCAGCCTGCGGCAGCGGCTACAGGGTGTTGCCTCCCGGTGTGGCGTTTACAGATGCAAGGCGTGGCCCAGGGCCCGCAATGCCGCTTCCTGTACCGCCTCGCCCAGGGTCGGATGGGCGTGGATGGTGCCGGCGATATCTTCCAGGCGCGCGCCCATTTCCAGGGACTGGCCGAAGGCCGTGGACAGCTCGGACACGCCGACGCCCACCGCCTGCCAGCCGACAATCAGGTGATTGTCACGGCGTGCCACCACCCGCACGAAACCGCTTTTCGATTCCAGGGTCATGGCGCGGCCGTTGGCGGCGAACGGGAAGCTCGACACGATGCAGTCCAGGCCGGCGGCCTTGGCCTCGTCCGGGGTCTTGCCGACCACCACCAGTTCCGGGTCGGTGAAGCACACCGCGGCAATGGCCGTCGGGTTGAATTCCCGATGCTGGCCGGCGATTAGCTCGGCGACCATCTCGCCCTGGGCCATGGCCCGGTGCGCGAGCATCGGTTCGCCGGCGAGGTCGCCGATCGCCCAGACATTGCGCATGCTGGTCTGGCAGCGTTGGTCGATGCGCAGGGCCGAGCCGTTCATCTCCAGGTTCAGCGCTTCGAGGTTCCAGCCCTGGGTGTTCGGCTTGCGCCCGACCGCCACCAGCACCTGGTCGGTTTCCAGCTGCAGGCTGTCACCGTTGGGGTCACGCACCTGCAGGCTGTGGGTGCCGGCATCGAAGCCTTCGACGCTGTGCTTGAGGTAGAGCTTGATCCCCAGTTGCTTCACCGATTCGAGCACCGGCTGGGTCAGTTCGGCGTCGTAGGCCGGCAGGATGCGTTCCTGGGCCTCGACCACGCTGACCTCGGCGCCGAGCTTGCGGTAGGCGATGCCCAGCTCCAGGCCGATATAGCCGCCGCCGACCACGATCAAGCGCTTGGGCAGGGCCTTGGGCGCCAGGGCTTCGGTGGAGGAGATGATCGGCCCGCCAAGCGGCAGCATCGGCAGGTTGACGCTTTTCGAACCGGTGGCCAGCAGCAGGTGCTCGCACTGGATGCGGGTGTCGGCGCCTTCGATGTCCACGGTCTTGCCATCGACGACCTTGGCCCAGCCATGGATCACCTGGACCTTGTGCTTTTTCAGCAGGGCGGCGACGCCGGTGGTCAGGCGGTCGACGATGCCGTCCTTCCATTCCACGCTCTTGCCGATGTCCAGGGTCGGCGCCGAGACGTTGATGCCCAGGGCCGAGCCCTGGCTGTGATGGCGGGTCTGCTGGAACTGCTCGGCGACATGGATCAGCGCCTTGGACGGGATGCAGCCGATGTTCAGGCAGGTGCCACCCAGCGCCTGGCCTTCCACCAGGATGGTCGAGATGCCCAGCTGGCCGGCGCGGATCGCCGCCACATAGCCGCCAGGGCCACCGCCGATGATCAGCAATGTAGTGTTCAGAGTCTGTTGCATGGGTTACTCCAGAAACAGGCTGGCGGGTTGTTCGAGCAGGCCGCGAATGGCCTGGATGAAGAGCGCCGCGTCCATGCCGTCGACCACCCGGTGATCGAAGGAACTGGAGAGGTTCATCATCTTGCGGACCACGATCTGGCCTTTGATCACCATTGGCCGTTCGACGATCTTGTTCACTCCGACGATCGCCACTTCCGGCAGGTTCAGCACCGGCGTGCTGACGATGCCGCCCAGGGCGCCGAGGCTGGTCAGGGTGATGGTCGAGCCGGACAGTTCGTCGCGGGCCGCCTTGCCCGTGCGCGCGGCTGTGGCCAGGCGCGCGATTTCCGTGGCGCTGTCCCACAGGCTGCGGGCTTCGGCATGACGCACCACCGGCACCATCAGGCCGACGTCGCTTTGCGTGGCCACCCCGACATGCACCGCGCCGTGGCGGGTGATGACCTGGGCTTCGTCGTCGTAACGCGCGTTGATCTGCGGGAAGTCACGCAGGGCCACGACCAGGGCCCGCACCAGGAATGGCAGCAGGGTCAGCTTGCCGCGGGTGGCGCCGTGTTTTTCATTGAGGTGCGCGCGCAGTTCTTCCACGGCGGTGACGTCGATTTCCTCGACATAACTGAAGTGGGCGGCGCGCTGGGTGGCTTCCTGCATGCGCTGGGCGATCTTGCGGCGCATGCCGATCACCGGGATCTGTTCCTCGTCATGACGCTGGGCATAGCCGGATGGCGCCGAGCCGCTCTGGGCGCGCTGATTGCCCTGGGCCAGGTAGGCGTCCAGGTCTTCGTGGAGGATGCGGCCGGCCGGGCCGCTGCCCTGCACCAGGCGCAGCTGGATGCCCAGGTCCAGCGCATGCTTGCGCACGGCCGGGGAGGCCAGCGGGCGCTCGTCGGCGTCGCGGGCTACCGGCGCCTGTGGCGCGGGGCGGCAAGCGGCGGCGGGTTTGCTTTCGACCACTGGCGCGGCCTCGACCTTGGGCGCTGCTACTGCGGGTGCTGCTTGTTTAATAACCGCGGGTTCCTTGACCAGCTGATCGGACGCCTTGAGGTTGCCGGCGCCTTCGACCTCGATGCTGATCAATATGCTGCCCACTGCCATGACTTCGCCGGGCTGGCCGCCCAGGGATAGGACCTTGCCGTGCACCGGGGAGGGGATATCGACCATGGCCTTGTCGGTCATGACGTCGGCCAGCACCTGGTCCTCGACCACCAGGTCGCCGACCTTGACGTGCCACTGCGCCAGTTCTACTTCTGCGATGCCTTCGCCGATGTCCGGCATCTTGATTACGTGCGTGCCCATTCAGACCTCCATGACCCGTTGCAAAGCCGCGCCCACTCGGGACGGGCCAGGGAAATACGCCCACTCCTGCGCGTGCGGGTAGGGGGTGTCCCAACCGGTCACGCGCTCGATAGGCGCTTCCAGGTGGTGGAAGCAGTGTTCTTGCACCAGCGACACCAGCTCGGCGCCGAACCCGCAGGTGCGGGTGGCTTCGTGGACCACCACGCAGCGGCCGGTCTTTTTCACCGACTTGACGATGGTTTCCAGGTCCAGCGGCCACAGGCTGCGCAAGTCGATGACTTCGGCGTCGATCCCGGTTTCCTCGGCGGCCACTTGCGAGACATACACCGTGGTGCCGTAGGTCAGCACGGTGACGTCCTTGCCCGGGCGGGCAATGGCGGCGACGTCCAGCGGCACCTTGTAGTAGCCGTCCGGCACCTGGGCCGAGGGGTGTTTCGACCAGGGGGTTACCGGGCGGTCGTGGTGGCCGTCGAACGGGCCGTTGTACAGGCGCTTGGGCTCGAGGAAGATCACCGGGTCATCGTTTTCGATGGAGGCGATCAGCAGGCCCTTGGCGTCGTAGGGGTTGGACGGCATCACGGTGCGCAGGCCACAGACCTGGGTGAACATCGCCTCGATACTCTGGCTGTGGGTCTGGCCGCCGTAGATGCCGCCACCGCAGGGCATGCGCAGGGTCATGGGGGCGGTGAACTGGCCGGCGGAGCGATAACGCAGGCGCGCCGCTTCGGAGATGATCTGGTCCGAGGCCGGGTAGACGTAGTCGGCGAACTGGATTTCCGCCACCGGGCGCAGGCCGTAGGCGCCCATGCCAACAGCGACGCCGACGATGCCGCTTTCCGAGATCGGTGCGTCGAACACCCGCGAGGTGCCGTACTTGGTCTGCAGGCCCTCGGTGCAACGGAACACGCCGCCGAAATAACCGACGTCCTGGCCGAACACCACCACGTTGTCGTCACGCTCTAGCATCACATCCATGGCCGAGCGCAGGGCCTGGATCATGGTCATGGTGGTCGTGGTCATGGCGGTTTCCAACTGGATATTGTTGTTGTGGTCGTTCATGTCAGATTCCCAGTTGCTGGCGTTGGCGCTTGAGGTGCTCGGGCATTTCCTTGTACACGTCCTCGAACATGGTCGCGGCGCTGGGGATCTGCCCGCCGGCGAGGGTGCCGTACTGCTCGGCCTGCTTCTGCGCGGCGATGACTTCGGCTTCCAGTTCGGCACTGACCGCGGCGTGTTCCTCTTCGGACCATTGGCCGATCTTGATCAGGTGTTGCTTGAGGCGGGCGATCGGGTCGCCGAGGGGGAAGTGGCTCCAGTCGTCGGCCGGGCGGTACTTGGACGGGTCGTCGGAGGTGGAGTGCGGGCCGGCGCGATAGGTGACCCATTCGATCAGGGTCGGGCCGAGGTTGCGCCGGGCGCGTTCGGCAGCCCAGCGGGACGCGGCGTAGACCGCGATGAAATCGTTGCCGTCCACCCGCAGCGAGGCGATGCCGCAACCGACGCCGCGTCCGGCGAAGGTGGTGGCTTCACCGCCGGCGATGGCCTGGAAGGTGGAGATCGCCCACTGGTTGTTGACCACGTTGAGGATCACCGGCGCGCGGTACACGTGGGCGAAGGTCAGGGCGGTGTGGAAGTCCGACTCGGCGGTGGCGCCGTCGCCGATCCAGGCCGAGGCGATCTTGGTATCGCCCTTGATCGCCGAGGCCATGCCCCAGCCCACGCCTTGCACGAACTGGGTGGCCAGGTTGCCGGAGATGGTGAAGAAACCGGCCTCTTTCACCGAATACATGATCGGCAGCTGGCGGCCCTTGAGCGGATCGCGCTCGTTGGACAACAGCTGGCAGATCATGTCCACCAGCGGCACGTCGCGGGCCATCAGGATGCTTTGCTGGCGGTAGGTGGGGAAGCACATGTCGTCGATGTTCAGTGCCAGGGCCTGGGCGCTGCCGATGGCTTCCTCGCCGAGGCTCTGCATGTAGAACGACATCTTCTTCTGGCGCTGGGCGACCACCATGCGGTTGTCGAAGGTCCGGGTCTTGAGCATGGCGCGCATGCCCTGGCGCAGGACCTCGGCCGGCACGCCTTCGGCCCATTCGCCCAAGGCATTGCCCTGGTCGTCGAGCACGCGAATCAGGCCACGGGCCAGGTCGGCGGTGTCGGCGGGTTCTACATCGATTGGGGGTTTGCGCACCGTGCCGGCGTCGGTCAGACGCAGGTAGGAGAAGTCGGTTTTGCAACCGGGACGGCCTGAGGGTTCAGGCACGTGCAGGCGCAGCGGTTCGTACGCTTGGGTCATGGCTTGTCTACGCTCGATCTTGTGAATTTCTTGTAGTGGGCGCGCTTAGCTGACAGTCATTCCCTGGGTAAGGGAAATCTTGTCCTACAACAATCATAGGCCGGGCCAAGGAGAATATTTATCTCTGTTTCGTTGCGCTCAGGATGATTTGCAGATAAAAAATCTGCATAAACATAAAAAACAGGTTGATTTGTCTCATGCGCAAACTGGACCGTACCGACATCGGCATTCTCAACAGCCTTCAGGAGAACGCCCGCATCACCAACGCCGACCTCGCCCGTTCGGTGAACCTTTCGCCCACCCCGTGCTTCAACCGCGTGCGCGCCATGGAGGAGCTGGGGCTGATCCGCGAGCAGGTGACCCTGCTGGATGCCGACCTGCTGGGGCTGCACGTCAACGTGTTCATTCACGTCAGCCTGGAGAAGCAGGTGGAAGAGGCGCTGCAGCATTTCGAAGAGGCCATCGCCGACCGCCCGGAAGTCATGGAGTGCTACCTGATGGCCGGCGATCCGGACTACCTGATCCGCGTGCTGGTGCCGACCATCCAGGCCCTGGAGCGCTTCATGATGGACTTCCTGACCAAGGTGCCCGGCGTGGCCAACATCCGCTCCAGCTTCGCCCTCAAGCAGGTGCGCTACAAGACCGCGCTGCCGCTGCCGGCCAATGGCTTGACCCTGGGCAGTTGAGGTTCAGGCGGACATGTCGCTCCACAGTTGTTGGAGTTGTTTGAAGTCCCAGTCTTCCAGGGCTTCGCGACCGACGATGCGTTCTTCGTCCCGGCCCCGTGAGAGGTCGAGGACCCGTTGCGGCAGGGGCATTTTCGAGCGGCTGGAGAAGAACACCTTGACCTTGGGCATCAACAGCGAATCGGGGTTTTGCTCCAGCACCACCGCCAGCTGCCCGCTGTGCAGGCGCACCAGGGAACCCACCGGGTAGATGCCGACGCTTTTCACCAGGGCCTGGAGTACTCGGGGGGAGAAATGCCCGGTCCAGCCGGACATGCGCTGCAGCGTTTCGGCGGGGTCCCAGCCACGGTTGTAGGGGCGGGTCGAGGTCACCGCGTCGTACACATCGCAGACCGCACCCATTTGTGCGAACAGGCTGATCTGCTCGCCCACCAGGTTGTGCGGATAGCCGCTGCCGTCGATCTTTTCGTGATGGTGCAGGCACACGTCCAGCACCAGCGCGTCCACCTGCGGGTTCTGCCGCAGGATCGCGCTGCCAGCGACCGGGTGCTGCTTGATCTGTTCGAACTCGGCGGCGGAGAGTTTTTCCGGTTTGTTGAGGATGCTGTCGGGGATGGTCAGTTTGCCGATGTCGTGCAGCAGCCCGGCGACCCCGGCTTGGTGCACCTGGGCTTCCGGCAGCTCCAACTGCCGGGCCACCGCCACCATCAGCGCGCACACCGCCACCGAGTGCATGTAGGTGTAGTCGTTGACAGTCTTCAGCCGGGCCAGGCTGATCAGCATGTCGGGGTGGCGCAGCAGCGAGTTGGAAAGCTCGTACACCAGATCGTCGACCTGGGCCAGCTCGATGGCCTTGCCCATGCGCACTTCCTGGAACATCGCCATGACCGCGTGTTTCGAGCGGGTGCAGAGTTTCATCGCGCGCTGGATTTCCTCGGCGCGCTCCACCCGCGGCTGCGCATCGCGGGCGCGCGGCGGCTCCGGGGCGGGGGCAGGCGCCTGGCCGTCTTGCGGCAGGTCCAGGCCTTTGGCCGAGTCGATCCACAGCTCGCTGACCTTGGACTGGCGCAGGCGCTGGTAATCGGTCTGGCTCTTGAGCACGAAACCGGCTTTCCAGAACGAGTGGTCAAGCCACGAGCCGCAGAACTGGTGGATGTACATCCCGATGCGCAACTGATCGATGGAAATACGTTTGAGCACGCTGAAATCCTCCAGCCGATCCGCTGCCGGCGGGTCGAGGGACCCGCCGACACCGGACAATAAGGCTCCTTGCCGTGACTGTCCTGAACTGCACAACCGGGCGCGAGGCGGCCGCGCCGGCGGTCAAAGGGAGAAGCGTGCCACCAGTTTGTTCAGACTCACCGCCAGGGTCGACAGTTCACTGCTGGCGATAGACGTCTGGCTGGCGGCCGAAGAGCTTTGCAGCGACAGGTCGCGGATGCTCATCAGGTTCTGGTCCACCGAGCGCGCTACCTGGGCCTGTTCCTCCGAGGCGGTGGCGATCATCAGGTTACGTTCGTTGATGTCGCTGATGGCCTGGGTGATGTGAGCGATGGCGTTGCCGGCCTCATGGGCGATGCTCAGGGTTTGGCTGGCGTCCTCGCTGCTTTGCTGCATGGACAGCATAGCCTTGCTTGAGCCGGACTGGATGCCCTGGATCATCTGCTCGATTTCCTGGGTCGAGAGCTGGGTGCGGTGGGCGAGGGCGCGTACCTCGTCGGCGACCACGGCGAAGCCGCGACCCTGTTCGCCAGCCCGAGCCGCCTCGATGGCGGCGTTGAGGGCCAGCAGGTTGGTTTGTTCGGCAATCGCCCGGATGACGTCCAGGACCTTGGTGATGTCCTGGGCCTGCTGGGCCAGGCCGGCCATTTCCACCCGGGTGTTTTCCACGGTGCTGGTGAGTTTCTCGATGGAGTGGATGGTCTGCTCGACCCGCTCCTTGCCCATGCTCGCCGAGCGCTCCGAGGCCTGGGTCGACTGCGAGGCGGAGACCGCGTTGCGCGCCACTTCCTCGACCGCGGCGGTCATTTCGTTGACCGCTGTGGCAGCCTGGTCGGTCTCCATGCTCTGTTGCTGGATGCCCGCGTTGGACTCGCGGGTGATGGCGCTCATTTCCTCGGCGGCGGAGGCCAGCTGGGTCGATGAGTCGGCGATGTGGCGGATGGTGGATTTCAGGCTGTCGAGCATGGCCTGGGTGGATTTCTGCAGGTCGGTGAGTTCGTCCCGACCGCTGACTTCCACCTGCGTGCGCAGGTCGCCCTCGGCGATTTTCTGCGTGGTGGCCAGCAGCGACAGCACCGGACGGATGATGCTGCGGGTGAACAGGGTGGCAATCAGGATGGTCAGGATAATGGCCAGGACGATGATCGCCGAGGTCAGGGTCAGGCCGCTATTGAACTGGGCATCGGCCGTCAAGGCCGACTGCTCGGCACCGGCCTCATTGATGCGGATCAGCGCCTCGATGGCGCTTTGCAGGGTGTTGGCCAGCGGCACCGTGACCTGGTTGATGTAGGTATTGGTCTGTTCGGCGGTGTTGGTCTTGCTGGTGTCGATCATCACCATCAGCTTGTCCAGGTAGTCCTGGGCGCCGCGTCGGACCTGTTCGTAGATGGCCTTTTCCTCGTTGCTGGAAATCAGCGGCTCGTAGTCCTTGATGGCCAGGGCCAGGGTGTTTTTTAAACCGGCTAGCTTGTCCAGGGAGGCGCCTTTCAGGCTCTCGTCCTCAGTGGCGTAATGCAGGGCCTCCAGGCGCACGCGCAAGGTGGCGGATTCGATTTTCGCGGCTTGCCTGACGCTCGGCATCCAGTTGCTTTGCAGGTCCACGGCCGCTTCGTGAATCTGCTCCATTTTCCACAGTACCAAGCCTCCCAGAGCGATCAACAACACACAGATGGCGCCAAAACTCAGGAGCGCCCTGAAGGTCAGTTTCATATTTCTTGTTGTCATACAGGCACCTTGCAGGTTGGAGTGATACAACCAGTCATATTTCGACTCCCTGTCGCCTTGTTATCACTCTGGCCTCAAAGAGATGAAAAATCTGTAGCGATGTAAAAAATATTTCGACGAAGTTCTTTCGTTCCGACAACGGGTGCCGGGTCGGCCGCCGTCACAGTTGCGCCGTGAGGGCAGGCAAACCAGCGGGCTTGACCCTTATCAACGTGCCTCGAAGGCTTGTGGGGCATGCTGCGACCCCCTCCAGTAAAAGGAACAAGGCCCATGACCCAGCCTGTGACAACGGCGCCCGCGGCCAAGGCCGCCTTACCGATCGGCTTGCTGGTCGCCGTGCTGGCGATGGTGGGCGTGCTGCTGTTGCCGCTGCCCGCCGACCTGCCGGTGGCGGGGCATCGGATGCTGGCGATCCTGGCGTTCGCGGTGGTGGTGTGGGTCAGCGAGGCGGTGTCCTACGAGGCCAGCGCCATCATGATCACCGCCCTGATGGCCTTCCTGGTCGGCACCGCGCCGACCTTGCAGGACCCGACGCAGCTCTACGGCAGCTCGGCGGCCATCAGCCTGGCCCTGACCGGTTTCTCCAATTCGGCCCTGGCCCTGGTGGCCGGCGCCTTGTTCATCGCCGCCGCCATGACCCACACCGGCCTCGACCGGCGCATCGCCCTGGTGACCCTGACCCGGGTCGGCACCAGCACCCGGCGGATCCTGGTCGGCGCCATCGCCGTGACCATCCTCCTCAGCCTGCTGGTGCCCAGCGCCACCGCCCGCAGCGCCTGCGTGGTGCCGATCATGATGGGGGTGATTGCCGCGTTCGGCGTCGACAAGCGCTCGAACATCGCCGCCGGGCTGATGATCGTCGTGGCCCAGGGCACCAGCATCTGGAACGTCGGCATCCAGACCGCCGCGGCGCAGAACCTGCTGACTGTGGGCTTCATGGACAAGATGCTCGGCCAGCGTGTGGCCTGGCTCGACTGGCTGATCGCCGGGGCGCCCTGGGCGGTGATCATGTCCCTGGTGCTGCTGTGGCTGGTGCTGAAACTGCTGCCCCCGGAAACCGACAGCATTCCCGGCGGCAAGGAGGCGGTGGCCCGGTCCCTGGCGGACATCGGGCCCATGACCGGGCCGCAGAAGCGCCTGCTGGCGGTGTCGTTGCTGCTGCTCCTGGCCTGGTCCACCGAGGGCAAGCTGCACCCGTTCGACACCACGACCACCACCTACGCCGGGCTGGTGATCCTGCTGCTGCCGCGGATCGGCATCATGACCTGGAAGGACGTGCAGGCCCGGATTCCCTGGGGCACGGTGATTGTCTTCGGGGTCGGCATCAGCCTCGGTTCGGCGCTGCTCAGCACCCAGGCCGGGCAATGGCTGGGGAGCCAGGTGGTGGCCCACACCGGGCTGGACCAGGTGGGGCCGTTGGCGGTGTTCGCGATCCTCGCGGCCTTCCTGATCCTCATCCACCTGGGGTTCGCCAGCGCCACGGCCCTGACCTCGGCCTTGCTGCCGATCCTGATCGCCGTGTTGCAGACCCTGCCGGGCGAGTTCAGCCGCCTGGGCATGACCATGCTGCTGGGGTTCGTCGTCAGCTACGGGTTTATCCTGCCGATCAATGCGCCACAGAACATGGTCTGCCTGGGCACCGAGACCTTCACCGCTCGCCAGTTCGCCAAGGTCGGGCTGCTGGTGACGCTGCTGGGCTACCTGTTGATGCTGGTGTTCGCCATGACCTGGTGGAAATGGCTGGGCTGGCTCTAGCCCGCTCTCCTGGGTGCGGCGCCCAGGATTCACAGCCAGCCGCTGAAGACCTTGGTCACGCTGCCGGCCAGCCGCACCTGGCCCTGGCCGTCCCAGCTGACGGTCACCGGACCGCCGTCGCACAGCACCCGCACCGGGCTGTCCAGCAGGCCGCGGCGGATGCCGTTGACCGCCGCGCCGCAAGAGCATGAGCCGGAACCCAGAGGGATGGCGCCGTTGCGTTCCCAGATGCGCAGGCGAATGGTCTGCCGGTCGATGACCTGGACGACATGCACATTGGTCTTGCGCGGGAACAGCGGGTGCGCCTCGATCCGCGGGCCGAATGTCGCCACATCGATGCGCTCCAGGTCGTCGACGAAAAACGTGCAGTGCGGATTGCCCATGCTGCACGCCGCCGGCTCGCCGGGCAGGGGCAGGGCCAGGCTGTCGAGGGCCGTCGCCAGCGGAATGTCCTGCCAGGCAAATTGCGCCACGCCCATCTCCACCGCCACCGACTGATCGTCCAGGCGCGTGCAGTGCTGGATGCCGCGCACGGTTTTCACCCATACCGAGTCTGCGCCGCTTTCGCGCATCAGCAGGTCGGCCGCGCCGCGGGTGGCGCTGCCGCAGGTGCTCAGGCTGGAACCATCGGCATTCCAGAAAGTCAGTTGCGCCGCCGTCTCGGGGCAATCGCTGAGCACCACCAGTTGATTGAAACCCACGCCGCGATGGCGGTCGCCCAAGGCCCTGGCCAGCTCGGCGGTGATCGGGTTGTCGCGCCCGCGGGCATCGACCAACATGAAGTCGTCGCCATTGGCATGCAGCTTCTGAAAAGGCAGGGGCATGGAGGTCTCCGCGGCTGGAGCGCAAGGGGAGGTTGATTCTAGAGGGGCAGGGGCGGCAATGGTAAATGCGACGTCGCAAGAAATGGTCCGTAGGAGCCAGCTTGCTGGCGATACGGGTACCGCGGCCAGCCAGGCACACCGCTATCGCGAGCAAGCTCGCTCCTACAAAGACGCCTCAGGTTCCGGCAAACTGCCGGGCAATCCGGAACAACTCTGGATCGTCCGCCACTTGGGCGGACATGGAACAAGCTCACGCAATGGCAAGGTCAATAAATGGATAGTTACGCCCCGCGCAACTGGCAACCCCACGAAAAGCCCAGCTTGCCCGGTTCCCCCTCGACGCCGCTGCACCCCACCCACAAGCGCCTGGCCTATGCCCTGGTCGGTTTGCTGGTGGCGATCACCGGCGGCCTCGGCAACTCGTTGGTGATCGCCAACCTGCCGTATCTGCAAGGCGCCCTGGGCGCGACCACCGCGGAAATGGCCTGGCTGCCGGCCGCCTACGTGATGACCAACGTGTCGATGAACCTGCTGCTGGTGAAGTTTCGCCAGCAGTTCGGCCTGCGCGCCTTTACCGAGGTGTTCCTGGTGCTCTATGCGCTGGTGACCTTCGGCCACCTGTTCGTCAACGACCTGAGTTCGGCCATCGCCGTGCGCGCGGCCCACGGCATGGTCGGCGCGGCCCTGAGCTCCCTGGGCCTGTACTACATGGTCCAGGCGTTCCCGGCCAAGTGGCGGATGAAAGCCCTGGTGCTCGGGCTGGGCGCCTCGCAACTGGCTTTGCCCTGGCGCGGCTGTTTTCCGAAGACCTGCTGCAGATCGCCGAATGGCGCGGCCTGTACCTGTTCGAACTGGGGCTGGCGCTGGCGTCCCTGGGCTGCGTGTTCCTGCTCAAGCTGCCGCCCGGCGACCGTTTCCGCACCTTCGAGAAACTCGATTTCCTGACCTTCGCCATCCTCGCCAGCGGCGTTGCGCTGCTCTGCGCCGTGCTGTCCCTGGGGCGCATCGACTGGTGGCTGGAGGCGCCGTGGATCGGCTACGCGAGCGCCGGTTCGATCGTGCTGATCCTCGCCGGCCTGGCCATCGAACATAACCGCCGCAACCCGATGCTGATGACCCGCTGGCTGGGCAGCGGGGCGGCGATCCGCCTGGCCCTGGCAGTGATCCTGATTCGCATGGTGCTGTCCGAGCAGTCCACCGGCGCCGTGGGGTTTCTCCAGGCGCTGAACATGAGCAGCCAGCAGATGCGCCTGCTGTATGGGGTGATGCTGCTGGGCAGCATCGCGGGCCTGGCCACCAGTGCCCTGACCATCAACCCGGCGCACCTGTTGATGCCGCTGATCATCTCCCTGGCGCTGATGGCCGTGGGCTCGGTGATGGACAGCTTCTCCAATAACCTCACGCGCCCGGCCAACATGTATTTCAGCCAGTTCCTGCTGGCCTTCGGCGGCACCTTCTTTCTTGGCCCGACCATGGTCCTGGGCACGCGCAACGTGCTGACCAACCCGCGCAACCTGGTGAGCTTCTCGGTGCTGTTCGGCATCTGCCAGAACCTCGGCGGGCTGATCGGCTCGGCGCTGCTGGGGACCTTCCAGATCGTCCGCGAGAAATACCATTCCAGCCATATCGTCGAGCAACTGGTGCTGATGGACCCACGGGTGCTGGGCCGGGTGCAGAGCGGCGGGGCGGCCGTCGGCCGGGTCATCGCCGACCCGCAGGCGCGCGAGCTGCAAGGCATCCGCAGCCTGGCCAGCGCCGTCACCCGCGAAGCCAACGTGCTGGCCTACAACGATGTGTTCATGCTGATCGCGGTGATCGCCGTGCTGACCATGATCTGGATCTTCATTCGCAGCCTGTGGCTGATGAGCACGACCAAGGCGGTTGCGCCAGCAACCCCAGCCCCGACTCCCGTCCAACCCAGCGGTGCCATTTCTTCATGACCGAACCGACCATCACCACCACCAACGCCATTGCCTCGACCCCGGAAGGCAGCGCGCCGCCGTCGATGCCGATCACCGAGCCGCGTTCGCTACGGGTGCGGATCATCTCGTCCCTGGGGTTCGCCGCGATCGCCATCACCGGAGTATTGATCGTGCTCTATGCCTGGCAGCTGCCGCCGTTCAGCAGCCCCATCGAAAGCACCGAGAACGCCCTGGTGCGCGGCCAGGTGACGATCATCGGGCCGCAGCTCAGCGGCTATGTGTTCGAGGTGCCGGTGCAGGACTTCCAGTTCGTCAAGGCCGGCGATCTGCTGGTGCGCCTCGACGACCGCATCTACAAGCAGCGCCTGGAGCAGTCCCTGGCCCAGCTGGCGGCGCAGAAGGCGGCGCTGGCCAATGTGGTGCAGCAACGCAACAGCGCCGAAGCCACCATCAAGCTGCGCCAGGCGGCGCTGGCCGACAGCCAGGCCCAGGCACGCAAGAGCGCCGCCGACCTGCGGCGTAACCAGGAGCTGATCGCCGACGGTTCGGTGTCCCAGCGGGACCTCGACGTGACCCGCGCCGCCAACGCCCAGACCCTCGCCGCGGTGGCCCAGGCCCAGGCGCAGCTGGACATCGCCCGCCAGGACCTGCAGACGGTGATCGTCAATCGCGGTTCGCTGGAGGCCGCGGTGGCCAATGCCGAGGCGGCGGTGCAACTGGCGCGGATCGACCTGTCCAACACCCGGGTCACCGCGCCGCGCGACGGCCAGCTGGGGCAGATCGGCGTGCGCCTGGGGGCCTACGTCAATTCCGGGGCGCAGCTGATGGCGCTGGTGCCGAACCAGCTCTGGGTGATCGCCAACATGAAGGAAACCCAGATGGACAACATCCGTGTCGGCCAGCCCGCAAGCTTCACCGTCGATGCGCTCGACCACCGTAAATTCCACGGCCATGTGCAGCGCATTTCGCCGGCCACCGGTTCGGAGTTCGCCTTGTTGCAGGCCGACAACGCCACCGGCAACTTCGTCAAGATTGCCCAGCGGATACCGGTGCGCATCACCGTCGACCCCGACCAGGCAGAAAGCGAACGCTTGCGTCCGGGGATGTCGGTGGTGGTGAGTATCGATACGGCCGCGCAAGGGGATACCCGGGTCGAATGATCCGACGCTTGTGTAGGAGCGAGGCTTGCCCGCGAAGGCGCCAGCCCGGTCGATACAGGTCCGGAGTGGGTGTCGGACTCAAGATCCTATCGCGGGCAAGCCTCGCTCCTACAGAAGACGGGCGGGGTGTCAGACGGTGAGAGGCGGCAAGGTGCCGAGCAGCGACACGGCCGCCACCGCGGCGATGCCCAGCAGCCATTCCAGTAGCACGCTGCGGCGCAGGGTGCCCAGGCGTTGCTGGCAGTCCTCGATGCGCAGGCGGTTGAACAGGGCCAGGGCGAACATGCCGCACACCAGCAGCACCTTGATCAGCAGGATCAGGGCAAAGCCGGACAGCAGCGGTGTCGGCCACAGCTGGCCGGTCAGCACTCGTACATTGATCAGACCCGTGACCAGCAACCCACCTACGAGCCCGTAACCCACGCCGCTGAAACGCAGTAGGACCCGCTCCAGAGGCTGCTCGCCGGGTTGCCGCAGAATCATCAGCAGCACCAGCAAACCGCCGAGCCACAGGCTGACGCAGCCCAGGTGGACGATCTGGTTGAGGATCAGCAACTGGCCGCTGAGGCCGTCGAGCATGGCGCCGTGGCCCACGGGGGCGAGGGTGGCCAGCAACAGGGCGGCGAGGATCAGCCGCAGCGCCAGCCGCTCACCCAGGCGGGTCAGCAGCAGAACCACCAGCGCGCCATTGAGCAGCAGATGCCAGCTCCACACCTGGCCGAAAAAGGTCTTGCCCAATACCAGTCGCAAGGTCGCCGGGTCCAGGGCCGCGGCGCCGCTGCCGGCCATGCTGGCGGTGATCAGCAGCAACCAGCAGATGCCGGTGGCCAGGGCCGTCCAGGCCAGCCCGCGGCCGAGTCGCGTCAGGCGGCGATCCAAGGCGGCAACGGGCTCGCGCCCCAACAGCAGGGGCCTGAACACCCAGGCCCCGAACAGCAGCAGGACGGCCGCGAAATGCACGAAGCGGCAGAGCACCAACAGGGTCGACATCGGTTACTGGCCGACCTTGAAGCTGTAGCTGCCTTCGCTCGTGTGGGTATCCACCGACACCGCGTGCCACTCGACCTTGTAGGCGCCCGCCGCCAGCGGTGCCGCCGGGGTCACGACCAGGGTCTTCTTGTCCGCGCCTTCGGTGGCCAGGGCCTTGACGGCGACCGCCGCGCCATCCTTGCTCAGGCTGACTTTAGTGAAGGCCGCCTCGACGCCTTCGGAAAACACCAGGCGCAACTCGCTTGGCGCGCTCACCGTGCTGTCGGCGGCCGGGACCTGGCTTTGCAGGTGGGCATGGGCGAAGGCCGAAGAGGCGGCGACGAGAGAGGCCAGCAGGGCGCTGGTGGTCAGCAGTTTTTTCAGCATGGGAAATACCTGTTCAATGAGTGTCGGGTGGTCGCTGCGTCGATGAGTATAAGGACCGTGGTCGGGTCGCTGGATGAAACATCGGCGCGCTGTTCAAGCGCTTTTCAGGCGCATGTGGATGATCGGGAACGGCCGGCCCTGGCCGTCGGTTGCCGAGCGGCCGATGTCTTCGAAACCGTAGTGCCGATAAAAACCATGGGCCTGGGGGTTCTGTTCGTTGACGTCGACGCTGAGCCGCGGATGCCGGCTGCGCACATGGTCGAGCAGTTGCCGGCCGACGCCCTGGCCACGGCGGGCCGGTTCGACAAACAGCATTTCCACCTTGTCGCCGGCGGTGGCGATAAAGCCGGCCGGGGTGCCGTCGGCATCCTCCAGCAACCAGGCTTCGAGGGCTGGCAGGTAGGTGTCGCGCACCAGAGGGTAGAGCAGCTGGATGTCGTCTTCGGCGATAAAGTCGTGGGTGGCCCGTACCGAGCGTTCCCACAGGGCGGCGAGCCGCGGATCGTCTGCGGCCCGGCGTTTGCGAATGTTCATGGATAAGCTCCATAGCGGCGTTGCAGGATGGCCGAAACGCTCTGGGTTCGGCGGCGAAAGTCCTGCCTGCATGTCCGTGTCGCGAATCAACGCCTGGACGGAACACTTCAGGTGCCCGGGAATAAGGCGGGAGGGATCCTAACCAATCGGTTTTGCCGGGGAAAGCCGGGCGCAGGAAGTTTCGTTTTTGTACGAAGGCCGATGGTAGTCTTGCAGCAGACTGTTTTCAGGGAGCCCTTATGGGCAATCACAAGATCGAGATCCGTCGCAGCAACGTCGAAAAAATCCTCCTGGCGGCGGAAAAGGTGTTCGCCGAAAAAGGCTTCAGCGGCACGGCCATGGCCGATATCGCCGCCGAGGTGCAATTGCCGCGCTCCAACCTGCATTACTACTTCAGCACCAAGAGCGAGCTGTACAGCGCGGTGCTGTTGGAGCTGCTGGAGCTGTGGAAGCAGGACGCGCTGTGCTTCGAGATGTTCGACGACCCGCGGGTGGTGCTCAGCAGTTATATCCGCGCCAAGATGAACCATTCGCGCAGCCGGCCCTATGGCTCGAAAGTCTGGGCCAACGAAATCATCCACGGCGCGCCGACCCTGGGCGAGGCGCTGGACGCCAGCCTGTACGACTGGGCGAAGATGAAGGAAGCGAAGATCCGCCAGTGGGTCGAAGACCAACGCATCCTGCCGGTGGAACCGTCGAGCCTGCTGTACATGATCTGGGCCTCGACCCAGCACTACGCCGACTTCGACCACCAGATCATGATCATCAACGAACACCAGCCGCTGTCGGACATGCAGTTCGAAAAGGCCGTGCAGACGGTGACCAGCGTGATCCTGCGCGGGATCGGGCTGGAGCCCTGATACGGCAGCCCCCCTGAGCGCCGGGCGTATAGCCGCTGCCGAGCGCAGCGAGGCTGCGAACGGTCGCGAAGCGGCCGCAACCCGGATAGCGCACAAGACCTGACACTCCGCGGATTCAGGTTTTGCGGCAACTGTGTTGCCGATCGCAGCCTCGCGGGCTCGGCAGCGGCTACGGGGACAGGCGTTCATCGCGGGCAAGCCTCGCTCCTACAAGGTGCATGCCGTAGGAGCGAGGCTTGCCCGCGAAAGCGTCGGTGCGGTCCGCGCCGGGCCTAAACCGCCTCGCGATACGGATTGCGCGGGTCGTGCTGCCAGTCGAGGAACGGTTTGCCGTTGTCCTGGGGCACCATCTCGATGCAGTCCTGCACCGGGCAGGTGATCTGGCACAGGTTGCAGCCCACGCATTCGGCGTCGATCACCTCATATTTATGCGTACCGTCGGCCTGCTTGAGGCTGGCGATGGCCTGGTGCGAGGTGTCTTCGCAGGCGATATGGCAGCGGCCGCAGCCGATGCAGGCGTCCTGGTCGATCTTGGCGATCACCTGGTAGTTGATATCCAGGTACTTCCAGTCGGTGGTGTTGCCCACCGCGCGCCCGGAGAAGTCCTGCAGGCTGTGATAACCCTGGCTGTCCATCCACCGCGACAGGCCGTCCTTCATCTCCTCGACAATGCGGAAACCATGCAGCATCGCGGCCGTGCACACCTGCACCGCGCCGCAACCCAGGGCGACGAATTCCGCGGCATCGCGCCAGGTGCCGATGCCGCCGATACCGCAGATCGGCAGGCCGTGGGTCTGCGGGTCACGGGCGATCTCGGCGACCATGTTCAGGGCAATCGGCTTGACCGCCGAACCGCAGTAGCCACCGTGGGTGCTCTGGCTGCCGACCATCGGGTTGGCGACCATGCGCTCAAGATCCACGCTGGTGATCGAGTTGATGGTGTTGATCAGCGACACCGCGTCGGCGCCGCCGCGATGGGCCGCGCGGGCGGCCATGCGGATATCGGTGATGTTCGGCGTCAGCTTGACGATCACCGGCAGCGAGCAATAGGTCTTGCACCAGCGGGTGACCTGTTCCACGTACTCCGGCACCTGGCCGACCGCCGCGCCCATGCCGCGCTCCGGCATGCCGTGGGGGCAGCCGAAGTTCAGCTCGATGCCGTCGGCGCCGGTGGCTTCCACCAAGGGCAGGATGTTTTTCCATGACTCTTCGACGCAGGGCACCATCAGCGACACGATCAGCGCACGGTCCGGCCAGTCCTTCTTGACCTGGGTGATTTCCCTGAGGTTGATCTCCAGGGAGCGGTCGGTGATCAGTTCGATATTGTTGATGCCCAGCACTTCGCGGTTGGCGCCGAAGTGCGCCGAGTAGCGTGACGACACGTTGACCGCCGCCGGGTCCTCGCCCAGGGTTTTCCAGACCACGCCGCCCCAGCCGGCCTCGAAGGCGCGGACCACGTTGTAGGCCTTGTCGGTCGGCGGCGCGGAGGCCAGCCAGAACGGGTTGGGGGCTTTGATACCGGCGAACACAATCGACAGATCGGCCATTTACGCAGCCTCCACGTTGAGCATGAGTTGGGCATGCATGGCCTCGGCGGCCCGCTTGCCGTGTTGCACCGCCTGGACCGTGAGGTCCTGGCCGAGGCTGACGCAGTCGCCGCCGGCATACACCCCGGGGATGCTGGTACGCAGCTGTTCGTCGACTTCGATGCGCTCGCCGGCGCGCTTGAGTTCCTGAGCCAGTGGGTCGCCCAGCGGGTCGCTCAGCGCGGCGCCGTCGAACGCCTGGCCGATGGCCTTGAAGATCGCGTCGGCGGCCAGTTCGAAGGTCTCTCCAGTGGTTTGCAGGCGGCCCTCTACCAGCCGGGTGCGGGCGAAGCGCATGCCGCGCACCTGGCCCTGGGCGTCGAGCAGCACTTCCTCGGGCGCAGCCCAGGTCAGCAGGCGCACCTGATTGGCCTTGGCGATGTCCTGTTCATGGCGAGTCGCGCCCATGTCCTCGATGCCGCGGCGGTACACCAGGTTGACATCGTGGGCGCCAAGGCGGGCCATCTGCACCGCCATGTCGATCGCGGTGTTGCCGGCGCCGAGGACGATGCAGCGCTCGGCCAGGGGCAGTTGCGTGAGGTCGTCGGCCTGGCGCAGTTCGCGGATGTAGTCGGTGGCGGCCAGCAGGCCGGGGGCGTCCTCATGGGGCAGGCCCAGCTGTTTGCTGGCGGCCAGGCCGAGGCCGAGGAACACCGCGTCGAATTGCTGGTGCAGCTCGGTGAGGCTCAGGTTGTCGCCGAGTTTGTGCCCGTGGCGGATCTCGATGCCGCCGATCTGCAGCAGGAAGTCCAGCTCCTTCTGGGCGAAGTCGTCCACCAGCTTGTACTTGGCGATCCCGTATTCGTTGAGGCCGCCGGCTTTTTCCCGGGCCTCGAAAATCACCACCTCATGGCCGTGCATGGCGCAGCGGTGGGCGCACGACAGCCCCGCCGGCCCGGCGCCGACCACGGCGATGCGCTTGCCGCTGGCGGCCTCGCGCTGGAACGGGTGCTGGCTGAAGTGCGCGTTGTCCACCGCGTAGCGTTGCAACAGGCCGATCAGCACCGGCGCGCACTCCTGGGCGTTGTTACGCACGCAGGCCTGCTGGCACAGGATCTCCGTCGGGCACACCCGGGCGCAGCTGCCGCCGAGGATATTGGCCGAGAGAATCTTTTGCGCCGCGCCCTGGACGTTGTCGGTGTGGATATGGCGGATGAACGAGGGAATGTCGATCTCGCTGGGACAGGCGTTGACGCACGGCGCGTCGTAGCAATACAGGCAGCGCGAGGCTTCCAGGTGCGCCTGGCGGTCGTTGAGCGGCGGCGCCAGGTCGCTGAAGTGGCCGGCGAGGGTGGCGCCATCCTCCTGGGGATGGGGCAAGTGGTTCAGGGTCTTGATCACGGTTCAGGCCTCACGGTTTTTTGTCGATTGCCTCTGACGGGCATTGTTCTTCACCAACGGGACGGACCCCCGCTGGATTCGCTGCAACGCTTCTTGTAGCCGCTGCCGAGCGCAGCGAGGCTGCGATCGGCAACGCAGTTGCCGCAAAACCTGAATTCGCGGTGCGTCAGGTTATGCGTGTTATCCGGGTTGCGGCCGCTTCGCGACCGATCGCAGCCTCGCTGCGCTCGGCAGCGGCTACGGGGATCGCGGGTCATCGGGTTCAGCGTTTGACGGCGGTCGGCTTATGCAACTCGGCGCGCTTGCTCAGCAGGTCGAACACCGCCGGGTAGGCCGGGCGCTCGATGTAGCGGCCGGCACCGCGTTCGGCGCGCAGGTCGCCGTCGGCCCAGACCAGCTTGCCCTGGCTGATGGTGTGGCTGGGCACGCCGCGCACGGTCTTGCCTTCGAAGATGTTGAAGTCCACCTGCTGGTGGTGGGTCGCGGCGGAGATGGTGCGGCTGCCTTGCGGGTCCCAGAGCACCAGGTCGGCATCGGCGCCGACGCGGATCGCGCCCTTGCGCGGGTAGAGGTTGAAGATCTTCGCCGCGTTGGTGGAGGTCAGGGCGACGAAGTCCTGCATCGACAGGCGCCCGCTGTTCACCCCTTCGTCCCAGAGCACGGCCATGCGGTCTTCGATGCCGGCGGTGCCGTTGGGGATCTTGCTGAAATCGTCGCGGCCGGCGGCTTTCTGCTCCGCGCAGAAGCAGCAGTGGTCGGTGGCGGTGGTGTGCAGGTTGCCCGATTGCAGGCCGTGCCACAGCGCGTCCTGATGGCCGCGAGGGCGGAAGGGCGGGCTCATCACGTAGCCGGCGGCGGTCTGCCAGTCCGGGTGGCGGTACACGCTGTCGTCCAGCAGCAGGTGCCCGGCCAGCACTTCGCCGTACACCGGCTGGCCCTTGCCGCGGGCGTAGGTGATTTCGTCCAGCGCCTCCTGGGTCGAGACATGCACCAGGTACAGCGGCGTGCCCAGGGTTTCGGCGATGCGGATCGCCCGGCTGGCGGCTTCGCCTTCGACCTGGGAAGGGCGCGACAGCGGGTGCGCTTCCGGCCCGGTGATGCCCTGGGCCAGCAGCTTGCGTTGCAGGTGGTAGACCAGTTCGCCGTTCTCCGCGTGCACCGTCGGCACCGCGCCGAGTTCCAGGCAGCGCTCGAAGCTCGCCACCAGGGTGTCGTCGGCGGCCATGATCGCGTTCTTGTAGGCCATGAAATGCTTGAAGCTGTTGACCCCGTGCTGGTTCACCAGCTCGGCCATTTCCTCGCGCACCTGCTCGCTCCACCAGGTGATGGCCACGTGAAAGCCGTAGTCCGATGCCGACTTCTCGGCCCAGCCGCGCCACTGATGAAAGGCTTCCAGCAGCGATTGCTGCGGGTTGGGAATCACGAAGTCGATGATCGAGGTGGTGCCACCGGCCAGGCCCGCCGCGGTGCCGCTGAAGAAGTCTTCGCTGGCCACGGTGCCCATGAAGGGCAGTTGCATATGGGTGTGGGGATCGATGCCGCCGGGCATCAGGTATTGGCCGCTGCCGTCGAGCACTTCGCAGCCTGCGGGATTGTCCAGATTCTGGCCGATGGCCTTGATCACGCCGTCGGCGCACAGCACATCGGCTTTATAACTTTCATCATGGGTAATAACGGTGGCGCCACGGATCAACAGAGACATTCCGAGTTCCTCGCAGGCATGACCGGCTTATGCCGGTTCTAGTGTTTTTGTAATACGCAGGCTGCGGAATGTTTATTCCTGTCAGCGGTGTCAGGAATAAAAACTAGCTGGTGTTCAATCAATCGGCAAGATTATTTTTTATAAGCATATATCGATATTAAGTTATTGAAATATAAGATTTTAATTTGTAAATCCGCAAAATGGTGCAGCCTTTCACCATTTTGACGCACTTGACAGGATCGAAATATGAGCAAGATTTCCTATGTGAAATCAGCCGCTTGAAGGAGGCCTGTGGCCCATACAAAAGTTTGAAAAAAGTTTGCGTGCACCAGATTGAGTCCTGACCCAATGGACAACTTGCCCGGCATTCGGCCTGAGTGAATCGGCAAGTTATCTCGGACAGGAAGTTGTTCAGAATAAAACTGAAGAAACATCAGTTGTTTACATGGATTTTACCGACTGTGGAGCACCGTCGACGGGCAAGCCGGCACGCTTATTGAGTGCCGCCGTCGACAGGATGGCCGGTCGGTAAAAGTCGTCAGTTCTCCGGCCATCGCCGGGCTGGCAGCACGTCTGCCAGCCCGTTTGATGAGCAAAAATAATCAGAAAAAAGTGGAGCGGCCATGCAACAGAACAGATCTCAAGTGACCGAGCGTGCCGGCCTGTACGAGCTGGACGCCGGCAGTGACGTGCTCGACAGCCCCCGTTACAACCACGATATCGCGCCGACCAAGGTCCATGAGCGCACCTGGAACAAATGGCACATCACCGCGCTGTGGGTCGGCATGTCGATCTGCGTGCCGACCTACACCCTGGGCGGTGTGCTCACCGCCTATTTCGGGCTGACGGTGGGCGAGGCGCTGCTGGCGATCCTGCTGGCCAATATCGTGGTGCTGATCCCCCTGACCCTCAACGCCTTCGCCGGCACCAAATACGGCATTCCATTCCCGGTGCTGCTGCGTTCGTCCTTCGGCGTCATCGGCTCCAACGTGCCGTGCCTGATCCGCGCCCTGGTGGCCTGCGGCTGGTTCGGCATCCAGACCATGTTCGGCGGCCTGGCGATCCACCTGTTCCTCGGCTCGATCTTCGAGGGCTGGAAGGCCCTGGGCGGCACCGGCGAGGTGATCGGTTTCATGATCTTCTGGACCCTCAACCTGTGGGTGGTGCTGCGCGGCGCCGAGTCGATCAAGTGGCTGGAAACCCTGTCGGCGCTGCTGCTGGTGGCGGTGGGTGTTGGGCTGCTGGTGTGGGCCTTGCCCAATGTGTCCCTGAGCGAGTTGCTGGCGATCCCGCCCAAGCGTCCGGAAGGCGCCAGCGTCTACAGCTACTTCTTCGCCGGGCTCACGGCGATGGTCGGGTTCTGGGCCACCCTGTCGCTGAATATCCCGGACTTCAGCCGCTACGCGAAAAGCCAGAAGGATCAGATCCTCGGGCAGATTTTCGGCCTGCCGCTGACCATGTTCCTGTTCGCCGCCCTGGGGGTGGTGATGACCGCCGCCTCGGTGAAACTGGTGGGCGTCACCGTCTCCGACCCGGTGAGCCTGATCGGCCATATCCAGAGCCCCGGCTGGGTGGCCCTGGCCATGGCGCTGATCATCATCGCCACGCTCTCGACCAACACCGCGGCGAACATCGTCTCGCCGACCAACGACTTCCAGAACATCGCACCGAAGCTGATCGGCCGCACCAAGGCGGTGATCCTCACCGGGCTCGTCGGCCTGGCGCTGATGGCCCATGAGCTGCTGAAAAAACTCGGCCTGCTGGTCTCGGACGTCAGCCTGGAGACCGTGTATTCCAACTGGCTGCTGGGTTACTCCAGCCTGCTGGGGCCCATCGCCGGGATCATGGTGGTGGATTATTTCATCATCAAGAAACAGCGCCTGGACCTGGCCGGGCTGTACCGCGATGACGTGTACCCGGCGTGGAACTTTAACGGTTTCATCGCCTTTGGCGTGCCGGTGGCGCTGACGGTGCTGTCTCTGGGCAGCGATGTATTCAGCTGGTTCTACAGCTACGGCTGGTTCACCGGCTCGGCGCTGGGCGGCTTGCTCTATTACGGCCTGTGCAGCATGGGCCGCCCGCAGAGCGTGAGCGTCAAAACGCCGGTATGACCTTTGAATGGCGTTATGGCGGCCGGCCAATCGCGAGCAAGCTCGCTCCTACAGGGACCGTGTGGCTTTTTGTAGGAGCGAGCTTGCTCGCGAAAAAGTCCATCGCCCATCGCCAGATTCCAGACGAGCGCCCCTCGTCAACGACAACCAGAAAAGCCTGAGGAGATCACCATGAACGCTGCCGTCGACGTTCTGCAATCCAGCCACCGGCACATTAACCGCGACCGCCTGTGGCAGTCGCTCATGGAGCTGGCGAAGCTCGGGGCCACGGTCAAGGGCGGGGTCTGTCGCCTGGCCCTGACCGACCTCGACCGCCAGGCCCGCGACCTGTTCGTGCAGTGGTGCGAGGCGGCTGGCTGTACGGTCACGGTGGATGGCATCGGCAATATTTTCGCCCGCCGTCCCGGGCGTAACCCGCAGCTGCCGCCGGTGATGACCGGCAGCCATATCGACACCCAGCCCACCGGCGGTAAGTTCGACGGCTGCTTCGGCGTGCTGGCCGGGCTCGAAGTGCTGCGTACCCTCAACGACCTCGGGGTGGAAACCGAGGCGCCACTGGAAGTGGTGGTCTGGACCAACGAAGAAGGCTCGCGCTTCCCGCCGTGCATGATGGGCTCCGGGGTGTTTGCCGAGAAATTCACCCTCGAGGAAACCCTGGCCAAGACCGATGCCGAAGGCGTGAGCGTCGGCGATGCGCTGAACGCCATCGGCTATGCCGGCAGCCGCCAGGTCAGCGGGCACGCGGTGGGGGCCTACTTCGAAGCCCATATCGAGCAGGGGCCGATCCTCGAGGACGAGAAGAAAACCATAGGCGTGGTGCTCGGCGCCCTCGGCCAGAAATGGTTCGACCTGAAATTGCGCGGCGTCGAAGCCCACGCCGGCCCGACCCCGATGCACCTGCGCAAGGACGCCCTGGTCGGCGCGGCGGCGGTGGTGGCCGCGGTCAACCGCGCCGCCCTCGGCCATCAGCCTCATGCCTGTGGCACCGTGGGTTGCCTGCAGGCCTATCCCGGTTCGCGCAACGTGATCCCCGGTGAGGTGCGCATGACCCTGGACTTCCGGCACCTGGAACCGGCGCGCCTGGACTCGATGATCGCCGAGGTGCGCCAGGTGATCGACAGCACCTGCGACGAACATGGCCTGACCTTCGACATGGTGCCGACCGCAGACTTTCCACCGCTGTATTTCGACAAGATCTGCGTCGACGCGGTGCGCGATGCAGCGCAGGGGCTGGGCCTGTCCCATATGGACATCGTCAGCGGCGCCGGGCACGACGCGATCTTCGTCGCCGAGCTGGGCCCGGCGGGGATGATCTTCGTGCCTTGCGAAGGCGGCATCAGCCACAACGAAATCGAAAACGCCGACCCCGACGACCTCGCCGCCGGCTGCGCGGTGTTGTTGCGGGCGATGCTGGCGGCATCCCAGGCCGTCGCCAAAGGACAGCGGGTGGCCTGGGCCTGATAGTCGGGTTGTTTGCACGGACGCCATCGCGGGCAAGCCTCGCTCCTACAGAAAAAAGATTGCGTGCTTCTGTAGGAGCGAGGCTTGCCCGCGATAATTGTGAGAACAGCACTGAAATCGCTGACATACACCTGTAGCCGCTGCCGAGCCTGCGAGGCAGCGGTCGACCCCGCAGGGGGCGCGGGGATCTCAAGACCGCTGAAGGCCTTCGGCCTTATCGCAGCCTCGCGGGCTCGGCAGCGGCTACAGGGGGATGGGTGATCGGCCAGCACATGCACCTCGGGCCAGCCAGCCGAACCTAAGCTAATGCCTAAAAAGTATTTATATTTGAATTCTTAGATCGATTAGCTTTTAGCGACTTTCCTGTCTCCCAGAAGGTCCGCCCCCATGCGCCTGCCCGTTGCTTTGCGTCGTAGCTTGTCGATCACCGCCCTGGCCGGTCTGGCGCTGGGCATGGCCCTCGATGCCCAGGCCGATACCGACCTGCGTATCGGCTACCAGAAATCCTCGACCCTGCTGGCGGTACTCAAGGCCCAGGGCACCCTGGAGAAACAACTGGCGGGGCAGGGCGTGAAGATCTCCTGGCATGAATTCACCAGCGGCCTGCCCCTGGCGGAATCGCTGAACGTGGGCAACGTCGACATCAGCGCCGACGTCGCCGACACCGTGCCGGTCTTCGCCCAGGCCGCCGGCGCCAAACTGACCTACTTCGCCACGGAAACCCCATCGCCCGCCGCCCAGTCCATCGTCATTCCCAAGGACTCCACGCTCAAGTCCCTGGCCGACCTCAAGGGCAAGCGCGTCGCCGTGACCAAGGCCGCCGGCAGCCATTACCTGCTGATTGCCGCGCTGCGCGAAGCCGGCCTGGGTTTCGCCGACATCCAGCCGGTCTACCTGACCCCGGCCGACGGCCGCGCCGCCCTGGAAACCACCAAGGTCGATGCCTGGGTCACCTGGGAACCCTTCGTCGCCAGCGCCCAGCGCCAGCAGGGCGCGCGGGTGCTGCACGACGGCCAGGGCCTGGCCAGCTACCGGCGTTATTACCTGGCCTCCAACGATTACGCCAAGGCTCATCCAGAAGTGCTGAAGCAGGTGTTCGCCGAGCTGCAGAAGACCGGCACCTGGGTCAAGGCGCACCCGACGGAGGCGGCAAAACTGCTCGGCCCGCTGTGGGGCAACCTGGACGTGAGCACGGTGGAGTTGGCCAACAGTCGTCGCACCTACAAGGTGGAAGCGGTGCAGCCGGACGCCCTGGGCGAGCAACAGAAAATCGCCGATGCCTTCTACCAGGAAAAACTCCTGCCCAAGCCGGTGGACGCCCGCGCGGTGCAGCTGTGGAGCCCCAAGCATTTGTAACTGAGCCTTGGCTCGCCTGTGTCGGCGAGCCCCTTCCCACGGGGTAGCCGCCTGGCTGGCCCCAGCCATTTTTTTCTTCATCACCGCCGGTGACGCGGCTGCGCGTCCGGTATCAGGAGTGCCCGTGTCTGCCGTTTACCCCCAAGAGGCCTTTGCCGTCCCAGCCGCGTCCGCCCCGCAACCGGTCAGCGCCGAGGTGGTGCTCCAGCTGCGCAACCTGACCAAGCGCTACGGCCGCGGCTCGTCCGCGCTGGCGGTGGAGCAGGTCAGCCTCAGCGTGCGCCGTGGCGAAGTGCTGTGCCTGATGGGCACCTCCGGCAGCGGCAAGTCCACCTTGCTGCGGCATATCAACCGGCTGATCGAGCCCAGCAGCGGCGAGGTGCTGATCGATGGCGCGGCCATCAGCCAGCTTTCGGCCAAGGACCTGCGCACCTTGCGTTCGCGGCGCATCGGCATGGTCTTCCAGCACTTCGGCCTGCTGCCCCATCGCAGCGTGCGCGACAACGTCGCCTTGCCCCTGGAACTGCGCGGCGAACCCGAGGCCCTGCGCCAGGCCGCGGCCGATGTGCAACTGCGGGCCATGGGCCTGGAAGGCTGGGGCGACCATTATCCCCATGAGCTGTCCGGTGGCATGCAGCAGCGGGTCGGCCTGGCCCGGGCGCTGGTCAGCGAGCCGGACATCCTGCTGATGGACGAACCCTTCAGCGCGCTGGACCCGACCATCCGCCGCGACCTGCAACGCCACTTCCTGCGCCTGGTGCGCGAGCGCGGCATCACCACCTTGCTGGTGACCCACGACCCGGCGGAAGCCCTGCGCCTGGCCGACCGCATCGCGGTGCTGCGCCAGGGCCAGCTGATCCAGCTCGGCAGCCCCGGCGAGTTGCTGGAGCACCCGGCGGACGCCGAGGTGGCGGACTTCTTTCAGGAGCACGGCGCGCGCAGCGACACGCTGGCCGTGGCGCCCGTCGCTTCGGCTAAGACAACAGCGGCTCCGGCGCCCGTGGCCCCGGGGGGTTCCTTCTGGCAGGCGCTGTTGCTGGGGCCGGCGGCCTTGGCCGCCAGCGGCCGTGGCGCGCTGTATTGGCTGGGGTTCGCCCTGGAGTTGGCGGCGGCCAGTGCCCTGGGGCAGTGGTTGGCCAGCGCCAGCCTCGGTTGGGCTGGGTTGGCGGTGCTCGGCCTGTCGCTCAGCCGCCTGCTCAGCGTGACCCTGGCCCGCCGTCCGAGCCGCCAGGGCCGTTCCGACTGGCGCCTGCCGTGGCTGGTCCTGCTGCTGTGCCAGGGCCTGGTGTTGTGGCGGGTGCTGGCGGTGGATGCCAGCGGCCCCTGGCTGCAATTTCCCGCCGACCGCCAGGCGCTGCTGGGCACCGCGGCGGCCATCGACCAGTTGATCGGTTGGTCCCAGGTCACCTTCGAAAGCACCTTTGTCGGGGTGATTGTCGCCGTGCGCACGGTGATCGAAAGCATCGAAAGCCTGTTGGGCTGGCTGCCCTGGCCGGTGCCGGCGCTGGCCCTGGTGCTGCTGGCCTGGCGCAGTGCCGGCGCGGCCCTGGCCCTGACCAGCGCGGCGGCCTTGCTCTATATCGGCCTGTTCGGTTTCTGGGAGCGAACCATCGCCACCCTGGCGCTGGTGGGTTCCTCGGTGCTGCTGTCGCTGCTGATCGGCGTGCCCGCCGGCATCCTCCTGGCCAAGCGCGCCCTGGCGCGGCGCCTGATCACGCCCTTGCTGGACGTGATGCAGACCCTGCCGACCTTTGTGTACCTGATCCCGGCGGTGGCCTTCTTCTCGGTGGGCAAGACCCCGGCGGTGATCGCCACGGTGATCTTCGCCCTGGCACCGATGATCCGCCTCACAGCCCTGGGGATCCGGGAAGTACCCAAGACCGCCGTCGAAGCGGCCCTGGCCCATGGCGCCACGCCGTGGCAGATCCTGACCAAGGTCGAGCTGCCCCTGGCCGCCGGCTCGCTGCTGCTGGGGATCAACCAGACCCTGGTGATGAGCCTGTCGATGGTGGTGGTCGCGGCGCTGATCGGCGCCGGCGGCCTGGGCTACGACGTGATGACCGCGCTGCGCAATATCAAGGGCGGCGAGGGCATGTTGGCCGGCGCGGCGATCGTGTTCTGCGCGTTGATTCCCGACCGCATCATTCAAGCGACCCTGCGTCAGCGGGATCGCGCTTTCCATCAGCAATGAGGTGTCTCTTGAACAAGTCGTTTTCCCGCACCCTGGGCGCTGCCGCGCTGCTCCTGGGGCTCGCTCTGCCAGCCCTGGCCAAGGACAAGATCGTCATCGGCGAACAGAACTGGACCGGCGCCATCGCCATCCAGAACATCCTCGGCGAGGTGATCAAAAGCCGCCTCGACGGCGACGTGTCTTACCTGGCCGGTGACATACCGGTGCTGTTCGCCGCCGCGGCCAAGGGCGACGGCTCGGTGGATGTGCTGACCGATATCTGGCTGCCTAATCAATCCGCCGCCTGGGCCAAGTACGTCACCGGCGGCACCCGCTCCCTGGTGCCGAACAAGCAGCCCTACCTGGGGGTGCAGGGCTTCTATATCCCCGGTTACCTGCAAGACCAATACGGCGTGAAGTCGGTCTACGACCTGCAAAAGCCTGAAGTGGCCAAGCTCTTCGAACCCCTGGGCGGCGGCAAGGCGCAATTGCTGGTGGGCCCGGCGGGTTGGGAGTCGACCTATATCGGCCAGATCAAGGCCAAGGATTTCGGTTTTGCCGACAAATTCGAGTCGGTGTCCACCGAAGCCTCGGTGACCTACGCCAAGCTGGCCGCGGCCTACAAGGCCCAGCGCGGCGTGGTGTTCTACGCCTACACCCCGGACTGGATCTTCTCCGCCTTCGACCTGCGCCGCCTGGACGAACCGGCGTTCGACGGCTACGCCCAGGACAACAAGAAGGGTGACCCGCTGTACAAGGCCGACGGCTGCTGGAAATTCGTCAGCCCGACGGTGGACGCCGACTGGCTGAACAAGAGCACGATCACCTGCGCCTACCCGGACGCCCGGGTCTATGTCCTGGCCTCCAGCGCCTTGCAGAAACGCGCGCCACGGATCGCCGCCTTCCTGGAAAACTTCAGCATCGACCCGCAGGTGTTGAACGACCTGATCCTCAGGATCGAGAAGGAACAGCAACCGGCGGCGGAAGCGGCCAAAGCCTGGGTCCAGGCCAACCCGGCGATCGTCGATCAATGGCTGGGCGCCAGCGGCGAGAAAGTCGGAGCGGTGCAGTGAGCGAGGAGCATCGGAACATGAGCGGGATCAAACAGGCGACCTTCGGCGCGGGCTGTTTCTGGGGCGCGGAAGCCGCGTTCCGGGCACTGCCGGGGGTGGTGGAGACACGGGTGGGCTACGCGGTGGAGGCGGGCGACGAGTCGTTGCGGATCGAGGTGGTGCAGGTGGATTTCGATCCGCAGGTATTGGCTTATCTGAGTCTGATCGAGCACTTCTGGGGGCTGCATGATCCGACTTCGGTGGATCGGCAGGGGGAGCATGGTGGGGTGAAATATCGCTCGGCGATCTTCCACACCAACGCCCTACAGGCCGAACAGGCACGGCAGGCCAAGACGGCCCTGCAAGACTCCGGCCGCCTCAACAAACCCGTGGCCACGGTGATCGTGCCCCTGGGTCGCTTCGACCTGGCGGATGAAGCGCACCAGCGCTACCTGGAAAAGAATGGCTTGAGCAGTTGCCATATCTGAGGGTACTGGTCGCGCCGGCCTGCTTCTGTAGGAGCAGCCGGTCGACGCTCGATTGCTCGCGATGGCGTCGGTTCTGGCGCTGCATTTTTTTGGATGTGTACATATCCGTTTCTGCGGTCACGGCGGCTTAGGGTTCCGCCCTTACGGCGGGTCACTTTTGGCAAACGCCCGGAATGCCGGCCCAGCCAAAAGTAACCAAAAGGTCTTGCCCCACCATTCGGTGCCTCGCTTAGGCTCGGCATGCCCTCACTCCGGTCCTGCTCCGGGGGCCGCCGCAATGGGCCATCCCTGGCCCAGTGCGGCTACCTCGGCATCCCTGCCGAGGTGCCCCCTGCGCAAGACCTGCGTTCGGCCTCTGGGAAAGGGGCGGGTAGATCAAGAGCAAGATCAAAAGCCAAAACAAAGCCAAGCCAAGCCAAGCCAAAGCTTGCTGCCTTCGCCACGCTGCAACTCTTCTGTCTGACACGCTTTGTGTAGCCGCTGCCGAGCGCAGCGAGGCTGCGATCGGCCCACAGGGCCGCTAAACCTGACGCCTCGCAGGATCTGGGGCAACGCGGTGCCCGCCTGGCGAGTCCTTCGGCCTCGATCGCAGCCTCGCTGCGCTCGGCAGCGGCTACAGGGAATGCGTTCTCAGGCCGGCCGGCAGGCCGCCGTCTTGCTCTTGCTTTGGCTTTTGATCTGAACGCCCCGTTAACCACGATGGCCGAACGCAGGCATTGAGCCGTGGGTAACCCGGCAGGGATGCCGGGTTAGCCGCCCCAGGCCATGGATGGCCTGTGGCGGCGGCCCACGGATCAATGCCTTCGTTCGGGCATGCCGAGCCTCAGCGAGGCACCAAGTGGTGGGGCAAGAGCGTTTTGCTTACTTTTGCGCTCTTCAAAAGTGAGCCGCCGTAAGGGCGGAACCCTAAGCCGCCGTTACCGCAGAAACGGATATGTACACAGCAGGATCGAGTTTTTATAGCCCTGCCTCTGGCATCAGCCCCCGGCTTTCCACCCCCCACCCAACGCCCCCACCAACCCCACACTCGCCTGCAACCGCCGCGTCTGCACCGCCTGCAACCCCCGTTGCGCCTGCAACGCCGCAGTCTGCGCCGTCACCACCTCCAGATAACTGACCGCCCCCGCCTGATAACTGTTCATCGCCAGGGCCTGCGTATGCTCGGCGGCATTCACCGCCGCCTGCTGGTCCAGGGCCTCCTGCTGTAAATCCCGCAACTGCCCCAGGTTGTCCTCCACCTCACGTACCGCCCGCAGCACCTGGCCGCGGTAATGGGCGGCGGCTTCCTCGAATTCGGCGTGGGCCTGGCGTTCGTTGGCGCTCAGGCGGCCGCCGTCGAAGATCGGCAGGTTGACCAGAGGCCCCAGTGCCCAGTAGCGATTGCCCGCTGCCAGCAGGTTGCCGCTGCCCTGGGTCTGCCCGCCGAGCAGGCCGGTGAGGCTGAAGTCCGGGTACCAGGCGGCCCGGGCCACGCCGATATTGGCGTTGGCGGCGAACACCCGGCGTTCGGCGGCGGCGATGTCCGGGCGGCGTTGCAGCAGGGCGCTGGGCAGTTGTTGCGGCACGCTGGGCACGGCCAGGGTTTGCTGGGTGGCGGGCAGCTGGAACTGGCTGGCCGGTTCGCCCACCAGTTCGCCGATCGCGTGTTCGGTGAGGTTGCGTTGCCCGCGCACTTCGTCCAGCTCGGCCTCGGCGCTGGCCAGCTGGCTTTGCGCGCGGGTCAGGTCCAGCTCCGAGGCGATCTGCCCCTGGTAGCGGCTGCGGGTCAGTTGCAGGGCTTGGGCGTAGTCGTCCAGGGACTGGCTGAGGATCGCGCGCTGCGCATCCAGGCCATTGAGCTGCACATACAGCGTCGCCAGCTGCTGTTGCAGGTTCAGGCGCGCCACCGCCAGGTCGTCGGCCGAGGCTTCGGCCTGGGCATCGCCGGCGGCCACCTGATTGCGAATTCGCCCCCACAGGTCCGGGTCGAAGCTCAGCGAGAAACCGGCGCTGTTGCTGTTGTACAGCGAAGGCTGGCTGCCGCCGCGCAACGGCCGGTGGTCCGACTGGCGCTGGCGCAGCGACTGGCCGCTGGCGCTGATCTGCGGGAACAGCCCGGCATGCAGCTGGCTGGCATAGGCCTGGGCCGCGTCGAAGTGCGCCAGCGCCGCCGCCAGGTCCGGGTTGGCCTTGAGCAGGCGTTGTTGCAGGTCATCCAGGCGTGGGTCCTGGTACAGCAGCCACCACTGGCTGGCCAGCCGATCCGCCGGTCGGGCCGGATGCCAGGGTCCGTCGCTGGTCTGTTCGCGGTAGTGGGCCGGCAGTTCCACGGTTGGCACCTGGTAGCCGGGCGCCAGGGAGCAGCCTTGCAGAGCCAGCACCAGCAACACCGCAAGCGGCTCAAGCCTTGGGCGCATGTTCACCTCCGGCGTCGGCCAGTTGCACCAGGTCGCCTTCGCGCAGGGCATCGGGCGGGTTGTCGATCACCCGGTCGGTGGCTTGCAGGCCCTGGTCGATCACCAGCCGCGCGCCGAGGTCGAGGCCGATATGGATGTCCCGCAGGTGCACGTGGTTGTGCTCGTCCAGCAGCGCCACCTGGGTGCCCTGGGCGCGGAAGATCAAGGCGCTGGCCGGGATGCTCACGCCCCGGGTGTCGGCGGGCAGGGCCAGGGCGGCTTCGGCATAGTCGCCGGGCAGCAGCGCGCCGTCGGGGTTGTCGGCGACGAACTGGGCGAGCAGGGTGCCGGAGCGCTGATCGATGGCGGTGGAGTCGCCGATCAGCCGCGCGCTGAAGTGCTGGCCGGGGTGCTCCGGCACCGTCAGCTCGGCGCTGAGGCCGGGGCGGATCACGCTGGCGTAGTTCTGCGGCACCGGCACGTAGAGCCGCAGCTTGCGGGTGTCGGCCAGATCGAACAGCTGCGGGTCGCTGTCGTTGTCGGCCTTGATCAACTGGCCGATATCGGTGTGGCGCGCGGTGATAGTGCCGGCGAAGGGCGCGCGGATGGTCTTGTAGTCCTCCAGGGCCGAGAGCCGCGCATAGTCGGCGGCGGCCGCTTCGGCATTGGCCTTGGCGGCCGCGGCGTTGGAGGTTTTTTCATCGGCCTCCTGGCGCGACACCGAGTGGCTGGCCAGCAGGTTCTGCCAGCGCACGGCGGTGGTCTGCGCCAGCCGCGCATTGGCCTGTTCCTGCACCAGCCGGGCATGGGCCTGGGCCAGTTGCTGGTCGAGGTCGGGGCTGTCGATTTCGGCGAGGACTTGCCCGGCCTGAACCTTGGCGCCGATGTCGCTGTTCCAGCTTTTCAGGTAGCCGCTGACCCGGGCGTGGATCGGCGCCTTGCTCCAGGCTTCCAGGTGCGCCGGCAGGCGCAGGGTGTCGCCCTGGCGGTTTTGCTGCGGCTGCAACACCAGCACCTGGGGCACGGCGGCGGTTTCGGTCCAGGCGGCCACCGCGCGTTCATGGCGGGTGCGCGCGGCCAGGCCGTTGGCCACCAGCAGGGCGGCCAGGGTCAGGCCGCCGATGCCCAGCCACAGCAGGCGTTTGCGCGAGGGGGTGTGTTCAGGCGACATGGGTACTTTCTCCAGCGACAGCGCGAGTGGGGTGACGCCCGTGGACCAGGCTGAACACCACGGGAACGAACAACAGGGTGGCGGTGGTGGCGAGGATCAGGCCGCCGATCACGGCGCGGCCCAGGGGCGCGTTCTGCTCCTCCGACAGGGCCAGGGGCAGCATGCCGATGATCATCGCCAGGGCGGTCATGCACACCGGGCGAAAACGCGTGTAGCCGGCCTCCAGCGCGGCCTTCAGGGCATCGCCGTGTTCCGCCAGGCGTTCGCGGCAGAAGCTCACCACCAGGATCGAGTTGGCCGTGGCCACCCCCATGCAGAGGATGGCCCCGGTCAGCGCCGGCACCGACAGCGAGGTGCCACTCAAGAACAGCATCCAGACGATGCCGGCCAGGGCCGCCGGTAGCGCGGTGATGATCACGAACGGGTCGAGCCAGGACTGGAAGTTGACCACGATCAGCAGGTAGATCAGCACCACCGCGCCCAGCAGGCCCAGGCTCAGGCCGCTGAAGGCTTCGTGCAGGGCGTCGATCTGCCCGTGCAGGCTGATGGTCGCGCCCTTGGGCCGCAGCGTCTGGCTGTCGTCGAGGACGTGCTGGATATCCCGGGCCACGCCGCCCAGGTCGCGGCCCTGGACGTTGGCGTAGAGGTCCAGGGTCGGCTGGATGTTGTAGTGGGTGACCACCGCCGGGCTGTCGACCCGCGAGATGCTGGCCAGGCCGCCGAGGATCTGCGACTGGCCGTTGCTGCCGGTCACCGGCAGGGCCTCCAGGGACGGCAGGCTGTCCAGGCGGTACTGCGGGGTGGCCGCGACGATGGAATAGGACACGCCGTTCTGCGGGTTGAGCCAGAAGGTCGGCGCCACCTGGGAGCTACCGGCCAAGGAGGCCACCATGCTGTTGGTCACGTCGCGCTCGGTAATCCCCAGGCCATTGGCCCGCAGGCGGTCGACCTTGACCGCCAGCGACGGGTAGCCGGTGGACTGCTGGATACGCAGGTCGGCGATGCCCGGCACATGCTGCAGGCGCCGTTGCAGTTCCAGGGCATAGGCGCGGTTGGCGGCGCTGTCGGGCCCGGAGATTTTCACGTCCAGCGGCGCCGGCGCGCCGAAGTTGAGGATCTGGCTGCTGATGTCCGCCGGCAGGAAGGCGAACTGGCTGCCGGGAAAACTTTCCGGCAGGGCCTCGCGCAATCGCTTCACGTAGTCGGCGGTCGGCGCATGGCCGGGCTTGAGGGTCACCTGGATGTCGCCATCCTGCGGGCCGATGGTGCCGCTGCTGCTGTAGGCCATGTCGATGCCGCTCAGGGGGATGCCGATATTGTCGATCACGCTGTCCAGCTGCTCCGGCGCAATCACCTCGCGAATCCGCGCCTCGATGCGGTCGAAGGCCGCCGCGCTTTCCTCGATCCGCGTGCCCAGGGGCAGGCGCACATGCAGGGCCAGGGCGCCTGCGTCGGTGGCCGGGAAGAAGTCCTGGCCGAGGTTCGGCAGCAGGGCGAAGGAGGCCAGCACGCAGGCGAGGAAGCCCAGCAGGAAGCGCTTGCGGTGGGCCAGGGCCAGGGTCAGCAGGCCGTGGTAGGTGTCGCGCACGTTGGAGAAGCGTCGTTCGAACCCCTGCTGGAAGCCCAGCAGCCCGCGCACCAGGGCATGCCGTGGCCGGGCGTGCTGTTCGCCTTCGTGGTGGTTGATGAATGCGTCTTCCGGGTGATGCCCCGGGCCCGGCTCCGGCACATGGGGCTTGAGCAGGTACATGGCCAGTGTGGGCACCAGGGTGCGCGAGAGGATGAACGAGCTGGCCATGGCGAAGATCACCGCCAGCGCCATGGGGCGGAACAGGTAACCGGCGATGCCCTGCAACAGGAACATCGGCACGAAGACGATGCAGATGCACAGCAGCGAGACGAACGCCGGGCCGACGATCTGCCGGGCGCCGTCGAGGATTGCGGCCTTCACCGCCTTGCCCTGTTCCAGGTGCCAGTTGATGTTCTCGATGGTCACCGTGGCGTCGTCCACCAGGATCCCCACCGCCAGCGCCAGCCCGCCGAGGGTCATGACATTCAGGGTCTGGCCGCTGGCGGCGAGCAGGGCGATGGCCGCGAGCACCGCCAGGGGGATCGAGGCGGCGATGATCAGGGTCGAGCGCCAGCTGCCGAGGAACAGCAGGATCATCGCGCTGGTCAGCAGCGCGGCGATGATGCCTTCCCGGGCCACGCTGCCCACCGACTGCTTGACGAACACCGAGGCGTCGCCCAGCAGCGAAGTCTTCAGCGCCGGCGGCAGGGTTTCGTCGATGCGCGGCAGCATCTGGCGGATGCCATCGACGATCGACAGGGTGGAAATATTGCCGTTCTTCAGCGCCGGCATCAGCACCGCGCGGTGGCCGTCGACCCGCACGATATTGCTCTGCGGCGGCGAACCGTCGCGCACATGGGCCACCTGGCCGATGGTGATCAGCGCGCCGTCGACGGTCTTGATCGGCAGGTCGTTGAGTTCGTCGATGGCCGTCGGGCTGTTGTTCAGCAGCACCGTGTATTCGCTGGCGCCGAGCTTGGCGGTGCCCACCGGGATGATCTGGTTCTGCGCCGCCAGGGCATTGCCCACGTCCTGCGCCGACAGGCCCTTGGCGGCCAGGGCCTGCGGGTCCAGATCCAGGGTGATCTGCCGCTGCTTGCCGCCCATGGGCGTCGGCATCGCCAGCCCCGGTACCGAGCTCAGGGGCAGGCGGATATTGTTCTGCACCAGGTCGCGGATTCTGGCTTCCGACAGGGTCGGGCTGGAAAAGGCCATCTGCAGGATCGGCACCGTCGAGGCGCTGTAGTTGAGGATCAGCGGCGGGGTGATGCCCGGCGGCATCTGCTTGAGCACGGTTTGCGACACCGCCGTGACCTGGGCGTTGGCGGTGCGGATATCCACCCCCGGCTGGAAGAAGATCTTGACGATGCCCATGCCCGGCAAGGATTGCGACTCGATGTGCTCGATGTCGTTGACCGTGGTGCTCAGGGAGCGCTCGTAGGTGTAGATCACCCGCCCGGCCATGGCGTCCGGCGACAGGCCGGTGTACTGCCAGACCACCGCCACCACCGGAATGCCGATATCGGGGAACACATCGGTGGGCGTACGCAGGGCCGCCAGCGGCCCGATGATGCAGATAAAAATCGCCAGCACGATAAACGTGTAGGGCTTGAGCAGAGCGGTCTTGACCAGCCCGAGCATGCGGTGGACCTCCGAGGGGAAACGAACCTCGGCAGCCTGCCGCGACCCACCTAACACGCGGCTTTCAGCCAGGTGAAGGAAGTTTTAGGTTGGGCCTGAATTTCCTTTCACGGGGATTCATTTGTCCTGTGGCGGGTGCCTCGACACTCTGGATGGCAATCGGCGCGAGCGCTTTTTTCGCTCCGCCCTGTGTCATTTTTTTTACTGCCGAGGTACCTGCCATGAACGCCAAACCGCTGCTGCTGATTCCCGCCCTGAGCCTGGTGCTGCTGCTCTCCGCCTGCGCCGGCCCGATGCCCAAGGCCGATCCCAACGAAGCCTGGATCAGCCTCGAAGAAGAGGGCCCCAGCGACCTGATGGCCGAACGCGTCGACGGCAAGAACGTCGACGACGGCCGCTACTTCGAAGTCCAACCCGGCGCCCACCGCCTGGACGTGACCCTGTTCGAGGAGGTCGGCGGCGACTCCAACCAGGTCGATTGCCGCGGGCAGGTGAGCTACCCGAGCTTCAAGGCGGGGGAGCATTACAAGCTGGTGGAGTCGACCTTGGGGACTGAGGTGCGGGCGAGGTTGTATGACGGGGAGGGCAAGCAGGTGGCGAGGGTGCGGGATTTTGAGTGTATGCCGGGGTGATGTTGACGCGGCTGGGGATCTATCGCGGGGGAAGAAAGTGTCGGTCGCGCAACGACTGGGCGTGCCGGCGGACTTCGCTCAGAGCAGACTGAACGCCGACCAGGTGCCGACGTGTGACGTCATCCGCACCGCACATGCCCACGTCTATATAGATGCATAGCGTAGGAGCGCGACTAGAAAGCCTTTGGATTTGTATTGTATGGTAAGGCGTTAACGAAATACGGGTTGGTTGACTAATGGAAGGTCATGAGATCTTTCTACTTATCGATAAGTAAAGAGAGAAATTTATGCAGGAACACTACAATCCGGCCGACGTCGAGGCAAGCGCTCAGGCTGATTGGGCTGCCAGAAAGACATTTGAAGTTTTCGAGGATCCTTCGCGCCCCAAATATTATGCATGTTCCATGTTGCCGTACCCGTCGGGTAAGTTGCATATGGGGCATGTACGTAACTACACCATCAATGATGTACTGGCACGGCAGAAGCGCATGAAAGGCTTCAACGTTCTGATGCCAATGGGCTGGGACGCCTTCGGATTGCCCGCAGAGAACGCCGCATTGGCTTCTAATCAGTCACCTTCCGCCTGGACACGTCAAAACATACAAGACATGAAGGCGCAGTTGAGTCCCCTTGGGCTGAGTATTGACTGGAGCCGTGAAGTTGCAACATGTGATCCTGATTACTACAAGTGGAACCAATGGTTCTTTCTGAAAATGCTTGAAAAGGGTATTGCTTACAAACATACCCAGATTGTTAATTGGGACCCTCTCGATAAGACCGTGCTGGCGAATGAACAGGTTATTAATGGTCGGGGCTGGAGGTCTGGCGCGCTGGTCGAAAAGAAAGAAGTTCCTGGTTATTACTTTGCTATCACTCAATATGCTGAAGAATTGTTGAGGGATATCGATAGCCTGGATGGGTGGCCGGAAATGGTCAAGACCATGCAGCGCAACTGGATTGGTAAAAGTGAAGGGGTGAGTTTCGGGTTCCCTCACCAGATAAAAGACAAGAATGGAACACTTATCGAGGACGGATGGCTGTCGGTGTTCACCACTCGCGCCGAAACCGTGATGGGCGTGACGTTCTGCGCGATTCCCCCGGAACATCCGATCGCCCTGCGGGCGGTAGAGCTCAATGCTGAATTGGCTCAGGTGATCGAACAATTCAAAGGTGGCGGCACCAGCGAAGCACAATTGTCTGGCATTGATCAGGATGGCGTATTCACCGGCTTCACGGTGGAGCATCCAATCAGCGGCGTTTCTATCCCGGTTTGGGTGGTGAATTACCTGGTCGCGGGGTACGGCACGGGTGCGGTCATGGGGGTGGCGGCACACGATGAGCGTGATTTTTCGTTGGCCCGCAAAAAAGGCCTGCCGATCCGGCAGGTCATTCATATTGATGGGGTGGAGTACGACGACCGTTCATGGGATGCGTCATACGCCGCGAAGGATAAAGGCGTGCTGATCAATTCTGGCGAATTTGACGGCCTGGGACTCAAAGAGGCGAGCGAAGCTATTAGTGCCCGACTTGCCAGCCACGGTGGTGAGAAAAAAATAAATTGGCGACTCCGGGACTGGGGTATATCCCGCCAGCGTTACTGGGGCACGCCGATCCCGATGATTTATTGCGACAAGTGTGGCGATGTACCCGTGCCGCTCAAGGACCTGCCTGTCATTTTGCCTTTGGACTGCATACCAGACGGTTCCGGCAATCCTTTGCTCCAACAAGCGGATTTCCTGCATGTCGATTGTCCGACCTGCGGTAGCCCCGCCCGGCGCGAAACCGACACCATGGACACGTTTGTCGATTCCAGCTGGTATTTCATGCGCTACTGCGATCCGGGTAACCAGGACGCGATGGTCGCTGGGCCAGCGAAATACTGGATGCCGATGGATCACTATATCGGTGGCGTCGAACATGCCGTCCTGCATTTGCTGTACGCACGTTTCTGGACCAAGGCGATGCGCGACGAAGGCCTGATCGATCTCGATGAGCCCTTCAAGAACCTGTTCACTCAGGGCATGTTGCTGCGTGAGTGCTTCTACAGAGAAGCGCAGGACGGCGCCAAACGCTGGTTCTACCCGGCGGAAGTAGACGTCAGGCTCGGCGATGGTGGTCAGGCGGTGGATGCGGTTGCCAAGGAAGATGGTTTGCCCGTGATCATGGGCGGCATCGAAAAAATGTCCAAGTCTAAAAATAACGTTGTCGAGCCACGGGAAATCATCGAGAGATTCGGTGCCGACACAGCTCGCCTGTTTACTATTTTCGCAGGGCCACCCACTCAAAGCATTGTCTGGAGCGACAGCGGCGTGGAGGGCGCCTATCGCTATCTGCGACGGTTATGGAGTTTCGCCTTCAAGCACCAAGACACCCTCCTCACGGCAGCCGCGCAGCGAAGCACTCTGGACGAGCGTTCGGCACAACTTCAGTTCGAGATTCACAGCGTGCTGGAGAGCATCAACAGGGACTATGAAAAGCTGCACTACAACACGATCGTCTCCGGCGCGATGAAAATCCTCAACCTGCTTGAAAACGAGAAGGCCGCCTCAGGCAGCGTCATTCGAGAAGGGGTCGAGATCCTGTTGAAAGTCCTCTACCCGATCACGCCGCACATCGCGCATGTGCTCTGGACCGAGCTGGGGTTTGACAAGGACATTCTCGAATCGCAGTGGCCTGTGGCGTCGCCTGAGGTTCTGACTCGCTCAGAGTTGAAGCTGGTGGTGCAGGTCAACGGCAAGTTGCGCGGGGAAATTGTGGTATCTGCGACGGCTGACCGAGCGGAAATAGAGGCCTGTGCACTTGGGGATGAAGCGGTAGCGCGCTTTATAGAGGGCACTCCGAAAAAAATCGTGATTGTGCCGGGTCGTCTGGTCAATATCGTGCTGTAACCATCTGAAGTAGGGCCGCTCGCTCCTTGCTCCGTTACACCAGCGTCAGCCTTCAGGGAAGGCGCTGGTGGCTAACGTCTTCCAACCCCATCCTTCGCGGCGCCGCTTGAGCAGCGTCGGTCTCTTGGCCTCTCTGCGTCTGAAACAGCTTGCGTAGAGGCCTCAGCGCTTCAAAAAATTAGAAATCGTCGTGGATTGCTGACTTTTTAGATACTTAAACGAAATAACATAATGTCATTTGATTTCCTTTCGGACTTAAAAGTCAGGCGCGTGTCTGTGCTTCTATTCTTTTAATGCGGATAATTATTAATTAGGTGGCCGGTTTTTTACAGAGTTACACCTAATGTATAGGGTGATTAGATCATCGGATTTTGGTCGGTAGTCGTCGTACGCTGATTCGTCAAATTTAAAAAAACAAGTTGACTCGGTTGGTGTTTCTAGGACGGAGGCTTGTATGTTGACACTATTTTTTAGTTTGCCTAGATTCAACCCGTTCGTTATCCGCGGACGAAAAATAATCAACAGAGGAATGTGAACAATGTCTATTGAAAAAGCTTGCGTAGCATCTAACGAAACCTCGATCAAAGCGGCTGTAGATAACTCCCAGAAAATCAACGAGCAGTATGATGTTGCCGATTTTGTGGAAATTGAGCGTAACGAAGCTTGCCTGCAACATGGCGATGGCGGCGTTAACCACTAAGTTAGCCCTGTTTTCGTCATAAGTTGTCTCGGAGCAGGGCAAGTAAAATTGCCCTGTTTCATTGTTCAGGAGCAAGCAGGCATGGTTGCCAGTCTGTCGGTTAACCCCGATCTTAGAATTATTACGTTTGAACACTCTGCGCTGGCTTATCTGGTCGGTTCAAGCAAGAAAATTCAAATTTCCTTTTCTGTGGTTGAATACCTTCTTGGATTTTCCGCCCGTCCGGCCGCGTCTCAAACAGACTCGACGGGAGAGGACGGTTTACTCGGGAAACTGATCAGCAGCGGATTTGTAAAACTAAGCGCTGGCGCCTCACCATGCGACCGAAGGACCGCTGACCTGGAGCGCTACAACTGGAAGAGTGCTTCAGACTATTTGAACGTTACGCACAACTATCCGTTCTTTGAATACGACAAGGATGGTCGTAGCAAAGACAATAACCGGATGCAAGAATATCTGGCTGTTGAGCAAGAAATCGAGCGTTCCAAAGTTTACGTTGATGCCCCGGTCGCGGCGCAGGGGGTCAATCCGCAGTGCAGTGCGGCACTCATTAGTGATGGCGGCACGCAGGGCGACCTGGAGAATATCCTCAGCGCATTGAGCCTGAGCCTGGGCGTACAAAGGGAAGCGCAACTCAATACGGGCGGTCGGATATTAAAGAAGACAGTGCCCAGCGGCGGCGGGCGACATCCGGTTGAAGCCTATCTGGTGGACTTCGCCAACCAGACTGTCCATCACTTTAATGCTGTGACGTATAGCCTTGATACCGTCAAACGTGTCGAGTCCCCAGACCTGTACACCACGATATTTGGCGTTCGGGATTCGTATATAGATTTTGCTGTTAATTTTGCGGTGGTCTTTACCTGCATCTGGGAGCGCAATATGTTCCGCTATCGCGAGCCGAGAACCTTCAGGTCCGTGCATTTGGATGCCGGGCACGCCTCGATGCAAGTTGAAACGGCACTGCTGAAGATGAAGTATAGAAATCAGGCTCAATATAATCTTCAGGTTATAAACTTCGAACGTCTGTTGGGGCTCGATCCGCTTGTGGAAGGGGTGATGAGTGCCGTCATGATCGGGGAACAGTCGAATGCAGCATGAAATCCTGAAAAACGCTTATATATCCTTCGCGAATAATCGTGACAATACTTTAGAATTCAGCGAGCTCAGCAGTGGTAGAAGTTTCAATATCGCACCGTCTTTTTTTATTCGCCCCGACTATGCTGAGCGGATGGCTGCGATACGCAATGAACGTCCCCCGGCAACCCACACCCTAATTAATCCGGCCAGTACAACCCATTGGGCCGAGAGAGGTTGGGAAGCCTGTATTCCTTTTTACTTGTTGTCCAGGACCATCAAGTACGTTGATGATGACAAGGATCGAGCGAAGATTCTTGATAATAAATACTGTGAATATGAGATGGCTTCAACGTGCCCGACGCCAAAGGTTCCAGTCTTTATCGAAAACGCTCAACCTGCTTTTGCACTACGAAAAATTGCTTCGGCCAGTAATGACTGGATACCGGGCTTTCCGGAAAAAGCACTTAAACGCAGGAGCCATCGAGAATTCAAAAGGCTCCCTCTTGAGGTAGCTGAGTTTCAGGAAATACTGTCGCACTCGGCATCCCGATTGCTGGAAACTCTGGACGTGTGCCAACGACTGGATGGCAGCCGCTTAAGATACACCAAGAATTTCGGTGCGGCATTTTCCTCGTATATCGTGGTGTATGACATCGTTGGCCTGACGCCGGGTGTTTACTTTCTCAATTTGGAAGAACTGAGCTTCGGGCTGATAAAAGAGGGAGATTTCAGAGAGCCGATGTCTCGTATCATCTGGGGCATGGTGGCTCCCAAGACAGCCAACTATACCTTGGTGTTAACCGCCACACCCAGCTGTTATGCCTGGCGCTACCGGCACGATAAAGCCTTGAGAAACCTGTTTATCGAGGCCGGAAGAATCATGCACATGCACGTCAACGCCTGTAGCGAATTCAATGTGCAGGGCGTTACAACGCCTGCGACAAGGGATGATGAACTTCGAGCCCTTCTGCATATCGATTTGGCGAGCGACGAGATTCCCATGTACACGGCAACGATGGGGAAAGTGGGGAACAGAAATCTTGAAGAGTAACGACGCCCTCAGCGACATCTTTTTTGTCATCACCGGCGGCGTGGATGTTATCAAGGGTATCAGCATACTGATGTTGATCAGCGTCGCTTTTCCTCATCAATTCAGTGTGTTGAGCGTGAACATCGACGTGATGTCCGCGTTGATTCCGTTCGCATCGCCCTGGGTGATTGCCTTTCTACAGCTTTCAAAGGTGTCAAGGTACCGCGCCTACAGTAAGTGCGCGGCAGCGCTGATCGTCGTTGGGGCAGTGATTTCAATTCTGTACATAGTTGTTTCGCTTAACATGATTGAGGAAAGTCACCATAACACCGGCCTGTTGGTGTTTTTGTTACTTAGAATGGTGTCTGTCTGCGTTCTGGTGTTTGCTTCACTCAATCAAGCCTATTTGATGTTGTTGGGTTATGGTCGGACGGTGTTCTGGGTGCAGATGGCAGTGTGGTTGTGTAATGTCGCACTTTATTTGACACTCTGGCTGAGCGGTATAGAGTTTTCCTACGTCTTGGCGGGATTGGGGATGGTAGCGATCGACCTGGCGCTGTTTGTGGTGGTTGTATCGATACTCAAGGCGTCGGGGAGTATTCGCCTCAGATCAATAAAGCCCTCGTTTAAGTTCAGTTTGAAAATCAGCAAAATTGTCTTGCCTGAGCTGTCCACGGTGGCCAGCATTTCATTGTCAGGTTTGCTACTGAGCGTTGCCGCATTCAAGATATCCCAGGAAAGTTTTTCTGATTTTCGCATTCCCTTTGCGTTTCAAATGGCCTGCTGGATGATTTGTACGCGCGCCGCTGTATTGATCATCCGCCGCTATTCAGCGCAGGATTCTTCACTGTTTTATAGAGCGATTATTTATACATTCAAGGTCACCTGGTTTGTTCCGGTCGGGCTTGCATTGGTTGTCGCTATTCTGGCCAATCAACTGTCGCCAGGGCAATTCATTCATTCGCTCCTGGCAATGGCTTACTATCCCGCCATGGCCATTGTTATCTCGCTGAATGGGGTGTTTCGACTGACGACGATGAACAGCATTATCTCCAGCGCTAACAAGTGGCTGTTGGTTGTGTATTTTGTGCCTTTGAGTGTGTTGATCTATTTGGGGTATGTCGGGCCGGCGTCTATTATCCATTTTGTGGGCATCAGTTACATGGTCAGACTGTTGCTGATGTATCACTTGCACAGGAAAAGGATTTTTCTGAATGATAATAGATGCCTTGTATAAGTCAAAAAAGTCACTGTTCAGGTATAACACCGACACCGGACAGTTACTGTTTTCACAGAGTGAGCGTTTGTGGGACAGGCTGTCTGCTGAAGGATTCGATTGCACGGTACAGGATGCGAAGTGGGTGGCCGACGCGATTTATGAAAGTGAACGCTCCAGAACCCGCTATACAGGTGGTGGAAAAGCAGTCATCAATCAACGAATGCGAACCCAGGCTGTATTGTTCGGCAAGCCCCGCCCCCGATATGCACCATCCCTGATAGAGGCCAGAGGCCAAGCCGTTGAGGGCAGTGTGTTCGAGGCCATTAGGTTTGCTTTCAAAAACACGGCGCTCACGCCTTGGGCAATCAATGGTCTGGGACCAGGTGTTCGGCGTGTTTATCCTTCTAATGGCGCGGTGCACTCGTTGGAGTGTTGTTATACAGACCGACACGGCAATGGTTTTCTATACGACTCGTATTGTGATCGGTTCTTTGTAATACACGACGACGCGGAGCCCGGTGAACGTCCAGGCACGTTAGTGGTGCAATGCGATTTTGAACGACTGGCGGAGCGCTATCGAGACGTGCGAAGTCTCAGTGCACTTTACATTGAGTCGGGTCATGCGATAGCCGTATTGTTTCATGCGCTGCAGCTCAGAAACATAATCCCGCTATCGCTGACATTAACCGGTTTTAACCGAGGCGTGAGTGACTACTGCTCATCCATAGCGACCATTACGCTATAAGGTCTCCTTATGTACACGCTGATAAAGCTGGACGAAGCGACGCTTGGCTTTGTTGAGTTTGATATGCCGCTGTATTCGATTATTTACAGTTGCTGGCGAAATGAGCACGCGTTGAATGTGCAGGAGTTTGTACAGTTGACTCAACGGATGCGGGGCGTTTCTGACGATGCCTGGTTGCAACGTAAAACCTCGCGTAGTGGGCTGGGGCGTGAAGCGAATGGTTGGCGTTTGGATGAAGTGAAGCGTCGTTGCATGACACTCATAGAGAATTACTCAAGTCCCGAACTGGACATTGTTCAGGTGTCGTCAGACGACGAAGTGTTTCAGCTGCTACAGCAATCTCTAGTAGAAGAAGTTGATATTGGTCGGTATTCGTTATTGTTTTTGTTTTTGTCTAAACCGTCAGCCAACGCCGACAGGCGTATCGACTGGTTAAGCGCAGGGTTCGTGGCCCAGCAACTGAGTGTTATTGCCGCTGATGCGGGGCTTGGTAGTTTTTCTAGTCATGGTTACGAGCGCCCATGTACTCAAACGCATGGCGCGCTTGATATTGAATATATCGTGTGGATTGGATAGGGGGTAAAAATGAGTCTCGGTGCCGAAGATATAAAAATTTACGACGGAGCCATATCGACCGAATTAGGCGCTCAGTTGAGCTCACTGGCCAAAAAGCCGATCTGGCAATACGGTTGGCGTTCTAATGTTCAAAACGATAATTATTTTTTCTGGCACTCACATTTTGCCGGTGGTGATACCAGTAGCGAGACAGACAGTGCCGCTGTTTTATCCGACAGGCAGGGTTTGCAATCGGTCAGTTCACTATGGCTAGAGATCGAGGCGATGATTGGTTCGCCGCAAAAGTTGCTCAGGGCCTACGCCAATGGACATACCTACGGCACGGAAGGGTATTCGCATACGGACAGTAATCGAGAGGACAATCTGTCTTCAATCTACTTCGCCCACGACGACTGGCAACAAGACTGGGGCGCCGAGCTACTGTTTTACGGTGAGGGCAGGGAGATCATAAAGTCCGTGGCGCCTCTGCCAGGCCGTATCGTCATCTTTCCAGGGTGTATTCTCCACCGCGCGAGTTCCCCCAGCAGGATTTGCCCCACGTTGCGGGTCAGTTTTGTTTTCAAGTCAGCCCCCAAGTAACCTGGCGACTGTGACGTTGCGTTGGCGCGGGGCTGGCATCCATCAGCCCCAAGCCAACGCTGACTTCGTTTGAAGGCTCATGGGGTGTCGAAGATTGGGCCCGCCCTGCCAGCCAACCTATCCAAACCGCCCCGTAATATAGTCCCCGGTCTGCTTCATCTTCGGTTTGGCGGAGATCTCGTCCGTATCGCCATACTCAATCAACTCCCCATGAGCATGAGCGCGATGTTGTCCGATATGGCACCGCCGCCTGGCCGTGTGCCCACGCTGATGGACGACCTGCTCAACGGGTTGTCCAGCCCTGATCTGCAGCCACTGCTTGCCAGCTGTGTATTTCACTACGAACTCGAATTCATCCATCCATTGAAAGACTTTCTGATCGAAATGGGCCGCGACTTCTGTTTTGTCGCTTCGCGCTACCCGTTGCAGGTCGGCGGGCGCGATTTTGTGCTGGATCTACTGCTGTTTCATCGCGGGTTGAATTGCCTTATCGGAGCCCGAATTATTTTTCCGCTACCCCGTCACAAACCACCCACCTGGCCCGTCATGTCGGTGTATCCCTCAATTAACGGAGCCACCCCATGTCATCCAGCCACCCGACCCAAGCCGTCAACCTGCTGCAAACCATCCCCGAAATCTTCGAAAGCCTGGGCCAGGTCCACGGCCTGATCGACGCCCATGGCCTTGCGCGCAAGCTGCACCACCTGGTGGTATTGCGCGCCTCGCAGATCAACCAGTGCGGCTTCTGCGTGAAGATGCACACTCGCGAAGCCCGTGAAGACGGCGAAAGCAACGAGCGCCTGGACCGTCTGGTGGCCTGGCGCCATGTCAGCGATTTCAACGCCGCCGAACGCGCCGCCCTGGCCTGGACCGAAGCCCTCACCGTACTGCGCGAAGACACCGACTTCGGCCCGTTGCGCGCGGCCCTGCGCGAACATTTCAGCGACGCGCAGATCGCCGCCTTGACGGCCGATATCGGCATGATCAACCTGTGGAATCGCTTGCAGGTGTCGAGGCACTGAGGATGGATCGAATCGATGACACGACGGTGTTCGAAAGCCGTCGCAGCTTCCTGCTGGGCCTGGCCTACCGCCTCCTTGGCTCGCGCGCCGAGGCCGAGGACGTGGTGCAGGACCTGTTCATCAAATGGCTGGAGGCCGACAAGGCCTCCATCGCCACCCCGGCCGCCTGGCTGACCACCGTCTGCACCCGGCACTGCATCGACCTGCTGCGCTCGGCCCAGCGCTCGCGCCTGCAATACGTCGGCACCTGGCTGCCGGAACCGATCCACAGCCTGCATCACGATTCCCCGGAACACAGCCATGAACTGGCCTCGTCGCTGTCCACCGCCTTCCTGCTCCTGCTCGAACGCCTGACCCCCAAGGAACGCGCCGCCTACCTGCTGTACGACATCTTCGACCTGGACTACCCCCAAGTCGCACAAACCCTCGGCGTCCAGGAAGCCACCTGCCGCAAACTGGTGTCCCGCGCCAAAGCCAGCCTGGGCAACACCCAAGCGCGCTACCAGCCAGACCCCTCACGCCAGCAACAACTGCTGAGCGCCTTCCACAGCGCCATCACCAGCGGCTCGACCCAAAGCCTGGCCGCCATGCTCTCCGAAGACGTCGAGCTCTGCGCCGACGGCGGCGGCAAAGCCAGCGCCATTCGCGAGACGCTGTATGGGCTGGAAGCGGTGTTGGCGTTTGTGGGGGAGTCGTTGAGCCGGTACTGGCGGGCGTATCAGTGGCAGGAGGTGGAGATCAATGGTGGGCGTGGGGTGGTGTTAAGAGGAGAGGGGGAGGTGGTGGCGGTGGTGAGTTTTGGGTATGACGAGAGCGGGCGGGTGAATCGTGTCTTTATCATGCGCAATCCGGAGAAGTTGGTGAGGTTGAGGGAGTTTGGGGCTGATTTGCTGTGAAGAGTCCCTCCTAAAGGTTGAATACTGCATCGAGCGCCTCTCCCTGAGGCGCTTACCGGCGAAGGGGAATCACTGATGGAGCGCCGTCCGAACACGTATACAGGTTCATGGTGGTCCATCTGTCGTTTCCATACTCTGAACTCCGCATGTGAACAGTGTTGGCTCAAGTACTAAAGGTACGGAGTAGACACTCCTGCCTTTTTAGTGAGCCATAGCTGCATCACCTTTCAGAGCGCCATCACAGGGCTTTGTAGCTTCTCTTCGGCTTAAGATCCTTTGATCGTGTCCAGCTTTACGACAGTTATGGCTCAGGATAAGGTGCTGGCATAAGGACATGATTTTCTAGCCGTTGTCCAAGGAAGGTTCCCCACGGGATAGAGCGTACTTATCGCTTTCCCACAGTTCCTTCGTTTTTTCCGTGAAAAATTGCCAAGCAAAGTGCTGTCATCGATTGCCAACGAGTATGGCGATGGGTGCTCCAGTGAGTTGAGCTGGGCACCCTGAACGTCAAGATATTGCTAATCGAAGGCTTGAAACATGGATTTTTCGACATTGGTGCATTTGTGGAGCGCTGCGCGCTTTGAACAGCTTATCGCTCCAACGATGGTCGTTGGGTTTGTCATCGTTTTATGTACTTGGTACTTAGTTCGTTATTTCTATCGGTCATTTCGCTTGAGTGGCAGGCTAAAGAAACTGACCGCACATTTGCTAAAAGCGCATTCTCTCGCCGCTCCTCAGCGTCGCACTGAGTTGGAGAACCTGTTTAAAGGTACCAACCTTGAGCACTCCTGGCGGGAATACGCTGAAACATTGCATGACCAGTTCGAGCTTTCGGGAGGTGAGCAAGCACTCGTCCGCTCGCGTGCTACCGCCGGCGCAGCACACTTTTTTTCACCTCAAAGCGTCATTGATACCCCACTCGGAACAGAGTTTTATAAACATCTGCCAGGCATTTTGACGGGCATTGGTATTGTCGGGACTTTTTTTGGTCTGATGCTAGGACTGCAGCATTTTGACCCCAGTACACCTGAGCTGGTCAACAGTAGCGTCGACAAGCTTTTAAAGGACGTATTGTTTGCTTTCATAGGCTCTTTCATTTCGATCATGGCTTCTATCGTTGTGACGATCACTGAAAAGTGGCGCCTCGGCCGTTGTTACAAGCACCTTGAGACATTCAACGAAACCATCGATGGTCTGTTCGACAGTGGCGTTGGCGAGGAGTACCTAGCAGAGCTTGTACGTTCGAGTGCAGAAAGCTCGGTGCAGACGCGTCAGCTTAAGGACAGTCTGGTTACTGACTTGCGTGAAATGCTGCAGAACCTGGTTGATACCCAAGTTCGGGAAAGTCTCAAATTAGCCGATACCTTGTCGGCCACCTACCGTGACTCTGGTCAGCTGTTGGCCGATCAGGTGAGCGGTGCAATTGAAAACAGTCTCAAATCCCCCCTTGAAGCCATCGCGGGCGCGGTTCAGGCCGCTAGTGGCGAACAGTCAGGGCAAGTGCAGAATCTTCTTCAGGATGTTCTGGTTGCCTTCATGAACAAGTTGGAAGGTACGTTTGGTCAGCAATTCAACGGGTTGCACGAGTTGATGGGGCAGTCTGTCGCTGCAATGCAATCTATGCAGCAAGGCTTTTCCACGCTTATTCAAGATATGCGTTCGGCGAGCGAGTCCTCTACCCAAAACAGCTCAACCATGATTGCAAAGTTGCTCTCTGATATGCAGGCCGGACAAAGCGCTATGCAGGCGGGGATGAACGAGATGCTTGTCAATCTCCAGACTTCGATTGCCCGTATCGGAAATGAAGGCGAGGACGCAGGGGCTCGAATGGCACAACAGTTAGAAAAACTGTTCGCTGAAAGTGAGGCTCGTCAACAGGCGATGGCTGAGAACCTTCAGGCCTTTGTTGAGTCGATCAAGCAGAACATTGGCCAAGGGCAACAGGAAACCATGGCGAAAATTGCCGGCTCCGTTGAGGTGCTGGGTGAGCAACTTTCGGCGGTGTTCAAGCAACTGGAACATGGTCAGCAGCAGATGGATCAGTCGACCCGTGCTGCACAGGCTGATCTGCATCAAGGTACTCGCGATTTGGTGGGTGGATTAGATGAACAAGTAAAGGCATTGCTGCAAACAGTTACAGAGCAACAAAAATCTGCGCAGGACACCGTTAAAGCATTGAGTGCTCAAACAGAACAGCACTTACAGAGCATGCAGCAAGGTGCTGACAAGATGCGGATGGCGGCAGAGCGGTTCGAAACGGCTGGACAGAGCGTTGCTCGCGCCAGTGAGTCGACCGCAGGTTTGATGGGGACGGTCCAGGGTGCAGGAACTGAACTCGCTCAAGCATCCCGTGAGTTAAACACTGTGGTTGCAGACTACCGGAACAATCGTGAAGCACTGGCGAAAACCTTGGCAGTGATCGAAGGCGTTGTTGCAAGCGCACAAGGGGAAGCTAGTGGCCGTAGCCAATATCTTCAGGACCTGAAGGTTCAAAGTGAGCGGATGCAGGCACTTAATCGTGAAGTGTATGAGTACCTGGAAAATATCAGTGGTGTGCTGGGTAACGGCTTCAAAGAGTTTGGTGAAGGCATGGATCGGACCTTGAGACAAACACTCGGTAGTCTGGATGCCGAGCTTGATAAAGCGGTCAAAAGCTTGGCCGGCGGGGTAGAGGGGGTCAAGGAAAGTCTCGAAGATTTCGGCGACATCATGGAACGCATCAGGCAGTAACGGAGGCTGGTCGATGTTTGGTAAGCAAATGCCTTCGGCAGCCCGTTCAAGAGACGAAGGAGAAAAGCCTTTCTGGATCTCCTTCGCTGATTTGATGACGGCGATGATGATTCTTTTTTTGGTGGTAATGGTTGCAGCCTTGAGCTCCGTAACTCAGCGTATTAACCAAGCAGAGCAGGGTGAGAAACAACGTAGTCAAGACATTAGCCAGATCTGCGAACATCTCAGTCTCAAGGCTAAAGCTGCTAATAGAACAATCGTTGTGGATTGCAAAGACAACAGAATCAGCTTCGGCGATGCCGGCCGCTTTGGGCATAACCAATATGCGCTGAGCAGCGAGGGGCAAACAGCGCTACAGGATGTTGTTCCTATGATTCTGGATGCGGCAAACAGTGACGAAGGGCGGAAGTGGTTTAAGCAGGTTGTGATTGAGGGATCGACTGATACCGACGGTTCTTACTTATATAACCTGCATCTTTCTTTGCAGCGTTCAGAGTGGGTGATGTGCAGCTTGTTGGATAGTCGCAGCCCACTTCAAGTTGGGTTGTCGCCTGAGCACCAACAACAAATTCGGTCGATATTCCTTGCGGGTGGTGTCTCGTTCAACAATGCAAAGGACACCAAGGAAGAAAGTCGACGAGTAGAACTGCGCATGCAGTTCTTTGGCCTCAAGGAAAAGGAAGAAAACCTCAAACCTGAGGTGCCGGTGTTCAATAATACCGATATGGAAAAATGTCAGTTGGCGATGAACCGATGACTAGCCCAATTGCAAGGCTTTCCGCCGCTATCGATTTGGGGCTGTCTGTATATCGCACAGGGCATGCATCTGAGCCACTGGCGCGATTCCCCCGCCTGGGAGCCGCGAGAGCTGATCTTTACGAGAGATTCGAGCGTGCTGAAAAGGCCCTACCTCCGCCCCAGGAAAAACGCCGTGAGGCAATAAACAAATTCCGAAATGTTCTCCCGCTCAGTGCTTCAGAGTGGCGGTTGGTTTTCGCCGGTCTTTCAGATAAGACCGAGCGTGTGGGGCCGATCTTGGAGGATGAACAGCTTTTTGTTCGTGTTCATAAAGAGGTTCATGACCGTATCGAAAAGAGAAAGCTAAGTCGTCGAGATTGGTTGGCACTGTGCTTCAGCTACTTTGGGTATGAGGCTTCCACTCCTGATCAGAATGCTAATTGGTGCCTGTTAAGGGCGGACATCCAGCTTGGCTTTGACTGTGTTAGAGCTCAGCAAAGGCGCGAGAAGGAATGGATTCAGATTGTCCAACAGCATCAGGAACTCTTTTCTGAGCAGGCGGGTGCGCGATTGGGTGACCAGATGTTCAATGGTGAGATCAGCGATCTTTCTGCACTGCAGACGATTGCGCAGATCCCAGTTAGCAGTTGGCTGTGGCGTCGAATTTTTAATGTCCTCATATCCCGCATTTTCATGTTGGATGATACCGAGTTTGCCCAGCGTCTACCGGATCTGGTGGATATAGGCCGCGAGCACCCGCGTTACATGAACGATGTTCTCAGTGCCTGTCTTTCCCGCTATCACTTGGCTGATTATCGGGAAAAACCGTCGTCACTCTTGAAACAGGTCGCCCTCGATAATTGGGGAAGTCCGCAGATTCGCTCCAAGCAAAACAGCTGGTTGCAGTACGTTGACGAAAATGTCTGCGCAATGGTGGTTGCATGGTTCGCTAAGGAAGACCTTGAGCACTTTTTCAATTTGCTGAAGGGGGAGGCAGAAGTCGATCAGTCGCGTCTGCATTATTGGCTGCGGTTTGCCAATCAGATGAGCTATACCCGAATCGTTATGGGGGCGGATGCTTGGAACGCTGGCGGACGGGACTTTGTTCATTTCCGTGAGAAAAACAAAGGGCGGCTTAGCCGGCTGATAGGGGCTCCAGGTCACAACAATGCTGTTGTCATGCAGATCGGGAACTATTTCTTTGTCGAGTTTTCCGGAACGGGCAATGCCTGCTACGTGTACCAAGCAGATAAGTCGCCGTTCAATCCAGACAAGACACAACTCGATTTGACTGATCTAAAACAGCCTTATCGTGCCCTGGATCGTATGCGGCATTCACCTGCACCAAGTCGTCCAAATCGCATAGAAGGTTGGCTCAGCAAGTTCGATGACTCGTTAGGGAAATGGGGGATTCGCGTGCAAAGTCAGATCAGTTCATCTGGTTCCCCCAAACCTGTGGCGCTTGAGGATCAGATTCGTGATGCCCTGAAGTCGGTCCAACACAAAGTCTACGACCAACGTGAACGAGGTGGCGCCTTTCAAGTTCAACTGAGTGTTGCAGACCAAACGGCAATCGCAGCACTTCTACGATTAGGCTTTAAGCCCGTCAATCACCAGCCCCTCAGGTTCTGGAGGCAATAATGCTCAAGCGTTTCCTTAAAGGCATAGGCCTGCAACAGGACGCCTCATTGGTAACTACTGCACCAGTTTTCTCCATTGAGGAACAGGGTCTTTGCTACCCCTTGAGTTTGGCTGAGGATGCTGAGTCCTGGCCATTGGCAAGCTATCTGGACCAGTTGGAAGAGGAGGAGTTTGTCTCCCAACTCAGTGATCGTTGGTTGCTGACCTGGGATGAGCTTTATCGGCTTATTGATGATCCGGACCATGCGACGAGTGTGCCGTTGTTGGGCCTGCCTGCGCAGACGAAGCTCGTTCCTCAACTTAGCAGTCAAGGCAGCCTTGCCTCTAACGACTTTAAGGTCACTATCAGTGGTTGGCGCGACCCTCAGTCAAACGCCAGCATTCAGATACAGCGTATTGGCGGCACTATCCAATACAACGGAGCGATTGAGGTTTTGCCTGAGTCATCTTGGAGGTTGACTGGTGCTGTACGACAACTTTATTTGGCTCAACAGAGTGAGCCAGGTGAAGTGACTAACCAGATTGGTTGGGCCAGCATCAGAAAGTTGGCACGCAAGGCGAGTGCGGGTATGGACGGCTTCTTGGATAAAACTGTCGTCATCAAACCTGAAAGCCTGCGGCTCAATCCACGAAAATCGACGGTGGGTAATACTCCGGTGATTGAGCTGGAGCCCAGCTTCGAAGGCCAACCGGCGAACTGGCTCGAGAGTTTCGATGGCGCCAAGCAGGTTCAGGATCGATATCGAGTTACGGGTGATGACGGGGCGTTGACCCACGTCCTGATAGAGCCTGAGGTTAAATCAGTACTGGATTACGTTCGCTCGTTGCCCGGTCGACGAGTTGCTGGTGATGATGCGCTTTCATTTGTTCGTAATCCCTACAGCGCGCTAGGGGATAGTGCTGCACAGGTGTTGGACGCAGACACTTATGAAGAGGATTTGATTGAGGCTGGGATCTTCTTTCATCGCTTTCACCTGGAGCCGAAGTTGGATGATGCTGGTCATCGAATTGAGAGGGTAAACCTGACTCTCGAACCGATTTCGCCAGTACCGCAAGCCTCCATCGAAATTACGTTCAATGCGGCGCATGAGCTCGCACCTTTCGTGCATGAATTGCATCTGAAACTGGCTGCCGGTATGCCTGCAGGCTTCTGGCAAGGATACGAGCTTGAACTCAGCGATTTTGATTTACGCCAGCTCGCAGGAATTGGAGAGCTGCTTAAGCGTTGGCAAAATGAAGCAGCTGGTATTGAGTTTGACTCAGTACTGGACCTTTCACTCTATGGGGACCGAGTAACGGGTATCGGTGAAGCCGAGCGCATCACATCACCATTCCTGGTCAAAGAGGCAACTGAAAACTGGTTGCCACCGGATGTTGCGATGCTTGGCATTGATGCGGAGATTTTGGGGCGTTGGGATCCCTCCGACCGTGCTCAATTCGAGGCTTTTGAGCAGCGACTGGACGAGGCTCGTGCCGCGGGTGACGAGTCGGTTTATTTACCTGAGTCTGAGACACCTCTTTCTATTGCTGCGGCAGAGCAGCTTTTTGAGGCATGGTCGAAAAAGATTGCTCCTGTCGAGACTGCGTTGGCCAAGCCAGTCGATAAGGTCGGTCGTGCTGTTCTGCAGATTGGTCACAATATCGACGAACCCACCTACGTACAGGTTCGTCAGGCGGCCTTGCGAAGCGCTTTGGATGCAACGTCAGAGCTGCCTAATCTTCTAAAGCCTGAAGTCGTGCTGCGGGACCATCAATTGCAAGGTGTCGCTTGGTTGCAGCATCTTTTCCGTCTGTCCCCCACGGATGTATCGGGTTGCTTGCTTGCCGATGATATGGGACTTGGAAAAACAATCCAGCTACTTACCTTTCTGGTCTGGTATCTCGAAAAGTATCCCGAAGATAAGCCAACACTAATCGTCGCCCCGGTCTCGTTATTGGATAACTGGGAGCGTGAGCTTCGAAAATTCTTCTTTGCTGACGCTCTACCAGTACTGAAGTTGTATGGTTCAGCCTTGAGTGCTGTGAAGTTCAAAAAGGAGGAAATTCCTGCCGATTTGAAAGGTAAAGGCATCAAAAATCTTCTTCGTCCAGGGTGGATGGGCGGTGCCAAAATTGTCCTGACGACTTACGAAACGCTTCGCGACCAAGAGTTTTCTCTGGCACGCCAGCAGTGGTCGATCGTTGTCTGTGACGAAGCGCAAAAGCTAAAGAATCCGGCTGCATTGGTGACCCAGGCAGTCAAAGCTATTCCTGCGAGATTTCGAGTGGCCTGCACCGGGACACCTGTCGAGAACACGCTTATCGATCTATGGTGCCTTTTCGACTTCATCCAGCCGGGCTTTCTGGGTGGCTTGAACCAGTTTGGTCGCGAGTATCAGCGCCCAATCGAAGCTGGCTTGGAGCGCGATACTGTTGCCTTGGAGCGACTTCGCGAGCTTATCGAGCCACAGACACTACGTCGTACCAAACAGGATATTGCCAAGGACCTACCTGCAAAAATTGAAGACTCGGCATGCCGTGCACTGGTCATGCATACCTTACAAAGGAATTTGTACCTGTCTGAGATATCCGCCTACAGCCAGAAGCAACAGATCAACGAGCAGCTCGATCAAAAGGCCTCCCATATGCTTGGCTTGCTGCACAAGCTCAAGCTTATTTGCGCCCATCCTTACAGCGTCCAGCCTGATAAAAGGCTGCGCGATAACTCACCGAAGCTGCAATGGTTGATGCAAACCCTTGAGTCCATCAAAAGGGCCGGCAAGGGGGATAAAGTGATTGTCTTCACTGAGTTGCGGGATATTCAGCGGGAATTACAGTACGCGATTCAGGAGCACTTTGGCTTTCGCGCCACTGTCATTAACGGAGATACCAGCACCAGCAGCCAGAGTGCCAATAGTCGACAGAAGCTTATTGATCAGTTCCAGGATCTTCCGGGGTTTGGGGTAATCATTCTGTCGACCATTGCTGTTGGTTTTGGGGTGAATGTGCAGGCGGCTAACCATGTAATTCACTTCACCCGTTGCTGGAACCCGGCCAAGGAAGACCAAGCGACGGATCGGGCTTATCGGATTGGGCAGGAGAAGGATGTATATGTGTACTACCCGACTATTCGAGATGAGGCGATGCCAACGTTTGAGGCTACGTTGGATGAGTTGTTGAGCAAGAGGCGGGCGTTGGCGCGGGATATGTTGAGTGGGGCTTCGGAGATTCAGACATCGGAATTTGAAGCATTATTGGGGACTCGTTGAAAGTCGAGCCCTTAGCCTTAGTGGTTATAGTGGGTAAGGAGGGCATAGGGGCTATCCGTAGGTTTTCCGTTTCTTTGTAGGAAGAAACGTAATATTCAATAAGAATATTTTCACCGGATAGCGTTTGGAAATCATGCCATGTACGAATAATGTTCTCTGGAGGAGGACGGTTTTGAGGACTCTCATTACTCCTCAGCAAAGTAATCGCTGTCGAGCTGCTTGACCTCGTACACCTGCTTCACACTCACCCCCAGGTTGTGTTCGACCATCAGCTGAGCCAGCTCGACACCATCGATCAGTACCACCTTGATATCCAGACCAAGCGCCGCGTCCCTTGCGCCTATGGAAAAATCCGAGGTGGTGATGAACACCCCCTTGCGTGCCCGCTGACGGGTCAGTGCGCCGATGAATTTGTCGATCTCAGGGCGATGTACCGTGTTGCTCCAACGCTTGGCCTGTAGGTAGATCACGTCCAGGCCGAGCTTGTCTTCCTTGATGATGCCGTCGATACCACCGTCATTGGTGAGTTGAGTGGCTTTGCCGGCTTCCTTACGTGAGCCGCCGTAACCCATGGCTAGCATCAGGTCGACCACCACTTGTTCGAAGAAGCTCGGCGTTGCGGCCCGTACTTGAGCAAGCAGTTCATCAGCCAGTGATTGCACAAGTGCCTGATGAGCCTCGGCCAGTTGTTCGTCTGGAGTGGTTTCCGATATGGCGATATCCAACACAGCAGGTATGTCTGCCGCTTGTGGCTTGGCGGTATGGAAGTCGGCGAACTCAGGGAATTGTTTCAGCCAGCTCACGGTGATGCGTTCTGGCCCATTGGACAAGGCATCGAGGCCACGCGGGGTGATCTGCACCATGCCTTTGGCGGGAATGGTTAGAAGTCCTGCCTTGTTGAGATAAGTTCGGGCCCAGCCTACGCGGTTATTGATCACCGTCTGATGCCCAGAAGGCAGGTGCTCTTTGCGCTCCTCCTCGGTCAGCTGGAACTGATCAGCAATGCGTTCGCGCAGTTCACTGAGTGGCAACGGTGCGCCGTTCTGCACAGTGGTCAGCACCGGCCGCATCACACTTTGAAAATCTGGAATTGGCATGGTTACTCCTTAACCCAGTTGATCGCTCTCAGCGAGGCCGGCCGCTGCCTTGAGCATTTTCAAAATTACCAGAGCAAAGGCTCGGCTCTTGGTTTCGTTGTCCAGCACCTCCAACGACAATTTCTCGTTGTCAGTTATGGCGTCGAGTACGGTATCCACCACGCGTTTGGGGAGCAGGCCGTGCATCACCTGGTCCACCGAGTGGCTGTTGACTTGAGCCATCAAGTCATCTTGGCGCAACAGGCGTTGGGTGATGCCAGTCGCAAAATGCAGTTGGTCGTCATCTTGCGTTTCGGCACCAAAGATATCGTTCAGTGCGTCGATGATTTCCGACAGGCGTTTTTTCTCCGGGTCATGGGGTTTACCGCTGCCCACATCACTGCCGGGTTTGAGGGTGTATTCGCCTTTTTCTTCGTTCAGACGCAGTTGATGCTCCGCGCGTTTGCTCAGGCGGTAGTGGCTCAGTTGCAGCTCGCCCACGTCTACGTCGTCTTGTTGCAGGCGATCCACACGCAGCAGCGGGTGGAGGTGCTTGGCGTACACGCAGAGCTGTTCCAGTTCGTGATCTTCATAAGGGATGATCTGCGAGAGGAACTCATACAGGCGCACAAAGCTCTGCAGGTTCTTGCGGAACAAGTCGAGCTGATCGATCTGTTCACCAGCTTCTTTCAATGCATGCTCGGCTTTTTTCAAGCCAGCGCTGTCGCCGTTAGCTTCGGCGGTGTGTTTGTAATCAAGTGCCTGCTGGTGCGACTCCAGCGAAAAAGCGTAGCGCTTGGCAAAGCGCTCCTTGGCTGGCGTGCAGTAATAGCTGAGCTTGCTGGCAGCCGCTTTGGGGTCGAAGAAGGCCATGGCGAACGCCTCGACCTCTTGCCAGTGATAGATCCCCTCGGCATCCAGCTTCTTCTGCAGGTCATAGATGATCTGCGGGTCGGTTACATCGGTCAGCTCGGCCTTGGTGTAGTACGGCAAGAAGGCATCGAGAATGTCCTGAGGCTCATTGAAGAAGTCGAGGATGAAGGTTTCCTTGCTGTCACCGAAAGTGCGGTTCAGCCGCGACAGGGTCTGCACGCAGTCCACGCCTTGCAGCTTCTTGTCCACGTACATGGCGCACAGCTTGGGTTGATCGAAACCCGTCTGGTACTTGTTGGCCGCAATCATCACGTTGAAGTCTTGGGTGTCGAAGGCCATCGCCAGGTCACGGCCATACAGGCCGGGGTTAAGCAGGTTGCTGCTTTCCGTCACCTCTTCGGGGATCACCTCGTCCGCTAGCACGCTGCCGGAGAACGCTACCAACGGGTGCACATCCTTGTAGCCCATCTGCTGTACGTAAGCCCGCACCGCCAACTGGTAGCGCACCGCTTCCTGACGGCTGCTGGTCACCACCATGGCTTTGGCCTGGCCGTTGAGCAATTTGCAGATATTGGCGCGGAAGTGCTCGACGATCACTTCTACCTTTTGGCTGATGTTGTACGGGTGCAAACGCACCCAGCGCGCCAGCTTGATGCGCGCCTTCTTACTGTCCACCTCGTCGTCTTCGCCATCCGGGTGGGCGATCTTCCAGGCGGTGCTGTAGGTGGTGTAGTTGCGCAGCACGTCGAGGATAAAACCCTCTTCGATGGCTTGGCGCATGGAGTACAGGTGAAACGCCTCCGGCTTGTTACTGGAACTGGCCGGCAGCGTTGAATCGGCCGGGCGCCCGAACAGCTCCAAGGTCTTGGCCTTGGGCGTAGCGGTGAAGGCGTAGTAGCTGATGCGCTCATTGGGTTGGCGCGCCTGCACGGCGGCGTCCAGCAGCTCTTCGGCGCTGATTTCCTCACCATCCGGTACATCGCTGCCGAGAATCTGTTTCAGCTTGCTGGCCGACGAGCCGGTCTGCGAGGAGTGCGCCTCATCGGCAATCACCGCATAGCGCCCGCTGGCGAGTTTGGGGTACTTGTCTAGGGCATCGAACAGGGCAGGGAAGGTCTGGATGGTGACGATGATGATGCGCGTTTGCTCAGCCAACGCCTCGGCCAGTTGTTCGGATTTACTCTGATTGCCGATGTCACGGCTGATGGGTTTGACCACGCCCTGGGCGTGTTCGAATTGGTAGATGGTGTTTTGCAGTTGGCTGTCCAGCACCGTGCGGTCGGTGACCACAATCACCGAGTTGAACAACCGCTGGCCGGCATCATCGTACAGCGAGGCCAGTTGATGGGCCGTCCAGGCGATGGAGTTGGACTTGCCCGAGCCGGCGCTGTGCTGGATTAAATAGCGCTTGCCTGGCCCTTCGGTGCGGGTGGTGTTGACCAGCTTGTTGACCACTTCCCATTGGTGGTAACGCGGGAAGATCATCGTTTCTTTGGTGACCAGCGTGCCGTCGAAGCCTTCGCTGGTTTTTTTGTCCAGGTGCAGAAAACGCCCCAGCACCTTGAGCCAAGCATCGGGCTGCAACAGGCGTTGCCAGAGGTAGCTGGTGGCGTATTGGCTGTCGTCGGCGGGCATTGGGTTGCCGGCGCCGCCTTCCTCAGTACCGAGGTTAAAGGGCAGGAAGAAGGTGTCCTTGCCCGCCAACTTTGTGGTCATCGCCACTTCATTCTGGCCCACGGCAAAGTGCACCAGCGCGCCACGCTTGAAGGTCAGCAGTGGCTCGGGCTTGCGCGTTAACGGGTCTTTTACCGGGCGGTCGTAGCGGTATTGGCGCTTGGCGTTCTCTACCGACTGCTTGAACTCGCTTTTCAGCTCCAGTGTGGCGGTGGGGATGCCGTTGACGAACAGCACCAAGTCCAGCCGTGGGTTGTAGCTCTGCCCACTGCCACCTGCTTCGCGGGCGTGTGGCGAGTAAGACACCTCTGGCACCACCCGCAAGCGGTTGCGCTGGTAGCGCTTCAAGGTGTCCGGGTTCATGTCGTGGTCGGGCTGAAAGCTGCACAGCTCAACCTTCACAGCTGGCAGCTTGAAGCCATGGCGCAGCACATCCAAGGTGCTGCTCTGCTCTAACTCGCGCACCAGTTTCTGGATCAGTACATCTTCAGGTGCATTGGGGTTGGCCTTGGCGAACTTGTCCCAACGCTCCGGCCAGGCGTCCTTGAAGTAGCCCAGCACATCTTCGGTGTACAGCGCCGTGCGCCGGTCGTAGCCGCTGGCCGTGCCGACTAGCCAGCCTTGTGCGGCTAGGACGTCGATAATGTCCTGCTGAAACTGAGCTTCCTTGCTGTCCGCCATTACACGGCCTCTTGTGCTAATTCGGGGGATGTTGCGCTGGCTGGTGGCTGCCAGCCGCGTACGTCGATTTTTCCGGTGACGGCGGCGGAGATTAGGGCGGAGCGGCGTTCTTGGAGGAGATCCATTGTTGCGCCGGCCTCGATAATTAGCTTTTCCGCTTGCTCAGAAAACGTCTTAACAAAATCTGATATTTCTTCCTGTTCCCTTAATGGTGGGACTGGAATTTTTACAAACTTAACCTCACCACAGTTCAAGTGCGGATGCATGCCACCAGTTCTGATCGAATACAGAACTGACTGCCCAAAGCGCGACTGCAGTACTTGGCCAAGAAATACGCCAGAAAGAATATTTTTCTCAGTCTGCAAAATTATCAGCGCATGGCAGTTGTAGCCGACTTCTCTTGAAGATACGACACCAACATCCCCTGTGCCTGCACCTGTCTGGACAATCAGAACATCGCCTTCTTGCAAGATGGATTTGCTCATCCTCACACTCCACTCAGGAGTCACAAAATAAGCATCATCAAAGTTAACAATACCTCTTTTTATATGAGTGGCTTGAACGTAAGGAACGCCGCTCTCAACCAAAATATCTCGTGTCGGGCCAACATAACCATTGGTAATCTTTACTGTGAGTTTATTCAGCGCATTTGTCCCCCAATGCGCCGGCACCTCGCCTAGCCACTCCACGCCGGAGTCTTTCATCGGCACCGTAGGGTCGAGGCCTTTTGTGACTGCATGTGAGATGACCGCCTGACGCTTTTCCTTGAGCAGTTCGATCAGGCGCTGCTGCTCTTCGATCAGCGCGTCGATGCGAGCGGTTTCGTGGTCGAGGAAGCGGGCGATTTGGGTTTGTTCTGCTCGCGCAGGAAAGCAAAACCGTTCCTGCAAGTAGGATTCAGCGTCAAGATTCTGGATACCAGTAACCTGCTTTACCGAAGGATAGTTAACCCGACCGTGGTAAAGATTGCCGAAGGCATAGCAAAGAAACTGGCTATCGAACTCCGCGAGCGGTCGCATTCTCGCCACAAAGTTTGAAGTAATAGCGTCAAACTCATGCGTGAACAAAACGACACAGCCAACCAGCGTTTTTTCTCCGCCCCCAGACTTCTCGATCAGCAAATCACCTGACTTGATCCGTCGCGACTGTCTTTCTTTAGGCGCGATGCTTCTGTAGGTCAGCTTATCGAGTCCAACAGTCGAAAAGGATCGCTCGAAGTCGGCAACCCGGATGACTGCAATATCATTTTCGCCATCAGGCTCATCGCCCCATAAGCCGTTGACGCACCCATCCACCGTACGTTTCAGTGAGTAAACCGGCCAGTGCTGAGGCACCTCGCCCAACCATTCAACGCCAGAGTCCTTGTAAGCCGGATACGCTGGAAATGTCATGCCGACATCCCCTCGATCATGTACTTAATTCGGTCAGTGCAGGCTTTCAGGTCGCGATCAATATCGGCCAGTGGGCGCGGCGGCTGGAAGACATAGAAGTGACGGTTAAAGGGAATCTCGAAGCCAACGATGCCGACCTCGCCGTCCAGCGCATCGGTTTTGCTTTCGTCGATCCAGGCATCCGGCACATGGGGGATGACTTCGCGCTGGAAGTAGTCGTACACCGACTCGCCCAGCGGCACGTTCTCGTTATCGCGCAGGCTTGCGTCGGCTTCGGGCTGGCCTTTGGTGGTGCAGATATCCGCCTCGGGGTCGCGTTCGCTCAGGGCGCTAAGCAGGGCTTTTAGCTCTGGCGTACTGAGGCTGATGCTGTGCGCGGTGAGGGCTTTTTTCAGCAGCTTATTGAACTGCTCGCGGTTGCGGTGCAGTTGGCTGGCGTCCATGGATTGCAGGGCGGCGATTAGTTGCTGTTGGGCGGCGCTGTCGAGTTTCTGCAGGGCTTTTTCTTCCAGCACCTTAGCGATGCGCTCGGCGCTGGTCTGGAAGTTCAGGCGCAGCGGGCGTTCGACGGTGATGCGGCGGTAGCCGAAGGCGTCGATGGGGAAGATCTTGCTCTGCGCGGTTTGCTCGAAGCTGCCATACAGGCGCACCAGTTCACTGATTTGATTCTCGGTAATGTACTGGCGCTTGCTGCCCAGCGACTTGCGCATTTTGGTGTAGTGCTGGTTGCCGTCGATCAACTGCACTTTGCCTTGGCGCGCTGTGGCTTTGTGGTTGCTGAGTATCCACACATAAGTGGCGATGCCGGTGTTGTAGAACATGTCCGTTGGCAGCGCGACGATGGCTTCGACCAGATCGTTTTGCAGCAGGTAGCGGCGAATCTCCGACTCGCCCGAACCCGCGCCACCCGTAAACAGCGGTGAACCGTTGAGGATGATGCCAATGCGCGAGCCGCCGTCGCGCGGGTCACGCATCTTGCTGACCAAATGCAGAAGGAATAGCAGCGAGCCGTCAGACACTCGTGGCAGGCCAGGGCCAAAGCGGCCGTCGAAGCCCTTGTGGTTGTGCTCGTCGGTGATCTGTTTTTGCACCTTCTTCCATTCCACACCGAACGGCGGGTTGCTCAACATAAAGTCGAAGTGATGCTCGGGGCCGACCAACTGGTCATTGGACAGGGTATTGCCGAGTTTGATGTTCTCTACCTTCTGGCCCTTGATCAGCATGTCTGCCTTGCAGATTGCATAGGACTCGGGGTTCAGCTCTTGGCCGTGTAGAGAGACGCTGACCTTTTCACTGATGGACTGAATATATTCATCGCCCTCAGACAGAAAGCCGCCCGTACCTGCGGTTGGGTCATAGATGGTAACAATGTTGTTGGGCGCGAGTTTGTGGTCTTGATCGGTGATCACCAGCGAGGTGGTGAGGTGCACGATATCCCGCGGGGTAAAGTGTTCCCCCGCTGTTTCGTTTGAGCTCTCGGCAAATTTACGGATCAACTCTTCGAAGATGATGCCCATGCCGAAGTTGCTGATGCGTTCGGGGCTCAGGTCGGTAGCCGCGAACCGTTGCACTACCTGATAGAGCAGGTTCGCGCTGGCCAGTTGTTGAACGAAGTCCTCGAAGTGGAAATGTTCGAAGATCTCGTATGCATCTTTGCTGAAGGCTTGTACATAGCTCATCAAGTCGGCTGAGGTTTGAGTATCGGACAGCGTCTCGAGGGTCAGCGTGGAGGAGTTGAAGAATTGCAGGCCACCTGCTGCACGCTGCATATACATGTCACGTACGGTGTCTGGGCGGCCTTCCTGGGCGTAGAACTCGCGAACCACGGCATCTCTGGTCGGTGCCAGCACGCACTCCATACGCCGCAACAGGGTGAATGGCAGGATGATGCGGCCGTACTGGGATTGCTTGAAATCACCACGCAGCAGGTCGGCAATCGACCAGAGAAAGGCGGCCGTCTGGGAATGATTTTCCGTGTTCACGCAATAATTCCTTGGGGATAGACAAAAAAGGGCAAGTCTAACCCGTCGAGCGGCCTACCTGTAACAGCCAATGCAGAAATGCAGACCATGGGTAGAAAGGCGCGAATGGCTGCTTTGCGCGCCATTCCCAAGACTCAAAGAAAGTGCAGGCTACACACGAGCGCGTCGCCAGCAACGACCTTCCTGCTGCAAGGTGCTGATCTAAACGCTGATAGTTTGGGTATGGGCTGGAACTATGTTTTGCAGTAAAGACGTTATTTTACAAAGTCATGAGGCATAAAAAAGCCGGCTCATGGCCGGCTTCCTCAGCGGTTAAATCATTCACTAAACGCTCTTGTCTCAATTACCGACAACACATCCCGCACATCTTGCAGCAACAACCGGGCGGTATTGGTCACTGTGCCAATGTCCTTGTCGCTTGAATCTCGCAACGTAGTACAGGCCATCAAGTTCAGGTAATCGAGAGTGGTGAGCAAACGCTCGCTGGCACATGCATGTAGATCCGCTAAAGGCGCGCGGCTATCGATAAACAGTACAGGCGTGTCGCTGGCGATTGGGGTCAGCGGGATGAAGCGTTGGGGCTCATCTTGAGTCTTCATGGCATTGCTCCTCGTATCGGAAAATACGGCTGCCATTCGCTGCGAATCGAATTGGGTGGCAGCTATGCGCGGGTTCGCAGACCGAAGATACGAGAACTCGGCAGATCCGAAGATCTCCCGCACACAGCCGCCATAAAGAAAGCAAACTCAGGACGCGGTGGGCGACCAGTGTTTTTATGGGGGGCTTAGGTTAATCGTATCTGTTGGGCTGCGAAACCCTGTCGCTGACCGGAATCAGCAGACGTGAAAACTATAGGTCTGGGCTGCTTTAGGAACAACGGCAGGGCTGTAGGAAAGGTCTCGATTGTGGGTAGGGCGAGGCTGAGTCGTTGATCCTTGTCGCAAGCGGGATGGTTGCTAACACTCCGTAGCAGTTACCGCAGGTCCAGGCCGTGGCGCCATTCAGCCGTTGAGGTGTAGCTGGATAATCGGGGTGTGCCGGTTTGGGGGCGCTGCGCGCCCCATCGCAGCCTCGCGGGCTCGGCAGCGGCTACAGGGCGTAAGACTTTGCTATCCTGCGCGCCTTTTACCCATTGCAAGGAGCGCAGGCATGACCCAGTCCGTTGGTGGCGGGAGGCGAGTAGAGGCAGGGAAGCGGGGTGGTGTGTCTCGTCTGGGGCATTTTCTCTTCCGGTTGGCGCCGGCGCTTTTGGTGGGTATGGCGCTGAGTGTGCCCACGGCCAGCGCCAACCCGGTCACCACTTATCGCGGCACGCTCGGCGATACGCCGGTGGAGCTGGCGCTGGTGTATGACTCGCAATACGGCGGCGGGATGTCCGGCTATTGGTTTAGCGGGGCCGAGCGCTTGCCGATGCCTTTGGAGCTCACGCCGTTTCGCCCGGACAGGGGGCTGTTGATCAATATCATGGATAACCCGACCTTGCCGGCGGCGGCTGTGTCGTTGCAGCCCTTTGCCGAGGGGGCCGAGGCGTTGCAGGGGGCCTTGGTCGATTTGCGCACGGGGGTGCAGCAGCCGTTGCGGTTGCAGCGGGTGATGCGTTTTGGCGGGAGTCAGCGCGAGGCCTTTGACGGTGAGTTGTTGCAGCCGGCGGCCGACCAGCAGTTCTATTTCAGTGTGCATGCCGTGCGCAATGCCGGGGAGGACACGGGGCGGGTGGACAACATCCGGGTGCTGAGCCGGGCCACCGGCGAGGTGGTGCAGGAGGTGGGCGGGCAGTGGTGCCTGGCTCCCACCGGGACCCGCACCCTGACCTTCGAGCATTTCGATGCCGATTCCACCCTTGATTTCCAGGTGCAGGGCTACAGTTTGAACGGCCCGTACGGCAGTGTGCTGTGCGCGCCGACCCAGTATTACCTGTACCACCCACAGACCCAGGCGTATCTGCGCCATCCGCAGCTGGAGCAGTTGGCCGCTGAGGGCACGGTGCGCTTTGCCGCGGGCGGGCAGGTGGAGTTCAGCAAGCAGGACTTTATCAACTTCAGTGCGGGCACCCAGCGTAGGGACTATTACCGCGTGATCAGCCCTGACCGGCTGGAATTCATTCAGTCTCTCGAGGGGCGTTTCTGATGCGGCGGGTTAATGTTTTTCGCGGGCTGGCGGCGTTGTTGCTGGTGTCGTGGCTAGTGCCGGCGCAGGCGGCTCATGGGGTGTACCAGGGCACCTTGGGCAAGCAGGCCATTGTGCTGACGCTGGGCAGCCAGAATGCGCTGTACCAGGGGACCTATGCCTACCAGCGCTATCGCACGCCGATCCGCCTCAAGCCGACCTTCAGCTTCAGCAACAAGGTGCTGGCCATGGACGAGCTGGACGAGCAGGGCCTGCCGGTGGCGCGCTTGCAGTTCAACGACCTGATGGTCAGCCGCCAGAGCGAGCAGGTGCGCGGCAGTTGGACCAGCTATCGCACCGGCAAGACCTTGCCCATCGCCTTGAAGCTGGTGGCGCTGGTGGACTCGGACCGTTCGTGGCCGCAGCCGAACACCACGCTGTTGCAGAGCGCGTCGACCAAGCGCTGGTATTTCCAGGTGCCGATGCAGGGCAATGACCAGCGGATAACGGCGATCGAGGTGGTGGACAAGGCCAGCGGCAAACCGCTGCAGACCCTGACGCTGGCGGCGCCGGGTTGTCTGTATCAAGGGGTGGATATGTTGCAGGTGCAGGCCGAGGGGCAGAGCCTGCGGCTCAGTTTGAGCGACTGCAGGTTGCCGGGGTTTCAGTGGAATGAGGGGAGTGGGCGGTTTGAGGCTTTGCCTTGAGTCGGGCTCGGTTTTGTAGGTTGGCCTGGGTGTTTATTCAGATAGGCCGTGCTTGCAGGTTTTGCGACTGCTGCGCAGTCGATCGCAGCCTCGCGGGCTCGGCAGCGGCTACGGGGTGTGCGTCGCTGGGCTCAGTTCGCGTTGCATGATCAGGGTGCGTTCTTCGCCGTGGTGTTGCTCGCGCAGGGTGCGAAAGCCCAGGTTGGCATAGAAGCCTTCGGCGGTGATCGAGGCGGGCACCGTCAGCTGGGTGAGGCCGGCGCCCAGGGCCTGGCGTTCGAGTTCGGCCATCAGTTGGCGGCCCACGCCCTGGCCTTGTCTTTGGGGGGCGACGAAGACCGAGCGCACTACAGGGCCGTCGAGGCTGGCGGTGCCGACGATTTCGCCGGCCGCCTGTGCCACCCAGACCTGGCGTTTGCTCAATAGCTGGCGCACGGCGTGCGGGCTGAAGTTTTCCTGCACCTGGGCGATTACCGCGGCGGGGTAATCCTGGGCGTTGCTGGTCTGCAGGGCGGCGATGATCAGGCGGCTGATGGCGTCGACATCCTGCGCGTGGGCGGGGCGGATTTCACAGTCCATATGGAGGAGTCCTTTGAGGGGAAGATCTGAACACTAGCTTTGGTGGGGCTTGTTCGCCAAGGGTTCACCAACTGCCATAGGGAATGCCGTACTTCTCTATGTAGCGTTTGGACTCCTCACTGATCTGGTAGGCGTAACGGCCATTTGTTTTGCCTTGGCTCGGCCCTAAAGGCTCAACTTCGGCTTGGACGCGGGTGACTTTGATCGGGTGATGACATTCATCTCTTACCCAGACCTGAACAATGCCCCCTGGCGCCAATCCCAGATTGACTGAGGCCATATAGCTGGCGGTTTGCTGTGGCGTTTCTGGGCACCGACGGGCGGTGGTCTTGCGCATGATCTGTCGGGCCTCTTCCGGGATGTCGATCCATACCCGATAGGTTTGCGGTTCAACCACCGATTGCCAGCGCACGAAAATGCGTTTGGGCAGGTCGGCACCGACCACGGACTTGCCATCAATACCAACTCCGTCCCAACCTCTGGCCCATTCCTTTTTGTAACCAGGGCGGCCACCCGCAGCAGTCCCACCAGTGCGGTGAAACTGTTTTCCGTTGATGTCCTCTACCGCGCTGTCCTCGACCCAGACTTTCATGTAATAGGGTTCGGTAAATCCAAGTTCCCACCAAGGGTTTTTTGGGTCGTTTTTACCTGAAAGTGGATCGCTGGCCAGGCAGCCAGTCAACAGCAGTGTGCCCAGCAGGGCGATGAATACTCTCATTACCAAAGCGTTCAGTCTGGTACGTGAGGGGACGTGATTATTGAACGGCGCGCTTCGATATCAGAAGGGACCTGCCTACCAACTGCCATAGGGAATGCCATATTTCTCTATATAGCGTTTGGACTTCTCGCTGACCTTATAGGCGTAACGCCCATTGTTTTTTCCTTGGTCCGGTCCCAATGGCTCAACTTCTGCTTGGGCCCGGGCTACTTTGACAGGGTGACGGCATTCATCCCTTACCCACACCTGAACGATGCCGCCAGGGGCCAGGCCTAAATAGACTGATGCCATATAGCGGGCAGTCTGATGCGGAGTCTCCGGGCAGCGTCGGTTAGTCGAGGTCCACATAACTTTTCGCGCTTCTTCCGGGATATCGACCCAGGCGCGATAAGTCTGTGGCTCTACGATGGATTGCCAGCGGACATAAATTCGCTTGGGAAGGTCTGCGCCAACTACCGATTTACCGTTGCCTCCAACTCCACCACTCCATCCTCTGGCCCACTCTTTGTCATAACCCATGTCGCCACCCGCAGCGGAGCCGCCACCGGTACGAGTGAATAGTTTGCCGTTGATGTCCTCAACGGCGCTGTCCTCGACCCAGACCTTCATGTAGTACGGCTCGATGAAGCCAAGCTCCCACCAGGGATCTTTGGGGTCGTTTTTTCCGGATAGTGGGTCGGTCTGACAGCCAGCCAACAGCAGTGCGCCCAGCAGGGCGATGAACATTCTCATTACCAAAGCGTCCAGTCAGGTACGTGAGGGTGTTGCACTCGCACGGCATCTGCCGTGGGGGCGTTGATGTAGACGACTTTAAGGCTGCCGCCATCCTGTTTGCCTAGTGGGTGGTTCCAGTGAGCCGAGAGATGGATATAGCGCAGCTTGAGCATGGTCTCCTCGGCAGGAGTCGTACTGTAGTCACCAGCGACAAACCTGTCACAAAGCTTTTGAAGCTCCAATGGAATCGCATACTCGGTTGTTTCTGGGATGTCCTCGAACTGCACACCGTTCTCCTTGGCCAGTTCATACATGACGCGCAGATACACCTTCGCCAGCTTGTTGCTCATGGGCCTCTTGAGCTGTACACCGACATACACCCGCTTTTGTCGTACGCCGAGGCGGTCCTGTGGATCTTGCGGTAATAGCAATGGCTCCGGTGTGACGATCTCCAGCCATTGTGCGGGCCAACCCTTGGCCAGCCAGCGCTTTCTCGTCTGGACCTCCTCCCGATAAATCGAGGTTTGGGTCACGTCAGTATTGAATGGCACCTCCAGCGCCTGCATCGGACTGACCAGCACACACTCCTGCATCCCATCCAGATAACCGCCGCCGATATCCGAATGCGCGCCGGGCAGGGTGATCTCCATATGGTCGGGTTTGACTCGGTTCAGGGCAAAGTTGGCGCGGTACTCGTCGCGGGCGACCAACTGGACTACTGAGCGAAAGTATCGACGGTCGAGGTGCAGTTTGATTCCTGGGGTAATGGCGCTGCGCACGTTACCCAGATTACTCACGCCGGCAACCGACGGTACCGTGTCGAACAGGCCGATAAAACCCATGTCGACATCGTGGCCGTACTGTCGATTGAAGTTAGGGCTGAAGGCCTTGGAGTGGTCGTGCAGAACTAGTTCAAGCGGGCCAAGCCAGCGCACGACTTCATTGGCGAAATGTCGGGCTGCTGCGGCGCCTCGGCTAAAGCCGAAGGCATCGAAGGTCAGCGAAGTGATTTCGCTTTCGGGATTACCTTCGTGGACTTCACGGATACGTTCCTCGATCGCACGAAATGCTTTGCGCACACATCCTGAGATTCCTGTGTCGCCACGTCCTGTACCCGAGGTGATCAGACTGTCTTTTTCACCTGCCTGTGTGCCGATCCCATCGATATAGATTGAGCGATAGGCTAGCTTTTGCTCTTCTCCACCCTCGACTTTCTGGTTGGAAAAGTACAAATCACTCAACCGCTTAACATTGCTCACATCATTCCCATAACTACTCTCCGGATCCCTCATATACGGCTTGCAGCTGCCATCGATATCCCTGGCTTCAATGGCATGCTGCGCGCCGCAAAGCTGGCCCATGGCCGAGTTGCTGGCGTTGTTGCCGGTACCGTCGAAGAACACGCCAATGCGCAGCGCCACCTGAATCTTTTCAGGCGGTGGTGCAGGCTCTTTGGCGTACTTCTCGTACTGCGCCCAGAGCTGTTCGCCGTAGCTGGGCTCTTCGGTTTCAGCGGCGCGTTCGGCGGGGCTCTGGTTGGGATTGGCGGGCCGTAGAAGATTGGGCATCGGCCCGGGTCCGTTGCTGGCCATGGCAGGTCCTGGTTCAGGCGAAAGGGGCGCTGGAAACCGTACCGGGAATGGCGGGGCAGGGATTTAGGAGGAATCTGCAAGCGGCGACGCAGTGGCTGATTTGGTTGTAGGAACGATTGATTGCCGGGATGTTTTTGTTGCCTGGGCGGGCGCTATCGCGAGCAAGCTTCGCTCCTACAGAAGAGCGTTTGCTCGCGATTGCGGGTTCAGTGCCAGGCGCCGAGTGCTCCGAGGCTGAGCATCACCGCCGCCAGCATCCCCACCAAGGCAAACAACTGCTGCAACCGCGGCCCGGCCAGGTAGCGGGCGACCTGCCGGCCGGCGATCAACCCCAGCACTGCGCCAATGGCGAAGGGCGCGCCCACCGCCCAGTGCATCACGCCGCTGAGGCTGGCGGTGATGACGCTGCCGGCGGACACCAAGGCGATCACCGCCAGGGAGGTGGCGACGATGCTTTTGCTGTCCAGGTTGGTGTAGCGGGTCAGCGCCGGGATGATCACGAAGCCGCCGCCGACCCCGAGCAAGCCGGAGAGCAGCCCCGAGAGCAGGCCGGTGACGGTCAGCGCGCGGGCGCAGGGCAGGGTCCAGCGCAGCCGGCCCTGCAAGGGGTTGAGCACGCAGGGCTGGAAGGCCGCGCGGGGTGCCGGCTGGCCGTGGCGCAGTTCGCGGGTGGCCTTGAGCAGGATGCGCCCGCAGGCGTACAGCAGCACCGCGGAAAACAGCAGGGCCAGCGGCAGGTTCGGCAGGCGGTGGGCCAGCCACAGGCCCACGGGCGCCATGAGGATGCCGATGGCGGCGACAAAGCCGGCGGCGCGGTAACGAACGATGCCTTCGCGCAACCCCAGCACCGCGCCCACGGCGGCCGCCAGGCCCACCGCGAGCAGGCTGATGGGCGCGGCCTCGACCATGCTCAGGCCGAGGCCGAACACCAGCAGCGGCACCGCGAGAATCCCGCCGCCGGCCCCGGTCAATGCCAGGATCGCGCCAATCAGTGCGCCGAGGCCGGCGCCCAGCAAGCTGTACTCACTCATGATTCCGGCAGGTCCGTCACCAGGCTCGGCCGCGCCAGCCACTCATGGCCCTTGAGCATGCCGCGCCAGTACAGCGGCGGCAGGATGCGTTCCTTCAGCCACCAGGCGCGGCGGGTCGGCTGGCGACCGTCCAGCAGCCAGGCCGGAAAGCTCGGCGCGACTTTGCCGCCGTAGGTGAATTCGGCGAGGACGATCTTGCCGCGCTCCACGGTCAGCGGGCAGGAGCCGTAGCCGTCGTACTGCGCCCGGGTCGGCAGGCGCTTGAGGTTCACCAGCACGTTGGTGGCCACCACCGGCGCCTGCTTGCGCGCCGCCGCGGCGGTTTTCGCGTTGCTGGTATTGGTCCCGTCGCCCAGGCCGTGGATGTTGCTGTAGCGCTTGTGCCGCAGGCTGTGCGGGTCGACGTCGATCCAGCCGGCGGCGTCGGCCAGCGGGCTGTTGCGGATAAAGTCCGGGGCGGTCTGCGGCGGCACCACGTGCAGCATGTCGAAGGGCAGCTCGACGCGCTCCTGCTGGCCGTCGGCACCGTTGCGCACGAACGTCGCCCGCTTACCGGGGCCGTCCACCGCCACCAGGTTGTGGCCGAAATCCAGGGCGATGGCGTATTTCTTCACGTACTCCATCAGCGCCGGCACATAGTCCGGCACGCCGAACAGCACGCCGCCGGCATTCAAGAAACGCGTGTTGATCTGCCCCAGCCGGCCGTTGCGCAGCCAGTGATCGCAGGACAGGTACATGGCTTTCTGCGGCGCGCCGGCGCATTTGATCGGCATCGGCGGCTGGCTGAACAGCGCCTGGCCCTGCTTGAGGTTCTGCGCCAGTTGCCAGGTGTAGGGCGCCAGGTCGTAGCGGTAGTTGGAGGTCACGCCGTGCTTGCCCAGGGTTTCGCTCAGGCCGTCGATGGCGTCCCAGTCGAGCTTGAGGCCCGGGCAGACCACCAACTGGTCATAACCCAGCACACGACCGTCGTTGAGTACCAGGGCGTTGTGCTCCGGCTCGAAGCTGCTCACCGCGGCCTGAATCCACTTCACCCCCTTGGGGATCAGCGAGGCCATGCTGCGGGCGGTATCTTCGGCGCGGAACACCCCGGCGCCGACCAGGGTCCAGCCGGGCTGGTAATAGTGGGTGTCGGCCGGGTCGATGATGGCGACGTCCAGGTGCGGTTCGCGGCTGATCAGGCTGGACGCGGTGGCAATGCCGGCCGCGCCGCCGCCGACGATCAGCACCTGGTGGCTGCCGTTGACGGCTCGTGGGATGGGGGAAATCGGGCGCATGGCAGCGTCTCCTGGTGGAGTGGCGTTATAGGATTTAAAGGGCGTTCAGCGGGATCTTCAGGTAGCTCACGCCGTTGTCGTCGGGCTCGGGGAACTGGCCGCTGCGCATGTTGACCTGCACCGACGGCAGGATCAGCACCGGCATTTCCAGGGTGGCGTCGCGGGCTTCGCGCATGCGCACAAAGGCGTCTTCGTCGATCCCTTCATGAATATGGATATTGTGGGCGCGCTGTTCGGCGACCGTGGTCATGTATTGCAGTTCGCGGCCGTTGGGCAGGTAGTCGTGGCACATGAACAGCCGGGTCTGCGCTGGCAGGGCGAGGATCTTGCCGATGGAGCGGTACAGGGTGCGCGCGTCGGCGCCGGGGAAGTCGCAGCGGGCGGTGCCGTAGTCGGGCATGAACAGGGTGTCGCCGACAAAGGCCACGGACTCTTCAGCGACCTGTACCAGGTAGGTCATGCACGCCGGGGTATGGCCGGGGGTGTGCAGGGCGCGGGCCTGGAGGTTGCCGATGGCGAAGCGGCTGTCGTCTTCGAGCAACACGTCGAACTGGCTGCCGTCGCGGGCAAAGCCCTGGCCTTCGTTGAACAGCCGGCCAAACACTTGCTGCACCACGGTGATCTGGTTGCCGATCGCCACCCGGGCGCCGAGCTGGGCCTTGAGGTAGGCCGCGGCGGACAGGTGATCGGCGTGCACGTGGGTCTCGAGGATCCAGTCGACCTGGGCGTCCAGTTCCCGTACCCGGGCAATCAGTTTGTCGGCGGACTCGGTGCGGGTGCGGCCGGACTTGGGGTCGTAGTCCAGCACGCTGTCGATCAGCGCGCAGCGCCGGGTGTCGAGGTCCATCACCAGGTAGCTGATGGTCCACGTCTGGCTGTCAAAAAAGGCTTCTACGCACAGCGATGCGCCGATGATCATGGGGTTCTCCGAACAATAGGGTGACGCCGGCCAAGGCGGGCAGTCGTCCCTTGGACTGTCAATAAGCGTGCCAACCGGCGCGCGCTGCTTTTATCGCCCATTCATTGAATTCAAAGGCCTGGGGTGGGCGTTCTGGCTGTCACTGTCAATTGTAGGTGGCAGTCGATTGGCAGTTTCTGGCAGGAAATGGCAGAACCCGGGCCCATGGTTTAAGCTGCCGCGCAACGCCCAGGAGTTGCCATGCCCCAGTCCCCGAATGCCCTCGCCAATCCTGAAATGTTAGCCCTGATGTCCTATCTGGAGCATGACGCGCAGCCGACGATCCTGTTAGACACCGACTACAACATCCTCGCCGCCAACACCGCCTACCAGCGTCAGTTCGGTGTCGAGGGCAAACCCCATGTCGGCGCCAAGTGCTATCGGGTGTCCCACCAGTTCGCGGTGCCGTGCGACCAGGCCGGCGAGCATTGCCCGATGCGCAAGGCCTTCGAGACCCGCCTGCCGGAGCGCCTGCTGCATATCCATCACACCCCGCGCGGGCCGGAGCATGTGGATGTGGAGTTGCGGCCGATCCTCGGCGACACGGGGCAGGTGGTGGCTTACGTCGAGCGCCTGAGTTCGGTGGCGGTGGCCTCGGTTCAACCGCAGCAGAAGGGGCTGGTGGGGCGTTCACCGGCCTTCAATGCGGCCTTGAGTGCCCTGCAGCGGGCGGCGCCGTCGCAGATCCCGGTGCTGTTGCAGGGCGAATCCGGCACCGGCAAGGAGCTGTTCGCTCGCGCGCTGCATGACGGCAGCCCACGTGCCGGCGGGCCGCTGGTGGTGGTCGATTGCACCGGCCTGACCGAGTCGCTGCTGGAGAGCGAACTGTTCGGTTACGAGAAGGGCGCCTTCACCGGCGCCCTGCAACGCAAGATCGGCCTGGCCGAGGCGGCCCATGGCGGCACCCTGTTTCTCGACGAGATCGGTGAAGTGCCGCTGGCGATGCAGGTCAAGCTGCTGCGGTTGATCGAGTCCGGCAGCTTTCGCCCGGTGGGCAGCCTGCGCACCGTGCATTCGGACTTTCGCCTGGTCTCGGCGACCCACAAGCCGCTCAAGGAAATGGTCGCCGCCGGCACCTTCCGCCAGGACCTGTACTACCGCATCAGCGCCTTCCCGATCCGCCTGCCGGCCCTGCGCGAGCGCAGCGACGACCTGCCGCTGCTGATCGACAGCCTGCTGCAACGCCTGGCGCCGGGCGCGGTGCCGCGGGTCGCGCCGCAAGCCCTGGAGCGTCTGGGCCTGTATGCCTACCCGGGCAATATCCGCGAGCTGCGCAATATTCTCGAACGGGCGCGTTTGTTCAGCGACGACGGGGTGATCCGCGTCGAGGACCTGCCCGAGGAATTGCGCGAGGGCAGCGCCGCCGCCACAACGCCGCCGAGCCGGCGCCGCGCGGGCAAGGACCTGGAACAACTGGCCCATGCCCTGGAAGTGTTCGAAGGCTCGCGCAGCGAACTGGCCAAGGCCCTGGGCCTGAGCGAACGCACCCTGTACCGACGCCTGAAGGCCCTGGGCATTTCCTGAGCCACGCCTATCGCCCTCCTCGATATTCCGGCCCCGCGCAATGCCTGTGTAGCCGCTGCCGCAGGTTGCGATCGAGCGGAACGCTCGCGGCGATCTCGCTGGCGTAGGAGACCCTGCGGGTCTATCGCAGGCTGCGCCAGCGGCTACAAGGGCAATGCCGGGCACGATAATGGAGCCGTGCTCATGCTTTGTGTAGCCGCTGCCGAAGGCTGCGATCGAGCGGCACGCTCGCGGCGATCTTGCTGGCGCCAGAGACCCTTCGGGTCTATCGCAGGCTGCGCCAGCGGCTACAGGGAGGCGGCGATCCCCTCGATATTCCAGCCCTGCTCAATGCTTGTGTAGCCGCTGCCGAAGGCTGCGATCGAGCGGCACGCTCGTGGCGATCTTGCTGGCGCTGGAGACCCTGCGGGTCTATCGCAGGCTGCGCCAGCGGCTACAGGGATGCGCTTCGGCGGTAAGGGGGTATTAGCCCAGGGCACGATGGCGATGCGCCGTGGTCGTAGTTTCTGCCCGCCTTTCTTTCGACGTCACGCCAGTGGCGCCGGGCCTTTGAGGAGTCGCCATGAGCCAGGATCTACTCGCCACCGAAACCAATCGCCGGCAGTTGCAGCAGATCATTTCCGGACTGTCCGACGGGGTCATCCTGCTCGAGGCGGACCGGCGCATCGTCTGGGCCAACGAGGCGGCGCTGGCCATGCACGGGGTCGAGGAGATCGCCGAGCTGGGCGCCGACGACCAGCAATACGCCGAGCGTTTCGCCCTGCGTTATCGCAACAACCACCCGCTGGCGCTGGACAGCTACCCGATCAACCGGGTCGCCGCTGGGGAGACTTTCAGCGACGTGGTGGTGGAGGTGCGCAGCGGCGAGGGCGAGGAAGAACGCACCTGGGTGCATCGGGTGCGCAGCATGATCCTCACCGACCGCGCCGGCGAGGTGGAATCCCTGGTGCTGATCCTCAGCGACGCCACCGAGTGGGCCAGCGCCGAACAGCGCTTCGAGAAGACCTTCAATTCCAACCCGGCGCCGGCGGTGATCTGCCGCCTCAGCGACCTGCGCTACATCAAGGTCAACCAGGGCTTCCTGGAAATGACCGGTTATGCCCGCGACCAGGTGATCGGCCGCTCGGTGTACGAAGTGGATGTGCTGGAGGGCGCCGAGCGCAAGGACCTGGCCATCGAACGCCTGAACCAGGGCGCAACCATCCCGCAGATGCAGGCCGAACTGCGCCTGCCCGAAGGCGGCAGCAAGCTGGTGATAGTCGCTGGCCAGCCGCTGGATATCAACGAAGAAGACTGCATGCTGTTTTCCTTCATGGACCTGGAGCCGCGGCGCAAGGCCGAGACCGCCCTGCGCCAGAGCGAGGAGCGCTTTGCCAAGGCGTTTCGCCTGACGCCGGTGCCGACCCTGGTCTGCGGCGCCGACAGCCAGCAGATCGTCGACGTCAACGAGGCCTTTCTCGACAGCACCGGTTATGTCGCCGAGGAGCTGCTGGGCAAGACCGTGGAAGAAGTCGGTTTTATCGCCAGCCCTCAGGCCTGCGCCAGCCTGTTCGGCGCCCTGGAGAAAAGCGCCGATGTGCGCAACGTCGACCTTCGGGTGGCGAAGAAGGGCGGCGAACTGCTCGACTGCGTGGTCTCGGCCGACACTGTGGATATCCAGGGCAAGCCCAGCTACCTGCTGGTGCTGATGGACATCACCGAGCGCAAGCGCTCCGAGCTGGAGCTGGTGTCGGCGATCGAGGAGGTGATGCGCGATGCCTCGTGGTTCAGCCAGACCCTGATCGAAAAGCTGGCCAATGTGCGCAGCGCCAACCAGGCCGAGCAGCCCAGTGCGTCCTTTACCGACCTGACCGCCCGCGAGCGCGATGTGCTGGGGCTGATCTGCGAGGGCCTGGCCGACAAGGAGATCGCCGCGCGCCTGCAACTGGCGCCTAGCACGGTGCGCAATCACGTGGCCACGGTGTATTCCAAGCTGGCGGTGCACAGCCGCGCCGAGGCCATCGTCTGGGCTCGCGAACGCGGGCTGTTCAGCGGCGACCGTCGCGGCAAGGCTCAGCGCTGAAAGGTGCAGCGCTGACCGGTGCAAATGCACCAGTGCCACCAGTACAAATGGCGCTTCTGCGGCGTCACAGGGTTTCTTAGGCTGGGTGAGGTGCGGTGCCGTGGCGGACACGGGCCGTGCACCGAACATCATCAGCTGAAGGAATGCACATGCGTAGCGAACAGATCAAAGGTGCGGTGGGCACGGCGGCCGGCAAGGCCCAGGGTGCAGTAGGCGAGCTGCTGGACGATCAGCAGATGCGCCTGGAGGGGGCGGCCCGCCAGGCCGCCGGGCAATTGCAGGAAACCTATGGCGATGCCCTGGACCGCGTCTCCCGCTTTGTCCGTGACAAACCCATGGCCAGTGTCGCCATCCTCGCCGGGATCGGCCTGCTGGCCGGCCTGTTATGGCGTCGCCGCTGAGGAAGGCCTGGGTGATTTCCCGGGCGCAGTTGCGCCGCTACATCGAACAGGGCTTCGCGCCCCTGGCCTGTGCCTTCAGCACCGGCTCCGACTCCACCTTCACCCTGCGGATCTACGAACCGCAGAGCGGCCGGGTCGACCTGGTGGTCACCGGCATCGACCCGCGGCTGCTTGAGACTGAGGCGGACGTGCTGGCGATGATCGAGGAGCTGCGGTACGAGTTGCGCAGCAACTCCATCAGCCTGGTGCATTTGTCCTGACCCCCGCCGACATGCTCTTCGTAGGGGAGTGGCGTGGGTAGCTGCGCTTCAGCCCTTGGCGATCAGGCTCGGCCGGCAATCGAGGCTCAGGCGCGCGCCGCCACTGTCGCTGCTGCCGACGTCGAGCTTGAAGCCGTGCAGGCTGACGATGGCCGCGACGATGGACAGGCCCAGGCCGAAGCCGCCGTGGGAGTTGCTGTCGTCGACCCGGTAGAAGCGCTGGAACACCGCCTTGCGCTCGGCCTCGGGAATGCCGGGGCCGGAGTCGAGGACTTCCAGGCGCGTACAGCCGCCGTCCTCGACACCGCGCAGAATCACCTCGCCACCCGGCGGGGTGAACTTGATCGAGTTGCTCAACAGATTGGCCAGGGCCTCGAACAGCAGGGCGCGGTCGCCGGTCAGGCTCGGCAGCGTGGCGGGCACATCCAGGGTCAGGGTCAGCTGGCCTTCCTCGGCCAGCGGCAAATAAAAGTCATACAGCTCGCGCAGCAGCGGCAGCGGGTCGAGCTCGACAAACCCCGAGCGGCGCTGGTGATCCTCGATCTCGGAAATCCGCAGCAAGCCGCGAAAACGCGCCATCAGCCGGTCGGCCTCGGCCAGCACCTGGTCCAGCTGCAAGGCTTCCGGCGTGCCCTCGACCGCCTGTTGCTGCATGCGGTACAGCTGGGCGCGCAGGCGGGTCAGCGGGGTGCGCAGGTCGTGGGCGATGTTGTCGCACACGCCCTTGACCTCGTTCATCAGCCGCTCGATGCGGTCGAGCATGGCGTTGACGATGGCCGCCAGCATGTCCAGCTCGTCGCGGCGGTTGGACAGCGGCAGGCGGTGGGTCATGTCGCCGGCGACTATCGCCTCGGCGCTGGCCTGCAGGGCGCGAATGCGCCGCAGCGGTCGGCGCCGGAGCAGGTGCCAGCCGGCGGCCCCGGGAATGATGGTCAGCGACACGCCCCACAGCAGCGCGTGGAGGATGATCCGCGTCACCGCGAACAGCGAGCCGTTGTCGCGCACCAGGATCAGCCAGCGGCCATCGCGGGTGTAGGTGGCCACCGCATCGCAACTGGCGCGGGGCAGGTTGGGGTCGTCGGAGTCGATGCAGCTCTTGAGCTCGTGGATCTGCCCGTCCAGCGGCAGGTCGTCGGGGATCTCGCGGATCGGCCCGCTGAGGTAGCGCCGCCGCTCGTCGAACAGGCCGTAGGCGTCGATGGCGCGCATGTCGAAGGTCATGCTGGTGGTCAGGGCCTCTTCCAGCTGCTCGCCCTGGAAGCGCGCGAACAGGTGCTGGCGCTGCATCAGCGAGTGCTTGGCCAGGCTTTCCAGATAGCCGGACACCTCGTAGTACATGACGCCCATGAGGATGCAGCTCCAGGCCACGAACAGCGAACTGTAGAGCGCCAGCAGGCGGCTGCTGGAGGAGCGCCAGCCCTTAGAGGGGTTCAGCAATGACATAACCCGAGCCTCGCACGGTGCGGATCAGCGGGGTCATGCCGGGCGGATCGATCTTCTTGCGCAGGCGGCCGATATGCACGTCGATCAGGTTGGTGCCCGGGTCGAAGTGATAGCCCCAGACCTCCTCGAAAATCATCATCCGCGAGAGGATCTGGCCGGTGTTGCGCATGAGGAATTCCAGGAGCTTGTATTCGGTGGGCAACAGGCTCAGCAACTGGTCGGCGCGGGTCGCTTCGCGGCTGATCAGGTTCAGCTCCAGGTCGGCGACCCGCAGGCTGGTCTCGAACTCCTGCACCGTGCTCTTGCGCCGCAGCAGCACCTCGACCCGGGCCGCCATTTCGTCGGAGGCGAAGGGTTTGGTCAGGTAGTCGTCGCCGCCGGCGCGCAGGCCGCGCACGCGTTCGTCGACGTCGGACAGGGCGCTGATCATCAGGATCGGCGTCGACACGCCGATGGTGCGCAGGGTGGTGACGATGGCCAGGCCGTCCAGCTCCGGCAGCATGCGGTCGAGGGTGATCAGGTCGTAGTCGCCGCTGACGGCGCGCACCAGGCCTTCGCGACCGTTGTCGACCCAATCCACGTCCAGCCCGTGGCTGCTCAGTTCGGCCACGATTTCGCGGGCTGTTACGGCATCGTCTTCGATGGTCAGAATGCGGGTCATAGGGGCTTACCTGATTGGGATTTCATGACACAGGCCGGCATTTTGCCAAGAAATGGCCGCGGGCTTTCTAAAAAATCTTTCATCTTCGCGCCAGTGCCCTGGCCAACGCAGGGTAGCAGGCGGGCCGGGTCGGCCGATCGTTGATATCATCCAGCTATTATTGGCTGGCAGGGACGCTACGCAATGCACCGACCTCATGACCTCGACTGGAAAACCCTGGGCGTCTGCCTGTTACTGCTGGCGGCGGCCCCGGCGTTCGCCGCCAATCAACCCTGCTCCGGCAAGAAGGGCGGGATCGCCGGTTGCGACGGCGAGCTGTTTTTGTGCAACGACGGCTCCATCAGCGGCTCCAAGCAAAACTGCGCCGCGCGCTACGGCGACCCGGGCCAGGCCGCGCGTCCACAAAGCCTGTTGCGCAGCAGCGACGGCTGCTCCTGTGGCAGTGGCAGTTTCTGCACTGGGCCACGGGGCGGGGTCTATTGCCTGACCCCGAGCGGCAGCAAAAGCTACAAGCGCAAATAACCCGCGCAGACACCGATTGGACAGCCCCGGGTGCCTCTACTAGCGTTGCCGGCACGGCGCCACCGGGGGCCACTATCGGGGACAACACGGATGGACAAACAGCAAGCCAAGCGCCAAGTCATCGCCAGCCTCGAGGCCGGGCGCTCCAGGGGCGAAACCTTTGCCGCGTTCGCCGGCAGCGGGATCAAGGAGCGGCTGCTGGCGTTCTGGATCGCGGCCTATTCCGACCCCGCGCTCTATGCCCGGCACCGGCGCAAGATCCAGCTCCTGCTGGCGGTGATGTTGCTGCAGGCGGTGGTCGGTGCGGTGGCCGGGTTCTTCCTCGGCTCGGTCATCGGCCCCAAGGCTGCCTGGGTATTCGCGCTCTTGGGGGGCCTGGTGCCGCTGCTGTTTGCCTGGGGCTTCCATAAACCTTCGGCGAACGCCTACACCTTCTATGCCCTTCTGACCCTGTCACAATTCCCGCGGTTGTTCGAAGGTTATGCCGAGGACCCGTTGGGGACCCTGATCGGCGCGGCCATGACCTTGGGGGTGGTGTTTTTTGCGATGTACGTGCGTAGCCTGATCTTTCCGGATTTCGCTTTCATCGGGCCGCGCAAGGTCAAGGGCCGCTACGTGTTTTCCAGTTAGGGCAGGGCGGCGCAAGGCGCATTCCAGAGCCTTGCGCTTTGCTTGGCCCAGATCAATGTTGTTGTTCGACAAACCTACTAGATTGGCCCGGTGTTCAGCCCCGAGGAGCTGGCGTCGCGCAACCGTGATCAGGGTCGATGACCAGGTTCACGGCGATGCACAGCAGGACGCTGGCATTCCTCTTCACTCAAGGACGAATTTCCTGATGCGCCATACCGAACGAACCTTCGATATCCAGCCGCTGCAACAGGCGGATATGACCATCAGCCTCAATGGCCAGCCGGTGACGGCGGCGATTGGTGAAACCGTACTCAGCGTCATCCAGTCCCTCGGACTGCGTCAGGTGGCGCGCAACGACCACGGCCAGCTGGCCGGCGCCTATTGCGGCATGGGCGTGTGCCATTGCTGCCTGGTGCAGATCGACGGCCGGCACAAGCGCCGGGCCTGCCAGACCCAGGTGCGGCCGGGCATGCAGGTGCAGACCGAAGTCAACCGCATCATTGCTGCGCAGGAGGTGCTATGAGCCTCAACCCACTGATCGTCGGCGGCGGCCCCGCGGGCATGGCCGCGGCCATCGAACTGGCCGAGCACGGGGTGCGCAGTATCCTGATCGACGAGGCCTCGCGCCTGGGCGGCGTGGTCTATCGCGGACCGCTGCGCGACGGCGTGCAGCTGGACTATCTGGGGCCGCGTTATTGCGAGGCCCTGGCGAAACTGCACGGGGCCTTTTCCGACTGCGAACAGATGATCGATGTGCGCCTCAACCACCGGGTGGTGGGGGCCGAAGGCAAGGGCAGCCTGGTCCTGCTGGATGCCGACGAGCAGTTGCAGGAAGTGGCCTATCCGCAGTTGCTGCTGGCCGCCGGTTGCCATGAACGCAGCGTGCCGTTTCCCGGCTGGACCTTGCCCGGGGTGATGCTGCTGGGCGGCTTGCAGTTGCAGATCAAGAGCGGCGTGGTCAAGCCGCGCGGGCCGGTGGTGATCGCCGGCAGCGGGCCGTTGCTGCCGCTGGTGGCCTGCCAGCTGCACGCCAGCGGCGCGGACGTGGCGGCGGTCTACGAGGCCTGCACCTTTGGCCGGATCGCCAAGGAAAGCCTGGCGCTGCTGAACAAGCCGCAGCTGTTCCTCGACGGCCTGAGCATGCTGGCCTACCTCAAGTTGCACCGCATTCCTGTGCATTACGGCTGGGGCGTGGTCGAGGCCCTGGGCGCGGACGGCCTGGAAAGCGTCAGCGTGGCGCCATACTCGGCGCGCTGGGAGCCGGACCTGAGCCGCCTGCAACCGGTCGCCGCGCAGACCCTGGCGGTAGGCTACGGCTTTATCCCGCGCACCCAGCTCAGCCAGCAGATGGGCCTCAACCACGGCTTCAGCCATGACGGCTACCTGCGGGCCACGGCCAACGTCTGGCAGCAAAGCAGCGAGCCGCACATTCACCTGGCCGGCGACATGGGCGGGATTCGCGGCGGCGAGGCAGCGATGCTCACCGGACGCATCGCCGCGCTGTCGATCCTGATGCAGCGCGATGTGCTGAGCAACGAGGAGGCCCTGGCGCGGCGCCAGAAGTACCAGAACAAACTGGCCTCCATCACCCGTTTCCGCGCCGCGGTGGACCGCTACACCGAACGCGGCACCGGGCAGATCGAACTGCCGGCCGCCGACACCCTGATCTGCCGTTGCGAACACGCCACCCGTGGCGATATCGACCGCGCCCTGGAGCAGGGCGTGCAGGACATGGCCAGCCTGAAGATGCGCACCCGGGTGAGCATGGGCGACTGCCAGGGCCGTATGTGCGTGGGCTATTGCAGCGACCGCCTGCGCCAGGCCACCGGGCGCCAGGACGTGGGCTGGCTGCGCCCGCGTTTCCCCCTGGACCCGATTCCTTTTTCCGCCTTCCCTCAACCGAGCAAGGATGCTGTGAATCATGAGTAAGTTCTACGACGTGGTCATCGCCGGCGGCGGTGTGATCGGCGCTTCCTGCGCGTACCAGTTGTCCAAGCGCAAGAACCTGCGGGTGGCGTTGATCGACGCCAAGCGTCCGGGCAATGCCACCCGCGCCTCGGCCGGCGGCCTGTGGGCCATCGGCGAGTCGGTGGGGCTGGGCTGCGGGGTGATCTTCTTTCGCATGATGTCGGCGCGCAACAAGCGCCAGGCCCAGGGTTCGGCGGTGCTGGTGGACTCCAGCACGCCGCATATCCTGCCGCAGTCGTTCTTCGACTTCGCCCTGCAATCCAACGGCTTGTACCCGCAGTTGCATGAAGAGCTGCGCGAGCGCCACGGCATGGACTTCAAGTTCGAGCGCACCGGGCTGAAGTTCGTGATCTACGACGACGAGGACCGGCTCTACGCCGAGCACATCGTGGCCTGCATCCCGCACCTGTCCCATCAGGTGCGCTGGCTCGACCAGGCGGCGCTGCGCCAGGCGGAGCCGAACGTCAGCCATCACGCCCAGGGTGCCCTGGAATTTCTCTGCGACCACCAGGTCAACCCGTTCCGCCTGGCCGACGCCTACACCGAAGGCGCGCGGCAGAACGGCGTGGACATGTACTTCAACACCAACGTCACCGGGGTGCTGCACCAGGGCAGCCGGATCAGCGGCGTGCAGACGGCGGAGGCGGGGCTGTTCCATTGCGACACCCTGATCAACGCCGCCGGCGCCTGGGCCGCCGAGCTGAGCCTGCAAGCCACCGGCGCGAGCATTCCGGTGAAACCGGTCAAGGGCCAGATCCTGCTCACCGAGCGCATGCCGCAACTGCTCAACGGTTGCCTGACCACCAGCGACTGCTACATGGCGCAGAAGGACAACGGCGAGATCCTGATCGGCAGCACCACCGAGGACAAGGGCTTCGACATCAGCACCACCTACCGGGAAATCCAGGGTCTGGTGCAGGGCGCGGTGCGCTGCGTGCCGCAGCTCGAACAGGTCAACCTCAAGCGCTGCTGGGCCGGCCTGCGCCCGGGCTCGCCGGATGAACTGCCGATCCTCGGGCCGATGTGCGGGGTAGAGGGTTACCTCAATGCCTGTGGGCACTTCCGCACCGGCATCCTGACCTCGGCGATCACCGGCGTGTTGCTGGATCGGTTGGTGAATGAGGAGGCGTTGCCGCTGGACATCACGCCGTTCCTTGCCGAGCGTTTCGGCTTGCAGGCGGTGGCGCCGTTGCAGGTGGCGCTGGCCTGAGGCATCGCGTCTCCCTGAAGTTTTTCGCGAGCAAGCTCGCTCCTACAAAAGTTGCGTTGTACATGAAGTCGAGAACGACGCAGTCCTCTGTAGGAGCGAGCTTGCTCGCGATGAACCTGAACGCTGACGCGGTGCTGCGGTAACACCGCGCCGCCTGGTGGCCTCAAACCATCGGCGTACTGACAAACAACGCCAACCCCTCGGCGTATTCCGCAAACGCCTTGACCCTTGGAAACCGTGCGGCATCCAGGTGCTCGGCCACCAGCAGTTGGGTAAAGCTCCAGGCCACGGCCAGGCTGATACCGGCCTGATCGATATCGCCATCGGTGGCCAGCGGGCGTTTCTCCAGTTCTTTTTCCAGCTCGCCATAAGCCGCCGCCAACTGCCCGCGAACCCGCTCCAGCCACGGCTCGTGCCGCTTCTCGGCGGGGCGCAGTTGGTACTCGTAGTAGATCTGCACCGACTTCTCGCACGCCGCCAGCGCCAGGCCGATCAGCCGCAGGTCATGGGCCCGCGCCTGGGGCGCCGCCGGCAACAGGCTACGGCCGGCCAGGGCTTCCAGGTAGTCGATGATCAGGCACGAATCCATCAGCACCGTGCCGTCGTCGCAGATCAGGGTCGGCGCCTTGACCACCGGGTTGATGCGCTGGAACTGCTCGAAAGTGCGAAACACCGACAACGCCTCATGCTCGAACGGGATCTCCAGGCGCTTGAGGGTGAGGGCGACACGGCGAACATAGGGGGAATCGAGCATACCGATGAGTTTCATTGAGCATTTCCTTGTGCGGAACAACGAGACAGGGGGAGGGCCGCGGCTAATTTAGCGGCAAATGTCCGGGGTTGGCTATCGGGGGCTGGTGATTGCTGTCAATCATCGATGACGGCTATTCCAGGTGCAATAAGACGAGGGTGAAAGTTTTCGGATGGCGGTCGGCGCAACGTTCGCGAGCGATCTGAAAACATGAGGCTGGTTATAAGCGTCGGATGTTGTACAAGGCCCGCCAAGTACTTCTATCTATATACCGTTGATAATGGTTGAAAACCCGCAGCCTGATATTGCGCTGCGGGTTTAAGTGTCCGAAACAGTATTGAGCCAGTTCGACTGTTTCGGTTTGGCCGGCTCAATAAACTGCCGTGCATTTCAAACCGCTTGTTTATTGTTCACTCCAGGCGATTGCCCGATTGAACGCCTCATAGGTTTCCGACTCGATAAACTCCGCAGTCGGAACGATCTTGAGTGATTTCAGCAGGTCCTCGACATCGTCTTCCTGCCCGATTTGAACGAAGAACTGCTGGATACTGCTCATCTCGCTGTTGGTCAGGCTGCCCAGGAAGTTCTTTCCCTGGTAGTTCTCGGCTACATAAAAGCTGTAGTTGTTGTTGCCGACCCTGGACTTGTATATCGACGTCAGGCCACCGGCGCCCAAGGTGATTTTACCGTCGCTTTCCTCTTTCATCTCCCGGGCGATAGTGTCGTGATCCGTTTCTCCCGCATTCTTGGTGCCGCCGAAAAACTGCGGCATGCCGCCATACACGAGATTGGCGCGTTTAATGGGGAAGTAGAGGTAGCCATTATCCTCGTCTTCGGAATACAGAAGAATTGCGTATGCTTTGTCGGTCATGATGCGCTCCTTGCGTGAGTTTGAACCTCAAACTTCCCTGGCACTGCGAGGGACTTGTCCTGATGCCCATGACCAGCACTTGATTGAACGGCGCAAGCACGATTGTGCTGTGGAGCATCCGTTACCCAGCGTAGGTGAGCGATGTAGCCGGTGCCGGTCTTTCGGATGAACAGCAGGCCAGGGCGAGGGAGCCGCCAGACGGCTTCGTAGCGGGGTGCGGCAGCGCTATTGTTTAGGGAGCAATGGCTGAACATCGGCAGGAGAAGCGCTATGCATCCCACCCGAACTGCCCTTGTCCTTGCCGGTGGCGGCAGCCTCGGGGCTGTCCAGGTGGGGATGCTGCGGGCGCTGCTCGAAAAGCATGTGGTGTTCGACCTGGTGGTCGGCGCGTCGGTCGGTGCCCTCAACGGCGCCTACTTTGCCGCCAGGCCCAATGCCCGCGGGGTCGCCGAACTGGCCGATTTCTGGCGTGGCTTGCGCAAGGCCGATGTGTTTCCGTTTTCCTTGATTGACGCGCTGTCGTCCCTGCTCAAGCGCCGCGGCTGCCTGTTGCCTTCGTCGGCGCTGGCGAGCCTGGTGCGCCGGGTGCTGCCGGTGACCCGCATCGAAGACACCGAATTGCCCCTGCATATCGTCACCACCAACCTGCTCACGGGCGCCGAGGAGCTGTTGTCCAGCGGCAGCGTCGAGCAGGCCCTGCTGGCCAGTGCCGCGATTCCGCTGGTGTTTCCGTGGGTGCAGATCGGCGACAAGCTGCTGGTCGACGGTGGTGTCGCCAGCAACACCCCGATCGCCGCGGCGGTGTCGCTGGGCGCGACCCGGGTCATCGTGGTGCCGACCGGATTCGGTTGCGCCTGCCCACAACCGCCGAGCGGCTTGATCGCCCTGGCCTTGCACACCCTGAACCTGATGAGCATGCGCCAGTTGGTGCGGGACATTGAGCTGTATTCGCCACAGGCGGCGATCCATGTGGTCGCGCCCTTGTGCCCGCTGGGCATTTCGGTGTTCGACTTCAGCCAGACCGAGCAACTGCTGCAACGGGCCCACCAGCAGACCCTGACCTGGGTCGAGGAGGGCGGCCTGCTGCGTACCGGCGTGCCGGGGGCGTTGCGGGCGCATACGCACGCGGCGGGGTGAGGGTCAGTCCTCGAACCCCGCCTGCTCGTGAATCTCGTCGACCTTCAGTTCCAGGCGGTAGGCCACAGCGATGAACAGCGCCTGGCACAGGCACAAGGTGGCGCTCAGGGAGCGGAAGGCGAAGGAGCTGCCTTCGTTGACCAGCAGCACGGTGTTGGCGCGCTTGGCCAGGGGCGACAGGTTGCTGTCGGTGATGATCAGGGTCTTGGCCTGGTGGTGCTGGGCGATCCGCAGGCAGTGCTGGGTTTCCTTGGCATACGGGGTGAAGCTGATGGCGATCACCAGGTCGTTGGGGCGGATGCTGCGCATCTGCTCGCGGTAGCTGCCGCCCAGGCCCGACACCAGGTGGATGCGCTTGTTGGTGTGCTGCAGGTTGTACACCAGGTAGTCGGCCACGGCGAAGGAGCGGCGCACCCCGACCACGTAGATGTTGTCGGCGTTGACCACCAGGTCCACGGCCTTGTCGAAGGCCGCGTCGTCCAGCTCCAGGCCCAGGCGCTCGATGCCCGACAGGGTGGCGTTGATGCACTCGCGCGCCAGGTCGCCGCCGCTGGCCTTCTGCGACTTGTTGGCGATCATGCTGCGGATGCGCTGCTGGTAGTTCTGTACCGGGGTGGTCTTGTGGGTGTAGGCCTCGCGAAACAGCGCCTGCATTTCGCTGAAGCCGCTGAAGCCGAAGCGCTGGGAGAAACGCACGATGGCCGAGGGGTGCACCTCGCATTCACCGGCGATGTCGCTGATGCGGTCGACCATGATCCGGTCGCTCTGCTGGCTCATGTAGCTGGCGATGCGCTTGAGCTGGCGCGGCAGGCTTTCGTATTCCTGGGTGATCAGCTGCAGCAGGCGCTCGGCATTGATCGGGGGGCTGGCGAGGTCGCTGTCTTGCGGGCTCTCGGTCGTGGCCGGCTGATCGGTGCGGGACATAGGCAATCCTTCTGTGCTTACTGGCTTGTACTTAATGGGAGCGGGCTGGTTGATCCACTCCCTGACAATAGGTGGGCTGTGCGCAGTCTACAGGGTCGGCGCGGGGAAAATCTTGAGCCACGCGGCCACGGGGCGCTTGCTGAAACGATGCAGGCTGCCTGGAGCGGCCTTGAAAAAGTTTATTGGAAAAAATATTCCACGTAAAAAATTTATAGAAAAAATATTGATTGGTGCCGGTGAACGTTTTAGTCTGCATCCACCAAGAGCGTTCGGCGCCTTCCTCGGTGCCACGCGCAGGCTGATAAAAATAACAGGAGCCAGCATGGGCCAGACTCGTTTTGCCAGTGGGCGTCAATTGGATCTGATTTGCCTCGGACGCCTGGGCGTCGACCTTTACGCACAGCAGGTCGGGGCCCGGCTGGAAGATGTCGTAAGCTTCGCCAAATACCTCGGCGGCTCGTCCGCCAACATCGCCTTCGGCACCGCGCGCCTGGGCTTGCGCTCGGCGATGCTGAGCCGGGTCGGCGACGATCACATGGGGCGTTTCCTGGTGGAGTCCCTGGCCCGCGAAGGCTGCGACGTCAGCGCGATCAAGGTCGACCCGCAGCGCCTGACCGCCCTGGTCCTGCTCGGGCTCAAGGACCGCGAAACCTTCCCCCTGGTGTTCTACCGCGAGAACTGCGCCGACATGGCCCTGCGCGCTGAAGACATCAGCGAAGCCTTTATCGCCTCCAGCAAGGCCTTGCTGATCACCGGCACCCATTTCTCCACCGACGGCGTGTACCAGGCCAGCCTCCAGGCTCTGGAGTACGCCGAGCGGCACGACGTCAAGCGCGTGCTCGACATCGACTACCGCCCGGTGCTCTGGGGCCTGGCGGGCAAGGCCGACGGCGAGACCCGGTTTGTCGCCGACCAGAACGTCAGCGCCCATGTGCAGAAGATCCTGCCGCGCTTCGACCTGATCGTCGGCACCGAAGAAGAATTCCTCATCGCCGGCGGCAGCGACGATCTACTCAGCGCCTTGCGCACCGTGCGTTCGCTGACCGCCGCGACCCTGGTGGTCAAGCTTGGCCCCCAGGGCTGCACGGTGATCCACGGGGCGATCCCGGCGCGCCTGGAAGACGGCGCGATCTATCCCGGGGTGCGGGTCGAAGTGCTCAATGTGCTGGGGGCGGGCGATGCCTTTATGTCCGGTTTCCTCAGTGGCTGGCTGGAGGACGCCAGCGACGAGCGCTGCTGCCAGCTGGCCAATGCCTGCGGCGGCCTGGTGGTGTCGCGCCATGCCTGCGCGCCGGCGATGCCGACCCGCGCCGAGCTGGATTACCTGTTCAACAGCCCGGTGCCCATTACCCGGCCGGACCAGGACAGCACCCTGCAGCGCCTGCATCAGGTCAGCGTGCCGCGCAAGGCCTGGAAGCAGCTGTTCATCTTCGCCTTCGACCATCGCGGGCAGTTGGTGGAACTGGCGCAGAAGGGCGGGCGCGAGCTCAGGGCCATCGGCCAGCTCAAGCAGCTGTTTATCCAGGCGGTGGAGCGGGTCGAGGCTGATTTGCGCGCGCAGGGCATCGAAGCCGATGTCGGCCTGCTGGCGGACCAGCGTTTCGGCCAGGATTCGCTGAACGCCGCCACCGGCCGAGGCTGGTGGGTGGCGCGGCCGGTGGAAGTCCAGGGCTCGCGGCCGCTGGCTTTCGAACATGGGCGTTCGATCGGCAGCAACCTGATCGCCTGGCCCCAGGAGCAGATCATCAAGTGCCTGGTGCAATACCACCCGGACGACGAGCCGTTGCTGCGCCTGGAGCAGGAAGCGCAGATCAAGGGCCTGTACCAGGCGTCCCAGGTCAGCGGCCATGAGCTGCTGCTGGAAATCATTCCGCCCAAGGACCACCCCTCGACTCACCCGGACGTGCTCTACCGCGCCCTCAAGCGCCTGTACAACCTGGGCATTTTCCCGGCCTGGTGGAAGATCGAGGCGCAGAGCGCCGAGCAGTGGCAGCGGCTCGACGAGCTGATCGAGGAGCGCGATCCCTATTGCCGTGGCGTGGTGCTGCTGGGCCTCAACGCCCCGGCGGCGACCCTGGCCGAAGGTTTCCGCCAGGCTGGCAACAGCCGCACCTGCCGCGGCTTCGCCGTGGGCCGGACGATTTTCCATGAACCGAGCCGGGCCTGGCTGGCCAGCGAGATCGACGACGAAACCCTGATCCGCCGGGTGCAGGCGACCTTCGTCGAACTGATCGACGCCTGGCGCACGGCCCGACCCCAAACGCAAACCCGAACGTAAACCTGGCACAAATCCCTGTAGCCGCTGCCGAGCGTAGCGAGGCTGCGATCGAGCGCGTAGCGCTCGCAAAACCTGACAACGCGTAGTGTCAGGTACAACGCTTGCGGTGGCTGCGCCACCGATCGCAGCCTCGCAGGCTCGGCAGCGGCTACAGCAGTAGGTACGAGGCCGGGAGTTTTTCAGAACTGCTTTAGAAAACAATAAAAGGTGCAGCCATGCCCGCAATCCGAATTGGCATCAACCCGATTTCCTGGAGCAACGACGACCTGCCGTCCCTTGGCGGCGAAACGCCGTTGAGCACCGCGCTGAGCGAAGGCAAGGAGATCGGCTACGAAGGTTTCGAGCTCAACGGCAAGTTCCCCAAGGATGCCAAGGGCGTCGGCGATGTGCTGCGGCCTTATGACCTGGCGCTGGTCTCGGGCTGGTATTCCAGCCGCCTGGCCCGACGTTCGGTGGCCGAGGAGATCGACGCCATCGCCAGCCATGTGCAGTTGCTGGCGCAGAACGGCGCCACGGTGCTGGTCTACGGCGAGGTCGCCGACTCGATCCAGGGCCAGCGCATTCCCCTGGTGGAGCGTCCGCGTTTTCACAGCGAGCAGGCCTGGCAGGAATACGCCGACAAGCTCACCGAGCTTGCGCGTTTCACCCTGTCCCAGGGCGTGCGCCTGGCGTACCACCACCATATGGGCGCCTACGTCGAATCGCCGGCGGACATCGACCAGTTGATGAGCCTGACCGGCAGCGAAGTCGGCCTGCTGTTCGACTCGGGCCACTGCTACATGGGCGGCGGCGAACCACTGCAAGTGCTGCGCAAGCACATCGGACGCATCTGCCACGTGCACTTCAAGGATGTGCGCAAGCCGGTGGTGCAGCTGGCGCGCAACCACCTGTGGAGTTTTCCCGACTGCATCATCAACGGCACCTTCACCGTGCCGGGGGATGGCGACATCGATTTCGCCGCGCTGCTGGACGAGCTGCTGGCCGCCGATTACCAGGGCTGGCTGGTGGTGGAGGCCGAGCAGGACCCGGCGGTGGCACCGAGTTATGTCTACGCGAAGAAGGGTTATGACACCTTGCGCGCGCTGCTTAACGAGAGGACGGGACAATGAGCCTGCTGGTAAAAAGCGCGGCCAAGGGCCGGACCATGGTCCAGTTGGCCGAGGGCCGGTTGCAGTACGTCGGTTTCGCCGCCTACCGCCTGAGCCTCGGCGAAAGCCTGCCGGTCAATGCCGGCGACCGGGAGTTGTGCCTGGTGCTGCTCAGCGGGCGTATCGGCGTCCAGGGCGAGGCGCCGGGGCAGGGCGCGTTCGGCTGGGACAACCTCGGCGACCGGCAATCGGTGTTCGAGGACAAGTCGCCCTTCGCCGTCTACCTGCCGCCCGGCAGCCAGGCCCAGGTCACGGCCCTGAGCGATGTGCAGATCGCCGTCTGCGCCGCGCCTGGCGCTACTGCAAAAAGCTCCAACGGCCTCGGCCCCCGGCTGATCCTTCCCGAGAGCATGAAGCGCAGCGTGCGTGGCAAGGGCGCCAACACCCGCTATGTCTGCGACATCCTGCCGGACAGCGAGCCGGCCCATTCGCTGCTGGTGGTGGAGGTGCGCACGCCGTCCGGGCATTCCTCCAGCTACCCGCCGCACAAGCACGACACCGACGACCTGCCGCACCAGAGCTTTCTCGAAGAAACCTATTACCACCAGGTCAACCCGCCCCAGGGCTTTGTGTTCCAGCGGGTCTACACCGACGACCGCAGCCTCGACGAGGCCATGGCCGTGGAGCACGGCGACCTGGTGGTGGTGCCCAAGGGTTACCACCCGGTCAGCGTGCCCTATGGCTACGAGTCCTATTACCTGAACGTCATGGCCGGGCCCAAGCGGGTCTGGCAGTTCCATAACGATCCGCGGCACAGCTGGCTGCTGGATCTGTGATTTCCAGCCTCTGAATTCCAACATTCGAACGGAGAACAAGAACAATGAGTGACGCCCCGGTAATCGGCCATTACATCGACGGTCAGGTGCAGGACAGCGGCGAGCGCTTCGCCAACGTGTTCAACCCGGCCACCGGCCGCGTGCAGGCCCAGGTCGCCCTGGCCAGCCAGAAGACCGTGGACGAGGCCGTCGCTTCGGCGATGAAGGCCTTCCCGGCCTGGTCCGAGCAGTCGGCGCTGCGCCGTTCGCGGGTGATGTTCAAGTTCAAGGAACTGCTGGATCAACACCACAACGAGCTGGCCGAGATCATCACCCGCGAGCACGGCAAGGTGCTGTCCGACGCCCATGGCGAAGTGACCCGCGGCATCGAGATCGTCGAGTTCGCCTGTGGCGCGCCGAGCCTGCTGAAAACCGACTTCAGCGACAACATCGGCGGCGGCATCGACAACTGGAACCTGCGCCAGCCCCTGGGCGTGTGCGCCGGGGTCACCCCGTTCAATTTCCCGGTGATGGTGCCGCTGTGGATGATCCCGCTGGCCCTGGTCAGCGGTAACTGCTTCATCCTCAAGCCGTCGGAGCGCGACCCGTCCGCCAGCCTGCTGATGGCGCGCCTGCTGAGCGAGGCCGGGCTGCCCGATGGCGTGTTCAATGTGGTCCAGGGCGACAGGGCGGCGGTGGACGGGCTGTTGCAGCACCCGGACATCGAAGCGATTTCCTTTGTCGGCTCGACGCCGATCGCCGAGTACATCCACCGCCAGGCGACGTCCCGCGGCAAGCGCGTGCAGGCCCTGGGCGGGGCGAAGAACCATATGATCGTGATGCCCGATGCCGACCTGGACCAGGCCGCCGATGCGCTGATCGGCGCGGCCTACGGCTCGGCCGGCGAGCGCTGCATGGCGATCTCCATCGCCGTGGCGGTGGGCGAGGTGGGCGACCGGTTGATCGAGAAACTGCGGCCGCGCATCGACCAGCTGAAGATCGGCAACGGCATGCAGGGCGACAGCGACATGGGGCCGCTGGTGACCGCCGAGCACAAGGCCAAGGTCGAAGGTTTCATCGACCAGGGCGTGGCCCAGGGCGCGCAACTGCTGGTGGACGGCCGCGGCTTCAAGGTGCCGGGGGCGGAGCAGGGCTTTTTTGTCGGTGCCACCCTGTTCGACGGCGTGACCACAGAGATGAGCATCTATCAGGAGGAAATTTTCGGCCCGGTGCTGGGCATCGTCCGGGTGGCGGATTTCGCCAGCGCGGTGGCGCTGATCAACGCCCATGAGTTCGGCAACGGCGTGTCCTGCTTCACCCGCGACGGCGGCGTGGCCCGGGCCTTCGCCCGCAGCATCAAGGTCGGCATGGTCGGCATCAACGTGCCGATTCCGGTACCCATGGCCTGGCATTCCTTCGGCGGCTGGAAGCGTTCGCTGTTCGGCGACCACCATGCCTACGGTGAGGAAGGCCTGCGCTTCTACAGCCGCTACAAGAGCGTGATGCAGCGCTGGCCGGACAGCATCGCCAAGGGCCCCGAGTTCAGCATGCCGACTGCCAAGTAACCCCATTCAACCCGTTGCTCTGGAGAACAAGAATAATGAGCCAGCCCCTGCGTTTCGCCCTGAATCGTATGGTTGCCCCACGTTTGAGCCTGCCGGCGTTCATCGAGCTGGCGGTGACCCTGAAAGCCGATGCCATCGAGATCCGCAATGACCTTGCGGGCGTGGAAATCGAAGATGGCACGCCGCCGCAGCAGGTGCGCCAGTTGTGCGCGGCCCACGGCATCCAGGTGCTGTCGATCAATGCGCTGTACCCCTTCGATGTCTGGAACGACGAGCGTCGCGCCCAGGCCCTGAAGCTTGCCGCCTATGCCCGCGATTGCGGCGCCCGCGGCCTGGTGATGTGCCCGCTGAACGACCGCGCCGATGCGCGCAGCGAAGCCTCGCGCGGCGCCGGTTTGCGCACCGCCTTGACGGAGTTGGCGCCGATCCTGCGCGAGCATGGGATTCTCGGTTTTATCGAGCCCCTGGGTTTCGAGGAGTGCTCCCTGCGGCGCAAGCGCACGGCGGTGGAGGCGATCCGCGCCATCGGTGGGCTGGATGTGTTCCGCCTGGTGCACGACACCTTTCACCACCACCTGGCCGGCGAGCAGGAGTTCTTCCCCGAGCTGACCGGGCTGGTGCATATCTCCGGGGTCGAGGACCGCGAGGCGCCCCTGGCGAGCATCCGCGACGGCCACCGGGTGCTGGTGGGTGAGGGCGATATCCTCGGCAACGCGGCGCAGATCGAGGCCCTGCTCGAGCGCGGCTACAGCGGTCACCTGTCGTTCGAGCCGTTCGCCGACAGCGTGCATGGGCTGGCGGATATCCAGCGGGCGATCGGCGCGAGCATCGACCACCTCAAGCACGCCCTAGCTTGATCCTGTAGCCGCTGCCGCAGGCTGCGATCGACCGCGTAGCGGGCGCGCTCTTCAAGATCGCCGAAGGTCCTGCGGACCTTATCGCAGCCTGCGGCAGCGGCTACAAAAGCAGGAAGGGCGCAAAGCAGTAAAAGCGGCAAGGGCAATAGCAGCAAGGGCGGTAAGCGCATCAACCTTCACCGTATTGATCAAGGTGCAAGCATGACTACGACACGACTGACCATGGCCCAGGCCCTGGTGAAATTCCTCGACAACCAGTACGTCGAGATCGATGGGGTGCAGAGCAAGTTCGTCGCCGGGATCTTCACCATTTTCGGCCACGGCAACGTGCTCGGCCTGGGCCAGGCCCTGGAGCAGGACAGCGGCGAGCTGCTGGTGCATCAGGGCCGCAACGAGCAGGGCATGGCCCACGCCGCCATCGGTTTCGCCAAGCAGCACCTGCGGCGCAAGATCTACGCCTGCACCTCGTCGGTGGGCCCGGGGGCGGCGAACATGCTGACCGCCGCGGCGACCGCCACCGCCAACCGCATTCCCTTGTTGCTGCTGCCCGGCGATGTCTACGCCAGCCGCCAGCCCGACCCGGTGCTGCAACAGATCGAGCAGTTCCACGACCTGAGCATCAGCACCAACGATGCCTTCAAGGCGGTGAGCAAATACTGGGACCGCATCAACCGTCCCGAGCAGTTGATGACTGCGGCGATCCACGCCATGCGTGTGCTCACCGACCCGGCGGAAACCGGCGCGGTGACCCTGGCCTTGCCTCAGGATGTGCAGGCCGAGGCCTACGATTACCCGGATTACTTCCTGCAGAAACGCGTGCACCGCATCGAACGCCGGCCGGCCACCGCGGCCATGCTCGAGGACGCCGTGGCGGCCTTTGCCGGCAAGCGCAAGCCGCTGATTATCTGTGGCGGCGGGGTCAAGTACTCGGGGGCCAACGAGGCGCTGCTGGCGTTTGCCGAAGGCTTCGGCATTCCCTTCGCCGAGACCCAGGCCGGCAAGAGCGCGGTGGTCTCCAGCCACCCGCTGAATGTCGGCGGCATCGGCGAGACCGGTTGCCTGGCGGCCAACCTGCTGGCGAAAGAGGCGGACTTGATCATCGGCATCGGCACCCGCTACAGCGATTTCACCACCGCCTCGAAGTCACTGTTCCGCGCCGATGCGCAGTTTCTCAACCTCAATATCAGCCCCTGCGATGCGCTGAAGCTCGACGGCGTGCAGTTGCTGGCGGATGCCCGGGAAGGCCTGAACGGGTTGGCCGAAGCCCTGGCGCGCAGCGACTACCAGGCCGCCTGGGGCGAACAGATCGGCCAGGCGCGGGCGCAGCTGGACGCGGAGGTGGACCGGGTCTATCAGGTCGAATACCACGCCGACGACTTTGTCCCGGAGATTAACGACCATATGGACCCGGCGGTGCTGCGCGAATTCATCGAGCTGACCGGTTCCTGCCTGACCCAGAGCCGGGTGCTGGGGGTGCTCAACCAGACCCTGGCCGACGACGCGGTGATCGTCGCCGCCGCCGGCAGCCTGCCCGGCGACCTGCAACGCAGCTGGCGCAGCAAGGGGGTCAACACCTACCACGTCGAGTACGGCTATTCCTGCATGGGCTACGAGGTCAACGCGGCCCTGGGGGTCAAGCTCGCCGAACCCCAGCGCGAGGTCTACGCCCTGGTGGGAGACGGCTCCTACCTGATGCTGCATTCGGAGCTGGCCACCTCGATCCAGGAGCGGCGCAAGATCAACGTGGTGCTGCTGGACAACATGACCTTCGGCTGCATCAACAACCTGCAGATGGAACACGGCATGGACAGCTTCGGCACCGAGTTCCGTTTCCGCAACCCCGAGACCGGCAAGCTCGACGGCGGCTTCGTGCCGGTGGATTTCGCCATGAGCGCGGCGGCCTATGGCTGCAAGACCTACAAGGTCAAGACCGTGGCAGAGCTGCAGGCGGCCCTGGCCGATGCGCGGACCCAGACGGTGTCGACCCTGATCGATATCAAGGTCCTGCCCAAGACCATGATCCACAAGTACCTGTCCTGGTGGCGGGTCGGGGTGGCGCAGGTGTCCACCAGCGCCCGTACCGACGCGGTGGCCAAACAACTCAACGAACGCCTGGCCAAGGCCCGGCAGTACTGATCGCTCGAATAACAACAGGCTCGAACAACCTATTGCTCGAACAAAAAACAGGAGTGCATTCATGTCTTTGAAACTGGGCGTCATCGGTACCGGGGCCATCGGCCAGGACCATATCCGTCGTTGCAGCCAGACCCTGCTGGGCAGCCAGGTGGTGGCGGTCACCGATATCAACCTTGCGCAGGCGGCGAAGGTGGTGGCCGAGCTGAAGATCGCCGCCGAGGTGTATCCCGACGGGCATGCGCTGATCAAGGCGCCGGAAGTCGAGGCGGTGCTGGTTACCTCCTGGGGGCCGAGCCATGAAGAGTTCGTGCTGGCCGCCATCGCCGCCGGCAAGCCAGTGTTCTGCGAGAAGCCGCTGGCGGTGACCGCCGCCGGCTGCCGCAAGATCGTCGAGGCCGAGATGGCCCACGGCAAGCGCCTGGTCCAGGTGGGCTTCATGCGCCCCTACGATGCCGGCTACCGCGCCCTGAAGGCGGTGATCGACAGCGGCCGGATCGGCGAGCCACTGATGCTGCACTGCGCCCACCGCAACCCGCGGGTCGGCGAGAACTACAAGACCGACATGGCGATCACCGACACGCTGATCCATGAGCTGGACGTGCTGCGCTGGCTGCTGGCCGACGACTATGTGTCGGTGCAGGTGGTGTTCCCGCGCAAGTCGAGCAAGGCGTTGGCGCACCTGCGCGACCCGCAGGTGGTGCTGCTGGAAACCGCCAAGGGCACGCGCATCGACGTCGAGGTGTTCGTCAACTGCCAGTACGGCTACGACATCCAGTGCGAAGTGGTGGGCGAGACCGGCATCGCCAGGTTGCCGGAGCCGTCCCAGGTGCAGCTGCGCAGCGAGGCCAAGTTGTCCAACACGATCCTGATGGACTGGAAGGACCGCTTTATCGCCGCCTATGACGTCGAGCTGCAGGCCTTTATCGACGGAGTGCGGGCCGGGCAGGTCGGTGGCCCTTCGGCCTGGGACGGCTATGCCGCGGCGGTGGCCGCCGATGCCTGCATCGAGGCGCAGAACAGCGGGCAGATCGTCAAGGTCGAGCAACCGCCGCGCCCGGCGTTCTATGGCTGAACCCTCTTCTGCATCTTCTGTAGGAGCGAAGCTTGCTCGCGATGAACCTGAGAGCGCCGCGTTTATCCAGAAAGTACGCGGCATCGTTAACGTCCATCGCGGGCAAGCCTCGCTCCTACAGACAGCAACTTTGTAGCCGCTGCCGAAGGCTGCGATCGCGACCGAAGGGCGCGCAAGGCCTCAAGATCGCTGAAGGCCTTCGGCCTTATCGCAGCCTGCGGCAGCGGCTACAGGTCACCACTTCAGATTCGGGGAGAACACTAAAATGCGCATCGCACTGGACCCCTACATGTACCGCCACCTGCCGCTGGGCCAGATGACCGACAAGGCCGCCGAACTGGGTTATCAGTACATCGAGCTGTCGCCGCGCGAGGATTTCCTGCCGTTCTACAAGGCGCCACGGGTCGACCGGGCGCGGATCAAGGAATTTCGCAAGGCCCTCGGCGACAGCGGGGTGCAGCTCTCTTCGCTGTTGCCGATGTACCACTGGGCCGCCGCCGACGAAGGCTTGCGCGTGGCGGCGGTGCGCAACTGGAAGCGGGCGATCCAGATTGCCGTGGAAATGGACTGCGAGCTGGTCAACAGCGAGTTCACCGGCCAGTCGGACAACCCGCTGGTGTGCGAGAACCAGTTCATGCGCTCCATGGACGAGTTGATCCCGGAGTTCGAGCGCGAGGGCATCAAGCTCGATATCCAGGCCCACCCCTATGATTTCTGCGAGCGCAACAACGAGTCGGTGGACATCATCCGCGGCTTCGACCGGGACTGGATCAACTACCTGTACGCGGCGCCGCACACCTTCTTCTACGACGACGGCAAGGGCGACATCGCCTCGATGCTCAAGTATGCGGGCAGCAAGCTCAGCCACCTGATCATCGCCGACACCTACAACCACAAGGCGTCTTCGAGCCTGCGCTATATCGTCAACCCGCCGGGCGTCACCGCCACCGTGCACCAGCACCTGGACATTGGCCAGGGCGAGGTGGACTGGACGGCGTTCTTCGATACCCTGCGCGAGATCCAGTTCGATGGCATCGCCACGGTCTCGGTGTTCGCCTGGGAAGACCGCCCGGACGAATCCAACCGGATGATGCTGGAGCGGGTCAGCAGCGAGCTGTGCCGTTGACACAAACGCAGCCGTCTGTAGCCGCTGGCGCAGCCTGCGATCGACCACGCAGTGGTCGCAATTACGGCGCATACGGTCTTTCAGTTCGATTCGCGCCGGCCAGTTTTGCGAGGACGTTGTCCTCGATCGCAGGCTGCGCCAGCGGCTACAGGGCTACATCGAGTTCTATATAAGGAGGGCTTTGCGATGCGCATTGGTTTGGTGGGTTACGGCCATGGTGGCCGACATTTTCACGCGCCGCTGATTGCCAGTTTGCCCGGCGCGACCTTCGTCGGCGTGGTCACCCTGTCGGCCGAGCGCCGGCAGTTGCTGGCGGCGGAGCACCCCGGGGTGCGGGCCTTCGACAGCATCGAGCAACTGGTCGCGGCCGGGATCGACGGGCTGGTGATTTCCACCCCGCTGGAGGGCCGTGCGGCGCTGGTACTGGAAGCCATCGAGCGCGGTGTCCCGGTGGTCAGCGACAAACCCTTCGCCAGCGACCTCGAACAGGGCAAGGCGCTGATCGAGGCCGCGCAAACCCGTCGGGTGCCGCTGAGTGTGTACATGAACCGGCGCTGGGACTCGGACTTCCTCACCCTGCGCAAGCTGATCGCCAGCGGCGCCCTGGGCAGCGTCAGCCGCTTCGAGTCGCGGGTCGAGCGTTATGTGCCGCAGGCCGTGGGCAATACCAGCGGCGGCGGTTTCCTGCGCGACCTCGGCAGCCATCTGGTGGACCAGGCCTTGCAGCTGTTCGGCCCGGTGACCCGGGTCTACGCCGAATTGCAGTACGCCCCCCAGGCGCCGACCTGCGACCACGGGTTTTTCCTCGCCCTGAGCCACGCCAATGGCGTGGTTTCACATGTGTCCGGTAGTTGTCTGCAGAATTGCCAGGGGCCACGGTTCCGGGTCAGCGGTTCGGCCGGCAGTTATACGGTCGAGGGCCTGGACGGCCAGGAGCAGGCGCTGGTCGCCGGCCTGTCGCCGCAGACCGAGGGCGAGCGCTGGGGCGTCGAGGAACACCGGCGCTGGGGCTGGTTCGAGCAGGGCGAGATCCGTGAGCGGGTGGCTTCCGAGCGGGGCGACTGGTTGCAGTTCTATAAACAGTGGCAGGCGGCGCTGCAAGGGCAGGGGCCGCTGCCGGTGACCGCGGCCGAGGCCCTGGCCACCACCCGCGTGCTGGACGCCGCGCGCCTGAGCTGGCGCCAGCGCCAGGTGGTGGAAATGGCCGATTTCCGGCTGCAGAATGAATTTGGAATAAAATTCTAAAATGAGTTGATATAGAAATTATTTTCCAATAAAGTCATTTCCAGGTTGCCGACTAGCAGGGTTTCGCCAGCGTCACAGGCCGATTTCAGATCCGCCTTGAACCGAGTGAAACCCGCCAACAAAAACAAAACAGGTACCGTCGATGAAAACCTTCAGTTCCGTTGTGCACCTGCTTCGCCGCGCATTGCCGCGCCGCCATCCATTGTCCAGTCGAACACCTCGCCAAACACCCCGGCATGCCTTTGTCGTCCAGTCCCTGGTCCGCCTGCTTTGCGTCGAACGCAAGGGCGCGCTGGTGTGCTGCATGCCCGGCGCGCCGATCGTGCGTCTGCCTCACTGAGTGGTTTCTGCGCCTTATCCATAAAACCTACAAGAATGTGGAGAAAGACCTTTCATGAAGACCAAGACCCGTTTCGCCACGCTTGCCCTGTCCCTGCTGCTGGGCAGCGGCACGGCGTTCGCCGACCTGAAGATCGGCGTGAGCATGTCGCAGTTCGACGACACCTGGCTGACCTACCTGCGTGAATCCATGGACCACAAAGCCAAGTCGCTGCCGGACGGCGTCACGCTGCAGTTCGAGGACGCCCGGGCCGATGTGGTCAAGCAGCTGAGCCAGGTGGAAAGCTTTATCAGCCAGAAGGTCGACGCCATCGTGGTCAACCCGGTGGACACCGCGGCGACCCGCAAGATCACCGAGGCGGCGGTCAAGGCCGGGATTCCGCTGGTCTACGTCAACCGCCGGCCGGACGACCTGAACCTGCCCAAGGGCGTGGTCACCGTGGCCTCCAACGACCTGGAAGCCGGGCAGATGCAGATGCAGTACCTGGCCGACAAGATGGGCGGCAAGGGCGAGGTGGTGATCCTGCTGGGTGACCTGGCGAACAACTCCACCACCAACCGCACCAAGGGCGTCAAGGAAGTGCTGGCCAAGTACCCGGGGATCAAGGTCGAGCAGGAACAGACCGGGATCTGGCTGCGGGACAAGGCCATGACCCTGGTCAACGACTGGTTGACCCAGGGCCGCCAGTTCGATGCGGTGGTGGCCAACAACGATGAGATGGCCATCGGCGCCGCCATGGCGCTGAAACAGGCCGGGGTGGAGAAGGGCAGCGTGCTGATCGCCGGGGTCGACGGCACGCCCGATGGCCTGCGCGCGGTGCAGAAGGGCGACCTGGCGGTCTCGGTGTTCCAGGATGCCAAGGGCCAGGCCGACGGCTCGATCGACACCGCGGTGAAGATGGCCAAGCACGAGCCGGTGGAGCAGGCAGTGTGGGTGCCGTATCGCCTGATCACCCCGGAAAACGTCGCCCAGTTCAAATAAGCCCGGTTCAAACAGCCCGTCCGTTCCATCAACAACCATAAGCCGGCGGGGTGGCCCAGCTGCCCCGCGGATGGAGTACCTGATCATGTTCGCTTCAGCGACTGCTTCGAGCATCCCGACGGCGGCTATGCAGCCCGCCGCTCAGTCTGCCCAGTCTGTGTCCGAGCAGCAGCCTTACCTGCTGGAAGTCATCAACGTCAGCAAGGGTTTTCCCGGGGTTGTTGCCCTGTCCGATGTGCAGCTGCGGGTGCGTCCCGGCACGGTGCTGGCGCTGATGGGGGAGAACGGCGCGGGCAAGTCGACCCTGATGAAAATCATCGCCGGGATCTACCAGCCGGACGCCGGCGAGCTACGCCTCAAGGGCCAGCGGGTGAATTTCGAGACGCCGTTGGCGGCCTTGCAGGCGGGGATCGCGATGATCCATCAGGAACTCAACCTGATGCCGCACATGAGCATCGCCGAGAACATCTGGATCGGCCGCGAGCAGCTCAACGGCCTGCACATGGTCGATCACCACGAGATGCACCGCTGCACCGCGCTGCTGCTGGAACGCCTGCGGATCAACCTCGACCCCGAGGAGCAGGTGGGCAACCTGAGCATCGCCGAGCGGCAGATGGTGGAGATCGCCAAGGCGGTGTCCTACGACTCCGACATCCTGATCATGGACGAGCCGACCTCGGCCATTACCGAGAAAGAGGTGGCGCACCTGTTCTCGATCATCGCCGACCTCAAGGCCCAGGGTAAGGGCATCATCTATATCACCCACAAGATGAACGAAGTGTTCGCCATCGCCGATGAAGTGGCGGTGTTCCGCGACGGCGCCTACATCGGCCTGCAACGGGCCGACAGCATGGACGGCGACAGCCTGATCTCGATGATGGTCGGCCGCGAACTGAGCCAATTGTTCCCGGTGCGCGAGAAACCCATAGGCAATCTGCTGATGTCGGTGCGCGACCTGCGCCTGGACGGGGTGTTCGAGGGCGTGTCCTTCGACCTGCACGCCGGGGAGATCCTTGGCATCGCCGGGCTGATGGGCTCGGGCCGCACCAATGTGGCCGAGACGATTTTCGGCATCACCCCCAGCGACGGCGGCGAGATCCGCCTCGACGGCCAGCCGGTGCGCATCAGCGATCCGCACATGGCCATCGAGAAGGGGTTTGCCCTGTTGACCGAGGACCGCAAGCTCAGCGGCCTGTTTCCCTGCCTGTCGGTCCTGGAAAACATGGAGATGGCGGTGCTGCCGCACTATGCCGGCAACGGTTTCATCCAGCAGAAGGCCCTGCGCGCCCTGTGCGAGGACATGTGCAAGAAGCTGCGGGTCAAGACCCCGTCCCTGGAGCAGTGCATCGACACCCTGTCCGGCGGCAACCAGCAGAAGGCCTTGCTCGCGCGCTGGCTGATGACCAACCCGCGGGTGCTGATTCTCGACGAACCGACCCGCGGCATCGACGTCGGCGCCAAGGCCGAGATCTACCGGCTGATCGCCTACCTCGCCGGCGAAGGCATGGCGGTGATCATGATTTCTTCGGAACTGCCGGAAGTGCTGGGCATGAGCGACCGGGTGATGGTCATGCACGAGGGCGAGCTGATGGGCACCCTCGACCGCGGCGAAGCGACCCAGGAGAAGGTCATGCAACTGGCTTCGGGGATGTCCCTGGTCCACTAGCCGGTAAACGTATCAAGGCCATCGGCGAGGTGTGTTCGCCGCCGGCCATACAAGAAGAAGGTGAAGGCTTATGAACGCGATACTGGAAAACAAACCCGCGGCGGCGCCAGCCAGAACGCGCCGGCGCCTGCCCACCGAACTGAGCATCTTCCTGGTGCTGATCGGCATCGGCCTGGTGTTCGAGCTGTTCGGCTGGATTGTGCGCGACCAGAGCTTCCTGATGAATTCCCAGCGCCTGGTGCTGATGATCCTGCAGGTGTCGATCATCGGCCTGTTGGCCATCGGCGTGACCCAGGTGATCATCACCACTGGCATCGACCTGTCGTCCGGCTCGGTGCTGGCGCTGTCGGCGATGATCGCCGCCAGCCTGGCGCAGACCTCGGACTTCACCCGCGCGGTGTTCCCGTCGCTGACCGACCTGCCGGTGTGGATCCCGGTGGTGGCCGGGTTGGGGGTAGGGCTGCTGGCGGGGGCGATCAACGGCAGCATTATCGCCATCACCGGCATCCCGCCCTTTATCGCCACCCTCGGCATGATGGTCTCGGCGCGCGGCCTGGCACGCTATTACACCGAGGGCCAGCCGATCAGCATGCTCTCGGATTCCTACACGGCCATCGGCCACGGCGCCATGCCGGTGATCATCTTCCTGGTGGTGGCGGTGATCTTCCATATCGCCCTGCGCTACACCAAGTACGGCAAGTACACCTACGCCATCGGCGGCAACATGCAGGCGGCGCGGACCTCGGGGATCAACGTCAAGCGCCACCTGGTGATCGTCTACAGCATCGCCGGGCTGCTGGCGGGGCTGGCCGGGGTGGTGGCCTCGGCGCGGGCGGCGACCGGGCAGGCGGGCATGGGCATGTCCTATGAACTGGACGCCATCGCCGCGGCGGTGATCGGCGGCACCAGCCTGGCCGGCGGCGTGGGGCGTATCACCGGCACTGTGATCGGCGCGCTGATCCTCGGGGTGATGGCCAGCGGGTTCACCTTCGTCGGCGTCGATGCCTACATCCAGGACATCATCAAGGGCCTGATCATCGTGGTGGCGGTGGTCATCGACCAGTACCGCAACAAGCGCAAGCTCAAGCGCTGATCTCTCTGCTTTTTTGTAGGAGCGAGCTTGCTCGCGATGGCGGTCAACGATAACGCGTAGGGTCTGATGGAAACGCGGTGCATTGACGCCCATCGCGAGCAAGCTCGCTCCTACAGGGAAGCGTGCAGAATCCCGGCAGCGGCAGGCCTTTTTCGGGCCTGCCGCTGCCGTTTGTCTTCTAAAAGACCCCGGGCGATGGAATTTCTTGTTATAAACGCACTCCGATAACCGCCGCCAAAGCCAGCCCTGGCGGGCTTTCAGGGCTTATCAGACAAATCTGATGTCATTTCAGTTGCTGACGCCTCGAACCGGCCTTAGACTGCCGCCCCTCGTAAATTGAGTGCCGGGTGGCGCTTGGAATGTATGGCGCCTTTCCGATGCCCCGAAAGGGGGCACGGAAAACAGCTTTAATTCGCCTTAATGCACGTATTTTTTATAGAGAAATCAATGACAAAGGAAAAGTTGCTGGCCATGCCGGCGGATGACTACATGAACGCCGAGCAGCTGGCTTTTTTCACTGAGCTGTTGCAGGCCATGAAGGTCGAAACCCACGAGCGCATCGAACAGAACCGAATCGCCATTGAGAGCCTGGACACCCCGGCCGACCCTGCCGACGCGGCTTCCGTAGAGGAAGAGCGGACCTGGCTGGTCAACGCTATCGACCGCGACCAGCGCATGCTGCCGCAGCTGGAGCAGGCCCTGGGCCGTATCGGCGACGACAGCTTCGGCTGGTGCGACGACAGCGGCGAGCCGATCGGCCTGAAACGCCTGCTGATCAGCCCGACCACCAAGTACTGCATCGAAGCTCAGGAACGTCACGAGCAGATCGACAAGCACCAGCGTCAGGCCTGATCGCCAAGACTTCTCCCCCTCGCGGGCAAGCCCCATCCCAAGGTCGTCGAGACGCCTGGGATCGGAGGCTTGCCCGCGAGTCGTTTGTGGGCGTCTTTAAAGCCCGCGCATTTCTATTGATCTGCTGCAAAGCTGCGACTAATGGACCATGGATAATGGCTTTTTAGTGGCGTTCAATGCAGGCCAAATAATTAGAAAAGCGTGGGGTAATCCAGATGACGCAAGACGGATCTTCGCCGGCTGCCATGGCGCAACCGCTGCCAACAGGCCAAAACACCCGGCGCTGGCAGGTTCCAACCCTGCAAAGCAGCGCCTTGCTGCTAGTGCTGTATGTCCTGTCCCAGGGGCTGCTTTCTTTCTACCTCGCCGTGCCGCTGATGCTGCTGATCGTCTGGCTGCCCCTCTTGCGCAGGTCCAAGGCCGCAGCGCCGGCGGGCAACGTCGATAACCGCGAGATCGCCGCGCTGACGCGCGACCTGTCCTGCAGCACCAGCCATAACGCGCTGTCGGCCGCCGGCGTGGCCTATTCGGTCCGGCAACTGGCCGGGCGGGTGCAGTCGCAGCTGGACTCGGCGGCGCGCATCGTCAGCAGCGCCGAAGCGATGATCCACACCGAGCAACTGGCCGCGCAGCTCAGCCAGCAGGCCCTGAGCGCCGCCAGCGAAGCCCACCGCAGCAGCGCCGAAGGCAGCACAGTGCTGGGCGAGTCGATCACCCGCATGCACCGCCTCAGCCAAAGCGCCAACGACAGCCGGCAACTGATCGAAGCCCTGAGCCAGCGCAGCGAAGACATCCAGCGGGTGGCGCTGGTGATCCAGTCGATCGCCAGCCAGACCAACCTGCTGGCGCTGAATGCCGCCATCGAGGCGGCGCGGGCCGGTGAACATGGCCGTGGGTTCGCCGTGGTGGCCGATGAAGTGCGCGGCCTGGCCGGGCGCACGGCCACCGCCACCGACGAGGTCGGGGTGATGGTCGGTGATATCCAGCAGCGCACGGCCCAGGTGGTGGAGCAGATCCGCCAGCTGTCCAGCGACCTGAACACCGGGGTCGAGCAGGTCGAGTCCACCGGCCAGCACCTGCAGAACATCGCCCGGCTGGCAGCCGGGGTGGAAAGCCAGGTCGGCGAGATCGCTCGCGGCGCCGAGACCAACCGCCAGCAACTGGACAGCCTGTTCCATGCCGTGGAGCAGGTGCGCGGCGACCTGGCGGTGAGCGACCAGCAGACCCGCCGCCTGGCCGAGGCGGCGGTGCAGATGGAAGGGCAGGCGGAGATCATCAGCGAACGCCTGGCCGAGGTCGGCCTGGATGACTACCACCAGCGCATCTACGACCTGGCCCAGGAAGGCGCCCGGCGCATCGCTGAGCAGTTCGAGGCGGATCTTGCGGCCAACCGCATCAGCCTCGACGACCTGTTCGACCGCAGCTACCAGCCGATCGCCAATACCCAGCCGGTGAAATACCAGACCCGCTTCGACCGTTACGCCGATCAGGTGCTGCCGGCGATCCAGGAGCCGTTGCTGGCGCGTCACGAAGGCCTGGTGTTCGCCATCGCCTGCACGCCCCAGGGCTACGTGCCGACCCACAACCAGGCGTTCTCGCAGCCGCTGACCGGCGACCCGCAGGTGGATACCCTGCACAACCGCACCAAACGCAAGTTCGAGGACCGCACGGGCCTGCGTTGTGGCAGCCACCAGCAGCCGCTGTTGCTGCAAACCTACACCCGCGATACCGGCGAGCTGATGCACGATTTGTCGGTGCCGATCAGGGTCAAGGGCCGGCATTGGGGCGGCCTGCGCCTGGGCTACAAACCGGAGCAGGCTGTCGAGGCCGCGCGCGGCTGAGCCCGAATGGGCTGGCCATTGTTACCGGCTCCGCAACGGAGCTGTACCAGGGATGGCTTTTTCCCAGCATGGGAACTCATTAGTATGAGTGGTATTGTTAGCTAGCTAACTAGTTATCAGGAGAAGTTCTCATGCAAAGCAAAGTCGATGTCGCAGTGATGATTGGTAGCGGTGTACCGGCCACCTTTCGCTCGGTCGGGCTGAATGTGTGCTGGGTCGTGCTGGTCAATGGCGAGCGCCGCGGCGCGCCGTTCGCCAGCCGCGACGAAGCCCTGGAGTGCCAGGCGTCGTGGCTGGCCCAACTGGCGCGGGACAGGGTCGGGCACCCGCTGTTCAGTCGTTCGGCCTGACGGCGCAGGCCCTCGCGCCTTCAGACCTCGCTGCCGATCACCGCGCTTTCGGCCTGGAACAGTGCCACCTGGGCCATCGACAAGGCGCTGCTGGCGGCCTGCGCCTGGGCCCGGGCGGCGGACAATGCCTGCATGTGCGCGTCGGTTGTGCGATGCCGGGCGGCGCTTTGCACCATCGCCAGGCGCTCGTTGGCCTTGCGCAGCCGTTGCTGCAGTTGTTCGATCTGTTTGCGCAGCAGCTTGATGCGTTTCCTTTTCGCTTCGAGCACGCCGTCGGGAGCGGCATTGGTCGCCCAAGTGATCGCGGTGCGCAAGTCAAACGGATCGCTCGCCGGGCTTTCGCTGGCCGCCGCGCCGGGCAGGGCGAACTCGCCCAGGGAAGGCAGGCGGGCAGGTGGGTTGAGGTCGATCATCATGGCGCTCTTGAAATGAAGGCTCACCAAGGTATCGGTCGTGCGGGGCGTTCCTTTACCGCGCCCGCAGCGTCAGAGGTTCAGGGCACCCTGGTCGACGGCCTGCTTGAGGGCGCGGGCGGCGTCCTTGGCGGCGGCTTCGGCCAGTTCCGCGGTCTTGAACCAGCGGTCCTTTTCCACCTGGTGGCAGCGCACGGTGCGCAGCGGTGGCTTGGCGCGCATCACGATCACGGCCTGGAACTCGCCCTCGACATCCCGGGCCTCGCCATGGATGAAAAACTCGCCTATATCGAATTCCGTCACGTCCGACTTTCCCCTGGAAATTATGCTGGTGAAGCCTGGCCGGTGGCCGGCTTCAAGGTCGCGGCAGTATGGCAGTTGTTGCCGGTCGATGGCTGAGTTAAGTCACGCAAGTGGCTGACCGGCAGGGTGAAAGAGGTTTTTTCAGCGATTTGCTAACGCATGGGTTGCTCTGAATACATAAAGTTGCTCTAGAATTGCCCCGGCAGTCAGAGATTGATGTTTACCTGCAGCACTCCCGTCCCATTAAGGGTGACGAAAGGATCGTGAGGTTTTCCGATCGACAGTGAGTGCGCAGCTTTCTCGGCGGGCTGGAACCACTTCTTCTGCGCTTGATGCGGGCCAAACGGTCCGGTAGTCCTTCCGGTTTTTCTGGGGAGGGGCGCTCCGGTGTTTGCGCCTACGCGTTGGCGGGTGGTGCTTTTTCGGATTGTTTTCATGTGGAGTCACGGTGCCGGTTCGGCCGCCTTTTTCTGCTGTCCGTCGTTTACGCGGGCAGAGTCATTTTCAGTTTCGGGGATCTTTCCTTGGCAGTAAGTAATCTTGATATGCACGCGTTGTTCGTCCTGGGCGACTTGCGCGCAAAGTTGGTCAAACAGTTCCAGTCGCGTTTCGTCTACATCACCGAACAGACGCCGGAAGGCATTTACGTCGCCGAAATCGACACCGAGACGGCGCTGGTCGTGGACGACAAGCCGCGCCTGGAACTCAAGGTCGGCGACCATTTCCGCGCTGCGGTCCTGCCCAGCCGTGAGGGCGGCAAGTTCGAAATCCGGTTTCGCGAGATCAAGCTGGCCGTCTACGGCCTGGGCGAATACGCCTTTGTCAGCACCGCCGACGGCCACGCCATCCTGTTCAAGGAAGGCCACAGCGTGGTGACGGTATTCGCCGCCAACCAGCAGTTGCAGGAAGGCCTGACCAAGACCCTGAAAGCCGTGACCGGCAAGGCCGCCAAATGGCGCAAGGGTGAACTGGTGAGCTTCAAGGCCAGCGAGTGAGCCGCGCCGAATTCCACCAGCAGCATCTTGCGCGCGCCCGCGCCGAGGCCCAGCGCCTGTTCGAACGCAAGGCCGTGCTGCAAGGCGCCTGGCTGGCCTGGGTGGCCTCGCAGCTGTATGTCCTGCAGCCGGCGGCATACGCCAGCATGGTGCGCCGTGAGTTGCAGCGCCTGCAGGAGCAGGGCGAAAACTGAAGCCCCCGTCGAAAGCAGGAACCTCTACTACAGTCAGATGACTCAATTAGTCAGAGGCTTGCGGTCCCAAACCGCGAGACCATCCTGCAACGCTGTGAACAGCCAAAGGGGCACAGGCATGAAAGGACTGCGGACACTGCTGGGCGGCGCGCTGCTTGGCTTGGGTATTTTGCTGGCGCCCGCCGGCGCCTCGGCGGCACCGTCGGTACAGCCGGCACAGGCGCCGATCCACTTCGCCGACCTGAACTGGGAAAGTGGCAGCCTGATCACCGATATCCTGCGCACCATCGTCGAGAAGGGTTACGGCCTGCCGACCGACACCTTGCCGGGCACCACCATCACCCTGGAAACCGCGCTGGCCAATAACGATATCCAGGTCATCGGTGAAGAGTGGGCCGGACGCAGCCCGGTGTGGGTCAAGGCCGAGGCCGAGGGCAAGGTGGCGGCTCTGGGCGACACGGTGAAGGGCGCGACCGAAGGCTGGTGGGTGCCGGAATACGTGGTCAAGGGCGACCCGGCCAAGGGCATCAAGCCGCTGGCGCCGGGCCTGCGCAGCGTCACGGACCTCAAACGCTACAAGGACGTGTTCAAGGACCCGGAAAGCCCGGGCAAGGGGCGTTTTCTCAACAGCCCCATCGGCTGGACCTCGGAAGTGGTGAACAAGCAGAAGCTCAAGGCTTATGGTCTGACCGACAGCTATGTGAATTTCCGCAGCGGTTCCGGCGCGGCGTTGGACGCCGAGATCACTTCATCGATCCGTCGCGGCCAGCCGGTCCTGTTCTACTACTGGTCGCCGACCCCGCTGCTCGGCCGCTTCAAGCTGATCCAGCTGGAAGAGCCGCCGTTCGATGCCGAGGCCTGGAAAACCCTGACCGACGCCGAGCACCCCAACCCACGCCCCACGCGCTCGCTGGCCTCGAAGCTGTCGATTGGCGTGTCCACGCCGTTCCAGCAGCAGTACCCGCAGATCGCCGAGTTCTTCGGCAAGGTCGATTTGCCGATCGAAGCGCTGAACAAGGCCCTGGCCGAGATGAGCGAGAAGCACACGCCACCCCGGGAGGCGGCGCGGGCATTCCTCAAGGCGCATCCGGACGTGTGGCGGGCTTGGTTGCCCGGGGATGTGGCGGACAAGGTGAGTGCCAGCCTGGATTGAGAGATTGAGGTGAGAGTGAGATCGCTATCGCGAGCAAGCTGAACTGGCCTAATAATTCTGGACACCTCAATCGGGCGCTATGATGGCGCCCAAATCTGAGGTGTTTGGACATGCGCAACTCTTATTCAAATGAGTTCAAGCTCAAAGCAGCCAGCATGGTGCTGGACGAAGGACAGTCGGTTCCCGAGGTCTGCGCCAGCATAAATATTGGTCCTACGGCCTTGCGGCGCTGGGTCGATCAACTGCGCAAGGAAAGAGAAGGTTTAACTCCGATAGGGGCCAAAGCCATCACTGCTGATCAGCGGGAAATTCAGCGGCTCCAGGCCCTGCTCAAGCAGAAAGACCGGGATATCGAAATCCTAAAAAAGGCCAGTGCTCTCCTGCTTTTGGACGCCAAAGATCACTCGCGCTGATCGATGAGTTGGGCGAGCAGTACGGCGTAAATGAGTGCTGTCGTGTGCTTGAGATCAGCCGCAGCAGCTTCTACAGCTGGCGTCAGCGCCAAGGCCAGCAATGCCCTGAGCGAGAAAGGCTCAAGGCGGAGCTGGTCAAGCATCACAAGGCGTCGAGGGCCTCAGCAGGCTCTCGTACCCTGGCCAAAATGCTGCAGGCCGCTGGGCACCAGATAGGTCGATTCAAGGCTCAAAGCCTGATGCGAGAGGCCGGGATAACCTGCCGGCAGCGCAGGCGTCACAAATACCGGTCATCGGGTGTGGAGGCTTTGACGGCACCGCATGAACTCAAGCGTCAGTTTGATGTGAAGGCACCCAACGAGGTGTGGTGTGGGGACGTTACTTACATCAAGGCTGGCAAGCGCTGGTTGTATTTGGCGGCTGTTTTGGATCTGTTTGCCCGCCGTATCGTGGGCTGGTCGTTCTCGTCGATTTCTGATGCGACGCTGACCTGTGAGGCACTGCGGATGGCGACTGAACTGAGAGGACACCCAAAGGGCGTGCTGTTTCACTCTGACCAGGGCTGCCAGTACACCAGTCACAAATTCAGGCATGAATTGAATGAACAAGGCTATCGCCAGAGCATGAGCCGTAAAGGCGAATGTTGGGACAACGCCCCGATGGAGCGTTTTTTTGGAAGCCTGAAGTCGGAGTGGGTGCCTAAGGGCGGCTACGGCTCGGAACATGAGGCCCGAATGGACGTGCAGCGCTACATCACACGCTACAACACCACTCGGCCTCACAGTTACAACGAATATCGATCACCCGTCGCAGCAGAAAGACTGGCTGCGTAAACCTTAAATGGTGTCCAGGATTACTTGACCAGTTCAAGCTCGCTCCTACAGGGTTACGCGAACTGTAGGAGCAAGCTGGCTCGCGATGCCTTTAGAAGCGGCTCTGCACCGCCAGCTCGAAGGTCCGCGGCGTACCCAGGTAGTAAGCCGGCGACACATGGGCGAACTCGGCGTAGACCTCGTTGGTCAGGTTGCGCACCCGCCCGGTGATCGAGGTGTGGCTGTCGAGCTGGTAGGTCAGGAAGGTGCCGTACAGGGTGTAGGAGGGCACGGTCATGGTGTTGGCCGTGTCGGCGTACACCGAGGCCACATAACGCGCATCCACCCCGGTCTGCCACTGCGGCGCCAGGTCATAGGTCAGCCACAGGTTGCCGACCCGTTCCGGCACGTTGGTCGGGGTATTGCCCTTGCGTGACACCACCACCCCTGCGGCGTTCTTCTCGGTGAACTCATCGTACTGCGCATCGACCCAGGCGAAGTTGCCCTCGAGCAGCAGCTTCGGGGTGACCCGCAGCGAACTGGCCACCTCGATGCCCCTGGAGGTCTGCTGGCCCACCGGGATGCTCAGGGTCGGGTCCAGCGGGTCGGTCACCGCGAAGTCCTTGCGCTCGATGCGGTAGGCCGCCAGGGTCGCCGAGCCGCGGCCGTCCAGGTAATCGAACTTGCTGCCCACTTCCCATTGCTTGCCCGTGGAGACATCGAAGTCCTGGGTGGCGCTGTTGGGCTGTTCGGCGGCAGTGCTGTATTGCACGTAGACGTTGGCACTGGGCAGGAACTGGTAAGTCAGGCCGACCCGGCCGGTGACCGGCTCCCAGCTGCGCTTGAGGTGCCGCGGGTTGCTCGCCGTCACCTGGCGATGGTTGGTCACGTCCAGGTCGATGTGGTCGTAGCGCAGGCCGCTGAGCAGGGTCAGCCGGTCGGTCAGGGCCAGGCGATTCTCGACGAACAGCGCCTGGGTGGTGACCTCGTTGGTCTTGTCGGCGACAAAGCCCTGGCGGGTGCCCGGCAGGTCGTAGAAATGCCCCGGCTGGTAGTTGTTCGGGTCGACGCTGTTGGCCGCCTTGACGTTCAGCGGCGAGTTGGTGGTGCGGTTGACCTTGTACTCGAAGCCGCCGGACCAGGTTGTGTCGAGGCCGAAGAGCGAGCTGTCGTGGCGCAGCTCGAACTGGTTGCCGTTCTGCTCGCCCTGGTGCCGCACCTGATAGGCCGTGGAGCGGTTCACCGCGCTGTTGTCGGCGTTGTACTGGTAGGTTTCCAGGTTGCGGTAATCGCGCTGGCTGTCCAGGTGATAGAGGGTGTTGCGCAGGTTGGTGCTGTCGTTGATCCGGTAGTCGACGATCGAGCGCACCCAGATCGTGCGCTGCTCGTAGCGGCCGTCCTCGACGTTGTAGTTGTTGAAGCGGTTGTGCTTGTCGATCTTCAACTCGCCGGCCTTGGGGTTGAGCACCGGGGTGCCCCAGTACGGGCTGTCCTCGTGTTCGTCCTGGTATTCCACGGCCAGGGTGTGGGACAGGTTCGGCGTCAGGTCGCTGAGCAGGGAAAACGCCAGGCTCCAGGCATCCCGCTGCTGGCGGTCGATGTAGCCGTTGCTGGTGTTATGGCTGACGTCGAGGCGGGCGTAGTGCTGCACCTCGTCGTCGGCCTCGCTGAGGGCGTGGTTGAGGCCGAAGGCGGTTTGCGTGGTGTCGTAGCTGCCGTAGCTGACCCGGCCCTCGATGGCCCGCTCCTGGCGATCGGCCAGCTTGGTCACGTAGTTCAGCGAACCACCCACGGAGCCTGCACCGTTGACCAGCGAGGAGGGGCCGCCGAGCAGTTCGACCCGGTCATAGATCCAGGCGTCCACCGGTCGCGCCAGACCGCTGGACACGTTGATGCCGTTGAACATCTGGGTGATCTGGCTATTGCTGAAACCACGGTAGGAGACAAAACCGCCGAATCCCGGCGGGGCGCTGGCATTGACCCCGGGCAGGGTGTTGGCGGCGTCCTGGAAGTTCTGCGCGCCGCGCCGCTCGATATCGTTGCGGTTGGCCACCGCCACCGAGGCCGGGGTTTCGCGCAGACTCAGGCCCAGGCGCGAGGCCATGCCGCTGGACTGGTCGAGGGCCAGGCCGGGTTCGGCGGGTTGCTCGCCGTCGATGGTGATCGGCGCCAGGTCGACGCTGGATTGCGCCCAGGCGCTGACGGACAGGCAGCCGCACAGGCTGGCCAGCAGGGGAATGTGTTTCATCGGTAGATCCTGAATGCTTGGCTAGGAAGCAGCCACGAACAAACACCGTGGGTTAAGGCACGGGGCGGGCTGATGACAAGGGCGAAAGACTCAGGCGAAGGCGGGCGGCGCGCGCGGGTGGGCCGCGGGCCAGGTGAAGCGGGTGGGGACGTCGGCGGTGGAGCGCGGCGCCAGCGGCGGGCTGTGGTGCTGCGGCAGGATCGCCAGGGTCAGGCTGGAGTTGAACGCCGGGCCCATGCCGCCGGTGGAGCACAGCGGGCAACCGAAAGCCTTGGACAGGGTCGGCAGCGATTCGTCGACCGGGTTGGAGGAGGCCGGCGCCTGGGTGCGCGGATCCACCGTACAGAACTGGCCGCCGATACCGTTGAGCTGCTGGCCGACCATTTGCCCATGGCCGATGCTGCAGGCGAACACGTTGAACAGGACGCAGCAATAGAGCATCCAGGCAACGAGCGAGCGATCGGTTCGGGCGAGTTTCATGGGGCGGCACTTTACCATTGCAGGCGACGAACGTACTTACAAAAACGTGCGGGTGGGTCCATTCTTCAGCGACATTTTTTTGCCATGGACGTTTGCATATGAATGTTTTGATCGCGCAAGGGATGGCCGGAGCCTTCCTGCTGATCAGCCTGATCCACCTGTACTGGGCCGCCGGCGGCAAGCGCGGCAGCGACGCGGTGATCCCCCAGGTGCCGGGCAGGACGCCGGGCAAGCTGGAGCCGGCGTTCAAGCCCTCGGGATTCGCCACCTTGCTGGTGGCGGTGGGCTTGCTGCTGATCGCGATGCTGGTGTGCCTGCGGGTGGGCCTGTACCTGCCGACGGTGAGCCACCCGGCGCTGCAATGGGTGATCAGCGCGATGGCCTTGCTGATGTTCGCCCGGGCCATCGGCGACTCGAACCTGGTGGGGTTCTTCAAGGAAGTCAGCGGGTCCAGGTTCGCCCGGCTGGACACGCTGTTCTATTCGCCGCTGTGCGTGGTGCTGGGGGCGGGGCTGCTGGTGGTGGCCTGGAACTGAGTGGCTGAACTCAGCTGCCGCTTTCACTGCGTCGGCTGCTGACCTCCGCCGGTACATCGTCGCCGGCCATGCGCTTGCGGAACAGCGCGGCCCGCGCCAGCAGCAGGGTGGTCACCGGCACGGTGATCGACAGCAGGATCGGGATCAGCCAGGCGTGCAGCACCGGCCCCGACTTCATCCCTGAGAAATACAGGATCGACGCCAGGGCCACGCACCAGGCGCCCAGGGTCGAGGCCAGGGCCGGCGGGTGCATGCGCTGGAAGTAATCCTTCATGCGCAGCATGCCCAGGGCGCCGATCAGCGCGAAGCTGCTGCTGAGCACCAGCAGGATCGCCACCGGTATCTCGATCCACCACGACAGTTCACTGACGGCATTCATTCGATCACCTCGCCACGCAGGAGGAATTTGGCCAGGGCGAAGGAGCCGACGAAGCCGAACAGGGCGATCAGCAGCGCCGCCTCGAAGTAGGTGTCGCTGGCGTAGCGGATGCCCAGCACCAGCATCATCAGCATCGCCAGGATGTACAGGTAGTCCAGGGCCAGGACCCGGTCCTGGGCCGAGGGGCCCTTGAACAGCCGGACCAGGGTCAGGACCATGGCCACGGAAAACAGGAACAGGCTGAACAGGATCGCATTCGTGAGCAAGGCACTCATTCGAAGATCTCCATCAACGGACGCTCGTAGGTCGTCTTGAAGTGCTGGATGAAAGCCGCTTCGTCGTCCAGGTCGAACACATGCAGCAGCAGGATGCTGCGGTCCAGGGACAGCTCGGACCACACCGTGCCCGGCACCACCGTGGTGATGGTCGAGAGCGCGGCCAGGCCGTTGGCGTCGCGCAGCTCCAGGGGGATCTTGACGAAGCGCGAGCGCGGCGGGCGGCGCCTGGCGTTGAGCACGCCCCAGGCCACGGCCAGGTTCGACAGCAGCACATCGCGGCCGACCACCAGGAGCAGGCGCAGGATGGTCGCGGGGCGGCGGATGCGGATCGGCAGCGGGCGCAACGGCCGCATCATCAAGGGCGCGCAGAACCCCAGCAGCGCGCCGAGCAGCAGGTTGCCGGGGCTGACGGACAGGTTCAGCACCAGCCACAGCAGCCACAGCGCCAGCGACAACCAGGGGGCGGGGAACAGGCGCTTCATGGCTGCACCTCCTGCAACGCCGCCTGGGCCTCGGGGCTGGGGACCGCCCGGGTGCCGAGCACGGCCATCACATACTGCTGCGGATCGTTGAGGCTGTCGGCGGCGGCCTGGGTAAAGCGCAGCAGCGGCTCGGCCTTGACGGTCAGCAGCATGCACAGCCCGAGCAGGGCGATGATCGGCACGCACTCGAAGCGTCGTAGCAGCGGCGAGGGCCGTTCTTCCGGGGCCCAGAAGCGCCGGATGCCCAGGCGCGAAAAGGCGATCAGCGACGCCAGGCCGGAGAGGATCAGCAAGGCCAGCAGGCCCCAGGCGGCGCCGGACAGCGGCGCATCCGTGGCCTGGCCCAGCCCCAGCGGGTTGAGCAGGGCGCCGATCAGGCTCAGCTTGCCGATGAAACCCGACAGCGGCGGCATGCCGATGATCAGCAGCGCGCAGGCGATGAAACTCAGGCCGAGGAAGGCCATGGTCCAGGGAATCACCTGGCCGACCACGGCTTTGCGCTCGTCGTCGAGGTTGGTGCCCGGTAGCGGTTGCAGCGACTCCTGGGGGCGGGGCAGGGTTTCGACTTCATCCTCCAGGGGGATCTCGTTGGCCGAACGCGAACGCTCGATCAGCTCGGCCAGCAAAAACAGCGCGCTCAGGGCCAGGGTCGAGCTGACCAGGTAGAACAGCGCGCCGGCAATCAGCCTGGGCTGGGCGAAGCCGATCGCCGCCAGGAGGATCCCGGCCGAGACCAGGATGCTCAGGCTGGCCATGCGTTCCAGGCGTTGCGCGGCGAGGATCGCCAGGGCCGCGCCGACGATGGTCGCCATGCCGCCGTAGATCAGCCAGTCGCCGCCGAAGTAGGCCGAGGCCCCGGCCTGGCCGGAGAACAGCAGGGTCCACAGGCGCAGCAGGGTGTAGACCCCGACCTTGGTCATGATCGCGAACATCGCCGCCACCGGCGCGCTGGCCGAGGAGTAGGCCGGCACCAGCCAGAAGTTCAGCGGCCACATGCCGGCCTTGGCCAGGAACGCAGTGGCGAGGATCGCCGCGCCGGCGTGCAGCAGGCCACGGTCGGCTTCCGGCACCAGCGGGATCTTCAGCGCCAGGTCGGCCATGTTCAGGGTCCCGGTGACGCCGTAGATCAGCGCCGCGCCGATCAGGAACAGCGACGATGCCAGCAGGTTGATCGCCACATAGTGCAGGCCGGCGGACACCCGCGCCCGGCCCGAGCCGTGCAGCATCAGGCCGTAGGAGGCGGCCAGCAGCACTTCGAAGAACACGAACAGGTTGAACAGGTCGGCGGTCAGGAAGGCACCGTACAGGCCCATCAGCTGGATCTGGAACAACGCGTGGAAACTGGCCCCGGCGCGGTCCCAGCGAGCCATGGCGAACAGCAGGGCGCTGACGCCGATGATCCCGGTGAGCACCAGCATCAGCGCCGACAGGCGATCGACCACCAGCACGATGCCGAACGGCACCTGCCAGTTGCCCGGCAGGTACACACCGACGGAACCGGGCACACCGGTCTGCTGGGTCCAGCACAGCAACAGCACGGAGATGCCCAGGCCGAGCATGCTGGAGAACAGGTTGATCCTGGCTTTGAGCGGGCGATGTTTCTCGCCGAGCATCAGCATCACCGCGGCGGTCAGCAGCGGCAGCAGGATGGGCGCGACGATCAGGTGCGGCATCAGGTTCATTCCTTGGGCTCCCGGCCATCCACATGGTCGGTGCCGGTCAGGCCCCTGGACGCCAGCAGGACCACCAGGAACAGCGCGGTCATGGCAAAGCTGATGACGATCGCCGTGAGCACCAGCGCCTGGGGCAGCGGGTCGGTGTAGTGCAGCAGGTCCTGGGGCACGCCGTCCTTGATGATCGGCTCCTTGCCGATGAACAGGCTGCCCATGCTGAAGATGAACAGGTTGACCCCGTAGGACAGCAGGCACAGGCCCATCACCACCTGGAAGGTCCGTGGCCGCAGCACCAGCCAGACGCCGGAGGCCGCCAGCACACCAATGGCGATTGCAATGACTTCTTCCATCAGGCGGCTCCTGGCTTGGCTTGGGGTTTGACTTGGGCACGCACCGACTGGTGCGCCAGCGCGGTGAGGATCAGCAGGGTCGAGCCGACCACCACGGCGTACACGCCGATGTCGAAGAACAGCGCGCTGGCGATATGGATATCGCCCAGCAGCGGCAGGTCCAGGTGCAGGGTATGGGTGGTCAGGAACGGGTAGCCGAACGCCAGGGCGCCGAGTCCGGTCAGGGTGGCGAACAGCAGGCCGGTGCCCATCCAGCGCAGCGGCCGCAGGCTCATCTGGGCCTCGACCCACTGGGTGCCGGCGACCATGTATTGCAGGATGAACGCCACCGACATCACCAGGCCGGCGACGAAACCGCCGCCCGGCAGGTTGTGGCCACGCATGAACAGGTAGAACGACACTACCAGGGCGATCGGCAGCAGCAGGCGCACCAGCACCGCCGGCACCATCATGAAGCCCAGGGCGGTGTCGCTGGCCTGGCGCGGGTTGACCAGGTCGGTGACCACGTCGGGCGCCAGCAGGCGCTGCTGGGCCGGCAGCTGCATGCTTTCCTTGGGCGGGCGGAAGCGTCGCAGCAGGGCGAACACGGTCAGGGCCACGGCCACCAGCACGGTGATCTCGCCCAGGGTGTCGAAGCCGCGGAAGTCCACCAGCATCACATTCACCACATTGCTGCCGCCGCCTTCCGGCAGGGCGCGGCTGAGGTAGAACGAGGAAATGTCGTTGGGGGTCTGGCGGGTCAGCATGGCGTAGGACAGCACGGCCATGCCCAGGCCGACGGCGATCGACAGCAGCAGGTCGCGCAGGCGGCGGGCACGGGCCTTGGGCAGGCTGCTGGGCAGCGGCGAAACATCCTCGATCCGCCGGGGCAGCCAGCGCAGGCCGAGCAGGATCAGTACCGTGGTCACCACTTCCACCACCAACTGGGTCAGGGCCAGGTCCGGCGCGGAGAACCAGACGAAGGTCACGCAGGTCATCAGCCCGCAGACGCTGACCATGGTCAGGGCTGCCAGACGGTGGTACTTGGCTTGCCAGGCGGCGCCCAGGGCGCAAGCGATGGCCAGCAGCCAGAGGGTGACGAAGACGATGGAGCCCGGGATCTTCGGCCGGTCGCCCCAGCTCAGGCTGCTGTAGAGCATCGGGATCAGGCCGGCCAGCACCGCCACCAGCACCAGCAGGAACAGCTGGGTCTGCAGGCGCTGGGTGCTGATGTAGCGCTCCAGGCGACGGGCCAGGCGCATCATCCTCACCAGGCTGCGCTCGAACAGGCGCTTGCCGTTGAAGCGGCCGATCAGCGGCGGATAGGCAAAATCACCGCGCACCAGCGGGGCACGCAACAGCAGGTAGAGCACGATGCCGCAGGACATGGCGATCAGGCTCATGATCATCGGCGCATTCAGGCCGTGCCAGATCGCCAGGCTGTACTCCGGCAGGGTGCCGCCGACCACCGGCTGGGCGGCCGCGGCCAGCAGCGGGCCGACCATCTGCGCCGGGAAGATCCCCACCAGCAGGCAGGTGAACACCAGCAGTTCCACCGGCGCGCGCATCCAGCGTGGCGGCTCGTGGGGCGTGTGCGGCAGGTCTTCGGCCGGTTTGCCGAAGAACACATCCACGGTGAAGCGCAGGGAGTAGGCGACGCTGAAGGTCCCGGCGATGGTGGCGATCACCGGCAGGGCGGCCTCGACCCAGGCGGTGGAATTGATGAACACGGTCTCGGCGAAGAACATCTCTTTCGACAGGAAGCCGTTGAGCAGCGGCACGCCGGCCATGGAGGCGCTGGCGACCATGGCCAGGGTCGCGGTGAACGGCATCAGCTTGATCAGGCCGTTGAGCTTGCGGATGTCGCGGGTGCCGCTTTCGTGGTCGATGATGCCGGCGGCCATGAACAGCGAGGCCTTGAAGGTGGCGTGGTTGAGGATGTGGAACACCGCGGCCACCGCGGCCAGCGGGCTGTTCAGGCCCAGCAGCAGGGTGATCAGGCCCAGGTGGCTGATGGTCGAGTAGGCCAGCAGGCCCTTGAGGTCGTTCTGGAACATCGCGCAGTAGGCGCCCAGTACCAGGGTCGCGGCCCCGGCGCCGCCGACGATCCAGAACCATTCTTCGCTGCCGGACAGCGACGGCCAGAGGCGGGCGAGGAGGAACACCCCGGCCTTGACCATGGTCGCCGAGTGCAGGTAGGCCGAGACCGGTGTCGGCGCGGCCATGGCGTGGGGCAGCCAGAAGTGGAAGGGGAATTGCGCGCTTTTGCTGAGGGCGCCGATCAGGATCAGCGGCAGGAGAATGGGGTAGAGGGCATGGGCTCGGATGAGATCTCCGGCAGCCAGGACCTGGTCCAGGTCGTAGCTGCCGACCACATGGCCGAGCAGCATGACCCCCGCCAGCAGGCACAAGCCCCCCGCACCGGTGACCATCAGCGCCATGTAGGCCCCGCGCCGGGCATCGGAGCGGTGGTGCCAGTAGCCGATCAACAGGAAGGAGAACAGGCTGGTCAGTTCCCAGAAGAACACGATCTGGATCAGGTTGCCGGAAATCACCAGGCCGAGCATGGCGCCCATGAAGGCCAGGAAAAACGCGAAGAAGCGCGGCACCGGGTCTTCCGGCGACATGTAGTAACGCGCGTACAGCGACACCAGGGTACCGATGGCCAGCACCAGCATGGAGAACAGCCAGGCGAAGCCGTCCATGCGCAGGACGAAGTTCAGGCCCAGGCTGGGCAACCAGTTGAACTCTTCACGGATCACGCCGCCATGGGCGATCTGCGGGTACATCGAGGCCACCGCCACGCTACCGGCCAAGGCGACCAGGCCTGCCAGCAGGGACTCGGTGTTACGTGCGTTGTGCGGCAGCAAGGCCGCCAGACAGCTGCCGATAAAAGGCAGAAGCAGTAGAACTATCAGGGACATAGGCTTCTAATCTGCGGGAAATTGTGATGCATCATACGTGCCGACTCTGTGATCACCAACCTTGAAGCTGTGGCAGGATCCTACAAAACCCCTTCGGCCAGCGTTCAAGGCAGGGGACAAAAAGCCGGCTGGTGCGAAAGTCCTGGCAGTTTGCCCGGGGTGAATGACAACAAAGCGCTGCGCGCGGTGTTATGGTCGCGCCCCTCGGCAACGGACCCGCTTGAAAGGAAGCAGACAGGCCCTTTATGACCCTCGGACCCTTTACCCGCAAAACCCTCGCCAGCCTGCTGCTGATGGCCCTCGGCGGCTGGATCGTCTGGCTGTGGCTGACCCTGGCCGGACCCACTGCCGGCATGAGCCGCTTCAAGACCCTGGAGCCCTTGTCGATCGAGGGGCAAGCGGCGGCGGCCTTGCCCGTCGGCACCGTGCTCTATTACGACACCGGCTTTGCCGAGGGCCATGGCCGTTACCTGGCGTACTTCTATCACAAGGGTGTCATCGCCCAGGAAGCCTTGCCCAAGGCCTTCTGGCCGGGGCAGGAGCAGATCAGCCCCTTGTGGTTGTGGAATATCGATCCCGGGCAGGTCCCGGATAAAACCATGACGCGAGAGGACATTGTCGCCGCCGTACAGGCCGGCCAGCTGTCCCGGCAGGAGCTGGCGGCCATTGTCGAGTCGTTGCCGCGTTAGCTCAGCGTTGCGAGTCCGCGGTCTCATCCAGCCGATCCGCCTCTATCACCTCGCCACCTTTACCCTTGGTCTTCAACTCGCTGACGATCACCGCCGCGACGATCAGCGCGCCGCCCAGCAGGGCCAGGGCCGGCAGGCGTTCGCCGGCGATGCGTCCGACCAGCCCGGCCCACACCGGTTCGCCGGCGTAGATCAGGGTGGCGCGGGTCGGTGAGACGCTTTTCTGCGCCCAGTTCATCGCCACCTGGATCGCCGCGCTGGCGGCGCCCAGGCCCAGGGCGCTGGCCAGCAGCAGCCAGGAAAAGTCCGGGATGGCTTCCTGGGTCGGCACCACCATCAGGAACGACAGCACCGAGGTCGCGGCCAGCTGTACTACTGTGACCCGGCGCACATCGACCTGGCCGGCGTAGGTGCTGATCAGGATGATTTCCGCGGCGATGGCCACAGTGCTGATCAAAGTGGCGATTTCTCCCGGGCTGAAGTCCAGCGCGGCGCCGCTGGGCCCGGAGAGCAGCATCAGGCCGGTGAAGGCCAGCATGATGCCGATGCTCGGCATCAGCCCCGGGCGCTTGCCCATGAACAGCCATTGCAGCAGCGGCACGAAGGGTACGTACAGCGCGGTGATAAAGGCCGACTGGCTGCTGGGAATGGTTTGCAGGCCCACGGTCTGCAGGCCGTAGCCGAGCATGATGGCGGTGCCGATGAAGACCCCGGCCTTGAGTTCGAACAAGGTCAGCCCGCGCAGGCTGCGCAGGGAGAACAGCCCGACGATGCAGGCCGCCGCGGCGAACCGCAGGCCGACGAAGAACATCGGGCCGCTGACGGTCATGGCGTGCTGCACCGTGAGAAAGGTGCCGCCCCAGACCATGGTGATCAGCACCAGCACGCACTCGGCTTTGCTCAGTTTGAGGAAGAAGGAAGAAGATTTGCAGGAGTTCACCGACGTCATGCCCTTGCGTGCTACCCGGGGCGGCCGCACAATGCGCCGCGAAGTTGGGCAGTATACTGCGCAAACCCATACAGTGAGCAATATAGTGCACAAAGATCCTGGGCAGCGCGCTTCCGTGCTGCAGCATGTCAGTCACAACGTCCGGCGCCTGCGCCACGCCGCCGAGCTGAGCCAGAGCGCCCTGGCGGAAAAGTCCGGGGTCAGCCGGCGCATGCTGGTAGCCATCGAGGCCGGTGAGAAGAATGTCAGCCTCAGCACCCTGGACCGGGTGGCCGAAGCCCTGGACGTGGCCTTCAGCGACCTGATCCAGGCCCCCGATGCCCGCGACCCGAGCCGGATCAACGAGCTGGCCTGGGCCGGGCTGATTCCCGGGAGCAAGGCGGTGCTGCTGGCCAAGGCCAACGCCTGCCGCGAAGTGGAGCTGTGGGAATGGCGCCTGGAGCCGGGCGAGCAATACCTGTCGGAACCGGACGCCGAAGGCTGGAGCGAGCAGCTGTATGTCTTCGAGGGTTGCCTGACCCTGGTCCTGGGCGAGCAGGAGCGGCGCCTGGACAGCGGTGAGTTCTTCATGTTCGCCAGCAACCTGCCGCATGCCTATCGCAACGATGGGGCGGTGGCGGTGCGTTTCGTGCGCAACGTGGTGATCTGAGCACTGTTGCCTGGGCAACAGTGCTTGAACATTTTGCCTGTTTTCAATTGATGCTGTTTCTTATAAATATCAATCAACTTACTGATTTGTAAGACTTATAGCCTTCGGCACGACTTCTGCAATCTCCAGGTCAGAACGGATCTTCCGCATTCGACAGGACCTGGAGTCGGCCATGACAGCCACTGCTCAACCCACCCGAACCGCCCACATCATCCACTCCGACGCCGAGGCCATCGCCGTCGCCCGGACCCTGGCCGAACGTTTCGCCGTCGAAGCCAGCGTGCGCGATCGCGAGCGGCGCCTGCCGTTCGCCGAGCTGGACGAGTTCTCCGCCAGCGGCTTGTGGGGCATCACCATTCCCAAGGCCTATGGGGGCGCCGGGGTGTCTTACGTGACGGTGGCGGAGGTGATCAAGATCATTTCCGCCGCCGACTCGTCCCTCGGCCAGCTGCCGCAGAACCACCTGGGCGTGCTCGACATCCTGCTGCAGACCGCCAGCGAGGAGCAGAAGCGCTATTACTTCGCCAAGGTGTTGCAGGGTTATCGCTTCGGCAACGCCTTCTCCGAAGCCGGCAGTAAGCATGCCGGTGCCTTCGAGACCCGCATTCGTTTCAACGCCGACGGCGCGCGGATCGACGGCGAGAAGTTCTACTGCACCGGCGCCTTGTTCGCCCATATCGTGCCGGCGGTGGCGGTCGACGAAGAGAACAAGGCGTTCATCGCCTTTATCGAGCGGGACAACCCCGGCCTGACGGTGATCGACAGTTGGGACGGTTTCGGCCAGCGCACCACCGCCAGCGGCGGGGTCACCCTCGACGCGGTGCAGGTGCCGCTGAGCGCGGTGATCCCGGCCCATCGCGCATTCGACGAGCCCACCGCCGACGGGCCGATCTCGCAGATCATCCAGGCGGCGGTGGACACCGGCCTGGCAGTCGGCGCCCTGGAAGAAGCCAAGCGCCACGCGCGCCAGTCGCGCCCCTGGATCGACAGTGGCCAGGATCATGGCTGGCAGGACCCGTTCACTATCGCCGCCATCGGCGACCTGGAATGGCGGGTGCACGGCACCGAGGCGATCCTGGAAAAAGCTGGCCTGGCCATCGACCGGGCACTGCGCGAACCCAACGAAGACAGCGTGGCCCAGGCCTCGGTGGTGGTGGCGCAAGCCAAGGTGCTGTCGGCACAAAGCGCCTTGCTCGCCAGCAGCAAGCTGTTCGAGCTGGCCGGCACCCGCTCGGTGCTGGGCAAGTACAACCTCGACCGCTACTGGCGCAACGCGCGGACCCACACCCTGCACGACCCGGTGCGCTGGAAATACCACCTGATCGGCAACTTCCTGCTCAACGGCGTCAAGCCGGCCCGCCACGCCTGGAACTGAGGAACCGCCCATGAACGCATTGAGCCAAGCCACCGCCCATGAAAAACGCGCCGATGAACAGGCCGAGCACAGCCACGACGACCTGCGCCGCGCCCGCGAGCTGCTGCAATCGACCCTCAAGTTTGTCCGTGAGCAGGCCAAACCCTGGCCCGGCAGCGGCCTGGCCCGGGCCAGCGACGACCCTTATGTGATCAGCCGCTTTGGCGACCTGCTGATCCGGATCGAAGTCGCCGCCGCCTTACAGGAACGGGCGCAATCGCTGCTCGCCAGGGAGTCCGACGTCGCCGAAATCGGCGTGGCCCAGGCCGAGGCGGCCATCGCCAGCCGCGAGGCCTTGCTCGCGGTGAGCAACGCCGAGTTCGAGCTGACCGGCCAGCGCAGCCCGCTGCCCGCCGCGCTGGGTGAGCCCTTGCGCTGGAAATACCCGTTGATCGGCAACTACCGTCTCAACGGCGTGGTGCCGCCCAGTTTCAGGAGTGCGGTTTGATGGCCCGGGAAATCCGTCTCAACGCGTTCGACATGAACTGTGTCGGCCACCAGTCGCCGGGCCTGTGGGCCCACCCCCGGGATCGCTCCTGGCAATACAAGGACCTCGAATACTGGACCGACCTGGCGCGGATCCTCGAACGCGGCAAGTTCGACGGCCTGTTTATCGCCGATGTGCTGGGCATCTACGACGTCTACCAGGGCAACGGCGAGGCGGCGATCCGCCAGGCGGCCCAGGTGCCGGTCAACGACCCGCTGCAACTGATCCCGCCCATGGCCCTGGTCACCGAGCACCTGGGCTTCGGCCTGACCGCGTCGCTGTCGTTCGAGCATCCCTATCCCTTCGCCCGGCGTCTTTCCACACTCGACCACCTGACCCGCGGCCGCGCCGGCTGGAACATCGTCACCTCCTACCTGGAAAGCGGGGCGAAGAACCTCGGGCAGAAAGCCCAGACCGAGCACGACGCCCGCTACGACTACGCCGAGGAATACTTGCAGGTTTGCTACAAGCTCTGGGAAGGCAGCTGGGAAGAGGGCGCGGTGCTGCGCGACCGGGAACGGCGGGTCTTCAGCGACCCGAGCAAGATCCATGAGATCCGCCACGTCGGCCCACACTTCCAGGTGCCGGGCATCCACCTCTGCGAGCCTTCGCCGCAACGCACCCCGGTGCTCTACCAGGCCGGGGCGTCGAGCCGTGGCAAGCAGTTCGCCGCCGAGCAGGCCGAGTGCGTGTTTGTCGCCGCGCCGTCCAAGGTGCTGCTGAAGAAGACCGTGGCCGATATCCGCCGCCGGGCCGCCGAGGCCGGGCGCGATCCGGCGCAGATCCTGATCTTCAACCTGCAGACGGTGATCCTCGGCGAGACCGACGCCAAGGCCAGGGCCAAGTTCGAGGAGTACAAGTCCTGGGTCAGCTACGAGGGCGCCATGGCGCTGATTTCCGGCTGGACCGGCATCGACTTCAGCCAGTTCAAGCCTGATGAGCCGCTCAAGCATGTGCACACCAACGCCATCCAGTCGGCGGTGGAGGCCTTCTCCACCGCCGACCCGAACAAGGTCTGGACGCCCCATGAGCTGGCGGACTGGGTCGGCATCGGCGGCTTCGGCCCGCTGTTCGTCGGCAGCCCGGAAACCGTGGCCGACCTGCTCCAGGAATGGGTCGAGGACACCGATGTGGACGGCTTCAACCTGGCCTACGCGCTGACCCACGAGACCTTTGTCGATGCCGTCGAACTGCTGGTCCCCGAGTTGCAGAAGCGCGGCGTGTACAAGACCGAATACGCCCCCGGCACCTTGCGCGAGAAGCTGTTCGGCGCCGGGCCGCGCTTGCCGCAGAACCATCCGGGCAGCGCCTATCGCGACCTGGCGGCCTGGCATCGCCAGGAGCAGCAGGTGGCCTCCATCCGGATACCTGCCTTGTAGCCGCTGCCGAAGGCTGCGATCGACCGGAACGGTCGCGGCGATGTTGCTGACGCCGAAGCCCCTGCGGGGCTTATCGCAGCCTGCGGCAGCGGCTACAAAGGCGCAGTTGTCAGCTGCAAACCAAAAACCGGCCAGCGGACCACCGCACGCTTTTGCCCAAGGAATCGAGGTCAGTCCATGAGCGTGCATGAACTCAAGCGTTCGCCTCCGGCGGACGCGCGAACACCGGAAAACACTGTGCTGCTGCCCGCCGCCCTGGAGCTGTTGCAGCACTGGGCGCAGGTCAGCCCGCTGGCCAGCGCGTTGCGTCACAAGCGCCACGGCCATTGGTACAACTGGCGCTGGATCGATGCCGCGCGGGATGTCGAGCGCCTGGCCGACGGCCTGCGCCAACAGGGTTTCGACGAAGGCTCGCGACTGGCGTTGAGCGGCCTGTTCGAGCCCAACCTGCTGCTCCTGGCCCTGGCCGCGCAACGGGTGGGTGGTCAGGTGCTGACCCTGAGCGACGAACTTGACCCGCAAGCCCTGCGCCAGGCCCTGTGGAACCTGCGCCCCAGCCATGCCTTCGTGCATTCGCGCCAGCAGTTGCTGCGCTGGGTCGCCGCCGGCGAAAGCAGCATGGCCCCGCAATTGTTGATTGCCCATCAGGCTGTTCCGCGCCTGCCGGAAGGTTCGCGCCAGCCGGTGCTGGCCTTCGGCGACCTGCTCGGCAGCCGGGAAAAGCCCCAGCGCCAGAACCACTGGCGGCATCCGGCCCATGCCGCGCAGCTGTGGAGCGAGGAGGGCACACAATGGCCGGAGGGCCTGAGGGTCTTGCTGCACCAGTGGCTGCACAGCGGCCATAGCCTGGCCTTCCCGGAAAGCCGCGGTTCGGCCAGCCGCGACCGCCGCGATGTCGCCCCCAGCGGCCTGCTGCTCTCGGGCCCTTGCCTGCAACGCCTGGCCGACGACATCGAAAGCCGCCTGGCGCCCGTGGGCAGTTGGCGCCGCCGCCTGTGCGACTGGGCCATTGCCCAGCCGCACCGCCCCCTGCAACGGCTGCTGAAGAACCGGGTGCGCCGGCTCCTGGGGTTCCAGCGCCTGGATTACATCTGGCAGGCCCCCGGCAGCCCCTCGACACCTTCGGCGCCGGTGTGGCTGGCCGAATTCAAACGGAATATCGCATGAGCGCCGCCGACCCCATCCTGCAAGTCAATGCCATCTCCCTGTCGTTCAAGGGGGTGAAGGCGATCAACCAACTGTCCTTCGCGGTCGCGCGCGGCGAGATCTGCGCGCTGATCGGGCCCAACGGCGCCGGCAAGAGCTCCTTGCTCAATATCCTCAATGGCGTCTATCGCTTCGACGCCGGCTCGATTGTCTTCGATCGCGAAGCGTTCCAGCGCATCGACCCCTTGCAGGCCGCGCGCCGGGGTATCGGCCGGACTTTCCAGAACAATGCGCTGTTCAAGAAGATGAGCGTGATCGACAACCTGCTCAGCGGCCTGTCGCGGCACACCCGCGCCCGCTTTATCGAACAAGCCCTGGGGCTGCCCCGGGCGCGGCGTGAGGCCGAGGCCCATCGGCAGCTGGCCCAGGGCATTCTCGAGTTCCTCGAGTTGCAGGCGCAGCGCGATGTGCCGGTGGGCAACCTGTCCTACGGCCTGCAAAAGCGCGTCGAGCTGGGCCGGGCCCTGATCGCCGGGCCCAGCCTGTTGCTGCTGGACGAGCCCATGGCCGGGATGAACGCCGAGGAAAAACAGGACATGGCGCGTTTCATCGCCGACATCAATCGCGACCTCGGCACCACGGTGGTGCTGATCGAGCACGATATGAACGTGGTCATGGACCTGTCCGACCATGTGGTGGTGCTGGACTACGGGCGCAAGGTCGGCGACGGCACCCCGGCCGAAGTGCAGGCCGACCCCGAGGTGATCGCCGCCTACCTGGGGGCGGTGCACTGATGAGCTTTTTCTTCGAAACCCTGCTCGGCGGCCTGCTGGCCGGCACCCTGTATTCGCTGGTGGCCATCGGCTTCGTGCTGATCTACAAGGCCAGCGGCGTGTTCAATTTCGCCCAGGGCGCGATGTTGCTGCTCGCCGCGCTGACCTTCGTCAGCCTGCACGACCAGGGCGTGCCCTTTGTCCTGGCGCTGCTGGCGACGGTGCTGGTGATGATCGCCGGCGCCTGGCTGATTGAGCGGCTGGTGCTGCGGCCACTGGTCAATCGTTCGCAGATCACCCTGTTCATGGCCACCCTGGGCCTGTCGTTCATCATCGAAGGCCTGGCCCAGGGGCTGATGGGCTCCCAGGTCAGGGCGCTGGACCTGGGCATCGACGACGTGCCGCTGTTCCTCGGGCCGCTGATGCTCAGCCAGTTCGACCTGATCGCCGCGGCCACGGCGGTGGTGCTGGTGACGGTGCTGGCACTGCTGTTCAACAAGACCCGGATCGGCGTGTCGCTGCGGGCGGTGGCTGACGACACCACGGCCGCGCTGTCGATCGGCATCAACCTCAACCGCATCTGGCAGATCGTCTGGGCGGTGGCCGGCATCGTCGGGCTGGTGGCCGGGCTGCTCTGGGGCGCGCGGCAGGGCGTGCAGTTCTCGCTGTCGCTGGTGGTGCTCAAGGCTTTGCCGGTGCTGATCATCGGCGGCTTCACCTCGATCGGCGGGGCGATAGTCGGCGGGCTGATCGTCGGCGCCGCGGAGAATCTGGCCGAGGTCTACATCGGCCCGCTGATCGGCGGCGGCATCACCCCCTGGTTCGCCTATGTGCTGGCCCTGGCCTTCCTTTATATCCGTCCCGCCGGCCTGTTCGGCGAGCGCGCCATCGAGCGAGTCTGAACCCATGTCCATTCCCCTGACCCAGGCCACCGCGCCTGTGCTGTTGATCCCGCGCCGCCTGCCCTGGGGCCTGGGCGGCCTGCTGTTGCTGGCCCTGGTCGGCGTGCCCCTGGTGGGCAACGACTATTGGCTCAACGCCATTCTGATCCCGTTCCTGGTGCTGTCCCTGGCCGGGCTCGGCCTCAACCTGCTCACCGGCTACACCGGCCAGACCTCGGTCGGCGCCGCCGGCTTCATGGCGGTCGGGGCCTTCGCCACTTATGGCTTCCTGCTGCGCCTGCCGGAGCTGGGCCTGCCCCTGGCGCTGCTCGGCGGCGGCTTGATCAGCGCGGCGGTGGGCTGGCTGTTCGGCCTGCCCAGTTCGCGGATCAAGGGCTTCTACCTGATGGTCACCACCCTGGCGGCGCAATTCTTCCTGGAGTGGCTGTTCGTCAAGTTTCCCTGGTTCTACAACTACGGCTCCTCGGGGACCATTTCGGCGCCCCGGCTGAGCCTGTTCGGCCATGACCTCAATACCCCGGTCGGGCGTTACCTGCTGACCCTGGCCTGCGTGCTGCTGTTGACCTGGGTCGCGCTGAACCTGGTGCGCAGCCAGGTCGGGCGCAACTGGATGGCGATTCGCGACATGGACACCGCGGCGGCGGTGATCGGCATTCCGGTGGCGCGCTACAAGCGCCTGGCGTTCGCCGTCAGTTCCTTCTACCTGGGCATCGCCGGCGCCCTGTGGGCCTTCGCCTACCTGGGCACCGCCAGCGCCAGCAGCTTCGATATCAATCGCTCGTTCCAGATCCTGTTCATCATCATTATCGGCGGCATGGGCAGCGTGGCCGGCAACTTCGTCGGCGCGGCCTTTATCAACCTGCTGCCGATCCTGTTGAGCCACGCCGGGCAAGCCCTGGCGGGCGGTGCGGTGGATGCCGGGCAGTTGCAGAACCTGCAGAAAATCATCTTCGGCGTGCTGATCATCCTGTTCCTGATCAAGGAGCCGGAGGGCCTGGTCCGCCTGTTGGGCAATCTCCGTCAACGGCTGGGCCACTGGCCGCTGCGCTTCTGAATTCCACTCCTGAGTAGAGAGAAGATATGCGTGCATCCTTGAAACGTTCCCTGGCCGGCGTCGCGGTGGCGCTGGCGATCCTCGGCGGCGCGGCGCCCGTGGCGCAGGCCGCGGCGGACCAGCAGTTCTTTCCGCTGGCCACTTACCGGGTCGGCGCCTATGCCTCCAGCGGGGTGCAGGTGTGGGCCGGCATGATCGACTACCTGAACTACATCAATCAGGTGGAAGGCGGGATCAACGGGGTCAAGCTGGTCTGGCAGGAGTGCGAGACCGAGTGGACGGCGGAGAAGGGCATCGAGTGCTACGAGCGCTTCAAGAACGGCCTGGATGGCGCGCCGGTGGCGGTCTACCAGCCCAACGGCGCACCGGCGGCCTATGCCCTGAGCGAGCGCGCCGAGGTCGACAAGATCCCGCTGATCACCCTGGGTTACGGCCGTACCGAAGCCACCGACGGCACGGTGTTTCCCTATAACTTTCCGGTGATGCTGACTTTCTACAGCGAGGCGTCGACCCTGGTGAACTACATCGCCGAGCGCGAGGGCGGCTTCGACAAGCTCAAGGGCAAGAAGATCGCCACGGTCTACCACGATTCGGCCTATGGCCGGGAAACCCTCGGCCCGCTGAAGCTGCTGGCGCAGAAGTACGGCTTCGAGAACATCCAGATTCCGGTGGCCGATCCGGGTAACGAGCAGTCGGCGCAATGGCGCCAGGTGCGCCAGCAGAACCCCGACTGGGTGTTCCTGCGCACCTGGGGCGTCTCGACCCCGGTGGCGGTGAAGACCGCCGCGCGCTTCGGCTTCCCGGTGGACCACATCATCGGCGACATCTGGGCCAGCTCCAGCGAAGACGTATTGCCGGCCGGCGCGGCGGCCAAAGGCTATCTGGCGCTGACGCCTTATCCTGCGGGAAGCGATTTCGACATCCACCGGCGCCTCAAGCAACACATCCTCGACCAGGGCAAGAGCGACCTTGCGGACCTGAAGAACTTCGGCAGCGTGTACTACAACTCCGGGCTGGTGAACGCCGCGGTGGCGGTCGAGGCGATCCGCACCGCCCAGGGCAAGTTCGGCCAGCGCCCGCTCAATGGCGAAGAAGGCCGCTGGGGCCTGGAGCACCTGAACATCGACGACGCCCGGCTCAAGGACATGGGTTACCTGGGGTTGATGCAGAACCTCAAGCTGTCCTGCCGCGATCACGAGGGCGGCGGTTCGGCGCGGGTGCAGCAGTGGGACGGCGCCCACTGGACCCTGATCAGCGACTGGATCGCCGCCGACCGCGCCTTGCTGCGGCCGCTGATCGACGAGAAGTCAGCGGCCTTCGCCAAGGAGAAGAACCTCACGCCACGCAGCTGCACCGGGGATGAATGAAGCATGAGCCAGACCGCTCCGGCCGCCACGGCCGACGACCTGTTGCAGGTGCGCGATATCGAGGTGATCTACGACGGTGCGATTCTCGCGGTGGCCGGGGTCTCCCTGAGCGTGCCCGAGGGCGGCATAGTCGCCTTGCTGGGGGCCAACGGCGCCGGCAAGAGCACCAGCCTCAAGGCGATCTCCGGGCTGCTGCGCGCCGAGCGGGCCGAGGTCAGCCGTGGCTCGATCGCCTTTCTCGGCCAGGACAGCGCCGGCGTCGATCCCAGCCAGCGGGTGCGCCAGGGCATGGTCCATGTGCTGGAGGGGCGCCATGTGTTCCCGCAGTTGACGGTGGAGGACAACCTGCGCAGCGGCGGTTTTGTCCGTGGCTTGAGCCGCCGGGAACTGGCCGCCGACCTGGAGCGCATCTACGCCTGGTTCCCGCGCCTGAAGACCAGGCGCGGCACCCGCGCCGGCCTGACCTCGGGCGGCGAGCAGCAGATGGTCGCCCTCGGCCGCGCGCTGATGACCCGGCCGCGCCTGGTGCTGCTGGACGAGCCGTCCATGGGCCTGGCGCCGATCATCGTCCAGGAGATTTTCGAAATCGTCGCGCAACTCAATCGTGAGGCGCGGGTGAGCTTCCTGATCGCCGAACAAAACATTAATGTGGCGCTCAAGTACGCCTCCAGGGCCTACGTGCTCGACACCGGGCGCGTGGCCTGGTCCGGCACCACCGATGAACTGCTGGCCCGGGGCGATCTGCAGGACTTCTACCTAGGCAGGCACTGAACCGTGAGAACCCCATGAGCCAAACACCCAACGGACAGGCGAGCGGCGCCACCCGTGATGCCGATGTGCTGATCGTCGGCGGCGGCCTGAGTGGCGCCTTGCTCGCCGCCCAACTGCTGCGCCTGCCGGGCCGGCGCCAGGTGCTGGTGATCGAGCCGCGCAGCGAGCTGGGGCGCGGCGAGGCCTACAGCGCCGTCGAACTGGGCCATACCCTGAACGGCAACGCCGCGCGCATGAGCGTCGACCCGGACAACGCCGATGACCTGACTCAATGGCTGAGCGATTACATCGCCGCCGGCGGCTGGCCGGAATCGAAGCAGCAGCCTGTGCCCATCAGTGAGCTGTTTCCTCCGCGCGGAATCTTCGGCCTGTATGTCCAGCAGCGGCTGGCCGAGGCCCAGGCGATGGGCGCCTCGCAGGGCTCGACGGTGGCGCATGTGCGCGCCGAGGTGGTGGACTTGCAGGCCGACGCCGAGGGCGCCTGGCTGACCCTCAACGACGGCCAGCAACTACGCGGCGCCTTTGCCGTGCTGGCCACCGGCATGTTCCCGGCGGCGCGTACGCCACAGACCGAATCCAGCGGCCTCAATGCCGCCGCGCTGGACCCCTGGGACGTTTCGGCCATGAGCCGGCTCGACCCGCAGGCCACGGTGCTGATCATTGGCTCCGGGCTGACCATGGTCGACGCCGTGGTGTCCCTGGAGCAGGCCGGGCATCGCGGGCCGATCGAGGTGTTCTCGCGCCACGGCCTGTTGCCCCATGTGCGGCGCCAGCCACCGGCCTGGGTCGACTTCCTCGCCGAGGATCCCAGCCTGCGCAGCCCGCGCCAGTTGCTGCGCGAGCTGCGGCGGCAATGTCGCCAGGCCCTGGCGGATGGCGTGGACTGGCAGGCGCCGCTGGACACGGTGCGTGCCCATATCGGGCGCTTGTGGAGCCAGGCCACGGACGTGCAGCGCCGGCAGTTCGTGTGCCATGTGCGGCCGTGGTGGGAAAGCCATCACCACCGTTCGCCGCCGCTGAGCGCCGAGCTGGTGGCGCGTTTGCACGGGGAAGGGCGGTTGCGCATCCAGGCGGCCTCGTTCAAGGGCCTGGAGCCTTCGGCGGATGGGCGCCTGGCGATTGGCATCCGTCGCCGCGGCGAAGCGCAAACCCGCTGGGTCGCGGGGGATGCGCTGATCAACTCCAGCGGCATCGAATACGACTGGCGCCGGGTCGCCCGACCGTTGCCGCAGCAACTGCTGGCCCGTGGCCTGATCACGCCGGGGCCGCTGGCCCTGGGGATTTGGGCCGACGGCGGTGGCGCGGTGGTGGATGCCGAAGGGCAGGTTGCCCGCCGGCTGTTCGCCATGGGCCCGCCGTTGCGCGGCATGTGGTGGGAAAGCACCGCGGTGACCGATGTGGCCAGCCAGGCCAAGGCTCTGGCCGCACGCCTAGCGGCATTACCCTTGTAGCCGCTGCCGCAGGCTGCGAACGGCTGCACAGCAGACGCCGCGATCCTGAGGCCGCCAAGCAAGGTCCTGCGGACCTTTTCGCAGCTTCGCCTTGGCTCAGCAGCGGCTACAGGGTCACCCAGCGCTGTTCGGCGGCGGCAAGGCGAATCGCCGCTGCCAGGCGCTCGACCTGCCAGGCCTCGGCGAAATCCGTTCCGTCTTGTCCCTGGCCGCTAAGCGCCATGATCAGCTCATGGACCTCCAGGGTCTTGAGCTCGTTGTAGCCCAGTTGATGCCCCGGGGCCGGGCTGAAGGCGGCGTAGCCGGGCAGGGCAGGCCCGGCCAGCAGGCGCTGGAAGCCGCTATCACCGGCACGGTACAGGCGCAGTTCATTGAGACGTTCCTGGTCGAAGGCCAGGGTGCCGCGGGTGCCGCTGATCTCGAAACTCAGGTGGTTCTTGTAGCCGTGCTTGAGCCAGCTGCTGCTGAACGTACCGCGGGCACCGCTGGCGAAACGCAGCAGGGCATGGGTCTGGTCGTCCACGGCGATCGGGCGCTGCTCCTGGTTGCCGGCGCTGGCCGGGCGTTGGTGGTGCACGGTCTGGCTGTCGGCGCAGACCGCCTCGACCTCGCCCAGCAGATAACGCGCCATGGCCAGCAGATGGCTGCCCAGGTCGGCCAGGGCGCCACCGGCGTGCTGCGGATCGCAGCGCCAGGAGAAGGGCGAGGCCGGGTCGGCCATGAAGTCTTCGCTGAACTCGCCCTGGAAGCTGACGATCTGCCCCAGTTCGCCGCTGTCGATCAGCGCCTTGGCCTGCACGATCATCGGGTTGTGCTGGTAGTTGTAGCCGACCCGGGTGACTACCCCGGCGGCCTGGGCCGCGTGCTGCATTTGCTGCGCCTGTTCGACGCTGACCGCCAGGGGCTTCTCGCAGTACACCGCCTTGCCGGCCTTCAGGGCGGCCATGGCCATGGGGAAGTGCAGGTGATTGGGCGTGGTGATCGCCACCAGGTCGACCCTGGGGTCGTCGATCAGCCGTTGCCAGTCGCCGTGTGCCCGGGCGAACCCCCAGGCCGCGGCGCAACGTTCGGCGCGCTGGCGGTCGGCATCGGCCAGCGCCGCCAGGTGCAGGCGCACCGGCAACTCGAACACCGCGCTGACATTACGGAACGCCAACGCATGGGCCCGGCCCATGAAGCCCGTGCCGATCAAGCCTATTCCCAGTTCACCCATCGCCGACCCCTTGCAGAATTGTTGTTGTAAGGAGTGCTCTTTATGGAATAAAAATTCCGTAATTGCAATCTATGGAATAAATTTTCAGCAGCGCGCCGCTGCTGCTCGGCAACCCGGCCGGTAAAAGCCGAAGGGCGCAAATAAAAAAGGGTGCAATGAACAGTCATTGCACCCATGGGCCGATCACCTGAGCAGGGTCAGAACTGGAAGGTGAACCCCAGGTTGACCGAGCTGCCACCGCCATGACCGGACACCAGCCCGGTGTAGTTCAGCGACACCAGGGTGTCTTTGCTCATGGCCATTTCCGCAGCGGCCTTGACCACCGCGCCATCGCGAGACACCGGCACGCCGTTCACCGCAAAGGCCGCCGCACTGCCAGCAAATTGCAATGAGGTTTCACGATCCAGGTCGCCGTACTGGTGTTCCCAGCCCAGCTCGCCACGCAAGGTCACCGAGCGGGTGGCGCTCACCGGCAATTGCGTATGACCTCGCAGGCCAAGGGTCGAGAGCGTGGCGTCCTGGCTTTGCTTGCTGCCATGCAAAGCTGCTGCACCGCCGCGTTCCTTGAACGAGTCGTTCTGGAAGTTGATGTAGCTGAGGTTGGCGAAGGGCTCGAAAGCCGCCCACCGGGTGTAGCCGATTTCGCCGAACACCTGATCGGTACGCGCGTTGTAGTTGGCTTTTTCATGGCTCGACTGGTTGCCGTACACCACGTCACGGGAAGTGTCGAAGCGGTGCCAGGTGGTGGCTCCGCCGAGGCGCAGGGCGATGCTGTCGAAACGTTTGCCGCCATAGATCGACAGGTGATAGTTGTCGCTGTCGGCGGAAGTCCTGGAGGCGCCGTTCAGATCGGTCCTGGTGTAGCCGGTTGCCGCACCGACGCGCCAGCCATCGCCGACGTCGGTGTCCAGGCCGAGCAGGACGCCGGTGGTGGAAGTGCTGTAGCGCGTGGCGTTGTGATCGGCGTCGACTTGCCTGTGGCCGCCGAGCAATTGCACCCAGCCACCATTGCTGCTGGCCTGGATATCCATATCGGTATCCAGGACCTGAGCCTGTTGCAGGCGGCCGTTGACTGCGTCGCGCAGGTAACGGCTGTCAGCGATCTGCGCAGCGGCGATGTCGGAGTGCACCTGGCCATCGAGCTGGTTGAAGGCTTGTCGCGCCAGTTCCGCCGAGTCGGAGGCCAGGATGCTCTCGTACACCGGATTACCTGCGCTCAATGTGTCGATGGCGCTGGCGACGGCACGCTCGTTACGGGTCAAGGCTACGCTGGCGAACGCGGTCTGGTTGCGGTAGATGCCCAGGTTCAGCTGGTTCGGCTGGTAGTTCAGGCGGGTGTCGAGGAACAAGAAACTGGGGGCGACGGAAGCGAACTGGCCGTTGATACCCTGGCTGGCGCTGAGGATGTTGAACTGCTGGCCCAGGTAGCTGCTGGCCTGGGCCGCAGACAGCAGGTTGGGGCTGTTTTCCATGGAGAGGGTGACCTGTCCGCCGTTGAGAGTAGCCACGCCCGTGCTCTGGATAGTGTCGGTCTGCCCGTTGGCGGCGACTTCCACCGCGTACACCGAACCCGGGTTGAACGTGACGTCGCCGGTGTGCAGGGTGCCGACCGAATGGCCGGGGGCCACGGTACCGCCGTTGTTCACCAGCAGGGTGCCGATGCTGCCGTTACCCGCCAGGGTGCCGCCGATACGGGTGACCACCTGGTTATTGGCATCGACGGTGCCCACGGCGCTGCCATCGACCGTCACGCTGGAGGTCAATCTGCCGTCCACCGAGAGCTTGCCGCCACGGACCCAGGTACTGCCCGAATAGCTGCTCTGGCCGTCGAGTACCAGTTCCCCATCCCCGGACTTTGTCAGGCTGCCGACATAGGTCTGGCCGGTCAGCGGGTCCAGGCCTCGGGTCAGCGTTGCCTGCTCCCGGGCCATGCCGATCTGGTACTGGAATTGATCGTCCGCCGAGGCCCCGGCCGGTAGACCGTTGACCCAACCTTTGTGCTGCTTGATCGCGCTCCAGGTGGCCTGTTCAGCGGCGTCTTCGCTGCGTCGGGCACGGATCGCTTCGTCGGAGATGTCGTTGGCCCAGATATCGCGGGTGCCGGTGGGCAGCGCCACGGCCAGTGCACCGACGAACTGTCCCGGGCCCTGCATGGCCTTTTTCAGGTTGGACAGGCCCCAGCCGTTGACCACGCCTGGCACCTGCGGGGTGCCGGGAGCAGCGTCGTGCACCGGTTGCAGGTTGTCGTAGGTGCGTCCGCCCGTCCGGTCGCCGACCGGGGTGTCGGGGCCGTCCGGGGTTTGCAGGGTGGAGGTGGTCAGCAAGACATCGCGGGCCTGGCTCGCGGTCATGTAGGGAAAGCGCTGGATCACCAGGGCCAGGGCGCCGGAAACGCTGGGGGCGGCCGCCGAGGTGCCATTGGCGTTGGGGATGATCTCGCCTTCCGGTCCTGCGGACGGAATGCCGGAAACCCCCATGACGCACCACCACTTGGAGGTGCCGCAGCGGTTGTAGACCTGGGCGCCGCTCTCGTCATAACCGGTGATGGACAGCCACTTGGATTCCAGGTCCGGCTTGAAATAGGGGAGGTTGGCGTTGGTATCCGGGTTGGCGCCATGGCTGTCGTTGCCGGCGGAGATGATCTGGATGAACGAGTACTGCCGGCCGGCGTCGGCCATGGCATCCATCCAGGTCTTCTGGCCCGCGTGGGCTTTGTCCCAGAACGGTCGGTAGGCGGCGGTCATGTCCCTGAGGATATCCTCCGGGCTGTCGCCGACAGTGCCGAAGTGGTTCTCTACCTCATTACGCGAGTTCTGCCCCCAGCTCTGGTTGACGATCGACACTTTTTTCGCCGCCAGCGCATCGTAGCTGGCCATGAAGGCGTTGTAGTCGAGGTCGTTGGAGCCTTGATAACGGTCGTTGTCGCTGCCGCCGGTGTTGGCCACGAACAGATTGGCGTCGAAAGCGATGCCGTGCATGCCGGTACCATTGCGACTGGCCGCCAGTACTCCGGACATTTCCGTGCCGTGGCCGTCGTTGAAGCTTGGGTCGTACTCACCCGCAATACTGAAGTGCTCACCTTTGTGGAACTCGCCGGCAGGCACCTCCAACCGATAGCGCGGATGGGTTGCGTAGTATTCGCCGGTAGAGGTGACTGCCTGCACACGGTTTTCGCCTGCGGCGTTCTTGCCCTGGAACTCCGAATGTTCACTGAGGATGCCCGAGTCCAGCACGCCGACGTTTACCCCTTTCCCGGTGATACCCAGGGCATAGGCGTAATAGGCGTTGGTCCGGTCCAGGCCGGAGTTGACCTGGGCTTCCGGAGTCTTCCAGGTTTGCGCGTTATTGCTCCAGTTGCCAGTTGCGGCGGACCATGACTGTCCGGCATTGAGTTGTTTGTGCAGGTCCGTGGCCACGCCCGGCTCTATATAGGTATAAGGTTGGGCCGCCGGCAGGTTGGCAATGATTGCTTGGGCGAAGTCGAATATGTTCTGGGTATAACGGCCGGAGTTGCTGAACAGGCGGCTTTTATAGCGATCCAGATTGTTGTTGTAATCAAGTGGCTTGCTCGTATCGCCGAGCATTGCACTGATCGACAGGTTTTCCGCCTGCAACTCGTAGTTCTGCTGGAGCAACGAGTCGAACTTTGTCGATTGTGCGGCAAACTCTTTGGCTGCCAGGTCCAGGGTATTGCCTACACCAAAACGCAAGTTGGTATTCACGGCGGTACCCGGCGCGAATGACGCAGCGGCGTTCCTGAACGCAGCCTCCAAGACCTGGGGTGTATAGGGCGAGCCGGTGGGCGGATTATCTGCCAGAGCCATCTGGCCCTGACCCAGCCACAAGGCGATGGCCATTGCGACAGGGCTCAGGGAAGCTGGTTTTAAACGGTTGCTGCGTTTGCCTGAATCGATACCTGCTACGTCCATGTTTCTTTTCCTTGAGATATGTCCTTGGTCGAAACTGATGTTTCGATCTCTTGTAATAGGCAGGGTTTAAATGACGGGCTGAAACAAAGGTGCTGTTTAGAAGCACGTGATGTATTTATTGTTTTTACTGAGCAATAGCGAGTTCAGTCTCGGTTATCGTTACTGTTCGCTTGATACTCACTAGGTGGTACATATTAGGAAGTCGACAATCAACGAATGGTCAGTTGTTGATCCCCAAGTTGTTTTTCTTTAAGACACACATCAACCTCCGCTGTTTTCAAACAATGGTTTTTCATATGAGTGGTGTTGCAGAAAAATAACTGCGAGAGGGTTATAGCATGACAAATGAGCTTGTAACAAAATATTTATAGAGTGCTACGAGCTTGATACCAGAACTGTGACAGGTTTGGTTTTCTGTTTGAGAAAGGTTGGGGGCGAGGTGTGGGTGCCGGGCAATAAAAAGGCAGCCCGCAGGCTGCCTTTGTTGTACGGCGAAGGTCGATCAGGACAGGAAACCGCCGTCCACATTCAGCGATACGCCCGTGGTGTAGCTCGAGGCGTCGCTGGCCAGGTAGAGCACGGCGCCGGCCATTTCGCTCGGGTCGGCCACGCGCTTGAGGGGGATCTGCGCCAGGGCGGTCTTGAGGATGGCGTCGTTCTTCACCAGCGCCGAGGCGAACTTGGTGTCGGTCAGGCCCGGCAGCAGGGCGTTGCAGCGGATGCCGAACTGCGCGCATTCCTTGGCGAAGACCTTGGTCATGTTGATCACCGCGGCCTTGGTCACCGAGTAGATGCCCTGGAAGATGCCGGGGGACACGCCGTTGATCGAGGCCACGTTGATGATGCTGCCGCCGCCGTTGTCGCGCATCAGCTTGCCGGCTTCCACCGACATGAAGAAGTAGCCGCGGATGTTCACGTCGACGGTCTTCTGGAAGGCGCCCAGGTCAGTGTCCAGCACGTTGCAGAACTGCGGGTTGGTGGCGGCGTTGTTGACCAGGATGTCCAGGCGCCCGAACTGTTCGCGGATGCCGGCGAACACCTGGCTGATCTGCTCCATCTCGCCGATATGGCAGGCGATGGCGGTGGCCTTGCCGCCGGCGGCGACAATGGCGTCGGCCACATGCTGGCAGCCTTCGAGCTTACGGCTCGAGACGATCACATGGGCGCCTTGCTGGGCCAGTAGCTTGGCGATGGCTTCACCGATGCCGCGGCTGGCGCCGGAGACGAAAGCGATCTTGCCGTCGAGGTCGAACAACTGAGTCTTGGACATGGTTTTTCCTTATTGTGTGCCTGGCGCGTCGGGACGATCAGAGGCTGGATTTCTTGATGACTTGCAGGCTCATCTGCTCCAGCAACTTGTTCATGTGAATGAACTGCGCGAAGCGTTTGTCCTGGGTCTGGCCATGGAAGAAGCGGTAGTAGATCTGTTGCACGATGCCGGCCAGGCGGAACAGGCCGTAGGTGTAGTAGAAGTCGAAATTGCCGATCTGGATGCCGGCGCGTTCGGCGTAATAGTCGACGAACTGCTGGCGGCTCAGCATGCCCGGGGCGTTGCTCGGCTGGCGGCGCATCAGTTGCACCGGCGCCGGGTCGCTGGCTTCGATCCAGTAGGCCAGGGTGTTGCCCAGGTCCATCAGCGGATCGCCGAGGGTGGTCAGTTCCCAGTCCAGCACGCCGATGATCTGCATCGGGTTGGCCGGGTCGAGGATCACGTTGTCGAAGCGGTAGTCGTTGTGCACGATGCTGGAGGTCGGGTGATCGGCCGGCATCTTGTCGTTGAGCCAGGCCTTGACCGCTTCCCACTTGGGCGCATCCGGGGTCAGGGCTTTCTCGTAGCGGTCGCTCCAGCCCTTGATCTGGCGTTGCACGTAACCTTCGGGCTTGCCCAGGTCGCTCAGGCCGCAGGCCTTGTAGTCGACACGGTGCAGCTCGACGAACTTGTCGATGAAGCTCTTGCACAGGGCCTCGGTCCTGGCCGCGTCGAAACCCAGCTCCGGCGGCAGGTCGGAGCGCAGGATGATGCCCTTGACCCGCTCCATCACATAGAACTCGGCGCCGATCACCGATTCGTCGGTGCAGTGCACATAGGCTTTCGGGCAATACGGAAAGCCGTCCTTGAGCTGGTTGAGGATGCGGTATTCGCGGCCCATGTCGTGGGCCGACTTGGCCTTGTGGCCGAAGGGCGGGCGGCGCAGGACGAATTCCTGTCCCGGGTATTCCAGCAGGTAGGTCAGGTTCGAAGCACCGCCCGGAAACTGGCTGATCTGCGGGGTGCCGGTCAGGCCCGGAATATGCGCCTTGAGGTACGGATCGATCAGGTTGGCATCGAGTTCCTCGCCGGAGCGAGTACGGGTGGACTGGTCAGTAAGCGCCATGCTTATCCCTTCTGCTTATTCTGGAGGCCAGAGATTATTGGCTAATCTAATGCGCCCACCTGAGCGCCACAATCGCCGCAGGCCTTTATAGGTGAGCGTGTTGCCGGGCAATCATTGCTTTTGATACAAGCGTTTGAATGGGCCCGGCTTCACTCTAGTCCAGTTCGCCGGGCCTGAATGAGCATTTCGACCGGAGCGGCGCACGGCGCTGTTTCTGCCTAGCGCCGAAGGCGCCCAGCGCGGGGCATGGTCTGCGTAGCGTCTGTGGCCACGGCGCCTGATTCAGTTCGGGGCAGGCAGGGCGATGGGGGTCAACAGCGGCTGGCCGCTGAAGTGGGCGACGAGGTTCTTGCCCACCAGCTCCACCGTGGCCTGGGTCGCTTCCGGCGACAGCCCGGCGACGTGGGGTGTCAGCACCACATTGTTCAGGGTCTTCAAGGCATCCGGCACCCGCGGTTCGTCGTCGAATACGTCCAGGGCCGCGCCGGCGATGCTGCGTTGCTCCAGGGCCTGCAGCAGGTCGGCGCTGTTCACCACGCTGGCGCGGGCGATGTTCACCAGGAAACCCTCCGGCCCCAGGGCCTGCAGCACGGCTTTGTCGATCAGCTGGCGAGTGCCTATGCCGCCAGGCGTGGCGACCACCAGGAAGTCCGAGTGCCGCGCCAGTTCGGTCGGGGTCGGGCAGAAACTGTAGGGCACGTCGCTGCGGATCTGCCGGTTGTGGTAGCTGACGCTCATGTCGAAGCCATTGGCGCAGCGTTTGGCGATGGCCAGGCCGACGGCGCCGAGGCCGAGGACACCCAGGCGCTTGCCGGCCAGGGAAGGGCGCATGACTTTCGGCCATTCGCCGCGCCGCACGGCGGCATCGGCACGGGGAATGTCACGCACCAGGGACAGCAACAGGGCCATGGCGTGGTCGGCCACCGACGAGGCGTTGACCCCGGCGCCGTTGCTCACCGCTATGCCACGGTTGCTCGCCGCCTGCAGGTCGACCTGCTCGTAGCCGGCGCCGATCACACAGATGATTTCCAGGTGCGGCAAGGCAGCGATTTCTTCGGCGCTCAGGCCCAGCGGACCACGGGTGAGCACCGCGTTGATCTGCCCGGCATGGGCCTTGATGGCGGCCGCTCGTTCGCTGGGCGTCGGCGCGAGGATCAGGTGGAAGCCCTGGTTTTCCAGAATCCACAGGTAGTCATTGATGGTTTCGACGAGGACCAGAACGGTGGCGGGCATGCGTGTCTCCTGAAGGACTGAAGAGGGACGGACGGCGTACGGCGCAGCGATGGCAACCGGCGTACGGCTCAGGGAGCTGCTGTACCGTGATAAACCACTCAAGGGCTCAAGATTGCGGATTGCAGGGCGCTTTGGCAAGGCGCGGTCGCGGGTTTTTCCCGCGACCGCGGCCTGGAAAGCGTCGCCGCCCTCGAGGGCCTGATCGCCAGCAAGCTTGGCTCCTACAGAAGCAGCGGCGATCACGGTCTTGCGCCTGACATGGCTTCTGTAGAAGTGGCCGGGCGAGGGCGCCGAAGGCCTGGTGCCGCTTTTTGCAGCGCTGCATCAGCGAGCCGGGCGGGCGGGTAATCGGTGGGGCTTGTGGACTACGCTGAGCTTGCTTGAGTGTCTTGAACGGGGGAGGGTCAGCGCTCCCGACCAGCAGGTCGCTTTCAGGACACGATGGGTCGCCTGGGTGCAATCGCCGGACCATGGCGATGGGCAAGCTTCCAGGATGCCCCGGACCCGGTGCGCCAAGACACTTGGCCGGAGAGCAAGAATGGCGACCGAGGATCCACGCCTCCGTGACGTGGCCGGGCGCTGCAGCCGAAGACTCCGGACGGCTACCGCTATGTAGCGATGTCGTTCGAGATGCCGAGGTACGTTTATGTCTGATGACACGCTTCACCTGCCTCTGATTCACAGCGTGTTGGAGCGCGAAAAGGACACTCCCGGTGCCTTGTTGCCCATTCTCCACGCCATTCAGGACGGTTGCGGGTACATTCCCGACACCGCCATCCCCGAGATCGCCCATGCCCTCAACCTCAGCCTGGCTGAAGTGCACGGCGTGATCAGCTTCTACCACGATTTCCGTACCACGCCGCCCGCGCGCCATACCCTGCGCCTGTGCCGGGCCGAGTCCTGCCAGAGCCGGGGCGCCGAACGCCTGGCTGCGCAACTGCGCGAACAACTGTTGCTGGACGACCATGGCACCACGGCCGACGGCAGTATCAACCTGCGACCGGTCTATTGCCTGGGGGCCTGCGCCTGTTCGCCGGCCCTGGAACTGGACGGCGAGCTGCACGCCCGGATCACCCCCGAGCGCCTGCGCCAGCTGGTGAGTGGCTGCCTGGAGGATGGCGCATGCTGAAGCTCTATATCCCCCGCGATTCGGTGGCCCGTGCCGTGGGCGCGGACAAGGTGGCCGTGGCGCTGGTGCGTGAGGCCGAACGTCGACAACTGCCGTTGGAGCTGCGCCGCACCAGCTCCCGTGGCCTCTATTGGCTGGAGCCGCTGCTGGAGCTGGACAGCGCCGACGGCCGCCTGGGTTTCGGCCCCCTCACTCCGGAGGACGTGCCGAGCCTGCTCGACGCCCTGGCGGGCGACCCCGGCAGCCACCCGTTGGCCCTGGGGCCGGTGGAGCAGATCCCTTATCTGCAGAGCCAGCAGCGCCTGCTGTTCGCTCGGGCCGGCATCACTCAACCGCTGTCCCTGGACGACTACCGCGCCCAGGGCGGTTTCCGGGGCCTGGCCCGGGCCATCCAGATGGAGGGCGCGCAGGTGGTCGCCAGCGTGCTCGACTCCGGCCTGCGCGGTCGGGGGGGCGCGGCCTTTCCGGCGGGGATCAAGTGGCGCACCGTGCGCGAAGCCGCGGGAGCCCAGAAATACGTGGTCTGTAACGCCGATGAAGGCGACTCCGGCACCTTCGCCGACCGCATGCTGATGGAAGGCGACCCCTTCCTGCTGATCGAAGGCATGATCATCGCCGGTATCGCGGTGGGGGCCAGCAAGGGCTATATCTACGTGCGCTCGGAATACCCGGACGCCATCGGCACCCTGAACGAGGCCCTGCGCATCGCCCGCGAAGCCGGTTACCTGGGGGCGAACGTCGGCGGTAGTGGCCGTCCCTTCGACCTGGACGTGCGGGTAGGGGCCGGTGCCTACATCTGCGGTGAGGAAACGGCGTTGCTGGAATCCCTCGAGGGCAAGCGCGGCACGGTTCGCGCCAAGCCGCCGCTGCCGGCCCTGCAGGGCCTGTTCGGCTTGCCAACGCTGGTGCACAACGTGCTGACCCTGGCTTCGGTGCCGATCATCCTGGAGAAGGGCGCGTCGTTCTATCGCGACTTCGGCATGGGGCGTTCCCTGGGCACCATGCCGTTCCAGCTGGCCGGCAACGTCCGCCAGGCGGGCCTGGTGGAACGCGCCTTCGGCCTGAGCCTGCGCGAGCTGGTGGAAGGTTATGGCGGCGGTACCGCCAGCGGCCGGCCACTGAAGGCGGCGCAAGTGGGCGGGCCGCTGGGGGCCTGGGTGCCCCCCGCGCAGTTCGATACGCCGCTGGACTACGAGGCGTTCGCCGCCATGGGCGCGATGCTCGGCCACGGTGGCGTGGTGGTTGCCGACGACAGCCTGGACATGGCCCACATGGCCCGTTTCGCCTTGCAGTTCTGCGCCGAGGAGTCCTGCGGCAAGTGCACGCCGTGCCGGATCGGCTCGACCCGTGGGGTGGAGGTGGTGGACCGCTTGATCGCCAGCACCGACGCCGCTGCCCGTGAGGAACAGGCGCTGCTGCTGCAAGACCTCTGCGACACCCTGCAATACGGCTCGCTCTGTGCCCTGGGCGGGATGACTTCCTACCCCGTCGCCAGCGCCCTCAAGCACTTTCCCGCCGACTTCGGTCTGGCGACCACGGAGGCCGACCAATGATCAATATCTTCGACCCTACCAGTGATATCGACCTCGGCACCCCGGCCCGCGAAAGCGCGGTACAGGTCAGCCTGACCATTGACGGCCGCGAGATCAGCGTCGCTTCCGGCACCTCGGTGATGCGCGCCGCGGCCTTGCTCGGCACCACTATCCCCAAACTCTGCGCCACCGACAGCCTGGAAGCCTTCGGCTCCTGCCGCATGTGCCTGGTGGAGATCGAGGGCATGCGCGGCTATCCGGCCTCCTGCACTACGCCTGTGACCGAGGGCATGGTCGTCCACACCCAGACTTCCAAACTCGCCAGCCTGCGGCGCAACGTGATGGAGCTGTACATCTCCGACCACCCGCTGGACTGCCTGACCTGCTCGGCCAACGGCAACTGCGAGTTGCAGACGGTGGCGGGGCAGGTGGGCCTGCGGGAAGTGCGCTACGGCTACGAGGGCGCCAACCACCTGGACGAACAGAAGGACGTCTCCAACCCCTATTTCGACTACGACCCGAGCAAGTGCATCGTCTGCAACCGCTGCGTGCGTGCCTGCGAGGAAACCCAGGGCACCTTTGCCCTGACCATCAGCGGGCGCGGCTTCGATTCCCGGGTGGCGGCGGCCGGCGGCGACAATTTCCTCGACTCCGAGTGCGTGTCCTGCGGCGCCTGCGTGCAGGCCTGCCCGACCGCCACCCTGATGGAAAAGAGCGTGGTGGAAATCGGCCAGCCCGAGCGCAGCGTCATCACCACCTGCGCCTACTGCGGCGTGGGCTGCTCTTTCCGCGCGGAAATGAAAGGCGAGCAACTGGTGCGCATGGTCCCGGACAAGAACGGCCAGGCCAACCACGGCCATTCCTGCGTCAAGGGCCGCTTCGCCTGGGGCTACGCCACCCACCCGGACCGCATCACCAAGCCGATGATCCGCAAGCACATCAGCGATCCGTGGCAGGAAGTCAGCTGGGAAGAGGCGGTCACCTACGCGGCCAGCGAGTTGCGCCGCATCCAGCTGAAATACGGGCGCGACTCGATTGGCGGCATCACCTCCAGCCGTTGCACCAACGAAGAGACGTACCTGGTGCAGAAGCTGGTGCGCACCGCTTTTGGCAACAACAACGTCGACACCTGCGCCCGGGTCTGCCATTCGCCCACCGGCTACGGCCTCAAGCAGACGCTGGGCGAATCCGCCGGCACCCAGAGTTTCGACTCGGTGATGCAGGCCGACGTCATCCTGGTGATGGGCGCCAACCCTACCGACGCGCACCCGGTATTCGGCTCCCAGCTCAAACGCCGCCTGCGCCAGGGCGCGCGGCTGATCGTCATCGACCCACGGCGCATCGACCTGGTGGATTCGCCCCATGCCCGCGCCGACCTGCATTTGCAGCTGCGTCCGGGCACCAACGTGGCGATGCTCAACGCATTGGCCCATGTGATTGTCACCGAGGGCCTGGTCAACCAGCCTTTCGTCGATCAGCGCTGCGAAGCGGCGGACTTCGCCCGCTGGCGCGATTTCGTCAGCCTGGCGGAGAATTCCCCCGAGGTCCTGGGGCCGATCTGCGGCGTGCCCGCCAGGCAGATCCGCGACGCCGCGCGGCTTTACGCCACCGGTGGCAACGCGGCCATCTACTACGGCCTGGGCGTCACCGAGCACAGCCAGGGCAGCACCTCGGTGATGGGCATCGCCAACCTGGCGATGGTCACCGGCAACATCGGCCGCGAAGGTGTCGGGGTCAACCCGCTGCGCGGGCAGAACAACGTCCAGGGCTCCTGCGACATGGGGTCCTTCCCCCACGAGCTGCCTGGCTATCGGCATATTTCCAACGAGGCGGTGCGCGCCGAGTTCGAACGGGCCTGGAACGTGACCCTGCAACCCGACCCGGGCCTGCGCATCCCCAATATGTTCGAGGCGGCCCTGGACGGCACCTTCAAGGCGCTCTACTGCCAGGGTGAGGACATTGCCCAGAGCGACCCCAACACCCAGCATGTGACCGCGGCCCTGACGGCCATGGAGTGCGTGGTGGTGCAGGACATCTTCCTCAACGAGACGGCCAAGTTCGCCCATGTGTTCCTGCCGGGCAGCTCCTTCCTCGAGAAGGACGGCACCTTCACCAACGCCGAGCGCCGTATCTCGCGGGTGCGCAAGGTGATGGAGCCGCTGGCCGGCAAGGCCGACTGGGAGGCCACCATCGCCCTGGCCGAGGCCCTGGGCTACAAAATGCAGTACAACCACCCATCGGAGATCATGGATGAGATCGCGCGCCTGACGCCGACCTTCCACCGCGTCAGCTACACCGAGCTGGACCGGCACGGCAGCCTGCAATGGCCGTGCAACGATGCCGCGCCGGACGGCACGCCGACCATGCACATCGATGAATTCGTGCGCGGCAAGGGCCGCTTCATGCTCACCGGCTACGTGCCCACCGAGGAGAAGGTCAACAGCCGCTACCCGTTGCTGCTGACCACCGGGCGCATCCTCAGCCAGTACAACGTCGGCGCCCAGACCCGGCGCACCGACAACGTGGCCTGGCACGAGGAGGACCGCCTGGAAATCCACCCGACCGACGCCGAGAACCGCGGCATCGTCGATGGCGACTGGGTCGGCATCGGCAGTCGCGCCGGGCAGACAGTGCTGCGGGCCAGGGTCAGCGAGCGGGTGGCGCCGGGAGTGGTCTACACCACCTTCCACTTCCCGGAATCGGGCGCCAACGTGATCACCACCGACAACTCCGACTGGGCCACCAACTGCCCGGAATACAAGGTGACGGCGGTAGAGGTGGTGCGGGTCAACCAGCCTTCCGAATGGCAGAAGCGTTATCAGGCGTTCAGTGATGAACAGGGGCGCCTGCTGCGGGAGCGTCGTCACGCCGAGAAAGCCGAGGTGCGCCGATGAGCAGCGAAAGCCTGATCAAGATGGCCAACCAGATTGCCCAGTTCTTCGCCAGCGAACCGGACAAGGCCCAGGCAGTGCGTAGTGTGCGTCAGCACCTGAAAAGCTTCTGGACGCCGGCCATGCGCAGAGAGTTGACCGCCTGGGAGGTGACACACCCCGGCGCGGTGCTGCACCCCCTGGTGCAGGCGGCGTTGAAGGAAGAGGAAGCGCAAGGGCAGACCTAGCGTTTGCCGATGGCGGGCACACCTTGACCGGACCGCCTCGTTGCAGCTAACCAGAAGCCAGGGCCTTGCCCTGGCTTCTGTGTTTGATGGGCACACCTGCTGTCTTCAGGGGCATGCCGATGGGGATGATGATCCGCGCGCCCGGCACGCAGGCCAGCCGAAACCCGGGGCCAGCGCTTGCCACAGATCAATGAAACCTTGTGCCTGACCCCGCAAAACCGCGCTCCAGACATCTGCACCGGCAAACCGTTCCTCAGCTAAGTCTTTGCTTCTGGTGAGTAATCCCGGACAATCGCGCCCCTGTTTCGGCGAGGGCTCTGTCTGTCGGGTACTCCGACGCGCCCTGGCCGAGTGGCAAATGACCGGAATGTGGAGATCCCACCGGATGAATGATCAGGCCAACAGCGTTGATCAACGCTTTGAAGCGGCAGCCCCAGCGACCCTAGCTAGCTGGAATCGCCAAGACACTACCTGGATGCTGGGCCTGTTCGGCACCGCCATCGGCGCGGGCACCCTGTTTTTACCGATCAACGCCGGCCTGGGCGGCTTCTGGCCGCTGCTGGTCCTGGCGCTGCTGGCCTTTCCGATGACCTTCTTCGCCCACCGTGGCCTGACCCGCTTCGTGCTTTCCGGGCGTGACGGCGCGGACATCACCGAAGTGGTGGAAGAGCATTTCGGGATCAAGGCCGGCGCCCTGATCACCTTGCTGTACTTCTTCGCCATCTTCCCGATCCTGTTGATCTACAGCGTGGCCCTGACCAACACTGTGGGCAGCTTCATGGAGCACCAGTTGCACATCATGCCGCCGCCGCGCGCCGTGCTGTCGCTGGTGCTGATCCTCGGCCTGCTGGCCGTGGTGCGCTGCGGCGAGCAGGTGATCGTCAAGGCCATGAGCCTGATGGTCTACCCGTTCATCGTCGCCTTGCTGTTCCTCGCCGTGTTCCTGATTCCGCACTGGAACGGCGGCATCCTCAGCACCGCCAGTACCCTGCCTGAACCTTCGGCGTTCCTGCACACCCTGTGGCTGGCGATCCCGGTCATGGTGTTCTCGTTCAACCACTCGCCGATCATCTCGGCCTTCGCCGTGGACCAGAAGCGCCGGTATGGCGCCCACGCCGAAGAGCGCAGCTCGCAGATCCTGTCCCGCGCCCACCTGCTGATGGTGGCGATGGTGCTGTTCTTCGTCTTCAGCTGCGTGCTGACCCTGTCGCCGGCCCAACTGGCCGAGGCCAAGGCGCAGAACCTGTCGATCCTGTCGTACCTGGCCAACCACTTCAGCAACCCGACCATCGCCTTCGCCGCGCCGTTGATCGCGTTCGTGGCCATCGCCAAGTCGTTCCTGGGCCACTACATCGGCGCCAGCGAAGGCCTCAAGGGGCTGATCGTGAAAAGCGGCCGCCGCCCGGGCGCCAAGGCCCTGGACCGCATGACCGCGGCCTTCATGCTGGTGGTGTGCTGGATAGTCGCCACGCTCAACCCGAGCATCCTCGGGATGATCGAAACCCTGGGCGGCCCGATCATCGCGGCCATCCTGTTCCTGATGCCGATGTACGCCATCCGCAAAGTGCCGGCCATGGCCCGCTACCGCGGCCAGGCCTCCAACGTGTTCGTCACCCTGGTCGGCCTGGTGGCCATCACCGCGCTGGTCTACTCCCTGAGCGCCTGACCCGCCGGCGGCCCACCGCGCGTTGGCGGTGGGTTGCCGCGCAGAAATGCCTGATTCAGCGAAGCCACGGCCGCTGACTGCGTATAAAGCGCGGCGCGGCCGTTTTTCTGGTAAGCCGCAAAGTCCAGGGCCAGCAAGTGGTCGCGGTTGACCCGTTGTGGCTGGCCGAGCCGGGTCAGCGCCACGCCATGGCGCAGGAAATAACGCTCCAGCGCCGGCGTGGTCACCGCCACCACCGAGTTCGCCCCCAGGGTCCAGGCGGTGTGCAGGGTGTGCCAGAACACCCGCATCGGCAGCTTGCCGCCTTCCAGCGCCGAGGCGGCGAAACGCGAGATTTCCCAGGTGTCGTGCTGCCGTGGCAAGGGCCGGTCGCAGAGAAAACCGAACACGTCCGCCAGCAGATAGGGCTGGGTGGTCGGCAGCAGCCGGGCGCAGCCGTGGATCTTTTCCTCGCTGTCCAGCGCCAGGGTGTAGCGGGTGTCGGCGTGGTCGAACTGATCGAGCTCCTGCCCGCACTGGCTGGCGCTGGAGGGCAGTCGCCAACCCAATTGCTTGATGAAGACCGCATGGCGATAGCGGCCCAGGTCGTCGCGCAGGGCCGGCGAAAGCTGGCTTTCATGCCGTGAAATCACAGTGATCATGGGGCGATATCCTTATCGTCGGGTGAAGCGTCAGATCAGCCCCAGGACGGCGGCGTAGGCGGCGGCCAGGGTTTTGTTGGCCGCGCCGAACTTCTTCTGGATGACCTTGAGGTGGAAATTCACGGTATTCACCGAGATGCCCAGGATCAGGGCGATTTCCCCAGAACTCTTGCCGTCGGCCGTCCATTGCAGGATTTCCCGCTCGCGCGCGCTCAGCTCCAGCTGTTCGGCCAGGCTGCTGGGGTGCCCGAGTTCGCCGAGGCGCACGGTCGCCAGTTCGATGATGCAGCGCAGGCGCAGGCGGATTTCTTCCAGTTCCACGGCGCTGATCGCCGTGCATTCACGGGCCACCGACAACACGCTCAGGGCGCTGTCGGGCGTGTGGATGGGCAAGGTGGCGCCCACCCGCAAGCCACATTCCCGGGCCTCGCCCCACAACACCGAGCCTTTGCCGAACAAGGCGTCGCTCCAGACCACCATTTCCGTGGAGCGCAGGCCGTTGAGGATCGTCGGGTCGATCGCGGCGTAGTTCTGTTGCTGGTAACGCTCCACCCAGGCTTGCGGATAAGAGCCATAGATGTCGATTTTCGGGCGGGTGAAGGGGATCGAATGCCTGACTCCGTAAGCGTAAAAATCAAACCCCAGGGACCGGACCTCCCGTTCCAGCAGCGCAAAGACCTGTGCGCTCTCCTGTTGCTTGAGCATCTCCATGCGCAGGTCGTTCCACCAGTGCATGAAATCCTGTCGTTTCTCCATGGCGTTCGCCTTGATTCCTTGCACGTCAGGGAATCTAGTCCAGGGCAATACGCTGTCAACATTCATGAAATTCATAGAAAACCCCGCAGTTGCCCTGATCCGGCGCCTTGCACCAGGGCACCCGGGTGCGGGGCCGGCAATTGGGGCGGTGGTAGGCGTGGAGGGGGCTCATGGCCAAGGCTGGCTTGCGGTGCTATGTCACTGTGTGGCGGGGTGCCGCAAAGGCACTGGCCAGGCCGATAAGGGCAAAAGACGTCCCCGGCAAAACCGCTGGCGAGCATGCGCATAACTCTTTTCCTTGAGTGTTCTGGCCGTCTCTGGCCAAGGGGCAGGGGACAGCTTCAGGCAAAGCGCAGGCGGGTGATGGGTTCCACAGCGGTGGCTGGCTTGCGGGCTGCGCGGGCGCTCGGCAGCAACTGGGCGAGCAGGGCGCGATGCGCGCTGTTGGCGGCGGTTCTCGATTCCAGGTCGAGAAAATGCCCGCTGCCCTCGATCACCGCGAAGCTGCGATCGCGCACATGAGTCTTGCGCTGCGGGTCGTTGCCCGGTTGTTCGACGTGCCCGGGGTAGTCGTTGAGCGCGTTCTCGATCACACAATGGTTACGCCACATAGCACACCTCCATTTGTTGCTTTTGACGGGGCGAAAGAATCCGCGGCAACTGAGATCCAGCTGTCGTGCGCGGAATGTTTTTATAGTCGTGTGAGCGCTTCGAACGATCGGCGCGGGTTGACAGCTGTCATCCCAAGGCCGTGGCAAGCAGGCAGCGTTCGACATTCGGGCGAGCGTCGGGCGCCGTTGGCAGTGGCGTGATTTTTAGCAAGGGCGAGGGAGGGCTAACAACTACCAGATCTGGTAGGTAAAGACGCCTGGCGTTCTGCCGCCAGAGCGACTAGCGAGCGGATCGCCGGGATAAAAAAAACGCCGCGTATCGTCGTGGGATACGCGGCGTTCTTCATTGCCTTGCAGCCTTAGGCTTGAACCACCGGAATCTTGGCGTTCGCGGCAGCCTCACGGAACTCGGCGATCTGGTCGAAGCTCAGGTAGCGGTACACGTCCGCTGCCATGCTGTCGATCTTGCCGGCGTATTCCATGTACTCCTCGACGGTCGGCAGGCGACCCAGGATGGACGCAACGGACGCCAGCTCGGCCGAAGCCAGGTAGACGTTCGCGCCGTCACCCAGACGGTTCGGGAAGTTACGGGTCGAAGTCGAAACCACGGTGGAGTTCGGCTCGACGCGGGCCTGGTTACCCATGCACAGCGAGCAGCCCGGCATTTCCATGCGCGCGCCAGCCTTGCCGTAGATGCCGTAGTAGCCTTCTTCGGTCAGCTGGTGAGCGTCCATCTTGGTCGGCGGCGACAGCCACAGACGGGTTGGCAGCTGGCCCTTGACCTGATCCAGCAGCTTGCCGGCAGCGCGGAAGTGACCGATGTTGGTCATGCAGGAACCGATGAACACTTCGTCGATCTTCTCGCCAGCGACGCTGGAGAGCAGGCGAGCATCGTCCGGGTCGTTCGGCGCGCAGAGCACAGGCTCCTTGACGTCGGCCAGGTCGATCTCGATGACTTCGGCGTATTCGGCGTCCTTGTCGGCTTCCAGCAGCTCAGGGTTGGCCAGCCAGGCTTCCATCGCCTGGGCGCGACGCTCCAGGGTACGGGCATCGCCGTAGCCTTCGCCGATCATCCAGCGCAGCAGGGTGATGTTCGACTGCAGGTATTCGGCGATCGACTCTTTGGACAGCTTGATGGTGCAACCGGCAGCCGAACGTTCGGCCGAGGCGTCGGACAGTTCGAAGGCTTGCTCGACGGTCAGGGTTTCCAGACCTTCGATCTCCAGGATGCGGCCGGAGAAGGCGTTCTTCTTGCCTTTCTTCTCGACGGTCAGCAGGCCTTTCTGGATCGCGTAGTAAGGGATCGCATGAACCAGGTCACGCAGGGTGACGCCGGGCTGCAGCTTGCCCTTGAAACGGACCAGGATCGATTCCGGCATGTCCAGCGGCATGACGCCAGTGGCGGCGGCGAAGGCCACCAGGCCGGAACCGGCCGGGAACGAGATGCCGATCGGGAAACGGGTGTGGGAGTCGCCACCGGTGCCGACGGTGTCTGGCAGCAGCATGCGGTTCAGCCAGCTGTGGATGATGCCGTCGCCCGGACGCAGGGACACGCCGCCACGGGTCATGATGAAGTCAGGCAGGGTGTGGTGGGTGGTGACGTCGATCGGCTTCGGATAGGCCGCGGTGTGGCAGAACGACTGCATCACCAGATCGGTGGAGAAGCCCAGGCAAGCCAGGTCCTTCAGTTCGTCACGGGTCATCGGGCCAGTGGTGTCCTGGGAGCCGACGGTGGTCATCTTCGGTTCGCAGTAGGTGCCTGGACGCACGCCAGTCACGCCGCACGCCTTGCCGACCATTTTCTGCGCCAGGGTGAAGCCCTTGGTGCTTTCGGCCGGCGCTTCCGGCTTCTTGAACAGGTCCGAAGGCGGCAGGCCCAGTTCGGTACGGGCCTTCTCGGTCAGGCCACGGCCGATGATCAGCGGGATACGGCCGCCGGCACGGACTTCGTCGAGCAGGACCGGGGTCTTCATTTCGAAGGTGGCCAGGACTTCGTCGCTGTTGTGCTTGGTGACTTTACCGGCGTGCGGGTACAGGTCGATCACGTCGCCCATGTTCATCTTCGACACGTCGAATTCGATCGGCAGGGCGCCGGCGTCTTCCATGGTGTTGTAGAAGATCGGTGCGATCTTGCTGCCGAAGCAGAAGCCGCCTGCGCGCTTGTTCGGCACGTAAGGAACGTCGTCGCCGAAGAACCACAGCACGGAGTTGGTTGCCGATTTACGGGACGAACCGGTGCCGACCACGTCGCCGACGTAGGCGATCGGGAAGCCCTGGCCGCGCATTTCCTCGATCTGCTTCATCGGGCCGGTCTTGCCTTGCTCGTCCGGAACGATGCCGTCACGGGCCATTTTCAGCATGGCCAGGGCGTGCAGCGGGATGTCAGGACGGGACCAGGCATCCGGGGCTGGGGACAGGTCGTCGGTGTTGGTTTCGCCCGTCACCTTGAACACGCGCAGGCTGATCTTGTCGGCCAGTACCGGGCGGTTCTTGAACCACTCGCCGTCGGCCCAGGATTGCAGTACGCCCTGGGCGTGAACGTTGCCGTTCTTGGCTTTTTCCGCGACGTCGTGGAAGGCATCGAACATCAGCAGGGTGTGCTTGAGCTGTGCGGCCGCGACCGGCGCCAGCTCGGCGTCGTCCAGCAGTTCGACCAGGGTCACGATGTTGTAGCCGCCCTGCATGGTGCCCAGCAGTTCAACGGCGCGCTTCTTGTCCAGCAGAGGGGATTTGGCTTCGCCTTTGGCCAGCGCGGAGAGGAAACCGGCCTTCACATAGGCGGCTTCGTCGACTCCTGGCGGAACGCGATTGGTGATCAGGTCAACGAGGAAGGCTTCTTCGCCAGCGGGGGGATTCTTCAGCAGCTCGACCAGGCCTGCAGTTTGTTCGGCGTTTAGCGGCTGGGGAACGATACCCAGGGCTGCACGCTCTTCGATATGTTTGCGGTAGGCTTCAAGCACAGTATTACCCTCATCAGTGGTCCCAAATGGGTGTCCGGGACGCTCATCCCGAAATTGCCGTACTCATGCGCTGCGTGACGTTGTGGGTCGCTTAGCCAGAATTACCGGCAATTCCTTACAGAAGCTGCTTTCAAAGTTTTACGCCTGCAGAACGGGAGCTGATGAGGGTTGGCGCTGGGCTTTCCCCGCTGGAAAGACCCATCGCCAACACCGCTCTGAAGGAACGACTGTGCTCGTGACGCTTTGAAAACAGCTTCTAACGGACATTGGCGCCTAAAAAGGCTGGCTGATTCTACGGCAAAAAAAAAATTAAGGTAAGGCAGGGTCTATTGGACTTTGGTGGCGAGCCGCGTTGCTGGGCCAACGTGTGCGAGGCAAGGCGCGGGATGCCGCCAATGGTTGTTCCCTTGGCAAATCCCGCAACGCAGCCTCGCGCACGTTGGCACGCAACCCGAAGGGACGGGGCCCGCTTGGTGCAGGGCTGCGTTGCTCGGAACTTATTTGGAACAACCAAACTGCGTTCCTCGCGCCTTGCCCTGCACCAAGCGGGCATCCGTCGCGGCCGCCACCAAAGTCCAATAGACCCTGATGCCCCGAAGTTTGAGGGGTGATCAATGTTAGACAAAGGGCTAACATGCGGGCCTGTTTCGCTTTTTTCCGCCAATTGCCTACTTATGCCCAATCAGACCATCAAGACCCCCTGCGTCGGCCTTTGCTCCACTGTCTACGGTGACCTGGTGTGCCGTGGCTGCAAGCGTTTCCACCACGAAGTGATCCACTGGAACGGCTACAACGAGGAAGAAAAGCACGCGGTGTGGCTGCGTCTCGAGCAATTGTTGGTGCAGGTGATGGCGGCCAAGCTGGAAGTCTTCGACCCCCAGCGGCTGCGCGAGCAGCTGGAGCAGCGCAAGATCCGCTTCGTGCCGCACCAGTCAGAATATTGCTGGGCCTATCAGCTGATCGCCCGCGGGGCGCGGGTGATCAACCAGCTGGAAGCCTATGGGATGGTGTTGCTGCCGGAGTTTCGCGACTGGGAACTGCCGGAATTGCGCGATGCCATCGATCGGGAGTTTTTCCTCCTGTCGGAAGCGCACTACCAGCGTTATATCGCCCCGGGGTTCCTCAAGGACGCCTTTGGCGCCTGACCGCTAAAAGCATCGCGGGCAAGCCTCGCTCCTACAGAAGCACACATTCATCTGTAGGAGCGAGCGGGCGGCGATCCGACTTGCCCGCGATAGCGTTTTCTCTGCTAACCCATCCCTCAATGCTTGCCGGCCACCTCTTCCAGGTGGTCCATGATGTCCTCCGGCTTGAGCACCAGCACGTCGCTTTCCAGGGCATCGAGCACCACTTCCGCGGTATTGCCGATCAGCGCCCCGGAAATCCCGGTGCGCGCCACGGTGCCGATGATGGTCAGCGCCGCCTGCAGCTCATGGGCGGTGTGCGGGATCAGCACGTCCGCCGGGCCTTCCTCTATATGCAGGTGGGTATCGTCGATGTCGAACTCGGCCTGGAACGCCTTGCACTGCTCGCGGTAGCGCGCCTCGATGGTTTCCTTGAGCTGGAACACCGGGTCGGACGCCGACAGCATCGGCGACGGATGGGCGCTGATCACATGCAACTGCGCCTTGGCCAGGCTGGCGATGTCGAAACCATGGTCGATGATGCTGGCATGCAGGGTACGGTGCTCGCCGTCGGTGTTGCCGACATCGATGGCCGCCAGGATCACGCCGCCGGTCCAGGGCTTGGCGGTTTTCACCAGCAGCACCGGGCTTGGGCAATAGCGCAGCAGTTTCCAGTCGGCGGGGGTGAGCAGGGCCTTTTTCAGCGGGTTGTCGGCAAAGTGCTGCTTGATCACCAGGCCACAGCCTTCGGCCTGCTGCACGTCGATGATGGTGCTGTGCAGGCTGTCGTTCCAGGCCTGCTCGGTGGTCACGCTGTAGCCCTCGCTCAGCAGGCTGCTCTTGAGCACGCTCAACAGCGCCGAATGCTCGTGCTTCTTGTCGCACACCAGCAGGTGCAGATGGGCCTGGGTCACCCCGGCGATCAGCTTGGCGCGCTTGAGCGCGAGGCTTTCGGAATGCTCGGGCTCGATGACCACCAGGATGCTGCGGATGGCTTGCATGGTCGGGATCTCCAGAGAGGGATGAAGGCTATGTTGCACAACTATAGTTGCTGCGCGTCGCTGTGGCTGTTGACGCACATCAAGCGCCGCGGCTGGTGGTCTGTGGCGCGACCGGTATAATCGGCGCCCTTCGCCGTGAACCCTTATGCCGTGAGCCCCATGTTATCGATCCCTGAAGTCGCCACCGTCCTGCCTTGCGCGCTCATTTCCTTGAAGGCTGCCCTGAAGGACGAACGACCATGAACCTGCCGGAAATTCACGAGTTCCTCGGCTGCCCCACGCCGGATGCCTGGGTCCAGGCGGCCCTGGCGGATCAGGAAACCCTGCTGATCGACCACAAGAACTGCGAGTTCAAGGCGGCCAGCACGGCCCTGAGCCTGATCGCCAAGTACCACTCCCATGTCGACCTGATCAACATGATGTCGCGCCTGGCCCGGGAAGAGCTGGTGCACCACGAACAGGTCATGCGCCTGATGAAACGGCGCAAGATCGAACTGCGCCAGTTGTCGGCCGGGCGTTATGCCTCGGGCCTGCGCAAGGTGGTGCGCAGCCACGAACCGGTGAAGCTGGTGGACACCCTGGTGGTCGGCGCCTTTATCGAGGCCCGCAGCTGCGAGCGTTTCGAGGCGCTGGTGCCGCACCTGGACGAAGAACTGGGCAAGTTCTACTTCGGCCTGCTGAAAAGCGAGGCCCGGCACTTCCAGGGTTACCTGAAGCTGGCCTATCAGTACGGCGACGCCAAGGACATCGCCCAGGTGATCGAGAAGGTGCGCGCCGCCGAGCGCGAACTGATCGAGTCGCCGGACGTGGAGTTCCGCTTCCACAGCGGCGTGCCTACTCTGTAAAACGGCCCAAGTCGGTTCAAAACTACGGGCAAATTGTAAAAAACTCTTAAAAGCATGAAACATCATTGAAAACCGGCCATCTGGGCCGGTTTTTGCTGTCTGCCCTGGTCTCAGACTTATCCGATGCCGCCTATAATGCGCGCCCCAATTGTGCGCACTCAGACTGGTATTTATGGATAACCCGGGTCTTGGCAAAGTATTGCTGGTGGAAGATGACGAGAAGCTCGCTGGGCTGATCGCGCACTTCCTGTCCCAACACGGTTTCGAGGTCCTGACGGTACATCGTGGCGATGTGGCGCTGGCGGCCTTTCTCGAGTTCAAGCCGAAAATCGTCGTCCTCGACCTGATGCTGCCGGGCCAGAGCGGCCTGCACGTGTGCCGGGAGATCCGCAACGTGGCGGACACGCCCATCGTCATTCTCACCGCCAAGGAAGACGACCTGGACCATATCCTCGGTCTTGAGTCCGGCGCCGACGACTACGTGATCAAACCGATCAAGCCGCCGGTGCTGCTGGCCCGCCTGCGCGCCCTGCAACGGCGCCAGGTGCCGGAGCCGACGGTGCGCGGCGCGCTGGAGTTCGGCAGCCTGACCCTCGACCGCAGTTGCCGGGAAGTGCGCCTGGCCGGCGAGCTGATCGAGTTGACCACCATGGAGTTCGAGCTGCTGTGGCTGCTGGCCAGCTCGGCGGGCAAAATCCTCTCCCGCGACGACATCCTCAACCGCATGCGCGGCATCGCCTTCGACGGCCTCAATCGCAGCGTCGATGTCTACATCAGCAAGCTGCGCGGCAAACTCCAGGACAACCCTCGCGAGCCGGTGTGCATCAAGACCATCTGGGGCAAGGGCTATCTGTTCAATCCGTTCGCGTGGGAGCTCTAGATGCTGCGGCTGTTTCTGCGTCTGTACCTCATTCTGGCGCTGGGGCTGGCGGTGGCCATCTGGGCGGTCAACTACACCTTTTCCGAGCTGTTGCCGGACGCCAACGAAACCTACAACCGCGAGGCCATGCGCGGGCCGGGATACAGCCTGGTCAACCAACTGTCGCCGGTCACGGGAGCGGCGCGCGAGCAGCGGCTGGCCGAGCTGCAACAACACTACGGCATGCGTCTGAGGCTGTTGCAGGCGGATGAGCTGGACCTGTCCGAGCGCGAACGCCAGCTGCTGGCCGAGAACAAACTGGTGGTGCGCGGCGACTTCAGCGAGTTCATCGCCAACCTCGACGGCGGCCCGCAGTTGCTGAGCATCCGCCTGCCGGAAGAGCCCAAGTGGCTGTATTTCTGGGCCTATGCCTTTCTCGGGGCCAGCCTGGCGCTGGTCCTGTATTTCTGGGTACGCCCGCATTGGCGCGACTTGGAGCTGATCCGCCTGGCGGCCCAGCGCTTCGGCAATAACGACCTGGGCTCGCGCATCCGCCTGCCGCGGCGCTCCAACGTGCGCGACCTGGCGCAGCACTTCAACCAGATGGCCAGCCGCATCGAAGGCCTGATCGCCAATCAGCGCGAGCTGACCAACGCGGTGTCCCATGAATTGCGCACACCCATCGCCCGCTTGTCGTTCGAACTCGACCAGCTCAAGCAGTCCGACCCGCGGCAGAACCGCGAGCTGATCGCCGACATGTACGCCGACCTCGGCGAGCTGGAGGAAATGGTTTCCGAACTGCTGACCTACGCCAGCCTGGAACACGGCGCCACGGTGATCAACCGCGAGACCATCCAGGCCCGCAACTGGCTCGACAGCGTGGTCGGCAGTGTCGCCCTGGAGGCGGAGGCGGCGGGGGTGCAGATGGCGATCCGGGCCTGTGAGGTCGAGTACATCAGCATCGAACCGCGGTTCATGGCGCGGGCGGTGATCAACCTGCTGCGCAATGCCATTCGCTACGCCGAACGGCGCGTCGAGGTGTCCCTGGTGCAGGTCGGGCAGGGCTATGAGGTCCAGGTCAACGACGACGGCCCGGGCGTGCCGGTGGAAGGGCGGGCGAAGATCTTCGAGCCGTTCTCCCGACTCGACGCCAGCCGCGACCGCCGCACCGGCGGCTTCGGCCTCGGCCTGGCGCTGGTGCGGCGGGTATCGCAGTCCCACGGCGGCCAGGTCGAGGTGACGGATTCGCAATGGGGCGGTGCGTCGTTTCGCATGACCTGGGCGCAGCTCGAATAGCCCAGGCAGCTTGCGCGCGATAACGTCAGAACGGCCAACACCGCTTAAAAGCTGTACTCCAGCGTGGTCGCCAGCGACGTCTGCAGCCGCCGCTCGACAATCGGGCTGTCCGCCGCCTCCCGCCCCAGGTACTGCAGCGCCAGCACCGTCGATACGTTCATCTGTTCACTGACCGGCACGGTCCAGGTCAGGTCGCCGCCCCGGCTGAGAAAACCACCCTTGGGCCGATAGGCGCCGAAGCGGGTCCTGCCAGCCTGGGCGTTGCTGACGCCATACCAGGTGCGCAGGTAGTCGCCGTCGCCGAACTGGCTGTTGAGGCTGCCCTCGAGGCGCCCGTACCGGCCCTCATACAGCGTGCTGCCGATGCTCAGTTGCAGGTGGTTGTAGGCCGAGCCGGTGTCCGGGTCGTCGTTCTTCTTCAGCGCATGCTGCAGCGTGGCCCCGAGCTCCACGGTGCCCAGGGTGTAGCCCAGGTGGGCGCCAAACTGCGCGCGGGACTTGATCGAGCCCATGCCGGCCAGATGGTCCGAGCCCTTGTAGCCGTGCTTGCGGTCCTTGCGTGCTTCGCTGGGGCCGACCCAGGTGCTGAACGCCAGGTCGCCCCATTCATTGCCCCAGCCAAGGCCCTGTTCGGTGTTGAGAAACACCCCGTAGGGGCTGACGATTTCGCCGCCCAGGATCGGGACGACGCTGTGTTCGTCGCTGCCGCTGTAGCGCGGCAGGCTGGCCACGCCGGTTTGCAGCTGGTACTGCCAGTCCGCGGCGTAGAGCGGGCCGCAGGGCGTCAGCAGGCACAGCGAAGCCAGAGGTAGCGACGCAAGGGACAGGCACAAGGTTTTCGGACGGATCGAGGTCTTCATCGCGGCTAGAAACTCAGCAGGGTGTGGGAGTGGTCGTTGGGAGTGGAATAGGAACTGCCCAGGCCATCGCGCGGGTGCTGGGCGACCTTGCGCGCCGGGGCGACAGGGGCCGGCTTGGCGCGGAGGGCGGTCTTGGGTGGCGTGGCGATTTCAGGCGGCGGTTCGACGCTGGGCTTCGGGGGCGGCGTGCCCTGGCAGCTGAGGCCGCCGAGCAGCACACCAATGAAGAGCGTGAAGAATCGACCGTACATGGCGCACCCGTGGGGAAATGGATGCGCTCATGCTAGGGACGCGGGTGCGGGCAATCTTTGGCAGCTTTGTCGCAAAACTGTCAAAGACTGTGAATGCCCGGCGCTTAGCGTTGCAGGTCCAGGCGTTCATGCCGCTCATGTCTTTCATGCCACTGGGCGATAGATTCCTCGGGGGAGTGGGCGAATTGCAGGTCGTGGGGGTGCCAGTCGATTTCCACCCAGGACGCCCTGGAGTCGAGCATCAGGTGGGTGTGTTCCGGCGGTATCGGCAACGGCGTGTCGATGGCCGAGGCGAAGGGATGGATCAGCTCCGGCCACTCTGGGCTGAACAGCCACAACCCGGAGCTGCAGCGGCTGCAGAAATGCCGTTCGGCGCTGCTGCGCCGGGCACGTTTGCCGGGTTCCCTGAGCAGCGCGTGGTAGATCGAGATGTGCTGGCGGCCGCGGACTTTCAGGCTGGCGGCGTCGCCGCCGAGGTTGATCGCATACCCGCCGCCGCCCTGGGTCTTGCGGCAGATCGAGCAGTAGCAGCGTTGATAGGGGTAAGGGTGGGCGCTGTCCAGGCTGAAGTGGACAGCGCCGCAATGGCAGGAACCTTCGAGTTGCATGACGACCTCCGACGATCCATGGGCTATGACCGTCAGCCTAGCCGCTGTCGGCTGGAGCGTTCGCCATGGGCGCTGGTCGGCGCCGGGTTGACCCTATAGCTACTTCAGGCTTTTTACTGTCGACTCTCTTTATCAGGAGTGATCGACATGAGCTTTTTCGAACGTTTGCTGGGCGGTCATCGTGGCCGTGGGCATGGCGGCTCCCAGGGCGGGCACCAGGGTGACAGGCATGGCGGCGGGCATGGCCGGCACTCCGGTGGCGCAGCGCCGCTCGCGGGCGGCCCGCTGTGTCCGGACTGCGGGGCGAGCAACGCGGCCAAGGCGCGTTTTTGCCAGCAGTGCGGGACCTCGTTGCAGCCCGCCGCGTGCCGCCAGTGCGGCAACACGCTGGCCGCCGGCGCGCGGTTTTGCGCCCAGTGTGGCGGGGCGGCGGGCTGAGGCCGGCCTACAGCGCCAGGTGGTAACGGACCTGGGTCGCGTCGTCCGGGTCGATGGCGCGGTGGAAACCCAGGGTCGCGGCGAGTTCGCGCATGCGGTGATTGGCCGGGCAATCCAGGGAGTACATCTGCTTGAAGCCCTGGCCCTTGGCCCGGTCGACCAGATGGTGCATCAGCAAGGCGTCCAGGCCCTTGTGCTGCCATTCGTCGGCCACGGTGACGGCGAACTCACAGGTGTCCGCGTCGGTGCCGATGGTGGCATAGCGGCTGATGCCGATTTCCCGCAGCGAGCCGTTGTCGTGGACCAGGGCCACGTAAGCCACGCGCTCGCAGCCATCGACATCCATCAACTGGCTGAGCAGGGCCTCGCCGACTTCCTTCACTTCGCCCAGGAAGCGGTGGTGCCGGGTGGTCGGCGAAAGGTTCTCGATAAAGGCCTTTTCCCGCTCGCGGTCTTCGGCGCGCAACGGGCGGATCAGCACCGGGCTGCCGTCGTTGAGGGCGTCTATCCAGTGTTCGCCTTTGTACCGGGCGAAGGCGGCCAGGGCAGGCGTGTGGAGGGCGGTGCTGGTCATGGGCAAGTCTCCGTGAAGGTGCAGAGGTTTGCCTGAACATTCACACCTGTCAGGCGCCGGGCCCTTGATTCAGGTCAACGGGCGGCGGTGTCGCAGAGGGTTTTGCGCCAGGAGGCAGATTGGCCTCCGAGCGATCAGGCCTCGGGCATCAGGGTGGCGATCAGCGCCCGCACGGTGCCGGGCAGGGCCTCCAGCTCACGGACAATGATGCTGCGCTCGCGCACCGCCCAGGCCTCGTCGAGTTTCACCGTCACCAGCTGCATGGTGCGGCTGTGCCGGATCGCGGCCGATTCGGGAATGATGCCGATGCCCACGCCGGCCTCGACCATGCGGCAGATCGCTTCGAAGCTCGACACCTGGATCCGCAGCGACAGCTGCTTGCCGGTGCGCTCCACGTGTTCGCGCAAAAAACTCAGCAAGGTGCTGCCTTCGTGCAGGCCGATGTGCTGGTAGGCCAGGGTCTGCTCCAGGGTCACCGCTGGCTGCGTCGCCAGCGGGTGGTCGACCGGCAGGATCAGCACCAGGTGGTCGGTGCTGAAATGCAGGACTTGCAGGCCACTGGCTTCCACCGGGCCGGCGATGATGCCCATGTCGGCGGTGCCGTCGAGCACGCCACGCACGATGTCGCGGGACAGGCGTTCCTGCAGGTCCACCGTGACCCCCGGGCGTTTCGACAGAAAGCCGGCGAGGATCTCCGGGAGGAATTCGGTCACCGCCGTGGTGTTGGCGAAGATGCGCATATGCCCGGTGGAATCGCCGCCGTACTGGGTGAACTCGCTTTTCAGGTAATCCACCTGGCGCATGATCAGCCGCGCATGCTGCAACAGCCGCTCGCCGGCCGGGGTGACTTCGACGCCGCGGCTGTCGCGGTACAGCAGGCGGGTCTCGAGCTGGCTTTCCAGGGCCTTGATCCGCGCGCTGGCCGCCGCCGGCGAAAGAAAGGCGCGCTTGGCGCCCTGGGTCAGGCTCGGCGATTCGGCGATATGGATAAACAGGCGCAGGTCGGCCAGGTCGAAATGCATGGGCGGGCTCCTGGAGTGAAGAGGGGGCAAAGCGGCGTTCAGCATAACCGAACGCCGGTTTATTGAAATGCAAATTCTCAGAACGCACAGCGGCTTGCATGATCGGGCTCACCACCACCGCAACAGGACCCGACCCGATGAGCGTGACCGACCCCAGCGCCTGGACAGGCCGTAGCCAGCAAGCCCGAGACCTGCTCAGCGACAACCTGCTCAAGCGCATCGCCGCGACCTTCGGCGAACCCGTGCCGGCCCCTGGCGAGGCCTTGCCGCCGCTGTGGCAATGGTGCTTTTTCCAGGAACCCCTGGCCGAAAGCGCCCTGGGTGGCGACGGCCATCCGGCCCGTGGCGGCTTCCTGCCGCCGGCGGCCAATCGCAACCGCATGTGGGCCGGTGGCCGGCTGGAGTTCTTCGAGCCGTTGCGCGCCGGGTTCGAGGCGCAGTGCGTGTCGACCATCAGCCAGGTCGAGGAAAAGACCGGGCGCACCGGCGCGCTGCTGTTCGTCACGGTGCGCCATGAGTATTCCCAGGACGGTCGCCTGGCGATTCGCGAGGAACAGGACATCGTCTACCGCGAACCGACCCCGCCCAAGCAGGCCAGCGGCGAGCCGCTGATCCAGGGCGACTGGCGCGAAACCGTCGAGCCCAGCCCGACCCTGCTGTTCCGCTACAGCGCCGTGACCTTCAACGGCCATCGCATCCACTACGACTTTCCCTATGTCACCGCGACCGAAGGTTATCCGGGGCTGGTGGTCCACGGCCCATTGATCGCCACCCTCAGCCTGCGCGCTTTCTGCCGCGCCCACCCTGGAGCCCGGCTGCGGCGGTTTTCTTATCGCGGCCTGCGGCCCTTGATCGCGCCGCAGCCGTTCGAGGTCGGCGGGCACATCGTCCGCCCCGGCGTCGCCGAGCTCTGGGCCGGCAACGACGCCGGCCTGGCCCAGCGCGGCGAAGTGCTGTTCGACGCCATCCCGGAATGACCCCATCCCAGCACAATAACCACAGGCGGAGAGCCGTTCGATGAACCCCAACAGCAATGAAGAATTGAATGCCATCCGTGAAGGCGTGCGGGCCCTGTGCGCCGAGTTCGATGCCGCCTACTGGCGCAAGATCGATGAAGAAAAAGGTTTCCCGGAACGCTTCGTCAAGGCCCTGACCGACGCCGGCTGGCTGGCGGCGATGATCCCGGCCGAATACGGCGGCTCGGGCCTGGGCCTGGCCGAAGCCTCGGTGATCCTGGAGGAGGTGAACCGCTGCGGCGGCAACTCCGGCACCGTGCACGGGCAGATGTACAACATGTTCACCCTGCTGCGGCACGGCAGCGAAGCGCAGAAGCGTTTCTACCTGCCAAAGCTCGCCAGCGGCGAACTGCGCCTGCAATCGATGGGCGTCACCGAGCCTACCACCGGCACCGACACCACCAAGATCAAGACCACCGCGATCAAGCATGGCGACAAGTACCTGATCAACGGGCAGAAGGTGTGGATCTCGCGGATCCAGCATTCCGACCTGATGATCCTGCTGGCGCGCACTACGCCGCTGGCCGAGGTCAAGAAGAAATCCGAAGGCATGTCGATCTTCCTGGTCGACCTGCGCGAGGCCATCGGCCACGGCCTGACCGTGCAGCCGATCGCCAACATGGTCAACCACGAGACCAACGAGCTGTTCTTCGACAACCTGGAAATCCCCGCCGATAGCCTGATCGGCGAGGAGGGCAAGGGCTTCAAGTACATCCTCGACGGCCTCAACGCCGAGCGCACGCTGATTGCCGCCGAGTGCATCGGCGACGGCCGCTGGTTTATCGAAAAGGCCAGCCAGTACGCCCGCGACCGCGTGGTGTTCGGCCGGCCCATCGGGCAGAACCAGGGCGTGCAGTTCCCCATCGCCGAAGCCCATGTCGAGATCGAGGCCGCCGACCTGATGCGCTGGCGCGCCTGCGAGGAATACGACAGCGGCCTTAACGCCGGGGCCAGCGCCAACATGGCCAAGTACCTGGCGGCCAAGGCCTCGTGGGAGGCGGCCAACGCCTGCCTGCAGACCCACGGCGGTTTCGGCTTCGCCTGCGAATACGACGTCGAGCGCAAGTTCCGCGAGACCCGCCTGTACCAGGTGGCGCCGATCTCCACCAACCTGATCCTGTCCTATGTGGCCGAGCATCTGCTCGAACTGCCGCGCAGCTTCTGAGGAACCGAGCATGAGCCATACCCAAGCCTTGGCCGGGTTCCTTGCCGGCCTGAGTTACCCGCAGTTGCCCGACAGCGTGCTGGCGCGCACCGAAGAGCTGTTCCTCGACTGGCTCGGCTCGGCGCTGGCCAGCCAGGGCGCGCATCCGATCCCGTTGTTCGAGCGTTACGCCCAGCAGATGGGCCCGGCCGATGGTCCGGCGCGGATCCTGGTCAACGGCCGCGGCAGCTCGGCCTATTTCGCCGCCCTGGTGAACGCCGCGTGTTCCCATCTGGTGGAGCAGGACGACCTGCACAACAGCTCGGTGCTGCACCCGGCCACCGTGGTGTTCCCGGCCGCGTTGGCGGCGGCCCAGGACCTGGGCAAGTCCGGCCAGGAACTGCTGCTGGCGGCGGTGGCCGGCTACGAGGCGGGGATTCGCATTGGCGAGTTCATGGGCCGTTCCCATTACCGGATCTTCCACACCACGGCCACCGTCGGCACCCTCGCGGCGGCGGTGGCGGTGGGCAAGTTGATGGACTTCGACCAGGTGCAGTTCATCAATCTGCTGGGCAGCGCCGGGACCCAGGCTGCCGGCCTCTGGGAGTTTTTGCGCGACGCCGCGGACTCCAAGCAGCTGCACACGGCCAAGGCCGCGGCCGACGGACTGCTCGCCGCCTACCTGACCCGCGACGGGCTGAGCGGCGCGCGCAATATTCTCGAAGGCGAGCAGGGCATGGCCGCGGGCATGTCCTGGGATGCCGAGCCGGTGCGCCTGTCCGACCGTCTGGGCAGTCGCTGGGCCTTGCTGGAAACCTCGTTCAAGTTCCACGCCTCCTGCCGCCATACCCACCCGGCCGCCGACGCCTTGCTGGCGCTGATGCAGCGCGAAGGCCTCAGCCATGAGCAGATCGCTAGCGTGGAAACCCGCGTGCACCAGGGTGCCATCGATGTGCTGGGGCGGGTGAGCGTGCCGCAGACCGTGCACCAGGCCAAGTTCTCCATGGGCACCGTGCTCGGCCTGATCGCCGTGCATGGCAAGGCCGGGCTGCCGGAGTTCCAGGAGCTGGCGCTGAACGACCCGGCGGTGGCGGCGTTTCGCGACAAGGTGTCGATGGTCCTCGACCCCGAGGTCGATCGTGCCTATCCGCAGCGTTGGCTGGGCCGTGTAGTGGTCAGCACCGACGATGGCCGCACCCTGCACGGTGCCATCGACGAGCCCAAGGGCGATCTGGGCAATGGCCTGTCGCGGGCCGAGCTGGCGGACAAGTTCCAGCGCCTGCTGCGCTTCTCCGGCGCGCGTACCCCGGAGCAGGGCGCGGCCCTGATCCGCCAGGTGTGGAACCTGCGCGACACCGCGCAATTGAACGAATTGCTCTGAGCCCGCCCCGAGGACGCCTTATGACACTCAATACCGCACAACCCCGGCCGCTGGACGGCATCACCGTGGTCAGCCTGGAACACGCCATCGCCGCGCCGTTCTGCACCCGCCAACTGGCCGACCTGGGCGCCCGGGTGATCAAGGTCGAGCGCCCCGGCAGCGGCGATTTTGCCCGTGGCTACGACGAGCGCGTGCGCGGCCTGGCCTCGCATTTCGTCTGGACCAACCGTTCCAAGGAAAGCCTGACCCTGGACCTCAAGCAGGACGCCGCCGGCGACATTCTTGAACGCCTGCTGGCCCAGGCCGACGTGCTGGTGCAGAACCTCGCGCCGGACGCGGCGGCGCGCATGGGCCTGTCGTTCGAGGCGCTGCATGAACGCTTTCCGCGGCTGATCGTCTGCGACATTTCCGGTTATGGCGAGGGCGGCCCTTATGAGAAGAAAAAGGCCTACGACTTGCTGATCCAGAGCGAGGGCGGGTTCCTGTCGGTGACCGGCGGCCCGGGCGAGGAGCAACTGGCCAAGGCCGGCTGCTCGATCGCCGACATCGCCGCCGGCATGTACGCCTACAGCGGCATCCTCTCGGCGCTGTTGCTGCGCGGCAGGACCGGGCAGGGCAGCCGCATCGACGTGAGCATGCTGGAAAGCCTGGTGGAGTGGATGGGCTACCCGATGTACTACGCCTTCGACGGCGCGCCGCCACCGCCCCGGGCCGGCGCGGCGCACTCGACCATTTACCCCTACGGGCCGTTCCCGGCGGGGGATGGCGGCACGGTGATGCTCGGCCTGCAGAACGAGCGCGAATGGGCGGCGTTCTGCGACAAGGTGCTGCTGATGCCGGAGCTGGCCGGTGACGAACGCTTCTCGGCCAACTTCAAGCGCTCGGCCAATCGCGAGGCGCTGCGGCAGATCATCGTCGACAGCTTCGCCCGGCTGACGGTGGAGGCGGTGATCGAGCGGCTGGAGCAGGCGCAGATCGCCAGCGCCCGGGTCAACGACATGCAGGGCGTGTGGCAGCACCCGCAGCTCAAGGCCCGCGACGGCTGGCGCGAGGTCGACAGCCCGGCCGGCAAGCTGCCGTCGCTGCTGCCGCCGGCGCGCAATGCCGCGTTCGAGCCGCGCATGGACGGCGTTCCCGGGCTGGGCCAGCACAGCGGCGCGATCCTCGCCGAACTGGGCCTGTCCAGCGATGCCATCGAGCAGTTGCAGACCAATGGCGTGATCTGAAACCCCTCGTTCCTGCAGGGGCTGGCACGGATAGGTCCGTTGACGTGGGTGGCCTCTGTAGGAGCCAAGCTTGCTGGCGAAGGGGCCCTTGAGATCGGCATCGCCCTCAAGGGCCTCTCGCGGGCAAGCATGCGCCGTCAAGGCACAGATAATCCGGTCCGCGGACCCCGCATCACTTACAAGGAATTCAACATGTCCAACCCTATTGTCCGCTCCGCCTTGTTCGTCCCGGGCAGCCGTCCCGAGCGTTTCGGCAAGGCCCTGGCCAGCGGCGCCGACGTGGTGATCGTCGACTTCGAGGACGCCGTGGAAGAGCCGCTCAAGCGCCAGGCCCGGGACAACCTCGGCCAGTACCTCAACAGCCAGCCCCAGGCGCGGCTGTGGGTGCGGGTCAATGCCCCGGAACATGCCGAACATGCCGCCGACCTGGGGTTCTGCAAAGCCCAGGCCGGGGTGGTCGGCATCCTGCTGCCCAAGGTCGAAAGCGCCGCCCAGGTGGCGACCGTGGCGGCCACCGGCAAGCAGATCTGGCCGATCATCGAAAGCGCGCGCGGGCTCTTGGCTTTGGCGGAAATCGCCCGGGCTCCTGCGGTGCAGCGCCTGTCTTTCGGCGGCCTGGACCTGGCACTGGACCTCAACCTGTGCAGCGGTTCGGCGGCGGCGCAGTTCGCCCTCGACCAGGCGCGGCTGGCGCTGATCCTGCACTCGCGCGCCGCCGGCCTGGTGCCGCCATTGGATGGCGTGCACCCGGCCATCGACGACCCCGAAGGTTTGCGCCAGTCCATTCGCCACGCCTATGAAATGGGTTTTGCCGGCGCCTTGTGCATCCACCCGAAACAGGTGCCGGTGATCCACCAGGCCCTGGCCCCCAGCTCCGAAGACCTGGCCTGGGCGCAACGGGTGGTGGACGCCGGCAGCCACGGCGCCGGCGCCTACCAGATCGACGGCCAGATGGTCGACGCGCCAGTGCTGCTGCGGGCCCAGCGCTTGTTGGCGCTGAGTCCCTGAATACTGCAATCGCGCAGGAGCGCGTTACCAACTGCCATAGGGAATGCCGTATTGCTCTATGTAGCGTTTGGAGTTTTCGGACAGGGGGTAATAGTGGCCGTTGGATTTGCCCAGGTGTGGGCCCAGTGGCTCGATTTCACCCTGGGCGCGGGCGACTTTGACCGGGTGATGGCATTCGTCCCTGACCCAGACTTGTACGATGCCGCCAGGAGCGAGGCCTAAATAGACCGATGCCATATAGCGGGCAGTCTGGTGCGGAGTTTCCGGGCAGCGTCGATTCGTCGAGGTGGTCATGATTTTCCGGGCTTCTTCCGGGATATCTATCCATGCTCGATAAGTTTGGGGTTCCACGACCGATTGCCAGCGCACGAAAATGCGTTTGGGTAGGTCTGCGCCTACTACCGACTTACCGTTGCCTCCAACTCCACCACTCCATCCTCTGGCCCACTCTTTGTCGTAACCCATATCACCGCCCGCAGCGGAGCCGCCACCAGTACGACGGAATAGCTTGCCGTTGATATCTTCAACAGCGCTGTCTTCGACCCAGACCTCCATGTAGAACGGCTCGATGAAGCCAAGCTCCCACCAAGGATCTTTGGGATCGTGTTTTCCGGAAAGCGGATCAACGTGGCAACCAATTAACAGCAGTGTGCCCAGCAGGGCGATGAATATTCTCATTACCAAAGCGTCCAGTCAGGTACGTGAGGATGTTGCACACGCACGGCATCCACCGTGGGGGCGTTGATATAGACAACTTTAAGGCTGCCGCCGTGTTGTTTACCTAACGGGTGATTCCAGTGGGCCGAGAGATGGATATAACGCAGCTTGAGCAGGGTCTCCTCGGCCGGCGTCGTACTGTAATCACCGGCGACAAATCTGTCACAAAGGGCTTGAAGCTCTTGCGGGATGGCGTAGTCCGGATCCTGTTCGTCGATGACCTTGAAGCGCACGCCATTCTGCTTGGCCAGTTCATACATGACGCGTAGATACACCCTCGATAACCTGTTGCTTATAGAGCGCTTGAGCTGCAGGCCGGCATATACCCGTTTTCTGCGGGGGGCGAGGCGGTCCTGGAGATCCTGGGGCAACAGCATCGGCTCCGGCGTGATGATTTCCAGCCATTGTGCAGGCCAGCCCTTGGCCCGCCAGCGTGATTTTGCCTGTACCGTGTCCCGGTAAATCGAGGTCTGGGTCACCTCGGTATTAATGGGCACCTCCAGCGCCTGCATCGGACTGATCAGTACACATTCCTGAGCATCATCCAGATAACCGCCGCCGATATCCGAATGGGCGCCGGGCAAGGCGATTTCCACATGGTCGGGACTGACCCGGCTCAGGGCAAAGTTGGCCCGGTACTCGTCGCGGGCGACCAGTTGCACCACCGAGCGAAAGTAGCGGCGGTCGAGGTGCAGCTTGATACCTGGGGCAATGGCGCTGCGCACGTTGCCCAGATTGCCCAGCCCGGCAACCGACGGCACCGTATCGAACAGACCAATAAAGCCCATGTCTACGTCGTGGCCGTACTGTCGGTTGAAGCGGGGGCTGAAGGCACTGGAGTAGTCGTGGAGAATTAGCTCGAGTGGTCCGAGCCAGCGCACGACTTCATTGGCAAAGTGCCGGGCTGCCGCCGCACCTCGGCTAAAGCCGAAGGCATCGAAGGTCAGAGAAGTGATTTCGCTTTCGGGATTATCTTCGTGGGCTTCACGGATACGTTCCTTGATCGCACGAAATGCTTTCTGCACGCACCCTGAGATTCCTGTGTCGCCACGCCCTGTACCCGAGGTGAGCAGGCTGTCTTTTTCACCGGCCTGTGTGCCGATGCCATCAATATAGATTGAGCGATAGGCGCGCTTTTGCAGTTCCTCACCCTCTACTTTCCGGTTGGAATAGTACAAGTCACTCAACCGCTTAACATTGCTCACCCCATTCCCATAACTACTCTGCGGATCGCTCATATACGGCTTGCAACTGCCATCGATATCCCTGGCTTCAATGGCATGCTGCGCGCCGCAAACCTGGCCCATGGCCGAGTTGCCGGCATTGTTTCCGGTGCCGTCGAAGAACACGCCAATGCGCAGCGCCACCTGGGTTTTTGCCGGCGGTGGGGTGGGTTCCTTGGCGTACTTCTCGTACTGCGCCCAGAGCTGTTCGCCGTAGCTGGGCTGTGCGGTTTCGGCGGTGCGTTCGGCGGGTGGTTGGTTGGGGCTCTGATTGGGAATGGCGGGCCGTAGAAGGCGGGGCATCGGCCCGGGTCCGTTGTTGGCCATGGGTGGTCCTGGTGCGGTCGAAGAGGGTGCTGGAGACCGTACCGGGAAGGGCGGAGGATGGATTTAGGAGGAATCTGCAACAGGCTCGGTTGCGGCTGATTCCATCGTAGGGGGGATGGAACTTCAGGCGCCTATCGCCGGTAGCGCCCGGCGTTCGGCCCAGGCGAACGCAGGTATCAAAAATTCAAAATTCTCAATACGCGTGCCCTTAGGCACTCTGCGATCAACCACAACAATAAGAAGGTGAAGTCCATGTTCAAGCTCTCCCGGGCGTTGTTCTGTGCCGCCGCATTGCTGGGCGCCGGTCTTGCGCAGGCCGCCGACCCTATCGTGATCAAGTTCGCCCACGTGGTGGCGGAAAACACCCCCAAGGGCCAGGGCGCCCTGCTGTTCAAGAAGCTGGCCGAGGAACGCCTGCCGGGCCGGGTCAAGGTCGAGGTGTATCCGAACTCCTCGCTGTTCGGCGACGGCAAGGAAATGGAGGCGCTGCTGCTGGGCGACGTGCAGTTGCTCGCGCCGTCCCTGGCCAAGTTCGAGCAGTACACCAAGAAGGTGCAGATCTACGACCTGCCATTCCTGTTCGACAACCTCGCCGCCGTCGACCGCTTCCAGCACGCCGAGGGCAAGCAGCTGCTGACCGCCATGCAGGACAAGGGCATCCTTGGCCTGGCCTATTGGCACAACGGCCTCAAGCAGCTGTCGGCCAACAAGAAGCTGGTGGAACCCAAGGACGCCCGAGGCCTGAAGTTCCGCGTGCAGGCTTCCAGCGTGCTTGAGGAGCAGTTCAAGGCGGTGCGCGCCAACCCGCGCAAGATGAGCTTCGCCGAGGTCTACCAGGGCCTGCAGACCGGCGTGGTCAACGGCACCGAGAACACCTGGTCGAACTATGAAAGCCAGAAGGTCCACGAGGTGCAGAAGTACTTCACCGAGACCGACCACGGCCTGATCGACTACATGGTGATCACCAACGCCAAGTTCTGGACCGGCCTGCCGGCGGATGTGCGCGGCGAGCTGGAAAAAATCATGGCCGAGGTCTCGGTGGAAGTGAACAAGCAGGCCGAAGCCCTGAACCAGACGTCCCGGCAGAAGATCATCGACGCCAAGACCAGCGAGATCGTCGCCCTGACTCCCGAGCAGCGCAACGAGTGGCGCGAGGCCATGCGCCCGGTGTGGAAGAAGTTCGAGGGCGATATCGGCGCCGACCTGATCCAGGCCGCCGAAGCCGCCAACCAGGCGCAATAACCACCTGCATCCCGGCCGCTGCGCTCGCAGCGGCCCATCGGCAGCCGCTATCGGGCTGCACTCCACTGGCACTTTCGCGGAGAACCTCAATGCACAGGCTGAGGCGGTTCTGGGAACATTTTGAAGAGGCGTTCATCGCCTTCCTGCTGGCGGCCATGACGCTGGTGACTTTCGTCTACGTGGTGCTCAACAACCTCTACCCGCTGTTCTACGCCATCGGCGATGCCTGGGAAGGGGGCAGCGCGCTGTTCCTGGGGATCGGCGACTTCCTCATGGAACTGGCCCAGGACATGGTCTGGAGCGTGGCGCTGACCAAGATGCTGTTTGGCTGGCTGATCTTCTTCGGCATTTCCTACGGCGTGCGCACCGCCGGGCACCTGGGGGTGGACGCGCTGGTCAAGCTGGCCTCGCGCCCGGCCCAGCGCCTGCTGGCGGTGATCGCCTGCCTGTGCTGCATGGTCTACGCCGGGCTGTTCATGGTCGCCAGCTTCAAGTGGTTGATGGCGCTGATCCAGGCCGGCATCGAAGCCGAGGACCTGGACCAGTTCGGCATCCACCTGTCGCACATCGCGATGATCGTGCCCTTCGGTTTTGCCCTGGTGCTGATCCGCTACCTGGAAATCATGTGGCGCATCCTCATGCGCGGGCAGATCAACCTGGGCCTGGCCGATGAGGCGGCCGAGGCCAGCAAGCTTGCCAGTCACCACGAGGATCAGCACTGATGGCCATTCTCTGCCTGTTTCTGATGCTGTTCGTGTTCATGTTCCTCGGCGTGCCGATCGCCATTTCCCTGGGCCTGGCCGGCGCCACGTCGATCCTGCTGTTCAGCCCGGACTCCCTGAGCTCCCTGGCGATCAAGCTGTTCGAAACCTCCGAAGCCTATACCTTGCTGGCGATCCCGTTCTTCCTGCTGTCCGGGGCCTTCATGACCACCGGCGGGGTGGCGCAGCGCCTGATCGATTTCGCCAACGCCTGCGTCGGGCATATCCGTGGCGGCCTGGCGATTGCCGCGGTGCTGGCGTGCATGCTGTTCGCCGCGCTGTCCGGTTCGTCGCCGGCGACCGTGGCGGCGGTGGGTTCGATCGCGGTGGCCGGCATGGTGCGTTCCGGTTACCCACGGGAGTTCGGCGCCGGGATCATCTGCAACGCCGGGACCCTGGGCATCCTGATCCCACCATCGATCGTGATGGTGGTGTACTCGGCGGCCACCGAAACCTCGGTCGGCAAGCTGTTCATGGCGGGTGTGGTGCCGGGGCTGCTGCTGGGCGTGATCCTGATGGTGGTGATCTACATCGTCGCGCGGATCAAGAAGCTGCCGGCGCAACCGCGGGTGTCGTTCCGCCAATGGCTGAGCACCGCGCGCCGCGCCTTCTGGGGCCTGCTGTTGCTGGTGATCATCCTCGGCGGCATCTACAGCGGCCTGTTCACCCCGACCGAGGCGGCGGCGGTGGCGGCGGTGTATTCGGCCTTCGTCGCGCTGTTCGTCTACAAGGACATGCGCCTGCGCGACTGCCCGAAAGTGCTGGTGGAGTCGGGCCGGCTGTCGATCATGCTGATGTTCATCATCGCCAACGCCATGCTCTTCGCCCATGTGCTGACCACCGAGCAGATCCCGCAGCAGATCACCACCTTCGTCATGGACGCCGGGCTGTCGCCCATCGGCTTCCTGCTGATGGTCAACGTGGTGCTGCTGGTGGCGGGCAGTTTCATGGAGCCTTCGGCCATCGTGCTGATCCTGGCGCCGATCTTCTTCCCGATCGCCATGAAGCTGGGTATCGACCCGATCCACCTGGGGATTGTCATGGTGGTCAACATGGAGATCGGCCTGGTGCATCCGCCGGTGGGCCTGAACCTGTTCGTCACCTCGGCGGTGACCGGCCTGACACTCGGCCAGACCATCCGCGCGGCGTTGCCGTGGCTGATGATCCTGCTGGCGTTCCTGATCCTGGTGACCTACGTGCCGTTCATTTCCCTGGCGCTGCCGAACTGGCTGGGGATGAACTGACGCAACGCCTTTACTTGGAGGAGAGGCGGTTTGCACGATCCTTGCGGGCGCCAGCTTGCTGGCGATGGGGCCTTGAGATGTGCAGCGCTCTTGCGGGCTTATCGCAGGCAAGCCTCGCTCCTACGGGGCGCTGGACGCTGGCGCTGCGTCGCGGCAGCATGGACGCCTTCATTTCGGGGGCTTGGATATGCGACGTCTGCCTTCCCTGGCGGCATTACGGACTTTCGAGTGCGCGGCGCGGCATGCGCATTTTGGTCGGGCGGCGGCTGAGCTGTGCGTCACCGACAGCGCGGTGAGCCATCAGATCCGCCAGCTCGAAGAGCAACTCGGGGTGTCGTTGTTCGTCCGCGAGGGCCGGCAGATCCGCCCGACCCCGGCGGCCGGGCGGCTGATGCAGAGCCTGCAGCAGGCTTTCGAGCTGATCGGCGAAGCCTGCGACGAGCTGCGCGATCCGTCTTCCCTGGCGGTGCTGCGCCTGGCGGTGACCGCCGAGCTGGCGCAGAAATGGCTGATGAGCCGGCTGGCGGACTTTTCCGCGCGTTACCCGCATATCACCCTGCATCTCTATGAACAGCCGATCGACGCCAGCGTGCCGGGCGAGGACATCGACCTGGCGATCACCTACGGCAGCGGCCCGCAGGACAGCAGCGCCTACTTCGTGCGGCCGTTGCCGACCCTGCAGTTCTTCCCGGTGTGCAGCCCCGGGCTGTTCAACCAGGGCAACTTGAAAAGCCCGCGGGACCTGGCCCGCCATTGCCTGTTGCACGACGATCAGGACGGCAAGACCTGGACCGCCTGGCTGACCAGCCACGCCGGCGATTTGCGCCCGGCGCGCCAGCTGTATTTCGCCCACGCCGGGCTGGCGCTGGAAGCAGCGGCGCAAGGGCAGGGCGTGGCCATGGGCGATAACCTGACGGCCCAGGAAGACCTGCTCAATGGCCGACTGGTGCGGCCCTTCAACGCCGCCAGCATGACCGCCCTGGGGCAGTACGCCCTAGTGTGCGAGCGGGTGCGCCTGGAGCGCCCGGCGCTGATGCAGTTGCTGGACTGGTTCAGCGATCAGTTGAGCGATTGATGAGTTGAATTCAACTGTCGCGCAATATTCATCGTTGGTGCCTTGACCCGGCGCGGCGCTAGTTTGGTGGCCATTCCCCAGCACCGACGAGGTTTGCCCCCATGGCCCGATTGCTCGACACCACTCCTAAACACGATGGTTTCCGCCTGCCCGGCGAATTCGAAACCAAGGCCGGTTGCTGGCTCGGCTGGCCGGAGCGCACCGACGTCTGGCGCAATGGCGCCAAGCCGGCGCAGAAGGTCTGGGTGCGGATCGTTACCGCGATTGCCCAGAGCGAACCGGTCACCGTCTGTGCTTCCGCCGCCCAGTTCGCCAATGCCCGCCGGCTGTTGCCGCCGCAGGTGCGGGTGGTGGAAATGACCTGCAACGACACCTGGTTCCGCGACAGCGGGCCGTGCTTCGTGGTCAATGACCAGAGCGGCGAAGTGCGCGGCGTCGATTTCGAGTTCAACGCCTATGGCGGCCTCGACGGCGGCCTGTATTACCCCTGGGACAAGGACGACCAGATCGCCAGCAAGATCCTCGAGATCGAAAACTTCGACCGCTACCGCGCGCCGCTGATTGCCGAGCTGGGCGGCATCCAGAGCGATGGCCAGGGCAGTCTCCTCACCACCGAGCAGTGCCTGCTCAACCGCAATCGCAACCAGCACCTGGGCAAGGCCGAGGTCACCCGGCGCCTCACCGACTACCTGGGCGCGGAGCAGGTGATCTGGCTGCCGCGCGGCTGCAAGTTCGACGAGACCGACGGCCATGTCGACGACCTGGCGTGTTTCGTGCGCCCCGGCGAAGTGGTGCTGCAATGGACCGACAACCGCGACGACCCGCAGTGGGAAATCTACCAGGAGGCCTACGATATCCTGCGCAGCACCCGCGACAGCCGTGGCCGCGAGCTGGTGGTGCACAAGCTGCCGCAGCCCGACGTGCTGGAATGGACCGCCGCCGAAGCCGAAGGCCTGGACCAGCTGGACAGCACCCATGCGCGCCAGGCCGGCACGCGGATCTGTGCCTCGTACATCAACTACTACGCCGGCAACAGCGCGATCGTGGTGCCGCTGTTCGGCGACCGTAACGACAAAACGGCGTTGGCCACCCTGGCCGAACTCTTCCCCCGGCACCGCATCGTCGGCATCGACAATTCTCGGGAAATTCTCCTCGGCGGCGGCAACGTCGCCTGCATCACCATGCCGCAATACGCGGCTCCCCGGCGCACCGGCGAAGAGGGCTGAACATGAACCTGCACAGGCTGGGCGGCGCATTGCTGCTGGTGCTGGCGCCGTTGTGCGCCCAGGCGGCCGACGAGGCCGAACCCACGGTCAATCTGTATATCTGGGGCGAGTACCTGGCCCCGGACACCCTGGACAACTTCGAGCGCCAGACCGGCATCCGCGTGGTGGTCGATCACTTCGATTCCCTGGAGACCGTGGAGACCAAGCTGCTCACCGGGCGCAGCGGCTACGACCTGGTGCTGACCGCCGGCCAGCACCTGTCCCGGGCCATCGCCAGCGGCGCGCTCCAGCCGCTGGACAAGCAGCACCTGCCGCACCTGGCCGGGGTCGGCGAGGAGTTCCGCCAGCATATGGCGGTGTTCGACCCGGGCAACCGTTATGCCGGGATCTATGCCTGGGGCACCACCGGTGTCGGTTATCAGGAGCAGGCGGTCAGCCAGCGCCTGGCCGATGCGCCGCGGGACAGCTGGGCGATGCTGTTCGATCCGGCGGTGGTGGCGAAATTCGCCGACTGCGGGGTCAGCCTGCTCAACGATCCCAACGAGGTGTTCGCCGCGGTGATGAAGTACCTGGGCCTGGACATCAACCGGCAGAACCTCGACGACTTGAAACTCGCCGAGCAGCAACTGGCGAAGATCCGGCCCTATATCCGCTACTTCGACAACGACCTGAACATCAGCGACCTGGCCAACGGCAACACCTGCGTGGCCATGTCGTGGAACGGCAACGTGGCGATCGCCGCCGGGCAGGCCGAGGCGGCGCACAAGCCCTTCACCTTGCGCTATCGCATCCCCAGGGAGGGCACGCTGATCTGGTTCGACGCCATGGTCATCCCCAAGGACGCCCCCCACCCCGAGGCCGGGCTGGCGTTGATGGATTACCTGATGACCCCGCAGGTGATCGCGCCGATCACCGACACCATCCATTACGCCAATGCCATCAGCGCCGCGGATGCCCTGGTCGATCCGGCGATTCGCAACGACCCAGGCACCTACCCGACCCCCGAGGTGCGGGCCTCGCTGTACAGCAAGAACGACAACGGCAAGGCCTTCAACCGTGCGTTGATCCGCGCCTTCAGCCGCCTCAAGTCGGGGCTGTGAGCGCGCGCCAGGCGGCGTAGGCTTGCGGCAGGCAGCGGGCGCAGGGTCGATAACCGGCGCTGCGGGCGCTGGCCTCGTCGGCAAAGAACACCCGCTGGCGGACATAACCGCCACGGGCGATGGCGCGCAGGGCGGCCGGGCAATCCAGCCGTCCGTAGATCCGGCTGCCACGGTGGCCGCCGAGGGTGCCCGGTTGTTCGCTGAGAAAGGTGTTGCCCTGGGCATCGAGCAAAACCCAGCTTTTTTCGGTGTTCATCCGTCCCTCCTGTAGCCGCTGTACCTGCCTGCACCTGCGCGATGAACACACCCGTCAGCGCGCCGGCACCCGCCACAGATACCAGGCCGCCACCGTGCGATGCGGGCGCAAGGACAGGCCGATCTCGATCATCTGCCTGCGGGTCGGCTGCTGCTCCAGACCCTTCAGGCGCCGGTAGCCCTCGCGCACGCCGAAGTCGTCGGCGGGCAGGATGTCCAGGCGTTCCAGGCTGTAGATCAGCAGCATCTCCACGGTCCAGCGACCGATGCCGCGCAGGCGGGTCAAGCGCGCGATCAGCGCCTCGTCGTCCATGGCCAGGGCCACCTGGTAATCCGGCACCACGCCGCTCAGGGTCGCCTCGGCGATGCCTCGGATAGTGGCGATCTTGCCGGCGGAAAAACCACAGGCGCGCAATGCCTCGAAATCGGTGGCGAGGATCTGCTCGGGGGAGGGGAAGGTTTGCCCATACAACCCCAGGAAGCGCCCGAGAATCGCATCGCCGGCGCGAGCGTGCAGTTGCTGATAGGCAATCGCCCGCACCAGCGCCTCGCAGGGTTCGCGGGCCGGCTTGGCCTGGTGCAGGCAAGGGCCGACCGCCTCGACGTGACGAGCCCAGTCGGGGTCGAGCCCGGCCAGAAAGGCGCGGGCCTCAAGAAACGGATCGGGCATGGAGAGTCCTGGATCAAGGGCGTTGCCAGAGATTAACCAGCAATGCCTGGCGCTGCACTCGGTCTCTTGCGCTGGAATTCCGTGAACCTAGATCGAACGCTGATTGACCCGGCTGGACAGCGCCGCGGCGCTTTCCTTGCGTTCCGAGTAGCGGTCCACCAGCAGGTCGGCGCGGCCGCGCAGGAGCAGGGTGAACTTCATCAGTTCTTCCATCACATCCACCACCCGGTCGTAGAAGGGCGAGGCCTTCATGCGGTCGTCGTCATCGAATTCGAGAAAGGCCTTGGGCACCGAGGACTGGTTGGGGAGGGTGAACATGCGCATCCAGCGGCCCAGTACGCGCAGCTGGTTGACCGTGTTGAACGACTGCGAGCCGCCGCAGACCTGCATCACCGCCAGGGTCTTGCCCTGGGTCGGGCGTACCGCGCCGAGGGTCAGGGGGATCCAGTCGATCTGCGCCTTGAACACCGCCGACATGGCGCCGTGGCGTTCCGGCGAGCACCAGACCTGGCCCTCGGACCACAGCACCCGTTCGCGCAGTTCCCGGACCTTGGGGTGGTCCACCGGCGCATCGTCCGGCAGGGGCAGGCCGCTGGGGTCGAAGATGTAGGTTTCGGCGCCGAGGAACTCGAGAATGCGCGCCGCTTCCCGGGTCAGCAGGCGGCTGAACGAGCGCTCGCGGGTGGAGCCGTAGAGCAGCAGGATGCGCGGTTTGTGCGCGGCTGTCGCCGGGGTCTCCAGATGCTCCGGCGCCAAGGCTTGCAGCAGTTCAAGGTCAAGGGCGGACAGTGGTTCTTCGCTGGGCTTGCGGTCGTCGTTCATCACAGCGCTCCGATGCGGTCGAGGGCATTCTTCAGCTCGGCGGGTGAAAGGTGGTCGAGGTCCAGGGCGAAGAAGGCGGCGAAACGCTGGCGGATTTTCTGCACGGTTTGCTCGAAGGCGGCCTGGATTGCCTGCTCATCGCCCTGGACCTCGGAAGGGTCCTCCAGCCCCCAGTGGCTTTTCAGCGCCGGGCCGAAATACACCGGGCAGGGCTCGCCACTGGCCTTGTCGCAGACGGTGATGACGATATCGGGTGGGCTGTCGGCGAAGACCTCCGAACCTTTGCTGTACAGGCCGGCGGTGCTGACACCGGCCTGTTCCAGGGTGACCAGGGCGCGGGCGTTGAGCGTGCCGCCGGGGAAGCTGCCCGAACTCACCGCCTGGTGAGCGGCCGGCGCCAGATGGTTGAACAGGGCTTCGCAAAGAACGCTGCGGCAGCTGTTGGCGGTGCACATGAAGAGGATTTTCATCGGGGCTTCCGGGCAGAGGGGGGAGCCATGACGTTAAACAGTCACGGGCTTGAATATATGGTTATTCGAATATACGGATGTGAAAGAGCGTTGCCAAGCTGCCGATAGGGGGGAGCGACCGAGCGCAGTTGCGCGTCTCGGTGCTGGATTGGGCAGGGGGGCTGCGCCTGTGTTCTATGCTTCGGGTTCGGCGCAGGCCGAAGATGCCCGGCCCATCCAGGACGCTCGCCGGGCTTGGCTGCATCCAATGCCGATCTCTTGAAGCGCGATACCGTCGCCTCTCGCCAAAGGGAGAAACGTATGCAAAACCCTTCCACACCTCGGGATCCGGACCCGATGTCGCGCCGCACGGCCATCGCCTATGGGATCGGCCTGCCGCTGGCGCTGCTGGGATTGATTTTCCTGCCGGCCGGCACGCTCGCCTGGTGGCCCGGCTGGATCTTCCTCGCCGTCATGACCCTGGGCTTTGGCGTTTCGGCCCTGGTGCTCGCCCGGGTCAATCCGGTGATCTACCGCGCGCGCAGCCGGGTCCAGGCGGGCACCCAAAGCTGGGACAAAAAACTGCTGGCGCTCATCCTGCCGGCGATGGCGGCCGTGCTGCCGGTCGCCGCACTCGATGCCGGGCGGCTGCATGGCTCGGCTGTTCCGGCCTGGATGGTGCTGGCGGGTTATCTGGCGGTGCTGGCGGGCATCGCGGTGACCGGCTGGGCGCAGGCGGTGAACCCGTTCTTCGAGCCGGGTGTGCGCATCCAGTCTGAGCGGCACCAGCGGGTCATCGATAGCGGGCCCTACCGTTGCGTGCGGCATCCCGGATATCTCGCCGCGCTGGGCCTGTTCTTCGGCATGGCGCTGGCGCTGGGTTCGTTCTGGGCGCTGGTTCCCGCGGCGCTGGCTGCGGCGCTGCTGGTCCTGCGCACGTCATGGGAGGACCAGCTGTTGCAGGCCGAGTTGCCCGGTTATGCCGACTATTGCCAGCGGGTGCGCTGGCGCTTGGTTCCCGGCCTCTGGTGAGCCTCGGGAGCGATAACGCCCGGACGAAATGGCGCTGGCGCAGAAGCCGCTTTGCTACAGCAGCTGGTCGATCAGCACCGCGTTGCTGTAGATCAGGCTGCCATCGCTGGCTCGGTGCCCCACCAGGTGGAACTGGCCGCGACCGTGCTGCAAATAGACGCGCATCCGGCAGTCGGACAGGGGGCTGTACCCCTCGGGCATGATCAGCTCCATGGTGTCCATGTCGACGTCGACCATGGCCTCCTGTTCATGGGTTTTCTGCAGGCGTTCCTCGGCTTCTTCCAGGCGCAGGTGCAGGGGGCCATCGACGTAGAAATGGATCTCTCCCAGCGGCGTGGATTTTTGCCCATCGCTGGCCTTGCACCAGCCTTCGATTGTCAGGGCGCTCATGACGAGACCTCCAGTGTGAATGACAGGGCGTGGCGCGGCCCCATTCTCAATGCCATCACTGTTCAGACCGTTGCGAGGGTCGGTTCGTTTCCTTGGCGGGTACCTGGCGGGCTACCGCGGGTCGCGTCAGGTCTTCCCGGGCCGATGATCGCAGGTGCCAGGCTTTTGCCAGCTTGCGCGCCACCTTGCCCGGCAGCACCGTGGATCCGCTGTGCCGCACCAATCTGGCATGCTCGGCCAGCCCTTCGACCAGTGCGGCCCATTCCGGCCGCGGGTCGTTGACATAGTCCCAGCCCAGCCCCAGCCAGGGGCAACGCCCGCCGATCCAGGCCTGCACCGCGGGTGTCGCGCGCCGGACATAATCAGGGGCCTTGGCCGCCTTGGGTCGCAGCGCGCGCGCCTTGACGGCCGGTATCTGCAAGCGTGGGGTGCCGTCTGCCTCCTGGGTCACCCGCATGGCCCCGAGCAAGGCAATGTCGAAAGGCACCGGCTGGTCCTGGGCGGCATAAAAATACGCCAGGCGCCGGATGCTGTCGTAGTCGGCCACGGCGCGGTACAGGTAGGCGCAGATCACACCCAGCATGGGGTCGGCATGCTTTTTATGGCACACGCCAGCGGCGAACTGGTCGATGTCTTCGGCCTGTAGCCGGCCAGCGGCGAAATCGTCGATCGCGCCGAGCATCGCCAGGTATCTGTCGGGGGCCTTGGGCATTCCATAGGCCTGGAAAATATCGCCGAGGGGGCTGGGCATCACCACGGCGTACTGACCCGCATAAGGCACCACCGGGGTGAAGGTGCCATCGGCCAGCGCCACCAGGACCGGCATCCCCTGGGGATCGCTGGTGGCGCGGAACGTTTCGAACCGCGAGGTGCTGTCCAGTCGCTCGATCGGGTTACGGGACAAGAGCTTCGCGCCCTCGCCGTAGACGATCAGGTTGGCCTCGCCGGGGTCGCCGATCTGTTTCATCCGGCGGCGAACCTCGGTGGCCGCAGACTTGCGCATATCGGCGGCGGCATCCGCTTCCAGGCGCTGGACCAGCGCCTTGACCTTCTGTTTCTTCTCGGGAAAACGCGGGCTCTGCTGGCGGAGCACCACCAGATCCTGCAGCAGCTCCTTGCTGGAGTCGGGAATGCTGATCATCTGGTCGGCGGGAACCGCCAGGTCGTGCTGCTTGAGCCCGAAATCGGCGCCGAGCATGCGCTCGCGAAAGGCCGCGTCGCTGTGTACCCGCTCCAGATTGTGCTCGGCGGAATCCGTCGGGCCGCCCGCCGGGGCCGGGCCCATGGTGGCGGCGTTGCCCGCGGCCGGCCAGGGCTGCAACCCGGCGGGGCCCGGCAACGGCTGGGCGGTGTTGTAGAGCACGGCCGGTTCCGGATCGACCAGGCATTGCGGGTTGAGCTTGAGGCGATACTCTTTCGCCCGCTCGGTGGTGCGCGAGCGCACGCACATGCCGAGGGTCGCGGTGGTGATCAGGCCATTGCTGATGGCGGTCGGCTCGATGCCCCACAGCGCATCGGCGATCACCCCGGAGAACACGCATTTTCCCGGAGCGCCGGACATCGGTTCGGACACCATGTAACCCAGCTGCCCGTCCTGGCAGGCGGCCAGGCGATCGAACCTGGGGTTTTCCACTTGCGTGCCTTGCACGACGATTCCGCGCACCGCATCCAGTCGCGTCAGGTCGAGATTCTTCGGTGCCTCGCGGCAGGCATCGGTAATCAGGGTGATGCGCTGCACGCCGTGCAGCAGCAGTTCGGTGTAGAACGAGTCGGCCAGGACGCGGTACTTCTGGCGCAGCGAATCGCTGAACAGCCAGGAGATCGAGCCGATATTCGCGTCGGTCAGGCCGTGGCCGCAAAACGCCAGGATCAATTGCTCGACCACTTCGGCGCCCGAGGGAAACAGCTCATCCACCGCTTGTTGCACCCGTTCGCGGGTGACCGGATTGCCCTGGCCGTCTATCGGGCCGTCGTCGACGATCCTGACGTTGTCGGCGCCGAAGCCCGAGCGCAGCGCCCAGTCGCCGATCGAACGGGCGGCGAGCACGGCGCCGTCCAGGTAGGCGAAGCGCAGTGTCTGGTTTGGCAACGGCGTCAGCGTGCTCACGCCGATCGCCAGGCAGGTCCGTCTAGTCATGGGAGTGCGCCACCTTGCGCGTAGTCAGGAGCCAGAGATCGAGTCGGGGGAGCATCACCGGCCAGTGCCAGCGCGGCCGATCGCCCGGTGCCAGGCGTTCGACCAGCATGATGGCCCCGGCCACCAGCATCAGTGGAATGTGCCAGGCCCCGCCCAGCAGCGGCACCAGCATCCAGGCCCAGCATGAGGCGATGCACCAGGCGCCGTGGCTTGCGCCGAAGACCAGGCAATCGCGGTCGGCGGCCCAGCCGAAGAGGCTGATCCGGCGCATGCGGTGGCCACGGTTGAGCGCCGCGCGTTGCCACGGGCTGGCACTCCACAGCAGGGCAACCAGCAGCGCCGTGGCCAGCGCCGCGTCGGCGACACTCAGTTGCAGCAACAAGGCGAGCACCATCAGCAGCGGTCCGGCGGCCAGCCATAAGGCGCTGTAGCCGAGCAGGAAGCCGAGCGCCGCGCGAATGCGCCGGCGCGGCAGGCTGGAGCGCCAGACATGCATGAGTGGCATTGCCAGCAGCGGCGGCATCATCGCCAGCAGCATCAGGGCCCAGTCGGCCAGCATGCGCTGCGCCGGGTTCAGGGCCAGCTCGGCCTCCAGCACGGTGGGCCAACTGGCAACGATGGACAGCGCGGAACCGCAGAAGGCGGGCAGGGTGCTGTGCCCGGCGGTGTAGAGACACAGGGCCAGGCCCAGCCCGGCCGTCGCGAACAGCAACGGCCAGGGCGCCCGGGTGAAGCTGAGCAAGACCGGTCCGGGTTGCATGGGGCGTTACTCAGCTGACGATACCGCTGCGCTTGAGCACGCTGATCCGCTCCACGGTCACCGGTTTATCCGCCGATACCTGCTCGCCTGGGACCAGGGTCACCCGCAGATAGTCGGGATCGAAATCGCCGGCATCGGTCAGCCGCTGGGCCAGGTCGGTGATGTCGATCGTATAGCCGAGCCCGTGGCCGCCATGGCCACCGTCCGGCCGCGAGGCGACGTTCAGCCCGAACAGCGTCAGGCTGCCGGCATGGCACTCGGGATGCTGCTGCGGATCGCTGTCTTTCGGCAGGTTGATGTACACCGCAAGCTGCGGCGAGGGCGCGGAGCCGCGCACCGATTCCAGCGCCAGGTAGAGCCGGGTCACCGGCTGGCCCAGGTCCGTCGCGCCCATCGCGGCGATGCCGGTGCTGGTGGCCTGGCGGTCGAGGTCGACCTGGGTGCGCACCGGCGCGCCGCCGACCGTGACCACCGAACGGTTGGCACCGATCGGTTCGATGTTCTGTTGTTCCGGCGCACCCATCTTGACCCGTGTCACGGCCTCTACTCCTGGTTTCACGCCCGTGCCGATGCTCAAGTCGGCATAGCGCGGGTGCAATTTGCCATCCTTCAATGTGTCGCGGCCGGTGAATTTCATGCCAGGGTCACTGCCACCGACCGTCGGCATGATGAAGCGGCGGTCGGCCGGACCGTCGAGCCAGCGCGGATCGCGGACCATGGTTTTGCCCGGGGTGTTCATCCAGGCCTCCCAGAGCCGGTCGACGTTGCAATGGTGCAACCAGAAGATCGGGTCCAGGGCGGCGAGGTACGGGTCGGCCATGAAGCCTTCGCCCCCGCCGATCAGGCGATGCACGGTGTTGTGCGGGTTGTTCTCCAGGTCGCCGGTCCAGCGGGCGAACTGGGCGAAATTGCCGGTGACCCCGCCGCCGAAGCCGATGCTGCCGTCATTGCCGACCTGGAAATCGTTCTCCTGCATCGCCGCCAGGCTGAAGGCATCGAGGGAGTTCGGCCGCAGCGTGGTAAAGCCCTGCCGGCGAGGGTATTTCTTCAGCGGGTTGGGACTGCCGTCAGGCAGGGTGTCCGCCAGGAATGCCTCCGGGGCCCGCCGCGCATCCGGGTTTTTGCTATTGAGGTAGTTCCAGTACGGCAGCGCCCAGTCGTCGCCCGTCAGTTCCTTGACCTTGGCCGCGACAATCGCCTCGAAGGCCGCCAGGTAACCGCGGTGCCAGGACAGGAAGTACCAGCTGCCGTGCTGGCACTGGCTGCCGTAGGTAAAGTTGGTCAGGTCCTTGGGCACCGGGTCGGAATCGCCCAGGACATTCACCTCGACCCACAGCTGCCGATCGAAGCCGTGGATGGCGCCGAGGAACTTCCAGCTGTTGCGGTTGGTGATCGGTAGTTTGTCCAGCTCGCGCATGGCCAGCGCGTAGTTGAGCAAGACCTTGTTGTTCCATCCGGAGCCGAGTGTTGCCACATCCTGTCGGATCGTGTTCATGAATGCACCTTCCTTGCAGCATCAGGCCAGGTGACGCGTATGGCGCCACACCCCTCGCAATCCTTTGCCGCTGGCGACTTCATGTTCACGGCGGAACTGCGCTCATGAGGCCCGCAGTGCCGGTGCGCGCCTCGTCGAAAATGAGTATAGAGGCCTGGCAAAAACGCCATGGCCGATTCCCATTATCCCGATGAACGACACGGGTTCCGGGGGCTTGGGCGGACGGACGGGGGATTGGCCCGGGTGTAATGAAGGTGGGTCACAACGCCTGCAGCAGGCGCTGCAACTGCTGGTGTTCCCAGATGCTCAGCAGTTTGAGCGGGTCGGTGCCGTAGCGCTGCCAGGCGTCGAGCGTTTCGACCCGGCCATCCGGCGAGCGGCATTGCTCGCAGTGGCTCAGGGTCTGGCCATGGTTGACCAGGGTCAGGGTCCAGCCTTCGATGTCGAGCCGCACTTGCCAGCTATCGTCCGCCAGCAAAACGCGGTGGCTCGATGGACCCAGGGTGCGGGTGCCGAGGGCCAGTTCTCTGAGCACCTGGCAGATTTCGCGGGCGGTGAGGGTGGGGGTGGCTGGCATGGGACGGTCTCGGGCATGGGCGGCGGCTATTTTGCCATTGTTGCCGGCCGGCATCAGGCGGAATGACTGATGCCCTGGGCTGAAAAAAATGCCCGTATCGCGCGATACGGGCATTTTCCATGGGTCTCCACCTGATCCAGGCGGGGCCGGCCGGGAGGCCACCAGCGGTATTCAGGGGCGGGGGCAAGGCTTACTTGGCGGACTTTCGCACACTGGACGAGCGCCAGGCCTTTTCTTCCCCGGGATGCTGCAGGGTCAGGTAGGCCCTCACGCCCAGTCCCGCCAGACAAAAGACCATGCCTGCGATGAATTGAAATGTAGTCATGACATGCCTCCAAAACAATCAACAGGAGACCATCTCATTTAAGCGCTGCCTGGGCCAGCCGGAGTTGTTACAGGTTGTCTAAGGACGAGCTCATCCGGCTGATGCAGGAGGGCGTAACGGCAACGGTGCCGGTTCGTGGTTCAACTGGTCGGCACGCGGGCCGGTTCCGCGGTGGCGATCTTCGCCGGCCGGGCATGCAACAAAATGTTCAGGGCCTGGCGGTAGCGCTCGCCGGCCAGGCGCATGCTGTTGTTGTGGGTGGCTCCGGGAACCAGCAGCAGTTGCTTGGGCTGTTGCGCGGCGTCGAACAATTGCTGGCTGAAGCGCGCCGGCACGTAGCGGTCGTCCAGGCCGTGGACGATCAGCAGCGGCATGCCGATATGGGCGATCTTGTCGAGGGAGTCGAACTTCTGCGACAGCAGCCAGCGCACCGGCAGCGAGGTATTGCCCAGCTCGGCGGCGATAGCGGCCAGGGAGGTGAACGAGGATTCGACGATCAAGCCGCGGGCTGGAATCGGCGCGCCGTCGCTGGCCGCCTGTTGCCCCAGTTGCGCGGCCAGTTCCACCGCCACCGCGCCGCCCAGGGAATGGCCGTAGATCAGGCGTTTGCCGGCGTCGGGTTGCAGCCTTTGCAATTGCTCCCAGGCGATCCGCGCGTCCTCATAGACGCTGGTTTCCGACGGTGGCTCGCCCAGGCTCTGGCCGAAGCCGCGATAGTCGATGGCCAGCACCGAGAACCCCAGGGCGTGCAGTTGCTCGATGCGGAACAGCTGCCCGGTGAGGTTCCAGCGCACCCCATGCAGATAAAGGACGGCCGGCGCATCGGCCCGCTGGGCCGGCCACCACCAGGCATGAATGTTCTGCTCGGGCTTGAGGCTGTCGCCCTTGAACTGCAGTTCGCGTACTCCGGCCGGCAGGCCGCGATACCAACTGGCATTGCCCGGCTCGACGCGAAACACCAGTTCGCGCTCCTTGTGCTCCAGCACCTGGCAGCCCACCGGCAGGCCTATCAACAGGGCAGCCATGCCAAGCAGCGACCACCAGCGAGGTCGCCAGCGCGAGAAGAATGAGGAGGACATGGGCTGTGGCACCGCGTACGGATAAAAACCGCGTTTTAGCAGATGTCCCACCGGCGCAATAATCATTTCGCCAATCCGTGGCCGGGGATGCTTTACAAAATGTGGCGGCTGACCCGGGGCAGGGCGTTGAAAGATAAGGTCACAGCCCTTGAGGCGGATTGTCAGTCCATTGATGAAAAGCTGAGCATCTGCCTTCAGGGTTTTGATTTATTGGATCCATTATTTCTGGGGCCTGTAGCCATTCACGGCCACAGGATCCTCAACAGTCTGCGCCTTTTGAGTCTGGTCGATAATCGCCCGCAAATATCAGTCAATGGCTGTTTAGTTAAGTCATTGATTTTCGTCTTTTAAATAAAAGTACCTGAGCATTTCTCCAGGTATTTCAGCCAATTTTCCATGGACTCCATGGATTTCACCTCTTGTTAATGGATCCACTGGATGGTTGATTAGCCACCTGGCGATGGCGGGTCCCTCCCGACCGTCCCCCGATAAAAACTACAAGAAGGGTCTCGTCATGAATGGCTTATCAAGGGCGCGGAACCGCCTGGGTTCCGTCCGCCGTCTGTCTGTGTGCATGCCGCTGTTTTCCCTCTCGCCGTCGCCGGTAGGCGCCGTGGAGGTGCGTTCATGACGCTCGACCTGAAGAGCCGCGTGGACAGCGGCCCGATGAGTTCCTTCCAATGCCTGGCCATCGGCATCTGCATGGTCTTGAACATGATCGACGGTTTCGACGTGCTGGTGATGGCCTTCACCGCGGCCTCGGTGTCGGCCGAATGGGGGCTGAACGGGGCGCAGGTCGGCCTGTTGCTCAGCGCCGGATTGTTCGGCATGGCGGCGGGTTCGCTGTTTATCGCGCCCTGGGCCGATCGGTTTGGCAGGCGCCCATTGATCCTGTTCTGCCTGGCGCTGTCCGGGCTCGGCATGCTGCTCTCGGCCCTGAGCCAGACACCCCTGCAACTGGCGCTGCTGCGCGGCCTGACGGGCCTCGGTATCGGCGGCATCCTGGCCAGCAGCAACGTGATCGCCAGCGAGTATTCGAGCAAGCGCTGGCGCGGCCTGGCGGTCAGCCTGCAATCCACCGGTTATGCCCTGGGCGCCACCCTGGGCGGGCTGTTGGCGGTGTGGTTATTGGGCCATTGGGGCTGGCGCTCGGTGTTCCTGTTCGGCGGCGCGGTGACCTGGCTGGTGATTCCCCTGGTGCTGCTGTGGCTGCCCGAATCCCTGGACTTCCTGCTTGCCCGCCGCCCGGCCAATGCCCTGGTGCGGGTCAATCGCCTGGCCCGACGCCTGGAGCAGCCTGAGCTTGAACAGTTGCCGCCAGAGGTGCCCAGGCAAGCCGGCGCGCCCAGTGGTTTCGGCCAGTTGCTGGCGCCGGCCATGCGCCGCACCACCTTGCTGATCTGGCTGCTGTTTTTCCTGGTGATGTTCGGCTTCTACTTCGTCATGAGCTGGACCCCGAAACTGCTGGTGGCCGCCGGGCTGTCGGCGCAGCAGGGGATCACCGGCGGGGTGCTGCTCAGCGTCGGCGGGATCTTCGGCGCGGCGCTGGTCGGCGGCCTGGCCTCGCGCTGGCCGCTGGGCCGGGTGCTGGCGCTGTTCATGCTGATCACCGCCGGCCTGCTGGTGCTGTTTGTCGGCTCGGCCTCGTCGATTGGCGCGGCGCTTGGCCTGGGGCTGCTGATCGGGCTGTTTGCCAACGGTTGCGTTGCCGGCCTCTACGCGCTGTCGCCGGTGGTCTACGACGCCTCGGTGCGTGCCACGGGCGTCGGCTGGGGCATCGGCATCGGCCGCATCGGCGCGATTCTCTCCCCGACCGTGGCCGGCTTCCTGCTGGATGGCGGCTGGCAGCCGCTGCATCTGTACGGGGTGTTTGCCAGCGTGTTCGTGATCGCCGCCGGCTGCCTGTTGCTGCTCAAGCCCGCCCGGGCCCAGGCGCAGCCGGCGATGGTCGGGGCCTAGCCACTAGTGATGGCTCTGGCCGCTGATGATGGCGTCGGCGATGGTGTCGCAGAACCAGCGCAGGGCGGCGGAGCTGTCGCTGTTGGGGTGCCAGTTCAGGGACACGGCGAACTCGGCCACCGGGAACGGCAGTTCGAGCATCTTCAGCTCGCCCTCGTGGATGAACAGCCGGGCGATCTGCGCCGGCAGCACCGCCAAGAGGTCGGTGCCGGGAATGATTTTCGGCAGCACCGAGAAGTGCGGCACATGCAGGCTGATGCGCCGTTCCACGTGCATGTTTTTCAGCACGTCTTCGACATTGCCGTGGCCGGTGGTGCGGGTTACGGCGACGTGCCGTTCGGCGAGGAACTGTTCGAGGCTCAACTGCTGGTCGATGCGCGGATGGCCGGTGCTCAGCAGGCACACATAACGCTCGTGCATCAGCACCCGGCTGCGCACGCCGGGGACCGGCTGGCGGCAGATCGCGGCATCGACCTTGCCGCTGGCCAGCCATTCGCCGACCTGGTCCACCTGCAGCGGCAGGACCTCGACTTCGGCCAGCGGCGCGTCCTGGTTCAGGCGCGCCAGGATCAGCGGCAGGAAGCCGATTTCGCCGAGGTCGGAGAGGGCGATGCGAAAGCGCCGCTCGGTGCTCGCCGGGTCGAACTGGCGGCAGCTCTGCACGGTGCTTTCGATGCGGGTCAGGGATTCGCGCAAGGGGCCGTACAGCTGCTCGGCGACAAAGGTCGGCTGGATGCCGTCGCGGGTGCGGCTGAACAGGGCGTCGTCGAACAGCTCGCGCAGGCGCGCCAGGCCATAGCTGACCGAGGGCTGGGTGACGAACAGACGCTCGGCCGCCAGGGTCACGCTGCGGGCTTCGTAAAGGGTGACGAAGGTGCGGATCAGGTTCAGATCGATGTGGCTCATACCGCCTCTGCTGCCGTTATGAACATAGATAGGTTTTATTTTTGATAGAGATAGTATCGATTTGATCAATTTTGTAGCGGCTGCAAGAGTAACCCGAAACCTAACAACAAGGGTCCTTATGAAAACCGTTCACTCTGCGTCCTACGAGATTCTTCGCGAGCAAGGCCTGACCACTATCTTCGGCAATCCTGGCTCCAACGAGCTGCCGTTTCTCAAGGGGTTTCCCGAGGACTTCCGCTACATCCTCGGCCTGCACGAAGGCGCGGTGGTCGGCATGGCCGACGGTTACGCCCTGGCCACCGGCAAGCCGACCTTCGTCAACCTGCATGCCGCCGCCGGCACCGGCAACGGCATGGGCGCGCTGACCAATGCCTGGTACTCCCACAGCCCGCTGGTGATCACCGCCGGCCAGCAGGTGCGCTCGATGGTCGGCGTGGAAGCGATGCTGGCCAATGTCGATGCGGCGCAGCTGCCCAAGCCCCTGGTCAAGTGGAGCCATGAGCCGGCCTCGGCCCAGGACGTGCCGCGCACCCTGAGCCAGGCGATCCATATGGCCAGCCTGGCGCCACGCGGGCCGGTGTACGTGTCGATTCCCTATGACGACTGGGCCTGCGCGGCGCCGGCCGGGGTCGAGCATCTGGCGCGGCGCCAGGTGGCCAGCGCCGGCCTGCCTTCGGCAGCGCAACTGCAAGCGCTGGCCGAGCGCCTGGCGGCGGCACGTAGCCCGGTGCTGGTGCTCGGCCCGGATGTCGACGGCAGCGGCAGCAACGGCCTGGCGGTGCAACTGGCGGAAAAACTGCGGATGCCGGCCTGGGTCGCGCCTTCCGCTTCGCGTTGCCCGTTTCCCACCCGCCACCCGTGTTTCCGTGGTGTGCTGCCGGCGGCCATCGCCGGGATCAGCCGCTGCCTGGCCGAGCACGATTTGATCCTGGTGGTGGGCGCCCCGGTGTTCCGTTACCACCAATACGCTCCGGGCGATTACCTGCCGGCGGACTGTGAGCTGGTGCACCTGACCTGCGACCCGGGCGAGGCAGCGCGGGCGCCCATGGGCGATGCGCTGGTGGGCGATATCGCCCTGACCCTCGAAGCCCTGGTCGAGGTGCTGGCACAGAGCGAACGGCCGCTGCCGAGCGCCTTGCCGCTGCCGGCGCCGGTGCGCGAGGAGGGCGGCCTGCTGCGCCCGGAAACGGTGTTCGACCTGATCAACCAGCTGGCGCCGCGGGACGCGATCTACGTCAAGGAGTCCACCTCCACCGTGAGCGCGTTCTGGCAGCGGGTGGAGATGAGCCAGCCCGGCAGCTATTTCTTTCCCGCCGCCGGCGGCCTGGGTTTCGGCTTGCCGGCCGCGGTCGGCGTGCAACTGGCGACGCCCGGGCGGCGGGTGGTGGCGATCATCGGCGACGGCTCGGCCAACTACGGCATCACCGCGCTGTGGACCGCTGCCCAGTACGGTATCCCGGTGGTGTTCATCATCCTCAAGAACGGCACCTACGGCGCGCTGCGCTGGTTCGCCGATGTGCTGCAGGTCAGCGATGCGCCGGGGCTGGACGTTCCCGGCCTGGACTTCTGCGCCATCGGCCAGGGTTATGGCGTGCATTCGGTGCATGCCGCGACCCGCGCCGAGTTCGCCGCCGCCTTCAGCGCGGCCCTGGCCGGCAATCGTCCGGTATTGATCGAGGTGCCGACCCTGACCATCGAGCCCTGATTCTCAAAGTCCGGGCTCCCGGCGCCGGGCAGAAGATCCGGCAATGCCAAGCGCGCCTTGCGCGCACACCACAACAATAAAAAGAGGTGGCTATGAACACGACTTCGGTCAGTGAAGTGATGGAGGCTGGGCCCCTGCGGTCGAGCCCGGTTTCCGGCAGTGCCGATATCGGCACCTTGCTCGACGACGGGCCCTATACCGGGATGCAGAAGATCGTGGTGTTGCTGGCCGCGCTGTCGATCGTGATGGACGGTTTCGACGGCCAGCTCATCGGGTTCGCCATACCGCTGATGATCAAGGAATGGGGGATCACCCGCGAGGCCTTCGCCCCCGCGGTGGCCGCCGGGCTGATCGGCATGGGCATCGGCAGTGCCTGCGCCGGGCTGTTCGCCGATCGTTTCGGCCGGCGCATGGCGGTCATCGCCAGCGTGATCCTGTTCGGCACTGCGACCTGCGCCATTGGCCTGGCGCCGGATGCCCTGACGGTGGCGGCGCTGCGCTTTATCGCCGGGCTCGGCATCGGTGGCGCGCTGCCCAGCGCCACCACCATGACCGCCGAGTTCACCCCGGCGCGCCGGCGTACCCTGGCGGTTACGGCAACCATCGTCTGTGTGCCCCTGGGCGGGATGCTGGCGGGGTTGTTCGCCTCCCACGTACTGCCGCTGTATGGCTGGCGCACGCTGTTCTTTATCGGCGGCAGCCTGCCCATCGTCCTGGGCCTGTTGCTGCTGGCGACGCTGCCGGAGTCGCCACGCTTCCTGGCGCGCCGGCCGCAGCGTTGGGGCGAGTTGACTGCGCTGCTGGGGCGCATGGGCCGGCCCATGCCCGAGGGCGTGCGCTACACCGATGCGCTGGAGCAGAAGAGCGAGCAGCAGGGCGGCTTCCGTGCCTTGTTCGCCCCCGGCTACGGGCGCGATACCGTGGCGGTCTGGGTGGCGTTCTTCATGTGCCTGACCGCGGTCTACAGCGCCTTCAGCTGGCTGCCGACCATGCTCTTGTCCGAAGGCTTGTCGCTGGCGGTGGCCGGTTCGGGCCTTACCGCCTACAACCTGGGCGGGGTGATCGGCGCGCTGCTCTGCGCGGTCGCCATGACGCGCTGGGGCTCGTTCTGGCCGCTGCTGATCTGCTGCGCGGGCGGCGCGGCCAGTGCCTTCGCCATGCAGGCCGTGGACGTCAACCAGAACACCAGCCTGCTGATCTTCGGCTTTGGCGTGCACGGCCTGTTCGTCAACGCCGTGCAGTCCACCCTCTATGCGCTGTGCGCCTTTATCTATCCCACCGCGGTGCGCGCCACCGGCACCGCATCGGCCCTGGCTTTCGGGCGCATGGGCGCGATTCTCAGCGCCTTCGTCGGCGCCACGGTGATCACCCAGGGCGGCGCCCATGGTTACCTGACGTTGCTGGGGACGGTGATGGTGCTGGCGCTGATCGCCCTGGTGCTGGTGCGCCGACATATTCCCCGGCGGGCGCCTGGATTGACCCGGGCCCACAAAGAGAGCCTCGCCGATCAACCCTCACAGCCATAAGGAGGTTCGATGAACATCAGCATTCTCGGGGCGGGCGCCATGGGCTCGCTGTTCGGCGGCCTGCTGGCGGAAAGCGGGCAGAGCGTCACGCTGCTGGACATCAACGACACGCACCTGGAGGCGATCCGCCGCCAGGGCTTGCGCCTGGACACCGACGATGGCGACCGGTGCATTGGCGGCCTGAGCGCCTGCCGGCCGGAGCAGGTGACGGGCCAGCCCGACCTGCTGCTGGTCTTCACCAAGGCCCAGCACACCGACAGCGCGCTGCGCAGTATTGCCGGCCATATCGGCGAGCACACGCGGGTGCTGACCTTGCAGAACGGCCTGGGCAACGCCGAAGCGTTGTGCCGTCACGTCGTCCCGCAGCAGGTGATGATCGGCATGACCACCTGGCCCGCCGACATGGCCGGGCCGGCCCATGTCCGCTCCCATGGCCAGGGCGTGGTCCGGCTGCTGTCGCTGGAGGGCGTCGAGCGCCAGGCCAGCACCCAGGTTGCCGCGGTGCTGGAGGTGGCGGGGTTGCACTGCGCGGTGGACCCGCAGGTCTGGACCTCGATCTGGGAGAAGGTGGCGTTCAACGCGGCCTTGAACAGCCTGTGCGCCGTCACCGGCTGCACCGTGGGGCAACTGGATGCCGTGCCGCAAGGCCCGGCGCTGGCCCGGGCCATCGTGCTGGAGGTGCTCGGCGTCGCGCAGTCGGTGGGGGTGGCCACGGATGCGCGGCGCTGCCTGGACAGCGTGGCCTATGCCATCGCCCACCACCGGGCGCACAAGCCGTCCATGTTGCAAGACGTGCTGGCCGGCCGGCCCACGGAAGTCGGCGCGATCAATGGCGAGGTCCTGGCCAGGGCGCGCCAGGCCGGCATCGCTGTGCCGCACACCGAAACCCTGCTGGGGCTGCTGCGCCTGATCGAGGCGCGAGCAGCCACCGGAGGCAGTCATGCATAGCCATGCCAACCCGGTTCGGCACCCTGAGCCACGAGCCCATTTTTCCTGTGAATCCTGTCCTCAAGGAGCTTTGTCATGAGTGAGTCCACAGCTGTCTACAGCGATCTGCACCTGCAACCCATCGCCGGGGAATGGCGCGCCGGCGCAGCCGGTAAAACCCTGGCGGTGAGCAACCCGTTCGACGGCGCGCTGTTGCTGGAAGTGGCCCAGGCCAACCGCGCCGACCTGGATGCCGCCTATGCCAAGGCCGCTGCGGTGCAGCCGCAGTGGGCGGCGCTCGGGCCGTCGGCGCGGGCGGCGGTGCTGCATCAGGTGGTGGCGGTGTTCGACCGGCGCCGCGAGGAGATCGTCGACTGGATCATTCGCGAGTCCGGCAGCACCCGGCTCAAGGCGCAGCTGGAGTGGGGCGCGGCGCGGGCCATCGCCCTGGAGTCGGCGTCGTTCCCGGCGCGGGTCCACGGCCGCATTCTCGAGTCCGATGTGCCGGGCAAGGAGAGCCGGGTCTACCGCAGCGCCCTGGGGGTGGTCGGGGTCATCAGCCCGTGGAACTTCCCGCTGCACCTGACCCAGCGCTCGATCGCCCCGGCGCTGGCCCTGGGCAACGCAGTGGTGGTCAAGCCGGCCAGCGATACGCCGGTGTGTGGCGGCCTGCTGCTGGCGAAGATCTTCGAGGAGGCCGGCCTGCCGGCGGGCGTGCTCAGCGTAGTGGTGGGGGCGGGCAGCGAGATCGGCGATGCCTTTGTCGAGCACCCGGTGCCCTCGCTGATCACCTTCACCGGCTCCACCCCGGTCGGCCGCGGTATCGGCCGGATCGCCAGCGGTGGCGCGCACCTCAAGCACGTGGCCCTGGAGCTGGGCGGCAACAGCCCGTTCGCGGTCCTGGCCGACGCCGATCTTGAACAGGCGGTGAGCGCGGCGGTGTTCGGCAAGTTCCTGCACCAGGGGCAGATCTGCATGGCGGTCAACCGGATCATTGTCGACGACAGCCTCTACGACGCCTTCGCCGCGCGCTTCGTCGAGCGGGTCAAGGGGCTCAAGGTCGGCGATCCGCAATCGATCGAGACGGTGATCGGCCCGGTGATCAATGCGCGGCAGTTGCAGGGCCTGCGGGAGAAGATCGAGCTGGCCCGCCGCGAAGGCGCCGAGCCGCTCTACGAGGGCGGGGCCCAGGGCAACCTGCTGGCGCCCCATGTCTACGGCGAGGTCACAGTCGACATGGACCTGGCGCGCAATGAAATCTTCGGTCCGCTGGTGGGGCTGCTGCGCGCCCGGGACGAGGCCCACGCCCTGGAGCTGGCCAACGCCAGCGAATTCGGCCTGTCCAGCGCGGTGTTCAGCCGCAACCTGGAGCGCGGGGTGAACTTCGCCCGGCGGATTCGCGCGGGCATGACCCATATCAACGACATCCCGGTGAACGACGAGGCCAACGCGCCCTTCGGTGGGGAAAAGAACTCGGGGCTCGGGCGCTTCAACGGCGACTGGGCGATCGACGAATTCACCCGCGATCACTGGATCAGCGTGCAGCACTCGGCGCGTCGTTATCCCTTCTGATGCCTTGAGCTGAGGATATCGCCCGGCCTTTCCCAAAAGAGAGACCGGGCATTTTTGCAGCCGATAAGAGGCGGGCCTGGAGTGGCCTGTCGGGGAACGGCTGCGCCTATGCAAAGCGGAGAACAATAATAATGAACACCCCTCACTGCATCCTCGCGCGCTCGCTGGCCGCGGCTTCATTGGCACTGGGCACGGGCCTGCCGGCCTGGGCCGAAGACAGCGGTTTTTTCAAAGACGCCAAGACTGACCTGGTGCTGCGTAACTATTACTTCAATCGGGATTTTCGCGATCCGGGGGCGGCCAAGAGCAAGGTCGAGGAATGGGCCCAGGGTTTTATCCTCAAGTTCAATTCCGGCTACACCCCGGGCGTCGTCGGGTTCGGCCTGGACGGCATTGCCATGTTCGGCGTCAAGCTCGACAGCGGGCGCGGTACCAGTGGTTCGGAGCTGCTGCCGGTACATGACGACGGGCGCGCGGCGGACAACTACGGCCGCGCCGGCGTGGCGGCGAAAATGCGCATTTCCGCCACTGAGCTGAAGGTCGGCGAGTTGCTGCCGGACATCCCGCTGCTGCGTTATGACGATGGCCGGCTGCTGCCGCAGACCTTCCGTGGGGCGATGCTCGACTCGCGGGAAATCACCGGGCTGGGGTTGCAGGCCGGGCAGTACCGTTCGGTGAGCCTGCGCAACTCCTCGGACATGCAGGACCTCTCGGCCTGGGCCGCGCCCGGGGTCACGTCGGATGGCTTCACCTATGCCGGCGCCGAGTACCGCTTCAACCAGCAGCGCACCTTGATCGGCGCCTGGCATGCGCAACTGGAAGACATCTACCAGCAGAGCTACTTCAACCTGCTGCACAAGCAGCCGGTGGGCGACTGGGTGCTGGGGGCGAACCTCGGTTACTTCATCGACAAGGATGACGGCCAGGCGCGCATCGGCGAGATCCGGAGCCGTACCGCCTATGCCTTGCTCTCGGCCTCCACCGCTGGCCATACCCTGTACCTGGGCTTGCAGAAGGTCAGTGGCGACAGCCCGTGGATGTCGGTGTACGGCAGCAGCGGCCGGACCCTGGGCAACGATATGTTCAACGGTAACTTCAGCAACGCCGACGAGCGTTCCTGGCAGGTGCGTTATGACTATAACTTCGCCGCTATGGGCGTGCCGGGGTTGTTGGCCATGGTGCGCTATGGGCATGGCGAGAATGCGACGACCAAGGCCGGGAGCAATGGCAAGGAGTGGGAGCGGGATACGGAGGTGGGGTATACCTTTCAGAGTGGCAGCCTGAAGAACCTCAGTGTGCGGGTGAATAACGCCACTAACCGGCGCAGTTTCAACAGTGACTTTGATCAGACTCGGGTGATTGTGAGTTATCCGTTGTCGTTTTGAGTTTTGCGGCGTTGTCGCGGGTGGGAGCGGTCGGTCGATGCTCGAATTGCTCGCGATGGCGGTGGTGGTTTCGCTGTCTGTTTTGGACGGGGTACATATCCGTTTCTGCGGTAACGGCCACTTAGGGTTTCGCCCTTACGGCGACTCACTTTTTTCAAACGCCAAAAAAGTAAGCAAAAACGCTTTGCCCCACCACTCGGTGCCTCGCCTAGGCTCGGCATGCCCGAACGAAGGCATTGATCCGTGGGCCGCCGCCACAGGCCATCCATGGCCTGGGGCGGCTAACCCGGCATCCCTGCCGGGTTACCCACGGCTCAATGCCTGCGTTCGGCCATCGTGGTTAACGGGGCTTTCGGATCAAAAGCCAAAGCAAGAGCAGAGCAAGACGGCGGCCTGCCGGCCGGCCTGGGGGTGGGTGTGTTTCCTGTAGCCGCTGCCGAGCCTGCGAGGCTGCGATCGACCCCGAAGGGGGCGCACGGTCTAGAGATCGCTGAAGGCCTGCGGCCTTATCGCAGCCTGCGGCAGCGGCTACAGGGGAGGTGTGTTTTCCGTAGGAGCGAGGCTTGCCCGCGATGAGGCCTGTGAGGTCGCCACCGTCGGCACGCCGCTATCCGCATGCCGCCGGCGCAAGGCTTGCGGTACTATGGCCGCCCACGTTTTCTGGAAGTTGCCTGGATGAGTAAGCCCGGTCAATTGGTGCTGGTCGCGTTGCGCAAGATGATCGCCTCGGGCGAGCTGGCGGCCGGTGAACGGCTGATGGAGATTCCGACCGCGGAGTTGTTCGGGGTGTCGCGGATGCCGGTGCGCATGGCGTTCCGTACCCTGGAGCAGGAAGGCCTGCTGGTGCGGTTTGGCGGGCGGGGGTTCCAGGTGCGTTCGGTGAGTGCCGAGGACATCGCCGGCGCGGTCGAGGTGCGGGGTGTGCTCGAAGGGCTGGCGGCGCGCCAGACCGCCGAGCGCGGCTTGTCGGAGGCGGCGCGGGCGGCCCTGGAGTTGTGCCTGGCCCAGGGCGACCAATTGTTTGCCAAGGGTTATGTGACCGAGGACGACCTGGAGGTCTATCACGACCTCAACATGCGTTTTCACCAGGTGATTGTCGAAGGCAGCCACAACCCGGCGATCGCCGATGCCCTGGCGCGCAACGATCATCTGCCGTTTGCCTCGGTGACCGCGCTGGCGGTGGATCGCCAGGACATGGCCCGCGAATACCGGCGCTTCAACTACGCCCATATGCAGCACCATTCGGTGTTCGACGCCCTGGTCAATCGCCAGGGCGCGCGGGCCGAGGCGATCATGCGCGAGCATGCCAACGCGACCCTGCGTTATGCCGAGATCTTCAGCAGCGCAGCGGCGGACGAGCGGATGAAGGTCATCCTCCGCCCCGCCTGACTCCCTTCAGATATCCAGCACCAGCAGCGGCGTTTTCGAGCGCGAGCAGCAGGGGGTGAACTGGTCGTTGCGCGCCTGCTCGTCCTCGGTGAGGAACAGGTCGCGGTGCTCCGGCACGCCCTCCAGTACCCGGGTCAGGCAGGTGCCGCAAATCCCTTGTTCGCAGGACATGGCAATGTCGATGCCATGGCTTTCCAGGACCTGCACCACGCTCTTGTCCGCAGGCACCTCGAAGACCTGGCCGCTGCTGGCGACCTTGACCGAGAAGCTGCCGTCGGCGCGGGTATCGACGGGGGCGGCGAAGTACTCGCGGTGCAGGCAGTCCTCCCGCCAGCCCGCGGCCTTGGCCGTGTCCAGCACGTGCTGCATAAAGCCGCCGGGACCACACACATATAGATGAACGTCGTTGTGAGGCGCGGCCAGGACCTTGGTCGCGTCCAGCGCCGTCTCGGGTTCCTGGTCGAAATGCAGGAACACCCGCTCGGCGAAGGATGAATCGCGCAGGCGTTGGACAAAGGCCGCGCGCTCGCTGGAGCGGGCGCAGTAATGCAGCTCGAAATCGGCACCGCTGTGGGCCAGGCGCTCGGCCATGCACAGGATCGGGGTGATGCCGATGCCGCCGGCGAACAGCAGGCTGCGCCGGGCTTCATGGGCCAACGCAAACAGGTTGCGCGGCTCGCTGATGTGCAGCCGCGTGCCGGGGTGGATCTGCTCGTGCATGGCCAGCGAGCCGCCGCGGGAGGCCGGGTCCTTGAGCACGCCGATCAGGTAGCGATGGCGTTCTTCGGGGTGATTGCACAGGGAGTATTGGCGGATCAAGCCGCCGGGCAGGTGCACATCGATATGCGCGCCGGCGCTGAAGCCCGGCAGCGGGCGCTCATCGGCACTGGCCAGCTCGTAGCTGCAGATGTCCTGGGCTTCGTCGTTACGGGATACCACCACCACATCGATCATCGTCGGTCCTCCGAGTGCTGCCGCCCGGGGCGGTCACTTCTGTTTCTTTTCTTGGGTAAAAGGCTGGGTAAAAGGCTGGGGAAAGGGCAGGGCGCGGCACCGGTGCACTGCCGGCGTAGCGCCGCGCAGTGCTCAGGCCGTGGCGATCAGTTGTGCTTCGCCGGCGCGTTCTTGGGCGATCAGGCGCTCCAGGACCCGTCGCGATTGCACGCCGCCGGCGTCGATATTCAGCTTGAGCAGGTTGCGCGTGGGGTGGGCCAGCAGGTTCTGTTGCTGGCGTTCGAGCATCTCCAGGTCTTCGCTGAAAATCTTGCCCTGGCCCTCGCGAATGCTCGCGGTCAGCGCCTCGTCCTGTGGGTTGAAGTTGCGCGCCATGCCCCAGAAGTACCAGATCGAGGTGTCGCTCTGCGGGGTGATGAAGTCGACCACTATGCTCGATGCCTTGGACTGCGCCGGCGCGTTGTAGCCGCCTTGGCCGGCGTGGGCCACGCCGACTTCGATCAGCACATGGCTGGGCGGGGTGAAGCGGCAGATCTGCCAGCGGTCCACCGGCACGTCGTCGGCCAGGCCGTTGCCGCGCAGGGCCATGCGCCAGAACGGCGGGGCCATGATGTTTTGCATATGCCGCGCGGTGACCACCTCATCACCCTCGACCCTGGTGGTCGGCGGCGCCTCGTCGATTTCCTTCTGGCCGATGCTGGAGGCGTGGACGTAGGTTTCGTGGGTCAGGTCCATCAGGTTGTCGATCATCAGCCGGTAGTCGCACTGGATATGGAACAGCCCGCCACCGTAGGCCCACTCATCGCTGACCGCCCATTCCAGGTGATGGATCAGCGCCGGATCGGCCAACGCCTGATCGCCGGGCCAGACCCAGATAAAGCCGTAGCGCTCGACCACGGCAAAGGTCTTGTTGCACGGGAAACCACGTACCCGTTGTCCGGGCATTGCCACGGTCTTGCCATCGCAGCCCATCACCAGTCCGTGATAACCGCACACCAGGTTGCCGCTTTCCACATACCCCAACGACAGCGGCGCGCCGCGATGGGGGCAGAAGTCCTCGAGCGCTGCGACCCGGCCTTCCAGGCCACGGTAAAACACCATCTTCTCCCCACAGATCTGTCGGCCCAGGGGCTTGTCGGCGATTTCATCGGGGGTGCAGGCAACGTACCAAGTGTTCTTGGGGTACATGGAGGGCTCTCCTGGGGAGTGATTGTTTTTATTTAATGGATCCATTAGAGAGGCTGTGGTGTTTGAGTGTCAACGATAAGATCCAGGTTAAAGGTTGATTTATGGGCGATTATCGGACTGATAGCTGTTGCTTTTGTTTTTAATGGATCCATTGGTAAGTGTTGTTAAACACCCCCCAATGACAGAAAAAACGCCAGCGATGAAGGCGGGATGTCGCCGTTCGTCGACCCGAGCTGGCGAGCGTGCGGCTGGGCCGGGCGCCAGGCATCGATGCCGAGGATGTGATGGTGGTGATTACCACCACTGATGCAGAGGAATGGTCGTTTGGCGGTGGGCGGGGCAATTAGTCTACCTATGCGTTTCTGGTATCAGTTCTATCCAATCCGTGCCATTTATCAATCAATGGCCGAGGGGTAAGTTGGGGGTCTGCGATTTCCAATCGAGAGCCCTTCATGACCCAGCACCTGATCCGCAAGTACATGCCCGCCGCCGCCAGGGCGGGCACCCTCTGTTTTGCCCTGTGCAGCGGCGCGGTTGTTGAGGCGAGCGAGCGCGGTCCGTTGGTGATCGAGGATCAGGGCAGCCTGATCGCGGGCGGTGGCGTGCGCACTCAGCCGGGCACCTTCGATCCCTACAACCCGATGAATCCCAATGGCCAGACCTACCACGGCGACCATGTGTATGCCTTCTACCAGAAGCCGGTTAACGCGCGCCCGCTGCCGATTGTCATGTGGCACGGCGCGGGGCAGTCGGCGAAGTCCTGGGAGACCACGGCCGATGGGCGTGAAGGTTTCCAGAACATCTTCCTGCGTCGCGGTTTTTCCACCTACCTGATCGACCAGCCGCGCCGTGGCGATGCGGGGCGCAGCCTGGTCGAAGCGACGATCAAACCGGTGGCGGACGAGCAGTTGTGGTTCAACCAGTTCCGCATCGGCCTGTGGCCCGAGACCTTCGCGGGCAGCCAGTTCCCGCCGGGGCGGGCGGCGCAGGAGCAGTTCTTCCGTTCGATGACCCCCAACACCGGCCCTTACGACATCGAGGTGGTGTCCGATGGCGTGTCGGCGCTGCTGGAGAAGACCGGCCCGGCCATTCTGTTCACCCATTCCCAGGGGGGCGGGCCGGGCTGGCTGACGGCGATCAAGAGCCGCAACGTGCGGGCCATCGTCGCGTTCGAGCCGGGCAGCAGCTTCGTGTTTCCCGAGGGCGAGGCGCCGGCGCCGATTCCCAGCGCGTTCGACACCGTCGCCGCGCAGGTCGTGAGCCAGGCGCAGTTCGAGGCGCTGACGCGCATTCCTATCCTGATCCTCTATGGCGACAACATCCCCGCCCAGCCGGTGCGTTTGCCGGCCCAGGACAGCTGGCGCGCCCGGCTCGAGATGGCGCGCCTGTGGCGCGACGCGGTGAACCGGCATGGCGGTGACGCCCGGCTGATCCACTTGCCGGAGATCGGGATCAAGGGCAACAGCCACTTTCCGTTCTCGGACCTCAACAATGTCGAGATCGCGGACCTGGTTTCGAGGTTTCTTGCAGAAAAGTCTCTGGATTGACTATGGGCACGGCGGCTGGCTGCCGTGTTCTTCAAAAGCAGGGCAGGAGTATTCAAATGAAGCAAACGCTGAAGGCCACGCTCATGGCCGCGATGGTCGGGATGTCGGCCGCCGAGGCCGCGGACTACAAGCAGAATCCGTTCACCCTGGTCTACGAGGGCGCGATCAGCAAGAACGAGCCGGGCAAGGTCAACATCCATCCGGTCAGCTACAAGCTCAATGGCCTGGACATCTCCGCCAACGTCTACACCCCGGCGAACTATGACCCGGCGAAGCAATACCCGGTCGTGGTGGTGGCGCACCCCAATGGCGGGGTCAAGGAGCAGGTCGCCGGCCTGTATGCCCAGCGCCTGGCCGACCAGGGCTACATCACCATCGCCGCGGATGCGGCGTATCAGGGCGCCAGTGGCGGCCAGCCGCGCAGCGTGGACAAGCCCGCGTACCGCATCGAGGACATCCATGGCATGGCGGATTTCATCGCCGGCTATCCCGGCGTCGATAACACGCGCCTGGGCCTGCTTGGCATCTGCGGCGGCGGTGGTTATTCGTTGGCCGCGGCGCAAACCGACAAACGCTTCAAGTCGATTGCGACGGTGAGCCTGTTCAACTCCGGGCGGGTTCGCCGCAATGGCTACAACGACTCGCAACTGGACAGCATCCAGCAACGCCTGCAGCAGGCTTCGGCGGCCCGTGCCCAGGAAGCGGCCGGCGGCGAAGTGCTGTATTCGGGGGATGCCAACCTGACCGACGAACAGATCGCCCAATTGCCCTTCGCGCTGTATCGGCAGGGCTACGAGTACTACTGGAAAACCCACGCGCACCCCAACTCGACCTTCAAATACACCACCAGCAGCCTGCTGGACCTGATGCGCTTCGACGCCACCCAGCAGATCGAACTGATCCGACAACCCTTGCTGATGATCGCCGGCAGCAAGGCCGACAGCCTCTACATGACCGAGGATGCGTTCGCCAAGGCCACCGGTACCCAGGACAAGGAGCTGTTCAAGATCGACGGCGCCACCCATATCGAAACCTACTGGGTGCCCCAGTATGTGGACGCGGCCATCAGCAAGCTGACGGCGTTCTACGCCAGGACGCTGTGATCGCCGCAACGGCTCGTCATTTCAATAGGCTCGACCAACGAGGAATTCTCATCATGAACAAGACCCTGTTGGGGCTCGCGGTATGCGCCGCGGCGCCCTTGGCTGACGCGGCCGGCCAGGCTGAAAACCCCGGCGAGCCTTTCGCCACCCAGCAGATCAGTCGTGCAGGTAGCCAGACTTCGGTCGCGGGCCCGGAGGATTACTTTTCCGGGCGGGTACGCGTCGATCCGCTGTTTCCCGCCAGCAGCCCGATCAATGCCTCCGGCGCCTACGTGACCTTCGAGCCGGGCGCGCGCTCGGCCTGGCATACCCATCCCGCGGGGCAGCGCCTGGTGGTGGTTTCCGGCGTGGGCCTGACGCAGGAGTGGGGCAAGCCGGTGCAGGAAATCCATCCGGGCGACGTGATCGTCTGCCCGCCGGGCGTCAAGCACTGGCACGGAGCCGCGGCGACGAGCGCCATGACCCATCTGGCGGTGACCGGCGCGGTGGATGGCAAGAGCGTGCAATGGCTGGAGAAAGTCAGCGATGACCAATACAACGCCCGTTAAGCGGTGCAGGCCCGGAGGGATGACAGTGGCCTTCGCGCTGCTGAGCCTGAACCTGACGATGACGACGAGCCACGCCGCGCAGAACCCTAGGGAGCCTCAAGCCATGTCCTCCGTACCCACTGCTTCCGAGACGCTGTCCCACAAGCAGCAGGCCATCCCGTTGATCGCGGCGGCCATGGCCACCAGCAATATGCCGCGGCTCAATGCCGCCTTGAACCAGGGGCTGGATGCCGGGCTGACCGTCAGCGAGGCCAGGGAAATCCTGGTGCAGCTCTATGCCTACGCCGGCTTTCCGCGCAGCCTCAATGCCCTTGGCGAGCTGATGAAAGTGCTCGAGGCGCGCAAGCAACGCGGCATCGAGGACGTTCCGGGGCGTGAGCCCAGCGCCGGCATTCCCACGGGCGATGAGCTGCTGGCGGCGGGCAAGGCCAACCAGACACGGATTTCCGGCGCGCCGGTCCAGGGGCCGCTGTTCGACTTCGCCCCGGTGATCAACCAGTACCTGCAGGCCCATCTGTTCGGCGACATCTTCGAGCGCGACAACCTGGACTGGCAAAGTCGTGAGCTGGCCACGGTCGGCGCGTTGGCCGCCACCCCCGGCGCGGAGCCGCAACTGCGCTCGCACATGGCCGCCAGCATCAGAGTAGGGCTGAGCGTCGGGCAACTGCGGCAACTGGTCCGGGTGCTGGCCGAGCAGGGCGAGGCCGATGCCGCCAAGCGGGCCGGCGAGGCGTTGGAAAAACACCTGGCGGCAAGCGCCGGGCGGCCATGAGGCGGCCCCCGCTCAGGGCATCAGTTCGCGTAACGCAGGGCGTCGCGCAGCAGGGTGAAGGCCGGTGAGCTCTGGCGCCGGCTGGGGTAGTAGAGGTGGTAGCCGGAGAAGGGTTCGCACCAGTCCGCCAGCACGCGAATCAAGCGACCTTGCTCGACATGGGCCAGCACCAGGTCTTCCGGCATGTAGGCCAGCCCCAGCCCCTTGAGGGCGGCGTCCAGGCGCATGGCGATGTTGTTGAACACCAGCTGGCCCTCGACCCGCACCTTCAGTGCCTGGCCCTTTTTCTCGAACTCCCAGGAGAAGATCCCGCCGTAGGTCGGCATGCGCAGGTTGATGCAGTTGTGCTGCATCAGGTCGCTCGGCACTTTTGGCTTGGGGTAGCGGGCGAAGTATTCCGGGGAGCCAATCACGGCCATCCGCATGTCGGGGCCGATGCGCACCGCGATCATGTCCTTGGCCACCTGCTCGCCCAGGCGCACGCCGGCGTCGAAGCCTTCCGCGACGATATCGGTCAGGCCGTAGTCGACGATAATCTCGATGTTGAGGTCGGGATGCTCGGGCAGCAGTTTCTCCAGCGCCGGTTGCAGGACCGTGATCGCCGAATGCTCGCCAGCGGTGATGCGCAGTTTGCCCGCCGGCTTATCGCGGAACTTGCTGAGCAAGGCCAGCTCGTCGTTGATTTCCTCGAACCGGGGGGAGACCACCCGCAGCAGGTGTTCGCCGGCTTCGGTGGGGGAGACGCTGCGGGTGGTGCGCGCCAGCAGCCTGACGCCCAGGCGTTCTTCCAATTGGCGCATGGCCCGGCTCAAGGCCGGCTGCGACATGCCGAGCCTGGCGGCGGCGCGGGTGAAGCTGCGCTCCTGGGCCACGGCGGCGAAGATCGCGAGCAGGTCGTAGCTTTCAGTGGTCATTTATCCGCCCCCGTTATGAACGATGGGGGATTATGCCATCCGATATGGGCAATCGTTCAGCACTTCATGGCACTTGAGGGGAGGCGCGGCGGCGAGCGGACTAGACCCGGCCGAGGGCAAAGTCCGCCGGATCGAAGCGCTCGGTGGTGTCCATCCGGATATTGCGCAGGCCCAGGGTTTCCAGGTGCGACGCATAGAGCGGTTCGGAAAAATAGCTGATCAGCAGCGAGCGACGGCGTGCGCCGCTCGGGTTCAGGCAGCCCGCGTGCAGCAGATCGACATCGAACACCAGGATGTCCCCGGCGGAGCCTGAAAGCTGCACCGACCGCGACTCGTCGGTGAAGTCCAGTGGTGGCTCTCCCGGCCCGGGGCGATGGCTGCCGGGGACGATACGGGTGGCGCCGTTCCCGGGGCCATAGTCGTCGAAAAAAGCCAGGGCGTTGGCTATGTCGCCTGGCCGTTGGGCCGACAAGTCGCGGTGCAGCTGCTGCTGACCGCCACCGGCAAGGGGCTCGCGACCTTCCACCTGGGAGAGGAAGAAGCGTTCCCCGATCAACTCGCCCACCACCGCCAGCACCTGCGGCAGGCGACACACCGCCTGAACCGTCGAATCCGCGTCCAGCAGCGAATGGCGCCAGTCCATGCCACGGGGCACAGGCCATTGGTTCGACGGCATCACGCCCGCGTCGAACACGGCACGCAGCTCACCCAGCCACTCGGCCGGGATCGCTTGGCGCAGCAGCACGTAACCCTCTCGATGGAGTTGCTCGCGGTCGGTCATGGTCCCTATGCCTGGAAAAATCGCCCGGGACGGCAGAGGGCAAGGGCAGGGGATGCCGTGTCGTCGATGATCTCCTCGCTGGCCAGGCGGCCGACTATCGCCGCCAGCGTGACGCCAGGGTGCATCGCACACACATACACATCGCCGATATCGGGCAGATAGCCGATGATGGGCATGCCATCGACCGGCATGGGCCTGAGCCCGACACAGGCCCATTCCGGCTCTATGGAGGTAACCCCATGGAGTTCGTTCTGGATGGCCTTGGCGGTTCGTAGCGCTATCGCGGCGGGTTGGTTTTCCAGCGTGTCGTCCAGGTAGTCTTCCGCCGCCAGCAGCGTGCCGTCCGGGCCTTGCCGCACTTCCATTTCCGGGCTGGAGATAAGGGTGCGCACGAGGTCGGGTTGTGAGGCGTAGCGGATCAATATGGCTGGGGAGGCCGCTATTGGCAGGGGCAGGTTCAGCAGCTCGGTCAGTTGCTTGATGCCCGTCCCGGCGGCCAGCACGACAACGTCGGCCTCGATACGGCCCCTTGCGGTTGTGACGCCCGTCACCCGCGCACCCTGGGTGGTAAAGCCGAGCACCCGCGTCTGGGTGAGCACCTGCGCGCCATGAGCCTGGGCGCCGGCGATCAACGCCTGGGTTGCTTGCACGGCGTCCAGCGCGCCTTCTTCGGCGGCGTACATGGCCTGCTGCGGGGGATGCTTGAGGTTTGGCTCGAGGTCGAGGATCTGTGAGCGCGACAGTTGGGTTGCCGAAGGCGGGTGACCCGAGGCGTGCAGCGCTTCACTCGGGTTTGTGCCGTAAGACAGGGCACCGGTCCAGCGCACCTTCAGGCCAGGCAGCTCGGTTTCGAGCCTGCGGTATTCCTGGATCGCCGCACCGCGCAATGAGGCGATGGGATCGGGCCCGTCGTGGGCGGTGTTGATCCAGGCGAATGAGCGTCCCGTCACCCCGGACGCTATATCTTCAGCCTCCACCAGAATGACCTTCGCGCCTCTGCCCGCCAGGTGATACGCCAGGGACGCGCCCACTATGCCCGCGCCAATGACCACGACGCGTTTGTTTACCGCGTTCCCCATATCAACCTCCATGTTGTCGACCTGATGAGGGTAGGGCATCCAGATAAACGAATACCCTGAGAACCGAGCGGCCTGCTTCGCAAGCTCCCTGTTATTTTTTTTGCACTGCTATTTTTTGCACTCCGCCAACACCACTTTGCAAGTGCCGGGCGTGCCGCCGGAGCGGCCGGCATAACGGATGCAGTTATTCAGGGATTTCTGGCGCGCCATGCCCAGGGTGGAACCCCAAGCCAGGCCACCCTCGCCGGAAGTGGGCAGCGCTTTGGCGTAACAGTTCGAGCCGATGCTGGCGGTCGAATAACGATACTTGGCGGCTTTGCTTGAACATCCCGCGATCAGCGCCAGGTTGATGGCGAGCAGGGAAAACAGGATCCATGACGAGTATGGGCGTACTGCTGTTCTGGTCATTCCGGTTCCCCTGTATCAAGACGGTAGAGGCGTGTTCGCAGTGCTGTTCTATTCAGCTTAGAGGGTATCGCGCCTGGCCCTGGGGCCGTCTGGCGGAGTGGATGCGTTTGGGTGTGCCTTGCGTCGGTTGCCATCCGTGTTTGCCTTATCGCAGTCATGGTTCTTGCGGCCAATTGTCCTGGATTTCGTACCACGAAGCCTTGAACGCCACCTGAATGTGTTTCTGTTTATCCGCGGTGAAGGGCGTATCCAGAGTGCCCAGGGCGATCGAGATCCAGTCGGCGTATTCGCCCTGGCCTCTGGACCAGAACAGCGACGAACCGCACTGGCCGCAAAACTGGCGCAGCACCGTTTCGGACGATCGATAGGACTGGAGGTTCCCGGCGCCCTGCACGATGCGCAGATCGCTGCGCAACACACTGCCATAGCTGGCGAATGCCGCTCCATGGCTTTTCCGGCACTGGCGGCAATGGCAGTGGGAAAGCGCCTTGGGGCGCGACGAGAGCTGGTATTTGACGGCACCGCAAAGGCAGCAGCCCTGGAAGGTGTCAGTCATTTAAGGGCGCACCTTGAAACGGAAGGGCGCCCATTTAAGCAGTCGGTGTCGGGGATGTCGAACGGCTGACTATTGCTGTTCGTTAACACTGGCTTTCGCCCAGAAGCGACGCTCGCCACTGGCTGCTCGAAGCCGAGAGAGTGTAAAAGCGCTTCCTCGAACCCTTGTTGTGATTCCTGAGGGTTTCATAGTAAGGATTGCCCGTGAAGCGCTTTATTCAAGGTGTTAGGCGCCACTTGTCAGCATAAGGCTCAAGGCGCCCGGGCAAGTAGAGTCAGCCACAGGGCAATACCGAAATCGCCCCTGATCGTATTGCGACTGCCCGCGACACTTGCATAACCGTAGTCCTTGGCCAGAGCAAAAAGCGCTTCCGGACTTACGTTGCCGCCAAAAACAGAAATTGCATTTGAAAATGCTTGCGCAGGAAAGAATATTCTTCCGAACCAGGATGCTCTCACGCCTGCAATCTCCAGGATTACATCCTCATTTGCGGCAGCAAGTTCGTTAATACTGCGATCAGAGACCGACTCTAGACCTGTATCAAGGCTTTTCCCTCTCAGGGCGAGTACGGACGCACCGTATATATGATTGGTAAGCTGGCCGAACTTTCTGCCCGGAACTTTAAAGGTGGAAAACTCCTTGCTTTTCTTGTAGATCAGCTGCGCAACTTGGTAATCCAACTCGAATGCTTCTGAAACCGCAGAAAGATCAGTGCGATTTATCGGGAAGATGAATCCAAAATAAGCATCCCTGGTCGCATCGATTTTCTCATGAAGATGCCTCGCCTTTTCCTTGTATAGCAATTCAACGTCTTCGCACGTCACGCTACTCAAGTGAACAACATCCAATGATCTGTTCATAGCAATTCCCTTCGACTATCCCGAGAGATGATATATAGCTAACGATTGAACTCAGGGGCGGGCTTTAGCTCGTCCCTGCGAACGAAGCGAGCAATTTAAGCGCATGGTTATGTTTTTTATTAACGATCAAGTTCCTCCGTGAAAGTGATTGCGAATGTATTACGTATAGTTCGAAAATGGCGTTTCATAATATCGATGTGCGTTTATTTATATAGCCAATCCCTCCAAGGGGGCCGCAAGGGCTATTCCCTCCTTTGGCAAGTCAAATGTTGAATCGTCCCTGATTTCCTGGGCACCAGCGAACGATTGCAAAGGGTGGTAAGCCGTCAGGCGTGACTGGCCGCTATCGGCTGCGGGTTCAACCGGGCGTGGTGCCGGGAGGGCGACCCCGCATTCACTCCAGGCAGGCTTCAGGCGTCGCCGGCAGGCTATCGAGAAACGCCGCAATCTGCCGGCGGCCGCGCAAGTGCAGCGTGGGAATCTGCGGACCTATGGCCAGGCGTACCGCCTCGATACCCGGGCGGTAGCCGCGATCGAAAGTCCATACGAAGCGCAGGAAGGTCAGGAATGCCCGATCGAGCTTTTCCGTGCAGCCTGCGGCAAGGTCAGGCCGGGGACGGTTCATGATGCTGCGTATGATCACCCGGGTGAAACAGGTGAGCCGTGGCGTATCGAGCCAGATGATCAGGTCGGCATGGGGCAGGCGAAGGTCGAAGGTCCGTCGGGCATAGTTGCCTTCACACACCCAGGCAGCCGGTGCGAGCGCCGCGCGGACCCGTTCGCGGAACTGCTCGGCGTCGGGTTCGACCCAGCCGGGCTCCCAGAACAGCGTGTCCAGGTGGAGCACAGGCAGGTTCCGGCGCTTGCCGAGGGCACGGGCGAGGGTGGACTTGCCGCTCCCGGCATTACCCAGAATTACAATCCGTTGCATGGGCGCTTCCTGTCGCGAAAAAAGCCGGCGATTGTGCAGGTTTTGCATCGCCAGTTAAAGGCGAATAGTTGGGCCGACCGCACCGGGAATGGAATGTGTGTTGCCAGTGTGGGGCCTGAAGCCGAGAGCAGGATGTCGATCCATCCTGGTCCCCATTGAACGCCTGCTTCCGACCCTTTGTCGCCTGTCGGCAGCTCTCTCCTTTTAGGGGTGTCTACTGCTAGTGAGGCCCTGTAGGTACAGGGAGGAGAGCAGCATGAGCAATGAACAGGTGGCACCGGAAACCAAAGGGGTTGCAGTGCAGGTACTGGCAACCATTGACCTGGGTCCCGAAATCGAGGGCATGGCCGGGCGCCAACTCAGAATGCGCCTGGTGACCATCGAGCCTGGAGGCGTATTCGGGCCAATCCACAACCATAAAGACCGGCCAGGCGTCGTCTACATACTGGAAGGCACCATCACTGACCATCGCGATGGCGGCGACACGGACTATGGCCCGGGAGTGGGGTGGCCCGAGGATCGGGACACCACGCACTGGCTTGAGAACAAAGGGCCGATTCCGGCGCGGGAGATTTCGGTCGATATTATCCGGCAAGAGTGAGCCCGGGCCGAACATCGATACGGGCGAGCCAGACGCGCGGTTCGCCCAACGCCCATCATTCCCCCGCACCCGCCGCGCCATTGGTCGGGTCGCCCTCGGCCAGCATGCGCATCAGGATTTCCCGCTCCTTCGGCCCTGGCACCAGGCCGCTGGTCTGGCCTTCCAGGACGATGATGCCGTTGTCGTTGGTCATGCTGATGGCCGCCGTAGCCCGGCCTTGTTCGTCTAGCGCCTGGATGACCCAGTGGCAAGTGATGGTGTCGCCGGCATACACCGGCTGCTTGAACTGGAAGCTCATGGCCGAGGCCAGCCAGCCGATCTGTCCGCCGATTTCGGTGAGCAGGCTGGCGGTCAGCAGGCCATGGGAAACCGGTGCCCTGAAGCGCCGGGCCGCGGCGAACTCGGCATCGAAATGCACCGGGTTGTAGTCGCGGGACAGCGTGGCGAAGCCCTGGATATCCGCCTCTGAAAAACAGCGGGAGAGGGTGAAGCGGTCGCCTGCCTGAAGCCCTTCGGTGGCGCGCTGTCGGAAGCTTTTCATTGCGGTTCCTGGTCCTTTTGCGTATTCGGGGGAGTGCGGTTTCGAGCCTTTTGGATACCCGTGGAACATACCGGTTCAGCGCAGGATCTGCTCGATGAACAGCAGCACGGCGATGATGATCATCAGCGCCCCCGAGAGGCGGCTGACCGCTTGCGCGGCCACCGGGCGCGTCTGCAACACGGCGCGGGAAGCAAAGCCCACCAGCAGGTAGATCACCGCGCAGCTGAAGGCATGCAGCAGCCCCAGCGCGACGATTTGCAGCGGCACCGGCCAGGCGGCCAGCGGGTCGGTGAATTGTGGCAGCAAGGCCAGGAACAGCAGGAACACCTTGGGGTTGAGGCCACTGACGCAGGCGCCCTTGAGGGTCCAGCGAGCCCAGGACGCAGAGGCTTGGGCCTCCCCGGCGCGGGGCACGGACGGGTTGCGCAGCATATTGATGCCCAGCCAGAGCAGATAGCCAGCCCCGCCAAGGGTCAGCAGCGAGAGGGCCAGGGGATTGCTGGCGATCAGCCCGCCGACCCCGGCGGCCACTATCAGCGTCGCCAGCAGATGCCCGATCAACAGGCCGGCCACCGCGGGTATCACCACTCGCCCGAACAGGCCGGCCGATATCGCGTAGGCCCAATCCGCCCCGGGGGTGATCACAAATAGAAACGACACCGCCCAGAACGCCGCGAAAATACTCAGGCTCATGGCCGTCTTGCCTTGTGCTGCTGGGCGAATGCTGTTTCTGGGCTGTCGACGGTGGTGTTAATCGGGGAGGGCATGCTTCTTTCTCGCAAAGATCAGGTTTGCGGAAAGATTAATGGAGTGCGGTGAGAATATTTTCTCTATTATTCCAGTCCGAATAAAGTTTTGGGGTAGATCCTTCCAGATGGACAGAGTTGATCAGAAGATTCTTGCCGAGCTGCAGGCGGACGGGCGTTTGTCGGTGACCGAGCTGGCGGAACGGGTCGGCCTCAGCCTGTCGCCGTGCCATCGTCGCGTGCGGGCGCTGGAGGAGTCGGGGGTGATCCAGGGCTATCGCGCCCAGTTGTCGCCCAGCGCCCTGGGCCTGACGTTTTCGGCGATGGTGTTTGCCACGCTGCGCGAGGGCGATCACCAGGCGGTGGCCGCCTTCGAAGCGGCGCTGCTGCCGATCCCGCAGGTCGTCGAGGCGCAACGGCTGTTTGGCGAGCCGGATTACCTGCTGCACGTCATCACCCGCGACCTGCCGGCCTTCCAGCAGCTTTACGATGACCGCCTGTCCAAGCTGCCCAACGTTCAGCGCCTGACCTCGACCCTGGTGATGAAACGGGTGATTCAGGACCGCTCGCTGCCGTTGTGAGACGCGTCGACGCATACATCAGAACAACACTTCAGGGAGATACCGATGCGTGAACGAAAATCGGCAAGATTGCTGGTCATCAACCCTTCGCGAAAGGTCCTGCTGTTCCGCTTCCTGCACAAGGAAGGGGCGCTGGCGGGGGATGACTATTGGGCCACGCCCGGTGGCGGGCTTGAAGGAGACGAAACCTTCCAGGTCGCGGCGATTCGTGAACTGCACGAGGAAACCGGTATTCAGGTCTGCGCGGTGGGAGAGCCGGTGGCCGATCGCCGGTTTCCCATGCAACTGCCCAGCGGCGAGTGGGTCACCTCGGTCGAGCAGTATTTTGTGGTGCACGCGCCAGACCAGCCGCTCTCTCGTGCAGGCTGGACCTCGTCCGAGGCCCAGGTGATGGCCGATCATCATTGGTGGTCCGCCGATGATCTGCGAGCCACCGAGGCCACCGTCTGGCCGCAAACGCTGGTGCACATGCTGGAAGACGCGGGGGTGTTCGAGCCGTCCTTGTAGCGATTTTTCCGCGCCCTAATCCTGGCTTAATCCTGGTCCGTTGATATCATGCGCAGCCGGTTTTTTCGGCGGCCGGTTTATGCCATCGGTCCAAGGGCAAGAGCGGTTTTCCACCACTCGGTTTTTTTTATCGCTAAACTCCAGACCCATGAAACGCTACCTGCGGTTTTGTCTTGTGTTCCTGATCAGCCTGGCGCTTCCCCTCAGCGGGATGGCGGGCGCTCAGGCGCCGACCGAACCCTGCCCGATGAAGTCCATGGGCATGGCGATGATGGACGGCATGGGCATGGATTGCTGCAATGACCTGAAAAGCCCCGTCGAACACGGCAAGCCCTGCAAGCCGGGCCAGGAATGCAAGACGGGCGGCATGTTGCAGGTCTCGATCGTCAAACCGCCTGTCACCGTGTCCGGCCCCGTTGTCCTGTCCATCCCCAACGATTTCCTGCCCGCGCAAAGCCCTTCCGGGGTGTGGCGACCGCCCCGCGTCTGATTCCTGTACCGCTCTGAATTCCATCCCGCGTTAGCGGGAGGGCGTAGCCGTGCGCCTGCCTTGAAAAGGCGCGCGGTGGATCATCACAGGAATCGTCAACATGAATCCCAAGTGCTATCGCACAGGCTGGCCCCTCGTGGCCGGGCTGGCGGCAAGCGTGCTGGCATTGCCGAGCCTCGCTGGCGCGCTGACGCTCGATGAAGCGTTGCGTCTGGCGGAAAACACGGCGCCGTCGCTGAGCGCGCAAGACGCGAAAATCCAGGCCGCCAGCAGCGCTGCCATCCCCGCCGGCGAACTGCCGGATCCCAAATTGCTGTTGGGCGTGCAGAACTTTCCCATTGGCGGTTCGGATCGCTGGAGCCTTGAGCAGGATTCCATGACCATGCAAATGGTCGGGGTCCGCCAGGAAATGCCCAATAGCGACAAGCGCAAAGCCCGCGTCGAGGTTGCCGATGCGGCCGTCGAGCGTGCCACCGCCGAGCGCCGGGTGGAGCGACTGAACGTACGCCAGTCCACCGCCCTGGCCTGGATCGGCAGCTATTCGGTGGAGCGTAAGGAGGTGCTGCTCCAGGACCTGTACAAGGAAAACCGTCTGCTGGGCGACACCGTCCGCGCGCAGATTGCCGCTGGCCGCGGGTTACCGGCGGATGCGGTGACGCCCAGGCAGGAAGCCGCGCAACTGGCGGAGCGCGAGGATGAGCTGGTCAGCCAGCGGGCCCAGGCCCGGGCCGCGCTCAAGCGCTGGATCGGCACCGCCGCCAACGACCGGCCCGAGGGACGCCTGCCGGCGTGGCCGATGGATGGCTTGGGCTACTCGCACAGCCTGCAACACCACCCTGAACTGGCTGCGTTTGTGCCCATGACCCGCGAAGCGCAAGCCAAGGTTCATGAAGCCGAGGCAGATAAACAGTCGGACTGGAGCTGGGAGCTGGACTATCAGCGCCGTGGCCGTGAGTTCGGCGATATGGTCAGCGTGCAGTTCTCCTGGGACTTGCCGCTGTTTCCCGGCTCGCGCCAGAACCCCAGGATCGCCGCCAGGCAGGCCGAGCTGAGCCAGCTGCAGGCCGAGCGCGAAGCCATGTCACGGGAGCACGCCCAGCAACTGGAAGCGCAACTGGCCGACTATGAACGCCTGGACCGCGCGGTGCGCCGCAACCAGCAAACCCTGGTGCCGCTGGCCCGGGAAAAGGTCGACCTGAGCCTGGCCAGTTATCGGGCCGGCAAGGGCGATCTGGCGGCGGTGGTCGCCGCCCGCCGCGAATTGATCGAAGCCCGCCTCAAGCAGATCGATATCGAGGAACAGCGTGCCCTGACCAACGCTCGCCTGTATTTCGCCTACGGAGAGACCGCGCCATGAATTCGCCGATCTGGAAAGTTGCTTCAATTGTCAGCGTCGCGCTCGCCTTGGGTGTGGCGGGCGGTTATTGGCTGGCCCGACCACGCCTCAACGAAGCGCCGGAGGTCGCAGTCGGGCAGGAGGCATCGGCCGAGCCCAAGGCGCTGTACTGGTACGACCCGATGTACCCGCAGCAGAAGTTCGACAAGCCGGGCAAGTCGCCGTACATGGACATGCCACTGACCCCGCGGTATGCCGACGGCCAGGGAGCCCAGGGGGATGGCGCGGCGGTGCGCATCGACCCGAGCCTGACCCAGAACTTCGGCCTGCGCCTGGCCACCGTCACGCGCGGGGTATTTGCCAGCAGCGTCGATGCAGTCGGTGTGCTGGCGTTCAACGAGCGCGAGGTGGCGGTCATTCAGCCGCGCACCGCGGGTTTTGTCGAGCGGGTGTATGCGCGGGCCCCGGGGGATCTGCTCAAGGCCAACGCGGCCCTGGCGGATATCCTGGTGCCGGAATGGGCGGCGGCCCAGGAAGAGTTCCTCGCCCTCAAGGCCAGTGGCGATGCCGGTTTACTCGCGGCCGCCCGCCAGCGCTTGCGTCTTAGCGGGATGCCGGCGGCCTTGATCGCCCAGGTCGAGCGCAGTGGCAAGGTCCAGCCGGACCTGACGTTGAGCAGCCCCATCGGCGGTGTATTGCAAGAGCTGAATGTCCGCCAGGGAATGACCGTGGCCGCCGGCGAGACCCTGGCCCGGGTCAACGGCTTGAACAGTGTCTGGCTGGCCGTGGCGGTTCCGGAGTCGCAGGCTGGCTCGCTCGTCACCGGGCAGGTGGCCGAGGCCAGTCTTCCGGCTTTCCCGGGGGAGGTCTTCGCGGGGCGGGTCGACGCGATCCTTCCGGATGCCAATGCCGATAGCCGTACGCTTCGCGTGCGGGTCGAGTTGGCCAACCCGCAGGGTCGACTGCGGCCAGGCATGAGCGCCCGGGTCAGCCTCAAGCGTTCGACGCAGCAACCGCTGTTGTGGGTGCCCAGCGAGGCGGTGATTCGCACCGGCCGCCGGGCCCTGGTGATGCTCGCCGAAGAGGGCGGGCACTATCGCCCGGTGGAGGTGCAGCCAGGGCCGGACAACGCTGGCCAGACGGCCATCTTCAACGGCCTGGAGGAGGGGCAGCAAGTGGTGGCTTCCGGGCAATTCTTGCTGGACTCGGAAGCCAGCCTCAAGGGCATTGTCGCCGCTTCGTTGCAAGCCCCGGCAGTTGCCTTGCATGAAGCCCAGGGGCAGATCCTGGCCATCGACAGCCAGAACGTCACGCTCGCCCATGGTCCCTTCAAGACCCTGGGCATGCCCGCCATGACCATGACCTTTCCTCTGGCCAATCCTGGCCTGACGCAGGGCCTCAAGGTGGGCGACAAGGTGCGGGTGGCGCTGAGCCAGAGCGACAACGGCCTGCGTGTCGAACGCCTGGAAAAAGCGGGGAGCCAGCCATGATCGCAGCCGTGATTCGTTGGTCGGTGGCCAATCGTTTTCTGGTGTTGCTGGCGACGCTGTTCGTCAGCGCCTGGGGTGTCTGGTCGGTGCAGAGCACGCCGGTCGATGCGCTGCCGGACCTGTCGGATGTGCAGGTGATCATCCGCACGCCCTATGCGGGGCAGGCACCGCAGATCGTCGAGAACCAGGTGACCTATCCGCTGGCCACCACCATGCTTTCGGTGCCTGGGGCCAAGATCGTGCGCGGGTATTCGTTCTTCGGCGACAGCTTTGTCTATGTGTTGTTCGAAGACGGCACCGACCTGTACTGGGCCCGTTCGCGGGTGCTGGAGTACCTGAGCCAGGTCCAGAGTCGCTTGCCGGCCAGTGCCAAGCCGGCGCTGGGGCCGGATGCCACCGGGGTTGGCTGGATTTTCCAGTACGCCCTGGTGGACCGCAGCGGCGGGCATGACCTGGCGCAACTGCGCGCGCTGCAGGACTGGTTCCTCAAGTTCGAGCTCAAGACCCTGCCGAACGTGGCGGAAGTCGCCACGGTGGGCGGTATGGTCAAGCAGTACCAGGTGCTGCTCGATCCGCTGAAACTGGCCAGCCTCGGTATCACCCAGGCCGAGGTCGGCGCGGCGATCGGCAAGGCCAACCAGGAAACCGGTGGCGCGGTGCTGGAGATGGCGGAGACGGAGTTCATGGTGCGCGCTTCCGGTTACCTGAAGACCCTCGATGATTTCCGCGCCATTCCACTCAAGCTGACGGCGGGCGGGGTGCCGGTGACCCTGGGGGAGGTCGCGACGATTCAGCTCGGCCCGGAAATGCGCCGCGGCATCGGCGAACTCGACGGCGAGGGCGAAGCGGTGGGCGGCGTGGTGATTCTGCGCAGCGGCAAGAACGCCCGGGAAACCATCGCGGCGGTCAAGACCCGGCTCGACGAGCTGAAACGCAGCCTGCCGGCGGGGGTGGAAATCGTCACCACCTACGACCGCAGCAAGCTGATCGACCGCGCGGTGAGCAACCTCGGCCACAAGTTGCTGGAGGAGTTCATCGTCGTGGCGCTGGTGTGCGGGATCTTCCTCTGGCACCTGCGTTCCTCCCTGGTGGCGATCATCTCCTTGCCGATCGGGGTGTTGATCGCCTTTGTGGTGATGCGGCACCAGGGGCTCAACGCCAACATCATGTCCCTGGGCGGGATCGCCATCGCGATCGGGGCCATGGTCGATGCGGCGGTGGTGATGATCGAGAACGCCCACAAGAAGCTCGAGGCCTGGCACCAGGCCCATCCCGGGCAAACCCTGCAAGGCGAGCCGCGCTGGCAGGTGATCACCGAGGCGGCGATCGAGGTCGGGCCAGCGCTGTTCTTCTGCCTGTTGATCATCACCCTGTCGTTCATCCCGGTGTTCACCCTGGAGGCCCAGGAAGGGCGGTTGTTCGGCCCGCTGGCGTTTACCAAGACCTACGCCATGGCCGCGGCGGCAGGGCTGTCGGTGACCCTGGTCCCGGTGTTGATGGGTTACTGGATTCGCGGGCGGATTCCCAACGAGCAGCAGAACCCGCTGAACCGCTGGTTGATCGGTATCTATGAACCGGCCCTGGAGGCGGTATTGCGCAGGCCCCGGGCGACCTTGCTGGTGGCCTTGCTGGTGTTCCTCAGCGCGCTATGGCCGATCTCGCGTCTAGGGGGAGAGTTCCTGCCGCCGCTGGACGAAGGCGACCTGCTGTACATGCCGTCGGCGCTGCCGGGGCTGTCGGCGCAGAAGGCCGCGCAACTGCTGCAACAGACCGACCGGCTGATCAAGACCGTGCCGGAGGTCGAGCATGTCTTTGGCAAGGCCGGCCGCGCGGAAAGCGCCACCGACCCGGCGCCCCTGGAGATGTTCGAAACCACTATCCAGTTCAAGCCCCACGAACAGTGGCGCCCGGGCATGACCCCGGAGAAACTGGTGGCGGAGCTGGACCGGGTGGTGCGGGTCCCGGGGTTGACCAATATCTGGATTCCGCCGATCCGCAACCGTGTGGACATGCTCGCCACTGGCATCAAGAGCCCGATCGGGGTCAAGGTGGCCGGCAGCGATCTGCGGCAGATCGATGCCGTGACCCAGGCCGTCGAGCGGGTGGCCAGGAACGTGCCCGGGGTCAGTTCGGCGCTGGCCGAACGCTTGACGGGTGGTCGTTATATCGATGTGGACATCGACCGCCAGGCGGCCGCGCGCTACGGCCTGAATATCGCCGACGTGCAGTCGATCGTCAGCGGTGCCATTGGCGGTGAAAACATCGGCGAGACCATTGAAGGGCTGGCCCGCTTCCCGATCAGCCTGCGTTACCCCCGTGACTGGCGGGACTCGCTGGGGGCTCTGGAGCAGTTGCCGATCTACACCCCGCTGGGCAGCCAGATCACCCTCGGCACCGTGGCCAAGGTCAAGGTCAGCGAGGGTCCACCGATGCTCAAGAGCGAAAACGCCCGGCCTTCGGGCTGGGTGTATGTCGATGTGCGGGGGCGGGATATTGCCTCCGTGGTCGCCGACCTGCGTCGGGCGGTGAGCGAGCAGGTCCAGCTGCAGCCGGGCATGAGCCTGAGCTACTCCGGGCAGTTCGAGTTTCTCGAGCGGGCCAACGCCCGGCTCAAGCTGCTGGTCCCGGCCACCCTGCTGATCATCTTCGTGCTGCTGTACCTGACCTTCACCCGCTTCGACGAAGCCTTGCTGATCATGGCCACGTTGCCGTTCGCCCTGACGGGCGGGGCGTGGTTCCTCTATTGGCTGGGCTTCAACCTGTCGGTGGCCACCGGTGTCGGCTTTATCGCCCTGGCCGGGGTGTCCGCCGAGTTCGGCGTGATCATGCTGCTGTACCTGAAGAACGCCTGGGCCGAGCGCGAGGAATCCGCCGAGCGTACCGAGGCTGGGTTGCTCGCGGCGATTCGCGAAGGCGCGGTGCAGCGCGTGCGTCCCAAGGCCATGACCGTGGCGGTGATCATCGCCGGCCTGCTGCCGATCCTGCTGGGCAGCGGCACCGGCAGCGAAGTGATGAGCCGCATCGCCGCGCCCATGGTCGGCGGCATGCTCACCGCGCCCCTGTTGTCCCTGTTCGTCATACCGGCGGCCTATCGCCTGATGCGCCGCCGGCACCTTCGCGCTGTCTCCATCACACAAGGAAAAAACCTATGAAACTGATCCAGATCGTTATCGCTGGCACCCTGGCCGCGCTGTCCCTTGCCGCCCACGCGCAGGACATGCCCGGCATGAAAATGGATGGCATGAAAATGGACGACATGAACGGCATGCAGATGAAGCAGGAAGCCCGACAGGTTCAACAGGCCAGTGCCGAGGGCACGATCAAGGCCATCGATGCCGCGAAGCAGCGGGTGACCATCGCCCACGGCGCCGTCCCCGCCGTGCAATGGCCGTCGATGACCATGACCTTCGCCGCGACCACAGAGCAGTTGGCGGGACTGGCGATTGGCGACCGGGTGACCTTCGCATTCCGCCTGGACGGCGGCGCGGCCACTATCGTTTCCATCAGGAAATAAAACCACTAGGCCGGCATGCGCAGGCATGCCGGCCTCACGCTCATTGTTCACAACGGCGCCGTCGGCTCGTTCCTCTCTCTACCAACCATTAGAGGGAACGCCCGATGAGAAACACCGAACTCAGCCACATCATCCTCAGTGACCACTCGCGCATCGAGGCCGCCATCAGTACCGGCGCGGCCTGGGAAGTCTGGTTCCAGGTCGAGTTTCTTCTGCTGCTGCGTGCAGCGCATCTGTCGACCGCTCGCGAAATACCCTATCCACCGCCGAACCAGGCCTTGCACCTCGATCTGCTTGCCCAACAGGGTGTCGAGAGTTATGCCATCGAGGTGAAAGTCGAGAGCGCCACCAACGCTGGCAACAAACTGTTGGCGGAAACCTGCAAGGACATCGAGAAAATCGCCAAATACACCGAGCCTGTCGAGGCCCGCTGGGTGGTTTCCCTGGCCTATAGCGACGTGGCCAAACACTCGTTGCGCGGTTTCACGGAGGAGAACAGCGGCCATGCCATCTACAACGAGGCCGGTTCGATCGGCTGCATGATCTTCTCGGTTTGACCCGCGCGGGCGCCAGCAGGGCATGAAGCCTTCCTGGCGCCTTTCGACAGGTCGCGCCCTTAGTGAGAGAACAACTGCCGGTCGCCCTGTTTCTGTGAGCCTGCGACGTAGTACGCCTCGAACCAGGCGGGCTGGCCGGAGATCGCCGTGGGTTTTTTCAGCAACAGTGGCGGTGGCTGCTTCCCCTGGGTCTCATCGGCGCTGCTGAAGGCCTTTTGCATCACGCTGCGAAAGTGCAGGTGATCGAATATCAGCAGGGCCTGGATGGCATAGACCACGGCGATTTTCTGGTCCTCGATCAGGACCAGGTGATCGCCGTTTTTTTCTTCCCCCGAAATGGACAGGTTCGAGGAACCGGTGAAGACCTTGGCGCTCGGCAGGTTGAAATCGGTGACGACAAACTTGTTGTGCACCGAAATGCCGGTGCCGCCGGACCACTCGCTGCGAAAAGGTTCCGGTGCGTACTTGGCGAGATAGGCGAAATCCACCTCGGCCGAGGTGCCATCGGGCTTGATCACATCCATGCCCGAGGCCTTGTCGGTCACGCCATAGTTGAACACCGGGCGCTTGTAGAGGCGGCTGATCGACTCGTACAGGGGGCCGCTGGTGATCTGATTGAGGAAGGCGATGTTGAACAGCACCGAGCGGCTGGCCTGGTCGATCGCGCCGCCTATCGGGCTGAGCGACAGGTCGCTGCCGCTGTGTGGCGAGAAACAGAAATGCAGGCGCGGGCCGGCGGTCGTTGCGGTGCCGGTTTCGATCACGTGCCATTTCTGCGCCAGGTCGCTGGCCTCGAAGTTTTTCGGATCGCTGAAGCTGGCGTCGAAGACCCGGCCGAACAGGTCCGCTACCTCGAGGTGCTTGAACAACAGCGCATTGTTGTTCTGCACATAACAGCCGCGGAAGCTGAAGTTGGTGGAGCCGCACAGCACCTGGTAAGGCTTGCCGTTGCGCCGGGCGATCAGCACCTTGTGATGCTGCAGGCCATGGAAGTGGCTGCGTCGAACCCGGTCCGCGCCGGCCGAGGCCAGCAGGCGGCTGGCGGCCCGGGTCTCGCAGCTGTCGGGGGCGGCGTGATCGCCGGCGTCGTCGATAATGATGCGCAGGCGACTACCCAGCGCCTCCAGTCTGGCGAGGATGTCCGGTTCGTTGAAGTCGTAGGCGAAGACATCGAGGGTGGTGTCCGGCTGCCGCAGGACTTCATCCAGCACCGCGAAAATCATCGACACCGCCTCGAAGCCGAGCCACTGGTACATGGCCGTCTCGGTCTTCGGGTGGTCGAGCCCGTCCTTGGTTTTCGATGGAATCAGGCTCTTGCCATACACATCGACCTTGACGCCCGCGGGCACCCGGTCGCGGAAGGCCTGCGAGGAGGTAAAGCCCCGGGTGAAACCAATGTCGAGGATGCCTTCGTAGCTGATGGGGTCGAGGTCGATCGCCAGTTCGATGGCCGTGCCGGAAACCAGCTGGCCGTCGTTGGCCATGTGCATCATCCGGCCCCGGTAGGTGAAGGTGCCTTGGTCGACCTCATGGGGGACGTGAACCCAGCGAAACTTCTGGAAGGGCGCTTCCAGCGAGGAATACTTGCGCTGGCCATCGACCGCGCTGTGGGTTGGCTCGTCGTAGGCGAAGGCGATGCGGTTGGGCAGGGGCTTGAACACGTCGGTGCCGGGGAACCTGCATTCGATGGCAAAGCCCACGAGGTCCGCGGGAGGACTCTCGACATCGAAACCGATCAGGCACATGCGTTCGCCGCGCCACAGTTTCATGGTGAAACCATCGAGCGTCTGGGTGTTGTAGAAATCGGCCATGGGGGCGCTCCTTGCGCGGGGGGACGAGTCAAGCCGGGGCTGGATGTGTGCAGCGTAGAACAGCGCGGCGGGCGGTGGCGGTTTTAGCACGGGCCGGGTCGCGGGGGCGGGTTGTATTGCGCCCCGATGCTCTTATATGTTGCAAGCCCGACCCGTTCGACTCCTTGCAGAGAAGCCCTCGATGAACCTCGCCACCCTGTTGCTGTTTCTCCCGGCCTGCTTCGCCCTGAACATGGCGCCCGGGCCCAACAACCTGTTGTCGGTCAGGAACGCGACGGCCTACGGTTTTCGCACCTCCTGCCTGGCGGGTGCCGGGCGACTGGCCGCGTTCGCCCTGATGATCGCCCTGGCCTCGGCCGGGCTGGCAGTGGTGCTGCAAGCCTCGGAACTGCTGTTCTATGCGATCAAGATCCTGGGCGCGGCGTACCTGCTGTACCTGGCGTATCAGCTCTGGAGCGCCGACACCCAGGCCGAAACCGAAAAAAAGACCGCGCCCCTGGAGCTGGCCGCGCTGGCCCGGCAGGAGTTCCTGGTGGCCATCGGCAACCCCAAGGCGATCCTGATCTTCACCGCCTTCCTGCCGCAATTCGTCGACCCCGCGGCCCCGGTCCCCGGCCAGTTCCTGGTGCTCGGCGCCTTGTTCCTGCTGCTGGAATGGATAGCCATCAGCGCCTACGCCTGCATGGGCCTGCACATGCGCCGCTGGTTCGCCGAGCCGCGCGGCAAGAAGATCTTCAACCGCTGCTGCGCGGCGTTGTTGTCGGCGGCGGCTTCGGTGTTGCTGTTGGCGCGGCGGGCTTGAGTTGTCCGTAGATGTGCGTGCTCTTGCCGGGGGCCGTTGACGTCGTCTTCCAGCGTGATGGTTGGCACTTTGAACGATACGCAGATCGCTTCGCAGCACCTGCCCTAAGGGGCGAATGCCACCCATGGCTTTTACGGCGCTGGCTGCAATGGCCAGTGGGAAAGCGCTTTGGGGCCGGACGAGCGCTGGTATTCAATGGCGCCGCACAGGCAGTTGCCCTGCAAGGTGTCAGTCATTCAAGGGCGCACCTTGAAGCGCAAGGGCGCTCATATAAACGGCCGGTGTTGGGGAGGTAGAAGGGCTGGTTTCGGCCGTGGATTCAATCGGCCGATGCAGCGGATTGGCCATAAGCGGGTACTCAAGCTACGGGCCTGGCGTTTTGCTCGCTGCGGTTCAGTCTTCCGGCAGGTTATTGAATATTTTTTCCAGGGTTCCGTTCAGTTTGGTGATCTGGGCCTCGGTCAGGCCTTTGAAACTGGTGCGGAAGATATCGCTGGTGCAGTGCTGGACTTCTTCGATGGTATGGCGGCCGATATCGGTGAGGGAGACCTGAGTCACGCGCCCATCGCTGGCGCTAGTGTTGGTCTCCACCAGGCCATCGGCTTTCATGCGATAGACAATTTTGGTGATGGTCGAGAGCTTTGCGATGGCATGGATGGAGATTTCCGAAATGCTTGATTCGCCATTTTCCTTGAGGATGAACAGAATCCGCCAGCGCGGGATATCCATATCGATTTTTTTCAGCGCTTTCTCCATGGCCATGGAGTAGCGGCCATGCAGGCGAGCCAGCCAGTAGAAGGGAAAATCTTCTTTCTTGAAGTCTTCACTGGCGGGGTTGTATCGGCTCAGGCGCTTTTTCGGGGTGGTCATAAAGGTTGGCGTAGTCTTTCTGGTGAGCTGGGTTGATAGCGGGCGCCATTGTCGCGCCGCACGCAGCAAAAAACCAGCAGACAGGTCACAGCGTGCCTTGGGCAAGGCCTTCAGGTCGGACGCTCGTGTGTGAGGTTTTGACGAAAGTGTCGGCCACCCTTGATCGGCTAAAACAGGGTGGGTAGGAGTGCGAAGGCCGGGGTACGGTTGAGCATGCAGAGCCGCGCCTGGGGCTGTTCGGCGCTGCTGCGAATCGCAGGTGCGAGCCCGCTGATTGGCTCGATCGATTCCGTCAGGCGGCTGGCCGCCTGACGGACCCTTGAACCAGCCACTGAGCGCTCTCGCGATTACCAGCGCGGGCCGAGTTCGGCGCACATTTTGCGAACCATGGCGTCGAAGAATTTCACCGCGAAACCGCTGTCCCGAATGAGCATGGCCGTGAGTTCGGCGCACTTGCGGCTGATCGCCTCCGGCAGCGGATTGTCTTCACCGCCCAAGGCGCCGGCCTGGCACTGGATTTCGGCGGCGCGCTGCACCGTCCACAACAGGAAGAACGCCTTGGCGATACTGCTTTCGCCGACGGCAATGCCGTGGTTGCGCAGCACCAGAATGTGCTTGTCGCCGAGGCTGTCGATCATTCGGGTTTTTTCGTCATCAAACAGCGTGATGCCTTCGAAGGTGTGGTAGCCGATCCGACCGTAGAGTTGCGCCCCATAAAAGTCGTTATGAGCAAAACCGGCCTTTTTCATGACAATCGCCGAAATCGGCGTGGTGTGCGTGTGGATCAGGCACTGAATATCTGCGCGCGCACCGTGCACTGCGCTGTGCAGGGCGAAGCCGGCAGGGTTGCCGTCATAGGGCGAGTCTTCGAGCTTCTTGCCGTGCAGGTCGACCTTGAGCAGGTTGGCCGGCGTCACTTCGGTGTAATTCAGGCCGAACGGGTTGACCAGATAGTGGTGCGCCGGGCCGGGCAGGCGTGCGGAAATATGGTTGAAGATGGTCTCGGTCCAGCCAAAGAAATCCACCAGGTGGTAGCAATGCGCAAGTTGCACGCGCAGTGCCCATTCTTCGTCGCTGCACGTCTGGGGTGTTGCCAATGGGGTCTGTTCCATGTCGATGTCCTGGTTGTAGTGAGTCAGTGACGGGCCTGTTCGCCGCGAAAGCGTGCCAGGGCAATGAGGTGGCGAGTGATGGGCATCGGGATCGCCATGCCATCGGCCAGCTCCAGCACCGCATCGCCGATGGCGGCCAGCTCCAGAGGGCGGCCTTTCTCATAGTCCTGCAGCATTGAGGTGCGCACGGCGCCCATGCCGGCGCCGAGTTCGAGAAAGGTCCTTGGATCGATGCTCACGCGCGCGCCATAAGCGGCGGCCGTCAGCAGGGCTTCGTGCAGACAACTGCTGACCAGGTCGCGGAGCTCCGGCAGGCTGTAAAGCTGCTCGAGGGTGGCGCCGGTAATCACCGAGAGCGGGTTGGAGGTGAGGTTGGCGATGATCTTGGTCCACAGGTTGTCGCGGATGCGGTCGGTGGCTCGCGCTTCTATTCCGACACTTTCAATCAGTGCGCGCACACGCTCCAGGCGCGGGCTGAGACGGTTGTCGGGTTCGCCGAAAATCATCAGGTGCGGGGTGCGCGATTCGGCCACGGCGCTGGCCGGGCAGTGTGCGGTGATGAACACTACGCAGCCGATCACGTGACGCAGATCCAAGGTCCGGCTGAGAATCGACTGCGGATCGACCGCGTTCACCTGTTGCCCCGCGTAGCGTCCACCCTCGCCGTGGAAGTACCACCACGGCACGCCGTTGACCACCGGGATCACCACCGTCTCGGCAGTCATCATCGGTTGCAACTGCGGCAGCAGGGTGGCCAGGGCTTGTGCCTTGGCGCAGAGAAAAATCAGGTCTTGCTCGCCGAGGCTGGCGGCGTCGTCGCTGGCGTCGACCCGTACATGGTGGTGGCCGTCCAGGTCGTTCAGGTGGATGCCGTCACGGCGGATGGCGCTCAGGGTTTCTCCTCTGGCCAGTACCTTGACCATGTGGCCGCTAGCAGCCAGACGTGCTGCCAGGGTGCAGCCGATAGCACCGGCACCGGCGATGCCAATGCGTAGGGGGATAGCGTTCATCGCGACTCCAGATGTTCAAAGGCCGGATAAGACCGTGCTCGACGCGTCCGGCGCCCTTCGGTCGCCGGGGCAGGGCAGCCGTCAGTTGGCGAGCATTTCCTGGTGCTTGCTGGCCAGGCCCAGATAGGCTTCGATCACGCGCGGATCGTCGGCCAGTTGCTGCGCCGGGCCCTGTATGGCGATCTGGCCGGTTTCCAGCACATAGGCGTAATCGGCCACCCGCAGGGCGGCGCGCGCGTTCTGCTCCACCAGCAGAATCGATACCCCTTGCTCGCGCAGGGCGGTAATGATCCGGAAAATCTCCCGGGTAATCAGCGGCGCCAGGCCCAGGCTCGGTTCGTCGAGCATCAGGAGCTTGGGCTTGGCCATCAGTGCCCGACCCACGGCGAGCATTTGTCGTTCACCGCCAGACAATGTCGCTGCCAGTTGTTCACGGCGCTCCCAGAGACGCGGGAACAGCTCATAGATTTCGGCCAGCGTCTCGCTGTAGCGCCGGTCGCCCCGGCGATGGCGCTGGAAGGCGCCGAGCAGCAAGTTGTCGGCCACGCTCATGCTGGTGAACAGCTCGCGTTTTTCCGGCACCAGTCCCAGGCCCCGTGAGACCATCACTTCCACTTCCGGCAAGGCTTCCAGGCTGCCATCGAAATGAACCTGCCCCCGGGAGCCAAGCACGCCCATGATTGCCGAAAGCAGGGTGGTCTTGCCGGCGCCATTGGGGCCAATCACCGTCACGATCTGGCCCTTGCCCACCGTCAGGCTGGCGTCGCTCAGCGCTTCGACTTTGCCATAGGCCACGTTCAGGTCCTTGATCTCCAGCACGGCGTCGTCGACCTGGTTGCGCTGTGTGAGGTGCGGTTCCACTTGCATGTTCATCATTCGGCTCCTCCCAGATAGGCTTCCAGTACCGCGGGATCCTTCTGTACGTCTTCAGGCAATCCCTGGGCGATCCGCTGGCCGAACTCCATGACCACCACGCGGTCGACCAGGCCCATGACGAAGTCCATGTCGTGCTCGACCAGCAGGATCGCCATGCCTTCGCTGCGCAGGCGGCTGAGCAGGACGCCCAGGGCTTCCTTTTCTTTCAGACGCAGGCCGGCCGCGGGTTCGTCGAGCAGCAGCAGGTACGGGGCGGCGCACAAGGCGCGGGCAACTTCCAGAATCCGTTGTTGGCCCAGGGCCAGGCTCCCGGCCTCTTCATACAGGTAGTCGCCGAGGCCCACGCGCTCCAGTTGATGCCTGGCTTCGCCGAGCAACCGGGCTTCCTCGCGACGATCCAGGTGCAGGGCCGCCGACAGCACGCCTTGCTTGCCACGCAAATGCGCGCCAATGGCGACGTTCTCCAGCACGCTCATGTTGCCCAGCAGTTTCACGTGCTGGAAGGTGCGGCTCATGCCCATGCGTGCCACTTGCCGGGCATTCAGGCCATTGATCTTCTGGCCCATGAACAGCACATCGCCGCTGCTCGGTGTGTCGACACCGGATAGTTGGTTGAACAGGGTGCTTTTGCCGGCGCCGTTGGGGCCGATCAGCGCGAGGATTTCGCCGGAGCGGATTTCCAGGCTCATGTCGTTGTTGGCCACCAGCCCGCCGAAGCGTTTGGTCACATGCCGCGCTTCAAGGACTCGTTCGCCATGTTCAGGCCGTCGCCGATGTGCCAGCGGCACAGCCGGGGCGTCGGTGCTGTGGACCTGGCGGCGTACCTTGGCGCGGGCCGGTATCAGGCGCGCCAGCAATGGCCAGAGACCGGCGGGCGCACGCTGCATGAGGACCACGATCAGAATGCCGAACACGATGATTTCGTAGTTGCCGGTATGCCCCAGCAGAGCCGGCAACCAGTCCTGCAACCACTGCTTGAGCAGGGTCAGGATGCCCGCGCCGAGCAGGGCGCCCCAGACGCTGCCGACACCGCCGATCAAGGCCATGAACAGGTAGTCGATGCCCATGTTCAAACCGAATGGCGTCGGATTGACGAAGCGTTGGGTGTGGGCATAGAGCCAGCCGGAAATCGCCGCGAACACCGCGGAAATGATGAAGATCACCATCTTCGAACGGAAGGTGTCGACGCCCATCGATTCGGCCATTGCCTGGCCACCCTTGAGGGCGCGGATGGCGCGGCCTTCGCGAGAGTCGAGGAGGTTCTGGGTGATGACGATCGCCAGCAACAGCAGGGCCCAGATCAGGTAGAAAATGTTCTCGCCCTTGTCCAGCTTCAGGCCGAACAACGAGATCGACGGCAGGCCACCGACGCCGGTATGGCCGCCCAGAGATTCCAGGGTGCCGAACAGGTAGTACAGCGAAAGCCCCCAGGCAATCGTCCCTAGCGGCAGGTAATGCCCGGACAGCTTGAGCGTCAGCGCGCCGAGAATCAGCGCGACCGAAGCGGTGAGCACCACGCCCACCAGCAGCGTCAGCCAGGGTGACGTTCCGGCCCAGGCCAGCCAGGCCGGCAATTGTTCGGCGGTGGTCAGGTAGGCCGAGGTGTAGGCACCGAGCCCGACGAACGCGGCCTGGCCGAAACTGGTCATGCCGCCGACGCCTGTGAGCAGCACCAGCCCCAGCACCACCATGGCGTACATGCCGATGTAGTTGAGCAGGGTGACGTAGTAGGGGGGCAACAGCAGCGGCGCAATGCCCACCGCCAGCAACAAGGCAAGTAACAGGTAGCGCGAATTCATTCTTCTTCCTCCACATGACGACGGGTGAATGAACGCCAAAGCAGGAACGGAATAATCAGCGTGAACACGATGATTTCTTTATAGGTGCTGGCCCAGAACATGGAGAAGGCTTCGATCAGGCCCACCGCCAGGGCGCCGAGTGCGGCGACCGGATAGCTGACCAGCCCGCCAATGATCGCCCCGACGAAACCTTTGAGGCTGATGACGAAACCGGAGTCGAAGTACAGTGTGGTGATCGGCGCGATCAGGATCCCCGAAAGCGTGCCGATCAGCGCGGCGAGCAGGAAGGTCGACTTGCCCGCAAGCGTCGGGGAAATCCCCATCAGCCGGGCACCCATGCGGTTGATCGCGGTGGCACGCAAGGCCTTGCCATAAAGCGTGCGCTCGAAGAACAGGTACAAACCGACGATCAGCCCCAGGGACACGGTCAGGACCCAGAGGGTCTGGCTATTGAAGGTCACCGGACCGAGTTCCAGCCCGGCTTCGGAGAAGGGCCTGGTGCGGGCGCCTTCGGGGCCGTACAGCAATAGCGCCATACCGGTCATGCTGACGTGCACGGCGATCGACACAATCAGCAGGACCAGCGAACTGGCCGAGGCGATCGGTTGGAACACCAGGCGGTAGATTTGCGGCCCCAATGGTACCACCAGCGCCAGCGTCAGCAGCGCCTGGACCGCCATCGGCAACTCGGCCAATGGCAAGGTGTTGATCAGCACCGCCAGCAGCCCCGCGTAGCCGAGCTTGAAGAGAATGCGTACGGCAAGCCGAAGGCTCGCACGTGCCGCCCCCCACAGGTCGAGCGCGCAATCGATCAGTGTCAGGCCGAGTAGCAGCCAGACCAGGGCCGTCGGGTGGCCGTTCTGCAACGTGGCCATGGTCAAGGCGCCGTAGGTCACGAATTCACCCAGGGGGATCAACAGGATCCGGGTCACGGTGAACACCAGAAGGATCGACAGGGCCAACAGCGCATAGATCGCGCCATTGGTCATGCCGTCCTGGCCCAGCAGCATGGCTATCTGGAAATTCATAATGAGAGCTCTTGTCTACAGATTGAATATCAGGCCCGCGTGCAGGTGCGGATCGCCTCGTCGGCAATCGAGCGGGGCGTGCGGCGGGCCGTGCAACCAGGCTTCGATCAATGGTCTTGCAGCAGCATCCAGGTGCCGTTCTTGACCACGATCAATTCGCGGCCGCGTTCGTCAAAGCCGCTGTGGTCTTGCGGTGTCATGTTGTAAACACCCTGGGTGCCGGCCAGTTCGTGGCTTTGCTCGAGTGCATCGCGCAGGGCCGCGCGAAACTCGGGAGTTCCGGGTGCGCCTTTCTTGGCTGCAATCGGGATTGCCTGCTGTAGCAGCAAGCCGGCGTCGAAGGTGTTCCCGCCGAAGGTCGCCGGTTTGCTGCCATTGAGCTTTTCGTAGGCCGTGGTGTAGTCGCTGGCGATTTTCTTCGAGGGGTGGCTGTCCGGGATTTCATCGATTACGAGCATCAGGCTGGCAGCCAGAATGGTGCCTTCGACCTTTTTTCCGCCCAGCTTGAGGAAGTCCGGCAGTGCCGCGCCGTGGGTCTGGTAGATCTGCCCGCGATAGCCCTGATCGAACAGTGTGGTCTGCGGCATCACCGCCGAGCTGCCGGGCGCGGCGACCAGTACCGCGTCGGGACGGCTGGCGAGTATTTTCAGGCTCTGCCCGGTGACGGATGTGTCCTGGCGCTGGAAGCGCTCGTTGGCCACGACCTTGATGTTGTGCTGCGCCGCCAGGCCGCTCACAACCTTGGCCCAGTTCTCGCCATAAGGGTCACCGGTGCCGATGAAGCCGAGTGTCTTCACGCCCTTCTTGGCCATGTGTTCGAACAGCGCCTTGGCGATCAGGTCATCGTTCTGCGTGGTCTTGAATACCCATTTCTTCTGCTCGGTCATCGGCAGCACCACCGCGGCGGTGCCAACCGGGGCCAGCAGCGGCACGCCAGCTTCGGCGACGAACTGGATCACACCCATGGCATTGGGCGAGCCGCTCGGGCCGATGATGGCGTCGACATTTTCTTCGTCGATCAACTTCTTCAGCGCCTTCACCGTAGCGCTCGGGTCGCTCGCATCATCCAGAGAAATGTACTTCACCGCCTGATCGCCAGCCTGGGCCGGCAGCAGGGGGATAGTGTTTTTCTGGGGTAGCCCGACCAGTGCGATCGGCCCGGTGGAGGAGGTAATGACCCCGACTTTCACATCTGCCTGGGCGGCAGCGCAGACGGCACTCAACAACAACGTGGACACGGCTTTTCTGAAAAGCATGACTTTCTCCGAAGAGTTGCAACGCGGCAAAAGGCTAATGGTCAGCCGCCCCGACCACGACGTGGTGCGAGTACGGCCCAAGGTACGGCCCTGTTTTTTTGGGCGAACTGCTGCGACACCCCTGGGGCGTTATCGAGCCATTGAGGTGGCGCTCGACCATGAGCTATCGATCGAAGGCGATGAGGGCAAAAGCAGGTTGCATGCCAGAAATTTTTTGGTGCAGGGCGCAAACCCGTCATGGCGATACCCGGAGCGGGCAGTGTCGAGGCGATCCTGCCAAGGCCTTCCGGCGGTCTGTCACAGGGGCATCTGGAAGGCGGATAAAACCGGCACCACACCATGCTGGGCAAGGCTTTGATCTGGATCAATAAAGGCCTTGATCGACCCCGAAAACCAAGAATTTGAACACTGAAAAATCAGTGTTTTTTTATGTTTTTTAAGTGGTTTTTTTCACGGTTTTATTTTTTTGTTTTTGGGTTTTCTGACGGAAGAGTCAACTCGATATTTTTCAAATGTTTTGTTGTTAATCGTTATTGATATGTAGTTAACGTATTGATTTATAAGAGTAAATATTATGTTTTTCGATTTTTCCTATCTCTGTGCCGGTGTTACCAAACTGCACGTCACTGGTGCGAAAAGTGAAAATATGCACCGAAAATACACATCTTTTTATTTGGTAAAATTCAATTGACATTTCACGTAATTATTATGATTTTAGATTTAAGCGTTCACCCAGGCTTTCATGCCGAGGGCATCCGTTCTGGCGATACACAAAGAGCAGGTAAAGAGCATGTCGATCGTTGTCCAGGATTTAGCTTTAGGGGGAGATGGCCTTTCGGTCATGGTGAAGGACACCATCGATATCGCGGGCTATCCGACCCGTGCTTCAAGCAACGCACTGGTCGATGCTCCGGCGGCCGGCGAGCATGCCCAAGTGGTCCGGGCGCTCCTGGGTGCGGGCTGCCGGATCACCGGCAAAACCAGCCTGCATGAACTGGCTTTCGGGACTACCGGCCTCAACGCCTGGACGGGCACGGCAGCCAATCCGCGCTACCCGGGCTATATACCGGGTGGCTCCTCCAGCGGTTCGGCGGCGGCGGTGGCGGGCGGGCTTTGCGACTTCGCGCTGGGCACCGATACCGGGGGCTCGGTACGGATTCCCGCGGCGTGCTGCGGGGTTTTCGGCCTCAAGCCTACCTTTGGCCGGATCAGTCGCCAGGGTGTCATGCCGACGCACAGCACCCTCGATTGCGTAGGCCCCCTGGCGCGGGATATGGATCGCTTGATCGAAGCGATGGGCATCATCGATCCCACGTTCGCCCCCGTCCCGCTGCCCGAGCATCTTGCTATCGGCGTAGTCGCGGTGGAGGTCCACGAACAGATTCAGGCGGTGGTTAACCAGGCGCTGGGGCGTTCGCACTTCAAGCTGCTTGAGCAGACGCTGCCTGGTATGTCCGCAGCGTATGGCGCCGGGATGGCGATCATCAACGCCGAAACCTGGGCCGCGTGCGGTCATCTGTTGCAAACCGGCCGGGTCGGCAGCGATGTCGCCGACCGTTTGCGCGCAGCCAGCCTGACCACGGCCAAGTTCGTTGAAGAAGCCGAAATCACCCGTCGCGCGTTTACCGCAGAAGTGGACGCAGCCCTGGCGATCACCCCAATCCTGGCCATGCCGACCATGCCCGACTTCCCATTGCGGGTCGTCGATGCGGCCGACACTCGCGCCGCCCTGGGCATGACCTCACTGGTGCGCGCTTTCAATCTTTCCGGTCATCCGGCTCTGAGCATTCCTCTGGAAAGCGCTTCGGGGCTCCCGATAGGCCTGCAACTCATTGCCGCCCATGGCGCGGACGAACTGCTGTGTGCAGTCGCCCGCGAGCTGGTCCGGCGCCTGGAAGAGTAAATCGTCATGCTTACTATGGAGAAACCCATGACTGCGCCAAGCGAGCTGAATCACCAGCGCCGTGTGCCGATCACGGCGAATGAAGCCTTTCAGAATCTGTTGGTCGAGATTCGCACGCGTGCCCGGAATGAAGAATTCGACCAGCAAAAATGCATCTCGCAGGATGTCATCGAACAGTTCCGCACGCTCGGCGTCTATCGTGCCCTGGTGCCCAAGCGCTTCGGCGGTGACGAGCGCTCACCGGCCGAGTTTTGCCAGATGGTCGAGGACATCTCCATCGCCGATGGGTCCGCCGGCTGGGTCGCCAGCTTCGGCATGAGCCCGGTTTATCTGGCGGCGCTACCGCTGGAAACCCTGCAGAAAATCTACGCCGACTCGCCTGACGTGGTATTCGCCGGCGGGATCTTCCCACCGCAGCCCGCGCCATTTGTCGAAGGTGGCCTGGAGGTGAACGGGCGCTGGAAATTTTCCAGCGGCTGCATGGGGGCGTCGCTGATCGGGGTGGGCATCAGCCCGAAGAACGGCGAGATGCTCGGCCTTCCACGGCTGGCGGTGATGCCTCGGGAAAAGGTGCGGATCGAGCAAACCTGGAACGTCGTCGGCCTGGTCGGCACCGGCAGCCATGACGTCGTCGTCGAAGGCGTCGTGGTGCCTGAGGAGTGGACGTTCGTTCGCGGCGGTCCTTCGAGTCTTGACGAGCCGTTTTTCCGCTATCCGTCCCTGTCGTTCGCCACTCAGGTCTTGTCGGTGGTCGGCCTGGGCGTTGCGCGCGCTGCCCTCGACGAGTTGAGTGGCATGGCCAGTGGCCGAATCTCCGTGACCGGTGCGCCGTCATTGTCCGACCGGCCGCTGGCTCAGGTCGAAATGGCCAAGGCCGAAGCGGCGCTGCGCGCTGCGCGGTCGTGGTTCTACCAGGCGATCGACGATGCCTGGGCCAGCGTCCTGGCCGGCGATCCGGTGAGTGTCGAGCAGACCAATATGCTGCGCTTGTCCTCGACCCATGCCACTCGTGTCTCGGCCGATGTAGCGCGCACCGCGCAAATGCTTTCGGGTATGAGCGGGGTGTACCGTACCAGCCCCCTGTCGCGCTTCGTCAACGACACCCAGGTCATTACCCAGCACGCCTTCATGGGCGACATGACTTACCAGAACGCCGGCGCGATTTTCTTCGGCAATAAGCCGCTGCCGGGCTACCTGTAATTTTCCCTACTGATTGGTGAACCCCATGACCGATAAAAAATCCCTGCGAGTCCTGTTCTGCATCGGCATCAACCAGAACTTCTTCGATGCTCCGCGTCCCGAGGCGCTGGAGGTATGGGCCGCGTTCGGCGTCATGTGGAACGGCATCGCCGATCTGCCTGGCGTGACCGTGCTGGGCAACATGGACGATGACCAGAGCATGGTCGGCCCCTCCGCCGGTTGGCCCTGGACCACGTATCTGCTGGCCGATGTGCCGGACATCGAAACCGTCCACGCCGCCTGCAATCTGTTTCGCACCACGGAGGTCGGCGATGGCCCCTACAAACTTTGGAAGTACTGCAAGGTCGAGGCCCGTACCGGTCGCGAACTGATCATCCAGCGCTGAATCGAGAGCAGTCGCCATGTCATCACAAGAGCATTTGCGCGCACTGGAGCAGCGGCTCCAACAGCTGGAAAGCGAGAACGCCATTCGCGCCTGCATGAACCGCTACATGTTCCTGTGCGATGAACTGGGCGTGGGCTCCCCCCTCGAGGAACTGGCCGCTCTGTTCACGGCGCAGGCGATCTGGGAAGGCAAGGGAGCCAGGTACCAGAACAGCTTCGGCGGTTACCGCGGGCGTGAGGCGATCAAAGCGATGTTTGCGACCTACATGGTCGAACCTGCGCACTTTTCGCTGAACGTGCATTTCCTGACCTCGGAGCTGATCCGGGTCAGCGGCGAGACCGCGGATGCCAGTTGGGTGATGTTGCAGGCCTCGACCTTTGCCTCGGGTGCCTCGCACCTCAACAGCGCTCGCCTCAGCGTGCGGTTCGCCCAGGAACAGGGGCAGTGGCGCATGGCGCACTTTCAGACCGAGAACCTGTTCAGTCGCCCGGTCGATACCTGGAATAGCGCCGCCCACCTGCCCGTACCTGGCCAATCCGGGGAGTGACACCCGGAATTCTTGAAGTCGGCGACGCCTGCCGACGAGGAGTGATCGTGAATAACCTGATAAACACCGTAACGCTGGACGCCAGCCCCTCCGACCTGGTTCTGCATGACCGTGTTCACACGTCGATGTACACCGATGGCAAGCTCTTCGAGCAGGAGCTGGACAAGATTTTCTACAGCACCTGGATCTGGGTCGCGCATGCCAGCGAGATTCCCGATTCCGGCAGCTACAAGAGCACTTACGTCGGCAAGCAGCCGGTAATCGTCGTACGCGACCGCAAGAAAGACGTGCATGTGTTGCTCAATCGCTGCCGCCATCGTGGCGCAACGGTGTGCGAACACAAGAAGGGCAAGACCAACAGTTTCGTCTGCCCTTATCACGGCTGGAGCTACGCCCTGGATGGCAGCCTGCGTGGTGTGCCGCACCCGGAAAGTTACGGCGATTGCCTGGAAAAGGCCGACTTGCCTTTGGTCGGCCTGCGTGTCGAGCAATACAACGGCATGATCTTCGCCACCTTCAAGGATGATATCGAGCCCCTCGTCGATTTCCTCGGCCCGGCGAAGAAGTGGATTGACCTGTTCATGAAGCAGGGCGCCGGTTACCCGGTCAAGGTGGGAGGCGAGCATCGCTTCCGCTTCCCCGGCAACTGGAAAATCCAGCTGGAAAACACCACCGATGCCTATCACTTCCCGCTGGTGCACAAGTCGTTCCTGTCGTCCGTGGATGAACAGACGCTGGAGCTGTTCGATTTCGTCAAAGGGCCGGGCTACGTCGAAGACCTCGGCAACGGCCACAGCGTGATGGTGATGATCCCCGACCTGGTCGATCTGGAGGCCAATCTCGATTTGCCGATCCCGGCGCGCTTTGAGGATCTGGCCGCGCAACTGCGCGCCGAAGGCCAGGACGAGGAATCGGTCCGCCGTATCGTACGCGCGGTAGGCGGTTCGGGCTTCAACCTCAACCTGTTCCCGAACGTCGCTTGTTCCATGGCGTTCTTCCGGGTGCTGCAACCCATCGCAGTGGACGAAACCGAAATCCATCACGCGGTGATCACCATGGACGGTGGCCCGGCCGTGGCCAACCGTTATCGCCTGCGCCTGCATGAGCACTTCCAGGGCCCGATGGGGTTTGGCACGCCGGACGATTCCGAGGCATGGGAGCGCGTACAGCGCGGCGCCAGTGCCGGCACCGATCTGTGGATCATGCTCAATCGCGGCCTGCCGGGCGAAAAGGAGTCGGAAGACGGGCGGGTGAGCGATGTGAGTGCCGAGACCGGCATGCGCGCTGGCTACCAGCAGTGGAAAAAGATGATGTCGGCCTGAGTCGATGGAGAACACCATGATCAATCTGCAATTGCTCAACCAGGTCAGCGCTTTCATTTGGCAGGAAGCGGACATGCTCGATCACGGCGATTTTGTCGAATGGCTCGATCTGTGGACCGAGAACGCGACTTACATCATCCCGATCGATCCGCTGGAAACCGATTTCGAGAACACCCTGAACTACGCCTACGACGATCACCACATGCGTCAGTTGCGCGTGGCCCGATTGACCAGCGGCGAGTCGATTTCGACCACCCCGCGGGCGCGCACCGTGCGCAGTCAGTCGCGCTTTCGCCTGTTGTCGGATCGAGACGGGGTGGTCACCGTGCGTTGCGCACAGAACCTGCGCGAGTTCCGCAAGGATGTGCTCAAGCAGTACACCGCCGATGTCACATTCGAGCTGGTGCTCAGCGGTGACAGTTTCAAGATCCAGCGCAAGCTGATTCAACTGATCAACTCCACCGATACCCTCGCGGGTATCGGTTACATCCTCTGAGGACGCTGCCATGACACAGGTTGCATTGGTCACCGGAGCGGCCCAGGGGCTGGGCAGGAGCATTGCCGAGCAACTGCTGAACAGCGGCTACCGGGTCGTGATCAGCGACCGCTCGCTGGAGTCGGCGCAAGCCACCGCCGCTGAGCTGGACGCTACTGGCGAACGGGTGCTGGCGCTCAAGCTCGACGTGTCGAGCAAGGTCGATTTCGAGGACGCTCTGGCGGCTGTCGTCGCGCATTGGGGGGCGTTGCAGGTGGTGGTGAACAACGCCGCGATGACCATGACCACGCCCGTGATGCAGATCAGCCCGGAAGAGTTCGACCGGGTGGTGAGCGTTAACCAGCGCGGCACGTTTGTCGGCTGCCAAGTGTTCGGCAGCTATCTGGCGACCCGGGGGTACGGGAGGATCATCAATATGGCCTCCCTGGCCGGGCAGAACGGCGGCACCGCGACCGGCGCGCATTACGCCGCCTCCAAGGGCGCAATCATCACCTTGACCAAGGTCTTTGCCAAAGAGCTGGCGGCCTCCGGTGTCACGGTCAACGCCATCGCCCCGGGCCCTGTCGAGTCGCCGGCGGTACGTGCCGCCGTGACGCCCGAGCGCCTGGAAAAACTGATAGAGGCGATTCCGGTCAAGCAATTGGGCAACGCCGCATTCATCGGCAGGCTGATCGTGCAACTGGCCAGCGAAGACGCCTACTTCACCACCGGGGCGACCTGGGACGTGAACGGCGGGCTCTTCATGCGCTGAGGTCATTGGCGCCACGTTTTGCAACAGCAGCAGGGCGTGCCCAGGTGCGCGCCCGTACAACCAATTCGGGACAGTCCGGTATGAGCGATCAATTATTGAAAGTTGTCGTGCGCAAGCGCGAAGAGCAGGGCGAAGGTGTCGTCGTGCTGGATCTGAGCGATGCGTCGGGACAGCCCTTGCCCGCGTTCGAGGCGGGCGCGCATGTCGATATCCATCTCAAGGCTGGGCTGGTTCGTCAGTATTCGCTGTGTGGCGATCCGGCCAACGCCAGCGCCTATCGCTTGGGGGTACTCAAGGATCCCGCCTCGCGGGGCGGTTCGGTGGCGGTGCATGAGTGGTTGCAAGAAGGGCGCGAGATCGAGATCAGCCTGCCGCGCAATCACTTTCCGCTGGCCAGCGATGCCAGGCGCTCGATCCTGATCGGTGGCGGTATCGGCATTACCCCGATGGTCGCCATGGCCTACGCATTGAATGCCCGCGGCAGCGATTTCGAACTGCACTATTGCGGCCGTTCGCGCAGTCGCAGCGCCTTTCTCGACGAGTTGGGCAGCGCTGCGTTTGCTTCCCGGTTGCACACGCATTTCGACGACGAAGCCGTCGAACAGAAACTCGACCTGTCCAGGGTGCTGGGCACCCCCCAGGCCGGTGTACACCTGTATGTCTGCGGACCGTCCGGCTTCATGGACTGGATCATTGCCCAGGCCCTGGAAGCAGGTTACGCCGACGATCATGTGCACCGCGAATACTTCCAGGTCGAAGTCGACACCTCGGGCGCGGGCTTCGAAGTGGTTGCCCAGCGTAGTGGCAAGACCGTCCAGGTGGTCGAGGGCCAGAGCATTGTCGAGGCACTGGCTGCCGTGGGCATCAGGATTGAAGTGTCCTGTGAGCAGGGCGTTTGCGGCACCTGCTTGTGCGACGTTATCGAAGGCGAACCGGATCACCGCGACGTGTATCTCACGGATGACGAAAAATCCGCCAATGACCAGATTCTGGTGTGCTGTTCCCGAGCCAAATCCAAGAAGCTGGTGCTGGATATCTGATAGACCGGAGGGTAAGACCATGGTCGATACAACGGGGTTTCGTAACTCAATGGCAATGCTCGGTGGTGCGGTTTCGATCATCACCACCGATGGCCCTGCGGGTCGTTTCGGCTTCACCGCTTCGGCGGTGTGCAGCGTGACCGACCAGCCGCCGACACTGTTGGTGTGCATGAATCGCTCGTCGTTTTCCAATGTGCATTTCAAGAGTAATGGGGTGCTGAGCGTTAACGTCCTGACGCCGGGGCACCAGGAGGTATCGGGGGCGTTTTCCAACCGCAACCTCGATGCCGAGCAGCGCTTTTCCTGCGCATCCTGGACCACCCTGGAAAGTGGGGCGCCGCTGCTCGATGAGGCACTGGTGAGTTTTGACTGCCGCATCGCCCAGGCTCATGAAGTCGGATCGCACACAATTTTCTATTGCGAAGTCCTGGGTATCCGTAATGGCGAAAGCCAGGAAGGCCTGGTGTATTTCAATCGCGCCTACCACCGCTTGGGAGATGCATCCAAAGCAACTCCCTGACAGGGCTGGAACCCGGAAGTTTCGATAAGGACTTCCATGATCATTAAGTTTATTGAATAACAAGAAAGCAGTTGTCGCTGTTCTGGCGAATGACTGTGTTACGCCTTTTTTTGCAGTGAGTGGTTATAAAAACAATACTGAGGATTGACTGCCTAAGTTTAACTTTTGCTGAACTAATCTGCTTCCACTAGCCGTGCCTTTGTGCATGTAAAAAAGAAGGAACGCTTGATGTCTCAGAATTGCTGGGTAAGCCGTGGCGTCACTCCTGTGGCCGTGATGGGAATCTTCATGCCGGTCGTTGTATATGCCGACTTCGTAGATGACAGACAAGTCAGTCTGGGGATGCGCAACTTCTACATTGACCGTGATTTCAAACAGCATGACGCGCCGCAATCCCGGGTGGGCAGTTGGACCCAAGGTTTCGATTTTCGCGCGATCTCGGGTTACACCGAAGGCACGCTGCAGTTTGGCCTGGACCTTTCGGCGCAGTACGCCTATCGCTTGGACGGAGGCGGTGGACGGGGCCCGGACAGCATCATTCCGTACGATGCCAGCAAGGGCGAACAAGTCCGTGACTATGGCCGTGCGGCGCTGACCGGCAAGGTGCGTTACAACAAAACCGAACTCAAGATAGGTGAACTTCGTCCGACGTTGCCGGTGGCCTACATCGACGATTCGCGGCAATTGATCACCACGTATCACGGTGTACAGATCGAATCCAGGGAAGTGGAAAAGCTGACACTGACGGGCGGTCGCTTTACCGAAATCAGCTCCCGGGAGTCTTCCAATACCGAGAAGATGTACTTGTTCAATGGTCCTAACATCAAACGCCGCAGTGATGGGTTGAACTTTGCGGGTGCCACCTATGTATTTACCCCAAACTTGTCCGGTACTTATTTCTTCGGGCAACTGGAGGATATCTATAAACAACACTACCTGGGGCTGACCTATAACCATGATCTGGGTGCCGGTTACGGCTTGAAGACAGACCTTCGTTACTTCAATCACAGTGAAGACGGCAAAGCGCTGTACGGCGATATCGACAACCGCTCCTATGGCGTCATGACCACCCTGAAAAAAGGCGCCCACGCCTTCGGTGTCGGCTACCAGCGCATGCTCGGCGAGTCGACATTCCCAACGCTCAATGGCTATGCGCCGCAGCCTTACCTGGTGAACTGGTCGACAGTGGCGTTCGTCAAGCCGAACGAAAGCTCCTGGCAATTGCGTTATGACTACAACTTCGCGGGCGTCGGGTTGCCGGGGTTGAAATTGATGACGCGTTACATACGCGGCACCGGTATCGACCGGGGCAGCAATAGCCTCGAACAGAACGTCGAAAGTGAACGCAACATCGTGCTCGGCTATGTGGTGCAAAGCGGTCCCCTGAAGGACTTAGGTTTCGAGTGGCGCCGGATTGACGTAAAGACGCGCTATGGCAATGGCAGGGCGTCGGGGGTGGACTATCAGGAAAATCGCCTGATCACGACCTACACCTGGAAGTTCTGAAATCCCTGGAAGTCGTTCGCGGCTTCCAGGCCGGCCTGCGCATCCGGCACGGTTGAACTTCAACATTGTTTTTCCTTCGTCCGGAGCGCTCCTTCCGGACTTTTTTACCGCGGTTTTTATGCCGCGCTATAAGGATTGCCTATGCGTCGTTTTTATACCGGCTGCGACTTGGATCGCGTTCACAGTATCGCCGAATTGGCCGAGATAGCCCGGCGGCGCTTGCCTTACTTCGTGTGGGAGTACCTCAGCGGCGGTGCGGAGGCCGAATTGACGCTCAAGGATAATCTCGCGGCGTTCAGCGCCTTTGGCCTGCATTCCAGGGCCATGGTGCCCTGCCATGCGCCCGACACTTGTCGCGCCGTGCTCGGCCGGGTGTTGCCCATGCCGATGCTGATTGGGCCGACGGGCTATAACGGCCTGCTGCACCGCGATGCCGACATTCACTTGGCCAGGGCGGCAACGGCACGGGGGCTGCCCTTCAGCCTGAGTACCGCGTCCAATACCTCGCTTGAAGAGCTTGTCGCGGCGGTGCCTGGTGTCGACCTGTGGTTCCAGATGTACGCCATGCGCGATCCGCGGGTGCAAAACGATTTGCTGCAGCGGGCCGCCGACGCAGGCTGCCGGACCCTGGTGTTGACCTGTGATGCGATGGTGCTGGGTAATCGCCAATGGGACCGGCGCAATTTTGCCAGGTCGCGCCAGCTGACATGGCGCAACAAGCTGGATGTGGTCCGCCACCCGCGCTGGCTCAAGCAGGTGATGTGGCCATCGGGGCTGCCCGGCATGGGCAACCTCGAACCCTACTTGCCACCGCGCGAGCGTAACCCCCTGGGATCGATGGCGTTTATCGGCCAGCAGATGGATACCTTGCTCGACTGGGACATGTTGGCGCGTTTGCGTGAGCAGTGGGGAGAGCGACTGTTGCTCAAGGGCGTATTGCATCCGGCAGATGTGGAGCGCGCCATCACCCTTGGGCTCGACGGCGTGGTGGTGTCCAACCACGGTGGTCGCCAGCTGGACGGTGCACTGAGCAGTCTCGACGCGCTGGCGGCCATCGCCCCGCAGGCACGGGGCAAACTCAGCCTGCTGCTCGACGGCGGCATTCGCCGTGGCAGCGACATCGTCAAAGCGCTCGCCTTGGGTGCGGATGCCGTGCTGCTGGGCCGATCCACCCTTTACGGGGTGGCGGCGGCCGGTGAAGCCGGAGCAGGACGGGCATTGGACCTGCTGACGGCTGAACTCGCACTGACCATGAACCTGATGGGCTGTACCCACCTCAATCACCTTGACGGTGACAGCGTGTTCCAGCGTCGACGCGCTTGAGCATCAAACTGCGTTGCAAGCTGGAACAGCTAACTGCGTTGCAGAACCGCCCGGATATTTGACCGCGCGCTCGAGTCGAGGGAGCTGTCGCCGGTGTTCAGCGACGCAATGTATTTTTCGTTGTGGGTGCGGATCATCCATGCATCTCTGGTCCTGAGCCGAGGTATTCATGAAGCTGTACGAGTTGATCACGTTCACCGTGCGCGTGCGCACTGTCGCCATCGCCATGGTGTGTCTGGAACAGCGCCTGCTGGCGCAAGGCGCCGGCGTGAAGTTGATGGGGTGCTGGGCATCGGAGGTCGGCCCGCTGAATCAGATCGCGATGTTGCGCGGCTTTGCCGACGAGGCGTCTCGCCAGGTCGAGCGCGAGCGTTATCTGGCGGCTGCCGACGCGTTTGGCATTGAGGCGTATCTGATGGAGATGCGCGTGGAAAACTATTCGTTGTTTCCCTTTCTCCAGCCGCTGCCTGCCGGGCGGCACGGGCCGTTCTACGAGTTTCGTATCTACGATCTGCTGCCATCCGGTCTGGCACCCACGCTGAGGGGCTGGAAAAAAGCGCTGGGCCCCAGAACCGCCGAGCAATATTCGCCGGTATATGCCGCCTTCTATGCCACCGATGGTCAGTTGCCTCGGTACTTGCACATCTGGCCGTACTACTCGCTCGAACAGCGCCTGGACGTGCGCACCCGTGCCGTACAGGATGGCGTCTGGCCGCCGGAAAACTCAGGTCCGCAACTGCGCGACATGCATTCGACGATCTACCTGCCGGCGAGCTTTTCGCCGTTGCTGTGAGACGGCCGCTGATCGGTGAGGCGCGGTTCACTCAACGCTAGTCATTCCCCACGCCATGTTTTGCCCAGGACAGTCAGGCCGACCTCATAGCTGATCCGCATCGATCACCGCCTGGGCGAACGCCCGCGGGTCTTCCTGCGGCAGGTTGTGGCCGATGCCGCCGCTGATCAGGCGGAACTGATATTTGCCGGTGAAGCGCTTGGCGTAGTCCGCGGGGTTCGGGTGCGGCGCGCCGTTGGCATCGCCTTCGAGGGTGATGGTCGGCACGCTGATGGTTGGGGCCGTGGCCAGTTTCTGTTCCAGGGTGGCGTAGCGGCTTTCGCCTTGAACCAGCCCCAGGCGCCAGCGGTAGTTGAACACCGTGATATCGACATGGTCGGGGTTGTCCAGGGCCTTGGCGCTGCGCTCGAAGGTGGCGTCGTCGAACGTCCATTGCGGCGAGGCCAGTTGCCAGATCAGCTTGGCGAAGTCGTGGGTGTTTTTCTCATAGCCGGCGCGACCGCGATCAGTGGCGAAATAGAACTGGTACCACCACTGCAATTCCGCCTTGGGCGGCAGCGGATTCTGGCCGGCCGCCTGGTTGCCGATCAGGTAGCCGCTGACCGACACCAGCGCCTTGACCCGCTCCGGCCACAGCGCCGAGACGATGTCCGCCGAACGCGCGCCCCAGTCATAGCCGCCGAGCACTGCTTGCTTGATCTTCAGTGCATCCATGAAGTCGATGACGTCACTGGCCAGCGCGGCCGGTTGGCCATTGCGCAGGGTTTTCGCCGACAGGAAACGGGTATCGCCGTAGCCGCGGGCATAGGGCATCAGCACCCGATAACCCTTGGCCGCCAGCAAGGGCCCAACCTCATCAAAGCTGTGAATGTCGTACGGCCAGCCGTGCAGCAGAATCACCACCGGGCCATCGGCGGGGCCTGTTTCGGCGTATGCCACGTCCAGCAGCCCGGCGTTGACATGCTTCAGCGGGCCGAACGGCGAAGGGGCGGCATAAGTGGTGGCGGGGGACCTGGCTGATCCCCTTCAACCTGGGTTGCATTTGATGGCCGCGACGTATCTGGCCTGTGTCCGAATCCTGGGGCGGATGCAAGCTTATGTAGCGAGAAGTCATGCAGATACATTGCGATACTCGGTGGTTTGGCAGCGGGACAGCGACGTCCCATTCCCGCCTCTTGGGCTGCGCAAAGCTCGATACAAAAGTGGCTTATGCCCCGGCTTGCCATGGCGCCGATGCGCGAGCGCCAGGACGGCGCGAACCCTGGCCCCGGTCGCATAAATTTGAAATGCACGCCATTGCCCGACAGAATCGCGCCCCGATCCGGCCAAAGGCGCCGGACGTTCGTGGTGAAAAGGGGCGGCAGTTGAACCAACAGACATTGTCCATGCGCCTGGAGCGCGTGGCGGCGCATGTGCCAGCGGGTGCGCGCCTGGCCGATATCGGCTCGGATCACGGCTACCTGCCGGTGGCATTGCTGCGCCGTGGCCTTATCGCCGCGGCGGTGGCCGGCGAGGTGGCGTTGACGCCGTTCCACGCGGCCCAACGCAGCGTGCGCGAAAACGCGCTGGACTCGGGCATCAGCGTGCGCCTGGCCAACGGCCTGGCGGCGATCGAGCCGGAAGACCGGATCACGGCGATCAGCATTTGCGGCATGGGCGGCGAGACCATCCGCGACATCCTCGACAGCGGCAAGGCCCGCCTGAGCGGCCAGGAACGCCTGGTCCTGCAGCCCAACGGCGGCGAGCAACCCCTGCGCCAATGGCTGATGGAGCATGGCTACCGCATCCTCGGCGAGGAAGTGCTGCGGGAAAACCGCTTTTTCTACGAAATCATCGTCGCCGAGCGCGCCGGGCCGGTGAACTACACCGCCGAGGAACTGTACTTCGGCCCGCTGCAACTGCAGGTCCGCAGCCCGGCCTTCCTGGCCAAGTGGCAGCGCATGCTGCGCCTGAAACACAAGACCCTGGCCCACTTCGCCCGGGCACGGCAGGCCGTGCCCGAGGAGAAGGTCCAGGACATCGCCCGGCAGGCTCGGTGGATCAGCGAGCTGCTGGCCTGAACGCGGTCCAGGGGTTGTACAGGAAGGGGCGCTTTGAATCCCCTATCATTCAAGCATTCACAAACCGAGCAGAAAAAACATGAATCGTCGCAAGAAAATCAATCAGCTATTAAAGGCTAACGCGAAAAAGGCCAGTGCCAAGCTGGCACCGCGAAAGCCCAAATACATCAGCAAGGCCGACCGATTGAAGCTGGCTGCCGAGTCCAGTCCGGAGTCCGTGGTGTCCTCCGAGAGCTGATCCATGGCGCTTGAGCGGCCATTGCTGCTACAAGGCCCGGCTATTTACATCAACCTGTTAGCCGGGTTGGGCCGCCAGGCTATTACTGACCTTGCGTCCCAGCACAAGTACCGTGACAAAACCGCAGCCCACCAGGACCGTGGCCAGGCTCAACAGCACCGAGCTGCCCAGCTGGTCGACGATCCTCCCGCCGAAGAACGAGCCCAACGCAATAATCACCTGGAACAAGGCGACGAAGAGTGGCATGCCGCGTTCGACATCCTTGGGCGCTACGACAAACATCCAGATACTGGCGCAGGCCGGGAAGGCGCCGAAGGCGAAGCCCCAGAGCGCGATCAACATCGCAGCGCCAGTCATGCCGGTGGCGAAGTAGGGGAACAGGGCAGTGCTGGTGCCGATCATCAGTGCGACCAGCAACAGGGTATGACGCACGCTCCGGTTGGCGGCGAAGCCGGCGAAAATATTCCCCACGACCCCGGCCACGCCATACAGCAGCAGAAATGAACCAATAGTCGGCCCATCGAAGCCGGCACTCTGTTTGAAGAAGGGGGCGACATAGGTGTACGCGGCAAAGTGCGCCAGGCCGATCAGCAAGACTGCGATCAGTCCGACCCGAGCTTGTGGGTTGATGAACAAGGCCGGCAGGTCACTGATGCGAATGGCCTTGTCCGGGGTGAGCCGCGGAAGCAGGAAGACCTGCGCCAGCAGCACCGGTATACCCAACAGCGCGGTGACCAGGAAGGTCATGCGCCACCCCATCAGGCCACTCAGCCAGGTGCCTACGGGCACGCCCAGTACGGTGGCCAGGGTCACACCGACCATGATGATCGAGGTGGCCTGGGCTACGCCCACTCCTTTGGGGGCCAGGCGGCCGCTAAGGGCAATGGCGGTAGCCCAGAAACCGCCGATGCTGATGCCCAGCAGCACACGGCCGAACAGCAGCAGGTTGAAGTCGCTGGCGTAGGCCACGACCGAGTTGGCGATGATCATGATCAGCGTCAGGCCGATAAGCAGATTGCGACGGTCCAGGACACCGATGCCCACAGACAGCAAGGGGGCGGCGAGGGCGGCCATGATGCCGGGCAGGGTAACCATCAGACCGGCGTGGCCAGCAGTGATGCCCAGGTCGCTGGCGACATCGTTGAGCACGCCCACCGGGAGAAACTCGCTGGTCACCAGGGCGAAGGCACCCACGGCGACCGAGAGAATCGCCAGCCACTGTTGTTTGACGCTCTGTTGACTATGTTCGAGGAGGCCGTGAGGGGCCTGGCTTGTGCTTGACATGGTGCTGGGTTCCAAGGGGGATGTCGCCTGAGGCGGACAGGGGCGCGGGGGGAAATTCGAGGCGATTATAGGAGTCGGTTTTGGCACGCCGAGAGGCGAGCCTCTCGATAATAATCATCAATGCCATCGATTAAACGCTGGGCGAGTACCGGCTGTTGGCCGGTCGCGACCCATTCGGTAACGGTCATCCCTGTCACATTGATCCGGCAAGATGGAGGGGCACGACGTCCTGAACGCGCCTGGGCATAGGGCGGAAACCGCCCTGATTCGACCGCCTCAGCGCAAACTCCACGACACCCCGACATACATCGCCATGCCTTCCCCCGGCGTCGATCGCGCGGCGTCCAGGCCTTTGTCGTCGTAGCCCGGGGTGACGGTGGCGGCGTAGTGCTGGTCGGTCAGGTTGCGCAGGTCGAGCCAGGTCTGCCAGTCGCCCTTGGGCGCGTTGTAGCCCAGGGTGGCGCCGAACAGCGCGTAGGGATCGGCGTAATAGCTGTTGGCGTAGTCCACCGCCACCTTGGACACCAGTTGCGTGTTGAGCGCGGCGAAGAAGCCCTGAGGCCAGTCGTAGCGCAGTTCGCCCTGGTAGTAGTGCATCGGCAGGCCCGGCAGGCGGTTGTCGCCGAAGCGTTCATCGTCGCGGTAGTGGAAGTCGCTGAAGGTATAGCTCTGGCGCAGGCTCAGCTGGCCGCCGTCTTTCCCTGACCACAGCTTGCTCTGCAGGCTGGCTTCCACGCCCTGGTGCACGGTGGGGCTGGCGTTGAGCTCGTAGGGGGTGGTGGCGTTGGCGTCCGGCAACACCGAGAGCAGTTCGTGGCGCACCTGGGCGTAGTACCAGGCCAGGCTCCATTGGCCGATGGCGCTGTCGCCACGGCCGCCGAGTTCCAGGGTGGTGGCGGTCTGGTTTTGCAGTTTGATCGGGTCGCGCTGGGTGCCGGTGGCGGCGCCGCTGCCGGCCGGGAAACGAATGTTGGAGCTGTAGATCAGCGACCAGGGGTGGGGCGCCTCCACCGAGCGGCTGAGGTTGCCGAACAGTTGCAGGTCGGGGGCCAGCTGGTAGCGCAGGCCCAGGCGCGGCGCGTAGTCCCAGTCGCCGAGGCTGGTCTTGCCACCGCCGTCGGGGTAGGTCACGGCGCTTTCGCGGCGGGTGTAAATGGCGGCCAGGCCGGTGGTCAGCCACAGGTCGTCGGCGATTTCCAGGTCATTGCCCAGATGCAGGACACTGTCCGAGCCCTGGTAAGTGAAGTTGCGCATATGAGTACCCGGCGCATAACCGGCGGTGTTGCCGCTGGGGATACGCACCAATTCGCTGGCCCCTGAGTTGGGCAGGTGCTTGGTCACCCGCAGGCCCAGGGTGCTGTGGCTTTCCAGGCCCCAGAGGGTGTCGCGGCGCTTGTAGTCGAAGGTGCCGCTGACATCGGTGTAGGCCACCTTGAGGCGGTTGGGGCCTTCGCGCAGGTCCATGGGGTAGTCGTGGTAGACCAGGCCGGTCTGGATACTCGAATCGTCGTCGATGTACCAGGTGGTCTTGTTGCCAATAAAGGTGCTGCCCGGCTGGTCGCGGCTGTCGTTACGCGTCACGTAGGCCGGGTTGGCCGCCCGCGGGTCGTGCTCGATGGAGCGCTGGGTGACCCGCCCGGCGAGGTCGTTGTCGGTCTGGCGATGGCGGATATAGAAGCGGGTTTCCAGGTTCGGGTTGAAGCGATAGCCGAAGTTGGCGACGACCCCCTGGCTCTTGCTGGCGCTGTGGTCCTGGTAGCCATCGGAGCGGGCGTCGGTCAGGGACAGGTAGTAGTCGAAGTCGCCCAGCACCTGCCCGGAGCTGACCTGGCGCTGCTGATAACCGTGGCTGCCGGTGGCGTAGCGCACCTGCAACTTCGGCGCGTCGTAGCCGGTGTGGCTGATGTAGTCGATGGCGCCGCCCAGGGCCAGGGCGCCGCGGTCGAAACCGTTGGCGCCGCGCAGCACTTCCACCCGCTCGAGCCACAGCGGTTCCAGCAACTCATAGGGCGTGCCGCCCGGGCCGCTCAGCGGCAGGCCGTCGAGCATCGTGTACAGCCCCGAGGCATGGGCGCCCGGCGCGCGGTTGATGCCCGAACCGCGGATCGAAATCTTCACCCCTTCGTTGCCCGCCGACTGGGCATAGACCCCCGGCTGATACGCCAGCACATCCTGGTTGCTGGCCACGCGGCCCTGCAGCGGGCGGCGCAGGTCCACCACATTGCTGCCGCCGGGCACCTGAGCCAGCCGCGCCTTGGCTTCCTCGATCGATGCGTCTTCGCCGCTGCGCTCCTCGGCGCCGATCAGCACCTGTCCCAGCTCAAGGCCCTGGGCTTCGGCCGGGGCCGGACAGACAAGGGCCAGGCCCAGCAAGGCAGAGGGCAGGGGACGGGGCGAGGGCATCGGGGGGAACTCCAGGCATGGGCAACGGGCAGAGAGAACTGCGACGTATGAAAGAACGAGGGAAACACATGGCAATTTTGTCTTTTGCCTGGCAGGCGCAGATCGGCAGGAGTCCAGCGTCCATGCCCGTGCGCTATCAAGGCTGTTCGCAATGGATATATCCGCGCATCGGCGTTCGGCTATCGTCACCCTATATGACTCGATCGCGCAGCCGCTGTGCTTTTGCGTTGACGCTATGTTGGCCGCTGCTGCGATTCACCCAGCGCTCTCAACCGCGAGGACATCACGATGAGCACCCACAAAGCTGTCGCTGTTTCGCTGGCCCTGTTCGGCGCAACCTTCCTGGCATCGGCTGCGCTGGCCGAGGGCACAGGGTTGATTGCCGCCACCCCCGCCGAACTGAAATGGACACCCGCGCCCTCGGTAGGGCCCGGGGTGATGATTTCGGTGATCGAAGGCGACCTGAAAAAACCAGAGCCTTTCACGATGCGCCTGATGCTGCCGGCCAACACGAAAGTCGGCGTGCATACCCACCCTGTGACCGAACGTGTCACCGTGATCTCGGGCACCTTCTACTTTGCCACCGGCGACACCTTTGATGCGGCCAAGGCCAAGGCCTATCACCCGGGCGACACCCTGATCATTCCCGTCGGCATGCCGATGTACGCCGCCACGCAAAAACAGGAAACCGTGCTCCAGCTCCACGGCACGGGCCCCTGGGGCATCACCTACCTCAACCCGGCGGACGACCCCAGGAACAGCAAAAAATAGGCAATGGCTGAAGGCTGGATTCGATCTGATATGTGTCAGGCAAGGCCTGACACATATCCCTCTCAATGATTAACAGGCTACGGATTTGGCCACCCGGATGTACTCTTCAACGAAGTTGTTGGCAGAGTGAACCCTTACGCCTTTGAGCTTATCCAGGGGTGGGTTTTCCCAGTGCTCTGATGCGGTGATGGGGTAGACGGGGAGTATGGAAACTCCCTGAGGCGGGTCAGCAACGAAGTCAAAGTCTTGAATCCCGTCTTTCGGGAAGTCGATGTAAAACCGCGGTTGCAATCTTGGGTTGGTCCAGCCCGGAGAGCCCACCAGGCCATGGGCCAATATATGCAGCTGTGGTGGGTTGGACTTGAGCAGTGACAGGTGGATGTCCAAAACTTTCATTATGCTAGCCATCTTCGATCTCCTTTCGATGAGTGCACCTCTTTTCACCTCGGCGCTCGGGTGTAAAACCCTCTAGCTGAAAGCCTGATACGTTTCAGAATGTCCCTTGGCAGGCAAGAAGTGTCATGTGCACTTCCTGGATGGTTCTCTCCTTGAGTACCGGGAGGAACGAGTAGGCGAACACGCTACTGTTCGAAAAGGAGTACGGCATGGACAGTGAATTCAGGCCCGTTAAAACCGGTTCGGCTGCTGTTGGGTAGACACTAGTAAAGGAGCCTGCCAGCTGCCAGGCCCGATCATCGGATACCGCAGAGGGCTGGGCGCCACCCGCGCAAGCGTTTCGCCAGGAGGCAACCGCAGTGCCTGCTAAACCAGGGGAGGCTCGATACGCCGCAATTTTATTGAAAAGAAAACCGACTCTGCTTACCTCTCATCCAGGGCCCGACGTTTCGCGCCCGCCATCACCCTTCGTCAAAGCCCTCGATCAAAGGTGCCTCCATGCTGCTTGCCCGCTGGCTGCCAGGTTTGGCCAATCTCCTGCAATACCGCCGCGAATGGTTCAGGTACGACCTGCAGGCCGGTTTGTCGGTGGCCGCCGTGCAGATCCCGATTGCCATTGCTTACGCACAGATCGTCGGGCTGCCGCCCCAGTACGGCTTGTACGCCTGCGTGCTGCCGATGATGGTCTATGCCCTGGTGGGCAGTTCGCGGCAGTTGATGGTCGGGCCGGATGCGGCCACCTGCGCCATGGTCGCCGGGGCGATCGCCCCTCTGGCGCTGGGCGATCCCGAGCGCCTGGCGCAGTTGGCGGTGATTGTCACGGTGCTGGTCGGCCTGATGCTGATCGGCGCCGGCATCGCCCGGGCGGGGTTTATTGCCAGCTTTTTCTCGCGGCCGATCCTGATCGGCTATCTGAACGGCATCGGCCTGAGCCTGCTGGCCGGGCAACTGGGCAAGGTGCTGGGCTACAAGATCGAAGGCGACGGTTTCATTCTCAGCCTGCTGAACATGCTGCAGCGGCTTGGCGAAACCCATTGGCCGACCCTGGCCATCGGGGCGGGCGCCCTGGCGCTGCTGATCTGGTTGCCGCGGCGCTTTGCCAGGTTGCCGGCAGCGCTGGTGACGGTGGCCATCGCCACCTTGTGCGTCGGCTTGCTGGGCCTGGACAGCTACGGGGTCTCCGTGCTGGGCCCGATCCCTTCGGGCATGCCGCAGTTGAGCTGGCCGCAGACCAACCAGGCCGAACTGAAAAGCCTGCTGCGCGATGCGCTGGGTATCGCCACGGTGAGTTTTTGCAGTGCGATGCTGACGGCCCGCAGCTTCGCCGCCAGGAACGGCTACACGGTCAACGCCAACCATGAGTTCCTGGCGCTGGGGGTGTCCAATATCGCCGCCGGGGTCTCCAGCGGTTTCGCCATCAGCGGCGCCGATTCGCGCACGGCGGTCAACAGCATGGTGGGGGGCAAGAGCCAGTTGGTGGGGATCATCGCCGCCCTGGTGATTGCCCTGATCCTGCTGTTCTTCACCGCGCCCATGGCCTGGATCCCCCAGGCGGCGCTGGGGGCGGTGCTGTTGATGGCGGGCTGGGGCCTGATCGACATCCAGGCGATGCGGGTCATCCGCAAGCTCAGCCGTTTCGAGTTCTGGCTCTGTGTGCTGACCACCCTGGGGGTGATTGGCGTGGGGGTGCTACCGGGGATCATCGTCGCGGTGCTGCTGGCGATCCTGCGGTTGCTCAAAAGCATCTATCAGCCCACCGACGCGGTGCTGGGCTGGGTGCGCGGGATCGAAGGCCAGGTCGATATCAGTCAATACCCGCAGGCGCGCACGCTGGCGGGGCTGGTGGTGTATCGCTTCGATGACGCGATCCTGTTTTTCAACGCCGACTACTTCAAGGCGCGCCTGCTCGAGGCGGTCGAACGCGAGCCCGAGCCCCGCGCCGTGCTGTTGGTCGCCGAGGCGGTGACTTCGATCGACGTCAGCGGCATCGTGGCCCTCAGGGAGGTGCGCGACACCCTGCTGGCCCGCGGCATCATCCTGGGCATCGCCCGGCCGCACGGGACATTCCTGAGGATGCTGGTGCGTTCAGGCCTGGCGCGCGAGCTGGAGCAGCAATTGTTGTTCCCCTCGGTGCGCGCCGGCATTCGTGCTTATCGGGTCTGGCGCAATCAGGTGCAGCGTGAGGCGCTGAAAGATGAGCCGCGGGCCGGCACCGCATAACGGGTGTCCAGGCCGTCTCATGACTGAATGCGGCCTTGGCCAGCCACCACCAACGCTTGACCCAAGAGGAGGTACGGCATGCAACGATTCACCGGCGGTTGCCTGTGCGGCAAGGTGCGGCTCGTGGCGTCGGGGCCGCCATACCGGGTCGGTTTGTGCCACTGCCTCGACTGCCGCAAGCACCATGGCGCGCTGTTCCATGCCTCGGCGATCTTCCCCGAGGACGCGGTGACCGTCGAGGGCGAAACCCGCGACTACGCCGGGCGGTTTTTCTGCCCGCACTGCGGCTCGTCGGTGTTCGCCCGCAGCGCCGACGAAATCGAAGTGAACCTGGGTGCCCTGGATGCCCCCGACCAACTCAAGCCCACCTATGAAAGCTGGACTATTCGTCGCGAGTCCTGGTTGCCGGCGTTTCCACTCGCCAGGCGCTACGAGCGCGACCGCGATGCCAGCAGTCGCTTCGAGCAATAGCTGTCGCCCCGGCTATGACCAGGGCGTCTCGGGCGCCACCCCGCGCGGGCGTTTGGCCAGGAGCTTGCGGGCGGTGTCGACGAAGGGCGTGACGATCAGGCTGTAGACCGTCAGGTAACGCCGGTGGTCCCGCTCGCCGGTGCCGAAGCACAGCGGCTCGGGTGTCGAGGAGGTGACGTAGAGCGTGCCGAACATCCAGTCCCAGAGGGACAGGTTGGTGCCGAAGTTGCGGTTGAAGTGGCGGGGCGCGTCGCTGTGATGGATCTGGTGCTGGGCCGGGCTGTTCAACACATGCTCCAGCCGCGGACCGAACGACAGCCAGACATGGCTGTGCCGCAGGTTGGCCGCCAGGCTGTTGAAGATGAATATCAGGTAGGTCACGCCGAACAGGGTGTAGCGGCCGATCTCGCCGCCGCAGGCATACCAGAAGCAGCCGGCGTAGAGGCCCAGGCCGAGGCTGATGCTCAGCTTCTCGACGATCTTTTCCACGAAGTGCACCCGGCTCGCCGTCGCCGGCACCAGCACCGGTGCCGAGTGATGGACCTTGTGGAAGGCCCACAGCCAGCGCGAGTGAAACGCCCGGTGCGCCCAGTAATGGAGGAAGTCCTTGAGCAGGAACACCCCCAGCCCGTAGAGCAGCGCCAGCCCCAGGTTCTGGCCCAGGCGCGGGCGCTCGCCCCAGAGGTTGCTGAAAAAGGTCAGGTAGTCCCCGGAGCGCAGGATGTAAGGGTCGACCAGATGGACGATGGGCAACACCAGCGCAACCTTGAGGATGGCGCGCACGAAGTAGTAGCGGTAATCCAGCAGCGCCGAGGGATGCAGGTGCACCCGGCCGCCGCCGAGGAATTGCCAGAACGACCGGGCGTGGCTCAGGCCGCGGCGCTTTCGGAAACGGAACAGGCCATAGGCGACGCCGTAGGACACGCACAGGAACAAGACCCCGAGGCGGCCGTTCAGATTGAAAATGCCGAGAAATTGCGCAGTGACAGGGGCGATTACCCACTCGGTCAGGTGCTTGTAGACAAGCGACAGGGCATCCACGAATCGCCAGCCTCTGAGCCAGAAAAAAAGAATGGCATTGTAAATCAGTTCGGTTTGGCCGGGCAGGGTGGCGCGACAAGCAGGCAAGGTGCGCAGCGCGCCATCCGCCTGGAACCGGTTGCGGCTGTTGGCCGAGCATCGACAAAAATTCTCGACGGCATGCCCTGGATTGGGCGAGGCTTGTGGGCCCGCAACCGCCCGGTTGGCGGGTGTGGAACTCAAGCCATCAGCCGACGGACACCTCCATGAACCTTGCCACCCTGATGCTCTTCCTCCCGGCCTGTTTCGCCCTGAACATGGCGCCTGGGCCGAACAACCTGCTGTCGATCCGCAATGCCACTACCTATGGCTTTCGCGTCTCCTGCCTGGCGGGAGTAGGGCGGCTGGCGGCCTTTGCCCTGATGATCGCCCTGGCGGCGACCGGGCTGGCGGTGGTGCTGCAAGCTTCGGAGCTGCTGTTTCACGGGATCAAGATTCTGGGGGCTGGCTACCTGCTGTACCTGGCGTACCAGCTGTGGACGGCGGATACCCAGGTCGAAGCCGAGAACAAGACCGCGCCACTGGGCCTGCTGGCCTTGGCCCGGCAGGAATTCCTGATTGCTATCGGCAATCCGAAAGCCATCCTTATTTTCACCGCCTTCCTGCCGCAGTTCGTCGACCCGCAAGCCCCGGTTCCCGCCCAATTCCTGGTGCTCGGCGCACTGTTCCTGGCCCTGGAATGGATCGCCATCAGCGCCTACGCCTACATGGGCCTGCACCTGCGCCGCTGGTTCGCCGAGCCACGGGGCAAGAAGCTCTTCAACCGCTGCTGCGCGGCGTTGTTGTCGGCGGCGGCTTCGGTGTTGCTGTTGGCGCGGCGGGCTTAGTTTTGGCCGGCGGGAATAGGGCGGTTTGTAGTCAGGGGCTGATGGGCCAGGTGCAGGAAGGGATGCGCGTCGGCATGAATTTCAATCGGCCGCCTTTCAAGGATAATCTTTCGCCTACCTCTGGCTGAGACTCACCTATGCCTTTCCTCGACAACCTTATTGCCTTCACGTTTGCCGCGACACTGTTGACCCTGACGCCCGGCCTGGACACCGCCCTGGTATTGCGAACGGCCACTGTGGAAGGAAAGCAGCAGGCTTTACGCGCGGCCCTGGGCATCAGTGCGGGCTGCCTGTCGTGGGGCGCAGCCGTGGCTTTTGGACTGGGGGCACTGATTGCCGTGTCAGAGCTGGCGTTCAATGTCTTGAAATACTGCGGTGCGGCCTATCTTGCTTGGCTCGGGCTCAACATGCTGTTGCGGCCCCGCCAATCGTTGTCCCCTGCCGGCGGCACTGACAATACAACGACGAACTGGTTCTTCAAGGGGATGATGGGCAATGTCCTGAACCCCAAGATCGGTATTTTCTACGTCTCTTTCCTCCCCCAATTCATTCCGCAAGGCCAGCCATTGATTACCTGGACGTTTGGCCTTGTCGGCATTCACGTCGCCATCGGATTGCTCTGGTCGATCATCCTGATTGGCGCGACCCAGCCGCTGGCCAAAATGTTGCGCAGGGAGAAGGTGATTACCTGGATGGATCGCGCCACTGGCATGGTTTTCGTGCTTTTCGCGGCTCGTCTTGCCTTCAGTAAACGGTAGGTTTTGAGGCCGTTCGGTGGTCATCGTGATGGCGACGAATATCGGCAGTCGAGGCGAGAAGGGCCAGCGAAGCCGCGTTTTTCGGCGTTCGCTTGCCAGTCGCCGTGATTGGCGGCTTCTGGCCGATTCTGTTGAAAAAGTCGGTTTTCCCAAAACGCTCGAACATTGATGGGTGAAAACACCTCTTTTGCACGCTGCTACGTGAAATCCGAGTCCTGAACCTTCTGCCAAAAACACAGATTTCAATCTCAGGCGCGTATTTTTCTGCCGTGGAAACCGAAGCCGACTTTTTCAACAGAATCGGCCATTAGCGGGCGCTCACAAGCGAACGCTAATGGTCAAAAATGGGCGGTCATGCTCCACTTTTCTTCAACTATTCTTAGCACGGACACTGTAGTAGGGTTGGACAGTACGCTTGAAATCACAAACGTGGTGAAGACAATGATCCGTCAAGTCCAGGAATCGTGAACGTTAATCATATCGATGTAAAGTGGTGACAAGATGCGGCGCAATGAATATTGAAGTTTCAAATAGAAAGCTTATTCAACAAGGGACTAATGGCTAGATATGGCAATCAAAAAAAATCAGCACTTTGTACCACAATATTATTTTAGATTTTTCTCTAGCAACAAAAAATTTATCCCCTTAATTAGTTTGGTGGACGGCAAAGTTATCCCGGCGGCATCCATTAGAGATCAAGCGTCGAAAAGTTATTTTTACGGCGACAAATATATGGAAGAACGCATTAATGAGCTGGAAAATTTATTTTTAACGCCATTAAAAAAACTAAAAGAAACTAAATCTTTTGGTCAGCTATCACTTGAGGAAACACTACTTGTATTGCAGGGCTTGGTATTCCAAAGATCTAGAACATTAGCCGCCAGACTTGACCAAGAGTCAACGGGGCAGGAATTGGCTAACATGATGCTGGAAATCGCGATCAATACTAGTGAAGAACTTACGGAAGAGAATCGAGCGAGACTTAAAGAAAGTGTAAGAGCTGTACCTAACATGGCCGAGATTCAAAAAATTCATATGATTGAAGCTGTGAGTAACGCGCAGTTCTTGGCAGATTTAGGGATGACCGTACTCAAAAACAGGACCAAGCGATCATTTATATTCGGCGATGCTCCTGTGGTGTATTTCAATTATTTCCAAAAAAATATAAAAAATCGAGGAGTGTTGGGAATGCGCAATCCTGGCCTTCAGATTTACTTCCCAATAAGCCCTCGAGCGGCGATTTTCCTCTACGATGCCAATGTCTACAAGCCTGAAGTCAACAAGCTATCGCAAATCGACGTCCGGCAGGCAGCTGATGTTGATAGTTTGAATATGCTGCAGATTCACAATTCAGCATCTGCGATTTATTTGAACTCACTAGATGACAGCTCTGTATTCTGCACATTGTGGGAAAAATCGCGACGTACTCATTTTAATACCAAAGGGCAACACAGGACTTTTACCGTTGATCACGAGGGTGAAAAAAAAGAAATCTTTCATCAGTATGATGAGCAGCTTAAGTTCGTGCCCCAGTTGACATTCTGCCCTTGTCCAGAGCTCGCGAAAAATGAGCTTTTGATTGACCGTAGCACGTGGAATGGAAGAGCTTACATACCTGAAACCCTGCAATGGAATTTTCCTGCCAGAAGTAGCCATTCGTAACACGCGGTTGCCATTTGCTATATGACATCCGAGCAAAACCACGCTTCAGCAGGCTTAACGGGTGCTGCTTCTCCCATTAGTCGATACAGTCAAGGACCCTAGCAAAGTTTTCATGACTCTTTACCTTTGGCCACAAACAGCTGCTGGCTCGCCACGATAATGGATTGGGTGTTCCCTCTATGGCGCACGGGAATTAAATGATTTCTGAACGCACCGAGCAAAACGGCTTCACTTTTTTCTAGGCGCTCCATAGGCACGGCTGAGCTATGATGCCACTTGTAAGGTTACCTTGATGATTGGGCTAGGTTCCGCATCCAAAATTAGGGAGTCATGGGTGGCCATTTCAAAAAATCGCCAGTCACAACTTTGTCGACTGGACATGTCGTCCAAGTCATTGTGAAACTCCCAGTATAGTTATCCGCCCCCACCTTAGCCTGAGTGCTACGCCCCTCTACTTTACCCACAACTTGAAGTGTCTTATCTTGCAGTTCGTAAGCGGTTAAACATACAGCGGCGATGATCCAAAACATTAATGACAGCGGAATCTTGTCACGAAAAAATCTAAACTTCAGCTGCTCATCCATCCAGCTAATTTGATGTTGCCAAAAGAATTTATAATGAGCATACCAGTCACTGAAAAGAATTTGCTTGCTCAGGCAGGTTTTATAGTAAATCTTTCGAATCTCTTGCAGGCGATCGATCTGTATCGAAGTAGGTGGCGTAGTGAACGCTTGCACTTCTCGATAAAAATCTCGAAGCTCATCAAGGAGCTCCGTGAGCTTCTGCGCAGCAGCTTCATAGTCCGCTTTCTTATGGTCATAATAAGATATATATAGAGCGCATATACCAAACACCAGCATAATCGCAGAAGGGATCTTCGCACTCAGCTCATCGATAACAAGAGCAAAAATACCCACAGCCATTGAAACAAACCCTATAAAGCCAGGAAGTTTGTCCACGATATCGAGAGTCGCCCAATGTTTCTTGCAGCCAATTCCAACATTATAGCCTTGCTCAGCAATGGCTTTAAGCAACGCATCTTTATTCATTTCTGATCACTCAATTGGGACGTGAATACGATCCTTCGCCACAACAACGCCGTTCTTGACCGCATAACATTCCACAATATGATCACCCGCAAAATTCGTGTGTTCCGACACTGTTTGATGTCCACCATCCGCTACTATCTGCCCACGGATACAGTCGCGACGCTCAGCCTCATCACCCCTATTAAGAACCTTCCAGTACACGTCGTATGTGCCTGGAACCTTGATGTCGCTGACTTCAAACTTTAGCGATTTCTGAGCGCTGAGCTTGAAATTTTTTCCCAACATCCCCCTGAGCCTACGTGGTTGAAACCCGTTCTGAGTTACTTCGCAGTCGATCTTAAGTTTATAGCGAATATCGATAGGAAACCGATCTTCAACAAATTCCTCTGTTTCGCGGAATACTCGATTTGAAGCCTTGGCTATTAGCTTTTCAGGTGCAGGGAAACGAGCCCCATATACTTTTTGCCATTTGGCATTCTCTGTATCACTATCCGCAGCTGCGATGGCCTTAACGCAAAGATCATAGGCCTTGCCTGCCGCACTTTGGAAGGCGTCCTTGACTTTCACATGCTGCCCACTACCCAAAGCTGCGTAACGTTCTTTCTCCGGCTCATCCGCTAGATACTTGAAGAAATCTCGACTCATCCAATCGTAGTACAAGTAACTCCTCGTATCGTAAGCATCTGTTGATTTCAAGAAGTTATAGGCTAGCGTGTCGATTAACAGCCCCCCCATTGCAACGCCGTGCTTATTTTTCCAGGCCCGAGCCATTTTGCAAAGACGGCGCAAGTTTCGATTCTTCTCTACATTGGTGTTCTTCATTGCCTCGATTTCAGCTCGAGGCTTTGTTAACTTCCAACTTCCTCCATTACGAGTATCAGGAAACTTGAAACTTCCATCAACTTGCTCGAACGCTGGCTGAACCTCGACATGAAAATTCGTATACAAGACGCGCACGACTGGACTGTCGACGTAAATGTCAGTTCTCGGGTACCGATTTTTCAGCGCATCCTTTGTGTCCGACAACAACTTGGCCTGGCCACCGACAACGTTATAACTGTCCCATTTACCTGCAGGCATTATGTAAATCATATCCAGATCTGAGACACCGCGAATGGCTGTCCAACGGCCGTACGATCCAACCTGTAAATTATTCGCAGTAGCCGATGAAGTGTCTCGAAAACTCTTATTCAGGCATGCCGTAATATCACCATATCGAGAACCGATTTGCTCATCGTTATCGATTTTGATGTTCGAAAGAAAAGTCTCAAATTTTTCCGCGATACTCAATTTCTTTCCTTGTTATTGATTGGGCCGCGCTACGGCATCCACTGCGGTGTATGTGAATGTGTCTAAGTATCTTCGTATGTGAAAATGAAGCATCTTTTTGACGGTTTTTTGGCGCCAAAGTAAAGATAATTCATCCACGTCCTCACCGATAAATCGTAGGGAGTGTAGATCGTTCGAATCATGCTCTCAATACCCGAACCATCCAGTGCCGATGCAGTCCTCTGTACATGCAAGAGATGCTCATTCGTTTATCTATAAGCAAGCGGATGCTCAGAAATCCAAAGGTCGCGCATGAGGTAAGTAAGAATGCAGCTCACCCATCCCCAAGAAATCACTCGCTTCAAGGATCGCCTCAGCAGATCTCGCTTCGTTTTTTGCGTGGATTTGGAAGCGACTTGCGATGAAATCATGCCAGGAATCCAATCCTCCAGGCAGCTTTCCATCCAGCCGAAAGACATGGAGATCATCGAGATAGGTCTAATCGTCTTAGATCGCTTGAGCAACCTCTCGACGACGGCGGAATTCTCCCGCTTGGTTCGTCCAACCGTTCATCCAATATTGACGAGTTTCTGCACGTCATTAACAGGAATCAAACAGATCGATGTGGAGAGAGCAATAACATTCCCGACAGTCAATAACGAGCTGAACGTTTTCTTAGAACCTTATCTCATAGACGGCGCAGTTTGGTGCTCTTGGGGACGCTACGATGCCGATCAACTGAGGCAAGACTGCACAAGACTTGAAGTTACTTCATTACTGACGGAGCTCGAACACCTAGAAGTCGATGAGTTCTACAGCCGTGCCTTCGGCATTTCAGCACCCTGTTTGAAGGAGGCCACAAAATCTATGGGGATCGCTTGGCATGGTGCTTATCACAGAGCACCCGATGACGCTCGGAACTTGGCGCGGCTGCTCGCAAAGCTACTCGACCGTAAGTAGCCTCATCGGCCCATCACGCGCGGGCCCTGCTAGAAGAAGGCAATTGTGAGTGCATGCTATATCAAGCTCCAGTGTGGAACGTCTCATGCCCTAGAAAGCTGCACACTGAGTTCGCCAACCAAGGGCCAGAGCCACAGCAACATTCCCGTTTTGTCCCAAGAATGAGCTGCTCGCAGGCTTTATCTAGCCACAGAAAGCTATTAACTGAGTGCACCGGCACCCCATTGTCTGAATCGACGCTCTTTGTGTAGACACCCGGGAGAGTCTGCTTTTGGCCGACTCCAGCCTGATGCGACTGGCTCAAGGCGGCCAGAAGCGGCCTCAGGCGGACGGCCTAGTCGGATAGGGACGCTCGCTCGTATAGCTTCGCCATGAGGCCCGGAAGTGTCCACACCACTAGGGCCAATTCACCTAATACGAGTAACTAAATGCCCTCGCTAGAATCGGAGCGATCGCTGGCTATCTGGCTTGGCGTATCCCAGGCTCTGGGGCATTCAATTCGCCTGAAAATATAACTGGAATTCTTATGCGGGGCGGTTGCACTCAGCTCCTGCAACCGCCGTCCCTTTTCTTTCATTGGAGCGGCGCCATACTGTTTAGATAGTCAAGGCTTTGGCGGCTGATACAAGGGAGGATTAGCTACATAGCGTGTTGAGTTAAACCATGTAACGCTCCCTTGCTTCTCGGTCCCACCATCAGGATCATTAAAGATAATTTCTTTTGAAGTGGTATCCACTCCAGTAACAACAATAATATGTGCTGGCCCAAACCAATCGCCATCCAGCCAGAGTGGTCCGTACTGCCGTAGAGCGGCCTCGATTTGTTCGGCCGTGCATCCGCGCGGCGTCTCTCAATCCTTCGTTCTTCGCGAGTAACCGCATCTGAGCGGCCGTAACGCCAGTGTTTGCGGCGTAGACAGTAGGGATGCCGAGCCGTGGCCCTTGCTCTCGATAGAAAGCCACCATACAGGCAGCGGCGTACCAGCAGGACATCGTTTTGTCTTGCGCCACCTTTGGAACCGTCATTTTGAATGTCATGGTACCTCCAGGATATAAAAGGGACCGTGGTCAGTGATGGGAAAAGGGGACAGATTTGAATGGCACTTACTTAGCGTTTAAGTAAGTGCCATTCAAATCTGTCCCCTTTTCTCGTCCTGTATAAAAACACAGTTCCCAAAAGCCGGCATGGACAGTCCAACCTCCAAACCCCGCCTGCATGAGGAATATTTAGGTACAGGCCACGACTTCTCGGCGAAGTGTTGTCGTAAATCATGGCTCGGCCTCTTTTAACAGGTCATTTCCAGTCATCGGCTGAAAGCCCACTGAAATTCTGTAAGTGCCAAGCAGGAAGGAAGATAACTGGCATCCAGCCTGCGGGGTGCGTCATTGCGTTGCTTGAACGCTAGTCGACAGTGATCTAGGTCGCAAGTATTTTCCTGGCCAGTGGTCATCCTCCTTTGGGCTTGAGAGAAAAGGGGACAGATTTATTTACAGGCCAGGTCGTCCGCTCCTGGCCGGTTAGCGACGGTCTGACTTCGATCGTCGCTATACATGGTCAAACCTCAGTCTGTTCAGCCATCTCCAGGGCGTCATCGACCTCAATCCCCAGGTATCGAACAGTGTTCTCCAGCTTCGTATGGCCGAGCAGCAACTGAACCGCCCGCAGGTTCTTCGTCCTGCGATAGATCAGTGATGCCTTCGTACGTCGCATTGTGTGGGTGCCATACATGGCTGGATCAAGGCCCACGACTTTCACCCAGCCTTTGACGATACGAGCGTATTGACGAGTAGATAGATGGTCTGAAGTATGCAGCCGGCTAGGAAACAGGCAGTCCTCGCTGCGTAGCTGGGCCCGATGTATCCAGGCCGCGAGAGCAGACCGTGTTTGCTCAGTGATCTCAAACTGCACAGGCCGCTGCGTTTTCTGCTGCATCACCATGGCTCGTGATGATACGTGCTCGCCATGAGCGACATCGCGCACGCGGAGCTTGGTTAAGTCGCAGGCTCGAAGCTTGCTGTCGATGGCCAGATCGAAGAGCGCCAGATCTCGGGTTCTTTCCGCAATTTGAAGCCTTACTCGGATGGCCCAGATATCTCTCAGCCGGAGTGGGGTTTTCTGCCCGACCAGTTTTCCTTTGTTCCAGGGCTGACGGCTGCAGGCAGCGATGATGTTCATGACAATTCCTCCACGTGTGGAAGGACCAGGATGGCTAATCAGAGCAACGGTCGCTAACCGGCCAGGGGGGGGCATTGAGGATCGACAGCTTCTTAGAACAAGATTTTAATGGCTGATCTGATGCAGGGTACCCGATTGGCCATGGGCTTTCATAACCGCGCATGGCGAACCGGCAAGGGCGATTTTTTGCGTTCAAGAAAGGAGGAGAGCATGTCTCTATCAAAAACGAAGGAACGATTGCTCCGCTTGCTAGGGCAGGACGATAACAGCGTCATAGCGCTGTCGGGGAAGTGGGGCACAGGCAAGACGCATCTGTGGAACGAGGTCAGGACTGCCTCAGCCGACGAGAAGGCCAAGAAGGCCCTCTACGTGTCGTTGTTCGGTCTCTCGAGCGTCGACCAAATTAAGCGCAAACTGATCGAGTCGGCAATTCCCGGCGTTGAGTCTCATGGCGGCGTGTTCGACGGCATTAAGAACCTCTTTAACGCAGGCATGTCCGCCGCCTCGCAGCACTACAAGGCGATGGCCGCTCTCAAGGACCTCAACGTGTTGTTGATGGCCCCGGTCGTGCTCCGAGACAAACTAATAGTCATCGACGACATCGAACGCAAGCACGCGAAGCTCGGTATCGACGAGGTCTTGGGCTTCATCGACGACTACTCCAAGCAGTTCAACGTGAGGTTCCTCTTAGTGTTGAACGACGACCAGCTATCCACGGATGGCGGCCAGGCGAAGCTGTGGGAGACCTTCCGCGAAAAGGTCATCGACGAGGAAGTCAGACTACTGACCTCCCCGGAGGAGGCGTTCTCGATCGCCATCAAGCTGACGCCATCGAAATACGCGCAGGGGCTGGAGCGAGCAATTGCGATCTGCGGGCTCACCAACATCCGCATAGTGGGCAAAGTGGTGAAAACCGCCAACCAGATTTTGGCTGGCCGAGATTTGGACCAAGCGATCCTGGCGCGAGTGGTGCCGTCGATCGTCCTGTTTTCCGCGATCCACTACCGCGGCATCCCAGACGGGCCCGATTTCCAATTCGCGCTGAACGTGGCGAACCCGGACTGGATGCATTTAGGCCGGGACAATAACGCAGAGCTGACTGAGCAGGAGAAGCTCGAGGACAGCTGGCGCTTGCTCATGCAAGAACTCGGCGTCCACGGCTGCGACGAGTTCGAGAAGGTGCTCGTCGAATTTTTGGAGTCCGGACTGTTCGACGCGGAGCGCGTGCAGGCCATCATTGACCGGCTCATCGCTGGGACGCAGTCGCTGCAAACCAGGGAGACTGCGCACGACTTCTTAAAGCGGGCGTTTTGGGACCATCGGCTAAGCGACGCCGATCTGCTGGCTCAGGCCGGCCAGTTCCCCGCCTGCGCCGAATTGCTGGATCCCTACATCGCGACCCAGCTCTTTGACACGCTCTGCGAGCTCCCTGAGGGGCAAGCGCTTGGCCATGCAATCATCGATGCGTGGATAACCGCCTTCGAGGCGGAGAATTACCAGTATGTCGAGGATGACAACCCGTTCAACAACCCGATCCATCCGGATATTAAGGCAGCGTTTGATGCTGCCAAAGCTCGGACCCAAGCGAGCACAACCATAGTCGACGCTTGTCTCGACATCATCAATAACCGCGGGTGGGGGACGCTACAGGAGATGGCCATGAAGCGGGCTACGGTAGCGGATTTCGATGCTGCAATACGAGGTATGGAAATAAACACGCTGCGTCGGTTCATGCGGCGGATGATTGAAATGTGTCTTCAACGGTCGACTTACGACTCTCACTTCGGCACGGCGACCCAGCACTTCCTTGACGCCTGTCGAGCGATTTCGAGCGACTCGAATTCCCCTCGGCTCGCAGCGTTGATTAACAAGCTTTTCGCCAAAACCGCATTAGCGGTTGAGCTTACCCCGCTAACCGCCGCACAAGCTGAGCCTGTTGTGAAGGCTAACTAGCTGAAATCTCAACTAGGTGGTTTGCGCTTCTTGGACTTGCAGAGCTTCCTCAACATGAAGACCGCGGGCGCACCCACCACCTCAATGGCGGCATCTCCTTAATAGGAAAAACTGATGGTGCTTGACGACAGCTTATTGTATGCCAGCCTCGATTTCCGCATGCCTGCTCGGGGTTGATAGTCGTCATGTATGACTGACTGCTTCTGGCCGATACCCACCCATACAAGGATATCGAATGGTTATGTCAACGGACGAACTGGCGATACGCCAGATCTCAGCGCTTTCTCCGCAAGTCCTGGTACTGGAAGCGGAGGCAGTTGCGGACGGTTTCAGGTTTCTCACGCGTTTGGTCGCAGAGTGGGAGAACGGTTCGAATCGGTTCGATCAACCGGGTGAGTGCCTGTTGGGCGCCTTCCGCAGCGGGCAACTGATTGCCATCGGTGGCCTTACTCGTGACCCCTATGCCGGGCCGGATATCGGCAGGCTACGGAGGGTATACGTTGCGCGTGCAGCAAGGGGCCGGAATCTGGGCAAAGCCCTGGTGCAGCGGCTTTTGGAACACGCGGCTCAGCGATTTTGTGTGGTGCGCCTATCCACGGATACACCACAGGGCGCCGCGTTTTACCTGCGCTGCGGGTTCCAGCAGATACAGGATGATTTTGCTACGCACGCAAAGTCATTGGCCGATGCCACATAACCAGGTCATTGGAGGGCAGATGGGGTGGCGTAGCCGGTCAACGGCGAAGAGAAGGCTTTGCAGGTTTGCCAAGCCTTGCAGCAGGGGACATCAGCGCGATAGGCCCCCCGTCGGAACGCACTGACGAACATAGTAATTATCGAATTCAGCGCTTTCGATGAAGTGAAAACCATGGCGGGTATAAAAACGATTCGAAGCGCTGCCTTTGAGGGCACCCACTCTAATAGGGAGCCCAGCCACATCCGCCTCTTTGAAAATCTGGGCGAGAACAGCAGAGCCTATTCCTGATCCCTGCGCGCTCGGTCTCACATACAAGTGGTCGAGCAAGAGTTCATTGTCCCGGTGCTTGACCACGACAAAACCAACCCTCTCTCCAGATACCTCGATGTAGCGTGTATTGCGGGCTTCAAAGCCGCTAAGAAAGCGTTCGCGTGCGCGCACTGGATCAAATCGCCCAACCCGCTCCAGGCTTTCGCGCATGGCCTCGATTCGAATGGCTACAAGATTGTCCAAGTCGCTTTGTTGAGCCAAGACCAAAATGACCTGGGAATTTTTATCGGCTGTGGCGGGCATCATTTGCGCTCTGACTGTCATTCAGGGAAGCCAGTATAGAGAGAAGGGAAACAAGCGGCCCACCCGCTTTTTCTGTCGAGGCAAACAGGCGAAAGCAGCCACTCGACCGGTAGGTGAAATCAAGCCGGACTTGCAACGCATCGAGTCTCAGGCCCGATCCCGGCCGTCAATGGAACGGAAAGATGTAGTTCATCCAGGCCGACATGCGCAGGAGGATCTTGCGCATGATCGCCACATGGTGGAAGTGCTGGCTGTAGAGCGCTGCCTGGCCATAGGCGCCACCGGGCATGAGTCTGGCGTAGGGCAGGTAGTCCGGGTCGGTGATTTCAATGACCACTGGCACCCGCCCCGGCGGCGGTGAGCCGGTGTAGCTCAGCAGGGTGCCGGACGGCTGGACCTGTCCTTCGCCGATCACCGTGATGACATTCTTCACCCGGCCCTTGAATACCCGGCCGGGGATACCGTCGAACGCCACTTCCGCCTCGTCCCCCGGGACCAGGCGCAGCAGGCTGTTCTGGCGCATCCAGGCAGAGAAGTAATGGCCCTCGTCGGGAATGAACACCATCGACGGGCGCAGCGGCAGCTTGCTCGCCATCATTCCCGGGCGCAGCGACACATGGGTGACGAAGCCTTTGCTCGGGGCGCGGACCACGGTGCTGTCCAGCTCGAACTGGGCGTTGTCGATCTGAGCCTGCAGGTCGTCGACCCGGGCAATCGCGGCTTCCTGCTCACGGCGGGTGCCGAAGTTGCGCCTGATCAACTCGTTGATCCGGTACAGGTCGCCCCGCGCCGCTGTCTGCTGGGCCTTGAGCGACTTGAGGCGGTTCTCGAAAGGCTCGGGGTCGATGCGAAACAGCACGTCGCCCGGCTCCAGCGGCGTGTTGCCCTGGACCGGCACCTCGATCACCCGGCCGGTGACGACCGGGATCACGGGCACCGAGACAAAGTAGGAGCGCGCCACTTCCGAATAGGGGTGGTTGTAGTTCATCAGGAAAATCAGCGCGCCGATCAAGACCACGCCGCCCAGCACGGCGGTGGGCACCGTCCATTTGTTCAGCGGGATACGGAAGATCTTGAAGATGGCCACGCAGATGGCGGTGTAGGTCAGGATCAGTAACAGGTCCATGGGTCACAGCTTCCCTTCCGGGCGGGGCCCGGCCTGGGATTGTCCTTCCAGTCGCTCGACCCGCTGTCGCAGCTCGGCCAGTTCTTGGGCCAGATCTCTTTCGGCCTGCATCCGCGCCTTGTCGGTCGCGAAACCCCAGCCCCGGTCCTCGCGGTACAACATGGCCCAGATCCACAGGAACGGCCACAGGGCATGGAGCGTGAACAGACTGACCCAGCCTGCCGCGTGAATGGCGTCCTGATGTGGATGGTTCCGATGGACGGCAATTTCGTAGGGAATGTCGTGCAGGACGATGATTCCGTAGAACAGGGTTATTCCGGCGAAGACAAGCATGCCCAGCGCAATCTGATCGAGCATGATTCGCCTCCCGGAAGCCTTCAGCTCGCACGCAACCGCTTATGAAACACCTTGGTCAGCCACGGCCATGGGACAGCCCGATGGCGCGGGCCTTACGCAATCCATACTAGTTCAAGTTCGTTCATCTGCCTGGCTGCCCTGCAGGGCGCGCACGGCCCTGGACCTGGAAAGCTGCGCTCGCCCAGGCTGCGGTTTATGATCGCTGCCTGTCGTCCATCACTGCGAGCCCGATCATGCCTTTTGAACTGGACCTTCCCGAAATCCGCGCCGGCATCGTTGAATTCCCTGTCTGGCATGCGCGCGGTGGTACCTCCACCGGTGTGATCCTGGCTCGCGAAACCCTGCCCGAGGACCCGTTGCTGGTCGAAGAGCTGTTGCGCCACCTGATGGGGGTGCCGTTGAGCGGCGAGCTGCCGGGCAATAACCAGATCACCGGCCTGGGCCGTGGCGGGCCCACCAGCAACAAGGTGTTCATCGCCGAGCGCCAGCCTGGCGAGGCGCGGATGGTCAGCACCCTGGCACAGCTGGCGGCGGGTAAAAGCGCGATCGACTGGAGCGTCAACTGCGGCAACATGTCGGCGGCCTTGCCCCTGTATGCCCTGGAGCGTGGCTGGCTGAGCGCGGACGAGGACAGCGCGCAGATCGAGATCTTCAACAGCAATACCCAGACCACCATGCTCGCGCGCCTGGCGTTCCGCGACGGTCGCCTGCTGAGCGATACGCGCATTCCCGGGGTCAATGGCGTGTTCCCCGGGGTCGACCTGTTTCTCAGCGATCCGGTGGGAGCCAAGACCGGCCAGCTGTTTCCCACCGGGCAACGCATCGACCTGCTCAATGGCGTGCGCGCCACCTGCCTCGACGTGGCGGTGCCAATGGTCATCGTCCAGGCCGCGGACCTGGGCAAGACCGGCCTGGAAACCCCGGCACAGCTGGACGCCGATGCCGACTTCAAGGCCCGGTTGATTGGCTTGATGGTCGAGGGCGGCTTGCGCATGCAACTGCGCAACCGCAGTGGCGCCTTGATGAGCGCCGATGAATTGCAACGCAGCGAAACCCTGCCGAAGATCTGCATCGTCAGCCCGGCCCAGGGCGTGGGCGATATCAACACCCGGTATTTCACCCCGCAAAACGCCCATCCTTCATTGGCCGTCTCCGGGGGCTGCTGCCTGGCCGCCGCCTGCCTGGCGCCAGGCACCGTGGCCCATGAACTGCTCAAGACGCCCAAACCCCTGGGCACCACCACGGCGGAATACCCGGTGTCGATCGAAAACCCGGCGGGGGTGCTGGACACCTTGATCACCGCGCGCGAGGAGGGTGGCTCGATGCGTATCGACGCGGCCGCCTACCGGCGCAGCGCGCAGATCCTGCTCAAGGGCCGGGTGCCGTTGTACAACGCTTCGGCGGCGTTGTTCGAGGCGTTGCAAGGGCGCGGCTGAGGTCCCGGACCGGAAAGGTGGCAGCAAATCCGCTCAACCCCGTGAGCGATATTCGCTGGGGGCGACCCCGAACTCCCGGCGAAAGGCCCGGCTGAAGGCGGCTTCGGATTCATAACCCAACTGTTCGGCGATCCGTGAAATGCGCAGGCTGGAGGTCTGCAAGCGCTGACTGGCCAGTTGCATGCGCCAGTGCATCAGGTAACGCATCGGCGATTGGCCCACCAGGCGGGTGAAGCGTTGCGCCAGGTTGGAGCGCGATTGGTTGACCAGGCCGGCCAGGCGCTCGACGCTCCACGCCGCGCCCGGTTCGGCGTGCAGCAGCGCCAGCGCCTGGCCGACCAGCGGGTCGCGCAGGGCGGCGATCCAGCCGCTGATGCCTTGCGGGGCGTGGGCCAGCCAATGGCGCACGGCCCAGATAAACATCAGGTCGATGATCCGCGACAGCATGATGCTGCTGCCGATCGACGGGTTGCGCACTTCCTTCTGCATCGCCGCCACCGTCAGCGACAGCCATTCACGGGAGCCGATCAGGTCGCTCGGGTCCTCGCCCTGGCAGCTGACTTGCAGCACCCCGGGCAAACCCTGGCTCAAGGCCTGGCCGCACCCGCCCTCGAACCGGAAGACTCCGCTGGTGATGCGCGCTGGCAGGTCCGGGCTGGCATCCGCAGCGCTGTGCAGTTGATGAGCCTGGCCGTGGGGCACGAACAGGATGTCCCCGGGCATCAGGCTGGTGGCTTGGTTATTGCCGTCGAGCCTGAGCTGGCAGCCGGCGTCCTGGATCACATGGAAGCAGGCGCCGCCCGCCGCTCGCTGCAGCAGCTGGCCGGGTTGCAGCAGCGTCTCGCCCAGCAGCTCGCCATGCATCCGCGCCAGGCTGAACACTTCGAAAAACACATCGGCGGCCGGGTGCCGGAGGTCGGCTGGCGAGGCGGCTGGGGGCAGGTGTCTCTGCACAGTCTTCGGCTTTTCGGTCATGGTCGGTCGGCACCGCCCCCTTCGATAATGAGCGTGCCCGAGCATAAGCCAGCACGGGGGAGGGCGTCTCCTGCCTGTCACTTGACGAGCGACCTGCCTCGCAATGCCCAGGGCCTGGCAGTACCGCCGCCATCGGCGAGCGGCCTTTATCCAGACAGAGGATTCAAGCTCATGAGTGGTCAGCCTACGATTGTGTTGGTGCACGGTTTTTGGGGCGATGCGGCCCATTGGAGCAAGGTGATCATCGAGCTGGCACGCAAGGGTTACAGCGCGATCCGCGCGGTGGAAATGCCCTTGACGTCGCTGGCCGATGACGTCGAGCGCACCCGCAAGATGATTGCCCAGGTCGATGGCCCGGTGTTGCTGGTGGGGCATTCCTACGGCGGCGCGGTGATTACCGAAGTGGGCGACCAGCCCAACGTGGTCGGGCTGGTGTATATCGCCGCCTTCGCCCCGGATGCCGGGGAAAGCCCGGGCTCGATCACCCAGCAGCACCTGCCCGCGGCGGCGGCCAACCTCGAGCCCGACAGCGATGGCTATCTGTGGCTCAAGCCAGCGGCCTTCCATGAGAGCTTCTGCCAGGACCTGGGCGCCGACGAAGCGCTGGTCATGGCGGTGACCCAGAAGGCGCCGCTGGCCAGCACCTTCGGCGATACCATCAGTGCGCCGGCCTGGAAGAAAAAAACCTCCTGGTACCAGATCTCCAGCGACGACCGCATGATCCATCCGCGCAACCAGCAAATGATGGCGGCCCGGCTCAACCCACAAAAGACCCTCACCCTGGCCAGTTCCCATGCCTCGCTGGCCTCGCGGGCGGCGCAGGTCGCGGCCTTTATCCACGAGGCCGCCAGCGCCACCGTCAAGGGCTGACCAGGCCGCGCCTCAGGCCCCGCTCAAGAGCGGGGCCTGTTCGGCTCACAGATCCAGGTCGACCCACACCGCCGCGTGATCCGAGCCGGCGTTTTCCTTCTTGTCCAGCTGCGGGTAGACCTCCCAGCGCTTGGGCTGGCTGCCCGGCCACATGCCCTTGCGCCATACGCCGCCGGCGGTGACGGTGGCGAACAGCGCGGGGGAGAGCAGCAGGTAGTCGATCTTGTTCGCCGCCTTGCAGGTGTCGAAGGTGCCGGGGTAACCGCCGTCGTCGAAGGCCGGATGGACGAAGGCATCCTTCAGGTCGGTGCCCTTGAGCAAGGGCTCCAGTGGCGCGCTGTCCGGGGTGTCGTTGAAGTCGCCGACCACCGCGATATAGGCCTCGCCCTGGGCCACCAGCTCTTGGTAGATGAGCTTGATCCGCTCGGCCTGGGCCAGGCGTTTTTTCGCCGAGGCCGCAAGGCCGCCGAAGCCTTTGCTCTTGAGGTGGTTGACCAGCACGATCAGCTGCTTGTCCTTTTGTTTTCCAGAAGGCAGTGGGATATGGAACTGCGCGCAATCGCGGGAAAAGATCAGCTCGCCGTTGGCCGCGCTGTCGTCGACATGGCTGCGCAGCTGGCTGATGGGGTAGCCTGCGGCGGTCATCAGGCCGACATCGATGCCCCGCGTATCGTTGCCGTCGATCAGCATCACATGCCGGTACAGCGGGCCGCCCAGGGCGCCGATGATTTCCGTGTTGAAGTCGCGCAGGGCCGGGCGGCTTTCCGCCTCGACCACCGCCAGCACATCGGCTTGCAGGTCGATCATCACCCGCGCGGTATTGCGCATGGCTTCCAGGTCCACCGGGGCCTCGATCAGCTCCAGCGAACCGACCCACTCGGTGCGGCCGTTGGCGACAATCTCCAGGCCGCCGGCCTTGGGCCGCTTGACCAGGCTGCCGCGGTTTTGCCGCAGGATCACAAACGGGCCCTGGTCCGACTTGCTCAGGCCCAGCTCGGTCAGCAGCTTGACCATCTGCGCCTTGTCCTGGTCGGTGTAGATGGGCTCGCCCAGCAACTGGTTGAGCTTGGCGAAACGCTCCAGCACCGGCTTGCCTTCGGCCCAGCCTTCCAGGTTCATGGCCTTGGCGCGGTTGAACAGGTTTTCAACGTTGTAGGACGCAAGTCTCATCGGGCTCTTCCTTTGCGAGGGGCGGACGTCAATGGGCATTACAACCGATAAAAATGACCGAATGCCGACAGGCCGGGTTTGGGCACCGAGGGGTAAGTGGTGCCGGGCGGCCCCGGCTATTACGGCCGCTTCGGCTTCAGGGCCTGGGACGGGTTGTTGCTGCTAGGTGTGCCGGCCGAATATTTTCAGGCATTGCCCTTTGACGGAAGCAGCCCTTGGGGCGAAGTCCGTTTCCATGCCGGGTTTGGCGCCAAAGGGTAAAGGCTGGGGCCTAGAAGGTCGGCGGGGTAATCACCCAGATCACCAGCGCGTCGACCTCGCCGGGATTGCCATAACGGTGGGGTTCCTGGCTGGAGAAGCTGAAGCTGTCGCCTTCGTTGAGCTGGAAGTAGCGCTCGCCGACCCACAGCTCGAAGCTCCCGGACAGCAGATAACCGGCTTCTTCCCCCTCATGGCTGTAGCTTTGCTGGCTGTAGGTGCCGGGCGGAAAGCGCGAGTGGAGGATTTCCAGCTGGCGGTTGGGCTGCGGGCTCAGCAACTGGTCGACGATGCCGTCTTCGTAATGCACGCTCAGGCGGCTGTTCTTGCGTACGACGTAGCCGCTGTCTTCAGGCGCGGTGCTGGCTTCGCTGGCGAAGAACCACTGGATGGTCACGCCCAGGCTGCGGGCGATATTGAACAGCGCGGGAATGGACGGGTAGGCCAGGTTGCGTTCCAGCTGGCTGATATAGCCGGCCGTCAGTTCGCTCATCCGGGCCAGGGTGGCCAGGGTCATGCCGCGGCGCTTGCGCAGGCCGCGAATCCGCGTGCCGAGAAAGTGTGGCGCTGCCGCGCCGCTCGCTGGCGTGGGCGCGCTGCTGGCAGGCGGCGTCGTGCTGCTGTTGCTCATGGCGTGTTCCGAACCGGGAAGGGTGGGCGCGTCGCCGCGCCCGCCTGAAGGCCTCGGAGTATAAACAGGCTCAAAGCTGCCAGGCGACTTTCAATCCTTCATAAATCGCTTCCTCGGCGGTGCGCGGTGCCAGGCAGTCGCCGATGCGCTGGAATTCCACCAGCCCTTGCAGCTCGCTGGCCAGGCTGTCCAGCGGCTGATGGCCCTGGCAGAGCACCAGGGTATCGACGTTCTCCAGCAACATCGGTTCGCCGCTGGCGGTGTGTTGCAGGTAGACGGTGTTGTCGTCGCAACCGTAGAGCCGGGCATAGGGCGTGATGGCGATGCCCAGTCGATGCAGTTCCCCCGCCAGTTGATCGCGCACGTAGAGCGGTAGGTTTTCCCCGCAGTGGGTGCCGTTGACCGCCAACTGCACCTGATGCCCGGCGCGCGTCAGGCGTTCGGCGATGCCGGGGCCGATCCAGTCGCAGCGCCAGTCGACCACCACCACCGAGCGCCCGAGCGGCACCTCATCGCGCAGCACCTGCCAGGCATCCACCACCTGTAATTCACCGCCGCGCTCGAAGGCCGGCCAATAAGGCTCGGCCCCGGTGGCGATGATCACCACGTCCGGCCGTTCGCGCTCCATCAGGGCGCGGTCGACGCGGGTGTTGCGCATCACGCGCACGCCAGCCAGTTCCATCTCCCGCTGCAGGTTGGTGCTGGCGCCGCCGAACTCGCTGCGGCGCGGCAGCAGTTGCGCCAGCAACACCTGGCCGCCCAATTGTGCGCTGGCCTCATACAGGGTCACCTCATGCCCACGCTGCGCGGCCACCGCCGCGGCTTTCATCCCGGCCGGGCCGCCGCCGGCGACCATCACCCGGCGCGGCCTGACGGTGGGCTGCATGGCGCCGAACAGCAGTTCACGCCCGGTTTCCGGGTGCTGGATACAGGAGATCGGCAGCCCCTTGTGAAAGTGCCCGATGCACGCCTGGTTGCAGGCGATACAGGCACGCACGTCTTCGGCGCGCCCGGCCTCGCTCTTGTTCGGCATCTGCGGATCGCAGATCAGTGCGCGGGTCATGCCGCAGACATCCGCCTGGCCGCGGACGAGGATCAGTTCGGCTTCCTGGGGCTGGTTGATGCGTCCGGTGACGAACAACGGAATCTTCAGGCTGGCCTTGAAGGTCCCGGCTTCCCGGGCCAGGTAGGCCGCCTCGATGGCCATCGGCGGCACGATGTGCACGGCGCCGCCGAGGGACGCCGAGGTGCCCGCGACGATATGCACGTAGTCCAGTTGCGCTTGCATGGCTTGTACGGCCGCCAGGGATTCGTCCTCGGTCAGGCCCTCGGGGTCGCGCTCGTCGGCGCTGATGCGCAGGCCGATGATGAACTGTTCGTCGGTACTGGCCCGCACCGCCGCGATGACCTCGCGCAGAAAGCGCAGGCGCTGCTGTAGGTCACCGTTGTACCCGTCACCGCGCCGGTTGACCCGCGGGTTGAGGAATTGCGCCGGCAGATAACCATGGCTGGCGACGATTTCCACGCCATCCAGCCCGGCCTGGTGCAGGCGGCGCGCAGCCGCGGCGTAACCGCCGACTATCTCGTCGATCATGCCCTGGTCCAGGGCTCGGGGCATGACTCTGAAGCGTTCGTTGGGCACCGCCGAAGGGGCATAGGCGACCGCCAGCAGGCCGTCGCTGGACTCCATGATTTCCCGCCCGGGGTGAAAGATCTGTGACAGCACCAGGGTGCCGTGGGCGTGACAGGTCTGTGCGAGCTGCCGATAGCCGTCGATGCAGGCGTCGTCGGTGGCCATCAGCACATGGGAGGTGTAGCGCGCACTGTCGTGGACCCCGGCCACCTGCAGCACGATCAGCCCGACGCCGCCTTCGGCCCGTGCCCGGTGATAGGCGATCAGCTGTTCATTGACAAGGTTGTCGGTGGGCATCGAGGTGTCGTGACCACTGGACATGATGCGGTTCTTCAGACGCTTGCCACGTAGCTGCAATGGCTCGAAAAGATGGGCGAAAGCAGGGCTTGAGATCGACATGCAGGTGCTCCAGCGGGCCGCGGCCAAGAGGTTCGGCGTTATTGTTTTTCCCTATAGAAATTTACCCTTAGTAAAAAATCAACTTGTTTTTTTACTTGGCGTTGCAGTAGCTTCGACCTGCGCCCACCCCTGGGGCGAACCTCACAACAATAAAAATGGGCTGCGTCGGCACCTTGCTCACGTGGTACCTGCACGAGGAACCCGCGATGAAATCCAATACGCTCAAGCACGTTTTCTCCCCTTTGTTGCTGTCCCTGGTTGCAGGCCTGGACTGCGCCCAGGCGGCGCCGGAAATGGTGGTGGTCGGTTACGGCGGCGCCGGGCAAAAGGCCCAGGACGTGGCGTTCTTCCAGCCGTTCAGCGCCATTGACCAGAGCCGGTTGATCCAGAGCGAGTACAACGGCGAGATGGCCCGGATCAAGGTCATGGTCGACACCGGCAATGTCGATTGGGACCTGGTGCAGATCGAAGGTCCGGACCTGATGCGCGGTTGTGAGGAGGGTATGTACGAGCCATTGGACTGGAAGGTCCTGGGGCGCGCCGACCAGCTGATTGCCGACGCGGCGCAAGCCTGCGGTTCGGCGGCCCTGGTATGGAGCGTGGCCATCGCCTATGACACGGACAAACTGGCCAAGGGGCCGGCGTCGTGGGCGGACTTCTGGGACGTGGCGAAGTTTCCCGGCAAGCGCGGCCTGCGCAAGCGCGCGGTGTACAACCTGGAGTTCGCGCTGCTGGCGGACGGGGTGAAAGTCGAAGACGTGTATGCGCAACTGAATACACCGCAGGGTGTCGATCGCGCCTTCGCCAAGCTCGACCAGCTCAAGCCCCATATCCAGTGGTGGGAGGCCGGGGCGCAACCGGCCCAGTGGCTGGCGGCCGGCGATGTGGTGATGACCTCGACCTATAGCGGCCGCGTCGCGCAGGCGGCCCAGGCCGGCAGCCACCTGGGGCTGGTCTGGCCCGGCAGCCTGTACGGCATGGATTACTGGGCGATCATCAAGGGCTCCAGGCATGCCGACCAGGCCAAGCGTTTCATCGCCTTTGCCAACCGGCCCGAGGCCCAGCTCAAGTACGTCGAGCAGATTCCCTACGGGCCGACCAACACCGAGGCCGCCGCCCGGCTCGCTCCCGACCTGTCGCGATGGGTGCCCACCGCCCCGCAGAACCTCAAGGGCGCGCTGGCGATGGACGTGGGGTTCTGGGTCGATCATGGCGAGGAACTCGAAGAGCGTTTCAACGCCTGGGCCAGCAAGTAAACACCCGGGGCCCATCGTGGCCAGCGCTGGAGGCGGCGAAGGTTCTTGCTGTACAGTCGTTCAGCGCCGCCCCCATCGATTGCCCAAAGGAGATTGCCGCCGATGACTCAGGAAGCCCGTTTTTCCCGGATGGAGCCGGAACTGCGCAAGGCCAATCTGATCGAAGCCACCCTGGTCTGCCTCAAGCGCCATGGTTTCCAGGGCGCTTCGATACGGCGGATCTGTGCCGAGGCCGGGGTGTCGGTAGGGCTGATCAGCCATCATTATTCGGGCAAGGACGAACTGGTGGCCGAGGCCTATCTGGCGGTGACCGGACGGGTCATGAACCTGTTGCGCGAGGCCATGGCCCAGGCCGCGCCGAGTGCCCGGGAGCGCTTGTCGGCGTTTTTTCGCGCCTCGTTCTCGGCCGAATTGCTCGACCCGCAGTTGCTCGACGCCTGGCTGGCGTTCTGGGGCGCGGTGAAGACCGCCGAGGCGATCAACCAGGCCCACGAGCACTCCTATGGCGAATACCGCAACGAGCTGAGTGGGGTGCTCGGCGATCTGGCCACGGAGGAGGGCTGGGAAGACTTCGATGCCGACCTCGCCGCGATCAGCCTCAGTGCCTTGCTCGATGGGCTCTGGCTGGAGTCGGGGCTCAATCCCGGGACGTTCACCCCGAACCAGGGCATGCAGATCTGCGAAGCCTGGGTCGACGGTTTGCAGGCCGGTGCCCGGCGGCGTTTCCGGCGATAGACGGAGGGCTGTTGATCGATCGTTCAGCAGTGGCTAACCTCTGGGCGCTGATGCGGTAAAACTCTAATAAGAAACGCGCCTTCGGGCAGGTCCAGGACAACAAGCGATGACTCCTCGGGTACTGATCGTCGACGACGATCCGCTGATTCGCGAACTGCTGCATGCCTATCTCTCCCAGGAAGGTTACGAGGTGCACTGCGCCGAGACGGCGGAGCTGGCCGAAACCTTCCTGGCTTCCCACGTGGTCGATCTGGTGATGCTGGATATCCGCCTGCCGGGCAAGGACGGCCTGACCCTGACCCGGGAGCTGCGGGTGCGTTCGGAGGTGGGGATCATCCTGATCACCGGGCGCAACGACGAGATCGACCGCATCGTGGGCCTGGAATGCGGTGCCGATGACTACGTGATCAAACCCCTCAACCCGCGCGAGCTGGTGTCCCGGGCGAAAAACCTGGTGCGTCGGGTGCGCCATGCCCAGGCTTGCAAGCCCGAGCCGGCGATCGCGCGCCCGGTCAGACAGTTCGCCGCCTGGGCCCTGGACACCGATCGCCGGCGCCTGATCGACCAGGCCGGCGGCGAAACCCTGCTGACCCAGGGCGAATATCAGCTGCTCAGTGTGTTCCTGCGCAACAGCGGGCATACCCTGAGCCGCGACCAACTGATGGACCAGATCCGCAACCGCGAGTGGGTGCCCAACGACCGTTCCATCGATGTGCTGGTCGGCCGCCTGCGCCGCAAGCTGCATGACGATCCGGCCGAGCCGCAACTGATCATCACCATCCACGGCGCCGGGTATCTGTTCACGGCCAGTGTGGCGGCATGAATGCCCTCGGGCGATGGCTGGCGCTGCTGATGCTGCTGGCGCCGCTCGGCACCCTGGCCGCCGAGCGCATCCGCTACTGCGACTACCCGGTGTATCCGCCGGTGTCCTGGAGCGATGGCCGGCAGGTGCGCGGCCTGGCGCCCAACGTGGTCAAGCAGCTGTTCGGGCAACTGGGCTACGAGGTCGAGATCGTGGTGCTCGGCAACTGGCAGCGCTGCCTGCTGGACGCCGCCGCAGGGCAGGTCGACGTGATCCTGGCCTACAGCACCGTGCAACGCGAGCAGAGCATGCGTTTTTCCAGCGTGCCGGTGCTGCGCGAAGAGGTCGCGGTGTTCGTCAATCGCCGCCATCCGGTGCGCTTCGAACGCCTCGAAGACCTGGCCGGTTACCGCGGCGGCTTGCTGTTCGGCGAAAGCTACGGCCTGGAGTTCGACCGCTTTGTCGCCCGGCACCGCAATATCGAATGGGTGTCCGACAGCCAGCAGAATTTTGGCAAGCTGATTCGCGGCCGTATCGACTTCATCACCCAGGAACGGCGCACCGGGCAGTTGTTCGTCGAGCGCCTGCCGGGGGCCGAAGACATCGTCGCCTTGCCCGCGGCCCTGAGCGTCGACTACCTGCGGATCGCGGTGTCGCGGCGCTCCCCGCTGGCCCGGCGCATGGCGGAAATCGATGCGCAACTGCAGCGCATGGTCGATGCCGGCGAGATCGAACGCTGGCTGAATGAAAGCGAGGCCACTTACCGCGACATGCTCAAGCTACCGGCGGATGCCCGATGATCAGCGCCCGGCCCGGCGGCCTGCTGCGACGCCTGCTGCTATTCATCCTGCTGTTCAGCCTGTGTTTCACCGTGCTCGCCAGCACCGTGCAGCTGTATTTCGAGTACCGCCGGGAAATGCGCGACATCGATTCGCGCATGGCGCTGATCCGCGCCGGTTACCTGGCCAGCCTGGAGCGCAGCCTGTGGGACCTGAACCAGGAGCAACTGAATGTGCAGCTGCGCGGCCTGGTGGACTTCTCCGACGTGGCCCGGGTGCACCTGCGCAGTCCGGACTTCGACCTCGTGCAGGGCAACCCCGAGCCGCGCGGGCCGCTGCGCATCGAGCGTTTCGAGCTGGATTACCAGCCCCCGAGCGGTGGCTCGCGGCACCTGGGCCAGCTGGAAGTCAGTACCGACCTGGGCGCCGTGCATCGGCGCCTGTACGCCACCGGGCTGACCAGCCTGCTGTGGATGAGCGTGTTTCTCTGCGGCCTGGCGGTGGCGTTGTCGGGGCTGTTCTACCGACTGGTGACCCGTCACCTGCAAGTGATGGCCGGATTCGCCCGGCGCGTCGCTGACGGCGATTGGCATGAGCCGCTGCGCCTGGACAAGAGCCGCCGCGGCGGCGAAGACGAAATCGATACCGTGGCCCACGCCCTGGATGACATGCGCCGGGCGATCCTCAGCGATATCGACCGCCGTGAAGTCGATCGCCTGGCCTTGCAGGACAAGCGCGACGAGCTGCAGAAAATGGTCGAGCGGCGCACCGCCAGCCTGATGCGCGCCAAGGACGAGGCCGAAGCGGCCAACCTCGCCAAGTCGCGGTTTCTCGCCACCATGAGCCACGAGTTGCGCACGCCGCTCAACGGCATCCTCGGCATGGCCGAACTGCTGCGCGGCGCGCCCCTCGACGAGCGCGACGGCAAACGCCTGGAAGCCCTGTACAAAGCCGGGGAAGGCCTGCTGACGATCCTCAACGAGGTGCTGTATTTCGCCCGGCTGGAGGAGGGCGAAAGCCATCCGGAACCGGTGGACTTCTCGGTGCGGCAACTGATCGACGAAGTGCTGACGCTGCTGGAGCCGCGGGCACAGGGCAACGGTACCCGCCTGCACAGCCGGATCGATGGGCAACTGGCCGAGCGCCTGCACGGCGCCGAGCAGTTCTTGCGCCAGGTGTTGAGCAACCTGCTGGCCAACGCGATCAAGTTCACCACGGCCGGGCAGATCGTCGTGGCGGTCGAGGTGGTGCCGCAGGCGGCGCAGCAGGCGGCGCAGCAGGGCGGCCAGCGTCTGCGCCTGAGCGTCAGCGACAATGGCATCGGCATTGCCCCGGCGATGCAGGAGAAGATTTTCGAGCGTTTCACCCAGGCCAGCGAAGAGGTCGCGCAGCGTTATGGCGGCACCGGCCTGGGCCTGGCGATCAGCAAGCATCTGGTGGAGTTGCTCGGCGGCCGCATTGGCGTCGACAGCGAAGTGGGGCGAGGCAGTCGCTTCTGGTTCGAGCTGGAGTTGCAGGCCGCCGTTGGCGGCAGCGAAGTCGCGACGGCCAGCACGCCGGTCCAGGCGCTGGAGATTCTGGTGGTCGAGGATGTGGCGCTGAACCGCGAGGTGGTCAGCGGCCTGCTGGAGAGCGATGGGCACCGGGTCTGGCTCGCCGAAGAGGCCAGCCAGGCCCTGGCGCTCTGCCGGCAGCGGCGTTTCGACCTGATGCTGCTGGACGTGCACCTGCCAGGCATCAGCGGCGTCGAACTGTGCAAACGCATTCGTGGCACGCCGGGGGCCAATCGCGACTGTCGGATCTTCGCCCTGACTGCCAGCGTCCAGCCGGCCCTGGTGCGCAGCTACCTGGAGGCCGGCATGCAAGGCATTCTGGCCAAGCCGCTGAAACTGCACAGCCTGCGCCAGGCACTGGCGGGCCAGGCGCCGCTGGCTGCCGCGGCACAGGCCGATGAAGAACTGGACGGGGCGTTGCTGGAAACCCATCGTGCCTTGCTGGGCACCGAGAAACTCAAGGGCCTGCTGATGGTACTGCGCGATTCGTTGGCCCAGCACCGGGTGACGCTCACGGACGCCATCGCGGCCGACGACTGCACCGAGATCGCCCATCTGGCCCACCGTCTGGCCGGGAGCAGCGACTCTATGGGCCTGAGCGCCCTGGCCAGGGTCATGCGGGCGCTGGAGGCGGCGGCGCTGGGCAACGATCAGCAGGCGGTGCAGCGCCTGGCCCCGCAGGTGAACGCGCAATTGCAACGCTCCCTGCAGACCCTGGATGCACTGCTGGAGGGCTGACGTACAAAATCCTTACGACTTTTTACATCTTTGATCTTCAGGTTCAACGCGAACTTACATGGCTTTCCAATAATCGCTTGAACCGCGCCGGGCGCGGTCCTCGAAGCTTATTGGAGATAATAATAATGAACTGCCGTAAAGCTGATCCTTCCCCGCGCCATGACGTCCTGTCAGCCGCCGCGCCCCTCACTGACTGCTGAGGTGCCGACATGAGCGAATCTATCGAACGCAAAGGCATCCACCTGACCCGGGCCTTGAAGAGCCGGCACATTTTCATGTTGTCGCTGGGCGGGGTGATCGGCACCGGGCTGTTCATGGGCTCCGGCGTGATCATCAACCAGGGCGGCCCGGTCGGGGCCATCCTGGCGTACCTGGTGGCCGGTTTCCTGATGTACCTGGTGATGGTCTGCCTGGGCGAGCTGTCGGTGCAGATGCCGGTATCCGGCTCGTTCCAGACCCACGCCACGAAGTTCATCGGTCCGGCCACCGGCTTCATGATCGGCTGGGTTTACTGGATGAGCTGGGCCACCACCGTGGGCCTGGAGTTCACCGCCGCCGGGATGCTGATGGAGCGCTGGTTCCCCGGCGTGCCGATCTGGTACTGGTCGGGGCTGTTCGTGGCGGTGCTGTTCGGCATCAACGCCCTGGCCACCCGCGCTTTCGGTGAGGCGGAATACTGGTTCTCCGGGATCAAGGTGGCGGCGATCCTGGGCTTTATCGTGGTCGGTGTGCTGGTGATCTTCGGCGCGATCCCGCTGGCCAGCGGCGCACCGGCGCCGATGATGAGCAACCTGATCGGCGACACCCTGTTTCCCAACGGCCTCTCGGCGGTGTTCGCGGTGATGATGACCGTGGTCTACGCCTTCCAGGGCTGCGAGATCATGGGCGTGGCGGCGGGGGAAACCGACCAGCCGGAGAAGAGCATCCCGCGGGCGGTGCGCAACGTGGTGTTCCGCGTGCTGATCTTCTACGTGCTGGCGATCGTGGTGCTGTCGGCCATCGTGCCCTGGCAGCAGGCGGGGCTGATGGAAAGTCCGTTCGTCCAGGTGTTCGACATGGTCGGTATTCCTTATGCCGCCGACCTGATGAACTTCGTGATCCTCACCGCGATCCTCTCGGTCGGCAACTCGGGCCTCTACGCCTCGACCCGGATCCTGTGGGCCATGTCGAAAACCGGCATGGCCCCCAAAAGCCTGTCGCCGCTGAGCAAGCGCGGCGTGCCGCTGCGGGCGCTGAGCATCACCCTGGGTTTTGCCCTGATCTCGCTGATGACCAGCTTCATCGCCGCCGACACGCTGTTCATGGTGCTGATGGCCGTGAGCGGCATGTCCGGCACCGTGACCTGGATCGTCATCGCCCTGGCCCAGTACAAGTTCCGCCGCGCCTACCTGCGCGACGGCGGCCAGCTCAGTGACCTGAAGTACCGGGCGCCATGGTTCCCGCTCCTGCCGCTACTGTGCATCGGCCTGTGCTGCTCGCTGTTCGTGTTCCTGGCCATGGACGCGACCCAGCGGCCTTCGCTGTACTGGGGCTTCGGCTTTATCGCACTGTGCTACGGCGCCTACTACCTGGTGCAGCGCAAGCGCCAGCCGGTGCTGGCGCCAACCGTGCCGGTCTAGGACGGGCAGCGGTAAAACCAAAACGCGACAGGCGACTGTCGCGTTTTCGTTTGTGCCAACCGAATCCTGTAGCCGCTGCCGCAGGCTGCGATCGGGGCACAGCCCCGTAAACCGGACGACGCGGTGTGACTGACTCTCGGCGGTGTCTGGGCTGGCGACCGCTACGCAGTCGATCGCAGCCTCGCTTTGGCTCAGCAGCGGCTACAAAGGTCGCTCCCCTGTAGCCAGTTGTTCAAAGTTGTAACACCACGCCGGCCGCGCACCGCGGAACAGAAAAATAACTCAATGAAAACAAGCAAGTAGCGCCTGTTTACCGCTGTTACAAGGCCCCGGACCGCGGATTGTCGCCTTGCTGAACACTCGTTTAGTATCGTCGGCAAGTCGTCCCCACCTCACGCCAAACACAATAATTCGAGGACTCACATGACTACTCTGTCGTCGCTGCTCTGTCAGGTCGAAGCAGGCGTTGCCTGGATCACCCTCAACCGCCCCGACCAACGTAATGCGCTGGACATTCCCACGCTGCACAAACTCCACGGCCTGCTGGATGACTGCAACGCCGATCCCGCGGTCCGCGTGCTGGTGCTGACCGGTAGCGGCCGCAGCTTTTGCGCGGGCGCCGACCTTACCGAGTGGGCCGAAGCCGAGGCCCGTGGGGCGCTGGAAAGTTATGGCTGGACCGAAACCGCCCACGCGCTGATGGGCCGCCTGTACAGCCTGGATAAACCGACCATCGCCGCGATCAACGGCACCGCGGTCGGCGCCGGAATGGACCTGAGCCTGTGTTGCGACCTGCGCATCGCTGCCCGATCGGCGCGGTTCAAGGCGGGCTACACCAGCATGGCGTACTCGCCGGACGCCGGCGCCAGTTGGCACCTGCCGCGGCTGATCGGCAGCGAACAGGCCAAGCGCCTGTTGTTTCTCGATGAGCCCTGGGGAGCCGAGCGTGCCCTGGCGGCCGGGCTGGTCGGCGAGGTGTGCGCCGACGAACAGTTGTTGAGTGTGGCCGGGGCGCTGGCCGCACGCCTGGCCAGCGGGCCGACCTTTGCCTTTGCCCAGACCAAGCAGCTATTGCGCGAAGGCGCCGGGCGCAGCCTGCCCGAGCAACTGCGGGCCGAGCTGGCCGCCGGCCTGCTGTGCGGGCGCAGCGCGGATGGCGCCGAGGCCTTGCGCGCGGCTACGGAAAAACGCGCGCCGAACTTTATCGGGCGCTAGGCCCGACCCTGTAGGAGCAGCCGGTCGACGCTCGATTGCTCGCGATGTGGGCGCCGCGCTGTGTCAGGCATGACGCCATCGCGAGCAAGCTCGCTCCTACAGGTCCCTCAATAAAAACGCACAACAGGTAGCGCCATGAATTTCCAACTGAGCCAAGAACAAGAAATGTTGGTGGATGCGGTTCGCAGCTTCGTCGCCAAGGAACTATTGCCCCATGAGGAGGCGGTGGACCGCGCCGACGAAGTCCCTGCGGAACTGGCCGCGCAGATTCGCGGCAAGGCCATCGCCGCCGGTTTCTATGCCTTCAACATGCCCGATGAAGTCGGTGGCGGTGGCCTGGACTATCTGTCCCAGGCGCTGATCGAGCGCGAGCTGTCCAAGTGCTCCTGGGCCCTGCATGTGTTTGTCGCACGGCCGTCGAAGATTCTCATGGCCTGCACCGGCCAGCAGATCGACGACTACCTGCTGCCCTGCATCCAGGGCGAGAAGATCGATTGCTTTGCCCTCACCGAACCGGGCGCCGGTTCCGACGCCAACGCGATCAAGACCCGCGCGGTCCGCGACGGCGATGACTTCATCCTCAATGGCAGCAAGCATTTCATCAGTCACGCCGGGCACGCCGATTTCGCGATTGTCTTCGCCGTGACCGACACCTACGAGCACAACGGTCGCAAGCGCAACGCCGTGACCTCGTTCCTGGTGGACCGCGGCACGCCGGGCCTGACCATTCGCCGCGGGCCCAAATGCGTGAGCAACCGCGGTTACCACACCTTCGAGATGTTCTTCGACGACTGCCGCGTGCCGGCGTCCAAGGTGCTGGGCGAAGTCGGCAAGGGCTGGGAGGTGGCCAACGCCTGGCTCACCGCCGGCCGCGTGATGGTCGCGGCCAACTGTGTCGGCCAGGCCCAGCGCGCGCTGGATGTTTCGCTGCAATGGGCGGCGGATCGCCAACAGTTCGGCCAGCCGATCGGCAGCTACCAGGGGGTGTCGTTCAAGCTGGCCGACATGGCCACGCAGATCCGCGCGGCCGAGCTGTTGACCCTTCACACCGCTTGGAAGATGGACCAGGGCAGCATGACCGACGGCGAAGCCGGCATGGCCAAGCTGTTCGCCAGTGAGGTGCTCGGGCGCGTGGCCGACGAAGCGGTGCAGATTTTCGGCGGCATGGGCCTGATGGACGAAGGGCCGGTGGAGCGCATCTGGCGTAACGCGCGGATCGAGCGGATCTGGGAGGGCACCTCGGAGATCCAGCGGCACATCATTTCCCGCGAACTGCTGCGTCCGCTGTTGCGCTGAGCCGCCTGGAGAATGTCCATGTCCCAGATTCTTCGCGACAACCTCAAACGACTGCTCGCACCGCGCCACCTGGCCTTTGTCGGGGGGCGCAGCATGGCCCGGGCGCTGCGGCGCTGCGCCGAAGGCGGTTTCCAGGGCCCGATGTGGTTGGTCAACCCGCAGCATGCCAGCCTCGAAGGCGTGCCCTGCGTACCCAGCGTGGCCGAGCTGCCCTGTGGCCCGGATGCGGTGTTCGTCGCCACCAACCGGGAGCTGACCCTGACCTGCGTCGCCGAACTGGCGGCCAAGGGCGCGGGCGGGGCGATCTGCTATGCCTCGGGCTTTGCCGAGACCGGCGCCGCGGGCCAGGCCCTGCAACGGCAGTTGCTCGAAGCCGCCGGCAACATGGCCCTGCTGGGCCCCAACTGTTATGGCTTGCTCGACTATCTGCACAACGCGGCGCTGTGGCCGGTGGCCCACGGCGGCCAGCCGGTGGAGAAGGGCGTGGCGGTGCTGACCCAGAGCGGCAACTTTGCCTACAACCTGTCTATGAGCGACCGCTCGTTGCCGGTGGCGTACATGGCCTCGGTGGGTAACCAGGCGCAGCTGGGCATCGCCGAACTGATGGACGTGCTGCTCGACGAGCCGCGGGTCACCGCCATCGGCCTGCACCTGGAAGGTTTGAAAAATGTGCCCGGCTTTGCCAGGGCGGCGTACAAGGCGCTGGAGAAGGGTATTCCGATCGTCGCGCTGAAAACCGGGGTGTCGCAGATCGGAGCCGAACTGGCCTTGAGTCACACCAGTTCGCTGTCCGGTTCCGATGCGCTGTACGACAGCCTGTTCGCCCGCCTCGGGGTGATCCGCGTCAGTGGCCCGGTGAGTTTCGTCGAGACGCTCAAGGCCGCCGCCTGCGGCGCGCTGCCGGCGGGCGACAGCCTGGTCGCGCTGGCCTGTTCCGGTGGCGATGCCGGGTTGATCGCCGACTATGCCGAACGCAACGAGCTGAGCCTGGTCAAGTTCGACCCCAGCCAGCGCGCCGAGCTGGCCCAGGTGTTGCCGGCTTACGCCAACCTGGTCAACCCGCTGGATTTCACCACCGCGATCTGGGGCGATGGCGAGGCCCTGACCCGCATGCTCGACAGTGCCCTGCGCAGCACGGCCGACGCGGCCATGCTGGTGCTCGATTATCCGGCGCCATTCACCGGCGAGCGCAAGGAGTGCGACCTGCTGCTGGAGCTTTACTGCGCAGCGCTGGAGCGCCACGGCAAGACCGGTTTCGTCACCTCGGCCTTTCCCGAATTGCTGCCGGCCAGCGCCCGCGAGCGTTTGCACGCCCGGGGCGTGGCGGCCTTGCAGGGGGTGGAGGACGGGTTGGCGGCCTGGCGCCGCATCGTGCGCTATCAAGCTTCGCGCCAGGCGCTGCTGGATCTTGGCGAGGCGGCGCTGGCGCCGCTGTGTCCGCAGGCCTTGCCAGAGTCCTTGTCAGGGGGCGGGCGGTTGCTCGACGAGTGGCAATCGAAACAGGCCTTGCAGGTCTTCGGCCTGCCGATCCCCAGCGGCGTCTTGAGCACCCCGGACGGTGCCCTGCAAGCGGCCCAGGGGCTGGGTTACCCGCTGGTGCTCAAGGCGGTCAGCACGCAGTTGCCGCACAAGACCGAGGTCGGCGCCGTGGCACTGAACCTGGGTTCCCCGGCGGCGTTGAGCGTGGCGCTGGAGCAGATGGGCCGCCGGATCGCCGCCTGCGCCCCGCAGGTGCCGTTCACCCAGGTGCTGCTGGAACCCATGGCCAGTGCGCCGCTGGCCGAGCTGATCGTCGGCATCAAGCGGGAAAACGATTTTGCCCTGGCGCTGGTCATCGGCGCGGGGGGCGTGCTGGTGGAACTGCTCCAGGACAGCCGCAGCCTGTTGCTGCCGACCACCGATGGCGCCATTCGCGCGGCCGTGCTCAGCCTGCGCAGCGCGGTGCTGCTGCAGGGCTTTCGCGGGCGCGAGCCGGCGGACCTCGACGCGCTGGTGGCGGCGATCCGCGCGGTGGCGGACTACGCCTGCGAAAACGCCGGGCAGTTGCTCGAACTCGATGTGAACCCATTGTTGGTCGGTGCCCGAGGCACCCTTGCGGTCGATGCGTTGATACGCCTCGGCCACGCCTGAGGAGATGAACATGCACAGCACTACCTTGACCGGCGGCCAGGCCCTGGTACGCCTGCTCGCCAATTACGGTGTCGATACGGTATTCGGCATCCCCGGCGTGCACACGCTGGAGCTGTATCGCGGTCTGCCCGGCAGCGGCATCCGCCATGTCCTGACCCGTCACGAGCAGGGCGCGGGCTTCATGGCCGACGGTTACGCCCGGGTCAGCGGCAAGCCGGGGGTGTGTTTCGTCATCACCGGTCCCGGCGTGACCAATGTCGCGACCGCCATCGGCCAGGCCTACGCCGACTCGATCCCGATGCTGGTGATTTCCAGCGTCAACCACACCGCCAGCCTCGGTAAGGGTTGGGGCTGCCTGCACGAAACCCAGGACCAGCGGGCGATGACCGCGCCGATCACCGCGTTCTCCGCGGTGGCCCTGAGTGCCGAGGACCTGCCCGAGCTGATTGCCCGCGCCTACGCGGTGTTCGACAGCGAGCGCCCGCGGCCGGTGCATATCTCGGTGCCGCTGGATGTGCTGGCGGCGCCAGTGGCCCGGGACTGGAGCACTGAAGTGCGGCGCTGCCCGGGCCGCGGCGTACCGGCGGCGCAGGCCCTGGACCAGGCGGCGGCCAGGCTGCAGGCCGCCCGGCGGCCGATGATCATCGCCGGCGGCGGCGCGCTCGATGCAGCGCAGGAGCTGCAACAGCTCAGTACGCGCCTGGCCGCGCCGTTTTTCAGCAGTGTCGCCGGCAAGGGATTGCTGGCGCCTGATGCCCCGCTGAACGCCGGTTCGACCCTGTGTGTCGAGCCTGGCTGGCAACTGATCGGCGAAGCCGATGTGGTGCTGGCCGTGGGCACCGAGATGGCCGACACCGACTATTGGCGCGAGCGCCTGCCGCTGAATGCCGAGCTGCTGCGGGTGGACATCGACCCGCGCAAGTTCAATGACTTCTACCCCTGTGCGCTGGCCTTGCAGGGCGACGCCCGGCAGACGGTCGCGGCCTTGTTGCAGCGCCTGGAGCCAACGCCCCGGGACGCGACGGCGGCCATCGAGGCGGTGGCGCGGCTGCGCGCGGCGGTACGCGCCGGCCATGGCCCCCTGCAGCTGATCCACCAGGCGATTCTCGAACGGGTGGCCGCGGAGCTGCCGGAGCAGGCCTTTGTCAGCAGCGACATGACCCAGCTGGCCTACACCGGCAACTACCTGTTCGCCAGTCGGGCGCCGCGCAGCTGGTTGCACCCGACCGGCTACGGCACCCTGGGTTATGGGCTGCCGGCGGGTATCGGCGCCAAGTTCGGCGCGCCGCAGCGGCCCGGGCTGGTGCTGGTCGGCGATGGTGGCCTGCTGTACACCGCGCAGGAGCTGGCGACCGCCGTCGAGGAGCTGGACAGCCCGCTGGTGATCCTGCTGTGGAACAACGACGCACTGGGGCAGATCCGCGACGACATGCTCGGCCTGGATATCGAACCGATCGGCGTGTTGCCGCGCAATCCGGATTTCGCCGCACTGGGCCGCGCCTTCGGTTGCACCGTGGCCCAGCCGCAGAGCCTGGAGCAATTGCAGAACGAGTTGCGCAGCGGCTTTCGCCGCAACGGCGTGACCCTGATCGAACTCAAGCACGCCTGCGCGCGCTGACCCTCAACGCTTTTTGCGGGGACTCTTACCATGCGTTTTTCCGATCTGACTCAACGTATCGCCGGCGACGGTGCCGCCGCCTGGGGCATTCACTACCGGGCCCTGGCCAAGCAGGAGCAGGGTGAAGACATCCTGCTGCTGTCGGTCGGCGACCCGGATTTCGACACCCCGGCGCCGATCGTGCAGGCGGCCATCGACAGCCTGCTGTCCGGCAATACCCATTACACCGACGTGCGAGGCAAGCGCAGCCTGCGCGAAAGCATTGCCCGGCGGCACCGCCAGCGCAGCGGCCAGCAGGTCGGCGCCGATCAGGTGATGGTGCTGGCCGGTGCCCAATGCGCGCTGTTCAGCGTTGCCCAGTGCCTGTTCGATCCGGGCGACGAGGTGCTGGTCGCCGAGCCGATGTATGTCACCTATGAAGCGGTGTTCGGTGCATGCGGCGCCGTGGTGGTGCCGGTGCCGGTGCGTTCCGAGAACGGCTTTCGGGTGTTGCCCGAGGACGTCGCCGCGCGCATTACCCCGCGTACCCGGGCCATGGCGCTGAACAGCCCGCACAATCCGTCGGGCGCCAGCTTGCCGCGCAGCACCTGGCAGGCCCTGGCCGAATTGTGTATCGAGCATGACCTGTGGCTGATTTCCGATGAGGTCTACAGCGAGCTGCTGTTCGACGGCGAGCACATCAGCCCGGCCAGCCTGGCGGGCATGGCCGAGCGTACGGCGACCCTCAACAGCCTGTCGAAATCCCATGCCATGACGGGGTGGCGGCTGGGCTGGGTGGTCGCGCCGCCGGCGCTGGCGGCGCACCTGGAAAACCTCGCCCTGTGCATGCTCTACGGCTCGCCGGAATTTATCCAGGATGCCGCCGTGGTCGCCCTGGACAGCGGTTTGCCGGAGCTGGACGCGATGCGCGAGGCCTATCGCCAGCGCCGCGACCTGGTCTGTGAATGCCTGGCCGATTGCCCCGGCGTGCGCGCGCTGAAACCCGATGGCGGGATGTTCGTGATGGTCGATATCCGCGAAACCGGGCTCAGCGCCCAGGCGTTCGCCGATCGCCTGCTGGAACGCCATGGGGTGTCAGTGCTGGCCGGTGAGGCCTTCGGCCCAAGCGCCGCCGGGCATATCCGCCTGGGGCTGGTCCTCGGTGCGGCGCCACTGCGCGAGGCCTGCCAGCGGATCGCCCGCTGTGCCCGTGAGTTGCTGGAGGCTGCGATCGATGCGTGATTACAGCCGACTATTCATCGATGGGGCCTGGCGCCTGCCGTCGGGGCAGGGCAGGGCCGAGGTCACCGACCCGGCCACCGAGCAAGTGGTCGGTAGGGTCCCTCTGGGCGACGAACGCGATGTCGATAACGCCGTGGCCGCGGCCCGGCGCGCCTTCGGCCCATGGTCGCGAACACCGTCGGCGGTGCGTGCCGGTTATATCCGGGCGCTGGCCGGGCAGCTACGCCAGCGCGCCGGCGAGATGGCCGCGCTGATTACCGCCGAGCTGGGCATGCCGGTGCAGTGGTGCCGCGCGGTGCAGGTCGACGGGCCGATCGTCGGGTTGGAGCAGTACGTCGAACTCGCCGGGGCGATGGACGAAGTGCGCGAGGTCGGCAACTCGCTGGTGGTCCGCGAACCCGTGGGCGTCTGCGCCTTTATCAATCCCTGGAACTATCCGTTGCATCAACTGATCGGCAAGCTCGCGCCGGCCTTGGCGGCGGGCTGCACGGTGGTGCTCAAGCCGAGCCAGGAAACGCCGCTGCATGCTTTTCTGCTGGCTGAAATGATCGAGGCCATCGGCCTGCCGGCCGGGGTGTTCAACCTGGTCAGCGGGCCGGGCTCGAAGGTCGGCGAAGCCCTGGCCCGGCACCCGGACGTCGACATGCTGTCGTTCACCGGCTCCACCGGCGCCGGGGTGCGCGTGGCCCAGGCCGCGGCGCCGTCGGTGAAGCGGGTGTGCCTGGAGCTGGGCGGCAAGTCGCCGCTGTTGATCGGCGAGGATGCCGACCTGGCCGCGGCGGTGCGTTATGGCGTGCAGGACGTGATGATCAACTCCGGCCAGACCTGCACCGCGCTGACTCGCATGCTGCTGCCGGCCAGGCGTTATGCCGAGGCGCTGGAGCTGGCGGTGGAAGAGGCGCGGAGCCTGCGCATGGGCGACCCTCGGGACCCGCAGAGTTTTCTCGGGCCGATGTGCTCGGCCTCCCAGCGTCACACCGTTGAGGCCTACATCCAGCTCGGCGAGCAGGAAGGCGCGCGCCTGCTGTGGGGCGGTGCGGCGCAGTACGAGCGGGGCCATTATGTCGCGCCGACCCTGTTCGCCGATGTCGACAACCGCATGCGCATCGCCCAGGAGGAAATCTTCGGCCCGGTGCTGTGCCTGATTCCCTATGCCGACGAGGCCCAGGCCGTCGCCCTGGCCAACGATTCGCCGTTCGGCCTGTCCAGCGGGGTCTGGGCCGCCCGCCCCGAGCGCGCCCTGGGCCTGGCCCGGCAACTGCGCGCCGGGCAGTGCTTCATCAACGGCGCGGCGTTCAACTACCAGGCGCCGTTCGGTGGCTACAAACAGTCCGGCAACGGTCGCGAATGGGGCGAGGAGGGCCTGGCCGAGTTTGTCGAAACCAAGGCCATCCAGCGCTGAATCCCGTACTGCCGGTGGCGGGTCACAGAGCTTTGCGCTGTTGTGTCTGGCCATTTGGCTGCACGCTTGATCCCGCCTTGTTGCGCTACCGGCCGGCCGGTTTTTCCGCCCGAACCACGCCTTGCTCATTGGAATATGCCTAAGGAACCTGCCATGAATGTACTGATCGTCCACGCCCACCCCGAGCCGCAATCCTTTACCGCCGCCCTGCGTGACCAGGCGCTGCGCACCCTCGAGGCCCAGGGGCATCAGGTGCAGGTCAGCGACCTGTACGCGATGCACTGGAACCCGGTGGCCAGTGCCGCCGATTTTTCCTCACGGGAGAATCCCGACTACCTGGTGTACGCGCTGGAACAACGCCTGGGGGTGAAAAGCCAGTCGATCGCCGCGGACATCCGCCAGGAGCTCGACAAGCTGCTGTGGGTGGACTTGTTGATCCTGAATTTTCCGATCTTCTGGTTTTCGGCGCCGGCGATCCTCAAGGGCTGGATCGACCGGGTGCTGGTGTCCGGGATCTGCTATGGCGGCAAGCGTTTCTACGACCAGGGCGGCCTGAGCGGCAAGAAGGCGCTGGTCAGCGTGACCCTGGGCGGTCGCGAGCACATGTTTGGCGAGGGGGCGATTCACGGGCCGCTGAACGACATGCTGCGGCCGATCCTGCGCGGCACCCTGGCCTATGTCGGGTTCGAGGTGCTGGAGCCCTTCGTCGCCTGGCATGTGCCTTACATCAGCGATCAGGCCCGCGAGGAGTTCCTGGTGGCTTACCGGCGCCGACTGGAGCAGCTCGCTGACGACCTGCCGATTGAATTTCCACGGTTGTCACAGTTCGACGAGGCGCTGTACCCGCTCGGCTGACGAGGCCCGGGCGCCCAGGCAGATGGCTGTCCCAGCGCTTGGCTATGCTGTTGCTGCCGACCGCCGGTCTGCCGTGCGCCGCCTGTCCGTCGGTTCGGGCAACCGGGAAACCAGGGGCCTGGAGTAACCTGACAGGCAGCACTTCGCCCGGGCCGAATCGGAGGACAGGGCATGAATGATGAGTCCCGCGAGCAGGGCGAGCCGTTCAAGCGGCTGTTCTTCGCCTTGCCCTGCACCGCCGCCCAACGCCGGGCCATTGCCCAGTGGCGCAGCGCCCTGGGGCTCAGGAGTGGCCGGCCGGTGCCGGCGGAAAACTTTCATTTGACCCTGATGTTCCTGGGCTCGGTCACCGTGGCGCAGATTCCGCGGATCTGCGCCGCGGCGGCGAACGTGCGAACGCCCGGTGAGGCGCTGCACGTCCCGCTCGACCGCCTGGAGGTCTGGCGCCGGGCCGGGGTCTTGTTGCTGGCGCCGGCACAGGCGCCGCTGGCGTTGCGTCAGCTGGTGTATGCCTTGCAGGAAGCGCTGCTGCCCCTTGGGCTGGTCGATTCGCCGCGGGAATTTCGCCCGCACTTGACCTTGATGCGCGACTATCGGGCAGCGGTGCCCGAGTCCCAGACCCCTGCGGATTTTCAGCTGAGTGCCCGGCACTTCGCCCTGTACGAGTCGCATAAGGGCCGTTATCGGCCGCTGGCCGAATGGGCGCTGGCGCGGTGACGCTCGGGGCAGCCCTGTCGGCAGGTTCGCCGGTCAGCCGAAATCCGAGTGCCCCAGAGCCTGCACGTTATAGTTGATGAGGCCGAATCAATGGGAGGAGGACATGCGCCAGATCGTCAGCAAAGAGCCGTGGTGGGCCGCGCCGCCGAAACCGGGCCAGGATGAGTCCGAGCTGGACTGGGGCTGGCTGGTCACTTACAACGAGGGCGAGCCGCGCTTCGAGTTCGTCAAGGAGCGCCCTTCGGAGCAGGAGATCCGTCAGCGCAAGAGTTGCCGGACCACGCCGTCCGAGTAGCCGATCGGCGCGGAGGGCAATCTTGCGCGACCCTCACTGCTTGTAGCCGATCTGCCGCAGCAGGTTCTTGCGCCAGAGGATGTCGTCGTCGCCTTCCAGGCCCTTGGCGCAGAAGCCATCCACCACCCCCAGCACCGCCCGGCCCTGCGCCGTTTCAGCGAGAATCACCTGGCTCGGGTTGGCGGTCGCGCAGAAAATGCGGCACACCTCAGGCACCATCTTCAGGGTGTTGAGCACGTTCAACGGATAAAAACCGTCGCCGAGAAACACGATAAAGCTATGGCCGGCGGCGATCGCCTGGGCGTTCTTTTGCGCCAGCGCGATCATCGTCGGATCGCTGCCGGACCAGCGCACCAGGCATTGGCCGGAGGCTTCGCAAAAGGCCAGGCCAAAGGCGATGTTCGGCACGCTGGCGACCAGGGCTTCGTGGATGTCCTCGACGGACTTGATGAAGTGGGTCTGGCCGAAAATGAAGTTGGTGGCTTCCGGCTTGTCGATGTTCACGCTGATCAATTGCATCTCGAACCACTCCTTGCCGATGTCGCGCGGCGCTGGGGGGCGTTGACGGAAAAGGGGGCGCCCGTCGTAGCCCGTTATCGGCGAGGCGGGATTGCTTCCAGCAACAGATCAAGCATAGCCACACATCGAGCCGCCACGCTGGTCCCTGACCGTCAGCGCCTAGAACTTGGCGTAATTCAATGCGTCGACAATCAGCGAGCCACCCACGCCGGTCAGCGACAGAAGCAGGGCGCGCACCAGTGGTTCTTGCGAGTAACTTGAGAAGGCTCCGGTATGGAGGTCGTTTATGCGTCCGCGGATCAGTTCGAGCTTGTTGTAGACCGGTGTGTTGTCGGTGATTTCCAGCAGGTAGTCATCGAGGCGCCGTAATGCTGCGCCACGCGCTTTTTCTGCGGCACGGCGCAGCGACAGCGCGGAAGCCAGCAATATCAGGGTGGTCAGCAGGAAAGAAATGACGATGCTGGGCGGTGTCGGCCAGTTGTCGAACACACTGTTGCGCGACGCAATCAGGATCAACATGACCACCGTCGGGGCATAGATCAGGCGATTGACAGTGGCCGTGCGTTTGGCGATCAGTTGCATGTCCACCCAATCGTCGATGCAGGGGTGCAAAGCAACACCGAAGAGCCTCTGGTGCTCCTCGCGTAATTCTTTTGGCCAGATCGCGTAATGCTTGCTCAGGTTGCGGATGAACCGCGTCAGCAGGCGATTGGCATCCACCACCCAGAACACCAGCAACTGGAAGGCCAGGGTGGGCAGCAGCCAGTTCCATATCCAGATCGATGAATCGCCTCGAGTGGGAGCGCCTTCCATTGGCCAGAGCACGAAGAGCGCGCTGGTGGCGACGATGAATATCCAGGTGGCGAGGAGGGCGCGCAACATTCGGGCACCGAAGGTGCCACCCACACAGTGCTCCTTCCAGAAGCGAGTGACGAAAATGATCCCGCGCTTGTCTGCGCCATAGGGCAGGACCGCAGTTATCAGTCGCTGATGCAGGCTCCAGTCGCGATTGTTGGCTGAGAGCGGGACCAGGATCAGGAACAGGCAGCGTCCCAGCGCGGCGCGCCACTTTTGCAGAGTCGTGCCCTTTTCTCGGTGAACGAGGCGCAGTAGCAGCCCCCATAGGTTCATCTGCAGCTTGCTCATGTACCGGTCCAGGTGGTAGGCCTTTTCGATCTCGATACTGTTGATGCGCAGGGTGCGCCAACCCCAGGCCAGCGCCGTGATCGAGATGACCACGGCGAGCAGGCGCAGGGCCACGGTGGGCCAGGCGCTGATGCCCTCGAACAGGAACATCGGCTCACCCAGCCCGTCATCCGTCAATGCACGCCGGATCTGGTACATCCACAGCAAGGCCAGGACGAATACCACGATCGGTACCACGACGTACCACGCCGAGGCGTCGAACAAGCTACTGCTTGCAGGAGCGGGGACCGGTCCGGGTTGCGCTGGTTGGGGCTGATGACGGCGGATAAGTTCCGAGCAAACGATGCCCAACAGGATCAGCACGAAGGCGGTCCACATGAACTCCACGCGCCAGAACCGCATGGCGAGCCACGCCGACAGTCCGGACACCACATACAGCGTCAGCGGGATACTGTGCACCCAGGCTGGCAGTTTGCTGTCTCTGGATTGCGCATAGGTCCACCACCAGCCGAGGAGGATCGCCAATACCAACAGGATGAACGTCAGCGGCCCGGCCCAGAAAAACGATTGTTTTTCATCGAGCTTGTCGCGTATCGACTGAGAGAGTTCGGGATAAGGAGGGGGCGACGGATCCTGCAGGCAGCGCAACGCCATGAGGTCATGCGTTGCTTGCCGGGTCTGGCCGGGTGCGGCGCAATCCTTGGGGCGTTCGGCACTCTGCTTGTTTGACAGGGGGATGAAGCCGCTGATGCCCACCTCATAGATGCCCGGCGAAAGCAGCTCCGATTTGGAGTAGTCGAACTTCGCCCGCTTGGCCTCGTAGTCCTGTGGTGCCTGGGCAGCCAGAACCGCGATGAACACAGCGCTTTGCAGACTCTCGCGAAACGGCGGCACATCCTGTTGCAGGGCGCGGGTCAGCGTGAGCCCGTAAGGTGCTGCCAGGACCAGGTTGCGGGTGGTCTGGGCCTGGCCGCGCTGGAGCATGCGCGCATCGAGGTTGGTGGAGAAAAACACTTTGTTCGGCATCCGGCCCTTGAGGGCCTGCAACACCAGCAGCTTGTCGTAGGTATCGGCCCCCAGCACACCGATGGCGCCGATACCGCTGGTGCCCTTGCGGCGATAGGCTTCGTCCTCGCGCGCGATGTGGTCGGCGAGGCGGCGCAGGTAATCGAGCTGGGAATTGCCGTCGGACTTTTCCAGCGGGCTCAGATCCAGGGTGTTCTTGTCCTTGCTGTTTTTATTGTCATCGCTACCAGGCGCCTTGTTGCCGCTGGCGGCCTCCTCTGGTACACGCCCGTCCACGCCTCGCAGGTAGCTGAAGCGTAAGACCCAGTCATTGACCGCCACCTGGTCTTTGCCCTCGATGCCGGCATCCTGGGCAACCTGCGATTTAAAACTCTCGCTCAGTGCGCGGCTGTAGAAACTGTCCCACTCGGAGACCAGCGCAATGCGACTGGGGCGCTGCCAGCCGCCAGAGCCGCAGCGGGTTCCGACCCGCAGCAATGCTCCTTGGCTGCATCCCATACCCGCAACTGGATCCACATGGCGCAGCTTCAGTTCGTCTAGAAGCAGGCGTGTCATGACGCCGTCGTCGCTGACAGTACGCAGCAGTTTCATGGAGCGTTTCGGCGCCGCTGGTGTTTGCTGCTGGGAGGTTGCTTCGCCGGGCGAGGGCTTGTCCAGGGCATGCATCAATATGTCGTAATCAGCAGTGGCCAGGGGGGAGTAAATCTCGATATTGGGCTTGGCATAGCCGTTGGCTTCGTCCCGATACATATCGAGCAGGACTTTCGAGGTGGAGGGGCCGATGACTTTCAGCAGTGTCGGCTTCGGGCAGCTTTCTTGGGATGGGCAAGCCGAGGGAACCTCTTTCTGCAGGGTGAGGCGCAATGTTTCGAGTTGTTGTAGCGGGTTCGAACCAAGAAGCTCCTGCTTTACCCAGAGCAGTATGGTCTGGGCGGATGGGCGCGGTCTGTCCTGTATGTCCCTGGGTGGGTCGAATGGATTGGCGATGAAGGTTTCATAGGGGATTTCTACGCGCTTCAGCTTGCCTTGCGCATCGGTTTGCAGCTCGCCTGACAGGTCGTCGGCAAGGGCCAGGCAACGGATGTGCTGCTCGTCCTCGGGCACCATGCGCGAGTTTTTGACCCCGGCCAGGATTGCATAACGAATGCGCCGGCGCATTTCCACTTCATCAGCGTATGGGCCGCCTTCGACCAGCGCCACCATGAGTTGGGGAGGCTCCGCCGGTTGTTGCATTTTTTTTTCGTCCAGGACCGCTGGCGTAACGACAACAAGATCGGAACTGCATTCAAAGTCATTACTTGGGGGCTTGTTACCGTCCTTGAACTTTTTGCGATGACGCTCGAGCGCATCGAACGGGTCCTGCCACAACCGGGCTTCTATCGGTGGTTGCGCCTGGAATTGTGCGCCGATGGGGCGTGGTTCGAGGAAAGGCTCGCGAGTGAGGGCGAAGGTCGAGACGACCAGACTGAGGATGAGGGCGCTACCCGGTAACCAGAGGACGAGGTTGTTACCTGAGCCATTGCTGTTGTCCATGGTCTTTTCCCCCTTCCTTAGGTGTAGGGCCGACCGCTATGCATAGGTATAGCCCCCGGATCAGGCTTTATCTACCGGCCCTCCGACGCTGCAACGAGGGTGTCGCAGGGCCAAACGAGCGTGCTTTCAAGCGGCCTGGGGCGCGCGAGCAATTGGGCCGCTGACCGGTGGCTTCATGCTGGGGGCGGGAACAGGATCGGCGGTCATGCGGCGGGGGCGCAAGGCTGCTATTCCTTCCCTTGGGACAATCGTTTCAGACCAGACGGAATGCGGGTCGATACCGATGCGTGGCCGTGGTCAAGGTGCCTGCCAGGTGCGCGCGCAGAACAACGGGCACCAGTTTCGCTGGAGGTGCCAAATGTTATTCATTGTCAGCTGGTCAATCAGTCCCGAGCGTCGTAACAGTGCGATCGAGCGATTTCTCAAGACCGGTGGGGCGCCACCCGCAGGGGTGAGCATGTTGGGGCGCTGGCATGCCGTTGGCGGCATGACGGGGTTTGGGATCGCGGAAACCAGCGATCTCGCGCTGATGCAGAAATGGGTGCTTGAGTGGAGCGACCTGCTGCGCATGGAAGTGCACCCGGCGTTGACCGATGAACAGGCCGCGCCGCTATTGGCGGCAGCGCTTGGCAGGTAACGGGCAAGCAGACCGTTGGCGATCCGCCGAGGGCTGTCTGCCTCGGCCAATATACGGGGTAACGCTGTTTGTCGGCGTGCCCCGGCCATTCACGAAGTGGAGGTTGTCATGCCAAAGTTCGTCATTGAGCGCGAGATGCCGGAAGCCGGGGCGCTTACGCCGCAGGATCTGCAACAGATCTCGCAAAAATCCTGCAAGGTTATCAGTGAGCTGGGGTCGCAAGTGCAGTGGCTGCATAGCTACGTCACGGGCGACAAGATCTATTGTGTCTATATCTCCCCGGACGAGGAACTCGTCAGGGAGCACGCCAGGCTAGGCGGTTTTCCGGCGGACCGGGTATCGCGAGTCACCTCGATCATCGATCCGACGACGGCGGAGTAGGGGCTGCCGCCGAGGTTCGCGCGCCAACAGCTAAGGAGGTTGTAGGAACGAGCTTGCTCGCGATGAACGTGAGAGCGCCGCGTTTACCCAGTCAGTGGGCGTTATCGTTAACGGCTATCGCGAGCAAGCTTCGCTCCTACAGTAACGAGCCGGGATCAGCTTTTTTGTGGTTACGGCGTGCCGCGCGGCGGTCCGCTGGGCGTCTTGATAGACAAACGGCTGCGCAGCGCTTGGCTATGCTGTCGAGTCTATAGCCGGTATGCAGCCGGTCCCCATGTCCCCAGCCCCAAGAGCGCCATGAGAAAAACCACCCAGCAGATGTTGCTCCACGAAATCGCCGACTGGCGCCACCGTGGCCTGATCGATGCCGAGGCGCAGCAGCGGCTCGGCGCCCTGTACGAACGTCCCGAACACCGCTTGTCCACGGTCCTGCAATGGCTGGGCATCGGCGCGGTGCTGCTGATCGGCATGGCGGTGCTGGGCGGCATTGGCCTGCTGGCCGAGTCGGTGCTGGTGGGGGCGGTGCTGTTTTTCGCCGCCGGTGTCGGGCTGTGGCTGATCGGCGCGCGCCTGGCCCGCGACCCGGCGCGACGCATGCCGGTCACCGGGGTGGCGATCCTGACCATCGGCCTGATCCTGATGGGCGCCAGCCTGTTGCTGGGCAGCTCCGACAGCGAGACCGGCGACTTCGGCAACCTGCCCCTGGCGCTGCTGGTCACCGCCGCCCTGAGCATTGCCACCGCCTATGGCTATCGCCTGCGCTGGCCGCTGCTGCTGGGCCTGCTTTGCGTCTTCCACGGCCTGGGTTCGTGGGAGTGGTATGGCGGTTCCGGCACGTACTATTTTGGCATCCAGGACCCGCGCTCCATGGCCGTGATTGCTGCGTTGACTGCGCTCCTGGGGCTCTGGCACCAGCGCGCCGAGGATCACGCCTTGCGCCGCTTCAGTGGCTTCGGACGGTTGTATGTGATCTTCGGGCTTCTGTACTTCAACTGTTCGCTGTGGTTCCTCAGCCTGGAGGAAGCTTACCGGCAGACCCTGACCTGGACCCTGTTGTTCACCTTGGGCGCCATCGTCCAATTGGTGCTCGGCGCGCGCTTCAAGCACCCCAGCTTCACCGGTTTTGGCGTGGTGTTCCTCGGCATCGACCTGTACACGCGCTTTTATGAGTACGCCTGGGAACAGCTGAGCGCCGCGGTGTTTTTTGCCGTGGCCGGCGCCCTCGGCATGCTCCTGGGCTGGTTGTTCGAACGCACCGCGCTGCGCGCCGGGGAGGCTGGCCAATGAACCCGGATCGCCGCAATCGCCAGGTGCACAACGCCCTGGACCAATGGTTGCGCGACGGCCTGATCGACACCCAGGCCCACGCGCGGATCGCCGAGCTGTACCCGCAGACCCGCTGGGACTGGCGTTCCCTGGGGCGCTGGTTCCTGACCTTCGGCGCCATCAGCCTGGCGGCGGGCTTGCTGATCCTGCTGCATGAGCACCTGACGTTCACCTTGCCGAAGCTGGCGGGCGGCCTTGGCCTGTTGATGGTCGGTTTGTTTGTCGCCGGGCGCTGGCTGCTGGGCAAACAGCTGAAGCTGCTCGGCGCGACCCTGGAGTTGCTCGGCGGTTTTGCCCTGATCGGCCTGAGCCTGGTGCTGGGCATGATCTACTCCGACGGCTCGGGCAACTGGCCGGCGCTGTTGCTGGTGGACCTGCTGCTGTTGCTGGCGCTCAGTTATGTGCTGAACAACGTCTTGCTGCTGACCCTGTGCAGCGTGCTGTTCTTTATCTGGTTCGGCGGGCGCAGCGGTTATGAGTCGGGGTGGGGCGCCTACTGGTTCGGCATGAACTACCCGCTGCGCTTCCTCGGCGCGGCCCTGGCCATGGTGCTGTTCGGCTTTGTCCATCTGTGGGGCGAGGCCTCGACGCTGGCCCGTTATCGCGGCTTTGCCAAGGTGTGGATTTCCGCCGGGTTGTTCATGGCCCAGATGTCGTTGTGGCTGTTGTCGCTGTTCGGCAGCTACGACCTGATCGACGGTCCGTGGCACCTGGTCGAGTCCGGCGAACTGGTGCTGTTCAACGGGCTGTGGGCGGCGTTCAGCCTGGGCTTGCTGGCACTGGGCATTCGCCTGCGTTTTTCCATGCTGGTGGGTTATGGCGCGACCTTCTTCATCATCCAGCTGTACACGCTGTTCTTCACCCAACTGGCGGACACCCTGGGCTGGTTCGTCAGCTTGCTGATCGCCGGCGGCAGCCTGCTGGGGCTGGTGATCTGGCTGGAAGGCAGACGCCAGCAACGCCGGACTGTGCCGGGCGAAGCCGGATCGGTGTAGGGAAGGGGAGAAGCCCATGCCTGAGGTTGCGGGCATGGGCAAACGACAGGCGTCAGGCCGTCAGTCGTTTTTCGATATCCCGGTAGGTTTCGCTGTCTGTGGCCGCCAGCAGTTTGCGGCCATCCTTGAAGGTGCCGATGAAGGTCACCTCGGTTTCTTTGCCGGCTATCAGGTAGCCCGCAAGCGCACCCACCGGACCCAGCAGCATGGCCCCGGCGATGCCGTAGCCAATGGCGTCCCTGTTGGTGATGCTGTCCTGTGTCGCGATTTCCAGGTGTTTGAATGCGGAGGCTTTGACCTCGACGCCCGGGGAGGGGTTGGTCACGGTCGGCAACTTGAAGACGCCCTGTCGGTACTCGCCATTCCCTTGTAGAAAATCACCAGCCAATACATTGATCTTTGCCATGTTGAATATCCTTGTTCAAGCATTGCGGATTGACCATACAGCGCCGTCCCACGCCCACCGTCAATGGGTGGGCGATGAAGGGCGGTACCACTGATCGGTGATGTTGCGCCTAACAGCATCGGTCTCGAGTGTAGACGTTTGGTTGACGCAGATCAGTGCGCTGGTCGCAATGGGCTACCGCTCGTCCGTTTGATTCTGCGCGGGCTGCAAGGCTGTCATGAGCTGCCTGGAGCTCATGTTCGATAATGTTAATAAATGTTAGATTGAAAAAATACTTCACATAATCTGTTCATTGGTAGATGATCGGCCACAACCTGATAACAACAAATCACAGGACGGCCCTCGATGTCCGACAAGGTCTCGATTCACCCGCCAGGCGACCCTGTCGCCCCCGTCGCCCGTGCTCCCATTCATCCTGCGGCCCGCCGCCCGCGCCTTGCCGGCGTGGACCAGGCTGCTGTCACCCCTGGAGTACCCCATGAATAACAAGAATGTCGGTGTTGTCGGCTTGGGCGCGATGGGCCTGGGCATTGCCCGCTCGTTGCTGCGCGCGGGTTTCAAGGTGCATGCCTGTGACGTGCGTGAAGCGGTCACCCAACAGTTCGCCAGCGAAGGCGGAGTGGCCTGTGCGTCGCCGGCGCGGATGGCCGAGGCCTGCGATGTGATCATCACCGTAGTGGTCAACGCCGAGCAGACCGAAACCGTGCTGTTCGGTGGAGAGGGCGCCGTGTCGGCCTTGGGTGCCGGCAGCCTGGTGATCGGTTGCGCCACCGTGGCGCCGACCTACGCCGTGGAGCTGGGCGAGCGCCTGGCCGAGCAGGGCCTGCTGTACCTCGACGCGCCGATCTCCGGCGGCGCGGCCAAGGCCGCCGCCGGCGAGATGACCATGATGACCTCCGGCCCGGCTGCCGCCTACGCCAAGGCCGAAGCGATCCTTGCCGGCATGGCGGGCAAGGTCTATCGCCTGGGCGACGCTCATGGCCTGGGTTCCAAGGTCAAGATCATCAACCAGCTGCTGGCCGGGGTGCACATCGCCGCGTCCGCCGAAGCCATGGCCCTGGGCCTGCGTGAAGGGGTGGACGCTGACGCCCTGTACGAAGTGATCACCCACAGCGCCGGCAACTCCTGGATGTTCGAGAACCGCGTGCCGCACATCCTCAAGGCCGACTACACACCGCTGTCGGCGGTGGACATCTTCGTCAAGGACCTGGGCCTGGTGCTGGATACCGCCCGTGCCAGCAAATTCCCGCTACCACTGTCGGCCACTGCGCATCAGATGTTCATGCAGGCCTCCAGCGCTGGTTTCGGCCGCGAGGACGACTCGGCAGTGATCAAGATTTTCCCGGGCATCGACTTGCCGACCGCCAAGCCCGAGCCTGTCTGAGGAACGCTCCATGACCCATTCCACCGCACGCCCGTTGCTGGGCTGCATCGCCGACGATTTCACCGGCGCCACTGACCTTGCCAACATGCTGGTGCGCGGCGGCATGCGCACGGTGCAAAGCATCGGCATCCCTAGCCGCGAAGTGGCGTCCGGGCTGGATGCCGACGCCATCGTCATCGCCCTCAAGTCGCGCACCACGCCGGTGGCCGAGGCGGTCGAGGAATCCCTCGCGGCCCTGGACTGGCTGCGCGAACAGGGTTGCGAGCAGATCTTCTTCAAGTACTGCTCGACTTTCGATTCCACCGCCGCCGGCAATATCGGCCAGGTCAGCGAGGCCCTGCTCAAGGCCCTGAACAGTGATTTCACCCTGGCGTGCCCGGCGTTCCCGGAAAACGGCCGGACCATTTTCCGCGGCCACCTGTTCGTCCAGGACCAGTTGCTCAGCGAGTCGGGCATGCAGCATCACCCGCTGACGCCGATGACCGACGCCAACCTGGTGCGCGTGCTGCAGGCCCAGACCCAACTGAAAGTCGGCCTGCTGCGCTACGACAGCATCGCCGGGGGCGTCGAGGCGGTGCGGGCGAAGATCGCCGAACTGCGCGCGCAGGGCGTCGGCATGGCCATCGCCGACGCGCTGTCCGACCAGGACCTCTACACCCTGGGCAGCGCCTGCGCCGACCTGCCGCTGCTCACCGGCGGCTCGGGCCTGGCCCTGGGCCTGCCGGGCAACTTCCGCCGCGCCGGCAAACTGCGCGACTTCGACGCGGCGTCGCTGCCGACCGTTGCAGGCGGCGAAGTGGTGCTGGCCGGCAGCGCCTCGGTGGCCACCATCGGCCAGGTCGCGGCCTGGCTGGAGGCCGACCGTCCGGCCCTGCGCATCGACCCCATGGCCCTGGCCGCCGGCGAGCCGGTGGTGGAAAACGCCCTGGCCTTTGCCCGCGACAGCGACGAAACCGTACTGATTTACGCCACCAGCACCCCGGCCGAGGTCAAGGCGGTGCAACAGCAGCTCGGCGTCGAACGCGCCGGCGCGCTGGTGGAGAACGCCCTGGGTGAGATAGCCCAGGGCCTGCGCCAGAACGGCGTACGCCGTTTTGTGATTGCCGGTGGCGAAACCTCCGGCGCGGTGGTCAAGGCGCTGGGGGTCAACCTGCTGCAGATCGGCGCGCAGATCGACCCGGGCGTGCCGGCTACCCTCAGCAACGCCGCCGAGCCGCTGGCGCTGGCCTTGAAGTCCGGCAACTTCGGCAGCCGCGACTTCTTCGCCAAGGCCCTCAAGCAACTGGCCGGAGGTGCCCGATGAGCGCCGCGGCGAACAAGGAACAGGCCCTGCGCGAAGAGATCTGCGACGTCGGCCGCAGCCTCTACCAGCGCGGCTACACCGTGGGCAGCGCCGGCAACATCAGTGCGCGCCTCGACGATGGCTGGCTGATCACCCCGACCGACGTCTGCCTCGGCCGCCTCGACCCGGCAGCCATTGCCAAGGTCAACCTGGCGGGGGAGTGGGTGTCCGGCGACAAGCCATCCAAGACCCTGGCCCTGCATCGCCAGGTCTATGACCGCAACCCGGGTGTCGGCGGCGTGGTGCACACCCATTCCACCCATCTGGTGGCGCTGACCCTGGCCGGGGTATGGAGGCCGGACGACATCCTGCCGCCGCTGACGCCGTACCAGGTGATGAAGGTCGGGCACATTCCGCTGATCGGCTACCAGCGCCCGGGTTCGCCCAAGGTCGCCCAGCAGGTGGCGCAACTGGCCAACAGCGTGCGCGGGGTGATGCTCGAACGCCTGGGGCCGGTGGTCTGGGAAAGCTCGGTGGCCAAGGCCAGCTATGCCCTGGAAGAACTGGAAGAAACCGCGCGGCTCTGGCTGATGAGCAACCCCAAGCCTGCGCCGCTGGATCAGGCAGCCCTGGATGAGCTGCGCGAGACCTTCGGCGCGCACTGGTAGCGCGCCGCTGTAAACGACACTGCAAGCACCGCCCGGGAGTCGTCCTCAGTCTCTCGACGGCCCCGGCTTGCCTTTAAAAAACAATAACAACAGGACATCCCCGCATGACGTTCCCTGACTGCAGCTGTTTTGGCTTCACCGGCGCTTCTTTCTCTTATGAGGGAGGGGCCGCGCAATGAGCCCGCTTATCCTGATGTTGACGGCCGGCGCGGGCATCGCGCTGCTGCTGTTCCTGGTGCTCAAGTACAAGTTCCAGCCCTTTGTCGCGCTGATGCTGGTGAGCATCCTGGTGGCGCTGGTGGCCGGGGTGAAACCGGCCGACCTGGTGGCGACCATCGAAGGCGGCATGGGCAAGACCCTCGGCCATATCGCGATCATCATCGCCCTCGGCGCGATGATCGGGCGGATCATCGAGCTGTCCGGCGGCGCCGAGGCCCTGGCCAAGACCCTGATCGAGCGTTTCGGCAACCGCCGCACGCCGCTGGCGCTGACCATCGCCGGGTTCATCATCGGCGTGCCGGTGTTCTTCGAAGTCGGGGTGATCATCCTTATGCCGCTGGCCTATGGCGTCGCTCGCCGGGCGCGCAAGCCGCTGCTGGTGTTCGCCTTGCCGATGTGCGCGGCGCTGCTCACCGTGCACGCGTTCCTGCCGCCCCATCCGGGCGCCGTGGCCGCGGCCAGCCAGCTGGGCGCCGACCTGGGCCGGGTGCTGATGTTCGGCCTGCCGATCACCGCCTTCCTGTGCTACGTCGGCTACCGCGTGGCCGGGCGCATGACCCGGCGCTTCTACCCGATGACCGACGATATCCGCGCCGAAGTCTATGGCCCCCACGTGACCAACGAGGACCTGCAGGCCTGGACCAACGGCAATGCCAAGGACCCGCAACAGGCCGCGGTGGCCGTGTCCCACATGGGCCTGGAAGAGTCCACCAGCGCCATAGTCGCCAAGCTGCCGCCAGCACCCGCGCCCGGTTTCGCCCTGATCGTCAGCCTGATCCTGCTGCCGATCGTGCTGATCCTGCTGGGCACCCTGGCCACTTCGTTGCTGCCGGCCGAATCGACCTTGCGCGGCATCATGACCGTACTCGGCGCGCCGCTGGTGGCGCTGCTGATCGATACCTTGCTGTGCGCCTGGCTGCTGGGTTCGCGCCGAGGCTGGAGCCGCAACCAGGTGTCGGACGTGATCGGCTCGGCCTTGCCGGGCGTGGCCATGGTGATCCTGATCGCCGGGGCAGGCGGGGTGTTCGGCAAGGTGCTGGTGGACACCGGGATCGGCGCGGTGGTCTCCGACCTGCTGCGCACCACCGGCCTGCCGGTGCTGGCCCTGGGCTTTTTGCTGACCATGCTGCTGCGCGCGGTGCAGGGTTCGACCACCGTGGCCCTGGTGACCACCGCCGGGATCATCAGCCCGCTGATCGCCACCCTTGACCTGACCCCCAACCACATGGCGCTGCTGTGCCTGGCCATGGGCGGTGGCGGGCTGGCGATGTCGCATATCAACGACGCCGGCTACTGGATCTTCACCAAGCTCGCCGGGCTCAACGTTGCCGATGGCCTGCGCACCTGGACCGTCATCACCACCTTGCTCGGTACCCTGGGTTTCTGTATTACCTTGCTGATCTGGCCTTTTGTCTGAGCCGTTTTTAGGAGCCAACATGCCTCGTTTTGCTGCCAACCTAAGCATGCTCTACCCACAGCACGGGTTTCTCGAGCGTTTCGCCGCCGCGGCGGCCGACGGTTTCGAAGCGGTGGAGTATCTGTTCCCCTACGACTATAGCCCCCAGGAACTCAAACAGCGCCTGAGCGACAACGGCCTGGTCCAGGCCCTGTTCAACGCACCGCCCGGCGACTGGGCGGCGGGCGAGCGGGGCACCGCGACCCTGCCGGGGCGCGAGGCGGAGTTCCGCGCCGGCTTCGAGCGCGCCCTGGAATACGCCGCGGTGCTGGGCAACTCGCGCATTCATGTAATGGCCGGCCTGCTGCCCTCGGAAGAGCTGCGCGAACGCCATCACGCGGTGTACCTGGAGAACCTGGCCTACGCCACCGCCCAGGCGGCCAAGGTCGGGGTCACGGTGCTGCTGGAGCCGATCAACACCCGCGACATGCCGGGCTTCTTCCTCAACCGCCAGGACCAGGCCCAGGCGATCTGCAAGGAAGTCGGCGCGAGCAACCTCAAGGTGCAGTTCGACTGCTACCACTGCCAGATCGTCGAAGGCGACCTGGCGACCAAGCTGCGTCGCGACTTCGCCGGCATCGGCCATATCCAGATCGCCGGCGTGCCGGACCGCCACGAGCCGGACCTGGGCGAGCTGAACTACCCCTACCTGTTCGCGCTGATGGACCAGCTGGGCTACGACGGCTGGGTCGGTTGCGAGTACCGGCCGCGGGGCGATACCTCGGCCGGCCTGCAATGGCTGCGGGACTGGAAAGCCTTCTGAGGGGCGGGCGGGGCGGCGCCACGGGGTAGCGCGCGCCGCCCGAAAACCGCGATTCTGCGGGAATCTGAACATTTCTGGAGGTGTCGGCCTTCGCTCCCCAGCTGCGGGTACATTGGCTCCCTGTCGCCAGGGCCATCACTGGTGCCATCAATGGGAGCGGGGAGCATGGAAAAGTCGATATTCGTCGATCAGTCGGGCCTGGACGACGCGCCTTGTCGCCCGCACGATCTGCATTGGGAACAGATCCCCACCGTGACCCTGGAGCGCATCGAGCGTGAATACCGCCGTGCCCGGCGTACCACCATTCTTGGTCAGTGGATCAATATCGCCAGCGTGCTGCTGGTGGTGCTGAGCGCCGCCTGCGGCCTCTGGCTGTGGAACCACTTCCGCGCCCAAGGGCTGGACCAGGGCTTTGGCCTACGCCAGTTGTTCGTGCTGTTGTTCTTTTTCGCCAGCCTGTGCGCGGTGGTGGAGTGGCTGCGGCGCATTCGCCGCACCACCCGGGTGGCCCTTGACGGCTTGAGCGAAGACCTGCGGGATATCGCCTGCGTGCTGTGGTTCAGAAAGCAGCACCGGTGAGCGGCACCCGCGCAGCGGCTGTCAGTCTTTCGCGGCAACCGCTTGCGAGTCGGACGGCAGCAGCAATTCCACCCCTTGCTTGCGAATCCCGTCCGCCGCGGCCTGGGCCAGGTCGTCGTCGCTGATGATCACGTCGAACTGCTCCAGCCCGGCGATGCGGTACATGCTGAAGGTGCCGTACTTCGAACTGCTGGCCACCAGCACCACCTGGGACGCCGACTGCATCGCCACCTGCTTGACCTCGACCTTCAACGCCGACGGCGTAGTGATGCCGCGGCGCAGGTCCCAGGAGCTGGTGGACATGAAGGCGATGTCGGTCACCACCTGACGCAGAGTCGCCACCGCCAGCCCGCCGACGCAGGAATGGTTGTCGTGGTCGAGCTGGCCGCCGGTGTGGATCACCGTGACCTGCGGTGCCTCCATCAGCGCCTGGACGATACCGAAGTCGTTGGTCACCACGGTCATGCCCGACAGCGCCTTGATGTACGGCACGATCTCCAGGGTGCTGGTGCCGGCGTCCAGGTACACCGTCATGTCCGCGTGCAGCAAACGCGCCGCCAGCCGCGCCATGGCCTGCTTCTGCGGCAGCTCGACCACCGCCTTGCTCTGGTGGCTCGGCTCGCTGTGCAGCTGGCTGGCGATGCGCACCCCACCGGTCACCGAATAGGCCCGGCCTTCCTGCTCCAGCAGGGCAATGTCGCGACGCACCGTCATGTGCGAGCAGTCGAACATCTCCATCAACTGATGCACGCTCAACACCTGGTGCTTGCGCAACTGGCGCAGGATCAGCTCACGACGCTGCTCGGGAATCATCGGGGCGCCGCTATCGCTGGCGATGTCCTTGGGGTTGGGCATTGAGGCTCCGCAGTGGCTGGGCAGAAGGCAGGTAACTGGCGGACATAGTAGCGAATCCGCGAGGCGTGGACGAGAACCCGTATAGGGCCGCATGGCTCTGCTTCTGTAGGAGCGCAGCTTGCGCGCGAAGAACGATGACGCGATATTCCTGCATTGCGCGTGACGGCTATCGACCGGCAAGCAGTTACCAAGGAGCGGTCATGGACCCCAGACGTTATGAACACCTGACGATCAGCGTCGAGCCCCATGAAATGCGCATGAGCCATTGGGTGTACGCACCCAGGGTGGTGGATGCTCGCGATGGCCGGGTGCTGCTGGACCTGAGTGGCGGGCCGTGGGATCTGGTGTCCTGCTCGTCATCGACGGCGGCGGTGGAGCTGCTGTTGCGCAAGTATCCCGGAGAGCGTGAGGCGCTCCGCCTGAGCATTCGCCTGGCCGACAACAGCCTGTGGCTGGAGGGCACTGCGGTTGCCACCGAGAATATCGAGGGGGCGTTGGAGAGGGCGCATGGCTGAGCCGCGCCGTGGCTCATGCCGGCGAAGCGTCACCGGGGCCTGACGACCGTTGGTAAGCTGGCGGTTCTTTCTTTTGCCAAATGGCATTAGAGTGAATGCCATCTGTCATCCGGCAGGGAGATGATCATGACCGCCGCCGCCAAGAAAACCGCCACCGTGAAACCTTCGGCCGAGGCTGAGAAGGCCAAGGGCAGTGTGCCCAAGGCCATCGCCAAGGTCGAACCGCGCAAGCCCTCCGCCAGCCGCATCCGCGGCCCCAAGGCCAACCTGCTGCGCGAAGAGGCGGCGGTCTATGCGCTGCCTTCGCCCATGGTGCGCGGGCTGCTGCCGGGCACTGACGCCGATGACCCGATGGCGGTGTTCAGGGCCACCCAGCTGGGATTCTCCCTGGGTGCGGTGATCGAGCTGGTGGAGTCGGTCGAGGCCTTCAAGCGCTACAACGTGCTGGCGAAGATCGTCGGGTTTTCCGAGCGCACCCTGGCGCGGCGCCTGAAGAACCAGGACCAGGCCCTGACCCCCGAACAGAGCGCCCGCGCCTTGCACTACGCGCAAGTGCTGGAAAAGGCCGAGGCGGTGCTGGGCTCCCGGGCGCTGGCCGAAGACTGGATGACCCAGCCGGCGCTGGGCCTGGATGGCGAAGTCCCCATCGACCTGCTGGCCAACCCGGTGGGCTATGAACTGGTGACGGACTTTCTGCACCGGCTCGAGTTCGGGGTCTACTGATGCTCACTGACCCCTTGGCCCCGGCCCTGCATTTCTGGCGCCTCGACCAGGCCCGGCATGCCTCGACCTGGAACAGCGGCATTGGCGCCGAAGGCAGCGGCGGACGCTGGAACCCCAAGGGGGTGCAAGTGGTGTACGCCAGCCTGGATGCCTCGACCGCCATTCTGGAAGTGGCGGTGCACAAGGGCTTCAAGGCCCTCGACTGCCTGCCCCACACCCTGACCGCGGCCCGGGTGCTGGAGCCGTCGCGGGTCCACACCGTTCGCCCCGAAGACATCCCCAACCCCAACTGGCTGATCCCCGGCACCCCCAGCCACAGCCAACAAGCCTTCGGCGCCAGCCTGCTAGAGCAGCATCCCTTCGTGCTGATCCCCTCCAGCGTGTCGCGCCATAGCTGGAACCTGCTGATCAACCCCTTGCTGGCCACGGGGTTGTATGAGCTGGTGTTGCAGGAGCGCTTTGCGCTGGATGGGCGGTTGAGTCCGCCGGAGCATGTCGTGTAGCGCAGCAGCACCGAGCAATTTCAGAATCTTCCTACACCCCGGCTGTCGCCACTTAGCGTAACGTTCCGTTGCCAACTGCAACCAAACTTGCCCCCATCTTGATGGGGGCTTTTTTATGGACGATGTGGAAGTGGACACGGATGAGCGGCTATGTACCCAACGCCCCGAAGGGCTATCGCAATAGAGGCGTGGAGCCTGTCGATATCGGTGAACAGCGTTGGGCCGAATACAAAGATCTGCCAGCTAAACCAGAGGCAAAACCTGGTTCTGTTGGCTGTGTCTTCGCCAAGTCCTGCACCTTGCCCAATGGGGTGATAAACCACAGCAACCCAGGCGGCTTTGTACCTGTCGAGTCACTGAATCAGTACGGTACCTATGTGGTGATGGGCACCGGTCCAGTGATATCCGCAAGCGGGACCCTACTGCAATGGATTGGTGGCTCGGACAGTGCTGCCGCCCTCATAGCCCGCCTTCGAGGCACCTTGGCGTTGGCCGGTCCAGCGACAGCTGTGGGTTTCGCGGCATTACTGCTGCCTGACGATACGTCAGCTGACAGTGCGTTCTATACCTCCGAGCAATACGCGCAGTTAAGCCAAGGGAACACCCGTGTACGGGTCAACGTAAAACACCTGCCGGATGGCTCTGTGAGCGTATATGGGTTCTATACCGGGACCAAGGCAGAGTGGCAGAAGGTGCCCGTAATTGCGGCTCAAGCGCGAGGAGATCAACGGGTAGCGGATTTGGGGAACTGCACTGAGCTCATATGGACTCCGGCAACTGATCCAAGCACTGTGCTAGGCATCCCCGCGCTGAAAGGCGCCTCGTTGAAGCCCGGGACCTGGGTTTTTCCTCCCACTGAGCAGGCCGATAAGATACTGGTCAACCCAGTGCATCCCCCCGACTACCAAGACGCGATCATCTGGTTTCCCAACACGGGTATTCAGCCGATTTATATTTCGCTGAGTGTTCCGGGGGACCATAGCTATCATCCCGCCCCTAAAGGACTGACGGCCTTTCCTGATGCCAAATGGGCCAAATCGAAAGCCTCAATTCAAGGGGCGGAGGGAAGCGGCACCGTTGGGTGGATAGCTCAGGAAAAATTTACGAATGGGACAGTCAGCATGGGACTGTTGAGATGTACGACAAACGGGGTAAGCATCTAGGCGAGTATGACCCCGAGACAGGGGAACAGACCAAACCGGCTAAGCCGGGTAGGACAACCCCAAAGTAATCGTTAGGAGTAGTTCATGTATTTATGTATTGCAGGCTTTTTCCCCGATGGTCACGAAAATGAATTTGTGCAATTTGAACTGGACGTAGCACCGGAATTCAATCAGACCGTGCTTGATCTGGTCGGCTGGGGCTCCCTCGAAGAGGGCGTGAGACATGGCGTTATGGAGTTAACCGCAGCACAAGTCAGGCAGATTGAGAATGTGCTTGGAAAACCCATACCGAGTGATCTGGATATCTGTATTAGCGTTTTTGCCTAGAAACTGGGATGCGGTCTATGCACCTGTACCTCACCGGCTTTTTACCCGATGGCTTTGATGACACGTCATTAAAATATGAGCTGGGCGTCGCTCCAGAATTTGAATAGAAGGTAATGGACATCTTGGGCTGGGAAAGCCTAGCCGCTGAGGCTGATGGTGAGTTGCCACTAACCAAGGAGCAGGTCAGTCAGATAGCCGTAGCCATCAAGGAGTCCTTACCCGATCACCTTGATTTGTTTATAGATGTCGTCGCGTAGCGCCATTGTTGGGGCGATAGCTCAGGAACGTTTATGAGTAGGACGCTCTGCGCAGGGAAGAACCACACTCAAATGAAGAGGCGTTTTATGTACTTGCGCATCACAGGCTTTCTACCTGACGAAGCTAACGACGACTCATTGCAGTACAAGCTGAAAGTCTCATCTGAGTTTGAACAGGCCGTAATGGAAATATTGGGTTGGCAGAGCTTGGCGGCCGAAGCCGATGGCGAGTTGCTGCTCACCAAGGAGCAGGTCAGACAGATAGCATCAGCCATCAAAGAATCCTTACCCGATCACCTCGATTTGTTTATTGGCGTGGTGGCGTAGCTCCACCCATCATCCGTGATCCCTGTCGACCCATTGAAGGGCGAAATCAGGAAGTTCTGATCGTTCTTCTCGTCCCCTACGATTAGCAAAGGTTTTTAGTACGGAGGTTTGGGAAAGCTCTGATATTTACGACTTTTCTGCATTGATAGGGTCGGTGCCTGAATTTTTCAGACACTCAGGATGTACTCATGGCCTATGTCATCAGGGAAGGAGACCCGACCACGACGGGTGGGAAGGTTATAGCAGGTTCGTCAACGACCATCGTTGAGTACCGCAAAGTTGCACGCATCACCGACCCAGTGTGGTGCCCGGTATGCCAGTCGGTGGGGTATATCGCGGAGGGCCATAACACATGGCTGGATAACCAACAGGCTATCGCGGTGGAAGGGTGCGCCGTTCAGTGTGGTTGCCCTGTAGGTTCTAACCGTCTTGTCGCCACTCAATCTTCTGTCCTCTCGGATAATCAGCCAGCGGTCCCTGTTCCCACCGCCTTGGTGCCGCAAGTTGTGGCGAACACCCAGCAATGGGCCGAAGCGATCAGGCGGGGATATTCGCAAAACCAATTCGCAGATTCACTGCCGCGCGATCAGGTAAAGGGGCTGGCGCCCATCAGCGAAACGGCGCTGTCAGCGCCCGCTCGCTTGTCGCAACAAGGCGTAGAGCCGGGCTTTTATATCGTTCAGTCCCCGATGAGCCGTGCAGCCCTCGAAGTGGTGCTTTTCGGTCGGCCCGACGCGGCCCTCCTGGAGAAGTTTCGTCGGCTCAACCCCCAACTGACGGACACCGCCAAACCCGGCCAGATGGTGGTCCTCAGCCATCCCGAAAACCATCAGTGCAGCCGGGAAGAAGCCCTGCTGATGGACGCAGCGCAAAAGGTCAGCGCCGCGTTGGACACCCTCGCGGCCGAGGAGGCGGCCTTTATGGTCCAGTACCGGCAGCAGATCGAGTCCGTGCTGTCTTATGGCTCAACCAACCTTGGGGTCGCGACCGCTGCTGCCGGCAACCATCTGGACGGTATTAAAAGAACCTTGCAGGCCATCGAATCCCTCCACCAAACCTACTTCCTGCGGGATGGGCATCTACGCAGCGTCCAGTTCTTCGCCGAACGGCGGGCACTGCTCGCCCGGCTGGACGCAAACCTCACCTCCATCACGAAAATGAGCATCGCCTTTCCCGACCACCCGGACCTGAAAACCGCCCTGGGGATTTCCAGCCGCAGCCTGGTCCATCATTGGACCAAAGCGGGAGCAGTGGGGCAGATACCGGGGTATGCAACGCATATCGAGGGCGTGTCGAAGGCTTCCACGGTGCTCAAGTATGGGGGGTGGATTGGCACGGCTTTGGGCGGTGGCGCGTCTTATGTGAAGGTTCAGGATGTTTGTTCTGCGGGGAATAAAGAGGCTTGCGAGAAGGTGAAGTTTACTGAGGTGGGGAGTTTTGCTGGTGAGGTGTTCGGAGGGGCAATCGCCAGCCCGGTTTTAACCCAGGCTATGACTTCCATCTGTGCTGCAGTTGCTGTTCCTACAGGGGGTATGGGCGGTGTTGTCTGTGGTTTGGTGGTGGTTGGAGCGGGGAGCTATTTGGCAGGGAAGGGTGGAGGCGCCTTCGGAGAACTCCTCGGAGAAAATATTTATGAGGTCGGACAATGAGTAAGTTAAGTACGGCGGAGTACGTGCTTACCTTTTTGGGTGTGGCCACGTTTTTGGGTGGGGGGATTACTGCTGGGGTGTATTTCTATCTGAGCTTCACCCGAATGGATGAAGTTTTGGGGTATGTAAAAAAACTGCAAGGTAGTAAATAATCAAAGGTATTATCTTTATATGGGCGCTTGGGGGCGCTTTTTAATGATTGGGATGATTTCGGGTGCCTTGGCATACTCTAACTATCAAATTAGAAAGGGGATGATGGATGCTGGTGATGTAGATAATTTTCCTGAGCCGCTCAAGCGGAGACTGATTGCAATGTTTAACATGCAGTTAGTATTCCTGGTCTGTCTAATAGTTGAGTTTATTGTTCTGAAGTTGATCAGGCCGTGATAAGTGGCGTTATTTATGAGGTTTTCAATTGGGCCTGCTTAACCTGGCGGCAGTTGTGCTTGCATTCACATTTGCCGGAATACTTGTTGGTGCCTTTGCCCTGATGGGCGTTTTTCTGTATGTCGGGTATTCACGTATGGAGGAAATGCTGGGCCATCTTGAGAATTGCCAAGCAATACAGCAAAGAAGGTTTCTTATGCACGTCGGGCCGTGGGGGACAGTCATGCTCACGGCGTCGATTGCGGGAATCATGACATTTCCCGGAATCTATCTTCGTCACGGCGGAGTCAGCCAGGCGGACTTGGACGCTTTTCCATCGACCCTAAAGCGCAAGCTGGTCCTGTTGCATATCGTGAATATTGCGTTGGCCGTGGGTGGTTTTTTGGTCGGCGGAGCAATGGTTGTGTGTTGGAGCTATGTAAAAAAAGGCGGCCTTTAAGGCCCCGAGGTTCGGACATAAACTGCCACGCCTTTGTCGTTGCCCCGTATCGAGCCCAGAGCTAGCCTTTGATCGTCGCTGCAAACGCAGTGATCGGGCTTGGTAACCCGTTTTGATACAGGCGCATCGATATGGAGTTCAATCATGTGCGCCGACAAGTCGTCCGTAGATCGCGGCTTTTCTAATCTCCTTTTCCTGCTCAATTACGTCTGCTTCCCAAGAGCAAATGGAGGTGCGCTATGAGCACCTTCACCCCGATCAAAACCCTCGGCTTCGTCACCTTTGGCCCTTGCGGCGATGGCGAGCTGCCGACGTACCTCTGCACCAAGCCCTGGAACACGCTTCGACCCTGATGTACTACGCCAAGAAACTCGCCCTGGATGCGGCGATGGAAGAGCAGGGCGAGCGTTACGCCTGGGCCGCGCACTTTCTGGCGGAGATGGGTAAGGCGGTGATCGATGATGTGGGATTGGGGCTGAGGGAAGAGGAGGTATTGCAGGTTTAACAGGATGCTGGATAGAGCGCCGGTTCTGGATGGCAGGGAAACGGCGTTTTTTATGGCACTCACCTCGGCAGCGCACAGTCGATTTCCCAAAGTCTGGTTCGACTATCTTTCAGGGAACGAAGCCGATGGATCGCAATGACCGTCGGCGTTCCCTTCGGCCGGGCCATCCAGGAGCTGTTCTCGCAACCGTTCGATTTGCTGCTGGGGCGCCGTATCGGTCGGGAGCTGCCCGGGGACGTAGCGACGACAAAAGAGCAACTATGCTAGGCCTGATGCCGAAATTGATTGGGCAGATCGGGCTTTGCGTCCTTGCGTCGTGGAAAAGCAATGGGAATGGGATCGATCCGCTTGGGTTGAATTGACCGTCGCTGCCTCTCAAGGACGGTCTGTTGGAGGTCTGAAGTTGCGTATCGCTTTTTTGGTGAACCGAGATGTGGAGAGCAACCTCACTCTCAACTTCCTGTTGCCCGAGATTCACGAGAGCACCGTGGGGATATTCCTCTCGGAGAGAGTGGGAACGGGCAGGCAGGTACCCCGCATGCTCGGACAACTCGCATTGATCGAGCAGGACCTCTTCAATGCCTTGGCTCCGGGGTTGAGCGGATCGAGCGATCAGGTCAGCAGCGGGCATCGATTCGGTTTTGCAGAACTGCAGCAACGCTTTGGGGTACCTGTGCGGGTCTTGCCCAGCTTGCGGGACCCAGCGGGCCTGCAAATGCTGCGGGAGGCGGGAGCGGATCTGTTTGTCTCAATCCGCTTTGGTCAAATCCTCTCCAATGACGCGTTGGTCATTCCGTCACGCGGCGTCCTCAACCTTCACTCTGGCCTCTTGCCTCAGTATCGAGGCGTTCTCGCGACGTTCCGGGCGCTGCTCAATGGTGACCCGGAGATCGGCTGTACGCTCCATTGGATCGACAGTCCCGGCATTGATGTGGGTCGCATCATTGAGACTGCGCGGGTGACGGTCGAAAAGGAGCGCTCCTTGCTGTGGCACATCCTTGCACTTTATCAACCCGGCGCGGGCCTCATCCTGGACGCAATCAGACGCCTGGAGCGCGGCGAGCCCATGACGGGGGCGCCTCAGGATCCATCCGCAGGGGCCTACTACTCCTTTCCCAGCGAAGATGACCTGATGCGCTTCACGACACTGGGGTGGCGGCTCTTCGATCGCGAGGACGTCTGGGATCTTTTCGAGTCGTACGGATTTCCGTTGCGCACGCGCACGCTTTGAGCGTTGAACGAAGGAAGAGGTTCACCGGGCTGGCGAGGCATTGATCTGGCGTTTTTCCAGCGTTGAATCTGACCGTCTCGCGTGAGCGGCTGCATGGCTGTGTTTCCAGTTGCGACCAAGGCCGGATAGGCCGACTCCTCGATACCCCGCGCAGAGCGCGGCCCGCCCTGAGTGACCGCATTTCAGATATTTCCAAGACGATGGGGTTAGACATAAACTGCCACGCCTTTGTCGTTGCCCTGTATAGAGCCCGAGACTAGCCTTTTGATCGTCGCTGCAAACGCAGTGATCGGGTTTGGTCGCCCGACTTTGATACAGGCGCAACGATATGGAGTTCAATCATGCGCGCTGGCAAATCATCTTCAGATCGCTGTTTTTCTAATCTCCTTTCCCTGCCCAATTACTCCCGCTTTCCAAAAGCAAAGGGAGGTGCGCTATGAGCACCTCCACCCCGGTCAAAACCCTCGGCTTCGTCACCTTCGGCCCTTGCGGCGATGACGATCAAACCCTGTTTCGCGTCAACGCCGACGTGCCTCTGCACCAAGCGCTGGAGCATGCGTCGACCCTGCTGTACTACGCCAAAAAACTCGCCCTCGATGCCGCCATGGAAGAGCAGGGCGAACGTTACGCCTGGGCCGCGCACTTTCTGGCGGAGATGGGTAAGGCGGTGATCGATGATGTGGGGTTGGGCTTGAGGGAAGAGGAGGTGCTGAAGGTTTAGTGGAGGGATGATGTTGCAGAGCGCCGTTTCTGGGTGGCAGGGAAGCGGCGTTTTTTAGGGTGGTTACCCCGCATCGTACTGTCGATTTCCCAGAGTCTGGTTCGACTATCTTTCAGGGAATGCAGCCGATGGGTCGCAATGACCGTCGACGTTCCCTGCCTGAGCACTTTCACGCAGACGAACCAGGAGAAGACCATGCGCAAGCTTATCGTTGCCGCTTTCATGAGCCTGGATGGCGTTATCCAGGCGCCCGGCGGGCCTGAAGAAGACACCAGCGGCGAATTCCGCTTCGGTGGCTGGGTCGTGCCCTACGCCGACGAAGCCTTTGGCCAGGCCATGCAGGAGCTGTTCTCGCAGCCGTTCGATTTGCTGCTGGGGCGCCGCACCTACGACATATTCGCCGGGTATTGGCCGCACATACAGGCCGGCTCAAACAACAGCGCCATCGCCGACCTGTTCAACCGCGTGCCCAAGCATGTGGCCACCCATAGTCCCGATACGCTTGATTGGCACAACAGCCATGCGTTGCAAGGAAACCTTGCTGACGCCATACAGGCCCTCAAACAGCAGGACGGCGCCAACCTGTTGACCCAGGGCAGTGGCGAACTGGTGCGCCAACTGCTTACGGCCGGATTGGTGGATGAGTTGCGGCTGATGATCTTTCCTATCGTATTGGGACGCGGCAAGCGGTTGTTTGATGATCATGCACAAGCGTCGGCCTTCACGTTGGTGAAGTCGACCAGTACGACTGGCGGGGTGCTGATTACCCGTTACGTTCATAGTGGCGAGGTACGTACAGGAACGTTTGAAGAATAGAAAGCCAGTGCTTTAGCCGACAGTTACTTCCGGTACCTGGGGGAGTAGAGGTTCCTAGGTGTTCGTTTAGGGGGAAGCGATCGCTTGTAAGTGATTGCTAACGGCCAATAGCAGATAAAGTAGTGGCAAATGGATGGCATGAATCTGCTACGCTGAGTCCTCACAAGAGAGTGGGCTTGTCGTCATCCATAAGCCTGTCACTAGTTAGGTACAGTCACCATGCATCACATAATCGGTTTATATACCTCAAAGAAAACAGAGCGATTGTGGCTGCTAGATCCACACGACCAAATTATTTTCAGAACTGATTGCTTTCATTCGTTTGGATATTTTTCCCTTATAGCCCCTGCCTTTGAAAAATATGCTCAAAGAGATGCAGGGATAAGCATTACATCAATAAATGTAAAGTTCTGCCTAAGAAGTGACGATCTGGATGAAGCGTTGGAAGTTTTGAACGATCTCGAAATAGAGCTATATCAGCAACCAACAAGCTGGTGGAAGTATCTAGGTGAAACTCAGTACCCAAGGCAGCCACTGCGGCCGATTCAGCCACTATTATTTAGGGGGCGAGCATTTCGGCTCATCCACAAGCTGCGAGCGTTAGTGCTTAAAGCTCAGGCCCAGGAAAAATGCCTGGTATATGGAAATGGGGTTCTCTATCGCTCTTTGCGCGGCATAAAAATGCCACCCGGCGTCGTCGTGTACTCCTAGAACCTGACTAACGGCTCAAGCCGTTCGCTTCGCCTGCTCGGGTCGGGATAAAACCTGCCCCTTGATAAAACGAAATGCCAGCGATGAAAGATAAAACAGCCAAAAAGCAGATGCTTGGTTATGAGTCAGTTAAATCCAGAATATTTACTAAAAGAAAATGCACATGAAAAAGCTAAGTAATGATTTCAGTGGGGCACTTCGGACGTTTGCGTACTTTATGGCAAGTGGAAGCCACTACATGCTTGAAAACGTGGAGTACCTCGACATGTATGGAACTCAGCCCAGTGCAATTGAGATGGTCTTTGCGATATTCGCGAACGTAATAGAGATGGACAGTGAAGGCAACGTGCTCAATTTCACCTACGCCCAAAGGAGAGCGACAGACTACTTAAGGTCATACTGCGACCCCTCTTTCAAAGTAACGCCGCCGCTTGAAGACTGGGAAACCGAGCTCTATGGGCCGCCCTCACTCGGACGCTAAGAATTAGATCTAGCTCGAACACGCGTGGAGCTGGAAAGGGTCAAAAAGATCCAGCTGAGCGGCTGCTTCTGGCCGTTGGCGGTCAGTTGTGTACGACTGCTATCGGCCCAGGCTGTGTAAAAACGCTGGCATCGACCTTGCTGTGATTTGATGGATTCAAATCAGTGGGGAATGCCGATGAAGCGTTTTATCCAGGGAGAGCATCGAGGCCAAAGTGTGTTGCTTCCCGAGAGCCTGGATGACTACGTGGCGGACACCAACCCGGTGCGTGTGGTCGATGTCTTCGTCGATGAACTCGATCTTGGTCAACTCGGTTTCGAGGGCGTTGTCCCCGCAGAAACTGGTAGGCCTGCTTACCATCCTGCCGTCCTGCTGAAGATCTACATCTACGGCTACCTCAATCGCATCCAGTCCAGTCGCCGCCTTGAGCGAGAGACCCAGCGCAACGTCGAGCTGATGTGGTTGACCGGGCGCCTGATGCCGGACTTCAAGACCATTGCCAACTTCCGCAAGGACAACGGTAAGGCGATCCGCGGCGTTTGTCGGCAGTTTGTCGTGCTGTGCCAGCAGCTCGGTCTGTTCGCCGAAGCGCTGGTGGCTATCGACGGCAGCAAGTTCAAGGCGGTCAACAATCGTGATCGCAACTTCACCAGTGCCAAGTTGCAACGGCGGATGGAGGAAATCGAATCCAGCATCAACCGCTACCTCACCGCCCTGGACACTGCCGATCGGCAGGAGCCTGCCGTGGCACAAGCCAAGGTCGAGCGACTGCACAGCAAGATCGCGGCGTTAAAAGTGAAGATGCAGGAACTCCAGGCCATCGAGATCCAGCTTCAGAGCGCCCCGGACAAGCAGATCTCCCTGACCGATCCAGATGCACGCTCGATGATGACGCGCGGCACCGGGATGGTTGGTTACAACGTCCAAGCTGCGGTCGATACGAAGCATCACCTGATCGTGACGCACGAAGTCACCAACGACGGCGTCGACCGTGACCAACTGAGTAGCATGGCCATGCAGTCGCGGGAAGCGATGGGCGTGGAAGCGCTCTCGGTGGTCGCTGACCGAGGCTATTTCAAGAGCGAGGAAATCCTCGCCTGCCACGAAGCTGGCATCACGGCTTTCGTGCCCAAGACGCTGACTTCGGGGGCGACAGCGGCTGGCCGCTTTGGCAAAGGTGACTTCGTCTATGACGCAGCAAGGAACGAGTACCGTTGCCCGGCAGGGCAAAGCCTGATCTGGCGCTTCTCACACGTCGAGAAAGGACTAAAGCTGCACCGTTACTGGAGCTCGAACTGCCAAAGGTGTGCGTTGAAAGATCAGTGCACACCGAGCGCACAGCGCCGGGTGAGTCGCTGGGAGCATGAGTCGGTGCTCGATGCGATGCAGACTCGTCTGGATCAGGCACCGGAGATGATGCGCATCCGCCGTCAGACGGTGGAGCATCCATTCGGCACGTTGAAGGCCTGGATGGGCGCTACTCATTTCCTCACCCGAACGCTCGACCGGGTGAGCACGGAAATGAGCCTGCATGTGCTCGCCTACAACTTCAAACGGGTGCTGAATCTGCTGGGTAATGGTGCGCTGATGGCTGCGATGAGGGTCTGAAACCCCATTGGCAGATCGTTGAACTCATCGCCAAGCATCGCAGATCCACACTTGCCCGAATTGGCTGAATACATCGGATCGACACACCAGGAGCCTGTAGGGCCTCTGGGCGCCGCTAAAACAATCCAATATCCAGCTATCCATCGCCCGCTGCGTTTTTACACGGCCTGGGCCGGAAGCAGACGTTCAGCGAAATCTGGATTGTCCGTCGCCAAGCTTGGCTGATATCGCTCACACCCGCGCCAGCAGTAGCAAATACATCCTTTCAAGCAGATTCCTGCACTCCCGCCACGTGGCGCCCAGCCCACGTTGTTCATATTGCTCGAACAGTTCGAAGCGCTCCAGGCGCAATCCGGTAGTGCGCAGGGCCAGGCAGTCGGCTAAGGCCAGTCGGGACAGGTTGGCATCTAACACAGGATAAGGCTGGCTCGACTGGATCAGCCAACCCAGCTCCGTCTGCTCGACATTGCAAAACAACAACTGGCAATTCGCGTTCAGCTCTCGGTCGAGAATCGAGTTCAGCCGCTCTCGCAGGAGGTCGGTTGGCTGGAGTGCGCTGCCCTTCAAATGGGTGACAAGCAGAAATCGGGCACTGGAGGTGATGATCAAGATTCGTGGCCTGCCTCGACGGGGGAGAGCGGGGATTAGCTCACTCTCGGCCCGTGCTGAGGAAGGGGAAAATTCTGAAATGGAGGTGGGAATCGGCTCGGACGGTTGTCGGGTTTTCTCGATTATTTCGGATACAGCGGCGGCAGGCTGCTGGTGTCGGCCAGCGGGGTCTGGACGTGTTCGGCGATCGGGATGGTGCGGATGGCGCGCCACAGTTCTTCGCCTTGCCAGTAGTGGCCGGTTTCGCTGTAGAGCGCGCCGTTGAGGCCATCCAGGGCGTCGGACAGGGGCACGAAGCGGGCGGCCATGTCGGCCAGGGTTTCCGGTTGCTGGCGGGCCCAGGCGTCCAGGGCCTGACGGGTGGCTTGCGGGTCGTTGGCCAGGCAGGCGCGCTTGAGGTCGTCGAGCAGGGTGCGCGGGTTGGGGCCGGCCTGCACAGCACGCAGGATTGCCGGTTGCCAGCGCGCGCGCCACCAGAGGCCGAAGCCGAGCAGGGTGGTGCAGGCGAGCAGCAGGGTGCTGAGTTTCCAGGCCCACAGCGTGGTGCTGTCGCCACCGGCGCCAGATGGTGTCGCGCCGGCCGGGGTGTCCACCACCAGGCTTGGGTTGTTCGCCACCTGCAGGGTGCGCGCCGGCAGGCTGCTGCGTTCCAGGTGGTCCTCATGGGTGTTCCACCAGACCACCTCCAGCGCTGGCAGGTCGATGCTGCCGCTGCGGTTCGGCACCAGGGCCTGGCTGTCTTCGCGGCTGCCGATCAGCCCGCGGTCGCTGATCTGATTGCTCAGTTGCGGCTGGTCCGGGTAGCTGCGCAGGCCGTTGGCTTCGGTCACCGGCAAGGGTGGCAGCTGCGAGCTGGACAGGCCCTCGGCCTTGAGGGTCAGGCTGCGGGTCAATGAGTCGCCGACCTGGCTATGGTCCGGCTCGGGGTTCCAGCTTTCGCCCAGGCTCAGGCTGCGGGCCGGCAGCCAGGGCGCGTCGGCCGGGTATTCGGCCGGCTTGGCCTTGACCGTCAGCGGCATCTGCGCCGAGCTCACGTGCATCAGCTTGCCCGGTTTCAGGCCCTGGGGCGCCGGGTCCTGGGTGCTGGCAGTGTCGGCCAGGGTGGCGCTGAAGGTCAGCTCTGGAATGTCCAGCACGCCGCTGTGCTGGGGGAAGATCGCGTAGCGGATCTCGATCACGCCGTGGCGCACGCCGTTGATGACTTTTTCATAGGTGCGCGATTCGCCGAGCTGTTCGACCCGGGCGTCGTCGATCTGCAACGGCGTCAGGCTGCTGTCGTCGTACAGCGACACCGAGTGATAGATGTGCAGAGTCAGCACCGCCTGGGCCTGCACGTAGACGCTGTCCTGGTCGAGGCTGGCGTCGATGAACACCGGCTCCAGCGGCGCGCTGTCGCTGCGGCTTGCGCTTTGCAGCACCTGCAGGGTGATCGGCTGGCTCTGTACGTCGCCCAGTTGCAGGGGCGGGATCACCACGGTGCCGGTGGTCCTGGGCAGCAGGGTGATGATCCAGCGGGTGATGGCGCGGTTGTCGCCGTTGAGGCTGGTCAACTGGTTGACCTGGCGCGTGCCCTGGACCTCGAACTGTGCTTGCAGCGGGGTCAGGTCGGGTTTGCCGAACAGCGTGACATTGTTGGATTCCAGGGTCAGCTCGACGGTTTCCCCAGAGTTCACGCGGCTGCGGTCGACACTGGCGACCAGCCCCTCGGCTCGGGCCGCAAAGGCGCCGAGTGTCAGCACAAGCGTGAGTAAGAGGGTGGTGAAGCGGGTCATCGAATTTTTCCCTGATCCTGATGTTGTTGCTGTTCGTACCAGAACTTGCGGCGCAGCAGTTCGCCCGGATCGTCCGGAATCTGCCGCAGCCATTGTTCCAATGCCTGACGGTGTTCGCCGTCGAAATTGTCCTGGGCATCGCGCAGCGGCGGCGTGGTGGTTTGTTCGTCGCCCAGTTCGCTGCCGGGAACCGTATCGTTGCCCGGGGTGGCGACCTCGTCGTCCGTCGACTCGTCGGCGCTGGTGGGGTGGCTGTTCTCCGGCGGCTGCTGGCCCGGGGTGACCGGTGCCTGGGTCGCCGCGCCGGCTTGCGGCGGCTGGCGGGTTTCGTCGTTGTCCTGGCTTTCGCCCTTGGCCGGTTCTTCCGGCGGCTCGGGCTCGGTTTCCTGCAGCAGGCGCTCGACCAGGGCCTTGTTCTTTTGCGCGGCGGCAAGCTCCGGTTGCAGTTCCAGGGCCTGCTCGTAGGCATCCAGCGCGGCTTCCAGCTCGCCGCTCCTGGCCAGGGCGTTGCCACGATTGTAGTGGGCGCGGGCGTCGTTGCCTTCGGCAAAGCGCTGAGCGGCAGCGGCGTAGTTGCCGGCCTCGTACAGTGCCACCCCTTGCCACTGCGGGTCCTCGAAATGCTGCGCCGCCTCGCCGGGCCGCTTCTGTTCCAGCAGGCGCTGGCCCTGCTGGTCGGGGCGCAGCCACAGGTCGTTGAACTCGAAGGCGTAGCTGGGCTGCGGCACGGCGAACAGCAGCAGCGGCAGGCAGAACAGCCAGCCGCGGCGCCCGGCGCAGGCGGCCAGCAGCAACAGCGGCAGGAGCAGCCAGTAACCCTGGTCGGCCCAGGTGTCCAGGCGCAGGGTCTGGCCGTCGCTGCGCAGGTTCTGCGGGCCGCTGAGCAGGCCCAGGCCGCGCAGGTCGTTATCGTCCAGGCGCGCCGGGCGATAGCGGCCGCCCATTTCGCCGATGAAGCGCTTCAGGCTCGGACCGTCGAGGCGCGACATGAGGATCGCGCCCTGTTCGTCCTTGAGAAAGCTGCCGTCTTCCTGGGCCACCGGCGAGCCCTGGCGGCTGCCGATCCCGAGCATCAACAGCTGCGGCGCCTGGCCACCGAGGGCCTGGCGGATGCCTTGGCGTTCCTGCTCGCTCAGGGACGAGCCGATCAGCAGGATCCGGCCCTGGCCCAGTGCACCCTGGTCCAGCAGCTTCAAGGCTTTTTGCAGGGCCAGGTCGGCGCGATGGCCGGGCTGGGGCATGATCGACGGCTTGAGGGCTTCCAGCAGGTTGCGGCTGGTGGCCAGGTCGTCCGACAGCGGCACCAGGGTGTGGGCGCTGCCGGCATAGACCACGATTGCCGTCTGCGCATCGCTGCGTACCTGCAACAGGTCCAGCAGCTTGCGCCGGGCCTGTTCCAGGCGATTGGGCGGGACGTCGCCGGCGAGCATTTCCGGGGTCAGTTCCAGCAGCACCACCAGCGGGTCGGCCGGTTTCTGGCTGGTCTGTTCGACCCGCTGCCAGCCGGGGCCGAGCAGGGCCAGCACGGCGAGAATCCAGGCCAGGCCGAGGGCGATCCACGGCAGTTTGCTTTCGCGGCCGTTGCCGCCGCTGAGCAGGGCGGCGTGAAAGGCCGGCGGCAGGATCATCTGCCAACGGCCAGCGCGCTTCTGCCGGTGCCACAACTGCCACAACAGCCAGCCGAGCAGCGGCAACAGCAGCAGCCACCAGGGACGGAACCAGTGGGGCCAGAGTTCGGCCCAGAACGGCGCGCTCATCGACGCCTCCGCAGGCGCAGGCGTTTGAGCCGTTCGCGCCAGTCTGGCAAAGGTTGCAGAAAGCGCTCGCGGGTGAAGAAGCGTTGCAGCGGATGGTCCGGCCAGCGCTCGCGCACCACCAGCAGCATGCTCAACAGCAGCGCCGCGGCCAGCGGCCAGCTGTACAGCGCCTGCGCCGAACGAGCCTGGGTCGGCTGCTGGGTCACCGGCTCCAGTTGGTCGAGGGTGTCCTTGATCGCTTGCAGCTCCTGGCTGTCGCGGGCGCGGAAATAGCGCCCGCCAGTGGCTTCGGCGATGGCCTTGAGGGCCGGCTCGTCGAGGTCCAGGCTCGGGTTGAGGCCGAGAAAACCCAGGGTGCCACTTTGCTCCGGGTCGGCGCCGATGCCGATCGGGTAGATCTTCACGCCTTCTTCGGCGGCCAGGCGGGCGGCGGTCAGCGGGTCGATTTCGCCGCCGTTGTTGGCGCCGTCGGTGACCAGGATCAGCACCCGGCTCTGCGCCGGACGCTGGCGCAGGCGCTTGAGCGCCAGGCCGATGGCGTCGCCGATGGCGGTGTTCTTGCCGGCGATGCCGATCTTCGCTTCGTCCAGCCAGACGCGCACGGTGTGCCGGTCGAAGGTCAGCGGCGCTTGCAGGTAGGCCTTGCTGCCGAACAGGATCAGGCCGACGCGGTCGCCTTCGCGGCTTTCCAGGAAGTCGCCGAGCAGGTGCTGGACCAGGTTCAGGCGGCTGACGTCTTCGTCCTGCCATTGCATGTCGGGGAAGTCCATGGAGCCGGAGACATCCACCGCCACCAGCAGGTCGCGACCGCTGGCGGCCACCGGCAGCGGCTCGCCCAGCCATTGCGGGCGGGCGGCGGCCACCAGCAGCAACAGCCACAGCAGGATAAAGGGGGCCTGCTGGCGCCAGGTCGGCAGGTTGGCTCGGGCGCGGCGCTTGGCCAGGCCTTCCAGGTCGCTGAGGAAGCTGACTTTTAGTGCCGGTTCGCCGCTGTCGGCCACCGGCAGCAGCACCCGCAGCAGCCAGGGCAGCGGCAGCAGGGCGAAGATCCACGGCCAGGCGAACTCAAACATGTTTGCGAATCCAGATTTCCACCGCCTGGGTCAGGCCGGCGATGGCCTTGTCGTCAAGCTTGCACTCGGGCTTGTAGGCGCCTTCCACCAGGACCATCCAGCGCGTGAGGCCGGCCGCCGGGCAGCGGTTGTCGAGGAACGCCAGCCACTTGCGGCCGTTGAGGGTATGGCTCTGGCTGTAGGGGTAATGGTTGCGGCACAGGCGCTTGAGCAAGCCATTGAGTTGTTGCAGCCAGGCGCCAGCGGGCGCGCCGTCGTAGGGCTTGGGCAGCAGCGCCAGTTCGGCGAGGGCGGCCAGGCGCAGCGGGTCCAGCGGTTGTTCGGCGCGGGGCAGGGCGCGTTGGCGCGGCCAGAAGCGCTTGAGCCGCCACAGGCCGAAGCCGAGCAGCGGCAGCAACACCAGCAACAGCCACCAGCCCGGTGCCGGCGGCCACAGGCCGATGGCGGGCGGGGCGATCAAGGGCTGCAGTTGCTCGAGGCTGCTCATCGGGTTTTCCCCGGGCGTTGCGGGTTCAGGTACTCGCGCAGTTGCTCGACCATTTCGCTCTGGGTGCTCAGGGGCATCAGCAGCACCCGCAGCTTCTGCGCCAGCAGTTCCCAACGGGCGATGCGCGCTTCGCTCTGCGCCCGATAGGCCTGGCGCAGTTCATAGTTGAGGGTGTCCAGCTCCAGCTGCGCGCCGCGTTCGGCGAAACGCAGCAGGCCGGCGGCGGGCAGGGCGTGGTCCAGCGGGTCGGACAGCGGCATCAGCAGCAGGTCGCAGTGGCGCGACAGCAGGCTCAGTTGCTGTTCGGCGGCGTCGCTCAGGGCACGCTCGTCGCAGATCACGATCACCAGGCTGCCCGGGCGCAGCACTTCGCGGCCACGGCGCAGGGCGGTGCCGAGGGCGTCGCGCTCGGGTTCGGTTTCGCTGTGCAGCGACTGGTTGACCCGCACCAGGCGGTTGAGCAGTTGCAGCAGGCTCTGTTTGCTGCGCCGCGGCTTGATCTCGTAGTGCTCGTCGTCGCCGAACACCAGGCCGCCGACCCGATCGTTGTGGCCCAGGGCGGCCCAGCCGATCAGGCTCGCGGCCTGGGCGGCGAGCACCGACTTGAACATCAGCCCGGAACCGAAGAACAGCCGCCGGCTCTGCTCGACCATGATGAAGATCGGCCGTTCGCGCTCTTCGTGGAACAGCTTGGTGTGGGGTTCCTGGGTGCGCGCGGTGACGCGCCAGTCGATGCTGCGCACGTCGTCGCCGGCCTGGTAGACCCGCACCTGGTCGAAGTCGACGCCACGGCCGCGCAGCTTGGAGTGGTGCAGGCCGACCAGCGGGCTGCGCTGGCTCGGCGTGGAAAACAGCTGCACTTCGCGCACGCGATGGCGCATCTCGATCAGCTCGGCGAGGCTGACGCGGATGCCCGGGGCATCGACAGGGCTGGCGTTCATCGGGGTCAAGCGACGGCTACGACGTCGAGAATCCGCTGGACCACCCGGTCCTGGTCGATGCCGGCGGCTTCTGCTTCGAAGGACAGAATGATGCGGTGGCGCAACACATCGAACAGCACCGCCTGGATGTCCTCGGGGCTGACGAAGTCGCGCCCGGCCAGCCAGGCGTGGGCCCGGGCGCAGCGGTCGAGGGCGATGGAACCGCGCGGGCTGGCGCCATAGGCGATCCATTCGGCCATCTCCGGGTCGAACTTGGCCGGGGTGCGGGTGGCCATCACCAACTGCACCAGGTATTCCTCCACGGCGTCGGCCATGTACAGGCCGAGGATTTCCTTGCGCGCGGCGAAGATCGCCTGCTGGCTGATACGGCGCTCGGGCTTGGTTTCGCCGTTCAGCGCTTCGCCACGGGCCTGCTGCAGGATGCGCCGCTCGACGGCGGCGTCGGGGAAGCCGATCTTCACGTGCATCAGGAAACGGTCGAGCTGGGCTTCGGGCAGCGGGTAGGTGCCTTCCTGCTCGATGGGGTTCTGCGTGGCCATCACCAGGAACAGCGGCGACAGCTCATAAGTGCTGCGGCCGACGCTGACCTGGCGCTCGCCCATGGCTTCGAGCAAGGCCGACTGGACCTTGGCCGGGGCGCGGTTGATTTCGTCGGCCAGCACCAGGTTGTGGAAGATCGGCCCTTGCTGGAACACGAAGCTGCCGGTTTCCGGGCGATAGATTTCGGTGCCGGTGATGTCGGCCGGCAACAGGTCGGGGGTGAACTGGATGCGATGGAACTGCGCTTCGATGCCTTCGGCCAGCTCTTTGATGGCCTTGGTCTTGGCCAGGCCCGGGGCGCCCTCGACCAGCATGTGGCCGTCGGCGAGCAGGGCGATGAGCAAGCGCTCGATGAGTTTTTCCTGGCCGAGAATCTGCGTTGAAAGAAAGGTTCGCAGCGCGAGTAGCGCTTCACGATGTTCCATCGATGACTGTTCCTGCAGAGGGTGACCGAGGGCGTTCGAATAACGCCAAGGCTGGGGGCGTTACTTTAATCCATCCGGGCCCCCGGCGACTAACGGCACCTGGCAAATTTCTGTAAATAACCGGTAATCGTCCGCAAGGCTGCGACCTATTGTGAGGATCGATGGAAGGGGATGGCGGCGGGTGCCTGACGCGCCGCTCTCACGGCGCGTCAGTGGCGGGTGCTCAGTTCTTGAAGCTGGAGTGCTTGCGGCCCTGGTCGCACAGGGCGAAGACCACCACCATCACCGCCGAGACCGCCAGGATCAGCGCCACGCCGTCGGTCGAGTGAGTCACCGAGTTGGCCACCAGGGCCAGCCCGCCCAGGGGCGCCAGGCCGCCGGCGATGGCAGTGCCGATTTCACGGCCGGTACCGAAGCCGGAAGAGCGGGTCTGGGTCGGGAACTGGCGGCTGAGGAACGAGCCCTGGGGCGCGAACATCATCGGCGCCAATACCCCGGTGCCGATGGCGATGGCCAGGTAGATCATCAGCGGCTCGCCGGTATTGAGCAGGCTCAGGAACGGATAGGCGAACAGCACCGAGCACAGGCCGCCGAGCATCAGCACCTTCTTGCTGCTCCACTTGTCGCAGAGCCAGCCGAAGCAGGGCACGGCGACTATCGCCACCAGGCTGGCGATGGTCACCGACAGCGAAGTGACATGGGCCTCGACGCCTTTGTACTGGGTCAGGTAGGCCAGGGAGAAGGTCTTGAAGATGTAGCTCAGGGCGTTGTAGCCGATGGCCACGAACAGCACCACGGCCAGGCCCTTGAGGTCGTTCTTGAACAGCAGCTTGAGGGGCGAGGCCTGGGCCTTGGCGCTGTCCTTTTCCTGCGCCTTGTCCAACTTCTCGAACTGCGGGGTTTCCGGAATGCTGCGCCGCACCCACAGGCCGACGCCGACCAGGGCGATGCTGCAGACGAACGGAATGCGCCAGCCGCCGGAGAGCAGGAAGTCGTTGCCGTTCATGGTCAGCAGGTAGACGGTCAGCGACGACAGCAGCAGGCCCAGATTCAGGCCCAGCGCCGGCCAGGCCCCCTGGCTACCGCGCTTGCCTTCGCTGGCGTGCTCATAGGAGGTCACCGCCGCGCCGGACAGTTCGGCGCCGGCGCCCAGGCCCTGGATGATCCGCACCAGCACCAGGATGATCGGCGCCCAGATGCCGATCGAGGCATAGCTGGGAATCAGGCCGATCAGCGTGGTGCACACACCCATCATGCAAAAGGTGATCACCAACACCTGCTTGCGCCCGAACCGGTCGCCCAAATAGCCGAACAGCACGCCGCCGAAGGGGCGGGCGATAAAACCGATGGCAAAGGTGGAGAACGCCAGCAGCGAGGCGACTTTCGGGTTGCTGGGGTCGAAGAAGATTTTCGAGAAGACGATGGCCGCCATGGTGGCGTACAGATAGAAGTCGTACCACTCCAGCATCGAGCCGAAGATGGTCGCCGCCGCGACCTTGCGCAGGCGTTTTTGTTTTTGTTGCGGCGTTTCGCATGCGGCCGGGGCCGCCTCATGGACTGACATCTGAGGATTCCTTGTTGTTTGTAGTTATTTTCAAGCGGGCGCCGGGCACCCGTGCAGCGGGGATCAACGGGCGTTGAGAATTCTCTCGGCAATCATCTGGCCGATGGGGATGGCCGAGGTCGCGGCCGGCGAGGGGGCATTGCAGACGTGGACCATGCGCGGGGTTTCGGCGAACAGGAAGTCGTGCACCAGGGTGCCGTCGCGCATCACCGCCTGGGCGCGAATCCCGGCCTCATACGGCAGCAGGTCGGCGACTTCCAGGGACGGGCAGTATTTGCGGCACTGTTCCAGGTAGCCACGCTTGAACAGCGAGTTCTTCATTTCCGTGGTGCCGGAACCGAGGTTGTTCCAAATGGTTTTCCAGAAACCGGGGAAGGCGGCGTACTCGGCCACGTCGCGCCAGTTGATGGAGAACTTGCGATAGTTTTCCCGGCCCAGGCCGAGCACGGCGTTGGGGCCGACGGTGACACTGCCATCGATCATGCGGGTCAGGTGCACGCCGAGAAACGGCAGCTCCGGGTCGGGGATCGGGTAGATCAGGTGATTGACGATGGCGTTCTTCGCCGCCGGCAGGCGGAAGTACTCGCCGCGGAACGGGATGATCTGGTGGTCGATCCTGACCCCGGCCAGGGCCGCCAGGCGATCCGATTGCAGGCCGGCGCAGGCCACCAGCTGGCGGGCGCTCCAGACCTTGTCGTCGCTGCTGATGGTGACCTTGTCGGCGCTTTCGACGATGGCGCGCACCGTGGTTTGCAACTGCACTTCGCCGCCGGCCTGCTGAATGACCCGGGCCATGGCTTCGCACACCTGCTTGTAGTCGACAATGCCGGTGGCATCGAGGAACAGGCCGCCGAGGCCGACGATGTTCGGTTCGCGCCGCTGCAGCTCTTGCGCATCCAGCCGTTCGACCTTCAGGCCGTTCTGCTGCGAGCGCTCGTACAAGGCATGCATGCGCTCGACTTCCAGCGGCGTGGAGGCCACCAACAGCTTGCCGCAGACCTCGAACCTGATCCCGTGCTGGATGCAGAAATCCTTGGTCGCCTGGGCGCCGCGCTTGCACAGGTCGGCCTTGAGGCTGCCCGGGGCGTAGTAGATGCCGGCGTGGATCACGCCGCTGTTGTGGCCGGTCTGGTGCCGGGCCAGGAGGTTTTCCTTTTCCAGGATCAGCAGCGAGGCGCCAGGCTGGCGTTCGAGCAGCGCCATGGCGGTGGCGAGGCCAACGATGCCGCCACCGATGATGCAGTAGTCGTAGATCATGCAGATGTCACCTTGGTTATTCTTGTTCGGGTCTGATCATCAGGTTGTCAGACAAAGATGGGTAAACAAAAGACGCTGCGCGGCAGCGTCCGTCAGACAGTGGGTTACAGGGGGTTAATCGATACTCGGCAGGTCGATTTTCAAGCGTTTGGCCGCGGCTCGCAGGTGCGCTTCGGCGCAGGCGGCGGCCTGCTGCCGGTCACCGGCGGCGATGGCTTCGTACAGCGCCTGGTGTTCGCGGCCGGCATCGGCGGAACCGCCGACCGAATGGGCCGCCGAGTTTTCCCAGGCGGTGCGCCGCGCTTCGGCCAGCTGGCCACGAAGAAAATCATGGAAGGCGACGAAGTAGTGGTTCTTGCTGGCGTCGGCGATGGCCCGGTGGAACTCCACGTCGGCCAGGGCGGCCGCAGCCAGATCGCTGCGCTGGTCGTGCATCTCCTGCAGGGCGCTGCGCATGCGTTGCAGGTCGGCGTCGTCGCGGCGCTGGGCGGCGATGGAGGCGGCCTGGGTCTCGATCCACAGGCGCATTTCGAACATCTGCACCAGGTCGGGCTTGCGGCCCTTCTGGCTGGGAAAACGGAACACGCTGCCGTTGGGATTCTGCGAAATGAACGAGCCCAGCCCGCGGCGGCTGACCAGGATGCCGTCGGCCTTGAGTTGCGCCACGGCCTCGCGCACCACCGAGCGGCTGACGTTCAGTTGCTCGGTCAATTGCTGTTCGGTCGGCAGGCGCGATTCGGCGGTCAGGCGGCCGGCATCGATCTCCTTGCGGATCGCGTTGACCACTCGTTCGACCAGGGTGTCGGGGCGCTGGAGCTGAAGCATGGAAGAGGGGCTCGCAAGTCAGGTTGTCAGACAATGCCGGGGCGCCGGTTTCTTGTCAAGAAACCAGTCGGTGGCTCGTAGCTCCAAGCTCCAAGCTCCAAGCTCCAAGCTCCAAGCTTGTAGCTTAAAGCTTGTAGCTCAAAACTCTCTGATATAGGTGCCGGTGCCCTTGAGGATGTTCTGCAGGGTTTCCTCGACTTCCGCCAGGTCCGCCGCCGCGGTGTTGTGCAGGATCTCCAGGTGATCGCTGCCATTGAGCGCGTCGGCGTCGGTCGCGGCGATTTCGATCAGCAGGCGGGTCGGGCCCAGGGTGACTTTCACCCCGTCCAGGGTCGAGGGTTCGCCGTCCAGGGTGATCTCCAGTTCGTCCTCGTCCGGGTAGCGGGTCATCAGGAACATCTCGCCCTGGTTGCTGTGGCAGCAGAGCATGGCCATGTTGTCTTCTTCGTCGTCGCACGGGTTGGCGATCAGGTGGGCGGTGGTCATTTGCATGGGGCGAGTCCTGGGGCTGGCTCCGGTGGGGAGCGGGGCGAACAAAGTGCAATTCTGCCAGCCCGGGGGAATTTCTGCTGCTTTGTGTGTCAGAGAGTGGGTTCCCGGCGCGGGCCGTTTCTGGCACGACAGTCCCGTAAAGTCTCGGCGCGACCGCCGTTTTGTCCGGCGGCTGCTAGTGTTGTTCAAGGCCTGGCCCGCCAGTTGCCTGCCAATGACCGAATATGTCGCAGCACCGCAAGCAGCGCTCTTGCCGCACTCGTTAAGCTGCGCAACGGATGAGCACCTGTAAAGGCATTGCCCGGCGCACCGCGGCAGTCGTTTTTGCAGATGCCCATCCGGGAACGGTGAATGTGACCTGAGCGTCTCGTACAGCTTCACCACCCTGTCATCCTGCGACCTCTGCCCGAGATCCAGGAGCAGGATGACCGACACCCCCGCAAGGGGATTGCATGCGACGCTTTACTCAATAACAAGCCCAAGCGGAGTACCACAGATGGCGTTCTTCACCGCAGCCAGCAAGGCCGACTTCCAGCACCAACTGCAAGCGGCACTGGCGCAGCACATCAGTGAACAGGCACTGCCACAAGTGGCGCTGTTCGCTGAACAATTCTTCGGCATCATTTCTCTGGACGAACTCACCCAGCGTCGCTTGTCCGACCTGGCGGGCTGCACCCTTTCTGCCTGGCGCCTGCTTGAGCGCTTCGACCATGCGCAACCGCAAGTGCGCGTCTACAACCCCGATTACGAACGTCATGGCTGGCAGTCGACCCACACCGCGGTCGAAGTGCTGCACCATGACCTGCCGTTCCTGGTGGACTCGGTCCGCACCGAGCTGAACCGTCGCGGCTACAGCATCCACACCCTGCAGACCACCGTGCTGAGCGTGCGTCGCGGGAGCAAGAACGAGCTGCTGGAAATCCTGCCCAAGGGCACCCAGGGCGAAGGCATCCTGCAAGAATCGCTGATGTACCTGGAGATCGACCGCTGCGCCAACACCGCCGAGCTCAATGTCCTGAGCAAGGAACTGGAGCAGGTGCTTGGCGAGGTGCGCGTCGCCGTGGCCGATTTCGAGCCGATGAAAGCCAAGGTCCAGGAACTGATCGATGGCATCGGCAACAGCCAGTTCGAGATCGACGCCGATGAAAAGGGCGAGATCAAGAGCTTCCTGGAATGGCTGGTGGGCAACCACTTCACCTTCCTCGGCTACGAAGAGTTCGTGGTGCGCGAGGACCACCACGGTGGCCATATCGAGTACGACCAGGACTCCTTCCTCGGCCTGACCAAGCTGCTGCGCGCCGGCCTCACCGTCGACGACCTGCGCATCGAAGACTACGCCGTGAACTACCTGCGCGAACCGACGCCGCTGTCGTTCGCCAAGGCCGCCCACCCAAGCCGTGTACACCGTCCGGCCTACCCGGACTACGTGTCGATCCGCCAGATCGATGCCGATGGCAACGTGCTCAAGGAATGCCGCTTCATGGGCCTGTACACCTCGTCGGTGTACGGCGAAAGCGTGCGGGTGATTCCTTATATCCGCCGCAAGGTGGAAATCATCGAACAGCGCTCCGGCTTCCAGGCCAAGGCGCACCTGGGCAAGGAACTGGCCCAGGTCCTCGAAGTGCTGCCGCGCGACGACCTGTTCCAGACCCCGGTCGACGAGCTGTTCAACACCGTGATGTCGATCGTGCAGATCCAGGAACGCAACAAGATCCGCGTGTTCCTGCGCAAGGACCCGTACGGTCGTTTCTGCTACTGCCTGGCCTATGTGCCGCGCGACATCTATTCCACCGAAGTGCGGCAGAAGATCCAGCAGGTGCTGATGGATCGCCTGAAGGCCACCGACTGCGAGTTCTGGACCTTCTTCTCCGAGTCCGTGCTGGCGCGCGTGCAACTGATCCTGCGGGTCGACCCGAAGAACCGTATCGACATCGACCCGCTGCTGCTGGAAAAAGAAGTGGTGCAGGCCTGCCGCAGCTGGCAGGACGACTACGCCGCGCTGACCGTCGAAAGCTTCGGCGAAGCCCACGGCACCAATGTCCTGGCCGACTTCCCGAAAGGCTTCCCGGCCGGCTACCGCGAGCGCTTCGCCGCGCATTCGGCGGTGGTCGACATGCAGCACCTGCTGAGCCTGTCCGAGGCCAACCCGCTGGTGATGAGCTTCTACCAGCCGCTGACCCAGTCCACCAGCCAGCCGCTGCTGCACTGCAAGCTGTATCACGCCGATACCCCATTGGCGCTGTCCGACGTGCTGCCGATCCTGGAGAACCTCGGCCTGCGCGTGCTCGGCGAGTTCCCGTATCGCCTGCGTCACGCCAGCGGCCGTGAGTTCTGGATCCACGACTTCGCCTTCACCGCGGCCGAAGGCCTGAACCTGGATATCCAGCAGCTCAACGACACCCTGCAGGACGCCTTCGTCCACATCGTGCGTGGCGATGCCGAGAACGACGCGTTCAACCGCCTGGTGCTGACCGCCGGCCTGCCATGGCGCGACGTCGCGCTGCTGCGTGCCTACGCCCGTTACCTGAAGCAGATCCGCCTGGGCTTCGACCTGGGCTACATCGCCAGCACCCTGAACAACCACACCGATATCGCCCGCGAGCTGACCCGGTTGTTCAAGACCCGCTTCTACCTGGCGCGCAAGCTCGGCAGCGATGACCTGGAAGACAAGCAGCAACGCCTGGAGCACGCGATCCTCAGCGCCCTGGACGATGTCCAGGTGCTCAACGAAGACCGCATCCTGCGCCGCTACCTGGACCTGATCAAGGCCACCCTGCGGACCAACTTCTACCAGACCGACGCCAACGGCCATAACAAGTCGTACTTCAGCTTCAAGTTCAACCCGCACTTGATTCCCGAGCTGCCCAAGCCGGTGCCGAAGTTCGAGATCTTCGTCTACTCGCCGCGCGTCGAAGGCGTGCATCTGCGCTTCGGCAACGTTGCCCGTGGCGGCCTGCGCTGGTCCGACCGCGAAGAAGACTTCCGTACCGAAGTCCTCGGCCTGGTAAAAGCCCAGCAAGTGAAGAACTCGGTGATCGTGCCGGTGGGCGCCAAGGGCGGCTTCCTGCCGCGTCGCCTGCCATTGGGCGGCAGCCGGGACGAGATCGCGGCCGAAGGCATCGCCTGCTACCGCATCTTCATCTCCGGCCTGCTGGACATCACCGACAACCTGAAGGACGGCGCCCTGGTGCCGCCGGCCAACGTGGTGCGTCATGACGACGATGACCCGTACCTGGTGGTGGCGGCGGACAAGGGCACCGCGACCTTCTCCGACATCGCCAACGGCATCGCCATCGACTATGGCTTCTGGCTGGGCGATGCGTTCGCTTCCGGCGGCTCCGCCGGCTACGACCACAAGAAAATGGGCATCACCGCCAAGGGCGCGTGGGTCGGCGTGCAGCGCCACTTCCGCGAGCGCGGCATCAATGTCCAGCAAGACAGCATCACAGTGGTGGGCGTCGGCGACATGGCCGGCGACGTGTTCGGCAACGGCTTGCTGATGTCCGACAAGCTGCAGCTGGTCGCGGCCTTCAACCACATGCACATCTTCATCGACCCGAATCCGGACCCGGCCACCAGCTTCGCCGAGCGCCAGCGCATGTTCGACCTGCCGCGTTCGGCCTGGAGCGACTACGACACCAGCATCATGTCCGAAGGCGGCGGCATCTTCTCGCGCAGCGCGAAGAGCATCGCCATTTCGCCGCAGATGAAAGAACGCTTCGACATCCAGGCCGACAAGCTGACCCCGACCGAGCTGCTCAACGCCTTGCTCAAGGCGCCGGTGGACCTGTTGTGGAACGGCGGTATCGGTACCTACGTCAAGGCCAGCACCGAAAGCCACGCCGATGTCGGCGACAAGGCCAACGATGCGCTGCGGGTCAACGGCAACGAGCTGCGCTGCAAGGTGGTGGGCGAGGGCGGCAACCTCGGCATGACCCAGCTGGGTCGTGTGGAGTTCGGCCTCAATGGCGGCGGTTCCAACACCGACTTCATCGACAACGCCGGTGGCGTGGACTGCTCCGACCATGAAGTGAACATCAAGATCCTGCTCAACGAAGTGGTGCATGCCGGCGACATGACCGACAAGCAGCGTAACCAGTTGCTGGCGAGCATGACCGACGAAGTCGGTGGCCTGGTGTTGGGCAACAACTACAAGCAGACCCAGGCTTTGTCTTTGGCGGCGCGTCGTGCCTTCGCGCGGATCGCCGAGTACAAGCGCCTGATGAGCGACCTGGAAGGCCGTGGCAAGCTGGACCGCGCCATCGAGTTCCTGCCGTCGGAAGAGCAGCTCAACGAGCGCGTCGCCGCCGGCCACGGGCTGACCCGTCCGGAACTGTCGGTGCTGATCTCCTACAGCAAGATCGACCTCAAGGAGCAGTTGCTCAACTCCCTGGTACCGGACGACGACTACCTGACCCGCGACATGGAAACCGCGTTCCCGCCGACCCTGGTCAGCAAGTTCGCCGAAGCCATGCGCCGCCACCGCCTCAAGCGCGAGATCGTCAGCACCCAGATCGCCAACGACCTGGTCAACCACATGGGCATCACCTTCGTGCAACGCCTGAAGGAGTCCACTGGCATGAGCCCGGCCAACGTGGCGGGCGCCTATGTGATCGTGCGTGACATCTTCCATCTCCCGCACTGGTTCCGCCAGATCGAAGCCCTGGACCACCAGGTCTCGGCTCAGGTGCAACTGGAGCTGATGGACGAGCTGATGCGCCTTGGTCGTCGTGCTACCCGCTGGTTCCTGCGCAGCCGTCGCAACGAGCAGGATGCCGCCCGTGACGTCGCGCACTTCGGTCCGCACCTGGCGGCGCTGGGCCTCAAGCTCGACGAACTGCTGGAAGGCCCGACTCGCGAAGGCTGGCAGACCCGCTACACCGCCTACGTCGAAGCCGGCGTGCCTGAGCTGTTGGCGCGCATGGTGGCAGGTACCACTCACCTGTACACCCTGTTGCCGATCATCGAGGCCGCGGATGTCACCGGGCACGACGCCGCCGATGTGGCCAAGGCCTACTTCGCCGTGGGCAGCGCCCTGGACCTGCCGTGGTACCTGCAGCAGATCAGCGATCTGCCGGTGGCCAACAACTGGCAGGCCCAGGCACGCGAAGCCTTCCGCGACGACGTGGACTGGCAGCAGCGGGCGATCACCATCTCGGTCCTGCAAATGGCCGACGCGCCGCAAGACATGGAAGCCCGCGTGGCCCTGTGGCTTGAGCAGAACCAGAGCATGGTCGAGCGCTGGCGCGCGATGCTGGTGGAAATCCGTGCCGCCAGCGGCACCGACTACGCCATGTACGCGGTGGCCAACCGCGAGTTGCTGGACCTGGCCATGAGCGGTCAATCGGGCCTTGTAGCGGCCTGATCGAGCGGTAAATGAAAAAGCCCCGTATCGCGAGATACGGGGCTTTTTTCATGGCCTCAAGAAATGCTGTAGCCGCTGCCGCAGGCTGCGCTCGAGCGGAACGTGCGGCAGCGGCTACAAAAAAAGTCCGCTTCTGTAGGAGCGAAGCTTGCTCGCGATCCGCGCAGCGGCCAGGCGCCTTTTTATCGGCTTGGCCTTGTGCTGTTTGTACTGACGTTATCGCGGGCAAGCCTCGTTCCTACGGAGTATCTGCTGCCAGGCGCTTACTGCTTCAGCGGCGTCAGCACGTCGTCCTTGGCGTCCTTGAGCATGAACACCAGCAGCCTGGCGGGTTTGCTGGCGCTGGCGTTGGCCGACACCGGGTGCTGCGAGCCGGCCGGTTCGTACCAGGATTGGCCTGCCTTGTAGGTGATGGCCGGTTCGTCGTTGACCCGCGAGGTGATCTCGCCTTCGAGCACATAGGCCAGGGCCGCGCCCTTGTGCATGTGCGGCACCGTGGCCTGGCCCGGTGCGTAGTCGACGGTGAGCATCAGCGCGGTCTTGCCCGGCAGGTTGTTCAGGGCATGTTCCTGCAGGATCCTGGTTTTTTCCTGGCCGTACTCCGGGTCATGGGCAGCGGCGCCCAGGGCGGTGAGCAGGGTCAGGCCGGCGAGGGCGCAGGTCAGGGCAGCGAGGGTCTTCATGGTCGGTTTCTCCGGTGCGAAAGGGGTCGGCTCAAGGTAAGCCCGCTGGTGCGACCGGCCTATAACCAATCCCGGCAAAGAAGCGCAGACCAATGCCTCAGTGTTCGAAGTCGAGGGCGCAGGCCAGGCGGCTGGCCAGCAGGTCGATGAAACCCTGGGCCGCCGGCAGATGGAAATGCGCCTGCATCTCGGCCGCCGAGCGCCATTGGCCGCTTACGGTCCAGCGGTGCGAGTCCGCTGTGTTGCACTGGGCGCTGTACGCCAGGCAACCGGGAGCCTCGCGCAGGGCGGCGAGAAGCGTGGTCAACTGCTGGCCAAGCTCCTCCGAACGGCCCTGGGCGGCCCTGATTTGCACGATATTGATGGCTGGACTGGACATCTAGAACCCTCCGCGAGTCCTGTAGCCGCTGCCGCAGGCTGCGATCGGCTTGGGCGGCACTCCGACAGAGCAGGTGCAGGATCTCAAGATCGCAGTTGCAGTCACGGCGTTTGCTGGAGGCTCAGAATAGGGCCGCAAGATTGCAACAAAAATAACCAATCCCCGGGAAAAGCCCGGGACCAATCAGGCGATCTGTTGCAGGATGTCGCGCACCTTGTCCAGGGCCGGGTCGATGTCCAGGGTCTCGATGGCGCCAAAGCCGATGAACAGCCCGTCCCTGGCCGGCTCCTGATAATAGAAGCCGTGCAGCGGGTAGAGCCCGACCTCGACCTTCTTCGCCAGCTCCAGCAACAGCGGGATATTCACCGGCACCTTGCACAGCGCCGCCATGTGGAAGCCGGCGGTGGACGGCACCGCCTGCAGCCAGGGCGAGAGGTCGCCGTTCAGGCGCTGCAGGATGCGCTCGCGGCGTCCGGCGTACACCGTGTGGCAGCGGCGGATGTGCTTGAGCAGGTAACCCTCGGCGATGAACTTGGCCAGCGCCCATTGCGGCAGGGTCGAGGTGTGGCAGTCGGTGAGGCGCTTGGCCTTGATCACCGCGCCGAGGATCGCCGGTGGCAGCACCGCGTAGCCCAGGCGCAGCTGCGGCAGCATGGTCTTCGAGAAGGTCCCGACATAGGCCACCACGCCGCGCTTATCCAGGCTTTGCAGGGAATCGGTGGGGCGCCCCTCGTAGCGGAAGTCGCTGTCGTAATCGTCCTCGATGACGATCGCCCCCAGCTCCCGTGCCCGCTCCAGCAGGGCCTCGCGGCGGGCCGGGCTCATGGGCATGCCCAGGGGGAACTGATGGGACGGGGTGACGTAGATCAGCCGTACGCCATCGGGAATCCGCTCGACCTGGAGGCCCTGGTCGTCCACCGGCACGCCGATCACCGTCGCGCCCTGGGCACTGAACAGCAGGCGCGCCGGGGTGTAGCCGGGGTCTTCCATGGCCACCAGGCTGCCGGGTTCGAGCACCACCCGGGCGATCAGGTCCAGGGCTTGTTGCGCGCCGTTGCAGACCACGATGTCGGCGTCGCTGCAGACCACGCCGCGCGAGAACGAGACATGCCCGGCAATCGCATTGCGCAGCGCCGGCAGGCCTTCCGGCTGGCTGTAGAAACCGCCGCTCTGGGCGATCCGCCGCAGGGCGTCCTGGGTGCAGCGTCGCCACTCTTCCTGGGGGAACTGATTGCGGCTGGTGGCGCCGCCGATGAACTCGTAGCGCGAGGTGCCTTCCAGGGTCGGATGGCGCAGGGGCGAGGGCAGCTCCTGCCATTTTTCCAGGCTTTGCGCGCAGGCCAGGTCGGCGGCGCTCTGCTTGGGTTCGGCCTTCACTGGCCGGGCATTGACGAAGGTGCCGCGGCCGATCCGGCCGATCAGGAAGTTCTCGTAGGTCAACAGGCTGTAGGTGTCCGACACCGTCTTGCGCGAGATCCCCAGTTGCTCGGCCAGCAGGCGGCTCGGCGGCAATTGCGCGCCCGCCGCCAGCCGCCCGCACTCGATGGCGTCGCGCAGTTGCCGATACAGCTGGTCGGCCAGGTCCTTGCGCCCGTTGATGACGACATGCAGTTCCATCGATGACATTCCAAAACGATCAGTGCCCGCCAGATTACCCGCAAGCCCGGGGTTCGTGTAGCGCCCCGGGATCGGCCTGCGGCCTTGACGCGTACTGCGTACGCGATCGCAGCCTTCGGCAGCGGCTACACCGATTGGGGAAACCACGAGTCCGCGCCACAACCAACCCCTGTAGCCGCTGCCGCAGGCTGCGATAAGCCCGAAGGGATTCGGCGGTCTTGAGCCGACCCCGGCCCGATGGACTGCCGATAAACCCCCGGATTGGCTATAGGGGCAGGCCGACGCGGACCTTAGGCTGGGGGAACACACACACGCTCAGGGTGACTCCCGATGGAACCCCGCCTGGATTACTACAGCGCCTCGCCGGAAGCCCTCAAGGGCTTGTTGATGCTCGAGGCACAAAGCTTCGACCTGTCCATCGAGAAACCCCTGCTGGAGCTGGTCAAGATCCGCGTCTCGCAACTCAACCACTGCGCGTTCTGCGCCGACATGCACGCGGTGCAGGCGCGCCAGAACGGCGAGAGCGAGCGGCGCCTGTACGCCCTCGGCGTGTGGCGCGATTCGGCGTTGTTCAGCCCGCGGGAACGCTCGGCGCTGGCCTGGAGCGAGTCGGTGACCCTGTTGTCCGAGTCCGCGGTGCCGGATGCGTTGTTCCAGGCCGTGCGTGGCGAATTCAGCGAGCGCGAGCTGGTCGACCTGACGGTCGCGGTGGCGGCGATCAACTGCTGGAACCGCCTGGCCGTGGCGTTCCGCCAACAGCCCAGCGTCTAGCCCGGATTCCTTTTCCATCCACGCCAGCCAATGCTCGGCAAACGGCTGCTCGCGACAGGGCCCGAACACACAACCTCAAGGCCGCTGCGGCTTCACCGAGGTGCCGAAGGTATTGCCCATCCGCGTGCTGGTGGCGGCCGGAGTGGCCAGGCCCATCTGGTTTGGCGGGCGCTTGTGGACCGGCACCTGCAGGGCTTCCTGGTTCTTCTGCCCGGCCTTGGTGCCGTCGGGGTTGTTGCCCATCTGCTGGCTCAGGCAACCGTAGTCCGGGGCCTTGTAGCCGCCCACGCTGACATCGATACACCCCTCCGTGGGCGTTTTGCCGGGAGCGGCGGCGGGCGCTTCGACGGGCGTGGCGGCGTGGCCGGCCAGCGGCAGGGCGCCGAGCATCAGGCTGGCGACAAGGGTGCGAAGCTGTTTCATCGGGGGCCTCCTGGCGGGCCCGGGAGGGGCCGTTGCGGTCCTTGAGTGTAAAGCAAGGCGGATGGCGCAAAGGTGATGGTTTTTTTGCGGGCACCGTCACATCAGGTTCATAAACTGGCCTCAGGATGACGGTTTTCAGGGACAGGTCAGCCGTGCAGCGACGCCGAGCAAAGGTCGGGTATCGGTCTTTCTTTCACGCGGTGTTCGCGCGCTGGGGGCTTGCGCTGCTGTTGGCGCTGGCCGCCTCGGGCGGGTTGCGGGCGGCGCAACCCGCGCCGCCGATGGTGGATTCGCACCGGCTGCTGGATCTGGACATCGCCGCGCAAGACCTGGCCGAAGCGCTGGAACTGTTCAGCCGCTCGACCGGGATGGCGGTGCTGGTGGACCGCGAGCTGACCCGAGGGCGTCGCTCGGTACGGGTCCAGGGGCGCTACAGCGCCCGGGACGCCCTGAGTCGCCTGCTGACAGGAAGTGGTTTGATGGCCCGTTACGCCCGTTCCGATGCCTTTACCTTGCAAGTCGCCCAGCTCAGCGATGCACCTGCCCCCAAGGGGACGGGCGGCGTTGCCGGGGCCTGGGCCAGCGACAGTTTCGCCAGTGCGCTGCAACGCGCGGTGGAGGCCGGCCTGTGCCGTTCGGAGCTGACCCGGCCGGGGCGTTATCGCGCGGTGCTGCAACTGTGGATCGACCGCGGCGGGCATATCGAGCACAGCCGCCTGGTCACCACCACCGGCGATCTGCGGCGCGACGAGGCGCTGGTGCAGAGCCTGAGCGAGACCTGGGTCGAACGACCCGCGCCAAGTTCGCTGCGCCAGCCAGTGACCTTGCTTCTGATACCCGACAGCGCAGGAAAACGCATGGATTGCAGACAACGCCAGGGAGCCTCCGGGGCATGAAGAATACCGGGCACAGTGTGATGGTCAGGTTGTTCCTGACCTCCTACGACGACTTCAAGGTGCGTCTGCGTCGGCGCCTGGGCTCGGAGGACCTGGCCAACGATGTGCTGCACGAAACCTACCTGCGGGTCGACCGCATGGAAGAGCCGCCGAACCTCGCCCAGCCCAATGCCTACCTCTATCGCATGGCCCTGAACATCGCCGCCGACCGCCGCGAGGCCGATGCCCGGCTGCTCACCGGCAGCGAGGTCGAGGAACTGCTGCAGATCAGCGACGAGGCCCTGGACCCGTCGCGGGTGGTGGGCGGGCAGAAGGAAATCCAGTCGCTGCTCAAGGCGCTCTACGAACTGCCGGCGCGCCGCCGCAAGATCTTTATCGCTGCACGCCTGGAGGAGGCGCCGCACCTGGAAATCTCCCAGCGCTTCGGCATTTCGACACGGATGGTCGAGAAGGAAATCAAGGCTGCCCTGGGCCACTGCGCCTCGCGCCTTGAAAGAAAAGTGATTCAGCGGTTCGGTCCCGGCGCCGGAAAACCGTCCTAGTCACTAAAGGCCCCGATTAATCCGTGAGTACCCGCACGCTTGAACATCTTTAGCATCTCCACTTCTCGGGCGACACCGGACCACCGGCTGCGCAACGAGGCCCAGGACTGGCTGCTCCTGCTGACCTCGGGGCGGGCCACCGCGGCCGACGCCCGGGCCTTGCAGCAGTGGTGCGCGCAGAGCCCGCAGCATGCCGAGGCCTTCGAGCAGGCCAAGTTGCTGTGGCACAGCCTGAAGCCGGCCGCCGAACACTGCCAGCAACAGGTCCAGCCGCGGCGCTTCGGCCGCCGGGCCTTTCTCGGTGGAGCGCTGGCGGCCTCGGTGGCCCTGGTGGCGGTGCGGGTCTCGGTGCCCGGCGGTTTTGCCGGGCTGAGCGCCGACTACCGCACCGAGGTCGGCGAGCAGCGCCGGGTCGAACTGGAGGACGGGCTGAGCCTGGAACTCAACACCCAGACCCGCATCAGCCGGCGCGAACTGGCCGACGGCGGGCAGGGCATCGAACTGCTCGAAGGCGAGGTCGAGGTGTTGAGCCAAAGTGCGCTGCCGGTGCGGGTCCAGGCCGGCAACGGCTGGCTGAGCGCCTCCCAGGCACGCTTCAATGTGCGCAATACCAACCACAGCGTCTGCGTGACCTGCATCGATGGCGCGCTGCAGGTCGAGGTCGGCGGCCGGCTGATCCGCCTGGACAGCGGTCGCCAGCTGACCTACGACAGCCGCCAGGTCGGCGAGCCGACGGCGGTGGACCCGACGGCGGTGATCGCTTGGCGCGAGCAGGTGCTGGTGTTCGACAACGCCACCCTCAACACGGTGATCGACGAGATCAACCGCTACCGTCCGGGCATGCTGGTGCTGCTCAACGCCGAGCTGGGCAAGCGCAAGGTGCAGGCGCGCTTCAACCTCAACCAGTTGGCCGGCGTGGCCCTGTTGATCCGTGACGCCTACGGCGCCAAATGCACCGAATTGCCGGGCGGCGTGGTGTTGTTGAGCTGAGACCTGCCACCTGGATCTGTAGGAGCGAAGCTTGCTCGCGATAGCGTCCGTGCAGACAACCCGCGTGGTCTGGATCGCGGGCAAGCCTCGCTCCTGCAGAATCGCCGTCGACCCAATCCCGCGTAACCGCTGCGTTAACGTGCGTTGCTGTTGTAGCCGCTGCCGAGCGCAGCGAGGCTGCGATCGGCTGCGCAGCGGCCGTAAACCGGGCAATCCAGTTTTCCTGGCAAACCGCGTGCTCAGGTTTGGCGAGGACTTCGTCCTCGATCGCAGCCTCGCTGCGCTCGGCAGCGGCTACAGGTGCGGTGTCCAACCCGGCGTTGTCCTTACTCCAACGGCCCCAGCACCTGGCGGTAACGCTCTTCGCCCTGGGGCGTCTGCCGCACCAGGCGGATCTCCAGGCCTGGCGGGTTTTCCTTGCGGTTGCCGCTGAGCTGGCGCCAGCCCTTGTCCCGATCCCAGACCCGCAGTTGCAAGTCGCTGACATGCTCCAGCACCGCCACGCCGTTTTTCGGCGCGGGCAGCGGATAACGATCGCGGGCCGGCGCCGCCGCGCGGTACAGGGTGTCGCCCTTGAGCCACCAGCGCACCCGTTGCAGGCCCTCGCCGGGCGTCGCCGAACTGCGGATCACATCCAGGCGGAAGGTGCCGCTGTCGGCGCTGCGCACGGTGAGGGCCGCCGGCACATCGACGGCTTCGGCATCGGCCCCGGCCGGCACCGGCTCCATCAGTTCGACACTGGCCCGCAGCGCCACGTCCCGTTCCAGCTGGTGCAGGGTGCGCAGCAGTTCCTCGGTCTGCTCGCTGCTGGCCTGCAAATGGCTGTCGGCCCGGCTGACGCTGTCCAGCCCGCGCCAGGCGATCACGCTGACCACCGCCATCAGCAGGATCGCCACCATCACCTCGATCAGGGTAAAGCCGCCTTGGCGCTTGTTTATCCGCGCCCTCATGGCTGTGCCACCACCCGGACCTGGCCTGTGGCGGTGCGTTGCACCGTCAGGCTGTGCCGGCCGTCGGACAGTTGCACCTGCAGCGGCGCGTCTATCCATTCGGCGTTGAGCACCAGCCGCGGGCCGGGCTCGATGCGCACTTTGATCGTCGGGCTTTCCCAGGGCCGCGGGCGCAGTTGCGGGTCGTCCTTGAACTGATCGAGGCCGCGGCCGTCGTCGCTGGGCCGGCTGAAGGCGAAACCCTTGGCATCCGCCCGCCAACTGATGGGCCGGCCATCCACGCGGGCCTCGGCCTGGGCCACCTGGAGCAACTGCGCCAGGCGCTCGGCATCTTTGCGCAGGCCCTGCAGCGGGTCGGGGCGGATGCTCAGGCTGATGGCGGCGCTGGCGATCCCGATGATCACCAGCACCACCATCAGCTCGATCAGGGTGAAGCCCTGTTGTCGGGATGAGGTCATGGGGCGCGCTCCTGTGCGTCGGTTTTCATCCTGCCCGGCGAATGTGAAATAAAAACGTGACCATTGCGCGCTAGGCTGCGAAGACGGACAAACAGGAGGTCCTTGCCATGGCATTCGTCCATCGATTTTCCCCGCCGCAGCTGGTGCAGTCCGTGGCCCTGCTGGCGATCGTGGCCGGGGTGGCGACCTGGTCGTCGCTGCTGCTGACCCCCGCCGAGTCACGCACCCCGCAGGCGCCGCCGCAAGCCCTGGCCGCCCAGGCGCAGAGCCCGGCGCAGCAGTGGTTTTCCAACCAGCCGCTGGCGCTGGACATCAAGGTCACCGGGCTGATGGCCAGCCCCCGCGGCGCGGTAGCGATCCTCAGCCTCAACGACGCGCCGCCGCGCAGCTTCCTGGTGGGCGAGCGCCTGGCCCAGGGCGTGCAACTGGTGGCCATCGAGGGCGACGGGGTGGTGATCGAACGCGGCGGCGAGCGCTCGCGGCTGGATGTCAGCAAGTTGCCGGAAAGCCCGGCGTTGCCGGTGCTGACCCGGCAGTGATGGCTCTGTACGACAAGTGGCTGCACGCTGGAGCCTTCGGCGCTACGCAGGCCATGCCTAGCGGAGTCCCCTGTAGGAGCGAGCTTGCTCGCGATGGACCCGAGAACGCCGCGTTCATCCACTCAGCACGCATTATCGTTAACGTCCATCGCGAGCAAGCTCGCTCCTACAGGGTTATTCCTTAGCGATTGGGGTTTTTTGGTGTGCGCGCGACCAGGGTGTCCAGGCGCGCCAGGGGCGGGGCCTCGCGGCTGCGGTCGAGGACCCGCACGCTGACCCGGGACAGCCGTGGGTCGGGGCTGGGCGCGATGTTCTGTTCGCAGCGCAGCTTGAGCCGGCCCTGATCGCATTCGATGTTTTTGGTCCCGGGCGGCAGGCGGCCTTCCAGGCGCAGTTCCGCCAGGCGCGACTGGGCCGCCAGCAAGGCGATGGATTTATCCCGCAACAAGCCATTGCTCTGGGTCATCAAGCCAGCCACGCGGATCGCCGCCGACATGGCCACGGCGATGATCGCCAGCGCCACCAGCACCTCGATCAGGGTGAAACCCCGCTGTTCAGCGGCTGGCGGTCCGGCGGGTCGTTTGAGTAGTGGCTGGCGTGGCCCCGGCATGGACGTCTCGTGGCGCAAATGGAGGCTTGCAGGCTACATGGCAAATTTGACCGATTGGCTACGGACGCTCCCGAGCAACGTCAATATCACTGACATATTTTCTTGTAACACTGCCCGACGAATCGAAATCAAGCCAAGGAACGTCGAGATGGATGTCGTGCGCTTCACGTCACACCCCGGATCCTGCTGTCAGCCCCGCCTCCAGCCCCGCCGCCCACGCGGACAGGGCGGTTTCACCCTGATCGAGATCATGGTGGTGGTGGTCATTCTCGGGATCCTCGCCGCGATGGTGGTGCCCAAGGTACTCGACCGTCCGGACCAGGCCCGGGCCACCGCGGCCAAGCAGGACATCGGCGGGCTGATGCAGGCCCTCAAGCTCTATCGCCTCGACCACGGCACCTACCCGAGCATGAACCAGGGCCTGAAAGTGCTGGTGGAGCGCCCGGCGGATGCCAAGAACAGCAACTGGCGCTCCTACCTGGAACGCCTGCCCAACGACCCCTGGGGCCGTCCTTACCATTACCTGAACCCGGGGGCCAATGGCGAAGTGGATGTGTTCTCCCTGGGGGCCGACGGCCAGCCAGACGGTGACGGCGTGAATGCCGATATCGGCTCCTGGCAGTTGTAAGCGCCGCCATGACAGCCCGTTCGCCGACAGCGGCGAAACAGCGTGGCATGGCCATTATCAGCGCCTTGTTGATCGCCGCCGTGGTGGCGGTGATCGCCGGCGGCATGCTGACCCGCCAGACCCTGTTCACCCGCGGGCTGGAAAGCGAGCAGCTGCGGGTCCAGGGCAGCTGGCAGTTGCAGGGCGGCATGGAAGTCAGCCGCCAGCGCCTGTGGGAAGACCGCCAGCGCGACGTGTTGACCCGCCTCGACCAGAACTGGGCGCGGCCGATCCAGCTCGCGGCCCTGGGCCCCGGCGCCGGGCCGTTCGAGGGGCGGCTGGAGGACGAGCAGAGCAAGTTCAACCTGCGCAACCTGCTGGCCAATGACCGGCTCGACCCGTTGCAGATAGAGAATTTCCAGCGCCTGTGCGAGCTGCTCGGGGTCAGCGCGACCCTGGGCCAGCGCATCAGCCAGCGGGTGATCGCTTCCTACCCACGGCAGTTGAGCCCGGAAGGCACGGCGGCGCCGGTCAATAACGGTTTCCAGAGCGGTCGCGACACTTCGCCCGAGGCCGCGCGCAAACCGCTGCTGGCCAAGCAACCGATGCTACGCAGTCTCGACGACTTGCTGGGGGTGAACGGCGTCGACGAAAAGCTGCTGGCGCGCTTGCAACCCTTTGTCACCATCCTGCCGGCCAATACCTGGGTCAACGGCAACACCGCCAGCGCCGAAGTGCTCGCCGCGACCGTGCCGGGGCTGGCGCTGCCACGGGCCAAGGCGCTGATCGCCGAGCGCGACAGCGGCCAGTGGTTCATCAACCAGGGTGACTTCATCAACCGCCTGCGCATGCCGCAGGTACCGGCGGACGCGGTGCGGGTCGGCATCACCAGCGAATGGTTCCGCCTGCAAGGCCAGGCCCGTGGCGAGCGGCGCCGGGTCAAGCTGCTGGCCTTGCTGCAGCGCAGCGAAGACAACATGCCCCGGGTGATCTGGTCGCGGGTGGGCGTATGAGCCGTTTGCGCGTCAGCCTGCCGCCCTTGCACACACTGACGGCCGAGAGCCGGGTGAGCTTTGCCCGGCTCCAGGCTAAGGAAGGCCAGGTCAAGGAAACCGGCGAAGCCAGCCTGATGCAACTGGGGCAGATGCCCAAGGCGCCGGCGGTGGAGTGTTTCCTGCACCCCGAGGACAGCCTGCTGGCGAGTATCGAGCTACCGGCCCTGGCCCCGGCCAAGGTCAGCGCGGCGGTGGCCTGTGCCGCCCAGGCGCTGATTCTCGGCCACAGCGACAGCCTGTACGTGGCCCACAGCCCGCGCGACAGCGACGGCCAGGTGCACATCAGCTGGTTGCCGCGCGAGGCGCTGGCGCGGCTCGGCCAGGTGCTGGAGCAGGCCGGCCTGAAACTGCGCGGCCTGTACCCGGCGCCCTATGCCTTGCCGGTGCCGGCGGCGGGCCAGTTGAGCGCCTGCCTGCAAGACCAGCACCTGTTGCTGCGCCATAGCCCGCGGCAGGGCAGTGTGCAACCGCTACCCGAAGATGCCTTGCAGGCGTTGCTGGCCAACGGCGCCGGGCTGCAATGGATAGGTGAGGCGGCCCCGCCAGCGGCCCTGGAGCAACTGCCGGACAGCTGCCGCTGGACCGGCCAGGCACCCGACTGGGGCCTGCACGACGGGGTGCAGGACAACAGCGCTCGCCAGCAGGGCTGGGGTCGTGCCGCGGCGCTGTGCGCGGTGGCGCTGGTGGTCTGGACCCTGGGCCTGAACCTGTACGCCGCGCGCCAGGCGGCCCAGGGCCAGCAGCTCAAGGCGCAGATGAGCCAACGGGTGCAGCAGGTGTTCCCGGAATTGCCGGTGATCCTCAACCCCCTGCAACAGGCGCGTCAGCAACTGGCGGCGCGCCAGAGCGGGGCCAGCGGCGACGCTCCGCACAGCTTCAACAGCCTGGTGCTGCAGGCCAGCAATGCCATGCCCTTCGTGATCGGCGGGGTCGAGCGGTTGAACTATCAGAACGGCGAATTGCAGCTGAGCCTGCTCAGCGACACCCGTGTCCCTGCGCCCGACAGCGGCTGGCAGGGCCTGCTGACCCAGGCCGGGCTCGAAGCCAGCCCCGGCGACCAGGGCTGGACCCTGCGCGCCGCCACAGGCATGGCGACCGGCGCGGTGCCGATGGAAGCCGACGACAGCGAGGAAGACGAGGATGAATAAGCTGAACCTCAGCCGTTACCGGCAACGCTGGCAGCGTCAGGCCGCCCAGGCACAGCTGTACTGGAACGGCCTGGCCCTGCGCGAGAAACGCCTGCTGGCCGGCGCGGCGGCGCTGCTGGGCGGCTTGCTGGTGTGGCTGGTGCTGATCGAGCCGGCGCTGAACAAGATCGATTACTGGCAGGCCGAGATCCCCAAGCTGCGCTCCCAGTCCGAAGCCCTGGAGCTGGTGCTGCACCAGGCCGGCGGGCCCCGTGGCGGTGAGACAGGGCAGAGCCTGGAGCAGTCCTTGCGCCAGACCCTGGATGCCGCCGGCCTGCAGGGGCTGTACCAGTTGCAGCTGGCGGGCGAGGGCGAGCCCCAGGCCTGGCACTTGAGTTTTCAAGAGGCCCCGGCGGATGCCGTGGTCGGTTGGCTGCTAGGCAATCCCCGGCAGTTTTCCCTGGAAGTGGTGGAGGCCCGCCTGCAACGCGCGGGGCCGGCCGACATCGATGGCACGGCAGGCAAACTGTCCGGAACCGTTCGCATGGATCAGGCGCTTGGCGCTAAGGAAGCTTCATGAAGTGGTCAGGTTCTTTTTACGCCCGCCAATCGCGCAAGGCGTTGCCCTTGCTCCTGCTGGGGCCGCTGGCCCTGGCGCTGGCGGCGTGCAGTCACAACCAGGAGCCACAGCCACCGTTGCTGGTGGACAGCGAACTGGGGCGGCCCCTGGGCGAGACCAATCGCAGTGGCGGCGATGTGGTGGCCGAGCGGGAACGGGCCCAGGCGCAACAGACCCAGCGTCCCAAATTCCAGCATCCGATCAGCCGTGCGGGACGCGCCCCCGGTGCTCCCGCCGCCAGCAGCACCGTGGTGCGCAATCCTCTGGGTGACCAGCCGGTGCGCCTGAATTTCGTCGATGTCGATATCCAGGCCGTGGTCCGGGCGCTGGCGCGTTCCACCGGCCAGCAGTTCCTGGTGGACCCGCGAGTCAAGGGCAACCTGACCCTGGTCAGCGAAGGCGAAGTGCCGGCCCACCAGGCCTACGACATGCTGCTGGCGGCCCTGCGCATGCAGGGTTTCAGCGTGGTGGACGTCGGCGGCGTGGCCCAGGTGGTGCCGGAAGCCGACGCCAAGCTGCTCGGCGGGCCGATCTACAACGCCGGCAAACCGTCGGCCAACGGCATGCTGACCCGCACCTTCCGCCTGCAATACGAAAACGCGGTGAACCTGATCCCGGTGCTGCGCCCGATCGTGTCGCCGAACAACCCGATCAACGCCTACCCGGGCAACAACAGCATCGTCATCACCGACTACGCCGAGAACCTCACCCGGGTGGCGCAGATCATCGAGGGCATCGACATTCCCAGCGCCCTGGACACCGATGTGGTGCCGGTGCAGAACGGCATCGCCGTGGACATCGCCGGCATGGTCTCCGAGCTGCTGGAAACCCAGGGCGCCGACCCGACCCAGAAGGTCAGCGTGGTCGGCGACCCGCGTTCCAACTCGATCATCATCCGCACCGGCAGCCCCGAGCGCACCGAGCTTGCGCGCAACCTGATCTACAAGCTGGACAACGCCCAGAGCAACCCGAGCAACCTGCACGTGGTGTACCTGCGCAACGCCCAGGCCGGCAAGCTGGCCCAGGCCCTGCGCGGCCTGCTCACCGGCGAGAGCGACAGCGGCACCGGCGACAACGCGCGGGCCATGCTCGGCAGCATGGGCGGCATGAGCCAGGGCGGCAGTTCCAGCAGCGGCCAGAGCGGCAGCACCAGCTCCACCAGTGGCAGCTCCAGCCTCGGCGGCGGCAGCTCCGGCAGCGGTTATGCCCAGGGCGGCAGTTCCAGCAGCAGCCAGGGCGGCACCCAGGCCTCCGAGCAGAACACCGCCTTCAGCGCCGGCGGCGTGACCATCCAGGCCGATGCCACCACCAACACCTTGCTGATTTCCGCGCCGGAACCGCTGTACCGCAACCTGCGCGAAGTCATCGACATGCTCGACCAGCGTCGCGCCCAGGTGGTGATCGAAAGCCTGATCGTCGAAGTCAACGAAGACGACGCCGCCGAATTCGGCGTGCAGTGGCAGACCGGCAATCTCGGTGGCAGCGGCGTCATCGGCGGCGCCAACCTCGGCGGCAGCGGCCTCAACCTCAACGGCAAGACCAGCATCGATGTGCTGCCCCAGGGCCTCAACGTCGGCCTGGTCAACGGCACCGTGGACATCCCCGGGATCGGCAAGATCCTCGACCTCAAGGTGCTGGCCCGGGCCCTGAGGAGCAAGGGCGGGAACAACGTGCTGTCGACCCCGAACCTGCTGACCCTGGACAACGAGGCGGCGAGCATCTTCGTCGGCCAGACCATTCCCTTCGTCACCGGCAGCTACGTCACCGGCGGTGGCGGCAACAGCAACAACCCGTTCCAGACCGTGCAGCGCGAGGAAGTCGGCCTGAAGCTGAATGTGCGGCCACAGATTTCCGAGGGCGGCACGGTCAAGCTCGACATCTATCAGGAGGTCAGCAGCGTCGACCAGCGCGCCTCGGTGCAGGCCGGTACCGTGACCAACAAGCGCGCGATCGACACCAGCATCCTGCTCGACGACGGCCAGATCATGGTCCTCGGCGGCCTGCTGCAGGACGGCTACAGCCAGAGCAACAACGCGGTGCCGTGGTTGTCGACTATCCCCGGGATCGGCGCGCTGTTTCGCAACGAAAGCCGCTCGACCAACAAGACCAACCTGATGGTGTTCCTGCGGCCCTACATCATTCGCGACAGCGCCGCGGGACGCAGCATCACCCTCAACCGCTACGACTTCATGCGCCGCGCCCAGGGCGGCCTGCAGCCGGACCGCAGCTGGGCCATGCCGGACATGCAGGCGCCGCAATTGCCGACGGCGGAGCAGGGGGTGCCGGGGGCTGTGCCGGTGTCGTCGCCTGCGCCAGCGCCGAGGGCGAGGATCAAAGCGGTGCCGGTGCAATGAGTTCGCCTGTTGCGTTTATGCGCTCGGCGTCTGGTGCGTTGGGTGATGGGGGGCATATCTGTTGCTGCGGTAACGGCCGCTGGCGGTTCCGCCCTTACGGCGGGTCACTTTTGGCAAACGCCGGAATGCCGGCCCAGCCCAAAGTAACCAAAAGGTCTCGCCCCTCCATTCGGTGCCTCGCTAGGGCTCGGCATGCCCTCACTCCTGCATTGCTCCGGGGGCACGCCGCCACAGGCCATCCATGGCCTGGGGCGGCTAGCGCGGCATCCCTGCCGCGCTACCCCCTACGCAACGCCTGCGTTCGGCCTCTGGGAAAGGGGCGGGTGGATCAAAGGCAAGATCAAAAGCCACAGCCAAAGCCAAGCGCGTTTTACGCGCTTCTTGTAGCCGCTGCCGCAGGCTGCGATCGGGCGCGCAGCGCACGCCAAACCAGACGACGCGATGTATCAGGCAGATCGAGGCGCATGGTTTTGCGTCTGCTTCGCAGCCGATCGCAGCCTGCGGCAGCGGCTACAGGGAACGTGTTCTTCGACAGGCCGACCGGCAGGTCGCCTCGCGTTGTTTTTGATTTTCTTGCCCCGTCGGGAGGCCGAGTGGAGGTTCTGCGCAGTGGGCAACCCGGCAGGGATGCCGGGTTAGCCGCCCCAGGCCATGGATGGCCTGTGGCGGCGGCCCACGGAGCAGGACCGGAGCGAGGGAATCCGAGCCCTAGCGAGGACCGGACGCTGGGGGCAAGAGCCTTTTGGTTACTTTGGGGCTTTTCCAAAGTGACTCGCCGTAAGGGCGAAACCGCCAGCGGCCGTTACCGTAGCAACGGATATGTACACCCACCCCGCTGTAAGAGCGGAACCCTAGGTGGCCGTGACCGCAGCACCGGATCTGTACACAGCCAAGCCCAGGAGTTACTCCCATGAACCCCCAACTCCCTTACGCCTGGGCCAAATCCCAACGCATCCTCCTGCGCCATGGCGAGGAGGGCGCCGTACTCCTGGTCTGCCCCTCGACCCCCGGCTGGTCGATCAGCGAAGCGCGCCGCCAGTTCGGCCCGGCGCGGCTGGAGCGGGTGCGCGACGAGGAACTCGACGGCCTGCTGGCCAGCGCCTATTCCGACACCGGCAGTGCCGCCGCCGTGGTCGGCGCCGCCGAGAACGAGGTCGACCTCGACCGCCTGATGCAGGACATCCCGGAAATCACCGACCTGCTGGACACCCAGGACGGCGCGCCGGTGATCCGCATGATCAACGCCTTGCTGACCCAGGCCGCGCGGGACGAGGCCAGCGATATCCATATCGAGCCCTATGAAAGCCATTCGGTGGTGCGCTACCGGGTCGACGGCACGCTGCGCGACGTGGTCTCGCCGCGCAAGGCGTTGCACGGCGCGCTGGTGTCGCGGATCAAGATCATGGCCCAGCTCGACATCGCCGAAAAACGCCTGCCCCAGGACGGCCGCATCGCCTTGCGCGTGGCTGGGCGGCCCATCGATATCCGCGTGTCCACGGTGCCCACCGGGCACGGCGAACGGGTGGTGATGCGTCTGCTGGACAAACAAGCCGGGCGCCTGCAACTGGAAACCTTAGGCATGGACCCCCAGGTGCTGGGCAAGCTCGACCACCTGATCCGCCAGCCCCACGGCATCGTGCTGGTCACCGGCCCCACCGGCAGCGGCAAGACCACCAGCCTCTACGCCGCCCTGGCACGGCTGGACGCCAGCACCAGCAATATCCTCACTGTCGAAGACCCGGTGGAATACGACCTGCCGGGGATCAGTCAGATCCAGGTCAACGCCAAGATCGACATGACCTTCGCCCTGGCCCTGCGCGCGATCCTGCGCCAGGACCCGGACATCATCATGATCGGCGAGATCCGTGACCTGGAAACCGCACAGATCGCCGTGCAGGCTTCGCTCACCGGGCACCTGGTGCTGGCGACCCTGCACACCAACGACGCGGTGTCGGCGGTCAACCGCCTGATCGACATGGGCGTCGAGCCGTTCCTGCTGGCCTCGTCGATGCTCGGCGTGCTGGCCCAGCGCCTGGTGCGACGGCTGTGCCCGCACTGCAAGGAAGAAGACCCGACCGCCCCCGGCACCTGGCGCCCGGTGGGCTGCCCGGCCTGCAACCAGGTCGGCTACAGCGGGCGGACCGGCATTCACGAACTGTTCTGCATCGACGACGACATTCGCAGCCTGATCCACCAGGGCGCCGACGAGCAGGCGCTGCGCGCCGCCGCTCGCCGCGCCGGGATGTTGAGCATGCGCGAGGACGGTGAGCGCTGGGTGCGCAGCGGCGCCACCGCCCCTGAAGAAATCCTGCGCGTAACCCGGGACGCCTGATGAAGCGTTATCGCTACGAAGCCGCCGACGCCCTCGGCAAGATCGAGTCCGGGCACCTGGAGGCCGACAGCCAGAGCGCCGCTTTCGGCGTGCTGCGCAGCCGCGGGCTGACGGCGCTGATGGTGCAGGTCGAGAGCAACACGCCCAAGGCCGGTGGCGGGAGCCTGTTCAGCGCCAAGCTGTCGGACAACGACCTGGCCTGGGCCACCCGCCAGCTGGCCAGCCTGCTGGGCGCCAGCCTGCCGCTGGAAGCGGCGCTGAGTGCCACGGTCGAGCAAGCGGAAAAAAAACACATCGCCCACACCCTCAGTGCGGTGCGCGCCGATGTGCGCAGCGGCATGCGCCTGGCCGAAGCCTTGGCGGCGCGGCCGCGGGATTTCCCGGACATCTACCGGGCACTGATCGCCGCTGGCGAAGAGTCGGGCGACCTGGCCCAGGTCATGGAGCGCCTGGCCGACTACATCGAGGAGCGCAACACCCTGCGCGGCAAGATCCTCACCGCCTTTATCTACCCCGGCGTGGTCGGGCTGGTCTCGGTGGGCATCGTGATCTTCCTGCTCAGCTACGTGGTGCCCCAGGTGGTCAGCGCCTTTTCCCAGGCGCGCCAGGACCTGCCGGGGCTGACCCTGGCGATGCTCAACGCCAGCGACTTCATCCGCGCCTGGGGCTGGTTGTGTTTCGGCGTGCTGGCCGGCGGCTTCTGGGGCTGGCGTATGTACCTGCGCAACCCCCAGGCCCGCTTGAACTGGCACAGCCGGGTGCTGCGCCTGCCGCTGATCGGGCGTTTCGTACTGGGCCTGAACACCGCGCGCTTCGCCTCGACCCTGGCGATCCTCGGCGGAGCCGGGGTGCCGCTGCTGCGCGCCCTGGAAGCGGCGCGCCAGACCCTGTCCAACGACCGCCTGAGCCAGAGCGTCAGCGACGCCACCGCCAAGGTCCGCGAAGGCGTCAACCTCGCCGCCGCGCTGCGGGTGGAAAAAGTCTTCCCGCCGGTGCTGATCCACCTGATCGCCAGCGGCGAAAAAACCGGCGCCCTGCCACCCATGCTCGAACGCGCCGCGCAAACCCTGTCCCGCGACATCGAACGCCGCGCCATGGGCATGACCGCCTTGTTAGAGCCGCTGATGATCGTGGTCATGGGCGGAGTGGTGCTGGTGATCGTCATGGCGGTGCTGCTGCCGATCATCGAGATCAATCAGCTGGTGCAGTAACGACATCGATCGCGGGCTCGCTTTTCTGTAGGAGCGAGCTCGCTCGCGAAAAAGACTCAAGGCAGCGGGATGTTTCGGGAAGAACCGCGTCAAGGTTCAGGGCCATCGCGAGCAAGCTCGCTCCTACAGGGGAAAGGGTCAGCCCAGGCAACTTTTTTCTGTACTCCATTCATCACCCGAGCGTCGAATCCGCCGAACTCGGGTTCCTCGTTCTGTCATGCACAACCACCCCCAGCGCCCCCAGCCCAAGACCCGCGCCGCATCTGGCCAGGAGCTGGCAAAAGGCCCCGCGACACCTCGCTGTCACCTGCGCTGAAAAGCCCGCGCCAGGGCCCCCAAACACCCGAGAAAGTTTTTGAAAATCAAGGTCTTTCTCCCGAGGTTTTTTCCTTTATCTGTCACCGGAAACTGCGAACTTCTTACCCATGGCCTCACCCCGCACAACGCTCTCAGAGCAGGGCAGAGGAGCTGAGCGCCATGGCGTCATGCAAGAACCATTGACCTCCGTATACACACGACGAAAGGAGATTCTTCATGTTTAAGCGCACTATGATCGCAGCTTCCCTGGCCGTAGCGGCTCTGGCTTCGGCCCAATCGATGGCGGCTGTTGTGGGTGGCGGTGCCACTCTGCCACAGAACCTGTACGGCACCACCGCCGGTACCGGCATCCTGGCTTCCTCGACTCCTGGCTTCAACCCTTACATCGGCGTAGGCAGCGGCGCAGGCAAGCAGGCCTTCTTCAACAATGACTCCACCAAGTTCAACCTGGCTGCTGGCATCAACGTCGACTACGCCGGTAGCGACTCGATCGTGAGCCTGACCGAACTTAACGCCTACAACGCCAGCGCCGACAAGGGCCGTGCCTCTTTCGGTCCTTTGATTCAGATCCCGGCCGAAGCCACTTCGGTGACAGTGCCTTACAACGTCGCTGGCCAAACCACGCTGAACCTCACCAGTGCTCAACTGGCCGATATCTTCTCGGGCAAGATCACAAACTGGAATCAAATCGTCTTCGCCGGGGTTGCCGGTCCAAACCTGCCTATCACGGTCGTCTATCGCACCGACGGCAGTGGCACCACCGAAATCTTCACCACTCACCTGAAAGCTGTGAAACCTGCTTCGGTACCTGCCGCCAGCAACAGCTTCGCCACAGCCGTGGGCTTCAACCCGGCCACCAATGCTCCAGCCGGCTCGACCTACGTCGGTGTTTCCGGTAGCGGCGCGATTGCTTCCACCGTGGCCAACACCAATGGCGCCATCGGTTATGTCAGCCCTGACTTCGCCGAGTTCAACAATGCTGCCAAGGTGGCCACAGTCAATGGTTTCCTGCCAACTCAAGTCAACGTGCAAATCACTCTGGATACCGAGTTGCCACCTACCAACCCAGCCAGCGGCAAGGATCCAGCTAACCCTCGGGATTGGGTACCGACCTTCCCCAACCCAAGCACCGGCTACCCAATCGTTGGCTACACCAACCTGATTTTCAGCCAGTGCTACAAGGACGCCGGTGACAACCTGCGTATCCGTAACTTCCTCAACACCCACTACACCGGTGGCAACAACACCACGGTGTCGAGCCACTCCTTCATCCCGCTGTCGGCCGCCTGGCAGTCCGCTGTTCACAACACCTTCTACAACACCACCAGCGCCCTGCGTGTCGGCAACACCAACGTCTGCAACGGCATCGGTCGTCCGTCCTGATACCCCGCCCTCGGCAGGGTTCGCGTAACAGCCGGCAATGGCTCAGGCCATTGCCGGCTTTCTCGTTTCCGCCTGTTGTCGCGTAGATGAACTTTGCATGACAAGAGTTCGGTCGCGCCTGCCCATAACCGCCTTAGCAGTAACCCCGCGAATGTTTTGGCGTCGACCGCTGCACCCGCCATTCGCCCGAACCGTAAGAAGGACTCGCAAGTGATGCGCTCTGAGCCGAATCTACCTGTTTCCCGACTCATCAACGCCTCCGCTGTCGCCGGGCAACCGGTGCTGCGACTCAAGCCGCTGGCGCATGCCATTGCCTTGTTGATGCTTGCCGGCACGGCCCAGGCGGCGCAGCCCCAGGCTTTCAGTTCGGGCTGGTTCGGGGCCATGGGCGCGAACCAGGGTGCCGGCGCTGCGCGTCCATCGGTGGCGCAGCCGGCCGGTACGCCACCGCCTCTGGCACAACAGCAGCGGGTCAGCAGTCAACTGCAACGCTCTATGAGCAATCTCAATAACACCGTGGCCGCCATCGCCGCCCAGCAGGCCGCGCAAGCGGCCGGGCGCGCGGCGGCTCTGAGCGCTCCGCAGACCGTGCATAACGGCCTGGGGGGCAATGGCCTGAATGTGCTGCTCGGGGCCGACGGCAAGCCGCTGTTCGTCAATGCCGAGGGGCCGGTGCAGACCGATGCCAACGGCAAGGCGCTGGTGTCGATCAAGCAGACCGCCGACAAGGCGATTCTCAACTGGGAAACCTTCAATATCGGCCGTGACACCACCGTTGAATTCCAGCAGAACGCCGATTGGGCCGCGCTCAACCGCGTCAACAACAGCACCTCGCCGAGCCAGATCCAGGGCGCGCTCAAGGCCGACGGCACGGTGATGATCCTCAACCGTAACGGCGTGGTGTTCAGCGGCAGCAGCCAGATCAATGTGCGCAACCTGGTGGCTGCGGCCACCACCATCAGCGACGAGCAGTTCAACAACCGTGGGCTGTTCAGCGCCAGCGACAGTGCGCCGACGTTCAGCGACGCCGCTGGCAAGGTGCTGGTGGAGCAGGGCGCATTGCTCCAGACCCACACGCCAGGTTCTTCCACCTCCAGCGGCGGTTATGTGCTGTTGCTGGGCAAGGAAGTGGATAACGCGGGCAGCATCAACACCCCGCGGGGCCAGACCGCTCTGGTCGCCGGCGACAGCTTTGTGATCAAGAAAGGCTACAGCACCGACGGCAACCCGACCTCGACCACCCGCGGCAACGAGGTCGTCGCTTCGGGCATCGGCAAGGTCAGCAACCACGGCTCGATCCAGGCGGCTACCGGCGACATCACCCTGAGCGCCCAGGAGGTGCTGCAAAAAGGCCTGGCCCTGAGCAGCACCTCGGTGGACGCCCGCGGCACCCTGCATCTGAATGCCCGTGGCAGCGACGCCAAGGTCACCCTGGGCGAGGGCAGTACCAGCGTGATCCTGATCGACAGCAGCACGGCCCTGGACAGCCAGCGGGACGGGTTGCTGACGCCAGCCTTGAACCTGGCTGGCAACGCGACGCCGGCCGATACCTATCGTCGCGACCAGTCACTGGTGGAGATCGCCAGCGGCGGCACCGTGGACTTCCAGAGCGGTTCGATCACCCTGGCCACCGGCGGCCAGGTCGCGGTGAATGCCGGGCAGCGCAGCCTGGTGCGCGACGGTGCGGTGATCGATGTGTCAGGGGCGGTGGGCGTCAAGGTGGCGATGGAGTCCAACAGCGTCAAGGTCAACATCCAGGGCAACGAGCAGCGTGACGCCTCGGTCAACCGCGACAGCAAGAACCTCAACAACAACGATGTCTGGGTCGATGCCCGCGAGCTGGTGCTGGTCCCGGCGGGGACCAACGGCTACGCCACGGATCGCTGGTATACCGCTGGCGGCTTGCTCGAGGTGGGCGGTTATCTGGGCACCCAGCCGCACAACGTCGGCGAATGGATGGCCCAGGGCGGCAGCGTACGTCTGAGCGGCAATGAGGTGGTGACTCAGCAGGGTTCGCAGATCAACCTCTCCGGCGGCACCCTGGACGTGCAGGACGGAATGATCCAGCAGACCTGGCTGCGGACCGCCGATGGCCGGCTGATCGAGTTGTCCAGGGCTCCGGGCGACATTCTCTACAGCGGGCTCTACAAGGGTTTCGAAGAGCACAGCGCGCGCTGGGGCCAGACCGAGTATCACTACAACTCATTGATTGCCCCCCGCGAGCGCTTGGAGCAAGGCTACAGCGTGGGTCGAGACGCCGGCCGCCTGGAAGTCAGCACTCGCCATGCGGTACTCGAAGGGCAGATCGTCGGTGATACCTTCCAGGGCGATCGCCAGACTCAGGCCCCACGCCCGGGGGTCGATGGCTACCAGCAAGGACAAAACGCCGTGGCCCGGGGCGGGCAGTTGGTGGTGGGGGCCTATGTGCCTTACTACGTCAAGGACAGCGCCAGCCTGCAGTACGCCCTGAGTGCCGATGCCAATACCGTCAAGCAAGTGGTGCTGGGGCAGGCCGCGGCGATAGCCAATGGGCTGGACCTGGACACTGTTCTGCCCGATGAGCGCAAGGGCACCTTGTGGCTCGACACCGAGCAGCTCAACGGTTTCCAGCTCAGCAGCATCAAGGTCGCCGCCACCGGCAGCATTCTGGTTGACGGTGCGCTGCAGGTCAGTTCCGGCGGCGATATCACCCTGTATGGGCCACAGGTGCAGGTTGATGCCGACCTGACAGCCCATGGCGGCAGTCTCGCCCTGGGCAATGTGCTGCAGCAGATCACCAGCAATGGCAAGCTCGACACTACCCTGGCGGCGACGGGGGGCAGGCGCGCGACGCTGACAGTTGGCAGTGGCGTCCGGCTGGACGCCAGCGGTCTGTGGAGCAACCTGTTGCTGGACCCCGCCGATGGCAGTCGCTTGCCTTACCTCAATGGCGGCAGCGTCTCGCTGCGCAGCAGCGCCGATGTCGCACTGGAGAGCGGCAGCCTGATCGACGTGTCGTCGGGCGCGGCGCTGATGAGCGACGGCAAGACCCGCGCCGGCAAGGGCGGCAATGTCACCCTGGCGGCCAATGCCAACAGCGCGGCGGCTATCGGTACGCTCACTTTGGACGGTGAGTTGCGCGGCTATGGCGTGAACGGTGGCGGCACCTTGAGCCTGCAGAGCGGCAAGGTGCTGATTGGTGAACGCGCCGCCGACACTGCTGCCGACACCCTGGTGCTGGCCCCGCAGTTCTTCGACAAAGGCTTCGCCGCGTATGACATCACCGGCAATCAGGGTCTGAAGGTGGCCGACGGGGCACAGGTCGAGGTGACCCAACCGGTGTATCTGTTGGGCGATCAGGCCAGGAGTATGGCAACAGGCGCGGACCTGACCTCTGTGCTGGAGCGCTGGCTACCGGAGCTTTACCAGGAAGATCCGATCAAATCCGTACTCGGCCAGCGCCAGGGCGCGAGCATCAACCTGCGGGCCGGCACCTTGCGTTCGAGCGCGGCGGACATGGCCAGTACCCAGCTGGTGGTGGGTAAGGGATCGGCCATCAGTGTCGATCCGGGCCAGTCGATCACCTTGGGCAGCATTGGTCAGTTGACCGTGGACGGTGCATTGAATGCCTGGGGCGGCGCCATCACCTTGAGCGGTATCTCGGTTGCGCCGGATGTGGCCGAAGACGTCGAGAGCGCCGGTCATGGCCGCTCGATCTGGGTGGGGGAACAGGCGGTGCTCGATGTCGCCGCGCGGGCGGCTACCGCGACCGATGCCCTGCGGCGTCGCTACGGGAAGGTGGACGCGGGTGGCAGCATCGTGATCGGCGGGCAAATCGATCCGCAGACCGGTATCGCCAGCGCGGCCAATCAATTTGTGGTGGTGCGTGAAGGCGCGCGCCTGGAGGTTTCCGGCGCCCAGGCCATGGTCGATGTGGCGGGTCAAGGGCCGGTGGCGATTGCCAGCGGCGGCGGCAGTATTTCCCTGGCGTCGAACAACGGTTTGTACCTGGACGGCAGTTTCAGCGCCCGCGCTGGTGGCAGCGGCGCGGCGGGCGGCTCGCTGAATGTGGCGCTGGAGACACCGCTCTACCGCACCAATGCGTCGCAGCGGGTACGCCAGGCGCGGGAGATGGTGGTTGGCCAGGTCAGCGCCGACAGCCTGCTGCCCGGCGGCGTCGGTCCCGAAGCCGTGCAAGACCGTCTTGCCTATGGCCATGCCCGGCTGGGGATGGAGAAGGTTCAGGAGGGGGGCTTCGATAACCTGTCGCTGCTCAGCAACGGCCTGATCAGTTTCGACGGCACGCTGTCGCTGTCTCTGGGGCAGAGCCTGCAGTTGTATGCCGGTGCCCTGGCGTTGAGCGATGGCGCCGCGACCGGTTCGCGGGTGCAACTGGCCGCGCCTTATGTACGCCTGGCGGGTGTCGGCGCGGTGGATGCACCTGACCGCTCGATGCGCCCTACAGTGCAGGGTGGGGTTTCGACCCAGGCTTCGACGGGCAGCCTGTTGGTCACGGCGGGTAACGTACTGGATATCCGCGATGGCGTGAGTATCGGTGCCCATGGCACCACCGCCAGCGGCCTGAGCCAGGCCATAGACCGCCGTGCCTTCGACGACACGCAACTGATCAGCCAGGGCGACCTGCGCTTCCTGGCCAGCACCGTCAATACGCGCAATACCAACCTGAGCACCCAGGCCGACCTGCGGCTGGCGGCGGCGCAGATCTACCCGGCCACCGGCGCGGTGGCCCAGGTGCTCGCGGGTTATCGGGGCAATGACCTGGACTACGATCCAGACCGCACCCTGAGCATTGGCCGCACTGGCAGCGTCGATCCGGCGCAACCCTATTCGGTGTTCGGCAAGCTGACCCTTGGTGCGGCCGTCATCGAGCAGGGCGGCGTGCTGCGGGCGCCCCTGGGCAATATTTCCCTGGGCACCCAGGTGGGGATATTGCGCTATACCAAGGAACTCAGCCTGCTGCCGGGCAGCCTGACGTCGGTCAGCGCCGCGGGCCTGATCTTGCCCTATGGCGGCACGGTGGACGGTGTGACCTGGCGCTTCGACGGTCAGCAAGTGGACTTGCTGGGTGTGGGCGGCACCAGTTCCAACGCCAACCTGGTGGTGGGTGCGCAGTTGCTGGGGCAGTCGATCGAGGTGCAGCAGGGCGCGGTACTGGACCTCTCCGGGGGTGGCCAGTTGCTGGGCGCGGCATTCGTTTCCGGACGCGGCGGTTCGACTGATGCGCGCTATAACCCGTTGGTGCAGTTCGGCGCCGATGGCCGCTTTACCTTGCCGGGGCTGGACACCAACCCGGTGTACGCCATCGTGCCCGGGGTCCAGGCCAATGTCGCGCCCAGCGGTGGCGAGGCGGGGGCGACAACGCCCTTGGTGGGCCAGCAGATCAGCATCGACGCGGGCGTCCCCGGTTTGCCGGCGGGCACCTACACCTTGCTGCCGTCGACCTATGCCTTGCTGCCGGGGGCGTTCCGGGTCGAGATCAATGGCTTGGTCGCGCCATTCGGCGTGACCGCGCTGACCCGCGGCGCGGTCATGAGCAACGGTTCGTGGTCCAGAGCGGGCCGGCTGTCCGTCGCCCAGACCGGGATTCAGGATGCCTTTAGCCGCCAGGTGATCCTGACCCCGGCCGCGGTGCTGCGCAGTTACTCGCAATACAACGAAACCCCGTATGCCGATTTTGTCCGTAGCGATGCCGCGCGCCAGGGCGTGCCTCGCGCAGCACTGGAGGCCGATGGCAAAACCTTGCGGGTCAGCCTGATCGCCGGCCAGAACGGTTCTCCCAACGGTTTCGAGTTCGCTGGGGTAGCACGTTCGGCGGCGGCCGAAGGCGGTTTTGGCGCGAGCCTGGAGGTGATGTCCAGCGGCAGCGCCATCGAGATTCTGCCGGCCGGGGCCACTGCCAGCGGCAACGGGGTGGCGTTCCATGCCGATGATCTGAACGCCATTGGCACGGCCCGCATGAGCATTGGCGGAGCGCCGACCGTGGTGTATGGCCAGGGCGGCAATTTTGTTGGCTTCGATGCGAACCGTGCCGCCGAGTCGGTGACGTTGCGCCAGGGCGCGACCTTGTCGGCCCCTGAAGTGTTCCTCGTTTCCGGCCTGCCCAGTGGCGCGATTCAAATCGAGCAGGGCGCATCGATCAACACCCTGGGGCGTGGCGAAGCGGCCTACGACTCCACCGATGGTTTCATCTACCAACCCGGAGTTCGCAGCGTGTTGGCTGTCTCCAATGGCGTGCTGCAAATGCTTGCGCCGACCGAGGGTGATATTTCCCGAGGGCCTGGCAGTATCTTGATCGGGGACTGTGCACAGGCTACCTGCCAGGGCGAAACCACGCTGTACTCCCAAGGCACCATTGCCTTCGCCACCACCAACACCTTCAGGTTGGGCGACGCGGTGCGTTACGGCACCCGTCACCTGGCGCTGGCGGTCGGTGGGATCAATGTCGGCAGTCCAGAGGCGTTGGCCGCCGCCCAGGCGCGCAATGCACTGCCGTCGGGGCTGACCCTCAACCAGGAGGTCATGAACCGCTTGCTGCGCGGCGATATCGCCAGTGGGGCGCCGGCCCTGGAAACCCTGTCGTTGACCGCCGGCCAGTCATTGAATTTCTACGGCAGCACCACCCTGAGCACCCTGGACAGCAACGGCCAGTCGATGCTCGACAACCTGATGCTCAGCACCCCGGCGATCTACGGCGCCGGCGCGGCCGGCGATGTGGCGTTGATCCAGACCGGTAACTTGATCTGGAACGGGGTCGCCGGTACGCCCGCCGCGGTGATTGCCAACGGCGCCGGCGCCGGCAGCGGCACCCTGGAAATCCGGGCCCGGCGCATCGAATTCGGCTATGGCCCCAACACTCAGCCCGATCCTTTGGCCGACTACGCCCGCCTGGCCCTGGGCTTTGCCAACGTCAATCTCAGCGCCAGCGAACGCCTGACCGCTAACCATAAGGGCAGCCTGGCGGTGTACCAGTCCCAGGGTGCCTATGAAGCCGGCAAGGGCTTCGCCTACAGCGGCGGCAACCTGAATATCAGCACGCCGTTGCTCACCGGCGAGGCCGGTTCGGTCAATCGCCTCACGGCGGGGGGCGACCTGCGTTTGAGCCGCGCGCCGGGTCAGCAGGCGGCCTTGCCGGCCATCGACAGCCTTGGCGCTGAAGTGTTGCTGGCCGGTAACAACGTCGAACTGGACAGCGCCGTGGTCCTGCCTAGCGGCAAGCTGACGGTCAATGCCGAGCATGCCTTGAACCTGACCGACAGCGCACAGCTGGACCTGGCCGGGCGCCAGGTCACCTTCAACGAAGTCAGCCAATACAGCTGGGGCGGCGATGTGATCCTGCAAAGCCGCGAGGGCGATATCCGCCAGGCGGCGGGATCGCGGATCGACTTGTCGGCAGAGAACAACCACGGTGGCAATCTGAAAGTGCTGGCGGTGGGCGAGGGCGGCGGTCAGGTGGATCTGCAAGGCGCGCTGCTCGGCGCCAGCAGCGGGTATTACGACGCCGGCGGCACCCTGATGCCCTACAAGGCCGGCAGCGTCGATATCCGCGCTCAGACCCTGGGGGATTTCGCCGCGCTCAACCAGCGCCTCAACCAGGGCCAGGTGTTCGGTGCCCGCAGCTTCCAGATCAAGCGCGGCGACCTGACCATCGGCAACGAACTCAAGGCCGGCGAAGTCAACGTGTCCGTGGACAACGGCCAGTTGACGGTGCTGGGCAGCATCGACGCCAGTGGCGAGCGGGTCGGCAGCATCCGCCTGGCCGCCAGCCAGGGCCTGACCCTGGCCGGCAGCTCGGTGCTCGATGTCCACGGCACGGCCCTGCGGGTCGACAGCTACGGCAAGATCATCGATTCGCCGAACCGTGCGCTGGTCGAACTCAACTCTGGCCAGGGCCAATTGACCCTGGCCGACGGCGCACGCATCGACCTGCGCCATGGCACCTCGGTCGCTGCCGGTACGGCGCCTGGCCAGTACGACGGCCAGGCCCGCGGGACGCTGGAGCTCAATGCCCCGCGCCTGGATGCCAACGATCCGACCCTGGGCGATATCGCCATCGACGCCGGTGGCCGGCTGAACATCCTGGGGGCTCGCTCCATAGCAGTGAACGGCACCGCCCGTTACACCGATGCCCCCGAGGGCACGGCGCCGGCCGCCAGCGGTCGGCCGTACCAGGTGATCGATCAGGCCTACCTGGACGCCAAGCATCAGGACAGCCAGCGCTTTATCGACAATGCCCTGGGCAATGCCAGCTTGATGAACGGCAAGCTGGCCGGTTTGAACAACGCCAGCTATGCCGACGCCTTCCACCTGCGCCCGGGGCTGGAGATCGTCACCCAGGGCGATCTGGTGATCAGCGGTGACCTGGACCTCTCCGGCTATCGCTATGCCAGCGTCAATCCCCATGCGCAGAAAACCGCGGTGTACGGCTCCGGCGAACCGGGCAACCTGGTGATTCGCGCCGGTGGCAACCTGGATATCTACGGCAGTATCAACGACGGTTTCGCGCCGCCACCGCCGACCCCGGACGATGCCGGCTGGGTACTGACACCCGGTCGCCAAGCCTTTGGCGGCGACGTGGTGGTGCCGGGGCCGGGGGTGACGCTGGCTGACGGCAGCCTGTTCCCGCCCGGCAAGACCCTCAACTACGCCTTGCCGATCAAGCCGGTACGCCTGGCGCAGGGTACCTTGCTGCCGGTCGCGGCGACCCTGCAGGCACCGCTGGAATTGCCGGCCGGCACCGTGCTGCAAGCGGCGGTGCGCGACAGCGCCGGCAATCAGGTGTATGCCGCCGGCACCCTGATCCGCGAGGCCGTGACCCTGGCCAGCGGCATGACCCTGGACGCTGGAACGCGACTGCCCCGTGCGGCCTCGCTGGGCGCCATGACCTGGCCGGCCGGGGTGCCCTTGCCGAGTCGCGACAGCGTTGGCCCGAACAACCCGGACGGCGTGCAACTGGCCGGCTCGCTGGCGCTCAAGGTGGGCGCGTTGATCCCGTCGGAAACCGATATCAAGTTGCCGTCCGGGGTGATTTCGGTGCCCCTGCGCACAGTGACCGGCGGGCGCCAGGGCAGTAACTGGGCCGTTGCTCCGTTGTTGCCGGAAGGCTCGTTGTCCTGGTCGATGCGCCTGGTTTCGGGGGCCGATACCCAGGCGGCCGACACCCGGGCGATCAAACCGGTGATGGCTGGCGACCTGACCTTGGCCGACACCCATTACGCGGTCTTCGAGGGGCACGAGACCATCATTATCCCGGGGACTCCGGAGCGTCCGGGCGGCGCATGGTTCTGGAACGAGCTGGGGGTGTTGATCGACCCAAGTTTCGTCGAAGGCACGCGGGTCGCGCCAGCGGATGAAACCTGGTGTGCACAAGAAATGTGCAACCGCTACAACTACGCCTGGAGCGATCTCGGGGTGTTGATCGACCCGAGCTTTATCGAGGGCACGCCAGTGACGGCGGAGTATGAGTCCTGGTGTTCGGATGGATTGTGTGTCTCGCTGGGCGAGGCCATTCCCGGCACGCCGGAACAGGTCATCGTCGGCCCGGTGAACAGAGTGACGCCAGTCACCCAGCACTTCAGCGTATTGCGCACCGGGACCGGGGATCTGGACCTGCTGGCGGCGGGTAATGTGGCCATGCAGTCGTCATATGGGGTCTATACCGCCGGGGCTTCGACGGCCGCACGAGCCGGCGATCTGCAGGCTGCTTTCGATCAGGCGCGCAGTCGGGGCAGCGATGGCAGTGTGCTGGGCAGTGCAGGGGCTGCTTACGAAACCCTGGTCAACGAGGGCCTAGGGAGTCTGTATGCTGCCTGGTACCCGGATCAGGGCGGCAACCTGCTGTTGCGTAGCGGTGGCAGTCTGACCGGCGATGTGTTCAGCAGCTACACCCTTCCGCGTAACGAGAATGCTCGTACTCAATTGGCCAGTTCTAACCTGGGCAATTGGCTCTGGCGTCAGGGGACGGGCGACACGGCCGGGGTTACACCGATTCCTGCCAGTTGGTGGATCAACTTCGGTACTTATGTGAGTGGCCGCGGAGGCGAGAACACCGGTAATCCCGATAGCAGCTTGATTGCGCAGTTGCCAATGCTGGTGGGCTTTACCGGTATCGGCACCTTGGGTGGCGGCAATCTGACCCTGGACGTGGGGGGGGATGCCGGCTTGCTCAGCCGTCGTGGTGCTCCGGACGCGGTTTCCTCGCCACGCAGTCAGGGGCTGGTGCTGGCGGTGGGCAGCAGCGGCCGAGTGACCCCGACAGGCGAGTTGTTGCTGACCGGAGGTGGCGATCTGGATGTGCGCGTCGGTGGCGGTCTGAACCCCGGATTGTCGGCTCGGGCCGCCACCACTACATCATCGATTACTAATCCGCTCTCCACCGACTACACCCAGCAGGATCTGCGTCTGAACGGAGTCTTGAGCAACCTGCGTGGCGCGCTCGGCCTGCAAGCCTCTAGCCTGGGGGGGATTGCCTTGAACTATGGCAGTCTCGCGCTATCCAACGACCGCAAGGAGACCCGCGCCTACGATCCGTTCAATGCGTCCCTGGGCACCGCGACAGGGGGCATGGTGTTGATGCTCGGCGACGCCACGGCCAGCTTGGCCACCCGTGGTGACCTGGTGCTGGCCGGTACGGGCGACCCAGGGCGGACGTCTACTGAAAACGCCTCGGCATTCACCTATGACGGTACTTCTTATGGAGCGGGGGGCTATGGCTGGTTCTCGCTGTGGACCGATAGCACTGCGATCAACCTGTTTTCGGCGGGCGGCAATCTGACCCCGAGTGTGCAGGCCGGTGATCTAGGCAATAACGGTCAACCTATTGGCAACCGCAACAGCTCGCCGACCGATGGCCGATTCATCTTCCCTTCGCAATTGAGCGCAGTTGCCGCCAGTGGCGATGTGTTCATCGGCGGCTCGGCGTTGGGGGGTACGAGTAACAACTCGCAGTACTCGTTGCTGTTGGCGCCGTCGACCCAGGGTCGCCTGGAAGTGCTGGCCGGGGATTCGATTTATGCCGGCGGGTATGCCATCAACCAGTCTGGAGCCTCTCTGAGCGCGATGCCCACGCCTTTTACTCCGGCATTCGCGGGTTGGGGTATGGACCCTAATAACCCCATAGCTAACCCCATAGTGACTAATCTGAGCAGCGACGGCATTACGATCCCGAACACCAAGGCCGAGTTTTCGCTGTTTGCCTTTGGTTCCAATACCGCCAGCAATCAGTTTGCCAGCCGTGACGCGGCGCGCTTTTATGCGGTTGGCGGGGATATAGTCGGGTTGCGCAGTGGTGAAATACTGAACTTCACCGCCGGTTCACGGCTTGGACAAACCTGGTACGAAGCGGCCGGGCCGTTGTGGATGAAGGCGGGGCGCGATATTGTCAACTCGGGAACTGCTTTGGGCGAGCCGACAGGGATCCCCACCATCATCGCCAGTTCCCTGGGGGGGCTGTCCGGTAGCGGCACCAGCAGCGGCAACCTGTTTGTCCATAACAACCCCAACGATATCTCCATCGTTTCCGCCGGACGCGACCTGCTGTTCAGCTCCTTCAACGTCGCCGGCCCCGGCACGCTGGAGATCAGCGCCGGACGCAATATCCTGATGCAGGACAAGGCCTCGGTGAGCAGTCTCGGCCCGGTGGTGGCCGGCGACTCGCGGCCTGGCGCCAGCATCGTCATGCAGGCCGGGGTCGGGGCCGCGGGCCTGGATTACCTGAAGTTCGTCACGCCCTACCTGGACCCGATCAACCAGGCTCAGGCCGGCGTGCCGCTGGCCGAGCAACGGGGCAAAGTCGCCAAGACCTATGAAGCGCAATTGTTGCAGTGGCTCAAGGAGCGCTTTGCCTTCGAGGGTTCCGGCGACGAGGCGCGGGGCTACTTTGCCAGCTTACCGGCGGAGCAGCAGCGGGTCTTCGCCCGTCGCGTCTACTTCGAGGAACTGCGTGAGGGCGGCCGCGAATACAACGATGCCAACGGCCCGCGTTTCGGCAGTTTCCTGCGCAGTCGCAATGCGATCGCTTCCTTGCTGCCAACCAAGGATGTGGCGGGCAACCCGATCGTTTACGACGGCGACATAACCATGTACGGCGGCGCGGGCGTACACACCCTGTTTGGCGGCGATATCCAGATGCTCACCCCGGGCGGGCAGCAGGTATTCGGCATCGAAGGCGAAGCGCCTCCGGCCACCGCCGGGGTCATCACCCAGGGCGCCGGCGATATCCAGTTGTATTCCCAAGGCAGCATCCTGCTGGGGCAGAGCCGGGTCATGACCACCTTTGGCGGGTCGATCCTCGGCTGGTCGAACGCCGGCGACATCAACGCCGGGCGCGGCTCCAAGACCACGGTGATTTACACCCCGCCCAAGCGGATCTACGACAACTGGGGCAATGTCACGCTGTCGTCGAACGTGCCGAGCTCGGGGGCGGGGATCGCCACCCTGGCGCCGATTGCCGAGGTGCCCGCCGGGGATATCGACCTGCTGGCGCCCTTGGGCACCATCGACGCCGGCGAGGCGGGGATCCGGGTCTCGGGCAACGTCAATATCTTCGCCTTGCAAGTGGTCAACGCCGCGAATATCCAGACCCAGGGCAAGTCCTCGGGGATTCCGGTGGTGGCCTCGGTCAATACCGGGGCCCTGACGTCGGCCAGTTCGGCGGCGTCTTCGGCGACCCAGGCCGCCGAGGATGTGGCGCGCCAGCAGCAGGCGGCGGCGCGGCAGAATATGCCGTCGGTGTTTAGCGTGCAGGTCCTGAGTTTCGGCCAGGAACGCCTGGCGCCGACCCAGGATGGCGCCAGCCGGGCCAACCCCGGCTACAACCCGGACAGCCCGGTGCAGGTGCTGGGCGCCGGGCCGCTGAGCGATCAGGCGCGCCAGCAGTTGACCGAGGAGGAGCGGCGGCAACTGACTTTATAGGTTCTCTCGTGGCAACACGCTTGGGGGCGATCATTGATCGCCCCTTTTTTTTGCAGAGCTGCCACACAGGTGCCTATCACCCCTTGAGACCTAGGCGAAGGCTCTAGTCCGCGGGTTTGCCATTTTCTGCCCGGATTCATGGAGAAGACCGGCGCCTATCGGCCGGCCCGGCGGATGATTGACGGCAAAATAATGAGGCACTCATTACCACGCTTGAGAAGAGCCCGCTATTGAGAGGTGACAATCCAGCTGAGCATGATCGGCTTGTAAACGCGGCCTCCAAACTCGTCGGTCTGTTGGCGGCTGCTGGCGTCAATGGTGATGTTGCACTGGGGTCTCAGATAGCTGGTAACGCGCAGTCGTACAACCGCAAACTCCATGCTTTAGAGGAAAAACGGCTTGCTGAAGAAGCTAAAAAGCTGGAAGCATCATTAGGTAAAAGTAGTTCCGGCCTTGATTGGGGCATGTTGCTCACCTATGCCGCTGATGGCGAACTTGATGCGCAGTCTAATAAACAGCTACAGGCAATCTTGATCGGTTATGGGCCGAACAACCCTGAGGGCGTGCATCTGGCTGAGGACCTTGATAGAGCCAGGGATGTTGTTAAGCAACTACAGAGTGAAAAAGTTCTTCTGACTTGGGCGGATGGTTCTCCTATCGTTGCGAATGGCGACAAGGTTTACGCATTTGGTGCAACCTCCAAGCAGTACAAGGACCCTCTGCTGTTCAACTCTGCAAGTAATACCACTTACAACAACTCTCCGGATGGATCGGGTGTCGTTCCTGATAAATGGATTGATCAGTATGGTGAGTCAGTTGCAACCAAGAAGCTCCGAGAGATCGGGGCTATCAGTAACGATGCTGAACTCACGGAGGCCCAATGGGGCGCGCTGAGACGTTACGCGACTGGTGGAGTTACCTCAGATATTGATCTAGAGGCGCTTCTCGCGGTGTTGCCGGTAGGTAGGGCAAGCAAGGGAAGCATTGCTGGCTTATTGAAAGAGTTGGTGTCGCGTGATGCGCTTGCGACTAAAGGAGCACTCACTGCGGAGAAAACCGCACTGCCGGTAGGTTATCGCGAAGGCGGTTCAGTAGGGGCTGCTTTCAATGAGACGGGGGGGTTACCAGAGGGCTATCGCCGGGTTATCAATACCAAGACTGGCAACACAGAAGTTTTAGCTGCGGATGGCAAGCTTTATTTTGAGACCAGTAATGGACTGAAGCCGAAAGAGGGAGGTAATCTAGCGGGGTTGGTTGAGGCAGAGAAAAATATTGCTGGTGCGAAAGTAACAGGTGCAGGGAAGATAAAAGTAGAAGTAGGTGCAATACCTGATGCAAATGAAGTGCGTGCAGGACAAGGGTTGTCAAGTCTCGGTTACGATGTTACTCACCTGGCAACAGCATCATCGAAAGGTGTTCAGGGACAACGTACTGCGGATTTAAAGGTTGATGGACTAGGGGCGATTGACGTGTACACACCGCAAAATTTGTCTCCTTCAAATATAGTTAAAAATATTGAGAAGAAATCAAATCAGGCGGGTGGCGTATTTGTTCAGGCAGATCTATCAAGTGAGGATATGTCTTCAATTGCAGCTCGAATGTGGGGTAAACCCAATGCTCAAAGCATAAAGACTTTGTTTTTTCAGAAAGCTGACGGCTCTGTCGCTCGCTACGATCGTCCTTAAGGAAATGATCAATATGTCGAAATTTGCATGTGTTTGTGGGTATGTAATTAATCTATCTAATGGAACATCTGAGTCTGAAATGAGCTTGATTTCAGAAAGAAAGATAGATGATATTGGTAGTTTGCTTTCTGTTAGAAGCATGTCCGAAGATGAGTTTTATGATGCGATAGGTGAGGGGGCGAAAACAGTTTATTCTTGCCCGAAGTGCGGTCGGCTCCATGTGGATGAAGGAGATGGGGTATTTCGTTCCTACATTAAAGAAGGGATGTAGTCGGCACGAAAAAGGAACTGCTCAAACTACGTTTAGGCTTGGTGGAAAGTGGTTGGTGATGTAGGATTTCGCATGTGGTAAGCAGATTGTGAATGTATTGTATTCTTCAGAATAGAAAGCTTGGCTTCTCAGTTTTTAGAGAGTTTATAAATATCCTTGAGGGGGTCATAAATATCCCTGGTGTTGCTGGGATGTTTTTATTTTTTCATTGTAACCAGGCGCCATTTTGTTGTTTGATCTAATGCTCTCAGTTATCTTGCCCAGTCTCACCTTAGTTGCAGTCCTTGTGGTTTTATATTCAGGGTGGGCTTTTCCGTATTGCTGGATGAGTAGTGGTCTATGACGACTTTTAACTTTAAGCCAACTAAAAAATTGGCGGCCTGAAATCGCGCATTACTACTTGTACTGAAAGCCATTCTTATAACTTTCGTCCCGCCACATCCATCAAATCACAACCATCGCGCAGCATGATGCTGCAAGCCAAGGTCAGTTCCTGAAGCAGAACAGGTTCGTGGCGAGGACCATCCGCTACCGAAAAGCTTTCCAGCAATTGGGTCACCGCGCGTATGCGATAAGCCGCTGCATCGAGCAGTACGTCGATAGGCGCTTGGGTATCTATAAGCAAGGAAGGGATGTTGCAGCCGTTGCCGGTAATCGGCATGTAACGGTTCATACGTTCACCTCTGGTTGATTGCCTGAGCCATCATCCCTCTGGTGTCAGGTCGCCATTTGGGCGACTGGCCGACTGTAAGCCGTGCTGCGGTGGGGGGAAATAAGGGGAGTTCACTGCTGGTTGTAAGGCCTTTCTGATTATCAATGCAGCAGGCAGATCTGCTTGAACTCGTCCTTATCAAGGGGGCATGACGACGTCGCGGCCGTTCCGGCCGATCGCAGCCTGCGGCAGCGGCTACGGGGATTGCATCGGTCCGACGTATTTTTGTCGGGCATGGGGGCCTTCGGGCTTGGCCGCTCAACGGTCGATAGCTGGCGAGAAAATGCCATGAAGCTCACCACCTTCCGACATAGCTGGTTGTCGCTCAGCCGTGGAATGCCCATCCCACCGACACGGTCCCTATAAAAACTGTCCATCTGGAAGGTCGAGATCGATGGTCCCTCTGGTCAATGCAGAGGCTGCCGCAATTGCCTTGGGTGAAAACAGGCGCAACAGAACGACTTTACCCAGCGTATCGCTGCGTAAGGCCATTTCGTGCCGATTGCCGATCAGCACTACGTCGGGCGCAATGGGCCAGCCGCCTGCCCGGGCATAGAAACGCGCCAGCGGTGGGTCGCAGGTGAAGACGCCGATATCGAGGTTGCTGTGTTCCATGCAGCGCGTGGCCGCGGCGACGGTCCTCAGGCCCAGGCCTTGTCCCTGGCAAGCGGGATCGGTCATGACGCAGCTGAGCCCGGCGATGTCGAATGTGTGGCCGGCATGCTCGATTGTCTTCATGGCGACAGCGGCGTAGCTGAGCACCCGGTCGGGTGCGCAGATGTAGAACGAGAAGGTGTCGAACACGGGAGCGTGCAGCGGGGCGGCTTCGGCGTCTTCAGGCTCGTCCGGCTCGGGATAGACGCGCCGCTGCAGCAAGGCAAATTCTCGCTGCAAGGCTGAGGAGGCCCGCTGGTAGGCGATGGCGTCAACCGTCCCGGGTTCCGTGGGCCTGAGGTCTGTCATGGGGGTGTCCTTGTCTGAAATAACCGGGCTGAGGGGATCAATATTCTCGCATGCCGGCCGTGTGGCATTCACCGCGCCACCACCCGCCACCTTTCCATCCCGTATTTCCGAGCCAGGCACCCTGGCGCCCTCAGGTCTGTCCTGGCCGAACCTTTCTGGGGTGAATGAAGCTTTTGTGACAAAAGTTCGGTAGCACTTCGCCAGTCCCGTCATGGATATGTGACGCGCTTGAGGGGGCCTTCTGGCCACTGTTCTGAGCCGAGGCGGGACGCCGGGAGTGAGGTGATGGGGACTATGGAACGCTACGCGAAAGTGGGCATGCAGGAGCTGGACCAGCGGCTGTCGAAGATCGTCGAAGCCGCGCGCAAGAAGCCGGTGTCGGTCTATCGCTACGGGGCGCCGTGGGTCTGGATCGTTTCCCAGGATGACTGGCAGGGCGCCTTGAAGGAGGTGTCGAGCTACATCCCGCCGGGCCATTCGCTGGTGTTGCTGCGCCCGCAGATCGACGCCTTGCTCGACCAGCACCGCGACATCCTCCAGGGCCTGGATGCCGAGCCCGGCATGCTTATCGCCCCACGCACGGTGATGCACATCCTGCTGTTGCAGCTCTTGTACTCGGTGCCTGGCGAGCAGCAGTTGTACGAGCAGCTCAATTACAACCTGCTGTTTCGCTGGTTCGTCGGCCTGGACCTGAACCACAAGGTCTGGAGCCTCGGCGTGCTGAGCCGCGATATCGCCACGCTGTTGAACGATGCGCGGGCGGTGCTGCTGATCCAGAAAATCATCGGTGAAGTGTTCTGTGGCGCCTTGCTGCAAATGCCCGAGTTCTCGTTGAACTTCGCGCTGCTGCACAGCTGGCTGGCCAAGCACGCCACGACATCGACCTTGAGCAATTGAGGCGGCCAAACGCCGTACAGACGGCGACGGCGGTTTCGACGCGGTTGGACATTCTTGGAAATCTAGGGGGCGGTGTGGAGCATCTGTTCGATAGGGGGCGGCCGGGGCCGACCAGGCGCTGGCTGCCGGTGTGCGGCTGGCTGGCGCTGGTTGCGCTGAGCCAGCCGTTGTTGGCCGAGGAGGGCGGCCCGGTGGAGGGCGAACCGGTGAAAGGCGGCGCGGCGCAAGGCGCGGCCGCGCCCGCGCGGCTGGTGGATGTGAATGAGTACTTCGTGCGCGGCAACACCGTGCTCGATGCCCGGGCCATCGAAGAAGCGGTGTATCCCTTCCTCGGCCCGCAGAAAGCCCTGAGCGATATCGAGGGCGCCCGCGACGCCTTGCAGAAGGTCTACCAGGCCCGCGGCTACCAGTCGGTGTTCGTCGAGCTGCCGGAGCAGAAGGTCGAGGACGGCATCGTCTACCTGCAGGTCAGCGAGACCAAGGTCGGGCGGGTGCGGGTGGTGGGGGCCAAGCATTATTCGCCGGTGGAAATCCGCGACGAGGTGCCGGCGCTGCAGGAAGGCGAGGTGCCGGATTTCGCCAAGGTCCAGGGCCAGCTGGCGAGCCTGAACAAGACCCCCGGGCGCCAGGTCATGCCGCTGGTCCGCGAAGGCCAGCGCCCCGGCACCATGGACGTCGACCTGCAGGTGGAAGACCAGAACCCGTGGCAGGCCAGCGTCGGCCTGAACAATGACTACAGCGCCGACACCAAGCACCTGCGGGCGGTCACCAGCCTGGGCTACAACAACCTCTGGCAGTTGGGCCACAGCATTTCCCTGACCTATTTCACCGCGCCCGAGGACCAGGACAACGCCAAGGTCTGGTCCGGTTCCTACACCGCGCCGCTGAACGAGCGCTGGAGCCTGCAGTTCGCCGGCTACCAGTCCGACAGCAACGTCGCCACCATCGGCGGCAGCAACGTGCTGGGCAAGGGCCATTCCTACGGCCTGTCGCTGATCTACAGCCTGCCGGCCAGCGGCAGCTGGGCCAATTCGTTCTCGGTCGGGGTGGATTTCAAGGACTTCGAGGAAGAGCTGAGCCTGGGCGGCGACAGCGACAAGGTGCCGCTCAAGTACGCACCGTTCACCTTTGCCTACAACGGCTTCCGCTACACCGAGACTTCCCAGCTGGGCCTCGGCCTGAGCCTGGTGGCCGGCACTCGCAGCCTGTTCGGCTATGGCAGCTCGGACGAAGACTTCGACTACAAGCGCTACCGCGCGAACCCCAGTTTCGCCGTGCTCAAGGGCGACCTGAATTACACCTACACCTTCGCCAACGACTGGCAGACCGGGTCCAAGGCGGCCTTCCAGCTGGCTTCGGGGCCGCTGGTGTCCAACGAGCAGTTCTCCGCCGGCGGCGCCACCTCGGTGCGCGGCTACCTGGCGGCCGAGCGCACCAGTGACGACGGCTACCTGTTTTCCCAGGAGCTGCGCACGCCGTCCCTGGCCAAGTACCTGGGTGGCTATGTCAACGAATGGCGCTTCTATGCCTTCGCCGAAGGCGCGCGGATGTACCTGCGCGACGAGCTTCCCGACCAGGAGGCCGACTACAGCCTGGCCAGCGTCGGCCTGGGCACCCGCGCCAGCTTGAGCAAATGGCTTTCCGGCAGCCTGGACTGGGGTTACCCGCTGCTTGATGGACCGAACACCCAGAAACAGGACTCGCGCGTGCACTTCAGTGTGCAGGCGACGTTTTGATCTTTCACGGAGTAACTTTCATGCAGCGCTTACTGATTTCCCTGTTGATCTGCCTGGGCTTCGTGCTCCCGGCGACCGCCCAGGCGTGGTGGCAGGACGACTGGCACTACCGCAAGCAGATCTCCATCGACACCACGCCGCAAGGCGCGGCCATCAACCAGGCCCTGGGCCGCACCGCGTTGCTGGTGCGCCTGCACACCGGCAACTTCAGCTTCGATGGGGTCAAGGAAGACGGCTCCGACCTGCGTTTCGTCAGCGCCGATGACAAGACCGTGTTCAACCACCAGATCGAAAGCTTCGACCCGCTGATGGGCATGGCCCTGGTCTGGGTCGATGTGCCGAACGTGGAGGGCGGCCAGCGCCAGGACATCTGGATGTACTACGGCAACCAGAAGGCCCCGGCGACCGCCAACGGCCAGCTGACCTTCGACCCGAACTACATCGCCCTCTATCACTTCGACGGCGCCAACGGCACCCCGGCCAAGGACACCACGGCCTACGGCAACCATGCGCAGAACGCCACCGGCGCGAGCATCGATGGGGTGATCGGCCGGGCCTTGCAGTTCAACGGCCAGCCGCTGCTGTTGCCGGCCAGCCCGTCGCTGCAACACAACGCCGACGGCGCCTTTACCTTCAGTGCCTGGCTGCGCCTGGACCAGGCCAGCGGCGAACAGTTGCTGCTGGCCCGGCGTGAAGGGGCCAGCAGCCTGCTGATCGGGGTCAACCAGGGCGTGCCTTTTGTCGAGGTCGACGGCCAGCGCGCGGTGTCGACCCAGCCGCTCAACCCCGGGCAGTGGCAGCACCTGGCCCTGACCGCCCAGGGCAGCCAGTTGGCATTGTTGGTCAATGGCCGCGAAAGCGCTCGCCTGGCGGTGGCGCTGCCGGCGTTCAATTCGCCGCTGGCCATCGGCGCCGATTTGCCGCCGGCATCAACGCCAGGGGCAGCGGCCGAGGCCGAGGCCAGTGCCTTCCTGCCGTTCAATGGCGCCATCGACGAGTTGCGCCTGTCCAAGGTGGCCCGTCCCGCTGGCCTGCTGCTGGCCGATGCCGCGGCCCAGGGCGCCGAGTCGAAGCTGGTGGTGTACGGCGTCGATGAAGAACAGTCGGGCTTCGGTTTCGGCAGCCTGGGCTTTTTGCTCAAGGCCGTGCCGGTGGACGCCTGGGTGATCATCGCGGTGCTGGTGCTGATGATGTTCCAGTCGTGGATCATCATGATCCGCAAGAACCGCATGATCGGCCGCGTCAGCAGTGCCAACCAGCTGTTCCGCGAGCAGTTCGCCCGGGTCGGCACCCGCCTGGAAATGTTCGCCGACGATCGCGAGCTGGCCCAGCGCCTGGAGCATTCCTCGCTGTGGCGCCTGTACCAGGTGGCGGTCCAGGAGATCCGCACCCGCCGCGAGCAGGGCGCCGACACCTCGTCGGTCTCGGCGGCGACCATCGAGGCCATCCGCTGCTCCATGGACGGCGTGCGCACCCGCGAGAACCAGCAGCTCGGTTCCAAGCTCTCGACCCTGTCCAACGCTATCGCCGGCGGGCCCTACATCGGCCTGCTGGGCACGGTGCTGGGGATCATGGTGGTGTTCCTCGGCACGGCCATGGCCGGCGACGTGAACATCAACGCCATCGCCCCGGGCATGGCCGCGGCCCTGCTGGCCACCGCCATGGGCCTGTTCGTCGCGATCCCGGCGCTGTTTGGCTACAACCGGCTGATCACCCGCAACAAGGAAGTCAGCGCCGACATGCGGGTGTTCGTCGACGAGTTCATCACCCGCCTGGCCGAGTTGCATGGCGCCAGCCAGTCCAGTGAAGCCGCGCCCGCGCGGGTTCATAACGCCAGCGTGCCGGCCTGAGGAGAAACGTCATGGCTTCTGTGAACGCCTCCCACGACGACGATGACGACGCGCCAGTGGACAGCATCAACATCACGCCCCTGGTGGACGTGCTGATGGTGGTGCTGGTGATGTTCATCCTCACCGCCACCGCCCAGGTCTCCGGGATCCAGATCAACCTGCCCAAGGCCAGCGCTTCGGTATCGCTGTCCGAGGCCAAGACCAAGGCGATCTCGGTCAACGACGGCGGCCAGGTATTCCTCGACGCCTACCCGGTGACGCTGCCGGAGCTGGAAGAACGCCTGCGCATGGAAAAGGCCCTGAACCCGGACTTCCCGGTGATCGTGCGCGGCGACGCCACGGTGCAGTACCAGAAGGTCATCGAGGTCCTGGACCTGCTGCGCCGGCTGGAGCTGTCCCAGGTCGGGCTGGTCACCGGCAAACCGAGCCAGGGCTGAGCCATGACCGCACAACAACCTATCCAGTTGCCGCCAGTGAAGAACCGCACGGCGCCGCGTCTGCTCAAGTGGGGCGTGGGCCTGCTGCTGGGGGCCGGCACCGCCTGGCTGCTCTGGCAGTGGGCCAACGACATGAGCGGGGTGCGCCGTGAGGCGCCCAAGGTGCCGACCATCATTCCGCTGCCGCCACCACCGCCACCGCCGCCGGAAAAACCCAAGGAGCCGGAGCCGCCGGTCGAGGAGAAGGTGCCCGAACCGGAACCGACCCCGGAGCCGGAGCAGGTCAAGCCCGAGGAAGAGGCGCCGCCGTCGCCGGTGGACGACCTGGCTAACCCGATGCAGATGGATGGCGATGCCCAGGCCGGCAGCGACGCTTTCAACATCGGCGCCGGCAAGGGCGGCGGCATGGCCGGCTCCGGCGGTGGGCGCCTGGGCAACGGCACCTACAGCCAGTTCCTGGCTTTCACCTTCCAGCGCGTGCTGCGGGAAAACCCGGACCTGCGCAACCAGGCCTTTTCTCTGCAAACCGACGTCTGGCTGAGCGCCGTCGGCGAGATCACCCGGGTCGAGCTGGTCAAGTCCAGCGGCAACCCGCAAATCGACATCCAGGTGCTGGCCGCCTTGCGCGGCGCGGCGCATTTGACGGAGCGGCCACCGGCCTCCCTGACCTTGCCTGTACGCCTGTCCCTGCAGGGGCGGCGTCCGGGTTAACCGAACGACTGATGCAAGTTTTGCCAAAAGGAGCTGTGTGCAAATGATTTCCAACGTGAATCGATTGTCCCTGGCGATCGGCATGGTCATCGCGACCCTGGTGGGACCGGTAGCGGCCGCGCCCGCTGCGCCCTCGGAAAACGCCACGATCAATCTGATCCGTTTGCTGGTGCAGCAGGGCGTGCTGAAACAGGAACAGGCCGACGGCCTGATCGCCCAGGCCGAGCGCGAAGCGCAGCAGGCGCGCCAGGCCAACACCGCGGTGGCGGCAGGGCCGGCGGCGACCCCGGGGGATGTGCGGGTGCAATACGTGCCGGCCATCGTCCGCGACCAGATCCGCGACCAGGTCAAGGCCGAGGTCATGGCCACCGCCAAGCAGGAGAACTGGGCCCAGCCCAATACCTTCCCGGACTGGGTGTCGCGCATCAGTTTCGACGGCGACATTCGCCTGCGCGACGAGTCGCGCTACTACTCGGGCAGCAACAGCAACGAAATCGTCGACTTCGCCAAGCTCAACGACAAGGGCCCGTACGACGTCAACCCCAACAGCAGCTCCAACCTGCCGCCCTTGCTCAACACCCGCGAGGACCGCGAGAACCTGTTCCGCCTGCGCGCCCGGCTGGGCATGAAGGCCCAGGTCGCCGAGGACTGGACCGCCGGCATCCGCATCGGCACCGGCTCGGACAACAACCCGGTGTCCACCACCCAGACCCTGGGCGGCGGGTTCGGCAAGAAGGACATCTGGCTCGACCAGGGCTACCTGACCTGGAAGGCCACCGACGCGCTGACCCTGACCGGCGGGCGGATTGCCAACCCGTTCTTCTCCACCGACCTGCTGTATTCCAACGACCTGAACTTCGACGGCGTGGCGGCGATCTTCAACCACAAGCTCAATCGTGACTGGGGCCTGTTCGGTACGGTCGGTGCGTTCCCGGTGGAATACACCAACGACACCTCCACCAGCAACGGCTTCGACAAGGAAGAGAGCGACAACAAATGGCTGTACGGCGCGCAGATCGGCGCCAACTGGGCGATCAACGGCAACCACCGGCTCAAGGGCGCGTTGGCCTACTACCGCTTCGACGACATCGAAGGCCAGCGCTCCGGTGCCTGCGAACCCTGGGCCGGGGCGCCGGGCTGCGACAGCGACGGCAGCCGCGTGGCCTTCATGCAGAAGGGCAACAGCGTGTTCCTGCTGCGCGACATCACGCCCAACCCGCTCAACCCGGCCGCCACCGCGCAGCCGCAGTTCGTCGGCCTGGCCTCGGAGTTCAACCTGCTGGACTTGAACCTTACGTGGGACGCCGACCTGCCGGAGAACTTCAAGCTGCGCAGCCAGGCCAACTACATCCACAACCTGGGCTACGACGAAGGCGAGATGCGCAAGCGCTCCGCAGGCCAGATCGTCAACAACCTGGACAGCAACGGCGAGCTGGAAAGCGGCGCCAACGCCTGGATGGTGCAGTTCACCCTGGGCAACAGCCTGGAGCTGGCCAGGCAGGGCGACTGGAACCTGTTCGCCGGCTACAAGTACATCCAGCCCGATGCGCTGCCTGACGGTTTCAACGATTCCTCGTTCCACCTCGGCGGCACCAACGCCAAGGGTTATTTCCTCGGCGGCAACTACGGCCTGGCCAAGAATGTCTTCGCCACCGGCCGCTGGCTGAGTTCCGAGGCGGTGTACGGCGCGCCGTTCGACATCGATGTCTTGCAGCTTGAAATCAACACGCGCTTCTAGGGCGCAGGGGTGCATTGCTATGAACAGTCTCGATATGAACACGCGAGCCAGGGCAGGGCGCTGCCTGTGGTTGGGGCGCGGTCTGTTGTTGGCCGTGGGCGTGCTGCTGGCCAGCGGGGCCAGCGCCGAAGGCATGGAGGAGCGCCTGCGCACCCAGTTGCGCAGCACCACCCAGCAGTTGCAGGCCCTGCAGAGCGAACAGGCCCAGGCCAGCGCCGCCCGTGTCGCCGCCGAAAACCAGGCCAGGCAGGCGCAGGCGCAGATCAAGCAACTGACCGCTGACCTGGCCAAGGCCCGTGGCGTCGCCGAGCAACTGGCCGGCCAGCAGCAGAACCTGCACAGCCAGGCCCAGGCGCAGATGGCCGCCAGCAGCGAGCAGATCGGCAAGTTCAAGAAGGCCTATGACGAGCTGCTGGTCATGGCCCGGGCCAAAGAGGCCGAACGGGCCAGGCTTGAGGCGCAATTGAGCGAGCGTGACACACAAGTGCAGCAATGTTCGGTCAAGAATCAGCAGATGTATGGCGTGGCCAAAGAGATTCTCGCGGCCTACGAAAAGATCGATGTGGCCGAAGTGATGAAAATCCGCCAGCCGTTCGCCGGCGGCGCCCGGGTCAAGTTCGAGGAACTGGCCCAGGGCTTTGGCGACGAGTTGTACAAAACCCAGTTCGATGCCCCACGGGCAGCGAGCACCCACTGAATACCAGGGAAGAATCGAGCATGACTGAACAAGCGCAACTGATCGCCAGCGTCACCCCGCAGAGCCTCACCGAGCTGCTGCAAGGGGCCGGCTACCGGGTCAACCAGACCGACCAGAACGGCATCGTGCAACTGCTCAGCGCCAGCCAGGGCATCGGCTACGCCGTGCGCTTCGGCAACGCGGCGGGGGTTGAACCGCGCAGCTATGTGGACTTCACCTTCAGCTGCGCGCTGCGGGTCCAGGGCGAGTTGCCGGCGGGCCTGGCCGAGCTGTGGAACGCCTCGCGGCGCTTTGCCCGGCTGTCGGTGCAGGGCGAGTTCCTGGTGATGGAAATGGACGTGGTGGTGGCCGGGGTCGGCCACGATCACCTGCGCAGCCAGCTGGAACTCTGGGACCGGTTGTTGCAGGAATTCATCGTCTACCTGCGCGACTACAGCCAGCACGCCGCGCGCCTGCAGGCCCAGGCCGATGCGCCTGAAACGACGCCTGAAGCAGCGCCCGCGGCCGCCGCCGAGGCTGTCGTTGAGGTGCCTGGGCAGTGAAGAAGCCAAGCCTGGTGGTCGGTGTCGGCGCCCTGGCCCTGGTGGCGCTGGCGGTGTGGCTGGGCGTACGCCCGGGCAGCGACCCGGTGGCGGCGCAACAGCCCAGGGTGGCGGTAGCCAGCCCGGTCGACGACGGCCCGGCGGTGGCGCGCCTGGGTAATCAGCGGGTGGCGCCGGAGGAGCTCAAGGCGCTGTTCGCGGCGTTGCCCGAGGCGTCCCGCGAGCAGCTGCGGGGCAATCGCCCGGCCCTGGAAAACTGGATTCGCACGCGCCTGGCGGAAAAGGCCGTGCTCGAACAGGCCGATGCCCAGGGCTGGCGCCAGCGTCCGGAGGTGGCCTTGCAGACCCGGGTGGCCACTGAACAAATCGTCTTTCGCGACTACTTGCGCTCAGTCAGCCAGGTCCCGGCCGGCTACCCGAGCGAGGCCGAGTTGCAGCAGGCCTACGACGCGGGCAAGGCGCAGTGGCAGACCCCGGCCTTGTACCGGGTCAGCCAGATCTTCCTCGCGGTGAATGAGCCGCAGGCGCTGGAGGCGACGCGCAAGCAGGCCCAGGAACTGAGCAAGAAGGCCCAGGCCGCCCCCGGCGAATTCGCCGCCCTGGCCAGCCAGTATTCCCAGGACCCCGACAGCGCTCGGCGCGGCGGCGACTCCGGGTTGCAGCCGTTGCAGCAACTGCTGCCCGAGGTTCGCGGCGCGGTGGCGCGCCTGAAGGTCGGCGCGGTGTCCGATGCGGTGCAGAGCGCGGCGGGTTTTCATGTGCTCAGGCTGACCGAGCAGCAACCGGCCCGCACGGCGACCCTGGACGAGTTGCGCGAACGCCTGACCCAGGCCCTGCGGGCGCAGCGCCAGGAACAGATCGCCAAGGCCTACCTGGAAGGCATGCTCGACACCGCGACCCTGAGTATCGACGGCGCGCAGTTGAACAAGGTGCTGGAGGAGAAGCTGTAGAGGGCGGTGTGGCCGATACCGCTATCGCGAGCAAGCTTCGCTCCTACAGGTTCAATGCCGTCCATGTAGGCGCGAAGCTTGCTCGCGATGGATGGCAACGCCGGCCAACCTGCTACGAATAACGTGCAATGGATGCCATCACCCACACGACAGGGAGTCACTCATGTCCTTTCTCGAACCCGTCCCGATCTCGGGCATCACCCCCTACATCGCCCAGGCCGAACCCCGGGAAGCCTGGCTGGCCCTGGCCGCCGGGATCGAGCCGGAGCTGGCCCAGTATTTCCTGGTCACCGCCCGTTGCGGCTGCTTCATGCAGGCGGCGCGCAGCCTGAACATCAAGTCGACGCTGCTGCGCAAACAGCTGGCGCACCTGGAGGAACAGTTGCGCCGCCCCTTGTTCAGCTTCCAGGGCAGCGCCCTGAGCCTCAGCCGCGAAGGCCAGCAGCTCAAGGCGCAGCTGATCGCCCTGGCCCACGAACGCACGCTGCCGGTGCTCGAACAGCCGCTGCTGCGCCTGGCCGTGGCCGAATCGATCCTGCACGACATCCTCGGTCGCGACCTGATTGCCCTGTTGCGGCGCAACGCCAGCGTGCGCCTGGAGATCATCTCCATCGACAGCGAGCTGTCGCTGCGGGCCCTGAGCGCGGACGTGGTGGTGTGGCTGGGCGGGGTGGATTCGCCCAAGCCGGGGCCGAGTTTCGTCACCAGCGCGCCGCAGCCGCTGGTGCGCCTGGACTACCTGCCGCATATCGCCAAGCGTTATTCGCGGGTCGCGGCGCGTCCCGACAGCCTGGACGATCTGGCCGACTACATGCTGGTGCAATGGCAGCAGGACCGTCAGGTCGAGCCGCTGCGGCCGTGGAACCAGTTGGTGGAGCAGCGCCTGGCGGGGGTGGTGCAGGTGCATTCCTACGAGCTGATGCTGGAGATGATCCGCTGCAGCGCCTGCATCGGCCTGCTGCCTCATTACATGAGCCGCTTCGACCGCGGCCTGACGGCACTGCCCGGGTTGTTCGACGAGGCCATGGCGCGCCAGGTGTGGATGGCGGTGAACGCCGAAGTGGAGCACGACGCCGAAGTACAACAGCTGGTCGACCTGATCCTCAATACCTTCCGGGAACGCAGCGAGTGGTTCGACTTCGACGGCACGCCTCCGTAGGAGCGAAGCTTGCTCGCGATGGCGTCCTGCCTGATACACCGCGGCGCAGGCATCGCCAGCAAGCTGGCTCCTACAGAGAGAATCCCTGTGCCCGGCGCTCGCCATCCGCGGCGCTGGCGCTCTACACTCATCGGCTGTATCGCCTGAACCAAGGAAGACTTATGCCCGCAGAGATCCCCAGCATCGTCATCGAACGTTTCAGCGAAGCCCATGTGCAGGGCGTTACCGCGCTGTACAACGACCCCGCGGTCGCCCGCCAGGTGCTGCAGATGCCGTTTCAGTCCGCCGAGGTCTGGCGCAATCGCCTGGCGCCGGACAACGAACGGCGGGTGGCCCTGGTGGCGCTGCACCAGGGCGTGGTGATCGGCAGTTGCAGCATCGAGCAATACTCGCGCATCCGCCGCGCCCACTGCGGCAGTGTCGGCATGGGCGTGGCGGTGGAATGGCAGGGCCAGGGCGTTGGCAGCCGGCTGTTGGCGACGGTGCTGGAGGTGGCGGACAACTGGATGAACCTGCAACGGGTAGAACTGACTGTATTCGCCGACAACGAAGCCGCACTGGGCCTGTACCGCAAGTTCGGCTTCGAAAGCGAAGGCCGGCTGCGCGACTACGCGGTGCGCGACGGCCAGTATGTCGACGTCGTGAGCATGGCCCGCCTGCGCCGCACGCTCCAGGCCTGACTCGCCCCTGTAGCCGCTGCCGCAGGCTGCGATCGCCCGGAACGGGCGTGGCGATCTTCCGGGCGCCAGAGGTCCTACGACCAGCGTGGCCCGGACCATCGCAGCCTGCGGCAGCGGCTACAGATCATGTCTCTTGATCGCCCAGGGCAAACGCCACCGCCGCCCGCGCATGCAGCTCGGTGGTGTCCAGCAGCGGCAGGGGGCTGTGTTCGGGCTTGAGCAGCAGGCCGATCTCGGTGCAGCCGAGGATGATGGCCTGGGCGCCGCGCTCCATCAGGGCCTGGATCACCTGCTGGTAGCGCTGGCGCGAGGCCTCGCTGATGACGCCCACGCACAGCTCGTCGTAGATGATCCGGTGCACGGCCTGGCGGTCCGTGGCGTCCGGCACCAGTACCTTGAGGCCGCGATCGACCAGGCGCTGCTTGAGGAAATCCTGTTCCATGGTGAAGGCCGTGCCCAGCAGGCCCACGCTGAGGGTGCCGGCCTCGAGGGCGGCTTCGGCGGTCGGGTCGGCGATGTGCAGGAAGGGCACCGACAGCACGGCCTGAATCTCGTCGGCGACCTTGTGCATGGTGTTGGTACAGAGCACCACGCATTCGGCGCCACCGGCCTCCAGGCGGCGCGCCGCATCCACCAGGATCCCGGCCGCGAGGTCCCAGCGCCCGGCGTGCTGGGCCTGTTCGACAGGCCCGAAGTCGACGCTGTACATTAGCAACCGCGCCGAACGCAGCGGCCCGAGACGGTCTCGTACCTGCTGGTTGATAAGGCGGTAATACTCGGCGCTGGACTCCCAGCTCATGCCGCCGATAAGGCCGATGGTGCGCATACACAGCTCCTGTTGCTGACAAACCTGAATGCCGAGAGTGTCCCGTGACGCAGCCCCGCGATCTATCAAGAAATTTCACATGCCCGGCGTGCTGAGCAGCAAAGTCCAGGATCACGGGCTGCTGCGCTGCGAACTGCTGGGCGGCACGCTCGACCTGCAATTGCTGCCGCGCGCGGCCTACAGTGCGCGCGATCCGCTGCAGTGGCAAAGCCTCGGTGTGAGCCTGGAGCGCCAGCAGGGCGTGCATGCCATCGGCAGCGACCGGCGCGAGGATTTCGACAGCTGGCCGGGGACCCTGGCCTTGACCCCGGCCGGGATCGAGGTGTTTTCCGAGTCGCCCCAGGGCGGTGAATACCTGCTGCTGCGCTGGCTGGCCGACCCCCAGGCCCTGGGCATCGCCCGTGGTTCGCGACGCCTGCAACGGCCCGGACACGCCCGGGCCCTGGCGCTGGGACGCCAGGTGCGGCGGCTGTTGCTGGAGCCCGCCGGCGATCCGTTGGCCCTGGAACAATGCGCCCTGCAGTTCGCCGGCCTGGCCGGCCTCGACCCAGCACCGGTCAAGGCCGCCAGGCGCACCGAGTTCGGCCGGGTGCTGACGCTGATCGAGCAGCAGTACGCCGAGCCCCTGTCGCTCGGTGAACTGGCGGCCTGCACCGGGCGCAACGAACTGCGCTTTTTACGCGACTTTACCCGCGCCATCGGCATGACGCCCCATGCCTGGCTGGTCGAAGTCCGGGTGCAGGCGGCGCGCCGGCTGATCGAACGCAGCGACCTGCCGCTCGCCGCCATCGCCCTGGAAACCGGCTTCGCCCACCAGTCCCATATGGGCAGCGCCTTTCGCAAGGTCCTCGGCCTGACCCCCAGCCAGTACCGCGCAGGTTTTTAGTCATACGCCGCCATCCCCATCTGCCATGCTCAAGGTCCGCAACCGCGGTTTCTCGAAGAGGCATGAACATGGACGACGTACGGCAACTGGGCGAGATGCTTCGGCGCTATGCAGAAAGCGAAGCCCACAAGAAACAACTGTTCGAAAGCCAGAAGGTGCTCTGGGCGAGCCGTATCACCGAGCTGTTCGAGCATATCCAGCAGTGGCTGGCGCCGGTGCTGATGCCGGACCTGCTGGCCTTGAGCCGGGAACCCTACTTGGCCTTCAGCCCCAGCGTCCCGGTGAAAACCTCGACCTTCAAGACCGAGAAACTGACCATCGTCATCGCCGGCAAACCGGTGGAGTTCGTGCCCGATGTAATGGGCGCCGCCGGGCAGATTTCCCTGGCGGTCATGGGCCTGACCGCCGCGCGTTACGGCAGCGTGTCCCTGGTGGGCTTAGCCGACGGCAGCTGGCAATGGCGCCAGGCCAACGGCCTGAAGGAGTCCGACGTCTTTACCTTCGACGGCAACTTCCTGGCGTCGCAGCTGCAGGCGCTGATTCCCCGGGAGCGTGGGTGAGGGCCCGGGATCAGGGCTGCGCAGCTTCCAGCACCTTGAGTTGATAGGTCCTCTGTGCTTCCTGCCCTGTGCATTGAGTACCGTAGCTGCTGGTATACGCGTTGATGGTATAGGTGCCCGGTGTCAGCGGTTTACCGGTGATCAGCGCGTAATGGGTTCTTTTCTGGTAACTCAACTCCAGCCCCTCGGGTAACGGATGGTCGGGGTGAATATAAAAACCGGTCAGTGGCGTATCGGCGCCCACCACCTCCAGCTTGACGCTGAACGGCTGGCCGACGACGGCGGTGGGCAGGGTCTCTGGCTGCATCGTGAGATCCGGGCGGGTATAGCAGCCCGGAAGAAATCCCAGCCCACAACCGCTGAGCATGAGTGAAAGACCAATAGATGAAATCAGTGCGCGCTTCATGGGAGTTTCCTGGGAGCTGTTCAAGGGATCTTGCTGAACACAAGGCCGCCGTATATGTATTTGAGAATGGTCTGCAGGGTCGATCCCGCTGGGATCTGATGCAATAACTCACCCCAGGAAAAGATCATCGAGGAACTGATGGTGTCACTGGGTGCCGTGGTCGAGGTGATGGGGCCGGATAAGGTTTTCGCTGGTTGCTCCCAGGTCACCCAGTGGTTTTTCATTTGCCCTGCATTGGCTGCCAGCATCCCCGCACCGATAAGGGTCGCCATATGAGTGCCGGGGCGGATGTACTGGAACAGTTCGCTCAACTGATCCTGGTTTATATGGGACGAGAACTGGATGTTGTCGAAAAGAATCTCGGCTCCCGCTTGTTTGAACCATTTTCCGAGCCCGGCGGGCAGGGTGATCCCGGAGAACATGTCATCCGGCTCGTCATAGGCGAACAGCAGGTTTTCACTGTCGCGCAAGCAGGCCAGGGTGATCCAGTCGATAGCCCAAATGCGGTCGCCTTCTGTGCCACGGCTGAAGTTTTTCGGATTGCAGGCGCCGTGGCTCGGCTTGATGTGCAACTGCCCGATGGTGGTTTCACCCGTTTCCCATAGCTCGGTGATGGCTTTTGCGTACAGGTCGGGACGGTCCATCAGCAAGGCATAGAAGAAGGTGGCCGGACCGCAGAGGCTGGTGTCTTTCTGGTCGGGGTAGGGGCTGATTGGATGAAAACGTTTCAGGCTGCCGCCTTGCGCCTTTGCCAGGCGAGCCTCGATCTGCTCGTGAATCTTGCTCTTCTCGAACGGGTCTTGCGGGGTGCCCATGGGGTGAGCCTGATCGTTGAAAATCCGCTCCTTCATAGGCGCCGCTTGAAAGTCGTCGAGAATTTTTGCTGCCGCTGCCCGCGGATCAGCGACGACCGCCGGGATGGTCGGAGCCAGTGCCGCCACGGCTGGCGGGCCAGCCAGCGCTGTGGTCTGTGGGGCAGCGGCAGGCACTAGGGCCGCTGTGGCCGCCGCCAGGTTCGGCATCGCCGACACCGCGCTGACTGGCGCCGCTGTAACGGTATCGCCAATGATCACACTGCCCGAACCGCCGACGATAATGCTGCCGTGGCTACCGGTACTGCTCTGTACCGCTGCATTACGGCCATTGATGAAGACGGTTGCCGACACCCCACCGACGATCGCCGCGCCGCAGGCGCTCTGGTCGTCGCGCCGGGCTGCGGCCAGGCCGTCGGGTCGGTTCCCCGGGCTGCTGGTTTTCCGCTCATTTTCGAAACGTCCGTGTTTAGTCAGCGGCGAAGACTAAGCGAAACCCCGGCCGCTGGCCAATCGGTTGTCCTTGGCGCGCAGTGGCGATCAGGCCGCGAGGCGGGGTCAGACCTCCATATTGCCCCAGCCGGGCCTGGCGGTTTGCGGTTCCGGCGCCACGGCGTCGATTTTCTTGCCGGTGGCCAGTTCCACCCGGCGCGCCACGTCCGGGTCGTCGGCGAAGGGGATCAGGCTGGCGTCGTCGAGGCTCTTGGCCGATTGATGGCGCAGGCAGTAGCCGATGCTGAGGTAGAGGAAGGTCACGCCGAGCAGGTCAAGGGCGAATTCGATCATCGGGGGGCTCGCTGTGCTGCAGGAGGGATGAGCGACGCGGGCCGGGTGTGGCCCGCGTCGTGCTCTTGGGCGATCAGGCGATCTGGGCGTCGCTGAGGGCCAGGCGCGGGTCGGCCACGCGCACGGTGCGCCAGGTGTTGTAGGCCATCAGCAGCATGCCGCTGAGGAAGAACACACCACCGGCGAAGCGCACGATAAAGCCCGGGTGGCTGGCCTGCAGGGCCTCGACGAAGGAGTAGGTGAGGGTGCCGTCGTCGTTGACCGCGCGCCACATCAGGCCCTGGGTGATGCCGTTGACCCACATCGAGGCGATGTACAGCACGGTGCCGATGGTCGCCAGCCAGAAGTGCAGGTTGATCAGTGGGATGCTGTGCATCTGCTCACGGCCGAAGACCTTGGGCACCATGTGGTAGATGGCGCCGAAGGTGATCATCGCCACCCAGCCCAGGGCGCCGGCGTGGACGTGGCCGATGGTCCAGTCGGTGTAGTGCGACAGGGCATTGACCGTCTTGATCGCCATCATCGGCCCCTCGAAGGTCGACATGCCGTAGAAGGCCAGGGACAGCACCAGGAAACGCAGGATCGGGTCGGTGCGCAACTTATGCCAGGCGCCCGAGAGGGTCATCATGCCGTTGATCATGCCGCCCCAGCTCGGCGCCAGGAGGATCAGCGACATGGCCATGCCCAGCGATTGCGCCCAGTCTGGCAGCGCGGTGTAGTGCAGGTGGTGCGGACCGGCCCAGATGTACAGGGTGATCAGCGCCCAGAAGTGCACGATGGACAGGCGATAGGAATACACCGGCCGCCCGACCTGCTTGGGCACGAAGTAATACATCATCCCGAGGAAACCGGTGGTCAGGAAGAAGCCCACCGCGTTATGGCCGTACCACCACTGGACCATGGCGTCGGTGGCGCCGGAATACACCGGGTAGGACTTGAACCAGTCCACCGGGATCGACAGGTGATTGACCACGTGGAGCATGGCGATCACCAGGATAAAGGCGCCGAAGAACCAGTTGCCGACGTAGATGTGTTTGGTCTTGCGCTGCACCACGGTGGTGAAGAACACGATGCCGTAGACCACCCAGACCACGGCCATCCACACCGCGCCGGAGAATTCGATTTCCGCGTATTCCTTGGTGGTGGTGTAGCCCAGCGGCAGGGTGACCAGCATGATCAGGATCACCGACTGCCAGCCCCAGAAGGTGAAGGCGGCGAGCTTGTCGGAATAAAGCCGCACCTGGCAGGTGCGCTGGACCGCGTAGTAACTGGCGGCGAACTGGGCGCTGCCGGCGAAACCGAAGATCACCAGGCTGGTGTGCAGCGGGCGCAGGCGGCCGAAGCTGGTCCAGGGCAGGTCGAGGTTCATTTGCGGCCAGACCAGCTGGGAGGCGATCCATACCCCCATGGCCATGCCGATCACGCCCCAGACCACGGTGGCGATGACGAATTGGCGTACCACCTTGTAGTTGTAGGCCGGTTCCATTGTTGCTGTGCTCATGGTCAATGCTTCCACGGTTGCAAAGGCTTGCCAGGCCACCCGGCCTGGCATGCCATGCACTGTAGAAAGCACGGGCGAAACAAAACAGGCTCAGAAAAACTGCATTAATACGGATCAGATTGACCGCCTGCCAGCACAGGCCAGAGAGCTGCTGATACGGTTTTTTAGTGTTTACCTGAATCTGTAACGTCCTGAGCTGCAAGTGCATAGTCACCGCCACACCAAAACCCCCGGTTCACCCCTGGAATGCAAACCCCGTGGCCACCCTGGCCCTGTAGCCGCTACCGAGCGCAGCGAGGCAGCGAATGGGCGGCATCCCGACGGAGCGCTCGCAACCCGGATGGTGCGGTCTGGCTGACAGAGCGCATATGCCGGTTTTGCGGCTGCCTTGCAGCCGATCGCAGCCTCGCTGCGCTCGGCAGCGGCTACAGGATTACAGCGGCTTCAAGGGCGGGATCGGGGTCAGCACTGATGAGGCCGTGACATGTATCACTATGACGAGTACGACCGGGCCCTGGTCTTTGAACGGGTGGCGCAGTTTCGCGATCAGGTCGAACGCTTCATGGCCGGCGAGCTGAGCGAAGAGGAGTTCCTGCCGCTGCGCCTGCAGAACGGCCTGTACATGCAGAAGCACGCCTACATGCTGCGGGTGGCCATTCCCTACGGCACCCTCAGTGCGCGGCAGATGCGTACCCTGGCCAGCATCGCCCGCGACTACGACCGCGGCTACGGCCACTTCACCACCCGGCAGAACATGCAGTTCAACTGGATCGAGCTGGCCCAGGTGCCGGACATCCTCGAACGCCTGGCCAATGTCGAGATGCATGCGATCCAGACCTCCGGCAACTGCGTGCGTAACATCACCACCGAAGCCTTCGCCGGGGTGGCCGCCGACGAGCTGATGGACCCGCGGCCCCTGGCGGAGATCCTGCGCCAGTGGTCGACCATCAACCCGGAATTCCTGTTCCTGCCGCGCAAGTTCAAGATCGCCATCTGCTCGGCCCGCCAGGACCGGGCGGCAATCATGATGCATGACATCGGCCTGTACCTGTACCGCGACTGGCGCGGGCAGATGCTGCTGCGGGTGATGGTCGGCGGCGGCCTGGGGCGCACGCCGATCCTCAGCCAGCAGATCCGCGACGGCCTGCCGTGGCAGCACCTGCTGTCTTACGTCGAGGCGGTGTTGCGGGTGTATAACCGCCACGGCCGGCGCGACAACAAGTACAAGGCGCGGATCAAGATCCTGGTCAAGGCCCTGGGTATCGAGGCCTTCGCCAAAGAGGTGGAGGAGGAGTGGCAGCACCTCAAGGACGGCCCGGCGCAACTGACCGAGGCCGAATACCAGCGGGTCGCCAGTGCCTTTGTGCCGCCGCTCTACGAGCGCCAGCCGGCCACCGATCTCGACTACGGCAGCCGCCTGGCCGAGGAGCCGGCTTTCGAGCGCTGGGTGGCGCATAACGTCAAGCCGCACAAGGTGCCGGGCTACGCCAGCGTGGTGCTGTCGACCAAGCCCGGCAGCGCCTCGCCGCCCGGAGACGTGACGGCGGCGCAGATGGAGGCGGTGGCCGAGTGGTCCGAGGCCTTCGGCTTTGGCGAGATCCGTATCGCCCACGAACAGAACATCGTCCTGCCGGACGTGCCCAAGACCGCGTTGCATGAACTGTGGCGGCTGGCCGGCGAACAGGGCCTGGGCTGCGCCAACGTCGGCCTGCTGACCGACATCATCGCCTGTCCCGGCGGCGACTTCTGCGCCCTGGCCAACGCCAAGTCGATCCCCATCGCCCAGGCGATCCAGGCGCGTTTCGACAACCTCGACTACCTGCACGACCTGGGCGACATCAGCCTGAACATCTCCGGCTGCATGAACGCTTGCGGCCATCACCACATCGGCAATATCGGCATCCTCGGCGTCGATAAGAACGGCAGCGAGTGGTACCAGATCACCCTCGGCGGCGCCCAGGGCAAGCACAGCGCGCTGGGCAAGGTCATCGGCCCGTCGTTCAGCGCCGAGCAAGTGCCGGGGGTGATCGAACGCATCATCGCCACCTTCGTGCGTTACCGGGAGAGCGAAGAGCTGTTCGTCGATACCGTGCAACGCATCGGCCTGGAGCCGTTCAAGGAGCGGGTCTATCCGAAAGTGCTGGAGATGCAGCCATGAGCCAGCAGCGCGAGCGTGCAATAGAAAGCACAGCCGTGAGCGAGGAATTACAGCCATGAGCGAGAGACTAAAACCATGAATAATCTGCTGCGTCTGCAAGATGGCCAGGCCGGGCGGGTCGAGGACGATCCCTGGAGCCTGGTGCGCGAGGTGGACGGCCCGCTGCCCCAGGGTCCGTTGATTCTGCCGCTGGCCCGCTGGCTGATCCGCCGCATCGAGCACGAGCCGGCGCGGGACGGGGTCTGGCTCGGTCCGGACGACGAGGTGGAAAGCCTGCGACCCTGGCTCAAGCTGATCCCGTTGATCGCCCTGGACTTTCCCAGCTTCCGTGACGGCCGTGCCTACAGCCAGGCCTACTTGCTGCGCACCCGGCTGGGCTGGATGGGCGAATTGCGGGCGGTGGGCGATGTGCTGCGCGACCAGCTCAGCCATATGCGCCAATGCGGTTTTGACAGCTTTGCCATCCGCGAAGACAAATGCGCCGACGACGCCCTCAAGGGGCTGGCGGGCATGAGCGTGCTCTACGGGCGCTCGGCGATCGAGCCGCGGCCGCTGTTCCGGCGCCGCTGAGATCCGCCGCCGCTGAAGAGCAGCGCCTGCCCGGGCTGGCGCTTCGATCGATGCTCACAGTCGCCCGGGAACAGGGCAGGCAACGGCCATTGTCTGGTCGCCAGGGGCATTTGTCCTTGGGTCGATGATGGCGCTTTGGTAGAGTCGCACCTCTTATGAAGGAGCCAGGGATTGGCGTCCGGCGATCAGTCGCCGGCGTGCCTGGCATGGGCCATCCATGGAAGAGAGTCGCGGCTGTGAGCGTTGCTAAAAAGATACTCGGGTTGTTTTCGTTGTTGCTGCTCCTGACCCTGTGGGTCGGCTATTTCTATGTGTACCAGGATGCCCGCAGCGGGCGCCTCGGCGACCCTCTCGACAGCTACGGCTGGTGCGGCCCTGCCGCGGATTCGGCGCATTCCTTCAAGCGCGACTACCTGCTGCTCAGGGTCACCAACAGCACCCAGGGCGAGTTCAAGGTCTCGGGGGAGGTCAACGTTTCGGAGCGCACCTACAACCGCTACGAGCTGGGCCGCTACCCGCTGAAACTGCGCCTGGAACCCTTGCAGTCCACCTACAGCATGCCGCCGTTGTTCTTTGAAGAGGTCAAGGTCAAGCCCTTGAACCGCAACTTCAGTTCGCCGCACAAGAATGCCTACGCCGACCTGGAGAGCCGGCCGATCCGGGTCAACGGCGAGTCCAGCCGGTTTCCCTTCGAGGTCTACCGTTACGGCTACAAGCCGGTGCTGTACATCCTCAAGGGCAACGAGCAGGTCGACCTGCCGTTCAAGCGCATCACCACGCAGCTGAACCTGTCCAATACCTTTACCCCGACCCGCCTGTACAACCCGGCGGACTACATCGCCGAGCAGAACAGCCTGGTCCAGCCCGGCGACTATCCCGCCTACGGCGCCAGCGAGTGCGCCTTCAGCATCGAGCGCAAAGGCTCGTTCAAGATCATCGTGCTGCTGTTGTTGCTGGTGCTGTGCCTGCCGCTGTTGATGGTGCTGTACCGCGACGAGCCGACCATCGACTTTCTTGCTACCTTGCTGGGCGTGGCGGCGGTGCGGGTATTCCTGGTCGGGCCGTTGCAGGACTACCAGTTGTACGGCATCGACTTCGTATTTGGCGCCGTGATCATCCTGGCCGGGACCTTTTCCCTGCTCAAGGCCATGCGCATCAACGCCTTGCGCGAGGCGGCGGCAAGGCGCGGAACGACTTGGTAACGGACAGGCTGGTAACGGGCTGGGGCGAGGTGCGGCTTTGACGCCGCACCCGTCTGTTCGATTCAACAAGAATTCTCTGGCCTGCTTTGGCGATTAATCCGCTTTTGCTGTGCTGATATGCCCGCTATTGGCTATACCTACACTTCCTAAAACCAGCAGCGCTTCCGGATTTCTGACAGGAGTTACCCTATGAAGCTCGCATCAATGATGAGCACGCTGTGCCTGGCCTCCCTAGGGTTGGTGGGCTGTTCCAGCAACGTCACCCAACCCGACGAGTACTCCGGTTTTCTCGGCGACTACAGCCAGCTCAAGGAAGCCAAGTCGCCGTCCGGCGTCGAGGTGATGCGCTGGGTCGATCCCAAGCTGGACCTGAAGCAGTACCGCAGCGTCTATATCGAGCCCACCCAGTTCTACCCCAAGCCGCAGCCGACGGTGAAGATCCCGCAGAACACCTTGTACGGCATCAACCGCTATTACGACGAGGCGCTCAAGCGCGAGATCGGCAAGGACTTGCCGCTAGCCACCGCGCCGGGGCCGGGGGTGATTGTGGTGCGCGCGGCGATCACGGCCGTGAGCAGCAAGACCGAAGGCCTGAAGCCTTACGAAATCATTCCCATCGCCCTGGTGGCGGCGGCGGTGAGCACGGCCAGCGGCATCCGCGACCAGGAGACCACCCTGGGTACCGAGGCGCAGTTCATCGACGGCGGCAACAATAAGGTGATCGCCCAGGTGGTGCGCAAGGGCAGTGGCAAGCCGCTGCAGAACGACACCCAGGTCATGCAGCCTGCGGACGTGAAAAACGTCATCGACGGCTGGGCCTCCGACCTGCATCAATCCTTCCAGAAACTGAAAAAACAGTAGGGCCGGGGTTTCTCCCCGAGCTTTTTGCCCACTGCGTCGGGGTCAGGGCGAATACTGACCCCTTCACTGAGCAGTTCCGGCAGTCAATCAAGAACACAGGTTTCGCTGGCGAGGCGAGGGCGCCAGGCCTGCTGACGGCATCGTCCGTGACAGGTTTTCACATCCGCGGCAGGGCGGTGTGCGCCAGGATCGAGTGGCAGCGGAGTTTCAGGCTGTGCCTTCTTGTTCATGTGAATTGTGATTATTTCCATGCTTTTATAGTGGTTAAGTTAAAGTGATCTGTTAAGTTAAATAAGTTCAATAAAAACATGTACTTATAGAATATTTATGATGTTTTTAATTAGATTTTGTTGAGGCTTTCAAGAGGATTTTCCAGCATGCCTGTGCTCGAACGCACGACTTTCATTGCCGGTCGCAGCCCGGCCCGGGTGCTGGATTTCTGTCTTGAAGGCGCCAACTTCCCGAAGATCTTTCCCGAACGCATCACCCCCTTGCGGGGCGTGGATATCAATGACCTGCGGATCAGCGTCGGGCGCCAGTTCAGCTTTCGCCACTGGATGTGGAGTGTCATACCGGTGACATGGACGGTGGTTATACGTGAAGTCAGCGATCGCCATTTCGTCGACGAGATGCTCAAGGGGCCGCTGCGTGCCTTCCGTCATGAACACCGGGTCGAGGCCTGCGACGGGGGTACCCTGTATACCGACCGGGTGACTTATCGGGCGCTGGGCGGCGCACCTGTGGAATGGCTGGTGGTCAATGCCTACATGGCGCGCATTTTCGCGGCCCGGCATCGCACTATGTTGCGCTTGCTGGGTTGAAGCAGGCCTACAGTGTTTTCGCGTTCCGCCGGTGTTTCAACGGCCTCCAGAGTTGCGCTCCGCTCTCGGGGCTTGTTCTACAATTTGTATCCCGGGCATAGGTGGCCGGGCCATTTCATGTTTAACTTCCGGCCTCTCGATTTTCTTTACAGCTGTTCAATGACAATCGTTTAAAAGGACTCCGTTCATGGCTCAAGTCACCCTTAAAGGCAACCCGGTTCAAGTCAACGGCCAACTGCCACAAGCCGGCGCCAAGGCGCCAGCGTTCTCCCTGGTAGGCGCCGGTCTGGCCGACATCACCCTGAGCAGCTTTGCCGGCAAGCGCAAAGTGCTGAACATCTTCCCGAGCGTCGACACCCCGACCTGCGCCACCTCCGTGCGCAAGTTCAACGCCCAGGCCAGCGGCCTGAACAACACCGTGGTGCTGTGCATCTCGGCTGACCTGCCGTTCGCCCAGGCCCGTTTCTGCGGCGCCGAAGGCCTGGAAAACGTGCAGAACCTGTCGACCCTGCGTGGCCGCGAGTTCATCGAGAACTACGGCGTGGCCATTGCCGACGGCCCACTGGCCGGCCTGACTGCCCGCGCGGTGGTGGTACTGGACGAGAACGACACCGTGCTGCACAGCGAGCTGGTCAAGGAAATCGCTGAAGAACCGAACTACGACGCGGCCTTGGCCGTTCTGAAGTAACAGGTTTTACAATTATTCACGGCCTGGCCCTGTCCAGGCCGTTTTTATTTGTGCTTCAGTGGCTTAGCAGACACTTGCAAACGTAAGCCCAAGGTAAATTGCCGGTAAAGGCGCTTTGCTAAACACCGGCCAGTGCTTATCTTTCAGCCTTCTGAAAAAGATCCCCTCGCGCCCAATGGTTGATCACTCCATGCAATCCTCCGTTTCCCGCAACTCCCGTCGCTGGCTGCTCGGCCTGCTTGTCCTGTTGGCCATCGTCGGCCTGTGCTGGAAGTTCTGGCCGGCCTCGACCACCCCAAAGGATGCCACCGGGCAAAAGGCCGCGGCCGGACACACCGGTCGCAGCGGGTCTATGCGGCCGGGGTTTGGCGGCGCGAGCGGGCCGATCCCGGTGCGGGTGGCGCCGGCCACGCGCGGGGACTTCGCGCTGTATTACAAGGCGCTGGGCACCGTCACCGCGCTGAACACCATCAATGTGCGCAGTCGGGTGGCCGGTGAGCTGGTCAAGGTGGCCTTCGAGGAAGGGCAGATGGTCAAGGCCGGCGACCTGCTGGCGGAAATCGACCCGCGGCCTTACCAGAACGCCTTGCTCCAGGCCGAAGGCACGCTGTTGCAGAACCAGGCGCAACTGAAGAACGCCCAGGTCGACTACGAGCGTTATCGCGGCCTGTATGCCCAGGACAGTATCGCCAAGCAGACCCTGGACACCGCCGCGGCGCTGGTCGGCCAGTACCAGGGTACGGTCAAGACCAACCAGGCGGCGGTCAACGACGCCAAGCTCAACCTCGAATTCACCAAGATCCGCGCGCCGATCACCGGCCGCGTCGGCCTGCGCCAGCTGGACGTCGGCAACCTGGTGGCGGCCAACGACACCACCGCGCTGGCGATCATCACCCAGACCCAGCCGATCAGCGTGGCCTTCACCCTGCCGGAGAACAACCTGAGCAGGGTGCTGGAGCGTTATCGCAGCGGCGCCAGGCTGCCGGTGGAAGCCTGGGACCGCGGTGACCAGGCGCTGCAGGCCAGCGGTGTGCTGCAAAGCCTCGACAACCAGATCGACACCACCACCGGCACCCTGAAGTTCAAGGCGCGCTACGAGAACCGCGACCAGGCGCTGTTCCCCAACCAGTTCGTCAACGTGCGCGTGCTTGCCGACACTCTGAAAAACGTGGTGCTGGCGCCGTCGGCGGCGATCCAGTTCGGCACCAACGGCACCTTCGTCTATGCCCTGGACGGCGCCAACAAGGTCAAGATCCGCCAGCTGCAGGTCGGCGACAGCAACGGCGATTCCACCGTGATCAAGGCCGGCCTGGAAGCCGGCGACCGCGTGGTGCTGGAAGGCACCGACCGCCTCAAGGACGGCAGTGAAGTGGAAGTGGTCAACACCACCGAAGAAGTGCCGGCCACTCCGACCCAGCACCTGCAGGGCAAGCCGGCCAGTTCGGCGACCACGCCGGCCACCGAGACGCCGGCGGGCAAGGTCGGCGCATGAATATCTCGCGGCTGTTCATCCTCCGTCCGGTAGCCACCACCCTGAGCATGCTGGCCATTGTCCTGGCCGGCCTGATCGCCTATCGCCTGTTGCCGGTCTCGGCGTTGCCCCAGGTCGATTACCCGACCATCCGGGTGATGACCCTGTACCCCGGCGCCAGCCCCGACGTGATGACCAGCGCGGTCACCGCGCCCCTTGAGCGCCAGTTCGGGCAGATGCCCGGCCTGACCCAGATGGCCTCCACCAGCTCCGGTGGCGCCTCGGTGCTGACCCTGCGCTTCAACCTCGACATCAATATGGATGTCGCCGAGCAGCAGGTGCAGGCGGCGATCAACGCCGCGACCAACCTGCTGCCCACGGATCTGCCGGCGCCGCCGGTGTACAACAAGGTCAACCCGGCGGACACCCCGGTGCTGACCCTGGCCATCACCTCCAAGACCATGCTGCTGCCCAAGCTCAACGACCTGGTCGATACCCGCATGGCGCAGAAGATCGCGCAGATCAGCGGCGTCGGCATGGTCAGCATCGCCGGCGGCCAGCGCCAGGCGGTGCGGATCAAGGTCAACCCCGAGGCCCTGGCGGCCAACGGCCTCAACCTGTCGGACGTGCGCACCCTGATCGGCGCCTCCAACGTCAACCAGCCCAAGGGCAACTTCGACGGCCCGACCCGGGTGTCGATGCTCGACGCCAACGACCAGCTGACCTCGCCCAAGGATTACGCCGAGCTGATCCTGGCCTACAAGAATGGCGCGCCGCTGCGCCTGAAAGACGTCGCGCAGATCGCCGGCGGCGCCGAGAACGAACGCCTGGCGGCCTGGGCCAATGAGAACCAGGCGGTGCTGCTGAATATCCAGCGCCAGCCCGGGGCCAACGTGATCGAGGTGGTGGACCGGATCAAGGCGCTGCTGCCGAGCATCACCGACAACCTGCCGGCGGGCCTTGACGTCACCGTGCTCACCGACCGCACCCAGACCATCCGCGCCTCGGTCACCGATGTGCAGCACGAATTGCTGATCGCCATCGCCCTGGTGGTGATGGTGACCTTCCTGTTCCTGCGCCGGGCCAGCGCCACGGTGATCCCGTCGATCGCCGTGCCGCTGTCGCTGATCGGCACCTTCGGCGTGATGTACCTGGCGGGCTTCTCGGTCAACAACCTGACCCTGATGGCCCTGACCATCGCCACCGGCTTCGTGGTCGACGACGCCATCGTGATGCTGGAGAACATCTCGCGCTTCATCGAGGAGGGCGACAGCCCGATGCAGGCCGCGCTCAAGGGCGCCAAGCAGATCGGCTTCACCCTGGTGTCGCTGACCCTGTCGCTGATCGCCGTATTGATCCCGCTGCTGTTCATGGCCGACGTGGTCGGGCGGCTGTTCCGCGAATTCGCCATCACCCTGGCGGTGGCGATCCTGATTTCCCTGGTGGTGTCCCTGACCCTGACGCCGATGATGTGCGCGCGCCTGCTCAAGCGTGAACCCAAGGAGCAAGAGCAGGGCCGGTTCTACCGGGCCAGCGGAGCCTGGATCGACTGGCTGATCGCCAGCTACGGGCGCCGCTTGCAGTGGGTGCTCAAGCACCAGCCGCTGACCCTGCTGGTGGCCGTCGGCACCCTGGCACTGACCGTGTTCCTGTATATGGTGGTGCCCAAGGGCTTCTTCCCGGTGCAGGACACCGGGGTGATCCAGGGCATTTCCGAAGCGCCGCAGTCGGTGTCCTTCGCCGCCATGAGCCAGCGTCAGCAGGACCTGGCGAAAATCATCCTGGCCGACCCGGCGGTGCAAAGCCTGTCGTCCTATATCGGGGTCGACGGCGACAACGCCACCCTCAACAGCGGCCGGCTGCTGATCAACCTCAAGCCGCACCGCGAACGCGACCTCAGCGCCGCCGAGGTGATCGCGCGCATCCAGCCCCAGGTCGACCAGTTGGTGGGCATCCGCCTGTTCATGCAGCCGGTGCAGGACCTGACCATCGAGGACCGGGTCAGCCGCACCCAGTACCAGTTCAGCCTGTCGTCGCCGGATGCCGATCTGCTGGCCCTGTGGAGCGGGCGCCTGGTGGATGCCCTGACCCACAGGCCGGAGCTGACCGACGTCGCCAGCGACCTGCAGGACAAGGGTTTGCAGGTGTACCTGGTGATCGACCGCGACGCCGCTTCGCGCATCGGCGTCTCGGTGTCGAACATCACCGACGCGCTGTACGACGCCTTCGGCCAGCGGCAGATTTCCACCATCTACACCCAGGCCAGCCAGTACCGCGTGGTGTTGCAGGCCCAGGCCGGGGAAACCATCGGCCCGCAGGCGCTGGAACAGATCCATGTGAAAACCACCGACGGCGGCCAGGTGCGGCTGTCGAGCCTGGCCCGGGTCGAGGAGCGCCAGGCGCAACTGGCCATCGCCCATATCGGCCAGTTCCCGGCGGTGATGATGTCGTTCAACCTGGCGCCCGGCGTGGCCCTGGGCGAGGCGGTGAACGTCATCGAACAGGTGCAGCAGGACATCGGCATGCCGGTGGGCGTGCAGACCCAGTTCCAGGGCGCGGCCCAGGCGTTCCAGGCCTCGCTGTCGAGCACCTTGCTGCTGATCCTGGCGGCGGTGGTGACCATGTACATCGTGCTCGGGGTGCTCTACGAGAGCTACATCCACCCGATCACCATTCTCTCCACGCTGCCGTCGGCGGCGGTGGGCGCCTTGCTGGCGCTGATCCTCAGCGGCAACGACCTGGGCATGATCGCGATCATCGGCATCATCCTGCTGATCGGCATCGTCAAGAAGAACGCGATCATGATGATCGACTTCGCCCTCGACGCCGAACGCAACCAGGGCATGGCCCCGGAGCAGGCGATCTACCAGGCGGCGCTCCTGCGTTTCCGGCCGATCCTGATGACCACCCTGGCCGCGCTGTTCGGCGCCGTGCCGCTGATGCTGGCCACCGGTTCCGGTGCCGAACTGCGCCAGCCCCTGGGCCTGGTGATGGTCGGTGGCCTGTTGCTGAGCCAGATCCTGACCCTGTTCACCACACCGGTGATCTACCTGTACTTCGACCGCCTGGGTCGGCGCTGGCGTTCGGCGCCTGAGCCCGCGGAGCCGGTAGAGCAGCCATGAACCTGTCCGGACCCTTTATCCGCCGGCCGGTGGCCACCATGTTGCTGAGCCTGGCGATCATGCTCCTGGGCGGTGTCAGCTTCGGCCTGCTGCCGGTATCGCCGCTGCCGCAGATGGACTTCCCGGTGATCGTGGTCCAGGCCAGCCTGCCGGGGGCCAGCCCCGAGGTGATGGCGTCCACCGTGGCCACGCCCCTGGAGCGTTCCTTCGGCGCAATCGCCGGGGTCAACACCATGAGCAGCCGCTCCAGCCAGGGTTCGACCCGGGTCATCCTGCAATTCGACCTGGACCGCGACATCAACGGCGCGGCGCGGGAAGTGCAGGCGGCGATCAACGCCTCGCGCAACCTGCTGCCCAGCGGCATGCGCAGCATGCCCACCTACAAGAAGGTCAACCCGTCCCAGGCGCCGATCATGGTGCTGTCGCTGACCTCCGATGTGCTGGAGAAGGGCCAGCTCTACGACCTGGCCTCGACCATCCTGTCCCAGAGCCTGTCCCAGGTGTCCGGGGTGGGCGAGGTGCAGATCGGCGGCAGTTCGCTGCCGGCGGTGCGCATCGAGCTCGAGCCGCAGTTGCTCAACCAGTACGGCGTGGCCCTCGACGATGTGCGCAAGACCATCGCCGAGGCCAACGTGCGCCGGCCCAAGGGCTCGGTGGAGAACAGCGAGCAGATGTGGCAGGTGCAGGCCAACGACCAGCTGGAGAAGGCCAAGGATTACGAGCCGCTGATCATCCACTACAAGGACGGCGCGGCCCTGCGCCTGAAAGACGTGGCCAAGGTCAGCGACGGCGTCGAGGACCGCTACAACAGCGGCTTCTTCAACGACGACGCGGCGGTGCTGCTGGTGATCAACCGCCAGGCCGGGGCCAACATCATCGAGACGGTCAACGAGATCAAGGCGCAACTGCCGGCGTTGCAGGCGGTGCTGCCAGCCAGCGTCAAGCTCAACCTGGCGATGGACCGTTCGCCGGTGATCAAGGCCACCCTGCATGAGGCCGAGATGACCCTGCTGATCGCCGTGGCCCTGGTGATCCTGGTGGTCTACCTGTTCCTCGGCAATCTGCGCGCCTCGCTGATCCCGACCCTGGCGGTGCCGGTGTCGCTGGTGGGCACCTTCGCGGTGATGTACCTGTACGGTTTTTCCCTGAACAACCTGTCGCTGATGGCGCTGATTCTCGCCACCGGGCTGGTGGTGGACGACGCCATCGTGGTGCTGGAGAACATTTCCCGGCACATCGACGAAGGCATCGCGCCGATCAAGGCGGCCTACCTGGGAGCCAAGGAAGTCGGCTTCACCCTGTTGTCGATGAACGTCTCGCTGGTGGCGGTGTTCCTGTCGATCCTGTTCATGGGCGGGATCATTCAAAGCCTGTTCCGCGAATTTTCCATCACCCTGGCGGCGGCCATAGTCGTATCCCTGGTGGTGTCCCTGACCCTGACCCCGATGCTCTGCGCCCGCTGGCTCAAGCCCCATGTGCCGGGCCGGGAGAACGGCCTGCAGCGCTGGAGCCAGCACGCCAACGACTGGATGGTGGCCAGATACGCCAGCAGCCTGGACTGGGTGCTGCGCCACAAGCGCCTGACCCTGCTCAGCCTGTTCGTGACCATCGGCGTCAACATCGCGCTGTACGTGGTGGTGCCCAAGACCTTCATGCCGCAGCAGGACACCGGCCAGTTGATCGGTTTCGTGCGTGGCGACGACGGCCTGTCGTTCACCGTGATGCAGCCGAAGATGGAGATCTTCCGCCGCGAAGTGCTCAAGGACCCGGCGGTGGAGAGCGTGGCCGGTTTCATCGGTGGCAATAACGGCACCAACAACGCCTTCATGCTGGTGCGCCTCAAGCCGATCAAGGAACGCAACATGTCCGCGCAGAAGGTCATCGAGCGCCTGCGCAAGGAAATGCCCAAGGTGCCCGGGGCCCAGCTGATGCTGATGGCCGACCAGGACCTGCAGTTCGGCGGCGGTCGCGAGCAGACCACCTCGCAGTATTCCTACATCATCCAGAGCGGCGACCTGGGGGCGTTGCGCGAGTGGTACCCGAAAGTGGTCACCGCGCTGCGTGCCTTGCCGGAGCTGACCGCGATCGACGCCCGCGAAGGGCGGGGGGCCCAGCAGGTGACCCTGGTGGTCGACCGCGACCAGGCCAAGCGCCTGGGGATCGACATGAACATGGTCACCGCGGTGCTCAACAACGCCTACAGCCAGCGGCAGATTTCCACCATCTACGACAGCCTCAACCAGTATCAGGTGGTGATGGAGGTCAACCCGAAATACGCCCAGGACCCGGTCACCCTCAACCAGGTGCAGGTGATCACCGCCGATGGCGCGCGGGTGCCGCTGTCGACCATCGCCCACTACGAAAACAGCCTGGAAGACGACCGGGTCAGCCACGAAGGCCAGTTCGCCTCGGAAAGCATTTCCTTCGACATGGCCGAAGGGGTGACGGTGGAGCAGGGCACGGCGGCCATCGAACGGGCGATCGCCAAGGTCGGCATGCCCGAAGACGTGATCGTCAAGATGGCCGGCACCGCCGATGCCTTCGCCGCGACCCAGAAGAGCCAGCCGTTCATGATCCTCGGCGCGTTGCTGGCGGTGTACCTGGTGCTGGGCGTGCTCTATGAAAGCTACATTCACCCGCTGACCATTCTCTCCACGCTGCCGTCGGCCGGGGTCGGCGCCTTGCTGTCGATCTACGTGCTGGGCGGCGAGTTCAGCCTGATCTCGCTGCTGGGGCTGTTCCTGCTGATCGGCGTGGTGAAGAAAAACGCCATCCTGATGATCGACCTGGCGTTGCAGCTGGAGCGTCACCAGGGCCTGGGCCCGCTGGAGTCGATCCGCAGCGCCTGCCTGCTGCGCCTGCGGCCGATCCTGATGACCACCCTGGCGGCGATCCTCGGCGCCTTGCCGTTGCTGCTCGGCAGCGCCGAAGGCGCGGAAATGCGCCAGCCCCTGGGCCTGACCATTATCGGCGGCCTGGTCTTCAGCCAGGTCCTGACCCTCTACACCACCCCGGTGGTCTACCTCTATCTCGATCGCCTGCGCCATAAGTTCAACCACTGGCGTGGGGTCCGTACCGATGCCGCTCTGGAAACGCCGCTATGACTGACTGTTCGCCACGCAACCTTCCTCAGCGCCTGGCCCTGGCCCGCGGCTCGCGGCTGTTGAGCCTGAGCTTGAGCCTGGCGCTGCTCAGCGCCTGCGCCATTGGCCCGGACTATCAGCGCCCGCAAGTCGCCGAGCCCGCGCAATACAAGGAAGCGGCGGGCTGGCGCCAGGCCAGCCCCAGCGATTCCCTGGCCCGCGGCGCCTGGTGGGAGCTGTACGGCGACCGCCAGCTCAACGGCCTGATCGACAAGCTCAACAGCGCCAACCAGAGCGTGGCGCAGTCCGAGGCCCAGTACCGCCAGGCCCAGGCCCTGGTGCGCAGCGCCCGTGGCTCGCTGTTCCCCACGGTGGACCTGAGTGCCGGCAAAACCCGCGCCAGCCAGGGCACCGGCAGCAGCAGTTCGGCCCTGAGCAGCTCCTCCAGCGGCATTCGCGATACTTACAACACCCAGCTTGGGGTGAGCTGGGAGGCGGATGTCTGGGGCAAGCTGCGCCGCGGCCTGGAAGCCAACGAAGCCAGCGCCGAGGCCAGCTTCGCCGACCTCGCGGCGATGCGCCTGAGCCAGCAGTCGGAGTTGGTGCAGAACTACCTGCAACTGCGGGTCATGGACCAGCAGAAGCGCCTGCTCGAAGCCACGGTGGCGGCCTACCAGCGCTCGCTGACCATGACCGAGAACCAGTACCGCGCCGGTGTGTCCGGCAAGGACGCGGTGGCCCAGGCGCAAACCCAGCTGAAAACCACCCAGGCCGACCTGATCGACCTGATCTGGCAGCGCGCCCAGCTGGAAAACGCCATAGCGGTGCTGATCGGCCTGCCGCCGGCCGAGTTCAGCCTGGCCGAGACCCAGGACATCCCGGCCTTGCCCCAGGTGCCGCTGAGCCTGCCGTCGCAGCTGCTGGAACGGCGCCCGGACATCGCCTCGGCCGAGCGTTCGGTGATCGCCGCCAACGCCAATATCGGCGTGGCCAAGGCTGCCTATTACCCGGACCTGACCCTGAGCCTGGCGGGCGGCTACAGCAGCAGTACCTACGCCGACTGGATCAGCCTGCCGAACCGCTTCTGGTCGGTGGGGCCGAAACTGGCCATGACCCTGTTCGACGGCGGCCAGCGTTCGGCGGAAGTCGACCGCACCGAGGCGGCCTACGACCAGACCGTGGCCAAGTACCGCCAGACCGTGCTCGACGGCTTTCGCGAGGTGGAGAACTACCTGGTGCAGCTCAAGGTCCTGGAAGACGAGGCCGCGGTGCGCCAGCAGGCCCTGGATTCGGCGCGCGAGTCGTTGCGCCTGACCGAGAACCAGTACAAGGCCGGGGTGATCGCCTACCTGGACGTGGTGGTGGTGCAGGCCACGGCGTTGAGCAACGAACGCAGCGTGCTGACCCTGCTGCAAAGCCGGCTGGTCACCAGCGTGCAACTGATCGCCGCCCTCGGCGGCGGCTGGGACGGCCAGCTGCAGGCCAGCAAGGAGTAACAGGCTGAATCCGCGATCCGCCCGGGTTTACGGTCGCTGCCTGACCTCTGTAGCCGCTGCCGAGCCCGCGAGGCTGCGAACGGTTCGCGCAGCGACCGCAAACCCTGAATCCGCGCTCCATCTGGTCTCACACCTTGTCCGCTTTGCGAGCGCTACGCGCTCGATCGCAGGCTGCGCCAGCGGCTACATCGATAGCGGCGTCCCTGGCGTTGTGTCACCGTTGCCAGCGGTCGAGTCGCTGTAACCGGTTTGTTTTATCAACCGGCTACTTTCGTCCGACTGATGGCTTTTTGCTTACTTTGTGAGTGTGTTTCTATACGCAAGCAGTACAATTGCGCCTTTTTACCGCCGGGCATGGACGCTTCCGGCTAACGCCACGAGACGTTCATGCTCATCGGTACCTACTCTCCCGCCCTGGTTCTGATTTCCCTGTTTGTGGCGATTCTCGCCTCTTACACTGCGCTCGACCTGACCGGTCGCATCGCCACCACGCGTGGTCGGGCGGCGTTGCTGTGGATGGCCGGAGGCGCCCTGGCCATGGGCATCGGGGTGTGGTCGATGCACTTTATCGGCATGCTCGCTTTCAGCCTGCCCATCGACCTGGGCTACGACACTGGCATCACCGCGCTGTCGCTACTGATTTCCGTGCTGTCCTGCGGTTTCGCCCTGTGGCTGGTGAGCCAGCAGAGCCTGCCGCTCTGGCAGCTGGCCTTCGGCGCGCTGATCATGGGCGCCGGGATCAGCGCCATGCATTACACCGGCATGGCGGCGATGCGCATGCAGCCGGGCATCGACTACGACCCGAGCCTGTTTGGCGCCTCGCTGCTGATTGCCGTCGGCGCCTCGGCCGCGGCACTGTGGATCGCCTTTCACCTGCGCCGTAATACCCCTTATGTACGCCTGGCCCGTTGTGGGGCCGCGGTGGTGATGGGCATCGCCATTGTCGGCATGCACTACACCGGCATGGCCGCGGCGCGCTTCGCCGACGGCAGTTTCTGTGGCGCGGCGGTGGACGGCCTGAGCGGCAAGGGCCTGGACAACCTGGTGCTGATCACCACCCTGGCGGTGCTGGTCATTGCCTTATTGACTTCGGTACTCGACGCGCGCCTGGAAGCGCGCACCGCGGTGCTCGCCGAGTCGCTGACCGTGGCCAACCGCGAGCTGACCCAACTGGCGCTGCACGACACCCTGACCGGCCTGCCGAACCGCACGCTGCTGGCCGACCGTATCGACCAGGCGATGCAGCGGGTGACGGAGCAGGGCGGTTGTTTCGCGCTGATGTTCATCGACCTGGACGGCTTCAAGCCGGTCAACGATGCCTTTGGCCATCACATGGGCGACCAGTTGCTGCGCGAGGTGGCGGTGCGCCTGCGCGAAGACCTGCGCAGCCAGGACACCCTGGCGCGGATCGGCGGCGACGAGTTCGTGCTGCTGGTGCAACTGAACGAGGCGGACGATGCCTTGCGCCTGGCCGCGCGCCAGGTGGGCCTGATCGGCCAGGCGTTCCGGGTCGCCGAACACGAGTTGCAGATCTCCGCCAGCGTCGGCATCGCGGTGTACCCGGGCAACGGCCTGACGCCCCAGGAACTGCTGATGAACGCCGATGCGGCGATGTATCACGCCAAGGGCACCGGCAAGAACGGCTACAGCTTCTTCGACGCCTCGATGAACAGCGACGCGCGCCGGCAACTGCAACTGTTGCAGGACCTGCGCCATGCCGTCGAGCACGGCGAGTTCCGGCTCTATTACCAGCCCAAGTTCGATGCCACCAACGGCTTGCCGGTGGGCGCCGAAGCCTTGTTGCGCTGGGAGCACCCGCAACTGGGGCTGCTGCTGCCGGACACGTTCATTGACCTTGCGGAAAAGACCGGGCTGATCATCCCCATCGGTGAGTGGGTGCTCAACGAGGCCTGCCGGCAGATGCGCGAGTGGTACAGCGAAGGTTATGAAGGCTGGCGGATCGCGGTGAATATCTCCGCGTTGCAGTTCTGCCATGCCGGGCTGGTCGACAGCGTGGCCAAGGCGCTGAGCCTGCACCGCTTGCCGGCCAACAGCCTGACCCTGGAGATTACCGAGACCACGGCCATGAGCGATGCCGATGCCAGCATGACTGTGCTCAAGCAACTGGCGGAGATGGGCGTGGACCTGTCCATCGACGACTTCGGTACCGGTTATTCGAGCCTGATGTACCTCAAGCGCCTGCCGGCCAACGAGTTGAAGATCGACCGCGGCTTCGTCCGCGACCTGGAGCACGACAGCGACGACGCGGCGATCGTCTCGGCCATCGTCGCCCTGGGTCGGGCCCTGGGCTTGCGGATCGTCGCCGAGGGCGTGGAAACCGACGTGCAGCAGACCTTCCTGACCCAGTTGGGCTGCGATTCGCTGCAAGGCTATTTCCTCGGCCATCCGCTGCCGGCCGCACGGTTCATGCAGAACATCCATCAGGCCGAACAGCTGGCGCTCTGAGCGCGTCGAACGCCTGCCTGCTTCGCAGGTTCGCAGCCTTCGGCAGCGGCTACAGCGCGTCTGTAGGAGCGAGGCTTGCCCGCGATGACGATGGACCAGACGGTAGAAAATCCCAAGACCGTGCTACCGCAGTAACATCACGGCCGTGCCGGCCGATCGCAGCCTGCGGCAGCGGCTACATCGATCGCGTTTTAGCCAACTCCTGTAGCCGCTGCCGAGCCTGCGAGGCTGCGTCCGGTCTGGGCGGCATTCCGACGCAGCGAGCACAAACCCCAAGCCCGCGATCTGCCTGGATAGACACGCCGACCGGCGATCAGCCAGGGGGCGGATGACGGCCCCGAGAAGGTTTGCAACGCTCGCCGCAGGGTGTTTAATTGCTGGCGTTCAAAGATCAGCGAGGGAGTTGGCAGCATGGACAAAGTCATCCTCATCACCGGTGGCGGCCGCGGTATTGGCGCGGCCACCGCGCTGCTGGCCGCGCAACAGGGCTATCGCATCTGCATCAACTACCAGGCCGACGAACAGGCGGCCTTCCAGGTGCTGGAGCAGGTACGCGGCCTGGGCGCCCAGGCGATTGCCGTGCGGGCCGATGTCAGCATCGAGGACGAAGTGATCGCCCTCTACCAACGGGTCGACGCCGAACTGGGGCGGGTCACCGCGCTGGTGAACAACGCCGGGACCGTCGGGCAGAAGTCGCGGCTCGACGAAATGTCCGAATTCCGCATTCTCAAGATCCTCAAGACCAACGTGCTCGGGCCGATCCTCTGCGCCAAGCACGCGGTGCTGCGCATGTCGCCAAGGCATGGCGGGCAGGGCGGCAGCATCGTCAATGTGTCCTCGGTCGCCGCCCGCCTGGGCGCGCCCGGCGAGTACATCGACTACGCCGCCTCCAAGGGGGCGCTGGACACCTTCACCATCGGCCTGTCCAAGGAAGTCGCCGGCGAAGGCATCCGCGTCAACGGCGTGCGCCCGGGCTACATCTACACCGACTTCCATGCCCTGAGCGGCGACGCCGACCGCGTCAGCAAGCTGGAATCCGCCATCCCCATGGGCCGCGGCGGCCGTCCGGACGAGGTGGCGGAGGCGATCATCTGGCTGCTGTCGGACAAGGCCTCGTATTCCACCGGGACCTTTATCGACCTGGGCGGCGGCCGCTGAGAGCCTCACGCGTGTAGCCGCTGCCGAGCCCGCGAGGCTGCGATCGACTGCGCAGCAGTCGCAAGGCCGGACAGCGCGCCTGTCCAGACAAATCGCAAGTTCAGGATTTGCGGTCGCTATGTCGGAGTGCCGCCCAAACCGACTGCAGCCTCGCAAGTTCGGCAGCGGCTACAGGGGAGCGCGATCGGTGTAGCCGCTGCCGCAGGCTGCGATCGGCCCGGAACGGGACGTGCTCTTGAGGCCGTCGAAGGTCCTGCGGACCTTGTCGCAGCTTCGCGGAGCTCGGCCATCTGCGCGGCTACAGGTTCCACGTTTACGTGGAGCGCTGGCCCGGCTTCAGAACGACCGCACGATCCTGCCCAGGGTTTCCATGGCCTGTTCCGCCGCTTCGTTCCACGGGCTGCCGTAGTTGAGGCGGATGCAGTTTCGAAAGCGCTGGGTCGGCGAGAAGATCGGTCCCGGGGCGATGCTGATGCCCTGGGCCAGGGCCATCTGGAACAGCTTCAACGAATCCATCTGCGCTGGCAGTTCCAGCCACAGGAAGTAGCCGCCGGCCGGCTGGCTGACCCGGGTCTGCGCCGGGAAGTAGCGGGCGATGGCGGCGAGCATGGCGCTCTGCTGTTCTTCCAGGGCATAGCGCAGTTTGCGCAGGTGGCGGTCGTAGCCGCCGTGTTGCAGGTAGTCGGCGATGGCCGCCTGGGCCGGCATCGAGGCGCACAGCGAGGTCATCAGTTTCAGCCGTTCGATCTTCTGCGCGTAACGCCCGGCGGCGACCCAGCCGATGCGGTAACCCGGGGCCAGGCTCTTGGCGAACGAGCCGCAATGCATCACCAGGCCCTCGGTGTCGAAGGCCTTGGCCGGTTTCGGCGCCTGCTGGCCGTAATACAGCTCGGCGTAGACGTCGTCCTCGATCAGCGGCACCTGATGGCTGCGCAGCAACGCCACCAGTTCCTGCTTCTTCGCCTCGGGCATGGTCGCGCCCATGGGGTTCTGGAAGCTGGTCATGCACCAGCAGGCCTTGATCGGGTGCCGTTCCAGGGTCTGCGCCAGCACCCCCAGGTCGATGCCGTCCCGCGGGTGCACGGGGATTTCCACCGCCTTGAGTTTCAGGCGCTCCAGCACTTGCAGGCTGGCATAGAAGGCCGGGGCCTCGATGGCCACCAGGTCGCCGGGTTCGGTCACCGCCTGCAGGCACAGGTTCAGGGCTTCCAGGGCGCCGTTGGTGATCAGCAGTTCTTCCATGGGCAGCATCAGCCCGCCAACCATGTAGCGCAGGGCGATCTGCCGGCGCAGCTGCGGGTTGCCCGGCGACATGTCGGTGACCACTACCCGTGGGTCCATCTCGCGGCTGGCGCTGGCCAGGGAACGCGACAGGCGCTGCAGCGGGAACAGGGTCGGGCTGGGAAAGGCCGAGCCGAACGGCACGGTGGTCGGGTCCTTGATCGAGTCCAGCACCGAGAACACCAGTTCGCTGACATCGACTTCGGTGGACTCGTTGACCTGGCTGCTGATCACCGGCTCCGAGAACGGGCTCGGCGCATGGGTGTTGACGAAGTAGCCGGAGCGCGGCCGGGCGCGGATCAGGCCGCGGCGTTCCAGCAGGTAATAGGCCTGGAACACCGTGGACGGGCTGACCCCATAGGTCTGGCTGGCATAACGTACCGAAGGTACGCGCTGGCCGGGGCCGAGCACCCCGGAGCGGATCAGTTCTGCGATGTCGTCGGCGAATTTTTCGTAGCGTTTCATGGGGCGGCTCGGGTTGGAGGCTGCGGTGGCTGAGCGATTTATCGCGAGCAAGCTCGCTCCTACAAGGACCAATGCGCACCTGTAGGAGCGAGCTTGCTCGCGATAGCCGCAAAGCGGCGCCCAGTCTAAGGGATCAACGGTTCAAGGGCGCAACAAACCGGCTCTTGGCCACGCTGTAGATCTGCGGCTGGTCGGCGTCGACCACCTTGAAACTCAGCTCCTGGGAACTGCTCTGCGGCTGGTCGGCGATCATCGCCACCGACACCGGCAGGTCGACGATCTCGCCCGCGGCCAGGCTGACTTCGGTCTTGCCTTGCAGCTGGAAGCCGTCGCCGTCCACCAGTTGCAGGCGGTAATCCTGGCGTTGCTGGGTCTTGTTGATGATCTTCAGGCTGTAGATGTTCTCGATCTGGCCCAGGCTGTTTTCGCGGAACAGGCCACGGTCCTTGCTGACGTCCAGCGACACCATCGGCCGCTCCACCAGCGCCAGGGCCAGGGCGCCGATCATCACCAGCAGCACCGCGCTGTAGCCGATCAGGCGTGGGCGCAGCAGATGGGTCTTGCCACCCTGCAACTGGTGCTCCGAGGTGTAGCTGATCAGGCCCCGGGCATAGCCCATCTTGTCCATGATCGAATCGCAGGCGTCGATACAGGCGGCGCAGCCGATGCATTCCATCTGCAGGCCGTCGCGGATGTCGATGCCGGTCGGGCAGACCTGCACGCACAGCTGGCAGTCGATGCAGTCGCCGAGGCCGATATCGGTGGGTTTTACGCCGCGCTTGCGCGGGCCGCGGATTTCGCCGCGGGCCGGGTCGTAGGAGATGGTCAGGGTGTCCTTGTCGAACATCACGCTCTGGAACCGCGCATACGGGCACATGTGCATGCACACCGCCTCGCGCAGCCAGCCGGCGTTCAGGTAAGTGGCGCCGGTGAAGAACAGCACCCAGAACAGGCTGACCCCACCAATCTGCAGGGTCAGCAACTCCTCGGCCAGCGGCCGGATCGGCGTGAAGTAACCGACGAAGGTCAGGCCGGTGAGCAGGCTGATGGCCAGCCACAGGCTGTGCTTGGCCGAACGGCGGATCAGCTTGTTCAGGTTCCAGGGCGCGGCCGCGAGCTTGATGCGCTGGTTGCGTTCACCCTCGGTGATCTTCTCGCACCACATGAACAGCCAGGTCCAGGAACTCTGCGGGCAGGTATAGCCACACCAGACGCGGCCGGCGAACACGGTGATGGCGAACAGGCCGAAGGCGCAGATGATCAGCAACGCCGAGAGCAGAATGAAATCCTGCGGCCAGAAGGTGGCGCCGAAGATGTGGAACTTGCTTTCCGCGAGGTCCCAGAGCACCGCCTGGCGGCCGCCCCAGTTCAACCACACGGTGCCGAAGAACAGCAGGAACAGGAAGCCCGCGCCGCTCATGCGCAGGGTGCGGAACAGGCCGGTGAAACTGCGGGTGTGGATCAGGTTGTCGCTGGATTTGGCCTTCGTCTTTGGGCGCGCAGGCTCGAATGTTTCTACTAATCGGACGGGGATTCTTTCGCTCATGGTCGTTCGCTCATCAGCCTCCATCAGGCAGACGAACTATGCCCAGCGATCTGTTTGCATAACAGACTCAGGTATCGCAATAAAAAGCAGATCAGATGCCCGTCAGGCGCCGCCCTGCGACAACTTGCCATACCCGGCCAGGCGCCCGCTATCGGGCGCCGTCGGCGTCTGGCACAGGCCTGCGCCGGGCGCTGTGATGCAGATCAGTCAAATCACCGAATCACTGTCGCTGGCGCGCAGATGACGCCGGCCGTCGGTGGCGCCTGCTACGGTCAATGCGTCGGCTTCTGCTTCGGTGATAAGGAGGGCTGCCTCGTTGCCCGCCCGCCAATAAGAACCTGAGAACCCGAACGGAAAGGACCTGCGCATGAACGCCTGGTGGCATGAAGTCTGGGTCACCCTGCAAGCGGAGTTCGCCGATATCGGCGATGCCCGGCAACTCACCCAGATCACCGTACGCCTGCTGATCGCCGCGCTGCTGGGCGGCATTCTCGGTTTTGAACGCGAGCACAAGGGCAAGGCCGCCGGGGTGCGCACCCATATGCTGGTGGCGCTGGGGGCGGCGCTGTTCGTGCTGGTGCCGCAGATGTCCGGCGCCCAGGCCGATGCCATGAGCCGGGTGGTGCAGGGGGTGATCGCCGGTATCGGTTTTCTCGGCGCGGGCACCATTCTCAAGGGCAAGCAGGACGAGGAAGGGCACGTCAAGGGCCTGACCACCGCGGCCGGGCTGTGGATGACCGCGGCGATCGGCGTCTCGGCGGGTGTCGGCCGCGAAGCCACGGCGGTGTTCAGCACCCTGCTGGCGCTGGCGGTCTTCAGCGTGATGCCCTGGATAGTGCGCAAGCTGGAAGGCGACGATGAACCGCCCGGATAAACGCCCTGAAGCGTCGCGGGCACACTCGCCGCCAGCAACGAAGGGATGCCCGCTGCCGGTTGGCGACGGCAGCGACGGGCAACCGATTGTCTACGCTTGTCATGGTTTGGGCGTAATGCTGTGACCGCAAGCGATGACCGGTGCCGGATCGATCGGCGGCTCCTCCTTGGGCGGTGGGGTCGTTTCGGGTGGATCTTCCTCGGGCACCGGTTGCGGCTCGGTTGGCGGCAACGTCGGGTGGTCGATGTTCGGGTCGGGCGTTTCCGCCGGGATCGGGATACTCATGGGCATGGCCTCCTTTGTGCTTGGTTTTGCACCGTCTTCCAAGGTGGACCCTCGGCCCGGTGATTTGATTCCCGGCGCGAAGGGAGGCAAATCCGGGTGAACTTTCCCGGCCCTGGTGTCTCGGAACCTAAGTGCTTCGCTGATCCGCGCGGGCCATTGCCGACCCTGGGGCCGTTCCCAAGGGAGGGCGCCGCGCCGGAATAGACCAGCAACAGAGCGTCCATGGGGCGTAAGGAGTGATGCTCGATGACTGCCGAAAAAAGACCGACCGAACTGCAATACAACCCGAACCTGCCCCTGTCGCAGGCCTTGCTGCTGCCGCGTATCGTCATCGAGAACACTCGGCCGCTGATCGACGGTGGCCAGTTCGCGGTCAAGGCGGTGGCGGGGCAGGTGGTGCGGGTCAGCAGCAAGGTGTTCGCCGACGGCCACGACAAACTGGCCGTGCGCATCCGCTGGTGCGCCGAAGCCGACAGCCACTGGCACAGCGAAACCATGGAAGACCTCGGCAACAATAGCTGGGAAGGCCAGTTCACAGTACCCAGCCAGGGCCGCTACCTGTATTGCATCGAGGCCTGGATCGATCAGTTCGCCAGCTTCTGCTACGACCTGCAGAAGAAACACCAGGCCGGCATCGCGGTCAGCCTCGAATTGCAGGAGGGCCGCAGCCATGTGCTGCACGCCGCCGAGCGTAGCGAAGGGCCGCTGCGCGAGCAGTTGCTGGCGCTGCACCATGAGCTGGCGACGCTGCTCGAAGCCGAGCAGGTGGCGCTGTTCCTGCACGAACGCAGTGCACGGCTGATGGCCGAGGCCGACCACCGTCCCTACCTGAGCCTGAGCCCGCAATACCCGCTGGACGTGGAGCGCGAACGCGCGCAGTTCGCCAGCTGGTACGAGCTGTTTCCCCGCTCGATCACCGATGATCCGGCCCGTCATGGCACCTTCGACGATGTGCACTCGCGCCTGGCGATGATCCATGACATGGGTTTCGACGTGCTGTACTTCCCGCCGATCCATCCCATCGGCCGCAGCTTTCGCAAGGGCCGCAACAACTCGCTGACCGCCGGCCTCGACGAGCCCGGCAGCCCCTATGCGATCGGCAGCGAAGAGGGTGGCCACGAGGCGATCCATCCGCAGCTCGGCAGCCGCGAGGATTTCCGCCGCCTGGTGGCGGCCGCCGCCGAGCACGGCCTGGAGATCGCCCTGGATTTCGCCATCCAGTGTTCCCAGGACCATCCCTGGCTCAAGCAGCATCCGGGCTGGTTCAACTGGCGCCCGGACGGCAGCATCAAATACGCCGAGAACCCGCCGAAGAAATACCAGGACATCGTCAACGTCGACTTCTATGCCATCGAGGCCATCCCCAGCCTGTGGCTGGAGCTGCGCGACATCGTGGTCGGCTGGGTCGAGGAGGGGGTGAAGATCTTTCGCGTGGACAACCCCCATACCAAGCCGCTGCCGTTCTGGCAGTGGCTGATCGCCGATGTGCGGGCGCGGTTCCCGGAGGTGATCTTTCTCGCCGAGGCCTTCACCACGCCGGCGATGATGGCGCGCCTGGGCAAGGTCGGTTATTCCCAGAGCTACACCTATTTCACCTGGCGCAACACCAAGAGCGAACTGGCGACTTACTTCACCGAACTCAATCAGTCGCCGTGGCGCGAATGCTACCGGCCGAACTTTTTCGTCAACACGCCGGACATCAACCCGTTCTTTCTCCATGACTCGGGGCGCCCGGGGTTTCTCATCCGCGCCGCGCTGGCCACCATGGGCTCGGGCCTGTGGGGCATGTATTCGGGGTTCGAGCTGTGCGAGGCGGCGCCGGTTCCGGGGCGCGAGGAATACCTGGACTCGGAGAAATACGAGATCCGCCCCCGGGACTTCAGCGCCCCCGGCAACATCATTGCCGAGATCGCCCAGCTCAACCGCATCCGCCGACAGAACCCGGCGCTGCAGACGCACCTGGGCTTGCAGGTCTACAACGCCTGGAACGACAACATCCTGTATTTCGGCAAGCGCACCGCCGACCTCGGCAACTTCATCCTGGTGGCGGTCAGCCTCGACCCGTTCAACGCTCAGGAAGCGCATTTCGAATTGCCGCTGTGGGAGCTGGGCCTGCCCGACGATGCGCAGACCCAGGGCGAGGACCTGATGAACGGCCATCGCTGGACCTGGTACGGCAAGACCCAGTTCATGCGGATCGAACCCTGGCAGCAACCGTTTGGCATCTGGCGCATCAGCGTTGCCTGATTCACACCGGTAGCCGCTGCCGCAGGCTGCGATCGGCCCGGAACGGGGCGCGCTGTTGAGGGCCTCGAAGGTCCTGCGGACCTTGTCGCAGCCTCGCGGAGCTCGGCAGCGGCTACAGGCGCGATCGGTGTAGCCGCTGCCGCAGGCTGCGATCGGCCCGGAACGGGACGCGCTCTTGAGGCCGTCGAAGGTCCTGCGGACCTTGTCGCAGCCTCGCAGGCTCGGCAGCGGCTACAGGCGCGATCGGTGTAGCCGCTGCCGCAGGCTGCGATCGGCCCGGAACGGGGCGCGCTCTTGAGGCCGTCGAAGGTCCTGCGGATCTTGTCGCAGCCTCGCGGAGCTCGGCAGCGGCTACAGGTGCAGCGCTATATCTGCGCGGCACGGACCCATGAATGTTCAGGAGTTACCCATGGCGAAGAAAACCAGGTCAGCCACCTTCATCAAGGACCCGCTCTGGTATAAGGACGCGGTGATCTATCAGGTTCACGTCAAATCCTATTTCGACTCCAACAACGACGGGATCGGCGATTTTCCCGGGTTGATCGCCAAGCTCGACTACATCGCCGACCTGGGGGTGAACACCATCTGGCTGCTGCCGTTCTACCCCTCGCCGCGCCGCGACGACGGTTACGACATCGCCGAATACCGCGGCGTCAGCCCCGACTACGGGACCCTGGCCGACGCCCGGCGCTTTATCGCCGAGGCCCACCAGCGCGGGCTGCGGGTGATCACCGAGCTGGTCATCAACCACACCTCGGACCAGCACCCCTGGTTCCAGCGGGCGCGCAAGGCCAAGGCCGGCTCCAAGGCGCGGGATTTTTATGTGTGGTCCGATGACGATCAGAAGTACGACGGCACGCGGATCATCTTTCTCGACACCGAGAAATCCAACTGGACCTGGGACCCGGTGGCCGGCCAGTACTTCTGGCACCGCTTCTATTCCCACCAGCCGGACCTCAATTTCGACAACCCGCAGGTGATGAAGGCGGTGCTGTCGGTGATGCGCTACTGGCTGGACATGGGCATCGACGGCCTGCGCCTGGACGCCATTCCTTACCTGATCGAACGTGACGGCACTAACAACGAGAACCTGCCCGAGACCCACGACGTGCTCAAGCAGATCCGCGCCGAGATCGACGCCAACTACCCGGACCGCATGCTGCTGGCCGAAGCCAACCAGTGGCCGGAAGACACCCAGTTGTACTTCGGTCAAACAAAGAAGGGCGACGTGAAGGGCGACGACGGCGATGAATGCCACATGGCCTTCCACTTCCCATTGATGCCGCGCATGTACATGGCGCTGGCCCAGGAAGACCGCTTCCCGATCACCGACATCCTGCGCCAGACCCCGGAGATTCCCGCCAACTGCCAATGGGCGATCTTCCTGCGCAACCACGATGAGCTGACCCTGGAGATGGTCACCGACCGCGAGCGCGACTACCTGTGGAACTACTACGCCGCCGACCGCCGCGCGCGGATCAACCTGGGCATTCGCCGGCGCCTGGCACCGCTGATGGAGCGCGACCGGCGCCGGGTCGAGCTGCTCAACAGCCTGCTGCTGTCGATGCCCGGCACGCCGACCCTGTATTACGGCGACGAGATCGGCATGGGCGACAACATCTACCTGGGCGACCGCGATGGTGTGCGTACGCCGATGCAATGGTCCATCGACCGCAACGGCGGCTTCTCCCGGGCCGACCCGGCGAGCCTGGTCTTGCCGCCGATCATGGACCCGCTGTACGGCTACCAGTCGGTGAATGTCGAGACCCAGGCCGGCGACCCCCATTCGCTGCTCAACTGGACCCGGCGCATGCTGGCGATCCGCAAACAGTCCAAGGCCTTCGGCCGCGGCAGCCTGAAGATGCTGTCGCCGAGCAACCGCCGGATCCTGGCCTACACCCGCGAATACACCGGGCCTGACGGCAAGCACGAAATCATCCTCTGCGTGGCCAACGTGTCGCGCAGCGCCCAGGCGGCGGAACTGGACCTGTCGGCGTTCGCCGGCATGGTGCCGGTGGAGATGCTCGGCGGGAATGCCTTCCCGCCGATCGGCCAGCTGAATTTCCTCCTGACCCTGGCGCCCTACGGTTTCTACTGGTTTGTCCTGGCGGCGGAAAACCAGATGCCGAGCTGGCATGTGGAGCCGGCCCAGAGCATGCCGGACTTCACCACCCTGGTGCTGAAAAAACGCCTCGAGGAATTGCTCGAAGCGCCGTCGCGCACCACCCTGGAGCAGAGTTCGCTGCCGACCTGGCTGCCCAAGCGCCGCTGGTTCTCCGGCAAGGACAGCGCCATCGAGCAGGTGCACATCGCCTATGGCGTGCGCTTCGGCGATCCGCAGCATCCGGTGTTGCTCAGCGAGCTGGAGGTCAGCGGCGGCGGCCAGAGCGGGCGCTACCAGCTGCCGTTCGGCTTGCTCGGCGAAGAGCAGATCGGCGCCGCGCTGCCGCAGCAACTGGCCCTGGCGCGGGTGCGCCGTGGCCGCCAGGTGGGGCTGATCACCGACGCCTTTGCCCTGGAAAGTTTTGTGCACAATGTCCTGCAGGCGATCCAGGCGCACACCGTGCTGCCCTGTGGCGATGGCGAGATCCGCTTCGAGGCCACGGAGCAACTGGCCGGGCTCGGCCTGGGCGCGGAATCCGAAGTGCGCTACCTGTCCGCCGAGCAATCCAACAGCTCGGTGGTGATCGGCACCAGCCTGGTGCTCAAGCTGATCCGCAAGGTGGCCAGCGGCGTGCACCCGGAACTGGAGATGAGCGCCTACCTGACCGCCGCCGGCTTCCAGCACATTTCACCCTTGCTCGGTTCGGTGATCCGCCGCGACGGGCAGGGCGAGGACAGCCTGCTGATGATCGCCCAGGGTTACCTGAGCAATCAGGGCGATGCCTGGGAGTGGACCCAGAACAACCTGGAGCGGGCGATCCGCGATGAACTGGCCGACGCCATGTCCGAGCAGGACCAGCACTACAACGCCCTGGGCGAGTTGCGCGACTTTGCCGGCATGCTCGGCCAGCGCCTGGGGGAAATGCACCAGGTCCTCGCGGCGCCGACCGCCAACCCGGCCTTCCGCGCGCGGCCGAGTACCGACAAGGACGCCCAGGCCTGGGCCAGGCAGATTGGCGCGCAACTGGAACGGGCCTTGCACTTGCTCAAGCAGCATCAGGCTGAGCTGACGGCCGAGGATCGACAGCGCGTGGCGTCGTGGAGCCAACACAAGACAGCGATCCTGGCGCATATCCAGGGCCTGGCGAAACAGGCGGTCGGCGGCCTGCGCATGCGCGTCCACGGCGACCTGCACCTGGGCCAGGTGCTGGTGATCAAGGGCGACGCGTACCTGATCGATTTCGAGGGCGAACCGGCCCGGCCGCTGGACGAGCGCCGGGGCAAGCACAGTCCGTACAAGGACGTCAGTGGGGTGCTGCGCTCCTTCGACTATGCCGCGGCGCTGGCCCTCGGCGGCCAGGGCCTCGACGCCTCGGCCCACGCCCTGGCGGCCCGGCAGCGGGTCACCGAGCGTTATCTGCGCGAAGCCCGCGAGTCGTTTGTCCAGGCGTACCGGCTGGCGGCAGCTAGTCTTGCTCATGCCTGGCAGGAAAAGAATGGCGAGGACGCCGCGCTGGCCTTGTTCAGCCTGGAGAAAGCAGCCTACGAAGTGGCGTATGAAGCGGAAAACCGTCCGGCCTGGCTCGCGGTGCCGCTGCGGGGGCTGCATGTGCTGCTAAGTGATATGAAGGTTGAGTGATGTGAAACCCTTTTCCGATACAAAAAGTGCTGGAGAGCAGTCATGAGTTTCTCGAACAAGGAACAGGGTCAGGTCAAACAGGCAATGCCCGCCGCGCGGGATGTCGAGGCACTGGTGCGTGCCGAGCACCAGGACCCCTTTGCCGTGCTCGGCCCCCATGGCGACGGCGCCGGCGGCCAATTCATCCGTGCCTTCCTGCCGGGCGCCCTGAGTGTGCAGGTGCTGGCTCGCGATGGCGTGACAGTGCTGGGCAGCCTGGAGGGCACCGAGGTGCCGGGGTTGTTCGTCGGGCACTTTGCCCAGGCCCAGCCCTATCTGCTGCGCACGCAATGGGCCGGTGGCGAGCATATTGGCGAAGACCCTTACAGCTTCGGCCCGTTGCTGGGGGAGATGGACCTGTACCTGTTCGCCGAGGGCAACCACCGTGACCTCAGCGCCTGCCTCGGCGCGCAGCTGAAAACCGTGGAGGGCGTCGACGGCGTGCGTTTCGCGGTCTGGGCGCCGAATGCCCGGCGGGTCTCGGTGGTCGGCGACTTCAACGTCTGGGACGGACGGCGGCACCCGATGCGCCTGCGTCATCCGTCCGGGGTCTGGGAGCTGTTCGTGCCGCGCCTGGGCCCGGGCGAAGCCTACAAATATGAAATCCTCGGCGCCCACGGCATCCTGCCGCTGAAGTCCGACCCGGTGGCGCTGGCCACCCAGTTGCCGCCGGATACCGCCTCGAAAGTCGCCAGCCCGCTGAGCATCGACTGGCAGGACCTCGACTGGATGCAGGCCCGCGGCGAACGCCAGCGCACAGACGCGCCCTTGTCGATCTACGAACTGCATGCCGGCTCCTGGCAATGCGAGGTGGACGATCTGGGCGAGGTGGCGCGCCAGTACGACTGGCACGAACTGGCCGAACGCCTGATCCCCTATGTGCAGAACCTGGGGTTCACCCATATCGAGCTGATGCCGATCATGGAGCATCCCTTCGGCGGTTCCTGGGGCTATCAGCCGCTGTCGCAGTTCGCCCCCAGCGCCCGCTATGGCAGCACCGACGACTTCGCGGCGTTCGTCAACGCCTGCCACCTGGCGGGCATCGGGGTGATTCTCGACTGGGTGCCGGCGCACTTTCCCACCGACGCCCATGGCCTGGCGCAATTCGACGGCACCGCGCTGTACGAATACGGCAACCCGCTGGAAGGTTTCCACCAGGACTGGGACACCCTGATCTACAACCTGGGGCGCACCGAGGTCCACGGTTTCATGCTGGCGTCGGCGCTGCACTGGCTCAAGCATTTCCATGTCGACGGTCTGCGGGTGGATGCCGTGGCCTCGATGCTCTACCGCGACTATTCGCGCAACGCCGGGGAGTGGGTGCCCAATCGCCATGGCGGACGCGAGAACCTCGAAGCCATCGACTTTTTGCGTCACCTGAATGACGTGGTGTCCCTCGAGGCGCCGGGCGCCCTGGTGATCGCCGAGGAGTCCACGGCCTGGCCGGGCGTCAGCCAGGGCACCCAGCAAGGCGGCCTGGGCTTTGCCTACAAATGGAACATGGGCTGGATGCACGACTCGCTGCATTACATCCAGCAGGCCCCGGTGTACCGCGCCCATCACCACAACGAACTGAGCTTCGGCCTGGTGTATGCCTGGTCCGAGCGCTTCATCCTGCCGATCTCCCACGACGAAGTGGTGCACGGCAAACGCTCGCTGATCGACAAGATGCCCGGCGACCGCTGGCAGAAGTTCGCCAACCTGCGGGCCTACCTGAGTTTCATGTGGACCCACCCGGGCAAGAAGCTGCTGTTCATGGGCTGCGAGTTCGGCCAGTGGCGCGAATGGAATCACGATCAGCAACTGGACTGGTACCTGCTGCAATACCCCGAGCACCGCGGCGTGCAGAAGCTGGTGGGCGATCTCAACCGGCTGTACCGCGAGCATCCGGCGCTGCACGACCAGGACGACGCGCCCCAGGGCTTCCAGTGGCTGATCGGCGACGACGCGATCAACAGCGTCTACGCCTGGCTGCGCTGGAGCAAGGACGGCAAGCCGCTGCTGGTGGTGGCCAACTTCACCCCGGTGCCGCGCCAGGCCTACCGGATCGGCGTGCCCTTTGCCGGGCGCTGGGGCGAGTTGTTCAACAGCGACTCCGATACCTACGCCGGGTCCAACTATGGCAATGGCGGCGGGGTGTTCACCGAGGACGTGACGAGCCACGGCCAGGCGTTGTCGCTGGCGTTGAACCTGCCGCCGCTGGCGGTGCTGATCCTGCAACCCGAAGCGTGATGTCGACTGGCCGCTGCGCGCAGCGGATCGCGAGCAAGCTCGCTCCTACAGAGGTTGCGCGTTCCCTGTAGGAGCGAGCTTGCTCGCGATGACATCTGCCCAGACACCCTCAAGCTGTCCCTGAAAACCCAATCCCCTGTAGCCGCTGCCGCAGGCTGCGATCGGGCTCGCAGAGCCCGCAACCCGGACGACGCGTATGGCCGATGCTCCCTTTGCCTCGGCTGCGCCGCCGATCGCAGCCTGCGGCGGCTACAGGTTTTTACCAGCGCATCCGCACACCCAGGCTGCCGATCAGTCCGTTGAGGTCGTTGTCGTCCACGTCGCTGCTGTAGTCGGCGCTCACGTACAGGCTGACGGCGGGGTGAGCCTGGCCACCAGGCCCAGGCCGACTTCGACCGTGGAGGACTTGCGGCTGCTGCTGATCTTGTCGACCTTGTCCAGGGTCAGGGTGTCGCCGCTGTACACCGTGTGCCACAAGCTGGTGCGCACATAGGGTTCCACCGAGTGCCCGGCGACGTCGTAACGGCCTTGCAAGTGGGCCCCGACGCGGCCGCTCCAGGCGTTGAGGTTACCGGCGGAGCGGGTGCTGCTGTCGGCATTCGGGTTGTCCAGGCTGACGCGCTGGTTGATCAATTGCGCCTGGGGTTCGACCACCCAGTTGTCGCTGATGCCGATGGGAATCCCGCCTTGCACCGACAGGGTCACCGCGCTGCCTTCGGCGGCTTGTCGCTGGCCTTGCTCGGTGCGGCTGAAGCCGCTGACCCGGGCGCCGCTGGCCGACAGATCGACGTGCCAGCCCTGCGGACCGGTCAGGCTCCAGAACGCGCCAAGACTTTGACCCTGGACACTGAAACGGTCGTTACGCGGGTCGCTGAAACCGCCGGGCACGCCCTGACCGTTGGCCTGGAACTGGCTCTGGCCGCCCAGCAGGCCGATGCGCTGGGTATGCCCGCTGCTGCTTTCCAGGGTGTAGAGCACCGGGCCGCCGGGCGTGTCGTTGATGCTGCTGGCAAAACGCGAACCGAGGTAGCCGACTTCGGTCTGCCGCGCCGCGGGCCCGTACAGCGGGTCCCAGACCTGCGGGCTGCCTTGCACGATACCCAGGCTGTTGCCCTGGGGCTGGCTGGCCGGCATGGGCGTCGCGGATGTCGCGGGTGTCAACAGGCGGTTCAGGAGCAGGTCCTGGTGATACCAGAGCTGCGCCTCGTCCTCGGCAGGGGACGCTTGTACCTCCATGGAAGAACACAGCAATACCGAAGCGGAAACTGTGCACAGAATGATCTTGATCTCTTGTGGGGTGAGTGAAGTTTTCATGGAGGGCTACCTTGCAATCGCATGCCGTGTCTCGCCGTGGCGTCTCTCCTACCCCGAATGAGGGGCGACCGAGTTCGTTGAGGCAAGGCTCGGCGACCCGCTCTAGAGCAGGTATCCGAGGCTTGCCCCTGATTGTATTTCCGGGGGTAGTAAGCTGTAGCTAAGGAGACGACTCCGCGATCGTCAAGAAAATGACCGACCAATGGCGTAGGTAATTCAGGCGCTGTAACCGACTGAAAAAAAGCCATTCTCTAAGTTCTTGTTTGTACGAAAAAACGTCAAGAAAGGTGGGGGAAAGCGATTTTCGGTAGCCCACTACCGACTCGCCCTTTGCGGGCGAGTCGGTGACTTTCCTGGGCCAAGGGCCGCGTCAGGCCTTGGCCAGCGCGCTGGCCGCTTCGTCGATCAGGCCGGCGACCGCGGTTGCCGGAGAGGCGAGAGTGGCCTGGTGGGCCGCCAGACCGATGATCCTCGATGCCTGGGCGAAGGCATCAGAGGTGCACTTCCACCGCCAGCGGCAGGTGATCCGACAGGTGAGTCCAGGGCTTGTGCCCGAGGATCTTCGGTGCGTGGCTGCTGGCGTTGCGCAGGTAGATGCGGTCCAGGCGCAGCAGTGGCCAGCGCGCCGGGTAGGTCTTGGCCGGCCTGCCATGGTGGCGTTCGAAGGCTTCGTGCAGGTCGTCGCGGCGGGCGAGGGTGGCATTGCCATGCAACTGCCAGTCGTTGAAGTCGCCGGCGATGATCACCGGCGCATCGTCCGGCAGCGACTTGAGCAACTGGCACAACAGCGCCAGTTGCAGCTGGCGATGGCTTTCCAGCAGGCTCAGGTGCACGCAGATCGCGTGCACTTCGGCATGCCCCGGTACATCCAGCACGCAATGCAACAGCCCGCGGCGCTCCGGGCCGGTGATCGAGACATCGAGGTTGCGATACTGGCGGATCGGGTATTTCGACAGCAGGGCGTTGCCGTGATGGCCATCGGGATAGACCGCGTTGCGCCCGTAGGCGAAGTCGCTCCACATGCTGTCGGCGAGAAACTCGTATTGCGACTGCTGAGGCCAGTTGCCGTAGCGGCTGGCGTGGCGGTCGTGCTCGCCCAGCACTTCCTGGAGAAACACCAGGTCGGCCTGGGTGCTGCGGACCGCGTCACGCAGCTCCGGGAGAATGAAACGGCGGTTCAGGGCGGTGAAGCCCTTGTGGGTGTTGACGGTCAGGATGCGCAGGCGATGGATCGCCGGGGTTTCGTCTGGCGCTGCCGACGTGACCGGACGCCTGGTTGAATCGGTGCTCACGCTCACTCCTCGTAATCAGGGCGGTTACTCATGCGACTGACACTTTGCCGGTCAGTTCAGGTTTGCCCCCGGTCTGCCCGCATCGGGGCAGCCCTACATGAAAAAGATTTCGTAGGACTGGCGCAGCCGCTCCAGCACCACCGGCGTCAGGGTCGGGGCCAGGCCGATGCCCGGATCGCCCTGCAACTGGCTGGCATAGGCATGCGCCGCATGGCGCTTGCGGGCCACGGTCCAGGTGTCGAGGCGCAACTTGCGGGCGCGGTGCCAGGGCAGCAGCTGTTCATCGCGCGCCGGCCAGTGCCAGGCCCACACCGGCACTTCGTGGAACGCCACGCCAGCCTGGGCCGCGGCCTTGGCGCTGGCCCGGCCGACGGCGTCGTGATCGTCGTTGCCGTCTTCGCGCCAGGTGCTGAACACCACGTCATCGGGGCGCAGGTAACGGCCAATGAACTGGCTCAACTGATGCTCGCGTTCCTGCAGCCCACTGTCGGCAAAACCGCCGCGAATCCACTGCAGGCTGTGCAGGGGCAAACCCAGGCGGCGCAGGGCCTCGACACTTTCCTGGGGACGGAACACGCTCAGGCGCCGCTCCGACCACAGGTCGGAGCCGGGGTGGCTGGCGCTGCCGTCGGTGATGGAAATCAGTTGCAGCGGATGGCCATGGTGGGCCAGTACCTGCAGCAGGCCGCCGCAGGTCAGCACCTCGTCACCGGGGTGCGGGGCAATGACCACCGCGCGAAATCCGGGCGGCACCAGGCTGGCAAGGTTGATGGAGGGGACGTCGAGCAGTTGGCGGGCGCCGTTCCAGACCTGCTCCGGCCAGTTGTCGCTCAGGGGTATGGATCTCATGGGTGTCACATCCTTGTTCCGGGGCAGTCGGCGCGCGGTGACGGACCGGGCCGCTTGGGTTCGCACCCGGTATCGGTCCGGGTGCCGGCGCTCCATACCTTGGATTGCCGTCTTGCAAGAGCGTTCAATCATACACAGCCGTTGGCCACCGTCGCAGGGGGCAGCGATTTTTTCCGATGGCGACGCTCAGCAGTTCAAGATAGCGGGGAATGGATATCCGGCACCATCGTACATGTGTCTGATGGGCTGGCCACTGCCCGCCATTCAATCCGGCAAATGGCCAATGACCTGCTCAATCGTCATCCTCGTGCTGCAGTTCGAACAGCAGCAGCGAGCGCCCGGTCACCGAGTACCGGTGGCCGAACTCGAAGCGTTCCTGGCCTTTCACCGAGGGCTGGTTGGTGTCGATCATGCAGGTCCAGAAGCCGCCGTCGGGCACTTGGGGCAGGCTGAAGTTGACGATGTCGTGATGGGCGTTGACCACCAGCAGCAGGGTCGCGTCGGCGCCGGGGCGGCGTATCCCTGTTTCCTGGGCGCGGCCGTCGAGCAGCATGCCCAGGCAGCGGCCGTGGCTGTCCTGCCATTGTTCGATGGTCATCTCGCTGGCGTCCGGGGCGAGCCAGGTGACGTCCTTGACCCCGATATCCTCGTTGTAGTTGCCCACCAGGAAGCGTCCGCGGCGCAGGATCGGGTAGGTCATGCGCAGCTTGACCAGGCGCCTGACGAACTTCAGCAGCGACTTGCCGTCCTCGTCCAGGTCCCAGTTGACCCAGCCGATTTCGCTGTCCTGGCAATAAGCGTTGTTGTTGCCGTGCTGGGTGCGGGCGAACTCGTCGCCGGCAACCAGCATCGGCGTGCCCTGGGCCAGCAGCAGGGTGGCGAAGAAATTGCGCATCTGGCGCAGGCGCAGCGCATTGATCTGCGGGTCGTCGGTGGGGCCTTCGACGCCGTGGTTCCACGACAGGTTGTGGTTGCTGCCGTCCTGGTTGTCTTCGTCGTTGGCTTCGTTGTGCTTGTCGTTGTACGACACCAGGTCATGCAGGGTGAAGCCGTCGTGGGCAGTCACGAAATTGACAGAGGTATAAGGCCGCCGGCCGCGCTGGTTGAACATCTCGCCGGAGGCGGTCATGCGCGCGGCGAAGTCGGCGAGCTGGCCGTCGTCGCCTTTCCAGAAGGCGCGCACGGTGTCGCGGAACTTGTCGTTCCACTCCACCCAGCCCGGCGGGAAACCGCCCACCTGATAACCGCCGGGGCCGATGTCCCACGGCTCGGCGATCAGCTTTACCTGGCGCAGCACCGGGTCCTGGCGGCAGGCCACGAGGAAGCTGTGGCGCTCGTCGAAGCCATCGTGGTAACGCCCGAGAATGGTCGCCAGGTCGAAGCGAAAACCGTCCACGTGCATTTCCGTGGCCCAGTAGCGCAGCGAGTCGGTGACCATCTGCAGCACGCAGGGATGGCTCAGGTCGAGGGTGTTGCCGGTCCCGGAATCGTTGATATAGAAGCGTTTGTCGTCGGGCATCAGGCGGTAGTAGGAGGCGTTGTCGATGCCGCGCATGGACAGGGTCGGGCCTTGCTCGTTGCCCTCGGCGGTGTGGTTGTAGACCACGTCGAGTATCACTTCGAGCGCGGCTTCGTGCAGGTGCGCGACCATTTCCTTGAATTCGGCGATCTTGCCGCTGGCCAGGTAGCGCGGGTCGGGGGCGAAGAAGGCGATGCTGTTGTAGCCCCAGTAATTGGTCATGCCCTTGTGCAGCAGGTGCTGGTCGTTGACGAAGGCATGGATCGGCAACAGCTCCACCGACGACACCCCGAGCTTGCGGATGTGCTCCAGCACATCGTCGACCATCAGCCCGGCGAAGGTGCCACGCACCGCCTCCGGCACCGAGGGGTGACGCATGGTGAAGCCACGCACGTGAGTCTCATAAATGATCGTTTTGTCCCAGGGCACGCTGACGCGATGATCGTGGCCCCAGGTGTGGGCCGGGTCGATCACTTTGCATTTGGGCACGAAGGGCGCGCTGTCGCGCTCGTCGAAACTGAGGTCGGCGTCGGGGTGCCCGATGGTGTAGCCGAACAGCGCTTCGGACCATTTCAGCTGGCCCACCAGCTGCTTGGCATACGGGTCGATCAGCAGCTTGTTGGGGTTGAAGCGATGACCGTTGGCCGGGTCGTAGGGGCCATGCACCCGATAACCGTAGATCAGCCCGGGGTGGGCGTCGGGCAGGTAGCCGTGGAAGATCTCGTCGGTGTATTCCGGCAGTTCGATGCGTTCCAGCTCGACTTCGCCCGTGGCATCGAACAGGCACAACTCGACCTGGGTGGCATTGGCCGAGAACAGGGCGAAGTTGACCCCCAGGCCGTCCCAGGTCGCGCCGAGCGGGAAGGGCAGGCCTTCGCGGATGCGCGAGGGCTCGGTGGCTTGCGGGGTTTTCGGCGTGGCGGCTGTTTTGGCGGTGGTCATGGGTGCTCCTGCGAATCAGATGGGCGAATGGGCTCCCTGTGGCGCTCGGGCGCGCCACGCACATGGGCTAGGTCGGCAGTGGAGGGTGGCGCGAACGCCTCGCGGCAGAGGCGTCAGCTGGTCGCTGGCTTGCGCGGGGCCCGCGGCTTTTTCGCCGCGCTGCTTTTGCTCCCGGGCGGCAATCCTTTTTCTCCGGGAGGCACCAGGGGGGCCGCCGCGGGTTTGGCGACGGCCTTGGGCTTTGCCGCGGGCTTGCCGGGTTTGGCGCTGGCGGCGCGGGTCGCCCTGGGCGGCTTGCTCGGGGCCAGGGCCTCGGCTTCGGCCAGCTTGCGGGCCATTTCCCAATGCCGGTGTTCCTGGCCGTCGGGCCGGCCTTCCGATTCCCAGATTTGATAGGCGAACTCACGAATGCGTTTGTCGTCGGTACTCATCGCAATGCTCCTGAACTGAACTCAAGTTTGGATGAAAAGGTTGACCGGGAAATCCCGCAATGCGCTGCTGATCATCAGATCCTTGTGGGGTGTGACTGCCCCCGTGGAAAAAAGTCCCTTCAGGTTTTGTCCTGGCGCGGCGAATGGCAGATGCACACGCGTATCGCCCCAATCCGGCGCGTTGACCCGCGGTTGCGCGCCGCTTTCCAGCAGCCCGGCGACCAGCCTGGGCACGATCACCACGGCGCGCTGGCCCTGGTGTTCGCGCATGAAGGCCAGCACCTTGCCGGCGTGTCGGCCCTGTACCGGCAGCGGCTGGTAAGTGCCCCGGCGAAACAGCTGCGGGTACTCGCCCCGGCGCGCCAGCGTGGCGGCGATCAGGGCCTGCTTGATACGCCCGTCACGCCAGTGGGCCAACAGTTCCATGGTTTCGCCGCAAGGGTCCAGAGCCTGCTGTCGGGCGGCGAAATCCACCGGGCGACGGTTGTCCGGGTCCACCAGGCTGAAGTCCCAGAACTCGTTGCCCTGATACAGGTCCGGCACGCCGGGCACGGTCATGCGCAGCAAGGATTGAGCCAGGCCGTTGAGGGCGCCAGCGGGCGCGATGACCTGGACGGCCGCGCCTATGGCGCTGCGCAACGGCAGGCCCTCGGGGCTGAGCAACAGGCGCTCGATGAAGTGGTGCACGGCACTTTCATAGGCCTCGTTGGCCGCCGCCCAGCTGCTGTGCAGCTTGGCTTCGCGCAGGGCTTTTTCCTGCCATTGCCAGAGGCGCTGGGCATAGTCGCGCAGGCCCTGGCGGTCGTCGCTGTGCAGTTCCAGCGGCCAGCTGCCGAGCAGGGCCTGATAGAGGATCAGCTCGTCGCCGGCGCCGGGCGCCTGGGGATCGCTGCGCAGGGCCTGGGCCAGGCCGCGCCAGTGTTCCACCTGTTCGACGTACCAGGGGCCGAGTTCGCTGAGCACCGCCAGGCGCGCGCGGGTATCTTCGCCGCGCTTGTGGTCGTGGGTGGCACTGGCCAGCAGGTTGTCGGGGAAAGCCTCCAGGCGCTCGCGGCAGGCGGCGTGGAAATCTTCCACCGGGGCGCAGAACTGTTCGGTGGAGAAACCCACATCGTTGCGCGACAGCAGCACCGCCGAGCGATAGAGCGCGGTGTCTTCCACCGCCTTGGCCGCCGCCGGCGAGGTCAGTTGCTGGAAGCGCACGCAGGCATGCTTGAGCACCTTGCGCGGGCGCCCCGGCGGCAGCTGGCGCCAGCCGCGGCCGCCGAGCCACTGTTGCAGGTAGGCCAGCACTGGCCAGTCGGTTTCGCCCAGGGTGTCACGGGCGCCTTGCAGGGCCTGCTGGAAAAACCCCTCATCTGTCGCCGAGCGCCCGCAGGCACCGATGTAGGTGCGGTACACCGGGAAGTGCACGATCAGTTCCTGCAAGGCACGGCGAATGGCGCCGAGGGTCAAGTCGCGGCTCATCACGTCGTTGCGCGCCACTTGCAGCAGGGCCTGGGCCACGCTTTCGAAATCGCTGGCCAGCGAGCCGTTGAGCAATTGCTGGCGCGCCAGCCGGGCCTCTTCGAGAAAGGCCGCCGGCCGTTCGCTGTGCCGGCTCCAGAGTTCGGCCAGGGGGGCGGCGCCTTGCGGGTCGTGTTGCAGCAGCGACAGCTGGTTCATGAACTCATAGCCGGTGCTGCCGTCCATGCCCCAGTCGCGGCGCAGGGTTTCGCCAGCGCCGAGGATCTTCTCGACATAGATCGGCAAGTGCTGGCCGGGACGCAGGGCGTCGACCCGGCGCCGCAGTTTGCGGCAGTAGCCGCGGGGATCGGCCAGGCCGTCGATATGGTCGATGCGCAGCCCGTCCACCAGGCCGGCGGCGATCAACTGGAAGATTTTGCCGTGGGTGGCCTCGAACACCGCCGGGCGCTCGACCCGTAGCCCACCCAGCTCGTTGACGTCGAAGAAACGCCGCCAGTTGATGTCGTCCGCCGCGGTGCGCCAGCTGGCCAGGCGGTAGCTCTGCTGCTCCAGCAGGGCGTGCAGGCGGGAGAAGCCCTGCGGCTGGCGCGAATCGTAGCGCGCCAGGTGCTGCTCGATGGCCGCGCGGACCTGCGGGTCACGGGCGGCGTCCTGCAGCTGCTGTTGCAGAGGCTCGGCCTGAGTGTGGGCGTCGGACTGGTAGCGCAGGGTGCTGAAGGCATCGGCCAATGGCTTGAGACGCTCGGCCGGTTCGGCGTCCATCTCGCCCTGGAGCCGCAGCAGTTCGCCATAGTCGCTGGGGCAGATCGGGAAATGATGCTGGTAATGCTCGACATGAAACTCGCCCCGTTCGGCATCGAAGCACAGCCTCAGCGCGCCTTCCTGCAGGGCCACGCCGTAGTCGCTGCCGAGGAACGGCAGCAGCAACTGGCCTTCCAGCAAGGGGTCGGGGGAGTGCCACTGGATATCGAAGAATTCGCCGTAGGGGCTCAGGCGGCCCCAGCGCAGCAGGTCCTGCCACCAGGGATTGTCCGCGCCGCCGACCGCCATGTGGTTGGAGACGATATCCAGCAGCAGGCCCATGTCGTGCTGGCGCAGGCTGCGGACCAGGCGCTCCAGGGCGGCCTCGCCACCCAGTTCGGGGTTGACCCGGGTCGGGTCGACCACGTCGTAGCCATGCATCGAGCCGGCGCGGGCGCACAGCAGCGGCGAGGCGTACAGGTGGCTGATGCCCAGGCGGGCGAAGTAGGGCACCAGCGGCACCGCGTCGTCGAGAGTGAAGCCGCGATGAAACTGCAGGCGCAGGGTGGCCCGCACGGGCGGGCTGTGGTGCGTGGAATCCTTCATCGGTCGCGCTCGTGGGCCTGTTGCCGGGCGCAGGCCAGCAGCTCCAGGCGGCGTGCGGCGTCCGGGTCGTCGAGCAAGGCCGCGCTGCTGCCGGCCAGGCGCCGACGCCAGTTGGGATGGCTGTCGAGGGTGCCGGGCAGGTTGGCCTGTTCGTCGATGCCCAGGGCGTCCTCCAGAGGCAGCAGCACCAGCGGCGCGCGGGTATGGCCGAGGAAGCGCACGCTGGCGTCCACCACCTGATCGGCTTCGTGGGTGTCTTCACGAAAATTCTGCGGGTCGCGACTCAGGGCGTGGCGCAGGCCCTCGCGTTCGCGCTGGCGATGTTCGCGCCAATGGGTTTCGCCGCTTGCGTCCACCAGGCCCAGGCGCGCGCTCCAGTCGATGTCGCGGCCCTGCCACCAGCCGTTGAGGGTCGGCAGGTCGTGGGTGCTGGTGGTGGCCAGGGCGTTGTCCGGCCAATCGAGGATCGGCCGGAAATGCGTGCCGTGCTCCTGCTCGAACAGCAGCACGCGCATGCCGAGCATGGCCCGCGCGCTGAGTTTTTCCCGCAGGCCGTCGGGCACCGTGCCGAGGTCCTCGCCGAGGACGATCGCCTGGTGCCGGTGCGATTCCAGGGTCAGCAGTCGCAGCAGGTCGTCCACCGGGTAATACAGGTAGGCGCCGTCGCAGGGCGGGGCGCCGAGGGGGATCACCCATAGCCGCTGCAACCCCATCACATGGTCGATGCGCAGGCCGCCGGCATGGGCGAAGTTGGCCCGGAGCATTTCGATGAAAGCGTGGAAGCCATTGCGCACCAGGCCCTCCGGGGAAAAGGCGGAAATGCCCCAGCCCTGGCCCTGGCGATTGAGAATGTCCGGCGGCGCGCCGACGGTCAGCGCCGCCAGCAGTTCGTCCTGGCGGCTCCAGGCCTGGCTGCCGCCGCCGTCGGCGCCCACCGCCAGGTCGGCGATCAGGCCGATGCCCATGCCGCTGCTGCGGGCGGTGGCCTGCACCCGCTCCAGGCAACGGGCGATCAGCCATTGGCAGAAGGCATAAAAGCCGATATCGGCGGCGTGCTCCTCGGCGAACTGCGCCAGCGCCGGGCTGCGTGGGGTGCGCCAGGCGTCGGGCCATTCGCGCCAGTCGAGGCTTTCGCCGCGGGCCGCGCGCTGGGCCTGGATGGCTTCGAAGCGGCAGTGGTTTTCCAGGGCCTCGCCACTGGCGTGGCGGAAGCTGGCGAAGTCCTGGTGCAGCGGATGCTCGCCCTGGCAGAAGCCGTCATAAAGCGCGCGCAGGACTTTCTGCCGGGCGTGGGCCGCCACCGGCCAGTCGACCATCGGCTGTTGTTCCAGCTGTTGCAGTTGCGGCCCGAGGCCGCTGGCATCGATCGCGCTGCGCCAGGCCCGCTCGCCGAGAATGGTCCCGGGCGCGGCGTACAGGTTGTTGAGAAACAACCGGCTGGACGGTGAATAGGGGCTGTAGCGGCCGGTGTCGCTGCTGAACATGGCATGCAGCGGGCTGATGGCCACGGCCTCGGCGCCCCGTTCGCCGGCGACCCGGACCAAGTCTTCGAGCGCTTGGGTATCACCATAACCGCCATCGCCTGCGCGGCGCAGCGAATACAGCTGCACGCTCAGGCCCCAGGCACGGGGCGTGGCCTGGTCCACGGCGTCGGCGACGCTGTAGCAGCGCTCGGGCGCCACGGCCAGGGTGAAGTGCTGGCCGGCGATGCTCACCTCCTGATAACCCACCGGCACCAGGCCCGGCAGCATGGAGTTGGCGTCCAGCCTGAGGTTGAGCACACCGCCGTCTTCCAGGTGGATTTCGCAGGGCGTGTCCGGCGCGAAGTAATGCCCGAGGTCCAGGCCCTGGCCGGCGTCGGCGGTCAGCAGCGGCGGCAGTTGCCGGCTCTGCTGCACCTGTAGCAGCTGGCGCAGGCTGGCTTCGATCTGCCGGTCGTTGTCGGCCGGATGGCCAAGGCTGGCCAGCACGGCGCGCAGCACCCGTGGCTCGACCCGTTGCGGGCGGCCGTTGGCGTCGATCCAGTCGACGGCCAGGCCGGCCCGGCTGGCGAGGATTTCCAGTTGCGCGTCGCTCATGGGTGTTCTCCGTCAAGGTCTGGCGTGGGGGCGACTGCGCCGAGGCTGACCAGCGCGCTATAGGGGGCGAGAGTGCCTTGGTGCAACCGCTCGAACGCCTGGGCCGGGTATTCGAACAGGCGCTGCGCCGCGCTTGGCGGCTGTTGCTCGACGTTGTGCGGGCTCAGGTTGAGGTCGATGCGCAGTTCCTGGCCATTGCCCAGGCGCCAGCGGGCACAGAGCGCGCCTTCGGCCAGCACCTCGGCGCCCAGGGCTTCGGCGCCGGGCAGGTAGGGCACGATGTGCTCGTGGCGCAGTTGCAACAGCTGGCGATACAGCCCCAGGGTTTGCTCGCCCTGGGCCGGGTCCGCCTGCGGCCTCGACGCGAGGAAGGTGTCCGGCGCGTTCGGGTCGGGAATCTGCTCGCGTTTATGCGGATCGGCGAAGGCGCTGAAGGCGGCGAATTCGTCGCGCCGGCCTTCGCGCACCGCGTCCGCCAGTTCGCCGTGATGGCTGGTGAAAAACAGGAAGGGCTGCGGCGCCGCCAGTTCGTCGCCCATGAACAGCAGCGGGATCATCGGCGACAGCAGCAACAGCACCGTGGCCGCCTGCAATGCCTGTGGTTCGGCCAGGCGCACCAAGCGCTCGCCGAAGGCGCGGTTGCCGATCTGGTCGTGGTTCTGCAAAAACAGCACGAAGGCGCTGGGCGGCAAATGGCTGCTGGGTTCGCCGCGAGGGGTACCGTGGCGGGTGACGTGGCCCTGATAGACGAACCCCTGGCTCAGGCAGCGCGCCAGTTTCTCGGTGGGGCGTTCGGCGAAGTCGGCGTAGTAGGCGTCGGTCTCCCCGGTGAGCAGCACATGCAGGGCGTTGTGGCCATCGTCGTTCCACTGCGCGTCGAAGTGCTGCTCCAGCAGGCTGGCCTGGTTGTATTCGTTTTCCACGGTCAGCCAGACCTGCCGCGCCGGGTCGATCCGGCGGCGCACCCGATGCGCCAGCTCATGCAGGAAGTCCGGGTCGTCGATCGCATGCACGGCATCCAGGCGCAGGCCGTCGAAGCGGTACTCCAGCAGCCACATCAGGGCATTGTCGATAAAGAAGTCGCGCACGGGCTGGCGGCGAAAGTCGATGGCCGCGCCCCAGGGCGTGTGCCGGTCTTCCCTGAAGAAGGCCTTGGCGTAGTGGTGCAGGTAATTGCCGTCGGGGCCGAAGTGGTTGTAGACCACATCGAGCATCACCGCCAAGCCCAGGCCGTGGGCGCAGTCGATCAGGTGCTTGAGGTCGTCGGGCGAACCGTAGGAGGCTTCCGGCGCATAAGGCAGGACGCCGTCGTAGCCCCAATTGCGATCGCCGGGAAACTCCGCCAGGGGCATCAGCTCGATGGCGGTGATGCCCAGCTCGGCCAGGCGTGGCAGGTGTTTTTCCACTGCGCGGTAACCGCCGAGCACGCCCACATGCAGCTCGTAGATCACCGCTTCGTGCCACGGCCGGCCTTGCCAGTGCGGGTGCCGCCAGCGATAGGCCCGGGGATCGACCACCAGGCTGGGGCCGTCGATGTCGCCGTCCTGGGCCCGGGACGCCGGGTCGGGCACGCGGATCTGCTCATCGACATTGAAGCGGTAGCGGGTGCCGGGCGGGCACTGGCCGATGACCATGAACCAGCCGTTGGCCTGGGGCTGCATGGGCAGCGACATGCCGTCTTCGAGTTCGACGCTGATGTGCTGTGCGTTCGGCGCCCAGAGGGCAAAGCGGGTGCGCTCGGTATCGAGCGCAGTAGCGCCGTGGGGCCAGGTTTCCAGAGTCCTTGACGGCATCCAGGGTGCCCTCTCAGGGTTTGGCCGATTTTCCCAAGGCCTTGGCCACTAGCTGTTCATAGAGTTCGGCGTAGGGTTCCACCGCCTTGCACCAGTTGAAGGGCGCGGCCATGGCCCGGCAGCGCATGGCGTTGAGCAACTGCGGATAGGCGAACACCTTGAAGGCGCGGCCCAGGGCCTCTTCGTAGCTGGCCACGGTGGATTCGTCGAACAGAAAACCGGTGACGCCGTTCTCGATGGTGTCGGCCAGGCCGCCGGTATTGCGCGCCACCGGCAGCGAACCGAAGCGCTGGGCGTACATCTGGCTCAGGCCGCAGGGCTCGTAGCGCGAAGGCATCAGCAGGAAGTCGCTGCCGGCGAACATGCGGCGGGCGTCGGTTTCGTTGAAACCGATGTTCACCCCGATGCGCCCGGGGAAACGCGCGGCCAGGGCGCGCATGGCCTGTTCTTCCTCCGGCTCGCCGCGGCCGATGATGGCGATCTGGCCGCCGGACTTGACGATGTACTCGGCCACGCCTTCGGTAAGGTCCAGGCCTTTCTGGTAGACCAGGCGCGAGACCACCGCGAACAGCGGGCCGCTGCTGGGGTCGAGGCCGAACATCTGCCGCACATGGGCGGCATTGGCGGCCTTGCCTTGCCAGTCGCCAATGGCGAAGGGGGTGGACAGGTGCGGGTCGGTGGCGGCGTCCCAGCTTTCGTCGATGCCGTTGGGGATGCCGCTGAGCAGGCCTTGCTGGGTCTTGCTGGCGAGGAAACCGTCAAGCCCGCAGCCGAAGGCCGGGGTGGTGATTTCCTGGGCATAGGTGGCGCTGACGGTGGTGATGTGGCTGGCGTAGGCCATGCCCGCCTTGAGGAACGACAGCTTGCCGTAGAACTCCATGCCTTCCTGTTGCAGGGCATGTTCGGGGATGCCCAGCTCCGGGCAGGAAGCCAGGCTGACCACGCCCTGGTACGCCAGGTTATGGATGGTGAACAGGGTCGGCGTGCGTTGCCCGCGCCAGTGCATATAGGCCGGCGCCAGCCCGGCGGGCCAGTCATGGGCGTGCACCAGGTCCGGGCACCAGTGGATCTGCGCCAGGTTGGCGGCGATGTCGGCGGCGGCCAGGCCCAGGCGGGCGAAGCGGATATGGTTGTCCGGCCAGTCGCGGCCGTTGTTGGCGCCGTAGGGCGTGCCTTCGCGCTCATAGAGTTCGGGGCAGATCAGCACATAGATCACCAGGCCGTCGGGCATGTCCATGCGCCCGATCTTGCAGGCCGGCAGGGCCGCGTGGCCGCCCAGCTCGCCAATGATATGAATCGGGTTTTCGCTGTGCATCACCTGCCGGTAGCCAGGGATCAGCAGGCGTACATCGTGCAGGTGCGCCATGGCGCGGGGCAGGGCGGCCGACACGTCGCCCAGGCCGCCGGTCTTGACCAGGTCGGCGATTTCCGAAGTGACGAACAGGACCTTCTTGCGATTGGGGTTGTGGCGGATCAAGGGCAGTGACGTCTTGCCACCTGGGGCGAGAATCGATGTGGAGACCGTTTCACCGGCCAGCGGCAGAGGATGCTTTCCCTGGGTTTGCAATACGGCACTGGTCATCTGTTTCTCCCGTTTTATTGATCTGTTCCTGGCATCTGCCGGCGGTGTCAAAAGGCCAATCCGGTGGCCGGGCACAAAAAACGTTGCGCATGCGAAAGCCGAACGCAGCCTCATGCGTCGACGCAAAGAGGGTGAAGGGGCCATTGCAAGGATTGCACCAGTCGCGAAGGCCCTACCTTTAACCTGACCCAAGGCGTGAGCCAAAAGTTTCGACTTTATTTCCCTGGGAGTGACTGTCCGGTCACTTTTCGAATTCCAGTCTAGGACAGAAGTTAGAGCGCGGGCGTGACGATTAGGTTTTCTCGGGGCGAAGGTTGCGCTGCCCCGGAATAAAGCCGACGAAAGGCAGTCTCGCGCACCGGCCAGGGGCGAGGCTTTTTCGTCTTGGCGCGAAAACGGTGAGGGGCTGCAAGGGAGCGGTGCGGGGTGAAGGTGCTGGCGCTCGATGATGGTGCAGGGCAGTGCTGGCGCAATGCCCTGGCGTGGTTCAGCCCAACTGGCGGATCGGCTGGCCGGCGGCCCAGGCCTGGATGTCTTCGATCATCTGGGCGAAGAACTGTCGGTAGTTCTGTTGGCTGACATAACCGACATGGGGCGTGGCCAGCACGTTGGGCAGGCGGCGCAGCGGATGATCGAGGGGCAGCGGCTCCTGCTCGAACACATCCAGCGCCGCGCCGGCCAGGCGCCCGCGTTCGAGGGCGCTGATCAGCGCCGCTTCATCGACGATCGGCCCGCGGGCGGTGTTGACCAGCAGCGCCGAGGGTTTCATCCAGGCCAGCGCCTGGGCGTCCACCAGGCCGCGGCTGCGTTCGCTGAGCACCAGATGCACCGAGAGTACGTCGGCCTGTTCGAACAACTGCTGCTTGTTCACGTAGGTCACGCCGGCCGCCGCGGCCCGTTCGGCGGTGAGGTTCTCGCTCCAGGCGATCACCCGCATGCCGAACACCTGGCCGAACTGTGCCACCCGCTGGCCGATGCTGCCCAGGCCGAGAATGCCCAGGGTCTTGCCGTGCAGGTCGCCGCCCAGCCCCTGTTGCCAGAGGCCGGCGCGCAGCGCGCTGGCTTCGCTGAGCAGGTTGCGGGTCTGGGCCATGATCAGCGCCCAGGTCAGCTCCGGCGCCGCGTGCTTGTAACTGTCGGTGCCGCACACCTGGATGCCCAGGCTGGCCGCGGCGGCCAGGTCGATGGCGGCGTTGCGCATGCCGCCGGTGAGCAACAGCTTGAGTCGCGGCAGGCTGCGCAGCAGGGCCGCGTCGAAACGGCTGCGCTCGCGCATCACGCAGATCACCTCGAACGGCGCCAGGCGCTCGCTCATGGCGGCGGTGTCGCTAGGGTAGTCATGGATAAAACTGACCTGGCCGATACCCGCCAGCACCGACCAGTCGACGACGTCACGGGCAACGTCCTGCCAATCATCGATTACCGCGATCTGCACACTCATGAAGGCTCCGGGGAAAACGCATCAATGTGACGCCAGCCAGCCCAGCAGGGCCTGGTGGAATTGCGCCGGTTGTTCCATCTGCGGGGCGTGGCCCAGGCCCGGGAACTCGATCAGGGTCGAGTGCGGGATGAGCCCGGCCACCTGCTTGCCCAGCACCTGGTAGTTGCCGATCCGCGCCTTGACCGCCGGCGGCGCGATATCGCTGCCGATCGCCGTGGTGTCGGAGGTGCCGATCAACAGCAGGGTTGGCATCTTCAGGTCCTTGAACTCGTAGTACACCGGCTGGGTGAAGATCATGTCGTAAATCAGCGCCGAGTTCCACGCCACCCGTGTGTGCCCCGGGCCCTTGTTGAGGCCGGCGAGCATGTCCACCCAGCGCTCGAATTCCGGCTGCCAGCGGCCGCCGTAATAGGTGCTGCGTTCATAGTTGCGGATGCCCTCGGCCGACAGCTTGAGCTCGCGGGCGTACCACTGATCGACGCTGCGGTAGGGCACGCCGAGGGCCTTCCAGTCTTCCAGGCCGATCGGGTTGACCAGCGCCAGTTGCTGCACCTGCTCGGGGTATTGCAGGGCATAACGGGTGGCCAGCATGCCGCCGGTGGAATGGCCCAGCAGGCTGACCTGCCGGACGCCCAGCCGGTCCAGCAGTTGCCGGGTGTTCTGCGCCAGTTGCTGGAAGCTGTATTGATAGTGCTCGGGCTTGCTGGAGGTGCAAAAGCCGATCTGGTCTGGGGCTATGACCCGGTAGCCGGCGTCGCTCAAGGCCTTGATCGAGGTGTCCCAGGTCGCGCCGCAGAAATTCTTGCCGTGCATCAGCAGCACGCTGCGACCGTTGGGCGTGCCCTTGGCCGGCACATCCATATACCCCATCTGCAAGGCCTGGCCCTGGGACTCGAAGGCAAAGTGCTGCAGCGGGTAGGGATAGTCGAAGCCTTGCAACTCGGGACCGTAGGCAGGGCCTTCGGCGGCAAGGGCGGGCAGGGCGGCGGTCAGCAACAGGCCGGGTAACCAGCAGGCGAGGCTCCGGCGGGTGGGGCTTAGGGACATACATGACCTCCGAGGGAAATGAGCTGATCCTGGCGCGGTGTGATTAGCGCGACATTAATAAGCAGAGGCCATCGCCAGGGCGAAACGTTCCCTTCGTGGTCAGCCTGGAGGCGTACCCCGTCAGCTCAACCGACCCAGCCGAGGGTCATCCAGGCCAGCACGCCATACCGCGCGCCCTTGGCCAGGGTGACGATCAGCAGGAAGCGCTTTAGCGGTTCGCCCATGATTCCGGCCACCAGGGTCAGCGGGTCGCCGATGATCGGCAGCCAGCTCAGCAGCAGGGACCAGTGGCCGTAGCGCTGGTAATGGCTGCGGGCCCGTTGCAGATGGCGTGGGCCGACGGGGAACCAGCGGCGGTCCTTGTAGTGTTCCAGGCGCTGGCCCAGCCACCAGTTCACCAGGGAACCCAGGACATTGCCGAGGGTGGCGACGGCCAGCAGAAGCCAGACCGGGTGCTGGCCGTTGAGCAGCAGCCCCACCAGCACGGCCTCGGATTGCAGCGGCAGCAGGGTGGCGGCGCCGAAGGCCGCCAGGAACAGGCCGAGGCAGGCGGTGGGGATCAATGGGCCGGGTAGTCCGCGACCACCACGTCCTTGCCGTCCTTGGTCAGGCCGATAACCTGGTAGGCGTCGGCGGGCATGCCGTCCATTTCCATGCCGGGAGAGCCCATGGGCATGCCGGGGGCGGCGACGCCGAGCAGGTCATCGCGCTTGCTCAGGGCCAGCACCTGGTCCGCCGGTACATGGCCTTCGACGAATTTGCCGTTGATCACCGCGGTGTGGCACGACGCCAGGCGCGGGGCCACGCCCAGGCGCTGCTTGACTTCGCTCATGTTGCTTTCGACGTGGTCGTTGACCTTGAAGCCGTTGGCTTGCAGGTGCTCGATCCATTTCTTGCAGCAACCGCAGTTGGCATCGCGGTGCACATCGATCGGGATCAGGTCGGCGGCCTGGGCCAGGGAGCCGACGAGCAGGGCAGACAGGGCTGCCAGGCGCAGAGTGTTGTTCATAGGAAGTCTCTTGATCATCAGGGCGCCTTGGGGCGCGGTGTTGGGCCGACAGGGTGGCGTATTTTGCTACTTTTCTCGAGCGCGGCGCAGCGCTTGTGTTTCAACGTTATACCGAGCGCTGGCCATTCAGGTTGTCTGGTACTGCGCGTTGTCGTTCATCGCGGGCAAGCCTCGCTCCTACAGAAGCGTGCCCGCGATAGGTGTTCATTCGGGAACCGGGCTCAGGATGCCGAGCATGGCCACCAGGCCTAGGATCAACAGGGCCGCCGCCAGTTCCAGGACCATGCTGCGACGCAAGGCGGGCAGGGCTGCCTGGGGCGAGGCCTGGTGCAGCGCCTGCTCCAGCTGCGGAACCAGATGGAAGCGGTTCAATGCGGCGAACACCAGCATGCTGGCGAACACCGCCACCTTCAGGCTGAGGAGCAGGCCATAGGTGCTGGCGCTCAACGTTGCCAGGTCCGGGCCGACGATCAGCAGGTAGTTGAGCACACCGCTGATGGTCAGGACGACCACGATCAGCGTGCCCAGGCTGGCAAACCCCTTCAGGGCATCGAGCAGGTGGCCTGCCTGCGGTTCGTCTTCGCAGGCGCTACGGCGAAGCAGCAGGGCGAAAGCCGCCAGTGCCCCCAACCAGGCGCCGGCGCCCAGTAAATGCAGGATGTCGCTGCCCAGGTGCAGGTAATGCCGGCCGCCTTCGCTCATCGCCCCGTGGCCGCCCCAGGCCAGGGTGGCCAGGGCTGCCGCTGTGCACAGAATCAGGCCGTATAGGGTGAACCTCGGCCAGCCACCGCTGAACAGAAGCAGCCCCCCCGCCAGCAGCAACGCCGCCAGGCGTAGCAGCCAGCTTTGGCCGACAGCGGTTTCCAGCATGAGCGCAGACAGCAGCGCCGGGTCCAGTTCGGCCAGGCTGGTCGCGCCACTCATCGACAGCGCCAGTTCCAGCAGCGCGGCGCCTGACAGCAGCGCGCCCAGCACCAGGGCGGTCGCCAGAGGCCGGCGAAAACGCCATTGGCTCTGTGCACCACGCAACCCGTAAAGGCTGAACAGCGCCAGGCCGAACAGCAGCGTCAGATCGAGGTACAGGGCAAAACGCAGGGCGAGGTTGATGAGTTCGCCCATGGCTCAGTTGACTTCGAAGGTCAGGTTGCCGGTGATCGGATGGGTGTCGGCGGACACCGCCCGCCACTCGACTTTGTAGCTGCCCTTCGCGAGCGGGGCGGCGGGGCTGATGATCATGCTTTTCGGATCGCCGCCGCCGGCCACGCTGGCCTTGACCGGCATCGGTGCGTGACTCATCCCGGGCATGCCGGTCATCAGCAGCCGAGCCCCGGAGAACTGGGTGGTGAGGGGTTCCGAGAATTGCAGTTCGATCTTCGCCGGCGCCGCGCCCTTGGCGCCTTCGGCCGGGGTCGAGGCCAGCAGCTTGGGGTGCGCCTGGGCGACGCCAGTGAGTAACAGGCCGGCACCGAAAGTGGCGGCGATGACGAGATGCTTGAGGTGGGACATGCAAGGCTCCAGGCGGCATTGGCCGCGTGCTGTTTTTAGTTATCTATTGAAGGGAAGTCAGAACCACAGGCGCACACCGAGCACCAGGCGGGCTTCGCTGTTGTCTTCGCCTTCTTCACGGGCGTAGTCCGCGGTCTTGCCGTAGCTGCGGCTCCAGGTCACGCCGACGTAGGGCGCGAACTGGCGGTGCAGCTCGTAGCGCAGGCGCAGGCCGGCCTCCAGCGAGGAGAGCCCTGAGCCGACGCCCCGTTGCGGGTCGTTCTTGCCGTACAGGCTGACCTCTGCGTTGGGCTGCAGGATCAGGCGGTTGGTCAGCAGGATGTCGTATTCGGCCTGGAGCCCCAGGGCACTCTGGCCGCCTTCGCCGAGGTAGGCGGTGGCCTGGCTTTCGAAGTTGTACAGGGCCATGCCTTGCAGCCCGAGGGCGGCCCAGGTCTGCGGCGCGCCGGGCTTGAAGTCCTGGCGCACGCCGCTGACCACATCCCACCAGGGGCCGATGGCATGGCCCCAGAGCGCCTCGACCTGGGCGTTTTCGGTCCGGCCGTTAGTGCGCTCGCCTTCGCTGCGCAGCCACAGCCGGTCGATGTCGCCGCCGATCCAACCGTTCATTTCCCAGGCCAGGGCACTGCCGTCATCGGCGTCCTGGTACTCCAGGCGATCGACCAGCCACAGCGAGTTGATCGCCTTGTCGTGCACGCCGTGGCCGGCCACCGGCGGGAAGGCGGCGCGGCGGTCGGCGTCGGTGAGTACCGGGATCGGCGTGCGGCTTTGGGTGGGCGCGGCGGGTTCCATGGTCTGCAGCGGTTCGTCGTCCATGCCGGTCATCTGGCTGTGGTCCATGCCCGGCATCGGGTTGCCTTGCATGGAGGAAGCCGGCATGGACGCATGATCCATGCTGGAGTGATCCATGCTTTCGGCGGCCTGCAAGGTGGCGGCGCCGAGGCCGAGCAGGGTGGTGAACAGGGTCAAGGCGTTTTTCGGCATCATGCGGCGCTCCCGGCTTCGTCCACGCGTACTTCGCGAAACATGCCCATCTCCATGTGGAACAGCAGGTGGCAGTGATAGGCCCAGCGCCCCAGGGCATCGGCGGTCACCCGGTAACTGCGCTTGCTGCCCGGCGGCATGTCGATCGTGTGCTTGCGCACCAGGAAGCGCCCCTGTTCGTCTTCCAGGTCGCTCCACATGCCGTGCAGGTGGATGGGGTGGGTCATCATGGTGTCGTTGACCAGGGTGATGCGTACCCGCTCGCCATAGGTCAGGCGCAGGGGCTCGGCGTCGCTGAACTTGATGCCGTCGAACGACCAGGCGAATTTTTCCATGTGCCCGGTCAGGTGCAGCTCAATGGTGCGGCTCGGTTCGCGCCCGTCGGGGTCTTCGAAGGTGCTGCGCAGGTCGGCGTAGGTCAGTACCCGACGGCCGTTGTCGCGCAGGCCGATACCCGGGTCGGCGAGTTTCGGCGTCGGGCTCATGGTCTGCATGTCCACCAGCGGGTTGCCGTCCTCCGAGGCCGGGTGGCGTTGCATGGCGCCGCCCATGGTGCCGTGGTCCATGCCCGACATGCCGCTGTGGTCCATACCGGCCATGTTGCTGGAATCCATCCCCTGCATCTGGTCGTGGTCCATGCCCTGCATCTGGCCATGATCCATGCCGGGCATGTCGCCCATGCCAGCCATGCTGCCGTGATCCATGCCCATGTCGGCCATGCTGATCAGCGGCCGCGGGTCCAGGGGCGGCACGGGCGCGCTCAGTCCCGGACGCTGGCTCAGGGTGCCGCGGGCATAGCCGCTGCGGTCCATGGCCTGGGCGAACAGGGTGTAGGCCTCCTGCGAGCCGGGCTCGACCAGCACGTCGTAGGTTTCCGCCACGGCGATGCGCAGTTCATCGACGCTGACCGGCTGCACATACTGGCCGTCGGCGGCGACCACCGTCATCTTCAGGCCGGGAATGCGCAGGTCGAAGTAGCTCATGGCCGAGCCGTTGATCAGGCGCAGGCGCAGCTTCTCGCCGGGCTTGAACAGCCCGGTCCAGTTGCCGCCGGGGCTCTGGCCGTTGATCAGGTAGGTGTAGGTATGACCGCTGACGTCCGCCAGGTCGGTGGGGGTCATTTTCATCTGCGCCCACATCTTGCGATCGGCGAGGGTGGCCGCCCAGCCGTCGCGGCTGACGTCCTCGATAAAGTCGCCGACCGTGCGCTTGTGGAAGTTGTAGTAGCCGGGCTGCTTTTTCAGGATGTGCATCAGGCGTTCGGGCGCCTCGTCGCTCCAGTCGCTGAGCATCACCACGTAGTCGCGGTCGTACTGGAAGGGTTCCGGCTCGCGGGCCTCGATCACCAGTGGCCCGTAGACCCCGGCCTGTTCCTGCAGGCCCGAGTGGCTGTGGTACCAGTAGGTGCCGTTCTGCCGGACCTTGAAGCGGTATTCGTAGAGGCCGCCGGGGGCGATGCCGTGGAAGCTCAGGCCCGGCACGCCGTCCATGTTGGCCGGCAGGATCAGGCCGTGCCAGTGGATCGAGGTGTCCTCCTGGAGGCGGTTGCGCACCCGGATGGTCACGGTGTCGCCCTCGCGCCAGCGCAGCAGCGGGCCGGGCAGGCCGCCGTTGATGGTCATCGCAGTGCGCGAGGTGCCGCTGTAGTTGACCTGGGATTCACCGATGAACAGGTCGAACTGCTGGCCGCTGAGGGCGGGCAGTTGGCCGTCTTCGCTGCGTGCCCAGAGCGGCTGTTGCCACAGCCCGGTGCCGGCCAGTACGCCGCCGGCGGCCAGGCCCTTGATAAAACTGCGTCGTGTGGGTTTTACATGCATGCCCCAAGGCTCCCTCGATCCTGCTGGTCAGGTATGGGGCGACCTTAAGTGGCGCGGCCTGTCAGAAAACTGAGGTGAAGATTACAGATTTGTCAGCCAGTGGGGCGCCACCCGTTGCCGGATCAGTGGGCGATCTGTTCCAGGTTGCGCTTGAGGTTGGCCAGCGCCAGTTGGGACAAGTGCTCGATACGCGGGCGCAGGCTGAGCAGGTTGAGGTCGGAGCAGTAGTGCAGGGTGCGCTTGAACAGGGTTCCGTCCCCGTATTTGCACAACTGATAGTGGATCGAGCCGTCTGCTGGCGCAGAACTGAAGACGATCTTGAACTCCTTGGGAAATACCGCGACCAGCACCCGGCAGCTCAGGTGGATCTGCAGGCCGAGCAGGTCGATGGTTTTGCCGAAGCGATGCCCCGCTGGCAATGAGCCAGCCAGGCCGGTGTCGGCGCGCAGGGAAGCGGGATGCCACTCGGGCCAGCGATCCGGCTGAGTCACGTAGTAGTAGACGGTATCGATCGGCGCGTCGATGTAGAGCTCATGGCAGATGAGCTCGTCCAAAAGGTGCTGCTGACGTTGTTCCATGATGCACCTCCTTGTTGTAGGGACCCTCAAATATAGTTGCCCCTGCGCCTGTCATGGAGGTGTGGAACAGACCGTTCGGCGGACTTCGGATAAGCCCGTCCAGGCAACTAACCAGTCGCTACGCTAGAGGCCGAAAATCACTGCTTAGTTGTCATGGGTTTGATTGTTAAACAATTGTTTCGGCCAGCAAAAACGGGCCTTCCGGCATTTGTATCGGAAATGTACAAAAATTGTAAAAACCAGAAATATTTGTTGGTGAGACGCCCTGGCGCGTCGATACTCGCGACCATCGTTTTCCCTCAATCAGGCTTTTCAGACGTTTCTTAGTTGAACTTGCGCGATCCTCTTGTTGGCCGCGCAAGACGTATGTCGAAAGTCCGTACACAGGAGTCTTTTTATGACAATCGGATATGTCGGCGGCTGGACCAGCAAGGCCGGTCTGCTGGTGCAGGACACTGGCACCCGGGGCAAGCCGGTCAGCCAGAGCGTCAAGGTCAAGCAGATGCTCGCCCTGGTCGGCCAGAACCCGCTGGCGCTGAACGTGTTCAAGATGGACGAAATGAAGCTGCACAAGCAGATCAAGGGGTTCGATCCGGAGAACGTCAGCGCCAAGCAACTGGGCAACATGAGTACGTTCCTGAAAGAAAAGGGCCTGATCAGCGACGTGACGGCGATGACCCTGCTCAACGCCGGCGACAAGTTCGACCGCTTCGGCGTGCAGAAGGACCCGGAGGCCAAGTTCAACGCTCTGGAGTACTTCGCGATCCAGCTGGACACCATCCAGAGCAACAACCTCAAGGGCAACAAGTACGCCAACTACCTGATCCCCGAGTACAAGAAAGCCATCTACGTGCTGCAGAACCTGCAAAGCTACGGCAAGGGCAACGGCACCACGGTGACCGACAAGAATCGCTCCACCAAGGCGTGAGGTGACAAACAAAGGCCCTCGACCGATAAACCGGTCGAGGGCCTTTTTTGTGGCTGGCTGTTTACCGGTCGAGCAAGGCCATCACCGCGTGCGGGTAACGCTCGCCGGCAGTGGCGTCGGGGGTGAAGATCCGTTCCAGGGCCTGCAGTTCGTCAGCGTCGAGGCGGACTTGCAGCGCGGCGACATTCTCCTCCAGGTACTTGCGTTGCTTGGTGCCCGGAATCGGGATCAGGTAATCGCCCTGCGCCAGCACCCAGGCCAGGGCCAGTTGCCCGGCGGTGATGCCCTTGGCCGCCGCGAGTTGCTTGACCTGTTCCACCAGCAGCAGGTTCCTGGTGAAGTTCTCACCCTGGAAGCGCGGGCTGAAACGCCGGTAGTCGTCGGCGGCGAAATCCTCCGGGCTCTTCAGGGCGCCAGTGAGAAAGCCTCGGCCCAGCGGGCTGTAGGGCACAAAGGCGATGCCCAGGCGCTGGCAGGCCGCCAGGCAGCCGTTGTCTTCCTGGTCGCGGCTCCACAACGAATATTCGCTTTGCAGGGCGCTGATCGGATGTACCTTGTGGGCCCGCTCCAGCGTTGCCGCCGAGGCTTCGCTGAGCCCCAGGTAGCGGACCTTGCCGGCCCGCACCAGCTCGGCCATGGCGCCGACGGTTTCCTCGATGGCCACGTCCGGGTCGATGCGGTGCTGGTAATACAGGTCCAGGGTGTCCACGCCCAGGCGCTGCAAGGTGCCGTCGATCGCCTGGCGAATGTAGTCGGGGCGGCCGCTCACTCCGCGCGCCGCCGGGTCGCCGGGGTTGCGGACGATGCCGAACTTGCTGGCCAGGAACACCTGGTCGCGTTTGCCGCGGATCGCCTGGCCGATCAGGATTTCGTTGCTGTGGGGGCCGTACATGTCGGCGGTGTCCAGCAGGTTGATCCCCAGTTCCAGGGCACGGTGCAAGGTGGCGGTGGCCTCTTTGGTATCGGTGCCGGTGGTGTAGAAGTCGGTCATGCCCATGCAGCCAAGGCCGATGGCTGACACTTGCGGGCCGTTCTTGCCCAGTTGACGGGTTTGCATAGGAGAAGCTCCGGTGGATGGGGTGGCGGCCATTGTTCTCCTCGACAAAAACAAGATAAACCGGCTAAAAGCGCTATCACTATTCGTAATTTCTAAATAATTCGCGACAGGCCAAGCCAATGGACCGTTTTAATGCCATGCGTGTGTTCACCCGCATCGTCGACCTCGGCGGTTTCGCCAAGGCCGCCGACAGCCTGCAGATGCCCCGGGCCTCGGTGACGGTGCTGATCAAACAGTTGGAGGCGCATCTGGGCGTGCAGCTGCTGTTGCGCACCACCCGCCAGGTCACACCGACCCTGGACGGCGCCGCCTATTATCAGCGTTGCGTGCGGCTGCTGACGGACCTTGAGGAAACCGAAGCGGTGTTTTCCGCCGCGCGCCACAACCCGCGCGGCACCTTGCGCATCGACATGCCAGCGGGGATCGGGCGGTTAGTGGTGATCCCGGCGTTGCCGGCGTTCTCCGAGCGCTACCCGCTGGTCGACCTGGAAATCGGCCTCAACGACCGGCCGGTGGACCTGATCCGCGAAGGGGTGGACTGCGTGTTGCGCGGCGGCCTGTGCCTCGACGACTCGCTGGTGGCCCGGCCGTTGCTGGCGCTGGAGCAGGTGACTTGTGCCAGTCCCGCCTACCTGCGCCAGCGCGGTGTGCCGCAGAGCCTGGACGAGCTGGCCGGGCATCAGATGATCGAGTATTTCTCCAGCGTCAGCGGCAAGCGTTATGGCCTGGAGTTCGAGGTGCAGGGCCAGGTGCTGTTGCCGGAGCTGCCCAAGCAGGTGTCGGTCAACAGCGCCGATGGCTACCTGGCCGCCTGCGAGGCCGGCTATGGGTTGGTGCAGACGCCTTACTATCACGTCGCCCAGCAGTTGGCCGAAGGTCGCCTGAGCGAAGTGCTCCGGCACATCCCGCCACCCAGGATGCCGTTGAGCGCGCTGTACCCGCCGCACCGACACCTGTCGACGCGGGTCCGGGTGTTCGTCGACTGGCTGGTGGAGTTGTTCGCCCAGCCGGGGATTCACAACACCCGGCTGGCGTAGCTCGACAGTAAAGACAGACGCCCGCGGCGAGGCGGGCGTCGGGCAATTTCGTGGTGGGTTACAAGGGGGGGGAAATACTGGCGCTCTGGATGACTTAGCGGTGGTAGTAGTAGCCGGGGCCGCCGTCGTAATGGCGGTGATGCCAGCCGTCGTGAGGGAAGATGATGCAGCCGGACAGGGCCAGCATCGCCAGCAGGGGAATCAGCCGGGTGATTCGACGGAACATTGCGCAGTCCTCAAAGGGCTCTGGGGTTAAAACCGCCGCGATGCAGCGAAAACTCTTCGGCGGCTGTAACATGAGACCCCGTTCGCCCGCGCCCATCCCCGATTCTCGGTAGGCGTTTGGCATCTGTTTCGATACAGAGTCGATACATTTACATGCGGCATTTTCAGGCCGCACCTTTACAGGTTCAGGAACCCGCAATGACCCAGAAGCAACGCTTGATCTATTCGATTGTGATTTCCCTGGTGGTACTGGGAATCATGCTTGGCCTTTCTTACCTGCAGAACGCTGGAATGATCACCGAGAAAATGTTCCAGTACATCGCCATTGGCGTGGCGGTGACCGTGGTCGTGATCAATGGCGTGATGCGGCGCAAGGTCAAGCCTTGAGAGACACCCCCGACGGCCTCAGTCGCGGCCGTCGAGTATGGCTTCAGCCTGTTGATGCAGGCTGAAGCTCTTGTCTGCATTGAGGGTAATCACGCCTTCGCTGCACAGCCGCTTCAACACCTCGCGCACGCTGAGGAACGACAGCGGGATATCCAGCTCCAGCAAATGACTGTGAATGCCTCGCACCCCCAGGGCGCGCTGGCTTTCGGCTGCCTGCAGCAAGGCATCGATGACTTTCAGGCGAATCAGGCTGGTGCGCAGGCCGAAGCTCTTGAGCAGGTGCCTGATGCGTTCGTTGCGGTTGCGCTCGGCTTGCTTGCCGAAGACACCGGCGCCGGCGTTCAGGGAGGACGCGGGTTGTGCGGTGTGGCCATCCGTTGGCAGTTGCGGGTCGTACATGCAAAAACTCCTTTTCAGAGCCTGATCAGGAAAATGACGGGTGCTCTCACATAACTAGACGAACGAGCCGCGCAAATCATGAGGAATCAGTTGTAGAAAATTTGTGAGGGCTTTGTCGTCGTCAGGTTGGCGGGCGATTGGCGCCTGGCGCGAGGGCGCTAAATTTTCCGTGGCGGTTTCGTCTGTAAGGGCAGGCGGGCTTTGGCTGATGCCGGGTCGCGCCGTCCTTTACCGGGCTGGAATCCGTATCCCCTGTGTGCTCATCGGCATGCCGCGCCAGCCTGGGTTGTGCATCTTCTTTCGATCAGGAGTCGGCGTGATTATTTCCAGCCAGTTGCCCAGGTTTTGCCTTGCGGGTTTGTTTCTCGGGCTGAGCCTTGCGGCTCAGGGACGCGAGGTCCAGGGCGGCGAGGCAAGCGCCGATATTCGCCGCACCGGTTTTGGCGTCCCGCATATTCGCGCCGCCGACGAACGCGGGCTGGGTTACGGTATCGGCTATGCCTATGCCCAGGACAACCTGTGCCTGCTGGCCAACGAAGTGCTGACGGTCAATGGCGAGCGTTCGAAGTATTTCGGCCCACAGCAGCAGACCGTCGAGCAACGGGAAAACCTCACCAGCGACCTGTTCTTCAACTGGCTGAACACGCCCCAGGCGGTGTTCGGCTTCTGGCAGGCGCAGACCCCGCAGGTGCGGCAACTGATCGAAGGGTATGTCGCCGGTTATAACCGCTCCCTGGCCGAGCGCCGGGCCCAGGGCCTGCCCGAGCAGTGCCAGGGTGACTGGGTACGGCCGTTGACCGCCCTGGACCTGGTCAAGCTGACTCGCCGGCTGTTGGTGGAGGGCGGTGTCGGCCAGTTCGCCGAAGCCCTGGTGGGCGCGATCCCGCCATCCGCTACGGCGCAGCTGAAGCCATCGGCCCAGGCCTTTGCCCAGGCGGATGCCCGCGGCCAGCGGTTCGCCCTGGACCGCGGCAGCAACGCGGTGGCCGTGGGGCGCGAGCGCTCGTTCAATGGTCGCGGCATGTTGCTGGCCAACCCGCATTTTCCATGGGTGGGCGGCATGCGCTTCTACCAGATGCACCTGACCATTCCCGGCAAGCTGGACGTCATGGGGGCCGCCTTGCCCGGCCTGCCGATGATCAATATCGGTTTCAGCCAGCACCTGGCCTGGACCCACACGGTGGACACCTCCAAGCATTTCACCCTGTACCGCCTGCAACTGGACCCCAAGGACTCGACCCGCTACCTGCTCGACGGCAAGTCCCTGCCGTTGGAGAAACAAGTGGTCAGCGTCAAGGTGCAGGGCGAGGACGGCCAGCTCACGACCGTCAGCCACAGTGTCTACAGCTCGCAATTCGGCCCGCTGGTGCAGTGGCCCGGCAAGCTGGACTGGGACAACCGCTTCGCCTACAGCCTGCGCGACGCCAACCTGGAAAACGACCGGGTGCTGCAACAGTGGTACGCGATGAACCAGGCCCGCAGCCTCAAGGAACTGCAGGCGTCGGTGCATCGGCTGCAGGGCATTCCCTGGGTCAATACCCTGGCCGTGGATGACCAGGGCCAGACGCTGTACATGAACCAATCGGTGGTGCCCAACGTCAGCGCAGAAAAACTCGCCCACTGCAGCGACCCGCGGATCGGCACCCAACTGATCATTCTCGACGGTTCCCGCGCGGCCTGTGCCTGGGACATCGACCCGGCGGCCGCGCAAAAGGGCATCTACCCGGCCAGCCAGCTGCCGCAACTGCTGCGCAGCGATTACGTACAGAACTCCAACGACTCGGCGTGGATGGTCAACCCGGCCGAGCCGCTGCAAGGCTTCTCGCCGCTGATCAGCCAGCAGGACCTGCCCCTGGGGCAGCGCGCGCGTTTTGCCCTGAATCGCCTGATCGGCACGGGCAAGGGCGAGCCGCTGAGCGCCGCCGACCTCAAGCACATGGTGATGGACGACCAGGTGTACCAGGCCGGGCAGGTGATGCCGGACCTGCTGCAGTTCTGTGCCGCCGACCTGGGCAGCGATGCCCGGGCCCTGGCGCCGCTGTGTGCCAGCCTCAAGGCCTGGGACCGCAGCGCCAACCTGCAAAGCGGAGTGGGCTTGGTGCATTTTCGCAACGTCATGGAACAGCTGGAGGCGGTCGACGATCGCTGGCGCGTGGCCTTCGACGCGCGGGACCCGCAGCACACGCCACGCGGCCTGGCGATCGACCGACCGCCGGTGGCCAAGGCGCTGCGCGCGGCGATGCTGGCCTCGGTGCAACAGGTGGCCGAGTCGGGCCTGAAGGCCGACAGCCGTTGGGGCGATATCCAGGTGGTCAGCAGCGGCGGCCGGCAGACGCCGATTCATGGCGGCCCGGCCAGCCTGGGGGTGTACAACGCGATCCAGAGCGTTCCCGCGGCCGACGGCAAGCGTGAGGTGGTCAGCGGTACCAGTTACCTGCAAGTGGTGACCTTCGACGAGCAGGGCCCGCATGCCCAGGGCCTGCTGGCGTTTTCCCTGTCCAGCGACCCGGCGTCGCCGCACTCGCGGGACCAGACCGAGGCGTTCTCGAAGAAGCAGTGGAGTGTGTTGCCGTTCACCGAGCAGCAGATCCAGGCGGACCCGCAGTATCGGTTGCAGGTGATTCACGAAGTGGATGATCGGTTGCGCAAGGTCGCGACCCAGTAAGCGCGTTCAATCTGCCGTCGAGTGCAGGCCGCACCCGCGAGGGGAGCGGCCTTCAGCTTTTTGGTGCGGTGCCTGGCAGCGAATTGATGACCGGGTTGCCGTCCTGGTTGCGGGTCAGGTACACCGGCAACACTTTGGGCAGCGTGGTCACCAGGCTCTTGACCGCGGTGACGTCGTAGATGCCGCCGACCCGAATGTTGCCCGTGGCGCTGTCGGCCAGCATCACCGGCTTGCTGAGGTAGCGGTTGATCAGCGGCAGGGCCTCGCCGAGCGCCAGGTTGTCCAGCACCAGCTTGCCCTGGCGCCAGGCCAGCGAGCTGTCGTTGGCAGCGGTCTGGCTGATCAGTGGCTGGTAATCGCCCTGGCGATAACGCGCCTGCATGCCCGGATCGAGAGGCAAGCCAGTGTCGGGGTGGCTGTTGTCGCTGTTCACCAGCACCGAACCTTCGAGCAGGGTCACCCGCACCTGATCCTCGTACATCCAGACGTTGAACTCGGTACCGGTGACCCGGACCTGGCCGCTGGCCGCCTTGACCACGAACGGATGGGCGCTGTCGTGGCTGACCTTGAAGAAGGCTTCGCCTTTTTTCAGGGTGACCCGGCGCTGGTCCTTGTAGTTGCTGTAGGTCAGCTCGGTGCCCAGGTTGAGTTCGACCTGGCTGCCGTCGGCCAGGGTCACCTGGCGCATGCTGCCGTCGGCCTGGAAATGTTCGTAGGAGGAGGGCAGCCAGCCCAGGCTCCAGCCGCTGTAGGCGGCCAGGGGCAAGGCCAGGGCGCTGATCGCCGCGGCCATGCCGTAGGCGCGCCAGGGTTTGCGCGGCGCCGGCAAGGGCAGGACGGTGGTGGCTTGAGGGCGAGGCAGATGGTCGGCGACTTCCCAGATTTCCTGCATCGCTTCGTATTCGAAGGCATGCAGCGGGTGGGCGTCGCGCCATTGCTCGAAGGCCTGGCGTTCGGCAGCCGTACAGTCCGCGGCATGCAGACGCATGCACCACTGCGCGGCGGCATCGGTGATGGCGTCGTATTCGGCTTCTGTGAGGTGCTGTTCGCTCATTGGCTCTTCCTGGTTTCGCGCATTCTACCCTTCGCAGCCAGGCTTGGAGAACCGCCGTCATGGCTAATGCATATCAAAGTTGAGGTTATTTTTGGAGCAAAGCCTCTGAAACACAGGACTTTTGTCAGCAGTATCCACAGCGGGAGTGAAAAAATGATCAAAAACACCCTGGCCGCGGTCATCGCCACTGCCACCTGCCGAGCTCCGGCGCGCCATCCTCGGCTGACGGCGTGTTGGTGGCGGCTCTGTCTCTTGCTGGCATCGCCGGTGCAAGGTTATGGCCGAGGTTGACAGGGCGCGCGCAAAGCGTTGTTTAATCGTCGGGCGCACTCACTTGGTTGCCTTCTCATGCGCTGTAGCCCATTCCAATAATTAATCCGGAGCTCCAGATGTCTGTATCGCCCCCGGCTGTTGAAACACCGCAGGAACACCTGTCGCTCGAGGCACTGGTGAAACTGCTGGAAACGATCTTTCTGCGCCATGGCACCAGCGCCGAAGTGGCGCGCAGCCTGGCGCACAACTGTGCCGCTGCCGAGCGCGACGGCGCCCACAGTCATGGCGTGTTCCGTATTCCCGGTTATGTCTCGACCCTTAACAGCGGCTGGGTCAACGGCAAGGCTGTGCCGGTGGTCGAAGACGTGGCCCCGGCCTTTGTCCGGGTCGATGCCGGCAACGGTTTCGCCCAACCGGCGCTGGCGGCGGCGCGGGCGTTGCTGTTGGAGAAAGCGCGCAACGCCGGGATCGCCATTCTGGCCATCCGCAATTCCCATCACTTCGCCGCGCTGTGGCCGGACGTCGAGCCGTTCGCCGAGGAAGGGCTGGTCGCCCTGAGCGTGGTCAACAGCATGACCTGCGTGGTGCCCCACGGCGCTGATCGGCCGTTGTTCGGCACCAACCCGATCGCCTTTGCCGCGCCCCAGGCCGGGGGCGACCCCATTGTCTTCGACCTGGCCACCAGCGCCATTGCCCATGGCGACGTGCAGATCGCCGCACGCAAGGGCGAACGCCTGCCGCCGGGCATGGGCGTGGACGGCCTCGGCCAGCCCACCGACGATCCGAAAGCCATTCTTGAAGGCGGCGCGCTGCTGCCGTTCGGCGGGCACAAGGGTTCGGCGCTGTCGATGATGGTCGAGCTGCTGGCGGCGGCGCTGACGGGTGGCCATTTCTCGTTCGAGTTCGACTGGTCCAACCACCCGGGCGCGAAGACGCCCTGGACCGGCCAGTTGCTGATCGTCATCGATCCGAGCAAGGGCGCCGGGCAGAATTTCGCCGAGCGCAGCCAGGAGCTGATCCGCCAGATGCATGGCGTAGGGCTCAAGCGCCTGCCGGGGGATCGCCGGCATCGCCAGCGGGAAAAGTCCCTGCGCGAGGGGATTGCCCTGGACGCCGCGGAGCTCAAGCAGTTGCGGGAGCTGGCGGGGCTTTAAAGCGCGGTTTCAAAACGCAAGGACCAGGCGAGCATGCTGCTGGCCTGGTCCTTTTTTCATCGGGCGGCAAGGCTTGTTACGAACGACGCCCCAGCAACAGGCCCACCACCAGGCCGACGCCGGCGGAGATGGCCACGGTCTGCCACGGATGGCCGCCGATGTATTGCTCGGTAGCGTCCACCATCGGCTTGCTGCGCTCGCGCACGCTGGACACCGAGTCCAGTGCCTGCTTGAGTTTCAACCCGACCTGTTGACGCAGATTCTCGCCTTCCTCACCCACCAGCGATGCGCTGCTTTTCAGGAGCTTGTCCGATTCTTCGATCAACGCTTGAAGCTCGCTGAATTCCTGGTCCTTGATTTGTTCGTCAGCCGCTTGCGCAGCAGTTTTACGAGCCATTGAGTTACTCCTTGCGGGTCAGTGATGCGATGAACAATGGAGTTGCGGGGCCGGCGAAAAGTTGCAGATATTTTCTCCACCCGCTCCATGCCGGCGGGAAAACCCCAGCCGTCACAGTGTAAGATGTCGGCTATTTTACGCAGCAGGAAATTCCCATGAGCTTCAATCTGGCCAACAAGACTCTCGCCGAGCGTGCAGAGATCGAAGATGAAAAGTCCCGTCTGTTCGAGCTGTGGCAGAGCAACCTGGGCAAGGCCAAGGGCGAAGCCGCACGGTTGTTCGGCGAGCGCGGCAAGCGCAAGGGCAAGTGGGCCGAATGGGTGCGTGCCGAGCTCGACGGCATGTCGCCGCCGGAATACGCCAACATGGTGCGTAGTGAAGTCAATCGCCTGATGGCGGCGAACAAGTAAGCTCGAAGCTGGCGACTATCGCCTCGCGCACTTTCAATACCACCGGATCGATCTGCGCGCTGGTGCGCCAGCCCAGCTCGATCGGGTAGCGCGGCAGGTCCAGCGGGCAGGGCAGCAGCGCCAGCCCGGTCAGTTCGGCGATGCTCCGCGCGGCGTGGGCCGGAATGGTCGCCACCGCCTGGCTGCCCTTGAGCAGGTGGGGCAGCGCGGCGAAATGCGTGGTCGAGGCGCAGACCTGGCGACTCAGCCCCAGGGCCGCCAGGCCCTCGTCGGTAATCCCGATAAAGCCTTGCGACGATACCAGTACATGTTCGCGGGCGACGAACTCGCCGAGGTCGATGGCCTGCTGTCCCGGGCCCAGGCTCGCCGGGTCCGCCAGGCACAGATAACTGCCTTCCCCAATACCTGACGGCTGAGCATGCGTTCGGCGAAACCGCCGGCGCTGATGGCCAGATCGATGCTGCGCTGCAACAGCGCTTCGCCGACGATCTGGCTGTGGCTCTGGCGAAAGATCAGCCGCAGCTTCGGCGCCCGCCGGGCGACTTCCTCGATCAGGCGCCGACCGTAGGCAATCTCGAAATCGTCCGACAGCCCGATCGCCACCGAGCGGCCCTGATAATGGCTGGCATGGGGATCGACCATGGCCAGGCTCTGCCGGCATTTGTTCAGGGCCTCGCTGACCACCGGCTTGAGTTGGTTGGCCCGCAGGGTCGGCGCCAGGCCGCGCCCGGTGCGCACGAACAACTGATCGCCGTACAGCTCGCGCAGGCGTCGCAGCGCCGCGCTCATGGCTGACTGGGTGACGCCCAGGCGCAAGGCGGCGCGGCTGGCGCTGGATTCGTCATGCAGGGCTTCGAAGGCCTTGAGCAGGTTGAGATCGACCTGGGCGATATTCATCTGGTTCATATCATTCAGTATCAGGAGGGGCTTTCTGCATGATCGGCGAGGGCCGGACAATGGGCAACACTTCATCGCCACAGGAGTTTCCCCGATGTCCAAGTCCGTTGTCGCCGCGTTGCAGATCGGCTCCCTGCCAGGGGGCAAGGCCGATACCCTGGAGCAGATCCTGTCCTTTGAAGCCGCCATCATAGAGGCCGGCGCGCAGCTGGTGGTGATGCCCGAGGCCTTGCTCGGCGGCTACCCCAAGGGGGAGGGCTTCGGCACCCAGCTCGGCTATCGCCTGCCGGAAGGCCGTGAAGCCTTTGCCCGTTATTTCGCCAATGCGGTCGATGTGCCGGGCGCGGAGACCGAGGCCCTGGCCGGCCTGGCGGCACGCACCGGGGCCAACCTGGTGCTGGGGGTGATCGAGCGCGCCGGCAGCACCCTGTATTGCACGGCGCTGTATTTCGATCCGCAGCACGGCCTGGTGGGCAAGCACCGCAAGCTGATGCCCACCGGCACCGAGCGGCTGATCTGGGGCAAGGGCGACGGCTCGACCCTGCCGGTATTCGACACCCAGGTCGGTCGGGTCGGCGCGGTGATCTGCTGGGAAAACATGATGCCGCTGCTGCGCACCGCGATGTACGCCAAGGGTGTGGAAGTCTGGTGCGCGCCGACCGTGGACGAGCGCGAGATGTGGCATGTCAGCATGCGTCACATCGCCCATGAAGGCCGCTGCTTCGTGGTCAGTGCCTGTCAGGTGCAGGCGTCACCCCAGGCGCTGGGGCTGGAGATCGCCAACTGGCCGGCCGAACGCCCGCTGATTGCTGGCGGCAGCGTGATTGTCGGGCCCATGGGCGAGGTCCTGGCCGGGCCGTTGCTGGGAGGCGCCGGCCTGCTGACGGCGCAGATCGATACTGACGAGCTGGTGCGGGCGCGCTATGACTACGACGTGGTTGGCCACTATGCGCGTCCGGATGTGTTCGAGCTGACGGTGGACGAGCGGGCCAAGGCCGGCGTGCGTTTCATCTGAGGCGACGCCACTCTTCGCGGGTGATTTCCCAGATATCACGGGGCAATCGCCCGCAGACGAAGTCGTCTTCGTCACTGCGGATCAGGCGCATGCCGGCGCGTTCGGAAATCCGCCGCGAGGCCAGGTTTGGCGTGGCCTTGGGCACCCGCATGACCTCACGCCCCAGCACCTCGAACCAGTACTCGGTGACCGCCGCGCTGGCCTCGCTCATATAGCCCTGGCCTTGCCACGCCGGAGCCAGCCAGAAACCGCGGTTGTTGTCGGTCTGGTCCATCAGGCTGACATTGCCGATCAATTGTTCCGGCGCGCTTTTCAGGCGGATCGACCAGTGCCATTCCTCGCCGCGCTCCATGGCCGGCAGCGCCAGGTCGCGCAGGTAACTCAGGGCACCATCGGCGGGATAGGGCCAGGGCACCCGCGCGTTGAGGTATTGCACCACTTGCCAGTGCGCAAACTGCTGCTGGACAGCCTCGGCATCGGCCAGCTCCAGCGGACGCAGAATCAGGCGTTCGGTGTACAGGGTGGGGGACCGCGCCATATGAAAATCTTTCTCCTTGCGGGCAATGAGTTCCGGGGTAATCCATCTGTTGTCTAGTCGAGCATCCAGCTACTGTCGCCTTCGGTGAGCGTGCCTCCGTGACTGGTCGTGTCTCCCAGCCTGGCAACCGCTTTCCCCTCGATGTCCTCTGTCGGTGAACCAGTTTGTATGACGGCACCGCAACTGATGCCATCACCCACCCGGGCGACGGCTTTGCCATTGATAGAGGCGCTTGTTGCCCCACTGACAACCGTTCCCGTTCCGTGTATCGGGCAATCATGGCTATGACCAACAAGTACAACGGGTTTCATGCAAGTTCCCTCTTTGAAACAACCTGGGTTGTCGTCAATGAACGATGCTCTCGATAATGTCTGGCAAGGTTTTGCTGCTCCAGCTTGTCAGCAACACGCTAGGGTCCAATGGTCTTGGCCGTCATCTCCAGGTGCGCTGATGTGACAGATTCTCCTTCGAGCGCTTGTTGCGGTGGGGCCGCCGGACGTACGCGCAACAGGCGACAGGTCATCCACCAGCAAAGAGCAACGAAGAAGTTGTAAGGGAAGAACACTAACCAAAGAGGCATCAGCCACCATTTCTTGCCCTGCTTTTCCCCAGGCTCTCCCGTGCGCCAAGGCACATAGTGACGAAATGCCTGACGGGGGGTCAGGCAGATAGAGTTATGAGGCACATACCACCAGTGGGGTTCTTGAGGAACGGGCAGCTTATCCGGGCCATGGGCCATGAATTGGCGGATGTACTCCCAGACTTGCGCAACGAAGATCGGTCGAGGATCACTGGGTTCATTGCTGTCGACACAGATGCTATAGGTCGGCGCCCAGGATTCTGCGATTTGCCTGGCTTGCGGACTGTCTTGGTCAGTACCGAACGCATTGAGGATCAATGAAGTAGTGGTACTGAACGATCGACCGGAAAACTCGGTTCGACCACAGATGCCTGCTTTAACGTTGTTCCAATCACCGACAAGCAGGGTCTTGCCCTTCAGGTAATAGACTTTTTGCGTGTGGCGATTGAAATAGAAGTTCGATTGACTTCTGATCAGGTGGATCCGGTAAAACAGAAACAACGAAATTCCCAGCGGCAAGAGCAGGGGAATGAGCAGAACCCACACTTCATCAGCCGGCGTGTCATTGATCACGGCGCAAAACATCCATAACCACAGAAGCAACGTGACGACTATCGTGGCGGAAAACAGCTTGGCCATGAACGCCGAGTCTACGGGCATCGGATTGCGCAGGCACAACACGCTTTTTCCCATGGAGATGTATTGGTCGCCGATAGACGGTACAGCTTCTGCCTTGTCTTTTGGGGTCCAGGTCCAGCTGATGGTCATTTGGTGCTCCTTAGTCGATCAGCTCAAACGCTGCAGTAGTGACGGCAGTTTCGTCCCAGCCCTGGTTGGGCTTGTAGGTGACCTCGAGGGATATCTTGTCGCTATCGGTGGCGCCTATTTTATGATTGAAGTGCAGGATCAATCCCGCTTTAACGTGTCGGCATTGAGTCGTTGCGTCAGTTATGGGCAGGGGCGCACGGCTGGCAAGCTTGCCTTGCCAGGTGCTCTGGTCCTGCACGAAACCTGGGAAAAGCACGGCAAACTCGGCTTTGTCGGCCTCGAAATAATTGTCATGCCAGGCGCTGTCTATTCCGTTCCAGCCCAATGACTTGGCCTGGCTGGCGTCGAGCAGTACAGGACCGAAATAGCCTTGGTACCAACCCTTTATTTCATCACTGAGGGAGGCATAACCAGGAAGGCGCTTTTGGCTGTCGAGCTTTATACCTTGACGTACTTGCCCATCGTTCTTGCGATTGCCAAAGACGCTCCGGGCGGCCCATAGCTCCATGGGCGTATGGTTCTCCTTGTTGGCCCTGGACATCAACCACATGGCTCCTATGACCATGGCGCCGCCGATCAATATCACCGCAGCAGCAATCCAGCCAGCGACAGGGATGGTCGCAGAGGCGCCGGCAGCGGTCCCCACCCCGGCCATCGCGCTTCCCAAGGCAATGCCTCCCTCGAGCATTGCCGCGCTCCCGATGGCCAGGGCGATGCCACCCCCCCACGTATAAGCAGCTGCTGTGGAGTTTCCTGCGTTGAGTTTTTCGTACCCTGAATAGCCGTCAGTGATCACGCCCAGGATAATTCCCGGCCACCCCAGTGCCCGTCCGAACAGTTTGCTCGAAAGGGTGCTCGTGACTCCGGTTCCGAAGGCTGCCCCGGGAAGGCTTTGACTAAAACGTGCTGCCGATGCCACGTAAATGCTACGCAGGCTCACTCCAGTGGCAGCCATTGCCGAAATGGTGCCAAGAACGGCAGATACAAAATTGAGTACATCTGACGTGGCGGGTTCTTTCTTGAGCTTCTCCAGAGCGATGGTCAGGTTGATCATGTTGAAATACAACATGCCGGCGTTGAGTACGCCCCCGCCACTGGTGACTCCCAGCGACTTGAGGGTCGGGCGGACTCTGATGGTCTGGGTTTGTTTGATGGTAACGGTCCGGCTGCCGGTGGTGACAACCTCGGTACTGTGCTGTATTTCCGCCATGCCTCTGTCGAGGTAGTTCCTCACCTCGATGGAAAGAGCGTCAAGCTTTACCTTCGTGCCTGTGATTCGATAACGGGCGGATAACAACCCCATGACTTTCTGAGCGTTGGCTTCCTGTGCCGCAGCCTGGACTTGTTGACGTAGCGTCTGGCTTCGATCCCAGCGGGTCTTGCCGTGCAGTTTTTTCATCACCACCGTGGTGACGTCCTGGGCAATAAGGTCAGTGGAATTTACTGCAGCCGGGAATTTGCCATAAAGCTCTTCTATGACCTGGTCTTTTGCTCCCAGCAGCCCGCCTACCGCATCCGCTTTTTCCTTGAATGGGTTATAGGCGGCAAGCGCGATATAGATGGGGCTGCCATCATTGCTGACCCAGCGCTCCAGGCGCTTGAACCTGGGGTCCTGATCATGACGCCCCGGCAACGGCGAGCCCATTCCGTTCATCAAAATAGCAATGGATTGTTCGAGTCCCTGGGCGGATATCTTGTTGTCGCGGTCGTGCAGATCCAAAGCGGCAGCAATGCTGTGAGCGGTTATCTTATGTTCGGTTTCGGCGGTCGCCAGCCAGCCGTCATGGTTGGTGCACGCGACGTCGAAATGAGCCAGTAATGTTTTTAGCTCCTGGTCGGCTTTTTGCCGCAAGGCGAGGAATTCATTGTATTTAGCGGCATCAATCCGTTTAGCCAGACGTTCACCACCGGGTGAAAGGTTCTTGTCGGTCAGTACCTGGTAGGCCAGTTCGTCATTGCCGGGAACCCGATGCCCCCTGGGCTGGGCTCGATGCCAGTCAGACCGCTGTTTGACGATGCGCTCCACGTCCTTCGCGGGGGTGGTCGACAGCAGTTTCAAGGTTTCCTCAAGAATGGTCGCGGTCAGGTTTTTACGATGGAAGTCCGCGCTGCCAATGGCCAGTTTCTCTACGTCGAGTCGCATGCAGGCGGGAAATTCCTGTTGGTCATCGACAGTCTTTTTGGCCTGCACGTCGAGGATCTGGTGTTTTCGAGCCGCAGCGATCAACGCCAGGTCGATACTGATGCCCTGTGGGTCGAAAAGAGCGACTACTGCCGGGACTCTCGGTTGCGTAATCGGGTAGTTCTTGCCCTCGGCGATAATGGTGCCCAGAGGTAAGTCATCGCCAATGGAGTGGCAACTCCAGCCCAGAGGCAGGCGTTTGTCCCTCGGCTTGTAATCCTCAACCCACTTGCCCAGGCCTTCCGCAGGCAGGACATGTTTTTGCCTGGAAGGGCTTTTTTCACCGCTGGTCAGTTCCTTCATGTCCACTTTCTGCATATGAATCGCGCGCGCGCTTTTATCACTGCAGATCCTTGTGGTGATGCGATTGGTCCATAAATGGGTGCTGTAGGCAATCCAGACCTCGCTCGCAGTATCCGGACAGGTGTCTGCCCAGACCCATGACATGCTACGTCCGGCACGAAACGCATCCCGTTTGTGGTAGTTCTCCAGGCCGGTGTAGTTGAGCTCTTTGTAGTGGCCCTGACCGTCGTGTTCATGCACGACCATTTTCTCGCCTTTGGGCCCGCTCATGAAGACGTAGACATAACCCGGACGCAGCGCTCGCAGTGTGTAACTAGCCTCGCGCAAGGCCGGGAAACCGTTCTCAAGCTCGTAACCGCTGCCGCTGTAGCGGTACTGCGCGGACTTGCCATCCCCTGGTAAGACGGCATAGCGGATTGGCACAAGAGGAATGCGGGAGCTGCAACCGGGAGCACTGGCAGCGCTGCCAACCGTGGAATCATTCATTCTGGAACTCCTTTTCACTGATGAGGGCCGTCAGATTGCGCAACCGGCTGACGGGCGATTCAACAGGGTCCTCAAGTAATGCCTTGGCCTGCTCGGAACCCATTGGCTCTGGATATCGGGCATGCAAAAGGACAAAGTCGCGCACGTCCGTGTCGCGCTCGATATTGACGCTGGCCGCTTCTCGAACTTTCTGGCGGACACTCTCGCAGATCTGTTCAAGGCTGAATGCGTTGTACTGCGATAGCGCCTGAACTTCTTCGGCCAGGCTGATGATGAAGTAATCCTGGGTATTGGCGTCGAAGGCGGCCATCTCCAGAGGGTGCAGGTGCAGCCTTTGTTGCGGGTCCGCGGCTGACGCCGCTTCTGGATGGTCGAGCCGAAACCAGCTGACACGACGATGCCAGTGGGTGCGCCAGAGTAGTTGCTGGATCGGGCCTAGCCACTGGCTACGGTTCGGCTGAGCGAGCGCCGATAACCAGGGCTCCAGTATCGTGGGCTGAAAGTTGAAGGTTGCTTGGCTGTGATCGGGGAGGGTGATCTGCACGAGACTGCCCAGATGCCGGGCAAGGGTGTCGAGGTCAACCTGGGTACCGATGATGATCACGCCATCGGCCTCGGACCAATCGGTAATCGCCTGTTCCAGCAAGGCGGGTTTGTCTGTGGCATCGACCAGGAGCGGGCCACGCTCTTCGATGTCCGCCAACGGGCTGTTGGCCCATAACCACCGCCGTGGGGCGAAAGATTCGAGCGCGCGAACCAACTCGATTACCGACGGCGCCACTGCCGAGGCTACCCCGGCATCCGGCGGCGAAGGTCGATAAGCCCAGTCCTCCAGTCGTTGGGTCGTGAGCAGCAGATACACCCGCGACGTCGATGGCAGCGCCACGTGTGGATCGATGTCGCCCAATTGCACAGGGGTATCGGCAGGTAGAGCGGTACCATCATCCCTGTTCATTTCGCGCTTCCTTTCAAACACGTGCAGTCTTCCAGGAGGCAGGTGCCGTCCGGGCGCTTGCCGCATAACCGGTCCAGAGGCTTGCCGGAGGCCGGAGTGCCGACCACGGCGAAAGGATTGTTGTTTCCGGATGAGGAGTGGTTGACCGCTCCTTTGAAGCGAATGGCGATGCCGTCGAGCGTGATACCGGACTCATCGATGGTAATGCTTCCCCCTGGCCCCTTGATGACAACGCTGCTGCTGGATTTGAGTTCGTAGCGCTGCGTTCGCCGCTCGATGCTTTGTCCTGCCTCGATACGATGGTGCCCCTGAACAGCCTCTTCACGGTGTCCGCCAATTTCAATCCAGTGGTTGGCTAATGTCTTGTCGCGCCGGTTGTTACCGACTTCCTCCGTCCGGTCCTTGCCTGTATGAACAGTGTGGTTGCGGCCAATGGTGAGGAAATCATCCTGCCCGATGTTATGGCGTCGATCGCGGCCAATGGTGACCTGCTCGTCATTGCCTACGGTTTCGCGGCGGTCATGGCCGATCGCGATGGTTTCGTCGTTTTCAACCTGCTCGCTACGGTCATGGCCGACGTAGGTCGTCTCGTCATGATTGACGTGGATGTTCTGATCCTTTTGCGCGTGGACATAGATTTCTTCCTGGTCCTTTTCGTCCTCGAAACGCAGCTCGTTGAAGCCTTCGCCTTTGTGGGTCTTGCTCTTGATCGTCATCCGCGTCTTGTGACGCGGCAGTTCGTAAGGAGGAGGGTTGGTCGCCCGATAAGTCCGTCCTGTAATGATCGGTTGGTCGCAGTCGCCATCAAGGTAATCGACAATGACTTCCTGCCCGATCCGAGGAATGGCGATATGACCCCAGTCAACCCCGGCCCAGTTATGGGCCACGCGTATCCAGCAGGAACTGAATTCGTTGTGTTCGCCTTCCCGGTCCCATGGAAACTGGACCTTTACCCGACCCCATTCGTCGCAGTAGATCTCCTCACTCTCGGGGCCTACCACTGTGGCTATCTGCGGTCCTTCGATGCTGGGTTTAGGCATCGGCTCGGGACGCCACTCTGTATCTTCCGAGATGATCTCGGCGACGTAGTCGTAGCTCACCCCAACCTCCGCGGCCTCATCTTCCTGGCTAGCGTTCTGCACGCCCTTGTGGGTGATGCGAACAGGCCTCCACCAATGGTTGAAGTCGGGTCTGGGGTGCCCTGTGAGTTGGAAACCGATACCGGGTATCAGACGCGGATCGTCACCTTCGACAAGAGCAACCCGAGCATCCCGGCGATGACCGCGTAACCGGTTCTGAGTGAATGGCTTGCCAGCGCTGCTGGCTTTATAGCGGCCCGGATAGTCATAGCGCTCGTAGGTCTGTGCCTGATGCTCCAGTTCTTCGCCTGCAACGTTGTGGTGCTGGGAATAGGAAGGGCGCTTGAATGTGTAATCGCGTTGGGTTTGCTGGGCGGTACGGACATTTTCGGTGTAGCTGAACGCATAAATCACAGGCTGGGGGGCATCGCCGGCAGGTGCGTCGTTGTAGAGAACAGGATCGCCTTCGATACGAGGGTGGATATAGAGTCGGTCGCCGTGGTGCAGCGTGTGACTGTCGGCGGTAAAGGAAAAGGAGTAGTAAAACCCTTCTTCTGCAGCCAGCCGGTCCAGCAGGTAAAGATCGGAGTCTCCTGCCTGTACACAGTACTCGCGAACTAGGTTTTCATTCGTCAGGTGCTGTTCATAGTGCAGGATGCCATGTTCTCGAAGTACGTTTTTCAGAATCGCGGGAACACTTTTCTGCTGGAAAATACGCCAGTTGGAACACAAAGCAAGTCGGCAAAGTTGTGGTTCGACTACCGCGCGATAGCGTGTCCGGTGAAATCCTGTCGTACCTTGTGTGAAGGCTGATACAAGACCGTGTACGTAGCGCACGGCCTGGCTGCCATGCCAGATTGTCAGTAATGCAGGACAATCGAGTACCTGTGCAAAATCTATCGCTGTGCTGTAGCTGGAAAGCTCCAGTTCCAATCGAAAAGGCTCGGAAAGAGCTTCCTCCAATGTGAACCCTACAACGTCGAATTCTATGTGGCTGGAGAGCACTGCAAACGTGAATCTCAGATCCCTTTGTCGCATACGCCATTCCTTTGGCAACAGAGCGAACCGCTAAAGCAAGAAAAACGGTCAGGCTCAAACTATTAAAGCGGTTATCGAAAAATACGGCTTCTAACTACAGATAACAGCAAATGGAACAGCTGACTGTAATGGTGAAAGCGCTATTTCCGGTACAAGTTTTTTGAAGGCGGATGATAAAACCATGAAAGTCGAAAAAACGTGAGGGCATCGCAACAAGATGTTTCTGGCTAGTCGTGGAACGGCTTCATGTTCGCAGCACATTCCTTGTGTGGACCCGGTATGGTTTTTCAGCGTCCGCCCAACACCAGGCGTTCGCTGAGAAAGTCGACGAACACTCGCAGTTTCGGCAGCAGATGTCGACTGCCGGGCCAGAGCACCGAGAACTTGCCGCTGTCGATCTGATAGTCGTCCAGCACCGATACCAGGGAACCGTCGGCCAGGGCGTCACGCACCACGAAGTCCGGAACGAAGGCGATGCCCAGGCCCTGGGTGGCGGCGTGGATCAGCGACTCCAGGTTGTTGCTGGTCAGGGCGCTGCGCAGCAGCAGCGGTGGGGCGTCGGCGGGCAGACGCAGTTTCCATTCCTGCAGTTGCACAGTGCCGGGAAACTTGTAGCGCAGGCAGGCATGCCCCTCCAGGTCCCGCGGGCATTCGGGCACACCATGGCGGGCGAAGTAGTACGGGGCGCTGACCAGCACAAAACGGAACGGCCCCAGGGTGCGCGATTTGAGCTGTGAGTCCGCCAGCTCGCCGCTGCGGATCACCGCGTCGACGCCTTCGGCGATCACGTCGATCAGCCGGTCGTTGAAGTCCAGGTCCAGTTCGATCTCCGGGTAGCGTTCGGCGAACTCCGGCAGGATCGGCAGCAGCATGCGATAGCCGATGGCGGGCAGGCTGACCCGCAGCTTGCCGCGGGGCTTGTCGCTGATACGCGCCAGTTCGGCTTCGGCGTCTTCCACCTCGCCGACGATGCGCTGGCAGCGCTCGAAGAACAGCGTGCCTTCGTCGGTCAGGCTGATGCGCCGGGTGCTGCGATTGAGCAGGCGCACGCCGAGCCGTTCTTCCAGGCGCGCCAGGCTTTTGCCCACCGCCGAAGCGGAGATGCCCAGGCGTTGCGCCGCACCGACAAAACTGCCGGCCTGCACCGTGCGCACAAAGGCCAGCATGCCACTGAGGTTGTCCATGGGGATCTCGATTAGAGCGTTAATGTCCATAAAGAACGGACTTTAGCCCTGTTTGTGGATGATTGCGGCGAATCTACCATTGATCGCACCCTAACGTTCCCCCTGAGGTGCCGATGAATTCGCCAACCGATGTGCCTGCTGCCTTAGATCACACTGTCGCCGGCGGTTCTTCCTACGCGGTGCTGGCCGCGGTGTGCCTGGCGGCGCTGATCCTGCCGCTGACCTTCGTCGGCGTGGCCGTGGCGACCCCGGCCATCGGCCGCGAGCTGGGCGGTGGCCCCCTGGCCCTGAGCTGGATCACCAATGCCTTCATGCTGAGTTTCGGCAGCGCGCTGATGGCTGCCGGCACCCTGGCCGACGAGTACGGACGCAAGCGCGTGTTCAGCCTCGGTGTCGGCTTGTTCGCCCTGACGTCGCTGGCCCTGGCCTTCGCGCCTTCGGTGCTCTGGCTCGACCTGTTGCGGGCGCTGCAGGGGCTGGCCGGCGCAGCGGCGCTGGCGGGCGGCTCGGCTGCTTTGGCCCAGACGTTCGAGGGCCCGGCGCGGACCCGCGCCTTCAGCCTGCTGGGCACCACCTTCGGCGTCGGCCTGGCATTCGGGCCGATCCTCGCCGGGGTGTTGATCGAAGCCTACGGCTGGCGTTCGATCTTCGTCTCCGGGACCTTGATTGGCGGTCTGTCGCTGCTGTTCGGCGTGCCGCGCATGCCTGAGTCCCGCGACCCGGACGCGGCGGGTGTCGACTGGCCCGGCACCTTGAGTTTCACCGCGGCACTGGTGGCGCTGACCTGGGGCATTTTGCAGGCGCCGCAAAGTGGCTGGGGCAGCCCGCTGGTCTGGGGTCTGCTGCTGGTGGCGCTGCTGGCGTTGCTGCTGTTTATCGTGGTGGAGCTGCGGGTCAAGCGGCCGATGCTCGACCTGTCGCTGTTTCGTTACCCGCGCTTTGTCGGCGTGCAGCTGCTGCCGATCGCCACCTGCTATTGCTTCGTGGTGTTGCTGATCCTGCTGCCGATCCGCTTTATCGGCGTGGAAGGCTACAGCGAGATCGATGCCGGCTTGATGATGATCGCCCTGTCCGCGCCGATGGTGGTGGTGCCGTTGCTGGCCGCGTGGCTGACCCGTTGGTTCGGCGCCGGGACCCTGTCCAGCGTCGGCCTGGTGATTGCTGCGGGCGGGCTCTATCTGCTCAGCCGGATCGCCCCGGGGCAGGCGCCGGCGGCCAATGTCTTGCCCATGCTGTTGATCGGCTTCGGTGCCGGTTTGCCCTGGGGCTTGATGGACGGGCTGTCGGTCAGTGTGGTGCCCAAGGAACGGGCGGGGATGGCCACCGGCATCTTCAGCACCACCCGGGTGGCGGGCGAGGGCATTGCCCTGGCCCTGGTGGTGGCCCTGCTGGCCGGCTTGCTGCAACTGTCCATGGCCGCGGCGCTGCCGGAACATCCGCAACTGCCGCTGGCCGCGCAGCAACTGGCCAGCGGCAACCTGCAGGCCAGCGTGGCCTTGTTGCCCGAGCTGGGCCGGGAGCTGCTGCTCGGGCTCTATGCCAAGGCTTTCACTTGGCTGCTCTATGCGCTGATCGCCATCACCCTGGTCGCGGCGCTGGTGGTACGGCTGATGCTGCATGAGCCGCGCCGGGCTTGAGGGCGTTCAGCGAAACTCGAAGAACTCGTAGTGCAGGTTGCGCTCGGGAATCGCGTATTCGCGCATCAACGTCTTGACCCGCGCCAGCAAACCCTTGGGCCCGCAGAAACTGATCTGGATCTGTTGCGGATCGGTTTCGCTGGCCAGCCGTTGCAGGGTTTCGCCCAGGCGGTCGGCGCCGTCGGTGTGGCCGATGAAAGCCACCCCGCGCTGCTCGGCCAGGCCCTGCAAGGTTTCGAGGCTGGGGAAGGCCCGTGACGGGTTGCAGCAGTACACCAGGGTCGCCTGGTCGAAACGTCCGGCGGCGGCATCCTGCAGCCACGAGATAAAGGGTGAGATACCCACACCACCGCCGATCCAGATTTCCCGGCCGGCATCGAGCCGACGCTTGAAGCGGCCATAGGGCGCGTAGAGGTCGGCGAGCATGCCGACCTTGACCTGCTGGCGCAGCTTCTGGGTGTAGTCGCCCAGGGCGCGGATCACGAACTCGATGCGCCCGTCGCTGGCGTGGGCGCTGGCGATGGTGAAGGGGTGCGGTTCGCGCAGGCCTTTTTCACGCATGGCGAGAAAGGCGAACTGCCCGGCCTTGAAGGCGAAACCGCGGTGCAGCGGGGTCAGCTCCAGGTGCAGGGAGTTTTTCTCCAGGGTCACCGCGCTGACCCGGTATTCGCCGGCCTTGGCCAGCAACGGATAGAGCAGCAGCTTGTACAGGGCACCGAGCAGGCCCAGGCCGCAGAGCGCGGTGAGCCAGATACCCGAGGGGTTATCCAGGGCAATCGGCGACTTGAAGCTCAGCCAGTGCAGGATGACGATCGCGAACAGCGGCCCGGACAGCTTGTGCCACCAGCGCCACTGGCCGTAGGGAATGTTGCGGTTCAGCGCCAGCAGCACGATCAGGCCGAGGGCGACGTAGCTCAGTTGGCGCACCATGCGCGTCCAGTACTTGGACAGTTCGATGATCGGTACGCTTTGCCAGAGATCCAGGTTGGCCTTGAACACCAGGTGATAGCTGGCGAAGAGCAGCGCCCAGATGCCCAGCCACTTGTGGCTTTCATAGACCCGGTCGAGGCCGCCGAACAGCCGCTCGACCCAGCGCCAGCGGCTGGCCAGCAGGCAGGACAGGGCCATGTAGGCCAGCGCCGTGGCGCCGAGGACCAGGCTCAGGGTGGCGGAGGTCAGCCAGGTATCGCTGGGGATTTCCAGCAGCACGGTGAGGGTGGTGATCAGCAGGACGCCGACCACCGAGTACCAGGTTTTCAAGGGGGACACCTCCAGAAAGATGGCGCCAGTGTCGGCGCATAGGATGGGTCGCGGGCTGCGCGCGGGTCAGGGCGCAGCCGGGTGAGGGCGTATTTTACTGGCGAAGCGGCAGTCTTGAGCTGATCTGCATCAGCGCCTGCTCAGTGCGGGTGTGGCAAGGGGTTTTCCACCAGCCAGGCCTGGGCGAAATCCAGGTAGGCGCGGACGATGTTCGAGGGTGGGCGCTGGTTCGGATATAGCAGGTGCAGCTGTTGTTCCGGCATCGGCAGGCGCGGCAGCAGGGCTTGCAGGCGACCGTCGCGCACGGCTTCGGCGGCGAGAAAGGCCGGCAGCTCGGTGACCACCTTGGCGGTCAGCGCCAGCTGGCGCAGGTGCAGGTAATCGTTGGCGGCGAACAGCGGATCGGGGCTGTAGTACTGGTCGCCCAGCTGCCACTGTTCCCGGGCATCGGCCTGGCGCGACCAGACGGCACAGGGAAATCCGCGAAGGTCGGCGGGGGTTTGCGGGGTGCCGAGGCGCTCCAGCAGCAGCGGGCTGGCGACCAGCATATGCCGGTAGCTGCCGAGCAGGCGCGCCGGGCGCTCCTCGTCGAACAACGGCCCGGCGCGCAAGGCGACGTCGACCCCGTCCTGCGCCAGGTCGCTTTCCCGCTCGCTGGTATAGACCGCGACCTGGACCTCGGGATGGCGCCGCTGGAACTCGGCCAGCAGCTTCCACCAGCTCTCGAATGCCGCCGGCACCGACACACTCAGGCGGCCCTGCAAGTGCATTCGATCATTTCTGACAGCCTGTTCGCCCTCGGCCAGGGCTTCGATACCGCGGCTGGCGTGTTCATAGAGCTGGCTGCCGGCGGCGGTCAGCCGGGTGCCGCGGGTGGAGCGTTCCAGCAGTTGCACGTTGAGGCTGCGTTCCAGTTCACGAATGCCTCGGCGGATGGTGGCCAGCGGTAGTTGCAGCAGGTTGGCGGCGGACGAAATGCTGCCGCATTGGACCACGCTGACAAACATCCTGGCGGCGTTGAGATCCATGAGCGCTCCCTGTCGAATGTAGTGGAAAGCCTATCAGCTGCGGCTCTGCCCGATCAAAAATGCGCGGTCCGCGGGCGATTTTCATCGACGGTTTTTTCTCCCGCGCGGGGCGGTGCGAGGGGCCGCGCCAGGGATGGCCACGACAACTGTGTTCTCGACGCGGCGGGATGCGTCTAGCAGCGATAGCTTCGCGGCGGTGCGAGGCGGAACGTGCGAGTCTGAACATGCAAGCGTTGTTGAACGAGATCCTCGACGAGGTCCGTCCCCTGATTGGCCAGGGCAAAGTGGCCAGCTACATTCCGGCGCTGGCCGACGTGCCGGCCAACCAGCTGGGGATCGCCGTGTATGGCAACGATGGCCAGGTGTTCAGCGCCGGCGACGCCGATACGCCGTTCTCGGTGCAAAGCATCTCCAAGGTGTTCAGCCTGGTACAGGCCATCGGGCATTCCGGCGAGGCGATCTGGCAGCGCCTGGGGCATGAGCCTTCCGGGCAGCCTTTCAATTCCCTGGTGCAGCTGGAGTTCGAGCGTGGCCGTCCGCGCAACCCGTTCATCAACGCCGGGGCGCTGGTGATCTGCGATATCAACCAGTCGCGCTTCGCCGCGCCGGCGCTGTCCATGCGCGATTTCGTGCGGCGCCTGTCCGGCAATATGCAGGTGCTGGTGGACGGCCGCGTCGCCGATTCGGAATACCAGCACCGCGCGCGCAATGCGGCGATGGCCTACCTGATGCAGTCCTTCGGCAACTTCCACAACGACGTCGAGGCGGTGCTGCGCAGCTACTTCAGCCACTGCGCGCTGCGCATGAGCTGCGTCGACCTGGCGCGGGCCTTCTGCTTCCTGGCCAACGACGGCTTCTGCAAGCACAGCGGCGAGCAGATCCTCACGGCGCGCCAGACCCAGCAGGTCAACTCGATCATGGCCACCAGCGGCCTGTACGACGAAGCCGGCAATTTCGCTTACCGCGTCGGCCTGCCGGGCAAGAGCGGCGTGGGCGGCGGCATCGTCGCGGTGGTGCCGGGGCAGTTCACGGTGTGCGTGTGGTCGCCGGAATTGAACGCGGCGGGCAATTCCCTGGTGGGCATGGCGGCGCTGGAGTTGCTGAGCCAGCGCATCGGCTGGTCGGTGTTCTAGGGGCGGCGGGACAAGGGCGGCCGGTTGCGGGTGCTGCGCACCCGGTCGCAGGCTGCGCCAGCGGCTACAGGAACGCGGTGCTTGTGTAGCCGCTGCCGAGCCTGCGAGGCTGCGCTCGGTTTGGGCGGCATTGCGACGTAGCAACTGCAAAGCCTGAGTCTGCGGTCTGTCTGGATAAGCGTATTTGCGAGCGCAGCGCGTCCGCTTACCAGGTGAAGTTGGCGGTCTTGGGCAGGCTCAGCTGGCCTTTGTCGACGAAACGCATCGTGCCGAACGGGCCGCCGGCGAGCTTGCCGCGCAGCACGTAGGGCAGGTCGTCGAGGCTTTGCGTCTGGCTCAGGCCCAAGGTCTGGCGCAGCACGGCGAAGGCCGAGACGCTGACCGGCACCACCAGCACCCCCTCGGAGAAACGCCCGATGCTGCCGCTCTGGTCGCTCACCCCGGAGGCCAGCGGCTGGCCATTGACTTCCAGGTCCAGGGCCACGCCGTTGTAGTTGATCGCGGTTTCGTTGGGGTTCTGCAGGCGCAGCTTGACCGCGAAGCGCACTTCCAGGTCCTGGCTGGGCAAGGGTTCGATACCGACCACATTGATGTGCAACTGATCGCGCTGGGGAAACAGGGCGCAGGCGCTCAGGCTGAGCAACAGCAAGGAAAGGGTGAGGCCGAGGAATCTGCGCATCAGGGGTCGTCTCTGCGGGAAGGGAGGCACTGATGAATCTAGCGCGGCCAGGTCTGCACCACAAACCACGATGTCAAGAACGCCCGGTTTCTGTAGGAGCCAGGCTTGCCGGCGATTGGGCCGGCAGGGCTGGTAGTGAGCTTGAGGCCTGCCGTCTGGTGGTGTCGCCACCGACGCCATCGCGAGCAAGCTTCGCTCCTACAGATGCCAGTTTGGCGGTGCGGCCAATAACGCCATCGCGAGCAATCGAGCGTCGACCGGCTGCTCCTACAGATGCTCGGGGTCAGGCGTTGGCCTTGGCGCTCACATCCGGGTCCTGCATGACTTTGAGGGTCGCCGCTTCCGGGTCGAACTCGTCTTCTTCCAGCTCGATGAATTCTTCCGGCAGGAAGATGTTCAGCAGGATCGCGCACATCGCGCCCACGGTGATCGGCGATTCGAAGATGTTGTGCAGCGCCTTGGGCAGTTCGCGCAGGACTTCCGGCACCGCCGCCACGCCCAGGCCCATGCCCAGGGAGATCGCCACGATCAGCACGTTGCGTCGATGCAGCCCGGCTTCGGCGAGGATCTTGATCCCGGCCACGGCCACGGTGCCGAACATGATCAGGGTCGCGCCGCCCAGCACCGGCTTGGGCATCAGTTGCAGCACCGCACCGATCACCGGGAACAGCCCGAGCAGCACCAGCAGGCCGGCGATGAAGTACGCCACGTAGCGACTGGCCACGCCGGTCAGCTGAATCACCCCGTTGTTCTGGGCGAAGGTGACCATCGGCAGGCTGTTGAACACCGCCGCCACCATCGAGTTGAAACCGTCGGCCAGCAGGCCGGACTTGATGCGCTTGATGTACAGCGGGCCCTTGACCGGCTGCTGGGAAATCATCGAGTTGGCGGTCAGGTCGCCGGCCGCTTCCAGGGGCGAGATCAGGAAGATCACCGCCAGCGGAATGAAGGCGATCAGGTCGAAGGAGAAACCGTACTTGAACGGCACCGGCACGCTGACCATCGGCACGTCCGGCATCGCCGCCATATCGACCCGGCCCAGCAGCCAGGCGACCACGAAGCCCAGGGTCAGGCCGATGACGATCGAGCCCAGGCGCAGCATTGGGTGACTGAAGCGGTTGAGCACGACAATGGTCAGCAGCACCAGGGCGGCCAGGCCCAGGTTGCTGGCGGCGCCCAGGTCCGGCGCGCCGAAGCCGCCGGCCATGTCGGTGACCGCCACCTTGATCAGCGACAAGCCCATCAGGGTGATGATGGTGCCGGTCACCACCGGGGTGATCAGCTTGCGCAGCTTACCGATGAACTGGCTGAGGAACATCTCGATAAAGGCCGCGCAGAAGCAGATGCCGAAGATGGTCGAGAGAATTTCCTCGTTGCTGCCGCCACGGCCCTTGACCATCAGGCCGGCGCTGAGCAGCACGCTGATAAAGGAAAAGCTGGTGCCCTGCACGCACAGCAGCCCGGAGCCGATCGGCCCCAGGCGCCGGGCCTGGACGAAGGTGCCCAGGCCCGAGACGAACAGCGCCATGCTGATCAGGTAGGGTGTTTCGTTCTGCAGGCCCAGCACGCCGCCGAAGATCAGAGTCGGGGAGATGATGCCGACAAAACTCGCCAGCACATGTTGCAGCGCGGCGAAGATCGCCGCGCTGAAATGCGGGCGGTCCTCCAGGCCATAGATCAGGTCGGACTTGTAGCGCGGCGTGGAGCGATCAGGTGCGGTCATGGGAAAAAGCCTGCCAATGACGTGTCGATAGGGCATGAAACACGTGGAGAAAAGGGGCGCGACGCGGGCTGTCGAAGGACGTAAGGCAAAATCTGCGGACCCGGTCAGAAAAATGGAGGCGCAGGATGCCAGAAAGGTGACCGGGCCAGAAGGGCTAGCCTCACAATCATCCAGACATCGCCGGTCCCTGTAGCCGCTGCCGCAGGCTGCGATCGGCTGCGAAGCGGCCGCAATCCGGACAACGCACTCTGGCTGATGTACCGCAGGCTCAGGTTTTGCGGCCACTGCGTTGCCGATCGCAGCCTGCGGCAGCGGCTACGGGGTTCGCTACTGACAGATCCTGACAGGGTGCTCTGTTAAGCTGCGCCGATCTTTCCCTGTCGAGCCTGATGCCGTGTCGCGTACCACGCGTTTGTTGACCCTGTTGCAAGTGCTGCGCGGCAAGCGCTGCCCGGTGACCGCCGCGGTGCTGGCGGCGGAGCTTGCGGTGTCCGAGCGCACCCTGTACCGCGACATCGCCGAGCTGACGGCCCTGGGTGCGCCGATCCATGGCGAGGCCGGGATCGGCTATGTGCTGCGCAGCGGCCTGTTCCTGCCGCCGCTGATGCTCAACGCCGACGAGACCGAAGCCATCGTCCTTGGCCTGCGCTATGTCGACCAGCGTGGCGACGAAGTCCTCGGCAAGGCCGCCGCCGATGCCCTGGCAAAGATCGCCGCGGTGCTGGCGCCGGCAGCCCAGGAAGCCTTGCACAACCCAACCGTGCTGCCCGGCCCGCCGGCGTATCGCTACCCGGAAAACGTGGTGCCGCTGAATGTGTTTCGCCAGGCGATCCGCGAGCAGGCCAAGCTGCACATCGATTACGCCGACGTGAACAAGACGCCGAGCCAGCGCCTGATCTGGCCGCTGGCCCTGGGCTTCATGAACGAGGCGCGGGTGATCGTCGCCTGGTGTGAGCTGCGCGACGACTTCCGCACCTTTCGCACCGACCGCATCGCCGCCGCGAGCGAGCAGGGCCAGCGTTATCCGGGACGGCGCAGCGACCTGTTGCGCACCTGGCGCCAGCGCATGCAACTGGACGATGCCGGACGTTTCACTCCTGACAAGAACTGACGCGACGGCGTTTTAGCATGGCTCCAGCAATGACAAACAAGGAGCCGCAGCACCATGTCCAGCACAGCCATTTCTCTCGCACCGGCCATCGCCGCCTACCTCGCGGCCACCAATGGTCGTGACAGTTCGGCGGTCGCCAGTTTCTTCGCCGAAGACGCCCAGGTGTTCGATGAGGGCCAGCACCAGGCCGGCACCCGGGCCATCGCCCAATGGATGGAAGACCGCGCCCGCCGTTACCAGCCACGGCTCGAGGTGCTCAAGGTCCAGCAACGCACTGGCAAGGTGCTGGTGGACAACCTGATCTCCGGCAGCTTTCCCGGCAGCCCGCTGGAATTGCGCTACGTGTTCCGGCTCGACGAGCAGGGCAAGATCGCCCGGCTGGATATCTCGCTATAGCCATCGCGCCCGCACTCGCTGTAGCCGCTGGCGAAGCCTGCGATCGGCAACGCAGTTGCCGCAAAACCTGGGCACGCGGTGTATCAGATAGAACGCGCGGCCCGGATTACGGCAACTGCGTTGCCGATCGCAGCCTCGCGCTGCTCGGCAGCGGCTACACCGGCACCGTGTTCCTCGTAGCCGCTGTGGAGCGACAGCGAGGCTGCGATCGACCTGGGCGGCATTCCGACGCGGCGGTCGCAAGATGAGGCATGGCATACTGCGGGCCCATTTGCGGATGCGTGGACCCCATGCCTTTCGACTCCCCCCTCAGCGCCTATCAGTACGCCCTCCAGGAGCGCGGTTTCGTCGCCGACGAGGCCCAGGAGCGGGCGATGCTGGCCCTGCAGCAGTGTCATGTCGCGCTGCATGAAGGGCGACGCTCGATCACCGGGGTCTATCTGTGGGGCCCCGTGGGGCGGGGCAAGACCTGGCTGATGGACCAGTTCTATCAAAGCCTCGAGGTGCCGGCGCGGCGTCAGCACTTCCACCATTTCATGGGCTGGGTCCATCAGCGCTCGTTCCAGCTGACCGGCACCGCCGACCCGTTGCAGGCCCTGGCCCGCGAGCTGAGCGAAGAGGTGCGGGTGCTGTGTTTCGACGAACTGTTCGTCAACGACATCGGCGACGCGATCATTCTCGGACGCCTGTTCCAGGTGATGTTCGAGCAGGGCGTGGTGATGGTCTGCACCTCCAACCAGCCGCCGCAACAGCTGTATGCCGACGGTTTCAACCGCGAACGCTTCCTGCCGGCGATTGCCGCGATCGAGGCGCATATGCAGGTGGTGGCGGTGGACGGCGCCCAGGACCATCGCCTGCACCCGGGGGTGGCCACCCAGCGTTATTGGCTGACCCCGGCCAGCCAACCGAGCGCCCTGGGCCCGGCGTTCGAACAACTGGCGGCGGGGCAGGCGGTGTCCAGCGCGGTATTGTCGGTGGGCTACCGCGAGGTCCGGGTGATCAAGGCCAGCGAGCGGGTGCTCTGGTGCCGTTTCGCCGACCTGTGCGAGCAGCCGTTTGCCGCCATGGACTTCATGGCCCTGTGCGACCGCTTCAGCGCGATCCTGCTCAGCGAAGTGCCCGAGCTCAGCGCGCAACAGCGCCCGGGGCGGATTGCCCGGGGCACCGAGGATGGCGCCGAGCGAGTGGTGGCGGGCGATCGCGAGCTGCCGCAGCTATCGGTGCACGATGACAGCGTGCGGCGTTTCATCGCCCTGGTGGACGAGTGTTATGACCGCAAGGTGCCGCTCTACCTCGAAGCGCGGGTGCCGATGGAGGCGTTGTACACCGAGGGCTACCTGGAGTTTCCATTCCGCCGTACCCTCAGTCGTCTGAAGGAGATGCAGTTGCAGCGTTTCGGCTGAGCACGCCTGATCATTACAAGGGAGACCTGACTGTGAACCAGCCCCTGTCCCATCATCTGCTGACCATGGCTTACCAGAACGCCTGGGCCAATCACCGCCTGGGCAAGGCCTGGGAAATACTGGACCCGAGCGAGCTGGCGGCGCCGCGGGTGAGTTTCTTTCCCAGCCTGAAAGCCACCCTCAACCACATCCTTACCTGCGACTGGTTCTACGTCGACGCGCTGGAGCGAGAGCTGCGCGGCGAGGCGCCACGGGCCGACTGCTATGTGTTTTTCGATGACGAAGAACCTTTCGACCAGGCCGCCGACCTGCGCCGCGAGCAGGCGCTGGTGGACCGCCGGCTGATCGCCTATTGCGCGCAGCAACGGGATGTGGACCTTGCGCGTATCGTCACCATCGCCCGGGAAAAACCCCAGCGCGATACCCGGTTGCGCCTGCTCTCGCACCTGTTCGAGCACCAGCTGCATCACCGTGGCCAGGTGCACGCGATGCTCAGCGGCACCCGGGTGGCGCCGCCGCAGCTGGACGAGTTTTTCTGCGCGGGCGAGGCGGCCCTGCGCGCCGAGGACTTTGCCGAGCTGGGCTGGAGCGAAGCGCAGATCTGGGGCGCGGAGGCGGTCGAGGAAAAAGAACGGTAGCGCTTGACGCGCTAGCCGCTCGTTTGGTCATGTGCCGGTGTTTACAATCGCTCTCCCGGGGACCCGCCCGGATCAATAACTGTTGAGGACAAACATGGACGTTGCAGACGTATTGGTACTCCAGGCCAGCTACACCAACCCGGTACACGCCGAGGCGATCGCCCTGGTGCTCAACCACTATGCCCAGGACCCGATGGGCGGCGGCCAGCCGCTGGACGCCGATCTGTTGCGGCAATTGCCCGGCGAACTGGCCAAGCGGCCCCACGCGTTCAGCGTGCTGGCCTTTGTCGGTGGCGAACCCGCAGGCCTGGTGAATTGCTTCGAGGGTTTTTCCACCTTTGCCGGCCGGCCGCTGGTCAATGTGCACGATGTGTCGGTGATCGATAAATTCCGCGGCCTGGGCCTGAGCCAGAAGATGCTGCACAAGGTCGAGGAGATCGCCCGCCAGCGCGGCTGCTGCAAGATCACCCTGGAAGTGCTGGAGGGCAACGCGGTGGCCCAGGCGTCCTACCGCAAGTTCGGCTTCGACGACGCCAGGCTCGACTCGAGCCATGGCCGGATGCTGTTCTGGAACAAAACCCTGTAAGGCCCTGGAGCCCGCCGGCCGATGAACTCATCTCCCCTGGATGCCCCCGTGACCCGCCGTGACAGTGCCTGGACGGTGTTCCTGGTGTTCCTGCGGCTGGGCTTGAGTTCCTTCGGCGGGCCGGTGGCGCACCTGGGGTATTTCCGTAGCGAATTCGTCCAGCGCCGCGCCTGGCTGAGCGAGGCGGCCTATGCCGAGCTGATCGCCCTGTGCCAGTTCCTCCCGGGGCCGGCCAGCAGCCAGGTGGGCTTTGCCCTGGGCTGGTCGCGGGCGGGGCTGGCCGGCGCGCTGGGCGCCTGGCTGGGTTTCACCTTGCCTTCGGCGCTGATCCTGATTGCCCTGGCCATGGGCCTGAGCGGTAGCGGCACAGGGTTGCCCGGCGGGCTGGTGCATGGCCTGAAGATCGTCGCGGTGGCGGTGGTAGCCCAGGCCCTGTGGGGCATGGCCCGTGTCTTGTGCCGCGGGCCGTTGCGCATGCTGATCACGCTTGTCTCGGCGATCAGTGTACTGCTCTGGCCGACCACCCTCGGTCAGGTCTGCGTGATGTTGCTGGCGGGGATGATCGGCGCAGGCCTGCTCCAGCCGACCTTCGACCAGCGCGAGGACGGGCTGGCGATTGCGGTCGGCAAGCGCACGGGCTACCTGGCCCTTGTGCTCTTTGCCCTGTTGCTGGCGGGCTTGCCGCTGCTGGCCGGGCTCTGGCCCAGCCTGTCGCTGCTGCTGGCCGACAGTTTTTATCGCGCCGGCGCCCTGGTGTTCGGCGGCGGCCATGTGGTGCTGCCGCTGCTGCAGAGCGAGGTGGTCGCACCGGGCCTGCTGAGCAACGATCTGTTTCTCGCCGGTTATGCCGCTGCCCAGGCGGTGCCGGGCCCTTTGTTCTCTTTTTCGGCCTTTCTCGGCGCCGCCATCGACGGCTGGCGCGGCGCGCTGGTGTGCCTGGCGATGATTTTCCTGCCGGCCATGCTGCTGATCGTCGGCGTCCTGCCGTTCTGGCAGCACCTGCGCCACCTGGGCTGGGTCCAGGCCGCGCTGGCCGGCGTCAACGCGGCGGTGGTCGGCCTGTTGGCGGCGGCGCTGTACGACCCGCTGTGGACCAGCAGCATCCTCAAGCCGCTGGACCTGGGGTTGGCGCTGCTGGCCCTGGCCGCGCTGATGCGCTGGAAGCTGCCGCCCTGGCTGGTGGTGCTCGCCGGTGGCGGCGTCGGCCTGCTGCTGGAGGCCTGAGGCCAGCGTCGTCAGGTGCGCGGTGGGTGATTGAGCCGGGCAAACACCAGGCGGAACAGGGTGAAGCTGCCCGGCACGCTGCTGACCTCGGTCCGGCCCTGATGCAGGTTCATGATCGAGCGCACGATCGCCAAGCCCAGTCCCGTACCGCCTTCGGCGCGCGAGCGGCTGCTGTCGACCCGATAGAAGCGCTCGAACAGGTGCGTCAGGTGCTGCTCCGGGATACCGGCGCCGGGGTTGCCCACCGACAGCGACACGCTCGATTCATGCTCCTCCACCAGGATCGAAATACTCGACGCCCGCGGGCTGTGGCGGATGGCGTTGGACAGCAGGTTGGAGATCGCCCGCTGGATCATCAGGCGGTCGCCATACACCAGGCCATCGCCGGACAGGCTGATGCCCAGGTGCTTTTCCTCGGCGCTCAGGGCGAACAGTTCCATGACCCGCCGCGCTTCCTCGCCCAGGGATATTGCTTCGAACGCCACCTGGGAGGCCGGATGGCTGACCTGGGCGAGGAACAGCATGTCGCTGACGATCCGGGTCAGGCGCTCCAGCTCTTCGGTGCTCGACTCCAGCACCGCCTTGTACTCGTGGGGCGGGCGCTCCCGGGACAGGGTGACCTGGGCCTTGCCCATCAGGTTGGTGATGGGCGAGCGCAGCTCGTGGGCCAGGTCGTCGGAGAATTGCGAGAGCTGCTGCACGCCGCCGTCGAGCCGGTGCAGCATGAAATTGATGCTGTGGGCCAGCTCGGCCAGCTCCCGCGGCAGGTTGTCCGGCGACAGCCGATGGGTCAGGTCCTGGGTGGTGACCTTGGCGGCTACCCGGCTGAATTGCTGCAACGGCGCCAGGCCACGCTGCACCACCCACCAGGCGCCGATGCCGATCAGCATCAGCAGCAGAGGCAGGGCGATCACCGTGGAACGCAGGTAGGCACTGAGCAACGCCTGGTCATTGGCCCGGTCCAGGGACAGCACCACCCGTACCTGTTCGCCATTGCGCAGGGTTATCAGGCTGGAGGCGCTGAGCAACCGGTTGCCGGCGCTGTCGAGCCAGCCGAGGAACGCCGGGCTTTCCGGCTGGGTCAGGGCTTCGGGCAGCGGGCCCAGGTTGCGGTTGCCGATGTTCAGCAGCGGTTCGGCCTGGGGATCGGCGGCGAAAATGCTCAGGTGCAGGTTGTCGTGGCCCATCACCAGGTCCAGCAGCGAATGTGGGCGGGCGGCGATATCGCCGGTCTTCAGGTCGCTGGTCAGGGTGTGGCGGATCTGTTCGAGTTTGTTGTCCAGGCTTTCCCGCGCCAGGCTGCCCAGTTCGTGGCTGAGGGCCAGGTAGGCCAGGGTCGCGAGCAGCAGCACCAGGCCCGCACCCATCAGGCTGACGGTCAGGCCCAGGCGCATGGACAGGCTGCTGGCGGTGCGTTGCGCGGCTTTCATTGGCGCACTTCCAGGACATAACCGACACCGCGGATGGTGTGGATCAGCTTGATCTCGCTGGCATCGTCGATCTTCGCCCGCAGGCGGCTGATGGAGACCTCCACCACGTTGGTGTCGCAGTCGAAGTTCATGTCCCAGACCAGGGAGATGATCTGGGTCCGGGTCAGCACCTCGCCCGATTGGCGCATCAGCACCTGCAACAGGGTGAACTCCTTGGTGGTCAGGTCGATGCGCCGCGAGCCGCGATAGGCCCGGTGCCGGCGTGGGTCGAGCTCCAGGTCGGCGACCCGCAGGGTGTCGGTCGCCGGCAGGTTCTCGCTGCGCCGCAGCAGGGTGCGCACCCGCGCCAGCAGCTCGGGAAACTCGAACGGCTTGACCAGGTAGTCGTCGGCCCCCAGGTCCAGCCCCTTGACCTTGTCGGCCAGGCGCCCGCGCGCCGAGAGCATCATCACCCGGGCGTTGCTGTCCTTGCGCATGTCTTCCAGCACCTGCCAGCCGTCCTTTTCCGGCAGATTGACGTCCAGAATCACCAGTTCGTAGTTTTGCTGTTCGATCAGGTAAAGCCCGTCGACACCGGTGGCGGCGCGGTCGACTACATAACCGCTTTCGGTCAGGCCCTGATGCAGATAATCGGCAGTTTTACGCTCGTCTTCGACAACCAGAATGCGCATGGAAAAGTGACCTCTTGATCATTAATACGATTTCAATGGCGCTGGATATGAAGTTGTTGTTGGACCAGCCATAAAGCCCGCGAAGTTGCTGCTGATAAATAGCCTCAGCCGTTTGGGTCGGGGAATGCTCAAGCCTGAAGTGGCTTTAGGGTCAAGATTTAAAGTGCTTGATATCAATAGCTTGTGCCTGTTTTCGACAGCCGGTTAGCTGGCTGGTCCAATAGCAAGCCAAGTGAAGTGATTCAAACTGATCATCTGTCATTTACTGTTTCAATATATGTCGTAGTTTGGCGGAAACTTATATTAATACAGCCGGCAGTGACGCCTGCTTAGATGGCGTAATTGTCATTTTGACGTCAGAAAGTTGATAGCCCATGGTCATGTCGCTGATATCGACGGCGATAAAAAAAAGGCGCCCGTGAAAGAGCGCCGGAAGATCCTCTCTGGCAAGGGAGCATGATCGTCAGAGAGGGGTAGAGCTCGGGGCGTTTCAGGCGTCCGGTTGCGCGCTGGCGCGGGTCGGGTCCTCGGCGGGTGCCTGAGTTTTTTTCCCACTCTCGGAGGACGCCTGTTCGCTATCGGTGCGGGGTATCTGCTGGCTGATGGGGAAGTTGTCCCAGTAGTGCTTCATGCGTTCAGCGCCGCCTTCGGCGAACGCTGCACCCGAGCTGGCAATCATCAGACCGGCGAGCAGGAGTGTGGAGGCTTTCATGTGTGGTGTCCCATTGACGGTGATCGGAATTCCGTCGCGTCCCTGTAACGAAGCAGTAATAGAAGTATGGCGCGATCTTATTAACTGGGGGTTAACAGGGCGCTGAAGGCGGGATGACAATGCTGTCATCCCGGATGAGAGGCGCTGACGGCCCACTGATATGGGCCGTGTAGGAATAAGGGCGGGTTAAAGCTTCCAGTCCAGGCTCAGGGTCATAGTGCGCGGTTCGCCCCAGTAGACGCCGTTATAGAAGCCGACCCGTTCGTAGTACTTTTTGTCGAACAGGTTGGTGACGTTGAGCGAGGCCGACAGGTGCGGGTCGAACTCGTAGCGCGACATCAGCCCGGCCACGCTGTAGGCCTGCTGATGGATGCGGGTGTTTTCGGTGACGATACGCCCGTTGCCGTCGCGCCCCACCGGCCGCCGGCTGCTGCCGTAGATCTCGCTTTGCCAGTTCAGGCTGCCGCCGACGGTCAGCGCCCGCCACTGGCCCGGCAGGCGATAGGCCGTGGACAGGCGCAGCATGTTCATCGGCTCGCCGCCGTTGGCGCGCTGCTTTTCGCCGTCCAGGGCGTGGGTATAGGTGTAGCCGGCGGTGAGGTTCCAGTCCGCGAGGATTTCGCCCGAGACCTCGGCCTCGAACCCCCGCACCTTGCCGCCTTTGCCGCCCGACTTGTAGAACTCCTCGCCAGTGACCGGGTCCGGCGGCACCGAGCTGTCCAGTTCGGCGACGTTGTCCTGCTTGCTCCAGAACACCGCGGTGGCCAGGTTCAGGCGCTCCTCCAGCAGGCTGCCCTTGAGCCCCAGTTCGTAGTTGCTGCCGACCACCGGTTCCAGGTATTTGCGGCTGGCGTCGCGCTGGGTCTGGGGCTTGAAGATGTCGGTGTAGCTGACATACGCCGTGTATTCGGGAGTGAGGTCGTACAGCAGGCCGGCGTAGGGGGTCCACATGTCGTTGTGCTGCTGGCGGGTGTCTTCGAGGCTGGTCAGCTGGTTGTTGGCATCGTAGCGGCGAGAACGACTGTGGGCGCTCCAGCTACCGTAACGGCTGCCGAGCACCGCGTGCAGGTCGTCGCTCAGGCTCAGGCGGGTGGCGAGGTAGCCGGCCTTTTGCCGGGTGCTGTCGCCGGAACCGGGCAGGTTGGTCACGGTGTCGGGAAACTTGGCGATGCCGCCCATGTATTTCCAGTCGGCGATGCTGGCGTAACCCGGTGGTGTCGGGCCGCCGACGGTGTAGGGCGACGACTCGCGGCGCTCGGCCTCGCCGTAGCCCAGCATCAGCTCATGTTCGCGGCCCAGCAGGCTGTAGGGGCCGGCCAGGTTGAAGTCGTACACGCGCATTTTCTGCGTGCCGATCATATGGCTGGCCCAGGCGGTCATGCCCGAGCGGTCGGCTTCCGGGAAACCGGCACCGCCGTAATAGACCTTGCCGTCGCTGTCGCTGTCGCGGTGGGTGTAGGCGGCTTTCAGGTGCCAGTCGTGGCCCAGGCGCTGGTCGAGGGTGGCGAAGGCGGTCTTGTCCCTGAGCGGCCAGGAACTCCAGTGCGCCGCCATGTTGGTGGAGCGCGGCAGATTGGCCTTGCCGCCCGCGGCGTTCCAGTAGGGCACGGTGCCCCAGGAGGTGCCCTGGACCTGCTTGTCCTGGTAGTCGTAGCCCACGGCCAGGGTGGTGCTGTCGCTCAGGTCGGCCTCGAGAATGCCGTAGCCGACTTCCCGCTGCAGCTGGTAGTGGTCGCGAAACGACTGGCTGTCGCGATAGGCCAGCACCGTGCGCCCGCGCAGGCGACCGTCGAACCCCAGGGGACCGCCGACGTCGACGTAGCTGTAGTAGTTGTCATAGCTACCGCCGCTGACGCCGGCCTTGGCCGCCCACTCGTGGGTCGGCCGCTTGCGCACCATGTTGACCGTGGCCGAGGGGTCGCCGGCGCCGGTGGTCAGGCCGGTGGCGCCGCGGACCACCTCGATGCGGTCGTAGATGATGGTGTCTGAATCGGACTTCATGCGGTTGAAGGTGTTGAGCATGCCATCGATCTGGAAGTTGTTGATGGAGTAGCCGCGAGAGGAATAGCTCACCCGGTCGGAGTCCAGGTGCTGGACCACCACCCCGGTGGTTTGCCCCAGCACCTCGGACAAGGTATCGAGTTTGAAATCGTCCATCTGCTGGCGGGTCACCACTGACACCGATTGCGGGGTTTCCTTGATCGACAGGTTCAGGCGGGTGGCGGTGCTCATGCTGCCGGTGGTGTAGGAACCGGTGTTCTCCGTGGTCGCGCCCAGGCCCTGGGCGGTGACGCTGGTGGCATCGAGCTCCAGGGTCTTGGCGCCGCGGTCGGGGTTCCGGGCGGGTTCGCTTTCGGCCAGCAGCTCGGGGCTCAGAACCGCGCCGCACAGGCCGAATGTCAAAGTCATGGAACGGGTGAATGGCGCGAGCATCGCTGCCGTCTCCTTGTCGTCGAGGGAAAAATCCGTTTGCACTGAGACGAAAAGGAGGAAGGGTATTTAGGCTAAACGAGAATAATTATTATCTTTCAGATACAACAATGCCCCATGAAGGGGCATTGAAGGCCGGTAGTACGGGGCTGCGTGAGCCCCGTAGGAAAAGGCTTATTCTGGTATCGCTTATTTCTGTGCCACTTATTTCTGTACCACTGCGGTGGGTGGCGGCGCCTTGGGCTTCATCAGGCTGAAGTCGATCAGGGCTTTCTCGTTGCGCTCATAGGGATTGCCGATCAGCAGCGGGCGCGGCTTGAAGCTGTCGCTGACCAGGCTCTTGCTGCGGTCCAGTTCGTCGGAACTCAGCCCGGCCATGTCGGCCCAGGTATGGATCAGGTGCGAGCTGCTGTAGGGGCGGCCGAGGTCGCCGGCGAAGTTCCAGTCATGGCTCTGCTTCCATTTCGGCGAGGCCCAGGCGATGAACGGAATGGTGTACATCGGCGCGGTCGGCTTGCCTTCGTTGCGGCCCAGGGTGTTGTGGCCGGCGGAGTCGAACACGTCTTCGCCATGGTCCGACAGGTACAGCAGGAAGCCGTTGGGGTCGGCCTTGGCGTAGTCCTTGATCAGGCTCGAAACCACGAAGTCGTTGTACAGCACGGCGTTGTCGTAGCTGTTGTAGGTCGGCACCTGGTCGTCACGCACGCCGGCCGGCACGCCAGTGCGGTCGGTGAACTTGTCGTAGCTCGGCGGGTAGCGGTACTGGTAGCTCATGTGGGTGCCCAGCAGGTGGACCACGATGAACTTGCGCGGCGCGCCGTCGGCCAGGGCCTTGGAGAACGGCTCCAGCACGTCGCCGTCGTACTGGCGGGCGTTCTGGTTGCGGTTGTTGTTCAGGTAGACCTGCTCGTCCGCCTGCTCGGAGAAGGTGGTGAGCATGGTGTTGCGCTTGGTCATGGTCTGCTGGTTGGTGATCCAGTAGGTCTTGTAGCCGGCCTGCTTCATCACGCTGACCAGGGACGGGGTCTTGAGGTACAGGTCGGGGTTTTCTTCGTCGGCGAAGGTCAGCACCTGCTGCAAGGCTTCGATGGTGTAGGGGCGCGGGGTGATGACGTTGTCGAAGATCGCCAGCTGGTCCTTGAGCTTGTCCAGCTCCGGCGTGGTCTGGCGCGGGTAGCCGTAGAGGCTCATGCGCTGGCGGTTGGTCGACTCGCCGATCACCAGGACCAGGGTCGAAGGCTGGTTGGCCATGCTGTCCTTGAGGTTCTGCAGCGGTGGGATCTTGCTCACGTTGTCGAGCATGCCCTGCATGTTTTCCAGCTGCTCGCGGTAGCGCCGGTAGGCCACCACCATCTGCCACGGCACTGCGGGCTCGATGCGCGTCTCGAATTTCTCCAGGCCGCCGGCGAAGCTGCCGGTGCGCGCGGTCTGCTTGATCAGCGGGTAGCCGATGACGGCGATCAGGATGGCCATGGCCGCCACCAGCGCGCGACCGCGCGGCAGGTAGACCGGGCGCAGGCGGGTCCAGAGGAAGAGGGCGAAGGCGGTATGGGCGAGGAACGCCAGCACCATCCACCAGGCGAAGTACTGGGTCAGGTACTCACCGGCTTCGGAGGGGTTCGACTCGAACATGATGAAGATGACGCTCTGGGAGAACTCCTGCTGGTAAATGAAGAAGTAACCCAGGCTGGCCATGGAACAGGCCCAGAGCACGATGCCGATGACGGCGGCCATCGCGCGGGTGCGGGCCGGGAACAGCAGCATCGGCGCCAGCCAGATCGCGCTCATGATGAAGGCCTGGCGGAAACCGGCGAACCCGGAGGTGTCGGTCAGCTGGATCAGTAACTGGGTGATGCCGGAGAAGTACCAGAAGAACAGGAAGAGCCAGCCCAGGCCCGCCCAGTCAAACCCTTTCGCGGACGTCTTGTCGCGTTTAAACACTGCCATCGAGCGCTCCAGCTGCATTGAACATGACATTCGCCGGAAAGCTTCGACTACCTCGGCGAACGCGCGCCGCGCCCGTGGGGGCGGCAATATTGCGCCGGAGTATCCACAAGCAGGTGTGAAAACTTTGTGAGTTGGTACCTGCGTGTCAGATAATGCCGTCGCCAGGAGGCAGGCAGGGTAAAAAGCGACGGGCAAAAAGAAGCCGGCGATCCGTAAAGGACTCAGCCGGCTTCATTAACAACCTGTTGCAAGGACCGGCCACGGCGGGCGGGTTCCTCGGATTCTCAGGCGTGTAGCTGGGTGACGGCAGCCACCTGACCCTGGTTCTGCAATGCCAGGCGCAGTTGCGCCAGCTCTTGCTTCAACTGGTCGCGCTCGTTCTTCAGTTCGCGCAACTCGTCACGACGGATAGTGACGTAGAGGGTTTGTGCTGGTCGTGCCGGTAGTACTGTGCCCATTGCTCACCTCGCAAATGGCGTGCATCAACTGTGGTCCGGCCGCTCGAATTCCGGGGCCTGAAACACTATCGGCGGCAATTTTGATTTCTTTTGCCGGCAAAGGGAACTTTTTTATTTTCAGTGGTCGTTGTGCCTTCGAAGCGATTCGCGTCGTTATCCACTCACTGCTTGGGAAACTTAGTCCAGCCGCTCTGGACTAACCCTCACTGGCCTCGTTGGGCTATAACCTTTTGACACAATTTAGTAGTAAGGAGCATCAGCACATGCAACTGGGGATTATCGGACTGGGCCGCATGGGCGGAAACATTGCGCGGCGCCTGATGCTCAATGGGCATGAAACCGTGGTCTATGACCGTAACAGCGCTTTTGTCAGCACCCTGAGTGGCGAAGGCGCCAAGGGCGTCGCCGACCTGCCGGCCCTGGTCGCCGGCCTGGAGAAGCCGCGCGCGGTCTGGGTCATGCTGCCGGCTGGCGCGCCCACCGAAGACACCATCGAAACCCTCAGCCAGTTGCTCGAACCGGGCGACGTGATCATCGATGGCGGCAACACCTACTATAAGGACGACATCCGTCGTGCCCAGGCGCTGGCGGAAAAAGGCCTGAACTACATCGACGTCGGCACCTCCGGCGGCGTCTGGGGCCTGGAGCGCGGCTACTGCATGATGATCGGCGGCGACGCCGAGGTCGTCCGCCGCCTGGACCCGCTGTTCGATGCGCTGGCACCGGGCATGGGCGACATCCCGCGGACCAAGGACCGGGTGGCCGAAGACGATCGCGCCGAGCGCGGTTACATCCACGCCGGCCCCGCCGGTGCCGGGCACTTCGTCAAGATGATCCACAACGGCATCGAGTACGGCATGATGCAGGCCTTCGCCGAAGGCTTCGACATCCTCAAGACCAAAGCCTCGCCAAGCCTGCCGCAAGACCAGCGCTTCGACCTCAACGTCGCCGATATCGCCGAAGTCTGGCGCCGTGGCAGCGTGGTCTCGTCCTGGTTGCTGGACCTGACCGCCGACGCCCTGGCCACCGATCCGCAGCTCGACGGTTTCTCCGGCGAAGTGGCCGACAGCGGCGAAGGTCGCTGGACCATCGAAGCCGCCATCGAGCAGGCGGTGCCGGTTCCTGTGCTGTCGAGTTCGTTGTTCGCCCGTTTCCGTTCCCGCCAGCAGAGCACCTATGGTGACAAGATGCTGTCGGCCATGCGTTTCGGTTTCGGCGGCCACGTGGAGACTCCGAAAAAATGACCTCCTCGCGAAAGAAGTCCAAGGCTCAACCCGCTCCACCCACCACACTGTTTCTGTTCGGCGCCCATGGCGACCTGGTCAAGCGCCTGCTGATGCCGGCGCTGTACAACCTCAACCGTGACGGCTTGTTGGATGAGGGGTTGAAGATTGTCGGCGTCGATCACAACGCGATCAGCGATGTGGATTTCGCCAAGAAGCTCGAGGACTTCATTCGCACCGAGGCTGCCGGCAAGGTCGGCAGCGGCGCGCAAGCGCTGGACCCGGCGCTCTGGGCCAAGCTGGCCAATGGCATCAGCTATGTCCAGGGCGACTTCCTGGACGACAGCACCTATGATGCGCTGGCGGCGAAAATCGCCGCCAGCGGCACCGGCAATGCGGTGTTCTACCTGGCCACCGCACCGCGCTTCTTCAGTGAAGTGGTGCAGCGCCTGGGTGCGTCGGGGTTGCTGGTCGAAGGGGACAACGCGTTTCGCCGGGTGGTGGTGGAGAAGCCGTTCGGCTCCGACCTGCACACCGCGCAAGCGCTGAACGAATGCCTGCTCAAGGTGATGAGCGAGAAGCAGATCTATCGGATCGACCATTACCTGGGCAAGGAGACGGTGCAGAACATTCTGGTCAGCCGTTTCTCCAACAGCCTGTTCGAGGCTTTCTGGAACAACCATTACATCGACCACGTGCAGATCACCGCGGCGGAAACCGTCGGGGTGGAAACCCGTGGCAGCTTTTACGAAAACACCGGCGCCCTGCGCGACATGGTGCCCAATCACCTGTTCCAGCTGCTGGCGATGGTCGCCATGGAACCGCCGGCGGCCTTCGGCGCCGATGCGGTGCGCGGAGAAAAGGCCAAGGTGGTGGGGGCGATTCGTCCCTGGAGCACCGAAGAGGCCCTGGCCAATTCGGTGCGCGGCCAGTACGTGGCGGGCAAGGCGGGCGACAAGCCGGTGGCCGGCTACCGCGAAGAGGCCAACGTGGCCCCGGACAGCAACACCGAAACCTACGTCGCCCTCAAGGTAATGATCGACAACTGGCGCTGGGTCGGCGTGCCGTTCTACCTGCGTACCGGCAAGCGCATGAGCGTGCGCGACACCGAGATCGCCATCTGCTTCAAGCCTGCGCCGTACGCGCAGTTCCGCGATACCGAGGTCGACCACTTGCAGCCGACCTACCTGCGCATCCAGATCCAGCCCAATGAAGGCATGTGGTTCGACCTGCTGGCGAAAAAGCCCGGGCCGACCCTGGAGATGGCCAATATCGAGCTGGGGTTCGCCTACAAGAACTTCTTCGAGATGCAGCCTTCCACCGGCTACGAGACGCTGATCTACGATTGCCTGACCGGCGACCAGACCCTGTTCCAGCGCGCCGACAACATCGAAAACGGCTGGCGCGCGGTGCAGCCGTTCCTCGATGCCTGGAAGGAAAAGGCCAAGGTGCATATCTACCGGGCCGGTGAAGACGGACCGGCGGCCGGCGACGAGTTGCTGACCCGCGACGGCCGTGAATGGCACAGCCTCGGATGAGGGGCGAGGGGCAGCATCCCATCCAGTTCCTGCTCAGCGACATGGACGGCACCTTGCTGCTGCCCGATCACAGCTTGAGCCAGCGCACCATCGCCGCGGTGCGCGCGCTGCGCGAAGCCGGGGTGTTCTTCAGCCTCGCCACCGGGCGGCCGCCGCGGGCCATGTTGCAGCAGATCGAGACCCTGGGCGTCGACCTGCCGACCGCGGCGTTCAATGGTGGCACCCTCGTCAATCCCGATGGCAGTTTCCTGGTGCGTCACCATGTGCCGGTAGCGGTCGCCAACACTGTCCTGGCGCTGCTGTCGCCGCAGCCGGAAGTCGAAGTCTGGGTGTTCGCCGACGGTGAATGGCTGCTGCGCAATCCCCATGGGCCGATGGTGCCGCGCGAGCAGCATGGCCTGGGTTATCCGCCGGTGGTGGTGGAGAGCTTCGAGGACTACCTGCCGCGCATCGACAAGATAGTCGCCGCCAGTGCCGACATTGAACTGTTGGTGGAACTGGAGGCGCGTTTGCTGGAGCAGGTCGGCGGGCGGGCGCAGGTCTCCCGTTCGCAGCCGGTGTACCTGGATGTGACGGCGCTGCAGGCCAACAAGGGGCAGGCGCTGATCACCCTGGCGGAGTTTCTCGGGGTGCCGCTTGCGCGCACCGCGGCGCTGGGCGATGGTGGCAACGACCCGGCGATGTTCCAGCAGGCCGGGTTGTCGATTGCCATGGGCCAGGCCGAAGCGGCGGTGAAACGCCAGGCCGACCTGGTGACGGGCAGCAATGTCGTGGATGGCGCCGCCGAGGCGATCGAACGATTTATCCTGCCGCGCTAATGCAAAACCTGTAGCCGCTGCCGCAGGCTGCGATAAGGCCGAAGGCCTTCAGCGATCTGGAGACCGCCGCGACCCTGCGGGTCGATCGCAGCCTACGGCAGCGGCTACATCCTTACAGCCAGTAACTCACCGCATACCAGCCCAGCACACCCATCACCACGGTGTAGGGCAACGCCATCCACACCATGCGTCCATACGACAGGCGCACCAGCGGCGCGATCGCCGAGGTCAGCAGGAACAGGAACGCCGCCTGGCCGTTGGGCGTGGCCACGCTCGGCAGGTTGGTGCCGGTGTTGATCGCCACCGCCAGGGCTTCGAAGTGTTCGCGGCTCATCAGTCCGGAAGCGAAGGCCTGTTTCACTTCGGTGATGTAGATGGTGGCGACGAACACGTTATCGCTGATGGCCGACAACAGCCCGTTGGCGATAAACAGCATGCCCGGTTGCTGGCTCGCTGGCAGCGCCAGCACCCACTGGATCAGCGGGGTGAACAGCTGCTGGTCGTGAATCACCGCCACCACCGCGAAAAACACCACCAGCAGGGCGGTGAACGGCATCGCATCCTTGAACGCGCTGCCCAGGCGGTGCTCGTCGGTGATGCCGGTGAACGCGGTAATCAGCACGATCACCATCAGGCCGATCAGGCCGACCTCGGCGATGTGCAGGGCCAGCGCGGCAATCAGGATCAGCGCCGCCACACCCTGTACCAGCAGCGCCGCGCGTTGCCGGTCGGTGCGTTCGGCGTTGTCTTCGGCGGCGTAGTTGGCCAGCACCGCGCGCACGTTGTCCGGCAGCAGGGTGCCGTAGCCGAACCAGCGCAGTTTCTCCAGCAGCACGCAGGTCACCAGTCCGGCCACCAGCACCGGCAGGGACACCGGGGCGACCTTGAGGAAGAAGTCGGCGAAGTGCCAACCCATTTCATGGCCGATCAGCAGGTTCTGCGGCTCGCCCACCAGGGTGCAGACGCCACCCAGGGCGGTACCCACCGCGCCATGCATCAGCAGGCTGCGCAGGAAGGCGCGGAACTGCTCCAGGTCCTGGTGATGCAGTTGCGGCAAGTGCTGGTCGTCGTTGAATTCGCTGTCCTGGCGCGGGTCGTTGCCGGACGCCACCCGGTGATACACCGAATAGAAGCCCACCGCGGCGCTGATGATCACCGCAGTCACCGTCAGGGCATCGAGAAACGCCGAGAGGAAGGCCGAGAGAAAGCAGAACAGCAGACCCAGCAGCGCCTTGGAACGTACCCCCAGCAACAGCCGGGAGAACAGGAACAGCAGCAGCTCCTTCATGAAGTAGATGCCGGCCACCATGAACATCAGCAGCAGGATCACCGGGAAGTTGTGCACCAGTTCGTCGTACAGCGCCTGGGGCGTGGTCATGCCCAGCGCCACGGCTTCCAGCACCAGCAGGCCGCCGGGCATCAACGGGTAGCACTTGAGGGCCATGGCCAGGGCGAAGATGAACTCGGCCACCAGCATCCAGCCGGCCGCCACCGGGCCGACCGTGAACAGCAGCAAGGGATTGAGCAGCAGGAAGGCGAGGATGCTGGCTTTGTACCAGCGCGGTGAATGGCCGAGAAAGTTGTGGGTGAAAGCCTGGGCCAGTGAACCGGACATTGGCTGCTCCTTGTATTGAAGAAGCGCGCAACTTGCCGCAAGCACCGGTGAAGATCAAGAAACTCTGAAATCTTTTGCCACAAATACCGCCCGGGCCCGCGCAGGAGCCGATAAACCAGCTCCTGCGGGCGGTGCCGGTCAGTCTTCGCGTTTGACCACCAGGGTCAGGATGTCGTAGCTGGCCACCAGCTCGCCCAGCTGGTTGCTGACCTCCACGTCCCAGGCCACCACACCCTGGGGGATGCCTTGCGGGCTCTGCTTGCCCTGGTCGATCTTGCGTTTGCAGGTCAGGCGCGCCTGGATGGTGTCGCCGATGCCCACCGGGTTGATGAAACGCAGGGTGTCCAGGCCATAGTTGGCCAATACCGGGCCCGGCGCCGGGGACACAAACAGCCCGGCCGCCGCCGACAGCACGAAGTAACCATGGGCGATGCGCTTGCCGAACTGCGACTCCTTGGCCGCGATCTCGTCGAAGTGCATATAGAAGTGGTCGCCGGACAGGCAGCCGAAGTTCACCAGGTCGGCCTCGGTCACCGTGCGTCTGTGGGTCAGCAACGACTCGCCGATCTGCAGGTCCTGGAAGAACCGGCGGAACGGATGCACCTCGGTCTCGATGACCTTGGCGCCACGCACGTATTCGCCGGTGACCGCCGCCAGCATGGTCGGCGAGCCTTGCACCGCCGCCCGTTGCAGGTAGTGCTTCACCGCGCGCAGGCCACCGAGTTCTTCACCGCCGCCGGCGCGGCCCGGGCCGCCGTGCTTGAGCTGCGGCAGCGGCGAGCCATGGCCGGTGGATTCGGCGGCGGATTCACGGTCCAGCACCAGCAGGCGCCCGTGCCAGGCCGCGGCCACCGGGATGGCCTTGGCGGCGATGCGTGGATCGCGGGTCACCAGGCTGGCCACCAGGCTGCCTTTGCCTCGCGCGGCCAGGGCCAGGGCTTCGTCGAGGTCGTCATAGGCCATCAGCGTGCTGACCGGGCCGAAGGCCTCGATATCGTGGGCGCCGCCTTCGGCATGCGGGTCGCGGGCCTGCAGCAGGGTCGGGGCGAAGAACGCGCCCTCTCGGGTGTTTGCCCCGCGCGGCTCGAAGCCGTCGCGGGCGCCGAACAACAGGTCGCTGCTCTGCAACAAGCTCTCCAGGCGTTCGGCCACGTCCCGTTGCTGGTCGTGGGAGGCCAGCGCGCCCATGCGCACGCCTTCCACCGCCGGGTCGCCGACCACTACCTTGGCCAGCCTGTCGCGCAGGCGGCTGGCAACCGCGTCGAGGTGCCGGGCCGGCACTATGGCGCGGCGAATGGCGGTGCATTTCTGCCCGGCCTTGGTGGTCATTTCCCGGGCCACTTCCTTGATGAACAGCTCGAACTCTTCGTCGTCCGGGCTCACGTCCGGGGCGAGGATCGCGCAGTTCAGCGAGTCGGCCTCGGCATTGAACGGCACCGAGTTGCGAATCAGCTGCGGGTTGGCGCGCAGCCTGGCCGCGGTGTCGGCCGAGCCGGTGAAGGTCAGCACGTCCTGGCCTTGCAGGCGATCGAGCAGGTCGCCGGTGCCGCCAATTACCAGTTGCAGGCTGCCGGCGGGCAACAGCCCCGATTCATCCATCAGGCGCACCACGGCTTCGGTCAGGTAGCAGGTGGCGGTGGCCGGCTTGACGATGCACGGCATGCCGGCGAGGAAGCTCGGGGCGAATTTTTCCAGCATGCCCCAGATCGGGAAGTTGAAAGCGTTGATATGCACCGCCAGGCCACCGCGGGGCACCAGGATATGGGTGCCGGCGAAACTGCCGAGCTTGCTCAACGGCAGCGCCGGGCCTTCGTGGACGATATTGCCCGAGGGCAGTTCCCGCGAACCCAGGCTGGCATAGGTGAACAGGGTGCTGTTGCCGCCCTCGATGTCGATCCAGCTGTCGGCGCGGGTGGCGCCGCTGTGATGGGAGATAGCGTACAGCTGTTCCTTGCGCTCGCTCAGGTACAGCGCCAGCGCCTTGAGCCGCTGGGCGCGCTGCTGGAAGTCCAGGGCCATGAGGGAGGCGATGCCCTGGCGCCGGCCATGGTCGAGCGCCTCGGCGAAATCCAGGCGTTCTTCATGGGTGCGGGCCAGTTCGTGGCCGTCGATGGCGCTGCGCAGCACCTGGGCGCCGTGTTGGCCGATCCAGCGGCCGGCGATGAAGCTTTGCAGGGTAGGGGCGTGAGGCATCACGATTCCTCCGGATGATGAATGAGGCCGGCGCGGCCAGCGACCGCGCCGGCGGGGTTTACCAAAGAGCCAGGGTGTAGCCGAGGATCAGGCGGTTCTCGTCGAGGTCGGTGGTCAGGCCGTTGCCCGAACGAAAGGTCACGTTGCGCCAGCGGATGCTCAGGTCCTTCAGCGGTCCGCTCTGGATCACGTAGGTGATGTCGGTGTCGCGTTCGGTCTCGCGGCCGTTGTCGATGCTGCCCGCCTTGACGTGGCGGCCGTCGGTGTAGCGGGTCATGAAGGTCAGGCCGGGCAGGCCCATGGCCGCGAAGTCGTAGTCGTAGCGCAGCTGCCAGGAGTCTTCCTCGGCACGGGTGTAGGTGTTGTAGGTCACCAGGTTGACCACATAGGGATCGCCGCCGTTGAGGAACGGGAAGGCGCTGTCACCGGACAGCTGCTGCCAGGTGGCGCTGATTTTGTGCGCTCCCTTGATCAGGCTGAACATGCTGTTGAAGTTGCGGTTGTCGATCCGCCCGGCGCGCTCGGCGCCGTCGCCACGGCTGTCGAAGTAGCGCAGGTCGCTGCGCAGGCTGAAGCCGCCGCCCAGGGGCTGGGTATGCAGCAGACCGAGATAGTGCTGGCGATAGATCTGTTCGAGCTTGCCGTAGTAGTAGCTGAGGCTCAGTTGCGGGTTGAAGGCGTAGCTGCCACCGGCGAAGTCGAAATGATCGCTGCGGGCGGCGCCATAACCGATGTCGTCGTTGCTCGAGGAGTCCCGCAGGTTGGCTTCGGTCAGGCGCCCGGCATTTACCGTCAGGCCGCTGATTTCCTGGCTGGTCAGCAGGCCGCCCTGGAACGTCGAGCCGAGCAGGCGGGTGTCGTTGTAAGTGGCCACGGGCAGCAGCGGTTGCAGGGTGCCGATCTTCAAGACGCTTTTCGACAGGCGCAGCTTGCCGGTCAGGCCCAGCTCGCTGAACTCGTCCGCAGGTTCGTGGCTGTTGGGGCCGAACGGCAGCAGGCCAGTGCCGCGGCGATCCGCGCTGGAGTCGAGCTTGAGCCCGAGCTCGCCGAGGGCGTCCAGGCCGAAACCCAGGGTGCCCTCGGTGTAGCCGGACTCGAGCCGCACGGTGAAGCCCTGGGCCCATTCCTCGGCCTTGGACTGCGCGGCGTTGGCCTGGCGGAAGTCACGGTTGATGTAGTGGTTGCGCATTTCGATCCGCGCCTTGCTGTCGCCGATGAAGTCGGCTTGTACGCTGCAGGTGAACAGGCCCAGGCCCAGCGAGGCCATGGCCGGCAGCAGGTGTTTCGGTGAGGCGATGGAAACGGGGTTCATTGTTGTTATTCCCTGTCATCGATCGGAACGGGTTCAGTGTTTGCTGGCGCCGGAAGCGCCAATGCCGGTCATCGAGCGGATGAACTGCGCGAGGTAGCGGCCACGCTCCAGTTCGGCCCGCGCCGAGGTGTCGGTCACCGAGAACAGCCAGGCACTGAGGAACGCCAGGCTCATGGAAAACAGCGCCGGGTTGGAATAAGGGAACAGCGCCCGTTCGTGATGCAGCACGTTGACCCAGACCGCCGGGCTCAGCACCAGCAGCACGATTGCCGACACCAGTCCGGCCAGGCTGCCGGTCACGGCGCCGCGGGTGGTCAGGCCTTTCCAGAACATCGAAAGGAACAGCACCGGGAAATTCACCGAGGCGGCGATGGCCAGCACCAGCCCGGAGAGGAAGGCGATGTTCTGCGACTCGAACAGCAGGCCGAGGACGATCGCCAGCACGCCGATGCACAGGGTGGCGATGCGCGACACGCGCATTTCCTGCTGCTCGCTGGCCTGGCCCTTGCGCAGCACGCAGGTGTACAGGTCGTGGGACACCGCCGAGGCGCCGGACAGCGCCAGGCCGGCGACCACCGCGAGGATGGTGGCGAAGGCCACCGCCGAGATGAAGCCGAGGAACAGGTTGCCACCCACCGCCTGGGCCAGGTGCACGGCGATCATGTTGCCGCCGCCGATGATCGCGCCGCTGGCGTCGCGGAACGAAGGATCGGTGCCGACCATGACGATCGCGCCGAAGCCGACCACGATCAGCAGCAGATAGAAGTAGCCGATGAAACCGGTGGCGTAGAACACGCTCTTGCGCGCTTCCTTGGCGTCGCTGACGGTAAAGAAGCGCATCAGGATATGCGGCAGGCCGGCGGTGCCGAACATCATGCCCAGGCCCAGGGAAATGGCGTCGATAGGGTTCGACAGCAGCCCGCCCGGGGCCATGATCGCGCTGCCCTTGGCGTGCACGGCGCTGGCCCCGGCGAACATCGCCTCGGTGCTGAAGCCGAAATGCCTGAGCACCATGAACGCCATGAAGCTGGTGCCGAACAGCAGCATCACCGCCTTGATGATCTGCACCCAGGTGGTGGCGAGCATGCCGCCGAAGGTCACGTAGAACACCATCAGCACCCCGACCAGCATCACCGCATAGAGGTAGCTGATGCCGAACAGCAACTCGATCAGCTTGCCGGCGCCGACCATCTGCGCCACCAGGTACATCAGGGCCACGGTCAGGGTGCCGAAGGCCGAGGTCAGGCGCACCGGGGTCTGTTCCAGGCGGTAGGACACCACGTCGGCGAAGGTGTACTTGCCCAGGTTGCGCAGGCGTTCGGCGATCAGGAACAGGATGATCGGCCAGCCGGCGAGTACGCCCAGGGCGTACAGCAGGCCGTCGTAGCCGTTGAGGAACATCATCGCCGAGATGCCCAGGAAGGACGCTGCGGAGATCATGTCGCCGGCGATCGCCAGGCCATTCTGCAAGCCGCTCATGCCGCCGCCGGCGGTATAGAAGTCGCTGGCCGAGCGGGTGCGCAGGGCAGCCCAGCGGGTGACGCCGAGGGTGAACAGGACAAACACCAGGAACATGCCGATGGCGTTCAAGTTCAAGGGGCGCGCGCTGCCTTCGGCGGCCAGCGCCAGGTCGGTGGCGAACAGGCACGGCAGGGCGAACAACACCAGCAAGCGCTTCATTGGGCGCACTCCTGCTTGAGCTTTTCGTTCAGCGGGTCGATCACGTTATTGGCGCGATAGACATAAAAACCGGTGAGGGCGAAGGCCAGCAGCACGATCGCCACGCCCACCAGCATGCCCACCGTGGTCACCCCGCCACTGAGCGAGCGCCCCAGGGTGCTGGGGGAAAACGCCACCAGCAGCACGAAGCCGTAGTAGATCACCAGCATGGCCAGGGTCAGGGACCAGTAGAGGTTCTGTTTGCGCCGCACCAGCTGGATGAAGTCGGGGTGCCGGCGGATCTGTTCGATGTCTTGCGGGGTCATGGGAGCGCTCTCTTGATGTTGTTTTTGTTTTGGTTGAAACGCGGTGAATTTTTTCTGTAGCCGCTGCCGGAGGCTGCGATAAGGCCGAAGGCCTTCAGCGATCTCAAGACCGTGCGCCCGCTTCGTCGGAGTGCCGCCCAAGTCGATCGCAGCCTCCGGCAGCGGCCACAATCAGAGCTGGTCGAAGTCCAGCACCACCTTGTCGCTGACCGGGAACGACTGGCACGACAGCACGTACCCAGCAGCCACTTCGTAGTCCTCGAGGGCGTGGTTGCTGTCCATCTCCACTTCGCCCTCGATCACCTTGCACTTGCAGGTGGAGCACACCCCGGCGCGGCACGAATAGGGCAGTTCGGCGCCCTGGGCATTGCCGGCGTCGAGGATGCTCTGGCTATTGCGTGGCAGGTCGAAGGCCAGGGCGCGACCGTCGCTGATCACGGTGATCTGGCTGACCGCCGCATCGAGCTGCCGGGCGGCTTCGCGCGCCTCGCGCTTGTGCGGGCTGACCGCGGCGGCGAACAGCTCGAAGTGAATGCGCTCGGCGGCCATGCCATGGGCTTTCAGGCTGTCGCGCACGGTTTCGGTCATCGCCTGCGGGCCGCAGATGAAGGCGGCGTCCAGGGCCTTGACGTCGAGCCAGCGGGAGAACAGCCGGGCGCATTTGTCGGCGTCGATCCGGCCGTTGTAGAGGTCGACGTCCTGCTGTTCGCGGCTGAACACGAAGATCAGGTTCAAGCGTTGCAGGTAGCGGTTCTTCAGGTCTTCCAGCTGTTCGCGAAACAGGGCGGCGGAGCTTGCGCGGTTGCCGTACAGCAGGGTGACGCGGCTGTGGGGCTCGGTTTCCAGGGTGCTCTTGATGATCGACAGGATCGGCGTGATGCCACTGCCGGCTGCCACCGCCAGGTACTGGCCATGGCGTGCGGGGTCGAGTTCGACATGGAAGTGCCCGGCGGGCGGCATCACGTCCAGGCAGTGCCCGGGCTTGAGCCGGTCATTGGCGAACGCCGAAAAACGCCCGCCGGCCACGCGCTTCACGGCAATGCGCAGCTCGCCATCGTTGACCCCGGCGCAGATCGAATAGGAACGGCGCACTTCCTCGCCATCCAGCTGGGTGCGCATCACCAGATGCTGGCCCTGGGTGAAATGAAAGCTGTCCTGCAGGTGCTGCGGAATCTCGAAGGCGATGGACACCGCATCGCGGGTTTCGCTGCGCACATCCTTGATGGTCAGGCTGTGGAATTTGCTCATGGTTGTTCTCCCACTGACACGGCGTCAGATGCACTTGAAATAGTCGAACGGCTCCAGGCAGTCCCGGCAGCGATACAGCGCCTTGCAGGCGGTCGAGCCGAATTCGCTGAGCTGTTCGGTGTGGCTGCTGCCACATTGCGGGCAGCAGATGGCAGCGCTTTCGCCCAGCAGGCTGCGCTTGCTGCTGCCCACGGGCGGGGCGATGCCGTAGGCCCGCAGCCGTTCGCGGCCGCTGGCGGTGATCCAGTCGGTGCTCCAGGCCGGGGTCAGCCGGCGTTGCAGCCGGGGCGCGGAAAAACCGGCGAGTTCCAGGGCGGCGCGGATATCGCCCTCGATCACCTCGGTGGCCGGGCAGCCGGAGTAGGTCGGGGTGACCACCACCTGCAGGTGGCCGTCGTGCCAGTCGAGGTCGCGGACGATGCCCAGCTCCACCACGCTGACCACCGGCACCTCCGGGTCCATGACCGCGCCCAGGATGCTCCAGGCGGCTTCCAGGTCGCCCGGCTGCTGGGCACGGGCGCCGCGGTCGCTGGAAATCAGCTCACCAGGTCGCATCGGGGTACGCTCGTGGCAGCGCCTGCATTTCCGCCAGCAAAATGCCCAGGTGTTCGCTGTGCAGGCCGCGGCGGGCATCCAGGTAGAAATGGCTGGGGGCCGCTGGCAGGGGCAGGGTGGCGCTGGCGAAAATCCGCGCGACTGTCACCTGCCAGGCGCTGGCGACCTGCGCGGGGTCGGCGATGATGCCGGCGCCGTGCAGGTGGTTTTCGCTGTCGTCGCCGCCGATCAGCTCGACGGTGAAGCGCCAGAGCAGGGGAATCGCCTCCAGCATGCGCTGGTGGCTGTGCTCGGTGCCGTCGCCCAGGCGTTCGACCCATTCGCTGGAGCGGCGCAGGTGATAGGTGACTTCCTTCACCGCCTTGGCGGCGATCCCGGCGATGCGTTCGTCGCTGGACTGGGCCAGGCCCTTGAGCACTTCCAGGTGCCAGGCGTCGTAGAGAAACTGCTTGAGCAGGGTCACGGCGAAATCGCCGTTGGGCTGTTCCACCAGCAGCAGGTTGCGATAGGCCCGCTCGTCGCGGCGGAACGCCAGGTGGTCGGCATCGCGGCCGTCGTCCAGCAGTTCGGCGGCGTAGTCCAGCCAGTTGCGGGCCTGGCCCACCAGGTCGAGGCCGACGTTCATCAGCGCCAGTTCTTCTTCCAGGGCCGGCGCGCGGCCGCACCACTGGCACAGGCGCTGGCCCTGGACCAGGGCGCTGTCGCCCAGGCGCAGCAGGTATTGGATCAATTCGCTTCGCGTGTTCATGGTCGACCTCACATGTGCCCCACTTCGGCCGGCAGCTCGTAGAAGCTGGCGTGGCGATAGACCTTGTCGTCCGCCGGGTCGAACAGCGGGTCCTTTTCATCCGGGGACGAGGCGACGATCAGCGCCGAGGGCACCACCCACAGGCTCACGCCTTCGCTGCGGCGGGTGTAGAGCTCGCGGGCGTTCTCGATGGCCATGGCGCTGTCGGCGGCATGCACGCTGCCGACGTGCTTGTGGTTGAGCCCGTGCTTGCTGCGCACGAAGACTTCGAAGAGGGTCCATTCGGACATAAGGGTGACTCCACATCAGGGGCTGAATTCATGTAGCCGCGGCCGCAGGCTGCGATCGACCCCGAAGGGGGCGCGCTCTTGAGGCCCTCGAAGGTCCTTCGGGCCTTATTGCAACCTTCGGCAGCGGCTACGGTTCACGCGGCGTTTTTATTGGTTTTCTTGCGGGCGTGGGCGACCGCGGCTTCGCGCACCCAGGCGCCGTCCTCGATGGCCTTGCGCCGGGTAGCGACGCGTTCCTGGTTACAAGGGCCGTTGCCCTTGAGCACTTCGTAGAATTCGTCCCACTGGATCTCGCCGAAGTCGTAGTGGCCGCGTTCGGCGTTCCACCTAAGGTCCGGGTCCGGGCAGGTGCAGCCGAGCAGCTCCAGCTGCGGGATGGTCTGGTCGATGAAGCGCTGGCGCAGTTCGTCGTTGCTCTGGCGCTTGATCTTCCAGGCCATGGACTGCGCGCTGTTGGGCGAATGTTCGTCGCTGGGGCCGAACATCATCAGTGCCGGCCACCACAGGCGGTTGATGGCGTCCTGGACCATGTCCTTCTGCGCCTGGTTGCCCTCGCGCATCATGGTCAGGAGGATTTCGTAGCCCTGGCGCTGATGGAAGCTCTCTTCCTTGCAGATGCGCACCATGGCCCGGGAGTAGGGGCCGTAGGAGGTGCGCTGCAGCACCACCTGGTTGACGATCGCCGCGCCGTCCACCAGCCAGCCCACCGCGCCCATGTCGGCCCAGTTCAGCGTCGGGTAGTTGAAGATGCTCGAGTACTTGGCGCGGCCGCTGTGCAGCTTGGCGATTTCCTCGTCGCGGTCGGCGCCCAGGGTTTCCATCGCGCTGTACAGGTACAGGCCGTGGCCGGCTTCGTCCTGGATCTTGGCCATCAGTTGCAGCTTGCGCTTGAGGGTCGGGGCGCGGGTCACCCAGTTGCCTTCGGGCAGCATGCCGACGATTTCCGAATGGGCGTGCTGGGAAATCTGCCGGATCAGGGTTTGCCGATAGGCATCCGGCATCCAGTTCTTGGCTTCGATCTTGATTTCCGAATCGATTTTGTCCTGGAAGGCACGTTCCTGTTCGGACATCTCCGAACGCGGCTTGATGCTTTTGACTCCGGTCTCTACCAGCTGTGCGTACATGGTGCGTCTCCTGCCGTGAAGGATTGCCTGGGCATGGAGAACTTTATATGTGATACAAAAATAAATATCAAACATAAAATAGCGTGTCGTATATGGTTTTGTATCGCTTTGCTCATTGAAAGCTTTCCCTCGGGCAAAAAAAAGCCCCGCCGAAGCGGGGCTTTAAGCTGGGAATGGCTTATTTCTGCCGGTTATCCATCACGTGGCTGGCCTTGCCCTCGGAGCGCTTGAGGGAAAAGGCCGGGCGCAAAACGATACGCGAGCTGATACCGATGTAGGTCTTGATGTGCCGGCTCAGTTCGTCGCAGATGGCTTTCTGCTGCTCGTCGCCCAGCTGTTGATGCTCGTTCTTGAGTTCCACATGGACCTCGACGCTATCGAGGTTGCCGTTGCGGTACAGGTGGATCTCGTAGCATTCGCAGAGTTGCCGGACCTTGAGCACCTGCTCCTCGATCTGTGTGGGGAACACGTTGACCCCGCGAATGATCAGCATGTCGTCGCTGCGTCCGGTGATCTTGTCGATACGCCGCATGGGCCGCGCGGTGCCGGGCAGCAGGCGGGTCAGGTCGCGGGTGCGGTAGCGGATCATCGGCAGGGCTTCCTTGCTCAGCGAAGTGAACACCAGCTCGCCCATCTGGCCGTCCGGCAACACCTGGCCGGTCACCGGGTCGATGATCTCGGGGTAGAAGTGGTCCTCCCAGATGGTCGGCCCGTCCTTGGTCTCGGCGCATTCCATGGCCACGCCCGGGCCCATGATTTCCGAGAGCCCGTAGATATCCAGCGCGGTGATGCCCAGGCGCTGTTCGATGGCGCTGCGCAGTTCGGCGGTCCAGGGTTCGGCGCCGAAGATCCCCAGGCGCAGGGCGAGCTTTTGCGGATCGATGCCCTGGCGCTCGATCTCGTCGGCGATGTTGAGCATGTAGGAGGGCGTGACCATGATGATGTCCGGCTGGAAGTCCTTGATCAGCTGCACCTGTTTTTCGGTCTGGCCGCCGGACATCGGAATCACCGTGCAGCCCAGGCGCTCGGCGCCGTAGTGGGCTCCCAGACCGCCGGTGAACAGGCCATAGCCGTAGGACACATGGACCTTGTCGCCACGCCGGCCGCCGGCCGCGCGAATCGAGCGCGCGACCACCCTGGCCCAGGTGTCGATGTCGTTCTGGGTGTAGCCGACCACCGTTGGCTTGCCAGTGGTGCCGCTGGAAGCATGCAGGCGCACCACGTCCTCGATCGGCACGGCGAACATGCCGTAGGGATAGTTGTCGCGCAGGTCGGACTTGCTGGTGAACGGGAACTGCGCCAGGTCCTCCAGGCTGCGCACGTCGTCCGGGTGCACGCCCAGCGCGTCGAAGCGCTGGCGGTACAGCGGCACATTCCGGTAGGCGTGGTTCAGGCTCCAGCGCAGGCGTTCCAGTTGATGCTGGCGCAACTGGTCGACGCTGGCGGTCTCCAGCGGGTCCAGCAGGGGATCAAGCACGGCTTTGGCAATTGGCATGTTCATGGCTTCACTCGAATTATTGTTGTGTCGAGCCGCCGGCGGGCGGCTCCTGAGTGCCTGCGCCCAGGATACCCGTGGGGGCTCCGGGCGCGGGTGTATCCCGTCTTAAAGTCGTTCGATGATCAGGGCGATGCCCTGGCCCACGCCGATGCACATGGTGCACAAGGCGTAGCGACCCTGGCGTTGCTCCAGTTCGTGCAGCGCGGTGGTCACCAGGCGCGCGCCGCTCATGCCCAGGGGGTGGCCCAGGGCGATGGCGCCGCCGTTGGGGTTGACCCGCTCGTCGTCGTCCGCCAGGCCCAGCTCGCGCAGCACCGCCAGGCCCTGGGCGGCGAACGCCTCGTTAAGCTCGATCACGTCCATGTCCGCCAGGCTCAGCCGGGCCAGTTCCAGCACCTTGCGCGTGGCCGGCACCGGGCCGATGCCCATGATCCGCGGTTCGACCCCGGCGGTGGCCATGGCGACCACCCGGCCGCGGGCCTTGAGGCCGTAGCGTTGCGCGGTTACCGCGTCGGCCAGCAACAGGGCGCAGGCGCCGTCGTTGACCCCCGAGGCGTTGCCCGCGGTGACGCTGCCGCCCTGGCGGAATGGCGTGCCGAGCTTCTGCAATTGTTCGAGGGTAGTGTCTCCCCTTGGGTGCTCGTCGTGTTCGACCAGGCTCGGCGGGCCTTTGCGCTGGGGGATGGGCACCGCGACTATTTCCCTGGCCAGGCGTCCGCTGGCTTGCGCCGCCGCGGCCCGCTGCTGGCTGCGCAGGGCGAAGGCGTCCTGGTCGGCGCGGGAAATGCCGAACTGCGCGGCGACGTTTTCCGCGGTTTCCGGCATCGAGTCGATGCCGAAGCCTTGTTCCATCAACGGGTTGACGAAGCGCCAGCCAATGGTGGTGTCGAACAGCTCGGCCTGGCGCGAAAACGCGGTCTGCGCCTTGCCCATCACCAGCGGCGCGCGGGACATCGATTCGACGCCGCCGGCCAGCACCAGCCCGGCCTCGCCACAACGCAGGGCGCGGGCGGCGCTGCCAATGGCGTCCAGGCCGGAGCCGCACAAGCGGTTGAGGGTGGTGCCGGGGACCTCCACCGGCAACCCGGCCAGCAGCGCCGACATGCGTGCCACGTTGCGATTGTCTTCGCCGGCCTGGTTGGCGCAGCCGTAGATCACGTCGTCGACCCGGCTCCAGTCGACTCCGGGGTTGCGCTGCACCAGGGCGCGTAACGGCACCGCGCCCAGGTCGTCGGCGCGCACGCTGCTCAGGGCGCCGCCGTAACGGCCGATGGGGGTGCGGACTGCATCGATGATCAGGGCGTCATTCATTGGGTGCCTCCTGCGCCAGCACCGGGCCGCGCACTTTGTAGGATTTGCCGTGGAACAGGGCGATCAACACGCCATGCTGGTTTTTGATCCGTACGTCGTAGTTGCCGGTGCGGCCGTTGCGGCTTTGCTCGATGCAATCGGCGGTCAGGGTGTCGCCCAGGCGGGCCGGGGCGATGTAGTCGATGCTGCAGCCGATGGCCACCGTGGCTTCGTCATAGGTATTGCAGGCCAGGGCGAAGGCCGAGTCCGCCAGGGTGAACAGCAAGCCACCGTGGCAAGTGCCGTGGCCCTGCAGCATGTCTTCGCGCACGCTCATGCCCAGCCGGGCGGTGCCGGGCGCCACTGACAATAGGCGCATGCCCAGGGCCTGGCTGGCGTTGTCGCGTTTGAACAGGCTCTGGGCGCAGGCGCTGGCCAGGCTCATGGCGGGGTGATCAAGCATGCAGCGTCCTCCCTTCGGCAACCCGGCGGCGCAACAGCAGGGACGGTCGGTAACGTTCCTCGCCATAGGCGGCCTGCAGGTTTTGCAGGACCTCGAGTACCTGCGGCAGGCCCAGGCGGTCGGCCCAGGCCAGGGGGCCTTCGGGGTAATTGACCCCGGCGCGCATCGCCAGGTCGATGTCCACCGCCGAGGCCACGCCTTGCAGCAAGGCGTCGGCGGCTTCGTTGGCGAGCATCGCCACGGTGCGCAGGACCAGCAGCCCCGGGCTGTCGCTGAGCTGGCTGACCTTGAACCCGGCGCGTTGCAACAGTGCCGCCGCCTGGTCGCGGGCCAGTGGGTTGGTGCCGGCGCAGCAACTGATGCCCAGGCGGCCAGCGCTGGCATAGTCATGGGCCAGGTCCAGCAGGATCAGGTTGCTCAAGCCTTGGTCGCGGGCGCGCTGGCTGGCCAGGCGTCCGTCGCTGACGGCCAGTACCGCATCGCCGACTCGCACCAGGCCAGGGCCATCACGCTCGACCAGGCGCACACCGGACTCGCGCAAGCGTTGCAGCAAGCCGTGGGCAGCCCCCAGGTCGCCCTCGACCACGCAGTGCTCGATGTTTTGCTCGCTGTGCAACTCCACGGGGGCGGGGCGTTCGACGCCCTCGGCATAGGCATAGAAACCCTGGCCACTCTTGCGTCCGAAGTGCCCGGCATCCACCAGTTCCTGCTGAATCAGCGATGGCTGAAAACGCATGTCGCCGTAATAGGCCTCGAATACCGAGCGGGTCACCGCGTAGTTGACGTCATGCCCGATCAGGTCTGTCAGTTCGAAGGCACCCATGGCAAAACCACCGGCCTCGCGCAGCAGGGCGTCGAGCGTGGCGCAGTCGCCGGCGCCTTCCTGCAGCAGGCGCAGGCTTTCGGCGTAGAACGGCCGGGCCACGCGGTTGACGATAAAGCCCGGGGTGGAGCGGGTGTGCACCGGCTGCTTGCCCCAGTTCGTGGCGGTGTCGTACAGGCACTGCGCCAGTTGCCGGTCGCTGGCCAGTCCCGAGACGACCTCGACCAGCGGCATGACCGGTGCCGGGTTGAAAAAGTGCAGGCCCAGCAGGCGTTCGGGTCGTTTCAGGCCGGCGGCGATGCGGGTGATCGACAGCGAAGAGGTGTTGCTGGCGAGGATGCAGCTGTCGCGGCACAGGCTTTCCAGCTGGCGAAACAGCTCGCGCTTGGCTTCGAGGTTCTCGGCGATGGCTTCGATGATCAGCTCGCTGTCGGCCAGTGGCTCGATGGCTTCGGCCGCCTGCAGTCGGGCCATGGTCGCCCTGTGCGCCTGGGCATCGAGCTTGCCATTGGTCACGCGCCTGGCGAGTTGCCGGTCGATGCCGGCGATGGCTTGCGCCGCGGCGCCCGGGCGGTTGTCCAGCAGCCATACCGGATGGCCGGCCTGGGCCGCGACCTGGGCGATGCCGGCACCCATCGCGCCGGCGCCGATCACCGCGACGCGGGCCTGGGGTGTCAGTGGGTTCATGTTCAACGCCCCTTGAAGGTCGGTGTGCGTTTGTCCATGAAGGCGCTCACGCCTTCGCGGTAGTCCTCGCTGCGTCCGGCCAGGCGTTGCAGGTCTTTTTCCAGTTCCAGCTGTTCGTCGAAGCTGTTGTTCAGGCTGGCGTTGAGGCTGCGCTTGATCAGTGCCAGGCCATAGGTCGGTTGGGTGGCCAGGTGGCGCGCAAGCTTGAGGGCCTCATCACGCAATTCGGCATCTTCGACGCAGCGATAGATCAGGCCCCATTGCTCGGCCTGTTCGGCCGTCAGGCGATTGCCCAGCAGGGCCAGGGCCTTGGCCCGCGCCATGCCGACCAGGCGCGGCAAGGTCCAGGTGCCGCCGGAGTCGGGGATCAGGCCGATCTTGCAGAACGCCTGGATAAAGCTCGCCGAACGACCGGCCAGTACCAGGTCGCAGGCCAGGGGAATGTTGGCCCCGGCCCCGGCGGCCACGCCGTTCACCGCGCAGATCACCGGCAGCGGCAGGTCGCGCAACTGGCGGATCAGCGGGTTGTAGAAGCGCTCGATGGATTCGCCCAGGTCCGGCACCTCCGCGCCGGGGGCGACGTTGCGGTCGCTCAGGTCCTGACCGGCGCAGAAACCCCGGCCTTCGCCGGTCAACAGCAGCACCCGGGCCTCGGGATTGGCGCGCAGTTGCTTGAGCGCTTCGCGAACCTCGCCATGCATCTGCGCATTGAAGCTGTTGAGCTGCTCGGGGCGGTTCAGGCTGAGGAGGGCGACGCCTGCCTCGACGGAAAACAGGATGTGTTCGAAGTTCATGTTCTGGCGCTCTCTGACAGGTCGTGTGAGTCGTTGGCCGCTGCGGCGGCCTAGTGGCCGGTGAAGCTGGGCCGGCGTTTTTCCTGGAAGGCACGGATGCCTTCTTCGCGGTCGCGGGTGCCGGCCAGTACCGTGAATGCATGGCGCTCGAAGCGCAGGCCGCTGGCGAGGTCGGTGTCCAGCGCCTTGAGCAGCGCCTCCTTGGCCAGGCGCAGGGCCAGCGGCGCCTTGCCGGCAATCAGCCGCGCCAGCTGCAAGGCACGCTCGACCGTGAGTTCCGGTTGGGTGACTTCGCTGACCAGGCCGGCGCGCAAGGCATGGCGGGCATCGATCGACTCGCCGCCAAGGACCATCTGCATGGCCAAGGACTTGCCGACCGCCCGCAGCAGGCGCTGGGTGCCGCCGGCGCCGGGCATGATCCCGAGGTTGATTTCCGGCTGGCCAAAACGGGCGTCCTCGCCGGCGATCAGGATGTCGGCGTGCATGGCCAGCTCGCAGCCGCCGCCGAGGGCGAAACCATTGACCGCGGCGATCAGCGGTTTGCTGAAGGCGGTGATCTGCTGCCAGGAAGCCTGGCGCGGGTCATTGAGGATGCCGGTGAGATCGCGCTCGGCCATTTCATTGATGTCGGCGCCGGCGGCGAAGGCCTTGCGGCTGCCGGTCAGCACCACGACCTGGACAGTGTCATCGGCCTGGGCGACGTCCAGGGCGGCCGCCAGTTCGCCGAGCAATTCGCTGGTCAGGGCATTCAGGGCGGCGGGGCGTTGCAGGGTAATCACTCGAACGCCGCCATCGAGGCTTTCGACAGCAAGGGTTTGAGGCATGGCGGATGCCCTCACGGTGCACGCTCGGCGCAGGGCCGGGTCATTATTGGATCGGCTGGGAAGCCGGTTTTCGCCGAGTATATCGCCAATGCGATACATAAATGCAACGTAAAAATACTATTATTGTGTCTTTATGTTGAGGGTTTGAATCGATTGCGCCAGGACGAAGAGGCTCGATCAAGTCGTGATTTTCTAGATTTTACTGGGGCTATGGCCTTTGCTTAGCGGCCTTCGCTGAGCAGAGACGTGATACTGTTTTTTTGCTTTTTCGTTTAAACTTGATGTGATACAAAATAAATCCTGATCGGCATCGCTTTGCGCAATGTTTCGACTTGCTGCCCTAGCCAAGGAGTACCTCATGACCTGCTACAGCCTCGACGGCCTGACCCCGGTGGTCCATCCCAGTGCTTATGTGCATCCGTCCGCCGTGCTGATCGGCGACGTGATAGTCGGTGCCCATTGCTACATCGGCCCGCTGGCCAGCCTGCGCGGCGATTTCGGGCGGATCGTGCTGGAGGAGGGGGCCAACCTGCAGGACACCTGTGTGATGCACGGTTTTCCCGACAGCGACACGGTGGTCGAGCGCAACGGCCATATCGGCCATGGCGCGGTGCTGCATGGCTGCCGGATCGGCGCCGATGCACTGGTGGGAATGAACGCGGTGGTGATGGACAACGCCCGGATCGCGCCACGCTGCTTCGTGTCCGCGGCGGCCTTCGTCAAGGCCGGCTTCGAGTGTGCGGAGCAGTCGCTGGTCATGGGCGCCCCGGCCAGTGTCAAACGCCGCCTCAGCGACGAAGAGCTGCACTGGAAGCAGGCCGGCACCCGTGAATATCAACAGCTGGCCAGGCGCTGCCTGGAGCAGATGCAGGTCTGTGAGCCGCTCGCGGAACCCGAAGCCAATCGCCCGCGCATCACTGACAGCGGCCTGCGCCCGAAAAATACTGGTCAGTGAACAAGCAGGGCACAGTGGGTCGCGCGCTCCAGGCCACTCCAAGCCGGTGAAACCCGGTATATTTCTTCCTTTTTGTCCGGTACGCCCATGTCGTCCCTAGCACCGTTGAATCATCTTGTGACCCGTTTCCAGGAGCAGACGCCGATTCGCGCCAGCTCCCTGATCATTACCCTGTACGGCGATGCCATCGAACCCCACGGCGGTACGGTATGGCTGGGCAGCCTGATCCAGTTGCTCGAACCCATCGGCATCAACGAGCGGCTGATCCGCACCTCGATCTTTCGCCTGACCAAGGAAGGCTGGCTGAGCGCCGAGAAAGTCGGGCGCCGCAGCTATTACAGCCTGACCGGTACCGGTCGCCGGCGTTTCGACAAGGCCTTCAAGCGGGTCTATAACGCCAGCGTGCCGGCCTGGGATGGTTCCTGGTGCCTGGTCATGCTGTCGCAGCTTGGCCAGGACAAGCGCAAGCAGGTGCGCGAAGAGCTGGAATGGCAAGGTTTTGGCGCGATTTCGCCGGTGGTGCTGGCCTGTCCCCGCAGCGATCGGGCGGATATCAACGCGACCCTGGTGGACCTTGGTGCCCAGGAAGACACCATTGTGTTCGAGACCACTGCCCAGGATGTACTGGCCTCCAAGGCATTGCGCCTGCAGGTGCGCGAAAGCTGGAACATCAATGAGCTGGCGGCTCACTACAGCGAGTTCATCCAGTTGTTCCGGCCGCTGTGGCAAGCGCTGCGCGAGCAGGAGCAACTGCAACCGGCCGATTGTTTCCTGGCGCGCCTGCTGCTGATTCACGAGTACCGCAAACTGCTGCTGCGCGACCCGCAGTTGCCGGACGAATTGCTGCCTGGCGACTGGGAAGGCCGGGCGGCGCGCCAGCTCTGCCGCAACATCTATCGCCTGATCTACGCCAAGGCCGAGGAATGGCTCAACGACGCACTGGAAAACGCCGACGGTCCGCTGCCCGACGTGGGCGAAAGTTTCTATCGGCGTTTTGGCGGTTTGAAGTAAGGCGTTTCAAGATACAGCCCTCGTTCAGGAACACTCGAGTGCCGGGGGCGCCTGGCGAGGGATGTGCGGCAGATACTAAAGCGCCATGTCAGACGCGGACTAAGGCGGTAATAAAGAGGTTTTAACGAATGTCTGGAGACTCGCCTGGAAACAGGCGGGAGAGAGGCAAGTCAGGCCGCAAAAGTTGAACTTTCTGCCAACTGGCTAAAGTGCGGCTATATCAACTGCGACAAAATAACGCAGATCACCCGAAGGTGATCTGCGTTCGTGTTCTTACTCTGGCATGGCCCAGGATTGCAGTGTGTAACCTTCCTGGCTCAGTTCGGCGCGGGCCTGTTTCAGCAGGTCTTCCAGTTGCGCCGGGTCGGAGTAGGCGCTGCTTGGAATCTGTTTGCGGCCAATACGGGTATTGGTGCGGTCGATGACGGTCAGGCTCAGTTCGCCGTTACCGTCTTGTGGGGCCCAGGCGACGCATTGAAATGGCTGGAATGCGCGGTCGGCGATCAAAAGTGCTTCGTTGATACGGAGCGGGGCGTTCATGGGGTCTTCTCTCTATGTGCCCAATCAAATGATGTGCCGTCGGTTGGGCTTACCGTTCGGCTGGTTACTTGTACTGATGTCTCGAACCAGGGATCAGGTCACATAGAAAGACCAGAATTTACAACTTTTGTTCACACCCGCGATTCAGAGCCTTCTTTTGAAAGCTGAATGAAAGATTGGCGCAGGGAATTAAACCAGGCTTTTGGATCCATGTAATGGTTAGTCCAAATGGTGATTGGTGCTATAAACAATCGATACAAGACAGCGTCAAGTAATTGCTAATGTTACAGCCAGGTTTGCCAAACTACTGTTTCTAATAACTTTTCCTCTTTTTGGCGCCAAGGAACAGTCATGCTTGAAGCGACCGCCTTACGCCGTCTTTTAGTGGTTGACCCGTGCGACGATTGCCATCGTCTGCTGCCTGGATTACGCACGGTGGGCTGGGATGTCGACAGTTGTGACCTGGAATCGGCCGTTGATCGCGGCTGTGACGTCGGCCTGCTGCGTTTGCAGGCTTTTCACCTGGAGCGACCGGAAGCGGTCAAGGACCTGATCAGCCGCAGCGGTACCGAGTGGATTGCGGTGCTCAGTCCGGACGTGCTGCGCCTGCAGAAGGTCGGCGATTTCGTTTGCGAGTGGTTTTTCGATTTCCACACCCTGCCGTTCGATGTCTCGCGGGTCCAGGTGACGCTCGGACGGGCTTTCGGCATGGCCCGCCTGCGTGGCCAGGGGCATATTCATGTCGCTCAGCCCGAGCATGAGTTGCTGGGCGACAGCCGACCGATCCGCGACTTGCGCAAACTCTTGAGCAAGCTGGCGCCCACCGAGTCGCCGGTACTGATTCGCGGCGAAAGCGGTACGGGCAAGGAACTGGTGGCCAGGACCCTGCACCGCCAGTCGCAGCGCCACAGCAAACCCTTCGTGGCGATCAACTGCGGGGCGATCCCCGAGCACCTGATCCAGTCCGAACTGTTCGGCCATGAGAAGGGCGCGTTCACCGGCGCCCATCAACGCAAGGTCGGGCGTATCGAGGCGGCCCACGGCGGCACCCTGTTTCTCGACGAAATCGGCGACCTGCCGCTGGAGCTGCAGGCCAATCTGTTGCGCTTTTTGCAGGAAAAACACATTGAACGGGTGGGTGGCAGCCAGCCGATTCCGGTGGATGTACGGGTGTTGGCGGCGACTCACGTCGACCTCGAGGCGGCGATCGACAAGGGGCGCTTTCGCGAAGACCTGTATTACCGCCTGAATGTGTTGCAGGTGGTCACCGCGCCATTGCGCGAACGGCATGGCGATATCGGCATGCTGGCCAGTCACTTTTCCCACTTCTATAGCCAGGAAACCGGGCGCCGGCCGCGCAGTTTCAGCGAAGACGCGCTGGTGGCCATGGGCAAGCACGACTGGCCGGGCAATGTCCGCGAGCTGGCCAACCGGGTGCGGCGCGGCCTGGTACTGGCCGAGGGCCGGCAGATCGAAGCCCGGGACCTGGGCCTGCTCAGTCCGCAGGCCAGCATCGCGCCCATGGGCACGCTGGAGGACTACAAGCACCGGGCCGAGCGCCAGGCCCTGTGCGATGTGTTGAATCGGCACAGCGACAACCTGAGCGTCGCGGCCAGGGTGCTGGGCGTATCGCGCCCGACCTTCTACCGGTTGCTGCACAAGCATCAGATCCGCTAGGGCGGTGCGACGAAAAGGCCCGCGGCGAGATGATCGCCGCGGGCCTTTTTTGGTTGGTGTTTAGAAGTAGTAGGGGAATTTCAAGCTGAAGGTGAAGTCCGGCGCATCGTCGGTCAGGCCGATGGACAGGTTGGGCACTATGGTCAGGTTGTCGGTGGCCGCCACCGTCATGCCGACGTTGAAGTAACCGGCGTTGGCGTCGCTGGACACCACGGACTGCCAGTCCTGGCCATCTTCCTTGAGCTTGCTCTTGCGCTGGATCAGGTCCGAGAAGGAGAACGACATACTCATCTTCTCGTTCAGGGCGAAGGCGATGCCCATGCCGATCTGGAAGCTGTCGCCGAGCTTGACCTTGCCCGGGGTCTTCAAGTTGACCGTGGAGCTGATGTCGTCGAACGATTCTTCCAGGTTGTGGGTGTAGGAGAGGGTGCCGAACAACACCGCCGGGTCGAAGGTCTTGACCAGCGAGATGCCGGGGGTGATCGACCAGACGCCGTTACCGGTCGGCAGGTCATCCGGGACGAACAGGTTGGTGTTGTCCTGGACCTGGCGCAGCTTGATGCCGAACGGCTCTTCGCCGGTCGGCGCCTTGACGCGCAGGGTCAAGACCGCGTCCGGGGTATTGACCGATTCGTCGAGGAATTTGTAGGCGATGCCGAAGTTCACGTCGCCGAGGGTCGGGTCCTTGGACACGGTCTTTTCGCTGGTGACGCCCGCCGCGCCGTTTTGCGCGCCGCCGGACTGGTAGGTCGATTCGCGGTAGACCACCGGCACGTTGACGTCGAACTGCCAACGGTTGTCCAGGTTGTAGCGGGCCGTGAGGTCGAGGGTCCAGTTGTCGGCCTTGATCCGGTCCAGGTTGATGTTGCCGAGGAAGATCGAGTCCAGCGCCAGGAAGCCGTTGAGAATCAGCTGCCGGGTGTCATAACGGGAGTAGGTCAGGCCGGTCTCGACACTGAACTTGCCGCCGCCGAAGAAGCCGCTGGCTTCGTCGTACAGGTTGGACACACTCTGCGCCGGTTGTGAATCATCCTTGAGCGATTCCCCGTAGGAACTGCCGCCGGCCGGGGTCGGGCCTTGGCTCGTGGTCCCGGCCACCTGCTGGTTGCCACGCATGTCCGCTGGCGACTTGGCCAGGCGTTTCGGGGGTGGCGCCGCCGGTTGCTCCTCGACCTGGCGTACCCGTTGTTCCAATACCGCCAGTGCTTTCTGCTGCACTTCGTAACGTTGCTTAAGCTCCAGTAATTCTTGTTTCAGGGCCTCTACGTCGGCATCCGGAGCTGCCTGCAACAGTGCCGTCGGGAGGAGGGTGCTCAAACATACAACTGCGCGCAGCGAGACTGATCGATACATGAATAAGCCGTCCCTTTGAGCCTAATGATCGAGAATCAGCGTAGTTCAATATCCCAGGTTGCGAAGGCCTTTGAGCTGGGTCAGATTGCAATCCAAAGCGCCGGCGCTCGCCCCGTTATTGTTGAGCACGACGTTCAGTTGGGTCAGGTTGCTGACCAGGTTGCTGTCGCCCAGCAGGCGGGTGTTCTGCAGCAAGCCGCCCTGGGCCACTTGTTGCAGGGCTGAGCCCTGGTTGTTGCTGGCCTGGATGGCCATCTGGATGCCGCCACCGGTGGCGGACACGGCCACGCTGCCCGCGGCATTGCTGCCGCTGATGGTTTGCCCGCTCATCAACAGCTGGCCCTGCGCCGGCACCAACGCCGGGGCATGCCTGGCTTCCTTGACGTCGATGGAGACGTTGTTATAGGCGCTATTGCCGTCGCCCGCCGCGCGTACGCTCTGGGTCACCCCTTGGGTGGTGGCCAGGCCCGCGCCGCCGATCACGTTGCCCGAGCCCTGGGTCGGCGTCGAGCCGTTGCCGGTTTCGTTGATCGTGGAGACATAGAATTCCGGCTTGATCGTCGATTGCTGGATCTGCATGGAAGTCGTGGCGCCGATCAGGTCGCCCGAGGCATTGCGCCAGGTGCTGCTCATGACAATGCCGAAGCTGATGATCCGCCCTGGCATGACGTAGCGACCGCGGAGCTCGGAGAGTTCCTGGTCCTTGATTTCTATAGGCTTGAACCCTGCGTTGGCGTACGCAGGAAAACTTGTGACCAGGCAGGCAGCGGCCAGCCAGTAAGCGCTTTTCATCTGCTGCTCCCGGAGCATCCTGCCCCTTTATCCTTAGGGCGACCCTAGAAGAAGTCGCTCTGAATGAAACCGAATTCCATCAGTTCTGCGTCTTTGACCGGGTTGAAGGTATCCAGCTTGTTCTTGGCCGTCAGCGGGTTGGGCGGGGCGCGCAAGGCGTTGGCCTTGTCGTAGCCGGGGCCGACGATGGCGAAGACGATACCGTTCCAGCCTTTGACAAAGTCTTCGTGGGAGTAGCGTTTATGGCCGAGGACGGGGTCGCCGATATAGACCCAGTCTTTCTGCGCCCGCTGCATGACCACGAAGTGCTTGTAACCACGAATGTCCATCAGTACCACCACCGGAATGGAGACCGCCTGCAGTTTGTCGGGAGGTATCCGGTAGCCCCGGGCGCGCATGCCGATGCTTTCCAGGTAGCGCTTCATGTCCAGCATGGAGAAACCCTGGGTACGCACAAGGTCCTGGTCAGCGGTGGCCAGCATGCCTTTGATGACGTGCTCCTCATCGACGTCGAGCCAGTAGGCCTGGCGCAGCACCGTCGCCAGCGCGGCGGCGCCGCAACTGAAGTCGGTTTTCTGCTCGACCAGGTCGGCGAATTTGCGCTCCCGCACGCTCTGCACCTGCTTGTACACCAGGTTGCCGCCAGGCAACACGGCCACCGGCATCTGCGCGGCCTGAGCCAGGCCAGTCAGGCAAAGCAAAAGGGAGAAGGTCGCCATTCGCATGATCGCTACGCCTTGTGGGACGGTGGAAAAGCCCCGTTTCCGGGGCTTTCGTCACTCTCGTGATTACAGGCAGGCTCTGCAGCCGGCAGCGATGGACAGCGAGTTGCTTTGTTGGTTGCCGACCCCCGCCGAGACGTTGGCACCGCCGTTGCCGGAGAAGCCGTTCATCGAGCCAGACATCGACGCGTTGTTGATCACAGGGTTTTTCCAGCCGTCTTTGGTCAGCACTTGCTTGGTCCAGACGCCGGAAAGTTCGATCGTGCCTTGTTCCTTGAAGGTGAATTTCTGATCGTCGTTATCGTGGCCGCCACGACGGTCGTCGTTGTAGCCATGATGACCACCGCCATGGTGATCGTCGTCGCCCTGGATCTTGCCGTAGCCGGTGCCTTTGTAGGTGCCGGAGGCATTGAACTCGCCGGTGAGGGTGTCTTTTTTGTAGGTACGCACACCCTTGTTGTCCACGTCCAGGCCAGTGGAGGTCTGGTCGGCCGAAGCTGACGCAGTCGCTACGCGTCCGCCGGATACGGCGATTGCCAGGTTGTTTTTCTGTTGGTTGAAGTCACCGGCGGTGACGTTGATGCCGATGTTGCCGGAGCCGCCGTTGCCAGCATTGTCGAGTGTTGCGCTGTTTTGCGTGGACCAGTTTTTCACCGTGTTGTTGGTGTTGGTCTGGGTCGCGCTGGAAGTGGCTACCGCGCTGCCGAAGATGAAGCTTTCATCGGCGGTGGCCAGGGCGACGGCGTTGTCTTGCTGGTTGCCGTCGCCGGCAGCCACGTTGGCGCCCATGTTGCCGTTGGAGTTGTTCATCGAGTCGCTGGCGTCGGCGTTGTTTTCGGTGCCGCGGTTGCTGACGCTGTTGCCCGAGCTGTACTGCTCATCGGTCACGTTGGCCACAGCCCCGGCGGTGATTTGCAGCTGGGTGTTGAGGTCTTGGCCGCCGTGTCCGCCGTGTCCGCCATGGCCACCGTGACCGCCGTGGTGACCATTGTGACCGCCATGGCCACCGTGGCCGCCATGACCACCGTGACCTCCGTGGTTGTCGTCATTACCACCTGCATGTGCAGCGATTGCCATCACTGCGGCAAGTGCAAAAACCAGTGGCTTGAGAGCCATTGTAGGTTTCATGGTGTTTCTCCGTGCTTATTAGTTGGTTAAGTGTTGGTACTTTCCAATCGCACTGCTGCGGGTCAGTCAGCGACCCGTATGCTCAGGGTGTTAGCCATTCGGTTCCCCACCCCGGCACTCTGGTTCACCTGAATCACTCCCCGGCTGCCGGTGAAGGCCTGGTCGCTGGTAACGACCTGGCGGCTGCCTTTGGAAGCGTCAGTTGCTCCCGAGCCTGGTAACAGCGCCACGTTCTGTTGGGACAGGACGCTGTCGTCGATGCTTTGCGGCTGGGCACTGATGCTCACCCGCATTGCGTTGATCATCTGGTTGTTGGCGCCGGCTCCCTGGTTCACGCCCAGGACCCCGTTGCCGTTGCTGAAAGCGTTGCCGCCGATGTTGCTGCTGGCGTCGATCGCGCTGCTGGCCGGTGTGCCGAGCTTCTGCCGGACCACAGTGGTGGCCTGGGCGTCGGTGCCGATGGCAATGGCGCGTGTGTTGGTCTGTTGCTGCTGGTCGCCGGCGGCCTGGTTGACGTTGAAGTTGCCGTTGTAGCGGGCGCCGGAGTTGTGAAGGGTGGCGGTGTCCACCGCCTGGATGCCTGGGTCGGCCATCACCGAAGCGCAGCCGAACAGTGCAAGCCATACGAGGGTACGAGTCATCTCATTGGCCTCCGGCCAGTCTGCCCAAAGGAGCCAGGCCAGAATTCAGCGAGCGGTTGATGGTGCCGGAGATGGCGCCACCGCTACCGCCGCCGTGGCCGGCACTCATGCCGGTCAGGCCGTTGGGGTTGGTGACGCTGTTCAGCCCCTGCAGGTTGACGCCGTTGGGCATGACGCTGCTGCTGATCGTGGAACCGCTGCTGACCCCGGCAAAATCACCGTCGCTCAATTCGGTGTTGCTGGTCATCTGTTTGACCCGGGCCGATGGGTTGGCATTGACGGTGGTCGGGTAGGGGTCAGGATGCAGCGGAGGGCGGCCGACGCTACGAGGTTGAACGTCGCGGTCGAGAACGATCCTGCCGTCCCTGATGTCGTCGGCAGCCTGGACCGGGAGGCTGAGCAGCGAGCCGATGGCACAGCCGATCAGCAGGAGGTGGGTCAGAGCTGAATTGAGATTCTCCACGGCAGCATTCCCTTCTTCTTCGCTGGCCCTAGTCAGCGTTGCCAGGGTAGAGAGCAGAAGCCGTGCCGCTTTTCGATTGTTTCAAAAATTCAACAGGTTACGAATAACCAGGTGTGTTGCCGGGGCAGGGGTGTTTCAACGATGAGACCAGTATCGCCTTCGACAGCCCGGTATGGCCGTGGCGAGGCTCTGGGTCGGGGGGCTCGCGGCGGGTTGTATCAGCGTTTTAACAGATGGCAGAAGGGCAATGAGAAGCCCTTTGATTTGGCCGTTCTGCGCAGCGGCGGGTGTTTCAGGGATGGACGTTTTTCTCGCCAGCAGAGGAGAAAAAAAGCGGACAGGAAAGGGATTCGGCTAACCCTGAAGTAAACGCTCGACCCGCTCGAATGCCCGTTGTCGACGGGTTTCCCAGTCGCCGCGAATCACTTCGAAGGGCTGCTGGTGTTGCACCAGCCAATCACCGGTGGCCTTGAAGAAGGCCAGGCGCTCGCTCAGTTGGGGTTGGCAGCGCTGGCCGTCGTTGCTCCAGCCGACATCTTCGGGGGAGAGTAGCAGGTGAAGATCGTAGCCGCGAGCCAGCAGCTCGGGCTCCAGCCAGTCCGGGCAGGCGCCGAACAGGGTCTGGCTCCAGAGCATATTGCTCAGCAGGTGCGTGTCGAGAATCAGCAGCGGCGGCTGTTGTGCCCGGGCCTGGTCCTCCCAGGCCAACTGGCCGCGGGCGATCTCCGGGATATCCGCCAGGCAGGTATCGCGTCGCTGCTGCTCGATGAAATGGCGAACGTACTCGCCCACCTGGATGCCGCCGAAGCGTGCCTGCAAGTGGCCGCTGAGCCAGCTTTTGCCGCTGGACTCGGGGCCGGTCAACACCAGGACCTTCATGCCGGGCGCAACGCCGGGTCGGCCCGCCAGGCGCGCCAGCCCTGCACGGCCAGCAAGGTGAACAGCCCGTACAGGGCCGCCGTCAGGTACAGGTCCTTGTAGATGAACAGGCCGACAAAAATCACGTCGACGGCAATCCATAGCGGCCAGCATTGCACACGCTTCTGCGCCATCCACCACTGCGCCACCAGGCTGAAGCCGGTCAGCGCGGCGTCCAGCCAGGGTTGCGCGGCATCGGTCCAATGGGCCATGGCGGCCCCCAACAGCAGGCTGCCGATAGCCCCGAGGCTCAGGCCCAGCAGCATCGAGCGTGGCGCCAGCAGGCTGACCGGACGGCCCTGATGACTGGCGCCACCGCGGGTCCACTGCCACCAGCCATAGAGTTGCAGGGCGGCGTAGACCACTTGCAGCAGCATGTCCGAATACAGCTTCACCTCGAAGAAGATCCAGCTGTACAGCAGCACCATGACCAGGCCGATCGGCCAGCACCAGGGGTTCTGTCTGACTGTCAGCCAGACGGAGATCACGCCGAGTGCGGCGGCGAACAGTTCAAGCCCGGACATGAAAACTACCTGGAAGCGGAGAAGGGTGCGGATTGTAACCAGAAGCGGCCTTGCATGTTAGTGAAGGCCGGCAACCGTGGCGGGGCGAAAACCCCGCCACGGTCAGCTTCAGACCCGGAACTGGCGCAACAGGCCGTTGAGCTGCTCGCTCAGTTCCTTGAGGTGCAGGCTGGCGGCACTGGACTGCTCGGCCGCCAGGGCGGTGCTGTGGGACAGGCCGGCGGCCTGGGTCACGTTCTGATTGATGTCTTCGACCACATGGGCCTGTTGCAACGTGGCGCTGGCAATCGAGGCGTTCAGCCCGTTGAGGTTGCGCAGGGCCTGGCCGATGGCATTCAGGCTTTCACCGGCCAGCCCGGCCTGCTCGATGGTCTGCTGCGAAGCCCGGCTGCTGTCGCCGATGACCTTCACCGCGGCTTCCGAGTGCCCTTGCAGGCGCTCGATCATCGACTGGATCTCGGCGGTGGACTTCTGCGTCCGCTGGGCCAGCAGGCGCACCTCATCGGCCACCACGGCGAACCCACGGCCCTGTTCGCCGGCGCGGGCGGCTTCGATCGCCGCGTTGAGCGCCAGCAGGTTGGTCTGCTCGGCGATCGAGTGGATCACCTCCAGCACGCTGCCGATCTGGGTGCTTTCCTGGGCCAGGGTGCGAATCACTTCCACGGCCTGGTCGATGGTGCCCGAGAGCCGGTCGATCTGTTGCAGGCTGCCGTCGATATTGACCTGGCCCTGCTGGGCCTGGGCTTCAGCGTCGCGCATCTCGCTGGCGGCGTGTTCGGCGTTCTTTGCCACGTCCTGTACGCCGTAGGTCACTTCGTTGATGGCGGTGGCCACCAGCTCCATCTGCTGCGACTGCTGCTGGCTGCGTTCCTGGGCCTGGCTGGCATTGCTGCCCAGGTCGGTGGAGGACTGCGCCAGGGCTGCGGCCGACACCTGCAACTGGCTGACGACGAGACGCAGCTTGGCGGTGAAGCCGTTGAAGTGCCGGGCCAGTTCGGTGACTTCGTCCTGGCCGTGGGTGTCGAGGGTGCGGGTCAGGTCGCTTTCGCCGCTGGCGATATTGGCCATGGCGTGCACGGTTTCCTGCAGCGGGCGGACGATGCTGCGGGCGATCAGCAACACCAGCAGGGCCATGAGCAGGGCAATGGCGATACCGACGACCGAGGCCTTCACCACCTGGCTGCGGAACTCGGCCTGCACGTCATCGATGTACACCCCCGAACCGATGATCCAGCCCCAGGGCTGGAACAGTTGGACATAGGAGGTCTTCTGCACCGGCTCGCTGGCGCCCGGTTTCGGCCAGCGATAGTTGACCATGCCGGCGCCCTTGGCCTTGGCGATGGCCACCATTTCGTTGAACACGGCAAAGCCGTCCGGGTCGCGAATGGCCGCGAGGTTCTGGCCGTCGAGCTTGGGGTTGGTCGGGTGCATGACCATGACCGGAGTCAGGTCGTTGATCCAGAAGTAGTCGCTCTGGTCATAGCGCAGGTTGCGTATGGCGCTCAGCGCCTGCTTCTGCGCCGTCGCACGATCGAGGCTGCCGGCGCTTTCCAGGCCCTGGAAATAGGCCAGCACGCCATTGGCGGTCTGCACCACATGCTGGGTCTTCTGCGCCTTGGCCTGGTACAGGTCGTCGTGGATCTGCTTGAGCATCAACATGCCCAGGGTCATCAGCATCAGTACCGCGACAATCAGGATGAGCCACAGCCGGCGGCTGATCGACATTCTGCGTAAGCTGTTCATGAATCTGTCACTCCCGATTGTTGTTCTTGTAATAGAAACACCCCGTACATCCGTCATGCGCTCCTTGCAGTCCGGTCCCGCTGATTCTCTCAACGCGACAGCGTTTATCGAGTATGTCTGCTAGGATTTCGGCCTCATCGCGAAAAACCTGAATCCGGCTGATTTTTCACGGAATTTTCAGGGGCGATGATGATCCTATTGCGGCTGCGAAGTCGCGACGCACGTGTCAGTGAACATTGAAGAAAAACTAAGAGGCATGCCACGGCATGACCTTCGGGGGATTGATGGAGCTTTGGACTGCCGTACAGGCATTGATTTTAGGGATTGTGGAAGGGCTGACGGAGTTTCTGCCCATCAGCAGCACGGGCCACCAGATTATCGTTGCCGACTTGCTCAACTTCGGTGGCGAGCGCGCCATGGCGTTCAACATCATCATTCAGCTGGGGGCCATTCTCGCGGTGGTCTGGGAGTTTCGCCGCAAGATCCTCGACGTGGTCACCGGCCTGCCGACCCAGCGCAACGCCCAGCGTTTCACCATCAACCTGCTGATCGCCTTCCTGCCCGCCGTGGTGCTGGGGGTGATTTTCGCCGACCTGATCCATGAATACCTGTTCAACCCGATCACCGTCGCCACGGCGCTGGTGGTGGGGGGCGTGGTCATGCTCTGGGCCGAACGCCGGCAGCATGAAATACATGCCAACACGGTGGACGAGATCAGCTGGAAAGATGCCTTGAAGGTCGGTTTCGCCCAGTGCCTGGCGATGATTCCAGGCACCTCGCGCTCGGGCTCCACCATCATCGGCGGCCTGTTGTTCGGCCTGTCGCGCAAGACCGCCACCGAGTTCTCGTTCTTCCTGGCTATGCCGACCATGGTCGGTGCCGCGGTCTACTCGGGCTACAAGTACCGCAATCTGTTCCAGCCGGACGACCTGCCGGTGTTCGCCATCGGCTTCATCACCTCGTTCATCTTCGCGATGATCGCGGTCAGGGGCCTGCTCAAGTTCATTGCCAACCACAGCTACGCGGCCTTTGCCTGGTACCGCATTGCCTTCGGCCTGGTGATCCTCGCCACCTGGCAGTTCGGTTGGGTCGACTGGACCTCGGTCCATTCCTGATGAACGCACGCAATCAGAACCGCCCCGGCGAAGTCGCCGGGGCTCGGATCCAGCAGCCAAGGCTCAAGGCGGTGATCTTCCTGCTGCTCTGCGCCTTACCGCTGTGCGGTTCGCTGCTGTTGGGCGTGAAGGGGATTTCCTGGGTACCGCTGGCGGCCTACGGCGCGGTCAGCGTGCTGACGTTCTTCCTCTACTGGAGCGACAAGCGCAAGGCCCGCAGCGACAGCTGGCGGACCCCGGAAAACGTCTTGCACGCCGTGGAGCTGGCCGGTGGCTGGCCAGGCGCCTTGCTGGCGCAACAGGCGTTTCGCCACAAGACCCGCAAGCTGTCCTATCAACTGGTGTTCTGGCTGATCGTGCTGCTGCACCAGGTGTTCTGGATCGACCGGCTATTTCTCGAAGGCAGCCTGTTCTCGCTGTTCTAAAGCAACAGGCCTACCTGTACCCGCTTGGGCAGCTTGCTCACCACCAACTGGTGCGAACGCCGCAGCAAGTCCCGCAGTTCGCCGGCGCCCAGCGGGTAGGGCGTCTGCATGATGATCCAGTGCGCCCGGGCCAGGTACGGCGCCGGCGCGATGCCGGGACGGTCGACATGGCCGAGGAACAGCTCCTTGTCCACCTTGAACGCCAGTGACTCGCCCCGCAGGTTCTGCAGGGCGAACATCTTGTTGCCGGCCACGGAAAACACCCGCACGCCGCCCCATTTGTAGTCTTCGCGCGCGCCCGGCAAGTCCAGGCAGAATTGCGCCACATCCGCTTCAGTCATGGTTTTTTCCTTTTGTCGCGCTGTCACAGTGTGCGGTCCCCGCAGCCTTTGAAGGCTTCGCTGACATGCTCGATCCAGGCCCTTACCGCTGGCAATACACCGCGCCGGTGAGGGTAGACCGCCTGCAGCCAACCGCCAGGCAGCGACCACTCGGGCAGCAGTTGCACCAGTTGCCCGGTCTGCAGTTCTTCCTCGCAATACATCATCGGCAGGATGGTACAGCCAAGGCCGGCGAGGGCGCAGGAACGGCGCACCAGAAAGTCGTCGATGCCCAGGCGCGCCTCCAGGACCAGGTCGCATTTCTCGCCCTGGGCGTCGAGCAGGCGCAAATGCACCATGCGGTCGGCCTCCAGGGCTCCCAGCACCGGCACCTTGTGCAGGTCTTCGGGACTGTGGATCGGCCACTCCCGGGCGAACGCCGGGCTGGCGACCATCACAGTCTGCGCCTGGCGCAGGCGCCGGGTTACCAGCAAGGGGTCTTCGTCGCCATGCTCGCGAACCCGCAGCGCCACGTCGATGCCTTCGGCGACCACGTCGACCCGGCGGTTGAGCAACTGCATGTCCAGCTGGACCTGGGGATATTGCTCGAGGAACGAGCTGATAACGGTCGGCAACATATGATGGGCCAGGCCCACCGGGCAGGACACCCGCAGGCGCCCGCGAGGTTCGCTGGACATGCTGGCCACGGCCTCGTCGGCCATTTCCGCTTCCAGCAGCATGGCCTGGCAGTGACGCAGATAACGTTCGCCGACTGCGGTCAGCTTCAATTGGCGGGTGGTGCGTTGCAGCAATCGGGTGTGCAGGCGTTCTTCCAGTTCGGCGATACGCCGCGACAAACGGGATTTTGGCACCCCCAGTAAACGCCCGGCGGCGGCGAAACCACCGGCTTCCACCACCTTGGCAAAGTAATAAAGATCGTTGAGGTCTTGCATATCCTGACTCTACTGTCCTGCTGATGGGACAAACTATCGCATTTATGCCGACTAATCAGCTATTGGTTTCACCTGTAGGATTGTCCTCAATTGATCGCCCGGTGGCGATCCTCACTTGGAGAATCCCAGATGAAACTGTTGCATATCGATTCGAGCATCCTTGGTGACAACTCGGCTTCCCGTCAGTTGAGTGAAAGCGTGGTCAAGGCCTGGAAAAACGCCGATGCCAGCGTTGAAGTGACCTACCGCGACCTGGCCGCCGATGCCATCAGCCATTTCAGCTCCGCCACCCTGGTGGCCGCCGGTACCCCGGCCGAAGTGCGCAACGCTGCCCAGCAGCACGAAGCCGAACTGAGCGCTTCGACCCTCGCCGAATTCCAGGCCGCCGACGCTGTAGTGATCGCCGCGCCTATGTACAACTTCACCATCCCGACCCAACTCAAGGCCTGGATCGACCGCATCGCCGTCGCCGGCCAGACCTTCCGCTACACCGAAGCCGGTCCTGAAGGCCTGTGCGGTGGCAAGAAAGTCGTAGTGGTCTCCACCGCGGGCGGCCTGCACGCCGGCCAAGCCACTGGCGTGGCGCACGAGGATTACCTGAAAGTGCTGTTCGGCTTCCTCGGCATCACCGATATCGAATTCGTTCGCGCCCACGGCCTGGCTTATGGCGACGAAGTCCGCAACAAGGCCCTGAGCGACGCCCGGACGCACATCAGCGAGCAACTTTTCGCTGCCGCGTAAGGCTTGTGTAAAAGTCGCTTACGCCCCAGGCAATGCCCTTTAAACTCTGTATTCTGATGCCCTCCAGGCAGCGGAATACGGAGTTTTTCGTGTTCGTGCTATTTGTTCTGGCTCGGGTTATGCAGTGGCTTGACCAGGCCCGACAGCTCCAGGCAACAGGCCAGCGAATTCCTGGCCAGTGAAGCAATGAACCGGCGTTTTCATCAGGTAGGGAAGGTGGTGCATCCATGATGCGTCTTTGGGCAATGTCACTGATCTGCCTGCTCGGCGGCCCGATTATCGTGCACGCCGCGCCCGCGCCCCATCCGCACTGGAGCGTGGGCTTCCACGAGATGAGTTTTCTCGACCCGCTGGACCAGCAGCCGATGCGCGCCATTGCCTTCTATCCCTCCACTGGCATCGAACACAGCAGCAAGGTCGAGGGTTATCAGATCGCCGCCTCCCGGGATTCGAAGGTCGCCATCGGCCGTTTTCCGCTGTTGATGCTGTCCCATGGCAATACCGGCACGCCGCTGGCCCTGCACGACCTGGCCACCTCGCTGGCGCGCAAGGGCTTCGTGGTGGTGGCGGTGATTCATCCGGGCGACAACTACAAGGATCACAGCCGGCTGGGGACCCTGAGCAATCTCTACGGCCGGCCGATCCAGATTTCCGAAGCCATCACCGCGACCCTGGCCGACCCGATGCTGTCGCCTTTCGTCAACGCCGGGCAGGTCGGGGTCATCGGTTACTCGGCCGGCGGCGAAACGGCGCTGATCCTGTCCGGGGCGACCCCCGACCTGGACCGCCTGCGCCGCTACTGCCAGGAGCGCCCCGACGATCACGATGCCTGCAATACCCAGGGCGAACTGATCGTCGATCGCGACGACCTGCAACCGGTCGCCGACCCGCGGGTCCATGCGTTGCTGCTGATGGCGCCGCTGAGCCTGAAGTTCGGGCGCCAGACCCTGTCCGGCGTGCATGTGCCGGTGCTGCTGTACAGCGGCGACGTCGACAAGCTGGTGGCTCTGGATAAGAACGCCGCGGCGTTGGCCCGCAAGCTGCCGGTCGCGCCGGACTTCAGGCTGTTGGCCGGGGCCGGGCACTTCGTGTTCATGGCGCCGTGCACCGAGGAGCAGTTGCTGAGCATGCCGGCCTTGTGCACCGACGCCGATGGCGTCGACCGCGAGGACATCCACCGCAATCTGATCGCCGAGGCCGGCCGCTTCTTTGCCCAGGCCCTGGGCAAGCCGAGCCGGGCCGGGATGCAGACCGCTGATCAGTGACTCAGGCGTCGGCCCGGCGCTTGAGCAGCAGGGTCAGGCCCAGGGCGCTGAGCGACAACAGCGCCGCGCAGAAGAAAATCCACGAATACCCCAGGTTCAACGCCACCGCGCCCATCAAGGGCCCGGCAATCGCCAGCGCCAGGTCAAAAAACACCGCGTAGGCGCTCAAGCCGGCGCCTCGGCTGGTGCTGGGCACCTGCTTGATCGCTTCCACCCCCAGCGCCGGGTACACCAGCGACAGGCCGAAGCCGGCGAGCCCGGCGCCGATCATGGCGAACGCCGTCGATGGCGCCAGCCACAGCAGGATCAGGCCCAGGGTCTCGATGCTCATGCAGGCGATGGCCGCGCGATAACCGCCAAACCGGCTGATGCTGGAGATGAACAGCAGGCGCGAGAGAATGAAGCAGATGCCGAATACCGTCAGGCAATAGGCCGCGCCGGTCCAGCCGCGGCTGAGGTAGAACAGGGTAATAAAGGTGGTCAGGGTGCCGTAGCCGATGGACGCCAGGCTCAGGCCGGCGCCGTACGGCGCGATACGGCCGAACACCGCGCGAAACGACAGGCGCTCGCCACGGATCACCGGCACCGATGGCTTGTTGCGGATCAGCAGCAGGGCCAGGGCCGCCAGCAGCGACAGGGCCAGCCCCAGGCTTTCGAAACCGTAGTCGGCGACCATCACCACCCCCAGCGGCGCGCCGATGGCAATCGCGCCATAGGAGGCGATGCCGTTCCAGGAAATCGAGCGCGCGGTGTGCTCGGCGCCGACCTGGCCCATGCACCAGCTGATGGTGCCCACGCCGATCAGGCCCTGGGCCACCCCCAGCAGCAAACGTCCCAGCAACAGGACGCTCAGGCTGAGCAGCGGCAATGTTTGCAGGAGGCTGGACGCCAGGGTCAGCAGCCCGCTGAGGAAAATTCCCGCCAGGCCGTAGACAATTGCCCGTTTGGTGCCGATGTTGTCCGACAGGCGCCCGGCCATGGGCCGGCTGAGAAGGGTGGCCAGGTACTGCGAGCCGATGGTCAGCCCGGCCACCACCGCGCTGAAGCCCAGTTCGCCGTGGACGTAACCCGGCAGCACCGCGATCGGCAGGCCGATGCAGAGAAACGCGATAAAGGTATAGAAGACGATAGAGACGATCTGCAGGGTGATCGTCATGGAGCTGGGCACGGGCTGTTGTTGCGCAGACATGAGGGCTCGTTCGCGGGCGGGCGGTTGGAGAACTGCATCATGGCGCGGGCCGGAAATAAAAGGAAGCAGGCTAACGATTTCTTTATGGCCGGCTATTTGTGGGGGCAGGGAGGACGCCATCGCGGGCAAGCCTCGCTCCTACGGAAACGCGTACGCACGCTTGCCCGCGATGCTTTTATAGCCGTACAAAAAAAGCCCCGTCACCAGGACGGGGCTTGCAGACCGGCAACTGGTTGGCGTTCCTTAGAACACTACGCCCTGGCTGCGCAGGTAGTCGTCGTAGGTGCCGCTGAAGTCGGTCACGCCGTTCGGGCTCAGCTCGATGATGCGAGTGGCCAGGGACGACACGAACTCACGGTCGTGGCTGACGAAGATCAGCGTGCCCGGGTAGTTTTCCAGGGCCAGGTTCAGCGCCTCGATGGATTCCATGTCCAGGTGGTTGGTCGGTTCGTCCATCACCAGTACGTTGGGCTTTTGCAGGATCAGCTTGCCGAACAGCATGCGACCTTGCTCACCACCGGAGATGACCTTGACCGACTTGAGGATCTCGTCGTTGGAGAACAGCATGCGGCCCAGGGTGCCACGGATGATCTGCTCGCCCTGGGTCCACTGGCCCATCCAGTCGAACAGGCTGACGTCGTCTTCGAAGTCATGGGCGTGGTCCTGGGCGTAGTAGCCCAGCTCGGCGCTTTCGGTCCACTTCACCGAACCGGCGTCCGGGGTCAGCTCGCCCATCAGGGTGCGCAGCAGGGTGGTCTTGCCGATGCCGTTCGGGCCGATGATCGCCACGCGCTCGCCGGCTTCGACGGTGAAGCTGAAGTTCTTGAACAGGGTCTTGCCGTCGAAGCCCTTGGACATCTGCTCGATGGTCACGGCCTGGCGGTGCAGTTTCTTGGTCTGTTCGAAGCGGATGAACGGGCTGACGCGGCTCGATGGCTTGACCTCGGCCAGCTGGATCTTGTCGATCTGCTTGGCGCGGGAGGTGGCCTGCTTGGCTTTCGAGGCGTTGGCCGAGAAGCGGCTGACGAAGGTCTGCAGCTCGGCGATCTGGGCTTTCTTCTTGGCGTTGTCCGACAGCAGTTGCTCGCGGGACTGGGTCGCCGCGGTCATGTACTCGTCATAGTTGCCCGGGAACAGGCGCAGCTCGCCGTAGTCCAGGTCGGCCATGTGGGTGCAGACGCTGTTGAGGAAGTGACGGTCGTGGGAAATGATGATCATGGTGCTGTTACGCGCCGTCAGAATCGTTTCCAGCCAGCGGATGGTGTTGATGTCCAGGTGGTTGGTCGGTTCGTCGAGCAGCAGCACTTCCGGATCGGAGAACAGCGCCTGGGCCAGCAAGACCCGCAGCTTCCAGCCCGGAGCCACTTCGGTCATCGGACCGAAATGCTGTTCCAGGGGAATGCCCAGGCCCAGCAGCAGTTCACCTGCGCGGGATTCGGCGGTGTAGCCGTCCATCTCGGCGAAGTCGGTTTCCAGCTCGGCCACGGCCATGCCGTCTTCTTCGCTCATTTCCGGCAGCGAGTAGATGCGATCGCGCTCGGCCTTGACCTTCCACAGCTCTTCGTGACCCATGATCACGGTGTCGATCACGGTGAATTCTTCGTAGGCGAACTGGTCCTGGCGCAATTTACCCAGGCGAACGTTCGGCTCCAGCATGACCTGGCCGCCGGACGGCTCGAGGTCGCCACCGAGGATTTTCATGAAAGTCGACTTGCCGCAACCGTTGGCGCCGATCAGGCCATAGCGGTTGCCGCCGTTGAACTTGACCGAAACGTTCTCGAATAGCGGCTTGGCGCCGAACTGCATCGTGATGTTAGCTGTGGAGATCAATTACTTTACCTATCAAGGGGTTGCGAGCATCGTGTGGGCTCTTGGGCCATTCCCGGGGCATTCTGGAGCTTTTCCATTTCGCCCCGGTCATCGCCAGGGTCGAGCCAGCGAGCATAAGTAGGCAGCAACATCTGGACGCTATGGCCAAGTTGCTGGGCAATAAAGGTGGGAGGTCATGTTGGAATTTGGCGCGCATTGTCGCATATGTGCGCCGGCAGTTGTATGACAGTGACCCACGGATTTTTCATCCAGGCCGGTAAACGTCAGGTGTTGTAAAAATCGCCGCTGCGGATTTGTCCCGGGCAATGCGACTTAGGTCGTGGCATAGCGGACGGACACATTTTCACAAATCGGAGTTAACCTTTGGTTACAAACTGTGGCTAAAATGCCGACCAGTTGCCACATGCCATCATTGGCATGGGCTCAAGGACGTGCCTTCAGGACCTCTTATCGCTTTCGGACGCTGCATATGACCCCGGCCCAGGTGGCCCACGTGGGGGCGCAGTATGTTCTCTTCTGACATGTGACGATTTCCGTGAAACTCATCATTGCCGCTGTTTACGTTTTATCCATTGCGTATGTGCACCTGCGTGGTCGCGTGCGCCATAAACTGGGCCGCCAGCTGAGTGATCACTCGACCTTCCTGGCCCCGATCAACTGCTTCCTTTATCTGTTCTCGAAGATCCCCAACCGCCCGTACCTCGATCCGGCCGACTTTCCCGACCTGAGCCCGTTGCAGGCCCACTGGGAAGAAATCCGCGCCGAGGGCCAGAGCCTGCTCAGGGCCGGGGAGATCAAGCGTTCGGAGCAGTACAACGACGTCGGCTTCAACTCGTTCTTCAAGACCGGCTGGAAGCGTTTCTATCTGAAGTGGTACGGCGACAGCCATCCTTCGGCGATGAAGCTGTGCCCGCGGACCACCGAACTGGTGCAAAGCATCGGCTCGATCAAGGCGGCGATGTTCGCCGAACTGCCGCCGGGCTCGAAGCTGGTGCGCCACCGCGACCCTTATGCCGGTTCCTACCGTTACCACCTGGGCCTGGAAACGCCCAACAGCGCCGGTTGCTATATCAATGTCGACGGTGAGCACTATCACTGGCGCGACGGCGAAGCGGTGATGTTCGACGAGACCTACATCCACTACGCGGAAAACACCACCGAGCAGAACCGCATCATCCTGTTCTGTGACGTCGAGCGGCCGATGAAGTACCGCTGGGCCGCCGCCTTCAACCGCTGGTTCAGCCGTACCGTGATGGCCGCCGCGGGTTCGCCCAACGATGCCGGCGACCGCACCGGGGGCCTGAACCGCGCCTTCACCAAGCTGTACAAGATCCGCCTGCGCGGTAAAGAGCTGAAAAAACGCAACCGCAAGCTTTATTACCTGGAAAAGTGGGCGATCTTCGCTGCGCTGTTGCTGCTGTTCATCTTCATCTGATTCGCCGGATGGCGAATTGCCGGTCGCGGGCAAGCCTCGCTCCTACAGGGGCTCTGTAGGGGCGAGGCTGGCCCGCGATCACGTCCTCAAGGCTTGTCCACTCCCAACTGCTGCCACATCTTCGCGGTGATCCGCTGCCGATGGGCGTAGCCGTGCCACGGATCCCGGGGCAAGGCCTCCAGGCGTTGCCTCAGGTTCGCCACGTTCCACTGCTGGGCATGCCGGACATCGCCCAGTTCATCCCGCGCGATAGGCACCGAGACCGGCAGCCCGGGGCGGGCCCGTACCGAATAGGCGGCCACGGTGCTGGCGCCACGGGTGTTGCGCAGGTAATCGACGAAGATTTTGCCGACCCGGTTTTTCGGGCCCATGGTCGCGGTGATGCGCTCCGGCAACTGCTGCGCCATGAATTGCGCGATGGCCTTGGCGAAACCCTTGACCGTATCCCAGTCGGCCTTGCGCGCCAGCGGCACGATCAGGTGCATGCCTTTGCCGCCGCTGGTTTTCAGGAAGACCTGCAAACCCAGCTCATCGAGCACCGAAAGGGTCAGTTGGGTGGCCTCCAGCATGCTTTTCCAGGGCAGCGCCGGGTCCGGGTCGAGGTCGAGCACGAACAGGTCCGGGGTTTCGATCTGGTCGTGGGTCGCGCCCCAGGTGTGCAACTCGAGGGTGCCCATCTGCACCGCGCCGATCAGCGCCGCAGTACTGTCGATTTCCATCAGGCGCGCGTGGCCGGGGTCCAGCGCCGGGTCGAGGTGGCGGATATGGGGGATGGCCAGGTGCTCGGCATGTTTCTGGAAAAACTGCTCGCCTTCCACCCCTTCGGGGGCCCGCAGCAAGGACACCGGGCGGTTGCGCAGGTGCGGCAGGATCTGCTGGTCGATGCTGGCGTAGAACTGCGCCAGTTGCAGCTTGGTGGTGCCAGACTGCTGGTCGATGACCCGATCCGGGTGGGTGATCCTGACTCCGGTGACGCTGTGAGCGGCCGACTTATCCGAACGGGAGGCCGTGCCCCGGCTGCGGGTCTCGACGGCCTTGGAGGTCTGCGGCTGCTCGCGAACGATTTCCCTGGCCGGCTTATCGCTGCGCAGAGCGACGAACGCCGCCTGGCGCACCACCTGCTCGCGGGTCCACTCGGCGAACTCGACTTCGGCCACCAGTTGCGGCTCGATCCAGTGCACGCCGCGGGCCTGGGCCGCGGTCAGGGGCTTGGCCAGGGGCGATGAGTCCCGTTCAAATTCCTGCATCCGCCCATGCAGATGCTTCAAGGTCTGCTGGTCGAAACCGGTGCCGACCCGGCCGGCGTACACCAGCCCGTTCGCATCGTTGACTCCCAGCAGCAGGGCGCCAAAGCCGCTGCGCGAACCTTGCGGGCGGGTATAGCCGACCACCACGAACTCCTGGCGCAGCCGGCATTTGAGCTTGATCCAGTCGCTGCTGCGGCGCGACACATAGGGGCTGCCGGCCCGCTTGCCGATCACCCCCTCCAGGGACAGGGCACAGGCGCTTTCGAGGATGTCGTGGTGCTGGGCGGCGAAGGCTTCGGAAAAACGCAGGACCTTGCTCGATTTGCGCCCGAGTGCCTGCTTGAGCGCCTGGCGGCGTTCTTCCACCGGCGTTTCGCGCAAGTCCTCGCCCTGCAGAAAGGGCGCGTCGAACAGGTAATAAATGATGTCCACGCTGCGACCGATATCGAAGGCGTTCTGCAATGCCTGGAAGTCCGGCAGGCCTTGGTCGTTGAGCACCACCATTTCGCCGTCCAGCCAGCTGTCCTTGAGCTTCAGGGCGGCCAGGGCCTTGGCTTGCTGGGGCAGGCGGCTGGTCCAGTCGTGACCGTTGCGGGTCAGCAGGCGCACCTCGTCGTCCTGGATTCGCGCCAGGATCCGGTAGCCGTCGAACTTGATCTCGTAGCGCCAGTCGCCGCTGGGCGCCTTGTCCACCAGGGCCGCTAACTGCGGCGCCAGGCTTTGCGGCAGGACCACGGCTTTTTTCCCCGATGGTTTTTTCTCGGCTTTTTTTGCGGCCTGGGGTTTGGCGCTGGCAGCTTTGCGGTCGCCCACTGTGGCGCCACTGAGCACGCTCCTGGGCAGGGCCCGGACCACATCGTACTCGTCGCTCGGTCGCGCCTGGGCATCCTGCTCCTTGATCAGCAGCCACTGCTCCTTGTCGCCGCTGCCGCGCATATGGGTGCGCACCAGGGCCCAGTCGCCGCCGAGCTTCTCACCGATCAGGGTGAACTTGAGCTTGCCCGCCCGATAGCCGGCCTCGGGGTCGTCATGGGGTTGCCAGACGCCATGGTCCCAGACGATCACATCACCGGCGCCGTATTGCCCGGCGGGGATGCTGCCTTCGAAATTGCCATAGCTCAGCGGGTGGTCTTCGACATGCACTGCCAGGCGTTTTTGCCTGGGGTCCAGGCTCGGGCCCTTGGGCACCGCCCAGCTTTTCAGGCTGCCGCCCAGTTCCAGGCGAAAGTCGTAATGCAGGTTGCGCGCATCGTGCTTCTGGATCACGAAACGCAGGGCCGAGGTGGACTTGGCGGAGGGTCTGTCCGCCGCCGGCTCCGAGGTGATCGCGAAGTTGCGCTTGCGCTGGTACTCACTCAGGGATTTGGCCATGACCCACTACCTTGTATGGCGAGCCGCGCGGTTCAGGCACGGGATCGCTTGGTGGCTTTCTTGGCTGCCGCGGGTTTGTCCGCGGCCTTGCCGGGCTTGTCCGGGCTGGCGGGCGCCTTGCTCCTGGACTTGGCGCCCAGGCTGCGCTTGAGCATCTCGCTCAGGTCGATGATGTCGGCGCTCTGGCGTTGCTCTTCGCCGGCGACGCTTTCCACGTCCTCGATCTTGCCGGCCCGGGCCTTTTTCTCCACCAGGGCCATGATCTTGTCGGTGAAACTGTCGCGGTATTGTTCAGGCTGCCAATCGGCGCTCATGTCCGCCACCAGGCGCTTGGCCATGTCCCGTTCGCCCTTGGTCAGGTCCGGGTGAGTCACCTCCGGCCCCAGGGTCAGTTCGTCGAGGCTGCGCACCTCGGCCGGCCAGCGCAGCATTACCAGCACCAGCGCCGACTCCAGCGGCATCAGCGCCGCCAGATGCTGGCGGGTGTGCAGCACCACCAGGGCCAGGGCGACTTTCGAGGTGCTCTGCAGGGTTTCGCGCAGCAGCGCATAGACCTTGCCGCCACGCTTGTCGGGGGCCAGGAAGTAGGGAGTGTCGATGTTCTGCAACGGGATCTGCTGGCTGTCGACGAAGGCGAAGATGTCGATGGTCTGGGTCGACAGCGGGTGGGCCGAGCGGATCTCGTCCTCGCTGAGCAGCACATAGCGGCCTTTTTCGTAGGCCACGCCTTTGACGATATGTTCCTTGCTGATTTCCTTGCCGGTGACCTTGTTGACCCGCTTGTAACCCACCGGGTCCATGCTGCGCTGGTCCAGCCAGTCGAAGTCGACGCCCTGGGAGGCGGTCGCCGAGACCAGCGCCACCGGAATGTGAACCAGACCGAAACTGATCGCGCCTTTCCAGATTGCCCGTGCCATGAGCCCGTCCCCGTATTGACTGTGGAATCGCCATGCAGCGACTGGTTTTCAGGTGACCCGTGGCGCGGCGCGAAAGTTTCCCTGGGGTGCTGGCCTGCATGGGCAAGCCGATAACTCGTGTTACATGTCTGACGGATTATTTAATTAACATGGCCGAACGCGCGACGTAGCCTGGACTCGAATGCGATAACTCGTCGCCATCCAAGAGGGTCGCCATGGACAACCTGCTTCGCTGTCTTGTCGTGTTCGCACTGATGAGCGGGGCCAGCACCGCGGTATTCGCCGCGCCCCAGGCAGCGTATACGGGCAGCAGCCCGACGTCCGCCATGCTGTTGGCGCAGAACCTGCCCGGCAGCAACAACAACCCCTACAACAGCCCGATTCGTCGGGCCAACCCCAACAGCATGCAGGGCACCCAGCCCAGCGCCCCGACTGTCCGTGGGGTTAATCCGGTACCGGTGCAACGCCCTCCGACCCTGGAGAACGGCGGTATCGGCAACGGCTACCCGCGCACCATCACCCAGCCAAGGATCATCGATCCGACACCCGTGACCCCACCGCGTAACCAACAGCAGCGATAAACGCTGACCGCCCGAGGCCGATGCCGGCCCCGGGCGGAAACCTTTTTATCGACAGAAGGAATCGTGCATGTTGCCTAAAACCCTCTTGGCAGCCGTCTGTGCCAGTCTTTTTCTGAGCAGTGCGCTACCGGTCGCGGCCGCCCCCAGTCAACCGTTGCAGAGCGAGCTGGGCCCCCTCAGCGTGACCCCGCTGGTCGAAGGCCTGGATCACCCCTGGGCCCTGGCGTTCCTGCCGGACCGCCAGGGCATCCTGGTGACCGAGCGTCCAGGCAACCTGCGGCTGGTTGGCGCCGACGGCAAGCTCTCGGCGCCCCTGGGCGGCGTGCCGCAGGTCTGGGCCAAGGGCCAGGGTGGCTTGCTGGATGTGGTGCTGTCGCCGGACTTCAAGCAGGACCGCCTGGTCTACCTGTCCTACGCCGAAGGTGGCGGCGAGGGCGGCACGGCGGGGACGGCGGTGGGGCGCGGACGGCTGTCCGAGGACCTGAAGACGCTCAAGGACTTCCAGGTGATTTTCCGCCAGGCGCCCAAGCTCTCCACCGGCAACCATTTCGGTTCGCGCCTGGTGTTCGACCGCGACGGCTATCTGTTCATCACCCTGGGGGAAAACAACGATCGCCCGACCGCCCAGGACCTGGACAAGCTGCAGGGCAAGATCGTGCGCCTGTATCCGGATGGCAGGATTCCGCAGGACAACCCCTTTGTCGGCCAGCCGGGCGTGCGCCCGGAGATCTGGTCCTACGGCCACCGCAACCCCCAGGGCGCGGCGCTCAACCCCTGGAGCGGCACCCTGTGGGATAACGAGCACGGGCCCAAGGGCGGCGACGAAATCAACCTGATCGAGCGTGGCAAGAACTACGGCTGGCCCCTGGCGACCCACGGCATCAACTATTCCGGTGCGCCGATTCCCGAAGCCCAGGGCAAGACTGCCCCAGGCACCGTGGGCCCGCGGCATGTCTGGGAGAAATCCCCCGGCATCAGCGGCATGGCCTTCTACGACGGCGACCGCTTCAAGGCCTGGCAACACAACCTGTTCATCGGCGCCCTGGCGTCCCAGGAGCTGATCCGCCTGCAATTCGACGGCGACAAGGTGGGCCACGAAGAGCGCCTGCTGGGTGAACTCAAAGAGCGCATCCGCGACGTGCGCCAGGGGCCGGACGGTTATCTGTATGTGCTGACCGACGAGGACAAGGGCCGGCTGTACAAGGTTGGCCTGGAATAACCCAGGCCCTTCTTCTGTAGGAGCGAAGCTTGCTCGCGAAAAAATCTTCAACGACAACGCGTGTTGGCAGGATGAATCGCCGCTTCGCGGCTATCGCGAGCAAGCTTCGCTCCTACAGAGGCACTGCGGGCGGGTAGAGGATCACCGCCGCTTGCAGCTTGCCGCTGCCGAAACGGCACATCTTGGCGAACTCGCCGTGGCTCACCGGCAGATGCTGGCAATCCATCGGCTGGCGGTGCTGGCTGTGGTCGACATCGGGATCGTGCAGGTAGACGAACTCTTCGTCGCAGTCGGTGACCATTACCCAATGCGGGGCCTTGGAGCGGGTCAGGCGGTAGCTGCTGATCAGCACCAGGGGCTGGCCGCCATCGGCCAGCAGCTTCGGTAGGTCCAGCGGGCCGCCCAGCACCTGCAAGACGTCGCTGCTATCCAGCTGGGCGCAGAACTCCTCATGCACCAGGCGCATGACGTCTTTTTTATGCTCGTCGCGCACCCCGCCGAGAAACAGTGGCCCCCGGGTATTGACCAGCAGCCGGACCCGGAAGCCCCGGCGCCACGCGGCTAGCGCCAGCCCCTGCGGGCTGCAGCCGCCATGGCCGGAGGTCATGAACACGGTGGTCGCCTCGCGCCACAGCTGCAGTTCTTCTCGGCGCTCCAGGGCGCGCCCGGGTTGCAGCACGGCCATGGCCATCAGCAGGCAGGCCGGGCCGCAAGTGAAGTCGGTGGTCTGCTGGTAATAGGGCACGCGGATGGTGCGGGTCTCGCGATGCTGCAGGATGCGCTTTTCCAGGCGCAGGGCATCGGCGTGGTCCTCGTAGTAGTCGTGCAGCACGGCGAAGCGCCGGTAGCCGCTGCGTTCGTACAGGGCGATGGCCGTCGGGTTGTCGCTGCGCACCTCAAGCCGCAGGTAGGCGCAGTCATGCTCCCGCGCGCAGGCTTCGATCCGCTCCAGCAGGCGCTTGCCCAGGCCCGACCCGCGGGCCTCGACCGCGATGGCGATCGAGTACAGGCGGGCCAGGGAGGTCCCGCGATGGAACAGCACCAGGGCATAACCCAGCAGTTGTCCCGCCTGCTCGGCGACGATCAGGCACGCATGGGCGCGGCTGATCATCCACTGGAAGCTGCGCACCGTCAGGCGATCGGTGGTGAAACACTGCTGTTCCAGTCGCACTAAAGCAGGCAAGTCCTCAGGTGTGGCAATGCGAAAGACAAGATCCATATAACCGCCGTAAAAGTTGCGTAACGAAACGAGACTTTCGAAAAAGTTCGTGCTTAATAGAAAAGGTCTTGTTCTTAAGCGGATCAAACATTATGTCAGCGGTACAAGGTCATTGGCGTGGAGTATCCGAGCAAAGTCTGCCGGCGACAATAACTCCGGTTAATTATTTTTCAGCGATGAGTGAAACTTCCAGCCAGTTGCTGATTATTGTCGAGCGCAAGGAAGATTGGGCCTCCTACTTCCCCAGCGAAGACATCCTCAGCGCTCAGGAGTACCTGGAGCAGACCCGTGAAACCCAGCCCGGCAAGCGAGTCCAGGTGATCAACCTGTGCCGCAGCTACAAGTACCTGGGCCACGGTTACTACTGCTCGCTGCTGGCCGAGGCGCGGGGGCACAAGGTGATTCCCTCGGTGCGCACCATCAGCGAGCTGACCCGCAAATCGCTCTACGGCCTGGCCCTGGACGACCTGGATAAAACCCTGGAAAAGGCCCTGAGCAATCATCTTTATAGCGATATCGAAGGTTTTACCCTGACCCTGTACTTCGGCAAGACTCATATCGAACCGTTACAGGAGTTGGCGCGACAGTTATTCGAAGTCTTTCCCTGTCCGATACTGCTGGTGGACTTCAAACGAACTAACGGTTGGCATATCGAAGGGGTGAAGTCCGGCGCCTTACATAAGTTGCGCGAAGACCAGGAAGATCAATTCGCCCATTCCCTGGACAGTTTCAGTCGCAAGATCTGGCGCATGCCGCGCTCGAAAAGATTGGCCCGCTATGACCTGGCGATCCTCCATGACCCGCAGGAAGCCCTGCCACCTTCCAACGCCCGGGCGCTGGAGAATTTTGTCCGGGTCGGCAAGGGCCTGGGCATCGACGTCGAACTGATCGAGAAGAAGGATTACTCGCGTATCGCCGAGTACGACGCCTTGTTGATCCGTGAGACCACCAGCGTCGACAACCACACCTACCGTTTCGCCAAGAAGGCCGAAAGCGAGGGCCTGGTGGTGATGGACGACCCGGCCTCGATCCTGCGCTGCACCAACAAGGTCTACCTGACCGATCTGCTGAAAAGCCACCAGCTGGGCATGCCCGCCACCGAGATTCTCTACAAGGAACGACCGGAAGACTTCGAGCGGGTTGGCGAGCGCCTGGGCTTCCCACTGGTGCTGAAGATTCCCGACGGCTGTTTCTCCCGTGGGGTGATCAAGGTCGAGAGCCAGCAGGCGCTGCTGGAGGCCACCGCCGAGCTGTTCGAGCATTCGGTGTTGCTGCTGGCCCAGGAGTTTTTCTACACCGAGTACGACTGGCGCATCGGCGTGCTCAACCGCAAGCCGATCTTCGCCTGCCAGTACTTCATGTCCAAGGGGCATTGGCAGATCTACAACCACAAGGCCAAGGGCCAGGACATCAACGGCGAATGCCGCACCCTGGCGGTCCACGAGGCGCCGCGGGCGGTGGTGGAACTGGCGGTGAAGACCGCCAACCTGATCGGCGACGGCCTGTACGGCGTCGACCTCAAGCAGTCCGGCGACAAGGTGGCGGTGATCGAAGTCAACGACAACCCCAACCTGGACGCCGGCATCGAAGATGCCTACCTGCGCGACGACCTGTATTCCCTGGTGCTCGAGGAGTTCGTCCGCCGCCTGGAGCTCAAGCGCCGCGGGCAGGACTGGTGAACGGCCGATGATCAAGAGCTACCAGTTGAGCCAGGGCCGCCTGCTGCCGGTGGAGAACCTGGATGCCGAAGTGATGCTGTTCAGCAACCCGGACCCCGCCGAGCGCGATCTGCTGCGCACTGGCTTCAAGCTCGACGAACACGCCCTGGCCTCGGCGCTGGACCCGGACGAGGTGTCGCGCATCGAGTTTCACCCGGACAACCTGTTCCTGATCTGGAAACGCCCGGAGAACTACTCCGGCGGCGGCAGCCTGTCGTTCGAGGTGTCGTCCTGCGGCCTGCTGTTTTCCCCGCAACGCCTGCTGGTGATCGCCCACGACGACAGCCAGCTCAGCGGCCTGGGCGCGCGGCAGGCCCTGAATAGCCCCCTGGATGTGCTGCTGGACCTGCTGTCCACCAACATCCATCACTACCTGGGGCACCTCAAGGTGATCAAGATGGTCGCCCGCGAGTTGCAGCAGCAGTTCAACGACTCGATGGAAAACCGCCACCTGATCCAGATGTTCAACCTCAGCGAGAGCCTGATCTATTACATCAACGCCATTCACAGCAACGGCGCGGTGTTGACCCGGCTGCGCAACCACGCCGAGAAGGCGCACTTCAGCGCCGAGGCCGTCGGCCTGATCGACGACCTGATCATCGAGAACAACCAGTGCTACAAGCAGGCGGAGATCTATTCGACGGTGTTTTCCGGGCTGATCGACGCGCGCGGCAACCTGATGAACAACAACATGAACAGCCTGTTGCGCAAACTGACCCTGATCAACGTGGTGTTCCTGCCGCTGAACCTGATCGCCAGCATCGGCGGCATGTCCGAATTCAGCATGATGACCGCCGGCACCCCGTGGTGGATTGCCTACCCGCTGTTCCTCGTGGCGATGCTGCTGGGGGCAGGGGGGATGGTGCTCGGTCTCAGGCGCCTGGCCAGTGGCAACGGCAAGTGCGCCTGAGGTTTCAGGCCGGTTGCAGGGTCAGTACCTCAAAGCCGTCGCGGGTCACCGCCACCGTGTGTTCCCACTGCGCCGACAGGCCGTTGTCGCGGGTGACCACGGTCCAGCCGTCTTTCAGGCCGCGCACCCGGGCGCTGCCCTGGTTGATCATCGGCTCGATGGTGAACACCATGCCTTCGCGCAACTCCAGGCCGGTACCGGGGCGACCGAAATGCAGGACCTGCGGCTCTTCGTGCATCTGCCGGCCGATGCCATGGCCGCAGTACTCGCGCACCACGCTGTAGCCCCGGGTTTCGGCGTGTTTCTGGATGGCATGGCCGATATCGCCCAGGCGCGCGCCGGGGCGGACCACCTTGATGCCTTCCCACATCGCCTCGAAGGTGGTGCTCACCAGGCGCTGGGCCTTGGGGCTGACGTTGCCGATCAGGTACATCTTGCTGGAGTCGGCGATAAAGCCGTTCTTTTCCAGGGTAATGTCGATATTGATGATGTCGCCGTCCTTGAGGATGGCCTTCTCATGGGGCATGCCATGGCACACCACCTCGTTGATCGAGGTGTTGATCGAGTAGGGGTAGTTGTACTGGCCCTTGCTGGCCGGACGGGCGCCCAGGTCGTGGCGGATAAAGCGCTCCACGGCCGTGTCCAGTTCCATGGTCGAAAGGCCGGGCGCGACCAAGTCATCGAGAAAGCTGAACACCGTCGCCAGCAGGCGCCCGGATTCACGCATCAGCGCCAGTTGTTGCGGGGTCTTGATCAGGGCCTGGGTCATGCGCTGCGCCCCCGGATCAGGTCGCTCTTGTTCAGCAGCAGTTTGTTGATCAGGTCGTTGTAGGCCAGGTGCGGATTGAGCTCGGCCAGCAGGCCAATCTTGATCCAGAACTCGGCCTGGGCGTTGATGGAGCGATCCATGGCGTCGCTGGCGACGCGGATCTGTTCATGCAGTTGATCTGAAATCTTGACGATGCCCACGGGGTTTCTGTCCTGGTAAATATACGAAGCATATACGTTTCGTATATTTTTCGGCAAATGGCAGATAGCTCGACCTGTCATTGGCCATTGACTCACCAGCGACCCGCCGGTTAATTTCCTGGCCATGACTTTTTCCGCATTGCGTTCCCAGCCAAGCATTATTACCGCCATTCCTGATTGGCGGGTCTGACACTGCACCCAACCCGCCCTAGAGGCGGGTTTTTTCTTTCTGTCTCCGGGGCTTTCAACACAGCCAGGAGAGCCGTATGAACCATCCCGCCGAGCCCGACACGCAACTGGACCTGCTTGAGCACTACGTGAAGAAGATTCTCGCGGCTCCGGTCTACGACCTGGCGGTGCGTACGCCATTGCAGCTGGCTCCGGCCCTGTCGGCGGCGCTGAGCAACCAGGTGCTGCTCAAGCGCGAGGACCTGCAACCGACCTTTTCCTTCAAGATCCGCGGCGCCTACAACAAGCTGGTGCAACTCAGCGACGAGCAAAAGCGCCGTGGGGTAATCACCGCCTCCGCCGGCAATCACGCCCAGGGCGTGGCGCTAGCGGCGCGGGAGCTGAGGATCAAGGCGACCATCGTCATGCCTTCCACCACGCCGCAGCTGAAAGTGCAGGGCGTCAGCAGCCGTGGCGCCGAGGCGGTGCTGCAGGGCGATAGTTTTCCCTTTGCCCTGGCCCATGCCCTGCAACTGGCCGAGCGCAGCGGGCAGACCTTCGTCTCGCCCTTCGACGACCCGGACGTGATCGCCGGGCAGGGCACGGTGGGCATGGAAATCCTGCGCCAGCATCCAGGGCGCCTGGACGCGATCTTCGTCCCGGTGGGCGGTGGCGGATTGATCGCCGGCATCGCGGCCTATGTGAAATACCTGCGGCCCGAGGTGCGTATCGTCGGCGTCGAGTCCGAGCACTCCAACTGTCTGCAGCAGGCGTTGCAGGCCGGGGAAAGGGTGGTGCTGCCCAGCGTCGGCACCTTCGCCGACGGCGTTGCCGTGGCGCAGGTCGGCGCCCATTGTTTCGAGTTGTGCCGAGCGCTGGTCGATGAAGTGATCACGGTCAGCAACGACGAACTCTGCTGCGCGATGAAGGACATCTACGACGACACCCGCTCCATCACCGAGCCGTCGGGAGCGCTGGCGGTGGCCGGGATCAAGCAGTACGTGGCCCGCAGCGGGGCACAGGGCGAAACCCTGGTGGCCATCGATTCCGGGGCCAACATCAACTTCGATCGCCTGGGGCAGGTGGCCGAGCGCGCGGCCTTGGGCGCGGTCGCGCTGGTGTAAGAAGGGAGCAGGGCCTCTGCAGCCGCTGGCGAAGCCTGCGCACGAGGCGCTCGCCAGCCGGACCACTGATGCACTGCGTTGCCTGGCTTGGCGGCTACTGCGTCGGAGTGCGGCCCAAACCGATCACAGCCTGCTGCAGCGGCTCCATCACCCGCGATGTAGCCGCTGCGCAGGTTATTCCGCGCGGGCCTTCTCGACCTTGTCCGCGGCGGACCACAGGCGGTAGCGCACTTCGACGTCCTTGGGGGCGTAGATCACGATTGGCAGCTTGCTGTTGTAGCGCAGCACGAAGCCTTCGCCGACCACCGGCACGAACGCCTGCTTGCTGGTGTCCTCGGGGCAGGCCATCAAGGTGCTCATCGGCCCGCTGACCTTGTCCAGGCGGTAGTAGGGGTAACCCCAGCCTTCCAGGTTCTTCTCTTCCAGGGTGCCGCCCAGGCGCTGACGGTTGCAGTCGACGGTCAGGGTCTTGCCGGCCAGGACCTCGACCTTGAAGTCCTCTTCCTTGGCCTGCTTGGGCAGGTGGATCACCTGACGCACAAAACCTTCTTCAGCCTTGGGGTAGGGCGCCACGTCTTCGAGTTTGGCCGCATGGCTCAGGGTGGACAGACCGCTCAACAGCACAGCGATGGCGGTGGATACAGGAAAAAAGCGCATAAGGCCTCCTTGCAGGTTGATCGACGGCTCTCCATGGAGGGAACCGTTTGTTTGAAACGCCGGGCAGTTTGACTGGGGAACGCCCGGTCATGCAAACCGTGGCCCACTTCGCCGCGGCAGTTAACATGACGTTTTCCTTCAATACCCAGGGATAAGTCGATGATTTATAACGCATGAAAACGAGCGGGAGGACGGCATGCCTGTGTTCCATCCCCTATCGGCGAGAGGCCAGCATCGGGCTCGCAGGAAGCTCCTCCAGCGGACGAAAATCCCAGGACCGAGGGTGAAAAAAAGCCTCACTGCTCAGAGCAAAATAGAATTTAGTGGATGCGCCAATACGGCCTAGTCTAATGAATGGCTTTCTCTTCCAGGGAGGTTTAGTCATGCCGTACGCCGTATTTCGGGGGTGGAATCCCGAGACGATATTCTTGCCATCATTGAATGGCCACTGCACCAACGGAGAGATCTGCCATGTTCTTATCTGCCTTGGAACTGCGCAATATCATTGAATGCAGCTTCCTGCCCAAACGCTGCGAGTGCACCCTGAGCCCCGACCTGCACATGACCGTGAAAGTCTATGGCGACCATGAAACCGACCGCGTGGACCTGGTGGTCACCGGTATCGATGCGGCGAGCCTCAACGGCTGCCGGGAAATCAACGATTTGATCGCCGAGTTACGCTACGACCTGGCGAATCATCCGGGAAGCCAGCCCATCGCCCTGAAATCCAGGGCTCATTGATCGGCGGCTTTGCCAATGCCTGTGTTGCTTGCCTGGCCTGGATAACCTCCGGGCCAGGCGCAACCTCGACCTTCACCGCGAATAAAATCCCTGCCTGAATCTCGCCGAGCTGCCTGCAACCTTGCACGCGGTAGAGCAGGGCAGCCCTCAGTTCTGATAATTGCAAGCATCCGACAGCTTGCGGTAACTGATGGCTTCCAGCTTGCCCGCCTTGTCGATAAAGGTCATGTCCGCGGTGACCACCTTGCACTCCGGCGTCGCGGGCTCGGTCATCGACACCACCTTGGCCACGTTCAGCGGCATGCCATAGTGATAAGGCACCGGCTGCACCTGGGCTGTGTCCGCCTGAGCCACACCCACGACCCCGGCAAACGCCAGGGCCCCGACCAGCAAAATACGCATATTCATGAGCGTTCTCCGATAAGCCCGACAAAATCGCATCGAGCGCACCGCGGAGGGCGACAGGGGATTCTGCGCTGCGCGGTCTCGTACAGTTTTGGGCGGCGGGATTAATCGGAGATTAAGTAGGGGGCTAATGATTTTGGAAGGGAAACTGCCCGACGAAATGTGCTTTGCGCAGAAACGCCTATTCGATGTCAGCGGGGGCTTGAAGGCAGGGGGACACAAGCCCCTGCCTTGCAGGTCGTCAACGCCTGGCCCGATTCCGGGCAGGCATTGAATGCACTTATTTCTTGTCTTTCTCCTTCTCTTCCTCTTCTTTCTCCAGCAGATCGATCCCGCGGATATCGAAGTAGCATTGTCCGCTCACCGACTTGGCTGAGCGCTGAGCGAGGGACTGGACCAACTGGTCATGAATGAAGTGGCCGAACAACAGGCTCACTTCCTCCGGCAATGGCGACAGTTGTTCCTTGAACCATTCCTCCTCCAACAGCACCTGCCACACCAGCATCTGCTGCGGTGTGCCGGCGGCCCTGTAGCCATCCCGCGTCCGCCCGCTGCGCATGCTGCGGGCTTCACTGTCGACATCTTCCAGCCAGCCCAGCTCTGCCCTGAGCGCCTCGCGTTCGGTTTGCAGTTCCTGGGTGCGCTTGAGGCGGGCCTGTCTCTTTTCCGGGGTTTCCACCGGGCGGCCGAACATCCCGGCGCTGTTCCCCGAGGTATACTGGCTGGCGTTCAGGCGATCTTCCTCTTCGCCGATCTCCCGCAGGCGCTGCACATAAGAGCGCGAGATCGACGCCAGCCAGCGGATATACAGGCGCATATGGCCGAGGAAGGGCGCTTTGTCACCCAGGTTGAGGTTTTTCAGCTGGGCAATGCTGGCCTTGGCGGCCGACTGATAATGCTTGACCAGTCCAAAGGCAGTCTTGCCGTTGATATGGTCGTTGAAGGTGAACAGCTCAGCAGTATCGGCATCCTTTTCGTATAAGTCTTCGAGATGAAGGAAAGGTACTCCTGCCTGGAATGCTGCGCGGTACATGCGGTGCAAGCTGACCAGCGCCAGCTCGGCACTGGGTTTCTGCTCGCCGGGCAGCAGGCTGCCACCGATATCCTCGCTGACCCCGGGCATCAGTTCTTCGCGCCACTTGGCGTTGCCTTTGCCGAGCAGGCTGGCCCGCCGGTAAAAGCGCCGCTCGTGGGCGGCGACCAGATGCAGCGCCTGCCTGACCTGCTTGGGCAGGACATTGGCGTCCCCCAGCACGTTACTGGTGGGCACGGGTATATAGTCGTCGATCAGCGGTATATCGCTACGGCTGCGGTCCACCGCGTCGAACAGGCCGGCGAACAACACGACCACCTGGGCGCCCTGGTACTCCACTTTCTCGCCATCGATCAGGCAGCGGTCCAGCAGGCGATACAGAAAGCCCCGGGCCAGGGTGGCGCCGTAGTCGAAGCCGTACACGGACAGTTCGATACGCTTAAGGGGCGGGCCGCTCAAGGCCTTGACCTTGCTCACTTCGTCGTTCAGGTAGTCGATGGCGCCATCGATGCGAATATTGGCTCCAGTCTTGGCTATCTCAGCCATGATGGGGTTGTCGCGCAGGGGCGGAATGACTTCAGACGCCGCGTCGACCACTACGCTCTTCAGTATTTTAAGGCCCTTAAGGGGGGCGCTGACCAGGTCCTTCAGGTCGCGTTTCCAGCGATCCCACCAGTTACGACCTTTCAGTACATCCTTGAGGATCTTTTTCCCTTCGTCCTTTGCCACATCCTTGGGCACATCGGCTGCCTTGCTGCCTGCGGTATCCACGCCGGCATTGGCGGTGGTGGTCAGGTCTGCGATGTACTCCGTGCCCATTCCTGAAAGGTATAGCCTTCGATAATTGTAAGAGGCTTCATCCTTTCCAGTAGTGGGGTGCGCCATATACATCTTGCCGACGTTACTAACCCGACCTGACTGCAAGTCTTTCAGTAGGTGACGTCCAAAGCCGTCGAAAAAGAATCCGATCCGCAAAGTTCGTTCACAAGTAGTGATATGCGAGTTTTTGGTTGGTCCCGCACAACGGGCGCCGGCAGCCGCAGCCAAATCAGCATTACGGGTACTCATTGGGATTTGGTTTCCTGATCCTTGGAGTTAGAGACTGGTGGCGCCTCCTTGAGGTTTTCATAAGGAGTGTCCAGGTTGGCACTCCAGGCTAGGCGAACTTGGTCTCCGGGGAAGAAATGCACGTGTAGATATCGATCAGTGCGTTGACGAGGTGGGTTAGCGATCTCGACTGATAAGGTTTCTTTTTGAACTCCTTGGCGAACTTGCTCACCTGTACGACCTTTTATCCAATCTACTTTCAGTGTTTTGCCTTCAATGCGCCAACAGCAGGTTGCTCCGCCCCCTCCGTTTGCCGTGGCATTGCCCCCCCAGTTGTCATTAACGAAGTAGCTGAAGATAGGGCGATCCGTTTGGTTGTGAACGTAGAGCATTGCACCCGGCATTTGGCTGTACTGCCATATGAAATAGGCAGCAATTAGTCCCCCCCAGACCAACAGATTGATGAGGGTTTTCTGCAAACCGGACAAAGACTTCCAGCGATTTCTAAGTGATTGAATCGATGTCACAACAAACTCCTTGTTAGTGCGAACCTGTTTCTGCGCACGGTCATGTTCTTTCGCCTGGGGGGCATTTCTGTTGTCCAGCTCGCGCTGCTTGCAAGTTTTTCAATAGTGGGCGGCGAAAACCCGTGACTCATTGGGGTTGGGCTTCCTGGTCCTTGGCATCAGGCACTGCGGGTGCTTCCTTGAGATTTTCATAGGGGGTGTCGAGATTGGCGCTCCAGGCCAGGCGAACCTGGTCGCCGGGGAAGAAGTGCACATGCAAATAGCGGTCACTGCGTTGTCGGGGAGGGTTAGAGATCTCGACTGATAGGGTTTCTTCCCGAGCCCCCTGCTCATACTGTGTTCGGGTCATGCTCTTGATCCAATCCACCTTCAGTGTCTTGCCTTCGATGCGCCAGCAGCAGGTCATGCCCCCATTTCCACCCCAATTGTCATTGACGAAATAACTGAAGATGGGTCGATCCGTATGGTTATGTCCATAAAGCGCCGCGCCCGGCATGCGGCTGTACTGCCAGATGAAATAACCGGCGACCAGCGCGCCCAGAGCCAACCACTGGATCAGGGTTTTCTGGCGGCCGGGCAGGCGCTTCCAGCGCTTTGCGAGTGACGGCAACGGCAACGGCATCGCCTCAGGCGCCTTCTTGTGCGGCCAGGGCGTTTTCCAGGGTGTCCCGGTCATCGGTGACCTGACGCAGGATTCCCGCCCATTCGGGGCGCTGGTGCAGTGGGCTGCGGGTGATCAGGCTGTGCAACACGAAGGTCGACTGATCTTCCTGCTGGTCCAGGCCCTGGTCTCTGGCGATCTGCAGCAGGTCTTGCACCTGTTGCAGGCGTTCGCCGTGGCAGTCGCTGGCAAAGGCCTCGGGGGCGACGTTTTCGGTCTGCACCAGCAGCTGCTCGGCGTGGGCGTCATGCTGCAGGCTGTGCATCATCGGCTCATCCAGGCGGATCGGGTGGTACTCGGGCACTTCGCTGTGCGCCGGACCGGCAAGACGCTGCCAGTCTTTTTCGGCCTTGATCCACCAGGTGTCGAGGGGGCCGAACAGCCACTGGTGCCATGGCTGGCCGACTTGCTGGTGGAGCAGGGGCAGTACCTCGGCGCTGTAGCTGCGGATCAGCAGCACCGAATCGTTGGCGTCCTGGCAGACCAGGGCGTCGCCAAGGTGGGTGGCCAACCGATTGGCTGGCAGGGTGCTGCTCAACCAGCCGGCCAGGTTCGAGCCGAACAGTTCGTGGATCGCCACCAGCCGCTCGAACGGTTGACCGGTCATGTCCAGCAGTAGCGGCCCGTCATTGCGCAGCTGGGCCAGCTCGGCCTGATACATCAGGGGCCAGCGGGCGCCTTCCAGTTCACCCAGGGCGTTGCGCTGCGGCGCGCTGAGCAGGGCCTGCTCGACGATGGCCGTGAGGCTCAAGCCCTTGGCCGCGGCGTCGACCCAATCCTGCTGGCCTTGCTGCAAATCGCTCATGGCTGTGCTCCGGACAGAATCGCCTGGCGTTGGCGGATGGCCTTGAGCAGGCACTCGACGCAGATACCCTTGGGCGGCGTCAGGCGCGGTATGGGCGAGTTCAAACGGCCCAGCAGCAGGCCGCCGGCCTTGTCGGCGTCAGCGAGCTTCAGCAGGCCCGGCAACAGCGGCGCCGCCGGCGTCCCAACCCCCGGCGCTCCCCCGGTATTGATCTTCACGTCGGCCCCACTGATGGTCACGCCACCAGCATCGAGCTTCACAAAGCTGCCGCCGGCCTTGGCGGTCAGTTCCGCGCCTGCCTCGACCACGGCCTTCCCACCGGCCTTGTAATGAATCTCCTGGCCGGCTTCGACGAATTGCGCAGTGCCGATGTTGGCGTGCTGGGTGACGGCCACGGTGAGGTGGTCGTTGGCGCGGATTTCGCTCTTGCGGTCGAGGTGGGTGATGCGGTGTTCTTCGGCCTTGAGTTCGGTGAGGGTGTTGGCCTCGACCGTGTCGTGGCGTTGGTTGCCGACGCGGATCCGCTGGTCGTGCTCGACGTTCTCGTCCCAGTCGCGCTGGGCGTGCAGGTAGATCTGCTCGGCGCCTTTCTTGTCTTCGATGCGCAGTTCGTTGTAGCCCTTGCCGCCCGGCGAGCTGAGGGTCTTGAAGGTGCTGCGGGTCTTGTTCGCCGGCAGGTCGTAGGGGACCAGGTTTTCCTTGTGGTACAGGCAGCCGGTGACCAGGGGCTGGTCGGGGTCGCCTTCGAGGAAGGTCACCAGTACTTCCATGCCGATCCGCGGGATGGCGATGCCGCCGTAGGCCTTGCCGGCCCAGCCGCTGGCGACGCGGACCCAGCAGGAGGTGTTGTCGTCGGCCTGGCCGTCGCGGTCCCAGTGGAACTGCACCTTGATCCGGCCGTATTGGTCGCAATGGATTTCTTCGCCCTTGGGCCCGGTGACCACCGCGGTCTGGCTGCCCAGGGACTTGGGTTTCGGGTGTTCCAGCGGCGGGCGGTAGTGGGCGTCCCAGGGCGTGGCGAGGAAGCGGTTGCGATAGCCCTGGTGGAAGTCGTCCTTGTTGCGGGTGACGTCGCTGGTGATGTTCTCGCCCAGCACCTGGGGCTGCTTGCCTTCGTGGATCACCTCCAGCAGCAGCCACAGGTCGTTCCATTCGCTGCGCGGGTGGGCGGCCAGGGTCAGGAAGTGGCCGCTGACCAGGCTCGGCTCGTCGCCTTTGCCTTCGGCCAGCCGGTAGTCGCTGCGATGGCGCTCCAGGGCGCGGGTCGCCAGTTGCTTGCCGCGGGCCTGCTGGGTGAACAGGCCGGGGTAGTCGTAGTCTTCCAGGTCCGGCATGAATTCGGACTTGGCCGCGCCCTCGGGCAGCAGGCGCGGCTTCTCGAAATCGTAGTCGCGGCGGCTGACGCGGCTGGTGCGGGTTTCCAGGCGCAGGTTGAAGCGCTTGATCACCGGCTGTTCGGCGGCCATGCCCGAGTCCTGCTGGTAGTTCACCGCCGCCAGTTTGCGGAACACCGTCTGGTCGTCGCCGAACACCAGCTTGTGGCCGCTGGCCGAGTGCTGAAAGTGGAAATGGATGCCTTCTTCTTCACACAGGCGCTGGATGAAGTGCAGATCGGATTCGTCGTACTGGGTGCAGTAGACCCGCTCCGGGTAGGTGGCGCCAAGCTGGAAACTGTAGGCGTCGGCCAGGATGCCGCGGGCCTCGAGGACCTGGGCGATGATCTTCGGCACGCTGAGGTGCTGGTAGATCTTCTGGTTGAAGTTGTGGCGCAGGTAGTTGAGCTGCGGAGTCAGGCTGATGCTGTAGCGGGTCAGCTTGCGCCCGGAATCGCCCTGGGCGATGCGGTACACCAGGCCGTGGATCAGGCCTTTACCGGTCGCGCCAAAGGTCAGGCAGGCCGGCTTGTGCAGGAGTTCTTCGAGCTTGAGGTCGGGACGCGCGCTGACCAGTTCGATATCGAAGCAGAAGGGTTGATTGAGGGCTTCGCGGCCAACGAAACTGAGGACCTGAAGGTCGACCGAGGCGCCTTCGATCGTCAGGGAAATATGGGTAGCGTTAGCATCCAGCATGCCGTGAAATCCATCCATTGAATAAGCAGGGGGCGGATGGTGCAGGAATAAGCCGGTCGATTCAAGCCGAGGCGGCCGCGGCTTTCCGCCCGCCAGAACATTCAGAAATGTCCGCGATAACCATTACTTATGCCTGACAACCCATCCGGCTGACGCCCTACGGGCATCAGCGGAGTTGGCTGTAGGGGATACGCCGATGGTCGCTCAGGGATTCCCGTGGCGACGCGGGCCGGCGACGGGCCTTCGAGCAGCGAGCCAGCGCCGCAATTGCCGTCGGCCAGTTGGCCCGCAAGGGCGACACAGGCTGTCGCCGGGGCAGGTCGTTGTCGCGTCAGGAACGCGGGGGCAACGGCGGCCGGTAGTAGCTCTGGAACCAATCGACAAAGCGTCCCAGGCCCTCGGCCAGGGGGACCTGAGGGCCGAAGCCGGTGACGTTCTCCAGGGCGCTGGCATCGGCGCAGGTGTTCAGCACGGTGCCGGGCTGCAACGGCAGGTACTCGACCTTTGCCTTGCGTCCGAGCAGTTGCTCCAGGGTGGCGACGTAGTCCTTGAGTTCCACCGAACGTTGCCCGCCGATATTGAACAGACGCCAGGGCGCCATGCTGGTGGCGGGGTCGGGTTGTTCGCGGTTCCACAAGGGGTTGCGCACCGGTGGCTTGCCCAGCAGGCGAACCAGGGATTCGACCAGGTCGTCGATATAGGTGAAGTCGCGCTGGTGCATGCCGTAGTTGAACAGCTTCAGCGGACGGCCTTCGCAGATGGCCCGGGCGAACAGCACCGGCGACATGTCCGGGCGTCCCCAGGGGCCATATACGGTAAAGAAGCGCAGGCCGGTGGCCGGCATGTCGAACAGATGGCTGTAGCTATGGGCCATCAGCTCATTGGCCCTTTTGCTCGCGGCGTACAGCGACAGCGGATGGTCCACGGTGTCGCTGGCCTTGTGCGGCAGTTGATGGTTGGCGCCGTACACCGAACTGGACGACGCGTAAATCAGGTGTTCGGGCGGATAGCGCCGGCACATTTCCAGCAGGTTGAGAAAGCCGCCGAGGTTGTTGTGCAGGTAAGCCTTGGGGTTTTCCAGGGAATAACGTCCCCCGGCCTGGGCCGCCAGATTGATCACCACCTGCGGGCGAACCTGGGCGAACAGCCGGTCGAGGGCTTCGGTATCGCCGAGGTCGAGGCGGTACAGCGGGAACTGTCCCACCTGCTGCTCCACCCAGCGCACCCGGTCGTGCTTGAGTTGCGGGTCGTAGTAGTCGTTGAAATTATCCAGCCCGGTGACCTGATGCCCATCCTTGAGCAAACGCAGTGCGGTATGGGCGCCGATGAAGCCGGCGGCCCCGGTGATCAGGATATTCATGCGCAGAGCGCCCCCGGTACGCACCAGGGCAAGCCACTGCCCGGGCGACACAGGCGAGCGATGTCCCGCGCGATGGCGAGGGCGACTGCTTGTACCAGGCCGACATGGCCGGTACCAAAAACGCTGACATCCAAGGGAGGAACCTCATCCGTGATGGGTAATGCGTGAGTTTCATGGCCCACTTTTTAAAGAACTGAATAGGTGCAAGTCCTTTTCGCGTTCTTTTTTTGACACTACCACAGCATGGAGACGGTTAATTGGCGTTTTGCCGTGTTATATAAATGACGAAGACGTTTTGTATAACCCTATTTAAGAAATAATACTGTTTAAAATCAATTAGATAATATGAATGAAAGGCTCATGAAAGCCTTGGGGAAATTCCTGGGTAACAAACCCGGCAGGGCAAATTAATCCGACGAGCGGTAGAGATTTTTAACGAAAAACTCATTTTTATCCTGGGGGCAGGCTTACTTGGATCCAAAACCTCTCGAAGCGCCCAATGAATAGCGCCTGGCCAAGAGCCTGGAGAAAGGCAAAGAGTGTTGGAAATGATCGCTTTATCCCAGGCGAAGGCAGTGCGTTGAAGGAGGGTGTTCAGGGGCAAAGGCTGTAGCCGCTTCAGACTAAAGTCGGGTGTAGCCCGTCAAAGCCATCTGCCATCATTTGCGATCAACATTGATTTGATCAATTCACCTGGCCAGAAATGATTCGCCAGATGGATTGCTATTGCCTTCTTTCATCTGCTTTACCGATGCACTGCTGGAGCTTTTCATGCCTTTCCCTTTGCTGCACTCATTCCGACCGCTGCGTTATCCAACGGTGGGCCTCGGCGCCCTGTGCCTGTGCGCGGGTTTTACCGCCCGGGCCGAGGCCGCGGGTTTCTTCGAAGACAGCAGCGCCAAGCTCGAGTCGCGCACCATCTACTTCAACCGTGACTTCCGCGACGGCCATACCGGCAACGATCAGGGAGCCTCCAAGCGCGAAGAGTCGGCGCAAGGGTTCATTCTCAACCTGCAATCGGGCTACACCGAAGGCACCGTCGGCTTTGGTATCGACGCGCTGGGCATGCTCGGTTTCAAGCTCGATTCCAGCCCCGACCGCAGCAACAGCGGCCTGCTGCCGTCCAGCGGCCAGGACCCGCGGGGTTCCAAGGACCAGTACGCCAAGCTCGGCCTGACGGCCAAGGTGCGCCTGTCGCAGAGCGTGCTCAAGTACGGCGCGCTGTTGCCGGACCTGCCGCTGCTCAAGTACAACGACGGGCGCCTGCTGCCGACCATGTTCAACGGCGCCATGCTCACGTCCAAGGAGATCAAGGACCTGACGTTCACGGCCGCGCGGCTGGACAAATACACCGCCCGGGACTCCACGGACACCCAGGACATCCGCGTGCACTGCAAGAACAAGCGGTATGCCTGCAACGTCACCGCCGACCATTTCGACATGTACGGCATCGACTACAGGTTCAGCGATCGCCTGACCGGCCAGTATCACTACGCCGAGCTGGAAGACATCTACCGCCAGCACTTCATCGGCCTGCTGGCCAACCAGCCGCTGGGCCAGGGCGTGCTCAAGGCTGACCTGCGCCTGCTCAAGAGCGCCGACAGCGGCGCCGAGCGCGCCGGTTCCATCGATAACCGCGCCCTGAGCGGCATGCTCGGCTACGCCATCGACGGCCATACCTTCAGCGCTGGCTGGCAGCGCATGAACGGCGACAACTCGATGCCGTACCTTGATGGCAGCAACCCGTACCTGGTCAACTATGTGCAGGTCAACGACTTCGCCGCCGCCCAGGAGCGTTCCTGGCAGTTGCGTTACGACTACGACTTCAAGGCCATCGGCATCAACGGCCTGAGCTTCCTGACCCGCTATGTCAGCGGCGACCATATCAAGGTCCCGGGCAGCGACCAGGAAGGCCGCGAGTGGGAACGCGACAGCGAACTCAAGTACGTGGTGCAGAGCGGCACCTTCAAGGACGTCAGCCTGCGCCTGCGTAACGCCACCTACCGCAGCAACTACGAAAAATACGCGCGGGACGTGGACGAGACGCGGCTGATCGTCAGCTACAACTTCTCGATTCTCTGACGGCGCTGCCGGAAGCTGAATCCGCGATCTGTCTGGATGAACGCATTGGCTGGTTTGCGACTGCTTCGCAGCCGATCGCAGGCTGCGCCAGCGGCTATAGGGATTGCGGTGCTTGTGTAGCCGCTGCCGAGCCTGCGAGGCTGCGATCGACTACGCAGTAGTCGCGATCTGCACGCGGCCACTTCAGATAGATCGCGTTGCTGGGTTTTGCGGCTGCCCTTGCAGCCGGTCGCAGCCTCGCGGGGCTCGGCAGCGGCTACAGAGCGTGCGCAGGCGGGGGAGATGTGCGCAAGCGCCGTTCGGGCCGTTACAGCCAATGCCAGAAGCGGCTCCAGAAGCCGCGGTTCAACTCTTCCCGGCAGCCGGCGTATTGCTGGCCGTACAGGCTGGAACGGCTTTGCACCTTCATCGCCACGGTCTGCAGCCAGGGCTTGGCCGTATAGGTCTGCCGGCGGTAGCCGCCCCAGCCTTCGTGGTAGTTCAGGTACTGGCGGTAGGCGTCCTGCTTGGTCACGCCGTTGACCCGTGTGGTCTGGTCCATGTACCAGCCGATAAAGTCGGTGGCGTCGGCGAAGTTGGTGCGGCTGGCCCAGTAGTTGTCGCCCTTGCGCTGGTAGTCGCCCCAGACTTCGTCCTTGGCCTGCGGGTAGCCGGCCGCCGTGCTCACCCGGCCCCAGGGAATCACCCACAACAGGTATTTGCGTGGCGGCAAGGCATCCTGCTTGAAGCTCGATTCCTGGTAGATGATCGACAGCGGCACCTGGATCGGCACCCCCCATTTCTCTTCAGTGGCCTTGGCGGCTTTGTACCAGTCGCTTTTTTCGCGAAAGATCTCGCAGATGTCGTTGGGGTTGGCCGGCGGCGAGGTCGCGCAGCCGGTCAGGATGAGGGGGAAGACTACGGCGGCACAGGCAAAACGGGTCAAAGGCAAGGCTCTATTCGGGTCGGTGGGAGTGCCGTGTGGCGCTCCTGCGATCAGTTCAGTTGATGGCGATAGGGCAGGTCCGGTCCGGTCTTGCCACAGGTCAGCGCCGCGGCGCGGATGGCGAACCTGAGCATTTGGTCGATCTGGTCGCGGCTCAAGCCCGCCACACCTTCCAACGAATCCAGCTGCCGTTCGGTCAACCAGGCAATCAAGGCGGCCTGGAAGGTGTCGCCGGCGCCCACGGTGTCGGCCATCTTAATCGGCATGGCCGGCGCCGACCAGCGGCCATGCACCCGACTGAACACCGTCGCGCCCTCTGCGCCGCGGGTCAGGAACACCAGCTGGCAGTGATGCTGCAGCCAGCCTTCGATCACGTGCTGCGGATCCTGGCCGGGGTAGAGCAGGTGCAAGTCCTCGTCGCTGACCTTGATCAGGTCGGCCAGCCGGACCAGGGTGTCGATGCGTTGGCGCCACAGCTGGATGTCCGGGGCCGGGTTGAGGCGCACGTTGGGGTCGAGGCTGATCAGGCGCTGGCCGCGCTCGCGACGCACCAGCGCCAGCAGGGTGTCGCCGATCGGCTGCACCACCAGGGAAAACGAACCGACGTGCAGGCCGCGCACCCGGCTGTCGAGCGGTGGCAGGTCGCTGAGCTGCAACTGGCGGTCGGCGCAGCCTTCGCCGCGGAAGCTGTATTGCGGCGAGCCGTCGGCGCCCACCGCGACCATCGCCAGGGTGGTCGGCGCCTCGACGTGCAGCAGGTAGTCCTCGCCCACGCCTTCCTCGCGCAGCACCTGCAACAGGCGCCGGCCGAGGTAGTCGGTGGACAGCCCGGCGAACAGCGCCGCGTCCACGCCCAGGCGGCGCAGACCGACCGCGACGTTAAAGGGCGAACCGCCGGCGATGGCCTGGAAGTTGACCCGCGATGCCCGACCGCTGGCATCGTCTTCGCTGAAAAAATCGAACAGTGCTTCACCACAGACCAGATACATAGTCATTCGCTCTTCAAAAGGGTTGCCACATGCTGTTGGTAACGTTCATAGGCCTGCTGATAGGCCGAGACATTGGCCGCTATCGGCAAGGTTTCGCTGCTTGCATCGAGCCTCACGCAGCGCTGGCACAATTGCGCCAGGCTCTGCGGCTGGCCGCTGCTGCGGGAATAGCACCAGGCCGCCTGGATCGCCGCGCCCAGGGCCGCGGCCTCGCTCTGCTCGGTGCAGACCACCGGGGTGTGCATGATATCGGCGACCATCTGCCGCCACAGCGGGCTTTTCGAACCGCCGCCGATCAGGCGGATGCCCTGGCTTTGCAGGCCGTTTTGGCGTAGCAGGTCGAGGCCGTAGCGCAGGCCGAAGGTGGTGCCCTCGATCACCGTGCGGCACAGGTTGGCCCGGGTCAGGTTGTCGGCGGTCAGGCCCAGCAGGCTGCCGCTGGCATGGGGCAGGGCGGGGACCCGCTCGCCGTTGAGGAACGGCAGCATGCACACGCCCTCGGCACCGATCGGCGCCTGCGCCACCAACTGGTTGAAGGCGTCGATATCCAGCTCGAACAGTTCGCGCACCGCGCCGGTGGCATTGGTCAGGTTCATGGTGCAGATCAGCGGCAGCCAGCCGCCGCTGGAGGAGCAGAAGGTCGCCACCGCGGCGTCCGCGCTGACCCGCGGTTGCTCGGCATAGGCGTACAGGGTGCCGGAGGAACCCAGGCTCATGGTGATCGCCCCGGGCTGGATATTGCCGGTGCCGATGGCCCCGAGCATGTTGTCGCCGCCACCGCTGGACACCAGCGCCCGCGGGTTGAGGCCCAGGCGCCGGGCGAGCTCCGGCAGCAGCGTGCCCACTGGCTGGTCGGCTTCGAGCAGTTCCGGCAAGGCGGCTTCCAGGCGGCCGTCGGGGTCGATGTGCCGGAGCAGTTCCAGGTCCCACTGGCGGCTGCGCACGTTGAAATAGCCGGTGCCCGAGGCATCGCCGTATTCGCTGCAGCAGCGGCCGGTCAGCCAGTAATTCAGGTAGTCGTGGGGCAGCAGCACATGGGCGATGCGCTGGAAGATCTGCGGATGCTGTTCCCGGGTCCACAGCAGTTTCGACACGGTGTAGCCGGGGGCAATCGCCACGCCGAGGCGCTCCAGGGAGCCCTGTTCGCCGCCCAGGTAATCCAGCAGGCGCTGGTTCTGCGGGGTGGATTCGGTGTCGCACCAGAGCTTGGCCGGGCGCAGCACCTGGCCCTGCTGGTCGAGCAGGACCAGGCCGTGCTGCTGGCCGGAGACGCCGAGGCCGAGGATGTCCAGGCCGCTGACCCCCGCCGCCAATAACGCACGGCGGGTGGCCAGGGTGAACGCCTCGCGCCATTGCTCGACGTCCTGTTCACGGCGGCCGTTGGCGCCGCTGATCAGGCTGTGGGGCGCCGCGCCCAGGCCCAGTACTTCACCGCTGGCGGCGTCGAGGACGATGGCCTTGGTGCCCTGGGTGCCGCAGTCGATGCCGAGGAAAAGCTGTCTGTGGTTCATTCGAGATGCTCGTCGATAGGTTGTGAGCGCGTTGCGCTCTATCGCGAGCAAGCTCGCTCCTACAGGGGATCATGCTCATCTGTAGGAGCGAGCTTGCTCGCGAAAAATCTCCCGGGTCACGCTGTCGGTTTGTCCAACACCCGCTCCAGGGTGCGGGTCACGCCGTTGTCGCGCAGGCTGTTGTAGCAGCGCTCGAAGGCTTCGACAAAGGCCGGAGAGTTGGGGATGGCGCTGCCGAAGATCTCCTCGACCGCCAGCAATCGCTGGCTGATCAGTGCGTCGTCCGCCACCAGCGCCTGGCAGAACGCGGCGCGCGGGTCGGGAATGCGGTAGGTGTCGCCGTTTTCGTCCACGCCCTTGAGGTACCGGGCCCAGGCGGCGACCACCAGGGCGGCGCGCTCGGTGTCGCGGCCTTCGGCGATCAGGCGGTTGAGGGTCGGCACGCTGAACTTGGGCAGCTTCGACGAGCCGTCGGAGCAGACCCGTTCAAGCTGGTCGGCAATCGCCCGGTTGGAGAAACGCGCCACCAGGGTGTCCTTGTAGGCGCAGAGGTCGATGCCCGGCACCGGCGCCAGTTGCGGGGTCACGTCCAGGTCCATGTAGGCGCGCATGTACGCCACGAACAGCGGGTCGGCCATGGTCTCGTGGACAAAGCGATAACCCTTGAGGAACCCCAGGTAGGTCAGGGCCAGGTGGCTGCCGTTGAGCAGCTTGATCTTCATCTCCTCATAGGGCGTGACGTCGTCGGTGAATTGCACGCCGACCTTTTCCCAGGCCGGCCGGCCGCTGACGAACTTGTCTTCCAGCACCCATTGCGCAAAGGGCTCGCAGACCACCGGCCAGGCGTCGTCGATGCCGTGCTGGTCGTGCAGCTGCAGGCGGTGAGCGGTGCTGGTCATCGGCGTGATGCGGTCGACCATGGCATTGGGGAAGCTGACGTGGGTGGCGATCCAGTCGCGCAGGTCGGCGTCGCGCTGCCCGGCGAAGGCCAGCAGCGCCTTGCGGGTCACCGCGCCGTTGTGCGGCAGGTTATCGCAGGACATCAGGGTAAAGGCCGGGACCCCGGCCGCCCGGCGCTGGTCCAGGGCCGCGCAGAGAAAACCGAACACGGTCTGCGGCTGCTGCGGGTGGGCCAGGTCGTGCTGGATCTGCGGCAGGTGGGCCATGAACTCGCCGCTGCTGTCGTCGATGCAGTAGCCACCCTCGGTAATGGTCAGCGAGACGATGCGGATCTGCGGGTCGGCCAGTTTGTCGATCAGCGCCTGGGCGCCGTCTTCGGCCAGCAGCATGTCGCTAATGGCGCCGATCACCCGCACTTCGGCGGCATCGCTGTCGCCCAGCTCGAACAGGGTGAACAGGTAGTCCTGGCCGGCCAGGTCGTCGCGGGCGCGGCGGTCCTCGGTGCGCAGGCCGACCCCGCAGATGCTCCAGTCCAGGCCTTCGCCGGTGTTCATCAGGGCATCGGTGTAATAGGCCTGGTGGGCCCGGTGGAAACCACCCACGCCGATATGCACCATGCCCTGCCGGAGCTCGGCCAGGTCGTAGGCGGGCAGGCGGACTTCAGGGGCCAGGTGGTGGAGGTTGTGTCGGTTCAGTTTCATCGTTCGGTTCTCGTTCAGGCGGCGGCGCGCAGCGGCCTGGCCACGGCCACGCCGTCGGCATCGAAGAGGTGGCAGTGCTCGGCGTCCAGGTTCAGGCTCAGCTGCTGGCCATAGGCGCTGGCCAGGTCGCCGCGGATGCGCAGGGTCAGGGCCTCGCCGGAAGCGGTGACGACGTGGCAGAAGGTGTCGCTGCCCAGGCGTTCGCTGACGTCGGCGGTGACCGGCAGGGTGCAGTCGCCGGGCCGGGCCAGCTCCAGGTGCTCGGGACGAATGCCCAGGGTCACCGGGCTGCCGACGCTCAAGTGGGCGCCGCTCTGCGGCAGCTGGATGCGGGTGCCGGCCTCCAGCAGCACCTCGCAGCCCTGGCCATCGACCCGGCTCAGCCGGCCCTTGAGAAAGCCCATCTTCGGCGTGCCGAGGAAGCCGGCGACAAACAGGTTGGCCGGGCTGTGGTACAGCTCCAGCGGCGAGCCCACCTGTTCCACGCGCCCGCCATTGAGCACCACCACCTTGTCGGCCAGGGTCATGGCTTCGACCTGGTCGTGGGTCACGTAGATCATGGTCGCCTGCAGCTCTTTATGCAGGCGCGCCAGCTCCAGGCGCATCTGCACCCGCAGCGCCGCGTCGAGGTTGGACAGCGGCTCGTCGAACAGGAAGATCTTCGGGTTGCGCACGATGGCCCGGCCGATGGCCACGCGCTGGCGCTGGCCGCCGGACAGCTGCTTGGGCTTGCGCTCGAGCATCGGTCCCAGTTCGAGGATGCGCGCCGCTTCGTCGACCTTCTGTTGCACCTCGGCTCTCGGCACGCCGGCCAGGTCCAGGGCGAAGGACATGTTCTTGCGCACGCTCATGTGCGGGTACAGGGCGTAGGTCTGGAACACCATGGCCAGGTCGCGCTTGGCCGGGCTGACTTCGGTGATGTCGCGGCCATCGAGCTCGATGGTGCCGCCGCTGACTTCCTCCAGCCCGGCGATCAGCCGCAGCAGGGTGGATTTGCCGCAGCCCGAGGGGCCGACGAAGACCACGAACTCCTTGTCGCGCACCTCCAGGTCGATGCCTTTGATGATGGAAAAACCTTCGAAGCCTTTTTGCAGATTGTTGATTTTCAGGTTGGCCATGACGGGCCTCCATGTTTCTGAATGTCGGTGTAGCCGCTGCCGCAGGCTGCGACAGGCACCGAAGGGGCCTCGGCGTCTGTGCGATCGCTGGCGAGCCTGCGGCTCGATCGCAGCCTTCGGCAGCGGCTACAGGTAGTGAGTCGTCTGGTTATTTCACGGCGCCGAAGGACAGGCCGCGCACCAGTTGTTTCTGGCTGATCCAGCCGAAGATCAGGATCGGCGCGCAGGCCAGGGTCGAGACCGCCGAGAGCTTGGCCCAGAACAGCCCTTCGGGGCTGGAGTAGGAGGCGATCAGCGCGGTCAGCGGCGCGGCGTTGGACGAGGTCAGGTTCAGCGACCAGAACGCCTCGTTCCAGCACAGGATCAGCGACAGCAACACGGTGGAGGCCAGCCCGCCCTTGGCGATCGGCAGCAGCACCCGGAGCATTTCCTGGCCCAGGGTCGCGCCGTCCAGCCGCGCGGCCTCGAGGATGTCCCGGGGGATGTCCTTGAAGTAGGTGTAAATCATCCAGACCACGATCGGCAGGTTGATCAGGGTGTAGATCGCGATCAGCGCGATGCGCGTGTCCAGCAGGCCAAAGCTCTTGGCCAGCAGGTAGATCGGCATCAGCACGCCCACCGGCGGCAGCATCTTGGTCGACAGCATCCACAGCAGGGTGCGCTTGGTGTTGCGGGTTTCAAAGAAGGCCATGGAGTAGGCCGCCGGTACCGCGATCAGCAGGCACAGGGCGGTGGCGCTGAAGGAGATCACCACCGAGTTCCAGGCGAAGGCGAAGTAGTTGCTGCGCTCGTTGATGTGCAGGTAGTTCTCCAGCGTCGGCGTGAAGATGAACTGCGGCGGCGTGGCAAAGGCGTCGATTTCGCTCTTGAAGCTGGTCAGCAGCATCCAGAAGATCGGGAAGAAGATCAGGATCGCGATGGCCCAGGCCAGGGTGCCGAGCAGCAGGCTTTGCAGGCGGCGGGATTGTTGCAGGGTCATGGCGCGCACCTCAGGGCTTGTCAGTCAGGTTTTTGCCGAGCATCCGTACCAGGATGATCGCGGCGATATTGGCGATGACCACGGCGATCAGGCCGCCGGCCGAGGCCATGCCCACGTCGAACTGCACCAGCGCCTGGTTGTAGATCAGGTAGGCGAGGTTGGTCGAGGCGTAGCCCGGGCCACCGTTGGTGGTGGTGAAGATTTCGGCGAACACCGAGAGCAGGAAGATGGTCTCGATCATCACCACCACCGCGATCGGCCGCGCCAGGTGCGGCAGGGTCAGGTGCCAGAAGATCGCGATGGCCCCGGCGCCATCCAGGCGCGCGGCTTCCTTCTGTTCCTGGTCCAGCGACTGCATGGCGGTCATCAGGATCAGGATCGCGAACGGCAGCCACTGCCACGAGACAATGATGATGATCGACAGCAGCGGATAGTGGGCCAGCCAGTCCACCGGCTGGGCGCCGAACAGCTTCCACACGGCGGCGAGAATCCCCGACACCGGGTGGAAGATCAGGTTCTTCCAGATCAGCGCGCCCACCGTGGGCATGATGAAGAACGGCGAGATCAGCAGCACCCGGACAATGCCGCGGCCGAGGAATTCGCTGGCCTCCAGCAGGGCGCTGATCAGCACCCCGAACACCACGCTGATCAGCAGCACGCTGCCGACCAGCAACAGAGTGTTGGCGGCCCCGGGCAGGAAGCCCGAGTCGGTGAGGAAGTAGCTGAAGTTCTCCAGGCCGACGAACTGGTTCTCGCCGGGGTACAGCAGGTTGTAGCGGATCAGCGAGAAGTACAGGGTCATGCCCAGCGGCACGATCATCCACAGCAGCAACAGCGCCACCGAGGGGCTGACCAGGAACCAGCCGGGGTTGAGCAGGCGGCGCTTGCGCGCGGCCTGGGGGATTTGCAGATGAGCGTTGGCAGTCGAGGTATTCATGGCGATCACAACCGTTCCGGTACAGATGCGTTCCCTCCCGTAGGAGCGAGCTTGCTCGCGATCACGCCGAAGGCGTGGAAAGCATCGCGAGCAAGCTCGCTCCTACAGGTACAGGGATGGGGGATTACTTGGGGTAGCCGGCGCGTTTCATTTCGCGTTCGGTGGTCTGCTGCGCGGCGGCCAGGGCCTGGTCGACCGTGGTCTGGCCGATCAGCGCGGCGGAGAACAGCTTGCCGACCTGGGTGCCGATGGCCTGGAACTCGGGGATGGTCACCAGCTGGATACCGATGTAGGGCACCGGCTTGAGGGTCGGCCTGGTCGGGTCGGCGACTTTCAGCGATTCCAGGGTCACCCTGGCGAACGGCGCGGCTTGCATATAGGCCTCGCTGTAGGTGGAGGCGCGGGTGCCCGGCGGTACGTTGGCGATGCCGTCTTTCTCGGCGACCAGGGCCCCGTATTCCTTGGACGTGGCCCAGGTGGCGAAGGTTTGCGCGGCGTCCTTGGCCTTGGAACTGGTGGGGATCGCCAGCGCCCAGGAGTACATCCAGGCGCTGCCCTTGTCAGTCACCTGCTGCGGCGCGTAGGTAAAGCCGACGTGTTCACTGACCTTGCTCTGCGCCTTGTCGGTGACGAAGGAGCCGGCGACGCTGGCGTCGACCCAGATCGCGCACTTGCCGCTGTTGAACAGCGCCAGGTTCTCGTTGAAACCGTTGCTGGAGGCGCCGGGCGGGCCGGCCTTTTTCATGGTGTCGACGTAGAAGGCCAGGGCGTTTTTCCATTCCGGCCCGGTGAATTCCGGCTGCCACTGCTCATTGAACCAGCGCGCGCCGAAACCGTTGGCCAGGGTGGTGATCAGGGCCATGTTTTCGCCCCAGCCGGCCTTGCCGCGCAGGCAGATGCCGTACTGTTCCTGCTCGGGTTTGTTGAGCTTGCCGGCGAATTCGCCGATCTGTTCCCAGGTCGGGTGTTCGGGCATGACCAGGCCGGCGTCCTTGAACAGGTCGGTGCGGTAGTAGGTCATCGAGCTTTCGGCGTAGAACGGCAGGGCGTACAGCGTGCCCTTGGCCGACAGGCCTTCGCGGACCGCAGGGAAGATGTCCTGCAGGTCATAGGCGGCGGGCAGGTCCTGCATCGGTTGCAGCCAGCCCTTGGCGCCCCAGAGTGCGGCTTCGTACATGCCGATGGTCAGCACGTCGAATTGCCCGCCCTGGGTGGCGATGTCGGTGGTCAGGCGCTGGCGCAGCACGTTCTCTTCGAGCACCACCCAGTTCAGCTTGATGTCCGGGTGCTCGCTCTCGAAGGCCTTCGAGAGTTTCTGCATGCGGATCATGTCGCTGTTGTTGACGGTGGCGATAGTCACGGTCTGGGCGCCGAGGCTGACGCCGCTTAAGGTCATGCAGGTGGTGACGAGCAGGGCTTTGATGCAGGGTTTCATCGTGCACTCCTCTTCCGGGCCCGGTGGGCGGCAGAAGGACGGTTATTGTTGTTGTGTCTTCCGGATGCTGGGAAGAATGTGGGCTGATTACAGCCCTCAACGACCGCGCCTGACAAATCATCCCTGACACTTGAATTGATACTTTTTTGCACTGCGATGAAAGCCTTCGCCCGGCGCAAGCCGCCATGGGCCAAGGATTCGCCCGTTCGGGCCGGGTAAAACAGGGGAGATTGCGTATTGGTTTTTTTACCGTGGCGGCCTGGACCGGAGAACGGCGAGAAGGTGCCGATGACAGTGGCGAAGCCCCGGTCGACCGGGGCTTCGCACTGAGGGGAGGGGTCAGAAGCTATAGGTGGCCGACATGATCGCCGCGCGCGCGTCGCCGTACTCGATGGCCGAGGAGCGTGTCGTCGAGCCGCTCTGCTGGCGCACCCGTTCCACGTAGTCCTTGTCGAACAGGTTGTTGACGTTCAGCTGCAGGTCGAGGTTGTGGTTGACCTTGTAGCCGAGCATGGCGTTGTGCACCCAGTAGGCGTCCAGCTTGGCGCGGGTACTGGAGCTGACGTTGCGCTCGCTGACATAACGAGTGCCGTAACCCAGGGTCCAGCCGGCCGGCAGTTCATAGGTGGTCCACAGGTTGAGCGAGCGCGGCGGGGTGTTGCCCAGGGCCTGGCCCTTGCGCGCGATGCCCGAGGCGGTGTTCGCCGCGTTGAGGATCTCACTGTCGAGGAAGGTGTAGTTGGCGAACACATCCCACTGCTCGCTGACATGCCCGGTGACGCCGATTTCCACACCTTGCACCCGCTGCTTGCCGGCCAGTTGGGTCGAACCGTCGGCCATGGTTTCCCGGGCGTTGCTCTTCTCTACGCGAAACAGCGCTCCGTCCAGTTCCAGGCGCTTGTCCAGCAGCTCCCACTTGGTGCCCAGTTCCCAGGTCTCGTTCTTCTCCGGCGCCAGGTCCTGGTTGCCCTTGCTCAAGCCGCCGCCGGTGGAGGCCAGGTTCTCGGCGGAAGGGTTGAAGGAATTACCCCACGCGGCATAGATGCGCCCGTTCTCGGTCGGCTTGAACACCAGCCCGGTGCGCGCGCTGGCCTTGTTCGTGTCCGAGGCCAGGCTGTCGCTCTTCACATGGCTGGCCGAGTACTTGTCGACATCGCCCTTGATCTTGTCGTAGCGCAGGCCGAGGTTGAGGTCCCAGCGCTCGCTCAGGGCGATGTTATCGAACAGGTAGTACGCCTGGCCCTTGAGGGTGGTCTCGGTATAGCCGCTGGTGGCCTTGTTGACCGGGCCGTTCCAGCGCCCGGGCGGGCTGCCCAGGGCGTAGCCGTTGCGCGGATACAGGGCCGTGCTCAGGCCATGGTTGTAGGTCTTCAGGTCGAGGGTTTCCCGCGACAGTTCCAGGCCCGCCACCAGGTCGTGGCGCATGCCGGCGAATTCGAAGTCGCCGATCAGGTTGCTCTGGTTGATCCACATCTCGGTGGTGGCGTCGCGCCCGTAGGCCTGGGGCCCGGCCGGGCGGTAGCGACCCGCCGGCAGGCCGCTGGTATTGACATGGGACGCCGAGACGACGGTGTCGCGCGCGGTGCGGCTGTAGCGCGTGAGGTTCTGCAGGCGCAGGTGGTCGTTGAAGTCATGCTCGAAGTCGGCGGTGAAGGCGTTCTGTTCGATCTCTTCCTTGTCGAGGTTCTTCCAGCCGAAATAGGCATCGCGCTTGACCCCGGCCAGCTTCTTGCCGTCGAGCGCCGGCACGCCATAGTCCGGCAGGTTGTCGTCGCTCTGGTGGAAGGCGCTGAGGGTCAGCCGGGTGGCGTCGCTGAAGCCCAGGCGCAACGAGGGCGCGATGCCCCAGCGCTCGCGGTCGATTTTCTCGCGGCCGGGCACATCGTTCTGATGGCCCATCAGGTTGATCCGCACCGCGCTGTCCTGGCCGACGCCTTCCAGCGGCTGGTTGCTGTCCAGTGTCAGGCGGTAGTAGTTATCGCTGCCGAGGCTGCCGCCCAGACGGGTGAAGGCCTGGTTCTTCGGTTGCTTGCTGACCACGTTGATGCTGCCGCCGGTGGTGCCGGCGCCGCCGAACACCGAGTTGGGGCCCTTGATGACCTCCACCTGCTCGACGTTGAAGGTGTCGGAACGGTTGGTCTGCGCGCTGTCGCGCAGGCCGTCGATCTGCATGTTGCTGTTGGCCGAGAAGCCACGGATGTTGATGCTGTCCCCCGAGCCGCCACCGCCTTCGCCGGCATTGAAGGTGATGCCGGACACGTTCGACAGCACCTGGCGCAGGCTCAGCGCCTGCTGTTCCTGGATCAGCTTGGGTGGCACCACGGTGATGGTCTGCGGGGTGTCCAGCAGCGGCGCCACGTACTTGGCGGAGGCCGAGCGTTCGGTGCGGGAACCGGGTTGCTCGGCTTCGACCTTGATGTTGTCCAGTTGCAGGGATTTCTGCCGTTCGCCGGCTTCGGCCGCGCCGGCGCAGGAGGCGAGGGCAAGGCCCAGGGTAGAGGCCAGCAGGCGATGTGGTGGCAGTGTCGATGGGGCTTTCGTTTGCATAAGAAACGCTCTCTTTTTGGTGAGAGTTAATCCTATTTGAGATTGATTGCTAAGAACGGCTGCGAGGGGGCTACTTGCGGCTATCCCGCGAAATTTAGGACGTTTCTAAAGGGAGCCCAGTAAAAGTCACTACTGGGTGTCGGACGTATGCTGCACTTTAGATAAAAGCGCTCTGGCTTTTTACCGGTCACTGCCTAAGATGACCGGCCATCTCTTTATGCAGGAAGCCGTTCAGCGCGATGTCGGAAAAAGACACCATCTCCATGCAACTGGTGCGCGAAGCGCTGCTGCAAAGCTGCGCCCCGGGTGCCGCCAGCGATGAAGTGCTGCTCAAGGCCGGTATCGACCCGGCCCGGCTGGATGTCAGTGCCGCCCGCGTGCCCGCGCTGGCCTATGCCCGGCTGTGGCGCCTGCTGGCCCGGCGCACGGACGACGAGTTTTTCGGCATGGACCCGCGCAAGCTGAAATCCGGCAGCCTGGCGTTTCTCTGTCGCACCGCCATGGCCCGGCAGAATCTGGCCGCGGGCCTGGAGTCCGGGCTGGCGTTCCTGTCGCTGATGCTCGAACGGCTGCCGGCCCAACTGGTGCGCCAGCAGAGCCTGGCGGAGATCGTCCTGCTGGAGGATGAGCAGGCGCCGCGCCGCGCCTTCACCTATTTCACCTACTGGATGATCGTCCACGGCGTGGCCTGCTGGCTGGCCGGGCGGCGCATCCCGATCCTGGCCATCGAGCTGCGCTGCCCGGAGCCGGACTTCTGCGACGACTACCAGGTGATGTTCTCGCAGAACCTGCGCTTCGACCGGCCGCGCACGCGGATGATCATTGCCGCCGACTGCCTGGATTTGCCGATCAAGCGCAGTGACGAGGAGCTCAAGCGCTTCCTGGCCCAGGCGCCGGCCAACATCCTGGTCAAATACCGCGACCCAGAGAGCCTGGCCAGCCGCATCAAGCACGACCTGCGCCAGCTGCCCGCGGCCCAGTGGCCGGAGACCGAGAGCCTGGCCCACAGCTTGTGCATGTCGGCCTCGACCCTGCGCCGCCGCCTGGCGGAAGAAGGGCAGACCTACCAGGGCCTCAAGGACGGGGTGCGCAAGGAGCTGGCGATCGCCTGGCTGGCCGAGCCGCAGATCAGCTTCACGGAAATCGCCAGCCGCCTGGGCTTCGCCGACGCCAGCTCGTTCTACAAGGCCTTTCGCAAATGGTCCGGCTCCAACCCCGGGCACTATCGCAGCCTGATCCTCAACGACCCGACCTGAGCGCCTCCCTGCAGCCGCTGTCGCAGGCTGCGATCAACCGGAACGGTCGCAAAGGCGTGCAGCGCGGTGTCTCTGATGCACCGCGTCAAGACTGACAGCGAGTCCTGCGGCCTCGATCGCAGCCTGCGGCAGCGGCTACGGGGAACCTGGGTAGCCGCTGCCGAGCAGCGCGAGGCTGCGATCGGCAACGCAGTTGCCGCAAAACCTGAGCTTGCCGTGCGTCAGGCCGAACGCGCCGCCCGGCTTGCGACCGCTGCGCGGTCGGTCGCAGCCTCGCAGCCTCGGCAGCGGCTACAGGGGCTTGATCGCCATGGGATTCTTGGCCAAACCAGTCACGCAACTTGAAAGCTTTGACCATTGTCCCGCCCGGGCCGTGGCGCCAGTATTTGCCTGATGTCTTTGTGGTTCCCATTGGTTCCCATCCTAATAAGAACAGCGAGGGATTCTGGCAATGCGCGATTACCTGTCTGCCACGGCACACTTCAATTATCAGCACACCGTCGACGCGGCCTTGCACGGCTCCTTGTCGGCCCTCAATGCCTGCGTCGAATGCTGTGACCGGCACGCCTTGCCGGGGCGCATCGCGCTGTTCTGGGAGGGCCGCGACGGCAGCAGCGCGACCTACACCTTCAGCGAGTTGCAGGACCAGGCCGCGCGTTTCGCCAACTTCCTGCTGGCCCAGGGCGTGGGCCAGGGCGACAAGGTCGCCGGCCTGCTGCCGCGCAACGTCGAACTGTTGATCGCGGTACTCGCCACCTGGCGCATCGGCGCGGTCTACCAGCCGCTGTTCACCGCCTTCGGCCCCAAGGCCATCGAACACCGCCTGGGCAGTTCCGGGGCCAAGGTGGTGGTGACCGACGCGGTCAACCGGCCAAAGCTCGCTGAAGTGGCGGACTGCCCGACCATCGTCACGGTCGCGGGCGCCAAGGGCCAGGGCATCGTCCGCGGCGACTTCAGTTTCTGGGCCGAGCTGGGCAATTACCCGGCGCAGTGCGAGCCCGTGCTGCTGACCGGCGAAGACCCGTTCCTGCTGATGTTCACCTCCGGCACCACCGGCCCGTCCAAAGCCCTGTACGTGCCGCTCAAGGCCATCGTCGCGTTCCAGAGCTACACCCGCGACGCCGTCGACCTGCGCCCCGAAGACGCGTTCTGGAACGTCGCCGACCCGGGCTGGGCCTATGGCATCTACTTCGGCGTCACCGGCCCGCTGGGCCTGGGCCACCCGATCACCTTCTACGATGGGCCCTTCACCCTGGAAAGCACTTGCCGGGTGATCAACAAATACGGGATCAGCAACCTCACCGGTTCACCAACCGCGTATCGCCTGCTGATCGCCGGCGGCGACGAGTTCGCCCGTTCGATCAAGGGCAAGCTGCGCATCGTCAGCAGCGCCGGCGAGCCGCTGAACCCGGAGGTGATTCGCTGGTTCGCCGACAACCTCGGCGTGGTGATCCACGACCATTACGGCCAGACCGAGCTGGGCATGGTCCTGTGCAACCACCACGGCCTGGAGCACCCGGTGCATGTCGGCGCGGCCGGTTTCGCCTCGCCCGGCCACCGCATCGTGGTGCTCGACGAGCAGTACCAGGAACTGTCGGTCGGCCAGCCGGGGATCCTCGCCATCGACCGCAGCCAGTCGCCGATGTGCTGGTTCAACGGCTACCACGGCGTGGTGACCAAGGCCTTCGTCGGCAACTACTACCTCAGCGGCGACACCGTGGAGCTGAACCCGGACGGCAGCATCAGCTTCGTCGGGCGCAGCGACGACGTGATCACCACCTCCGGTTACCGGGTCGGCCCGTTCGACGTCGAGAGCGCGCTGATCGAGCACCCGGCGGTGGTCGAGGCGGCGGTGATCGGCAAGCCCGATCCGGAGCGCACCGAGCTGGTCAAGGCCTTCGTCGTGCTCAGCCCGCAGTACCGCGCCGCGCCGGAGCTGGCCGAAGAGCTGCGCCAGCATGTGCGCAAGCGCCTGGCCGCGCACTCGTACCCCCGTGAAATCGAATTTGTCAGCGAATTGCCGAAAACCCCAAGCGGCAAGTTGCAGCGCTTCATCCTGCGCAACCAGGAAATCGCCAAGGCTCAAGAGGCCGCGGCGCACAAGGCTTCGGCCTGAATTACCCAGGAACTCATGATGCACATCGAAAACAAGGTTTTTCTCGTCAGCGGCGGCGCTTCCGGTCTCGGTGCGGCCACCGCGCAGATGCTGGTCAAGGCCGGCGCCCAGGTGATGCTGGTGGATCTCAACGCCGAGGCCGTCGCGGCCCAGGCGCGCCAGCTCGGCTGCCAGAGCACGGTCGCCGATATCACTGACGAAGCGGCCGCCGAAGCGGCGGTGCAGGCCACGCTCAAGGCATTCGGCGGCTTGCACGGGCTGGTCAACTGCGCCGGCATCGTGCGCGGCGAGAAGATACTCGGCAAGCACGGTCCCCATGCCCTGGCCAGCTTCAGCCAGGTGATCAACGTCAACCTGATCGGCAGCTTCAACCTGATGCGCCTGGCCGCGGCGGCGATTGCCGAAGGCGAGCCGAACGCCGACGGCGAGCGCGGGGTGATCATCAACACCGCCTCGGCGGCGGCCTTCGACGGACAGATCGGCCAGGCCGCCTATGCCGCGTCCAAGGGCGCCATCGCCAGCCTGACCCTGCCGGCCGCTCGCGAACTGGCGCGCTTCGGCATCCGGGTGATGACCATCGCCCCGGGCATTTTCGAAACCCCGATGATGGCCGGCATGAGCGACGAAGTCCGCGCGTCGCTGGCCGCCGGCGTGCCGTTCCCGCCACGCCTGGGCAAGCCGGACGAGTACGCCGCGCTGGTCGGGCATATCATTAGCAACAGCATGCTCAATGGCGAGGTGATCCGTCTCGACGGCGCCTTGCGCATGGCAGCCAAGTAAAGAGGATTGATCATGAACCAGGATCCGATCGTTATCGTCAGCGCCGTCCGCACCCCCATGGGCGGCTTCCAGGGCGAGCTGAAAAGCCTGACCGCGCCGCAGCTTGGCGCCGCCGCTATCCGTGCCGCCGTCGAGCGTGCCGGGGTGGCCAGCGACAGCGTCGATGAAGTGCTGTTCGGCTGCGTGCTGCCGGCCGGTCTCGGCCAGGCGCCGGCCCGTCAGGCGGCGCTGGGCGCCGGGCTGGACAAGGCCACCCGCTGTACCACCCTGAACAAGATGTGCGGCTCCGGCATGGCCGCGACCATCGCCGCCCACGACATGCTGCTGGCCGGCAGCGCCGAGGTAGTGATCGCCGGCGGCATGGAAAGCATGTCCAACGCGCCTTACCTGCTGGACCGCGCCCGCAGCGGCTACCGCATGGGCCACGGGCGGGTGCTCGACCACATGTTCCTCGACGGCCTCGAAGACGCCTACGACAAGGGCCGGCTGATGGGCACCTTCGCCGAAGACTGCGCCCAGGATAACGGCTTCAGCCGCGAAGCCCAGGACGCCTTCGCCGTGGCCTCGCTGACCCGCGCCCAGCAGGCGATCAAGGACGGCAGCTTCAAGGCGGAAATCGTGCCGCTGCAGGTCACCGTCGGCAAGGAACAGCAGACCATCAGCGACGACGAACAGCCACCCAAGGCCAGGCTGGACAAGATCGCCGCGCTGAAACCGGCGTTCCGCGACGGCGGCACCGTCACCGCGGCCAACTCCAGCTCGATCTCCGACGGCGCCGCGGCCCTGGTGCTGATGCGCCGTTCCGAGGCGGAGAAACGTGGCCTCAAGCCGCTGGCGGTGATCCACGGTCACGCGGCGTTCGCCGACACCCCGGGGCTGTTCCCGGTGGCCCCGGTCGGGGCGATCAAGACGCTGCTGAAGAAAACCGGCTGGTCCATCGACCAGGTCGAGCTGTTCGAAATCAACGAAGCCTTTGCCGTGGTCAGCCTGGTCACCATGCAGAAGCTGGAAATCCCCCACGACAAGGTCAACGTCCACGGCGGCGCTTGTGCCCTGGGCCACCCGATCGGCGCGTCCGGCGCGCGGATCCTGGTGACCCTGCTCTCGGCCCTGCGCCAGCAAGGCCTGAAGCGCGGCGTCGCGGCCATCTGCATCGGCGGCGGCGAAGCCACGGCCATGGCCGTCGAATGCCTGTATTAAGGAATCAGCATGCTGCCTAATGACGAACAACAGCAGATCAGCGACGCGGCCCGACAGTTCGCCCAGGAACGCCTGAAGCCGTTCGCCGCCGAATGGGACCGCGAGCATCGCTTCCCCCGCGAGGCCATCGGCGAGATGGCCGGGCTGGGCTTCTTCGGCATGCTGGTGCCGGAGCAGTGGGGCGGTTGCGACACCGGTTACCTGGCCTACGCCATGGCCCTGGAAGAGATCGCCGCCGGCGACGGCGCCTGCTCGACCATCATGAGCGTGCACAACTCGGTGGGGTGCGTGCCGATCCTCAAGTTCGGCAACGACGAGCAGAAGGAGCGTTTCCTCAAGCCCCTGGCCAGCGGCGCCATGCTCGGCGCCTTCGCCCTGACCGAACCCCAGGCCGGCTCCGACGCCAGCAGCCTGAAAACCCGCGCGCGGCGGGAGGGCGAGCATTACGTGCTCAACGGCTGCAAGCAGTTCATTACCTCCGGGCAGAACGCCGGGGTGGTGATCGTGTTCGCGGTGACCGACCCGGCGGCAGGCAAGCGCGGCATCAGCGCCTTTATCGTGCCCACCGACTCGCCGGGCTACAGCGTCGCGCGGGTGGAAGACAAGCTCGGACAGCACGCCTCCGACACTTGCCAGATTCTCTTCGAGGACGTGAAGGTGCCGCTGGCCAACCGCCTGGGCGAGGAGGGCGAGGGCTACAAGATCGCCCTGGCCAACCTCGAAGGCGGTCGCGTGGGCATCGCCTCGCAATCGGTGGGCATGGCCCGCGCGGCCTTCGAAGCCGCCCGTGACTACGCCCGCGAGCGGCAGAGCTTCGGCAAGCCGATCATCGAGCATCAGGCGGTGGCCTTCCGCCTGGCGGACATGGCCACCCAGATCGCCGTGGCGCGGCAGATGGTGCACTACGCCGCGGCCTTGCGCGACAGCGGCAAGCCGGCGCTGGTGGAGGCGTCGATGGCCAAGCTGTTCGCCTCGGAAATGGCCGAGAAGGTCTGTTCCGCCGCCTTGCAAACCCTGGGCGGCTATGGCTACTTGAACGACTTTCCGCTGGAGCGCATCTACCGCGACGTGCGGGTCTGCCAGATCTACGAAGGCACCAGCGACATTCAGCGCATGGTCATTTCGCGCAACCTCTGACTTTTAGCAGGAGCTGATCCATGAGTTACGAAACCATTCTGTTGGAGATCAAGGACCGCGTCGGCCTGATCACCCTTAACCGTCCGCAGGCACTGAACGCCCTCAACGCGCAGATCGTCAGCGAAGTGAACCAGGCCCTGGACAGCCTGGAAGCCGATCCGCGGATCGGCTGCATCGTCCTCACCGGCTCGAAGAAGGCCTTCGCCGCCGGCGCCGACATCAAGGAAATGGCCGAGCTGACCTACCCGCGGATCTACATGGACGACCTGTTCAGCGACAGCGACCGGGTGGCCAACCGGCGCAAGCCGATCATCGCCGCGGTCAACGGTTTTGCCCTGGGCGGCGGCTGTGAACTGGCGTTGATGTGCGACTTCATCCTGGCCGGCGACAACGCCAAGTTCGGTCAGCCGGAAATCAACCTCGGGGTGCTGCCGGGCATGGGCGGCACCCAGCGCCTGACCCGCGCCGTGGGCAAGGCCAAGGCCATGGAAATGTGCCTGACCGGGCGTTTTATCGATGCGGTGGAAGCCGAGCGTTGTGGCATCGTCGCGCGCATCGTGCCGGCCGATGAGCTGTTGGACGAGGCGTTGAAAGTCGCGGCGCTGATCGCCGGCAAATCGCTGCCGGTGAGCATGATGATCAAGGAAAGCGTGAACCGCGCCTTCGAAGTCAGCCTCTCGGAAGGCGTGCGTTTCGAGCGCCGGGTGTTCCATGCGGCCTTCGCCACCGAGGACCAGAAGGAAGGCATGGCGGCGTTCATCGCCAAGCGCGAGGCGCAGTTCAAGGACAAATAGTCCGGGTTGTCGCTCGCCATGAAAAATCGCAGCCTTGGCTGCGATTTTTTTGTGTGGTGACGGAAGCTATCGCGGGTAGCGCGTGTGCCTGTAGCCGCTGGCGCAGCCTGCGATCGAGGCCGAAGGACTCGCTGCCGGCCTTGACGCGGTTCATCTACCGAACCGCGTTGCCCGCCTTGCGACCGTCCCGGTCGATCGCAGGCTGCGCCAGCGGCTACATCGGTTGGCGGGGGTTGAAATGCTTTCGCGGGCAAGCCTCGCTCCTACGGGGTTGTGTTGTTTGCGTCATAGCAATCAACACGCGCGCCTGTAGGAGCGAGGCTTGCCCGCGAAGCTTTTGGGGTCACAACAGATAGTGCTTCAACTCCCGGGCGATCAGCATGCGCTGGATCTCGCTGGAGCCTTCGTAGATCTGGGTGATCCGCGCGTCCCGGTAGTAGCGCTCCACCGGGTAGTCCTCGAGGTAGCCGTAGCCGCCGTGGATCTGGATCGCCGAGGAGCAGACCTTCTCGGCCATTTCCGAGGCGAACAGCTTGGCCTGGGAGGCTTCCGACAGGCACGGCTGGCCAGCGCTGCGCAGGCGCGCGGCATGCAGGATCAGCAGGCGCGCGGCGTTGAGGCGGGTGTGCATGTCGGCCAGCAGGTTGGCGATGCTCTGGTGCTCGATGATCGGCTTGTCGAACTGCACCCGCTCGCGGGCGTAGGCCAGCGCCGCCTCGAACGCGGCACGGGCGATACCCAGGGCCTGGGCGGCGATGCCGATGCGGCCGCCTTCGAGGTTGGACAGGGCGATGGCCAGGCCCTTGCCGCGCTCGCCCAGCAGGTTGGCTTCAGGGATGGTGCACTGGTTGAAGGTCACCGCGCAGGTGTCCGAGGCGCGGATGCCCATCTTGTGTTCGCTGCGGTCAACCACGAATCCCGGGGTGTCGGTGGGCACCAGGAACGCCGACAGGCCTTTCTTGCCCAGCTCGGGATCGGTCACCGCGAAGACGATGGCCAGCTTGGCGCGCCGGCCGTTGCTGACGAACTGCTTGGCGCCGTTGATCACCCACTGGCCGTCCTTGAGTTCGGCGCGGGTGCGCAGGTTGTGGGCTTCGGAGCCGGCCTGGGGTTCGGTCAGGCAGAAGCAGCCGATTGCCTGGCCGCTGGCCAGGTCCGCCAGCCAGGTCTGTTTCTGTTGCTCGCTGCCGTAGTTGAGGATCGGCCCGCAGCCCACCGAGTTGTGGATGCTCATCAGCGCACCGGTGGCGCCGTCGCCAGCGGAGATTTCTTCCACCGCCAGGGCGTAGGCCACGTAGTCGACGTAGGTGCCGCCCCATTCCTCGGGCACCACCATGCCCAGCAGGCCCAGTTCGCCCATCTTCGCCACCAGGGTGTCGTCGATCCAGCCGGCCTTTTCCCAGGCCTGGGCATGGGGGGCGATTTCACCGCGGGCGAAGTCCCGGGCCATGTCGCGGATCATCACCTGCTCTTCGCTCAATTCAATGTCGTGCATGGCTCAGCTCCGGCTGGGGTCGAAAGCGCTGAAGAAACTCGCCACGTGCGCGGCGTCCAGCGCCTGCAGGGTCGGTGGGTTCCAGCGTGGGTTCTTGTCTTTGTCGATCAGCAGGGCGCGCACGCCCTCGATCAGGTCGCCGCGCTCGAACCACTGGCGGTCCAGGTGCAGCTCCAGGGCGAAACACTGTTCCAGGCTCAACTGGCGGCCGCGTCGGAGCATTTCCAGGGTCACAGCCATGGCCAGGGGTGAGCGGGTCGACAGCAGGTCGGCAGTGCTGACAGCCCATTCATGAGTATCGCCCAGGGTCACTTCGCGCAGTTGCTGCACGATGCTCGGTACATCGGCCTGGGCAAAGAAGTGGTCGATGGCCGGGCGCAGCGCCGCCAGTGGCGCATCCGGCAATTGCTGCACACCGAGCTTGGCCAGCAGGCCTTGCAGATCCTTGAGCGGGGTGTCGTGCCATTGCAGGCTGTCGAGGCGCTGGTCCAGCAGGCTCAGATGGTCGCTCTCCAGGTACCAGTCCGCCAGCCCGCAGTACAGGGCGTCGGCGGCGCGGATCTGCACGCCGCTGACCCCCAGGTAGATGCCCAGCTCGCCGGGGATGCGCGACAGGAAATAACTGCCGCCGACATCCGGGAAATAACCGATGCCGACTTCCGGCATCGCCAGGCGGCTGCGCTCGGTGACCAGCCGCAGGTCGGCGCCCTGGACCAGGCCCATGCCGCCGCCGAGGACAAAACCGTCCATCAGCGCCAGCACCGGCTTGCGGTAACGGTGGATCGCCAGGTCCAGCGCGTATTCCTCGACGAAGAATTCCTCGTGCAGGGTCTGGCCGTTCTGGTAGCTGTCGTACAGGGTGCGGATATCGCCGCCGGCGCAGAAGGCCTTTTCGCCGGCGCCGCGCAGGACCACCGCGTGCACCTGCGGGTCCTGGGCCCAGGCATCGAGCTGGCGCTGCAGGGTGCGCACCATGCCGAGGGTGATGGCATTGAGGCCGGCGGGGCGGTTGAGGGTCAGGTGACCGATATGGTTGCGGACTTCGGCCAGCACGTCCTGTGGCGAGGCCTCGACCGACGTGGCGCCGGTGTCTCGCGTGGCCTGGGATGGAACCTGAGCAGTCATCACTAACTCCCTGCTTTTATTGTTCTTTATAGGTGTGTTCGCGCGCGAACGATGAGGGATCGTAACAGTGCAAATTTGCCATGTACAACCGGGATAACTGCAGGTTGGCTGTGCATTTTTGCATGGGCGCGCGGGACTCGCGACAGCGCCGCCCATGGCCTGCCTTCAACGCCCGGAACACTTGAACAGCACGCTCTGGCTGGCCCGCAGCCGCTCCTCGCAGCCCAGGGGTTGCAGCTGCGCGCGGTCCCGGTCCAAGTCCTTGGCCCGGCGCGCCAGGTAGAAGGCGCCGCTGGCGGGCAACTCCGCGAGGTCCTTGACCCGCCGCGCCTGCCCCGCGCTGTAGAACTCCCCTGAATAGGAGCGCCGCCCCCAGTAGTACAGCGGCGCGGCCTCGGTCGCTTGCAGGTCGCTCCAGGCCCGGGCCAGGGCTTGCTGGTTCTGTGGGCGCTGGAAGGTTCCGCCCTCGACCACCGCGACCGTCATCCCCAGGGGCAGGGCCAGCGCCAGGCCGGCCACCAGTTTGCCGGGGGCGTTCAAGCGCGTGCGCAGGGCCAGCGCCAGCAGCAGGCACCAGGCGGGCAGGGCGGGCAGCACATAGGTCCAGAGGATGTTGCCGGAGAAGGTGAAGAACAGCGGGGTGGTGAGCGCCCACAGGCTGATGAAGCTCAGGCTGGGACGCATGCCCGCCTGCTGCCGATAGACCCCGTACAGCAGGGGCAGGAACAGGCTCCAGGGGAACAGCGCCAGCAGCAGGTCCAGCCAGATGCTGCCGGTCGGGCGGGCATGGGCGCTGCCATACAGGTCGCCGGCCCAGTCGCTGATCACATAGCGTTTCCAGTGTTCGCCCACCAGGAAGTAATCGAGAAACCCGGGGCTGCGCAGTTCGGTCCATACATACCAGGGCAGCGCCACCAGCAGCATCAGCGCCAGGCCGCTGAACCAGGGCAGGGCCCGGAGGGCGCGCCATTGTTTGTTCAGCAAGGTCCAGAGCCCCGCCTGGACGCCCATCAGCACCAGCGCCAGCGGTCCCTTGGCCAGCAGCCCCAGGCCGAGGCCGAAGTAGCCGGCCAGGGCCCAGGCCCGGTCGCCATGCACGGTGCCGCGCCAGAAGCCATAACCGGCCAGCAGCACGGCGAAGCCCAGGGCCGGATCGGTCAGCACCACACCCGCCGAGACCAGGCCCAGGCTGGAGCTGGAAAACAGGATGGCCGCCACCAGCCCTGTGCGTTCGTCGTATTCCTCGCGGGCGAAGCGGATGACGATCAGGCAACTGCCGACATGCAGCAGCCAGGCGGGCAAGCGCGCGGCGAACTCGTTGATGCCCAGTAACTGCATGCCCAGGGCCTGGGTCCAGAAGGCCAGCGGCGGCTTGCCCCAGAAAGGCACGCCGTAGTCGAACATTGGGGTTACCCAGTCGTCGAGTTCGAGCATCTTGCGCGCCATTTCGGCGTAGCGCGCTTCCGAGGTGTCCATCAGGGGGTAAAGGCCGAGGGTCATCAGGCGCAGGCCCAGGATGCCGAGCAGCAGCCACCACAGGTGGCGGGTTGAAAGGTTGTTCATCGGATCTCGTCTTGTTCGTTGGACTGCACGCTGGGTGGTGCTTCCAGCCGCCGGGGAAAACCGCCAAAGGTGCTGCGCAGGAAATACAGGGGGCGGCGCTTGACCTCGACCAGCGTGGCGCCGATGTACTCGCCGACCATGGCGATTCCCACCAGGGCCAGGGCCAATGCGCCGAGGATCAGGTGATGCACGTCGAAGGCCTCGATCAGCCACTGGCGCAGCAGGTAGCCGCCGGTCAGCAGCAGGGCCGCCAGGCTGAGCACGCTGAACCAGCGCAGGGGTTTGCGGGAGAACGCCAGCACGCCTTCCATGGCCAGGTCCACCAGTGCCATGGGGCTCCATTTGGACTCACCGGCGCCGCGGCGCGCCCGTTCGTAGGGGATTTCCACGCTCTTGAAGCCCAGCCAGTTGACCAGGCCTTTCATCAGGGTGGCGCGCTCGGGCATGGCGCGCAGCGCGTGCAGGGGTGCGGCGCCGATCAGGCGAAAGTCGCTGACGTCCGGCGGCACCGGGTACTTGTCCACCAGCAGGTTCATCAGCTTGTAGTAGAGCCGGGCGCTCAGGCGCTTGCCCGCGGTGTCGCTGCGCCGGTCGCTGCGCTGCATGTTGACGATGTCGTTGCCGGCCAGCCATTGGCGGACCATCAGCGGAATCAGTTCCGGCGGGTCCTGCAAGTCGGCATCGATAAACAGCAGCGCATCGCCGGTGGCATGATCGAGCCCGGCGGACATCGCCGACTCCTTGCCGAAGTTGCGACTCAAGTTGAGGCAACGTACAGCGGGCATGTGGCAGAACGCTTCCAATAAGTCGCAACTGCCATCCTGGCTCCCGTCATTCACATACAATACTTCGTAAGTTACCGGAAGTGTCTGCATCACCAACATCAGGCGGCGATGAAACTCGGGCAGGACATGAGCTTCGTTATAACAGCAGATAATAACGCTGAGCATGTCGTGCGTGTCTGGTTGAACGCAACTAGGCAACTTCATTTTTAAAAGTCCAGGTTCGGTTTATCCAGTAACTGACCAGGGTCAGGCAGAGGGTGCTGAGCACTTGCATCAGCAGTGGCGAGTCAGGTTCGAAGCGCAGCAAAAACAGCATCAGCAAGGCATTGCCGAGGTTGTAGCCAGCGGCCGTCAGGCAGAACCGCAGGGCCTGATCCGCCCTGGCCTGGCGGTCCGCCCGGGAGAAGGTCCAGCGCCGGTTGCCCTGGTAGCTGACCCAGGTGCCCAGGCCGGCCCCCAGCAGGCTCGCCAGCAGCGCCGGCATGCACGCGAGCAGGGCCAGGAACAACGCGTAGTGACTCAAGGTGGCGAGAACGCCGACCAGGGCATATCGGGAAAGTTGCTGCAGATAATGATTGAAGGAGGTTTTTAATGATTGCGACATCGACAATTCCCAGAATGGCGAGCCCGTTAATTCTTCGAGGAGTTGTGTCGAGGTTAAGTGGGGTTTTTGTGAAAATATTGTTTGTCGGGTCGGGGAAGATATTTCACGAAGTAACCTGACAAATAAGACATTATTTGTACGGCGTCAGTAAAGTCGCGGTGTTGCCGGAGTTGGAAACAACTAAGCTTACTGCAACATGTCGTGGCTGTTATCCAGCTGTCAGCTTGTCATGGTCAGTCCCGGGCAAGAGTTGAAAACCTGGTTCGATGGCCGAGGCTCGTTACAATGGCGCTCGACTTTCGTGACCCAGAGGCAACATGGACATCGACCTGGCCCGCACCTTTTTGCAAATCGTCCGCAGCGGCAGCCTGATCGCCGCGGCCGAACGCCTGCACCTGACCCAGACCGCGATCAGCGCCCGGGTGCAGAACCTCGAAGGCCAGCTCAACTGCAAGCTGTTCGTGCGCAACCGCGCCGGGGCCCGGCTGACGGCCGACGGCGAGGCGTTCATCGTCTACGCCAACCAGCTGGTGCAAACCTGGGAAGCCGCCCAGCGCGACCTGCCGCTGCTGGCCGGTTATCGCAACGTGCTGCACATCGGCGGTGAAGTCAGCCTGTGCAACCCGCTGATGCTCAACTGGGTAAGGCGCTTGCGCCAGGCGATTCCCAGCCACGCGGTGCGCAGCCAGATCGCCGAGGGCGCGAGCCTGCAACGCCAGCTGGAGCTCGGTGTGCTGGATGCCGCGCTGGTGTTCCAGCCGGTGTACGGGCCGGGGTTGCAGGTCGAGCAGTTACTGGAGGAAAAGCTGATCCTGGTGCGCCTGGCCGGCAAACCCGAGCCTTATGTGTACATCGACTGGGGCGAGGATTTCCGCCGCCAGCACGACGCGGCGCTGCCGGACCAGGCCAAGGCCGCGGTGGGTTTCAACCTCGGGCCGCTGGCCTTGCAGTTCATTCTCGAAGGCGGTGGCAGCGGCTACTTCCGCACCCGGGTGGTGCAAAGCTACCTGGACAGCGGCGTGCTGGAACGGGTGGAAAAGGCCCCGGAATTCAACTTTCCGACCTACCTGCTGTACGCCCGCGAACGGGATTCGGCGCAGCTGCAGCAGGCCTTCGAGGTGCTGCGCGAAGTCATCGCCAGCGACACCGACTGGTCGCAGCGTTGGGATCCGATGATCTGAGTCGTAAAACGCGGCGCCTGGATTTACGACCGCTTCGCGGTCGAGCGCAGCCTGCGGCAGCGGCTACAGGGATCGCGGAGTCTGTGTAGCCGCTGCCGAGCCCGCGAGGCTGCGATCGACAACGCAGTTGCCGCAAAACCTGGGTTCGCGATCTGTCCGGATAACCCGATCACACCCGCGGCGCCAACACCTCGCCAATACTGCGCCGGCGCGCATGGGCCTCACTGGCGTGGATCAGTTGCTCCAGATCTTGCGGGGTGACGTCGAAGAACTCCTGCATTTCATCCAGCGCCAGCTTGAGGTCGGCGGCGGTGATGGCCTGGGTATCGCTCGGCGGATGGTCGGCGGGCAGTTGGGTCGCGGGTTCGCTCTGGCCCTTGGGGTAGCGGATGCGGGTCAGGTTGTTGTAGGCCAGGGCGCTGAGCAACAGGCACAGGGCCGCCAGCATCACCGGGCCCAGGGCCTGCCAGTCGAGGGCGATGGTGGCCGGGTCGGCCAGCACCATCGTCAGGGCCACGGCGCCGGCCGGCGGATGCAGGCAGCGCAGCCAGCACATCAGCACCAGGGACATGCCGGCGGCCAGGCAGGCGCTGCCCAGGGTGCGCCCGAGCACATGGGCCACCAGCAACGCCAGGACCGCGGCGCACAGGTAGCCGCCGAGGATCGACCAGGGTTGCGCCAGCGCCCCCGACGACACCGCGAACAGCAGCACCGCCGAGGCCCCCAGCGGACCGATCAGGTGCAGCGCCACCTCCATGCCGAACACCCGGCCGCACAACCAGACACTGAACAGCGTGCCCAAGGCCATGCCGATCGCGGCGCGGCTCCATTCCGAGGGGCGGGTATTGATGGCGGCGGGTTTCCAGCGAGCGAGCATGACGAAGCGATCCAATTCCGGTTTTGCGGGCAAAAAGAAGGGCTTGTCTGGAGCACCAGAAAGCCCTGAAACGTTCCAACAGTTGGGGGGAGGAACCGGCACAGTGTGCCGATCAAACCAAGCGCCTACAAATTCATAATAATGCTGTTTAAGTGCATTATTTTTGTACTGTGGCGGCCTGGGCCACCCGCCGTCCGCTCATGAAACACAGCAGGCCGCCCAAGGCGGTCAAGCTGCTCAGGGCATAGAACATGGTCGGTGCCGGGGTATGCACCAGCAGGTAGCCGCAGATCACCGGGCTCAAGGCGCCGCCCAGGGCCGCGAGGTTCTGCGCGCCGTAATAGCTGCCGCGCAGGGCCTCGGGGGCCAGGGTGTCGATGAACAGGAATTCCGCCGGGTAGATGATCATCTCGCCAAGGGTGAAGACGAACATCGCCAGGCACCAGCCCAGCAGGCTGTCGGCCAGGCTGAAGCCGATCAGGCCGAGGATGAACAGGCTGGTGCCGACGGCGATCCAGTAGCGCAGCTGTTCGCGCTTGAGGAAACGGCCGATCTGGTACTGCAGCAGGATCACGCTGATGGCGTTGCAGGCCAGCAGGGCGGCCATGGTGTCGAGGGCGCTTTTCGCGTCTTCGGTGACCAGCAGGTACTGCGACAGGTACAGGGTGAAACGCCCGTGGACGATGGTGCTGAGCAGGCAGCCGCAGGTGAACATGATCAGCGTGCGGTCGTTTTTCAGGGTCACCAGGGTGTCGAGGAAACTCTGCGGTTTGCTCAGCGAGGGCAGGCCCGTCGTGGCTGGAATGCCGCGCATCAGCAGGGTGCTGAGAAAGGCGATAGCGCCAGCGATCAGGAACGGCGCCAGCGGCAGCTGCCCGGCGATCACCACGCCGAGCATGGGGCCGGTGGCGTAGCCGATATTGGTCAGGGTGTAGCGCAGGGAGAACACTCTGGCCCGCTGACTCACCGGCAGGTTTTCGCTGATGATCGCCTTGGAGCCGATCAGGAACAGCGCCGAGGCGGTTTCGGTGATCACCAGGATCGCGGTGGTCAGGTAGAGGTTGTGGGCGAAGGTCAGCAGTACAAAGCCGATGCCGCTGGAGAGCATGCTCAGGATCAGCAGCCGGCGCTTGTCCAGGCGATCGAGGATGTAGCCGCCATACAGCGCGAGCAGCGTGGCGATGAACACCGCGACCCCCAGCAGCAGGCCGACGTCCTGCTGGTCGAGGCTGAGTTTTTCGCTGAGGAACAGGGTGAGCAGGGGACTGGTGATGGCGCGACTGACGACAATGGTCAGCGAGCAGATCATCAGGCGGCGGATAACCAGCGAGTAAGTGGCCACGGTGGTGCACGAGTCCTTGTTGTCTGAGTGGGCGACAATCCCTAGCGATCCTGCAGCCCCAGGCTTGCCATCCTCTGACAGTTGCGCGAGCACTTCAAGACAGGCCCGCACCCCATCTCAAATACCGCACCCATCTTCCGTAGGAGCGAAGCTTGCTCGCGATAAGGCCGGCACATTCAACGGCGGCGATGTGGCCTGTCAGGCCGTCATCGCGAGCAAGCTTCGCTCCTACAGTTGCATGGGGTGGGCAGGCAGTATCAGGCGCATGGCGCAGCGCCGGGCCGCCGGCAGGCCATGGCGAGCTTCCTCGGCCAGCACCTGCCGCAGGCGCGGCCCCAATTGCTCGGCGTCCAGGGTGACGAAACCGCAGCGCTGGTAGAAGGGTTCATTCCACGGCAACTGGCGAAAGGTGCTCAGGGTCAGGGCGGTAAACCCCTGCTGGCGCGCCTGTTCGCCCACCGTCTGCAGCAGGCGACGGCCGATGCCGCGTCCTTGGGCGGCGCTGGCGACCGAGATCTCCCAGATATGCAGCGCGTCAGCGCAGGCTTCGGCGTCGAGGAAGGCGCACACCTTTTGGTCGAGCACCGCCACCCACACCCGCTGCTGGCGGATATGTGCGCGGTGCTGCGCGGCGTCGGACACCTCGGCGTCGGCCAGCCAGGCCAGTTCGGGGTCGCGGCGAAACAGCGCGGCGGCGCTGCGTTCGATGGCGGGGAGCAGGGGGGCATCGGCCTCTGTGGCCAGGCGGATTTGCAGAGTCATGGGGCGCGAGTGTAAGGAGCCAGGGCGCGACCGATCAACCGTTCAGGGGGGCGTGGTGGCGGGCAGGTGCAGCATGACGTAGTCGTTCTTGTCGAAACGCCCGCCGAGCACCGGGGTCAGTCGCGCCAACGGCGTGGCCTTGAGCGTCGCCAGGTCGCTTTGATCCATGATCACCCAGGCCGGGCCTGGTATGGCTGCAAGGGCTTCGGCGCGCTCGGTGAACAGCGGCTGCAGGTCCTGGTCGAGGTGGACCATGAACTTGATGGCCTTGGCGTCCTTGCCCATATGATGCAGTACCACTGGGGCCGGGTCTTGCTCGATCAGCTTCCAGGCGGCCAGGGTGAAGGTGCGGGTGTCGTAGAGCTGCCGGGCCAGCGGCTCGAACCCAAGGATATAGGCGCTCCAGACGGCCAGTACGGCGCCCAGGGCCAGGCCGCCAATCCGCCAGCGCGGGATGCGCAACAGGCCCAGCGCCGCCAGTTGCAACAGGCCGAGCAGCACCAGCAGAGGACTCAAGCCGGCCAAGGGTTCGGCGAAGCGCCGTTGCGCCACCAGCAACGCGGCTATCAGCAATCCGGGTGTCAGCAGCCACAGGCCCTGGATACCCCGGCGCAACCAGGCCAGGCCGCGGCCCTGGACGTCGTGGAAGGGATAAGCTGCGACGATCGCCAGCATGGGCAACATCGGCAGCAGGTAGCGGGCTTTTTTCGCCTGGGGAATCGACAGACCGATCAACACCAGCAGGGCCGCGGCGCTGCACAGCACCAACAACCTGCGCGCGGGGGCCTGCCGTTCGCGGGGACCGAGCCACACCGCCAGCCAGGTCAGGATCGCCAGCGGGTAGGCCAGGGCATAGTTGCCCAGGGAGCTGCTGAAGTAATAGAACGGGCCGCTGCTGCCTTCGCTGCCATCCATGCGCCCGGTGAACTGCATGCGGATCACCTCCTGCATGAAGGTTGGGCCGCCACTCAGCCGGGCCAGCCACAGCAACAGCGCCACGCATGCCAGCAACAACAGCAGGGCGCTGCCACCGAAGACCAGCATGCGTCGCCACTGGCCTTCGAGCAGGTAATAGCTGCACAGCATGCCGCAGGGAATCACCAGGCCGATCGGCCCGCGAATGGCGAACCCTGCGACCAGCAACGCGAAGATCAGCCACAGGCGGCGCGGCGCGGCGAAGTGATCGTGGGCATACCCCAGGTAGAACACCGCCAACGCCAGGGCGGCGAGTATCTGGTCCAGGGACACGGCGCGGGTTTCGCAGATAAAGGTATTGCTGAGCAGGAGCAGGGCGACACTGAGCAGGGCCCAGGTTCGGGAACAGGGCGCCAGCAGTCGATAGATCAGGCTGACTATGGTCGCCGAAGCCAGGGCCGTGGGCAGCCAGGCGCTCAGGCTGACGACCCGGCCGAACGGCAGCGAGAACAGATAGATCAGCAGCGTCGAGGCGCTGCTGTAGTCGGCATAGGGCTGGCCATAGGTGGTGGGGAAGAACCCCGGCCCATGGCGCAGCATTTCCTTGGCGAACAGGACGAACCTGGAGTCGAAACCGGTCACCGCCTGCTGGTAGACCCCGGCACAGAACAGCAGCAGGGCCAGCAGCCCCAGCCCCAACGCTTGCCTGTGCAGTGTCTGGGCGGGGACGGCGCGCGGGATCACTCAGGCTTCAACCGGTATGCCGGCCCATTGCCGATGAGGAATCGGCAGCTGGCGCGACTCGCCGCGGCCGATCGGGAAGTAGGTGAAGCCATTGCGAGCCAGGCGCTCGGCGTCGTACAGATTGCGCCCGTCGAAGATCACCGGGGCCTTGAGGCGCTGTTGCAGCAGCTGGAAGTCCGGCGCCTTGAACTGCTGCCACTCGGTGCAGATGATCAACGCGTCGGCGTCGTTGAGCACCGATTCCGGGGTGCCCATCAGCATCAGCTTCGGTTCGTCGGGGTACAGGCGCTGGGTTTCCTGCATGGCTTCCGGGTCGAAGGCGCGCACATTGGCGCCGGCGGCCCACAGCGATTCCAGTAGCACCCGGCTGGGGGCATCGCGCATGTCGTCGGTGTTGGGCTTGAAGGCCAGGCCCCAGAGGGCGAAGGTCTTGCCTTTCAGGTCGCCCTTGTAGAAGGCGTTGATGCGCTCGAACAGCTTGTGTTTCTGCCGTTCGTTGATGGCTTCCACCGCTTGCAAAAGGTCGCTGGAGCAATGGGCCTGCTCGGCGCTGTGGATCAGCGCGCGCATGTCCTTGGGGAAACACGAGCCGCCATAACCGCAGCCCGGATAGATGAAGTGATAGCCGATGCGCGAGTCGGCACCGATCCCCAGGCGCACCGACTCGATGTCGGCCCCCAGGTGTTCGGCCAGCTCGGCGATCTGGTTGATGAAGCTGATCTTGGTCGCCAGCATGCAGTTGGCGGCGTACTTGGTCAGCTCGGCGCTGCGCAGGTCCATGAACATGATGCGGTCATGGTTGCGGTTGAACGGTGCGTACAGGTCGCGCATCACGTCGCGGACTTCTTCGCGCTCGCAGCCGACGATGATCCGGTCCGGTCGGCGGCAGTCGGACACCGCCGAGCCTTCCTTGAGGAATTCCGGGTTGGAGACGATATCGAATTGCAGGGCGCGCCCGTCCAGGGCCTTTTCGATGTGCGCTTTCAAGGTGTCGCCAGTGCCTACCGGCACCGTGGATTTCTCCACCAGGATCACCGGCTGTTCACGATGCCGGGCCACGGCGTCGCCCACCGACAGCACGTAGCGCAGGTCGGCCGAGCCGTCCTCGCTGGACGGCGTGCCGACCGCGATAAACAGCACCTGGCCATGTTGCACCGCGAGCTTTTCGTCGCTGGTGAAACTCAGGCGCCGGCTTTCCAGATTGTCGCGCACCAGGCTCGACAGCCCGGGCTCGAAGATACTGACGTGCCCCTGTTGCAGCTGCTGGACCTTGTGTTCGTCAATGTCCATGCAGATGACATCGTGGCCGACTTCGGCCAGCACGGCGGCCTGTACGAGGCCGACGTAACCACTTCCAAATACGCTGATTTTCATGGGGTATTCCTGGGACTTGTCGCGGGAGCAGGTCGTGAGTTGATGGTAATGACGCCGAGGATGACCAGCGCCACCCCCAGGGTTTTCGAGAGACTGAACGGTTCGTTGAACAGTGGCAGGCTGGCGGCCAGCAGGTAGACCAGGGCGTAGCTGACGCTGAGCAGGGAATAGGCCCGGCCCAGTGGCAGGTCGCGCAGGGCCAGCAGCCAGCAGAGCATCGACAGGACATAGGCGAGGATCGCCGCCAGCACCACGCCCAGCGCCAGCAGGTCGACCTGGCCGCCGGACAGCGCCGCCAGCCAGTCCACGGGTACCGGCAGGCGGGTCATGCTCCAGCGCATGCCCAGTTGCGCGGCGCTGACCAGCAGCACGCTGCCCATGGCGAAGGTGAAGCCCAGAGCCCGGCTCATGCGTGGCGACTCAACAGCAGCACGCCTGCCAGTACCAGCGCGACGCCCAGCCAGTGGCGGCGGTCGATGGCTTCATGGAAGACGAAGCGGGCGATCAGGGTGATCAGCACGAAGTTCAGGCTCAGCATCGGGTAGGCGATGCCAACCTCGACCCGCTGCAGCACCAGCAACCACACCAGCAAGCCCAGGCCGAGGCTGGCCAGTGCCAGCCACAGCCAGGGCGAGTGCAGTTTGGCGAGTGCGCCGGAGGGCTGGCCACGCCAGCTTTCCACGGCGAACTTCTGCGCGATCTGGCCCAGGCAGGTCAGCAGGCAGGCGGCGAGCAGCAGCAACAGGCTCATGGCTGGCTCTGAGGGAAGATCAGGATCACGAGATTGCCCTGGTCATAACGTTTGAAATCCTGCGGCAACAGATCGATTTCGTAGTGCTCGTCGCCATTGACCCGCATCACCACGCCCACCTGGCCTTGCTTGCGGGCCTCGGGCATCCATTCGCCGACCTTGCGCAGGTCGATATAGCGATGCTGGGTGTCAGGATAGGCCAGGCCATATTTCACTTCGCCTGTCGTGTTGTACAAGGCGATATCCGGGCGCTTCAGGCGCCAGGCCAGGGCCGAGGCGGCGCCCAGGTCGTTGCTCACCAGGGTGTGGCTCTTCGCGAGTTCCTCGGCGTGATCGATGATGAATTGATCCGGCATCTTGTTGTAGACCACCGAGTTCGGCAGGCCGGCCGGCAGCAGGGCGATGAACAGCCAGCTGCCGAGCGCCGGCGCGGCCCACAGTTGCAACGGGCGGAAGGCCGGCAGCAGGTTGCTCATGTTCCAGCCAAGCAGGGCCAGGAACACCAGCACCAGATGCCCGGGCTCGTTGCTGTACAGCGGCTTCTTCAGTTGGAAGTACACCAGCGCCAACAGCAGCAACAGGCCCAGCACCAGGTTGAGCACAGCGTTGAGGCGGATGAGCCGGGTTTGCCCGGCGTGCAGCCGGTCGCTCAGGCTATTGCCCATCAACAGCGCCAGGGGCAGCAGGCACGGCAGGATATAGGCCGGCAGCTTGCCCTTGCTCAGGCTGAAGAACGCCAGCGGCAGGATCAGCCACAGCAGCAGGAAACCGATGCTCGCCTGGCGCCGGGTCTGCCAGGCCTGCTTCAAGGCACCGGGCAGCACCAGGACCCAGGGCATGCTGAACGCCACCAGCAACGGTAGGTAGTACCACCATGGCGAGGCGTGCTGGGCATCGTCACCGGCAAAGCGGCGGATGTGTTCATGCCAGAAGAAGAACCGCCAGTAATCCGCTTCCTGGGCATGTACCGCCAGGGCCCACGACAGGCTCACGACAATCGCCACCAGCACCGCGACGCCGCCGTAGATGAACAGTTCGCGCAGGCGTTTTTGCCAGAACATATAGGGCAGGGCGATCAGCACCGGCAGCAGCCAGGCGAGGAATCCCTTGGTCATGAAGCCCATGCCACAGGCGAAACCCAGGCCGGCCCAGGCCAGCAGGCGGCCGCGCAGTGTCTGGTTGTCCAGGGCGAACCACAGGGCCACCAGGCTCAGGTTGACCCAGAAGGTGAACTGCGGGTCGAGGTTGGCATAACCGCCGGCGCCGACCACCACGCAGAAACTCATGTACAGCAGGGCGCAGACCAGGCTCTTGCGCGGGTCGTTCCACAGCCGCCTGGCCATCAAATAGACCAGCAGTACGCTCAGGCCCATGCTCAGGGCCGAAGCGACCCGCACGCCGAACAGGTTCTGGCCGAACAGCGCCTGGCTGAGGGCGATCATCCAGTAGCCGGCGGCCGGCTTCTCGAAATAACGGATGCCCATGAAATGCGGCGATGCCCAGTGGCCGGTCAGAAGCATTTCCTGGCTGATCTGCGCATAGCGGGTTTCATCGGGAATCCACAAACCGTGGGTGGCCATCGGCAGCAGGTAGAACAGGCCGAAGGCAATCAATAGAAGAGGCAGGGCCCAGCGTCTGGTCATGCGCCTTGCACCCCCAGCCAGCCTTCGCGACCCTCGAGGGCGCCACGAATGACCTGCCCTTGGGGCAGGCTCTGCAAGGAGGCGGGCAACAGGTTGCCCAGGGTAGTGAAATGAATGTCGCGCTGGCGGGCTTGCGCCAGCAGTTGACGAAAATCGTTGGCCATCAGAATCCCTTCGACCTCGGCGTGAATGGTGTAGACGTTGAGCCTGTCGGGGCTGAACCGGTCCAGGATGAATGTGTTGAAGTCGTGGGCCGCGACGGCGGGCCCGACCACTTCGTCGAAGGTCGGCAGGTCGACCGGAATCTGCGGGGCGCCCAGGCCGCCATCCGCCAGCCGGGGCTGGAAGATCGACGTGCCGCGGCAATCGCTGTTGTAGCGAAAGCCGAAACCCTGCTTGGCCTCGATCACACGCTCGTCGGCGCGCCAGCCAGCGGCGGCCGAGCAGTCGACGCGCTGGCCGAGAATGTCATTGAGGGTGTCGACGCCCTGGCGGATCTGCTCGATCAGCTGCGCCTGGTTCCAGCGCCCGGCATTGGCCTGCCAGCCGTGGTGATCCCAGGCGTGCAGGCCGACTTCATGGCCGGCCTCCCGGGCCTGGCGCATCAGGTGCCCGAGGTCGCGACCGATCGGCTTGCCCGGCCAGGCGGTGCCGGCCAGCAGGATGTCCCAGCCATAAAGACCGGCGGCGTTGGAGCGCAGCATCTTCCACAAAAACTGCGGGCGGATCAGGCGCCACAGGTGGCGCCCCATGTTGTCCGGGCCGACGCTGAAGAAGAAGGTGGCCTTGATCCCGGCCTCGTCGAGCAGTTCCAGCAACCGCGGCACCCCCTCACGGGTACCGCGATAGGTGTCGACATCGATTCGCAGACCTGCCTGCATCAACATGCTTCTTCTTTAGAGTGCTCCGCGATTTCGAGCATGGCTTCGCGCAGGAAGAAGTCCAGCGTGTTGCCGATGGTTTCCTTCATCTCGACGGTCGGCTCCCAGTTCAGCAGGCGCTTGGCGTTGGCGATGCTCGGCTTGCGGTGTTCCACGTCCTGGTAACCGGCACCGTAGAAGGACTTGCTCTCGACCTCGCGGAAACCGGCGAACGGCGGGAAGTTGCCACGCAGCGGATGGGCCTCGAACTGACGCAGCAGCTCTTCGCCCAACTGGCGGATGCTGGCTTCGTTGTCCGGGTTGCCGATGTTGATGATCTGGCCGTTGCACGCGTCATTCTCGTTGTCGACGATACGCGCCAGGGCCTCGATGCCGTCGGCGATGTCGGTGAAGCAGCGCTTCTGCTCGCCGCCGTCGAACAGGCGGATCGGCGTGCCTTCCACCAGGTTGAGGATCAGCTGGGTGATGGCCCGGGAGCTGCCGATGCGCGCCGAATCCAGGCGGTCCAGGCGCGGGCCCATCCAGTTGAACGGACGGAACAGGGTGAAGTTCAGGCCCTTGCTGCCGTAGGCCCAGATCACCCGGTCCAGCAGTTGCTTGGACACTGAGTAGATCCAGCGTTGCTTGTTGATCGGGCCGACGATCAGGTTGGAGCTGTCTTCATCGAAGTTCCGGTCCTGGCACATGCCGTAGACCTCGGAGGTCGACGGGAAGATCACGCGCTTGTTGTATTTGACGCAGTAGCGGACCAGCTTGAGGTTCTCTTCGAAGTCCAGTTCGAACACACGCAGCGGGTTGCGGGTGTATTCGATCGGGGTGGCGATGGCCACCAGCGGCAGGACCACGTCGCACTTCTTGATGTGGTACTCGATCCACTCGGAGTGAATGCTGATGTCGCCTTCGACGAAGTGGAAATGCGGATGGTTGCGCAGGCGCTCGATGGCGTCGCAGCCGATATCCAGGCCGTAGACCTCGTACTTGTCGTCACGCAGCAGGCGCTCGGACAGGTGATTGCCGATGAAACCGTTGACGCCGAGGATCAGCACCCGGGTGCGCCGCGGGGCACGACCGGATTCGGCGCCGCGCAGCAGCGAGCCATCCACCAGGCCCAGCTCGTTGGCCAGTTGCGGGCCGCTGAGGTACAGGCCGTTGTCGTTGCGCTGGCCGGCGTTGATCAGCAGCGAGTCTTGGCCGCAGGCGATGCGCAGCGGGTCGACGCTGATCACCCGCCCCGGGGCCTGGCCTTCGTTGCCCTTGATGACCTCGGCGCTCCAGACGATCAGCTTGTGCTCGCCCACGGCGCAGAACGCGCCCGGGTAAGGCTTGGTCACGGCCCGCACCAGGTTGAACAGTTGCTCGGCCGGCTGGCTCCACAGCAGCTTGCCATCCGCCGCGGTACGGCGACCGAAGTAGCTGGCCTTGGATTCGTCCTGGGCGGTTTCGCTGACCTTGCCTTGCGCCAGGGCGGGCAGGGTGTCGCGCAGCAGGCTGGCGGCGGCATCGCGCAGCTTGCCGTGCAGGCTCAGGGTGGTATCGCTGCGCTCGATGGCCACCCGCTGCTGGGCAACGATCGCCCCGGCATCTGGGCGCTTGACCATGCGGTGCAGGGTCACGCCGGTTTCGCTTTCGCCATTGACCAGCACCCAGTTGGCCGGCGCGCGGCCACGGTAGCTCGGCAGCAGTGAACCGTGCAGGTTGAAGGCGCCCTTGCTGACGGTGGCCAACAGCGCTTCGCTCAGCAGGTTGCGATAGTAGAAGGAGAAGATGTAGTCGGGGTTGAGTTTGGCGATGCGCTCGACCCACAGCGGGTGGTTGGCGTCGTCCGGGGCATGCACCGGGATGCCCTTGAGCGAGCACAGTTGGGCCACGGAGCCGTAGAAGGTGTTTTCCTTGGGGTCGTCGGCATGGGTGAAGACCGCGCCGATTTCATAACCCGCGTTGAGCAGGGCTTCGATGCCCGCGCAGCCGATATCGTGGTAGGCGAAGACAACAGCTTTATGACTCATGGCGAAACCTGATCGGAGAGAGTGGAAGTTAGACCGTCGACGGTGACAGCGGGAGCAGGGGCGGCAGGCTGGCTGCGCAGAACTTTTTCAATGAAGAAGCGTGGGCGGGCGCGTACATCGCTGTACATGCGGCCCAGGTATTCGCCCAACAGGCCCATGCCGATGAACTGGCCACCGGTGAACACGAACAGGATGGCGAACAGCACGAACATACCGTCGCCGGCCCATTCGGAACCGAACACCAGGCGCAGGAAGATCAGCATCAGGGCGAACAGCACGCCGAGGCCGGCCATGCTGAAACCGATGATGCTCAACAGGCGCAGCGGCGTGGTGGTCATGCAGGTGATCAGGTCGAACATCAGGTTGATCAGGCGCATCGGGCTGTACTTGGAGTCGCCGTGTTCACGCTCGGCGTGGTTCACCAGCACCTCGGTGGTGTGGCGGGCGAAGCTGTTGGCCAGGATCGGGATGAAGGTGCTGCGTTCGCGGCAGGCGAGCATGGCGTCGACCACGCTGCGGCGGTAGGCGCGCAGCATGCAGCCATAGTCGTTCATGGCCACGCCGGTGGAGCGCTGCACGGCGAGGTTGATCAGCTTCGACGGCCAGCGGCGCCAGGCGGAGTCCTGGCGGTTGTTGCGCACCGTGCCGACCACGTCGTAGCCCAGCTCGGCCTGGGCCACCAGGCGCGGGATTTCTTCCGGCGGGTTCTGCAGGTCGGCGTCCAGGGTGATGACCACGTCGCCACGGCACTGCTCGAAACCAGCCATGATCGCTGCGTGCTGGCCGTAGTTGCGATTGAGGATCACCGCCACCACCGGGCTGCCTTCGCGGCCGGCCGCTTCCTCGAGGATCTGTGCCGATTCGTCGCGGCTGCCATCGTCCACCAGGACGATCTCGAAATCGTGCTTGAGCTGGCGGCAGGCCGCTTCAGTGCGCCGCAGCAGTTCGGGCAGGCTTTCTTCTTCGTTGTAGACCGGAATGACGATCGACACGAACTGGATTGGATAAGGTTTCAAGGTTTCAGTCCAGACAGGTTTTGATGGCGCCGACGACCCGCTCGACATCGTCGAGGGTCATGTCGGGGAACAGCGGAATCGAGCACAGGCGTGCCGAGTTCCATTCGGTGTTGGGTAAATGCACATCCGGGAAGCGCTGGCGGTAATAGCTGTGCAGGTGAGTGGCGACGAAGTGGATGCCGCTGCCGATATTTTGCTCTTGCAGGGCCTTCATGAAGCCGTCGCGATCAATGCCGCAACGCTCGGCGTCGATGCGCAGGATGAACAGGTGCCAGGCATGTTGCTGCGGATACTGCGGCAGGTGCAGCGGTTGCACCGGCAGGTCGCGCAGTTGCTCCAGATAGGCATTGGCCAGGATCTCGCGCTGGCGATTGATTGCGTCCAGGCGCTGCAACTGCACCAGGGCGATGGCGGCATTGATATCCGCCAGGTTGTATTTGAAGCCGGGCTCGATCACCTCGGCCTGGGGCTTGCGCCCGTGGGTCAGGCGGTCATAGGCATCGACGCCCAGGCCATGGAACTTGAGCATGCGCACCCGGTTGGCCAGGGCCTCGTCGTCGCTGACGAACATCGCGCCTTCGGCGCAGGTCATGTTCTTGATCGCATGGAAGGAAAAGATCGCCGTGCCCCGGGCGCCGACGGGCCGACCGCGATAGGTGGTGCCAGCGGCGTGGGCGGCGTCTTCGATCACCGCGATGCCGTGTTTGTCGGCCAGGGCGTACAGCGGATCGAGGTCGAAGGCGGCACCGGCGTAATGCACCGGGATGATCGCTTTGGTCCGCGGTGTGATCGCCGCTTCAATCGTGGCGGCATCGGTCATCAGGGTGTGCGGATCGACATCGACGAAGACCGGCGTCGCGCCCAGCAGGCAGATCATGTTGGCTGTGGAAACCCAGGTCTGCGAGGGGGTGATCACCTCATCGCCCGGGCCGACGCCCAGCGCCAGCAGGGTAATGTGCATGCCGCCGGTGGCCGATGACAGCGCCACCGCGTGCTGGCAGCCGACCCGCGCGGCGAATTGCTGCTCGAGCTCCTGGTTTTTCGGTCCGGTGGTGATCCAGCCAGAGCGTAGAACCTGCTCGACCGCAGCGATCTCTTCATCGCCAATACTCGGGCGCGAGAAAGGAAGGAAAGCCTGGTTCATTGAGACCTCGGGGGAAAAGGATTTCAGCAATCGAAAGGAGAAAAAGCGCCTGTGCCACAGCTGGGACTATTCAAAAAAGGCGTTTTTGGTTCGGTCATTGAAGCGCGTCCATAAGTGAGGTCGGTGTGGTCGTCCATGCCTGATTGCAGTAAAGACCATGCAGGGTAAAAGTAAAGCCAGATCAGTGTGTTAGCTTTTGTTTCAATTAGATGACCTGACTGATTCCCTGCGTCTATGAATGGATTCAGGTTAAGCGGAAAAATGTGAAACGAACATGAAAAAAAGGCCAACAGAGCGTTTATCTTTCACCTAGACAGCCAGTGTTCAGACTTCGCCACTAGTTGATCGGGAATCCCCCTGTTACAGCATCCCCAAGGTGTTTTTTTTCGCGGATAACATGGATGAAAGTCGCTTGACCGAGAGAGGTTTTTTGCCTTTGCAGATACCACTGTTTTTCAAGCACCACCTGAACCAAGGAGCATCCGTTTGCACGCCACCGATCCGTGGACGCTCTATCTTGCTGCCTTGACACCTTCGGGGCGCTCGACCATGGCGACCGATACGACCTTTGATAGGACCGTGGCGTTCCCGTCGTATACTCCGTCGGGCTTGTAGCGGCGCTCGATCGTTTGCCTGAAGTCAAACAATGTGGAAAAAACCGGCGTTATTGTCGGCGGAATCCGGGAGAGGGAAGGCGCTGGCAATAACACGGCTCTCATTCACCGCTGAATAACCACCGGCATTCAATAACGAATAGAAGCCAACAAGAGGCTCGTTGTGTGATTGACAGAACACCCGCCAAAGGCGTTTTTCTTTGCAGCCTGTTGTTACTGCCGCTATTCCCGGGAACGGTTCCTGTGCTCGAGGCGCACGAAGCCCTCGAGTTTCTGATCCCGGACGCGCCACCCCTGACCATGGTCAATCAGGGCGATCGTCACGGCATAGTCGGCGACATTGTTCTGCGGGCGCTGAACAACAGTGGATATGCCAGCGAGCCCAGAACCCTGCCGTGGGCGCGGGCGCAGAAATACGCCCTCGAAAAGGACAACGTCCTGATCGCGCCGCTCAGCCGCACACCCGAGCGGGAAGATCGCTACACCTGGATTGCCCCGATCATGCCGATGGATCGGGCGTTTTTCAGCCTCGAGCATAAAGTGACGAGCTTCGAAGAGGCCCGGCGGCGTTTCAAGGCCATCGCCGTGGGGCTGGGCAGTGCCCAGGAAGAAATCCTGCGTAGCAAAGGCTTCGCCCCGGAGCAGATCTATGCGATCAAGATCGGCGAGAACCCCGCGCAATTGTTGTTGAAGGGCAGGGTCGATGCCTGGTTCAACGGGGTTCAGGAAAGTCGGTATATCTGGAAGCACGTCTCCAGCCGGCCGCTGTTGATGAGCCCCCCCATGGTGAGTCATGAGCTTTACCTCGCCTGTTCCAAAGTGTGCGACGCCGAGGTCGTGACCCATGTTGCGAAGGCCATAGAGGCCATGCGCCGTGATGGTTATATCGAGAAAGTCAAAGACCGCTATCTGAATAACGCCCCTTTGATAAAGTCTGGCAATTTATAATTAGCCGCTTCAGGTTTACCGACCCAGGTAGTAATTAGAGTCTGTCCGGCGAGCAAGAAAAGTTTATTCGGACAGCGCATCCTCGTTGAGCCGAATGACCTCGTTGAGGCTTCTAAGGGTGTTGTTGAAGTTGTCCTTGGCATGGTTGAGTTTCTTGAATTGCTCCGCCAGCTCCCTGGTTTTTTGCTGCAATGCTTCTTCGCGTTTATCCAGTTCGCACTGACGCGCTTCTTGTTGCGCCCGTACCGTGCTGTCGGATTGCCGATCTTCATCAAGTTGCCGTTGCAGTTGCTGTAACTGCTCTTCCTTCTGTTCGAACGCGCGCTCTTTCTCCTGCAGTTGGGACTCTCTGGAGTCCAGGGTCTGCTGTTGCGCCTGGCTTTGCAGTTTCTGTTGCTTGAGCCGATTGGCGATGCTGGAAAACTCCATCAGGCTCGCCTCGACATCCTGCAGGAAGTGCTCGGGGTCGGTGCCCGGGAAAGGCCAGGCTTCATCCAGGGGTTCGACCGGGGACTGCTGTTCGTCCGGTATTGGCAGGGGGCCGGCATCGGAGTAGCGAATTTCGGCTTCGGGCGCATCTGGCTGGGGGCTTTGCGTTGCGCAGCTGCCCGCAGCCGCGGTGGATTCGTGGTGTTCTTGCTCGGCGCTGTCGTTTGCCTGTTCGTCGAGCTGCGCCAGGGCAGCGTCGAGTTGCTGGTCATCGATGGCTGTGGGCAAATGCTCGGCCGCCGGGCCGAATTGAGCCGAATTCTGAAAGCTCAGCAGCTTGGCGATCCACTCTTTCTTGGTGCTCAACAGGCGATGGTCCGCGGCGGCGGCAGGGGGTAACTGTTGTTTGTTCAGGTCCAGCAGATGGTAGGGCACATCGCTTTCACGGTGTTCGCCGGTGGCTGCCTCGCGCAGGATCTGGCTGAACACGCGAATCGCCAGCTGCCCGTCCTCGTCCGAGTCCAGGGCGCCCAGGCAGTAATTGCCCCCTTCGTTGAACAACAAGGCGATATAGACGCGCAGATTATCGTCATCAAGGCTTTCGTTCAGGCTATAGGCGAGAAAGTTTCGACCTGCTTCTGGAACAGAAAAACTGCAGAGCAAAGCCGCTGTCAGCATTTGCTGCTCTTTGTTTTCAATGAAGATAGTGCGTAAGAGCATATGTCACCCAGTAAACTCAAGTAAAAAACATGAGCGCTAGGATACTAGGAAATAATGTCAGCTGGCGTTAAGAGCAATACTCCGATTGCATAGGATAAATCTTATAATTCTATTGAATAGTCTTATTCATATGGATTTATACCCTCATTAAAAATACCAGCGTGTATTGTATTGCGCCCATTCCGGCACAACACAGCTGTTGATCCTGTTGCAACTATCCAATCTCAACCCCCTGCTGAATATGAATGGCTTTTAGCTGTTCACCTCAGACTTCTCTTGCTGAACCTGGAAGCCATGATCGAAATATCCAAACTAACCAAGTCTTTTTCCGGGCAGGTCGCGGTCGACGATCTGTCCTGTCATATCGGCCCGGGAGAAGTTCTGGGGATTCTTGGGCCAAACGGTGCAGGCAAATCCACCACGATGAAAATGCTCACCGGCTTTCTGGCGCCGACCTCCGGCACCGCGAGCATCCTGGGGTTCGACATCCGCACCCAGACCCGTCATGCCCAGCAGCAGATGGGCTACCTGCCGGAAGGCGCGCCCAGCTACAGCGACATGGCGGTACAGGGCTTTCTTGAGTTCATTGCCAGTGTTCGCGGCTATCGCGGTGCGCAGAAGCGTGAACGGGTGGACCGGGTGATCGACCTGCTGGAGCTCGGTGACGTCCGCCGGCAGACCATCGAAACCTTGTCCAAGGGCTTCACCCGCCGGGTCGGCCTGGGCCAGGCGATCCTCCACGATCCGCGGGTGCTGATTCTCGACGAACCCACCGACGGCCTCGACCCGAACCAGAAGCAACTGGTTCGCCAACTGATCCAGGACTTGGGCCAGGACAAGATCGTGATCATCTCGACCCACATCCTCGAAGAAGTCTCGGCCGTCTGTAACCGTGCCCTGATCATCAGCAATGGCCGCTTGCTGGCCGACAGCACGCCGTATGAGCTGGAGCGCAGTTCGCGCTATCGCCAGGCGGTGACCTTGCAGGCCGACGAGCCGCTGGACCTGCTGGCCCTGGTGGTCTTGCCGGGCGTGGCGGGCGTCGAGGAGAACCCCGCCGAGGGCAGCCTGACGCTGCTGGCGCGGCCCGGTGAGGTGATTTTCCCTCAGGTCAACGCGCTGGTGACCGCGCGTGGCTGGAAGATGAAGCGCCTGGAACTGGAGCAGGGCCGTCTTGACGAGGTCTTCCAGACCCTGACCCGGGGAGAGTCGGCATGAGACAGTTACCGGTAATTTTCAAACGTGAGCTGGGCAGTTATTTCGCCACGCCGCTGGCCTTCGTGTTCATCGAGATCTTCCTGGTGCTCTCGGGCGTCTTCACCTTCTACCTGGGCAGTTTCTACGAGCGCAACCAGGCGGACCTGGCGCCGTTCTTCGACGTCCATCCCTGGCTCTATCTGTTCCTGCTGCCGGCCCTGGCCATGCGCCTGTGGTCGGAGGAGCGCAAGTCCGGCAGCATCGAATTGCTGATGACCCTGCCGGTGAGCTGTTTCGAAGCGGTGGTCGGCAAGTTCCTCGCCGCCTGGGTTGTCGCCGGCATCACCCTGTTGCTGACCCTGCCCATGGTGCTCACCGTGAATTACCTGGGGAACCCGGACAACGGCGTGATACTGACCGGCTATCTGGGCAGTTGGTTGCTCGCCGGCACCTACCTGGCGATCGGCTCCTGCATGTCGGCCATGGCCAAGAGCCAGGTGATCGCCCTGATCCTCGCCTTCATGGTGTGTTTCCTGTTCGTTGCCTGCGGTTTCTCCCTGGTGCTGGATGCACTCAACCCGTGGGCACCGCAATGGCTGTTGGACTTGCTGGCCTCGCTGAGCCTGCTGACGCATTTCGGCGCGATCAGCAAAGGACTGATCGATCTGCGCGATCCGCTGTATTTCCTCAGCGTGATCGTCGCCTGGCTGATGGCCACGGTGGTGACGGTCAACCTGAAGAAAGCCGAGTGAGGACGATTCGATGAAACGCATGCTGTATTCCACTTCCGGTCTGTTGCTGATTGCCTTGCTGTTCCTGGCCTTCAACCTGGCGACCGGGCTGCTGCTCACCGGTGTCCGGCTCGACCTGACCCAGAACAAGCTCTATTCCATCAGCGCCGGCACCCGGCAGATTCTCGCGGAGCTGAAACAACCGCTCGACCTGTATTTCTACTTTTCCGACAGCGGCTCGAAGGAACTGGTGCCAATGCGCGGCTATGCCCAGCGGGTCCAGGAACTGCTCAAAGTCTACGAGCGTGAGGCCGACGGCAAGATCCGCCTGCATGTCATCGACCCGCTGCCGTTTTCCGCGGAAGAGGACAAGGCCGCCGAGTTCGGCCTGCAGGCCGTGCCGCTGGGGCAGGGCGGGGCGCCTGTGTATTTCGGCCTGGCCGGTACCGATGAGCAGAACAACGCCCAGGCGATCGAGTTTTTCGCGCCGGACCAGGAAGAGTTTCTCGAGTACGACATCAGCCGCTTGCTGCAGACCCTGGCCAACCCCAAGCGCCCGACCCTGGGCCTTTTGAGCAGTCTGCCGGCCAACGGTGGCTTCGATATCCGCACGCAGAGCAAGACCGAGCCGTGGATGCTGCTCCAGGAGCTGCGTCGGGAGTTCGATCTGCAACAGCTCAAGCCCGATACCCAGGACATCCCGAAAGACGTCGACATCTTGATGTTGCTGCACCCGAAAAAACTCTCGCAGCCGACCCTGTACGCCATCGACCAGTTCGTGTTGCGCGGCGGCAAGCTGGTGGCCTTCATCGATCCCTACAGCGAACAGGACTCCGGCGAGGAGTACTTCGGCATCCAGAGCAAGGACAAGTCCTCCAATCTCGAGCCATTGTTCAAGGCCTGGGGCATTCATATGCAGCCGGGCAAGGTCCTGGGGGACAACCTCTATGCCTTGCTGGAGAGTTCCGAGGAGGACGGGCGTCCGCTGCCGCGGCCGTTCACCCTGGGTGTACCGCAAGCCGCCTTGAGCCAGCAGGACCCGAGTACCGCCGGGCTGGAGTTCATTGCCCTGACCACCGCCGGCATCCTCGAACCGGTGGCCGGCGCCAGCACGCGCTTTACCCCGCTGATGTACAGCTCCGACTCGGCCAAGGCCTTCGAGGCGGACCGTTTCGACAAGCCAGCCGACCGCAAACAGATGTTGCGCGACCAGGAACAGCCCAGCCAGCGTTACGTGATCGCCGCCCGGGTGCAGGGCCCGGTAAGCACGGCCTTTGCCGACGGCATCGAGGGTCGCAAGGACGGCCTCAAGGAGGCGCAGCAGGTCAACCTGGTGGTGGTGGCCGATACGGACCTGTTGAGCGACCGGATGTGGCTGGAAATGCAGGACGTCAACGGGCGCCCGGCAGCACGGCCATGGGCCGACAACGCCTCCTTCGTGCTCAATACCCTGGACAACCTCGCCGGTTCGGACGCCCTGAACAGCCTGCGCTCGCGCGGCCCCTACAGTCGTCCGTTCGTGGTGGTGGAGCAATTGCGCCGCCAGGCCGAAGCCAGCTTCCGCGCCAAGCGCTTCGCCCTCGAGGAGAGTCTCGAGGAAACCGAAGGCAAGCTGCAGCAGTTGCAGGGTTCGCCGGACAAGGGCGAGACCCTCAGCGCCGAACAGCAGGCGACGGTGCGCCAGTTCATGCAGGAGAAAACCCGCATTCGCAAGGAACTGCGCGAGGTGCAATACCAGCTGAACGCCGATATCGATGAGCTTGGAAGGACCTTGAAGATGCTCAATATCGCCGCGGTTCCGCTGCTGTTGAGCCTTGGCATGCTGCTGGTCTGGGTCGTGCGCTACCTGCGCCGGAGCAAGGACCTGTCGCGCAAGCCTGCGCCGCTCGGCAAGGTAGCCAGCTCACGGTGAGCGTAAGTGACCAGGGCCCGACCTGCCATTCATGCGCCAGGTCGGGCCAGCGCCAGGGCGAGGCGCTGCTACGCTGGGAGCAACTCCCCGACCTGTGACCCCGACATGACTGACCCGCTCCCGCCCACGCCTGCTTGCAGCGCCCGACAACTGCTGACCGCCCTCAATCTGGAACCGCACACGGAAGGCGGTTACTACCGCCGGACCTTCCAGACGGACCAGCGGCCGATGCTCGCCAGCGCGGGCGGGCAGCGGTACTTGATGAGCTCCATCTATTACCTGCTGACCGGGGATTCGCCCATCGGTCACTTTCATCTGAACCAGTCCGACATCCTGCATTACTTCCACCTCGGCGATGCCCTCGAATACTGCCTGGTGTTCCCGGATGGCCGCCTGGAAACCCGGGTGATGGGCAGCGACGTGCGGGCCGGCCAGTGCTTGCAGCTTCACGTTCCCGGCGATGTATGGAAGGCCTCGCGGCTGCTGCCCGGCGCGGCGGGCTACGGCCTGATCAGCGAAGCGGTGTGCCCCGGGTTCGACTACGCGGACATGCAGCTGGGCTGCAAGCACCAGCTCAGCGAACGCTTCCCGCGGCACGCCAAATTGTTCGAGCAGCTCTGCCAGCCCTGAAGAAAGCCAGCACGCGGATTGCTCGTTGCGATCAGTCAAGTGTCACTTGCGATCATTGTTGCGCGCGGCGCCCGGCGCTTATGGTGGCTCGGTCAATCGCCGTCGAACGACAGCTCCCCGATCCACCCCTTGCAAGCGACAGGAGAACACCATGTCCGATCTGAAACTGCATCCCCAGGCTGCCGCCTCCCTGCAACGCTGGCACGCCATGCTGGCCCAGGGTGACCTGGGCGCCTTGCCTGACCTGCTGGATTCGAAAGTGGTATTCCGTTCGCCCATGGCCCATACGCCTTATCCGGGTGCGCCGGTGGTCTCGACCATCCTCAATACCGTGTTCAAGGTGTTCAGCGACTTCGCCTATCACCGTCAACTGGTCACCGCCGATGGCCTGAGCGTGGTGCTGGAGTTCAGCGCGCGGGTTGGCGAGCGGCAGATCAAGGGCATCGACCTGATCCGCTTCGACGAAGCCGGCAAGATCGTCGAGTTCGAGGTGATGGTCCGTCCCATGAGCGGCCTGCAGGCCCTCGGCGAAGAAATGGCGCGCCGCCTGGCGCCCTATCTGGCGGCGAGCAAGGCGTCTGGCTGAGCGGCGGCGAGAGCTGGGCCGCCCTGTGGAGGCCGGATCCTCGACTAGACTCACGCGATCGATGAAAGCGAGCATGAGGTTCCGGTCATGGCAAAAAACAAAAAGGGTGCCACCAAGGGTGCTCCCGCTGAACCCGCAAAACTGAGCAAAAAAGACTACGAGGACCAGTTGCGCCGCTTGCATGTGGAGCTGGTCAAGCTGCAGGAGTGGGTGCGCGAAAAAGGCATCAAGATCTGCATCGTCTTCGAGGGACGCGACGGCGCCGGCAAGGGCGGGACCATCAAGGCCCTGACCGAGCGCCTGAGCCCGCGGGTGTTCCGGGTGGTGGCGCTGCCGGCGCCGACCGATCGCGAGAAAAGCCAGATGTACCTGCAACGCTACCTGCCGCACCTGCCGGCGGCGGGCGAAGTGGTGATCTTCGACCGCAGTTGGTACAACCGCGCGGGTGTCGAGCGGGTGATGGGCTTTTGCAGCGAAGAGCAGGCGGACGGCTTCCTCAAGGCGGTGCCGCTGGTGGAGCGGGCGATCGTCGATTCGGGCGTGATCCTGCTCAAGTACTGGCTGGAAGTCAGCCAGGAAGAACAGACCCGCCGCCTCGAAGCACGGATCAAGGACGGGCGCAAAATCTGGAAGCTGACGCCCATGGACGTCAAGTCATACAGCCGCTGGTATGACTATTCCCGTGCCCGCGACGCGATGTTCAAGGCCACCGACACCGAACATGGGCCCTGGCTGGTGGCCGACTCCAACGACAAGCGCCGCGCGCGTCTCAATATCATCAGCGACCTGCTCAGCCGCATTCCCTACAAGGAAGTACCACGGGAGAAAGTGGTGTTGCCCAAACGCCAGAAGCCGGGCGGCTATCGGGAATCGGACCATCCGTTGCGACGGGTTCCGCAGAAGTTCTGAGCACCAGGCATAAGCCCATCTACCCGCCAAGGCCAGTGTCCGATGAACCATTCGGGGTCTTCTCCGCCCGTCCCGGAACCTGGCCGGATTGCCCGCCGGGACGCCGGCGACGAACAGCATCGCTGGAGCCGCTGGCTGCCGGGGCTGCGTATGCTGCGCGAATACCGCGTGGCCTGGTTGCGTCACGACTTCGTGGCCGGGCTGGTGCTGACCACGGTGCTGGTGCCTGTCGGCATTGCCTACGCGGTGGCGTCGGGGCTGCCCGGCATCTATGGCCTCTACGCGACCATCGTGCCGTTGCTCGCCTATGCGCTGTTCGGCCCCAGCCGGATCCTGGTACTGGGGCCGGATTCTTCGCTGGCCGCGGTGATCCTCGCCGTGGTCCTGCCACTGTCCGGCGGTGACCCGCAGCGCGCGGTCGCCCTGGCGGGGATGATGGCGATCGTGGCCGGGGCGGTGTGCATCCTGGCCGGCATCGCGCGCCTGGGGTTTGTCACCGAGCTGCTTTCCAAGCCGATCCGCTACGGCTACATGAACGGCATCGCGCTGACGGTCTTGATCAGCCAACTGCCGAAGTTCTTCGGTTTTTCGGTCGAGGCCAACGGGCCGCTGAGCAACCTGTGGGCCATTGCCACAGCAGTGCTGGAAGGCAGGACCAACTGGGCCGCCTTCATGGTCGGCGCGGCGACCCTGGCGGTGATCCTGCTGTTCAAGAACAGTAAGCGGGTGCCGGGCATTCTGATCGCCGTCACCGCGGCGACGGTCGCTGTCGCTGTGCTGGACCTTGCGGCAACCGCCGGTGTGTCGGTCCTGGGTTCTCTGCCACAAGGCCTGCCGGCGTTCGCCATCCCCTGGATCAGCCGCGCCGATATCGGCCCGGTGCTGATCGGCGGCTGCGCGGTGGCCTTGGTTTCGTTCGCCGATACCAGCGTGCTGTCCCGTGTCTACGCGGCGCGGACCCGCACCTACGTCGACCCGAACCAGGAGATGGTCGGGCTTGGCGTGGCCAACCTGGCGGCCGGATTTTTCCAGGGCTTTGCCATCAGCAGCAGCTCGTCGCGCACCCCCGTGGCCGAGGCCGCTGGCGCCAGGACCCAGGTGAGCGGAGTCATAGGCGCCCTGGCCGTAGCCTTGCTGCTGATGCTGGCCCCGAACCTGCTGGAAGATCTGCCCACCAGCGCCCTGGCCGCGGTGGTGATCGCATCGGCCATCGGCCTGATCGAAGTCAGCGACCTGCGGCGGATTTATCGCATCCAGCAATGGGAGTGCTGGCTGTCCATCGTCTGCACCATCGGCGTGGCCGTGCTGGGCGCGATCGAGGGCATCGGCCTGACCATCGTGATCGCCGTCATCGAGTTCCTGTGGGATGGCTGGCGCCCTTACTCGGCGGTCCTGGGCCGGGCGGAAGGGGTCAAGGGTTATCACGACATCACGCGCTATCCCGACGCGCGCCTGATCCCCGGCGTGGTGCTGTTTCGTTGGGACGCCCCGTTGTTCTTCGCCAATGCCGAGCTGTTCCATGACCGGGTGCTGGACGCCGTGGCGGCCTCGCCAACGCCGGTGCGCTGGCTGGTGGTGGCGGCGGAACCGGTCACCAGCGTCGACGTGACGTCCGCCGACATGCTGGCGGAACTGGACGACACCCTGCACCAGGCCGGCATCAAGCTGTGCGTGGCCCAGATGAAAGACCCGGTCAAGGACAAGCTGAAGCGGTTCGGGCTGTTCGCACGCTTCGGCGAGGCGGCGTTCTTCCCGACCATCGGCGATGCCGTCGACAGCTACCTCGCGCAGCATCCGCTGGAGGGGGAAGGGCGCGAGGATCGCTGAGCGGCAGTGGCGCGACTCAGTGGCTTGGTAAGGCCACGGGTGATCAGGTCCTGATCTTGACCGGGGCCTCGTCTTCCAGGGGCGACTCAGGCGAACCGCATTGACAGTTCCACGTCGCCGCCGAAGGGCACGGACAGGTAGCCACTGGCGGGCGAACGGACCCGGGCCAGGTAGTCCGGGCAATAGTCCGTGTTGTCGGCGACGATCAGCGCGCCCGGCCGCAGGCGGCTTTCGACCAGGGCCAGGATATCGGCATACAGCGCCTTGGCGCCGTCGAGCAGCAACAGGTCGATGGACTCGGGGAGGTCGACCGCCAGGGTCTTCAGGGCATCGCCCTCGCGGATTTCCACCAGGTCGGCCAGGCCACCTTCGAGCAGGTGCTGGCGCGCCCGCTCCACCTTGGACGCCTCGAACTCGCTGCCGATCAGGCGGCCGCCGCCGTTGTCGCGGATGGCCGCCGCCAGGTGCAGGGTCGAGATGCCGAACGAGGTGCCGAACTCGACGATGTGCCGGGCCCGGGTGCTGCGCGCCAGCATGTACAGCAGCTCGCCGGTCTCGCGGGAAACGGGCAGCCAGAGGTCTTTCAGGCGGCCATAGAAATCCAGGTATTCGGTCTTGCTGTGCATCAGGCGCTCGCGTTCCTCGCGGGAGATGCCGGCGACGGCCGGGCTGGTCGCCGTATCGGCCTGCTCGAACAGGCGATCGAGCAGGGGCGCGAGTGGGGAGGTGGTCAATGTGCTGGTCATGGGGGCATCCCGTCCGAAGTTGACGCCTTGCGGCGCGTGGCTAAAATGCGATCAATTCGTCGCATTCAGAGGATATGAGCAAGTGACCCCCTGCGCTATTCGCATTGGCTGCGGCCCTGTCGGGCCATCATGAGCAACCGCCGGACCCCGCAGGTTTCCTCGCGCAAAGCGCCTAAACAGGCACGCTCGACGGAGCTGGTGGCGGCGATCCTGGAAGCCGCTACTCAGGTTTTGGCCAAGGAAGGCGCGCAGCGTTTCACCACCGCGCGGGTGGCCGAGAAGGCCGGCGTCAGCATCGGTTCGCTGTATCAATATTTCCCGAACAAGGCGGCGATCCTGTTCCGCCTGCAAAGCGATGAGTGGCAACAGACCACGCAGATGCTGCGCGGCATCCTCGAAGAGGGTGGCAAAGCCCCGCTGGAGCGGCTGCGGGTGCTGGTCCGGGTGTTTATCCAGTCCGAATGCGAGGAAGCCAGGATGCGCGTGGCGCTCAACGACGCCGCGCCGCTGTACCGCGACGCCCCCGAAGCGCAGGCCGTGAAGGCGCAAGGGGAGCGGATCTTCCAGGCTTTCATGGAGGAGGCGCTGCCCGAGGCGCCGCAGGCAACCCGCGCGCTGGCCAGCGACTTGATCACCGCCACGCTCAGCAGCGTGGGCAAGGACTTTTCAGAAAGCCCGCGCACCGCCGCAGAGATCCAGACCTACGCCGACGCAATGGCAGACATGTTCTGTGCCTACCTCACGCAACTGGCGCGCCGCGCGGGCTGACTGACTGGTAAAGCCGCGAGGTGGCCGGCCTGGCGCGCGCGGGCAAGCATCCTGACAAGGGCGTTATTCAGCCATCAGCACCTGGGGCGACACCACCCATGCGCTGCAAGGCAGCTGGTACAGCAGCTGCTCCGCCGTGCTGCCGATCAGGCGCCCCAAGCCGCCGCGATGGCCAACCCTGCCCATGACAATCACGTCGATGTCATAGGCTGCGACGTAACTGGCAAGGACCTTGGCCGGGCTGCCCATGATCATGTGCTGGCGTTCCGGCGCAATGCCGTTGCGTTCGGCCAGTTCGTCGAAGGCTGCGGCCTGTGCGTCGAACAGGGTCTTGGCCTTGCTTGTCGAGAAAAACGTCGAGCTCTGGTCGAAGTTGAATTCGTCCGCGCCGATGGAGGACAGGTCATGGGCATAGATCACGTCGAGCTCGGCGTTACAGGCGCTGGCCAGTTTGGTCGCCTCATGCAGTATCCGGTCGTTGAAGTCCTGGTACTGGTCATCGCGATGGAACGGGTCGACCGCTGCGACGATCTTGCGTGGCAATGCGTGCTGTACATGGCTGACAAAATGCAGGGGCACGGGGCATTCGCGCAGCAAGTGGATATCCAGGGGAGTGAACATTACCCGCGACAGCAGCGATTCGTGTTGCAGTGCCTTGATCAGCAAGGCCATGGGCTGCTCCTTGAGGTGGATCAGGATTTCCTGCAAGGGCCTTTCGACCCAGACGACTTCAGTGGTGACGGTCAGCCCCAGTTTGCGCATCGGGCGGGCCTGTTCCTCGAGCCATTGGCGATGGCGTTCGACATAACCCAGGCGCATCTGCTCCAGGGCCTGTTCGTTGACCAGGCTGGCCGTGGCCAGGCCTTCCAGGTAGTCGAAGGCGACGATGTGCAGGGCTGCGTCTTCGGCCCTGGCCAGGGCGGCGGCCCGATCGAAGGCGGGGCTGTTCTCCATCAGCGGCGAGGCGACCAGCATGAAACGTGATTGCTCGGACATGACGACTCTCCCAGGGGTAATTGACGGCAACGCGTCTTTGGCCGTGAAACCCTCTGCGATCCTGCCTGCGGCCAGCAGTGCGCGCTTGATCTGTATCAACCCGTCCGGCAGTGGAGCGGGCCAGCTGACGTGTGGTCAGTCGCGAGGGGCCCATTGATGAATTATTGATCATGATCAAGCCCAGGCCCTTGCTCCCGGCGCAGCCTGAAAGCCTTGCCGGGCTCAGCGCGGGCTCAAGGTTGGAGGATCGTCATGGCCACCATGAAAGCGGCAATTTTCGTTGAAAAGAATCGGATCGTGCTCGATGAAAAGCCGATCCCCGAAGTGGGGCCGCTGGATGCCCTGGTGCGTATCACCACGACGACGATCTGCGGCACCGATGTGCACATCCTGCGGGGCGAGTACCCGGTGGCCAAGGGCCTGACCATCGGTCATGAACCGGTGGGTATCATCGAGCGGCTGGGCTCGCAGGTGCGCGGTTTTGTCGAGGGACAGCGGGTGATTGCCGGGGCCATCACGCCCAGCGGGCAAAGTTATGCCTGCTTGTGCGGTTGCGCCTCCCAGGACGGCCCGGACACCCGCCATGGCTTTCGCGCCATTGGCGGCTGGAAGTTCGGCAACAGCATCGATGGCTGCCAGGCCGAGTACGTGCTGGTGCCGGATGCCCTGGCCAATCTGTGCCCGATCCCCGACGGCCTCAGCGACGAACAGGTGCTGATGTGCCCCGATATCATGTCCACCGGGTTTTCCGGGGCAGAGCGTGGCGAGGTCAGTATCGGCGATACCGTCGCGGTATTCGCCCTGGGGCCGATCGGCCTCTGCGCGGTAGCCGGTGCGCGGCTCAAGGGTGCCAGCCAGATCATCGGCGTGGATGCCGTGGCCGAGCGCATGACGGTCGCCAAACGCCTGGGAGCCACCCAGGTGGTCAACTTCAAGGGCGGTAACGTGGTCGAGCAGATCATGGCGCTGACCGATGGCCGTGGCGTCGACGTGGCCATCGAAGCGCTGGGCACCCAGGGCACCTTCGAGTCCGCCTTGCGCGTCTTGCGGCCAGGCGGGCGGTTGTCCAGCCTCGGTGTCTATTCCAGCGACCTGCACATTCCCCTCGACGCCTTCGCCGCCGGGCTGGGCGACTACAGCATCGTCAGCACCCTGTGCCCCGGCGGCAAAGAACGCATGCGCCGCTTGATGGCGGTGGTGCAAAGCGGCGGGGTCGATCTGTCGCCCCTGGTGACCCACCGTTTCAAACTCGACGATATCGAAGCCGCCTATGAGTTGTTCGCTCACCAGCGGGACGGGGTCATGAAGGTGGCGATTACCCCGTGATGCCCGGCCGGGCGACGCGGGTGCTTGAGCGGAGGCGATCGATGATCATCGACATCACAGCGAAACCGACAGGCCACGGCTGGCTCGTGCACATGGATGCCCTGACAGTGGGCTTCAGCAGCCTGGAAGCCGCGACGGCTTTCGTCGGTCAACTCCGGGCGCGCATCGATGCGCCGCACCCCTGGCCGACCAGCCCTGGCCAGACGGAGGCCTCCCCTCGGACAGCCGGCGACCGATCCGCTCCGGCTACCAGGAAGGGGGCTTGCCCTGGCCTGCTGAAGTGACCCTCGTGGCCAGGGCGGCAAGGTTCGTCCGCAGGGAGGCTTTATGAGCGCGACCCTTGGCCTGGAAGGCGCGGCGGCTGCGCTGGGAATCGGCTTGCTCATCGGTCTGGAGCGCGAGCGGCACAAGGGGCGAGGAGACAGCCGTGCCTGTGCGGGGTTGCGCACGTTCGCCATTACCGCGCTGCTGGGGTATGTGGCGATGCAGGTCGGTGGTGCCCTGTTGCTGGGGATCATGGCTATCTGCCTGGCCTTGCTGATCACCGTGGCGTATTGGCGAAGCCTGGGCAGCGACCCGGGCGTGACCAGCGAAGTGGCGTTGCTTACGGTGCTGGCGCTGGGGGCTATGTGCAGTACGGCGCCGGAATTGGCGATTGCCATTGGCGTGGTCATGGCGGGGCTGCTGACGTATCGACAAAAGTTGCATCACTTCGCCCGCAGTCAATTGAGCGAAGCGGAAATGCGCGACGGGCTGGTACTGCTGATCGCCGCACTGGTCGTGCTGCCGCTGGCGCCGGATCGTTACATCGGGCCTTATGCCGCCATCAATTTGCGCACCATCTGCACCCTGACCGTGTTGCTGATGGCCGTGGGTGCGGTCGGGCATATCGCCGTTCGCACTCTGGGCACTCGTTACGGTTATGCGATCAGTGCCATCGCTTCGGGGTTCGCCTCCAGCACGGTGACCATCGCCGCCATGGGGCATATCGCTGCCAGAGAGCCGGACAACATCAAGGCCCTGGGCGCGGCGGCGTTGTTCTCCAACCTGGCCACCCTGACCCAGGTGGGCCTGATCCTGGGCGCGGTCGATACCGGTCTGCTGCACCCTATGTGGGGGCCGCTGTTCGCCGGCGCTGCCGCCACGGCATTGTATGGCCTGTGCCTGATGTTCCCCACGCCGGCCCAGGGCGCCCACCAGCCGATCAAGGTCGGCGGCGCGTTCAACCTCAAGCTGGCCTTGCTCGTCACGCTGGCCATGACGGGTATCACCTTCCTGTCGTCGGTGATGCTGAGTCACTTTGGCGAAGTCGGGGTGATGGTGACCGCGACCCTTAGCGGCTTTGCCGACGCCCATTCCTCGACAGCGTCGATAGCCTCCCTGGCCAAATCCGGCCAGTTGCCGTTCCAGGCCATCGCCGCGCCCGTGCTGATCGCGGTCAGCAGCAATTCCCTGAGCAAATGCCTGGTGGCCTGGGTCAGTGGCGGGCGTCGCTTCGCCGCCTATGTCATTCCCGGCCAGGTATTGCTGACGCTGGCGATGTGGGCCGGCATCTGGCTGTACTGAAACCTGTCGCTTCGGGTAGCTGACAAAGATCAAGTCACCCGGCCCGGGAACGCTCAATCTGCAATTCCATTCCGTGTTCTGAGATGGCCGCGTGCCGAGGTGCCTTATGTCGCAGACCCAGCGTTTACTGCTCATTGCCCCTCCCGCCATGACCCGCACACCGGCATTCGACCGCGCCGCGGCGTTGGCCCGGGCGATGCAGTTACCCTTGCATATCGTGGCCTTCGATTATCTGCAGGCGCTGGCGGTGGCCGGCCTGTTCGCGCCCGAACAGATCGCCCAGGCCCGGGACGGGTATCTGCAAAGCCATCGGCAATGGCTTGACGAGCAGGCTTGCTCGATGAGCGAACAGGGGATCGAGGTCACCCGCGAAGTGCTCTGGGTGCAGCATCCGTTCGAAGAAATCCTGCACTTCGTCAATGAGATGCCCCTGGCCCTGATCGTCAAGGATGCCGAAGAAGAGCCTGCCTTGAAGCGCGTGTTTTTCACTCCCCTGGATTGGCAGTTGCTACGGGACTGTCCGGTACCGGTGCACCTGGTGACCAATGCTCTCAACCCACGGCCACGCAACGTACTGGCCATCGTCGATGTGCTGCGCAGCGATGAGCAGGACAGGGTGTTCAACGACCAGATTATCGACGCCGCGGTAAAGCTGGCCGGGCAATGTGCCGCGGCACTCGAGCTGGTGCATGTGTATGACTGGGCCGCGGTGTATGCCCAGGACATGGGGGTTGGCGTGCTGCCGCTGAGCGTCGGGATCTACGAAGTGTTGGGCGAGGCGCAATTCGAGGCATTCGCAGCGCTGGCCGAACGCCATGGCGTGCCTCCAGAGCGTCGCCATTTCATCGAGGGTACGCCGCTGTCGTGTATCTGTGACTTTGCGACTGCCCACCGGACTGACGTCATTGTCATGGGAACCGTGCAGCACAAGGGACTGAAAAAACTCTTGGGCAGCACCGCCGAGCAGCTTTTGCACCGGGCTCCGTGCAGCGTGCTGGCGATAAAACCGGACAAGACGCTTTGATTGAGGATTGAATCGCCCGTGGCGGCCCGCTGGCCGGTACGCCACGGGGCGCTGGTTTACAGGTGGAGGCGATGGATGACCTGGCGGCTGTCGTCGGGATCGTGACTCCGTTCGAAACCCAGGGCCTTGGCCAGGTCGCGCATGGGCGCATTGCTGGCGGCGTCGATCGAATACATCTGGCGAAAGCCGTTCTTGCGGGCAGCCTCGATCAGATGCTCCATCAATAAGGTTCCCAGGCCCAGGTGCGTCCATTCGTCGGCGACGGTTACCGCGCATTCGCATTCGTGCTCGCCCGTGGCGGCGTAGCGGCTGATACCGATCTCGATCAGTTGTCCGTTCTCGTGAGCCAGCGCGACGTAGGCCATGTGCTGCTTGCCATCGGTGTACATCAACTGATCGAGCAGGGCGCCACTGGGGTCGTTGATCTGGGCGAGGAAACGCATGTGCCTGGATTCGGGAGACAGGCGCCTGATAAAGGCGTACTCCCGCTCGCGGTCCTTTTCCGCCAGTGGCCGGATCAGCACATGATGGCCATCCTTCAGCGTTTCGATCCAGTGTTCTCCGGGGACCGCGGCGTAGACGGCGGCGGCCCGTTCGTTGTGGTTTTTGACAGTGAGCATGATGGGGTTCTCCATACGGCCGAAAGGGGCCGCGCGGCAGGGCACACGCGGTTCGCTTCGTTTTACCCCGCTGATGACAGGCGGATCTGATCTGGATCAGACACCGGCGACAGGCGTCGCTCATCGAGTGGGATCTGATGTACATCAAGGCGCTTGCCGGCGGACAAGGCGCACTCTAGGTCTATGCCGGCCTGTTCGACCGGTGCCTGAGCGAGGTGTGTGATGGGGCATTACCAACGTTTGCTGCTGATCGCCGATCCAACCCTGCATCAGTCGCCAGCCTCGCTGCGGGCTGTCGCGCTGGCCAAGGCCAGCGGGGCTGCGCTGCATGTACGCGGTTTCGCCGAGCCGGCGCCGGTGGTGCATCTGTGGGAAGAGAGAATCGACGAGGCGGGCTATCAGCGTTATCTGCGTCGCCATCGCCGATGGGTGGCCGAAGAAACCCAGCGGCTCGGCGACCTGGGGCTGGAAGCGACGGTCGACGTGTTGTTCACCACCCATCCGCTGCTGGACATCCTGAAGACGGTCGAGGAGCTCGGTCCGGACCTGCTGATCAAGGATGTCAGCCTGGAACCGCTGCTCAAGCGAGTATTCATCACGCCCCTGGATTGCCATCTGCTGCGTGAGTGCCCGATCCCCGTGCATCTGGTCAATCAGGCCCGTTACGGATTGCCGCACCGGGTCGTGGCGGCGGTGGACCCATTCGATCCACCGACCCAGATCAGCGGCCTGAACGACACCATCATCCAGACGGCCAACGTCCTGGCCCTGCAATGCGATGCGCCACTGCACCTGCTGTACGCCTATGACCTGTCGCCGGCCTTCAATGGCGATGCACCGCTGGTCAGCGGTGGCTGGGGCATGGACGTCGTCGAAGAGCTGCGTGAGTCCTTGCACCTGGCGTTTGTCACCCTGGCGGAGCGCTACGCCATTGCGCCGGAACGCCGGCACTTCGTGTCGGGCCCGCCGGTGCCTGCGATCGGCGATTTCGTCGAGCAGTACCTGGCCGATGTGGTGGTGATGGGGACTGTGCATCGGGTGGGGATCGACCGCTTGATCGGCAGCACGACCGAACGGGCGCTGTACTCGGTGCCGGGCAGTATTCTGGCGGTCAGGTGAACGGTTCGGGCGTCACGGAGTGAGCACGATCGCCCCGTTGAACTGACCGGCCCGCAGGCGCTCCAGGGCTTGATTGGCATCCTCCAGGGCGAAGCAGGTGACGTCGCAGTGGACGGGGGTGTGCTGCAATTCTGCGAAAAACGCGCTGCCGTCTTCACGGGTCAGGTTGGCCACCGAGCGCACGCTGCGTTCGCCCCAGAGCAGTCGGTAAGGGAATGCCGGGATGTCGCTCATGTGGATGCCGGCGCAAATCACGCAGCCGCCCTTGACCGTGACGGCCAGCGCCGCCGGCACCAGCGAGCCGACGGGGGCGAAGATCAGGCTGGCATCGAGCGGGTGCGGCGGTGCTTGATCCGAGGGACCGGCCCAACGGGCCCCCAGCGAGCGGGCATAGTCCTGGCCCGCGCGGTCATCGGGCCGGGTGAAGGCATACACCTGCTGCCCCCGGCCCAACGCCACCTGAATCGCCAGGTGCGCTGCCGCTCCGAAACCGTAGAGGCCCAGGTGGCGCGCGTTCCCGGCCATCCGCAGCGCCCGAAAACCGATCAGCCCGGCACACAGCAACGGCGCGGCCTGGGTGGCCGGGAGCGCTTCGGGAATCGGCAGGCAGAAACGGGCGTCGGCGACCGTGTAGTCGGCGTAGCCGCCGTCCAGGTGACAGCCGGTAAATTGCGCCTGGTCGCACAGGTTTTCCCGGCCGGTGCGGCAGAACGCGCATTCGCCGCATGTCCAGCCGAGCCATGGAACGCCCACTCGCTGGCCGATCCAGCCGGGCGCGACGTCTGCACCCACCGCGGTCACCTGGCCAACGATTTCATGGCCGGGCACCCGTGGCAGCAGCGCCTGGGGCAACTCGCCATCGACCAGGTGCAGGTCGGTGCGGCAGACGCCGCAGGCCAGGACTTTGATCAGCAGTTGCTGGGGGCCGGGTGTCGGGACCGGGCGTTGTTCCTGTCGCAGCGGCTCGCCGGGGGTATGCAGGACCATAGCGCGCATGACGATTCTCCGGACGTGCAGGGTCAGCGCAGGGCCGAGCGGTGGCAACCTGCGACCAATTGCTTGAGCCCCTCCAGGTTCAGGACCTTGACTTCCCGCCCGGAAATTTCCACCAGCCCCTGGTCCCGCAGGTGCGCGATGCCCCGGCAAATGGTTTCCAGCCTCAGCCCCAGGTAGGAGCCGATCTCCTCGCGGCGCATTTTCAGGATGAAGTCCCTGGACGAGTAGCCTCGCAGGCTCAGGCGTTGCGACAGGTTCAGCAGGAAGGCCGCCAGGCGTTCGTCGGAGTTCATATTGCCCATCAGCATCAACATGCTGTGATCGCGGACGATTTCTCGGCTCAGGAGTTTGTTCAGGCTGTGTTGCAAGGATGGCAAGTCCTGGGCGAGTTTCTCCAGTTGAGCGAAGTGGATGGGACAGACTTCGCTGTCCTCCAGGGCGAACGCGCTGCAGGCGTGTTCGTCGGCACTGATGGCATCCAGACCAAGCATCTCACCCGATATCTGAAAGCCGGTGACCTGTTCACGACCGTCGATTGAAACCATGCTGGTCTTGAACGAGCCTATGCGGACCGCATACAGCGAGCGCAAGGGATCGCCGGCGCGATAGAGGGCGACGCCTTTCCTGACCTTGAAGCGTTGCACGATCAGGGTGTCCAGGCGCTCGATCTCCGCCCCGCTCAGGCCCAGCGGCAGGCACAGCTCCAGGACGCTGCAGTTGGCACAGGCAGCCTTGAGATGAGGATTGGGAGACGCTCGGGTGTCTGGCATGCCATGAGACCCCTTTCCAGATGGGTGAAGCATAGTTCCTGTGCCTTGCCAGGGCGGGCCGCTCGGCTGCTGGCGAAAAGCAGGCGACGAATGGGAAAAACACCTGCCCCCTCATCGAGCTCAGGCAGGACGCGCCAGGGGCGGGTCCTCAGGTTTATCTGCGCAGGGGCGCTTTTCGGCGCCTCGCGCGGGGATCTGACATAGATCAGAACCCTGGAGGCGCGCAGGGAGGAGTCTGGGTCGACACTGATGCCGATCCCGCGAGGGCGCAGCGGCTGCCTTCATCAACGGGCACCTGGCATCGAAGCCCACCTGTCTGGAGGTCGATCATGAGCCAGTACCAACGGTTGTTGCTGATCATCAACCCGGCTCAACGCCATTCCCATGCCATAGATCACGCCGCGGCCCTGGCCCGGGCCAGCGGCGCGAGCCTGCATATCGCGGCCTTGATGAGGTCGCTGGATATTCTGTGGTTGCTCGAAGAGGGCGATCGCCAACAGGCCCGGGAAAGCTACTTGCAGGACCATCGCGACTGGCTCAAGGCCCAGGTAGAAGACTTGCACGGCCAGGGGCTGGCCGTGACGATGGAGGTGGCATGGGTCGATGACATGCAGCAAGGCATCCTCGACCATGTCGTAGAAATGCAGCCCGACCTGTTGATCAAGCAGATAGAGCATGAGCCGCGGCTCAGGCGCGCGCTCTTTACCCCCCTGGACTGGCACTTGCTGCGCCATTGCCCGATACCGGTGTACCTGACTGGCGGGAATGGCAGCCTCTTGCTGCGCAAAGTCGTGGCCGCGGTCGAAGTGTCGGACACCAAGCCTGCGGACAACGAACTCAATGAGCGGATCATCCATGAGGCTTCCAGTCTCGCCTTGCAGTGCGATGCCGATCTGCACCTGCTGTACGCCTGTGATATCTCCGCGGCCTTTCTGGAAAATATGAGCGGCGTCGGTCTGACCCTGGCGGACCTTACCCGCAAGCTGCGCGAGGATCTGGAACAATCCTTCCTCGCACTGGCCGAGCGCTTCGGCGTGCCTGCCGACTGTCGACACTTCATCAAGGGCCCACCCGTCTCGGTGCTGAGCGAGTTTGCCCACGCCCAGGATGTGGATGTGATCGTGATGGGCAGGAACCAGTCCCGCGGGCTGGCCAAGCTGGTGGGCAGCACGATCGAACATATTCTGTATCAGGCGCCTTGCAGCGTTCTGGCGGTCTAGGGGAGGGCACCGGAGCGGGCTGCGGGCAGAGCAAGGGCAGAAGGGCGCGGCCCTGGCCGGGATCGGGCGCCGCGCATCGCCGATGACCCATCGGCAAGGGTACCAAGGCTCCGGCAGGAAGCCGGGCTTGCGGTAAGGCAGGTGAAGCGTTACCAGGACGAGGTGTGCGATGTCGAGAATCCAGCGTTTATTGCTCATTGCCCCAATCGAGATGACCCGCACCCCGGCATTCGACCGGGCGCAGGCGCTGGCCAGCGCAACCGGTGCGATGTTGCACATTGTCGCTTTCGATCATGTCAACGCGCTGGCGGTGGCCGGCCTGTTCGACCACGACGCCATGAGCCAGGCCCGGGAAGGTTACCTGCAGGTGCACCGCCACTGGCTTGAACAGCAGGCGCGCTTTCAACGCTGCGAGGGCTTGCGGGTGACCACTGAAGTGGTCTGGGCCAGGTTGAGCCCGGCCCACGTGCTTGAGTACGTGAACGACTTCCACCCGGACCTGGTGATCAAGGATGTGCAACGGGTGCCGGCACTCGACCGGGTCTTCCATCGGCCTCTGGACTGGCTGTTGCTGCGTGATTGTCCCGCTTCCTTGCACCTGGTCAGCCGCGCGGAAAACCCCAAGCCGCTGAAGATCCTCGCCGCCATCGACCAGTCCCACCTGGAAGCGCTGACCCATGGGCTCAACGAACGGATTCTCGACCTGGCCTCGACGCTGGCAACGTCCTGCGGTGCGACCTTGCACCTGCTCAATGTCAGCAACTGGTCGGTGGTGGGTGACGCGGTGACGAGTGTGCCGACCTCGAGCCTCGACACCAGCTTGCGGGATGCGGTCAACGATGCCCAGCAAGAGGCCTTCGATCTGCTTGCCGAGCGTTATGGCATCGAGGAGGGCCGCCGACATTTGCTGGCCGGCATTCCCCATCAGGCGATCGAGCATTTTGCCCGCAGGAACGCCTTCGACATGGTTGTGCTGGGCACGGCCTGCCGCCACGGCGTCGAGATGTTCGTCGGCAGTACCGCCGAGCGCCTGCTGCGCCATGCCCCCTGCAGCCTGATGCTGGTCAAACCGCCCGCCGAGACCGGCTGAAATGACCGTGGGCACAGCCACGGTTGATAAAAGTCAACGGTCGCCAGGGCGAAAGGAGCGATCAATAGCCCTCCCATGAAGGTTCAAGGAGACAGCCATGCGAATGTCATTTCTCGGCGCGGCTGGCACAGTCACCGGCAGCAAGTACCTGCTGGAGCATGAAGGCCAGCACGTGTTGATCGATTGCGGCCTGTTCCAAGGCTACAAGCAGTTGCGCCTGCATAACTGGGACCCGTTCCAGCTACCGGTTCGCGAGCTGGACGCCATTGTCCTGACCCATGCCCACCTGGATCACAGCGGCTACCTGCCGGTATTGGCGCGCAACGGTTACCGAGGCCCGGTGTATGCCACGGCCGCCACCTGTGAGCTGGTGAAAATCCTGTTGCGCGACAGTGGCCGCCTGCAGGAGGAAGAGGCTGAGTTCGCCAATCGCCATGGTTACTCGAAACACACCCCGGCGCTGCCGCTCTATACCGAGCAGGACGCGGAACGTGCCCTGAAGCTGCTGCGGCCGCTGGAGTTGCACCATCGGGTCGATATCGTCCCGGGTATGAGCATCCAGCTGCGCTGCGCCGGGCATATTCTTGGCGCGGCCACGGTGGAAGTCGTGGCCGGCGGCGTCACGCTGGTGTGCTCCGGGGACCTGGGGCGACCCAACGACCCTTTGATGTTCGCCCCGGAAACCATCGAACAGGCCGATTATCTGCTGGTGGAATCGACCTACGGCGATCGTCGGCACCCTGTCGAGTCGCCGGAGGAGCAACTGGCACAGGTCATCACCCGCACCGCGATGCGCCGCGGCATCACGCTGGTACCGTCGTTTGCGGTCGGGCGCGCGCAATTGCTGATGTATCACCTGTACCGGCTGCTGCAGAAACGTGCGATTCCCGACCTGCCGATCTACCTCAACAGCCCCATGGCCACCGATGTCACGCGCCTGTACCAGCGTTTTCGCAGTGAGCACCGTCTCTCCCAGGAAGAGTGTGAAGGCATGTGCCATGTCGCGCATTTCGTGCGCACGACCCAGGAGTCGATCAACCTGGATCTGCAACGCACGCCCGCGGTGATCATCGCCGCCAGTGGCATGGCCACCGGTGGCCGGGTGGTTCACCACCTCAAGGCGCTGGCCCCCAACCCGATCAATACGTTGCTGGTGCCGGGCTTCCAGGCCGGTGGCACCCGCGGCGCGCAGATAGTCGCGGGCGCCGAGTCGGTGCGTATCCACGGCAAGGATGTGCCAATCCGCGCCGAAGTAGTGCCGATGGAAACCTTGTCCGCGCACGCCGACGCCGATGAAATCATGCAGTGGCTGCGCGGGTTCAAGCGGCCACCGAAGCACACCTTTGTGGTGCACGGCGAACCCAACGCCTCGGACGTGCTGCGCCGGCGCATCAGCCAGGAGCTGGGATGGTCGGTCTCGGTGCCGGAGTATCGCGACAGCGTCGAGCTTTCCCTTATCGACCAGCCCCCACATCTGCCGTCCTGACAGCAAAAAGCCCCTTGCCGGTTTCCCGGCAAGGGGCAAACTGGCCCGGCTTCAAGTCGCCCCAGCCGTCCTGCCGGATTGTTTCGCCACCTTCAGATTCCGTTAAGAAACGCCACCGATACTCCTCCCGAACTTACCCAGGGAGGCATCCATCCATGCCTGATCACGACTGGCACATCGCTCTGCCTTTGCACTTCGGCCAAATCGAAGCGCCGCCGATGTGTCTTGCCAGGGCCTTGCCGGACGAGCCTCAGCGTCCGCTTTTCGAAGCCTTTATCCAGCGCCGTTTTCGCAAGGCCCACGGTGCCGACATCCGTCATTTCATGCCACAGCTGTTTGGCATGAGCAACAACGCATCGGGCGAGCTCTGTGCAGTGGCCGGCGTGCGCCTGGCAGGTCATGAGCAGCTGTTCCTGGAGCGCTATCTGGACGATCCGATCGAGCCATTGATCAGTGCAGCCGCCAATCGTGCCGTGGACCGGGCGGGCATCGTCGAAGTCGGCAACCTGGCCGCCAGCGACACGGGCAGTGCACGGCTGAGCATCATCGCCATGACCTATTTGCTGGCCATGGGGGACCTGGAATGGGTGGCGTTCACCGGCAACATCGGCCTGGTGAACAGCTTTCATCGCCTGGGCCTGAAACCCGTGACCCTCTGTGCCGCCGACCCACAGCGGCTGGGTGATGAACGGCACAGCTGGGGCAGCTATTACGAGAGCAAGCCTTGGGTACACGTCGGCAACATTCGCGCCGGCTTCATTCATCTGCGCAACATCGGGATGTTCGATCGCCTCGGGTTGCCGTCGTCTTTTGCGCAGGCCAGCCATGTCGCATGAAAAGGAACGCTTCAAGCAGGCGCTACGTGACCATGCCAAGCACCGGCCCAATGCCGTTGCCTTGTGGGGCGATCACCTGAAGCTGGACTACGCCACGCTGTACGCACAAGTGATGCAGCGCCAGCAGCGTTTGCGCGACGAAGGCGCCAAGGTGGTTGCCCTGGCCCTGGACAACGGCGTCGAAGCCATGCTCTGGGACCTGGCCGTGTTGTTCGAAGGCTTGACTTGCGTGCTATTGCCGCCGTTCTTCAGCCCGGCCCAACGGGCCCATTGCCTGGAACAGAGCCAGGCCGGGTGGGTGATTGCCGAGCCGGAGCTGGAAGCCGAGCTGAAAGCGGCCGGATACGTGCAAACCGCAACCTTCTGGCGGCGCGCTTTCAGTGGCCCGGACCGGATGTTGGAAGGCACCGCCAAACTGACCTTCACCTCGGGCACCACCGGCACCCCAAAAGGCGTGTGCCTGAGCGCCGAGAGCATGCTGCGGGTCGCTCGCGAGCTGGATCGGGCCAGCAAACCGGCAGATCCGCAGCACCACCTTGCGCTTTTGCCGCTGGCGATCCTGTTGGAAAACCTCGGTTGCTATGCCGCCTTGCACGCCGGCGCGACCCTGAGCCTGCCCAGCCAGAAAACCCTGGGCATCCAGGGCGCCAGTGGCGTCGATGTACCGCGCCTGCTCGGTTGCCTGGCCAACCGTGCGCCGCAGAGCCTGATCCTGGTGCCGCAGCTGTTGCAGGTGCTGGTCGGCGCCGCCGAGCACAAAGCCTTCAATCCCGCCGCGCTGCGTTTCGCCGCGGTGGGTGGGGCACGGGTTTGTGCTGCGCTGTTGCAGCGTGCGCAACGCCTCGGCCTGCCGGTCTATGAAGGCTATGGCCTGTCCGAATGCGCATCGGTGGTCTGCCTTAACCGCCCGGAGGCGAACCGCCCCGGCAGTGTCGGCCAGCCATTGCCCCATGTGCAGGTCTGCCTGGCCGAAGACGGTGAAGTGCTGATCAAGGGTTCGACCTTGCTCGGGTACCTGGGTGAAACGCCGCACGCCGATAAATGGTGGCCCAGCGGCGATCTTGGCGAGTTCGATCCCGATGGCTTTCTTTACCTCAAGGGGCGCAAGAAGCATCAGTTCGTCACCAGTTTCGGCCGCAACGTGAACCCGGAATGGGTCGAGGCCGAGTTGACCCAACGCCGCCATATCGCCCAGGCCTTCGTCTACGGCGAAGCCATGCCGCGCAATCATGCTCTGCTCTGGCCCCATCGCCCGGATTGTACCGACGACGAGCTGGCCGCCGCCGTGGCCGAGGCCAACGAGGCCTTGCCTGATTATGCCCAGGTCCACCACTGGTCCCGGCTGGATCAACCCTTCACCTTTGCCAATGGCCTGCTGACCGCCAATGGCCGACCGCGCCGCGACGCCATTGTCGAGCGTTACCGGGCGCAACTGACTGAACCCGTACTTTCCGAGGAATCCGCACCATGAGTTTTTTTGACCGGCTGCAAGAAGCTACCCAGCAGGAACGCAACGAGCTGTTCAACCTGCCGATCATTCTCGATGCCCTGCAGGGCCGGGTCAGCCTGGAAAGCTACCGGGCCTTCCTGGCGCAAGCCTATTACCACGTGCGTCACACCGTGCCCTTGATGATGGCCTGCGGCGCGCGCCTGCCACTGCGCCTGGAGTGGTTGCGCAAAGCGGTGTGCGAGTACATCGAGGATGAGTATGGCCATGAGCAATGGGTGCTCGATGACATTGAAGCCTGCGGTGGCGACAGGGACGAGGTGCGCAACGGTCGCCCCTCCTTGCCAATCGAGTTGATGGTCAGTTTTCTCTACGACCTGATCGCCCGGGACAATCCGGTGGGGCTGTTCGGCATGGTCAATGTGCTCGAGGGCACCAGCATCGCCCTGGCCACCCATGCCGCTGGCAGCATTCGCCAACGCCTGGGCTTGCCGGAAAGCGCTTTCAGCTACCTCAGCTCCCATGGTTCGCTGGATATCGAGCATATGCAGACCTACCGCCGGCTGATGAATACCCTCGACGATCCGGCCGACCAGGCTGCGGTCGTCCATGCCTCCAGGGTGGTGTACAGGCTTTACACCGACATGTTCCGCGGCTTGCCCCGCGGCGGGGAGAGCCTGCATGCGCCTGTCTGACGCTCGCGTAGTGCTGACCGGGGCCAGCGGCGGCATTGGCCTGGCCATCGCCAGCGACCTGTGCGCCAGTGGCGCCAAGGTCCTGGCAGTGGCGCGCCGACGCGAGCCCCTGGAGCCTTTGCTCGCCCGCTATCCCAGCCAGCTGTGCTGGGTGGCGGCGGACCTGACTTTCCTCGCCGACCGGCGCAAAGTGCTGACCGCTGCACAGGCCATGGGCGGCATCAACCTGCTGATCAATGCCGCCGGGGTCAATCACTTCGCCATGCTTGACCAGCTCGATGACAGCGACGTCAATGCGATGCTGGCGGTGAACATCGGCGCTCCGGTCTGTTTGACCAAGACCTTGCTGCCACTGCTCAAGCAAGCCGAGAGCGCGATGGTGGTGAACGTCGGCTCGACCTACGGTTCCATCGGCTACCCCGGTTACGCCGTCTATTGCGCCACCAAGTTTGCCTTGCGCGGGTTTTCCGAAGCCCTGCGCCGGGAACTGGCGGACACCCGGGTCGGAGTTCTGTATGTCGCGCCACGGGCCACCCATACGAGCATGAATAGCCCCGCAGCCCGGGCCTTGAATGACGCGCTCAAGTCCAATGTCGACGATCCGCAGACCGTCGCCGCGGCGGTGATCCATGCCATCGCCGGTGACCGCCGTGACCTGTACCTGGGCTGGCCGGAGCGCTTTTTCATGCGCCTCAACAGCCTGCTGCCCAATCTGGTGGACCGAGGCCTGCGCAAACAGTTGCCGCTGATCCGTCGCCTGAGCCACAAGCCCGATAACGAGCATCTCAAACCATGAAAAAACTCATCACATGCCTGCTGCTGGGGGCCTTGAGCCAGAGCGTCTGGGCGCTGGACCCCGCCGACCAGCAACGCCTGAACGGCATTCAGCAAAGCTGGGCACACATCCAATACGAAATCCCGGAAGGCCAACGCACCGCCGCGTTCGAACAACTGGCCAGCCAGACTTCTGCGTTCACCCGGGAGCGTCAATCGCTGGCCGAAGCCTGGATCTGGTCCGGCATCGTCACCAGCAGTTGGGCCGGCGCCCAGGGTGGCCTCGGCGCGCTGAGCAAGGCCAAGGCGGCGAAAGGCTATCTGGAGCAGGCCATGGCCCTGGACCCCAAGGCTCTGCAAGGCTCGGCCTACACGAGTCTTGCCGCACTGTACGACCGGGTGCCGGGCTGGCCCATCGGTTTCGGCGACGCGGAAAAAGCCGAGCAGTTGCTCAAGCAGGCCTTGCAGGTGAACCCCGATGGCATCGACAGTCTGTACTTCTGGGGTGATCATCTCTACCGTCAAAAACGCTACGGCGAAGCCCGCGACGCACTGCAAAAAGCCCTGCGGGCAGCCCCGAGACCCGGCCGGGAAACCGCCGACGCCGGACGTCGCAAGGAGATCGAGGCACTGCTGGTGGACGTGAACAAGAAACTCAACTGACAGGAGTCCGTGTGCGCTTATTACTGATTGAGGATGACGTGGCCCTCGGCGAGGGTATCCAGCATGCCCTGGAACGCGAGGGCTACACCGTCGACTGGCTGCAGGACGGCGGCAGCGCCTTGCATTCGCTGCTCAGCGAAACCTTTGATCTGGCGGTGCTCGACCTCGGCCTGCCGCGCATGGACGGCCTGGATGTGCTGCGACGCCTGCGTGACAGTGGCTCCAACCTCCCGGTGCTGATCCTCACCGCCCGGGATGCCACGGAAGACCGCATCGCCGGGCTCGACGCCGGGGCCGACGATTACCTGATCAAACCCTTCGACCTGGCCGAACTCAAGGCGCGCCTGCGCGCCTTGCTGCGGCGCAGCGCCGGCCGCGCCCAGATGCTGATCGAGCATGCAGGCATCAGCCTGAACCCCGGTACCCAGCAAGTCAGCTACCAGGGCGAACCGGTGGCCCTGACCCCCAAGGAATACCAACTGCTCCACGAATTGTTGTCGCCGCCTGGCCGCGTGATCACCCGCGATCACCTGATGCAGTTGCTCTACGGCTGGAGCGAGGAAGCGGAAAGCAACACCCTGGAAGTACATATCCACCACCTGCGCAAGAAGTTCTCCAGCCACCTCATCCGCACCGTCCGCGGCGTCGGTTACCTGGTGGAAGGCCGCCCATGACCTCTATCAGGCGTCGTACCCTGACGTTGATCCTCGGGCTGCTATTCCTTGGCCTGTTGATCATGACCGTACTCAACCTTCACGACAGCAATCATGAAATAGACGAGGTCTACGACGCCCAGCTGGCTCAGAATGCTCGCCTGCTGCAAGGGATCATGCGCATGCCGATGGCCAGCAAGGAGCACGCCGAGCTGTATCAGGCGTTCAACCAGGCGCTGGGCCAGGCCGTCCCCCAAGTCGATGGCCACCCCTATGAAAGCAAGATCGCGTTCCAGGTCTGGAACGCCCAGGGCGAGCTGTTGGTTCACACCTTGAGCGCGCCGGTCTTTTCAGCGGCGTCGGCCGCGCCCGGCTTCAGCGACGTGACTGATCCGAATAGCCGTAAATGGCGGGCATTCACCCTTGATGACACGCAGTACGGCCTAAAGATATGGGTCGGCGAGCGGGACGATGTACGCGCCGACCTGGTTGACCGGATTGTTCGTCACACCGTCGTCCCTAATCTGCTTGGCAGCCTGATGCTCGCTGCGGTGATCTGGCTGGCAATCGGCTGGGGCTTGAAACCACTGGTGGATATGGCGGCGACGCTGCGCGCGAGGCATCCCGGTTCTCTCGAACCGTTGCAGTTGATGCCGTTGCCCACGGAGCTTGAGCCCATGCAGGCGGCCCTCAACCGGGTGCTGGCACAGATTCAGGAAGTCATGGGCCGTGAACGGCGTTTTATCGCTGACGCCGCCCATGAAATGCGCACCCCATTGGCGGTACTCAGGGTGCATGCGCAGAACCTGATGGAGGAGGGGAGCGAGCAGGATCGCCGCGAATCGCTCGAGCATTTGATTGCCGGCGTGGACCGAACCACTCGGCTGGTCAATCAGTTGCTGACGATGGCGCGTATTGAACCGCAAACGGACACCCCTGCAGCACCCTGCATCGATCTGGCGGCGACGGTTCGCGAAAGCCTGGTCCAGCTGACGCCCTGGTTGTTGAACCAGGGGCTCGAGCTGGCTTTCGATGTCGACGAAGGCATCGGCCGTGTCAGAGTCAACGCGGCGGCCATCGACATCGCCTTGAACAACCTGGTGACCAATGCAGCAAACTTTTCGCCGCCCCACGGACTGATCACGGTGCGGCTGGCCAAGAAACAGGAACACTACGAACTGTCCGTCGAGGACCAGGGGCCGGGAATCGATGAGACTGAACGCGAGCGACTCTTCGAGCGTTTCTATAGTCGCGGAAATGCTCAGGGAGCAGGGTTGGGGCTGACTATCGTGCAGGCCATTGCAGCGCGCCTGGGCGGGCAGATCAGATTGGAGAATCGCCACTCTGGCGGGCTGCGGGCGACGTTGGAGATTCGTCGCTTTTAATGCGACGGCCGATTGCTCTGTATCTCTGATGAATGATTGCCGTGAGCCATTCAATGGATGCAAGACCTGTGCTAATGCATGCCACACTGGCTAGTTAACGCATCTGAAGGGACGGGGCTACCGTCCCTTTTGATATAGCTAGCTGAGCGGCTTTCATCGTCATGCCAATGATCACATTCCCCAAAATTGCCCAGGACTTGGTCTGGTACTCAGGATCAAGGCCTGCCGTCTCTCTGTCTTTGTAGGCTCTGGTATCGAAGCGTTTGGCCCATTGCGGTTCGCGGGAATGGCTCACCAGTGAATCAACCAAGACGTGTGTCTTGGCCGACAGAGTCATCAGGCCACGGACACCTCTTGCTCGCGGGCTTGCTTGGCATTCGAAATGTCGACGGCGTGGGGCAGGGCGACGCTGTTCTTGGCGGCAAGGATCTCGGCCATGACGCTCACGGCGATCTCGGCGGGGGTCTTGCTGCCGATGTAGATGCCGATGGGGCCGTGCAGGCGCTGGAGCGAGGCTTCGGTTTCACCGAAGTGTTCGATCAGGCGCTCGCGGCGCAGCTGGCTGTTGCGCCGCGAACCGATGGCGCCGATGTAGAAGGCCGGACTGTGCAGGGCCTCGAGCAGGGCCAGGTCGTCGAGCTTGGGGTCGTGGCTGACGGCGACGATGCAAGTGCGCAGGTCCGGGGCGAATTCGCGGACGATGTCGTCCGGCATGCCGACCAACTGCTCCACGCCCGCCACGCTCCAGCCGCCGATGTATTCGGGGCGGGGGTCGCAGACCACGACCTGGAAGCCGTTGAACAGCGCCATGGTCGCCAGGTATTCGGCCAGCGCGCCGGCCCCGATCAACAGCAGGCGGTAGCCGGGGCCCAGGGTGTTGACCATCTGCCGGCCATCGAAGATGAACTGCTCTGGGGTAGCGCTGATGGTCAGGGATACCTGGCCGCTGCCCAGGTCCAGGCTGCGGCGCACCAGCTTGCCGGCGTTGAGTCGGGTCAGCAGCCGTTCGAGGGCATCCCTCGAGGGGGTTAATTCGAGGATCAGCTCCAGCGTGCCGCCACAGGGCAGGCCGAAGCGGTGCGCTTCGTCGGCGCTGATGCCGTAGCGCACCACCTGCGGCGGCCCGTCCGGGAGGCCATTGCCGCCATAGGCGTTGGTGTAGCGGTGGATCAGGTCGTCCTCGATGCAACCACCCGACACGCTGCCGACCACCCGACCATCGCCGCGCAGGGCCATCATCGAGCCCACGGGGCGAGGCGAGGAGCCCCAGGTACGGGCCACGGTGGCGAGCAGCACGCGGTGACCGGCCTGGAGCCAGTCATGGGCGGTGCTCAGGACCAGTAGATCGATGCTTTCCATGGGGACCTCGGTTGTTCAGGGGAGGGGCGGCTGGCGGATCCGCTCCTGGCCAAGGGGATCGCCAGCACCTCGCTCCTTTTTTCAGCGCATGTGCAGGATGATCGGGCTGCTGCTGGCCGGATCGGTATGCCCGCGCAGCTTGCCGACCGCTTGCGCGTCGACCGCGCCGCCCGAATTGCCCCAGGTGCCGCGCACGAAGCTCAGGACCTCGGCGATTTCCCGGTCCGACAATTGCTCGCGAAAGGCCGGCATGCGGTAGGCATCCGGCACGCCGGCGGCGACCACGCGCTGCGAGCCGTTTAGGGTGATGTTGATCGCCGACGCGTTTTCCTTGGCCAGTGCCGAAGTGGCGCCCGCCAAAGGCGGCATCCACTCGGCCTGGCCCTGGCCGTCCAGGCCATGGCAGGAGGCGCAGCGGGTCACGTAGGTATGGGCTCCGGGGCTGTCCAGGCGGGTGGCGGCGGACACGGCCTGGTACTGCCAGGGCGCGCCGTCGCGCTGCGGATCGCCGGGCAGCGACTTGAGGTAGCGGGCGATCGCGGCCAGGTCCTCGTCGGCCATGAACTGGGTGGAGTTGTTGAACGCCTCGGTCATCGAGCCGTAGACCACCGCGTGCTGGTTACGCCCGGTCTTGAGGAACTGCACGATCTGCGGCTCGCTCCAGCGGCCCAGGCCGGTGTTGGAGTCCTGGCGCAGGCTCGGCGCGTACCAGCCGTCGAGCAGGGCGCCGGCGAGGAACGGCGCGCCGGACTCGTCCAGGGCCTGCTCGTTGAACGCCAGGCCGCGCGGGGTGTGGCAGCTGCCGCAGTGGCCCGGCCCCTGGACGATGTAGGCGCCGCGGTTCCACAACGCATCCTGCGCAGGCTTGGCCGCGTAGGGCGTGCTCGGGGCGAACAGGCCGTTCCACAGCGCGATGGGCCAGCGCATGTTCAGCGGCCAGGGGATAGCGCTGGGGACGTTGGGCTGGCTGACCGGTTGCACGCCTTTCATGAAGAACGCGTACAGCGCGCGCATGTCATCGTCGCTGAGCTTGACGTAGGACGGGTAGGGCATCGCCGGGTAGAGCCGCCGACCGCCCGGGGCGACGCCATGGCGCACGGCGCGGTCGAAGTCGGCCAGGCTGTAGGCGCCGATGCCGGTGTCCCGGTCGGGGGTGACGTTGGTGGCGTGGATGGCGCCCAGCGGCGTGGCCATTTCCAGGCCGCCGGCGAAGGGCGCCTTGCCCGGCAGGCTGTGGCAGGCCACGCAATCGCTGACCCGGGCGACGTACTCGCCGCGGCTCACCAAGGCGGGGTCGAAGCGGGTCGCCGCGGCCTGTTCCTGCTCGAAGGGCGAGGCGGGCTCGCGGGTGACATACCAGGCCAGCAGGCCTGCCGCGACCAGGCACGGCAAGGCCAGCCAGCCTGCGGTTCTTGCGAATCGGCGGTTATTCATGGGCAGTCCTTGTCGGTCAGCTGAAGGTGTATCGGCTCAATGGCAGGCTACGGATGCGCTGGCCGGTCAGCCGCGCCACCGCGTTGGCCACCGCCGGCGCCACCGCGGGCAGCGGTGGCTCGCCGACGCCGCCCATCTTTTCGCCACTCTCGACAATCCGTACATGCACCCGCGCCATGCGTGACGGCGGCAGGATCGGGTACAGGTCGTAGTTGCGCGCCCGGGGCTTGCCGTCCACGTAGACCGCTTCTTCCACCAACGTCTGGGACAACCCCAGGGCCACGGCACCATTGACCTGGGCCTCGACGATCGCCGGGTTGACGATGCTGCCCGGGTCGATGGCCTGCCAGATGTCGTGGACCTTGACCTGGCCATTTTCGATCGACACTTCGGCGATCGCCGCCGTGTGCGAGCCGAACGGCGAGGCCATGGCCACGCCGCGGGCGCGGCGAGTGCCGTCCTCGGCGGTGAACGGGCCGCGCTTCCAGCCGCCGGACAGTTCGCCCACCGCCTGCAGCAAGGTGGTCAGGCGCGGGTTGTCGCGCAGCAGGTGCTGGCGTAGCTCGTACGGGTCGCGGCCGCCTTTGTCCGCCAGTTCGTCGAGGAAGGCCTCGTAGAAGAAGTCGTTGAGCGAATTGCCCACCGAGCGCCAGTAGCCGAGCATGGCCGGCCCCTTGACGTAGATCTGCGCGATGCGCTTGTTGGCAATGGCGTAGGGCTTGCCCGACAGACCTTCAAGGGCCGAAGGGTCGAGTTTCTCGCCCTGTTTGCCGGCGATGGCCTCGGTGGGGCCTTCGGTGGCGCTCACCGCTTCGATCGCCACCGGCAGCCCTTGGGCATCCAGCGCGGCCTGGAACTTGACCACGGCGACCGGACGCAGCACGTCACGCAGGAACTCTTCCTCGCGGCTCCAGATCAGCTTGACCGGGCGGCCGACGGCCTTGGCCAGGGCGATGGCCTGTGGGTAGGGACAGGCCGAGTCATAGAGGAAATGCCGGCCGAAAAAACCGCCCAGCAACGGCGAGTGCAGGGTGATCCGCGAGGGATCGAGACCGGTGCGCTTGGCGATGTCGGCGCGGAACATGTCCGGCGCCTGGTTGGGCAGCCAGACCTCCAGCGAACCGTCGGGATTGAAGCGCGCCAGGGCCGAAGGGGGCTCCAGCTGGGCGTGGTTGAGGTACTGGTTGTGGTAGGTGGCCTCGACCCGGGTCTTGGCACTGGCCAGGGCGGCGGCCACGTCGCCTTCGTTTTCGTCGTCGCGGGCCGGGCCTTGCTGGGCGGCGAGAAAGTCGCGGAACGCATCGCTGGAAAAATCAGCGGGCATTGGCCGCACCTTCGAGTCGGCGGACGCTTCCTGCCAGTCGACCTGGATGGCTTCCACCGCGCGCTTGGCGTGCCACCAGCGTTCGGCGACCACCGCCACCGCGCCGGGCAACTGGTGAACGGAGTGCACGCCTTTCATGGCCTTGACCTGGGCCTCGTTGCGCAGGCTGCCCACGCTCATGCCCAGGCGCGGCGCGTGCTGCACGGCGGCGTGGAGCATGCCGTCGACCTTCAGGTCAATGCTGTACAGCGCCTTGCCGGTGGATTTCTCATAGGCATCGACGCGCCGCACCGGCTTGCCGATCCAGCGGAACTGGCTCGGGTCGCGCAGGGTGATGCTGGCCGGATCGGGCACCGGCATGTCCAGGGCGCGACCGGCCAATTCACCGTAGCCCAGCGAACGACCGGAAGCGGCATGCAGCACCCGGCCAGGCTCGGTGGACAGCTCGGCCAGCGGTACGCCCAGTTGCTCGGCGCCGGCCTGCAGCAGCATGGCCCGCGCCAGGGCGCCCAGGCGGCGCATGGTCGGGTAGCTCATGCGCACCGACATGCTGCCGCCGGTGATGCGCATGCCGTTCTCCATGACCACGTAGGCTTCGCCGGGCGGCGCGGCCTCGACCACGAAGGTGGCGGGGTCGGCGTCCAGCTCTTCACCGACGATCTGCGCCATGGCGGTGTGGGTGCCTTGTCCGCCTTCCATGAAGGGGCTGAGCAGGCGCACGCTGCCATCCGGGCGAATCTCCAGGAACGCCGGCACCTGGGTCCCGCGTTCCGCGGTGCTTGCCGTGGCGGCCAGGACCCTGGCCGAACCCAGCGGCAGGCCGAAACCGAGCACCAGCGCGCCCACGGCGGTGCCGGTCAGAAAGCGCCGGCGGGACAGGTTGACCGGTTCGTCCAGCGGCAGGTCCAGGAGGTCTTCAGCGAAATCGATGGGCTTGTTCATCAGGCGCTTTCCTTCTTGGCAGGCTGGGCGGCCAGGTCATGCACGGCGGCATGGATGGCGTTGTAGGTGCCGCAGCGGCACAGGTTGACCATCGCCGCCTCGATCTGCTCATCGCTGGGCGCGGGGCTGTGCTTGAGCAGCGCGGTGGCCGCCATGACCTGCCCGGACTGGCAGTAGCCGCACTGGGCCACTTGGTGCTCGACCCAGGCGGCGACCACGCGCTTGCCGACTGCGTCCGCCTCGATCGCCTCGATGGTGGTGACCTCGCGGCCGACCACACCCGCCACCGGGGTGACGCAGGCGCGCACCACATTGCCGTCCACCAGCACCGAACAAGCGCCGCACTGGGCCAGGCCGCAGCCGTATTTGGTGCCGGTCAGGCCCAGGTCATCGCGGATCACCCACAGCAACGGCGTGTCGGCGTCGGCATCGACCTGATAGGTCTTCTGGTTGATTCGTAGTTCCATGGCTCACCTGCTGATCATCGGTTGGTGTGTCGTTGTTTTTTCTTCAGGAGGCGCCACGAGGCGCGTCCTTGCTCAAGAAACGCGGGTAAAGGGGCGGATACGCCAATCCGCTGCCCCGTGCGCCGGGCTGGCCGCGAGCACGTCGGAGTGGGCCGGAAGGTCCAGCGAGAGAAAATGCGAGGAGGTGTCGAGGGTGTGTGCCAGGGGCGATGCCTGGCCGGCGCGGGCTTGGGTCATGGCAGCTGGCTCCTAGTGATCGGACTCTAGCCCAGGGGCCAAGGGTTTCCTATCCGATACCCGGCAAGCTCAGAGGATCAGGCAAGTATTCCAGAGGAATGCGCAATAACGCGGGGATGGGAGGCGTCTAGCAACTGCAACGAGTGACAGACAAGGCGGGGTTTATGGGCTGGCTACGGCTTGGGGGGAGGGCTTGGAAGGAGAGCGTCGCGATGAACCGTCGGGCCGCGCAACCTGTGCGCGACCCGACGGATTTGATCCCCGCTTAGATCCGGTGGATCTGGGTGATGTGCGGCTTGCCTTTAATAGGCGCGTAGATTTCCACTACGGCCTGCCAGCTGTCCGACGAGCCAGGCACCGTTGCTTTCGACAGATAACGATAGTTCGTGCCGTTGACGACTTGGGTCGAAACTTTTTCAGGGGTGTAGTGCACACCCACGAACCCGGCCAGGGCCTCTTTGAATACTTCCCGATCCTTTGGAGTCAGTTCGTGGTAAGGAGTCCATCCGCCAACAAAGTTCTCTTGAGCCGACATACGATATATCTCCATATATAAGTTCCTACTCGTCTGGCTTTTCGGAGTCCGCCCCGTTTATTGAATGGTTTCCGGGATCCATTGTGCCGAGTGGGTTTCCCAAACGCCTGCTCATCGTGAAACAGGGTATTGGGGAGAACACCGGCACGTACTGCACAAGTCGCGCACTGCAAGCCATCAAGTGGCGGGCGCGAACCGCTGGTCATGGAGGATGAGGTGGTCACCGGCTTCAGATCCTTGTGCCTGATGGAAACAGCCTTCGATGAATGATGACTGCCAGACCTCCGTGTCTTGCCTGCAGCAGCTGTGCTTATAGGGCATGCCGCTGGATGGCCTTAAGCTATCAGGCGGCAGTGAAAAGTATGTCCGCATTTGGCTGTGTGAGATGTAAGGCGTTGGCTATTGGCTACGAGCGGCCAGAGCCCTTGAACCTGCTATCAATATTGAGGTTTATCGAAGGGCACAGTGCCGTTATCGAGATATCGGTTCACCGAACGCGACTGTTTGGCTGAGAAGCAAGCCGAATGAAGACGCTTTAAGGGGTTAGCCTGTAGCCTTGAACGATTGCAACCTGCGAGTTTCTGTTTTGGCTAGAAGTGTAGATAGGCGCGACTATGAAAATGTAGACCGTCCCATCGTGGTCATGGCGAAGGACTACCCGGCCGCATATGCCGTGGCGCCGCATGCCCATTCCTGCGGGCAGCTCATCTACGCGGTTTCCGGCGTCATGGAGATCCGGACGGGCACGGGCCTGTGGCTGGTGCCGCCGCAACGCGCCTTGTGGATGCCCGCGGGAATCTCCCATGCCATGCAGACCCGAGGCAGCCCGGTGGCATTGCGCACAGCCTATGTTCGCCAGGATCGCTATCCCACTGATGCACCCCTGCACCCCGGCGCGGTACGGGTTTCGAACCTGCTGCGCGAACTCATCCTGCGTGCGGCGACGATTGCCCTTGATTATCCAGAGGACAGCCGGGATGGCCGCATCCTGAGCCTGATCCTCGAAGAGATTGCCTGGTCGCCGGAACAAGGGCTGCATTTGCCCACGGGCCGCGACAAGCGCTTGGTGGCCACCTGCGAAGCGATCCTGGCCAACCCACAGGATAATCGCACGCTGAACGACTGGGCCGGCCAGCATGGCGCGACAGCGCGCACACTGTCGCGGCTGTTCACTGCCGAACTCGGGGTGCCGTTTCAAGTGTGGCGACAGCAGGCCCGCGTGATGGCGGCGTTGCCGCGCTTGGCCGCGGGCGAGCCCGTGACGACTGTGGCGCTGGACATGGGCTACGACACGCCGGGCGCGTTCTCGGCCATGTTCAAGCGGCTGCTTGGAGCATCGCCCAGCCGCTACTTTGCGTAGTTGACCGGGCGTGCGCTTGTCCTGTTTGACGCAGAGGTTGTCTTTCTGCGCGAAGCGTGACGAGAGGCGGGGCAACACACTATCAAGTGATTCGGCGGCCTACTGTCCGCCGCCACGATTGATAGGGCCTCCATGGACTCGCATGCAGCACAACGGCGCTTTCTCCTGCTGATCCTCAGCTCCACCTTTCTGCAAGGCTCGTCCTTCGTCGCCAGCAAGATTGTCCTGAGTGAATTGCCGCCGCTGTGGCTGGCGGCGCTGCGGTTTTTCGTGGCGGCTCTCTCGCTGCTGCCCTGGTTGTGGCTGCGCCACCGTGCCCGGGTCGCTGCCGGCACAGCGGTTCCGGTCAAGGCCATGCCCTGGCTGCGACTGACCATCATCGGCCTGTTGCAGACGACCGGTGTCATGGCGTTCCTGACCATGGGCCTGACGCAGACCAGCGCATCCAAGGCGGCAATCCTGATGGCCAGCAATCCGCTGGTGGTGGCGCTGCTGGCCGGCATCCTGCTCAAGGAGCGGGTACGCCCCCTGGCCTGGCTGGGCCTGCTGCTGGCCTTCGCCGGAGTGGTGGTCTGCATCGGTGTGCAGTCGGTGATGAGCGGCGCGATCGGCCCCGCGGAAGCGCTGGTCATGGCGGGCTCGACCTGCTGGGCTCTCGCCACGCTGGCCAGCAAGCGCTTTCGCTTGGCCGTCGATACCTGGACGCTGGCGTTCTGGCAGATGCTCATTGGGGCGGTCGCGCTCGCGTTGCTGGCCGCCTGGCGTGGCGAGTCCTTCAGCTTGCCGGCCCAAACGATGGTTGCGTTCCTGTGGCTGGCCATTCCCGCTTCGATGGGGGCCATGGGATTGTGGTTCGCGGCCCTGCATACGGGCGGCGCCGTGCGCACCAGCGGCTTCCTGTTTCTGTGCCCTTTCTTTGCCGCGCTGATCACCTTCGCCATCAGCGGCGACATGCTTTCCACCCACGAAATGCTGGGTGGCGTGATGATCGCCGTAGGCATTGTCTTGCTGTCCCGGACACCGGCCGCGCGGCCGGCCAGCCATTCCTCGCCCCGGGAAACCTCTTCATGACCCCCACAAATCCGCGCTGCTGGTGAAGGGGAGGAGGGCATGGCTGCTTTTGGCCAACCTGTGGGGCAACCCAGTGTGGGCCGCGGCAATTGCCTGTTCGTTGACCCGACACGCCGTCGACGATAGTTCATCATTTTTATTGTGGCTCTTAAGAGCGTTTAGTTTTAGAAAAGTGGCATGGCACCGATCACCATTGACATCTTTGTTCACCCACTGGATGAATTTGATAAAGGGTGGATCGAAGCTATCCTCACCAAGGACAGTGAGCTTAATTATTTCCAAATACGTGTTAAATATCTGGGCAGGAGCCAAGAGACATGACAGGGGAAGATCTGATCAGGGCTATAAACAACAACACAACACTCATGGAATTGAAGAATTGTCCTGGTGTGCCAGCTCAAATGAGCTGCGCTGTTTACGGGAAGGTGCAAGATGATGTTGGAAATGATGTCATCGAAAACAATGCGAGCATGAAGTACCAAATCGAACAAGCACTTTTATTTCGTGGTGATCACTCGCAGACAGCTGTTTGGCACTTTCTTATTACGGGATCAGCGGTTCATCACTTTGTCGTTATCCCTTGGTACAAGCAGTCAGTCGGGACAGTGTATACGGTCTTTATGGCTTACGAGCATAAAAAGGGCGACGAGTATGGGTACTCGGTGGATAAGTATGTCAAGCATATCCATCCAGCCCCTGGCGAGATTAAAGGCTACAAGGCAGTTTGGACGGCAAGCGACCTAAGTACCATGCTCTCTGACTTGCTAACTAAGAGTAACGCTTGGGAAGAGTATTTCGGTAATGTTGGACCCGCTCAGGCAGATACAATCCGCTACTATCAATACAAAGCAACAGCACTAAACTCTGCAGTTTCCAACGTGAATCAATACAGAGAGCTCTGTCGGTAGGCTACTTGGCCATCCTGGCACTTGGCCCGCGGTTACCCAAAGCCCACTTTCAGTGCCTCGATGTGCAGGTGGGCCTCGGCCAGCAGCTTCTTGAGTTGGCATTCTCCGGCTCGATCTTTAGGCTCTGGTGCGCGCTTATCACGCAAGTCACGCACCAGGCCCGTCAATAATTACCATTGGCCGCTTATGAGACAGCCGACGATTTCCCAACCGCTGTATTCCCACCAGGAATATCGTTCATCGGAGCAACTTCTGGCCAGGCTGGCCATCTGGATTTCGCCAGCTTTTTGATGGGTTCCGAAAGGAGTGTCAATAGAAGCTGTCACCTGATTGACGGTCTGGGGAGACTTGATGGTGGTCGGATGCACGGAAGCGTTCGCGACAGTTGCGGTGAGAGCGAGCGTCGTGGATACGGCCAGAGCAGTTATGGACTTTTTCATGTTCGAATCCTTTCAGTAATCTGACATGCGGCTTATACATCGACCTGACCTGCCTTTATCCAATATCTGAACAGATCGGGCACTCGCGTAGTGTGGCGCCATGAAAGCCTATCATCGCACTGCCTCCCGGACAGTCGCTCAACAACACTATTGACAAGCTGGCAAAAGGCTGGATTTTTTCTGTGGAGAGAGCTGTCCAAGAGTTCGCGATTTCTATCGGTATGGCGCCAATTGCTGTCGTCATGGTTTGAGGCGGAGGGATGCCAACGGCGTTGTTTCTGAGGACGGCATTCAAGTGTGCAGCGGTAACCGACGCCACACCGTGCATGATTACGAGAATGGAGGCTTTGCCAGGCTGAAAATTTGGTCAACCCTAGCCTCGGCTCTGCATACGATGATTCGCATAATGTATATTATGTTAAACGACAGGTCATGTCATAGATGTTCATGAGCTGCCTAAGCGACTGATGGACTGCCCCCGCCCCCATAGACATTTTCCAGCCTCTACGTCGGTACGGACCATGTCACGGGTTTTGTAGATCCTCTTGCGGATACGTTCTTTTTTCAGGCTACTGAAAAAAGACTCCGCCACGGCATTGTCCCAGCAGTTTCCTCGGCGGCTCATACTCGGCTCGAGGTGGTTGGCCAGACAAAAACGTTTCCAGTCATCGCTACCCTGATCCGAATGCACGATGACTCTGGTTTTGGGTTTACGGCGCCATACCGCCAGCAGCACGTCCAGCGCCAGCTCCTTGCCTAGCGCTGGCTTCATTGACCAGCCGACCACCTTGCGAGCGTAGAAATCCAGTACGACGGCCAGATATAACCATCCCTGCCACGTTCGGATGTAAGTGATATCGGTCACCCAAGCCTTATTAGGGGCATCGACAGTGAAGGCCCGGTTGAGTCGATTGGGGGCAATGATCGATGGCCTCCCTTTGATTGCGCGCGGGGCTTTATATCCTCTGAGCGCCTTGATTTTATTGGTGCGCATCAATGCTGCGACACGGTGCTTGCCGCAACTTTCTCCAGCCTCGCGCAAGTCAGCAAACACCCTCCGTGCGCTAGGCTGGAGATGTCTACGGTGACGGGGGCAGTCCACTCACGACACTCACCGTTTTCTGTGTGGGTCGATCAGCTCCATGAGACTACTTATCGCTATACGACTCGGAGGACTGGGGACCTTCCTGATGATCCGTGAAGACGTCCAATCTATTTCTGTTACATCAAAAGTTTGGTCATCGTAGATCAAGGTATGGCGAAGGTTGGGGCTATTACGACAGAAGCCATCAAGATTGAAACCATCTATCATCCCATCGATCGAGCCGCCATGCATGACGACAAGATCAAAAGCCACGAGTGAGTACTCCACTAAATGAAGAAAATCGGCAAAGGCTGCCACCGGCGCTATACGATAGTAACCCTGTTCGTTCAGTAACCTTTCGACTTCCAGTCGTTGAGAATGACATTTGTCGAAAATCATAATTCGCAAGGCCTTTGTAGGCATGATCATATTCCATGAGCAAAGCTGCCATGCCTCGCTGCTTCCGGCGTTAGGCAAACAGTTTTATTTCTAAATCGAACAAAGCATACGAGTCACAAGAGAATTGATTAGTTATTTGCTTGGCGAATAGTTCTCTCAGAAGTCAGCGCATCCTTGATGCCTCCATTGCCTTGTTAAAAGGCTTGATCAGATAGCCCAATACGTTTGGAGCTGGACTTTATCTCCACCGTCGCGCTCATCCGGGGAGGATCGAAAACAGCTTACCGCTCGTGTTCGTTAGTTAGCGATAGTCTGTTTATACGTGTTTCGATCAATGGCTGGTTATCCACCCGGTTGACCAATGACCTGCGGTTCTCCAGTGGCTAGATCGAGCGCGCCGACGGCAGGTGGAAAGTATCGGGGCTTAGGGTTCGCTGGCGCCAAGCTGGAATAATCGCCGAATCTTCCAATGCCGCTCACTATTAATCAACGCTGCCTCTGCCGAATCGAGGGCGCTACCAGCCACATGCAGGTACATCCAACACCGAAAATCTTTTCTAAAGATAGAGAAGCTTCATTCTCCCTTGCATGGTACGTCAATGCTGCATAGAGATAGCCCTCAAACAATATGATCGATCCAGCTTTGAATACTGACGATTGAGGTAAAAAAAATCTCTAGGAATGATCCGAAATTTCTGTCGCCGTCAACACGATGCAAATTACGCATGATCTTGAGAACCTTCGACAAGCACATGACTGCCAGCCTCGACTCTCGCACATCACACGACGGCCGAACTGATCGCAGTCCGCCTAAGCTATGGCCTGAGCTACTTAGCGACGCGAAGGAAGTGGTAAAGACCGACACCTATGAAATGGGGCTGGCCTAGGCTGACACTGGTCCCACATTATAGGGAGGCATACGGAACCTCTGACAACAAATCCTGAAATTTCGCTGTTACAGCAAACATCTAACACAACAAATCACCACACCACCAACAGCGACCTTACAAAACCAAAAACAAAAATCAATAGGAAAAATCCTAAATCAAATTAAGATGCGAAATATAAAGCCTCTTGGTTTTTACCGAAATATTTTCTTTTGGCTTGTTGACAGCATTGCAATAAAACGGAAAAGAAAACCCCGCATAACGATCCCTTCCCAATAAGCCATACGCCACAGGAGGACTCATGCGATCAACAAACATATCCTTGAATACTAGCCCATCGGGCCAATACGCAGCTTTGAAATATGCACTTTTTCTCTGGATGCTTTCACCTTCATGTGTATTAGCTGGAGTTGAAACCGACATCGCTGAAGCACTGATCGACTCCAAAAGAAATACCTGGTTCAAGGAGCTCCAAAATAACGTCCTTACCGGCTATCCACAACCAGGCTCAGAATCATCCGAGCTTGATCGGATAGGTTCCATCGCCTACGTACAAGACAGTGGAGCTAGATACAAGCTCGCTAGGAGCGATAGATCGCAAGAGACCGCTTATCAACTATCGATAATGACGCAGTCAGCACTAGGTTCGCTCACCCCCGCAAAAACACCCACCATGCCGCTAGTTCTTTCAGATCTATCGTCTTACGACAGCTTGGTAGATCTATACGAACTGGCAGCCAGATCATATGACCCTAACAAACAAAGGAAACGAACCGCAGACTTCATATTAAAGGAACAGTTTCTTCGTGGAAGACCCTATGAGGTTCTGGAAAACTCACAATATATAAAAGATTACCTATCCATAAAAGGCTCATCCTTCCCAAGCGGCCACACTTGGGAAGGTTATACAACGGCGCTGCCCATGAGCCTGGTATTTCCAGAGCGTGGCAGCGAAATAATTTCCCGCGCATTGCAATACGGCGAGAGTCGTGTCGTGTTGGAAGCACACTTTCCAACCGACACTATTGCCTCCCGCATTGGCAACTACTACTACCTGTCGAAAATACTGTCAGACGACACGTTGGCAACTACCTTTTTTGAACTGAGCAAGGATGTTCGAACGCAGGTAGAAGAGTCGAAGCTTTGCTCGGGCCCTTTGCGTGGCTGCCTTGAGGCTCAAGACTCGCCCTTGACCGATACTCAAGCCAACGAAAACTACAGCATCGGCTATTACAACCAACTGCTCAAACGCCCTGTCGTAGCGCTCACCCCTGAACATATTCCGCAACAGTCAAGTGCCTTGTTGCGTTTTCGCTTTCCCTATTTGAAGTCACCCGAATGGCAGCAGATTCTGGCTAGCACAGCTTACCCCAGCAACTCGCTGGCGGGCTGGACCTTCGACGCCAACAACCCAGACGCCAACTGGGGCCTGATCAACCTGCCCCGCGCTTTTAGCGGCCCCACCTATTTCTATGAAGATTTCACAGTCAACCAGAACCCAGCTTCAGATATGGATCTGGCCGGCTTTTCTCAAACTGATACCTGGAAGGAAGATATTGGTGGCCCTGGTAGCTTGATCAAAAATGGTAGCGGTACGCTAATCCTCACAGGCAACAACACCTTCAGTGGCGGCATTGACCTGAACCAAGGCACCTTGCAGGTGGGTAACGGTGGAACGCAAGGCGCGGTGACGGGCAATATCAACAACGACGCCACGCTGGTCTTCAATCGCAGTGACGACACAGCCTTTGGCGGCGATATCAGCGGCGATGGCAAGCTGGTGAAAGATGGCGCTGGCCTGCTGATCCTTACAGGCAACACGGTCTCCAATGGCGGCATCGACGTGAACCAGGGCGCCGTGCAAGTGGGTAACGGCGGAACGCAAGGCTCGGTGACGGGCAATATCAACAACAATGGCACGCTAACCTTCAATCGTAGTGACAACATCGCATTTGGCAGCAATATCAGCGGCGGCGGCAGTCTAATAAAAGACGGCTCGGGTATGCTCGAACTCAACGGCAACAACAGTTCTACTGGGCACACCTACATCAACAAAGGTGCACTGAAGATCAATGGCACACTGAACCACGCATTGGTTTACGTAGAGTCCGGCGGCCAGTTGCAGGGCATCGGCGAAGTCGGCTCAGTCACCGTCAACAAAGGCGGGATCATCGCCCCCGGCAATTCGATCGGTACCTTACGCATCACCCAAAACCTGACCTTCAGGCCCGAGTCGATTTACCAGGTCGAGGTCGATGCGACTGGACGTGCCGACAAGCTGGACGTAGCCGGACATATTGACCTGCAAGGTGGTCTGGTTGACGTTCAGGCAGAGGCCGGCGACTACAAATCCAACACCAGCCTGCCTATTATCCAGGCGCAAAAAGGCGTCAGCGGCCAATTTGCCAGCGTCACATCCAATTTGGCCTTCCTCACGCCCAGCCTGACTTACGAAACAAATCAAGTAAACCTGAACCTGGTGCGTAACGACGTCAGTCCTCAAGCACTGGTGGAAACCGCAAACGAAAAAGTCTTGGCCACCCAGCTGCTGAACGAGGCCCCTATCACTATACCGCCCTCGACTTTGCCAGTCGTTATTACGCCCTCGCCCACCGTAACGCCAGTGCCTGTTCCATCAGCAACACTGCTGGCCGCTACCCCCTCCGTGGGCGCTCCGGAAACCGTACCTCTAACCTGGGCCGAAAAAGAAACCAATACCTTGATCGGGCTCTCCAGAGATGAGTTCAAGCACGTCATGCAATCCATGACCGGCGAGCTGCATGCCTCGCTCAAGAATGCGCTGTTGCAAGATTCAGGCTACGTGCGCAACGCCACGCTTAATCGTCTTTACCAAACAGAACAGAACCCGCGTGCTTTGGGCGCCTGGGGATATGCCTTCAACTCCAGTGGCGCGCAAAATCGCCAGGATGATGCTGCCAAACTCAATCGTTCGACTCACGGGGTAATCTGGGGGCTCGATCAGCAAGACGAAGATAGCGGCTTGAGAGCCGGTATCGCCGCCAGCTATCAAAGCAGCTCTGCCTCGCTCTCCATGCAGAGTGCTTCGGCCGATGTCGAGACCTACAGCCTTGCCGCCTATGCCGGTAAACAGTTGGACAGCGTTACAGTGCGCCTAGGCGCGGCCTACGCCTGGCATGAGATCGACAGCAAACGCGATATAGGCCACAAGAATGGCACCACGCGACTGAAAGGCAGTTACGATGGAAGCACCCGCCAGGTCTTTGCGGAACTGTCCAAGGCCATCAACTTCAACACCTTGACTCTAGAACCCTTTGTTGGGCTTAACTACACACACCTTGAAACCGAGGCCTTTACCGAGAAGCAAAACCTGTTCGCCCTCAGCGGCAAGAAAAGCCGCATGGACGTGACCTCGGCCCGACTCGGTGCGCGTGTGAACGCCACCCATCCACTGGCCAGAGGCATGACCTTGCGGCTGAGTGGCAGCACAGGGCTGCAACACACCTTCAGCGAACCATCCACGGAGACCCGACTGAAACTGCGGTCCCAAGGGGACTTCGTCAGTATCTCCGGTTTACCTGTGCAAAAAGACATGGCTCAATTGGCACTCAACGCCAGCCTTGACCTAACGCCGTCCTTTTCCATCGGCTTGGGGTACACAGGAGAAATAGGCCAGCGCTTTCACGACCAGAGCGCTTCTGCTACTGCCTCCTGGACTTTCTAGAGGTAACTAGATGCACCGCCGCCGCCCCAAGAAAACCTCGCGCTGGTGGAGTTAGCTCCTCACAGAGGGCTGAACAAGATAGGGGAGCCGATTGCAATATAAGAATGAAGCATTTCTTCGCCAGCAGGCATGTTCGTGTGGGCTAGGTGTCAACCCCATAGGAACATGCTCGCTCGCGGTACCTTCTTACACGCCGCCGAGCAGCTCGACGAATGCTCGGATTATCACCTTCGCGGACACCGGATACATTGATCAAAGGTAGATGAATAATGGTAGAAGCCCACTAATAGGATCATGGTGGAGCCATTGTCGCAGGGGGGCCGAAGAAAGGTCTTGCTCTGATCAACGGCACCCTGGTGTCCACCGCGCAGGTTTTCGCCTCCTAGACACGATTTATCGGCAACTCATCTCACTTTTAATCCTATTCCGATGTTTTGCTTAGTACCGGACTTTCATAATTCACCTCAATGAGCGCCCCATCTGAACTCATCGATTGGCGGCAATTCAATGAGGTATAGACATGACTATCTCCAAAAAACATTTGTGTGCCCTGTTGGCAGGTTCGGCTGCAGCGTTAGCCGCACCGTTCATTTGCGCGACCGGTATGCAGCCTGAGACCTCTGTGGTGATATTGTATGAGGCCGAAGGTGAAACCAGCATCAACGTCAAGAACACCGACGGCACTCCGGCGCTGTTGTATTCGACTATCGAGAATATCCCCGAGGACACCGAGCCCCTGGTAGTGCTGACTCCACCCGTCACCCGTGTTGAGGCCGGTGAAACCCAGCTTGTGCGTTTCCTGCGTCAAGGAGGCGAGCCGGTGACAACCCAGCGACTCAAGCGCGTAATCTTTGAAGGCATCGCTCCAAAACTCAACAGCCAAGGGCGCTCGACTGTCGGTGTCAGCATGCGTCAGAACCTGCCTTTGATCGTTCACCCCAAGGGTCTGGAGCCTAACCGTGAGCCTTGGAAGTTGCTGAAATGGGGTATCCATAACGGCAAGCTGGTGGTGATCAACAACAGCGCCTATGTCGTGCGGTTGTCTCAAGAGCTGAAACTCAAGCCTTCGGGCAAGACGGCCTTGCTGCCACGCACCTATGTCCTGCCTGGTGAGACATTGAAGATGGCGTTGGCACCTGAAGCTATCCACTCAAGCTCGGTAACCATCGGCCCTGGCACGGTCTATGGCTTCTCTGTCGATAAGTACGAAGCGCCTATCGATGCCACTACTAGTTACTGAGCACGCGCAATAGTCAACAGCTTTTGCCTCCCCGCCTGTTTCTACCTAGCAGTCCTAAACCATGAAAAAGCCTTTCCTGGCTACCTATAAGGGTGGCCGCTGCAAACTCGTGCCTGAACAAAACAAGCGCCCTTTCCTACCGATCTTTGCGCCCCTTGCGTACGCGATCTGGAACGCACTCTTGCTTACGCCGATTGCCGCCCAGGCGGACATGTCGCAGGGGGCTGGGCAAGCCAGCGGCGATTTCGCAAGGTTCGATATGCAAACCCTTAAAGCACGCGGCATTGACCCCAAACTGGCTGATTATTTTCGCGAGCCCGCGCGGTTTACGGAGGGCGCGCACGTAGTTTCACTGGTGGTTAACGGGGTCAAGCTGGGCAGAGTGGAAGCCCGGTTCGACAACCACGGAGAGCTGTATTTTGACGAGGCATTGCTGACCAAGGCCCGTCTGAAGGCTCCCGGTTCGCAGTACGTGCTGAGTTCAAAGAACGCCACCGAAAAGCGTTATGACTTTGTGGCGGCGTACCCGCAAACCGAGGTCAGCCTGCACCCGAACAAGGATGAGATTTTTCTGGTGGTCCCGCAGCATGCCTTACAGAGCGATGCGCCCCAGACTACGAACTTCAGCCGTGGTGGCACTGCTGCCCTTTTCAACTATGACGTAATGGCCATGCGTTCGGAGTTTGGTTCGCAGTCTAGCGACTACCTGTCGGGCTCGACCGATCTGGGGTTCAACATGGGTGACTGGATCGTGCGCAGTCACCAGCTTTATAGCAAGAGCGACGACAAAGAGAGTTTCGAACATTTATACGCATACGCACAACGCACATTCACCGAGCAAAAGGCCCTGCTGCAGGCCGGGCAGATCAATATCAACAACCCGCTTTTTTCCGGGGGAGCGATTACCGGCGTGCAGATACTGCCCGAAACGGCGCTGATGGGGTCGGCACGTTCCGGGGCACGGGTAGAGGGCATCGCCAATGCACAATCCACGATAGAAGTACGTCAGGTCGGTGCGTTGATCTACACCACGATCGTGCCGGAAGGACCGTTCAGCCTGAGCGATATACCGTTGCTCAACAGCAACTCCGATCTGGACGTCAAAGTGCGAGACATCACTGGCGCAGAGCGAAACTTCGTCGTGTCAGCAGCGTCATTTCGCAACGCTGTTACGGTCCGACCTGGTTACACCTTTTCTGCCGGCAAGATACGCAACCAGGGCGCCAATGATGAGGACCAACCCTGGGTGATTACCGGCACCGGCACCTGGAGCCTGAGTGAAAGCCTGACCGCTACTACCGGGCTGATGGCAGCCACCGACTATCAATCCACCGGATGGGGCGTGGACACCAACCTCGCAAAGGACACCAGCCTGAGTGTGCGTAACCTCTACTCCCACACAGCCAAGGAAGACGTAAAAGGCACCCAGGCCAGTGTCACCTTGAGCACGCGTTTCACCGAGACCGTGTCGGGCAGTGTGTCGGCTACCCAGCAGACCACCGGCTATCGAGAACTGTCCGACACCACATTGCATGCTGATGACGATTGGTACAACCGCCGCTACAAGAGCCAATACAGTGCCTCGCTGGGCTGGTCCAATAGCACGTTGGGCAGCTTCAACGTGTCCATTTCACCCAGCCGTACCTTCAATGGCGACTCTACCAACCGCCTGGTGGGCTCCTGGGGGAAAACGTTCAAACATGCCACTGTGTCTGCCACCGTGGAAACCGCATTAAGCGGCTCTTCCAACAGTCAGGGTGACAGCGACGACGCAATCTACTTCAGCGTCAGCGTGCCCCTGGGTCAGTCCCGTAGCGTGCGCACCTATGCCAGCCGACGCGGCGACAACCAGCGTTTTGGTGCAACGTATTCCGAAACCATCAATGACCAGTTCAATTACCGCCTTAGCACCGAGAGCACTGGCGACCGGGGTGACAACTATTCTACCGCCAACCTCTCGGCCATTCCTCGCTTCACCAGCGTGGACCTGGGTTATGCCCAAGGCCCGGACAGCAAGAACTACAACGCTCGAGTCTCCGGCGGCGCAGTAGCACATCAAGATGGGGTGACCTTCTCGCCATATCCGGTGCAAGACACCTTCGGCATCGTGGACGTCGGCGACCTGTCCGGGGTCAAGGTGTCGACACCTTATGGCCCGGTATGGACTGACTACAAAGGCAAAGCAGTGGTGCCACAACTGAGTGCCTATCGAGATAGCCGCGTCGAGGTGCAAACAAAATCGCTGCCGAAACGGATCGACCTACAGAACGGCTTCCAGAGAATTGGCGCCGGCCGTGGTTCGGTGAGTCACCTCGACTTCAAGGTCATCAAGGTTCAACGCATCCTGATTAACGCCTCCGACACAGCAGGACAACCGCTGCCCAAAGGTTCTTCGGTACTTGATGACAAAAACCACTTCCTTACGACGGTCCTGGACAAGGGCGTCATCTTTCTTTCTGACCTGGCCCCTACTGAAGTACTGAGGGTTTCTCTCACTGATGAAAAGTCCTGCCTGCTGAAGATCGACTTCCCCAAGGAGACTGACTATGACGCTTTTTACGATGTTGCACCGGCTGTTTGTCATGCGCCGTAGCACCAGTGCAGATTGCGCGCGATGGCTTGGCACTGCGCTTACCCTAGTTGCCAGTAGTACGTTCGCGGCCGACTGCGAAATGCGTTTGAGCAACCCGGAGGTCGATTACGGCACACTTAACCGGAGCGATATGGATATCCGCGGGAGTGCTCCGATTGCCCTCGGAAACCGGCAACTAAACCTGACGGTGGTCTGTCGCGAAGAAACCCGCTTTGGATTGCGGTTTGAGGGACAAGCGGCGGATTTGAATAGCTACCGGTTTGCCGATAAAGGCCATTTCACAATCACGCTGAGTAACGCAACGCTGGATGGAAATACCGTGCAACTCGCTCAGGCTGGCAGTGCCAGGCCGTTATCGCCAACGGAGCTACTGCGCCCAAATGAAGTGGTGACAACTATGGTTCAAGGTCAGCGGGCTGTTGGCAAAGTTTTTTTGGCTCAGGTTGAAATTCAAACGTATATCAGTGACACAGAGACATATGCGCGCGACATCACCGTACTTGAAGGGCTCGGCAGGTTGACACTGGATACACAATAGAAGATTGCATATCGACTTTTATTTTTAGGCTTACTCCTAGAGCTTCGCAAACATTATTAATAAGAAAATAGCATCCAGCTGGAATGGAAGCCAGCCACTCTGCCATTGGAGCAGACCTACCTAACTTTTCGTAACGGAGAAATAAAAATGCGTTTCAATCCAAAACTCGCCGCATGGGCCTTCGCCACTACTGCGACAGCCTTTTCTTTGGGTGCACATGCTGCATCGGTTGAGGTAAAAGTAATTGGCACTATTATTCCGAACGCCTGCACTCCGACATTGGCGGGTGGTGGCACTATCGATTACGGCACACACAGTTCTACTGACTTGAGCACAAACGATTTTACCCTGTTGCCTGAAAAAAAATGTTGCGTTCACTATTGTTTGCAATGCACCGACAAAAGTTGCGCTGAAGGCTATAGATAATCGTGCGGGCACACGAGTCCCTGGAGCAGTAAAGAAAATCAGGCCAGCCTTGAATGAAATCGGTGCCTTTGGTTTGGGCAATGCGTCCGGAAAAAATATTGGTGTTTATGCGATGACCTTAGCCGTAAATGACTTCACTGCTGACGGCGCCCAAGTTGAATCAACCTTCAGCAAAGACTCCGGCACTACATGGCTAAACTCAAGTTCAGGAGGTATTGCAAATGATGGTTCAGTTCTCATGTCATGGTCGGCAACAACTGCTGGCGCTCCAATCGCATTCAAGACTCTGTCAGGTACTTTAAACGTGCAGGCCGCGTTGAATAAAGGTTCCGAACTGGATCTGAGCAGCGATGTGTCTCTGGACGGTTCAGCCACGCTAGAGTTAGTCTATTTGTAATACAAAATCGGCCCGTAGCGTTTATTCGCTACGGGCTTTTGCCCCACGCTATTTCTCTACTCATTCCCGGGCCTAACAATCTACTTCAGATGGCGACTTAAAATTCCAAATGTATTATCGATTGCGTAACGCCAGATATTATCATGCCCGCGACATATAACATCGGTCGCAGTACCCCCTACGTTTATTATCGTTCCGTCCTCGCTGACACCACTAAGACTCCAATCAGAAATTTGCAAAGCCATATCGCCATAGACAAACAAATGTCGCCTGGTACTGCATACAGGAAATCCGAGGCTGAAGAACCCTTCCAACTCAAGGGCAATGGCGTCTTTACCACGATGCATTTTCCCCGCCGCATCAATCATGATGCTGTCGGCGTGAAATAATCCTAACGCTGCATTGATGTCTAGCGAGATAGATCATCTTCCATAATAGAGAAAAACTCCTCGCCGTTCTCGAACCTCCGCTTTTTTCTGAGATCATGATTTTCCTTTTACAGGTTTCATGTAGTTGCCGCCAACAAAAAAACTCACAGATAATAACTTGTGAGCTTTCTCAAATTCAAGAATGAACCTACGGACATGCGTAAAACTTCACAGGCTACTCTAGTGTCTTCATTATCTTGAACAACCCATTGTTAGAGGTTATTCCTAGTTTGCGAAAAGCTGTGGCCTTCTGCGTACTGATGGTTTTTATACTACGGTTGAACTTCTCGGCGATTTCCGTGATGGTCATGCCGTCGAGATAACAGCGGATCACCTCCTGCTCACGCGCCGACAGTAAAGCCAATTGCAGCACGTTAGTGTCACTGCTGATTAATTGAGGTGAATTGTCACTTTGCTGGATGCCATCGACTACTTTATAAGAAGCTTCTGCACTTAGGTAAACAGCTCCGGAAGCAACCACCCGGATAGCCTTGGCGAGGCATGTCAGATCCTCATCCTTGCCAATGAATCCGCGCGCTCCAACCCGCAGGGCCAGCGAGACAGTGGCCGGATCGTGGTGAGTTGACAGCACCAGGATCCGGCAGGCAGGAAAGCGAACCCGCAAAGCGCGAATCAGTGAAACACCATCAAGCTCGTCGCGACCGAGAACGAAGTCCAGCAAAAGCACATCGACGGGCACTGTAGACATGCCGCGCATCAGTTCCCGGCTGTTTTTATATATCCCGACGATCTCTATACCGGGGGCGTCGCCTAGGTGACTGGCAAGACCTTGGCGAACGACAGCATGGTCGTCGAGTAATGCAACACGTATAGACTTCATGGCGTTCAGACGTCACTCGGTATGGACCAGGTAACTCAAAGACTAAAATGAGAATAGTCAATACTGGTACCTGATCGAGAATTTTTTAAGTACAAACACACAGTTCTGGAAAGTCGCACCCAGGCTTTTGTCGTGCACTATCGCGCGACGAGTCTCAGGAAATCAGCCTGCTCCAATGGAGGGGCCAGAGCCAATCCTTGTCCGGCGCTGCAACCTAGACGGTTGAGCATCTCGATGCTGGATGGGTCCTCAATACCCTCGGTCACCAGATTCAAGTTGAAGTAGCGGGCAAGGTTAACGATGCCGGAAATGATCTCGCTCGATTGTGGCGATTGCTCAGCAATTCCAGCTAACTTTCCGTCGATTTTCATCTCATCGAAGGGTATGTGCGTCAACAGAGCGAGCGTTGCGGCGCCGGCACCGAAGTCTCCGAGCGAAATCAGAAAACCCTTCGCTCGGAGTGCCATGATGGACGCTGACAACACCAGTTCGTTTCCAGGGGTGATTTGCTCAGTCAGCTCGATCTTCAATCGCCGGGCAGGCAAACCGGCCTTGTGCATCTTGATTGCCAACCGGGTAGCCAGTCCGGTGGCACACAGCGTGCGGGCCGAGGCATTTATAGCGATGGGAATGTCTATACCCAGACGATCGAGCGTACCGAGGACTTCAATCACCGCTCTCTCGACATGACTGAACAACAAGAGGCCTAACCCTAACTGTTCGACCATCGGGATCAGGATCAACGGGGGGATGTCGCCGTGGATTGGGTGTTGCCAGCGTATCAGCGCTTCGGCACCGATCACTTGACGACTGGCCAAGTTATATTGCGGCTGCAGCACCACACGTAGATTTTCACCCGACGTTATCACTGACACGACATCGTCTTCGCTGATCAACAACTCAAATCTGTCAGATTGCGACAGCTGCGGTAGCAAGTGTTCGGCAGTAGCAAGCTTTTCGAGTACTTGTAGAAGTTGAGTGGGATGATTCTCGGCAACGATCTCAACCCGTATGCCCGATGCTCTGGCGAGTCGGGCATACGAGGCCAAGGCTATACTGGAAATACCTTTGACGATATCCGTACGGCCCTGCTCGATGGCAGCGGCCGACGAAGTCGCATCATCAAGCGCACTGGCCTTTATGGTCCAGACAATATGGGGAGCTCTGCGTACCCGGCCGTAGGCGTTAAGTTCACCGACCCAACACGGTAGCATCAGACTGTCGACATGATCAGCATGAATCTCGGCCATAACGATGTCTATAGGTTGCTTACGCAGGCGCAGCCTGCTCAGCGACTCAACGTGCTCGATATGGAAAAGACCACTACCGTTCAGGCGCTCTGTCATGCGTAACACATATTGTTCATCGTGGCTTAATACGACCAGATTGACTCGGGGGGGAGGCGTTAGAGTAAGGGGCGAGTTTTTCAACTTGACGATCGCTTCATGAGTGTACTGACAACTCATTTAAACAACGCCTGATCATTTCAGACTATAAGACTGCTCTTAAAAATAATGTGAGATGGCAACTCGTATTCTTATCTCGCTCGTGGCGTGCGAGCAGTACAGTATAATTGACGGCCGCTCATGCCAGCGGTAGGGTTTCGATCAAAAGCGTGAGGTCATTCACTGCTTTCCAGGAGGCATGGCCGTGAGAAAAAACGCAGAAAAATCCGACAGGTCAGCTGTTATCTTCAATATTGACTTTTTCCAACCGAAGTACCAGGTGAAAGCACCATGAAGCGGGGAGCGGCGTTTTGGCCAGCGATTTTATTGGTCTGGTTACCGTCCGTTTTCTCCCACCCTCTGGATCTCACCCCTGAAGAACGCGCCTGGATTGCTGCAAACCCGGTCGTCCATGTGGCGGTCGAGCCTAACTGGAAGCCGATACAATATGTGGAGGACGGTCAGCTCATGGGACTGGCCACCGAGTACATAGACTTCATCGAACACAGCACAGGCCTTCGATTTGAGCCTGTGCCCGACTCGGGTCTCGGTCGGAGGAGGATAGAGAAGTTTCAGCGGGGCGAAGTAGATGTTCTTCCCGGGATCATGCCGATGTTTGCGCAGCAATCGATTATCGATGCAGCCCTCTTCACCAACACCTATTATACGGGCGCAACAATAGTTGTAACACGTAAAAACAGTCAGGCGGTGTTCGATCTACATCGACTAGACGGGCATATTGTTGCCGTCAAGAAGGGCAGCTCATATGAGAGCGCAATCAGAGCACTCTACCCAGCTGTCAAAATCCTTGGGACGAAAACGTCCGAAGATTCGCTTACTGCAGTCATTGACAAGCAGGCTGATGCGGCGCTAGACGTTGCACCTGTGCTGCTGCCTTTTTTACGTAGCAAATATGATGAGGAGCTGTATGTATCCGGTGGGATAGCCCGTTTGCCAATGGAACTTTCCATGGCTGTACGACGTGATCTGCCCGTCTTACGTGACATTATAGACAAGGTGCTAGCATCTCTGACCGCGGAGCAAATCGATGCGATGGTCCAGAACGAGCTCGAGTCGGCCAACAACTATGGCAGGCCGTCGCTAGACGTACTATTGCGCTATTACGGCCTCCAAATGGCACTGGTCTTGACTGGACTATTGTTGATCGCAGGATTTGCGGTTCACGCTAGGCAGCAACGGCGACTGGCCATGCGAAGCGAGAAAGAGAAAACTATGTTTCTGGCCGTCCTCAGCCATGAGATTCGCTCGCCGATGAATGCCATCCTCGCCTCCATGGAGTTGCTGATGCAGCGTCCCGAGCTGCCAGAAGAGTCTCTTCGTTTACTGGCGGTTGCTTCCAGCGGTGCGGAGAACTTGCTGTATTTGTTGGATGACGTTCTGGACATTTCCAAGCTCGAGGCCGGACGGCTTCAACTGGATCTGGGGCCCGTCGATATCATGGAACTGACCCGCTCAGTTGTGGATTTGCTGGCGCTGAAAGCGAAGAACGGAGTTGAGCTTGAGCTGATACAAGAACACCCCATTGAACCCCATCTGATGCTGGATAGGTTTCGCGTTGAACAGGTGTTGCATAACCTCATCTCAAATGCGATTAAGTTCACGCCTGAAGGTGGCGTGACGATCAGTATACGGTTGGATCCCAGCCCTCCCCCGCTAAACCGGCATCAATTACAAATCCGCATAGTGGATACAGGTATCGGAATAGACGCCGACTCTCTTCAACGGCTTTTTCAACCATACACCCAAGCAAACACGAATACTGCGCGTAAGTTTGGTGGCACCGGGCTTGGCTTGACCATCTGCAGGCAACTGTTGGAATTGATGGGTGGTTCTATAGATCTCGAGAGCGAGCCTGGTAGAGGCTCTATCGCCTCAGTGCGGCTACCCTGTGATATTTACGTTCCGCCGCTCCATCTACAAGAACAGGGCCTATCCAGACAACAATTGGGTGTGCCAGCGACGGAGCGTGTACTCAGGGTCTTGCTGGTAGAGGATATGCCTGCGAATCAAGCTGTCCTCCACGCCCAGCTCGAAGTCTTGGGCTGCAGCCCGACACTCGCACCCGATGGGGAAAAAGCCTTGTTTGCACTTGAGCAAAACACGTTTGACATTGTGTTATTAGACTGTGATCTCCCGAGCATTTCCGGCTATGAGGTGGCCCGCCAGTGGCGAGCCATAGAGTCGTCGCTCGCCCTTGCACCTACGCCAATCATGGCGATCTCCGCATCGACCGATGATGAACACACCACCACCTGCTTCGAAGCAGGCATGGACGGCGTACTGAAAAAACCCATCAAGCTGGGCAAGTTAAGAGATGCACTTCAACTCTGGACAGATTTGTCACTGGCACATATTGATGATGAGGCCGCATTCGTTACAGATGAACGAACAGCTTTCGCGCACCTCTGGAGCGACGTGCATGCGTTACGGGCCGCAGTTGAAATGGCTGACATGGAAGACGCGACTCATTACGCGCATCGATTGTTTGGTGCCTTCGCAATATTGAAACAACCAGATATGGCATCGTTGGCGAAATCAATGGAGGCCCGCCTCAAGGTCGGGTCCTTTAGCTCTGTACAGACGGATCTTCTCACATTGGAGCAGCTACTGGGGCAATGTGCGTCATCCACAGGATCAGACAGAATTTCACCATGAGAGGATGATCGAACTCCTTTTAATCCCATTCCGATAGTCTGCACTCTGCACGACTACGTACAGTATTTGGCATCAATATATTTCTATGGGCAGATACGATGTCATCGAATCCGATGCAGACGGAGCATTACAAAACTTTGCCTCAGGTGCTGATTGTAGGAGCAGTTGACGTTATCGGCTACAGCCCATCTTTCACCTACGAGGCGCAGTTCGTAGCGAACTTGAGTGCAGCTGCAATCGTACTGGCCACGCGACGGTTTGACGTCGTGCTGAACAGTATCTCGGCGGAGCGTGCCGAGGGGCTAGCCTTGCCGTCATTGCTGCTGGATCTTAGGCGGCAATGCATATTGTCGAATTTGCCTGTTGTCATATGGTACAGCGCACAGGAGCAGGATTCCCTGGAATGGCATGTACGAGTAGCCGGACGTGCGGGTGTAAAAGTCCTGCTCTTCGACTTGGCTAGTGCAAATATCGATATGAATGTCGCCTGCGCGCTCTTGGAGAGCACTCATGTCGGGCCAGGCCAGCACAGCAAAAATCAAGCGCCCAGCGCAGTTGAGCTGATGCGCGCCCTGATGGCCAATATCGACCTCAGAATAGTGCTGCAACCACAACTCAACCTGCAAACCGGCGAGATCGTAGGTGCCGAAGCGCTGGCGCGTTGGAACCATGTATCCAAAGGCAATATTGCGCCGGCAACCTTTGTGCCGTTGGCGCGCCAAGCCGGTGTGGAGCTACTGCTCTTTCACACAGTGCTGACTAGAGTGATTGCGCTGTTGAGCGATCTGCACCGTCAGGGTATTGCGGTGCCGATAGCCGTAAATGCATCAGCCTCGATATTATCCACGACTGGGATTGGTCAATCACTCGCGCGAAGGCTTCGAGAAGCAGACGTGCCCACTTCACTGCTCACGATCGAATTGACGGAAGATGTGCCAGTTCATGATTGGCTTGCCTTGTCGATGGAGTTGGGTTCTCTGCGCATGTGGGGCTTTCCGATTGCAATGGACGATTTTGGTTGTGGCTTTGCTTCGATAGACCTGTTGACTCAAATGCCATTTTCCAAACTCAAAATTGATGGCCGCTTCGTACAAGGTATGGCCGATGACTGCGGCTGTTGTGCGGCAGTCTGCGCGGCGATTTCGATAGGCCAGGCCATGGACCTGGATGTCATCGCCGAAGGGATTGAATCTTCGTCGCAGGTTGAGGCGTTGCTCAAGCACGGGTACCGCACGGGACAGGGCTTTGCCTTGTCGTTACCTCTGGAGGTGGACGAATTCATACGCGCGCTCGCCACCGGAGCCTGAGAGCTATTACGGCGACGACGTATTCGAGCAACTGCGCCTGACGCTCGAAGAGTGGCAGATCAGTGTCTCGCTACTACCCGCCGGTCGTACCCCCTTCCCTGTACACCGCAAGCCACCAGTCATCCCGGTATCGCCTCCAAAACCCGGCAGTAATCCGCGAATCAGGCTGGGCAAGTAGGCTCACCATGGTCGAGGCCCTGGAGCAGGCGTTGGCTGTACAGGCTCGCCTTGCCATCGCGCCAGGTCAGGGTTAATACATATAGCGTGTCGAAATCATCACGCCTCCAATCCTCGGCGATCATCCCCTCCTCACCAAGGGCCTTGCCTGCTACGGCATTGATCAGTTCCGGGAGGTAACCACGAGACCAGGCGGTGTAGACCGTCGCGTTGTGATATTTCTTGCGCAGTAGCTCGTCCGCCAGTTCGTCAGTGTCGTTTGCCCCAAAGTCGATATTCACCGACAGGCCAAGGCGGATGGCGCTGGGGCCGATAGTCATTAGCGGGCGAATATAGCTATAGCGTTGGTCCTGACGCCCCTCCTTAACATATCGCAAGGGGTTGGCAGCGAACACGTAGTCGGCTTTGCCGAAACGCTCAGGCAGCATTATAGCGAGGTCCAGGGCGCGATTGAGCCCTTGGCAGTTCAACTGCCCCAAGCCCTCGCTGGGTTTTTCGGCGTGGCGCACGAATACCAGAGTCTGGGTGCCGTCCGTCGGTTTGACCTGACGTTCACTCCCCACTAGGGATGGCTGCACGGTTATGGCGGCAAGTCCCAGGATCGGCACCACGTGACGAAGGGACAGAAAGACAGATTTAAGGCGGGGAGGTAATTTATCCAACTTGAATATCGCTTGATGTTTAATAAGACAACATACTTAAGCAAAGACCATCATAGGGTTCTATAGGACTACACCTAAATTATTCAGCTTGCTGCTTTGAACCGATGGCGACGAATAAACAAACATATCAGCGCGCACTCTGCTCAGGTGGAGCGAGCACTGCCATGTCGGCCGGAACGCACAGGAATCAACGGCTCATCAAAACCGGTATAAGGTGTTCCGATAGGAACTGTCCCGCCCTCCTCATCCATAAGTCGACTATTACGCATCGGATGCCAGAGAGTAGGTTTTAATGCTGCCTTCAAGTGTCAACTGTGGCTGTAACTGTCATCGCCGCCCGGAGTCAGCACAGGGATACTCCTGATCAGGAGCGACAATTGTAAACCTGTGAGTCAATTTTGCGCAGGGCTGTTTATTCCATGCATCACTGTGGCGAGGGAGCTTGCTCCCTCGCCAAAGATTATCGCTGGACAACTTCCCTGGGTTAGAAGCGGAAGGTAAAGCCCGCGTTGATCCCGTTGTTGTTACCGCGGTTGGACAGCAAACCGCTATAGCTCAACGACACCAGCGTGTCCTGGGTCAGGGCCATTTCCGCACTGGCCTTGATCACCGCGCCATCACGGGCCACCGGCACGCTGTTGACGGCAAAGGCGGTGTCACTGCCGGCAAACTTCAGCGAAGCTTCACGATCGGTATTACCGAACTGATGTTCCCAACCCAGCTCACCGCGCAACGTCACGGCCGAGGTCGAGCTGACCGGCAATTGGGTATGCGCGCGCAGGCCCAACGTCGAGAGCGTGGCATCCTGGCTTTGCTTACTGGCATGCAGGGCTGCGGCGCCGCCTTTTTCCTTGAACAAATCGCTCTGATGGTTCAGGTAGGTCAGGTTGGCGAAGGGTTCGAACAGGCTCCATTGGGTGTAACCGATTTCGCCGAACACCTGGTCAGTGCGAGCACTGTAGTCGGCCTTGTCGTAGTCCGACTGGTTGGCGTACGTCACACGCCGCGAGCTGTCGATACGGTGCCAGGTGGTGGTGGCGCCCAAGCGCAGGGCGACGGCGTCGAAGCGTTTACCGCCGTAGACCGACAGGTGATAGTTGTCGCTGTCAGCCGATGCCGAGGCGTCGCCATTGAGGTGACTCTGGGTGTAGCCGGTCGCTGTGCCCAAACGCCAGCCGTCGCCGACCTCGGTGTCAAGGCCCAGCAGCACACCGCTGGTGGACGAGGAGTAGCCACTGGCGTTGTTGTCACCGCTGACGTTATTGCGACCGCCCAGCAGTTGCACCCAGCCGCCGTTGTCGCTGGCCTGGATCTGCGCGCTGGAATCCAGTGCCTGAGCCTGTTGCAGGCGGCCGTTGACGGCTTCGCGAATGTAACGACTGTCGGCCATTTGCGCCGCCGCCACATCCGAGTGCAGTTGCCCCGAGAGTTGCTTGAACGCTTCCCGCGCCTGGGCCGCCGAATCTGACGCCAGCAGGCTTTCATACACCGGGCTGCCGGCGCCCAATGTCTCGGCCACCGTCGCCACTGCACGTTCGTTGCGCGTTTGCGCAACGCTGGCGAAGGTCGTCTGGTTGCGTGCTACCGCCAGGGTCAGTTGGTTAGGTTGGTAATTGAGCTGGGTACCGATGAACAGGTAGTTGGGCGAAATCGCCGCAAACTGGCCATTGATGCCTTGGCTGGCACTGAGGATGTTGAACTGCTGGCCCAGCAAGCTACGTGCCTCGGTGGCGGTCAACAGGTTGGGACTGTTTTCCAGGGAAACCGTCACCACACCATCGTTGAAGGTGGCGACACCGCTGCTCTGGATCTGGTCGCTGCGGCCATTGGGCCCCACTTCCACGGCGTACACCGAGCCCGGGTTGAACGTCACATCGCCGGTATGCAGCGTGCCGATCGAATGACCTGGCGCCACACGGCCGCCAGTATTGACGGTCAAGGCCCCGACCGTGCCGTTGCCAGCCAGTGTGCCACCCAGGGTGGTTGTCACGCCGTTGTCCGCGTTCACGGTGCCTAAGGCGCTGCCATCCACGGTCACGGCAGAGGTCAGCGAGCCATCGACCGAAAGCTTGCCGCCGCGCACCCAAGTGCTGCCCGAGTAGGTGTTCTGGCCTTCCAGCACCAGTTCACCGTCCCCCGACTTGGCCAGGCTACCGACATAGGTCGTGCCGGTGAGCAGGTCCTTGGCACGCGCCAGCATAGCCAACTCCCGCGCGTTGCCGATTTCATATTGGAACTGATCGTCAGCCGAGGCATTGGCCGGCAGGCCGTTGAGCCAGCCTTTTTGCTGTTTGGTGGCCGCCCAGGTTGCCTGCTCGGCAGCGTCTTCTAGCCGACGGGCGCGGATCGCTTCATCGGAAATCGGGTTAGCCCAGATGTCACGAGTACCGGTGGGTAAGGCCACCGCCACCGAATCGAGGAACTGCCCCGGCCCCTGCATGGCTTTTTGCAGGTTGGGCAAGCCCCAGCCACTGACCACTCCCGGTACCTGCGGCGTACCCCGCGCAGCGTCGTGCACCGGTTGCAGTTCGCCGTAGGTGCGGCCGCCGTACAGGGTACCCACGGGCGTGTCCAGACCGTCCGGCGCTTGCAGGCTGGAGGTGGTCAGCAACACATCGCGGGCCTGACTGGCGGTCATGTAAGGGAAGCGCTGAATCACCAGCGCCAACGCCCCGGAGACGCTCGGCGCGGCGGCCGAGGTGCCGTTGGCATTTGGGATAATTTCGCCTTCCGGCCCCGTGGATGGAATCCCCGAAACGCCCATCACACACCACCACTTCGACGTGCCGCAACGGTTGTAGACCTGAGCGCTGGTCTCGTCGTAACCGGTGATCGAAAGGAATTTGGTTTCGATATCGGGTTTGAAAAACGGCAGGTTGGCGTTGGTATCCGGGTTGGCCCCGTGGCTGTCGTTACCCGCAGAAATGATCTGAATGAACGTGTTTTGCCGTGCTGCGTCGGCCATCGCGTCCATCCAGGTTTTCTTCCCGACGTGAGCCTTGTCCCAGAACGGGCGATAGGCGGCGGTCATGTCTCGCAGGTTGTCGGCCGCGCTGTCGCCGACGTTGCCGAAGTGGTTCTCCACGTCGTTGCGCGAGTTCTGCCCCCAGCTCTGGTTGACGATCGAGACATTCTTGGCGGCCAAGGCGTTGTAGCTGGCCATGAACGCGTTGTAGTCGAGGTCGTTGGAGCCCTGGAAGCGGTTGTCATCGGTGCCGCCGGTGTTGGCGACAAACAGGTTCGCGTCAAAGGCAATCCCGTGCATACCGGTGCCATTGCGACTGGCGCCCAGTACACCGGACATCTCCGTACCGTGGCCGTCGTTGATCACCGGGTCGTATTCGCCGGAAATACTGAAGCGCTCGCCCTTTTGAAATTCGCCGTCCGGGGTGTCGTGGATATAACGCGGGTGAGTGGCGTAGTACTCACCCGCGGACGTCACCGCCTGCACCCGATCCTGGCCCTGGGCGTTCTTGCCCTGGAACTCGAAGTGCTCGGTGAGGATGCCCGAGTCCAGCACGCCGACATTGACGCCTTTGCCGGTCATGCCCAAGGCATAGGCGTAATACGCGTTGGTGCGGTCCAAACCGGAGTTGACCTGGGCTTCTGGGGTTTTCCAGGTTTGCGCGTTGGCGCTCCAGTCACGCGTCGCGGCGGCCCAGGACTGGCCGGCGTTCAGTTGCCCGTTCAGGTTGCTGCTGACGCCCGGCTCTACATAGACATAGGGCTTGGCGGCGGGCAGATTGGCGATGATGGCCTTGGAGAAATCGAGAATACTGATGGTGTAGCGGCCACTGTTGCTGAAGAGCTGGCTGCGGTAGGAATCCCGCCACGAGGTATAGTCCAACGGCCGTTTGGTATCGCCGAGCATGGCGCCGATGGTCAGGTTTTCCGGTTGCAGCTCGTAGTTCTGCTTGAGTGCCGAATCGAACTTGCCGGACTGGGCCGCAAAGTCCTTGGCCGCAAGATCGACGATAGCCGAAGAGGCAAACCCCAGGTCCTTGAAGACATCGGTGTTGCGATCAAACGAGGCAACTGCTTTCCTGAACGCAGCTTCAAGCACTTGAGACGTATAGGGATTATTGGCTGCTGGCGCTTCTTGCGCAAAAGCCACGCCTGCCTGGCTCATCGACAAGGTAACAGCCCAAGTGATGGGTGTGAGCCTCCATTGTCGTGCTGTGAGTAGATGTTTTTTTATACGGCTTGAATCATGATCTGAAATACTCATTCTGCTCCCCTCGAACATGTAATTAGTTCTAAATGCGTGTCATCGGCTTTTTATTTTTTATAGGCAGAAAGTAACTTGATCATTTCGGGCTTCGAGCTCCGTATTAACATATTTATCACTGGTCAGCACTGCGACTTTTTTGTGCGGGCAACCAAGAAGCGGGGCGCCACTTGGTAACTTCAATAGCGCTTTTGTCGCTGCAACAGGGTTTGGCTTGAAATAAAATTCTGTAGTTATAATTCCCTCGTCAAAGTGGGTGCAGTAGGCCTTCTCAAGACAATACCGTGATACAAGTCTTTAAATATTTAGGAGTAGTCTGAAAAATGAAAAGCGAACGGATATTAGGGAGAGCACCTCAGCCGAAACCCTCTTCTTATTTGCAGTAAGGGGTGCCCTTCGAGGATCAGATTTAGGTCAACCTTGAACAGCTGCACTTTAGCCTTGCTGCCCACAGGACGGCAAAATACCGGGACTTCCAGCCAAAAGTTTTCACGCACGTAGTCCCTTCATAGGCGGTGCGATACTCACGACGTTTCCTAATGAAGCGCATGTAACTTTGATGCACATCTATATGGCACTGCCTGAAAAATTGGTTCAGCTAACCACGAACCAATCACCTACTCCCTCAAAGTCCTCCGTCAATCACTCCGTACGCTCACTGCCACAAACCCGCCACCCAGCAAGCGAACCAATTGCAATTGGCATCACGCTTGCACTCATCCCCCCATCGTAGATCGCTGACTCCCTCACCCCGGTATCCGTTTTTTGGCTAGCTGCTAAGTAGCATCCAAGATCCCGGCGTCACCAAAAACCGATGTGGCTCCGGAAAATGGTTGCCAGCAAGGGACACCTTGCCCCCCCCGAATCACGATTCCAGTACGACAAGAAATGCCAACACGTGCGGATACGGGAAATTGACCGCGGCGTTACCGATGATGTAGTGCTCGCGTGTAACCCGAGGCAGCGCGAGGTCGACCAATGGTTGAGCCAGCCCGGGGACGAGGCTAACGCGGGTCTCGGAAAACTCGGTCTATGAACATCAATCTATGAACAATTACGTTCATTTCGGGAACACTGAGCCAGTAATCTCGGCCTCATGAGCTGCCTATGAACATCTGACATCACCCACAAAAACCATATGCCATGAAGTCGAAGTGATTCGTCTCATTGCACTTTGCCAAAAGCACGCTATACAGAACCTGCATCCGTTTTTCTTTATTTGCCACTCACGATTTGCCACTCACGGACGAGTGCTCTTTTCCAGCATTAGGAGCAAAGAATCGGCAAGCACCAAGGAAGGTGAAATGATGCTGTTTACAACGGGTATTTCCGGCGGAGCGTTTGCCGACTTTTTTTTGCAGAATCCTGAGTTCGATCTCCGAAAACATGACTTTTTCAAAAAAACTCCTAGGTCCCAGGCACTACTCTCCAGTTTGTCTGCGGGTGACATAGAGTCCCTGAAAACCTATCAACGCTTGCAGCAGGTCACCGATGATCCGCATCTCGCTGATCGCCTGGTAAAAGCCGGGCTGGTTTCAGCGCATCATATCGCTCAACAGTCGGAGGATGAGTTTGTCGAGAAACAGGCGACTCGCCTCGACATCGACCCCGCACCGGCTCGCCTGCTCCACCGCGCCGCCGTTCAAGCAAAGTTACGCGCCCAGCTGACAGCCTTTGCGTTGAAGGGATCGGTGGGGTCTGCGTTTTACCGTGCGGGAGCGATGAATACTGCCAATACTGATCTTACCGAGTTGATTGAGGCGATCCCGAGTTATCAGGATTTTTTCGGATCGCTGGACTACTGCAGTTGCGATCCTGACCAATCAATCTTCAGTCCTTCGGCCTACATGGTCGACATGCTCCGCATCGTTTATCAGTACATAGACAACACGACCTACAATGCTGGGATCCCAAGTGGTTGGCACTTGAGTGAACGGCGCCCGGATATTGAGAATATTCCTCTGACCCCGGAGATGACCCGCCAGCTTGTTCCCTATCTGCAAGTCATCAACGAAGTGCTGGAAGCATCCATTGCGGCTTCTACCGATTGGAATGACGTATTCAGGGCCTTGACCGAACAGCCCTACCCGTTTGTATTGCCTTTCATTCTGCCTCTGGTCCAGACCCGGATTTACTGTGCAGCCCTTGGCCCTTCTTTACTCAACATCTACCAAACGTTCCAGGCGCGAGCTTCAACCCCCGCGGCGTCCGAACTCCCCGGGCCGCTAGCCATAGGCCGTGAGGCCCTTGGCTTGAGTCCCACGACCACGCAGATAGTCACAACCACGCTGACTACTGCTGAGACGATTGGCCCTTACTATGGCATCGGTGACGGACGTTTACTCAAGAGGGTACTAAGCGGGACAGTTAGCGTCGCCAAAGGCGTAAACACGGTTACCGGTGATGGCACGGACTTCACCAACCAGGTGAAAGTGGGTGACTTCGTCCAGCTGGGGCCTCAACGCGCCCAGGTGCTCAGTGTCGATAGCGCGACTCGACTCACCACTGTCCAGCTCTGGAGTATTGATGCCGCCGCATCGATCATGACGGATATCCCTTCCACCGATCTCGGCCTTTCTCTGGTTTTCACTCAGCGCACCGGTCTCGACTTTGAGCAACTGCAAGCGTTGCTGAACCAACAGCTGTCTGCGCAAGAGCGGGCTGCCGGGCTGGGCACCTCGTTGTTCATAAACAAGGGGCTCATGGCGGATAAGTGTCTTTCTGTCACGGTTGATCGTTCCGATTCGTCAATGCCTGTTTCCCGTATTGCCAATCTCGATCTGGCCGCTCTGGATAGACTCAATCGATTTATACGCCTGGCCAATGCAAGCGCACTCCCCTACGCCGATCTGGACTGGTTGATCCAGACCCTGGGACAAGGGAGTATCGACTCCGATGCGGTTTCCGCTGTTGGTAGAACCGTGGCCTTGGCACAGCGCCTGAATTGCTCTGTGGAGGAAACTCTCGGCCTGTTTCAACCGCTCAAGACGATAGGTGTCGACGATCCTGGTCGGCCCCTCGACATGTTTGACCAACTGTTCAATAGCTCATCAATACTCGGCTCTACGGCAGGTGCCCTGCCACCGTTCTCAGCCAAAGGAACTGTCTCGGTACAGGGCACCACAGTGACCGGCACCAACACGGCCTTCAAGCAACAAATCGAAGTGGGTATGCGGGTACGAGTCGCAGGAGAACTCAAAGTTGTCGCCACGGTTGCCAGTGATGTGGCGCTGACGGTGACAAGCGCATTCGCCCAGGCGACTCAACACGCGGCAATGGTGGTGATCCCGACGGCCAATACCCCTTCCGACGCACTCCCTGTTTACCACCCGATATATACGGGCAACATCCTCTATCAGGATATCGTCGCCGAGTGGGCTCCCGATGAGTCCACTGCTCCGAACTCGCAATTGGCGGAGCTGCGCAGCCGGCTTCGTGCAGGCCTGAATGTTGTCGACGATGATCTGACCGCAATTGGACAACGGGTTCTGGCATCGCTGAAGCAGTCAGGCGCCTTGCAGCAGAATGCAACACAGATCCCCCTCAGCGTGCCAAACCTGTCAGTACTCTATAGCTATGCGAAATTTGCGCGGCAGACCAAATTGACGGTCGGCGAGTATCTGATCCTGCTTGATCTGCTCGAGATCCCCGTGGTCGCCGATCTTGATGGCGCTATTGCCGTGGCGGACTGGGCAAGCTGGCTGAAAGAGTCGCACCTGAATGTCTACGCGCTGGATTATTCGCTGCGCGGCACCGTCAGCAAGCACTTCACGCCCATGTTCACCGTGGCGGCGTTGCCCGATATTCTTGCTGCGCTTTGGCAGACGGCACAGGACTGGCTGGTGCTTGGGACAGGTTTCATCAGTCAGGACATCACTGCCGAACAGTCACAGGTTTTCTTCGACCTGCTCTGCACACCACAGGCAGGCTTTCTCAGCGTGCATGGTGCCGTTCTCGAAAAGGCCGTGGACTTTACCAGTGTTGCTTTTGTCGATCCTCTTGATGTGTCGTCCTTCGTCTCCGCGCTGATTGACTCGCAGCAGTCCAAGGAGGCGTTCGACGAACTGGTCAGCCACAAAGTGCTGAGCAGCACAGGGGTGTTAACCGCAAGTTTTACCGCTGAAACCGATTTGTCATTTCTATTTGCCTCGCAGTCAGATCGTCAACCGATGATTGCCCAGGTACAGGCGCGGTTGCTGTTGGCCAAAGGCCGGATTGAGCATGTGGTCGCCGTGTTGCTGACCTATGGCGGTGCTCCCGACATCAATCACCCCAACCGTGGCGTACAGCGCTTTCAGCTGTCAGAGCAACTGGGCGTTGCGCTGGGGTCGGACACCGGCACGTTGCTGGCCCTTGGCCCGGATATCGCTGAGACGGTCGGCCTGCCTGACTATGTCGCTGCGTTCCTGCAGCCACCGGTAGGTCACCCAGGGCAGTGGGCCCCCCCCTCGACGGCGATACGTGACTTCATGGTGCTGATGGCCCGAATCGTTACGCTGAATCAGCAGTTGGGGTTCAACGCCAGTGACATAACCTTTGTGATCGACTGTCCTGCGCCCTTTGGGGTCGCCGCGTTGAATGCACTGACCTTGGACAATGTGCGGGCCATGTGGAATTACAAGCGCTTGCGCGAGGGCTGGGACGATACCAAAGAGCGCTTGTCCGAGTTTTTTTTCCTGCCTGCCGGGCAAGAGTGTCTGACCGACAAGAAAACCGAGGTCCTGTCAACCCTGAGCGGTTGGCCAGTGAGCCAGATCTGCCGATTGCGCTCGGCGCTATATGGTACCTCCGCGGACTACAACACCGTGCAGGGGCTTGTCGCAATGAAAGCCTGCTTCGACACGGCCACAGGTCTTGGGCTGGATATCGACGGAACCCTCTCGCTGGCACGGCTCAATGTCCAGCCGGCACAGGTTGATACTTCCACCTGGGCTGAGTACTCCGCGGCATCGACGGCGACGATTGGATCGCTAAAGGCGCGTTACGGTAACCAGCGTTGGGAGACCGTCTACCGTCCCATCGAGAACGCGGTGAATGAAGCCAAGCGTGATGTGCTGACGCCCTACGCGATTTATACGCTGAACCGCAAATTTGCCACCATCAGCAATGTTGACGAGCTCTATGCCTACCTGTTGATCGATACCCAAATGAGCGGATGCGCCGACATCTCCTACATCAAGCAAGCCCTTCTCTCGGTTCAGCTCTATATGCAACGCGCCCGAATGATGCTGGAGCCCGGTATTTCAAAACTGAGCATCCCGGAAACCTGGTGGAGCTGGATCGGGTCATACCCGTTGTGGGAGGCTAATCGCAAGGTTTTCCTCTACCCAGAGAACTACCTTGAGCCGCAGTTGCGCCTGGACAAAACCCCGCAGTTCCAGAACATTCAGGATAACCTCACTGCTAACGACATCACCCCGACAACGGTCAACGATGCCTATGTCGACTATTTCGAAACCTTTGAATCACTCGCCCAACTGAAGCCGGTCGGCTCTTACTATGGCATTGCACCGGATCCCTCTTCCCAGGGGGCGCTGACACCCATGCTGTACCTGTTGTCGCGCACGGCAACCGAGCCCTACACCTACTACCTGCAACGGCGGATTGATACCACTGGCTGGACCGCCTTCGATAAAATCGACTTGCTCATTCCCTCACCGATCGTTGCTCCGCTATACGCCTATGACCGACTGTTTCTGTTCTGGGTAGAACAGGACACGACTTCGGCCTCAATGGTCCAGGGAGGGAACGCGAACAACTCTGCCGACACCGGGGCAACACTGAAATACAGCTTCATCAATTTCAGCGGCAAGTGGACCAGCCCACAAACCCTTGACCACTTTGTCATCAATTTCGACCCCATGCAGGGAGGTTACAGCACACCGCAGATCAACCCGGCCGACTTCCACGTCAATCGCCCGGAATGGAGAACGGTGACGCCCATGTTGATCAAGGGTAAAAACGGTGTGCAGGACAGCATCATCGTCAACTATGGCTGGTTCTACGACCTGCCGGGCAGCGAACCCGTCCCGCCGAAGGCCCCTGATCCAACGGTCATCACCAATCCCGATGCCATGGCCTTGGCCCAGACGCTGTATAACTCCAGCAAGTACGCGGTGGCCGCCTCGAATCAAGGGGTGCGTGGTGCCACCTATGCCAACCAGTCGCGCCTGCTGCTGAGTGGACTTGATGTCTCTCCGACCTATCCGGTTCTCGGCGCCTATGACCTCGACTTCACAGCACCCAAACCTTACCTGCCACAGATTCCTCGAACGGTCGTCGCCTCCAATCAAGTGCCGTTGATGCGAATTACCGACTTCGACAACATCTTCCTGATCAATGCGGTCGGCCAGGGGGCCACCGATACCTGGGTGCCTTCAAATACCGTGGAGGTCTTGTTTAATGTCAGCGACCGGGCCGGTTTCACCAATCCGGTTATCAACCAACCACTATGGTTTCTGTGGGACAACGGAGACGAGTCGTTTCTCCTGCGCTCGACGGAGCCAGGCATCAAACGACTGGAGGAATATGTTTCAGTCCTCGCGGGCAGCGAAGTAAACCAGACAAAATTGGTCTCCGGGCACTACACCGATACCCCAACCCCCTTCAAGAGCATTGTCTGGTCTGTCGAACGGCTATCGACAGGTGCTATCGCTCGTCTGAGCCAGGCACTGTTTTCGGGGGGAGTACCCAAGCTGCTCTCGCCGTCCACCCAGGTCGAGCCCGCTACCCCGACGCTTCCATTCAGCCGGTTCTACAGTCAGGGGGGGCCCTCCCCCAGCATTAAGCCACCCCCGCTGCTTGATGGTGACGCCATTGACTACAAAGGGCCGTATGGCCTGTACTTCTGGGAAGTCTACTTCTATGGCCCCTGGATGATTGCCAGCCAATTGCAGGCCAACCAGCGTTTCGCCGAGGCCCGACAATGGTTTGAGTACATCTTCAACCCAACCATACCGGTCGGTTCAGATCCGACAGTGAAGGATCAGAACGATCGGTTCTGGCAACTGGTCGCCTTTCGCGGCCTATCGGTCGAGCACCTGAAAGATATCCTGACCGATCCATTGCAAATCCAGGCTTACAACAATCACCCTTTCGAGCCTCACGTCATCGCTCGCCTTCGTGGAACGGCCTACCCAAAAGCGATTGTCATGCGGTATGTCGGCCTGCTGCTGGACTGGGGCGATTTCGAGTACACCAAGGATACCTGGGAGTCGGTCAACCAGGCGACGTTGCTCTACATCGTCGCTCGTGAATTGCTGGGACCGCGTCCAGTCGACGTCGGGAGCTGCGCGACTGAAGTACCGGCGACGTTCAAAGATATACAAACGAAGTACGGTACGGATATCCCGCAGTTTTTGATCGATATGGAAAACGTCTCGAGGCTCGCCGAAACGGCCGCCATGCCACTGGACAGCAGCGATCGTTACGTACCGTTCAATGATCTGGACTCCTATTTCTGTGTGCCTGAAAACAGTGACCTGATGAAATATTGGGACATGGTGGAACAACGCCTGTTCAAGATCCGTCATTGCATGAACATTCATGGCGTTGTGCGCCAACTGGCACTGTTCGAACCGCCAATCGACCCCATGGCGCTGGTTCGGGCCGCCGCCGCGGGGGCAGGTTCCAAGGTGGTTGATCAGTTGCAGGCAGGCGCCCCACCCTATCGATTTACGACCATTTTCCGCATGGCCAAGGACTTCACCCAGCAGTTCAGCCAGATCGGCACCCTGCTGCTGGGCGCATTGGAGAAGAACGATGCTGAAGCACTTGCGCGCCTGAGCGCTGGGCAACAGATCCAGATACTTAATCTCACTACCAAGTCGATGGACTTGCAGATTGCCGAGGCGAAAGAGCGCATCGCCGGGCTGCAGATCAGCAATCAAGCCGTTACTGCGCGGCAGGATTTCTACCAGGCATTGATCGATGAGGGACTGATCCCGGCCGAGCGACTGCAAGTGGCCATGGTTATTCTGTCAAATGTCCTGAGTACCACCAGTACGGTCATGAATGGTTTGTCATCAGGCGCGTTCCTGATACCCAATGCGGGCTCACCTTTTGCCATGACCTATGGTGGACGAGAGATAGGTAACAGTCTGAAAGCGGCGGCCTCAATCTTTGAAGTGATGGCACAGATCACCAAGGGGGTCGGTGATGTCAGCCAGATGGTCTCCGGCTTCGAACGACGCGAACAGGAATGGCAACAGGCACTGACTCAAGCCAAGTACGATGTTCAGGTGCTCGACAGTCAAATAGTCGCCTCCAACTTGCAACTGCAAACTCTGCAACAGCAGTTGGCGACTCATCGCCAAACCTTGGCTAATGCCGCGGAAGTGGATGACTTCTTGCGCAAGAAATTCACCAATGTCGAGCTGTATCAATGGATGGTTGCGCGTTTGAGCACCGTCTACGGGCAGGCTTACCGGATGGCCCTGGAGTTGGCGGTTTCAGCGCAACAGGCTTACCAGTTCGAGATCAATGCAATTGATCGGTTCATCACGTTCGACTACTGGGACGGGCTGCATAAAGGGTTGCTGGCCGGTGAACAGCTGATGATCAGCCTGAGCCAGATGGAGGCAGCTTATTATCGCAACAACACCCGCAGTTTCGAGATCGAAAAAACCATCTCCTTGCTGGCTCTGGACCCCGAAGCGTTTGTCCGCTTTCAAAATACCGGCGTGTGCGATGTCCTGCTCAGCGAGTACTTGTTTGACCTCGACTATCCAGGTCACTACGCCAGGCAGGTCAAGTCGATCTCCATCACTATTCCGGCGATCCTGGGGCCGAATCAGAACATCAAGGCCACGCTCACCCAGACCGGCAGCCAGATTCTGATCAAGCCCGATATCGACGGGATCGATTACTTGTTGGGCCTCAGCTCTCAGACCCCAGATACCAGTGTGCTCCGGGCAAACTGGAGGGCCAGCCAGAAGGTGGCTCTGTCAAGCGGTATTGATGATGCCGGTATGTTCCAGCTTGATCTCAACGATGAGCGCTACTTGCCATTCGAAGGCACAGGCGCCATAAGCGCATACCGACTGGAGATGCCCAAAGAGAATAACCGACTCGACTACGCCAGCCTGACCGATGTAGTGATCAGGCTGCGCTACACCGCGCTGGACGGTGGCACACCGTTTGCCAACGAAGTGCGCAGCAAGATCAATAACATTCCTTATCGTGCTCAGCGCGCCTTCAACCTTGGCGCTAACTTCCCCACTCAATGGTTCGGTTTTGCGCACCCACCCAGCGATGCCGTGCAACAAACCTTTTCCGTAGTCATGGCCCGTGGATGGTTCCCGGCCAATCTGGGCCTCAACCAAGTGGTAGAGATCGACGCCATGCTGCAATTGGCCGATGGCATCTCGTTGGGAGGCAATCTTGTAGCGTCCTTGGAAATAGGTTCCGGCGCCAACGTAAATAAGGTTCCTCTCACCTTCAATGCAGCCAATGGTGTTGCGATGGCCACTGGCCTTGGCATCACCGGTTGGGTCGATCAGCCCTGGTCCCTGATCGTCACCAAAAGCGGTGTGCCATCCGGCATCGCCGCCCCCGATACAGGGTGGATTGCCCCGACCAAGTTGATTTCTATCGGCCTTCTGGTGAGCTACACCGCCAATCGACCGTAGATAACACCCTGGCGTTCATTACAAGGAGAAACACCATGACGGATATGTGCAGTGCCCAACACTGTAGCGGTGTGTCGGCGCAAATCAATAACACGTGTAAAGCAAATGGATGGCCAGTTAACCATCTTGTCCTGGTCTGCGACTCAACGGGGGCATGCTGTAATTGCACCTGTTCCTGCCTGGCCTTCGATACCCCGGTACGTCAGTCGGCCACGCAGACTAAATCCATTCAGACCTTTGTGGTCGGTGATCCGGTGCTGGCGTACGATCCCAATGGTCAGTCTCAAGTGCGTGACGTTGCCTTTTCCAACGGGACGACTGTGACCAGTGTCCAACCGGAAATGGCCTATGTTTCATTCCTTGTTGGCAAAGAAGAGATCACCGTCACCGTCACAATGAATCACACCTTTCTGGGAGCGGACCGCAAACTGATCCAGGCGCAGATGCTACGGCCTGGCTATCAGGTGCTGTTGGCCAACGGCACGCCCACCGAGGTCACCAGGCTGGAAGTCAAAAGCTACACGGGCGGAGTGTGGAATATCTCGACCTCCATCGGGCAGCCTATCAATCTGGATGGGCACCTGATCGACACGGATGGCATTCTGTCTGGCGACTTTTCCGTGCAGTTGTTCTACGACGAATTGGCTGACCAAGGCTTGGCGGTTCAGCGTGGTACCGAGCCCGCCGTGACGACCCAAGCCCATGACGCAGCAGTCAATGCCCACGCTGCGAGCATCAAGGGTGTGACTCTTTCGGCGCGCCCGAAACAGGCTCTGGCTACGTTCCTGGCTTCTGCCAGCAAAAGCGCCGCCACCTCATTGCGCAGCGCAGGCGCAGGTGTTGGTGGAATTACCTTGCAGGGCGACCATGGGTTTACCCTGGAGATCCCGCCACAGGCCATAAACCAGGGTTTCCTGACCCAGATTCAAGCTGAGGAAGCGCAACACTCCCAACAGGCTTATTCGGTACGTGACCCGCAACGAGCCGGCTATTGTTTGTGGTTGTTCAAACTCTTCCAGGCCATCTACCCGAACATCCACTTCATCCTGGATGCGTCAAGTCGCGAGGCCAACGCTTTTTCGCTGCAACTCGATAAAAAAGAGTATGTCCTGGTGCAAGGTGGCCTGGTACGTGCCGAAGCATTGCAGTGGCAAGGACTGGCGTTGGTACTGGGGTATCTGGTGAGCCGTTTCTCGGATTCGCAACCGGTAGGGCCTACAGGCTTGCTGTGCAAATCAGTCGCGGACTACCTGGCACCCTCCGTTCTGCAAAGCGTATTCAACCCGCTTTATCCATCCGTTATCTTTGATGCGATCAACCAGGTAGAGGCATTCTTCGGCTATATCCCGACCAAGGCAGACCATCCTGAAACCGGTTGCCATGCTACGGATCTGGACTGCCGCATTGAAACGTACCGTCGGGCGATTTCTTTTGAACCCTCCCCTCCCTGCGCCGGCGGCCCCCAGCCGGCCACGCTCAAGCTGCTCTATGCCATTCCAGGGGCGGACATAAAGGCGCCAGTGACGCTGACCTTCAGCGACCCGCTGGATCAAGCCGAGGCACAAAAGGTCGCCAACTACTTCCTTCATCCGACGGCCAAGGTGCTCAGCGTGGTTTGCCCCCCAGGCAAACCGAATACCGTCAACCTGACTGCCGACCTGAAACCGGGGGTAACGTACACCGTGACGGTCTCTGACCTGCTCTCCGTGGATGGAAATGCCCTGAATCCGCAGTATGTCCGGGCTGCCTTCCAGTCCCCTTCCTGCTGACGCTGTCGACTCAGAACCAAAGGGGTATCCATCCGGGTGGATACCCCTGGTTAGAGACAGCTCATGTACCTCGGCATAAAGGTGTTCAACATGACAATCAGCGACAATCAAACAATGCCTCCTGACTTTCAGGCGTTTACCAGCCTCGACGATGGCTGTTTACAGACAGGTCGTTATCTCGGCCTGGATGGGCCGGTCAGTAGAGCAGTATTCATCGCCATTATCGATAACCCCACGTACGCCACCACGCTGTTTACCGCACGCACTGCCCCTGCCTTTCGTGACCATCTGCTGGCGCATCCACAACCAGCCCAACGACTCGAAAACAGTGGCGAAACCTACCCGCTCGTCAGCGATGAAAGTTCCCGATCGTCGAGCATCGAGCTGAGTAACAGTGCGCTGCTGACAAAGGCGGCACGCTCTTTCGTCGCCTGGGGACGGGGAGGATTCAAGACCACCGACAACGATCTCTTCGAGCGACGGCTTAGCGCTTGTGAGGCCTGCCCGCATCACACCGCGACACCAGACAAACTGGCCTACCGGGTGGGCGCAGCCCTGACTGGTGACAGCAATCGCAAAATCTGCGAACTCTGTGGTTGTGTCACTGGGAAAAAAGCCCGGTTACGCGATGAGCAATGTCCAGGGGCGCATCCTGATCGTCCCGGCTATAGCCGTTGGGGTGATCCCCTTACGCATGTTCAACACGCTGGAACGATAAAATGATATCTCCCGAAACCGACGCCGCTGAAGACCCTCCTGCAGTGCAAGAGCCGCGAATCAAACCATCGAACGTTGTCCTGCCAAAGGGCGGTGGTGCCATTCAAGGTCTCGGTGAAACGTTTTCAGCCAATGCGTTCACAGGGGCGGCGACGCTGGTGGTTCCAATAGCTCTGACCGCTTGCAAGGACAGTGCTCCTGCGCTTTCACTGCAGTATCAGTCGGCAGCAGGCAATGGCATCTTCGGATTAGGCTTTAGCGTCGATATCCCGGCGATTGCCTGCCGTACATCCACCGGGCAACCTCGTTATGACGGTACCGAGACTTATGTTCTGCCTGATGGAACGCTGCTTGTTGAAGATCGTTCGACCCCGTCCCGCGAACAAGACGGCCACACTATCAAGTGCTATCTACCTTGCCGCGAAGGTGGTTTTGCCCTGATCGAACAATGGATCAACACGCAGACACAAAGCAGCTTCTGGAGAATCATCGACGCGGGCAACACTCAGACTCATTTCGGTCGAACGGCTGACGCACGTATCGCAGACCCTTCACAGCCTGAACACATTTTTTCCTGGTTGATCGAAGATCGAATCACCGCTCATGGCGATGCAACGCTGTACACCTATCAGGCTGAAAATACTGCCAATGTTGCCGCTGCCATTTACGAACAGGGACGCGTGCAGACAGCCAATCGATACCCTGAGCGTATTCTTTACGGGAATGACAAGCCGGTGTTTTCGTTTGATGATCTGGTCACCACCGAATGGCATTTCGAAGCCGTTTTCGATTACGGCCAATACACACTCGATCCACTGCCCCCACAGCCTTACTTTCCTGCAGAGCAAGCGCAATGGGCAGCCCGACAGGATCCATTTTCAACCTACACGGCCGGCTTTGAGATCCGGACTCACCGGTTGTGCCAACACATACTGATGTTTCATCGTTTCAAGGAGCTGGGCGACGAACCGGCGTTGGTCCGGCTGACTCGGTTCACCTACGATCAGAACCCGGTCACCTCGCGGCTGGTCATGGTCGAGGCTATGGGTTGTCAATCGACAGCGCAGGGTTACATCAGCCAAGCCTTACCACCGCTGGAGTTTGGCTACACTCAATTCGCCCCTCACAGTGGTCGCTTCGAGGCGTTGCTTCGGGACGATGAAGTGCCGGTTCCGTCAGTCGGAACCGCGCCTTGGTATCGTTTTGTCGATCTACAAGGGCAAGGACTCCCTGGCATTTTGTTTCAGTCGCAAAGTACCGTGCTGTACATGACCCCACAGGGACCTTGCAAGAGCGTTGAGCCGGATGGCGGTAGCGATGAAGTCATTCTCTACACCCCTCCTGTTGCGCCCATGACCCTCCCGAGTCTGGGACTCAAGGGGAGCTCGACGCTGCTGGACATAACCGGTTGCGGTCGTCCGGCGTGGGTCGCCGCCAGTGCTGATGGTTCGCGCTATGCCCAGGCCCTGGCAGACGGCGGATGGGCACCTTTCGAGGTATTACCTGCGGTCCCTCGCGATCTGCTGTCGCCCGACAGCTTGCTGGCTGATCTGACCGGTGACGGTCTGAACGATGTCGTGTACCTGGACGATCAATCGGTGCGTGTCTACCCCTCGCTGGGTGCCCAAGGTTACGGGCCGGTGCTCGTGCGACCACGCGATAGTGACGTACCGCAGGCAACCCAGCAGTCGTCTTCGGTGGTATTGCAGATGACCGACATGTTTGGATCAGGCCGAGAGCATCTGGTGAGAATTGCCAACGGTTCGGTGGAGGTATGGCCCAATCTCGGGTTTGGACGTTTCGGCAGCAGGGTCCAGTTGGGCAACGCTCCGCAGTTCGGTTCGGACTTCTCCATCGAGCGCCTGTTCCTTGCCGATATCGACGGCTCCGGTACGATCGACTTGTTGTATGCCCGCGCCGATCACATCGACCTATACATGAACCACAGCGGCAATGCTTTTGCCGATGCTATTGCGATACCACTGCCAAACACTTGGGGGCCAGCCAGCAAGATCCAGTTCGCCGACGTTCGTGGTAACGGTAGCGGCTCGCTGGTGTTCAGCGATACCCATCTGCCGGGACCGCTAGCCTATGATTTTGGCTGTCGCACCAAACCCTACCTGCTGAATCGGGTAGATAACAACATGGGAGCGTCGACCCATATCGCCTACCAGCCTTCCACTACCTATGCACTGCGTGATCGGCGCAATGGGCGTCCCTGGGTAACCGAACTGCCCTTTCCGGTCCAAGTCGTGGACCGGATAGATGCCATAGACAGCGTCTCGCAGACGAGATTGGTATCAACCTTCAATTATCGTCATGGCTACTACGACCCTATAGAACGCCAGTTCTGTGGCTTTGGACAGGTCGACCATACCGACACGCAAAGCCGGGAAGAGTACCTCGCCAGTAGCGCCAACACCGCAGAAGTCCACACCCCGCCGTCTTTGACCCGCACCTGGTATCACACCGGGGCCTGGATGAACGATGGCAGCCTGTGTGACACGTTTGCGAGCGACTATTTCGCGGCTGACGCCGCTGCACCCAAGGTTATGCCAGCCCGTTTCCAATGGCAGGGAGAGCCGGGTGCCGAGTCCGTCCGTCAGGCTCATCTGGCGCTCAAGGGCCTTCAGTTACGACAGGAAATCTATGGTCTGGATTCGACGGACGCGCAGAGCACGCCTTACCAGGTTGTGGAAAACAGCTATGACGTACGTCAAATCCAACTGCCAAACGGAAAGCAGCATGCGGTGTTTTTCGCTTATCCACTGCAAACGCTGAGCTTGCATTACGAACGTAATCCGGATGACCCGCGTACGACCCAGGATGTGACCTTGCAGGTCGATGACTACGGCAGTGTGCTGCGCCGCGCTAGCATCGCCTACCCGCGCCGCGCCGACATCGCCACTCGGTTGCCGGAGCAATCGCAACGTTACGTCACATGCAATGTCAACCGGTTCGTTGATTTGACGGGGATCGATGTGCGCTTACTGGGGCAGCCGGTGGAGTCATGCAACTGGTTACTGAGGTCTCCCCCGCCGGCCGCTTCAGGCCAGATCTATACGGTTGAGGAGCTTGCCCGCCTGGTCGACACAGCCCTGGCGGATCCTGAGGCCGACTTGACCTTGCTCGGCCGTTATCGCAGCTATTACTGGGACCCTGCGACACGAGCAGCACTGCCTTTGGGGCAGACGAGCGCACAGGGGCTGCTCTGTCAACAATGGACCGCACTGGCAACGCCAACTGATCTTCAAGCTGTCTATGACGGTGTCCTGAGTGCAGCCGACCTTACGCAGCTTTTGGCACAGAACGGAAAATACATCGAGAACGATGGCCTGTGGTGGAACCCGGGCCTGCTCCAGACCTTTCTGGACGCCAATAACTACTATCTGCCCAGCGACATTATCGATCCGTTTGGTGCGAGACAAGCCCTGGAATATGACCCTTATGACTTGATGCTTGTGCGCAGTGAAGATGCTTTGGGTAACGTGACCAGCGTTACCGGTATCGACTATCGAACGCTCACTCCGTGGGAAATTACCGACCCCAACCAAACGGTATCGCAGGCACTATGCGATTCGCTCGGTATGGTGTGGGCAACCTCGCTCAGGGGACTGCAAGGTAAACAACCAACAGGTTTCGAACCACTTGCCCTTGATCGCCAGGAACAGCCCTTTGACTTGGAGACGGCACTTGCTCAGCCACAAACCTACCTGCAAGGCGCTGCGACTTACACCACTTACGATCTATTCAGCTGGTGCGGGCGGATCGCACCTCAGGTACTGAACGGGCTTGGCGACACACTGTCCAGCGTGTGGGAGGCGCTCGTTGAGCAATGCTATATCAGCCGCAGTGGCGCCGTACTCAAGCGTTGGCGCGAACACCCCATCGGTATGCCATTGCAACTGCCAGGCTTGTCCTCTCAAGTCGCAGCAGGTGTTGAGGCACGGCTAGCGACGGTGCCCAGTCAAATCCCTGTCCACGCCACCACCCTGCAAGCTGAAACCTACGAGTTGACCGGCCGTGTCCAATACTCGATGCAGTACAGCGATGGCTTCAGCCGCCTTGTCCAGCGTCAGGCACTGGTCGATCCGGGGCCGAGCTGGCAAGTCAATGCCGACCACTCGGTCACCTCGACTCATGGCGCCGAGCGCTGGGTCGTTTCGGGGCGGACGATCTATGACAACAAGGGCAATCCGATCAAACAGTACGAGCCCTTCTTCAGTGCAGACCGAGGCTATGTCAGCAACGAAGAGCTTTCTAGCTTCGGGGTCAGCGCACTGATTCTGTACGATCCGCTCAACCGTAAGATCCGTGTCGACACCCCCAAGGGTTTTTTTACCAAGACCCTGTTTTGCCCGTGGTCCGAGCACTTGTTCGACACCAACGATACGGTGCTCGACTCTGATTATTACCGTACCCACATCGACGACCCGACACTCGACCCTCGGGAGCGCGCAGCGCTGCAGCAGGCTGCTGTTTTCTTCAACACCCCCACCGTTCGCCAGTTCAATGCTTTGGGTCAGGCAGTACGGGTTACCAAGTTGCTTACGCCCCTGGGCACGAACCAACGTCTGGAGGCTGCAGGGCTCACCTTATTCAACCACTTCGATGTCCAGGGACAGTTGCTGGACAGCGCAGACGACAGGATGCTTGCACAAGGTTTAAAAAACATCAGGGTGATCTTTACCCTTGATGGGCAGAAGGTCAAAAGTACCTGTGTCGACAGTGGCACTCGCTGGGTTATCAATAATGTATCCGGCAAGCCGATCTGGGGTAGAGATAGCCGGGGAGCAATCCAGACAAGCAGTTATGACCTCCTGGGACGCTTGCTGGAAGTTCAAGTTGCCGAAGCCCACGAGACAGTTCCTCGAACCGTACGCAAGATGCAATACGGCGAATCAGCTCCCGACGCCCAGGGACTTAACTTGCGCGGTCAGCTCTACACACTGTTCGACAGTGCCGGGGTGGAGGTCAATGCGGCCTATTCGATTCAAGGGCAGTTGTTGAGTCAGACCCGGCAATTGGCAATCGATTTCTCTCAGGAAGCCGATTGGCAGCAGCTGGACGACACGCAAAAATTCCAGACCGACTGGACCTACGATGCGCTGAACCGTGTAGAGACTCAGGCATTGCGCCGCGTGAACGATGCAACGGCGGATCGGGTGAGTTACTCCTATGCAAGAACCGGCCTGGTGTCCCAGGTCAGACTGACACCGGCAGACACCGATGTCACCCAAGTGTATGTCGACAGCATCACCTATGACGCCAAGGGGCAGCGCCAGCAGATCATCTACGCCAATGGCGTGGCAACGCGCTATACCTACGAGCCTAGGACGTTCAGGCTCCAGACGCTGGTGTCGCAGCATACCCTGGACGGTAGAACGCTCCAGGCGCTGAGTTACGTCTACGATCCCGCAGGCAACATTACCTCCATCGCCGACACGTCTCAGCAGGTGGTGTTCAACGCCAACCAGCAAGTCGACCCGCAGTCCAGCTACACCTATGACGCCGCCTACAGGCTGATCAGCGCAAGCGGTCGCGAGCACCCTGGGGTGGGTGAAGGTAGCAATGACTTTATCCCCCCCCTGCGTTGAATGACGGCCAGGCCTTGCAAAACTACACAAGGACCTACAGTTATGATCTCTCCGGAAACCTATTGCGCATACAGCATCAAGGAGCGATACCGACCACCCGGGAAGTGACGGTCTCGGCAACCAGCAATCACGGTGTAGACGCGACACTGACAATAGATCCTGCCCGGGTCGATGAATTCTTCGATGCCGCCGGCAATCAGATTCGATGGGCTGGAGTGCCGGGTGCACAGTGGTCCTATACCGACCGCCTTGCCAACGTCACCCTGGTTGCGCGCGCAAACGCTACCGACGACACTGAGTTCTACGTTTATGATGCCAATGGCGCCCGGCTGCGCAAAGTCTCCCGCACGTTTGGCAATACCGGCACGACCGAGATGCTGGACGATACCGTCTATATCAATGGCCTGGAGATTCGTCGGCGCCTGGTCAATAACAAACTGACCAATGAGTACCGCACGATTCGCGTGATGGATGGCGAGCATTGCCTGGCGCAGCGTCTGGTCTGGACTGTGGGCTCTCCAGGCGATGGCGTTGCTTCGCCACAGTTGCGCTACCAATTACAGAACAATCTGGGCTCGGCCGTGATGGAGCTGGACTCATCCGGCAAGATCATTACTTATGAAGAGTACTTTCCCTACGGTGGGACAAGCTTCATGGCCGGCGATAATGCAACGGACGTCCAACTGAAGCGTTACCGATATGCCGGCAAGGAGCGTGACGAGGTCACGGGGTTGTACTACTACGGCGCACGTTACTACCAACCTTCCATTGGTCGCTGGCTCAGTGCCGACCCATCCGGCCCGGACGATGGCCTGAATCTGTACTGTTATGTTGGTGACAACCCGATCATTTTTTCCGACCCCAACGGGATGATGCGGATTCTAATTGCCGGCGAAGGCAAAGACTTCAGCTACTCCGTTGCCCTGGCGAAAAAACACCCAGACGCTACGATCATCGTCACACAATACGATCTCATCCCCCCACCGAAAAACATGCCCACCAACCTTCACTACTACCCCTCCCAACTGGATGTTACATCGAAGGAAAGCTGGGGAGCGCTCGCCGACTGGGCCAAGGAGAGTACCGGTAGCGACCGCTTCGATACTCTCGTATTCAACAACCCCCACGCTGGCTACGGACTTAGCAAGTTGCAAGTGATGGGCATCGATAAAGGCTTCAAAGTGCTCCCGACGGATGAAGCCTACCTATACTCAAGCGCCTTGATACCCCATGGCTCCGGGAGTAAAGACCCGCAGATAACCGATATGTCCAGTCTTACGACGCTCATGCTCAGTGAGGTTTTTTCACCGCAACATAAAGCCACCAAGAGTGTGATGGGCATGAATGAAAGTATTCTGAACGGTTTCTTTAATCTGGGTCGTAGCGTTACCGAGCCGACGGGAACACTGATAGCTTTCCTACCGTCCGGATCTCGTAATGAAGCGCTTGTGAACGATTTCAAACGACGCAAACGTGCGCCTGTTGGTGAGGGAAGTTTCAGTGCCGATAAATTCAGTGAGGATACGGCCTACCGCACCGAGGCCGGCTATCACAGCCTGGGAGTGGCCTACACGAGCAACCTGACAGCAACGAGCCACGACGATTCTTGGGGGGCAACTTTCCATCCCGGGAGACCGAACCTGGGCAACATGAAAACTCATCAGTATCGACGTAGCAACTCACCCACACCAGGGATCGTTCGAAGGACGAAGACCGATTCCATTTCTCCTGACGTTAGCTCCTCCTCCAGTTCAAGAAGTCGCAGTCCTGAACGGCATTAGAAGCAACTTGAGAGTACCGCTCAGTAACTGGGTGACAAATTGATCAGCGCTCAGCCTTCGGAGATAAACCGGTAGCCCCCAGGATCATGCCTGGCCTTGAGCTGGGCTCTAAACTCAGGCTCAGGTCCGTGCAAGGTAAGGTCGTCGACACCTTCTGGAATGAGCCGCGTCCAAGTGGCTTCGCCACTCCACGCCAATGAAGCAAGCCAAGCAGCTACTGCGTCATGATACCGAAAGCCCCGACCAGTCCGCGCACCTGATCGGGTCATACTCCAAAGCTCAGGGTCAATTAGCAACTGCCGAGTTAACCTAGGAAATTCCATTTCTTGGCGTCTCTTTCAATTTTGTTGCTGAGCTTAATTGCGTTTGCTTCAAAGGTGAAAAACGGATCTCCGGCTTCCTTGGATCACTCTATGTGTAACAAATTACTTGCAACAGGGTGCGGACTTAGACGAGCAACATAGCTTTTTCATTGGAGGCGACGAATTAAACTCACAGGCCCAGACGTCCACTCTCTCAACGGGCCATGTCCTTCGTGTTCATGACGAGTCCTTGAGTGCCGCTTCTCTTCCGGTCAGCGTGTACCGCTGCTCGTGCGAACTGAAGATGCGGCACCGTTGCCGATACTTGTCCCGTTCATCTACGTCCAACTCAAACTCAGGTACCGCGCTTACAACACTATTGCTGCACATCTGCGGGCGATCCAGGCTTTCTATTCCTATGCCAAAAGCCGAAGCCTCAATTCAGATTGCTGCCTGAATGCTTGGATGACTTCGTTTGTTGAAAGATTATTTTGCAATAAGCACTCATGATAAGTATCAGCATGAAAGCATTATTAGCAATCAGAATGCTGGCCATAAGACTTCATCTAGATTTCGTTTCGCCTGCTTTTCGATTTCATGGGGGCGTCCAGCGAACTGCAATTTCGATACTTGCAAAACATTGAAATACATAAGAAAAAAAGAACAAAAAACAAAAGCATCTCTGCCCGGTCACGCTAAATGTGAAACACATACAAATTCCACACATTACATACCAACGGCTCATCGATAAATAATCGTTATATTCGGTTTCGTTGAAGTCAAACCTCGCCTTGAGCTACCGTTTCTCACTAATGGAAATCAATCACTGCAAATAACGGATTATTCAAAGTGAACACGCTGATCGATGACGCCCTTTATCGTTCAGCCAAATGCAAAGGATGTTTCGCCGCAAATTACCGGCGTTTGGCAGATTGGCTGACCCTCCCCATTGGTTCTCTCCGAAAGTTTCAAGTCCTTCCCGCACGCCGTGTGAAATGCCAACGAGCCCGTGATGTGCAGGCGCGTTCGAATGGAACCCAGGCGCTCGGCCCAGAAACCCGGCCGAGAACGTCCTCCCCTCGCTACCCCACCGGCACCAGTTCCCGCTGTCGGCGCCATGACGTGACCTCCCGCTCCCTCCGGGCGGAGCCCAATAAAAGGCGATCGACATGCTACCCACCCCCACTCCCCTGCCCTCCGAAACCTCCACGGAAGATCCCGTCGGATCCCTGCGCGACCTGCTGGAACGCAGCCGGACACCGCCCCGGCAGGAACTGGAAGCCACGCCGAGTCCCATCAGCGAACGCCCCCGGTCCCTGCTCGGCGAAGTCATCGATACCCATCATCCCGAGCTGCCCGGCTACGTGTTCGTGCGCTGGTCGGCGGGCAGCGAACAGGTCGCACGATGGCTCGAATGCGTCCGCACCGTGGTGCCGCAGCGGGGCGACCGCGTCCTGCTGGAGCAGCCCGCCAACTGGCCCGAAGCCCTGGTGGTCGCCACGCTGGAGCCACCCTGTCCCGGCGCAATACAGCCGCCCCCGAGCGAAGCGAGCCAGACGATAACGGTGCCCTCCGGCCAGTGCGTGCGCATCGCCGATGCCCGCGGCAACCCGCTGATAGAGGTCCAGGGCTCCAGCCAGGGGCCGGTGGTTCGCCTGATCGGCGACGATGTCGACCTGCAGGTCGACGGCAAACTGCGGCTGCGGGCCGAGGCCATCGAACTGCGTGGCGGGCGTGGCGGCGTCGATATCCGTACCGATGCCGAAACCGTGCTGCGAGGTCGCTTCATCCGGCTGAACTGACCACGGGGGCTGATGCATGCAGCGTGAATTCGCCACGATGGAAGCCGGCTTGCAGGCGTTCATCGAACAACCCGACCAGCCCACGCTCATCCTCGACATGGCCGACTGCGACAGTGCCTTCCCGTTGGGCGTCCTGAAAAACTGGGACCGGCAATGGCCCAGCCATATATTCCTGCTCTTTCCGTTCGACTGCCCGGACAGTGCCGCCTACCTGCAGCGCTGCATCGATTCGCTGGCCATGCAGATTCGCGCCGGCAACGAATTCCTCGTGGAGGACGAGCAAACACCGTGGCCGCCGCTGCCGCTGGCCTGCTCCGACCCTGCGGGCCAGCCGGCAGCGCGGCTGCAAGCCGCCATCGAGCACATTCGCCGCTGCGTGCCGGCGCACGCCTGTATCGTCTGGGGATTCGCGCCGGCTTCGATCGGCGACCCGAACGGCTACCTGGAACTGATTATCCGCCTGCTGGCGCTCGAGGATGTCGAGCCGTGGATGGAAGGCCAGCGCTTCATCGTCCGCGACGACCGAGCCGCGCCCTTCCTGCTGCCCCGGTTCGCCGACGCCCAGGCCCGCCACACCTGCGTCCTGAGCATCGATTTCTCCGTCGCCAGGGCAGCCGACGGTCTGGTCCGCAGCGTCAACGACCCCGCGCTGCCAGTGGCCGAGCGCATGCAGGCCCTGACCCAGCTCGCGGCCTTCGACCTGGCCCATGGCCGCCTCGATCAGGCGTCGCAGAAATACGCCCTGCTGCATACCTACCACCACCAGCAGAACGACAGCATCGGCCAGGCGCTGGCCCTCGGTGGCGCGGGTGACGTCGCGACCCGCCAGGGCAATCATGCCCTGGCCAGGCAGCGCTACCAGCAGGCGCTTGCGCAAGCCGCCGACGGTAATGACCTGAGCGTCACCCTGAACCTGCTGATGGCTGCAGGCGGTAGTTGCCTGCGCCTGGGGCGCTGCGGCGAAGCGCAAGGCTATCTGGAACTGGCCGAGCGCTGCGCCGGCAAGCTGATGTTCCTCAACGCCAAGCTCGACGCGCTGGAGCAGCTCGGCGAAGCGCAACGGGGGGCCGGCAAGCTCACCGAAGCGGCGCGCACCTGGGTGACGGCCAAGGACCTGGCCCTGCAGTTCGGCTGCTTCGAACCCTGCCGCTCGATCCTCGACCGCCTGATCGCCCTTTGTGCCGACGCCGGTTTGCGTGAACAGGTACGCGGCTTCACGGCAGAAAAAGCCGCCCTGGACGATGGCACGCCTAAAACCGCTCCGGTCGAGTCGGTCCAATGAACTGGAACACCACCGCCAAGCTCCCCGAAGCGGGCGAACAACCGGCCGCGGAACCGTTGATCGCCCCCACCGGCGATACCAGCGTCGATGCCCTGGCCGAGGTGGTCAATAACACCGCCCAACCGTTCCAGGAAGCGCCGCCGCCCGAACAGGGCGAAGTCGGTGTGGTCAGCCACTGGGTCAACGCCGCCCTGGCCGTGGTCGGCGCCCCCTTCGAGCTGCTCAACACCGGCCTGGCGCTGCTGGTCTCACCGCTCGACCACCTCACGCCGGGCATGCCCGCCGCAGTGCTCGGCGTGCCGCACCGGGGTGTGCCGCACGCCCATCCGCACCCGCCCAGCCTCAACGCGCCACTGCCCAGCCTCGGCACCACCCTGGGCTCGTGCTGCGTCAGCGTGCTGATCGGCGGCATCCCCGCCGCGCGGGCCGGCGACCTGGGCATCGCGCCCACCTGTGGCAGCTTCTTCCCCGGCTACGACATCTGGACCGGCTCCAGCAACACCTACATCGGCGGCTCGCGGGCCGCCCGCATGAGCCTGGACATCACCCGCCACTGCAACCCGGCCTCCGCCTTCGGCAAGTTCGGCATGGCCATGACCGCCGCCGGTGCGGCAGCGGGCGGCCTCTCGGCGGCGGCGCAGGCCGAGGGAGGCGAAGACGGCGAAGCGGCCATGACCGCCGCCCAGGCTGCCGCCGACGCCGCCACCATGGCCCTCGGCGCCTTGCTCGGCAAAGACCCCGGCGTCCCGCCGAGCACCGGCACCCTGGCGATGGGCAACCCCACCGTGCTGATCGGCGGCTTTCCCCTGCCCGACGCCATGGACGTGGCGGGCGGCCTGGCCAAGGCAGCGAAGAAGCTCCCCGAACTCGCCGCCCCCAAGAGCAAGAAAGCCAACCCCGATTGCGACCGCCCCGGCCACCCGGTAGACCCGGTTACCGGCGCCAGCGCGGACGAACTGGTCGATTATCAGGACCAGGGCCCCGGCCGCTTCACCTGGGAGCGCTACTACTACAGCCATTGGAGCGAGGAAGACGGCCCGCTGGGCTTCGGCTTCCGCCACAGCCTCCAGCACGAACTGCTCCTGCTGCGCACCCGCGCCCTGTACATCGACCCGCGCCGCCGGGAATACGAATTCCCGCGCCAGGCGGACGGCCGTTACACCGGCACCTTCGGCGGCTATACGCTGAGCCAGTCCAGCCCGACCCGCTTCATCCTCCGCCACGAGCGCCACGGCATCCTCGGCTTCGAACGCAGCGGCCCGGCGGACATCCAGGCCCGCCTGGCCGGGATCGTCATCGACAACATCCGCCGCACCCCGCGCTACCACCCCGACGGCCGGCTCGAATGCCTCTGCGACGTCGACGAAGCCGGCGAGCCCCTGCAAACCTGGTGGTTCCACTACGACACCCAGGGGCACATCACCGAGGTGCTGCGAGCCCGGCCCGACCACACCCTGAGCGTGGCGCGCTACGCATACGATGGCGCCGGCTGCCTCGCCACCTGGTACGACGCCCTCGGCCACAGCGGCTCCCACGGTTACGACGCCCAGCGCCGCATGACGCGGGTGACCGACCGCAACGGCTACTCCTTTTCCTACGCCTACGACGCCCAGGGCCGCTGCGTGCACAGCGAAGGCCAGGACCAATTGTGGCGGGTGGACCTCGCCTACGAACCCGGTCGCACCCGCGTCACCGAGGCCGACGGTGGCGAATGGCTGTTCCTCTACAACGAGGCCGGCACCGTCGTGTGCGTCATCGACCCCTACGAAGGCGAACGGAACATCCTCACCCACGCCGACGGCCACATCCTCGAAGAAGAGGATTCTGGCGGCCGCGTGATGCGCTGGCTCTACGACCCGGACGGCCATAACATCGGGCGCATGGACCGCTGGGGCAACGTCTGGGCGACCAAGGACGACGCCCCCAACCTGCCCAACCCACTGGAACACAAGGTGCCGGGCACGCCGCTCGGCCTGCAGTGGGGCGAAGCCTTCGAGCACCTGCCCGCCGCCCCCCTCGACCTGCCGGCCGAACTGGCCGAGTTGGCTACCGACGTGCTCGCCCTGCCCGAACCGCTGCCGCCGCAAACCCGCCATGACGTGCTGGGCCGGATAGTGGAGCGCCTCGATGCCTACGGCCGCCGCGAACACTTCGAACACGACCCGGCCGGCAACCTGGTGCGCTTCACCGACAAGGACGGCCAGGAGTACCGCTACACCACCACCTCCTGGAACCTGCGCGGCAGCGAGACCGACCTGCTCGGCCACAGCGTGCGCTACGGCTACACCCGGCGCGAAAAGGTCCGCCAGGTCATCGACGCCAACGGCAACGAAAGCACCTACGACTACGACTACAAGGACCGCATCACCCGCGTCGTCCGCCACGGCGTCACCCGCGAAAGCTACGCCTACGACACCGGCGACCGCCTGATCGAGAAGCGCGACGCCCACGGCGAGTTGCTGCTGCGCTTCGAAGTGGGCGACAACGGCCTGCACAGCTCACGCCTGCTGGCCTCCGGCGAAGAACACCGCTACCGCTACGACGAACGCGGCCACTTCACCGAAGCCTCTACCGACACCCACGAGGTGTGCATGAGCCACGACTGGGCGGACCGGCGCACCAGCGACCTGCGCGACGGCCAGGGCGTGCGCCACCAGTACCGGGGCCGGCACCTGGCACGGACCACCTACTTCGACCGTTTCACCGTGGGTTACGCCATGCAGCCTGACGGCTCTCTGCTGATCCACACCCCGGACGGCGGCACCCACCACCTGCAACGCGGCGCCGACGGCCACCTGCTGCTGGCCCTGGGCAACGGCAGCCGCGAACTGCGCCGCTTCGACCTCGACGGTCGCTGCATCGGCCGCCTGCACTGGCCCTCCGGCCAGCCCGAAGCGACCCGTTGGCAGCGCTACCACTACAGCGGCGAAGGCGAACTGCGACGGGTGGAGAGCAACGCCGACGGCCTCCGCGAATACCGCTACGACGCCGCCCACCGCCTCGTCTGGGAAATCCGCGACGGCTCGCCGACACGCCACTACGCCTACGACCCCGGCGGCAACCTGCTGGCCACCCCGGCCGTGCCGTGGATGCGCTACCGCGAAGGCAACCGCCTGGAAACCTCCAGCGCAGGCACCTACCGCTACGACCAGCGCAACCTTCTCTGCGAAGTGGTGGACGCCCATGGCCACAGCACCCGCTACCACTACAAAAGCATGGACCTGCTGGCGAAGGTCAGCTGGAGCGACCGCCCGGACGCCTGGACAGCGGAATACGACGGCCTCTGCCGACGTATCGCCAAGACCCTGGGCCAGGCCCGCACCGAATACCACTGGGACGGCGACCGCCTCGCGGCCGAAACCGCGCCCGACGGCCGGCTACGGCTCTACGTCTACGCCAACGAAGACGCCTTCCTGCCCTTCCTGTTCCTCGACTACGACACCCCCGACGCCCCGCCCGAATCGGGGCGTGCGTACTTCGTCTTCTGCAACCAGGTCGGCCTGCCGGAACGCATCGAGGATGCCCGGGGGCGGGAGGCTTGGCGAGCGGAAGACATCGACCCGTACGGACTGATCCGCGTCGCCGAGGGGAATGCGGTCGAATACGACTTGAGATGGCCGGGGCATTGGTTCGAGCGGGAGACGGGGCTGCATTGCAATCGGTTTCGGGTGTACTGCCCGAGGTTGGGACGGTATTTGCAGTCGGATCCGATGGGGCAAGAAGGAGGCATTAATCTCTATAGCTATCCGGCGAATCCCTTGGCAGCGGTGGATGTTTTGGGGCTAAAGGACGCTCATAAAGCCACTGAGGGCAACAATGAAGCTCCGTATGGAAGTGGAGTCGCATCTGAAGGCATGGATCTAACATCTCACGCTTCCCCTCGGCATGCTTCATGGAGCGAAAGACTCGCAGCGCAGGCCCATTCAGCTTGGGAGGTGATGAAAGCCGGACTCGCTAAACGCGAAGAAGAACGAGCCAGAGGGGAATCCGGACCAACCTATGTAACTCTCGAGGGAGGGCAGCAGCTTCAGATTGGCTCGAATATGGGGCCATGTCTTTCGGTAGTAATGGATATTACGACGGGAAGAGTATTTTATGGACAAAATCCTGATTATGGGAAAAATACTAAAAGAAAACCATCCAAATATCTTGAGTTGAGTGAGTTGGCTGAACTAAAGATACGGGTCGTGAAATCAGAGCCAGAAGATGGTCAACTAGATTTTATTGTAACCAAAGAAGAACCGGACATTGAGCCGCGCCCAATTCGAAGTGTGGGAACAGCAGGCACGCATTCCGAAGTGCATGCTATTTGCGCAGCACTTCAGGCGCGGCCTGAGGCGAAGCTGAGTGAGCTTGCTGTCTACAACATTCGCACACAGGCAACTAAAAATGAGCCTGCGGGCGAACCGATGCCGAGATGCGGAAACTGCTTAGAACTCACTCGTGGCGTTATAGCGTTGACAGATTGAGGAAAATTATCGTGAGACGAGTGGCAGAATCAGATCTAGATCATCGAGATAACGGCCTTCTTTATATGAATGGCGAACCCTTTTTCGGCATTGTTTTCACCATGCTTAGAAATGGGGTTATAGATGCGATGTTCAATCGCAGGCACGGCAAGGTGGGGCATTTGCTCCTGGGGCGGTTCAAGACATCCTGGTCGATCACAACGCTTACCTGCTGGAGGTTCCAGTCTCTGGGACGCCGTGATTTGGATTACTGATTACTTCTGTGGAGGGAGTTTTATCCTCGGTAACTTCCTTTGTTTCTAATGGCTTCTTGTCCATAACCAAATCATGGCGGGTCATTCGATTGCTAAAGCAGTACCTGTCCTGGTGTGCCACCCGATACAAACGGCGCCTTGAGCGCCATATCATCAATGCTCGCCCCAACCACACTCGTTACCGCAGCCTGTAGGCAACACCACCCTCAATCCTCAACCCGCCGCCCCTTTGACCACTGTCATTGTCGAATGAGCCCCATCCCGCCGATACTCAGCCCCGTCATTCAGCGACGCGCCAGCGCCTACACTCGATGGCAACCGGCCAGGACCCGCATTCTGGATCATTGCCGCCGATCATCATGGATACTTGAGAAGGACACTCAAATGGTACGTGCCGTCACTATTCTCACCGAGAGTTTCTCTGACTGGGAACCCGCACTCATCAACTCCACGGGGCGAGCCTACTATGGCTTCGACACTCGTTTCGCAGCCCCCGGTGGCCAGCAAGTGACCTCATCCGGAGGAATGACCATCATCCCGAACCTGGCCATCGAAGCCATCGAGCTGGACGATGTCGACTTGCTGATCGTGACGGGAGGCCCTGTCTGGAAAACAGACAAGGCGCCCGCAATCGAGGCGCTGGTTCGTGCGGCCCACGCCAGGAAAATCGTCGTTGCCGGCATCTGTGACGGCACTCGCGTCCTGGCCCAGGCCGGAGTGCTGGATCATGTGCGGCATACGTCCAACTCCGCCGAGAACCTGAAGCAGGTGCATTACCGCGGAGCGGATTATTACCAGGATGTGCCTTATGCCGTTGCCGACCAGGGTGTGGTCACCGCTCCTGGTAGCGCGCCTGTCAGCTTCATGGCGCAAATTCTCAGTACCTTGGGTTTGAACGACAAGAAGCTCGATGCCTACCTGGCCATGCATGCGGCTGAACACATTCACTGCTGAGCCCCCGCTTTCCTCTATTTCTCCCCTCCCCTGACGCCGCGGCCTATTACTTGGCCGTGGCGCACCTCCGGCTTTGCTGATGGCAGGTCCGCATGTTTTCCACGGCTGAACCGCAGCCTGGAGCGGTCCGATAATTTTTTTAAAAATCGGAAAAAACTTACTTGCACTTACGACATTACCTACTAAGGTTTTCCCCTATGGCGAGCAGGGTCATCCCCTGCCAAATCAGGGATTACCTGATGCCGTATCAAAGGATGCTTTATTTAGATCGCCCAAAAGGCGACATTTTTCCTACCCAAGCTAAGGAATGGCTTAATGTTTTTGTTTGCCGATATTGTTGTCCGGAACCTGCCAGCCCCCCTTGAAACCCCCGCTTTCAGCACCTCGGCCCATGAGCGAAATGCTGCAAGCAATGATTCCTACCCCCTCGGAACCCTGCCCGACATTCCGTCAGGCTCCCTCCTTTGCGTGCGCCTTAGAAACTGATCGGCCCGCTCGAAGCAAGTAAAAAGCCGACGCATTTTTACGATATGACCGACTAAGGCCGTCGTACAAAAAACGCTGCGCGCCTTATGGCCTTCCCGCAGGACGGGAGAGCTGCGGGTGCCCGGAAATGCGTTCTCCAATGGATCGAAATCGCCGCCGGATGATGCCTGCGCGCCGAGGATCGGACATGTCAAAAACAACAGCTCAAGGCCCGGCCACGGAATCGATCGAACGGCTGGGGATGATGCAGGCGCTTGCCGACGCCAGGCTCAGCGTCGAGGCCAGGGCCATGGTCGCCCAGGGCTTCTACACCGGGGTCGCCCAGGAAGTTTCCACGGTCATACCGTTCAAGGACGGGGCCGACCCGGATCTCGGACTCTTGCGCCAGCTGGTGATCGCTGGGTGGGGCGAAGAGCTGGGCCAGTATCTTGAAGTGCTCGATGTTCGTGGCAGCAGCGCTGCCGAGGCCTTGCGCAAGGCCCAGCTGGCTGTCAGATCCGGCACTGCGCTATTTGCCGCCGGCAGCCTGGCCACTGACACTGGATGGCACTGCCTCCTCTCGATCCATCATGGGTTGGCCGACGAACATAGCCTCGAGGTGCTGGCGCGGCGGCTGCAAGCAGCGCAATCCGCTGACGTCGGTTCAGCCCTGGCGCACATGCGTCGTGGGCGTGAGTGCTATGACGATTATGTCCAGGCGCAAGCCCTGCACGGGCACGATGAGGACGGGCTGCGCACAGTTGTTGCGCAACCGATGACGCCAGTGCGCCTGCTGCAAACCGGGCCCTTGGCCTTCAATGCCCAAGGGCAGCGAGTGAGTCTGCAACGCAGCCTGGACATCGCCACGATCAATGTCGGCAAGCCACCCTTGGCGACGCTCCTGGCCTGCCTGCGGCGGGCCGATGTCATCGCCGAGGGCGACACCCTGTGTTCCTCCCATGACTGGCGCCCGGCTCACCAGCTGGATGCCATCGGCATGATGACGGGCCTTGTCCCGCTCTCCTTCGCAGCCCCTGGAGAACAACTGCTGCCCGGGCAAACCAGCCTTGAGGCACGTGCTCGTCGCTGTCCCGCAGCGCGCCAGGCACTGGCCTGCTGCCGGGCGTCCGAGCTGTTCATCAACGGCGCGGGCAGGCGCGGCATCCCGGCCTCGCAGGTGATGAGCGCGACGTTTCCGGTGGGAATCGAAATACGCCGCACAGGTGCTTCGCAACTGCTCCTGGAGATCGAGGGGCCGTTTTGCGACGCCAGTGCCGCCACCCACCTGCTCAATGAACTCGCTGATGTACTTATGGATAGGAGTGAATGGAATGACTGAAAACATCCAGTTCGATGAACGCGTCCTCGCCGACGAAGTGGCTCGCGTCTCTGCCACGTTTGCCGAGGTGCTCAAGCTGCCGCATGTCGACCCTGCTGACAATTTCTTCAACCTCGGCGGCGACTCCTTCGACGCTATTCGGGTGATGTCGCGCTTGTCCTGCAACCTGCCCATCGTGACGCTTTTCGAGCACCCGACGGCCGTTGACCTGGCCCGGCGCATCCTCTGCGAAGCCACTCGACAAGCCGTGCGCCTGGTCTGTTTTGGCGATGCGCAAGCCGCCGCGGGTTCGACCGCGGTGGTTGCAGTGCCTTTCGGTGGCGGAGACGCCACGGCCTACCGCAGCCTGTTTCAAGGCACGCAGGATGTGCAGGTTTTCGGCGTGGATTTCGGTGACTTCAAGGTCGAGGACGCTTTGGACTTCCATGCCCTGCTCGACACCCTTGCCACCGAGATCGAAGAGATCGGCGCCGCCCGCCTGGTGATCTACGGCCACTGCGCCGGAGCGGCCACCGCGGCGTGCATTGCCTCGAGCATGGCCGACAGGCACGAGAGCCTGTCACTGGTGGTTGCAGCCTCGCGCCCGGTGCTGGATGCCGATGCCGCAATTCGCGCCGCCGAAACCACGGCGGACCAGACCTGGACCGACTACCTGCGTTCCCTGGGCGCCTTCACCGGACTGCTCGACAGCCAGGTCGAGAGCATGCTGGCCCGCGGCCGCAGAGACCATCTGATCGCCTGCGAGGCCTATCGCTACCTGGCGCAGCACCCGGCGCACGGCGTACCGGCATTGCTCCTGCTCGGCGATGAAGATCCGGCTACCGCCGAGCCCGAAGTGGTACTGGAGCAATGGCGCACGTTCATCGACGTTACCCAGGCCGCAACCCTGGCCGGTGGCGGGCATTACTTCGTGCGTACCCATGTGCGCGAGGTCGAGGAAACCGTGCTGGCGTTCGCAGCACACAACACCAAAGGAAGGGATAGCAAGTCATGACAGTCAATCATCAACCACTTCTCACCCAGGCCGATCTGCTCAAGCGCGGCTTGGCCGATCTTCAGGCACACGACGCCGAACTGGCGCAGATCCTGGACGCCGAGGTCGCTCGCCAGCAACGCACCCTCTCGCTGGTCGCCTCTTGCTGCGCGGTCAAGCCCCGCACCCTGGCGGCTTCGTCTTCCGCGCTGGTCAATGTCACCGCCGAAGGCGTTCCCGGACGCCGCTATCACGCCGGCTGCGAAAACGTGGACCTGGTCGAGTCCCTGGCGATCCACCGTGCCCGGGAGCTGTTCGGTGCGCAATATGCCGGTGTCCAGTCGCACTCGGCCTCCAGCGCCAACTACCAGGTGCTCGCCGCCCTGCTCGAACCTGGCGACACGCTACTGGGCATGGCCCTGGATAACGGTGGCCACCTGACCCATGGCAGCCCCGTGACGTTCTCGGGCACCTACTACAAGGCCATCGGCTATGGCACCACCAAGGAAGGCCTGATCGACTACGACGAAGTCCTCAGGCTGGCCCTCAAGCATCGGCCGCGACTGATCATCTGCGGCGCCACGGCCTACTCCAGGGTCGTGGACTTCGAGCGCTTCCGGCAGATCGCCGATGAAGCCGGCGCCATCCTGATGGCCGACATCTCGCATATCGCCGGCCTGGTGGCGACCGGGCGCCATCCGAGCCCGATCGACGCCGCGCACGTCACCACCACCTGCACCCACAAACAGCTTGCCGGCCCCCGCGGCGGCCTGATTCTCTCGGGCCGTGACGCCAATGAAAAAGTCCCCGGCCGCGATGCGACCTTCGCCCGGGTGCTCGAACTGGCAGTGTTCCCGAGGATGCAAGGCGCGCCGGCCGTCAACATGATGGCCGCCAAGGCCGCGGCGCTGGGTTACGCCATGACCCCCGAATTCGATGCCGAGATGCAACGCATCCGCGACGCGGCCGATGTGATGGCCAGCGAATTCCAGGCCCGGGACTATGAGGTGGTGGGCGGTCGCAGCGAAAACCACACCATTCTGATTCGCTTGCGCGCAGCGATGACCGGCGCTATCGCCGAGACCGCGCTGGAGCACTGCGGAATCATCGTCAACAAGAACCGGGTGCCCGGCGAAACACGTTCGTCCTTCGTCACCAGTGGCCTGCGCATCGGTACCGGCGCCCTCGCCCAGCGCCATGTCGACCCGCAGGGATGCCGGCAGATCGTCGACCTGCTCTGCCGGATCCTGGACCAGGTGACTCCGCTCGGCGAGAGCGAGTTCACCCTGGACCCGGCGCTGCGCAAGCAGTTCTGCGCGGAGGCCGAGGCACTGTGCGTGAAGTATCCGATCGCTGACTACCTGGCAGGCTGAAGCAGTCTCCGGCACCGCTGGAGACATGGCACGACGGTCCGGCGATCGTCGTGCCCGGCCAATACGCAAACGCTAAGAAGAGAGAAGCACCATGACGGACAAGATCAAATATGTCGCCATCAACGGCTCGGAACGCTTGGATGGCAACAATGCCAAGGCGCTGGAGTGGGCGGCCGAGTACCTGGAAAAGCAGGATGTGATTCTCGAGGTCTTTTCACTGGCCAGCGCCAAGATCGACCCCTGCGGGGCCTGCGGCGATTGCAATTTTCGCGACGAGCCCTGCGCGCAGAAGGATGACGCCGCGCGCGCCGTGCAACTCATGGAAGCCAGCGATGGGGTGATCTTCGCCTGCGCCGTCCATGGCTTTGGCGCCACGCCCTTGATGTCGGCATTCCTGGAGCGGGTCGGGACCGGGTTCCTGCGCCACGATCGCACCCTCACCAACAAGGTTGCCGGGGTCATGGTCACCGGCCGGCGCATGGGCCATGTGGAGGTCTACAACCAGATGCTCCAGTGCGCCTTGCTCAACCGCATGATCATGGTCGGCTACGGCTTCCCGGCCATGCTCGTGGGCGACAAGAAAGGCGAAGTACTGGGCGACAAGGAAGGCATGGAGATGCTGCGCCGGATGCTCGATCGCATGGTTTCCATGACCCGCCTGATGCGCGACTACGAACGAGTCACCGGGCAGGCGGCACTGCCGGTCTCGGTACCCGGGGAGCGCCATCGCGAGGGCAAGGACGGCACGTTCTTCGTCCCGGCCAAGTCCGACATGTACCAGCTCGAGGCCGCTCGCGGCTGCAACTTCGATGTCGTCGGCGACTGAACTGCGCAGCCCAACAGCTATCGAGAACCTTATGAGCATTAGAACTGCCTGCAATGGCCTCACCGACACCCACCTGCGGGAATGGATAGTGTCGGAACACTTCGAGCGCCTGGCGGATGCCACGGTGGCACAGATTGCACAGGCCTATGTCGGGGTCTATTCGGCCCGGCCTACCAGTTGGCTGGCGGTCATGGCGCGCAATCGCAACCTCGATCGCAAGACCGTACTGGCCATGGAAAACGCCAGCGACCTGCTGCGGATCCCGGGCATGCGGCGCTCCAAGTTCCTGCTTCCCGGCGAGCTGGCGGCCAAGGTCTTCGCCGCCACCCGCCTGCCCCTGGCCAACCACGAATGGCGCTTACGGGACGTAGGGCTCGGCCTGGACGATTACCGGCGACTGCTGCCGACGCTGCTCGCCTTCAGCAGTGGCGTCTCGATGCGCCTGCAGGACATCGGCAGCGCCCTCGACCTGCCGGCGCCCCAGGCGCGTGCGTTGACCTCGGTTGCCGCCTATGACGGCGCCTTGGTCCGTATACCGGCGGCCAACCAATGGTCCAACCGCTGGCTGTACTCGGCTGCACCCGAAGGGCTGCTACCCGGTGACGGCGTGCCACTGGACCGCGACCTGCTACTGCGCGATATCGCCGGGCGCTACGTCGAACACTACGGACCGGTCACGGTCGACGACCTGGCCTGGTGGCTCGGGGTTTCCAAGGAAACCGCGCGCACGCTGCTTCAAGCCTGCGCAGCCCGCCAGGTCGGAAACCAGATGTGGCACAGCACGGCCGGGCTGGCGCGCCTTGAGCAGTTCCTCGACCGCGCCAAGGCCCCCGCAACGGCGCAGATCCGTTTCCTGCCGGCCTGGGATCCCCTGGTCATGGGCTATGCGCCCGGTTCGAGACAGCGCGACTGCCTTGAGCTGGAACGGGTTGGCGGCTACGACGCGGCCGGTAACGGGCGGCCGGTGGTGCTCATCGGCGGCCGGGCTGTCGCCACCTGGAACACCGCGGCCAAGGGCAGCAAACGCTTCATCGCAGTCGATGCCTCGACACTCGCCGACCAGGAGCGTGAAGCCGTGCTTCAGGCTGCCTCGGTGCTGGCGGAGCAGATCGAGGCCATTCACCAGATCGAGAACAAAACCACAGCGTGACAACAGGGAAGGCATGAACAAGATGAGGGACGACATGACATCAGTACCCGCCGAGCCACAATCGTTGCCAGGCACCGAGCGCAGCCTGTGGGACGCGTTCGCGTGCCCGGCGGCCGGACAATCGGCCGACAGCGCACGGGAGCAGGAAGACATTGCCCTGCCCCCTGGCCTGACGGCCAGCATCAACGACCTGATTACGGCCGCCGCGGTCCTGGGCTCCCTGCTCAGCCCGGAAGGCCGGGTGACCCTGGGCATCCATGACGGCGGCAAGCCGTCGCAGCTCGGCGTCGATTGCACGGCGTTGAACCTTGCGCAAGACGCTCGGGGCTATATCGCGCAGTTGCGCGACAGTGCCGAAGCGCCCCATGACGACACGCCATTGCGTGCCGATATCGAGATCAGCGATGGCAACAACCTGCCCGCGGCGCAATCGCCGGTCTGGCTACTGGTGCAGGACGGCCGCTGCCAACTGTCGGTACGCAGCGATCGCATGACCCGGGCCGTACGTCTGGAACTGCTTGAACTGGTGGCCTTCGCTTGCGCCCGGGTACTGGATCCCAAGGCCCTTCCGGCTTCCTCTATCCAGCCCGCCTGCCCTGCCCCGGCCGAAACCGGCCAGCGCCCGTTCCTGGTGGAGCGCATCTACCGGCATGTACAGAGCAAGCCATCGGCCGTGGCGATCGTGGATGACAACAGCGACCGCACCCTGACCTACGCCGAACTCTGGGATGCCTCCGAGGCCTTGGTCCAGCACATACGCGAACGCGTCACTTCCCGGCGCTCGAGCCCGCGCCTGGCGCTGTTCCTGGAGCGCGGCTGGCAACACCTGGCCTCGATCATCGCCGTGCAACGCATGGGCGGCACCTGCGTGCTGATCGACCCGGCGCACCCCGATGAACGCATCCGGGCCTTTATCGAAGAGTGCAGCCCCCATGCGGTGTTGACCGCGGGCAGCACCACCGAGCGAGCGCGAGACTGGGCGAGCTGCCCGCTGCTGGATATCGACAAGGTGCAGATACGCCCTGCCCACGTCGACTGGGAACACGGCAAGTGGGTCGAAACCACCAACGAGGCCTGCTTTATCGCCGGCACTTCCGGCAGTACCGGACGGCCCAAGGCCGTATGCCTGTCCTATCGGGGAATGGCCGCAACCCTGGACGCCATTATCGATCAGGCCGGGTTGGGCGAGCATAGCCGCGGCTCATGGCTATCGTCGCCCGGCTACGGGATGGTCGAGGTCGACCCGCTGCCGGTCCTGTGCGCCGGCGGCACGGTGTGCATCCCTGCCCCGCAGGTGCTGCAGGACGTCAACCTGCTGGCGCGCTGGCTGCTCGAAGGCGACATGAACCATACGCTGGCCATGACGTCCATCGCCGAAGCGCTGTGGGCCACCGGGACCCGGACCGGCCTGCGCACCATGCTGATCGCCGGTGAACGCTGCAAGCAATGGCCGCCGACCGATCTCGGCTACCGGGTGATCAATGTCTATGGCTCCGCGGAGGCCGCGGTGGTGTCCATCGAGGACCTGTGCGCACCGCGCCGCACCTTGCTGCCCTCGGTCGGACGGGCGATACCCGGCGCCCGGATGTACGTGGTCGACCGCCATGGCCAGCCGCTCGCGGCCCGTTGTGTCGGCGAGCTGATCATCACCGGCGAGACGCTGTCGGTGGGCTACGTGAACCCCGAGGACACCAAGAAGGCGTTTCGTGGCAACACCCTGGACGCCACGTCGCCATTGCAATACAGCACCGGCGATCGGGCGCGCATGGCCGCCGATGGCACCGTGGAAATCTTCGGGCGGACCGACTCGGTGGTAAAGATCCGCGGACATCGGGTCGACCTGACTGAACTGGAGATCACCGCGCTGCAGGTACCGGGCGTGGTGAAGGCGGCGGCCACCTGCTTGAGCAACGACCTGGGCGCGACCCTGGCATTGTTCCTGGAGCTGGCTCCGGACGCCGCAGAGGTGATGGCCAAGGTCCGCAAGCACTTGGCCTCGCGCCTGCACCCGGCCGCTCAGCCCGGCCAGATCGTGACCGGCACCCTGCCCCTGGGGCGCAACGGCAAGGTGGACTACAACGCGCTGCAGGTTGGCCCGATCGAGCGCGATGCGGACCAGACCGTCTTTGCCCCGGAGACCCGGGCAGACCACGCGGTACGTGATTGCTGGCTGGCCTGGACGCTGTGTGAAGAGGCGACGCTGGAGTCGAGTTTCTTCGACGCCGGCGGCGATTCCCTGCGCGCCTTGCGCATGGTTGGCGAGCTGGCCTGCAAGCACGGCATCCATGTGCAAATGGGCGCGTTCCTCGAGGAGCCAGTACTGGCGAACCTGGTTCGCCTGGCCAATGCCTCGCGCAATACCCAGTTGCCGACGTTCGAGCACTTGCCGGCGCAGCAGCAACGGCTGCCGTTCGAACTCAACGAAAGCCAGCAGGCACTGTGGATCGGTCGTGGCTCGTTCTACGACTACGGCGGCGTCGGCTGCCAGGGCTATTTCGAATGGGAAGTGCAGGCCCTGGATCGCGAGCGCTTCACCCGTGCCGTGGGGCTGCTGGTCGAGCGCCATCCGATGCTGCGCATGACCATCGATGCCAGCGGACGCCAGAGCATCGGCGATGTCGACGGTACCCAGGCGGTGGAGTACGTCGATCTCAGCTCCCTGGATGCGGCGCAGATCGACCGGGAGATCGACCAGGTCCGCGAACGCATGGCCAACGAAGAAATCGGCACCACGCAATGGCCACTGTTCCAGTTCCGCATCAGCCGCATCAGCGCCGGCACCAGCCGTGTGCATCTGTGCATCGACATGCTGATCGCCGATGCCTGGTCGATCTTCCAGGTGATCATCCCCGACCTGATCGATCTCTACCTGGAAGATGACCCACAGCTGCCCGTGCTCCAGACCAGCTTCCATGACTACGTCGCCTATCGGCAAAAGGTGCTCAAGAGCGCCCAGTACCAGGCCGACCGCGAATACTGGCTGGACAAGATCAACTATCTGCCGGCGGCGCCGCGCTTGCCGCAGCTGGAGCCCGGGGAGTTCAGCGGCCCGTCGCGCTTCGAGCGATACGAGGGCAGCCTCGCCGTCGCGGCCTGGGAGCGACTCCAGGCCCAGGCCCAGGCACGCAATATCTCGCCATCCGGGGCGGTTGCGCTGGCCTTGTGCGAAGTGCTGCGCTGCTGGAGCGAAGAAGACCGCTTTACCCTGAACTTCCCGGTCTCGGACCGGATGCCCGTCAGTGCCGATATCGACCAGGTCGTCGGCGACTTTACCAATACCCTGCTGGTGCCTTACGAAACAGCGGCCGCCGATACCCTCGAGGCTCGCGGCCAGAAGTTGCAAGGCGCCATCTGGCAGGCACTGGACCATCGGCTGTTCAACGGTGTCGAGGTGCTGCGCGAGCTGGCCCGGGCCCGTCGCAGTGGCGGTGCGCCGCTGATGCCGATCGTCCTCACCAGCCTGCTCGGGCACCCGGGCCGCCATGATGCGGCGCGTCTTGGGCAAGAGGTCTACGGTGTCTCGCAAACGCCGCAAGTCACCCTGGATGTGCAGCTGCGCGAATCCGAGGGCACCTTGTACTTCAAATGGGACTACCTGTCCGGGGTCATTCGCCCTGACGTGGTGGAAGCGATGTTCGGCGCATTCCGCACTCTGCTGCAGCAACTGGCCGACGACAGCGAGGTCTGGCAACGCACCTGGCTCGACCTGCGACCTGCCGCGCAGATCGAAGTACGCCAGGCGGTAAACGCGACCCAGGCGCCGGTACCGGAGGTTCACCTGCGTGACCTGCTGCTGGCACGGATCGCCGAACGCGCCGGGGAAACCGCCGTCCTCGATCCCCGGGGCAGCTACAGCTGGGGCGAAATCGGCCGGGCCGCGGCACGGATCGGCCAGCTGATCCAGCAAGCCCGCAACCCCGGCGAACGCTTTGTCGGGATCGTGCTGCCCAAGGGCAGCGGCCACTATGCGGCGGTCTACGGCTGCCTGCTGGCCGGTGTCGGCTATGTGCCGGTGGATATCGACCTGCCGCCCGAGCGTATCCGCTCGGTGCTGTCCCAGGCCGGGGTGCGCACGGTTATCGCCGGTGCCGATACCCGGTTGCCGGAGCAGGCGCAGCGGCTCGTGCTGACGGACGAGGACCTGCGTGCCTGGGCCGGGCAACACACGGACCTGGCCCTGGCCCCCCTGCCCGCGGACTACTCGCCCTACGTGATCTTCACCTCCGGCTCCACCGGCAACCCCAAGGGGGTCGAGATTCCAGAGGCCGCGGTGGTCAACCACGTCTATGACGTCGTCGAACGCTTTGGCCTGGATACCTCCACCCGCCACCTGGCCACTGCCGCCCTGCACTTCGACATGTCGGTCTTCGATATCTTCGGCCCCCTGCTGCACGGCGGCTCGGTGGTGGTTCCTGCCCAGGCCGCGGGCCCGGACCCCGATACTTGGCTGCGACTGCAGCGGCGCCACGGCGTGACCTTCTGGGCCTGCGTGCCGGCCATCATGGACTTGCTGTGCAGTGTCGCGGAAAACGCGCGCAGCTTCTGCGCGGTGGAATCGCTGGCCAATATCGTCATGGCCGGCGACTGGATCCCTCTGCCATTGCTGCCGCGAGCCAGGGCGCTGTACCCGAAGGCACGGCTGTACTCCTGTGGAGGCCCCACCGAGACCACCAACTGGTCGGTGCTGCACGAGATCGACGAGCAAGAAGGCCAAATGGTGCGTTCGGTGATCTATGGCGCGCCGATGCGCAACTCGGCCTATCACATCGTGGCGGGCGACTGGACCGATTGCCCGGATTGGGTGCCCGGGGAAATGCTGGTGCAAAGCGATGTGTCCCTGGCCTGTGGCTACATCGGCCAGCCGGAGCTGACCGGCAAGGCCTTTGTCCTGCACCCGCGCAGCGGCCAGCGGATGTACCGCACCGGTGACCTCGGGCGCTACCTGCCCAACGGCGAAATCGAGATCCTGGGACGTCTCGACAACCAGATCAAGCTCAATGGCCTGCGCATCGAACTGGGCGAGATCGAGAGCGTGGCCGAGTCCTGCCCCGGTGTCTCGCGGGCCTGTGCCGTAGCCCTGCCTGGTCCCGACGGGCATCCCAAGCAGATCGCCCTGGTCTATGTCGGCGAGCCCGGACTGGCTCCTGCAATCACCCAGGCCCTGACCCTGCGCCTGCCTGCCTACATGGTGCCGAAAACTGTCCAGCCGTTGCCCCAATTACCCCTGTCGAAGAACGGCAAGGTGGATGTACTGGCCCTGCGTGAAACCCTGAGGAATGACATGAAAGACTCCACCAGCAAGACTCCGCAAACCATCCTGCGCACCGTTATCCGGGTTATCGCCAGCCATCTTGAGGAGCCGGTGGTACTGCCCGAGGACAACTTCTTCGACCTGGGCGGCGACTCGCTGTCGGCGATGAAGATCAAGATCGAACTCGAGTCCCAGCTGTCCATCAGCGTGCCCCTGGAGAACCTCATGCTCACCGAGACCATCAGTGAGTTCGCCAACAGCCTGGACGCGGGGAACCAGCCATGATCAAGGACAACCTGCACCGGCAATGGCTGGAGGATGTGGACGCCTACCTGGATGGACGCACCACGCCACAGGAACTGGAGGCCAAGGGGCAATTGCGGGCCCGGGAAGTCTTGCAGTATGTCCAGGAACGCTCGACGTTCTATGCCAGGCACCTGCGTTCGCAACTGGGTGGCCCCAGCGCGTTGCCGGCGCTGGACGGCATACCGTTCACCACCAAGGAAGACCTGCGCGCCGTGGGCCGCTCGGTCTGCAGCCTGCCTTTCGAGCAGATCGCGGTGTACTACGAGACGACCGGGACCACGGGGGCGCCCACCCCCTGCCCTCGGGCGGCGATCGACGTGGATACCAGCGGTGCCTATGTGCAGAAGGCCGTCTCCGACCTGTACCAGTCGACATTCGGCACCACCGATGCCCTTACCGCGATCATGGGGCCGTCGGAGCTGTATGCGTTCGGCGATACCTATGGCGAGGTCTGCCGCAACCTGGGCATCCCCTATGTGCGGCTGTGGCCGGAAAGCCCCCGGGTCGGCCTGGTCAAGGCCGCTCAGTTGATCAACGACCTTGGCGTGCGCTCGCTGATCTGCTCCCCCGCCGTGGCCCTGGCCCTGGCCCGGCTCTATGTGAGCCAGGGGATCGATCCGCGCGAGACCGCGGTGGGCCAGATCATGGTGCTGGGCGAACTGTGCACGCCGCAGATGCTGAGCAATATCGCCCGGGTCTGGAATGCCCACTGCACCCATGGCCTGTATGGCTCCCAGGAAGCCCATGCGGTGGCCACCGGCTGCGCCAACGGCAACCTGCACTTCTCCGAGACCAACTACCTGGCGGAGATTCTTCCGGTTCCCGGAATGGAGGGCGATATCGGCGAACTGTGCCTGACGATGCTGGTACCCGGGGCCAAGCCGCTGATCCGCTACCGCACCGGCGACCTGGCGCGACTGCACGCTGCCGAGGAATGCGGGTGCGGCAATCGTTCTCGTTGCCTGCGGGTCTTTGGCCGGGTGAGCGATGTGATGACCCTGGCCGGTCGCCAGGTACTGCCGGCACTGATCGAGTCGGCAGTGCTGGCTGCGGCCGAGTGGGTCTCTGGCTACGAGGTCAGGATCTGCACCGCCAGCGACGGCAGCGACCATGTCGAAGTGTCGATGGTGGCGGGTATCGGCGAGCGTTCGCTGGCCCAGGTACAGGAGCAGATGGCCGGCCATTTCGGCACCTCGGTCCAGCTGCAACTGGAGCAGAGCCTGGACCCGAGGACCGAGACCGGCGCCTACATTTCCTGGAAGCACGCCCGTATCCGCGATCAACGGGAGAGCGCCCTGTGAGCGCGTTACCAGCCACCGCCTGCCCGGACGATGGCGTGAACAGGGCGGCGCGCCAGCGTACCCGGCCGATCGAAAGCGTGCCGTTTCACCCCGAGAGCATCGGCACCGACTACGGGATCAAGATGATCCGTAACTCATTGGCCCTGGCCAACGTCAACCCCATGGGCTGATCGCTCTGGAAAAAAGCCTCGGGTGCCGGCCGGATGCCGGTCGACACCCATTAATCTAAGGATTGGATAAACATGACTCACACACCCGCGAATGCAACGCTCAATGAAAAACGATGGCAGGCACTGGCTGTCATCTCGATCATCCAGCTGATACTGCTGCTGGATGCCACCGTGGTGAACGTGGCCCTGCCACGGATCAAGCACGAGCTGGGACTCACGGACGGGTCCCTGACCTGGGTAGTCAATGCCTACCTCATCACCGCCGGATCGCTGTTGCTGCTGGGCGGGCGGATTGGTGACGCCTTTGGGGTGCGGCGCACCTTCCAGGTCGGCGTAGTGATTTTTGGCGCATTTTCCTTGCTGGCGACCTTCGCCGAAGATGCCACCGTGCTGATCGTCAGCCGTGCCGGGCAAGGGGTCGGCGAAGCCCTGGCTTCGGCCACCGGGCTGGCCATGGTGTCGTTGCTGTTTCCCGCAGGCCCCGAGCGCGGCAAGGCGTTTGGCATCTGGGCGGCACTGGGCGGCCTGGGCTCGATCATCGGCGTACTGCTGTCCGGCGTACTGACTCATTATCTGTCGTGGCGCTGGGTGTTCGGGATCAACGTGCCGATCGTCATGCTGCTGAGCGTGGCGACCATGGTCATGATTCCCAAGTTCACCCACCGCACTTCCACCCCTCTGGACCTGGGCAACGCACTGATCCTGGTGGTGGCCGTCGCCGCGACCGTCATGGCCGTGATGGGCTCCGGCATCGAGCACCTGCCCGGACAACGCGTGGCGCTCCTGGTGCTGGGCTTGCTGGGTATCGCCCTGGTGCTGCGTCGTTGCAAGCGCTCGGAAAACGGCATTATTCCCGCACGCCTGATGGCTCGCTCTCCCCGCCTGGCCGGCTACGCCATCGTGGCCATCCTGGCGGCGACCTCCGGCGCCTTGTTCTACCTGGGCGTACTGCTGCTGCAAGACTACCTCGGCCTGAGCCCGATGCAGACTGGCCTGGCCTGGCTGCCCTTCTGCCTGGGTTTCTTCCCCGGCATCTTCCTTTCGCAGTTCGTCATGCAGCGCTGGAGCCCGCAGGCCGCAGCGGTCGTCGGCCTGGCAACCTCGGCGCTGGGTTTCGCCTTGTTTGCCTTCGGCGTACCCCTGCATAGCTACTGGCTGGGAATGCTGCCGGCCATGCTGGTCACCTCCATCGGCTTCGGTTGTGTCGCACCGGTCGCTCAGTCGTTGGCCACCAGTGACCTGAGCGAGGCGGATGCCGGTGCCGGCTCGGGTATCACCACCACCATCCAGCAGCTGTTCCAGGTGTTCGGGGTCACCCTGCTGGCTGCCGTGGGCCTGGCGGTCTCCGACAGCACCGCAGTGCCGACCATCACCGCCAATGGTTTCGTCAGCGCTTTCGCACTGTCGGCGCTGGCGATGATCGGGGGTGCCTTGCTGATCTGGGCCGGACGCAATGCCCTGGCTCTCGAGCCGGCCCCCTCGAGCCCCCAGCCGTAGGTTATCGTCATGCATCAGAACTACCTGATCCCTCCCTTCAAGGGACCCCTGGCGACGCTTTCCAGCGTCGCGGGGCTGCGGGAAAAATGGACCGGGGCGATGCTTGACCAGACGGGGCGCGCCTATTCTGGCGCGCTGCGTCTGGACTTCAGCGAGCAGTGTTGCCACGCGCAAGTATTCGACGCCGTGGCCCAGACCCTGGCTCGGCATCCGATCCTGGCGGCCCGATTCGAGATCGAAGGAGAACAGCTGGTCGGCCGGGCCCCCAGCGAACAGGCATTGCGCCAGACGCTGCGTGAGCAACTGGGCAAGGTGCAGGCCGCCGTCACCGACCAGGACTTCCTGGCCTATCGGGCCAGGCAAGCCGCCGAACCCGGGCTGCGCATCGCCTCGGCGGTAGACGAGGCTGGCCTGCACATCTGGATCGGCTTCTGGATCTATACCTGCGATGGCGCGTCGATTGACCTGCTGCTGGAGGATATCGCCCAGCATTACTCGGGCCTGCCCCCGGTGTCCTGCAGCGCCTGGAACGACTATTGCCGGCTGCAGCACCTGCCGCCGCCGGCAAGCGCGGCGCAACGGCTTGAGATCTACCCGGGGACGGGGCCCTACGGGCTCGACGCACTGCGCGCCAAAGGCGCTGGCGGCATGGGGCGCATGCAGAGCCTGACGTTCACCTCCAGCGTGCCGCGCAGCAGGGTTCTGGACTATGCCAGGGCCCAGCGCGTGACGCCGTTCGTCCTGCTGTTGGCCATCTACCAACGGGCAATCAGTGCCGTCAGCGGTGTCGCCACGGTGGTGACCGGCGTCCCCTTCGCCAATCGCCCGGGCGCCGCGGCCCAGAAATTGGTGGGGCCGTTGTCCAATACCATCCCGGTCAGTACCCGGCATGAGCCCGGCGAGCCATTGGCCGCGGTGATCAAGCGCGTGCAGCGGGCGGTGATCAATGCCGCGGCTCGCCAGGACATGGAGCCGGCAGCCTTGTATCCCGAGGGTATGTCTACCCGCACCGCCGGCTTCGAACTGCCGTTTCCCCAGCTGTTCAACGCCTGGAACTCACGCAGCGCAGGCAGCCGCATCGCCCTGGGCGACAACCAGTGGATGAGCCTGCGGCTATTGCCCAACGATACCTGCCGCGTGGCTTTCGAAATCACCCTGGATGAGCACACCGAGCATATTTCGGGGCGGATCGACATGGACGCCGCAGCCTATGGCGACCATGCAGGACAGGTCATCGAACAGATGATCAGCGATCTGCAAAGCATTCCCGGCGACTGATCCGCAAAGCGTGTAGACCACCGCCAAGAGCGCAGTTCGCCCAGTCCTGCGCTCTTGGCGGATGGCCTGGCTGCAACGAGCCGGGCATCGCTCCTGCCGATAACGCGTGGGGGTGTTCAATCCTCACTGACCGGCTTGAGTTTCAACGAGACAACATGAAGGTTTCGTACTCCAGGTCATCCAGCGCCGTCGATAACCGCGCCAGCCCCAGCAGTACACAGAGCAGCAGCGAGAAGGTGAAGCCATAGCCGAAGAAACTCGGCCCCAGGTACAGGCTCAGCAGGGTCAAGGCGCCGTTGAGTGCCACGAACAAGAGGCACAGTTCCAGCACGATCATCCGTTTGTCGAGGTAGAAAAACACGTTAAGGATCGCCATGAACACCACCTGGATGCTCACCCCGATCAGGTCGATATAGAACAGCGGCAGGTAGTAGCTGGACATCCCCAGCCACTCCAGTATGCGCGGGCCAAAGAGAAACAGCAGAACCACCGTCAGCCCCTGGACCTTGCAGATTTCCAGCAGGCCCTGACGGATCGAGAAGGTCATCTCGGCTTTCAACGAACCGATATGCTGCAGGGTCTCGCCGTCGCGCACCGCCCGGAACAGACGCTCGTACCATTCGGCGAAGTCGGTTTCGATCCTTACCAGGAACACCGCCATGCCAGGAATGATCGCCAGGTAGGCGAGGAAGATCGGCAAGTCATAAAGAATCGAGGCGCGCATCGGCCCGATCACCTGGCTCGAGGTCTGCGGGTTGAACCAGAAGATGAACTTGTCGATCCAGATTCCCAGGTTGTAGCAAAGCCCGGTCAACAGCAGGCTGACAAACACCTGGCGCCGGTCCAGAAAGTCGAAGGCCACCAGTTTCTCGGCCCGGTATTCGCGCAGGATGTCGTAGAGAAACAGGAACAATAGGCTGCTGTGCCCCAGCAGCAACGCCAGCAGCAGCCCTTCCATGCCCAGGTGCCTGAGGAAGAATGCGCTGCCGACCATCAGTCCATAACCCACCAGCATCACCAGCAGGATGCGGTTATAAGCCTTCATCCCCGAGAGGAATATGATCACCAGCCACAGGTTGCAGAGCACCACGAAGTTGGCCAGGGTCAGCAGGCGGTAGATCAGCCCCTGGTCGAACAAGGTGATCAACAGGAGGATGCCCAGCACCCCGGCCCCCAGGGTCACCAGCAGCAGCATGCCCACCAGGTTCGGCAGGATTTGCTCGTACTTGCGCTCGAACAGGCGGTCGGAGACAAAACGGGTGAAGAAGAGTTGTAAGCCGCCGGTGAGGATCAGCGACGTGGCCATCAGGTAGGTCACGGTGATCAGGAACTGGCGGATCACCACCTCCGGAACCACCAGCCCAAGGCTGATGACCCCCACCAGCATCACGCTGAGAATCGACAGGACCCAGGGCCCGGAGCTGATCAGGCCGGCATAGACATAGGCATGCAGCGTCGCCGTGTAGGAGTCGCGCGAGAGAATCTTGCGCAGTTCGAAACCGATACCGGCCATTTACACGGCCTCCTTTTGAAGGGTGCCCATGGCGCTGTGATAAAGCCTGCGATAGCGCTCGATCATCAAGGTTTCGCTGTAGTAGCGGTGAACCCGCGACAAGCCGGCGGCCTGGGCGGACTTCCAGCGCTCGGGGCTGCGCAGCAGGTCGATGATTGCCTGGGACGTGGCCTGGGGATCGGCGATCGCCACCACCTCCCCGGCCAGCCCGAGATCGCGGTCGGACGCTTCGCCGCCCTCGATCAGCTCACGGCAGGAGCCCACGTCGCTGCTCACCACTGGAGTGCCGGCGGCCCAGGCTTCGAGAATCACCAGGGGCTGGGCCTCGCTAATGGAAGTCAGCACCATCAGGCCCAGTTGCGGCAGGATGTCCTGGATCTTCTGGAACCCGAGGAACAGCACCTTTTGCTCCAGCCCGAGGCTGGCCACCAGGCTGCGACACTCGGCGACGTACTCGGGATCTTCCTCTTGCGGCCCGACGATCCAGCCTTCGACCTGCGGCATCACACTGACCACTCCCCGCATGGCCCGCAGGAAGGTCTTCACGTCCTTGATCGGCACCACCCGGCCGATCAGTCCGACCACGGGGGCGATGCCTTCGGCCCGGGACTCAAGGACCTGGGTCCAGAGCTGCAGGTCGATGCCATTGGGAATCACCTGGGTGCACTCGGCCGGTGCGCCGTCCTTGATCTGTCGCTGGCGGTTGCCGTCGTACAAGGCAATGATCTGGTCGGCACTGTCGTAGACCAGATGACCGATGCGCTCGAAAAAGCGCACCCAGAGCATACGGATGTAACCGGTGCCGGTGTCCATGCTGTCGTTAAGCGCCTGGTTACTGGTTTCGGCGATCCAGCTGGCCTGGGCCAGGTCGATCTTGCGCTCCTTGGTGTAGATCCCGTGCTCGCTGAGCAGCAACTGGCCCCCCCACAGTTGCTTGAGGATGCAGCCCGCCAGCCCGGCATAACCGGTTGAAATCGAGTGCAGCACCCGCGCCCGCGGCATGCGTCGGGCGGCATCTGCCAGCATCAGCAACGGCGACTGCATGGTGCGCAGGGTCCAGAAATAATTGACGAAGGAAGGATCGGCGCAATGCTGCTCGTACCCTTCGGTCAGCGCCTCCCAGCTGGGGCGACTGTAGAGCACGTCATCCAGGGTGATCCGCGCCTGGGCCAGGGAATCGAGCACGCCAATGCCCAGCTCGGCGGCCGGTTTTTCCGGGTTGTGCAGGTAACGGTAAAGGTTGCTCAATTCTTCCAGGGACGCGGTGTGGGCGACTCGCCTGTGCTTCGGATTGCGCCAGGCTTCCTCCAGATACACCTCTTCGATGTGCACGACGTTGGCTGGAATCTCATAGCGGCGCTGACCGTAGGCTGCACGCTGGCCACCGATGAACAACACCGAAAAGGTCAGTTGCGGCAGCCCGAGGATCATCTGGTGAATCCAGCTGGACACACCGCCGCGCACATAAGGCCAGGTGCCCTCGAGCAACAGGCAGACATCGGCGATGGGCGTTGGGTTGACGGTTTTCTTCATGTCCAGGTCCTTATCAGCCCGGCAAAGGGCGGACGTTGTTGCATCTGCGGCGGCAAGCGGCTCAACAGCGCGGGAATCTCCGCATAGTTTCCGCTTTCAAAGGCGATTTCGGCACGGAATGGCAAGACCTTGGCCGGGTCCATGCCCGCTTCCTGGGCCTGGTGCAAATGCAGCCGCGCCTTGTCGATATCGCCGCGCTCAAGGGCGATACGCCCGGCCAGCAACAGCAACTCGCCGCCCTCTCCCGCCTCCAGCGCCAGCCTGGCATGTTCGCCGGCTTGCTCCAGCACGTGCAGCTGGACGCTGCCCTGGGCCAGGCCCAGGTAGGCCAGTTCCCAGTACCAGCGCGCCAGGGTGGCATGCAGGGCGCCGGCCTTCCTGGGCGCGGCACCGGGCAACTGTTCGAGGGAAAACTGGATCCGCTGGTTGATATCGGTTTCCTGCTTGTCGAGCATCGAGTACGCCAGGAGACGGACATCGTCGCTCGGATCGCCCAGGGCCAGCTTCAGAATCGGCACCGCTTCCTTGCCCGGCATCCTGCGGGTGGCGAGCAACGCCGCCAGGCGCTGGTCGGGGTCCGGCGCGTGGCGCAACACATCCTGCAAGCCACTGTCACCGAAGGTCGGCGAATGCAAATGGGACTGCGCGCGAAACGGCAGGCCGGGAATGCCGACGGCCTGCCACATCTGCGTATCGCGCTTGCGGGGCAGATACAGCGCCGGAAAGATCGCCGCAATCACCCCCACCGAGCCCAGCAACGGGACAAAGAACGCCAGGCTGAAAATGAACAGCGGACTCCACGGCAACGGCGTGCGATAGCGCGCCGGCAGCAGCCGCCAGACCGCCGCCGTCAGCAGGCCGCAGGCGATCCCGTGGGTCATTGCATACAGCAGCGCGATCTGCGGGTCGGGCAACTGCGCCGTCAGGCTGGCCCAGCTCCCCGCCTCGAAAAACAACGCCGCGCTAAACAGCCACTTGCTGATCATTCAGGCCACACTCGTTGTACAGGAAGTTACGCAGCCCATCCCGTTGCCGGGCCGACTCCAGGTCGTAAGGCAGCACGGTGACCCCCAGGCTGGCCAGTTCCACGCTCATGCCGAAATGCTCGTGAATCAGCTTGCCCAGGCGCGCCAGATAACCTTGGGCGCCCTCGGCACTGGTCAGTGGCAACAGCACCAGCAACAGAGCGTGCCCGCGGTTGTTGGCAAGGCCCAGGTGCAGGTCCAGTCCGCGCTGGCTGCGTTCGAAAAGCCGCGTCAGTTCATCGTTGGCCTGGGTCGATTCAAATGCATAGAGGCAACCGGACAGGCCGTGCTGCTCGACATCCACCAGCGAACGCTTGAGCTGGCGTGTGAAGTGTTGGGCATCGTCGCTTTCCAGTTGCAGCACCTGCAAGTCAGAGTGCAGCAGGTCGGCGATATGCCCGGCCAGCAGCGCCAGCAGGCTGAGGGTGCGCTCCTGGAAGGCGAAGAACGGCATCTGCCGTACCGCGAGGATTGCCAGCACCTGCCCCTGGGTGTCCACCAAGGGAATACAGGCCTGCAGGGACGACACCGAAGCCTGCCCGCCGCTATCGAGCAGCTCTTCACGCACACTCACCAGTTCCTCGCGCTCCAGGCACAGGCGCACCAGCAGGTCGTTGGGGTCCAGGGGTCCCATGGTCCCGGTGGCGGCCAGCAGGCTCAGGTTCGGCGACGCATGGCCGGCCTGCTCCACGCGATACAGCGCGGCGACCCGCAACGAGCCGTACTGACCAAGCAGGCTCAGCACGGGCTCGGCCAGCAGGCTCAGCGGGTCATCGCCATTGGGCAGCACGCGCAGGCGATCGCGCAGGCCCAGCAACGAACTGCGCAGGCTCTGGTCGCTGCCGGCCAGGCGCTGCTCCAGGCGATCATGGGACACCCGCAGAATCTGGTGCGCCCGGGTGAAATCGTCGAGCCGGTACTGGCGATACTCGTTGGCCATCTGCAAGCGCAGCAATCGCCGTTCCCACAGGTCTCGCACCTCGCCCACGAGCATGCCGCAGACCAGCACGCCGACAATGTAGGAGGGAGCGATCTGCGCGTAACCGGGCAGCCCCGACTGGCGCAGGATGAAGAACGCCGCCACCAGCAGGCTGGCGCTGATCAGGCCGCGGACAAACCCGTAGCGCACACCCAGCAACAGCGGCGCCAGCACCGACCAGGGAAACTCACCCTGCACCTGCAGCGGGTCTTGTGGCGCAAGCCACAGACCCACGCCGATGACCAGGGCCGTCACCAGGAAAGTTTCCAGCCATGACGCCGGACCGCTGGCGCGGGGCGCCAGCGCGTAGTCCATGTGTGGAGATCTCATGACAGTCACTCGATCCTGAGGCCACCGACAAGCTTGTCGAGCACCTTCTGCGCCGCGCCGGCCAGGCTTTCGCGGGACCAGCCGGCACGGGCGCCGCTATTGCTCCAGAGCACCTTGCCGGTACCCGCCTCGACCACCCGCAGGCTGATGCCCACCGCCGGCTCGCCATCCAGGCCGTTCTTGTACTGCCACTCTTCAATACTGCCGGACACCACATAGTCGAGATTCTGCTCGCGAGCCCAATCCATGGCACCGGCCAAGCGCTCGTTATCGTCGAGCAGGGCTTGTTCGCCCTGCCCCGCCGCGCCGTTGTAGACCTGGGGTTGCAGGCCCCGGCTGCTCAGTACGCTAAGCAGAATCTGCTCACTGCGCTCGCCGGCCTGGGGCGTCTGGGAATAGTTGACCAGCGGCAACACGCCCCAGCGGGCGGATTTCGACAGCTCGGGGCTGTCCTGACCGGTAAAACTGCTGCAGCCGGCCATCAGCAAGGCGACCATCGCCAGACTCACGCAACGAATGGATTGCATAAGGTTCACTCCTCTTTGAATTCCATGATCAGCGTCCAAAACGGACGCTGTAGCTGACACCTGCCGTGCCCCCGGACTTGCCCGTTCCGCCTTGTGGGGCCGACTGGTAGCCGAAGGTCACCGCCAATTCGTCATCCCCTATCACCTCGGTGCCGACACCGGTACTGACGGCGTAGTTGATGGTGTTGTCGGTCCACTGCCAGCCTGAGCTGACGTCTACCAGCCAGGTGTACTGCCCACGCGTGCGGTTCAGTGCCCCCGGGAAGCCACGCCGCCACGAACTGCCGAAGAACAGCTGGCCGTAGCGCTTTTGCAGCAGGGTCTGGCTGGTGATCTGGTTCGGATCCTCGAGGCCGGCCCCCGCCAGGTCGATGCCCCCGCCCAGGGTATTGGCCAGATTGGGCAGCGAACGGTGGTCCAGGCTGTTTTGCTGGTAATCGATGCCGCTGCGCAATGCCCAGTTCGGTCCTTCGAACTGCAAGGTGTGGTCGAACTCGATCTTCAATGCCTGGCCACTGCCCAGGTCATCGCCGCTGCGGGTCGAGAACCAGCGCTGGGCCAGGCTCCAGGACAACTGGTCACGGGCCGAATAGCGATGCCGCCCGCCGACCCAGACATCGTCCTGCTGGCCGAAGGCACGCATCAGTCCACTGTCCTCGTTCTTACGATGCCAGTCGGCGCCGACGTCCAGTTCGTTGCCGCTGTCCACCTGCCAGGTGCGGCTGGCGCCCAGGCCGTTGCGGTCATCGTCCTTGCGCAGGCTGCTGTCGAAGATCAGCGTGTAGTTGCCGTCCTCCAACTGCCGCTGCAAGGTCAATCCGGTATTGGTCTCGTTGCCCAGGTGTGATTCATCGAGGGTGTCGCCGCTGTATCGGCCCTGCTCCACCACAAGCCTGGCGTACCAGTCGTCATTCAGGTAACGCGCAGCGCTCAGGCGCGGGCCGTTGAACACCAGTCCGCCATAGTCCTGGCGTTCCCAGGCGATTTGTACGCCCTGGGGTGTGCGCTCGGTCATCTCGATGGCCTGGCGCCGCAATTGCTCACGGATCGCGGGAGGCTGGTCCTCGCCCAGCGCCGACAGGTCGACGGCCAGCGCTTCGCCGCCACGCCCCAGGCTGTTCAGGGCCTCGACCCGCTGCGCCGGGTCCAGGCCATCGCTGGCCACCAGGCGTTCCAGGGCTTGGCGATTGTTGCCGCGCAGGGCTTGCTGGATCTGTTCGTAGCGACTGACCTTAAGGCCACGGGCGCGGGCCCAGGCCAGCCAGTCATCCTTCTGCGCCGACTGATTGATGTCATCCAGGCGCACCAGCATTTGCTCGAACCACAGCTGCAGCATCGGCCTGGAGCCGTCCAGCCACTGCATCGCCTTGTTCTGCGCCTTGCGCGACGAGTAGCTGCTGGCCACCAGACGCAGCCAGGTCGCATAGCCCTGGGGCGTGGCGCGGATCTGCTCGGGCGTCACCTGACGATTGAGCTTGAGCCGCAGGCGCTGGGCCGAGTCGGCATAACCGGCGCCTTCCAGCGCATCGGCATAGGCCGCCTGGACCATCCAGTCCCGGGGATTGGCTTGCAGGTACAAGCGGTACCAGGCCAGGGCCTCGGTATTGCGCCCCAGCAACTGGCTGGCGGCGGCAAACGGCAGCCAAAGCGTGCTGTCACCGCGCGCCAGGGAACGCCATTGCTGCAGCAGCGGCTTGATCTCGCCCGTGCGCCCCAGGTCGACATACAGCCACATCAGGCGTTCGCGGAAGGTGTTGTCCTCCGGGAAGCGGCTCAAGCCCAGGCGATACAGGCGCAGGGCCTCGTCGTGATGACCCTGGTGGACCTGCAGCGCCCCGCGCGCTGCCAGGACCTGGGAATAGTCGGCGGCTTCCGGGTACTGGTCAGCCTCCTTGAGCAGATCGATCACCAATGGCCAGTCCTGAAGCTCCTGGGCCAGTTGCAGGGCCGCGACCAGGCGCCGCGGATTGTGCCCCTGGCGCCAGCTGTCGACGGTCAGCTGCAAGGCCTTGCGCGGATCGCGGGTGCGATAGAGGGCGATCAGCTCACTCTCGTCGCCGGTATTGAGCGAGCCCTTGATGGCCAGCATCTTCTCCAGTGCGAGCTGCAGCTCATCGTCCGACTCCAGGTCCCAGGCCAGCGCGGCACGGGACTGCCAGTAGTCGAGGTCGTTGATTTTGTTGCCGTCGACCGCGGTGATCACCTTCCAGGCCGACTGGCTGTCAAACAGCTTGAGGTGGTTGTTGGCCCAGTCCACCCGCTCGGCGCTGGTCAACGGATAACGGCTGGCGAAGTTCTTCCAGACCGCCAGCCGCTGTGGGTACTGCTCGGTGTTTTCCAGGTTCTGCAACAGGCGGACCCAGGCCAGGCGGTGCTTCGGGTATTTGGCGACATAGCGGCGCAACCACTTTTCCGCCTGCTCGGGCGTGCCCCGGGATTCTTCGGCGTACACCAGGGCATCGAGTTCGACATTGCTCAGGGCCCGGCTGTCCATGATCCCCGCCAGCAGCGGAATGCCCCGGTCAAAGTCGTAGCTCTGCATCGCCAGGCGCCAGGTGTGCTCGAACTCGGCCGGGTTGTCCCGCAGCTTGCTCAGGCTGATCCAGTAGCCCAGCGCCGAGGCCGAGTCGCCCCGCCATTCGGCGAGATGGGCCATCTGCTCCAGCAGCAACGGATCCTCCGGATGTTGCTCCAGCAGTTGCGAGCCCGCCGCATGAGCGCCCTTGAGGTCACCGAAGGCCAGTCGCTGCCTGAACTCCTTGGCCAGGATTTCCGGGTTGTCGGGCTGCGACTTGCGCCATGCGATGAAAAATGACTCGGCCAGGTCCGGACGCTTGTGCGCTACAGCCACATCGACGCCCCGGTCAAGCAGCGCAGCATCGAATTGCGCATCCGGCTGGGCGGCCAGTTCCCGGGCCAACAGCTGGGCCGCCTGAGCGCCGCGATCCGCCGCCACCAGGGTGTTGAAGGCTCCCTGCAGGAACTGGCGACGCGCTTCAGGCGTCTGGCTGGCATCGAGCAACTGCACATAAAGGTCGGCGGCGCGTCCGGGTTGCTCGCTGGCCTGGTACCACTTCGCCGCCTCGGGCAGCCAATGCTCACGCTGCCCTGGATCGCGACGCGCCAGTTCGGCATAGGTGTCCGCGGCCAGCCCCGGGGCCTGGACACTCAAGGCCAGCGTGGCCAGGCGCTCGAGCTGGGGGGATGGCAGCGTCTTGTAGTCAAAGGCCTTGAAACGTTCGGCCAGGGCCTGCAACGCTGCACTGTCGGTGCTGTTGGTCAGCGCCAGGGCATCCAGTTGCAGGCGGTAGTAGGACTTCAGCGCTGGATCGGCCTGCGGCCATTCGGCCAGGTGTTTTTCCGCCCTCGGGTAATCGCCCAGCTGAATCAGCAGGTCGAGCAGCTGGGTGCGCAATTCATTGTTTTCCGGATGGGCCGCCAGCAGCACCTCGGCATAGCTGGCGGACACTTCGTCCGGGGGGCCGAGCGTGGGACGGAAGGTATCTTCGTTGCGATAGGTCGCCCACAGCAGCACGCCGACGACCATCGCCACCAGCAGCAATGCCCAGGGGTTGAGCAGCCGTGCGCGTGGCGCCTTAGTTGCAGAAGAGTTGGGCATCACTCACCTGCTTCATGGGAAGTTGGAAATGCCACAGGCCCTGCTCGGACTTGCCGGCATAACGTTGGCCCCGGACCTCGACCCGACAGGCGCTGGCCGAACGCACCGAGAACTCCAGGTTGAATTGGCCGGCAAAAGAGAAGCTCACCTGTCGGTCACTCACATAACGCCAGTCACGCAAGGGAATATTCGCCAGCTCCAATGCCGGACGCGGGTCACGCTCGGGCCGCAGGGCCAGCAGCGCATGGTCGCCGCTCAAGGCCACATAACGGCCCTGGGGCAGATCGCGGACACCGGCCACGTTCCGCGAACGCCCCAGATCCGGCCAGCCCAGCTCCGGGTCCAGGCGCAGGGTACGCAAGCCGTCCATGCCGCGGACCTGCCAGTCGCCATTGGCGGTGCGGGCCAGGCTGGCCTGGTACAGGCCATGGACCCGATCGAGGTAGTCGCTCATCCACAACGACAAGGGCTGCTGGCCGCGCATGAAGCGGTAGATATTGGCCATGGCCTTGATCGACGCCTGCTTGGTGCCCGAATAGAAGTGGTAGTACAGGTGAATGCCGCGCAAGCGCCGTGGGCTGTCGGTCAGCTCGAACGTATCGATGACGTCGCGAAAGCCGTAATACGGGCCTTTCCAGAGGTTGGTGTACATGTTCTCGTTGATCACCGGGGCGTAGTACTGCAAGCCGCCTTCGGTGGGACGCAACAAGGGGTACAGGCCGGTCAGCGACGAATTGGCTTTGGTCAGGATGGTCTGCCCGCCGTTGACGTTTTTCAGCCCGGCGTCGTAGGCCAGCTTGATGGTCTCGGCGCTGGGCAGCGCATCCCCCGGCCAGAAGAGCAACTTCACCGGCTTCTGCGCAGTGGTCAGGCGGCTGTTGATGTAGTCCCGCGAACCGACGATCTCGCGCTTGAAGTCCAGGGTCTTGTAGCCCTGGATGTTCAGGCGCAATCCGTATTCGGCGTGGAAGTCCTCGTCCTGCCTGGCCTTTTCCGGCTGCAGGTAGAACGGGTGGCTGTAGGTGTGGCTGGCAACCTCGACTTTGGGATCGGCAAAGATCTCCTGGGCGAGGGGCTCCAGCTCCCTGGCGAGGAACGGCGACATGCCCTTGGGCCCGACCTCCCCTTCGATGATCGAAACCGAGGTCAGGTACGGGTTGGGACGAATGTAGTCATCCAGCACCTGGCGCCCGGAATAAGGGGTGCCGCGCACTTCGGCATGGGATGGGAAGCCATCCCCGTCAATATGCACCGTGGCGATCCGCCGGCCGTTCTCGGTGGTGGTGTCCGGGCGCGGTTGCGCCGGCAGGCGCAGGGCTTTCTGGATAAAGGCAAAGGGGTCGAGAATCCAGCGGCTGCGCTCGACATTGGTCTCTACCACATAAGGCGCCAGGGCCATGCCCCCCCAGGTGCCGATGGCCACGGGGGCGTACTTGCCGCCCTGCTCATCCCCCAGCAACAGGGCCGGTTGCGGCCCGTCGGGCAGCAGCGTCACACGGGTCAGCTCTCGGGTGCGCGCCACTACCGGCGCCTCGAAGCCACCGATCAAGGCCTTGTCCTGGCTCAGCACTCGCAGTGCGCCGCGAGCCCCTGGCGCCGCGAGGTTCAGCCCCAGGCGCTTGAGCAATGCGCGATCCTCGATCGGCAGGCCGGCCATGATGGCCAGCGGCACCTGTTCGTCCAGGCGTTGGCCAATCCAGCCATTAAAGGCACGGCTGTCCTGGGGTGGGCCGCTGGTCATCCACACCACCACCCCGGCGTACAGGCCGGCGAAGCTGTGGGACGGCAAACTGGCATCGGCCGGCAGATAGTCCACCCGATAGCCCAGGTATTCCAGCAGACCGCCAAGCATCCGGTGCCCGGCGTGATCGTAGAGTTCGCCTTCGCGCGGGTCGTAGAGCATGGCGATGCGCCGCGGCTGTACTTCCACGGTGCTCATGCCGATGGCGTTGAGGTCCGGGGTGGTGACCACCGGGATAAAGCCTTCCTGGCTCAATTGGCGAACCAGCTTGCGCGCTTCTTCGCGACGGTCGGGCGGCAAGTAGTCGATGGCCACCAACGGCATGTTTTTCGCGCGAAGTGGCTCGAGCTCACCTTCAAGCCAGTTGCGGTCGGACTCGGAAACCGGGCGATAACGCTTGGCTGAGGCATCCCAGCCGGCATGGATCGATTCGACGGCCACGGCCGAGGCAACGCCATCGAGCTCGCCCAGCACTTCGAAGCCCCGGTTGAAGAACAGTTTGAGGTTCGGCTGGCGGCTGTGCAGTTCCCGCAGAAACGATGCCAGGGCTTTGCGTTGCGGTTCGCGATGAGCCTCGGGGAGCAATTGAAAGCTGTCGAGCGTATCGAGGAACAGACCGGCATAACCCTGCCCTTGCAACGCCTTGGCACGCTTGAACAGATGTTCGCGCCAGGCCGGCGTCGAAATATCCATGACCTGGCTGTTCCAGGCCTTGTTACGCGTAGTGCTTGCGCTGCGGGTCAGCGACGCTTTGTCCAGGGCGACGCGGTCGCCATCGAACTCACCCACCGACAGGTAAGCGAACGGCTGGCTGCCAAGTTCGCGCAAGGTGGCAACATTGGCGGTGCTCATATGGCCTGGCTCGACCACAACCCATTCGAACTGCGCCAACTCTTGAAGCGGTGGCCGATCGGCGTACCAGAACCCGACACTGGTGGGCGCCGCCGGCGAGGCTTGCACCACCGAGTGGGTCGCACACAACGCCAGCGCGGTAAACAGCCGCCGTACCCCTTTGCAAACACGCCCCCTGCGAAACTTGATGTCCATAAATCACTCTTGAGTAGATCAATCCGCGCGATACCGGACCCGCGAGCCCTCTGCAACCGGGCCCGCAAGGCGTGGCATTAAAGACTGTGGTAAAGCCGTGCCAGGCCTTCAGCCACGGTGGTTGGCGACCCCAGGCCAAAGCGTTCGCGCAAGCGGCGATTGTCGGCCTTGGAATGCCGGATATCGCCCGAGCGGGCAGCGGCATGACTCACGCTTAGCGGTTTGCCACTGATCCGTTCCAGGGCCGTAATCAGGTCATTGAGCGTGGTGACCCCGCCGAGACCGACATTGGTGGCATCAGCCGCGGGCTGGGGGTGTTCCAGGCCCTGGAGCAGGATCTTCACCAGGTCTTCGACATAGACGAAATCGCGGGTTTGCTCGCCATCGCCGAACACCACGATCGGCCGTCCGGTTTTCGCCCGCTCGCTGAAAATGCTGATCACCCCGGAGTACGGCGACAACGGGTCCTGGCGGGGCCCGAAGATATTGAAGAAGCGCAGGATCACCGGCTCCAGTCCATGCTGGCGACGATAGAAATTCAGGTAGTGCTCGCTGGAAAGCTTGTCCGCGGCATAAGGCGTCAGGGGGGACGTGGGCGTGTCTTCATCAATCGGGGTGCCCTCCCCGTTATTGCCGTAAACCGCGGCACTGGAGGCAAAGACCACTCGACGGATGCCCGCGGCGATCATCGCCTCGCATACCCGCAGCGTGCCAATGAAATTACTCCGATGAGTAGCTGCCGGGTGTTCGACCGAGGCGTGGACCGAAGCGACAGCCGCCAAGTGCACCACCGCGCTGCACCCCTGCATGGCTTCAGTGAGGGTCGCGGCATCGGCGACATCGCCGACCACCAGTTTCAAGGCCGCACAGTCCATCGGCAGGTTGCTGACCTTGCCGGTAGAGAGATCGTCCAGAACCCGGACGGCATAGCCTCTTGCCAGCAACGCATCCACTAAGTGGGAACCAATGAAGCCAGCCCCCCCGGTTACCAGTACTCGTTTGGCAGACATAGATCATCCCTAAAAAATATCGCAACCCCATCGTCTAAAACCGGCACCCCCACGAAAATGAGCCATGGCTGTTGGCCTTATGGCTGATATTTCCGTGGATACCTGCTCTTTAACAAAGGCTGTATCGCCTTTTCCTGGAGGGCTTCAGAAGACTGGCGTCAAAAAAACATCAGTTAAATGACGCAAACAGAAGCGGATACTGGGAGACGAATGCCATCATGTCAATAATCCGTCTAAATTTTAAGATGAGGCTGTGAGCTTAAAAAAAGGTCAGTATATTGACGCGCACATTCCTGGGGCTCTGGGTTCCCCTTGCCCCTGGCAATGGAAAACTCATCTTCAAGGCGACGCGCTCGCCTTGAACCTCCGCATGCGAGACCTGAGTCGGAATCACGCCTCATTGATCTCAAAACACGACACCCGTATTGAGTGGGGCCCCCGACTGCTATAGAACCCCTTGGCGGTATTGGTCAGCGCGGCGCCATCTTTGCCCTGCTGCGTATTTACCCGCTCCGTTTCCATTCAGGTATCGAGTATGAAATCAAAAATAAACCAAGCCTTGATTACCCCTGCGCTCTTCTCGCTTCTGATGTTCCAGTGGACGCCTGTCTTTGCCGAAGAGGCTGCCAGTTCCCCCTCCAATCTCTTGACCGCGGCGGTTGCCTGGAAGCAGACGGCGGCTGAGTTCGAGGCGCTTTATTACCAAGGCTTCAACATCGCCAGGATGCGTCTGGACCAGGCCCTGCAAGCCCGCAAGGACGGCGACCGACCGTTGGCCGTCATCAGCGATGTCGACGATACCGTGCTGGGTAGCAACAGCTACTGGGGCTACATGATCAATTCGGGGAAAGAGTTTTTCGATGACGGCGCCTGGGACCAGTGGGTCGCCGACAATGGCCCGGTCGCCACGCCCGGGGCAGTGGAGTTCTTGAATTACGCCCAATCGAAGGGGGTCGAGGTGTTCTACGTCACCAGCCGCGACCAGGGCGAAAAAACCAAGGAATATGCGCTGGCCAACTTGCGCAAGAACAAGCTGCCGTTTGCCGATGAACAACACCTGACGGTCTATCGCGACAGCTCCAACAAAGAGCCACGGCAAACGGAAATCGCCAAGGACTACGAAGTGGTGGTCATGCTGGGCGACAACCTCAATGACTTCAAACGCAAGTACTACGTCGCGGACGTCAAGCAGCGCAACAGCCTGATGACGGAAGACAAAGAGCAGTTCGGCCGCAAGTTCGTCCTCTTCCCCAACCCTACCGACGGCCATTGGCTCAAGGCGATCTTCGGTGACTCCGAGCCCCCGGCCACCCCGGAAAACCGCGCCAGGTTCAAGGCGGCGGCCGAATCGACAGCCTGGCAACCAAAGCAGTAATCCTGGGCCACCTGCCCTGCCCGCGCCGTTCGAAAACCGGCGTTTTTTCGCAACCTTCTGAACGCTGCATATCCACTCAAAATGATTGGCCCTGCCAGCATTTTGAGTGGAACTGACTAGACCGCAATCGCCCCCGCCCGCCCGGACTCCACCACAAAGGACTTGAGGGTCGAGACACTGGCATACGGGTCCCGGGGATCGGAAATGATCCGCAGGTGGGTCAGCATCTTCCGTTCTTCCAGCTCCACCGCCACATACCCCCGCCAGCGGTTCTCGAAAAACCTTACATGGGGATTGAAGGGCAGGATGGCGTTGAACGACTGGCCGTCGGACGTGACCGAGGTGCCGACGAATTCAGTGGCGACGATCCGCGAGTCAGGGTCATGGGCGCGCGCATGCAGGTCCGTGACCCAGAACGAATGAATGTCGCCGCCCCAGAACACCGGGTTACTGGCTCGCCGGCGTTCGATGGAGGCCAGCACCCGTTCGCGAGTCGCCCTGTAGCCGTCCCAACCGTCGGTCCAGTGCCCCAGCGCCTGGCTCGCCGGGACGTGCTGGAGCAGCGGCGCCACCAGCAGGTCCTGGGCGATCACATTCCATTGCGCCCGGGACCGGGCCAGGCCCTGGTCCAGCCAGGCTTCCTGCTGCCAGCCCAGCATGGTGCGCCCGGGGTCGCGCAAATCCAGGCAACTGTCTTCGGCGATATGCCCCTGATGGCTGCCATTGGGCGCAATGCACGGTTGCTCGGAGCGGTACTGCCGGCCGTCCAATACATGGAATCGGGCCAGTCGCCCATAGTCCAGGTTCCGATAGATGCGCATGTCCGGCCCCCGCGGCAGGCTGGTGGCGCGCAATGGCATATGTTCGTAGAAGGCCTGATAGGCCGCCGCTCGCCGCTTGAGGAACGCGGCTACCGGAGTCCCCGGATCCTGGGACCAGCGATTGGCGTAGTCGTTTTGCACTTCGTGATCGTCCCAGGTCGCCACGCTGGGCGCGCTGGCATGCAGCGCCTGCAAGTCAGGATCGGTCTTGTACTGGGCATAGCGGTTGCGATAGCCCGCCAGGTCCAGCGCCTCGTCACTGCTGTGGGGGCGAATGATCTTGCCGGAGTCGGGCGCATAGGATTTTTCGTAAATGTAATCGCCGAGGAAGAACACCAGGTCAGGTTGCTCCGCGGCCAAGTGGCGGTAGGCACTGAAGTAGCCGCGCTCCCAGTGAGAACAGGAGACAAAGCCCAGCCGCGCCGACGCCATCGCGTGCACAGGCGGAGCCGTGCGCGACTGCCCTGTCGGACTCTGCGCCCCGAGGCTTTCAAACTGGTACCAATAGGGCCGCCCAGCCTCCAGCCCCGCGACCTCGACGTGGACGGAATGGGCGAAACGCAGAGTGGCCATGACTTCGCCTTGTTTCACGATCCGCCTCATCGCCGCGTCACTGGCCACCCGCCAGCGCACCGGCACCGAACGGTTCAAGCCACCACGTCCATCGGCCGCGTTGAACAACGGCGCCAGGCGGGTCCAGATGACAAAGCCATCCGGCAGCGGATCGCCCGAGGCCACGCCCAGGGTGAACGGGTAGTCGATGCCGGCACTACGGGCGAAGGGGCTGAGGATCGAAAAAGCCGTCGCCACCGCCAGGCCCGACAGCACCCGGCGACGGCCCGAATCCACCGGCTTGCGGATATCGTCGCTCATGATGCGGGCTGCCAATCGGCGCGCAACAGTTCGTACGATGGAATCGCTGCGGTGTTGTCAGCGATCCCGGGGCCGTTGGCCAGCTCGAACAGTGTCTCGGCCTGGTGTTTTTGCAGCGCTTTGAGCGCCAGTCGCGGGGTGAGTAACGAAGGAAGTGCAGCGCTCATGTCGGGGGGGCTCGCCGGATAAATGCGCAAAAATGCGCCCCCGGCATGTCAATTTCATGACCGTCAAAAAATGACTGACGGTTCTTCTGAAATCCGCGTCCTAGACACCTAAAAGCTTAAATTAAAGTTAACCAATCGGTCATTTTCCGTTGCTAGCGTGGCGCCCCTAATCAATGACGGGGTAACGGAATGAGAACCTGGGACGAACCGAAAAAACGCAAGGCGCACATCGAACTGATCCCGATGATCGACGTGATGATGTTCCTCTTGGTGTTTTTCGTACTCGTGAGCCTGAACGTGATTCCGGCACTGGGCATGAAGACCCAGTTGCCCAGCGCCAGCAGTTCGCAACAGCTCAAGCCGCAGAACAAGTTCATCCTCACCCTGGGCCTGGAAGGCCAGTTGCAGCTCGATGGCAAGGACCTGAGCGTCGAAGCCCTGGTGCCGGCGCTCAAGGCCGCGCAAAAGCCTGACAGCAAGTCGACCATCATCGTCAACAGCGACAAGGGCGTGGAAGTCTCCCGCCTGGTCGAGGTCATGGACACCCTGCGCCTGGGTGGCTTTACCTCGGTCTCCATCGCCACGCGCAAGTCCTGATCATGTACGCCCTGTTTCGTGCGCGTCAGTTGCTGGGCAGTGTCCCGGCCCTGATCGCCCTGGTGCTGATTGCACTGGGTATCCAGTCGCAAACCCTGAAAGTGCAGCCGGTGTATGACGAGTCGGCGGTTGAAATTGCCCTGGTCGAACCAGAACCGGAGGCCGTCCCCGAGCCCGTGGTGGAACAGGAACCGCCGCCGCCGGTCATCGAAGACCAGGAAGCCGAGCCGGCCCCTCCTCCACCGCCGCCGCCCAGCTCACAACCAAAGCCACAACCGAAACCTGAACCCAAGCCCAAGCCAAAACCGCTGCCCAAGCCAGCGCCCGTGGCCGCCAAGGCAACGCCGACACCCACGCCGCCGGCCTCCGCCAAACCCGTGCAGCCCGCCGTCGCCCCGACACCGACACCGACGCCTGCGCCACCTGCCCCGCCGAAAGTCGACGGCCAGGCCCTGGAAGGCGGCTATCTCAAAGGTTTGCGCAACGAGCTGGACACCTACAAGCAATACCCCACCGGACGTCAGGCGTCCCTCGAACGCCCCAGTGGCGAGGTGGTGGTCTGGTTGCTGGTGGATCGCCAGGGTCGCGTCCTCGACTCCGGGATCCAGACCCAGGCGTCAAGCATGCTGCTGAACCGGGCCGCCACCAACAGCCTGCGCCGGATCAAGCAGGTCAAGCCGTTCCCCGAGCAAGCCTTCGGTGGGCGCAACGAGCAACGTTTCACCGCCACCTTCAACTACAGCGTGCAGTAAGCACCCAACAGCAGGACGACAGTGATGAAGTTCACCCGGATTCATCTGGCACTCGTTGCCGCGAGCATGGGCCATGGGATCGCCATGGCAGACACCAGCGACAGCGACGTCGGCACCATTGGCGTGCAAGGCAAGGCCACGGCGGGCGGTGGCTACATGGTCCAGGAGGAGAGCGTCAAGGCGCGCTCCACGGTGACCAAGGAGGCGCTGGATAAACAGACCGCCACCGGCAACGCCGTCGACAAACTCAAATACACCCCGGGCCTGAACATCTCCAGCGAAGATGCCACCGGGCTTTCGGGTTTCCGCTTCACCATGCGCGGGCTCAACTCCGACCAGGTGGGGATGTCGGTGGACGGCATGCCGATCAACGACTCCGGCAACTACGCGCTGTACTCCAACCTGCTGGGCGACCCGGAAAACATCGAGCAGATATTCGTCACCCAGGGCGCGGCCGAAGCCGATGGCCCGCACATCGGCTCCAGCGGCGGCAACATCGGCATCGTGACCATCCGCCCGACCAAGGAAACCGGCGCCTTCGTCAAGCAGGTGGCCGGCAGCAACGGCACCTTCAAGACCTTCGCCCGGCTCAATACCGGCGAAGTCAACGGCCTGAGCAACTGGCTTTCGCTGTCCCACACCGAAGGCGAGAAATGGCGCGGCGACGGCGCGGTGCGGGCGGACAAGGTGGAATGGAACAGCTTCTTCGACATGGGCGGCGGCAACACGGCCAACCTGATCCTCAAGTACCACGAGCAGGACAACAACAGTTACAGCCAGTTGACCAAGACCCAGTTCCAGCAGAACGGTCGCAAGTACGACCCCTACCCTTCGACGCCGGCCCTGGGCAGCAACGGCAAGGTCAGCAGCTACTACGCCCTGGCGCAGAACCCGTTCCAGACCTTTACCGCGGTGCTCAACACGCAATTCAAACTGGCCGACAACCTGGCCCTGTCGGTCATCCCGTATTACTACTGGGGTAATGGCAGCGGCGTGGGCGCCTCCAGCTATGCGCTGAACAGCGGTTCGAACCGGGGCGGCGTGTTCGACCTCAGCAACCTGCAGACCGCCGCCCAGTACAACGCCGACGGCTCCTCCACCAGCGGCGTCTATTACCGCCCTTCGCGGACCCAGACCTGGCGTCCGGGCATCACCACCAAGCTGAACTGGGACCTGGGTGACCACAGCCTGCAATTCGGCTACTGGTATGAGCGTGCGCGCCAGAGCCAGACCCAGCCGTTCATTCCGCTCAAGAGCAACGGCAAGCCGGAGAGTACCTGGCCGGATTCGGATAACGTGGTGGACGCCAATGGCAACAAGGTCCAGGGTCGCGATCGCTTCACCATTACCCCGGCGCAGAAAGTCTGGGCCCAGGACACCTGGTATTTCGCCCCGGACTGGACCCTGGTGGCGGGCCTGGCCTACATGAACGTCAAGCGGGACGGCAGCAACCACGGCAGCCTCACCGAACAGCCGGAAAAGCGTCACCAGACCTATAACAAGTTGCTGCCCAACGTCGGCCTGAAATACCAGATCGACGAGCGCGACCAGGTGTTCTACAGCCTGTCGCGCAACATGCGTATCCCGCAGAACTACGTGCTTTACGACCAGGGTGTCGGCTCCATCGATTCCAAGCCGGAAACCAGCTGGAACCACGAATTGGGCTGGCGCTACAGCGGCGACGACATGACCCTGGCCGCCACCTTGTTCTACATGCAGTTCAAGGACCGCCAGGTCTCGTCCAGGGACATCAACGGCGACTTCGCCGACATCAACGCCGGCGCCGTCGACAACAGCGGCCTGGAACTGGAATGGAGCGGCCTGCTGCCCCACCACTTCAACTACTACACCTCCTACACCTACACCCGCGCTGAGCAGCAGGACGACCTGACTGTCTACAACGCCGGCAAGGCCATTGTCCTGCCCACCAGCGGCAAGCAGTTCGCCAACGTGCCGAAGAACATGCTGGCGGCCAACGTCGGCTACGACGACGGGCGCTTCTACGGCACCTTCGGCGGCAAATACACCAGCAAGCTGTATGGCGACCTGACCAACGACGAAGCCATTTCCGGACGCACCGTGTTCAACCTCGGCGCCGGTATCTACCTGCCGGTGGACAAGAAAGTGGTCAAGGACGCGACCCTGCGCCTGAACGTCGACAACCTGTTCGACAAGAAGTACCTGGACGGCGTGTACACCACCAAGACCAACGCCGCACCCTACGGCGGTTTCCGTGACGGCGACCCGGCCTACATCGTGGGCCTGGAACGGACCGTGACCGTCTCCCTGGAAGCGAATTTCTGATCGTCATCCGCCATATCGAAGAATGAGGTAAAGCATCATGGACATGAACCTGCTTCACGACATCACCTTCTATGTGATGTATGCCGCGGTGGCCATCGCGATCTTCATCGCCATCGAGCGCGGTCTCTACTTCGCCTATGTGCGGCGCCAGACCAGGGCGTTGATGGAGGCCCTGGGCGGTCAGGTGCACAGCGAGCGGGATTTGCCGCAAGGCGCCACCCGCCGCGACAGCCTGCCCTTGAGCATGGTCCTGCCGGTGCTGGCGCAAAAGGCTGCCCAGGGTTCGCGCAAGGACCTGGACGACGTGATCGAGAGCCAATACCTGTCGACCCGCGCGCCACTGGCCCGCAGCCTGTGGATCATCGAGACCATCACCACCGCCGCCCCCTTGCTAGGCTTGCTGGGAACCATCCTGGGGATCATCGACACCTTCAAGGCCCTGGCCAGCGCCGGGGTGTCCGACCCGGGCCAGATTTCCGGCGGTATCGGCACGGCGTTGTTCGCCACCGGCCTGGGGATCGCCATCGCCCTGTTCTGCGTGGTGTTCCATAATTTTTTCCAGGACAGCCTGGAGCGCATCAACGATCAACTGAAGATGCTGCTGATCCGCGCGGCCACCGGCGCCCGTGTGCAGGATGAGGTGCCGCATCGGGCGCCGAGCCCGTTGCACAGCCGTACCGCGTAATTTCCCAGGGCGGGCGCAGGCCGCGCCCGCCTTTTTTTCGACATGAGACGCCTATGTCCGTATGCATGAAGTTTCCACGAGCGCTGCCCAGCGTTCGGATCGCAGGCCTGGCTGGCTTGCTGATCAGTCCGCTGGCCCAGGCGGACTTTGCCGTTGCGGGGTTCGAATTGGTGCATACGGTGCCGGTGGAGACCGCGCTTGGCACAGCGGATCTGCGGCAACCCGGCCCCGTGTGGATCGAGCTGTTCGATGGCGCGAAAAGCCGGATCGACATCGGCCAGTTTTATGCGGCGGACCATCCCGGGTCGGTACTGGGCACGGTGATCGAACACCTTGAGGCAGCCGGCAAACGCGGCGTGAAGATTCGCTTCCTGCTGGAAGAAAAGGGCCTGAAGCTGTCAGACCCCGCCACCCTGGAGCGCCTGCGGGCGATTCCCAACCTGACCTTCCGGGTACTGCCCTATGCCCGGGTGAGCGGCGGGATCATCCATGCCAAATACATGGTGGTGGACGGCAAACAGGCGTTCATCGGCAGCCAGAACTTCGACTGGCGCTCGCTGGAACACATCCACGAAACCGGGTTGCGCATCAGCGATGAGGCCACCGTGGCCCAGGTGCAGGCGATCTTCGAACAGGATTGGCAGGCCCAGGCGGCCGTGGCGGCAAACCAGCCGGTGCCCCTGCCCGCCCCCGGCCAGTCGCCGCTACGCCGCGGCAATTACCTGGTGGCCAGCCCGCAACGCTACAACCCGCCCGGCGTGGGCGACTCGCAACAGGAGTTGCCGCGCCTGCTGGCCGAAGCGAAGAACGAAGTGCGGGTGCAACTGCTGGACTATGCGCCGCTGTCCTACGGGCCTGAGCGGACCCGGCCCTATTACGCGGTGATCGACAATGCTGTGCGGGCAGCCGCGGCGCGGGGCGTGTCGATCAAGTTGCTGGTGTCCAACTGGAACACCGACAAGCTGGAACTGCCCTACCTGAAAAGCCTGGCGGTGCTGCCCAATGTCCAGGTCAGGATTGTCACCCTGCCCCAGGCGTCCCAAGGGTTCATTCCCTATGCCCGGGTGATTCACAGCAAGACCATGGAGATCGATGGGCAGGTGGCCTGGGTCGGCACCAGCAACTGGCTCGGTGGCTACCTGGACAATTCGCGCAACCTGGAAGTGGTGATGCACGACAGCGCGATGGCCAGGCGCATTGGTGAGCTGCACGGGCAATTGTGGGATGGGCCTTATGCTAAGCCGCTGGAGGTGATGGCTGAGTATCCGGATCCGCATCCGGGCACGCCGTGAAGGCAAGAAAAGGCCGAGCCTTTCGACGGCTCGGCCTCCTGTCCAGCGTTCAGCGTTTTGACGCAACCATCGCCTCCACCGTGGTCGCTCTGTCCGCACTGGCTGTAGCCTGCCCTGCCCCGCGAACCGCCTGCGCCCGTGCTGCAACAGCATCCTGCAGGATCACCTGCGCCGCCTTCTCCGCCGCCACATAGATCGAGGTGACGATGAAGAAGCCGGGGATTTTCGGGAAGATCGAGGCGTCCACCACCCGCAGGTTGCCCACGCCGCGTACGCGGAAGGCGCTGTCGAGCACGGCCATCGGGTCGTCGTCGGCGCCGATCGGGCAGGTGCAGGAGGCGTGGTGGCCCCAGGCCTGGTTCATGACGAAGGTCCTGAGCTGTTCGTCGGTCTGTACTGCATCGCCGGGCAGTTCTTCGCTGGCGATCAGCCCGGCGTCTTTCAGCGGCTGGGCCAGGTTGCGCACGAACTTGATGCCCTCCACCACCGATTGCAGGTCTTCGCCCTGGGTGTCGCTGCCCTCCTCGAAGTAATGGAAGTTGATCAGCGGGGTGTCGGCCGGGTCTTTCGAACGCAGGGTGACGTAGCCGGCGTTGTTGTTGGTATGGGCCTTGAGTATGGCCCAGGTCAGGTAGTTCAGGTGCTCGACGATCAGCTTCGAGTAACCGGGGAAATAGCCGCGAAACAGCGCCAGCAGGGAGAAGCAGAACAGGTCCGGCAGCGGCCGTTGCTTCAGGGATCTCTTGATGATCGCCAGGACCGCGCCGTTGGTGCTGTAGACCCCGACCTTGCCCTTGGCCCACTCCTCGTACTGCGGATCGCCCTTGGCGTAGCGCGCGCCCTTGAGTACTTCCCAATTCTCGAAGTTCATCCGGTTGACCACCCCGACCTCGTAGCGGTCCTGCAGGTTGCGCCCGACGCCCGGCAATTCGACCCGCACCGGGATGTCCTTGGCTTCCAGGGTTTCGCGCGGGCCTATGCCTGAGAGCATCAGCAGTTGCGGGGTGTTGAAGGCGCCGCCGGCGAGTATCACTTCACGGCTGGCGTGCACCTGGCGCAGTTCACCGGTGGCATTGCGCGGCAAGGTGCAGGCCCGGTACAGCCGCGCGCCCTTGATGTACTCCACGCCATAGGCGCGCTGCTGGTCATCGAGCAGCACCCGGGTCACCAGCGCGTCCAGCTCGATGTGCAGGTTATCCGGGTGGCGCTTTTGCACATCCAGCAGGCGTTCGCGGGTGCCGTGGCGATGGTGGTGCCGGGTGGTCAGCGGCGGATAGCGCAGGCCGATGGCTTCCTCGCGCACCAGCCGCCAGTCGTTGGGGTCGCCCACGCCCTGTAATTGCCAGCCGATGCGCTTGAGGGTTTCGCCCAGGGTCTTGAACGCCTGCTCGGCGGACTTGACGATCGAGCGCACCAGCGACAGGTCGTCGATCACCGCTTCCGGCACGGCCTTTTCCACGTGCAGCCAGCCCTTGAAGCCGTGGCGCGACGGGTTGATGCCGAACCAGGAGAGAAACCGCTGGAGCGGCCGGTGATGGCAGTTCTCCAGGTTCTGGAAGTGCTCGCGCATGGCACTGGCGTTCCACGACGGGTCACCGGTGATCTGCGCGATATGGTCCCAGTCCTGGTTGTGCGGGTAGACGGTGATCATCGCGTTGTGCGCGGTGCAGCCGCCCAGGCAACTGGCCCGCGGGTACAGCACCCCGTCGACGTTCTCGCCCTGGAAGGTCCGGGTGAACTTGGGGTCCTGCGACTGGCGGGCATCGTTGCTGTAGTGGCGGACGAAGAAGTCCCAGCGCATCGCATCGTTCTCGGTGGAGCGCGGGTGGAACGCCGGCACCTGGTACTCCTCCGGCAGCCGCGGGGCGGTGGTGTCTGCCGCCGCCGGGTCGCTGCCCGACTCCAGCACCAGCACCTTGCGGCCCTGTTCGGCCAGGCGGGCGGCGACGGTGCCGCCCCCGGCCCCGGAGCCGACCACGATGTACTCGTAATCCGTTTCGTTGTTCATCGCTGGCCACCTAGAAAGTTTTCAACAGGGCGATCAAGGCCCGTTTGTCTGCATCACTCAGGGGCGCTTCCTCCTTGAGGAAGCTGGTGCCGAAGTAATGCCCCTTGTCCACCACGAAGTCCGGGCACTTGCTCACCTGCAGCAGCGGCTTGACCAGGCCGGCGAAGACCTTGCGGGCTTCCTCGTCGGAGGCACCAGGCGGCAGTTGCTTGAGGTCGTGCTTGATCTTCAGCAGCAGGTCCAGCACCTGGTCGCGTTTCTCCAGGTCGATGTTGGACAGCAGGCTCACCGGCGTACCTTGCGGGATCGGCCCGAGCTGGATGCCGTCCTCGCCGAACAGCCACGGCAGCCAGTGGCTGAACAGGCCTTCGAGCTTTTGCAGGAAGGTCGGCAGATAGCCGCTGCTGACCCGCAGATAGCTGGTCTCACTGGTGACGTCGACGGTGCCCATATGGGTCTTGCCGGAGCGGGTCATGACCTGGAAGTCGCCGGTGCGGTTTTCCGGCCACAGCAGCATCTCGATCGAGCTGTCGAAGGACGCCATGCGGTCCTCCACCCCGCCCTTCCAGTGGAATTGACCCAGGCGGTTGTTCAGCAGCAGCGGCGCGGTGGACCACACACTGACCAGCGAGGCTGGCCGCGTATAACCACGTCCGCCCGCCGGCATCGCGTACTCCCAGGGTTCGCCGGTGTAGGGGTTCTGCACCAGCACCGAGCCTACCGCCGGCAACTGCTTGTACGACTCCGACGAGAAGTTGTCCCAGATATTGCCGCCCAGGGCGTTGGTCGCCAGCGGGCTGCAGGCGTTGGTTTCGGTCAGGGTGACCGGCACCCGCAGCTCGGTGGAGAGGAAGTTGTCGGTCAGGAACTTCTCATCCTTGACGATGGCGCGCATCGCCGTCTTGAACTCCGGCGTCTTGCTCCAGGTCCAGTAATTGTTCCAGCACTTGAGGTAACCGTCGTTCACGCAGCCATGGTCGGGAAAGAAGGTCCAGGCCTTTTCCGGCAGTTTGCTGGAGTGGCAACGGGCGCAGGTGTCGGCGAAGACTTCCTTGCCGCGCTCCAGTACCGCCGCCGGTTCGCTCAGGTGTGCCGCGCCACCGGGGGCGTTCTTCAGGTAGTCCGGGGTCGCCGAGGCCAGGAAGAACAACGCCAGGTCCGGAGTCTGCGCCTCGTTGGCGTTCCAGTAGGAGGAGTTCTTGCGCGCCACGTCGATGCGGAACGGGGTGATCGGCTTGCCGCCGATCAGCGGCCGGAAGTGGGTGGTCCACTCCTCGCTGTACAGGCCGATATTGATGAACACCCGGTTCAAGGCCCCGAGCGCGCCCACCGAGTCGGCGCCGTCCTTGAGCACCCGCGGGGTGAACACCGTGTCGGGTTTTTTGTAGAACTGCGCCAGCGGGCTGTCCGGCGGTACGCCGGGCACCTCGTTGAACTGGCGGTTGTTCAGCCCGCCGCCAGCGAGTTTTTCCTTGCCCAGGTTCGAGGCCAGCTCGATGCGCGCCTTGAGGTTGTAGACCGCGTTCATGGTGCGTGGGTTGTTGATGTAGTCGGTGGAGACGAACGAGGTGTCCAGCGCTCCCGGTTTCGAGGTGTGGAACAACTGGTACGGGAAGCTGCTCGGGTCCTGGTTCCACATGAAGATCCGGTCGACCCAGAAGTACTGCGCGCCGGGGTTGGAGTTGAGGTTGGACCAGGCCGGATGTTCAGGGTCGGCCGGCGGGTTGGTCGGGTTCGGCCCGACATGGCAGAAGCCGCAGGACATGCCGACCCGGTAAGGTTTCACCAGCTTGTTGTCGTTGTAATAGGCCGGGTCTTCGTAATAGCGCTTGGCGTCCCACTTCTTCTGCGCGTGCTCGTCGAAGTCCGGGTTGGGGAACAGCCGCAGGCCGACGATCCCGGTGCCGTAGCCGTAGTAGGAGCCCACCGGCAGGTTCTTGCCTCGGGCGCCGATCTTCACCCCGGGGTATTTGGTTTCGTCCTCGAAAGGGTCGGCGGCGCAGGACGGGTCGCGCTTGTCCAGCCACAGGCCGTAGCGATCGTCACGCGGCCCCTCGCCCTTGACGTAGCAGGGTTCGTTGACCACCCCCAGCACTTGCCAGCGTTTATCGCGGTTGTATTTCAGGCTCGGGTGGTTGGAGACGGTCTTGAGCAGGTCCAGGTTGCCGACGCTGTCACGCGAGAGCTTGTCCCACAGCGCATCGTTGCCGGCGGTCCAGACGATCCAGTTGTTGCGCCCGCGGGCGAAGGCCTGGAGCGCCTGCTGTTCGGTAATACCGGGGATGAAGGGCGACAGTCGCTCGACCAGCAGTTGCGGTTGCCTGGACACGCCGTAGTCCATGTCGGCGAAATAGTCCTCGTCGGCGCCTCTGAGGCTGCCGGCATCGCGGCCGACGCATTTGGCTTCGTCGAGTCGCTCGCCGGGCTTGTTGCCGCAGGGGTTTTTCGTATCGCTGCTACAGGCCTGTAACAGCACCAAAGGAAGGAAAATGCTCAACATCAGCTTCACGGGTGTCATGCGCTGCTCCTTGCATGTGCTGCAGACCGGTCCCTCTGTCCTTGGGGACACCTGTGTCGCGACCGGTTCTTTTTCTGATGGCCGAACAACCGACTGCCTGCGCACCGGGCCGGTTAACCTCGGTGCGCCAGCCGCTTTAAAACGCCCTACAGCCGCCATACTAGGCCATGGCAAGCGGCTCAATACTTCCATTTGGCGATGAAAAGCCAGGGGTAATTGCGATTGGCTATCGGGCTTCACACTCAGCTTTCCGGCTGTCGGAAACGCTACTGGCAACCTGCTGTTTTCCTGCTTTAACTTACTCGTGAGGGACGGATCACCCTCCCTTTCGCGAGGGCTGCACATGGACAGGAAAAAGCCCGCTTCTTCGGCTCTTCACGCCGAACATGCCCGTATCGACTCACGTCAGGCTCTGCCGGGCCTGGCGCGCAAAGGCGTTGGCCTGCTCTACGGCAGCATCGATTTCGCCTTCATCTCGGCCGCGGTCAACGTGCGCCGCATCAGCCCGCCGGCCTTCGCCAGGGACTTCAGCCAGGCCATCGATCGCTTGAGCATCGACTCCCTTTGGGTATCCGCAAGCAAGGTTCCGTCGGAACAAGGAGGTGCATGAGGCAGAAACGTACCGCGCACTGTTGATGAAGATGACCGGTTTAAATCAAACATATTGGAGTACACCACATGAACGGACACACCAATCCTTCCTTTGACGAAGCCATGCCATTGGGGGCGTCTGATGCGCAATTCATCAATGACCTGCATGAGCTACTGGAGCGCCACGGCAACCTGGATCGCTTCGGACTCTGCCTGCTGCACGATCACTTCGCGATCGGCGAGGACGAGATCCTCCTCGAATGTAACGACCACGATTCCCGCACCCTGCATCTGGATGTGGTCAAGCGCGGCGCCCTGCCGGAAAGCAAGTTCACCAGCTGGCGCATCGGCGGCCCCCGGGCCGAGGCCCTAACCGCCTGTGCCATGGACAAGTGCAAGGTCGAGGCCCTGACCGCCTGCGCCATGGACAAGTGCAAGGTCGAAGCCCTGACCGCCTGCGCCATGGACAAATGCAAGGTCGAAGCCCTGACCGCCTGTGCGATGGACAAATGCAAGGTCGAGGCCCTGACCGCTTGTGCGATGGACAAATGCAAGGTCGAAGCCTTGACTGCCTGCGCCATGGACAAGTGCAAGTAATCGCGCTTCCCGCCGATGGCCAGTGGCGGGCACGGGAAGTCGATCGGCTGCCGTGCTCGTCCTGGCTCGCGCAGTTCTATGGGCGTCGCTACGGCGCCCTGCTGGGCTCCGGCACGGCGGCGTTGGAAGTGGCGCTGCGTCAATTGGGCGTCGCCGCGGGTTGGCGGGTCGCGGTTCCGGCCGCTACCTGCCATCAGGTGGTGGCGGCCGTGCTCAATGCCGGTGCGGTGCCGGTGATTATCGAAAACGCCGCCGAGCTGCTGCTCAGTCCTGCCGCCCTGGCGCCCCACATCAATGGCCTGGACGCGGTGATCGCGGTCCATCAATACGGCCTGCCCTGCGATATCCCCGCCTTGCGCCACCTGCTGGGGGAGCGCTTGCCGATCATCGAAGACAGCGCCGGCGCTTGGGGTCTGAGCGGCCCCGGAGCTTCGCTGGTGGTCACTTCCATGGGCCATGGCAAACCCCTGGATATCGGCGGTGGCGGCGCACTGTTTGGCGATAGCCCGGTGGATGGCGAGATCGATGTCTGGTCGCCAGGCCAGCGTTCGCGGGCACGGCCGGCATCGAGCGCTCCCTTGTCGATCCAAGCCTTGCCGGCGCTGATAACCGCCGTCGCCGCGGTCCAGGCGCGCACCCACAGGCTCAGACAACAGGTGCCGGAGCTGCTGGCGCGGTTGCGCGATTACGGCCTGGAACCCTGGGCCGTCGAAGGCACGCTGGCGCCGAGCTGGCAATTCGTGCCGATCCGCATCCGCGAGCGGCCGCTGTTCGAGCGGCTGCGCTACAGCCCCCATGCCGAGGCCCTCGGGGTTTGCGCCCCGGCCCGCGGCGCGCTGCGGGACCTGCCCATGCTCGGGCGCCATGGCGAGGTGGCCCAGGGGCCGGAACCGACCCTGGACCTGCACCACAGCTGGATTCTGCTGGACCCGCTCGCCGCTCTCGACCACCCACGGCGCCTCGCCGCCTGGGCCGGAGGCCACTGATGAAACGTTTCGACTCGCTCGATGAACCGAACCATGACCTGGACCTGCCCTTCGCGGCCGGCCCACGGGTAAGGCAGTTGGCGGACTACGCCGGCAGCGGCCAGGCGCTGGTCGAAGAACAGCTGCTGGGGGTGGCCGGCGCCCGGGTGCTGTTCGCCAGCTACGGGGCGATCCGCGCCGACTTTGGCAGCCTCTGGGCGACGCCACACGGCACCGACGAGCAGGCCGCGATCGACCTCTGGCTGCTGCACAACGCCGCCTTTATCTCCACCAGCCAGGCGGCGGCACGGGGCATCAACACCCCTATCGCCCTCGACGGCCGCCGGGTGGCAGCCTGGCGCCCGCCTCGCTATGGCCGCGCCGCGGTGCTGTGCTCCCCGGAAAGCGCGCAGGTGCTGTTCGACATCAAGGGCATCGGCGTGCCGCCGGACGAAGCCCCGGTGTTGCCCCACTCCAACGGTTTGCTGACCCTGGCCGAAGCGGTGCACGAAGTGCTGATGGAGCATCTGGTATTCGCCGCCATGAGCCACGCCGGCGGCGCGATCACGCCGTTGCCAACCTATGCCCTGATCGATCTGGGCTTCGACGCCTTGTGGCATGACGGGCGCCCGGCAGAACCGGCGGTGCTGCTGTTGCGCCGGCCCTGCACCCGCCCGCGCTGCCAGTGGCAACGCTACTGGCAAGGCGCCGAACTGGCCGGCGCCCTGATGCAGGCCGAACTGTTGCTGCGCCGTTATGGCCTGACCGCCAGCAGCTGTGGTGCGGTGCGCTTTCAGGTTGGCCGGGAGAACGGCGAACTGCGGGTACGGCGCGACGGCGAAGCGCTGCGGGTCAGCGCCGAGGTCGCCGAGCCCCTGCAGCGCTTGCTGGCGGACAACCAGGGCGCGCCGCTGCTGATCGATGGGGTCAATGTGCAACTGGCCGGAACAGCCAGCATCGAGCCGCTGCAATTGCAGGTGATGGACTTCGGCCGTTATCGGTTTGCCGAGGGTTTCGAGCATCACCTGTACGCCTGGATCGACGCTGACTACCAGAACCTCAACGGGTTGTACCTGGGGCCGGGCGATCCGCGCTACGTCCAGCCCGATCCGCGCGTGAGCCTGGCAAGGACCGCCGAGGGCCCGTGTTTCGTCGAACTGCAACGCCAAGTCAGCGGCTTTCGCCAGGGCGGCGAGCCGGATCGTCTGTGCCAGGCGTTGCGCGCCGCCCTGGAAGAAGCCTGCCGGCCGTTGCGCGGTTAGGCGTCAGTCCTGCCCGGAGCGCCGCAGCGGTACATGAAGTTGCCGGCGATCTTCACCACCGCGGCGCTCAGCTGTCGGCCGAACGGTTCCAGACACTCACCTGGTAACCGGCCTTGAGCAGGTTGCTGGCCATGGCCGCGCCCATGCCGCCCAGCCCGAGAAAACCGATGTTCATCTTCGCACTCCTTATTTCGTCAATAGGGGTTCAACAGGGCTCGCGGGCTCAGAGGGCCGGCTGACTGTCCACGGCAATCGCGGAAAGCAGGCAGACCTGGCGCTCCAGCACATGCTCGAGCGCCGCGTTGATCATGGTCTGTTAGTGAGGCATCTGCCGGTGGATCTCTATCGCCGCCCGGTCGGCCCAGGTTGATAATCCGGGCTCGGCAAAGGAGGCTGGCCAGTCATCCATGGACGACTGGCCACGGGCTCAGTCGTCGGCGCCGACGCGAATCACCAGCTTGCCGAAGTTTTTCCCCTGCAGCAGGCCGATCAGCGCCTGGGGCGCGCTTTCCAGTTCATCCACCACTTCCTCGCGGTACTTGATGCGCCCTTCGGCGAACCACTGCGACATGTCGCGGTAGAACTCGTCGTAGCGCGAACCGTAGTCGTCGAAAATGATGAAGCCCTGGATCTTGATGCGCTTGCGCAGCACCAGGCTCATCAGCAGCGAAAGACGGTCCTTGCCCTCTGGCAAATCGGTGTCGTTGTAATGGGCGATCACCCCGCACACTGGCACCCGCGCCGAGGTGTTGAGCAGCGGCAGCACCGCATCGAAGACCTTGCCGCCGACGTTCTCGTAATAGATGTCGATGCCCTTGGGGCAGGCCTTGCCCAGTTGCTCGGCGAAGTCCGCGGCCTGGTGATCGACGCAGCTGTCGAAACCCAGTACCTCGACCGCGTAGCGGCATTTCTCCGCGCCGCCGGCCACGCCCACCACATGGCAGCCCTTGAGCTTGCCGATCTGGCCCACGGTCGCGCCCACCGGGCCGGTCGCGGCGGCCACCACCAGGGTTTCCCCGGCCTGGGGCCGGCCGATATCCAGCAGCCCCATGTAGGCGGTGAACCCGGGCATGCCCAGCACACCCAGGGCATAGGAAGGATGCTCCGGCGCCGCGCCAAGCCGGGTCAAGCCCGTGCCGTCGGACAGCCCATAGTCCTGCCAGCCGCTGTAGGCCAGCACCCAGTCGCCCACGGCGTAATCCGGGTGATTGGACACCTCCACCCGGCTCACGGTGGCGCCGACCATCACCTCGCCCAGGCCCACGGGTGGCGCGTAGGAAGGTGCGTCGCTCATGCGGCCACGCATGTAGGGGTCGAGGGACAGGTAGACGCTGCGCAGCAACACCTGCCCGGCACCGGGTCGGGGAACCGGCTGGTATTCGAGGCGGAAGTTGGCTTCGCTTGGTACGCCATGGGGGCGCGAGGCGAGGACGATGCTGCGATTGATCTGGTTCGACTGAGACATATTCAAACTCCTTCACAGGCAGAGACGCGTTTCAAGAAGCATTCGACGGGTCGCCAGGCTCGGCACTTATTAGACCAGTCGTCTAGTTACCAGGCCAAAAATACCCGCTGGTTAGCAGCGGGTATCAAAGGATCTGTTTAATTCAGCTTTCCAGCATCGCCCGGGTAGTGATCATGGCGTCTTCCAGGGGCCGGACATCACGGTGCAGCTTGCACAGCAGGCTCGCCCCCAGCCACAGCTGATACAGGCCGGTGGCGGTCTGGCGGGCGGCGCTGGCCGGCAGGGAACCGTCGAGGTGGCCCTGCTCGATGCAGGCGGCCAGGCGGTCGATGATCTGCTCGGCGCCGTCGCGCAAGGTGAGACGCATCATCTCGGAGAGGTCCGCCACTTCCGCGCTCAGCTTGACCACCAGGCATTTCTGCTCGTCGCCAGGCACGCAGTAGTTGTCCAGCCAGCTCTGCCAATAGCTCATCAAGCCGCGACTTCGACGTCAACCTGCGACTGACCCGCTACGGCACCTACACCGAGGTCAACAGTTCGAGCAACCCGGACCTGGACCGCGAATACTCGGCCAAGTGGATCACCGACCTGGACGTGGCCTATGCCTTCGACAAACAACTGACCGTGGCGGTGGGCGCGCAGAACCTGTTCGACAAGTACCCCGACCCTATCGGCGTCAGCAACTCGTCGTTCGGCGACAACTGGGGCAACTACTCGCCCTTCGGCTTCACCGGCGGCTACTACTACACTCGTCTGCAATATGCCTTCTGAGTAGCAGCCCATGACCGACGTGTTCGCCAAGGTGGCCCTGGGGCCGCTGTTACTCGCCCAGGGCCTGTACACCCGCTGGGTCACCCCCAGGTTGCCGGAGGCCGAAGGCCCGCGCCAAGGCAGGCACGCCGACGCCAGCGGGCCGGCCCTGCGCCTGTTGATCCTCGGCGACTCCGCGGCGGCGGGCGTGGGCGCCCTTACCCAGGACGAGGCGATTGCCGGTCGGCTGGTGGCTGGCCTCGCCGGCGACTTCCAGCTGTCATGGCAGCTACGGGCACAGTCCGGGCTGGACTCGCGACAGTTGTTCCAGCTGTTGGAGGACGGCCCGGCCGAGCCCTTCGATGTGGCCCTGGTGTCCATCGGCGTCAACGACGTCACCAGCCGCATCGCCGCGGCCGAATGGCAGGCGCGGATCTCGCGCCTGATCGCACTCTTGAGCGAGCGCTTCGAGGCCCGGCACATCGTCTTCCTGCCCGTGCCGCCCATGCATCTGTTCCCCGCCCTGCCCCAGCCGCTGCGCTGGTACCTGGGCCTCAGGGCCCGGCGCTTCAACAGCCTGCTGGTCGAACTGCTGGCCGGCCAGGATCGCTGCGCATTGCTGGCGACCCGCTTCCAGCCGGCCGCCAGCCTGATGGCCGGGGACGGCTTCCACCCTTCCCCGGCGCTCTACCAGATCCTCGCGGATGAAGCGGCGCGGGTCATTCGCCAGCGTTGCAGCCGCTAAGCCGCTCCCTCTCTCCCACACACCCGCACCCGCCCTGGACGCCGGCCAACAAACTCCGGGGTTTCGCACATGGTGCCCGGCGGCGTGCCCGATATCATTTGCTGGCCGGTTCGCAGCAGCCTGCCGGCGCCGAACCGACGCCCTGACGTTCACCTCGATACTCAACGGACCCCATACCTTATGCCCGCATCCACGCTTGCCGGTGGACGGCGTTCGAGCAGCTTTTTGTTTTGCCTGGCGCTGTCCTTGACGGTGCCCCTGATGAACAGCAGTGCTCCGACGCCGCTCTACCCCTTCTACAAAGAGCAGTTCGACCTGAGCGCGCTGGACCTGACGCTGATTTTCGGCGCCTATGGCATCGGTGTGCTGATCGCCCTGGTGGCCATGGCGCGGGTCGCCGGCAGTGTCAGCGACCTGCGCCGCCTGTTCGTCCCCGCCAGCCTGCTGGTGCTGGTCGGTGCCGCGGCCTTTGCCCACGGCACCGCCCTGGGCCCGTTGTGCGCGGCGCGGTTGCTGGCCGGCCTCGGGTCGGGGGTGATGACCGCGGCGGTGAATGTGGCGCTGGTGCGTTTCAACCCGGGGCACAACGACAAGTTACCGGCCCTGGTGGCGACCCTGGCGATGGTCTCGGGCCTGGCCCTGGGGCCGCTGGTCAGCGGCGCGGCGTTGCAGCTGGACCTGCGTCCCCTGGCAGCGCCCTTCTGGCTGATCGCCGCGCTCGGCCTGGCTTCGGCGGTCGCGACCCTGATCCTCTGGCCATCCCGGGCGGCCAGCGATGCGACAGCACCCACTCAGGAAAACACCCACCCGGCCAGCCTCAGGCAAGCCTTGCGCGGCATCGGCCTGCCCTTTCACCTGTGCGCCTGGAGTGTGTTCTTCAGCTGGTCCTTCGCCGCCTGCGTGTTCGTGATCGGCCCGCAGGTGGCGCAGCAGGTGTTCGGCCTGGAGGACCGCGGAATCTTTGGTTATGTGGTCTCGGCCTATCTGCTGATCGCCGGCATCAGCCAGCTCTGTTGCCAGCGCATGGACGCGCGCCAGGCGCTGCTCAGCGGTTGGCTGTGCCAATGCCTGGCATTGCTGGTCCTGCTCCTGGCCTGCTACAGCCAGGCCCTGTACCTCGCCCTGCCGGGGCTGGCGATCGGTGGCTATGCCTATGGCGCGCTGTTCGTCGGCAATGCCCGTCTGGTCAACCAGCTGGCGCCCCGGCACAGCCACGGCAAATTGATTGCGTATTTCTACGCCACCGTCTACCTGTTCAACGCCACGCCGGTGCCCATGGGTTTGCTGGTGGACGCCTGCGGCATCGTCACCGCCAGCAACCTCGCGCTCGGGTTGTTCCTGGTCATTGGCCTGGCCTTGTTCGCCTTGGCTCGCCGTACGCGTTTTGTCGCAGGCGCCGAGCATGCTTGAGCGGGGCTGGTGAGTGGCGTTCAGAAACCTTTGCCGAAGACGGACAGAACGCACCCCGAAGGCCCTGTCCCTAGCGGCTAACCACTCGTCGTACGCCGCCGAACAAATTTCAACTTTTGAAAAAAACCGGCACTCCCAATTAGTGCCGGCAGAAAGCATCGGACGCCAACAAGAAAGGCGGCCAGCCCGGCGGCGCCCGTGAAGGTCGTAGCTGATCGTTGAGCCTTACCTGCGAGGGCCTGGGCCCTTGCTTTCATGCCGGGCCACAGCGGCCCGGCCTTTCGAGGAGAAGCATGATGAAGATCTCTGAAGTCATGACCCGTAACGTACAGACCGCACGCCCTGAACAGACGCTGCGGGAAGTCGCCAACATGATGGCCAGCATCGACAGCGGCGCGATCCTGGTGAACAACGAGGACCGGCTGGTCGGCATGATCACCGACCGCGATATCGTCATTCGTGCCGTGGCCAAAGGCCAAAGCTGCGATATGCCGATCAGCAGCGTCATGAGCAATGACATTCGCTATTGCTTCGACGACCAGGAGGTCGACGAAGTGGCCCGCAACATGGCCGATATCCAGCTGCGGCGCCTGCCGGTGGTCAATCGCCAGAAACGCCTGGTGGGCGTGGTGTCCCTGGGCAATATCGTCAAGGCCCACGATAGCCAGGCCAACAGCACGGTGCTGCAGGGCGTGGCCAAGGCCCATTGATAGCCTGGCCCCAGACGGCTGTGGCCGAGCGGCCACGGCCGGTATCTACCCGGTGGGCCGGCGCAATGGCGAGGCAGCCGTCGGCCCCGGGTTCTGTCGTCGCCCGGTGAGACGGCGCGACGGTTGCCCCAGAGGTTTTGCCCGGCGTGACCTCAACGCCGGACCTTCACCACGGCCATCAGCAGCGCCGAAGACAGCACGCCGAGGGTCATGAACACATAGGCCGCCCCGGGATTGCCGGTAAGGCCGATCAGATAGCCGACGATCCACGAACCGACAAAGGCCCCCAGCGCGCCGCAAGCGTTGATCAGGCCGATCGCCCCGCCGAACACATTGGCCGGGAGCACTTCCGGGATCAGCGCGAAAAACGGTCCGTAAGGCGCGTAGAGCGCGGCGCCAGCAACGGTCAGCAAGGCGAACGACAGCCAGAAGTGCGACGGCCCCAGCAAGTACGAACAGAAGAACGCCAGCGCGCCCACCCCCAGCAGCGGCCAGACAAACGACTTGCGCCGCCCGGAGCGGTCCGATGCCCAGGACACCGCGAGCATGGCGGCGACGGCGGCGACATAAGGCACCGCGCTCAGCCAGCCGACCGTGACGATGTCCGTGGCGGCCGCCTGCTTGATGATGGTCGGCAGCCACATGATGAAACCGTAGACGCCGATGCTCCATAAGGCATGCACCGCACAGAGCTGGATCACCAGCGGGCTGGTGAAGGCCTGGCGATAGTTACGCACGGCCTTCAGGCCTTTCTGCTCTTCGGCGAGGATGGCGGCCAAGCGGTCTTTTTCCTGCCGGCTGAGCCAGTCGACCTGCTCGGGCTTGTCCCGCGCCAGGCGCCACCAGACAAACGCCCACAGCACCGCCGGCGCGCCTTCGATGACGAACATCTCGCACCAGCCCCAGGCATGAATCAGGTAGCCCGAGACCACCGACATCCACAGCACCGTGATCGGGTTGCCCAGCACCAGGAAGGTATTGGCCCGCGAGCGCTCCTGGCGGGTGAACCAGTTGCTGATGAAGATCAGCATCGCCGGCATCACCGCGGCTTCGACTATGCCCAGCGACACCCGGATCACCATCAGCATCGGGATATTGGTCACCAGGCCGGTGGCCATCGCACACAGGCCCCACAGAATCAGGCTGCAGAACACCAGCTTGCGCACGCTGTAGCGCTGCGCGTAGATGGCGCCGGGCACCTGGAAGAAAAAGTAGCCGAGGAAGAACAAGGCGCCGATCAGTGACGAGGTGCTCTTGCTGATGCCCAGGTCCTGTTCGATGCCCGCCGCGCTGGCGAAGCCATAGTTGGCCCGGTCCAGATAGGCCAGGCTGTAGGTGATGAAGATCAGCGGGATCAGGTACAGCCAGCGCCTGGGCGCGAAGCCCGTGGCGGTGGTTGGCGCATGCCCGGCCTGGTCGCGGGTGTGCGGCGGCAGTGCCGGTTCGTTGAGATGGCTCATGGGTGTCCCCTGTTTGTTGTTGTTTTTCAGGTATGGGTGCGGGGCTCAAACGACGCTGGTCAATCCTCCGTCGACAAAGATCGTCTGGCCATTGATGAAGTCCGAGGCCGCCGAGGCCAGGAACACCGCCGTGCCGCACAGCTCCTCGACCCGGCCCCAGCGCCCGGCCGGCGTGCGTTTGCACAGCCATTGGGAAAACCCCTGGTCGTCGATCAGCGCCCGGTTCATTTCGGTCGCGAAATAGCCCGGGGCCAGGCCGTTGGCCTGGATGCCATGGCGCGCCCATTCGGCGCACATGCCTTGGGTGAGCATCTTCACCGCGCCCTTGGACGCCGCGTAAGGGGCGATGCTCGGCCGGGCCAGCGCGCTCTGCACCGAGCAGATGTTGATGATCTTGCCGCGGCGCCGGCCGATCATGTGCCGCGCCACGGCCTGGGACACATGGAACACCCCGTCCAGGTTGACCCGCATCAGCGCGTGCCAGTCCTCGGCGGCGAAATCCTCCAGCGGTGCGCGCCGCTGGATGCCGGCGTTGTTCACCAGGATGTCGATGGCCCCGACCTGCGTCTCGAAGGTGTCTATGGCCTCGAACAGCCCGGCGCGATCGGTGACGTCGAACACCGCGATCTCCGCGCCGATGCCCTCGTCGCGCAACTGCCGGGCAGCGGCCTGGGCCTTGTCTCTATTACGATCGTTGATCACCACCTTGGCGCCGGCGGCGCCCAGGCCCCGGGCCAGTTCCAGGCCAATACCCTTGCCTGAACCGGTGATCAGGGCCCTTCTCCCATCAAGCTGGAAACAACCGGGATTGAATGACATGCTTTTCTCCGCAAGACGGCCGCTGTTTTTTAAAGGGGCCTTGCGGGCACTTCAACGCAGCTGGCAGGTGCTGTCCAATCGTCATTGGTGATCTGGTAATCAACCCTCGTGATCACCGCCTCGAATCGTTTTCAGCCTGGAGTCGCCCGATGGAAATCAAACACCTGCGCTCGTTCGTGACCCTGGCAGAAGAGCTGCATTTCGGCCGCGCGGCGCAACGGCTGGCCATCGTCCAGCCGGCCTTGAGCATGCAGATCAAGCTGCTGGAGGAGGAATTGGGCGTGCGCCTGTTCGAACGCAACCGCCACGCCGTGGCGCTGACCGAAGTCGGGGCGATCTTCCTGCCCGAGGCCCGCGCGACCTTGCATCAGGCGGCTCATGCGATGGATGTGGCCAGGGCTTCGGGCCGTGGGGAAATCGGCCGCGTGCGCCTGGGGTTCGTTTCCTCGGTACTGCCGGAGTTCCTGCCGACGCTGATCCGCGCCCTGCATCAGCGCTTCCCGCGCATCGAGCTGGAACTCAAGGACATGCCGGGGCCGGACCAGGCCGCGGCGCTGAAAAACGGCCAGCTGGACTTCGGCCTGATGCGCCTGCCGGCGATCATTCCCGGCATCCAGACCCGGGAGGTGTTGCAGGAGCGTTTCATGGTCGCGCTCCCCAGCGATCATCCGCTGGCCTCGTGCGCCACCCTGCAACCGGCGGCGCTGGCGCAACTGCCGGTGTTGATCCTGGCCAGGCGTTACGCCCCGGGTTTTCACGATCAACTGATGCAAGTGCTGAACAGCCATGGCCGGCAACTGGAAGTCGCCGCGGAACTGGGCGAGTTCACCACCATGCTCGCCCTGGTGTCCGCCGGGCTCGGCATTGGCTTGCTGCCCGCCCACGCCGGACGCGCATTACCCGCCAACGTCGTGGTCCGCCCCCTGGAACTGGGGGATTACCGGGCGAGCACCGGCCTGGCCTGGGTGGAACTGGACAATGCCCTGAAAAGCACCGTGTTCGGGGTGATCGGCGACGTGTTCTTTCGGGGCCGCGGGCAATGACTTTCGGCGACAGCCCTGGACCGAGGATTTCCTCCTGGCAGCCCCGTTCCAGGATTATCGGCATGCTAAAGTCGGTTCAATTTTGCCAATCGTCCAAAAAGGTGCCCCATGGATCCGCTTTCCGGTGTCCTTTCGCTACTGAGAATCCGTAACTACCATTCGGCGGCCTTGAAGCTGGGCGGCGATTGGGCCTTCGACTTTCCCAGCCGGGCCGGCATCAAGTTCACGGCCGTGGTCAAGGGCAGCTGCTGGGTCAAGGTCAGTGGTGAACCCACGCCGCAGCACCTCCAGCAAGGCGATTGTTTCCTGATGACCCGGGGCCTGCCCTTTACCTTGTCCAGCGATCTGTCTGTGCCGGCCATGGATTCCGCAGGGTTCTTTCAAACCCCAGCCCCGGACGAACTCACCCTCGATTACGGCGGCGACGATGTACAACTGGTGGGCGGGCGTTTCGACTTCACCGGCATCCCCACCCGGTTCCTGCTCAGTACCCTGCCCTCGCTGGTGCATGTGCAGGGCCACTCGCCGCAGGCGTCGATCCTGCGCTGGGCGCTGGAACGCTTTACCGCCGAACTGCAACAGCAGCGGCCCGGCCGCTCGCTGATGAACGAACACCTGGCGCACATCATGCTGGTCGAGGTGCTGCGAGCCCACCTCGCGGCCCTGGAACGCAACGGCCTGGACCGCGATGACATGGGCTGGTTTTTCGGCCTGGCGGACCGCAACCTCAGCGCCGCTCTGAGCGCCCTGCACGCCGCTCCGGCGCGACGCTGGACAGTCGAGGAACTGGCGCGGCTGGCGGCCATGTCGCGCTCGGCCTTTGCCCTGCGCTTCAAACAGATCGTCGGCGCCGCGCCGATGGAATACCTGACCCACTGGCGCATGCTGCTGGCCGGCGATCGCCTGAGAAACTCCAGCGACTCGGTGGCGACCATCGCGTTTTCCCTGGGCTATGAATCGGAGAGCGCCTTCAGCACCGCGTTCAAGCGGGTCATGTCGCACTCGCCACGCCAGTACCAGCGCGAGCAGTCGGCCGCCGTCGAGGCTGATTCCAAGGCTGATTCCAAGGTTTAGTGCAGACCGCCGCCGATCACCAGGATTTCGCCGGTGATCCACCCGGCGTCACTGGACGCGAGGAAGGCCACCGCGGGTGCGATGTCCTCGGGCTTGCCGATCCGCCCCAGGGGGGTGATGGCTTCGATCTTCTGCCGGAAGGCATCCTCGAAAAAGCCGCTGGCATGCACGCCTTCGGTGACCACCAGCCCGGGGTTGACCGAGTTGACCCGGATGTTCTTCGGCCCCAGTTCGTTGGCCAGGGTCCTGGTGATGGCGTCCACCGCGCCTTTGGAGGCGGTGTAGACCGTCGAATGGGCCGGGGTGAACGAGGTGACGCTGGAGCTGATATTGACGATGCTGCCGCCGTCCGGGTTGAACACGCCGACCGCTTCGCGGGTGCACTGAATCAGGCCCAGGACGTTGAGGTTGAACTGGCGGTGGAACTCCTGTTCATCGATCTCGGCCAGGGGCGCGGTGGAATAGACGCCGGCGTTGTTCACCAGGATATCGAGATGGCCGTGCTCATGGACAATGGCCTTGAACAGCGCCTTCACTTCCAGGGCATTGGCGACATCCGCCTGGATGGCATGGGCGCGACCGCCCGCCTGCAGGACCTCTTCGACCACCCGCTCGGCCTCTTCGCGACCGCGGCTGTAGTTGACGATCACCGTGGCGCCGTCCCTGGCTAGTTGCTTGGCGATGGCGGCGCCGATGCCTTTGGACGAACCGGTGACCAGGGCGATTTTCTTGTGCAGTCTTTTCATTCTCGTGTGCTTCTCTTGCAGGTTCAGAAACGCTGACCAGGCCTTGAACAACTGGCCTTTGGTCGACGAACCCAGCTTATGAGCGACGCCACGAACGGGTAATAGCCGGTCCTCCAGAATAGCTTCGCCATCGTCCAGAGACGCGGCGACCCTTTGCACCACCGCTTCTTCGATGGCCCGCTCATAAGCTGCAGGGCGTGGCCAAGGCCCATTGATATCCTGGCCACAGCCGGTGTTTACCGGTGGGCTGATGGCATCCAGGCGTTGACTGGCCGACCTTCGGTCCCCAGGCGGGAACACCCTCTCTTCGGCGACGTCTTCTCTGTATCGACCCTGGCAATTCAGATCCTCTGCCTGGAAGGAGGCTGCGCCATGAACCCACGCAAAGGCCGGCAGGATATCTCCGGGCGTGGCAAGGAGCCCGTCAGTAGGCTCCAGGCGCTGCTGCGCCGCTACGCCGAACCCTTGCCCGCCCTCGAATCCGCGGCTTTCGGCGAGCTGTTCGACCGTTATGCCGACGCCAGGGTGGTGCTGATCGGCGAAGCCAGCCACGGCACCCGCGAGTTCTATCGAACCCGCGCGGCCATCAGCCAACGGCTGATCACCCACCACGGCTTCGGCATCGTCGCCATCGAGGCCGATTGGCCCGACGCCGGACACATCGACCGGCATGTGCGCGACCTCGGCCCATCCACCGCCGGGCAGCAGGCGTTCAGCCGCTTTCCGAGCTGGATGTGGCGCAACGTCGAGGTGTGCGACTTCATCCGTTGGCTGCACCGCCACAATCGCCCCCTGCCCGCGCAGCAGCGCGTCGAGTTTCGTGGGCTGGATGTCTACAGCCTGCGCAATTCCATCAGCGAAGTGCTGGCCTACCTCGATCGCACCGACGCCCGGCTGGCGCATGAAGCGCGTCACCGTTATGGCTGCCTGACGCCCTGGCAGGACGACCCGGCGCTGTATGGCCATTTCGTCGAGCGCGGGCACGAGGCTTCCTGCGAGGAGGCGGTGGTCCAGCAGTTGAACACCTTGTTGAGCGAACGCCTTGCCAGCAACCCTGAAGCGCTGTTCAGCGCCACTCAGAATGCCCGGGTTGTACGCTCTGCCGAACAGTACTACCGGGCCATGTACCGAAGCTCGGCCGCCTCCTGGAACCTGCGCGACAAGCACATGTTCGATACCTTGCAAGCCTTGCTCGCGCACCGTGGCGCGGGCGCCAAGGCGGTGGTCTGGGCGCATAACTCGCACATCGGCAACGCAGCGGCGACCGACATGGGCTGGCGCGGCGAATTCAACATCGGCCAGCTGTGCCGCACGGCCTACGGCGACGCTGCGGTGCTGATCGGCATGAGCACCGACCGCGGCCAGGTGGTGGCCGCTGATAACTGGGACGGTGACATGGGGATCAAGGAGGTGCGGCCTTCCCTTGCGGACAGCTGGGAGCAGCAGTTTCTCCAGGCGGGCATTCCCGCCTCGCTGACCGACTGGCGCGCCCCCGAGCGCGAAGACCTGCGCCAGGCGCTATCCGAGCCGCTGCTGGAGCGGGCGATCGGCGTCATCTACCGGCCCGCGACGGAGCGCCAGAGCCATTATTTCCAGGCGGTGCTGGGCGAGCAGTTCGATGCGCTGGTCTGGCATGAAACGACCGGTGCCGTTACCCCGCTGCCGGTGGCGAGCGGTCTCAGTCATGAAGAAGACACCTTTCCTTTCGGGGTATAGGCCTCCCCCTTGGCGATGAACAACCCCAGCGAGGGCCCCACCATGAACCCTGAATCGCACTATCCGAAAGCATCCACATCGGCCTCCGGGATCGCCCCCGAAGAACGCCCCGGGCAGCCGGACCCTGGCGACGAGGAAGAACAGAGCCGTGGCCTCGATGACGCCGCCACGCCTGGCCCTGCGCAAGGCAACGAGCAGGAGGCCGAGGACATCGCCAGGAAAATCGCCGAGATAGAAAGGAAGGTCGCCGACGGCAACTGAGCCCCTCGGCCCGGCAGCACTCAGCGCCCCTGCGGCTCTTCGAGCATGCGCTTGGGGTGCATGCCATTGACCATGCCCATGAACGGCGCGTGGATCGAGTACCCCAGCATGCGCTGGATATGTTCGCTGCACTGCCGGGCGACATGGCGCGGGGTCGACAGGATGAAGTTCTCCTGCTGGCGCGCCCAGGGTTCGCAGTACTGCGCCGTCAGCGCCAGGCGTGGCGCGCCGCTGCGATTGGCGCCGCCGCCGTGCCAGAGGGTGCCGAGGAAAAACACCACCGAGCCCTTGGGCATGACCACCGGCAGCACGGCGGCCTGTTCGGCGGCGGTGGGCAGGCGCCCGTCCCACAGATGGCTGCCGGGAATCACCACGGTGGCGCCGTTGTCGTCGGTGAAATCATCCAGGGCCATGATCGTCGCCGCGCCATAGGCCGGCCGCGGGCGGGCCATGGGATAGAAGGCGTCGTCGTAATGCAGGTGCTGGGCGCACTCGCCCGGCAGGATATTGATCGCCTGCAACTGCGACAGCAGGTAATTGGGCGCCAGGAGTCGGTCCAGCAGGCCCAGGATCAGCGGGTGCTCCACCAGCCCATCGCAGACCCGCGTTTTCGCAATCACCGCATACAACCGCTGGGTGCGTGCGCCCTCGAACGAGTTGCGCCCGGTCTGGCAGAAACGTCCCAGCAGATCCTCGCGCATGCGACTAACCTGCTGCTCATCGAACAGCCGTTCGAGCACCACGAAGCCGTCGCGTTGCAGGCGGGCCATCAGCTCGTCGAGCTGCGCGGCGGGCACGGCGGGCTGGGTACCGGCGGTGGACAGGTAGGTCCGGGCGCAGCCGTTGCGCAGGTAGTCGTGCCGCTCGGGCAAGGTTGTTGTAGTCATCGACTGGCTCCTGGGAGTGGGTCGCATCAATCTGCCGGACTCTGGAGTGCCCGCCAATGACGCTTTGCCTCAAATGACATGACCCGCCCTTACCCGCACTGGATCGTCGCCCCGACCATTCCCGCGCGTTTTGTGCGCGAGATGCTGGGGCAACTGCGTCTCGACGCCGACGCACGCGCCGCGCTGCTCGAACGCTGCGACTTGCCCAGGGAGGCCCTGCGCGACGGCTATCGCGTGGCGCCGCTCAACTACCGCGCCTTGAGTCGCCTGGCCGTGGGCGTCGGCGCCGACGAAGCCTTGGGTTTCTTCGCCCGCACCGTGCCGCCGGGCAGCTTCGAGCAATTGCTGCGGCTGCTGGTGCACCTGCCGACCCTGGCCGATGCCTTCGAAGAGGCCGCGCGCTTCTACAAGCTGTTCGACGATTCGCCGCCCTGGCGCCTGGAAAAGCACGCCAGGATTGCCCGCCTGTTGCTGACGCCGCGCCCCGGGGCGCAAACCGACTCGGTGCTCTGGCCGCATATGCTGCTGTTGGCGCTCTGGCACACCGGCAGCTGGCTCACCGGCGAAACCCTGCCGCTGCGGCGGATCGTCCTGCCCGGGCACCTCGGCGCCTTCACCGCGCAAACGCGCTTTCTGTTCGGCCGCCAACCGGCTTTCGCCACGCAGGCATGGCTGGAGCTGCCGGCGGTAAACCTGCAGGCGCCGCTGATGCGCCGGCCGGCGGAGGCGGCGCGCTTCGCCCGCCACCTGTTGCCGGCGGTGATCGCCCCCGGCCCGCTGGCCAGCTTCGAAGCCCACCTGCGCGCCTTGCTGTGCGCCGCCGAGCCCTTTGCCGGACTGTCGGAACTCGAGGCGGCCAGGGCCCTGGGCATTTCGCGGCAGACCCTGGCCCGCCGCCTGGCGGCGCTCGGCGTGACCTTCCTCGGGGTGCGCGATGAATTGCGCCGGGACCTGGCCTGCACCCTGCTCGCCCGCGGTTCGGTGAGCGTCGCCAAATTGGCCGAACGCCTGGGCTACTCGGAACCCAGCGCCTTCCAGCGCGCCTTCAAACAATGGACCGGGCTGCCACCGGGGGCCTATCGCGGCGGCCGGCGCTGAGCGGCCTGGTTTCCCCTTAAGGATTTTTTCACCGCCCCCGTTCTCGAACACCGCATAAACCGGCATGCTGCGCCACCCTGATCGCCACGGCAGCGGGCCACCCACCGGGGAATTTATGCCGCGATGGCGCGGTCTATGCTCGTCAGGGCTGGTGAACAGCAAAAGAGGACATGACAGATGCGGCGAGTGAGACAGAACCGCTGGGGGATGGGGCTGTTGGCCCTGTTGCTGTGTATTGCGCTGCCGGCCTTCGCGGCCCCGGCGTCCGGGCCGCAGAGTGTTGCCCGCAATCAGCTGCCGCTGCTGGCCGAGGGCGCGGATCTTGAGCAGCTCAACGACCGGCTGGAGCTGATCCGCCAGAGCGTGTCGGCGAGCGGTAACGACGACCTGCTCTCGGACCTGCGCCAGGCCGCGCTGCAAGTGCAGAAGCAGGCCGACAGCCTGATCGCCCTGCGCGCCACCGATATCGAGCGCCTGGACGACCAACTCAAGGTCCTCGGCCCACCGTTGCCCGACGAAGCGCCCAGCCTGACCAGCCAGCGCCAGGTGCTGAGCGTGCAGAAGGACAACCTGCTCGACGAAGAGCGCCAGGCCAACCTGCTCAGCCAGTCCGGCCGCGACCTCGCCGCGCAGATCATCAACCTGCGGCGCAGCCTGTTCAATTCGCAGATCAGCACCCGCTCGGCGAGCCCCCTCAGCCCGGCCTTCTGGTCTACGCTGATCCGCCCGACCGAAGATGACCTCGCACGCCTGAACCGTCTCTCCGATGAAGCCTTGACCGCGTTCGATACGGCGCTGGCCCCTGGCAATCGCGGGCTGTTCATTACCACGCTGGTCATCGTGGCGCTGATCTGGGTGGTCGGCCGGCGCCTGCTGGAACGCCTGGCGATCTGGTCGATGATCCGCTGGCTGCCCGAAGGCCGCCTGCGCCGCAGCGCCCTGGCGCTGACCGTGGGGCTGGCGACCGTCGTCACCATCAATGCCGCCGCCTCGCTGCTGCGCTGGGGGCTGGTCAACAGCGCGACGCTGAGCGCCGATGTGCTCAACTTGATCGGCCAGTGGCTGAGCCTGCTGATTTTCTGCTCCTTCATCGTCGGCCTCGGCCGCGCCATGTTGATGTTGTCGCGGCCGTCCTGGCGCCTGCCGCCGATTCCCGATCAGATCGCCACGGCCCTGGGGCCGTTCCCGCTGATCCTCGCGCTGGCGCTGCTGCTCACCGCCGGCGAGGAGCGGATCAACAGCGTGATCGCCAGCAGCCTGGCCCTGACTGTGGCGGTCAACGGCCTGACGGCGCTGGTCATCGCGCTGATCTTTTTCTTCGCCCTGCTGCGCCATCGCCGTACCCGCCGACGCTTCGAGCTGGAGCGCCCCACCGGCATCGCCGGGCTGCTGCCCTTCATCGTGACGGTCTGGGTGGCGGTGATCCTGCTGTCACTGCTCAGTGGCTACCTGAGCCTGGCGTACTTCCTCACCGTCAAGCTGCTGTGGATCAGTGTGGTGACCACCAGCGCCTACCTGCTGATCGCCTGCTTCGGCGACCTCTGCGAAACCCTGCTGTCGCCCAAGCAGCCCGGCGGCCTGGCGCTGGCGGCGGCCCTGGGCCTGTCGCCGCGCCACCAGGCCCAGGCCACCACTGTACTGGCGGGCATCGGCCGGACCCTGCTGCTGTTCACCGCGGCGCTGCTGGCGTTCATGCCGTCCGGGTCGAGCCCGGGGGAACTGCTGGAAGGCTTAGCCCAGCTGGATGTCAGCGGCCGGTCCCTGGGCAACCTCAACATCGTGCCCCAGGACCTGCTGCTGGCGGCGGCGTTCCTGGTCGGCGGGATGTTCGCCGTGCGTGTGTTCAAGCGCTGGCTGAGCGAGCGGCTGCTGCCGGAAACCAACATGGACGCCGGCATGCGCGCCTCGCTGGTGACCCTGGTCGGCTATATCGGCTTTGTCCTGCTGGCGATCGTGGTGATGTCGACCCTGCGGATCAACCTGACCAACCTGACCTGGGTGGTCAGCGCCCTGTCGGTGGGTATCGGTTTCGGCCTGCAGGCCATCGTGCAGAACTTCATTTCCGGGTTGATCCTGCTCACCGAGCGGCCGGTGAAGGTCGGCGACTGGGTCAGCCTGGCCGGGGTCGAGGGCGATATCCGGCGGATCAACGTGCGCGCCACGGAAATCCAGATGTCCGACCGCTCCACGGTGATCGTGCCGAACTCGCAGTTCATCTCGCAGAACGTGCGCAACGTAACCATGGACAACGCCCTGGGCGTGGTCGGCATCACCCTGACCCTGCCCCTGGAAACCGATGTGCTGCAGGTGCGCGAGCTGTTGCTGCAGGCCTATGCCGAGCACGAGGCGATTCTCAAGGCGCCGGCGACCTCGGTATCGTTCAAGGACTTGACCAGCAATGGCCTGATCATCAGCGTCAGCGGCTACGTCGGCAGCCCGCGCTCGGTGTCCGGTGCCCGCAGCGACCTGCTGTTCACCATCCTCGGGCGCCTGCGCGAAGTGGGCATCGCCCTGTCGTCGCCGCAGAACCTGATGCTGATCAGCGACAGCCAGGACAAGGCGGCTGGCGAGCCACCGGCCCAGCCTAGCGCATGAACCGGCCCCTGCAGGGCGCACCGCCGGCGAGCGCCCTGTTTTTTATCTTGCGGTGGGAAGCACTGAGCTATCGTGGCTAAGGCCCTGGCAACTTTTTTCAACGAGCCGCAGCTGTCATCAAGGAACCCGATGACAGCCCTGTTTCACTCCCGGCAAGACAAGGAACACCATGGACGGAAAACTCGACATCAGCCCCGAAGATATTGCCCTGGAGTCGAAACGACTTCCCGCACTGGCGGTCACCATCGCCTTCCTGATGGTGGTCGCGGTGTCGATTCTCAGCATCTATGGCATCCAGGTCATCAACAGCAAGGCCCATGAACTGGCGCAAGCCCGGCTGATCTCCGGCAACCTGGCCCTGTCCATGGCACAACAGGCGACCGATACCTTCGACGAAGCCAACCTGATCCTCGAAGAGCTGATCGAGCGCCTCGACGACCTGTCGCCCCAGGCCCTGGAAAAAACCCAGAAGCTGCTGAAAAAGCGCGTGTTCACCACCGAACAGTTGCACGGCCTGTTCTTCTATGACCGGGAAGGCAACTGGGTGCTCACCTCGTTCGACTACAAGCCGCCAAAGGCGAACAACTCGGACCGCGACTACTTCAAGTTCCACCGCGAGAATGCAACCCTGTCCCCCAGGGTTGGCGCGGCCCTGCGCAGCAAGACCACGGGCGACTGGGTGATCCCGTTCTCGCGCCGGGTCAACGACGCCCAGGGCAACTTCAAGGGCGTGGTGCTGGCGACCATCAAGATGGAGTACTTCGACAAGTTCTTCGATCGTTTCAGCATCGACGACAAGGGCGCGATCTTTCTCGCCCTGCCCCAGGGCACGATCATCGCCAGGCGGCCATTCGACGAGAAGCTCATCGGTGCGTCCCTGGCCCGGGGCGAAATCTTCTCCGTGCACATACCCCGTGCCCCCGCGGACACGGTCATGGTCAAGTCGATCATCGACGGCGTCGACCGCCTGTTCGGCTATCGGGTGCTGTACAAGTACCCGCTGGTGGTGGCGGCGGCCAACTCCCAGGAGTCCATTCTCAGCAGCTGGCGTGCCGATACCTACCAGCTGACCGCAATGATCGCCGTGGTGCTGCTGATCAATCTGCTGGTCGGCATCCTGTTGTTCAAACAGGTGCGCAAGGGCCTGCGGGTGGAAAGCCATTTGAAGAAAGCCCGCTCGGTGCTGGAGACCCTGGTGTTGCAGGACGGCCTGACTGGCCTGGCCAACCGCCGGCACCTGGAGCGCAACCTGGAACTGGAGTGGCTGCGAGCGGCCCGGCAGCGCTCGTCGATCAGCCTGATCATGCTCGATATCGACCACTTCAAGAGCTTCAACGACCGCTATGGCCATGTGGCGGGCGACCATTGCATCTGCGCCGTCAGCCGGGCCATCAGCCAGTGCGTGCGGCGCCCCTCGGACCTGGCGGTGCGCTACGGCGGCGAAGAGTTCGCGGTGCTGCTGCCGGACACCGAGCCTGGCGGCGCCTACGTGCTGGCCGAGAGCATCCGCCTGGCGGTACAGGAACTGGCGATCGAGCATGTCGACAACCCCGGCGGCGTCGTGACCATCAGCCTCGGCGTCTACAGCTGCGTGCCCGCCACGCCCGAGTTCAAGACCCTCTTGATGCAGGCCGACTCGGCGCTGTACATGGCCAAGCACGCGGGGCGCAACCAGACCGTGCCGACCTTGTAAGCGGCTCTAAGCTCTAAGCTCTGAGCGGCAAGCTGCAAGAACTACAAGCTCTAAGCTTGCCGCTTCAGACCCCACGCTCCTCCAGCAGGCGCACGAAGTGGGTCAGGCTGCGCGATACTGTGCCGCGGCGCCAGATCAGCCAGGTCTGCAGGAAACGGAACGGCTGCGCCAGCTGCCAGATGCTCACCGTGCCGCAGCCCGGCATGCTTTCCAGCATGCTGCGCGGCATCAGCGCCAGGCCGGCGCCGGCACTGACGCAAGCCAGCATGCCGTGGTAGGACTCCATTTCGTGGATCTTGCCGGGCACCGCGCCATCCTCGCTGAACCAGCGCTCGAAGTGATGGCGGTACGAGCAGTTGGCGCGAAAGGCGTAGATGCTCTCGCCGTTGACGTCGCGCCCGCGGGTGATGGGCGCATGCCCCAGCGGCGCGATGATGAGCATTTCCTCGTCGAACACCGGCACGCCTTCCAGGCTCGGGTGCAGCACCGGGCCATCGACGAAGGCCGCGGTCAGGCGCCCGGACAGCACGCCATCGATCATGGTCCCGGAGGGGCCGGTGGACAGGTCCAGCTCGACCTTGACGTGCTTCTGGTTATAGGCCGCCAGCAAGGCCGGAATCCGCACCGCCGCCGTGCTCTCCAGGGAACCCAGGGAGAACGGGCCCTGGGGTTCTTCGCCGGCGACCGTCAGCCGCGCTTCCTGCACCAGGTCGAGAATCCGCCGGGCATAGTCGAGGAAACTCCAGCCGGCCGGCGACAGGCGCAGGCGGCTTTTCTCGCGGATAAACAGCTCCACCCCCAAATCCTGCTCCAGCTGCTTGATCCGCGTGGTCAGGTTGGATGGCACCCGATGGATGAGTTGCGCCGCGGCGCTGATGCTGCCCTGCTCGGCCACCGCCTTGAAGATTTCCAGCTGCACCAGGTCCATCTCATTCTCCAAACGTGAAAGATAGGCTCTTTATTATTCAGTTTTCATAAGCCCTGTACCAGCCTAACCTGCGGCCATTCCCCAGCCCACAGGACGCTGCCATGACCCCGGTTTCCAGCCAGACCCACGCCCTTTCGATCAACCCCGCCAACGGCGAGCAGATCGCCCACTACCCCTATGAATCCGCCGAGGCGCTGGACGCCGCCCTCGCCCGCGCCGCCGCGGCCGCCGCCCAGTGGCGCCGCAGCAGCCTGGAACAGCGCTCGGCCCTGTTGCTGGCCCTGGCCAAGGCCCTGCGCGACAACGGCGAAACCCTGGCCCGCAGCATCACCCTGGAAATGGGCAAGCCGATGACCCAGGCCCGCGGCGAGATCGAAAAATGCGCCCAGCTCTGCGAGTGGTACGCCACCGAAGGCCCGGCGATGCTCGCCCCCGAGCCGGCCCCGGTGCCGAGCGGCAAGGCGCGCATCGAGTACCGGCCGCTGGGCCCGATCCTTGCGGTGATGCCGTGGAACTTCCCGATCTGGCAGGTGCTGCGCGGCGCGGTACCGGCGCTGATCGCCGGCAATACCTACGTGCTCAAGCATGCGCCGAACGTCATGGGTAGCGCCTACCTGCTGCTGGAAGCCTTCCAGCGCGCCGGTTTCCCGCAAGGCGTGTTCGAGGTGATCAACGTCACCGCGGACGGCGTCTCCCGGGCGATTGCCGATCCGCGGATCGCCGCCGTGACCCTGACCGGCAGCGTGCGCGCCGGCATCGCCATCGGCGCCCAGGCCGGCGCGGCCCTGAAGAAGTGCGTGCTGGAACTCGGCGGTTCCGACCCCTTTATCGTGCTCAACGACGCCGATCTGGACGCCGCCGTGCAGGCCGCGGTCATCGGCCGTTACCAGAACACCGGGCAAGTCTGCGCCGCCGCCAAGCGCCTGATCGTCGAGCAAGGGGTGGTCGAGGCCTTCACCGAGAAGTTCGTCGCCGCCACTCGCCGGCTGGTAGTCGGCGATCCGCTGGCCGACGCCACCTACATCGGCCCCATGGCGCGCTTCGACCTGCGCGACGAACTGGACGAGCAAGTGCAGGCCACCTTGAGCGAAGGCGCGACCCTGCTGCTGGGCGGCGCCAAGGCCGAGGGCCCGGGCAATTTCTACCTGCCGACGGTGCTGGCCGGCGTCACCGACCGGATGACCTCGTTCAAGCAGGAACTGTTCGGCCCCGTGGCCTCGATCATCAGTGCCCGGGATGCCCGACACGCCCTGGAACTGGCCAACGACAGCGAATTCGGCCTGGCCTCGACTATTTACACCCGGGATGTCGCCCTGGCCGAACGCCTGACCGCCGAGCTGGAAACCGGCGGCGTGTTCATCAACGGCTATTGCGCCAGCGATCCGCGGGTGACCTTCGGCGGCGTGAAGAAAAGCGGCTTCGGCCGTGAGCTGTCGCACTTCGGCGTCCGCGAGTTCTGCAACGCGCAGACTGTGTGGCTGGACCGCAACTGATCCCCCACCCCCGATATCCTGTTCCTTCAGCCACCCGTCGTGTCACGGTCAGCGGCGGTCATCGGACAGTGGCGTCGGCTCGTTCGGTTCCGGCAGATCGGGGATCATTGGCCGTTCCCTGTCATCGTCACGCCGCTTATCGCGTTCGGCATCGCCGTTGACGTTGGGATCGACCACCGGGTCGTGCCGGCGAGCCGGTTGCAGAGGGTCGGGTTCAGGAGTGCGGGGCTCGCTGGGGTCATGCATCGACTGGGACATGGTGCACCTCACGGCAGGCCCGGTGAATCCGGGCCCTACTCCGTTAGGCAGCGGGCCGGGCCAGGGGGTGCAAGGCAATGGATGAGCGGTCGCCCGGCCTCCTGGCCAGACACCTGCTCAGCGAAACTTTCGCCGCCACCCGGGCTCAATCGTAGAGCCAGGTCACGCACCGTGGCCCGCACCGGGAGGCCGTCCGATGACCGAGCACATCGTGCATTTTCACTGCCAGATCGACCAGGGCACCACCGAACGCTTTCGCGACAGTTGCCTGGAAGCCATCGAACAAGGCGCCACCTCGCTGCTGCTGAATCTTTCCACCACCGGCGGCAGCACCAACTTCGGCTTCACCCTCTACACCTTTCTCAAATCGCTGCCGGTGCCGCTGTGCGCGATCAACGCCGGCAACATCGAGTCCATGGGCATCATCATGTTTCTCGCCGCCAACCGGCGCATCACCGCGCCGCATTCGCGCTTTCTGATCCACCCGATGAACTGGTACTTCAGCCAGAGCTCGGTGGATCATCAGCGCCTGCGCGAATACCTCTCCAGCCTGGACAACGACCTGGCGCGCTACGTGAAAATCTACGAGCTGGAAACCGCCGACGCGGCGACCCAGCTGGACATTTTCAAATGCCTGTCGGCCGAGGAAAAGGTCATCGCCGCCCATGAGTCGCTGGCCTACGGCATCGCCCACGAGGTGCGCCAGGTGGTCTTCGCCGACGACGTCAGGCACTGGAAAGTCTCGGGCGGCTGATCGCGCAGCCCCAAACACATGGCCCATGGCCCGAGCACCCAACCGATGCTCGCCCGCTACGAGCACTATAAAAAGCGCCGCCGAAGCGGACGGGCCATGGGCATGAACGCGCAGGCTGGAACCGGCATGTATACGCACCCTCGCGGCCAGTCCATTCGTCGTTCCGCAAGAAACTTTTTCAAACTTTCGTTTGCGGTTGTGTTTCCCAATCTTGCGAGGTGTCAAATCGCTCACTATCGAGGATTGAAAAAATGGCTACCAGCGGAAAAAACCCACTCATGGGCAACAAGGACACTCAAAAACCCTCCCCGGCCGGCAAGAAATCCGGCGGCCAGGGCTCGGGGGGCAACATCCCCGCCGATCGGCAAAAAGCCCCTGACGCAGGCAAGAAAGGTGGCACCCAAGGCTCTGGCGGTGGTACCCGCAAAGCCTGATCCACAACGCCGGAGTGTCGTCCCTGACGCACTCCGGCTTTTTTTGCCCGGACCGCCCATGCCACCGGCCTGCCCGCGCCGGTTGCCGTCGAGCGCGACCGGCTATGCTTGCACCACGGCGAAACCACGTTAGCCAGCCTTCGATGAAAAGCGACGCATGAAAATAGGCCTGATCTCCGACACCCATGGCTTGCTTCGTCCCGGCGCGCTGGCGGCGCTGCAGGGCTGCGCGCATATCCTGCATGCCGGTGATATCGGCGACCCGCAGATGCTCGCCACCCTCGGACACCTGGCGCCGGTGACCGCGGTATTCGGCAATGTCGATCAGCCCCATGACTGGGCCCGGGCATTGCCCCATCACGTCACCGTGCAGCTCGCTGGTGTCGACCTGCTGCTCTGCCATGTCCTGGCCGAGGTGCCGAAACCTCTGCCGCCGGGCGTGCGGGTGGTGGTCACCGGCCACTCCCACCGACCGCTGCAGTTCTGGCAGGACGATGTGCTCTACATCAACCCGGGCAGCGCCGGGCCAAGGCGCTTCAAGTTGCCGGTCAGCCTCGGCTGCCTGACCATCGAGGCCGGCCAGATCGAAGGCCGGTTGATCGAACTGGCTGTCTAGCGGCCTGGCCCGGGCATGACCGGCTATCGGAGCGCGCCCATCGGCCGGGCTTTGCAGGGTCCACACTTAATCCAGCGATTGGCGGCGTTCATGACGAAAGCCGTGCGAAGCCACTTGGCCGGGCCGCGTTGCGCCCTCGAGCAGAAGATTCCGTACCCGGCCCCGCGCCCCCGAGAAGGTGGCGCGCAAGGATGGCCGAGGGCGCGCAATGCGCAGGAGAAAAGCGATGACCTTTTATGTCGTGGCCCGCCTCGACCAGTTGCCCGAAGACCGCGGCACCCGGGTCCAGGTCGGCGCCGAAGCCGTACTGCTGATTCGCACCGGCGATCAGGTCCGGGCCTACCAGGCCGATTGCCCCCACGCCGGGGCGCCGCTGGAACAGGGCGCGGTGTATCAGGGGCGGCTGATCTGCCCCTGGCACAAGGGCGCCTTTGCCTGCGACAGCGGGCTGGTCTGCGAGCCGCCTCCGCTGGCGAGCCTCAAGCGCTACAAAGTCGACATCCGCCATGACAACCGGGTCTGGGTTGCCGACCAGCCCATGGCCGAACCCGCCCCGCCACGGCAGGCCGACTCGCGCCGGCTGTTGGTAATCGGCGCCGGCGCTGCCGGGGCCGCGGCCGTGGCGACCCTGCGGGCCAGGGGTTACGCCCGGAACCTGACCTGGATAGACAAGGAGGCGCGACCCGCCTATGACCGCACCGCCTTGAGCAAATACGTGCTGGCCGGCGAAATGCCACCGGCGGAGGTTCCGCCCCTGCTCGAGCCGGAGTTCTATCGCAAGGCCGATCTACAGATGCTGCAGGCCGAGGTCCTGCGCCTGGACCCACGTCGGCGGCAGATCCTGTTGGCCGACGGCCAGCGCCTGGACTACGACGCCGCGCTCCTGGCCACCGGCGCCGAGCCGCACCTGCCGGCCATCGAAGGCGCCGACCTGCCGGGGGTGTTCATGCTGCGCTCGCGGGAGGATGCCGCGCGCCTGCTGGAACAGGCCCGTCCCGGTAAACGCGTGGCGATCGTCGGCGACAGCTTTATCGGCCTGGAAGCCGCCTCGGCCCTGCGCAAACGCGGGCTGATGGTGCACCTGATCGGTCGCCACCCGGTGCCGCTGCAACGCCAGTTGGGCGAACGCATCGGTAGCACCATACGGGCCCTGCACGAACGGCACGGGGTGATCTACCACGCCGGTTGCGAAGCCCGGGCCCTGGTCGGCGAGGGCCAGGTGCAACAGGTGGTCCTCGATAACGACCAGCGCATCGCCGTCGATCTGGTGCTGTTCGGCATCGGTGTCAGCCCTGCCACGGCCTTCGTCGAAGGCCTCGACCGGGCCGAGGACGGTTCGCTCAAGGCCGATGCCGGCCTGGCCGTGGCCGATGGCCTGTGGGCGGCCGGCGATCTCGTGAGTTACCCCTGCGACGGCCGCTCGCAGCGCATCGAACACTGGCGCGTGGCCCAGCAACAAGGCCAGCTCGCCGCCTGCAATATGCTCGGCGAACAGCTGAGTTTCAGCGTGGTGCCGTTCTTCTGGACCTACTTCTACGACCAGACCTTCGAGGTGCTCGGCCATGCCCGCCGCTGGAACCAGATCGTCTTCGAGGGCGAGCCGGAGCAGTACCGCTTTATCGCCCTGCTGTGTTTCAACGAACAGGTGGAGTCGGTGGTCGCCTGCGAATACCCGCGGGCCATGGCCCTGTTGTCGCAGCGCATGCAGCGGCCGCTGTCGCGCAGCGAGGCCCTGGAGCTGATCCATGGCACGCCGGAATAGCCTTGACCCGCGCCCATCCGCGCGCTGCCGACAACCACTCGGCAGAGCCATGGAACCCCCGGTAAAAGGCGATTCTCCAAATTCAGGCAGGGTCTCGATATCTCGGCCAGCGGCCGAGGCACCCGGTGCAAGGTGAATACCCATGGGCTCAGGTGTCTTGCCGTGGCCGGCCCTATGCAGGATTAAGGAGGACGATGCATCCATGAGCAGGACAGAACGAATCAACCGCGAGCTGGCGAACAACGCCCGGCTGTTTGCCGAAGCCGACCGCCTGGATGTCCAGGCCTATGAGCTGCTTAACACCGACCATGTCGACGACGACCGCCTGGCCCTGTTCAGCAGCGCCAAGCAGCGGGCCAACGAAAAATACCTGGAAGCGCGCAACGACTGGCTGCGCATCAAGCAGTTGATGGACGGCACCGACTGAAGCCCCCGCGCCGGCGGGAAGATCCGGGATGCTGGGTTTGCGGTCGCTGCGTCGGAATGCCGCCCAAACCGAGCGCAGCCTCGCAGGCTCGGCAACGGCTACAGGAGCCACGTTGCCTGTGTAGCCGCTGCCGCAGGCTGCGCACGACCGCGCAGCGGGCGCTGGACCGGACACCGCGTTTTTCCAGGCAGACCACGGACTCAGGCTTTGCAGCAACTGCGTTGCCGTACGTAGCCTCGCGGGCTCGGCAGCGGCTACATCGCCCCCTGTCGTCAGGTCGCTAGCGGGCGTTTGCGCAGTTGTTCCAGCAGAGCCTGGAGTGGATGCTGCAGGCCCTGCCCCTCCTGGCGCTTGACCTGGCTGCGGCAGGAATAACCGTCGGCCAGCAGCCGGCCGCCCTGGCCGTGACGGGCCACCAGCGGCTGCCAGGACTGCTGGTAGATCACCTGCGAAGTCGCCAGGTTGCGGGCCTCGTGGCCGTAGGTACCGGACATGCCGCAGCAACCGCTGGCCAGCACTTGCAGCTTCAGGCCCATGCGCGCGAACACCTGTTGCCACAGGCCGATGCTGCCCGGCTCGTTGGTTTTCTCGGTGCAGTGCGCGAGGAACTGATAGGGCTCGGCCTCGGCGGTCGGGCTCGCTTCAGCCGACAGCTCAGGCAGCACCCGGGCCAGCCATTCCTGCGGCAGCAGCACTTCGGGCGCCTGAGCCGCCCCCAGGGTCTTGCGGTACTCCTGGCGGTAGACCAGGGTCATCGCCGGATCGAGCCCGACCAGGGGCACGCCGCTGGCTTGCAGCTTCAGCAGCGATTGCGCGTTGTAGCGCGCGGTCCGGGCAAAGGCGCCGAGGAAGCCCTGGACCTGCAAAGGCTTGCCGTTAGGCGCGAACGGCGCGAGGTAGATCTGCAAGCCCAGGCGCTCGATCAGCTCCAGCCACTCGGCCGCCAGCGGCGTCTCGAAGAACCGGGTAAAGGCGTCCTGCACCAGAATCACGCTACGTTCGCGCTGTTCGGCAGACAGCGCCGCCAGTTGCGCGGCGTTGGCCATGCGCACGTTGCGCCGGCGGCACACCGCCTGGAAATCCAGGGTGCTGAGCAACGGGCTGTCGACCATCCCCGCCAGGTGCTGGAGCGCCCGGCTCACCGGCGCCGCGCCGATCAGCGCGTTGTACAGCCGCGGCAGGCGCGCCAGATAGGGAACGCTGAACTCCAGGGAACCGATCAGGTAGTCCTTCAGCGGGCGCAGGTAACGGCCGTGGTACAGCTCGAGGAAGCGCGAGCGGAACTCCGGCACATTGACCTTGACCGGGCACTGCCCCGCGCAGGACTTGCACGCCAGGCAGCCGGCCATGGCGTCGTACACCTCATGGGAGAAGTCCTCGCGCCCGGCCAACCGCGCCGCGCTGTTATAGACGCGCCGGGCCAGGTTGGAAAGCCGCGCGCCACCGCCGTTCAGCACGTCCACCCCCTGCTCGCCCTGCAGGCGCAGCCACTCGCGGATCAGCGAGGCGCGGCCCTTGGGCGAATGAATGCGGTTGCGGGTGGCCTTCCACGACGGGCACATGGCGTCGTCCGGATCGAAGTTGTAACAGGCGCCGTTGCCGTTGCAATGCAGGGCGCTGTCGTAGCTCTGCCAGACGCGCTCGTCGATGGTGCGGTCGAGCTCGCCGCGCAGCACCACTTCGTCGACCCGGGTCAGGCGCGCCTCCGGCACCGAGGCCGGGGTGGCGATCTTGCCGGGGTTGAGCTGGTTGAACGGGTCGAACGCGGCCTTCAGGGCCTGCAGCGACGGGTAGAGCTCACCGAAATAGTCCGGCACGTACTGCGAGCGCAGGCCCTTGCCGTGCTCGCCCCATAACAGGCCGCCGTGCTTGTGGGTCAGCGCCGCCACCGCATCGGAGATCGGCCGGATCAACGCCGCCTGCTTGGGGTCCTTCATGTCAAGGATCGGCCGCACGTGCAGCACGCCGGCGTCGACATGGCCGAACATGCCGTATTGCAGGCCGTAGCCATCGAGCAGCGCACGGAACTCGAGGATGTAGTCCGCCAGGTTCTCCGGCGGCACCGCGGTGTCTTCGACAAAGGGCTGCGGCCGCGCCTCGCCCTGGACGTTGCCCAGCAGGCCCACCGCGCGCTTGCGCATGGCGTACACCTGGTTCACCGCCTGGGCGCCGATGGCCAGGGTATGGCCCAGGCGCAGCACCGAGTTGTCCTGTTGCAGGTGGCGGACGAAGGCGTCGACCCGCTGCTCCAGCTCTTCCTGGTCGTCGCCGCTGAACTCGATCAGGTTGATGCCCAGAGTCGGGGCGTCCGCCTGCTCGGGGAAATACCGCGCCACGCCATGCCAGACGATGTCCTGCATGGCCAGCATCAGCACCTTGGAATCCACCGTCTCGATCGACAGCGGCTTCAGCGCCATCAGCGCCTTGGCATCGCGCAGCGCATCCATGAAGCCGGCGTAGCGCACGTTGACCAGGATCGAGTGCCGGGGAATCGGCAGCACATTCAGCCGCGCCTCGACGATAAAGCCCAGGGAACCCTCGGAACCGCACAGCACGCTGTTGAGGTTGAAGCGCTCCGGACTCTCGCGCAGGTGCGCCAGGTCATAGCCGGTCAGGCAGCGATTGAGCTTGGGAAAGATCGCCTCGATCAGCTCGGCCTGGTGGTCGGCGATGTCCTGGGCACAGCGGTAGACCTCGCCGATGCGCCCGGGCTGCGCGGCCTCCTCGGTCAACTGGCGGTTGTCGATCGGCGCGCTGTCCAGGCGGCTGCCGCCCAGCAGCACGGTGCTCAGCGCCAATACGTGGTCGCGGGTCTTGCCATAGGTGCAGCTGCCCTGGCCGCTGGCGTCGGTGTTGATCATGCCGCCGACGGTGGCACGGTTGGAGGTCGACAGCTCCGGGGCGAAGAACAGGCCGTGGGGCTTGAGGGCGGCGTTGAGCTGGTCCTTGACCACCCCGCTCTGCACCCGCACCCAGCGTTCCTCGACGTTGATCTCGAGGATCTGGTTCATGTGCCGCGACAGGTCGACCACGATACCGTCGGTCAGCGACTGGCCGTTGGTGCCGGTGCCGCCGCCACGGGGAGTGAGCACCACCGCGCGGTGTTCCGGGCTCGCCGCCAGCCGCGCCAGGCGTTCCACGTCCGCGACATCCCGGGGGAAGACCGCGGCCTGCGGTAGCCGCTGGTAGATCGAGTTGTCGGTGGCCAGCACCGTGCGCAGGCCCAGGTCACGGGCGATCTCGCCACGAAAACCGTCGGCGGCCAGGGCGTCGAGGAAGCTTTGGTAGTGGGCCAGCGGGTCGCGTTCGGGGGCAAGCAGAGCAATCATCAAAAAGGCTTCCAGGCAGAGAAAAGGCGCAGCGGTGCATGCAAAACACGTATGCTTGCACGCAGCCCGAGGGGCGGTGGCCAGCCGAAAACGCCTATTTTCCTAGAGCCTTGCACCGTGGGCAAATGTATTTCATGTGCTTTTTTCATGAGTTTTATGAATGAACCCCAGACGTCTCACTCCGTCGATGTCGGTGCTGGTGGCTTTCGAGGCCGCGGCGCGGCATGGCAGCTTCACCAAGGCCGCCGAAGAACTGGCGCTGACCCAGAGCGCCGTCAGCCGCCAGGTCCAGGCCCTGGAGTCACTGCTGGAAGTGCCGCTGTTCAGCCGTGACGGCCGGCATATCGAGCTGACCGCCGCCGGCGCCCTGTATCACCACGAACTGGCCGCGGCCCTGGCACGGATCCGCAACGCCACCTTGCAGACCATCGCCCACAAGGCTGGCGGCGGCCCGTTGCACCTGGCGGTGCTGCCGACCTTCGGCTCGAAATGGCTGCTGCCGCGCATGCATGACTTTTACGCCAGCCACCCGGGCACCCTGGTGCATATCCATTCGCGGATCGTCACCAGCGACCTGTCGAAGGACACCGCCGACATGCACGCGATCATCTGCGCCGGCACCGGCCACTGGCCCGGCTACGAGGCCCATCGGCTGCTCTCGGAAAAGCTCACGGTGGTGGCCAGCCCCAAGGCCCTGCCCGAGCACGCTTCGATGTCCGTCGGCGACGTGGCCGGGCAGTTGCTGTTGAATGTGGTGTCGCGTCCCGATGCCTGGCCCGAATGGTTCGAGCAGAACGGCCTGCATCCGCGGGCGATGCGCATGGGCCCGGGGTTCGAGTTGACCGCGCACCTGATCCAGGCGGTGGTCGCCGGCATCGGCATCGGCCTGGTGCCGCGCATCCTGGTGCAGGACGAGATCCACAGCGGCGAGCTGGTGGCGCTGTTCGAGCCGGTGGACAGCGGCCGCGGCTATTACCTGGCCTACCCCAGCCGCTATCAGCACCTGCCGTCGTTGCAGGCGTTCAGCCGCTGGCTGCTGTCGATTCCCTTTCCCGACAGCTGACGGCGCCGCCGCCCGGTTCAGTCGTATTCCGCTTCCTCATGCTCGCCCAGCAACCGCCGCTGGCGCGCCGAGGCCGCCGCCAGCACCTCGGGGTTGAAACGCCAGTGCAGGTACGGCGAAAACTTCTGCGCCACCATGCGCCGGCCATAGTGCACCTGCAGCAGGTAGCGGATGCGTTCGGCGCTGCTGTTCTCGCTGCCGGCATGCCACAGTTCGCTGCGAAACATCAGCGCGTCGCCGGCCTGGCACAGCACGGCCTGGGCAGTTTGGCCATGCCAATATTCCTCGCCGGCCCGTGGCGGCCGCCCGGCTCGATGACTGCCCGGCACCACGCGGGTCGGGCACAGGTCCTGGTCGATATCGTCCAGGTACAGGTGGCAGGTGCAGATCTGCATCGGCAGCACGAAGGCCGGATCGCGGAGCAGGCTGCGGGGCAGCTGTAGCGCCAGGTAATCCAGATGCAACCCTATCCCCTGGAACCCCGGATGACAGCGCCAGGCGGTCTGGCCGATGACATGGCAATCGTCGCCCAGCGCCGCTTCGGCCAGCTCGATCACCCCCGGCAGATCGAGAAACGCCAGCCACAGCGGGTCGCGGTTGAACACGCATTTGTAGTGTTCGAGCAAGCCGCTGTAGTCCCAATGCTGGGGCTTGAGGCGGTCGATAGCGCGGCGCAGCAGCTGGATCTGCACCCCGTCGAGCACTCCGGGCAGCAGCACGAAACCCTCACTGTGCAATGCCCGCAGACGCTCGGCGGTCAGCGCTGGCGGGGGCTGGACGTGGGCCATGGCGGCTAGTCGATGGGGCCGATATTGATCAGCCGGTCACTGCCCAGCCCCGGCACCCTGGCCAGCACCCCGACCGGCGTGGCGGCGGAAAACTCGATGACATAGCCCATGCCGCTGCCGTCCTCTTCCATGGCCACCACCCAGCGCGCCACTTCGTCGGGGTTCAGGCTCAGCGCCCGCGCCACCCGGCGCTGACGGCGTTCCTCGAGCGTTTCGTCCAGGGAGTCGTCGTTCATCTGGCTCAACCTCCGGCGGATAGCAGCCCCTCCGGGCCTGGTGCGGCCCTTACAACGGCTGTGAAAATCATTGTGGGCAAAAGTTGAATCCCGCTCCGTGCGCCGTGACGAACGGCAGCTTTTAGCGCCAGAAACGGATCGCCGGTTTTATCGCCGGCCCACAAGCGAGTTTTCTTTCGAGCGTTTCAGAAAGGGCCTAAAGCGCCGCGCCAGGATGGCCCCCTAGCATGCGTGGCTTATCCAGAAGCCGGGGCCGCTCATGCATCTACTGATTTGCGCTTACTGACATGCGCTTGTTGAAAGCCTCCGACCGGCAGGCATGGAACGCGCACGATCCGTATTTCGCCGAAACCCAGGTGCGCATGGCGCTGCAACGCAACAGGTCAAGCCTTGAAGGGTTGGACGAGCTGTTGCGCGAGCACTACAGCATCCACAGCGACCGGGAGATTCTGGCCGCCGTCAGAAACGGCGACTGGGTGCTGGTCACCGACAGTTCCGCCGCCACAGCCAGCGGCAGCCTGCTCTGCCCCGCGCCCGAACCGCAGCCGGTCTACCTTCGGCAAGACCCGTGGCCCGATCCCGTTCCTCGCACCGACCTGGTCTTCGCCAAGTCCATCAGCAGCGCGCCCTGGGGCACCACCCAGGCCGGCAGCGCCAGCGAGCCCGCGGGCAATTTCGGCAAGACCATGCTGATGGCCTCCTCGGCCACCGAGGTCGGGCTCGGCAGGGTCGCCGGCGAACTGCTCCTCAGGAGCTTCGCCTGGTCAGTGCAGATGGCCGGCACCGCGGCCAGGACCGTCGGCGGCCCGGCGGGACAGGTGCTGCTCCTGGCCATGCCCCCGACCCGGCTCGGCTCGGCGACGACGCCTTCTACAGCGAAGAACAATTGCGCGAGCTGCGCGCCGCCACCACCCGGGTGCGCTTCCAGTTCCGCCGCGACAGCCAGGGCGCGCTGCACATCCACGGCATCCACACCAGCGCCCAGTCGGGCCAGGACAGCGTCCCGGTGATCAAGGCCCACTGGAACGCCGACAAAAACGCCATGCAGGCCCACCTCGGCACGCTCACCATCACCTGGACACCGCACAACGGCCCGGTGGTCACCGCCCCGACCCCCTACCCGGGGGTGACCGACGAACTGGCCAACCTCATGGTCCACCCCATCGCCGAAGGCGGCGACAGCCAACTCCAGGGCGCGCCCCTCGACGAGCTCAAGGTCGAAGACTGCATCATCACCTTCCCGATCGGCAGCGGCCTCCGCTCGCTGTACCTGGTCTTCGCCAAGCCCATGGTCAACCCACTGGAAGTCGGCCCGGCGAATGATCTTTCCAGTAGAAGCGCCAAGGATGGGTTGGATATTGATCACACACCATCGCAGAAGGCGTTGGAGACGTTTCTGAAATCCAACGTGCCGGATATACATGAAAACCACATGAAAGAAGCTCTACGAAAAGCCCCAAGTATCGCTATTCCTAGCGTGGTACATCAAAAGTACAGTGAGACGTACGGTGGCAGAAACAACAAGGCCCGCCAGGCAAAGGATGCTTCTGACCTTCGGACCACCGTAGACGCCAACCTTGATGCCATCAAACCCTTCTTGCAGGAAGAGGGCTTCACCGAAGAACAGATTGATACGGCACGCTCTGAGCTGCACAACCTCCATCGGAAACAAGGCTGGTATTGATATGAACGCAGCACTAATTGATGACTTGGTTAAGAGCCTTGGCCGTACCTATCCTGAAATGATCGCCTCCGGAATGTATCTCCCGGGTGGGTCACCAAAAGGCATCTTCGAGGACAGCGATACCATAGCCATGTCACCGGAGGCAGGTATCGAACTTGAGTTTTGGGCCAGTACCCAACGCTTTGAAGCCTTATATATTTCCTTGCTAAAGCGCTTCCCAGAACAGTCAACCTACAAGGGAAAACTGCCCTACCACCTCGAAACCAAGATGAATCAGAAATGGGTCAGATCCCATCACGGCGAACCTCTGGAGTCAGGAGCCCCCTACAGAATTCCGGTGCTGGGCATGACTGGCGGCTGGGATACTTATCGTTTTGCAGGTTTCCCCAAACATATCCATGTGCGGTTCAAGTACACCGTCGACATGGAAGTGGAAGGGATCGTGTTCAGGCTGAACGAAAAATCCCACCCTTAGTTTTACGGGGCACAGCTGGCACGAATATGAACGCCGCAATGATCGATGACCTGATTAAAAATATGGGGAGGACCTATTCCGAGTTGATCGCATCTGGAATGTATCTCCCTGGCGGGCCACCTAAAGGTATGTTCGAGGGCGATGAGACCTCGTTCATGTCACCTGCAGCCGGAGTAGATTTGGGCTTTTCAGGCACTCAGCTCTTTGACTCTCTCGCTATCTACTTGCATAAGACCTCCGACGACGACTCAGTTTACGAGAATGGATTGCCGTACCAGCTTCAACGTCGAATGAACCAAGCTTGGGTAAGGTCCCATTACGGAGAGCCTTTGGAGTCAAAAGCACCTTTCAAAATGCCGGTACTTGGAATGACTGGTGGCTGGGATACTTACCACCTTCCCGGCACGGCAAAAAACATTACAGCCGTATTCCAGTACAACACTGAAATGAACGTGGAAGGGATCGCCTTCAGACTAAACCAGGAACCCCTTCTCTGACCTCGATTCAATCCCCGCGAATATAGTGCTCCAACTGCCGAATCAGGTCCGCCTGCTCGACAATCGCTTCCTTCACCAGATCACCAATCGACAGCAAGCCAATCAGTTGCTCGCCTTCCAGCACCGGCAGGTGGCGCAGGTGGCTGTCGGTCATCACGGCCATGCAGCGTTCGATGCTGTGCTGGCTGTCGGCGGTGACCACGGGGGCGCTCATGATGGCGCGGACCGGGGTGCCTACCGATGAGCGGCCTTGCAGCACCACCTTGCGCGCATAGTCGCGTTCGCTGATGACGCCGACCACCTGCCCGGCTTCCATCACCGGCAATGCGCCGACGTTTTTCTGCGCCATCATCTGCAGTGCTTCGAGCACCATCTGGTCCGGGCCGATGCTGTGCACCTGGCGGTGTTCCACGGCCTTCAACTTCAGCAACTGAGCAGCGGTTTTCATGGGCGTCTCCGATACCTTGAGCAACAGGGGTTCCGGCCCCGCGCCACAAGGCGCGGAGTCAGGCATGGATCTGGGTTGCGCGCGGCTTAGCGCACGCCGATTTCCACCACGTCGCCACGCAGCCGCGCCGGCCAGGTGCGCAGGCGTTGCTCCGGGTATTCCAGGCAGGTGCCGTCGGCCAGGCGAAAGTGCTGCTTGTACAGGGGCGAGGCGATCACCAGCTCATCCTTGATGCAGCCCACCAGGCCGCGGCCGATCACGTTGGCGCCGGACTGCGGGTCGTGGTTGTCGATGGCGTAGAGGGTCTGCTGCGCGGCATCCGGCAGGTAGATCAGCGCCACCTGGGCGCCGTCGTGCCAGACCACCACGCCGCTGTGGCTAACCAGGTCCTGGCGGCTGCACACCGCCCGCCACTGCACGCCGGGCTGCTCGGCGAATTCACTTTCGATGCGTTGCGGGCTTGGCGACAGGCTCATCAGAGCACCTCCTCGGTGACAGGGATCAGGTTGAGTTCGGCGGCCATGATCGGCCGGCGCTGGCCGCGTTCCTCGACAAAATGAATGTCCGGGTCGGGGCGCTGGTCGTTGACGAAGGTGCGGAAGCGCTTGAGTTTTTCCGGGTCCTTGAGGGCGTTGGCCCATTCGCATTCGTAGCGGTCCACCACCAGCTGCATCTGCGCTTCCAGCTCGGCGCCCAGCCCCAGGCTGTCGTCGATCACCACCGCCTTGAGGTAATCCAGGCCGCCCTCCAGGCTTTCGCGCCACACCGAGGTGCGTTGCAGGCGGTCGGCGGTGCGGATGTAGAACATCAGGAAGCGGTCGATGTAACGGATCAGCGTCTGGTCGTCGAGGTCGGTGGCGAACAGCTCGGCGTGGCGCGGACGCATGCCGCCGTTGCCGCAGACGTACAGGTTCCAGCCGTTCTCGGTGGCGATCACGCCGACGTCCTTGCTCTGCGCCTCGGCGCATTCGCGGGTGCAGCCGGACACCGCGAACTTCAGCTTGTGCGGCGAGCGCAGGCCCTTGTAGCGGTCCTCGATCTCCAGGGCCATGCGCACGCTGTCCTGCACGCCGTAGCGGCACCAGGTGCTGCCCACGCAGGACTTCACGGTGCGGGTCGACTTGCCATAGGCATGCCCGGTCTCGAAACCGGCCGCGATCAGCTCGGCCCAGATATCCGGCAGCTGGTGCAACTGGGCACCGAACAGGTCGATGCGCTGGCCACCGGTAATCTTGGTGTAGAGCTCGTATTTCTTCGCCACCTGGCCGATCACGATCAGCTTGTCGGCGGTGATCTCGCCACCGGCGATGCGCGGCACCACCGAGTAAGTGCCGTTCTTCTGCATGTTGGCCATGAAGGTGTCGTTGGTGTCCTGCAGCGGCACCAGGGAGCGGTCCATGATCGGCTGGTTCCAGCACGAGGCGAGGATCGAGCCCACCGCCGGCTTGCAGATATCGCAGCCAACGTGGCCGCGGCCATGCTTGGCGAGCATCTCGTCGAAACTGAGGATGCCCTCGACCCGTACCAGCGCGTACAGCTCCTGGCGGGTATAGGCGAAGTGTTCGCACAGGCTCTTGTCGACGCTGACGCCGCGGGCGATCAGCTCATGCTCGAACACCTGCTTGAGCAGGCCGGCGCAACCGCCGCAACCGGTGCAGGCCTTGGTCCGGGCCTTGAGCTGGCCGAGCTCGGAACAGCCGCCGTCGATGGCCGAGCAGATCGCGCCCTTGGTCACGTTGTGGCAGGAGCAGACCGTGGCCGACTCGGGCAAGGCGCCCGGACCGAGGGTCGGCGCGCCGGCGCTGGACGGCAGGATCAGGCCGGCCGGCTCGGCGGGCAAGGCGATGCCGTTCTGCATGTATTGCAGCAAGGTGTCGTAGTAGCTGTTGTCGCCCACCAGCACCGCGCCGAGCACCTGCTTGCCGCTGGCATCCACCACCAGGCGCCGGTAGCTGGCCGTGGCCTCGTCGATGAACTGGTAGCTGCGCGCGCCCGGGGTCAGGCCCTGGGCGTCGCCGATGGAGCCGACATCGACCCCCAGCAGCTTGAGCTTGGTCGACATGTCCGCGCCCATGAAAGGCTCGCCCGGCTCGCCGCACAGCTGCGCGGCGACGCTGCGCGCCATCTGGTAACCCGGGGCCACCAGGCCGAAGAGGCTGCCGTTCCAGCTGGCGCACTCGCCGATCGCGTAAATGTGCGGGTCGCCACTCAGGCACTGGTTGTCCACCACCACGCCGCCGCGCGGGCCGATCTCCAGGGCGCAGTCGCGGGCCAGGGCATCCTGGGCACGAATCCCGGCAGAGAACACGATCAGGTCGGTTTCGAGGAAGTCGTCGCCGGCGAAGTTCATTCGGTAGCGGTACTGCTCGCCGGCGCCGATCGACTGGGTGCCCTTGCCCAGGTGCACGCCGACGCCCAGGGCTTCGATCCGCGCCTTCAACGCGCGACCGCCCTGCTCGTCCAGCTGCACCGGCATCAGCCGCGGGGCGAACTCCACCACATGGGCTTCCAGGCCCAGGCTCTTCAAGGCATTGGCCGCCTCCAGACCGAGCAGCCCGCCGCCCACCACCACGCCGCGCCGGGCATTGGCGGCCGCGGCGCGGATGGCGTCGAGGTCTTCCAGGGTGCGATAGACCAGGCGCGAATCGCCTGCGGCGCCGTCGATCGGCGGCACGAAGGGATAGGACCCGGTGGCCAGCACCAGCTTGTCGTAGTGCACCGGGCCGGCGGCGGTGATGACCTGGCGGTGCTCGCGGTCGATGCGCAGCACCGCCACCCCCAGGTGCAGGGTCAGGCCCGGGGCCTGGTACAGCGCGGCATCGCCCAGGGCCAGGGATTCGGCGTCGCGACCACTGAAATACTCGGACAGGTGCACCCGGTCGTAGGCGCGCATCGGCTCTTCGCTGAAGACGTGCAGGCGGTACTGCTCAAGCGCGCCGCGCGCCACCAGCTGTTCGACGCAATGATGTCCGACCATGCCGTTGCCGATCACGATCAGGGTTTTGTGTGTGTTCAAAGGGGCAACAATGGCATTCATAAATAGCACCCGACCCAAGCCAATCACGGTTTTTTTAAAGCAAAAAAAAGCGCCTGAAACCTCACGGTTCCAGGCGCCTTTGCCTGTTATTTGCGGTGTGCGATCGGGCTGCTGTGCCTGACTCACCGAGTGCCCATGGCCGGTTGGCCGATCGATCCGCGTTGACCGAGTGGGCGGCCCGCCCGCGACATGCGCGGTGGGGCGTTAGCGGCTGTCTTGCAGCCTTTGTGCCAGGCTGCGCCGCACGCCTTGAAAGGCCCTGCTGGCGGGCTTGCGCGGCAACTTTGCAAGGTTCCCGGAGAGCCTACCCTGGGCCAGGAATCGCCTTAGCCTGGTGCAAGGCCGGAGCCGCGAGCCTTATAAAAGTGCAAACCCGGCCGGTTCGCCGACGCGTCAGCGGGTGGCGGCCAGGCGCTGCAAGAATGCCGCGCGCCGCTCGCGGTCCTGCTCTTCCTTGGCCAGCAGCTGCGGCAACAGCGCCTCGGCCCGTTGCCGGTCGAGGATGAACACGCCGTCGTCGTCGCCGATGGCGATATCCCCCGGCTTGACTCGCACCCCGGCCACTTCGATGGGCAGGTTGACCTCCCCTTGCTCGCCGATGCCGCGGGTGGTGTAGGCGCTGACGCCACGGCTGAACACTGGCAGGCGATGCTCGCGCAAGGCGGCGACATCGGTGACCGCGCCCTCCACCACCACCCCGGCCAGGCCCTTGATCAACCCGGCCAGGGTGCGCAGTTCGCCCCAGCAGGCGCACTCCTGATCGCCCACGCACTGGATCACCAGCACATCCCCCGGTTCGCTGAGCAGCAGTGCGTCGCGTAGGATGGCGCCATCCGGGGCGAAGACCTTGACCGTGACCACATTGCCGAGCATGCGCAGGCCGTCGAACAGCGGGCGGATGCCGCGCAGGTAACCCTCATCGCCAAAGTGGCCGAGGGTCGAAGGCGCGATGCCGCGGTAATGCTCGAGCAAGGCGGCGCTGGCGTGGTGTTGGCGGGGAGCGATCATCGGCATTTCCTCGGACGCAGCAGCGGGCAGGTCGAGCAGTATTCGGCGGGCTCGGTGGCCTCGTAATAGAAGCAGCAGGTGCGGCGAAAGCGGATGCTCTTGCCCTCCTCCAGCTGCGTCGGCGGCCGACGGAAGTGCCGCAGCGGGTTGTAGTCCAGGCCGAACAGCGCTGGCGCGGCCTCTTGCAGCAGCCAGTCGAAGTCCGCCTCGTGGCGCAGGCGGATCAGCGGATCCTCGACCTTGCCCATGCGTTTTTCGTACAGCGAATAGACCCGCACCGCAGTGTTTTCCCAAAGGATGCGCCGGGAAATGCCGCTGACCCGATTGAAGGTCTGCCACAGCGGCGCCAGCAGCCCGGCGAACAGCGACTCGACAACGGAAGCGCGCCAGGCTTCGCGCTCACCCGCGGCATACGCCTGGGGCGGCCGGTCCGCCAGCGGCATCGACGACGTCCAGAGCCCGTCGTCGTGGCCGTACTCGATCACGCAATCGTCCAGGGACAGCAGCAGGCCCTGGTCGCACACCGACATGGCGTACAGGCAGGCGCCGGTGGCGAGGAAGGAAAAACGCTTGGCCAGCAGCGAGGCGGTGATCGCCCGGGTCGGCGAACCGATCACCGGCCCCAGCTGGTCGAGCAGCGCGATACAGGTTTCATCGTCGAGCAAGGCCCGGGCGCTGAGGGAGTGCTGGCGGTCGCGTTGGGCCATGGGTTTCAGGCGCAGCGGCCCGGATAGCACGCTCCAGTCTTGCGGGTTGAAGGCGGCTTGCAGATTCATTGCGGCAGTTCCCGGCCAAAGGGAATGCACAGCGGCGTGCCGAAAAACGGATCGGGGATGATCCGGCAGTTGAGGTCGAACACCTGCTTGACCAGTTCCTCGGTCAGGATCTCCTCGGGCCGGCCCTGGGCGAACGCGGTGCGCTGGTGCACCGCCACCATATGGTCGGCGTAGCGGCAGGCCAGGTTGAGGTCGTGCAGGACCATGACGATGGTCTTGTTCTCCTGGCGATTGAGTTCGCGCAGCAGGTCCAGCACTTCGATCTGGTGCGCCAGGTCGAGAAAGGTGGTGGGCTCGTCGAGCAGCACGATCTCGGTGTCCTGGGCCAGGGTCATGGCAATCCACACCCGCTGGCGCTGGCCGCCGGACAAGGCGTCCACCGGCCGCTCCGCCAGGGCCTGCACGCCGGTCTGCAACAGGGCGCGCTCGACCATGGCTTCGTCCTGGGCCGACCATTGCTGCATCCAGTTCTGGTAGGGATAACGCCCCAGGGCCACCAGCTGGCGCACGGTGATGCCTTCGGGGGCGCTGGGCATCTGCGGCAGGATCGCCAGTTCGCGCGCCACCGCCGCGGTGGATTTGCGCTGGATATCCTCGCCATTGAGGATCACCGAACCCTGCTGCGGCTTGAGCAGCCGCGCCAGGGATTTGAGCAGGGTGCTCTTGCCGCAGCCGTTGCTGCCGATCAGCACCGACACCTGGCCCGCCGGCAGTTGCAGGTCCAGCCCGTCGATAATCACCTGGCGCTGATAGCCCAGGGTCAGTTGCTGGGTTGCCATCGAGGACATCGGGAATTCCTTAGTGCCGCTGGTTGATCAAAAGATAAAGAAAGAACGGCGTGCCCAGCACCGCGACAAAGATCCCCGCCGGCAGGTCCAACGGCAGGAACAGGGTGCGCCCGATCAGGTCGGCGAGCATCACCAGGTTGGCGCCGACCAGCGCCGCCATCAGCGCCTGCCCGGCAAAGCCCGGGGCCACCAGGCGCTTGGCGATGTGCGGCGCGATCAGCCCGACAAAGGCAATCGCCCCGCCCCAGGCCACCGCCGCCCCGGCCAGGGCCACGCTGACCAGCAACAGGCCGGCGCGCAGCCACTGTACCCGCACGCCGATGCCCTGGGCCAAGGCATCGTCCAATTGTTGCACCCGCACCTGGCGCGCCAGCCACACCAGCAATGGCAGGATCGCCAGCAACCAGCCGCCCAGGGCCCGCGGCTCCGGCCAGCTGGCGCCGTAGACGCTGCCGGTGAGCCAGACATAGGCCGACAAGGTGGTGGTCAGCGGGCTGAACACCAGGACAAAGGTGGTCACCGCCGCCAGCAGCGCCGACACGCCGACGCCGATCAGCACCAGGCGCAGCGGCGAGGTGCCCTGCTTCCAGGCCAGCAGGTAAATGGCCAGGGCCGCCAGCCCGGCACCGAGCATCGCCGCCAGTGGCAAGAACTGCGGGCCCAGCAGCAGGGAAAAGAACGACAGGTACAGCACCGCCGCGGCACTGGCGCCGCTGGTGATGCCCAGCAGATCGGGGGACGCCAGCGGGTTGCGGATGATGCTCTGCAAAATCAGGCCGGACACCGCCAGCGCCGCGCCGACCAGGGCCGCCAGCAGCAGGCGCGGCAGGCGCAGTTGCTCGACGATGAACAGCAGCCGCGAATCGCCGCCGCGCCACAGCAGCTCCAGCACGGTCAGCGGCGACAGGTTGAGCTTGCCCAGGGACAAGGCGCCGAGCATCACCAGTGCCGTCGCCAGCACGGCCAGCAACAGCCGCCACAGGGTCGCCAGGTCGATGCGCCGCGAAAAGCCGGCGGTGCGCAGGGTCAGGGTGTTATTCATAACGACCTCCACGACGGGCCAGGAAAATAAAGAACGGCGCGCCGAACAACGCGGTCATCACCCCCACCGGCACCTCCTGCGGCAGAATCACCAGGCGCCCCAGGGTGTCGGCCAGCAACAGCAGGATCGCCCCCAGCACCGCGCACCCCGGCAGCAACCAGCGATGATCGATGGACAGCCCCTTGCGCACCATGTGCGGCACCAGCAGGCCGATGAAACCGATGCTGCCCGCCAGCGCCACCGCGCTACCCGCCAGGCCGATGATCAGCACGCTCATCAGCCAGCGAATCAACCCGGTGCGCTGCCCCAGGCCGATGGCGATGGCTTCGCCGGCGTTGAGCACATTGACCTGCCCGGCCAGCAGCAACGCGCCGAGCAAGGCCAGCAAGACGCCCACCAGCAGCGGCGCGGCCAGCGCCAGGTCGCGCTCGGACAACGACCCGGCGAGCCAGAACAGCACGGTGTCCAGCCCCTCCTCGTTGACCACCAGCAACGCCTGGCTGAAGGCGGAAAACAACGCGGTGATCGCCGCCCCCGCCAGGACGATGCGCAGCGGGTTGAGGCTGCCCTGTCCGCGATTGCCGATCAGCCACACCAGGCTGCCGGCCAGCGCGGCGCCGATAAAGGCGCACCACAGCCACTGGCTCATGGACGACAGGGCAAACAGCGACGAGCACAGGATGATCGCGAAGGTCGCCCCGGCATTCACCCCGAACAACCCCGGCGATGCCAGCGGGTTGCGGGTCAGCGCCTGCATCAGCGCCCCCGCCACCGCCAGGCTTGCACCCACGGCGACGGCCATCAGAGTGCGCGCCAAGCGACTGTTGAAGATCAACTGCTGGCCGGCGCTGAGGCTGTCCGGTTGCAGCAGGCCCTTGAGCAACTGCGACGGTTCGATCCAGGTCGCCCCGGCCGCCAGGCTCAGGCCAGCGCACAGCAGCAGGACGACCAGCGCCAGGCCAAGTTTCAGCCCACGGCTCATGAAGACGCCACCAGGCGGGCAATGTCGTCGAGCATCAGGTTGGCCCCGAGGATCCCTCCGGAGAAACTCCAGGCGATGCCATCGACCCGCCACACCTGCTGCTGTTGCACGGCGCGCAGCTGCTGCCAGAACGGGTAATGCACCAGCCGTTCATAGTTGTGCTGCACCGCCTGGCTGTCGCGCTGGAATACAAAAAACAGGTCGGCATCGACCACGGGCAAGTTCTCTTTGCTGGTGAGTTTGATATAGGTGCCCCGGGACTCGCGGGCGACCGGGTTCCAGGCGAAGCCCAGCTCCGTGAGCACCGAGCCGGCGAAACTGCTCGGCAGATAACTGCGGACATGGTCTTCACGCACATCCAGCACCGACACCGTGGGCGGCCAGCGCCCGGCGAAAGTCACCTGCAACTGCTCGCGCAAACGCGCCACCCGCTGCTGCCATTGCCCCAGCAGGCTGCTGGCCTGCTGCTGGCGGTTCAGGACCGCGCCCATCAGCGCCAGGGTGCGCTTGAACTCGAAGACTTCCTCGAGCATCAGCACCGTGCCCATGCGTTCGAGCAGCGGCGCGATGCGCTGGTGGCGAAAACGCGAGGCGACAATCACGTCCGGCTCCAGCAGCACGATGTCCTCAAGGCTGGGCTGGGTTTCCAGGCCGACATGAGGAACCTTCGCCAGCGCCGGGCGCAAATAACGGAAGGTCGGCTTTTCGCTCGAAGACTCCACCACGCCGCAGGGCGTCACGCCCAGCGCCACGGCGCTGTCGGTGGCGCCCTGGAACAGGGTGACCAGGCGCAGCGGTTCGGCGCGGGCGATCTGCGGCAATGCCAGCAACCCCAGGGACAGGCGCAACAGCGTGCGCCTGCAAGGATGGATCAGCGGGTCAGGCATCGGGAGCCAGCCGCTGGAACGGGTTGACCACTTCGCCCTTGCCGAACGGCATGCTGCCCGGGCCACCGGCGCGTTCGATCATCGGCGTCAGCAGCAGCTTCTGCGGCCAGCGCGGCGCTTCGAACAGCTGGCGCTTGATCATCGCCCGGGCCTCGTCGTCGAAGTCGATGCTCTGCAGCAGCCCGTCCAATACCTGGCGCAAGGCGCTCCACAATGCAGTGGCCGGCACGGCGTAGACCTGGGCCAGGGTGTCGATGATCGCCCGCACGTTGACCTGGATCGCCAGGGTCTGCAGCCAAAACAGCAGGTCTTCGGGACGCTGGTGGTACAGGGTATTGGCGTGGCCCTTCTTGATCCGGTACTCCGGGTCGGCCATGCCGTTGCGCTCCAGCCACGGCACGAAGATGCGCAGCGAATCGTGGTCGCGCAGCAGCAGGCCCTGGGCCTGGCCGGCCTTCCACACCAGCACCGCGTTCTGCCCGTGCACCTCGCCGAGCATGCCCAGGCGGAACATTCGCAGGTTGACGTCGAAGAAGCGCTGGCACAGCTCGCTGAACAGGGTCAGCACCGAAGCCTGGGTCGCTGGCAGTTCGCGGTACTGCATCCACTCATCGAAGAAGTGCCGGTTGCTGCCGGGCAATGGCGTGCCCAGGGCGGCCATCGGCAGCAGGCGGCAGTCCGGGTCGTCGAGCAAGGCTTGCGGGTAACCGCGGACCATCGCCGACAGGTGCCGCGGCGCCTCGTCGAACAGGGTCGCCTGGGGCGGCATGAAGGCCCACCACTTGCTCTCGTCGCACAGGTGCAGGCTCTGCTCCAGCACCGGATCGAGGCGCCGCACCTGATGCAGCAGCGCCTCGCTGAGGCCGCCGTTGATCATCTTCACCGCCGGCAGGTAGCGCGAGGCGCCCAGGGAATAGATGGCCATCGGCAGCTTGAGGTAGTCGGCGCTGGCGAAACAGGGGGTCATCGAGCGCAGCGACGAGGTGGCGAAGACCGTGGCCTCGCTGAAGTCCAGGCGCTGGCAGTCGCCACGGGCGAAGGCATCGCCCAGCTGCGTCGGCAATATGTGCTCGAACTGCCACGGGTGCACCGGCAAGGCCACATGGCTGTCGCCAATGCCGCGCTCGCGCAGCTCCCCGGCCAGGTGTTCCTGCAAGGTTTCGGGCAACAGGTAGCGCGCCGGGTAGACCTGTTCCAGGTCCGCCACGCCCTCGCCGCCTTGCAACAGGCTCTTGTGCACCGCCACCCAGTTCAACGCCACCGGCCGGGCGAACTCGGCCTGGTACTGCTGGTATTCAGCCTGCAGCAAGCCCTGCTTGGCCTTGGCCAGCGGGTGGTACGGACGATCGCGCAGCGAAGCCCACTGCTCCATGGTGCGGAAAAAGGTCGCGCCGTCCTGGGCCATCAGGCCCTGGTGGTCAACCCGGTGCTCCAGGGACAAGGCCGTCTGCCAGACGCTGATATGCAGCACTTCGAGAAACAGCGTCAGGCCCTTCTCGTTGTCCTGGAAACGCGGGCCCATGCCGGTGAACACCCGGCGCATGAAGTCCACCGGGCCCAGCGCCGTCCAGCGCTGCTCCTGGCGGGCCAGAACCTGCGTGCCCGGGACCTTCTCCCACTGCTGGGTGATGCCCGGGCGCAGGGCGATGCTGATAAAGCGCTGTTCCTGGGCGTCGCAGCACCATTCCCAGACCCGCTGCCGGGCATCCGCGCCTTCAAGGGTTGGGGCTTCGAGGGCTGGCGCTTCTGGATGGGCCTGGCGCCATTGGCTGGCGGTCAGCAGCGGCAAGGGTTCGCGGCCAAAGAAGTCTTCGGCGAGCAGGCAATCGATCAGGTCCTGCATCACCAGCTCGGCGGCCATGGTTGTGAAGTTCATCGGATTATTTTCCTTCTAGAGAAAGGGTGGCCAACCTGGCCTGGAGAGCACGAAAGGCAATGCCGCGTTCGTCGCCGAGGACAAAGGCCCGGACCCCGCGCTCGCGCCAGCGTCCCAGGTCGCCCTGCTGTCGGGGAATGGCGCAATACGGCACGCCGGCATGGTCCGCCGCCTGCCAGCTGTCGAGCAGGGCCTGCTGGACCGCCGGCTGGTCGATCTGCCAGGGCATGCCGAGGGATTGCGAGAGATCGGCCGCGCCTTCGAGGATCATGTCCAGGCCCGGCACCGCAGCGATCTGCGCGGCGTTGCGCACGCCGGCGGCGCTTTCGATCATCGCCACCAGCATGATCTGCTCGTTGGCCTGCCCCACGTACTGCGCCAGGCTGTGCTTGCCGAAACTGCCGGGGCGCCCGGCGTTGAGGCTGCGCTGGCCCAGCGGGTGGTATTTGCAGGCGGCAATCGCCGTCTGCAACTGCCCAGCGGACTCGATCATAGGCAGCACGATGCCCTGGGCGCCGCCGTCGAGCAGGCGCAGCATTGTCTTGGGGTTGAGGTCGGCGACCCGCACCAGCGGCGTCAGCTCGTAGGCTTCGGCGGTGCGGATCATGTGCTCGACGGTTTCCGGGTTGATCAGCACGTGTTCCATGTCGATGATCACGAAGTCGAACCCGGCCTCGGCGATCAGCTCGATGGCCGCCGGCGCCGGAATCGAGCTGATCAGCCCGTACACCGTTTGCCCGGCCGCCAGTTTGCGTTTCAGCTGGTTGCTTCTCAGCATGCTTGCGGCCTGTAGGCATGGAGTGGATTGGGCACCGACTTGAAGCGCCGCTCACCGTCGCCCAGCAGGCGGCGCTTGGTCAGCTCTTCGACCTCGTAGCTCGGCGCGAACACGTCGAACAGGCCGAAACGGTCGCGGTGCTGCGGATGGGCGTCCTGGTAGTCGAGGATTACCTCGGCGGTCATTTGCCAGAACTGGCCTTCGTCGAGCTGGTAGTGCTGGCGCAGGAAGATCGCCATTTCCGCCAGGCAGATAAAGAAGAAGCAGTCGCAGGAGAAATCCCGTACCGCGTTGACATCGTCGGTGAGGATGAAGGAGTTGCGATTGAGCTTGGCGTGGCTGGCCGGCAGCGGCACCAACTCCGGGCACAGCTCGGGGCGCGCCAGGTGCGCCGGCGAGTAGCGCACGCCGTCGTGGAAGTCCTTGAGGGCGATGCGCTGCGGCCAGCCCTGCTTGACGATCAGCACGATGTTCTGGCCGTGGGATTCCATGCCGATGCCTTCGGCGTAGAGCATGTGGATGATCGGCGGCACCGTCACCTGCAGCAGCTGGCGGGTCCAGGCCTGCAGGCCGTACTGGCGGATCCAGGCGTCGATGAACGGCTGCTGCGGCCCAGTGCCGTAGCGGTTCTCCACATGGCTCAGGCCGTTGAACGGCACCGCCTGCTCGTCCGCCTTGAGGTACTGATGGAGGCTTTCGCGCCAGATCGCCCCCAGGGTGCCGTAGGCCTGGGGACTGCGGGACTCAGGCAGGTGCTGGTAGTCGAAGCTGACCCCGGCCACCTCGCCGAGGATCACGAAATCCAGCTGGCGCGCGGTGCTGTCGCTGGCGATCAGCTGTTGCAGCCAGTCGGTGATGATCGGCCCGTTCAGCACCGTGTGCCGCGCCAGGATGCGCGTGCTGGAGGTGTTGGTCATGCTCATGGCCAGCTTGACGTACGGCCGCTTCTTGGCCGTGGCGTTGGCCAGGGTGCGGATCGACTGCTGGGCCTTGTACTGGTCATCCGAGGTGCCGAGGTAGATCAGCTCGCCGCTGAGCAGCTCCGGGTAGAAGGTCGAGACAATCTGGTTTTCCCACTGCCATGGGTGCACCGGCAGCAGCTGGTAGTCGTCCAGCGCCCGGCCCTGGCTGGCCAGTTGCTGCTCGACCTGCCGCCAGCGCTCGGCGCCCAGTTCCTGGCGGATAAAGGCCGGGAAGTCGAGTTTCCGCGAATGGTTGAGCGAAGCCCGGTTGCGCGCGACCGCCAGCCACACCACGGCGATCGGCGTGGCGAACTCCGGGCCGTAGGCCTGGTTGTCCGCCAGGGAAAAGCCGATGCGCGACTTGTAGCACGGGTGGTAGCTGTGGGCGTCCATGAAGTGCTGCTCCAGGGCGTCCACGTCCAGCTGGTGGGCCGGCTTTTCGGCCTGGTAGCCCTGGCTGCGCGCTTGCAGATCCTTGAGCTGGGTCTGCTCCAGTTCCTGGATGAAACGCCCCAGGTGCGGGCTGTCCTGGTAGTCGCCGAGCAGCTCGGCCAGGGCCTGGTGCAGGTCCGGCACGCTGCGCTGGCCACGGCTGTCGAGGCGTTCGAGGCTGGCGGAATCGAGGCGGATCAAATCGAAGCTGGCGCTGAGCAGGCCGTTGCAATGGTACTCCACCCGCTGCTGCTGGCCGTCGATGCCGAGCACCACGAAACGGCGCTGGCCGCTGTCATGGCCGTGCGGGCCGCCCTCCAGCGGCTGGCTGTCGAACGGCAGCACGCCTTCATACAGCAGGGTCTGCAACAGCTGGCCAACCACCCGCTGCTGGACTTTTTCGTCGATACGCCCATCCACCGTGGCCAGCCAGGCACCGGGACCGGAGGGCTGGCTTGAGGTTGTCGAGATTGCAGTCGCCATATTCATACCTTGTGCGAAGAAGGGTTAACGGTGTTCGAGCGCGCCGGGCACAGCCTCGGCGGTCTCGTCGGAAAGGGGAAAACGCCAGGCGCAGGGCAACGCCAGCAGGATCAGCAGGCCGGTGACCACGAACACCTCGCTGATGGCGGACGACATGCCCGCCTGGGCCTGCACGCCGCCATCGACCAGGCGGAACTCCAGCCACAGCGAGGCGATGACAATGCCCAGGGACGACACCAGGCGCCGCGAGATGTTGTTCATCGCCGCGCCCTGGGTGACCATCGGCTCGGGCAAGGCATTCAGCCCGGCGGTGGTCACCGGCATGTAGGACAGGCCCAGGCCGGCGCCGCGCAGCATCATCAGCGCGAACACCAGGCCGATCGCCGCATTGGCCGGGAGCAGGCCCAGGGCCAGGGTCGACAGTCCGGTCAGCAGCAGGCCGATGGACACGACAAGACGCGGCCCGTGGCGATCCAGGGCGCTGCCGCCCATGCGCCCGAACAGGCTGGCGAACACCGCCGTGCAGAGCAGCGCCAGGCCGGTCCAGATGGCGCTGTAACCGAGCACCGTCTGTACCAGCAACGGCAGCAGCACCAGGCACTCGAACATGCCCACCGACTGCACCACGGCGATGATCACGCTCAGGCGGTAACCGCGCAGGGCGAAGATCCGCAGGTTGAGCAGCGGCGCCTCGCGGCGCAGCTCCAGACGGACAAAGGCCACCAGGCACAGCACCGCCACCAGCAGCATCAGCAGGTTCAACGGGTCCAGCAGCCCGGCGGCGTGGTGCAGGCGGCTGATGGCGACCATCAGCAGACCGATGCCCGAGGCGATCAGCAGGTAGCCGGCCAGGTCGAACGGCTTGCGCTCGGCCGGCTCGGAAGGCGGCAGTATCGCGAGGCCCATCAGCAGCGCAACGACGCCGATCGGCACGTTCATCAAAAACAGCGAGCGCCAGCTGAACCACTCCAGCAGCAGGCTGCCGCACAGCGGGCCCACCGCCGGCGCCAGCATCACCGCCGCGCCCCACAGGCCGGTGACCCGGCCGCGCTCGTCCTTGGCGTACACCGCGAAGATGATCGCCAGGGACAGCGGGATCATCAGCCCGCTGGCGATCCCCTGCACCACCCGCGCGGCGATCACCAGGGCGATGGAATCGGCCAGGGCACCGAGCAGCGAACCGCCGATAAACAGCGCCACGCCCCACAGGTACAGGCGTCGCCGGCCCAGGCGCTGGCTGAGGAAACTGGTCAGCGGCATGGTCATGCCCATGCTGGTCATGAACGCCGCGACTATCCAGGTGGCCATCAGCGGGCCAATGGCGAACGCTTGCATGAACGCCGGCAGCGCCGGGTTCAGCGAGCTGTTGTTGAGGCTGACGGTCATAGTGCCGAGCAGCACGTTGACCACCACCCAAGCGCGCGGTGCCTTGAAACTCACAGACCGGCTCCTTCGAGCAATTCACCCTGGCGCAGGAAGTGCTGCGCCGGCCGTGGATGGCAGAGGAAGTCGGCGTGGGAAATGTTGTAGCCATAGGCCCCGGCCATCGGCAGCACCAGCAGGTCGCCGACGCTGACGCCCTTGAGCGGCTGGGCTCGGCTCAGCACATCCTTGGGCGTGCACAGCTGGCCGACCACGGTCCAGGCCTGCTCCGCGCTGTGCGCCGGCTGCGGCGTGCGCGGCAGGTGAATCAACGGGTGGTCGTGGCTCTGCGCCGCGGGCAGGCGGAACTGGTGGGTGCCGCCGCGGCACACCAGGAAGTGCTCGCCGTGGCTGGTCTTGGTGTCCAGCACCTCGATCACGTAGTAACCGCAAAAAGCACTGATAAACCGCCCCGGCTCGAAGCGCAGGATCGGTGCCTGAGCACCCTGCTCCGCCAGCCGGCGTTCCAGGTAGCGGCACAGGCGCTGCCAGTCGAACTGCTGGCCGCTGAGGTAGTCGACGCCGATGCCGCCGCCGACATTCAGGTGGGTCAGTTGCTCGGGGTGCGCCGCCAGGGCCTTCCACAGCGGCCAGCGTTGCAGATAGAAATCCAGCAACTGCTCATGGCGCTCCACCGACTGCTGGTGGGACATGGCGTGCACATGGAAACCCTTGAGGCGCAGATGGCTGGCGCGGTCGACCCGCCGCACGGCCTCGGCCAGTTCCGCCTCGTCGATGCCGAACGGCGTGGCGGTGCCGGCCATGGCCAGCCGGCTCGACTGGTTCTGCGGCAACTGCGGGTTGATGCGGATGAATACCGGCTGCACCCGCCCGGCTTCTTCGGCCAGGCGTTGCAGGCGCTCGATCTCGTTGAGGCTTTCCAGGTGCACCGCTTCCACCTGATGGGCCAGGGCCGCGCGCAGGTCGGAATCGAGCTTGCCCGGGCCGGAAAACACATAGGGCTTGCGGGTCGGACAGGCCACCACCCGCTCGATCTCGCCACCCGAGGAAATCTCGAAACCACTGACCAGCGGGGCCAGCGCCGCCAGCACTGGCGCCTCGCTGTTGGCCTTGATCGCGTAATACAGCTCGACCCCGGCCGGCAACGCCGCCATCACCTGGCGCACATGGGCCTGCAAGGCGTCCAGGTCGTAGATAAAGGCCGCCAGCGGGTCGGCACTGCCGGCCCGGGCCTGGTCGATGGCGCGCAGGACCGCCTGGGACAACTCAGCCATAACGGGCCTCCTCGCTCCACGGCGAACTCAGGCTGACGTAGCCGGCCTGACGGTCGGCCTTGGCGGCCAGGCGCACCTTGAGGTTGGTCTTGCAGGCGATCGGCTGGCCGGCGATCAGCGCGTCCAGCTCCGGCGCCGGGCGTACCAGTTCGTCACGGATGCGCCGCAGCTGCTGCTCGACCCGTTGCCACATCAGCGGTGCCAGGTGCGGGCGTTCCCAACTCAGGGCCAGCACCGCTTCCGACAGGTTGTTGATCAGCAGGCAGTAAGTAATGCGGCTCCAGCCCTGCTCGCGGGAATACAGCAATGACTGGCGCACCCGCGGGTGCAGGCCGACCTCGATCTGCGCCATGCCCAGTTCGTCGGTGAGCTTGACCCCCTCGAAGTCCCGCAGCAGCAACTGTCGCGGCTGGCCCTGGTCGTGGATCAGCACAGTGTTCTGCAGGTGCGGCTCCATCACCACGCCGTGGTTGAAGAACAGCGCCAGCACCGGCCGCAGCAGCAACGCCTGATACTGGTCGAACCAGTCCACCAGTTGCTCGTCCGCCAGTTCGCTGGCGTTGAAGCCTTGCAGGAAGTCATGCACCAGCGGCCGCGAATGGATGTCGCGGGCAAACAGGGTGCCGGCCATCACGCTGCGCTCGGCGCCGGCGCGGCGGCAGAAGTTCTCCCGCAGGATCGCCCCGGTCTGTTCGCGAAACCAGTGGGCGTCGGCTTCGCTGGCCTGGGCCGGGGCCCAGCTCATGGAACCCGGCTCGGCCACCGCCGACAGCCCGCCGAGGGTTTCGGCCTGGGTCCGCTGCAGGCGCTGGAACAGCTGGTCGATGATCAGCGTGCTTTCCAGCTCGTACCAGGCGTTCTTACGCACGCAATTGGTGATGCGCACGTTCAGCGAGCCCTTGATGAAAAAGTCGTGGTCCTCGATGTACCAGGTGCGCATCGAGGCCGTCGGGCTGGCGAGCGGCCCAGTCGGCCCGTGGTCGATCACCTCGCCCAGCTCCAGCAAGCGCTGCACGCGGCGGTCCTGCATGAACAGCTCGGCCTGCACCGGGTGCATGCAGATCATCGCGTGCCCCGGGCGCGCCCGGCCCTGGTCGGCGAAACCGGCCATCACCTGCTCTTCGCTGAGGCCGCTGGCGGTCACCCGCAGGCCCTGGCGCGGCACCTCGAACAGGTGCAGCGCGGTCTCGGCCTGGAATTCCGGGGCGTAGGTTTCCTGGGCCAGGTGCGCCGGCCACAGCCGCGCCTTGGGCGCCGGATGGTTGGGGTGGCCGAACCACAGGCCCTGCTCGCTGGCCAGGTAGCCGCTCAGCGGCGCCGGGCCCTGGCCGTCCATGTTGTGGGCGACGATGGCGGCGGTCAGCGACTGGCTTTGCAGCACCTGGTCCAGCAGCTCGTCGTTGCTGGCCCGGGTCATGTGCTCGCAGGCACCGAGCAGTTGCTCGACGAACTCGGCAAAGGCCAGGCAGCGCCAGGTCTCGCCTGCTTCGCGCCGGGCATACACGTCCGACAGGTAACGGTGGCTGCCCAGGTGGTCGCGGCGGTCGACCATGACGAAGAACTGCTGCCGGTTGGGCAGGTCGATGGTCAGCGGGATGCCCTTCCATTCCAGGCCGTCCAGGTAACTGCCGGGGGCGATGCCCTGCATCTGTGTCGGCCAGCTGTAACTGAGGCAGTTTTCCGGCAAGGCGAACTCTTTGATCAGGCAATTGAGCAAGGCGCGAGTGGTCGCCAGCTCACTGACCATCTTCGATAAAACATGCTTTGATAAAACATCGCGATCTGAATAATTCATACATGCTCCACAGTAGCCCGTGCGGTCACTGGCTGCGTACTGTCGCGGCAAATGGTTAGTTGCTCTTCGGCCGTACCGAATGCCGACAGATACCCGTCGAACGAACTCGTCCGCTTGCACTTTCCTGCAACCTTTAACAAGAAAAACCTGTCGCCTGACAGTTATTCAATCAAGACTTGAAAGTGTGAAAAACGACACACTTTCATCGAATACGGTTCACTTCAAAAACAGCACTTCAAGCACGTGCCTGCAATAAGGCGTCCGCCATTGCGCGAGTAAATCGCTGGATAACTTGCTGGCACTGTTCGTCGTCGATGACCAGCGGCGGCAACAGGCGGATCACATTGCCGCGGCGTCCGCCGCGCTCCAGCAGCAGGCCCTGTTTGAAGCAGTGCTGCTGGATGGCCACGGCCAGGCCCGGGTCCGAGGGGAAATGCCCGTGGCGGTCGGCCGGCTGGCGTTCGTCGACGATCTCGATGCCCAGCATCAGGCCACGCCCGCGCACCTGGCCCAGGGCCGGATAGCTCGGCTGCAAGGCCGTCAATTGCTCCTTGAGCCACTGCCCGCGGCGCTCGGCCAGGGCCGCGATGTTCTGCTCGCGCAACACCTGCAGGGTCGCCAGGCCCGCGGCCATGGCCATCTGGTTGCCGCGGAAGGTGCCAGCGTGGTTGCCCGGCTCCCAGGCATCGAATTCGCGCTTGATGCCCAGCACCGCCATCGGCAGGCCGCCGCCCACCGCCTTGGACATGACGATCATGTCCGGCTCGATGCCGGCGTGCTCGAAGGCGAACATCTTGCCGGTGCGGGCAAAGCCGGCCTGCACCTCATCGAGGATCAGCACGATGCCGTGCTGGCGGGTCACTTCGCGGATCGCCCGCAGCCAGCTGGCCGGCGCGCAGTTGACCCCGCCCTCGCCCTGCACCGCCTCGAGAATCACCGCCGCCGGCAGCGACACGCCGCTTTCCACGTCTTCGATGAACTGGGTGAAGTAATGGGTCAGCGCCTCGACCCCGGCCTCGCCGCCGATCCCCAGCGGGCAGCGGTATTCGTGGGGGTACGGCATGAACTGCACGCCCGGCATCAGGCCGGCGATGGCGTGCTTGGGCGCGGTATTGCCGGTCAGCGCCAGGGCGCCGTGGGTCATGCCGTGGTAGGCCCCGGAGAAACTGATGACGTTGTGCCGCCCGGTATGGGTCTTGGCCAGCTTCAGCGCCGCTTCCACCGCGTCCGCCCCGGACGGCCCGCAGAATTGCAGGCAGTAGTCGCGGCCCTGGCCCGGCAGCAGGCTGAGCAGGGTTTCGCTGAAAGCGTCCTTGACCACGGTGGTCAGGTCCAGGGTGTGCATGGGCAGGCCCGAGGCCAGGAAACTGTCGAGACTGGCCATGATCGCCGGGTGGTTGTGCCCCAGGGCCAGGGTGCCGGCGCCAGCCAGGCAGTCCAGATAGGTCTTGCCTTCGACGTCGGTGACCCAGACCCCATGCGCCTTGGCGATGGCCAGTGGCAACTTGCGCGGGTAACTGCGCACATTGGATTCGAACTTGCCTTGCCGGGCCAGATAGTCGGCATTGGTCTTTTGCAGAGGACTAGTGCGCAATATGCCATCATTCAACATCTGTTCACCCTCGTTAAATTCGACATGCAAATTATTATCATTAATAAAAACGCGCAACTACTTATTCAAACTTATTTGGAATAGTCGCACGGCACTTGCGGATATAAGTCAACTATCGCGCCCACGCCAAAAACCAAGTTGATAAACTTGGTAAAACGTCATTTATGACGTATGAAACTGCCATGTTATTGCCATCTTTCCGACAACTTCATTAGTTGCCATTAAATGGCCAATACCTCATTCAAGAGGCGAGCAAGTTGATCAACTGATAACGGGCATACTTTCTTCCTCGACCAAAGGAACCGGTCATGACCAACACGGCGGTGCGCCCTTCCCTGTGGCGCCGGTCCGCATCGTTTCTTAGAAACCCACGGTTGCCGAAAGCAACAGGGTCCGCGGTGTCGCCAGGGTCAAGCCCGGCTCGCTGTCGTCCGAGGCCCCGGCCGAACTCCAGTAACGCTTGTCCAGCACGTTCTCGACATTGGCGCGCAAGGTGATGTCCTTGTCGTCGAGCTTGAAGGCGTAGCGCGCGCCCAGGTCGAAACGCTCCCAGGAGTCGATTTCCTTGCTGTTGGCCTGGTCCAGGTACTGCGAGCTGGAGTAGATGCCGCGTGCGGTCAGGGTCAGGCCCTGGACCTTCGGCACGTCCCACTCGGCCCCCAGGTTGACGTTGTACTTCGGCGTGGCCGGCGCGCGGTTGCCGTCGAAGGTGCCGTTGGTGGTGTCCTTCAGTTCGCTGTCGATGTACATCACCCCGCCCAGCAGGCGGAAGCCCTTGAGCGGTTCGCCGAACACGCTGAGCTCGACGCCGTCGTTCTGGCGCTTGCCGTTCGGGCCGAAGACCCGGGTGGTGGCGTTGGTCTCGTAGGCCGGCTGCTTGATGCGGAACACCGCGGCGGTCAGGGCGAAGGCCCCGGCGTCATACTTGGCGCCAGCCTCGACCTGGCGGCTGATGAACGGCGGGAAGATTTCGTCTTCGTTGATCGAGGTCGACGGCGCGATCTTGCCCTGGCTCAGGCCTTCCATGTAGTTGACGTACAGCGACAACTGATCGGTGGCCTTGAACAGCAGGCCACCCGAAGGCGAGACCTTTTCCTCGTCGTAGGCGGTGTCGCCTTTGACGCCGTCGCTCCAGTCGTCGACCTTGACCCGTTGCCAGCGTGCGCCGAGGGTCAGCAGCAGGCGGTCATCGAAGAAGCCCAGGGTGTCGGACAGCGCCACACCGCTGAAGCGGTTCTCGGTGTAGACCTTGGGGTCGAAGCGCGTCGGCCGCGACGGGGTCGGCGTCGGCCGCGGGTTGTAGAGGTTGCTGGGGGACGCGGCATAGCGCGCGCCGCCGTTTTCGAAATCCATGTAGAAGTAGCTGGCCGCCAGGTTGACCTCATGGCTCACCGGGCCGGTGTGGAACCAGCTGCGCACGCCCGCCGTGGTGGTGCGCACGTTTTCGTCGCGGGTGAAGTCGCGCGGCTGCACGCTGAAGTCGCCGGCGTCGTTGGTGATCGACACGGCATGGCGCAGGAAGTCGTGGTTGCTTTTGCGCGCGCCGACGCCGCCGTACAGCATGATCGAGTCGTTGACGTCGTATTCGGCATTGACCGTGCCGAAGGTGTCCTTGGTACGTGCCTTGCTCCAGGACTGCGCATAGTTGTGCCGCACGTCATCCGCGTCCGGCACCTTGGCGTTGGCGCCTATCTGCACCCGCTCCTGGGGCGCGTCGGTGTCGCGCTCGGTGTGGCCGATGTCGGTCGACAGGCGCAGGCGTTCGCCACGGAAGTCCAGGCCCAGCACCGCCATTTCACGATCGACGCTCTGGTGATCCCATTCGGTGTCGCCGGACTGCTTGACCGCGTTCAGGCGCACGCCGAACTTGTTGTCCTCGCCGAAGCGCCGGCCGATGTCCACCGCGCCGCCGAGCTGGCTGTCGGAGGCATAGCTGCCGGTGAATTCGGTGATGGGCTTGTCGGTGGCGCGCTTGGGCACCACGTTGATCCCGCCGCCGACGCTGCCCCGCGGCGAGATGCCGTTGATCAACTGGGTCGGGCCCTTGAGGATGTCCACCCGGTCGGCCATTTCCATGTCGATGGTGTAGGTCGGCAGCACGCCGTACAGGCCGTTGTAGGCGACATCGCTGTTGAACAGGCTGAAGCCGCGGATGGTGAACTGCTCGTAACGGCCGCCCGCCGGGTTGGTGGCGCGCACCGAGGGGTCGCTGGCGATCAGGTCGCCGAGGGTCCGCGCCTGCTGGTTCTTCACCACTTCGCTGGTGTAGGTGGTCATGCTGAACGGCGTTTCCATGAAGTCCTTCGAGCCCAGCAGGCCTTGCGAGCCACGGCGCGCCACCTGGCCACCGGCGAAGACGTCGCTGTCGGTCGCGCCGCTGGCGCCGAGAATCGAAGTCGGCGCCAGTTGCAGGCTGCTGCCTTGCGGAGCCGGGGTCAGGATGTACGCCTGCTCACCCACCGGTTGCAGTTGCAGGCCGGAGCCTTGCAGCAAGCGGGCAAAGCCCTCCTCCACCCCGTACTCGCCGGACAGGCCGCTGCTGTTGCGGCCGCTGACCAGCTGCGGGTCCACCGACAGGTTGACCCCGGCGAGGCCGGCGAAACGGGTCAGCGCGGCACTCAGCGGGCCGGCCGGCACCTGGTAGCTGCGCCGCGCAGCGTCGTCGGCCCAACTGGCCTGGATGAATAACGGGCTGGAACTGAGTGTCAGGATGAGGCCCAACTGCAACAGTCCGGGGGAAACCGGACGCAAACGGTATGGCAATACTACGGGCATGGGAGGAAGCTCTCGTTTTTTTGTTCACTTACCTGGAATGACCGGCGAGGCGAAAAAAAGGGACAGGCTTCAGCCAATATTTTTTTGCGAGGTGTTTGTCGGCGGCGTTTCTTTGGCCGAAGTCAGGGTGACCCAATAACGGGTGCGCGAATGCACCTCCAGCGGCAGGCTGGCGGCCAGCAGCGACAGCACGCGGTCGGTGTTGTCGAGACGGAAGCTGCCGGTGACGCGCAGGGCTTCCAGTTCCGGTTCCCAGCGCAGCAGGCCCGGGCGATAACGACCGAGCTCGCGCAGGAAATCCCCCAGGGGCTGGTTCTGCGCCATCAGCACGCCGTCGCGCCAGCCCGGCAACTGCGCGTCGAAGGCATCGATCTGCCCGGCGCCGTCCACCCGCAGCCGCACCCGCTGGCCTTCGCGCAACTGCAGTTGCGGGCCGAACAAGGGTTGCAACTGCACCGAGCCGCTGACCACCGACACGCGGCAATCGTGTTCATTGAGGCGCACGCAGACTTCGCTGCGGCTGACGACGATGCGGCCATAAGGCGCCTGGATGGTCAGCGGCGCGCTGCCGGTGACCTTGAGCGCCATCTCGCCGCGCACCAGGGTCACCTGCCGGGCGCCCAGGTCGACGTTGACCGCGCTGGCGGTGTTCAACTGCAAGGCGCTGCCATCGGCCAGGGACAATTTGCGATGTTCGCCAGTGCCGGTCTGCAGGTCGGCGCGCCATACGTCCAGGGGCAGTTGGCGCCCCAGCAGCCAGGCGGTCGGCACCAGTGCGGCGACGCCGAGGGCGCGCTTGAGTACCGCGCGCCGCGACGGCTCGGGACGATCCAGGGTGGCCAGCGCCAGGGCCGAGGGTAGCGCTGAGAAACGCTGGCGCAGCAGCTGCGCTTTCTGCCAGGCGCTTTCGTGACGGCTGTTGCTGTTGCGCCAGTGCTGCAGGCGTGCGTGATCGTCGGCGTTGGCCGCGCCGGACTCCAGCAGCGCCAGCCACTGGGCCGCCGCGCGGGCCACCTCGCGGGTTTCGCTGGACGGCGCCGAGCGCATCACAGCTCCACCAGCAGGCAGTGTTCGTAGGCCTGGGCCATGTAGCGCTTGACCGTGCGTTCCGAGACGTCGAGGCGTTCGGCGATCTCGCGATAACCCAGCCCTTCCAGCTGGCTCCAGAGAAACGCCCGGCGCACCAGGGGCGGCAGGCCGTCGAGCAATTCGTCGAGGGCTTGCAGGGTTTCCAGCAGCACCCAGCGCTGTTCCGGGGACGGCACGCTGTCTTCGGGCAGGCTGGCCAGCGCATCCAGGTAGGCCTGCTCCAGTTTGCGCCGGGTGTAGAAGTTGCTCAGCAGACGCTTGCCCACAGTCACCAGGTAGGCCCGCGGTTCGCGCAGGTCGACCAGCTGCTGGGAGCTGGTGAGCACGCGCAGGAAGGTGTCCTGGCTCAGGTCCGCCGCATCCCAGGCGTTGCCCATGCGCTGGCGCAACCAGCTCTCGAGCCAGCTGCGATGGTCGCGGTACAGGGCATGTAGGCTTTGCTCCGGTGGCGTCGCTGCTTCAATCATGTCAAGAGCCCTGCGCGAAGGATTATTCAAATGAGACTGATTCTAATTAATATTCATAAGGCAAACCAAGTCCTTTCGTGTGATTGGGTTCTGGTTTTCGTCTGCTGGGGAACATCGGCGGGTGCTCTGGAACCATGGTCCCAGGGGCTGAAGAGATCCAGGTGAAGCACCCGGTCGGCTGCTGAAACAGCGCCCGGCCCCTTGCGGGCCGGGCACGGGTGCGCGCTTACACGCCCATCAGCGGGTCGCTGATGCTGTGCGCACCGGTTTCCAGGCGCCCGGCCAGGCGCCGCAGCCAGCCGCCCTCGCCGCGCAGGGTCAGGTCGTACCAGCCGCCGCTGGCCTGGCAGGCGAACATCTGGTGGACCTCGCTGCGCCCGGGCACGTCGAAACGCCATGGCCCCTGATGGGTGTAGGGGCAACGCTCGATAGTGATCGATACCGGCTCCTTGCCCGGGTTGCTCAGGGTCAGCTGCAGGTTGTTGCCGCGGCTGAACATCGACACCTCGGGCTGACGCTCCAGCAGGTTGCCGTGGAAGCTGCGGTGGAAGCCGTTAGGCCCCAGCAGCCACAGCTTGTAGCGGCCCGCGGTCTGCCAGCTGTCCTTGAGCTGCTTGCCCGCCTCCACCGTATAGCGACGGGGAATGTCCAGCAGGTGCAGGCGATCGTAGACATGGAACACCGCACCCTGCTCGCCGCTGTTCTGCAGGCTCAGGGTCAGGCTCAACGCCTTGCGCTTGGCCTTGGCCTCGACATTCAGCCGATATGGCAAGGCCCGCGATGGCCGGGCCACGCGTTGCTGCTGCGGCAGTTGCTGGCGGCTGGGGTCCGGCAGCGGCACCTGGGCCAGTTGTTCCTGGCGCTGGCGCAAAAGGTCCGCGGCCTGGCGGGTGGTGGTGTGCAGCGGCGGGAGGATTTCGCTGTTGGGATTGACGAAGTTGAACGCCGAGGTCAGGTCGCCGCACACGGCACGGCGCCAGGCGCTGATGTTCGGCTCGCGCACGCCGAAGCGCTTCTCGAGAAATTGCAGGACCGAGGTGTGGTCGAACGCCTGGGAGTTGACCCAGCCGCCGCGGCTCCAGGGCGACAGCACCAGCATCGGCACCCGCGGGCCGGGGCCGTAGATGCCGCCGTCCGGACGCGGTTGCTGGGTGGTCCCCGGTGGCGCCGGGTGGGTGAACACCTCACTGTCGAAATCCACCGTGGACTTGCCGGCGAAGCTGCCGTCCAGGCGCCGTGAAGGTGCCGAGGGCGACGGCAGATGGTCGAAGAAACCGTCGTTCTCGTCGTAGTTGACCAGCAGCACGGTCTTGCTCCAGACCTCGGGGTTGTCGGTCAGCGCCTTGAGGATTTCCTGGGTGAACCAGCCGCCCTGCACCGGGCTCGACGGCCCCGGGTGCTCGGAATAGGTGGCCGGGGCGACGATCCAGCTGACCTTGGGCAGCTTGCCCTGCTGCACATCGTTGCGGAACCCGGCGATCATGCCCTCCAGGTCGCTGCCGCTGCGCGCCGGCAAGGTGTTGCCATTGCCCTTGTACAGTGGCACCCGGGCATTCAGCGCATCGCTGTACGGCACGAAGGCGGTGAAGTCTTCCGGCGGCTGCGCCGGGTTGCCGGCCGCCACGCTGGCACGGCGGTACTGGCGGAAACCGGCCAGCGGGTTGTCGCCGAAGTTGTCCGGCAGGTACTGGTAGATCTTCCAGCTGACGCCCCGCTCTTCCAGGCGCTCGGGGTAGGTTTTCCAGGTGTAGCCGACGTCCACCGCGCCCGGGCCGTCCCATTCGTTGACCACCGCCGCCACGTTGGCGCCGGTCGGGCCGTTGGTGCCGGTCCAGTGGAACAGACGGTTAGGGTTGGTCCCGGCGTGCACCGAGCAGTGGTAGGCATCGCACAGGGTGAAGGTGTTGGCCAGGGCGAACTGGAACGGCAGCTCCTGCTCGCGGTAGTAGCCCATGGACGTGTTGGTCTTGAAAGTCGGCCAGGCGCTCATGCGCCCGCTACCCCAGGCCGCGTGCTCGTCGATCCACGAATGCGGCGTGCCGTTGACCCGCTGCGCGTTGCCCCGCGAGCTGTCCAGGTGGTACGGCAACACCACTCGCCCGATGCCCTGCTGCTCCCACACCGAACGCTTGCCGGGCAGCGGGATGGTGAAGCGGTCGCTGAAACCGCGAACCCCGGGCAAGGTGCCGAAGTAATGGTCGAAGGAGCGGTTTTCCTGCATCAGGATCACCACGTGCTCGACGTCACGGATAGTGCCGGTGCGGTTGTTGGCGGGGATCGCCAGGGCCTGACGGATGGAGTCTGGCAGTAAGGTAAAGGCCGAGCCGATGGCGGCGGCCTGCATGAGCTTCCTGCGAGTGAGAGTAGGCATACGCGGTTGAATTCCTTGAAGTTACAGGGCGGGAAATAGCGACCCACGCAAAGTAGTGACCTCAAGTAACAAGCAAGTTACACGGCGGTTGCAGGCTGCGGTCAAGGCATTCACAGATCTTGATACAGCCGCATTAACTCTCTAAGCCGATGATTTTTAATTACATTTCTAAATAAAGAATATTTCGTGAACTTCATCCCGAGTTGCTCCTTGTATTCGGAAAAATGTGACGGCGTTCTGCTTTAATCCTATTTGCACAATGCCACTACTTCAGTTTGCAAGGAGCAATCATGGACTCGACCCAGCACTACGAGGGGGAAAGGAAGCGCATCGAGAACCGCCGTACTGCATTGGGTCTCAAATACCTTGCCGCGCCGGCCGGCCAGCCTCCCAGGATCTGGGGGCTGGCGCTGTCCGGGGGCGGCATCCGCAGCGCCACCTTTTGCCTGGGGGTGCTGCAGGCGATGGCCCGGGCCAATGCGCCGGAACAGGCCAACCCACGACCGTCGAAGACACCGCAAGACAACCTCACCACCACCCTGCTGCCGCGTTTCGACTACCTCTGCACGGTCAGCGGCGGCGGTTATATCGGCAGTTTCTTCTCCAGCCTGTTCATCCCCAATCGCCTGCGCCGGGAGCAGGCCCAGGAGCGCGCCGAAGCCTCGCCCCTGTCGCCCGCCCAGCAAGCGGCCAGGACCGCGGCGGTCAACGCCTATGAGGTCCTGCACTACGAGCCGCCGGGACGTATCAGCACCCACACCGACTACGCCAGCGTCAGCGACAAAGACATCGGCAAGGGACCCACGGCCTGGCTCCGGGAGAACGGCCGCTACCTGACCCCGACCGGCTCGGGGGACGCGCTCTACGCCCTGGCGATCACCTGGCGCAACTGGCTGTCGCTGCACTTCGTCATCGGCATGCCGATCGTCCTGATCCTGTCGTTGCTGATGCTGTTGCAAGTGAAGTACCTGCCCAATCTGTTCCTGCTGCCCGGCGCGGTGTTCCTCCTCGGCTTGCTGCCCTGCTGCCTGGCCTACTGGCTGGTGCTGCCGAAAAACAGCCTGAGCAATCCTCCGGCCCTGAGCAACCTGGCGGCCGTGGCTTGCACGGTGATGGCACTGGTCTTCATCGGCATCTGGGCCGTGCTGCAACAGCCGGACGACAGGCCCAACGTGCGCCACCTGTTCCTCGGGTTCGCGGCCATCGCGCTGCTGGGCATCGCCTACGCCTGGCTGCTGATCTGGCGCCTGAAATACCGCACCCGCAAGGCCAACGACGAAGACGGGATCTTTACCGTGCGCAACTACCGGGTCGAGGTCACCCGGGTGCTGTCGCAGATCATCATGGCTCTCGGGGTACTGCTGTTCGCCGCGTTCCTGGTGTCGCTCTCCGAAACAATCTACCTGCACCTGCAGACCCTGACCCAGGGCTCCATCGGCATTCTTCCGCTGCTGATCTGGCTGGTGCGCCGCCTGGCGCTGTTGCGGGACGAGAAGAGCCTGCCGGACTGGCTGCGCCTGCTGCCCCTGGAGGTCATGAGCCTGGTCGGTGGCCTGCTGTTGCTGGCGGCGGTCTGCCTGGCGTGGATGCTGTTCGTGGTGTGGTTCGCTGCCGATGGCAGCTTCAACCTGCTGGAAAACGGGCATGTGCTGCGGCTGGCCCTGCTGGCCGGGGTGGCGGCGGCCCTGACCTGGGTCAGCAGCCGCTTCGTCGGTTTCCTCAATACCTCGTCGTTGCAGTCCTACTACAGCGCGCGCCTGGTCCGCGCCTACATGGGCGCCACCAACGGCAAGCGCTTCGACGGCACGCCCGAGCAACGGCGCAAGCACATGAGCGTGGCCGAGCCACTGAGCAACGACGACATCAGCGTCGAGCACTACTACGGCACGCCGAACGCCGGCCCGCTGCACCTGATCAACGTGACCATGAACCTCACGGTCGACCCCGCCGAACAACTGGTGCAGCGCGACCGCAAGGGCAAGCCGCTGTGCCTGGCGCCGGGCAGCGTCAAGGGCGAAGGGGCCTTCATCCTCGATGGCAAGGTCTATCAGCGCGACCTGGAGAATATCCCCGCTTCGGAAATCGCCTACCCGCTGACCATCGGCCAGTGGATCGGCGTTTCCGGCGCGGCCTTCACCACCGGCCTGGGGCGCGCCACCAGCCTGGGCATGTCGCTGCTGCTGGGCCTGGCCAACGTGCGCCTGGGCAACTGGTGGCCCAGCCGCTTTATCGACGCTAAACCGGAAAAGCCCAGGCAATCCCTGGGCCTGAAGCTGTCGCGCTGGCTGCCGACCCAGACCTACCTGTTCTACGAACTGACCGCGCACTTCCATGGCCATCGGCGCGCCTATCAGTACCTCTCGGACGGCGGCCACTTCGAGAACACGGCGGCCTATGAACTGCTGCGCCAGGAGCGCCAGGTCGAGCTGATCGTGATGTGCGACTGTGGCTGCGATCCCGATTACCGGTTCGACGACCTGAGCAATCTCATCCGCCTGGCGCGTATCGACCACGGCCTGGAGATCAGGGAAGACGCAGAGATCACCGGGGACGATGTACTGGGCAAGGTGTTCGGGCGCATGGAGGACTTCAAGATCGCGCCGTCGCCGGCGGACCCGCATTGCGCGCTGCTGCTCAACGTCTACGCCTGCACCGAGCCGGACACCCTGGTCAGTCGCATCCTGGTACTCAAGCCCCGGCTGATCCCCTCGGTATCGCCGGACGTGCAGAACTACGCGCTGATCAACACGTCCTTCCCCAACCAGCCCACCGTCGACCAGTTCTTCGACGAGGCGCAGTTCGAAAGCTACCGCCAGCTCGGCTTGAGCATCGGCCAGCAGGTCTTCGGCAAGGGGGTCAACAGCGATGCCATCGCCCAGGCGCTGTGGCGCTACCTGCGCGAACACCCTGCGGGAAGCGCGCATGAGGATGACCAGCCCAAGCCGCCGCGGCCGAGCCGCAATGGCCAGCGCCGCCCTTCGGCAGACAGGCATCCCCGCGCATGACACTGGAAATGGCGCCGACCCTGCGGGCCCGCGGTCAGGAACAGCTCAACGCTGGCCGCGGCGCAGGGTCTCGCTCGGCAGTTCCTTGAACAGCGCGCGGTAGCTGCTGGAAAACCGCCCGAGGTGCCAGAACGACCAGCGCATGGCCACCTCGGCCACGGTGGTTTCGTCCGGACCGCGGCGCAGCAGTTCGCGGTGCGCACTGTTCAGCCGGCGCAGGCGCAGCCACTGGGTCGGCGCCATGCCGGCGAAGGCCTTGAACGCGCCTTGCAACTGGCGCAGGGAAACCCCGGCCACCTGCGCCAACTCCAGCAGGTTGAGGCTGTCTTCCGGGCCGTCCGCCGCCCACTGGGCCACCCGCTGCATGATCGCCCGCTCCTCGGCGCGCCGGCGCAGGCCGCCACCGTCCAGGCGTACGCAGGCGTTGTCGAGGATAAACAGGCAGTCCTCGAGCAACTGCTGGGTCAGGGCTTCGCGGCTGGGTGGGTCGAGGGTCTGCGACAGGCGCGTCAGGGTCGTGCTGAGCCAGCGGCTGAACAAGGCGTTCTGCCCGCAGTTGAGCGGCGCCAGGAACAGGCCGTCGAGGCGCTGCGCGTCGAGGCCATGGCCGCGGACGAATTCCGGGCCGAACACCACGGCGATTTCCTGGTAGTTCTCCGGGGTGATCCAGATGTTGCGGCTCTCGCCGTTGAGCAGGTACAGGGCGTTGTCGCTGCGATCGAAACAGAACGCCAGGGAGTCCTGCGGCGCGCTGAAATTCTGCTCGACCCGGGTGTTCATGCACTCCTCGTAGATCTGCACCCCTTGCAGGTCCAGATAACGCACCTGCCCGGCGAAATGCCCGGGCGACATCTGCTGGTAATGCTGCACCCAACCCGGGGTGGCACGGATCTGATCGGCCACATCGAAGGTGTTGAAGGCCTGGACCTGGAGAGCTGTCGACGCTGTCATGAAGGGACCTTGCGCACTCTTTTGGTGCGCTTTGGTGCTGCTTAAAGTGGATAGATGGAACCGCGAGGCTTGCCCAAGATAGTCGTCAACGCGCCACAGGGGAAGCCTTGATGGGCGACTCCAAGTGCTGGCGCGTCACCGACAATCATTGACGAGGTCCTTATGAATGCCCCTTTCGATCAGCTGTCTACCTGGCTGAAAGAACACAAGATTACCGAAGTGGAGTGTGTGGTCAGCGACCTGACCGGCATCGCCCGCGGCAAGATAGCGCCCACCAACAAGTTCCTGCATGAGCGAGGCATGCGCCTGCCGGAAAGTGTGCTGTTGCAAACGGTAACCGGGGACTTCGTCGACGACGACATCTACTACGACCTGCTGGACCCGGCGGACATCGACATGGTCTGCCGCCCCGACGCCTCGGGCATTTACCTGGTGCCCTGGGCCATCGAGCCGACCGCCATCGTCATCCACGACACCTTCGACAAGTTCGGCAACCCCATCGAGCTGTCGCCGCGCAACGTGCTGAAGAAAGTCCTGCAGCTGTACGCCGACAAGGGCTGGCAGCCGATCGTCGCGCCGGAGATGGAGTTCTACCTGACCCAGCGCTGCGAAGACCCGGACCTGCCGCTGAAGGCGCCGCTGGGCCGCTCCGGCCGGGCCGAAAGCGGACGCCAGTCGTTCTCCATCGACGCCGCCAACGAATTCGACCCGCTGTTCGAGGATGTCTACGACTGGTGCGAAGCCCAGGGCCTGGACCTCGATACGCTGATCCACGAAGACGGCCCGGCGCAGATGGAAATCAACTTCCGCCACGGCGACGCCCTCGACCTGGCCGACCAGATCACCGTGTTCAAGCGCACCCTGCGCGAGGCCGCGCTCAAGCACAACGTCACCGCCACCTTCATGGCCAAGCCGGTGGCCGACGAACCCGGCAGCGCCATGCACCTGCACCAGAGCGTGGTCGACAGCGCCACCGGCAAGCCGATCTTCGCCGACGCCGAGGGCCGCATGAGCGAGCTGTTCCGCCACCATATCGGCGGGTTGCAGAAGTACATCCCCCAGGTGCTGCCGATGTTCGCGCCCAACGTCAATTCGTTCCGCCGCTTCCTGCCGGACACCTCGGCGCCGGTCAATGTCGAATGGGGCGAAGAGAACCGCACCGTCGGCCTGCGGGTGCCGACCTCCGGCCCGGAAGCCATGCGCGTGGAAAACCGCCTGCCCGGCGCCGACGCCAACCCTTACCTGGCCATCGCCGCCAGCCTGCTGTGCGGCTACCTGGGCATGGTCGAGGGCCTCGAGCCGAGCGCCGCGGTGGAAGGCCGGGCCTATGAGCGGCGCAACCTGCGCCTGCCGATCACCATCGAAGACGCCCTGACCCGCATGGAAGAGTGCCCGACCATCGAGCGCTACCTGGGCAGCAAGTTCGTGCGCGGCTACGTCGCGGTGAAACGCGCCGAGCACGAGAACTTCAAGCGCGTGATCAGTTCCTGGGAGCGCGAGTTCCTGTTGCTCAGCGTCTGAGGCCTGCGCGATTCGGGCGCTGCCGCGCACTCCGTTGTAGCCGCTGCCGAGCCTGCGAGGCTGCGATCGATGGCGCAGCCATCGCCAGACCGTCGCACGCGGTGTACCTGATGCAACGCGGTGGCCGGGTTTACGACGGCTGCGCCGCCGATCGCAGCCTCGCGTTGCTCGGCAGCGGCTACAGGGCTACAGGGCTTCATGAATTTGGCAAACCAATAACAACCGCAAAAAGGGGTATCGCTATGCGTCTATGGAAATCAGTGGTTCCGCTGGCCCTGACGGTGCTGTTCGGCGCCACGGCCCAGGCCGAATCGACAGTCAGCGTGTACAACTGGACCGACTATATCGGCGAGACCACCCTCGCCGACTTCCAGGCCAAGACCGGGACCCGGGTCATCTACGACGTCTTCGACTCCAACGAAACCCTGGAGGGCAAGCTGCTGGCCGGGCGCACCGGCTATGACCTGGTGGTGCCGTCCAACCACTTCCTGGCGCGGCAGGTCAAGGCCGGGGCCTTTCTCAAGCTGGACCGCGCGCAGCTGCCGAACTGGCGGAACCTCGACCCGAAACTGCTGGCCCTGCTGGAGCAGAACGACCCCGGCAACCAGTACTCGGTGCCTTACCTGTGGGGCACCAACGGCATCGGCTACAACGTCGACAAGGTCAAGCAGGTGCTGGGCATCGACAGCATCGATTCCTGGGCGGTGTTCTTCGAACCGGAGAATCTGAAAAAACTCAGCCAGTGCGGGGTGTCGATGATGGACTCGCCGGACGAAGTGTTCCCGGCGGTGCTCAACTATATGGGCCTGGACCCGCGCAGCGAAAACCCCGCGGACTACAAGAAAGCCGAAGCCAAGCTGCTGGCGATCCGTCCCTACATCACCTACTTCCACTCCTCCAAGTACGTCTCGGACCTGGCCAACGGCAACATCTGCCTGGCCTTCGGTTACTCCGGCGACGTGTTCCAGGCTGCCAACCGCGCCAAGGAAGCCAAGAACGGGGTGAAGATCGCCTATTCGATTCCCAAGGAAGGCAGCAACCTGTGGTTCGACCTGCTGGCGATCCCGGCGGACGCCAGCAATCCCAAGCAAGCCCATGCCTTCATCAACAACCTGCTGGACCCGCAAGTGATCGCCAAGGTCAGCGCCTATGTCGGCTACGCCAACCCCAACCCGGCGTCGCAGCAATACATGGACCCCGAGCTGGTGAACAACCCCGAGGTCTACCCACCCCAGGCGGTGCTCGACAAGCTGTACATCTCCAGCACCCAGAGCCCGCAGACCATGCGCCTGATGACCCGCGCCTGGAGCAAAGTGAAGTCCAACCAATGAACCAGCACAGCCCTGCACAACACACCCGCTCCTACTACGCCGCCTCGGCCAACGCGCTGCCGGACTACCCGCCGCTGAATGTCGACCTCAGCGCCGACGTCTGCGTGATCGGCGGTGGTTTCACCGGGGTCAACACCGCCATCGAACTGGCGCAGCGCGGCCTCTCGGTGATTCTCCTGGAAGCCCGGCGCATCGGCTGGGGCGCCAGCGGGCGCAACGGCGGGCAACTGATCCGCGGCATCGGCCACGACGTCAGCGGCTTCGCCCGCTACGTCGGCGCCGAGGGCGTGCGTTACCTGGAGCAGGCCGGCATCGACTCGGTGGCGCTGGTCGGCCAGCGTGTGCGCGAGCACGGCATCGACTGCGACCTGCGCTGGGGCTTCTGCGAGCTGGCCAACACCCCGGCCCAGTTCGCCGCGTTCCAGGCCGAGCAGGAACACCTCGCGGCCCTGGGCTACGTGCATGAAACCCACCTTGTCGCCCCGCAGGACATGGCCCGGGTGGTGGCGTCCTCGGCCTATGCCGGGGGCCTGGTGGACATGGGTTCCGGGCACCTGCACCCGCTCAACCTGGTGCTCGGCGAAGCCGCCCTGGCACGGACGCTGGGGGTGCGGATCTTCGAGCAGAGCCCGGTGCTGGAGCTGATCCACGGCGACAGCGTGCGGGTGCGTTGCGCCAGCGGCACGGTGCGCGCCGCAAGCCTGGTGCTGGCCTGCAACGCCCACCTGGATGACCTGGAGCCGCGCCTTGCCGGCAAGGTGCTGCCGGCGGGCAGCTACATCATCGCCACCGAGCCCCTGGCGCCCGCCCTGGCCGCCGAACTGATCCCGCAGAACCTGGCGCTGTGCGACCAGAAGGTCGGCCTCGACTACTACCGGCTCTCGGCGGACCGGCGCCTGCTGTTCGGCGGCGCCTGCCACTACTCCGGGCGCGACCCGGCGGACATCGGCGCCTATATGCGGCCGAAGCTGCTCAAGGTGTTCCCGCAACTGGCGAATGTGCGCATCGACTACCAATGGGGCGGCAAGATCGGCATCACCGCTAACCGTTTTCCCCAGGTCGGGCGCCTGCGCCAGTACCCCAATGTGTATTACGCCCAGGGTTATTCCGGGCATGGGCTCAACGTCAGCCACTGGACCGCGCGCCTGCTGGCCGAGGCCATCCACGCCGGGCACAGCCAGGGCCTGGACATCTTCAGCGCAGTGCCGCACATGACCTTCCCTGGCGGCCCCGCCCTGCGCGCGCCGCTGCTGGCGCTGGGCATGCTGTGGCATCGGTTGCGTGAGGTGCTGGGCTGAAAGCTCAGCGGCTTTGCCCGCGGTTTCTCGGCTGAGGCGCCCGACGCCTTCGCCGGCAAGCCTGGCTCCTACGCAAGCGCGTGCCAGCCGCACATTAGCGAACGCCCTCCGACCCCGTAGGAGCCAGGCTTGCCGGCGATGGCGATTGCAAAGACGCCGCCGGCAGCTCACTGCGAACATTGCCATTCAAGCTGGCCTGATACCTCGTGCGATGCGAAGATGCGCGCCGCAAATCGGCTTGCTAAGGAATGGCATCATCAAAGCGCTCACTGCTCTCGTCCTGCTCGGCACACTCGCCCTCTCGGGCTGCGGCACCCTGATGGCCCGTGCCAGCAATCAATACATTTCCTACGACTTCTACAAAGGCACCCAGCAAAATATCCAGCTGCTGACCATGCGTGACGCCCGCGGCTACGACGGCTACGCCACTATCTACTGCTGGATGAGCATCGTCTGCCCGCTGGTGGCGGTGGTAAGCCTGCCGGTGGATGCGGCGGTCGATACCGTGCTGCTGCCCTACGACGCCAAGGGCGTTTATTACTGAAGCCGCGGCCGGTCGCTGGCGGCATGGGTGAATGGACTGCCGCTGTCATCTCTGACAAGCACCGGCAAACCGCCCCGCTCAGTCCGCCACCACTCGCTCGGCCACCCCCCCACGCAACCGGCACGGCACGCCCAGGCGGTCGAGCCGTGGCCGGCCGAACAGGTAGCCCTGGCCCCATTCGCCACCGCAGGCCGTGGCCAGGGCGCGGTCGGCTTCGCTCTCGATGCCTTCGATGATTACGCAGGGCGCCAGGGTCTTGCACAGCTGCACCAGGTGTTTCAGGGTCTGCACGCTGTTGGGTTCGCTGCGGGCGCGTTGCAGGTAACCCTGGTCGATCTTGACCATGTCGGGGCAGGTCCGGCGGATGAACTCCAGGGTGCCGAGGCCGGCGCCAAAGTCGTCCACCGCCACCCGGCAACCCAGCTCGCGCAGGCACAGGACAAATTCGATGGCCGCCTCGGTGCTCGGCGGCGTGGCGCTTTCGGTGATTTCGATCACCAGCCGCGCGGCCACTGAAGGCGCGTCGCGCAACTGCGCGAAGGTGGCGGACCAGAACGGATCGACGATCGCGCTCTGCGCCGAGATGTTGCAGCCCAGGCGCAGGTGCTCGTCCTCCAGCAGGCGCTCGATCACGCCCCCCACCACGCTGCGGTCCAGCTCGCGCATCCGCTGATGGCGTTCGAGCATGGCGAACGGGTAGACGCCATTGCCGGGCTGTTCGACATGGCGCAGCAAACCTTCCAGGTACAGCACCCGGCTAGTGTCGGGCAGCCGCACCACCGGCTGGAAGGCCAGCGCCAGTCGCCCCTGCGCCAGTTCCCGATAGAAGTCTTTGACGCTTTGCATGACAGATCCGTAGTCGAAGCGGCGACAGCGCGCCGGGTGGGCTTGGCCAGGATGCGTCGGCGCGCCCGACGTGATAATGGCTCATTGCTATTTATGATCCCCCCTGCCCGGACGGCTCGAAAGTGTTCCCGGATACCTTTCGTTTGTCCTTGGAAACACCGCACCGCCCTTTCTCGACTGTGGCCCGAGGTTTATTGCGATCATGCGCCAGCGCCAATGACATCAATTAGCCACCAGTCCAGGAAGTACTATGCACAGAATGACCGGCACCAGTTTCCGGGTGCTTGCCGATGTCCTGAGCGACGCCGGAGTCAAGGTCGAGGCCTTGCTCAAGCGCCACGGCAGCAGCCACCAGGAGGCCTGTGAAAACCCCATGGGCGTCAGGCTGGAGCTGGTCTACGCGGTGCTGCAAGACGCCGTGCAGCTGTGCGGCAACCCGGACCTCGGCCTGCTGGCGTACACCAAGGCCCACCCGGCCAACCTGGAAGTGCTCGGCTACGCGCTGATGTCCGGCGCCACCCTGGACACCGCGCTGCAACGCCTGGTGGACTATCACTCGCTGGTCAGCAACGGCTTCTACCTATGCCTGGAGCGCAGCCCCCAGGCCGTCACCCTGATCGGCTTCGACATCGCCCTGGAACCGGGCCTGGTGCCGCGGGCCTTCATCGATGCCGGCGCGGCGCAGACCCTGGGCCTGGTGCACTGGCTGCTGCCCGGGCACAAGCCGCAACCGCTGGCGGCGAGCTTCACCTACCCGCGCCCGCCCGACACCCGCGCCCTGGAGCACCTGCTGGGCGCCAACCTGCAGTTCGACGCGCCCTACAACAGCCTGAGCTTCAGCCCGCGCGATTGCGCCATGGCCCTACCCAGCGCCGACCCGGCCCTGGATGTGCTGCACATGGAATACGCGCGAACCCGCCTCAAGCTGCTGCTCGACGGCTCGATGACCGCGCGGGTAAGGCGGGTGTTGTCCGAGCGCCTGGCCCAGGGCGGGCCCAGCGACCTGCGGCACATCGCGCAGTTGGTGGGGGTCAGCAGCCGCAGCCTGCAGCGACGCCTGGGCAACGAAGACATGCACTTCTCGGCGCTGCTCGACGAGGCGCGGTTGATGCTGGCCCACAGTTTCCTGCGCAACTCGGCGCGCAGCGTCAAGTACATCGGCGCCCTGCTCGGCTTTCGCGACCAGAGCAGCTTTCACAAGGCCTGCCGCCGCTGGTTCGGCATGACCCCGGGGCGTTATCGCCAGGAAGGCTGAAGACAGCAAAACGCCGGGCACAAGTCCCGGCGTTTTTTTTCAAGGTGCGGCAGCGCTTGCTCAGCGATGGCTGGCCTGCAATGGCGGCTGCGCCTGGGGCATGGCCGAGGAATGGTGGTTGAGGATCTTCCACTGGCCGTCGATGCGCTCGTAGAGGAAGGTGTAGCGCGCCTGCACCTGGCGGGTCGCACCACCGGCCTCGTGCAGGGTGAAGGTGTAGACGCCGCTGTCCATGGCCGCATCCGCGCCCAGGTGGCGGATTTCCCGGTAGTTGATCTGGCCCACCGGCTTGCCCGCGAGGAAGTGCTCGAAGTAGTCCTGGATCTGCGCCGGGGTGGTGCGCACCTGGTTCGACACGGTCGGCTGGAGGATCGCGTCGGCGGCGTAAAGACTGGTTACGTTTTTTGCGCTGCCGGTTTGCAGGGCCGCGTTCCAGCGATCGAACAGGCCGGCGATCTCCCGGTCGCCCTGGTTCTGCGGCTGCGCGGCGACAGTGCGGTACACATAAGGCGTGGCGTCCAGGGCCTGGGCCAGGGGCGCGGTCAGCGCCAGTAACAGGGCGATGGCGGTGGTTGGCAGTTTCATCGGAAGGCTCCAGTGGGTTTCAATGCGCCCACTTTGCCCACCCGTTGCGGCCTCGCCATCGGCCAACCGGTGCCGGCGGCCTATGCCATTCGGCAGATAGGCCCACAGCCGGCAACCGGGTCTAATGCCTGCTCGCGAGCGCACGCCCTTCACGCTGGAGCCTGTTTTTCATGCAAAGCCCGACCCACGACCCCGGCAGTGCCCTGGCCATTCGCAGCCAGTATCGCCAGGCGCAAAGCCGCGCGGCGCGCCTGCGCCTGCTGGTGGACACCGGACAGGAACTGACCCAACTGCCGCCCGCGGCCATGCGCCAGCGCGCCCTGCAACGGGCCTGTGCCTTTATGGCCATGGACCACGGCCTGCTGCTGGAATGGCACGCCGTCCAGCCGCCCCAGGCCACCGCCCAGCACGGCGGCAGCGAACGCCTGGCCGCCCTGCACGAGCTGGCCAAGTCTGCGACCCTGCACCCCGAATGGTTGCCGCAGACCGATGCCGCCCTGCCCCAGGTGCTGCGCATTCCCCTGCCCGGCGCCGACGGCCAGGCCTTCGGCGCCTTGCTGCTGGCCAACAGCGTGGCCCTGGCCGCGCCCGACAGCGAGGACCTGGAATCCCTGCAACTGCTGGCCACCTTGCTGGCGGCGCACCTGGAAAACCAGCGCTTGCTCCAGGCCCTGCAAGCCCGGGAACGCACCATGTCGGAACTGGTGCACCGGCTGTTCAGCGCCCAAGAAGACGAACGCAAGCGCGTGGCCTACGACCTGCACGACGGCCTGGCGCAAACCCTGGCCGGGCTGCACCAGCGCCTGCAGGGGTTTGCCGGACACTGCCCGACATTGCCACAGGAGCTGCACAGCGAGCTGCAAACCATCCTGACCCTGGCCCAGGGCTGCGTCGGCGAGGGCCGGCAATTGATCGGCGGCCTGCGCCCCAACGTGCTGGACGACTTTGGCCTGTACAAGGCCATCGACAAGGAAGCCGACCGCCTGCGCGACGCCGGTCTCGAGGTGCACTGGCGGCAACAGTCCAGCGCGCGCCTGCCGGGCGCCAGCGAGATCGCCCTGTTCCGCATCGCCCAGGAAGGCATCAACAACATCCTCAAGCATGCCCGCGCCAGCCGCGTCGAACTGAGCCTGCAACTGGCCGACGGCCAGGCCGCGCTGGCGCTGGCAGACAACGGCGTCGGCTTCGCCCTGGGCACCTCGCTGTCCAGCTGCAGCGGCCAGCACCTGGGCCTGGCGGCGATGCAGGAACGCGCCAGCCTGCTGGGCGGCGAGCTGTCCTGGCACAGCGCCCCCGGCCACGGCACCCGCCTGCTGGCCCGGGTGCCGCTGCCCGCTGCTGGAGAACAGCCATGAGCCCTGCCCTGCGCCTGGTGCTGGCGGACGACCATGAAGTCACCCGCACCGGCTTTGTCGCCCTGCTGGCCGGCCACCCGGAATTCGAGGTGGTCGGCCAGGCCCGGGATGGCCAGGAAGCCCTCGACCTGTGCGAGCGCCTGCAACCGGACATCGCCATCCTCGACATCCGCATGCCGCTGCTCAACGGCCTGGGCGCCGCGCGCCTGCTGCACCAGCGGCAACCAGCGATCAAGGTGGTGATCTTCACCATGGACGACAGCCCCGACCACCTGGAAGCGGCGATTGCCGCCGGCGCCGTCGGCTACCTGCTCAAGGACGCCAGCCGTGGCGAAGTGCTCGGCGCCCTGCAGCGGGTGGCCCGGGGCGAGGAAGCCCTCAACAGTAGCGTCAGCGCCCGGCTGCTGCGGCGCATGGCCGAGCGCAACGCCGGCGGCAGCGCCCAGGCCGCGACCCTGACCGCCCGCGAACGCCAAGTGCTGGGGTTGGTGGCCGGCGGTTTCAGCAACCGCGAGATCGGCGAAAAGCTCGGCATCACCACCGGCACCGCCAAGGCCCATGTGGAACGGGTGATCGGTAAGCTCGGCGCGGCGGACCGCACCCAGGCCGCGGTGCGCGGCATCGCCCTGGGGCTGGTGGCGCAGCCCGCGGGAGACTGGCCATGAGACTGCTGGCGAGCCGGCACTGGCTCGACCTGCCCCTGCGCGGCAAGGCGCTGGTGGTGATCTCCCTGCCGCTGGTGATCCTGCTGCTGTCGCTGGTGCTGATCTACATCACCGAACGCCAGACCGCCCGCGCCGAGGAAGACGTGCGCCGGGTGCTGCTGGTGCAGGGCGACATCCAGACCGTGCATACCCTGCTGGCCGAAGCGGCGGCCAGCGTGCGCGGCTACCTGCTGACCCGCCGCGAAGACTTCCTGCCCAGCTACGAACGTGCCCAGCCGCTGATCCAGGCCGCCCTGCAACGGCTGGACAGCAACATTCGCGATGCACGCATGCGCGACCACCTCAAGGCCATCGCCCCGCTGATCGGCCACAAGCTCGACGGCCTGGTGGCCCTGCGCAACGGCCGGCCCGACGACAGCGCCAGCATCACCGCGATCCTGATCGAGAACAAACAGGTGCTGGACGTGCTGCGCGAGCAGATCAGCGCCATGCGCATCCGCGAAGACGGCTTGCTCGCCGAACGCAGCGCCGCGGCCTCGGCAACCCGTATGCGCCTGCTGCTGGCCACGCTGCTGGCGGCGCTCTGCGGCCTGTTCGGGGCGATTGTCGCGGTGCTGTTTTTGTCCAAGGGCATAGTCGCGCGGGTGCAGCAGGTGCAAGGCAACGCCCAGCGCCTGGCCCTCGGCCAACCGTTGCGCCCGCAAGCCCCGGAACAGGACGAAATCGGCCAGCTCGGCACCCGCCTGGTGGAAGCCGGGCAACTGCTGGCCGAGCGCGAGCGGGCCCTGCGCGACAACGAAGAACGCCTGCGGCTGATCATCGACGGGGTCAAGGACTACGGGATCTTCGCCCTCGACACCCAGGGCCGGGTCACCACCTGGAACGCCGGCGCCGAACGGATCAAGGGCTACAGCGAACAGGAAATCCTCGGCCGGCACTTCTCGCTGTTCTACCTGGCGGAAGAATGTCCGGCGCACCCGGACATGGCCCTGCGCGAAGCCACCCGCGACGGCCATTACATGGAAGAGGCCTGGCGCTGCCGCAAGGACGGCAGCCGCTTCTGGGCCAGCGTGGTGATCACCGCGCAGTACGATGCCAGCGGCGCGTTGCGCGGCTTCTCCAAGATCACCCGCGACATCACCGACCGCCGCGCCGCGGAAATAGCCCTGCGCACCGCCCGCGAGGAAGCCGAAAGCGCCAGCCGCGCCAAGAGCGAATTCCTCTCGCGCATGAGCCACGAACTGCGCACCCCGCTCAATGCCATCCTCGGTTTCGCGCAACTGCTGGACATGGACTCACCGAGCGGCCAGCGGCCCCAGGTCGGCCATATCCTGCGCGCCGGCCAGCACCTGCTGACCCTGATCAACGAGGTGCTGGACATTGCCCGCATCGAGGCCGGGCACCTGGCGCTGAATGTCGAGCCGATCGCCCTGGCCGCGGTGCTGCACGAGGCCCTGACCCTGGTCTCGCCGATGGCCACCGACGCCGGCATCCAGCTGGCCGCCCTGCCCGCGCTGAGCGAGCACAGCGGGGTGATCGCCGACCGCCAGCGGCTGATCCAGGTGCTGCTCAACCTGCTGTCCAACGCCATCAAGTACAACCGGCCCCAGGGCCAGGTGCGGATCGCGGTCAAGGTCCTGGGCACCCGGGTCGAGGTGGCGGTCAGCGACACCGGCGCCGGCATTCCCCTGGAGCGCCTGGACCAGTTGTTCCGTCCCTTCGAACGCCTGGGCGCCGACCCGCGGGTGGAAGGCACCGGCCTGGGCCTGGCCCTGAGCAAGAGCCTGCTGGAAATGATGGACGGCAGCCTGCGGGTGCACAGCACGCCGGGCCAGGGCTGCTGCTTTACCTTGCAACTGCCCTTTGTCCAGGTGGCCGCGGCCGGCACGCGCCTGGCCCTGGAGCAACAGCTACCGGCGGCGGTGCTGCCGGCCCGGGCCGAGGCCGTGGCATACCGGGGCCAGGTGCTGTGCATCGAAGACAACCTGTCGAGCCTGGCGCTGATCGAAACCCTGCTGCAACGCCGCCCGGGCATTCGCCTGCTGTCGAGCATGCAGGGCCAGATGGGCCTCGACCTGGCGCGCCAGCATGCACCGCAACTGATCCTGCTGGACGTCAGCCTGCCGGACCTTGCAGGCCTGGAAGTGCTGCGCCGGCTGCGGGAATCGCCGACCACCGCCAGCACCCCGGTGCTGATGATCACCGCCGACGCCAGCGCCCTGACCCACCGCGCCCTGTTGCAGGCCGGGGCCACGGCGATCCTGACCAAGCCCATTCATATCCCGGCGTTTCTCGCCCACCTTGAGCAACATTTACCGGAGCCCGCATGAACCACGATTTGCGCATCCTGATCATCGACGACCAACGCCCCAACCTCGAGCTGATGGAGCAATTGCTGGCCCGCGAAGGCCTGCACAACGTGCTGAGCAGCACCCAGCCGCTACGCACCCTGGAGCTGTTCAACAGCTTCGAGCCGGACCTGGTGATCCTCGACCTGCACATGCCCGAATTCGATGGCTTCGCCGTGCTCGAACAGCTCAACCGACGGATCCCGGCCAACGATTACCTGCCGATCCTGGTGCTGACCGCCGACGCCACCCGCGACACCCGCCTGCGCGCCCTGGCCCTGGGCGCCCGCGACTTCATCAGCAAGCCGCTGGACGCCCTGGAAACCCTGCTGCGGATCTGGAATCTGCTGGAAACCCGCGCCCTGTACAAAGCCCTGCGCCAGCAGGTGCCGGCGCAGCAGATCGAGCTGCTGCGCCGGCATCGGCAGTGAGTGGGCGAGCGCCCCTAGAGGTTGTACTCATCCAGCCTCGGCGAGTCGCCCACCTGCTCGATCAGCGCGGCATCGATGCGCAGCAGGTTTTCCGGCTGGTACGTCAGTTGGCTGCCCCAGGGCTGGTCGTCGGCCAGGGAACCTTTCAGGCGAACGGCCACGGAGTCATGCACCCGGACTTTCTGCCCGGCCCCAGGCGTGAGAATCTCCCGCGACCTGGGTTTGCCGAACGGCGGCATCGAACCGTACTCACGGACCCGCTTGTGGGTCTTCGGGTTCCAGACCAGGCGTGGCACCCACTCGGCGATCAGCCAGTTGCGGGTCAGGGAATCGTGGGCCTGGGCCAGCGGATCCTGTAGCACAGAGGGTGGATAGAGTTCTGCGCGACAGGCTTCGGCATCGATGCTCAACCCGGCCTCCAGGCACTCGCCGACCATCCAGCGCAAGGCAATCAACGCCAGCTGCGATTCGCCGGCGGGGTAACCGCCGCCCACATCCGAATGCACGCCGGCGAACCAGACCTGCTTGAGGTTCACGCCCTCGTCCTCTGTCCAGAGGTTCTGGCGGAAAAAGCTGCGGCGTTCGTCCAGGGACACCGCATGGCGGATGATCTTCACGTCCTTGTTCCGGCGGGTGTAGGGAACGATCAGCGGGTCGTACACCCAGCCCACCGAACTCACGGTGTCGAACAGCCCGAGAAAGTGAATGTGCACCTTCCGGGCAAAGCTGGCCTTGAACGCGTCCATCAAATCGAAATCCGGTTTTTTATCCGCGCTCATGCGCCACCAGGCGTAACTCATGGCGCGTTGGCGATTCGGTTTGGAACTGTTTCCATCGGGTTGCAGGCGCGTGGTCAGCAGCGACCAGGCAAAGTCCATCAACTGGACCTGATGGGCCGGCAACAGGCCGATGGTATGCAGCAGCGCCGCCAGCACCCGCACCGCGTAGGAGCCGCGGGAGAAACCGAAGAGGAAGATCTGATCGCCGTCCCTGTAGTTCTCCATCAGGAAGCGGTAGGCATTGAGCACGTTGCGCTTGATGCCCCAGCCGAACATCAGCCCGGCGATGCGCGACGGCACCTTCTGCCACTCGAACAGGGTTTCGCTGAGCCCGAAGGTGCCCACGCCCTGGTCGTAATAGGCCAGCAGCGTTTCGCTGTCCTTGGGTAGCGAGCGAAACAGCCGGACCACGTTGGTCGGTTCGTCACTGAAACGGTTGTTGGTGCCATCGATGCAGACGATCAGCTGGCGCGCCTTGATCCTTGTGTTCTCCACGACCTGGTTACCCCATGGCAGTCAAGTGAGGTTCCCGCGCGGCCAATCGGCCAGGCGAGGACCGGTGTCACCCTACGTCCGTGTCATGACAACTGCTGCGGTAAAGCCTGAAGGGCTCTCCAAGGCATAGCAGCATTAACGGCGCCCGGCCATAAAGCCCCGGGCAATAAATGTCCGGACCATGAAAACCCCTCCGCAAGGAGGGGCCGGGCGCTGACGGGCCGTGCCTGGGCCCTAGAACCTGCCGCCCAATGGATACTCGATCGCCAGCCGCAGCTGGTCGGCATCCAGCTCCGCCTGGGCTGTATTGCCGCGGTGCACGGCGTGGCGCAGGGTGACGGCGAGGTTTTTCGCCGGCCCGGACTGCACCACGTACTTGGCCTGCAGGTCGCGTTCCCAGTGCTTGCCGCCTTCGCCGTAGCCCAGCCAGGCGTAGCCGCCGCGCGGGTCCATGTGGCTGCCGTCGATGCCGCTGCCGCGCACGTACAGGGCGCTGAAGGTCAGGCCGGGCACGCTGTAGCCGGCCATGTTCAGGTCGTAGCGGGCCTGCCAGGAGGCTTCCTCAGGGGCGTTGAAGTCCGACAGGGCCACGGCGTTGCTCAGCAGGATCGCGCCGCGGGTGACGTAGTCGTAAGGCGTGTCGCCGTCGACCTTCTGGTAGCCCAGGCCAAAGCTGTGGGCGCCGCTCTTGTAGGTCGACATCAGGCTCCAGGTGGTGTTGTCGATGCGCCCGGACAGGGCCTTGCCGGTGTCCTGGGTGCGGTACAGGTTGAAGTCGAACGTCAGGTCCTGGCCCGGGCTCAACGGCAGGTTGTAGAGCGCGCCGAGGTACTGCTGGCGCCAGGTGTCTTCGTACAGGGCGCTGAACAGGCTGGCGTTGAGACCCTTGATTGCAGTATTGCGCACACCGATCAGGTCGAAGCTGTCGCCCTGCTGGCCATTGGAGTAATTGACCACGAAACCCTGGTCGTGGCTGGTGGCGTTGCGGTCGGTGCTTTCGTTGAAGTGGCCGCCGTACAGGGTGGTGTCGCTCAGCTCGCGGCTGGTGAGGAACCAGCCGGTGGCGGTCTCGGGCAGCAGGCGGCTGTCGGAGGAACCGAACACCGGGGTCTTGACCCGCTGCTCGCCGTAGCGCAGTTCGGTGGAGGAAAAACGCAGCTTGGCCACCGCGCCGCCGCGGCTGAATTCGTCCTTGGGATGGCCGTCGTTGTCCACCCCCAGCAACCGCGCCTTGCCGGCCCGGCCACCGCCGCTGTCGAGTTTCCAGCCGGAATACACATGGGCGTCCAGGCCGAAGCCGAGCGTGCCCTGGGTGAAACCGGAGCTGTAGTCGGCCATCAGGCCGTAGGCCCACTCCTCGGCCAGGTCGCTGCGTTCGGCGCGGGGCTTGTAGGCGTTGCGCGCGCCGTTGCTCAAGGAACCGTGCCGATAGTCGCGACGGTCGTAGAGGCTGCGGTTGAACAGGCTCCACTGGCTGTCTTCGATAAAGCCCTTGGCATTGTCCTGCTCCGCGGCCAGCGCGAGCAGGCTCTGGCCTCCCCAATGCCAAAGAAATGCCAACAACAGGGTGTGTCGGGTCAAGGTTTTCACTGTGGAACTCCCGAAAATCGATAAATGACAGGCGATAGGAAGCAGTGCGCCGCTATACGGGCGCACCACCGGGATCCCACTCAGAGGTATTTGAGGATCGCGATATCGCGGCGACGCTGCTTGAGGCCGGCGAACCAGCGCGTCGGGAAGAACAGCAGCACGCCGAGGATCAGGCTCCACAGCCAGACGCCGGACAGGTTGTCGAAGCCGTAGTAAGTGCCCTGGTTGGCGCCCCAGATGGCCACGGCCACCAGGTACATGGCCTTGAGTACGTACAGGTGCAGCAGGTAGAAGAACATCGGCGCGCCGCCGTAGATCGCCAGTTGCGCGGTCGACCAGCGCTCCTGGACCTTCTCGAAGTACGCCAGGAGGATCAGCCCCAGGCCCAGGGTGGGCATCAGGAACATCAGCGACGGCGGGTACTTCTTGGCGCTCATGAAGCTCATGAAGGTGCGCAGCGCATCGCCGGTCTGCACCCAGGGTTTCTCGCCGTAGACGTTCAGGTAGCGGATGAACACGAAGGCCACCAGCAGGCCGACGCCGACCTTGAGCAGCCGCGAAATGCGCGCCGCCGGCTGCACGTCCTTGCCGAACCACGGGCCGATGGCCCAGCCCAGCAGGATCACACCGATCCACGGCAATACCGGGTAGGTGGTGCGGGCGCGGGTGAACTCGGTGATGTCGATGAACACCCGCTGGTGCAGGATCGACCAGGGCACGAAGAACGGCGACTCGGGGCCCACCACCACATCATCCAGCAGGTTGTGCCCGGCGACGATGGCCACCCCCAGCACGATCAGCCAGCTGCGTTTGAAGTGCAGCAGGCCGGCCAGCACGATCATGCAGATGCCGATGCACCAGATCACCTGCAGCCACAGGGTCTTGGGCGGGAACTCGGCGTTCCAGGCAAAACACACGAAGGTCAGTTCGAGGAACACCAGGAACAGGCCGCGCTTGAGCAGGAACACCGAGGTTTCCCCGAGGCTGTGTTTCTGGCTGTAGAGCCAGGCCGACAGGCCGGTGAGGAAAATGAACACCGGCGCGCAGATCTCGCTGAGCATGCGGGTGAAGTACAGGTCCGGGGTCACGCTCAGGGCGTCGATCGGGTCGGTGACCTGGCGATGCAGGAGGAAGGTCTCGCGCACGTGGTCCACCAGCATGCACAGCATGACGAAGCCACGCAGGGCGTCGATCGCCAGCATCCGCGTATTGGCCTTGGCCACGCTGCCCGCCAGCGCAGGGGACGCAACGCCCGCCTGCCCTGCCAATCCAGTAGAAAGAGTCATATCGCTCACTTGTGTGGAAGGTCGTTAAACCTGGGCAGGACGGTCGCGGCGGGACGCGGGCTCGGGATGGTTCTTCGGGGTACAGGGGCTGGCCCTGTGGGGGTGTTTGCCATGCTCATTGGCATTGTCGTGTGCTCCTTTGGACTCTCATTCAACGAATCGCCTCCCCACGCTCTGATGGCGTTGCAATTGCTCGGGGAAAGACTGCGCGCCTGCCTCTGGCGGGCATTGCCGCGCGGTGCTTGGGTTGTCTGCTGGGGGCTGTCGTGCACAGGGCTTTGCCTTGCGCGCGCAACCCGCTGTCGGTCGAAGCTTCGTGGGCCGTTATCGCCCGGGTCTGGCAAATGGCCGGCCCAGACGCAAGCGCGCCCTTTTGAGGCGCGCGCGGGAGTGAACGATCAGACGACGAAATGTTATCAGATAACATTTCATATTGAGAGTGGAACGAGTGAGCGGCGTGACAATTTACGTCGGGGAGGATGCGGTCTTTGGGGATCGACGAGCAGATTGCGCCCTTTCCAGCCCGGCAACGCAACGGGCCCTGTGCGAACCGGCGGCGCCGGCGCCTGCAACCCCCCATGTGACTGTAAAACCAGCGTTTTATTCGATCCTGGCGAGGCACTGGCGGACCGACGGTCATGTCGTGTCCAACGCGAACGGTCACGCCTGCTCAATGGGAATTCCTGTCCCACAGCCAGTTCCACAGCCCCGGCAACCGCACCGGCTGTTCGCTGTTGGTGACAGTACGGGTCATGACCGCCCGTTGCAGCGCCACGGTATCGTCGTAGAACGGCTTGGGTGCGGTCGCAAGGCCAGTGGCCTGGGCGCTGTCGAGCAGGATCTGCAGGTATTCCCGGGTGTGGCGGGCGGTGTAGCGATTGAGGTCGTGGAAGGTCACCACCACCGGGATCACTCCGTCCACCGTCGGCAACTGGCCCAGGGCAATGCGTTCGCGCACCTGCGACAGCTGGCGCAGCATGTTGGCCCGGCGCCGTGGGCTGGCGTTGAAGCCCCAGACCTTGCCGTCGTTGGCGCTGAGGTCGGTGAGCAACACATGCAGGCCATGCCGTTGGTAGGCGGCGAAGGTGCGCTTGTCGTAGTTCCAGAATGGCGGGCGCACCAGGTTCGGCGGCACACCGGTGATCAGCGCGATATCGGCGCTGCCGTCGTTCAGGGACGCCTCCAGTTCCGGTGGGTCGAGCGAGCGATGGTTGGTGTGCCTCGGCGTGGCGGTATGAAAGCCCAGCACATGGCCCTCGGTGTGCTCGCGGGCCATGATCCGCCGCCCTATGTCGCTGCCGCCGGCCCGCGAGGCCCGGGTCTGGACGAAGAACACCGCTTTGATCGCCGGTTGCAGTGGATTGTCGAGCAGGTCGTCGAGCACCCGTTCGGTCGGGTTGTAGAAACTGGAAGCGCTGGGGCCGTCGTCGAAGGTCAACAGAAAGCGGATCGACGCCTGGGCGCGCAGGCGTTGCTCGGTCTGCGCGGTCATTTCGATGGGGGCAGCGATGCAACCGCCCAGACCAGCGGCGAGCAACACTGCGCAGAGAAGCTTGAAGCCTTGTTTCATGTTTTGCCCTGTGCCGGACCGTTGCGGTCGTCACCTCAATGGCAAAAATCCCTCGCCCATGGATCCCTCGCCCGGCCTGCACGCAGCGCCGGGCACAGCTTGGAGGGGCAACGGCGGTTTTGGTTCCGGAGCGCCCGCTTTCAGGCAGCCCGGGCCTTCATGCCGAACCGCCTTCGCAGGGGCGCTGCCAGGCGCGCTGCAACAGGTCGATCACCTCCTCGTCCGAGGTCTGGGCAAAGTCCGCGTAACCATTGCCGATCGACACGAACCACAGGGGCGTGATCGGGCAGATCAGCTCGTCGACCTCGAAACTCAGGGTGTCGACGGTTTCCTGCGGCGCCAGGGGCACGGCCACCACGATCCGCGCCGGGTGCTGCAGGCGCGTCGCCTGTACCGCGGCGTGCATCGAGGCGCCGGTGGCCAGCCCGTCGTCCACCAGGATCACCACCTGGTCACGCAGGTCGGGCGCGGGCCGGGCGCCACGGTAGACCCGCTCGCGGCGCTGCAACTCCTGGGTTTCCCGTACGGTCACCGCTTGCAGCGCGGCATCACCGAGGTGATGGCTGCTCAGGACGTCCTGATTGAGGATGCGGATACCACCGCTGGCGATGGCGCCCATCGCCAGTTCTTCATGGCCGGGCACGCCAAGCTTGCGCACCAGCATCAGGTCCAGCCGCACCTCCAGGGCCCGGGCGATTTCCCAGGCCACCGGCACCCCGCCCCGGGGCAACGCCAGCACGATCACCTCGGGCCGGCGGCTGTATTTCTGCAACGGCGCGACTAGCCCTTGCCCGGCGGCCTGACGGTTGCGCAGGGTCATCTGCAATGACGGATATTCGCTCATGTCTCACCTCCCAAGGCGCCCGGCTACAGCGCCAGCAGGCTGCAGGGCAGCTGATACAGCGCGTGCTCGGTGGTGCTGCCCACCAGTTTCTCCAGGCCCTGGCGATGCACGCGGCCCATGACCAGCACATCGGCCTGGTTCTCGGTGACGAAGTTGGCCAGCACGGTGACCGGTTGTCCGAGGATGAAATGCCGGCGTTCCTCGGGCACGCCATAACGCTCGGCCAGTTCCAGGAAGGCTTTTTCCAGGGTCACCCGCAGTTCCCGGGTCAGGTCCGCCAGCACCAGGCCACCGCCCCCGGCATCGCCCAGGTAGACCGACGACACGTCATAGGCGTGCAGCAGGTGCAGCTCGGCATCGCATTGCAGGGCCAGGCTGTTGGCTTCGTGGATGATCCGGTCGTTGAGCCCGTTGTGCTGGTACTCCGGCCGCGACGGATCGACCGCCGCGACCACCATTTGCGGCAACGTATGGCCGTGGCGGCCCATGAGATACAGCGGTACCGGGCACTGGCGCAGCAGATGCCAGTCCATCGGCGTGAGAAAGGCGCGTTTGAGCGCCGGTTCGTGCTGCACGTCCTTGATCAGCAGGTCGGGCTGGATTTCCGCGACGTGCTGCAGGATTTCCTCCAGCAGGTCGTCGGCCCAGGTCACCTCGCCGTTGACCGTGACACCATGGCCACGCAGACGATGCACCTCCTCCTGCAACCATTCCTGATGCCCCAGGCGGTAACGTTCGCGCGCCTCATTGCGCACGTTGTGCTCGAACAGGGAAAGAATCGACGCCGGTTTCAGCAAGGCCGCGATATGCAGGCTCGCGCCGCTGGCCTTGGCCAGGGCAGCGGCACGCGGGATCGCGGGGGACTGGCGCATTGCCGGGTCGATGACCAGCAACAAGCGTTGATACTGGCTCATGGCGCACCTCCAGATAGGCTGGACGCCCACGCCGGCCACCGGCGCCCGCTTCTCTATACGCCAGTGCGTCAACGCCGGATCGAACGCCAGCATGACTTCAGACTTCCCACTGACAATGCGCCCGTCGCGGCGTTACGGCAAGTGCGTCCAGCGCCGGTGCAGACCACGGGCCAGGCTGTCCAGGGCAAAGCCCAGGGCGCCGATCAGCAGCACCATGGCCATCAGTTCCGAATAGGCCAGGCGGTCGCGGGTATCGAGGATGAAATAGCCCAGGCCGGCGCTGACGCCGAGCATTTCGCAGGGCACCAGGACGATCCACAGAATGCCGATGGCCAGGCGCACGCCGGTCAGTACATGGCCCAGCACCCCGGGCAGGATCACCTTGCGCAAGGTTTCCCAGCGGGTGGCGCTGAGGCTGCGGCTCAGTTGCAGCCAGCGCGGGTCGAGCTGGCGCACCCCGGCCGCGGTGTTGAGCAGGATCGGCCAGACTGCGGCGAAGGCCAGCAGGAAGTAGATCGGCTGGTCCCCTACCCCCATCAGCATCACCACCACCGGCATCCACGACAGCGGCGAGATCATTCGCAGGAACTGGAACGCCGGGGTGGTGGCCGCCTCCAGGTGGCGGTAGCTGCCGATCAGCAGGCCCAGGGGCACGCCGACCAGCAAGGCCAGGGCCAGGCCGACCAGGATGCGCTTGAGGCTGACCAGCACATGCTCGTACAGCTCGGCGCGGCCCAGCAGTTCCAGCAGGCTGGCCAGGGTCGCCGCCGGCGAAAAACGCACCGCGAGCCCGTCGGCGCTGCCAAACAGGCGCACCCCCAACCACCACAACAGCAGCAGGCACAACAGCCCCGCCACGCCCAGCAGCCCATGCAGGATCGATGCGGATCGCTTGGCCATCAGAGGCTGAACTCCTCGCTGCGTTCGAAGCTGTCGGGCAAGCCGAATGCCTTGAGCCCGCCAACCGACGCGATGGCGTTGCGCACGAAGCGGTCGTCCACCAGGTCCCGGGCGGTGTGCTGCGGGTCGAGGCTGGCCAAGAAGCCCTTGTCGCCTTCGACCAGGGTGTCCTTGAGGCGCTTGACCAGTTCCTCGGTGTAGCTGGGGAACGGGTACGGCTGGAAGTCGATGCGCTGCTCGTCCCACTGGGCGTGCTGGATCGCGCCGTCGGCCAGGTACTGCTGGCGTTCGCTGGCACTCGGCGCCAGGACCCGGCTCAGCACCTGGGGCGCATGCGGGGTGTAGCGGTTGGCGCCGTCGCGGGACAGCAGACTGGCGGCCTCGGCGCGGTGGTCGCGGGTCCACAGCTGCGCCTTGACGATGGCGTTGACCACCTTCTGCGACCATTCGGGGCGGTTATTCAAATCCTGCTCGTGCATGAACACCACGCAGCAGGCGTGGTTGCGCCAGATATCCCCGGTAAAGCGCTGCACCCGGCCGACCTTGAGCTCCTCGGCCAGGGCATTGAAAGGCTCGGCGACTATGTAGCCGGCGATGCGCTTGCTGGCCAGGGCCGGCGGCATGTCCGACGGCGGCAGCACCAGCAGGTTGACCTCGTTGGCCGCCAGCGGACTGTTGGCTGGCCGGCTGACCGGGGTCAGGCCGTTGTCGCGCAACAGTTGCTGCACCACCACGTTATGAATCGAGTACCAGAACGGAATCGCCAGCGCCTGCCCGCCCAGTTGCCGGACCTCGGTGATGCCCGGCGCCACGGTCAGGCCGGAGCCGCCGACGTGGTTCCAGGCCACCACCTTGGCTGGCACCTGACTGCCATAGCGAGCCCAGACGGTCATCGGCGACAGCAGGTGGATCACATTGACCTGCCCGGAAATAAAGGCCTCGATCACCTGCGCCCAACTGCGCAGCAGCACCGGGCGCTCGGAGCGGATGCCCTCGGCCTCGAACAGGCCGTTGTTATGGGCCACTAGCAAAGGCGTGGCGTCGGTGATCGGCAGGTAGCCGATGCGCACCGGCGCGTCCGGCTCCGCGGCGGCGCGGGCCTGCAGGCTATTGAGCAACGGCAAGGCGCCGCCGGCGGTGAGCAAGGCGCTGAGCTTGAGGAAGTCGCGACGGCTGTGGGTGAAGTCATCCAGGCACATGGTGTATCTCCGATCATTCGGGCAAGGGGTTGAACCCGGCCATTTACCGCCTATTCCGGCTCATCCGGCTCGTCCGGCTCTTATGTAGGAGCGAAGCTTGCTCGCGAATGACCTCAACGTTGACGGGGTGTCTGGGACCCTGCGCCGCACTGACGTTTTTATCGCGAGCAAGCTTCGCTCCTACAGAGACAGAGGTGCGGGCTGAGGCAGCAAGGCTTGGGGTTGTGCAGCGCGGCTCGCCCGCCGAAGGGTTTTGAGAATCTCGATACGCAGGGCGCCCAGTTCTTCCACCCGCTCGGCGCGCGGCTGAGGCAGGTCGATGCGCCACTCGCCGAGGGTCCGCGCCGGGCTGTTACCCAGTAGCAGGATTCGGTCGGAAAGCAGCAGGGCTTCGTCGATGTCGTGGGTGACCAGCAGCGCCGCGGTGCGGTGCTCGGCAATCACCTTGAGCAGCAGTTGCTGCATGTCGGCGCGGGTCACTTCGTCCAGCGCGCCGAAGGGTTCGTCGAGCAACAGCACCTGCGGCTGGCGCGCCAGGCAACGGGCCAGCGCGGTGCGCTGGGCCATGCCGCCGGACAGCTGCGCCGGGTAATGCCCGCGGGCATGCTGCAGGCCGACCTCGACGATTGCCTGGTCGATCCGCGCCTGGCGCTGCCGGGCGTCCAGCGCCGGCTGGCGGGCGAAATCGAGGCCGAAGGCGACGTTGTGTTCCAGGTTCAGCCAGGGCAGCAGGCTGGGGTCCTGGAACGCCACGGCCACCCGTGGATGCGGCCCGTCCAGCGCCTGGCCCAGCAGGCTGACGCTACCACTGAGGGGCGCCTGCAAGCCGGCCAGGACCCGCAACAGGCTGGACTTGCCGACGCCGCTGGGGCCGAGGATCGACACCACCTCCCCCGGCTGCAAGCGCAAGTCGAAGCCTTCCAGCACCGCTTGCCAGCCTGCTTCACCGGGGTAGCCGAGGCTGATCTGCCGGGCTTCGAGCAAGGCCGCACTCATGCCGCCGCGTCCCGGGCCTGGCGCTGCAACTCGGCGCGCAACTGCACCAGGCTCGGCGTGACGATCGGCACGAAGGCCGACTCGCGCCAGCGCCGGGCAAAGCCACCGCCATGCTCGCTCAGGTAGGCCTTGCCGCCACTGGCCTGCAACTCCAGCTGAACGGCGTTGGCGGCAGCTTCGGCCAGGGCGATGCGCAGCCGGAACAGCGCCGCGGGCTGGGTCAGGAAACGCCCCTCCAACAGGCCGCGCTTGAGCTCGGCGACGCTCTCCTCCAACTGCTGGCGTTGCTCCTGCAACGGCTCGCGAAGAATCGAACGACCGCTGTGCAGGTGCGTCTGCACTTCATCCAGCGCGCGCCGCGCCAGGCCAATGGCCATGCCGCATTGCAGGCCGAGAAACGCCGGGCGCACCGCAGGCAGAAAGGCCTTGGCGTCCTCATGCAGCAACCAGTCGTGGCCGACCTCGACCTGTTGCAACTCCAGCGCCGCGGTGTTGCTCGACTGCAAGCCCATCAGTTGCAGGTCCTCGGAACGTTGCAAGCCAGCCAGGCCCGCGGGGATCGCCAGGATAAAGGGTGCGCCGCCCTGCTCGTGCTCGATGGCCGCGGCCACCACAAAACCGCTTTTGCGCAGATTGGTCACCCAGTGCAGGCGCCCGTTCAGATTCCAACCACCAGCCCGTGGCTGCGCGCGGACTTGCAGGGCCTCGATGCCGGAGAGGAACTTCATGGCGTTCGACAGCCCGGTGGCCCCCGCCAGTTCGCCGCTGAGCAGGTCCGGCAACAGACGCTCGCGCAAGGCCGCGTTGGGGCTGTGCAGCAGGTATTCGATAAAGGCCCGCTGGCCCCAGAACACAAAGGCCGCCGCCAGGGAACGGCTGGCCACCGCGGCCACCGCCTCCACGGCGTCGCCCAGGTCGCCGTCGCTACCGCCCTGCCCGGCCGGAATGCCGATGCGCAGCACCTGCGCCTCGGCCAGTCGCGCCAGTACCTGCTGTGGGTCGCAGTGGCCCAGATCCAGGGCCTGGGCCTCGGCGTCCAGCCATTGACTGAATGCGGGGTTGAGCATGTGGTTTTCTCCTTTTTACGCGGCACCGACCAAACGGCCGTGCCTTGAATCCAGCCGCTGCATCATTGCTGCGGCGCTTGCCAGCGGTACTTGGCCAGTTCCGGGTTCAGCGGCGTGCGGGCGAACACGTTGGCGAAATTGCACAGGGTCGCCAGGCTCACCCCGAGTATCACTTCCAGGGCATTGCCCTCGCTGTAGCCGGCGGCCTTGAACGCCGCGAACGTCGGCTCGCTGACGTTGCCGCGGGTGGCGATCACCTCGGCAGCGAAGGCAGCCAATGCCTGCAGTTTTTCCTCCGGCACCGGGCTTTGCTCACGCAACGCACTGATCACTTCGTCCGGCAGCCTGGCCTTGTTCTGCGCCACCGCAGTGTGCCCGGCCACACAGAAATCGCAACCGTGGGTGGTGGCGGCCACCAGTTGCACCACCTCCCGTTCGGCCAGGCTCAGCTCGGCCTTGCCATTGAGCGCCGATACCGTAACGTAGGTCTCCAGCGCCGCCGGGGCATTGGCCAGGATGCCCAGCAGATTGGGGATGAACCCCGAGTTGTTCTGGGCGTTCTGCAAAAACGGCCGGGCCGCTTCGGGGGCGCTTTGCAGGCTGTGCAGAGTGATGCGCGACATGGGGTGAACTCCTGTTGTAGAGGTGTCCGGCCAGTCTGTTGGTTATAAGAATTTCGATCCATATTCTAAAGTAGCGATTACTTGCTCCTGAGTGTTTCCCTTAGATGATTTCGTCCAGCCCACTGGTTGATTGGTTATTAGAAAGCCTCGAACTCGATGCCAGCCTGTTCCATGTCGGCCGCTACTGCGGCGGCTGGCACGCCAGCACCCACGGCCTGGCCCGGGCCAGCTTCCACCTGATCGTGCAGGGCCATTGCTGGCTGCATATCGAGGGCCATGAGCCGGCCCAGCGCCTGAATGCCGGGGATGCGCTGTTCCTGCTGCGCGACCTGGACTATCGCCTGTCCAGCGCCCAAGCGCATGGCGCCGCTCTTGAACTGCCACGCAGGGCCATGCAGGCGCTCGACGCTCACGCACAAGATCAGGCCGAGGATGGCGTGGGCCTGGTCTGCGGCTTCTTTCATTTCAAGTCCGGGTTGTCGTCGCTGATCATCGACGGCCTGCCGGACTGGATCGTCCTGCGCGCCGGCGATCCGTCCCTGAGCGCCGCCCGGGCCCTGTTCGAGCTGATCCTGGACGAGTGCCAGCGCACGCCCGCGCCCTCCTCGGCGCTGCTGGAGCGCCTGAGCCATCTGCTGTTCCTCTATGTGCTGCGCCAGCAAGTAGCCGACAACCAGGGCCTCGGCGGGCTAGTGGCACTGGCCCGGCACCCGGCGTTCGCGGCGCTGCTGGAACAGCTGATCGAGCGCCCGGAACAACCCTGGCCCCTGGAAAGCATGGCGGCCTGCACCGGGTTGTCGCGCTCGGCGTTCTTCAAGCGCTTCAACGAACTGGCCGGGCAATCCCCGGGCCAGGTCCTGCTGGCGCTGCGCATGCGCCATGCCTGCCAGTTGCTCAAGGCCAACCACACCGTGGAGCAGGTCGGCGCGGCGGTGGGCTATCAATCGGTCGCGGCCTTCACCCGGGCCTTCGCCAAGACGGTGGGCGTGCAGCCGGGGCTTACCGGCGCCAGCACGAAGGGCGGTGAGGGCTAGCGCTTCGCTGGCTCAGGGCCTGGGTAGACGAAGTGGTGTGCCGGCGAGTACCTGATCTACCGCCTCGCGGTTGAAGGATTCGGGAAACGTCTTCTGGTCTGGGTCATGAACGCTCTTTGCGGTGGACATTATCCACTGTGAGTCAGTCTCCACTCAGCCCGGGACATACCACCCTAGCTCTTGCAATTACCGAGGCCGGCGATTATCGGAAGAGCTTCTTACCCCCATCTTTTTCTGCCTGCGTGGTCATCGCATACAACTGGTCACGGTCAATATCAGCAACAACTTTGCGCTTACTGGACTCGTACAGATTGCGACGTCCACATCCAACACATTGGTACTGGCAAGGTTCCAAAACCTCTAACTAGCGTCCTCACCGTCGGACCAGTTCCTCCGGGGAGTTCACCAGGCGAGAGGCCTGAAATCCCTCTTTTGGGATTCACATTCATTGCTCTCAGCACGATCTCCATACACGTCCCTGAGCGGGTTGCCTACGGGGTAACCGACTTCGTCTAGCGCTCGAGAAGGGACCTATCGAACGCGATGGTGAGTGCGCCCGACAGGACGACATCCGAGTCGCTGTGACTTCTATGGAGAGGACTATGGACGGTCGTACTTTACTGTGCTGCATGGGTCAAAACAGTTCGGAATGGAGCGTAATTCAGAGAGGCTATTCAGAGTTATCCTCACGAGAGGTATCAGCTGCATTGAGGATGATCAACGATGAATTCTCTCGAGAATTGTTCTGCTACGTTTGGTGGCCGGATAGTGCATCCCACAACAAACGAGACATAGAGCGAATGCTGTTGCGGCAAGTTCTGGACCAATGCAAGGTACGTGCAATTCAGGCTCTAACTACCCAGCTGACTCATGACATAGCGGAGCTTGAGCTGACCGCGTTTAGGCATCGCTCGCAAAGCCCGGCAAGTAGCCTTACTTCCTATCGAAGCGCGATGGAAGTGGCTAAAGAACAACGATGGCCCTCTCCCAGCCCCGTCTATCAACGCCTTACTCGTGGCGTGTTGGTCGAGTTGAGTACCGCGGTGATTTGCTCGATATGTCGGGGAGCCAGGTATCAGCTTGCTCATGGACGCTCCGGGCCCTGTCAAAAGTGCCTGGGCAGTGGTCGTCGCCCTTGTTCAGATTTGGCTCGCGCTCATACCCTGGGGATTACTTGGCATGCCTATGCCAAGGCGTGGAAAGCCCCGTTCGAATGGGCATTGAAGCTATGTGAGCAGGCGATCCAGTTGGCCTGTGATGTCCTGTGCGCAATCTTGGCATCGCAGGTGAACGACACAAGGCGGCGGAAGTCTTGAGCTAGTGCCCGGGCACTGAATCCTGCCCCCTGCCACATCGAGTCGACCCATCGCTGGTTCTCGTTCTACCGCTCCTTGAACCGAGCAATCAGCGACGACTCAATCCCGTTGAATCTGTTGCACCACTTGTTGAATGCCGCTGAACTGACTCGGTGTCTGTAGCTGTGTTCTGGTGCCAGCGTCTGGGCCTCGCCCTCCCCCCTTGAGTACCGCGGTGATTCAGCGACCGACAATGCGGGACTCTGCAAGTCGGACGGTAAGAAAGTCCCCCCGCCGAGCCAAAGGCTTTCCCAACTTGTTCGCCCCGTCAACATCCCGGCGCACTGTTTTGCAGTGTTGGCGCTGACGTCGATGTCTGCGGTTCAGGATACGAGAGCAGTGGAAACGTCATTGGTACTAGCGAGGTTCCAAACGCTCGAACTAGCCTCCTGATCGTCGAACCAAATCCTCTGGCGAGCTCATTACCGCCCCGCGGTATGCCGTCATCCACTGGCTTCAGGTGAAGGGAAAAGGCGGCTGAAAGTCGATAGCAACGGAGCTGATGCTACAGCTGGCTATCTGCATGACACCACGCCGAGAGGTTCGCAGTGCAACGTCTCAATTGCGAGGAGAGAACACGGACCATGAACGCTCCCATCGAAACACTGCCGGCGACCAACGACCAATGGCAATTGATGGTCCTCCCCTTTATGACTCGAGCCATTGCTGTGATGGGGCTTCTGTTCTTTCTGAGTAGCTTTATCCAGATACACCTGATGCGCGTCGAGCTGCAAACTGCCCCTGAAGTCGAGGAAGCATCAGCGTCCTTTGACAACTTAGAAAGCACAGCCAAGGCCGAGCTGATGCGATGGAACGCCCTGGTGACTCTCGAGCGTGAAACGCTTCGAGCAAGAGAGCAGGCCACCAACGCGGTGATTCTGCGTCAGGCCTCGTTGCTGAACCACGGCTTCTTGACCGGAATGGTGCTGTGTCTGGTCGGTGCGGTCTTCGTGCTGGGTCGATTACAAGAACCAGCCACCTCCCTCAGCGGAGAAACACCGCAATTGAAGGTAGCGCTGAACACGTCCTCTCCCGGCATCGTTCTGGTTGTGCTTGGAGCAGGACTGATCTGCGCCACGCTCTTCCATCACTTTCAGTTCAACCTGCCCGACAAGACCGTGTACCTGCCGCCGGCCCAGTACACGCTGTCAATACCCTCGGGTACCCCACAGACGTCAACCGCCATCCATCTGCCAGTTGCCACTGCGCCGAGGGAATCTACCGGCAACAACACAAGTTCACCTGCACCACTACCTTAGAGGAAACAAGCATGAGTCTAATTATCTCGGATCAGGCATGGACCGCATCGGCACAAAATCTTGGCGTGGAAGTCGCATGCCTGCAGGCCGTCGCCAGCGTTGAGTCGGCTGGCACCGGCTTCCTTCCACCGCCGTCCAATGAACCGAAGGTGCTCTTCGAGGGGCACATCTTTCACCGACTTACGAGCGGGCGCTTCGATGCCACTGCTCCCGACCTGAGTTATCCGCACTGGGACAAGTCCAAGTATGCCGGTTCGCTGGAAGGAGAATGGGCCAGGCTTAATGCCGCTATGGCCCTGGACCACGACGCTGCATTGAAGTCCGCCAGTTGGGGGACGTTCCAGTTAATGGGCTTCAACTATCCCACATGCGGCTTTTCGACAGTGCGCGACTTCGCCGAAGCACATCGTGCAGGAGCAGATGAACAGCTGGCGGCATTCGTGCAGTTCATCGATCGGCCTCCGTTCCGCGACGCGTTGAGGACAAAGGACTGGGCCGTTTTTGCAGCTGCCTACAACGGACCCGATTACGCAAAGAATCAATACGACATACGGCTGGCCACTGCTTATTCGCAGCACTGCGGATAAGTGGCCTCTGTGTACTGGGGCTCAGACGGCTGCACACCCTCGCATTATTAGTGCATTGGACATGGGCTTCTTCATCGACCTCTGAACGGTGTTCGTCGAGGACCGCATCAATCATGCGGAAAAAGAGTTGTAACGAGTGGGCACGGTAAGTACACCCCAGAAGTAGGCGTACGGATCATGGTAGGCAGGCTCTGTGATTGAAGGTGATGTAACACTTTGATCTTTTCGCCTGCACGCTAGATTGCCGAAGCAACATTATGACGGCCACGGACGGGTGACGCAAAGTCCATTGGCTCTTGCGAAAACAAGGAGAAATATCATGGCATTTGGTATCACGGCGACAGTCACTGTGGCGGAAATGGTGGCCGCAGACCTGGGTTTCGTATTTATTGATGGTGGTGAAAGTGCGGCAGTGACAGCAGGGAAAATTAGTTTTGGCATCGTGAAATCCGAAGGCACGGATGCCGCTAAAACATGGGGTATTGGCCCAGCAATGGAGGGCCTAGAGTTGGCTAACGCGATAACGGATGCCCCGTCAGCCGTCAACTACAACAACGTGAGTTATGTTTTCACCCAGAGCGGGGGAATACTCCAGTATTCTACCTGCAGTGGGAGCGGCTGGTCCGCAAGCACGACGTTGGTTCAGTCTGGCCTCTGCCTCACCGATACACCAGAACCCACCAGATTCACCCCAGAGTTCGGGCCCTCCGCAGTCGTGTTCAACGATCTGTTGTATGTCTTCTACCAGGGCACACCTCTCGGGAGCACCACCACCGGGCTCTATTACAGTGTGTTCAATGGAACAACCTGGTCTGACGCCATTCAGGTTGATAATGTGGGTATTTCCTGTTCGCCATGCGCCGTCGTGTTCAACTACCAGCTCTACGTGTTCCACCAGGGCGGGGGTAATAATGGACAACTGTGTTACAGCGTGTTCAATGGCGCCAGCTGGGCGGCCGACAAGCAGGTAGCGGGCGTTGGTATGTCTGTTTCGCCGGCCGCCGCGGTGTACAACGGCGAGCTGTATGTCCTGTACCAGGGCAGTGGTAACGATGGGCAACTGTGGTACAGCACGTATAACGGAAACTGGAGCAGCTCCAATAACACCGACAGCAGTGGGGGCATTAGTGCCGAGCCATGCGCCATCGTGTACGACGGTGAACTGCTTGTGCTCCATCAGGGCTCTGGAAACTCTCGGAATATCTATGTCAACGCTTTCAATGGCAGCAGTTGGGTCGGCGACACCCAAATGGCCCCGATAAGGATCTCAAACTCCCCCGCCCCCGTCATTTTCAACGATGAACTGTATTGCTTCTGGCAAGGCCCAGGATCAAATGGACAACTGCAATATAGTGGAAGTGATAGCAGCAACTGGATGCCAACTACGACGCTGAGTGGCGCCCAAATGTCGTGCAGCCCGAGCGCCACGGAATTCAACAATCAGCTGTATTGCATGTATCAGGGCTCGTGGCAAAGCGGCTACCTTTACCAAAGTGTTGGCACTGTCCAATCGACCTGGTCTTCGCCAAGCACCGCAAGCCCGATTAGCCTGTCCGCGTCACCTTCTGTGGTCGCCGTCTCCGACACGCTGCTTTACTCCTTCTTCCAGCAGGAGGGGCAGCTCTGCTATACCACCTGTACCAGCACCAATGCGTGGACATCGCCCTACCTTGTCGGGTGGTCGTCATCGGCCACCCAGCTCAACACCATCGGCCTCATGTACACCCCCTCGACCGTCATGTTCACACCGAGCGGGGCCACCTCGGCCCAGCTCTACATCTTTTACCAGACCGCCGATAACACCGTCTCCGGACAGCTTTGGTATGTGATCTTCGATACCGCCACGGGAACCTGTTCGCCCCCGATTCAGGTAGCCAACGTTAGCCTGTCGTACTCACCTTCGGCAGTTGTTTTCAATAAGCAGCTCTACGTCTTTTACCAAGGCGGCGCGGGTGGGCAGGGCAATAGCGGGCTGTACTATGACTGTCTGTCGACTGCAGGAGCCTGGTCCGGCAGCCAACAAGTCCCCGGCGTTGGAATTGCATACTCGCCGGCGCCTGTCGTCTACAACAATCAGCTCTACGTCTTCCACCAGGGCGAAGGAGGCGGACAACCCGACAATGACCTTTTCTACGACTGCCTGTCGAGCGCTGGCACTTGGTCTGGCGACACCCAGGTTTCTTGGGTCAACCTCTCGTACTCACCATCGGCCGTCTTCTGCGGCAATCAGATCCTTGTCTGCTACCAAGGCGAAGCAAATGGTCAACCCGATGGCTGCACTTACATCGCATCGTTGACAAGCTCCGGGGGTACCTCGCTTGAGGGCTACGTCGATATAGTACCTGCGACCCCCCCGGTCATGAATGGGCCAGGGACGGCAGCCGCGCCCATTACCTATGCACCCGCGGTCGCTGTGTGCAACGACAATCTCTATATCCTGCACCAAGGGGGCGGTGCTAGTGGCCAGCTCTGGTTCAACGTGATGAACAGCACCAGCTGGAGCGGTGCTACCCAAGTGAATCCGCAGGTACTGTCGGCATCGCCGTGTGCGGTGAACTTCGGCAATGTGATCTACAGCTTCTACAATCAAGGTGGTCAACTGTGGTGTAACGGCAACGCCGGTGGGGCGGCCACCTGGTTGCCTGAAACCCAGATCCCCGGTGTCATGCTCTCCGGGACACCGTCCGCGGTCGTGTTCAATAACGAGATCTACGTTTTCTACCAGGGGGCCAGCAATAACGGGCAGCTCTGCTACGTGACCTACAATCCGAGCACGAGCAGTTGGGCCTCGCCAGTCTGGATAAACTCTGCGGGCGAAGTACTGATGGAAAACTCGCCGTCCGCGGTGGTTTTCAACAATGTACTGTACGTCTTCTATCAGGGTGTTGGCGTAAGTTGGTGCTACAACACCTGCAGTGACGGGTCGACGTGGGGCGGGCAGGTCCAACCGTCCATTGGTGGAGGGGAGGCTTCACCGTCTGCCGTCGTGTACAACGATCAGCTCTATCTCTTCTACCAGGGCGGAGATGACTGGGGGGTGTATTACAATATATTCGATGGGAGCAGTTGGACTCCTGACGCCCCTATACCAGACTATCCCGTCATCTCCGCTTCGCCGTCAGCCGCGGTCTATGCGGGTGAGCTTTATGTCTTTTACCAGACCTCGGCTAATAGTGGCGGGCTCGACTACTCCGTGCTTAACGGAAGTACTTGGAGCTCAACCCTTGAGGTGATGCCCACTGGCTCCATGTCCGGATCGCCGGCGGCGGTCCTACTCAACAACTACGCCCTTTGGGTCTTGTATGAGGGCCCTGGCAATAACGGCGAGCTGTGCTACGTAGCCTACAACGGCCAACTCAGCTGGAGCACGCAACACCAGGTGGTCCCCGCCGTCTCCTCAACCTATTACTCCGGTCAGAATGCCATTCTGTCGTGGTGTCCGAATCTGTTGGTCTCGGACAACCTCCTCTATGTATTCATGCCCGCATCGAAAGAGGCAGATGTCCCCTACTACCTGTGGTCTGCCGACGGAAGCAGTTGGAGCACCCTGTACAAGGTCCCCGGTACGGGCATTTGGGATTCCCCATCGGCCGTCGTGTTCAATAACACGATCTACCTCTTCCACACGGGCACCAGTGGCACCTCATCCGGCACTGACAGTCAGCTTTGGTGCAACAGCGCGCCCTGCAACCCTGCCGGCCCACTGACCTGGTCCGGCGACAAGCAACTTGTGAACGGGGCCACAGGGCAAGCTATGGGGCTGATGGCTAACCAGTCACCTTCTGCGGTGGTGTTTAACAACAACATCTATTGCTTCTTCGCGTCACCGAACAATACGCTCAGCTATGTCATATTTAATGGCAGCAGCTACAGCCCAGGCATTAATTATATTATTCCCAGTTCGGGCTCAAACGAGATAGCGAGTTCGAGTCCGGCGGCGATCGTTTACAACAACCAGCTTTACGTCTTCTTCCAGGGCGTTGGTCGTAATAGCCAGCCGGATGGGCAACTTCTGTACGTTACCTCCTCTAACGGATCTAGCTGGTCTGGTGTCCAACAAGCTGGGTACCTGCAAGCGGCGACCGGACTCTCCGTTTGGAATATCCTGTCGACTCAGGTTCAGTCCTTGATCCCTCCAGTGATGACGAACCTCAAGGGCCAAGGCCCCGTTGATGACAAGGATATTTTTGGACCAAACCTGTTTCCAGCGCCTTGATGAAACAGAACTCCTCGATAGATAGAGAATGCATCTATCGAGGCGTTTTTCATGACCGACAAACGCAGAACATTCAACGACAGCTTCAAGCTGGAAGTCATGAGGATGATCAAGGACAAGGGCCTGGGCGTTTCACAGGTTTGTCGTGATCTTGATATTGGTGATACGGCCGTTCGGTGCTGGGGACAACAGTACAAAGCCGAGCAGTTAGGGCTCCTTCAGCCATCCGAACATACGCTCGATAATATTGCGCCGCCGGTATTTGGGCCGATCAAACAACCTGGGCAAACCCGGTCGAGGCTTTCGCTTCATGCTTCGCAACGGGATCACTGGCTGCATCCGATAACGATCGCAGTAACGGCGCAAGGCCAATGCGTCATAACCCTTGTCAGCCAGCAGCCATCGACAGCGTGCAGGGACGGCCGCGCAGGCTTGAAATGCAAGCCTCATCCAGCAGCGGCTGGGCATACGCGATATCGCTGACCTGCCCGCCTGAAAGTAGGAAGTGCAAAGGCACGCCATTGGCATCGCACAGCATGTGAATCTTGGTCATCAGGCCGCCCCGACTGCGTCCGAGCGCGTGGTCTTGCGGCTCTTCAGGCCCTCTTTATATCTTCTATCAAGGCGGCAGCAATGACGGTGCGCTTTGGTATGTAACCTCGACTAATCCGTCCAACTCACAAAGTTGGTCTTCACCCATCAAAACTCCTGGAGTGAGCATTGCTCAATCGCCATCCGTGGCAACTGTTGGTAACCAGATTTACGTTTCGTACCAAGGTGCCGGCACCAACTCCGGGCAGTTCTATTATATAACTTCGTCCGATGGACACACCTGGAGCGCTCCAACGCAAGTCACAAGCCCGAACCCTCAGTTTTCTGGCAGCCCTGTAGCGGCGATTGCATTGATACCAGATGCTTTGGCCGTGCCCTTCCTGCAGTAAGGGAAGCTCCGAGAAGGTCAACCCGGCCATATCCTGTCTAGGGAAACTCCGAATAGGCCGGCTACGGGTATCCGATTGACGACCTCATCGCTTTATAGGTTGCTCTTGGACGTGTGTCACCAGAAACCAGGGGCTTTCCCTGGTTTCTGCGTTTTACAGACGAACTTCGCCTTCACTGGCTCAGCGCCTGGGTAAAGGAGCGGTCGACCACCGTGGCAGTGGCCAGCGGCGCCGGCAGCGCCTTGACCTTGAACAGGAAGTCCGCGGTGCTTTGCAGGTCGGCGGCGGCCTGCGGGTCCACCGGGCCGACGCTCATGTGCGCCTGGCGCAACCAATGGCGCGAGACGTTCGGGTCGAGGTTGGCCTTTTTCGCCCACAGGTCGGCGTACTGGTCGGTGTGGCTGTCGACCCAGGCACGGGCCAGCTTCAGGCGGCCGAGGAAGTCGGCGATGGCTTCACGCTTGCTGTCGATGGCCGGGGTCGAGGCGGCGATGGCGCTGAGACCGGGCATCAGGTTCTTCGCGGTGAGGATCGGCCGCGCGCCGGAGAACAGGATCTGCTGCGAGATATAGGGTTCCCACACCGGGAAGGCGTCGATGCTGCCCTGGGGCAAGGCCGCGGCAGCGTCGATCGGCATCAGCTTGATGAACTCGACATGGTCCTCCGGCAGGCCAGCCTGCTCCAGGGCGCGCAGGGTCAGTTGCTGGCTCCAGGCGCCGGGCCAGTAGGCGACCTTCTTGCCCTTGAGGTCGGCGATGGTCTGCACCGGCGAGTCCTTGGGCACCAGCAAGGCGATGGTGTCCGGGTTCTGCCGCGAGACGCCGATCAGCTTCACCGGCGCCTGTTTCGCGGCGAGGAACAGAAAGCCCGAATCGCCGAGAAAGCCCAGGTCCAGGGCGCCTGTGTTCAGCGCTTCTGCCAGGGGCGCAGCGGCCTGGAAGTGTTTCCAGTCGACCTGGTAGGGCGCGCCTTCGAGCACTCCCGAGGCCTCCACCGAGGCTCGCACGTTGTAGTAGTTCTGGTCGCCGACATGCAGCACCAGCGGCTCGGCGGCCTGGGCCAGGGGCGCCGCGAACAGGGTGCTGAAGAGCAGACGGCGCAAGCGTCGGGAGAGCGTCATGGGAAATTCCTGGATGATTGGAAAAGCGGATTTTCTAGAACATAACGCTCTTAGAATCCGATTTTGAAATTCTGTTAATGCATAAGCTCATAGCCGCTTTGGCATCCGCAACCGGGGCTGTTGGCGGAGAAACAGCGCGGCAACAGACTGTCGGCCAGGCAACATCGCCAGAGGCTTTTTTCCTGTTGGAACACCTTGCAACCGCCCTTCCCCAGCTATGGCATAGAGCCTGCAATATTCCTTTCCGACAGGATTTATTCCTGCCTTCCGCGACTTTTGAAATAAGGAGCGGAAATAACAACATTGCCCTCTCGCCGCCTTGTCCGGAGCCATCCATGAAACCCGTCTTGCGCTTCCCCCTGGCCCGCGCCAGATACCTGTTCAGCGCCTGCGCCCTTGCACTGTTCCTGAGTTCGAGCCTGCAACCCCTGACCCAGGCCGCGGAAAGCCCGCCGGCCGAAGTGCACCTGGACTACGCCTATTACTCGCCGGTCAGCCTGGTGCTCAAGCACTTCGGCTTTCTCGAAAAGGCCCTGCCCCAGACCAAGGTCGGCTGGGTCCTCAGCCAGGGCAGCAACCGCTCCCTGGAATACCTCAACAGCGGCGGCGTCGACTTCGCCTCCTCCGCCAGCCTGGCGGCGGTGCTGAGCCGGGCCAACGGCAGCCCGATCAAGTCGGTGTATGTCTACAGCCGCGCCGAGTGGACCGCCCTGGTGGTGCGCAAGGATTCGCCGTACCAGACCGTCGTCGACCTCAAGGGCAAGAAGATCGCCGCCACCAAGGGCACCGATCCCTACCTGTTCACCCTGCGCAGCCTGCAACAGGCCGGGCTGAAAAAAGACGATGTGGAACTGGTGCACCTGCAGCACCCGGACGGTCGCACCGCCCTGGAGAAAGGCGACGTCGACGCCTGGGCCGGCCTCGATCCGCATATGGCGGCCAGCGAAGTACAGGCCGGGTCGCGCCTGCTGTACCGCAACACTGCTTTCAACAGCTACGGCGTGCTCAGCGTCACCGAGCAGTACGCCAAGGAGCATCCGCAGACCATCGCCAGCGTGCTCGCCGCCTATGAGCAAGCCCGCGAATGGTCGGTCAAGCACCCGGACGAGCTGGCCAAACTGCTGGCGGACGAATCCGGCCTGCCGCTGGAAGTGGCCCGGCTGCAACTGTCGCGCACCGACCTCGGCAACCCGCGGTTGAGCGCCGAGGATGTGCTGGCCTCCAAGGCCGCCGCGCCGATCCTGGTGTCCGAGGAACTGGTACGCCGCGGGGTCAACGTGGACCAGGTGATCGACCAACTGCTCGACACCGACGTCAAGCAGGCCGTGGCCCGTCAATAACCCACCGCCCAGGCGACGACCGAGTCCGCGCCTGGCGCGGATTCGGTGTTGCCGGAGAATCGCCATGAGCAGCGACAGCAACGACCTCTCGACCCGCCTGGCCCTGTCCGCGCCGGGCAAGCTCCCAGGCTTCAACCCCGCCCGCTGGCGCCTGCGCCTCAAGGGCCTGGCCCTGCCGGTAGTGATCATCCTGCTGCTGGAGTTCGTGGTGCGCATCGGCTGGCTGCCGTCGTACCAGATGCCGGCCCCCAGCGAGATCGCCCTGACCCTCGGCGACCTGGCCGAAAGCGCGCTGTGGAAACACATTGGCGCCAGCCTGCTGCGGGTGCTGCTGGGCTTTGCCATCGGCGCCGGCCTGGCGCTGGTCTTCGCCGCCTGGGTCGGCCTGAGCCGGGAGGCCGAAGCCTACCTGGAGCCGACCTTCGCCGGCCTGCGTTCGATCCCCAGCCTGGCCTGGGTGCCGTTGCTCCTGCTGTGGCTGGGCATCGACGAAACTTCGAAGGTGGTGCTGATCGCCATCGGCGCCTTCTTCCCGGTGTACCTCAATGGCGTGGCGGCGATTCGCGATATCGACCGCAAGCTGGTGGAGGTCGGCCACATGTACGGTTTCGGCCGGCGCCGGCTAGTGCGGCGGATTCTCCTGCCGGCCGCCCTGCCCGGTCTGTTCACCGGCCTGCGCAGCGGCATGAGCCTGGCCTGGATGTTCCTGGTGGCCGCCGAACTGATCGCCGCCACCAAGGGCCTGGGTTATCTGCTCAGCGACGGCCGGGAAACCTCGCGGCCGGACATCGTGCTGGCGGCGATCATCGTCCTCGCCGTGCTGGGCAAGCTCAGCGACGGCCTCCTCGCCGGCCTGGAAAAACGCTGCCTGGCCTGGCGCGACACCTTCAATGGCCAAGGCGGCAACGACTAACGCACAGAGGATCGAGCCATGACCCAAGCCCTGCTGGACATCCACGTGGAGCGCAAGACTTTCGCCGCCACCACCGTCCTCGACGATATCCGCCTGCAACTGCAACCGCGGGAAACCGTGAGCCTGCTGGGCCCCAGCGGCTGCGGCAAAAGCACCCTGCTGCGCATCGTCGCCGGCCTGGAGAAGGACTTTCAGGGGCAACTGCTGAGCCACACCGAACGCCTGGCCTTTGTCTTCCAGGAACCGCGGCTGATGCCCTGGCTGACGGTGGAACAGAACATCGGCTTTGGCGACGACGAGCATTACGACCGCGCCTGGGTCGCGCAACTGATCGACGAAGTCGGCCTCGCGGGTTTTGCCCAGGCCCTGCCCAAGGCGCTGTCCGGCGGCATGGCGCAGCGGGTGGCGATCGCCCGCGGCCTGTACGCGCGGCCACAGGTGCTGCTGCTCGACGAGCCCTTCAGCGCAGTGGACGCCTTTACCCGGATGAAACTGCAGGACCTGCTGCTGCAACTGGCCGAGCGTCACGCCATCGCCCTGCTGCTGGTGACCCACGATGTCGACGAGGCGCTGTACCTGAGCGACCGGGTGCTGGTGATGGACAACCGCCCCAGCCGTATTCGCCAGGAACTGGCGGTGCAACTGAGCCACCCGCGGGACCGCCGCGACCCGCTGCTGGCACGCCTCAAGGCGTTGGCCCTGACCGAATTGCACAAGGCCCATGTGATTTGAGCGGGCTTTGCCACGGCCCGGCATTTAAGAACACAAAGGAATTAATAAATAAACAATCAGTATTTATGGTTATAAAAATAACCACGTACTCTCAGCTCATCCCGCCCATTGGTCACGACAGTGAAGTGCCTTATGAAACCGACTGACAACGTTATCGACTTCGCCCAGTTCCGCAAACGCAAGCAGGCCCAGCAACTGGCCCGGGCCATGTGGGAGATGTACGCGCGCAATGCCGGTTACCAGGCGTTCCAGTGGGTTCAGGCGGCCCGGCCGACCAGGACCTACCACGCGTGAGCGCCCAGGAACCCTCGCGTTTTCTGGCGAGCGCCGACGAACCCGGCCTTGATTTGACCCCTCTGGAAACTCAGGAAGAAGACCCCATCAGCGAACGGGTCGCGCAAAACCTGCAACGCCTGCGCAGCAAGCGTCATCTGTCCCTGGATGCCCTGGCCCGCCAGTGCGGGGTCAGCCGGGCGATGCTGGCGCAGATCGAGTCCGGGCGCAGCGTGCCGTCGATCAAAGTGCTGTGCAAGATCGCCAAGGGCCTGAAGGTGTCGGTCGCGGCCTTTCTCGAACACCGCGCCTTCGAAGGCGTGGCGGTGCTGCCGTCGAGCCGGAGCAAACGCCTGGTCAGCGCCAACGGCGCCTTTGTCAGCCGCGCCCTGTTCCCCTTCGACGTGGCGCGCCAGTCGGAATTCTACGAACTGCGCCTGAGCCCGCTCGGCGAAGACCAGTCCGAAGGACACGGGCCGGGGGTCCAGGAAAACCTGGTGGTGTCCCAGGGCGTACTGGAAATCAGCGTCAACCAAGAACGCTACCTGCTCTCCACCGGCGACTCGATCCTGTTCTACGCCGACCAGCCGCACCGCTACCGCAACCCCGCCGACAGCGAAGCGGTGGCCTACCTGGTGGTGACCTACCCGGAACGCCTGGACTGAATCCTTGCGCGCGTCATGCCAGGCGTGAAGGCGAATACGGATTGAACGGCCGGGGAAACGGCCAAACGGCAGTGTGCCGGCCTTGCGGGTTCCATTCGAGACAGGCGATGTCGAGCTTCGATGTCGTGACAACGGATTTCATAGGACTTTCACCATTCGCTTACCGACGTTCTCTCCCCCCAGCAAACCGATCAACCCAGCCGGCAAACTGTCCAGCCCCTCAAGCACATCCTCGCGCACCCGCAACTGGCCGGATTCGACCCAGCCTTTGAGTTCGAGCATCGCCTGCTCGCGGTTCTCCAGGAAGTCCGCCAGCAGGAAGCCGCGCAATGTCAGGCTCTTGATAATGACCATCCCCGGCACCGCGAGCGATCCGGAGCCCGCTACACCGCCGTCGTATTGTGAAACGGCGCCACAACAGACGACTCGCCCATGGTTCGCCATATTCGACAGGCAGGCATCCAGTATGCGGCCCCCGGTATTGTCGAAATAGACATCGATCCCGTCCGGGCATGCCGCGCGCAGATCGTCGAGCAGGTTGCCCGCCTTGTAGTCGAGCGCCGCATCGAACCCCAGTTCACCGGTGAGCACGCCGCACTTGGCGGCGCCACCCGCAATGCCGACCGTACGGCAGCCCTTGAGCCTGGCGATCTGCCCGGCGATCGAGCCAACCGCCCCCGCCGCCGCGGAAACCACCACGGTGTCACCGGCCTTGGGCCGGCCGCATTCGAGCAGGCCGAAATAGGCCGTCAGGCCCGGCACGCCATAGATGCTGAGCAGATACGTCAGTGGTTCGATCCGCGGCAACCTGACCAGACCGTTGGCAGCAACCGCGGCGAAGGCCTGCCAGCCCGTCTCGGCAAACACCAGGTCGCCGATCACCAGGTGCGATGAGCGTGATTCGATCACCTCTGCCAGCGCCATGCCGGCCATGACCTCGCCGGCCTCAAGGCCTGCCCGATAGGTAGCGCCCTGCATCCAGGCCCTGCTGGCGGCATCCAGCGATACGTACAGGGTGCGAACCAGCACCTGGCCCTCGGCCGGTACTGGACGCGCGGCTTCCTCGATACGGAAGTGTTCAGGCCCCAGCTTGCCCTGGGGAAGCGCAGCCAGGATGACTTGACGATTGCTCATGAGAAGGCATCCACCCGGGTCAGTTCGGCCGACAGGCGCCAAAGACGTTCGGCCTGTTCCGGATCGACGGCATGGGGCCTTACGCCAACGAACGACGCCGGCTCGCTCTCGTCGAGCATGGCCACCTCGCAGTCTTCGCAATACAACCCACCCAGGCCATCCAGCTTCGGCGATGTCGCGGCCCAGACCTGGGTGGCGGCGCCTTGCCGAGGGTTCTTGAAGGCCGGGTTCGCCGGATTGCCCTCGGCGTCTATCCAGCCCAGGGCGACCATTTCTTCCTTGGGCAGGTAACGCTGCAGAGGTGTGGCGATCATGCCGGGGTGCAGAGAGAACGCCCGCACGCCCTGCTCGCGCCCCAACCGGTCCAGGTGCACGGCGAACAGCGCGTTGGCGGTTTTCGACTGGCCGTAGGCAAGCCACTTGTCGTAACCCCGATCGAACTGCGGGTCGTCCCAGCGAATGGCAGATGAGTGATGGCCCGCGGAGGACACCATCACCACCCTGGCACCGCCTTGCAACGCCGGCCAGAGCCGGTTGACCAGCGCATGGTGGCCCAGGTGATTGGTCGCGAACTGCGCCTCCCAACCGGGTCCCACTCGGGTTTCAGGGCAAGCCATGATGCCGGCGTTGCCCATCAATATGTCCAGGTGCGTGCCGCTCGCCAGAAACGCCTCCGAGAAACGCTTGATGCTCGCCAGGTCGGCCAGGTCCAGCCCATGCACCTCGACATTGGCGAGACCGGCAATCCGGGCCTGGGCCGCCTGGCGATCGCGGGCCGCCACTATGACCCGTGCCCCGGCGCCGGCCAGCGCCCGAGTGGTTTCCAGGCCCAGGCCGGAATGCCCTCCCGTTACCAGGGCCGTGGTTCGGGAAAGATCGAGACCTTCGAGCACCTCGGATGCCGTCGAAGCTGCGCTGAAACCGGAATGAACAGGCGTCTGTCTATGGGTCATTGCAATGTCCTTTACGAATGGAAACCAAGCTGCCAATTTGAAGCGCTTTCATTCTGCGAGCCCGAAGCTGGAGCGTGAATGCAATGGCGTCCTACTTTCTATCGAGAGCGTCCGGTTTGACACATGGATCCCCTATCAGAAGTCCTCACCCAGCTCAGTAGCCAGCATTCCTTTTTCGGTGGTTTGAAAGCCGGCGGCGACTGGGCCGTGCGCTTCCCGGCACCGGAAGGCGTCAAGTTCAACGTGCTTGTGCGGGGGGCTTGCTGGCTGGCCGTGGAAGGAGAAGCAGAGCCGATATGGCTGCAAGCAGGCGACTGTTTCCTGCTATCCCGTGGGCGCCCCCTCTTGATTGGCAGCGATCTTTCGCTGCCAGCGATCGCTGCCGAGGCGATCTATCCTCACGCCGTTAACGGCGTGGCGCACTGCGGCAGTGATGAAGATTGCTTTCTGGTCGGCGGGCGTTTCGCCTTTGGCGACGAAGCCGAGCTTTTGTTCGACAGCCTGCCACCGGTCGCGGTGATCAAGAACGAGTCGGACCAGGCATCCGTATTGCGCTGGGCCTTGCAGCGGCTGGCGCACGAACTCTCCACCCCATCCCCGGGCGGCGCCCTGATGGTCCAGCACCTGGGCCACATCATGCTGGTGCAGGTACTGCGCATTTACCTGGAGCAGGAAGGAGGCAATACACCGGGTTGGCTCTCGGCGCTGTCCGAACCGCGTATCGGTGCCGCCGTTCAGGCCATTCACTCCAGCCCTGCCCAACGATGGACGGTCGAGGCCCTGGCCCAAGTGGCCGGTGTCTCGCGCTCGACACTGGCGCTGCGTTTCAAACAGGCCGCCGGCTTTTCGCCCCTGGAATACGTGTTGCGTTGGCGCATGCAACTGGCAACCCGGTCCTTGCGCAACACCCACCTGACGATTTCCTCGATCGCCCAGGCCCTGGGCTACGAGTCCGACAGCGCGTTCAGCAATGCCTTCAAGCGCATCATCAAATGCTCGCCACGGGAGTACCGGGAACGAGCAAGGGCCGTCGCCCAACCCCAGGGGGAATCCGAAGTTCGAGTGGGTGCCTGAAATAAAAAAACCCGGCGGGATCGTCCCGGCCGGGCTTGTTGGGTGCCGCTGCGAGGAATCAGCAGGTGCAGCACATCATCGGCATGCCGTTGCAGCTCATCATCATCGGCATGCCGCAGTCGTTCATCATCTTCATCATCAGGGCGCAGCAGCTTTTCATCATGTCCATGTTCATGCCGGCCATTGGCATGATCTTGCACATCATGCAGTCGGCATCGACTGTGCACTCCATCACGCACTTCATCGACGGCATCGGCATGCCCATCATCGGCATTGGCATCATGGCGCCCATCATCGGCATGGCCATGCTCGCCCGGGACATGCACATCATGCTCATGTTGGCGCAGTGCATCATCATCGGCATGCCGCAGTTCATCATCATCTGCATCATTTGCGCACTGTTCTTGAACATGGCCATGTCCATGCCCGCGGCCGGCATCATCTTGCACAGCATGCCGTCGTCCATCATTTCGCAGCTCATGGTCGCCATCATCATCGGCATGCCCATCATCGGCATCATCGGCATGTTGGCGTTCATCGGCATTTGCATCTGCATGGCATTCATCATGGTGAAACTCCCTAAGCGATTCGATAGTTGGACGAAGCGGATGGGGCGGATTCTAGGGAGTGGCGAACGCCGCACAAGATGCCGATCGAACAGCAATCGCGGCTGCCGGGACAGCTTCAGCGCAGCCGCTCGTGCGGGATTTTCCGCTTCAGCAGCCGGATGGATTTCATGGCGGACGGGAGCAGGACAACAGCGTGTTTTCCGCTGCGATGGATATGCGCGAATCAGCGCATCCCATAACCCAAAGAAATAATCATTCTAAAGAGGCCCGACTTTTCTCGGGAAAAGGCCCCTTGCCAGCCTCGCCGGTGCCCTGTGGCAGGGCTCGGCGAGGGTCGCTAGCGCGGTGCGGGGCATGACGCGGGCTCGGATCGCGGGTCTCAAAGCTTGGCGATCGACACCTCGGTGGATTTGACGAAGGCGATGACCTCGCTGCCGACCTTCAACTCCAGGTCGCGCACCGAGCGCGTGGTGATCACCGAGGTGACGATGCCCGAGGCGGTCTGCACATCGACCTCCGAGACCACCTGGCCTTCATGGATCTCCTTGATGATGCCCTTGAACTGGTTGCGAACATTGATTGCCTTGATGGTCATGATGGGCCTTCCTGTCTGGGGTGGGCACTGGCGCATCGCCGTGCAGGCCTCTAAGGTGCCTTGTGTCTTTTCATATTAAAAGGAATAAATAGTAGTTATTTTATTCCTTAAATGAATATGAAAATTTCTCCCGTCCCCTTCGTTACCTTGACCGAGCACCGCGCCTTTGCTTCTCTGGATCCCTAACCCTTTCAGGAGATTGTCATGCGAACACTCGAGCTGGCGGGCGTGCCCGTCCCGGTGATTGGCCAGGGTACCTGGCGCATGGGCGAGGAGCGCCACCAGCGCAACGCCGAGATTGCCGCGCTGCAGGCCGGTATCGAACGGGGCATGAGCCTGATCGACACCGCCGAGATGTACGCCGAGGGCGGCGCGGAGGAAGTGGTTGGTGCCGCCATCACCGGCCAGCGCGACCGGGTGTTCCTGGTCAGCAAGGTGTACCCACACAACGCCAGCCGCAAAGGCATTCCCCAAGCCTGCGAGCGCAGCCTGCGGCGCCTGGGTACCGACTACATCGACCTGTACCTGCTGCACTGGCGTGGGCAGTACCCGCTCGAGGAAACGGTGGAAGCCTTCGAGCGCCTGCGCGAAGACGGCAAGATCGGCCGCTGGGGCGTTTCCAATTTCGACCTCGATGACCTCGAGGAACTGACGAGCCCGGCCTGCGCCACCAACCAGGTGCTGTACAACATCGAGGAACGCGGCATCGAATTCGACCTGCTGCCCGCCGCGCGACAACAGCGTTTGCCGCTCATGGCTTACTGCCCTATCGCCCAGGCCGGCAAGCTGCTGCGCCACCCTACGCTGCAGCAGGTCGCCGACCGCCATGGCGTGACCACGGCCCAGGTCTTGCTGGCCTGGGTCCTGCGCCAGGACGGCGTGATCGCCATTCCCAAGGCGGTACACCCCGAGCATGTCCGGCTGAATGCCGAGGCGGCCGGGTTGCGCTTGCACGACGAAGACCTGGCGGCCATCGACCAGGCCTTCCCCGCGCCACTGCGCAAGCAGCGACTGGCGATGGTCTGAGCCGGCTATCGCGAGCTGCGCCACCCCGAAAAACCTGGCACCCATGCCAGGTTTTTTTCGTCGTGGACCAGGCTGGAAGCGGCGAAATACCAGCGACTTTAAGGATCGTCCTATCCCGGATTTTTGAGGGTTTATTTAGAGTGGGTCAATGAGATTAAAGACCTACCTTCATCAGATCAGTCCCCTATTTTCCAGTCCTGAAGCCGCCAGCAGGTTGCTGCGTCTTTTCGCACTCATTCTTTTGGTCGGCATCCTCGGCGCCGTCTACAACTTCCTCAATTCCACCCTCAGCAACGATATTTCCCGGCGCCGCGGCTACATGAGCAGCGCCATCGCCGAAGCCCAGACCTTCTTCACCAGCCGCGAGGCCTTGCTGGAAAGCCTCAGCCTGTCCGCGGTACGCCGATCCAGGCAGGTCCAGGGGTATCCGCCTTCCAGCGAAGAACTGCACCTGCAACTGGGCGACATCGATGATCCGTGGAGCATCTGGCTGAGCCAGCGCATGCGCGAATACTTCAAGGCCAAGCAGGTCAACCTGCTCTATGTAAGCCCTGGCCCCGAGGCCCGGGTCATGCGCCTCTACAGCAGCAACCCGACCTCCCCCAACCTGCCCAGGACCATCCTCTCGAAGCTTGAGGTCCTGAACCATGGGGAGCATCCGGACACCAACGAGCTGTGGCTGACCGACCCGTCCACGCAGACTTCGCAGCTGTACATTTTCACCCGGCTTGACGAGCGCACCAATGACTCCGGCTGGCTGGGCCTGGAAATGGATGGGCGGGAAGTGCTCAAGGCCCTCAGCGACCAGAGCGCCGGCGAGTTCATGATGTTCAACTCCGAAGGCGCGCTGCTGTTCACCAACACCCCGGCCGGGCGCCTGGGGCAGGCCCTGCAGCAACTGCAAGGCAGCAACTTCTTCGGTTTTGTCGGCAGTGGCTGGTGGCCCGATCACCTGGTGATCCGCAAGCAACTGATGACCTCCGACTGGCAACTGGTCTACTCCTTCAGCCTACAGTCCCTGCTGATCGCGCTCTGGCCGCAGCTGGCCGGCGCCCTGGCGTTCTGCCTGTTCAGCATCAGCCTGATCTGCCTGCTGACCCGCCGCATCGAGCACCGTTTCATCACCCCTGCGCTGAGCCGTATCCAGGCGCTGGTCGAGAGCGAGCTGTTCAGCCGCGATGTGATCCAGACCGCGCCCGTGGCCTTGTGCGTGCTGCGGCGTACCGATGGCCGAGTGGTCCTGGAAAACACCCTGGCGCAGCAGTGGCTGGGCGATGGCGCCGAACGGGAAATACTCTGCGCCGGCTGGATCCAGCAAGCCTTCAAGAGCCACGAACCGAACCGCTTCGACTACTTCGAGACCACCGACGGGCGTCATCTTTACCTGAGTTCCGCGCCCACCCGCTACAAGGGCGAGGACGTATTGTTCTGCGCCTTCAGCGACATCAGCGCGCGCAAGCAGGTGGAAGCCGCGCTGGAAGAAGCGCGGCAGATGGCCGACGCCGCCAACGAAGCCAAGACCCTGTTCCTCGCCACCATGAGCCATGAAATACGCACCCCGCTGTATGGCGTGCTGGGCACCCTGGAGCTGCTCGCGCGCACTCAACTCGATACCCAGCAGCGCGATTACCTGCGCGCCATCGAGTGTTCTTCCTCGACCCTGTTGCAGTTGATCTGCGATGTGCTGGACGTGTCCAAGATCGAGGCCGGGCAACTGGCCCTGGAACTCAATGAGTTCTCGCCACTGGACCTGGTCCACGAGCTGATCCAGGGCTATTCCGCGGCGGCGTCGAACAAGGGCCTGCTGCTGTATTCCTGCGTGGACCCGCAAATCCCCGAGCGACTGATCGGCGACGTCACCCGGATCCGGCAGATCCTCAGCAACCTGCTCAACAACGCGGTGAAGTTCACCGACCTGGGGCGCATCGTGCTGCGGGTCAACCTGCTGAGCCGCGATGGCGAGCGCTCCAACATCCTGTGGCAGGTCTCCGACACCGGTAAAGGCATTGCCCAGGATCATCAGCCGTTGATCTTCGAACCCTTCTATCAAACCGGCGGCAACGCCAACGTGGTGGCGGGCACCGGCCTGGGCCTGCCTATCTGTCAGCGTCTCACGCAATTGATGAACGGCAGCCTGCGCATGGTCAGCGAACTGGGGCTGGGCAGCAGCTTCTCCCTCACCCTGCCCCTGGAAGCGGCGATCGATGGGCCGGTCACCCTGCCCGCCACGCAGCTGCTGCCGGAAACCATCTATGTGATGTCCAGCGTCCGCGAGCTGGCGGAATCCATCGGCGGCTGGCTGCGCCAATGGGGCGCGCGGGTGCAACTCTGCCATCCCTCGAAGATCGCCCCGACCAGCGATTGCCTGCTGGTCGAGGTTCACCCCGGCGAACTGGAACAACGCCTGCAGCCCGACTGGCCAGGTCCGCTGATCCTCGCCACCGGGACCGGCAATAACCAACCGCAGGTTCGTGCCGGATGCTGGCACGTGAACCTGAACCACCTGCGTTCCATTCATCAGGCGGTCAGCCAGGCCCAGGGGCTGTGGGTGGCCAAGGCCGAGAATCACAACGAACACTGGACGTTGAAGCAACTGAACCTGAACGTGCTGGTGGCCGAAGACAACGTCATCAACCAGCTGATCCTCAGGGATCAGCTGGAAGAGCTGGGCTGCAGTGTGGAGCTTGCGTCAAACGGCGAGGAAGCCCTGTCGATATGGAACCCCGAGCGGTTCGATCTGGTCCTCACCGACGTCAACATGCCCATGATGAATGGCTATGAACTGGCCAAGGAGCTGCGACGCCGTGGCTGTACGGTCCCGATCATCGGTGCCACGGCCAACGCGATGCGTGGAGAAGAAGAGCAATGTCTGGCGGCCGGAATGAACCATTGCCTGGTCAAACCTTTTGCATTACGCGCCCTGTTCAATTACCTAGCGCCCTATGAAAGAGCGAAGAATGAAGCCCTGTAGCATATTGATCGTTGAAGACCATCCCTTCCAGCACATGTACCTGCAGCATCTGTTCGGTGAGCTGGGCCCCTACTACCTGGAAGGCGCACGGGATGGCGAAGAGGCGCTGGAACGCTTGAAATGGCGCAAGTTCGACCTGGTGCTCACCGACCTGTTGATGCCGGGAATGGATGGCGTGCAGTTCATCCAGGGACTGGCGGCCCTGCACTCCAAGCCGGCGCTGGCGATCATGAGCTCGGCTTCGCGGCGCATGCTGATGAGTGCCAGCCTGGTTGCCAAGAACCTCGGGGTGAAAGTCATCGGCCTGATTTCGAAACCGGTGAACCTTGCCGCCTTGCAGACCCTGACCACGCAATTGAGCATTTCGCAGCCGAGCTCGCCGCGCCCCTTGCCCGCCTCCATGCTCAGTCGGAGCGCGCTGGTCCAGGCCATCGAGCAAGAGCAGTTCGAAGCCTGGTTCCAACCCAAGAAATCACTGTTCAACGGCCGCATCGTCGCCGCCGAAGCCCTGGTCCGCTGGATGCATCCGACACAGGGCATGCTGCTCCCCGACACCTTCCTGCCCGCCCTCAAGTCCTTCGACCTCGAGGAGGACCTGCTGTGGCTGGTCCTGCGCCAGGCGATCCAGGCCCAGGCACGCTGGCGCCAGCAGGACTACGACATTCCGGTGTCGATCAATCTGCCGACCCATCTGCTCAACAGCCACGACCTGGCGGACCGCCTGTTCGACTTTGTCATGGAACACCAGGGAGTGCCGGGGCAGATCTGTTTCGAACTCATGGAATGTTCGGTGCCCCAGGACATCAGTAACTTCTATGCCGGTGCCTGCCGCTTGCGCATCAAGGGCTTCGGCCTGTCCCAGGACGACTTCGGCAAGGGTTACAGCTCGTACATGAACCTGGTTTCCACCCCGTTCACCGAACTGAAGATTGATCGCGCCCTGGTCCAGGGATGCCACGCCAGCGAAGAACTGACCAAGGCCCTGACCAGCATCATTGCCCTGGGTCGCCAGCTGGGCCTGACCGTGGTGGCCGAAGGCGTGGAAAGCGCCGAGGAGCTGGCGTTGCTGCGCAAGATCGACTGCAGCCAGGTGCAGGGTTTCCTGATCTCTCGCGCAGTCCCCTCCGAGCAGTTTCAACAGTTGCTGGTGAACGACGGTCCAGCCGCCAGTTATTGAACCGAGGACATCCACCCTTCAGGATTACATGCCCCACATCACTGACAAGTCGTTGTTTAAAGGTAAAATCCTCAAGGCTTCGACTTTTTCATGCTTTTTTGGATACCAGTGATGAACCACCAGGACACGCTCATCGAGAATCTGAAACGATACTCGACTCGCCTGAACAAGGGATTGTTGATTTTTCTCGGCTTGACCCTGTTGTTGATCGCCATCAGTTACTGGTCGTCGCACAAACTGCTCGAAGAACAACACGGCAGGTTCAAAGCGCATTTTGCGCGGATGATGGAAGACATCCGCGAACATGAAGACTTCCTCCGGGGCGTGGCCGTACAAAGTAGCAAGATCCCCCTTCACGCCAACGATTCGGTTTCATACCTGAAAAGCGCCTTGCCCGAAGAGGGGCCGCACAACTACCTGGGCCAGGAATTTGCCTTTTCCACGCCCTTCAGCCTCTCTGTCGATCACCAGAGCGTCGAGCCTGACACCTTGGCCAGGCTGGCCGACCTGGGAGAGCACCTGACCGACTATTACAGCGCCTTCTGGTCCACTTCCCATTACCAGTCACCGCCGTTTTTCCTGTTCGATGCCAAGGGCAACTTCAATATCGGTATTCCGGCCGCCGGGCATTCACGCGACCCGCTCTGGAAAAACGACACCCCCAACAAGACCCTCGTCCTGCAAACGCTCAAGCGTCTGCTGGCGAAAGATTCGGCACGGGCCGATGGCGCGGTCGATTGGGAGCCCCTCGTCCCCCATCAGACCAATGAGGCCCCCGTCCGGCTGCTGGCTTATGTCAGCACCCATCTCGGGCCGCAATGGTCACGAGTCCAGGACAGCGGCAACCAGATCGGCGTCGCGTCGCTGTTCAGCATGGATCTGGTCAATGACATCAAGCGACTCATGCCGTGGTCGACCTATGACCATGTCGCCCTGGTCGCCCCCTCCGGAAAGGTGCTCAGCGGTTCGCTGCAACCGGGCGTCGTGCTGCATGACGGGCTGAACATCACCAGCGACGGCATGGTCTTCAAAGTCTCGAGCCATTCCGCCGAGCCCTGGACCGCCCTCTACACCATCGGTTTCAAGAGCTACTTCAACTACACCCTGTGGCCCTTGCCAGTCTTGCTGGCCCTGCTGATCGGCGGCATTGGCTGTGGCTGGCTGGTCAGTCGCCGGTATCAGTCGCGTATCGTCAAACCGGTCTACGAGGCTTACCAACGCACCACCGAGAGCGAGGCCTTCAGCCGGGCCGTGATCGATTGCGCGCCCACCGGCCTGTGCGTGGTGCGTCGCTCGGACTTCAAGGTCCTGCTGGAAAACCGCAAAGCCCAGCAATGGCAAGGCAGCACAAAACTGCGGATGGCCCTGGAGAGCCGGCAGGACCTGTGCGTCGCCGGTGAAACCCGGCTGGACATCGACGGTACTCACCTGCAGGTAGGGTTCGTGCCCACCCGCTATCAGGGAGAGGATGCCTTGCTCTGTGCCTTCCACGACGTGACCAGCCACATCGAGGGCGCGGCCATGCTGGAGCAGGCGCGACGCTCCGCCGATGCGGCGAGCGAAGCCAAGACGCTGTTCCTCGCCACCATGAGCCACGAAATACGCACCCCGCTCTATGGCGTACTGGGCACCCTGGAACTGCTCGGGCTGACGCGCCTGGATGCCCGCCAGCGCGAACACCTGCAAACCATCCAGCGCTCGTCCAGCACCCTGTTCCAATTGATCAGCGACGTCCTGGACATTTCCAAGATCGAATCCGGGCAGATGGCGATCGAGTCCCAGGCGTTCTGCCCGCTGCAGATGATCGAGGACACGCTGCACGCCTACAGCGTGTTCGCCGAAAACAAAGGCCTGCTGCTGTACGCCTGTATCGATGCGGCGTTGCCCGACCAGTTGCTGGGCGACCCGGTACGGATCCGGCAGATCCTCAGCAACCTGCTCAGCAACGCCATCAAGTTCACCGACACCGGGCGCGTGGTATTGCGCGTCAAGCTCCTGCACTGCGTGGATGGCCAGGCCAGCCTGGAGTGGCAGGTCACCGACTCCGGCATCGGCATTTCACCGGCGCAACAGGAACGCCTGTTCGACACCTTCTACCAGGTACGCGACGCCTCCAGCGAGGCCGGAGCCGGACTCGGCCTGGCGATATGCCGCTGGTTGACGGAAATGATGAACGGCCAGATACGCGTGGTGAGCGAGCCCGGCCTGGGCAGCAGCTTCTCGCTCCGGCTGGGGCTGAAGGTCATGCCCGGCGCTCTGGAAGGTTGCGCGGACATCCTGCCGAGCACCCAGGCGGTGTATGTGCGGGCTCCCGCCGTGGAGCTGGCGCAGAGCACCAGTGACTGGCTGAATCGCCTCGGCGTGGTCGCCAAGCCATTGCCGGCCTTTGTCGAAGAGTCGCGCCAGGCCAACCTGCTGGTCGATGTCCTGCCCTCCGACAGCCTGCCGGCCTGGGCCGGACCACGGGTCCTGTGCGTCAGCGGCGAACACCCGGCACCGCCACCGCGAGGTTGCACCGTGGATGCCCATGATGTGCGGGCCATCGCCAGGGCCGTGTCCCTGACCCTGCACGGGAAAACCATCGCGCCCGCCGCTCCCGAATGCGACCTGAGCAACAGGCTCGGCCTGCATATCCTGGTGGCCGAGGACAATGCAATCAATCAGGCGATCATCAAGGAGCAGCTCGAAGCCCTGGGCTGTACGGTGACGGCCGCCTCCAATGGCGAAGAAGCCTTGCAGCTCTGGCAGCCGCAGGTGTTCGACCTGGTGCTGACCGATGTGAACATGCCGCTGCTCAACGGCTATGAACTGACCCGCGCCCTGCGTGAGCGTGACCGGGAGACTCCAATCGTCGGGGTCACGGCCAATGCCATGCGCGAAGAAGGCGCCCGCTGCATGGCTGTCGGCATGAATGCCTGGTTGGTCAAACCCTTGAGCCTGCAGACTCTGCACCACTACCTGTCGAATCTCTGCGCGAATGCGCCTGCCCAGGAACCGCAACCGATGATCGATGCAACGCCTTCCCCCGCGACCGGCGACACAATGATCGAGCTGTCCCCGAAAATGCGTGAGCTGTTCATTACCACCATGCGCCAGGATGTCCAGAGCGTGACCGACGCCCTCGACGCCCAGGATGCCAAGCGGCTCGCCGAACGGCTGCACAGCGCCGCCGGAGCGCTGGGTGCCGTGCAGCTGAGCGGGCTGGCGAAAAACTGCGCCGAACTGGAGTCCCGGATACTGCAAAGCGCGATCACCTCTTCCGTGACCCTTGAGGTGAAAAGCCTGATACAAAGCTTGACGGATATTCTTAATGCACTTGAATGAGACGCGACAAGATTTGATGAGCGCAATCCTTTACTCTTTCTCCTTACCAACCGGCGTATTACGAGTGGCTAGTCATGGAAAAATTTAAAGTAGTCATCGCCGACGATCATCCGATTGTTCTGCTCGGCGTTCGCGAGTTGATGGAACGGGAAAGCAACTTTGAAATAGTCGGTGAAGCCATCAGCTCACAGGGCTTGATCGAGATTCTCGAACAACAGCCGGTCGATATCGTCATTACCGACTACAACATGCCCGGGGACTCTCCCTACGGCGACGGCCTCAAACTGGTCGAGTACCTGAAGCGCCACTTCCCGCGCCTGCAGATCCTGATCCTGACCATGATCTCCAACCAGTTGATCCTCACACGCCTGCATGAACTGGGGGTGGTCGGGGTGATCCAGAAAAGCCAGCTGCACAATGAAATCCAGGTGGCGCTCAAGACCATTGTCGAAAGAGGCTCTTATCAGAGTCTGGAACCTGCGCCGAGCTCGGTCATCGAATCCAACGCCAGCATCGACGACCGGATCTCCATGCTCTCGCCCAAGGAGTTTGAAATCCTGCGGCTGTTCGTTTCCGGCAAGAGCGTCAGTGACATTGCCCGCAGCCAGAACCGCAGTTCGAAGACCATCAGCGCGCAGAAAATCTCCGCCATGCGCAAGCTGGAAGTCGAGAGCGACCAGGACCTGCTGACGTACTGCATCGGGCGCAACATTTTCAACTGACCCCCCTCTTACCCAGCGAAGACAGAAGGCCCGGACGACGATGACCTGCGACGACCAGTTCGACCTGCAACAGCTTCAAGGTGCCTGGGAACAGGTGGAGTACGAGGACAACGGGGTCAGCAACCCGCCTGACGAACATGGTGCCCCAGGAGCTCTTACCCTGATCCAGGGGCAAGGGTTCCGCGTCGTGACGCTCGAAGGCGAGCTGTTGCTCGCGGGCAGTTTTACCCTCGATACCCGGACCACGCCGAAATCCATTACCTGGGTCGACTCCATGGGCGCCGACACCGGCAAGCACTTGCCTGCCAGCTATCGACTGGACGGCGATGACTTCGTCTTCATCGCCGCGGACGAGGGCCAACCCAGGCCCACCGAGTTCCGCACCGGGCCAGGTGAAACCCTGCGCCGGTTCATCCGCGTCTCACAGGATGGAACAGGCCTCGGCAGCCGCTGAGGTTGACTCATTGGCCGGCATGCCGTCAGGCCCTGGCCCGCTGTATTTCCTGCCCCGCCAACTCGCCGATGGCCAGCAACGCTGTGCAATCCGCACCATCCTGGGCCTGTACCGACATGCCTTGAATGATCGCCCCGATATACCGGGCCAGCGCCGCTGCCTGGGTATCGGCGCGCAGTTGCCCGTTGGCGATGCCCTGCTCGATATGCGCTTCAAAGGCCTTGAGGGTGTTGGCCCTCAGGGCACTGACGAACTCCCGCAGCGCATCGTTTTCCACCGCGCAGGTCAGGGTCGCGGTGGAAATCATGCAGCCCCGCGGCCGCCCGGGCAGGCTGTATTCATGGGCCGCCTCGCGCAGCAGGCGGAGGAAACCGTCCACCACATCCGCCTCCTCGCACAGTGCCCGCTCGGCAAAGGCGCCAGTGCTGCGCTGGTAATGCGCCAGCGCCTGCTGGTAAAGCTCGGCCTTGGACCTGAACGCGGCATACAGGCTTTGCACGGTGATGCCCATGGCCGCCGACAACTCCGGCATCGAGGCGCCTTCATAGCCCAGGCGCCAGAACACCTCTGCCGCAAGGCCCAGGACCTGGTCGCGATCAAAGGCAATCGGCCGTCCACGACGGCGCACCACGGCAGCAGGATTATTTATCATAGTGATCACTATTGAAATTAGAACGAATGCCGGTTAATCATAGCGGACATTGTGATTATAGAGGCTCTCCCCATGGATCGACCCCATAAAGGCCTGCTCGCCCTGGCCGCCACCCTCGGCGCTTCGCTGGCCAGCGCCGCCACGCCGGACGAGGAGCTCGGCAGGCGCATGGACACGGCCATCGAACGCGCCATCGGCGAACAGCGGATCGTCGGCACCGTGGTGGTGGTGATGCGCGACGGCCAGGTGGTGTACCAGCGCGCCGCCGGTTTCGCCGATCGGGAGGCGGCCCGGCCCATGACCGGCGACACCATCCTGCGCCTGGCCTCTATCACCAAGCCCATGGTGTCCGTGGTCGCCATGCGCCTGGTGGAACAGGGCACGCTGTCCCTGGACGATACGGTCAGCCAATGGCTGGCGGATTTCCGCCCAGGGCTGGCCGATGGCACCCACCCGCCGATCACCCTCAAGCAATTGCTCACCCACACCGCCGGCCTGAGCTATGGCTTTCTCGAGGCCGAGCATGGGGCGTATCGCACGGCCGGGGTGTCGGATGGCCTGGCCGAGCCGGGCATGAGCCTGGAAGACAACCTCAAACGCATTGCCAGCGTGCCCTTGAGTTATCCGCCGGGCACACAGTGGCGCTATTCCATGGCCATCGACGTGCTCGGCGCCGTGCTGGAAAAGGCCAGCGGCAAAAGCCTGCCGGCCCTGACCGAGGAACTGGTCACCCAGCCTTTGCACATGAACGACACCGCGTTCTCGGTCAAGGACCCTGCCCGCCTCGGCGCGGTGTACCGCGATGACCGTCCGCGGCCGAGCCGGATGCAGGACGAGGCGGCGATCAGGGTCGGCGAAAGCACCACGCTGTTCTCCCTCAAGCGGATCTTCGACCCGCGCGCCTACCCTTCCGGTGGCGCCGGCATGGCCGGTACCGCCATGGACGTGGCGCGTTTTCTCGACACCTTGCGCCAGGGTGGCGGCCCGCTGCTTTCCGCCCGCAGCGTGCAGGCGATGATGACCGACCAGGTCGGCGCCCAGGCGCAGACCCAGGGGCCGGGCTGGGGCTTCGGCTACGGCTGGGCGGTACTGGACGATCCGGCCCTGGCCGGCACCCCGCAATCCCGGGGCACCCTGCAATGGGGCGGCGCCTACGGCCACAGCTGGTTTGTCGACCCGCAGGCCAGGCTGACCGTGGTGGCGCTGACCAACACCGCCTTCGAGGGCATGTCGGGAGCTTTCACCCGGGAAATCCGCGACGCCGCCTACCCGGCGCCCTGAAGCATCTCGCCGCCCGGAGCGTCGAGCGCCCACCAGCCCGGCAGCAATTGCCGGACCCGGGGATCGGCGAACCGGTCGTCGATCAGCATCACCACACCGCGGTCCTGCTGGCTGCGAATCACCCGGCCCGCGGCCTGCACCACCTTCTGCAGGCCGGGATACAGGTAGGTGTAGTCGTAACCGGCGCCGAAAATCGCCGCCATGCGCTGTTTCATCTGCTCATTCACCGGGTTCAGCTGGGCCAGGCCGAGGGTGGCGATAAAGGCGCCGATCAGCCGCGAACCCGGCAGGTCGATGCCCTCGCCGAACGCCCCGCCCAGCACGGCGAAACCCACCCCCTGGCCATCGGCGTCGAAGCGCTCGAGAAACCCCTGGCGTTGCCCTTCATCCATCCCGCGCGACTGTTGCCACAGAGGAATATCCGGGTGCTGTTCGGCCAGCAGGCTGGCCACCTGCTGCAAGTAATCGAAGCTGCTGAAGAACGCCAGGTAGTTGCCAGGGCGCTGGCGGAACTGGCTGGCGATCAGCTCGACGATGGGCGCCAGGGACGCCTGGCGATGGGCGAAACGGGTGGAGATCCGGCTGACGATGTGCACGTCCAGCTGCGCGGCACTGAACGGCGACTCCACGTCCACCCACACCGTGGTCTCCGGCAGCCCCAGCAGGTCGCGGTAGTAATGCCAGGGGTTGAGGGTCGCCGAGAACAGCACCGTACTGCGCGCGGCGCTCAGCCGCGGCGCGAGGAAACCCGCCGGCACCACGTTGCGCAGGCACAGCTCGGACAGGCTGCGCCGGGCATTGAGTTCGCGCTTGCTGATATCGAACAGGAACTGCCCATCGAACAGTTCGGCCACCCGGGCGAATTGCAGGGCATCGAAATAGAAGCCCTGCAACCGGCTGTCCAGCCCTTGCGGGTGGTCGCCCAGGTAATCGCCGATCGCCGAGATACACAGCGACAGCGCCTTGAGCAACGGGGCCGGCGCCTGATCGTAGGCCTGGTACGGCCGCAGCTGTTCCTTGTGCAGGGCATTCCATTCGCGGTTGAGCCGTTGCAGCGGCTTCTTCAGCGGCTCCGGGGAAACCTGGCGCACGGCGTTCAACTGGTACTGGTCGAGGCTGGCGCTGTACATCGAGCGCCCGCGCTCCACCAGGTTGTGCGCTTCGTCCACCAGCGCGGCGACCTTCCATTGGTTGGCCTGCGCCAGGCCGAACAGCAAGGCGCTGAAATCGAAGTAGTAGTTGTAGTCCGCCACCAGCAGATCGCTCCAGCGGGCCATTTCCTGGCTCAGGTAATACGGGCACAGCCCATGCGCCAGGGCGATCTCGCGCAGCGCCTGCTGGTCCAGCAAGGATCGCTGGCTCGCCGCCTGCCGCGCCACCGGCAGACGGTCGTAGAAACCCTTGGCCAGCGGGCAGGACTCGCCATGACAGGCCAGCTCCGGGTGCTCGCAGGCCTTGTCCCGCGCCACCAGTTCCAGCACCCGCAACGGCATCCCGGGGCTGCGTTCGAACAGCACCTGGGCGGCATCCAGCGCCAGTTTGCGTCCCGGGGTCTTGGCGGTGAGGAAGAACAGCTTGTCCAGCTGCTGCCCCGGCATCGCCTTGAGCATGGGAAACACCGTGCCCAGGGTCTTGCCGATCCCGGTCGGCGCCTGGGCCATCAGGCAGCGCCCGGTGCTCACCGCCTTGTACACCGACTCGGCCAGCGCGCGCTGCCCGGGACGGAAGTCGGGATGGGGGAAACCCAGCGCCGCCATGGCCTGGTCGCGGGCGTGCCTGTGGGCCAGCTCCTGCTCGGCCCACTGCAGGAACAGGCTGCATTGGCGGTTGAAGAACTGCTCCAGGGCCTGGGCCTCGTGCTCTTCCACCAGCGACGTCTCGTGCTCGCTGAGGATGTCGAAATACACCAGCGCCAGACGGATGCTGCTCAACTGCAACTGCTGGCACAGCAGCCAGCCATAGACCTTCGCCTGGGCCCAATGCAACTGGCGATGGTTGGCCGGCATGCGCTCCAGGTCGCCGCGGTAGGTCTTGACCTCTTCCAACAGGTTGGCGTCCGGGTCGTAGCCGTCCGCCCTGCCCTTGACCGTCAACGCGCCGAAGCTGCCTTCGAGGGGCACCTCGCTCCGATAGTTCGCGCCGCGCCGCGCCGCCACCGTGCGATGGCCCTGGATGCCTTCCAGCGCGGTGGGCGACGGGGTGAAGCGCAGGTCGAGGTCGCCGACCTTGGCGGTGAATTCGCACAGCGCCCGTACCGCGATGCGGTAATTCACCCGTCCTGCTCCGCCCATTGCACGTAGCAGACCGCCACCGGCATCTGGTGCTGCCGGCAGAACTCCAGCCAGCGCAGCTGGTTGTCCTGCAGGCGGTCGCCAGGGCCCTTGACCTCGATCATGCGGTAGGTTTTCTGCTGCGGCCAGAACTGGATCAGGTCCGGCATGCCGGCGCGGTTGGCCTTGATGTCCTGCAGCAGGCGCTCGAACCAGTGCTTGAGGTGCTCGGCCGGCAGGCAGGCCAGTGCCTGCTCCAGCAATTCTTCGTCGAGGACGCCCCAGAACACGAAAGGCGACTGCACGCCCCACTTGTCGAGGTAGCGCTGGCGGATGGTCTGCGCATAACGCCCGTCATCCAGCTCCGCCAGGCAGGCCTGGAACAGTTCGGCGCGACGGCTGTGGAAGTCCTCGCTCAACAGGTCGGCCGGACCGCGCTGGAACGGGTGGAAGAACGCCCCGGGCAACGGCGCGAAGATCGCCGGCCAGCAGAGCAGCCCGAACAGCGAATTGATCAGGCTGTTCTCCGCGTAGTGCACCGGCGCCCGCTCCTCGTGGAGATGAGCCTGCACATGGAATTCCACCGACAGCACCGGATCGACCCGCGGCAGGCTGAGGTCCAGGCGCAGCGTCGGCTGGGTGCCGCCGCGCGGCGTGGCCGGGCCGCCGAGCTTGCGCCGCAACCTGGGCAGCAGCCGCAGCAGTTGCTGCTGCTCGGCCGCGTTGTGCGGGGCCAGTGCCGCCGCCTCGGCCAGGGCCAGCGCCTGCGGGTAATCGCCGCTGCGCTCGAAGACGCGGATCAGCCGCGCTCTCGCCCCGGGATCGGCGCAGGCCTGGTAGATGGCGGCCGCCAGCGGCCATTCTGCTAGCCGCTCGCAATGCTGCCCCAGCAGGAACAGCAGCTTGGCCCGGCGCCGCTGCAACCAGGGATTGTCGCTGGCGAACGCCTGGATGCTCGCCAGCACCTCCTGCAGCGCCGCGCCGTTTTCAAAATGCTGCCGACAGTCCTCCAGGTACAGGAAACCCTCGACGTCGGCGCGGCTGCGCAGCGCCCGGGCGTCGTCGCGAAACTCGACCTTCTCGTAGGTGAAGATGCCCAGGTCGGCCAGCACGAACTCCGACCAGTCCTGGTGCAGGTTGCCGAAGAACATCAGGCGCAGGCGATCGCACAGCGCCATGACCGTCAGGCTGCACACCCCGTCCTCCAGATCCGGGCACCATTGGCCCAGGCTCCGCGGCTCGTCGAACAACGGCGCCAAGGCGGCCAGCCAGTCGGACTTGCGGGCCTTCGGCTGCTCGATTTGCGCGCGAAAAACGTGGAGGATCTCCGCCTTCTGCAACAGGTTGAACAGCTCTTCCAGGGTCAGCGGCGCCTGCTCGTCGACCCAGCCCAGGCGCACCAGCGGCGCGACGGCCGCGCGAGTATCGCCAATTTCTTCATAGACCAGCCGGGACGTGCGAAAATGACAGCCTTTGCGCATGATCATGCGCACCAGCAGGGCCTGGGATGGCTGGGCCAGCGTCGAGAAGTCGTCGATGAAGCTACGCTCTTCGGGTGACAGCACATCGGCGTAGCGCAGCTTGAGCCACGCCAGCACCTGCTGGAAGTTGTGCAGGTAATAAAGAGGGTTTTCCAGAGGGTTGGAAGTCACAGGACAAGCGCGCCGCAAAGAGGTTGATACTGGTTATGCATACAGATAACAGCTGCCGACCTGCCCTGGCAAACACTATTGGATAAGTGGCGTTACAGGTTTTTTTACGGGGCCGCAGAACTTTCTTGCGGTTAATCACACCAAGGGCGGATAGCCATATAGTCGCGAGCCGCCAATCATGGGTGGACTCACAGAGATTCATGAAGAGAGGTTTGTCTATGAACGTCAAATACCTGGGCCTGCCGTTGGCCGTCGCAGCCTTCCTGGCACTGGGCGGCTGTGCCTCGCCAACCGTGGTGACACTGCAGAACGGCACGCAATACCTGACCAAGGACATGCCTAACGCCAAGACCGCCGACGGGTTCTACGAATTCGAAGACATCGCCGGCAAGAAAATCCGCATCAAGGCGGCCGATGTCGCCACCGTCCGCCAAGAAGACTGACCGATCGAACCCGGTCGCCCTCAGGGCGACCAGGGTGCCGAGTTCTGCCCCGGCACGCTGTTATCGCAGGAAATGTAGTGCTGTTCCCCGCGCTTCTGCAGTTCGCCACGCACCCGCTGACACCGCTCGAACTCCCGGGCCGCCGCATTATCGATGCTGATATTGCCGGTGGCTTCAGGCTTTTTACCCTCCCCCAGGGTCACGCTCGCCCAAGGCCGCTCCGCGTCGATATGAAAGCGGCTGCCCGGTTCGGGCTGCACTTCTTTTTCGGTGGCCTGCGCGGCGGCCGGTAGCTGGTCCGGGGTCACGCCGTAGCGCTTGAGGATCGACTGCTGAGGCAAGTCCTCGGCCATTGCGCTGCCCGCCATCAGGACCAGCGCCAGACCGATGCCATACCTCTGGTTATCACTCACCTTGTGTTTCTCCTACTGTTCACTGTTGCCATTGAATGAGCCTCGGCAGCGGCTGCCTGCCTTGATAACGCGCAAGCCCCCGCGGACTTTAAGGGCCCGGAGCGCGCACGCGGCATCCACCCGCCTGGCGACAGGCCGATGTTTTATCGAGCGCTGTGTCACAGGGGCAGGTATTGGAGTCACTTCCAGGCTGGCGGGTCACCCTTTGGGCAAATACCCTTGGTTTTGGCGAAAAAAGTGCGGTCGAGGGACACACAAAGGCAAACCCGTGACCGCGCGAGGCAAAACTCGCCACCCCGCGCGGTCGGGCTTCAGGCGATGGTGATGCTCGCACCGTTGAGGCTGTCCAGGCTCACCCCTACCAGGGTCACCGAGTCGCCGCCAAAGGTCAGCAGGGTATCGTTGCCCACGGTGCTGGCGTGGGCGCGGAAGTCGTCGTTGGCGACCACGCCTGCGACGCCGAGGAACACCAGTTTGTCGCTGCTCTGGTAACCCAGCACCCGGTCCTGGCCGAAGTTGCCGCTGAACAGCAAGGTATTGCTGCCCCCGCCCGCCTGCAGCAGGTCGTTGCCCGCGCCGCCGACCAGCACATCGTTACCCTGGCCGCCAATCAGGTGGTCATCGCCGTCCAGGCCGAACAGCCAGTCGCCGCCGGCGTGGGCGGTCAGGGTATTGGCCGCGGCGTCGCCCTTCACCGAAGCGGCGTACTGGGTCAGGTTGCTCCCCGCCAGCAGGCCCTTGTCGGTGACGCTGTGGGTCACATCGTCCTTGAACAGGCCCCAGAGGAACCCCGGCTCCTTGCTGGTGATCGCGCCGATATCGCGGGTGATGCTGATGCCGCCATTGGCATCGCGCACATACAGGGTGCCGGCGCCGTCGTTGGCGAAACTGAAGTTCTTCACCGACTGCTGCAGGTCCAGGGTGTTGTGGCCCTGCCCGCCCAGCAGGATGTTGTAGCCGCCGGCATCGCGAAAGGTATCGTTGCCGGCGCGGCCTTCGAGGTAGTCGTTGCCCTGGCCGCCCTGGATCAGGTCGTTGCTGTCGGTGCCGATGATAAAGGTGCTGCCCTTGTGGGTTTCGGCATTGCGGTTGAGGTCCTGGACCCAGGTGGTGGCCCGCGCCGGGTCCGACAGGTTGGCGACGATGATGGTCGAGTCCTTGCTCGTCAGGTCGTAGAACTTCGACTCGAGGATCCGTGTCATGCCGTCGCCGTAGCCGGTGGGCAGGTGCGACAGCCAGGTCGGGATATTCAGGATGGAGAACGGCAGCAGGTTCCAGGCCGCCGAGGCGTAATGGTCGTTGAAACTGACGATGTTGTTGGTCGCCGACTCCTGCGCCGTGTCGTGCACGCCGAGGGATGCCAGGTTGAACGAAGAGCCGTCGAGGGCGCGGAACACCGGATCGTTTTCGTAGCCGATATTCAGCACCTTGTCCCCCGCGCTCTGGGTCGGCGAGGCGTAGGCGACGTAGCTGGCATCCTGGTAGAACCCCGACCAGTGATCGCCACTCAGGTCCGCCAGGCTGTTGACCGCCAGGCCGCCGAGGCTATGGCCGCTGACCAGGATGTCTTTGCCCGTCAGGCCATTGGCCTGGGCGAAGGCCGCGACATCGGCGAGCAGTTTGCCGAAGGCTTCGCCGGCGTAGTTTTTCGCGTAGTCCCTGGGCCCGAACGCCGCCAGCAGGTCGTTGATCACATCGCCGATGGAGTCGCCGATCACCGATTCACGGGGACCGCTGGTGCCGCGAAAGGCAATGCCGATGGAGGTCAGGTGGCCCTGATCGTCGTACTTGCCGAGCACTTCCGCCTGGGCGGTGGTGTAGCCGGCCTTTTCCCCGTAGTAGGTGCCCCTGAAGTCGGTCTTGCCGTCGTAGCCCAGCTGGGAAGCGCCGATCGGTGTCCAGCCGGCCTTTTGCACCGCCTCCAGCGCGGCCTTCTCCGAGTCGGGGTTCCAGGGCAGCCCGGGAATCACCCCTTGCGAGTCGCTGCTGCCGATCAGCCCCGTCACCAGGGTCGCCGGCAGGCCGAGGCCGAAGCCGTACTGCTGATAGCCGGCGGAAAAACCGTTGTCGAGGTTGTGGTAGGAATACAGCGTGATCGCCAGCGCATCGGAAAACAGCGCCTTTGAGTCTTCTGTGCCGAGGTTTTTGTAGTCATACACACCCATGGTATTGCCTCTCTTTGTTGTTGAACTTTATTCGAGATAGCTCACGCGAACGGGACGCCCTCAACAGACGCCCCGCCCTTAGTGCAATGCCTTTTGCCGCTCTTATCTAGGCGAAGACGATCCCCCCTGCGGCGAGACTGTCCGGCGCGACCCCGACCAGCGTCACGGCGTAGTCGCCGACGCTGAGCAAGGTGTCCTGGCCGTTCTGGAACAGGTGCTGCGTGTAGTCGTAGCCCTGCCCCGCGCCCGCCACGCCCATGAACACCAGCTTGTCGCTGCCCTGGTAGCCATGGATCGCGTCGAAGCCGAAGGCGCCGCTGAACAGGAAGGTGTTGGCCCCGCCGCCGCTGGAGTACATGACATCGTTGCCGGCGCCGCCGACAAAGGTCACGTCGCTCTTGTCGCTGCGCAGCACATCGTCGCCGCCGTGACCGAACAGCCAGTCGCCGTCGACGCTGGCCACCAGCGCATTGCCGTAGGCGTCGCCATTGAGCGAATGGTTGTAGTGAGTCAACTGGTTGCCGGCCAGCAGGCCCTGGTCGGTCACGCTGTGGGTCACCTCCTTGCTGAACAGGCCCCAGGCGAAACCCGGCTCCTTGCTCACCAGCGCGCCGATATCGCGGGTCATGCTGATGCCGTCATAGGCATCGCGCACGTACAGGGTGCCGTCACCATCGTTGACCACGCTGAACTTGCCCAGCGACTGCTGCAGGTCGAAGACGTTATGCCCCTTGCCACCCAGCAGGATGTTGTAGCCGCCTGCGTCGCGGAAGGTGTCGTTGCCGTCGCGGCCCTCGATGAAGTCGTTGCCGCGTCCGCCCTTGAGCAGGTCGCTGCCGTCGGTGCCGAAGATAAAGGTGCTGCCCTTGTGCGGTTCGGCGTTGCGGTTGAGGTCCTCGACCCAGGTCTTGCCCCGATTGGCCTCGGACAAGGTAGAGACGATCAGGGTCGAGTCCTTGCTGGTCAGGTCGTAGAACGCCGAATCCACCACCCGGTTCAAGCCATCGGCGTAACCTGCGGAACCGTGGGCCTTCCACGACAGCGGGTTGAGGATGCTCTGCGGCAGCAGGTTCTCCAGGGTCGACGCGTAGTGCTCGTTGAAGTTGACGATGTTGTTGGTCGCCGACGCCTGGAACTGGTCATGGCTGCCCAGGGACGACGCGTTGAAGGTGGTACCGTCGAGCACCCTGAACACCGGATCGTTTTCGTAGCCGATGTTCAGCACCTTGTCCCCCGGGCTCTGGGTCGGCGAGGCGAACGCCACATAGCGGGCGTCAGCGTAGAAACCGCCCCAGTGCTCGCCGCTCAGCTCGGCCAGGCTGTTGACCCCCAGGCCGCCCAGGCTGTGGCCGCTGACCAGTACATCCTGGCCGCTCAGGCCCTGGGCCTTGGCGAACTCGGCGACGCTGGCGAACAGCTTGTCGAAGGCATTCTTGCTGTAGTTCGCCGCATAACCCACCGGCCCGACCGCCGCCAGCAGGTTGTTCTTGATGTCGCCCAGGGTATCGCTCAAGCCCAGGCCGCCGGTGCCGCGAAAGGCGATGCCGATCGACAGCAACTTGCCAGCCTCGTCGTAACGCCCCAGCACCTCCACTTCGGCGCTGGTAAAGCCTGGCTGCTCGCCGAAGAAGGTGCCCTGGGGCCCGACCTTGCCCTGGTACCCCAGCCGCTCGGCACCAATCGCCGTCCAGCCCGACGCCAACGGCTGCCCGGTGGGCGTGTAGGCGTAGAGCGTCAACGCCAGGGCATCGCTGTACAGCGCCTTGCCCGCCTCGCCCTTGAAACTCCGGTAATCGAATACACCCATGTTGTGTCTCACTCTTATGGTCATTGGCCCGCAGGCCTCAGAACTGCCAGTCCAGGGTCAGGCCGACCCCGTGACTCTTGTCCCGAGAACCCAGCAGGCCGTTGTAGTCCAGGTTTACCCGGGTATCGCGCCCCAGCAACAGGCCGGCGCGAGCCCCGACCACAGCGGCGTTACGATCCAGCGCAACGCTCTGTATGTTGAACGAACCACCATTGGCAAAAGCCAGGTGCTGGTCCGAATGGGTGTCGCTCAGGTTGTGCTGCCAGCCGAGGGTGCCGGCCAGTTCCAGCTGCCGGGCATCGGACAGGGCGAAGCGTTTGCTGGCCCGCAGGCCGAGGGTCGAGAGCACCGCGTCGCGGTTGTCATCGCCACTGCGCAGGGCGGTGGCCCCGCCTTTTTCGCGGAAGCTGTCGCTGCCCACATGCACGTAAGCCAGGTTGACGAAGGGCTCCAGAGCCACACCTGGCAGCGCCACTTGCCACGCTGCTTCGGTGAACAGTTGGGCGGTCTGGGCGTCGCGCTTGACCTTCTGCCGGTCCGAGAACTCGCCGTATTGCAGGTCACGCTTCACATCGATGCGATGCCAGCTGTAGGAACCACCGACGCTCAGGCGCACGGCATCCAGCTGATGACCCAGGTAGGCACCCAGGTGATAGCTGTCCACCGAGGCCGAGGAATGGGTGCCGTCGCCCATGCTCAGGGAACTGTCGCTGTAGCCGGTGAACAGGCCAAGACGGGTGTCCTCGGCGATCAAGCCATCGACCCCGGCGAGCAGACCGCCGATCGAGGTGGTGTAGTCGGCATGGTCATAACCGCCATCGGCCTTGCCCCAGGCCCCCAGCACCTTGAACCACACATTGTTGTCGCTGGCCGCGGGCGCCGACGAATCGAGCAGGCCGTCCTGACGCAGACGGTCGCCCACCGCATCGCGCAGCTGGCGACTGTCGTTGATCAGCAGCGTGCCGATGGCTGGATGGATCTCCCCGGTCAGTTGCTGGAAGGCTTGTTGCGCGCTGGCGGCGTTCTCCGACAGCAGCAGGCTTTCGTACACCGGATTGCTCGCCCCCAGTCGCTCGGCGGCAGCCGCCACGGAACGCTGGTTCGGGGTCAGGCCGACGTCGCTGAAGGACGTGGCGTTACGCGCGACCTGCAACTGCACGCCGGTGGCGGTGTAATCGAGGTTGCCACCGAGGAACAGGTAGTTCGGCGCGATCGAAGCGAAACGACCGTCGATGCCACCGGCCGCCTGCAGGATGTTGTATTGCCGGCCGAGCAGGCTTTGCGCCTCGCGGGCACTGAGCAGGGTCGGGCTGTTCTCCAGGGCCAGGGTCACATTGGCCCCTTCGACGGTGGCCTTGCCGCCAGCGACTATCTGGTCGCTGCTGGTGGGCGACAGCTCCACCGCGTAGGTCGAGCCCGGTTGCAGGGTCACGTCGCCCGCCACCTGCAAGGTGCCGATCGAGTTGCCCGGCGCCACGGTACCGCCACGGTTGGCGGTCAGCGCGGCGATGCGCCCGTTGCCGCCGAGAATGCCGCTGTCATTGACCGTCACCGCCGAGGCCAGCGAACCGTTGATTGCCAGGCGTCCCTGATTGACCAGGGTCGGGCCGCTGTAGCTGTTGTTGCCGGTCAGCACCAGGGTGCCGATACCCTGCTTGGTCAGGCCGCCGTGTCCGGAAATGTCGTTGCGCCAGACATCCAGGCCGCAAGACAGGCCAGTGCACAGGCGTTCGGTGGGTTTGCCGGCATCCACCACGGCGCCGATGCCGGGCAGGTCGACCACGAACTGGCCGGAGCCGTAGGCGCCTTCGACCCGGAACTCCTGGGGGATGTCCGCTTCGGTGACGAACATGCCCGGGCCGTCGATGCCCTTTTGCAGGTTGATCATGCCCCAGCCGTACAGCGCGTCGATGCCCGGATCGCCCATGTCGGTGGCGGTGGTCCTGAGCACCGTGGCGATCTGCGAAGCGCTCATGTACGGAAAGCGCTCCATCAGCACCGCCGCCGCGCCCGCCACATGGGGCGCGGCCATCGAGGTGCCGCTCTTGTTGGCGTAGCCGATGGTCATGTCGTCCAGGTTGGTGCCGCCGATCACCGCGCTGTAGATCCGCGTACCCGGCGCCGAGACGCAGAAGCTCGCGGTATAGCCGCAGCGCGAGGAGAAGGTGCTGAGGGTGTAGGGATTGGGGCTGGCGGTGTCCGGGTTCTTCTGCAAGGCCGCCACCGTCATCCAGTTCGGCGCGATTTCCGGCACGAAATAGGCCAGGCCGGCGATGGCGTCCGGGTTGTTCAGGTTGTAGTCGTTGCCGGCGGCGAAGATGGTCAGCACACCACCGCGGGCCGCGTCGATCGCCCCGCTGTAGGCGCCGCCCTGGCGGGTGCCCAGCAGCGGCTGGATCTGATCGAACTGCAACTGCGCGTCCTGCACGGTGAAATGCGGGAAGGCCGGGTCGCGACCGCCCTGGTCGAAGCGGTCGGTGATGCCGATGCCCCAGCTGTTGTTGATGATCCGCGCGCCGCTGTTCACCAGGGCATCCCAGCCGGCCCGGTAGACCGCGCCGTCGTTGCCGAGAATGATCCCGTCCTCGGGGCCCGGGTCGCCGTTTTCGGCGCTGATGATCTGCGCGTCGAAGGCCACGCCATGCATCGGCCCGCCGTCGCGGCTGCCCGCGGCGATCCCGCCGACATGGGTGCCATGGGAGCCGAGCTTGCCGTCGGAGCCCACCGAGGGCGTGCCGTCATAACGGAAGGCATCGCCGGCTTTGACCGGAATGTAAGGGTCGGTGTATTCGCGGATGCCGCTGGTGACCAGGGTGATCACCTTGTTGCTGCCGCTGAATTCCGGGTGCTGGGCATACACCGGCTGGTCGAAGATCCCCAGCTTGACGCCCTTGCCGGTATAACCGGCGGCATAGGCCTGCTCAGCATGGATCGCCCCCAGGCCCCATTCGGCGTTGAACTCGGCACTGCGCCAACTGCCGGGATCGCCTGGCTGGCCGCTTTCGACATAAGGCGCGGCCTGGGCGTTACCCGCCACGGCCAGGCCACAGATCAAAGCGCCGCAGGAGGCGCGCACCAGGCTGTTGGCCGCCGGAGCAGCCCCCGTAAATCTGTATTTCATCGGTACCTTCCTTAGTTGCCTTGCTAGAAATAGTTGCCTTACTGGAAATAGTCGCCTTGCTAGAGGAAACGCCGCGCCAGACCCGGCGCGGGTGGTTTTACCGAACAGCCGGCCCGCCAACGACGAGCCGTGCTGTACCGATAGCGGCTGCCGTGTCGACGCGACCTTGCGTCGACACGGCGCTGTCAAAAGCCGGGTCAGAACTGCCAGTTCAGGCTCAGCCCCGCCCCGTGGTTCTTCTCACGGCTGGCCAGCTGGCCGTTGTAATCCAGGCTCAGGCGCAGGTCCCGGCTCAGCGCCAGGCTGGCATGGGCGCCGACCAGCGCGGCATTGCGCGGCAGCGAGGTGCTTTCGACGCTGAACGGCGTACCGCCGGAAGCAAAGGCCAGGTGTTCCTCGGCCCGGGTATTGCTCAGGTTGTGCTGCCAGCCCAGGGAGCCGGAAAGGTCCAGGCGGGTTTGCCCGGACAGCTCGAGGCTTTTCAGGGCGCGCAGGCCGAGGGTACTGAGTGCGGCTTTGCGACTGTCGCTGCCGCCTTTCAACGCCGCGGCGTCGCCCTTCTCGCTGAAGCTGTCGCGGTGCAGGTGCACGTAGGCCAGGTTGGCGAACGGTTCCAGGGCCAGCGCCGGCAGGTCGAGGCGATAAGCCGCCTCGCCGAAGACCTGGCTGGTGCGGGCATCGACCTTGGCTTTCTGCTTGCCGCTGACTTCGCCGAACTGCAGGTCGCGCTTGACGTCGGCGCGATGCCAGCTGTGCGCCGCGCCCGCGCTCAGGCGCCAGGCGCCCAGCTCGTGGCCGAGGTAGGTGCCCAGGTGATAGCTGTCCACCGAGGCCTTGGAATGGGTGCCGCCGCCCATGCTCAGGGAGCTGTCGCTATAGCCGGCGAAGGCGCCCAGGCGCGTGCTGTCGCTGAGCGCGCCATCGGCTCCCAGCAGCAACCCGCCGATGGACGTGTTGTAGCCCTCGGTGTCGTGGCTGCCGTCGTTCTTGCCCCAGGCGCCCAGCACCTTGAGCCAGAGGTTGCCCTCGCTCTGCACCACCGCGCCCGGGACCTGCAGACGCTCGCCGACCGCATCGCGCAGCTGCCGGCTGTCGTTGAGCAGCATCGAACCCAACGCCGGGTAGATTTCCCCGGACAGCTGCTGGAACGCCTGTTGCGCCACACCGGCGCTCGGCGAGCGCAGCAGGCTTTCATACACCGGGTTGCCCGCCCCCAGCTGCTCGGCGGCGGCCGCCACCGAGCGCTGGTTCGGGGTCAGGCCGACACTGGCGAACGAGGTGGCGTTACGCCCGATGCTCAGCTGCACGCTGCTGGCCGAATAATCGAGGCTGCCGCCGAGGAACAGGTAGTTCGGCTCCACCGAGCCGAAGCGCCCGTCGATGCCGTTCGCCGCCTGGAGGATCTGGTACTGGCTGCCGATCAGGCTTTGCGTCTGTTGCAGGCTGAGCAACTGCGGGCTGTTTTCCAGGGCCAGGGTGACCCCAGCGCCGTTGAGGGTGGCCTTGCCGCCAGCGACGATGCGGTCGCTGCTGGTGGGCGACAGCTCCACCGCATAGGTCGAGCCCGGCTGGAAGGTCACGTCCCCCGCCACCTGCAAGGTGCCGATGGAGTTGCCCGGCGCTACGGTGGCGCCGCTGTTGGCCAGCAGCGCGCCGATCCGTCCGGAACCGCCGAGGGTGCCGCCATCATTGACCGTGACACTGGAGGCCAGCGAGCCATTGACTGTCAGCAAGCCGCCGTTGACCGTGGTCGCGCCGCGATAGCTGTTGTTGCCGCTGAGCACCAGCCAGCCGGCGCCGGACTTGATCAGGCTGCCCTCGTACACCCGCTGCGCGGCGGCCGCGTCGCGGGCCATGCCGACGGCGTAGTCGGTCTTGTCCTGCTGGCTGGCGCCGGCGCCGAGGCCGTTTTCCCAGCCCTTGTCCTTCAGGGTCTGTTGCCAGGCCGCGTGTTCGGCGGCGTCCTCGCCCTGGCGCTGCAACAGCGCCTTGTCCGAGATGTCGTTGCTCCAGACATCGCCCTGCCCGGCACCCAGGTTGGCGTCGAACGATCCCAGCAACTGCCCGGGACCGTGCATGGCCCGCTCCAGGTTGGGCACGCCCCAGCCGACCAGGCTGGTGGGCGCCTCGGTGATCGAGCCGTCCAACTGGGTGGCGGTGGTCAGCAGCACCTCCAGGGCCTGCTGGTTATTCATGTAGGGATAACGCTCCATCACCAGGGCCAGCGCGCCCGTGGCATGGGGCGCGGCCATCGAGGTGCCGGACTTGGTGGCGTAACCGCCGCCGGGCACGGTGCTGGAGATCAGCCGCCCGGGCGCGGCCACGCACCAGTACTTGGCGATGCCGCACTGGTTGTAGCGCTGCTGGTTGTTCGCATCCAGGCCAGACACCGCCAGCCAGTGGCCTTCCAGCTCCGGCTGGAAGTACGGCAGCGCCGCGCGCACGCTGGCGTTGGCGTAACCGCTGTTACCGGCGCTGAACACGTTGATCACGCCCTGGCGCGAGATATCGGCCGCCGCGTCCAGCCAGGTGCCCTGGCCATAGTGCTGGGCATAGGCGGCGTGCAGGTCGCCCAGGGTCTGGTAGCTGACACCCGGCGGCTGGCTGCCCCAGCTGTTGTTGATGGCGCGCACCCCGGCATCCGCCAGGGCGCCGTACACCGCCTTGAAGTACTGCGGGTCCGGGGTCGGGCCGAACAGGAAGCTGTCGTTCTTGTTGGTGTTGCCCACGTAGACCTGGGCATTGAAGGCCACGCCGTGCATGCCAACGCCGTCGCGGGCCGCGCCCATGGTGCCGGTGACATGGGTGCCATGGCTGTCGTTGTTGCCGTTGAGCACCCCGGAGACGCTGAACGGCGTGCCATCGACATAGGTGCCGGTGGCGGTGACCCCGTGGAAGCGCTCGGGCGAGGCTTCGCCATGGCTGGCGTCGAAGCCCGAGTCGAGGGCACCGATCTTCACCCCGCTGCCGGTGATGCCGGCGGCATAGGCGGAGCTGGCGCGCATGCGCTCCAGGCCCCAGTCCTGGGTGTATTCGGCCGATTGCCAGCTGGCCGGCACCCCCAACTGGCCGGTTTCCTGGTACTGCGCCTGGGCCATACCGGGCAGTGCTACCGCCGACAGCGTGGAGCAAGCGAGCAACGAGCGGCGACTCAGCGCCTTGAGCTGATAAAAGCGTCTATCCATGTGATGACTTCTCGTTTTTTGTTTTTGTCGAAAATGTCAGGTCGGGCCGCCCGCGGCCGCCTTTTTGTCAGTTCATGAGCCGGGCCTGAAGGCTTCGTCGACCCGGGCCAGGTCGTCTTCACGCAGGGTGCCTGCGTAGTAGTGCAACTTGGTCCAGGCCATCAAATAGTCGTAACGGGCCTGCGCCAGGTCGCGGCGCGTGGTGTACAGCTGCTGTTCGGCGTTCAGCGCGTCGAGGTTGACCCGTTCACCGCCAAGGATGCTCTGCTTGGTCGAGATCACCAGGGCCTCGGCCGAGGTCAGCGCCTTCTGATAAGCCCGCAGCTTGCTGACCCCGGACAGGCAGGCGCTGAACTGGCGCCGCAGTTCGATCAGGGTGGTGCGGGTCTGCGAATCCAGTTCGTACTCGGCCTGTTCCATGGTCCGGCTGGCCTGGCGGGTGGCCGCCGAGACCCCGCCACCGGCGTACAGCGGCATGCTGATTTCGATGCCGATGGTGTTGGTGTCGTAGCGCTGGTTGTAGGTGTTGCCGCTTTCCGACTCGACCCGGCGCGAGGTGGCATAGGCGCTGAGCCGCGGCAGATGGCCGGCGCGGTTGCGCTCGATCTCGTAACGCGCCACTTCCACGGCCTGGCGCTGGGAGGCCAGGTTCGGGTTGTTGCTGATCGCCAGCTCATGCCAGGCGTCGTAGTTGGCCGGCGACAGGGTGAAGGACTCGAAACGCTCGCGCAGTGGGTCGAGGTCGCGGATGTCCACGGTCGGCACGCCGATCAACGCGCCCAGCTCGCGCAGCGCCGCGTCCTGCTCGTCGCGGGCCTCGATCTCTTCGGCGGTGGCCAGCTCGTAGCGCGACTCCGCTTCGAGGATGTCGGTGCGGGTGCCCTCGCCCTGGCGAAACATGTGCTCGTTCTGCTGGAACTGCTGCTCGAAGGCCTTCTTCTTGGCCTGGGCGATCTCGATCTGGTCCTGGGCGAACAGCGCCTGGGTGTAGTAGGTCAGCACCCGCACCAGCAGCTCCTGGCTCTTGCCACGAAAGTTCTCGTCGGCGAACAACGCCTGGGCCACGCCCTTGCGGTAGGAGGCATAGGCCTCGTAGTCGATCAGTGGCTGTTGCAGGGTGAAGGTGGAGCCGTAGCTGTCGTAGTTGCGGTCATCGTGGCTGGTGCCGCCGCGGCCGTCGGGCACGGTGGCCTGGGAGTTGTTGCGGCCCTTGTTGTAGCTGTAGTTGAGTTTCGGCAGCAGCCCGGCGCGGCCAATGATGCGGTTCTCCAGGCCGGCATCGCGCTCCTTGATCGCGCCGAGGAACACCGGGTCGTTGCGCAAGGCCTGTTCATAGACCTGGAACGGCCCCATGGCCTGGGCGTGGGTGCATACCAGTAAAGCGACTGTGGCTCCGAAGATGGAAAACTGACTCATGCGACGGAACATCCTTATTCCTCGGTCAATGCGGAACCCGCCCGGTCGAGCAGGGGTTTGAACAGGTAGTTGAGCAGCGAGCGCTCGCCGGTACGGACGAACATCTCCGCCGGCATGCCCGGCTTGATCACCAGGCCGTGGAGTTTTTCCATGGCCTGGTCGCTGACGCTGCTGCGCAGCACGTAGTACGGCACGCCGGTCTTTTCATCGACCATCTGGTCGGCGGAGATCAGGCTGACCTCGCCGGACACCCGCGGCGTGCGGCTCTGGTTGAAGGCGGTGAACAGGATGTCCACCGGCAGGTGGCTGCCGACCTTGTCGATCAGGTTCACCGGCAGGTGCCCTTCCACTTCCAGGCGCGTGCCCTGGGGCACGATCTCCAGCAGGTTTTCCCCGGGGCGGACCACGGCGCCCTCGGTGTGTACCCCGAGGTTGACCGCGATGCCGTCGGCCGGGGCGAGGATTTCGCTGTGCTGCAAATCGAAACCGGCCGAGGTCAGTTGCTGTTCCAGGGTCAGGCTTTTCAGCTGGGCTTCGGCCAACTGGCTGCGCACTTCCTTCTGGTACTCCTCGCCGTGCTGCTGCAACTTGAGCCGCGACTCGAGAATGCCCTGCTCCACCCGCCCGCTTTCGCCGGTGTTCTGCGCCAGTTCCTGCTGCACCTGGGACAGCTGGCGCTGGTACTCCATCAGGCGGTTGCGCGGGATGTAGCCGTTGTCCGCCAGGGGCTGCAGGTTGGCCAGCTGCTGGCGCAGGGACTCGGCCTGGTTGTTGAGGTCGGTACGCGCGCGGCGCATCCCGGCCAGTTGCGCGGTGGCGCCTTCGATATTGGCGCGGATCCCCGCCTGCTCGCGGGCGAAGGCTTCGCGCCGGCTGCTGAACAGTTGCCGCTGGCCTTCCAGCACCAGGGCCAGGCGTGGATCGGGATCGGCGCTCAGGGCCTCGGGGAAATTCACCTGCTTGAGGTTGTCGCGTTCGCTCTGCCAGCGCGCCAGGCTGGCCCAGGCCATGCGGTACTGCGCTTGCAGCGACTGCACGTCGGCTTCGACTTGGGTCTGGTCCAGGCGGAACAGCGGCTGGCCCTGCTTCACCGCCTCGCCTTCACGCACCAGGATCCGGCTGACCACCCCGCCGCTCATGGATTGCACGGCCTTGCGCTTGCCCGAGACCACCACCGTGCCTTGCACCGGGATGCCCTGGTCCAGCGGCGCCAGGGCCGCCCAGAGAAAAAAGCTGCCGGCGCCGGCCAGTGCCAGGACCCAGCCCATGCGCGCGAAAAACCGCGCATCGCGCTCGGGACGCTCCGGCGCGTAACCTTGTTCGATCATCATTTCGCTGTCCTTGCTCATGCGCCTGGGTTCCGTGTCGGGGCCTGATACTGGCGGCTCATGCTCAAGCCGCCCGGGGCCGTCGGGGCCGAGGTTTTTTCTCGCTGCTGCTGTTCCTGGTTTTGCGCCTGGTTTTGGTGTTGTGCCTGGGCACCACTGGACAGCGCCTTGAGCACTTCCTGGCTCGGGCCGAAGGCCTGCAGGCGCCCTTCGTTGAGCACCAGCAGCTTGTCGGCCTGGGCCAGCGCCGAGGAGCGATGGGTGACCAGGATCACGCTGGTGCCCTGGGCCTTCATCTGCGCGATGGCCGACGCCAGGGCGCTTTCGCCCACGGTGTCGAGGTTGGAGTTCGGCTCGTCGAGCACCACCAGGCGCGGCTGGCCATACAGCGCCCGGGCCAGGGCCACGCGCTGCTTCTGGCCGCCGGACAGGCCGCTGCCGTCATCGCCCAGCAGGGTGTCGTAGCCCTGGGGCAGGCGCAGGATCAGTTCGTGCACGCCGGCCTGTTGCGCGGCCTGCACCACCTGCTGCGGGTCGGCTTCCTGAAAGCGCGCGATGTTCTCGGCGATGCTCCCGGAAAACAGCTCGATGTCCTGGGGCAGATAACCGATGTGAGGCCCCAGTTCGTTGCGGTTCCAGCGATGGATATCGGCGCCGTCCAGACGCACCGTGCCGGCCAGGGTCGGCCATACGCCCACCAGCACCCGGGCCAGGGTGGATTTGCCGGAGCCGGAAGCGCCGAGCACCCCCAGCACCTCCCCCGCCCCGAGGTTGAAACTGACCTGCTGCAAGGTCGCCATGCGCTTGCCCGGCGGGCCGGCGCTGACCTGCTCGAAGCTCACCTGGCCCTTGGGCGCCGGCAGCGACATCGCCGTGTCGCTCGGCGGGAAGGCCTGCAGCAGCGAGTCCAGGCGCTGGTAGGCCAGCTTGGCGGAACTCCACTGCTTCCAGACGGCGATCAACTGGTCGATCGGACTCAGCACCCGGCCCATCAGGATCGAGCCGGCGATCATCATCCCGGCGGTCATGTCGCCCTTGATCACCAGCAAGGCCCCCAGGCCCAGCACCAGCGATTGCAGGCACAGGCGCAGGGTCTTGCTCAGCGAGCTGATGACCGCACCAGTGTCGCTGGCCTGGTTCTGCAGGCCGAGAAAACGCGAATGCACCTCGAACCAGCGCTTGCGCAGCGCGCCGAGCATGCCCATGGCCTGGATGGTCTCGGCATTGTGCAGGTGGCTGGTGGCCAGTTGCGTGGATTTCTGCGAATAACCGCTGGCCTCGCCCAGAGGCTTCTTGGTCATGGCCTCGTTGAGGTACGCCAGGGCGATCAGCAATACCGCGCCCGCGGTGGCGAACACCCCCAGCCAGGTATTGAACAGGAAGATCACGAACAGGTAGACGGGGAACCAGGGCGCGTCGAAGAACGCGAACAGCGCAGGACCGGTGACGAACTGGCGGATATGGGTCAGGTCGCCCAGGGACTGCCCGGCGTGGCCTTCGCCGCGAAACAGGTTGCGCTCGAAGGCCGCCTGGTAGACCCGCAGGTTGAAACGCCGCTCCAGCTGGCTGCCGATGCGAATGACGATGAAGCTGCGCACCACCTCCAGCAGGCCGATGAATGCGAAGAACCCGACTACCATCAGCGACAGCATCGCCAGGGTGGTTTCGTTCTGCGAGGAAAGTACCCGGTCGTAGACCTGGAGCATGTAGATCGAGGGGACCAGCATCAGCACGTTGATCAGGGCGGTGAAACACCCGACGCTGATCAGAATGCCTTTGTAATCGCCCAGTGCCTTGAACAGCGGTGCAGTGGTCTTCGCCATCTTCATTGGTCTTTCCTGAGCTGTAATATCCCGTGCCAGGGGCGCAGGACAAATAAACCGCCCGTACTTGAGTCGGGACATTATTGGATTTATTGCGGCGGACAGGCGAAAGAACTCTACCGTCAGACGAAACGGAGTTCTAGTTATTTAGTTGTCTTTAATCGAACGAAGGACATCGCGTATATGGCACTGCCTTATACGCTTATCCATACAGATACATTTAAAGATGCATACAGCCGCGATTATTCAGGGCGTACGCTGCAATATAATGGTTATGCCTGATTTCAAAGTGCCTTGATATAAGCCTTCTTTCTGACGACTTAGAAAGATGATCTTCGAACCCTCTTTGCCGGTCACGGCAATACCGTCCGGCTCGGGAAACCAGCCGATGGCCGAATCGCCCAGCCAGGCGGAAAAACACTCGGCGCCAGCGCCCAGGGTGCCGTTCAGCTCGAGGTCCAGGGCACAGTGGTTGGCAGGTTGCGCCGGCTGCGACAGTTGCCAGTGCCCGGCCAGTTCCGCGGGGTCCGCCAATCTCAGGCTGCTTGCCATGCTTGTCTCTCCATAAAACATCATCAGCGTCGCGATCAGGTACGCGCCGGCCTTAGCGATCAAGGCAGTTCGAATCATAAGGGGTTAGCTCCGGGCCACAGCCTCAGGCAGTTCGCCTGTCAATGCAAGGTCAGAGGGCGGCGCCTGGGCGCCACCCTCCTTCTTTTACCTTACCGCAATGACTCAGGCGACGATGTCGGTGTAGGCCGCCTGGCCGACGGTGCTGACCAGGAAGTCCGCCACGCCGTGCCCGGAGAAGTCCACCGACAAGGTGCTGTTGCCAGCCGAGGTGCTGAGGATCGCGTCGCCGGCGTTACCGGTGAATGCGTTCACGAAGTGCAGCCCAGCGCCCTTGGTGATGCCGGTCAGATCGATCTTGTCCAGGCCGCTGACAAAATCCAGGATCTGGTCGGCCGCACCCGGAGCGGAGTCCGAGCTCGCGCCGAAGACGAAGGTGTCGGCACCCGCGCCGCCCCAGAGCTTGTCCGCACCGCCGGCGCCGTAGAGGATGTCGTTGCCGGCACCGCCCTTGAGCTCGTTGGCCACCTTGTTGCCGATCAGCAGGTCGCTGCCCGAACCGCCGATCGCATTCTCGACGGTGACGCCCTTGGCGATGGACACGTTGCCCACCAGGCCGCCAACGTCGGAGAACGAGGTCTCATTGAGGTTGATCTTCTGGTTTTGGGTAAAACCGGAGAAGTCCAGGGTGTCCTTGCCGCCCGCGTCCCATACCGAGAACACCAGCTTGTCCGCCGACGAGGTCGCGCTGAGGAAATCGCGACCGGTGTTGGAGTTGAAGCCGTAGGTGGTGTCGCCGGTACGGGTGGTGGTGTTGGCCCCGTAGAGCTTCTGGATCGCCGCGATATCGTCCATCAGCGGGCCGGACGAATAGGCTTCGACGCCAGCCTTGCTGAAGTTCTGGCTGGTATTGCTTTCGCTCCAGTAGCTCATGACGCTGTAACCGCGCGTGTCCTGTCCATAGACCGCGTCGTTATAGGTCGGGTTACCATTCCCGGCGTTGTAGTCGCCAGGGTGGGCCAGGCCCAGGGTGTGGCCGATCTCGTGGGTCAGCGTCTGCCGGCCGTAGTTGTTCAGATCGGGGGTCTTGTTCTGGGTGTAGCTGCTGTTGATCAGGTACCAGGACGTACCGTCGTAGCCAGCACCGGTGCCCGGCAGGTAAGCGAAGGCCGCCGCGCCGTCCTGGCCGCCGCTGTAGTTGCCGAAGGTCATGTGACCGTCACCACCGGAAGCCTTTTCGGTGAAGGTGACATTGGCCACATCGGCCCAGGATTGCATGGACAGCGCGGCCTGGGCTTTCTGCTGGGCGCTGAACTGGCTGAACCCGGAGATGCCATGCTTGTACATGGTGCTCGAGGAGGCCGAGGTGAGGAAGGTATAGGTCAGTTCGATCTTGCCGTTGCCGTTGAGATCCTGGTACGCGGCACCGTCGCGCAGCAGCTGGGTGGCTGCCTGATCGACCGAGTAGGAGGGTTTGCCATTGACCGTCAGATTGCCACCCCGGTCATACTGATGGCTGAAGCTATTGATCTGGTTGTAAGCCGAACTTGCCGCGGCCAAGGGCACGAGTTCTTGTTCGGCGGTCACAATAGCTTTCGCTTTAACTTTCGACATAAACACACTTCCTTGTAATCAATGGAACAGTTTTTGTCCGACAGCGACAATCCCTGGCGAGATCGTCCTATCACTCGCCCTATCCGGGCGTAAGCAACCTGACACAATTTGAAATCAGGCGTCCACTACTTTTTGACGCCTGATTTTCGCTGTTCCAGCAAACTCCCGAAAACAATGACTGGTGAGTCGAAATATTCTTTAAGCCTCAATACCCGCTGATAATTGTCGGACAATCTCGAATTTAAATATTAAATAACAGTACAGATAGTTTTGCCGACTACGTCGCAGTTTTTAGTTCATGCAAGTTTGTTCCATCCGGTTAGTTTCATCGCTTGCAGCAGGGTTTCCCCGGTCAGCGCCGGAACGCTCGCGCCACTGTCCGCGGTCATCGGCTCGCCCGCCAGCAAGGCATTGACAATGGCCTCCTCCACCGCTTCGGCGGCGGCGCTGAACAGGGCCGAGATGTAATCGTTGTTGAGCATCGCCAGGGGTGTGCTGAACGGCACGCCCTGGCGCCCGTAGGCGGAAGGCGGCAAGTCGCGGTTGCCGGTGGCGAAGGCCAGGAAGATATCGCCGCTGGAGTCCTCGGTGCCGCCGCCGGTGCGGGCGATGCCGATCGACGCGCGCTGCGCCAGGCGCTGGCACTGGTGCGGCAGCAAGGGCGCGTCGGTGGCCAGGATCACCACGATCGAACCCATGCCCGGCGTACCGCGCCGGGCGAAAGGCGACGGGATGCCGCTCAGTTGCCGCCCCACCGGGTAGCCATCGACCCGCAACTCCTCGCGCTTGCCGTGGTTGGCCTGCACCAGCGCGCCGACCGTGTAGCCGCCCTGCTCCCCCGGCACCCGGCGCGAAGCCGTGCCGATCCCGCCCTTGAATTCATGGCAGATCATGCCGGTGCCGCCGCCCACCGCGCCCTCGCGCACCGGCCCGGACTCGGCATTGGCCAGCGCCTCGCGGACCTGCTGCGGGCCGACATGCTGGCCCCAGATATCGTTGAGCAGGCCGTCATAGGTCTCCATCACCACCGGCATGCACCAGTATTCCGCGGGGTCCGCCAGGCTGGCGTGCTCCTCGGCGATCAGTGCGTCGCGCACCACGCCGACGCTGTGGGTGTTGGTGATGGCCAGCGGCGTGGTCAGCAGGCCCGCTTCGCGGATCCACTCCAGGCCGGTGGCATCGCCGTTGCCGTTGAGCACATGGCAGCCGGCGAAACAGGGTTGCAGCCGGGCAAAGCCCTCGCGGGGCTGGATCAGGGTCACCCCGGTACGTACCTGCTTGCCGTCGACCGTGGTCCTGAGGGTGCTGTGGCCCACCCGTACCCCCGGAACGTCGGTGATGGCATTGAAGGGGCCGGGAGTACCCAGGCCCAGGCTGATCCCCAATTGACGTGCGCGCATGACTTCTCCTTAGAGTTTCTGGAACGCCGGGCTGAACCGGCCGTTGGTGCCATACAGGATCACCGACAGCGCCAGCAGACCGATGATCACCATGATGTCCCTGAGCGAAGCGTCCAGGAACAGATTGAACAACAGATACCCGGCGCCGATCACTGCCAGCAGCGCCGGCAACGGCCACAGCGGCATGCGGTACGGGTGGGCGCGGTCGCGCAGCAGCACCCGGCTCATCAGTGCGCTGAGGGCGACGATCAGGTACACCAGCATGATCAGCAGCACGCTGAACGAGGTCAGGTCGGCCAGGTTCGAGCTGAAACTGAGCACCGCCGAGGGAATGGCCAGGAACAGCGTGGCCAGCCACGGCGAGTCCCAGCGCGGATGAATCCGCGTGAACAGGCGGTTGATGCCCGGCGTCCACAAGGCATCGCGGCCGCTGGAGAACACCACCCGACCGATCTGGATCACGATGGCGACGATGGCGTTGAACACCGAGAGGAAGATCCCGGCGCTGACCACCCGCGACAGGGTTTCGTTGCCGTGGCTGGTGAGCAGGTAGCCGATGGGGTCGGGACTTTCGAGCATGGCGCTGAGGGACGGCGCGCCAATCAATAGCGCGGTCAACGGCACCAGTTCGATGATCACCACCAGCACCAGCGACCAGAGCACCGCCTTGTGCACGCCCTGCCCCTTGCATTTCATGTCTTCGGCCAGCAGCACCGCCGGGCCGTAACCGTTGTAGGAAAACAGGCCGATGCCGACCGCGCCGATCACCAGGGCCCAGGGCGCCATGTGTAATACGCCGTTTTCGACGATCTGCGGTTGCAGCAGGATGCTCGCCGGCTGCGAGGCATTGCCAAAGCCCAGGAACACGATCACCAGCAACGCGGCAATTTCCAGCAGCAGACAGGTGCCGGTGATCCAGGCATTCAACTTGATGTTGAGGATGCCCAGCGCATAGCTGCAGATCACGATCACCAGGGCCACGGTCTGCGAATCGAAGCGCGTGCCCAGGGCATTGTTCAGGTAAGTCGCCGCGCCGGTGGCCAGCACCGGCGGGATGAACAGCAACATCACCAGCACCGTGAGAAAGGTCGCGTACCCGGCCATGCCGCCGAACACCCGCTTGGCGTACACATACTCGCCGCCGGCGCTGTTGTGGGCGCGGCCCAGCTCGGCGTAGCAGAAGGCGAACATCAGCGCCAGCAGCCCCGCCATGACAAAGGCCAGGAACACCCCGCTGCCGGCCTGGTGAATAGCGAACGGCGCGATAACGAAGACCGAACTGGCCGGGGTCACGCCCGACACGGTAATGGCCACCACATCGAACACACTCAGCGTGGGTTTCAGGGCGCCTTGCGGCGCGCAGGGAGAGCTCATGTCGTTATCCTCGTGGTTATTTTTGGTTTGAGGCAGAAACGAAGAACGTCAGGTGGATGCGCTCTGGGGCGCACTTGATGGAGGCCACTTTAGGCAGCCGGGGGTACAGGGCCAATTCCCCTATTGGAGTACTCCCCCTTGACGTCGCCGGGCAAATCGCCGAAACCTTGCTGCCACCTGGCGAGAAAGCAACCCGCCAGACCACAGCGGCATCGACGCGGAGCCACCTATTTGATCACTCTGTTCAGGGAAATCGGCATGCATGCCGGACTCGGGCGCACCCTCTCGCAGATCGGCGGCGAGCGCTTCTGGAAACAACTGGTGCTGTTGCTGCACCAGGCCTTGCCGTTCGATAACGCCCTGGCGATCTTCTACCCGCGCAACGGCCTGCCCATCGCCCTAGAGGAATACGACGCCGAGCCCTCGGACAAGCCGGCGTCGATGCTCACCTACCTCAATGGCCTGTACCTGCTCGACCCGTTTTTCCAGGCCTGCCGCGAGGGTTATCCCAACGGCCTGTACCGCCTGGAGGAAGTGGCGCCGGACCATTTCCGCCAGACCGAGTATTTCTCCAGCTACTTCCACGACAACGTGCTGGAGGACGAACTGCAGTTCATCCTGCAGATCCCGGAGGCCGGCACCCTGTCCCTGTCGCTGGGCATGCAGCGACCGTTCAGCGCCGAGGAGATCGGCCAGCTCACCACCTTCTCGGCCTGGGTCCTGCCGTTGATGCAGCAGCATTGGCAGCAAAGCAACCAGCGCCCGCAGCCACCCGCCGGGGAAGAAATGGCCAGCCAGATCCGCGATGCCCTGAGCCATTTCGGCTGTGGCGTGCTGTCGGATCGGGAAGTGGAAATCGCCCGGCTGATCCTGCGTGGGTTCTCCTCCAAGGCCATGGCCGAGCGGCTGAAGATCTCGCCGGACACCATCAAGGTGCACCGGCGCCATCTCTACGCCAAGCTGGATATCTCCTCACAGCCGGAGCTGTTCTCGCTGTTTATCCAGTCCCTGGGGCACGACCTGGAAAACCCTTGAACCCGGTCCTTGCGCCGCGCGGTGCCGGCACCGCGCCATCGCGAGCAAGCTCGCGCCTAAACGTTCAGCGAACGGGCGCGGTAATCCCGCGGCGATTGCTCGAAATGCTTCTTGAAGGTACGGCTGAAGTGCGCCGAGTCGGTGAACCCCCACTTGAAGGCAATGTCGGTGATCGACGCGTGGCGCAGGCGCGGGTTGCTCAGGTCCGCCGCGCTGCGGTCGAGGCGCGCGCGCTGGATGAAACGGCAGACGCTGTCGCCCTGCTCTTCGAACAGCCGGTACAGCTGGCGCACCGAGATATTCATCTGGCTGGCCAGTGACACCGGGGTCAGGCTGGGCTCGGTGAGGGATTGGTTGATCAACTGCCGGGCCTGGCTGCGCAGGCAACCGCCGTGCTGGCTGTCGTAGCCGTCGAGATGGGCGCTGGGCGTCTGGCGCAGGGTCGGGCCGAGCAAGGCGATCAGCGCTTCCTGCAACGCCTGGCCTTCCTGCGGGTCGGCGCAACCTTGCAATGGCTCGCCGCAGATCTGTTCCACCAGCAGGCGCATCAAGCGGCCACTGGCGCACTGCTGCGAGAGCTTGCCGAACTTGCGCTGCTGCGCCGGCAGATGGCGATACACCTCGTCGCGGGACAGGTGCAGGGAGGCATGTTCGATCAGCCCGTGGGGGACGATTTCGCAGGCCCCGGCGGAATCCAGCAAGGCCATTTCCCCCGGTGCCAGTTCGATGCGCTCGCCGCCCTGGCTGATCTGGGCATGGCCGCTGCGCTGCATGATCAGGAAACAGTGCCGGTCGTCTTCATGATCGACGCTGGTGCCTTTGCGCGAGATCAGTCCGGCATTGGTGCGGATCTGCGCCACCTCGAGGCCGGCGTAGTCGCGCAAGCCGACTTCGCCGATGAACAACGCCGAGTTCAACGCCTGGCGGGCGTCGAAGCGACCGCAAACCCCCTGTAATGCGCCGATCCAGGAACCGAAACTTTGCGAAGCAAGCACTGTGCACCTCCAGAAGCCGGCTGAGACCGCCTTTGTTGTTATGGCGATATCATTAACATGTTATCTATTTGCCGGGCAAGGAAGCGCGGCGCAATGGATAGTCCGTTATAGCCTAAGCACGGGTTGTGCCAGCGCGGGTGGGAATAGTTCAGTGATCGCGCAGCAGTGAATCCAGGCGCTTGAATGTTGCCAGCAAGGCGCCGCGTTGCTCGGCGCTCAGGCGGATATAACGGCGGAAGCCGGGCAGCCGGTTGACCACCTCGCTGGCGCCGAAATGCTCCAGGCGCACCCGCCAGCCCTGCTCGTCGCGCTGCAATTGCAGGCGCTTGAAGTCCAGCGGCAGCAACGCCGCCAGTAGCTGCGGGTCGCTGTGCAACTGCTGCAACAGCCCCGCCCACTCATCCTGCGCGCCCTGCTTCAGGCCGGCGGCGACGCCCTGGCGGCGGATCGCGCCGGTATGGCGAATGTCGATCTGTGCCTGCGGCCCCGGCGAACCGGGAACCCGCAGGCGAAACTCGCAGACCACCAGGTGCATCAGGAACTGCGCCTGTGGCAGTTCCTCGACCTCGAAGTCCAAACCCTCCTCGGCCCAGGTGAACCGCGCCAGCCCGGGCGCCTGCGGCGCCCAGTCGAGCCCCGGCAGGTCGCGACGCAACTGGTTCAGGGTCACCCCCGGGCGATAGCCCGAGGGTGGCTGCCGCCAGAACTCAGAGAGGTTTTGCCGCCAGCTTGTACTGCTCATCGGGCTTGGCTCCAGGCAGGGTCTGCGCTTGGGTTTCAGTGGGGGATTGCAGGTTGAAGGCGTTTTCCAGCACCTCCTCCACCGGCACCGGGCGGAACGGGTTGACCTTCTGCACGAAGACCGTCCAGACCAGCGCATAGATCGCCGTCAGGCCGAGCATGCTGCCAAAGGGCACGTAGATGTCCCGCGGGTTCATGCCCGGCGGCGTGATGAACCACATGCCCAGGAGGATGCCGATGGACGAGACGATCTGCGGCAGCGGGAACCAGGGCGACTTGTAGGCCCGCGGCAGGTCCGGGCGCCGGATGCGCAGCAACACCACCGCCAGGGTCACCAGCAGGTAGGCGGTGCTCCAGGCACAGACCGCGGCCAGCACCAGGTGCATGATGTTGTCGGTGCTGCCGCCCAACCACCAGGCGTGCAGGCATGGGATCAATACCGCCACGGCGATGCACAGCAGCGGCGTCTTGAAGCGCGGGTGCAGGTAGGTGAAGGCCTTGGGCAGCGCGCCGTCCAGCGCCATGCCGTAGAGAATGCGCGGCAATCCGGCCATCAGCGTGTTGATGGTCGCCGCCCCGGCGAACAGCAGGCCGACGCCCAGCCAGATCCGCCCGTAGGGCCCCATCACCTGCTCGGCGAACTGCGGGATGGCCATAGGCGTGTCCAGCAGGTGCACGCTGCCGTCTTCGTTCAGCGCGATGTTCGCCACCTGGCGCTTCATCGCCGCGCCATAGATGAACATGCAGGTGGCCACCCCCACCAGGCCCAGGGCCATGGCCCGGGGAATGGTTTTCGCCGCCTTGCGCACCTCCGGCGTCAGCGGGGTGACAAACTCGCACCCGACGAACATGAACATGGCCATGCCCACCAGCGAGAGGATGGTGGTCAGGTCGGTGCCGACCATCGACTCGCCGAACCAGCCGCTCAGTTCCACCGCCGGCGCCTTGAACACCCCGACCACGCCGAAGATGATCAGGGTGGTCCACATGCCGAAAGTCAGGATCACCTCGGCGCGGCTGAACGCGGTGATGCCCACGGCGTTCAGCAGTCCGAAGAAGATCACCAGCCCGACACCCACCAGCCAGGCGCTGCCGCTCTGCTCCAGCAGGGTGTTGAGGGACTCGAAGTTCACCAGGGCCATGACGCCGCTGAGGATGGTTTCCGCCGTGCCGGCGAACACATGCACGATCAGGTAGGCGGAGATGGTCCCGGTGATCGCGAAGAAGCGCCCCAGGCCGCAGGCCAGGTAGTCGTACACCGAGCCGGTGGTGGGGATCATGCAGGCCGCTTCGGCGAAGGTCGTCGATTGCGCGAGCATCATCAGCATGGCGATCAGCATGGCCGCGGCGAACGCCCCGCCGCCGATGCCGAAGCCGGTGGTGGCGGTGAGGATCACCGGGCTGGCCATGATCAGGCCGACGGCGCTGGCCAGGGCCGTGGGAAAGCCGACCACGCCCTGGTTCAAGTGGCGGGTGAGTCTGTCGTTGAAAGACATGGTGCTGGACCTCGAAAGCATGGGTGATGTTGTTGTTCTAGGCATTTCAAGGGCACGCCGGGCGGGCGTGTTTTACCTGGCTGTCTGCGCAGCCTGGCCGGTTGCATCCGACTGTAGCCGCTGCCGCAGGCTGCGATAAGGCCGAAGGCCTTCGGCGATCTTGAGATCTTGCGCACCCTGCGGGCGCGATCGCAGCCTGCGGCAGCGGCTACGGGATCAGAACGCGATGCACACCGACTTGTTCTCGGTATACGCCTCTATCGCCGCGTGGCCCATCTCGCGGCCGATGCCCGATTGCTTGTAGCCGCCAAACGGCATCGACGGGTCGAGCATATTGTGGGTGTTGACCCAGACCGTACCGGCCTTGATCCGCGGGATCAGGTCCATGACCTTCGCCAGGTCGTTGGACCAGATACTCGCCCCCAGCCCGTACTGATTGTCGTTGGCCAGCGCCACCACCTCGTCGATCTCGTCGAAAGGCGTGGCCACCACCACCGGGCCGAAGATTTCCTCGCGCACCACCTGCATGCCTGCGTGCACGTCGGCCAATACCGTCGGGCGCACATAGAAGCCCTGCTCGCCATAGGCGACCCCGCCGCACAGCACCCGGGCGCCGTCGGCCACGCCCTGGCCGATCATGTCCAGCACGCGCTTCTGCTGCTTGGCGGAAATCAGCGGGTTGATCTGCGCCTGTTCGTCGAGCCCGGGGCCGATGCTCAGGGAGCCGGCGATGGCCGACAAACGCTCCAGCACCTGGTCGAAGATCGCCCGCTGGATATACAGCCGCGAACCGGCGGTACAGACCTGGCCCTGGTTGAAGAAGATCGCCCCGGCGGCACCGGCGGCCGCGGCCTGGGGGTCGCAGTCATCGAGTACGATCACCGGCGACTTGCCGCCCAGTTCCAGGGAAAACCGGGTCATGTTGTCCACCGCCGCATGGCCGATGACCTTGCCGATCTGGGTCGAGCCGGTAAAGGCCAGCTTGTCGATGCCTTTGTGCGCGGCCAGGGCCGCGCCGGCCTGGGCACCGCTGCCGGTGACCACGTTGACCACCCCCGGGGCAATCCCGGCGTCCAGGCACAACTGGCCCAGGCGCAAGGCGGTCAGCGGGGTTTCATCGGCCGGCTTGAGCACCACGGTGCAGCCGCAGGCCAGGGCCGGGACGATTTTCCAGATGGCCATCAACAAAGGGAAATTCCACGGCACGATGGCGCCGACCACGCCCACCGGCTCCGGAACCGTGTAGGCACGGTACCGCGCGCCCGGGACGGCGGCGATGGACAGGTCCAGGCTCTTGCCTTCGATCTTGGTCGCCCAGCCCGCCATGTAGCGGGTGAACTCGGCGGCGGCGCCGACTTCCAGGGCCCGGGCCAGGTGGATCGACTGGCCGTTGTTGAGGGTTTCCAGCTGCGCCAGCTCCTCGCCATGGGCTTCCAAGAGGTCCGCAAGCTTCAGCAGCAGGCGCTCGCGATCCGCCGGGCGCTGCGCCGCCCAGGGGCCCTCGAAGGCTCGCCGCGCGGCGGCCACGGCCAGGTCGATATCGGCGTCGGCACCGGCGGCAACGCGGGTCAGTTCTTCGCCGGTGGCCGGGTTGAACACCGGCATCTGCGCACCGGACAAGGCCGGCTGGCTGCGCCCGTCGATCAACAGGCCGTGCTGGCTGTCGATAAAGGCGGCGACACGTGGGTCGATGGCAATACTCATGGGCAATCCTCGCTAGTTGGCCTCATGGATCGAACTCTGAGACCAATGCCGGCCAGCGTCTTGATCCTGGCTGCCGCGAAACTTGCCACTGGCTGCCAGGGAACCGCGACACACGCTTTTTCCGCCGCTGGCGCGTCTATCCAGATAAACCGCGGACTCAGCATTTGCGGTTGCTTCGCAACCGTTCGCAGCCTCACGGGCTCGGCAGCGGCTACAAAAACACCGCGTGCCCGGTAGCCGCTGGCGCAGCCTGCGATCGGCGGCGCAGCCGTCGCCAAGCCTGCGAACGCATTTTTACAGGCAGATCGGCAATGCGCGGGACGCCGGGTCGATGGCAGTGGCGGTCAAATGCCTGGCACACAGAGGCAAGCAGGCATCCGGCAAAGGGCGCACTACTATGTCCCACGCTGTCTGTGCGTTTTCAGGAGATCCAACGTGAGCGAACCAAGCCGTTTCTGGCATCCCATGCTGCACCCCAACGAAATGCAACAACGCGAGCCGATCCGCATTGTCCGTGGCGATGGCTGCTACGTGTACGACGACCAGGGCCACCAGCTGGTGGATGGCGTCGCCGGGTTGTGGAACGTCAACGTCGGCCACAACCGCAAGGAAGTGAAGGCGGCGATCACCGCCCAGCTGGACGAACTGGAATACTTCCAGCTGTTCGACGGCGTCAGCCATCCGCGCGCCGAAGAGCTGTCGCGGGTGGTGATGAACCTGCTGGAGCCCGAGGGCATGCGCCGCGTGGCCTTCAGCTCCGGCGGCTCGGATGCCATCGAAACCGCGCTGAAACTGGCTCGCCAGTACTGGAAACTCGAAGGCCAGGCCGACCGCACCAAGTTCATCTCGCTGCGCCAGGGCTACCACGGCACCCACTTCGGCGGCGCTTCGGTCAACGGCAACACGGTATTCCGGCGCAACTACGAGCCCCTGCTGCCGGGTTGCTTCCACGTCGACACCCCGTGGCTGTACCGCAACCCCTACAGCCAGGACCCGGAAGAACTCGGCAAGATCTGCGCCGACCTGCTCGAGCGGGAAATCCAGTTCCAGAGCCCCGACACCGTCGCGGCCTTTATCGCCGAGCCGATCCAGGGCGCCGGCGGCGTGATAGTGCCCCCGGCCAACTACTGGCCGCTGATCCGCGAGGTCTGCGACAAGTACGGCGTACTGCTGATCGCCGACGAAGTGGTGACCGGCTTCGGTCGCAGCGGCTCGATGTTCGGCAGCCGCCTGTGGGGCGTGAAGCCCGACATCATATGCCTGGCCAAGGGCATCACCTCCGGCTACATCCCGCTGGGCGCCACGGTGGTCAACGAACGGATCGAGTCGGCGTTCAGCAAAAACGCCAACTTCACCGGCGCAATCATGCACGGCTACACCTACTCCGGGCACCCGGTGGCCTGCGCGGCGGCCCTGGCCAGCCTCGACATCGTGGTCAAGGAAGACCTGCCGGCCAACGCCGCGAAGATGGGCGACTACATGCTGAACAAGTTGCTGCCGTTCGCCGAGCGCTTCGACAGTGTCGGTGAAGTGCGTGGCAAGGGCCTGATGATCGCCCTCGACCTGGTGGCTAACAAAACCACCCGCGAGCCGATCGACCCCATGGGCGGCTATGCCAACCAGGTGGCGCAGATCGCCCGCGACAACGGGGTGATGGTGCGTCCGGTGGGGACCAAGATCATCCTGTCGCCGCCGCTGGTGATCCAGCCGCCGCAGATCGACGCCATCGTCTCCGCCCTGGAGCTGGGTTTCACCCAGGCCCGTTGAGCCTGACGCCGCAGCCTTGAAACCCGGACCGCGCTGGAGCCGATATCAGCGCGGTCTGCATGATCGCGGGAAGCCCCTGCGGGGCTTTTCGCAGCCTGCGGCAACGGCTACAAGGAACGCGGTGCCCGTGTAGCCGCTGCCGAGCCCGCGAGGCTGCGATCGGCAACGCAGTTGCCGCAAAACCTGGGCTCGCGATCTGTCTGAAATACCGTGGCATCAGGTTTGGCGCCCGCTACGCGGTCGTTCGCAGCCTGCGGCAGCGGCTACAAGGAACGCGGTGTCTACGTAGCCGCTGCCGAGCCCGCGAGGCTGCGATCGGCAACGCAGTTGCTGCAAAACCTGGGCTCGCGATCTGTCTGAAATACCGTGGCATCAGAGGGTTACGGCCCTCTTTATCGGCCGTTCATGAAGAGGGAGTCGTCCCATGCATACGCCAACCGCCCAGCCGGATGCCCAACAGCTTGGCCAACGCTGCATCAGCGCCTTTACCCGGGTGGTGCCGGCGACCCTGTGCGCCTTCTACCGCATCGACGCGCAACTGCAGGCCGAGCATTTTTCGCTGTACCACATGAGCCCGCAGATGCATGAGGCCTACCTGCAACGCTACCGGCACTACGACCCGCTGCGGCCGCGCAACTGCGTGGCGGCGGGCCGCCCGGTGCTGTCGCTGCACATGGGCATGGCCCAGCAGGGGCGGCACGAAACCGAGGTCTACCAGGGTTTCCTGCAACGCCATGGGGTGCTGGATGTGGTGGAAATCCTCGCGCGCAATGCCGACGGCAGCCCGATCGCCGGCCTGTCCCTGCTGCGCGATGCCAGCCTGGGCCCGTTCCGGCCAGACGAGCTGAGCACCCTGCAGGCACTGCAAGGCCTGTTGGAAATCGCCGCCCAGGCGCCCTATTCGCGCCACGACGAACGCCTGCAGGCCCTTACGCCCCGGGAGCGGCAGATCGCCTTACTGCTGCGCGACGGCGCCTGCAACAAGACCATCGCCCAACAGCTAGCGCTGGGCCTGCCGACGGTCAAGACCCACCTGATCAACCTGTTCCGCAAGGTCGGGGTGAACAACCGCACCGAGCTGGTGAGCGCGCTGTTCCTGTAAAAACCGCCGTGCCTCAACCATTCGGTTGATGGGCAACAACGGCTTGCGCGATGAACATGAGGTTCTCCTTCATCGACAAGGTCCGCCCTCATGAACCTGCAACCCGAATGGATTACCGTTGGCGCCCTGGCCGAAGGCTTTGCCGCCGATAACCATATCCTGCCCAGCCTGGATGACCTCAACGGCCGCAGCCTGACCCTGCATTTCGCCAATGGCTGGCGCATCGAACACCTTTTCGGCTCACGCTCGCTGCATTGGCAGGACACTGAGAACCAAGCCAGCGGCGAGACGACTTATCGAGCCACTTCAATACGTTCCGGTATTTACCTGGTGGACTTTCTCAAGTCGGAGAACCACCAGATCCACTCGGTAAGCCTGATCCTCGACCTGGGCCGGAACATCTTCACCGCGGTGATCGGGCAGATGCCGAGCCAGGCCGAGACCCGGGTCGATCTGTTCAGCCGCGCCCTGTCCGGCCGCGAGCTGACCAGCGTCCAGGCCCAGTTCATCCACGGCAGCATCGACACGCCACTGACCGCCAGCAGCCCGCAACACGCGCTGACCGAAGAGCTGGTCGGCCTGCGCAACCAGTACGTCTACAGCGCCACCGAGGCCTACGAGCACGTCTACCTGAACCGCAACTTCTACAGCTGGCAGTGCCTCAAGGGCGTCGAGCAGGGCCTGGCGGACACCGACCGCTGCCATTACTACAAGCTCGCCGAACAGTTGTACCTGTTCGTCTGGCGCGAAAAGATCGTGCCGACCCTGGGCCTGGTGCTGATCGACCTGCAAGCGGGCAGGACCGATGGCAAGATCTTCGGCTACCAGGGCAGCGACTTCGCCGCACCCAGCAACTTCCCGGTGGGCGCCCTCGCCCATGTGCTGAACCGCACCGCTTACATCTGATACTACCTGTCGCGATCCGCAAAACGCGCTCGGCCTGACACACCGCAAGCGCAGGTTTCGCGGCAACTGCGTTGCCGATCGCAGCCTCGCGTTGCTCGGCAGCGGCTACCCAGACACTTGCTCCTGTAGCCGCTGCCTTTACCGCCCTTCGGGCCGATCGCAGCCTTCGCCAGCGGCTACAAAAGCCTGTCAGCGACAACCCTCTATCCCAGGACTTCGACCATGACCCTCGGCCTCAACCTCGACCGCGTCGCCAGCCGTTACCAATCAGAGCTGCAACTGTTCGCCGAACGCCACCCGCGTTCCGCCGGCTTCTACCGGGAAAACCTCAAGCACTGGCTGTACGGCGCGCCGCTGCACTGGATGCAGCAATGGCCGGGGCTGTACCCGATCCTGGTGGCCGACGCCCAGGGCGCGACGCTGACCGACTGCGACGGCAACCGCTACGTCGACTTCGCCCTGGGCGACACCGGCGCCATGTTCGGCCATGGCCAGCCCGCCGTGGCCGAGGCCATCGCCCATCAGGCCCGGCACGGCTCGACCCTGATGCTGCCGACCGCCGACAGCCTGTGGGTCGGCCAGGAACTGGTGCGGCGCTTCGGCCTGCCGTTCTGGCAAGTCACCACCTCGGCCACCGACGCCAACCGCTTTGTGCTGCGCCTGTGCCGGATGATCACCGGGCGGGAGAAAGTGCTGGTGTTCAACTGCAACTACCACGGCAGCGTCGACGAGTCCCAGGTCGAATTCGACGCCAGCGGGCAGATGATTCCCCGCGAAGGCGTGCACGCCAATGGCCTGCGCCACGACGCCACCACCCGGCTGGTGGAGTTCAACGACCTGCCGGCGCTGGAAGCGGCACTGGCCCACGGCGACGTGGCCGCGGTGCTGACCGAGCCCTTCATGACCAACGTCGGCATGGTCCCGCCCGCCCCCGGCTTCCACGACGGCTTGCGCGAGCTGACCCGGCGTTTCGATGTGCCGCTGATCATCGACGAAACCCACACCATCTCCTGCGGCCCCGCCGGCTACAGCGGCGAACATGGCCTGCAACCGGACTTCTTCGTGCTCGGCAAGTGCATCGCCGGCGGCATCCCCACCGCGGTGTGGGGCGCCAGCCAGGCCATGGCCGAGCGCATCTGGCAGGTGCTGCCGCATTTCCAGCCCGGCCAGGCGATCAACCACTTCGGCTTCGGCGGCACCCTGGCCGGCAACGCCCTGCAGATGGCCGCCATGCGCGCCACCTTCAGCGAGGTCATGAGCGCGGCCAACTACGCGCACATGATCGCCCTGGCCGAACGCCTGCGGACCGGGGTCCAGGCGCTGATCGCCAAGCATCGCCTGCCCTGGCACGTGACGCGGATCGGCGCCCGGGTCGAATACCTGTTCATGGACCACGCGCCGCGCAACGGCGGCGAAGCCCACCATGCCCGTCATGGCCTGATCGAGGCCTACCTGCATCTCTACCTGCTCAACCGCGGGGTGTTGCTGACCCCGTTCCACAACATGGCGCTGATCTGCCCGGCGGCCACCAGCGACGACGTCGACCTGCACAACCGCCTGCTGGACGAATGCCTGGGCACCGTCACTCAAGGAGAACATCCATGATCCTCGACCTCAGCGGCCGTATCGCCCTGGTCACCGGCTCCGGCCAGGGCATTGGCCGCGCCATCGCGCAAGTCTTTGCCGCCCAGGGCGCCAAGGTGCTGCTCGCCACCCGCAGCGAAGCCTCGGGCGCCGAAACCCTGCGCCTGATCCGTGAAGCCGGCGGCAGCGCCGAGCTGCTGGTCGTGGACCTGAGCACCCGGGCCGCGGCCAACCAGGCGGTGGCCGCCACGCTCAGGGTCTTTGGCGGACTGGACCTGCTGATCCACAACGCCGCGGTGTTCCCGATGGAAAACCTGCGCGACCTGAGGGATGAAATCCTCGAGTCGACCCTGGCGGTGAACCTCAAGAGCTGTTTCTGGCTGACCCAGGCGGCGCTGCCGGCGTTGTGCCGGGCCGAGCATCCGCGCATCGTCATCACCTCCTCGGTGACCGGGCCGCGCACGGCGATTCCCGGGCTGTCCCACTACGCCGCGTCCAAGGCCGGGGTCAACGGTTTCATCCGCGCGGCGGCCCTGGAACTGGCCGAACACCGGGTCACCGTCAATGGCGTCGAACCCGGGCTGATCGCCACCCAGGCCATGGCCAACCTCGGCGACTCCCCGGCCCTGGCCGCCAGCATCCCGCTCAAGCGCCTGGGCAGCCCGCAGGACATCGCCCACGCCATGCTGTTCCTCGCGTCCGAGCAGGCCGGCTATATCACCGGGCAGACCCTGATCGTCGATGGCGGCGCCCTGCTGCCGGAGAATACGCAGCTCATCTGACGGCAGACGCCCTCCCTCACCCACGGCGCCCCACCGGGCGCCGGCACGCCAACCCCGACAGCACCGTTCGCCTGGCTCCTTCGTCCAGCGAGATCAACGGCTCAATGGTGCGATGGGTAGAACGCTGCATCCCGTTTTTACCGATTGACTTGAAGTTAACTTTAACTTTTAGAGTCGGCTCCGACCCATTGGCGCGCCTCACCCCGGCGATCCTCGCCCGCCCGCCTGCTTTCGGAGAAGCCCATGACCTCAACCAAGCCCGACACCCTCAGCTACGCCGTCGCCGATACCGGGTATTGGCCCGCCGTGTTCAACGTGCTGTTTGCCGGCATTGCCGCGGCGCTGCATATCGGCAAGGCCACCATCGCCCTGCCGCAGCTGCAGCAGGAATTCGGCCGGTCCCTGGAATCCCTGAGCTGGGTCATGTCGGCCTTCCCCTTGGTCGGGGTGTTCGGTGGCATCGCCGCCGGCATCCTCGTGCAGCGCTGGGGCGACCGCTATCTGCTGGCCCTCGGCCTGCTGATCATGTGCGCCGCCAGCGCGCTGGGCTCCAGCCTGCACGACTTCCATGGGCTGCTGGCCACGCGTTTTGTCGAAGGACTGGGCTTCGTCATCGTGGTGGTCGCGGCGCCGGCGGTGCTCAATCGCCTGGTCCCGGCGCACAAACGCCACCTGGTGTTCGGCATCTGGAGCACCTTCATGGCGTTCGGTATCGGCACCTCGATGCTTATCGGGCCGCTGCTGGGCGGCTGGCAACAGAGCTGGATCGCCGGCGCGGCCTTGACCCTGCTGGCGGCGCTGCTGTTGCCGTTGACCACGCCCAGGGACCCGCTGGCGCTGCGCCGCCAGGCGCAATCCGCTTTGCGCCACTCGCTGAGCAGCGTGCTGCGCGCCCGCCAGCCGCTGCTGATGGCGCTGATTTTCACCGCCTACAACCTGCAGTTCTTCGCGGTGATGGCCTTCCTGCCGGTGTTCCTGATGCAGCGGGTCGGGCTGTCGATCGCCAGCGCCGGGGTGGTCAGCGCCGCGGTGGTGGCGGTCAATATCGTCGGCAACCTCAGCGCCGGCCTGCTGCTGTCACGGGGCGTCCGCCCACAAGCCCTGCTCGCCGGCACCAGTATCGTCATGGGGCTTTTCGGGATGGGGATCTTTCTTTCGGTCACGCCGACCGGCCTGGTAATCCCTTTGTGTTTCTTCTTTTGCGCGGTGGCCGGCATGCTGCCCGCCACCCTTCTCGCCAGCACCTCGCTGACCTCTCCGGAGCCCGCGCTGATCCCGCTGTGCCTGGGCCTGGTGATGCAAGGCAACTATCTGGGCCAGGTGCTCGCGCCCATCGCCCTGAGCGCCGCCGTCGCCTATGCCGGCTGGTCCGCCCCCGCGGCGCTGGTGCTAGCCGCCGCAGTGCTAGGGGTGATGCTGGCGATGCGCCTGAAGATAAAGCAATAAAAACGCCGCTCCCCGACGGCGGTCGCCAGATCGGGGAGCGGTGGCGTTGCTTCAACTGCCGGTGCGGATCTTGTTCCACACCCGGGTGCAAATCCGGTCGATATTCAGCGGCATGGCTTCCAGGGCGAACAGCTTGCCCATCATGTCCGGGCTCGGGTAGACCTTGGTGTCGTTCTTGATGGCCGGGCCGATCAGGCTGTCGGCCTAAGTGGAGAACAGGCTTCGATGTGGCTATAGCCTTGATCAAGCACGAGGCCTGCGGCCTCGCGTTTGAATTCAGCGAAAAATGAACGACGTTGCTTGGTCATCAGACACCTCTATCTGGCGAGCATTCTCGCCTAAATGGGTGTCCTGTTTCATTAGACCACTACAGTTAAAACAGCACGGCTACCCGGTACAGGACGAGGATCTGGCTAGGTTGTCGTCGCTGATCTTCGAGCCCATCAATATGTTGGGGCAGTACTTCTTTGCGGTACCGGAAGAAGTCGCCCGAGGTGAACTGCGGCCACTACGCAATCCAGACGAAGATCAGTGCCCCCTCCCGCCAAAAGATCACACAAACCGGGCTATTCGAGCTTAAGAGCACTTTCTGTTCCAGCTCCCCAGCCCCCGGTATTGGCCTGCATGGAAGACCAGCGGTTCTGCGTCGCTGTATCGGTATTGTTCGATCTCGCCAATGAAGATCAGGTGGTCACCGCCCTCGTACTGGGTGACGTTGCGGCATACCAGCACTGCCACCACATCGTCCAGCACCGGGGCTCCCGCCTTGCCATAGGAATGAGCTACACCGGCGAACTTGTCAGCTGCTGCCCGTGCGAACTGCTCCGACAAGTGGTGCTGGTGCGCGCCCAGCACGTTGATGGCGAAGTGGCTCGCCGAGCAAAAAACCTTCAGGCTCGGTGCCGTGCGTGCCAGGCTCCAGAGCACCAGCGCCGGCGACAGCGACAGTGAGGAGAACGAGTTGGCGGTCACACCGACGTTGCGGCCGTCAGCGGTGCGCGTGGTGATCACGGTCACACCGGTAGCGAACTGCCCCAGCAAGTTGCGCAGTTCGCGGACACCGCGGCCCTCGGCATCGAGCAAATCGTGAGCCTTGGTTTCGGTGGCGGCATTCATGGTGATCTCTCCCCTCAAGCTGGCTCAGGCAGCCTGTTGGCTCATTGCGCGCGATTGCACGCGCAGCGTGAATCGAATCAACGGTGCGGTCAGCGCCGTGGTCACCAGCGCGAACACCACGAGGATCGTGTAGACCCTTGGCGGAAGGATCTGCATCTGCAGACCGATTGACAGGACGATCAGCTCCATCAAGCCGCGCGTATTCATCAACGAGCTCACCAGCATCGCATCGTGTGGCGCAAGCCCGGTGGCACGCGCGCCCAGATAGCTGCCGCCGAACTTGCCGATGAATCCGCCCGCGAGGAATACACCGAACCATATCCATGATGCTGCGTCGTCGATCGTGCCGATCGACGCATGCAGCCCCGCATACGCGAAAAACACCGGCATCAGCACAAGCTTGACGAAACCTTCGACGTTGTCGCGCCACTCCTTCGCGACGCCGGGCACGCGCCGCACGAACAGCGCCGCCGCAAGTGCGCCAAATGCGCTATGGAATCCGATCAGCGATGTCGCGAGTGCCGACGCTATTACGAAGCAGAACAACACGGCCAAACGGTCGCGCGCCGCATGCGCAGTCGATGCGAGCCGCGCAAGCGCCGGTCGAACCACGAAGCGCACCAGGAGCGCGCACAGCACCAGATACGCGAGCAGGCTGAGGAGCATGCGCGCAAATGCCCAGCCAGGCCCGCTCGATAGCGAGGCAATCGTTGCAAGCAGCATCCATCCGAGCGCATCCGTCAGCATCGCGGCAGACATTGCGTGCCGTGCGCCCATCATGGCGCCGAGCTCCAGGTCGTCGATGATGCGCGCCATCACCGGCACCGCTGAGACCGCAAGTGCGACACCGCAGAAGAGTACATAGGGCAGCGCCGGTGCGTCGCTGGCGAGCGTGTCTTTCGAGACGATGGCGACGATCATGCCGATCGCGGCCGGTGCGACGAGCCCGCCCGCTGCGATCGCGACGGGCATGCGCCAGCGCTTGCCGCGCAGCGTCTCGCCCAATTCCATATGCAGACCGACCTGAAACATCAGCAGTATCAGGCCGACTTCGCTGACTTGCGCCATCGCTGACAGCGCACTTGGGCCGAACAACAGGTCGTAGAAACTCGGTGCGATCACGCCGAACAGCGAAGGCCCCAACAGCAGACCGGCCGCGATCTCGCCGACGACCGCGCACTGGCCGAGCCGTTCGGCAATGCGGCCGCAGACGTTGCAGAGCGCGATCACCAGCACGAGTTGCAACAGCCAGATAGTCATGAATGCCTCGGCAAGAGCGACACCGACACGCAGCGGGTGGCCGCGAACCCAAGCGGGCCCGCCGCGCCGTACGCCGTGATGACCGTGACGCCGCTCGCCAGCTTCGCGAGCGCCTGGCGCAGCGATACGGCCGAAACCGGCTCGGCTTCACGCATCACCGCTCACTCGCGACGCGGTCGACCCAGCCCCGGTAGAACGCACGGTACTTGAGCACGAGCTTGTCGTACTTGCTGTATGCGCCGCCGCCGTCCGGCTTCATCCCGTTCCAGATTTTGACGTCGTACCCCGCCGCCTGCCTGGTCTGCAGCCCGAACAGCACGAAGTCGGTCGCGCGGCGCAGGATGCCGCCCACCTTCTTGATCGAGATGAGCATGTGCATGACGTTCTTGCCATCGCTTACCGGCGTCACACACTGGAGCAGCTTGTATTTGACGTCTCCGTCCAGGGCGACGGTCATGACGCACCCGCCGGGGTAGCCATCGAAATGCAGGTTCATCTGCGACATGTTCAGGCCGAGCGCGCGCGACAGCATGCCGAGGGGGCCGAAGTACCGGTCCACGGTGAAGTCGATCCCGGCACCGAACCACGCGCCCGCCCGGGCCAGCGACTCAACCTCCGGCCACTGGCGCCAATCGTCGAAGAGCTTGAGCTCGAAGGCCGAGACCGGGAGCGCGTGCACGGGGGTCGCGTGCTGCGCGTCGTAGAAGTTCTCGACGATCCGCAAGACCGCCGTCGTCGTCTCGAACGCGAAGTGCAGGTGCATAAAGTCGCCGTTGTCGACGTCGGCCGCGGCGATTTCAGGCAGCGGGTGCAGCGGCTGCGGGGAGCCGTACCAGACCCACACGTAGCCGTATCGCTCGACGGTGACCAACGTCGGCTGGCGCGCCCCGCGCGGCACGGGCTCCAGCCGGGGCACCGCCTGGCTGTGGCCGGGGATGTGAATGCACTGGCCCTGCTCGTCGTACCGCCAGTGGTGAAACGGGCACTGGAGGCACCCGTCCTTGACCCGCCCGTCAGCCAGGTTCGCGCCCAGGTGCGAGCAGTGGCGGTCCATCACCACCGCCCGCCCCGTCGCTCCGCGCCACGCCACGCACGGACGGCCGAAGAGCGTCAACTCCGTCGGCTTGTCCTTGAGGTCGTCCGAGCGCATCGCGACGTACCAGCTCGCGGCCAGGCGCGTGGTCGCGTCGTACACGCCCGGGGGACGCTTCTTGACGCTCGCTTGATCCAATTGAATGTCGTTCATCGGCCGACTACTTCTTCAGCGCCAGGCCGATGCGGGTCGTGATGTACGCCTTGAGCAGCGCGAACATCGGGTTGTAGTCGAAGTACTTTTTCACCTCTGCCGGCGCTCTGGTTTGCGTCCAGTACATCAGCTTCATCGCCGGCAGCAGGCTGTACTTCGAGTTGTTGAGCTGCGGCTTGTCCCCGGTGATGCAGTACCCGAAGCCGAACATCGGCTTGGCGAAGTCTCGCTCGTCGATGAGGGCGTGAATCCGCGCCGCGGCCTCCTCCGCCGGCTTGAGCCCGGCGCTCACGGCTTCGACCTCGGCTTTGGCGTCGTTGAACAACTGGTAGTACTCCTCCATGTCCGCGCACAGGTACCCGAGATACGGGGGGTCGTTGTCGAGGTGATCGAGGTCGCCCTCGTCGCGCGACGCGCGGAACCTCGCGTGGGCTTGCACGAGCCGGAACTGCCCGAGGATTGTGCCGACCGCCCACAGCCTGTGGAACGCGTCCCATAGGCGGAAGTCCGAGAACGCCGTGTAGCAGCAGCTGACGAAGTCGTCGTTGTGGTCCAGAAGCTTTTGCTGCAGGCGCTCGATGTACTCGAAGCGCTCGGGGGAGAAGTCGTCGTCGCGCAGCGCCTTGATGAGGCGCGTCGCGAGCGCGTGGATGGTCACCGCGGTGTTCTCCAGCCCCCGGGAGAAAAGCGGGTCGATGAACCCGTTCGCGTGCAGCATCAGGCAGTAGCGGTCGCCGACGCAGGCGTTCGACGAGAACTGCAGGCGGTCGGTCTTGACCCAGTCGCGCACCGGCACGGCGTCCCGGAACTGCGCCGCGATGCTCGGGAACCGCGCGAGGAACTCGTCGAATTCCTGCTGCGCGCAGATGTCCGTTTTCGGGTAGACCCGCGGGTCGAGCTGCAGGCCGACGCTCACCAGGTTGTTGGTCGACCGCGGGTGGTTGTTGAACGGAATCACCCAGAGCCAGCCGCCCGTGAACATGTGGTGCAAGGTCCCTTCGTGCCAGCGCCAGCGCTGCCCCTTGACCTTGAAGATGTCGTCGAACGGCTTGACCCCGAGCATGTGCGTGTAGAGGCTGCGCGAGTGCGTCTTGAAGCGACACGGTTCTTCGCGGAGCCCGAACTTGGTCGCGAGCGGCGCGCGGGGTCCTCCGCAGTCGATCATGTACCGGCCGGTGAACCGTTCGCCCTGGGCAGTGGTCACCGCGACGCCGTCTTTATCGGCGTGGTATTCGGTCACGGTAGTCTTTTGGTGGACCTTGCAGCCGTATTTAATGGCGGCTTGCAACAAGTAGGCGTCGACGTCTTGCCGGTAATAATGGCTCTCCGGCCCCCACGGCAGCTCGGGAATGACGCACTGCGTGAACTCCTTCGGGTCGTGCTCCTGGCCGGGCTTGTGGAACACGAAGCCGAAGTTGCGCTTGATGCCCGTGCTCGACGCGACGTAGCGTTGCGTCGAGTAGAACGACGTGATGTGGTCGAGCTCCGGAATGCCGTAGCGATCGGCGATGATGCGGTTCATGAGAGACGTCTCGGGGATCGACGATTCGCCGATCGTGAACCGCGGGTGCGACGACTCCTCGATGATCAGCACGCGAAACTGTTGTTTGGCCAGGATGGCCCCCATCTGGGTGCCGGACATGCCCGAACCGAGGATGATTACGTCGAAGTGGTTGCTATCGTGTCCGTTCGCGGGGCTCTTCTGAGTCATGGGGGCAAACTCTCCTTGTGAGATAACACTTGGTCGCGCGCATCAGGATTCGTCGAGCGCGGCGCGGATGCGGGACCGCGCGGCATACGTGAGCGTGAGTAGTTCACCGAGCATGCTGGGCGCGTACCCCCCGCTGCCGATTGTGGGGCCGCTTTGCCCGACTTCGTACGCCCGCTCCGCCAATTTGAGGTGAGGCGCCCGGAAGCGCAGCAGGACCTTGAAGACCCGCTCGAGGGCTGTCAGCCCAGCCCGGACGTGCTCGTCCCGCGCACCGACCGCTCGCGCCTCGTCGAGCGCGCGGTCGATGAGCGCCGGCTCTCCGGAGAACCGAGCGTAGACCGCCCTGTACGCGGGAAGCACGTAGGGCAGGTACGTCTCTTTGAATTCTCGATAAGCCTGGTCGTTCGATTGCGAGCCCCACAGCACGTGCTCCAGCACGAAGAGGGGCATTTCTACGGCACCGGGGCCGAGGTAGCTCTGGCCCCCGACTCGAATCGGTTCGTAGAAGGGGCGCAGCTCATCGTAGAAGACCTGCGGCGAGATGAAGCGGTACGCGTAGACGATCGATTCGACCATTTTCTGCAGATAGGCTTCCAGCTCGTCGCACCCTTGCGCGAATGCGGGCGACCGCAGGGATACATCGGACAGCTCGACGGTCACTGCGATGGCCGCCTCGAGGGCCGCCATCGAGATGCGCACGCTCTCGAGCAGGTGCGCTTCGTCGGGCAGCCCGGTGTAGCTGCGCTGCGCGTCGGCCGCCGTGGGGTTCCAGACCGTCACATGCAGGAGCGTCTCGCGCGGCGGCAGGTCGGTCGCGCGCGCCAGGTCGAGCAGCATCGGCTCAAGGCCGGGCACCACGTCCGCGGGCTCGTGTCCGTGCCGCTTGAGCGACCCCAGGAAGAACCCGATGTCCCGCATCGCGGCGGCGGCTTCAACGAAGCCCCAGCCGGAGGGCACGCCGCGCGCCGGGAGGAACTCGCGCAACAAGCCGACGATGCCCGGCACGTCCTTGTTACGGTTCAGGCCCGGCAGCTGGAGAACGAGCGCGCGCGCCTGCAACGGATCACAGGCCGCCACTGCCGCGTGCGTGACTGCGAATGCGCCTACCCGGTCCAAGGTGCGTTCCACTACAGGATTTCCTGCGCCGTGAGCGTCGGCCCGCGCTGGCCGCGAGACCGCCCAGCGTCGCCGTCACGCAGCGACCGCAGGTAGTCGTAGTTCGTCGGCAGGCTCGTGCGCAGACGCTCGGCCTCGCGCCGGATGTTGGCGAACATCGCCTCGGCCTTCTCGATCGACTCCGGCCGGTGCTGCAAGAGCGGCAGCGACCGGTCGGGCAGCATGCCCAGGCCGGCAAAGATGCAGTAGTAGTTGCCGTTCAACCAGAAGTTCTTGAATTCGTAGTCGAAGGTCTCGTAGTACGTGGAATCATCGAACGACGTGGTGGTCAGCGGCAGCCCCGCCTTGTAGCGCTGAACCTTCTCTTTGATGGCGTCCGAGAGCCGCAGGTCGTGCCGGTTCGCGAGCCAGAACGGCGTGTCTTTGCGCGACGTGGTGAAATAGTGCGCTTGGACGAAATCTCGGCAGTCGTCGAACATATAGACGATCTCGGCGTTGAATGCGTCGCTCAACCGCGGGTCAAACGAGGTGTCGGGGAAGTGCTTCACGAGCTGGTAAAGCGCCGCGTAGATGAAGTAGATCCCCGTTGATTCCAGGGGCTCCAGAAAGCACGACGACAGCCCGATCGAGACGCAGTTGTTGACCCACGCCCGCTTGTTGCGCCCGACCCGGAACTTGATCTGGTTGAGCGGCTGATTGTCCGAGAGGCCCCAGAGGTTGAGGAAGTCGGCGGTGGCCTGGTCGCGCGAGGTGAACTTGCTCGAGAAGACGTAGCCGCTGCCGAACCGGCCCAGCATCGGAATCTTCCAGGTCCACCCCGAGTTCATGGCGATCGCGGAGGTGTACGGCTCGACCCCCTCGCGCGCGTCGTCGTTGGGCACGGCGCTGGCGACCGCGCTGTCGCACAACAGGTAGTCGGACATGTCGATGAAAGGCTCCTTCAGGGCCTGATTGATCAGGAGCCCCCGCATGCCGGAGCAGTCGATGAACAGATCCGCCTCCAGCGTCCGTCCCTCCTTGGTGAACAGGCTGGAGATGTAGCCGCGCTCGTTCAGGTGAACGTCCACGACCTCGTCGACCACGCGCTTCACCCCGCGTTCGACGGCCCAGCGCTTCAAGAAGTCAGCCACCAGGTGCGCGTCGAAGTGCCACGCGTGGGACATCTGGCGGGTGCCGTCAGGCAGGCACGGCGCCAGCTTGCCGTCGAGCGCCGCGGCCTGCGGGTAGCACGCGTACTCCATCGGCTGCTGGAAGCCCTGTTCGCGCTTGCGCAGCCAGTAGTGGGTAAGCGGCACGCCGTCGCAGTTCGGCACGTTGCCGAACAAATGGTAGAAATGATCGTCGCGCGAGGAGTCGGGAGACTTCCTCCAGTTCACGAACTTGATCGCGGCCTTGAACGCGCCGTTCACTTGGGGCATCCACTCCCGCTCCGGTATCCCGAGGAAGTCGAAGAACACCTTCTGCAAACTCGGGATGGTCGCCTCGCCCACGCCGATCCGGGGGATCGCTTCAGACTCGATGAGCGTAATGTTCGCCTGCTGTTGGAGCGCCCGGACGAGGTACGAGGCGGCCATCCAGCCCGCAGTGCCGCCGCCCACGATGACGATATTCTTGATCGGCTTGTTCATAACACTCCCTGTTTCAAGGCGGCCTGCCTGTGACGAGGGGAAGGCCGCCAGTCTCCGTGCATCCGTGCAAGAGGCACATCAATGTGCTGTGAGATTTAGACTCTAGCCTGCCGGAAAAGCGACGCAAATTCCGTTTCCGAATTAACAAACTGAAACGCAAAGGCATTCGGTATAACGAAAAGTTTTGCGTACGGTTTTTTGCGCCTAATCAGCCCGCCGCTAAGGATGGTCTGAAGTAGCGCAACATTTGTTTTCCTCGCCGTGCAGCAGTTTGTCGACCTGGGTGATGTCCGCAACATTGGCGGCGATCACCACCACGCTATGCACCAGGCCCATCGATGCGCATCGGTGCGTGCCACCAGCTCGCCCAGGACATCTGTAGTGGAGACGTACAACATATTTCCTGCTTAGGAGTTCAATCTTCTCTATTGCCAAACAAGAAGTGCCCACCAGCGACCGGGCTGCCCAGGGGCACGGCCACCGGAGTCGATTGCTCCAGGGTGACGTGGGCGGTGTTCTTGAATTGAGTGATGCTCATGGCGCTACCTGTCGATGGAAAAAACCGCTGTCAAAAACCTGGTTAGTGCATCAGGCCTTCCATGAAGCCCGCCACCCGGCTGGCCAGCCGTCGGCGCCAGGGCGGCGTGGCCGGGTTGGCCAGGGTCTGGTCTTCATGGACGAAGCTGCGAATGATCGCGTTGTAGCCCAGCCAGCGGCACGGCTCTGGCTCCCAGGCGCGCAAGGCGTCGAGGCCGCCTTCGGGGATCACCCAGGGCTGGCGGGTCAATTCGTTGTTGCTCTGGAGAATCAATGCGGCCAGGGTTCGCCCGCCGAGGTTGCTGGCGCCCACGCCTTCGCCACCGTAGCCGCCGGACAAGGCGATGCCGCGCTGGCGGTCGCAGAGCATGTGCGGCCGGAAGTGCCGGGACATGCCCAGGTTGCCGCCCCAGGAATGGGTGATCCGCACATTGTTCAGCTGCGGGAAAAGCTCGCTGAACAGGTAGCGCCGCAACTCGACTTCACTGCGGGTCAGGTCGAAGTCGTGACGCAGCTTGCCGGCGAACTGGTAACCGCCGCGGGCGCCGAACACCAGGCGGTTATCCGCGGTGCGCTGGCCGTAGGTCACCTGGCGACTGCTTTCGCTGAACGCCTGGCCCTGGCTCAGGCCGATCTCGTCCCAGGTCGCGGCCGACAAGGGCTCGGTGGCCACCAGCAGGCTTTGCACCGGCAGCTGGTAACGGCCCAGGGGCGGCAAGGTCACCGAATAGCCCTCCACCGCCGGCACTATCCAGCGGCAACGCACGCTGGCCTTGGCGGTTTGCAGGCTGCCGGCCTGCCAGTGGCTGACCGGGCTGTTTTCGTAGATCGGCACGCCCAGGCGCTCCACGGCCCGGGCCAGGCCGCGCACCAGCTTGGCCGGCTGGATGGTCGCGCAATGGGGCGCGTAGATGCCGCCGTAGGCCTTGGCCACGCGGATCTGCCGGGCCAGTTGCTCGGGGCTCAGCCAGCGGTAGTCGCGCTCGTCGAGGCCCTGGCGGTAGAGCTTGTCCAGGTAGCGGCGCTGAGTGATTTCCTGCTCGGGGTAACGCGCCGCGCAGTACAGCACCCCACCCTTGCGGTAGTCGCAGTCGATGCCTTCGCGTTCAAGGACGATGGCCACTTCATCGGGAATGCCGTGCAGCAGGTCGAAGGAGGCGCGGCGCTGTTCGGGGCTCAGCCCGGCCAGCAACCGGTCCTCCCCCAAAAGGTTGCCCATCAGCCAACCGCCGTTGCGCCCGGAGGCGCCGAAGCCGGCGGTCTGCGCCTCGACGATGGCGATGTTCAGGGGCGGCGCCAGGCGCTTGAGGTAATAGGCGGTCCACAGCCCGGTATAACCGGCGCCGATGATCGCCACGTCGACATCCAGGTCCTGCTCCAGCGACGGCCGGGCCAGCAGCGGCTCGTCGAGCTGATCCATCCACAAACTGATATTGCGCCACGCAGGCATACACGCACTCCACCACCCGAACTTCGATGGCGTCGATCCTAGTGCCTGGGCTCAGGGGTTGTCTTGCGCGCGTGCACGCAAAGAAATTTGCTTGGCGTAGGCCTTGGGCGACAGGCCGGTGTGCTGGCGGAAACAGCTGTAGAACGCCGACAGCGAGTTGAAGCCAGCGGCGAACGCCAGCTCGTCGATGCGCACCGGCGGCGTCGCCTGGTCCAGCGCCGCCAGCAGATGCTGCAGGCGCGCCTGGTTCACATAGCGGTAGAAGCTCTGCCCCAGCACCTGGTTGAGCAGGTAGGAGATCTGGTTGCGGCTGTAGCCGCACTCCTTCGCCACCCGCTGCAGGTCCAGCTCGGGGTCGAGGTACGGCTGCTGGCGCTCGAAGTACTGCTGCAGGTCCTCGGCCATGAAACTCAGCTGGCGCGGCGACAGCCCCAGGCGACTGACCGCCGGCCGCGCGCTACCTTGGGCCTTGCCCGACACAGCCTCGCGCACCAGCGAGGCGTATTCATTGACGCGCCAGATCAGGCCGTCGCGCACGGTGATCGCCTCGCTGGCGCGAAACGACACCAGACCCTGCCCGCCACGCAGAGTCACCTGGTATTGAATGAACGCGGTGTTGCCGTCCAGACGGATGCGGTCGCTGTGCTCCAGGGCCTCATCGGGTGCGCGCGGCATGCTGTTGCGCACGTATTCGCGCAACTCGTCCAGGCCCAGGGTGCGGTTCTGGAAAAAGTCGTTGTACTGGATTTGCGGGTGATACAGCGCCATGACGCCATCGAGGTCGCGGTGCTTCCAGCACAGGTGATAGCGCAGCACCGTCTCGCCGGTGGCCTGGGTTTGCGCCGGGCCATCATCAAGGGAAGACATAGGGGCAGATATAGGGCTCAGGGGACGGAAAGGCGCAGCTTGCCGAAGTTCGTCCAACGCTTCAATGGCCAATGCATGGCCCCTGGATACTGGCGTTTTGCCTAAATCGCAGGCGGAAATGACCTGCATCAAAAAAGTGCCAGACAATCGCCAAACGGCCTGAAAAAAACCGTTGAATGTCATATCCCGGTGCTATTTTTAAAAGCTCCACAGGTTGGTCCAGTGACGGTCCTTCCGTACCTACCGCGAGCACAAGGAAGCGCTCAATGATCAAGGTGGGCAATCCATGAATAGAGTCTCCGCCAGTAAAGTCACCTTTCCCAACGCCTGCCAGCTGATGCGCTGGCATTTTCACCCCATGGGCTTCGAGGCCAGCATGGATGCACCCGGCAGCATGATCGCCCGGCTCTTCGATCGTGCCAGCGGCGAGACCATGATCGCCATTGCCGGCATCCCCTGCGCCACCGTGATGAACGCCACCGATGTCGAGCGAATAATCGAGGCGGTGGAAGACGAGCTGGAGGCTTTCATGCCGCCACTCGCGCTGAAAGCCTAAGATCGCTCTGCTCCTGGCCCCAGGCCACTCCAGACTGTTTTCAAGCCCGCCATCGCGCGGGCTTTTTCAGGCCCGCAGGTCGGCGAAGAACGGCTTGCCCTGGGGAACCCGGTCCGACGCCTTGGGTGCATTGGCCGCCTGGGTGTCCGGGCGGTCCACATACCAGTAGCAATGTTTCACCGCCCGGGTGATGCCGACATAGGCCAGGCGCAAGGTCTCGTCCTTCTGCGCATTGTCGTAGGGCTCGCTGTCGCCATCCTTGCCCAGCCCGGCCATGCGATAGACCTGGTTCTTGTAGGGCGAACTGGTCAGGTGCTGGCAATCGCCCAGCAGGAACACCGCATCCGCCTGCAAGCCCTTGGAGCTGTGATAGGTCAGTTGCTTGAGGCGTCGGTCCTGGGCCGGCAATCTAGAATCAACATTAACTATTGGCAAAATATGCTCTTCAATCAATGATTTATCGCTACTTTTTCGAAACAACATCAAGATTGAATCGCCATTGCGATAGTGCTCCGCCAGCCGTGCTGCAAGCCCCTGGTCGTCGCGGTCCAGCACATTCACCGGCAACACTTCCTTGGGTTCGCCGCTGGCCTTGGCCTTCTTCCCGGCAATCGCCGGCGCGGCGCGGACGATATGTTCCGCAGCGTCGATGATGTGCTGGTGGCTGCGATAGTTCTCGCTGAGCATCACTCGGGTGGTGGCCGGCGACGGGAATTCCTTGTTGAACTCCATGAAGAATTTCGGCGAACTGCCGCGCCAGCCGTAGATCGACTGCCAGTCGTCCCCTACGCAGAGCAACGACGAGCGCTGTGCCCCGCGGCCGACATGCATGGCCGGCCCGCGACTGCGGATCTCGCGCAGGCTGGCGCGAATCCACGAGACGATCTGCGGCGAGACGTCCTGGAATTCGTCGATCATCAGGTGCGACATCGGCCGCAAGCACTCATCGCTGAGCAGCTTGAAGTTCTCCGGGGTATTCTCGCCGAACAGCGCGAACATGCGGTTGTAGCTCATGATCGGCGGCGACTGGTCGAGCAGATGATCATCCAGCGCCCGCCAGAACAGGCTCAGTGCCTCGAAGAAAAAGCGGTCCGGGTCGTCCCGGGCAAACACCATCTGGCCCACGGCCACCGAGACGTCCAGCCCGAGGTTCTCGATAAACCCGGCCGCGGCGACAAAACAGTCCAGCAACGGCGCCGAAGCCAGCTCACCCTTGACCTTGTAATCGAAGCCCGGCCCGGCACTGGCATCCCCGCCCAGGGACGACAGGACGCGCTTGGCCGAATCGTAACTATCCAGCCAAATTATTGGCTTACGGCAGAAAGCTTGAAACAGGGTGCGCTTTACCGCCCACTCCGCGCGCACCGAAAGCTTCGATCCGGGGCGACTCAACTGCGGGTTTTCCCGAGGGTCGAACCCCAGCACCACCCAGGCATCCAGCTCGGCGACGTAGCCATGGCAATGGAACTGCGAGCCGTTGATCTCGACCGTCTGCCGGTTCGGCTCGATGCCCTTGATCGGCCAGGCTCCGGCACGAAACCACAGGTCTTCCAGGGTGTCGCACAGCTCTTCGTCGCGCTTGGCCGCCAGTTCGGTCACGGCCATGCGTTTTTGCACGTCCGGGTGATCGCGCTCCAGCTCCTTGAGTTGCAGGGCATGGCGCAGCAACGGCTTGATCGCTTCGCGAAAACGCCCGTCACGCCGGTGCAGGGCGTGGTAACAGGCATTCAGGTGCTTGCGCTGGGCGTCGTTGATCCGCAGGTCGAAGGGATTGCTGTCGACCTCCAGATCCCCCGCCACCGGACGATCGCTGAGGTTCTCGAACGCCTGCAGGCGCTCGAAACCCGGCAGGCTGCGGACCATCGGCAGGATGCGCGAGTGGAAGGTGCGCACCAGCTCCCGCGCCTGCTTGAGGCCCAGGGGCCGGCCCCAGAGTGCGAACACCTCCATCAGCTTGTTGATGAAGTCCTTGCGCGACTCGCGGGTGAAGGTCACCACGGTCATCGAGTCGAGCTCGAAGCCCAGGTAATGATTGAGCAGCAGGATGCGCAGGACCAGGGAAGTCGACTTGCCCGCGCCAGCGCCGGCAATCACCGAGGTGGACGGGGTTTCGCTGAAGATCATCTTCCATTGCGCGCTGCTGGGTTGGGCATGGGCCGGCAGCAGGCGGCCAACATCGGCCTTGATGCGCTTCTTCAGTTCGGCGCTCAGCGGCAGGCGCCAGTCGTCGAACAGATAATCGTCTACCCCGGGCGCCGGATGCTCGGTGGAGCGGCTGTCGCGAATCAGCAGGACCTGACGACCCTGCTCCAGACCTTCGGCCTTGCCCTCCTGGTAACCGTATTCCACCCCGGCGGTATGCCCGCTGCGAAAGCCGTCCGCCTGGCCATGCAACCAGGACGCGCGATGCTGGGCGCGCAAGCGACTGAGGCCATGACCGAAGAACCTGGCCGCCAAGCGCTTGAGCAGCGGCATTTCGGCCAGGGGCAAGAGTTCGGGAGGAAGATCGGGGGTGTGTTGCGGCACGCTGACTCCAGGGTGTGAGGCTGTGTGGGACGGTATGGTCGCTTCATTCGTCGATGACTTCTAGTGAAATGCTTACAGGTCATCCACTTAAGCCCCGAACTGAATGTTTGGAAGCAGAAGAAAGACCACAAAATATATCTATTTATTAGATCTGATAACGGCAGTTTTTGCGCTTTTTATCGATGCTTTGCTGATGGATGATGAGCGCCATCAATCACCGGTCTCGTTCTGCGGCTCCACCAAGGCGCCCCATGACGAACCCTGACAGGAGACGATCATGCTTGAACTCAGACCCTTCAAATCCCTGGGCGGCGCCCATCATGGCTGGTTGGATGCCCACCACCACTTTTCGTTCGCCGAGTACTACGACCCCAAACGCATGAACTGGGGCAACCTGCGCGTGTGGAACGACGACGTGATCGCTCCCGGCAGCGGTTTTCCGCAGCACCCGCACCGGGACATGGAAATCATCACCTACGTCCGTGAAGGTGCTATCACCCACCAGGACAACCTGGGCAACCAGGGCCGCACCGAGGCTGGCGACGTGCAGGTGATGAGCGCCGGTACCGGGATTGCCCACAGCGAATACAACCTGGAAGCCGGCGAAACCAGGATCTTCCAGATCTGGATTATCCCCAACGAGGCCGGCTCCGCGCCGTCCTGGGGTGCCAAGCCGTTCCCCAAAGGCCAGCGCGAAGGTTTCGTGACCCTGGCCAGCGGCAAACAAGGCGATGACCAGAGCCTGCGGATTCGTGCCGACGCGCGCCTGATAGCCGCCAACCTGAAGGCCGGCGAGTCCGCCGAATACCCGCTGGACAAGGATCGTCGGGCCTATCTGGTCCCAGCGACCGGGGTGATTGAAGTCAATGGCTTGCGCGCCGAAGCTCGAGACGGTGTCGCGATCGAGGACGAGCGCCTGCTGCGGGTCACCGCCCTCGAGGACAGCGAAATCGTCCTGGTTGACCTGGCTTGAGATAGCGAAGCAATGCTCCGTTTCTGTAGGAGCGAAGCTTGCTCGCGATGGGTTGCAAAGCAGCCCTGAAGCTGACTCCGCTCCAGTTGAAGATGGCTGTCGCTCTATCGGCAGCCAGCGCGGGCAAGCCTCGCTCCTACAAGACACAGCCGCAATAAAAAGGGGCGACCTTCTGGTCGCCCCTTTTTCGTCTGCCGTGAAACGCCGCTGGATCAGCCGCTGATCGCGCCGTCCACCAGGGTCTGCGCTTCCTGCACCAATTGCTTCAGGTGATCGTCGCCGATAAAACTCTCGGCGTAGATCTTGTAGATGTCTTCGGTGCCCGATGGACGCGCGGCGAACCAGCCGTTCTCGGTCATGACCTTGAGGCCGCCGATCGCCTGGTCGTTGCCCGGCGCGTGGCTGAGGATCTTCTGGATGCTTTCGCCGGCCAGCTGGGTCGAGGTCACCTGCTCCGGCGACAACTTGCCGAGCAGCGCCTTCTGCTGCGGGTTGGCCTTGGCATCGACGCGCACCGAGAACGGCTCGCCCAACTCGTCGCACAAGGCACGGTAGGCCTGGCTCGGGTCGCGGCCGGTGCGGGCGGTCATTTCCGCGGCCAGCAAGGCCGGGATCAGGCCGTCCTTGTCGGTGCTCCAGACGCCACCGTCCTTGCGCAGGAACGATGCGCCGGCGCTCTCTTCACCGCCAAAGCCGAGGGAGCCGTCGAACAGGCCGTCGGCGAACCACTTGAAGCCCACCGGCACTTCGTACAGGCGACGGCCCAGGCGCGCCGCCACGCGGTCGATCAGGCCACTGCTGACCACGGTCTTGCCCACGGCCGCGTCGGCGCGCCAGTGCGGGCGGTTCTGGAACAGGTAGTCGATGGCCACCGCCAGGTAATTATTCGGCGCCAGCAGGCCGCCAGTCGGGGTCACGATACCGTGGCGGTCGTGGTCCGGGTCGCAGCCGAAGGCCACGTCGAAACGATTCTTCAGGCCGATCAGGCCTTGCATCGCATAGCTGGACGACGGGTCCATGCGGATCTGGCCATCCCAGTCGACGGACATGAAACGGAAGGTGGCATCGACTTCCTTGTTGACCACTTCCAGATCCAGGCGATAGTGCTCGGCAATCGCCGACCAGTAGCGCACCCCTGCTCCGCCCAGCGGATCGACGCCCAGGCGCAGCTTGGCGTTGCGGATAGCGTCCAGGTCGATGACGTTGATCAGGTCGGCGACATAGCTGTTGACGTAGTCGTGACGATGGGTGGTGTCGGCCTTCAGGGCCTGCTCGTAGCTGATGCGCTTCACACCGGCCAGCTTGTTGGCCAGCAGTTCGTTGGCCTTGGCTTCGATCCACTTGGTGATGTGGGTATCGGCCGGGCCGCCGTTGGTGGGGTTGTACTTGTAGCCACCGCTTTGTGGCGGGTTGTGCGACGGGGTGATCACGATGCCGTCGGCCAGGCCGCTGCTGCGGCCACGGTTGTAGCAGAGAATCGCATGGGACACCGCCGGCGTCGGGGTGTACTCGTCACCCGTGGCAATCATCACGGTCACGCCGTTGGCGGCCAGCACTTCCAGGGCGCTGGCACCGGCCGGGGTGGACAAGGCGTGGGTATCGATGCCGACGAACAGCGGGCCATCGATACCCTGGGCCTGGCGATACAGGCAGATCGCCTGGCTGATGGCGAGGACATGCCATTCATTGAAACTCAGGTCGAACGAGCTGCCACGATGCCCCGAGGTACCGAAGGCGACCCGCTGGGTAGAGATGGCGGCATCGGGCTGGCCGGTGTAGTAGGCCGTTACCAGTCGCGGAAGATCGACCAGCAATTCTGTCGGTGCCGGTTTGCCCGCAAAAGGACTGAGTGTCATGCAAAACCTCGGGAAATGGATGGTTCGGTGAGTGCTGCGCAGTTTACTGGCAGTTTGACCACAACGCGACGGGATCTATCCGTGGAGGCTTGCACAATAAGCAGGCGCAGCTAGGCCATGGTCGGCTGCTGCACAGAGGCTGCTCAGGATCGAGGCGGGAATAAAGAAGGGAGTGACCGCGAAGACAGAAACGCCAGAGTGCGCGATGGCGAACCCTGGCGTCAGGATCAGGCCGGTTCGACCTGCAGTGCGACCCGTTCGCGGCAAGGACACTCGTCCATGTAGCGGTGGGCTTCGACGAACTCGTTGAACGGGAAGATCCGGGTCTTGAGCGGCAGCAGTACACGGTCCGCCGTCAGCTGGTTGATGTCGCGCAAGGCGCGCTGCAAGGCCACCTGGTCCTGGATGATGCCCAGCTCGGGCTTGCCAGTGAAGTTGCCGATGCAGTGCACGAAGAACTGGATGTTCTTCTGGAACGCCGCGCAGGCCGGGAACGGCGTCTGGTTGCCGCCTTGCAGGCCATACAGCACCAGGCTGCCGCGCGGCGCCAGGACGTCGCCGAGCATCGACATCTGCGGACCGCCGAGGCCATCGAACACCACGTTGACACCACGATTGTCGGTGTATTTGTTGATCTGCATGAGCAGGTCCTGCTCTTCGGTGACGATGACTTTCTCGGCCCCCAGGGACAGCAGGTACTCACGCTCTTCAGCGGTCTTGGTCGCGGCAATCACCCGCACTCCGAGCGCCTTGCCCAGCTGGACAAAGGACGGACCGGCGCAGTGGCTGGCATCGGTGACCAGGGCGAACTGCCCGGGCTTGACCCGCGCCAGGTCGACATAGGCAAAGTAGGCCACCAGCAGCGGCGTGTAATGCACCGCGGCCTCCACCGGGCTGAGCACATCGGGATAGCGGGTCAACGCCGAGCGTGGCAGGACAATCAGCTCGCCATAGACCGGATAATCGTTCGGGCTTTCGGCCGGGAAGCTGGCAACCTTGTCGCCAATGGCCAGGTCGTCGACACCTTCGCCGACCGCAGTCACCACGCCGGCCATCTCATGGCCAAGGCCGGAAGGCAGGCGGGCATGGGAAGACGCCAGGTTCTGGCGCCAAAGGACGTCGTACCAACTGATGCCGATCGCTTCGACACGCACCTGCACTTCGCCTGGCGCAGGCAGAGCGGCCGCATGCTCTTCGCACTTGAGCACCTCGGCCGGACCAAACTTGTGAAAACGGATCGTGCGGGACATCGCAAACCTCGTCAAAGTAACCTCTAATGCCCTGAACTCTATCTGGGCTTTCCGGCCAAGACCATCAGTGACTATTAATAGTCGACATGCCTGTCATTGATTCCGCAGCACCTGCAACAACGGGGAAACAGCGTGCCAGAGCGAAGGGTTCCTTACAGGAAAAAACAATTAGCCGGTGCAGAGTAGCAGCCTTTCCCCGTAAGATTCATGCCGGCCATTGTTCTCATATGGCCGCTCTCGTCAAGTTTGCTGACTCTGCCAGGACTCAAGATGAATCGTAATGACCTGCGTCGTGTCGACCTGAACCTGTTGATCGTGTTCGAAACATTAATGCATGAACGCAGCGTGACCCGGGCGGCGGAGAAACTCTTCCTCGGCCAGCCGGCCATCAGTGCGGCGCTGTCGCGCCTGCGCAGCCTGTTCGACGATCCGCTGTTCGTGCGCACCGGGCGCAGCATGGAGCCGTCGGCCCGGGCGGTGGAAATCTTCGCCCTGCTCTCGCCCGCCCTCGACTCGATCTCCACCGCGGTCAGCCGCGCCGCCGAGTTCGACCCGGCGACCAGCACCGCGGTGTTCCGCATCGGCCTGTCCGACGACGTCGAGTTCGCCCTGCTGCCGATGCTGCTCAAGCGCCTGCGCGCCGAAGCGCCGGGGATCGTGCTGGTGGTGCGCCGCGCCAACTACCTGCTGATGCCGGCCCTGCTGGCCTCCGGCGAGATTTCCATCGGCGTCAGCTACACCCAGGACCTGCCGGCCAACGCCAAGCGCAAGGTGCTGCGCCGCAGCCTGCCCAAGCTGCTGCGGGCCGACAGCATGCCCGGCGCCCTGAGCCTCGACGACTTCTGCGCCCGCCCCCACGCCCTGGTGTCGTTCGCCGGCGACCTCAGCGGTTTTATCGATGAAGAACTGGAAAAACTCGGGCGCAAGCGTCACGTGGTGCTCGCTGTGCCGCAGTTCAACGGCCTGAGCACCCTGCTCACCGGCACCGACATCGTCGCCACCGTGCCGGACTACACCGCCGAAGCCCTGACCGCCGCCGGCGGCGTGCGCGCCGAAGACCCGCCCCTGCCGGTGCGCACCTTCGAACTGCACATGGCCTGGCGCGGCTCCCAGGACAACGACCCGGGCGAACGCTGGCTGCGCTCGCGGATTCAGATGTTCTTCGGCGACCCCGATAGCCTTTGATCCCTACACAAACCGGATCGTCTGCCATAGGCAAAAGGGGCCAGTCCTGACTGGCCGCTCGCGGGACTTTTCTGTTTCTGGGCTGACACCGAGCGTTGCAGCTATGCGCTCGACCCGCCCGACGCCATTGCCCACCACTGACCCATACCGACGTCCTGGCCGCCAGGCCGCGATACACGGCCGGGTGACGCCAGTCGGCCGGGGCCGGCGCTGACAGGTGGGCTCAAGCTTGCGGATTGACCAGGAGTTGCGCAGCCCCACGGCCCTGGTGCCGGACGTCGTGGGTACAGGCGACGAAGTCCTCCTTGCGTAGCACTACCAGGGCCAGCAGCGACGCGATCCCGGTCGCCACGTAGAAGTACCAGGGCGCAGTGATGTCGCCAGTGAGCTTGATCAGCCAGGTGGAAATCAGCGGCGCGCTGCCGCCGAACACCGCCACCGGGATGTTGTAGGCCACGGCGATGCCGGTGGAGCGGATGCGGGTCGGCAGCAGCTCGCTCATCAGGGCGTAGGTCGAGGACGCATAGAGCCCGAACAGGATCGCCACGGCCATCAGCGGCCAGAACAAGGTGGCCGGGGTCGCGTTGGGCGCGGCCTTGAAGAACCAGTACATGGCCAGGGTCGCCAGAGTACCGATCACCATCAGGAAAGGCTTGCGCCCGTAACGATCGGTGAAGGCACCGCCGAGGGGCATGACCACCGCCGCCGAGAGACTGGCGACGAATACATAGAGCAAGGTCGTGCCACTGTCGAACTTGAGGGTGTTGGACATGTAGGTCGAGGCGAAGGTCAGCACCAGGTAGAAGATCGAGCTGTGCAGGGTGATGATGAAGAACACCAGGGCGATCGAGCGCTTCCACTGCCAAACCTCGTGCAGCGGCGCCTTGGAGGTCTGCCCGGCCTGCAGCAAGGCCAGGAATTCCGGACTGTCCTCCAGCTTCAGGCGGATATACAGCGAGATGAAGCCCAGGGGGCCTGCGATCAGGAACGGGATCCGCCAGCCCCAGTCCTGCATCAGTTCGGCGCCCAGGGCCCAAGTCATGCCGTTGGCCACGGCGCCGCCCAGGAGCAGGCCGAGCACAGCGGTGACCATCAGCCAGCAGGTGGCGAATCCCCGGCGCCCTGGGCTGGCGTATTCGGAAATGAAGCTGGTGATGGTGCCGATCTCGCCACCGGCAGAGAAACCCTGCACACAGCGGACCAGCACCAGGATCACCGGCGCGGCGATGCCGATGCTCGCGTAGGTCGGTAACAGGCCCAGCAGGCAGGTGGAGCCGGCCATCATCACCAGCACCGTGATCAGGGTCTTGCGTCGGCCGATCTTGTCGGCCAGGGGGCCGAAGAACAGGCCGCCCAGGGGCCGGATGAAGAAGCTCAGGGCAAAGGCTGCGAAGCTTGCCAGAAGGCTGCTGGTGGGATCGTCGGAAACGAAGAAGGCCTTGCCGATGTACAAGGCCAGGAAACCGTAGACGCCATAGTCGTACCACTCGATCAAGTGGCCGGAAGTGGCGCCGATGAAGGCCCGGCGCCGCTGGCGCTGGGGGTTGGAAGGTGGCACGCCCATCGTGGGGACTCCTGTCGTAGTGCTATCCATGAAATGCCGCGCTTCAGAGGTTGCTCAAGGGCCCGGTGGGGTCCTGCAACCACTGGCGTAAGCGGGTCTTGAGAATCTTGCCATAGCTGTTCTTGGGCAGCTCGGCGCAAAACAGGTACTTCTTCGGCTTTTTGAACGAGGCCATGCGCGCCAGGAACCAATGGTTGAGCGCCTGCGCATCGAGGTTGCCGGGCGAACGCAGGACCACGAAGGCCACCACCGACTCGCCCCACTGCGGGTCGGCCTCCCCCACCACGCACACTTCGAATACCTCGGGGTGCTGGATCAGCACTTCCTCGACTTCCCGCGGGTAGATGTTACTGCCGCCGGAGATGATCACATCCTTGCTGCGATCGGTCAGGGTCAGGTAACCCCGCTCATTCAGGAAACCGATGTCACCGGTGAGCAGCCAGCCGTCCACCAGGGCCTCCCGGGTGGCTTGCGGATTATCCCAGTACCCCTGCATCACCACAGCCCCGCGCACGGCGATTATCCCCCTCTCTCCGGCAGCCAGGGGTTGGCCCGCAGTATCCACCACGCGCACCTCAACGCAGGCGTGGGCACGCCCTACCGAGGCAGCAATGGTCGGCCAGTCAGCATGGCCGCGGTCGGCAATGGTCTCCCTGGACAGGGCGCTGATGGTCATTGGGCATTCGCCCTGGCCGTAGATCTGCACCAACCGCGGGCCGAAGGTGTCCAGGGCCTGGGCGAGATCCGCCAGGTACATCGGGCCGCCGCCGTAGACGATGGTCTTGATCCCTTCGCCGCAATAGCCCTGCTGCCGGGCCTGCTGCACCATGCGCTTGAGCATGGTCGGCGCGGCAAACAGGCTGACCTGGCCCAGCGCCTGCGCCAGCTCGAACAATTCCGCCGCCTGGAACCCCTGGGACGTCGGCACCACATGCCGCGTACCACAGCGCACATGGATGAAGTTGTAGAGGCCGGCGCCGTGAGACATCGGCGCGGCATAGACCACTGCGTCATCAGCGGCCACCGGGTCCACGTCCAGCGGATAGCACAAGGACATGGCGATCAGGTTGCCATGGGACAACATCACCCCCTTGGGGCGGCCAGTGGTCCCGGAGGTGTAGAACAGCCAGGCCAGGTCGCTGTCCTCCCGCAGGTGCGGCTCTACCAGTTCATCACCCGGCACCCGGCCTTGCACGGCCAGCCCGGGCGCGGCCAGTTCGCGGCAGCCGGCCGGCAGGGTCGCGGTGTCGAAGCTCTGGCCCTCATCGGTGTAGATCAGCCGGGCCCCGGCATTGCCGGCAATCCAGGTGGCTTCCAGTGCATGCAACTTGCTGTTGATCGGAACCGCCACCGCCCCGCTCCACCAGATGGCGTACAACAGTTCGAGATAACCGCAGCTGTTCTTCAGCAGCAGCGCCACTCGGTCGCCAGGCTCAATGCCGTACTCGTGGCGCAGTTGCAGGGCGCGTGCCCTGGCCTGCTCGGCAAACGCCTGGTAGTCGGCGACCTGGCGGCGGCCCTCGAACAGAGCTCCCCGCCGCGGCCAGCGCTGGGCCGCATCGCGCAGCCAATGGGCGATGTTCATCCTCAGACCTTGACCGCTTGCAGGACGCTGGCGTAGTTGGCCACCGCCATGCCGCCCATGTTGAACAGCAAGCCGAACTCGGCACCTGGCACACCCAGGCCGATGGGTTTGCCGATCAGTTGGGCAAAGCCCAGGGCATGCATCGATACCCCGGTGGCCCCCACCGGATGCCCCTTGGCCTTGAGCCCGCCGGACAGGTTCACCGGCAGGCGTCCGCCCTGGCGCACGGTGCCGTCGTCGAGGGCTCGGTGCCCCTCGCCCCTGGGCGCCAGGCCCATGGCTTCGTAGATCAGCAATTCAGCGATGGTGAAGCAGTCGTGTACCTCAGCGAAACTCAGGTCGCCGAGGGTCACGCCGGCCTGGCGCAGGGCCCCGTGGATGGCCCGGCGCGGCCCCTCGAAGGCCAGCATGTCGCGGCGCGACAAGGGCAGGAAGTCGTTCACCTGGGTCATGGCACGAATCGCCACCTGGCGTCGCATCGAACGGGCGCGCTGGGGCGAGGCCAGGATGATCGCCGCCGCACCGTCACTGATCAACGAGCAGTCGGTCAGGCGCAGTGGCGGCGCGATCAGCGGGTTGCCCTGGGAAACGTTGTTGCAGTGTTCAAAATCCATCACGCGGTGCATCTGTGCCAGGGGGTTGGCCATGGCATTGGCATGGTTTTTCACCGCGATCATGGCCATCGAGGACAACGGGCTGTGGTAGCGGTCGGCGTACTGCTGCGCCACCCGGCCAAAAAGCTGGGCGAAACTCATGCCGGCCTCCTGGAGGGCGTTCTGGTAGCCGGCGCCGGCCAGGGCCCGGGTGACTTCGACGGTACTGTTGCCGGTCATTTTCTCCGCGCCGACCACCAGTACCAGTTCGGCGGCGCCGCTGCGGATCGCGTTGATCCCGGCCTGGATCGCCGCCGAACCGGAGGCGCAGGCGTTCTCGCAGCGAGTGGCGGGCTTGAAGCGCAGTTGCGGATCGGCCTGGAGCATCAGCGAGGCGGGAAAACCGTCCGCCACCAGGCCGGCGTTGAAGTGCCCGAGAAACAGCGCGTCGATTTGTGCAGCCTCGATCTCAGCGTCTGCCAGGGCCTCGCGGGTAACCTGGACGATCAGGTCCTCGAGGTTCAGGCCGTCCAGACGACCGAAAGGACTATGGGCGGCAGCGACGATGGATACGGAATCATGAACCATGTGATTTTCTTCTTCCTTGAAGCGGGTATTCCATACAATGATTCAACACCCGAATCACACGCTAGTTGGGGGAACTACGTACGGCAGTAAGTAGTCCCCCGCCCCCCAAAAAAGGGGCGCGCCGATAAACCCGAGGCAGGATGCCTGATGACCCTACACGCCCAGCAATTCCAGGACCTCGAGCGCCTGGCCTTCCAGGTTTCCCCCGCACCGCAGATGATCACCGGACATCGCCGGATGCTCGACTGCAACCAGGCCTTCGTACGCCTGTTCGGCTACGAGCGCGAACACTTGCAAGGCCACCTGACCCTGCTGTTGTACCCCTCCCAGGCCGACTACCAGAGCATCGGCGAACGCAGCGAGCACTGGCTGCGCAACGGACCCGGCACCTTCTACTCCGATGAACGCTTCATGCAGCATCGCAACGGCGAGGTGTTCTGGGCCCGCGCCCACGGTTTTTCCCTGACGGCCGAGGACCCGTTCAAGCTGATGGTCTGGCATTTCGAGCGCCTGGACCGCCAACCGGCGCCGATGATCCAGTTGACCCCACGCGAACGGGAAATCTCGCTGCATATCGTCAATGGCCTGACCTGCAAGGAAGTGGCACGCAAGCTGGGCATTTCCCACCGCACAGTGGAAGTCCACCGCGCCCGGCTGATGAAGAAACTTCAGGCCAAGAACAGCGCAGAACTGGTGTCGAAGATCATCTTCATCAGTTGAGCGCCTAGGCAAGCATGTCGCCGGCACTGATGCGCAGCAGTTGCAATGGCCCGATAGTCGGGCCCTCCACGCTGCCGTCCTCTGCCAGGACCTGGTGGATGGCCCCCATCTTGAAAGCCAAAAAAAATCCGATGCCTTGCGGCATCGGATTTTCATTGCTTGCCCTCAGCGATCAAGTCAACAGGCTTGACTGTCGAGCATCCGGCACGTCTGCCGGATGTCTCCTTGATCGAATGCTAGAGGGCGGTCTGTGGGTGGGACTCATCCTGGGTTGAGGAGGACAGCTTGCCACCGTTGATCAACGACCCGTAGCGCCGGCTGAATTCCTGGTTGTAGGGCACGTGGTCCTTGTTGACCCCGCTGTCCCAGTTGACCGACCAGGTCATCAGGCCCTTGATCGACAGCCCTTTGGCATGGAGGCGTTTGAACGCATTGGCAACGGCCGCCGGGTTGACCACGTATCCGGTGGCCGCGGCATCGACGTTGGCGGGCAGGCCAATGACGAATTTGTCAGCGGCAATCCTGGTGAAACCGCGAGTACCACTCACCAGGCTTTCGGTCAGGTAATAGAGGAAGTCCTCTTTCATGGCGTCGTTGTTCTGGGCGATCCAGGCCCCCTTGCCGTTGTTGGCCTCCTGAACCCAGAGGCCATCGCCGCCCTGGTTGTAGAACTGCGGCGCGATGAAGTCGTAGTAGCCTTCCAGCGCCTTGAGGTAGTCGACGTATCGACCGGCAGCGGTCAGGTAGGGGAACTCCGGCGCCATGCTGATGATGAAATGCTTGCCCTCGGCAGCATAGTGATCCTTGACCAGCTTCAGCGCGGCCGGCAGGACGATCTTGTTGCTGGCAGAGTCAATCGCACTCTGTTCAAGATCGATGTCCAGCCCGTCAAAGCCGTAGGTTTCCACCAGGCGGATGATTTCATTGGCCAGGGGCTGTTCGTGGCCCGGGTTCAACGCGATATGAGCGTCGGCGCCCCCCAGGGACATCAGCACCGCCCTGCCCTGGCTGTTCAGCACGCCCACCTGGCGACGAAACTCGGCATCGGACAGGTTGTACGGCTTGAACGTCGGAATACCGCTGCCTTTCATGAACGCCACGGCCACCACGTTGTAGTCCCGGGGCACATCCTCCAGGTTCATATTGGCAAACTGCCCGCGCTGGTAGCCGTCCGAGGGGCCGGCCGGCCAGTTGTGCCAGTAGCCCATGAGGATTTTCTTGCCATCCAGGCTCGGCATCCGCGACGCGGCATCATCCTGCGTCGTTTTCAGTTGGGTAAAGTCAATCTGTGACATGTTCTAATCCTTCAGAACGTTTGGACGATCCGCAGACTTATTTGAAGTCGACGTCGAAGGCCTGATAGAAGGCGTTGCCGGTATTGGCCACGATCCACATCAGGACAATCACGTGACGGCCCTTTTTATTGGCTGGCAGCTTCACTTCGTGATCGACCTTGGCCTTCAGTTCGCCGGCATGGCTGTAGTAAGGCACCTGCGGGTAGAAGTCCTCGGCGAAAGGTTGAGCCTCCAGTTGAGCGCGGGTGATGCGCTGTTTCGGATCCCAGCCGTCCTTGGTGATCAGCCAGCGATAACCACGGGTGGTGTGTGGCGCGGTGTACTGCCAGGTCACCTTGAAGATCTGGCCGGGGTTGACGTTGAGCGTCGGCCAGGTGAAGGCGCGGCCGAGCTTCTTGCTCATCTCCTCATCGCTGAAGTTGACGCAGTCCCGGGCATCGGTCTTGCCACCGCTGAGGATGAAGCCATCGGCCGGCGGCACGTCGCTTGGGTTGTCCGTGTTGAACGGTGCAGGGAACGGACCCGCGGCCAGGGCCGGGAAGTTCTTGCCGCCTTCCATCTCATTGACCTGCCAACCGCCCAACAGGCCCAGGTCGATGGCGACTGCGCCGCGGGAGGCTGGGGAGGTGACCCGACCGTGGCGAAGCGGTGATTGGGTTTGTGGTTTGTTCATGTTTATTGCTCCATTGATTTAAGAAACTCTCCCTTTCCAAAGGAGAGGTCTTCAAATTAACCGAGCTGGATTTTCTGTCCACGCACCCATTTTTCGTTCCGCATCACGCTGGCAGAGGAATCACCCGAAAATACTGGATATATAACCAGTACACCAAGATTTCTCCTACCCAACTTGAAGTAAAAGTCCTACATGTCCAGGCGGCACCTGGAAGCTGTACCTCTACCTGCAAGCCTTTGCGGCACTGCGCGCCTACCCAGCGAAAATATCCCCACTGCCGAGCAAAATCCGCTGCAGCGCCAGTCCGCGGAGCGGGTATCGTGGAGCAAAACCATCGGCCAGAGGTGCACTGTGGCGTCCTATTCCTTGCGTCAATTGAAGTATTTCGTCACCACCGTCGAATGTGGCAGCGTCGCCGAGGCGTCGCGCAAGCTGTATATCGCCCAGCCGTCGATCTCCACCGCGGTCAAGGGCCTGGAAGACAGCTTCGGCGTGCAGTTGCTGATCCGTCATCACGCCCAGGGCGTGTCCCTGACCCCGGGTGGCGCGCGTTTCTACCGCAAGGCCCAGGAACTGCTGCGCATGGCCCACGAGTTCGAGCAGAACGCCCTGGCCGACAACGATGTGGTGTGTGGGCAGATCGATATCGGTTGTTTCGAGACGGTCGCCCCGCTCTACCTGCCACGGCTGATCGCCGGCTTTCGCCAGCGTTTTCCGGGGGTGGAGATCCGCCTGCAGGACGGCGAGCAGCAGGAGCTGGTGCAGGGGTTGACCGGCGGGCGCTTCGACCTGGCGATCTTCTACGAGCACGACCTGGACAGCACCATCGAGACCGAGGCGCTGATGGCGCCGCAACGGCCGTATGCCCTGGTGCCGGCCGGGCACCGTTTTGCCGGGCAGGCCCAGGTGTCGCTGCGCGACCTGGTCCTGGAGCCGATGATCCTGCTGGATGTGCAGCCCAGCCGCACCTACTTCGTGAGCATCTTCGAGGAGTTGCAACTGACGCCGAATATCGTCTTCGGCTCGCCGTCGATCGAGATGGTGCGCGGCATGGTCGGCCAGGGGTTCGGCTTTGCCTTGCTGGTGACCAGGCCCCATGGCAACAGCACCTATGACGGCCAGGAAGTGGTCTGTGTGGAGATTGCCGAGGATGTCACCGGCTCGGCGCTGGTGGCCGGCTGGCTGAAACGGGCGCAGCTGACCAAGCCTGCGCAGTTGTTCGTCGATTACTGCAAGGAGCAGTTCGCTGCGTGGTTGAAATAGCACCCCAGGTATAACCGGAGCGGGCTTGCCGGCGATGCGGCCAATGCAACCCGCCTATCCAGGGTTGAACAGGTTATAGGCCAGCCCCGGGCTCGCGGCCAATACCCCATCTGCATCTGTAGGAGCGCAGCTTGCTCGCGAAGCGTCGCATCAGGCACACCGCGTTGCCTCTATCGCCAGCAAGCTGGCTCCTACAAAGAGCGGGTGCCCTCCTTTACGAAGCTGGTGGCCATTGACCTCAGCGCGCCGCCCAGGCGTTGAAGCGCTGTTCCAGCTCCTCGCCATGGTCCACCCAGAACTCCGCGTCCACCGCCCGCGCCCCGGCCAGGTTGGCCTCGGCGGTGGGCAACTGCCGTTGCACCGCCGCCGGCAGCAGCGCCAGCGCGTCACGGTGCACCGGCCCGTAGGGGATCTCCTCGGAGAACACCTTCTGGGTCTGCGGCTGGCTGGCGAAGGCGATGAAGTCTTCGGCCAGCGCCTTGTTCGGCGTGCCCTTGACCACCGCCCAGTACTCCGGGTCGTACAGGCTTTGCGGCCAGACGATGCTCAGTTTCATGCCTTCCTTCTGCGCCGAGGCGATCCGCCCGTTGTAGGCCGCGCTCATCACCACGTCCCCGGCGATCAGCCATTGCGGCGGCTGCGCGCCCGCCTCCCACCACTGGATATTGCCCTTGATCTGATCGAGCTTGGCGAACGCCCGGGTCACGCCCTCGGGAGTACCCAGCACCTGGTACAGCTGGTCCGGCTTGACCCCGTCGGCGAGCAAGGCGATTTCCAGGGTGTACTTGGCGCCCTTGCGCAAGCCGCGCTTGCCGGGGAAGTCGGCGACGTTCCAGAAGTCCGCCCAGGAGGTCGGCGCCTTGGCCAGCTTGTCCTGGTCGTAGGCCATGACCATCGACCAGACATAGGTGGCCACGCCGCATTCGCTCAGGGTCCCCGGGACGAACCGCGCCGGGTCGCCGAAGCGCGCCGGGTCGAGGCGTTCGAACAAGCCTTCGTCACAGCCACGCAGCAGCTCCGGGCTTTCGACTTCGACCACGTCCCAGCTGGTATGGCCGACATCGACCATGGCCTTGATTTTCGACAGCTCACCGTTGTATTCGCCGGCGACCACGCGTCCTGCGCCGCTGGCGGTGAAAGGTTGGAAGTAGGCCTTGTCCTGGGCCTGCTTGGTGGCACCGCCAAAGGAGATGACGGTGAGGCTCTGCGGTGCGGCCGCAACCGCGGTGCACAACAGGGCCAGGGCAAAGGGAACACAGCAACGCAAGGATCTGGACATGTAGCGGTTCCTCGAATAGGCCGACGCGCCCGCGCGCGCCGGCCGCTTTTGGGCCTACAGACGACCGTATTCGCGGGCGGTCCTGTCTACGGCGGTACGGGTCTTGTCGACCAGTTCATCAATGTCGGCGTGGCTGGCCACCAGGGCCGGGGCCATGATCATCCGGCCCAGGGTCGAGCGGATGATCAGGCCCTCTTCGAAGCCGATGGTGCGGCAACGCCAGGCCATGTCGTTTTCGTTGGCGAAGCGCTTGCGGCTGGCCTTGTCTTCGGCGAACTGCAAGGCCGCCACCAGCCCGGCGCCCTGCACTTCGCCAATCAACGGATGGTTGTCGAACACCTCGCGCAGGCAGCGCTGCAGGTACGGCCCGGTCTCGTGCTTGACCCGGCTGACGATGCCTTCGTCGCGCAGGGCCTTGAGGTTGGCGATGGCCACCGCCGCCGCCACCGGGTGGCCGGAATAGGTCAGGCCGTGGGCGAACACCCCGCCCTGCTCCACCAGCACCTCGGCCATGCGCCTGGAGAGGATCAGACCGCCCATGGGGATGTAGCCGCTGGTCAGGCCCTTGGCGATCGACAGGGTGTCGGGCTCGAAGCCGAAATGCTGGTGGGCGAACCACTCGCCGGTACGGCCGAAACCGCCGATCACTTCATCGGCGCACAGCAGCACGTCGTACTGGCGGCAGATGCGCTGGATTTCCGGCCAGTAGCTTTCTGGCGGGAAGATCATGCCGCCGGCGCCCTGGAAGGGCTCGGCGACGAAGGCCGCGACATTCTCGGCGCCCAGTTCGAGGATCTTCTCCTCCAGCTGGCGCGCCGCGCGCAGGCCGAACTCGGCCGGGGTCAGGTCGCCTTCGTGGGCGAACCAGTACGGCTCGTCGATGTGCGCCACGTCCGGGATCACCCCTCCCATGTCGTGCATGAACTTCATCCCGCCCAGCGCCGTGGCGCCGAGGGTCGAGCCGTGGTAGCCGTTCCAGCGGCCGATCATGATCTTCTTCTGCGGCTTGCCGAGGATCTGCCAGTAGCGGCGCACGGTGCGGATCAGCACCTCGTTGGCCTCGGAGCCGGAGTTGGTGTAGATCGCGTGGCTGTAGTGCGCGGGCAACAGGCTGAACAACAGCTCCGACAGCTCGACCACCGCCGGGTGGGTGGTGTGGAAGAACATGTTGTAGTACGGCAGTTGCTCGAGCTGCTGGCTGGCAGCGGCGGCCAGGTCCTTGCGGCCGTAGCCGAGGTTGGTGCACCACAGGCCCGACATGCCGTCCAGGTAGCGCTTGCCGTCGTTGTCCCAGAGCGCCAGGCCCTCACCGCGCACGATCACCCGCGGCCCTTCGGCGTTCAGCGCCTTCTGATCGAGGAACGCATGAATGTGGTGCGCGGCATCCGCGGCCTGGTAGTCGCCGGTGCTGCGCACGGGTTTGATCTGAACGGTCATTGCGAGTCTCCTTGCGGGTTTTTATCGAGAGTGCCGAGCACGCTGGCCAGCGGCTCCGGCTTGAACAGTGGCTTGCCCATCACGCCCTTGATCCACAGCACGGCGATGATCGAGACGATCAGCAGCACGAGACCTGCGTAGGCAAAAATCGAAAAGGTCATCTCCGGGCTGGGCGAGACGTTCCAGATCGCAAACAGCATGCCGGCGATGCCGAACACCTGCGGCAAGGGGTAGAACGGCGTGCGGAACGGCCGCGCCACCTGCGGGTAGCGCCGGCGCAGGGCGATGACATTGACGTGGGTGATGATGTAGGCCAGCAGCCAGGCCAGGGCCGCCGAGAGCAACAGCTGGTTGATCGCATCGGCATGGTCGTGCATCAGCAGCAACGGCAGGCCAGTGACCGCGGCGATAAACAGCACCGCCACCCAGGGCGCGCCGGTGCGCTTGCCCTGGCGCTTGAACACGCCAAAGGCCTGGCCATTGCGAGCCATGCCGAACAGCATGCGCGGGATCGCCGCCAGCGAACTGTTGAGGGTGCTGCAGGTGGCGGTGATCGCGGCGGTCACCAGGAACACCTTGCCCGCCTCGCCGAACACCGTGGTGGCGAACAGGTAATGCGGCAGGCCGTTGCTGGCCAGTTCCGCCTGGGGCACGGTGAGCAAGGCGCCCAGGCCATACAGGCTGATGATCACGAAGATGATGGTCAGGCCGAGCATCATCGAGCCCGGGATATTGCGCTCCGGACGCCGGGTTTCTTCCACCAGCGGGCAGACGAACTCGGCGCCGACGAAGCCCCAGACCGCCATCGCCGTCAGGGCGACCACGCCCAGGCCCAAGGGGTTCCAGTGGGCGCTGTCGAACAGCGTCGGGTTGGGCGCGACGATGTCGCTGTTCATCGCGCTCAGGCCCATCACCAGCAGGACCACGGTCATCACCACCGCCAGCACCGTCTGCAGGCGGGCGAAGATGTCGATGTTGAACAGGTTGAGCACGGTGAACAGCGCCAGTACCCCCAGGGCCACGGTCAGCGGCGGCATGGAGTGCGGGTAGACCTTGTCGATGATGAACTCCATCAGCAACAGCTCGGCCGACAAGGCGAACATCGCTACCACGATGTAGCCGGAAAAGGTCGCCAGGATCGCCGGGAACTGGCCGATGGCGACCTCGGTGTAAGTGCTCAGGCTGCCGGCGCGGGGGATCATCAGCGCCAGTTCGGAGAACGAACAGGCGTAGCTCAGGGCCAACAGGTAGGCCAGGCCCAGGGGCACGATAAAGCCCAGGCCGGCGATGCCGACGCCTTGCAGCATCAGCACCATCACGCCTTGTGAGACCACCAGGCCGATGGCCACCGCCAACAGCGCGGTGAGGCCGAGTTTCTTGCGACTCGCGGGCGGCGCCAGGGCGCCGGTTTGCACGCTTGCATTGCTGTTCATCGGTTGCTCCGTCTTGTTGTTCTATTTTTTTGAAGATCGGTGCCGCGCTTCGGGGCCTCAGCCGCGCAGTTGAATCCAGGTGGTTTTCAGCTGGGTGTACTTGTCGAACGAATGCAGCGACAGGTCGCGGCCAAAGCCCGACTGCTTGCCGCCGCCAAAGGGCACGGTGACATCCAGCGCATCGACGGTATTCACCGACACCGTCCCGGCATTCAGCCGCCGCGCCACTCGATGCGCGCGATTGAGGTCGTCGGTCCACAGCGAAGCGGCCAGGCCATAGATGTGCTGATTGGCCAGGGCCACCGCCTGGTCTTCGTCGTCGAACAGCGTGATCGCCAGCACCGGGCCGAACACCTCTTCGCGGGCCAGGGTCATGTCGGCGGTCACGCCCGTGAAGATGGTCGGCTCGATGAAGTTGCTCGAACCGTCGATGCTCAGTTGCCGACCGCCGCACACCAACTGCGCGCCCTCGGCCTGGGCCTGCTCGATGTACTGCTTGATGCGCTGCGCCTGGCGCGCATCGACGATGGCCCCGGCCCGGCTCGCCGGGTCCAGCGGATTGCCCGGCTGCCACTGGTGCGCCTTGGCAACCAGGCGCTCGATGAACCCATCGGCGATCGAGCGCTGCACCAGCAGGCGCGAGTTGGCCGAGCAGACTTCGCCCTGGTTGAAGAAGATGCCGAACGCGGCTTTCTCGGCCGCCAGGTCCAGGTCCTGGCAATCGGCGAACACCAGGTTCGGGCTCTTGCCGCCGCACTCCAGCCAGACCTGCTTGAGGTTCGACTGCGCGGCGTACTGCATGAAGTACTTGCCGACCTCGGTGGAGCCGGTGAACACCAGGGCATCCACCTCCATGTGCAGGCCAAGGGCGCGACCGGCCTCCTCGCCCAGGCCCGGCACCACGTTGAGCACGCCCTTGGGAAGGCCGGCTTCGATGGCCAGCTCGGCCAGGCGCAGGGCCGAGAACGGCGACTGTTCGGCCGGCTTGAGCACCACGCTGTTGCCGGCGGCCAGGGCCGGGGCCAGCTTCCAGGCGGCCATGTCCAGCGGGAAATTCCACGGCACCACCGCACCGATCACCCCCAGCGGCACCCGGGTGATGGTCGCCAGGACATTGCTGGCGCTCGGCGCCACCTGGTCATAGAGCTTGTCGAGGCTTTCGCCGTACCAGGCAAATACATGGGCCGCGCCCGGCACATCGATATTCCAGGCATCCATCACCGGCTTGCCCATGCTCAGGGAATCGAGCAAGGCCAGTTCGTCGCGGTGCTCCAGCATCAGCTGCGACAGGCGCAGCAGGATCGCCTTGCGCTCGCCGGGCGCCATCCTCGCCCAGGGGCCCTGCTCGAACGCACGGCGGGCGCTGCGCACCGCCCGGTCGACTTCGACCGCGCCGCAGGCGGCCACCTGAGCCAAGCGTTTCACGGTGGCCGGGTTGACCACATCGAAGCGCGCGCCGCTCTCGGCCTGGCACGCCTCACCGTCGATAAAGGCGCTGTCGATCAGGCGTTGGCGCTGCGCCAGGGCTGTCCACTCGTTGAAATCTTTCACCGCGGATTCCTTGTTCTTATTGAAAAATCGTTATCAATGCTTGCAGAGGTATTCGGCCAGGCGGTCCATCAGCCGGTCGCAGGCCGCCATCTGCTCGACGCTGACGAACTCGTCCGGCTTGTGGCCCTGGTCCATGCTGCCGGGACCGCAGACCACCGCCGGGATGCCGGCCTGGTCGAACAATCCGCCTTCGGTGCCAAAGGCCACGGTGCCGAAGGCATCGCTCCCGCACAGTTGCGCCACCCGTTGCGCGGCGGCGCTTTCGGGAGCAGTCGCCAAACCTGGATAAGCCGAGATCGCTTCGAAGCGGATCGCCGTATCGGCCTTGACTGCCTGCATCGCCGGCAACAGCTCCTGTTCGGCATAGCCTTGCAGTTCGTCCACCACCGCCCGGGGTTCGAAGGCTGGCAAGGCGCGCACCTCGAAGTCGAAGCGGCAGTCGGCCGGGACGATATTCAGCGCCGTGCCGCCCTGGATCACCCCGACCTGCACGGTGGAGAACGCCGGGTCGAAGCGAGCGTCGTGATGCTCCGGGGCCGCCAGGCGCCGGCCGATCTCCCCCAGCCGGCCGATCAGCCGCGCCGCCTGCTCGATGGCGTTGACCCCATAAGGCGCATAGGCCGAGTGGCACGGTGCGCCGTGCACATGGCAACGCATGGCCAGCTTGCCCTTGTGGCCGAGCACCGGTTTAAGCTCGGTGGGCTCGCCGATCAGGCACAGCGCCGGTTGCGGGATGCGCTGTGGCAGCACTTCCAGCAGGCTGCGCACGCCGAGGCAGCCGACTTCCTCGTCATAGGAGAACGCCAGGTGCACCGGCCGGCGCAGCGGGCTTTCGAGAAACAGCGGCACCGCGGCCAGCACCGAGGCCAGGTAGCCTTTCATGTCGGCGGTGCCGCGCCCGTAGAGCTTGCCGTCGCGCTCGGTCAGGCTGAAGGGGTCGAGCGTCCAGGGCTGGCCGTCCACCGGCACCACGTCGGTGTGCCCGGACAGCACGATGCCGCCTTCCACCGCCGGACCGATGCTGGCCAGCAGGTTGGCCTTGGTCCGCTCGGCGTTGTAGATCAGCTCGCCGCTCACGCCCAGGCCGTGCAGGTAGTCGCGCACGAACTCGATCAAGGCCAGGTTCGAATCGCGGCTGACCGTGGCAAAGCCCACCAGCCTGGCCAGCAAGGCGCGGCTGCGCAGCTCATTCATCGCCCGGCACTCCGTAGCTCGGCGCCAGGGTCGGGTTGAGGGCGCGGGTCAGGTAATCCTGCAACTGTGGCTCGTAGGCGCTCCAGAGCCTGTGCAGCTCGCCGATGGGGTTGGCCTCGGCCCAGTCCACCCGCAGGTCGACGATCGGCCAGACCAGCTCGCCGACCACCGACAGCGCCGCCGAATGCACCGCGCCCGCCTCGCCCCCGGCGTCCTGCCCGGCCTGCAACGCGCTGAGCAGCCGCGCCGCCAGGCAGCCTTCGCTGCTTTCGAAGGCCTCGACCATGCGCTCGATCACTGCGCTGTTGGCCAGCAAGTTGCCGGCCGCCACGCATTGCTCACCGGCCACGGCATTGTTAATGCCCAGTGCGTGGTTGCCACTGAATACCGCCGTGCGCCCCCGGGCATCCACCACCGCCACCTGGCGGTACTGGCTGTAGCCGTTGCGGGTCAGCGCCTGGTCCAGGGCCTGCGCCGGCTCCAGGCCTTCGCCCAGGCCGTCGAGCACCTGGGGGCCGAGGGCCGGCAAGGTGATGTTCTGGCTCGACACCGCGCCCACGCCGCTGCGCAGCCAGGGGCAACGGGCGCCGACGGCGATGCTCGACGAGCTGATGGCAATGCCCAGCTGGCCGGTTTCGGCGCAGCGGCCGACGATGGAGAAAGTCATGGCGCACTCCTTATTCGGGGATGACCGCGATCACGTCGATTTCCATCAGCCACTGCGGCTGACCCAGGGCGCTGACCACCAGTCCGGTGGAGATCGGGAACACGCCCTTGAGCCACTTGCCGACCTCCTGGTAGACCGGTTCGCGGTAACGCGGGTCGATCAGGTAGGTGGTGGTCTTGACGATATGACTGAGGTCGCTGCCAGCCTCTTCCAGCAGTTGCTTGACGTTGCGCATGGCCTGCTCGGCCTGGGCCCGCGGGTCGCCGAGGCCGACCAGCTGGCCATTGAAGTCGGTGCCGACCTGGCCGCGCACATACACGGTGTTGCCGGCGCGCACCGCCTGGCACAGGTCGTTGTCCAGGCTCTGGTTCGGGTAGGTATCTTTGGTGTTGAACATGCGGATGCGGGTATGAGTAGGCATCAGCGGGCTCCCATGCGGCTGGCGGGTTGAGTGGCGGATTCGCGCTCGGCTTGGCGCTGCGCGGCGTCGCGATAATCGAAGTAGATGCGCTGTTTGACGATGTGCTCGGCGATGTGCCGGGCGTCGTGCCACACGCCCCAGATAAACGCCGAGCCGCGCCGCGACAGCCACGGCAGGCCGACGAAATAGACCCCGGGCTCGCTGGACACGCCGCGCTGGTGCCGGGGCTTGCCGTTGTCCTTGAAGGCATCGACCTGCAGCCAGCTGTAGTCCACCGAATAACCGGTGGCCCAGATGATGGTGGCGACGTTGGCCTTGACCAGGTCGAGTTCGAGGATCGGCTGGGTCAGGCACGGCGGGTCCGGCAGCATCACCCGGGCTTCGGGCTCTTGCGGCAGGTCCAGGCCGTTGCGGGCGATGTAGGCATCGGCGGCGTCGAGCAGCGCCAGGTAGTTTTCGTCGCCGCGGGCAATGTTCTCGGCCAGGTTGGCCTCGAAGCTGACCACGCCGTTATCGAAGGCCTTGGTCAGGCCGACCAGGGTCATGCCCTGGTGGGCCAGCCGGCGGAAGTCCACGGTATGCCCGCCACGGGCGCCGCTGACGGCGATGGTCACGTGCTCCTTGCCCGGCTGCATGGTCTCGGCATCCCACTCGCCGAGCACCCCCAGCCACCAGCAGAAATCACGGTTGCGGTAGGCCCGCGGCGGACGGTCATGGGCCCCGACCGAGAGATAGACCTGCTTGCCGGCGCGTTGCAGTTCATCGGCGATCTGCACCCCTGACGAACCGGCGCCCACTACCAGCACTGCGCCTTCGGGCAGCTGTTGCGGATTGCGGTAGGCCGCCGAGTGCATCTGCAGCACACGCTGATCCTGCGGGGCGATCGGCGGGATCACCGGGCACTGGAACGGACCGGTGGCCACCACCACTTGCCGGGCTTCGATCACCCCGTCGCCGGTGTCCACGGTGAAGCCCGGGCGGGCGGTGTTGCGCACCACCTTCCTGACTTCGACGCCAGTGCGGATCGGTGCGTTGAATTTACGGGCGTAGGTTTCGAAGTAGTCGGCGACCTGGTCCTTGCCGGCGAAGGCATCGGGGTCCAGGCCTTCGAATTCCAGGCCCGGAAAGCGGTCGTGCCAGGCCGGGCCGTTGGCCACCAGCGAATCCCAGCGCCCGCTGCGCCAGGCTTCGGCGATGCGGTTGCGCTCCAGCACCAGGTGCGGCACGCCCAGGCGGCTCAGGTGTTCGCTCATGGCCACGCCGGCTTGGCCGGCGCCCACTACAAGCGTGTCGATTATTGTTTTATGGGTTGTCATATCTGCGCCCTGTTGAGTGATCCCACGTAGGCAGCCGTGGGAGGTGTAGGACGCATTCTGGGAGAAGGCGGGAAATGCCGAAATTATGATTTTTGTGGTTGCTAGAGAGTAAAAAACTGTCTGGCGATCTGGGGGGCTCTGCATCAGCCCTACAACCGAATCAGCCACTGCCCAGCCTCTTGCAGAATCCTCCTGAATCCCTGCCCCAGCATTCCCGGTACGGTTTCCAGCGCCCCTTTCGCTTGAACCAGGACCCGTCATGGCCAGCAACGGACCCGGGCCGATGCCCAATCTTCTACGGCCCGCCAATCCCAACCAGAGCCCCGCCGAAGGCGCCGCCGAAACCGACCAACCGCATTGTCCAGGTCTGGGTAAGAGATGAATGTCATCACCCGATCAAAGTCACTCGCATCCAAGCCGAAGTTGAGCCTTTAGGGCCGAGCCAAGGCAAAACCAATGGCCGTTACGCCTACCCGATCAGTGAAGAGTCCAAACGCTATATAGAGAAGTACGGCATCCCCTATGGCAGTTGGTAATGAAAGCACTCACCTCCCTGCCGGGCAGACCGCAACCAGGACAACAATCCTTGCGATAACGCCTTATGCCGTCACCGCCCTCGCCGCCCGACCCTTGCAATCGCGGAAACAATGAAATTCCATTTAAGTAATTGATAGCACCCTAACGAAAGGTGCATGCTAGAGGGCTTTCATCGCGCTTATATCATTCCGAATGATAGTTACCTTCGGCTCATTCGATTCGTGCGATACAACCCTGCCGAGCATCATCCGCCCATCTCAAATACATTGGCGGATGATCCATGGAACAGTCACTCAAACACTTACGCTTCCCTCTCGCATTATTGGCTGTGCTGGTGATGAGCGCCTGTGGCAAGGCGCCGCAAACGGCCGCCAACATGCCCGCCGCCAAAGTCAGTGTGGCCAAGGTGCTGGAGCAACCGGTCAACGAATGGGACGAGTTCACCGGGCGCCTCGAGGCGCCGGAAACCGTAGAGATCCGCCCACGGGTTTCCGGCCAGATCGACCAGGTGGCCTTCACCGAAGGCGCCCTGGTGAAAAAAGGCGACCTGCTGTTCCAGATCGACCCACGGCCGTTCCAGGCCGAAGTGCGCCGCCTGGAAGCCCAGCTGCAACAAGCCCGCGCCACCGCCACCCGCAGTGCCAATGAAGCCCAGCGCGGCCAGCGCCTGCTGACCAGCAACGCGATCTCCGCCGAGCTGGCCGACACCCGCACCAGCGCCGCCCAGGAAGCCCGTGCCGGGGTCGACGCAATCCAGGCGCAACTGGACGTGGCCAAGCTCAACCTGAGTTTCACCCGGGTCAGCGCGCCCATCAGCGGTCGCGTCAGCCGTGCGCAAATCACCGCCGGCAACCTGGTGACCGCCGATGTCACCCCGCTGACCAGCGTGGTCTCCACCGACAAGGTCTACGCCTACTTCGACGCCGACGAGCGTGTGTACCTCAAGTACACCCAGCTCGCTCGCCAGGGCCAGCGTGGCCAGACCACCCCGGTCTACCTCGGCCTGTCCAATGAAGAAGGCCACCCGCACCTGGGCCAGATGAACTTCGTTGACAACCAGGTCAACCCGCAGACCGGCACCATCCGCGGTCGCGCGGTGTTCGACAACGCCGACGGCAGCTACACCCCGGGTCTCTATGCGCGCCTGAAACTGGTGGGCAGCGGCACCTACTCCGCCGTGCTGATCAACGACGAAGCGGTGGGGACCGACCTGGGCAAGAAGTTCGTGCTGGTGATGGACGCCGACAACAAGCCGGCGTACCGCGCCGTCGAGCTGGGGCCGAAGATCGAAGGCCTGCGCATCGTGCGCAACGGCCTGAACAAGGACGACACCATCATCGTCAAGGGTCTGCAGCGCGCCCGTCCGGGCGCACCGGTCAGCCCTGAAGTGGTGCCGATGGCCAGCAAGGAAACCCTCGCCGCCCTGGCGCAACAAAGAAAGGCCCTGGAAGCCAGCAACCTGCCTCAAGTCGCCCCCGCCAAGGGCGCGTCTGAAGCAGCTGCGAAACTGGCCAGCGCTGCGACTCCACGCGGTTAAGGGAAAAGACTCAAGATGAATTTCTCCCAATTCTTCATTTCACGGCCGATCTTCGCAGCGGTGCTGTCGCTGCTGATCCTGATCGCCGGCTCCATCTCGCTGTTCCAGCTGCCCATCAGCGAATACCCGGAAGTGGTACCGCCGACCGTGGTGGTGCGCGCCAACTTCCCGGGCGCCAACCCGAAAGTCATCGGTGAAACCGTGGCCGCGCCCCTGGAGCAGGCCATCACCGGGGTCGAGAACATGCTCTACATGTCCTCGCAGTCCACCGCCGACGGCAAGATCACCCTGACCATCACCTTCGCCCTGGGCACCGACCTGGACAACACCCAGGTGCAGGTGCAGAACCGCGTGACCCGCACCGAGCCCAAGCTGCCTGAAGAGGTGACGCGCATCGGCATCACCGTGGACAAGGCCTCGCCCGACCTGACCATGGTCGTGCACTTGACCTCGCCGGACAAACGCTACGACATGCTCTACCTGTCCAACTACGCCATCCTCAATATCAAGGATGAGCTGGCGCGCCTGGGCGGCGTCGGCGATGTGCAGCTGTTCGGCATGGGCGACTACTCGCTGCGGGTCTGGCTCGATCCGAACAAGACCGCTTCGCGCAACCTGACCGCCACCGACGTGGTCACCGCCATTCGCGAGCAGAACCGCCAGGTCGCCGCCGGTACCCTGGGCGCCCCGCCCGCGCCGAGCGCCACCAGCTTCCAGCTGTCGGTCAACACCCAGGGCCGCCTGGTGACCGAGGAAGAGTTCGAGAACATCATCATCCGCTCCGGCGACAACGGCGAGATCACCCGCCTGAAAGACATCGCCCGGGTCGAGCTGGGTTCCAACCAGTACGCCCTGCGTTCGCTGCTGAACAACCAGCCGGCGGTGGCGATCCCGATCTTCCAGCGCCCTGGCTCCAACGCCATCGAGATTTCCAACGAAGTGCGGGCCAAGATGGCCGAGCTGAAACAGAGCTTCCCGCAAGGCATGGACTTCAGCATCGTCTACGACCCGACCATCTTCGTGCGTGGCTCCATCGAGGCAGTGGTGCATACCCTGTTCGAAGCGCTGATCCTGGTGGTGCTGGTGGTGATCCTGTTCCTGCAGACCTGGCGCGCCTCGATCATCCCGCTGGTGGCAGTGCCGGTCTCGCTGATCGGTACCTTTGCCGTGATGCACCTGTTCGGCTTCTCGCTCAACGCCCTGTCTCTGTTCGGGCTGGTGCTGGCGATCGGTATCGTGGTGGACGACGCCATCGTGGTGGTGGAAAACGTCGAGCGTAATATCGGCCTCGGCCTGAATCCGGTGGAAGCCACCAAGCGCGCCATGCGCGAAGTGACCGGGCCGATCATCGCCACCGCCCTGGTGCTCTGCGCGGTGTTCGTGCCGGCAGCCTTCATCAGCGGCCTGACCGGGCAGTTCTACAAGCAGTTCGCCCTGACCATCGCGATCTCCACGGTGATCTCGGCCTTCAACTCCCTGACCCTGTCGCCGGCCCTGGCCGCGGTATTGCTCAAGGATCACCACGCACCGAAGGACGGCTTCTCCAAGTTCCTCGACAGGTTGCTGGGTGGCTGGCTGTTCAAACCCTTCAACCGCTTCTTCGACCGCGCAAGTGGTGGCTACGTTGGCACCGTGCGCCGGGTGATTCGTGGCAGCGGCATCGCCCTGTTCCTCTACGCGGGCCTGATGGTGCTGACCTGGTTCGGCTTCGCCCACACGCCGATGGGCTTCGTTCCGGCCCAGGACAAGCAATACCTGGTGGCCTTCGCCCAACTGCCGGACGCCGCGAGCCTGGACCGCACCGAGGACGTGATCAAGCGCATGTCCGACATCGCCCTGAAGCAACCGGGCGTGGAAAGCGCGGTGGCCTTCCCGGGCCTGTCGATCAACGGTTTCACCAACAGCCCGAACAACGGCATCGTGTTCGTGACCCTCAAGCCCTTCGACGAGCGCAAGGACCCGAGCATGTCCGCCGGGGCCATCGCCGGCGCCCTGAACGGCAAGTACGCCGATATCCAGGAAGCCTACATGGCGATCTTCCCGCCGCCGCCGGTACAGGGCCTGGGGACCATCGGCGGGTTCCGCCTGCAGGTCGAGGACCGCAGCGGCATGGGTTACGAAGAGCTGTATAAAGAAGTGCAGAACGTCATCGCCAAGAGTCGCAGCGTGCCGGAACTGGCCGGGCTGTTCACCAGCTATCAGGTCAACGTGCCCCAGGTCGATGCCGCTATCGACCGGGAAAAGGCCAAGACCCACGGCGTGGCCATCAGCGATATCTTCGACACCCTGCAGGTCTACCTGGGCTCGCTGTACGCCAACGACTTCAACCGTTTTGGCCGTACCTACCAGGTCAACGTCCAGGCTGAACAGCAGTTCCGTCTCGAAGCCGAGCAGATCGGCCAGTTGAAAGTACGCAACAACAAGGGCGAGATGATCCCGCTGGCGACCTTCATCAAGGTCAGCGATACCTCGGGGCCGGACCGCGTGATGCACTACAACGGCTTCGTCACCGCGGAAATCAACGGCGCGGCCGCACCGGGCTACAGCTCCGGCCAGGCGGAAGCGGCGATCGAGAAACTGCTCAAGGAAGAACTGCCCAACGGCATGACCTACGAATGGACCGAGCTGACCTACCAGCAGATCCTGGCCGGTAACACCGCGCTGTTCGTCTTCCCGCTCTGCGTGCTGCTGGCCTTCCTGGTACTGGCCGCGCAATACGAGAGCTGGAGCCTGCCGCTGGCGGTGATCCTGATCGTGCCCATGACCCTGCTGTCGGCCATCGCCGGGGTGATCCTGTCCGGTGGCGACAACAACATCTTCACCCAGATCGGTCTGATCGTACTGGTGGGCCTGGCGTGCAAGAACGCGATCCTGATCGTCGAGTTCGCCAAGGACAAGCAGGAAGAAGGCCTCGATCCGCTGGCCGCGGTCCTGGAAGCCTGCCGCCTGCGTCTGCGGCCGATCCTGATGACCTCGTTCGCCTTCATCATGGGTGTGGTGCCCCTGGTGTTCTCCAGCGGCGCCGGCGCGGAAATGCGTCATGCCATGGGTGTCGCGGTGTTCTCCGGGATGCTCGGGGTGACCTTCTTCGGCCTGCTGCTGACCCCGGTGTTCTACGTCCTGATCCGCAACTATGTGGAGCGCAGCGAAGCCCGCAAAGCGACCCGAGCCCTGAAACTGGAGGCGCAACAATGAGCCTGAAAGTCTTCCTGCCGAGCTTGCTGGCACTGGCCCTGAGTGCCTGTGCCGTGGGCCCGGACTACCAGACCCCGACCACCGAGGCGGCCCACATCACGGCCGCCGCCGATGGCGCCGCGGGCCAGAAGAATTTCGACCGCGCGCGCTTCGAAGGCATCTGGTGGCAGCAGTTCGACGACCCGGTGCTCAACCAGTTGGTGACAAAGTCCCTGCAGGGCAACCGTGAATTGCGCGTGGCCTTCGCCCGTCTGCGGGCCGCCCGGGCGATCCGCGACGACGCCAGCAACGATGCGATGCCGACCATCACCAGCCGTGCCAGCAGCGACCTGGCCAAGGGTCAGATCCCCGGCCAGACCACCCGCCGGGTCAACAGCGAACGCTACGACCTGGGCCTGGACATGGCCTGGGAGCTGGACCTGTTCGGCCGCATCCAGCGCAACCTGGAAGCCAGCGAAGCCGACCAGCAGGCCGCCGAGGCCGACCTCTACCAGCTGCAAGTCACCATGATCGCCGAGCTGGTGGACGCCTACGGCCAGCTGCGCGGCGCCCAGCTGCGGGAAAAGATCGCCCTGGCCAACCTGGACAACCAGCAGGAGTCGCGCAAGATCACCGAAAGCCTGCGTGACGCCGGCGTCGGCGACCAGCTCGACGTGGTTCGCGCCGACGCGCGCCTGGCCGCGGTAGAGGCCAGCGTGCCGCAACTGCAGGCCGAACAGGTGCGCCAGCGCAACCGTATCGCCACCCTGCTGGGCGAGCGTCCGGACAAGCTCAGTGTCGATCTCAAGCCCGCGCAGTTGCCGGCGATTGCCAAGGCCCTGCCGATCGGCGACCCGGGCGAACTGCTGCAGCGCCGTCCCGACATCCTCAGCGCCGAACGCCAGCTGGCCGCCGCCACCGCGCGGATCGGCGTGGCCAAGGCCGACCTGTTCCCGCGGGTCAGCCTCAGCGGCTTCCTCGGCTTCACCGCCGGCCGTGGTTCGCAAATCGGCTCCTCGGCCGCCAATGCCTGGGCCCTGGGCCCGAGCATTACCTGGGCGGCCTTCGACCTGGGCAGCGTGCGCGCCCGCCTGCGGGGCGCCAATGCCGACGCCGACGGCGCCCTGGCGACCTACGAACAGCAAGTGCTGCTGGCCCTGGAAGAGTCGGAAAACGCTTTCAGCGACTACGGCAAGCGCCAGCAACGCCTGATCTCGCTGATTCGCCAGAGCGAGTCGAGCCGCGCCGCCGCCGACCTGGCAGAGATCCGCTACCGCGAAGGCACCGTCGATTTCCTGGTACTGCTCGACGCCCAGCGCGAACGCCTGGCCGCCGAAGACTCCCAGGCCCAGGCCGAGGTCGACCTGTACCGTGGCATCGTCGCCATCTACAAGGCCCTGGGTGGCGGCTGGCAGCCTGAGACGGTGGCCAGCAAGTAAGGCTTCAACCGAGCTCCTTTGGTTGGCCGCAACCAACCAAATTTTTGCCCCGTGTTCTCATTCGGTCACGGGGCTTTTTTTCGCCCATAGAACAGCATCGCGAGCAAGCTCGCTCCTACATGAGCGTGCACGGCTCATGTAGGAGCGAGCTTGCTCGCGATAGGCGCCCTCGCCGGCACCGCCATTTCCCGACCTACTCCAACACCGTCACCGTCGCCGTGGTGCCAGCGCGCAACCTGTCCTTGCCCGGGTAATCGGGGTCGATGGCGATCCGCACCGGCACCCGCTGCGCCAGCTTGACCCAGGTGTAGCTGGGGTTGATGTTGGCCAGCAGGCGGCTGCCCTGGGAGTTCTCGCGGTCGGTAATGGCGAAGGCGATGCTCTGCACCTTGCCGCCGAAGCTCTCGCCGCTCATCAGCTGGATGCGCACCGCGCTGCCCTCCTCGATCCGCGGCAGCTTGGTCTCCTCGAAGTAGCCGCTGACATAGAAGGAAGCGCTGTCCACCAGCGCCAGCAAGGCCGCGCCGGCAGCGGCATGGTCGCCCTGGCGGGTCTGCAGGTTGGTCACGTAGCCGCTGACGGGGGCTTCGACCCGGGTGCGCTGCAGGTCCAGTTCGGCCTGCTTCAGCGCGGCCTGGGCCAGGTGCACGTTGGCCTGGGCCAGGCCGAGGTTGGCCTGGTCGCGCAACAGGTCGGCCTGGGCCACCGCCACATCGGTATTGGACTTTTCCCACTCCTCGCCGGAAATCGCAAAGCCCTGCTTCAGGGTCCGCCGCCGGCGCTCTTCGCTTTGCCGCTGCTTGAGCTGCGCCGCGCTGGCGGCAATCGCCGCCTCGGACTGGCCGAGGGTGGCGACCGCCACTTCCACCGAGCGCTTGGCATGTTCCACGGCCAGGGCATATTGCGCCGGATCGATCTCCAGCAACAGCTGGCCCTTGTCCACGTGCTGGTTGTCCTGCACCCGCAGGCTGACAATGCGCCCGGCGACGTCCGCCGACAGGGTCACCACATCGGCCCGCACCCGTGCGTCGCGGGTCCAGGGCGCGCGGGTGTAATGCTCCCAGGCGAACCAGCCCAGCACCAGCGCCAGCACTACCGCCACCAGGGTGATCGAACGGGCCAGGGTGTTTTTCAGATTCATAGGCTTCCCATCAACAGAATGACCGTGGCGCAGACGCAGGCATACAGCGCCCCTTCGAACAACGCTTCGTGCCAGACGAAACGCAATACACCGAGGCGCCGCAGCCCCCAGTCGAGCAGCAGGAAAATCGGCAAGGCCAGCAACAGGGCCTGGGCAATGGGCGGCAGGTAGACGCCGCCGAATTCGAAATCAATGGGCAAGGGCCGGTTCTCCTGTTTCCGTGGGTTGCAGCATGGGGTGGTAGCGCTCCAGGAAGGCGCCGACGATCAGCAGCGAAACGCGCATGCGGAACACCGACCACAGCTGTTCGCGGGCCTGGGGCCGGTCGTCGCCGTGCAGTTGGTCCAGGTGGTCGCCTAGTTCCCGCAGCCGCGCCAGCAGTGGGTCCACATCCAGCCCCGGGCGCCCCGCCACATACCGCCCGACCCACCGCAGCAACTGCTGCAGGTCGGCGTTGGCCGCGCCGCTCAGCCAGGGGTTGTCCAGGCTCTGCTGCTTGAGCTGGTTCATCGCCACGCCCAGGGTCATGCAGGCCAGGCTGGTCTCGAAACGCTCGGCGCAAACCCGGTCGCCGGCGGCGGGCAACAGCCCGAGCATCTGGGTCAGGCGGTCGACCATGCGGCTCTCGAAGACAAACTGCTCCTCATCGCTGGCCGTGGTTTTCTGCAAGGCGTACACCTGCTCGCGGGTGTCGCGGAACAAGCGGCGAATGCGCAGCACCGGGTTGAACGGGAAAATGAACGCATAGACCAGCAACGACAGCACCCCGCCGCTGACATAGGCCCCGGCGAACTCGAACCACTGAGCGGCGTTGTTCTGCCAGGCGCCGATGTTCTGCGGGCCGATCATCAGCAGGCTCGACAGCCCCAAGCCCATGCCGATGCCGGCGGTCATCGGGCTGGCCAGGCCCACCGCGACCGTATACAGCAGCGGCACCAGCAACAGCGCCAGCCATTCGAAATCGCCGATCAAGGGCACCAGGGCGAAGACGTAGACCGCCGAGACCAGCAGCGCCAGGGCCTGGCCGCGCATATAGCTTTGCGCCGCCGCCAAGGGCCGTGGGAAGGTCGCCATCAGCGAACAGAGAATGCCCACCAGGACCATGCTCGAACGCGCACCGTCCCAGGCGGTTTCGATCCAGATCAGCCCGGCGACCAGCAGCGCGGTGAAGGCCCGCAGCGCATTCATCGCCGCCAGCGGCCAGTCCAGGTGCAGTGGGTTTGAGCGGCCCTGGCGGTACAGGCAACTGGCTTGGCGACCGTCCTGGATGGCATCGCTGAATTCGAGAATGTCTTCGAGCTGCTTGAGCATCCGCGCCTGTTCCCAGCGCAGGGCCCAGGCCAGGGAGCGCAGGGTGGCGGGCAAGGCATCGGCCTCGCGCTCGGCGCGCCGCGCTTGTTCGTCGAAACGCTGCTGCAAGTGCGCGAACTGCTGCCGCGAGGCGGCGGGCAAGGCACGCCCGTGCTGCGCCAGTTCATCGAGAAACGCCAGCTCGTCGGCGCGCAGTTGCTGGATCGCCTCCGGCAGCTCGCCGACCCAGCGCGCCCGCAGCAGTTCGCGCTGGTGGCGCAGTACGGTGAGGCGCGAGGTCAGCAGCACCAGCTGGTTGCCCAGCAGTTGCACCAGGCCATCGGCGCTGCGCAAGCGCGGCGCGTCGAAATACAGGTGGCGGCGCAAACCTTCCAGGGCGCTGATCTCGCCCAGCAACTGCATCTGCCGCTTGTGGAAGTCGGCCTCGCTTTCGTCGGTGCGAATCGCCGCCGTGGCGTGGGTCGCCAGCAACTTGAGCACCTGGTCGATCTTGGCGAAGTAACCATCGGCCACGGCCTCGGGCCGCGCCGTCAGCAGGCTGACCACGCAGACGCAGGCCACCGCCAGCAGGGTTTCGGTGACCCGGGTAATGGCCAGCATCAGGGTGTTGCCTTGGTCGGGGATCGCCAGCATCGCCACCACCACCGCAGTGTAGCCACTGAGCACGAACGCCTGGGAGCTGGTGTAGCGCAGCAAGGTGCCGCCGGCGGTGCACAACGCCAGCCACAGGCCCAGGGTGACCAGGAACGGCAGCGGCGCCTGGGGGAAGATCGCCATGATCAGCACCGCCACCGCGGCCCCCAGGGTGGTGCCGACCACCTGGCCGAAACTGCGGGCCAGGGCCATGCCGGCCAGGGGCTGGCTGACAATGATCACCGCCATCAGCGACCACTTGGGCTGGTCGAGGTCGAAGATAAACGCCAAGTACAGGGTCAGCAGGCCGGCGGCGATGGTACGCAGGGCGAAGCGCAGCACCGCGCCCCCCGGCTGGATCACGACCTTGAAGTAATTGATCAGTGGCTGCATGAGTGGGTTCTGGACAAAGGGGCACCTGCGGCTAGCGTAGTCAGTCTGCGGCCGGGAAAGCTTATCGTCCCGGCCTTCCCGGCAGGAAGGCAATTTTTTCCGAACTGTCGATCCTTCGCGCCAATCGCTTGGTCAAGCAGAATGATTGGACCAACCGGCGCCGCTCTTCCAGCCTTGCCCGCCGCAAAAACCCGAGTCGTGCCCGCCGCCCCGCAAGCGGGTTTGACTCCGAGGGGAACCTGACCGAAGCTTGCGCCTTCGTAAAGCCGCCCCCGCCATGGATGCCTGCATGACCAAGCCCCGCCGCACCCTGTTGATCAGCCTCCTCGTCGTATTGGCCCTGGGCCTGGCGTGGCTGTTCCTGCGTACTACGCCACCGGCGGTGCCGGATGCGATCAGGCACGGTTACGGCAAGGCGCTGGAGCAGGCGCGCAACGGCCAGCCCGGCGCGGCGCGGGTGCTGTATCAGCAGCTGGGGCGTCCGGACCTGTCGGACAGCCGCCGCATCCGCCTGCTCGCCGAGCTGCACAACTACCCCAGCCCACAGGCGCTGAAACTGGCCGACGCCGGCCTGCACCACACCGAGCCCGAGGTCCGCGAGGCCGCCATCCAGGCGGTGCTCGGCCTGGTCCCGGCGCGCCAGCGCAGCCTGCTGATCGGCCCGCTGCTGGACGATGAAGTGCAAAGCGTGCGCTTCGCCGCCGTCACCGCCCTGCTCGGCCTGTCGCCGGATGAACAGGGCCTGTATTTCGGGCCGCTGCAGCAAGTGATCGATGAGTACACCCAGGTACTCAAGGCCCAGCCGGAGAACGTCGAGGCACAATACCAGCTGGCGCGCCTGTACCTGCACAACGCCAACCTGGACCAGGCCCAGCAGACGCTGGAGCACGCCTTGAGCCTGCAACCGGACAACCTGCAAGCGGTGATCCTGCAACTGGAGGTGCTCGACCGCCAGGGCCGCAGCGAAGCCGCCCGCCAGTTGCTGGCCAAACAGCTGCAGGCGCAACAGGATTCCGCCTACCTGCAACACGCCCTGGGCATGTGGCTGCTGCACCACGACCAGAGCGAGTTCGCCCTGCTTGGCCTGTCCCGCGCCGTGGAACTGGAGCCGAACAACGCCGACTACCGCTATGACCTGGCCACCACCCTGCACAGCGAAGAAGAGCTGGAAGCGGCGCAGAAACAGCTCGAGGAAATCGTCCAGCGCCAACCCGCCAACCGCAAGGCGCGGGTGCTGCTGATCAAGTACTGGAAGGAAAGCGGCCAGTTGCAGAACGTGCAGATCCTCCTGGCCCAGCTGGAGCAACAGAACCCTGACGATCCGGCCTTGCAGCAAGGCCTGTAAAGGCTATTCCCCTGTAGCCGCTGCCGAGCTTGCGAGGCTGCGATCGACAACGCAGTTGTCGCAAAACCTGATTCTGCGGTGGACCAGGTGGAGTGCGCGGCCTGGATTTACGCCTGCTTTGCAGGCGAGCGCAGCCTCGCAGGCTCGGCAGCGGCTACAGGAGCGCGGCAGACTTCGCGTAGCCGCTGCCGCAGGCGCAAGTCCTGAACATGCATGTTGTCTGATACGCCGCGAGGATCGATTGACGATCTTGCTGGCGGCTACATGCCCGCTGCCGGCCGCGGGATGTCACGCCAGCAGGCGCTGGATCTGCTCTTGCAGGCTGTCGAGGTCGAAGGGTTTGGCCAGGATCGGCGCGCTTCTCGCGATGGGGCTGCCGGATTCGAGAATCTCGGTGGGATAGCCGCTGATGAAAATCACCTTGAGGTCGGGGCGCAGTTTCACCGCGGGCTCGGCGATCATCACCCCGGTAATCCCGCCCGGCAGCCGGTAGTCGGTGATCATCACATCCAGGTGCGGTTTGCTGGCGAGGATCTCGAATGCCTGCTCGCCGTTTTCCGCCTGCAACACCCGATAGCCCAGGCCCGACAGATAGTCGGCGAGCAACATCAGAATCACCGGTTCATCTTCGACGATCAGTACGACGTCTTGTGCATCTTCACTCATGAGAAGCCTTTGTTCGGTCAATAGCTGCTGATACGACCATCCGGTCATCCAGAAGGTTGCGTGGGAGCCGGTGTTTTCCTACAGCGGCAGACAAACGCGAAACAGGGCACCTTCGCCGATCCTGCTGTCGACTTCGATGGTGCCGCCATGGGCGGTGACGATCTGCTCGGAAATGAACAACCCCAGCCCGAGCCCGGCCACCGCATGATTGACAGAGACGCGCTCGAACTGCTGGAAGATACGCGCCTGGTTTTCCTCGCTGATGCCAATCCCGTGATCGCGCACTTCGACCCGCGCCTGCCCGTCCGCGCTGTACACCCGTACTTCGATCGGGCTCTTGGCGCCATAACGCAAGGCATTGGTCAGCAGGTTGGAGATCACCTGTTCGATGCGGAACTCGTCCCACTGGCCGAGTACCGAGTCTTCGGCGCTCAGGGCAATCGACGACTCGGCGGCCTCGACCTGGGGCGCGAAACTCTCCAGCAGGCCGCGCACCAGCTGCACCAGGTCGACCCGGCTCGGGCGGATCGACAGCTTGCCGGTACGGATCCGCGAGATGTCCAGCATGTCCTCGATCAGGCGGATCAGGCTTTTGATCTGGCGCTCGTCGCGGTCGACCATGGCGTGCATCTTGTCCAGGGTGAAGGCGGCGGCGTTGTCGCGGGCCAGGTGCATCTTGCGCAGCTGGGTTTCCAGGATCAGGCCGTTCAGCGGCGTGCGCACCTCGTGGGCGACGATCGACATGAAATCGTCACGCATGCGCACCGCCTGCTCCAGCTCGTTCTGGGTCGCCTGCAACTGCTTGAGCAACGCCTCCTGCTCGCGCCGGCTCTGCTCCAGGGCTTCGACCTGCTGCTTCATGGCCTTGCTCTGCCGGTACAGGTCGACGAACACATTGACCTTGCTCTTCACCGCATGGGTATCCAGCGGCTTGTGTAAAAAGTCCACCGCGCCGCTTTCGTAGCCCTTGAAGGCATAGTCGAGCTCGCGCCCGGCGGCACTGACGAACACGATGGGAATGTTCTTGGTCTTCTCGGTGCCGCGCATCAACTCGGCCAGCTCGAAGCCGTTCATGCCGGGCATCTGCACATCGAGGATGGCCATGGCGAACTCATGCTGGAGCAACAGCGACAATGCCTCGTCCGCTGACAGCGCCTTGTACACCTGGCGATCCTCGCGCTTGATCAGCGCTTCGAGGGCCAACAGGTTCTCTGGCAGATCGTCGACGATCAGCAGCTTGGCTTGGATATTACTTAACATGCGATTCGTTCCAGCTCGACAAGCAGACGGCTGATGCCGTGCAAAGGGAGAATGTAATCCGGTCGGTGCAGCGCGATGGCCGCCTCGGGCATGGTCGCCACCTGGGCCTCGGCCGGGTCCTGGACAATGCTCAGGCCGCCGCGTCGCTTGACCTGGGCCAGGCCTTGCGCGCCGTCCTGGTTGGCCCCGGTCAGCAGCACCGCGGCCAGGCGCGGGCCATAGGCATCGGCGGCGGAGTCGAACAGGTAATCGATGGCGGGACGCGAATGATGCACGCGCTCCTCCTGGCTCAGGGACAGGCTGCGGTCCTGTTCCACCGACAAGTGATAACCGGGCACGGCGAAATACAGGGTGCCGCGCTCGATGGTCTGCTTGTCGCGGGCCTCTTTCACGGGCAGCGCCAGGCGCTGGGCGAACAGCTCGGCCAACTGGCTGCGATGCTCTTCGGGCAGGTGCAGCACCACCACTATCGGCAGGCTGAAGCCCTCGGGAAACGCCGTGAAGATTTTCAGCAACGCCTCGACGCCGCCGGCCGACGCGCCTATCACTATGGCCTCGACCCGCGGCAAGGCGGATTGCCCGTTGGCGTCATCGTTCATGATTTGCGGTAGACCCGTTCTTGTTTGACCAGCGGCTCGAAATGCTCGCCGTAGGTCGAGAAGTCCAGGGTTTCCTTGCTGCCCAGCACCAGGAACCCACGGTGGCAGAGCGACTCGTGGAACAGGCCGAAGGCCCGGTCCTGCAACTTCTTGTTGAAATAGATCAGCACGTTGCGACAGGAAATCAGCTGGGTTTCGGAAAACACGCTGTCGGTCGCCAGGCTGTGATCGGCGAAGGTCACGTTCTCACGCAAGGTCTTGTCGAAGATCGCGTAGTCGTAGGCCGCCGTGTAGTAGTCGGCAAAGGAGCGCAAACCGCCGGCCTGCTGGTAGTTCTGGGTATAGGCGCGGATGTTCTCCAGGGAAAAGATGCCCTGCTTGGCCTTCTCCAGGGAGCTGGGATTGATATCGGTGGCGTAGATGATGGTGCGCTCCAGCAACCCTTCCTCGCGCAACAGGATGGCCATGGAATAGACCTCTTCGCCGGTGCTGCAGCCGGCGATCCAGATCTTGATCGAGGGATAGGTCTTGAGCAGCGGCACCACTTCCTGGCGAATCGCCAAGAAGTGCGACGGGTCGCGAAACATCTCGCTGACCGGGATCGTCAGGAACTGCAGCAGCTGCATGAACGCGCCCGGATCGTGCAGCACCCGCTCCTGCAGGGCGGAAATGGTCTTGCATTCGAACTGGCGCAGCGCATGGTTGATCCGGCGCTTGATCGAGGCGCCGGAGTAATCGCGGAAGTCGTAGCTGTACTTGAGGTAGATAGCTTCGATCAACAGGCGCAGTTCAATCTCGGTATTGCGCTCCACTAGATTCTTTCCATCTTGGGTAACCAGACTCGAATGAGGGAAAACAGCCGGTCGAGGTCGATCGGCTTGGCCAGGTAATCGTTGGCCCCGGCCTGCAGGCAGCGCTCCTGATCGTCCTTCATGGCCTTGGCGGTCACCGCGATGATCGGCAGCTTGCGCCAGCGCGGCTGCTTGCGGATTTCCTGGGTGGCTTCGTAGCCGTCCATCTCGGGCATCATCACGTCCATCAGCACCAGGTCGATGTCCTCGACTTCGTTGAGCTTGGCGATCGCCTCATGGCCGTTGCGGCCGATGACCACGATCGCGCCTTTCTGCTCCAGGGCGCTGGTGAGGGCGAAGATATTGCGCACATCGTCGTCCACCAGCAGGACCTTGCGTCCCTCGAAGACCTTGTCGCGGCTGCGGGCGGCCTTGAGCATCTTCTGCCGCTCGTGGGACAGCTGCGACTCGACCTTGTGCAGGAACAGGGTCACTTCATCCAGCAGGCGCTCTGGCGAGCGCGCGCCCTTGATGATGATCGAGCGCGAATACTTGCGCAGCTCCGCCTCTTCGTCGCGGGTCAGGTTGCGCCCGGTGTAGACGATCACCGGCGGGAACGAGCAGATGTCCTCGGTGGACATGCGCTTGAGCAGGTCGTTGCCGAGCATGTCCGGCAGCTTCAGGTCGATGACCATGCAGTCGTAGAGGTTGTCGCGCAGCAGCTCCAGGGCCTCCTGGGCCAGGCCGACGGCGGTGATCTCGATGTCGTCGTCGCCGATCAGCCGGGCGATGCTGTCGCGCTGCAGGTCGTCGTCCTCCACCAGCAGCACACGCTTGACCTTCTGGGTGAGCTTGGCTTCCAGGCGGGCGAACACGTCCTTGAGCTCTTGCCGAGTGGTGGGCTTGACCGCGTAGCCGATGGCGCCCATGTGCATGGCGGCCTCGACCCGGTCTTCCACGGAGATCACATGCACCGGGATATGCCGGGTGGCGGCATGCGCCTTGAGGCGCTGCAACACCGTCAGCCCGGAATGATCCGGCAGGCGCATGTCCAGCAGGATCGCGTCCGGCACGAACTGCTCGGCCAGGCTGTAGCCCTCGTCGGCGCCGTGGGCCACCAGGCACTGGTAACCCAGCTCGTGGGCCAGGTCATACAGAATGTGGGCAAAGTTCGGTTCGTCCTCCACCACCAGGATGCAGCGGGTGGCGAACGGCACCTTGTCGCGATCGTCGGCGAAACGCGCAATCTCCACCTCGGGCACCGGCGGTGCAGCCGGTTTGCTCGGCGCCGGCGCCACCCGCACGGCGGCGGGCCTGGTCGCCTCTTGCGGCTCTGGTGCGTGCTCGACGTATTGTTCCGGCAGCACCAGGGTGAAGACACTGCCCTGCCCCGGCTCGCTGGCGACCGTGATCGAACCGCCGAGCAATGCCGCCAGGTCGCGGGAAATCGACAACCCCAGGCCCGTGCCGCCATAACGGCGATTGGTGGTGCCATCGGCCTGGCGGAAGGCTTCGAAAATGCTTTCCTGCTGTTCCGGGGCGATGCCTATCCCTGAGTCGCGCACAGCAAAGGCAATGCCCGCCTCGGGCTCGCGCGACACGGTCAGGCTGACCTGGCCCTTCTCGGTGAACTTCACCGCGTTGGACAGCAGGTTCTTGAGAATCTGCTCGACCCGCTGGCAGTCGGTGAACAGCATCGAAGGCGCGCCGGGCTGCAACTCGACACGAAATTCCAGGCCCTTGTCCGCGGTCAGCGGCTGGAACAGCCCGCGCAGGCCTTCCACCAGGCGCGCGACGCTGGCGTTTTCCGGGCGTACTTCGAGCTTGCCGGCTTCGACCTTGGAAATATCGAGAATGTCGTTGATCAGGTTGAGCAGATCGTTACCCGCCGAATAAATCGACTCGGCGAACTGCACCTGTTCGGCAGTGAGGTTTTCCTCGGCGTTTTCCGCCAGCAGCTTGGCCAGGATCAGCGAGCTGTTCAGCGGCGTGCGCAGCTCGTGGGACATATTGGCGAGGAATTCGGACTTGTACTTGCTCGAACGCTGCAGCTCCTCGGCACGCTCCTGCAACTGCACCTGGGCCTGGTTCAGCTCGCCGTTCTTGCGGTCCATGGCGTCGCGCTGCTCCGCCAGCTGCTCGTTGGTCTGCTCCAGTTCCACCTGCTGGGCCTCCAGGTGCACCTGGGACTCCTTGAGCACCCGCGACTGTTCCTCGAGCTCCTCATTGGCGGTCTTCAGTTCTTCCTGTTGCACTTGCAGCTCTTCGTTGAGCTGCTGGGTTTCGGCCAGCACGTCCTGCAGGCGCTGGCGATAACGCGCGCCCTCGATGGCGGTGCCGATATTGCCGGCGATCAGTTCCAGCAGCTCGACATCACGCTCGCTGAGGGCCCGCAGGAAGCCCAGCTCGATCACCCCGTTGACCCGGTCGTCGTCGCTGGTCGGCACCACCAGCACGCTGCGCGGCACGCCTTCGCCCAGGCCGGAGCTGACCTTGAAGTAATCGGCGGGCACCTCGTCCAGGCGGATCAGCCGGTCCTGCTGGGCCGCCTGGCCGACCATGCCTTCACCGAGGAAAATCGACTGTTCGCGCTCTTCCTGCTCGCGGGAGAAGCCGTAGGCGGCCACGCGCTTGAGGCCGCCGTGCTCTTCACGCACGTACAGCGCCGCCACCACGCTGCCCAGGTATTGCGCGCAGAACTGCAGGAGGTTGCGCCCCAGCAGGTTCAGCGTCAGTTGCCCCAGCAACTGCTCGGCCAGTTCGGTCTGGCCACTGCGCAGCCAGGCCTGTTGCGCCAGGCTCCGGGCACTTTGCTGCTGGGCCTCGAGGTTGGCGCTGTAGCTCTTCGACAGGTTGAGCAGGTCGCGGCGCCCGATATAGGCCAGCAGGCCGCTGATCACCACCACGAACAGCAGGTACAGGACCACGCTGAGGATCGTGGTGCGTGTGACATTCTCGTTGCGATCGACCCGCAGTTGCTGCTCCATCGCCACCGCTTCGTCGTATTCCTTGCGCATCTGGTCGGTCAGGCGCTTGCCCCGGCCGGACTGCACCGAGCGGCGATAATCGCCCTCCTGGCGGCGCATCTCAATCATGTTTTTCGCGTGCAGGCCCCACTCTTCCTGCAAGGCTTCCAGGCGCTTGAAGCGGTCCACCTGCTGTGGGTTATCCGCCACCAGCCCGCGCAGCTCGCGCAATTCGCTGAAGATCTGCGGCTTGGCCACTTCATACGGGTCGAGAAAATGCTCGTCGCCGGTGATCAGGAAGCCGCGCATGCCGGTTTCCAGGTCGACCGTCAGCTTGGCGGCCTGGTTGATGCCGTTGATCACCCGATCGCTGTGCTGGACCCACTGGATCGCCGAGAGCAGATAGCTGATCAGGGACACGAAGACCACCGCGCTGAGCACGCCCACGCCCAAGGGAAGCGCGATGTTGCGGCTTAGCAGCTTACGAAAACTCTGTTCATCGACCGAAGACGAAGAGATCATTGAAAGGCCTTGGTAGAGGGTCAAAAACCATGGAGTTTGCCCCAAAGGAGGGCAGCGTATCTATGCTTGCGACAAGCTCGGTGGCAATTTTTCATCCTGCACTGCCCACCCTCGATCAGACAGGTTATTCTGGCACAACTTGTACAGAATTACTTTTTTGTACAGCCTTGGGAACTTGTCATTGCGCGTTATTTACTGATGCAAGAGACAAGCACTTTTTTCCGCTGCCGTCCTTTTTTTCCATTTATTTTCGAGAGCCTTGCCATGTCCCCCACCGATTCCACCATCCTGGTCGTCGAAGACGATGCCATCGTGCGCATGCTGATTGTCGATGTGCTGGAGGAGCTGGAATTCAAGGTGCTGGAAGCCGCGGGCAGCGAAGAGGCCCTGGCCCGGTTGCAGGACCACGCGCTGCGGATCGACCTGATGATGACCGACGTTGGCCTGCCCGGCATGGACGGCAAGGAACTGGCGGCCAGCGCCCGCGCCTTGCGCCCGGAGTTGCCGGTGCTGTTCGCCAGCGGCTACGCGGAAAACATCGAGGTGCCCGCCGGCATGGCGGTGATCGGCAAGCCCTTCTCCATCGACCAGTTGCGCGACAAGGTCCGCGCCATCCTCGGCTGAACCCTCGGTAACCCGCGCCGACCCGACGAGCACCTCGGCCATGGGCGCCAGGGCGGCCGCGCCAGCGCCCTGCTGTGGTTTAATGGCGCCCCCCGCAGACACCCCCGCGCTTTTCAGGAATACCCACTCATGAGTCCGACCGCCGCCACCAAAGTCCTGGTCATTGGTTACGTCTGGCCCGAACCCCGCTCATCGGCGGCCAGCGGGCACCTGATGCAGATCCTCCAGGTCTTGCTCGGGCAAGGCTGGGATATCACCTTCAGCAGCCCGGCCAACCCCGGCGAGCACAAGGAAGACCTGAGCGCCCTGGGCATCCGCGAGTGCCCGATCGAACTGAACAACAGCAGTTTCGACCGCTTCATCGCCGAACTGGCGCCGGATATCGTGCTGTTCGACCAGTTCATGATGGAGGAACAGTTCGGCTGGCGCGTCGAACAACAGTGCCCCGGCGCGCTGCGCGTGCTCGAGACCTCCGACCTGCAGAGCCTGCGCCACGCCCGCCATCAGCGCCTCAAGGAGCACCTCAAGGCCAGCGACGACAACGATGACTTCAGCGCCCTGTTCGCCCCCGCCGCCGCGCAGGAGTTCGCCGCCATGGCCGACACCGACCAGGCCCGGCGCGAAATCGCCGCGCTGTACCGCTGCGACCTGAGCCTGATGATCTCCGAGTTCGAGATCGAGCTGCTGGTCGGGCAATTCGGTTTGCCGCCGGCCTTGCTGCACTGGTGCCCGCTGATGCCCGAGCACATGCCGCACAGCTATGTGCCCTTCGCCGAACGGGCGCACTTCCTGAGCATCGGCAACTTCCGCCACGCGCCGAACTGGGACGCGGTGCTGTGGATGAAGAACGCCGTGTGGCCGCTGATCCGCCAGCAGCTGCCGGGCGCGCAGTTGCATCTCTATGGCGCCTACACCCCGCCCAAGGCCGCGGCCCTGCACAACCCGGCCCAGGGTTTCCTGGTGATGAACTGGGCCGAGGATGCCTTGCAAGTCATGTCCGCCGCGCGGATCTGCCTGGCGCCGCTGCGCTTCGGCGCGGGCATCAAGGGCAAGCTGCTGGACGCCATGCTTTGTGGCACGCCGAGCGTCACCACCCCGGTCGGCGCCGAAGCCATGCACGGTGACGCGCCCTGGCCGGGAGCGATTGCCGAGTCGGCCAGCGCCATCGCCGCGGCGGCGGTGCGCCTGTACCAGGACCAGGCGCTGTGGAGCGCGGCCCAGGAACAGGGGCGCCAACTGTTGCTTGCGCGCTATCGGCAACAGGTCCACGGCCCGGCCCTGATCGAGCGCCTGCAGTACTGCCGGGCGAACCTGGCGCAACTGCGCCGCGATAACTTCACCGGCGGCATGCTGCGTCACCATCACCACAAGAGCACCCAGTACATGGCGCAGTGGATCGAAGCGAAAAACCGCCTGGCCTGAGGCACGCCCGCCGATCCCCCGGACACCCGACCCTGTAGCCGCTGCCGCAGTCTGCGATCGACCCCGAAGGGGGCGCCGCTCTTGCGGGCCCTGAAGGTCCTGCGGACCTTGTCGCAGGCTGCGCCAGCGGCTACAGGTGTTACGGCCGGCACTGGTGCTGAGGGTTTGAAGGAGGCATGATCGGGCGCAACAACGATAAAAGCGCAGCGCCATGAGCCGATCAGCAAGAGTCACCGACCCTTCCTACGAATTGATGGACGACCATAACGGCCTGTCGATCATCTATCGCCAGCACGGCTTCCCCTGCCCCCTGGTGCGCTGGCACTTCCACAAGGAGTACGAGCTGCACCTGATCGTCGCCAGCTCCGGCAAGGTGTTCATCGGCGACTACATCGGCAACTTCTACCCCGAATCGCTGTTCCTCACCGGCCCCAACCTGCCCCACAACTGGATCAGCCAGGTGGCCGAGGACGAAGTGGTGGCCAAGCGCGACATGCTGGTGAACTTCACCGACGAGCTGTTCGAAAGCGGCTATCAGGTGTTCGCCGAACTCAAGAGCCTGACGCCGCTGCTGGAGCGCGCGCAGTACGGCATCGAGTTTCGTTGCAAACGCACCATCGCCCAGGCCATGGAGCTGATGCAGCGCATCGCCGACTCCAGCGGCATCACCCGCCTCGGGCACTTTTTCATCCTGCTGGAACTGCTGGCCGCCTGTGACGATTACCAGTTGCTGTCCGGCGCCACCAACGTGCAACTGGCCGACGAGCACAACGTCGACCGCACCAACCGCGCGGTGGACTACATCTTCGCCCACTACGCCCGCGAACTGCCGCTGGAGGAAGTCGCCGACTACCTGGGCATGAAACCCACCTACTTCTCCCGGGTGTTCAAGCAGGCCACCGGCCGCTGCTTCGTCGAGTTCGTCAACCGCCTGCGCATCAGCAAATCCTGCGAATTGCTGGCCGACGGCGACAAGCCAGTGACCGACGTGTGCTTCGAGTCCGGCTTCAACAACATCTCCAATTTCAACCGGCGCTTCCAGCAACTCAAGGGCATGACCCCTTCCCACTACCGACGCCTGGCCGTGCAGCGCCTGACCGAACAGAACCTGGCCTGACCCCACAAACACCGCCGCCCCCTTCGTAGGAGCGAGGCTTGCCCGCGATGCAGGCACTGTGGTGTGTCAGGCATTGTGCGGCGTGGCTATCGCGGGCAAGTCGGATCGCCGCCCGCTCGCTCCTACAGACACAAACACGCGCCCCGCGAAACGCGCTCCGTTCAGCTGACGTTCAGCAAATAGCAACCATAGTCATTTGCGAATACGTATCAACATGTTACAACTTAGCTCCCTATCTATCTCCCCGCCGGTGCTGAATGCTCGTTCCATTTCTGATCATGCTGCGCGAAGGGATCGAAGCCGCGCTCATCGTTGGCATCATCGCCAGTTACCTGCAACAGACCGGGCGCGGCCAGTGGATGCCGGCCGTGTGGATCGGCGTGTTTCTCGCCGCGGCCCTGGCGCTGCTGGTGGGGGGCGGCCTGGAGCTGATGAGCGCCGAGTTTCCGCAAAAGCAGCAGGAACTCTTCGAAGGCATCGTCGGCCTGGTGGCCGTGGGCATCCTCAGCTCCATGGTGTTCTGGATGCGCAAGGTCGCGCATTCGCTCAAGCATTCCCTGCAAGCCTCGCTGGACCAGGCGCTGACCGGCTCCCGGCACCAGGTCACGGCGCTGATCGCCATGGTGTTCTTCGCCGTGGCCCGCGAAGGCCTGGAAACCGTGTTCTTCCTCCTCGCGGTGTTCCAGCAGAGCCAAGGCCCCGCCGCGCCCATCGGCGCCCTGCTCGGCCTGGTACTGGCGATCGTCGTCGGCTGGCTGATCTACAGCGGCAGCATGCGCCTGAACCTCAGCGCGTTCTTCCGCTGGACCGGCCTGTTCATCCTGGTGGTGGCCGCCGGCATCCTCGCCAACTCGGTGCAGGCCCTGCATGAAGCCGGGGTCTGGAACCACCTGCAGACGGTGCTGTTCGACTTCAGCGCCAGCCTGCCGATGGACGGCCCGCTGGGCTCGGTGCTGGCCGGCATGTTCGGTTACCAGGACGCGCCGACCGTCAGCACCCTGGGCGCCTATCTGATCTACGTGCTGGTGACCCTGGTGCTGTTCTTCATGCCTGGCGCGGCACCCGCCGCCAGCCCATCGTCTTCCGTTTCCAGCCAGTAAGGCCTTTCCATGACCCAGCAAGCCTCCCCACAGCCCCCGACACCGAGCGTCCTGCGCTGGGCACTCGCCGGCTCCGTGATGGTGATGATCGCCGCCGGCGGGCTGTTCTATTACGCCTCGCAGCTGGCCGCCAGCAAGCGCCAGGCGCACCAGGACGAAATCACCGTGACCATCCACCCCCGCAGCTGCGAGCCGAACGCCCTGAGCGTGCCGGCCGGGCCAGCGAGCTTTCGTATCGTCAACCGCTCGGACCGCGCCGTGGAATGGGAAATCCTCGACGGCGTGCTGGTGGTCGAAGAACGGGAAAACATTGCGCCAGGCCTGAGCCAGGTGATCAACGCCAGGCTGCAGCCCGGCGACTACGCCATCACCTGCGGCCTGCTGAGCAACCCGCGCGGCACCCTGCATGTGACCCCGACCGCCGAGTCCGACGCCCAGGCCAAGGCCCGGCCGTCGATGGTCGCCTTTATCGGCCCGCTGTCGGAGTTCCGGGTCTACCTGAGCCGCCAGAGCAGCGCCCTGATCAAGGCCGTGAGCGAGCTGGAGCACGCCATCCAGGCCGGCGACCTGGCCCAGGCCCAGGCCTTGTACCTGCCGGCGCGCGCGGCCTACCAGCGTCTTGCTCCGGCCGCCCAGCGCCTGGGCGAGCTGGACAACAGCATCAACGCCCGCGCCGACTATTTCGAAAAACGCGAGCAGGACCCCGCCTTCGTCGGCTTCCACCGCCTCGAATACGCGCTGTTCCAGCAACGCGACCTGAGCGGCCTGGCGCCGATCGCCCAGCGCCTGCTCAGCGATGTCACCACGCTCAAGCAACAACTGCTGGCCCAGTCGCTGCCACCGGAGCAACTGGTCAGCCTGGTCGCGCGCACCCAGCGCAGCATCGCCGAGGTGCGCGCCGCCAGCGGCGAGGAAGAACGCTACAGCCACAGCGACCTCAACGGCTTTGCCGCCAACCTGGAGACCACGCGCAAGGTCGTAGACCTGCTGCGACCCTTGCTGGCCAAGCCCTCCACCCCGCTGCTGGCGCAGATCGACAGCGCCCTCGGCGCCCTCGACAGCCAGTACGGCGCCTTGCGCAGCACCGAGGGCTATGCCTCCTACGACAGTGTCGGCGCCGATCAGCGCAAGCGGATCGCCGACCAGGCCAAGGTTCTGGCCGATGCACTCGATGGAATCGATCCCGCCCTTGGCCTCTCCGGCCTGTAAGCAGAAGACCTCCGCCCGATGAACGATTCAGACGCTTCCAATCCAGATTTCTCCGCCCAACGCCGTCGCGTGCTGCTGGGCATGGGCGCCGCCGGTGTGGCTCTGGCCGGCAGCAGCCTGAGCTGCCCGGCGCTAGCAGCCCAGACCGGGAAAGCCGCCGCCCAGGTCACGCAAGCACCGAGCAGCGACCAGACCCAGGACCGCCATGACTTCCATGGCCAGCACCAAAGCGGCATCGTCACCCCGCGTCCGGCGGCCGGCATGTTGGTGGCGTTCGACGTGCTGGCCAGCGACCGCGAAGACCTGGAGCGGCTGCTGCGCACCCTCGACCAGCGCATCCGCTTCCTGATGACCGGCGGCCCGGTGCCCCAGGTCGATCCGAAACTGCCGCCGCTGGACTCGGGCATCCTCGGCCCGGTGGTGACCCCGGACAACCTGACCATCACCGTCTCGGTGGGCGCCTCGCTGTTCGACGAGCGCTTCGGCCTGGCCGCGGCCAAACCCAAGCGCCTGATACGCATGGTCGGCTTCCCCAACGATGCGCTGGAACCCGACTGCTGCCACGGCGACCTGAGCCTGCAGTTCTGCGCCAACACCACCGACACCAATATCCACGCCCTGCGCGACATCGTAAAAAACCTGCCAGACCTGCTGCTGGTGCGCTGGAAGCAGGAAGGCAGCGTGCCGCCCCAGGCCCCGGCGCGTCCTGGCGAGCCGGCGCAGAGCGCGCGCAACTTCCTGGGTTTTCGCGACGGCTCGGCCAACCCCGACTCCAACGACCGCAAGGCCATGGAGCGGATCGTCTGGGTCCAGCCCGGCAGCGACGAACCGGCCTGGGCCGCCCACGGCAGCTATCAGGCGGTGCGCATCATCCGCAACTTCGTCGAACGCTGGGACCGCACGCCCTTGCAGGAACAGCAAAGCATCATCGGCCGGGTCAAGGCCTCGGGCGCGCCCATGGACGGCCAGCAGGAACATCAGGTGCCGGACTACCGCAAGGACCCGCACGGCCAGCTGACCAAGCTCGACGCCCACATCCGCCTGGCCAACCCGCGCACCGCCGAGACCCAGCGCAACCTGATCCTGCGCCGGCCGTTCAACTACTCCAATGGGGTGAACAAGAACGGCCAGCTGGACATGGGCCTGCTGTTCATCTGCTACCAGGCCGACCTGGAGCAAGGCTTCATCGCGGTGCAGACCCGCCTCAACGGCGAGCCCCTGGAGGAATACCTCAAGCCGGTGGGCGGCGGTTATTTCTTCAGCCTGCCCGGTGTCAGCGGCGAGCAGGACTTCCTCGGCCGCACGCTGCTCGAGGCCACCCAAGCGAAAACCCGTGCCTGACCACCCTCCATCCCCCCACGGAAACGTCCCATGAAAAAGTCGCCCCTCGCTGTGTTGCTGACCCTTGGCCTGCTGCATGTTCCGCTGTCGGCGGTTGCCGCCACCTCGCCGCTGGAGCTGGTGGGGCCGATTTCCGACTACAAGATCTACGTCACCGAGCAGCTCGACGAGCTGGCCAGCCACACCCAGGCCTTCACCGACGCGGTGAAGAAAGGTGATTTGGCTACGGCTAAAAAACTCTACGCACCGACCCGGGTGTACTACGAGTCGATCGAGCCGATCGCCGAACTGTTCAGCGACCTCGACGCGGCCATCGACTCGCGGGTCGACGACCACGAACAAGGCGTCGAGGCCGAGGACTTCACCGGCTTCCACCGTATCGAGTATTCGCTGTTCGCCCAGAACTCCACCCAGGGCCTGGACGCCCTGGCCGACCGTCTGAACAAGGACGTCAAGGACTTGCAGGCCCGCGTCGCCGGCCTGACCTTCCCACCGGAAAAAGTCGTCGGCGGCGCCGCCGCCCTGCTGGAGGAAGTGGCCGCGACCAAGGTCTCCGGCGAGGAAGACCGCTACAGCCACACCGATCTCTACGACTTCCAGGGCAACATCGACGGGGCGAAGAAAATCGTCGACCTGTTCCGTGCGCAGATCGAGCAGCAGGACCCGGCCTTCGTCGCCAAGGTCGACAAGAACTTCGCCACGGTGAACAAGATCCTGGCCAAGTACAAAACCGCCGACGGCGGCTTCGAGACCTACGACAAGGTCAAGGAGAACGACCGCAAGGCGCTGGTGGGCCCGGTCAATACCCTGGCCGAAGACCTCTCGACCCTGCGCGGCAAGCTGGGGCTGGACTGATCTCCGGGTACCCGGCCCGATCTTGCGTAGGAGCGAAGCTTGCTCGCGATAAGTTCGCCAGGACAACACGGTGAAATTTGACGACCGCCGCTGCGCGGCTATCGCGAGCAAGCTTCGCTCCTACAGGCAAGCGTCCGGCCGGCGTGCCGATGACTCGCCCCGTCACCCGCCCTGCTGGGCTACCATCACCTGCGCCAATAACCCTGGGCGCGGGCGCGTTTTGTCTATAACGTCCCGCGCACTCCCGACTTTCATGGAAGACCCTGCATGTCCACTGCCACGGCCCAATCGCCGCAGACCGCCGCGCCGTTCAAACTGCTGCCGCTGATGCTCGCCTACATGGCCTGCACCATGTCGATGATGGCCTTCGTCTCGCTGATCGGTCCGATCGTGCGCGTGCTCGGCCTGGCCACCTGGCAGGCCGGCGCAGCGGTGACCGTCTCCGGGGTGATCTGGATGCTCCTGGCACGCCCCTGGGGCCAGGCCAGCGACCGCTTCGGGCGCCGTCGGGTGCTGCTGCTCGGCACGGCCGGCTTCACCCTCGCCTACTGGGCGCTGTGCCTGTTTATCGATGTCTCGCTGCACCTGCTGCCGGGCATGTGGCTGGCCTTTATCGGCCTGATGCTCGGGCGCGGCCTGATCGGGGTGTTCTACGCGGCCATCCCGGTGGGCGGTTTTGCCCTGATCGCCGACAACGTCGAGCCCGAGCATCGGGCCCGCGCCATGGCCACCCTGGGCGCCGCCAACGCCGTCGGCCTGGTGTTGGGGCCGGCCGTGGCCGCGCTGCTCGCCCGGGTCAGCCTGAGCCTGCCGCTGTACGCCATGGCCGTGCTGCCGCTGGCGGCGTTCCTGGTGCTGCTGTACAAGCTGCCGCGCCAGGAACTGCACCTCAAGCAGGCGCCGCGCTCGGTACGCCTGAGCGACCCGCGGCTGCGCCGGCCGATGGCGGTGGCCTTCGTCGCCATGCTCTGTGTGTCCATCGCGCAGATCACCGTGAGCTTCTACGCCCTCGACCGCCTGGGCCTGGACAGCGCCGACGCCGCCCAGGCCGCTGGTATCGCCCTGGCCATGGTCGGCGTGGCGCTGATCTGCTCGCAACTGGTGGTGCGCAAACTCGAATGGCCGCCGCTGCGGATGATCCGCGCCGGCGCGCTGCTGGCCGCCAGCGGTTTTGCCGGCTGCATGCTGGTGGAAAGCGCCTGGGGACTGTGGCTGGGGTTCTTCGTCTCGGCGGCGGGCATGGGCGCGATCTTCCCGTCCTTCTCCGCCCTGGCGGCCAACGCCGTGGACGCCTCGGAACAAGGCGCCACCGCCGGTTCGATTGGCGCGGCCCAGGGGTTTGGCGTGGTGATCGGCCCGTTGGCCGGCTCGCTGATCTACGCCGTCGAACCGCGCCTGCCCTACCTGATTGCCACGCTGTTGCTGCTGTTGGTGGCGGTCTGGCCGGCGGCGAAAAGCCCCAGCTGATCCGGCCGCTGATACAGCTGTAGCCACTGCCGCAGGCTGCATACGTCCCGAAGAGGCGCGACGATCTCAAGATCGATGAAGGCCCTGCGGGCCTTGTCGCAGCCTCGCGGGCTCGGCAGCGGCTACAGGATCGGGGCCTGGCTTCGTGTAGCCACTGTCGCAGGCTGCGTACGTCCCGAAGGGGCGCGGCGATCTCGAGACCGATGAAGGCCCTGCGGGCCTTGTCGCAGCCTCGCGGGCTCGGCAGCGGCTACAGGATCGGGGCCTGGCTTCGTGTAGCCGCTGCCGCAGGCTGCGATAAGCCCCGCAGGGGCTTCAGGGCCAGCAAGAACGACCCCATCGTGGATCGTTCGCCGCGGACCTCAGAGGATGCGGTAGAGCAACCGCTCGATGCGCACCCGGCTGACCCGGCGCAGGAACTTGCCGACGGCCGCCGGGTAGTCCACCAGGGTTTCCAGGCGCTGGAAGTGCTCGATGCGCCGGGTGTGGCGGAAGATCGTTTCCAGCTCCTGGCGCCGCGGTTCCAGCAACTCGCCCTTGGGGTCGTCGAGCAGCAAGGCGTTTTCCAGGTCGAGGCGGAAGGCCCGCGGGTTGAGGTTGTTGCCGGTGAGCAAGGTGTAGCGCTGGTCCACCCACATGCCCTTGAGGTGGTAGGTATTGTCGCCATCGCGCCACAGGTGCAGGTTCAGGCGGCCGCTGTCGATGGCCTTCTGATGCCGCTTGGCGAAACGCCGCAGGCTGATCTCATAGAGGTACGGCAGCGCAGCGATGACCTTGAACGGCTCGCTCGGCGGAATGTAGAAGTCGTTGGCGGTCTTGTCGCCGACGATGATGTCGATCTTCACCCCGCGCGCCAGGGCGCGGTTGATTTCCCGGGTCACCGCCAGCGGCAGGTTGAAGTACGGCGTGCAGATCGTCAGTTGCTGCTGGGCGCTGGCGATCAGTTCGCAGATGACCCGGCTCAGCGGGTTGTTCTTGCCCACCCCGAGCAGCGGGCTGACCGACAACTGGTCCTTGAGCACCCCGCCGGCACTGGTGTCGTAGGCCGCGTGCTTGAGGCGGCTGCGCAGGTCGCCGATGTCGTTGCGCAGGCTGCGGGTGGTCGGCAGGTTCGGCAGGTCCAGGCGATGCACCGCCCGCGACGCCACCAGGCCATGCTGGACCAGGTGCTGCATGGAGTCGGCCAGCTCGCGGTTGTGCAACAGGTGATAGCGGTCGAAGCGGTATTTGTCGAACTTGTGCAGGTACACGTTGTTCAGGCTGGCGCCGCTGTAGATCACGCAATCGTCGATCACGAAACCCTTCAGGTGCAGCACGCCGAACAGTTCGCGGGTCTGCACCGGCACGCCGTACACCGGCACTACGCTTTCGTGGGTGCGGGTCATTTCCTGGTACCAGGCCGAGTTGCCCGGCTGCTTGCCGGCGCCGATCAGCCCGCGCTGGGCGCGCAGCCAGTCGACCACGACCACCACGTCCAGCTCCGGACGCGCGGCCTTGGCGGCGTGCAAGGCATCGAGAATTTCCTGGCCGGCCTCGTCCTGTTGCAGGTACAGCGCGACGATATAGATGCGCCGGGTGGCCTGGGCGATCTTCTCCAGCAGGCAACGGCGGAATTCGGCGGCGCCATTGAGGATGGACAGGTCATCGGCAGCCAGCGGGAAGCTGCGCAATTTTGGCAGCAGGGAACGTTTGAAAAGCGACGGCATAGGGCTCGCAGAAGGTCGAATCCAAAAGAGCGCAAGAGCTTACACCAAGGTGCCGGCCCGGGTCTTGCGGGGCGCTGTGAAGATTTGTCGCCTGCCCTCTGGCGCCTGCCGCGCAAGCGCGGGTGACGGGATGGGTCGCGACAATAAATTCATCGATCGAAAATAACTTGTTGACCAAGGAGAACGATCGTTCTACTGTACGTCACATGAACGAAATCACTAGCAACGACACACGCGATATCATTCTGGATGTCACCGAAAAGTTGATCTATAAAAGTGGCATCGCCGCCACGGGCATGGATCTTCTGGTGAAGACCGCCGGCGTCTCCAGAAAGAGCATCTACCGCTACTTCACCACCAAGGACGAACTGGTGGTGGCCGCCCTGCAACGCCGCGACCTGCGCTGGATGCACTGGTTTCGCAGCGAAGTGGACAAGGCCCCGACCGCGGCCGCGCGCCTGCTCAACCTGTTCACGGTGCTGGGCGGCTGGTTCGCCTCGGAGGACTTTCGCGGCTGCGCCTTCATCAATACCAGCGGCGAGACCGGCGACCCGCAGGACCCGGTACGGGTGGTGGCCAGGGCGCACAAACAGAAACTGTTCGACTACGTGTTCGAGCTCTGCAAGGAACACGCCTCGGAAAAACCCGGCACCGAAGATCCGGAGGAGCAAGCCAGACAGCTGCTGATCCTGATTGACGGGGCCATTACCGTTGCACTTGTGATGGGTGATCGCAGTGCCGCCGATAATGCGCAATGCATGGCGCGAAAGTTATTGGACCTGTAATCGTTTAAAACAAGTTCGACACTGCTGAACCTCAACTTTCATTGGAGACTTTAAATGTCATCTAACGCTGAAGTTCGTCCGCCACTTCCCCCTTTCACCCGCGAATCGGCCATTGAAAAGGTCCGCCTGGCCGAAGACGGTTGGAACTCCCGCGACCCGCAGCGGGTGTCCCTGGCCTACACCCTGGACACCCAATGGCGTAACCGCGCCGAGTTCGCCCACAACCGTGAAGAAGCCAAGGGGTTTTTGACCCGCAAATGGGCCAAGGAACTGGACTATCGCCTGATCAAGGAACTCTGGGCCTTTACCGACAACCGCATCGCCGTGCGTTATGCCTACGAATGGCACGACGACTCGGGCAACTGGTTCCGCTCCTACGGCAACGAGAACTGGGAGTTCGACGAGCACGGCCTGATGTCCAACCGCTACGCCTGCATCAACGACATGCCGATCAAGGAAAGCGAGCGCAAGTTCCACTGGCCGCTGGGCCGGCGCCCGGATGACCATCCGGGGCTGTCCGACCTGGGCCTGTAACCCCTTGTAGGAGCGAGCTTGCTCGCGATGCCGGCACTGCGGTCTGTCCGACAGACCGCTATCGCGAGCAAGCTTCGCTCCTACAGTCCACCTCAAGCCGCGGCATCCTCGTGCTTCAGCGCCGCCTTGGCTTCCAGCTCGCGCACCAGTGGCAACACCCGCTTGCCGAAGTACTCCACCTCTTCCTGGAAATGCAGGAACCCCGCCAGCACCAGGTCCACGCCCACGGCCTTCAAGGCGACGATGCGCTCGGCGATCTGCTGCGGCGTGCCGATCAGGTTGGTCTTGAACCCGTCGTTGTACTGCACCAAGTCCTCGAAGGTGGATTTGGCCCAGTTGCCCTCGCCTTCCGGCGAGGCCTTGCCCGCCTGTTTCGCCGCGTCGCCAAAGGCGTTCACCGCTTCCGGATCGGCCTGGTCGATGATCTCGGCCAGCACCGCGTGTGCTTCCTCCTCGGTATCGCGGGCAATCACGAAGGCATTGACCCCGACCTTCACCGAATGCTTGTTCGCCGCGGCCTTGGCACGGATGTCGTCAACCTGGGCCTTGATGCCTTCCGGCGTGTTGCCGTTGGTGAAATACCAGTCGGAGACGCGTGCCGCCATGTCCCGCGCGGCGCGGGAACTGCCGCCCTGGAACACTTCCGGCTGACCCAGCGGCTTGGGCTTGAGGCTGTAGTTGTCGAAGCGATAGAAGTCGCCACGGAAGCTGAAGTTGTCCTGGCTCCAGATGCCCTTGAGGGAACGGATGAATTCTTCGGAACGCCGATAACGCTCGTCGTGCTCCAGCCAGTGTTCACCGATGGCCTGGAATTCGCCCTTGAACCAGCCGCTGACGATATTCACCGCGATCCGGCCATGGGTCAGCTGGTCGATGGTCGCCAGCTGCTTGGCCGCCAGCGCCGGTTGCCAGGGGCCGGGCAGGATCGCCGCGATCACCTTGAGCTTGTCGGTGGCAGCCAGCAGCGCATGGCTGAACGCCACGGACTCATGCTGGAACTCGGCGCCGTAACCGGCGGTGAAGCGGATCTGGGTCAGGGCGTACTCGAACCCGGCGGCCTCGGCCAACTGCGCCAGCTTGCGGTTGTAGTCGATGCCCCAGTGGGTGCGCTGCTCGATCTTGCTGACCACCAGCCCGCCGCTGACGTTCGGTACCCAGTAGGCAAATTTGACGGCTTGCTGACTCATTGGCGTGTCCTCGCGACTGAAGTGTCCGGGGAACAGAGCAGCAACCGTGCCAGCCGGAAAACTCCGGGGCCGCGCGCCCCTGTAGCCGCTGCCGCAGGCTGCGAACGGCTGCGAACGGCTGCGCAGCAGACGCTGCCTGTGCCGACGCAGGAAGGCCCTTCGGGCCTTTTCGCAGCCTGCGGCAGCGGCTACAGGTAGACCGTCGAACCCTGCGTGAACAGGTCGATTTGTTGATGCGCTGTTGGCTGGGCAACAGTTGCCGACCAGCCGCCCTGCGCCCGGCCCGCTGATTACAGCCACCCGCCTCCCGGCACGGACCGTGCAATCCCGTCCGCGCAAACCACGCTTTCACTGCCGACTCAAGGAGCTGTGCCCATGACCGAACACCAGGTGATCAATCCATTGTCCGTAGGCGTCGACTACGAAGCCCTGGCCGGGCGCTTCCGCCCGATCTTCAAGCGGATCGCCGCTGGCGCGGTGGAGCGCGAGCAATCGCGCAGCCTGCCGTACGAGGCGATCCAGTGGCTCAAGGAGGCCGGTTTTGGCGCGGTGCGGGTGCCGGTGGAATACGGTGGCGGCGGCGCCTCCCTGCCGCAGTTGTTCCAGTTGCTGATCGAACTGGCCGAGGCCGACTCCAACGTGCCGCAAGCCTTGCGCGGGCATTTCGCCTTTGCCGAGGACCGCCTCAACGCTGCCCCGGGACCGGCACGGGACCTGTGGTTCAAGCGTTTCGTCGAGGGCGACATCGTCGGTTGCGCCTGGACCGAGATCGGCAGCGTGGCCATTGGCGAGGTGATCACCCAGGTCTCGCCGGCCGGCGACAAGTGGCGGCTCAACGGCGAGAAGTTCTACAGCACCGGGAGCATTTTCTCCGACTGGATCGATGTCTACGCCCGGCGCAGCGACACCGGTGGCGACGTGATCGCCGCGGTGCGCACCCGCCAGCCGGGCATCGTGCAGAGCGACGACTGGGACGGCTTCGGCCAGCGCACCACGGGCAGCGGCACCTCGCACTTTGTCGATGCCGAGGTGGAGGCGGAAAACCTTATCGACTTCGCCACCCGCTTCAAATACCAGACCGCCTTCTACCAGTTGGTGCTGCTGGCGACACTGGCGGGCGTCGGCCGCGCCGCGGTGCGCGATGTGGCTCACGAGGTGCGCACCCGCAAGCGCATCTACAGCCACGGCAACGCGCCCCGGGTCAGCGAGGACGCCCAGGTGCAGCAGGTGGTCGGGGAAATCTCGGCCCTGGTGTACGCCGCCGAGGCCAGCGCGGTGCGCGCGGCGGAACCGGCGCAGCAGGCCTACCTGGCACGTTTTGCCGGTAACGACGAGGCGGAGCGGGCAGCCAATGTCGCGGCGGAAATCCAGTCGGCCACGGCCCAGGTGGTGGTCACCGAGCTGATCCAGCGCGCCACCAGCGAACTGTTCAATGCCCTGGGCGCTTCGGATATCCGCCAGGGCAAGGCCCTCGATCGTCACTGGCGCAACGCCCGTACCCTGTCGTCGCACAACCCGGTGATCTACAAGGCGCGCATCGTCGGCGATTGGCTGATCAATGGCAGCGAACCGCCGTTCGTGTGGCAGATCGGTAACGGGCCGCAGCGCCAATAGCAGCCTCACCGGCTCTCCCGTAGGAGCGTCGACCGGCCGCTCCTACAGAATTGGGACGGTCGCGGTCGTGAAAGGTTATGGGTAAGATACCGACCTTTCGCGCAGCTCTTCTGCGCCCCGCCGAAATAAGTCGATCCCATGCCTTTCGAACTCAGCGTAGATTTGACCACCCTCGCCATTCTGGCTCTCGTCGCCTTCATTGCCGGCTTTATCGATGCCATTGCCGGCGGCGGCGGCCTGCTCACCACCCCGGCGCTGCTCACCGCCGGCCTGCCGCCGCACCTGGTGCTGGGCACCAACAAGCTGAGTTCGACCTTCGGCTCGGCCACCGCCAGCTTCACCTTCTACCGGCGCAAGCTGTTCCACCCGCGACAATGGACCCACGCGATCGTCGGCACCCTGGTGGGTGCGCTGAGCGGCGCGGTGGTGGCCCATTACCTGCCGGCCGAATGGCTGAACAAGATGCTGCCGGTGATCGTCTTCGCCTGTGGCGTGTACCTGCTGTTCGGCGGCACGCCAAAAGCGCCGCTGGACAGCGAAGCGCCGATCAAGAAAAAGTGGCAATCGACCCAGGGCTTCAGCCTCGGTTTCTACGACGGCGTGGCCGGCCCCGGCACTGGCGCCTTCTGGACCGTCAGCAGCCTGCTGCTCTACCCCATCGATCTGGTCAAGGCCAGCGGCGTGGCGCGCAGCATGAACTTCGTCAGCAACGCGGCGGCGCTGTCGATCTTCATTTTCTCCGGCCAGGTGGATTGGGCCATCGGCCTGAGCATGGGCCTGTCGCTGATGGTCGGCGCCTTCTTCGGCGCCCGCACCGCCATCAGCGGTGGCGCGAAATTCATTCGCCCGGTGTTCATCACCGTGGTCCTGGGCCTGACCGTGCGCCTGGCCTGGCAGCACTGGTTCAGCGCCGTTTGACCCACTGAAACGACAGCGGGCGAACCCAGTGGATTCGCCCGCGCTGTTTGTTTCCAGCTCCTTCCAGCTTGCTTCCAGCCGGGGCTCAACCCGGCAATACAGGCGCCGCCAAGCCCAGGCGCCGCGCCACATACAGATCGATCAGGTAACGGGCAATCGAGCGTGACGCCGGCAGCGGCGGCAACGCATGTACGTTGAACCACTGTGCATCCTCGATCTCGTCTTCCTGCGGCACGATCTCGCCGCCGGCGTACTCGGCATGAAAACCCAGCATCATCGAATGCGGGAACGGCCAGCACTGGCTGCCGATGTACTGGATATTCTTGACCTCGATCTGCACCTCTTCACGCACCTCGCGCACCAGGCAGTCCTCGGCCGATTCGCCCGGTTCGGCGAACCCGGCCAGGGTGCTGTAGACCCCGGGGACGAAACGCGGCGACCGCGCCAGCAACACCTCGTCGCCGCGAGTGATCAGCACGATCATGCTCGGCGAAATCCGCGGGTAGCTGCGCAGGTCGCAGGGCTCGCAGTACATCGCCCGCTCGCGCATCACCTGGGTCATGGGCTGGCCGCAGTTGCCGCAGAAGCGGTGCTCGCGGGCCCAGGTGCCGATCTGCGCGGCATAGCCCAGGACCTTGTACAGGGTGTGATCGCCGTCGAGCATGAACGCCCGCAGGCCTTTCCAGTTGCAGCCCGGCACCTCGGAAACGCTCTTGAGCTCCAGCAGGTAGACCGGCTCGCCATCCAGGTGGCCGATGCCGTGCTCGGCGAGGATCGGCAGGTCCTGGCGCTTGAGCCATTCGCGGGGGAACAGCGCGCCGTTGTCGTCGAACAGAAAGCCCTGCGGGCCGCGGGCCACGGCCCAGCCGCCGGGAAGGTCGATATCCAGTACTGCGGTGGTCCAGCGTGAAGTCATGTTCAATCAGTCCAGAAATTCAGGTTTCTGTTTGCTCATATGGGCGGCCATGGCCACGCGCAGGTCGGTGGATTGCAGCATGGCGGCGTTCCAGGTAGCGATGTATTCCAGGCCGTCGTCGATGCGATGGTCGCGCATGTAGCTGATCATTTCCTTGGTACCGCTGACGGCGATCGGCGACTTGCTGGCGATTTCCCGGGCAATGCCCATCACGCCGTCGAGCAGGCTTTCGCTGTCGGCGTAGGTGCGATTGACCAGGCCGATGCTGCGCGCCTCCTCGGCGCCGAAGGTGCGCCCAGTGTAAGCCAGTTCGCGCAGCATGCCGTCACCGATGATACGCGGCAAACGTTGCAACGTGCCGACATCGGCAGCCATGCCGATATCGATTTCCTTGATCGAGAATTGCGCGTCCGCGGCGGCGTAGCGCATGTCGCAGGCGGCGATCAGGTCGATGGCGCCGCCCAGGCAGTAACCCTGGATCGCCGCCAGCACCGGCTTGCGGCAGTTGTCGACGGCATTGAACGATGCCTGCAGCTGCAGGATCTTGCGCCGCAGCAGGCGCGCGTTGCGCCCGACGTCCTTGCCCAGTTCGTTGGCCACGCCGGCCAGCATCATCAGGTCGATGCCGGAAGAAAAGTGCTTGCCGGCGCCGCTCAGCACCACCACGCGGACCGCGTCGGTGTCGTCAATCCAGCGGAAGACCTCGATGATCTCGCTCCAGAACGCGGCGTTCATCGAGTTGATCTTTTCCGGCCGGTTGATCTGCACATGGGCGATGTTGTCAGCAAGTTCGACGCGAAAGGCTTGATATTCGGACATGGCAGCATTCCTTACCGGGCAAAAAAATGAGGCCCGAACTATAGCAAGGGCCTGTGCCGCGCAGTAAGGCAGCGCATCGGCCAAAACCGGGACTGGCCACACAACGGCCTATCTATTCTCTATGGGTTGCGGGCAGGAGGATTGGCGGATCACGGGATTTTATGGGCCCAGAACGCCGCGGTTTCGTAAGGCACGCTGACCACGCATTTATCCCGCAGCTCCGGTTCTTCGGCGATCAAGGCGGCGATCTGCCGGTCGACCTCCGCCCTCTGCGCATCCGGCAAGGCCGCAATAAAGCTGGTGGAGCGCACCCGATCGAAAATCACGTTCTGCGGCGCGCCGCTGTGGCTGTTGCGAAAGTGCTGCTCCTGCAAGGGCGTGAAACTCGGATGGGGAAAGGCCTGGCGCCAGGCCCCGGTGTAATAGCGCGGCGTATCGCCTTGCAGGGCGTTGACGATCCGATCGAGGCGCTGGACCCACGGCACCCGCGCATCGCGCAGGTTCCACACCAGGCCCAGGCGGCCGCCCGGCTTGAGCACCCGGGCGATTTCGCTCAACGCCTCATGGCTGGCGAACCAGTGAAAGGCCTGGGCGCAGACCACGGCGTCCACCGATTCGTCGGCCAGCGCAATAGCAGTGGCGGTGCCGCTCAGGGCTTCGGCCTGGGGATAGCTGGCGGCGAGCCTGGCGCGCATCTGCGCCACCGGCTCCACGGCAATCACCCGCGCCCCGGTGGCCAGCAGGCGCCCGGTGAACTTGCCGGTGCCGGCGCCGAGATCGACCGCCACCTGGCCGGCCTGCAAGCCCAGGCTTGTGCGCAGCCACTGGTCCAGCGCCGGCGGGTAGTCCGGGCGGCCACGCACGTAGGTGTCGGCCGCGCCCTTGTAGCCGTCGGCGGCAGCATGATGGATCGCAGGTTGCGGGTCTTTCATCGGTCGGCTCCAGATCATTGGCCAGTGCTGCCCAGCATAGCCCCGCCCAGGCGACTGACGGCATGAAAAATCTGTCAGTTTAGGCAGCGCGGCCAGGGCGATGGACCTTTAATGGGGGGGGACCGCTATCCGCATGGAGACCGCGCGATGAACCTCCCTCCCCTCGCCTTCGGCGCCCCGCTGCTGCTCGCCGGCAGCCTGCTGACGACCTTGCTGGCGGTCGCCGTCAACTGCCCGGACGGCCAGGTCTGGGACAGCAAGAACCAACGCTGCATCAGCCAGCGCACCACCCGGCTACCGGACGCCGACCGCACCGACCAGGCCAGTGGCCTGCTCCCCCATGACCGCTACGAAGAGGTCATCGCCGCTGGCGGCAAGACCCAAGGTCAGTCGATTCCCACGCCCTGACCGGCGGAACGGCGCCATGGAACGGGCACGCTATGCTCTGGGAGAATGGACTCATTGCTCAACCCAGGGAGCTTGCACATGCCTACTGCCAAAACCGCCAGCAGCCGTCGCTCACGCAAGGCGCTGCTGGTCATCGACGTACAGAACGACTTCATCCCCGGTGGCGCGCTGGCCGTGCCCGGAGGCGACCAGATCGTACCCTTGATCAATCGCCTGGGCAGCCACTTCAAGCAGGTTGTGATCGCCCAGGACTGGCACCCGGCCGGGCATATTTCGTTCGCCTCCAGTCACGACGGCCACGCGCCCAACGACATCATCCAATTGCCCTATGGTCCGCAGATGCTGTGGCCGGACCATTGCGTGCAGGCCAGCCGTGGCGCCGAACTGCACCCCAAGCTCAACCTGCCCCACGCCCAGTTGATCCTGCGCAAGGGCTGCAATCCGGATATCGACAGTTACTCGGCCTTCGTCGAGGCGGACCGCAGCACCACGACCGGCCTGGCCGGCTACCTGAGCCAGCGCGGCATCGACACGGTGTATCTGGTGGGGCTGGCCCTGGACTACTGCGTGGCCTGGTCGGCGCTGGATGCGCGGGCGGCGGGGTTCAATACCTTCGTGATCGTCGATGCCTGCCGGGCCATCGACCTGGACGGCTCGCTGGACAAGGCCACCCGGCAGATGCGCGCGGCGGGGGTAAACCTGATCAAGGCCAGCGAGCTGCAGCCGACCGCATTGTGCTGATGCAACACCTTCCCTAAACGCCGGTTTACCGGGCATTCCCCGTCGCCGGGTGTGCCCGGCAAGGCTCAGGCCGGCATCGGCAGCCACAGGCGGAAACGCGCGCCGCCCAGCGGTGAAGCTTCGACGGTCAGGGTTCCGCCCTGGGCTTCCAGGGCCCGGCGGCTGATGGCCAGGCCGAGGCCGAAGCCGCCGGTGGCGCGATCGCGGCTGCGGTCCAGGCGGTAAAAGGGTTCGAACACCCGCTCGCGCTCGTCGTCGGGAATGCCGATGCCATCGTCGTCGACCCAGATTTCACAGCCGCGCTCGCTGACGTGCACCCCCACCTGGATACGCTTTTCGCAATAGCGCGTGGCGTTGCGCAGCAGGTTCTGGATCGCCCGGGCGGTCAGCCGCGGGTCGAGGCTGAAGCGCTCCAGGCTGCCGTGCAGCAGCACATCGATGACGATGTCCGGGGATTCCAGTTCGTCGTCGACGCTGCCGAGGATGCTGTCGATGAACTCGTCCAGCGACACCTCGACCTGCTCCGGCAACTGCGCCGGGATCTGCAGACGGCTGTAGGACAGCAGCTCGAGCACCAGTTCGTCCAGCTCGCGAATATGCGCCACCAGCCCTTGCAGGCGCTCGCGGCTGGTGGCCGGCAGGTCGTCGGAGAGCGCCAGCGCCAGGCCGAAGTCGAGCCGGGTCAAGGGCGTGCGCAGCTCGTGGGACACCGCGTTGAGCAGGTCGCGTTGCTGGTTCAGCAGGTTCTCGATGTCGCCGGCCATGGTGTCGAAGACATTGGCCAGGCTGCCGATATTGGAGCTCGAGGGGATCTGCGTGCGCTCACTCAAATGACCCTTGCCGAAACGCTCGGCGGCGTGTTTCAGACGCTCCAGGTCGCGCCAGTGCGGCCGCAGCCAGAGCAACAGGCAGGCGAGCATGGTCGCGCCGATCAGCACGTTGATGCTCCAGTACAGCAGGCTGACGTCGATCGGGTCCGGCGGCACCACCATCTGCACTGCCATCTGCTCGTCCAGCGGCGCCACCGCGAGGGTGCGCCAGCCCCAGTCGCCGACCCGCACCACGTTCTCGCCGCGTTGCAGGCGTTCGCGCTCGTACAGGGTGAAATCGGCATCGTCGTTGCGGGTCAGGACGATGTGCAGCGGCTGGAATTCCTGGTCCATTTCCGCGGCCAGGGCCGGCCACTGCTCTGAGGGCACGCCGCGAAACTGCTTGACGATCAGGGTCTGCAGACCCCGGGAATAATCCAGGTTGTAAGTGACGAAACGCTCGTGGAAGACCTTCACCACCAGCTCCGGCACCAGGTAGATCGCCGCGCTGAACGAGACGATGGTCACCAGGTACAGGCGAATCAGGATTCTCAGCATCGACTCAGCATTCCCATTCGGAACGGCTGAACAGGTAACCCTTGCCCCACACGGTCTTGATCTTGCGCGCCTCGCCGGCATGGTCGTCGAACTTGCGCCGCAGCTTGGAAATTGCCACGTCCACCGAGCGATCGGTGCCGTTGAACTCGATGCCCCGCAGGCGTTGCAGGATCTGGTCGCGGCTCAGCACCTCGCCGGCATGCCGGGCCAGCACCACCAGCAGGTTGTATTCGCCGCTGGACAGCTCCACCAGCTGGTCGCGCCAGCTCACGGTGCGCTCCGACAGGTCGATGCACAGGTTGCCCATGAGGATCCGGTCGCTGGCAGTCTGCGGCTCGCCGAGGCTGCTGCGGCGCAACAGGGTGCGCACTCGCGCCAGCAGCACCCGCGGCTCGCAAGGCTTTGTCACATAATCGTCGGCGCCCATTTCCAGACCCAGCACCTGATCATGGCTATCATCACGGGCGGTCAGCATCAGGATCGGCAGCGACGCCGAATCGGCCCGCAGCAGGCGGCAGACCTGCAGGCCGTCCAGGCCGGGCAGCATCAGGTCGAGAATCACCAGATCCGGCGGGTTGACCCGCGCCCGTTCGCGCACCTGGTCGCCGCGGCTGATGACATTGACCTGATAGCCGTTGCGCTCCAGGTAACTGGCGATCAGTTCGGAGAGCGCGGGGTCGTCTTCGACCAGAAGGATGTTGGGCATGGGGATTGAAGTCTTTGAGTGAAGAAAAACACAGCGACAACGTTCCTTAGAGTGTTCCCTGGGAAGCCGTCGCCCGATCAGCGAGGCACAAAGGATATACAACCTCGCGCCCGCCCGAGCATTCGTTTCACACTTTTTCACACAGCACCTACACAGCTTCACAGCGGTCCTGGCGGCATGCCCTTAGCATGCCGCAGTCATCATTGGGGTATCAGCATGTCGAAAAACCTGTTTGCGCCGTTCTGCCTGTTGTTGCTGGCAGCCGCGCTGAGCGCTTGCGACCAGGCCTCCACCGCCGAAGAACAGGCGCCGTTGGCCAAGGTCCGGATCGAAACCGTCGAGACTCGCCCGCTGTCGATCAGCAGCGAACTGAGCGGGCGCATCGCCGCGCCGCGTATTGCCGAGGTGCGCGCACGGGTGGCCGGGGTGGTGCTGCAACGGACCTTCCGCGAAGGCACCGACGTCAAGCAGGGCGACGTGCTGTTTCGCATCGATCCGGCGCCGTTCAAGGCCGACCTCGACAGCGCCCTGGCCAGCCTGCGCAAGGCCGAGGCCAACGCCTTCCAGGCCCGCTTGCAGGAGCAGCGCTACGCCCAGTTGATCGCAGACCAGGCCATCAGCGCCCAGGAATACGACAACGCCCGGGCCAATGCGCGCCAGACCGCCGCCGACGTAGCCGCCAACCAGGCCGCCGTGCAGCGCGCCCGGCTGAACCTGGGCTATGCCACCGTCACCGCGCCGATTTCCGGGCGCGTCGGCCGCGCCCTGGTCACCGAAGGCGCACTGGTGGGCCAGAACGAAACCACGCCGCTGGCGCTGATCCAGCAACTGGACCCGATCCACGCCGACCTCACCCAGTCGACCCGCGAGCTCAACGACCTGCGCCGGGCCTTCCGCGCCGGCCAGTTGCAGCAGGTCGGCCAGGACCAGGCCAAGGCCACGCTGATCCAGGACGACGGCAGCCTCTACCCGCTGCCGGGCAAGCTGCTGTTCGCCGACCTCAGCGTCGACCCGAGCACCGGCCAGATCATCCTGCGCAGCGAGTTCCCCAACCCGGACCTCGACCTGCTGCCCGGCAGCTTCATTCGTGTACGCCTGGAGCAGGCGGTGAACCGCCAGGGCATCAGCGTGCCGCAGCGGGCCATCCAGCGCGACAGCGCCGGCATCGCCCAGGTGCTGCTGGTGGATGCCGAGCAGCGGGTGGTGCAGCGTCCGGTGCAACTGGGCGCCGTGCAACAGGACCGCTGGATCGTCAGCGACGGCCTCAAGGCCGGCGACCGTATCGTCGTCGAGGGCCTGCAGCACGCCCGTCCGGGCGAAAAGGTGCAGATCGACGACAGCCCTCTTCCCCTTGCCCAGACCACTGGACAGTAGGTAGGAACCCTCATGCCGCAATTCTTTATCGACCGTCCGGTGTTCGCCTGGGTGGTCGCCCTGTTTATCCTGCTGGCCGGCGCCCTTTCCATCCCGCAGTTGCCGGTGGCGCAGTACCCCAACGTCGCCCCGCCGAGCATCGAGATCTACGCCGTGTACCCGGGCGCCTCGGCGCAGACCGTGGACGAAAGCGTGGTCAGCCTGATCGAGGAAGAGCTCAACGGCGCCGACCACCTGCTGTACTTCTCGTCCCAGAGCAGCCTGGGCAGCGCCACCATCACCGCCACCTTCCAGCCGGGCACCAACCCGGAAATGGCCCAGGTCGACGTGCAGAACCGCCTCAAGGTGGTCGAGCCGCGCCTGCCGCAAGCGGTGACCCAACAGGGCCTGCAGGTGGAAAAGGTCTCGGCCGGTTTCCTGCTGCTGATCACCCTCACCTCCAGCGACGGCAAGCTCGACGACACCGCGCTCAGCGATTACCTGGCACGCAACGTGATGAACGAGATCCGCCGCCTGGACGGGGTCGGCAAGGCCCAGCTGTACGGCGCCGAGCGCGCCATGCGGGTATGGATCGACCCGCAGAAGCTGATCGGCTTCAACCTGACCCCGGCCGACGTCAATGCGGCGATCGTCGCGCAGAACGCCCAGGTCTCGGCCGGCAGCATCGGCGACCTGCCGAGCCACTCGAACCAGGAAATCACCGCCACGGTATTGGTCAAGGGGCAGCTGTCGACGCCGCAAGAGTTCGCCGACATTGTCCTGCGGGCCAATCCGGACGGCTCCACCGTGCGCATCGGCGACGTCGCCCGGGTGGAAGTCGGCAGCCAGGAATACCAGTTCTCCACGCGCCTCAACGGCAAGCCTTCCACTGCCGTCGGCGTGCAGCTGTCGCCGGGGGCCAACGCCCTGAGCACCGCGACCCTGATCCGGGCGAAGATGGACGAGCTGTCGCGCTACTTCCCGGCCGGCGTGGAATACAAGATCCCCTACGACACCTCGCCCTTCGTCAAGGTCTCGATCACCAAGGTGGTCTACACCCTGGGCGAAGCCATGTTGCTGGTGTTCGCGGTGATGCTCCTGTTCCTGCAGAACATCCGCTATACGCTGATCCCGACCCTGGTGGTGCCCGTGGCACTGATGGGCACCTTCGCCACCATGCTGGCGCTGGGTTTCTCGATCAACGTGCTGACCATGTTCGGCATGGTCCTGGCCATCGGCATCCTGGTGGACGACGCCATTGTGGTGGTGGAGAACGTCGAACGGATCATGGCCAGCGAGGGCCTGTCGCCCAGGGAGGCGACGCGCAAGGCGATGCAACAGATCACCGGCGCCATCGTCGGCATCACCCTGGTACTGGTGGCAGTGTTTCTGCCGATGGCCTTCATGCCGGGTTCGGTGGGCGTCATCTACCAGCAGTTCTCGCTGTCGATGGCCACCTCGATCCTGTTCTCGGCCTTCCTCGCCCTGACCCTGACCCCGGCCCTGTGCGCCACCCTGCTCAAGCCGATCGCCAAGGGCGAGCACCATGAAAAAGGCGGCTTCTTCGGCTGGTTCAACCGACGCTTCGAAAACCTCAGCGACGGCTACCAGCGCTGGGTCGCCTACGCGCTGAAACGCTGCGGCCGCTACCTGCTGGTGTACGGCGTGCTGCTGGTGGGCCTGGGGCTGCTGTTCAGCCGCCTGCCCTCTTCGTTCCTGCCGGTGGAAGACCAGGGCTACACCATCACCGACATCCAGCTGCCACCGGGCGCGAGCAAGAACCGCACGATCCAGGTGGTGGAACAGATCGAGGCGCACAACGCCAGCGAGCCGGGAGTCGGCGACAGCACGGTGATTCTCGGCTTCAGCTTCTCCGGCAGCGGACAGAACGCCGCGCTGACCTTCACCACCCTCAAGGACTGGTCGCAGCGCGGCAGCGACGACTCGGCGCAATCCATCGCCGACCGGGCCAACGCCGCCTTCAGTGAAATCAAGGACGCGGTGTCCTACGCCGTGTTGCCACCGCCGGTGGACGGCCTGGGCACCTCCAGCGGCTTCGAGTTCCGCCTGCAGGACCGCGGCGGCCTCGGCCATGCCGCGCTGATGCAGGCCCGCACCGACTTGCTGGCCGCCGCGGAAAAGAGCCCGATCCTCGTCAACGTGCGCGAAAGCGCCCTGGCCGAGGCGCCGCAGGTGCACCTGGAAGTCGACCGCAAGCAGGCCAACGCCCTGGGCGTGTCCTTTGCCGACATCGGCAATGTGCTGTCCACCGCGGTCGGTTCCAGCTACATCAACGACTTCCCCAACCAGGGGCGGATGCAGCGGGTGGTGGTCCAGGCCGAGGGCGATCGACGCAGCCAGGTGGAAGACCTGCTGAAGATCAACGTGCGCAACAACCTCGGCAAGATGGTGCCGCTGTCGGCCTTTGCCCAGGCGCGCTGGACCCAGGGCCCGACCCAGTTGACCCGCTACAACGGCTACCCGGCCATCAGCATTTCCGGCGAGCCGAGCGCGGGCCACAGCACCGGCGAGGCCATGGCGGAAATCGAGCGCCTGGTCAGCCAGCTGCCCACCGGCCTGGGCCAGGAATGGACCGGCCTGTCGTTGCAGGAACGCCTGTCCGGCAGCCAGGCGCCGCTGTTGCTCGGGCTGTCGCTGCTGATCGTGTTCCTGTGCCTGGCGGCGCTGTACGAGAGCTGGTCGATTCCGACCTCGGTGCTGCTGGTAGTGCCCCTGGGTGTGCTCGGCGCGGTGCTGGCAGTGACCCTGCGCGGCATGCCCAACGACGTGTTCTTCAAGGTCGGGCTGATCACCATCATCGGCCTGTCGGCGAAAAACGCGATCCTGATCATCGAGTTCGCCAAGAGCCTGTACGACGAAGGCCACGACCTGGTGGACGCCACGGTGCAGGCCGCGCGCCTGCGCCTGCGGCCGATCGTCATGACCTCGCTGGCGTTCATCCTCGGCGTGGTGCCCCTGGCCATCGCCAGCGGCGCCAGTTCGGCCAGCCAGCAGGCCATCGGCACCGGGGTGATCGGCGGCATGATCACCGCGACCCTGGCGGTGGTGTTCGTGCCGGTATTCTTCGTGGTGGTGATGAGGCTGGTCCGGCGCAACGGCAAAAAAGCGGTGAGCGTCGCGACGCCAGGAGCGGCCGAATAGTCATGCGGCGACGGGTCTTCAGCGTACCGCGTGATCGTTGAAGACTCGTCAAGTCATCGTTGAAGGCTTATCGAGTGACCGTTGAGGACTCATCGCGAGCAAGCTTCGCTCCTACACAAGAGCCATGTAACCGCAGGGGTGAACTGGCCTAATAATTCTGGACACCTCAATCGGGCGCTATGATGGCGCCCAAATCTGAGGTGTTTGGACATGCGCAACTCTTATTCAAATGAGTTCAAGCTCAAAGCAGCCAGCATGGTGCTGGACGAAGGACAGTCGGTTCCCGAGGTCTGCGCCAGCATAAATATTGGTCCTACGGCCTTGCGGCGCTGGGTCGATCAACTGCGCAAGGAAAGAGAAGGTTTAACTCCGATAGGGGCCAAAGCCATCACTGCTGATCAGCGGGAAATTCAGCGGCTCCAGGCCCTGCTCAAGCAGAAAGACCGGGATATCGAAATCCTAAAAAAGGCCAGTGCTCTCCTGCTTTTGGACGCCAAAGATCACTCGCGCTGATCGATGAGTTGGGCGAGCAGTACGGCGTAAATGAGTGCTGTCGTGTGCTTGAGATCAGCCGCAGCAGCTTCTACAGCTGGCGTCAGCGCCAAGGCCAGCAATGCCCTGAGCGAGAAAGGCTCAAGGCGGAGCTGGTCAAGCATCACAAGGCGTCGAGGGCCTCAGCAGGCTCTCGTACCCTGGCCAAAATGCTGCAGGCCGCTGGGCACCAGATAGGTCGATTCAAGGCTCAAAGCCTGATGCGAGAGGCCGGGATAACCTGCCGGCAGCGCAGGCGTCACAAATACCGGTCATCGGGTGTGGAGGCTTTGACGGCACCGCATGAACTCAAGCGTCAGTTTGATGTGAAGGCACCCAACGAGGTGTGGTGTGGGGACGTTACTTACATCAAGGCTGGCAAGCGCTGGTTGTATTTGGCGGCTGTTTTGGATCTGTTTGCCCGCCGTATCGTGGGCTGGTCGTTCTCGTCGATTTCTGATGCGACGCTGACCTGTGAGGCACTGCGGATGGCGACTGAACTGAGAGGACACCCAAAGGGCGTGCTGTTTCACTCTGACCAGGGCTGCCAGTACACCAGTCACAAATTCAGGCATGAATTGAATGAACAAGGCTATCGCCAGAGCATGAGCCGTAAAGGCGAATGTTGGGACAACGCCCCGATGGAGCGTTTTTTTGGAAGCCTGAAGTCGGAGTGGGTGCCTAAGGGCGGCTACGGCTCGGAACATGAGGCCCGAATGGACGTGCAGCGCTACATCACACGCTACAACACCACTCGGCCTCACAGTTACAACGAATATCGATCACCCGTCGCAGCAGAAAGACTGGCTGCGTAAACCTTAAATGGTGTCCAGGATTACTTGACCAGTTCAGGGCCCCGCCCCTGCGGCGACGGCATGCTAAGGTTTGCGGCAAATCCGCCACTGCGAGCCGCCATGTCCCTTCTTGTACGTACCCACCCTCGCCTGACCATCGGCGCCCTTATCGGCCTGGCCGCGGGCGTCCTGGTGCCGGCCGACACCCTGATCAGCAAGATTCTCATCGGCTGGAACGCCGGGGTCTGGAGCTACCTGGCGCTGATGTGCTGGCTCACCGCGCGCTCCAAGGCCGACGATGTGAAACGCATTGCCGAGGTCGAGGACGAAAACGCCGGGCTGGTGCTGCTCATGGTCTGCATCGCGGCCATCGCCAGCCTCGCCGCCATCACCCTCTCGCTGTCCGGCAGCAAGGACCTGGAAACCGGCCGGCGCCTGCTGCACTACGCCTTTACCGGCCTCACGGTGATCGGTTCCTGGCTGCTGATCGGGGTGATCTTCAGCGTGCACTACGCCCGCCTCTACTACACCTGGAACGGCAAGGACCCAGCCCTGCGCTTTCCCGAAGGCCTGACCACCCCCAATTACTGGGACTTCCTGTACTTCTCCTTCACCATCGGCGTGGCGGTGCAGACTTCCGACGTCGGCGTCGCCACCCGCGAGCTGCGCAAGATCGTCCTGGCCCAGTCGCTGATCGGCTTTCTGTTCAACACCGCGATCCTCGGGTTTTCCATCAACATCGCCGCCGGGCTGTTCGGTTGAAGTCGCACAAATCTTCTAGACCCGCCCTGGCCGGCGGGCGCTAACTGTCACGCTCGCCCTTGCCACGGACACGCCATGAACGCGCACAACTGGATCGATCTGGCCCAGGACGCCGACACCGGCATCGAAACCCTGCGCGCCCATTTCACCGGCCATGCCTACGATCCGCACTGGCATGACAGCTACCTGGTGGGCGTGACCGAAGAAGGCGTGCAGCAATTCCACTGCCGGCGCGAGCGTTTTCACAGCACCCCGGGCAAGGTGTTCCTGCTCGAGCCCGGGGAAATCCACGACGGCGATGCCCCCACCGAAAGCGGCTTCACCTACCGCATGCTGTACCTCGACCCGAACTGGCTGGAGCGTGAGCTGAGCGCGCTGTTCGAAGAGGCGCCGGCTGACAGCCAGCTGAGTTTCGCCACCACCCTGGCCAGCGACCAGCGCCTGGCCCTGGCCACCAGCAATGCCTTCCACAGCCTGCACCACGGCGAGCTGCGCATCGTCCGCCAGAGCGCCATGGACCAGTTGCTCGACCAGCTCACCGGCCACCTGCACTGGCGCAAGCGCTACCACGCAGACCCGCGCCTGCCCCTGGTGGCGCACCAGGCCCGCGACTACCTGCATGCCCACGCCCAGCAGGACATCAGCCTGGACGAGCTGGGCGCGGTCTGCGGCGTCGATCGCTTCCGCCTGACCCGCGCCTTCAAGGCCGCCTATGGCCTGCCACCCCACGCCTACCTGGTGCAGTTGCGCCTGGCCAAGGCCCGACGCCTGCTGGCCCGTGGCGAACAGCCGGCCGAGGTGGCCATGGCCCTGGGGTTCGCCGACCAGAGCCATATGGGCCGCTGGTTCGTCCGCGCCTATGGCCTGACCCCGGCGGCCTACCGCAAGCGCTGCTCAAACCTTCCAGACACCTGAACCCGCACCGGCGAAGATCGCCTCCCTCGATCTTCACTGGAGCCTGCCCACGATGTTCTCCTTCTTACCTTCCCTGCCCAGCCTGCTGCCCTTCCTGCTGTTCGCCTTCGTGGCCTCGATCACCCCGGGGCCGACCAATATCCTGGTGCTGAGCAACAGCGCCCGCTACGGGTTCAAGGCCGCGCTGCCGATCGTTGTCGGCGCCTGCGTGGCCGCCGCCGGCATCGTCATGCTGGTGGGCAGCGGCCTCGGCCGCACGCTGATGGAAGTGCCCGGCCTGCCGAGCGCCATGCGCTGGGCCGGGGTGATCTGGTTGAGCTACCTGGCCTGGCAGATCTTCCGTGCCCCGGCCGCGTCCCTCGACCCACAAGCGGACACCCACCACCGGCGCCTGGGCCTGCTCGGCGGCGCTAGCCTGCAACTGGTCAACCCGAAAACCTGGATGATGGCCCTGGCCGTGATCAGTGTGTTCGCCGGCAACGGCAGCGAACGCCAGGACCAGGTGTTGTACCTGTCGCTGGTGTTTTTCCTGGTGTCCCTGCCCTGCCTCGGCGCCTGGGCGCTGCTTGGTGCCGGCTCCGCCCGGCTGCTGCGTTCGCCGCTGGCCTTGCAGCGTTTCAACCAGGGCATGGCACTGTTGCTGCTGGTCTCGGCCTGGGCGAGCCTGTGGGCCTGAAGAGGCTGACCGCCGTCGCCCCAGTGCAAAAGCCAGTCGCCTCAGGGCGCTTTCATAACGATCAGGGTTACCTAAAGTGGTGGGCACGGCGCAACAAGACGCCGCCCCCGACAATAACGACCTGCCGAACGAGACCCTCCGATGAAAACCCTGTTCAAGCCTTGTCTCCCGCTGCTCTGTGGCGCCCTGCTCCTCAGCGCCAATGCCTGGGCCAGCGAGCCCGCCTCCTGCAAGACCGTGCGCATGGGCGTGGTCAACTGGACCGACGTCATCGCCACCAGCGGCATGGCCGACGTGCTGCTGACCGGCCTGGGTTACGACAGCAAACAGACCAGCGCCGTGCAGCAGATTATCTTCGCCGGCATCCGCGACAAGCGCCTGGATATCTTCCTCGGCTACTGGCAACCGGCGATGGACAAGAACATCGCGCCGTTCCTCGAGGCCGGGCAGGTCAAGGTCCTGGACCAGCCGAGCCTGGCCGACGCCCAGGCCACCCTCGCCGTGCCGGACTATGTCGCCGCCGCGGGCCTGAAGACCTTCGCCGACATCGCCCGCTTCAAGGAGCCACTGGGCGGCAAGATTTATGGCATCGAGCCCGGCAGCGGCGCCAACACCACCATCAAGACGATGATCGACAGCGACCGCTTCGGCCTCAAGGGCTTCAAGCTGGTGGAGTCCGGCGAGGCCGGCATGCTTGCGGCGGTGCAACGGGCGATCAACCGCAAGGAGTTCGTGGTCTTCGTCGGCTGGACCCCGCACCCGATGAACATCAATATGCGCATCGCCTACCTGACCGGCAGCGAAGACGTCTACGGCCCCAACGAAGGCGCGGCCAGCGTGTCCACCGTCACCGCGCCGGACTACGCCGAGCGCTGCCCCAACGTCCAGCGCCTGCTGCAGAACCTGACCTTTACCGCAGCCCAGGAAAGCCAGCTGATGGTGCCGATCATGGAACGCAAGACGCCCCAGGACGTGGCGCGGCAATGGCTGCGCGAGCACCCCGAAGACCTGCAACGCTGGCTGGCCGGGGTCAGCAGCTTCGAGGGCAAGGACGGCGTGGCGGCGGTGCAGGCCAGCCTGAAATAGTGGCGTCCTGCCGGTCTCATCGCGAGCCAGCTCGCGATGGCCCTCTTCCAGACAACGGACACCTCCAGCCATGCGCCACTACCCGCTCTCCCCCCAACTCGCCGCCTTCGTCGAGCGCACCCTGAGCTTCACCAGCCCCGATAACAGCTTCAAGGGCCTGCGCGACAGCTACAGCCGCATGTGCCGCGCCTTCACCCCGCCCCGTCCCGAGGGCCTGCGGGTCAGCGAATTGCAACTGGCCGGGGTGCCGGCGCGCGCCTATTGCCCCGCCCGCCCGATGCCCGCGGACGGCTGGCCTTGCCTGTTGTACCTGCACGGTGGCGGCTGGGTGGTCGGCGACCTGGATTCCCACGACTTCATCACCGCCTACCTGGCGGCGCAGTTGCAGGTGCTGGTGATTGCCGTGGATTACCGCCTGGCGCCCGAGCATCCGTTCCCCGCCGCCTTCGACGATTGCCTGGCAGCCTGGCGCGCCTTGCAGGCCGGCGCCAGCCCCTTTGCCCTGGATGCCCGGCGGCAGTTGGTGATCGGCGACAGCGCCGGCGGCAACCTCGCCGCGGCCTTGTGCCTGGCCCTGCGCGATGCCGGCGAACAGCTGCCCGCCGCCCAGGTGCTGCTGTACCCCGGCCTCGGTGGCGCCGCCGACCTGCCCTCGCGCAGCCAGTGCGCCGACGCGCCGCTGCTCGGCAGCAACGACCTGGACGCCTACCAGGCCCTGTACCTGCCCGGCCCGGAACGGCATTCGCCTTATGCCCGGCCCTTGCTGGCCACGGACTTGCGCGGCCTGCCCGCCGCCTTTATCGCCCTGGCGCAGTTCGACCCGCTGCGCGACGACGGCGAGCTGTATCACCAGCGGCTGCTGGCCGCCGGCGGCCACAGCCAGTTGTACCCGGGCCTCGGCCTGGTGCACGGCTGCCTGCGCGCCCGGGGCCTGGCGCCGGAGGTGGATGCGCTGTATGGCGCCTTGCTCGACTACCTGCGGGGCTGCCTCGGATAGTCTTTCTTCAGCGAAACCGCGCGGCCCTTTTCGCGGGCAAGCCTCGCTCCTACGAAGAGCCCGTCACGCGCATGACTTCCCCCGTAGGAGCGAGGCTTGCCCGCGATCACCTGCAACGCAGGTGCCAGACACCTCCCTCTACCGAAGAAGACCGCCCGCGATCGACTGCATGACATTTTTTTCATGCCGCTGGCACTGATCGCGCTTGACGGCGAAAGCGCTTTGCTGTTTCCTGAAACCGGTTTCAGCGATGCGGCAGAACGTCGCACCTGGAGCGGATACACCCCATAACAAGAACGCCAAAGACAGGTCGCCGCCCGTGAACAGTTTTTCCGCCGCCCAGCGCAGCCGCGTCACCATGCTCGATGTCGCCGAACGCGCCGGGGTCTCCAAGGCCAGCGTGTCGCGCTTTATCGGCGAAGACCGCGCCCTGCTCTCCGATACCATCGCCCTGCGCATCGAACAGGCAATAGCCGAGCTGGGCTACCGCCCGAACCAGATGGCCCGTGGCCTGAAACGCGGGCGCACGCGCCTGATCGGCATGCTGGTGGCCGATATCCGCAACCCCTATTCGATTGCCGTGATGCATGGCGTGGAAACCGCCTGCCGCCAGCACGGCTACAGCCTGGTGGTGTGCAACACCGACCGCGACGACGAGCAGGAGCGCCAGCACCTGGCCAACCTGCGCTCGTACAACATCGAAGGCCTGATCGTGAACACCCTGGGCCATCATCTGGACGAACTGCGCGAACTGCATCGGGAAATGCCCATGGTCCTGGTGGACCGCAAGGTCGAGCAACTGCACAGCGACCTGGTTGGCCTGGACAACCCGCAAGCCGTGCGTAGCGCCATCGAACACCTGCAAGAGCGCGGCTACCGCGACCTGCTGCTGGTCAGCGAACCCCATGACGGCACCAGCTCGCGGATCGAGCGCAGCAACAGTTTCAAGGCGCAGATCGAGCAACGCCCGGCCTTGCAAGGCGCGGCGGTGGAAACCGGCGCCGCGCTGAACCAGCAGCTGCAACAGTTCCTCGCCGCCCCCGGCCCCGGTCCGAAAGCGCTGTTCTGCGCCAACGGCGTCGCCGCCCTGGCCGCGACCCGGGCCTTGCGCGAGCTGGGCTGCCCACTGTTCGACGAGATCGGCCTGATCGCCCTCGACGACCTCGACTGGTATCCGCTGGTGGGCAGCGGCATCACCGCCCTCGCCCAACCCACCGAACGCATCGGCGCCAGCGCCTTCGAGTGCCTGCTCAAGCGTTTGCGCGGCGATGTCGAGCCGCTGCGGGTGCTGGACTTCCCGGCCGAGCTGATCGTCCGTGGCTCCACCCGTCAACGAGGCGACTCGGGAGTCGTGGTGCCGGTGTAGCCGCTGCCGAGCCTGCGAGGCTGCGATCGGCAACGCAGTTGCCGCAAAACCTGCGTCCGCGATCGGCCTGAAAAACGCTTCGGCCGGGTTACCACGGCTACGCCGCCGATCGCAGCCTGCGGCAGCGGCTACAGGGAACGGCGCAGGCATGAAGATAGGGAAATGAGCTTCTTTTTGGGGGCTTTTTTTGAGCAGAAATGAAACCGGTTTCAGAGGCCATGACCATGAATAAATCGCCTGTCTCCATCAGCCTGTCCAGCTACGGCGCCGACCGCGTCCGTGAGCAGGGCCAGGGCAGTTTCATCGAGGTGCTGGCCGCCGCCGGCGCATCGCGCATCGAATGGCGCGAAGAGCTGCTGACCGTCGAAGACCCGTCCCAGCTGGCCCGGGCCACCCGCGAGCGGCAACTGGAAAGCGTGTTTTCTTCGCCGCTGGAACTCTGGGTGGCCGGGCGTTCCCGGGCCAACCCGCTGCTGGAACAGGCGCTGCAACGGGCCGAAGCCTTCGGCGCGAAAAGCCTCAAGGTGTCCCTGGGGTATTTCACCGAGCACAACGACCTGCCCCAGCTGGCCCTGCTGCTGGCGCAGTCCCCGGTGCAGCTGCTGGTGGAAAACGACCAGACCCTGCACGGCGGGCGCATCGAACCCTTCCAGCGCTTCTTCGCCGAGGTCGAGCGCCACCGCCTGCCGGTGCAGATGACCTTCGACATCGGCAACTGGCAGTGGCAGGACCAGTCCGCCTCCGTCGCCGCGCGCCTGCTCGGCCGGCATGTCGGCTACGTGCACTGCAAGGCCGTGGCCCGGCGCGCCGACGGCAAGCTGGTGGCGATACCGCCGGGCATGGCCGACCTGCACCTGTGGGAACAATTGCTGCGGCACATGACTCAAGGTGTGACCCGGGCCGTGGAATACCCGCTGCAAGGCGAAGACCTGGTGCAGCTGACCCGCGAACACGTCGCCACCCTCGCCCGCCTCGGCCAGTCCCGCCTGGAGAACGCCCATGTCTGAGCTCGATATCCTGTCGTTCGGTGAAACCATGGCGATGTTCGTCGCCGAACAGAGCGGCGACCTGGCCCGGGTCGGCCACTTCCACAAACGCATCGCCGGCGCCGACAGCAACGTGGCCATCGGCCTGTCGCGCCTGGGTTTCAAGGTCGGCTGGCTGAGCCGGGTCGGCGCCGACTCCCTGGGGCGCTTTGTCGTCGACAGCCTGCAGGCCGAAGGCGTGGACTGCCGCTACGTCGCCACCGATCGGCAACACCCCACCGGTTTCCAGCTCAAGTCCCTGGAGGAGCACGGCGACGATCCGCGGGTGGAGTACTTCCGCCGCGGTTCGGCGGCCAGCCACCTGAGCGTCGCCGACATCGCCCCCCAGCTGCTGCGCGCCCGGCACCTGCACGCCACCGGCATTCCCCCGGCGCTCTCGACCTCGGCCCGTGACCTGTCCCACAGCCTGATGAGCAAGATGCGCGCGGCCGGCCGCAGCGTGTCCTTCGACCCGAACCTGCGGCCCGGCCTGTGGGGCAGCGAACAACTGATGATCGACGAAATCAACCGCCTGGCCGTGCTCGCCCATTGGGTGCTGCCGGGCTTGAGCGAAGGCCGCCTGCTGACCGGCTATGAAGACCCGGCCGATATCGCGGCGTTTTACCTGGACCAGGGCGTCGAAGTCGTGGCGATCAAGCTCGGTGCCCATGGCGCCTATTACCGCACCCAGCTGCACGAAGGTTTCGTCGAGGCCGTACCGGTGACCCAGGTGGTCGACACCGTGGGTGCCGGCGACGGTTTCGCCGTCGGCCTGATCAGCGCCCTGCTGGAAAACCACAGCGTCGCCGAGGCCGTGCAGCGCGCCAACTGGATCGGCAGCCGCGCGGTGCAGAGCCGCGGCGACATGGAAGGCCTGCCGAGCCGCGATGAATTACCGACGGTCGCTGCGCGACCGATCGCGAGCAAGCTCGCTCCTACAGGGGCTGCGCAAGTTCTGTAGGAGCGAGCTTGCTCGCGATAAAACCGTGAAAACAACACCGCCTGATTGAACCAACGCGTTACCTGTTGCGACAAAAACAACAAGCTCAGGAGCACCCTTATGCAAACGCTGAAACTCGCCACCCGCCGCTGGTGGTACATCATGCCCATCGTGTTCATCACCTACAGCCTGGCGTACCTGGACCGCGCCAACTACGGGTTCGCCGCCGCCTCCGGGATGGCCGCCGACCTGATGATCACCCCGGGCCTGTCGTCCCTGCTCGGCGCCTTGTTCTTCCTCGGTTACTTTTTCTTCCAGGTACCGGGGGCGATCTACGCGCAAAAACACAGCGTCAAGAAGCTGATCTTCGTCAGCCTGATCCTCTGGGGCGGCCTGGCCACCCTCACCGGCGTGGTGTCCAACGCCTATTGGCTGATCGCCATCCGCTTCATGCTCGGGGTGGTCGAAGCCGCGGTGATGCCGGCGATGCTGGTCTACCTGTGCCATTGGTTCACCCGGGCCGAACGCTCGCGGGCCAACACCTTCCTGATCCTCGGCAACCCGGTGACCATGCTCTGGATGTCGGTGGTCTCGGGGTACCTGGTGGAGCATTTCAGCTGGCGCTGGATGTTCATCATCGAAGGCCTGCCGGCGGTGCTCTGGGCCTTTATCTGGTGGCGCCTGGCCGATGACCGCCCAAGCGCGGCGAAGTGGCTCAGCGACCAGGAAAAACACGACCTGGAAAGCGCCCTGGCCGCCGAACAGGTGGGCATCAGGGCGGTGAAGAACTACGCCGAAGCCTTCCGCTCGCCCAAGGTGATCATCCTCGCCCTGCAGTTCTTCTGCTGGAGCATCGGCGTCTACGGCTTCGTGCTGTGGCTGCCGTCGATCCTCAAGCACGGCGCGCAGATGGACATGGTCGAGGCCGGCTGGCTGTCGGCGCTGCCTTACCTGGCCGCGGTGATCGCCATGCTCGGGGTGTCCTGGGGCTCGGACCGGATCCAGAAGCGCAAGCGTTTCGTCTGGCCGCCGCTGCTGATCGCCTCCTTCGCCTTCTACGGCTCCTACCTGCTGGGCGCCGAGCACTTCTGGTGGTCCTACAGCCTGCTGGTGATCGCCGGCGCCTGCATGTACGCGCCTTACGGGCCGTTCTTCGCCATCGTCCCGGAGATCCTCCCGGCCAACGTCGCCGGCGGCGCCATGGCGCTGATCAACAGCATGGGCGCCCTGGGCTCGTTCGGCGGCTCCTACCTGGTGGGCTACCTGAACAGCGCCACCGGCTCGCCCGGCGCCTCCTACCTGCTGATGAGCGGCGCGCTGCTGCTATCGGTGCTGCTGACCCTCTTTCTCAACCCGGGCGCCAGCGACCGCCAGCGCAGCGCGCTGCCGGTACGTCGCCGCCTGGCGCATTCCTGAATCGAACAAGGTGAACCCCATGAAAAAACAGGTCGTGCTGTACAAGAAACTCTCGCCGCCGCTGATGGCCCGCCTGCACGAGCAGGCCCAGGTGACCCTGATCGAGGACCTCGGCGCCCAGGGCCTGGCCAAACTGCGCAGCGCCCTGCCCGCTGCCCAGGGCCTGCTCGGCGCCAGCCTGCGCCTGGACGCCGAACTGCTGGACCTGGCGCCACGCCTGGAAGCGGTGGCCAGCGTGTCGGTGGGCGTCGACAACTACGACATCGACTACCTGACCCGCCGCGACATCCTGCTCAGCAACACCCCGGATGTGCTCACCGAAACCACCGCCGACACCGGTTTCGCCCTGATCCTGGCCAGCGCCCGGCGCGTGGTGGAGCTGGCCAACCTGGTGCGCGCCGGCCAGTGGAACCGCAATATCGGCCCGCTGCATTTCGGCAGCGACGTGCACGGCAAGACCCTGGGCATCATCGGCATGGGGCGGATCGGCGAAGCCCTGGCCCAGCGCGGTCATTTCGGCTTCGGCATGCCGGTGATCTACCACAGCAACAGCCCGAAACCGGCGGTGGAACAGCGTTTCGGCGCCCGCTACTGCAGCCTGCCGGAACTGCTGCAACAGGCCGACTTCATCTGCCTGACCCTGCCGCTGACGGACCAGACCCTGGGCCTGATCGGCCGCGAAGAGTTCGCCCTGATGCGTCCGGAAAGCATCTTCATCAATATTTCCCGGGGCAAGGTGGTGGACGAACAGGCGCTGATCGAAGCCTTGCAGCAACGGCGGATTCGCGCGGCCGGGCTGGATGTGTTCGAGCGCGAACCCCTGGGCCACGACTCGCCGCTGTTGCAGTTGAACAATGTGGTGGCCACCCCGCACATCGGCTCGGCGACCTTCGAGACCCGCGAGGCCATGGCCCGCTGCGCGGTCGACAACCTGCTGGCGGCCCTGGCCGGTCAGCGTCCGGCCAACCTGGTCAACCCCCAGGCCTGGGAGCGCCGCAAGGCTGCGGTGTGACGCTGTAGCTGCCCGACCGTCCGATCCACCCTGTAGCCGCTGCCGCAGGCTGCGATAGGTCCGCAGGACCTCGGCGTCCTGAAGATCGCCACGACCGTTCCGGTCGATCGCAGCCTACGGCAGCGGCTACAGGGGCAGCGGCGTTTCGACGATCGCCACGACCGTTCCGGTCGCTCGCAGCCTGCGGCAGCGGCTACAGGCTCAGCGGCGTTTTGAGGTTCGGCCTTCGAGCAGGTCCTGGGTGCAACGCACGATCCGCTGGCAGGCGTCCGCCAGACGCTGTTGATCCACCACCAGGCCGATACGGATATGCCCCGCCGCGCTGGGGCCGAAGGCCTCGCCGGCGAGCACCGAGACGCCGTGCCCTTCCAGCAGCAGCTCGGCGAATTGCTGGGCGCCCAGGCCGGTTTCCCGCACATCGACCATGACGAACATGCCGCCATCGGGCTTGACCGGCTTCAACCCCGGGCATTGGCTCAGTTGCGCACACACCAGGTCGCGGCGCTGGCGATATTCCTCACGCATCTGTTCCAGTTCCGGCAGGTCGGCGTCCAGCGCCACCACCGCGGCGTTCTGCACGAAGTCCGGCAACCCGTACAACATGCACAGCGCCAGATGGCTCAGGTGCCCGGCCAGGGCCTGGGGCGCCACCACCCAGCCGACCCGCCAGCCGGTCATGGCATGGGACTTGGACAGGCTGTTGATGGTCGCCGTGCGTTCGGCCATGCCCGGCAGGCTGCCGGGGCTGATGTGTTCGCCGTCGAACAGCAGGTCGCTGTAGACCTCGTCGGAAATCAGCCACAGGTCATGCTCGACGCACAGTCGCGCCAGGGCCTGCCAGGTTTCCCGGGACAGGCTGGCGCCGGAGGGATTGTTCGGGCTGTTGAGCATCAGCGCGCGGGTCTTCGGTGTGATGCGCGCGGCGACCGCGGAGGGCTCGACGCGAAAGCCGTTCTCCGGGCGCACCGGAATCGGCAGCACCTTGGCCCCGCAGGCACCGAACACCCCTTCGTAGGTGACGTACATCGGCTCGGCCACCAGCACCTCGTCGCCGGGGTCGAGCAGGCACTGGGCCACGGAGAACACCGCGCATTGCGCCCCCGGCAACACCACCACATGCTCGGCGCCCACCGCCTGGCCGCTGCGGGTGGCATGGCGGTGGGCGATGCGGGTGCGCAGCGAACGATTGCCGCGCACCTCCGAATAGTGGGTGTCGCCCGCCAGCAGGCTATCGATGGCGGCCTGGACGATCGGCCGCGGGGTGTCGAAATCCGGGTCGCCGATGGTCAGCAGCAGCACATCGACGCCCTGCTCGCGCAGTTCCAGGGCGCGGTAGTGAATCTGCCAGGCCGCGGCACCTTCGCCGGCGATCCGTTGGGTCAAGGCTGAATAGCGCATCTCGCTCTCCTTGGGCACGCATTCCAACAACCCTAACTCAAATCACAAAGCGCGCCACCATCGCATTCAAATCCACCGCCAGGCGCGACAGCTCATGGCTGGCGGCGCTGGTCTGGTTGGCCCCGGCGGCCGACTGGGTGGCCAGGTCGCGGATATTCACCAGGTTGCGATCGACCTCGCGGGACACCTGGGCCTGCTCTTCCGAAGCGCTGGCGATCACCAGGTTGCGCTCGTTGATCAGGTTGATCGATTCGGCGATCTGCTCCAGGGCCACGCCGGCGGCGCGGGCCATTTCCAGGGTGTTCTGGGTGCGCTGATTGCTTTGCTGCATCGACTGCACCGCCTCGCCCGTGCCGTTCTGGATGCCGGCGACCATCTTTTCGATTTCCTGGGTCGATTGCGCGGTGCGATGGGCCAGGGCCCGCACCTCGTCGGCCACCACCGCGAACCCGCGCCCGGCCTCGCCGGCGCGGGCCGCCTCGATGGCTGCGTTGAGGGCCAGCAGGTTGGTCTGCTCGGCGATGGCGCGGATCACGTCGAGCACCTTGCCGATGTCGCGGCCCTGGGTGGCCAGGCCTTCGATCATCACCGAAGTGCTCTGCACGTCGTGGGTCATGGTCTGGATCGCGTCGACGGTTTCCACCACCCGATCGCGGCCTTCGCGGGCGGCCTGGGTCGACTGGTGCGAGGCTTCGGAAGTCGACACCGCGTTGCGCGCCACCTCTTCCACGGCGGCGGTCATTTCATTGACCGCAGTGGCCGCCTGTTCGATTTCGTTGTTCTGCTGCTGCAAGCCACGGGAGGCTTCCTCGGTGACCGCGCTGAGTTCTTCCGAGGCCGAGGCCAGCTGGGTGGCCGAGCCGGAGATTTGCTCGATGGTCTTGCGCAGGTTGCCCTGCATCTCGTTCAGCGCCACCAACAGGCGGGCCGGCTCGTCCTTGCCGTCGACCTCGATGGCCTTGGTCAGGTTGCCCGAGGCGATGGTCTGCGCGGCCAGCAGCGCGCGGTTCAACGGGGTGACGATGCTGCGGGTCAGCAGCAGGGCCAGCACCACCGTGAGCAGGGCCGCGACCACCGCCACGGCGATGATGCCGGTGATGGCGCCGTGGTAATGCTCACCGGCCAGGTCAGACGCCTGGGTGGCCCCGGCCTTGTTGATCGCCACCAGTTTGTTCAGCTGTTCGCCCATCTGGTCGGTGCCGTCCTTGATCCGCGTATTGATCAGGGTGCGCAGCTCCTCGAGCTTGTTCTGTCGCGACAGCTCCAGCATGTCGTTCTGCGCTTGCAGGTACTTTTCCAGGGTGGCCGCGAAGGTCTTGTACAGGGCCACTTCCTCTTCCCCCGCCGGCAAGGCGGCGTAACTGGCCTGGGCCTGCTTGAGCTTGTCCACCAGCACGCCAATGCGCGTCTGCGCTTCCTGCAAGCCGGCCGGCTCGCGGTTGACCAGTACCCGGAACGAGAGAATCCGCAGGCGCAGCACGTTTTCGGTGACGTTGCCGAGGAACCCTACGCTGGGCAGCTGGTTGCTTTCCATTTCCAGGGAGGCCTGTCGGATGATCGACATGCGGTTGACGGCAAACACACCCAGCGCGATGACCAGCAACGCGATGAACGCAAAACCGAGGAAAGCTCGAGGCGCGATATTCATATTACGTAGGGACATAGGATGACTCTCGGGATATTGAGGACTGCGAGCATCCATGCACTGAACCCTGTCGCCAGCGGCGGCTGGCGGCCTGACAGGTGGGCGCCACTGTTGTAGTTGGTCTGTGGGCCTAATAGCGATATCGGCCGGGCTTTAGTTTTTTTGCAGGCCCCGGCGAAAATATTTTTCGTCGCCGCGAAAGTGTTTCAACGATAAAACGGACGGCCTGCCGGATCGGTTCCGCGTCCATGACCTGCTCCATGACCAGCCCCATGAAAAGTGCAATTCATTCGCCGGAAAAGCCATTCAGTCGCCGCCCCGTCCTGCCCATCATGGGCCCCAGCTCGCAATGGCAATTCATAACAACAACGACTGGAGTGGATGATGAAACCCGAAGACTTCCGTGCCGAGACCAACCGCCCGCTGACCGGCGCCGAATACCTGGCCAGCCTGCGCGATGATCGCGAAATCTACATTTATGGCGACCGGGTCAAGGATGTGACCCGCCACCCGGCGTTCCGCAACTCCGCCGCCTCCATGGCGCGCCTCTATGACGCCCTGCACGACCCCGAGACCAAGGACAAGCTGTGCTGGGCCACCGACACCGGCAACGGCGGCTACACCCACAAGTTCTTCCGCTCGGCGAAAAGCGCCGACGACCTGCGCCAGCAGCGCGACGCCATCGCCGAGTGGTCGCGCCTGACCTACGGCTGGATGGGCCGCAGCCCGGACTACAAGGCCGCCTTCGGCAGCGCCCTGGGCGCCAACCCGGAGTTCTATGGCAAGTTCGCGGACAACGCCCGCACCTGGTACAAGCGCATCCAGGAAGCCTGCCTGTACCTCAACCACGCCATCGTCAACCCGCCGATCGACCGCGACAAGCCGGTGGACCAGGTCAAGGACGTGTTCATCTCGGTGGACGAGGAAGTCGAAGGCGGGATCATCGTCAGCGGCGCCAAGGTGGTGGCCACCAACTCGGCCCTGACCCACTACAACTTCGTCGGCCAGGGTTCGGCGCAGCTGTTGGGGGACAACACCGACTTCGCCCTGATGTTCATCGCACCGATGAACACCCGCGGCATGAAGCTGATCTGCCGCCCGTCCTATGAACTGCAGGCCGGCATGACCGGTTCGCCGTTCGACTACCCGCTGTCCAGCCGCTTCGACGAGAACGACGCGATCCTGATCATGGACAAGGTGTTCATCCCCTGGGAAAACGTGCTGATCTACCGCGACTTCGAACGCTGCCGGCAGTGGTTCCCGCAAGGCGGTTTCGGCCGGCTGTTCCCGATGCAGGGCTGCACCCGGCTGGCGGTCAAGCTCGACTTCATCACCGGGCTGCTGGTCAAGGCCTTGCAGTGCACCGGTTCCCTGGAGTTTCGCGGGGTGCAGGCGCAGGTTGGCGAGGTGGTGGCCTGGCGCAACCTGTTCTGGTCGCTGACCGACGCCATGCACGGCAACGCCAGCGAATGGCTCAATGGCGCCTTCCTGCCCAGCGCCCAGGCCTTGCAGGCCTACCGGGTCCTGGCGCCCCAGGCCTACACCGACATCAAGAAGATCATCGAACAGGTGGTGGCCAGCGGCCTGATCTACCTGCCGTCCGGCTCCCGCGACCTCAAGGACCCGATGCTCAACCAGTACCTGAGCACCTATTGCCGGGGTTCGGCGGGCATGGGCCACGAGGAGCGGATCAAGATCCTCAAGCTGCTGTGGGATGCCATCGGCACCGAGTTCGGCGGCCGCCACGAGCTGTACGAAATCAACTACGCCGGCAGCCAGGACGAAATCCGCATGCAGTGCCTGCGCCATGCCCAGGCCACCGGCTCGATGAAAGCCATGACCGACCTGGTGGACCAATGCCTGGGCGACTACGACCTCGACGGCTGGACGGTGCCGCACCTGACCAATCCGGACGACATCAATATGCTCGACCGCATCCGCCAGTAAGCACCGCCGACCTGAATGACCCGCGGGGCGCCCCCCGATTGCCGGCGCCCACGGGTTCACCCGAGGAATCTGTCATGACTCAACTCGATCCCAAGCAACAGGCTTTTCGCGATGCCATGGCGCACATGACCGCGGCGGTCAACGTCATCACCAGCAACGGTCCGGCCGGACGCTGCGGCATCACCGCCACCGCGGTCTGCTCGGTCACCGACAGCCCGCCCAGCCTGATGGTCTGCGTCAACCGCAACAGCGCCCTGAACCCGGTGTTCAAGCGCAACGGCCAGCTCTGCGTCAACGTGCTCTGCGGCGAACACGAAGAGGTCGCCCGGCACTTCGCCGGCATGACCGGAGTGGAGATGGAGCAGCGCTTCAGCCTGCACCCCTGGCGCGACGGCCAGGGCGCCCTGCCGGTGCTCGACGGTGCCCTGGCCAGCCTGCAGGGACGCATCACCGAGGTGCAGGAGGTCGGCACCCATTCGGTGATGCTGGTGCAGCTGGATGAAATCTGCGTGCGCGAACACGGCGACTCGCTGGTGTATTTCAGCCGTGGTTTCCATCGTTTGCAGCGGGCCGTCCAGGCGGCGTGATCTACAGCTCTTCTGATCTTCTGTAGGAGCGGCCGGTCGACGCTCGATTGCTCGCGATAAATCTACAACGATAACGCGCGTTGTCAGGTCCATCGCCGCTGCGCGGCTATCGCGGGCAAGCCTCGCTCCTACAGAAGCCAATATCCCCGCCAGGCCTCCCCTTCATCCTGCATCTGTAGGATAGCGATCCCCCGCCAACCCGACGATACTCGTGCCCAGGCCCTGCCCACGTCCCTGGACGTTCCGGTCCCTACTGACTCCGTGACGAAAACAATAAGAACGTCGCACAGAGGAACACCCGATGAGCCGTCATGATCATGCTCACGCCAGCCTGCTGGAAGCCTTCAGCTCGCTGACCCTGGAGTTGCAGCGCCTGGCGCAGCACAAGGACATCGAACATTTCCATGGCCATGCGCTGAACCGCATCGGCCAGTTGCTGCCCTTCGACAGCGCCTGGTGGGGCCGCGCCGCGCTGATCGACGGCCTGCCGGAAGAACACAGCTCCTACCTCCATCACTTGCCCCCCAGCTACCTGCCGGACTGGCAGTCGATCAAGCATGTCGACGTCACCGTCGGCCGGGTCCATGCGCACCCGGGCCAGGCGGTGATCGTCGACATGCGCGACCCGGCCAACGGCCCCGGTCTGAACTGGCTGGGCACGACCTATGGCATCGGCGAGCTGTTGTGCGTGGTGTACATCGACCCACAGACCCACCTCAGCGACCACCTGGCGCTGTACCGCGCCCCCGGCGCCAAACGCTTCGACGCCGACGACTGCCTGCTGCTGAACAACCTGATGCTGCACCTGGTGGCCGCGGTGTCGGCCAACCAGATCCGCACCCTGGTGGCCATGCGCGAAACCCTCACCAGCCCGCGCAACCTGGCGCTGGCGGTGTGCGACCAGCGCGGCACCCTGCACTGCGCCGAACGCGGCTTCGTCGACCTGCTGCTCGGCGAGTGGCCGGACTGGAGCGGTCCCTGCCTGCCCGTGCCCATGGCCGATGGCGGTTACGAAGGCCGGCACCTGCAGTTCGAGGCCTCGCCGGTGGGCGACCTGTTCCTGCTCGCCGCCCGCGGCCGCACGCTGCTGACCCAGCTGAGCCCACGGGAAAACGACGTGGCCCTGGGCTTCGGCGAAGGCAAGACCTACAAGGAAATCGCCCGCGAGCTGGGCCTGTCGCCGAACACCGTGCGCCATCACATCCGCGCCATCTACAACAAGCTCGGGGTCAAGGACAAGACCCGCATCGCCCATCTGCTGCATGCCCCACCCGACTGACGCTTACCTCCCTCGCTGACTGACTTTCGCGCTGTCGTTTTGACGGCCACGGGCCGCTTTTGCCCTTTTTCCAGCCACTGCCGCGTACCGGCGAGCACTTCGCCGCACAACAACTCAAAGAAGAGACGTTACGCCCATGACCAGAACGCTTGCGCACCACACCGCCCTGGCCGTCACCGGCGCCCTGCTGAGCCTGAACGTCAGCGCCGCCGACCTCAACGCCCGCGACTTCTTCGGCGCGCCCTCGGGCACCAGCCTGGGCGTGCTGTACCTGCCGGCGACCCGCGCCGACGACTTCCACGGTCCTGCCGACAGCACCGGCAAGGCCGAGCTGATGGTCAACGCCCTGGCCTATCGCCAGGTATTTTTCACCGACATCTGCGGCACCCTGTGCACCCCGCAATTCATCGTGCCTTTCGCCGATATCGACGCGCGCCTGCCCGGCGCCAATCGCCACACCGGGGAAAGCGGCTTCGGCGACCCGCAGGTCGGCGGCACCCTGTTTTTCATCAACGACCCAGCCAGCCGAACCTACAGCGGCCTGCTGACCCTGATCACCCTGCCGGTGGGCGAATACCACGGCGACAACCCGGATGTCTCGCCGGGCGCCAACCGCTGGGGCGCGACCTTCGTTTACAACTACACCCAGGGCGTCGGCGAGAAGTGGGTGCTGGAAGCCAACCTCGAAGCCCAGCTCTACGCCAAGAACGACGATTACTTCGGCAGCGACCTGAAGCAGGACCCGCTGTACCGCCTGCAAGCCTTCGCCTCCTATGACTTCACCAGCAGTACCTATGGCGCCCTGCGGCTGATCCACGCCGACGGTGGCGAGCTGCGGATCAACGACCAGCGCATCGACGACACCCACAAGCGCTACACCCAGGTCGGCTTCGAGGTCGGCCACTGGCTGGACCAGCAGAACCAGCTGATGTTCGGCCTCTCGCAAAACGTCGCCACCCGTAACGGCTACCACGGCACCGACGCCTTGCTGCGCCTGGTCCACGTGTTCTGAAGCGTTTTTCCGGAGCTACCCACCATGACGACCCCCATGATCGACAAGAGCCAGGCGCTCACCGGCGAGCAGCCGCACACAGCCTCATCCCTGGCTTTGCTGGCGGCCATCGTGCTGTTCGCCGCCATCACCCCGACCATCCTCATGACCGCTCCGGCGGTGGCCGCGCAACTGGCCAGCCAATGGCAACTGAGCCCGTCGCAGATCGGCGACCTGTTCTCCACTGAACTGGGGGCCATGAGCCTGGCCACCCTGCCCGCCTTCTGGTGGCTGAAGCGTGTCGACTGGCGCCGCGCGGCGCTGCTGGCCGGGGCGCTGTTCATAGTCGCCAACCTGCTGTCGATCTGGGCCCAGGGTTATGGCGCGCTGCTGGCCCTGCGTTTCTGCAGTGCCCTGGCCGGCGGTTCGCTGATGATCATCTGCCTGTCCAGCGCCGCCTCCACCGCCAACCCCAGCCGGACCTACGGCCTGTGGGTCATGGGCCAACTGGTGGTCGGGGCAATCGGCCTGAGCATTCTGCCGCGGTTGTTCGAGCATTACGGCCTGGCGGCCTGCTACCTGCTGCTGGCGCTGCTGATGAGCCTGTGCCTGCCCCTGGCGCGCTACTTTCCCCAGGGCGCGCCGCCCCCGGAAAAAACCGCGGGGCAGGCAGCCGCCGTGCCGAAGTGGAAGGCCCTGTGCGGCATTCTCGGCATCCTTGGCTTCTATATCAGCCTCAGCGGGGTCTGGACCTTTATCGGTTCGATCAGCGCCAAGGCCGGCATCTCCGCGCAAGCCAGCGGCGAGCTGCTGGCCGTCGCCACGGTCATGGGCATCGTCGGCGCCGGCTGCGCCTCGCTGATCGGCAATCGCCTGCCGCGCCTGCTGTTGCTGCTGTTCGGCTACAGCCTGATGGCCGGCTCGGTGCTGTTGCTGCTGGGCACGCCGCCCCTGGCGCGCTTCGCCCTCGCCGCCCTGGTCTTCAAGTTCACCTGGACCTTCATCCTGCCGCTGATCCTCGCCTGCCTGGCCGACCTCGACCGCTCCGGCAAGCTGATGAACGCCTCCAACCTGGTGATCGGCGGCGGCCTGGCCATCGGCCCCGCGCTGGCCGGGCGGTTGATCGAAAGCACCGGTGGCTTCCAGCCCCTGCTGATCGGCGGGGCCGGCCTGACCCTGCTGTCGCTGGCGCTCATCCTCGGCTGCCGGCGCAATCCCTGAATCCCCTGAACCCCTGTAGCCGCTGCCGAAGGCTGCGATAGGTCCGAAGGACCTCTGCGCCCGGAAGATCCCAGCGACCGTTCCGGTCGATCGCAGCCTGCGGCAGCGGCTACAGATTCCCTCATAGATGGAGATGCCCATGACCCGTAAAACCGCGTTTTTCTTCGATGAACTCAGCCTCTGGCACAGCGCCGGGCTGCATGCGCTGACGCTGCCGGTGGGCGGCTGGGTGCAACCGCCCGCCGCGGCCGGGCACGCCGAATCGCCGGAAACCAAGCGCCGCCTGAAAAGCCTGCTGGACGTCTCCGGCCTGACCCGCCAACTGCAGGTGCGCAGCGCCACGGCCGCCACCGAGGAGGACCTGCTGCGGGTGCACAGCGCCGAGTACCTGCAACGCTTCAAGGCCCTGAGCGAGGCCGGTGGCGGCGAACTCGGCCCGCAAGCGCCGATCGGCCCGGGCAGCTACGAAATCGCCCGGCTCTCCGCCGGCCTGGCCATCGCCGCGGTGGACGCGGTGCTCGGCGGCGAAGCCGACAACGCCTACTCGCTGTCGCGTCCGCCGGGGCACCATTGCCTGGCCGACGGCGCCATGGGCTTCTGCTTCCTGGCCAATATCGCCATCGCCATCGAGGCGGCCAAGGCCAGGCGCGGCCTGGGCAAGGTCGCGGTGATCGACTGGGACGTGCACCACGGCAACGGCACCCAGTCGATCTTCGAGGAGCGCGGCGACGTGCTGACCCTTTCCCTGCATCAGGACGGCTGCTTCCCGCCCGGCTACAGCGGCGAACAGGACCGTGGCCGCGGCGCCGGGCTGGGGGCCAACCTCAATATCCCGCTGCTGCCCGGCAGCGGCCACGACGCCTACCTGCATGCCCTGCAACGCATCGTGATCCCGGCCCTGGAGCGCTTCGAGCCGGAGCTGATCATTGTTGCCTGCGGCTACGACGCCAACGCGGTCGACCCGCTGGCGCGGATGCTGCTGCACAGCGACTCGTTCCGCGCCATGACCCGCCAGTTGCGCGAAGCCGCCGAGCGCCTGTGCCAGGGCCGCCTGGTGCTGGTGCATGAGGGCGGTTATTCCGAAGCCTATGTGCCCTTCTGCGGGCTGGCGACGGTCGAGGAGCTGGCCGGCGTCAGGACCGCGGTGACCGACCCGATGCTGGAATTCGTGCAGCTGCAGCAGCCCAATCCCCGGTTCCAGGCGTTTCAGCGCCAGCTGATCGATGATCTGGCACAAACCTTCCTCAACGACCACTGACCTGTAGCCGCTGCCGCAGGCTGCGATCGACCGGAACGGGCGTAGCGATCTCCCGACCGCAGGAGGTCCTTCGGACCTATCGCAGCCTGCGGCAGCGGCTACATGGGTTTGCGAATCTCGCTCGAGGCTGGCCGTAACGGGGCTTAAATGCCGCGAAATACGTCTGGCTGGCCACCGACCTGTAGCCGCTGCCGAAGGCTGCGATCGACCGGAACGGGCGCTGCGATCTCTCGGACGCTGGAGGTCCTTCGGACCTATCGCAGCCTGCGGCAGCGGCTACAGGGTTTTGCGGACTTCGCTTGGGGTCTGGCCGTAATGGGCCTTGAACGCCCGGGCGAAGTGGGCCTGGCTGGTGAAGCCATGACGGTAGGCGATTTCGCCGATATCCAGGCCGCCTCCCCGTGGGCTGCTCAGCAGGTCATGGGCCTGTTGCAGGCGTTTTTCCAGGATAAAACGGCTGGGCTGGCTGTCTTCCAGGGCGAACAGGCGGCTCAGGTGCCGTGGGGAAATGCCGGTCTGCGCGGCCACCCGCTCGCAACTCAGGCCAGGATCGGCCAGCTGTTCGCTGATGCACTGCTTGGCCGCCAGCAGATAGGACGCGCTCAGGGCATTGATCCGCCGCTCTCCCGCCTGCCCGGCGATCAGGCTCCCCAACAGCTCCAGCGCCTGGTTCTTATAACTCTCGGCATCCTCGCTCAGCGGCTGCTGGAAAAAGCCTCCGGTGCGCTCGCCCAGGGTGCGCAGCAACAGGCGCTGCACGCCACTTTGCCCGCCGATCTTCAGCGGACGGTCGAAACGCTTGAGGCAGCGCTCGGCGAACAGTGCCTGGGGAATGTCGTAAATGAACTGGCGCATCGGCCCGGAGAACCCGAACAGATAGGGTTTGTCGGTGCGGTAGACGATCAGCTCGCCCGGTTCGAGCAACTGGCAGGCGCCATCCTGATAGAAGAACGAGCCGCTGCCGGTGACGAAGGACACGAACACCGACTCCTTGGGCACCGCGCGGATCATCGAGTTGTCACGCTCGACCACGTGCTCGTTGCCCTCGATCCGCGCCAGGCGCATGCCCTCCAGCTGCAGGTTGTCCTGGCTGGCGGCAAAACCGCTCTCACAAAAGGAAGTGCATTTGAGGCCGACCAGGGTGGAGGCGTTGTAGTCCTCCCAGAAGGCCAGCCGCTGATCCAGGGCGATGCTCTGGGTGCAGGCATGCCGGGTTTCGAGCAAGGCGCATGGAGACATTTTTATTCTTCTCATGGCTAGGAAGCATTCCCGGTCGGCAAGGCAGTGACCGGATCCCGAGGCCGCGGCAGGTGGCGCTCGCGGCGATTCATTAATATATGAAGCTTATGCCCTGTCAACGTGAAACGCAGTGGGCACAAGTCGATTGCCAGGGTAAACGGCGTCCCTGAAGCCTGTAGGAAAAGTCTCGTCCGATCCAGTCAACAATCCCGTCCGATTGGATAAAACCCCTCCCGCGCGCGGCGCCTAAAGTCGCCTCGACTCCCACAACGAATAGAGGCCGACCATGCCCGAAGCCGCCCGCCGTGAATTCTGGAAAGACCTGCAACCGATCGCCAATTGCTTCAAGCCGGACGCCAAGCCCGAGGTCTACCTACCCAATGCCGCCAGCGACGACCTGAAGCTGTATGTGCCCTTCACCGAAACCGTGTCCTCGCGGCCGCTGTGGATCTCGCCGAGCGAGAACCGCTGGTGCGACATCCTCATGGCCAGCAGCGCCGGCCTGGTGAACCGGCATTACCACCCCCACGAAGTGTTCGCCTACACCCTGTCCGGCAAGTGGGGCTACCTGGAGCACGACTGGACCGCCACCGCCGGCGACTTCGTCTACGAGACCCCGGGCGAAGGCCACACCCTGGTGGCCTACGAGCACGAGCAACCGATGCGCGCGTTTTTCATCGTCAAGGGCCCGCTGATCTGGCTCGACGAACAGGGCGAGCCGGACGGTTACTTCGACGTGCACTCCTACATCGCCCTGTGCCGCGCGCACTACGAAAAGATCGGCCTCGGCGCGGCCTATATCGACACGCTGTTTCGCTGAAGTCTCGACTTCACCTGTCCCTCCCGCGGAGAACGACCATGGCTTACAACAACAATAAAGCCGGTTACGAGAACATCCTGCTGGGCGTGCTGTTCCTGACGTTCGGCTTCGTCTTTTTCGATCGCCTGGCCCTGTCCTTCCTGTTCCCCTTCATGGCCGACGAGCTGCAACTGAGCAACAGCCACCTGGGCATGCTGTCGTCGATCCTGGCCCTGGCCTGGGCGGTGTCCGGCGCGCTGGTCGGGGCCTGGTCGGACCGGCGTGGCAAGCGCAAGCCGCTGCTGATCATCGCGGTGATCCTGTTTTCCCTGTGCTCGGCGCTGTCGGGGCTGGTCACCGGTTTTCTCAGCCTGCTGCTGTTCCGCGGCATCATGGGCCTGGCCGAAGGGCCGATCCTGCCGCTCTCGCAATCGCTGATGGTGGAGGCCTCCTCGCCCCATCGCCGGGGCCTGAACATGGGCCTGCTGCAAGGCTCGGCGGCCGGGCTGCTGGGCGCGGTGATCGGCCCGCCGGTACTGATCGCCCTGGCCGAGGCCTACGGCTGGCGCCATGCCTTTATCGTCTCGCTGATCCCCGGATTGCTGATCGCCCTGCTGATCTGGCGCTATGTGCGCAACGACGCGCCGCCGGCACCGATCACGGACAACGCTCCTGCTGCTCCGGTCAACCGCCTGGCCCTGCTGAAAAGCCGCAACATCGTGCTCTGCACCCTGATCAGCTGCGTGTTCCTCACCTGGTTCGTGATCCTCATCTCCTTCACCCCGACCTTCCTGGTCAAGGTCCGTGGCTACAGCCCGGCGAGCATGGGCACGGTGATGAGTTGCCTGGGCGGCGCCTGGGTGCTGTGGGGCTTCGGCGTGGCGGCGATTTCCGACCGTTTCGGCCGTCGCCCGACCCTGGTGCTGTTCTCGCTGATCGCCGCCTGCTGCCCGATCGCCCTGCTCTACGCCAACAGCCCGCTGCTGATGGGCGTGCTGATGCTGCTGACCTACACGGGCCTGGGCTGCTTCACCCTGTTCATGGCGACCATCCCGGCGGAAACCGTGCCCCGTGAGGTCATGGCCACCGCCCTGGGCATGATCATGGGCATCGGCGAGCTGGTGGGCGGTTTTGTCTCGCCGACCATCGCCGGCTTTGCCGCCGACCGTTTCGGCCTGTCCATCGTCATGTGGATCTCCTGCGGCGGCGCCCTGCTGGCGGCGCTGCTGGCGCTGTTCCTCAAGGAAACCGCGCCGGCGGTCCTGGCGCGCGGCCGCCGCGCCGAACCTTCCCCCTCTCCTGTCCTGCAAGGAAACCAGCCATGAAAGCATTGCGTTGGCATGCCGCCCGCGACCTGCGCCTGAGCGATCTGCAACTGCCACAGCCCGGCCCGGGCGAGGTACTGGTCCAGGTGGCCTACTGCGGCATCTGCGGCAGTGACCTGCACGAATACGCCGACGGCCCGCACTCGATTCCACAACAGGTGCCCCACCCGCTGTCCGGTTGCCGCGCGCCGCTGACCCTCGGCCACGAGTTCTGCGGCCAGGTCCTGGCGGTGGGCGCGGGCGTCGACCGGGTCCGGGTCGGCAGCCGGGTGGCGGTGGAGCCGGAGTATCGCTGCGGCGATTGCCAGTACTGCCGCGTCGGCCAGTACAACCTCTGCCAGTCCATGGGGTTCATCGGCCTGATGGGCGACGGCGGTTTCGCCGAACAGGTGCTGGTGCCGGCCTACATGCTGCACCCGCTGCCGGACTCGGTGAGCTTCAAGCAGGCCGCAGTGCTGGAGCCGGCGGCGGTGGCCTTTCACGCGCTGAACCAGAGCAGCCTGCTGGCCGGCGACAGCTGCGTGGTGTTCGGCCTCGGTCCTATAGGCCTGCTCTTGATCCTGCTGGCGCGCCTGCGCGGCGTGGAGCGGATCTTTGCCGTGGACATCAGCCCGGAACGTCGGCGGCTGGCCCGCGACTTCGGCGCCCAGGAAGTGCTCGATGGCCACGCCGCCGACCTGTCGCAACGCCTGCACGAACTGAGTGGTGGCGGCTTCGACACGGCCTTCGAGGCCGCCGGCAGCCAGCAGACCCTGAGCCTGGCCCTGCACTCGCTGCGCAAGGGCGGCGAGGTGGTGCTGGTGGGCCTGATGGGCGAGGTCAGCGTCGATGCCTTCCACCTGGTCAACCACGAACTGCGCCTGCTCGGCAGCGTGGGCTATCGCAACGCCTACCCGCCGCTGATCGAGCTGCTGGCCAGCGGCCGCCTGGACCTGACCCGCGCCGTGACCCGCTGCGTGACCCTGGACCAGGCCGTGGAGCACGGCTTCGAGGCACTGCTGCGGGACAAGAGCCAGATCAAGGTGCTGGTCAATCCCAACCCCGAACTGGCCAAGGCATGACCTGTAGCCGCTGCCGCAGGCTGCGATCGAGGACGCAGTCCTCGCCAGCGCAATCGGCAGCACCCTGGTAACCCGTTGGCGAACGCTGCGCGTCCGATCGCAGCCTTCGGCAGCGGCTACTCACAAAAACAACAAGAAACGAGTATCGACCATGAAAAGCACTCTCCTGCTGTGCCCGCTGCTGGCGGCGGTCCTGTTCACCCCGTTGTGCCACGCCGAGACTCCAGCACCCAACCGCGAAGGCCCGCTGGCCGGGCTCGGCGAGCAACTGGCCGGCTACGGCATCCGACCCCATGTGCAGTTCTGGAGCCTGTCGATGAAGAATCTCGACACCGGTCCGCGTGAACACAGCTTCGGCAACAGCGGCGACCTGTTCGTCGGCGCCGACTTCGACCTCGATACCCTCGCCGGCCTTACAGGCGCGGCCGTTCATTTCGAAGAAACCTTCTTCATCCTCGACACCGCCACCGGCCAGCCGACCTCGCGCAACTGGCAAGGCGCCGCCGGCAGCTATTTCGCCGGCGCGCCGATCCACAACGACATCACCAGCAACCAGCTGAGCCTGCTGACCTACCAGCAGACCTGGCTCGACGGCCAGCTCGACATGAGCCTGGGGCGCACCAACGCGCGGCGCTACTTCTATATCTACAACTGCGAAACCGTGGTCACCTGCAACGACCCGATCATCGATTCGTCCACCGGCATCCTGCCGCCGCCCTACGGCAGCTGGGGCGGCTACCTGAAGTACCAGGTGACGCCGGGGTTCTATGTGCATGCCGGTGCCTTCGAATCGAACCCGGTGGACTACCTGAAAAAACGCAAGGGCCTGGACTTCAGCACCGACGACGCCAGCGGCACCAGCCTGTTGCTGGGCATCGGCAGCAAGCACGACGGCGCCTACAGCGCCCACTATGAACTCAATGGCTACTACAACACCGCCAACCAGCACGACCCGCTGACCGGCGCCAGCGAGCACGGCACCGGCGGCGCCTTCTTCAAGTTCCAGCAAGGCTTCTGGCGGGCCGACGGAGGCCAGCGCACCGCGCCCCAGGCGCTGCTGGCGTTCGGTTCGCTGTCCCTGGCGGCCGACGACAAGCAGCCCTTCAGCCATTTCGCCGAGATCGGCCTGACTTACCTGGCGCCCTTCGACCGCGCCCAGGACAAGCTCAACCTCAAGGCCAGCTACCTGCGCCTCAACGACCACCAACTGCGCTTCCAGCAACAGGCGCGGATCGCCAACGGCGGCGACCACCGCCTGGGCGAACGCAACGTGTACGCCATCGAGGCCAACGGCCACTTCGCCCTGACCCGGCACCTGGCGCTCGAACCCAGCGTGCAGTACCTGATCAACCCGGACAACTTCTACAACCCCGAGGCCCGCGAGCTCAGCGGCAACGGTTTTGTCGTCGGCCTGCAAGTCATGTACGACGTCGGCGCGGCGCTGGGGCTGTAAACCTGCTTTTCACTGCCAACGAGGTATCTCCCATGACTGACTCTGCCCCGCGTTCGTTCGACTACATCGTGGTCGGGGCCGGCTCGGCCGGTTGCGTGCTGGCCAACCGGCTGTCCGCCGACCCGCAGCTCAGCGTCTGCCTGATCGAAGCCGGCCCCAGCGACCGCAGCCTGTTTCCCGGCGCCTATGTGCGCACCCCGGCGGGCATCATCCGCCTGATCGCCAACCCGAAGTGGAACTGGATGCATCAGTTCAGCGCCCAGGCCGCCAGCGGCGAGCGCCCGATCCCCTGTCCCCGCGGCCGGCTCTGGGGCGGCTCCAGCGCGATCAACGGCATGATCTACATCCGCGGCCACCGCAACGACTACGACCGCTGGGCGGCGGCCGGCAACCAAGGCTGGAGCTACGACGAACTGCTGCCGTACTTCCTGCGCTCGGAGCATTTCGAGCCCGGCGCCTCGCCCTGGCACGGCCAGGGCGGCGAACTCAACGTCGCCGCGCAACGCAGCCCGAGCCCTATCAATGAGGTGTTCTACCAGGCCGCCCAGGAACTGGGCTGGCGCTACAACCCGGACTTCAACGGCGAGGAACAGGAAGGCTACGGCCCCTTCCACGTCACCCAGATCAACGGCGAGCGTTGCAGCGCCGCGCGGGCCTTCCTGTACCCGGCGCTGTCGCGGCCCAACCTCACCGTCCTGAGCTCGACCCTGACCCACCGCGTGTTGCTGGAGGGCAATCGCGCCTTTGGCGTCGAGGTCAGCCAGGATGGCGCGGTGTTCCGGCTGCAGGCCCGGCGCGAAGTGATCCTCAGCGCCGGGGCGATCAACTCGCCGCAGCTGCTGTTGCTCTCCGGCATCGGCCCGGCCGAGGAACTGGCGCGCCATGGCATCGCCCAGCGCCATGAACTGCCGGGAGTCGGCCACAACCTGCAGGACCATCAGGACGTGGTGCTGATGTACCGCTGCGACAGCGAGCTGACCTACGGCGTGTCGGCCAAAGGCCTGCTGCCCCTGGCCCGTTCGCCCTGGCAGTACCTGAGCCGGCGCAGCGGCCCGCTGACCTCCAATACCGTGGAGTCCGGCGGTTTCCTGCGCCTGCATCCCGAGGACGCCGCCCCGGAGCTGGGCCTGATCGTCGCCCCGGCGCTGAAGAACCAGCCCCAGCGCCTGGTGCCGCTGGGCCATGGGGTCAGCCTGCACATCGCGGTGATGCACCCGCACAGCCGTGGCCAGGTCCGGCTCAATTGCGCCGATCCCCATGACAAGCCGATCATCGACAGCAACTTCCTCAGTCACCCGGAAGACCTGCGCAAGTTGGTGGCGGGCGTGCGCCTGGTGCGCCAGCTGGCGGCGAGCCAGGCCTTCTCCCGGCGCCTCAAGGGCGAGCTGGTGCCCGGCCCGCAGGTGGAAAGCCAGGAGCAGATCGAGCAGTGGATTCGCGACAGCCTGGGCACCGTGTTCCACCCGGTCGGCACCTGCAAGATGGGCCATGACGCCCAGGCGGTGGTCGACGACCAGTTGCGGGTCCACGGCGTGCAGGGCCTGCGGGTGGCCGACGCGTCGATCATGCCGAGCCTGACCACCGGCAACACCAACGCGGCGGCGATCATGATCGGCGAAAAGGCCGCGGACTTGCTGCTGGGTAAAGCGCCACCGAGCCTTCAGGTTCCCGCTCGCCTGGAACAACAGATACCCGCGCCTGTCATTGGCTGAAAAACGGCCAACCGCAGACGCGGGTGGGCCAAGGGCTAATGCCAATCGATCAAACGCCGGTGATCCATTGTAGGAGCGAGCTTGCTCGCGATGGTCGTTAACGATAACGCGTACTAATCGGATGAACGCGGCGCGCTCAGGTCCATCGCGAGCAAGCTCGCTCCTACAGTTTTGATCGGTATCTCCCAAAAGGAGTCCGCGTTTATAGGTGTATGGATTTTGCCGTACCCCAAGGCATATAGTTGCACCGAACAACTATATCGAGAACCACGCCATGTCCTCGTCTTCGCCGCTGGTGGATCAGATCCGCAATGAATCGCGCAAACTGGTGCGCGAGCTGGGCTTTATGGGCGCTACCCTGGCCGGCTCCGATCTGCCGCCCTCGGCGGTGCATGCGCTGATCGAACTCGACCTGCACGCCCCGCTCACCGCCGCCCAGTTGGGCAAGACCCTGAATTTGGAAAAGTCCTCGGTCAGCCGCCTGCTGGGCAAGCTCATCGAGCGCGGCGATATCCAGGAAAGCCCCAGCCCCACCGATGCCCGGGAAAAGCACCTGGGCCTGACCGCCAGCGGGCGCAAACAGGTCGCCGCGCTCCATGCCTTCGGCAGCGCCCAGGTGCAACAGGCGCTGCGCCTGCTGGCGCCACGCGAGCAAAGCCAAGTGGTCGCCGGACTGCGCAGTTATGGCCAGGCGCTGCAGGCCTGCCGCCTGGGCCATGCGCAGATCGCCGCGGCCACCCCGACCGTGCAGCCTGGCTATCGGCCGGGCATGATCGGCCGCATCACCGAACTGCACGCGCACTACTACTCACGCCTGGTGGGTTTCGGGCAGTTCTTTGAACAGCGCGTCGCGGCGGGCCTGGCGGAGTTCAGCGAGCGCCTGGACAACCCCGATAACGGCGTCTGGCTGGCGGTGCTGGACGAGCAGATCGTCGGCTCGATCGCCATCGACCTCGGCGACACCGCGGATCGCCCTCAGGCCGACAGAGTCGCCCATCTGCGCTGGTTTATCCTCGACGAGGCGGCCCGTGGCACCGGCACCGGCCGCCTGCTGCTCAAGGCGGCGCTGGAGCATTGCGACCGGGTGCGGGCAACCTCCTGCTATCTATGGACCTTCAGCGGCCTGGACGCCGCCCGGCACCTGTACGAAGCCTTCGGCTTCCAGCTGGTGGAGGAACAGCCGGCGGCGCAATGGGGCAAGACCGTGCTGGAGCAGAAGTTCGCGCGCCGCCATCCAGGCCTGGCCTGAAACGCCTCAGCGGTTGGCCGGCGGCGCGATGTTCCACAGCCGCGGCCAGTCTTCGGAGGACAAGCCATTGCAGGTCGGCATCTGCCGGTAATCGCTGAGCTGGAAGCTTTCGCCGTCGAACAGCCAGCGCCCGGTTTCACCGCAGTCGCCGATGCCGCGCGCCAGATAGAAGGTGGTCAGCACCCCGGTCTTGGGGTCGTAGTGGGCGCCGCCCGAGCCGTCCGCGTTGTTCATGGGCAAGGCTTGCCGGCGCAACTCCTCAAGCTGCGGCGGGTTGCCGCGCGACCAGCTGCTGATCAGGTAGTCGCAGTTGTAGGCCGCGCAGTCGCTCAGCACCACCGTCAACGCCCGCTGCGCGGTCAGCGGATAGACCTCGACCTGGGGCTCGGCCACAAAGTCTTCATCGTCGTTGGGCGTGCCTGGCGCGGCGAATTTCATCGCGGCCGCCGAGATCCGCGTGCGTTGCGCCGCCGTCAGTTCCGGTGCCCCCGGATAAGCCCGCAGCTGAGCCGGCAGCGGCCGCGCCGGCACCTCGCTGGCCGGACGCTGACCTGGCCGCCACAACGCCGTCACGCCATCGACCCGGCCCTGTACCGAGTCCATCAGCAGCAGCGCCGCCGACAACCCGGACAATGGCACCCGGGCTTCGTCGTTCCCCTCCAGCTTTAGTTCCTCGGCATTGCGCAGGCGTTCCAGCCACTGGCGGGCCCGAGCCGGGTCGGCGATTTCATAGCGGGTGACCTGGATCTGCGCGCCCTTCTTCTCCGGCAACAGCACCAGGGCATCCAGCAGCTGCGGCTCCAGTGGTTGGCCGTCGAGGCGCAAGGCCATCAGCTCGGCGGGGTCGCCGCGCTGGTCCAGGCGTATTTCCAGCAGGCCGTCGGGGCCGGCGCGACGCTGGATATGCAGGGTCAGGCTGCTGTACTGCACACCGTGCTCACCGTTGGGCGCGCTCAGGGCGTGGCAACTGCGCAGGTTGTCGCAGCCGGTGATCCATTCCTTGGTCTGGCGCAGCAACGGCACCTTTTCCGCGGCGCTCTGCGCCAGCGCCTGGGCGGCGCTGGCGGTCAGCAAAAGAACCATCAGGGTGCGCTGCAACATGGGACTTTCCTTGTCGGGTAAAAGCGCCGATTGTCCCACGCAGCGCGCTGGCGCTCCCAGCTTTTTTGCCCTCAGGACGAGGGTTTCGCCGCGCCCTGGCGCGCCCGGTATTCCCCCGGCGTCATCTTCGCATAGCGCTGGAAGAACCGGCTGAAATACGCCGGGTCCTTGAACCCCAGCTGGTAGCAGATTTCGTTCACCAAACTGGCGGTGAACAGCAGCAGGCGCTTGGACTCCTGCATCAGGCGCTCGTACACCAGGCGTTTCGACGGCAGGTCGGCGATGCGCCGGCAGACATCGTTGAGACGCGCCTCGGTGACGCCAATCTGCCCGGCATAGCGCGACAGCGGCCAATGCTCCAGGTAGCGGGCTTCGATCAGTTCGTTGAAGCGATGGAAGATGTGCAGGTCTTCATGCCGCGCCGGGCGGGCCTTGAGGGAATTGGCCGAAAGCCTGAGCAGGCTGATCAGGATCAACCGGGTCAGGGCTTCCAGCGCCGGCGCATGCCCGGCGCCCTGCCCGGCGACTTCCTCCTGCAACTCATCGAACAGCAGCGCCAGGCGCCGCGCCTCGCCGGCGAACCCCGGGTCCAGGCGCGCCAGGGCCACGCAGGCCGGCGCCACCTGGGGGCCGCTGGCGAGGCGGCTGTCGGCTTCGATCAGCTCCCACACCAGCTGCTGGCGCACGGTCAGTACGTGGCCTTCGCTGTCGGCCTCGGTGACGAAGGAATGGGCAATGGTCGGCGGCGTGAGGAAAAACATCGGCCCCGATTCCAGGTATTGCTGGTCGTCGAGGTAGACCCGCACCGCGCCGCTTTTCACGTAGTGCACCTGGAAAAACCGGTCGTGGCGGTGCACCGGCATGTTGCGGCCGAAGAAGCCGGCCAGGTTGCTCAGCTTGTCGTAATGCACCTGCGAGTCGGCGTAGCGCTGGTCGTAGACCTGGCCGATGTTGATATTGGGGATCGGCTGGCGATCGCTCATGGTGGCATGTCTCTTTTTTCGCTCGCGGTGCTTTTTATTTTCGCCCGCGGCGCTTTTATTTTTTCCTGCGGCAAGCGCCCACATCCTGCGTGATTCGCGACCTGTTCACCAGTACGGGGCAGACAGTTGGTGATCGGCTCCTGGCCGGCGCTTGACGATCATTAACATATTAAATATAACGTTAACACATTAACGAAATCACCTCGTCTTCCGCGATGCTCAGGAGAAAACCACAATGAGCCGTGCACTGCATGAAGTCGCCACCGGCACCCTGTTCGGCGTCGCGCTGAACTACCAGGGCCTGTTGCGCAGCCACCTGGAATCCTTCACCCAGCCGCCCTACCAGAAGCCACCGGTCAAGCCGGTGCTGTTCATCAAGACCCCCAATACGCGCAATGTCCACGGCGGCGCCGTGATCTATCCGCAAGGCGTCGAGCGCCTGCAACCCGGCCCGGCGCTGGGCGTGGTGATCGGCAAGAGCACCAGCCGGGTCAGCGTGGAAAACGCCCTGCAGCACGTGGCCGGCTACACCATCGTCAACGAGTTCAGCCTGCCGGAAGACAGCTACTACCGCCCCGCCGTCAAGGCCAAGTGCCGTGACGGTTTCTGTGCCTTCGGCCCGGAACTGGTGCCGGCGGCCCAGGTACGCGATCCCCATGAGCTGGAACTGAAGCTGTGGGTCAACGGTGAACTGCGGCAACGCAACAGCACCGCCAACCTGGTGCGCGGTATTCCCCAACTGATCGCCGAAATCAGCGAGTTCATGACCCTGCACGAGGGCGACGTGCTGATCACCGGCACCCCCGAAGGCCGCGTCGACGTCAAGCCCGGCGACCGCATCGAAGTGGAGATCAGCGGCCTGGGCCGTCTCGCCAATCACGTTGTCGCTGAAGAAATAGCCGCCGAAATTGCCGCCGAATAAGGAGCCGCCATGAAACACGCCCGCATCCGTTATCAAGGCCAGGTCCACGAGGTCGTGGTCAACGCGCCCAACAGCGTGAAACTGGCCGATGGCCGCGTGCTCGCCGAGGATCAGGTCGAGTGGCTGCCACCGGCCACCGGCAGCATGTTCGCCCTGGGCCTGAACTACGCCGACCACGCCGCCGAACTGGCCTTCAAGCCGCCAACCGAGCCGCTGGTGTTCATCAAGTCCCCCGGCACCTACACCGGCCACAACCAGGTCACCTGGCGCCCGGACAACGTCGCCTACATGCACTACGAGTGCGAACTGGTGGCGGTGATCGGCAAGACCGCGCGCAACGTCAAACGCGAGGACGCCCTGGATTACCTGGCCGGCTACACGGTGTGCAACGACTACGCGATCCGCGACTACCTGGAAAACTACTACCGGCCCAACCTGCGGGTGAAGAACCGCGACGCCACCACCCCGGTCGGGCCGTGGATAGTCGACGTCGCCGACGTGCCCGAGCCGAACCGGCTGAAGCTGCGCACCTGGGTCAACGGTGAGTTGCGCCAGGAAGGCAGCACCTGCGACATGATCTTCGACATCCCCTACCTGATCGAATACCTGTCCAGCTTCATGACCCTGCAACCGGGCGACATGATCGCTACCGGCACCCCGGAAGGCCTGTCCGACGTGGTGCCCGGCGACGAAGTGGTAGTGGAAGTCGAAGGCGTCGGCCGGCTGGTCAACCGCATCGTCAGCGAGGCGGAGTTCTTCAGGATCAAGGCGCAACACGACACGCAACTGGCGGCCAAGGAGCACGCATAAATGATCAAACACTGGATCAACGGCCGCGAGGTCGAAAGCCAAGACACCTTCGTCAACTACAACCCGGCCACCGGCGAGGCCATCGGTGAAGTGGCCAGCGGCGGCGCCGGGGAAATCGCCCAGGCGGTCGCGGCGGCCAAGGAAGCCTTTCCGAAATGGGCCAACACCCCGGCCAAGGAACGGGCGCGGCTGATGCGCAAGCTGGGCGAACTGATCGACCAGAACGTGCCGCACCTGGCGGAACTGGAAACCCTCGACACCGGCCTGCCGATCCACCAGACCAAGAACGTGCTGATCCCGCGCGCCTCGCACAACTTCGACTTCTTCGCCGAGGTCTGCACCCGCATGGATGGCCACAGCTATCCGGTGGACGACCAGATGCTCAACTACACCCTGTACCAGCCGGTCGGCGTCTGCGCCCTGGTGTCGCCGTGGAACGTGCCGTTCATGACCGCCACCTGGAAGACCGCGCCGTGCCTGGCGCTGGGCAACACGGCGGTGCTGAAGATGTCCGAGCTGTCGCCGCTGACCGCCAACGAACTGGGGCGCCTGGCGGTCGAAGCCGGCATTCCCAATGGAGTGCTGAACATCGTCCAGGGCTACGGCGCCACCGCCGGCGATGCCCTGGTGCGCCACCCGGACGTGCGGGCAATCTCCTTCACCGGCGGCACCGCCACCGGCAAGAAGATCATGCAGACCGCGGGGCTGAAAAAGTACTCCATGGAACTGGGCGGCAAGTCGCCGGTGCTGATCTTCGAAGACGCCGACCTGGAGCGCGCCCTGGATGCGGCGCTGTTCACCATCTTCTCGCTCAACGGCGAACGCTGCACCGCCGGCAGCCGGATCTTCGTCCAGGAAAGCGTGTACCCGCAGTTCGTCGCCGAGTTCGCCGCCCGCGCCAAGCGCCTGATTGTCGGTGACCCGCAGGACCCGAAGACCCAGGTCGGTTCGATGATCACCCAGGCCCACTACGACAAGGTCACCGGCTATATCCGCATCGGCATCGAAGAAGGCGCCACCCTGCTCGCCGGTGGCCTGGAGCGCCCGGCCAACCTGCCGGCGCACCTGGGCCGTGGCCAGTTCATCCAGCCGACGGTGTTCGCCGACGTCGATAACAAGATGCGCATCGCCCAGGAAGAGATCTTCGGCCCGGTGGTCTGCCTGATCCCGTTCAAGGACGAGTCCGAGGCCCTGCGACTGGCCAACGACACCGAGTACGGCCTGGCCTCCTATATCTGGACCCAGGACATCGGCAAGGCCCATCGCCTGGCCCGTGGCATCGAGGCCGGCATGGTGTTCATCAACAGCCAGAACGTGCGCGACCTGCGCCAGCCGTTCGGTGGGGTCAAGGGCTCCGGCACCGGCCGCGAAGGCGGCGAGTACAGCTTCGAGGTGTTTGCCGAGATCAAGAACATCTGTATCTCCATGGGCAGCCACCACATCCCGCGCTGGGGCGTGTAAGGTTTTGAAATCCTGTAGCCGCTGCCGAAGGCTGCGCTCGTCTCGGAACGAGACGCCGCTCTTTGAAGTCCCTGCGGGACTTATCGCAGCCTGCGGCAGCGGCTACGGGCCGAACAATAAGATGTTTCAGGAGAAGCACCATGGGCGAAGTCGTCATGGCCGCCAAGGTCTGCCACGTTCCATCGATGTACCTGTCCGAACTGCCGGGCAAGCACCACGGCTGTCGTGAAGCAGCGATCGCCGGGCACAAGGAAATCGCCCGCCGCGCTCGTGAGCTGGGGGCCGACACCGCGGTGGTGTTCGACGTGCACTGGCTGGTCAACAGCGGTTACCACATCAACTGCGGCGAGCACTTCAAGGGCACCTACACCAGCAACGAACTGCCGCACTTCATCAAGAACATGGACTACGACTACCACGGCTGCCCGGAACTGGGCGAGCTGATTGCCGCCCAAGCCAATGCCGCCGATGTGCGCACCCTCGCCCACAACATCCCCAGCCTGGAGCTGGAATACGGCACCCTGGTGCCGATGCGCTACATGCACATGGACGTACCGCCGGAGCAGCATTTCAAGGTGATTTCCATCGCCGCCTGGTGTGCCTGGCACAAGCTCGAAGACAGCTTCACCTTCGGCGCCGCGGTGCGCCGGGCCATCGAGAAGAGCGACCGCAAGGTCCTGGTGCTGGCCTCAGGCTCCTTGTCGCACCGTTTCTCCGACGACCGCGAGGCCGAAGCCAACATCCACAACTGGACCCGCGAGTTCGACAAACAGATGGACCTGCGAGTGGTCGAGCTGTGGCAACAGGGGCGCTTCCGCGAGTTCTGCTCGATGCTCCCGGACTATGCCGAGCACTGCTTCGGCGAAGGCCGGATGCACGACACCGCCATGCTCCTGGGCCTGCTCGGCGGCCCCGAATACAACCGGCCGGCGGAAATCGTCACCGCGCCTTTCGGCAGCTCCGGCACCGGCCAGATCAACGCCATTTTCCCGCTCTAGGAGCCGCGCCAGCCTCGCCAACCCGGCCCTGGATTTCCAGGGCTGGCCGCCGAAGGTTCACCCGCAAGGAGGATCACATGCCGCATTTCATCGCTGAATACACCGACAACATCGAGCAAGCCGCCGACCTGCCAGGGCTGTTCGAGAAGGTCCATGACTGCCTCGGGGCCAGCGGCGTGTTTCCGCTGGGTGGTATCCGCAGCCGCGGCGTGCGCCTGGACACCTGGCGCATGGCCGACGGCAAGCACGACTATGCCTTCGTCCATATGCGCCTGCAGGTCGGCGCCGGGCGCGACCTGGCGACAAGACGCAAGGTCGCCGAGGAACTGTTCGAGATCATCAAGGCGCACTTCGCCGAGCTCCAGGCCCAGCGCCTGCTGGCGCTGTCGTTCGAGATGAGCGAGCTGGATGCCGAGCTGAACTTCAAGCACAACAACGTGCATGAGTTTCTCAAGCGGCAAGCCTGACCTGTAGCCGCTGCCGCAGGCTGCGATAAGGCCGAAGGCCTTCAGCGAGCTTGAAGTCGCTGCGGCCGTCCCGGCCGATCGCAGCCTTCGGCAACGGCTACAGAGTCCGTGCCCTATCGACAAGAACAATAAAAGAGACCCGCCCATGTCCAGCTCGACCCTTGCCCTGCCCAGCGCGGTGGAGACCAACGACACCTATCGCCGGATCACCTGGCGGCTGATGCCCCTGCTGTTCACCTGCTACATCTTCGCCCACCTGGATCGCATCAACATCGGCTTCGCCAAGTTGCAGATGACCCAGGACCTGGGCTTCAGCGACAGCGTCTACGGCTTCGGCGCCGGCCTGTTCTTCATCGCCTATGCGCTGTTCGGCGTGCCCAGCAACCTGGCTTTGGACCGGATCGGGCCGCGCCGCTGGATCGCCACCCTGATGGTGGTCTGGGGCCTGCTGTCCAGCGCCATGCTACTGGTGGACAGCGCCGCCGGCTTCTACCTGTTGCGCTTTCTGCTGGGGGTGGCCGAGGCCGGGTTTTTTCCCGGCATCCTGGTGCTGCTCAACCGCTGGTTCCCAGCCAGCCGCCGCGGCCAGGTGACCGCGTTGTTCGCCATTGCCGTGCCCATGGCCGGGGTGATCGGCGGGCCGCTGTCGGGCTGGATTCTCGAAAGCTTTCACGACCTGGGCGGGATGCGCGGCTGGCAATGGATGTTCCTGATCGAAGGCCTGCCGGTGGTCCTGCTCGGCCTGGTGGTGCTCAAGGCGCTGCCGGAAAGCATCGACAGCGTCGGCTGGCTGAGCGCCCCACAAAAGCAGCAACTGCACGCGGCCCTGAGTGAGGAGGAACAGCACAAGCCGATCACCCGCTTCGCCGGCATCCTCCAGGACAAACATATCTGGCTGCTGGTGTGCATCTATTTCGCAGTGATGCTGGCGGTCAACACCATCGCCTTCTGGATGCCGACCCTGATCCACCACGCCGGCATCGCCCGCGACAGTCGCGTCGGCATGCTCAGCGCCCTGCCGTACCTGGCCGGCTGCCTGTTCATGATCGGTGTCGGCCGTTCCTCCGACCGCCTGCGCGAACGGCGCTGGCACCTCGGCGTGCCGCTGCTGATGTCCAGCCTCGGCCTGATCGTCGCAGGCGTCGCCCCGGACAACGCCTGGCTGGTGATGACCGGGCTGCTGGTGGCCGGCATGGGCGCCAGCGCCGCGCTGCCGATGTTCTGGCAACTGCCACCGGCCTTTCTCGCCAGCAACACCCAGGCCGCGGGGATCGCCCTGATCAGTTCCTTCGGCAGCATCGCCGCCTTTCTCGCGCCCTACCTGATCGGCGTGGTCCGCGACGCCACCCAGAGCGCCAGCCTCGCCCTGTATGCCCTGGCCCTGCTGATCGCCCTCGGCGCCTGGCTGGTATTGCGGGTGCCAGCCCTTATCGTCAATCCCCAGGAGAAATAACCATGCTCAGCCTTTCGGACATCCAGCAGGCCGCCGCCCGCCTCGACGCCGCCGAACGCAACCGGGAACAGATCGCCCAGCTGTCGCTGGAGTTTCCCGGCATCACCATCGAGGACGCCTACGCCATCCAGCGCAGTTGGGTGGAACACAAGATCCGAGCCGGGCGCAAGCTGGTCGGGCACAAGATCGGCCTGACCTCGCGGGCCATGCAGGTGTCGTCGAACATCACAGAACCGGACTTCGGCGCCCTGCTGGACGACATGCTGTTCGAGGAAGGCAGCGACATTGCGTTCCAGCGCTTTATCGTGCCGCGGGTCGAGGTGGAACTGGCGTTCATCCTCGGCAAGCCGCTCAAGGGCCCGAACTGCACGCTGTTCGATGTGCTCGACGCCACCGAATGGGTGATCCCGGCCCTGGAGATCATCGACGCGCGCATCCAGCAGGTCGATCCGCAAACCCAGGTCACGCGCAAGGTGTTCGACACCATCTCCGACAACGCCGCCAACGCCGGGGTAGTCATGGGCGGCCGCGCGGTGCGCCCCAACGATATCGACCTGCGCAAGGTGCCGGCGGTGCTCTATCGCAACGGCGTGATCGAGGAGTCCGGGGTGTCCGCCGCGGTACTCAACCATCCGGCCAAGGGCGTGGCCTGGCTGGCCAACAAACTGGCGGCCTACGACGTCGGCCTGGAGGCCGGGCAGATCATCCTCGGCGGCTCCTTCACCCGCCCGGTGGCGGCCCGCCCCGGCGATACCTTCCACGTCGACTACGATCAGCTCGGCAGCATCGCCTGCCGTTTTGTCTGAGGAGAACGCTCATGCAACTGCCGATCAATCATTTCAAGCAACGCCTGCGCCAGGACGCGCCGCAGATCGGCCTGTGGCTGGGCCTGGCCAATGCCTATTGCGCGGAGCTGGCGGCCAACGCCGGTTTCGACTGGCTGCTGCTGGACGGCGAACACGCGCCCAATGACCTCAACAGCCTGCTCGGCCAGTTGCAGGCCATCGCGCCCTACCCGGTGCAAGGCATCATTCGCCCGCCGGTGGGCGACACCGCGCTGATCAAGCAACTGCTGGACATCGGCGCCCAGACCCTGCTGATCCCCATGGTCGAAAGCGCCGAGCAGGCCCGGCAACTGGTGCGCGCCATGCGTTATCCGCCCGCGGGCATTCGTGGTGTCGGCAGTGCCCTGGCCCGGGCCTCGCGCTGGAACAGCATTCCCGGTTACCTGGACCAGGCCGACGAGCAGATGTGCCTGCTGCTGCAGATCGAGAACCTCGAAGGCCTGGCCAACCTGGATGCCATCGCCGCCCTGGACGGGGTCGATGGCCTGTTTATCGGCCCGGCCGACCTCTCGGCGTCCATGAGCCATCGCGGCAACCCGGGGCATCCCGAGGTGGTCGCGGCGATCGAGGACGCCATCGCGCGCATCCGCAAAGCCGGCAAGGCGGCCGGGATCCTCAGCGCCGACCGGACATTGGCGCAGCGCTATATCGAGCTGGGAGCGAACTTCGTCGCCGTGGGAGTGGATACCACGGTGCTGATGAAGGGCTTGCAGGGCTTGCTGGGGCAGTACAAGGAGGTGGCGACGCCTACCTCGGGTGGCGGGGTCTACTAACCCCTGTAGCCGCTGCCGAGCTCGCGAGGCTGCGATCGGTCGCGTAGCGGCCGCAACGGGGCCAACGCGGTTATCCAGACCCAAAGCAATCACAGGTTTTGCGCCTTGTAGGAGCGAGGCTTGCCCGCGATGGCGTCAGCCCTGGCGCGCCGCCAGGCGCCAGACCCGGGCGATGTCCGCAGCCCTGTCGCGCAACAGGCGCGGGGCCTCGGCACAGGCCTGCTCCAGGGTCATGGGGCCGCTGGCCAGGGCAAAGGCCGCATCCACCCCGTGCTCATACATCTGCTCGTAGCCCTCGCCCAGGGTCCCGGCGATCACGATCACCGGCACCTGGTGCTGCTTGGCGATGCGCGCCACGCCAAAGGGGGTCTTGCCGCGCAGGGTCTGGGCGTCGAAGCGACCTTCGCCGGTAATCACCAGGTCCGCGCCCTGCACGGCCTCGGCCAGCCCCACCAGCTCGGCCACCACGTCCACCCCTGGACGAAACCGCGCGCCGAGGAACGCCTTGGCGGCGAACCCCAGGCCACCGGCGGCGCCGCTGCCCGGTTCGTCGCGCACGTCCTTGCCCAGCACCCGCGCGGCCTGGTCGGCGAACTGGCCGAGGGCGCGGTCCAGTTGTTCGACCTGCTGCGGCGACGCGCCCTTCTGCGGGCCGAAAATCGCCGAGGCGCCGTGAGGACCACAGAGCGGGTTGTCGACGTCGGCGGCGATCTCGAAACGCACCTCGGCCAGGCGTGGATCGAGGTGGCTCAGGTCGACCCGCGCGACCCGCGCCAGGGCCAGGCCGCCCAGGGGCAAGACCTGGCCATCGCGATCCAGCAGGCGCACGCCCAGCGCCTGCAAGGCACCGCTGCCGGCGTCGTTGGTGGCGCTGCCGCCGATGGCCAGGATCACCCGCCGCGCGCCGGCATCCAGGGCCGCGCGGATCAGCTCGCCGGTGCCGAGGGTGCTGCTGGTACAGGCATCGCGCTGGCCCGGCGGCACCAGTTGCAGGCCACTGGCCTCGGCCATTTCGATGATCGCGGTGTGACTCTGCGGCAGCCAGCCCCAGCGCGCCTCCACCGGCGCGCCCAGCGGTCCCTGGACCCGGGTGGTGCGCAACTGGCCCTCGCAGGCATCGAGGATCGACTCCACGGTGCCTTCGCCGCCGTCCGCCATCGGGCACTGGATCAGCTGCGCGTCCGGCCACACCCGCGCCAGCCCGTCGGCGATGGCGCTGGCCACGCCAGAGGCACTCAGGCTGTCCTTGAAGGAGTCGGGGGCGATGATGATTTTCATGGGCTATCTCCGGTTCTTATGGCGCCCATGCTGCCAGTTGGCCGCGACCTTGACCCCGGTCCGCTGCACAAGTGTGGGGCGGCTTTATTGTTCATTTTCACAATCATAGGAGCCAGACGCAGTCCTGTAGGAGCGAGGCTTGCCCGCGATCAAGGCGCCGCGGTGTATCAGGCCCACCGCGGCGAGGCCATCGCGGGCAAGCCTCGCTCCTACAGGGGTGGGCGCAACGTTTTAAGCCTTGGTGGCGGGTGCATCGGTCTGCGGCAACAGTTGCACCCCCAGGTACAGCGCCAGCATGCCGTCGAGCTTGAGCGGGTCGACGCCGCTGAGCTCGGCGATGCGTTCCATGCGATAGCGCAGGCTGTTGCGGTGGATGCCCAGGGCGTCGGCGCAGGCCTGGCTCTGGCCGTCGTGGTCGCACCAGCTGCGCAGGGTCGCCAGCAGCTGGCCATTGCTGTCCTTGGCGATGACCTTGCGCAAAGGGCTGAGCAACTCGTCCAGGGCATCGTCATTGCGGTGGCGCCAGAGCATCACCGGCAGGCGGAAACGATTGAGGGTCAGCAAGCGCGACTGGGGCAGCACATCACGGCCATAGGCGAGCAAGTCGCCGACCCGCCGGTAGCAACGGCGCAGCCCCGCCAGCCCGTCGGCCTGGCCGCCCACGGCGATGCGCAGGATGTTCCAGCCCAGGCTGTCGAGCTTTTCCAGCAGTCGCGGGTTATCGACACTCAGGGTCGCCGGCCGGCACCACAGCAACGAGGACTTGGCCGAGCTGACACACCAGCTGTCCGGGTAACGGGACATCAGCCAGGCACTCAGGGCCTCGACGGTCTGCGCCCCGCCCTCCTGGGGCTGGCCCAGTTCGAACAGATAAGGCGTGCGCGGCAACTGCGGCTTGAGGCCCATCTGCTGCGCCTCGTCCACCAGCCGCGGCGAATCCCCACTGTCACTGAGCAACAGCGCCAGCAAGTCGTCGCAACGCTGGCGGCGCCATTGCTGTTCGGCCTGCTGGTGGCGCTGGCCCACCAGCATCTCGGCGGTCATGCGCACCAGCTCGGCATAGGTGCGCAGCAGTTCCGGCTCGCCGGTGATGCCCAGCACGCCGATCAGCCGCTGGTCGTGCAGCAGCGGCAGGTTGATCCCCGGCTGCACGCCCTTGAGGTGCTTGGCGGTCTGCGCGTCGATCTCCACCACCCGGCCGTTGGCCAGCACCAGTTGCGCGCCTTCGTGGCGGGTATTGATGCGCTCGGGCTCGCCGCTGCCAAGGATCAGGCCCTGGCTGTCCATGACGTTGACGTTGTAGGGCAGGATGGCCATCGTCCGGTCGACGATATCCTGCGCCAGGTCGTGATCCAGTTCGAACATAGCGGCGTGATCCTAGGCTCTCTACGAAAAGTGGCTGCACTCGGCCATGCTGCGTTAAAAACAGGCTCGGAATGCTCATTTAGGCCCCTAAACTCCGCTTCCTCGCCTGTTTTTGCCTTGCCTGACCTTCGCTCGCCGACTTTTCGTACAGACCCAACGAAAGCGGGCTCGGGTGCGATGGCGAAGGCTTGTTCACCGGCACAGGGGATGCCGGCAAAGCCTGTGCGCCGGCACAAAGACAGCGGCCCATGGGGTGACCGAGACTCTCGGGGCGATCAACGTTAACCTCGCATCGCAAAAAATCATAATAAAGAGAGACACGCCATGTCACAGAGCGCCGCTGCCACCCTGGCCACCGATGACGATAAAAACGCCGTCTACAAGCGCATCACCCTGCGCCTGATCCCCTTCATCTTCATCTGCTACCTGTTCAACTACCTGGACCGGGTGAACGTCGGCTTTGCCAAGCTGCAGATGCTCGATGCCCTGAAATTCAGCGAAACCGTCTACGGCCTGGGTGCCGGGATCTTCTTCATCGGCTACGTGCTGTGCGGCGTGCCGAGCAACCTGGCGCTGAACAAGTTCGGCCCGCGGCGCTGGATCGCGCTGATGATGATCGCCTGGGGCACGTTGTCGACCTGCCTGCTGTTCGTCACCACCCCGACCCAGTTCTACAGCCTGCGCCTGCTCACCGGCGCCGCCGAAGCCGGCTTCTTCCCCGGCGTGGTGCTGTACCTCTCGCAGTGGTTCCCGAGCTTTCGCCGCGGGCGCATCATGGCCCTGTTCATGTCGGCGATCCCGGTATCCGGCCTGCTCGGCAGCCCGTTCTCCGGCTGGATCCTCAACCACTTCGCCGCGGGCCAGGGCGGCATGGCCGGCTGGCAGTGGATGTTCCTGCTGCAGGGTATCCCCACGGTGATCCTCGGCGCCCTGGCGTACTTCCTGCTCAATGACAACTTCGCCCACGCCAAGTGGCTGAACCCGCAGGAACGCGCGCTGCTGGAAGCCGACCAGGCCGAAGACGCCGCGAGCAAGCCACGCACCAGCGGCGACTCCCTGGCGGCGGTGTTCAAGAACCCGGCCATCTGGGCGTTCGGCCTGATCTACTTCTGCATCCAGAGTGGCGTGTACGCCATCAACTTCTGGCTGCCGTCGATCATCAAGAACCTCGGCTTCAGCGACAACCTGGTGATCGGCTGGCTCAGCGCCATTCCCTATCTGCTGGCGGCGCTGTTCATGCTGATGGTCGGTCGCTCGGCCGACCTGCGCCAGGAACGCCGCTGGCATTTGGTGGTACCGATGCTGATGGGCGCCATCGGCCTGCTGATCGCGGTCAACTTCGCCGCCAACCCGACCCTCGCCATCCTCGGCCTGACCATTGCCACCATGGGCGCCCTCACCGGCCTGCCGATGTTCTGGCCGGTGCCGACCGCGCTGCTCAGCGCCGGCGCCGCCGCGGGGGGCCTGGCGCTGATCAACTCCATGGGCCAGATGGCCGGCTTCCTCAGCCCCTACATCGTCGGCTGGGTCAAGGACAGCACCGGCTCCACCGACGCCGCGCTGTACCTGCTGGCCGGGGTCATTGTCGCGGGCAGCCTGCTGGCGCTGCGCATGACCCGCACGCTGAAACGCTGAGCCATACCTCCGAGCCTGCCACCGGGCCTGCCCTCTGGCGGGCCCGGCTTCCCGGGACAAGCCGCGGGTTTGTCACCGCCTCGCTACAAAAAGCAACAGCCGACCTCAGCGCCCCCGTGGTATATCGGACAGACGTCCGGCCGCGGCAGTTTTCCATTGGCTGGATCGATTGATGACTCCCTCGCAGACCTTACCGAAGGAAGACCCACACGATCATGACCGCGCCCATCTCCCTCGCCCGCCTCGGCGATATCCAAGCCCTCGAACAACAGCAGCCCCTGGCCCAGCGCAATCTTCCCGCCAGCACCTATGAACTGTTGCAACGCTCGGCCAGCCGTTTCGGCGAGCGCACCGCCCTGACCTTCCTGCCCCAGGGCAGCATTCAGGACCAGCCCTGGAACATCAGCTACGCCGAGTTGTTCGCCCAGGTCACCCGCACCGCCAACGCCCTGCACCGGCTGGGCATCCGCCCGGGCAAGGCGGTGTCGTTCCTGCTGCCCAACCTGCCGCAGACCCATTACGTGATCTGGGGCGGCGAGGCCGCCGGGATCGTCAACGCCATCAACCCGCTGCTGGAGCCTGCGCACATCGCCGAACTGGTCCGCGCCTCGCACACCACGGTGCTGGTGACCCTGGCGCCCTTCCCCGGCACCGACCTCTGGCAAAAGGTCGCCAACCTGCGCGAACGCCTGCCGGAGCTGGAGGCCATCGTCACCATCGACCTGGCCAACCTGCTGCCCGAGCCGCAACGCAGCGCGATCCAGAGCCAGCGCCCGGCGATGCCGGAGGGCGTGCTGGACTTCGACAGCCTGCTCGCAGCCTGCCCCGCCGACCACCTGGAAAGCGGCCGGGTGATCCAGCCGGACGACATCGCCTCGTACTTCCACACTGGCGGCACCACCGGCACACCAAAACTGGCGCCCCACAGCCACCTCAATGAAGTGGCGATGGCCGAGATCATCAGCCTGCACGGCGACTACGACAGCAACGATGTGCTGCTCTGCGGGCTGCCGCTGTTCCATGTCAATGGGGTGATGGTCACCGGCCTGTCCGCCTTCCACCGCGGCGCCCGGGTGCTGCTGGCCGGCCCCCAGGGCTACCGCAACCCGACCCTGATCAAGGATTTCTGGCAGTTGGTGGAGCGTTATCGGGTCAGCTGTTTCAGCGGCGTACCGACCATCTATGCCGCGTTGCTGCAAGTGCCCAATGACGGCATCGATGTCTCCAGCCTGCGTTTTGCCGTGTGTGGCGCCGCGCCCATGCCGGTGGAACTGATCCGTCAGTTCGAAGCGCGTTCGGGGCTGAAGATCATCGAGGGCTACGGCCTCACCGAAGGCACCTGCGCCACCAGTTGCAACCCCCAGGACGGCGAGCGCCGCCCCGGCTCCATCGGCCTGCGCCTGCCGTACTGCGAGGTCAAGATCGCCGTGCTCGACAGCGGCGGCCATTACCTGCGCGACGCCGCCACCGACGAACCCGGCAACGTCTGCCTACGCGGGCCGACAGTGTTCAAGGGTTATCTGCAGGCCGACAAGAACCAGGGCCTGTGGCTCGACGGCGGCTGGTTCAACACCGGTGACCTGGGGCGCATCGACCGGGACGGCTACATCTGGCTGACCGGACGCAGCAAGGACCTGATCATCCGCGGCGGCCACAACATCGACCCGCAGATGATCGAAGAAGCCCTGCACCGCCATCCGGCCGTGGCCATGGCCGCGGCGGTGGGCAAGCCGGACATCAAGGCCGGCGAGCTGCCGGTGGTGTACGTCCAGCTCAAGGCCGGCGCCAGCGCCGACCCGGCCGAATTGCTGGAGCACGCCGCGCGGCATATCCATGAACGGGCCGCGCTGCCCAAGGACGTCTGGCTGCTCGAGCAGATCCCCTTGACGGCCGTGGGCAAGACCTTCAAGCCGGCCCTGCGCCTGGACGCCATTCGCCGGGTGTTCGAAGACGAGGTGCGCCAGGTTGCCGAGGGCATCCGCGTCGAAGCCCTCAGCGACGAGCGCCATGGACAACGGGTGGATATCCATGTGCCCGGCCTGGATGCCACCCGCCGTGCGGCTCTGGAGCAGCGCCTGAGCGGTTATGCGGTGCGCTACCAGTTGCATTCGGCCTGAATTGCCGGCGGCCCCGGCCATCGGGGTCGCCGCGCTTCAAGGCATTCACCTGTAGCCGCTGCCGCAGGCCGCGATCGGTTTGGGCGGCACTTCGTGCGAAGCAGCCGTGACCGGAGAGAAGCCGTTTTGCTGACAGACCGCGTCATGGCTGATGGCGAGTCCTGCGGCCTCGATCGCAGCCTGCGGCAGCGGCTACAGTTTCGGCTTCTGCGCTGACGGATGCTTGCGCCCCCCGTATTGGCGTGGCCATGTTTCAGGCCGGCGCGCCGCCATCCGCCGCATAGCGATACCCCGGATGCAGGTCGGGGCTCGCCGGTGCATCCAGTTCCAGCACCAGGCCACCCGGTATCCGCACGAAAATCTGCCAGGTGCCGTCCTGCGGTACTTGCGCCACCTGATGCGGCAGGCCGCTGGCCTGGACCCTCTGCAATACCTGAGCGGCATCCTCCTCGGTCCTGAAGGCGATATGGCTGAGCGCGGTCTCGGCGAAGGTCGGTTGTTCGATCACATGCACCAGCGCCTGCCCGTCCTGGTACAACCAGCGTCCGGGAAAGGGAAACGGCGGGCGCCGTCCAGCCTGCAGCCCGAGCAGGGCCTGGAATGCCTGCTGCAAGGCATCGCCCTCGGCGGTGTTGAAGGCCAGATGGTCGAAGTGCCAGGTCATGACACACCTCCGCCACCGATGACGGCGGTGCGATCCGGCAAGAACGTACTGAGCGTTTTCATGGGGTCACCCTGGTGCGATGGAAGTGACTGCATATTCTCAGCTTGATAATCGAGGAAAAATCCCGGTAAAACGCAAAGATCTTTAAAGGATTTTTAGCAATGAGCTCGATTCTCGACCTTGAAGTCTTCGTCCGTACCGCCGATTCCGGCAGCATTTCCGCCGCCGCCCGCAGCCTGGAATTGACCCCCGCCGCCGCCAGCATCGCCCTCAAGCGCCTGGAAACCCGCCTGGGCATGCGCTTGCTGGCGCGTTCGACCCGCAGCATGCGCCTTACCGAAGAAGGCCGGCGCTACCTGGACAGCGTGCGCGTGGCGCTGGCGGCCCTGGCGGAGGGCGAACAGGCGCTGAAGCAACAGAGCCAGGGCCTCAGCGGCGTGCTGCAACTGGCGGCGCCGTCGGACTTCGGGCGCAACCTGCTGCTGCCCTGGCTGGACGACTTCAAGCGCGAACACCCGCATATCCGCCTGCAACTGTTGCTCAACGACCGGCACAGCGACCTGTTCCGCGAGACCGTCGACGTCGCCCTGCGCTTCGGCGTACCCAGCGATTCCAGCCTGGTGGCCCTGCCGATCCTGCCCCGGCATCACCGGCTGGCTTGTGCCAGCCCCGATTACCTGGCGCGCCACGGCACCCCGCAGACGCCCGCCGAACTGGGCGAGCACAGTGCCCTGATCTATCTGCGCAACGGTCGCCCCTACAACAGCTGGCATTTCAGCCGCGACGGCGAGGTGCAGGAGGTCCAGGTGCGCGGCGACTACCTCAGCGACGACGGCGAAGTGGCGCGGCGCTGGGCCCTGGCCGGCCATGGCATCGCTTACAAGGCCTGGCTGGATGTGGCCAGCGATATCCGCGCCGGGCGCCTGGTGCCCCTGCTCGGCGACTGGCAAGGCGAAAGCGTGCCGCTCAACCTGCTGTGCCCGCACCGTTTGCAGGTCTCGGAACGGGTGAAGGTGCTGCAACGCTTTTTGCAGGCCCGCTGCCAGCTGCTGGCCGGATAATTCAGATTGCCCCCTACGCCCGTTCTGGTATTTGATGGGCGTCCCATGACCGGTCGCTGGCCGTTGTCGCGCCGGCCTTACCTCACGCACAAGGATTTCGTACATGAGCTATCGCATCCTCGGCCATTCCGGGCTGCACGTGTCCCCCCTGACCCTCGGCACCATGATGTTCGGCGAACAGACCAGTACCGAGGACTCCCTGCGCATCATCGACAAGGCCTGGGACCAGGGCATCAATTTCATCGACACCGCCGACGTCTACACCAGCGGCCGCTCCGAAGAGATCGTCGGCGAAGCCATCGCCAGCCAGCGTGACCAATGGGTGCTGGCGACCAAGGTCGGCTTCGGCCCCGTCGATGGCGTGCCCAACCGCAGCGGCCTGAGCCGCAAGCACATATTCAATGGCATCGACGCCAGCCTGACCCGCCTGGGCACCGATTACATCGACATCTACTACCTGCACCGCGAAGACCACAACACGCCGCTGGAAGTCACGGTGTCGGCCATCGGCGACCTGCTGCGCCAGGGCAAGATCCGCTACTGGGGCCTGTCCAACTACCGCGGCTGGCGCATCGCCGAGGTGATCCGCGTCGCCGACCGGCTCGGCGTCGACCGGCCGGTGATCAGCCAACCGCTGTACAACATCGTCAACCGCCAGGCCGAGACCGAACAGATCACCGCGGCCCAGGCCTACGGGCTCGGCGTGGTGCCCTACAGCCCGCTGGCCCGTGGCGTGCTCAGCGGCAAGTACGCGCCGGATGTCGCCCCCGACAGCAACAGCCGCGCCGGGCGCCAGGACAAACGCATCCTGGAAACCGAATGGCGCGTCGAGTCGCTGCGCATCGCCCAGCAGATCCAGCAGTACACCCAGGGCCGCGGGGTCGGCATGGTCGAGTTCGCCATCGCCTGGGTGCTGAACAATGCCGCGGTCAGCTCAGCAATCGTCGGCCCGCGCACCGAGGAACAGTGGGACGCCTACACCAAGGCGCTGGACGTGAAGATCAGCGCCGAGGATGAAGCCTTCATCGACTCGCTGGTCACCCCGGGGCATGCCTCGACCCCGGGCTTCAACGACGTCAGCCACTTCGTCTCCGGACGCACGCCACGCTGACCTCCCCCACAGCGGTGGCCCCTTCCGCGGGCCACCTGCTGCCGCGCTGCCGGTCAGTGGCGGCAAACGGGATATTTTCCCGTAACTTGCGATAAATCCGAGTAAACGTCTCGCGCCAAACCCTCTATATTCCCCGCAGTTTTTCCCTCCATCCCATTTGCCTGGTTCAGGTCACACGAGGACAGCTTGTCTAAAGGTATTGCTCTATCGGTCTTGGCGTCGGTGCTGTTTGCCGTCATGTATTTCTACACCTCCTTGCTGGCCCCGCTGACCGGGGTGGAGATTTTCGGCTGGCGCATGCTGCTTACCGCCCCATGCATGACGGTATTCATGCTGGTGAGCGGCGAATGGCGGCATGTCGGCGCGATCCTCAAGAGACTGCTGGGCCAACCGCTTCTGCTGCTGGCGCTGCCGCTGTCCGCGGCGCTGCTCGGGGTGCAGCTGTGGCTGTTCATGTGGGCACCGTTGAATGGCTACAGCCTGGATGTGTCGCTGGGGTATTTTTTGTTGCCGCTGACCATGGTCCTGACCGGGCGCATCGTCTATGGCGAACAGCTGTCGCGGCTGCAAAAGATCGCCGCCGGCCTGGCGACCCTGGGGGTGCTCAACGAGCTATATCAGGTGGGCAGTTTTTCCTGGGCGACCTTATTGGTGGCCATCGGTTATCCCGTCTATTTCGTGCTGCGCAAACGCCTGGCCGCCGACAACCTGGGCGGCCTGTGGCTCGATATGGCCCTGCTGCTGCCGATCGCGCTGTGGTTCGTGCAAGGCGGCGAGCAGGGTTTTGCCGTGGTCGATCAACACCCCTGGCTGTACCTGCTGATTCCGTTGCTGGGGTTGATCAGTGCTTCGGCGCTGGTGGCCTATATCATCGCCAGCCGCCTGCTGCCCTTCAGCCTGTTCGGCTTGTTGAGCTATGTCGAACCGGTGTTGCTGCTGGCCGTGGCCCTGCTGCTGGGGGAAAGCATCAAGGCCGGGGAATGGCTGACCTACCTGCCGATCTGGCTGGCGGTGCTGGTGCTGGTGTACGAGGGGTTCAAGCACTTGATGCGTCAGCGCAGAAGCTGACGCGGCTGTTGCTGTTGTAGGAGCGAAGCTTACTCGCGATGAATGCGACCCGGATCACCTGTTGCTCCGAGTTGTCGGCATCGCGGGCAAGCCTCGCTCCTACGGAAGATGGGTCAGGGTTTGATCTGCTTCAGTTCGTTGAGCAGGGCCAGCAAGGCCTGCATCTTCTCCTCGCCGAACTGCTGCTGGATGCGCTGGTAGTTGATTTCCATGTCGCCGCTCATGGACTCGAAACAGGCCTCGCCCTTTTCCGTCAGGGTGATGAACAGCCGGCGCTGGTCCTCGGGGGATTTGCGCCGGCTGACGTATTCGTCGCGCTCCAGGCGGGTCAGCACGCCCGTCATGCTCGGCGGCAGGATGCAGGCCATTTTCGCCAGTTGATGACTTTCCAGTTCGCCGTTCTGGCGCAGGATGCGGATCACCCGCCACTGCTGCTCGGTCAGGTCGTGCTGGTTGAGGGATGGGCGAAAAAACGCCATGGCCGCTTCGCGGGCCTGGAGCAGGGTCAATGTCAGGGAAGGTCTTGGGTTGGTCATGTGCGGGTCGTTCACAGGGCTGGATGGCGACGCGGAGCGTCACAAAGGCCGAACATTAACACATTCACAATCGCCAACCGACAGGCAAGAAAAAGCCCGGTCGAGAATTCCCCGACCGGGCTCGATTGTCAGGCAGGCCGCGACTTAGTCGGTGGACAGCACGCCACGACGGACCTGGTCGCGCTCGATCGATTCGAACAGTGCCTTGAAGTTGCCTTCGCCGAAACCATCGTCGCCTTTACGCTGGATGAATTCGAAGAACACCGGGCCCATCAGGGTTTCCGAGAAGATCTGCAGCAGCAGGCGCTTGTCGCCCTCTTCCGAGGAACCGTCCAGCAGGATGCCCCGCGACTGCAGCTCGTTCACCGGCTCGCCGTGGTTCGGCAGGCGGCCTTCGAGCATTTCGTAGTAGGTATCCGGTGGCGCGGTCATGAAGCGCATGCCGATCTTCTTCAACTGATCCCAGGTCTTGATCAGGTCGTCGGTAAGGAAGGCCACGTGCTGGATGCCCTCGCCGTTGAACTGCATCAGGAACTCTTCGATCTGTCCGGCGCCCTTGGACGACTCTTCGTTCAGCGGGATGCGGATCATGCCATCGGGCGCGGTCATGGCCTTGGAGGTCAGGCCGGTGTATTCGCCCTTGATGTCGAAGTAACGGATCTCGCGGAAGTTGAACAACTTCTCGTAGAAGCCGGCCCAGTAAGCCATGCGCCCGCGGTACACGTTGTGGGTCAGGTGGTCGATGATCTTCAGGCCGGCGCCTTTTGGATGACGGTCGACGCCTTCCAGGAACACGAAGTCGATGTCATAGATCGAGCTGCCTTCGCCGAAGCGGTCGATCAGGTACAGCGGCGCGCCGCCGATGCCTTTGATCGCCGGCAGGTTCAGCTCCATCGGGCCGGTTTCGATGTGGATCGGCTGGGCGCCGAGCTCCAGGGCACGCTTGTAGGCCTTTTGCGAATCCTTGACGCGGAACGCCATGCCGCACACCGACGGACCGTGCTCGGCGGCGAAGTACGAAGCGACGCTGTGAGGCTCGTTGTTGAGGATCAGGTTGATCGCGCCCTGGCGATACAGGTGCACGTCTTTGGAGCGGTGGGTCGCGACTTTGCTGAAACCCATGATCTCGAAGATCGGCTCGAGGGTATTGGGAGTAGGCGATGCGAATTCGATGAATTCAAAGCCCATCAGGCCCATCGGGTTTTCGAAGATATCTGCCATGGTTGGCGCCTCATCATGCTTTTAGAATCAATAGCTTGGAATTAACGGATCGTTAGTTGCTAGCAATGCTGAGGCAGGCAGGTGGCGCGCAAGAGATGCCCCGCACGCTGCGCGCGAGGAAGTCACCGTAAATCAGTTGAAACCCGAGAATCTTCATGTCGACCCTTGTCTTACCGGCTGGGGGGCGAGGCTTCTGCTGCCAGAAGACTTTATTATTGTATGCGTAACCAGATTCTACACAGCGTAAAACTATTTGTCCGCACTCTCTATAAAATCCGCTTTTTTTCCAGGCTCGCAAGGGGTTTGTTGCACTGGTAAATGCCCCACAGGATCAACCCGCCGCCCAGGCACATGGCCAGGCTCAGACGCTCGTCCAGCAGCAGCGCGCCAAGGATCACCGCGGTCAGCGGATTGAGCGCGATAAACACCCCCGAGCGGGTCGCGCCGATCTTGCGCAGGCCGTCGTAATACCAGATATACGCCAGGGCCGAGCCCAGCACGCCGAGGTACAGCAGGCTCAGGCCCTGCTCCAGGGTCAGGCTCGACAGCGCTTCGAACCGTACCTCGCCGCGCAGGGCCGCGGTGCTGCAGAGCATTGCCGTGCCCAGCAGGATCGAATAGGTCACGGTCTGCAAGGGGCCCAGGGTCTGGTTCAGGGTGCGCGAAAACAACGAATAGACGCCCCAGCCCAGCACGCAGCCGAAAATCAGCAGGTCCCCGCGCCAACTGCCCGGCCCGCTGGAGAAGGCCCCCGGGTCGCGGCTAAGGATCACCACCCCCGCTCCCCCCAGGCACAAGGCAATGCCGAACAGCTTGGCGCCACTCAAGCGCTCCTTGAACAGCGCCCAGGATGCCAGGGCGATCACCGCCGGATTGAGGGCGACGATCAACGAGGCACGCGAGGCATTGATCGACTGCAGGCCCTCGAAGAAACACAGGTTGTAGAAAAAGATCCCGAAAAAACCCAGCAGTGCCAGCTGGGCGAACTGCGCCAGGCTCGGGCGCACCATGGCAATCCGGGCGATCGCCATGAACAGTAGCAAGGCCAGGCTGGCCAGGAGAAAACGCAGGCTGGCGGCCAGCAAAGGCTCCAGGGTGCCGGCCAGCAGGCGCCCGGCGACGAAGGTGCCGCCCCAGATCATGGTGACCGCCGCCAGTTTGCAATACACCGGCCAATCGGAAGGCCCGGCACAGGTTTGATCGACAGTTTTCATAAGGCCCCGAGGCGCGGATAAAGGAAGGTTCGGGTATTCTTCGGCTAATGCCCGATCATCGTAAAATGAGCTTTTACTCATGACCCTGAGCCAACTGCAGATCTTCTCCCTGGTGGCCGAGCTCCGCGGTTTCACCAGCGCCGCCAGCCGGCTGGGCATCAGCCAATCCGCGGTGTCCCACGCGCTCAAGTCCCTGGAGCAGGAGTTGGGGGTCGAGCTGATCCGCCGACATCAGTCGCTGGTGGAGCTCACCGATATCGGCCAGCAATTGTTGCTGCGGGCCCGCGCCATCCTCGGCCTGGCCGCCACCATGGAACAGGAAGCCGCCGATGCCCGCGGCATGAAACGCGGCACCTTGCGCATCGGCTCGTTCGGCCCGACTTCGTCGATGAAACTGCTGCCGGCAATCCTCCAGCGTTACCGCCAGGCCCATCCCGGTATCGAGGTGCACATCGACGAGGGGCCCGACCGCCAGGTACTGCAATGGCTGGAGGAACGGCGCATTGATGTCGGTTTCGTGGTACTGCCCCAGGAACGCTTCGATTGCTTCGCCCTGGTGGAAGACCAGATGGTGGCGCTGATCCCCAGCCAGCATGGGCTGGCCAGCAAGGACTCGGTGAGTCTCGCCGAGCTGTGCGACGACCCGTTCATCCTCACCGAGGCCGGTTCCGCCGAACTGGTTTCCCGGCTGTTCCTCGCGGCCAGGCTCAGCCCCAACATCCGCTATCGCAGCTCGCAACTGCTCAGCACCCTGGAGACCGTGGCCCGCGGCGAGGCCCTGACCCTGGTCGCACAATTGTCGCTGCCCGAGGCCAGCGACCCACGCTACCTGATCAAGCCGCTGTCACCTCCCGCCCGGCGCCAGGTAGGGCTGGCGGTGCTGGACCGGCGGCAATCGTCACCAGCGACCCTGGCCTTTATCGAGCAGGCACGGAGTCTGTATCGCGGTGACTGAGCGCAACCCGGAGGCGCCGTCTATCATGCCCATGGACCGGATGCCGCCGGACCTGCCGCCATACCGCCCAGCGGCTTTTGAGCGTTCTCTGGCCCCCACTTCGCCACAGGTTTTTCCTCCATGCCATTGACCGCCAAAGGCCCGTTGAAACGCTCCACCCGCAACCTGCGAACCCTGCTGATCGGCTTGCTGCCGGTGGTGCTGGGCGTGGCGATCCTTTATATGCAGGCCGAACGCGCGCTGACTCACAGCAGCCAGCAGACTGCCGAGGAAGCGATCCGCCAGTTCGACCTGATGCTCGATAACGCCGACCTCGCCGCCCGGGCACTGATGGCGCAAGTCGGCCAGCCCTGCGACGACTTCCGGCAACTGGCCCTGCGCGAACAGGTGACCCGCCGCCCGTTCGTGCGCTCGACCAATCTGGTGTGGCGCAATGACAATTACTGCAGCTCGCTGCTCGGCCCATCCTCGTTCCTACTGGACCCGGCGGACTATGTCGACGGCAAGTTGTGGTTGATGGACGGCAACCAGGTCACGCCCAACACCGCGCTGCTGGTCTATCGCCTGCAAGAGGGTGAACGCGCGGTCCTGGCCACCATCGACGGCTATCACCTGAGCAACGCCTTGCGCCTGATCAGCCGCTTTGCCGAACTGCAACTGCAAGTCGGCCCCTACTGGCTGGCCGACGATGGCCAGGTCCATGAATCCATCGCTCCGCCGCCTCCGGTCACCCCTTATCAGATGGCCTCTTCGCGCTACCCCTACAGCGTCAATGTGGGGTTCCCCGAAGGCGATATCTGGCTCTACATGAAGTCCCAGTACCCTGCCCTGTTCAGCCTGCTGATCTTCTTCGGGGTGCTGGCGGCGGCCCTTGGCCACTGGCTGCAAAAACGCTCGTCGTCGCCCAGCCATGAACTGCAGCGTGCCCTGGAAGCGGCGGAGTTCATCCCGTACTTCCAGCCCGTGGTGCGCGGCGACACGAAACAGTGGGCCGGCATCGAAGTGCTGATGCGCTGGAAACATCCCCGGGAAGGCCTGGTGCGTCCGGACCTGTTCATTCCCTTCGCCGAGCACTCCGGTCTGATCGTGCCCATGACCCGTTCGCTGATGCAGCAGACCGCCCTGCTGCTGGCGCCTCACGCCCATACCTTCATCGACGACTTTCATATCGGCATCAATATCACCGCCAGCCATTGCCAGGACCTGGAGTTGCTGGAGGATTGCCGGCAGTTTCTCGGCATGTTCCCACCGGGCAAGGTGAAGCTGGTCCTGGAACTGACCGAACGCGAACTGATAGAACCGACCGCGATCACCCACAGCCTGTTCGAGGAACTGCACAAGTTGAGGGTAATGATCGCCATCGACGACTTCGGTACCGGCCATTCAAGCCTGGGTTACTTGCGCAAGTTCAATGTCGATTACCTGAAGATCGATCAGAGCTTCGTGGCCATGATTGGAGTCGACGCCCTGTCCCGGCACATACTCGACAGCATCATCGAACTCTCGGGCAAGCTCGAACTGGGGATAGTCGCCGAGGGCGTGGAAACAGTGGAACAACAGGACTATCTGGCCGCCCACGGCGTCGACTTCCTGCAGGGCTACTTATTCGGCAGGCCAATGCCCGGGGAAGAATTCCTACAAGCACTGGCGCGCCACTAAATAGCCATTTTTCATGAAGATTTATTGAACTCGGTAATTGTTTCGCGCACCAATTTGAATCAGAAGATGACAAATTGCGTGCATCAACAACGACGTGATTTACTTGCGCCAGATTAACTACTACAATTTTTCAAGCCTGTACAAGATTCACAGGTGGGCCATTATAATCGAGTCGTTCTAAGGCTCTTGGCTTATAGCTTTGTTTGCGGTTGGTATCAGCCAAATACACTATTGGAGTAAAGATATTGTCCAGACTCGCTGAATTTCGTGCAGCAGAAAAGGCCCTTCAAGAACAGCTCGCCCAGCTGGAATCCCTGAAGAACGACGCCGGACTCAAGAAAGAAATCGAGTTCGAAGAAAAGCTCCAGGGCCTGATGAAGACCTACGGCAAAAGCCTGCGCGACATTATCGCCATTCTCGATCCTAATCCGGGCAAATCCGCTCTGCCGCTCTCGGGCGCGCCGAAAACCCGTCGTGCACGCGTGGTCAAGGTTTACCAGAACCCGCACACCGGCGAGTTGATCGAAACCAAGGGCGGCAATCACCGTGGCCTTAAAGCCTGGAAAGAACAGTACGGCGCCGCCACTGTAGATTCCTGGCTGCGCGGTTAAGCAACCGATGTATATAAAAGACCCTGCCAATGCAGGGTCTTTACCTTTAAGCCAAGGCTCTTTGTTTCGAAATCGAATAAGTTGCAGCCCATAGATTGCCTGAGCGGCCATAAACACCCAGTCGGAACTGCACCTGCCTACCAATCCCCCTGCTTGATCCTACAACTTTGTACTTAGTTCAAAGGCGCGAACCACGCCGATCGACGTAGGACAATCGCCCCCCTCCACTAAAGTTTCAGGCTACTTCTCACCCCGCGGATTTCCTCCTGACTTTCGGCATAAACCGCAGCCTGTCCGGCATAAGACAATACATAGGCCTTATCGCCATCGACAGCCGCCACCAGTGTTTGCGACAACACATGACGGCCGTTTTCGGTAATGGTGCAAGTGGTTTCCAGCGCCACCAGACGACTCAATGTCGTGTCATGAATACGCGTGCATACACTTTGATAACCGCCGCGCCCGAAGTCCTTCTGCACCGACTTGCGCATTTCCAGCAAGACCGCCTGCAGATTGACCTGATGTCCGCTTTCAACTTGAGTCATGGTCAACTCCATGACCATCAGCGGCGTGCCGCCGGCATCGTTCTTCACCGCGCGCTGGCGGAATACCTTGGCCGGTTGTTCTTGCGCCTGTGGCAACTCTTCGATCTGCCAGCCGCTGGGCCAGGTGATCACCGGGTCCGCCGCCTCGGCCAGGGCCGGAACCAGAAGCCAGGGTGCAAGCAGACACAGGGTTTTGAACGATAAGCGCATGGTCATGAACACGTAAGGGACGAGCCTTGAAGTCTGAGGCTGGCACGAGTATCGAGCAACAGATTCGTAGCTTTGTGTTTGGTGCGCCTTGCCGCTCTTGCGTATCATTACCCGACCGCAAGGACGCCCGAAGCCCTGCAAGCCAAGGGGCTCATTAGCATGAGTGTTCTTGCCCACTTCTTTTCCGGAGGGCCCATGAGCCTGCACGAACTCAATACTTTCCCCGGCGTAACCGCCCAGCCTGACACCGCCACCGCCAACTTCGTGTTCAACCACACCATGCTGCGGGTCAAGGACATCACCAGGTCCCTGGACTTCTACACCCGGGTCCTGGGTTTCTCGCTGGTGGAAAAACGCGACTTCCCCGAAGCCGAATTCAGCCTGTACTTCCTCGCCCTGGTGGACAAGGCGCAGATCCCGGCCGACGCCGCGGCCCGTACCGAGTGGATGAAGTCGATCCCCGGCATCCTCGAGTTGACCCACAACCACGGCACCGAGAACGATGCGGACTTCGCCTATCACAACGGCAACACCGACCCACGCGGCTTTGGCCATATCTGCATTTCGGTGCCGGATATCGTCGCCGCCTGCGAGCGCTTCGAAGCCCTGGGCTGCGATTTCCAGAAGCGCCTGAACGACGGCCGCATGAAGAGCCTGGCCTTTATCAAGGACCCGGACGGCTACTGGGTGGAAATCATCCAGCCGGCACCGCTGTAACTCGCGCTTCCTGCGGGAGCGGGACGCGCCCACGGTAGGCAGCGACTTGGCTGATCCAGCGCGTCATCCTTGATCGTGAGCAAGCTTCGCTCCTACAGAAGCCACCAACAAAAAAACCCATGAGCCAAGGCTCATGGGGTTTTGTTTTTTCCGCGGTCGGCTCAGGCCGGCGCGGAGGTGCGGATCAGGTGGTCGAAGGCGCTCAGCGAGGCCTTGGCGCCCTCGCCTACCGCGATCACGATCTGCTTGTACGGCACGGTGGTCACGTCACCGGCGGCAAACACGCCGGGCAGCGAAGTCTCGCCACGGGCATCGACAATGATCTCGCCACGGGGCGACAGCTCGACGGTGCCCTTGAGCCAGTCGGTGTTCGGCAGCAAACCGATCTGCACGAAGATGCCTTCCAGGTCGACGGTGTTGAACTCGCCCGAATCGCGGTCCTTGTACACCAGGCCGGTGACCTTCTGGCCGTCACCCTTGACTTCGCTGGTCAGCGCACTGGTGATCACGTTGACGTTCGCCAGGCTGTACAGCTTGCGTTGCAGCACGGCATCGGCGCGCAACTTGCTGTCGAACTCCAGCAGGGTCACGTGGCTGACGATACCCGCCAGGTCGATGGCCGCTTCGACGCCGGAGTTACCGCCACCGATCACCGCCACGCGCTTGCCCTTGAACAGCGGACCGTCGCAGTGCGGGCAGAAGCACACGCCCTTGGCCTTGTATTCCTGCTCGCCGGGCACACCCATTTCGCGCCAACGGGCACCGGTGGCCAGGATCAGCGACTTGGCCTTGAGGCTCGCGCCGCTTTCGAAACGCACTTCGTGCAGGCCGCCGACTTCCTTGGCCGGCACCAGCGCGCTGGCACGCTGCAGGTTCATGATGTCGACGTCGTACTGGCGAACGTGCTCTTCCAGGGCGCTGGCCAGTTTCGGCCCTTCGGTTTCCTGGACCGAGACGAAGTTCTCGATGGCCATGGTGTCCAACACCTGGCCGCCGAAACGCTCGGCCGCGACACCGGTACGGATGCCTTTGCGGGCCGCGTAGATCGCCGCCGACGCACCGGCCGGGCCACCGCCGACCACCAGGACGTCGAAGGCGTCCTTGGCACTGATTTTTTCCGCCTGTTTCTCGCTGGCCCCGGTGTCGAGCTTGCCGAGGATCTCTTCCAGGCCCATGCGGCCCTGGCCGAAGTTCACGCCATTGAGGTAGACACTGGGGACCGCCATGATCTTGCGATCGTTGACTTCGTCCTGGAACAACGCGCCGTCGATGGCGACGTGACGGATGTTCGGGTTCAGCACCGCCATCAGGTTCAGCGCCTGGACCACGTCCGGGCAGTTCTGGCAGGACAGCGAGAAGTAAGTCTCGAAGTTGAACTCGCCTTTGAGGGCGCGGATCTGTTCGATCACTTCGACACTGGCTTTCGAGGGGTGGCCGCCGACTTGCAGCAAGGCCAGCACCAGAGAAGTGAATTCGTGGCCCATGGGGATGCCGGCGAAACGCAGGCTGATGTCGCTTCCCGGGCGATTGATCGAGAACGATGGTTTACGAACATCGCTACCGTTGTCGAGCAAGGTAATCTGGCTGGAAAGACTGGCAACGTCTTTCAGCAATTCGAGCATTTCCTGGGATTTCGCACCGTCGTCGAGAGAGGCAACGATCTCGATCGGCTGGGTGACCCGTTCCAGGTATGACTTCAACTGGGCTTTAAGATTGGCGTCCAACATACGGGCGATTTCCTTTTATTCAGATCGAAAAAAAACGCCCGAGCGAATCTCGCCCGGGCGTTCTTGAGGGCGGTGCAGCTGACTTAGGTGCGGCGGTCCGCCCTGCTGTAGCGAGTCACAGGCTTAGATCTTGCCGACCAGGTCCAGGGAAGGAGCCAGGGTAGCCTCGCCTTCTTTCCACTTGGCTGGGCAGACTTCGCCTGGGTGGGCAGCGACGTATTGAGCGGCCTTGATCTTGCGCAGCAGCTCGGAAGCGTCACGACCGACACCGCCGTCGTTGATTTCAACGATCTTGATCTGGCCTTCAGGGTTGATCACGAAGGTGCCACGGTCAGCCAGACCGGCTTCTTCGATCAGCACGTCGAAGTTGCGCGAGATGGCCAGGGTCGGGTCGCCGATCATGGTGTAGCGGATCTTGCCGATGGCTGGCGAAGTGTTGTGCCAGGCAGCGTGAGCAAAGTGGGTATCAGTCGAAACGCTGTAGATTTCCACACCCAGTTTCTGGAATTCGGCGTAGTTGTCTGCCAGGTCTTCCAGCTCGGTTGGGCAAACGAAGGTGAAGTCAGCCGGGTAGAAGAACACGACGGACCATTTGCCTTTCAGGGTGGCGTCCGACACTTCGATGAACTCGCCATTCTTGAAGGCGGTTGCTTTGAACGGTTTGACTTGGCTGTTGATGATAGGCATCGGTGATTCTCCATCAGTGGGTAAAAACTTGGGTTGAAAACTTGATGGGGAGAATCCTAACCAATGCTCCCAGCCAAGGCTCATTGGCAAAGCTGATGCTGCTGATTAGGTTTGGCTATTAGCGCGCAGTATTAATAGAAGAAATGCGTATTTACTCGCCGACCGGCTTTTCCTGGGTCAGGGCCATGCCGAGAAACGGGCTGGCCTCGACGTAACGCATGGCTGACTTGATGTCCTTCCAGCCGACATAGCTCATCAGCGACTTGAGGTCCCAGCCGCTGCGATGGGCCCAGGTGGCAAAACCGCGGCGCAGGGAGTGGCTGGTGTATTGCTCGGCGGCGACCCCGGCGCGCTCCAGCGCCTGGCGCAATAACGGAATCACACTGTTGGCGTGCAGGCCCTCCTCGCTCAGATGGCCCCAGCGGTCGATGCCACGAAACACCGGGCCACGCACCAGGGCGGCGACGTTGATCCACTCGATATAGGCCTGGACCGGGCACAGCCGGCGCAACGCCGGGGTGTGCCAGGTCTTGCCGAGGTTGTCGCGGTCGCTCTTGCTGCGGGGCAGATACAGGCTGATGCCGGAGCCCGCCACCGCCTGCACATGCTCGATCCGTAGCCGGCACAACTCGTCGCTGCGAAAGCCGCGCCAGAACCCCAGGAGAATCAGCGCGCTGTCACGCCGCGCCCGCAGCAACGCCGGCAGGTTGTCATCGAGGCGGGCCTGGGTGGCTTCCTGCTCCAGCCAGGCGATTACCTGCTCCAGATGCTGCAACTGCAAAGGCTCGGCCTGTTTCTCCTGCGCCGGGTGCAGCGCACGAATGCCCTTGAACACCTGGCGCACCACCGGGGCCTTGGTCGGGTCGGCGAAACCCTGGCTGTTGTGCCACTGCGCCAGGGCCGAGAGCCGCAACTTCAGGGTGTTGATCGACAGCTCCCCCGCATACGCCACCAGATAACGCGCCACGCTGTCGCTGGTCGCCGGCAGGAACCCGCCCCAGGTCACCTCGAAATGCTCGATGGCCGCCCGGTAACTGCGTCGGGTGTTGTCGCGGGTCGCGGCGTGTAGATAACGATCCAGATCACTCATGGCTTGCTCGACTCGTCTTGCGTACGGAAATGGCGGGGTGCAACAGGGCGTTCTGGTCATGACACGGGGTAATACCAATATATCCCATGTCAATAATTCGAATATTTATCTTTTGTTTTATTGTACAATTACACTTTATACATACCACGTAAAAAAGTACGTAATCGTAGGAGATCCCATGGCTCGTGGCGGCGTTAACAAGGCGGTGGTGCAAATCGCCCGTTCGGCAATCCTCGCTCGCGGCGAACACCCCAGCATCGATGCGGTGCGCATCGAAATGGGCAATACCGGCTCGAAAACCACCATTCACCGCTACCTGAAGGAACTGGAGCAAAGCGAAGCCCGCCGCGCCGCGCCACAGGAAGTCCTGGAAGAAGAACTGACGGAACTGATCCAGCGCATGGCCCAGCGCCTGCGCGAACAGGCTCAGGAGCCCGTGGCGCAGGCCCAGGCGCAAGTGGAGGAAATGAATCAGGAACTGGCGGCGCAGCAGGCCGCGTCCGAGCAGGCACAGGCCCAGTTGCGGCAGCAACTGCAGACCCAGGCTGCAGCCCTGGCCAGCGAAAGCACGCTGCTGCAGGAAACCCGCTCCATCCTGCAGAGCGAACAGACGCGCAATGCCGGACTGAACCAGGCCCTGGCCGACTTCGAATTGCGCCTGAAAGACAAGGACGAGCAGATTCGTTCACTGGAAGAAAAGCACCTGCACGCCCGGGACGCCCTCGAGCATTACCGCAGCGCGGTCAAGGAGCAGCGCGAGCAGGACCAGCGCCGCCATGAAGGCCAGCTGCAGCAAGCGCAACAGGAACTGCGCCAGGCCCAGCAAAGCGCATTGGTGCGCCAGGACGAGATCACCCAACTGCACCGCGACAACGAACGCCTGACCAGCGAGCAACGCGCCACACAGAAAGAGTTGCGCCAGGCACAGGAGCAGGTGCAGAAAACCGACAGCAAGCTTGGCCAGTTGCTGGAGCAATCCACTCGCCTGAACAGCGAACACACCCTCCTCCAGGAACGTCTGCGCGTCGCCTTGCTGGAAAGTCATGAGTTCAAGCAGAACCTGGAGCAGCAGCTGCAGGACAATCGACAACTGGAACTGCGCGCCGCCAAGGCCGAGGCCAGCCTGGAGGCCCTGCAACTGGCTGCCGCCGCGAAGACCGAGGCGCAGCCAGAAACAGAAGAGCAGCGGCCGGAGCCGCCAGAGCAAGCTTAACCGGCGACCGGCGTGCGCATGGTGACGAACTCTTCAGCGGCCGTCGGGTGCACCCCGATGGTTTCGTCGAAGTCACGCTTGGTGGCGCCGGCCTTCAAGGCAATCGCCAGGCCCTGGACAATCTCGCCGGCGTCGGGGCCGACCATATGGCAGCCCAGCACCTTGTCGGTCTCGGCATCCACCACCAGCTTCATCAGCGTGCGCTCCTGGCACTCGGTCAGGGTCAGCTTCATCGGCCGGAAGCGGCTTTCGAAGATCTGCACCTTGTGCCCGGCTTCCCGCGCCTGCTCTTCGGTCAGACCAACGGTGCCGATATTCGGCAGGCTGAACACCGCGGTCGGGATCATGTTGTAGTCCACCGGGCGATACTGTTCCGGTTTGAACAAACGCCGCGCCACGGCCATGCCTTCGGCCAGGGCCACCGGAGTCAACTGCACGCGCCCGATCACATCGCCAATCGCCAGGATCGACGGCTCGGCGCTCTGGTACTGCTCATCGACCTCGATGAAGCCACGCTTGTCGAGCTTCACCCCGGTATTTTCCAGCCCCAGGTTGTCGAGCATCGGCCGCCGGCCGGTGGCGTAGAACACGCAATCGGTGGCCAGCTCGCGACCATCCTTGAGCGTGACCTTCAGGCTCCCGTCGGCCTGCTTTTCGATGCGCTCGATATCGGCATTGAACTGCAGGTCGAGCCCACGCTTGGTCAGCTCTTCCTGCAAGTGCTTGCGCACCGCACCATCGAAACCACGCAGGAACAGCTCGCCGCGATACAGCAACTTGGTGTCCGCGCCCAGGCCGTGGAAAATCCCGGCGAACTCCACCGCGATATAACCGCCGCCCACCACCAGGATGCGCTTGGGCAGTTCCTTGAGGAAAAACGCCTCGTTGGAGCTGATGGCGTGTTCGCGCCCCGGAATGTCCGGGATCTGCGGCCAGCCGCCGGTGGCGATCAGGATGTGCCTGGCTGTGTAGCGCTGGCCATTGACCTCCACCTGATGCGGGTCGATCAGCCTGGCGTGGCCTTCGTGCAGGGTCACGCCACTGTTGAGCAGCAGATTGCGATAGATGCCGTTCAGGCGATTGATCTCGCGATCCTTGTTGGCGATCAGCGTGGCCCAGTCGAAATCGGCCTCGCCCAAGGTCCAGCCGAAGCCTGCGGACTGCTCGAAGTCTTCGGCGAAGTGGGCGCCGTACACCAGCAGTTTTTTCGGCACGCAGCCGACGTTGACACAGGTGCCGCCCAGATAGCGGCTTTCGGCGACCGCGACTTTCGCGCCAAAACCCGCGGCGAACCGCGCCGAACGCACACCGCCGGAACCGGCGCCAATTACATAAAGATCAAAATCGTAGGCCATTTCACTCTCCCAGGCAGGCTGACAGCATAACCGCAGATGCGTATCCGGTCAGCGCTAGAGGATTTACATAGGGGCATAAAACGAAAAAGCCACCCGAAGGTGGCTTTTCAGTACAAGGATCAAGCGGGCTATCAGTAAGCCTTGCCAGTCTTGTAGAAGTTCTCGAAGCAGAAGTTGGTCGCGTCGATGTAGCCTTCGGCGCCACCGCAGTCGAAACGCTTGCCCTTGAACTTGTAGGCAATCACGCAACCGTCCTGGGCCTGCTTCATCAGGGCGTCGGTGATCTGGATCTCGCCACCCTTGCCCGGCTCGGTTTCTTCGATCAGCTTGAAGATGTCCGGGGTCATGATGTAGCGACCGATGATCGCCAGGTTCGACGGCGCATCTTCCGGCTTCGGCTTCTCAACCATGTTGCGTACGCGGTACAGGTCGTCGCCGATCAGGTCGCCGGCAATCACCCCGTACTTGCTGGTTTCTTGCGGGTCGACTTCCATGATTGCGACGATGGTGCAGCGGTACTGCTTGTACAGCTTGACCATCTGCTTCAGCACGCCGTCACCTTCGAGGTTGACGCACAGGTCGTCCGCCAGCACCACGGCGAACGGCTCGTCACCGATCAGCGGACGGCCGGTCAGGATCGCGTGACCCAGGCCTTTCATTTCGGTCTGGCGGGTGTAGGAGAACGAGCACTCGTCCAGCAGACGGCGGATACCGACCAGGTATTTTTCCTTGTCGGTGCCCTTGATCTGGTTTTCCAGCTCGTAGCTGATGTCGAAGTGGTCTTCCAGGGCGCGTTTGCCGCGACCGGTGACGATGGAGATTTCGTTCAGACCGGCATCCAGTGCTTCTTCAACGCCGTACTGGATCAGTGGCTTGTTCACCACCGGCAGCATTTCTTTAGGCATGGCTTTAGTCGCTGGCAGGAAGCGAGTACCGTAACCGGCTGCTGGGAACAAGCATTTCTTGATCATATGAGTCCTTAAAAGGGCTGTACGTACGAATTTCGGCGCAGTCTAATCAGGCCGCGTGCGCCTTACAATGGGTCGCAGTGGCTAACCGCTGCCATCTAAGAGAAATATTGCCGCGGATAGTTCCCCACATAGCTCCCCACCTTGTTCTGCACGCTCCGCACATAGTTTCGAACAGGCTTGCAGACACAGCTTCGCAGCATCGTACAGATAGCCCGCGCCGTAAACCGCCATCTGGCTGCAAAGCCTGAATTTTCTGCGCCCCGCCCTTGTCCACCCTCTTACAGGAACTCGTTTACCGCTATCATGGCGCCCTTGAATCCCGCCAACGAGGCAGATAGATGTCGGCAACAAAAAGCGTAAACGGTTACCAGATCAAGCAGTTGAAAGACGGCCAGTGGTGGTTGGTCAGCGCCCAGGGCGAGAACGTCGCCGGACCTTTCGCCAGCGAGGCGATGGCGGTCGAAGTGGCATCGGTGTTCGAAGATTCCGCAGGTCACGCCTCGGCGCGTCGCAGCCCCAAGTCCTGAGACCGCCTCCGCACCGAAGAGCCCTGCCCCGCGCAGGGCTTTTTCATGCCGATCTATACCGCAGTGGCGGTTCGCTATAGCATCTCGTCCCAGACGCTCGCCAAGGGTGTCCAGCCCTCCCCCGGGGCTCAAACTTCTCGACGACGACCACACCCATGCACAAACTTCTGGCACTGACCGCGGTACTGGCCCTGAGCGGATGCGCCACCGTTTCCGATACCTACCTGGAAAACGGCGAGCAAGGCCTGAGCATCGATTGCTCCGGCGAAGCCAGCTCCTGGGCCAGCTGCTATGAAAAGGCCGACGCCTCCTGTGCCGGCACCGGCTATCGGATCATTGGCACCGACGGCACGCCGTCGCTCAAGGAAAGCGACAAGACCCTGGGGGCGGACGTTGGCAACTACAAAAGCCGCAGCGTGGTGGTGGTCTGCAAATAGCAGGCGCACGGCCTACATATGAATCTCGGCAAACTTGATGCCCAGGTTGCGAATGGTTTCGATCAGGTCGTCCAGTCGGTCGAATGACTCGACTTCATCGTTGTCATCCACCAGAAAATAGCTGCGCCCCGCGCTTTTCTTGAAGAATACGATCCATTCCCCGGAATTCGCCGGATTCTGAATCACATGGGTCGCAGAGATATGCCCCTCTGCATGCCTCTCCCGGACTGTTTCGCGCTTCATGCTTTCTCCCAAAAAACGATGCCGCCGAAACCTGGGTTTCGACGGCATCTTTGACAATGGCCGACAGTTTATCGGATGCCCTGGCCAATCAGCACGCCATCTACCGTCTGGCCATACAGATTGACCCCGTCGTTGGCGTGGAACTTGAGCCGGGTCTTCTCGATGGAGCCCTCCACCAGGCGTGGGTCCTGTGGTCGTTCATGGCGGTTGACGAACGCCGCCACGTCCCAGGCCTGCTGGTCGCTCAAGCTGCCGGCCTTGCCCAGGGGCATGTTGTATTTGATAAAGGACGCGGCCGTGTTGATCCGGTGCATGCCCGCGCCCCAGTTATAGGAGTCCTTGCCCCAGAGCGGCGGCATGACATAGTCCGCGCCGACCTTCTGGCCCTGGCCGTTATCGCCATGGCAAACCGCGCATTGCGCCCGGTATACCTGCTCGCCACGGGCCAGGTCGTAGCCCTGGGCCGGCTGCGGCACCTCGGGGTAACCCCGCCCGGGCAACTCGACAGCGATCGGCGCCTTGCTCGCCAGCCAGTAGGAATACACCGACAACGCAGTGATCTCGTAGCTGTCGGCGGCCGGCGGCGTGCCGTTCATGCTGAACTGGAAGCAGCCCTGCAAACGTTCGGCGTAGGTGTTCACCTTGTTGTTCTTCTTGCGGTACGCCGGGTACATCGGATAGGCGCCCCACAGCGGCGCGGAGTTGGCCAGCCGCCCCTGATCCAGGTGGCAGTTGCTGCAATTGAGCCCATTGCCGACGAACTTCGGCGCCAGGCGCTTGGTATCGACGAACAGCGCATAACCGTCGCGGACCATCTTGCCGTAGGCATTGTCCGGTAGCTCGCTCTCCGCCGGTGGCTGGAAATACCCGGGATGGGCAGCGTTCACCGCCGGCTCCCGCAACTGTGATTGGTCCTCCATGGCGACCGCGGCGCCATAAGCCTGGGCCGTCAGCAAGGCGAGGGAAAAGCCCAATAGAAGATCACGCTTCATGGCTTGGACTCCTGGTTATCGGCCTTGGCCAACTGACTGCCGACCTTGGCGAAATAATCGGCCACCGCCGTGATTTCCTCGGGGCTCAGGGCCTTGGCGATGTGTCCCATCAGGTCGTTCGGATCGTTGCGGCGCGTGCCGTCGCGCCAGGCATTCAATTGCCCGGCGAGGTACGCCGCGGGTTGCCCGGCCAACGGCGGAAAGGCGTCTCCCACGCCCACGCCACCCGGCCCATGACAGGTCACGCACTCCGGAACCTGCCGCTCCCAGGCGCCGCGCAAGGCCAGCCTCGCACCCACGCCTTCAGCCAGGGAACTGCGGTTGATCGGCGCTGGCGTCGCAGCCGGCATGGCCGCCAGGGTCTGGCTGACCGCGTCTATCTCGTCATCGCTCAGGGCCTTGGCCAGTGGCTGCATGACCGGGTTGCTGCGCGCACCGCTGCGAAAATCTTCCAGCTGCTTGCGCAGGTAACCCGCCGACAATCCCGCCAGGCGCGGAAACCCGGCGGCCGCCAGGCCCAGGCCATCGCCACCATGACAGGCCAGGCACGCCGTGGCACCGGGCTGCGCTCCACCCTGGGTAAAGACTTTCTGCCCATCCACGGCCTGGGCATTGGCGACAAAAAACAGCATCAGGCTGCTCAGCAGTATTCGATCCACGGGGATCATGGCGAACTCCATTTTTCTAGTTATATTCTTAGGCTTATTTTATATAAGCCTACAAAGAGTAGGCCAATAGACCTTTGGCTACAACGCGAAACCAGCCGGGCCTGCCTTGCCACCGGGCACAAAAAAACCCGCCCTCGCCACGGAAATCCGGGCCAGGGCGGGCTGTTGAAAAATCGCTTGGCTATTAGCCGGAAATGCAGTCCTCCGCCGCCTTGCGGATATCGCCCGGACGCATGGGCACATTGGACATGCTTTCATGCAGCTTGATGCTGCTACCGCCGGAACGCTCCTCGATATCGAATACCGCGCTCGGGCCCGACGAGACTTTCTGCGGAACGATAATGCGCATGCCGTCCTTATGCGGTTCGACCTGCAACTGGCCACGGCTGTCAGCCAGTTTGTCGCTGACGCACTTGGCGTACTCCTGCGGCTTTTTCCCTGAAATCACGTTCAGGGTGGGCAATGTCTGGTTAATATCCGAGACCGTCGCACAGCCACTGATCGCCAAGGCCAGAATCAACACACCCCACTTCATACATTTCCTCCAATAAAGACCGTCCGACCGCAGAAATGGCATTTTTCTCCGGATCAGTCAGATTTATCCTAAATAATCGGCAAATAACTGTTTTAAATTGTCAAAGCCGCCTGCCGCGGCCTGATAAACTGCGCCATCGTTTTGATTTTGTAGCAAAAGCCCTTCTGGAGGCGCCCATGAAATTTATCCACCAGCGCGAGCACCTCAACGAAGACGATATCGTCGTCATCGAATGCTCCCAGGTCTGCAACATCCGCCTGATGAACGACGCCAACTTCCGAAGCTTCAAGAACGGCGGACGTCACACCTATCATGGCGGTGCGTTCGACAAGTTCCCGGCCAAGATCACCGCGCCGAGCACCGGCTTCTGGAATATCACCATCGACACCGTCAACCGCCGGCCCATCAGCGTTACCCGCAAGCCGAACCTGACCCACTCGATCAAGATCATCCGCCGGTCCAGCTCGAAACTGCGCTGAACCCCGCCCCAGCCCGCGACCAACAGGTATCACCGTGGCCCAAACGACCAAGTACGTCATCAAATACAAACTCAACGGCGAGCGCCGTTTCGAGTTCGCCCAGCTGGAAAGCGGCACTCAGGAAGAAGCCAAGGCCGCGCTGGAAGCCCTGCATGGCCAGACCGACGACGTCATCAGCGATGTCAGCGTGAGCAAGGCGCTGTAAGTCCCTGCTCCTAGAACCTGTGACGAATTCGAGCGCAAGCAGCGGAGTGTGAGCGGCCCGCGCACTTCCCAGAATGGCGGGCCTCAGCCTCTACTCCGGGAACCGCCAGCATGTCCGCCCCCTCCCTCGAACAACGTCTCGCCTGCCTCGACTGGGCCTCGATCGAGCAGCAGCTCGACCAGGACGGCAGCGCGGTGATCGGCAACCTGCTCAGCGCCGAGCAATGTCATGAGCTCGGCAGTCTGTATCCCCACAGCGAGTTGTTTCGTTCGCGGGTGGTCATGGCCAGGCACGGTTTCGGCCGCGGCGAATACCAGTATTTCGCCTACCCCTTGCCGCAACGGGTCGCCGAATTGCGCGGCCAGTTCTATCCGCGCCTGGCGCCGCTGGCCAATCGCTGGAACCAGCTGATGAATATCCCCGTGCAATATCCGCCCCGGCATGAAGATTTTCTCCAGCGCTGCCACGCCGCCGGTCAGCAGCGGCCGACGCCCTTGTTGCTGCAATATGGCCCACAGGATTACAACTGCCTGCACCAGGACTTGTATGGCGACAACGTATTCCCCTTGCAGGTCGCGATCCTCCTGTCCCGTCCCGGGATCGATTTCACTGGCGGTGAATTCGTCATCACCGAACAGCGCCCGCGCATGCAGTCACGGCCGCAGGTCATCGGTCTGAAGCAGGGTGATGCGCTGATCTTCGCCGTGCATCATCGTCCGGTAGCCGGCGTGCGCGGCCATTACCGGGTGACGTTGCGCCATGGCGTCAGCCGCCTGCACAGCGGTCGCCGCCATACGCTAGGAGTGATCTTCCACGATGCCCAGTAATTTCACCGGCGAGCTGTTCGGCGAACCCGAGCTGCAACAGGCCCCGCGCACCGAACAGGTCGGCCCGCAGTCCTTTGTGCTTCACGGCTTCGCCCTGCCCTGGGTCGAGCGCCTGCTGCCGGCCCTGCGTGGCGTGCTGCGCGCCGCGCCGTTCCGGCAGATGGTCACGCCGGGCGGTTTCACCATGTCGGTGGGCCTGAGCAGTTGTGGCCAGCTGGGCTGGACCACTGACCGCAGTGGCTACCGTTACACCGCCATCGATCCGCAGAGCGGCCAGCCCTGGCCGGCGATGCCCGAGGTGTTGCGCGAACTGGCCCGGGCCGCCGCGACCCAGGCCGGTTTTGCCGGGTTCGAACCGGACGCCTGCCTGATCAATCACTATGTGCCCGGCGCCCGCATGTCCCTGCACCAGGACAAGGACGAACGCGATTACGATGCACCGATCGTCTCCGTCTCCCTGGGCTTACCGGCGGTGTTTCAGCTGGGTGGCGAGCGCCGCAGCGAGCGCCCGTTGCGGGTGCCGCTGCTGCATGGCGATGTGGTGGTCTGGGGCGGTGTCGACCGCCTGCGTTATCACGGCGTGCTGCCACTCAAGGAAGGCACGCACCCGCTGCTGGGCCCACGACGCATCAACCTGACTTTTCGCCGGGCCGGTTGATCCCGCGAGAATTCAAGCGCAAGACTCGGAGTGCCAGGCGCCCTGCCCTTGGTTAATCTGAGCGACATCCGCCACCGAGTAGAGCCCATGACCATGGTCCAGCCCAAGCCCACCACCGCCAGCGATCCACGCTGGCTCGCCGTCCTGGCCCGTGATGCGAGCGCCGATGGCCAGTTCGTCTATGGGGTGAAAACCACCGGGGTCTACTGCCGCCCCAGCAGCCTGTCGCGCCTGCCACGGCCGGAGAATGTCGAATTCTTCGACACCGCGGAGCAAGCCGAAGCCGCCGGTTACCGGCCGAGCAAACGCAGCGCCAGCGACCAGACCCAGGTGGCCGCGCACCATGCCAGCCTGGTGGCCGCCGCGTGCCGGCAGATCGAGTCGGCCGAAACGCTGCCCAGCCTGAAACAGCTGGCCGAGCAAGCCGGCATGAGCAGCTTCCACTTTCACCGGGTGTTCAAGGCCGCCACCGGGCTGACCCCGAAAGGCTACGCCAGCGCCCACCGTTCGCGGCGGGTGCGGCGCCAACTGGAGCACGGCCACTCGGTGACCGACGCGCTGTACGACGCCGGCTTCAATTCCAACAGCCGCTTCTACGAAACCGCCGACCAGTTGCTCGGCATGAAACCCAGCGACTACCGCGCCGGCGGCCTGAACGCCGATATCCGCTTCGCCGTCGGCCAGTGCTCCCTGGGCGCGATCCTGGTCGCCCAGAGCAACCGCGGGGTCTGCGCGATCCTGCTGGGCGACGACCCCAATGCCCTGGTGCAAGACCTGCAGGACAAATTCCCGCGGGCCAACCTGATCGGCGCCGACCAGGGTTTCGAGCAACTGGTGGCCAAGGTGGTGGGGTTTATCGAAGCACCGGCGCTTGGCCTGGACCTGCCGCTGGACCTGCAAGGCACGGCGTTCCAGGAGCGGGTGTGGCTGGCTCTCAAGGAGATTCCGCCGGGCAGCACCGCCAGCTACGCCGAGATCGCCCAGCGCATCGGCGCGCCGAAGTCCTTTCGCGCCGTGGCCCAGGCCTGTGGGGCCAACAGCCTGGCGGTGGCGATCCCTTGCCACCGGGTGGTGCGCAGCGACGGTAACTTGTCCGGCTACCGCTGGGGCGTGGAGCGCAAGCGTCAGTTGCTCGAACGCGAGAACTCGTCCGAGGCCTGAATGCCGATGTACACCGACACCGATTCCGGCCCGGTGTACACCTCGAAGTCCGTGGCGAAGCGCCGGCGGACCTGCGGGTTGTCCTCGAAGTAAGCCCAGACCAGGCCCCAGGTCTGGATCACCACGTCCGGCATCGGCCCCTTGGCGGAGAACGCCAGGTACTCGCCGCCCTGCACCTGCACCAACGGATAGTCGGCATTGCCTTCGCCCACCGCTACGCCGGCGGTGACATCGAAGTGCCCCGAGGCATCGGACTCGTAGTTGGAGTACAGGCCATAGATGAACGAATCCGACTGCCGGTGACCGATGCTGTCGAACAAGCCTTCGACAAAAAACCGTTCCCACATCGGCCCGATCCGCGCGCTGTCCGCTTGTTGCTCGTCGGCATTGCAGGTGCGTACCTGCAAGCCCGAGACACAGAAAGGCTGAACCTCTCGCAGTTTGACATCCATGCTGGATACTCCTTTGTGGCGTTTATCTGGGTGACCGGCGCGCACGGTATCAGCGATTCACATCCACCACCACGCGCCCGCGCAGCTCGCCGGCCAACAGGCGCGACGCGGCGGCGATGGCTTCACTGAGGCCGATCTCATGGCTGATCAACGGCAGCAGGGCCGGGTCCAGATCGCGGGTCAGGCGCTGCCAGGCCTCGATCCGCCGGGCCTTGGGCTGGGTCACGCTGTTGATCCCGGCCAGGGTCACGCCCCGCAGGATGAAGGGCGCCACCGACGCCGGGAAGTCCATGCCCTGGGCCAGCCCGCAGGCGGCCACGGTGCCGTTGGCCTTGGTGCTGGCGCAGGCATTGGCCAGGGTATGGCTGCCCACCGAGTCGATCACCGCCGCCCAACGCTCCTTGGCCAACGGCTTGCCCGGCGCGGACAGGCTGGCGCGGTCGATGACCTCGCTGGCGCCCAGGCGCCTGAGGTAGTCCTGCTCGGCAATGCGCCCCGTGGACGCCACCACCCGATAACCCAGCCGGGCCAGCAAGGCTATGGCAAAGCTGCCGAGCCCGCCATTGGCCCCGGTGACCAGCACCTCGCCCTGGTCCGGGGTCAGGCCGTGGCGCTCCAGCGCCAGGATACTGAGCATCGCCGTGTACCCGGCGGTGCCGATGGCCATGGCCTCGGCCGCGCTGAACGCCTGGGGCAAGGGAATCAGCCAGTCGCCGTCCAGCCGTGCCTTCTGCGCCAGGCCGCCCCAATGTCCTTCGCCCACGCCCCAACCGTTGAGCAACACCGAGTCGCCGGGCTGATAGTCCGGGTGGCTGCTGGACTCGACAATGCCTGCCAGATCGATCCCCGGCACCATGGGAAACTTGCGCACCACCGGGCTGCTGCCGGTGATGGCCAGGCCGTCCTTGAAGTTCAGGGTGCTGTAGGCCACCCGCACCGTCACGTTGCCCTCGGGCAGCTGCTCTTCGCCAATATCACGCAGCGCCGCGCGATAACCGACGTCGTCTTTCTCGATCAAGATACCCTTGAACATCACTGCCTCCCACCAGGCCCATGGCCGGGCCGTGAACTTGAGTTTCAGGTTACAAAGTCGCCACCTTCCCAGCCCGGGCGCAAAAAATCCACGCTCTTTTCGTCGTAGGACGCTCGCGCCCTGTCCTGTCTGTAGGAGCGAGGCTTGCCCGCGATAGCGTTATCACTGGCAACCCGGGTAGCGGCCAAAGTCGACTGGCCTTGATCGCCTGTCACCTGATACAAACCCCGGGTGCCGTCCTTCTTTTTTTGACGTCGGAGAATCATTCAACATGAGCCAATGGCCTGACACCCGTATTCTCGACCTGCTGGGCATCGAGCTGCCGATCATCCAGGCGCCGATGGCCGGCGCGACCACTACCGCCATGGTGATCGCCGCCGCCCAGGCGGGAGGCCTGGGTTCCCTGCCCTGCGCCATGCTGACGGCCGAGCAGATCCGCCAGGATGTCCAGAGCATCCGCCAGGCGACCCGCGCGCCGCTGAACCTGAATTTCTTCTGCCACCAGAACCCGACACCCGACCCGGAACGGGAAACCCGCTGGAAAAATACCCTGGAACCCTACTACCGCGAGCTCGGCGTCGATTTCGATGCGCCGACCCCGGTCAGCAGCCGCGCGCCCTTCGACACCGTCAGTTGCGAACTGGTGGAAGAACTGCGCCCGGAAATCGTCAGCTTCCACTTCGGCCTGCCGGAGCCGGCCCTGCTCGCGCGGGTCAAGGCCACCGGGGCGAAGATCCTGTCGTCGGCCAGCACTGTCGATGAAGCCGTCTGGCTGGAACAGCACGGCTGCGATGCGATCATCGCCATGGGCTACGAGGCCGGCGGCCATCGGGCGATCTTCCTCAGCGAAGACCTCAACAGCCAGGTCGGCACCATGGCCCTGGTGCCGCAGATCGTCGATGCGGTGCGGGTGCCGGTGATCGCCGCCGGCGGGATCGGCGACGCCCGCGGCATAGTCGCGGCCTTTGCCCTCGGTGCCTCGGCGGTGCAACTGGGCACCGCCTACCTGTTCACCCCGGAAGCCAAGGTCAGTGCCGCCCACCACAAGGCCCTGCGTACCGCCAAGGAGAGCGAAACCGCCCTGACCAACCTGTTCACCGGGCGCCCGGCGCGGGGCATTCTCAACCGGGTGATGCGCGACATCGGCCCGATCAGCCCCCTGGCGCCGGCCTTCCCCCTCGCCGGTGGCGCGCTGATGCCGCTGCGCGCCAAGGACGACGCCGACTTCGCCAGCCTCTGGTCCGGCCAGGCATTGCGCCTCGGGGTCGAACTACCGACCGCGGAACTGACCCGCACCCTGGCCGCCCAGGCCCTGGCCAAGCTGACCGGCCGCTAAACCCGGCACGCCGCGACTGCGGTCGCGGCGTTTTGCGCAAAACCTCCATTTGCCCTCAAGGCCGCGCGACCTTTGCAGTTCCGTTCGCTGGCGATTCGCTATATATTTCCGTATACAGCGTTTCACCCACCCCCGGTGCCGTCCATTTCCAATACCGCCAACCGCTCAACGTCCCTTCGCCAATGGAGCTGTTCATGAACCGTCGTCTCTCAGGTTTTGCCCCGACCTGCCTTGCCGCCTTGCTCGCCGCCTGCGCTTTGGGCCCGGCCCAGGCCGCTGAAGTGCAGGTGGCGGTCGCCGCCAACTTCACCGCGCCAATCCAGGCCATCGCCGCCGACTTCGAGAAAGACACCGGGCACAAGCTGGTGGCCGCCTATGGCGCTACCGGGCAGTTCTATACCCAGATCAAGAACGGTGCGCCGTTCGAAGTGTTCCTCGCCGCCGACGACAGCACCCCGGAAAAACTCGACAGCGAAGGCGCCACCGTCAAAGGCTCGCGCTTCACCTACGCCATCGGCACCCTGGCGCTGTGGTCGGCCAAGGCTGGCTACGTCGACAGCCAGGGCCAGGTGCTCAAGGCCAACCAGTACCAGCACCTGTCCATCGCCAACCCGAAAGCCGCGCCTTACGGCCTGGCCGCCACCCAGGTATTGGCCAGGCTGGGCCTGAGCGAGCAGGTCAAGGGCAAGCTCGTCGAAGGCCAGAACATCACCCAGGCCTATCAGTTCGTCTCCACCGGCAACGCCGAACTGGGCTTTGTCGCCTTGTCGCAGATCTACAAAGACGGCAAAGTCAGCAGCGGCTCGGCCTGGATAGTCCCGGCCGAGATGCACGACCCGATCAAACAAGACGCGGTGATCCTCGACAAAGGCAAGGACAACCCGGCGGCCAAGGCCCTGGTTGACTACCTCAAGGGACCGAAAGCCGCTGCCATCATCCAGTCCTACGGTTACCAACGCTAAATGCCGCTATCGAGTGCCGACTTTTCCGCCATCTGGCTGACCCTGCAACTGGCGTCGCTGACAACCCTGATCCTGCTGATCGTCGGTACGCCGATTGCGTTATGGCTGTCGCGCACGCGCTCGTGGCTGCGGGGGCCGATCGGCGCCATCGTCGCCCTGCCCCTGGTCCTGCCGCCGACGGTGATCGGCTTTTACCTGCTGCTCGCCCTCGGCCCCAACGGCTCCATCGGCCAGCTCACCCAGGCCCTCGGCCTGGGCACCCTGACCTTCAGTTTCAGCGGCCTGGTGATCGGCTCGGTGATCTATTCCATGCCCTTTGTCGTGCAGCCGCTGCAGAACGCCTTTACCGCGATCGGCAGCCGTCCGCTGGAAGTGGCGGCGACCTTGCGCGCCAATCCCTGGGACACCTTCTTCAGCGTGATCCTGCCGCTGGCCAGGCCCGGCTTCATCACCGCGGCCATTCTCGGGTTCGCCCACACCGTCGGCGAGTTCGGCGTGGTGCTGATGATCGGCGGCAATATTCCCGAGAAGACCCGGGTGGTCTCGGTGCAGATCTACGACCACGTCGAAGCCCTGGAATACGCCCAGGCCCACTGGCTGGCCGGTGCCATGCTGGTGTTCTCGTTCCTGGTGTTGCTGGCGCTGTACGCCAGCCGCAAACCCCGCGCTGGCTGGAGTTGAGTCGTGAGTGCATCGATCCATGTGCGCCTCAAGCGCACCTATAAAGATTTCAGCCTCGACCTCGACCTGCAGCTGCCAGGCCGTGGCGTCACCGCGCTGTACGGGCACTCCGGCTCCGGCAAGACCACCTGCCTGCGTTGCATCGCCGGCCTGGAACAGGCCGAACAGGGCCTGGTGCGGATCAACGACGAAGTCTGGCAGGACAGCCAGCGCCAACTGTTCGTGGCGCCGCACAAGCGCTCCCTGGGTTATGTGTTCCAGGAAGCCAGCCTGTTCGCCCACCTGTCAGTGCAGGCCAACCTGGAGTTCGGCCTCAAACGCATCCCACGCGCGCAGCGTCGTGTGGACATGGCCCAGGCCAGCGAGTTGCTGGGCATCGGCCACCTGCTGCGGCGCCACCCGCACAACCTGTCCGGCGGCGAACGCCAGCGTGTCGGCATTGCCCGCGCGCTGCTCACCAGCCCGCGGCTGCTGCTGATGGACGAACCCTTGGCGGCCCTCGACAGCAAACGCAAAGGCGAGATCCTGCCGTACCTCGAACGCCTGCATGACGAGCTGGAAATCCCGGTGCTGTACGTCAGTCACTCGCAGGATGAAGTGGCGCGCCTGGCCGACCATATCGTCCTGCTGGAGAACGGCCGCGCCCTGGCCAGCGGGCCGATCGGCGAAACCCTGGCCCGTCTCGACCTACCCCTGGCCCTGGGCGACGACGCCGGGGTAGTGATCGAAGGCCAGGTCAGCCACTACGACGCCGGTTACCAGTTGCTCGCCCTGCAACTGCCCGGCAGCCAGCTGCGGGTGCGGGTCGCCCATGCGCCGATGGCCATCGGCAAGCACTTGCGCTTCAAGGTCCAGGCGCGGGACGTCAGCCTCAGCCTGCAAGCGGGCGAGCACAGCAGCATCCTCAACCGCCTGCCGGTGACGGTCAGCGGCGAAATCCCCGCCGACAACACCGCGCATGTCCTGGTGCGCCTGGATGTCGCCGGCAACCCGCTGCTGGCACGGATCACCCGCTATTCCCGCGACCAGCTGGAGCTGCACCCGGGCCAGCAACTCTGGGCCCAGATCAAGGCGGTGGCCGTGCTCGCCTGAGTCCCCGGCAAATGGGTTGGCACCCCTGTGCCGCGCCGCGGTCAATCGCCAGACAGGCCTGATCGATTGATTGCCAAGGATTCCGCCATGCCCGACAGCCCACTGCACCAAGACCTGCCAACGGACCTGCATTACGTCGACGACACGCAGCCGGGGATCAGCCGCAAGAAAGTGCGCGGCACGTTCGTCTATTTCGACCCGCAAGGCCAGCGTATCCGGGCGCCCGACGAGATCCAGCGGATCAACGCCCTGGCCGTGCCGCCGGCCTATACCCAGGTGTGGATCTGCGCCGACCCGCGCGGTCACCTGCAAGCCACCGGCCGCGACGCTCGCGGGCGCAAGCAGTACCGTTACCACCCGCGCTGGCGGGAAGTGCGCGACGCCGACAAGTACTCGCGCCTGCTGGAATTCGGCAGCGCCCTGCCGCGCCTGCGCCAGCGACTGGAAGCCCTGCTGGCCACGCCCGGCTTCAGCCGCGACAAGGTCATGGCCACGGTCATCAGCCTGCTCGACGCCACGCTGATTCGTGTCGGCAACAGCCAGTACGCCCGCGACAACCGCTCCTACGGCCTGACCACCCTGCGCAACCGGCACGTGGCAATCAAAGGCAGCTCGATCCTCTTCCAGTTCCGCGGCAAGAGCGGCATCGAACACCAGATCAGCGTCAAGGACCCGCGCCTGGCGCGGATCCTCAAGCGCTGCCTGGAGCTGCCCGGACAGAACCTGTTCCAGTACCTCGACGAGAACGGCGAGCGCCACAGCGTCAGCTCCTCCAACGTCAACGCCTACCTGCAGGAGCTGACCGGTGCCGATTTCACGGCCAAGGACTACCGCACCTGGGCCGGCAGCACCCTGGCCCTGGCGGTGCTGCGCGAGCTGCGCTGGGAACCCGAAGCCGATGCGAAAAAGCACATCGTCGAGATGGTCAAGGACGTCGCCCGGCAACTGGGCAATACCCCCGCCGTGTGCCGCAAGTGCTACATCCATCCAGCGCTGCTCGAGGGCTTCGTGCAGGGGCATCTGGCCGCCCTGCCGAGGCCGCGCAAACGCAAAGGGCTGCGGGCCGAGGAAGTCGGCCTGAGGATGTTTCTCGAGCGCCTGACGCAGCAGGCCTGAGGCTTTTCGCAATAGCCGCCCGGGTACCGCCGGGTTGTCATCCGGGACGCTGGCGCGTTAGGCTAGCCGCCCTTCCCCGTCACCGGACGATTGCCGACGTGAACAACTAAGCCTTCCAGAAATGTATTCGCGACAAGCCGCCTTGCAGCGCTTGTTGGCCTTTTTCGACATTTTCCGGAGGTGCTGATGACTCACGTCACACGGCTGCCTGCGCTGGTTTCCCTGAACCAGCTGACCTTCCAGTTCGCCCATGGCGAAACCCTGTTCGATTCGCTCGACCTGACATTCGATGCCTTGCCCACCGGCATAGTCGGGCGCAATGGCACCGGCAAGAGCGTGCTCGCGCGCCTGATCGCCGGCGAACTTTCACCGTCCTCGGGCAGCGTCACGCGCTTCGCCCGCGTGGCCTATGTGGCCCAGGAGCATCTGGCGCAGGAGGGCCAGAGCGTCGCCCAGGTCGCCGGTATCGCTGAGGCCCTGGCCGCCCTCGGGCGCCTCGCCGCGGGCCAGGCCTCGATGGCCGACCTGGCGCAGGCAGATGAGCGCTGGGACCTTGGCGAACGCCTGCGCCGCCTGCTGGACGAGGCCGGTCTCGGCACGGTGGGCCCCGACGATCCGGCCGCCAGTCTCAGCGGTGGGCAACGCGCGCGTATCGCGGTGATCGGCGCCCTGCTCAGCGATGCCCAACTGCTGATACTCGACGAACCGAGCAACCACCTCGACGAGCCCGGTCGCCAGTGGCTGCTGACGCAGCTTCAACAGTGGCGCGGCGGACTGCTGCTGATCAGCCATGACCGCCAGTTGTTGGCGCAGATGCAGCGCATCGTCGAACTCACGCCCCAGGGCGCGCGAATCTACGGCGGCAACTACGCGGCGTTCCGCGCCCAACGCGAAGCCGAGCACGGCGCAGCGCGGGCTGCCCTGGAACACGCCCGAACCGAACGCAGTCGCGAACAAAAGCGCCTGCAGCGCGAGCACGACACTATCCAGCGCCACGCCGCCGGCGCCCGACGTTATGCCGACACTGCCAACATAGCCAGCTTTGAACGGATGAAGATAAAGGGCGCCGCCCGGGACATCATGGGCCATGTACGCAACCGCCAGCAGGGCCACAAGGACAGTCTCGATCAGCAGGTCCGCGACGCCTACGCGCGGCTGGTACCGCGGACGCCAACCCTGGTGACGCTGCCCGGCACCGCGGTGCCCCAGGGACAACAGGTGTTCTGCCTGACCCGAGCACAACTGCCCTGGCTGCCGCCCGAGGCCGCTGCCAGCTACCTCGACCTGACCGTCACCGGGCCCGTGCGCATCGCAGTCAGCGGGCCCAACGGCTGCGGAAAGTCCACGCTGCTGAAGATGCTCGCCGGCGAGATCCAGCCCTTGAGCGGCCAATGCGAAGTGCGGGTGGCCAGCGCCTGCCTTGACCAGCGCCTGTCGCTGCTCGATCCCGAGCGTTCGATCCTCGACCACCTGGGAGCCCTCGACCGGCCACTGCAGGAAGGCCTGCTGCGCAGCCGCCTGGCCTTGCTGCAACTCGACGCCCAGCGCGTGACCCAGCCCTGTGGCCGGCTCAGCGGCGGCGAACGGCTCAAAGCCGCGCTGGCGATTGCCCTGTGGCGCGACACACCGGCCAAGCTGCTGCTTCTGGACGAGCCGACCAACCACCTGGACCTGGAATCGGTGGAAGCCTTCGAAAGCGCCCTGCGCGATTTCCCCGGCGCGATGCTGGTGGTGTCCCACGACCGCGAGTTCCTCGCCGCCATGGCGCCCAGCCACCGGCTGCAATGGACGCCAGCCGGCTGGAGACTGGACGAGGAAAACCAATGAACAGGCTTTTGCACGAATTTCAAAGTTGCTTCTATAGTTGCTCTGAGCAGCTATCAACCAGGGAAGCGCCATGGAAGACATTTTTGTCGTAAAGCGCTGCAACAAGATCATCATCCAGGGTCGACGCGCCGGGGAAGCCGCCCACGGCGCGCCGATCGCCGCCCACTGGTACCGCATCGCCGACACCCGCACCGATGGTTTCATCGGCGATGGCTACGACCTGCAAGAGGACGCCGTGCGCGAGTGCCGCCGGCTCAATGCCGCCAGCCGCCGCGCCTGAAACCATGGACAACCGGGAGCTGCGGCCACTCGCCGGCAATGATGAAATTTCTTTCACTGTGAACCCGCCAAGGCTTCGCTAAAGTGGCTCACGCTTATTGAAGACTCCCGACTGGCCCACCGCTCCCCCGGTGGGTCTTTTTTATGGGCGATCGCCAAGGGCCGGGCAGCGGCTTGGCGGAGCATGCCAGGCATAAAAAAGCCCCGCACACGGGCGGGGCTGCGCGATGCGGGTAGCCGTCGCTTACTTGAGCCTGACAGCGGTGCCGGTGACAAACACCACCACCATGCCGCCACGGCCGCTGGGCATGCTGATCTCATAGTCCAGGCCGAGCACCGCATCCGCGCGCAGATCGCGGGCGCGCTCCTTGATCTCGTCGGTCGCCTGCACCCGGGCTTCTTTCAGCGCCCGCTCCAGGGTCTGGGAACGCCCACCGAAAAAATCGCGCATCCCGGCGAAGACATCCCGCACGACGTTGATCCCCTGCACGGACTCGGCGCTTACGATATCCAGGTACTCGGCGATCTCTCGCCCCGCGATCGCGTGGGTGGTAGTGATAATCACGGCATTCTCCTTTGACCGGCGCGACCCTGCCCTGAACCCGGGCGGGGTCGCAAAAAAACGCGATGGTAACAGACCCTCCGCGGGTGGCCATGGAGAGCATGCCGGACGCGGTTGCCGCAGCGGCCTGCAAGGCGATGCCAAGGGCGAGCCTGTCCGTGATTAAATCCGCCAGCGGATAACCGCCGATCCTTTCCCACCTGGAGTATTCACATGGATGTCATTCAGTCGCGAGCCCCCGAACAATGCGCAGGCATGGAGGATATCCGCCGCGAGATCGATCGCCTCGACCAGGCTGTCATCAAGCTGCTGGGCGAACGTTTCCGGTACGTCTTGGCCGCGTCGAAATTCAAGACCTCGGAAACTGCCGTACGCGCCCCCGAGCGCTTTCGCGCCATGCTCCTGCAACGCCGGGAATGGGCCCAGGCCGAGGGTCTGAGCGCCGACGCCATCGAAAAGCTCTACAGCGACCTGGTGCAACACTTCATCGCAGAGGAGCTCAAGGGCTGGAAATCCGCCCAGGCCCAGTCGCCGGCCTGAGGGCAAAAGAAAACCCGACAGCCAGGGAACAAGCCAGGCTGCCGGGCAGGGTCGTGGATGGGGTTATCGGGTATTGGCCCCTCGCGCAGCCTTCTTGGCCTTCGCCTTGTAGGCCGGCAAGGCTGCCGCGTAGGCCAGGGCCTCCTCCCGGGTGCCAAAGGAGCCAAGACGGTCGCCCTTGGTGCAGACCCGCCAGGGGCCGCTGTTGACGCTGACCACGTCATAGCCGTTCATGTGCATCTTGTTCAGCATTGGAACGCTCATAATCGCCTCCCTTTCGGTAGAGATCGGCCGAGGTTGTCGCGAACACCTTACACCCGGTCCGCGCGGGTGGGGGTTCCATCCATCGCCACCGGGCGGGAACGCGCTGCCGGTCTTTCACTTGGGCTTCAGGTTTCCCAGAGGGTCATACGCCCGGGACTTGGGTTCTTTCTCCGGCCTGTTGTCCCTGGGCGCTTTCGCCGGACCTATGGGGTCCACCTGCGGATCGGCCAGATCCGGAGAGTCAGGGTCGAAGCCCAGTTCGTCCTTGCCGGAAGCGTGCTCGGATGAACGCGGGCCCGTTGGCCTGTTCGTACTCATGGATACCTCCCGACCACGATGGAATGTCTTTCAATGAGAGGGCCATTCTCATGCAGGGTGCAAAACAGCTGACGAATGGTAATCGATCAAACAGCGTTTTCTGCCGTGCTTATGGCGTTTTGACAGGTCTGCCAGAGCCGAATCATGAACTGCGTTATCAGCCCATACCCAGGCCTGCGTTTCGTCGCCCTGTCGTTGCTAGGGCCATAGCGCAAGCGCACACTGGCTGCAGCTGACGGATCAGCTCCCCCTCTGCAAAAAGCCCGCCCATGCGGGCTTTTTGTCTATCTGCCCTCCCCGCGTCCCGTCTTTCGCGAATACGACCCGCAGCCCTCGTCGCTCGGCTTTACTTCAACTGATGCACCCAGGTGTCTCTTCATGACACCTACCATCGGGAGCCCTGCCATGAACAAAACACTTATCGTCATGACCGCTCTGCTGTCAGCCGTCGCCGGCTGCACCAGCGACGCTCATGTCTACCGCAATCAGCCGCTGGTGGCGAAGGTCGAGACCGGCATGACCCAGGAACAAGTCCGGCAGATCGGCGGCGAACCTGTGTCCGTCACCCCTCGTACCGTGGAACTCGGCACCTGCTTCGACTATGTGTTGACCCAGGCCGGTCATAAACAGCCGTTCAATGTCAGCTTCGACGGCAACGGCAAAGTCGATCACAAAAGCTTCCTCACCTGCGCCGAATGGAGCCACGCCCAGCAGAAAGCCAGGGCTCCAGGCAGCGACACGGGAGACATGGGTGGCGGCTATTAAGCAGCGCTGGCCAGAATTGGCGGCGATTGCAGGTGGGCATGGCCAGATGAAATTTCTTTCACTGTGAGCCGAGCGCCAGGCGGGTAGATTCCACCCTGCTCATTCAACTATTGGCCCGCTCCCCGCGGGCTTTTTTTTGCCTTGCAGGAGGCCCTTGAGGAAGGAGCCAAAGTGGCATCGAGTGGCGGGAAGGCCCGCCGAAGGCAAATTCCAGGCAAAAAAAAGCCCAAGTAGCTGATGGACACTTGGGGCTAAAAATGCATAAACCGTGGTAGGTGAACGCGGGGCTATCTTAACGTCCCGAAGAACATGTAACAATATATTTTGAGGTTATTTTTACCCTAAATATTTTCTAAGCCCTTAAATAACCACATGTTTTTTCTGGCAATGGCCGATTCGTCACCTTGTTGGCGCCAGCAAAAAAGCGCCACCGCCCTTCTTTTCGCATGACTACGCCTGCGTGAACCGCTTGCCCGCCATCAGGCATACAGGATCACGCACTCCGAAAACGAGGAAAACTCACCGGCTTCCACTGGCCCGTTGGCGCTGACCAACCTTGCCGCGAAGGACAGCCTGAAACCCGGTGCCACCGGGTATTCGGCACGCCCTTCATGGCCCAGAAGCACGACTTTTCCCTCGCTGTCCAGCAGTTGAACGCCCACATTGCGTGCGGAGCCGGCCTCTTCATAGTCATTCATCAAGATCACACCATCACTGGTGATGCCATCAAAGTAGACCTGGACCTTGCTCGCCCCCTTGAGCCTGTCTTCGTTCAGCTCGACGCTGAAAAACTGCGGAAGGCTGCCACCCGCCTGAAGCACATCAAGGCTCGATGTACCCAGTTCGACCACCCGCTCCATGCCGCTGGAGCGCCGACGTGAAGCGCCGGGAACACCACTCGCCCCCAGGCCATTATCAGGATCGATCGTCCATGTGGGAGCGGTAACCCTGGCGCGAAAATCAAAGAACTTACCAACATTTTGAGTGGGCATTATTTATTCCTTTAATTGAATGCAAACATGCGATCGGTTCAGTCCGGAGCAGCCACCCAGGCCACTCTTCCTGCCTGTCGCCATGCACTTTTTCAATGGACGAAACGCAGCCGGCTCGATAGTCGGTACCCGTCAAAAAAGCGCACACGGCGAACGCTGAAACCTTAGAACGGAGCCAAATCGGCGTCCCTAGGACACTTCCGAAACGCTCCACTCAATTATCAGATCGCGCTGGAATGTTGCTGAAGAGGAGGCTCGGCAAAATCTCCGCCAAGGCGGTTATCCGTACTTGAGCCAACGAAAACAGGGGGCACTGGAATCGAACCAGCATCAGGATGTTGGGGGAGTGCCGGACGCCGCATGTCAGGCAAAAAGCCCGGTCTTGCACCGGGCTTGCTGGTGGACCGGCCCGGAATCAGTCCAGGGCGTCGTGCAGGACTTCGTAGATGATGCCTGTCGCGATGGCGACCAGGATCAAATCAGTGCCGGCCTGTTGCCACTCATAGCCGTCATAGTGCGGTAGGCGGCCTAGCATCCGGCCATCGAGTTTTTTCGCGATGCCCGGCGGCAGTGGCTTGCCTCGGGCCAGGTTTTTCTGGATGCCCGGCGGCAGGGCCGGCCCGGGTGACCAGTAGTCACGACTGTCGCCAATGATCACGCGAACACCGCCGACATCGACTTGAGGGCCGTCATACCTCCCGCCCTGCTTGTAGTCCTGGGATTTGTTGCCTTTATTGCCATGTCCGCCCTGATTGCCATGGGGGTTGCCCTTGCCGTTCCCTGGGTCCGCATACAAGGCAGTCGAGCCGAATAAAAACGCGGCGCTTGCTAAAACAGCTACAACCGAACGAGTCGTCATCTCTGCAGTCCTCTGCATGAATCCAGCCGTGGTGCCATTCGTCATGACACCCGAACTATAGACAGCCGATTGCGTCTTAGTTCATGCAAACCTCTCCCTATCTATGGAAGCAATCATGCTTTTAAAGAAAAAAAATCTCGTGACTGCCGTGACCTGTGTACTGATGCTGGCAGCGGCTCCTCTGCTCCCCATGACGTCCGCTTATGCCAAGGACGGTGGTGGCCATGGTGGGGGAAATGGTGGTGGCAACGGCGGGGGGCATGGCGGTGGTAACAGTGGTGGTCATGGTGGCCAGGCAGGTGGTCACTCGGGAGGGGTCAGCAGCAAGGGTCATAACGGCGGCCTGAAAAGCGACCCAGCCGGCAAATCGGTTCGCAATCTTGGAGAAAATGGCAACCATTACGGCAGCATTCGTAATGACAGCAACGGCCATGGCTCGACCACTTCCGGCGTGGCTCATTCCAAAGATACCCGCGGACTGTCAAAAGCCACTGCGATCTCGGACACCACGCCCGGGGACCACAACTCGAAAGGCCTGGGCAACGCCAGCGTCTCCTCGAGCAAGAATGATCGATAGACCCAGCCTCATGCTCTCCAGCTGAATCGGTTTCAATACCCTCGGTTGGTCAGCATCGCCCCGCATGAAAAGCCCGGCCCAGCGCCGGGCTTTTTCGTACCTGTCTCTGCCCGGCGGCGCCCTCTTCTGCCCTCATGGCTCGGGCACAGATGAAACTATCTTTAAGTAACCTTCATGAAGCGAAGCGTCTGAGTGCCTACCCTTGCGGGACCGACAAAGTGAACTACAGGAGTAACCCACGATGTTTTCCCATGAAGGTCTCGGTCTGATGTCCATCTTCATTGTCCTGCTGCTGTGCGTGCTGGCAATGTTCATTCATCCTGTGCACGCACTCTGGAACTGGGTTCAAAGGCGTAGACGCAGGTTGTCGGTAGAAAACGCGGGGCGTGAAGGCAAGCCCTATTCTTCGCGCTGAACAGGCACCCATCCAATGAGGCCCGGCCATGTCCGGGCTTCTGCTTTCTTGCTTCTACAGAACCGCTCTGACTCAGAGTCGCGCCCTTGGTTGGCGCCGGTCGATCGCAACCGCGATCGCCGCCAGCAGGATCGCCAGGGTGTAGGCAAAGAGCCCCAGGTTGATGCCCAGGATCAACTTCTCCGAGCCATCGGTGAGCACCATCGACCCACCGTAAGACTGCCGAAGCCCGTAAGCCAGCAAGAAGCCACCCGTGACGAACACCGTCAGCAGGCTGGACAGGCGAAGGTTGCTCTTCAACCACACCAGCCACAGGCTGAATGCACCGATCGTCGTATTGGTGAACAGCTGCCAGACCTCATGCAACCGTGCATGCGGCTCCCAGGCCGGGTTGAAAACATGAGTCTCATTGATCTCCAGCACCGGCACCACAACGGCGTAGAAGATAATCCCGATCGTCACAAACAGCTTTGCTATCACTGGGAACCTCCTTGTGAGCGCGGCAAAACGCCAGTGCTTCAGCGGCCTATAAGGACACGCAAACGAATAAAGATCACGTTCGATATGCGCCAAAAGTCAGGGGAAAATGACGGCCCGGGCACAGCCAATGGGTACCGCTCGTCCAGACCGTGGTGCCCTGTCCCGTTCCTCATCTACACCTTTAACCATGGACTTCCGGTCGTATTCATCCGACCTCTTCAGCGCCGCTCTTGGATATGGAGGATTGGGCAGCCGACATACGATTCGATGGCACACGAAGCGCCATGCGAAACCGCAGTACCTCAAGCTTCGGGCTTCATTTCTCAAGGAACGGAAAAATGATCACGAACTGCACGAACTGGCATGCCTGGCTGGACACCATGCCACCCAAACCGGACGAACTTCATGTCGTCGGAGACGTTGAAGTCGCCAACCCAGGGATCAAGGCCTTTCTGATGGTACGAGTCCCGCAGGGTATCAACCCGGCAATACTCCTGCTGGATCTGCACCTGTACCAAAGGCCAGGGCAATGGATTCAGACAATCACCTGCACGCAAGTCAGGTTCACCCGGGTGCTGCCGCCCAACGCCACGCTCTACACCGCAGTAGAAATCTTCCACAACGGCGAACGAATCGCGTACATCGACGAAATCCCACACATCTCCTGACTGATCCGTACTGCATCAGTGGAGCCTTGATATCCGACTGCGACCGCCTGATCCTCAATCAGTCGGTCGCCTCCCCCGCCGCACTCCTGCATCTTTTAATATGTCGGCTCTTGAACTGGCCAGCGCCTGCTTCTAGCCTGCAGCCCGTTATCAGGAAAAGCGCAAGAGAAATGATCAGAAAATTTGAACAGCAAGATATGGATGCCGTGCTGGACATCTGGCTGCAGGCCTCGCTGAAAGCCCACAATTTTATCGACGCCTCATTCTGGCAGTCGCAAGTCGACAACATGCGCAACCTGTACCTCCCGGCGTCAGAGACCTATGTCATCGAGCGACAATCCAAAGTGCGGGGTTTCTATTCGCTGCACGACGACCAGTTGGCCGCCCTCTTTGTTGCACCTGCATTCCAGGCCAAGGGGATTGGCAAGCAACTGCTCGCCCATGCCAGGGCACAGCGTCCCGTATTGAGCCTGGCGGTGTACAAGGACAATACGGCCAGCTGCGGCTTTTACCTGGCACAAGGCTTTGTCGTGACCCACGAGCAGACGGATGAACAAACGGGGCAGCAGGAATACCTTATGAGCAGCACCCCGCTCTGATCCATGTAGCCCGTCACGGTATATCCAGCCCTGGCTTTTTATTGCCCTCCAAAAAACCAAAAAGCCCAGCGTACGAGCTGGGCTTTGCCTGGCCAAAAACTGAATCAATGAGGCTGACGCTGCCTCTGCAACTCTGCCTTTAACCAGCTGCTTGCCGGCTGCGAGCCCGTAGCGCAGTGCACCTCATAAGCCTTGCCACTCATGCTGCTTTTAGTGGCCGCGAGATCGATAAAGTCCTCCGCGCTGCTCACCATGTTCTTGCCTTCGAGGTAATTCAGTTTTTTCTCCAGGTGCTGCCGTGCCTGGGGGGCTGGATACTCGGTGCCATTACGCACGAACTGGCACTGGCTGTGCTCGACAAAGTCCAGCAAGCCCTTTATCTCCTGGGCTGCCTGAGGCGTCGTTTGCGCCTGCGCGTTACTCGCCATTGCCAAGCCCCCCAAACCAGCCGCCATCAGCCATCGAGCCCACTCACCGGTAAAAATTCGCATCCTTCGTCCTTGTCTTGAAACTGAGCAATATTGTCGGATCTGGCCGAGTATCACCCGGCATCAGGTCGGTCAAACTTCGATAGGGAAAGTCGGCTGAACTTCCTGCTTCATATCCGCGTTTTCTGTCGCGGCCTCAAGTTTGGCCAGGAAGTCTGGATTCAATTTGGCTTCAAGCAGATTGACCTGCTCTACCGCCCTCTTTTGCTCAACCATCTTGGCAAGTTCTGCATAAGAAAGTCTGGGTGCCGCGTTTTGAATAGTTATCACTGAAGCGCTTCCTTGGTTCATCCGGCCAGCCCACCAGAGGCTTGGTGGCAAGTGTATCCCCTGTTCCGCGCCCGTCCCAACTCATCCGGCCAGCACTTGAGCATATCGGCACTCGATATCTTCTTTTTATCGATACCTGGCGCATCCGGATCTGGAAAGCCACGCCGCTCAAGCTGCCACGCATGACTGTCCATGCCCAGATCTGCCAGTGTTTTCGCCCTGCCATAGACCAATGGTGCCGCCAGTCGTCGTCGCAGCGTTGACGCTCTATTCCTTAAGGCGCGCAATGGCCCCCTAAAAATGATCGCCTTGGGGCCTTTCCAGATGGCAAAGATCATAGTGCTGGCCGGTGACTTCCCCCAGGGTGATGCGGAGTATCTGCGCGGAACCATCACGCTCAAGACCCCCAATAAACCTCTAGTAGGGAAAAGCTTTCTTGTCTCCGAATTCAAGGAACTCATCGTCGAAAATACCGATTCGAACAAGAACATAAAGAGTGCCATAGGCCTTGGAGTGGTGGGTGCCATGTTTCTTGGGCCGGTAGGAGCCGTCGCCGGCTATCTTCTGGCGGGCCACAATACCGAAGTGACATTTCTGGCCACCTTGAAGGATGGCCAGACACTGCTTGCCGCAACCGATAACGAGACCTACCAAGACATCTCAGCGCGCTTCAACAGAAAAAACCCTCCTGACAAACGCGATAAAACCGAGCCTTGACGCCCGGTTCAGCACTTTTCTTTTAGTCCGCCTGGGAAATCAGGCAGTCGCTTACTGCCGCAAGTAGGCGAACATGTGCTGCACATAGTCGGCTTTACCGAGCGGCACGCCGTTATGTCGCAGGATGTTGTAGGCCGTGACGAGGTGAAAGTAGAACTGTGGTGTCACCCAGTTCACCACGTACTCATTACCAGTCATGCAGACTGCTGCGTTTTGCCAGCTAGCAGAGGCGTCCCCTGCGCAACCGGCAAATATTGACCAATGGCCGGATGGAGGATTGAGAACCGCGCGATGAATGGGCAGGAATGGAAAAACAACAAGGCTGACCGGATTGAGCGGCCATTCACAGTCAGCCTTGTCGTTGGGACAGCTTCAACCCGGGAAACGGCGGATTACCATTGGCCCGAGAAGATGCAGGTCAGTGCTTCGATACCGCTGAACTTCCACAGCGAGTCGTTACAGTCTCTGGCGAATGCGTGGGCGTTCGAGGCGGTGAGGGCCAAAACCACTGCGGAGGCGTAGACGATTTTCTTGAATGACATGGTGAATCTCCTTTTTCGTATCGGCACTTTCTTGTGAGAGCCACCCCGACGAGGATGGTCGTCCGCACTATATGCCCGGCCTCGGCAGCAGACGATTAGGGCTGGTGTGCTAATGGCGAATACGCATCACCCAAGACCATCGACAAATCGCGCAGGGCTGCCGCTTTGCAGACGAAATCCCAAAACAGATTAGTCATTGCAGCTGTACTGATACTCGAATGGAAAAAACACCGTATCGACCACCAAAGAAAACGGTGCATCGATCAGTAAAAAGGGAATCAGCTTTCCATGGGAGGTGCCTACCAACCACCAGTCCAGGCGCACGCCCTTGTAGGGGCAAGGGTGGTCGTAGTCCATGCGCATCGCCACCGCGGCGCAGCCGCTCAGGCAATTGACCAACACCAACAGAATCACTTTCCGAAACACCTAATGTCCTTATTACATCCATCTGCAGAGCTGCGTAGACGTCTCTGCAATACGCCAGTGACTTTTGCCCAATGGCAATGACAGAGAAATACATCCGCCAGCAGAAAGGCAAGAAAGCCTCTCCAACCGCGTAAATCGCAGACCGGATTTGAATTTGCGGGCCGGAAACGAACAAGGGTTTGCATCAGCTTTCGCCAGCAAACCCTTGAAATAGATGGTGCCCGAAGCCGGAATCGAACCGGCACGCCCTTACGAGCGGGGGATTTTAAGTCCCATGCGTCTACCAGTTTCGCCATTCGGGCGGTAGCGCGGTGTTGCAGTCTGAAAGGCTTGAGCCGTTTCAGCGCCTTGCGGCAAGGGGGTGAAATATATACATCCCCTCCCTTTGAAGCAAGTTCGTTGGCGTCAAATTCAAGACTGAATATCGAGCCTGCCCATAAACAAAAAGCTCCGTAAATCATAGATCTACAGAGCTGTTTCTATCGGTGGAGGCTACGGCCGGAATCGAACCGGCGCAGAAGGAAGCTGCATGCCACTGATAAAACCAGAGATGCCAGCAGGCTATCACACCAAAAAAATCATAACCATATGATTTTAAAAGAATTATCAATTAAGAGACAGGCAAAGGCAGATTTTGCCCAACCGGCGCAGGGATCCTGGGATGGCTGAACTCATGGGCCAGCGGAGCCGAAGACACAGGCCATAGGCCAAACCGCGAAGGAGCGATCAGCGAAGCCTAAGGGCAGAGAAAGAGCTGCATCACTCTTCCGGATTTTTTCAGCGAGGGAAAAGGCACCGCAACATCACCCGGCACAATGCCGGATCTGAATTGGCGCCCACCCTGACCAGCTGTTGGCCGTTCAGCAATCCATCGTAAACACACCTGGCCGGGCAAGCGCGACCACTCTATCCAGAGCGGCCGCGCATGTCTCGAAGACAATTCTGAAGAAACCTGAACGGCGTGAGGAAACCTGGACGTAGCCGGCAGAAGCACGCGTGCGAGCACCTCGGTTGAGCGGTGATCGGACAGGCTAGCGTATCGACGCAAGCGTTCGAGGCGGGGCTGGCTTGCTGCTTATCCAACTCGGCGAACAGGGCACAGAACTCCCTTACCCGCCAAGCCAATATCTTGAACGGGCTGCGATAGCGAGCCGGTGGATGGGACGCCATCAATATAGCGAGTAGGTCGCGCTATACCTGCCAAAAGTCGCGGAATACTCCCGATTGTGCACTTCTATCCCAGGACCCCAGGGGTCACCAGCGTTTTAAGAATCGACTGATACCTGGGAAAGTCCAGTGCCACTAGTATCCCCCAGGCATTTATAAAGGCATGCGACGAAAGCCCCACAATCAGTCGTACTGACTTATGAACACGCCATAAGGAAGAAGCGCACCGATGTCTCTTTCAGCACTTTCGAGAAATTCCATGAAAAAGTTCCTTGCCATGAGTGTGGCGTTTGCCGGACTTCTGTCGTTGTTTGCCCTGCCCTCCCATGCCGGTATCTCATTGAATGGAACTCGAGTGGTATTGGCCGGACCGAAGAAAGAAACTTCCATGCTGGTGCTGAACGATGAATCGACACCCATCATGATCCAATCCTGGATCGAGCCCTTCAGCACAAGCTCCGATCAGGACGTCCCCTTTGCCCTCACCCCTCCCCTGAAACGCCTGAGCGGGAACGCCCGACAGCAGTTGCGTGTCCTGTATCAAGGCATGGGGCTACCCGCGGACAGGGAGTCGGTGTTCTGGTTGAGCGTGCAGGAAATCCCCCAGAAGTCGAAGGATGAAAACACCCTGCAGATTGCCGTGCGCCAGCGCATCAAGTTGTTTTACCGGCCCGCCGACTTGCCAGGCGACGTTGACCAGGCCCCCTCCAGGCTGCAATGGCGCAGGGTGTCCAAGGAGGGCAAACCGGGCCTGGAAATCAGGAATGACTCAGCGTTTCACATCTCTTTCGGCACGGTGAACGTCATGAGCGGTTCGAACAGTTATTCGGTTCCCGCGACAATGGTGCCCCCCTATTCAAGCCAATCATTCGCGATCGAGGGGGCATCTTCCCTGGCGCCAGGCGGAGCAACAAAGATCGAGTTCGAAAGCATCAACGACGATGGCGTAGCGGTACAGCACTCAGGCGACCTATCCAGTTGAGCCAGGTTAAAGGTCAGAACTCTTTGTTTGTCGCTGAACCCAGCGTCTTGTTATCGGCTGAATATCACTTCTTAGTGAAATACACACTTCGCCAACAATCTTCGCCCAAACAAAGAAAATCATTTCCGAACGCATGGAACCAGGGTGTGCAAGAGCAATTCACCCACGAACCCTATTCAAGGCCGATCAGAGAGAAACAGGCAATGAAGACCACAGCAGAAAGAATTTTCAGCGCAATATTTATCGTGCCGCAACTGTGCGTAATAGCATTCACAGCCCTCGCCGTGTCACCGGCCGCGAAGGCAGCAGATGTAACAGCATTCGGGCTGGATCTCTCGATCCCGAAAAACACGGCCAGCGGCACCATACTGGCTCGACATTACATCACTCCGCAGCAGACATGCGGCCAATCGAAGTGCACAGTCACAAAAGTTAACGCCTACCCAAGTGGCGGCGCAACAGGCTCAACCTCACCAATAATGACCACAAACGTCTCAGGCATATCGACTCGTTTGTTGATCAATGGAACAGCCTACGGAAGTTCATATCCAGAGGTCGCGTTCACCCAGCCAATCGAAGTACAGTTGCTCAGCGATGGTCGCCAAAATCTAGGCGGCTCCCTGGCAGGCGCCCATGCTTCACCGTACTACTATTCCCTCAACACTCAAGAAGCTGGCACCAGACTTGCTATCTATCTGAGAGGCACTATCACCCCGATCGACGGCACCTGCTCGGTGCCGAACCAAACGGTAAAGCTACCCAAGACCTTGCTGAACCGCCTGGACCGCATCGGCTCGACAGCCGGCACCCAGAGCTTCCAGATACAGATCAACAACTGCCCCAAGGGCTATAACCGGATTGGCTATACCCTTGACCCGGTTGGCGGCGTGATTGCGAACTCGCCTGGGGTATTGCCGCTTACTGGCGGTTCAAGCGCGAGCGGCATAAAGATCCGGGTTGAAAACGCCCAGGGCGCTCCGGCAACCCTGGGGACCTCGGTAGCGGTCGATGGATACAACAAAACGGCAGGTGGCTCGTTTGCCATTCCGATGCAGGCGTCCTACATCAGGACTGATGTGACGGCTACACCCGGAACGGTAAACGGGGCAATGACCGTGTTTCTGGATTATCGGTAACCCTTCCCGCTCGTTATCCTGTTTGCCTCCTTCGAACCAACGGCAGGAGGCTTCGCCAGTCGAGCCCATCGCCTCCACACAGCGGACGATGCCCCCCCCCGAAAGAGCCGGCCGGAACAAAATGGCGCCCAGCCCACCCATCTCGCAGCCAAAGTCCTGCGCACGAACGAAGGCTCCCATGAAGGCTGGTTCGCCGATCAGAGACACCCGATCCAGCGGCTCCGTCGCGTCTACCGCCTGGTCCCAACGATGGAACGCCTACTTTCCTCCAGCCAATAAAAAAGCCCGTAGATCATTGATCTACGGGCTTTTCAGTTTGGAGGCCGAGGTCGGAATCGAACCGGCGTAGGCGGATTTTCAATCCAGATAAAATATCAATATTTTCAATAACTTAATCAAGAATCCGTTCCGCAAGTACCGTTTTCTAGAAAGGCTGGAGCCCATGCCCTACAAGGGCCCTAATCTTGATTGCGGAACTGGTTTGTAAACTCTTCTAGAGGTTCAGCCCCCAATCAGAGTCGCTGCTCTGCAAGTTTCTAGCTCAACCCCGGCCCGGGAGGCGGCCAGCTCAATCGATCCGATGATGGATTGGACTTATCTACTTCCATAGATGCCGATCTACTTACACTGCGCCTCTTCTACTACGTCAGATGTAGCAATTTCGTAGCAAGCGTGCATTTGTAAATTCTAATGGCACCTTGTGCCTTTATAGCAAAACTGGACCGCGCCCACGTTGACTGACCAGATACCACCGCGGTGGCACCTAGCCCTACTTTTGCCCTAGGTTTCGCGCAGTGGGCCTGAATCGCTTGCTTCCCTCTTGGGCTGAACAGTACAACAAACAATTGTTGGAAACGGCTACGGATACCCTCGATAATCGGTACCAGACCTTGGGCCGTCGTGATTCGGGTCGACCCGCAGGGTAGGTACATCGATCTTGTGCTGCCCATGTAAACCTTTCAAATCAGGGACGAACGAATGAGAATCAATCCCACCAGCAAGAATTTATTGACTACCCTGTGCCGCAACGAGATAGACTTACCATAATGGTAAAGACAATAATCGTAAGCCAGTACAGTGGTAGTGGAGCGCCAGGGCCCGGCGCTCCTAGGTCTATTGCATCTGGCCCTCTTTACCCTGCAAGCACGGTGCTCAATCTGCTTTTGACGGCTGAGATACGGACGGTGACCAAAAAATGCTCCGAAGACGTACAGAACCTGTTTCCACACGACGACGACGGCCTTAAGAACCTTCTCGTCAGCGCTGTTAGCACAGGACGCTATATAGCCTCTGAATGGTGCTCATTAGGCAATGGGAACTCATGGGCTGCATGCGACTCTTACAATGTCAACAGGAGCGAATGGAATGAGTACGCGAATAAGGATCTTCAATATTGCTACTACATAAAATTCTGCATTGGCAAATTAGGCTCAGTCATTATGATGATTTCTTGCCACACTTCTACATTATAAGGAGGGTTAAATGAGCTATCAAAAAGAGGCTTGCCCGATTTGTGGTGAAGGGAGCCTAAGCAACGCAGACTATGTTCGTAAAGTTGAGCACAACGGAACGAGCGGTTTAATCACCACCTACATGTCTGTATGCGACACATGTGGATGCGAACAGTCTTCTCCCACTCAAATTAGAGACAATCGACGCGAGTTTACTGCTTTTCAAAAAAGAGTAGATAACCGCCTGAGTGGAGAAGAGATAAAACGAATAAGATCAAAATTAAAGCTTAAACAAAACGAAGCTTCAAAAATATTTGGCGGAGGAGCCAATTCCTTTGCTAAATACGAGGCTGATGACGTCACCCAATCAGAAGCCATGGACAAGTTGATTAGAATTTGCAGCGAAGTTCCTCAAGCTTATGCTTGGCTAGTTCGCAATAGCAAACCTGTCTCTATAAGAAACTCGCTGCAACTACCTAAATTTGAGATAGGTTTCGCCAAACCGTTACCCCACCCCGAAAATAATTATCCTGTTTTCGTGGAGGACGCTTTCACATCTGCCTGGCGTATGAGTTCCGAAATAATAGAAGTAAGAGAAACCATAGGGTCCAACGTCACCATTGTGCCGGTATTGAACGCCACCAAACCTTTTAAAACTTCAGAATCTTTCAAAGATTTCTATCACGTATCACAAAGCAGTAGTCGCAAGGCATATATGGATGCAGACTACGAAAAATATGCATTCCAAGGAAGCCCCCTATGAAGCCTTCCAAAAAAACATTAAAGGACTCACTTCTATTTAGCGATGCTTACCTTTCAGGGAGCTCTAGCTCCTTGCATAAGGATTTTGATCCAAAATATATCTTAAATTTAGACGATTTATATGTTCAAGCTTTCGTAATCATTGATCGTCATGAAATCGTTGGATTACAAAATAAAGACAACGATCTTGAAACAAAGTTATTTAGATCTCACTTCGAGTTTGGCGCACGGTGGCTAAGCGATGTTGAAGAGGATGAAAATGCAGTTTCTCTTGCCGATTCAGCCAATGAAGAAGACAAGCGTATTGTTCGGGCCACTATTGAAGCCAACTTTATTGTTGAATATGTAATGCTTCAAGATTTTGATGAGAAAACTCTCATAAAGTATGCACATGATGAAATCTCCATAGAAATCTGGCCTTTTTGGCGAGAGTTTTTAACATCTCAAGTTTCACGAATGCACTTGACCGGCGTAAAAATGCCAGTAAGAAAAAAAGTATCTACTTAGATTTGAACTTAAAAACACTTGAAGCCGATTATAGATATCTATCTAATCGGCTTTTTTATTGCGTCCTCACACCCAGCACTAAAGCCACCAGTCTAAAAATAATCTCCCCCCTTTGCACAAACGTTCAAAACACACCTTCGATGATGGATTGGACGTAGTAATCCACCGCAGCCCGGCCCGCCTAGCCCGTCCTACTCCCCCCCTCAACTTATAGCAACTTTTAAGCAAGCTGGAACGCATGCCTGACATGGACACTATTTCTTCTTTTTTGTAGCTTTGGGGAACCACTTATTGCTAAAACGAACACGCTAAATCACACCTCGACAAGGTATTGAGTCAGGAGACTTGGCATCTTGCCATCCTAAGCTATGCTACAAACCGAAAGGGTTAATTAGGTAAAACTTTGTCTGGAGGCTAGGGATGGCGAAAAAAATTGAGAGGCACCTGTTATCTATCTTCACCCTCACGGGATTAGTTCTCGGCCTCTCTGGATGCGAGACTAGAAGCTTCACTAATCTTTATCCGTCCACGTATGAACCCCCTCTATCCAGAGAACAACTTTATATACCCCGATCGTATTCCCGTGATATTTTTCTATCACTCCCCGCTCAATATAAACTAGCAGCATATTCCAAAAAACTTCTTTGCATAAAAGACAGGGAAGGTCAGATCAAGAGCTTTGGGATTGGTGAATCCGAAATAATCCGATATATCCACGGCAACAGATTCATACAAAGAACACAAAGGCTAGAGAGCAGTGGTTATTTCGTCGCACTGAAACTTCCCGCTCACCCTGAGACAAAATGCTATGTCAGAAAAAACGCTCAACTTTTCGATTCTGCATGGTTTACTTCATGGGAAAGATACCTAGCCACCTGGCAATCTAGAGAACTTGAGATTGCGAAACTTAACAATACCAGTGACAGCCTGATTAATGATCTCGGTGATAGTACGGCAACAGCCGCTCTGCTGGATCAAGAAAACTCTCGTATCGATGAGGAAATCAAAAGACAAAATGCGCAAATAGCTCTTCTAATTAAAGAGCAAGAAAGCCTTAAAGCTCGACTCGGGGAAAGCAAGAGTTACTCTCTCATAAGCGCGCCGATAAGCTTCAGCTTGTACTCTGCCTTTGTCAGTTCGGGTACCGAGTTCAATCCGAAACTCCCGTACGACAAAAAAAATGATCCGTGGCTTCCAGAGGCTGAAAAGCACTTAGTAGATATTTCATCAAAGAGTTGGGGTGGCCAGTTACCGAGAGGCAGCTTTCTCGATCCGGAATTGGCCGCGAAGCTCGATCAAATGGCTGCGGCTTGGAAAAACCCTCAATTGGCTGGACCCAACCTCGCCGGCAAAATTCAAAGTCTCAAAGATGCTGGTATGTCTAACATAGTTGCAACCTCAGCAGTCAGAACCCCATGGGGTCAAGCAACAGTAGCTAGCGGGACGAACCCAAAGGGAAGTTATGTAGGATCGTCCCATCTGACTGGCCAAGGTTTAGATATCGTAGTTCCGTTCACCTATACTTCTAGCAACCATGCAAAACTAAGGGAGGTAGCCAACAGCTTTGGCCTTGCTTTGCCGGTTAAGAACGATGCTGTTCATATCACGATGGCAAAACCGACTTCATCTCAAAACTCCCGTGCCATAGCTATTTTTAGTAGCTACTACAAAGTTGCAAAAAACCTAAAAGAGAAGCAACAGACCTTAATAGATGGCAAAAAAGAGGACATCTCAAAATTAACTGAAAAAGCAGAAAAAATTAACAAAGACATCAAGGAAAAGCGGGATTCATTGCGCAATAAGTCCAGTCTATTCGAGCGAAACAGTGCGCAAACTCAAAGCCTTCTAGCGGAGAATCAGCTACTTACCGAGGCAGTTGCGGATAAAGAAGAAAAAGAACGGCAAGAGCAAAACAGTGAACGTGGCCACGATGACGACCATGGCTATAGCGAGGATGACAGATGGGGCCCGGACCAAGATGAATACCCGGACGACGATAGGTCTTCCGGTCAGGACCAAAACCAAGACCAGAATCAAGATCAAGATCCCGGCCAATCCCCCCAAGATGATGATCGAGGATACGACGATGATAGTGATCGCGGAGGTGATGGACTAGACCTGGGACCAATGGGTTAAATTGCGAGGACGGTATCAGGCCCTAAATACAGGCACCTCGACTGCAGTGGTTGAGGTGTTTCCCATTTGAGCTGTGTCCAGTGAGTACCGCTCAACGCACTCTAATTGACAGACAAGATCTGAACCTTACACGTGGATAGGGATTCGAACCCCTTCATCTGTAACATTAGGCCGCTATAGGCCATAAAACATTGGCTAAACGATGGTCCACTATGGCCTGTTGCAGCCTATACCGGCCCCAGTTATGCCCTAAATTTTCCCTAATACTGGATGCACTGGCTACACCCTCAACGCCCGCACATTCGCTTAGCATGCCTGAAGGGAGATCAGTCCCTGGACACCGTCGTCGGTGATTCCGACGATGGATTGAGCAGGTCTTTCTCATGCCTTATATCTGAAGGGTTCCACGACAACCAGAGCCTCGCGAGTACCATTTTTTACCATCTCAACCCAAGCCCACATGACCAACGCATCGCGATGCTTCTTGCGAGAAATCTCATTTTGTAATAGCGTGCTGCCACCATCGGACGGGTTTTATTATGGCTAGTGAACAGAAAATACTTAAACGATTTAACGAATCTCAAAGCGCATTAGTACTGCAACAATCCGACTTATCGCTCCAGTCAATATCCGACATGGTTGATGATGGGGCAATTGATGTAAGTCCAAAATATCAACGCCGCGAACGCTGGAATCACGAAAAGAACTCTAGCCTAATAGAATCCTTTCTACTTAATATCCCCGTACCACCAATCTACTTGGCAGAAGACGAGTATGGTGTTTACTCAGTTATCGACGGAAAGCAACGAGTAACCGCGATAAACAAGTTCTTGCGAGGCGAATTCAAACTTGAAAATCTGGATAAGTTTATCGAGCTTGAAGGATGTGCATTCACCGACCTACCCGACCAACTAGCCAACGCCCTTAAAATAAGACCATACCTGCGAGTTGTAACACTATTAAGGCAGTCAGACCCTGACTTAAAACATGAAGTATTCCTCCGCCTCAACAAGGCTGGAGTAGTACTAAACTCTCAAGAAATTCGCAATGTTGCCTATCGCGGCGAATTAAACAATATGCTTTTCGACATGTCCGAAAAGTCATACCTCCGCGGCCAGCTAAATGCCACGCCTAATTCCACGGTATTTAGAGAGATGACAGACGTCCAATACGTACTGAGATTCTTCACCGTACGTGAGTATTGGCAAAACTTTCCAGGCAATATGGACGTCGCCATGGACAGCTACATGCAGAAAAATCATAAATACTCAAAAAAACAAGTCACCAACCTTCAACGCACTTTTGAGCAAGCGCTGGAATTTTGTGAAACTGTCTGGGCCGGAGACGGATTCAAAAAACCTGGTGGCAACAAAAGAGTTCTGCAAGGTTTTTATGATGTGCAGATGGTATGTTCTAGTCTTCTGTCCACTCAAGAAAGAGATAGTTGCCTTAAGCAGCCAAACCTAGTGAAAGACGCCCTCGTTTCTCTGCTGCAGAACGACCCTGAGTTCGTAGAGTCAGTGAGCCAATTCACATCTAACCCGAGAAGCGTTGATTATCGCATCAAAACGTTCACAGATATTCTCAGGGCAATTTAATGACAGCCAAGGATGAACTGCTCAGTAGACTGGAGTACTTGAGCGCGGCGAAGGATCTCCCAGAAATCATTGATAAAGGTATCGCACGCGACACTCACAACGGAGTAGCCAACCTCTTGAGGAAAGGCTTAGCAATTGTAGTTTTCAATATTCTTGAAGACTACATAAAAAAAAGAACTACTGAAGCGCTCAAACGGATTTCTTCATCCGGTATCGGCTTTGATAAGCTCCCTCCAAAGCTTCAAGACGCGTCAATTCTTGACGCACTAACCTCATTGGCTTTCAAAGCAAAACTAGACAAAAAAGACAACAACAATAACTGGCGTGGCCTAATCCAATCAGAAGCTTTAAAAATCCACTCTACTGGAAATAATGTTTTTGAGCTTTCAGAATTCTCTCTTGCTTCGTCCAGCTCAAACATTAGCCCTGACGATATCACGAACATATTAAATGCCTTCGGAATAACTGGCGGCTGGAACACTCTAAAAAAAATCTCTGATAGTATCGGAGGTGGCCTACCCGACCTAAGCCAATCTTATAAAAATGCTGCAAGCAGGCGACACAGTTGTGCCCACGAAGCAAACTTCAACTACAACTACAGCTGGCTAAGCTCGATCAAAGGCGAGCTGCTGGCCATCGCCGCTTCACTTGACATAGCTCTTGAAGCCAGATGCAGACAAGTCGAAAACAGCCCACACACGATCATGAGCGACCATGCTCTTGATCAGGCTCTAAACTACAGATTTTTGCACAACACAAATAGTCAGTATAAAGAGCTACTCAAATTCAATGGTGCTTCAAGAAAGAACTGGACTGACTTGTCCACTGCTCTTTTACAGATAAGACCGAGACTGGGAGGAAACAATGAATTCCTTGTAGTTCTCGACGAAAAGAAAAGTATATTGGACTGGCACGTAAGTTAAAAAATTACTAAACATCATCAGTGTTGATGTGTTTCCGAAAAGACACGCTCGCGCCATCAGGTTCAGTAGCTTCGTCTACTCAGCGAACACAGGCCTTCCACAGCTGGTCAATCCAAGTCGTGTAAGACCGGCTCATCATTTCCCCGCGCATCCCCCAATCGGGGGTACGTGGGACGCTGGCGGCCCTGACCGTCCCTCTGTCATACCGCCCGCTGGTTTCATCCAACGCCGACATCAAGCGGTCACATGGATGTTGGCGCATCCACCTGGCTCGCCTCTTTACTACTTTGTGACTTCCCGGACGTAGGCCTGGCAGGCCTTCAACGCGATCAGTCCTCGATCACCTTCGTCGGTGATGGCGATAATTCTTCGAGCATGCGCTGGGTCAAGTTGGGCGCGTACGGCTCCATCCACCACGCCTCCGGTGCCGGCGGGCGCTCGCCCCCCACTGTCACCACCCTGGGTGGCAATGGTTCCGGCGTCGAGTAGGACTGACAACCGCAGATCAGCAGTAGCCAACCGGTCGCGCAGGCGAGCCTGAGCTTGTTGAGCATCATTCATTTCCTTCCAGTGAGTTTGGTCCTGCACCTGCAGGCGGTTCTCCAGCGTACGCCGGGCCTTCTGCTGCTCCTCAAGCTGACCGAGCGCCGCCACCGCGGCGCCCTCCCGCTCTCGACTGTGCGCCAGATCTTTTGCCGCAAGCTGTTGCTCATACCCTGCCGCTTGCTTTTCCAGCTCATCGGCCTGCCACAACCACGCGAGGCGCGCACCAATCGCAGCGCCGAACACCAGGGCCAGCACGCCCCACCTCCAGCCCAGGGACATCACATCAGCACCTGCTCAGCACGCCTGTAGATCGCCAGACGATCATCCAGCCCGTTGAGTCCGCCGTTGATCCGTCGGGTAATGGCCTCGAACGCCGACGGCCCCTTGTCGGCCAGCGAGTTGAGGCCGGCCAAGTGCCAGAACCAGCCGGCCGAGTCAGCAGCATGCTCCGGGCGCTCGAGGAGCTCCGGATGGTTGAGCAGATCAAGGCCTAGCGCTTCGCCGCAACGCTGGTAGTTGGCACGACCAGTCACTTGGATCAGGCCACGGCCGCGGTACTTTTGGCCGTCGCCGTCGGCTTCGGGCGTGTTGCCCAGCCGCGCGGCGAGCTTGCCGGTGTCGTACTTGGCCAGGTACTGATCGCCGCCCAGCTCACGGACATAGCGCAGCTGGCCAGACTCATGGCCGACATGGGCCAGGAACGCACGCTTGCGCAGCGGGGTGACGATGCCCCACTTCACCATCGACGCGTTCAGTACAGGAAGAAAAACGCCGGCTTGGGTGCCGGCGTTGGGGAGGATCTGCTGCAGCTGCTTGAGGGTGACAGTCATCTTGAATCTCCAATAATGGCCACTCAGGCCGGTTTCACATCAACCACCTTCAGTGGCGTGTCGGATTTCTTTTTCTTGCCCTTGGCCTTTGCCTTGCCCTTCTTGCCGCCGTTGCACTCCAGCGCTGTTGACCAGCCAGAGGCGTCGACCGTCTGCTCGACGCTGTCGACCAGGTACTGGCCATCCAGCCCCACCTTGAAACCCTGAGCGTTGATCAAGCGCTCGGCGAACAGATCGGTGCGCCCGGGCATCTGCAAGCGCACGCTGGCAGTGGTGCGGTTGAACGCAGCGAGCTTCGCCTTGGCCGCCTGTTCGGCTGCGGACTTGTTCGGGTAGATGTGTCGATCGGTGTGCACACCCGGCAGCCCCGAGGGGGCGTCGTCATTACCCAGCTCGACTACCACCAACTTCCCGGTCTTTTTGTCCTGGTGCTGGGTCTTCACGGCCTTCTGTGCGCTGCGGTCCCCGAGACGGAACTGCCACCGGCTCACGTCCGCAGGCGTGATAGTGACCACGCCAAAGGCCTTGCCGCTGGCCCCCTGGCTGGCTTCACGGGGCAGGACCAGCAGCTTGCCGTCCGCGACTTTTGCGGTGCAGTCGTATTGCCTGGCCAGGCGGGTGATGAAGTTGAAGTCCGACTCGTTACGCTGGTCGACGCGGTCGACCTTGGTCTGCACGGGGCAGGCCGGTGCCCAGCCATTGCGAGCCGCAATGTCGCGGACGATCTGCGACAGCGGCACGCCCTCCCAGTTACCGCTGCGCGTGGTCTTGCCGCTGCCACGCATGTCGCTGGCCTTGCCCCGGATGACCATCGTGCGTGGCGGCGCGGAGACTTCGATTTCATCGACGGTGTACCGCCCGAGGCGGGCCAGCGCCTGCCCCGCATAGCCCAGGTAGACCTCGATCCGCGCCCCTCGGGCGGGTAAGGCAACCGCTGCATCACGGTCATCGATCCGCAGCTCGAACTCGTCGGAGTCCATCCCAGGCTTGTCGGTCGTTCTCAGCAGCAACAACCGGTCATTGATCAGCGCCGTGATGTCCGCGCCATCAGCGACGATGCGAAAGGTAGGTTGCATATGCACTCCAGAATGAAAGAGCCCCGCACTGGGCGGGGCTCGTTAAGGGCTGGGGGTTACCCCCACAGCTCGATGGTTTCGATCGATGGTGCAGCAAGGTCGGGCAGCACGATCACCACCCCGGTGCGGTAGGGCTGCGGTTCATCAGCCAAGCCCGGGTTCTCCTGCAGCACCAACTCGACCGTGCCATTAAGGTGCCCGTAGTGCTGGTAGCACAGGGTGTCGAGCAGATCCCCCTCAGACGTTCTGCATGTCGTTGCCATACTTCACGAACTCCAGTGAGAAACCCTGCTTGCGTGGGATGCCGCCAGCCAACAGCGCGCCCTGTTCTTCATCGATGCTCAGCAGACACCAGGTGCCGAGCACGTCGCCATAACCCGTAACCAGGCTGACGGGCTGCAGCCGGCGGACGATGGCGCGAAGGGTGTCCAACTGCTTGATTCCCCCTTTAAAGCCGGGATAGATCACACCCTTCAACGTGATCTTGTCCTCGCCCTGCCCCACCGCCTGCTGTGCGATATCCCGCGTCAGGCGCTCCTGGCCAGCCCAGCGCGCTGCCGTCTGCCGCCGCAGCTCGTCGAACGCGGCGGTGTCCAGGTTGAAGTAATACGGCTGCTGTTTGGCATCAAGCGGCTGCAGGATCAGCAGATGCGGGAAGGGTTTGATCGCCTCGGCCGCCGGCGTCGCCAGCGAGGCAAGCGCGCTGGTTGGTAGGATGTTGGCCAACGACGGGCTAACCTGGCCGGCTATCCGATTGATTGCCGCCGATGCCTTCCCGGCCTGCTCTTTCAGCGAGCCGAGTCGGTCTTGTACCGCCGCGGCGCCACTGACCACCTGGCTGTAGGTGGAAGCCACCCGCCCCACGGTGGATTGGGCTGCGCTGATTGCCCGCATTGTGCGCTGCAGTTTCTGGCCAAGGGCCGGGCCAATGATCGGCAAGCCCTCCAGCTCGGCAGCAGCCCCCGTCATGTCGCTGACAGCACCGGTCAACGGCCCGAGCATGCCGTCAAGGCTGGTACGGCCAGCCTCCCCCGCGGCAATCAACGAAGACAGCGTCGACTGCATAGACTCCATGTAGGCCATGGCACCTCCTTAAACATGGGGTTCGTCGAACAGTTGCCCAGCAGCCTGCCGAGCAAGGTTTTCCCGCGACCAGGTATCCCAGCTATTGCGGATGAACCCTTCGAGCGAGCGGAACAACTGTTGCGGATCCTTGGCATCGCCTTGAACGGTGATCGGCATATTCGGCATGTAGGAGAACTGCTGGTCGACCTTGGGCGGATCGGACTTGGGCTTGGCCTGCTCGAGCGCCTGGGCGACCACCGGAGCTGTCGGTTCCGGCGCTGCGGCTGCAATCGAGCGAGCCACGTCCCCAGGTGCCGCGCCCCCTTTCTCCTTGTCCACCTTGGCCAACTGCTCGTCCTCGCCGAACAGCTTCTTACCGAGCCAACCACCTATGCCCTCCCCGCCCATACCGCCGAAGGCTGCACCAATGGCACCCCCGATGGCGGTACCAATGATCGGCACGACCGAGCCAATCGCCGCCCCTACAGCACCACCCGCCAGGGCACCGGCCAAACCGCCCGCCGCGGTGCCATAGCCTTCGGCTTTCTCGTCCTGGGTTTTCGCGTTGAGGGCCGTGTCGACCAGGGTCATGCCGGCATCGAGCACTTTCCCGCCCGGCAGTTTGCCAACGAACTTGGAAGCCTTGCCGACGGTACCCAGCACCCGCCCCATCCGCCCGACCTGAGTCGCATCCGCAACCGCGCTCGCGGCCACCAATCCGGTCGAAGCACCTCCACGCACCACCCGCCCGACTGAACTTGCACCAGGGGACCTGCGCGTCACCGAACCACCACGCCCCCTTCGCTGCCTGCGGCGGCGCCGGCCACCTGGTTCTGCAGAACCTACCGAAGAACCCAACCCGCCGAGATCCCTGGCATTGACGACGAAGACTCGCTGCGGCTCATTGCCAAGCACGCCACCAGCATCGTTTGCAGCAGCTCCACCAAACACTTTGCCAAGCACGCCAAGGCCGGCATCCACCGCCTTGTTGCCGGTCTGAGGAACGCCGCCACCGCCAGCAGCACCGCGTCCCAAACGATGGCCACGCGCAACATTCCAAACGCCGCGCCCGATCTTCGCTGTGCTGTACAGAGTGAGCAGCGCACCGATACCAGCAGTGATGCCGGCAATACCCATCACTACGCCCGGCGCCTTGTCCGACAGCTCCGTCAGTTTGCGTGCCACAAAGTTGATGCCCTGCCCGACTTTGTCCGTCACCGGCCGGATGGCGTCGCCGACACTGCGCATGCTGTCATCGACCGACTGCAGCGTCTCCTTCCAGATCTGCGACGACGTCTCGCGCCGCTCGGCCAGGTTCTTATCCAGAATCCCGGTGGCATTGGTCGAGTCGTTCTTCAGTTGGGTGTACAAGCCCCTGTTCTGCGCATAGGCCGTGAGCGCCGCCTTGACCTGCATGTCCGCGAACAAGTCCCCGGTACGCAGGGACTTCTCCAACGCATCCAGGGCAGCCCTGGCCTTCTCCGGGTCAGCTTCCTTGCTGATACCGGCCTGGGCATCCTTGATCTTTTTCGCCTTGGCCGGGTCCGTGGCCTCGACATACTTCAGGGCCAGGGCCATCGACGATTCGATCGTCGACATGCCCTTCTGGATGCCGGTGTTCAGCGAGGCTTGGTAGTCGATGCCAGCTTTCTTGTAGGCATCGACTACCTCACCAGAGCCAATCTTCTCGATCCAGTTCTTGAAGTTGTTCGCCGCTTCATCCGAGCTGCCGGCAGTTTTCATCTGCACTTGCAGCATCGCCCCCAGAGACGTCACTGCCTCTAGCCCCGTGCTGCCGCTCTTCTCCATGCCGGCCAACAGCTGCGGGAACCAGCGGGCCATGTCACTGGCCTCAAAACTGCCCGCCTGGCCTTGGTACGCGATGGCCTCGAGCGCCTGCTGCATGACCTTGGGGTCGGTGATCTTGGCGTTCTGCTGCAGCGCCATGATCATCGATGCCGTATCGACGCCACTGGCACCCTGCCCGACCGCGAACTTGGCGGCGGTAGGGGCATAGGCCAGCGCCTTGTCCAGTTCCATACCGGCACCGACGAGCTGGTTGACCAGGTCGGCAACGTCGTTGCGCGACATGCCCGTGTCCTTGGCCGTATCGATGACCGTCCTGGTCAGCTGGGCCTCCTCGGGTTTGTTGGCCACGTCGGCCTTGATCGCAATGTCACGGATCACGGCCTGGTAATCCGCGCTGATCTTCGTCGGGACTGCGGCCATGCCTACGCCGACAACCGCGGCGCCGATGTTCGACTTCAGCGAAGACTTGCCCGCATCGATCTGCTGCCGTCCCTTCTGCTGCAGATCTGCTGCCTTCGCTTCGCGCCCAAGGCGCTGGTACTCCCGAGCAAGGCGCCCGACCTCGACGCCCTGTTTCTTCAGGACATCGAGATTGCCTTCCAAGCGACGCAGCAGACCGGATGCTGCTGACGACCCACTGTCATGGGCCTTCTTCCATTCGTCCCTGAGCTTGATCGTTTCGCCGATGGTGTTCTTCAACACCTTGGCCCGACTGCCCTTGTTCTCGAGCTTCTTGATATGTCCCTGGGCAGTGCCGAATGCCGCACCGAGCGATGCTGCAACGGCGCCGCCGATTTCCAGCGCTATCGCCAGCTTTGCCATGCGCTACCCTCCTGCAGGCTCAATCCGTGAGCCACCAGACGATGTCCATCCAGGACATCACCGAGATCTCCGCTGCCGAAAAACCCAGCTCTGCAGCCAGCCGTTTGGCCAGCTGCTTCTGGGTCTGCGGGTCAAAGCTCGTCGTCTTGCACCAGGCGAAAATAGCCGGCCTGTAGACGGGTGTAGTCCTTCAGTGCCAGCCCTTCGAGATCCTTCACGCTGACTTCAGCCAGCGAGGCGAACAGATTCAGCTCACGCTGCTCATCATCGCCGTCGGCGGTGACCTGGGCGGCGCGAATATCTCGAACAGTCGGTGCCCGCAGGGTCAGCGTGTCGACCGTGACGCCGTTGCACTCAGTTGGCTTGCTCAGTTTGACGGTGACGCGGTCGACGTCGACCTGCAGGAATGCGGGGATTTTCTTGGTCATGGAAGTGTTGTCCTTGTCTGTGAAGTTACAGGCCCAGGGCCCGGCGTTGCTCGGCGAGCTGGTCGACACCGTTGATGACCCGTTTCATGCCCAGAGCATCGATCTCGTAGACCACGCGTCCGTCGACCTCGAGCTTGTAGTAGGTCACTGCGACGTTGTGCTTGATCTCGGCTTTGTCACCTGGCTTCCAGTCGCCCATGTCGACCTCTTTCAACGCACCGCGCAGGGTGACGATGACCGCGGTGACCTTGCCCTTGAGGCCCTTGTAGGCCCCGCGGAAAGTGCCGTTGAAGGCGGTGCCGTCAGCCAGGCCGAAGAACTTCAGCGACTCACGGCGTACACCGAGGGTGGTGAAGCCGGCCTCCTGCTTTTCCATGCCCTGGTCCTGCTCCACCGGCAGGTCCATGCCACCGCCTCGATGCTCTTCCATCTTCAGGGTGAGCTTGGGCAAAGTCAGGCTGGGTACGTCACCCTGAAAGCTGACGCCATCGACGAACAGGTTCAGGTTGGCCAAGGTTTCGGGAATCATTGCCATCGGGTTCGCTCCTTATGCGGCGTTGTTGTCGAGGACTTCTCGCAGCCACTGCTTAGTGACCTCGACGCGGAAGTTGGGGTTTTCGGCAGGCGGGACGTCGGTGAAACGGATGTTCCAGTACACCTTGCCTTGCTCCAGCTGGCTCTCGGTGTTCAACTCTGGGTCGGCGTACACCTCAAAGTTGATGATCGCGCCCTGAGCTTTCAGGTCGCGCATGAACGCCCGCAACCCCTCGGTCACATCGTTGACGTAGGTGGCCGTGATCGATCGGTCGACAGCCCATTTGTGGCCGTACAGGATCGCGTCCATCACGATATCCATGGTCCGCACGCGGGTGACGAAGGCCCATTTCGGATCGCTCGATAGCGTGCGGTTGCCCCACAGGCGGAAACCGTCATCACGGATAATCGTGGCGATATTCGCGTTGTTGAGCAGGTTGGCCCGGCAGGTCTCGTCACCGTCCAAAAATTCAATAGGCCGCGTCGTGCCTGTGATGCCGACAAACTCCTTGTTCGAAGGCGAAGCCCAGAAGCCGTATTCGCTGTCGGTCCAGGCAAACAAGCCAGCCGTCCAGGCAGAGCCCGGTGCATCTACCGTGGCAGCCACTGTCGTGGCCCAATGCTGCACGCCTGGATCAACCATGTACGCCCGCTTGGCGCCGAAGTTCTCGGCGTAGGCCATCACCGCCTCATCGGTGGTGTTCGGACCATCGAGGATGGCGAGCCCTCGCAGCTTATCGGCCAGCGCGACCAGCGCGGTACCGACAGCCAGGGTCGCGCTGTGCTTGGGAGTCACCAACAGCCGCGGCTGAGCGTTGAACCGACTCTTGCCGTCCAGCAGCGCTTGCAGGCCGGTGCGCTTACCGTTGGTTTGTACGCCACCGATGATGGCCGAGGTCTGTTCCGCAGGATCATCCAACTTGGCCACACCGCAGGCCACGATCACCGCCTTGGCTCGGATATAGATAGCTTGGCAGGCTTTGGTCATCGCCGAGTCAGGCCCGAAGGCTGCCACTGCTTCACGCTCATTGGTGATCAACACCAGGTCATTGGGCTGCGCACTGTAGGCCGGAGCCGGCACGAAGGTGTCAACCAGGCCAATGATCGATGACGACGGCAGCGCGATGGTGCGCGCTCCGGTGTCGACGTTCGTTACGGTAACGCCGTGAAAGAAGCCACTCATTAGAGTCTCCAGATACGAAAAAGCCCCGCATGAGCGAGGCTTTGGTGGGTGATGATTTCAAAGGGCGGAAATGAAAACGCCCCGTCAGTGCGGGGCGTTTATTCGAGTTCGGCAGCCAGCCAAGGCGGAGCAACTGGCCGATGCTCGGCCAGCGGAAATTCGCCATTGTCGGGCCAGTTTCGGAGGCTACGACGGTAGGCCTGAAGCTCGCTGTACTGGGCGGGAGTCAACGTGGTTTCCGAGCCATCCTCCAGCTCGTCGCGATGACGCGAAACAACTCCATCCGTCTCTGTAAGCTGATCGTCACGCCACTCGCGCTCTGCACGAGCGTAAGACTCAGGGGAGCGTGGCGGTGGATCAATCAGCACCGGATGGCCCTCCGCATTTGCAACAAGAAGCTTATTAGCTTGGCCATCCAACAAAGACTTATATTCATCATCTGATATTTCCACCGCATCAGGAGGAGTACCATCAGCAGAATGATAAAACCCGCCGGTCATTGCAGAATAAAAAACCATATCACCTCACCCCCTTAGTATCCGACCGCCATATATCTGATTGATTGCACATTACTGTCTGAAGTTTCAGCCGTAAATCGTGTATTTGAATGATTTCGAGTGATTACGGACAAGCTCGCTTTATGACCATAGTGGGTCCCTACAACGGATACACACACATTCGGGAATGCAATAGGGAACGTTATGTAAGTATCAACGCCAGCACTTGAACCGTCGTTGCCGTCATTAGCCATTGCCAATCCACTACCGAATTGCTGGATCAGACCACCCGGCAGCCTTTGCCAAGTGTTGCCCCCAAGAAGGCCACTCATTTGGTTGATACGAAACGTATATGAGCCGCTAAGAATCCACGCAACACCGCTCCATGTTGCAAAAACATCTTCCCCACCTTGTAGGCTGAAAGACGAAACCAAGCCGCCGGCCTGGGCATCAATTTTTGCTACGCCATCATCCGAAGATATTGTCGTAAGAACACTAGGACCGGCATAAGATCGAATAAACCGAACTGTAGCGCCGGGAGGCAGAGACGCGGTGGGTGGCAGCTTTGCTGTTTGAGTGGCATTGCCATTGAATGAAATCATCGAGCCAACATCTAATGCAGTTAGCACCAGTTGCGCCGCGCCATTGTAGTGGCGTGTTCGTGGACCAAATTGCAGGCCCATGCCACTTGCATACTCCGTTGTAGCTAACAACGGGCTACTGTCGAACTGCGCCGGCGTATTGGCTGTCGGACTGACCAGAGCCGGCGCGTTAATCGGCGCAAAACCCTGTGTGACATTCTGAAAACTCAGGGCGGTGGTGCCCAGGACAATTGCCCCGTCTGTGACCAACTGCCAGCGTGTGTCTGCCAGGGTGGCGCCCTGCTCAACGGCCACCAGCATCGCCGAAGTGACCTCTGCATTCGAGTCTGCATCTGCTGTGCGCGCCCATGCCCCGGCCGCGGCGACGTACAAGCCGTTGTCCTTCGCTGCGGCTTGGTTTTTCACAAGCACTCGATCACCTGCTACCAGCGCGATCCCATCGACAGTTTGCAGACCCGCCAGTGCGATGTTGGCCGTGGTCGCGGCGCGTACAGATTGCTTGCTGTCGAGCTTGTTGATTTCTTCCAGCACCTTGGCATCGACGTAGGCCCGGCTCGCCAATACGACACTGGGGTCGATTTTCAGCTCAATGTTTGCCGTGTTGCTGACAATCAGGTTCATCCTGATGACTTGGGTTTTGTTCGACCCTTGGCTCAGCAACGGCTTGTAGGTAGGCGGGCATTTTCCGACAGCGACGAGATCGCCGGCAGCGTCATAGAGGCCAGTCTCGCGAATCCACCAGGGACCGGCATCATCCGGGATGATCTGTTCGGCAATGATGACGTTCGCGTTGTTCGGATCGATCATCACTTGGTTCAACGGCGCTCGGCGGCGCTCGTTGATCAGTTGGGTTTGCTGCTCGGTGGGAGTGGGGTCCGCGCCGTTGGCATCGCCAACCCCCATCTGGGCAAAGGTCCAGGGAATGCCAAGCGCGGTCGCGTTGGCCTGCTTGGCTTTACCTACGGCGGTGAGGATGCAATAGAACTGGGTGTTTTGGTCTGTCATGAGTAGATGTCCATGGTTTCGATGTGTTGTTCGCGGCCGCCCTGATAGATGTAACCGCTAATCTCGATGTCGTTCTGCATGGGCGGGTAGATGTCGATTACCTCACCTTCGCTCAGGCAAACGCCGATATGGACTTCACCAGCGACCTCCAGGCTGATAGCCAACCCGGTCAGATGCCGAGTAAGGGGCTTGGCATCATCGATAAGCCGGGTCAATTCCTCGTACATCTCTTCGGTAATACCGGTTTCCAGTATTCCGACCTTGAGCGCGAAAGTGCCGGGCATACCTTCGGGCACGGTCTGCCACCATTCGACCACTTCGATCAGGTAGCCCAGCGGTTCAACGACACGACGCAGCGCGCCAATGGTTCCTTTGTGTGCATGGATGTAGAACGACGACGCGATGGCAGAACGCTTCACCGCCTCGGACCAGCTGTCATCCCAGCGATCCACCGACCACGCCCAGGCCAGCTGATATAGCAAGTGCGCCGGGCAGGTGGCAGGGTTGTACAGCGTCCGAAGCGGGATCTCGGTTACTTCTTCCGTGGCGACTTCAACGCCCCGCTCCAGCAGGGTGCTGTTCAACGGCAGCAGGCTTTTCATGTCAGCTACCCCGCGTCACGCTGACACTCTCACACCAGGCCGCCTGGGCCTTGGTGGGACGGATATCAGACCACCCCACCAGTTCCACCCGGCTGACCCCTGCAATGTGCAACTGCGCATCCACCCCTGACCGCGCTACCTCCAAGCCCAAGCGGCGCCTGGGGTTCACCCAGGCCTCGATGCGCTGCCTGCATTCGGCGAGGATGGCTTCGTTCTCTGGCCCTGTGCCCGACAGGTAAACGAGAGCCTCGACCCGATAAGTCAGGATCTGTGCAGATTGAACGGTGAGCCGATCGGCAACAGGTCGCACATCGTCGTCACTTAGATGTAAGCGCACAGTCTCCAACAACTCAGGCGGAGCCAACCCTGTGCCCTCCAAGTCCAGCACTGTCACGACCACTTCGGCGGGGGCCGGGCTTTCTGCCGTGGCATCCGCAACGCGTCCCGAAGCATTGCGCGCATGCAGGATGTAGCTGTTTCGCGGGCCGGCGGTGGTCAGGCCCTCATACACCAGTTGCACGCGCTCACGCAGAGCATCGTCGGCCTCAAGCACCCGCTCCACCGGGGGTACCGCGTTCAAGTCCTCAGCCTGCACCACCAGCCGCTGCAGGCTCACGTTCCCGGCCAACTGGTCGAGATCGGCCTTCGTTGCATAGGCCAGTAGCAGAGACTTCGCAGAATCATTGACCCGCGCACGGTTCTGCATCCGGCGGAACGCGCCCAGTTCGAGGAGCTTGGTGATCGGGTCACTCTCGAGCACCGCATCCCACTTGTCGCCCATGTACTCGCGAAAGCGCTGCAGCTCCTCGCCGTAAATCTCCTCGAAATCCAGGCTCTCCAACACCTGCGGCGCTGGGAGCTGCGATAGTTCCACTGCGCTCATACACTCACCTCCATCACTGCGCTGTCACCCTGGTACTCGCCGGTCAGTTGCAAGCTGATCTGTCCATCGACAACGGCCACAACGCGCACACGCTCCAGCCGTAGCCGTGGCTCCCACCGGCCCAGAGCACGGGCGACCTCGGCCTGAACCGCACTCTTCCAGCCCTCATTCACCGGCAAGTCCACGTAGCGGCGTAACTGGCATCCATACTCCGGACGCATCCGCCGGCTGCCGACGGTGGTACCGAGAATGTCCTCGATGGACTGCCGCAGGTGCGCCAGACCGGAGACCGGCTGCCCCGTCCGACGATCCATGCCGATCACGGTCAGGCCTCCTTGAAGTCGGGCCTGTTGCGCATGTAGGCCAAGCCAGGGGCATCATCCCCCGCGAGGGTGACTTGGCCCCTGACAACCTCGAGCACCAGCCAATCGGGCAGGACCAGCGTGCGGCGGCTGTACTCCTGGTCGATGAAGGTGACTGCCTTGCTGGGTTGCGGTAAGGACTCGACGACCTCACCGGTTTCTTTCTGTGTCTTGGCCATGGAACCTCCAGGCATAAAAAAGCCCGCGCTGGGCGGGCTCTGGTCAGTGTTTGTGATTTGCCGTGTTGCCGGCGGTGTCGATGATCCGGCCACCTCCGTTAATGTCACCCGTCACCGTGAGCGGACCGTTGATCGTCACTTGGCCGGTCAACGTAATCGTCTCGGCCTGCGCGCTGATGCTGCTGGACTTCGCCGTTATGGCCTCGTCCGTCAGAACCGCCTGCGAGGCGCCCACCTGAACGGTCACGGTGCCGCTGGGTAACTGAATGGTGTAGCTCTTGGCCTGCCAGTCGTAGATCAGCGAGCCGCCATCGTCGAAGCGCCAGGTCTCGACGTGGTCGCGGTTGTCCGGCTGGGCACCGGCGTTGCCGTACAGACCCGGCACAAAGGTGCCCTGGGCGGGCTCGCCGCTCGGGCTGATCAGGGCCCCCTGCTCATTCAGGCTTGGTGCCCGCCAGTGACGTGCCTTACCCGCCGCCTGGCTGTGCCAACGCACCCAGGCGCTGGTCCAGCCGCTGCCGTCCGAGACCCGGACCATGGCGGCGGCGAGGTCGACCGCGACCACCCGACAAGGGATCACCAGGCTGGCCAACATGCGGTCGTGCATTGCCGATACATAGCTCACTCCATGGCCTCCGTTGGCAGGTAATTGCCCTCACTGCCTGGGCCGGTGTCGGGAACAAAACCCCAAACAATCGAACCTGGCGGCTGATTGGGCCAGGGCCACTCTTCCGTACCGAGGTAGATGACCTGGGTCCACTCGACCACCCATGCGGCCAGCCCGTCCAGCTCTGGCCTGCTCCAGTCGGGTTCAGCCCGCACCAGCTGAGCTGGCTCAACCTCGATGCCCCAGGTTTGCATACGCAGCAGCACCGCCAGCTGAGCAGCGATAAACGCCGCGACGTGTAGATGATCGTCATGCTCGGCACCGACGATAGCCCGTGCCTCGAAACGCGCCTCGATCGCTACCTCGCCCGTGCCTGGGTCATAGTCAGCGGGCTCGAACCCGGACAGCTCCAGAACAATCCCAGGGACGGCGATGGCTTGAAGCATCCCTGGCATCGTGCCCACGTAGTGCAGGCCAGGAATGGCCTGAGCTATGGCCTCCTCCATCGCGGCGTACACCCTCGCCAGAGGGATCGGATCATCAGCCATTACCAGTTCTCCGTAAGAGTTTGTGCATTTCGAAGTTCAGCTCCTGCTCCATCACCACCAGCAACCGCTGGTGAGCCTTGTTCGTCCATGACTCGAAGTGAGGCCTCACCGCCTCGAGTGAGATCTTCGCCTTGGCCAAGGGAAAGCGACTGTCGTTCTCGGCGATCCAGCCCGAGCTGGCCCCACCCGCTTTCGAAACCTCGCTCTCGGGATAGTCGCTCGCTCTGAAGTGCTTGCTAGCCGTGCGGATCCAGATGTCTGGATTGCCGCCGTACACCTGCCGATAGAACGCGCCCTGGTATCGACGCCCCGCCACCGAGACACCTGCGCGGGTCTGCCTGGCCCGGCCAGCACGGCTGGCCTCGATCGGATTGAGGCCAAACCACAGCTTGCCCTGCCCGTTGCTGCCCACCGTGTAGGCCCGCAGGCGCTGCCGCACCGCCGCGATGGCAATGCGCTCCTGCTGGCCTACCGAACGCGCGACATGGGTCCGCAGCCAGCGCAAGGTCTTGTTGATGGCCCGCCGCTGGGCTGCGTTGATCGCCTTGGGCACCAGCCCGGCAAACTGCTCGAACCCCTTCACCTGTCGAGGGTTCGCCTGCAGTGTGATCAGGCCGGTGTCGGAGGACTGCTTGTGATAGCTGCCGACATTCATCGAACCTCCCGTAAAGCGAAATTGATCCAACCCGTACCGTCCGGGTCACGCTTGGCGATGACGTACCGTCCACCGCCATCCGCAGGGGCAAGATCGCAGACCAGGTGCAGGCCTTCCTTGATGCCCGCGGCGTCACCCACACGCACAGAGAAGACAGGTTGACGGAGGCCGGTGTTGATCGTGCCGACCTTTGGCTGTTGCCACGGCACAGACATGAACCCCTTCACCGGCTCGTCGAAACCTTCGATTTCGACCTCATCACCCAGCTCTTCCAGTAGCGCAGCATCCATGCCCGCCACCTGATCGCGGAAGCCCACGTCAGTCACCGCCTTCCTGGCCATCTTTCGGCAGCTGGCCGCGGCGAGCGATCTTGCCTTCGGCCACCAGCAGCTCGGCGACTTCCTTGCTGGGCGGGTCGTAGACCTCACCCTGGCGGATCACCTTGGCGCCGTCCTGAAGACAACCGTCTACCACCACGTATTCCGTTTTCACTGCCATGTCACACCACCTTTGCGTAGAGGAAAGCATTCGGTTCCAGCATGCCGGCCAGAGGAGCCGATTGGAGCTTCAACCAACGCACGCTCGGCTCCTGGGTGACCCAGCTCTTGGGGAAGCGCGCCGCTTCGACCAGGCCGCTCTCGATGGCTTCCAGATCCTGAATGGCCGCGTAAAGCATGGCGTTGCGGGTCGAGGTGGACCCCAGAATCAAGCCGCCAGCTGGAATCACCGGCTGTTCGGTATCGGCTGCGTCCAGGTACCACTCGTCGTAGACGTACAGATCGATGCCCGGATCGTTGAGGTAACCGAGGTAGGTCACCCCGTCCGGCAGCTCCTCGGGCTTGATCATCCCCATGTCCACGCGCCGGCTGTTCAGTTGTGCCAGCACCGTCTTGTTGCTCTGGAAGGCGTCCTGCGCCTCGGCGCTCAACACCGCCACGTTTGCCGATCGACCGGAGTCCTTGGCGATCAGACGGCGCCACTGGCGCATATTGGCGATCGGGTCAGAGCCCTCGGCGTTCCAACGACCGGTGGCAAGCGTGACCTTGTGGGTGTCTTCCATGAGGAAGTCGATGGTGTCATCCACACCGTCGCCGACTACCCGGATACGCCCGGTCGTCAGCGCTTGGGCGCACATCCACTCCTCGCGGCGAGTGATCTCGTCATCGAGGTCCACCAAGTCACGGCCGAGCAGCTCACCGGCTCGCTCAAGCGGAGAGCGTGTCGAGAATGGGGTCTCGCCCGCCCCGCGCTTCAGGATCAACTCTGCACGGGTTTCGCGCTTCGGCTGAATGTACGGCGGCTTGTAGGTCGACGAGTTGATGCCGGTACGCTGCGATACGCTGCCTGGCAGGGTCGGGTGTACGAACGGCGCCATCTTGCGCTGGCCCTTCACGATGTCGATGGAGACCGTTTCGGTGCCGAAGGTCTCGGGAGCGCCGCCGTTGAAGAAAGTGTTCATGAGGAAGCGCCGCGGCGTCACCATCTGCTCGACGGCTTCCAGCATGGTCAGGGTGTCGAAAATGTCAGTCATGGGTGCTCCGATCAACGAATGAAAAGGCAGAGAGGACGCAGAGCGGCCTTCGCAGTGGCCAGGGTCAGGCCCTCGCCAAAGGTGAGTTGGCTGCCCAGCACCTGGCCGGTCAGACGGATCGGCGCGCTCTTGGCGCCGTCGGTGGTGTCGACGTCCTGGTCGAGGATCACCGCGGGCGTCTGCGAGCCGTCCTCGGCAGCGGCCTTGCACAGCAGGTACTCACCGGTGGTGACCTGGCCCAGCACCGCACCGCGGGCCAGCTTCTGGCCAGCGGCAATAACGCCGGTGTCCATCACGATGGGGAAGTCGCCCGCCGAGAGCTGGCTCGGCAGGTAGGTCTTGCGTTCGGGGTTGCTCATGAAACTCTCCTTCAGCGGCGCGACGCGCCGGCCACAATGGCGCTGACAGCGGCTTTGCGGTCAGCTTGCTTGCTGTCAGTGGATGGGGAAGTGCTGGTGACGCCTTGGGCATCGCCCTTGATGGCAGCCAGCGAGATACCGCGGTCCTGGGCCGCCTTGAACAGCACCAGGGCGGTGGCTTCTACAGAGCTGCCATCGTCGATGGCCGCCCCGACTTCCTTCTCGAAGCCTTTGACGGCCAGGGCGTTGATGCCCTTGATGCGCTCACGCTCGGCGGTGGCGGCCTCGGTGCGGATCGCCGTGGTATCAGGCTGATCGGCCTGGGCGATCTCAATGGTGTTGGGGTCGGTGCCTGCTGCAATCGCCGTGCGCAGTTCTGCCGTGGTAGTGACGGTGGTCATGGTGTGTATCCTTGGGGAGTTGAGGGCCGGCTTGGCCAGTTCAGTAATCAGGGATTCGAGCGAGCCCACGCGATGGGCCAGGCCGTGCTTGACGGCATCAGCACCGACGCGGATCCCGCCGTGATCGCCCATCTCGGGCACCTTCTCGGCAGTCACGCCGAGGTTGCGGGCAACCTTGCCCACGAAGACTTCGCCCAGGGCGTCGATGGTCTCGCCCAGCTTCGCCCGGCCTTCCTCGGTGTTGAGGTCCGGGCGCTTGTTGGGGGCATTGCGGCTGACGATCTGATAACGGGTCCGCCCGCTCACCTTCTCGTTCTCGACTACCGCCTCAACAACGACGCCGATGCTGCCGGCCAGGCTGGCCTCGTCGATGACAATTTCGCTGGCAGCCGAGGCGATCCAGTAGGCCGCGCTGGCCCCGATACCGCCGATGTACGCGACAATGCGCTTGCGCGCGCGGCCGGCGTAAATCATCTCAGCCAGCTCGTTGATGCCCGACGCCACGCCACCAGGGCTGTCGATGTTGAGTACGATCGACCGGACCTTGGGGTCATCCAACGCTCGCTGAATGTCCGTGGCCAGGATCTGCGTGCTGGTTGCACCGCTGATCTCGGTGAACAGGTTCGCGTAGCGGAAGATCGGTCCAACGACCGGTACCACTGCCACGCCGTTGCGCATGGTCACCTTGCGGGTGTCCTCCAACTGCTCGCCACGCTTGGTCGCCAGTGCCACCGGATCGCCCATGCGGTCAGAGATGGTCAGCAGGTTATCCAGCGCGTCGGGCAGCATCAGCCAGGGCTGCGAGGCCGCCAGCTCGAGTGCTCGAGGCATGTCTATTCCTCTTCAGGTTTGGGGTCAGGCGGGGTTTCGAGCCCACTCTTGGGCAGGGCCTGCATGTTGTGCTCGCGGCGGTAGGCGACCTCGCGGGTACGCTGGCGTATCACTTGCTGCCACGGCTCGCCGGTCATGGCCGCTGTTTCGAGGGTTTCGTTGCTCACGCCGATCTCGATACGCTTGCCGGCAGCGTTGGCCTCTTTCAGCTCATCGATGGCCCCGCGCGCTGGCCCGATCCAGATGGCTTGGCAATACGCCTTGCGCTTGGCCGGAGCGTTGTATCCAGGCAGGTCGATCAACCCCCTGGCCACAGCCTCATCGATGACCAGTTCGCGGCTCGGCTGGCAGAAATCGCAGGCCAGCCACCAGCGGCGCAAGCTGTAGAAGCGCCAGGCCTGGAGCATCGCGGCACGGGCGGCGCTGTAGCTGCTGCTGTAGTGCAACAGCAGCTCCTCCAACGGCAGTTCCAGTGCCGCGCCGATCTCTTTCACCACCGCGGTGAAGAACGGGTCGAACTGGGCGTTTGGGCGGCCGGGGTTGGCCACCATCGGCTCCTCGCCCACGCCGAGGTCCACGATCGCGCCCTCACCCAGGGCGAGCGTGCCGTCAGAGCTGTCATCACCTCCAGGCTGTTCTTCATTCAGAGCCGACATCGGCAGATTGCCGGGGTTGAAGTCGTTACTCTTCTTGATGAACACGGTGAACATCGCCGAGATCACGGCCGCCATCAGCTCGGCGCTGCTGTAGCGCTCCAGCTTCTGCAGGGGCTCCAGCACCGGGGACAGGTACGGTACTCCGCGCTTCTGCCCAGGCCGCTCCTTGTCGGCCATGACGTGCAGCACGCGACGCCGCCCAGTCTCAGCACCGAACACGGTCAGCCGCTCCCAATGCAGCGCCTTACCCGCCAAATGCTCGCCGGGGTAGCCGGAACACACGTGGTACGCCACAGGCGAACCCAGCCCGTCGAACTCGACACCTTCCACCAGATCCACGCGATCCATGCTGCCGTTCGGGTTGCCGACACGGTCGGACTCGATCAGCTGCAGCCGTGTGCTGAAGATGCAACCGGGACGCTCCTGGTCCGGGCTGGCCACGAACACGTCTCCCGCCACCATCGATGACACCAGCACCAGGGCTTGCAGCTGGTAATGGTTGAGCGTCGCTTCGGCGTCGCACTCCCTCGGGTCATCGGCATACAGCGACCACAACCGGTCCAGTTGAGCGTTGAGCTGTTCGGCCTCCTCTTCGGTCAGGCCCAGCGCTTCATGGTCGACCTGGGCGCGGCAGACCAGCCCCGTGCCCACGACGTTGGTGCGTAGCCGCGTGATGGCCGCGCGGGCCACCAGGTGGTTACGCATGGCATCGCGGGAGCGTGCCACCAGCATCCGGCGCTCGCTCTGATTGAAGTCGCGCCGCGGACTGCCGAGGCCAGGCAGCCAGCTGGCTACGCTGCGCAATACCCGCGACGCGCCGCGCCAACGGGTTTCAACCCCACCGCCGCCGCCCTGGGCGACGATCTGTTGCCCATCGACCGATGCCCTGGCCACGCGGATCGCTTCGGTCATCAGCTGCTCGGCAGCCGACTCCCGTTTACTGAACGGCCACATGGTCAGATCCCCACGTAGGAAATGCGGTTGCGGCCCCGGCCCTGAAGCGTTGCCTGCTCTGTGGCAACCTCTTCGGCGTACTGTTTCTCCAGCAAGCGCAAGCTGTTGAGCTCGGCCAGCTGAACCTCGCGATCCTGCCGACGCAGCCGCTGGCCGTTCTTCAGGACGCGCGAGATCGCCGCCCGGACTTCGGCAAGGCGTTGTTGTGCATCTGTCATGGTGAACCTCGGTTAGCTGACGCGGCTCCGTGTGCCCCGGCCGCGCGAAACCACGCGACGAGGAATCGGTGCCACCGCCTGCTCAGTAGTGAAGAGGGTGGGCTGCAGCAGTTGCTGCTCCAGCTGGTCCCATTCGTTGTCGCGCAGCAGGTGGGTCTTCAGGCTGCGGGCCGCGTGTAAGGCGTACACCTCGCAGTCCAGCGCCTCGTTGCGCCGGCCGGCCTTCTTCTGCCAGACCATCTTGCTGGGGTTGCGCGGGTGCGGCGCCAGGACTTCGTTGGTCACCTGCTCGTAGTAGTCTGCGCGGATCTCGCTGTACCAGTGCATACGCCCGGGCCCGCTGCCCTTGAGGCGCATCCGGCCATCGATCAGCGTCTTGGCCTTGTGGGTACCGACGATGAATACACGCAGGCCATACCTGGCGGCCTTGGTGTTGTCCTGGGTGGTGTCCGCCGACTGGGCCGGCTTGGTGAAGATCTCCCGGTCCCGGCTGTCGATGGACGCGCCCTTGATCGCCATGATGTTGAAGCGCTGGCGATCCCGAACGTAGGTGTACACCGCGTCGCTGGTGTTGCCGTCGGAGCTGTCGATGCTGACCGCCGACACGGCCAGTTGCGCACCACTCTCAGTGGGGATCGGCGTGGCGATGATCCTGTCGAGCTCCGTCCACACCCCGTCATTCGGGTCGATCGGGTTGCCGGGCAGCTCGCCCCAGTACAACCGCCAGGACTCCTCTCCTCGCCCCCAACCCACGATGACCAGAGCGAGGCGATCGCCCTGGACGTCGACGCCGACCGTGACCAGCAGCGTGCCCTTCGGGGCAGTCAACTCGGCGTAGGGTTCGGCACGCTTCTCCAGTTCGTCCGTTTTCGGCGCGTTGTTCTTGTACTCGTAGCTCTCGCCCATCGAGCTGTTGGTGAAGGCGATCATCGGGCCGATGTTGCCCAGCGACGCTGCGTGTTCGGCCTGCAGCTTCTTCTCCATCAGCACTTCGAAACGCGAGCCATGGAACGTGGCATACAGCTCGTTGAGGATGTAGCCGGCGATGCCACGGAACTCGGCAGTTGCCTCCCAGCGCCCACGCTTGAGGTTGGCGTTCTTCTGGTGGTCATCCCAGATCTCGCCGCAGTGAGGGCATGCGTAGTACGCCGTTTCCGGGCGGCGCTTGCCGTACACCTCGTGGAAGTAGTGCTCGTCCTCGTCGCAGTGCAGGTGGTCGAAGCTCAGCGCATGCGCCTGGCCGCAGCCGTGGCACGGGACCAGGCCCACACGCTTATCCGACAGTTCCAACTCGGCATCGATCGCGGACAGCCCCTTGATAGTCGGGGTGCCGCCGATGATGATCTTCGAGCGGCGGAACGTCTTGAGGCGCTCCTTGGCCAGCTTGATGCTGTCCCCCTGCCCCCGCAGGTTCAGGTTGCAGTCGTCGGGCTCTTCGATGGCGACCCGTGGTACCGGCGTCGACTTCACACTGGCCGGGCTGTTGGAGCCGACCATCTTGAGGAAGCCGCCGGGAAACCGCTTGAAGTCTTGGCGCTGCTGCAGCTTGCGGCTGCGCAGGTCAACTTTCTTGCGCAGCCGCGGCGTGGCCTCGATCATCGGCTCGAGCTTCTCGCCGACATACTGCTTGGCTGCTTCGGCCTTGGGGAACAACACCAGGATTGGCGAAGGATCGAGGTCGATCCACTTGCCCAGGGCATTGCCCAGCACGCCCGACGTCCAGGCCACCTGCGCCGACTTACGGCCCACAATCTCACTGACGGTCGGATCGTCCAGCGCCTCCAGCGGGCCGCCGGGCCAAGTCAGGTGCGGCGTCACGTCGAACCTGTATTTGCCGGGACGTGCCGTTTCTTCCGGCGCGAGCCAGCGGAACTTGTCCGCCCACTCGATGATGCTCATGCGCGGTGGCGGCGCCCACTTGCGGCAGACCCGGCCCATCGCTTTACTCGCCGTCTTCCTCAGAGCCCTCCTCGTCGTCCGGCTCGTCAGGATCCCCAGCGAGATCGTCATCCTCGTCATACGCGGACAACCTCCTCAGTATTGATTCGATGGGACCGCGGATCAGTTGGTCGTCGACCTGCACGCCGTACTGGGCGGACAGGGTTGCCGCCAGCTCATCAGGGAAGGTATTCAGCAGTTCGATCTTGGCCGCGGTGATCACCGCTTCGAAGCGCTCGACCATCTCGGCTTCGATCACGACTTCACCCAAGTCCTTGGCCAACGCCAGTTCCTCGCGATCTCCGCGCAGCCTGTCGAGTCGGTCGCGGGTGGATTCTTTCTTGCCGTTCAATGCGGCCTGGCGCATCAGCCATTCGATCACCGCCTGGGTGTCGTACTGGTTTTCGTTGCCACGCCCCACGCCGAACTCGATTACTGGCATGCCTTCCTTCTGCCACCGGCTCAACGTGCGTTCGTCTCGACCGACGATCTCGCCGAGCTCGACCTTGCTGACTGTCATCCCCATTGCTAAGTCCTTGAAAAGACGGACATCCCTGCCGAAATCTCAGCTGCAGGGAACCCGCGAGTCTGCGCACCCGTGTAGGGGGCGGCCTGGGGGGAGGACCCAAAAAAACCGGCCCCCACCCCCACCCCCTGGCCGGGTCACTGCCCCGCCTCGCCATTGGCCGGCGGCACTTGCCCGAGCCCCAGCCGTTTTGCGGCCCAGCGTTCGTACAGGCCGATGGCAACATCGGCGCCGGCCATGGCGGTCAGGCACCCCAAGGCGCCTGCTGTCCAGATCGACATACCCGCTGCAATCATCAGCATCATCGCCGACACGCCGCAGACAATGCAGGCACCGGATCGAAGAGCAAGCCGACGCAGCAATACCCAGCCTCGCGCCCCGTCCTTGTCTGCCCGCCACATCTCGCCAGATATACCCCCGACCAGGGCCAAGACGATTACTAACCAGATCGGCATTTCCGCCAGCGCTTGTTGCTCGTTTGTCATAAGATTTTCCTGATTGATCGTCGGTGTACTTCGGTTGGGCGCTACCAACTCAACGCTGGCTTCATTGCTCACGTGTTCTTATGGAGATGTTCATGACTGTTTTTGAATCAGTAAGTCTCGCGGTTGGTATTGCTGGTGCGCTGGCAGCGTTGGTAGCTCTTCCTACATTCGTCCTAATGTGGATACAGGCCACTGACGAGCAGAAAGAACACTTTCGACAGTTCTGGGCCAAGCTGGGCCAAAAGGCTTATAGAGGCTGGGTTTACCTATCCTGCGTGATACTTGTTTCGACAGGGGTTTGGAAAATCATTGAGTTTTCCACCAGCACTCAGCCCTTAACCCGGATCGATATCGTTCTGTACTCGATGAACCTGATCAGCCTGATCGTCTTCTCGGTAATCTCACTAATTACGATCGTCGCTTTCCAAGTGATGGACCAGAAGAAACGCGTCGTAGCTGAAACCCGTTAGCGTTAAACGCAAAAACCCGGCACAAGGGCCGGGTTTTGGTGAGTGTGGTGTCTGCCGCTCCCTGCGGTCGCACCTATCGAAGATGGCTACTTTTTACAGGTCGATTCTCATGGCAGCAACCCCGCTTTAATGCCACCCGGTGAATAAGTGGGCAACACCGGGTGAACGTCTAGTGAATGTCGGCGAATATCTACCGACGGCATTCTGTTGCTTCGGCGGCGTCTCATATGTCCCATACCTCAACCTGAGTATGGGACTCCTGAGAGCGCCTAAATTCGGGGCTCTGCCCCATTGTCCCATCTATTTCTACTTTTTCTCGTGTAAAGAAGAAAATCTAAAAACACGCATGCGCGCGATAGCGCGTACAGGTCTGCGCTCCGCTCATGCGGGCGGGCGGTGTTTTTGGTGGGACAATGGGACACGCCAACAAATACAAGGCCTGCGCTTGTCCCATCATGTCAAAACACAATGGGACAAGGCGGGCCAATGGGACAGCGACAGCCGAGGTCATGCCTGGAGTCACGCAGCCTTCCCCATCAGCATGCCGTCGATCAGTACATGAGCTTCATGCAAGCGGCGGTAGTAGGTCGGCGCACTGCATCCACAATGCAACATCTTCTGCGACAAGAAGCTGTCGTGGTTGCAGTAGTGCTCCCGGACAAGAACCGACAGCTGCGCAGGCAGATGTTTGTTCACGATCAGCTCGATATCCGCCGACTCGTCCAGCAACACCCGGCTGCCGCGAGTCCCCCGTATCAGCTCGCCCTTGCACTCCATCAGCATCGCGATCATGTTGCCGCCGCCCAGCTCCGAGCCACCTTCGTGCGGGCTATGCAGATCCTCAGCCCACAGCTTGAGCATGTCGTCGATTCGCTTAATCAAAGCAAGGCTCCTCGAACGCTTCCCGCTGCAACGCTGACGCACCGCCCCACCCGGCCGGCTTCTTGTAAGCCCAGGGCCGCTGACCGCTTTTCACCAACGCCGGCAAACGCACACGCCGCCAACCCAGCCGGTGCATGATCGCGCCGACCCGTATCTGCTCCGGCTTGCCCCAATGCCCGTAGTCGAGCTTCAGTGCACTGGCCAGCACCTCGCTGCCGGTGGTGGTTTCGCCGATCTGCGACTCTTCAAGCCAGGTCAGGATTGGACCTTCCCACTCATCCACCACGAAGCGTTCGTCCTGTACTTCGCCGAACATCGCCGCCTCGTCCAACGTTACCCACCAAAGGTCGCCCGCCTCATAGCAGAACATGGCCTCGGCCCACAGCTGATCGCGGATCTGCCGCAGAAGCTCGAGCTCGACCTTGGTGCATGCCACCGGCCAATAGCGGCGGTTGCCCGTGGCGTCCTTCAGGTACTCGTCCTGGTTGGTCGTACCCACGAAAACACACTGGCGTGGCACGTCCATAGTCCTGCGGCCGTAGCTCTCGCGGTAGGTATCAGTGGATGCCGAGAAGAACTGCTTGGCCTTGGTCGACTCGGCCTTGTTGAAGCTGTCCAGCTCGCCCAGTTCGACGATCCACTTGCCCCGGATCGCTTGAAAGCCGTCCTTGTCGCCCAGGGCGAACGGCGTGTCCATGAACCACTCGCCGCCGAGGATGCTCATAGCCGTTGACTTACCAGCGCCCTGAGCCCCTTCGAGAATCATCACCGAATCGGCCTTGCAGCCGGGCTTCATCACCCTGGCAACAGCCGAGAGCATCCAGCGTTTGCCGACCTTGGACGTGTAGTCGCTGGGCTTCACGCCCATGACGTCAGTCAACCAGCTTTCCAGCCGCGGCACTCGGTCCCACTCCAGCTTTTGCAGGTACTGGCGCACCGGGTGAAAGGCATGGTCATGGGCAACCACACTCACCGCCTCGATCACGTGAGACGCCTTGACCCGCAAGTTGTATTGCTGCGCGAGCCACTTCATGACACGCATATCGTCGATGTCGGCCCAATCGCCCGTGCCGCCGCCATAAGGGGCCGCACGCAGCTTGACGATCTTCGAACTGAAGGCGCTGTAACTGATCACCCCGGCCCAGCGCTCGTCATTGGCCAGAATCAGCTCGACGTTCTGCATATGCGCAATCAAGGCACCACTTTCACTACGAGCCAGCAGATCCTTCCAGCCGCCAGCTGCAGGCGGCTTGACCACCGCCAACACCTGGCGACGTACCGCCTCCAGGCCTTCGGCAACATGCAGGTCATTAAAGTCGGTCCACTTCTCTTGTCGCTCGCCGGAAAAGATCGGCGCAACCACCTGGCCACCGACAATCAGCGCGGCATTGTTGGCCTTCTCCTCGCCAGGGTTCCATGGATCACCATTCGGCTTCGTGGTCTTCCAGTCATCGTCTCGGCAGATAATCAGCGGGCAGCCTGCAAAGCGCTCGCGCATGGCCTTGCAGACCACCAATAGGTTGCCCGCATCGAACGCGACGGCGACCGTCAGCGAAGTCGCCATATGCAGACTGGCGCCGGTAGCGTATCCCTCACAGACCAGCACAGGCTCCCCAGGATCCGGATGCGGGCCGATCAAGTGAAACGCCCCCTCCTTCGACATCCCGTAGGGCCAATAGGACTTGTCTCGACCGGTGTCTTCCTGCTTCGATGGAAAGACCACCTGCAGGCCGACAATCTCGTCCCGTACGTTGCACATCGGCACCAGGAAAGACCCAGACCGCGGCGCATAGCGAACGCCGAAGCCGACGATCTGTTTGCGATCCAGATAGTCGCTGCGACCCTTTTCCGGCATGCGGTTGAACATACCTGCCGCCCGTTTCGCCGCCCGACGTGCGGCATTAGCCGCGATCTCGGCGGCGCGGCGCTTGGCCTCTTCCTGCCGAGCGCGCATAACCTCGCGCTCCTCCGGTGACATCCGCCCGGCCTTGACCTTGATTTTCTGCGTCTCGCCCGAGCGCCAGTCACCGAAGCTGCCGAAAATCAGCGTCTCGCCTTTCTCAGTCCGATGCTCATGGACGACGTACCAACCGTTTTTTTCCTTGCCCTTGTCCTGCGAGGTTTTGCAGCGTGTCAGCTTGCCGAAAACCAGCGGCTGCGCGGGCTCAAGGCCGTAGTCTGCGAACTGCCCCAATACCTCATCGAGCATGGCGGGCCTCCCACGCTTCGTCGACCGCCTGACAGCCCACACACCGGGTGCAGCCCCGCAGAGCCAAACGGCGCGCTTCAGGAATCGGCTCGTCGCACTCCTCACAGAACAGGAACGAATGCGCCGCCAATGCAGGTTTGGCGGCGCTACGTGCAGCAAGCGCCTGGTCGATACGCTCCTGCACTAGATCGTTAGCGAAGTCGGCTATATCACCCACGGTCAGCACCTCGCGTCGTCTGGTTGACGTACGTGGCGCGGTTGAACAATCCCAGCAGCCCTTGAATCCCACGGAACACCTGCAGGCGGATCGCGGCCAGTTCTTGGTCGCTTACAACCCCATCGCCAATGCTCTTGGCCCATGTTTCAGCTAGGTCAGCCACCTGCCGAAAATACTCCGCGATACCGGTGGTCAGGGTTTCGGGCATATCGGTGGTATAGGCCTCGGCAAGCTCCTGCCAGATCGTGTCGCCGACCAACGCATGAACCGCATCCAAAATTCGGCGGTCCTTGGTCAGTTCGAGGATCTCGCCGAATTCCTGAATGTTTACGGTGTGGCTTGGGTGGGTTGGAGACAGCTTGTGCTGCAGAGTGGTGGAGTTTCTGCCGGTGGTGGCGGCGATGGCTGCGGCGCCGCCGGGATAGTCCCGTGCAGCATGGTAAAGCGCTAGATCGAGCGGCAGGACTTCCCGCTGCGCCCGGTCAACACAACTCAGAGCAATTCGGCTCATGGCATTAATCCTAATAAGTTGCCAGTGCCGCGCGGCATGCAGTGGTGATACATTTGCCGCGTGGCTTGAAAGGGCCCAAAAGCCGGCTAGATCTGCAAGACCGACACCGGCACCGTGCCGGGGCAAGCAATCCGTTGCTCACCCCTGGCGCAACAGCTGCCCTATCTGTGGTGGAGAAAGGCAGCAACCCAAGGCTTCCGAGCCTTGGAAAGCGCGGTAAAGAGAGGCGGTTTGCATGTGGTGTGCCCGCCGACCTTTATCGCGCCCCGACAGCGCTGTGGTGGTGCGTGCCGGGAGGAACTGGGCGACCCTTGGGTCGCCTTTTTTCTTGACTAACTGAGTTGCGGCCGTTTGCATTTTTCTAGAAGCCAAGTGGCTTCGAGCGCAATACCGTTACGTTTTGCCGCTTCTGCAAGCTGTTGGGCATATTGCGTTTCACCCGTGTACTCCGTACGAGGTAAACGTGCCGCCTGTCGCCACTTGTTCAGTGCCTGGTACGAACGCCCGCATATTTTTGCGGCAGCACCCAGCCCCCCGACCGATTCAAAGGCGAAAGCTAGTGCGTTCTCATGGTGAGTTGTGTCCATTGTTTCTCGACCCTAAATTAAACCGCCGGTTGATACTACAGTTCAACTGACAGTGAAGCAAGTTCTATGTGATGCTCAACCAATGATTGATAAAAGCACACCACGCGAAAAATTCTCCCAACGTCTCCATGAGGCGCTGGACAACGTCGGCCTCCGGAAACATGGGAGGGGAGCAGACATACTCGCCAAATTGCGATCATTCGGGATTGAAAAGACACCTCAGGCGGTCAGCAAATGGCTGAACGGTGGTGCTGTTCCAGAAATAGGGACTATGAGCGCAATGGCCGAGTGGCTGGGGGTGCGTCGAGAGTGGCTTGAGTATGGAATCCTTCCAATGACGGAAGGCGGAAGAGGCGCGGAAAACAGTGGTAGCAACATACATAACTATCTTCCAAACTTTGGGAAGGTGCCACTGATCTCATGGGTCCAAGCAGGCGCCTGGTGCGAGGCTGTAGAAAACTCGGCTGCTCTGGAAGCAGAACTGTGGCTGTCTTGCCCTGTAAACATTAGTAAATCGGGATACGCACTTAGAGTAATTGGCGACTCAATGACAAACCCGGGGCCTGGAAGAAGCTACCCTACTGGCTGTGTTATATTTGTTGATCCCGAGCAATCTATAAAAAATGGCGACAGAGTCATTGCCCAGCTCCCGATTACCAATGAAGCGACATTCAAAGTTCTCGTATCGGATGCGGGCCGTCAGTACTTAAAGCCTATCAACCCGCAGTACCCGATCATTGAGATCACCGAAGAAGTTCATTTATGCGGCAAAGTAGTCGGCTCCTTCATTCCTGAATAGAATCAAGCGAAAGGCTTGAAAGCAAACGCACCTGCCAGCCCCACAACAAACGCCACGACGACGCCCCATCTCACTTTTTCGGCGAAGTCATGTCGTTTCAACCCGTGCCCTATTTCAAAAACAGCAATCGGAAAATACTTGCGCCTTAGACGCGTCATACCCCATCCGACCACACCTAAAGCGACCAGCATACCGAGTGCTATAGCCGTCGAATAGAATGCTTGGATAGGAGCAACTTCAGCCTTCGGTTTTCCATATCCCAGGAAAGAAAAAAACATTCCCCAAAACATAAAGAAGCCCATAAGCAAAAGTCCGAAATCAATCCTCGCGCATAGGTCGTACCATGGTTTCATGCCATCAACTATATCCATTAGTTTGATTCGCATTTCAGCAACTTTGTCCACATGCCCATTCAGAGAGCATGTAACACTTGTGCTATGTACGCATCCTAGTGTGATCGTTGAGAACGCGCTAATTTCAGACGAGTAGCCACTTAACCTCAAAGCCTTAATTTCTGCACGCTGTACGTTGTCATACTCCAAAACCTCAGTTATTGACTTTGTTTTACGCGAAATACCATCTGCACACTCTAGCGTTGCTTCAACTTCGAGGCCTGCACCTTCTAAAAGATCCCATATTTTTTTAACGTCATGCTTAGTTAAGACGAACGCTTTTTTACTGTCGAATCGAGATTCCGCTTTCATTCCATCATCACTCCGCGTCTCCTGCGCGATTATTCATTTGAGCTTTTGTTATTTATACGTGATGCCGGTGCCACTTTGCCAGCAGATGGCAGATTGACGGCAATCCCGTTGTCGCTATCAAAGTCAGAAATCAACCAACATGCAATTGACAATATTCTACCACTGGTTGATATTCACCTCACTCTTCCACCACAGAGCGAGGCAATACCATGCACACCACAGCAACCTTGCACGTCCACCCGGCCGCTGCTGATCCATCCCGTACCTTTGAAATCCGCCGTCTGGCCCGGGAGGCCGGGTGTGAGTTCGTCGCCAGCAAACCTAAGCAGAAGCCCCATGACACCCCCGTCCCCTTCGGCCCGAACGGCGGAGGGCATGCGGCATGAGGAAGTACAAACTCGACAATCGAACCCTGACTCTCCTCCAGGCCCAGGTCAACTTGACCGAAACCTTTACTCATACACTCCGGTCCACCCCGCGGCGTGATGTGCTGTCGTTCCGCCTAAAGGTTGAACGCAGCAAATCCGACACGCTCTTCACCGTCGAGCTGGGAAGTGAACGCCACACGCTCACCCTGCCCAACGAAAAGAAGATGCACCTCAAGCTGGCCGACTTCATCGAAGAGATCGTTAACGGCCCCTTCGACCCTAGCAACTCGGCCGATCTGCTGACACTTCCTCATGCAGGCCGCCGCTTCGGCACCTTTGAAACCGAACAACGGCAGCAAGTGTTCGAGCTAGTGCGTACTGGCGGCACCATCAGCCTGGATATGGGGTTCGACCTCCCCATTCAGGTTGCCCTTCATCGCAACATCACGCGCAAAGCCGTGACGACCATCATGAGCATTGGTGTGAAGAAGCCCCGCACCAAGTGCTTCACCGTGTGCGGTAGCGACACCGAGATGTACGAAAAGATCGTCGAGTCCATCAACCACCTGGCTGCAGTCGCAACTCCTGCAGCACACGCGGCATAGGGGGCAACTATGGAACGCGACCTCGCAAAGACCGCCAAGTACTTCGGCATCACCCGCCCAACGCTGATCAAGCTCATGCGCGAGAAAGGTCTGATCAACAACAAAAAGCTGCCGACCTACCCCACCCGCGACCGCGAGTACTTGAGCATCAAGAACGGCCAATGGTGGCACCCGGATTTCGGGATGCAGTACAGCCAGTCCACCCGAGTGAAGCAAGCCGGCCTACCCTGGCTCACCGAACAGCTGGGCCTCGAGCTGCCAGCCATCCCGGCTGACAACCGTGACGTGGCCTAGGGAGTACGCCCGCCAGATCTTAGCTCTGCGTACCAAAGAGGAGCGCAATGCCGCGCTCCTCGAAGTACCAGATCATCTGCGGGAGTTGACCAAACGCCACTGCCTGAACGCCTGGAACCACCCAGCACGCCACAAACGCAAGGAGGCCCAACAGAGCCATGAGCAATAACAGCCAAGCACCGCTGCGGCTGCACCCCGCACCGGATTCATCCACCGTCGAACTGCTCTATCGAACCTTCGGTGACGTATTGATACCCCTTGAAAGGCTGCGCGAGCAATATTTCCGCAACCTCAACAAGGAGTCATTTGCGGCAGAAATCACCAGCGGCCGGATCGAGCTCCCCGTCACCACCCTGGACAACAGCCGCAAGGCACCGAAATACGCGCACATCCGACATGTCGCAGCGCTGATCGATATCCGCGCCTACAAGGCGGATGAAGACATGCCCCGCCCACAAGCCGAAGCAAACGAGTAATCCCCAATGCACGGCCGCCACCACCGGCCCGCACACCATAAGGAGTAAGACCAATGACTACCCAACAGGTCATCGCCCTCGCCACCATCTGCGCGTTCGTTATCGGGCTGTTCGCCTATGCCTACTGGTTTGGCCGCCAAGAGGGCCGCATCCGAGGTCGCGTTGCCAGCGACCTCGAGCACAAGGCGACCATCCAGCGACTGGAAGCCTCCCTGCAGTTCCTGCGTAACGACCATAGGCACCTGGCCGCGCACGCTAAGCGGCTGAAGGATGCGAGCGCACTGCAGGAGCAGCACCGCCGCACTCTGTTGCAGATCGCTGAAAGCCTGCGCATTGCCGCCGAGACCTGGAGCGCCTTCAAGACGGGCAAGAAGCTCGAGCGCGACGCACACCGCCTGCGTAACGAAGCCCTCGCCCTCGCCGACCTCTTGAAGCCCACCGAACAGGAGGCCGCAGCATGAATCAGGCCCACCGCCCCGGCTTGCTCTTCGATTCTGCGCCATGCGCCGGACACGCCTGCGCCATCGGACAGGGATCGACGCAGCTCTCGACCTCGGAGGAAAGCGGGCACGCGCGCGCTCAGGATTGCGACGCCGCCCGCCCCGCTTTGCTCCGCGAAGAGTTATGCATCGACGCGCAGAAAACAAAGAGTCTCTGCTGCGCAGCAGCAGGCATTATTGACCCTATCAGCGCCACTACTGAGGCACGTATACCCCACGAAAAGCTGCGCGAGGCAGCCGCACCCAATGCAACGCTGATCGCTCAGAATCGCCCGCCCGCGCAGCCTGTCGTGGGGTATAAGCCTCTTCTGTGCAGTCAAGAAACTCCGGAGCTGCCAACCGTCAAAGCAGTCCCCTTAAATACGATTCAACGAGAGGTGCCATAATGAATACGCTGTTTTTACTTATGGCCCAGTACGATGGCAAAGCTGTAATTCCTCTAAGCCGCGTTTGCGAAGACTACATGCACTTAACCGTGGAGAAGTTCAAACTTAAGTGTCTATCAGGAGAAATCGACATACCAATTGTACGGCTCGGTGCCAACAGCCAAAAGGCAGCGCTGGGAATTCATCTAAAAGATCTTGCCTACTACATAGATAAGCAGCGTGAAAAAGCTGCTCTAGAACAGGACAAACTTATGGGTAGAGCTGCGTAATCACACGGGCCGGCGGGTAACCATCCCGGCCCGACTTTAAAAAACCTCATAAAATTCATTATGCACGATAGTCAAAATCCGTGAGTATCCGCCCTTTCTCCCTCCAACTGAATAGAGTTCTTTAAAGACTTTTATTCTTCGCCCCATGATTACAGAATCAACATCACCCTTCCTTAAAAGCCCCAACATTTCCTCCGAAACATCGGAAAATACGATTCTCAAGAGACTTTCAGAAGCCTCTAAAAACGAGCTTTCAGCTATATCGATGTCTATTGGATCATTGACATTTAATTTGAACTTCAATGTACGAACCACACCTTCATCGCCCTCAAGATAATAGGCTAGGTTCGAAGACCATAAAGACTCGCCAACCTCAACCATTTTTGAGCTGGCAAACCATTCTTCAACGCCATTCAGTGGTTTGTACTGACCTACGACAAAACCAAAACCATGCAAATACCTGCGCGCTTCATTCACAGGCCAACCATCCTGACTTGAGACTGGCAACGGATTTAACTCCCGTTTATGACGAAACTTAAGAGAAATGATCGAAGCTTTTATCTCCGCGTGCGTCGCGAGTGGGCATCGTTGCAGCTCATTAGCCCATGTTCGCACGAGGCTAGTATTCGTTCTGAAACGAAGAATCATTTGCCATTTGGCATACCGCGCTATTTGTTCACCGGAAAGCCTTAGGCGAGCAAAGACCGTTTGATATGCGACGTAGACGCTGTAAACATACACAAAGGGAAGAAATAGCAGAGTAAGAACAACTGGACCTATAAAGTCCTTGAAGTTCTTGGAAGTTGCGAAAGACCAAAAGTCATTAAAAATCTTGTAACCCGAATACCCCAACAACACCAACCCCGCAATCACAAGCACACCATACAAAAACTTGCGCGCAGGCTCATTCTTCTTGTCCAACACTGACACTGCATTCAGTATACTCACCAAAGCCAACAAAGGCACCAACAAAATTTCTACCCAAAAATCAAACGTATACAAACCAGAAATAAAAACAACGATTGCCGTAACCTTGATAGAGTCACCTGACACCCTGCCAAAAAAAGATTTGTCGTCACTAATCTTAGTTAACTCAGACATCGATACAAAACTAAACACTACACCCCATACCAAAACTGTTTTAAGGTTTTCATACCCCCACAACTCTGCCTTATAAAGAACAAATACGCACAACGATATCCAAAAGGCCGAAAGAATTAGAAATACAATTATTTGGCGCTGTATTATTGCTTTTGCAAGAGACAGATACGAACGACGTACCTCCTTGTATTTGTAACCACAGAACAAAAAGAAACCTACGACCCAAATCAGCGTGGCTATTTCCCTGCTATTTAACTCCACCCTCCACCCCACTATCTGTTTCAAATTTACTTTCGTAAGTCCACCTCGAGATGTTGAAACCAACACCAGGATTCGTATTTATCACCATGACCTCGCAGATGAGTGTAGCGCCTCAACGAATTCCAATCCCTGTGCCCCGAAACACTCGATACCCTCGGAATGTCCCAGTCCATTTCGAAGAGCCGGCTTACCCCTTCATGTCGCAGATCATGGAAGTGCAGATCCTCAATCCCTACCATCGGACACGCCCGCGTGAATGACGCCGAAACCGACTTGGCGTTATAGGGGAAGATCTCTCGTTCGACCTTGGGCATGCTGTGCAGGATCGCCCAGGCCTCATCAGGTAGATGACACCACACGTCATTACCAATCTTCTGCCCAGGGTTCTTCATATCTCGCACCAGGACGGCCTGCCGAGACTCATCGAGATCGTCCCAGCGGATCCGCGTAATCTCTTCCTGCCGGCGCGTCGAAAAGATCGCGAAGGCAATCATCTTCGGCATGTCGATCTGAGCTTGGCGGCGTGCTTGCATCTCGAAGAAATGCACCATGAGCTTGTCCAGCTCCTCCAGCGTCGGCCGGCGGTTGCGCTCCTTGCTCTTGCTGACCATGCCGAGCTTGCGCAGCACCTTACGGGCGTCAGGCATAGCCAGCGGATCCACCTCATAGCCCCACGCCGGCCGCGCGACGGACAGCACCGCGCCCAGGTGCGACAGATCGTTACCAACCGTCTGCGCCTGCACGCCACCGCCTTCCTGGCTCATCCGCCACTGAGCGAACTCCACCAGTTTCTGACTGGAGATCGCCGAGTCGTCTAGATCACCCAGCCAGGTGTCTTTGATCGCATTCAGCGTGGCTCTCTTGGTTTTACCCAGGGGCCGGATCTTCTCGTACTCGTCCAGGTACTGCTCAATCATCTTCCTGACCGTCACGCCCTTGCGGTTGGCGCGCTCAATGGCGCCGGGCTCCGCCAGCTCCGTCTCCCGGCGCTTGATCCAGGCCTGGGCGACCTGCTTGCGGTCGAAGGTTTGGCTTTCCTGATAAACTGTGCGCCCGTCTCGATTGATCCGTATCTGCGCCGTGTAGGCCGTCGAATTGTCCTTGCGCTTGCGTGATGTGATCGTGCCCATTTCCAGTTGCTACATTGCTGAATACGCTTGCTACATTGTAGCAACCGACTTCGGAAAACAAGGAAAAATGGGTAAAAACCGCTGTATAAAAGATCAGTATCAATGAATTTTGAAAAACCTGAAGCGCCCGTAAACACTAGCCCTACCCGTTCCGAGCTGTCTCGCCGCTTCAGTGTAGCGCCGATGATGGACTGGACTGATAGGCACTGCCGCTTCTTCCTGCGCCTGCTGTCCAAGCACGCCCTGCTCTACACCGAGATGGTCACCACCGGTGCGTTGCTCAATGGCGATCATGAGCGTTTTCTGCGTCACGACGAGTCCGAGCATCCCCTGGCGTTGCAGTTGGGTGGCAGTACGCCGGCGGATCTGGCGGCTTGCGCGCGGATGGCTCAGGAGCATGGTTACGATGAGGTGAACCTCAACGTCGGCTGTCCGAGCGATCGGGTGCAGAACAATATGATCGGCGCGTGCCTGATGGGGCATCCGGGCCTGGTGGCCGATTGCGTGAAGGCGATGCGCGATGTGGTGAGCATTCCGGTGACGGTCAAGCACCGGATCGGCATCAATGGCCGCGACAGTTATGAAGAACTGTGCGATTTCGTCGGCCAGGTGCGCGAAGCTGGGTGCACCAGCTTTACCGTGCATGCGCGGATCGCGATTCTTGAGGGGCTGTCGCCGAAGGAAAACCGCGATATTCCTCCCCTGCGTTATGACGTGGCAGCACGCTTGAAAGCGGATTTCCCCGAGCTGGAAATCATCCTCAACGGCGGCATCAAGACCCTGGAGGCCTGCCATGAGCATCTACAGACTTTCGACGGGGTGATGCTGGGCCGCGAGGCCTATCACAACCCCTACTTGCTGGCCGAGGTGGATCAGCAGCTGTTCGGCAGCACCGCACCGGTGATTTCCCGGGCCGAAGCGTTGGCGCAGTTGCGGCCTTATATCGCCAGGCACCTGGCCACGGGCGGCGCCATGCACCACATCACTCGCCATGTATTGGGGCTGGGCACCGGTTTTCCGGGGGCGCGCAAGTTCCGCCAGTTGCTCTCGGTGGACATTCACAAGGCCAAGGATCCGCTGGCGCTGCTGGATCAGGCCGGGCAGTTGCTCGAAGGTCGCTAACGATCACTCGGGTTGAACCTGATGGGTGTTTTGGCATCGTAGTAAACGGATAGCGCCCCAGCATTCAAACACCTGTTTTTCAGGTTGTTGCCCTTGGGGCTCGTTTAGGCATCCGGTTACGCATTCGCGCCCTTGAGCGGCTGTCAGCGCTCGGGTAATGTCAACAGACCCACAGGACAGAGCACTCTCATGACTTCCAAGCTGGAACAACTCAAGCAGTTCACCACCGTGGTTGCCGACACCGGCGACTTCGACGCTATCGCCCGGGTCAAACCGGTAGACGCCACCACCAATCCTTCCCTGTTGCTCAAGGCCGCGGCCATTCCGGGTTACGCCGAGCTGCTGAACGCCTGCGTCAGTGACGTCAAGGGCGATGTCGGCCTGGCCAGCGACCGTTTTGGCGTCGCCGTGGGCAAAGAAATCCTGAAAGTGATCCCCGGCCGCATTTCCACCGAAGTGGATGCCCGCCTGTCGTTCGACACCGATGCCATGCTCAAGCGCGCCCATCGCCTGATCGAGCTGTACGACAAGGCCGGCATCGGCCGCGAGCGCGTACTGATCAAGATCGCCTCCACCTGGGAAGGCATCCGCGCCGCCGAGCAGCTGGAACGCGAAGGCATCCAGACCAACCTCACCCTGCTGTTTTCCTTCGCCCAGGCGATCGCCTGCGCCGAGGCCGGGGTGTTCCTGATCTCGCCGTTCGTGGGGCGCATCTACGACTGGTACAAGAAGGCCAGCGGCAACGACTACACCGGCGCCGACGATCCGGGCGTGCAGTCGGTGACCCGCATCTACAACTACTACAAGGCCAATGACTACAAGACCGTGGTTATGGGTGCCAGCTTCCGCAACCTGAACCAGATCGAGCAACTGGCCGGCTGCGACCGTCTGACCATCAGCCCGGACCTGATCGAGAAACTGGCCGCCGACACCGGCAAGCTGGAGCGCAAACTGGCGCCCGGCCACGCTGGCGAAGCTCGCCAGAGCCTGAACGAAGCGCAGTTCCGCTGGGCCTCCAACGAAGACGCCATGGCCACCGAAAAACTGGCCGAAGGTATCCGTCAGTTCGCCCGCGACCAGGAAAAACTCGAGGCACTGCTGGCCGCCAAGCTCTGATCGAGCGAGCGTCAACGCAAAAAGGGCGGCCCCTCACGGGCTCGCCCTTTTTTATGTGCTGCCGCTTTATGGGATCAGTTGCGTTCCAGGGCATTCACCAGATCGTGGAAAGCCTCGCGGTTGGAGTCGTTCAAGCCCATGAGGATCTTGTGCGCCTCCAGCACCTTGAGCCGCACCACCTCTTCCGACTGGTCCTGGGACGGCAGGTCGGTCAGGCATTCCGGGCATGGGATCGGACGGTCAACGATGTTGAACACCTGATCGAAGCCCATGGACTGCAGCAGTCGAGTGATGTCTTCGTGGGTGGTGACGACGGTCGGCAACAGGCCGACCTTCTGCCGCGACAGGATCGACAGTTTGGCCAGCAGGCCCAGGGTGGTGCTGTCGATGCTGCGGGTTTCGGTCAGGTCGATCACGATCGCCGAGAAGTTCAGCGCCGTGAAGATTCGCTCAATAGTCGCATCCAGCGCCGAACACAGGGTCAGGCGCACTTCACCGATAAACTTCAGGACAAAGGTGCCGTCCTGCTCGGCGAACTGGATTCTACCGGTACTCATTAAAGATTCCTGCTCAACACCAACAGGGCGATATCATCCGGCATCTCCCCTAGCGTGGCCAATCCAAAAACCTGCCGCAGACCATCCAGGCTGCCGCCTGCCGTTCTCACCCGTTCAGGTAAGGCGGCCTCTTTCTCTTTGAGTGTGGGTTCCGGCAAAAGGTCCAGAATGCCATCAGACATCAGCGTCAAGCTGAAGCTCGGAGGCAGTTCCAGAATGTGGTCTTCATAGGTGGCTTCATTGAACAAGCCTACCGGCAGACCCCGCCCTTCCAGGTAACGCACACTGTCTGGCGTGTACAACACAGGCAATGGCAGGTGTCCGCCAATGCTATAGGTCAACAAGCCCGTCTCCTCGTCGATGACGCCACCGACCATTGTCACGTGTTTGCCCAGCTTACAGCTGATCAGGCCACGGTTGATATGGCCCAGGACTTCCGACGGCTTGAATTCCGGCAAAGTGCCGTTGCGCTTGGACTCGAACAGCAAGCGCGTGGTCATGAACTTGAGCAGCACCGTGACAAAGGCCGAAGAAGCGCCATGCCCGGAAACATCCGCCAGGTAAAAGGCTACGCGGCGCTCGTCGACACGAAAGTAGTCGACGAAATCGCCGGACAGGTACAACGACGGAATGATCTGGTGCGCGAACTTGAACTCATCAATGGTCCATGGGCTCACCGGCAGCATGTTCATCTGCACCTGGCGCCCGGCGTTCTGATCTTCCTGCAGCAGGCTCAGGCTGGCTTCGAGCTCGCGGTTGGCGGCTTCCAGCTTCTCCCGGTAGCGCTGGTTTTCCAGCAACAGGCGCGCGCGATCCAGGGCCCGGCGCACCGAGTGCTCCAGCACCGCGAGGTCTTCCAGCGGCTTGATCAGGTAGTCCGCCGCGCCCAGGCGCAAGGCCTCGACGGCATCGTTCATCACACCGGCACCGGAAACCACGATGACCGGGGTTTGCGGTTCGATGTCGGTTACCTGACGGATAAGTTCGAGGCCGCCCATCTGCGGCATGCGCAGATCGCAGATCACCAAGTCGGGCTTTTCCTGCTCGAACACCTGAAGTCCCTGCTGACCGTTACTGGCCTGCAGGACGCTGAAGCCACTGTCTTCCAAATAGGCCGCGAGGCTCGCGCGCACTACTTCGTCGTCATCGATTATCAGCAGCGTGGCACTGGTTTTTGGCATGTGGGCAAACGGCGCCAGAATTAGGTTGGCGTAGGTGGCTGGGCACGAGGCCTGGACACACACTACTGGATTCGCTTTCTAGCCACTCTGGAAATGGAGTCAGGGCCCGTAGCCCTGCACGCTCGACCATCAGAGGTGCCCTTCTAAGGCGCAGACGGTACTCCCATCCGCGGGGCGTTTCAAGCTCATGCCGATGGTCGCCGGACGTCTTTACACCTCAAATCACCGGGAGTTATAAGAACAGGCAAATCCGCAACTTAAACGCAGGTTGGAGCCTATGAGCCCAAACGATCGTGACTACAGTGAAAAGCGCGATTACATCCGCATGCGGGTGGATGCAGAGGTCACGCTAATCCACCAGGGCCAGGTGATTGCGGCCGTCTGCATCGACCTTTCCAGCAGTGGCATGCAGGTTCAGGCTCCGCGCTCATTCAAGGTCGGCGACCTGCTCAGCGTGCGTATCGATTCCGAGCACGCCGCCCTCAGGGGACTGGAAGCGGACACCGAAGTGGTCTGGGTCACCGAGCTGGAAGGCAACGGCCAGAAACTTGGCCTTACAATCCTGAAGATGAGCTGATTCTAAGATCAACAAAAAAGGCGGCCCCAAGGGCCGCCTTTTTCATGGACAGGTCGCTTAAAAATCGTCTTCGACCTTGCCGTCCTTGACCTTGAATTCGCGGTTCTGCAGGTACGCATTGCGAATGAAGGTGTACTTGTCGCCACTGATCAGCTTCTCGCTCGACAGCAGGCTCGCGCGGGTGTCGACGACCTCCAGGGCAAACACGCTGTTACGCACCGGCACGTCGTTCACATAACGGTAACCGTCGGTGAAGCTGTCCACATACTTGGCCGGCGCATCGCGCAGGGTGCTCGGACCGAAGAACGGCAGCATCACGTAAGGACCACTGCCGACGCCCCAGTAACCCAGGGTCTGGCCGAAGTCTTCATCGTTACGTTGCAAGCCCATCTTGGTGCCCACATCGAAGAAACCCGCCACACCGATGGTGGTGTTCATCAACAGCCGCGCGGTGTCGACGGCAGCGGCATGGGGCTTGGCTTGCAGGATATCGTTGGCCAGGTTGCCGACATCACCGATATTACGGAAGAAGTTGTGAATGCCGTCTTCGAGAAATTGCGGCGTTACTGCCTGATAACCTTGCGCCAGAGGTTTCAGCGCATAGGTGTCGATGGTGTCGTTGAACGTGAAGATCGGGCGGTTGATGCTTTCCCACGGATCGTCTTCCGCAGCGTGGGCCAAAACCGGTACCAGCAGCATGCCGGCACACATAAGCTGAGCGAGACGATTGCTCCAGCGCATAGCAGAAACTCCTTGGATTGTACTGTCGCGGGCGCTATGCCCTGGCGGTAAGCGCGCTAGTATAAGTCGGATATATCCATTTATGCAGCACTGGTGCAGTGCTTCGCCCTCTCCCCCTCGTTTGCATGGCCTGTTCACAGGGATGTCACCCAACGGTCATCTGTCGTCGATACTCTTGCAAGGTATTTCAGGGACGTCACGATGCCTCACGCCGAAGCCTTGCCTGTATCCGCCCCCACCTTGACCGCCGTGCTCTTTGGCCTCAGCGGCTGCCTGGTGGATTTCGGCGCGCGGATGCGCCTGCACAGCGCCGACCACCCTCTGGAACAGGCCCACGCCACTCACGGCGCCCTGGACATTCTGCACAGCCTGCAACACCAGGGCGTGCCCTGCGCCTGGCTCGACGAGTTACCCGCCCCCCTCAGCCAGCACCTGGCAAGTTCACTACCCGACTGGGTCACCCCCTCCCCTAACACCGGCTCCCGCTGGCCGGCTCCCGATGCCTGCTGGCAGGCGCTGATGACCCTGAATGTCAGCCGGCTGGACGGCTGCGTGCTGGTCAGCGGCGAACCGCGCCTGCTGCAATCGGGCCTCAACGCCGGCCTGTGGACCATCGGTCTGGCATCCTGCGGTTCGCTCTGCGGCATGAGCCCGACACAATGGCAGGCACTGAACCAGCAGGAGCGCGAACTCAAGCGCGGCAAGGCCACCCTGCATCTATTCAGCCTCGGCGTGCACTCGGTGATCGACCATCTGGGCGAGCTGCCAACCTGCCTGGCCGATATCGGCCAGCGTCGCCAGAAAGGTGAAAAACCCTGACTTGATCAAGATCATGCACATTGCCCGCGAGTGGATTACGCTAAGGCTCAGACATGGACCTTTAGCGAATCGGCGCGGTCCATGGCTGTGCCTATCAATGAAGGGAGAACGCCATGCCTGCCCGCGAACTGCAAGAACAGCTCAATACCCTGCGCGAGCAATTGGAGCAGAACCCACCGCTTTCGGAAGCAGAACGCGCCAATCTGCAGGAATTGATGCAACAGATCGAGCTCGAGCTCAAACTGGAAAACGCCACCCAGGACACCAGCCTGGCCGACGGGGTCAACCTCGCCGTCGAACGCTTCGAGCTTGAACACCCCGCCATTGCCGGCACCTTGCGCAACATCGTGCAAACTCTCGGCAACATGGGGATTTAACCCCTTACAGACAAAAAAGCCCCGCTACCAGAGCGGGGCTTTTCATTACTGGCGAACCAGTCGGAAGTTGGCGAAACTCGCGGTTTCGGTGCTGCGGTACGGGTTGATGTCCAGGCCACCACGACGCACATAACGCGCATACACCGTCAGCTTCTCCGGCTGCAGCAAACGCTGCAGGTCGAGGAAGATCCGCTCCACGCATTGCTCATGGAAGTCCGAGTGCTGGCGGAAGCTCACCAGGTAGGCCAGCAGGCTGGCGTGGTCCAGCGCCGGGCCACGGTACTCCACCACCACGCTGCCCCAGTCCGGCTGGCTGGTGACCGGGCAATTGGATTTGAGCAGATGGCTGTGCACGCTCTCCTCGACGATCCGCGACCTGTCGCACTGCAGCAGCTCCGGACGCGGGTGTTCATAGCTGCTGACGCTGATATCCAGCTCGTCGATGCAGGCACCCGGCAAGGCCACCACACCTTCCGCCTCCACTTCGCCCAGGCTGCGGATGCGCACGCCCACCGGCTTGCCGGCCGCCGCAGAGAGGTCGGCACGCAAGGTTTCCTCCAGGCTCTGGCGATCCGCGAAAGGGGTCTGGTTCAGTGAGTTGAGGTACAGCTTGAACGACTTCGACTCGATGATGTTCGGTGAGTCCGCCGGAATGCTGAACTCGGCGATGGCCACCACCGGCTTGCCGGAGGGCAACAGCCAGGACAGCTCGAAACAGTTCCAGAAGTCCACGCCTTTATAAGGCAGGGTGTCGGCGCTCAGGCCCAGCTCGGCCCATTTTGCCGCCCGCGGGATTGGGAACAGCAAGGATGGCGTGTAGGTGGAGACGTATTCACTGGACTTGCCCAGCGGCGAATGTTCGGCTGCGGGATGCATGGCGGAAACCTGACTGAAGAATCAGGCGATTCTATCAGTCTTTGCCTCCGCCTTTGAGCCCCAGGCGCTTACTGGCTGACCGTCAGCTTGCCGACCATGCCTGCCTGATAGTGCCCCGGGATATTGCAGGCGAACTCCAGGCTGCCGGCCTTGCTGAAGGTCCAGGTCAGCTCAGCGGTCTTGCCCGGCTCCACCAGCACGCTGTTCGGGTCGTCGTGCTTCATGCCGGGCATCGCGCCATGGCCCATGGCGGCGTGATCCATGGCCCCAGCGGGCATGTTCTTCATCGCGGTGGGCGTGAGCATGCCGCTCTGCTGCATCTTCAGCATTTCCTGCTGGTGCTCGGCATGCATGGTCGCGGTACCGATATTGAGCTCATGCAGCAACTGGCCCTTGTTGATCAAGACAAAACGCACGGTTTCGCCAGCCTTGATGTCCAGGCTCTTGGGGGTGTAGGACATGTCGTTCATGTCCACTTCCACCGTACGCGTGGCCTTGGCCGCCGAGGCCGCCTGACCGAAATCGTAGGTCTGCGCCGGCGATGCCCAGGCCGGCGCACCCAATGCCAGCAAACAGGCGGCCAGCGTCAACGAACGAGGTAAAACACCCTTGGGTAAAAACATAATCGCACTCCAACAAGATGAGGTTCAGCTTGTGTGAAACTCTAAGGCCGCAGCGCTGCCAGCCAGCTGACTGCTAGATTACAACTTTGTCAGCTTGTGCCCTGCGGCCGTCACCCAGGGTATAAAGCCCGCGTTCCATTTGCCATGAGCCGCCCATGAAACTGCTGATCGTCGAAGACCAACCGAAAACCGGCCACTACCTGCGCCAGGGCCTGAGCGAGGCAGGCTTCAACGCCGAGCTGGTGGCCGATGGCACCACGGGTCAACACCTGGCGTTGACCGGCGACTATTCCCTGTTGATTCTCGACGTGATGCTGCCGGGCCGCGATGGCTGGCAGATCCTGCAAGCCGTGCGCGGCGCCGGGCTGGAGATCCCGGTGCTGTTCCTGACCGCGCGCGATGCGGTGGAAGACCGGGTCCACGGCCTGGAGTTGGGCGCCGACGATTACCTGGTCAAGCCTTTCGCCTTCTCCGAACTGCTGGCCCGGGTCCGCAGCCTGCTGCGCCGCGGCAGCTCCACGCCCCAGGAAACCACCCTGCAACTGGCGGACCTGCGCCTGGACCTGATTCGCCGACGGGTCGAACGCAACGGCCAGCGCATCGACCTCACCGCCAAGGAATTCTCGTTGCTGGAAATGCTCCTGCGGCGCCAGGGTGAAGTGCTGCCCAAGACGCTGATCGCCTCCCAGGTCTGGGACATGAACTTCGACAGCGACACCAACGTCATCGAGGTGGCGATCCGCCGCTTGCGCCTGAAGATCGATGACGATTACCCGAACAAACTGATCCACACCGTGCGTGGCATGGGCTACGTGCTCGAAGAGCGCCAGGCCTGATGCGCCGCTTGTCCCTGAGCGGCCGCCTGGCCTTGTTGTTCGCCGGCTGCACCGCGGTGGTTTCGTTGCTCGCCGGGGTGCTGTTCAGCCGCGCCAGCGAGGCGCACTTCATCGAACTCGACCAGCAACTGCTGGAAGGCAAGCTGATCGCCATGCGCAGTGCGCTGCAGGGCGCCGACACCCCGCAACGCTTTGCCGAACGCAAGGTGCAGCTGCAGGATGAACTCAGCCATCAACCGGACCTGACGCTGCGGGTCACAGGGGCGGATAGCGCCGTCTGGTTCGACAGCGCCAAGGCACTGCCGGCCACTTCGGCCCAGCCGAGCGGACTGCACAGCCTGCAACATGACGGCACCGCCTACCGTGTCTACAGTGCGGCCCTGGAGCCTGGCCAGGCCGGCTCGCCAGAGCTGACCCTGATGCTCGACATCACCCACCACCAGCACTTTCTGCAGCGTATGCAGCACCTGATCTGGCTGACCGTCGGCCTCTCGGCCCTGGCCACCGCGCTGCTCGGGGCCTGGGCCGCGCGCAGCGGCTTGCGTCCGCTGCGGCGGATGAGCGAGGTCGCCGCGGGCGTGTCCGCCAGCTCGCTGACCCAGCGCCTGCCGGAGCAGCAGATGCCCGGCGAACTGGCCGAACTGGCCCAGGCCTTCAATGCCATGCTCGGGCGCCTGGACGACTCCTTCCAGCGCCTCTCCGCGTTCTCGGCGGACATCGCCCATGAGCTGCGCACCCCGCTGTCGAACCTGCTGACCCACACCCAGGTCACCCTCACCCGCCCACGGGCGCTGGAAGACTATCGCGAAGCCCTGCACAGCAACCTCGAAGAGCTGCAATGGATGGCCCAGCTGGTCAACGACATGCTCTACCTGGCCAAGGCCGACCACGGCCTGCTGACGCCGAAACACGAAGCCCTGGAGCTGGGTGAGGAAACCGACATGCTGCTGGAGTTCTATACGCCGCTGGCCGAAGACGCCGGTATCGCCCTGGGGCGCGAAGGCAGCGCGAAGATCCAGGGCGACCGCAGCATGTTGCGCCGCGCCCTTTCCAACCTGCTGGACAACGCCCTACGCTTCACCCCGACCGGCGGCGAAGTGCGGGTGCGGCTTGGCGAGACCGCCAAGGGTTCATACCTGCGGGTGGAAAACACCGGCGAAGGCATTGCGCCTGAACGCTTGCCACGGCTGTTCGACCGCTTCTACCGCGCCGACCCGGCGCGCCATGAAGGCAGCAGTGAACATGCAGGCTTGGGGCTGGCCATCACCCAATCGATCATCCGTGCCCATGGCGGGCAGATTCGTTGCGAATCGGCGCAGGGCCGGACGAGCTTTGTGATTGAGTTGCCGAGGCAGGAATAGCGCAGGGTTGGCGAGCAAGCTCCCCCCATAGGAGCGAGCTTGCTCGCGATAGCGAGATTACGAATAACGCAATGCAGTCGCCGGCTCGACCTTCGCCGCGCGCCAGGCTGGATACAGGGTCGCCAGGAAGCTCAGGACAAAACCCGCGGTGCAGATCAGGGCCACGTCGCCGCCCTGCAGCTCGGAAGGCAGGTTGCTGACGAAGTACACGTCGGAACTGAAGATGTGCTGGCCGCTGACCCGCTCCAGCCAACCCACCAGCGCACTGACGTTCAACGCCGCGATTACCCCCAGCACGCCGCCGATCAAGGTGCCGACGATACCGATCACCGTACCCTGGACCATGAAGATCGCCATGATCTGCCGTGGCGTGGCGCCGATAGTGCGCAGGATCGCGATGTCCGCACCCTTGTCGTTCACCACCATGATCAGCGTGGCGATGATGTTGAACGCGGCCACGGCCACGATCATCAGCAGCAACAGGCCGATCATGGTCTTTTCCATCTTCATCGCGCTGAACAGGCTGCCCTGGGTGTGGGTCCAGTCATCGGCCTTGAAGCCAGCGCCCAGGCTGACAGCGATGTCGCTGGAAACCTTGGGCGCGGCGTACAGGTCCTTGACCGCCAGGCGCACGCTCTGCACCTGGTTTGGCTGCCAATGCTGCATCTCGGCGGCATCGGCCACATGGATCAGGCCCATGGAACCGTCGAGCTCGGCCCCGACCTTGAACACGCCGACTACGTTCAAGCGCTGCATGCGCGGGGTGATGCCGCCCGGCGCGGAGCTGATTTCCGGCACGATCAGGGTCAGCTTGTCGCCGACATTCAGGCGAAAGCGCCGCGCCGTGATCTCACCGATCACCACCCCGAACTCGCCCGGCTTCAAGGCATCCAGACGGCCCTGCACGATGTGCTGGGCAACGATGGAGACCTTGCCTTCCTGGGCCGGGTCGATGCCGCTGATCTGGATCGGCTGCATCGAGCCCTTGTAGGAGAGCATGCCTTCCATCTCGGTGAACGGCACCGCGGCCGTCACCTCGGGATTTTTCATCGCTGCGGCGGCCACCGGCTGCCAGTCGTCGATCGGTTTGACGCCGACGATGGTGGCGTGGGGCACCATGCCGAGGATGCGCGAGCTCATTTCGCGCTGGAAACCGTTCATCACCGACAACACCACGATCATCGCCAGCACGCCCAGGGCGAGGCCGATCATCGAGGTCATGGAGATGAAGGAAACAAAGCGATTGCGGCGCTTGGCGCGGGTATAGCGCGTGCCGATAAAGATCGATAACGGTCTGAACATTCGCTGGGGCACCGTATGGAAATTAAAGACCCAGCGCCTGTTTCAGGCGCCGGGTTGCGACCAATCAGATGGGCGTCAGGAAACCTTCCTGCAGGTGCAGGACGCGGTCCATCTGGCGAGCCAGGTTCATGTCGTGGGTCACCACCAGGAACGCGGTACGCATCGAGGTGCTGAGTTCCAGCATCAAGTCCTGGATGCCTTGCGCGGTGTGGGAGTCGAGGTTGCCGGTCGGCTCGTCGAGCATCACCAGCCCTGGCTTGTTGACCAGGGCACGGGCGATAGCCACACGCTGGCGCTCACCACCGGACAGTTCGGCCGGCTTGTGCTCCAGGCGATGGGCCAGCCCTACCCGCTCCAGCAAGGCGGTGGCCCGCTGACGAGCTTCCGGGATCGTGGTCTTGCCGATCAGCAGCGGCATGCAGACGTTTTCCAGGGCGGTGAATTCCGGCAGCAGGTGGTGGAACTGGTAGACAAAGCCGAGGGCGCGGTTGCGCAGCAGGCCGCGGCCCTTCTCGCTCAGCGCCGAAAGCTCCTCGCCGTCGAGCCAGACGCTGCCCTTGGTCGGCGTGTCGAGGCCACCCAGCAGGTTGAGCAAGGTACTTTTGCCCGAACCTGAGGTACCGACGATCGCCACCCGCTCGCCCGGGTGCAACTCCAGTTGCAGGCCGGACAACACCACCACCGATTCCGGACCTTCCTCGTAGGACTTGCCCAGGTCGCGGCAGCTCAGAATTGCTTTTTCACTCATGCCCAACTCACTCATAACGTAGCGCCTCCGCCGGCTGGGTGCGCGCGGCACGCCAGGCTGGATACAGGGTGGCGAGGAAACTCAGGACCAGTGCCGCGCCGCAGACCATCAACACATCCTCGGCCATCAGTTGCGATGGCAGGTAGTCGATGAAGTACACGTCGGCATTGAGGAATTTGTGCCCGATCAGGCCTTCGAGGGCGGAGATCGCCGCGCTCACGTTCAACGCCGCGAACATCCCGACCACGGCGCCGATCAAGGTACCGATCACGCCGATCACCGTGCCCTGGACCATGAAGGTCGCCATGATGCTGGCCGGCGTCGCCCCCAGGGTACGGAGGATCGCGATATCGCCCTTCTTGTCGTTCACCACCATCACCAGGGTGGAGATGATGTTGAAGGCGGCCACGGCGACGATCAGCAGTAACAACAGGCCGATCATGGCTTTTTCCATGCGGATGGCCTGGTACAGGTTGCCGTGGGTACGGGTCCAGTCACGGGCGTAGTACTGGTTCTCGCCCAGTTGCTCGGCAATTTCCCAGGCGGTACGTGGCGCCTGGAACAGGTCGTCGAACTTCAGGCGCAGGCCCTGCACCTGGTCCGGTTTCCAGCGGTGCAGGCGGCCCAGGTCGTCGAGGTTGGTCAGGCCCAGATAGCCGTCCAGCTCGCCGGCGCCGACATGGAAGATGCCGACCACGGTAAAACGCTTCATGCGCGGGAACATCCCGGCCGGGGTCACCGTGACCTCGGGCGCGACGAAGGTCAGCTTGTCGCCCAGGCCAACCCCCAGCTTGGTCGCGGCCTTGTCACCGATCACGATGCCGAAGCTGCCGGGGGCCAGGTCGTCCAGCTTGCCCTGCTTCATGAAGTTATCGATGATCGAAACCTGGCGTTCCTTGGCCGGATCGATGGCGTTGAGCAGGACTTTCTGCACCTGGCCGTTATTGGTCAGCAACCCCTGCATCTGGGTGAACGGCGCAACCGCCAGCACCTTGGGGTTCTGCTTGACCTTGTCGGCCAGGCCTTGCCAGTCGCTGATCGGCTCACCGGATTCGATGGTCGCGTGGGGCACCATGCCCAGCACGCGGGTGCGCATCTCATGGTCGAAGCCGTTCATCACCGACAGCACGACGATCATCACGACCACGCCAAGGGCGAGTCCGATCATCGAGGTCAGGGAAATGAATGACACGAAATGATTGCGGCGCTTTGCACGGGTATAACGCGTGCCAATAAATACGAAGAGAGGTCTGAACATGTCGGGGCTTGTTCGGAGGAAAAGAAGACGTCCTTGTGGCGGGTCCTGGTAAGCAGCTTTACACTCAGACCACCGCCGCTACCATGGGTTCGCCATGTCGACATTAGATGAAGAAGATCGCCGCGAATACTACCGTATCGAGGACACGATCGCACTGGAAATTAGCCCCTTGTCCGCCCACGAAGCGGCGAGCAAGGAAGTGTTGCAGGATGCGTCGCCGCTGTTCAACCTGCTCAGCGAGCTGCATCTGAGCGAATTCGAATCGCAGCACCTGCTGCGCCAGGTCAGCGAGCGCGACCGGACCCTGGCCAACTACCTCAAGTCCATGAACAAGCGCATCGACCTGCTTAGCCAGGTGGTGGCGCAGACCGTGCTCGGCAAGTTCGGCGAACCGCAGCGGGTGATTCTCTCCGAAGGCGGCATCGAGTTCGAACATCACCTGTCCTACCCGGCCGGCACCCACCTGGCGGTCAAGCTGCTGCTGATGCCCCAGGCCTTGGGCCTGTTGTTGCGGGCCAAGGTCACCCATTGCGAAACCCGCAGTTTCGGCACGTTCGAAATCGGTACCGAGTTCGAATCATTGACCGACGCCCAACGCCAGTTGCTGGCGCGCTATATCCTGCAGAAGCAAGCCCAGGAACGTCGCCAGGCCCGAGAACAGAACGACCCGGCAGCCGATTGACCTGCGGCCCCACCGCGCAGCACTGACCATCTAATGGAAAAATTTCCGTGAAGGAGCAATCGTGACCCTGATTTATGGCCACCGCGGCGCTAAAGGCGAAGCACCGGAAAACACCCTGACCAGCTTCCAGCAGTGCCTCAAGCATGGCGTGCGCCGCTGCGAACTGGACCTGCACCTGTCCATGGACGGCGAGCTGATGGTGATCCACGACCCGACCCTCAAGCGCACCACCGACCGCCGCGGCAAGGTGGTCGAACACAGCGCCGAAGAACTGGTGTCCTATGACGCTCGCAAGGGCGGCCCGGGCTGGGTCACGCCCTGCCCGATCCCGCGCCTGGAAGAACTGTTCGAAAAATGCGACTTCGAGCACTGGCAGCTGGAGGTCAAGAGCGCCTCGCGCACCCGTGCCGCCACCACGGTGCTGGCGATTCGCGAGATGGCACAGCGTTTCGGCCTGCTGGACAAGGTCACCGTCACCTCCAGCTCACGGGAAGTGCTCAAGGCGGCTGTCGAGCTGACCCCGGATCTGTCCCGCGGGCTGGTCGCCGAATACGCCTGGCTCGACCCGTTGAAGGTCGCGCAAAGCTACGGCTGCGAGATTCTGGCGTTGAACTGGACACTCTGCACCCCGGAGCGGCTGCAACGGGCGCAGCGTCAGGGCTTGCATGTGTCGGTATGGACAGTCAACGAGCCTGCGCTGATGCGCAGGCTCGCCGACTTCGGCGTAGACAGCCTGATTACAGACTTTCCCGGTTTGGCCAGCGCCACGCTCGAGAGTTACTGAAATCGGTCTCCCCGGCCGGCTCAGGCCACCGGCCGGAGTCGCTCAAAAAAGCCGGTTGAGGCCGTCGTAAGCGGCTACCCGATAGGCTTCGGCCATGGTCGGGTAGTTGAACGTAGTGTTGACGAAGTACTTCAGGGTATTGAGTTCGCCCGGCTGGTTCATGATCGCCTGGCCGATGTGCACGATCTCCGAAGCCTGGTAACCGAAGCAGTGCACGCCCAGGACTTCCAGGGTTTCGCGGTGGAACAGGATCTTCAGCATGCCTTGCGGCTCACCGGCGATCTGCGCGCGGGCCATGCTCTTGAAGAAGGCCTTGCCCACTTCGTACGGCACCTTGGCCTGGGTCAGTTCCTGCTCGTTCTTGCCGATCGAACTGATCTCCGGAATGGTGTAGATCCCGGTCGGCACGTCGTTGACGAAGCGCCAGCTGCCGTTGTCGACGATGCTGCCGGCGGCCGAACGCCCCTGGTCGTGGGCGGCACTGGCCAGGCTCGGCCAGCCGATCACGTCGCCGGCGCCGTAGATGTTCGGCACGCAGGTGCGGTAGTTCTCGTCCACCTCGATCTGGCCACGGCTGTTGACCTTGACCCCGATGTTTTCCATGCCCAGCCGATCGGTATTGCCAGTCCGGCCATTGCACCAGAGCAAGGCGTCGGCCTTGATCTTCTTGCCCGACTTGAGGTGCAGGATCACGCCATTGTCGAGGCCTTCGACGCGGTCGTATTCCTCGTTGTGGCGCACGGTGATGTTGTTGTTGCTGAAGTGGTAGCTCAGCGCCTGGGAGATCTCGGAGTCCAGGAAGCTCAGCAACTGGCCGCGGTTGTCCACCAGTTCGACCAGTACCCCCAGGCCACTGAAGATCGAGGCGTATTCACAACCGATCACGCCAGCGCCGTAAACGATGAGTTTGCGCGGGGTGTGGCCGAGGCTGAGGATGGTGTCGCTATCATAGATTCGCGGGTGGTGGAAATCGATATCGGCCGGGCGATATGGACGCGAGCCGGTGGCGATGATGATGTGCTTGGCCACCAGCTTCTCGACCACGCCGTTGGCGCAGACCACTTCGATGGTCTGCTCGTCGGCGAAGCTGCCGGTGCCGAAGAACACGTCGACCCGGTTACGCGCGTAGTAGCCGGTGCGCGAGGCGACCTGCTTGGAAATGACCTTCTCGGCGCTTTTCAATACGTCGGGGAACGAGAACCAGCGTGGCTCGCCAATGGCCCGGAACATCGGGTTGGTGTTGAACTGCATGATCTGCCGGACCGAGTGACGCAAGGCCTTGGACGGGATGGTGCCCAGGTGGGTGCAGTTACCGCCGACCTGGCGACGGCTATCGACCATCGCTACCTTGCGCCCAGCTTTCGCGGCGTTCATTGCCGCACCTTCTCCAGCGGGGCCTGAACCCAACACCACTACGTCGTAGTTGTAGACAGCCATGCGTACTCCTCAGAACAGGCCGCGGCACCCGATGTGGCACCTGCGGCTAAATCATGCCGCGGCCAGCGGCATGAAGGATCAATTTGGCTCGGTTACGAACCCGGGCACAGTCTATAGAAGCGTCAACGCCGCGCACATTAACCCTTGGTCGCGTCGCCGGCTACTTTTGCCTGCGACATCGCGCCGCGGCACCGCGCAAGATTACTGCTTTTGTCCGGCAAACAGGCGATCAAACGCGCGGTTGCTGCGTGTGACGAAGCCTGTATCGGCGCGAATCACAAAAAATGCGGCGATATCGTGTTTTTCCGCGTAATCCCAACCGCGCTCGGGACCGAGGATCAGCAGCAGGGTCGACAGACCATCGGCCATCACGGCCGCGGGATGAATCACCGTGACCGCAGCCAGCCCATGCTCGACAGGCCTGCCGGTGCGGGCGTCGAAGGTGTGGGAATAACGCTGTCCGTCGCGCTGGAAATAATTGCGGTAGTCGCCGGAAGTCGAAACCCCATAACCATCGACGGCGATGACCCGCTCGGCCAGCTGTCGATCGTCCCGCGGCTCCTCCAGGGCAATGCGCCATGCCGAACCGTCGGGTTTCCTGCCGACGGCCTTGAGTTCGCCGGTGGCTTCGACCAGGTAACTGTCGATGCCCATTTCCGCGAGCCTGGCGGCAATCCGGTCCACCGCATGACCGGCGGCGATGCTGTTGAAATCCACCTCGACCGCGGCGTCCTTGCACAGCTGGTCGCCCTCGATACGCAGATGGGTATAGCCGACTCGCTGCCGCACCTGCGCCAGCGCCGTATCGCTCGGCACCGCCTCTCCGCGCCCCTGCGGACCGAAGCCCCAGAGGTTGAGCAACGGCTCGACCGTCAGATCGAAGGAGCCCTGGCTGTCCCGCGACAGCTGCTGGCCAATCTCGATCAAGCGCAGGACCGCCGCCGGCATCGCCTGGCAGCTATTGGCCGGCAGATCGTTGAAGCGTTCGATGTCCGAGTCGCTGCGATAGGTCGACATCTGCCGGTCGATCTGCGCAAGTATCCGCTCGACCTGGGCCTGCACCTCACTCGGCGCGGCCAGGCCTGCCCGCCTCACGTACTTGATCGAGTAGGTGCTGCCCATGGTCGGGCCGCCGAAGCTTTCCAGCGAGTCGCCCCGACCACATCCGGCCAGGGCCATTGCCAGAACGACAGGAAGCCACCCTCGCACCCAAGATTCACCCAGCAAGACTTCGCCTCCCGACAATCGATTTCCCTCTCGGTTTCGTCCGACCAGGGCGGGCCATTATGCGGCAGCCAGCGCGGATTTGATGCAGGCCGAACCCGGCTCATCGCGAGCTCGCTCCTGCGGGTTTATTCCGCGAACTGGCTGGCAATAAATCCCAAGCCGTCCATCTACTTAGCAAGCAAGCTAAGAGTTTTTGTTGCCTCGGCAGACTCATACACATATTGTTACAAACTGTCTGGCCTGCGGCTTAGCCACCCCAGACCGTGCAGCCAGGACGGATAACGACCAGGGATCGCTAACAAAATAGCCAAAGTGAGTGAATAAAATGTCCACGACCACGGGCAAAGGCAAGGCGATCTTTCGCGTTGTCAGCGGCAACTTTCTGGAGATGTTCGACTTCATGGTCTACGGCTTTTACGCCACGGCCATTGCCAAGACCTTCTTCCCTGCCGACAGTGCTTTCGCGTCATTGATGCTGTCGCTGGCGACCTTCGGCGCTGGCTTCCTGATGCGCCCGCTGGGTGCGATCTTTCTTGGCGCTTATATCGACCGTCATGGCCGGCGCCGGGGCCTGATCATCACCTTGCTGCTCATGGCCGCGGGCACGGTGCTGATCGCCTGCGTCCCGGGTTATGCCACCCTCGGCGTCGCCGCGCCGTTGCTGGTGCTGCTCGGCCGCTTGCTGCAGGGCTTCTCTGCCGGTGTGGAACTGGGTGGCGTCTCGGTTTACCTGGCGGAAATCTCCACCCCGGGCCGCAAGGGCTTCTTCGTCAGCTGGCAATCGGCGAGTCAACAGGCCGCCGTGGTCTTCGCCGGCCTGCTGGGCGTTGGCCTGAACCACTGGCTGAGCCCGGAACAAATGGGCGACTGGGGCTGGCGCATGCCGTTCCTGGTGGGCTGCATGATAGTGCCGGCGATCTTCATGATCCGTCGTTCGCTGGAAGAAACCCCGGAGTTCCAGGCACGCAAGCACCGCCCTACCCTGCGGGAAATCATCCGCTCCATCGGCCAGAACTTCGGCATCGTCCTGGCCGGCATGGCACTGGTGGTGATGACCACTGTGTCCTTCTACCTGATCACCGCCTACACCCCGACCTTCGGCAAGGCCGAATTGCAGCTGTCAGACCTGGACGCTCTGCTGGTCACCGTGTGCATCGGCCTGTCGAACTTCTTCTGGCTGCCGGTGATGGGCGCCGTATCGGACAAGGTCGGGCGCAAGCCGCTGCTGCTGGCGGCGACCGTCCTGGCGATCCTCACGGCTTACCCGGCCCTGTCCTGGCTGGTGGCCAACCCGAGTTTCAGCCACCTGCTGATCGTCGAGCTGTGGCTGTCCTTCCTCTATGGCTCGTACAACGGCGCCATGGTGGTGGCTCTCACCGAAATCATGCCGGTTGAAGTGCGCACCACCGGCTTCTCCCTGGCCTACAGCCTGGCCACCGCCACCTTTGGCGGCTTCACGCCGGCGGCCTGCACCTACCTGATCCATGCGCTGGACAACAAGGCGGCGCCGGGGATCTGGCTCAGCGGCGCGGCGGTGCTGGGCCTGATCGCGACCCTGGTGCTGTTCCGCGGCAACAAGCATGAACTGCGCACTGCGCAGGCAGCAGTAGTGGGTGGCGCCTGATCGACCGTCTTCGCGGGCAAGCCGCGCTCCTGCAGGTTATGCGTCAGTTCTGAAATCGCATACGCCCCGTAGGAGCGAGGCTTGCCCGCGAAAAGGCCCGCCCAATCAACTCATCCCTCCAGCCATCAAACGCCACAAACAAAAACGCCCCGACAAGTCGGGGCGTTTTCATGTGCGGCTAAGGCTTAGCGCGGGAACGCAGGCGGGTTCACACCGGCCATGTCTTCCATCACGCGAACCACCTGGCAGCTGTAACCGAATTCGTTGTCGTACCAGACGTACAGAACAACGCGGTTATCCTGGGTGATGGTCGCTTCAGCGTCCACCACACCGGCGTGGCGCGAGCCCACGAAGTCGGTGGAAACCACTTCCTGGGAATTGACGAAGTCGATCTGCTTGTGCAGGTCGGAGTGCAGCGCCATGTAGCGCAGGTACTCGTTCATCTCTTCACGGGTAGCGGCTTTCTCAAGGTTCAGGTTGAGAATGGCCATCGACACGTTTGGCGTCGGAACGCGGATCGCGTTGCCGGTCAGCTTGCCGGCCAGCTCAGGCAGGGCCTTGGCGGCAGCGGTGGCAGCACCGGTCTCGGTGATGACCATGTTCAGCGCGGCGCTACGGCCACGACGATCGCCCTTGTGGAAGTTGTCGATCAGGTTCTGGTCGTTGGTGTACGAGTGAACGGTTTCGACGTGACCGTTGACGATGCCGAACTTGTCGTTCACGGCCTTGAGCACCGGCACGATGGCGTTGGTGGTGCAGGAAGCGGCGGAAACGATCTTGTCGTCAGCGGTGATTTCGGCGTGGTTGATACCGTGAACGATGTTCTTCAGCTTGCCTTTGCCAGGCGCGGTCAGAACGACACGGTCGATACCCGGGCAGGCCAGGTGCTGACCCAGGCCGTCGGCGTCACGCCATACACCGGTGTTGTCCACCAGCAGCGCGTCTTTGATGCCGTACTGGGTGTAGTCCACCTCGGTCGGATTCTTCGCGTAGATAACCTGGATCAGGTTGCCGTTGGCGGTGATGGTGTTGTTGGCTTCGTCGATGGTGATGGTGCCGTTGAACGAACCGTGCACCGAATCGCGACGCAGCAGGCTGGCGCGTTTGGTCAGGTCGTTTTCGGCGCCTTTGCGCACCACGATGGCGCGCAGGCGCAGGCCGTCGCCACCACCGGTTTTCTCGATCAGGATGCGCGCCAGCAGACGGCCGATACGACCGAAGCCGTACAGGACCACGTCGGTGCCTTTGCGGGGCGAAGCGTTTTGCTGACCAACCACGTCAGCCAGCTCTTCGCGAACGAATTGCTCGGCGGTGCGGCCATTGCCTTCGTTACGGAATTTGAACGCCAACTTGCCCAGGTCCACCGAAGCCGCGCCGAGCTTGAGCTCGCTCATGGCCTTGAGCAGTGGGAATGTTTCGTGGACGGAGAGTTCGCTATCGTCGGAAGAGCGATGGCGAGCAAAGCGGTGAGCTTTGAGAATCGCGATGACAGACTGGTTGATCAGGCTGCGGCCATAGATCGAGCTCACCACATTGTTATTGCGGTAGAGCTGACCGATAAGCGGAATCATCGCTTCTGCGAGCGCTTCACGGTCGATCCATTCACCAAGACACTGGTCGGGCTTCTGAGTCACGGGAACCTTCCACATGTAGGGGCTGAAAAAAGGGGCTACATTATGCAGCCGAGTCCCCTGCGTAGCAATGCGCGCCTGTCGCGCGGAACGTAACAAAAATCCATCCGGAAAAAACACACCCCGCTCCAGCCCAGTAAATACGCGGGTTCCAGAAAGGCCTCATTTTGCGCGGTATCCCAGCGTTGTCTGTAACCCTCCGTAACACCGCCCCGATTCGGCACTACATTTCCCGCCAAGAAACGCGTTTTTTTGTCATAACCACTACATTTTCCGCAACCGCGTAATAGACACATCAGCAACTGACAGCCGGTACGCCGGACCGCTACAATTACCGACTTTGTCGCAACGCTGGAGCTCAACCTTCCGTGCCCGTTCTGCGTCTACCGCAACTCCCTGCCGCCGCCGGCAAACAGCACTGGGGCAATCTGCCCGGTGCCGCCCTCAGCCTCGCCATTGCCGAGGCTGCCAGCGCCGCCAAGCGCTTCACCCTGCTGCTGACCGCCGACAGCCAAAGTGCCGAACGGCTGGAGCAGGAGCTGAGTTTCTTCGCCCCGGATTTGCCCGTGCTGCATTTCCCGGACTGGGAAACCCTGCCCTACGACCTGTTCTCGCCGCACCAGGACATCATCTCCCAGCGAATCGCCAGCCTGTACCGGCTGCCGGAGCTGGAGCATGGCGTGCTGGTGGTGCCGATCACCACGGCCCTGCATCGCCTGGCGCCAACCAAGTTCCTGCTGGGCAGCAGCCTGGTGCTGGACATCGGTCAGAAGCTGGATGTCGAACAGATGCGCACTCGCCTGGAAGCCAGCGGCTATCGCTGTGTCGACACGGTCTACGAGCACGGCGAGTTCGCGGTGCGCGGCGCCCTGATCGACCTGTTCCCGATGGGCAGCAAACTGCCTTATCGCATCGACCTGTTCGACGATGAAATCGAGACCCTGCGCACCTTCGATCCGGAAAACCAGCGCTCCATCGACAAGGTCGATTCGGTGCGCCTGCTGCCGGCGAAAGAATTCCCGCTGCAAAAAGAAGCCGTCACCCGCTTCAAGGCCCGTTTCCGCGAACGCTTCGACGTCGATTTCCGCCGCTGCCCGATCTTCCAGGACCTGAGCAGCGGGATCACTCCGGCCGGTATCGAGTATTACCTGCCGCTGTTCTTCGAAGACACTTCGACCCTGTTCGACTACCTGCCCCAGGACACCCAGGTGTTTTCCCTGCCGGGCATCGAGCAGGCGGCCGAAAACTTCTGGAACGACGTGCGCAACCGTTACGAAGAACGCCGCGTCGATCCGTCCCGTCCTTTATTGCCACCCGCCGAGTTGTTCCTGCCGGTGGAAGACTGCTTCGCCCGTCTGAAAAGCTGGCCGCGGGTGGTCGCCAGCCAGCAGGACATCGAGGCCGGTGGCGGCCGCGAGCGCTTCCCGGCGCAGCCCCTGCCCAACCTCGCCATCGAAGCCAAGGCCAATCAGCCGTTGGCGGCCCTGGCGAATTTCCTCGATGAGTTCTCCGGACGCGTGCTGTTCACCGCCGAATCCGCCGGGCGCCGCGAGGTACTGCTGGAGTTACTGGAGCGCCTGAAGCTGCGGCCGAAGACCGTCGACAGCTGGCCGGACTTCGTCGCGGGCAAGGATCGCCTGGCGATCACCATCGCACCGCTGGACGAAGGCTTGCTGCTGGACGATCCGGCCCTGGCGCTGGTGGCCGAAAGCCCGCTGTTCGGCCAGCGCGTGATGCAGCGCCGGCGCCGGGAGAAACGCGCCGACGCCAACAACGATGCGGTGATCAAGAACCTCACCGAGCTGCGCGAAGGCGCGCCGGTGGTACATATCGATCACGGCGTAGGCCGCTATCTGGGCCTGGCCACCCTGGAAATCGACAACCAGGCCGCGGAATTCCTCACCCTCGAATACGCCGAGGGCGCCAAGCTCTATGTGCCGGTGGCCAACCTGCACCTGATCGCCCGCTACACCGGTAGCGACGACGCCCTGGCGCCACTGCACCGCCTGGGTTCGGAAACCTGGCAGAAAGCCAAGCGCAAGGCCGCCGAGCAGGTGCGCGATGTCGCCGCCGAACTGCTGGACATCTACGCTCGCCGCGCGGCCCGCGAAGGTTATGCCTTCGCCGATCCGAAAGCCGACTACGCCACCTTCAGCGCCGGCTTCCCGTTCGAAGAAACCCCCGACCAGCAAACCACCATCGAAGCGGTGCGCGAGGACATGCTCGCGGCCAAGCCGATGGACCGCCTGGTCTGCGGCGACGTCGGCTTCGGCAAGACCGAAGTGGCGATGCGCGCCGCTTTCATCGCCGTGCACGGCGGCAAGCAAGTGGCGATCCTGGTGCCCACCACCCTGCTCGCCCAGCAGCACTACAACAGCTTCCGCGACCGCTTCGCCGACTGGCCGGTGACCGTGGAAGTGATGAGCCGCTTCAAGTCCGCCAAGGAAGTGAATGCCGCGGTGGCCGACCTGGCCGAAGGCAAGATCGACATCGTCATCGGCACCCACAAGCTGTTGCAGGACGATGTGAAGATCAAGAACCTCGGTCTGGTGATCATCGACGAAGAACACCGCTTCGGCGTGCGCCAGAAAGAACAGCTCAAGGCCCTGCGCAGCGAGGTCGACATCCTGACCCTGACCGCGACGCCGATTCCGCGCACGCTGAACATGGCGGTGTCGGGCATGCGCGACCTGTCGATCATCGCCACGCCACCGGCCCGACGCCTGTCGGTGCGCACCTTCGTCATGGAGCAGAACAAGAGCACGGTCAAAGAGGCCCTGCTGCGCGAGCTGCTGCGTGGCGGCCAGGTCTACTACCTGCACAACGATGTGAAGACCATCGAGAAATGCGCCGCCGACCTCGCCGAACTGGTGCCGGAAGCGCGCATCGGCATCGGCCACGGGCAGATGCGCGAACGCGAACTCGAACAGGTGATGAGCGACTTCTACCACAAGCGCTTCAACGTGCTGATCGCCTCGACCATCATCGAGACCGGCATCGACGTGCCGAGCGCCAACACCATCATCATCGAGCGCGCCGACAAGTTCGGCCTGGCCCAGCTGCACCAGTTGCGCGGCCGGGTCGGTCGCAGTCACCACCAGGCCTATGCCTACCTGCTGACGCCACCGCGCCAGCAGATCACCCCGGACGCGGAAAAGCGCCTGGAGGCGATCGCCAACACCCAGGACCTCGGCGCCGGCTTCGTGCTCGCCACCAACGACCTGGAAATCCGCGGCGCCGGCGAACTGCTGGGGGATGGTCAAAGCGGGCAGATCCAGGCGGTGGGCTTCACCCTTTATATGGAGATGCTCGAGCGCGCGGTGAAAGCCATCCGCAAGGGCGAGCAGCCGAACCTCGACCAGCCCCTGGGTGGCGGTCCGGAAATCAACCTGCGTCTGCCGGCGCTGATTCCCGAAGACTACCTGCCGGATGTGCATGCGCGGCTGATCCTCTACAAGCGCATCGCCTCGGCCACCGACGAGGACGGCCTGAAGGACCTGCAAGTGGAGATGATCGACCGCTTCGGCCTGCTGCCAGAACCGACCAAGAACCTGGTACGCCTGACCCTGCTGAAACTGCAGGCCGAGCAACTGGGGATCAAGAAGGTCGACGGCGGCCCGCAGGGCGGTCGTCTCGAGTTCGCCGCCGATACCCCGGTGGACCCGCTGGCGCTGATCAAACTCATCCAGGGCCAACCCAATCGCTACAAATTTGAAGGCGCCACGCTGTTCAAATTCATGGTGCCGATGGAACGTCCGGAAGAACGCTTCAACACATTGGAGGCGCTGTTCGAGCGCCTCACCCCGAAAACTGCTTGAAGGACGCCCCATGCGCCTGTTTCGCTCACTGACCTTGCTTCTGACCCTGGTCGCTCCCTCGGCGTTTGCCGACATGTATCAGGTCGAAATGATTCTGGTGCGGCAGAACGCGGTTCCCGCCATCGTCAGCCGCGCCGCCCCCGAAGACTGGGCCACCGGCGCCCAGCGCCTGGGCGCCGACAGCCAGCGTACCCCGGCGCTGGGCGGCGTGGTCGAGAAACTCACCGCCAGCGGCGACTACAGCGTGCTGATGCACAAGGCCTGGCAACAGGCGCTGGGCGAAAACCCGGTGAAAGTCGCGGTCAGCGAGGGCCAGGAACAGTTCGGCCAGTTCCCGATCGAGGGCACCCTGACCCTCAAGCTCGGGCGCTTCACCGATGTGGATGCGCAGTTCTGGGTCAACCGGATCGACAGCAATGGCCTGGTGACCGCCAGCGAACGTCTGAAACAGGAAAGCCACACCAAGAACGGCCAGCTCAACTACCTCGACAACGGCCACCTGGCCCTGCTGATCAAGATCACCTCGCTGTCGGCCCCCACGCCGCGCGAGGCGCCGCCTGAAATCGTGGACTGACAGAAGTCCCTATGCCCCCGACCCTGACCAAACCCCTGGCACCTTCCTGGGTCAGCCGATTCAAGGAACAAGCCCTGGAGCGTGGCCGCCGCTACGCTCTGGAGAACCGCGTCAGGATCGTCCAGGCCGGCGACAGCGTCATCACCGCCAGTTGCGAGGGTTCGGGGGGCAACGTCTATCGACAGACCATCAGCCTGCGCGAGTCGGCCAAGAACACCTTACTGATGGTCGAAGCCTCCTGCACCTGCCCGGTGCGCAGTAATTGCAAACACATTGCCGCGGTGCTGCTGAAAATCGAGGAGACCCTGGCCTACCCGGCGGCAGCGAAAGACGCCGAGCTGCTGGAAAAACTCCAGGCCGTCCTGGAAAACCGCAGCCCCGCCCCGCTGCCGCAACAGATCGTCGACAACGTGCAACCGGTGCCCCGGTTGTGGCTGGCCAGTATCGAGTTCAGCGCCTTCGAACCGCGCAACGGCAAGATGCAGCGCTACATCCAGCACCGTGCCGCGCTGTCGTTCAGCTACCTGGAGGAATACGTCAGCGGGCAGAAAAACGCCGACGTGGTGATTCGCCAGGAACACCAGACCCTGCGCATCAGACGCCAGCCGGAAGTCGAACAACGCTATCGCGAACAACTGCGGGCGCTGGGTTTCAAGATCGCCACCCGGCAAAGCAAGGCCCTGCCGGAAAGCGCCGGCGAGCTGTATGAAATGGTCAACGACAGCGCCTGGCTGACCTTCACCCTCAACGAACTGCCCAAGCTGCGCACCCAGGGCTGGGAGCTGCAGATCGACGACGACTTCGGCTTCGACCTGACCGCCGTGGACGACTGGTACGCCACGGTGGACGAAGCGCCGGGGCGCGACTGGTTCGACCTGGAACTGGGCATCATCGTCAACGGCGAGCGCCTGAGCCTGTTGCCGATCCTGCTCAACCTGATGCGCTCCCACACCGAGATCCTCAACCCGGAACGCCTGGCCAGACGCCGCGACGACGAACTGATCCTGGTGAACATTCCCGGGCGCCCCAACTCGCCCAACGGCCCCCTGCAAGTGGCGCTGCCCTATGGCCGGCTGAAGCCGGTGCTGGCCACCCTGGGCGAGTTCTATCTGCAGGAACCCGGCGAAACCACACTGCGCCTGAGCAGTGCCGACGCGACCCGCCTCAATCCGCTGGAAGACCTGCCCCTGCTCTGGGAAGGCGGCGAACACATCCGCTCCTTCGCCCAGCGGCTACGCGACATCAAGGACTACTCGGCCCCCGCGCCGGCGGGCCTGAACGCCACGCTGCGCCCCTATCAGCTCGAAGGCCTGAGCTGGATGCAGTCCCTGCGCCAGCTGGAAGTCGGTGGCATCCTGGCCGACGACATGGGCCTGGGCAAAACCCTGCAGACCCTGGCCCATGCGCTCAGCGAAAAGAACGCCGGGCGTCTGGACCGGCCGTGCATGGTGGTGATGCCCACCAGTCTGATCCCCAACTGGCTCGACGAGGCGGCGCACTTCACGCCGCAACTCAAGGTCCTGGCCCTGTATGGCGCCGGCCGCCATAAGCACTTCGCCCAGCTGGCCGACTACGACCTGATCCTGACCACCTACGCGCTACTGCCCAAGGATGTCGAGCAACTCGCCGCCCTGCCCCTGCATGTCCTGGTGCTGGATGAGGCGCAATACATCAAGAACCCGTCGAGCAAGGCGGCCCAGGCCGCGCGCGCGCTCAATGCCCGGCAGCGCCTGTGCCTGAGCGGCACGCCGCTGGAGAATCACCTGGGCGAGCTGTGGTCGCTGTTCCATTTCCTGTTGCCCGGCTGGCTGGGGGACGTGAAGAGCTTCAATCGCGATTACCGCGTGCCGATCGAAAGGCACGCCAGCGAAGTACGCCTGCAGCACCTCAATGGGCGGATCAAGCCCTTCCTGCTGCGCCGCACCAAGGAACAGGTGGCCACCGAACTGCCGCCCAAGACCGAGATCATCCATTGGGTGGAGCTCAATGAAGCCCAGCGCGATGTGTACGAAACCATGCGCCTGGCCATGGACAAGAAAGTCCGCGACGAGATCACCCGCAAGGGCGTGGCCCGCAGCCAGATCATCATTCTTGAAGCGTTGCTGAAACTGCGCCAGGTGTGCTGCGACCTGCGCCTGGTCAACGAAGACGCGGTGCCGGCGCGAGGCAGCTCCTCCGGCAAGCTCGACAGCCTGATGGAGATGCTCGAGGAACTGTTCGACGAGGGTCGGCGCATCCTGCTGTTCTCGCAATTCACCTCGATGCTGAGCCTGATCGAAGCCGAACTGAAGCGCCGCAATGTCGCCTACGCCCTGCTGACCGGACAGACTCGCGATCGCCGCACGCCGGTCAGGGACTTCCAGGGCGGCAAGCTGCAGATCTTCCTGATCAGCCTGAAAGCCGGCGGCGTCGGCCTCAACCTGACCGAAGCCGACACCGTGATCCACTACGACCCCTGGTGGAACCCGGCCACGGAAAACCAGGCCACCGACCGCGCCTATCGGATTGGCCAGGAGAAGCCGGTGTTCGTCTACAAGCTGATTGCCCGCGGCACCGTGGAAGAGAAAATCCAGCACCTGCAGCAAGAGAAGTCCGACCTGGCCGCGGGCGTGCTGGATGGGCGCAAGGCCGGGGACTGGAAGCTGCAGAGCGAAGACATTGAAGCCCTCTTCGCCCCGCTGCCCGACAAGAAAGGCGGACGCTGATCTGGAGCGGCTGGTGCAGCCTGCGATCGGCTGTGCAGCAGACGTAAATACCGCGGATTCAGGTTTTGCGAGCGCTACGCACTCGGTCGCAGCCTTCGGTAGCGGCTACAGGTTTGCCGCGAGGACCCGCGCCAGCGTCGCCTGCACCTTGCCCATGCCGTCCTGCAACGCCTGCTCGATCTCGGCCATGGTAATCACCGTCGCGGACTTGCCCGCCGCGGGGTTCACCACCAGCGCCAGGCAGGCGTAATCCAGCTCCAGCTCACGGGCCAGCGCCGCTTCCGGCATGCCGGTCATGCCGACGATGTCGCAGCCGTCACGCTCCAGGCGGGCGATCTCCGCCACGGTTTCCAGGCGCGGGCCCTGGGTGCAGGCGTACACACCCTGGCTGCTGAACTCGCAGCCTTCGGCGGTCAGTGCGGCGATCAACTCTTGGCGCAGCGACTCGCTGTAGGGATAGCTGAAGTCGATGTGGGTGACCTGCTCCAGGTCGTCGGCAAAATAGGTATGCTCGCGACCGCTGGTGTAGTCGATCAGCTGATGCGGCACACAGAAATGCCCGGAGCCCATCGCCGGATGAATGCCACCTACCGCGTTGACCGCCAGAATCGCCTCGGCGCCAGCCTGCTTCAGCGCCCAGAGATTGGCCCGGTAGTTCACCTGATGCGGCGGGAAGCGATGGGGATGACCGTGACGCGCCAGAAACAGCACCTCGCGACCGGCGTATTCACCCTTCTGGATATCCGCCGACGGAGCGCCATAGGGCGTATCCAGGGGCAAGGATTGGTGAATGCTCAAGCCTTCGAGCCGGGTCAGGCCGGTACCGCCGATAATCGCGTAGACCGTCATCGCAAAAGCCCTTAATCGATCAATTGGGCATCTTTGAGTGCGCCGAGCGCCGTCAGCCAACGCGGATCCTGACGATAGTCGGTGCAGGCAAACGCCTGGCCACGCATCCGCGCAATACGCGCCGACGGCGTCACTTTCAGACGCTGGGCCGCGCTCAGTGCCAGCTCGGCCGCAGCCCGGTCGTTACACACCAGGCCCATGTCGCAACCGGCCGACAGCGCCGCTTCGATCCGGCTCGCGGCATCGCCCACCACATGAGCACCGGCCATCGACAGGTCGTCACTGAAGATGACACCGTCGAACTGCAATTCACCACGCAGGATCTCCTGCAACCAACGGCGGGAGAACCCGGCTGGCTGGGCATCGACCTGAGGGTAGATGACGTGGGCCGGCATCACCGCCGCCAGCTGCTTGCTCAGGCGCGCGAAAGGCACCAGGTCCTTGGCGCGAATCTCGTCGAGGCTGCGCTCGTCATCGGGGATCGCCACGTGGGAGTCCGCCTCGGCCCAGCCGTGCCCGGGAAAATGCTTGCCCGTGGCCGCCATGCCGGCGCTGTTCATGCCACGGATAAAGGCGCCTGCCAGCAAGGCGGCGCGCTCGGGGTCGCCCTCGAAGGAACGGGTGCCCACCACGGCGCTGCGCTGATGATCGAGGTCCAGCACCGGCGCGAAGCTAAGGTCCAGGCCGACGGCCAGCACTTCGGTGGCCATGATCCAGCCGCACTGCTCGGCCAGGTACTCGGCATTCGGGTTGTCGGCAATGGCGCGCATGGCCGGCAGCCGCACGAAGCCCTGGCGCAGGCGTTGCACGCGACCGCCCTCCTGGTCCACCGCAAGCAGCAGGTCCGGGCGAATCGCCCGGATGGACGCGCTCAGCTCACGCACCTGCCGCGGATGCTCGATATTGCGGGCAAAGATGATCAGCCCACCCACTTCGGGCTGGCGCAGGAGTTGGCGATCTTCAGCCGTCAGCCAGGTACCGGCGACATCCACCATCAAGGAGCCTTGCAGGCCTGTGGTCATAGCAATTCCTTAGTAACGAAGTACGCGCACGGCACCGCAAAGGGTGCTGGCGTGGCGCGGACGCACGAGTCCATTGCTGGCGGCAAGGCCCGGCAAGCGACGATCGGCGAAAGGTGTGAAGAGAGGTAGGAAACGAGAGTTGGCATGGGCGGCTAGCTTAGCGGATGTAAGCTGCCGCGCCCACCCGGACGGTCAGGCCTTGGCGACCGCCGGAGTCGATTTGCTGCGCGGCTTGAGCTGCGCCGTGGCCATGGCATCGTCGGTGACGCCGGTTTCGGCGCGCATGCCAGCCGCAAGGAATGGCACCATCAGGCGCATCACCTGCTCGATCGAGGTATTGACCCCGAAGTCGGTCTCGGCAATCGCACGCAAGGCCTTGATCCCCGACATGCTGAACGCCGCCGCCCCCAGCATGAAGTGCACACGCCAGAACAGTTCGATCGGTGGAATACGTGGAGCGGCTTCGTTGACCAGCAGCATGTAGCGGCGGAACACCTTGCCGTACATGTCTTCCAGATAACGTCGCAGGTGCCCCTGGCTCTGGCTGAAGGCCAGGCCCAGAAGGCGCATGAAAATGGACAGGTCGTTGCCGCTGCGAGGCTGGACCACCAGGGCCTGCTCGACGAGGATTTCCAGCAGCTCTTCGAGGCTTGGCTTGCTGTCCGGCTTGGCCGAACGCCGCTCCAGCTCACGGTCGAGGCTGACGCAGAACGGCCCGAGGAAGCGCGAGAACACCGCCTGGATCAGGGCCTTCTTGGAACCGAAATGATAATTCACCGCCGCCAGGTTGACCCCGGCCTTGCTGGTGATCAGCCGCAATGAGGTTTCGGCAAAACCTTTTTCCGCGAACAACTGCTCGGCAGCATCGAGAATGCGTTCAACGGTTTCCGACTGGGCCATGGCTACTCCGCCTGACAAACACTTGTTTGAAACATACGTTTCAGCCCCAGCCTTGTCAAGCCTGCCTGTCCGTTTTGCGGCCGGTCAGTCAGCTATTTAATCATACCCGCCGCTTCCTGTAGCCAGCCACGCGACACCAGGCATGCGCAGCGGCGACCCGACCGTCCAGCGGCGATTGGAAAAAGGAGGATTGCCAAGCGGCATTCACTGTATATAATTCCAGTCACTGTATAAAAAGACAGAGCGATCGACATGCTAAAACTGACGCCACGCCAAGCTGAGATTCTGGCTTTTATCAAACGTTGCCTCGAAGACAACGGCTACCCACCGACCCGCGCGGAAATCGCCCAGGAACTGGGTTTCAAGTCGCCCAACGCCGCTGAAGAACACCTCAAGGCGCTGGCCCGCAAAGGCGCGATCGAAATGACTCCAGGCGCCTCCCGCGGCATTCGCATCCCGGGGTTCGAAGCCAAGCCCGACGACTCCAGCCTGCCCATCATCGGCCGGGTCGCCGCAGGTGCTCCAATTCTCGCCGAGCAGCACATCGAAGAGTCCTGCAACATCAATCCGGCCTTCTTCCATCCACGTGCCGACTACCTGCTGCGGGTTCACGGCATGAGCATGAAGGACATCGGCATTTTCGATGGCGACCTGCTGGCCGTGCACACCACTCGCGAGGCCCGCAATGGCCAGGTCGTCGTCGCCCGCATTGGCGATGAAGTCACCGTGAAACGCTTCAAGCGCGAAGGCAGCAAAGTCTGGCTGATTGCCGAAAACCCTGAGTTCGCCCCTATCGAGGTCAACCTGAAAGATCAGGACCTGGTGATCGAAGGCTTGAGTGTCGGCGTCATTCGCCGCTAAAGGAGGCTGTATGCAGTTCCCTCACACACCACAGCATGCACAACTGCCACTGTTCGAAGCGTTCATGGCCCAACCCCTGGCGCCTATCCTCAAAGAGGTCGTCGAATCGCCCTGGAGCAACGAACCGGAAGCCTTCAGTGAACTGTCGTTACGCGGTGCCGCCGGGAACTGCCTGAGCCTGCTGGCGCCCATCCTCAGGGAACTGAGCCAGGACCAGGATGCGCGCTGGCTGACATTGATTGCCCCGCCGGCCAGCCTGACCCAGGCCTGGTTGCGGGATGCCGGCCTGAACCGCGAACGGATTCTGCTGCTGCACCCGCGCGGCGCCCAAAGCGCGCAACAACTGGCTTGCGAGGCGCTGCGCCTGGGACGCAGCCACACCGTTGTCAGCTGGCTCAACCCGTTGAACAGCAGTGCCCGTCAACAGCTCATCAGCGCAGCCCGCACGGGCGACGCACAAAGCCTGAATATTCGTCTGGGCTGACCGCTAGAAGCGTCGATGGACACACTTGAATGACACAAGGCTTCTCCAGGATTGAGAAGCCGAAAGGAGGCGACGAACGACAGCAAAAAAACCGACAAACGGACTCAGTGAAGAATCCGTGGCCCCTCTTCTTTCTCCAATTCGCCTTCAACCAGGCGACCCGCCATCTGCACACCCACGCTCAACATGGCCTTGGCCACCTCGACATGCTGGCCTTGCAAGAAGGCTTTGGCATCCTCTGAAAAGTCCAGAGTGACCAGAGAACCCTCGTCCTCGGCCCTGCGCAGCTCGATACGACCGTCTGGCAATTCGACAATTTCTAGAAAGGACGTTGGCATAAAGGTCTGTTCTCCACGAAAGGCCGGGATTATATCAGTCATCACCCCGACCTCGCGCGGGCCCAAACGGTTTTCTTTATTGGCCTGGCATTACAAACAGGCATTTGCCATCAGAAATTCGGCTTGTAATCAAAACTCGCGGCGGCTTCCTTATCGGAAAACGGCGTAATAGCCTGCTTCTTGTTGATGACCGCGTTGACCATCGAACTGGGGAACATCTGGATGCAGTTATTGAACTCCTCGACGGTCCGGTTGAAGACCGTAACGGCGGCTGCAATGTTCGCCTGCTGTTCGACGATTTCCTTCATCAACCCACTGACGATTCCCGCCGCCTTGAGTTCCGGATAGGCCTCAAAGGCCATGTTCAGCCCCCCCACCAGTTCCCGAGTGGCCATCTGCGTCGACTTCAGCGCCTCACCACTGGCCGCCTCAGGCAACCTTCCGAGGGCCGAACGCAGGCCCACCACTTTCTCCAGCACGTTGCTTTCATAGATCTTGAAGCTGGAAGCCTGTTCCTCCAGGGCATCCAGCACCTTGATCTTCTGCCGCTCATACACGAGCACATCGGCCCATGCGCGCTGAGCGCGGTTCCCTGCGCCGACAATCTTGTTGTAGTAGTACCAGAGGAGCCAGGCCACCAGTATCGCTGTAAGAAGGATGATCATTTACTGCTCCATGTCCTGCGTTCTTTTCTTCGGTAGATTGAAATTGTCGTCATGCAACTCGGCAAACTGGTGCAACAGTTCCAGCACCGGCCTCAGGCGCGGCATCGTCGCCCCCTGCATCAAGCCGGCATGAAAGGCGACCGGCTCCGCAAGGCTTACCGCCGAGGTAGCGATGCCGACCACATCATCATTGTTGAAGCTCACGCATAGGCGGCTCTGGGAGGAAAACTCGAAACTGACGTCTTTCAACTCCTTGGCGATCTGCAGCAGCTTGAGCACGGTGATCGGCGTGGCGAAAGTCGCGCAGGCCATCTCCGTCGCGCCAGTCAGGGTGAAGGCAGAATTGAATTCCCGGGTCGTGGTCTTGTAGAGATGCTCGCGATCCATGGCTCGATGCTTGTCACCACGAACGGCAACCTCGGCTGCCCAGGGAAAGTCGAACACCAGGCTATAGCGGTCATACCCAACATAGCGGGTTCTGGTTTCCCTTCGAGAACCGCCCTTGCCGTCGGAAACCGATACTTCGTAGGTTTCCATATCGACGTAATGCAGATGGTGGAAAGCGTAAGGCAGATCGTGCACCGCACCGCTGTAAACGCCCAGCAGCGTGTTCTTGAGCTCACGGGAATAGTTACCCCGACGATAGTGCGCAAACTCATTCATCATCACGGCCAGGGTGAAAATCCCCGAAGCCGACGCATCATCTACGCCAGCGCTGAGCAGAGCCGCTTTGCGAATGATCTTCTGCGATAGCGCCTTCACCACATCCGGATGAATGAAGTGGTTGGCGCCGCGCCGGCGCATCAGGTAGATCCCGGGAATCAGCAACGGCCAGACCAGTATTCCGGCAATGCACAGGCACCAGGCCAGTTTTTTTGAATTGGGATCTGAACGACTAAGGACAATAGGTTCGGGAAAATCGCGAATCTGCTCCACCGCCTTGAGCAGATCCCGGGACGAAGCGGCCGCGGCCGCCAGACGATCGACACGATCGAACAGCGCAGGCAGCGCATTCGTCTCTGTAGCTGAAGCCATTACTCATCCTTGAATGATTGGTCGTACTCGAAGATATCCGCTAGCGGCGGCTCAACACTCATTCAGGCCGTCACGGAAGCGAATCGCCAAAGCCTTGAGGTTCTGACGCCATTGCTCCAGCTCTTCCCGGCTCAGCTGCGGTGCCTGCTCTTCTTCATCGAGGTTCACTGCGACGATCAACGGCTGGGTGACATCGCCCTTGGGTTTATGCGGCACCCGCGGTGGCTGGAACATCGCCGAATGGGCGGCCAGCAGCTTCGCCAGCCAGGTCTCCGGGTTATGGGCCAGTTCCACCAGCTCGGCCAGCTCGGGGATGGCGATGCTTTCCAGCACCTCACGGGTCAGCAGTAGCTCCGCACGGGGCGCATTGGCCTGCGGGAGGCGATAGAAGCCAGCAATTTCATGGCACAAGCCAAGCAGCGCGCCATACAAGTGAAACAACACCGACTCTCGTCCCGCCTGCACCAGCGCCTGAGCATTCATTGCCCCGCCCGCCTCGGCTCGCGCCAAGGCTTCCAGCGACAGGCCGGCGAAATAAATTTTCTGGTTGGTGCGGGTATAGAGTTCGTGGGCCATGACGGCAATCTCCACAACGAATAGATACAGCAGGCTGGCCTTACAGTGTCATGGAACACTCCAGCCCACCGCAAGCCCAAAAGAAAGGCCGCGTACCCTTGAGAGGTTTACGCGGCCTTTTCAGAAGCGTCCGATGCGGACCTTAACGCTTGTCTTCGACCTTCCAGCTACCGCCGTCGTAGAACGCGCGCCAACCAGTCGGCTTGCCGTCGACTTCGGTCTGCACGTACTGCTCCTTGGTCTTGCGGCTATAGCGGATCACCGCCGGGCGACCGTCCGGGTCCTTCTTCGGCGCTTCGCAGAGGAAGTGATACTTCGGATCGATCTCGTCCTTGTGCGGAATCAGCTCGAGCACCAGCGGTGCGCGAGTCTCACGGTTTTTCGGGAACTGGCTGGCCGCCAGGAACAGGCCCGATGCCCCGTCGCGCAGGATGTAGGTGTCGTTGACCTTCTCGCATTTCAGCTCAGGCATCTTCACCGGATCCATCTTCGGCGGCGCCGCGTCACCGCTCTTGAGCAGCTTGCGGGTGTTCTTGCAGGTCGGGTTGGTGCAACCGAAGAACTTGCCGAAACGGCCGGTCTTGAGCTGCATCTCGCTGCCGCACTTGTCGCATTCCAGGCTCGGACCTTCGTAGCCCTTGATGCGATAGCTGCCCTCTTCGATCTCATAGCCCGCGCAATCCGGGTTGTTACCGCAGATGTGCAACTTGCGTTTCTCGTCCAGCAGATAGGCGTCCATCGCCGTGCTGCAGATCGGGCAACGGTGCTTGCCGCGCAGTACCAGCGACTCGGATTCACCCTCGTCGTCCGCGGCGATCTCGTCGCCCGGCACTAGGTTGACGGTAGCCTTGCAGCGTTCTTTCGGCGGCAGGCTGTAACCCGAACAACCGAGGAATACACCGGTGGACGCGGTACGAATCTGCATCGGACGGCCACAGGTGAGGCACGGGATATCGGTCATCACCGGCTGGTTGGCGCGCATGCCGCTGTCGCTGCCTTCGGCCACTTCGAGCTTCTTCTTGAAGTCACCGTAGAACTCGTCGAGGACGTTTTTCCAGTCGCGCTCGCCCTGGGCCACGTCATCGAGGTGCTCTTCCATACCGGCGGTGAAGCCGTAGTCCATCAGGTTGGAGAAGCTCTCGGACAGACGCTCGGTGACGATGTCGCCCATCTTTTCCGAATAGAAACGACGATTGTGCAACGCCACGTAGCCGCGATCCTGGATGGTGGAAATGATCGCCGCGTAGGTCGAAGGACGACCGATGCCACGTTTTTCCATTTCCTTGACCAGGCTGGCTTCGGAGTAACGCGCCGGCGGCTTGGTGAAGTGCTGGCTCGGGTCGAGCTTGATCAGTTTCAGCACATCGCCCTGCGCCATATCCGGCAGGACATCGTCGTCGCCCGGCTTGCTCATCTGCGGCATGACCCGGGTGTAACCGTCGAACTTGAGGATGCGGCCCTTGGCACGCAGCTCAAAGCCGCCAGCGGCGACGCTGACGGTGGTCGACAGGTATTGTGCCGGCAGCATCTGGCAGGCCACGAACTGGCGCCAGATCAGCTCGTAGAGGCGCTCGGCGTCACGCTCCATGCCCGACAGCTTGCTTGGATGGGTGTTCACGTCGGACGGACGAATCGCTTCGTGCGCCTCCTGGGCCCCTTCCTTGCTGCTGTAGAAGTTCGGCGAGGACGGCAGGTATTTGTTGCCGAACTCTTCTTCGATATAGGTCCGCGCCATCGTCAGGGCATCAGCCGAGAGGTTGGTCGAGTCGGTACGCATATAGGTGATGTAGCCGGCTTCATACAGACGCTGGGCCATCATCATGGTTTTCTTCACCCCGAAGCCCAGGCGGTTGCTCGCGGCCTGCTGCAGGGTGGAGGTAATGAAGGGGGCCGACGGCTTGCTGCTGGTCGGTTTGTCTTCGCGCTTGGCGATGGTGTAGGTCGACGCCTTGAGCTTCTCCAGTGCCGCCATGGCCTGGGCTTCGTTCAGCGGCTTGAAGGCCTCGCCGTTTTCCCGGGCCACTTCGAAGCGCACATTGGCGCCCTTGGCGGTGCCGAGGTCGGCATGAACTTCCCAGTACTCTTCAGGGATGAAGGCACGAATTTCGCGCTCACGCTCCACCACCAGCTTCACCGCCACCGATTGCACACGGCCGGCAGACAGGCCACGGGCGATTTTCGCCCACAGCAGCGGCGAGACCATGTAACCCACCACGCGGTCGAGGAAACGACGCGCCTGCTGAGCGTTGACCCGATCGATATCCAACTCGCCCGGCTGGGAGAAGGCTTCCTGGATCGCCTTCTTGGTGATTTCGTTGAACACCACGCGCTTGTAGCGGCTGTCATCCCCACCAATGGCTTCCCGCAGGTGCCAGGCAATGGCCTCCCCTTCGCGGTCCAAGTCCGTTGCGAGATAGATGGTGTCAGCATCCTTGGCGAGCCGGCGCAGCTCTTCGATGACTTTTTCCTTGCCTGGAAGGATCTCGTACTTGGCTTTCCAGCCGTGGTCCGGATCGACTCCCATGCGCGAGACCAGCTGCTTGCGCGCCTTCTCCTTGGCCGACAGCGCCGGTGCTTCACCAGCAGCAGCCTTGCCACGCTTGGCAGCAGGCTCTTTGGCGGCGCTCGCCGAACCACTGGTGGGCAGGTCTCGGATATGGCCGATACTCGACTTCACCACGTATTGGTTACCCAAGTACTTGTTGATGGTCTTGGCCTTAGCCGGGGATTCCACAATGACCAGCGATTTGCCCATGGATCGGAAAATTCCTGAATTCGAGAAGTGAGAGGCGGTTGGCGCCTGACGCGGCACCGCTATATATAGTGGCAACAAGGTGAGGTCAAGCGCAGGGTTCTGCGCGACCTCAGCTTAAGGCTGCGAAAAAAGACTGGGTTCGGCCTGCACCAAAGCAAAGCGTGGCACCTGCTCGCCGTCAACCTCGACCGACTCCAGGAACATGCTCAAGGGGCGCACCCAAAAGCCGTAATCGCCATACAGGGCTTGATAGAACACTACTTCCTCTTCCGTCTCGGAATGCCGCGCCACGCTGAAAACGCGGTACTGCGGTCCCTTGTAATGCTGATAGAGCCCGGGTTGTAATTGCATGTTCTGGCCCTCGTGCAAAATAAAAAATAATAAATCTTCAGAAAAACAAAAACCGGGGCACTGGGCCCCGGCTTCCATCAACGCAACGCTTAAACGCGTTCGAAGACAGTGGCAATGCCCTGGCCAAGGCCAATGCACATGGTGGACACGCCAAAGGTGCCGCCATTCTGCTTCATGACATTGAGCAAGGTGCCGGAGATACGCGCACCGGAACAGCCGAATGGGTGACCCAGGGCGATCGCGCCGCCGTGCAGGTTAACCTTCTCGTTCATCTTGTCGAGCACTTTCAAATCTTTCAGCACCGGCAGAGCCTGCGCCGCGAAAGCTTCGTTGAGCTCGAAGAAGTCGATATCGGCGATTCCCAGGCCCGCGCGCTTCAGTGCTTTCTGCGTGGCCGGTACTGGACCATAGCCCATGATCGCCGGATCCACACCCGCCACCGCCATCGAACGGATCACCGCCAGCGGCTGGATGCCCAGGTCCTGGGCACGCTGCGCCGACATCACGATCATGCACGAAGCACCGTCGGTGATCTGCGACGAAGTACCGGCCGTCACAGTGCCGCCCTTCGGATTGAAGGCCGGCTTGAGGGCCGCCAGGCTTTCCAGGGTGGTCTCGGGACGAATGGTCTCGTCGTAGTCGAACAGTTTCAGGAAACCGTTCTCGTCGTAACCCTGCATCGGGATGATTTCGTCCTTGAACTTGCCTTCCACCGTCGCCTTGTGGGCGAGTTGGTGGGAGCGCAGGCCGAAGGCATCCTGTTGCTCACGGGTAATGCCGTGCATCTTGCCGAGCATCTCGGCAGTCAGGCCCATCATGCCCGAGGCTTTCGCCGCGTACAGGGACATGTGCGGGTTCGGGTCGACGCCGTGCATCATGCTCACGTGGCCCATATGCTCGACGCCACCCACCACGAAGACGTCACCGTTGCCGGTCATGATCGCCTGGGCGGCGGTGTGCAGCGCGCTCATCGACGAGCCACACAGACGGCTGACGGTCTGGCCGGCCGAGGTGTGCGGGATCTGGGTCATCAGCGACGCCATGCGCGCGATGTTCCAGCCTTGCTCCAGGGTCTGGTTCACACAGCCCCAGATCACGTCTTCGACTTCCGCCGGATCGACCTTGGCGTTGCGTTCCAGCAATTTGCTGATCAGGTGCGCCGACATGTCTTCGGCGCGGGTATTGCGGTGCATGCCGCCCTTGGAGCGGCCCATCGGAGTACGACCGAAGTCGACAATCACGACGTCTCTAGGATTCAAGCTCATATATTCACTCTCGCTCTAGTAGGGGGCGCTTAACCGAAGAAGCTCTGGCCGTTCTTGGCCATCTCGCGCAGCTTCGCGGTCGGGTGGTACAGCGCGCCCAGATCGGCGTACTGGTCGGCCAGGGCAACGAACTGGGCAACACCGATCGAGTCGATGTAGCGCAGCGCACCGCCACGGAATGGAGGGAAACCAATACCGTACACCAGGCCCATGTCGGCTTCGGCCGCGGTTTCGACGATGCCGTCTTCCAGGCAACGAACGGTTTCCAGGCACAGCGGGATCATCATCCAGTTGACGATATCCTCGTCAGTGACTTCACGCTGCTCGTACACGATAGGCTTGAGCACTTCCAGCACCGACGGGTCGGCCACTTTCTTCTGCTTGCCTTTCTTGTCGGCCTCGTAGGCGTAGAAACCCTTGCCATTCTTCTGGCCCAGGCGCTTGGCTTCGTAAAGCACATCGATAGCCGAACGACGATCGTCTTTCATGCGATCCGGAAAACCTTCGGCCATCACGTCACGACCGTGGTGGCCAGTGTCGATACCGACCACGTCCATCAGGTAGGCCGGGCCCATCGGCCAGCCGAACTTTTCCATGACCTTGTCGATGCGCACGAAGTCCACGCCGGCGCTGACCAGCTTGGCGAAACCGCCGAAGTACGGGAACAGCACGCGGTTGACCAGGAAGCCCGGGCAGTCGTTGACCACGATCGGGTTCTTGCCCATTTTCTTGGCGTAGGCAACGGTGGTGGCCACGGCCAGCTCGCTGGACTTCTCGCCACGGATGACTTCGACCAGCGGCATCATGTGCACCGGGTTGAAGAAGTGCATGCCGACGAAATTCTCCGGACGCTTGAGGGCCTTGGCCAGCAAGCTGATGGAAATGGTCGAGGTGTTCGAAGCGAGGATGGTGCCCTCCTTGACCTGGTCTTCGACTTCGGCCAGAACCGCTTGCTTGACCTTAGGGTTCTCGACGACCGCCTCGACCACCAGGTCGACGTGGCCGAAGTCACCGTAGGACAGCGTTGGGCGAATGCCGTTCAGCACTTCGGCCATCTTCGCCGCGGTCATGCGACCTTTATCGACACGGCCGACCAGCAGCTTGGCGGCTTCCGCCAGGCCTTGCTCGATACCGTGTTCGTTGATGTCTTTCATCAGGATCGGCGTGCCTTTGGACGCCGACTGGTAGGCGATTCCGCCCCCCATGATGCCGGCACCGAGTACGGCGGCCTGCTTCACATCGTGGGCGATTTCGTCGTAGGCCTTGGCCTTTTTCTTCAGTTCCTGGTCATTCAGGAACAGGCCGATCAGGCTCTGCGCAGCAGAGGTCTTGGCCAGTTTGACGAAGCCTGTTGCCTCGACTTCCAGCGCCTTGTCACGACCGAAGTTGGCGGCTTTCTGGATGGTCTTGATGGCTTCGACCGGCGCCGGGTAGTTCGGGCCAGCCTGGCCGGCGACAAAACCCTTGGCGGTTTCGAAGGACATCATCTGTTCGATGGCGTTGAGCTTGAGCTTTTCCAGCTTCGGCTGACGCTTGGCCTTGTAGTCGAACTCGCCGGAGATGGCGCGCTTGACGGTGGCCAAGGCCGCTTCATGCAGTTTTTCCGGAGCGACGACAGCGTCGACCGCACCGACTTTCAGTGCGTCTTCAGCACGGTTTTCCTTGCCGGCGGCAATCCATTCGATGGCGTTGTCGGCACCGATGATGCGTGGCAGGCGAACGGTACCGCCGAAGCCCGGGTAGATGCCCAGCTTGACTTCCGGCAGGCCGATCTTGGCGCTGGAGGACATGACGCGATAGTCAGCTGCCAGGCACATTTCCAGACCGCCGCCCAGCGCGATGCCATTGATCGCGGCAACGGTCGGAACGTTGAGGTCTTCGAAATCGCTGAAAATCTTGTTGGCTTCGAGGTTGCCTGCGACAAGCTCTGCATCCGGCAGCTTGAAGTTGTCGACAAATTCGGTGATGTCGGCGCCGACGATGAAGACGTCCTTGCCACTGCTGACGATCACACCCTTGACCGACGCATCTGCCTTGATGGCGTCCACGGCCGAACGCAATTCGTTCAGGGTAAGACGGTTGAACTTGTTGACGGACTCACCCTTGAGGTCGAAATTCAATTCGACGATGCCACTTTCAAGAGCCTTAACCGTGATGGCTTTACCTTCGTAAATCATCAACTGATCTCCACGATATGGAAGCTGAACAGTACACGTCGGACGCTAACTTCTGACTCGGCAGCGACGTTTCCATCGATGCTACGCCAATCCGCCAGGCACACCCGCCAACGCGATAGTCGGGATTCTGGAAGAGCCGTCTGGTAATACAAACGCTCAATTCATACGCCCGTTTGATTTGGGTACGCCACATTCAGGCAAAATCCGACAATTGTCAATCGCCCAAAAGGTTGTTTGAAACGCGACTTCTTAGTCATTCCAGACGGGCACGCACCATCAACAAGCCTGCTCATCTCAGGACATTCATAGAATCAATCTTTAGAAAAGTCGCCCTAATACGTCGCCCCATAACCGATTCGCGGCTACGCTGGCACAATCCTGGAGCAAAAATATGGATGCCTGGCCGAAAACCAGGCGTAAGATCAGCGACAACTCTCATCCCCCGCCGCTCAGAACCAGGGGATCAGAAAGGATTTACCGGCCTGCCTGGCCAACCCAGCCCGACCTTGTCGGGCTTTTTATTGCCTGCCTTTCAATAACCTGTGCCATTGCGGCGCAGGTCATGCTTCACGCCAGCGCCTTGAGCACTGCGGCAATGTCTTGCAAAACACTGGCTTCGCCACGTTCGCCCCAATACAAGACGATCATCTGCCGGTCGGCCTCGACCTTGAACACGTTGGCCGGCAGCGTGCGAAAGCGCTCGAGCAAGGCAGGATCCACACAGACTTCCCGCCATTGGTTGACCCACACGCCCGGCGCACTTTGCCAGTAGGCCCAGCAGGCCGGTTGTGTGCCGCGCCGCGGCCGATGGTATTGCGCACAGGGGCTTGGAGGCTGCGGATCCATCCAGTGCGGCCACTCCTGAGGCGCCAGTTGCATGCCCAGGCCCATGCGGCGCGCCTCCATGCGCAGAGCGATCTGCCCGCTCTGGCGGCGCGACGGGCGCAGCCATGCCAGCGGGCTCAACACCACCGCGAGGATTGACACCACTATCCAGACCGTCATATCTGTACTCCCGATTCTTGATGAGCCGATTGATCCAGGTCGGAACCAATCCGCTTGAAACCAGCCATACTTGAAGCTATTGCAATCCTCAGGAGGAGCACCTCATGCCCTACCACCATATTCTGGTCGCCGTAGATCTAACCGAAGAGTGCGATCCTGTTATCCACCGGGCTCGCGAGCTGTCGGTCAGCAACAGCGCCAAATTGTCCCTGGTGCATATCGTCGAGCCGATGGCCATGGCGTTCGGCGGCGACGTACCGATGGACCTGTCCCAATTGCAACAGCAGCAGTTCGACCAGGCCAAGGAACGCCTCGATCGCCTCATCACCAAATATCCTGAGCTGTCCAAGGAATACAGCCACCTGACCTATGGCCAGCCACGCCAGGAAATCCATCATCTGGCCAAGGAACAGGAATGCGACCTGATCGTGGTCGGCAGCCATGGCCGGCACGGCCTGGCGCTGCTGCTGGGCTCGACCGCCAACGACGTGCTGCACGGCGCCCCTTGCGACGTGCTGGCCGTGCACCTGGTCAAACGCTGAGCCCGCCGGCGGAATTCTCCGCCCGCACCGGCCCTGCAAAAAGCCCGACATGAATGTCGGGCTTTTTTATTGCCGCCAGGTCACTCAGGCATCCAGCTCGGCCCAACGCTCGACCATCACATCCAGTTCAGCATTGAGCTGTTCCAGCTGGGCGATGACCGCCGTGGTCTCGGCCGCAGGACGCTGATAGAAGCCAGCGTCGGCCATTTCCGCTTCCACGGTGGCAATCTGCTGCTCCATGGCTTCGATCTGGCCAGGCAACGCCTCGAGCTCGCGCTGCAACTTGTAGCTGAGCTTCTTCTTGGCCGCAGGTGCTTCCTGTGCCGCGGCAGGTGCCGCCGCCACAGGCGCAACCACTGCCGAGTTCAGCTCGGCCTTGCCCGACTTGTTCTCGGTCACGCCCAGCAGCCGTGGCGAACCGCCTTGGCGCAACCAATCCTGATAACCGCCGACGTATTCGCGAACCTTGCCTTCACCTTCGAACACCAGGGTGCTGGTGACCACGTTATCGAGGAATGCCCGGTCGTGGCTGACCATCAGCACGGTGCCCTGGAAGGTCAGCAGCACTTCTTCCAGCAGCTCGAGGGTTTCCACGTCCAGGTCGTTGGTCGGTTCGTCGAGCACCAGCAGGTTGGCCGGTTTGCTGAACAGCTTGGCCAGCAACAAGCGAGCACGCTCGCCACCGGACAGCGCCTTGACCGGCGTGCGGGCACGCTGCGGGCTGAACAGGAAATCCCCCAGGTAGCTGAGCACGTGGCGGCTCTGGCCATCGATATCGATAAAGTCGCGACCTTCGGCGACGTTGTCGATCACGGTCTTTTCCAGGTCCAGCTGGTGACGCAGTTGGTCGAAGTAGGCCACGTCGATACGCGTCCCTTCCTCGACCTTGCCGCTGCTCGGCACCAGGCCGCCCAGCATCAGTTTGAGCAGCGTGGTCTTGCCGGTACCGTTGGCGCCGAGCAGGCCGATACGGTCGCCGCGCTGCAGGACCATGGAGAAATTCTTGACCAGGAACGGACCGCCCGGATGAGCGAAGCTCACGTCTTCGAGCACCATGACCTGCTTGCCGGACTTGTCGGCGGTTTCCAGCTGGATATTGGCCTTGCCGGTACGCTCGCGACGCTCGCTGCGCTCGACACGCAGGGCCTTGAGGGCACGCACACGGCCTTCGTTACGGGTACGGCGGGCCTTGATGCCTTGGCGAATCCAGACTTCTTCCTGGGCCAGGCGCTTGTCGAACAGCGCGTTGGCCGTCTCTTCAGCCGCCAGCACGGCCTCCTTGTGTACCAGGAAGCTGGCGTAGTCGCCGTTCCAGTCGATCAGCCCACCACGGTCCAGCTCGAGAATCCGGGTCGCCAGGTTCTGCAGGAAGGAACGGTCGTGGGTAATAAAGAGGACGGCGCCCTGGAAGTCCTTCAGGGCTTCTTCCAGCCAAGCGATGGCGCCGATATCCAGGTGGTTGGTCGGTTCGTCGAGCAGCAGCAGGTCCGGTTCGGACACCAGGGCCTGGGCCAGCAGGACGCGACGACGCCAGCCACCGGACAACTCGGCGAGGGTCTTGTCGGCCGGCAGTTGCAGGCGGCTCAGGGTGCTGTCCACCAGGGTCTGCAAGCGCCAGCCGTCACGGGCTTCGAGGTCATGCTGGACGTGCATGAGCTTTTCCAGATCGGCATCGGTGACGATGTTCTGGCTCAGGTGGTGATACTGCGCCAGCAATTCGCCAACACCATCAAGGCCCTGGGCGACGACGTCGAACACCGTCCGCTCGTCGGCCACTGGCAATTCCTGCGGCAATTCGCCGATTTTCAGACCGGGCGCGCGCCATACGGAACCGTCGTCGGGCTTCTGATCGCCCTTGACCAGCTTCAGCATGCTGGATTTGCCAGTGCCGTTGCGGCCGATGATGCACACCCGCTCACCACGGGCGATCTGCCAGGACACCTTGTCCAACAACGGCATAGCGCCGAACGCAAGGGACACATCGCTGAATTTGAGCAGGGTCATGAGCTTCTCCAAAAACCGGGCGCGCATTCTACCTGAGTTGAGGCCTCAGAAGGCCGGCATTTTCACTCCTGAAGCACCCTGAACAACATTTGCAGCGAACTGGCGACAAGAGGCCGGCAAAGCTTTCACCCGCTGCTGGCAAAAGGCTAAGCTAGGGAATAATCAGTGTTGGCATTGTCGGCACTTGTCATGATTTCTCTGCCCGGATGTCTCATGCGCAGTCGCCTTTTCAGCCTTTTATCCTGCCTGCTTCTTTCTGCCTCTGCCGTGCACACCGCTCAGGCCGCGGACCTCTCACTCCAGCGTCAATATTACGATGAAGCCAAGCGCGCCCTGGCCAAGGGCGACTCCGGTCCGTATTTCCGCTACAGCCAGGTCCTGGCCGACTACCCGCTCGAGCCCTATCTGGCCTATGACGAACTGACCGCCCGGCTAAAGACCGCCAGCAACGCCGAGATCGAAAAGTTTCTCCGTGAACACGGCGACCTGCCCCAGGCAAACTGGATGAAACTGCGCTGGTTGCGCTGGCTGGCCGAACGCGGCGACTGGGCCACCTTCGTCAAGTATTACGACCCCAAGCTCAACTTCACCGAGCTGGACTGCCTGAACGCGCAATACCAGCTGGGCCACAATCTCAAGGCCGAAGGTTACGCCGCCACCGACAAGCTCTGGCTCAGCGGCAAATCCCTGCCCGCCACCTGCGACGCGTTGTTCGCCCAGTGGGCCGCCGAAGGCCAGTTGACCGAACAGAAGCGCTGGCAGCGCGCCAAGCTGGCCGCCGAGGCCCGCAACTATCCGCTGGCCAATAGCCTGGTCAACAGCATGACCACCCTCGCCCCTCAGGGTCGGCTGCTAGTAGACGTTGCCCAGAAGCCCGAACTGCTCAGCCAGCCGTCGCGCTTCACTCCAGCCAGCGAAGCCATGTCCGACGTGGTCGGCCTGGGTCTGCGCCGCCTGGCCCGCCAGGATCCGGACAGGGCCATGGCCCTGCTCGACGGTTATGCCAGCAGCATGCACTTCTCCCGTGACGAAAAAGTGGCGATCGCCCGGGAAATCGGCCTGACCCTGGCGCGGCGCTTCGACAGCCGCGGCCTTGAAGTGATGACCAAATACGATCCCGAGCTGCGCGACAACACGGTTTCCGAATGGCGCCTGCGCCTGCTGTTGCGCCTGGCTCGCTGGGAAGACGCCTACCAGCTGACCCGCAAGCTGCCCCAGGACCTGGCGACCACCAACCGCTGGCGCTACTGGCAAGCGCGCAGCCTGGAACTGGCCCAACCGCAGAACCCCCAGGCCCAGACCCTCTACAAAGGCTTGGCCAACGAGCGCGATTTCTATGGTTTCCTCGCGGCCGACCGTACCCAGCTGCCTTATCAGCTGAACAACAAACCGCTGGTGCTCAGCCAGCAGGTGATCAACAAGGTGCGCAATACGCCCGGCGTGCGGCGCGCCCTGGAGTTTCATGCCCGTGGCCAGATCGTCGATGGCCGGCGTGAGTGGTACCACGTCAGCCGTCATTTCAACCGTGACGAAATGGTTGCCCAGGCCAAGCTGGCCTATGACCTGAAATGGTACTTCCCGGCCATTCGCACCATCAGCCAGGCGAAGTACTGGGACGACCTGGACATCCGCTTCCCGATGGCCCACCGCGACACCCTGGTGCGCGAAGCCAAGGTCCGTGGCCTGCACTCGAGCTGGGTCTTCGCGATCACCCGCCAGGAAAGCGCGTTCATGGACGACGCTCGCTCGGGCGTCGGCGCGGCCGGCTTGATGCAGCTGATGCCCGGCACCGCGAAGGAAACCGCGCGCAAGTTCAGCATCCCGCTGGCCTCGCCGCAGCAAGTGCTGAACCCGGACAAGAACATCCAGCTCGGCGCAGCCTACCTGAGCCAGGTGCACAGCCAGTTCAACGGCAACCGGGTGCTCGCCTCCGCCGCCTACAACGCCGGCCCCGGACGCGTGCGCCAATGGCTCCGTGGCGCCGACCACCTGAGCTTCGACGTCTGGGTGGAGAGCATTCCGTTCGACGAAACCCGCCAGTACGTGCAGAACGTGCTGTCCTATTCGGTGATCTACGGCCAGAAGCTCAATTCGCCACAGCCACTGGTGGATTGGCATGAGCGGTATTTCGACGATCAGTAAGCGATAACGCCCAATAAAAATGCCCGCAGCGATGCGGGCATTTTCGTTTCCAGCGCAAGGTCAGGACACAGACTGGCCATCGCTGAACTGCAAGGCCGCCAGGCGCGCATACAGTGGATTGCTGGCGATCAGCTCCTGATGGGTGCCCACCGCCACCAGCCGGCCCTGATCCATCACCGCGATCCGGTCGGCGTTTTTCACCGTGGCCAGGCGATGGGCGATCACCAGGGTGGTGCGATTCTTCATCAGGCTCGGCAAGGCTTGCTGGATCAAATGCTCGCTCTGGGCATCCAGGGCGCTGGTGGCTTCATCCAGCAACAGGATCGGCGCATCCACCAGCAGCGCCCGGGCAATCGCCAGGCGCTGGCGCTGGCCGCCGGACAGTCCCAGCCCCGCATCGCCGAGATGGGTCCGGTAACCCTCGGGCATGTTCTCGATGAAGTCATGGGCGTAGGCGATCCTTGCCGCCTCCCTGACCTGTTCCGGGGTGGCCGAGGGTTTGCCATAACGAATGTTCTCCTCGATGCTGCCGAAGAACAGCGCCGGGCTTTGCGACACCAGGGCAAAACAGCGACGCACATCCTGCGGGTCGAGCTGGGTCAGGGGCACGCCATCGAGCAGGATGCGTCCCTGCTCCGGGTCGTAGAAGCGCAGCAGCAGATCGTAGAGGGTCGACTTGCCCGCCCCCGACGGCCCGACCAGCGCCAGGGTTTCCCCCTCGTGGATAGTCAGGCTCAAGCCATCGACGGCGTAACTGTCCGGACGCGACGGATAAGAGAAGCGCAAGTTCTCCAGCACCAGCTCGCCCCGTACCCGCTCGGGCAAGCTGGCCGGGCCGTCGCTCGGCGGCTGGATCAGGTTTTCCGAACGCAGCAACTCGGCAATCCGCTCCGCCGCGCCGGCGGCCCGTTGCAGCTCGCCGATCACCTCGCTCAGGGTGCCGAAGGCACTGCCGACGATCAGGCTGTAGAAGACAAAGGCCGCCAGCTCACCACTGGAAATACGCCCGGCGATCACGTCCATGCCGCCGACCCAGAGCATCACCCCGACCGCCCCCAGCACCAGCACGATCACCAGGGTGATCAGCCAGGCGCGCTGGACGATACGCCGGCGCGCGGTGTTGAACGCCTCTTCCACCGTCTGGGCAAAGCGTTGCTCATCCTGGGGCTGGTGGTTATAGGCCTGGACGGTCTTGATCTGGCCCAGGGTTTCCGCCACGTAGCTGCCGACATCGGCGATACGGTCCTGGCTCAAGCGCGACAGGCTGCGCACCCGGCGGCCGAAAATCAGGATCGGCGCCAGCACCAACGGCAAGGCGATCACCACGATGCTGGTGAGCTTGGGATTGGTGACAAACAGCAGCACGATGCCGCCGATGACCATCAGCGCATTACGCAAAAACAGCGAGAGCGACGAGCCGATCACCGATTGCAGCAAGGTGGTATCGGCGGTCAGCCGCGACTGGATCTCCGAGCTGCGATTGTTCTCATAGAAGCCCGGGTGCAGGTAGATCAGGTGATTGAACACTTGCCGACGGATGTCCGCCACGCAACGCTCGCCAATCCATGACACCAGGTAGAAACGCACGAACGTCCCCACCGCCAGCCCCAGCACCAATAACAGAAACAGACCGATGGACTGGTTGAGCAAATCCGGCGACCCGGTCATGAAGCCCCGGTCCACCAACAGGCGGATGCCCTGCCCCATGGACAAGGTGATGCCCGCGGTCACCACCAGCGCCAGCAGCGCCCCCAGGGCCTGCCAGCGATAAGGCGCGATGAAACGACTGGCCAGGCGAATCGCCCGGCGTTGACGCGAAGAAAGCATGAAGTTCATCCGGGAGCACACCTGGGAACGGCCCCGCCCCATTCACCACCGCGTGATCCAGCAAGGCGATGAGGTTGAGCCCTGTTTGTCGGAACCGATTTTCCTGGAACTTGGGTAAATCAAAATGAGTCAGGTTAATTATGTCCGCCAACACTAGAGCCTAGATGCTATTGGTCTAAGGTCCGAGTGGAAGTCCACAGACATTTCTGTTGGACTGAGGACTCCCCGGATAGAAAACGCCGTAGTGGGACCTTGCAGGGAGTTGTCACAGCTTGGTCACCTGGCGGTTTTAAAGTAAGTGCACAACCTGATGAGGAGACAGGCCATGTCCTTGCAAAACAGCAGCAATGACAAGATTGAAGTGATTCGTACCCACCCCGACCAGTCTCTGGGATGCGCCATCATCGACGCTCAGGGTCGCGAAGTACCGATCACCGAAGACATGATCCAGAACGCCTGCCGCGAACTGGAAAAGCGACTGGTCAAGCCTGCGCAGCAAGATTGACACATAGCCTCACGTCCTCTTGACCCGGCCCTGAAGCCGGGTTTTTTATGCCTGCCGGATTCCTTGTCGCTCCGTCACAAACGACTGGGTTCGAGCCTTCAGCGAACCGACACCGCGCCCAAGGCCGAGACGATCTGCTGCAAGCCTGGCGCGTCGCCCTGGATGCGCACGGCCAACCCATCGATTTCACGGCGCGGCGGATAACCCTTGCGCAACGCATCGAAGGCCGCGCGCTGCTCGGCCACGCTGCCCACCAGGCTGCGGCGAAAATCCGCATCGTCGCGCCGCGGGTCGTAGACCGCTCGGCAGATCATCGCCAGGGACCAGGCCGGGTCGCTATGGGCATCGAGGCTCACCTCCGACAACCATGGCCGGGGCAGCAGGTCGCGCAAATGAATCGCTTGCGGCTGCCCAAGGTAATCGCACAGCGCCTGATAGATCTGCGCCGTCCCGCGCTGCCGGCCATCGAGGCTGTAACCGGCGATGTGCGGCGTGGCCAGTACGCACAGGTCGGCCAGGGCCACGTCGACCTGGGGCTCGCCCTCCCAGACATCCAGCACCGCCTGCAGGTCTTCACGCTCGAGCAACACCTCGCGCAGAGCGGTGTTATCCACCACCGCGCCACGGCTGGCGTTGATCAGCCAGGCGCCGGGGCGCAGTTGCCGCAGGCGCTGCTTGTCCAGCAGATGCCAGGTCGGCAGCTCGCCGGCCTTGGTCAAGGGGGTGTGCAGGCTGATGACATCGCACTGGGCGAGGATCTGTTCCAGGCTGACGTAGTCGCCACCTTCCGCCAGCTGCCGTGGCGGGTCGCAGACCAGGACCTTCCAACCCAGGCCGCGCAGCACCTCGATCAGCCGTCCACCGACCTCGCCCGCGCCCACCACGCCGTAAGTGCGTTGCGTCAGGTCGGCACCTTCGATTTCCGCCAGGGTCAGCAGGCTGCCCAGCACATAGTCGACCACCCCGCGCGCATTACAGCCTGGCGCGCTGGACCAGCGAATGCCCGCCTCCTGGAAATACTCAAGGTCCAAATGGTCGGTGCCAATGGTGCAGGTACCGACAAACCGCACCTGGCTACCCTCGAGCAGGGCACGGCTGACCTGGGTCACCGAACGCACCAGCAGCACATCGGCGCCCTCGATGGCGGTGCGGTCGATGGCCCGCCCCGGGAAGCGGCGGATCTCGCCGAAGCCGGCAAAAAAGGCATCGAGCAGGGGAATATTTTCGTCGGCAACAATCAGCATGGCAGGCTCCTTTCGCGGAGCCGCAGTTTAGGCGTAGAAGGCCATTTTCGGCCAGCGAGCAATCCACTCCGTCAACCGCCGCCAGCACTTACAAATCGACAACAGAGGTTTTTTCCTGACTCATCCGTCAATGCGTAGAATACGCCGCCCTGCGCATCAACCCTGTGGACGCTTCGCCTGTGAATTCCGTGACCAATACTCCTGCCACCTCCCTCAACCGCCCGGCCCGGGTGCGCCTTGAACTGCGCAGCCTGTTGGCCCTGGCCTTGCCGATCATGATCGCGCAGCTGGCGACCACGGCCATGGGCTTCGTCGATGCGGTGATGGCCGGACGGGTCAGCCCACGGGACCTGGCGGCGGTGGCGCTGGGCAACTCGATCTGGATCCCGGTGTTCCTGTTGATGACTGGCACCCTGCTGGCCACCACGCCCAAGGTGGCCCAGCGGGTCGGCGCCGGCACCTATGGCGAGATCGGCCCGATCGTGCGCCAGGCGCTGTGGCTGGCCCTGGCGGTTGGCCTGAGCGCCAGCCTGATTCTGGTCAATGCCGAGCCGGTGCTGCACCTGATGAAGGTCGACCCGACACTGATCGGCCCCTGCATGGAATACTTGCACGGCATCGCCAGCGGCCTGCCGGCGGTAGCGCTGTATTACGTGCTGCGTTGCTGCAGCGATGCCCTGGGCCGCACCCGGCCAAGTATGGTCATCGGCCTGTTCGGCCTGGCCCTGAACATCCCCATCAACTACGTGTTCATTTATGGCCACCTCGGCGTGCCGGCCATGGGCGGCGTCGGTTGCGGCTGGGCCACGGCCATCGTGATGTGGGCGATGATGCTGGCCATGGCGGGCTGGACCCGCTGGGCCCCGGCCTACCAGAGCAGCCAGCTGTTCAAGCGTTTCGACTGGCCGCAATGGGCGGTGATCAAGCGTTTGCTGAGCGTCGGCCTGCCGATCGGCATCGCGGTGTTTGCCGAATCGAGCATCTTCGCGGTGATCGCCCTACTGATCGGCAGCCTCGGCGCCACGGTGGTGGCCGGGCACCAGATCGCCCTCAACATCAGCTCCCTGCTGTTCATGATTCCGTATTCCCTGGGCATGGCGGTCACGGTGCGGGTCGGCCAGGCCCTGGGCGCAGGCAACCCGTATCAGGCACGCTTCGCCGCCGGCGTCGGCCTGGGTGCGGCGCTGGCCTTCGCCCTGTTCTCCGCGAGCCTGATCCTGCTGCTGCGTGAGTCCATCGCCTCGATCTACACCCCGGACACCGCGGTAATCCAGGTGGCGGCGATGCTGATCGTGTATGCCGCGCTCTACCAGTTCTCCGACGCGATCCAGGTGATCTGCGCCGGCGCGCTGCGTGGCTACCAGGACACCCGGGTGACCATGGTCCTGACGCTGCTCGCCTACTGGGGCATCGGTTTGCCGGTGGGGTATGTGCTGGGGCTGACCGACTGGTTCGGCCCTGCCAGCGGCCCGAGCGGGCTGTGGGAAGGCCTGATCGCCGGCCTGAGTTGCGCGGCGCTGATGCTGTCGATCCGCCTGGCGCGCAGCGCGCGCAAGCGGATCCGCATCAGCCGTGCGGTGGCTTAACCGGACTTCTTGCGAATCCAGTACAGATAGGTGCCGGCCTCTTCCTGCTGGGCGACCAGCTCATGGTCGAGGAACACGCAGAACTTGGGGATGTCACGGCGGGTCGAGGGATCGGTGGCGATCACCTTGAGCAGGCCGCCGGGCTGCAGGTCACGAATATGCTGGTGCAACATCATGACCGGCTCCGGGCAATTGAGCCCGGTGGCGTCCAGCGTGCCGTCGACCGGCGTATCGATGATTTGACTCATAACTCACTCCTGAAACTGGCCGGCATTGTCGCGCAATGCCGACATCGACGCTATCTGTGGCATTGCGCCGCAACCACGATCAACGGGCCTTGGGCTTCTTTTCATCCAGCCGGCGCAGGTGGCAGGTCACTTCTTCGCGGTCGTGGTACAGCTGCTTGCAGCCAATGGCCACACGAATGCCGCGGGCCTTGAAGCCGTCCTCGATCCGCTCGAGCAAGCGCTTCACTTCCGCGTAACGCTGCTTCATCGGCAGCTTCAGGTTGACCACCGCTTCGCGGCAGTGGCCTTCGCCGATCCAGGTTTCCAGCAAGGCGGCGTTGCGCGCCGGTTTCTCGACGATGTCGCAGACCATCCAGTCCACCGGCTGCTTGGGCTTGAAGGTGAAACCGTCGGCCATCAGGTGCTGCACCAGGCCGGTGTCCATCAGGCTTTCGGCCATAGGCCCGTTATCGACAGCGGTGACCAACATGCCGCGGTTGACCAGTTGCCAGGTCCAGCCACCCGGGGCGGCGCCTAGGTCGACGCCAGTCATGTCGCCGTGCAGACGCTCGTCCCACTGATCGCGAGGAATGAAATGGTGCCAGGCCTCCTCCAGCTTCAGGGTCGAGCGGCTAGGCGCCTCACGGGGGAACTTCAGGCGCGGAATGCCCATCGGCCACATGGCCGAATTGCCTGCGTCCGCCAGGCCGACAAACACCTCGCGGCCGCTTTTGAAGGTCAGCAGCAAGCGCGGCTTGCCGGCATCGTCCACCAGCTTGCCGGCCGCCGTCAGGGCCTTGCGCAGCGGTGCTTCGAATTTCTTGCAGAAGTTCGACAGCTCCTTGCCGTCATTGGTATCCAGCACTTCCAGCCACAGGCTGCCGCAGGTCGGGAAGCTCGCCAGGTGGGCCAGGATCACGCTGATGCGGTCGGTTTCCGGCAGATCGACGAAGACGCCCCGCGCCCATTGCCGCGGGAAGACCAGCTCGGCGAAACGCAGCTCGCGCATCAGGCGCTCGGCGCCGTCTTCTTCGCTGCACACAAACTCGGCACAGGCGGTGCTCGGCTTGGCCTTGGCGTACCCGGCCACGTTCAGGCGCGCGGCATGGTCGGCGATCTCGGAACAGACTTCGCCTTCGAAGCCCGGCCGGCAGTGCATAAAGAGGGTGTTCATCGAATCTCCTGGGCAATGGGCAATGAATCATGCGCAAACCTGCCCGAAGTGCGCGCAAAGCCTGTCACGAAAACCGGCGCATGATAGCCGAGTTCGGAACCTTGGACTTGTCCATAGAGTCCAGTTATTAGCCAGCTACTGAAAACAGGGCTAGGTTAAGAGCTCTGCCCGTCCCGTCAGGTCCGTAGCCGTGCGGACCAAAAGGAGTGATTCAATGCCGTCCCTCGATAGCCTGAAAACCCTTAAAACATTAAAAATCGACGACAAGACCTACCACTACTTCAGTCTGCCGGAAGCCGCCAAGCGCCTTGGCGATCTCGACAAATTGCCGATGTCGTTGAAAGTCCTGCTGGAAAACCTGCTGCGCTGGGAAGACGAAAAGACCGTCACCGGCGCCGACCTCAAGGCTCTAGCCGCCTGGCTCAAGGAGCGCCGCTCGGATCGCGAGATCCAGTACCGCCCGGCGCGGGTGCTGATGCAAGACTTTACCGGCGTGCCGGCGGTGGTCGACCTGGCGGCCATGCGCGCGGCCATGGCCAAGGCCGGCGGCGACCCGCAACGCATCAACCCGCTGTCACCGGTGGACCTGGTAATCGACCACTCGGTGATGGTCGACAAGTTCGGCAGCAACACCGCCTTCGAACAGAACGTCGACATTGAAATGCAGCGCAACGGCGAGCGTTATGCCTTCCTGCGCTGGGGCCAGAGCGCCTTCGACAACTTCAGCGTGGTGCCGCCGGGCACCGGGATCTGTCACCAGGTCAACCTGGAATACCTGGGCCGCACGGTCTGGACCAAGGACGAAGGCGGCCGCACCTACGCCTTCCCCGACACCCTGGTCGGCACCGACTCCCACACCACCATGATCAACGGCCTCGGCGTACTCGGCTGGGGCGTGGGCGGCATCGAGGCCGAGGCGGCGATGCTCGGCCAGCCGGTGTCGATGCTGATCCCGGAAGTCATAGGTTTCAAACTGACCGGCAAGCTCAAGGAAGGCATCACCGCCACCGACCTGGTGCTGACCGTCACCCAGATGCTGCGCAAGAAAGGCGTGGTCGGCAAATTCGTCGAGTTCTATGGCGACGGCCTGGCCGACTTGCCGCTGGCCGACCGCGCCACCATCGCCAACATGGCCCCGGAATACGGCGCCACCTGCGGCTTCTTCCCGGTGGATGACGTCACCCTGGAATACCTGCGCCTGTCCGGCCGCCCGGACGCCGTGGTGAAACTGGTGGAGGCCTACAGCAAGACCCAGGGCCTGTGGCGCCTGCCGGGCAAGGAGCCGGTATTCACCGACAGCCTGGCGCTGGACATGGGCACGGTGGAAGCCAGCCTGGCCGGGCCGAAGCGGCCGCAGGACCGGGTCTCCCTGCCCAACGTCGGCCAGGCCTTCACCGACTTTCTCGATCTGCAGTTCAAGCCCACTAGCAAGGAAGAAGGCCGCCTGGAAAGCGAAGGCGGTGGCGGCGTGGCCGTGGGCAGCGCCGACCTGATAGGCGAAGTCGATTACGCCCACAATGGTCAGACCTACCGCCTGAAAAACGGTGCGGTGGTGATCGCCGCCATTACCTCCTGTACCAACACCTCCAACCCCAGCGTGATGATGGCCGCCGGCCTGGTGGCGAAAAAGGCTGTGGAAAAAGGCCTCAAGCGCAAGCCCTGGGTGAAGAGTTCGCTGGCCCCGGGTTCGAAAGTGGTCACCGACTACTACAAGGCCGCCGGGTTGACCCAATACCTCGACGCCCTGGGCTTCGACCTGGTGGGTTATGGCTGCACCACCTGCATCGGCAACTCCGGCCCCTTGCCGGAGCCGATCGAGAAAGCCATCCAGAAAGCCGACCTGACCGTCGCCTCGGTGCTGTCCGGCAACCGCAACTTCGAAGGCCGGGTGCACCCGCTGGTGAAAACCAACTGGCTGGCCTCGCCGCCGCTGGTGGTGGCCTATGCCCTGGCCGGCAGCGTGCGCATCGATATCAGCAGCGAACCGCTGGGCGAAGGCAAGGACGGCAAGCCGGTCTACCTGCGCGACATCTGGCCGAGCAGCCAGGAAATCGCCGAGGCCGTCACCCAGGTCAACACCCGGATGTTCCACAAGGAATACGCCGAGGTGTTCGCCGGCGACGCCCAGTGGCAAGCCATCGAAGTACCGCAGGCCGCGACCTACGTGTGGCAGGCGGATTCCACCTATATCCAGCATCCACCCTTCTTCGACGACATCGCCGGCCCGCTGCCGGTGATCAAGGATATCGAGGGCGCGCGGGTCCTGGCGCTGCTGGGCGACTCGGTGACCACCGACCACATTTCCCCGGCCGGCAACATCAAGGCCGACAGCCCGGCCGGCCGCTACCTGCGCGAGCAGGGCGTGGAACCGCGGGACTTCAACTCCTACGGCTCGCGTCGCGGCAACCACCAGGTGATGATGCGCGGCACCTTCGCCAACATCCGCATCCGCAACGAAATGCTCGGCGGCGAAGAAGGCGGCAACACGATCTACATCCCCACCGGCGAGAAACTGGCGATCTATGACGCGGCCATGCTGTACCAGCAATCGGCTACGCCGCTGGTGGTGATCGCCGGCCAGGAATACGGCACCGGCTCCAGCCGCGACTGGGCCGCCAAGGGCACCAACCTGCTGGGGGTCAAGGCGGTGATCGCCGAGAGCTTCGAGCGCATCCACCGCTCCAACCTGGTGGGCATGGGCGTGCTGCCGCTGCAGTTCAAGCTCGACCAGAACCGCAAGAGTCTGAACCTCACTGGCAAGGAAACCCTGGATATCCAGGGCCTGACCGGTGTCGAGCTGACACCGCGGATGAACCTGACCCTGGTGATCACCCGCGAGGATGGCAGCCAGGAAAAGGTCGAGGTGCTGTGCCGCATCGACACCCTGAACGAGGTGGAATACTTCAAGTCCGGCGGGATCCTGCACTACGTCCTGCGGCAACTGATCGCCGCGTAACGCCATGCCGCAACACCAACACCGCCTACGGGCGGTGTTTTTGTTTCACTTATTCATCGCCCGCGCCTCGTTATACTGGCCGCCCGCTCGTTCTATCCAGTAACCGCCGACGCAGGTTGCGCGAGCGGCTGATTCCATTCTTTTCGCAACAAGGATTTCACATGACTGTTCTGCCATGGATGTACCTGGCACTTCTCTCCATTGGTTACGCCCTGGCCCTGAGCTACGGCCAACTGGGCCTGCTGGCGGCGATTTCCGTCGCCTTGCTGCTGTGCGCGGGCTTTGCCGTGCGCCAGCAGAAAAGCCCTTACGCGCGCTACCTGGGACACGGCCTGTTCGTGGTGCTGGCCCTGGCGCTGGCCATGCACTGGCTCCCCGGTTTCTACAATGGCCGGGCGATCGGCCCGGAACGCTTCACCGCCGATGCCGTGCCGTTTTCCATGTACCTGAACCAGGACAAGCCGCTGATCGGCTTCTGGCTGTTGCTGGTCTGCCCCTGGATCATCGGGCGCCGCTCGCTGCGCCTGTCCCTCTATACCACTGCCCTGGCCTTGACCCTGACCGCCCTGGCGGCCCTGGGCGGCGCAGTATTGCTGGGCATCATCAGTTGGGCGCCGAAATGGCCGGACCAGGCCTGGCTGTGGGTGCTGAACAACCTGCTGCTGGTCACCCTGGTGGAAGAAGCGCTGTTCCGTGGCTACATCCAGGGCGGCCTGAGCCGTCGCCTCAAGCACCTGCCCTATGGTGAAAACCTGGCACTGATGTGCGCGGCCCTGCTGTTCGGCCTGGTGCATGTGGGCGCCGGCTGGCAATGGTGGCTGCTGGCGAGCATCGCCGGGGTCGGCTACGGCCTGGCCTACCGCTTTGGCGGCCTGGGCGCCGCGGTGGCCACCCATTTCGGCTTGAACCTGCTGCACTTCGGGCTGTTCACCTACCCGATGCTCGCGGGTTGACCCTGGCCAAGCCGGGGCTCCCTGGACGGGCCTCGGCTTCGCCGCTTCCCCTCACCCCCCCTTTGCAAAATAAGGCATCTGTCAATGAGGCACTTCTCAAATTACTGAAAAAAACCTCAATAATTGGCGAAGGCCGCCGACAACCTATCAAAGCCTTGCGGATAGAAAAACCATGCGTAACAACCAGCCCGTCACTCAGCGCGAACGTACCTTTCCGACTCAGCAACGGTTGATCTCCACCACCGATGCCAAAGGCGTGATCACCTACTGCAACGATGCCTTCGTTGAAATCAGCGGGTTTTCTCGTGAGGAACTGGTCCGCGCACCGCACAACCTGGTCCGTCACCCCGACGTCCCGGCCGCGGTGTTCGCGCACATGTGGGCCACCCTGAAACAAGGCTTGCCATGGATGGGCATTGTCAAGAATCGCTGCAAGACCGGTGACCACTACTGGGTCAACGCCTACGTGACACCGGTCTTCGAAGGCCAGCAAGTGGTCGGCTACGAGTCGGTGCGGGTCAAACCCACCGCCGAGCAGATCCGCCGCGCCGAAGCGCTTTACCAACGCATCAACCAGGGCAAGTCGGCCATTCCGAAACGCGACAAATGGCTGCCGATACTTCAGGACTGGCTGCCATTCATCCTGATCAGCCAGCTGAGCTTCCTGATTGGCGCCTGGCTCAACTCTTCCTGGGGCTTTGCCCTCGCCGCCGGCCTTTGCGTGCCGCTCGGCCTGCTCGGGCTGAGCTGGCAACAGCGCGGCCTCAAGCGTTTGCTGCGCCTGGCCGAGCAGACCACCTCCGACCCGCTGATCGCCCAGATGTACACCGACAGCCGTGGCGCCCAGGCGCGCCTGGAGATGTCGATCCTCAGCCAGGAAGCCCGCCTGAAAACCTGCCTGACCCGCCTGCAGGATACCGCCGAGCACCTCAACGAGCAGGCGCGGCAGTCCGACACCCTGGCGCACAACAGCTCCAGCGGCCTGGAACGCCAGCGCGTGGAAACCGAACAGGTGGCCACCGCGGTCAACCAGATGGCCGCCACCACCCAGGAAGTGGCCAGCCACGTGCAGCGCACCGCCGATGCCACCCAGGAAGCCAACCGCCTCACCGGGCGCGGACGCGACATCGCCGGGGAAACCCGCGAAGCGATCCAGCGCCTGTCGGTGGTGGTGGGCGAAACCGGCCTGACCGTGACCCAGCTGGCCAAGGACAGCGACGAAATCGGTGGCGTGGTCGATGTGATCAAGGGCATCGCCGACCAGACCAACCTGCTGGCGCTGAACGCGGCCATCGAAGCAGCTCGCGCCGGGGAAATGGGCCGCGGCTTCGCGGTGGTGGCCGACGAGGTTCGCCAACTGGCGCAACGCACCAGCGAATCCACCGGGCAGATCCACACCCTGATCGCCAAGCTCCAGCAAACCGCCAGCACGGCGGTGCAAACCATGGACGCCGGACACCGTCAGGCCGAGGAAGGCGTGGCCCGGGTGCTGGAAGCCGACCAGGCGCTGGTGGGCATCAGCGAAGCGGTGGCCAACATCACCGACATGACCACCCAGATCGCTGCCGCCACCGAAGAGCAAAGCGCCGTGGCCGAGGAGATCAGCCGCAACATCAGCACCATCGCCCAACTGGCCGACCAGACCTCGGAGCAGGCGCAGCATTCGGCGCAACTCAGCGAAGAGCTGACCCGCACCGCCAACACGCAGTACTCGTTGGTCGAACGCTTCAACCGCTAAGCCGAAGCCAGACAAAAAACCCGGAAGGTTCGCCTTCCGGGTTTTTATTGCCTGTTTTCCAGCACCACGCGCGTCTTCTGTATCTGTAGGAGCGAAGCTTGCTCGCGATGGAGCTTGGCAGTCGCCACCGTTGTCGCCTTGAAAAACAATCGCGAGCAAGCTTCGCTCCTACAGTCAAAAAAGCGTTCAGCCATTCAGTTGACGCAAAACCTCGGCAACTTTCTGCGCCGCCGCTTCCAGGTGCTGCTCATGGGTGAAGCCTGAGGCCTTGAGCGGTTTCAGGTCATGGTCGGCCGCCGCCAGCCAGAACAGCTCGATAGCCGGCGCCAGTGCATAGGCTTCGACCGCCGCCCGGTTACCGAGGGCGTCGCGCTCGCCCTGGACGATCAGGGTCGTGGTGCGCAATTCGGCCAAGTGAGCGACCCGCGGTTTCTCCGGCTTGCCGGCGGCATAAAACGGATACCCCAGGCACACCAGCGCATCGGCGCCCAGCTCATCGGCGAGCAAACTGGCCATGCGCCCGCCCATGGACTTGCCGCCGATGGCCAACTGCCCAGCGACATGAGGTCGCACCTGGGCATAGACCTCGCGCCAGCACTCCAGCAGCTTCGGCGTCGGGTTAGGCGGCCGTTTGCCACCATCGAGGCGACGCTGGGCCATGTAGGGAAACTCGAAGCGCAGGACGTTGACCCCATGCGCCGCAAGGCGTGCGGCCATATCGTTCATGAAAGCGCTGTCCATCGGCGCGCCAGCGCCATGGGCCAGGATCAGGGTCAGCGGTTCGCCGGCCGGCGACGGCTGCGCGACATCCCAGAGCCAGCCCCGTTCCCGCACGCACTGCGCCCATTGATCCCCGTCAATAACAGCCCCTTGCCGTTTGCCCATGCTTACCTCGCTTTTAGTCTGCCTATAACTCCAGAAGAAGTGAGCGCGCCTTGCCGTGCGCAGTCGCTTTCACTTCAGCTGAACCGTGGATGGGGAACCATGAACACTTCTATCAGTACCGCCTACAACTACAAGGTGGTCCGCCAATTCGCCATTATGACGGTGGTGTGGGGCATCGTCGGCATGGGGCTCGGGGTTTTTCTCGCTGCCCAGTTGGTCTGGCCCGAACTCAACTTCAACCTGCCCTGGACCAGTTTCGGTCGCCTGCGCCCGTTGCACACCAACGCGGTGATCTTCGCCTTTGGCGGCTGCGCCTTGTTCGCCAGCTCTTTCTATTCAGTGCAACGTACTTGCCAGACCCGCTTGTTTGCTCCCGCAATTGCCGCGTTCTGCTTCTGGGGCTGGCAGCTGGTAATCCTCCTGGCGGCCATCAGCCTGCCGCTGGGCTACACCAGCTCCAAGGAATACGCCGAGCTGGAATGGCCGATCGACATCCTCATCACCATCGTCTGGGTGGCGTACGCCATCGTGTTCTTCGGCACGGTGATGAAGCGCAACACCAAGCACATCTACGTCGGCAACTGGTTCTTCGGCGGTTTCATCATCACCGTGGCCATCCTGCACATCGTCAACAACCTGGAACTGCCCGTCAGTCTGACCAAGTCCTACTCGGTGTATGCCGGTGCGACCGACGCCATGGTGCAATGGTGGTACGGCCACAACGCGGTGGGCTTCTTCCTGACTGCGGGCTTCCTGGGGATGATGTACTACTTCGTGCCCAAGCAGGCCGAGCGTCCGGTGTATTCCTATCGCCTGTCCATCGTGCACTTCTGGGCGCTGATCACCCTGTACATCTGGGCCGGCCCGCACCACCTGCACTACACCGCGCTGCCGGACTGGGCGCAGTCCCTGGGCATGGTGATGTCGCTGATCCTCCTGGCACCAAGCTGGGGCGGCATGATCAACGGCATGATGACTCTGTCGGGTGCCTGGCATAAGTTGCGCAGCGACCCGATCCTGCGGTTCCTGGTGGTGTCCCTGGCGTTCTACGGCATGTCGACCTTCGAAGGTCCGATGATGGCGATCAAGACCGTCAACGCCCTCTCCCACTACACCGACTGGACCATCGGCCACGTCCACGCCGGCGCCCTGGGCTGGGTGGCGATGATTTCCATCGGCGCGCTGTACCACATGATCCCGAAAGTCTTCGGTCGCCAGCAGATGCACAGCATCGGCCTGATCAACGCGCACTTCTGGCTCGCCACTATCGGCACCGTGCTCTACATCGCCTCGATGTGGGTCAACGGCATCGCCCAGGGCCTGATGTGGCGCGCCGTCAACGAAGACGGGACGCTGACCTACTCCTTCGTCGAAACCCTGGTGGCCAGCCACCCAGGCTTCATCGTGCGGCTGGTCGGTGGCGCGATCTTCCTCTTCGGCATGTTGCTGATGGCCTACAACACCTGGCGCACCGTGCGCGCGGCCCAGCCTGCCGAAATCACCGCCGCTGCGCAGATGGCCTGAGGAGTCCGCCATGAAACACGAAGTCATCGAGAAAAACGTCGGCCTGCTGATGCTGCTGATGGTATTTGCCGTAAGCATCGGCGGTCTGACCCAGATCGTCCCGCTGTTCTTCCAGGACGTCACCAATAAGCCGGTGGAAGGCATGAAGCCCTACACCGCCCTGCAACTGGAAGGCCGCGATATCTACATCCGCGAAGGCTGCGTCGGCTGCCATTCGCAGATGATCCGCCCATTCCGCGCCGAGACCGAACGCTACGGACACTACTCGGTCGCCGGTGAAAGCGTCTGGGACCACCCGTTCCTGTGGGGTTCCAAGCGTACCGGTCCGGACCTGGCCCGGGTCGGCGCCCGCTACTCCGACGACTGGCACCGCGCGCACCTGTACAACCCGCGCAACGTGGTGCCCGAGTCGAAGATGCCGGCCTACCCATGGCTGGTCACCCAACAGGTCGACAGCAGCCACACCGAGACCAAGCTGCGCGCCATGCGCACCCTCGGCGTGCCGTACAACGACGACGATATCGCCGGTGCCGTCGCCTCCCTCAAGGGCAAGACCGAGATGGATGCCCTGGTCGCCTACCTGCAAGTGCTTGGCACTGCGATCAAGAGCAAGAGGTGAGCCATGGTTCTTGAACTCGATAGCGGCATGATCCGCGGGCTCGGCACGCTGGTGGTGATGATTGCCTTCATCGGCCTGTCGATCTGGGTCTTCAACGCCAAGCGCAACCCGGAGTTCGCCCAGGCGCGCCTGCTGCCCTTCGCCGACGAACCTTCGCCGCAAGTGCACGGCAATCCATCTGATGACGCTCAATCCGAAGAGCACGCGACAAGGAGCATTCGGCCATGACCACCTTCTGGAGTACGTACATCTGCGTACTGACCATAGGCAGCCTGATCGGCCTGACCTGGCTGTTGATCGGCACGCGCAAGGGCGAGACCAAGGGCAGCGTCGACCAGACCATGGGCCACAGCTTCGACGGCATCGAGGAGTACGACAACCCGCTGCCGCAGTGGTGGTTCATGCTGTTCGCCGGCACCCTGGTGTTTTCCGTCGGCTACCTGATCCTCTACCCGGGCCTGGGCAACTGGAAAGGCATCCTGCCCGGCTATGAAAATGGCTGGACCGGCGTGCACGAGTGGGAAAAGGAAATGGACAAGGCAGACGCCAAGTTCGGCCCGATCTTCGCCAAGTTCGCCGCCATGCCCGTGGAAGAAGTGGCCAAGGATCCGCAGGCGCTGAAAATGGGCGGACGCCTGTTCGCTTCCAACTGCTCGGTGTGCCACGGCTCGGATGCCAAGGGCGCCTTCGGCTTCCCTAACCTGGCCGACAACAACTGGCGCTGGGGCGGCAACGCCGACACCATCAAGGCCACCATCATGGGCGGTCGCATGGCGGCCATGCCGGCCTGGGGTGAAGTGCTGGGCGAGGACGGGGTGAAGAACGTCGCGGCCTATGTGCGTCACGAACTCGCCGGCCTGCCGTTGCCCGCCGACAGCAGCGCCGACCTGGTCGCCGGCAAACAGGCGTTCAGCACCACCTGCGTCGCCTGTCACGGCGCCAACGGCCAAGGCACGGAAATCATGGGCGCGCCGAACCTGACGCAACCGGCGGGCTTCATCTACGGCACCAGCCTGACCCAGCTGCAACAGACCATTCGCCATGGTCGCCAGGGCCATATGCCGGCGCAGAGCGAACTGCTGGGCAACGACAAGGTGCAGCTGCTCGCGGCCTACGTCTACAGCCTGTCCCACAACGCGGCCAGCCAGCCGCAGACCGAGACCCCAAGCGAGCAATAACCGCTCCACCCACTGCCGCATCGCTCGATGCGGCAGTTCCCTACCTCTGCGCGACCAAGTGTCGCACCCTCTCTACCCTCTGCCTTTCCACTCTCCGGATTCAGGTCTAAGCTGCTTCGCAGTGGACTGGCAATGGCCGGTCACAGACCAGAAGTAGCCGCTCCATTCGAAGCCGTCGTTCGAGGACAGGCCGCAAAGGCTGGTGTATACCGGCTGTCGTGCCACTTACCGTCTGTCGCTCGCTCAATGGCTTTCCACACACCCGGTTACAACTGACCTGTACCCCCTCGCCTTTTTCATCCGCTGCGACATTTTGTCCTGGGCCGATTTTGTCCTTACTCCGCGCATGGAAAGGCCGCAGAATCAGCTTTTGAAAGCATTGACCCAGGTCATGGCGCGTTGCAATGACCCCCTGCTTTCTCCATACTTGCGGCCGATTTTTACTCCTAATAAAACACCCAAACCGTGGAACCTTAGAATGAGCACAGCAATCAGTCCGACTGCTTATAACTATAAGGTAGTCCGCCAGTTCGCCATCATGACGGTGGTCTGGGGGATCCTTGGCATGGGGCTCGGTGTCTTCATCGCCTCGCAACTGGTCTGGCCGGAGTTGAACTTCGGTCTGCCATGGACGACCTTTGGACGCCTGCGCCCGCTGCACACCAACCTGGTGATTTTCGCCTTCGGTGGATGTGCGTTGTTTGCCACTTCTTACTACGTCGTGCAGCGAACCTGCCAAACGCGACTGATTTCCGACAGCCTGGCGGCCTTCACCTTCTGGGGTTGGCAAGCCGTGATCGTCGGCGCGATCGTTACCTTGCCGCTGGGTTACACCACCACCAAGGAATACGCGGAACTGGAATGGCCCCTGGCTATCCTGCTGGCCATCGTCTGGGTCACCTACGGTCTGGTGTTCTTCGGCACCATCGTCAAGCGCAAGACCAAGCACATCTATGTGGGTAACTGGTTCTACGGTGCCTTCATCGTAGTCACCGCGATGCTGCACATCGTCAACCACGCTTCCCTGCCGGTCAGCTTCTTCAAGTCCTACTCCGCCTACTCGGGCGCAACCGACGCCATGATCCAGTGGTGGTACGGCCACAACGCCGTGGGCTTCTTCCTGACCACCGGCTTCCTGGGGATGATGTACTACTTCGTGCCGAAACAGGCCGAGCGTCCGATCTACTCCTATCGCCTGTCCATCGTGCACTTCTGGGCGCTGATCACCCTGTACATCTGGGCCGGTCCGCACCACCTGCACTACACCGCGCTGCCGGACTGGGCACAGTCCCTGGGCATGGCCATGTCGATCATCCTGCTGGCGCCAAGCTGGGGCGGCATGATCAACGGCATGATGACCCTCTCGGGCGCCTGGCATAAGCTGCGCACCGACCCGATCCTGCGGTTCCTGGTGGTGTCCCTGGCGTTCTACGGCATGTCGACCTTCGAAGGGCCGATGATGGCGATCAAGACCGTCAACTCGCTGTCGCACTACACCGACTGGACCATCGGCCACGTACACGCCGGCGCTCTGGGCTGGGTAGCGATGATCTCCATCGGCGCCCTGTACCACATGATCCCGAAAGTCTTCGGTCGCCAGCAGATGCACAGCATCGGCCTGATCAACACCCACTTCTGGCTGGCAACCATCGGTACCGTGCTCTACATCGCCTCGATGTGGGTCAACGGCATCACCCAGGGCCTGATGTGGCGTGCAATCAACGATGACGGCACCCTCACCTACTCCTTCGTCGAAGCCCTGCAGGCCAGCCACCCTGGTTTCATCGTGCGCGCCCTGGGCGGTGCGTTCTTTGCCGCCGGCATGCTGTTCATGGCGTACAACGTGTTCCGCACCGTTCGCGCCTCGAACCCGGCTGAAGCTGAAGCCGCCGCTCAGATCTCTGTAGTTGGAGCTCACTGATGAAGCATGAAGCAGTAGAGAAGAATATCGGCCTGCTGGCCTTCTTCATGGTCATCGCCGTCAGCATCGGCGGCCTGACCCAGATCGTCCCGCTGTTCTTCCAGGACGTCACCAACAAGCCGGTGGAAGGCATGAAGCCGCGCACCGCCCTGGAACTGGAAGGCCGCGACGTCTATATCGCCAACGGCTGTGTCGGCTGCCACTCGCAGATGATCCGTCCGTTCCGTGCCGAAACCGAACGCTACGGCCACTACTCGGTCGCCGGCGAAAGCGTCTGGGACCACCCGTTCCTGTGGGGTTCCAAGCGTACCGGTCCGGACCTGGCCCGCGTCGGTGGTCGTTACTCCGATGACTGGCAGCGTGCGCACTTGTACAACCCGCGCAACGTTGTACCCGAGTCGAAAATGCCGGCTTACCCGTTCCTCGTAGAAAACAAGCTCGACGGCAAAGACACCGCGAAAAAAATGGAAGTCTTGCGCACGCTCGGCGTCCCTTACACCGACGAAGACATCGCCGGTGCCAAGGATGCCGTGAAGGGCAAAACCGAAATGGACGCGCTGGTGGCCTATCTGCAAGGCCTTGGCACCATCATCAAAAGCAAACGGTGATTTAGATGGATATCGGGATGATTCGTGGCCTGGGCACCGTAGTGGTGATGGTGGCCTTCATCGGCCTGGCGCTGTGGGTATTCAGCCCCAAGCGCAAGTCCGAGTTCGAAGACGCGACCTTGCTGCCGTTCGCGGATGATCCCGAAGCCATCAAGCACGTCGAGCAAGCTTCTAGGAGTAACAAAGAATGACTACGTTCTGGAGTCTGTACGTCACAGTCCTCAGTCTGGGTACCATTTTCGCCCTGACCTGGCTGCTGCTGTCGACCCGCAAGGGCCAGCGCGCCGAGCAGACCGACGAGACGGTCGGCCACTCCTTCGACGGGATCGAGGAGTATGACAACCCGCTGCCGAAATGGTGGTTCATGTTGTTCGTCGGCACCATCGTCTTCGCCCTGGGTTACCTGGTGCTCTACCCGGGCCTGGGTAACTGGAAAGGCCTGCTGCCAGGCTACAACTACCTGGACACCGAAAAGCAGACCCCCTTCGCCAACGGCCAGACCGGCTGGACCGGCGTGCACGAGTGGGAAAAGGAAATGGCCAAGTCGGACGCCAAGTTCGGTCCGATCTTCGCCAAGTTCGCCTCCATGCCGATCGAAGAAGTCGCCAAGGACCCGCAAGCCCTGAAGATGGGTGGCCGCCTGTTCGCCTCCAACTGCTCGGTCTGCCACGGTTCCGACGCCAAGGGCGCCTATGGCTTCCCGAACCTGACCGACGCCGACTGGCGCTGGGGCGGCGAACCGGAGACCATCAAGACCACCATCATGGGCGGCCGTCACGCGGTGATGCCGGCCTGGGCCGAAGTCATCGGCGAACAAGGCGTCAGCGATGTGGCCGCCTACGTGCTGACCAACCTCGATGGCCGCAAGCTGCCGGAAAGCGCCAAGGCCGACCCGGCCAACGGCCAGAAGATCTTCGCCGCCAACTGCGTGGCGTGCCACGGTCCGGCCGGTAAAGGCACCCCAGCCATGGGCGCGCCTGACCTGACCCACCCGGGTGCGTTCATCTACGGCTCGAGCTTCGCCCAACTGCAGCAGACCATCCGTTACGGCCGCCAGGGCCAGATGCCTGCCCAGGAACAGCTGCAAGGCAACGACAAGGTCCACCTGCTGGCCGCTTACGTCTACAGCCTGTCCCACAGTGACAAGCCGGCGGACGCCGAGTAAGGCAGACACCTTCGGGTAACAGAAAAGGCCCCGCCAATGTCCATTGGCGGGGCCTTTTTATTTTCCTCTCCCCTCACGTCCGTCGCTCTGCCCCCGCTTGAGATTGCCGCCTCCCCGCCAAGAGTAGTAACGTTGCTACATGAAATTTTTGTCGAGAGTATGACGATGCCTACCACCACCATCTCCAGTCGCGAATTCAATCAGGACACAAGTGGTGCCAAAAAAGCCTCGAGAAACGGCCCGGTCATCATCACCGACCGTGGCAGGCCCGCCCATGTGCTGCTAAGCATTGAGGACTACGAAAAACTGAGCGGCCTGAACACCAGCATCGTCGACATGCTGGTCATGCCTGAAGCGCCTGAAATCGATTTCGAAACAGAGCGCGCAACCATCATTCCTCGCGAGATCGATCTGTCCTGATGTTTTTGCTCGATACCAACGTCGTGTCCGAATTACGTAAGCCCAACGCTGATCGCAAGGTAGTGGCCTGGGCTCAGACCGTGGCGCCAACCAGCCTGTTTTTGTCAGTCATTACGTTATTGGAACTGGAAACCGGCATCCTGCGGTTGGAACGCCGCGATCGCACCCAAGGGGCGCTGCTGCGTGCCTGGCTGGAACTGCACGTGATGCCCGCTTTCAACGGACGAATACTGGCCATTGACCCTGCTGTCGCGATGCGCTGCGCCCGATTGCACGTTCCTGATCGCAGTAATGAATGCGATGCCCTGATTGCGGCGACCGCCCTGGAACATGGGCTGACAGTCGTTACCCGCAACATCGCCGACTTCCAGTCCAGCGGTGTGCAACTGCTCAACCCGTGGAACGATTGAACGCGGTCGCGGCGAAAAGCGTCCATAATTCACAAGTCAATTGATTCAAGTCATTACACCATCATTTGATTTCCCCCAACGCGACCAAAGGTCGCACCCTTGAGCTAGAGCGACAGGCGTATCATTGCGCCACTGCAACACCCCTACTTGATCGCGGTCGGCACGTACTGACCGGGGCATTTCTCCACTGCCGTGGGATGCAATGATGAGCAACCAGATTCCGGTACATGACGTCACCCCTCCTGCCAAGAATTCGAACAACAGCGTAGACCTCTACGCCTCTCGGGAAAAAATCTACACACGCGCTTTCACCGGCCTCTTCCGCAACTTGCGGATGGTTGGCGGTGCGGCCCTGTTCCTGCTGTATTTCGGTACGGTGTGGCTCAACTGGGGCGGCCACCAGGCCGTCTGGTGGAACCTGCCGGAACGCAAGTTCTTCATCTTCGGCGCCACCTTCTGGCCCCAGGATTTCATCCTGCTGTCGGGGCTTTTGATCATCGCCGCCTTCGGCCTGTTCTTCATCACTGTGTATGCCGGGCGCGTCTGGTGCGGCTATACCTGCCCGCAAAGCGTCTGGACCTGGATCTTCATGTGGTGCGAGAAGGTCACCGAAGGCGACCGCAACCAGCGCATCAAGCTCGACAAGGCGCCGATGAGCGCCAACAAATTGCTGCGCAAGTTCAGCAAGCACAGCCTCTGGCTGCTGATCGGCTTCGTCACCGGCATGACCTTCGTCGGTTACTTCTCGCCGATCCGCGAGCTGGTCATCGACTTCTTCACCGGCCAGGCCGATGGCTGGTCGTATTTCTGGGTCGGTTTCTTCACCCTCGCCACCTATGGCAACGCCGGCTGGCTGCGCGAACAGGTGTGCATCTACATGTGCCCGTACGCCCGCTTCCAGAGCGTGATGTTCGACAAGGACACCCTGATCGTCTCCTACGACCCGCGTCGTGGCGAAGGTCGCGGCCCGCGCAAGAAAGGCGCCGACTACAAGGCCATGGGCCTGGGCGATTGCATCGACTGCACCATGTGCGTGCAGGTCTGCCCGACCGGCATCGACATCCGTGACGGCCTGCAGATCGAATGCATCGGCTGCGCTGCCTGTATCGATGCCTGCGACAACATCATGGACAAGATGGACTACCCGCGCGGCCTGATCAGCTACACCACCGAACACAACCTGTCCGGGCAGAAAACCCATAAACTGCGTCCACGCCTGATCGGTTATGCGCTGGTGCTGCTGGCGATGATCAGCCTGCTGGTCACGGCCTTCTTCATGCGCTCGCTGGTGGGCTTCGATGTCAGCAAGGACCGCGTGCTCTATCGCGAGAACGCCGAAGGCCGGATCGAAAACGTCTACAGCCTGAAGATCATGAACAAGGACCAGCGCGACCATACCTACGTACTGGACGCCGCCGGCCTGCCGGACCTCAAGCTGCAAGGCCGGCGCGAGATCAAGGTGGCGGCCGGCGATATCGTCAGCATGCCGGTCGAGCTGTCGAGTTCGCCGGAACAACTGCCGTCGAGCACCAACGAGGTGAAGTTCATCCTCAAGGACGCCGACGACGAAAGCGTCCACGTTGAAGCCAAGAGCCGGTTCATTGGCCCACAAATTCGTTAAGAGAAGTCATCATGCCCGCAGCGACCGCCACAAGCCCCTGGTACAAGCACCTCTGGCCCTGGATCATCATCGGTATCCTGGCCTGCTCGGTGACCTTGACCCTGTCCATGGTGACCATCGCGGTGAACAACCCGGACAACCTGGTCAACGACAACTACTACGAAGCCGGCAAAGGCATCAACCGCTCCCTGGACCGCGAGCTGCTGGCCCAGACCCTGCAACTGCGCGCCAGCGTGCACCTGGATGACCTCACCGGCGAAGTCGACCTGCGCCTGAGCGGCAACAGCGCGCCCGCCACCCTGGAGCTGAACCTGATCTCGCCGACCCAGCCGGAAAAAGACCGCAAGATCACCCTCGCCCGCAGCGAAACCGAACAAGGCCGCTACATTGGCCAGTTGAGCGACAAGGTCGATGGCCGCCGGTTTGTCGAACTGCTGGGTGTCGAGGGCGACAAGACCTGGCGCATGTTTGAAGAGGAACAGGTCAGCCACGACAAGGACCTGCTGCTGGGTGACGAACCGCTGCAAGGCGCGGAACACCTGGACAAGTAAGCGCCCTCCGAACATCGCCGGCAGGCTGCTGCTTCCCAGGCAGCGGCCTGCCGGCGATGAGGTCCGCCCCTGGAACAAAGACCCGCGATGACCACGCCACTGCCCTGCTACCACTGCGCCCTGCCCGTTCCCGCCGGCAGCCGCTTCACCGCCGTCGTGCTCGGCGCCTCCCGCGAGTTCTGCTGCCCGGGCTGTCAGGCAGTGGCCGAAGCCATAGTCGCCGGCGGCCTGGAGAGCTACTACAGCCATCGCAGCGAAGCCTCGGCCAACCCGGAGGCGCTGCCGGTGCAACTGGTGGACGAACTGGCGCTGTACGACCGGGCGGACGTGCAGCAACCCTTCGTCCGGCATGAGGGCGAACTGGCCGAAACCACCCTGCTGATGGAAGGCATCAGCTGCGCCGCCTGTGGCTGGCTGATCGAGAAACACCTGCGCAGCCTGCCGGCGGTGGCCGAGGCGCGGCTGAACCTGTCCAACCATCGCCTGCATGTGCGCTGGGCCGACAGCCAGTTGCCACTGAGCCAGGTGCTCAGCGAGCTGCGCCTGATCGGCTACGCCGCACACCCCTATCAGGCCGACCGTGCTTCCGAGCAACTGGCCAGTGAAAACCGCCTGGCCCTGCGCCAACTGGGCGTGGCCGGACTGCTGTGGTTCCAGGCGATGATGGCGACCATGGCCACCTGGCCGGAATTCAATATCGACCTGAGCCCCGAGCTGCACACCATCCTGCGCTGGGTCGCGTTGTTTCTCACGACGCCGATCGTGTTCTACAGCTGCGCGCCGTTTTTCAAGGGCGCCCTGCGCGACCTGCGCACCCGCCACCTGACCATGGACGTTTCCGTGTCGCTGGCGATTGGCGCCGCCTACATCGCCGGGATCTGGACCTCGATCACTGGCGTCGGCGAGCTGTACTTCGATGCCGTGGGCATGTTCGCCCTGTTCCTGCTGGCCGGACGCTACCTGGAACGCCGTGCCCGCGAACGCACCGCCGCCGCTACCGCGCAACTGGTGAACCTGCTGCCGGCCTCGTGCCTGCGCCTGGGCGCCGATGGCCAGAGCGAACGCATCCTGCTCAGCGAACTGCGCCTGGGCGACCAGGTGCTGGTGCATCCCGGCGCCATCCTGCCGGCCGACGGCAAGATCCTCGATGGCCAGTCGAGCATCGACGAATCCCTGCTCACCGGTGAATACCTGCCGCAACCGCGCAACATCGGCGATGCGGTTACCGCCGGCACCCTCAACGTCGAGGGCGCGCTGACCGTGGAGGTCCTGGCCCTGGGTCAGGACACGCGCCTGTCGGCCATCGTCCGCCTGCTGGACCGGGCCCAGGCGGAAAAACCGCGCCTGGCGGAGATCGCCGACCGCGCCGCCCAATGGTTCCTGCTGTTCTCCCTGATCGCCGCGGCCGCCATCGGCCTGCTCTGGTGGCAGCTGGACGCCTCCCGGGCCTTCTGGATCGTCCTGGCCATGCTGGTCGCCACCTGCCCCTGTGCGCTGTCCCTGGCCACCCCGACCGCGCTCACCGCTGCCACCGGCACCCTGCACAAACTCGGCCTGCTGCTGACCCGCGGCCATGTACTCGAAGGCCTGAACCAGATCGACACGGTGATTTTCGACAAGACCGGCACCCTCACCGAGGGGCGCCTGGCCTTGCGCTCGATTCTTCCTGTGGGCGACCTCGACAGCCAGCAGTGCCTGGGCCTGGCCGCCGCCCTGGAAAACCGCTCCGAACACCCGATTGCCCGAGCCTTCGGCCGTGCGCCGCTGGCCGCGGAAGAAGTGCTGAGCATGCCCGGGCTGGGCCTGGAAGGGCTGGTGGGCGAACAGCGTCTGCGCATCGGCCAGCCCGCCTTCGTCTGCGAGCTCAGCGCCTGTGCGGTCCCGGCGATGCCGGACGAAGCCGGCCAATGGCTGCTGCTGGGCGATAGCCAAGGGCCGCTGGCCTGGCTGGTCCTCGACGATCGCCTGCGCAGCGATGCTCCGGCGCTGCTGGCCGCCTGCAAGGCGCGCGGCTGGAACACCCTGCTGCTCTCGGGCGACAGCTCGCCGATGGTCGCCAGCGTCGCCACCGAACTGGGCATCGACGAAGCCCGCGGCGGCCTGCGTCCCGACGACAAGCTGCAGGTGCTGCAACAACTGCATCGCCAGGGCCGCAAAGTGCTGATGCTCGGCGACGGGGTCAACGATGTGCCGGTGCTGGCCGCCGCCGATATCAGCGTGGCCATGGGCTCGGCCACCGACCTGGCCAAGACCAGCGCCGATGCGGTGCTGCTGTCCAACCGCCTGGATGCGCTGGTGCAGGCCTTCGGCCTGGCCCGCCGCACGCGTCGGATAATCATCGAGAACCTGCTGTGGGCCGGGCTGTACAATGGCCTCATGCTGCCGTTCGCCGCCCTCGGCTGGATCACTCCGGTATGGGCCGCCATCGGCATGTCCATCAGTTCGTTGACCGTGGTGCTCAATGCCCTGCGCCTGACTCGCCTGCCGGGCCAGCCCCAGGCCGAGGCCACGACCCAAACCCGCCCGCTACCGGCCTGAGCCGCGCGGGCATGGAGCCTACCCATGCCAGCTCTCTACGTGATGATCCCGGCGGCGCTGCTGATCGTGGCCATCGCCATCTACATCTTCTTCTGGGCGGTCGACAGCGGTCAGTACGATGACCTCGACGGCCCCGCCCACAGCATTCTGTTCGACGACCAGGACCCCAAGCACACTGCCGCGGTCGACGAGGCCAAGGGCTCACCGACGGCCGAGCAGCCACCACACAAAGACCAGGCGCCGCCCCATGCTTGAGCTGGCACCGCTGCTGGTTTCCGCGGTGATTCTCGGCCTGCTCGGCGGCGGTCACTGCCTGGGCATGTGCGGCGGCCTGATGGGCGCCCTGACCCTGGCCATTCCCCCGGAGCAGCGCAGCCGGCGTTTTCGCCTGCTGCTGGCCTACAACCTGGGGCGCATCCTCAGTTACGCCACCGCGGGCCTGCTGATCGGCCTGGCAGGCTGGGCCGTGGCCAGCAGCCCGGCGGCCATGGCCATGCGCGTGCTGGCGGGCCTGCTGCTGATTGCCATGGGCCTGTACCTGGCCGGCTGGTGGAGCGGCCTGACCCGCATCGAAAGCCTCGGACGCGGCCTGTGGCGCCATATACAGCCAGTGGCCAACCGCCTGCTGCCGGTGTCGAGCCTGCCACGCGCCTTGCTGCTGGGCGCGCTCTGGGGCTGGCTGCCGTGCGGCCTGGTCTACAGCACACTGCTGTGGTCCGCCAGCCAGGGCAATGCCCTCGACAGCGCCTTGCTGATGCTGGCCTTCGGCCTGGGCACCTGGCCGGTGCTGCTGGCGACCGGGCTCGCAGCGGAACGGGTCACCGCGCTGCTGCGTCGGCGCAGCGTGCGCATGGCCGGCGGCCTGCTGGTGATCCTGTTCGGCATCTGGACCTTGCCCGGTCCACATCAGCATTGGTTGATGGGGCACTGAGGCAACCCTTCCCGCTGCCTCCGCCCTTCGGCAGCGACGACGCAAGACTCGTATGACAGGTTCCGCGCCCCCGCCAGCCTTGATGCAAATCAAGATGGTCCGGGCGCCAACCCCCTAGACTCGCGAACACTGCCAGCCTACCGGGGGAATTCCCGCATGCTCGACGCCATTCGTTGGGACACCGATCTGATCCGCCGTTACGACCTGGCGGGACCGCGCTACACCTCCTACCCCACCGCTGTGCAATTCCACAGCCAGGTGGGCACCTTCGACCTGCTCCACGCCCTGCGCGAGAGCCGCAAGGCGCTACGGCCGCTGTCGCTGTACGTGCACGTGCCGTTCTGCGCGAACATCTGCTACTACTGCGCCTGCAACAAGGTCATCACCAAGGACCGCGGGCGCGCCCTGCCCTACCTGCAGCGCCTGGAACAGGAAATCCAGCTGATCGCCTGCCATCTCGACCCCGGGCAGAAGGTCGAGCAACTGCACTTCGGCGGCGGCACCCCGACCTTTCTCAGCCACGATGAACTGCGGCAGCTGATGAGCCACCTGCGCCAGCACTTCAACCTGCTGGACGACGATTCGGGCGACTACGGCATCGAGATCGATCCCCGCGAAGCCGACTGGTCGACCATGGGCCTGCTGCGCGAGCTGGGCTTCAACCGCGTCAGCATCGGCCTGCAGGACCTCGACCCGGCGGTACAGCGCGCGGTCAATCGCCTGCAGAGCCTGGAAGAAACCCGGGCGGTGATCGAAGCGGCGCGCACCCTGCAGTTTCGCTCGATCAACATCGACCTGATCTACGGCCTGCCAAAACAGACGCCGGACAACTTCGCCCGCACCGTCGAGGAAGTCATCAACCTGCAACCGGACCGGCTCTCGGTGTTCAACTACGCGCATCTGCCGGAGCGCTTCATGCCGCAACGGCGGATCAACAGCCACGAGCTGCCGGAACCGGCGGAAAAACTGCAGATGCTGCAGCGCACCATCGAACAGCTGACGGCTGCGGGCTACCGCTACATCGGCATGGACCACTTCGCCCTGCCCGACGACGAACTGGCGATCGCCCAGGAAGAGTCGACCCTGCAACGCAATTTCCAGGGCTACACCACCCATGGCCACTGCGACCTGATCGGCCTGGGCGTCTCGGCCATCAGCCAGATCGGCGACCTGTACTGCCAGAACAGCAGCGACCTGACCCAGTACCAGAATCTGTTGGGCGGCGCGCAACTGGCCACCAGCCGCGGCCTGGTGTGCAATCAGGACGACCGCGTCAGGCGCGCGGTGATCCAGCAGTTGATTTGTAATTTCAGCCTCGACTTCGAGGCCATCGAGCAGCAGTTCAACATCGATTTTCGCGGTTACTTCGGCGACCTCTGGCCGCAACTGCAAACCATGGCCGAAGACGGCCTGATCAAGCTGAGCAACGAAGGCATTGAAGTGCTGCCAGCCGGGCGCCTGCTGGTGCGTTCGGTGTGCATGGTGTTCGACACGTATCTGGAGCAACAGAATCGACAGCGTTTTTCCCGGGTCATCTAAGGCGTCATGAGCCGCGACCTGACCGTTCGGCGCGGCAACTTGTCGCAGGTGACGGGCAAAAACTGTCGGGACAGACAAGGCGCAAACAAGCCTGATACTTGACGCTGGGATAATCGGCGGCTGCAAGTGACGGTCAGCGCTGGAAATACCCTGAATGGACTGCACGAGCGCATTTTTCCGCAGTGGCCTGGAAGCTACAAACGGACAGCTTTACGACTAAGCGCCAATACGGCACGGACTGGCCGGAACCTCCTCCCGTGAGTTACCCTTACGGCTTATGTGTGTTTTCCCACAAGGATTCTATTGAATGTCCGAGCCAGTAAAACTGCGCGCTCATAACCAGGCCCATTGCAAGGATTGCAGCCTGGCCCCCCTCTGCCTGCCACTTTCTCTGAATCTGGAAGACATGGATGCGCTGGACGAAATCGTTAAACGCGGCCGCCCCCTGAAAAAAGGCGAGTTCCTGTTTCGCCAGGGCGACGCCTTCGACTCCGTCTATGCAGTGCGCTCCGGTGCCCTGAAGACCTTCAGCCTCAGCGACGGCGGCGAAGAACAGATCACCGGCTTCCACCTGCCCAGCGAACTGGTCGGCCTGTCCGGCATGGACACCGAGATCCACCCGGTTTCCGCCCAGGCCCTGGAAACCACGTCGGTCTGTGAAATCCCCTTCGAACGCCTCGACGAACTGGCCCTGCAGTTGCCCCAACTGCGCCGCCAGCTGATGCGGGTGATGAGCCGCGAGATCCGCGACGACCAGCAGATGATGCTGTTGCTGTCGAAAAAGACCGCCGACGAGCGCATCGCCACCTTCCTGGTCAACCTGTCGGCACGCTTTCGCGCCCGCGGCTTCTCGGCCAACCAGTTCCGCTTGAGCATGTCGCGCAACGAGATCGGCAACTATCTGGGCCTGGCGGTGGAAACCGTGTCCCGGGTGTTCACCCGCTTCCAGCAGAACGCGCTGCTCGCCGCCGAAGGCAAAGAGGTGCACATTCTCGACCCGATCCAGCTGTGCGCCCTCGCCGGCGGTTCCCTGGAAGGCTGAGGCAGAGCCCCGCCCGAGCCAAGTGGCTCGGGCGGGGCTATACTGGCGCGCTCCACTTCATGCCCGCCAGGACACCGCCACGATGGCCTTCGACTCCTTCGACATCAAATCCCTGATCCGCCCAGTCATCGACTTCCCCAAGCCGGGCGTGATCTTCCGTGACATCACTCCCCTGTTCCAGTCGCCCAAGGCCTTGCGCCTGGTCGCCGACACCTTTGCCCAGCGTTATGTCGAAGAAGACTTCACTCACGTCGGTGCCATGGATGCCCGTGGTTTCCTGATCGGCTCGATCATCGCCTACCAGCTGAACAAACCGCTGATCCTGTTCCGCAAGCAAGGCAAGCTGCCGGCCGATGTGCTTGCCGAGGGTTACCAGACCGAATACGGCGAAGCCTTCCTGGAAGTGCATGCCGACAGCCTGTGCGAAGGCGATTCGGTGCTGATGTTCGATGACCTGATCGCCACCGGCGGTACCCTGATCGCCGCGGCCAACCTGGTGCGCCGCATGGGGGCAAAAGTCTACGAGGCCGCCGCCATCATCGACCTGCCTGAGCTGGGCGGCTCGCAACGCCTGCGAGACATGGACATTCCAACCTTCTGCCTGACGCAGTTCTCGTTGAGCGAGCGTTAAATCGCCGCCACTTGGGTTGTCAGGGCCGGCGCTATCGCGAGCAAGCTTCGCTCCTACAAAGATGGCGCCCCACGCCTTCAGCTGGCCTACAACCCCATCTGCTTGCTGATGATTTCGTTCATCACTTCCCGGGTGCCGCCGCCGATGGACAGGATGCGGTTGTCGCGATACAGCCGCTCCACCAGGCTTTCGCGCATGTAACCCAGCCCGCCGAGAATCTGCACGGCATCGTGGGTGATGCGGTCGGCGGTATCAGTGGCGAAGTTCTTGGCCATGGAAATCTCCTTGATCACGCTCTGGCCCGCCGCCATCTTAGCCGCCTGGCGATAAGTGAACTCGCGGGACACCTCCAGCGCGGTCGCCATCTCCGCCAGGCGATGCTTGATCACCTGGAACTTGCCGATGGGCTTGCCGAAGGCCTCGCGCTCCCGGGCCCACTTCAGGCTCTCTTCCAGCGCCAGCTGAGCGGTCATGTTGGCCATTAGCGCCAGCGCCAGGCGCTCGCTCTGGAAGTTGCCCATGATGCAGGCGAAGCCCATGTTCTCGACCCCGATCAAATGACTGGCCGGCACTCGGCAATCATCGAAAAACAGCTCGGCGGTATCCGACGCCCACCAGCCCATCTTCTTCAGTTGCCGGCCGACGGTGAATCCCGGTGTGCCCTTGTCGATCAGCAGCAGGCTGATGCCGCCGAAACCGGGCTCGCCGGTACGCACCGCCACGGTGTAGAAATCGGCGCGCACGCCACTGGTGATAAAGGTCTTGCTGCCGCTGACGCGGTAGAAGTCGCCGTCACGCAGCGCCCGGGTCTGCAGATTGGCCACGTCCGAACCGCCGCCGGGCTCGGTGACCGCCAGGGCGCTGATCTTCTCCCCCGCCAGTACCTGCGGCACCACCCGCTCGCGGACCTCGGGGCGCGCCCATTTGACGATCGGCGGCAAACCGATGTCCAGCGAACCCAGGCCCGCCACCAGGCCGCCGGAGCCACAGCGCATCAGCTCCTCGCTGGCGGCGATCTTGGCGAACAGGTCGCCCTCGTGACTGCCCCCCAGGGCCTCGGGATAGCCGATACCGAGGATGCCGGCTGCGCCAGCCTTGAGGTACAGCTCGCGGGGGAAGCCTTGCGCCTCCTCCCACTGATCGATGTCCGGGAGGATTTCCCGCTCGACGAAACGTCGAACGCTGTCGCGGACCAACTGATGGCTAGGGTCGAAGTATTCCTGGCAGGCAGACATCGGCAAGCTCCTCTGAAGGTTGAGGAAACTTACCTAGCGCTTGCTTGGTTTTCAAGAAGGACCGCACGAAACGCCCTGCAGGAGCCAGCTTGCTGGCGATGCAGGCGACGCGGCGCGCCAGGTCGGGCGGCCATCGCGAGCAAGCTCGCTCCTACAGTAGTTTTTTGCTCACAGCCGAAACACTTACAGCGCGATCGGCTTGCGCCCGGCAAACGAGTGCGCCAGGGTGCCGCCGTCCACCAGTTCCAGCTCGCCACCCAGGGGCACGCCATGGGCGATACGCGAGGTGATCAGGCCTTTGTTGGTCAATAGCTGGGCAATATAATGGGCAGTCGCCTCGCCTTCCACCGTCGGGTTGGTGGCCAGGATCACCTCGGTGAAACTGCCTTGCTCTTCGATCCGCGCCAGCAGCTGGGGAATGCCGATGGCTTCCGGGCCCAGGCCGTCGAGAGGCGACAGGTGGCCTTTGAGCACGAAATAGCGACCGCGATAACCGGTCTGCTCCACCGCGTAGACATCCATCGGCCCTTCGACCACGCACAACAGCGTGTCGTCGCGCCGTGGATCGGCGCATTGCGGGCACAGGTCGTCCTCGGTCAGGGTGCGGCACAGGCGGCAGTGGCCGACGCCCTCCATGGCCTGGCTCAGCGCCTGGGCCAATCGCGTACCACCGCTGCGGTCGCGCTCCAGCAGCTGCAAGGCCATGCGCTGGGCGGTTTTCTGACCCACACCCGGCAAAGTGCGCAGGGCATCGATCAGTTGGCGAATCAGGGGGCTGAAGCTCATGGGTAAAGGTCCGACAAAACGACGAGACGCGGTTTATACCCGCGCCTCCGATTAGCGTCAAATGCTCAGTCCGGGGCGACCCGCACCACCAGCTTGCCGAAGTTGCGCCCTTCCAGCAGCCCGATGAAGGCTTGCGGCGCGTGCTCCAGGCCGTCTACCACATCCTCCTTGAACTTGACCTTGCCCTGCAGCACCCACGGCGCCATGGCGCTGACAAACTCCGGCTGTCGATCGCCGTAGTCGTCGAACACGATAAACCCCTGGATGCGCACGCGCTTGGTCAACAGCTGACGCTGCAACAGTGGCAGGCGATCAGGTCCTGGCGGCAACTCCTGAGCGTTGTACTGGGCGATCAGCCCGCACAGCGGAATCCGTGCCTTGGGGTTGAGCAACGGCAGCACCGCATCGAATACCTTGCCACCGACGTTTTCAAAGTAGATGTCCACGCCCTCGGAGCAGGCCTGCGCCAGTTCGTCGGCAAAGTCCGGGCTGTGGTGGTCGATACAGGCATCGAACCCCAGCTCCTCGACCACATAGCGGCACTTGTCGGCACCGCCCGCCACACCGATCACCCGCAGCCCCTTGATCTTGGCCACTTGCCCCACCACCGAGCCCACGGCGCCCGACGCCGCGGCCACCACCAGGGTTTCCCCGGCCTTGGGCTGGCCGATGTCCATCAGGCCCATGTAGGCGGTCATGCCCGGCATACCCAGCACGCCCAGGGCCATCGAAGGGTTGGGCAAACCCGCCGGCACCGGTATCAGGTTACGCCCGTCGCAAATGCTGTGGCTCTGCCATCCGGTAGCGCCCACCACCAGGTCGCCCTCCTGGAATTTCGGATTCAGCGAGCGCTCGACCCGGCTGACTGCGCCGCCGGTCATCACTTCGTTGATTTGCACCGGGGCGGCGTAGGACGGCGCATCACTCATGCGCCCGCGCATATAAGGGTCCAGCGACAGGTAAAGGGTTTTGAGCAACACCTGGCCATCCGCCAGGTCCGGCAGCGCCACCCGCTCCAGACGGAAGTTTTCCGGCACGGGCGCGCCCTGGGGCCGGGAGGCCAGAACAATGCGCTGGTTGAGGGTCAATGCTTGCGACATCAGAGCAACTCCTTATCGAGAATTGAATCGGGCCATACAGAGTGCAGACCATCGTACTGCGATCGGCGTTCGATATTTCTCACCCCGTAGCCGCTGTCGCAGGCTGCGATCGATTGCACGGCAACCGCAATCATCCAGCCAGACCCCATCGCCTGAATGACGACCGCTGCGCGCTCGATCGCAGCCTGCGGCAGCGGCTACAGGGGCCACAAACAAAAATGCCAGGCGCGATGCCTGGCATTTTCAAGTCCGACCGATGCGCGGGTGCGAATCAGAACGGCAGCTTCATACCCGGTGGCAGTTGCATGCCAGCGGTCACGCCGGACATCTTGTCCTGGCTGTTGGCTTCGATCTTGCGCACGGCGTCGTTGACGGCGGCGGCGAACAGATCTTCCAGCACTTCGCGGTCATCTTCGCTGACGCCTTCCAGCAGGCTTGGGTCGATGCTCACGCGCTTGATGTCGTGACGACCGGTCATGACCACGGTGACCATATCGCCACCTGCCTTGCCGGTGACTTCGGCGTTGGCCAGCTCTTCCTGCATCTTGGCCATCTTTTCCTGCATCTGCTGCGCCTGCTTCATCAGGCCGGCCATGCCACCTTTCATCATGGGAATCACCTCAAAGTACTTGGATAAAAACAGCGCCCGGCCTCAAGGCCCGGCGCCCTTCAGTTATTAACCCTGGCTGACCAGGGCCTCGACAGGTTCAATAGTATCGTGACGGACCACCGCGCCGAACTCCCGCACCATCTGCTGGATGAACGGATCGCCGTGGATCGACTCCTCGGCCTCGCGCTGGCGATTGGCACGGCGGCGTGACGCGGCCTGGGCCGGGGTCTCCTGCTCGGGCTTGATCAGCTCGATGCTCACCGTCAGCGTGCGCTGGTGGTACTGGTTCAGGGCGTCGTTCAGGCGCCGCTGCTGGGTGGCGTTGAACAGGGCGCTGTGGGCCGGGTCCAGGTGCAGCAACCAGTTGTCGCCCTCGGCGGCGATCAAGGTGCAGTTGGCGGCAATGCTCGCCGTCATCCCGGAAATCGGCAGCTTCGGGAACAGCTCCAGCCACTCCAGCGCCAGGCCGGTGGCCGGCTGGGCGGCTGGCAACGGCTCGGGTTCCGGCTCGGGATCGGCGGCGTGCTCGCTGGCCAGTTCGTCCAGGTAGCTGTAGGCCGAATCCATGTCCGGCTCGATGTAGTCTTCGTCCAGCGGCGGCTCGTCGTCCAGATCGATACCCGGTGTCGCGGCATCGACCTCGGCAATGCTGGGCTCCGGCACCGGGGCGCTGACCCATTCCGGCGCATCCGGCACCACGCTGTCCGGGGTCGGGGTCGGCATCGGAGTCAGCTCAGGCTGCTCTGCAGCGGTCTCCAGCACGGGCTCGACGGCCGGTTGCTGCACGACGACCGGTTCGACCGGGTCGTTCCACGGCAGGTCGACCACCTCTTCGGCGACGATAGGCGCTACCTCTGGCGGCGTCTCGACCACAGGTTGCGGTGCAGGCGCCACCGGCGCCGCAGAAACAGGTGCGGGCGTTGCAACCGGGGCTGCGGCAGGTACGGCCACGGGAGTGGCCTCGACCACCGGCGCCGCAACCGGCGCGGCGGCGGCAACTACCGGCGCAGCAACGGCTGCGCCAGCCACGGATTGGGCGGAATCAACTGTGGCCTGGCTGATCCCCACTGGCTTTAGCGGCTGTCTCGGCGCGTCTGCCGAGTCCGCTGGCCGGAAGGCCAGCATCCGCAGCAGGACCATCTCGAAACCACCGCGCGGGTCCGGCGCCAGCGGCAAGTCGCGCCGGCCGATCAGGCCCATCTGGTAATAGAACTGCACATCTTCGGCCGGCAACGCCTGGGCCAAAGCCAGCACCCGGTCGCGGTCGCCATGCCCGTTGTCGACACCGTCCGGCAAGGCCTGGGCAATGGCCACACGGTGCAGGACATTGAGAATCTCCGACAGCACACCGTTCCAGTCCGGACCCTGTTCGGCCAGGTGGCGCACGGCCTCCAGCAAGGCCTTGGCATCGCCGTCGATCAGCGCATGCAGGACGTCGTAGACCTGACCGTGATCGAGGGTGCCGAGCATCGCCCGCACATCGGCGGCCATGACCTTGCCTTCACCGAAGGCGATGGCCTGGTCGGTGAGGCTCATGGCATCGCGCATCGAACCGTCGGCGGCGCGGCCCAACAGCCACAGCGCGTCGTCTTCGAACGGCACGTTCTCGACGCCCAGCACGTGAGTCAGGTGCTCGACCACTCGCTCCGGGGTCATGTTCTTCAGGGAGAACTGCAGGCAGCGCGAAAGAATCGTTGCCGGAAGTTTCTGCGGGTCGGTGGTCGCCAGAATGAATTTGACGTAGGGCGGCGGCTCTTCCAGGGTCTTCAACAAGGCGTTGAACGAGTGACTGGACAGCATGTGCACTTCGTCGATCAGGTAGACCTTGAAGCGCCCGCGGCTCGGGGCGTATTGCACGTTGTCCAGCAGCTCGCGTGTGTCCTCGACCTTGGTCCGGCTCGCGGCGTCGATCTCGATCAGGTCGACGAAACGCCCTTCGTCGATCTCGCGGCATACCGAGCAGGTGCCGCAGGGCGTGGAAGTAATGCCTGTTTCACAGTTCAGGCATTTGGCAATGATCCGCGCGATGGTGGTCTTGCCCACTCCGCGGGTGCCGGTAAACAGATAGGCATGGTGCAGCCGCTGGCTGTCCAAGGCATTGATCAGAGCCTTGAGCACATGGGTCTGGCCGACCATTTCGCGGAACGAGCGCGGACGCCATTTACGTGCAAGAACCTGATAACTCATCGAAAACCGTCGCAACTGGGAAGCGGAAGCCCGTAATGCTAGCGGAGCAAGGGCGAAATTGCATCCGGTGCGCTCGTCTAATCTGGCTAAGCTGCTCTTTGTCGGGCTCGTCAGTGGCCTTTTCCTGCGTGGAGACTCTATGCGTTTAGCCTTGGGCGCCTTTCTGCTGGTTGCCATGAATGGTTTTGCCGCAGAACCGGCCCTGCGCTTCTCGATCCCCGACAGCTGGGCCATGCCCGTGGTACAGATCGAACACGGCCGGAGCACCCAGGGCATTCTCCACGACCTGATGGCCAGCCTTGCCACCCAGGTTGGCAACCCAGCCGAATTCCATGTCCTGGCCCGAGCCCGCGTACAAGCAGCCATGGATCATGGGGAAATCGATATCCGCTGCTATGCCGCCCAGTCCTGGCTGTCCAACCCGTCCGGCGATTACATCTGGAGTATCCCGCTGTTCGTCCAGCGCGACCTGCTGGTCAACCGCGAGCAGTCCCCGCTCCCGGTCATTCCCAGGGACCTGCCGATGCAGCCCATCGGCACCGTCCTCAGCTACACCTACCCTACCCTGCAACCCTTGTTCGACAGCCGCCAGTTGATCCGCGACGACGCGCGCAACCAGGAACAGGTGCTGCAAAAACTCTGGGCCGGCCGCTACCGGTACGCGGTGAGCAACCAATGGACGCTGGACTGGTTCAATCAGACCCTGCCACCCGACCAGCAGTTGCACGGCGTAGCCATCCTCCAGGAACAGGCGGTCGGCTGCGTCATCCGCAACGATCCGGCGCTACCGGTGCAACGAGTGCTGCGCACTTTGTTGCGCATGAAGATGTCAGGAGAGATCGACGACATCATCGGCCTGTACACCGGCCGCAGGCCGACCGAGAGCGTCCCGCAAAGCTATGGAGCGCCGTAGCTGTCAGCCGGCTTCGTCCTGCGGACACCACTCCAGCGGCGGCAGGAAAGTCGCCACCCAGCCCGGCACCTCGCTGGCCGGCATGGGCGGGGCGATGAAATAGCCTTGCGCCACGTCGCAGCCCAGCGACATCAGCAACTCGCCGTGCTCCATGGTTTCCAGGCCTTCGGCCACCACCTGCCGGTCAAACGCCCGGGCCAGGCCGATCAGGGCCTGGGTCAGCGCCAGGTCGCCCTTGTCGTGCAGCATGTCGCGCACGAACATGCGGTCGATCTTGATGGTCTGGGTGCGCAAGCGCTTGAGGTAGCTCAGCGACGAATGCCCGGTGCCGAAATCCCCCAGGGAGAATTGCACGCCCAGCGCCTGGCAGGCCTCGAGGCAAGCGCTGACGTGCTGGAGATTCTCCACCGCCACCGCCTCGACGATTTCCAGGTCCAGCAACTGCGGGGCAATCTGCGGATGGCGCTCAAGCACCGCCTTGAGCCGGTCGACGAAATCCCCCCGCTGGAAATGCCGCGCGGCGATATTGACGCTGATCGGCCAACGCTGTCCGGCCAACTGCCATTGCCGCAACTGGGCCATGACCTGCTCCATCACCCACTCGCCGATATCGACGATCAGGTCGGTCTCCTCCACCAGCGGCAGGAACTCCCGAGGTGCGACTATGCCCCGCTGCGGATGCTGCCAACGCAGCAGCGCCTCGAAACCCACCACCTCACCGCTGCGCATATTGACCTTGGGCTGAAAGTGCAGGCACAGCTCGCCGGCCGCCAGCGCCTGCCGGACCCGCTCCACTGTCTGGTGGGTGGCCTTGACCTCGCGGTCCCGCGACACATCGAACAAGTGGAAGCGATTGCGCCCGCTCTGCTTGGCCACGTACATCGCCTGGTCGGCATGCCGCAGCAAGGTGTCGGCATCGTCATTGTCAGCGGGAAACAGCGTGACGCCGATGCTGGCGCAGACGTTGATCTCCTTGTCCTGGATCTGATAAGGCGTGGCGATTACCCCCAGCACCCGGTGCAGCGCCGCCCGCAACTCGCGAATGTCACGCACATGACGCAGGATCAGCACGAACTCGTCCCCGGCCAGCCGCGCCACCACGTCTTCGCCGCGAATGATCGAGCGCAGGCGCGCCGCTACCTCCACCAATAACAGGTCGCCACTGGCATGCCCGTAACCATCGTTGACCGCCTTGAAGCCGTCGAGATCGAGCATGCACACCGCCAGCGCAATGTTCTCCTTGCGCGAGTAGTCCAGCGCCTGGTTGAGCAGGTCGGACAGAAAGGAACGGTTGGGCAAACCGGTCAGCACATCGTGCCCGACCCGCCATTGCAGCGAGTGCAACAAGCGCCGTTTTTCGCTGATATCGAAACGGATCGCCACATAACGCTGGACCCGACCAGTGGCCTCATCGAGCAAGGGCACGACAGTGCTGTCGACCCAATACAAGGTCCCATCCTTGGCCCGGTTGCAGATCTCGCCCTTCCAGACCTGGCCCAGGGCAATGGTGCGCCACATGCTGCTGAAAAATTCGGGAGGGTGCAGGCCGGAGCCGAGGATCCGGTGATTGGCGCCCAGCAGCTCTTCACGGCTGTAGCCGGAAATCGAACAGAACTGGTCGTTGACGTAAGTGATCCGGCCGGTCAGGTCGGTCTCGGAAAAAATGGCGGCGGCGTCCACGGCCCTGCGGTATTTCTCATCCATGAGTCTGGCTCACTGTCGCTAGCGGTTGAACCGCTCGACCAAGGCACGAGGCCCGGAAGAGATGTTTGGGCGTTCATCCTCACTCACTTCGCAAACCCAGGCAGGCTTAGGCTGCTGGTCCGAAGGTATCTGCTGAACAGAGGTGACCGGCACATTCAGACGCACGTTAAAACTCCATAGACAGCATTCGACAATGCCAGCCCAGACAAGCCGGCAAGAGGCCGACCGAGGAAAATGGCGCACCGTCTCGCCCCACCTGACGCAATTGCAACCGTACAGCGATCGGCACCGTCATTGACCTTCGAATCGACGAAGATCAACTAAAATCAGTCAGGGATCAGCCGAATTTGGCGGGTGGGACACTGGCAATCATCAGCGAGACGTTCGCGCCTGCGCCATACCCTCGATTCTGGTGAACAAGGAAAATGCAATGAGTTCTTGTTTCATCAGTTCATCTTCTGAAACTAGATCACCAAATGCCTGTCCGAAGCGTCGATTCTACGAATTGCATCACATTTTGCAAGGCAAGGTGATGAATCATGGCGTTGCCTAATGCAAAGATTTATCGTTAAGTTCTTGATTCTAAATGGGAATTGAGCGATGCAAATTTCAAGTTTGGGTCCAGCCATCAGGCGTTACCGCAAGGTAGCGGGGCTTACTCAGGCTGAACTAGGCGAAAAAACCGGTTTTGACCCTAAAACCATCAGCCGCTTCGAAACCGGCACCTACACCCCCAGTGTGGAAGCCCTGTTCCTGCTGGCCGATGTACTCGGGGTGAAGCTGAAAGCCTTTTTCGCAGATCTGGGCGACGAAGACGAACAGCGGGCGTATCTGTTCGGTGTCATTCACAAAGCCACCCCGAAGGACCTGGGAAAGCTGATAGCAGCGGTAGACCTGGCCTTGTCCAAGCCTTAGAGCCGAGCAACACGCAGAGGAGGCAGATCTATCGAAGCCGATAGCCTGCCTCCTCTTCATTTCCGCCAGACGACTCCTGACAGGAACTGACAGCGGCGCCCCTTAAGCTGGCGTGCGCAGCCCAACCTTCCCAGGAGTCCAGATGATCGCTACCAGCACTTACCTTCTGCTTTACGTCGACAGCCCCGCCACCAGCGCCAACTTTTATAGCCGCCTGCTGGACAGGCCACCGGTCGAGCTGTCGCCGACCTTTGCCCTGTTCATTCTTGATTCGGGGCTTAAGCTCGGCCTCTGGTCCAGACAGGATGTCGAGCCAGCCACCCAAGTCACCGGCGGTGGCGGCGAACTGGCCCTGGCCGTGGCCGATAAGCAGACCGTCGACCTGCTGCACGGCCAATGGGGCGAATCCGGCGTGAACATCGCCCAGGCCCCGACCACCCTGGACTTCGGCTACACCTTCGTCGCCCTGGACCCGGACGGGCATCGGCTCAGGGTGTTTTGCCTCACCCCGGAGTGAACAGGAGCCGTGCCGATAGTGCCCGGCAGTACGGAGCGGCGCCGCGCCCAGCGCCCCTCCAGCTGCATCGCCATTACGCTGCCGAGGACGATCGCCGCCCCCACGATCACCGCGCCATGCACCCGTTCATGCAGGACCAGCGCCGCCAGCAGCATGGCGATCGGCGGTATCAGGTACATGGCGATGGATGCCCGGCTGACTTCGACCCGCGCCAGCACATAGGCCCACGCCAGGTAAGCCAACGCACTGGGAAACAGCCCCAGCAGCAATACCGCCAGGTTCACCCGCCACGGCGCCTGGACCACCGCGACCGCCAGCCCCGGCCAATACAGGCTCAACAGCAAGGTGCCGGCCCAGACCATGTAGCACACGGTGGTCAGCAGGTCGTAACGCCCCGAATAGCGCCGCTGCAAAACGAAGTACAAGCCCCAGGAGAAGGCCGCCAGCAGCACCAGCAATCCCCGGGGCTCGATCGACGCCATGCCCTGGTCGCCCCAGACCACCACGACCGCCCCCAGCAACCCCAGCCCGACACAACCCCAGCGCCAGCCGCTGACCGGCTCTCTCAACCAGAAAAACGCAATCAGAGTGCTGAAGATCGGTGCCGACTGCGCCAGCACACTGGATGCCCCCGCGCTCAAACCCTGCTGGCCATAGTTGAGGCTGACGTGATGCAGGGCGATGGCGAAAAAGCCCAGCACCAGCAACCAGGGCAGATCGCGCCAGCGCGGCAGGGAGATTCTTTTCACCAGGGCGATTGCCCCCATGAACTGCGAAGCAATCAGAAAGCGCAGCAACGCCAGATGGCCAGGTTCGTAGCCTTCCAGCCCAATGTGGATACCCACCGGGGAGTAGGCCCAACACAGAATGACCGCGGCGGTCGCCAGGACCAGCTTCAACGCAGGAGAGATGCTCAAGACACAGGCACTCGGCAGCACAAGAAAGGCCTTCAGTCTCCCGCCTGCCACAACTCACCACAATTAACGGATACTGAGACCAGACCTCACTGGAAATGAGCAATGGAACTGAGCCAACTGAAGATGGTGAAAGCAGTCGCCCGCACCGGCAGCATTGCCCGGGCAGCCGAACAACTGCATTGCGTGCCCTCCAACATCACCAACCGCCTCAAGCAACTGGAAGGCGAGCTGGGCACCCGCCTGTTTATCCGCGCCGGCCGCGGGCTGAAAATCAGTCCGGACGGGGAAATATTTCTCCGCTACAGCGAGCGCATCCTGGCCCTGGTGGATGAGGCCAAACGGGCGGTCGACCGCCAGGCCGAACCCAGCGGCATCCTGCGCATCGGCGCCATCGAATCCTGCGCCGGCGGGCGCTTGCCGCCCCTGCTGGCGGAATTCCATCAGCGCTTTCCACAGGTCACTCTGGAGCTGGTAACCGGCACTTGGTCGCAGCTGTTCGAGGAACTGCAACATCACCGGATCGATGGCGCACTGGTCGCGGTCGACACCCTCCCCCCGAAACTGGAGCGCACCGCCCTCTACAACGAGCCACTGGTACTGGTTACCAGCGCCGACGCCGCGCCCGTGCTGAACCCGTGGGACCTGCAAGGCCAGACCCTGTTCATGTGGCCCGGCGGCTGCCCTTACCGCCGCGCCCTGGAGCACTGGCTGAACGCCCATGACGTGACTGCGACCCTCATCGGCTACGCCAGTTGGGGCACCATTATCGACTGCGTCAGCGCCGGTGCCGGCATGACCCTGGCCCCGGAAGGCGTGCTCGACCGCTACACCCTGTCCACGGGCCTGGCGCGCCACCGCTTCGCCGATCTGCAGCCGATCGACATTCGTTTTGTCTGGAACAAGGAAATACAACGCCACACCGCACGGGACGCGTTTGCGCAGTTGTTGCAGGAACGATTGGGGAAATGAAACGAGCGACCGGCGAGAGGCCAGACCAGGATAAAACAGGGGGGAGAATTCAGAATATTCGTCGAGGACCGACAGAAGGCGTTATGGAGGCAACCCCACCAGCCACACCCCGGCACACAATGTCACCGCTGCGGCTGCTCCCTTCCAGGCCTGACCGGGTTCACGGCTGATCGTTGCGAGGGGACCAATGGGGTCACCATAACGATGCTCACCTGACGGCGAGCCGCGCCATTGTACCTATCTGCGGCGAAGTTACAACCGCTCTGTAAAGATTAAAAAATCTGAACCGCTTCAAGTACTTGGATCATTACCCCGCTCGCTTGTCGATTCCTGTAGCCGCTGCCGCAGGCTGCGCTCGACTGCGAAGCAGTTGCCAACCATGTGTCGAACAGCAACGAAACACCCTGTTGTCCGCCATTGCGGCCGCTGCGCGACCGATCGCAGCCTGCGGCAGCGGCTACAGGGACCGCGCAAGAGCGAGATGGCAGTTTTGCGGCGAGCCGGCAGTCGATTTTTCGCTTTGTTTTGTAAGGGGTTTCCTAGAAACTCTGGAACGCCTTTGGGCGGGTTGTACCCCTGAATTTGATCGGGCAGTCTGCGTGGGTCGTTGCAGTTTCAACGACCCGGATGTGGAAGTCTGGAGCTAAGGACGTACAACCCTATCAACAAGCACGGGCGCCTCATGGCACTGGTGAACTTGTTCTATGGCGGCTGTGCGTGGGGCACCTTCGGGTGCGCCGGATTCCTTTAGCTCCGGTCTTCCACACCTACGCACGGCTGCCACCCCTCATGTGGAAGTGAGATTTGGCAGTTCCTTAAATGCTAAAGGAATCGCACACATGAAAAAGCTTGTCCCCGACCCACCCTTCACTGCCCCGCGCCGACTACGCGACCCTGAACTGGATGCAGCGAATGCCTCCCTGCTCCTGTCGCTCCATGACCAGAAACAACCGCTGCTGGCGCAACTGCAAGAAACCCGCAGCCAGCCCTTCGGCCTGCATGACGCCCAGCAACGGCCGCTGTTCGCGGTGCAGGCCGGGGTGAATGCCGAAGAAGCCTTGATGCATGTCTCGCTGCTGCTCAAATGCGCCGAAGAAGTCTCGGATGAAATCACCGAACAGGGCAGCGGCATCGAACGCGGGCTGATCTGGTCCATGGTGCATTCCGTGGAGATGGCTCGCGCGGTGGTCGATGCCTTGCTCGATGGCGTGCGCACAGCTCGCTAACCGCCCTTGGTAGGAGCGAAGCTTGCTCGCGATAGCATCGCCGCGGTCTTCTGCCGGACCGAGTCGCTTGCATCGCGAGCAAGATTCGCTCCTACAGAAGCAAGTGGTGGGCTCAGGCTTGTTCGAGTGCTTCGTCGGCCTTGCCGCCGGCCTGCTGGATCACCAGGTGGATGAAGTGCAGCTTGGTGATCACCGCCGGTGGCAGGATGAAGGGATAGAAGTCCGGCTGGCCCATGCTGCGCGACAGTTCGTTGAGCATGCCGGCCAGTTCGATCCAGGCATTAACAAAAGAGAGGAACGCCGGGCCGCCGGGATGCTGCGGGTCATACAGGGTATCCAGCGGGAACGGCTGGTAGTCGAAGTCCATTTCCCGGGCGCTCATGCCGAAGCCCAGCGCGGTATCGACCGCGTCCATCATGTGCAGGTAGTGGGCCCAGGTTTCCGCCCAGTCCTCCCAGGGATGCATGGTGGCGTAGGCGCTGACGTAGGTCTGCGACCAATCGCTCGGTGCGCCCTGCTGGTAATGCCGCTCCAGGGCTTCGGCGTAGCTTGCGCGTTCGTCGCCGAACAGCGCGCGACAGGGCTCCAGCCAATGGCTGCCTGCGATCAGGCGATCCCAGTAGTAATGCCCCACCTCATGCCGGAAGTGACCGAGCAAGGTGCGATAGGGTTCGCGCATCTGTACCCGCACCTGCTCGCGATACGCATCGTCGGCCTCCTTGATGTCGAGGGTGATCAGGCCGTTGGCGTGGCCGGTCATGGGCGCCCTGCCCTGCAGATCGATGCCGACAAAATCGAAAGCCAGGCCAGCCTCTTCATCCTCGGCCTTGGCGATCAGCGGCAAGCCCAGGCTCACCACTTGCGCCACCAGGCGGCGCTTGGCGATTTCCACCATGCGCCAGCGCTCGGGGTTTTCCGGCACGCCAAGGTCGGGAATGGTCCGGTTCAGCCTGCACGCCACACACAGGGTAGCGGCGCCATGCGCAGGCAGCAGCCAGTTGCAGGCCGCTGGGGTATCGAGGTTGGCACAGCGCCGGAACAGCCCGGCTTGCGGATCGACGTCCAGCCGCCAGGTATCGGCCTCCGGCCCTGGCTGCAGCGACGACAAGCGACTCTGCTCAGGCTGATAACCCAAGGCCGCCGAACAGGCCAGGCACTGACTGTTGCGAAAGAACAGCGATTGCCCGCAACGACACCGCCAGACCTTGCTGTTGCGGCTGCCCTCACGGACAAAGGGTGCGGCGATACGGGAACTGAGCTGTTCGAAGAAGCGGTACATGGCGATCTCTCCCTGGGCGTGCCAAGACTAGATCATATGGACGAGATGATCGTTCCATCGCCTTCAGGGCGTTCCTGCCGGGGGAACGCCATTCCATGTAGCCGCTGCCGCAGGCTACGACAAGATCCGCAGAACCTTCTGGCACCCGACAGAGCAACGCCCGCTGCGCGGTCGATCGCAGCCTTCGGCAGCGGCTACAGGGTTATACCGAGATGCCGTGCTGGCCGAGGAAGCTCACGAAGGTTTCTTCGTCCAGCACCTTGAGGCCCAGCTCGTTGGCCTTGGCCAGCTTGGAGCCGGCACCGGGACCGGCCACCACGCAGTGGGTCTTGGCCGAAACGGAACCGGCGACCTTGGCGCCCAGGCTTTCCAGCTTGTCCTTGGCCACGTCGCGGCTCATCAGCTCCAGCGAGCCGGTGAGCACCCAAGTCTGGCCAGCCAGCGGCAGCCCTTCCACCACTTTCTTCTCGCTCCGCCAGTGCATGCCGAAGGCTTGCAGCTGCGCCTCGATGGCCAGTGCCCGCTCGGCGTTTTCCGCGATGTCGAAGAACTCGCGCACGGCCTTGGCCTGCTTCTCCGGCAGGGTCTGGCGCATGTCCAGCCAGTCCGCCTTGACCACACCGTCGAGGGTGACGAACTTGTCCGCCAGCTTCTGCGCCGCACCCGGCCCCACCGATGGAATGTTCAGCTTGTCGAGCATGCCGCCCAGGGTGGTGCTGGCAGCGAACTCGGCGCCCAGATCGCCCTGATCCTGCAACTGCAGCCCGCACTGCTGCGGATCGAGCAGGGCACCGATCACCTGCTGGTTATGGCTGTCCTCGAAGAAGCTGTGAATCTCGTGAGCCACTTCCAGGCCGATATCCGGCAGGTAGGTCAGTACTTCCGGCAAGGCCTGCTGCACGCGCTCCAGCGAGGCCAGGGAGCGCGCCAGGACCTTGGCCGTCTCCTCGCCCACATCGGGAATGCCCAGGGCGTAGATGAAACGCGCCAGGCCCGGCTTCTTGCTGTCTTCGATGGCCTTGAGCAGCTTGTTGCTGGAGACTTCGGCGAAGCCTTCCAGATCGATGATCTGTTCGTACTTGAGCTTGTAGAGATCGGCCGGCGAACCAATGAGCTTTTCGTCCACCAGCTGTTCGATGGTCTTGTCGCCCAACCCTTCGATATCCATCGCCCGACGGGAAACGAAGTGGATGATCGCCTGCTTGAGCTGCGCGCCACAGGCCAGGCGACCGACACAGCGGTACACCGCACCTTCGCTGATGGTTTCCTTGCCCTTGCTGCGCTTGATCAACTGCGTGCGCTCGACATGGGAGCCGCACACCGGGCAGGTCTGCGGGATATGCACCTTGCGCGCATTTTCCGGACGACGCTCGACGACCACCTGCACCACTTGCGGAATCACATCGCCCGCACGACGGATGATCACGGTGTCGCCGATCATCAGGCCCAGGCGCGCCACTTCGTCCATGTTGTGCAGGGTCGCGTTGGAGACGGTGACACCCGCCACCTTGACCGGTTTCAGACGGGCCACCGGGGTCACCGCGCCGGTGCGGCCAACCTGGAATTCCACGTCCAGCAGCTCGGTCAACTCTTCCATTGCCGGGAATTTATGAGCGATCGCCCAGCGCGGCTCGCGAGCCCGGAAGCCCAGCTCGCGCTGCGAGGCAATGCTGTTGACCTTGAACACCACGCCGTCGATTTCATAAGGCAAGCCGTTACGGCGCTCGCCGATATCGCGGTAGTAATCCAGGCATTCGTCGATCCCCTTGGCCAGTTTCAGCTCGCGACTGACGGGCATACCCCAGTGCTTGAGCTGCTCCAGATTGCCGATATGGGTGTCGGCGATATCCGCAGTGACCTGGCCGATCCCGTAGCAGCAGAATTCCAGCGGGCGACTGGCGGTGATCTTCGAGTCCAGCTGGCGCAAGCTGCCGGCCGCGGCGTTCCGTGGGTTGGCGAAGGTCTTGCCGCCAACTTCCAGCTGCGCGGCATTGAGCCGCTCGAAACCGGCCTTGGACATGTACACCTCGCCGCGCACCTCCAGGGTCGCCGGCCAGCCACTGCCGTGCAGCTTCAGCGGAATGTTGCGCACGGTGCGCACATTGACGCTGATGTCTTCGCCAGTGGTGCCGTCGCCGCGGGTCGCGCCGCGCACCAGCACGCCGTCCAGATACAGCAGGCTGACCGCCAGGCCATCGAGCTTCGGCTCGCAGCTGTATTCCACCGCCGCACCGCCACCGAACAGATCGCCCACCGGCAGGTCGAGCCCCTCGGTCACCCGGCGATCGAACTCGCGCATGTCGGTTTCTTCGAAGGCGTTGCCCAGGCTGAGCATGGGGATTTCGTGGCGCACCTGAGTGAAGGCCGAGAGCGCCGCGCTGCCGACACGCTGGGTGGGCGAGTCGCTGCTGACCAGTTCCGGGTGTTCGGCTTCCAGTGCCTTGAGTTCATGGAACAGGCGATCGTATTCAGCGTCGGGGATGCTCGGTTCGTCGAGTACGTGGTAGCGATAGTTGTGCTGATCCAGCTCAGCGCGCAGCTCAAGAATGCGGGTTTCGACGGCGGTCATGATGTTCTCTCAAAAAGCAAAAGAGCAGCCTAGGCTGCTCAATATTTGTCTGGGTGGGCCCTTCGGCCCTGTCGCGAGCCCGCTCCGGCAGGCCAAGTTATGCCGGAGCGGCTGGCTCGCGAAGCGCTCAGCGCTTCTGGGTCAGGGCGCGACGTTCGAATTCGACGATGCGCTGACGGTAGTGCTCGATGGTCTGGGCGGTCAGCACGCTGCGCTGGTCATCCTTCAGCTCGCCATTCAGTTCCTGGGACAGCTTGCGCGCCGCGGCCACCATCACGTCGAAAGCCTGCTTCGGATGACGCGGGCCTGGCAGGCCGAGGAAGAAGCTCACCGCCGGGGTGCTGAAGTGGTCGATGTCGTCCAGGTCGAATACGCCCGGCTTGACCGCGTTGGCCATGGAGAACAGCACTTCGCCATTACCAGCCATGCTTTCGTGACGGTGGAAAATATCCATCTCGCCAAAACGCAGGCCACTTTCCAGGATGTTCTGCAACAGCGCCGGGCCCTTGAAGCCGCCGGCATCACGGCAGATCACGCTGATCACCAACACTTCTTCGGCTTGCGGCTGGTCCTTGTCGGCATAGCCGGAAGCCTTGGTCTCATCCGGGAAGTCGTCGTCACGGCTGCTGAAGCTCGGGCCGCCGTCCAGATCCAGGTTGAGGTTCAGGTCGCCCTGCTGTGGCTCGCTGGCACGCTTGCCACGCTTGGAGCCAGATTCGCGCGGTTCGCGCGCCGGCGCGCTCATCGACGGCAGGTCGTGCTCGTCGAGTTGCGGTTCCTTATGGGTATCCAGCACGCGGGGCGGGCCCAGCAGTTCGGCACTGCTGTCGTCGTCCGGCAGGTTGGACAGGCTACGATCCAGACGGAATTTCAACTTTCCCTTGCCGCCGCGCATACGGCGCCAGCCATCAAAAAGAATACCGGCAATGACAATGATGCCGATGACGATCAGCCACTCGCGCAGACCGATTTCCATGTAATCCCGTGCCTCTATGAAAAATGCTGAAAAATAAGAGGTTTAGCAAACTGCAAACCGCTTTAAAACGTGGCGCCAACTCTATGTTCTGACTGGCCTTTTGCCCACGTATAGGAAAAATTGACATTAAACTAGCACGACCAAAGACAACTTTACACCGTCTGTCGCAACGGCTTCATTCAATATGTCGATCAGCCAGTACTCGGCACAGGTAAAAACCTCTTACTTGTCACTTACATACCGGCTGTGGTCACCCGGATATCAGGCGTCCACCATCGCCATCGCCTCCTCGACATCCACTGCTACCAGGCGCGAACAGCCGGGTTCGTGCATCGTCACGCCCATCAATTGATCGGCCATTTCCATGGCGATCTTGTTGTGGGTGATATAGATGAACTGCACCGTCTGCGACATCTCTTTAACCAGCCTTGCGTAGCGTCCAACGTTAGCGTCATCCAGCGGGGCGTCAACTTCGTCGAGCATGCAGAACGGCGCCGGGTTCAACTTGAAGATGGCAAATACCAGCGCCAGGGCCGTCAATGCTTTCTCACCACCGGACAACAAATGAATGGTGCTGTTCTTCTTCCCTGGCGGACGCGCCATGATCGTTACCCCTGTATCGAGTAGATCTTCGCCCGTCAGTTCCAAATAAGCGCTGCCGCCACCGAAAACTTTTGGAAAGAGCGCCTGCAAACCGCCGTTAATCTGATCAAAGGTATCCTTGAAACGATTACGGGTTTCCTTGTCGATCTTGCGAATCACGTTTTCCAGGGTTTCCAGGGCTTCCACCAGATCGGCGTCCTGGGCGTCCAGATAACGTTTGCGTTCGGACTGCTGCTGGTACTCATCGATGGCCGCGAGGTTGATCGCCCCCAGGCGCAGGATGCGCGCGGCAATCCGCTCGAGTTCTTCCTCGGCCTCTTTCTCGCTGGCCTGCGCGGTCAGCGTGGCGAGCACGCCCTGCAAGTCGTAGCCGTCTTCCAGCAACTGGTCCTGCAAGGTCTTGCGACGCACGCTCAGGGCCTGCCATTCCATGCGCTGCTGTTCGAGCTGGCCACGGATCAAGTGCGATTGCTGCTCGGCCTGGGTCCGACGTTTTTCCGCGTCGCGCAATTCGCGGTCGGCATCCTCCATGGCGATCTGCGCGCTCTTGAGCTCGACGTCGACGGTCATGCGTTTTTCCAGCAACTCCTCGAGCTTCAGGCGCAGTTCTTCCAACGGCGCGGCGCCCTCCTCCAGGTTCAGGCTGAGCTGTTCGCGCTTCTCCGTCAGGCGCTCCGATTGCAGCTCCAGGCGCTCCAGGGCCTGGCGGGTGGAATCGTGCTGGGCCTTGAGCGACCCCAGGCGCACCGCCAACTGATGAGCATGATCCTTGTGCTGGCGCGCCTCCTGGCGCACCCGGTCCAGGCGCTCGCGCAAACTGTCGCGCTGGGCCAGCAGCAATTCGCGCTGCTCGGTGTCCAGGGCCATGCTGTCGAGGGCTTCCTGCAACTGCAGACGGGCTTCGCCCACTTGCTCGTGTTCGACCGCGCGCTGCTCGCCCAGCTCCGCCACTTCTTCATCCAGGCGGGTACGGCGCAGGGCCAACTGCTCGGCCTTGGCCTTGCCGGCGGAAAGCCTGGCTTTCAATTCACCCTGCTGACGGGCTTCGTCCTGCAAGAGACGGCGCAAGTGTTCGCGACCGTTCTCTTGCTGGCGCTGTTGCGCACGCAGGTTCTGCAACCGGGTTTCCAGGTCTTCCACGCTGGCTTCGCGCTCGTCGCGCTCCAGGCTCAGTTGTTCGATTTCCTGGTTGCGCGCGAGCATGCCGCTTTCCGCTTCGCTGGCGCGGCGCACCCGCAGGAAATGCCGGCCAACCCAGAACCCGTCACGGCTGATCAGACTCTCGCCGGCCGCCAATTGGCCACGCAACGCCAAGGCCTGCTCAAGGCTTTCCACCGGTTTGACCTGGCCCAGCCAGGGCGCCAGATCGACCTGGGCATCGACCTTGTCCAGCAGGCTGCCAGGCATCCGCACACTCTCGCCCGCCAGCTGGAGCAGGCGCAGGTCGCCCTGCTCGAAGCCGGCCAGGTCGAACCCGGCAAAGTCGTCGACCAGTACCGCTTGCAGGTCGGCGCCGAGCACGGTTTCCACCGCCAGCTCCCAACCGGCCTCGACCTTCAAGCCTTCGGCCAGCCGCGGACGCTCGGCCAACTGTTGCTCCTGCAGCCATTGCGCGGCGCCGGTCCCCGGATTGAGCGCCGCCTGCTGCAAAGCCTCCAGCGAGGCCAGGCGCCCATTGAGACGCTGTAGTTCGCCCTGGGCCTGCTGCTGGGCCTGGGTCGCCTGATGCAGCTCCTGGCGCAGTTGCTCCAGGCGCTCGACTTGAGCGTCTTCGCTGGCCTGCAAATCTTCCAGGGTCGCCTCGCTGGCCGCGAGTTGTTCATTGAGTTCGAGGATCGCCGCGTCTTCCGGGTCGGCGGCGAGCAACGCGCGCTCCTCCACCAGGCGCCGCTGGCGCTCGCCCAGGCGCTCCATGCTGCCTTCGAGCTGCTGGATACGCGACTGCTGCACCTCGGCCTGGCGCCGCGGCTCGGCGGACTTGAGGTTGAATCCGTCCCACTGCTCCTGCCAGCCGTGCATGGTGGTTTCGGCTTCTTCCAGCGCCGCGGCAGCCTCTTCGGCAGCGGCGCTGGTGACTTCCTGCTCGGGCTCGAGCATTTCCAGCTCTTCACCGAGGGTGGCGAGCAAGGTGCGGTCGTGGCCCAGGTGGGATTCGGTCTCCTGGCGTGCACGCTCGGCCTCGCGCAAGTCGTCCTGCAACTGGCGCAGACGCTGCTGGCCGTGCTGGATGCTCTGCTCGACCCGGGCGATATCGCCGCCGACCGAATAGAAGCGCCCCTGCACCAGATTGAAGCGCTCGGACAACTCATGGTGACCGTCGCGCAGGCGCTCGATGGCGGCGTCGGCATTGCGTTGCTCCGCCACCAGGGCTTCAAAGCCGACTTCCTGGTTGCCGATGATCGATTCGCGCTGGCCGACCTGCTCGTTAAGCTCCTGCCAGCGCAGTGCCGACAGTTGGGCCTTGAGCTGACGCTCCTCGGCTTTGTATTCCTGGTACTTCTCGGCCGCCTGGGCCTGCCGGTGCAGGCGTTCGAGCTGGCGCTCCAGCTCTTCGCGCAGGTCGGTCAGGCGCGCCAGGTTTTCGTGGGTACGGCGGATGCGGTTTTCGGTTTCCCGGCGGCGCTCCTTGTACTTGGAAATCCCGGCGGCTTCTTCGATGAAGTTGCGCAGGTCTTCCGGCTTGGCTTCGATCAGCTTGGAGATCATGCCCTGCTCGATGATCGAGTAGCTGCGTGGCCCCAGGCCGGTGCCGAGGAAAATGTCGGTAATGTCGCGACGACGGCACTTGGCGCCGTTGAGGAAATAGCTGTTCTGGCTGTCGCGGGTGACCTTGCGGCGGATGGAGATCTCCGCGTAGGCCGCGTACTCGCCGACCAGGGTGCCGTCGGAGTTGTCGAAGACCAGCTCGATGCTGGCCTGGCTCACCGGCTTGCGGCTGGTGGAGCCGTTGAAGATGACGTCGGTCATCGACTCGCCGCGCAGGTTCTTGGCCGAGCTCTCGCCCATGACCCAGCGCACGGCGTCGATGATGTTCGACTTGCCACAACCATTGGGCCCGACCACCGCCGCCATGTTACTGGGGAAGTTCACCGTGGTCGGGTCGACGAAGGACTTGAACCCCGCCAGCTTGATGCACTTGAGCCGCACGCTCAGGCAACCGTCAAGGCGGCGACTACCAGGTCGCAACTGCGCCGGGCATAGGCCGTCAGCACCAGGCGGATCGTCGGCAGGTCACGGGCCAGCACGGCGGCCAGCAGTTGCTCGAACAGGTCGAGGAATTCGCTCATTTCCGCCTTGCGCTGCTCCAGGGCCAGGAAATAGGCACGGCTCATCGCCGGCTGCAGGTTCTCGACGGTTTCCTGCAGGTACGGGTTGTCGGCGAACGGGTAGGCGGCGCGCATCACATTGAAGCTGTCTTCGACGAAACTGCGGATGTCCTGGCGCTCGTAGGCGGCGATCAATCGCTGCTGGATCTGCAGGAACGGCGCCATGTCGGCCTGCAGTTCCCAGCCATTGGCCACGGAGTTGCCCAGCAGGATGTACAGCTCGCTCATCAGAGTGCACAGGCTCCGCACCTTGTGCGGGGTGAGTTCGGTCACATGGGCGCCACGACGCGGCAGGATGGCGATCAGGTGACGGCGTTCGAGGATCAGCAGGGCCTCGCGGACCGAGCCGCGGCTGACGTTGAGGGCCAGCGTGACCTTCTGTTCCTGAATGCGCTCCCCAGGCTTGAGCTCGCCGCGAATGATGCGTTCGGCGAGGTGGTGAGCGATTTGCTCGGCGAGGCTGTCCGGCGCCTTGAACGTCATGGTTTTCCTTCAAACTCTCAGATCGGTACAAGCGGCGCAGTGTAGCGCAATTGCTACCTCATGGCGGAGTGCCCAAGGGCCTGAATTTGGCACGGAATAAGCAAAAAGCACTGCGGCCCGGGAGGGTCAATACTGTTTGAAAGCGCATGTTGATCGGCAAAAAATTATTTCCTGACCCTTAAGTCAGAAAATCATTGACCGAAAAGTCAGACATGACTAAATTCGGCCCCTGTCGGTTAACAACAATAATGAGTCTGCGAGGCCTTCCGTGATCCAGTTTTTACTCAACCAGGAACTCCGTAGCGAGCACACCCTGGACCCGAATCTGACGGTGCTCAATTATCTGCGCGAGCATCTGGGCAAGCCCGGTACCAAGGAAGGCTGCGCCAGTGGCGACTGTGGCGCCTGCACCGTGGTGGTCGGCGAATTGCAGACCGACGACACGGGCGCGGAGCACATCCGTTATCGCAGCCTCAACTCGTGCCTGACCTTCGTCTCGTCGCTGCACGGCAAACAGCTGATCAGCGTCGAAGACCTCAAGCACCAGGGCCAGTTGCACAGCGTGCAGAAAGCCATGGTCGAGTGCCACGGCTCGCAGTGCGGCTTCTGTACGCCGGGCTTCGTCATGTCGCTGTTCGCCCTGCAGAAGAACTCCGAACAACCCGACGCGCACAAGGCCCACGAGGCCCTGGCCGGCAACCTGTGCCGCTGCACCGGCTACCGCCCGATCCTCGCCGCCGCCGAGCAGGCCTGTTGCGGCAAGCAGCCGGACCAGTTCGACGCCCGCGAAGCCGAGACCATCGCCCGCCTGAAAGCCATCGCCCCCAGCGATACCGGCGAACTGAACAGTGGCGACAAACGTTGCCTGGTACCGCTGACCGTATCCGACCTGGCCGACCTGTATGACGCCTACCCGCAAGCTCGGTTGCTGGCCGGCGGCACCGACCTGGCACTGGAAGTCACCCAGTTCCACCGCCCGCTGCCGGTGATGATCTACGTCGGCAACGTCGCCGAAATGAAACGCGTCGAGCGCTTCGACGACCGCCTGGAAATCGGCGCCGCCACCGCCCTCTCCGATTGCTACGACGCCCTCAAGGCCGAATACCCGGACTTCGGCGAACTGCTGCAACGCTTCGCCTCGTTGCAGATCCGCAACCAGGGCACCCTGGGCGGCAACATCGGCAACGCTTCGCCCATCGGCGACTCATCGCCCTTGCTGATCGCCCTGGGCGCGCAGATCGTCCTGTGCAAGGGCAACACCCGCCGCACCCTGGCCCTGGAAGACTATTTCATCGACTACCGCGTCACCGCGCGCCAGGAAAGCGAGTTCATCGAGAAGATCATCGTGCCACGGGCCAGCGCCCAGCAGCTGTTCCGCGCCTACAAGGTGTCCAAGCGCCTGGACGACGATATTTCCGCGGTCTGCGCGGCCTTCAACCTGCGTATCGAGAACGGCGTGATCGCCGACGCCCGCGTAGCCTTCGGTGGCATGGCCGCCACCCCGAAACGCGCCAAGCACTGTGAGGCCGCGCTGCTCGGCGCACCGTGGAGCGAGACCACCGTCGAACGTGCCTGCGCCGCCCTGGGCGAAGACTTCACCCCGCTTTCGGACTTCCGCGCCAGCAAGGAATACCGCCTGCTCAGCGCCCAGAACCTGCTGCGCAAATACTTTATCGAACTGCAAACACCGCACATCGAAACCCGGGTGACCGCTTATGTCTAATCATCACAAAGTCGAGAAGACTCAAGCCGAACTGAGCGCCCTGTTTCAACAGGACCTGGCCACCGGCGTCGGGCGCAGCGTCAAGCACGACAGTGCCGCCAAGCATGTATCCGGCGAAGCGGTGTATATCGATGACCGGCTGGAATTCCCCAACCAGCTGCATGTGTATGCGCGCCTCTCAGACCGTGCCCACGCCAAGATCCTCAGCATCGACACCGCGCCCTGCCATGCCTTCGAAGGCGTGCGTATCGTCATCACCCACAAGGACATTCCGGGGCTGAAAGACATCGGCCCGCTGCTGCCCGGCGACCCGCTGCTGGCCATCGACGACGTGCAGTTCGTCGGCCAGCCGGTGCTGGCCGTGGCCGCCCGCGACCTGGAGACCGCGCGCCAGGCGGCCATGGCCGCGGTCATCGAATACGAGGACCTGGAGCCAGTCCTGGACGTGGTCGAAGCCCTGCGCAAACGTCACTTCGTCCTCGACAGCCACACCCACCAGCGCGGCGACTCGGCCAAAGCCTTGGCCAGCGCCGAGCATCGCCTGCAGGGCACGCTGCACATCGGCGGCCAGGAACACTTCTACCTGGAGACCCAGATTTCCTCGGTGATGCCCACCGAAGACGGCGGCATGATCGTCTACTGCTCGACCCAGAACCCCACCGAGGTGCAGAAGCTGGTGGCCGAGGTGCTGGACGTGTCGATGAACAAGATCGTGGTCGACATGCGCCGCATGGGCGGTGGTTTCGGCGGCAAGGAAACCCAGGCCGCCAGCCCGGCATGCCTGTGCGCGGTAATCGCGCACCTCACCGGCCAGCCAACCAAGATGCGCCTGCCGCGGGTCGAAGACATGCTGATGACCGGCAAGCGCCACCCCTTCTATATCGAGTACGACGTCGGCTTCGACAGCACCGGGCGCCTGCATGGCATCCAGCTGGAGCTGGCCGGCAACTGCGGTTGCTCGCCGGACCTGTCGGCCTCGATCGTCGACCGGGCGATGTTCCACGCCGACAACTCGTACTACCTGGGCGACGCCACCATCAACGGCCATCGCTGCAAGACCAACACCGCGTCGAACACCGCCTACCGTGGTTTCGGCGGCCCGCAAGGCATGGTCGCCATCGAGGAAGTGATGGACGCCATCGCCCGCCATCTCGCCCTCGACCCGCTGGCAGTACGCAAAGCCAACTACTACGGCAAGACCGAACGCAACGTCACCCACTACTACCAGACCGTCGAGCACAACATGCTCGAAGAAATGACCGCAGAACTGGAAGCCAGCAGCCAGTACGCCGAGCGCCGCGAAGCGATCCGCCGCTACAACGCCGGCAGCCCGATCCTGAAAAAAGGTCTGGCGCTGACCCCGGTGAAATTCGGTATTTCCTTCACCGCCAGCTTCCTCAACCAGGCCGGCGCACTGGTGCACGTCTATACCGACGGCAGCATCCACCTCAACCACGGCGGCACGGAAATGGGCCAAGGCCTGAACACCAAGGTGGCGCAGGTGGTGGCCGAGGTGTTCCAGGTGGAGATCGACCGGGTGCAGATCACCGCGACCAACACCGACAAGGTGCCCAACACCTCGCCGACCGCCGCCTCCAGCGGTGCCGACCTGAACGGCAAGGCGGCGCAGAACGCAGCGGAAATCATCAAGAAACGCCTGGTGGAGTTTGCCGCCCGACAGTACAAGGTCAGCGAGGAAGATGTGGAGTTCCACAACGGCCATGTGCGGGTCCGCGACCAGATCCTGAGTTTCGAGGAGCTGATCCAGCAGGCCTATTTCGCCCAGGTCTCGCTGTCCAGCACCGGCTTCTACAAGACCCCGAAAATCTACTACGACCGTGCCCAGGCCCGTGGCCGGCCGTTCTACTACTACGCCTACGGCGCCGCCTGCGCCGAGGTGATAGTCGACACCCTGACCGGCGAGTACAAGATGCTGCGCACCGACATCCTGCATGACGTCGGCGCCTCGCTGAACCCGGCCATCGACATCGGCCAGGTGGAAGGTGGCTTCATCCAGGGCATGGGCTGGCTGACCATGGAAGAGCTGGTGTGGAACGCCAAGGGCAAGCTGATGACCAACGGCCCGGCCAGCTACAAGATTCCGGCAGTGGCCGACATGCCGCTGGACCTGCGGGTCAAGCTGGTGGAAAACCGCAAGAACCCGGAAGACACGGTGTTCCATTCCAAGGCCGTGGGCGAACCGCCGTTCATGCTCGGCATCGCCGCCTGGTGCGCGATCAAGGACGCCGTGGCCAGCCTTGGCGATTACCGGCACCAGCCGAAGATCGACGCACCGGCCACGCCGGAGCGGGTGTTGTGGGGCTGCGAGCAGATGCGCCAGCTGAAGGTGACGAAGGCCGTCGAGGCCGAGTCTGAACTGGCTCCGCTCTAGAACGAGGTGCGCCTATCGCGGGCAAGCCTCGCTCCTACAGACCCGTGCAGATCGGTAGGAGCGAGGCTTGCCCGCGATGAGGGCCGAACAGACAACAGCGATGTTGAGGTAAAACATGTACAACTGGATCAGCGCCCTCGCCGACCTGCAAACCCGCGGTGAACCCTGCGTGCTGGTGACCATCATCGAAGAGCTGGGTTCGACGCCACGCAATGCCGGCTCGAAAATGGTCATCAGCGCCACCCAGAGCTTCGACACCATCGGCGGCGGCCACCTGGAATACAAGGCCATGCAGATCGCCCGCGAGATGCTCGCCAGCGGCAAGCAGGACACCCACCTGGAGCGCTTCAGCCTGGGCGCCAGCCTCGGCCAGTGCTGCGGTGGGGTAACGGTGTTGCTGTTCGAACCCATGGGCCAGGTCCAGGCGCAGATCGCGGTCTTCGGCGCCGGCCATGTCGGCCGCGCCCTGGTGCCGCTGCTCGCCAGCCTGCCGTGCAAGGTGCGCTGGATCGACTCGCGGGAACAGGAATTCCCCGAGCAGATCCCCCAGGGCGTACGCAAGATCGTCAGCGAAGAGCCCGTCGATGAAATCGACGACCTGCCCGCCGGCAGCTACTGCATCGTCATGACCCACAATCACCAGCTCGACCTGGAGCTCACCGCCGCGATCCTCAAGCGCAACGACTTCGCCTACTTCGGCCTGATCGGCTCGAAGACCAAACGGGTGAAGTTCGAACACCGCCTGCGCGAGCGCGGCTTCGACAGCGGCGTGCTGCAACGCATGCGCTGCCCAATGGGGCTCGGCGAAGTCAAAGGCAAGTTGCCTGTGGAAATCGCCATCTCCATCGCCGGCGAAATCATCGCCACCTATAACGCCAATTTCGGCCAGCACAGTGCCCGCGCCGAATCCATTGCCAAGCTGCTGCCGGCCTCGCGCCGCAGCCATGCCACTCATTAAAAAGCCACGAACCGAGACTGCCTCATGCCTCTGACTCGCAAAGCCTACCGTGCCGCCATCCTGCACAGCATCGCCGACCCCGCCGAGGTCGGCATCGAAGCCTCCTACGAGTATTTCGAGGATGGCCTGCTGGTGGTCGACAACGGCCAGATCAGCGCCCTCGGCCACGCCAGCGAATTGCTCGCCAGCCTGCCCGCCGATATCGAGATCACTCACTACCAGGATGCGCTGATCACCCCAGGCTTTATCGACACCCATATCCACCTGCCGCAGACCGGCATGGTCGGTGCCTATGGCGAGCAGTTGCTGGACTGGCTCAACACCTACACCTTCCCTTGCGAAAGCCAGTTCGCCGACCAGGCCCATGCCGAAGAAGTGGCGGGAATTTTCATCAAGGAACTGCTGCGCAACGGCACCACCACCGCCCTGGTCTTCGGCAGCGTGCATCCGCAATCGGTGAATGCCTTTTTCGAAGCGGCCGAGAAGCTCGACCTGCGGATGATCGCCGGCAAGGTGATGATGGACCGCAACGCCCCCGACTACCTGACCGACACCGCCGAATCCAGCTACCTGGAAAGCAAGGCGCTGATCGAGCGCTGGCATGGCAAGGGCCGCCTGCACTACGCGGTGACACCGCGTTTCGCCCCGACCAGCACCCCGGAACAACTGACCCTGGCCGGGCAACTGCTCAGTGAATACCCCGACCTGTACATGCAGACCCATATCAGCGAGAACCTGCAGGAAGTCGAGTGGGTCAAGGAGCTGTTCCCCAAGCGCAAGGGCTACCTGGATGTGTACGACCACTACCAGTTGCTGGGCGAGCGCTCGGTGTTCGCCCACGGCGTGCACCTGTGCGACGACGAATGCGCGCGCCTGGCGCAGACCGGTTCGGCCGTGGCCTTCTGCCCGACCTCGAACCTGTTCCTTGGCAGCGGCCTGTTCAACCTGCCGATGGCCGAGAAGCACAAGCTGAATGTCGGCCTGGGCACTGACGTCGGCGGCGGCACCAGCTTCTCGCTGCTGCAGACCCTGAACGAAGCCTACAAGGTCATGCAGTTGCAGGGCGCGCGCCTGAGTCCGTTCAAGTCGCTGTACCTGGCCACCCTCGGCGGCGCGCGCGCACTGCGCCTGGAAGAGCGGATCGGCACCCTGCAGCCAGGCACCGACGCCGACTTCCTGGTGCTCGACTACAACGCCACGCCACTGCTGAGCTATCGCCTGAAACAATCCAAGAGCATCGCCGAGACGCTGTTCGTGCTGATGACCCTGGGCGATGACCGCACCGTGGCGCAGACCTATGCCGCGGGTAATCTGGTGCACCAGCGCTAAGTTGTTCCAGGCATAAAAAATCCCCCGTGATCGTTGGATTCCGGGGATTTTTTTGTGCCTTTCAGGCCATCATCGCGGGCAAGCCTCGCTCCTACGCGAACGTCGCAATCCGTAGGAGCGAGGCTTGCCCGCGAAGGGCCCGCCGCAATGTCTCAGAGCTTGGCGGGAGAGCGGCCCGGCTTCTTGGTTTGCAGCAGGTGCGAGAACACCGCATGCAGGTCGTCCGAGGCGCTTTCTTCGTCGAGGTTGAGCTTGCTGTCGATGTGATCCATGTGATGCATCATCAGGGTCACCGCCAGCTCCGCGTCGCGGGCCTCGATGGCGTCGATCAACTGGGTGTGCTCATCGTAGGAACAGTGCGAACGGTTACCGCTTTCGTACTGGGCGATGATCAGCGAGGTCTGCGACACCAGGCTGCGCTGGAAGCTGATCAGCGGGGCATTCTTCGCCGCCTCGGCAAGTTTGAGGTGGAACTCGCCCGACAAGCGGATACCGGCGCCGCGATCGCCGCGGGAAAAACTGTCGCGCTCGTCGTTGACCATCTGCCGCAGCTCGGCAAGCTGTTCGGCCGTGGCGTGCTGCACCGCCAGCTCGGTGATCGCCCGCTCCACCAGCCGGCGCGCCATGAACACCTGGCGGGCTTCCTCGACACTCGGGCTGGCCACGACCGCGCCGCGATTGGGCCGCAGCAGCACCACGCCTTCATGGGCCAGGCGCGACAGCGCACGACGAATGATGGTACGGCTGACCCCGAAAATTTCCCCCAGCGCCTCTTCGCTCAACTTGGTGCCGGGCGCCAGGCGCTGTTCGAGGATGGCCTCGAAGATATGCGCGTAGACAATATCGTCCTGGGTCCCGCTGCGACCGGCCTTGCCTGCTCGCGGTTGTTTCTTGAGGGGTTGCAACTGTTCGTTCATGGGCACTCGAGTCGGGAGAACTGCGGCGAATTGACCGTGACTGTAATACGGCACAGTGGGTCGCTGACAAGTATCGCGTAAAAACAATGGCACATTGTACACAACCCATAGGGTTTATTCGCAATAACTGTATGGTCCACGGGCTGTCGCAACGACTGTACGGCCATTTGCCGCCCTGGCTGTATTGCAATGAATGGTTACTTTTACGTTTAGGCTTGGCCCCTGCTTTCGTCACCCAACGCCCCTGCGCCGGGCTTTCGGGCGACAGATATCTTTATCAGAACAAGGAACAGCGCTCCATGTCCGACGCCTCCCTCGCGCCATTACGCCCCCTGGCCGATACTTCGCCCTCGGCCGTAGTCGCCGGCTTCATCGCCATGATGACCGGCTACACCAGCTCCCTGGTGCTGATGTTCCAGGCCGGACAGGCCGCCGGGCTGACCAGCGGGCAGATTTCCTCGTGGATCTGGGCCATCTCCATCGGCATGGCCATCTGCAGCATCGGCCTGTCCTTGCGTTATCGCACCCCGATCACCGTCGCCTGGTCGACCCCCGGCGCCGCGCTGCTGATCACCAGCCTGTCCGGGGTGAGCTACGGCGAAGCCATCGGCGCCTATATCACCTGCGCGGTGCTGGTAACCATCTGTGGCCTGACCGGCAGCTTCGAACGCCTGGTCAAGCGCATCCCGGCCTCCCTCGCCGCGGCACTGCTGGCGGGCATCCTGTTCAAGATCGGCAGCGAGATCTTCGTCGCCGCGCAGCACCGCACCGGCCTGGTGCTGGGCATGTTCTTCAGCTACCTGCTGGTCAAGCGCCTGTCGCCACGCTATGCGGTGCTCGCCGCGCTGCTGATCGGCACTGCATTGGCCGGGGTGATGGGCCTGCTGGACTTCAGCCAATTCCACCTGGAAGTTGCCACGCCAGTGTGGACCACCCCGCACTTCTCCCTGGCGGCGACCATCAGCATCGGCATCCCGCTGTTCGTGGTGGCCATGACCTCGCAGAACATGCCCGGGGTCGCCGTGCTGCGCGCCGACGGCTACAACGTCCCGGCCTCGCCACTGGTCACTACCACCGGTATCGCCTCCCTGCTGCTGGCGCCGTTCGGCTCCCACGGCATCAACCTAGCGGCCATCAGCGCGGCGATCTGCACCGGCCCCCATGCCCACGAGGACCGCAACAAGCGCTACACCGCGGCGGTCTGGTGCGGGATTTTCTACGGCATCGCCGGGGTCTTCGGCGCCACGCTGGCGGCGCTGTTCGCGGCCCTGCCCAAGGAACTGGTGCTGTCGATCGCCGCGCTGGCGCTGTTCGGCTCGATCATCAACGGCCTGAGCATCGCCATGAGCCAGGTGAAGGAACGCGAGGCGGCGCTAATCACCTTTATGGTGACCGCCTCGGGCCTGACCCTGTTCTCCGTCGGCTCGGCGTTCTGGGGAATCGTGGCCGGCGTGCTGACCCTCGCGATCCTGAACTGGAACAACGAATAAGCCTGTAGCCGCCCACGCGAAATCCCGGGAAACAGGCCCGAGGCATATAAAGGTTCTGCGGGGGAAATAAATAGAGAAGGCTGTACAGCGACAGCCGTGAGTCGGCGGCCCGGACGGGCCACCGACTCAGCACATCAGGCTACCGGATTGATCGAGTTTTCCGGGTACCAGACGTCCAGCAGCGGGCTGACTTCAACGCTGGTCAGCTCGGTGCGGGCCTTGAGCCAGGCTTCGACCTTGGCACGTTGCTCTTCGCTGACCGAACCGCGTTTGCTCAGGCAAACCAGGCCGAAGTCATCGCCACCAACATAGCCGAGGCCGTTGGCTTCCATCGCTTCTTTCAGGAACGCGTCGAGGAAAGCGTCAATAGCCTCTTCGGCCAGATCTTCTTTGAAATCCAGGTTCAGCTCAAAACCCAGCTCCTGAAATTCATCTACGCACAGTTTTTTGCGCAGACGGCGGGAACGGTTAGTGGCCATGGAACAATCCTCATAAGTAATAACGGGCGGCACTTTACCAGTTTAAGCAACCGATTGCCTGACTCTATGAGGGCCTTGGCCTGCCATTGGGAAAAAAATAGCGCATTAGCCCGCCGCGGCACGGCACAAGCCGCTATACCTTGGGGCATAATGCCGACACTTTCGTGACCACTGAGGGAATTTATCGTCATGCCCTCGTCTTTTCTCCCCTCGGCTGTAGGGTTTTACTTCACATGATCAAATCTTTGCGTCCACTTTTTCTTGCCGGTCTTCTTCTGCCCCTGGCCATTTCCGTTTCCGCCGCCCCCGTCAACACCACCCTTTCGCCCAAGGTTCAACAGGCCCTCAAGGCCAGCAAACTGCAAGACAACGCCCTGTCGCTGGTGATGATCCCGCTCAGTGGCCCGGGCACGGCCACCGTTTACAACGCCGATGTGTCGGTCAACCCGGCCTCGACCATGAAACTGGTTACCACCTACGCCGCCCTGGAAATGCTCGGCCCGACCCACCAGTGGAAAACCGAGTTCTACACCGACGGCACCCTGAGCGGCGGCATCCTCAATGGCAACCTGTACCTCAAGGGCGGCGGCGATCCCAAGCTGAACATGGAAAAACTCTGGTTGCTGATGCGCGACCTGCGGGCCAACGGCGTGCAGCAAGTGACCGGCGACCTGGTGCTGGACCGCAACTTCTTCGTGCAGCCGCAGCTGCCGCAGTTCAACGACGACGGTAACGACGAGAACAAGCCGTTCCTGGTCAAGCCCGATGCCCTGCTGGTTAACCTCAAGGCCCTGCGCTTCGTGGCGCGCAACGATTCGGGCAAGGTGCTGATTTCCGTCGAGCCGCCGATTGCCAGCATTCGCATCGACAACCAGGTCAAGGCCATCGGCGGCAAACAGTGCACCGGCAACGTGCGCTACAACCCGGTCCCACAGGCGGACGGCAGCGTCACCGTGACCGTCAACGGCCAGCTGGGCGACGGTTGCAGTTCGCAGACCTACCTGTCGCTGCTCGACCACGCGACCTACACCGCCGGCGCCGTACGCGCCATCTGGAAGGAACTGGGCGGCAGCATCCAGGGCAAGGACCGCCTGGCCGCCGTGCCATCCAGCGCCAAGGTGCTGGCCCGGGCCTTCTCGCCGGACCTGGCGGAAATCATCCGCGACATCAACAAATACAGTAACAACACCATGGCCCAGCAACTGTTCCTCAGCCTCGGCGCGCAATACCGCACCGAAGCCGATGGCGACGATGCCAAGGCGGCGCAACGGGTGGTGCGTCAGTGGCTGGCGAAGAAAGGCATCACCGCGCCGCACCTGGTGATGGAGAACGGTTCGGGCCTGTCCCGTGCCGAACGGGTCAGCGCCCGCGAAATGGCCTCCATGCTGCAAGCGGCCTGGAGAAGCCCGTACTCGGCGGAGTTCATCAGTTCGATGCCGATCGCCGGCATGGACGGCACCATGCGCAAGCGCCTGAAGCGCACCGCGATGTCCGGTGAAGCCCACGTGAAGACCGGGACCCTGAACACCGTCCGCGCCATCGCCGGCTACAGCCGTGACAGCAACGGCAACACCTGGGCCGTGGTAGCGATTCTCAACGATCCGAAGCCCTGGGGCGCGTCCTCGGTGCTCGATCAAGTGCTGCTGGATCTGTACCGCCAGCCGAAACTGGCAGACACCGCTTCGACCCTGTAAGCCGTCATTCAGGTGGCGCGAGGGCAACCTCGCGTCACCCCACTTCTGCGCCCCTGCCTACCCCATCTCGGCCTCGACCCGGTCGCGCCCAGCCTGCTTGGCCGCATAGACCCCGGAATCCGCCCGCAGCAACAGCCCGTCGGCCCCTTCGTGCTCCCGCCAGCTGGCGATGCCGAAACTGGCCGTGACAATGCCCACGCCATCGATCGGCGAGCTGCGCAGCCCGCGCCACAGCTCCTCGGCCAGGACATAGGCTTGCTGGCCATCGGTGTCCGGGCACAGCACCATGAACTCTTCGCCGCCCAGCCGGCAAAACACATCCGTGCGCCGCAGACGAAGGCCGATGCGCTCACAGACACCGCGCAGCACCATGTCGCCGATGGCATGCCCGTACTGGTCGTTGATCCGCTTGAAGTGGTCGATATCCAGCATGATCACCGCCAGGCTGCCCACCCCGCGCTCGACCCGCGCCATTTCCATCTGCAGGCGCTCCTGGAAATAGCGGCGGTTGTGGATACCGGTCAGCGAGTCGGTGACCGACAGGGCCCGCAACTCTTCCTCAACCCGCTTGAGGTCGGAGATGTCCGACAGATAGCCATGCCACAGCACCCCGCCCCCTGCCAGCTTTTCCGGGGTCGCTTCACCGCGTATCCAGCGCAGGCCGCGCTGTGGCAACTGCACCCGATATTCCTCGCGCCAGGGGCTGAGTTTTTTCGCCGAGGTCCAGATCGAGCCGCGCACCCGGGCCGCATCGTCCGGATGAATACGCTCGAACACCGGGTTGGCATCGCGCTGCAACTGCTGTGGATCGATCTCGTAGATATCGCGGATGCCGTCACTGACGTAGCTGAAGCTGGAATGGCCTTCGGTATCTACCTGGAACTGATAGATGGCGCCCGGTACATGGGCGCTGAGTTTCTTCAGCAGGCGATCGCGGGCCGCCAGCGCCTCGTGGACCCGCTTGCGTTCGGTGATGTCGATACAAATCGCCAGGTGCCCGACCCATAAACCGTGATCGTCCAGGACCGGGGTGGCCAGCATATTCACCACCAGATGGCTGCCATCGCGGCGCATCAGGGTCCACTCGCGGGTTGCCTCGCCCCGCTCTTCGGAACCGTCCACCAGCATCGCCTGGCACATCGGGATCTGCCGGCCGTAACGCTGGCTCAGGGCTTGCGCGCGCGCATTCAGCTCCGCGGGCAGGTGCAGGCTTTCCAGGGTCAAGTGGCCCACCACCTCGGCGCTGTTGTAACCGAGCATATGTTCGGCGCCGGCATTGAAGGTGCTGATCACGCCCCGCAGGTCGGTGGCGATGATCGCCACCTGGGTCGCCGCATTGAGCACGCTGCGCAGCTGTCCGTGGGTGCCACGCAACTCCTGCTCCCTGGCCCGCAGCTCCCCGGTGCGCTGCTCCACCAACCGCAGCGCGCGCTGCCGCTGGCTGACCAGGACATACAGCAAGGCACTGAGCAGCAGGCTCAGCAGCGTGCCCAGGACCACCTGGCTGGACACCGAAGAATGGTTGGCCTGGAGGAACACCGCGCTGGGGCGGATGTTCACCTGGTAATCATGATCGGCCAGGCTCAGCACCCGGCTCACCGCCAGTGGGCTGTCCCCCGGGCCGTTGCTCGATTCATAGAGTTTGCCGTACGACTCGGCGGTCGACAGGTCGATGATCTGCACGAACAGGTTGTCCTGACTCTGCTCGGGCAGACCATCGACCACCAGCTGGCGCATGCTGATCACCGCGATCACATAACCGTAAGGCTCGGGGGTCGACATGGCCACATCGGCACGCAGGCTGACGGGAGTCGCGAGGATGATGCCGCGCGCGTAGGAAGGCTCGACTCCGACCAAGCGCACCGGCTGCGAAACCGCCACGCCGCCGCGCCGCCGCGCCCGCTCGAGAGTGTCGCGGCGCATTGGCTGGGCCAGCAGGTCGAACCCCAGGGGCGAGCCCAGCGGGCTTTGGGTCTGACTGTAGAGCACCGGTATGTACTCATCGCGCTCGGCGGCTCGCTGCAGCTTGCCTTCGGCATTCAGGTCGGCAATGAAATAATCCGGCGCCCCCTGTTCCTGCGCCATGCGCTCGAACAGCGCACGCTCGGCACCGCTGACGCGCGGCGCCCAGGCGTAGGCCTGGGTGCGATGCAAGAGCGGTTGGGTGTAGCCGTCGAAATCCTGGCGCGAGACCGCGCCGGAATTGATGAAGAAGCGCTTGAGACCATCCAGGCGCTGCTCCTGATCTTCGAAGCGCTCTTCGATGCGGCTATAACGTTCGCTGGCCAGCAGCTGGAAGCGTTGGCGCAACTGCTGCTGATACAGATTGAGGGTCGACCAGGCCAGCAGCCCGGTCAATACACAGCCAAACAGCAATACCACTAACGCGACCAGCCAGGCCGACACGTCTTCGCTGATGAAGCCCAGGATTTTCGGGCGTACCGAGTGCAACGACATAAGCAAAACTCATAACGCCAGCGAACGTGAGCGTCACATGGGCTTGCATTGAGTTATAGCTATTCGCCACTAATTTGGCTAGAGCAAAGAGCCTTGAAAATCAAGGCTCTGTGGATCCAATCAACCTCAGCGGGCGGTGATTTTCCAGGCCCGGTGGATCTTGCCGTTACGGGCGAAATCCGGGTCGATGGTCTTGGCGGTGATCTCCTCGACGGCATAACGCGCCGCCAGGTTTTCCTCGAGCTGGAACTTGCGGAAGTTGTTGGAGAAATACAGCACGCCACCGCTGGCCAACCGGGCCATGGCCAGGTCGAGCAGTTGAACGTGGTCACGCTGCACGTCGAACACCCCTTCCATGCGCTTGGAGTTGGAGAAGGTCGGCGGGTCGATGAAGATCAGGTCGAACTCATCGCGGCAGGTCTCCAGCCAGGCCATGACATCGCCCTGCTCCAGACGGTTCTTGTCGGAGAAACCGTTGAGCGACAGGTTTCGTCGCGCCCAGTCCAGGTAGGTTTTCGACAGGTCGACGCTGGTGGTGCTGCGCGCACCGCCCTTGGCCGCGTGCACACTGGCGGTGGCGGTGTAGCAGAACAGGTTGAGGAATCGCTTGCCGGCGGCTTCTTTCTGGATCCGCAGGCGCATCGGCCGGTGGTCGAGAAACAGCCCGGTGTCGAGATAGTCGGTGAGGTTGACCAGCAGCTTCACGCCACCTTCGCTGACCTCGGTGAACTTGCCCTGGGCGCTCTGGCGTTCGTACTGCTTGGTGCCGCTCTGGCGTTCGCGGCGCTTGATCACCACCCGGCTCTTGTCGACGTTCAACGCTTGCGGAATGGCCGCCAGGGCATCGAACAGACGGGCCTGGGCCTTTTCCGGGTCGATGGATTTCGGCGCGGCGTATTCCTGCACGTGCACCCAGTCGTGGTACAGGTCGATGGCCAGGGAATATTCCGGCATGTCGGCATCGTAGACGCGATAGCACTCGACGCCTTCGCGCTTGGCCCACTTGCCCAGCAGCTTGAGGTTCTTCTGCAGGCGGTTGGCGAACATCTGCCCGCCTTCGCTCAGGCGCGCCTGCTCGACCACGGGGGCTGGCGCCGGCGCCGGTTTGATCGGGTTGCCGTTCTTGTTGTACTGGCGCTCCTGCGGAACCAGCGGCGCCTTGTCGGCCTCGGCCTGTTCGCGTTCGATCTGCCGTTGCTCCGGGGTACGCCGCTCGCCGGTGACGAACTGGTCTGGCTGCACCTTGATCAACAGCAGCTTGCACGGCAAGGCGCCGTTCCAGAACGAATACTGCTTGTGGCTGCGGATGCCCATGCGCTTGCCCAGATCCGGCGCGCCGGTGAATACCGCCGCTTCCCAGCCCAGGCAGGCCTGACGCAGGCGCTCGCCGAGGTTCTGGTAGAGATACAGCAGGCTGGCTTCGTCACCCAGGCGCTCGCCGTAGGGCGGGTTGCTGATCACCAGGCCTTTCTGGTTCTGGTCCGGGCGCGGCTCGAAAGTCGCCACTTCGCCCTGGTAGATCTTGATCCACTCACTGAGGCCGGCGCGCTCGACGTTGTTGCGCCCTGGCTGGATCAGCCGCGGGTCGGCTTCGTAACCGCGAATCCACAGCGGCGGCTTGGCCAGGCCGGCCTGTGCCCGCGCCTGGGCTTCTTCATGCAGCTTGCGCCACAGGGCCGGGACGTGACCGAGCCAGGCAGTGAAACCCCATTGCTCGCGCTTGAGGTTGGGGGCGATGTCGGCGGCGATCATCGCAGCTTCCACCAGGAAGGTCCCCACGCCGCACATCGGGTCGGCCAGGGCGCCGCCATTGGCCGCGATACGTGGCCAGCCGGAACGGATCAGGATCGCCGCCGCGAGGTTTTCCTTCAGCGGCGCCGCGCCCTGCTGCAGGCGATAGCCGCGCTGGTGCAGGCTGTGGCCGGACAGGTCGAGGGAGAGGATGGCTTCGCCGCGATCCAGGCGCAGGTGAATGCGCAGGTCCGGGTTGAGCTTGTCGATGGAGGGACGCTCGCCGGTCGGCGTGCGCAGCCGGTCGACGATGGCGTCCTTGACCTTCAAGGCGCCGAAGTGAGTGTTGTCGATGCCCGAGCCGTGGCCGCTGAACTCCACAGCCAGGGTGCCGTCCGCCAGCATGTGGTCCTGCCAGTCGACGTCATGCACGCCGTGATAGAGGTCTTCGGCGTCCTTCATCGGGAAGCGCTTGAGCACCAGCAGTACCCGGTTGGCCAGGCGCGACCAGAGGCACAGGCGGTAGGCGGTCTCCATGTCGGCCATGCCGCGCACGGCCGAGGTATGTTCGCGCGCGTCTTCAAGGCCAAGCCCGGCGGCTTCCTCGATGAGCAGGCCTTCAAGGCCTTTGGGACAGGTGAGGAAGAGTTCGTAGCGATCCGACATGGGAGTTCAGGGCCTTTAGCAATAAGTGAACGGACAACGCATCGTCCGCCCGGTTTTCAATCAAGCGCTTTTCTTGAAGAGCGCTCGCGTGGCACGAATCTGTGCCGTCCCGCCCCTGCTGTTCAGCTCGCCGCTAGCGGTGACCACTGGGGTCAAAAGAGCTTAGATGCCGGGGCAGATAATAAAGTCAGCGAAACAAAAGGTCATAACTCGACCTTTCATCGAATAATACCTGAGTGCAACGGAATGGAATTCTCACTAAAGCATTAAGCCCATCATCCAGTAAGAGGCTGATCAGAGCGAGGTTTGCCTGATCAACCCGATGTAAAGCAGGCCATTCTTATGGCCTCAACATCATTATCGTTACGTCCTTATGACAAAACGATCATTCCCTCGTTGTGACGCATTGGTTAGAAATCAACTCAGGTTGGCGCCGCAATGACGCCAACGCCACGCTCGCGACGCCGGCAGCGAGCACCAACGGCAGAAGCATTCTGCCCGGCCTCAAACGAGGCCGACGGGACATAAGACAGTCAACAAGTGAGGGAAACACCCTATGAGAAGACTTAAGCGTGATCCGTTGGAAAGAGCATTTTTGCGCGGATATCAGTATGGCGTTCATGGCAAGTCCCGTGAGCTTTGCCCATTTACTCTACCGTCGGTACGCCAAGCCTGGATCAATGGCTGGCGCGAAGGACGCGGCGACAACTGGGACGGTATGACCGGCACTGCGGGAATCCACAGACTCAACGAACTTCACGCCGTCGGCTAAAACAGGGCACACATTCCGACACCAAAATCTGAATACGTAACGACTTAACCACGCACGTCCCATCCGGACGGCGGGCTGCGGCCCAGGGGCTCCTTTCAGGAGCCCTTTTTATTGGCCGCGCAAAAAGCCGCTGCCCTCAGCGCAACGCGGCGATCGCGTCCACCGACTCGCGAATCAGCGCCGGGCCCTTGTAGATGAAGCCCGAATACAACTGCACCAGGCTGGCGCCGGCAGCGATCTTTTCCGCCGCATGCTTGCCTTCGGTGATACCGCCCACCGCAATGATCGGCAAACGCCCGGCCAGTTCGCCCGCCAGCACCTTCACGGTGTGGGTGCTCTTGTCGCGCACCGGCGCGCCGGACAGGCCGCCCGCCTCGTCGCCATGCTCCATACCTTCGACGCCAACGCGGCTCAGGGTGGTGTTGGTGGCGATGACCGCGTCCATTCCGGTCTCGATCAGCGCTTGCGCCACTTCGGCGGTTTCTTCGTCGGTCATGTCCGGGGCGATCTTGATCGCCAGCGGTACCCGCTTGCCATGCTGCATCGCCAGTTCCTGCTGACGCTGGCTGAGGGCGCCAAGCAACTGCTTGAGCGACTCGCCGAACTGCAGGCTGCGCAGGCCCGGGGTGTTGGGCGAACTGACGTTGACCGTCACGTAGCTGGCGTGGGCATACACCTTGTCCAGGCAGATCAGGTAATCATCCACCGCACGCTCGACCGGGGTGTCGAAGTTCTTGCCGATGTTGATCCCCAGCACGCCCTTGTACTTGGCCGCCGCCACCCGGGCCAGCAGGTGATCGACGCCCAGGTTGTTGAAGCCCATGCGGTTGATGATCGCCTCGGCTTCCGGCAGGCGGAAGATCCGCGGCTTGGGATTGCCCGGCTGCGGACGCGGAGTGATGGTGCCAATTTCAACGAAGCCGAAACCCAATTGGGCGAAGCCGTCGATGGCCGCGCCGTTCTTGTCCAGGCCGGCCGCGAGGCCGACCGGGTTCGGGAAGTCCAGGCCCATGACCTTCACCGGCATCTGCGCCGGCGCCTTGCACAGCAAGCCATTGAGGCCCAAACGCCCGCCCGCGCCGATCAGGTCCAGGGACAGATCGTGGGAGGTTTCCGGGGAGAGTTTGAACAACAGCTGGCGGGCCAGGGTATACATGGGCGGGCTTGACTCGGTGGCGGCGAAATGAGGCGGCGATTATAGCCGGGCATGGGGGCCGCAGGCGAGGCACGCGGCGAAATCAGCGGTGAATGGCATATGCCTTGCACCACAACCTGCATCAGCACCCAGGCCAATGGCGGCGTGGGTCGAAAGACAAAGGCGTCGTTACCCCGCCGGCTCTGCCTGGCGCGGGTGCGACGTTTTTTTATGGAAGCTTTTTATGGCCGCTTTTTTATGGAGGACGCCAGCCCATGAATGAACTCCCCGTCAGCCCGCTGGCCTGGGTCAACGGCAGCGATGCCCCGGAAAAGACCGCGATCAACCTCGGTTTCATGGCCTTGAGCGACTGCGCCTCGGTGGTGGTCGCCGCCACTCAGGGCTTCGCCCAACCTTACGGCCTGACCCTGAACCTCAAGCGCCAGGCGTCCTGGGCCAACCTGCGGGACAAGCTGGTGAGCGGCGAGCTGGATGCCGCCCACAGCCTGTACGGCCTGATCTACGCCGTGCACCTGGGCATCGGCGGGGTCAACGCCAGCGACATGGCGGTGCTGATGGGCCTGAACCAGAACGGCCAGAGCATCAACCTCTCGCGGGAGCTGCAAGCCCTGAACGTGACCACTCCTGAAGCGCTTCACCGGCACGTGCACCAAAGCCGGGCAAGGCTGACCTTCGCCCAGACCTTCCCCACCGGCACCCACGCCATGTGGCTGTATTACTGGCTGGCCGCCCAGGGCATCCACCCGTTGCAGGACGTCGACAGCGTGGTGGTGCCGCCGCCGCAAATGGTCGCGCACCTGCAGGCCGGGCGCATCGACGGTTTCTGTGTGGGCGAACCCTGGAGCGCCAGCGCGGTGAACCAGAACCTGGGCTTCACCCTGGCCACCAGCCAGGCGATCTGGCCCGACCACCCGGAAAAAGTCCTCGGCTGCACCCGTGCCTTCGTCGAGCAGTACCCGAACACCGCGCGGGCCCTGGTCATGGCAATCCTCGAGGCCAGCCGCTTCATCGAGCAGAGCCGCGAGAACCGCCAGAGCACCGCGCAACTGCTGAGCGCCCGCGAGTACCTCGATGCGCCGCTGGACTGCATCGAGCCGCGCCTGCTCGGCGAATATGCCGACGGCCTTGGCCACCGCTGGCAGGACCCGCACGCGCTACGCTTTCATAATGAAGGCGCGGTCAACCTGCCGTATCTGTCCGACGGCATGTGGTTCATGACCCAGTTCCGCCGCTGGGGCCTGCTGCGCGAAGATCCGGATTACCTGGGCATCGCGCGCCAGGTGCAGCAACTCGAACTCTATCGTGAAGCCGCCACCGCCGTCGGCGTCGCATCCTGGGGCCAGGACATGCGCAGCAGCCAGTTGATCGACGGCAAGCTATGGGACGGTTCGGACCCGGCCGCCTATGCCCGCAGCTTCCAGCTGCACGCCATGAGCGACAGCTCCCCTCTTCTCGCCAGCCGCTGACAGGAGCCCGAGACCATGTTGCGTATCCTGCTGATCAACGACACCGCCAAGAAGGTCGGTCGGCTCAAGGCGGCCCTGATGGAAGCCGGTTTCGAGGTGATCGACGAGTCGGGCCTGACCATCGACCTGCCGACGCGCGTCGAAACGGTGCGTCCGGACGTGATCCTGATCGATACCGAATCACCGAGCCGCGATGTGATGGAGCAAGTGGTGCTGGTCAGCCGCGACCAGCCACGGCCGATCGTGATGTTCACCGACGAGCACGACCCCGACGTGATGCGCCACGCTATCAAGTCCGGGGTCAGTGCCTACATAGTCGAAGGCATCCAGGCCCAGCGCCTGCAGCCCATTCTCGACGTGGCCATGGCCCGCTTCGAGAGCGACCAGGCCTTGCGCGCGCAGCTACAGGCCCGCGACCAGCAACTGGCCGAGCGCAAGCGCATCGAGCTGGCCAAGGGCCTGTTGATGAAGATGAAAGACTGCAACGAAGAACAGGCCTACACCCTGATGCGCCGCCAGGCCATGAGCCGCCAGCAGAAGCTGATCCAGGTGGCGGAGCAGATCATCGCCATGAGCGAGTTGCTGGGCTGAATCCCGCAGCTGTGGTGCGGCCGCCTATCGCGGGCAAGCCTCGCTCCTACGGAGACGACCGTGAGTTTCTGTAGGAGCGAGGCTTGCCCGCGATCCGGGACACCTGGACTGCAACTCTTGGCACAAATCTGGCTATGTAATCGACACAGGTAACCAACGGCGGTTGCCCCACCTACGACAAAGACGTCGCACACCCTTCTCGCCCCAGGCGATGCGGGTTGCGGCGTTTTTTCGTTTTGGCCCCACAGCCCGGGCCGGTGGAGCGGCCGTAATGGCGCCCCACGCAAAAGCTCATGACTCCTTTCGAGACTCTTAACAGCTGAGGTGCGCGATGAATTCAAGCTTCTGGAAATCCGGCCACACCCCGACATTGTTCGCGGCCTTCCTCTACTTCGACCTGAGCTTCATGGTCTGGTACCTGCTCGGCCCACTGGCCGTGCAGATCGCCGCCGACCTGCAACTGACCACCCAGCAGCGCGGGCTGATGGTGGCCACGCCGATCCTGGCCGGCGCCGTGCTGCGGTTCGCCATGGGCCTGCTGGCCGATCGCCTGTCCCCCAAGACCGCCGGGCTGATCGGCCAGGTGATTGTCATCGGCGCGCTGTTCTGCGCCTGGAAGCTGGGCATCCACAGCTATGAACAGGCCCTGCTGCTGGGGCTGTTCCTGGGCATGGCCGGCGCTTCGTTCGCCGTGGCCCTGCCGCTGGCCTCGCAATGGTATCCACCACAGCACCAGGGCAAGGCGATGGGCATCGCCGGGGCCGGCAACTCCGGCACGGTATTCGCGGCGCTGTTCGCACCGTTGCTGGCCGGTGCCTTCGGCTGGAGCAACGTGTTCGGCTTCGCCCTGATCCCACTGATCCTGACCCTGGTGCTGTTCGCCTGGCTGGCCAGGAACGCCCCGGAACGGCCCAAGGCCAAATCCATGGCCGACTACTTCAAGGCCCTGGGCGACCGCGACAGCTGGTGGTTCATGCTCTTCTACAGCGTGACCTTCGGCGGCTTCATCGGCCTGGCCAGCGCCCTGCCCGGCTACTTCAACGACCAGTACGGCCTGAGCCCGGTCACCGCCGGCTACTACACTGCCGCCTGCGTGTTCGGCGGCAGCCTGATGCGCCCGCTGGGCGGCGCGCTGGCCGATCGTTTCGGCGGCATTCGCACCCTGCTGGTGATGTACAGCGTCGCGGCGGTATGCATCGCCGCGGTCGGTTTCAACCTGCCCAGCTCCTACGCGGCCCTGGCCCTGTTCGTATGCACCATGCTCGGCCTGGGTGCGGGTAACGGCGCGGTCTTCCAGTTGGTGCCGCAACGCTTTCGTCGCGAGATCGGAGTGATGACCGGGCTGATCGGCATGGCCGGCGGCATCGGCGGTTTCGCCCTAGCCGCGGGCATGGGCGCGATCAAGCAAAGCACCGGCAGCTATCAACTGGCCCTGTGGCTGTTCGCCAGCCTGGGCGTGCTGGCCTGGTTCGGCCTGCACGGGGTGAAACGCCGCTGGCGGACCACCTGGGGCTCCGCCGCTGTCACCGCGGCGCGGGTCTGAGCCGTCCATGAGCCTGCAACTGAGCCACGCCCAGGCCAGCGCCATCGGTCCGCGCGCGGAGAACCAGGACGCCTTGCGCCTGGTCACCCCGGCGCCGACCCTGGCCGCCAGCAAGGGGCTGCTGTTCGCCATCGCCGACGGTGTCAGCCAATGCGCCGATGGCGGCCTGGCCGCGCGCTCGACCTTGCAGGCGCTGGCGCTGGACTACTACGCCACCCCGGAAACCTGGGCCGTGGCCCAGGCCCTGGAACGCCTGCTGCTCGCGCAGAATCGCTGGTTGCAGGCCAACGGCGGCGGCCAGCCGCTGCTGACCACCGTCAGCGCCCTGGTGCTGCGCGGCCGGCGCTTTACCCTGGCCCATGTCGGCGATTGCCGGGTCTATCGCTGGCATGCCGATCAGTTGCAACGCATCAGCGACGATCATGTCTGGGACCAACCCGGCATGCAGCATGTGCTCAAGCGTGCCCTGGGCCTGGACCAGCACCTGGTGGTGGACTTCCTCGACGGCGAGCTGCGGGAAAACGAAAGTTTCCTGATGCTCAGCGATGGCGTCTGGGCGACCCTGGGCGACACCGCCATCGCCGCGATCCTGCGCGACCAGCCCGACCTCGACAGCGCGGTGCAGACCCTGGTCAGCGCCGCGCACCTGGCCGGCAGCCAGGACAATGCCAGCGCCCTGCTGGTGCGGGTCGAAGCCCTGGGCGAAAGCTCCATCGGCGACGCCCTGATTCACTTGCAGCAATGGCCACTGCCGCCGCCTCTCAAACCGGGCCAGCACTTCGAAGGCTGGCAGGTCGTCGAGGTGCTCGGACAGAGCCAGCAATCCCTGCTGTACCGCGTGCTCGATGCGCAACAACAACCCTGGCTGCTGAAAACCCTGCCCGGTCATCTGCACGACGATCATCAGGCCGGGCAATCGCTGCTGTCAGAGGAGTGGTTCCTGCGTCGGGTGGCCGGCCGGCACTTTCCCGAAGTGCATGCCGCGACCAGCCGCCAGCATCTGTATTACGTGATGCGCGAATACCCGGGGCAGACCCTGGCCGAGCATCTGCAACAACATGGTCCCTTGCCGCTGGCGCAGTGGCAGGACCTGGCCGAGCGCCTGCTACGGGCCGTAGGCCTGCTGCACCGCCGGCAGATCCTGCACCGCGACATCAAGCCGGAAAACCTGCTGCTCGGGGACGACGGCGAACTGCGCCTGCTGGATTTCGGCCTGGCCTATTGCCCCGGCCTGTCCGAGGACCAGGCGCACCTGCTGCCCGGCACCCCGAGCTATATCGCCCCAGAGGCTTTCAACGGCGTGGCGCCGACACCGCGGCAGGACCTGTACGCGGTAGGCGTGACCCTCTACCACTTGCTGACCGGGCATTTTCCCTACGGCGAAATCGAAGCCTTCCAGCGCCCGCGCTTCACCACCCCGGTCAGCGCCAGCCGCTATCGCCCGGACCTGCCGGACTGGCTCGAACAGAGCCTGGAACGCGCGGTACAGGCCGATCCGGCCCAACGTTATGAAACCGCCGAAGAGTGGTTGCTGTTGCTGGAACAGGGCGAGCGCCGCAGCCTCAGCGTGCGCCCCAGACCGCTGCTGGAACGCGAGCCCTTGAAAGTCTGGCGCACCCTGGCGCTGGTCTCGCTGTTGCTCAACCTGCTGTTGCTGTACCTGTTCCTGCATCACTGACCTCAGTGTTCTCCTGTAGCCGCTGCCACAGGCTGCGACCGGCACCGCAGGGGCCGCAGAACCTGACGACGCGGTTTTACCCGCAGGTAGGGGATGCCGCCTTACGCCGGCTACGCCGTCGATCGCAGCCTGCGGCAGCGGCTACAGGGATCGCGCAGCGTGCGCCAGAAACGGGCAAGACGCTTTGAATCAGTGCAGAAAATCCTCCCTGCTGGCCAGAGGCAGGCTTTCAGCCCCGCTGAAACCGCCATTGGCGGAACTTGGCACAACCGCTGCATTAACTCTCCCAACAGCATATACGACCCGGCCTTCAACGACGAAGGATGGGTTTTCCCGAGAGAACGGGACCGGACAAAGGCGTCCTGCCAGGCAACTGGCGGGGCGCCTTTTTTGTTTGCGCAACGTTTATCGAGCCAGGCCCGGCATGCCCGACGGCCTGTCTACGCGGAGAGCGAAATGAACAAACTCAAGCTGGTGATGATCGGCAACGGCATGGCCGGGGTACGCACCCTGGAAGAGCTGCTCAAGCTGAGCAATGAGCTGTACGACATCACGGTCTTCGGCGCGGAGCCCCACACCAACTACAACCGCATCCTGCTCTCCCCGGTACTGGCCGGCGAACAGACCTTCGAAGAGATCGTGCTCAACGACCTGAGCTGGTACCTGGACAACCACATCAAGCTGCTGCTCAACCGCAAGGTGGTGCAGATCGACCGGGTCAAGCGCCGGGTGATCGCCGAAGACGGCAGCGAAGCCGAGTACGACCGCCTGCTGATCGCCACCGGTTCGACCCCGTTCATCCTGCCGATTCCCGGCAACGACCTGCAGGGCGTAATCGGCTACCGCGATATCGCCGACACCCAGGCGATGATCGACACCGCCAAGACCCACAAGCACGCAGTGGTCATCGGCGGCGGCCTGCTCGGCCTCGAAGCCGCCAACGGCCTGATGCTGCGCGGCATGGACGTGACCGTGGTGCACATCGGCGAATGGCTGCTGGAGCGCCAGCTGGACAAGACCAGCGGCCAGCTGCTGCAAAGCGCCCTGGAAAGCCGCGGCCTGAAATTCCGCCTGAGCGAACAGACCCAGGCCCTGCACGACGCGGGCAATGGCCGGGTCGGCTCGGTGCAGTTCAAGAACGGCGACATCATTCCCGCCGACCTGGTGGTGATGGCCGCCGGCATCCGGCCCAATACCGAGCTGGCGGAAAAAGCCGGGCTGCCGTGCAGCCGCGGGATCCTGGTCAACGACACCCTGCAGACCTACGACCCACGCATCTACGCCATCGGCGAATGCGCGAGCCATCGCGGCATCGCCTACGGCCTGGTGGCGCCGCTGTTCGAACAGGCCAAGGTCTGCGCCAACCACCTCGCTCAACTGGGCTTCGCCACTTACAAGGGCTCGGTGACCTCGACCAAGTTGAAAGTCACCGGCATCGACCTGTTCTCCGCCGGCGACTTCATGGGCGGCGAAGGCACCGAGACCATCACCCTCTCCGACCCCATCGGCGGCGTGTACAAAAAACTGGTGATCAAGGACGACATCCTGGTCGGCGCCTGCCTGTATGGCGATACCGCCGACGGCGGCTGGTACTTCCGGCAGATCCGCGAGAACCACGCCATCGGCGAGATCCGCGACCACCTGATGTTCGGCGAGAACGCCCTGGGCGATGTCGGCCACCAGGGCCAGGACAAGGCCATGAGCATGGCCGACAGCGCCGAAGTCTGCGGCTGCAATGGCGTGTGCAAGGGCACCATCGTCAAGGCGATCCAGGAGCACGGCCTGTTCAGCGTCGACGAGGTCAAGAAACACACCAAGGCCGCCAGCTCCTGCGGCTCCTGCGCCGGCCTGGTGGAACAGATCCTGATCAACACCGTGGGCGGCGCGGCCGACGTCAAGCCAAAAAGCGAGAAAGCCATCTGCGGCTGCAGCGACCTCAACCACGGGCAGATCCGCCAGGCGATCCGCGAACAGCACCTGCTGACCATCGCCGGCACCATGAGCTACCTGAACTGGCGCACGCCCAACGGCTGTGCCTCCTGCCGCCCGGCGCTGAACTACTACCTGATTGCCACCTGGCCGGGCGAGGCCAGGGACGACCCGCAATCGCGCCTGATCAACGAACGGGCCCACGCCAATATCCAGAAAGACGGCACCTATTCGGTGGTGCCGCGGATGTGGGGTGGCGTCACCACCCCCTCCGAACTGCGGCGCATCGCTGACGTGGCGGACAAGTACCAGGTGCCGATGGTCAAGGTCACCGGCGGCCAGCGCATCGACCTTTTGGGTATCAAGAAACAGGATTTGCCTGGGGTCTGGAAAGACCTGGACATGCCCTCCGGCCACGCCTACGGCAAGTCCATCCGCACCGTGAAAACCTGCGTCGGCAGCGAGTTCTGCCGCTTCGGCACGCAGAACTCCACCCAGCTGGGCATCGAACTGGAGCATGACCTGTTCAACATGTGGTCGCCGCACAAGGTCAAGCTGGCGGTCTCCGGCTGCCCGCGCAACTGCGCCGAGGCCGGGATCAAGGACGTCGGCATCATCGGCGTCGACTCGGGCTGGGAGATGTATATCGGTGGTAACGGCGGGATCAAGACCGAGGTCGCGGAGTTCTTCGTCAAGCTGAAAACCGCCGACGAAGTGCGCGAATACAACGGCGCTTTCCTGCAGCTGTACCGCGAGGAAGCCTTCTACCTGGAGCGCACTGTGCACTACCTGCAGCGGGTCGGCATGGCGTACATCAAGCAGGCCATCATCGAAGACCCGCAACGGCGCAAGGCCCTCAACGAGCGCCTGCAATTCTCCCTGTCCTTCGAACAGGACCCGTGGAAGGAGCGCCAGGAACAGCCGCAGTTGAAAAAAGAGTTCGAGCCGATCCGCGTCAAGCAACTGGAGGTGCTGCCATGAACTGGCTGGATATCTGCGCCCTGGACGAGATCAACGCCCTGGGCTCGCGCATCGTCAACGGCCCCAGGGGCGACATCGCGATCTTTCGCACCAGCGACGACGAAGTCTTCGCCCTCGACGACCGCTGCCCGCACAAGGGTGGGCCGCTGTCCCAGGGGCTGATCTACGGCAAGACGGTCGCCTGCCCGTTGCACAACTGGCAGATCGACCTGGAGTCCGGCGAAGCACAGGCGCCGGATATCGGCTGCGCCCATCACCATCTGGCGCGGGTGGAAAACGGCCGCGTGCTGCTGGCCCTGCGGGATGCCGGCTGATGAACCGCCAGACGACCGCCTCGACCTGCTGTTACTGCGGCGTTGGCTGTGGCGTGCTGATCGAGCACGACGGCGAACGCATCCTCGGCGTCAGTGGCGACCCGAGCCATCCGGCCAACCACGGCAAACTGTGCAGCAAAGGCTCCACCCTGCACCTGACCGGCGACCTCGCGGCCCGCGCCCTGTATCCGGAATTGCGCCTGGGCAAGGCCCTGGCGCGCAGCCGCACCGACTGGGACACCGCACTGGAACATGCGGCCAACCTGTTTGCCGAAACCATCGCCGAACACGGCCCGGACAGCGTGGCCTTCTATATCTCCGGGCAATTGCTTACCGAGGATTACTACGCCTTCAACAAGCTGGCCCGGGCCCTGGTGGGCACCAACAACATCGACAGCAATTCGCGGCTGTGCATGTCTTCGGCGGTGGTCGGCTACAAACGCAGCCTGGGCGCCGATGCCCCGCCCTGCAGCTACGAAGACCTCGAACTGAGCGATTGCGTGATGATCGTCGGCAGCAACATGGCCTACGCCCATCCGGTGCTGTTCCGCCGCCTGGAGCAGGCCAAGCGCCTGCGGCCGCAGATGAAAGTGATCGTCATCGACCCGCGGCGCACCGACACCTGCGACCTGGCCGACCTGCACCTGGCGATCCTGCCCGGCACCGATGTCGCACTGTTCCACGGCATCCTGCACCTGCTGCTGTGGCAGGACTGGATCGATCGCGACTTCATCCAGGCGCATACCGAAGGCCTGGCCGAGCTGAAGAACCTGGTCCACGACTACACCCCGCATATGGTCGCGCAGCTGTGCGGCATCAGCGTCGAGCAACTGCGCCAGTGCGCCGAATGGGTCGGCACCTCGCCGAGCTTCCTGTCGCTGTGGTGCATGGGGCTGAACCAGTCCAGTTCCGGCAGCGCGAAAAACAGCGCACTGATCAACCTGCACCTGGCCACCGGGCAAATCGGCCGCCCCGGGGCCGGCCCTTTCTCCCTCACCGGCCAGCCGAATGCCATGGGCGGCCGGGAAACCGGCAGCCTGTCGAACCTGTTGCCGGGACACCGGGACGCCGCCAACCCGGAGCACCGGGCTGAAGTCGCGGCCTACTGGGGCGTCGAGCAATTGCCGGCCAACCCCGGCCTGAGCGCGATCGAGCTGTTCGAACAGCTGCGCGGCGGCAAGATCAAGGCGCTGTGGATCGCCTGCACCAACCCGGCGCAATCGCTGCCCGACCAGAACGCGGTGCGAGAAGCCTTGCTGGCCTGCCCGTTCGTGATCCTGCAGGAAGCCTTTCGCACCACCGAGACCGCGACCTTTGCCGACCTGCTACTGCCCGCCGCCAGCTGGGGCGAGAAGGAAGGCAGCGTGACCAACTCGGAACGGCGCATCTCCCATGTGCGCCGCGCCGTGGCCGCGCCGGGCGAAGCACGCCCGGATTGGGCCATCACCCTGGACTTCGCCCGGCGCCTGGAACAGCGCCTGCGCCCGCAACGGCCCAGCCTGTTTGCCCTGGATACGCCTGCCCAGCTGTTCGATGAGTACAAACAGCTGACCCGCGGCCGCGACCTGGACCTTTCCGGCATCAGCCACGCGCTGATCGACCGTATCGGCCCGCAGCAATGGCCCTTCCCCGTCGGCGCCGAACAGGGGACGCCGCGGCTGTACGTCGACGGCCGCTTCCCGACCGCCAGCGGGCGGGCGCACTTCGTCAGCGACCCGTATCGCGCGGCCAAGGAACAGCGGGATGCGCGCTTCCCCCTGACCCTGATCACCGGCCGCCTGCGGGATCAATGGCACGGCATGAGCCGCACCGGCACCGCCGCCCAGCTGTTCGGGCATGTCAGCGAGGCCGCCCTCAGCCTGCACCCGGACGAACTGCGCCGGCAGAACCTGCAAGCGGGTGACCTGGTCTCGCTGAAAAGCCGTCGCGGCAGCGTGATAGTCGCAATAACGGATGACGACAGCGTGCGCCCGGGCCAGGCTTTCCTGCCGATGCATTGGGGCGATCGGTATCTCAAGGGCGGCGTCAATGCCGTGACTCAGCCGGCGTTCGATCCACTGTCCAAACAGCCAGAACTCAAGCACAGCGGTGTACGCCTGGAGCCGGTCCAGCTGCCGTGGCAATTGTTCGCCCTGATCGAAGGCGACGTGCAGCGGCATTTCGAAGCCCTGCGCCCGCTCTGTGAAAGTTTCGCCTACGTCAGTCTGAGCCTGGCCGGTCGCGAACGCCCGGCCCTGCTGCTGCGGGTGGCCAACGCCGAGGCGCCGGCGCCGCAACTGCTCAAGGACATCGACCAGTTGCTGGGGCTCAACGAAGGCCCGGTGCTGGCCTATGACGATCCTCGGCGCTCCATCGGCAAGCGGGTACGCATCGAACAGGGGCGGATCACCGCCATTCGCCTGGCCGGTGAAACCCTGGCCCGGCACTGGCTGCAGAACCTGTGGCTGGAAGGCAAGGCCGATGAGCAACTGCGCCGCTGGCTGCTGGCGCCGATGAGCGCACCGCCAGGGGCGGCCGGGTTGATTGCGTCGAACGGCAAGACCTTGTGCAACTGCAAGAACGTCAGCCAGAGCGCAGTCTGTGCCGGGATCTCCCGCGGCCTGGACCTCGATGGCCTGAAACAGGAGCTGGGCTGCGGCACTCAATGCGGCTCCTGCGTCCCCGAAATCAAACGTCTGCTGGCCAGCTCGGCACAGCCCGTCGCAATCCCCCTGTGAGGAAACAAACATGAGCGCAAAAGTCTGGCTGGTGGGTGCGGGCCCTGGCGATCCTGAACTACTGACCCTCAAGGCCGTGCGTGCCCTGGGCGAGGCGGATGTGGTGCTGATCGACGATCTGGTGAATCCGACGGTGCTGGAGCACTGCCCCCGGGCACGGGTTATTGCCGTGGGTAAACGCGGAGGCTGTCGTTCGACACCCCAGGCGTTCATTCATCGGCTGATGCTGCGCTACGCCCGGCATGGCAAGTGCGTGGTACGCCTCAAGGGTGGCGATCCGTGCATCTTCGGCCGTGGCGGCGAAGAAGCGCAGTGGCTGCAGGAACGTGGCGTCGAGGTGGAACTGGTGAACGGCATCACGGCCGGCCTGGCGGGAGCTACCCAGTGCGGTATCCCGCTGACCCTGCGCGGTGTCGCCCGTGGCGTCACCCTGCTGACGGCCCATACCCAGGACGACAGCAGCCTGAACTGGCAAGCCCTGGCACAAAGCGGTACGACGTTGGTGATCTATATGGGAGTGGCCAAACTGGGTGAGATCCGTGAACAGCTGATCGCTGGCGGCCTGGCGCCGCATACCCCGGTGGCCATGATTGAAAACGCGTCCCTGCCCGAGCAACGGCTGTGTCGGAGCGATCTGCACGCCATGCAGGACGATGCCCATGCCTTCCAGCTGAAAAGCCCGGCCATCCTGGTCGTCGGCGAAGTGGCCGCTTGCGGTGCACAACTGCCCGCCCTTTCCGAAGCGGCCCTGGCGGCGGCATTCTCGGCCTGACTCCAGGCGCGTTCATCAAATCGCGGACAAAGAAAAACCCGGCCTAGGCCGGGTTTTTCAAAGCTGCAAGCTACAGATTACTGAGCTTGTTGAGCTTGTGCTTCAACCTGCGCTTCTACGCGACGGTTTACAGCGCGGCCAGCTTCAGTTGCGTTGTCAGCAACTGGGCGGGACTCACCGTAACCAACGGATTGAACGCGGCTCGACTCAACACCGTACTGGCTGGTCAGAACTTGCTTAACGGCGTTTGCACGACGCTCAGACAGTTTCTGGTTGTAAGCGTCAGGACCGACGGAGTCAGTGTGACCTTCAACAACGGTGGTGGTTTGTGGGTACTGCTTCATGAAGTCAGCGAGGTTCTTGATGTCAGCGTAGCTGTTAGGCTTAACGACCGACTTGTCGAAGTCGAACTTCACGTCCAGCTCAACACGAACAACTTCAGCAACCGGAGCTTCTGGTTCTGGAGTTGGCTCTGGAACTGGAGCAGGAGCTGGAGCAACCTTGCCAGCGTTGCCGCCGAAGTTCACACCCAGACCAACCAGAGCGGAGTAGTCCCACTTGCCGTTGTCCATTGCGTAGTCGGCTTCAACGCCGGCACGAGCGAACAGGTTGTCGGTGAAGTAGTACTTAACACCGGTACCGATGATAGCCAGGGTCGACTGGTCGCGACCGCTGTGGCCGTCAGCCAGGACGTTGGTACGGCTCTGGTGACCGAAACCACCGGAAACGTATGGACGCAGGGAGTCCACGCCAGCTTGACCGAAGTGGTAGGTAGCCAGCAGGCTGCCGGTGTCACCTTTGATCTTCTGGTTGCCAGTGCCGTCGTTCGAACGGGTGTGGTTGGTTTTGTCGTAGTTCAGGTCCAACGACAGGTCATCGGTCAGGAAGTAGCCGATACGAGCGCCTGGGTTGAAGCCGTCTTCGATGTGCTTAACGCTGTCGTTGTACTGTTTTTTGTAAAACAGTTCACCCTCGACCGCGCCTTGGCCTTGCGCCAGAACGCCGAACGAAGTCACGGCAACAATAGAACCAATGGCAATGCCCAAGGTGTTTTTCAGTTTCATCCGTTAAATCCCCATCTGGTGATTGTAAAGCAGTCCCACATACCGGGGGACAACTCGGCGGTAAGTCTATCAGAACTTACCTAGACGTAAGAGATATTTGCGCCGAACTAAGTTTCAGCAATGCCTGCAAATTTCTCACGCAATTTATCAAGCGCACGCTTGTACCGCATTTTCGTAGCACTCAACCCCATGTGCATGATGTCTGCGATCTCCTGGAACTCCAGTTCTGCGACGAATCGTAGCACCAGAATCTCCCGATCGATCGGGTTCACATGCACCAACCAGCGGTCAAGTCCGCCCTTTTCCTCAGGTTTCGGCGCCTTATCTTCAGACGCTTCCTCGAGGGGATCAAGACTTAACGCATCCATCAAGCGGCGTTTCCGCCGTTCTTTCCGATACTGCGTGATGCATTCGTTGTACGTGATGCTATAGAGCCATGTCTTGAACTTCGATTTCCCCTCGAAGTTCTTGAGGCCATACAGCACCTTCAACATCACCTCCTGACAGACATCGTCAGCATCACGATCGTTCCCTAAATAACGTGCACAAACGTTGAAGAGGGTTCGCTGATAGCGTCGCATCAACTCTTCATACGCACGCGTTACGTGAAACAGCTCCGTGTGCGAGCGCGCAACCAACTCCTCGTCAGAGAGCTCACGGGGGTCATAGCGCGTGGATAGCGATTGGGCTTTATTCAAAACGAGTCGGGCCGACAGTCAGGTCAATGTCCACCGCAGCCCAGACACGGGCATTTTGCGGCGGCATACATTAGCAGGGTTTGCCGGGTTAGCGGCTACTTACATGCTGCTCCAGCATGATCCGATTGGAGAGCGAGACCAGCTCGCCCTCATCGGTCAGCAGTGTAGTCTTAACCGTGCCGATCTCCTCGATCTGCCCTTCGACCTCGCCAACTCGCACTTGTTGCCCAACCTGATACAACTCACGCACATAGATTCCCGCAAGAATCTGACCGGCAATATCCCGGCTTCCCAACCCCATGGCCAAGGCAACAGCCAGACCAACGGTAATCAAAACGATCACGATCACATGGTTGAGCAGGTCGGTTTTGACCTCCAACTGACTGATCGCAACGGAAATACTGATGATGATCACCAGGCCCTGGGCGATTCGCCCCAGGCCACTGGCGTAATCCAGACCGACCCCTTCGGCCGCTCCGCGCACCAGCCCATTGGCCAATTGCGCCAGCAATACCCCCACCAACAGCACCAGCGCGGCCCCGAAAACCTTCGGTAAATACAACGCCAGCATGTCGAGCGTAGCCGAAACCCGCTCCAAGCCAAGGGATTCTGCAGCAGAAACCAGAAAAATCAGTAATACGAACCAATACACGATTTTACCGATCAAGGTAGAAATCGGTACCTGCAAGCCCGCACGGGACAGCAGCTTGGTCAAACCGGTACCGCCCATCAAACGGTCCAGGCCCAGTTTGGCGAGCAATTTGGAAAGCAGGGTATCAAGCAGTTTGGCAACCACAAAACCCAGCAGCAGCACGACCAGCGCGCCAAACAGATTGGGAATGAAGTTCGCTACCTTGGTCCACAACGCAGTCATCGCAGTGACGAGGCTCTGAGTCCAGAGATCAAGTTCCATATTCAATCAGCCTTATCAGCAGTGCGAGCAGTAGGTTTACGACGGGAAACCGGCGAGATATGGGCCGATCCGTTATTCAGAGCAATCATCAGCGCCGGCAACCAGCGGCCGAGCAGGCTGAACAGATCGCCCGCTCCCACCTGCCGGTTGGCGGTTTTCAGTACGCGGCCCAGGCACGCATCGTCGTCCCGGGTGGACGGTGTGGCCTTGAGCATGTCACGCAACGACTGTTCAAACGGATCGTGCATACGCACCTCTCGATATGTCAGTGAAAGACGCGATCAAAATTCCTTGGGTCACATAGTTCATGATCAGACCCAGCGCAAACGTCGGAATAACCACCACTGTCCCAGCGCGACCAGCGCCATCAACAGGCAGGCCACCAGAAACCCGTAGGGGCTGTTGGAAAGCGGAATGCCTCCCACGTTGATCCCCAGCAAGCCGGCCAGAAAACTCATCGGCAGAAAGACCCCGGTGATGATCCCGAAGCGAAACATGATGCGGTTCATGCGCACGCTCAGGCGCCGGTCTTCGGCCTCCAGCACAAGCCCCACGCGCTCTCGGGTCAATTCGAGCTCTTCCAGGTAGCGGGTCAGGCTGTTGTTCAATTCATTCCAGTAATCGCCATCGTCATCGGCGAACCAAGGCAGCCTGATGCGGCTGAGCTGACCGAAAATATCCCGCTGCGGAGCGAGGAAACGCTTGAGTCCGGCAGCCCGTCGACGAATCTGCAGAATGTTGCTGTGCTCGGGGGTATACCGTTCGTCGGCATCCAGTTTTTCTTCCTCGGCATCGACCACTTCCGACAGGTCGCTGACCAGATCCTGCACTTTATGGGTCAGGTACTCAGCCATATAAAGGATGAGTTCGGAAGCGGTTTTCGGTCCCTTGCCTTCACCCAGTTGCACCAGCAGCTCATCCGTCGCGCGCAATGGCCGCAGGCGCAGGGAGATCACTCGCTGGGCCGAACCGAAGATGCGTACCGAAACCATGTCCTCCGGCTCGGCACCGGGGTTGAGGTTGATGCCGCGTAAAAACAGCAGGAACTCGGAGTCCGGCAGCGCCAACAGGCGCGGCCGGGTGTTTTCTTCGAGTAGGAGGTCACAGCTGAACTCGCTCAGACCGCTGGATTTACGCAGCCAGGTCTGGGTTTGCGGATGGCTGCGATCCCAATGCAGCCAGAGGCTCTCATGGGCTTGCAGTTGCAAGTCGTCCAGTTCAGTTCGGGCAATCGCACGCGCACCACCTTTACCGTCCAGCACCAGGGCATGTACCAGCCCCCATTGCGCGTTGTCTTCCTCGAACATCCTCATCCCTTGCTTGGTCGACTGCTTATTCGGGCATTTTCAGCGGGCTTGGCGAAACGATCACGCCATTGTTGTCGGCATAGACATATTCGCCCGGACGGAACGTCACCCCGGCAAAAGTCACCACCACGTTGAGATCGCCAATGCCGCGCTTGTCGGTTTTCATCGGGTGACTGGCCAGCGCCTGAACGCCCAGGTCGGTTTGCGCGATGACATCGACATCACGGATACAACCGTAGATCACCAGCCCTTCCCAACCGTTCTTCGCCGCCTTCTCGGCCAGCATATCGCCCAGCAGCGCACGGCGCAGGGAGCCGCCACCGTCGACCACCAGCACCTTGCCGTGGCCCTTGAGCTCGACCTGTTCCTTGACCAGCGAGTTGTCTTCGAAGCATTTGATGGTCACGATTTCGCCGCCAAAGGAGTCGCGGCCACCGAAATTGCTGAACATCGGTTCAACCACCTGTACCAGATCCGGGTAGGCGTCGCACAGGTCGGGAGTGAGGTAATGATTCATCGAGAAACTCCTGTAATGGAAAGAACACGTCGCGGTGTCGGAATTCGCAGGGTTCATGCTGAGTGATACGAGGGCAGACGGAGAATGTTTAACATTTCAGCTAGCCCTCACCATACGCCAATTTCAGCAGGCTCGGCGGCACGAACAAGATGCTTGACCGGAGACCGAATGTGACCAGAATCGCTCAACGCGTCATATCTTAGCCGCAAGCGCATCGGAACGAAATGCTCTTGTCAGAGCCTTCTGAACTCAACTGGCGGCAGCCAGTTCAGTGCCCGACGCCAACAACGGGCTCTGCTGATCCTTCAACCAACGCGCGACCAAAGGCCAGACTTCGGCCTGGGCGGCTTTGCTCACCAGCATCTCCACATGGCCGAAATTGCCGCTGAACCCTTGTTCGCGCCCCAGGCAGACAAACTGCTTATGCTCGGAACTCAACTGGTCAAACAGCTTGCGACAAGCCCAGGTCGGATCCTGATGATCCCCGGCCGCGCTCACCGCCAATACCGGCAGCGAAACATCGGACAAGCCGGCCCACCAGTCCTTCTGCCCATCGCCGAAACGCCCGAACAGCCCGTACCAGCGCATGCCTTCCAGGGCCAGGCCAATGGGCTCGTCCTCGGGACCGCGCTTGAGTCGCGAGCCGGACAACTGGGCAAAACGCTTGAGAATGAAACGACCGCCCCACTCCACCGCCGGGATTTTCAATGGCCAATAGGTGCGGCTGACCTGACAGCCGAACAGCGCCGCCGACGCCACTGCCGGCTCTCCCAGGTACTGGCCGCCCAGGGCCGCCGCCAGGGTAATGCCGCCCAGGGAATGACCGATCCAGTGCGGAACCTGGCCGCTTTGTTCCCGCACGAAGGCGCCGATGGCAGGCAGATCGTACTGCGCATAGTCGGCGACGCGATTCTTGCGATAGTCGGCATTGCGTCGCGACAGGCCGTGACCGCGCATCTCGGGGATCCATACATCGAAGCCCATGCGCGCCAGATACGCGCCCAGGCCGATGCCCTTGGGCGAATACCAGAAACGCCGATTGGAGAAGCTGCCGTGCAGCAGGATCACCGGGACACCGCGGGATTCGGGCTCGTCCGCCATCCCCAGGCGGGTGACGGCCAGCTCGACCGTGGCGTCCGGGCTATTGCCGGGCTTCAGGCGGTAGACGTCTTCACTCAGGTCACCTCGACGTTCGGCACTGATCAAGGCGACGGGAAACAGGTTGCTGCTGCTTTGCATAATGCTCTTGCACAAAAAAGGGCGGCTTCCAGATGGAGCCCGCCCTACTTGAATCTCAAAGCCCCGGCCAACCCGAAGGCTGGCCGGGGCTTCATTCTGCTTAGACCGCACCCTGCCCCTCGGCCAGGAAGAACCAGGTTTCCAGTACGGAATCCGGGTTCAGCGAGACGCTTTCGATGCCCTGTTCCATCAGCCACTTGGCCAGGTCCGGATGGTCGGACGGGCCCTGGCCGCAAATACCAATGTATTTGCCGGCCTTGTTGCAAGCGGCGATGGCGTTGGCCAGCAGTTTCTTGACCGCCGGATTACGCTCGTCGAACAGGTGCGCGATGATGCCCGAATCGCGGTCCAGGCCCAGGGTCAGCTGGGTCAGGTCGTTGGAGCCGATGGAGAAACCATCGAAGAACTCGAGGAACTCTTCGGCCAGGATCGCGTTGGAAGGCAGCTCGCACATCATGATCACGCGCAGGCCGTTTTCACCGCGCTTGAGACCGTTTTCAGCCAGCAGATCCACCACTTGGCTGGCTTCACCCAAGGTACGGACGAACGGCACCATGATCTCGACGTTGGTCAGGCCCATGTCGTTGCGCACGCGCTTGAGGGCGCGGCATTCGAGCTCGAAGCAGTCACGGAAGGATTCGCTGATGTAACGCGAAGCGCCGCGGAAGCCCAGCATCGGGTTTTCTTCTTCCGGCTCGTAGAGCTTGCCGCCGATCAGGTTGGCGTATTCGTTGGACTTGAAGTCCGACAGGCGCACGATGACCTTTTTCGGCCAGAAGGCCGCAGCCAGGGTGCTGATGCCTTCAACCAGCTTGTCGACGTAGAAACCGACCGGCTCGTTGTAACCGGCGATGCGCTTGTCGACGCTGTCCTTGATTTCATGGGGCAGGCCGGCGTAGTTCAGCAGCGCCTTGGGGTGCACGCCGATCATACGGTTGATGATGAACTCCAGGCGGGCCAGGCCGACACCGGCGTTCGGCAGCTGGGCGAAGTCGAAGGCGCGGTCCGGGTTGCCGACGTTCATCATGATCTTGAACGGCAGCTCCGGCATGGCGTCGACGGAGTTTTTCTTCACGTCGAAGCCCAGCTCGCCTTCGAAGATGAAACCGGTGTCGCCTTCAGCACAGGACACGGTCACGCCCTGGCCGTCTTTCAACAGTTCGGTGGCATTGCCGCAACCGACAACGGCCGGAATCCCCAGCTCGCGCGCAATGATCGCGGCGTGGCAGGTACGGCCGCCACGGTTGGTGACGATGGCGCTGGCGCGCTTCATCACCGGCTCCCAGTCCGGGTCGGTCATGTCGGATACCAGCACGTCGCCGGCCTGGACCTTGTCCATCTCCGACACGTCCTTGATGATCCGCACCTTGCCGGCGCCGATGCGCTGGCCGATGGCGCGACCTTCCACCAGCACGGTGCCGGTCTCCTTCAACAGGTAACGTTCCATGACGTTGGCCTGGGTGCGGCTCTTCACGGTTTCCGGACGGGCCTGGACGATGTACAGCTTGCCGTCGTCGCCGTCTTTGGCCCATTCGATGTCCATCGGGCACTTGTAGTGCTTCTCGATGATCATCGCCTGCTTGGCCAGCTCGCTGACTTCGGCGTCGGTCAGGCAGAAACGCGCGCGATCGGCCTTGTCGACGTCGACGGTCTTGACCGAGCGACCGGCCTTGGCTTCGTCGCCGTAGATCATCTTGATCGCCTTGCTGCCCAGGTTGCGGCGCAGGATGGCCGGGCGACCGGCTTGCAGGGTGCCTTTGTGGACGTAGAACTCGTCCGGGTTCACCGCACCTTGAACGACGGTTTCACCCAGGCCGTAGGCACCGGTGATGAATACCACATCACGGAAGCCCGACTCGGTGTCGAGGGTGAACATCACGCCGGCGGTACCGGTTTCCGAACGCACCATGCGCTGCACGCCGGCAGACAGGGCGACCAGCTTATGGTCGAAGCCCTGGTGCACGCGGTAGGAAATGGCGCGGTCGTTGAACAGGGAAGCGAAGACTTCCTTGGCGGCGCGAATGACGTTCTCGACGCCACGGATATTGAGGAAGGTTTCCTGCTGGCCGGCGAAGGAAGCGTCCGGAAGGTCTTCGGCGGTAGCCGAGGAGCGCACGGCCACGGCCATGTCAGGGTTGCCCGCGGACAGCTTGGCGAACGCGGTGCGGATTTCGCTATTCAGTTGCTCGGGGAACTCGGCTTCCATGATCCATTGACGGATCTGAGCGCCGGTCTTGGCCAGAGCATTCACGTCATCGACGTCCAGGGCGTCGAGCGCGGCGTGGATCTGGTCGTTAAGACCGCTCAATTCGAGAAAATCACGATAGGCCTGGGCCGTCGTGGCAAAGCCTCCAGGGACGGATACACCGGCGCCTGCAAGGTTACTGATCATCTCGCCCAGGGATGCGTTCTTGCCCCCCACATGCTCTACATCATGGACGCCGAGCTTATCGAGGGAAACTACGTACTCTACCAAGGTGATCTCTCCACTAACTGTGTTGGAAAAGCTCAGAAGCCGGCTGCTCGGGGGAGCGCTTGCCAGCTGTATGGCCTGGACCTGGAAAATAAGTGAGAATGCGGGCCATTGGAGGCCGGCAAATCGCGCCTATCATATCCAAGATTCGTCACTAGCTTAAGGCCCAAGGTGCAAATGAAACGATCTGCTTTCTTTATCTCCGACGGTACCGGCATCACCGCTGAAACCCTCGGCCAGAGCCTCCTGGCGCAGTTCGAAAACATTACCTTCAGCAAAATCACGCGGCCGTATATCGACAGCGTAGATAAAGCGCGGGCCATGGTACAACAAATCAACATCGCCGCCGAAAAGGACGGATTTCGCCCGATTATCTTCGACACCATCGTCAATCAGGACATCCGTGAGATCCTCGCGACGTCCAATGGTTTCATGATCGACATCTTCTCGACCTTCCTCGCCCCCCTGGAGCTGGAGTTGAGCGAGCACTCGTCGTACTCGGTCGGCAAGTCCCACTCCATTGGCGGCAACTCCAACTATATGGAGCGGATCGAGGCGGTGAACTTCGCCCTCGACAACGACGACGGCGCCCGCACCCACTACTACGACAAGGCTGACCTGATCCTGGTCGGCGTGTCGCGCTGCGGCAAGACCCCGACCTGCCTGTATATGGCCATGCAGTTCGGGATCCGCGCCGCCAACTACCCGCTGACCGAAGACGACATGGAACGCCTGCAGCTGCCGACGGCCCTGCGCGCCCACCAGCACAAGCTGTTCGGCCTGACCATCGACCCCGACCGGCTTACCGCCATCCGCAACGAGCGCAAGCCCAACAGCCGCTACTCGAGCTACGCCCAGTGCGAGTTCGAAGTGCGCGAGGTGGAAAACCTGTTCCGCCGCGAGAACATTCCGCACATCAATTCCACCCATTTCTCGGTGGAAGAGATCTCGGCGAAGATCCTCGTGGAAAAAGGCGTCGAGCGGCGCTTCAAGTAGCGTTATCTGACCAATAGAAGGCTATCGCGAGCAATCGAACGTCGACCGGCTGCTCCTGCATGGTTTACAAGATCTTGTAGGAGCGAGCTTGCTCGCGATCGGACCAACGGTCCGCCCTGCTCTCAAATCACCAACAGATCCACGAACCGGTGCACCGCCGTGGCTTCCAGCTGCGCCTGGTCCTTGCACAGGGCAAAGATCTGCGCTGAACGCTGGGCCGTGAAGCGGGTGGCCAGGTTGGCCTTGAACTTGTCTTCCAGCAGCGCAATGCCTTCGGCGCGACGCCGGCGATGGCCAATCGGGTATTCCACCACCACCTGCTCGGTGCTCGAGCCATCCTTGAAAAACACCTGTAGCGCATTGGCGATGGAGCGCTTGTCGGCCTCCAGGTACTCGCGGGTGTAGCGCGGCTCCTCGACGACCTGCATCTTCTCGCGCAACTGATCGATGATCGGATGGGCGGCATGGAAGCTGTCTTCATAGTGCTCGGCCACCAGGTTGCCGAACGCCAGCGGCACGGCGGTCATGTACTGGATGCAGTGGTCGCGGTCGGCGGCGTTGGCCAGCGGGCCCACCTTGGAAATGATGCGGATCGCCGATTCGTGGGTGGTGATGACGATCCTGTCGATCTCGCACAGGCGATTGCGCACCAGCGGGTGCAGGGTCACCGCCGCCTCGCAGGCGGTCTGCGCATGGAACTCGGCCGGGAAGCTGATCTTGAACAGCACGTTTTCCATCACATAGCTGCCGTACTGCTGCGACAGGCTGAAACGGCGCTGGTCTTCGGGCTTGAGCGCCAGGTCCTTATTGGTGTGGCTGAACAGCACGTCGTAGAAGCCCCACTGCGGCGCACTCAGCACTCCCGGGATACCCATCTCGCCACGCAGGGCGATATCCGCCAGGCGCACGCCACGGCTGGTAGCATCGCCCGCCGCCCAGGATTTGCGCGAACCGGCGTTCGGCGCATGGCGATAGGTACGCAGCGCCTGGCCATCGACAAAGGCATGGGACAGCGCCGCCAGCAACTGCTCGCGGTTGGCCCCCATCAACTTGGCGGTGACCGCGGTCGAGGCGACTTTCACCAGCAAGACATGGTCGAGGCCGACCCGGTTGAAGGAGTTTTCCAGGGCAATCACCCCCTGGATCTCATGGGCCATGATCATGGCCTCGAGCACCGCGCGCATGGTCAGCGGCGCCTCGCCATTGGCCACGCGTTTTTGCGACAGGTGATCGGCCACGGCGAGAATGCCACCGAGGTTGTCGGAAGGATGGCCCCACTCGGCGGCGAGCCAGGTGTCGTTGTAATCCAGCCAACGGACAATGCAGCCGATATCCCAGGCCGCCTTGACCGGGTCCAGGCGCAAGCGGGTGCCCGGCACCCGCGCGCCAAACGGCACGAGCGTGCCCTCGACGATGGGCCCAAGGTGCTTGGTGCACTCGGGAAAGCGCAGGGCCAGCAAGCCACAGCCGAGGGTGTCCATCAAGCAGTTGCGGGCGGTATCCAGAGCCTCGCGGGACTCGATCCGATAGTTCAGAACGTAGTCGGCGATGTCCTGCAAGACATGGTCGTAATCGGGGCGTTCGTTCAGATCAACGTTGGCGCTCATGGGCAGTTCACTCCATCAAGGGTTGGGTTGCATCCTCAAGGTCAGGCTGATCGGGTTATTTTTTTATTCACCCCATTGTAGGAGCGAGCTTGCTCGCGATGACGGATGGACTGTCGGCATCGATGTCGACCGTGGTATCGCTATCGCGAGCAAGCTCGCTCCTACAGGGGCCGTTTATGATTTAGAACGCGTCGCCGGGCACACGTACCCAGCCTTCCATCAAGACCCGCGCGCTACGGCTCATGATGGCCTTGGTCACGCTCCATTCGCCGTTGTCCTGCACAGCTTCGGCGCCGACGCGCAGGGTCCCCGACGGGTGGCCGAAACGCACCGCGCTGCGCTCTCCGCCGCCGGCCGCCAGGTTGACCAGGGTCCCGGGGATCGCCGCCGCCGTGCCAATGGCCACCGCGGCGGTGCCCATCATCGCGTGGTGCAGCTTGCCCATGGACAGCGCGCGCACCAGCAGATCGACATCCGCGGCCTGCACCGCCTTGCCACTGGAAGCCTGGTAGCCCGCGGGCGGCGCGACAAAGGCGACCTTGGGCGTGTGCTGACGCTTGGCCGCTTCATCCAGATTCTGGATCAGCCCCATGCGCAGCGCGCCGTGGGCGCGAATGGTCTCGAACATCGCCAACGCCTTGGGGTCGCCGTTGATATCGCCCTGCAGCTCGGTACCGCTGTAGCCGATGTCGCGGGCGTTGATGAAAATCGTCGGGATCCCGGCATTGATCATGGTGGCCTGGAAAGTCCCGACGCCCGGCACCTCCAGGTCGTCCACCAGGTTGCCGGTGGGGAACATCGAACCGCCGGCGCCCTCTTCCTCGGCCGCCGGGTCAAGGAACTCCAACTGCACTTCGGCCGCCGGGAAAGTCACCCCGTCCAGCTCGAAATCGCCGGTTTCCTGGACCGCGCCGTTGGTGATCGGCACATGGGCGATGATGGTCTTGCCGATATTGGCCTGCCAGATGCGCACCACCGCCACGCCGTTCTGCGGAATGCGCTCGGCATCCACCAGGCCGCTGCTGATGGCGAAGGAACCGACCGCCGCCGACAGGTTGCCGCAGTTGCCGCTCCAGTCGACGAAAGGCTTGTCGATGGACACCTGGCCGAACAGGTAATCCACGTCGTGGCCGGGCTTGATGCTTTTCGACAGGATCACCGTCTTGCTGGTGCTGGACGTGGCGCCGCCCATGCCGTCGATCTGCTTGTCGTACGGGTCGGGGCTGCCGATCACCCGCAACAGCAACGCATCGCGGGCCGCGCCCGGCAGCTGCGCCGCCTCGGGCAGGTCCTGCAGGCTGAAGAACACACCCTTGCTGGTGCCGCCCCGCATATAGGTGGCGGGAATCTTGATTTGCGCTACGAAAGCCATGGATTTCGGTCCTGATAAAGACCGAGGGCGGCGCCTTGCGGCCCGCCCCCGGTACGTCACTTAACTGGCGACAGCCGATTCGAGGAAGTCCTGGGTAAAGCGCTGCAACACGCCACCCGCTTCGTAGATCGACACCTCTTCGGCGGTGTCGAGCCGGCAGGTCACCGGCACCTCGACCCGTTCGCCGTTCTTGCGCTGGATCACCAGGGTCAGCGTGGCACGCGGCTTGCGCTCGCCCACCACGTCGAAGGTTTCGGTGCCGTCGATGCCCAGGGTCTTGCGGTCGGTGCCTGACTTGAACTCCAACGGCAGCACGCCCATGCCCACCAGGTTGGTGCGATGGATGCGCTCGAAGCCTTCGGCGGCGATGGCTTCTACCCCGGCCAGGCGCACGCCCTTGGCCGCCCAGTCACGGGACGAGCCTTGGCCGTAGTCGGCGCCGGCGATGATGATCAGCGGCTGCTTGCGCTGCATATAGGTCTCGATGGCTTCCCACATCCGGGTGACCTGGCCTTCCGGCTCGATCCGCGCCAACGAACCCTGCTTGACCTTGCCGCCTTCCTGGACCATTTCGTTGAACAGTTTCGGGTTGGCGAAGGTCGCGCGTTGCGCGGTCAGGTGGTCGCCCCGGTGGGTCGCGTAAGAGTTGAAGTCCTCTTCCGGCAGGCCCATTTTCGCCAGGTACTCGCCGGCCGCGCTGTCGAGCATGATGGCGTTGGACGGCGACAGGTGATCGGTGGTGATGTTGTCCGGCAGCACCGCCAGCGGGCGCATGCCGGTCAGGCTGCGCGCCCCGGCCAGGGCGCCTTCCCAGTACGGCGGACGGCGGATGTAGGTGCTCATCTCACGCCAGTCGTACAACGGCTCGACCTTGGGCCCGGTGTCTTCGTGAATGGCGAACATCGGGATGTACACCTTGCGGAACTGCTCGGGTTTCACCGATGCCTTGACCACCGCATCGATCTCTTCGTCGCTCGGCCAGATGTCCTTGAGGCGGATTTCCTTGCCGTTGGCGTCCAGGCCCAGCACGTCCTTCTCGATGTCAAAGCGAATGGTCCCGGCAATCGCATAGGCCACCACCAGCGGCGGCGACGCGAGGAACGCCTGCTTGGCATAGGGATGGATACGCCCGTCGAAGTTGCGGTTGCCCGACAGCACCGCGGTGGCATACAGGTCGCGGTCGATGATTTCTTTCTGGATCACCGGGTCCAGCGCGCCGGACATGCCGTTGCAGGTGGTGCAGGCGAAGGCCACGACGCCAAAGCCCAATTGCTCCAGCTCGTGGGTCAGGCCGGCTTCGTCCAGGTACATGGCCACTGTCTTGGAACCCGGTGCCAGCGACGACTTGACCCAGGGTTTGCGGGTCAGGCCGAGCTTGTTGGCGTTGCGCGCCAGCAGGCCGGCGGCGATCACGTTGCGCGGGTTGCTGGTGTTGGTGCAGCTGGTGATGGCCGCGATGATCACCGCGCCATCGGGCATTTGTCCCGGCACCTCTTCCCACTGGCCGGCAATGCCCTTGGCCGCCAGGTCGCTGGTCGCCACCCGGGCGTGGGGGTTGCTCGGGCCCGCCATGTTGCGCACCACCGAGGACAGGTCGAACTGCAAGCCGCGCTCGTACTGCGCGTTCTTCAGGCTGTCGGCCCACAGGCCGGCCTGTTTGGCATAGGTCTCGACCAGTTGTACTTGCTCGTCTTCACGACCAGTGAGCTTGAGGTAGTCGATGGTCTGCTGGTCGATGTAGAACATCGCCGCGGTGGCGCCGTATTCCGGGGCCATGTTGGAGATGGTCGCGCGGTCGCCCAGGGTCAGCGCCGCGGCGCCCTCGCCGAAGAACTCCAGGTAGGCGCCCACTACCTTCTGCTTGCGCAGGAATTCGGTCAGCGCCAGCACCATATCGGTGGCGGTGATGCCCGGTTGCAGCTTGCCGGTCAGCTCGACGCCGACGATTTCCGGCAGGCGCATCCAGGACGCCCGGCCGAGCATCACGCTTTCGGCTTCCAGGCCGCCGACGCCGATGGCGATCACGCCCAGGGCATCCACGTGCGGGGTGTGGCTGTCGGTGCCAACGCAGGTATCGGGGAAGGCCACGCCATCGCGCGCCTGGATCACCGGGGACATTTTCTCCAGGTTGATCTGGTGCATGATGCCGTTGCCCGGCGGGATCACGTCGACGTTCTTGAAGGCCTTCTTGGTCCAGTTGATGAAGTGGAAACGGTCTTCGTTGCGCCGGTCTTCCACGGCGCGGTTCTTGGCGAACGCATCCGGGTCGAAGCCGCCGCACTCCACCGCCAGCGAGTGGTCGACGATCAACTGGGTCGGCACCACCGGGTTGACCTGGGCCGGGTCGCCGCCCTGGTCGGCGATGGCGTCACGCAAGCCGGCCAGGTCCACCAGGGCGGTCTGGCCAAGAATGTCGTGGCACACCACGCGGGCCGGAAACCACGGGAAGTCGAGGTCGCGCTTGCGCTCGATCAGTTGCTTCAGGGAAGCGGTCAGGGTCGCCGGATCGCAACGCCGCACCAGGTTTTCCGCGAGCACGCGCGAGGTGTACGGCAGGCTGTCGTAGGCGCCGGGCTGGATCGCCTCGACAGCCGCGCGGGTGTCGAAGTAGTCCAGTCGGGTACCGGGTAACGGTTTACGAAATTCAGTGTTCATCGTCAGGACTCGGTCACGGTGATTGCAAAAGGTGGGGCTGGCACCGGCACTGAACCGCCCTCTGTAGGAGCGAAGCTTGCTCGCGATAGCGGTGTAACGGTCGACATAGATGTTGAATGTCATTCCGTCTTCGCGAGCAAGCTTCGCTCCTACAGGGCTTTGGGTTCAGCCAGTGACAGGGCCACCGGTCAGCGACGTTCGATTGGCACGAACTTGCGCTGTTCAACGCCGACGTACTCGGCGCTTGGACGGATGATGCGGTTGTTGGCGCGCTGTTCGAACACATGGGCGGCCCAGCCGGTCAGGCGCGAGCAGACGAAGATCGGGGTGAACAGCTTGGTCGGGATGCCCATGAAGTGGTACGCCGAGGCATGGTAGAAATCGGCGTTGGGGAACAGCTTCTTCTGCTCCCACATGGTCTTGTCGATGGCTTCGGAAACCGGGAACAACACCTTGTCGCCCACCTCAATGGCGAGCTTTTTCGACCAGCCCTTGATCACCTCGTTGCGCGGGTCGTTGTCTTTGTAGATCGCGTGGCCGAAGCCCATGATCTTGTCCTTGCGCTCGAGCATGCCGAGGGTGCCCTTGATCGCCTCTTCCGGCGAAGCAAAGCGCTCGATCATCTCCATCGCCGCCTCGTTGGCACCGCCGTGCAGCGGGCCGCGCAGCGAACCGATGGCCGCGGTGACGCAGGAGTACAAGTCCGACAGGGTCGAGGCACAGACTCGGGCAGTGAAGGTCGAGGCGTTGAATTCGTGCTCGGCGTAGAGGATCAGCGAGACGTTCATCACCTTGGTGTGCAGCTCGCTCGGTTTCTTGCCGTGCAGCAGGTGCAGGAAGTGGCTGCCGATGCACGGCTCGTCGGTCACGCAATCGATGCGTTTGCCGTCGTGGCTGAAGCGGTACCAGTAACACATGATCGCCGGGAACGCGGCCAGCAGGCGGTCGGTGACGTCACGTTGCCGGGAGAAGTCCTGTTCCGGCTCGATATTGCCGAGGAACGAACAACCGGTGCGCATCACATCCATCGGATGGGCGTCGGCCGGGATGCGTTCCAGCACTTCTTTCAGCGCCTGCGGCAGGTCGCGCAGCTTGCTCAGCTTCTGGGTGTAGGCGTCCAGTTGCGCCTGGGTCGGCAGCTCGCCGTACAGCAGCAGGTAGGCCACTTCCTCGAACTGCGCGTCGGCCGCCAGTTCGCGTACGTCGTAACCCCGGTAGGTCAGCCCGGCACCGGCCTGGCCCACGGTCGACAAGGCAGTCTGTCCGGCCACCTGGCCACGCAGGCCAGCGCCACTCAATACTTTTGCTTCGGCCATTGCTCTCTCCAATCTTGAATTTGTTAGGGAATCGGCAAATCGTCAAAACCAATACTGCTTTATGTAGCCGCTGCCGCAGGCTGCGACAGGACCGAAGGTCCTCCTGCGTCGAGAGGCGCGCCGCGGCCGTGCCGGCCGATCGCAGCCTGCGGCAGCGGCTACAGGTTTTGCATCAGTAGTCAAACCGCGTTCGGGTTCAGCTTTTCTTCTGGGCGAACAGCGCATCGAGCTTCTGCTCGAAGGTGTGGTAGTCGATGCGGTCGTACAGTTCCATGCGGGTCTGCATGGTGTCGATCACGTTCTGCTGGGTGCCATCGCGACGGATCGCGGTATAGACGTTTTCCGCCGCCTTGTTCATGGCGCGGAACGCCGACAGCGGGTACAGCACCAGGGAAACATCCACGGATTTCAGTTGTTCGGTGGTGTACAGCGGCGTGGCGCCGAACTCGGTGATGTTGGCCAGGATCGGCGCTTTCACCCGGCTGGCGAAGATCTTGTACATCTCCAGCTCAGTGATGGCTTCCGGGAACACCATGTCGGCGCCGGCCTCGATGCAGGCGGCGGCGCGATCCAGGGCCGACTCCAGCCCCTCCACCGCCAGGGCGTCGGTGCGGGCCATGATCACGAAGCTGTCGTCGGTGCGGGCATCCACCGCGGCCTTGATGCGGTCGACCATTTCCTGCTGGGAAACGATCTCCTTGTTCGGCCGGTGGCCGCAGCGCTTGGCGCCGACCTGGTCCTCGATATGAATCGCCGCCGCGCCGAACTTGATCATCGACTTGACGGTGCGCGCCACGTTGAACGCCGACGAACCGAAACCGGTGTCCACGTCCACCAGCAACGGCAGGTCGCAGACGTCGGTGATGCGGCGCACGTCGGTCAGCACGTCGTCCAGCCCGGTGATGCCCAGGTCCGGTACGCCGAGGGAGCCGGCCGCCACCCCGCCTCCGGACAGGTAGATCGCCTTGAACCCGGCTCGCTTGGCCAGCAGCGCATGGTTGGCATTGATGGCGCCGACCACCTGCAACGGTCGTTCGCTGGCGACCGCATCGCGAAAGCGCTGGCCTGGAGTGCTCTTGTTGTTGGAACTCATGACTCACCTCGTGGAGTGGCTGTCTGCGGGGCGCCGTCCTGGTAATGACGGGCAATGTTGCGTTTGGAAGCACCGATGTGACGGCGCATCAACAACTCGGCCAGTTCGCCGTCGCGATCGGCAATGGCATCGAGAATCCGGTGGTGCTCGGCGAACGCCTGGTGCGGGCGGTTGGGCGTGGCGGAAAACTGGATGCGGTACATGCGCACCAGCTGGTACAGCTCGCCACAGAGCATCTGCGTGAGGGTGCGGTTGCCCGCGCCCTGGATGATCCGGTAATGGAAGTCGAAATCGCCTTCCTGCTGGTAGTAGCCGAGCCCGGCCTGGAACGCCGCGTCGCGCTCGTGGGTATCGAGGACCCGGCGCAGCTCGTCGATTTCCTCGTTGGTCATGCGCTCGGCGGCCAGGCGGCAGGCCATGCCTTCCAGGGATTCGCGGATTTCATAGAGTTCGATCAGTTCGGCATGGCTCAGGGACACCACCCGCGCCCCGACATGGGGCACCCGCACCAGCAGGCGCTGGCCTTCCAGACGGTGGATCGCCTCGCGCAAGGGGCCACGGCTGATGCCGTAGGTGCGCGCCAGTTCCGGCTCGGAAATCTTGCTGCCCGGGGCGATCTCGCCCTTGACGATGGCCGCCTGAATGCGTCTGAAGACGTTTTCGGACAAGGTTTCCGAATCGTCCTGCATCACGGCGGGGGGATCGAGCTGATCCAGCATATTGTCGACACCTTGAAAATCAATGCGACAAAAATTAGCTAATACAGCTCAAACAGTCAAAGGAAAAATAGATATTGTCGACAATCGTCTAATAACCCTTTACACCAAACCGGCACAAAAGCCCCCGCCCCGCCGCTGGCGCCATAAAACCAGCATGCTAGAATGCCGCCCGCATTTGCCTGTCACATTAATAAGGCAGCACACGAGGGAGCTTGCGCAGCAATGCCAGTCGCCTTGAACTGAAGAACCCATGCAACGCACCAGGATCTATGAGACTCAAGGCCTTCTCCATACTGTTCTGCCTGCTCGGCCTGCCGGGCCTGAGTGCCGCCGCCGGCAAGACCGTTTACGGTCTGAATGAATACGCCAGACTGTCCGGGATCGACCTGGAAGTCGCCGCCAAGCTCGACACCGGCGCCAAGACCGCCTCCCTCAGCGCCCGCGATATCAAGCGCTTCAAGCGCAATGGCGAGTCCTGGGTACGTTTTTACCTGGCCATCGACGCCGCCCATTCCCACCCCATCGAACGTCCGCTGGCCCGCGTCAGCAAGATCAAGCGCCGCGCCGGCGACTACGACCCCGATGAGGAAAACAACAAGAAGTACACCGCGCGCCCGGTCATCGAGCTGGATATCTGCATGGGCGGTGCCCTGCGCAGCATAGAAGTGAACTTGACCGACCGCAGTGCATTCCAATACCCGCTCTTGATCGGTTCCGAAGCGCTCAAACGCTTCGATGCACTGGTCGACCCCAGTCTTAAATACGCTGCTGGCAAACCTGCCTGCGCCACCGACGCTCATACCGCAGAGTAATTCCAATGCGCTCTCTTACCCTCCATCTGAAAATCCTGATCGCCATCCTGGTGGTGCTGGGCATTTCGATCACGGCCTATCAGATTTTCGTGCTCGGCATCCCGGTGACCGAAGACGCCACCGACGACCTGTGGAACATCGACGCCAAGGTCGAGTTCGTCGCCAACGCCAAGGACCCGATCAAGATCCAGATGTTCGTGCCGCCGTTGAGCCGCGACTATGTCAGCCTGAACGAGAGCTTCATCTCCAATAACTACGGGGTGGCGGTGAACCGCGTCGATGGCAACCGCAAGGTGACCTGGTCGGCCCGCCGCGCCAAGGGCAACCAGACCCTCTACTACCGCCTGGTGCTGACCAAGCGCTACACCGCGGAAAAAGCCAAGATCAAGGGCCCGACCTTCCGCGACAGCATCGCCGTCGAAGGCCCGGAAAAGATCGCCGCCGAAGCCCTGCTCGCGCCGATCCGCCAGCACTCGGCCGACGTCGAGACCTTCATCAGCGAAGCCATCAAGCGGGTCAACAACAGCAGCGACGACAACGCCAAGATGCTCCTGGCGGGCGATCCGTCGCCGGCGAACAAAGCCAAGATCGTCGACCTGCTGCTGTCCATCGCCCACGTGCCGATGGAAAAGGTCCACACCATTCGCCTGGTGGCCGACCAGCCGCAGGCCCCGGAACTGTGGCTGCGCAGCTTCAACGGTACCGACTGGCTGTACTTCAACCCGGAAACCGGCGAACAAGGCCTGCCCAGCGACCGCCTGTTGTGGTGGATCGGTGACGACAGCCTGATCACCGTCGATGGCGGCAAGAAAGCCACCGTCACCTTCAGCCTGAACAACAGCGAAATGAACGCCATTCGCCTGGCCAAGCTGACCGACGAGAACACCGACGCCAATTTCCTCGAATACTCGCTGTACGGCCTGCCGCTGCAGACCCAGCAGACCTTCATGATCATGGTGATGATCCCGATCGGCGTGCTGGTGATCCTGGTGCTGCGCAACCTGATCGGCCTGCAGACCCTGGGTACCTTCACCCCGGTGCTGATCGCCCTGGCCTTCCGCGAAACCCAGCTGGGCTTCGGTATCGTGCTGTTCACGGTGATCACCGCGCTCGGGCTGTCGCTCAGGTCCTACCTGGAACACCTGAAGCTGCAGATGCTGCCGCGGCTGTCGGTGGTGCTGACCTTCGTCGTGGTGCTGATCGCCGCCATCAGCCTGTTCAGCCACAAGCTCGGCCTGGAACGCGGCCTGTCGGTGGCCCTGTTCCCGATGGTGATCCTGACCATGACCATCGAACGCCTGTCGATCACCTGGGAAGAACGGGGCGCCGGCCATGCGATGAAAGTCGCCATCGGCACGCTGTTCGCCGCCTCCCTGGCGCACCTGATCATGAGCGTGCCGGAGCTGGTCTACTTCGTCTTCACCTTCCCGGCGATGCTGCTGATCCTGGTGGGCTTCATGCTGGCGATGGGTCGCTACCGCGGCTACCGCCTGACCGAGCTGATCCGTTTCAAAGCCTTCGTCAAGGCTGATTCATAATGTTCGGCCTGTGGAAGACCTGGAAGGCCCTGGAAGCCCGGGGCATCATGGGGATCAATCGGCGTAATGCGGACTACGTGCTCAAGTACAACAAGCGCAGCCTGTACCCGATCGTCGACGACAAGATCATCACCAAGGAACGCGCGATCAAGGCCGGCATCCATGTGCCGGAACTGTACGGCGTGATCTCCACCGAGAAGGAAATCGACAAGCTCGACGAGATCATCGGCGGGCGCAACGACTTCGTGATCAAGCCGGCGCAAGGCGCCGGCGGCGACGGCATCATCGTGATCGCCGACCGTTTCGAGGGTCGCTACCGCACGGTATCGGGCAAGATCATCAGTCATGAAGAAATCGAGCACCACATCTCCAGCATCCTCACCGGCCTCTATTCCCTGGGCGGCCACCGTGACCGGGCGCTGATCGAATACCGGGTGACCCCGGACCAGATCTTCAAGAGCATCAGCTACGAAGGCGTACCGGACATCCGCATCATCGTGCTCATGGGCTACCCGGTGATGGCCATGCTGCGCCTGCCGACCCGCCAGTCCGGCGGCAAGGCCAACCTGCACCAGGGCGCCATCGGCGTCGGGGTCGACCTGGCTACCGGCCTGACCCTGCGCGGCACCTGGCTGAACAACATCATCGCCAAGCACCCGGACACCACCAACGCGGTGGACGGCGTGCAACTGCCCTACTGGGACGGCTTCATGAAGCTGGCGGCCGGCTGTTACGAGCTGTGCGGCCTGGGCTACATCGGGGTCGACATGGTGCTGGACCAGGAAAAGGGCCCGTTGATCCTCGAGCTCAACGCCCGCCCCGGCCTGAACATCCAGATCGCCAACGACTGCGGCCTGACCCAGCGCACCCACGCGGTCGAAGCGCACCTGGCAGAACTGAAAGCCCGCGGCATCAGCGAAACCGTCGAGCAGCGCGTGCAGTTTGCCCAGGACCTGTTCGGCCATATCCCGGCGGTGGAAGGCTGAACCACAGCAACGGAAAACCCTGTAACCGCTGCCGCAGGCTGCGCCCGACCGCGAAGCGGGCGCCGCTTTCGACATCACCGAGGACCTTCGGTCCTTTCGCAGCCTTCGGCAGCGGCTACAGGGTATGCGGCGAGGCGGGCAATGCGTCGTAAACAGGGCAATCCCCGACATCCCCACTAGGAGCAAATCCCTGAGGGGACTACAATCGCCAGCCGCGCTCCTCCGATGGCTGATCCGCCCCGCATGTCGACCTGCTCCGTACACCCGCTGCCCTATCGCACCAACCCCGCCGAGTATTTCGCGGCGATCCGCCATGCCCCTGGCGCCGTCCTGCTCGACAGCGGCTGGCCCAGTGCCGAACGCGGCCGCTATGACCTGCTCAGCGCCTGGCCACGGACGCAGTTGGCCGTCCTCAAGGACGAAAGCGGCGAAGATTTCCTGCAACGCCTGCGACTCAACCTGGATCAATTGGGCCAGGCAGCGATCCCGGCGCCTTACCAGTTGCCTTTCGCCGGCGGACTGATCGGCTACCTGAGCTACGACTTCGGACGCCATCTGGAACGCCTGCCCAGCCAGGCCCTGGATGACCTGCAACTGCCCGATGCGCGCTTCGGCCTCTACAACTGGGCGCTGATCAGCGACCATCAGCAGTGCACCAGCCAACTGGTGTTCCACCCCGCGCTTGCCGCCAGCGAACGCCAGCGCCTGATCGCCCTGTTCGGCCAGGCGCCGGCCAGCGCCAACGACAGCTTCAAGCTCAGCGGGCCGATGCTGCCTGACCTCAGCGCCGCGCAGTACCAACAGGCGTTCGAGCGCATCCAGGCGTACATCCAGGCCGGCGACTGCTATCAGGTCAACTTCGCCCAGCGCTTTCGCGCGCCCTGCGCTGGCGATCCGTGGGTTGCCTACTGCGCGCTGCGGGCGGCCTGCCCGACGCCTTTTTCCGGGTTCCAGAGCCTGCCGGAAGGTGGCGCGGTGCTGAGCCTGTCGCCGGAGCGCTTCGTGCGGATCAGTGAGCGACAGGTGGAAACCCGGCCGATCAAGGGCACCCGCCCGCGCGGCCAGGATGCCGCCGAAGACGCGGTGAACGCCGCCGAGCTGCTGGCCAGCCCCAAGGACCGCGCGGAAAACCTGATGATCGTCGACCTGCTGCGCAACGACCTGGGCCGCACCTGCCGCATCGGCTCGGTGCGGGTACCGGAGCTGTTCAGCCTGGAGAGTTACCCCAACGTGCACCACCTGGTGAGCAGCGTCACCGGCGAACTGGCGGACGACAAGGACGCCCTGGACCTGATCGCCGGCAGCTTCCCCGGCGGCTCGATCACCGGCGCACCGAAGATTCGCGCGATGCAGATCATCGACGAGCTGGAACCGACCCGGCGCGGGCTGTATTGCGGTTCGTTGCTGTACCTGGACGTGCGTGGCGAGATGGACAGCTCGATCGCCATCCGCAGCCTGCTGGTCAAGGATGGGCAAATCTGCTGCTGGGGCGGTGGCGGGATTGTCGCGGACTCGGACTGGCAGGCCGAGTATCAGGAGTCCATCACCAAGGTGAAGGTGCTGCTGGAGACCTTGCAGAGCCTTTAAAAGCATCGCGGGCAAGTCGGATCGCCGTCCGGGTCGATGTCGTTCACCGCAATGTGGTACGACGCAGACCTGTAGGAGCGAGGCTTGCCCGCGATGGCTGCGCCGCGAACCTACAGGCTCAACTCACGGTTCGACGCCTTGAGGAACTCCTGCTTCAGCTCGGCAAAGCAGTGCACCGCCGGGAATTGCGGGAACTCGCGAATCACGTTGTCCGGGGCATGGAACAGAATGCCGGCATCGGCCTCGCCGAGCATGCTGGTGTCGTTGTACGAATCCCCCGCCGCGATCACCCGGTAATACAGGCTCTTGAAGGCCAGCACCGACTGGCGCTTGGGGTCTTTCTGGCGCAGCTGGTAACCGGTCACCCGGCCGCTGTCGTCGGTGACCAGGCGGTGGCACAGCAGCGTGGGAAAGCCCAGCTGGCGCATCAGCGGCTGGGAAAACTCATAGAAGGTGTCGGACAGAATCACCACCTGGAAACGCTCGCGCAGCCAGTCGACGAACTCGATGGCACCGTCCAGCGGCTTGAGGGTGGCGATCACCTCCTGAATGTCCGACAGCTTCAGGCCGTGCTCGTCGAGAATCCGCAGGCGCTGCTTCATCAACACATCGTAATCGGGGATATCCCGGGTGGTCGCCTTGAGGGATTCAATCCCGGTTTTTTCGGCAAAGGCGATCCAGATTTCCGGGACCAGTACACCTTCCAGGTCGAGACAGGCAATTTCCACAGGACACTCCCATTTGTATTGGTTATTCGAGCGAGCAAAAGGACTGCCGAACTCTAGCGATTCGACCTGGCCCACGCAACGCGAGGAGCGCGCCAGCCGGGGGCGGATTTTGTTACCATCGCCAGTATCTAGAGCGCTCAGCGCCACCGACCTGTAGGAAACCGCCCTGATGAGCCCATCGTTCAATGTCGCTGAACTCGCCGCGACCTATGCCCAAAAATCCGCCCAGGACATTCTCAAACTGGCATTCGCCGAGTTCGGTGATGACCTGTGGATCTCTTTCAGTGGTGCCGAGGATGTGGTGCTGGTGGACATGGCCTGGAAGCTGAACAAGAACGTCAAGGTGTTCAGCCTCGACACCGGGCGCCTGCACCCGGAAACCTACCGCTTCATCGAGCAGGTACGCGAGCACTACAAGATCGACATCGAAGTGGTTTCGCCGGACCACGCCAAGCTCGAGCCCTTCGTCAAGGAGAAAGGCCTGTTCAGCTTCTACAAGGATGGCCACGGCGAGTGCTGCGGCATCCGCAAGATCGAGCCGCTGCGCCGCAAGCTGTCCACCGTCAGCGCCTGGGCCACCGGCCAGCGCCGCGACCAGAGCCCGGGTACCCGCAGCCAGGTGGCGGTACTGGAGATCGACAGCGCCTTCTCCACCCCGGAACGCACCCTGTACAAGTTCAACCCGCTGGCGCAGATGACCAGCGAAGAGATCTGGGGGTACATCCGCATGCTCGAGCTGCCGTACAACAGCCTGCACGAACGCGGCTTCATCAGCATCGGCTGCGAGCCTTGCACCCGCCCTGTGCTGCCGAACCAGCATGAGCGCGAAGGCCGCTGGTGGTGGGAAGAAGCCACGCAGAAGGAATGTGGCCTGCACGCCGGCAATATCATCAGCAAGGGCTAAAGCCCCAATTCCTCTTTCTTCTGTAGGAGCGAAGCTTGCTCGCGAGACGGTGTATCTGACACACCGCTTCGCGAGCAAGCTTCGCTCCTACAGAAACCCCTCCTCCCGGTAAAAATCTTGTACACATAAGTGTCACCACGGGTGCCATTTTTGTGTGCACTTTATGCCTCTACGCCCCAAAAAGTTACACCCTCCTCCCTGGGCCATTCTCCACCGCGCTCCCCCCCTACCCCCTCGAAAAATAAATACCTGTTCGAACGGTCAATTTATAACTTCGTAATTTCAGTCATTTAGAAATTATTAAGAACAAAGCGAAATTATCGGTCGCTTGCTTAGATTGGGATCTGGCACGGAAGTGGCTTAAGTCGTTTCGTATCTTGTATACAACTTAAATAAAAAATACATACACTTTATATCCGCAAGCCGGGTTCCCGAATCCGCCTGCAGATGCCCAGAACCCAGTGATTCCCGGACTGCGCCGAAGACTGCCGAGCCTTGCGCTCAAGCACAGTCAGCGCGGATTCGCGATCAGGAGCCTGCCGGAATGCGTACCAGTCCTTCCAATAACATCGCACTGGATTTGCCCTCCTCCCATACCCACGCCAACCTCGACCCCAGCATCGCCCACGACACCGCTTCGCCGGTCGACCTCAGCCCGCGCCTGCACAACCGCGACCTGGCGCCGACCAAGGTCGAAGGCCGGCGCTGGGGTGGCTACAGCATCTTTGCCCTGTGGACCAATGACGTGCACAACATCGCCAATTACTCCTTCGCCATCGGCCTGTACGCCCTGGGCCTGGGCGGCTGGCAGATCCTCCTGTCCCTGGGGATCGGCGCGGCGCTGGTGTACTTCTTCATGAACCTGTCCGGCTACATGGGCCAGAAGACCGGCGTGCCCTTCCCGGTGATCAGCCGTATCAGCTTCGGCATCCATGGCGCGCAGATTCCGGCGCTGATCCGCGCGGTGATCGCCATCGCCTGGTTCGGTATCCAGACCTACCTGGCCTCGGTGGTGTTCCGGGTATTGCTCACGGCCATCCACCCCGGCTTCGCCGACTACGACCACAACTCGATCCTCGGCCTGTCGAGCCTGGGCTGGGTGTGTTTCGTGGCGATCTGGCTGGTGCAGTTGGCGATCCTCGCCTACGGCATGGAAATGGTCCGGCGCTATGAGGCCTTTGCCGGCCCGGTGATCCTGGTGACCGTTGCCGCCCTCGCCGCCTGGATGTACACCCAGGCCAACGCCAGCATCGCCTGGTCGATCCATGAGCCGCTGAGCGGTGGCGAGATGTGGCGCCAGATCTTCGCCGGCGGTGCGCTGTGGCTGGCGATCTACGGCACACTGGTGCTCAACTTCTGCGACTTCGCCCGCTCCTCGCCGTGCCGCCGGACCATCAAGATTGGCAATTTCTGGGGGCTGCCGGTGAACATCCTGGTGTTCGCAGCCATCACCGTATTGCTCTGCGGCGCGCAGTTCCAGATCAACGGCAAGATCATCGAAAGCCCGACCGAAATCATCGCCTCGATCCCCAACACCTTCTTTCTGGTGCTCGGTTGCCTGGCATTCCTGATCGTCACCGTGGCGGTGAACATCATGGCCAACTTCGTCGCCCCGGCCTTCGTGCTCAGCAACCTGGCGCCGAAATACCTGACCTTCCGCCGCGCCGGGCTGATCAGCGCGACCCTCGCGGTGCTGATCCTGCCGTGGAACCTCTACAACAGCCCGCTGGTGATCGTGTACTTCCTGTCCGGGCTCGGTGCCCTGCTGGGGCCGCTGTACGGGGTGATCATGGTCGACTACTGGCTGCTGCGCAAAGGCCGGATCAACGTGCCCGAGCTGTACAGCGAGCACCCGCAAGGCGCGTATTTCTACAGCCATGGGGTCAACCTGCGGGCGGTGGCGGCATTCGTTCCCTCGGCGCTGATCGCCATCGTCCTGGCCCTGGTGCCGGGGTTTGCCAGCGTCTCGCCCTTCTCCTGGCTGATCGGCGCCGGCATTGCCGGCCTGCTGTACCTGATCGTCGCCAAACGCCAGCCCTACTATGCGGATGTCAGCGGTGAATCCATCGCCGTCGATAACGTCAGCCACTAACCTTGAACGGCCCGTCTGCGGCGGGCCCCGAATGCCTCAACGATAAGGACAGCCCATGCGAATTCTCGTGGTCAACGTCAACACCACCGACTCCATCACCCAAGCCATCGCCCGCCAGGCCCAGGCCGTGGCCGCGCCCGGCACCGAAATCATCGGCCTGACCCCACACTTCGGCGCCGACTCCATCGAAGGCAACTTCGAAAGCTACCTGGCCGCCATCGCCGTCATGGACCGCGTGTTGTCCTACGACCAGCCCTACGACGCGGTGATCCAGGCCGGTTATGGCGAGCACGGCCGCGAAGGCCTGCAGGAGCTGCTCAACGTGCCGGTGGTGGACATCACTGACGCCGGCGCCAGCACCGCGATGTTCCTCGGCCACGCCTATTCGGTGGTGACGACCCTGGATCGCACCGTGCCGCTGATCGAGGACCGCCTGAAACTCTCCGGCCTGTACGACCGTTGCGCCTCGGTTCGGGCCAGCGGGCTGGCGGTGCTGGAGCTGGAAGAGGACCCGGCGCGCGCCGTGGAAGCCATCGTGCGCCAGGCCGAACTGGCGGTCAGTGAAGACAAGGCCGAGGTGATCTGCCTGGGCTGTGGCGGCATGGCCGGCCTGGACGAACAGATCCGCCAGCGCACCGGCGTGCCGGTGGTGGACGGCGTGACCGCAGCGGTGACCATCGCCGAATCCCTGGTGCGGCTGGGGCTGTCCACCTCCAAGGTGCGCACCTACGCCACGCCACGGCCAAAAACCATCATCGGCTGGCCAGGGCGCTTCGGGCGCTGAGCCTTCGCTTGTCGCGAGCAAGCCCGCCTCTATTAGGGAAGCGGGTTTGCGCGCCTCTTCAAACCGCGCTGAAGCGTTGCTCCAGGCCCTGCTCGGCGAACTGCTCGATCACGAAGTCGACGAAGGCCCGGGTCTTGCCCGGCAACAGTTTGTGCTCGGCGTAGTAGATCGAGATGTTGCCGTCGTCGACGTACCAGTCCGGCAATACCCGCACCAGGGTGCCGGCGCTCAAGTAACCGACGGCGAACGGCATGCTCACCAGGGCCACCCCCAGGCCCTGGGCGGCAGCGGCGCAGGCCGCTTCCGAATCGCTCATGGTCATCCGCGCCTTCAGGTTCAGCGGGCTTTGCTGCCGGGTGCGGCTGGTCAGGGCCCAGGAGCGCACCCGCCCGGTCTGTGGCGAGCGGATCAGGATGCCTTCGCAATATTGCAAGTCCTCGGGCTGCTCGACCGCCGCACAGCGCGCCAGATAGTCCGGCGAGGCCACCAGGATGCGGTGAGCCGGGGTCAGCCGTCGCGCCACCACCCCCTGGGGCAGCTCAAAGCCGCCGCCGATCGCCGCGTCGAAACCCTGGCCGATCAGGTCCACCTGACGGTTATCGAAATGCCAGTCCGGGCTGATCTCTGGGAAACGCCGCAGGAATTCGCCGAGCATGGGCACGATGTACAGCCGTCCGAACACCGTGCCCATGCTGACTTTCAGGGTGCCCGCCGGGCGCCCTTCGGCGCTGGCCAGGTTGGCCACAGCGTTCTGGATGGTGTACAGGCTGGCGCTGACCTCGCCAAGAAACAGTTTGCCGGCCTCGGTCAGGGTCAGGCTGCGGGTGCTGCGCTGAAACAGCCGGACCCCGAGCCGGGCCTCGAGCTTGGCCACGCTTTTACCCACCGCGGCGGGGGTCAGGCTCAAGCGTCGCGCGGCTTCGGCAAAGCTGCCGACTTCGGCGCTGCGCACAAAGCATTCGATGCTGCTGAAGGTTTCCATGGCGCCTCACTACAAACTTCTGGTTTACACAGACTAGAGCGATTCCTATCTACACAGCACCTAATCCGAAGTCGATACTCGACTCCAACCACAAGGCAGCCCGCCTTGGACTTTTTTGGAGAACGACATGACCACTCAATCCCTCAGCGGCAAAGTAGCCCTGGTTCAAGGCGGTTCCCGCGGCATTGGCGCGGCCATCGTGCAACGCCTGGCGGCCGAAGGCGCCGCTGTCGCCTTCACCTATGTCAGCTCCACCGCCAAGGCCGAAGCCTTGCAGGACAGCATCACCGCCGCTGGCGGCAAGGCCCTGGCGATCCTCGCCGACAGCGCCGATGCCGCGGCCATCCGCCAGGCGGTCGAGAGCACGGTCGAAACCTTTGGTCGCCTGGACATCCTGGTCAACAACGCCGGCGTCCTGGCCATTGGCCCGCTGGAAGACTTCAAGCTGGAAGACTTCGACCGGACCCTGGCCATCAACATCCGCAGCGTGTTCGTCGCCACCCAGGAAGCGGCCCGGCATATGGGCGAAGGCTCGCGCATCATCAACATCGGCAGCACCAACGCCGAGCGCATGCCCTTTGCCGGCGGCGGCACCTATGCCATGAGCAAGTCGGCCCTGGTCGGCCTGACCAAAGGCCTGTCCCGCGACCTCGGCCCACGGGGCATCACCATCAACAATGTGCAACCCGGCCCGGTCGACACCGACATGAACCCGGCCCACGGCGATTTCGCCGAAAGCCTGATCCCGCTGATGGCCATCGGGCGCTATGGCCACGCGGAAGAAATCGCCAGCTTCGTGGCTTACCTGGCAGGCCCGGAAGCGGGTTACATCACCGGCGCCAGTCTGACGATCGACGGTGGCTTCAGCGCCTGATTCCTGCGCCCATGAAAAACGCCGGGCCACCCTCATCAGGTGGCCCGGCGTTTTTGTAGCCGCTGCCGCAGGCTGCGATCGACTCCACAGAAGGCGCCGCACTTGAGACCGCTGAAGCTCTGGCGGGCTTATCGCAGCCTGCGGCAGCGGCTACAGGTTCAGCTCCATTGCAGCAGCGGCAAACCACAGGCCGCCGGCTGGAACCCCTTCAGCGAACGCAGAATGGCATCGGCATGGGCGTACTTGGCGTCCGCCATCGCCGGATCGGGAATGGCGATCGCGGTCATTCCCGCCGCCTTCGCCGCGGTGACACCGAAAGGCGAATCCTCGAACACCAGGCAATCCTCGGGGGCAACGCCCAGGCGCCGCGCGGCGGTCAGGAAGATATCCGGCGCCGGCTTGGCCGCGCCCACTTCCGGGTCGTCGGCGGTGACTATGGTGTCGAACAGCGCGAACCAGTCGCCGTGCAAGGTGGTTTTCTGAGCGAAAGACTGGCGCGAAGAACTGGTGCCCACGGCAATCGGCACATTATTGGCCTTGAGGTGCTGCACCAGTTCCTGCGCGCCCGGCATCGCCAGCGCCCGGGGAAAGCGTTCGCGCATCAGTGGCTCGCGAATCACCAGGAACTCCTCGGGAGTGATCGGCAGGTCCAGGGCTTGCACCACATAGCGGGCCAGGTCCGCGGCGCCACGGCCAATGATGTTCTGCTTGATCGTCCAATCAAAGGTGCGGCCATAACGATCGGCGATCAGCTGGGTCACCTCGGTGTAGATGCCTTCGGTGTCCAAAAGCAAACCGTCCATATCGAAAATCACGGCCTTGATCGGGCCCACATCATTCAACTGTGCATTCATCGCATCTGATCCGTTAACAAAAAACATCCCGGGGAGCGGCTCAGGTACGGCCAGTTTCTTGCCCGATTAAAGGGTTCAGCAGCATAGCCGCGGCAGATGACGGGGAGCAACCGCGGGTCAGCATGCAGGCAGACAAAAGCCCGGACAGGCCGGGCTCGCAGGTCTCGACATCATGAGTGAACAAAGCACGCTAGCGTCCCGCCCGTCCGCTACCGCCTCCTGGCCCCCCGGTGCCACCGCCCGCGGTGCCGGTTCCACCACCGGCACCGCCACCACCCATGATGGAACCATTGACGCCAGTGGAGCCCATGCCGCCGCCCTGGCCGGAAGAGCCGCGCGACTTGTCGACCCGCGAACGGCTGTCCATGACACCTACACCATTCCCGCCCAGGGCTCCTGGCCGCAGCATGAGCTCGTTGCCGGAACCGCCCTCGAACGACCGCAGCGAAGGATTGGCCGGGGCCCGTCCGTCAGCGGACTCTGCCAGGCTGGAGAAACAGAAAATCGACACCAGGGCGACCAACACCAGGCTCAGCAGTTTTGCGCGGCTCACGACGCGCCTCCCGGAGCGGTGCGCCGCTTGCCCCTGGCCGCCTTGCGCTGCGGCTCGGGTCGAGACAGCTCCTGCTCGGCGTTGGCATCCGGGAGGATCTGCTCGGGGCTCAGCGCATCCGTGGGGGAAGGCAGCGGATATTCGGGCGTGTCATCCCGGTCGATAGGTTTCGGATCATGCTTCATAGGCACCTCACACCGGCCATGCCGGCGTGCTGGAAGCAGACTTCACGGGCCCTTTTCCTCCGACTCGTCTGCCTCATCGTCATCGCTCAGCGGGACCAGGGCGTCATCCATCAGCGAGCCTGGGTCTTCATTGCCCGGATCGTTGACCAGGGGCACGCCCGAGGAGTCGTCTTCTTTCTTGCCAGCAGTTTCCGGAGTCATGGCAAACCTCGTCGACACAATGTGTCCATCATTGAATTCGAGGGGCTGGAGCGATATTCGTTCCCATAAAAAAGCCCGGCACAAGGCCGGGCTTTTTTACGCACTGCTGCAGAATCAATCGTGCTTGTGTTTATTCTTGTGCTTTTTGCCGCCGCCGGAGTGATGGCCATCGTCACCCATGCTGCTGCCCAAAGCGCCACCGGCCGCGCCGCCCAGGCCTGCGCCGATGGTCGAGCCAGTGCTGCCGCCCAGCTTGTTGCCGATCACCGAGCCACCGGCCGAACCCAGCCCGCCACCAATGGCCGCCTCGGTACGGCTGCCTTTACGGGCACCGACCGCGCTGCCGGCAGCGCCGCCAAGACCCGCACCCACCGCGGCGCCCGTGCTGCCGCCAATCTGTTGTCCCACCACATTGCCCAGCGCGCCACCCAAACCGCCGCCGACTGCAGCAGTGCCATCACCGGCGGCCATCGCACCTTGAGCAGCCAGAAGCCCCAAAACCAGAGCAGGCAGTGTTAAACGCATGATGTAAACCTCAAAAAAGATGCTGGAGAGTCATTCTATAGCGGTGTCTGACTAAAGCTGAGCGGCGACAGCAGAACGCTGTGATCCTTTTAGTCACAGTGTTGGACCGTTTTTGCGTAAAGAGTTTTCAACCAGGCAAAAAAAAGCCCGCTGGGGAGACGGGCTAATAGGATTTGCTTTAACGGATGAATCGAGCCTACGCAGTCGTTTGTGAATAAATTGTGAAAACCCCGCTACCCTGTGCAACGGATAAGACGAAAGGTCCAACTTCATTCAAATCAATCGCGGCGGCCCATTGTTCAGGTAACAAAAACCCCGCCCGGAAGCGGGGTTGTTCGGTATGTATGAAGGCTACCTTCTCTTAGGAAGCGCCGCTTTCGGGAAAAACTTTGTCTGGGTCACCCTGGGTAATGCACTGGCCCTGGTCTTGCCTACCGACGCCTTGGCCGGTGGCTCACTGTCAAACGCTGCCTGACCGCAGCGCACCAGGTTGTTGATTGGGAACTCATCCCCGTTGTCCTCGATATAAGGATCGCTCATCTCCCTGCTCCCTCCAACAACCGGTCGATACCGGCAAGCACCTGACTGCCTAGAAAATATCGACCGTCACGGCGTTTCAGACTAGCCGGTCATTTAAGGACTTGTAGTTCACAAGAGAAAAGACCGACGAATGGCCCAAGCTGGAGTTCTTCGTCCAAGGGTGTGGATCGTCGCTTAAAAAGAAGCTGATGGCTTGCATCAGCTCCTTTTTTCCGGCTGCATTTCGCCTAGACCTTACGAGCGTAGTTGCTGGCTCCGAACCAGTCGACCACCACCACGGTTTCATCCCCCACCACCCAGGCGTCATGCCCCTTAGGCAGGGAGGTGATATCACCCGGCCCGGCGATGATTTCGGTGCCGTCATCCATCAGGATCGCCAGCCTGCCGGCCACGTGATACTGAAAGTGCGGTGCCTGGCAACTCGGTGTCTGCGCCAGCGGTTTAATGTCGTTCGACCAGCGCCAGCCCGGCTTGAACGTGAAGCGTCCCACTTCACACTGACCGATCTTCAGGATCTCTGCCTTGCCATTGGAAAACTCGCGGGTCTCATCCGGTTCGGAGAAGGATTTATGCTCGGTGACCTGTTCGTGCGTGGACATGATGGTGTTCTCGATTGAGTAGCTGCAAAGCCTGCCGACGCCGGCAACATCACCCCACGCCCGCAGACAACCAGCATCGCCCCACTCGATGCGCATGACCATTCTAGACCTGAAAGCGTGGAGCGCCTGCGACAAACGCTAAACGTAAGGTTGCCCGCCAAACCCCCGAGGCAGACGCTGCAACCCGGCCATGGCCGTCAGCCGCTGGGTCCAGGCTGCACGCCAGTCGCTTGCCGCGTGCTCTGCCTTGGCTTTGCGCGCCGCTCGACGTGCCGCATTGCGCTGATTCTTACGAGCATCCTTGAACACCTCGGTGTTGCGGCAACTGCGGCATTTGACCCGCGCCGGCTCGGTGCTGGATATGAGATTGGAACCCTTATGGCCGCAGGCCAGATGCCCGGCGACCTTGAAGTGAATGACCATTGCGCGTCTCCTCGTAGCCAGTACGGGGCACAGAAAACCCCACGCTGATGCCCGCCTGATATCGGCGGAAAACCTCACCTTCAAGGTGACCTGACCGCCAGGCTTCGCAGGGGTAACAAAGCCAAAGACCACTCAAGTATCCAGCGTGATCGATACCTTGCTGGAGCAACTTTGGCTGTTGCGAACTCGTAATGATTTTGACCATCGCGGGGAAACGGCGTTCAGCAAAGAAGCCGCTCGCCAACTGCCGCGATTAAGCAGCCCCAGAAAGCACAAAACCCCTGATTTCTCGAGGAAATCAGGGGTTTTGCGTAGATCGAATATGGCGGTTGAGGAGGGATTCGAATGCACCCGCGCCCAACTTTCACGGCCGCCACCCACGGATTACAAGGCCTCCAGCGTATCAGCGCGAGAGCAGCTGGTCCCACGCTGGTCCCATGAGATTGAGTGCGGGCAGGTAAAAGGCCAGGCGCAGGTTACGTTTTCGATTTTTCAGGTGACCCACCGGAAAAAGGTAATTTTGGTTAGGTCATTTTAAAAACAGAATTTAACCCTTTATTTTCAATAAGTTAGTGATTATTTATAAAGGTAATAATATGGTAATTTCTAAGTAACCGAATTACCTTCACTCAGGGTAATCAGCTCAAAAACACAACCCCTTTAAAATCAGTTAATTACAAAAAAATTACCTTCCCCCTTACCAATAATTACCCTCTCAGGTAATTGCCGAAACCCTTTAAAACTGGGGCCTTCAGCTCAGTTCAGACCTAGCGATTACCAAATTACCTTTTTCCGATGGCCATCCTGAAAATGAGCAGACGGCAGGCCCCCTACTCGTTCGTATATTTACCCCCACTGCTGCGGGGATTCGCAGGCTTTCCAACCCTCCCCTATCGCCGTCACAGGCCCAGCCAGGGCCGCTTTGGACCGGTTGCAGGTGTGCAGAAAAAACGACCCATTTAGCCCGCAGGCGAGGTGGGGGGACGACGGCGCGCGCCAGGTGGTGAAGTACCTAGCAGCCCTGACGAAGCACGCCACTATCCCAGTCGTGACACATCAGGCCATGAACTGGGGCGCTGTCAGGGGTGAACCGCTGAGCGACTCCGCAATAGGCCGAATACGCATTTTTTCTAGGCTGAACAGCGCTTCACACTTGTTGCAACTCCTTGCAAATGCTATTTAGGGAAGGAGAGCCGGCTGAAGTTAAGTGATCTTTTGCTCACTCTATTTAGAATTATTTTCATCCAAAGACAACCTATAAGAATATTTAAGTAGCTATTAAGGAACGCGACTATGCTTCGAGGGATTGCTGCAAGATATATAGGTGGTTGCCACATCATCGTCACAAAATCGGACAAAGAAATTAACTTCATAACTACAGGTTTTTTATGCAGCGCAAATGGCCACATAATGACTTGCGCACATGCAATCGACCTGCAAACGCCTTTATTCATTGCGCGACCAGAAGTTGACCTAGAGTTCCAACCACCAAACTCTAAAGACAAGCGTTACATCATTGCACCTTTAAGAGTTGTGCAATATGACCCTATTAATGATGTAGCATTATTGAAAGCTGATGGAATTGATGTATCTATCCCGCACAATCACTGGGAGCATTTCGGTGATGAGCGTGAGGTTCCCCTTGGAGCGAGTGTAGGTTATATAGGTTATCCGTTTGCTTCCAAAGGTCTTCTAACCGGAAAAATATCATCTGCGATCATTAGCGCAAAAGTCCTCGGAGAGAAAGGAACTAGGACCCTGCAAATTGACTCATCAGTAAATGATGGAAATAGTGGCGGCCCACTGATAGATGTTTCATCTGGAAAAATTGTTGGAATTGTTTCTGGCCGTTATAGCCCATCGGGTTCTCAACCGGTAGCTTGGATTGGTGGGGCCCCGCTAGGCCAAGAAAGTAACATTTCTTTTGCTATCGGTATCTCCTACGGGATAGAGCTTATGAAAGCAGATGGACTATATGCCTGAACTCAAAAATGAAGAGTTCGAAGATGCTATCAATGAATACGTTCCCGCGCATCAGCGGAGTATTTTATTGGAGGCGCTACACACTTCTAATTTTGACTTTAACGCAGCAGGACTTATCCTTACAGGCGAGCACAAGATAAATGGACCAATAGTAAAAACCTCCATAATAGAAAGGCAAGGAGGTATGTGGCAGGCGGTACAAGATGAGGTATTTGACTTCTTATGTACCAAGTCCGCAAAATACAAATCCGAAAGAGGAGAAGCTGGAATTAGTGCAAAAAATGCCATTGGCATAATCGCCGCCTCCCTCGCTGCAACATATCACGTTGCCTTCGGAGTTATAGCAGGGGTAGTGACGCTAGCGGTTATGTCAGCTTTCAAAATCACAAAAAATGCTTGGTGCGAACTTAAGAAAAAAAACAGTATAAAAACTTTTCAGCCGCCTCCAACCTCACCTTAATCCAAAAAACCATGGGCGGCCGTTAGGCCGCTCATCACACAAACGTCACTCAGTTAAGGGGTGAAAGCTGTAGTTCGAACGTTGAAAAACGGACAACCTCTTCACCCAGCCACTCGTTGACTTGAGCCAATCGCGCCTGCAGCGGCTCCAGCTCGTTGACCGCCCAAACCTCGGCAGCCTCCCGTAACGATCCGAAACCACCTGCGTTCTGCGGCACAATGCCCATCAGCTGCGGTGGAATACGCAAGGCCGCGAGCAGATCGTCGCGGCTGATGTTCTTGATGGAGCTGAATTCGTCCTTCGCCGCGACCTCGCTGACCGGAATCAGTTGGATGCCGTCCTTCTTCCCCGCGGGGGCATAGACAAACAGGTTGCGGAAATTGCCTGGTCCCTTCGAGTTCTTCAGCGCTGCACGCAGCGAATCGATGTCTTCCTCTTTCTGTGCTGCGTCGGTCATGTAGAGGATGAAACCGGCGTGGCTGCCGTTGTTGTAGTACTTGCGGCGAAACAGCGTCGCACTCTCGTTGAGCAAGGCGCTCTGCAGCGCTGCCAGCCACTCCGGCAACCCGTAGATCTCCTGGTTGATATCGGCCTCGCGCAGGTGGCAGATCGAACCCGGGGCAAATTCGTGCTCGTCCTTCCAGCCTCGCACCTGGTAGTAGGTCGCCAGATCGACGCCGCGGCGCATGTACTTCGCCAGGGGCGGTACCAGGCCCAGGGTGTCGCGAAGCATGTTGTTGCGCTTCTCCAGATAGCAGTTGCCGCACCACAGCCAGTCGAGGGCGAATTGCTCGAAGGCCTGCCGGCTCAACAGCCGGTGGGGCTTGAAGGTGCGGGCCAGCATGTTGCGCTTGAAGTTCAGCCCTGACTGAAGGTACACGCTGGCCCGGGTGGTCTTGGCCAGGCCGTCCATGGACATGGGCGTCTCATACCATCGCCCGTTTGCCCAGCATTGCAGGTAGTCGAGGATCTCCCGGCCATCGAGCACTGGCGTCGGGTCACCGAAGGTGAACGCCTCGACTGGCCCGGCCTCAGGGGGCAACAGCTCCCCTTCAACAGGGCGTTGATCGGTGGCCACTTGGGTTCCGCGTTTACGTCTGCTCATCAGTAGGACTCCATAAATCCAGTGTTTGCCGTGGTCTGCCCTTCAAGCGGCTCATTGTGCAGCGCGTGGAAGGTCGCCCAGGCCAAGTCGGCATGCCCGGTCTCGTCGGTGCGACCGGCCGTGTAGGTGAACTGGCGCCCGGAGGCGGTGACTGTCTTGCGAATGGCCATCAGCGACTGCGCCATGTCCGTCCAGCCGGCATCAAACTCCAGACGGCCGTTCTTGATCACGTCGTAGGCTTTCAGCACCAGGCGGGTTTTCACTTCGGGCGAATAGCTGAAGGTGGTGATGTTCGGGAAGAATTGCTTCACCAGCTGGGCCACGCCGGAGCCCATGCCCGTGATATCGATCCCGATGTAGGTGACCCAGTAGCGGCGCGTGACCTGCCGTATGGCCTCGGCCTGGGCGGCGAAGTCCATACCGCGGAACTGGTGGCGCTCAAGAATGCGAAACTTGCCACCGGGGACCAGGGGCGGCGCAATCACCACCAGGCCGGCGCTGTCGCCGGATTCCGCCGGGTCATATCCCAACCAGACCTGGCGGTCGCCGAACGGTCGGGCCGCGAACGGCTTGTAGTCGCTCGCCCAGAGGTCCCAGCTGTCCACCATGCACGGCTGCAGCATCGCCAGCGGGAAGATGCTGGCACCGTCGTCGATGAACTGACACATCAGCAGGTTTTGAAACGCCTCAGCATCATATTCAAGGCGCAGCTCTTCGAGGTCGAACAGGTCGCAGCCGCGGCCCTCAGCATCCAGAATCGTGACGATCTGGCGCCAGATCCGGTCCTCGCACAGTCGCCCCTGCTGGAGGGCGTCGTGGGATACGTCCAACTTGATGCGCTGGGCCGCCGGCTTGCCCTTGTTGAAGCGTTCGCCGGTCCAGAAGGTGTACGCCTCGTGCGCCATGCTGGAAGGCGTAGAGAAGTAGGTCCGCCGGTACTGTTTCTGCATCGCCATGCCGCTGGCGACCTTGTTCAGCTCCTTGAACTTGAAAGTCCAGAAGAATTCGTCGAAGTAGAAATTGCCGTGGTAGCCCTGAGCTGTCCGGGCGTTGGTACCGAGGAAATGCAGCTCGGCACCATTGCCCAGGATGATCGGGTCGCCCGTCAGCTCGACACCCACCACCTCACGGGCAAAGGCCTGAATGTAGGCCTTGAAGATGTGCGCCTGGTTCTTCGACGCGGACAGGAAAATCTGGTTTCGCCCCGTGGTCAGGGCGTCAATCAAGGCTTCTCGGGCGAAATAGAATGTCGCGCCGATCTGGCGAGACTTGAGAATCGCCCTGGTACGTTGATTCCCTGCCTTGTACCAATCCAGCTGGTACCCGAAACATCCGTCGACGAAGGCCTCAGTCAGGAGCTCGATATGCTCCTCACTGAACTCGTTGCGCTTCGGCGCTTTCTTCGGCCCCTCATTGCGCTTGGCCAGGGCCGGATTCAGATCAGTATCGGTACCGCCGCCCTGGTAACGCTGGATTCGCGCCTGTCGCTCAAGCTGGCGGTGCAGCAGATCTATTTCCTTGAAGTCCCCGCCCGTCTTGCCGTCCTTCAGGATCAACTGGACCAGTCGGGCTTCCAGCGCGCCACCGATCCGCTCGACATTGTCCGCCCGGTCCCACTCGTCCCGGGACTTCCACGCGTGGACCGTCTTTTCCTTTTCGTCCAGGTACTCGGCGATTTCGCAGACACGCCAGCCCGTCCAGTAGAGAAACTTGGCCTGGCGGCGATTGTCACGGATGGGGTTTTCGGTGGCGGCATTCATGGCGCAGATGCTGCCGCCCGCGCGCGAACACTACCCGCGCCGGCCCTTGTACAGCACACCTCTACAAGACCGCCTCATTGCCCGCCTCGCCCGCGCTGAACACCATGCACCCAACGAACGGCACCCGCCGCCACCGCATTGAGGACAGCCCGCATGGCCGCAAGCAACGCACCTGCCAAAAAATTCCGCTCCAACTGGTTTCGTGTGGCCGTCGAAGGCTCCACCACCGACAAACGCAAAATCGAACGCTCCTGGCTGGAGCAGGCGGCGAAGAACTTCAACCGTAGCACCTACGGTGCCCGCGTCTGGCTGGAGCATTTCCGTAGCCTGCTGCCGGACAGCCCCTTCAAGGCTTATGGGGACATAACCGCCGTCAAGGCTGAAGAGGTTGAGATCGCCGGCCAGAAGAAGCTTGCCCTCTTTGCCCAGATCGAACCGACCCCCGACCTGGTGGCCATGAACAAAGCCAAGCAGAAAATCTACACATCTATCGAAATCGACGAGAGCTTCGCCGACAGCGGTGAGGCCTACATCGTTGGCCTGGCAGTTACTGACTCCCCCGCCAGCCTGGGTACCGACGTGCTCGCCTTCTCGGCACAGAAGCCAGATGCAAGTCCGTTCAAGGATCGCCATTACTCCGCGACCTCTATGTTCACCGAAGCCCTTGAGGCTGAACTCGAATTCGAAGAGCTGGCTGACAGCGAGAACAAGGTCGCCGGCCTGTTTACCCGTGTTCTCGAAGCTCTCGGCAAGAGCAAGGACAAGGAAGGCAAGGACGCCGCTCTATTCACCGAGCTGGGCCAGGCCGTCGAGGCAATGGCTGAGCACGTAGCCACTCAGGGCACTGCTTTCACCGCAGAAAGGGCCGCCCGCGAAAGTCTGCAGGTCAAGCACGACAAGTTGGCCAATGACTTCGCAGCCCTGGTCCAGAAACTCGAAAAAACCCCGGACTCACCCGGCACCAAGACGCAGTTCTCATCTCGCCCGCCGGCTACGGGTGGTGACGGGGCGCTCGTCACCGACTGCTGATCCACCCCACGGACAAGCCAAGCCAAGGAACATCGGAGAACACCATGCGTAACGATACCCGCGTCCTGTACAACGCCTACCTTCAGCAACTCGCGCAATTGCACGGGGTGCCCGACGTCACCACCAAGTTTACCGCCGCCCCAAGCGTCGCTCAGACTCTGGAAACCCGTATCCAGGAATCCAGTGCCTTCCTCTCCGCTATCAACGTGTACGGCGTTTCGGAGCAGTCCGGCGAAAAGATCGGCATCGGTATTGACGGCACCATCGCCAGCACCACCGATACCACGGTCAAGGACCGCGAGCCTCGCGACCCAAGTGCTCTGGACGACCGCGGATACACCTGCACCCAGACGAACTTCGACACAGGCATCCGCTACCAGAAGCTGGACCAATGGGCGAAGTTCAAGGATTTCCAGGCGCGCATTCGCGACGCGATCATCAAGGCCCAGGCCCTCAACCGGATCATGATCGGCTGGAACGGCGTGAGCCGCGCCGCGACTTCGAATCCCGCAACCAATCCGCTGCTGCAGGACGTCAACATCGGCTGGCTGCAGAAAATGCGCCTGGAAAACGCGGCCCGTGTCCTGGATGAAGTAGTTGCTGGCAGCGGCAAGATCCAGATCGGTGCTGGCAAAGACTTCGAAAATATCGATGCCCTGGTTGTCAGCATGGTCAACGAGTTCATCGAACCCTGGTATCAGGAAGATACCGACCTGGTCGTGATCTGCGGACGTCAGCTTCTGGCCGACAAGTACTTCCCAATCATCAACAAGGTGCAGGCTCCGACCGAAATGCTGGCAGCCGACATCGTCACCAGTCAGAAGCGCCTGGGCAACCTGCCAGCGGTCCGTGTGCCGCACTTCCCGCCGAACGGCCTGATGGTCACTCGCCTGGACAACCTGTCGCTCTACTGGCAGGAAGGCACCCGCCGCCGCACCGTCGTCGACAACGCCAAACGCGACCGCATCGAGAACTTCGAGTCGGTCAACGAAAGCTACGTGATCGAAGACCTGGGCTGTGCTGCCATGGCCGAAAACATCACCCTGAGTTGAGGCCGGCGATCATGACCAACCCTTGTCGTCGACACTTTCAACGCGTGACCGCCGCCGTTGCAGCCGCGGCGGTCGCTGGGCCGGCCATGACCATGGAAGGCGCGAATATCTACGAGCTGCACCTTGCCAAGCTCCAGCAGGACTACCTGCGCCTCAAGCAGGTGCAGTCGACCGAAGGCAAAGCGGAGCTCAAGCGCCAGTTGCTGCCGGAGTACCAGCCTTATGTTGAAGGCGTGCTGGCCGAGGGCAAGGGCGCCCAGGACCAGGTGCTGACCACCCTGATGGTCTGGCGCATGGACGCAAGCGACTTTGCCGGCGCCCTGGACATCGCTGCCTATGTGATCGAACACCAACTGCTGATGCCGGATCGCTTCGAGCGCACCACCGGCACCATCGTTGCGGAAGAGATCGCCGAAGCCGCCCTGAAGGCCCAGAAAGCCGGCGGCAGCTTCGATCTGGATCTGCTGCTGCGTACCGAGAAGATCACCGCCAAGGAGGACATGCCCGACCAGGCCCGGGCCAAGCTGCACCTGGCCATCGGCAAGGCCATTTCCGCACAGGTCGCTGATGACGCCCCGGCGGACAGTGCCCTGCTGCCATTGGAGCAGGCCAAGACGCACTTGGCCCGCGCCATTGCGCTGCACACCAACTGCGGCGGCAAGAAGGATCTGGAGCGCGTTGAGCGCCTCCTGAAAAAACACGCTGCCCCCGGCAGCTAAACGAGCGTCCCCACGCACCCCGCCGGCTCGGGGCGGATCGGCCAGGCCGCTCCTCCTGAACGTGAAGCCCCGACCACCGGCGACCTATTTCAGAGTGCTGTTTCATGAGCGGATTTGTAGCCGGCGGCCCCCCGCCGAGCGGCCAGACCTCACCGGACGGCCACATCAACACCTCACCTTTCTGGCCATCCATTGACCTGGATGCACTGCGCGGCACCCTGCGCCTCGACAACAGTATCAGCCCTCCAAGACTGGAAACGGCTGTCATTGCTGCCGCCATCAGCGTCAATCGCGAACTTGCGGCATGGCGCATCGAGCAGCAGGCAGCCGGCTACAGCAAGCTGGAAGAAGTCCCGGGCGAGACCGTCAAAGGCGTCCCCGAGCAGGTGCACCTGTACCGGCGAGCGATCGAAGCCGCCACCGGCGCCGAAGTCTGCGAACGCTACCGCTCCTACGACACCACCAACAGCGGCGGCAAGAAGGCAGACGACATCGCCCCCAACATCGACGATTACCGCCGCGACCTGCGCTGGGCAATCCGTGATTTTCTCGGCACCACACGCACCACTGTGGAGCTGATCTGATGGCTATCACCGTGCGTGCCCAGCAGAACGACACCGTCGATGCCCTGTGCTGGCGTCATTACGGACGCACGGCCGGCGTCACCGAGGCAGTGTTTGAGGCTAACCAGGGCCTGGCCGATCACGGCCCTACGTTGCCCCAAGGCCTTCCCGTACAGATGCCCGAAGCCCAAACCTCAGCCCCACCGCGGCAGATGGTGAACCTATGGGACTGACTTACCGAGCCCTTGAACCCACCAACCCTGGACAATGGAATGAAGCGCATGCCTGAACGTCCCGACACTTGGGCCTGGCTCGCCGCCTGGCTCGAACAGAACTGGCCGACGCTTTATGCCGGCCTCCTGGCCCTGATTATCGCTGCCCTCCGGATCATGTACGGCGGGGGTACCTTGCGCCGGATGGCAGTCGAGGCGCCGCTTTGTGGTGCCCTGGCACTGGCCACCAGCCATGGCTTGTCACTGATCGGTATTCCCGCATCCACGGCACCGTTTTTCGGCGGTGTCATCGGTTTGCTCGGCGTCGAAGGAACCCGCGCCGCGGCGAAGAAGTTTTTCACCCGCAAGGTAGAACAGCTATGACCACCGCACTGCGTCACGGCGACCGCTCACAAGCAGTTCGCGTCCTGCAGAAGAACCTCAACGCCCAAGGCGCCAAGCTGAACCCGGACGGCGACTTTGGCGACGAAACCGAAAAGGCAGTACGGGCCTATCAGTTGAAGGTCGGCCTTGTCGCGGACGGTGTGGCCGGCGAGAAAACACTCGCCAGCCTGGCCGGAGGGGACTGCTCGGCGCTGCTGCGCAATGCCGACCTGGTCAACGCCGCCCAGCGGCTGGACCTGCCCTTGGCCAGCGTCTACGCGATCAACGAAGTCGAATCGAACGGCAAGGGGTTTCTGGGCAACGGCAAGCCAGTCATCCTGTTCGAGCGACACGTCATGTACCGCCAGTTGAAAACCCCACGGCACGAGGGTGACGACGCCGCCGAGCTGCAGCGCCATGCCGACCAGCTCGCAAGCATCAACCCCGCCATCGTCAACCCGAAACCTGGTGGTTATGCCGGCGGTACCGCGGAGCACCAGCGCCTGGCAGCGGCTCGGTTGATTGATGACACCGCCGCGCTGGAATCCGCCTCCTGGGGTGCGTTCCAGATCATGGGTTACCACTATCAGCGCCTGGGCTACAGCAGCGTGCAGGATTTCGTGGCAGCCATGAGCGCAGGCGAATCGCAGCAGTTCGACGCCTTCGTGCGCTTCATCGAAACCGACCCGGCCCTGTTCAAGGCCCTGAAAGCCCGTAAATGGGCTGAATTCGCCAAGCTCTACAACGGCCCGAACTATCAGAGAAATCTGTACGACACCAAGCTCCAGCGTGCCTACGAGCGGCACAGCGCTTGCGGCTGTGGACAGGAGTTGGCGGCATGATCGATCTCGAAGCGGTGCACAAGCTCAAGGTAGAAGACGGCGGTGTCCTAGTCGTTCCAGAACACACCAGCTACGAAGATGCGGAGCTGCTGGGCGAGGCCCTGCAGTTCGTCAACCCGGGCTGCCGGGCAATTGTGATTCGCGGCCCTATCGAGCAGCTCGACGTCGGCGCAATGAACAAGCTCGGCTGGTACCGCGCGTGAGCATTGTCCGCCAGATCCTGCTGGGCGTCGCGTTGGTCGGTGCCCTCGGGTTATTGCTCTTGGTTCAGGAACTCCGCGTAGCCAACGCGGAAAAGAACACAGGCCTGGCGCAGAAAGACGCCCAGATAGCACGTGAAGATGCGAACCGCAGCCAAACCAGTGCCAACACCCTGACACAAGCCCTGATCAATGAGCGCGCCGCACAGACGCAACTGCGCGCAGAACAGGACCAGTTGCGCCAAGGTCTGGCGAAACGTGAGCGAATGATGGAGGAACTGAAACGTGAAAATTCCGAACTACGCAACTGGGCTGCTCAGCAGCTGCCTGATGCTGCTCGCCGGCTGCGCGAGCGCCCCGCCCTCACCACCGCCGACGCTTATCGTCAGTGGCTGTCCGGCCGTGGTCCCATGCCTCCTGCCGGCGACGAGCCCAAACAGTAACGGCGACCTTTTCTCCGACCAGGACCGCGCCGAGGCTGCCTGGGCAGAATGCGCAGGCCAGGTCGACATGGTGTACCAACATCAGCAGGCCCAGAAATGAACAAACCCGAAAGCCTACGCGCTCACCTGCTGGCCACTGTCGCGGACCTCAAACACGACCCCGACCGTCTACTGATCTTCATCGACAACGGCAAGATCCGCTGCACCGCGGCCCCGAGCTTGTCCTTTGAATACAACTTTGACCTACAGATCATCATCACCAATTTTGCAGGGCATCCCGACAGCATCATGCTGCCTCTGCTCGGCTGGGTCAGCGTCAATCAATCCGAACTGATGGAGAACCTGAACAAGTCCGCCGAAGGCATCAAGTTCGAGGCCGACATCCTCGATCGCAGCAAAGTGGACATGAGCATCACCCTGAAACTGACCGAGCGCGTAGTCGTTCGCAAGGACGCTGACGGCAACACCACCATCACCCACGCCGGCGAGCCACAGCGTGCAACAGCTTTCCTTGATCCAGCATGGATACCCGGCGGCCAGGGCACCCGCAGCGAATGGGTAGTCCCTGAATGACTACCCGGCTCGAAGCTTTAGAGGACTGGGCCGCCGGGCTGCTGGGGCAGCTCGAACCCGCGTCACGCAACCGCCTCGCCAGGGAACTCGGGCAGGCCCTGCGCCGTAGCCAGCAGCAACGCGTGATCGCCCAGCAGAATCCGGATGGCAGCAAGTACGCCCCGAGGAAAAAGCGCGACCTACGTGGTAAGCGGGGTCGCCTTAAGCGCAAGGCTCAGATGTTCCAGAAGCTGCGGACAACTAGGTTCATGAAGGTCCAGAGCGACGGGAACGCCATTAGCGTCGGCTTTACTGGTCGAATCGCCCGCATTGCCAGGGTTCACCAAGAAGGCTTGCGGGACCGTGCGGAACGCGGAGCCCCAGATGTCCAGTATGAGCAGCGAGCAGTGTTGGGGTTTACCGACGCAGAGCTTGATCTCATCCGTGATGGGTTGCTGCATCACCTCACTCGCTGAGCGATTACTAAATTATGATTGCAATGTTCTACCCTCCTCCTAATATGAAATAGTAATAGCTTCACCAACAAAGGCCGAGCTACTTATTAGGAGTTTTTATGCAAGACGAGCCGCATAACGAACGCAAGGAGCAGGCAAAACAAGAACTTGCAAAACTTATTGAGCCTCACCTGCAATCTATAGGTGAAACTCTATTGGCCATCGGCAAATTGGTAGAAAGCATAAAAACCCAAGCCATTCCTTTCTTTGAGCAATTAGCAAAAATAGATTGGAAAGCTCTACAGGCTCGATTAGAAAGCATGCCTAAGCTTTCACGAGAAGCAATGAAAACCGCCTCCGAACAAGGTTGGTTCTTTAATCTTCAAAGCTCTATGGAAGAAACCTTTGAAGTAATTGAAGGCCTACAAAATGCAACTAGCGATCAGATAGACGAAATATTAAGCCAGCACTTTACAAAAAATATAGACTGGTACACCGAAATATTGTCCGATCTATACCCTGAAAGAAAATCAGCAATAGAGTCGGCGGTGTGTGCCCACAAAAATAAAGAATATAATGGATACTTCGTTAGCATCCCTGTATTCCTTGCACAGGCTGATGGTTTACTTTCTCAAATTTCCAAAACACCTTCAGCGATGGACAAGAAAGATGGAGTAATAAAAGGGAGCATTTGGGTTAAGGGTCAAATAGGCGATGATCAGGAAGCCGCCGACTTACTAAATCCCATCCTGAAATTACATGAACTCGATCTATTAAAAAGCCAAAAAATCAGAGAATCTGAAAGCCTCATAAGTGGAAAGTCTTTCAACGCACTTAACAGACACCAAGTAATGCACGGGGAAGTTTCAGACTATGGATCAGAGATAAATAGCCTAAAAGCATTATCTTTTCTTGTGTTCGTTGGCCTACATATACCGCACGTTATCGAAGACATGAACAACCGGATGAAATGGGAAAGTAAAATGCAACCACAATAATTCCTAAAAGAATGATCAAGTGGTTCACGACTTCTTCCGTCTATGTGGCATAAAACTGTAGCGAACAGCGCTACAACCCGCACAAGCTGTCCTCATGCGTGCATGGCGCCATCATCAGCGCTATGAACGATCTAGCCACCCTCGCCCGCCTGCTCGAAAACCTCATCCGCTTCGGCGTTGTCGCCGCGGTGCAGATGAAGCCCCCGCGCGTGCAGGTCAAAACTGGAACACTCACCACCGCCTGGCTGCCGTGGGTCGCCTTGCGCGCTGGGGCCGATCAGGAGTGGGACCCGCCCACTGTCAACGAGCAAGTGATGCTGTTCAGCCCATCCGGCCAGCTCGCCAACGGTATAGCACTGACCGGCGTATTCAGCGACCACATCCCCGCAAACGGTGACCGGGCCGGCCTGCATCGCCGCACTTACCGCGACGGCGCCGTCATCGAGTACGACAGCATCACTCACCACCTGAGCGCCGTGCTACCCGACGGCGGCACCACCGACCTGGTCAGCAAAGGCGGCATCCACATCGTCGGGCCGATCACCCATGAAGGTGACTACACCCACCAGGGCAGCTACATCCAGACCGGCGACCAGACGGTCACCGGCAAAGTCACGGCGTCGGTAGATGTCATCGCTGCGGCCATCAGCCTGGTCAAACACACTCATGGCGGCGTGATGTCAGGTGGCGGAAACACAGGGGTGCCTCAATGAACAGGGAAACCGGCGCCGCGATCGATACGGCCGAGCACATCGTCCAGTCATTCACCGACATCCTGACCACGCGCCTCGGTACCCGGGTCATGCGTCGCGAATATGGCAGCTTGTTGCCCGAGCTGGTGGACCAACCGTTCAACGACGCGACTCGGCTGCGGGCCTATGCCGCGACCGTGATGGCTTTGATGCGTTGGGAGCCACGCGTAAGCCTCAGCCGTGTGCAGTTCCAGGGCGCTACCCTGCAAGGGCAGGCGGTGATGGACATTGAATGCACCCGCGTCGACACCAATCAGCCGCTGAGCCTGAGCGTTCCGCTGAGCTTAGGGGGTAGCGTATGAACACCTTCGCCCCCATCGACCTGGGCCTACTGCCTCCGCCACAGATCGTCGAACAGATCGACTACGAGGTCATTCTCGCGGAACGCAAGGCCTACGCCGTGAGCCTCTGGCCGCCCGAGGAGCAAGCCGAAATCGCGGCCCGCCTCAACATGGACTCGGAGCCCCTGGCCAAGCTGCTGCAGGAGAATGCCTACCGCGAAATGGTTTGGCGTCAGCGGGTCAACGAGGCGGCCACCGCCAACATGCTGGCCCTGGCAAAAGGCAGTGACCTCGAAAACCTCGCCGGCAACTTCAACGTCAAGCGCCTGGTCGTCCAGGAGGCTCAGCCTAACGCTGTGCCACCGCTTGCCAGAATCATGGAAAGCGATGACAGCCTCAGAGAACGAGCACAGATGGCCTGGGAAGGCCTGAGCACAGCAGGCCCGCGCAACAGCTATATCTTTCACGCCCGGGCTGCAGACGGTCGTGTCGCTGACGCCACCGCTGAAAGCCCGTCACCCGCGGTGGCAGTGGTCACGGTGCAAAGCATCCTCGGCGACGGCACGGCTCCGGGCGATCTGCTGGATATCGTCAGTGCATACCTCAGCGATGACGACCGACGCCCGGTGGCTGATCGCCTCATCGTCCAGGGCGCGCAGATTGTCGGCTATCAGGTCAAAGCGAAACTCTTTCCAATGTCGAGCGGGCCCGAGTCGGAACCCATTCTCGCGGCTGCCGAACAAAGCCTGCAGACCTTCGTGAATCAACGGCGCCGGCTGGGCATGGAAGTGTCGGAATCCGCCGTGCATGCCGCGCTCCACGTCGAAGGCATGCGCAAGGTCGAGTTGGAAGGCTGGGTCGATATCGTCGCCACCAAGGCCCAGGCTCCGTATTGCACTGCCATACAGTTGACCCGAGGGGTCGAGTGATGAGTGCTCAGCCGCTGTTGCCCGGCAACTCCACAGCACTGGAATGGCAAGCCTCCCAGGCGCTGGCACAGATTGAGCGCGTGCCGGTCCCACTACGTCAGCTCTGGAATCCGGACATCTGCCCGCTGGAGCTGTTGCCCTACTTGGCCTGGGCCTTCTCCGTTGACCGCTGGGACAGCCGGTGGCCAGAGGCAGCAAAGCGCGGGGCCATTCGCTCATCCCATTACATCCACTCGCGCAAGGGCACCATCGGCGCCCTGCGCCGCGTCGTGGAGCCGCTGGGCTACCTGATCGAAACACTCGAATGGTGGCAGACCATCCCGATGGGCGTGCCCGGCACCTTTGCCATCAAAGTCGGCGTACTTGAAACCGGCATCACCGAAGAGATGTACCAAGAACTGACCTGGCTAATTGACGACGCCCGCCCTGTGACCCGCCACCTGACCGGCCTTGCCATCAGCCTGGAGGTCACTGGTGAAGTCCATGTCGGCGTTTGCCTGAGCGAAGGCGAAGTAATCGACATCTACCCGCCCATGCAGAACGACATCGAGATCAGCGGTTACATCTATCAAGGCGGCCGCGAACAACACATCGAAACCATGGACATCTACCCATGACAGACCAAAACACCCAGTTCTATTGCATCCTCACCGCCGTAGGTAAAGCCAAGCAGGCCAACGCGACCGCGCTTGGCATTCCCTGGACCTTTGCCCAGATGGGGGTTGGCGATGCCAACGGCGCGGACCCCACTCCCACCGAGCAGCAAACCCAACTGATCAACGAGCGCCGCCGAGCGCCGTTGAACCAAGTGATGATCGATCCGAACAACGCGAACGTCATCATTGCCGAACAGATCATCCCGGATGATGCCGGTCCCTGGTGGATTCGCGAGACTGGCCTCTATGACGCTGCCGGCGATCTCGTCGCTGTCGGAAAATGCCCGCCTACCTACAAGCCGTTGCTGAGCCAAGGGTCGAACAAAACCCAAGTCATCAGGATGAACCTGATTGTCAGCAACACGGCAAACATTGAGCTGAAAATCGACCCCAGTGTCGTATTGGCGAGCCGGGCCTACGTCGATGCCAAGGTGCTGGAAGAAATCAACAAGCTCGACAGCAAGCAATCTGTACGCGCCGCGACCACGGCCAACATCGCACTGGCGGGTCTGCAAACTGTCGATGGGATCGCGCTGGTAGCAGGTGATCGAGTGCTTGTGAAAAACCAAGCCGCAGCGAAGGACAACGGCTTGTACGTCGCCGCGGCCGGGGCATGGGCGCGCACAGCAGATGCAGACTCGAATGCAGAGGTCACTTCTGCGATGCTGGTGGCCGTTGAACAGGGCGCCACCCTGGCAGACACACGCTGGCAGTTGGTCACAGATGGGGCAATTGTCCTGGGCACCACCGCCCTGACGTTCCAAAACGTGACGCAAGGGTTTGCACCGATCAACTCGCCGGCGCTGGTCAATCCGACCGGCAATACACCGGCGCTGTTCGACAGCAGTCTGTTGTTGCCTACAACTGAGTTTGTAAGTGGAGTGGGGCTGAAATTTGGTCCACAGACGCGCCACTACAATGGTGCGGCGCAATTAGTACTAACTCCACTAGATGTTGGCTCAATGATTTCATTCAATGGCAATGCCACTCAAACAGCAAAGCTGCCACCCACCGCGTCTCTGCCTCCCGGCGCTACAGTTCGGTTTATTCGATCTTATGCCGGTCCTAGTGTTCTTACGACAATATCTTCGGATGATGGCGTAGCAAAAATTGATGCCCAGGCCGGCGGCTTGGTTTCGTCTTTCAGCCTACAAGGTGGGGAAGATGTTTTTGCAACATGGAGCGGTGTTGCGTGGATTCTTAGCGGCTCATATACGTTTCGTATCAACCAAATGAGTGGCCTTCTTGGGGGCAACACTTGGCAAAGGCTGCCGGGTGGTCTAATCCAGCAATTCGGTAGTGGATTGGCAATGGCTAATGACGGCAACGACGGTTCAAGTGCTGGCGTTGATACTTACATAACGTTCCCTATTGCATTCCCGAATGTGTGTGTATCCGTTGTAGGGACCCACTATGGTCATAAAGCGAGCTTGTCCGTAATCACTCGAAATCATTCAAATACACGATTTACGGCTGAAACTTCAGACAGTAATGTGCAATCAATCAGATATATGGCGGTCGGATATTAAGGGGTTGAGGTGATATGGTTTTTTATTCTGCAATGACCGGCGGGTTTTATCATTCTCCTGATGGTATTCCTCCTGATGCGGTGGAAATATCAGATGATGAATATAAGTCTTTGTTGGATGGCCAAGCTAATAAGCTTCTTGTTGCAAATGCGGAGGGCCATCCGGTGCTGATTGATCCACCGCCACGCTCCCCTGAGTCTTACGCTCGTGCAGAGCGCGAGTGGCGTGACGATCAGCTTACAGAGACGGATGGAGTTGTTTCGCGACATCGCGACGAACTGGAGGCTGGCGGGGAAACCACATTGACTCCCCCCCAGTACAGCGAGCTGCAGGCGTACCGCCGAGCCCTTCGGGGCTGGCCCGAGTCCGGGGAGTTCCCCCTAATCGATCACCGGCCGACAGCACCACCGTGGTTGGCTGAGCAAATCCAATAACGCCCTTCAGGGCGTTTTTTGTTGTTACTCCCTGTAGCTCCGCCCCCTACAACCCCAGACGCTCGCCGATCCAGCGCGCGCGCGGCAGCCTGTGCACTGTCATCTCAACCACTGCGCAGGCAAAACCCATGGCCGACTTTCTTCACGGCGTGCGGGTCCTCGAACTCAACGACGGCACCCGCCCCATTCGCACCATCCCCACAGCGGTCATCGGCATGGTTTGCACTGCCGAAGACGCTGACGCCACCGTCTTCCCGTTGGATACCCCAGTCCTGTTATCCAATGTCCGCACCGCCATCGGCAAGGCCGGCACCACTGGCACTCTGCGAGCCTCACTTGAAGCGATTGCAGACCAAACCAAGCCCTACGTCATCGTGGTACGGGTCAAGCAGGGTGCAGATGAAGCTGCGACCACCAGTGCCTTGATCGGCACCACCACCGCCGAAGGCAAGTACACCGGCATGAAAGCCCTGCTCGCCGCCAAGGCAAAGGTCGGCATGACTCCGCGCATTCTCGGCGTACCAGGCCTCGACAGCCTGCAGGTGGCCACCGCGTTGGCATCGATCGCCAAGGATCTTCGCGCATTCGCCTACGTCAGCGCCTGGAACTGCAAAACCAAGGAAGAAGTGGTCGCCTACCGCGAGAACTTTGGCTCCCGGGAACTGATGGTGATCTGGCCGGACTTCCTGAACTGGAACACCACGACCAACCAGACCGTCACCGCCTCAGCTACTGCACGAGCACTCGGGCTAAGGGCCAAGATCGACCAGGAAGTGGGCTGGCACAAAACCTTGTCCAACGTCGCGGTCAGCGGCGTGACAGGCATCAGCGCCGACGTGTTCTGGGATCTGCAGAACTCAGCGTCGGATGCCAACTATCTCAACAGCAACGACGTCACCACCCTGATCAACGCGAACGGCTTCCGTTTCTGGGGCAGCCATACCTGCAGCGACGATCCGTTGTTCCTTTTCGAAAACTACACTCGGACAGCGCAAATCATCGCCGACACCCTCGCCGAGGCTCACATGTGGGCGGTGGACCTCCCCATGACTCCGTCGCTGGTGCGCGATCTGATCGAGGGTGTAAACGCCAAAATGCGCAACTGGAAGTCGCAGGGCTACCTGATCGGCGGCGGCTGCTGGTACCCGGAAGACATCAACGACAAGGACACCCTCAAGGCCGGGCAACTGTACATCGACTACGACTACACGCCGGTCCCACCACTGGAAGACCTCACGCTGCGGCAGCACATCACCGACCGCTACCTGATGGACTTCGCCAGCAAGATCAACAGCTGACCAGGGGCTCCCCAGACGGGGAGCTGAACCTGTGCCCGAACTCCGGAGAACACCGCCATGGCACTGCCTCGAAAACTCAAAAACCTCAACTTGTTCAACGACGGCAACAGCTACACCGGTGTGGCCAAGTCGTGCACCCTGCCACCGATCGCCCGCAAGATGGAACCATACCGCGGCGGCGGTATGAACGGCCCAGTCAAGTCCGACCTCGGCCTCTCCGATGATGGCATCCAATTCGTATGGAAGACCGGCGGCCTTGATCTGATATCGCTACGTCAGTTCGGAGCCGTGAATGCCTCGGCCGTGCTCCTGCGCTTCTCTGGTCCATTTCAGCAAGACGACACCGGCGACATCAGCGTCGTGGAAATCGTTGTCCGTGGCCGTCACGAAAACATCGAGATGGGCGAAGCCACACCTGGTGAAGACACCGAGCACAGCATCACCACAACCTGCAGCTACTACAAGTTGACGGTCGACAACGAGGTCATCATCGAAATCGACCTGCTCAACTTCATCGAGAACGTCAATGGCGTGGACATGCTGGAGAGACAGCGCACCGCCATGGGCCTCTGAGCCTCTTTCCCCCGGCCCTCTCCCGAGGGCCTTTAACCCTGCAATCTGGAGCATCCCATGAAGACCGTAGACACCACCGAAGCGCTGCCGGAAGTCGATGACAATACCGTCACCCTCGACACCCCAATCAAACGCGGCAACAGCACCATCGACACCATCACACTGCGCAAACCGCAGTCCGGCGAACTGCGCGGCGTGCACCTGGCCGAGCTGCTGAACCTGGACGTCGCCACCCTGATCAAGGTACTGCCACGCATCAGTAGCCCAAGCATCACCGCGCCAGAAGCCGCCGGCCTGGACCCGGCCGACCTGTTCGCCTGCGGCAGCAAGATCGCCGGTTTTTTGTTGCAGAAGTCGGTGAAGACGGAAGCATCCCTCGTTGCGTAGAGGACGCGATGGCCGACCTGGCCGTCGTATTTCACTGGGCACCGGCTGACATGGATCAGCTGGGCCTGCAGGAACTGATGGAATGGCGCGAACGCGCCAGGGTGCGGAGCTCCACCGATGGCGAATGATCTGAAACTTCAGGTATTGCTGAATGCCATCGACAAGGCTACCGGCCCCCTGAGATCGATCGACAAGAGCAGCATCGGAGCAGCCCGCGCCCTCAAGGAAGCCCGCGACAGTCTCAAGGTACTCAACGCCCAACAGAGTGACATCAGCGCCTGGCGAACCCAGCGCGCTGCCGCTGAGCAAACCGATCAGGCCCTCGGCGCAGCCCGCGACAGGGTCCGCGAACTTAGCCAACAGATCAGCGCCTCCGGCGCGCCGACCAAGGCCATGGCCAAAGACTTCCGCACGGCCGTGCGCGAAGCCCAGTGGCTGAAACAGGAGCACCAGGCACAAGGTGAAAAACTCCAGGGCCTGCGCTCGAAGTTGTACAGCGCCGGGATCAGTACCAAGAATCTCGGCGAGCATGAACGCCAGTTGCGCGAACAGATCAGTTCGACCAATGCAAAAATCAGTGAGCAAGGCAGGCGCCTGCAAGCCCTGAATGCACAACAGAGACGCCTGGCTGCCGAACGCAACAAGCTGGAGAGGACCCAGGGCGTTGCCGGCAACATGGCCACCAGCGGCGCCGCCGGCCTCGGTACCGGCTATGCCCTCAGCCGTCCCTTGAAAGCGGCTGTGGATGCGTTCGCCCCGGCGGAAAACGCGGCGACTCAGTTGAAAGTCTCAATGATGGCGCCCGACGGCTCGGTATCCGCCGAGTTCGAAAAGATGAGCACCCTCGCCACCCAGCTGGGCGACCGCTTACCCGGGACAACTGCCGACTTTCAGGAAATGATGACGATGCTTCGTCGTCAGGGCCTGACCGCGACAAACATTCTCGGCGGTACCGGCGAAGCGGCGGCCTATCTCGGCGTGCAGTTGCAAATGCCGGTGACCGCCGCGGCCGAGTTCGCGGCCAAGATGCAGGACGCTACCCGGACAGCTGAAAAAGACATGATGCCGCTGATGGACACCATCCAGCGCACCTACTACCTGGGTGTGGACAGCAACAACATGCTGGAGGGCTTCAGCAAGATTTCGCCGGTGATGGACATCATCAAGAAGCAAGGTCTGGAAGCATCCAAGGTCCTTACCCCTCTCCTGGTGATGATGGACCAGGCGGGTATGGAAGGTGGTGCCGCCGGCAACGCCTACCGCAAGATTTTCCAGGGCGCGATGGCCAATGGGAAAATCCAGAGGGCTATGTCCGACCTGAAAGCCGAGCGCGGAATCTCGCTCAAGCTGGACTTCACCGATGGCAAGGGGGAATTTGGTGGCATCGAGAAGATGTACGCGCAGCTTGAAAAGCTCAAGGGTCTGAACACAGAGGTTCGGCTCGACCTGATCAAAAATATGTTCGGCGACGACAGCGAGACGCTCACAACGCTGAACACCATGATGGCCAAGGGTATCGCCGGATACCGCGAGGTCGAGGGCAAGATGCAGGCTCAGGCCGATCTTCGAACCCGGGTCAACGTGCAACTGTCTACGTTGGCCAACGTGTTGGAGGCGGCCCAAGGCAGCTGGACCAATGCCATGGCCGAGGTCGGCGCGGTGATGGCGCCAGAGCTGAAAGAACTGATCAAGAGCTTGGGCGAGGTGGCTAACAGGATCGGTGCCTGGGTCAAGGAAAACCCTGAACTGGCACGCCAGATTGCCAAGACCGTCGCCGGTCTCGCGGTACTGACGGCCCTCATGGGCGGCCTGAGCATCGGCCTGGCCAGTATCCTTGGCCCTTTCGCCATGATCCGATACGCCATGGTCCTATTTGGCATCAAGGGCGGCGGCGCGTTCAGCGTTGTAACGGGTGGTGTCCGCGCTCTGGCCATGGCACTCGGGGGACCGCTCATCGCCGCCCTACGAACCGTCAGCATTGCAATGTGGGGGCTCGCCGCCAACCCTATTGTCGTAGTCATCGCCGCGGTTGTCGCGGCCCTGGTCGGTGGGGCTTACCTCATCTACAAGAACTGGGATGCGGTGAAGGCCTACTTCGCCGGTGCCTGGACAGAGATAAGAGCAGGGTTCAGCGGCGGGATCGGCGGCATTCTCACAGTCCTGGCGAACTTCAATCCCATCGGTCTGATCTACCAGGCCTTTGCCGGGGTGCTGAGCTACTTGGGCGTGGATCTACCCAATCGATTTACTGAGTTCGGCAACATGATCGTCAATGGTCTGGTCAATGGCTTGACCGCCGGCATGGGTCAGATCAAAGGGGCCATTACCTCGATCGGCGACTCAACAATTGGCTGGTTCAAGGAGAAACTCGGCATCCATAGCCCGTCGCGGGTTTTCGCCGAGCTCGGTGGATTCACTATGGCGGGCCTTACCCAGGGCCTTGAAGGCGGCGAAAAAGGCTCGCTCAACGCCATGCAGAGGATCACTCAGCAGCTCACCGCGGCCGGTGCCATGACTCTGCAGACTCCTGCCCTGCCCGCTCCACTGGCGCCTGCAGCGAAGCCCAACGAACACGGGCCAATGTCCATGATTCTGGACCTCGGCAAGCAACTGGCCGCCGGTGTGCTGGCGGTGGGCTCGGTCGCCCTGCCCTCGCTGACGATCGATGAACGGCCCCCCATAAGCCCGACCAGTTCAGCCACCTATGACAGTCATGACACCTACGAGATCAATATTCACGCGACCCCTGGTATGGACCCAATGGCTATCGGTCGAGCGGTGCGCGCCGAGCTGGCCCGCATTGAAAGCGAAAAAGGCGCCAGCAGGCGCAGCAAACTTTCGGACCTGGAGTAAATCGCCATGATGATGGCCCTGGGCATGTTCGTCTTCAGCCTTTCCACCGCGGCTTACCAGGAATTTCAGCGCCAGACTGAATGGCGCCACGCCAGTAACAATCGTATCGGCGCAGCTCCGGCGCGACAGTTCCTGGGCCGCGGTGACGACTCGATCACCCTGCCCGGCATCATCCTGCCTGAGCTTGCCGGCAGCGTGCTGAGCCTCGACACCCTGCGCCTGATGGCGAACACCGGCAAAGCCTGGCCCATGGTTGAGGGCAGCGGCCGCATCTACGGCCTGTGGGTCATCGAGAGTCTGAGCGAAACAAAGACCATTTTTTTTCGGGACGGTACCCCGAGGCGTCTTGAGTTCACGATCAACCTCAAGCGCATCGATGATGACCGGATCGACTTGCTCGGGGCTGCCACCAGTACGGGCGTCAATATCATGAGGATGTTGTTGTGATCGATGCAGCACTTGCCCAGGTGACTGGGTTTGTCGAGGACACCGCCGAACGGTACCGCCGTGATGCCTCCTACCCTGTGCCAGCGTTCCGACTGTCCGTCGATGGCGACGATATCGCCCAACTGATCAGCCCGCGGCTGATGAGCCTTCTACTGACGGACAATCGCGGGATCGAGGCCGACCAACTCAGTATTACCCTGAGCGACCATGACGGGATGCTGGCCATCCCACGCAAGGGCGCCGTTATCCGGTTGTGGCTGGGTTGGAGTGACACCGGCCTGGTCGATAAAGGTACCTACACCGTCGACGAGGCAGAGCATACCGGCGCTCCCGACGTGCTGAGCATCCGTGCACGGTCGGCCGATCTGCGCAAGGGTCTGAAGACCAAGCGCGAGCGCAGCTGGAGCAACACCACATTGGGCGAGGTTCTGGGTGACATCGCGACGGGCAACGGGCTGAAGGCAACCATTGCCAGCGCCCTGGGCGGCCTCCCGATCCTGCAGCTGGATCAGGCCAACGAGTCCGACGCAAATCTCATCAGTCGCGTTGGGGAAGAATTCGATGCCGTCGTGACCGTCAAGGCCGGTTGCCTGCTATGTCTGCCCGCGGGCGGGGGGAAGACGGCCAGCGGCCTGGCCCTGCCGCACATCACCCTGACCCGTACTGACGGCGACCAGCACCGCTACCTGCAAGCCGACCGCGACAGCTATGACGGTGCGCGCGCCTACTTCTACGACGTGAACAGCGCCAAGAAACAGGAGGCCATTGCCGGCGGCGGCGAGAACCTCAAGGATCTGCGCCACACCTACAGTGATCGCCAATCCGCACTGCGCGCCGCCCGGTCGGAGTTCAATCGCCTGCAGAGAGGTAGCGCGACGCTCAGTTACACACTGGCCGTGGGCCGGCCGGACCTGATTCCCGAACTGACCTATACGCTGCAAGGCGTGAAAGCTGAAATCGATGAAATCATCTGGTACGGCGGCAACGTGCAGCACAACCTCAGCGCGGACAACGGCTACACCGTAAGCCTGGAGCTTGAAAGCAAGCTGCCTGAGGACACCGTCGAAGGCCTGGCGGAGGAAAACCGCGGAGATTACACGGGGATCATTGCGTACTACCGCGATAAGAAAACCGGCAAGGAGAAGACTGTGACGGCCGGGGACCAGAGTAAACCGCGGCGACTGAAGTGGTTGTATGCCAGCGAGCGTACAGCCAAGCGCGCTGTCGATCGTGAGTGGAAGAGGATGCAGGTAGTTAAGGCATGAGCCCAGTTATAGAACCAGGCCATGCCTTGGACGCTAATCAGAAATGATCATTACTTCAGTTTTTCTTGTTCCATTTTCTGGTACTGATCTTGCCGGCTTTGCTGTTTTGCCTTGAATGCTGCCTCAGCATTATTCTCGAGGGTTCTATTTGCTGACCCGACCATCGCGGCACCACTTAAAAAAGCTACAAACTCACCAAAAAACCATAGGTTATGTAGGTGCATGGGCTCAATTAAGTATGGACGGGCAGCAATTTTCCAAATTGTGCTCAGAACCGGAAACTGGGTTTGTGCGTAGATTGAGTTGGCTAGGTTCTGTACACGCTCCCATCCTTGGAGCTCAGCATAGTCATACACTGCTAGCACGACCGAAGCCAGGATAAATACAAGGCTCACAACCACAATAACGAGGCCCCAGATCATCAACTTTTTTGCAGATTTCACTTCTTTTGAAACGTCCACAGTTCTCACCTTTCCTGTATATCCCTATTAGAGGAAACCCCTTTTGCAGACTGCTTGGCGTTGAAAGATGCCACGCGGTTAACGTCTTGGAAAAACGGTGTCTGCGGAATTTCCCTTTGCATAAAATTTGTCGACTCACACTACTTTTTCTTGAGTGGTACTGAGGGGAGGAGCTGTAAGCCGTTGAGCTACAGATCGACATAAGAAGCCCCAGCACATTGCCGGAGCTACTTTGCACCGTGCCCTACTTCGATGACCGCACGAGCACCTCCATGATCCTCAACACATCCTGCCGCTGCTGGTCATCCAGCTTTGCCAGAAGGTGCAAGAAGAGGTGCTCCAAAGGGGTAAGGTTTTCCATCGTGCGTACTCCATTTCCTTGTAATGGGCGTCGGTGCAATTCGCATCGTCAAAGCCGCCCGGGAGTCACCCATTCTCAGCACGTTTTTCCGTGCCACCAGCCTCTCGACAACAAGTCAGCCTGGGTTGAATGGGATCGCCGCACTGACGCCTCCCCTTGCAGGAGCGCACCACTATGGAAATGTAAGTACTGTTTACCTCGCCATCAGTTCAAACTCATAACTGCCCAGGCTCAGCCCTGGTTGCGAGCACTTGATTGTCTTGCGGATTGAAGTCGCACTCGTAAATATGCTTCTGGTAAGCACCAAAGCCGTTTTGAAATTCGATCTTGTCGCCGATAAACGTGAGTGTTCCCTGCTCTTTATCCAGCCAGCGGAAATGGCTGAACTTCGGTTCGAATGTGCCATCTGTCCAGCGAGCTGTGTACTTGGCGAGGCGTGTTACGGGGTCTTTGCAGTAGACACCGGCTGCAATGCCGTACTTGTCTCCCATGCACTGAAGATCCTTGCGGCACGCTGCATCATCAACCTTCGCTGTTTTCTCTTCGACTTTATCTTTGCTGCCACCCGAGCACATCGAGAAACCCACTGCGACGATGATTCCAAGGATGACCAATCCACCAAGGGTCTGCCCAGCAGTAACGCCCGGATTCGCTACGCCACAGCTAGGACAGGTTTTCGCAGAGGTATCAACCTGATGCTTGCAAGATTTACAGGGCTTCAACGCCATTCGCACCGCTCCTTTCTATATCCATGAAAAAGCCGGCCATCGTAGCCGGCATACCACATCCACTCACTTGAGCAATCTCTAACCAGATCAGTTGTTGTCCTTTTTCAAATCGATGCTTGCAGCCTTCGCAAAAGCCACAGCCATACGGAACAACACTTCGCGATCCACCTCGCTAATGCGCTGATATACCTCAAGAAACTTTGCCGTCTCTGTGCTGACGCTTTCAGCCATTGTGGGCTTACGTTCACCAGTCACCACATACAGTACATCGACGCCCCTCTCAGCGACTGCGGCGAGATAGCTCGCATCCGGGCTGCGCTCACCCTTCTCATAGTTGTACTGACTGTTTTTCGAGGCCCCAGCCTTCGCCGCGAACTCGGTCTGATTGAAACCCAAACGCTCGCGTTCTTCTTTTAGGCGATCACCAATTCCCACGAACGTCTCCATAGCGAATTGACATTCCCACATTCATGGGAAATACTTCGCCTGTCATCACACGAAATCACACGAAACGAGACTATGCCGAACGCATACCCCACCGATCAAGCTTGCCAAGAGGCCCGAGGTCGCCTTGCGCGCCAAGGCATCTCGGTAAAAGACTGGGCCAAAAAGCACGCACTCACCCCCTCCACCGTCTATGCGGTGCTGAATGGGCAGAAGAAGTGCCTGCGCGGTGAGTCCCACCGCGCAGCTGTGTTGCTCGGCATCAAGGATGGGGAGGTGACACACTAATGCGCCGCCTATCTGTAAAAAACGAGAAGGCAAAGCGCGTTCTTCTCGACAGCCGCCGCAAGGTGATCAGCGCGCTGATCAATGCCTACCCTGGCGGTCGGGATGGCTGCGCCGCCCTGCTCGGACTGGAGCTGAAGAAGTTCGACAACCAGGCCTATGAAAGCACTGGGCACCGCCCACTGGCAGACAACCAGCTCTATATGCTGGAACAGGTCATCGGCACCACCTTCCTCCCCGACTACATCTGCGGCATGTACGGCGGCGTTTTCGTTCCCATGCCCGACGCCGAGTCGCTCGACAACCTGGACCTCTACAGCCTGGCGCTGAACGCTGATGTGAAAGACGGCCAGCTCAATCAGTTGATCGCCAATGCGTTGGAAAACGGCGAGATCGATGAGAGCGAGATTGCAGAAATCATCGCGGCCCACCGCGAACATGTTGCTGCTTGCCACGCAGAGGTAGGCGCGGTGCTCACCCTGCACCGTAAAACACGGGTAGGTCCTCAAGAACAGAAGCCGGCCAAGGGTAATAACTGATGAGTACCTACAAGCTGGTTTGCCCTCATTGCCAAAACCGCATGCGCATCCGGACGAGTGAAGGGCAGCACATTTTTCTGCGGATCACCTACATGCAGTGCACCAACGAAGCCTGCGGCTGGGCAGTGCGTGCTGAGTTTCAAATGACCCACGAACTGAGCCCCAGCGGCATGCCAAACCCGGCTGTACGCCTGCCCGTGGCCGACGTGGTCCTGCGCCGCCAGGCGATGAAGTCCGCTGACGATCAACCCGACCTGCTCGACCAATTGGATATGGAGTGCGCGCAATGAACCACGAACTGCTGGCTCACGACTATCGCAGCAGCATGCAGCGGGCTGCGGTGGCCTACCTGCAAAGGCACGAAGCGCAGTTTCTGGTGGCGGACTCTGATCTGCTCTACGACAACTGCGTCAGGCACTTGACCACCGCGCTGGAAGTCCCGGTGTTCATGGCTGAGCAACTGGTGCACAACGCCTGGGCTGAGCTGCAGGCCAGCAAGCAGATCAAGTGGATCGGTGTAGACCTGGCCTCCGGCCTCAGTTGGTCCCCCCTTCACCCCGGCGACGGCCCTTCGACGCGGCCTTACCAACTGCTGCTGACCGCCTTGAGCGACTCAGCGCCCAAGCACCACCAGTAACCCCCACTTAAATACCCGCCCTACCCCGTACTTCGTGGGTTTGGGTGAGCTTTGCCCGCAATCCGAGGTGGACCATGGAAATCGACGTCGCCATCACCACAAAACTGCCCCGTGAACAGGCCGAAGCCCTGCTCCAGGCACTGCGTGCGGACTACAGCGCGCAGTTCAACGAGCACTGGTATGACGACCGTTTCCGCATGATCCCCGAAGGCTTACGGCACGGCTCATTGCTTTCGGCCTTCCCCGTGATGGCCGCGCAGAAACGCCTGATTGGCGCCCTTAAACACAGTCTCGGCGAAGTGAAGTAAGCCCCGATGAATATGGAACATGAGTTACGCGCCGACATTCTGAAACGCCTTCAGATCGACTACGGCCTCAAGCACAAGGCCGGCAAATACATGCGCGAGGGGGTTTGCCCGTCATGCAAGAAGAAAGAGCTGTATGCCTTCCATGATGCCCCCTGGGTGATCCGTTGCGGTCGCGGCAAGTGCGGTCACACCTGGCACGTCAAAGAGATCTACGAAGACCTGTTCAACGACTGGAGCAAGCGGGCTCCGGCCACCGAACAACACCCCAACGCTACAGCGCGTGCCTATCTGGAGTTTGCCCGCGGCTTTCGCCTCGACCTGATTCAGGGCTGGTTTACGCAGGATTCGTTCTACTCCGAAAAGTTGAACGCCGGCAGCGCGACGGTGCGTTTCGCTCTGGAAAAGGGCGGCTACTGGGAACGTCTGATCGATCGGCCGCACCGGTTCGGCAAGATGAAAGCACGGTTCAAACCCGGCGATAGCCCGCGTGGTTTCTGGTGGTGCCCGCCCTGCGTGGATCTGCTGGACGTCAAAGAACTGTGGATTGTCGAGGGCATCTTCGACGCCATCGCCCTGGTGCACAACGGAATTTCGGCAGTGTCGGCGATGTCATCCGGCGCCTACCCTGAAGAGTCGTTGAAAGAGCTGGCACGACTGCGCGGCGGTAAGTTGCCCAAGCTGGTTTGGGCGTTGGATAACGAACCCGGCGCGCACAAGTACACCAAGCGCTGGGTACGCCAGGCCCGCGCGCTCGGCTACGAGTGTGAAGCGGCACAGATCCCGCAGCCAGACAGCCGCAAGGTTGACTGGAACGACCTGCATCAGCGCTGGCAATTCATCGACGACGCAGAGCAACGCGCCGGGCAGATCCATAAGGACCTGGAGTCCGCTCGCCACTACGGCGCCCTGCTGATCGCTGAAAGCGCTACCGAAAAAGGCGTGCTGATGTATGAATGGCGTGAGCGCTACGAGTTTCACTTCGGGTTCGAGAGCCGGCTCTACTGGTTCAAAATGGATCTGGAAAAGTTCAATAAAGCCATGCAGGCGCTGGAGTCTTCCCAGCACCACGAAGACCAGTTGCTCAACGACAAACAGCGTCGAGACAAGGCCCTGCGTCAGTGTGGTGGCGTAGTTGAAATCGCCAACTGCTATCCGCAGGCCCTGTACTTCCAGCGCAACGAAGTGACGGACGAGTCCTGGTACTACTTCCGGGTGGACTTCCCGCACGACGGGGGCAGCGTCAAGAACACGTTCACCGGCGGCCAGGTTGCCGCTGCCAGTGAGTTCAAGAAGCGCCTGCTCAGCATGGCCGCCGGCGCAGTGTTTACCGGCAGTGGCCAGCAGCTCGACAAGATCATGAAGGAACAGCTCTACGGCCTGAAGACCGTAGAGACCATCGACTATGTGGGCTTCAGCAAGGAGCACGGCGCCTACGTGTTCGGCGATATCGCGATCCGCAACGGGATCGTCAGCGAGGTCAACAAGGAGGACTTTTTCGAGTTCGGCAAGCTCCGGTTGAAGACCCTGCAGAAATCCATCCGCATCGAGATTCAACGCGACTCAGCGAAGTACAACAGCAACTGGCTGCCCCTGCTGTGGATCACCTTTGGCGCCCAGGGGATCGTGGCCCTGGCGTTCTTCGCCTGCTCGCTGTTTGCCGAGCAGATTCGGCACCTGTATCAGTCGTTTCCATTCCTGGAGCTGACCGGTGAAGCCGGCGCCGGTAAAACCACACTGCTGACTTTCCTGTGGAAACTGCTGGGTCGTGCCGGCTATGAGGGTTTCGACCCTTCGAAATCGTCCACGGCGGGCCGGTCCCGCCTGATGGGCCAGGTGGCCGGAATGCCGGTGGTACTGATCGAGGGCGACCGCAACGGGCCGGACAAGGCCCACGCCAAGGGCTTCGACTGGGATGAGCTGAAAGACTTCTACGGCGGCGGCACCTTGCGCACCCGCGGTATGAAAACCAGCGGCAACGAAACATACGAGCCGCCGTTCCGCGGAACAATTGTCATTGCGCAGAACGCCGCTGTCGTTGCTCACGAAGCGATCATGACGCGGATCTGCAAACTGCATTTCGTCCGCCCCCAGGTCACATCGGAAAGCCGTGCGGCCGCCGACAATTTGAACGCCCTGGACGGCAGCACCCTTTCCTATTTCCTGCTGATGGCCGTGAAGCAAGAAGCGGCGCTAATGCAGTTGTTCGGTCAGCGCGTGCCAGAACATGAAGCGCGCCTTCGCCAGCTGAACAGCCACTGCGCCAAGTGCAGCAAGCCCTTCGGCGATGACGCAGGAAACTGTAAACACTGTGGCAACAACGTCCGGGGCGTCATCCGGGTCGAGCGGATCATCAAGAACCACGCCCAACTGCTGGCCATGGTGGATTGCCTCAACCAGATCATCACCCTGCAACCAGAACAGCTCGGCGAAACCCAACGCACCGTCATTCGCATGGCCTTGGAACGTCAGGCTGCGATCAACGCCGACCACCAGGACGTCGCCGAGTTCTGGCAGGTCTACGAGTACCTCGAAAGCCTCAACGAAGAGCCCCTGGTCAACCACAGCAAGAACCCGCAGCTGATCGCCATCAACCTCAACGAATTCGCCGAACGCGCCGCAGAGCACCGCCAGAAGCTCGCTGACGTGGGGACCCTGCGCGACCTGTTGAAGGAGTCCCGTAGCCACAAGTTCATCGAATACAAGGCCGTGGACAGCGCTGTACGCGCTGGCCAGGCCGCCCGAAACCAGCTGTTCAACCGTTGCATGACGGTGAAGTGCTGGATTTTCAAAGCGTGAAATCACCGGCTGCAACCGGCGATACCACCCCAAAGGAGAAGCACCATGCAGAAAAAAGACATGCAAGACGACGAACCAAGCCTGACTGACAACGCGATCACTCTGACCTGCAGCGCCGCGGCGCTGGTCGCGCTGATCGCCGTGGCCAGCCTCGTTCCTGACCTGCTGCTGTCCCTCGTCCGCTAACCCACTGCCATCGGAGAACCACCATGCATATACAGGTCATCACTGGCGATCGCGCCACTGGCAAAACCACAAAGCTCAGGAAGATCGAGGCTCAGCAACAGGCCAAAGGTAATCCGGTCAGCATCATCCATGCCGACGCCTACGAGCAAAAAGGTCTGTTGGCGATCATGGAGGTACGGGTTGATCGAGGTGAACGGACGTTGCTCGTCGACGACTGCTCACGCGCGCAGATCAATGAGGTTCTGAAGTGGCAGACGGCTGCGGAGGAAGACGAACGCTTGAAAGACTTAGAGGTTTTCTTGGTGCGTGTTGCCGACTGAGGCAAGCAACCAAGCCAAAAAAGAAGTGGTGCCGAGGGGCTGCAACCCCTCGACACCGACCACCCCAAAGGAGAAGCACCATGCAAGTGAATCAACCCCAAGGCGGCACCCAAGAGGCTATCACGAACCCGTTCAAAGTCGGTGACGAGGTCAGTTACGTCGCAATCAAGGCCGAGGGCCACGGCTACCGCTTCAGCGCCCGCAAGGGCGTTATCGTCGAGATCGACAGCCAAGTCGCGACCGTCCTGGCCGGCAACGGTCGCACGATCACGCCTAAACAAACTCACTCCCGATGACCAACCCAACGCGCTGACCCGCGCCCTGACCGGGGGAACTGATCATGCCTGAACCAGCCACTACCGAACGCATCCGCCCACCGATGGCCTGCAACCGCCTGGACCTACCGAGCCGTTGCGATATCTGCGGTAAGGCCCGATCCACACGGAAGCACCAGGCCTGTAGCCGCACACGGCAACAGCGCAAGACCGACGAGTGGGCTGAATTCATGGCCAACCAGGCCGCCGCCAAGCAAAACAGGCCGCGTCGTTACGCGCGCTGAACTGGGAAACGGGCGAATCAATGGGGAGCTGCAACTCCCCGACCGCCCCAAAGGAGAAGCACCATGCAGATGCACAAACGCACATTCAAACACTTCCATTTCTGCTGCGGCCTCGGCGGCGGCGCCAAGGGTTTCAACCGGGCCAGGTCCGTGGTCGGCAACATGCTGGGCACCTGGGAATGCATCGGTGGCGTCGACGTAGATCCGGTGGGCCTGCGCGACTTCGAACGCCTCGCCGGTGTGCCAGGCACGCAAATGGACCTGTTTACCCGAGATCAGTACATCCGCTTCCACGGGAAAGAACCACCAGCTGGCTGGCGTGAGGCTACGGCCGAGGACATTCGGCGCGCCGCCGGCAATCAGCGCCCCGACGCGATATTCATTTCCAGCCCATGCAAGGGCGCCTCCGGCTTGCTATCGGAAAAAATGAGCCTGACACCGAAGTATCAGGCCCTGAACGAACTGACACTGCGCTGTATCTGGCTCATGGGAGAGGCCTGGCCAGATGATCCGGTGCCGCTGATCGTCTTCGAAAACGTGCCACGGCTCGCCACCCGCGGCCGGCACCTTCTGGATCAAATCGGCAAGCTACTGAGCCACTACGGTTATGCATCAGAAGAAACCAAACACGACTGCGGCGAGCTCGGCGGCCTGGCCCAGAGCCGCAAACGCTTCTTGCTGGTGGCCCGCCATCTGGAGAAGGTCCCGCCCTTCTTGTACGAGCCGGAGAAAAAGACGCTCAAGTCAGTAGGCTCGATCCTCGGCCGCATGCCCATAGCCGGCGATATCGAGGCCGCCGGGCCGATGCACCGCGTGCCGGCCCTGCAGTGGAAAACCTGGGTTCGTCTCGCCCTTGTCGAAGCCGGCAAGGACTGGCGTAGCCTGAACGACCTGGTGGTCGAGAACGGATACCTACGCGACCTCGTGATCGTGCCAGGGGCCTACGCCGGCTACTTGGGCGTCAATGACTGGGGCGATTCGATGGGGACCATTGCAGGCCGCAGCAGCCCCACCAACGGTGCCTTCTCGGTGGCAGACCCTCGCGCAAGGGCCGGAGCCCTGCAATACCAGCAATACGGCGTCAGACGCTGGAATGAAACCAGCGGCGCGGTTATCGGTGTGAAGTCGCCCGGGCAAGGGACATTCAGCGTTGCTGACCCTCGGCCCGCCGGCATCCGCCACAACAACGTTTATCGCGTCTGCAAGATGGATGGCCCGGCCGGAACCGTCACCGGCGGCCAGTCGCCGAGTGCTGGCGGCCAGTGCATTGCAGATCCTCGACCGAACTGGAAGCGTCACAGCAACAACCTGGCAGTAATGGATTGGAACCGGCATAGCGCCACGGTGATCGCCGGCGGCAAAGGTGTTCAGGGTGGGCAGCTGTCGATCGCTGACCCGCGCGTACTCAACCGCGGCAAGGGCGATGCCTACCTGACTGGCGGCCACTATGGGGTTGTCGACTGGAATGGCCAGGCCGGCGCAGTTTCGGCCAGCGCCCGCCAGGATAACGGCCGGTGGTCTGTCGCAGATCCGCGCATGCCCGAGGCGAGCGACCGGCTGACCTGCGTTATCGAAAGCCTCGACGGCACCTGGCACCGACCGTTCACCACCCTGGAGCTGGCCGCGCTGCAAAGCCTGGTCGAGCCCGAGGAATGGCTTGAGCTGGACGGCCTGAGCGATCAGGCATGGCGCGAGCGCATCGGCAACGCGGTGCCGCCGGCCGCGGCCGAAGCTATCGCACAGGTCATGGGCACTACCCTACTGCTGGCCGAGACCGGCGAAACCTTCATGCTCAGCAACATGCCGGTTTGGGTTCAGCCCGTAGCCGTCGCCCTGAGCCTAGCGCGACAGGAGGCTGTATGACCGTCTTCCTCTTGCTTTACCTGTGCACCGACGCAACACGCACTGACTGTCAGGTGGTACCCGCCCAGCGCTGGGTGGGTACCGACGCCTACGAGCAGTGCCTTTCCAGTGTCCCTGGTCTGACGACTGCCCTTACTGCCAAGAACCGCAAACGGCACAGCTTCGTATGCGAGATACAAACCGGTGGCGATGTCGATGAGGTGCAGCAGACACAACCTCAACTCACCCACCAGTCGTTTCGGCTTTGAACAGAAGCAGGTGAACCCATGACAACTCGCAACGCGATAGTCCTCAACCAAACCGTGCTCGAGCACGGAGTCACCTGGCATCTGTTCCCTGTCGACTTCGAAACGCCAGACGGTTTCCCAAGCGTTTACATCTATGCCCTCGATCGCGGGCACGCCGTGGCGGTTCTACAGGAGCTGAAAGAAACCGCCGTTCTGCGTGATGGCGACCTCGTCGACATCACCCACAACAACAATAATCGAGGGTGTAAACCATGAACGGCTCGAAAATCACCCACTTTCGATACGTGTGTCGTACCTGCCGGAAAACAATTCATCAGCCTTTAAGCCCAGTAGCCGCCGAAACCCCGATACCGACGTGCTGCAAGGGGATTCGTAGGGACATGGCCTTTCAGGGGGCGGTTTATGAGGGAGACAGCCTTGAATAAATCCTTTCCCTGGAATCTCGACCAGACAGGCATCTGCGACCAGTGCCACCGATCCCGCGCCCATGGCAACCATGACAAGTGCAGTCGGCGCAGACAAGCCATCAACGCCCAACGTCGGGCCGCTGAGGTAGAGGCCGGAACCGCGTTGTCACCAAGAAGAAGTGCAGGGCTGTTCTGGTTACTGAAACAGGAACGGTAGGGGAAAATTCAAAAGAGATGCTCGATCAGAAAGGCCCGGAGACGGGCCTTTTTTCTGCCGTTTCATCGGCACATTCAAACCGCGTGGGGACGCACGTATGAGCAGTGGTGTAGAACCGCGGGGCAACTCGCTCCGCATCTATTTTCGTTACAACGGAGAAAAGTGCCGCGAACCATTCCCTGGTGGAAACACACCGGCAAATCTGGCTCAGGCAAAGCGCCTGGCCGAAATCATCGACTATGAAATACAGGCTGGCACGTTCGACTATGCACGACACTTCCCCAACTCCTCGCGCCTGATCGAGAACACGTTCGGTCATTACTTGGATTTATGGTTGAAGATCAAACTGAACAGCGTGGCAGCGACCACCTATCGCGGCTATCTGAACAAGGCCGAGGTCCACATCCGTCCAAGGTGGGGCAAGGTCCAGATCGACAACATCGATCACCTCGACCTGCAGGATTGGGTGCAAGGCACATTGTCGAAAACACTCAAGAACAAGACCATTCGCGAAATTGTCAGCATTGTCCGCCAGGTGTTCCGGCTTTATCGGACCCGCAAGAAGGTTGCGCACGACCCTACAGAGGGGCTGATCGTCCGTCTGCCCGACCCTGAAGTACCTGACCCGTTTACCCGGGCGGAGATCAAGCAGATCCTCGAAACCCCGACAGACCGCACGCAAGAGCTGCTCATGGTGCAGTTCATGATCTGGGCCGGACCGCGGGTATCGGAAACGATTGCCCTGGCCTGGGAAGACGTGGACCTGAAAAGCGGAACGGTGACCTTTCGTCGGTCAAAGGTTCGTGGCGCCTACCGCGTCACAAAGACCCGACGATCGACACGCAAGGTCCGATTGCTGGGGCCGGCCTGGGATGCCCTGCGCATGCTCAACGCCATCAACAAGAACAAGAAGGCGGAAACGGTCGACATCGTCGAGCGCGACAACAAGACCGTGCGCAAGCACTCGCTGCACTTCGTTTTCCTGAACACCAATACTGGTGAACCACACGTCAGCGACTTCAGCGTGCGCGATCGCTTTTTCAAGGCTCACCTGAAAGCGGCCGACGTCCGCTATCGCGGGCCAGGCCAATGCCGGCACACCTACGCCAGCCAGCTGCTGACAACCGGTGTCGCATCGATCGACTGGATCGCGGAACAGATGGGGCACACCAACGGGAACATGATCCGTCAGCACTACGGCACCTGGATTAATGAGGACGGTCCGGACGTCATTGGCATGCTCGAGCACGCCCTCAGCCTGTAGCCCTGGTCCCAATCTGGTCCCATATCGATCCCATCGGGTCTTTTTTCAGACGGCAGAAACCACGAAGCCCCTGACTTTCTCTAGGAAAATCAGGGGCTTCGTGTATTTCAAGTATGGCGGTTGAGGAGGGATTCGAACCCTCGATACAGTTTCCTGTATACACACTTTCCAGGCGTGCTCCTTAAGCCACTCGGACACCCAACCGTGTCTCGTCAAACCGATTCAGTCTGTCGAGGCGCGCTAATGTAGTCGAAAGCTTTTCTGATGGCAAAGGTTTTTTTCAGAATTTTCATGCGCTTAAGACATTTCTTCGGATTCCGGTACTGCGCCGGCATCAGCGCCATGGCAAACCGGCCAATCTCTGGCCTGGCTGGCAGCTATATAGGAGGGCCGATCCGCGCCCCAGGTGGCCGGCTACGCTTGTCAGGCCAGAAAGGGCTGACTCACCAGTCAGTCACAGCGCTTTACCTGACCTGTGACCGTGGGTAACGTCTGCCCCACTTCAATACAAGGAATTGCGTCATGAGTGAGTTGATCTCTTACCACCTCGAAGACGGTATCGCGACCCTGACCTTGAGCAATGGCAAGGTCAATGCCATTTCCCCGGACGTGATTGCCGCCTTCAATGCCGCGCTGGACCAGGCCGTCACCGATCGCGCGGTGGTGATCATCACCGGGCAGCCCGGTATTCTGTCGGGCGGCTACGACCTGAAAGTGATGACCGCCGGCCCTAAAGAAGCCGTAAGCCTGGTGACCTCGGGTTCGACCCTGGCCCGTCGCCTGCTGTCGCACCCCTTCCCCGTCATCGTCGCCTGCCCTGGGCACGCCGTGGCCAAGGGCGCGTTCCTGCTGCTGTCCGCGGACTACCGCATCGGTGTCGAAGGCCCGTTCAGCATCGGCCTGAACGAAGTGCAGATCGGCATGACCATGCACCACGCTGGCATCGAGCTGGCCCGTGACCGCCTGCGCAAATCCGCGCTGCACCGCTCGGTGATCAATGGCGAGATGTTCGACCCGCAAGGCGCGGTGGATGCCGGTTTCCTCGATAAGGTGGTGAGCGTCGAGGAGCTGCAAGGCGCCGCCCTGGCCGCCGCGCGTCAGTTGAAGAAGATCAACATGACCGCCCACAAGAACACCAAGCTGAAAGTGCGCAAGGCGCTGCTGGAAGCCCTGGACAACGCGATCATCCTCGATCAGGAACACCTGGGCTGAAGCCTGGGCCCGCCGCCCACCAGCCCGACCCGCGCGTCGGGCTTTTTTATGCCCGCACCTTTATGCCTGCACCGCGAGAAAGACTGTGCGACGCTCTAGTTCGCCGCTGAGCAAAGAGTCGGAAACATGCGCTTAAACATCGGCCATCTTCTCCTTCTACACAGGTAATTGCCGAAAACAGTGCACATCCGTACACTGCGCCACCTTTTGTCCCCGGTGGGCCTGTAGATGCTGTATCTGTTTCGTATGTTATTGATGGGCCTGCATTTTGTTGCAGCGGGGATTCTCGGCGTGGTGCTGGGGCTATGCCGCCCGTTCAACCCGGATAACAGCCGCCTGTGCGCGCGCCTGTATGCCTTGCCGGCCATGTGCATTCTGCGCCTGCGGGTCAAGGCCGAAGTCGGGCCGCTGATGGACAAGCCCAAGAGCTGCGTGATCATCGCCAACCACCAGTCCAACTACGACCTGTTCGTGTTCGGCAACGTGGTGCCCCGGCGCACCGTGTGCATCGGTAAAAAGAGCCTGAAATGGGTGCCGCTGTTCGGTCAGTTGTTCTGGCTGGCGGGCAATGTGTTGATCGACCGTGGCAACGCGCACAAGGCGCGCCGCTCGATGCTGACCACTACCCACACCCTGCAACACAAGGACACCTCGATCTGGGTCTTCCCGGAAGGCACCCGCAACCTCGGCGAGGACCTGCTGCCGTTCAAGAAAGGCGCCTTCCAGATGGCCATCGCCGCCGGCGTGCCGATCGTCCCGGTGTGCGCCAGCAGCTACATCCGCCACATGCGTCTCAACCGCTGGCGCAGTGGCAGGATCCTGATCCGCTCGCTGCCGGCGATCCCCACCGCCGGGCTGAGCCTGGACGACATGCCGAGGCTGATCGAACAGTGTCGCGAACAGATGCGCGAGTGCATCGAGTCGATGGACCGCCAGCTACAGACCGCCTGAAAACAGCCCGCCGCGAGCGGGCTTTTTTATTGCCGGCGAACTCCGCCCAACAGGCTGACTCTGATCAGTCATGGGGCTAAGCTGCACGAAGTCTCACTCCTCATTTCGATAAGAAGAAGCGAACAGGAACCATGGGTAGAGTTGTTGCCGCCGCAGTCTACAGCGCGGGTAAAAGAGTCACGGACATCACCCTCGACGAAGGGGCGGCCTGGGCCGCCAAACCCGGGCACTTCGTCTGGATCGGCCTCGAAGAACCCAACGCCCAGGAACTGGCCAATCTGCAACGCCAGTTCAACCTGCACGAACTGGCCATCGAGGACGCCCTGGAAAAACACAGCCGGCCGAAACTCGAAACCTTCGGCGACGCGCTGTTTATCGTCACCTACTCCCCGGTGCGCGAAGCCGGAAAGCTGGAGTTCATCGAGACCCATATCTTTGCCGGCAAGGGCTATATCATCACTGCCCGCAATGGCCACTCCAAATCCTATGGGTTCGTGCGCCAGCGTTGCGAGGCACGACCGCTGCTGCTGGAGCACGGCGAAGACTTCGTGCTCTACGCGCTACTGGATTTCGTCACCGAGAACTACCAGCCGGTCAGCGAAGCGATCCATGCCGAGATCGACGAACTGGAACGCAGCGTGCTGTGCAGTTCGCTCAACGAGCGGGATATCCAGCACCTCCACAGCCTGCGCCGCGACGTGCTGCGCCTGCGCCGCTATGTAGCGCCCATGGTGGAGATCAGCGAAGAGCTGCAGAAGCTCAGCTTCCCCTTTATCGACAAGAACATGCGCCCGTACTTTCGCGACGTGCAGATCCATGTCACCCGGCAGATGGAAGACCTGGCGACCTTGCGCGACATCGCCAGCCAGACCATCGAGATCGGCGTCCTGCTGGAGGCCTCGCGACAAAGCGTGGTGCAACGCAAGTTCGCCGCCTGGGCGGCGATCCTGGCGTTCCCGACCGCAGTGGCGGGGATCTACGGAATGAACTTCGACAACATGCCCGAGCTGAAGATGCACTACGGCTACTTCGGTGTGCTGGCGTTTCTGGTGCTGGGCTGTACGGGGTTGTGGGCGAGCTTCAAGCGCTCGGGGTGGCTCTGACAGCAGAGCCGGGCTGGACGCTCCTGCAAGGGCCTTGAGACCGTTGTAGAAGCGAACCGGCTGGCGATCGGCTATGGATTCAAACCGATCCGGCCTGCGGCTTGTGCGCCACAAAACGCATCATCCACTCGGCAACGGTGCTGCCGTGATGATCCCGGTCCAGACTGGCGATGCCCTTTTGATAGACCTGTTCGCCCAGGTGCTGCTGGCGCAGGTCCAGCAAGGCCCGCGAATAGTCGTGGATAAACTCCGGGTGGCCCTGGAAGCACAGCACCTGATCATTGATGTGATAGGCCGCGAACGGGCAGAAATCGCTGGAAGCGATGACCGTGGCGTTTTCCGGCAAGGCAGTCACCTGGTCCTGATGGCTGATCAACAGCGTCAACTCTTCCACCACCGGGCTCATCCACGGCGCCCTGGCCGCCAGCTTGTAGTTGTGGGTACCCACGCCCCAGCCCTGGGTCGCGCGTTCGCTCTTGCCGCCCAGCAGCAACGCCAGCAACTGATGGCCAAAGCAGATGCCCAGCAGTTTGTCGCCGCGCTTATAACGCTCCAGCAGGTAGGTCTTGAGGGTTTGAATCCAGGGGTCGGTACCGAAGGAGTCGGCCTTGCTCCCCGTGACCAGGTAAGCGTCGAAGCTTTGGTCGTCGCTCGGGTAGTGGCCCTGCATCACGTTGTAGACGGTAAATTCGGCAGCGAGCGGCTGCTGTGAAAACAGGCGCTGAAACATCTGCCCGTAACCCTGATATTGATCGACCAATTCTGGACGCAGGATGTCGGTTTCCAGAATGCAGATGCGTAGCGACATAAAAAATACCTGACACGTGATGGGAATAATGAACACCCCAGAGCCTGCCTTGAAACGCCCGATCAAGGCAAGCCCTGCGATGCATCACTTCAATCCCTTCAGCCTCAGAACAACTGGCCCTTGGCGGCCTTCTCCAGCAGCAGCGCCGGCGGCGCGAAACGCTCGCCATATTGCTCGGCCAGGTACTGGGCCCGGGCGATAAAGTCCTTCAAACCGTACTGGTTGATGAACTGCAAGGCCCCACCGGTCCAGGCCGCGAAGCCGATACCGAAGATCGAACCGATATTGGCATCGGCCGTCGAGCACAACACGCCCTCCTCCACACAACGCACGGTTTCGATGGCCTGCACGAACAACAATCGGTCGCGCACGTCCTGCGGCGAAATCTGCCCGTCGGCTTTCTCGAAGCGGGTTTTCAGTTGCGGCCACAAATGCTTCTGCCCCCCGGCCGGGTAATCGTAGAAACCACCGCCCGCCGCCTTGCCTGGGCGCTTGTATTCATTGAGCAGCAGGTCGATCACGGCAAAGGCCGGATGCTCCGGCAACGGCTTGCCTTCGGCCAGCAGGTCCTTGGCGGTCTGTTGGCGGATATGGCTCAGCAGGCTCAGGGAAACCTCGTCGCAGATCGCCAGCGGGCCGATCGGCATGCCCGCCTTGCGCGCCTCGGTCTCGATCATCGGCGCGGCCACACCCTCGCCGAGCATGGCGATACCTTCGTTGGTGAAGGTGCCGAACACCCGCGAAGTGAAAAAGCCGCGGCTGTCGTTGACCACGATCGGGGTCTTCTTGATCTGCTGGACGAAGTCGAAGCCGCGCGCCAGAGTTTCGTCGCTGGTCTGCTCGCCCTTGATGATTTCCACCAGGGGCATTTTTTCCACCGGGCTGAAAAAATGCAGGCCGATGAACTTGCCTTGATCCGGCACCGCCTTGGCCAGGCCACTGATGGGCAAGGTCGAGGTGTTGGACGCGATCACCGCCTGTGCCCCCACCACCTGCTGCGCCGCCGCCGAGACCCTGGCCTTGAGTTCGCGATCCTCGAACACCGCCTCGATGATCAGGTCGCACCCGGCCAGGTCGGCGTCCTGCTCGGTGGTGGTGATCTGCGCCAGCGTGGCGTCACGCTGTTCGGCGCTCAATTGGCCACGGGCGATCTTCTTCTCCAGCAACGCCGCCGAATAGGCCTTGCCCTTCTCGGCCGCCGCCAGGCTGATGTCCTTGAGCACCACCTCGATGCCGGCCACCGCACTGACATAGGCGATCCCGGCGCCCATCATCCCGGCACCGAGCACCCCGACCTTCCTGGTCACATAGGGCGCAAAGCCTTGGGGACGGGAGCCACCGGCATTGATCTCATTGAGTTGGAACCAGAAGGTGCCGATCATGTTTTTCGCCACCTGGCCGGTGGTCAGCTCGGTGAAATAGCGCGCTTCGATCAACTGCGCGGTATCGAAATCGACCTGGGCGCCCTCCACGGCCGCACAGAGAATTTTCTCCGGCGCCGGCAGGCAGCCCTGAGTCTTGCTGCGCAGGATCGATGGTGCGATGGCCAGCATCTGCGCGACTTTCGGGTGCGACGGCGTGCCCCCTGGGATCTGGTAGCCGGCCACGTCCCAGCGCTGCTTGACCGCCGGGTTGGCGACAATCCACGCCCTGGCCTTGGCCAGCAGGTCGTCGCGGTCGCTGGCCAGTTGGTCGATCAGGCCGGCTTTCAGCGCCTGCTGCGGTCGGACCTTCTTGCCCTCCAGCAGATACGGCAGGGCTTTTTCCAGCCCCAGCAAACGCACCATGCGCACCACCCCGCCACCGCCCGGCAACAGGCCGAGGGTCACTTCCGGCAGGCCGACCTGCAGCGACGAATCGTCCAGCGCCACCCGGTGATGGCAGGCCAGGCAGATCTCCCAGCCACCGCCCAGGGCCGCGCCGTTGATCGCCGCTACCACGGGCTTGCCCAGGGTCTCCAGGGCCCGCAGCTGGCCCTTGAGAGTCAGCACCATGTCATAGAAGGCCTGGGCTTCGGGCTTGCCGACCTTGATCAATTCATTGAGGTCGCCGCCGGCGAAGAAGGTCTTTTTCGCCGAAGTGACGATCACCCCGGCAATCGATTCCTGCTCGGCTTGCAGGTGGGCCACACAGGCGGCCATGGCCTCGCGGTACACCGCATTCATGGTGTTGGCGCTCTGGCCCGGCATGTCGATGGTCAGAACGACGATCTGGTCCTGGCCCTTTTCGTAACGGATGGCTTGGGTCATGAAAGTGCTTCCTTGAAGTCAGGGCTCAGAGGCGTTCGATGATGGTGGCGATACCCATGCCGCCGCCGACGCAGAGGGTCGCCAGGCCGTAACGCTGGCGCCGCGCTTCCAGCTCGTCGAGCAAGGTGCCGAGGATCGCGCAGCCGGTGGCGCCCAGCGGGTGGCCCATGGCGATGGAGCCGCCATTGACGTTGACCTTGCCCGGGTCGATGGCCATGTCCTTGATGAACTTCAGCACCACCGAAGCGAAGGCCTCGTTGACCTCGAACAGGTCGATGTCCTCGACCCGCAGCCCGGCCTTGGCCAGCGCCTTGCGCGTGGCCGGCGCAGGCCCGGTGAGCATGATGGTCGGATCGGTGCTGGTGACCGCCGTGGCGACGATCCGCGCCCGCGGCTTGAGGCCCAGCGCCTGGCCCTTGGCCTCGGAACCGATCAGCATCAGCGCCGCGCCATCGACTATCCCTGAGCTGTTGCCCGGGGTGTGCACGTGGTGGATGCGCTCGACATGGCTGTAGACCCGCAAGGCGGTGGCGTCGAAGCCCATCTGGCCGATCATCTCGAAGCTGGGCTTGAGCTTGCCCAGACCTTCGAGGGTGGAATCGGCGCGTATGAACTCATCATGATCCAGCAGGACGATGCCGTTCTGGTCTTGCACCGGCACCAGGGACTTGCTGAAAGCCCCCGCCGCCCTGGCCCGCGCGGCCTTTTGCTGGGACTGCAGGGCAAAGGTATCGACATCCTCACGGCTGAGGCCTTCCAGGGTGGCGATCAGGTCCGCGCCTATGCCTTGCGGGGTGAAATGGCTGTGCATATTGGTTTGCGGGTCAAGCACCCAGGCACCGCCGTCGCTGCCCATGGGCACCCGCGACATCGACTCAACACCGCCGACCACCACCAGGTCCTCGAAACCGGAGCGCACTTTCATCGCGCCCAGGTTCACCGCTTCGAGGCCCGAGGCGCAAAAACGGTTGATCTGCACTCCGGCTACGCTGACGTCCCAGTCGGCGACCAGCGCCGCGGTCTTGGCGATGTCGGCCCCCTGGTCGCCGATCGGCGTCACGCAGCCGAGCACGATGTCGTCGACCTGGCTGGTGTCGAGTCCGGTACGCCGCTGCAGGGCCTCGAGCAGCCCGGCCAGCAGGTTCACCGGCTTGACGCTGTGCAAGGCGCCGTCGGCCTTGCCTTTGCCACGGGGGGTGCGTAATGCATCGAATATCAAAGCCTGGGTCATGACGTCCTCGAACCGCTGTGCAGATGAATGATGACAGGGCTCCCACTCTTGGCCCCGAGGGGCCCGGATTCAATGACCGATGCGCTCACTGACCTTGACGGTCACGCTCAGACGAACGGTAGTGAGCTAATGGATTCCGCCCGCCGCATAACGGAACTGTCTAGACAAAGGCCGGGCAAGAAGATGGCAATAGGCCTCATGCGCTTTTTAAAGCATCTGTCTATTAGCTGATATGAAATGGATCTAAGCCCAGGGTTACAAGGCCCCTAAGGTAGGAACTGTAGGCAGTGAATCGTTGCAGCCGGGTCTTGCCGGTGCACGTGTAAGAAAAGGGACACATCGCCTGACCAGAGTGAAGCGGCAGGCATGCATTTGATGTTCAGGAATAACAACAAAAGGCATTCAGCCATGTTCAAGCATTCGAAAGTCCGTCAAGCGGGGCTCATTCTGTTCGCAACCACCTTGCTTCTGATTTTGCCGAATCTCACCAAAGTGATCGGCTAGAGGCGTGGCCATCCCGTCACGCAATTGCATCTTTGTGCTCCGGTTCGCTACCGAGGCAGGCGCTTGTGTGCCACTCTTTCTGACGCCGCGGCCACGCTGAATCAGGGCGTCGTCGCGCTTATCAGAAAACTGGAGACAGGCCGTACGCGCTGCTCTCCACCCCAGCGACGGAACAGCGATCAATTGAAATCTCTTATCCTCCTGTGCAGCGCCCTGCTGCTCATCACACCCGTGCATGCCGCGCAGCTGACCCTGGAACTGGGGGCCGGCAGTCGCACCTGGCAGACCGAAGAACTGCTCAAGCACCCTCAGGCCCGGACGATCACCGTCAAGGATGACGTGTCGTACAAACGCGACATGAGTTACCGCGCGGTGCCGATCTCGGCCCTGCTCACCGGCATCAAGGCTGATGACCATCTGCAGGCTGTCGCCCTGGACGGTTTCGCCGCCGAATTGCCCGCCGCCCCCCTGCTCAACCAAGACGGCGCCCAGGCCTGGCTGGCCATCGAAGACCCAGCCAAGCCCTGGCCGCCCCTGGCTGAAGGCAAGCACAGCGCCGGGCCTTTCTACCTGGTGTGGACCAACCCGCAGGCCGGTCATATCAGCCCCGAGCAATGGCCGTTCGAAGTGGCGAGCATCAAGCGCCTGGCGCCGGTGGCCGAGCGTTTCCCGGCCCTGCGCCCGGACCCCAAACTGGCGGCCGGCGACCCGGTGAACCAGGGCTTCGCCCTGTTCCAGAAGAATTGCCTGGCTTGCCATCGCCTCAACGGCGCCGGCGACTCGCAGTTCGGCCCGGATCTGAATATCCCCTACAGCCCCACCGAGTATTTCGGTGCGGACTTCCTCAAGCGTTATATCCGTGACCCACAGAGCCTGCGCCGCTGGCCACAGGCGAAGATGCCGGCCTTCGCAAGCAGCGTATTGCCGGATGCCGAGCTGGAGTTGCTGGTGGGGTATCTGAAGCATATGGCGGGACGCAAGCAGCCTGGGCAATAAAGCTGGCTTGGGGAGGTGCTGTCCAGAATGCCATCGCAGGCAAGCCTCGCTCCTTACAGTCGGGCGTGCTCCCCGGCAAGCGCTCCATTGCAATGCAGTGGCTATCGACGGCATAGCCAGACTTGATTTCACCGCTTGGGCAAAACTTCGCAAAATTCGCTGCAACAGCGCAGATGACTTCAGTACCACCACGGTGCGCAGTCGACGCCCCACCCTTCATGGCGCCAATGGCAGCCGGACCCGGAATGTCCCCGACCGGTTTCCTCTCCTACCGGTCTTCCCTTTTGGCCACCCTCAGCGGGTGGCCTTTTTTTACCCGCTTTTTTGTAGGATCCCGGGGCAGAAACGAAATCGGCCGACCCGAAGGTCAGCCGATGCTGAGTCTTGACGCTATTCATATGCCCTAAACGAGTCGCCCTCGAACCTCCTGCTTCACGCCCCAACCTTCAATGATCCCGCCCAGGGGCGCGACCACCGCTTCAAAGTCCTGCTCGAAATCGCCGATGCCGCCGTAGGTGGCGTACATCACCTTGCTCAACTCCAGGTACCAGACGCCGTCATCGCGCACGCTGACCTGGGCATTCAAGGATTCACCGCGGAACTGCCCTGCCGCCCTGCGTGCCCGCTCCTCGTCCGGGAAAATGGCGTAGAACTCGATGGGATGGAATCGTGAAAAGTCGAAACCGCCTTCTTTCATGCGGCGCAGCACGCTGCTGCTGATGTCTTCTTGATAGGCTGTGCTCATGAAACGTCCTCCTCAAACCGATGGATAGACTTTCCGTACTCCCTTGCCTGTCACCGCACGGTGCAGGCTTGCGGCGAGAAGATCGCCGCCAGGAAACAAGCATGTAGCTGACAAGACCAGACCTTAGCGATTCATTCGCTGATCTCGAATGCAGAGTAGCGCCAAGACGCAGGCGCTGCCAAGGTCTGGGTTAAAGCTCGGTGGAGCTTTGCGCATTAAAGATTAAATCGGCGTAATGCTGAGGATTTGAATGCTGTTCTGATCTTTCAGGCTCTTGAGCGTAGGGTCGTCGGTGCGCCCTTCCAGATCGTTGAGGTCAAGCTCGGCCGGAACCGGCAAAAGCTTTGCGCGAATCAATTGTGCCGCCTCCTCCATGCTGGGCTGCTGCTCACAGTCGAACTGCTCGACTGACTGGACACCATGATCGTCAACGAAAGTGACTTGCCACTTTTGCATCAGTGCCTCCTTGATGAAGCCCATGGATGGACTCACAAGATGTCGACCCTGAAGAACCAAGGATCGTTCAAACCAAAAGCCCGGCGGTGCCATTAAAAAAGGCTGCCCTGGGGCAGCCTTTGCGCAACGATCGGCGCTTACGGTTTCTCGGCGCGCGCCTTCAATGCCTTGAGGGTGTTGAACGGCGCATCCACGACAAACTTGTTGGCCAGCCAGGACGGCACGCTGCCGCCCGGTTCGGTGTGCACCTGATAGGTCACTTCGACCTGGTCCGCGCCCTTGGGCACGAACTTCCAGAAGCCTTCGACCTGGGCGACACGCACGAAACCTTTCTCCTCGGGAAGGTAGGTCGGTACGCCTTCGAGCTTGCGGGTCAGGCTGCCATCGGCCGCTTCGCTGGTGGTGACATGCAGCACCGAATCACGCGGCGTAACTGGCCATGGGGTGTTGAACTGGGTGTAGGTCCAGCTCTGCTCACCTTCGTGCTTGAGCAGTTTCTGCGACTTGCACTCGTGGATCCAGGCGCAGGCGCCCGTCACGTCGTCCTGCAGCGCGCGCAGCTTGGCCACGCTGGTTTTCATGGTGGTCACGCCCCGGTAGGCCTTGTATTTGGAGCCGGCCACTTCACTCAAGGAGACCTTGATGCCGTCTTCATCCTTGGCCGTTTGCCAATCTTCGGCGTGGGCGGTTGCCGAGAGCAGAACGGTCAACCCACAGAGCACAGCAATTCGATGCAGCGAACCCATTGTCTTATTCCTTATTGTTGAAGTTCCGTTCATTGAAAACACTTCACGCCGCCGTCACTTGCTCCCACCAGCCCAACAAGCGGATAGCCTCTTCCCGACTGCCGCCGCAGACTTCGACATCGGCCTGGAACGCACCACAGACGGCGGGCCGTTCGGGTTGGCCGAACAAACCGCACAGCAGTTCGACAGAAAGATGAATGCAACGTTCTCCGGCCGGTTTGCCATTGGGCATTCCGGGAATCGGGGTACTGATGGAAGGGGCAATGCAACAGGCGCCACAGCCTTCACGGCAGTTCATGACGACAAGCTCCTCGCGACGGGCAAAGTATTGAAATGACGCGGACTAGAGTAACCGCTAAAACAGCCGTTTGAAATTGGCCGCCCACGGGTTTTTACGCTAAGGCTCGCGTGACTGACCAGTCTCCGACAAAGCGTCAGGGCTGCGGGTCACAGTCAGGATGAAGGTTTACTGCTTGAACTCGAAATCCAACGCCGCGCCTTCCACATCACGCCGTTCGTCATTGCGCAGCTGCAACTGCATTTCGTTGCTCAGCAAGCGGCCGTTGAGCTGGAACGGACTGTCGTCCTTGGGTTTCTCGCCGAACATCGGCGGCAGCAACGGGGGGCGCTTGGGCTGGTTGACCGAGCCGATCGGCTGCAATTGCTTGACCATTTCCGGCGGCAGGCTCAGATCGACATTGGCCGAAGGCAAACGCGTCCTCACGATCTCACTGGCAGGCTTGGACTTGGAAGCGATCGGCGCGCGCCTTTTCTGTGCCTTGGCCTTGGGTTTGGCCTTGCTGGTCACTGCCGCCTTCTTTACCGGCGCGGCTTTCTTGGCTGCCGCGGTTTTCTGCGATTTATTCTCGGTGGCGCTTGCCGCGACCTTTTCCTGGGCCGGAGCCGCCAGAACGCTGGCCGTGCCGAAAGCACTCAATACGCTGACCAATACCCAGGCAACAGGAAAAATCGCTTTCATAGAGAGACAACAGGATCGGCGGCAAAGAGCCATATGCTCGCCTGTTGACCGCGCGAAAACAAGCACGGTAACCGATTCTTCAAAAACCTCCCGCGGCCTCCTGGCACAACTGGCTGGCCAGCATGCCCAGGGTCATCAGTGCCCGTTCGGCCTCACGATTCCAGGGGGTACCGCAGTTGAGGCGAATGCAGTGGTTGAACTGCTCGGTATTACTGAAGATCAGCCCCGGCGCGATACTGATGCCCTGCTGCAATGCCCGGACATGCAATTCCTGGGTATTGACCCGCCCCGGCAGGCTGACCCAGAGAATGAAACCGCCGTTCGGACGGGTAATCTGCGTGCCCTCTGGGAAGTACTGCTGCACCGCCAACTGAAAGGCGCTGAGGTTCTTGCGGTACTCCTGGCGGATAAAGCGCAGATGCCGGTCGTAACCGCCGTTCTCCAGGTAGGCCGCGACGCCCATCTGGGTGACGCTGCAGGCCGAGTGGGTGCTGAAGGTTTGCAAACGCTGGATTTCCTGCTGAAACTTGCCGGCAATCATCCAGCCGATGCGCACGCCGGGTGACAGGGTCTTGGAAAAGCTCGAGCAATAGATCACCCGATCCAGACGGTCATAGGCTTTCAGCGCCTTGGTACGACCGACCTCGAACATCAGTTCGCCGTAGATGTCATCTTCGACCACCTGGATATCGAAATCCGAGGCCAGGCGCAGCAATTGTTTCTGCCGCTCTTCCGGCATGGTGCCGCCCAGTGGATTGCTCAAGCGCGTGGTCAACACCAGGGCCTTGATCGACCACTGGTTGGCCGCCAGTTGCAGCGCTTCCAGGCTCATGCCGGTGGAAGGGTCGCTGGGAATCTCGATGACCTTGAGCCCCAACAGGTCGGCCAGTTGCAACAGGCCGTAGTAAGTCGGCGACTCCGCGGCGATCAGGTCGCCCGGGCGGGTCAGCACGCGCAACGACATCTGCAGGGCATCCACGCAGCCGTGGGTGATCACCACTTCGGAGGGGTCGACCACCACGCCAGCGTCGCGCATGCGAATCGCCACCTGTCGGCGCAATGGCTCGAAGCCGGGGCTGAACATGTAGCTGAAAGCGCGCGGGCTATGGAAACGGGTGACCTTGGCCAGTTGCTGGTGCAACGCCCGTACTGGCAGGTAATCGACGCTCGGCACCGCGGCGCCCAGCGGAAACACGCCTTCACGGCGCGACTCCACCAACACCTGATGAATGATGCTGCTGCGCGTCACCAGGCCAGGCCGCTCGACCCGGGCGATGTCCGGGGTCGGCGCGGTCAGCGCCGGGGTCTGGTGCACGTAATAGCCCGACTGTGGACGGGCACGGATCAGCCCCTGGTCCTCGAGATTGGCGTAGGCCTGGAGCACCGTGGCATGGCTGACGTTGAGCTGGGAACTCATCTTGCGTACCGAAGGTACGCGTTCCCCGGGCTGGTACACACCACGACGGATATCTTCAGCCAGCTGCTGAGCGATACGTTGATAAAGCAAGAGATTGGTCATGACGCTGCACTCGATTTCACCGGCATTTTATTCTTGTGGATGACGATACCGGAACAGTTCATAAGTGTACTGGGACAGTTGCCACAATAGTCGACCGTACAGGGCAGTGTCAGCAAAAACTGTACTGTTTTGTGTGCCAATCGTCAGGCACAAAAAAACCCGGCTCCGCGGGGGAAACCGGGTTGTCTTGAGCCGCCGCGTCTTAGCGCGCGGCGCCCAACTGGCCTTTCTCGTCGGAGAAGACGATTTCCACCCGACGGTTCTGCGCCCGCCCACGTTCCGAGGCGTTGGCCTCGACCGGGTACTCATCGCCATAACCTTCGACCTGGACCCGTTTCTCCTCGACACCCAGGTCCACCAGGATATCGGCCACGGCCTGCGCCCGGTCGCGGGACAGTTTCAGATTACTCTGCTTGTCGCCGGTGTTGTCCGTGTAGCCCTCGATCCGCACCACACGCTTGGGGTTCAGCTGGAGAAACTGCACGACTTTGAGCACGGTACGATTGGCCGAGCTCTTCAGCTCCGCTTCGCCGGTGTCGAACAACACATCGCCCAGGGTCATCACCAGCCCGCGATCGGTCTGGGTCGTGGCCAGGTTGATGATCTGCTCTTCCAGCCACTTGCCCTGCTGCTGCACGCTCAGCAATTTGGCCTCGCGCAGGGCCAGTTGCAGGCGCTGGCGTTCGAGTTCGAGCTTGGCCGCCTGCTCCTGGTTCAGCGCCTGGTTGGTGTGCTCGCGGGCGATTTCGCTGTAGCGCTGGCTGAGGTAGGCGTAGTGCACCACATCCGAACCGCTGCCCCAGTAGCTGGACAGGCGATCGGCCCGGGCCAGGGACTCACCGGCGCGGATCACATCCTTGGGCGCGATGCGCAGCACATTGGAATCTTCCTTGACCTTCTGGAAGTCCTCGCCGGCCTGTTCCAGCGCTGCTTCGCTGCGTTGCCCGGCGCAGCCGTAGAGGCCGGTGCAGGCGATCAGCAGCACGCCACCCAATACTCGAGTCAGACGAATCATTGGGCATCTCCCAACTGCTTGCGCAGACGAGTGATACGAGTCTGGACGAGGTTCAGCTGTTCCTGGCTTTTCAGGGTCAGAACCCGCGCCTCGGCCAGGCGCGCATCCAGTTCCGCCTGCTCGGCACGCATGCGCGCGTGCTTGAACGACTCTTCCTGCATGTTGCGTTGGGCGCGGGCGAATTTGTCCTCGGCCAGTTTCATTTCCGGCACATCCTCTGCCGTGGCTCCCACGGCCTTGGCCTGGGCCAGGGTTTGTTCGGTCAGGCGCATTTGTTCATTCGGCGCCGGATCGGCTGCGCAACCCGCCAGAGCCAGGACGGCCAGGGCAGCGAAAAGAGGTCGAATACTCACTAGAAATCCCTACTGTTTGGGGGTGCTGACAGGTTGCTGCAACTGTGCCTTCCAACGCTCGAGATTGCGCTGCAGCACGGCTTCCGTCAGACCGGACGCGGGCAATTCTGTCATCTTTTTTGCCAACTGTCCGCGCAACCATGGGTCGTTGCAGGCGGAGTTGTGCGAGATGGCCAGGAACAGGCCAGGTTTGTCGGCAGGCTGCGGGAATGCCAGCAGATCGTTGGCCATGCCCAGCGACTGGGCCAGGGCTATGCCGGCGTAGCGTCCGGCCAGTACGTACTCCACCTCCCCCAGCAACAGTTTCTGGAATGCCTGGGTCAGATTCGGCATGCGGGTCAGGCTCAATTGCTCCTTGGCGAAGGCATCGAAGGGCGGCGTCAGGCGCGCCCTTTCCGACAATGCGCCGGTATGCCCATGCAGGTCCGAGGGCTGGCTGTAGCTCAGCGTCGAGCCCTTGCGGGTCCAGACCAGGAAATCGTTCTCCAGCAGCGGCGGATGAATGTAGTCCAGCGCTTCCAGCTCACTCACCGTCAGCGGCGCGTCGGCCAGCATGTCTATGCGCCCGCTGCGCACTTCATCCAGGGCGGCGGAGCGTTTGCCGGCATACAACAACTCGACCTTGATCCCCAGTTCCTGCGCCACGTGTTGCAGCAATTCGGCGCTGGCGCCAATCAGGTGGCTGGGGTCCTGCGGGTCGCGCCACAGATACGGCGGGGCATCCGGACTGCCGGTCACCACCAGGCGCTCGCATTTACCGGCGGCCATCGACGGCAACGGCATCAATGTCAGTCCCAGCAGCACTGACAGGCCACCCAGGCGGCGCAGATCCATGGCGAAATTCTCCCACTCAAATCCCAGACAATAAAAAAGCCCGGCCAAAAGACCGGGCTCTCTTATAAGTGAAGCCGCTGGATTAGACCAGCTTCTCCAGCTCTGGTACGGCTTCGAACAAGTCCGCCACCAGGCCGTAATCGGCCACCTGGAAGATCGGCGCTTCTTCGTCCTTGTTGATCGCAACGATCACCTTGGAGTCTTTCATACCGGCCAGGTGCTGGATCGCGCCGGAGATACCGACGGCGATGTACAGCTGTGGCGCAACGATCTTGCCGGTCTGGCCGACCTGCATGTCGTTGGGTACGAAACCTGCGTCGACCGCGGCGCGCGAAGCACCCACGGCAGCGCCCAGCTTGTCGGCCAGGGCGTACAGGTGTTTGAAGTTGTCGCCGTTCTGCATGCCGCGGCCGCCGGAAATGACGATCTTGGCAGCAGTCAGTTCAGGACGGTCGGACTTGGCCAGCTCTTCGCCGACGAAGCTCGATTTACCTGCGTCGTGAGCGGCAGCAACCGCTTCGACAGCGGCCGAACCGCCTTCGGCGGCAACCGGATCGAAACCGGTGGCGCGCACGGTGATGACCTTCACGGCGGCGTTCGATTGCACGGTAGCGATGGCGTTACCGGCATAGATCGGACGCTTGAAGGTGTCGGCGCTTTCTACCGAGATGATCTCGGAAATCTGGTCGACGTCCAGCTGCGCGGCCACGCGCGGCAGGATGTTTTTGCCGTTGGAAGTGGCGGCGGCCAGGATGTGGCTGTAGCCCTTGCCAAGCTCTGCTACCAGAGGGGCAACGTTTTCCGGCAGTTGGTGAGCGTAAGCGGCGTTGTCGGCCGACAGGACTTTGCTCACGCCAGCGATTTTCGCCGCGGCTTCAGCCACGGTGCCAGCGCCCTGGCCGGCGACCAGGACGTGGATGTCGCCACCGATTTTGGCAGCGGCGGCAACGGTGTTCAGGGTGGCCGGAGCCAGCACCTTGTTGTCGTGTTCAGCGATTACCAAGATAGTCATGTCAGATTACCTTCGCTTCGTTTTTCAGTTTCTCGACCAGTTCAGCGACCGACTTGACCTTGATACCCGCACTGCGTGCAGCCGGCGCTTCGACTTTCAGGGTCTTGTTGGTAGAGGCGGTGGAAACGCCCAAAGCATCAGGAGTCAGCACTTCAAGCGGCTTCTTCTTGGCTTTCATGATGTTTGGCAGAGACGCGTAGCGCGGCTCGTTCAAACGCAGGTCGGTGGTGACGATCGCTGGCAGGTTCAGCGAAACGGTTTGCAAGCCACCGTCGATTTCACGGGTCACCGCAACCTTGTCGCCCGACACTTCGACCTTGGAGGCGAAGGTGCCTTGAGCGTAACCGCTCAGGGCTGCCAGCATCTGGCCGGTCTGGTTGTTGTCGCTGTCGATGGCTTGCTTGCCAAGGATCACCAGCTGAGGCTGTTCCTTGTCGACCACGGCCTTGAGCAGCTTGGCCACGGCCAGGGAGTTCAGTTCATCAGCGGACTCGACGAGGATGGCACGATCGGCACCCAGCGCCAGGGCGGTACGCAGTTGCTCTTGAGCAGTAGCGGGACCGATGGAGACGACGACGATTTCAGTCGCTACGCCTTTTTCTTTCAGGCGTACGGCTTCTTCCACTGCGATTTCGCAGAAAGGGTTCATCGACATCTTGACGTTGGCGAGGTCGACGCCGGAATTGTCCGCCTTGACGCGAACCTTGACGTTGTAATCGACAACGCGTTTGACAGCTACAAGAACCTTCATGGATTCCTCGTTACTCTCCGGTGAAAAGAAAGTCGCCTAGGCGAACCTGGCGGTTGATGCTCATCGGGCACAAGGGCACCTCTAAAAACGCTGGCATGGACTCTTGCAACAGCAGACAGATGACCTTGCTCACGGGATGATGACCGTTCGTCAGTAGCGACTGGCCGGTCATTCTTTATCGCGGCGTGTAAACTGCACGTTGCGTCACCTTGTACTGCCTTCGCCCTGTCTTTAGAGGTGCTCTTGAAACCAACAGTCAGCCTACGGCGAGCGCAAAACCGACCGTATCTTGACCGGAACGCCTATTCTGGTCAATACGCCAAAATGGCCAGTCATAAGCCGTGCTTCTTTGATTTACATGGGCTGCAGCAAATTCAAACAAACGTTTGTATTGGACGCTAAGAGTGGTGTAGATATAATGCGCCGCCTAGAGAGAAAGGCGGGTCGTTCATTGTCCCCTCCCCTGTTTGGCGGAGAAAACCATCGATGCGACACCCAACCTCCAATTAGAAAAAAACCGTTGAGCCTTGAGTAGGAGATAGCCTAGTGGAACGCGAATACATGGAATTCGACGTGGTCATCGTCGGTGCCGGCCCCGCTGGCTTGTCCGCCGCCTGCCGACTGAAGCAGAAGGCCGCCGAAGCCGGTAAGGAAATCAGCGTCTGCGTGGTCGAGAAAGGCTCCGAAGTCGGTGCTCACATTCTTTCCGGCGCCGTGTTCGAACCCCGCGCCCTGAACGAGCTGTTTCCGGACTGGAAGGAGCTCGGCGCCCCGCTGAACACCCCGGTCAAGCGCGATGACATCTATGTCCTGAAAAACGCCGACAGCGCGACCAAAGTTCCCGACTTCTTTGTGCCCAAGACCATGCACAACGAAGGCAACTACATCATCTCCCTGGGCAACCTGTGCCGCTGGCTGGCCCAGCAGGCCGAGAACCTGGGCGTGGAAATCTACCCGGGCTTCGCCGCCCAGGAAGCGCTGTTCGACGAGAACGGCGTGGTCCGCGGGATCATCACCGGCGACCTGGGTGTCGACCGCGAAGGCAATCCGAAGGAAGGCCTGTACACCCCCGGCATGGAACTGCGTGGCAAGTACACCCTGTTCGCCGAAGGCTGCCGTGGCCACATCGGCAAACAACTGATCAAGCGCTTCAACCTGGACAGCGACGCCGACGCCCAGCACTACGGCATCGGCCTCAAGGAAATCTGGGAAATTGATCCGGCCAAGCATCAGCCAGGCCTGGTGGTCCACACCGCCGGCTGGCCGCTGGACATCATGGGCACCGAGAACACTGGCGGCTCCTTCCTTTATCACCTGGAAAACAACCAGGTGGTGGTCGGCCTGATCGTCGACCTGTCCTACAGCAACACCTACCTGTCGCCGTTCGACGAATTCCAGCGCCTCAAGCATCACCCGGTGTTCAAGCAGTACCTCGAAGGCGGCAAGCGCGTCAGCTACGGCGCGCGCGCCATCTGTAAAGGCGGCCTGAACTCGCTGCCGAAGATGGTGTTCAAGGGCGGCGCGCTGATCGGTTGCGACCTGGGCACCCTGAACTTCGCCAAGATCAAGGGCAGCCACACCGCCATGAAGTCCGGCATGCTCGCCGCTGACGCCGTGGCCGATGCGCTGTTCGCCGGTTCCGAAGGCGCCGACGAGCTGAACACCTATGTAGAAGCGTTCAAGTCCAGCTGGCTGTACGAAGAACTGTTCGCCAGCCGCAACTTCGGCCCGGCGATCCACAAGTACGGCGCCATCGTCGGCGGCGGTTTCAACTGGGTCGACCAGAACCTCTTCGGTGGCAAGCTGCCGTTTACCCTGCACGACACCAAGCCGGACTACGCCTGCCTGAAGCTGGCCGCGGACTGCAAGAAGATCGACTACCCGAAACCGGACGGCAAGCTCAGCTTCGACAAACTCAGTTCGGTGTTCATCTCGGGCACCAACCATGAAGAAGAACAGCCTTGCCACCTGAAGCTGACCGATCCGAGCATCCCGATCGGCAAGAACCTGCCGCTGTACGATGAACCTGCTCAACGCTACTGCCCGGCCGGGGTGTATGAAGTGATCACCAAGGAAGACGGCGAGAAGCGCTTCCAGATCAACGCCCAGAACTGTGTGCACTGCAAGACCTGCGACATCAAGGACCCTGCGCAGAACATCACCTGGGTCGCGCCGGAAGGCGCGGGCGGTCCGACTTACCCGAACATGTAAGGCGTACGCTTGAAGAAAAAAGGCTCCCGAATGGGGGCCTTTTTTATTGCCGGTGCCACTGCCCTGCTTCTGTAGGAGCACAGCTTGCGTGCGATAAGGCCTTGGCGATGTATCTGTCAGACCGTCTCACCCTGCATCGCGGGCAAGCCTCGCGCCTACAGACGAGCGCCTCCTATCACGCTGCTCGCTCATCCCCCGGATTGCGCTCGAAGTAGCGCTTGTATTCACGGCTGAACTGCGAGGTGCTCTGGTAGCCCACCCGATGCGCCACCTGGGCCACGCCCAGCCCTTCTCCCAGCAGCAACTGCTGCGCCCTGAGCAAGCGCAGGCGCTTGAGGTACTGCACCGGCGACAGCAGCGTGCTGCGCTTGAAGTGCTCATGAAAGGTCGAGGTGCTCATGTTCGCGCAACGGGCCAGGGTCTCGACGTTCAGCGGCTCGGTGTAATGCTCGTGCAAGTGATTCAGCGAGGCGGAAATCCGCGCGAACTGCCCGTGCTGCTCCACCAGCGCGCGCAGCACATCGGCCTGCGGCCCGCGCAAGACGGTGAACATCAATTCGCGCAAGCGCGCCTGGCCCATCACCTTGCACTCCAGAGGATCGTGCAGGCAGCGCAGCAGGCGCTCCACGCAACCACGCATCGTGTCGTCGAGCACCACCGAAGTCATCGACTCCGGGGTCTGCGCCTGGGCGCTGCGCCCCGCGGCAACGCCCATCGCCAGCACCAGCTCGCCCAACAGCGCCCGGTCGATGGCGATGGACACCCCCAGCAACGGCGCATTGGGCATGGCGAAGGTCTCGCACTCGAAGGGCACCGACAGCGCCTGGATCAGGTAATGCCCAGCGCCGTACTCCAGGGTCCGCGGGCCCAGATACGCCAGCTTGCTGCCCTGGGCGATGATCATCAGGCTCGGCTCATAGATATGCGGGCCGCGGGCCACGTCGCAACTGGCCCGTAACACCTGAACCCCGGGCAGCCCCGTGGGAACGAAACCGTCGCGGGTCGCAAGAGGCTGGATCAGGGATACCAGGGTGGCATTGGCATCGAGATGGCGGGTCAACAACATGGGGAAAACTTCACGGAAAAAGGGATGAAAACATCATCGCAGGTCTGCACGCCAATGCCGCGCGCAAATGGCCGATGGCGGAGGAATAGGCATGACATGCCGAGGAATCGCCATGTTCGCGCCAGGGAGCGGCGCCGAGAATGGCCCGCCTCATCTGTCAGTGCTTTTGCGAGGTTCATCATGTACACAGCCATCGGTTACGCCGCCCAGTCCGCCACCACGCCCCTCGCCCCCATGAGCTTTCAGCGCCGCAGCCCGCGCCCCGACGACGTGGCCATCGAGATTCTCTACTGCGGCGTCTGCCACTCCGATATCCACCAGGCCCGCAATGAATGGGGCATCGCCGTGTACCCGCTGATGCCGGGCCACGAAATCGTCGGCAAGGTCACCGCCGTCGGCGCCCAAGTGACCAGGCACAAGGTGGGCGACCTGGTCGGCGTCGGCTGTATGGTCGACTCCTGCCGGCATTGCGAAGCCTGCGCCGCCAACCTGGAGCAATACTGCCTGGAAGGCCCGACCATGACCTACGCCACCCCGGACCGGGTCGACGGCAGCAACACCATGGGCGGGTACTCCGACAGCATCGTGGTCAGCGAGCACTTTGTCGTGCGCATTCCCGAGAAACTCGACCTGGCCAGCGCCGCGCCGATCCTCTGCGCGGGCATCACCACCTACTCGCCGCTCAAGCATTACGGGGTGAAGGCCGGCGACAAGGTGGGCATTCTCGGCATGGGTGGCCTGGGCCACATGGGCATCAAGTTCGCCAAGGCCCTGGACGCGCAAGTGACCCTGTTCACCCGTTCGGCGAGCAAGGCCGAGGAAGCCCGTCGCCAGGGTGCCGATCATGTGATCGTCTCCACCGATGCCGAGCAGATGAAGGCCGCGGCCGGCCGCTTCGACTTCCTGCTGGACACTATCCCAGTGCAACACGACCTCAACCCCTACCTGGATACCCTGCGTTTTGACGGCGTACACATCCTGGTCGGCCTGATCGAGCCGGTGGACCCGCCCGTGCACGCGGCCAAGCTGGTACTGGGCCGTCGCGTGCTGGCCGGCTCGCTGATCGGCGGCATCGCCGAAACCCAGGAAGTGCTGGATTTCTGCGCCGAGCACAACATCACCTGCGACATCGAAATGCTCGACATCCGCCAGATCAACGAGGCTTACGCGCGGATGATCGCCGGCGATGTGAAATACCGCTTCGTCATCGACATGGCGACCCTCAAGCAATAAACGCAGTCCCGTAGGAAGCTGCCCGCGATGGCGATGGACCTGGAAAAATGCCATCGCGGGCAAGCTTCGCGCCTATGGAAGCCTGAGTCAGCCGCCGAGTTCGGCGGAGATGCCAGCGGCGGCCTGCTGATCGACAAAACCACCCCACTCGATGTCCTCCACGCCAACAGCGCCGTCCGTCTGCTGGCCATCAACCAACTGCTGGAAAGCCTGTCGCGGCTAGACATGAAAGCCGCCGACAACACCGACTGCAACACCTGGCCAGCGCCATCCTGTTGCGCGACAGCTGCGATCTGCTGGATGTGATGGGCTGGCACCTGCAGGCCTGAGCCCTGGTCGAACGACGGTAGCCCTGAACTTGAGGGCTGCCTTGAGAATAGAGTTGGCTGTCAGGATTGCTATCGCGAGCAAGCTCGCTCCTGCACGAAAGAAGCGCCGGGTAAATCAGCCCTGGGCAAACGCGCGCAGCACATCGCCATCCATGCGGTACCTCACCCACTCTTCCTGGGGCTGGGCGCCCAGGGATTTGTAGAACTGGATCGCCGGTTCGTTCCACTCCAGCACGCTCCACTCGAAGCGCCCGCAACCGTTGTCGCAGGCGATCCGCGCCAGGTGCCGCAGCAGCTGTTTGCCAGCGCCGCCGCCGCGTTGTGCGGGGGTGATGTAGAGGTCTTCCAGGTACAGGCAATTGCTGCCCAGCCAGGTGGAATAGCTGAAGAAAAACACCGCGAAGCCGATCGGCACGCCATCGCGCAGGCAGATCAGGCCGTGGGCCGTGGCGCCCTCGCTGAACAGGCTGCGCTCGATGTCGGCGACGCTGGCGATGACCTCATGGCGAGCACGTTCGTAATCGGCCAACTCCCTGATGAAGGCAAGGATTTGCGGTGCATCGCTGGGCACGGCTGGACGGATTTCGACGGACATCGGCGGGTCTCGGTTGGAAGGCAGGCGGCCATATTAGATCGACAGGGGAAGGACATGCACGGGTATTTCACAGGGATATGCCTGGAGGTCGTGACGGGTGATTGTCCATGTCGGAATTGCCCGATACCTGTAGCCGCTGCCGCTGGTTGCGATCGGTCGCGAAGCGCACGGCACTTTTATCGAAGCCCGAAGGTCCCGCGGGCCTTATCGCAGCCTGCGGCAGCGGCTACAGTGTGCGCCTGTATGTTTACTGCCTGGCTGAAATGACTTCCGACGCTTTTGCTCCCCTGCCCGATCTCGCCAACACCCTGCTGCCCCACGCGCTGGAGCCCGTCGACGACGGCGCCCACGACCTGTCGCACCTGCAGCGGGTGTGGGCCAATGTGCGGCGCATCGCCCGGGAAGACGGCGGCGATCTGCAAGTGCTGCTGGCCGCCACCCTGCTGCACGATTGCGTCGCCGTGGAAAAGAGCTCGCCGCTGCGCGCCCAGGCCTCGCGCCTGTCGGCGGAAAAGGCCTCGGCCCTGCTGCACCGACTGGGCTGGCCCGAAGCGAAGATCGCCGAGGTGGCCCACGCCATCGAAGCCCACAGTTTTTCCGCCGCCATCGAGGCTCGCACCCTGGAGGCGAAGATCCTGCAGGACGCCGACCGTCTCGACGCCCTGGGCGCTCTCGGCGTGGCCCGCACCTTCTATGTCGGCGGCCGGTTGAACCGAGCCTTCTACGATCCCCACGACCCGCACGCCGAGCACCGCGGCTACGACGACCTGAACTTCACCCTCGACCACTTCCACACCAAGCTGCTGCACCTGGCCGAGGGTTTCCAGACCGTGACCGGCGCGCGCCTGGCGCAGGTGCGCCATGCCCGCCTGAAGCGCTTCATGGACGAATTCATCGATGAGATCGGTGGCTGACTTACTCCGCTGCGGGCTAATCCTGAAGCCTGCAAGATCACCACGACTCAGCAGGTCGGATGGTTGAAGCGATTGATCATGTTGCCGTAGGTGCGGTTGTAGCGGTTGGCCGAGCGGACGATGCTCGAACTCTGCATCTGTGCCGGCAGGTTCTTCATCGCGCCCTCGGGAGCACGCTTGTACACCCCGTCCTTGACGTCGCGGACGATCGAACGCGACTGGCCGATGAACTCATTGATTTCCAGCATGCCGCCACCGCACGACTTGCCGCTCTGTGCAGCCTGGGCGCTGACCTTGCCATTCCAGCCCGCGGCCGCGTCGGCTACCAGTGCCAGGGACTTCTCGAAGGCTGCCAGGGCCTGCGGATCGTTCGGTTCGGCGAACAGCGTCTCGGCATCCGCGGTGTTGAGTTTGCCGTAGTAGATCAGCCCGGCACGGTAGTAGGCCGCGGTGTCTTTCGGCGCCTCATCGAATGCCTGCTTGGTCAGCGCCAGGTCACGCGCGCCAAGACCGGCGTAGAAGTCCTGCTCCTTCTCGCTGACTGCGGTCAGGGCGGCCAGGTAGGCCTGGCCCTGGCGACGGGCCAGGTCGCCGTTGTCGCTCAGGTAACCCTTGGAAGTGGCGTAGTTCTGCAGTTCATGGCTCAAGGGCGAGAGGGTTTTCAGGGCCGTGGAAAAGGACTGGGCCGCCTGATCCACTTCCGGGATCGGCGTATCGATGGCCAGGGCGCCATCCAGGGCCTGGCTCAGGCGATCGATGAGGATATCGTTGCCAATGCTGAAGGCAGTGATCGGCGCCTTGCCCGCCAGGGCCGGCACCTCGTACTGCTGGTAACGCTGGAGGAAGGTCTGGAAGGATTCGCTGATGCTGTTTGCCGCACCGACGTACTGGTTGTATTTCTCTATTTCCTGTTGCCGGGTATCGACCTGCGCGACGGGCTGGCTGACCTTTTCACTCTTGTCGCCACAACCGGCCAGCAGCACGCTGCCGCCCAATAGCGCCGCAGCCAAAAACATCCGGGTATTCATTGGTTCATTCCTTTAAAAACAGGCCACGACCAACCGCACGGCAGCGGGCAGACCGGTGACGGGGTTGGATGGGCACAACAGGGGATTGACGGCAGGCGTGCCGTGTCGATCAGCCGCCCCTGATCTGGGGCGTAAGAATCATCCATGAGCATCTCGCGAAAAGGCCTGATAATTCGTCAGACGCATCCATTTCCGGGGCAGGCATTGTGCGAGACTTCCCCCCGCCCTGGCAAACCTCGGGCCGCCCAGGCCTGCCCCTCTTGCGCGAAATGCCGCGCTTCTGTGATAGCGATCACACCCTCTGGCAGGGTATCCAGAGCCCATCCGTCGATTCCCGGGCACTTATCGGCCTTTTTCCCGCCCCAACTTCAGGTACCCATTGCCAAAGGAGAGCCCTCATGCCTCGTGGAAGCAAAGCCAAATACACCGCCGAACAGAAGCGCAAGGCCGCGCATATCGAAGCCGGCTACGAAGCCAAGGGCGTGCCCAAGGACGAGGCCGAAGCGCGCGCCTGGGCCACGGTGAACAAGCAGTCCGGTGGAGGGGAACGGGCTGGCGGTTCCGGGCAACGCACACCGGCCTCGGAAAAAACCGCCGCGCGCCAGTCCTCGGCCAGGCGTGCCGTCGCCAGCCGTGAAGGACATGCCCGCAACAGCAGGATGTCGCTGAGCACCCAGACGAAGGACAGCCTGCTGAAGGAGGCCCGAACGAAGAACATTCGCGGCCGCTCGACCATGAGCAAGCAGGAACTGATCGAGGCATTGCGCAAGGCGGGATAAACCATGGATCGCGAGCAGGCCTACTCCCGGCGGGAACGAGCTTGCTCGCGATCGCTCTCGTTCAGCCGGCAAACGCCTAGGCTCGGACGCTATCCCCATTGACCAGCGCATCCACCTCCGCAGCACCCGGCGCGGTGGCCGGCCCCCAGCGGGTCACCGCCAGGGCCGCCGCGGCGTTGGCCCGGCGCGCCGCCTGCACTGGCTCCAGCCCCTGCGCCAGCGCTGCGACGAAGACTCCGGCATGGGCATCGCCAGCGCCGTTGCTGTCCACCGCCCGGACCTTGAAGCCCGGCACATGGGCGCTATGGCCATGCTGGCTGACCCAGCAGCCCTGCGGCCCGTCCCTGACCACCAGCAACACCTCCTGCAACAGTTCGTCATGCAGGCATCGCAGGGCTTCGGCGATGGTCGAGGTCCCGGTGAAGCGCAAGGCCTCGACGCTGTTGCTGGTCCAGATATCGATACGCGGCAGCAGCCGGCGCATGGCCGCGGAGTCCGGCGATTCCACCAGCGGGCCCGGATCGAACACCACCTGGATCCCCTGCGGCAAGGCCAGCAACCAGTCCAGCAAAGCCTCGGCCTTGCCGACATGCAGCAGGCTGTAGCCGCTGACATAGACAAAGTCATCGGCCTGCACCGCGACACCGTCCAGGTCCTCGGCCGACAGCTGGCCTTCCACCCCGATATAGGAAATGAAGCTGCGTTCGGCCGTGGCTTCGGTCAGCGCCACGCACAGACCGGTGTCCTCGGTGCGGCTGGCCTCGAGAGCGATCCGGATGCCCTCGGCGCGCATCGCCTCCCGCGCCAGCTCCCCGAAGCGACCGTTGCCGTGTCGCCCCAGGTACAGCACCGGCAAGCCGTTTCGCTGGGCGGCAGCCATCACGTTGAAGCCGCCGCCGGCCTCGAAACTGGCGGACTGCGCCAGCACATCGCCGCCGGAGCTCGGCAGGCGCTCCACGGACATCACCAGATCGACGATAACCTGGCCGGTGTGCAGCATTCTAGGCATTGGCATTCTCGACAAAAGCACCGCGGCGATCCCTGGCCCCGCCCAGCACGGCATACACGCCGCCGGCTACCAGGAAGGTGACGATCCAGCCCAGGCCGTTATGGCCCAGCCAGGAATCGGCCAGCGGCCCGGCGAACCAGACGTTCTCGGCGCTGGTGCCGATGGTGGTGAAGCTGAAACCCAGCACTATGGCCAGTGCCCAGGCACCGAAGGCCCGCCATTCGACACCGCCGCGATACCAGTAGGCGCTGCTCGGGCTGACGTCCAGCAGATCCTTGGGGCTGTAGTAGTGACGGTGGATCAGGTCGACCACGAAGATCCCGACCCAGGCGGTTAGAGGCACCGCCAGCAAGGAAATGAAGGTAATGAACGGTCCATAGAAACTCTCGGCGATCAGCATGAAGTAGATGGAGCCGGCGAAGATCGCCACGATGTCCACCACCACCGCGTACACCCGCTTGACCTTGAGCCCCAGGGTCAGGGTGGTCAGGCCGGCCGAGTACACCGACAGGTTGTTCGACAGCAGCAGACCGCCGAAAGCGGTGATCAGGTACGGCACCGCCATCCAGGTCGGCAGCATGTCGCGAATCGCCACAATCGGGTCGGTGGCCGAGGCCAGGTCATCGTTGCCCACCGACAGCAGGCCACCCAGGGTAATCAGCAGCACCAGCGGAATGCCGGCGCCGAAGGCCGCCGATGCCACCAGGCGCGAGGCCTTGACGCTGCGGTGCTGGTAACGCGACATGTCGGCACCGGTATTGGCCCAGCCGATACCGGTGCCCGCGGCCATGGTGCCGATACCGATGATCATCGCGCTCAACGGCGCCGGGGTGGCGTTGAACACCGCGCTCCAGTCGATGGTGGCGCAGAGGAAGCCGCCCACCAGCAGGTTCAGCGCGCCGAACACATAGGTGGCCCACTTCTGGATCACCAGCAAGGTGGCGTGGCCGAGGCCGGAGACGGCCAGGGTCAGCAGCACGAAAATGCCGATGAACAGCAGGGTCAGCAGCGGCGCACTCTTGGCTTCCACCGGCGAGCCGAACAGGATCGAACACAGCGACAGCAGGACGAAGGCCGCGGTAGTGGTGTTGACGGTTTCCCAGCCCACTCGCGACATCAGCGACACCAGGGTCGGGCCGATATTGCCGCGCACGCCGAAGATCGCCCGCGACAGCGTCAGGCTCGGCGCCCGCCCGCGACGCCCGGCGATGGAGATGATCCCCACCACCGCGAACGAACCGGCGGCGCCGAGGATGGCAACGATGATCGCCTGCCAGATCGACAGGCCACGAAAGGCCACCAGGGTCGCCCCCAGCGGCAAGCCGAGGATGCTGATATTGGCGGCGAACCAGACCCAGAACAGTTGCAGCGGATGGCCGTTGCACTCGCCTTCCGGCACCGGCTCGATGCCGCGGGTTTCCAGTTGCCCGGCGCTTTGCCCGGGGTTCGATGCACTCATGAAAAAGCTCCTGTTGCCCTTGTTGTGATTGTCGGCAATTTCGGAAGTCGATCAGACATCCCGGCACTCCTCGCCGTTTCCTGCTATCCATGGCAAAAATGCTTCAGCGACGGCTCGCGCACAGGTGGTGGGAGCCTTGGCCATACAGCCAGTCTTTAACGCAGGGCCAGCAGCCCCTGCACCAGCGGTTCTAGGTCCAGGTCGTTGACCTGCTTGATCTGCTCGATCAAGGCGGCCGGCCAGCACTCCATCCCCTGGCAGGCACCGAGCATCGCGCCGAGGATGGCGGCAATGGTATCGGTGTCGCCCCCAAGGCTCGCGGCCATGCACAGCGCCTCGAACGCCTGCAGCTCGCCGATGGCCACCTGATGCGCCAGGGCGAAGGACACCACCACCGATTCCTGGGACGCGACGGAGGTGCCGATCACGTCGTATAGCAGATCGGCCAGCAGCGCCTTGTCGCTTTCGACGCTGAGGGTGCGCGCCCAACTGATGCGCGTGGCAATACGGCCGCCAGCCACCCAGTGACCATGCCGCTCCGCTTCCAGGGCGATCTGCACGCCGACCTGCAAGGCGTCGCCCAGCGGCACGCCATTGATCCCGGCGGACACTACCGCCGCCACCGCCGCCGCGCTGGAGATACCCAGCGTAGTGTTATGGGTGACCTGGCAAGCTTCCACCACCGCGCGGATGAAGCCCTGGACATCGTCGACGTTCGCCGCGATGCCCACCGGGGTGATGCGCATCGCCGCACCGTTGGTGGTGCCGTAGCGCCCGGCTTCTTCCGCGGTATGGCCGGCGAGGATCATCTCGATAGCGCGCTTGGTCGAGGGGCCCAGCAGGTCCTGGGAGCCCTTGGCCTGCATCGCCGCTTCCCACTCGATCAGGCTGTGAGCCAACGCCGCCGGTTCGATCCGGCCCTTGCCCGCGACCAGCAGATCGCCGACCAGGATCGCCTGCTCGGTGTCGTCGGTGATCGAGCCCTTGGGCATGTTGGCGGCGATCGGTTGATCGGGACCGGCGTCTTCCAGGCTGCGAATGGCACCGTAGCGCTGCTTGATCTGCTGCCGGCTCAAGGATTGGGTCGGCATGCCCAGGGCATCGCCCAGGGCCAGCCCGTAAAAAGCGCCCAGAGCGCGATTCAGCGGGATCATTTCTGCGCTCCGAATTCCAGGTGCAGGCGAAAGTGCAGCGGGTCGAGAAAACTCTCCACCTGTTCCATGAAACGCCCGCGGCGGTCATAGGTGGTCCGCAGGGCCTTGAGAAACACACTGCCGGCTGGACGTCCCAGCAGTCGTGCCTCTTCTTCACCCAGTGGCTCGGCGCCAATCCATTGATCGCCGCGCTCGCCGATATAGCCGTAAGCGGCCAGGGTAATGGTCAGGGAATCATCGATCAGCCCTACTCGCGGCAGGCTTTCCAGGCCTCCGGTGGCAGGCATCAGGGAACGTTCAAGGGAAACCACGGTGCCGTCGGTAGAGCGTCGGCGCCGGTCCAGAGCGATGAACTGGTCAGTGCCGAAGCGACTGAGCAGGTCGGGACGCTGCACCGCTTCCAGGCGCAGCAGCTCGGTGTTGATCAGCGCCCCGCTGTCCGCCAGGGCCTGGGCCCAGCCGTTTTGCTGGTCCAGCACCACACCGTCAAAGGTGACGATGGAGCCGACCCCGCTCTGGGTGGCGATGTAGTTGCGGCGTTTGAGTTCGGCCAGGGCCTCACGCAAGGTGCCACGACTCACCGAGAATTCCTGGGCCAACTGATGCTCGCCCGGCAGCAGGAAACCGTCCTCCATGAGGCCGCTTTCGATGCGTCGGATCAGCTCATCGACCACGCGTTTTTTCTTGTCAAATCGAACATGTCTAATCATGTACAAATTGATACCCGAAAGGGGATCTTCGTCGCAAGATATTTATTCGATCAACAAGAGGTTTCGCAGCTCAGGGCTCCAGGCCGATCGGGAAGAACACCCCGCCGCTCCAGACGCCCAGCCAGTTCTGACCGTCGATCGGACGGCTCACCGCCAGCTCCACCAGTTGGTAGAACACATTGCGGTGCACCAGCGCCTCCAGATTGCTGCGTACATGAACGTAAGGCGCCGGCTCCTGGGTCTGCGGGTCGATCACCACTCGCAGCGGATGCTCGCTGCCGGCGCTGACCTGCTCGTCGACGTTGGAGGTAAAGCGCAGGACCTGGGCCTCGCCTTCCCCTTCGACCTCCAGGGTGACGGCGACAAAAGGCGCGTCATCGACCTTGATGCCGACCTTTTCCACCGGGGTGATCAGGAAGTAGTCGTCGCCGTCGCGGCGAATGATGGTGGAGAACAGCTTGACCATCGGTTTGCGGCCAATGGGGGTGCCCAGGTAGTACCAGGTGCCGTCGCGGGCGATACGCATGTCGATATCGCCACAGAAGTCGGGGTTCCACAGGTGGACCGGCGGCAAGCCCTTCTGCGCCTTGGGAATCTGCGCCAACAGATCGTTGGCTTTGCCCGGACCACTCATGCTGCTCTCCTCGTGCTTGGCTTAATCGCTCAAGCCTAACAGGCTGCGGGCGTATTGTTCGAGCGGCGGGCCAAGCAGGTCTTCGGGCTTTTTGTCGTGGAACGTCAGTAAACCGCCACGACTGCGAATCCGCGCGGTGTCGATCAGATACTGGGTACTGGTCTCGATCAGCATGATCTGAATCACACCGTTGTCGATCCCCAGGCGATCCACGGCTTCCTGGTCGAACCATTCATCGGAGTTGCCAATGCGGTCGTCGGCCTTGGCGAAACGGGTGTACAGCAGGTAATGCGCACCCACCTCACGGGCCTCGGCCATGGCCTGGTCCAGGCCTTCCGGCGCCCGGGCGCGGCGGACCATGGGGAAGTATTCGATAAAGCCCTTGAAGGCTTCCTCGGCCACCACGTTGGGGCGCGGGTAAGCGCTACCCGGCGGCGCAAAGGCGCCCTGGGCGATGAAAATGAACGAGTCCGGTTGAACGCGGAACGAGTTGGAGCGCTGGGTATTACTGTGATCGAGAAAACCCGCATCACTCATGTGATAGCGAACGCCCTCGCCCATATCGCTGACATTCATGCAGCCGCCGAGCCCCAAAAAAGCCAGCAGCAAAACCAGGCTACGCATCCTTCCCTCCAGAAGCCGGTGACGGAAAACCGGCGAATGGCCACGAGATGCAGCTTCCGCGCCAGCTCGGGCGCCTGTAGCCGCTGCCGCAGGCTGCGAATGGCTGCGCAGCAGCCACAAACCTGGTGAAGGCTATTGGCTGGAGAGAAATAGGTCGCCTGGATTGGCGAGGGCTACACCCTCGATCGCAGCCTGCGGCAGCGGCTACAGAGGACGGGGATCAGGGAGATGGGGTTTAGCCGCCGATGATTTTCATCACCGTCGCACCACCGGAGAATGCCACGTCCTGCTTGTCGCCCAAGGCTTTGACCAACAAGCGCTGCAAGGCCGGCAAGGCTTGGTGGCGCGGCTTGTCCAGCAGATCGCCGACGTAATGCCGGTTACTCGACGACAGGCAACCGTGCAGCCAGCCGGTGGACGACAGCCGCAGGCGCGAGCAGGTCCGGCAGAACGGTACGCTTTCGTTGGCGATCACGCCGAAATGGCCCTGACCCGGAATTTCATAGCGTACTGCGGTGGCGTCCACCGGCGCATCGGCCTGCAGGTATTCGTAGCGCTCGCCGATCAGGCTCAGCAGCTGCTGCAGACTGACGAACTGCTGCAGGAAAGCGTTGGAATCGCTGGCCAGGTGGCCCATGCGCATCAGCTCGATAAAGCGCAGTTCATAGCCACGCTCCAGGCAGTAGTCGAGCAGCGGCATTACCTGGTCCAGGTTCTGCCCGCGCAGCGGCACCATATTGACCTTGATTTTCATGCCCGCCGCGCGAGCCTGGTCCATGCCGTCGAGCACGGTCGCCAGATCGCCGCCACGCGCAATGCCGCGGAAAGCCGAGGCGTCCAGGGTATCGAGGGAAACGTTGATGCGCCGGATACCGGCATCCACCAGCAACGGCAGCTTGCGTGCGAGCAATTGGCCATTGGTGGTCAGGCTGATGTCTTCCAGCCCCATTTGCCCCACCGCCGCCATGAAGGCTTCGAGTTTCGGACTGACCAGGGGCTCGCCGCCAGTGATCCGCAGGCGTTCGATGCCTGCGGCCTCGATCAGATAGGCCACGCCGCGCGCCATGGCCTCGGCCGACAACTCGTCCTGGGCAGCCACCAGCCGCTTGCCGTTGGGCACGCAGTAGGTACAGGCGTAGTTGCAGGCAGAAGTCAGGCTGATACGCAGATTGCGAAAACGCCTGCCTTGACGATCAACGATCATGGATGACTCCGGCGAAGGAAGAGTGAACCGACCAAAACCTGACTCAAAAATCAGGTTTTGGCAAGTCCCATGCCTGAGTATATTCCTGGGACACTGCGCCATATAGAGAAATCATGGCGCCATAAGGCCATTGAATGAATCAGCTGCCGGAGCTATCGGGGTCGCGCTTGCGCTTGTTGCCCATGCGCACGCCGATGTCCATCAGGAACTGGAAGAAGCCTTCCTGGTCTTCCAGCACGTTGCTCCAGAACGGCGAGTGATACAGCGCCACCGCGCCGTGCACCAGCGCCCAGGCTGCGCAGTAGTGGAAGTAAGGCGGCACGTCTTCGAGCTTGCCTTCGCTGATGCGGCCCTTGATCAACAAGGTCAGGCGTTCGAAGTTGGAAGCACGGATCTTGTGCAGTTCCTCGACCATTTCCGGCACCTGGTTGCCCTTGACCACCTTCTCTTCCAGGCGATCGAACAGCCGGTAACGCTGTGGATCACGCATGCGGAATTCGAAGTAGGCCCGGGACAGGGCTTCCTTATCCTTGTCGACATCGGCAGAGTGCAGCAGCTCGTTCAGGTCGCGCTCATAATCGAGCATCAGGCGCAGATAAATCTCCGCCTTGGACTTGAAGTGCTTGTAGATGGTCCCTTTGCCGATACCAACGGCATCAGCGATCATCTCGACGGTGACGCTGTCTTCACCTTGATCGAGGAACAGCTTGAGCGCGGTATCGAGAATTTCTTGCTCACGGCGACGAAACTCACGGACCTTACGAGGTTCTTTCTGCATAAGAAAAGGTCTGTCGGGGTCAAAATCGAAGCCGCGTATTATGCCTAAATTGCGCCAAAATGCACGGATCATCCGACCATGACTATGTTTCTTGATGAATTTGTACAGGCCCCGGGCCTGCGTTATTTGAATCACGCAGCTGTCGCCCCCTGGCCGAATCGGGCCGCCGAAGCCGTGGCGCGCTTCGCCAAAGAGAACGTTTTGCTGGGCGCCCGGGATTATCCGGACTGGATGGCCCTTGAGCAACGCCTGCGCGAACGCCTGATGCGCCTGCTAAATGCACCGTCAACGGATGACATCGCGCTGGTCAAAAATACTTCGGAGGCGCTGTCATTCGTCGCCTTTGGTCTGCCTTGGGAACAAGGTGACCAGATCGTCATCAGCGACGAGGAATTCCCCTCCAACCGCGTCGTCTGGGAAGCCCTGGCCAGCCAGGGTGTGGAAGTGCTGCAGGTCGGCCTCAAGGGCGACGATCCGGAAGGCGCTCTGCTGGCCGCCTGCGGGCCGCGCACCCGGCTGATGGCGATCAGCGCGGTGCAGTTCGCCAGCGGCCTGCGCCTGGACCTGCAGCGCCTGGGCGCAGGCTGCAAACAACAGAACGTGCTGTTCTGCATCGACGCCATCCAGCAACTGGGCGCCCAACCCTTCGATGTCCAGGCCTATCAATGCGACTTCGCCATGGCCGACGGCCACAAATGGATGCTCGGGCCTGAAGGCCTCGGCGTGTTCTATTGCCGCAGCGAGCTGCGCGCGCAGCTCAAGCTCCATGAGTTCGGCTGGCACATGCTGGAACACATGGGCGATTACAGCCGCAGCGAATGGGAACCGGCCAAGAGCGCGCGGCGCTTCGAGTGCGGCAGCCCGAACATGCTCGGCGCCATGGCCCTGGAAGCAAGCCTGTCGTTATTGGAAGAAGTGGGCATGGAGCACGTGGCGACCTTGATCGCCGAACGGGTCCAGTGGCTCCAGGATGGCCTGAATGCTATCCCCGGCGTACGCCTGCACACCCCGCTCAACCCTGCCCGACGCGGCGGAATTTTCTCGTTCAGTATCGATGGCATCGATAATCAGGCAGTTCATGAGGCGCTGCAACAGCAGCAGGTGGTGTGTATTCCCCGTGGCCCAGGGGTTAGATTTTCACCGCATTTCTATACTGAAAAGCGCGTAATCGACGAAACTCTTGCCATCGTGGCTGATATCGCCCGGCAATGAGAACTCAAGCGAAGCGCTCGTATTCCAAATTTGTTTAAAAAACGAGCAAGGCCAACTGGACTGAATTCAATAGTGATCAATACTTGAAATGTCGGCGTGACATCTCCCCCAAGTGAAGCGCCGATGAAGGTACCAAGGGATGGCGTGCCTTTGTTTTACTCCTAATGGTCTTAACCCGGATTCACCCCCAGAACCCGGGTTTTTTTTGCCTGCGATTCAGCCCTTGACGTGCGCCAGCGGGAACAGACGCTTGAAGTTCTCGGTGGTCTGTTCGGCAAAACGCTCGTAGGGCTCCCCACGCAGCATGGCCAGGAACTCGGCGACTTCACGCACGTACTGCGGCAGGTTGGGCTTGCCGCGATAAGGAATCGGCGCCAGGTACGGCGAATCGGTTTCCACCAGCAAACGGTCAGCCGGCACCTGGCGCGCCACGTCCCGCAGTGCATCGGCATTGCGGAAAGTGACAATCCCGGACAGGGAAATGTAGAAACCCAGGTCCAGCGCGGCCTTGGCCATGTCCCAGTCTTCGGTGAAGCAGTGCAGGACCCCGGCTTGCGGCAACGCCGCTTCGCGCAGCAGAGTCAGGGTATCGGCGCGCGCGCCACGGGTGTGGACGATCACCGGCTTGCCGGTCTGCTGGGCGGCTTGCAGGTGCAGGCGGAAGGATTCCTGCTGCAACTGCGCGGCTTCCGGCTCGTAGTGGTAATCCAGACCAGTCTCGCCAATGGCCACCACCCGCGGATGGTTCAGTTCCTGCAGCAGCCAGTCGAGGGCTGGTGCGGCGCCAGGCTGGACATCCAGGGGATGGACACCCACCGAGCAATCGACGTCGTCATAACGCTCAGCCAACGCCTTGACGTCGGCCGCATTGTCGGCACTGACGCCAATGCACAGGAAATGCCCGACACCGCGCTGACGAGCAGCGTCCAGGGCGGCATCCAGGGAGCCGTCATGGGCGGCGAGGTCGAGGCGATCGAGGTGACAATGGGAATCTACAAGCATAAGAAGCGACAACCACATTCGGTCAATGAACAGGCCGGCCCGAGTGGCAGCCGGCGATTCGGTTTGTTTCCAGGCGCCGCCGTCAGTTGCGCGCGGGCAGTGCGGCCCACTGCACCAGCAAGGCTTCGAGCAACAGCACCCGATTGAGGTTGGCCTTGTTCAACACCTTCTGGCGCTGCGCAAGGATCCAGTCCTGGATCTCCAGAACCTTGGCCTGGGAGGACTTCTGCGCGAGGTACTGCACCACTTTGTGCATATCGGCCAATCCCAGCCCCTCCTCGTCCTGCGTCAGCTGATAGCGCAGGATCAGGCTCGACCAGTCGCAAAACCAGTCGAACAGCAGCAATAAGGGTATTGCATTCCAGCCTTCAGCCAGCTGGGTCGGCGATTGCTGCTGCTTGAGCAACTTCTTCACCCCGTCGACCACCTGCGCCCGCTGCTCGCGCGCGCCCTGGGCTTGCAGGCTGACAGCCGCCAGGGGCGAACCGGCCGCCAGGGTCAACAGCTCGACCCGCTCCTCTTCCGAGCAGTCCGGCAGGGCTTTGCTCAGCCATTGCAGGCTCATGGCCTCACTGGGCAGAGGACAGGCCTGCTGCACGCAGCGACTCTTGATGGTCGGCAACAAACGGCTCGGCTGGTGGCTGACCAGCAGCAACACCGTATCGCCGGACGGCTCTTCGAGGCTTTTCAGCAGCGCGTTGGAAGCGTTGATGTTCATCGACTCCACCGGCTCGATCAGCACCACCTTGCGCCCGCCCAGTTGCGCGGTCTGCACCACGAAGCTGACCAGCTCGCGCACCTGGTCGACCTTGATCGCCTTGTCCGCCTCCTCCGGCTCCAGCACGTAGTTGTCCGGATGGCTGCCGGCCTGCAGCAGCAAGCACGACTTGCATTGCCCGCAGGCATCCAGTCCGGCCGGACGCTGGCACAGCAGGCGCGCCATCAGGCGCTCGGCCAGTGCACGCTTGCCGATGCCCGCCGGGCCATGGAGCAGATAGGCGTGGGCATGCTGCGCTCGGCCCGCCAACTGCTGCCAGAGTTCGTCCTGCCAGGGAAAGGCCTCAGCCACGGTGCAGCTCCAGCAATTTCGGCAACAGGGCGTCCAGTGCTTGCTGGACCTGGGACAGCGGCTGCGCCGCATCCACCAACAGGTAACGCGCCGGATCGGCTGCCGCGCGCTTCAGGTATGCCTGGCGTACCGCATCGAAGAATACCCGGCCTTCCAGCTCGAAACGGTCCAGACGGCCACGGGCACTGGCGCGGGCCAGACCCACTTCGACCGGCAGGTCGAACACCAGGGTCAGGTCGGGTCGCAGCTCACCCTGAACGAACTGCTCCAGGGTCGCGATGCGCTCCACGGACAAACCACGACCACCGCCCTGATAGGCGTAGGTGGAATCGGTAAAACGGTCGCACAACACCACCGCGCCACGGGCCAGCGCCGGACGAATCACCTCGGCCAGATGCTGGGCGCGCGCGGCGAACACCAGCAACAGCTCGGTATCGGGATTCATGACCTCGTCGCCGGGGGTCAGCAGCACCTCGCGGATCCGCTCGGCCAAGGGCGTACCGCCCGGCTCGCGAGTCAGCAACACCTCGATGCCAGCGGCGCGCAGGCGCTCGGCCAGGTATTCGCGGTTGGTGCTCTTACCCGCGCCTTCCGGGCCTTCCAGAGTAATAAACAAGCCAGTCACAGGCAGTCCTTAATCAAAGTCATTGCGGGCTTTTCGGCTCGGGCTCGACGGGAGTTTCGAGCGGTGCTTGCGGCGGTACTTCCGGGCTCACTTGGGGGGCCTCCTGAGAAGGCTCTTCAGGGGACGCCTGCGGAACCGCCTCGGGCGCCGTATCGGGTGACGCCGCCGGAGTCGACTCCGGAGTTTCGGAAGCCGCCGGGCTGCCCGCCGGTGCCGGGCTGGAACGATAATCGGCGCGACGCTTGAGCTGGAACTCGCGCACGGCATTGTTATGCGCATCCAGATCGTCGGAGAACACATGGCTGCCATCGCCACGCGCCACGAAATACAGACTGCTGCCCGGCACCGGGTTGAGCGCGGCATGGATCGCCTCGCGACCGACCATGGCGATCGGCGTCGGCGGCAAGCCACTGATCACGTAGGTGTTGTAGGGGGTCGCTTCCTTCAGCAGAGCGCGGGTCAACTTACCGTTGTAACGCTCGCCCAGACCATAGATCACCGTCGGATCGGTTTGCAGCAACATACCCACCTGCATGCGGCGCACGAATACCCCGGCAATCTGCCCGCGCTCCTGGGGCACGCCGGTTTCCTTCTCCACCAGCGAGGCCATGATCAGCGCCTGATAGGGCTCGGTATAAGGCACATCGGCCGAGCGCTTGTTCCATTCCTTGGCCAGCACCTCGTCCAGGCGGCTGTAGGCTTTTTCCAGTAGCTCGGCATCGGTCATCCCACGTACGAAACGGTAGGTATCGGGAAAGAACCGGCCTTCGGGGAAAACGCCACCATGACCGAGTTTTTCCATGACTTCACTGTCACTCAACCCATTCAGGGTCTGCTCGAGCTTGTCATGCTTGGCCAACGCCGCGCGCACCTGACGGAAGGTCCAGCCTTCCACCAGGGTCAGGCTGTACTGCACTACTTCACCACGCTGCCAGACCCCGATCAGGCCATGCGCGGTCATCCCTGGGGTCATGCGGTATTCGCCGCTGTGCAGTGGCTGTCCTTCCATGTTGAAGCGCCAGTACAGGCGCAGCCAGAACGCGTCCTTGAGAACGCCATTGGCTTCCATACGGTTGAAGGTACCGCCTGGCGTCGAGCCAGCCGGCACGTCGAGCAATTGCTCTTGGGTCAGGTTGAGAGGCTGCTCCAGCGCCGAGTTCAACTTCCAGGCCGAGGCGCCCAGCGCCAGACCTGCCAGAACCAGTCCGGTCTCCAGCAGAAGCAATAGTTTACGTCTCACAAATCAGGCATCCAGTAGCGTGCGGGCAATGCGTTGCAGTTTACGGGTGAGCGGTCCGGCCGACCAGCGCAGCGCGCCACAGGCAAGCACCGGCCAAATGCCATAGACACTGTTGCAGACAAAGACTTCGTCGGCCTGTTGCAACTGTTCGAGACTGATGTCGGCGATTTCCGTGGGAATAGCCAACGACGCGGCCTGAAACAATATTTCAGCGCGCATCACTCCGGCGACCCCGCAACGGCTCAGATCGGCCGTGAATAAGGCACCGTCGCGCACCAGGAACAGATTGCTGAACACGCCCTCGATCACCCGCCCGGAAACGTCGAGCATCAAGCCTTCGGCATGCTCGCTGTCCTGCCACTCGGAACGGGCAAGAACCTGCTCCAGTCGGTTGAGGTGTTTGAGGCCGGCGAGCAAGGGCTGCTCGGACAGGCGGGTGGTGCAAGGGAACAGTCGAACCCCCTGCTCGGCATGCGTCGCCGGATAAGCGGCCGGCGCATTGCCCTGGAGGATTCGCCGCGGCTGCGCTCGCGGGTCGGCGGCATAACCGCGCTGGCTGTCACCCCGGGTGAGGATCAGCTTGAGCACGCCCTCCCCCAGCAGCGAGGCGTAGGCGGTGAGCTCGCTGCGGATCAACGCCTGATCGGCAGCGATGGCCAGGCGCGAACAGCCCTCGGCCAGGCGCAGCAGGTGTCGCTCCAGCAACAAGGGCTGGCCTGCCCTTACCGCGATGGTCTCGAACAGGCCATCGCCATAAGCCAGGCCGCGGTCCTTGAGCGACAGAACGTCAGCCGGCTGACCGTCGACCCAGCTGTCCATCAGCCGGCGAACCGGCGGAACACCAGGGAGCCGTTGGTACCGCCGAACCCGAAGGAGTTGGACAGCACCACGTCGATGTCCATGTTGCGTGCGGTGTGTGGCACGAAATCCAGGTCGCAACCTTCATCCGGCTCATCGAGGTTGATGGTCGGTGGCGCTGCCTGGCTGTTGATCGCCAGCACGCTGAAGATGGCCTCGATGGCACCCGCGGCACCCAGCAGATGGCCGGTCATGGACTTGGTGGAGCTGATCGCCAGCTTGTAGGCGTGATCGCCGAACACGCTCTTGATCGCCTCGGCTTCCGCCAGGTCACCGGCAGGGGTCGAGGTACCGTGGGCGTTGATGTACTGCACCTGCTCGACGTTCAGCTTGGCGTCACGCAGCGCATTGGCGATGCAACGCGCCGCACCGGCGCCATCGGCGGGTGGCGAAGTCATGTGGTAAGCGTCGCCGCTCATGCCAAAACCGATCAGTTCGGCATAGATGGTCGCGCCACGGGCCTTGGCATGCTCCAGCTCTTCGAGCACCAGCGCGCCGGCACCGTCGGACAGCACGAAGCCATCACGGCCCTTGTCCCAAGGACGGCTGGCACGGGTTGGCTCGTCATTGCGGGTCGACAGCGCACGGGATGCGCCAAAGCCGCCCATGCCCAGACCGCAGGCGGCCATTTCAGCGCCACCGGCGATCATCACGTCGGCTTCGCCGAAGGCAATATTGCGGGCCGCCATGCCAATGCAGTGGGTACCTGTGGTACAGGCCGTGGAAATGGCGTAGTTCGGCCCCTGGGCACCCAGATGGATGGACAGGAATCCGGAAATCATATTGATGATCGAGCCAGGCACGAAGAACGGAGAAATTCGACGCGGGCCGGAATCATGCAGCGTGCGGCTGGTTTCTTCGATATTGGTCAAACCGCCAATACCCGACCCCATGGCAACGCCGATTCGCTCGCGGTTGGCATCGGTCACTTCCAGGCCGGCATTACGCACTGCCTGAAAACCGGCCGCCAAGCCGTATTGAATGAACAGGTCGAGCTTGCGGGCCTCTTTGACCGACAGGTATTCCTCAACATTGAAGCCCTTTACCGAGCCGCCAAAACGGGTGGAATAGGCAGAAAGGTCGGTGTGTTCGATCAGACCAATGCCACTGCGGCCAGCCAGAATGCCCTGCCAACTGCTCGGAACATCCGTACCCAGTGGCGACAACATACCCATACCGGTGACTACGACGCGTCTACGCGACACAGCACTCTCCTTTTTTCTAATGACGACACTTTGCATCAGGCCTAAAGAAAAAACCGCACGCCGTAACGGCAGTGCGGTTTTTCCATGACAGCAAAAGACGACTAAATACGATTAAGCCTGGTGGCTGGTAACGTAGTCGATAGCTGCTTGAACGGTAGTGATCTTTTCAGCTTCTTCGTCAGGGATTTCGGTCTCGAATTCCTCTTCCAGAGCCATCACCAGCTCAACGGTGTCAAGGGAGTCGGCACCCAGGTCTTCAACGAAGGAAGCGGTGTTAACAACTTCTTCTTCTTTAACGCCCAGTTGCTCAGCAACGATTTTCTTGACGCGCTCTTCGATGGTGCTCATACCTTGTTTTCACTCCTAATGGACAAATTCAGGCAGCTGGCCAGTGGGTAAGTGTATAGAAAGGCTTTTCAGCTTTTCAACTGAAAGCTTCACTCCTCAAACCCTTTGGCCACCTGCCTATAAATTGATTGCAGCTTTATAACGGATTTTAGACAGCTCGTATGACATTTTTTTGAAGCAATCCGTCACATTTAACTCACATGTACATCCCGCCGTTCACCGGGATTGTAGCCCCGGTCACGTATGCCGCACCGTCGGATGCAAGAAAAGCGACCACTTGCGCGATCTCTTGAGCCTGCCCCAGACGACCCAGCGGAATTTGTGTTTGCAGCGCTTCACGCTGCGCTTCAGGCAAGTCGCGGGTCATGTCGGTATCGATGAAACCCGGAGTCACCGAGTTCACGGTAATCGACCGCGAGCCAACCTCACGCGCCAGAGCACGACTGAAACCTTCCAGGCCCGCCTTGGCGGTGGCGTAGTTTACTTGGCCAGCGTTGCCCATGGCACCCACCACCGAACCAATACTGATGATTCGACCCCAGCGAGCCTTGGTCATGCCGCGCAGAACGCCCTTGGACAGGCGATACAGACTGTTCAGGTTGGTATCGATCACGTCGTACCACTCGTCGTCTTTCATGCGCATCATCAGGTTGTCACGGGTAATACCGGCGTTGTTCACCAGGATCGCCGGTGCGCCGAACTGCTCCTGAATGCTGGCCAGTACGGCAGCAACGGACTCGTCGCTGGTGACATTGAGTTCAAGGCCTGCGCCCTGAATGCCGTTTTCCTTCAAGGTGGCAGCAATACCCTCGGCCCCCGAAGCGGAAGTTGCGGTACCCACAACGATCGCGCCCAGGCGACCCAACTCAAGCGCGATGGCCTGGCCAATACCGCGGCTGGCGCCGGTAACCAATGCAACTTTACCTTGCAGACTCATGCAGGCTTCTCCTAATTCAGACCACCGCTGCGCAAGCGGCAGCGAAGGCATCTGGGGTGTTCAGGTTAGAGGTCGATACGCCTTCGGCGCAGCGCTTGTTGAGACCCGCCAGGACCTTGCCCGGACCGCACTCGACCAACTGGGTGGCGCCCTTGGCGGCCAGGGTCTGCACCGACTCCACCCAACGCACCGGCTTGTACAACTGCTCCAGCAGGTCGCGCTTGAGGGTTTCGAGATCCGGCGCCACATCGGCGCTGACGTTCTGTACCAACGGAATCTGTGGCGCCTGCCAGTTGATGGCGGCAATCGACTCGGCGAAACGCTCGGCAGCCGGACGCATCAGCTCGCAGTGTGATGGCACGCTGACAGGCAATGGCATGGCGCGCTTGGCGCCACGTGCCTTGCAACCCTCGATGGCGCGCTCGACAGCGGCCTTGGCGCCGGCGATCACCACCTGGCCCGGGGAGTTGAAATTGACCGCGCTGACCACTTCGCCTTGTGCGGCTTCGGCACAAGCGACCAGCACATCGGCATCTTCCAGGCCGAGAATCGCCGCCATGCCGCCCTGCCCTGCAGGAACGGCTTCTTGCATCAACTGACCGCGACGCTCTACCAGCTTCACGGCTTCGCCCAGAGTCAGGCTGCCAGCGGCAACCAGCGCGCTGTATTCACCCAGGCTATGGCCGGCAACGAATGCCGGGCGCGCCCCGCCTTCCGCCAGCCACAGACGCCACAGGGCGATAGAGGCAGTCAGAATGGCCGGCTGGGTTTTGTCGGTTTGATTGAGCAGCTCTTCGGGCCCCTCTTGGGTCAAGGCCCAGAGATCGTAGCCCAGAGCATCGGAAGCTTCTTTGAAGGTTTCGAGGATCAACGGGTACTGCGCGCCCAACTCGGCCAACATGCCGAGGGACTGCGAGCCCTGTCCTGGAAAGACGAATGCGAGGGATGCAGACATGTAACAAGCCCCTAATGATCTTGTCGTCGGAGAATTGACGCCCCACCGTGGTGGACGCAAGAAACTGACAGTTGGATGGCCAATTGAACTGAGCGGTCACATTTAAGCATTTCCGAGTGCAAACGCCTAAAGCAACAGATCTTCGAGCCGCCCATGCAGGCGCTCCGGGAGGTTTTCCTGGATCTCGATCAACGCCCGTTGAATCGCACTCTGGAAACCCTGAACCCCTGCCGAACCGTGGCTTTTCACGACTATTCCCTGCAAGCCGAGAAAACTCGCGCCATTGTGTCGCGCCGGCGCCAGATCGGCCTGCAGACGCCGCATCAGCGGCAGCGCCAGAGCACCGACCACACGGGAAACCGCGTTTTGCTTGAACAGGGATTCGATGCGCGCGGCAATCATGGTCGCCAGCCCCTCGCTGGACTTGAGCAGGATGTTGCCGACAAAACCGTCGCACACCACCACGTCCGCCTCGCCGCGATACAACCCGTCGCCCTCGACAAAGCCGATGTAATTCAAACCCCGGGCATTCTGCAGCAGGCTAGCTGCCAGCTTGACCTGCTGATTGCCCTTGATGTCTTCAGTACCGATATTGAGCAACGCCACTCGCGGACGAACGACCCCCAGCGTCTCGGCCGCCACCGACCCCATGACCGCGAACTGGAACAGGTGCTCGGCGCTGCAATCGACGTTTGCCCCCAGATCCAGCAGTTGGCAATAGCCGCGCTGGGTTGGAATAGCCGCCACCATCGCCGGACGATCGATGCCCGGAAGGGTTTTCAACACATAACGCGACAACGCCATCAGCGCACCGGTATTGCCGGCGCTGACACAGGCCTGGGCCTTGCCATCACGCAGCAGCTCCAACGCCACCCGCATGGAGGAGTCCGGCTTGCCACGCAGAGCCTGGGAAGGTTTTTCATCCATGCCAATGACTTCTGCGGCGGGCACAACCGTCAGGCGCGCGCGATCCACAGCCGAATGACCGGAAATCAGTTCTTCTAGAAGGAAAGGTTGACCGACAAGGGCCAGGTGCAGCGAGGGGGTGGCAGACAGGCAAGCAAGGCTGGCCTGAACAATGCTGCGGGGACCGAAGTCCCCGCCCATTGCGTCAATCGCGATGACTTGAGCGGACAAGGATTACTCGTCAGCGCCCTTGTCGATCACTTTACGACCACGGTATACGCCTTCTGGCGATACGTGGTGACGCAGGTGAACTTCACCAGTGGTCTTTTCTACGGACAGGGTGCTAGCCTCGAGAGCGTCGTGCGAACGACGCATGTCACGGGCAGAGCGGGATTTTTTGTTCTGCTGAACAGCCATAATTGATTAACTCCTAAACGTTTGGGTCACGCTTTAACTGCGCCAATACACTGAACGGGTTGGACCGCGTTACCTCGTCCTCGCTCGGTTCGGGCTCATCGAGACCCGCCGGCTGCTGGCATTCTTCCGGATGATGAGCAGGCACGATGGGCAAGGCGAGCAAAAGCTCCTCCTCGATCAAAGCCTGCAGATCCAAAGGATCTTCGCCCAGTTCCAGCACGTCATAACCTTTCGGCAACGACTGGGTATTCGCACCCTCCTTCACCACAGCGTAACTGCATTCGCTGTGGATCGGCAGGGTGACCAGCTCAAGACAACGCTGGCAAACCATTTTGACTTCAGTGTCGATAAAGCTGTGGATCACCACAGATTTACGTTCATCTCGTTCAAAAACGAATTTAGCCTGCACCGTACCGACATCGTCGGAAAGCGGGTCGCAGAGTCTCTTCAAATCGGCCAGCAGCAGTTCACCTTGAAGGGTGGTGCCACGGTCAGCCAATTTGCGCGGGTCAACGTGAGGTGGAATCGGGTCATTCAACATAGGCGCAGCATTATAGGGATGCCCCCGGCCATGTCAAAGGAAATTCAGCCCTGTCCGTCACTTGCAAGCCCCGCTAGAATTCGCGGCCAGCCTCAGGAGATGCGCATGCTGCCTTTATTACTTGCCTCAAGCTCGGCCTACCGGCGCGAATTGCTCACCCGCCTGCGCCTGCCATTCACCTGCAGCTCACCGGATATCGACGAAAGCCACCGCCCCGGGGAATCCGCCAGCGACCTGGTCAAGCGCCTCGCCGAAGAGAAAGCCCGAGCACTGGCCGCCACCCACCCAGGACACTTGATCATTGGCTCGGACCAGGTCGCGGTGCTCGGCGAGCGCATCATAGGCAAGCCCCACACTTTCGAAAAGGCGCGCGAGCAATTGCTCGCCGCCAGCGGCGCCAGCGTGACCTTTCTCACCGGCCTGGCCCTGCTCAACAGCAAGAGCGGCCACTGCCAGGTCGACTGCATACCCTTCACCGTGCATATGCGCGAGCTGAGCCCTGCCCGCATCGAACACTACCTGCACGCCGAACAGCCTTATGACTGTGCCGGCAGCTTCAAGGCCGAGGGCCTGGGCATCAGCCTGTTCCGCAGCACCGAGGGCAGCGACGCCAGCAGCCTGATCGGCCTGCCGCTGATCCGCCTGGTAGACATGCTGCTCGCCGAAAGCGTGGAAATCCCCTGACCACCCACACTAAAAAAGCCGGCCATAGGGCCGGCTTTTTTTAAAACAGCGCAATCAACGCAGTGTCGGCCCCTGAAAGCCCATCCACATGGCCAGATGCTCGGCAACACTGGCACCCAGCTTTTTCGAGAAGCGATCGAAAGGCGACTCCTGCACGGTGAAATCCACCAACTCCTTCTCGCCGACCACATCCCGGGCAACCGAGCTGGCACTCCCCAGCCCATCGATCAAGCCCAGTTGCAGCGCCTGCTCGCCGGACCAGACCAGGCCGGAGAACAGCTCCGGATGATCCTTATCCTTGAGACGCTCGCCACGCCCCTGCTTGACGCTGGCGATGAACTGGCGATGAGTGGTATCCAGCACCCCCTGCCAGAACTGGGTTTCCTCGGGCTTCTGCGGCTGGAACGGATCCAGGAACGACTTGTGCTCACCCGAGGTGTAGGTACGACGCTCCACACCCAGCTTCTCCATGGTGCCGACGAAACCATAACCGGCCGCCGTAACCCCAATGGAACCGACCAGGCTCGCCTTGTCGGCATAAATCTGATCGGCAGCGCTGGCAATGTAGTAGGCGCCGGAAGCCCCCAGGTCGGAAATCACTGCATACACCTTGATATCCGGATGCAAGCCACGCAGGCGACGGATTTCGTCATAGACATAACCCGACTGCACCGGGCTACCGCCAGGACTGTTGATACGCAGCACAATGCCTTTGACCTTCGAGTCCTCGAAAGCCGCACGCAAGCCGGTCACGATGTTGTCGGCGCTCGCTGACTCCTTGTCCGCGATCACGCCCGCCACCTCGATCAACGCCGTGTAACCGGCCCCGCGGGTGGCGGTTTTTTCCATATCCATCAACGGCGTAAACAGCGCCAGGGCCACAAGCAGATAAACAAAGGTCAGGAGCTTGAAGAAAATCCCCCAGCGCCGCGAACGCCGCTGCTCTTGCACACCGGCCAGCAGGGTCTTTTCCAGCAGTTTCCAGCTCTTGTCGTCAGCACTGTCGGCAGCTGATTTACTCGGCGCCTTCCATTCGTCGCTCATGCTTTTACCCCAAAAGACTCAATTGCCCCGCTGGCCGAGCCAGGCATGCAATTGAGGAAAACTATCGATAGACAGGCGCGGCTCGTAAGCCTGCAAGACTTCCAGCGATTGCGCACCATAACCGACCGCAACCGATGCCATGCCCGCGTTACGCGCCATCAGCAGGTCGAAAGAGGAATCCCCGACCATCAACGCCTGCTCGGGGCGCACCTCGCAATGCGCCAGGATCTGCTCGAGCATCAGCGGATGAGGCTTGCTCGCGGTTTCGTCGGCAGCGCGGGTGATGTCGAAATAATCTTCCCAGCCATGCGCCTTCAACACCCGATCCAGGCCACGCCGCGCCTTACCGGTCGCTACCGCCAGATGATATCCCTCGCCCCGGAAAGCTTCGAGAGACTGCACCACCCCGGCGAACAACGGAGAAGGTTCGGCCTCGAGAGCGATGTAGTGATCGGCATAGTGCTGGCGAAAATCTACCAGCTCGGCATCGCTGATGTGCGGATACAGTGTGCGGATCGCCTCTGGCAATCCCAGGCCGATAATGCCCTTGACCGCAAAATCGTCGCACCGGGCAAACCCCGAGCGATCGGAGGCCACATGCATGGCCTCGACTATCCGACCAATGGAGTCTGCCAGGGTGCCGTCCCAATCAAAGATCAGCAGCTTGTAATCAGGGTGCACTCAGGCGCTCCACGGTCTTGGCCCACATTTCATCTACCGGCGCCTGCAATTTCAGCTCGCCGCCATCGGGCAACGGCACGGTCAGCATGTAGGCATGCAGAAACAGGCGCTTACCGCCCAGGTCGCGGATTTCCTTGGTGAAATCGTCATCGCCATACTTGCTGTCGCCGGCAATGCAATGCCCGGCATGCAGGGTATGCACACGGATCTGGTGAGTACGACCGGTCACCGGCTTGGCTTCGACCATGGTGGCGAAGTCACCGAAGCGGCGCAGCACCTTGAACACGGTCAAGGCCTCCTTGCCCTCTTCGTTCACTTCGACCATGCGCTCGCCGGAACGCAGGTTGCTCTTGAGCAGCGGCGCACGGACCTGCTTGATCGAGGTCGCCCAGTTGCCGCGCACCAGCGCCATGTAGCGCTTGTCGACACCATCGCCGCGCAAGGCCTCATGCAAATGACGCAGCATGCTGCGTTTCTTGGCGATCATCAGCAGGCCGGAAGTATCGCGGTCGAGGCGATGGACCAGCTCCAGCTCCTTGGCGTCCGGGCGCAACTGACGAAAGGCTTCGATCACCCCGAAATTCAGGCCGCTGCCGCCATGCACAGCGATGCCGGCGGGCTTGTTGATCACGATCAGGGCTTTGTCTTCATAGACAATCGAAGCCTCCAGGCGCTGCAACAAACCCTGCGCCACGGGCACGGGTTCGTCACGCTCCGGCACGCGCACCGGCGGCACGCGCACGATATCGCCCGCCTGCAGCTTGTATTCGGGCTTGATCCGGCCCTTGTTCACCCGCACTTCGCCTTTGCGCAAAATGCGGTAAATCAAGGTCTTGGGCACGCCTTTGAGCCGAGCGAGGAGGAAATTGTCGATGCGTTGGCCGGCATATTCCGGCGAGACCTCAAGCAGTTGAACGCCTGGGGTCGAGGGGGCAGTAGTCGTCATGGCGCAAATGATAACAATTTTTTATGGAATTGAAGCACTTAATGATTACTGCTATAGTCGCGAACGCCGCCAAAAGCGGCCTGGACAGCGGACCAACGGCCAACAGCCGGCCCTGACCAACGCAATTCACCAGGATGCGAGGCCGTCCTACGGGGCTTTCGCTACGAACGGTGGAGTTTTGCAGTTGTAACAAGCGCAGGTGACATGAGGCCTGAAGCACGCCGAAAAGCAGAGTTTCCACTCGCCTTTCGAGCAAATATTCACGGCCAGTTCACAAAGTGCAGTCAGCTACGAACGAACCCGAGCGAGCGCTTCGGAAACACCGCCTAAATTAGCCATGATGCGTGAGCTCCCCTTTCGGAGCTCACGGTAAATGCCAACCCGCTGCGGATTCTGCGCGCGGCAGCACCCGAATTATCAGGGATACGTGTAGGGTGGAGATGCACAACCGTCGGACTGTGTAGCATTAGGCTTTATCAAGACGCTTCATCTCGTCCACAGTCGCCGGTTGATTCCTCCTCCTGATTGAGCTTTTGCTTAAGAGGTGCCTTTTGTCACCCCAGCAAGCAGGACGCGTGAGTCGCGAGTTCGCCCCAACTGGTCGGATTTCGCTAGACACTGGAGCGGCCAACCGCTCCTGACGCACCTGACACCGACCGTGAGAAGTCGTGTGTGCCGAACGCCGTTTCCGGCAGCCCGGAAACCGACGGTACTACATGAAAAGAATGCTGATTAACGCAACTCAACCCGAAGAGTTGCGTGTTGCACTGGTAGATGGCCAACGCCTCTACGACCTGGACATCGAATCCGGTGCACGCGAGCAGAAGAAGGCCAACATCTATAAAGGCCGTATCACTCGCATCGAACCAAGCCTCGAGGCTGCCTTTGTCGATTTCGGCTCTGAGCGCCACGGCTTCCTGCCCCTCAAAGAAATCTCCCGCGAATACTTCAAGAAAGCTCCCGAAGGCCGCGTCAATATCAAGGACGTCCTGAGCGAAGGCCAGGAAGTCATCGTTCAGGTCGAAAAAGAAGAACGTGGCAACAAGGGCGCAGCCCTGACCACCTTCATCAGCCTGGCCGGTCGTTACCTGGTGCTGATGCCGAACAACCCGCGTGCCGGTGGCATCTCCCGTCGCATCGAAGGCGAAGAGCGCAACGAACTGCGCGAAGCCTTGAACGGCCTGGTCGCCCCTGCCGACATGGGCCTGATCGTCCGCACTGCCGGCCTGGGCCGCAGCAGCGAAGAAATGCAGTGGGACCTCGACTACCTGCTGCAACTCTGGACCGCCATCAAAGAAGCCTCGCTGGACCGCGCAGCGCCTTTCCTGATCTACCAGGAAAGCAACGTGATCATCCGCGCCATCCGCGACTACCTGCGCCAGGACATCGGCGAAGTGCTGATCGACAGCGTTGAAGCCCAGGACGAAGCCCTGACCTTCATCCGCCAGGTGATGCCGCAGTACGCCAGCAAGATCAAGCTGTACGAAGACAGCGTTCCGCTGTTCAACCGTTTCCAGATCGAAAGCCAGATCGAAACCGCCTTCCAGCGCGTCGTCGAACTGCCTTCCGGCGGCTCCATCGTTATCGATCCGACCGAAGCCCTGGTGTCCATCGACATCAACTCGGCGCGCGCCACCAAAGGCAGCGACATCGAGGAAACCGCCCTGCAGACCAACCTGGAAGCAGCGGAAGAAATCGCTCGCCAGCTGCGCCTGCGTGACATCGGCGGCCTGATCGTCATCGACTTCATCGACATGACCCCGGCCAAGAACCAGCGCGCCGTGGAAGAGAAAGTCCGTGAATGCCTGGAAGCCGACCGCGCTCGCGTCCAGGTCGGTCGCATCTCGCGCTTCGGCCTGCTGGAAATGTCCCGCCAGCGCCTGCGTCCATCCCTCGGCGAAAGCAGCGGCATCGTCTGCCCACGCTGCAACGGCACCGGCATCATCCGCGACGTCGAATCGCTGTCGCTGGCGATCCTGCGCCTGATCGAAGAAGAAGCCCTGAAAGACCGCACCGCCGAAGTTCGCGCCCAAGTGCCGATTCCGGTCGCGGCCTTCCTGCTCAACGAAAAACGCAACTCGATCACCAAGATCGAACTGCGCACCCGTGCTCGTATCGTCATTCTGCCGAACGACCATCTCGAAACGCCGCACTTCGAAGTCCAGCGTCTGCGTGATGACAGCCCGGAAGCCGGCATCAACCAGTCCAGCTACGAAATCGCCGCTGCCGCTGCCGAAGCCGAAGAAGTCCAGCCAGCCGCCGCGACCCGCACCCTGGTTCGCCAGGAAGCCGCCGTCAAGACCGCTCCAGCCCGCGCCAACGCACCGGTTCCAACCGAAGTGGCCGCCGCCCCGGTTGCCGCTCCGGCCGCCATTGCCGAGCCAAGCCTGTTCAAGGGCCTGGTGAAATCCCTGGTCAGCCTGTTCGCCACCAAGGAAGAGCCAGCCGCTCCGGTCGTGGTTGAAAAGCCGGCCACCGAGCGTCCTGCGCGCAACGAAGAACGCCGCAACGGTCGTCAGCAGAGCCGCAATCGCAACGGTCGCCGCGACGAAGAGCGCAAGCCACGCGAAGAACGCGCCCCTCGTGAAGAGCGCGCACCGCGCGAAGCCCGCGAAGAGCGTCAGCCACGCGAAGTCCGCGAGGCTCGCGAGGAAGTCCAGGCCACCGCTCGCGAAGAGCGCGCGCCACGTCCGCCACGGGAAGAGCGTCAACCACGCCCACCACGTGAAGACCGCAAGCCACGCGGCGAGCGCGAAGAACGCGTGCGTGAACTGCGCGAACCGCTGGACGCTGCTCCTGCCGCTGCCGCCGAAGAGCGTCCGGCTCGTCAGCCACGCGAAGAGCGTCAACCGCGCCCACCGCGTGAAGAGCGTCAACCTCGCACCGAACAGGCCGCTGCCGTAGCTGAAGAAGAGCTGCTGCCGAACGAAGAGCAACTGCAGGAAGACGGTCAGGAGAACGCCGAGGGCGATCGTCCGCGCCGCCGCTCCCGTGGCCAGCGTCGTCGCAGCAACCGTCGTGAGCGTCAGCGTGACGCCAACGGCAATGTGATCGAAGGTTCGGAAGAAAACAGCGAAGAGCCAAGCAGCGCCGATCTGGCCGCAGGCCTGGCGGTAACCGCTGCCGTTGCCAGCACCGTGATCAGCGCCCCGGCCGAAGCCCAGGCTCACGAGCAGGCCGAACGTGCCACTGCTACCGTCCAGGAAGCCGCACCGACCGTCGAAGCACCGGTCGTCGAGGCCACCACTGCGGTAGAGATTCCAGCAGCACCTGCTGTTGAAGTCGCCCAGGTTCGTGAAGAACAGCACGAAGAACAGGCTGCGCAACCTGCAATTGTTGCAGAACAACCTGCAGTCGTTGCCGAGCCAGTGGTCGAAGCGCCAGTCGCCGAAGCACCAGCGGCAGAGCCAGCCCAGGAAGCGCCTCGTGCCTTCGAGCGTGCCGCCGAGGCGATCGTTGCCGAAGCGCCTGCACCAGTCGCAGAAGTTGTGGCTGAAGCAGTCGTGGCTGCTGAACCTGTAGTTGCCGAGCCTGTGGCTGCCGCACCGGCAGCGCCGGTCGAGGCACCTGTCGCCGAAGTGGCTGCACCGGTTGTCGAGGCCGCTCCGGCCAGCGCCCTGACCAGCACCGGTCGCGCGCCAAACGACCCGCGTGAAGTGCGTCGTCGCAAGCGCGAAGCCGAGCGTCTGCAGAAGGAAGCCGAACTGGCTGCCGCTGCTGCCGCTGAAGCTCCGGTAGAAGCCGTAGTGGCCGCCGAGCCTGCGCCGGTGGTTGCCGAGGCGGTCGAGGTAGCTCCTGCTGCCGAACTGGCCATCGAGCAACCTGCGCCTGCCGCCGACGAAGCCCCGCGCTCCGTCGAAGAAGTGGTAGAGCACAAGCCCAAGGCCCAGGAAGAAGAGCACGAGCCTAAACCCCTCGTCTGATTCCTAGCCCGATAAAAAGCCCCGCCTGGTCACCCAGGCGGGGCTTTTTCATGCCCGCAATTCTTCGATCAACATCTTCGCCGCGAAAGCGAGCCCAGCGATCTCAACCGCTAAAAACCAACGCCTGCGGCGTATCCAAATCCCACAACACGCCTGCATCCGTCAGTTCCACCTCGACGACCTGCCCCACGGCAAACAGCGGCCTGGCTCCTCGATCCCCGGTCAGGCCCTGCAACGCCTGCCCAAAGGCCGCGCCAAAAGCCACCGGGTGACCATAGGTCCCCTTATAAACAGGCACCCGGATCATTTGCTCGCTCAGCCCTTGCAGCACGCTCTCGATACTCGACGGCAGGATAAAGGGCATGTCCCCCAGCACCACCAGCCAGCCACTGGCATCGGCACAGGCTGCGACGGCGGCCGCGAGGCTGTCGCCCATGCCCGGCGAATCCAGAAGCACCACCTGGCAGCCATAGGCTTCAGCCAAGGCAATCACCTCGGTACGGTCCGGCGTTGTCACCAGGACTCTACGGGTCAGCAGTTCGGGCAAACTCCTCAGGACCTGCTCGACTACCGGCCTGATCACCGCGTCTCGTCCCAGGCATGGAGCCAGCAACTTGTCTTGCCCGCCCCCCGCCGCCTGCCGATAACGGCTGCCCTGCCCCGCGGCCAGGATGACCGCGCACAGCGACTCGCTCACGCGCTCACCTGCGCAGTGACTTGAGGCGGCTTTTTCTGCAACAGGTCGATGCCGTTCTTGATGGCGACGATCTCCGACATCACCGACAGGGCAATCTCCGCCGGTGTATGGCTGCCGATATGCAGGCCGATGGGCCCGTGCAGGCGTTCGATGGCCTGCGGCTCCAGCCCCAGCTGGGTCAGATTCTCCCGACGCTTCTGACTGTTGACCCGAGAACCCAGCGCCCCGACGTAAAACGCCCGGGAATTGAGCGCGGTCAACAGCGCCATGTCATCCAGCCGGGGGTCATGGGTCAGCGCGACAATGGCTGTACGCTCGTCGGTCTCGATATTCAGCACCGCATCGTCCGGCATTCCCGGCACAAAACGCCCGTGCTGCTCTTCCCAGCCGTAGACAAACTCCTTGCGCGGATCGCAGATCAGTACTTCGAAGTCCAGCAGCCGCGCCATTTCTGCCACATACCGCGACAACTGCCCGGCGCCGATCAGCAACAGCCGCCAGCGCGGGCCATAGATCGCCCGCAGGGTGGTGTCATCGAAGCTCAGCACGTCGGTCTTGCTGGCCGGCTTTAGCAGCACTTCACCGCTGCTCAGGTTCAACTCCCGGGCGACGATTTCATGCGCCTCGCAACGAGCCAGCAGTTCCGCGACCCAGCCCGGATCGCCAACCCGCTCCTCGGTCAGGCGCAAGGTGCCGCCGCACGGCAGGCCAAAACGCGCGGCCTCCTCGCGGCTCACGCCATAGGTCACCAGTTGCACCGGCGGCCCGTCCAGAGGCAGGCGGCCATCGTGCAAACGGGCGATCAGGTCGTCCTCGATGCAACCGCCCGAGACCGAGCCGATCACCATGCCGTCTTCGCGCAAAGCCAGCATGGCCCCCGGTGGCCGCGGCGCGCTACCCCAGGTCTGGACCACGCTGTACAAGGTCACGCGCTGCCCCGCACGGCGCCATTCCAGCACGCTGCGCAGGACATTCAGATCAACGCTGTCCATCAGGCCTTGCCCGCCTGTTGCCAGCCCTGCAGTTGGTAACGCACTGGCAGGTTGCGAATGCGCTTGCCGGTGGCGGCAAAGATCGCGTTACACAGGGCCGGCGCGATCGGCGGCACGCCCGGCTCACCGACACCGCCCAGCGGCACATCGCCTGGTGGCGTCACCAGGTGCACGGCGACTTCCTTCGGCGCCAGGGACATGCGCGCCACTTCATACATATGGAAGTTGTCCTGCTGGACCTTGCCGTCCTTGAAGCTGATCTCGCCCACCACCGCATTGCCCAGGCCCATCACACAGGCGCCCTCGAACTGCGAGCGGATACGCTCGGGATTGATCTGCGGACCGCAGTCCACGGCGATATCGGCCTTGTGCACGATCAAGGTGCCATCATCCTTGACCTCGACTTCGATCACCGCCGCCACGTAAGTGACGAAACTGTAATGCACCGCCAGCCCCAGGCCGCGGCCCTTGGGCAGGCTGCGGCCCCAGCCCGCCGCCTTGGCCGCGGTCTCCAGCACGCCACGCATACGGGCGGTGTCGATCGGGTAACGCTCCGGCGACTCACCGTAGTTCCACTCTTCGCTCAAGGTCCGTGGATCGATCCGGCGATCCGGCCCGAGCAGTTTGAGCTGGTACTTCAACGGGTCCTGGCCCGCCTTATGGGCCAGTTCGTCGACAAAGCTCTGGATGGCGAAACCGTGGGGGATGTTCGACACCGAGCGATACCAGCCAACCCGGGTATGCGCAGCGGCCTCGGGGTTTTCCAGGCGCACGTTGGGAATCGCATAGGCCAGGTTGGTAAAGCCCATGCCCAGTTCGAAGGCGGCCTCATGGTTCATGCCCGGGGCGAACAGCGCGGTGATGCTCGGCGCCACGGTGCGGTGCAGCCAGCCGGACGGCATGCCGTCCTTGTTCAGGCTGGCCTTGAGGTATTCCGCCGACACGGTGTGGAAGTAGGAGTTGTGAATGTCGTCTTCGCGGGTCCATTGCACCCGCACGGCCTTGCCCGGCACTTCCTTGGCGAGAATCGCCGCCTCGAGAATGAAGTCGGGCTTGGATTTACGCCCGAAGCCACCGCCGAGCAAGGTGATGTTGACCGTCACCTTGTCGAAGGGAATGCCCAGGCGCTCGGCAATACGTTCGCGGGTCACCTGTGGCGCCTGGCTCGGAGCCCAGGCTTCGCACTGGCCGTCCTTGAAGCGCGCCACGGCGACCATCGGTTCCATCGGCGCCTGCGCCAGGTGCGGCAGGTAGTAGGAGGCCTCCAGGCTGCTGTCGGCGCTGCTCATGGCGTCGTCGATATTGCCGCTGCTGCGTACTACCTTGCCGGGCTTGAGCGCCGCGGCTTCCAGTTCCTTGCGGTAGGCAATCGAGTCGTAGCCGGCGTTGACGCCATCGTCCCACTCGATCTTCAACGCATCGCGGCCCTTTATCGCCGCCCAGGTATTGCTGGCGATCACCGCCACACCACCCAGCGGCTGAAACTCGGAAGGCAGCGGGCGACTGTCGATCGGCACCACCTTGATCACGCCCGGCACCTTCAGCGCCGCGCTGCCATCGAAGGATTTGACCTTGCCGCCATAGACCCGTGGGCGCGCAACCGTCGCGAAGAGCATGCCGTCGAAATGCACGTCGGCGCCGTAGACCGCCTGACCATTGACGATGTCCGCACCGTCGATGGCGCGGGTGCCCTCCTTGCCGATGTAGCGGAATTCGCTGGGTTGCTTCAGACGCAGGCTGTCGCGGGCCGGCACCGCCAGGGCGCTCGCCGCGGCGGCCAGGGCACCATAGCCCAGTTCACGGCCGCTCGGCTGGTGGACCACTTTATGCAACTGCGCCCGGCACTCGGCCAGCGGGACTTTCCACTGCTCGGCCGCCGCCTGCTCGAGCATGGTCCGCGCCGCCGCACCGCAGCGCCGCATCGGCTCGTACCAATGGCGCATGCTGCGCGAACCGTCGGTGTCCTGGTTACCGAACAGCGCCTCGTCGCCCGGCGCCTGCCTGACCTTCACCAAGGCCCAGTCGGCCTCCAGTTCGTCAGCGACCACCATGCTCAGGCTGGTACGCACGCCCTGGCCCATTTCCGAACGGTTGCAGAGCACGGTCACACTGCCATCGGCGGCGATGCTCACGTACACCTTGGGGTCATCGACCCAACCGTTGGGCATGCCGTCGGCACCGAACTTCTTCTCTTCGGCGAAAGCGTCCTGCCAGCCCCAGCTGGCCGCCAGTACCAGTGCGCCGGTAGCTCCGACGCCTTTGAGAAAACCGCGGCGGCTGAGGTTGCTCAGGGCAAAATCATTCGGCAGCTGGCTCATGCCTTGGCCTCCTTCAGGTGGGTGGAGGCCTGGCGGATCGCCGTCTTGATCCGGTTGTAGGTGCCACAGCGGCAGATGTTGCCAACCATGGCGGCCTCGATCTGTTCGTCGCTGGGGTTGGGGTTGACCTTGAGCAAGGCAGTGGCCGACATGATCTGCCCGCCCTGGCAGTAGCCGCACTGGGCCACCGCGCTGTCCAGCCAGGCCTGCTGCACGACTTTGCCGACCGGGTCGCTGTGCAGGTTGTCGATGGTGCTGACATTCTGCCCGACCACCGAGCCGATCGGCGTGATGCAACTGCGCGCCGGGGAGCCGTCGATATGGATGGTGCACGCGCCGCACAGGCCCATGCCGCAACCGAACTTGGTGCCGTTGTAGCCCGCCACGTCTCGGATAGCCCAGAGCAGCGGCATGTCCTCGGTGACATCCAGTGGGTGATCTTGACCGTTGAGTTTCAGGGTAATCATGGGCACGCCCGCATATTTTCCGTTTATGGGGTCGAGCAATCTGCCGTTGAGTACAACGACTTGCAGGAGCAGATCGACTCAGGCTAATGGGCTCTCTTATGAAGACGGGGAGTCTTCACCGGGCCTTTGGGGGTACAAATAGTTGCATTGTTAGCAGGCTAAGTTAAGCCGCAATTAACAAAAAAGCCTTGCAGGGTGTGAACCCGTGCAAGGCTTTGCTGGCGCGTCTTGAGCGTAGCTCAACAGGCTCAATAGAGATTGGGCTCCATCTCCAGCTGCACATGGAAGCGCTCGGCAATATCCTGCTGGATCCTTCGTGCCAGGCTTAACAACTGCAAGCCCGTGGCACCGCCATAGTTGACCAGCACCAGCGACTGCAAACGATGCACCCCGGCATCGCCATCGCGAAAGCCCTTCCAGCCCGCCTGTTCGATCAACCAGCCAGCGGCCAGCTTCACCTGCCCGTCCGCCTGTGGATAACCTACCAGCCCCGCATGCCGCTGCCTGATCTCGGCCGCCAGCGCAGCGGACACCACCGGGTTCTTGAAGAAACTGCCGGCATTGCCCAGTACCGCCGGGTCCGGCAGTTTTTCGCTGCGGATGCTGCAAATGGCGCGACTGACATCGCTGGCCGTCGGCTGCTCGATGCCCTGCTCGCTCAAGCGCTGGCGCACCGGGCCATATTCCAGATGCAGATGCTCGCTGCGGGCCAGGGCAAAACGCACCCGCAGAATCAGCCAGCGGCCGGCCTCTTGCTTGAACAGGCTGTCGCGGTAGGCGAACTGACATTCTTCCAGGCTGAAATCGCGCAACTCACCGCTCTGCCGATCCAGTGCGGTGAGGCCGGCGAACACATCCTTGATCTCGACTCCGTAGGCACCGATGTTCTGCATCGGTGCGGCGCCCACAGTCCCCGGAATCAGGCTGAGGTTTTCCAGGCCGGACAAGCCCTGTTGCAAGGTCCACTGCACGAAGGGATGCCAGGTTTCACCCGCTTCGGCTTCGACTACTACCTGCTGGCCATCGTCGCTCAGCAGACGAATACCGCGGGTACTCATGCGCAAGACCAGCGCTGGAATATCCGCGGTCAGCAGCAGGTTGCTGCCGCCGCCAATCACCAGCAGCGGCAGTCGATGCTGCGCCGAACAGGCCAACGCCTCACGCACGTCGGCGTCGCTGTGGGCCTCGGCGAACAGCTGCGCGCGCACATCGACGCCGAAGGTGTTGAAAGGCTTGAGGGAAACCTGGGACTGCAGATGCAAGCTCATAGCCGCCCCTTCAGCTCGATCACCAGCCGGTCGCTGGCGTACTCGATCAGGTCCAGCACCTGCTCGAAACCTTGCTCACCGTCGTAGTAAGGATCCGGTACCTCGTCCACCGCCGCCTCGTAGCGGCGCAGGAACAAGTCCAGCTCGGCCTTGCCCTGGGCCGGCTGCAGCGCCTTGAGGTTGCGCAGGTTGCTCTCGTCCATGGCCAGGATCAGGTCGTAGCGAGCAAAGTCCGCGCTGCTGACTTGCTGCGCGCGCTGGGCCGACAGGTCGTAGCCGCGCAACAGCGCCGCGCGCTGGCTGCGCTTGTCCGGCGCCTTGCCGATGTGCCATTCGCCGGTCCCCGCGGACGCGACTTCGACCCGGTCGGCCAGCCCCGCTTCACGTAACTTGTGGCGCAGTACGCCCTCCGCCGTCGGCGAACGGCAGATATTGCCCAGGCAGACAAACAAAACCCGCATCAGGCCTCCAGCAGGCGACGAACGCGCTCAAGGTCTTCGGCGGTATCGACACCACCAGGCGGCGCTTCCAGGGCATCGGCGACATGGATACGCACGCCGTGCCACAAGGCCCGCAACTGCTCCAGCGACTCGGTGTTCTCCAGCCAGCACGGACCCCAGCTGACGAAGTCATGCAGGAAGCCGGCGCGGTAGGCATAGATGCCGATATGGCGGCGATAAGGCACGCCTTCCGGTAGCAGGTCGCGATTCTTCGCAAAGGCGTCGCGCGCCCACGGCAAGGTGGCGCGGCTGAAGGTCAGCGCCAAACCATTGATGTCGCTGACCACCTTGACCACGTTCGGGTTGAACAGGGTCTCGACGTCCTCGATCGGCTCGGCCAGGGTGGCCATGCTCGCTTCAGTGTGGGCGGCCAGGTTGGCGGCCACCTGGTCGATCACCGCCGGCGGGATCAACGGCTCGTCGCCCTGGACATTGACCACGATGGCGTCCGCGGCCAGGCCCAATTGGCTGGCAACTTCCGCCAGGCGATCGGTCCCGGAGTTGTGGTCCTCGCGGGTCAACACCGCTTCGGCGCCGAAGCCCTGGCAGGCTTCGACGATTCGCGCGTCGTCAGTCGCTACCACCACACGCTGGGCGGCGCTCTTGCAGGCCTGTTCCCAGACGTGCTGGATCATCGGCTTGCCGGCGATCATCTGCAGCGGTTTACCCGGCAGGCGGGTGGAGGCGAATCGGGCTGGAATGACAACGGTAAAGGCTGTGGTCATTTATCCAGGCGCTCGTCGGTGCTGAGGGTGCGGGCTTCGCTTTCCAGCATGACCGGGATGCCATCACGAATCGGATAGGCCAGGCCGGCGCCCTTGCTGATCAGCTCGGTCTTGTCGGCGCTGAGCTTGAGCGGTCCCTTGCAGATCGGGCAAGCGAGGATATCGAGCAATTTGGTGTCCATGAGAATTCCCTGGATAGAAGCGTTAAGGCAGAAGACGAGCGGGCAACAGGCGCATCAGCTGCGTATCGAACCAGGCCACGAAGGCCGGGGATGGCACAGCATCCACCGCCAGGTACCACCAGTCGGGAGCCGCGAAGGTACGGCACTTCACCGCATCCTTTTCGGTCATGACCAGCGGCAGCGCCGGGGTGAAACTCAGCGCCTGCGCGCTGTATTCGGCGTGGTCGGCGAAAGCATGCGGGACAGGCTGCCAGTGTAGCGTTTCAAGGGTAGTGAAGAAACGTTGCGGATTGCCGATACCGGCCACCGCGTGCAATGCCTGCCCCGGCGCGAAGTGCTCAAGCCCGCGACGTTCGCCGCTTTGCAGATTGACCAGGGCGGTGGGTGCCAGGCGAAAGGCGAAGCCATCCTCGCGATCGTCGCTGGCGCCGTTGTAGAGCACCGCGTCGACGCTTTGCAGGCGCTCGACCGGCTCGCGCAGCGGCCCGGCCGGCAGGCAACGCCGATTGCCCAGCCCGCGCGCGGCGTCGATCAGCACCAGTTCGAGGTCGCGGGCCATGCGGTAATGCTGCATGCCGTCGTCGGAGAGAATCAGGTCCAGCGGTTCGGCGGCCAGCAGGGCCCGCACGGCGCGACTGCGATCGGGGTCGATCATCAGCGGCACGCCGCTGCGCTGGACGATCAGCAAAGGCTCGTCGCCGGCGACTGCGGCGCTCTGCTCGGCGGCGACCCGCCATGGCCACTGCGGCGGCTTGGCGCCGTAACCACGGCTGACCACGCCGACCCGCAGCCCGCTGCGCTGGCAATGCTCGATCAGCCACAGGATCAGCGGCGTCTTGCCGGTACCGCCCACGGTGATATTGCCGACCACCACCAGCGGCACCGGCGGCTGGTAAACATTGCCCTCACCGGCCAGGAAGCGTTCGCGCTTGCGCACCACCACCCGGCGATAGAGCCACTCCAGGGGCTGCAGCAGTTTCAGCGCGGGATGGCCGTTGTACCAGGCAGCGAGCAAGCGATCGGACATGGCCATCAGGGTGCTGGCGCCGCCTCGACGGTGGTCATGCGCAGATGGCTGAAACCGAGCTTGCCGGCGGCGTCCATCGCGGTAATGACGGCCTGGTGCTGGGCCTTGCCGTCGGCACTGATGGACAGCGGCAGGTTGGTGTCGCCCGCCGACTCCTTCTGCAAGGCTTCGATCAGGCTGGCCAGGTCGCTCTTGGGCAGCACCTGGTTGTTCACCGAAAACACCCCGTCGGCGCTGATGGCGATATCCAGTTGTTTGGTCTGCTGGTCTTCGGCCGGCGAGCCGCTGACGGCCTCCGGCAACTCGACGCGCAACTGGGTTTCCCGGGTAAAGGTGGTGGTCACGACGAAAAACAGCAGCAGGATAAACACCACGTCGATCAACGACGCGAGGTTGATATCGATGGTTTCCCGTGGCTTGCGGCGGAATTTCACGCTTTGCCCTCGGCCAGATCGACGTCGCGGTCGCCCTGCACCACTTCGACCAGCTTGATGGCTTCCTGCTCCATGCCAACCACCAGCTCATCGACCCGACGTTGCAGGAAACGGTGGAAGAACACTGCCGGAATACCGACCATCAGGCCGGACGCGGTGGTGATCAACGCCTTGGAGATACCACCGGCCAGCACCGCGGCGTTGCTGGTCATCCCCGAGCCCATGAACGAGCTGAAAATATCGATCATGCCCAGCACTGTACCCAGCAAGCCCAGCAGCGGGGCCATGGCGGCGATGGTGCCGAGGGCATTGAGGTAGCGCTCCAGTTCGTGGATGACCCGGGCGGCGGCTTCCTCGATGCACTCTTTCATGACCTCGCGGCCATGCTTGGAGTTGGCCAGGCCGGCGGCCAGGATCTCGCCCAGGGGCGAATGGGCGCGCAGTTCCTTGAGCTTGTCCTTGTTCAGCTGTTTGTCCTTGATCCAGCGCCACACCTGGCCCAGCAGATGAGGCGGGGTGACGCGGCTGGCCCGCAGGGTCCACAGACGCTCGGCAATGATGCCGACCGCGACAATGGAACTCAGAATGATCGGCAACATCATCCAGCCGCCGGATTTGACCAATTCCCACACAGTGACAGTCCCCTCGAAAAAGTGCGCCACTCTAACATAGGGGCCGAATGCACCGAAGAACCTGATGTCGCATGCCTTCAGGCTTTAATAACTCTCGGTTATTTAAGGAGATAGTGGCCATTTGCGCCAAAAGCGTCGCTGCGCCCGCAGGCTCGTCGGTTCGGTGTAAGTGCCCAGCATCAGCCGCAGCGCTCCCTGCTCCGCACTGTCGTAAATGGCGCTCCTTTGCTGGCGATAACGTTCGACGACCTGCGGGTGCGGATGCCCAAACCCATTGCCGTGCCCACGGGAGATCAGCACCGCCGAGGGCGCAAGGGCCTTGAGCAGGGCCACGGACGACGAGCTGCGGCTGCCGTGGTGCGGCGCCTGCAACCAGCGGGTCTCGACGGCCAGCGGGGTATCCAGCAAGGCACGTTCGGCCAGGGCATCGATATCCCCCGTCAGCAGCAAACGCTCGCCCTGGGCCTCGACCTGCATCACGCAGGACTTCTGGTTACCGTTCTGCGCACCTGCCCATTGCCACAGGGAAAAGCGCACCCCGTCCCATTGCCACTGCTCGCCGCTGGCGCAAGGCTCTGCCGGCAAATATGCCGGCAAACCCTCGGGATCGCCGCTGACCAGCCTGGCCACCGGCAAGCCTCGCTGAATGGCCTCGGCGCCACCGGCATGATCGGCATCGGCGTGGCTGAGCAGCATCAGGTCGAGGCGCGCGACGCCCAGCTTGCGCAAGGACGGCAGCACCACCCGCGCGCCCAGGTCGGAGTCCCCCAAACGCGGACCGGCGTCATACAGCATCGCGTGCTCGCGAGTCCGTACCAGCACCGCCAGGCCCTGCCCGACATCCAGTTGCCAGACTTCCGCCTCGCCATATGGCAGCGTGTTTTTCGGCGGGAACACCACCAACAGCAGCATCGGCCAGCCCAAGGGACGCAGCGGCACGCCCGCAGGCAGCAACAGCAGCAAGGCTCCCAGCGCGCTGATGCTCCAGGCCCAGAGCGGTATGGCCGGCGCTACCCACGCCGGCCACTGGGCAGCCAGCAGGGTCAGGCCGCGGAACAGCAGGTCCAGCAAGCCACCGGCCAGCCAGAGCAAGCCTTCGCCCAGGTAAGGCACCGCCAGGAACAAGGTGCCGAGCAACGCCGGCGGCAGCACCAGCAGGCTGATCCAGGGTTCCGCCAGCAAATTGGCCAGCGGCCCGCTGAGACTGATGGGCAACCCCAGCGCCAGCAGCACCGGGCACAGGCCGATGGCGATCAACCATTGAATGCGGGTCCAGGACTGCCACCAGCGCCAGCCTCCCAGACGCCCACCGAAGATCAGGATCAACACCGCCACCGCGGTAAAGGACAGCCAGAAGCCTGGCTGCAGGCTGGCCAGCGGCTCGAACAACAGCACCGCATTCAATGCCAGCAAGAACGGCCACCAGGCACCCAGGTGGCGAAAGCGCAGGCGCCAGATCAGCACCAGGGCCACCATCACACAGGCACGGCGCACCGGCACATCGAACCCCGCCAGCAACCCGTACCCCAGGGCCGAGGCGAATGCCAGCCCGCAGGCCCAGGGCAGCCAGGGCCAGCGTCCGGGCCACAGGCCGTAGCGGGCCAGCCCCGCCACCAGGGCGTACATCACTGCGGCCAGCAAGCTGATGTGCTGCCCGGAAATCACCATCAGGTGCACGGTCCCGGTGTCTTGCAAGACACGCCAGTCTTCCTGGCTCAACCCGGAGCCGTCGCCCAGTACCAGGGCCGCCAGGCCGCCGGCGCGCCCGCGGGCATCGACTTGCAGCAAGCGCTGGCGAATGCGCGCGCGCCAGCCGCCCTCCGCGGCAACCAGCAGTTGCCCATCCTTGACCGTGCCCGTGGCGCCGATGCGCTGGGCCAGCAACCAGGCCTCATGATCGAAGGCTTGCAGATTGACCAGGCCGGCAGGTCGCTTGAGCTTCACCGCCAGGCGCCAGCGTTCGCCGCTGTGCACCGGCGGCCCGCCATACCAGGCCAGGCGCAGGCGTTGCGGGATCCGGCCGCGCCGCGCCCGCCCGTCTTCCAGCTCGAAACGCACCAGCCCCTCGGCCTGCTGCGGCAGCCCCACCACTCGACCTTCGAGCCAGCGAGTCTGCCCGTCGAGCGGTTCCGCCAAACGATCATCCAGCGCCGATTGCGCGCTGATGCAGGCCCACGCCAGGCCCAACAGAAAAAGGGCCAATGGATAGGTGCGAAACGGCAACAGCATCAAGGCCACTACCGGTAGCACCGCCAGCCATCCGATCGCTGGTAGCGCCGGCAAAAAGCGCAGGCACAAAAGCCCCGCCGCCAACGCCAGCATCCCTGTGCGCATAAGCCCGTCCTTGAGCAGTTTTTGAGTGTTGTCACTCCTTGGCTTAGCTCAGCGGACCGGGCGCCGGCTTTATCATTTGTCACAAAGTCTGAATGGGCGCCTTCTAGAATCCGGGCATACTTGCCGCTTGAACTGACCGAGAAGCCTTATGCCCCGGCGCCTATTCAAACGTTACATGCCAGATCCGACCAGCATCAGGGAACACAAGTCCTTACGCTTTCTTGGCACGTTGCTGCATGACCCCAACCTCTGGCACCTCAACCGGCACTCCGTGGCGCGCGCCATGGCGGTCGGCCTGTTCGCGGCCTTTATGCCGATCCCGGCGCAAATGCTGCTGGCAGCCGTGCTGGCCATTTCCGTGCGCGGCAACATGCCGATTGCCGTGAGCCTGGTCTGGCTGACCAATCCGATCACCATGCCGCCGGTGTTCTTCTGCACCTATCAGATCGGTGCCTGGTTGATGAACGTACCCGCCCGGACCCTGCCCGACGAGCTGACCTGGGAATGGATCAGCGGCGAACTCTCGACCCTCTGGCAACCCTTCCTGCTGGGCTCGCTGGTGGCTGGCCTGGTGCTGGGCGCCCTCGCCTATTGCCTGACCATGCTGTACTGGCGCTGGTGGGTCAGCCGGCAATGGCGCCGCCGCAAGCAGAGCCGACTGTAGAAACGCAAACGGCCTCCCGAGGGAGGCCGTTGTCGTTTCTGCGCGGGCTTACTGGCGCATGCCGCGACCACTGACCAGCAGGCGGGCACAACCGAAGTACAGGACCACGGTCGCCACCAGCATGAAGGTAATGGCCACACTGATCTGGATGTCGGAAACCCCGAGGATGCCGAAACGGAAGGCGTTGACCATATGCAGCACCGGGTTGGCCAGCGACACCGTCTGCCAGAACGGTGGCAGCAGGGTGATGGAGTAGAACACCCCGCCCAGGTAGGTCAGCGGGGTCAGCACGAAGGTCGGGATGATCGAGATATCGTCGAAGTTGCGCGCGAACACCGCGTTGATAAAGCCCAACAGGGAAAAGATCGTCGCGGTGAGGACCACCACCAGCAAGGTGATGCCCAGGTGATGCACCTGCAGGTGGGTGAAGAACAACGACAGCAGGGTCACGATCACCCCCACCGCCAACCCCCGCAGGACACCGCCCAGGGTGTAGCCGATAAGGATGGTGTGCGGCGACACCGGCGACACCATCAACTCCTCGATGGAGCGCTGGAACTTGCTGCCGAAGAAACTCGAGACCACGTTGCCGTAGGAGTTGGTGATCACCGACATCATGATCAGGCCCGGCACGATGTACTCCATGTAGGTGAAACCACCCATGTCGCCGATCTGCCGACCGATCAGGTTACCGAAGATCACGAAGTACAGAACCATGGTGATCGCCGGCGGCAGCAGGGTCTGCGGCCAGATCCGGGTAAAACGCCGGACTTCGCGATAGACGATAGTGTTCAGCGCGACAAGGTTGGGCCGTAGCTCGGAACTCATACCGCCACCTTCGACAGGTTTTTCTCCACCAGGGACACGAACAGCTCCTCAAGGCGATTGGTTTTGTTACGCAGGCTCAGCACTTCGATGTTCTGCTGGGCCAACTGGCTGAACAGCGCGGTGATGCCCACGGCTTTGTCGACCTGGACTTCCAGGGTGTGGCTGTCCAGCAGCTTGCTTGGATAACCGATCAGTTGCGGCGCCACCTTCAGGTCGGTCTTCAGGTCGAGCAGGAAGGTTTCCACATGCAGCTGGCTGAGCAGCTGGCGCATGCTGGTGTTCTCGACGATGGTGCCGTGGTCGATGATGCCGATATTGCGGCACAGCTGCTCAGCCTCCTCCAGGTAATGGGTGGTGAGGATGATGGTGATGCCTTTCTGGTTCAGCTCGGTGAGGAAGGTCCACATCGAACGGCGCAGCTCGATGTCCACGCCGGCAGTCGGTTCGTCAAGGATCAACAGGCGCGGCTCGTGCACCAGGGCGCGGGCAATCATCAGGCGGCGCTTCATGCCGCCGGACAGCGAGCGCGACGGCACATCGCGCTTGTCCCACAAGCCGAGCTGGGTCAGGTACTGCTCGGCCCGCTCCTTGGCGACCTTGGTCGGGATACCGTAGTAACCGGCCTGGGTCACCACGATGTCGAAGGTCTTCTCGAACTGGTTGAAGTTGAATTCCTGTGGCACCACGCCGATGCAGCGCTTGAGCGCGGCGGGCTCGCGGTCCAGGTCATGGCCGAAGACATTCACCGTGCCGCTGGTCTTGTTGACCAGGGTCGAGAGGATGCCGATGGTAGTGGATTTGCCGGCACCGTTAGGGCCGAGCAAGGCGAAGAAGTCACCTTCGGCGACATCCAGATCGATACCACTCAGGGCCTGGAAACCGTTGCCGTAGGTTTTGGTTAGCTGCCGGATGGACAGAGCGGAACTCATATCGGATTTACGCACCAAGAAGGGAGAACATTATAGGTAAGGGCGGACCGCCTGCATTGCAACGGCGCCGGATACACCCAATGGTGCTTGCCGACGCCGCACAAGTACAGTCACCCGTATTGATAGTCAGTATTAAGTCAACGCAGTCATCACCGCCTTGCGGTAGGCCGAACGCTGTTGCAGGCGGGCGTACCAGGCTTGCAGATTAGACAATTGCGGGCGCTCGATGGGCATTTCGAACCAGGCATAAATGAAGCTGCCCAGAGGGATATCGCCGATGCCGATTTCCTCGCCGGACAGGTAGGGATGTTCGGCCAGGGCCTGGTCGACCACAGCCAGCAGTTCGCCGCAGCTGTTCAGCGCGGCATTGATCTTGTCCCAGTCCTGCTGCTGTGCCGGCGTGCGCAGCACACCCCAGAACAGGTGTCGGAAGGGCTCGGCGAAAGTCGAGGTGGTCCAGTCCATCCACTTCTCGGCCGAAGCCCGCGCCTGTACATCGCTCGGGTACCAGGCCGTGCCGGCGGCATGGCGCGCAGCGAGATAACGCACGATGGTGTTGGACTCCCACAGCACAAAGCCGTCGTCCTCGATCAGCGGAATCCGCCCATTGGGATTCATCGCCCGATATTCCGGGGTATCCACCACACCGAAGGCACCACCGGCATCCACCGCCTCGTAGGTCAGCCCGAGCTCTTCGGCGCACCACAATGCTTTCCTGACATTCGACGAGTTTTTCCGACCCCAGATCTTCAGCATGACCGCTCCTCAGTGATGAATGCCGAGGCAGTCTACGCCGGATCAGACCTGACTCAAATCACTCTGCATGTCGCCCAGCAGCAACGGCATCTGCTCGGCGAACAGATGCGGATAACACTTCTCCAGGTGTTTGAAGAAGAAGGTCTCGGGGACGTCGGCGAATTGTCCGTGGTCCAGCACGTATTCCATCATCTGCTCGCCCTGGCGATTGAACGGGTGGAACACGCTGTCATGACGGCCATCGAATTCCAGTGGCGCTACATCGTACATCTCGCAGAGTTTCCGGTTGAACGCCGGCGTGGCCTTGACCCAGCGTCCTTGCAGGTACAGCTCGGTATAGCCATGCATGGCAAACACATCACTGCGCAGCAACTCCAGCAAACGCGGGGTCGACAAGTGATTGCGCACGTCCGCCAGGCCGATCCGCGCGGCGATCCCGCAATGCCGCGCGCAGCCGGCAAGCAGGGTGGCCTTGGGCACGCAGTAACTTTCGCCGGTAGCCAGGGCATGGCTGCCACGCAGGGTCTCGGGGTCGCGACTGAAGGTGTAGGGGTTGTAGCGCACGGCCTCGCGCACCGCGTAATAGAGGTTCACAGCCTGCTCCAACGGATCGCTGCTGGCGCCACGATGAGTTTCCGCGAACTCCACCACCGCGGGGTGGTCACTATCGATGAAGCGGCTGGGACTCAGGTACTCGTGCATGGGGATGATCTCCGAGTGAAGTCCCGAGTCTAACGACGGCCTCATCCCAGCGATAACGACGTTTCGGCCAAATATCAGAGGCTGCCGCTTCGAGCCTGACAAGATCGACACGCTGCTGACCCGATGCCTGACGTCTGCGTCCGCTTCTTCTTACCGCTGCAAGCGCACTGCCCTGTCACCCCTTTTGTCGGATGCCGACTAAGCTCTGTGGGTGATTTTGCCCCTGGTTTCACGGAGGATTAAATATGCTGTTGTTGTGGATACTGGTTCTGCTGGTCGGTATTGCCTACCTGGCCCACCGCCGCATTGCGCCCCTGCCCGCCCTGGGTGTGGTGGCCGTCTACCTGCTGGCCATGGGCGCCTTCAGCCGTGCACCGGGCTGGCTGCTGCTGATCTTCTGGGTACTGCTGGCCGCGGTGGCGGCGCCCTTGCTACTGCCCGACCTGCGCCGCAAGTACTTCAGCGCCCCGCTGTTCAGCTGGTTCCAGAAAGTCCTGCCGCCGATGTCGCAAACCGAACGCGACGCCATCGATGCCGGCACGGTCTGGTGGGACGGCGAACTGTTCAGCGGCCGTCCGGGCTGGGACAAGCTGCTGGCCTACCCGAAAGCGCAACTGAGCGAAGAGGAACAGGCCTTCATCGACGGCCCCACCGAAGAGCTGTGCGCCATGGTCAGCGACTGGCAGATCGGCCAGTCCATGGACCTGCCGCCCGCCGCCTGGGAGCACATCAAGCAACACGGTTTCTTTGCCCTGATCATCCCCAAGGAGTTCGGTGGCAAGGGGTTCTCCGCCTATGCCCACTCACAGGTGGCGATGAAACTGGCGACCCGCAGCGGCGACCTGGCGTCCACCGTGATGGTCCCCAACTCCCTCGGCCCGGCCGAGCTGCTGCTGCATTACGGCACCGACGAACAGCGTAACCACTACCTGCCGCGGCTGGCCCGTGGCGACGATATCCCCTGTTTCGCCCTCACCGGCCCGCTGGCCGGTTCCGACGCCGGCGCCATGCCCGATACCGGGGTGATCTGCAAAGGCCAGTGGCAAGGCGAGGAAACCCTCGGCCTGCGCCTGAACTGGGAAAAGCGCTACATCACCCTGGGCCCGGTCGCCACCCTCCTCGGCCTGGCCTTCAAGGCCTACGACCCGGACCATCTGCTGGGTGACGATGAAGACCTGGGGATCAGCCTGGCGCTGATTCCGACCGACACCCCCGGCGTGGAAATCGGCCGTCGCCACCTGCCGCTCGGCGCTGCCTTCATGAACGGTCCGAACTCCGGCAAGGACGTGTTCATTCCCCTGGACTTCCTTATCGGCGGCCAGGAAATGCTCGGCAAGGGCTGGATGATGCTGATGAACTGCCTGTCGGTCGGCCGCTCCATTTCCCTGCCGGCCGTCGGCACTGGCGCGGCCAAGTTCACCAGCCTGGTGACCGGCCAGTATGCCCAGGTGCGTGAGCAGTTCAACGTCCCGCTCAATGCCTTCGAAGGCATCCAGGAAGCCCTGGCCCGCATCGGCGGCAACGCCTGGCTGATGGACAGCGCGCGCATGCTCACGGCCAATGCGGTCGATCTGGGGGAAAAGCCTTCGGTGCTGTCGGCGATTCTCAAGTACCACCTGACCGAGCGCGGTCGCGAATGCATCGGCCACGCGATGGACGTGCACGGCGGCAAGGCCATCATCATGGGCCCGAACAACTACCTGGGCCGCAGTTGGCAAGGCGCGCCGATCTTCATCACCGTGGAAGGCGCGAACATTCTCTCGCGCAATCTGATGATCTTCGGCCAGGGCGCCATTCGCTGCCATCCGTTCGTGCTCAAGGAAATGGCCCTGGCCGGTCGCGAAGACCACGATCAGGCGCTGGTCGAATTCGACGGCCTGCTGCTCAAGCACATCGGTTTTGCCGTGGGCAACGCGGCCAGCACCCTGGTGCTGAACCTGGGCCTGGGGCACTTCGAACAGGCGCCGGGGGACAAGCTCAGCCAAGGTTATTTCCGCGCCCTCAACCGCCAGGCCGCGGCCTTCGCCATGCTGGCCGACCTGAGCATGATGCTGCTGGGCGGCGAGCTGAAGCGTCGCGAACGCCTGTCGGCACGCCTCGGCGATGTGCTCAGCCATATGTACCTCGCTTCTGCCGCACTCAAGCGCTACCACGACCTGGATTCGCCTGAGCATCTGCGGTCGCTGTTCACCTGGGCCATGGAAGAAAGCCTCGGCCAGTCGGAACGGGCCCTGGACGAACTGCTCGAGAACTTCCCGAACCGGGTGCTGGGGTGCCTGCTGCGGGTGGTGGTATTTCCGTTCGGCCGCCGTCACAAAGGTCCGTCCGACCAGCTGGACGCCGAGGTCGCCGCAATCATCGGCCGGGCCAAGGGCGACCCGACCCTGGAAGAGCTGCTGGCCGGCTGCTACCGCCCACAATCGGCGCAAGACCCGGTCGGCGCCCTGCAACACGCCTTCGACTTGCTGAGCGCCAGTCACCCGCTGCAGAAAAAACTGCACGAGGCGCTGAAAAGTGGCCAGGTCAAACCGGTGGCCGGCGAACATGCCATCGACGCCGCGCTGGAGGCCGGCGTGTTGCAGCCAGTCGAAGCCCAGACCCTGCGCGAGGCTGAAGCCGCCCGCCGCAAAGTCATCGATGTCGATGACTTCGCCAAGGAAGAGCTGACCCTGAGCGAAGGGAAAACCCGCTAAGGCGCAGGACCGTCAGGCGGATTATGAAACCGGGCGCGGGAGCTATATACTCCCGCGCCCGTTTTGCTGTTGAGGACTCATGTCATGTCCAACGTCGTCGCCGATCATCTCGTCCTGCTCGACCATTTGCGCAGTATCCTGGTCGCCGTGGGTGAAGCCGAGCAGGTTCCCGAAGAAAGCCATGCCTTGTTCCTGGAACGCTTCGACGAACTGCGCGCCTCGCTGCCGATCGACCCGATCGAAAGCCAGTACCTGGGCCAGGATCTGCTGTGCCAGGTGATGCAGCGTTATCCACAGGTCGCCCATCTGGTACCGCGCGACCTGCTGTGGTTCTTCGCTGGGGATTGCCTGCATTACATGCCCGACGAGGAAATCGACCTGTACCAGGCGCTCGAAGAGCGTCGCTACGAGGCCGAGCAGAATGATGAACCGTTCGACTGGAACCAGGAAAAGCAGCTGCTGGCGCTCTCCGCCCAGGACAGCAAGCACTGAGTCCGGCCCGGACACTACAAAGGCCCGCACGGTTGAACCGGCGGGCCTTTTTTCTACCCATGAGCGGCTGGCTCAACCCGCGCCATCGCCTTCGGGCTGTTCGTAGCCTTTCGCCTCCTGCTTGCCCTGCCGGCTCAAGGTCGGCTCCTTGGCCAGGCACTCCACCAGGTAATCGATGAATACCCGCAGCTTCGGCGGCAGGTAACGGGTTGGCGAATGCAACAGCCAGGCACCGCCATGGTAGGAAGCGAGAAACGTCCAGTCCGGTAGAACCTGCACCAGCAAGCCCTGCTCCAGGGCATGCCGCGCGGTGAAGTACGGCAAGCTGCCGATGCCGATATGCTCCAGCACCGCCCCCAGCCGTACCCCGGTGTGATTGGCCGCATAACGCCCACGCACGCCAACCGTCACCGACTTGCTGCCCTTCTTGAACTTCCAGCGCGCATCGCTGGGGGTTTCACCCAGGTAAATGCAACTGTGGTTGAGCAGATCCTGGGGATGGCTGGGCGTCCCGTGCTCGGCCAGGTACTGCGGCGTGGCGCACAGCATATGATCGATAGTCAGCAACTGGCGCCCGACTAGCCCCGCCGGCGGCCGATCGGTGATGCGGATGGCCAGGTCCACGTTGTCGTCGATCAGGTCGATGTTGCGATCTTCCAATAACAACTCGACATCGACCTTGGGGTAACGCCGCAGAAACTCGGGCATGTACGGATGCACGACAAAACGCCCCACGGCCTTGGGCACGCTGACCCGCACCAGCCCTTCGGCCTCGTGGGTGAACTGACCGCTGATTTCCATCACCGACTTGGCGGCGCTGACCATCTCGCTGCAGCGCTTGAACACCTCCTCGCCCCCTTCGCTCAAGCGCAACTTGCGCGTGGTGCGTTGCAGCAAGCGAGTCGCCAGCGCCTTCTCCAGACGGGAAATGCTGCGACTCACCGCCGACGGTGACGAACCCAACTGGCGGGCGGCTTCGGAGAAACTGCCGACCTCGACGACCTTGACGAAAATCGCCATTTCGCCCAGCAGCGGAAGGGGGAGATTTATGCTCACAGCACAACAGTCCTTTGAGGTTTGAACGGATTATCACGCAATTCAGCCGCGCCATATAATTAAAAAAGGTATTTTAATAAGGGCACGGAATATGACGCTTCGCCTCTTTTTTCATAATGATGAACTCAAGGCCAACGTTGAAGTGCTCGAATGCACCCCGCAGGACAACGAATTCGCGGTGATCCTGCGTGCCACGATCTTTCATCCCCAAGGCGGCGGCCAACCCTGCGACACCGGCTGGATCGGCGAAAGCCAGGTGTTGCGCGTGGTCCAGGAACCCGAGCGAATCATTCATTACGTCAGCCAGCCGGTGCAACCGGGCATGGTCCAGGTCCAGGTCGATGAACAGCGCCGCCAGTTCAATACCCGCATGCACTCGGCCGGGCACCTGATCGGTCATTTCGGCGAAACCCGCGGCTGGGTCCCGGTCAAGGCCCATCACTGGCCTGGTGAGGGCCGCGTGTCCTTCAAGCCCGGGGACAGCCCGCAGGAACTCGACGTCGACAGCCTGCAGAGTGGCATCGATCACTGGATTGCCGCCGACCTGCCGCGCCTGGTCTCGCTGCGTGAAGGCTCGCGGGAAATCGGTTTCGGCGAGCTTCCCGCCTATGGCTGCGGGGGGACCCATGTGAAGCGCCTGAAGGAATTGGGCAACGTCACTATCGCCTCCCTCTCGCAGAAGAAAGGAATGCTTTCGGTTCACTACCACGTGGACTGATTCATCGGCGGTGTCGCCTTGCACATCACGCGACGCATCGCCTGACACAGGGGAAACCCGCGTGCGCGGGTTCGACGATTATCGGATAGAGGGATCTGCAGATGATGCTTGACGTCGAGCGTCTTGATGAGACGTGCATAAAGAAACTGGCCCAGGAACAAGTGCTCGCCCTGCGCATCAAGAATTTCCTGCCGCACACCCAGGCGATCCAGCTGGGTGACAAGATTCTCGCTCCCGGCTTCGAGGGCTACATCAACGCCCCCAGCATCGGGCGGATCGGCATGGCGTTTTATGAGGCGGAAAACCAGCCGCTGCTGATCGAAGACTATTTCGAACGCGCCACCGCCAACATCGCCGAACTGCGCACGCGTTGCGCGCCCTATGCGTCTCCCGTCGACACCCTACGCTGCATGCTCGACGAGTCCTGGCCGGCCGGCGCCCACCTGGAAAACCTGTACGGGCGCAAGATGTACGTTGGCCTGTCACGGGTAGTGAAACCCGGGGTGTGCTTCCTTGCCCATCACGACATTTTCGCCAAGGACGCCCCCGACAGCTTCCAGGCCCACAGCCTGGAGGCGCAGTTCGCCTGCAACCTCTACCTGAACATGCCCGACGCGGGTGGCGCCCTGCAGATGTGGAATCACGATATTTCCCCGGACCAGTTCGACGACATGCGCGGCGACAGCTACGGCATCGAGCCCGCCCTGCTCGGCACACCCTCGCTGGAGATCCGCCCGGAGCCCGGGGATTTCATCATGTTCAACTCAAGGCGCATGCACGCAGTCACCCCGGGGGTGGCCAACCCGCGCCTGAGTCTTTCCTTTTTTGTCGGCTATCGCGGCAGCTCGTCCCCCCTGACCTTCTGGAGTTGAAATGCTTTCCAACTATCTAGGCGAATTCCTGGCCCTGGCGACCATCCACTTTCTCGCCGTGGTGGCTCCCGGGCCTGACTTTGCCGTGACCATCCGCCAGAGCGTGCGCTTTGGCCGGGTGGTCGGGCTGTGCACGGCCATCGGCATCGGCGCGGGGATTTCCGTGCATGTGCTGTACACCCTGCTGGGGGTCGGTGCGCTGATGCATACCACGCCATGGCTGCTGAGCGTGGCCAAGGTGGTGGGCGGCGCCTACATTCTTTATCTCGGGGTCAGCCTGTTGCGCAGCAAACCCAAGACATCAATCGAGGGCAGCGACACGAACAACGATCAGGTGCAGCGGCAGACCTTGCCCAAGGCCTTCATGACCGGTTTCCTGACCAACGCCACCAACCCCAAGGCCACGCTGTTCTTCCTGGCGATTTTCACCACGGTGATCAGCGCCACCACGCCCCTCAAGGTGCAGGCGCTCTACGGTGTATGGATGTGTTGTGTGAACGCGCTGTGGTTCGTGATCGTCGCGCTGTTCTTTTCCAGCCCGCGGGTACGCTTGCTGTTCATGCGCATGGGCCACTGGTTCGAGCGAACCATGGGAGTGATCCTGATTCTGTTCGCCGGACGCCTGATCCTGTCGATGTAAGCCGCATCCCAACGCTCTGCTCAAGCGAGCCGCCAGCAACTGACGGCTCGACACAGGCTTGCTCAGTTCAGATCCACGATCAGCTGGCGGATGACAAGGCCTGAAGCAAGACTCCCTGCGGTTTTGCCATTTCGTCCAGGACTGAAAAGTGCGTGCAGCCCGGCACGTGAATCAGCTGCACAGACTCTCCTCGGGCCAACGCTTGCTTGGCGTATTCATCAGACTGGCGGACCAGTTCCGACAGTTCGTCGGCACCTACCGCCACCCATGTATGGGCGCCCTTGCCGATATGGTGCAGCGGGCTATAGGCATTGATCTCCGCGTCCGAGAGACTCAGTTTCTGGTTGAGCCACGACAGGCTTATGGGTTCCAGGTCGACCAGCGCGCTGATCGCCAGGACATCGGTCACCCATGGGTGCGAACGGAACTGGATCGCCAGGTGGCCTCCTGCCGAGTGCCCGCTCAGGACCACCTTGTGCCCCGCAATACCCAGGTGATCAACGTCGGCGTGGAGATGCTCGAGCAGGCTGCCAATTTCGCTGACGATCTGTGTCATCGAGGCTTGCGGCGCGAGCGTATATTCGGCCAGGACGACGTTGAACCCCGCAGCCAGGGGACCGGCGGCGATGAAGGCGAAATCTTCCTTGCTGCAATTCTGCCAATACCCGCCATGAATGAAGATGAACGTCGGGGCGTCGGCTTTGCCACAGGGCAACCAGTCATAACGCTGCCTGGAGCCGGTGCCGTAAGGCAGATCGAGCCGGCCGGCCACAGAGGCGTAGAAACTGGCGCTACGCGCCTGCAAGTCTGCGTAGATACCGGGGAAATCCGGCACTGCCTCGGTGTTGTTATACGCCGCGTCGAGCTGGGCTTGATTCATGTCGCGATAGAGAATGGTCATGGTCATCTCCGATGGAAGGAATGTTTAAAAGGCTTGGTCAGCGGCCTGCGGTTGGTGCGGACGTGTCCGTCATCGAGCAGGAAGGTTTCAGGGGAGCGGCTTCGCTGTCCACGGCTGCTCTCTGTGAGAGGAATGCCACGCGTGGTTGGGGACTGTAGGCAGGGTGGTGGGCGGAACGCGGCTCGAATGCGCTAAAGAGTGAGTGGAGCCCAGGTCAGACGTAAATCAGCCGAATCTTAAATTTCTCTAGGATTTATCTTGCCATGGCCGCCCTGGGTGAACGGCGCAACGGCATATCAACTTGAAGCGGGGAGATACTCAGGCGGGGGCCATACAGGCCAGCGCGATGTTGGGAAAGCCGGCGCTGAGTGCGTCCGGCCCGCTCAGTCAGCACCGCGATTATCCGGGATGGGATCTGTCCTGGTGACCGGTTCGTCGTGCTCAAGCCCGCGCAGGGGCTCGTAGAGTATTCTCCAGGGCCTGCCTCAGCACCTGCTGGGTCAGGGGCTTGAACACCACCTCATCCATCCCGGCGGCCAGGCAGCGCTGGATTTCCGCGTCCTCGGCACTGGCGGTCGCCCCCAGGATCCAGCAGCGCCGGCGCCCCTTCTCGCGCTCCATCTGGCGGATGCGCACGGTCAAGTCATAGCCGCCCAGGCGTGGCATCTGGCTGTCGGTGATCAACACATCGTACTCGGCGGCCAGCCAGGCTTCCCACGCCGCCTGCCCATCCTCGACCAGCGTCACGCGATGCCCCAGAACCAGCAATTGCTCTTCCAGCGTCAGCCGGCTGAACGCATTGTCCTCAGCAACGAGGATATTCAGCGAAAGCGGCTCCGTGCTCGTCTGCGGTACTTCTGCCGCGGCTTCGGCAGGCGCCTCGGCCAGAGGCAGTTGCAGGGTCACGCTGAAGCAGGAGCCTATATCCGGTTCGCTGCTCAGGACGATAGTGCCGCCCATGAGTTCGACCAGCCGCCGGGTGATGTTCAGCCCCAGCCCACTGCCAAAGGTTTGCCCGGCCTGAGCCGAACTGACCTGGGAGAATGGCTGGAACAATCTGGCCTGGTCCTGCTCCGAGATGCCGATACCGCTGTCGATGACCTCCAGCAACAGGTGCAGATGTTCTGCCTCCCGGCTGCCCGAGGCATGCAGCGTCACCCGGCCCCTCTCGGTGAACTTGATGGCATTGCTCAGCAGGTTGAACAGCACCTGTTTCAAATGCAGCGGGTCGATCAGCACCCATTGTTCCATGTCGCCGGTGAAGCGCATCTCGAACGCCAGCTGCTTCTGTCGCGCCATGCCGACCACCAGGGGCGCGATCGCTTCGATCTGGGCCTTGAGCTGCACCGCCTCGGGCGCCGAGTCGATCATCCCGGACTCGATCCGGTTCAGGTCGAGCACATTGCCGAGCAACAGCAGCAGCCCCTGTGCCGCCTCCTGCGCGACGGCCAGCGACGTCAGGTCCAGTTCGCCCCGTTCGGCCTTCTGCTGCACCACTTCCTGCAGGCCGATAATGGCGTTCAGCGGGGTACGGATCTCATGGCTCATGGTGGACAAAAAGATGCTCTTGGCCTCGTTGGCCGCTTCGGCCTTCTGTCGCGCCAGCGCCAGCTCACCTTCGGCCTGGCGGGTCTTGCGCACCTGCCGGGTCAGGTAGAAACCCCAGATCAGCGACAACAGGACCAGCAAGCCGAAGACACCGCCAAGCCGGAGGATATTGCTGCGATGATCCCGCCAGAAATGGCTGCCCAAGGTAGAAATACGCGGCTCCCACTGCTCCACGATGTCCGCCACTTCCTCTGGGGTGATCGCCACCTGGGCCTTCTCCAGGATGCTGCGCAGTTCTTCCTGCCCCTTCAGCACCCCAAGGCTGACCGGTCGGGAGAACTCGTCGAGAATGCCGATTACGCGCAAGCGGTTGTTGAAACGCTGGGCGGACAGGAAACGACCGGTGTAGTCACTGCCGATGAACGCGTCGCTACGCCCGTCGTCGACACTGCGCATGGCCTCCAGAAAGTTGGGATAGATCTGTAAGCGGATATCCGGATAGTTCTGCTGGATGATCTGATTGACGAAATAACCCGGCACGCTGGCCAGGCGCTTGCCTTGCAGGTCATTCAGGCTATGAAAAGGACTGCCCTGGGTACGGGCTGCCTTGGGTCCGGCCATCAGTACCACCGAGCTCCTCAGATAAGGAAGAAGGATATCCATATAGGCCTCGGTGTCGGTGTCGGCAGACGTAACCGAGGTCATCAGGGTCTTGCCCTCGGTTATCTGCGCGTTCATCTCGGCATAGTTCTGCGCGCGGACAGGGCGGAACGTCAGGCCGCTGCGCTGGCTGAGCAACTTGAGATAGTCGGGGCCGATACCCCGCACCTGCCCACTGTTGTCCAATTGTCCCAGGGCGCCGAGAGAGTCATGGACAGTCACCGGGATTTCCGGATGGGCGGTCAGCCAACGGTTCTCGGCGGGCGTCAGCGTCACGCGCTGCTGAGTCAGGCGCAGGCTGCTCCCCGCACTCCAATTGCGCAGAATACTTTCGCTATGCCGTGAGCGAATGGTCGGAAGGGCTCGTTCGATCACGGCATGCAGGCGAGTATCGGAGGCGCGCACCAGGAAGCCGAAACCACGGCTTTCCACCGGCGCGAAGTTTTCGATGTGCAGGTCCAGCAGGTAGTTGATGTTGATCAGATAGTGGGCCGATACCGCATCATCGATCACCCCATCGACCTCTCCCAGGCTCAACGCCTCGAGCGCGCGCAGCGGCGAGGCGAATGGCAGGATCTGGCTGTACGGATAAACCGCGGAGACCTTTTCCTCGACACGGTAGCCGGCAAACACCCCCAGCCGGGTGCCGGGTGCCTGTGGGTCGTAAGGATGGCGTTCGGCTGTCACCAGCACCGGTTGGTTCGGTTCATAGGCCTGGGTCAGTAGCAGACCGTTATTCTCGGCATCCATCGCGGAGCCACCGCCGACCAGGTCAATCTCACCATTGTGCAGCGCGTCCAGCGCCGCCTGCCTGGAAGGGAATTGACGGACCTTGGGGGGGATCTCGAACAACAGGGCGAGGTAATCCGCGGTGATGCCCTGGAAACGATTGACGTCAAGCATGCCCAGCGGCGGATAGTCGGGCAATGCCACTCCGATCGTGAGTGGGCCTCTGCTTGCCAGCCACTGCCGGTCTACTTCACTCAGCCATGGCCGGCTGGTCACTGCCACCCTTGAGACGAGGGAAATATCGGGCTCCTGTGCGACCAGGGCGGGTGACAGAACAAGTAACAGGCAGAGAGCGACCATCCGACAACACGCTGGAATCATGGAATACCTTCCTGTGAATCGAACCCCGGCAACCTGCGCAAATGGGCCGTTGTCCCACGAGCAACAGCGTCACCCTCTTATGGAGAGTGCCGCTTTGATCTGTGGCAATGGGGGATGGATCAAGAGTGATCCGTCGGTATTCTAGCCGGGCGCCGGCGGTTGTGACATCGAGCGGCGAAAGCCTTTCTCGACTATGCGCGCCCTTGTGCTCTGATGGACTCGGGAAGGCTGGACAGCAACTGGCTCGCGATAGCCATCCGATCGGGGCAGGCAACAGGTCGTCGAGCAGAAGAATATGTGCCCGCCACCGATGACGATCAGTTGTAGTTGAGAACGAAGCTCATGGTCGCATCGCCCTTGCCCGGTTTTATCTCGCCACCTGTCGGAACGTATTTGGCGCTGCCGGAGAACCGGTAAATAGAGCCCCCCGCCACCTCTCTATTCCAATCGAGGGCGACGGACCTGGCAATATCGAACGGCAACTTGACGCCCTTGTTATTGACCAGGGAAATGCCCCCCCGGCGCGACACCCGCCTGGCCCAGCTTGGAAAGCTTGAGCATGCCATCGGCCTGGGAGCTACCTTCGAAGTAGACTTTTACCGGAACCTTTGTATTAGGTTTCAAACCATCACAACGGACATCGAAGTTGAACGGCACCTCTCTGACGCTACCCTTGGCAATATTTTCGATGGTCTGTTTACCCATCGGTACATTGACCGCCGCCCCTACCGATTCGCATCCGGCGAAAAACACATCGTTGACCAGTTCGGTAGTGCCTTGTGATCGGATCTGAACGGATACATTCCCCCTTGCCCAGGTTATGCCGAATTTCATCGGCGCATTTCCTGATGCCACGCCGCGACCGGTGCGAACAAATACAACATCCATAAACTTGGGAAGAATTGGACTCCCCCAATCGGGCGTCCAAGAATATGGGACACACCAAGTGTCGTTATTAACTTCCGACAGCGCCAAACAGAATTTGACCCCAACACCTTTGATGCCCGTCTCATACACCTTCGGAAGTGGCCGATGGGGTCAGTGCAGTATCCACCGTAATAGAAATGGTCTCTAAGCCGCTGCATATAACCATTCCCCCACCACTCCAGAGGTTCGTTACCCGATGTCTAGCAATCCCCTGTCCAATGGAGGCAGCCTTGATCAGGGTTTGAGCAGGGAGAATGATGTCCTTTATCAGCGGAGAACCATTGGGCAATGAGCAATTCGCCGCAAGCGCATTCCGAGCAAATAGGCTGGATAAAAACATCAAGATAAAGATCAGTTTTCCCATATGTAAAGTTCCTTCCCGCGCCCCATTAAGTACCTGGGTACAAATCGATGATGAGCAAAGAAAGTTAGCGAGAAAGTTCTCGTCGCCACTAATAAAAGACGCCAAGCCTCAGCTAGAGATAACACCGTCGTATTTGAGGATTCCGCCGTAATCGCCAATGACTTCGAATTCAACCTTGAGGTCGTGGGCCTGGACGCCGTTCGGCAGGTCCGCCATCTCGACCCGGGAAGTCGCGGCCGGCGCGACCATATCGATCGGCGCGGTAAAACTCTTGTTTCCCATCCGCAACGTGATCGCGGCAAAAGACAGGTGGAAAGCCGACGGGTTGGTCACCTCCAGATAGGGTTTGCCGTCTTTGGCAAGCAGGCGCCACTTCAGTTGCTGGGGGGCCTCCGCGACCTTTCCCGGTAGCCCGGCCGGCCGGTAGAACAGTTTGAGGCGCTGCTGCACGGCGATTTGCAGGGTATTTTCCTCCCGGGACTTTTGCGGAACCTCCCGTACGTTCAGCCAGTACACCGACTCCTTGTCGGTCGGCAGGCCCTTGCCGCTGTAGAGGATGCGCAACACCTGCTGCTGTTCGCCAGCCAGGCGCTTGAGCACCGGGGTGATGGCGAAAGGCACATCCTCGCTCTTGTCGGCCGACTCGACCCAGGCCTGGAACATCAAGTCCTCGGTCGCGCTGTTCTTGATCACCAGGGACGCTTCCTTGCTCGGCGCCGCAAGCACCACACGGGTGTTTTCCAGGTTGATGCCAGCCTGGGAACAAGCAGGCAAAAACAGGGCGAAGCTGGCCAGAATCAATCCGGCGATGACTGGAGTCTTCACGGTAAATTCTCTACCTCGGTATGCGTCGAAGAACAGAACCCCGTTGTTGCGTGTCATGCAAAAACATCGATGGACTCGACGAGGCAAACCGTGTGGGTATTCGTGACGTTCGAGAAAGTCAGGAGGCAGGAAAACTACATTAGATAGGCGTCGTAATCAGTAGGACGATTCCTAAAGGGAACAAAATGCTCACTCACTATGCGAAAGCCGAAAAGAGCGAACAGAATAAGCAATCATCCTCAGAGCCCATATTGCTGGATACCTGTCTGCGCATCAGTGTTTTCTAAAAACAAGTGTTTTCGATCCATAAGCTCCAGATCGAAGGTATTTCTATTAGCCCTGACATTCAAAATTTCATGCCGTCATGGATCTGATATTTTCCGACATGAATGAAGTATCAACCCTGTCGGCTTACATCCTGGTTTTAACTTAGAAACCCCTCTCACAGAACAAAAGCACCGCAACCCGAACTGCCCAGGCTCGACGATCGAGAAGGCCTGCCAGGCAGGCTTAAAGCCTTGGCCCGCTGATTTTTAGATACCTCCCAAAGCGGAGAAAGCGGCGGTCTCCCCAAGGAATCGCGCTTCTGATTCTGCCACGCCATCGGGCATCAGGCTGTAAGGACTTCAATATGACGAGCGCAATAGCTTGCTGTCTTACTTCAACTAGGAAAGTGCCGTACACCAGTTAAGAAAGTTCTGGTTTTTTATTTTATTTCCTTTTGTTAATTAATAGACCCCTCTGAGCAACCAGGCATTTACATGCAAATAACTCCAGCCCTCAACGCTGGCGCGTACAGGCTCGAAATCAACTCTCCCGCAAAATCAGATAGTCATTCGAAACAGTCGAATAGCCACTTTTTAGACGTTATGTGGCAGGTCTCATCTGACAAAAAAAATCATGGGGCTCCCTTGCTTGGAAGCCCATGAAATCAAGCGCGGCTTGAGACAAACAACTTCCCTCCCGCATGGAGGAAATGGCGCCCCGGCTTTGCGTGATCGCCTTGGCGCCTGCCCCGCATCCGTTGTACCCGTTCTGCTGGGGGGATCAGCAGAGTATTCATATAGAGGACGCACCATGAACAAAAGCTATGCACTGATCTGGAACCAGGCCACTGGTTGCTGGAACGTCGCCAGCGAAGGAACCCGGCGCCGAGGCAAATCCAGTCGCCTCAAGGTCGTGATCGCCGCCGGCTTCTCGCTGCTGGGCCTGCTGGCCCAGGCTCCGGCCTTTGCCTTGCCGAACGGAGCGGCGATAGTCGCGGGCGACGCCGGCCTCCATACCACGGTCGACGGCAAACACATGACCATCGACCAACAAAGCAACAAACTGATCACCAACTGGAACGAGTTCAGCGTCGCTGGCGACGAAAGCGTCAGCTTCCACCAGCCCGGTAGCCAATCGATCGCCCTCAACCGGGTACTCGGCACCAATGGCAGCGATATCCAGGGCCGTATCAATGCCAACGGCAAAGTGTTCCTGATCAACCCCAATGGCGTGGTCTTCGGCAAGTCCGCCCAGGTCAACGTCGGCGGCCTGGTGGCCTCCACCCAGAACATCAGTGACAAGGATTTCCTCGACGGCACTTACCGCTTTACCGGGAACTCCAGCTCTGCCGTGAGCAACGCCGGCCAGATCACCGCCAACGAGGGCGGCAGCGTCGCGTTGCTAGGTGCCCAGGTCAGCAACAGCGGGGTAATCCAGGCGCAGATGGGCAGTGTCGCACTGGGCGCGGGCAAGGACTTCAGCGTCAACTTCGACGGCAACGGCCTGCTCAACCTGCAGGTGAACGGTGCCGCGGTGGATGCCCTGGTGCAGAACGGTGGCCTGCTCAAGGCCGACGGCGGCCAGGTGTTGATGACCGCCAGCAGCGCCAGCAGCCTGCTGAAAAACGTGGTGAGCAACCAGGGCGTGATCGAGGCCAAGACCTTGCAGAACAAGGCCGGCAAGATTGTCCTGGACGGTGGCGACAACGGCATCGTCCAGGTGGCCGGACGCCAGGACGCCAGCGCCCTGGGCGGCCAGGGCAACGGTGGCGTGGTGGAAAACCGCGGCGCCCGGGTCGAGGTCCAACTGGCTGCGCAAGTGGATACGCACGCCGACCAGGGCACCACCGGCACCTGGAAGATCAGCACGGACGAGGTGAGTGTTTCCAAGGCAGAGAACGGCATGCGTGGCGGCAATACCGGTCCTACCCTGCACGCCGATACCCTGGCCCAGAACCTGGCCCGGACCAATGTCGAACTGAACAGCAAGGGCAATCTGTCGGTCAACAAGGCGCTGTCCTGGAACAGCGGCAACAAGCTCGGCCTGACCGCCGAGCGCGGCGACATCCAGGTGAACGCGGCATTGAGCGCCACCGGCAACGGCGCGGCCCTGGCCCTGAATGCCGCGCAGGGAGGCATTCGCCTGAATGACGATGTCGCGCTGACCGGAACGGGAGCGAGCCTGGAGCTGAACTCCAAAAACGGCCACAGCCTCAAGGATGACAAGAGCGTCACCCTCTCCGGTGCGGATGCCCGCTTCAGCGCCAACGGCGAGTCCTACCAGGTGGTGCAGAACCTGAAGCAGTTGCGCGATATCGAAAACAACATGAATGGCCGCTATGTACTGGGTAACCGGATCACCGGCCAAGGCAGCTTCAGGACGCTTGGCGAAGGTCGCTCCTTCACCGGCAAGCTCGATGGCCTGGGCAATACCATCAGCGACCTGTCGCTCTATAGCAGCACCGCCTTTGTCGGGCTGTTCGGTACCAATCTGGGACAGATCAGCAACCTGAACCTCGAACGCATTTCAGCCAGTGGTGCTTATTCCACCTACTACAACACCCAGGTCGGCACCCTGGCCGCGGTGAACATGGGTAGCATCCGCAACGTCAAGGCCAAGGACGTACGGGTGACCGGAGCCTCTCATCTGAACTCGCTGGGTGGCCTGGTCGCGCTCAACCTGAACGGCGACATCGCCAACTCCTCGGCCAGCGGCCTGGTGATCGGCAACCAGTACACCTTTGCAATGGGTGGCCTGGTGGGCGAAAACGTCTCCAGCACAGGTGGCGTGGCAAAAATCACCAATAGCCATGCCAATATCGCCCTCAGGGGGCAGATGAATTCTGGCTCCAGAGGCGCGGGTGGACTGGTGGGTTCGAACCGCGGAGTCATCGCCAATGCCTCCAGCACCGGCACGATCGACCTCGCCGGCGCCAACCTGAACATCGGTGGCCTGGTCGGCTCCAACCAGGGTTCGCTGGCCAACTCTCACGCCAGCGGCGACGTAACCGGCAATGGCACGGAAGCGATCGGCGGCCTGGTAGGCAAGAATCAGGGTGGTTCGATTGCCAACAGCTCTGCCAGCAACAACGTGTCCGACCTGTACAGCAGAAATGTGGGCGGCCTGATTGGCCATAACCAGGGCGGCCGCGTCGATAACGCGTTGTTCTCCGGCGCGGTGAAAGGCGGCAGGAATGCCAATGTCGGCGGCCTGATCGGCACGAACCAGAATGGCTCGATCAGCAACAGCTCGGCCAAAGGCAATGTGTCCGGTCTGTACGGTAGCAATGTGGGTGGCCTGATTGGCTACAACCAGAACAGCCGTATCGATAATGTAACGGTGGCCGGCACGGTGAAAGGCGATAGCAAGGCCAATATCGGCGGGCTGATCGGCTACAACGAAAAGTCCTCCATCGCCAACGCGTCCTCCACCTCCCTGTCCGTTACCGGCGGCAATGACGCCCTTATCGGTGGCCTCGTGGGCTATAGCCTGGCTAGCAGTATCACCAACTCATCAGTATCTGCCACAGTGACCGCCGGCAACGCTAGCCAGAGCGGTGGCCTGGTCGGCTACAGCAAAAATACCGATATCACCAACGCCTCGGCAGCCGTCCTGGTGACCGCCGGCGACAATAGCCAGGTCGGCGGCCTGGTGGGCCACAGCCAGGATGGCCGTATCATCAACGCCTCCGCATCCGGCACGGTGAGCAGCGGCAACAATAGCCAGGTTGGTGGCCTGGTCGGTTACAACCAAGACAGCGACATCACCAACGCCTCGGCATCCGCCACGGTGAACGGCGGTGACGATAGCCAGGTCGGCGGCCTGGTTGGCAGACAGCAGGGCAAGGTCGCCAACTCCTCCGCCAAAGGTTCGGTCAACGGCGGTCGCTATAGCAGTGTGGGTGGCTTGGCCGGGATGAATGAAGGGGAGATCAGCAACTCCAAAACCACCAGTAACGTCAGCGGCGGTTACGGCGCGCGTCTGGGCGGGCTGGCGGGGATGAACTTCGGTACGCTGCGCCTGTCATCGGCAGGCGGCAAGATCGATGGTTCCCACGCCTCCGGACAGTTCTACGGTGGCCTGGTCGGCATCAACTTCAATTCGGACCAGCAATCCAGCAACAGCGTCTTTGGTGAAGCGACCAAGGTGCCGCAGGTTGGCCTGCAGTTCTGAGAGCTGAAGCTCTGCCCCCCGTCATAGGGAGGCAGGGCTTGTTGTCCGATTGAAAAGAGGGGGCAATGATTCAGCCGAATCATTGCCCCCTCTTTTTTCCTGACGCCTCTCGGCGACCTGCTCCAGCGCTCTACTTCTCTGTCGCGACCTCAGCCCCGTCGGCGCCCGGAACGCTGGGCCGGGTCAGGCGGTAGATGGATGCGCAGTAGAGCAGCAACGCCAAGGTCGCCAGCAAGCCGCCGGCCAAGCCGATATAGGCGAACCCGAGCCGGCCCCCTACCCAGCTGCCAAGCAGCGCGCCGCCACCGATGCCGATATTGTAGATCCCCGAAAACAGCGCCATTGCCACATCGGTAGCGTCCGGAGCGAGCACCAGGACCCTGGACTGCAGTGCCAGCCCGAAGCCCATGATCGCCATCCCCCAGATCAGGCTGAGCCCGCCCAGATACGAGACTTCACCGCTCAACGGCAACAGCAATGCCAGGCACAGAATGAGCAACGCCACCGTCACCAGCAGAAAGCGCTGCGGGCTGTAGCGGTGAAACCTGCTGAACAACAGCGAGCCGAAGATACCGGCGCCACCGAACAGCAGCAGGATGAGGGTCACCACATCGCCACTCAAGCCGGCCACCACCTTGATGAAAGGCTCGATGTAGCTATAAGCCGTGAACTGCGCGGTGACCACCAGGGCCGTCAGCACATAGAGCGCCATCAGCGCAGGCCGCTTGAACAGCACCGGCAGGCTTCTGAGAGACCCCGAGTTCTGACTGGGCAACAACGGCAGGCTCCTGGCCAGCCAGAACACCAGCGCGGTAGCCAGGCCAGCAATCACGATAAAGGTGGTCCGCCAGCCCATGGCCTCGCCCAGCAACCTGCCGAGGGGAATACCCAGCACCATCGCCAAGGAAGTACCGGTGGCCAGCAAGCCCAGGGCCTGGACCTGTTTTCCCGGTGGCGCCAGACGCACCGCCAGGGACGCGGTAATGGACCAGAACAGCGCATGGGACAAGGCCACACCGACCCGGCTCAGCAACAGCATGCCGAAACTCGTGGCCAGCCCCGACAGGATGTGACTGGCGATAAACATCCCGAACAGCACGAGCAACAGCTTGCGTCGCTCGACGTTGCGCGTCAGCAACATGACCGGCAGCGAAGTCAGGGACACTATCCAGGCATAGAGAGTGAGCATCAGACCGACCCGGGCCGTCGACAGGTCGAAGCTGCTGCCGATCGAACTCAATAGCCCGACGGGGACGAACTCCGTGGTGTTGAACACAAAGGCCGCCAACGTCAGTGCGATGACCGCCCGCCAATTACCCTTAGTTGTCGCCACGGAGATACTCATTTAAAGGTGCACCACTCTGTCGATGGTCAATCAGGCCCAGACCTTCGCAAACCCTGTGCCAAACGCCTACTCACAAAGACTGAGCGCACGGTCAGGAGCATGCAGGCGCCGAACAGGATCTGCACCAGCGTACAGGACAAGGGGAAAGCAGCGTCATCCCGCACTACAGAGGAGCAACGGACCGAAACGCGGCCACTGCCGACGGAAACGAAAAAAGGGTCCCGAATGGGACCCTTTTTCGATGAGCTACAGACCTTTGATAATCTGTAGCTCTATGTTTGGAGCGGGAAACGAGACTCGAACTCGCGACCCCGACCTTGGCAAGGTCGTGCTCTACCAACTGAGCTATTCCCGCAAATGGCGTCCCCTAGGGGACTCGAACCCCTGTTACCGCCGTGAAAGGGCGGTGTCCTAGGCCACTAGACGAAGGGGACACGCTACCCGGAACACATGGTGTGTGTTTCGGTGTCCAGATCCGCCTCCGAAGACTTGGTTCTGGTTTCACTCAGCCCCGCCCGAAAGCAGTGCCGTTTAAAACTGGAGCGGGAAACGAGACTCGAACTCGCGACCCCGACCTTGGCAAGGTCGTGCTCTACCAACTGAGCTATTCCCGCATTGGCGTCCCCTAGGGGACTCGAACCCCTGTTACCGCCGTGAAAGGGCGGTGTCCTAGGCCACTAGACGAAGGGGACACACTACAACATTCACTCCCTGCCGCGTTTCGCTGTGTGCTTTACGCTGCAAGTGGCGCGCATTCTATGGATGGATTGGAGGGTCGTCAACCCCCTGATATAAATTTATTTAAATCAATGACTTCGGGGTGGTTTGCGAGCCCTTTCGGGCATTTGTGCAGCCTGTGCCTTGACGCCTATATTCTGACACTCGACAAGACGCTATAGTCCACATCCTTAGGTAATGGCAATATGAAACCAGCCAGACATTTCCTATATAAGCAGAGAATCGGCCTGTTTCTGCTCGTCGACCTGCGCTAGGCGCCCCAAGGCTAAGTCACTACACTCGCCACTCGTACGCGAACCCCAGAAAGAGGTCTTACACGGTGACACCACTCATGATCACCCTGCTAGTAGTAGCCGGGATCGTAATATTGATCGCCATTGGCTACATGAACCATGTGGTGGAAAACAATAAACTGGAAAAGGCCCGTACCAAGGTCGAACTCAATGACCGCCTGCGCCGCTGCGGCGAAATCACCGAGACCTTCCCCGGCCAGTTCATGTCGCCAGGGCTCAAGTTGCTGATGACCCGCCTGGAGCTCAACGTTGTTCAGCGTCTGTTGAACCTGAACAAATCCGATGCCGCGCTCAAGGCGCGTATCGCCGAGTTGAACGCGCTGGTCGGCCAGGGCGAATCGATTCCGGTCAACAACCCGCCCTGCCCGATCCAGACCGAAGCCAAGGCCAAGGACGTGCGCTTTCTTCTGGAAGCCCTGCATGGCCAGGTGACTCGCGCCGCCCAGGACGGCTTCCTGCCGACCAACGAAGCCAAGCACTGGATCCGGGAAATCCGCCACATCCTGGTGCTGCTGCACATTGAGTTCTTCAACAACCTCGGCCAGTACGCCCTGCAGCAGGAACAACCCGGCCAGGCGCGCCTGGCGTTCGAGCGCGGTGTGCAATACCTGCGCAAGCAGCCGGACCCGGCGGTCTATCGGGAACAACTGGAGTACCTGGAAAAACTCCTGGCCCGCTCCAACGCGATGGTGCTGACCAACACCCAGCCGGTCGAAGGCGAGGTCAACCAATTGACCGAAGGCCTGAAGGTCGTCGAAGCCGACGCCGACTGGAAGAAGAAAGCCATTTACGACTGACCGGCAACAGCCGCGCGAGCAATACGCGCGGCACGGCCTAAAGGCTGCGCCCCTGGCGGCGCAGCCTGTAGCAAGCACCTGCGGCATTACAACCGGAAATGCCCGACCATCCCCTTCAACTCCGCCCCCAACTGCGCCAGCTCGATGCTCGACGCCGCATTGCCCTGCATGGCCAGTGACGACTGATCGGCGCTGGCGCGAATACTGGTGACGCTGCGGTTGATCTCTTCGGCGACCGAGCTTTGTTGCTCGGCGGCCGCGGCGATCTGCTGGTTCATCTGCTGAATCAGCGACACCGCCGTGGCGATGCTGCCCAGCGCGCTTTCGGTCTGCAGCGCATCGCTGACCGCCAGCTTGACCAGTTCGCCGCTGCTCTGGATCTGCTGCACCGAGGACTGCGCCGCCGAACGCAGGGCACTGACCAAGCGTTCGATCTCCTCGGTGGATTGCTGAGTGCGCTTGGCCAGGGCCCGCACTTCGTCGGCGACCACCGCGAAGCCCCTGCCCTGCTCGCCGGCACGCGCCGCTTCGATGGCCGCGTTCAGCGCCAACAGGTTGGTCTGCTCGGCGACACTCTTGATCACGCTGAGCACGGTGCCGATGTTCTGGATCTCGGCGCTGAGGCTTTCAATGCTGGAGCTGGCGCTGGTGGCCGAATCCGCCAGCTGTTCGATGCGCTGCATACTCTGGCGCACCACCTGCTGGCCACTTTCCACCTTGTCGTCGGCGGTCTGCGCCGCCTGCGCGGCTTCTTCGGCGTTGCGCGCGACGTCGTGCACGGTGGCGGTCATCTGGTTCATCGCCGTCGCCACCTGCTCGGTTTCTTCCTTCTGGCTGCTGACTTCCAGATTGGTCTGTTCGGTCACCGCCGACAGCGACTGGGCCGAGCTGGCCAACTGTTCGATGCCTGCCTGCAGGCCGCTGACAATACCGCTCAGGCCGCTGCCCATCTGTTGCATCGCCAGCATCAACTGGCCAATTTCGTCCCGGCGCGTCACCTCCACCGTCGCGCTCAGGTCACCGGCGGCGATCTGCTGCGCCACGCGCATCACGCTGCGCAGCGGGGTGACGATCAAACGGGTAATGATCCAGGCCGCCAACACGCCCACCAACAACGCCAGGGCCGAAGACGCGACGATCAACAGCGAGTTCTTTTTCAGCTCCGCCTGCATCGACTGATCCTGCGCACCGTACGCCTGGTCGACCCGCTCCATCACCTGCGCGGCGCGCTCGTGCAGTTGCTGATAGACCTTTTTCTCCTGCGCCAGCAAGCCGGTGTATTCGGCGAGCTTCTCGCTGAAACCACCGATATGCCCGACCACTTCGTTGAGCACCGTCTGATAACCGGCGTCCTTGACCAGGGTCTTGAGCTGCTCGGCCTGGGCCAGGGCCTGGTCGGCCTGTTCGATCTTGCCCTGCTCGACCTCTTCCTCGCCCTTGCGGCTCTGGTCCAGGCGCACCCGGGCTTCGTTCATGGCTTGCAGCATCAAGCGCGAAACCTGGCTGACCTGATTGGCCTGCTCGACGAACTCGCTGCCCTCCTTGCCGGCGGACTCCTTGAGGCTATAGGTACCGTCGTCGGCCAGGCCGGCCTGCAGCACGTCGAGGTTGTTGGCCACGCTGGACACTGACCAACTGGCCATTTCCAGCGCCAGGTCCTTGGCCTGGGTCAGCTCGACGAACTCGTCGAAGGCCTTGCGGTAAGCCCCCAGCGCCTGCTCGACATCGGTCATCACCGGCACATTCGCCGCCGAACGCTCCTTGAGCTGCGCCGCCAGGGCCAGCAAGGCGCCGACGCCCTCGTGCAAGGCGTCCGCGGTTTTGGCGTCACCGTGCAAGGCATAGTTCTGCTCGAGCAGGCGGACCTTGAGCAAGCCGCTGTTGAGTGACGACATCTGCTTGAGGCCCTCGAAGCGCTGGCTGATGGTCTGCAGGGACCAGACGCCGATGGCGGCCACCAGCGCCGTCAGCAGCAGCACCAGGGTGAAGCCGACACCCAGTTTTTTCGCCATGCCGAGGTTGGCAAAACGTCCGTTCGTGCCCGAATTCATTGCGCTCAGTCCCCTTCCAGTCCCCAATGGCAACAGGGCCATTGTCCAGTTTTGCAGGTTCGCAACGGGCTGCACTGGAGCACAAGTCTCTGGCGTCGGAATAATGGCAAAAAGCTACGTTAAGGTCGTTTTCAGAATGGTCGAGGTCGATCCGGTACAACCCTGGCAACGCTTGGTCACCAGGGCCGTCCCTAAGGCAGGCGAGCGTCAGATGGCGGTGGCGCCACCGTCTACCGCCAGCGCATGGCCGGTGGTGAAGGCCGCGCCGTCGCTGCACAGATACAGCACCGCGCTGGCGATTTCCTCGACCTTGCCGATCCGCCCAACCGGGTGCATGGCCGCGGCGAATTCGGCTTTCTTCGGATCGGCCTCGTAGGCGCGGCGGAACATATCGGTGTCGATCACCGCCGGGCACACCGCGTTAACCCGGATTTTCTTCTTCGCATACTCGATGGCCGCCGACTTGGTCAGGCCGATTACCGCATGCTTGGAGGCGGCATAGATGCTCATCTTCGGCGCCGCGCCGAGGCCGGCCACCGATGCGGTATTGACGATGGCCCCGCCGCCCTGGGCGAGCATCAGCGGCAACTGGTGCTTCATGCACAGCCAGACGCCCTTGACGTTGACTCCCATGATCGCGTCGAACTCGTCCAGGGTGCCGTCCGCCAGCTTGCCCTTCTCGATTTCGATCCCGGCATTGTTGAAGGCATAGTCGAGACGGCCGTAGCTGCTTACCACCTGCGCCATCAGGTTCTGCACATCCGCCTCGTCGGTAACGTTGCAGCGCACGAACAGTGCTTCGCCACCGGCGGCGCGAATCAATTGCACCGTGCCCTCGCCACCGGCGACGTCGAGGTCGGCCGCCACTACTTTCAGCCCCTGCGTGGCGAACGCCAGGGCCGTGGCCCGGCCAATACCCGCCGCTGCGCCGGTGACCAAAACGACCTGGCCGGAAAACGTCATGCTCATGGTGATGCCCTCGATGGAATGCATGGATCGGATTCGCCCAGTCTAGGCACAGGCAACGAGCACGCGGCAGCACTATCAGAGGGCCGGTTGCCCACTTATCCGCAATGGTGATGAAGGCTGCCATACCACCATCACGCCTCTGGATCGCCCCCTATTCGCTACAGCGGCAAACCTTGCGGCACCAGGGCTGAAGGTCTATCAACTAGGGTTCCATCGATCCTTGAGTGCCTGCCATGACCACCCAGACCAATCGCCAGTTTCTGCTCGCCAAACGCCCGGTGGGCGCGGCGACCCGCGAAACCTTCACCTACCAGCAGGTTCCCGTCGGCGAACCCGCGGCGGGGCAGATCCTGGTGAAGAATGAGTACCTGTCCCTCGACCCGGCCATGCGCGGCTGGATGAACGAAGGCAAGTCCTACATCCCGCCGGTGGGCATCGGTGAAGTGATGCGCGCCCTGGGCGTGGGCCAGGTGATCGCCTCGAACAACCCCGGCTTCGCCGTCGGCGACTACGTCAATGGCGCCCTGGGCGTGCAGGACTATTTCCTCGGCGAGCCGCGCGGCTTCTACAAGGTCGATCCGAAACTGGCGCCGCTGCCGCGCTATCTGTCGGCCCTGGGCATGACCGGCATGACCGCCTATTTCGCCCTGCTGGACGTCGGTGCGCCAAAAGCCGGTGAAACCGTGGTGCTGTCGGGCGCGGCCGGTGCGGTGGGCAGCATTGCCGGGCAGATCGCCAAGATCAAAGGCTGTCGGGTGGTCGGCATCGCCGGCGGCCAGGACAAATGCAAGTTCCTGATCGACGAACTGGGCTTCGACGGGGCCATCGACTACAAGAGCGAAGACGTCCATGCCGGCCTCAAGCGCGAATGCCCGAAAGGCGTCGACGTGTATTTCGATAACGTCGGCGGCGACATCCTCGATGCGGTGCTCAGTCGCCTGAACTTCAAGGCCCGGGTGGTGATCTGCGGCGCCATCAGCCAGTACAACAAGGAGGCGGTCAAGGGCCCGGCCAACTACCTGTCGTTGCTGGTCAATCGCGCGCGCATGGAAGGTTTTGTGGTGATGGACTATGCGGCCCAGTTCGCCGCCGCCGGGCAGGAAATGGCCGGCTGGATGGCCAAGGGGCAGCTCAAGAGCAAGGAGGATATAGTCGAGGGACTGGAGACCTTCCCGGAAACGCTGATGAAGCTGTTCAGCGGCGAGAACTTCGGCAAGCTGGTGCTGAAGGTTTGAACGTGGCTCTTTGAATCAGGCTGTCTGTACGATCGTTTCGCGAGCAAGCTCGCTCCTACAAGGGCCTATGCACTCTCTGTAGGAGCGAGCTTGCTCGCGATAGCGCGAAGCGCGCTTGCACTATCGCCGACAGCCAGCACTCCGCTGCCGGATTCAGGCCAGCTCGGCCACCACGGCCGCCAGGGCCTTGGCCGGATCCGCCGCCTGACTGATCGGACGGCCGATCACCAGATAGTCGGAACCGGCATCCAGCGCCTGGCGCGGGGTGAGGATGCGCCGCTGGTCGTCCTGGGCGCTGCCTGCCGGACGGATCCCCGGGGTCACCAGTTGCAGCGACGGGTGCGCGGCCTTCAGCGCCTGGGCTTCCAGGGCCGAACAGACCAGGCCGTCCATGCCGGCCTTTTCCGCCAGGGCGGCCAGACGCAGCACCTGCTCCTGCGGCTCGATATCCAGGCCGATGCCGGCCAGGTCTTCACGCTCCATGCTGGTCAGCACGGTCACGCCGATCAGCAGCGGTTTCGGGCCGCTGCGCTGGTCCAGCACTTCGCGGCAGGCCGCCATCATGCGCAAGCCGCCGGAGCAGTGCACATTGACCATCCATACGCCCATCTCCGCGGCGGCCTTGACGGCCATCGCGGTGGTGTTGGGGATGTCATGGAATTTCAGGTCGAGGAAGACTTCAAAACCCTTGTCGCGCAGGGTGCCGACGATTTCCGAAGCGCAACTGGTGAACAGTTCCTTGCCGACTTTGACCCGGCACAGCTTGGGGTCCAGCTGATCAGCCAGTTTCAGTGCGGCGTCACGGGTGGGAAAGTCCAGGGCGACGATGATAGGAGTCTGGCAAGCGGACATGAAGGGGCTCTCAGGCAAGTCGAAATCGGCGCGGATTGTAGCGCAAGCGACGACGCTCCGGGACCCGATGATCGGTAATTCATCGCCAACGGCAGCTCCCGTATCGATAAAACCGTGCAAATGCCCGACCCTGGCGACAATTGTGTCGAGCCCGATACACTCCCGACACGCCGGCAACAACCCGCCCGGCTACCCTCGCCAGCCGCAACACTCCCGAACAGCACTTCCAGCCCCAGGGCCGGACGCCTATGCTGAAGCCACCACCTCGCCGCCCATCTTTGTGGTTGGCAGCCTACCTGGCAGACGATCGCACGCATGCACAACATTCCAGCTCCCCTCAATGACGATCAGAAAGCACCTGGCACGGGTGACGACAAGCGCTGGAACACCCGGGCGCTGATCGTCGACGACGATGTACCGATCCGCGAACTGCTGATCGACTACCTGGCCCGCTTCAATATCCACGCCACCGGCGTGACCGACGGCGCGGCGATGCGCCAGGCCTTGCAGGCGGAACACTTCGACGTGGTGGTGCTCGACCTGATGCTGCCCGGCGAGGATGGCCTGTCCCTGTGCCGCTGGCTGCGCACCGAGTCGGACATCCCGATCCTGATGCTCACCGCCCGCTGCGAACCCACCGACCGGATCATCGGCCTGGAACTGGGGGCCGACGACTACATGGCCAAGCCCTTCGAGCCCCGGGAACTGGTGGCGCGGATCCAGACCATCCTGCGCCGGGTTCGCGACGACCGCACCGAGCAGCGGGCCAATATCCGCTTCGACAACTGGCGCCTGAACAGCGTGCTGCGCCAGCTGATCTCCGCCGACGGTCTTGTCGTACCGCTGTCCAACGCCGAATTCCGCCTGCTCTGGGTGTTCATCGAACGCCCGCGCCGGGTCCTGAGCCGCGAACAGTTGCTGGACGCCGCCCGTGGCCGCTCCATCGAAGCCTTCGATCGCAGTATCGACCTGCTGGTCTCGCGCCTGCGGCAGAAGCTTGGCGACGACCCGAAATCGCCGCAGTTGATCAAGACCGTGCGCGGCGAAGGCTACCTGTTCGACGCCCGAGACATCGGCTGATGCGTGGGCGCTTCGATACGCTGTTCGGCCGCCTGTTCGGGGTGCTGCTGATCGCGATCGTGCTCGCCCACCTGCTCGCCTTCTTCTGGTTCCGTCTCTACGGCCCGCCTCCGCGCCCGCCGGCCAGCGAATTCAGCGGCCAGCCACAGCCCGGCGGCGGGCGTTTCGAGCCGCGGCCACCACGTCCCTGGTTCGGCGGCCCGATCGTGCCGCTGACCTTCCAGTTCATCTCGCTGATCATCGCCGCCTGGTACGGCGCCAAGCTGTTGACCCGGCCGATCCAGCGCCTGAGCGATGCCGCCGAGCGCCTCAGCGAAGACCTCGACAGCCCGCCACTGGACGAGTCCGGCCCACGGGAAGCGCGGCAGGCGGCCCACACCTTCAACCTGATGCAACGGCGCATCCAGGAGCAGGTCAAGCAACGCGGGCGCATGCTCGGCGCGGTCTCCCACGACCTGCGCACGCCGCTGTCGCGCCTCAAGTTGCGCCTGGAACAGATCGCAGACAACAAGCTGCAGGGCCAGATGCGCCAGGACCTCGACGACATGATCAGCATGCTCGACGCGACCCTGAGCTACCTGCACGAACAGCGCACCAGCGAGGCCCTGCAGTGGATGGATGTGCAGGCGCTGGTGGAATCGCTCTGTGAAAACGCCCAGGACCAGGGCGCCGACGTGCAGACCGACGGCCATTGCGCGCCCCTGCAGGTGCAGCCGATGGCGTTGCGTTCCTGCCTGAACAACCTGCTGGACAACGCCCTGCGCTATGCCGGGCATGCCCGCATCAGCCTGCAGGACAGCCGCGAGCAGGTGCTGATCCGGGTCATCGACCATGGCCCGGGCATCGCCGAAGACCAGCGCGAAGCCGTGTTCGAACCCTTCTACCGGCTGGAAGGCTCGCGCAACCGCAATTCCGGCGGCGTCGGCCTGGGCATGACCATCGCCCGCGAGGCCGCCGAACGCCTGGGCGGGCAACTGCACCTGGAAGAAACCCCCGGTGGCGGCCTGACCACCGTGGTGCGCCTGCCCCGCGTCTGAGTCGCCCGTGTGCCGGGCGGTACCCGGCTCCCGTCCACGAACCTTGCCCCCGGCGGCGTTGACGTCGCCGCCTGATCATCAGCCACCACCGTACCGCTGTAGCCGCTGCCGAGCAGCGGCTACAGGCGCTTGTCTTCGCCCCGCGCCTGGCTCGAGCTCCAGTCGGTCAACAGGCTGTAGGCCACAGCCAGCAGGGTCGGGCCGATGAACAGGCCGATGAAGCCGAACGCGATCAGCCCGCCGAAGACCCCGAGCAGCACGATCACCAGCGGCAGGTTGCCGCCGCGGCTGATCAGGTAGGGCTTGAGCACGTTGTCGACGCCACTGATGATGAAGGTGCCCCAGATACCGAGGAATACCGCCATCCCATATTCGCCCTTCCAGGCCAGCCAGGCGGTGGCCGGAATCCATACCAACGGTGGGCCCATGGGAATCAGGCTGAGCAGGAAGGTGACGATCCCCAGCACCAGCGCACCCGGCACGCCGGCGATCAGGAACCCGATCAGGGCCAGGACTGCCTGGGCCGCGGCGGTGCCGATCACACCGTTGACCACCCGCTGCACCGTACCGGCCACCAGCTCGATGTAGTAGCCGGCGCGGTCGCCGATCAGGCGCTCCAGCAGCCCGTGGACGAACGCCGCCAGGCGCGGCCCGTCACGATAGAAGAAAAATACGAAGACGATGCTCAGGGTCAGCTCGAGGATCCCGCCACCGATCTGCGCGCTGCGGGCCAGCAACCAGTTGCCGACCTGCCCCAGATAGGGCTTGATCGCCAGCATCATCGCCGCGCCCTGCTGGTCGATGCTGTTCCACAGCCCCACAAGCCGTTCACCGACGAAGGGCACGCCGGCCAGCCAGCTCGGCGCTGCGGGCAGGCCATCGACCTGCACATCCTTGATAAAGGCGGTGGCGTCACGCACATGGTCGGCCAGGTTGAAGCCGAGCCAGACCAGCGGCGCCGCCACCAGCAGCATCCAGCCCAGGGTCAGCACGGCCGCGGCCAGGGCCTCGCGTCCATTGAGCCAGCGGGTCAGCAGGCGCATCAGCGGCCAGCTGGCAAACGCCAGGACCGCCCCCCAGAACAACGCGGACCAGAACGGCGCCATGACCCAGAAACTGGCGCCGAACAGCACCAGAAGCAGGATCTGCACCAACAGGCGATCATTATTGAGCATTTGGGATCTCGAGAAAGGTCAACTCACCAAGCGTAGGCGAACGGTGGATGCCCGTTCGCCCAAGCCCGTTCAATGCAGCGGTTCAGCGCAGCAGCTCAAGACGCAGGCCAGGGGCCTCGCTGCTGCCGCTTTCCATGCGTGCCGCCCGCACGCCCTGGCCGATCAGGGCCTGGCGCCAGGCTTCGGCATTCGGCCCGGAAACACTGACCCGCAAGGTGGTATCGAGGTTCAACCCGCGCGACAGCAAGGTCAGCCAGGTCGGCTGGGGCTCGCCGCCGAGCTTGGGCAGGTCCAGCTCGCCGGTGTCCTTGAGCTGGCGCAACAGGGTGGCCGAGGTCGGCAACAACTCGCCCAGGGGGGTGCTGGCGTCGAATTGCTCGACATGCAGGTACGCCCGGCGGTTGCCGCGGGTAATGCTGTACAGGGCCACCAGCGAATTGTCGTTGGGTGCGGCCAGGCGCAACAGCAGGTACGCCTGCTGGGCATCGGCGCCATACAGCTTGGCGTTGCCGAACACCTCGTTGGCCCACAGGCTGCTTTCCCCGCAATCGCGGGCCTGGCACCAGAACAACAGTTCGGCGCCCTGCCCCTGCAAGGCTTCGCGGGCGGCGGTAAAGGCCGCGGTCGAGGAATGCTCCGGCGGCAACTCGTAGGTCACCGAAGTCGTGGTGCCACGAGCGCCGACCTGGCCATCGAAACGCAGCTGGCCGCTGATCTTGCGGATCGAGCCCATGGGGTAGATCCGCTCCATCTCGGCCGCCGGACGATAGTCGACGATCTGCGCGTCAGGCATGCGCGGCACGATCGGCAAGTCATGGCTGCCGGGCAAATCGGCGGCGAACAGCAAGGGGCTGACAGCGGACAACAGCAGGACACTGAATAAACGCATGGGTGCTCTCATCGGATCAGCATGGCCTGGGCGCCCTTGATGACACTGGCGTCATCGGTGCGTTGCGGGACCAGCAACCCGCGCTGCACCGCCGGCCGCGCCTCGAGGGTCGCCATCCAGCGTTGCAGGGCCGCCAGGCCGTCCACCGAAACCCCGGACCATTCATGGCCGCGCACCCAGGGAAAGGTGGCGATATCGGCAATGCTGTAGTCGCCGGCAAGGAACTCGACCTCCTGCAAGCGGCTGTCGAGCACCTCGTACAGGCGCCGGGTTTCATGCTGGTAACGATCGATGGCGCCCTGGAGCTTTTCCGGAAAATAACGGAAGAACACGTTGGCCTGGCCCTGCATCGGGCCGATGCCGCCCATCTGGAACATCAGCCACTGGATCACCCGGGAACGGCCCTGGGGATCGCTGGGCAGCAGTTGCCCGCTGAGTTCAGCCAGGTAGATGAGAATCGCGCCGGACTCGAACACGGCGAAATCGCCGTTGGCGCGGTCGACAATCGCCGGAATCCGGCCATTGGGATTGATCTTGAGAAAGCCTGGAGCCTTTTGTTCCTTCTTGTCGAAACTCAGGGCATGCACCGTATAGGGCAGGCCGAGTTCCTCGAGCACGATAGAGACCTTGTGGCCATTCGGGGTCGCAGCGGTATAGAGATCTATCATGGTTGTCTCCCATTTCAACCCGCCCAGCCTCGACAGTTGCCCGCTGCAAGTCAAGAAACGGCGAAAAACCTATTGAAACAGTCTGCAACAAGGGTGGCACCGTCTTCGTCGTTCAAGTGCAGGTGATGGCCTCCGGGCAGCTGTTCCCGACTGAAGGGTAGCCGCTCCAGCAACTCCGGGTGCTTGGCCAGCATGCCGTCGGCCGCCACCACCAGATGGGCCGGACAGGCCAGGCGCTGGACGAACGTCAGGGCCTGCTCCTGGGTCAGACGCAGCGGCGAAGCCAGGGTCAGGCGGCTGTCGCTGCGCCAGGTGTAGCCCCCCGGGACCGGCATCAGGCCGCGTTGCGCGAGCAGTTCGGCGGCTTCGCGGCTGACCGCGACCATGCCCTTCATCCGCGCCTCGATGGCGCGGTCCAGGGTGGCGTAGACCGGCTTGCGCTTGTCCCGCAGGTCCAGCTGGGCCTGCAGGGCCATGCCCATGCGCTCGGCGGCGTTTTCCCCGCTGGCGGTCGGCGGAATCACCCCATCGATCAGCGCCAGGTGGCTCACCCGCTCGGGCAACGAGCCGGCCAACACCAGCGAGACGATCGCCCCCAAGGAATGCCCGAGCAGGCCAAAGCGTTTCCAACCCATCTGCTCGGCGACCTGCAACACGTCATACACGTAATCCCAGAGCGCATAGCTGGCGCCCAGGGGGCGGTGTCCGGAATGGCCATGCCCGGCCATGTCCAGGGCGACGATGCGCAAGCCACGCAGCCGGGGCGCCAGCCGCGCAAAGCTGTTGGCGTTGTCCAGCCAGCCGTGCAAGGCAATGACCGGCAGGCCGTCCTCGGGGCCGAACAGGTGCGCCGCCAGCTCGATATGCGGCAGGCTCAGGCGGACTTCTTCCACCGCGACGCTCATGCGCAGCTCCGTTCGGCGCGGGTTTGCCAGCGGCTGAAGAGTTTTTTCAGCAGGGCCGCAGTGTCCTGCGGGCGCTCCAGCGGGAACATGTGCCCGCCCGGCATGCTCAGGGACTCACCATGGGGCATGCGCCCGACACTGCTGGCGTGGTGCTTCATCACCACCCGGCTCTGGCGCCCGCGCACTACCGCCAGCGGCACCTTCAACTGCCGGGGGCGGCCCGGGCTGGTGTGCGGCACGCCGCGATAGATACTGATCTCGGTGGCCGGGTCGAAACGCAACCGCAAACGGCCGTCGACCTGATGCAGGCCATGTTGCAGGTAGGCGTCGAAACACTCGGGGTCGAAGCCGCGGAACAGGGTCTTGCCGGCAAAATACTTGCGCGCCGACTCCAGGTCGCTGAACTCCTCGCGGCGGCCCAGGGTCCGGCCGGCGGGGGTCAGGCGATCGATGAAACCGAACCGCTTGGCGGCGCGAATCACCCATTGATCGGCACGGGTCAGCACCGGCGAATCGAGCATCACCACCCCGCGATACAGCTCCGGACAACGCAGCGCCGCATGCAGATGCAGGACGCCGCCGAAGGAATGGCCGACACCCCACACCGGCTCGGCCTGCTGTTGCAGATGGTGGATCAGTTCGTCCACCAGGTTCAGCCAGTTGTCGTCCGCCGGAAAGCGCGGATCGTGGGCGTGCTGCTGCAAATGCGCCACCTGATATTCGGGGGCCAGGGCGGCGAACAACTTGCCATAGGTACCCGAGGGAAATCCGTTGGCGTGAGTGAAAAACACCTGTTGCGACATACCGGCTAACTCATGAACAAAAAACGATGGCTGATTGTCCGCATGCCATTACCCGGCGGCAATGACAGTAACGGTCAAGAATGATGACACTCCGCTTCAGCCTATGGGTACCACTCAACGTGCCGGCGGCGTCTGCCCCAGGGGCACCACGGCCATGGTCAGGCGCGATACGCAGCTGGCCTTGCCTTCGTCGCTGCAGAGGCGAATATCCCAGACATGGGTGGTACGCCCGATATGAATCGCCCTGGCCACCGCCGTCACCCGGCCGGAGCGCAGGCCGCGCAAATGGTTGGCATTGATCTCCAGGCCCACGCAGTAGAACTTGCTGGCGTCGATGCACAGGTAGCTGGCCATGGAGCCGACCGTTTCCGCTAGCACCACCGAGGCGCCGCCGTGCAGCAGGCCATAGGGTTGATGGGTGCGATGGTCGATCACCATGCTCGCGGTCAGGGATTCGTCGTCGAAGGACTCGAAGCGGATGTCCAGCACCTCACCGATGGTGTTTTTCTGGATCGCGTTCAGTTGCTCGATGTTCGGGGTGGTACGCCATAGGCTCATCACTGCATCCTTTAGGGAGGTTATCCGCGCTCAATCCTGCCACAGCACCGCTTCGGAACGCTCGCTCCACTCTTTGAAGCGCTCGCCGTAGGCGGCTTCGATGACATTGCGCTTGATCTTCAGGGTCGGGGTCAGAAAGCCGTTTTCCACCGCCCAACTGTCCTTCACCACCACCAGGCGGTGCAAGCGTTCATGTTTGTCGAGCGCGCCATTGACCTCGTCAAGCAGGCTTTCCAGGCTCGCATGCAGGCCGCCACGGGCGTTGCCTGCGGCGTCCTGCAAACCGGCCGCGGACAATACGCACAAGCCCAGCGGCGCACTCAGGCCATCGCCGACCACGCACACCTGCTCGATCCGCGAATGCACCGCCAGGCGGTTCTCGATCGGCGCCGGGGCCACGTACTTGCCCTTGCTGGTCTTGAAGATCTCCTTGAGCCGCCCGGTCAGGCGCAGATTGCCCTCGGCGTCCTGCTCGCCCTTGTCGCCGGTGCGCAGGAAACCATCCGCGGTGACGGTTTCCGCGGTCTTCTGCGGGTCCTTGAAGTAGCCGAGCATGGTCGCCCCGCTACGCACTTGGACCTCTCCGGCCTCGTCGATCCGCACCTCGACGTCCGGGCAGGGCCGGCCGATCCAGCCGGGTACATGCTGGCCGCTGCGGCCGATATGGGAATAACCGCAACTTTCGGTCATGCCGTACACCTCCAGCACGTCGAGGCCCAGGCGCTGGTACCAGTCCAGCAGGGTCTGCGGCACCGGCGCGGCGCCGGACAAGGCGACTCGCAGGGCGTCCAGCCCCAGCCCGGCCAGCACCTTGTGCCCGACCCGCTTGCCGATGAAAGGCAGGCCCAGCAGGAACTCCAGGCGCTTGGCCGGGACCTTGCTGTACACGCCCATCTGGAACTTGGTCCAGATCCGCGGCACGCCGAACAGCGCCGTGGGCCGCGCCCGCTGCAAGTCGGTGAGAAAGGTCTCCAGGCTCTCGGCGAAGAACACCGTCTGCCCGGTATAGATCGCCGCCATCTCGACGAACATGCGCTCGGCCACATGGCACAGCGGCAGGTAGGACAGCAGCCGGTCCGTCGGCCCGAGGCCGAACAGCTGGGTGCCGCGTGAAGCCGCGAAACCCAGGGTGCCGAAGCTGTGCATCACGCCCTTGGGCAGGCCGGTGGTGCCCGAGGTGTAGATGATGGTCGCCAGTTGCTCGGCGGCGGGGTTGGGGTCGTCCTGGATCGGCGAGCACTGCTGCAACTCGTCCCAAGTGAAGTCGAAGCGGCCTTCGGGACAGATCGGCAGGCTGATGGTGGGCAGCCCGGGCTTCACGCCGGGGGCCATCGCCGGCCAGTCGTCGAGCTTGCCGATGAACACCAGGGCCGACTCGGAATGCTCCAGCACCTGGGCCACCGAATCGGCGGTCAGGTTGGGATACAGGGGCACGGAAACGTGACCGGCCATCCAGATCGCCAGGTCGGCGATGATCCAGTGGGCGCAGTTCTTGGAAATGATCGCGACATGACTGCCCGGTGGCAGCTCGCGGGCGCGCAGCCAGTGGGCGGCGCAGCGGGCCTGGTGGCCGACATCGGCCCAGGTCAGTTCTTCGACCCGGCCACCACCCAGGGGCTGGACCAGGAAACGTTGGCGGGGATGACGAGCTTCGCGCTCGTAGAACACTTCCAGCGGCAAACGAAAAGCAGCAGACATGCGACTCGCTCCTTTGTTTTTGTTCTGATCGTGAGGCTAGCCAACCAAGCACTTGCTCGGGCGACTATTCCACGCACAAAGAAACGCCGCAAGTTAAGAAATGTAGCGAAAAGAACAGATCGTGGTAGGAGCGAGGCTTGCCCGCGATGAGGGCGGACGCGCTGCTTCGGACAGTCCGCGCCGCTTCCTTCGCGGGCAAGCCTCGCTCCCACGAGTTCGAGGGCTCTGGCTCAGGGATTCCTGATGCTGTTGAGGGTCATCAGGCCGGCCAGCGGCCAGTCGCCTTCGAGTTCCGCCAGGCCCGCGGTGTGCATCGGCTGGGGATTGCGCAGATGACCATGCTGCAGAAAGCCGATCAGGTTGCCCACCAGCGGCTGGTGGCTGACCAGCAGCACGTTGTCCGCCGAGTCGAGCTGGGCGACCACCGACAGCGGGTTGTTGTCCGGCGTCAGCCAGGACACGGTGCGGATTTCCGCTTCGAAGCCTAGGGCTTCGCGCACCAGCTTCGCCGTCTGCTGCGCCCGCGCATAAGGGCTGGCGATGATCGCGCTGAGCGGCTGGCCGATCAGGTGCGCGGCGCTGCGCAGCGCCTCCTCGCGGCCATGCTCGGTCAGGTTGCGCTCGGCGTCGCTGCGCGCGTGAGGCTCGGCTTCACCGTGACGCAACACCCAGAGCTTCACAGCTTGGGCTCCTCGTCACGCACCGGATGGGGCGCCGGTGGCACCACATGCGGCGCTTCACCTTCAGGGGCCCGCGGGGCCGGCCAGTCGGCGAACGGCCAAGGCTTCTGGTCGGTATGGAAACTGCCGAAACGACCGATCTGCGCCAGGAACTGGCTCAGGCTGTCGCCGAAGTTCATCAAGCTGGCGCTCGGCGAGCCGTAGATCAGCCGGTAGATCAGTTGCACCAGCACCAGCGCGCCAAGGATGAATTGCGCCACTTGCCAGACCAGCACGAACACCAGCATCCACAGCACACGCAGCAGGATGGATTCGTACTTGGCTTCGGAATTCGTATCGTTCATGTCTCGCTCCTGTCCTGCTCAGTTGAAACCACTGGTGGAGATAAAATCGACATCGGTTTTCGGCTCGCCGCGCATCAGCAGCTCGATGACCTGGTTCAGCGTGCGCCCCTCAAACAGGATGGCATGTAATCCGGCCACCAGCGGCATATATACGCCCACTTCCTGCGCCTTGACCTTGAGCACCTTGAGGGTGTTCACGCCTTCGGCCACCTCGCCGAGCCGGTCCACCGCCTCTTCCAGGCTCAGGCCTTCGCCCAGGGCGAAACCGACCTGGTAGTTGCGGCTCTTGGGCGACGAGCAGGTGACGATCAAATCGCCAACCCCCGCCAGGCCAAGGAAGGTCATCGGGTTGGCGCCCTGGCTGACGGCGAAACGGGTCATTTCCGCCAGCGCCCGGGTAATCAGCATGCTCTTGGTGTTTTCCCCCATGCCCAAGGCCACAGCCATGCCGGCAATGATCGCGTAGACGTTCTTCAACGCCCCGCCCAGCTCGACGCCGAAGCGGTCGGCGCTGGCATAGACGCGGAAGGTCCGGCCATGCAGGGCCGCCTGCACACGCTGGCAGAGTTCTTCGTCTTCACTGGCGACCACGGTGGCGGTCAAGGCGTGCTCGGCCACTTCACGGGCCAGGTTCGGCCCGGACAGCACGCCGATCCGCGCTTGCGGGGCGATGTCTTCGAGGATTTCGCTCATCAGCTTGAAGGTCTGTGCTTCGATGCCCTTGGTCAGGCTGACCAGCAGCTTGCCGGCGAGCAACTGCGCATGGGGCGCCAGCACCGAGCGCAGGGCGCTGGAGGGCAAGGCGACAAAACACAGGTCACTGTCGTTCAGGGTGGCCAACAGATCGGTCACCGGCTCCACCGCCGGATGAATCTTGATGCCTTTGAGGTAACGCGGATTTTCGCGATGAATGCGAATGGCCTCCGCCTGCTCCGGGTCACGCATCCACTGCCGCACCCGATGACCGTTCTCGGCCAGCAGATTGGCCACGGCGGTACCAAAGCTTCCGCCTCCCAGGACCGCGATAGGGCGCTGTTCAGTCATATGCAATCCGTCAATCCATACAGTGGCGATGGCGGCATTATACGGGGCGCCCCTGCGGCGGCCAGCCCTGTGAACAATTAGGCACAAATGCCGGGAAAACACCGATTAGGACGGGGAATGTCGGGGTTATCGACTGGAAAACCCGGTCATCTCGGTTAACATGCGCGGCAATTACTCGTTATCAAGGCTGTGCCGTGTATCCTGGCCCTCCCCTCTCCCGCCCATCCCTGTTGCTGGCGCTGCTTTGCAGCACCCCGGTGCTGGCCGACGATCTGTTCCTGGACAGCCAGCCGCTGCCGGAAATCCTCACCGCCACCCGTCTGAAACAATCCCCCGCGGCCGTGCCCGGCAGCATGACCGTGCTCGACAGCGAACTGATCAACGCCAGCGGCGCCCGCGATATCAGCGAGCTGCTGCGCCTGGTGCCGGGGATGATGGTCGGCAATATCAGCGGCAACCAGGCCGCGGTGAACTATCACGGCACCAATGCCAGCGAAGCGCGCCGCATGCAGGTGCTGATCGATGGACGCTCGGTGTACCGGGCAGGCCTGGCCACCGTGGACTGGAGCGACATTCCGGTGGCCATGGAGGACATCGAGCGCATCGAGGTGTTCCGCGGCCCCAATACCGTCAGTTACGGCGCCAACGCGCTGATGGCGGTGATCAACATCATCACCCGCTCGCCCGCCAACAGCCACGGCACGCGGATCAAGGTCACCCGCGGCCAGCGCGGCATCAGCGACTGGTACGCCAGCCAAGGCACCGGCTGGGACAGCGGCGACCTGCGTCTGTCGCTGTCCGGGCAGGAGGACGACGGCTTCGACAGCGATCGCAACGGCGCCGACTACCGCGACAGCCGGCGCTTGAACCGCTTCAGCCTGTCGGTCAGCCAGATGCTCGACGAGCGGCAGAGCATCGACTGGCAACTCAGCGCCAAGGAAGGCAGCAACCAGCGCCCCTATACCTACCGGCCAGTGTTCTCCGGCATCACTTCGGCCGGCTACAACTCCGACGTGATCGCCAAGGACTATGCCGGCTCGCTGCGCTGGAACCTCGACATCAACCCGGAGCACAGCCTTTATATACAAGGCTCGGCCCAGCACTGGGACCGCCAGCAGAACTGGCGCGCCTGTGACGCCGAAGTGTCGTTCAGCCCGGAACTGACCCGCCTCTGGCAGCTCAACCCGAACTACGCCGAACTGCTGGCCCGGCACATGGACAACTTCACCGGCTCCGGCGCCCCTCCAGGCACCGCGGCCGAACAGGCCCTGGCGAACCAGGTGCTGACGCAATGGAAGGACGGCGCCAAGCGCACGGTCTGCGGGGATATCGACCAGAGCGCCCGCGAATCGCGCTACGACCTCGAACTGCAGGACACCCTGAGCCTGTCCGACGGCGTGCGCCTGGTCAGCGGCCTGAACTATCGCTACGACCGCGCCGACTCGCAAACCTATTTCAACGGCACCCTCGACGACAGCACCTGGCGCGCCTTCGGCCAGCTGGAATGGCGCGCCACCGAACACTGGCTGTTGCAGGGCGGCGCCATGTTCGAGGACTCGCAACTGAGCGGCAGCTCGCTGACCCCGCGGGTGGCGGTCAACTACCTGATCAACCCGCGCCACGGCCTGCGGGCGGTGTATTCGGAAGCGATCCGCTCGCCGGACATGTTCGAGAACAACGTCAACTGGAGCTACCGGGTCACCAAGCTGAGCCCCACCGCCTACGGCCAGCCCAGCGCCCAGTACTTCGTCAAGACCCGCGGCCCGGGCAACCTCGACCAGGAACGCATGCGCTCACGGGAACTGGGCTACAACGGCTTTTTCGCCGATCTCGGGCTGAACCTCGATGTGAAGCTGTTCTACGACGAAATCAGCGGGATGATCAGCGAGCCGCTGCGCAACAACCAGTACATCGCCAGTAACAGCAACAGCTCACGCTTCGCCGGCACTGAAACCCAATTGGACTGGCGCCTGAACCCGGCGGACCGGCTGCGCCTGACGTACGCCTATGTCGACGCCGAAGCCAGCAACCCGCTGGACGAGCAATTGACCGCGCGCCACAGCGGCTCGGCGGGCTGGTTGCGCGACTGGGGCCAGGGCTGGTCCAGCGCGCTCTTCTACTATGGTTCCAGCGCGCTCAACGGGTATCGCTTCGAACGGGTCGATACCCGCGTCGCCAAGCGTATCCCCCTGGGCAAGGGCAGCCTGGAGCTGGCCGGCGTGCTCCAGCAACGGCTCGACGACGAGCCCACTACCTTTGTCGACAACAACTATGACTCGCACCACGTCCTCTACTTCAGTGCGGAGTTGACGTTCTAGCATGAGCCACCGTCAGTCAGGGATGACGCCTGCCTTGAACCGTTTCCGGGTTCGCCTGCTGCTGTTCTGTTGCCTCTGGGGTGCATTCCCCGCATGGGCGGCCCAGGTGTTGCTGACTGGCGCCGAAGACAGCACCGGTGTGCGGGCCTTCGCCCAGGCACTGGCGCAACAGCGGCCACAGGACGAAGTGCGCTTCGAACTCCTGGCCAACCTGCCTGCCCCCGGTCAATTGCCAGCGGGCACCCGGCTGATCCTGCTCGACCCGGCCAGCCTGGAGTGGCGCCAGAAAGATACCCAGGGCCCGGCCACCCTGGTGCTGCGCATCGGCCGGATCCAGGCTCAGCAGCGCCTGGGGACAACGTCTTCGCCCCGGCTGAGCCTGTTATGGAGCGACCCGCCGCTGGCTCGGCAATTGCGGCTGATCCGCAAGATCCTGCCCCAGGCCCGGCGGATCGGCGTGCTCTACGGCGCCGACAGCGAATTCCTGCTCAAGGAGCTGCACCAGGCCGCCCATCCCCTGGGGCTGGAAATCGTCGCCGAGCGCTGGGACGACACCAATGACAGCCGTCCGCTGCAAAGCCTGCTGAAAAGCAGCGACGTTCTGCTGGGGCTGGACGATCCGCAGCTGTACAACCCGAAAACCGCGAAGAACCTGTTATTGAGCAGCTATGCCCGGCAACTGGCGCTGATCGGCCCCAATGCCGGCTTCGTCAAGGCCGGCAGCCTGGCCAGCACCTACAGCGACCAGGAAGACTGGCTGCAGGTGCTCGACGATTTGCTGGACCGGCCCACGACCCACTGGCCGCGTACCCTGTATCCACAACCGTTCAAGGTGTTGAGCAACCCGCAAGTGGCACGCTCCCTGGGTGTCGAACCGATTGACGAGCAATCGGTGGCGACCCAGCTGGCCGAAGGAGAAAAACGCCCATGACCTTCCGTCGCCGTTGGGACATCAGTACCCGCACCCAGATCATCTGCCTCGGCCCGGCGCTGCTGCTGACCCTGCTGCTGATCAGCTTCTTTACCTTCGTACGGATCCAGGATCTGCGCCAGGAGCTGAACCACACCGGCCAGTTGATCGCCAACCAGCTGGCGCCGGCCACCGAATACGGGGTGATCTCGGGCAACAGCGAAGGTCTCGAGAGCCTGCTCAAGGCCACCCTGGCCACGCCCCATGTGCGCTTTCTCGAAGTCCAGGACAGCCGCAACAAGATCCTGGTGTACGTCGAGCAGCCTTCGGAGACCCACAACCGCTCACAGCAGGTCGAAGTGTTCCAGGCCCCGGTGCGCCTGCAACGCATCCAGCTCAGCAACGACTTGTTCCAGGACGACCCGAGCGCCAGCGTGAGTCCGAGCGAGGACTACCTGGGGCGGGTGATCGTCGGCATGTCCAACGACGCCTTCAGCCAGCGCCAGCAGGAGATCCTGTTCAAGGCCGGCATCCTCGCGCTGTTCGCCCTGCTGTTCACCTTCCTCCTGGCCCGCCGCCTGGCGGCCAGCCTGTCGCAGCCGATCAGCGCCATGGGCACCGCGGTCAAGGCCATTCAACAGGGTGACTTCAAGACTCCGCTGCCGATCGTCGACGACGCCGAGCTGGGCGATCTTTCGCGGCATATCAACAACCTGGCCGCCGGCCTCGAGCAGGCCAGCCGCGAGCAGCACCAGGCCATGGCCCAGTTGATCCAGACCCGCGAAGAAGCGGAGCGGGCCAACAACGCCAAGTCGGACTTCCTGGCGATGATGAGCCATGAACTGCGCACGCCCATGAACGGCGTGCTGGGCATGCTGCAACTGCTCGAAACCACCGAAATGACCGATGAACAGCACGAATACGCGGCGCTGGCCTCCGAGTCCACCGAGCACCTGCTCAAGGTGATCAACGACATCCTCGACTTCTCGCGCATCGAGCGCTCGGCCCTGGAGCTGGAGCACATCCCGTTCAACCTCGCCGAACTGATCAGCAGCTCGGCCCAAGCCTTCCAGCACAGCGCCGCGCAACGCGGGCTGGACCTGCAACTGCGACTGCCGCCCGGCATGGAGTCGCTGCAGGTCAAAGGCGACCCGACGCGCATCCGGCAGATCCTGGTGAACCTGATCGGCAACGCCTTGAAGTTCACCGAGCAAGGCAGCGTCACCGTCGAGCCGCAATGGCAGGCCCTGGACCACGAGCTGCTGTGGTTCACCTGCAGCGTGCGCGACAGCGGGATTGGCATCAGCACCGAAAGCCTGGAACTGATGTTCAACGCCTTCCAGCAGGCCGACAGTTCGATTTCCCGGCGTTATGGCGGCACCGGCCTGGGGCTGCCGATCGCCCGCACCCTGGCCGAACGCATGGGCGGCACCCTGCGCGCCCAGAGCGAGGAAGGCCGCGGCTCGGTGTTCACCCTGGAGATCCCGCTGGCGCTGTACCAGCAAAGCCTGCCGGTGCTGGCGCCGCGGGTGCACAGCGGGCATGCCCATGGCGAAGGACGCAACGTGCTGCTGGTGGAAGACAACCCGGTCAACCAGACTGTGATCCAGGCCATGCTGCGCAGCCTGGGCTTCACGGTCAGCATCGCCACCGATGGCGCCCAGGCCATTCGCAGCGCCGAGAGCCTGATCTTCGAGGCGATCCTGATGGATTGCCGGCTGCCGCTGATCGACGGCTACGAGGCCACCCGGCAGATCCGCCAACTGCCCGGATGCGCCGATCTGCCGATCATCGCCTTGACCGCCAACGCCTTGCAGGGCGACCGCGAAGCGTGTTTGTCGGCGGGAATGAACGATTACCTGGCCAAGCCGTTCAAACGCACGGATCTGCAGCAAATTCTCCAACGCTGGGTGCAGTAGCGGCCACTTATCGACCATCTGCGACTGGCGTGGCGGGCGAAAGTGCGGCAGTCTTAGGCACCCGAACAGGCCCCTCACAGGGCCTGTATAATAATTTCAGTGCACAAGTGTACATTCATGTCCCTTGTGCTGTGACTTTCACCACAACGCAATAGTCTATGAGTAGGCTGCCGGCTCGAGGCATGAACGCTTCGATCGGCCGGGAAGATTTGCCCCACCCTGCCGCATGGGACTATTGAGGAGCTCGCATGACCAAACAAAACGCCTTTACTCGGGAAGATCTGCTGCGCTGCAGTCGCGGTGAGCTGTTCGGCCCAGGTAACGCGCAACTGCCCGCCCCGAACATGCTGATGGTGGATCGCATCACTCATATCAGCCAAGAGGGCGGCAAGTACGGCAAAGGTGAATTGGTCGCCGAGCTGGATATCACCCCTGACCTGTGGTTCTTCGCCTGCCACTTCGAAGGCGATCCGGTGATGCCGGGCTGCCTGGGCCTTGACGCCATGTGGCAACTGGTCGGTTTCTTCCTGGGCTGGCAAGGCCTGCCGGGCCGCGGTCGCGCCCTGGGCTCGGGCGAAGTGAAGTTCTTTGGCCAGGTGCTGCCGACCGCCAAGAAAGTCACCTATAACATTCATATCAAGCGCGTCCTCAAGGGCAAGCTGAACATGGCCATCGCCGATGGTTCGGTCAGCGTCGACGGCCGCGAAATCTACACCGCCGAAGGCCTCCGGGTCGGCGTTTTCACCTCCACTGACAACTTCTAAGGGTTATCCGCATGCGCCGCGTCGTTATCACTGGTCTGGGCATCGTTTCGTGCCTGGGCAATGACAAAGAGACCGTCTCCGCTAACCTGCGTGCAAGTCGCCCTGGCATCCGCTTCAACCCGGAATATGCCGAAATGGGTCTGCGTAGCCAGGTTTCCGGCTCCATTGACCTCAATCTCGAAGAGCTGATCGATCGCAAGATCTATCGCTTCGTCGGCCACGCGGCGGCTTACGCCTACCTGGCCATGAAAGACGCCATCGCCGACTCCGGCCTGACCGAAGAGCAGGTTTCCAACCCGCGTACCGGCCTGATCGCTGGCTCTGGCGGCGCCTCTACCCTGAACCAGATGGAAGCGCTGGACATCCTGCGCGAGAAAGGCGTCAAGCGCGTCGGCCCATACCGCGTGACGCGGACCATGAGCAGCACCGTTTCCGCATGCCTGGCCACGCCGTTCAAGATCAAGGGCCTGAACTACTCCATCGCTTCCGCCTGCGCCACCAGTGCTCACTGCATCGGTACCGCCATGGAACAGATCCAGATGGGCAAGCAGGACATCGTGTTCGCCGGTGGCGGTGAAGAAGAACATTGGAGCCAGTCGTTCCTGTTCGACGCCATGGGCGCCCTGTCCAGCAAGCGCAATGACACCCCGGAACAAGCCTCCCGCGCCTACGATGCCGACCGTGACGGCTTCGTCATCGCCGGCGGTGGCGGCATGGTGGTGGTCGAGGAGCTGGAACACGCCCTGGCCCGTGGCGCGAAGATCTACGCCGAAATCGTTGGCTACGGCGCGACGTCCGACGGCTACGACATGGTGGCGCCAAGCGGCGAAGGTGCAATCCGTTGCATGCAGATGGCCATGTCTACTGTCGACGCACCGATCGACTACCTGAACACCCACGGCACCTCGACTCCGGTCGGCGACGTCGCGGAAATGAAAGGCGTGCGTGAAGTGTTCGGCGACAAGGCTCCAGCCATCAGCTCCACCAAGAGCCTGTCGGGTCACTCCCTGGGCGCCGCCGGCGTTCACGAAGCGATCTACTGCCTGCTGATGATGGAAGGCAACTTCATGGCCGGTTCGGCCAACATCGACGAGCTGGATCCGGAAGTGGCCGACATGCCGATCCTGACCAAGACTCGCGAAGACGCCACCATCAACACCGTGATGAGCAACAGCTTCGGCTTCGGCGGCACCAACGCCACCCTGGTCCTGAAGCGCTGGCAGGGCAAGTAAGCCCCGCCTTTGCCACATGAAAAACGCCCCGACTGGTTCGGGGCGTTTTTTATTGGGCGACTGTTTTCCCCCGCGCAAAAGCACTTACACCGAGAAACGCGCCACCAGGGTGTTCAGGTCCACCGCCAGCCGTGACAGTTCCTGGCTCGCGGCGCTGGTCTGGTTGGCCCCGGCCGAGGTCTGCATGGCCAGGTCGCGGATGTTCATCAGGTTGCGATCCACCTCCCTGGCCACCGCCGCCTGCTCCTCCGAGGCGCTGGCGATCACCGTGTTGCGCTCGTTGATCAGGGTGATCGCCCCGGCGATTTCCTCCAGCGCCGTCCCCGCCGCCTTGGCCAGCTCCAGGGTCGAGCGGGCCCGACTGTTGCTCTGCTGCATGGAGCTGACAGCCTGCTCGGTGCCCAGCTGAATGCCGCCGATCATCTGCTCGATCTCCTGGGTCGATTGCTGGGTGCGATGCGCCAGCGCCCGCACCTCGTCCGCCACCACCGCGAACCCGCGACCGGCATCCCCGGCCCGCGCCGCCTCGATGGCGGCATTCAGGGCCAGCAGATTGGTCTGTTCGGCCACCGAACGAATCACATCCAGCACCTTGCTGATGCCATACACCTTCTGCGCCAGCTCTTCGACCTGGGAGGCGTTGGCAGTCACGTCGTCGGCCAGGGACTCGATGGACTGTACCGTCTGGCGCACCTGCTCACGCCCATGCTGGGCAATCAGGTCGGACTGGCGGGAGGCTTCGGACGTTGCCACGGCATTGCTGGCCACCTCCTCCACCGCAGCGGTCATCTGGTTCACCGCAGTCGCCGCCTGTTCGATTTCCTGGCTCTGCTGGTGCAGGCCGCGGGTGGCGTCCTCGGTCACGCAACTGAGTTCCTCCGAAGCGGAAGCCAGCTGGCTGGAAGACTCGGAAATACGCCGGATGGTCTCCCGCAGGCTGTGCTGCATGGCCTTGAGCGCCTGCAGCAGGCGCGCCGGCTCATCCTTGCCGCTGATCCGAATGTCCTCGGTCAGGTCGCCGCCGGCCACCACCTCGGCCACGTTCAACGATTGCGAGAGCGGCAGCACGATGCTGCGGGTGAGCAACAGGGCCAGGACAATGGTCATCAGGCCCGCCACCACAATCATCACCACCACCCAGACCTTGGCGTTGCTGAACACCGCCCTGGCCAGCTCGGTGGCCAGGTTGGCGTTGTGCCGGTTGAGGGCCACCAGCTCATTGAGGGTGCCCGCCAGCTCATCGGCCAACTGGCTCATCTCGCCATTGACCACCGCAACCGCATCCTCGACCCGCCCCTGCTGCGACAGCGCCATCACCTGGTTCTGATGCTCGAGGTAGCGCTTCTCGGCGGCCTTGTAGCGATCGAACAGCACACGCTCTTCCGGCAGCACAATCAGCGCGTTATAGCGCTCCTGGGCCACCGTCATGCCGCGCTTGATCTCGTTGAGTTTGCTTTCGTTCTGCGCCAGGGCCTGGGGGCTGCGGTTGATCAGCAAGCGCATGGTCAGCGCCCGGACCCGCAGCAGGTCCTGATTCATTTCGCCCACCGACATCACACTGGGTAGCCAGTTGTTGTCGACCTCGTCGGACTGCGCGCGCATGTTCGACATCTGCAGCAGGGCGAACGCCCCCAGGCCGAACACCATCAGCGCCAGCAGGCCGAAGCCCAGGCCCGCGCGCGGTGCAATGTTGAGACTCCTGATGCTCATTCTCCGGTTCCTTCCAAAAACGCTGCATTCGCCATACAGCGGGCTGCTCTTGAAGGTATCGGGTCGCGGAAAATTTGCTTAAGACGAAAACGTGATATCAAAACGCCCAAGCACTCCGATGCCTGGGCGTAAACGATTCAGCGTACGGTAAAACGCTGCTGGACCAACAAACGGTCGCCCTGGAATACCATGAAACGCCACTCGCCGGGGATCACCTCATGACTCTCGGTGAACTCATAGGCCATGATGTCCTGCGGCGCGCCCGGCACCAGTTTCTGGGTCACTTCGAGCTTGTCGTGACGCTGGCCATCCGGGGTACGGATGCCCGGAGTGAAATACAACAGGGTCAGTGGCACATCCTCGGCCACCTTGCCGGCCAACTGATAACGCAGGCCGAACTTAGTGCCCAGCCGCGCGGGCACGATCTCGGTCTGCTCGATGTTTTCGTTGCTGCGCCGCAGCACCCGCTCACCCGACTGCAACGCGGCCTTCGGCCCCTCGAACACACCATATTCCACCGGGCCTTCGACACGGACTTCAGCACTGGCAAGGCCACTGAGCATCATCAGCGCCGCCAATGCGCTTAAACGGGTGAGGTGCATATCGCGCTCCTTGATTGAGATGGCGCGAGCCTATGACGCAGGCATGACAGGCTGATGACAAACCTGCATCACCAGCACCTTGGCAACGCCCACGAACCGGAGCCACCCAGGATCAACGTGCGCGCGGCAGCACGGCGAGGAAGTTGTCCCGGGCCACCTTGCGCGCCACGGCCTCCGGCAAGGCATCGAGGAAGGGATCGAAGCCGCGCATTTCCCGCCCCAGCTTGTTGAAACGCCCGACAACGTCCGAACCCAGCATGAAGCGCTCGGGAAAGCGCTCCACCAGCTTCAGCCACTGCGCCCGAGGCACGCCCTGCTCATCCAGCAGATATGGCCTGAGCACGCTCCAGGACAGGTCGATGTAGAGGTTGGGATAAGACTCGAGCATCCGCGCCAGGGTCGGCAGGAGAAATTCCAGCTGCACCTGATGCCGGTGGATCTCCATGCTGGTGCCCGCGTGGGCCCAGATAAAGCGCGTGTGGGGATGATTGCGCAGCGGCTCTTCGATTTCCGCCAGGTACAGCGGGTTCTTCTCGCGCTTGGAGGTGATGTTGGAATGCAGCATCACCGGCAGGTCGTTTTCCGCCGCCAGGTGATAGATCCGCGTCATCGCCTCGTTATTGGCCCGCGGTGTATCGCCGGAGGTCAGCGCGGTCAGGTCGTCGTGGCGGGTGAACACTTCGCCGATGCCCTGCCACAGCCCCGGATTGAGGTCGAGCATGCGCTGGATATGGGCGTCGGAGTTCTTGTCGTTGGGGTTGAAGCCGGACAGGAACGGATGAAAATGCTGGCGCTGCTCGGGCGTCAGGCGGTTCACCGCGGCAGCGACAATCACATCGGTGGCGCTGTACCAGTAGGCATCGGCGTCGTCGCCGGCGTAGTAGCGCGGCCGCTTGGGTTCGTCTTCATGCCATTTCTTGGCCACCGGGATACCGGAAATCATCACATGCTCGATGCGATTGTCGGCCATGGCCTTGAGCAGCTTGTCCATGCCCGCCGACTCCTGGAAGAAGTCGACGTAATGCAAGTGAGCATCGCTGTAGGCGTAGTCGCGGGCCTGGACCCAGGCGCTCGGCAGCAGCAACAGCAAGGTGCTCAGGTAGATCCAGTGCATGGGCGGGCTCCCGTCGGTTGACGCTGGGTAGACCCTGCCCCGCAGGTGACGGTTCAGAAAAAGGGGAACGCACGGCAAGCGTAATGCTCTATAACTGCACCACCTTTCAACGTCTGTTCCGACTGCTCACCACTGCCCGAGGTCCGCCATGACTATCACCGTCAACACCGAGTCCAGCGAAGGTTTCCGCCACAGCATCCAGATCGATGACCATCAATTGTTCGCCGACCTGCCCAAGACCCTGGGCGGCGAAGGCTCCGCGCCGGAACCCCACGACTTTTTCGATGCCGCCCTGGGTGCCTGCAAGGCCCTGACCCTCAAGCTGTATGCGCAGAAAAAAGAGATTCCGCTCACCGGCGTCACGGTCGAGGTCAAGCACGACAACAGCCAGGAGCAGAAAGGCAAATATGCGCTGCACGTCAAGCTGACCCTCAAGGGCGTGCTCACCGACGCCCAGCGTGAAGAACTGCATCGCGTCGCCGACCGCTGCCCGGTGCACAAGCTGATGACCACCGCCGAGGTGAGCATCGAGACCCACCTCTCCGAAGGCGCCTTCAGCCAATAGCGCTAAGGGTTGCACAAGCGGGTTATGCTCCCGGGCATAACCCGATCAGCCTGGAATGCACCATGAACACACCGCTCGTGATTCGCCCTCGCGCCGAGGACGTCGAAGGCCAACCCATCCTGCGTCCGCTGCCCTCGGCCCAATGCCGCAGCGTCGGGCCCTTCGTGTTTTTCGATCACATGCTGCAAACCCGCTACCCCGCGGGCAAGGGCATGAATATCCGCCAGCATCCGCATATCGGCCTGTCGACCCTGACCTACCTGTTCCAGGGGCAGATCCAGCACAAGGACAGCCTCGGTTCCGACCAGGTGGTGAACCCGGGGGATGTCAGCTGGATGACCGCCGGCAGCGCCATCGCCCACGTCGAGCGTACCCCGCAGGCGCTGATCGACAGCGATTTCAGCATGCACGGCCTGCAGGTCTGGCTGGCTTCGCCCAAGGCCCATGAACAAGGCCCGGGGCACTACAGCCATCACCCGGCCGCGACCTTGCCGGTCAGCGACAACCTCGGGGTCAAGATCCGCATGATCGCCGGCAGCGGTTTCTGCCTGGAATCGCCGGTGCCAGTGCTCTCCCCGACCCTGTATGCCGAAATACAGCTACAGACCGCGACCACCCTGCTGATCCCCGCCGAACATGAAGAGCGCGCCCTGTACGTGCTCGAAGGCGACGCCCAGCTGGACGGCGAGCCCGTCGAGCCCCATGCGCTGGTGATCCTGCCGGCCGGAACCACACCCACCCTGTTCGCCGACAGTGATTGCCATGCCGTGCTGTTCGGCGGCGCGCCGCTGGATGGTCCACGACGGATCAACTGGAACTTCGTCTCCAGCGACCCTGCGCGTATCGATGAAGCCCGCCAACGCTGGGCCGCCGGCGACTGGCCGACAGTGCCGGGGGAAAGCGAAAGAATCGAACTGCCCAAGGGCAAAGGCTCGCCGTCACCCCTGTAGCGCCGGGCGCTCGGTGATCCGGACAGGTCAAGCGCCGGGCCAGGCTTCCCCCGCCGCCTGGTTGCGCAACCAGGTACCGGCCGGCGCGAGCGGTTGCGGGTAGCCGGATCCCGGCCTATGGTCCAAGCGATGCATTGCCTGCGACCGGCGCGCGATGATTCGCCGTGGGTCGCCCATCCAGCGCAGCTTTGCGCAGCGAGGTGACGACATGCCGAACGACTCCCGTCCCGCCGTACTCGAACTGATCGGCAACACGCCGCTGGTGCGTGTCAGCCGTTTCGATACCGGCCCCTGTACGCTGTTTCTCAAGCTTGAATCGCAAAACCCCGGTGGCTCGATCAAGGACCGCATCGGCCTGGCGATGATCGATGCCGCCGAGCGCGATGGCCGCCTGCGACCCGGTGGCACCATAGTCGAAGCCACCGCCGGCAACACCGGCCTCGGCCTGGCCCTGGTCGGCCGCGCCAAGGGTTATCGAGTGGTCCTGGTGGTGCCGGACAAGATGTCCACCGAGAAAGTCCTGCATCTCAAGGCGATGGGCGCCGAAGTGCACATCACCCGCTCCGATGTCGGCAAGGGCCACCCTGACTACTACCAGGATATGGCCGCACGACTGACCAAGGAGATTCCCAACGCGTTCTTCGCCGATCAGTTCAACAACCCGGCCAACCCGCTGGCCCACGAATGCAGCACCGCGCCGGAAATCTGGGCGCAGACCCAGCATGACGTGGACGCCATCGTGGTCGGCGTCGGCTCGGCCGGCACCCTGACCGGCCTGACCCGGTTCTTCCGCCGGGTGCAGCCGGACCTGGCCATGGTCCTGGCCGATCCGGTCGGCTCGGTGATGGCCGAATACAGCCGCAGCGGCGCCCTCGGCACGCCCGGTTCCTGGGCGGTGGAAGGCATCGGCGAAGACTTCATTCCGTCCATCGCCGACCTTTCCAGCGTGCGCAAGGCCTATTCCATCAGCGACGAGGAAAGTTTCGAGCACGCCCGCCAGTTGCTGCGCGCCGAGGGTATTCTCGGTGGCTCTTCGACCGGTACCCTGCTGGCCGCGGCTCTGCGCTACTGCCGCGAGCAGACTGAGCCGAAGCGGGTGGTCAGCTTCGTCTGCGACACCGGCACCCGCTACCTGTCGAAGATCTACAACGACCAATGGATGAACGACCAGGGCCTGCTGCAACGCAAAGGCTACGGCGACCTGCGCGACCTGATCGCGCGGCGCTTCGAGGACGGCCGGGTAATCAGCGTGGGGCCGGACGATACCCTGCTCACCGCCTTCCAGCGCATGCGCCTGGCCGACGTCTCGCAACTGCCGGTACTGGTGGACGGGCAGCGGCTGGTCGGGGTGATCGACGAGTCGGACATCCTGCTGGGTGTGCACGAAGATGCTTCACACTTTCGCAAGACCGTGGCCAGCGCCATGACCGATCAGCTGGAAACGCTGCCTCCCGGCGCCAGCCTGGCCGAACTGGAGGCGGAACTCGACCGTGGCTTAGTGGCGATCATCGCCGACGCTTCGGGCTTCCACGGCTTGATTACCCGGGTCGACATGCTCAACCACTTACGGAGATCACTGCCATGAGCCAACAGGATGAAAGCGGCGCGCCACGCGCCTTCGCCACCCGGGTAATCCATGCGGGGCAAACGCCGGACCCTTCCACCGGGGCGCTGATGCCGCCGATCTATGCCAACTCCACCTATGCCCAGCAAAGCCCCGGGGTGCACAAGGGGCTCGACTACGGGCGCTCGCACAACCCCACGCGCTGGGCCCTGGAGCGCTGCGTGGCGGACCTCGAGGGCGGCACCCAGGCCTTCGCCTTCGCCTCCGGGCTGGCAACGATTTCCACCGTGCTCGAACTGCTCGACGCGGGCGCGCATATCGTTTCCGGCAATGACTTGTACGGCGGGACGTTCCGCCTCTTCGACAAGGTGCGCCAACGCAGCGCCGGCCATCGCTTCAGCTTCGTCGACCTGACCGATCTGTCGGCTTTCGAAGCGGCGCTGCAGGACGACACCCGGATGGTCATGGTCGAGACCCCGAGCAATCCCCTGCTGCGCCTCACCGATCTCGCCGCCATCGCGCGCATCTGCCGGGCGCGGGGCATCATCTGCGTCGCCGACAACACCTTTGCCAGCCCGTGGATCCAGCGTCCGCTGGAGCTGGGCTTCGATATCGTGCTGCACTCGACGACCAAGTACCTCAACGGCCATTCCGACGTGATCGGCGGTATCGCGGTGGTCGGGCAGAACCCCGACCTGGTCGAGCGCCTGGGCTTCCTGCAGAACGCCGTGGGAGCGATCGCCGGGCCGTTCGACGCCTTCCTCACCCTGCGCGGGGTAAAGACCCTGGCGCTGCGCATGGAACGCCACTGCAGCAACGCCCTGGAGCTGGCGCAATGGCTGGAACGCCAGCCACAGGTGGCGCGGGTCTACTACCCGGGCCTGCCGTCCCACCCGCAGCACGCACTGGCACGGCGGCAGATGCACGGTTTCGGCGGGATGATCTCCCTCGACCTGGACTGCGACCTGGCCGGCGCCAGGCGTTTTCTCGAGAGCGTGCGGATCTTTGCCCTGGCCGAGAGCCTGGGCGGTGTGGAAAGCCTGATCGAGCACCCGGCGATCATGACCCACGCCAGCATTCCCGCGGACACCCGGGCGCAGCTCGGCATCGGCGACGGGCTGGTGCGTTTGTCCGTGGGGGTCGAGGATGTGGAGGACCTGCGCGCCGACCTGGCCCAGGCACTGACGCGAATCTGAATGGCCGACAGGCACAAAAAAGCCCGCCTGGCGTACAAGGTGGCTCACTGAGAGCCGCATTGCATCGCCAAGCGGGCTTGTGGTTCCCGGGGCTCAGCCCTTGAACACTTCATCCAGCAGGTTGTGCATCGAGGTGAAGGCGCGACGGGCGGTCTTGGCGTCGTACATCATCTTGCCCGGCACATTGGCGTGCGGATCGGTGAAGGAATGCACCGCGCCGCCGTAGCTCAGCAGTTGCCAATCCACGCCCGCGGCATTCATTTCCGCTTCGAAGGCCGGCAACTGCTCTTTCGGTACCAGCGGGTCGGAAGCGCCATGCAGTACCAGCACCGAGCCCTTGATGTTCTGGGCGTCGGCCGGGTTCGGCGTATCCAGGGTGCCGTGGAAAGACACCACGGCTTTCAGCGGCGCGCCGCTGCGCGCCAGCTCCAGGGAGCAGCAGCCGCCGAAGCAGAAACCGAAGGTGGCCAGCCTGGCCTTGTCCACCGCGGCTTCCTGCTGGCTTTGCAGCGCCTCGAAAGCCGCCTGCATGCGCTTGCGCAGCAGGGCCCGGTCATCCTTCAGCGGCATCATGGCGGCGCCCGCCTCGTCGCCGTTGCTCGGACGGACCTGTTGCCCGTACAAGTCGGCGATCAGCACCACATACCCCTTGGCGGCCACCGCCTCGGCGATCTTCTCGGCACCGGCGCTGACGCCCATCCAGTTCGGCGCCATCAACAGCCCCGGACGCGGACCCTGCTGGCTGGCATCGAACGCCAGGCGGCTTTCATAGGATTGACCATCAATCTGGTAGACCAGGGAACGAACAGTGACTTGGCTCATTTCAGACTCCTGATTCAAAAACACCGGAATGAAAAAACCCGCCGAAGCGGGTTTTTATACAACGCAGTTAAACCGACAGTTCAACCAGCAGCTTGTTCAGACGACGCACATAGGCGGCCGGGTCTTTCAAGCTGTCGCCGGCCGCCAGGGCCGCCTGATCGAAGAGGATGTGCGACAGGTCGCCGAAGCGCTCGTCGCTCTGCTCGCCGTCGAGTTTCTCGATCAACGGGTGAGCCGGGTTGAATTCGAAGATCGGCTTGGAATCCGGCACCTTCTGCCCGCTGGCCTCGAGGATCTGGCGCATCTGCAGGCCCAGGTCCTGCTCGCCGATCGCCAGGATCGCCGGGGAGTCGGTCAAGCGGTGGGAAACCCGCACTTCGCTGACGGTATCGCCCAGGGCGGTCTTGATCCGCTCCACCAGGCCTTCCTTGCTCTTGGCGACTTCTTGCGCGGCCTTCTTGTCCTCTTCCGAGTCCAGGTTGCCCAGGTCCAGGTCACCACGCGCCACGTCGACAAAGCTCTTGCCGTCAAAGTCGCTCAGGTAGCTCATCAGCCACTCGTCGATGCGGTCGGTCAGCAGCAGCACTTCGATGCCTTTCTTGCGGAAGACTTCCAGGTGCGGGCTGTTCTTGACCTGCGCGTAGGTTTCGCCGGTGAGGTAGTAGATCTTGTCCTGGCCTTCCTTGGCGCGTGCCAGGTACTCGGCCAGGGAAACATTCTGCTCGCCGTCGTCGCCCTGGGTGGAGGCGAAGCGCAGCAGGCCGGCGATCTTTTCCTTGTTGGCGAAGTCTTCGGCCGGGCCTTCCTTCATCACCTGGCCGAAGTTTTTCCAGAAGCCCTTGTATTGCTCAGGCTCGTTCTTCGCCAGTTTTTCCAGCATGTCCAGCACGCGCTTGGTCAGCGCCGACTTCATGGAGTCGATGATCGGGTCTTTCTGCAGGATTTCCCGCGACACGTTCAGCGACAGGTCGTTGGAGTCGACCACGCCCTTGATGAAGCGCAGGTACAGCGGCAGGAAGGATTCCGCCTGGTCCATCACGAACACGCGCTGCACGTACAGCTTCAGGCCTTTCGGCGCTTCACGCTGGTACAGGTCGAATGGCGCACGGGCCGGCACATACAGCAGCGAGCTGTATTCCAGCTTGCCTTCGACCTTGTTGTGGCTCCAGCTCAGCGGGTTCTCGAAATCATGGGCGATGTGCTTGTAGAACTCCTGGTATTCCTCGTCCTTGATTTCGGTACGCGGACGGGTCCACAGGGCACTGGCGCGGTTGACGGTTTCCCATTCCTGCGCAGGCTTCTCCTCGCCCTCAGCGGCAGCGGCCTCTTTCGGCAGCTCGATCGGCAGGGCGATATGGTCGGAGTACTTCTTGATGATGTTGCGCAGGCGCCAGCCGTCGGCGAACTCGTCTTCGCCGGACTTCAGGTGCAGGACGATGCGGGTACCGCGGTCGGCCTTGTCGATGGTCGCGACTTCGAACTCGCCTTCGCCCTTGGAGGACCAATGCACGCCTTCGCTGGCGTCAAGGCCGGCGCGGCGGCTGAAGACATCGACCTTGTCGGCGACGATGAAGGCGGAATAGAAGCCCACGCCGAACTGACCGATCAGGTGCGAATCCTTCTTCTGGTCGCCGGTGAGGTTTTTCATGAAATCGGCGGTGCCGGACTTGGCGATGGTCCCCAGGTGGGTGATCACATCGTCCCGGCTCATGCCGATGCCGTTGTCTTCGAGGGTGACGGTCTTGGCCTCCTTGTCGAAGCTCACACGGATTTTCAGCTCCGCGCCACCTTCCAGCAACTCAGGCTTGGACAGGGCTTCGAAGCGCAATTTGTCGACAGCGTCAGAGGCGTTCGAGATCAGTTCGCGAAGGAAGATTTCCTTGTTGGAATACAGCGAATGGATCATGAGGTGCAGCAGTTGCTTTACCTCGGTCTGGAAGCCCAGGGTTTCCTTTTGAGTTTCCACACTCATGGTCATCAAACTCCAATCAGATGGCATAAGCCGCGCCCGGAGGGCTTACGGCGGGATGTCCACAGAGTTGGGGGCTATACCTGAGATTTCAAGACCCTGGACTTTCTTCGAGCTTGAAATGTGCGCGGGCGGTGGCAATCGGCTCCTCCGCGCTGCTCTGCCAGGCGGTGATGGCCACGTTCGCCACCCGCCGTCCCTGGCGGCAGACCTGGCATTTGGCATAGGTATCGCGAAATTGCCCGGCACGCAGGTAATCGAGGGAAAAGTCGATGATCTTCGGCACGCCCGGCGAGCCGGTGCCAATCAACAGATGCAGGGCCGCGGCCAGCTCCATGAATCCGGCGATCACCCCACCGTGCAGGGCCGGCAGCAACGGGTTGCCGATATTGTCGCGGTTGGCGGGCAGGCGAAACAGCAACTCATCGCCTTGCCGCGAACACTCGATGCCGATCAGTCTGGCGTAGGGAATCAATTGCAGCAGCGCGGCATAATCGCCTTGCTGGTGGGCATGCAGCACTTGCTTCTGGAAATCGTCGCTCATGGCTGCTCACCCTTGATGGCGCCGGCAAAACCTTTGCTGCCCTTGATGCCCTTGCCCATGCGCATGAAGGTGCCCACCACATGGGCAACAGGGTGCTCGGGGTCGTCCTGATAGGCAAAACCACGGGTGAAAATCACATCGGTGGTCACCCGGTAGCACTGGGCAAAACCATACACGCTCTTGCCTGGCTGCGCCGGGTGCATGTAATCGATGCGCAGGTCCAGGGTCGGGCAGACCTCGAACTCCGGCAGGACGCACAAGGTCGCCATGCCACAGGCGGTGTCCATCAACGAGGTCAGCGCACCACCGTGGATCACTCCGGTCTCGGGGTTGCCGACTATCTGCGAGCTGTAAGGCAACATCAGGGTGATGCCGTCTTTTGAGGCGCTGTGCACGCTCATGGCCAATACCTGGCAATGGCGCAACGCCGACAAAAATCGCGTCGCACGCTCAAAAACAGGGTTTTGCTCCATAAGGAAATTCTCTAGTTGGTGTCAAAACCGCTCGGTTAACGCGGCAGGTAAAAGTTCCATATTGCTGGCACTTTATATATCTTTAACTTTCAAGGAACTTAACCTGTAGAGCCATGCTCGAAAGGCCAGAAGATATCTTCAATAAGGAGAAACACCCCATGCGTAAGACTTTAGCTATTGCCCTGATGCTGACCGCTTCCCTCGGTCTCGCTGCCTGCGATAAAAAATCCGAGGACAAAGCTCAAGATGCCAACCAACATGCTGAGCAAGCTCAACAGAAAATGAATGAAGCTCAGGATAAAGTGAACGAAGCTGCAAAAGAAAACGCCGAAGCAGCCAAAGATCAGGTTGAATCGAGCAAAGCAGCGGCTGAAGAAGCTGCCAAGGAAGCCGCTCCTAAAACCAACTAATCCGGTTTTAGTGCAGCAAAAAGAAAGCCCGCCTAGTGCGGGCTTTACTTTGTCTGCAATAACGCTAAGCCAACAGGCTGCGAAAAGTCGGACTAAGCATCAGCAGCAATGAGCAGAGCAGACCGATAAACCAGACCAGACTGCGCTGCCAGGCAAGATCCGCCCAATAGCAAAGCAGATAGATAACCCGAGTAATGACGAAGACGATCGCCAGGCCGTTGATCAACCAGCCCTGAGTCTGGGTGGTATGGGCCATCAGGACCCCGACCGCGAATAACATGAAGGCTTCGAAACTGTTCTGGTGCGCCGCCACTGCCCGGGCACCGAACCCTGTGAGTTGTGTCTGTTGCTGGCGTGGCAGGTGATTGTCGTAACCGCCCTGCTCTTTCATCGCTCTGGCTACTGGTATGCGCGCCACGTAAATCAACAGCGCGCTGATAAACACACACCAAAACGCAATACTCATCAGGCTATCTCCTTGTTCGCCTCGGGCAATGGCGCCTCTGTAGGGGTATAGACCATCACGTCCAACACGTCGGAATGAAACTCCCGGCGGTACAGCACCAGCACCACGCCCGCACTCATCAACATAAACAGCCAGGGGCTGACGAACCAGGCCAGCATGCTCATGCCGAAGTAATAGGAGCGCAGACCGAAGTTGAACTGGTTGGCGGCCATGGAAATTACTCGCGCGGCCCGCATTGCAAAGGCTTTTCGCTCCTGTTCGGAAACATGCCGCTCACCGATCATCGGTGCCGAGCCCACGAGAATGGCCGCGAAGTTGTACTGGCGCATGCACCAACTGAAGGTGAAAAAGGCATAGACGAACACCAGGGCCAGGCACAGCAGCTTGATCTCCGACATGCCCTGGGAGGCCTGCTGAACCATGGGAATGTCGGCCAGCAGCGACACCGCACGCTCGGAAGCGCCAAGCACGGTGAGGATACCGGCGAGGATAATCAGGGTGCTGGAGGCAAAGAACGAGGCGTTGCGCTCCAGGTTGCCGATCACGCTGGCGTCGGCAATGCGGTTATCGCGCAGCAGCATGCGGCGCATCCAGTCTTCCCGGTACAAATGCAGCACGCTGGCCAGGCACGCGGTGTCGCGGCCCTTCCACGTGGCGTAGCGGGTGTAGCCGCCCCAGCAGATGACAAACCAGAGTGCGGCGATGAGATGGATCAGGTTGGCTTCGACGAACGACATGCAGGTTCCCGGATAGGCGTTGGCAGAGTGCGGATACAACTGGCACTGCTTCGACGTTGATCGAGGAAAAAAGACACCATCGGCCGCCCATAAAAAATGCCCCGTATCGCGGGATACGGGGCATTTTCATGGCTACTCGGTGCCCGTTTGTGGCGGGCCCCGGCAGATAGCGGTTTAGGCCAGCGCTTCGCTGCGCTTGCCCAGCAGGCGGTCGCAGGCTACCGCGACCACCAGGGTCATGACCGAAGGCACCAGCCACGCCAGGCCCTGCTCGCTCAGCGGCAGGTGCATCAACTGGGTTGGCATCCAGTCCGCCAGGCCGGCGCCCTTGAGGGCGTCGATCAGGCCGAACAGGAAGGACACCAGCATTACCGGACCGACGATGCGGCCTTGCTCATGCCAGAAGTCCTTGCAGAAGCTCAGGGCCACCAGGGCGATGCACGGTGGGTAGATCGCGGTCAGCACCGGGATGGAGAAGGCGATCAGCTTGGTCAGGCCCAGGTTGGACACCAGCAGCGAGAATGCCGCCAGGATGATCACCAGGGTCTTGTACGACAGCGGCAGTACGCGGCTGAAGTACTCCGCGCAAGCGCAGGTCAAACCGACCGCGGTCACCAGGCAGGCCAGGGAAATCAGCACGGCGAGGAAGCCGCTGCCCAGGGAGCCGAAGGTGTGTTGCACATAAGCGTGCAGCACCGCCGCGCCATTGGTGGCACCGGCCGCGACTTCATGGCTGCCCGAACCCAGGCGGAACAGGCTGACATACACCAGCGCCAGGCCGATACCGGCAATCAGCCCGGCGATGATCGCGTAACGGGTGATCAGGCGTGGCGACTCGACACCGCGGGAACGGATGGCGTTGACGATGACGATGCCGAACACCAGCGCGCCCAGGGTATCCATGGTCAGGTAACCATTGATGAAGCCTTGGGAGAACGGCGCCGCGACGTATTCGGGCGTCGCAACACCGATATCACCGGCCGGCAAGGCGAACGCGGCGATGCCCAGTACGGCCAGGGCGATGATCTTCAGCGGCGCGAGGAAACGCCCAACGGTATCCAGCAGGCGTCCCGGGTAGAGAGAGATGAAAAACACCAGCAGGAAATACACCGAGCTATAGAGGAACAGCGCCAGCGGGCTTTCGCCGGTCAGGGGCGCCAGGCCTACTTCGAAGGACACGGTCGCGGTACGCGGCGTCGCGAACAACGGGCCGACCGCCAGGTAGCAGACTGCCGCCAGCAGGCCACCGGCGATCTTGCCGATCGGGCTGCTCAGCGCGTCCATCGCCCCGCCGACTTTGGCCAGCGCAATGACAGTCACCACCGGAAGCCCCACAGCGGTGATCAGAAAGCCCAGCGCCGCGATCCAGACGTTAGGTCCGGACTGCAAGCCGACGATAGGCGGGAAGATGATATTGCCGGCCCCGACGAACAGGGCAAAGGTCATAAAACCCAGTGCCAGAATGTCCTGGCCTTTCAACACTTTCATTAAGGAAATACCACACTACTGAATCGGAATTTAGAGAGGGATTTCCCTTATGGGTGAGGGAAATGCTGTCGGTCCGTATAGGACTGACCCGTTTAGCGCGCGGCTTCCTTGTGGGACGCAGACGCAAAAGAGGCGGCTAGACTACCGAATTTGTAAGAAAAACGCACTGTTAGAGGGCGAACTGTCCGATCAGCGACATTTGCGTGTCGCGTTTACGTATCAAAAGCAGCTGCAAGGTACAAGTTTCAAGCGACAAGCTTCTCTTGCAGCTTGTCGCTTGAGGCTTGCAACTGCTCTTAACGAACAAAGGCCACCCGAAGGTGGCCTTTGTTGGTGGAGCGTCAGCTAAGCGCGGGGCTTACTTGACAGCCCAGCCAGTCAGCTCGGCCAGGGCCTTGCCGATGTCTGCCAGCGAACGCACGGTTTTCACGCCTGCGTCTTGCAGAGCAGCGAATTTCTCGTCTGCAGTGCCTTTGCCGCCAGAGATGATTGCGCCAGCATGGCCCATGCGCTTGCCCGGAGGAGCAGTCACACCAGCGATGTAGGAAACAACCGGCTTGGTCACGTTAGCCTTGATGTAGGCAGCCGCTTCTTCTTCAGCCGAACCGCCGATCTCACCGATCATCACGATCGCTTCGGTCTTCGGGTCTTCCTGGAACAGCTTCAGGATGTCGATGAAGTTGGAGCCAGGGATCGGGTCACCACCGATGCCGACACAGGTGGACTGACCGAAACCGGCGTCAGTGGTCTGCTTCACGGCTTCGTAAGTCAGGGTGCCGGAACGGGAAACGATACCGACCTTGCCTGGCAAGTGAATGTGACCTGGCATGATGCCGATCTTGCATTCGCCTGGAGTGATCACGCCTGGGCAGTTAGGGCCGATCAGGGTAACACCCAGCTCGTCGCACTTAACTTTAGCGTCCAGCATGTCCAGGGTAGGAATGCCTTCGGTGATGCAGACGATCAGCTTGATGCCGCCGAAAGCCGCTTCCAGGATGGAGTCCTTGCAGAAAGGAGCTGGAACGTAGATCACGCTGGCGGTGGCGCCAGTGGCAGCTACAGCGTCTTTCACGGTGTTGAAGACAGGCAGGCCCAGGTGCTCAGTGCCGCCTTTGCCCGGAGTTACGCCGCCAACCATCTTGGTGCCGTATTCGATGGCTTGCTGGGTGTGGAAACTACCTTGCGAACCGGTAATACCCTGGCAGATAACTTTGGTGTCTTTATTGATCAGGACGCTCATTATTTGCCCTCCGCAGCTTTGACAACTTGTTGAGCAGCGTCGGTCAGGCTGGTAGCAGCGATGATGTTCAAGCCGCTTTCTGCCAGTACTTTAGCGCCCAGTTCAGCGTTGTTGCCTTCAAGGCGAACAACAACCGGGATTTTCACGCCGACTTCTTTCACTGCACCGATGATGCCTTCGGCAATCATGTCGCAACGAACGATGCCGCCGAAGATGTTGACCAGTACTGCAGCGACGTTGGTGTCGGACAGGATGATCTTGAAGGCTTCGGTCACGCGCTCTTTGGTAGCACCACCACCTACGTCGAGGAAGTTGGCTGGCTTGCCGCCGTGCAGGTTGACGATGTCCATGGTACCCATGGCCAGGCCGGCACCGTTGACCATGCAGCCGATGTTGCCTTCCAGCGCTACGTAGTTCAGTTCGAACTTGGCAGCGTGCGCTTCGCGCGGATCGTCCTGGGACGGATCGTGGAAAGTCTTCAGCTTAGGCTGACGGTACATGGCGTTGGCGTCGATGTTGATCTTCGCGTCCAGGCAGTGCAGATCGCCATCAGCCTTGATCACCAGCGGGTTCACTTCCAGCAGTGCCAGATCGTGGTCCTGGAACAGTTTGGCCAGGCCGACGAAGATCTTGGCGAACTGAGTGACTTGCTTGCCTTCCAGGCCCAGCTGGAAAGCCAGCTCGCGACCCTGGAATGGCTGAGCGCCAACCAGTGGATCGATAGTAGCCTTGAGGATTTTCTCAGGGGTGTCGTGAGCGATTTTCTCGATGTCCACGCCACCTTCGGTGGAAGCCATGAACACGATGCGACGGCTCGAACGGTCGACGACAGCGCCCAGGTACAGCTCTTTAGCGATATCAGTGCACGATTCAACCAGGATCTTGGTGACTGGCTGACCATTGGCGTCAGTCTGGTAAGTCACCAGACGCTTGCCCAACCACTGTTGAGCGAATGCTTTAGCGTCTTCTTTGCTGCGAACCAGCTTTACGCCGCCCGCTTTACCGCGACCACCGGCGTGAACCTGGGCTTTGACAACCCACTCGGAGCCGCCGATCTTGTCGCAAGCTTCTGCTGCTTCTTCCGGGGTGTCTACCGCGTAGCCTTTGGATACTGGCAGGCCGTATTCAGCGAACAGCTGCTTACCCTGATACTCGTGAAGATTCATGCTTTTTACCGTCTTCGTTAGGTACTGCGCATTCGGCGCTGCGCTCTTGATGAGTGCCGCGCCACCTGTGACCGCTCCTCACCGGACTCCCCTGCCCCGCATCCGCAGCCTGGGCTGCGGCACAGCGCATGAAGATTCCCGTGAGGTCGAGTCCAGCGGACGTTCCGCGGTGAGTCTTGCTCGCAAGGCTCACGACGGGCAATCCGCCGTGGTTTCTTATTGTCTTAACGCTTTTTGCGGTTGGCGATGTGGATGGCGCCGCCATTCACTGCCAGTGCTGCTTCGTGCAGGGCTTCGGACAGGGTCGGATGGGAGAAAACCATCATGCCCAGGTCTTCGGCGCTGGTGCCGAATTCCATGCCGATCGCACCTTGCTGAACCAGTTCTGCCGCGCTTGGGCCGATCACGTGAACGCCCAGTACACGGTCAGTCTTGGCATCAGCGATGACTTTTACGAAACCGCCGGTGTCGTTGGCTGCCATGGCACGGCCGCTGGCTGCGAACGGGAAGGTGCCGACGTTAACTTCAACGCCTTCAGCTTTCAAGGCCTGCTCGGTCTTGCCGACCCACGCGATTTCCGGGTGAGTATAAATAACCGAAGGGATCAGGTCATAGTTCATCTGAGCCTTGTGGCCCTTGATGCGCTCGACGACCATGATGCCCTCTTCCGAGGCCTTGTGAGCCAGCATCATGCCGCGAACCACGTCGCCGATCGCGTAAACGCCCGGTACGGTGGTAGCGCAGTGATCGTCAACGTGCACGAAACCGCGCTCGTCGAGGGTCACGCCGCAATCGGCAGCCAGCAGATCAGTGGTCACTGGACGGCGACCAACGGCTACGATCAGCTTGTCGAAAGTGATGTTCTGTTCGCCGTTGGCATCGGTGTAGGTCACGACCACTTCTTCGCCGTTGACCTTGGAGCCGGTGACGCGAGCGCCCAGCTTGATGTCCAGACCCTGTTTGGTCAGAGTTTTCAGCGCTTCCTTGGAGACGGCGGTGTCGGCAGCCATCAGGAAGGTGTCCAGGGCTTCCAGGACGGTCACTTCAGCGCCCAGACGGGACCATACCGAACCCAGCTCCAGACCGATCACGCCAGCGCCGATCACGCCCAGGCGTTTTGGTACGGATTGGAATTCCAGGGCGCCGGTGGAGTCGACGATCACTTTCTGATCGACCGGAGCCGGTGGAATGTCGATTGGACGGGAGCCCGGCGCCAGGATGACGTTCTCGGCTTCGATCACTTCCACCGAGCCGTCAGGCTTGGTGACTTCGACTTTCTTGCCGGCCAGCAGTTTGCCGTGGCCCTGGATGGAGGTCACGCCGTTGGCCTTGAACAGGGTGGCAACACCGCTGGTCAGGTTTTTCACGATATTGGCCTTACGGCCGACCATCGCAGGCACGTCCATGGACACGCCAGCGTGGCTGATACCGTGGATCGCGAAACCGTCTTGGGCTTCGTGGAATTTCCAGGAGCTGTCCAGCAGCGCCTTGGAAGGGATGCAGCCGACGTTCAGGCAAGTACCGCCGAGGGCCAGCTTGCCCTCCTTGTCGGTATATTTCTCGATGCAGGCAGTCGTGAGGCCGAGTTGCGCAGCTTTAATGGCAGCTACATAGCCGCCAGGGCCTGCGCCAATCACTACCACGTCGAATTTCTGAGTCATGTGTCATTCCTTCTCGAATCAAACCGGACGGCCTCTTGTGGAGGCCGTCGTGGGACGAAGCTGTTCGTTTCGGCGAAAGGCCGATCATTGCTGATCGGCCCATGCTACGAAATCAGATATCCAGCAGCAGACGAGCCGGGTCTTCCAGCAGGTTCTTGATGGTAACCAGGAAGGTCACTGCTTCTTTGCCGTCGATCAAACGGTGATCGTAGGACAGAGCCAGGTACATCATCGGACGGATAACCACCTGACCGTTGATCGCCATAGGACGCTGCAGAATGTTGTGCATGCCCAGGATCGCCGCTTGTGGCGGGTTGACGATCGGAGTCGACATCATCGAACCGAAAGTACCACCGTTGGTGATGGTGAAAGTACCGCCGGTCATCTCTTCCATCGACAGTTTGCCGTCACGGGCTTTCTTGCCGAAGGTGGCGATGCCGCCTTCGATTTCAGCCAGGCTCATCAGTTCGGCGTTACGCAGAACCGGAACCACCAGCCCGCGGTCGCTGGACACAGCAACACCGATGTCGGCGTAACCGTGGTAAACGATGTCGGAGCCGTCGATCGAGGCGTTGACCGCAGGGAAACGCTTCAGCGCCTCGGTAGCAGCCTTGACGAAGAACGACATGAAGCCCAGGCGTACGCCGTTGTGGGACTTCTCGAACAGATCCTTGTACTTCGAACGCAGAGCCATGACTTCGGTCATGTCGACTTCGTTGAAAGTGGTCAGCATCGCCATGTTCGACTGGGCTTCGACCAGACGCTCGGCAACCTTGGCACGCAGGCGGGTCATCGGAACTCGCTTCTCGACGCGGTCGCCAGCAGCGAATACCGGAGCAGCGGCGGCAGGAGCAGCGGCCTTGGCAGGCGCGGCGGCTGGAGCGGTTTTCTTGGCGGCAACGGCGGCAACCACGTCTTCCTTGGTCACGCGACCGCCTTTGCCGGTACCGGCAACGGAAGCGATGTTGATGCCGTTCTCTTCAGCCAGCTTGCGCGCGGCAGGAGCAGCGATTGGATCGTCTTCGCCTTCGGCGGCAGGCGCTGCGGCCTGGGCGGCAGCCGGTGCGGCAGCGGCTGGAGCAGCAGCGGCGGCAGCGCCTTCGGCGATGGAGCCCAGGACCTCGTCGGACAGAACAGTGTCGCCTTCGTTCTTGACGATAGCGCCCAGCACGCCGTCAGCGGTGGCCAGAACTTCCAGCACGACCTTGTCGGTTTCGATGTCGACGATCAGCTCGTCGCGCTTGACGGCGTCGCCCGGTTTTTTGTGCCAGGTGGCAACGGTGCCATCGGCAACCGATTCCGGGAAAGTGGGGGCTTTGATCTCGATAGCCATTATCTGTGGTTCCTTAAATTCGGTTTCAGGTGCGCGAAGGCGTTAAACAGTGAAAGCATCTTGCAGCAGTTTTTCCTGCTGCTCGGCGTGCATCGACGCGTAACCGCATGCAGGTGCAGCAGAGGCTTCACGGCCCGCGTACTCGAGTACGAGCGACTTGTCGTGATTGCCAACGATGCGGCGCATGTGGTGCTGGCTGCAGTACCAGGCACCCTGGTTCATCGGCTCTTCCTGACACCAAACGACATGCTTGAGGTTGGTGTACGGAGCCAGGACTTCGTTCAAGTCGTCCTCAGGGAATGGGTACAGCTGCTCGATACGCACGACGGCGATGTCGTCGCGGCCTTCGGCACGGCGTTTTTCCAGCAGGTCGTAGTAGACCTTGCCGCTGCACAGAATCAGACGATTCACGTCTTTTGGATCCTGGGCATCGATTTCCGGAATAACGGTCTGGAACGAACCTTCCGCCAGATCTTCCAGGGTCGAGATGGCCAGTTTGTGACGCAGCAGCGACTTCGGAGTCAGAACCACCAGCGGCTTGCGCAGCGGGCGAATCACCTGACGACGCAGCAGGTGGTAGATCTGGGCCGGGGTGGTCGGCATGCAGACCTGGATGTTGTGCTCGGCGCACAGCTGCAGGTAACGCTCCAGGCGAGCCGAAGAGTGCTCCGGACCCTGACCTTCATAACCGTGCGGCAGCAGCATGGTCAGGCCGCAGAGACGGCCCCACTTGTGCTCGCCACTGGTGATGAACTGGTCGATCACCACCTGGGCACCGTTGGCGAAGTCGCCGAACTGGGCTTCCCAGATCACCAGCGCGTTTGGCGTGGTGGTCGAGTAACCGTATTCGAACGCCAGTACGGCTTCTTCGGACAGGAACGAATCGTACAGATCGAAACGTGGCTGGCCGTCGTACAGGTGCTGCAGCGGAATGTAGGTGCTGGCGTCTTTCTGGTTGTGCAGGACCGCATGACGGTGCGAGAACGTACCGCGGCCGATGTCCTGGCCGGTCATGCGAATCGGGTGACCTTCGAACGCCAGGGTCGCGTATGCCATGGTTTCAGCATAACCCCAGTTGATCGGCAGGCCGCCGGCTTGCATCTTCTGACGGTCTTCGTAGATCTTCGCGACCTGGCGCTGGACCACGAAGCCTTCCGGCAGTTCCAGCAGCTTGGCGGACAGTTCCTGCAGGGTCTTCAGATCGAAGGTGGTGTCGTGACGTGCAGTCCAGGCGTGGCCCAGATATGGACGCCAGTCCACGAACAGCTCTTTGTTCGGCTCTTTGACCAGGCTCTTCACGACGTGCAGGCCGTTGTCCAGCGCGTTGCGGTATTCGTCGACTTTCGCCTGAACACGCTCGGCGTCGAGCACGCTTGCCTGGACCAGACGATCGGCATACAGCTCACGGGTGGTGCGCTGCTTGGCGATCTGCTGGTACATCAGAGGCTGGGTGCCGCTTGGCTCGTCCGCTTCGTTGTGGCCGCGACGACGGTAGCAGACCAGGTCGATCACCACATCGCGCTTGTACTGCATGCGGTAGTCGATGGCCAACTGGGTCACGAACAGTACGGCTTCCGGATCGTCACCATTCACATGGAGGATCGGCGCCTGGATCATTTTCGCGACGTCGGTGGCGTACTCGGTGGAGCGCGAGTCCAGCGGGTTGCTGATGGTGAAACCGACCTGGTTGTTGATCACGATGTGCACGGTGCCGCCGGTCTTGAAACCGCGGGTCTGCGACATCTGGAAGGTTTCCATCACCACGCCCTGGCCTGCGAAAGCAGCGTCACCGTGGATCGAGATTGGCAGAACCTTGTCACCGGTCTGGTCGTTGCGGCGATCCTGACGGGCGCGCACCGAACCCTCGACCACTGGCGAAACGATCTCCAGGTGGGACGGGTTGAAGGCCATGGCCAGGTGAACTTCACCGCCGGTGGTCATCACGTTGGACGAGAAGCCCTGGTGGTATTTCACGTCACCGGAGCCCAGTTCGACCTTCTTCTTGCCTTCGAACTCGTCGAACAGCTCGCGCGGGTTCTTGCCGAAGGTGTTGACCAGGACGTTGAGGCGACCACGGTGGGCCATGCCGATCACGACTTCCTTGGTCCCGTAGGAACCGGAACGCTGGATCAGCTCGTCGAGCATCGGGATCAGGCTTTCGCCGCCTTCCAGGCCGAAACGCTTGGTGCCCGGGTACTTGGTGCCCAGGTATTTTTCGAGGCCTTCAGCTGCGGTGACGCGCTCGAGCAGATGACCCTTGATATCCGTGGAATAGGTCGGACGGCCGCGTACGCTTTCCAGACGCTGCTGGAACCACTGGCGCTGCTCGGAATCGGTGATGTGCGTAAATTCAGCGCCGATGGTGCGGCAATATGTCTGCTGCAACGCTTCGTGAATTTCGCGTAGGCTCGCTTCCTCTTTGCCGATGAACAGGTCGCCGGCACGGAAGGTCGTATCAAGATCGGCATTGGTCAAGCCGTAATGATTGATTGACAGGTCTGCAGGTGCAGGACGCTGCCACAGCCCCAGCGGGTCCAGCTGGGCTGCCTGGTGGCCGCGCATACGGTAGGCCTGGATCAATCGCAGCACTTCAACTTGCTTCTTCTCGTGCTCGCTGCTCACGCTACCGGCGGATACCGGCTGGGCGCGGCGCTGGTTCTTTGCCAGCAACACGAAGTGATCGCGGATTGTCGAGTGCGAAACATCGATGGCAGTGCTGCCGTCGGTAGGCAACTTCTGGAAGTAAGTGCGCCACTCTTCTGGCACAGCGTTAGGGTCGTGCAGGTAGAGCTCGTAGAGCTCTTCCACATAGGCAGCGTTACTACCGGATAGGTAGGCGCTGTTCCACATGCGCTGCATCACGCTTTCTTGCATGCTTGGTCACCCTCGGTTAGGGGAACACCACCGGCGAAGACACCGAGCAAACTTGCAAAAGTCCGAGTGCAGCGACCAAAACAAGCCACTTAGGATCACGCTGATAGTCCGGGTACCAGCCCGGATGCCCCTGCTTGTCTCATTTCTTCAAAATACGAGCGGCAACTTTGTGAGCTGCTGCTCAGCTTAAAACTACGGCGCCGGTTGAAGCCTGCGCCGTAGCCTCTACGGGTACAGCGGTCCTGCCTTTACAACAACTGGGTTACAGCAGCTGAATCACACGCCGCTCGAGAGCAGCATGTTACGTATGTGACCGATGGCCTTAGTCGGGTTCAGGCCTTTCGGACAAACGTTGACGCAGTTCATGATGCCGCGGCAGCGGAATACGCTGAACGGATCATCCAGCGAAGCCAGACGCTCGGACGTCTTGGTGTCGCGGCTGTCTGCCAGGAAGCGATAAGCTTGCAGCAGGGCAGCTGGACCCAGGAACTTGTCCGGGTTCCACCAGAAGGACGGGCAGGAAGTCGAGCAGCAAGCGCACAGGATGCACTCGTACAGACCATCGAGCTTTTCGCGCTCTTCAGGGGACTGCAGACGTTCGATGGCCGGAGCCGGCGTGTCGTTCTGCAGGAATGGCTTCACCTTCTCGTATTGCTTGTAGAAGATGCTCATATCGACGACCAGGTCACGAATAACCGGCAAACCTGGCAGCGGACGAACAACCAGCTTGTTGTTCTTCACCACGGCAGACAGCGGCGTGATGCAGGCCAGGCCGTTCTTGCCGTTGATGTTCATGCCGTCGGAACCGCAAACGCCTTCACGGCAGGAGCGACGATAGGAGAAACCTTCGTCCTGCTCTTTGATCAGCGCCAGCACGTCCAGCACCATCAGATCCTTGCCACCGGTGTCGACCTGGAAAACCTGGGTTTTCGGCGCGGAGTCGGTGTCAGGGTTGTAACGATAAACTTCGACTTGCAACATATCGATCACCCTTTAGTAAGTCCGGACTTTTGGTTCAAAAGTCGGAACAGTCTTCGGCGAGAAGTTAACGGCACGCTTGGCAACGCGCTTCTCACCCGGGAAGTACAGGGTGTGGCACAGCCAGTTTTCGTCGTCGCGGTCTTCGAAGTCTTCACGGGCGTGGGCGCCGCGGGACTCTTTACGCACTTCGGCAGCGATGGCAGTGGCTTCGGCCACTTCCAGCAGGTTCTGCAGTTCCAGTGCTTCGATACGCGCAGTGTTGAACGCCTGCGACTTGTCGTTGATCTTGACGTTGGCGATGCGGGTACGCAGCTCGGCCAGCTGGGCGATGCCCTTCTGCATGTATTCGCCGGTGCGGAATACGCCGAAGTAGTTCTGCATGCAGCTTTGCAGCTCGCGACGCAGGGTCGCCACGTCTTCGCCGTCGGTACGCTCGTTGAGGGCGGACAGACGTGCCAGGGCCGCATTGATGTCGGCGTCGGTGGCGTCGTCGTATTCGATACCATCGGTCAGCGCTTTTTCCAGGTGCAGGCCGGCAGCGCGGCCGAATACCACCAGGTCGAGCAGCGAGTTGCCGCCCAGACGGTTGGCACCGTGAACCGATACGCAAGCCACTTCACCCACTGCGAACAGGCCAGGGATGATTTCGTCGTTGCCTTCGGCGTTCTGGGTGATCGCCTGACCATGAATGTTGGTGGCAACGCCGCCCATCATATAGTGGCAAGTCGGAACAACCGGAACCGGAGCAACCACCGGGTCAACGTGTGCGAAAGTCTTGGACAGTTCGCAGATACCTGGCAGACGGCTGTGCAGCACTTCCTCGCCCAGGTGGTCGAGCTTGAGCATCACGTGGTCGCCATTCGGACCGCAACCGTTGCCGGCGATGATTTCTTTCACCATCGAACGGGCAACAACGTCACGACCGGCAAGGTCCTTGGCGTTCGGAGCATAACGCTCCATGAAACGCTCGCCATGCTTGTTGATCAGGTAACCGCCTTCACCACGGCAACCTTCGGTAACCAGTACACCGGCGCCAGCGATGCCGGTCGGGTGGAACTGCCACATTTCGATGTCTTGTACCGGCACGCCGGCACGCAGCGCCATGCCGACACCGTCACCGGTGTTGATCAGGGCATTGGTGGTGGATGCGTAGATACGCCCTGCACCGCCGGTCGCCAATACGGTGGCTTTCGCGCGGATGTAGGTGGTTTCGCCGGTTTCGATGCAGATCGCGATCACACCGACGAACGCGCCGTCCTGGTTCTTCACCAGGTCAACAGCGTAGTACTCGTTCAGGAAGGTGGTGCCGGCTTTCAGGTTGCCCTGATAAAGGGTGTGCAGCAGCGCGTGACCGGTACGGTCGGAAGCCGCGCAGGTACGGGCAGCCTGGCCGCCTTTACCGTAGTCCTTGGACTGGCCGCCGAAAGGACGCTGGTAGATACGACCGGTTTCGGTGCGGGAGAACGGCAGACCCATGTGGTCCAGCTCGAAAACCGCGGCCGGGCCTTCCTGACACATGTATTCGATAGCGTCCTGGTCACCGATGTAGTCGGAACCCTTGACGGTATCGTACATGTGCCAGCGCCAGTCATCGTTCGGGTCGGCCGACGCGATGGCGCAGGTGATGCCGCCCTGGGCCGACACAGTGTGCGAGCGGGTCGGGAACACCTTGGTGATCACTGCAGTCTTGTGGCCGCCCTGGGCCAACTGCAATGCGGCACGCATGCCGGCGCCGCCGCCACCAATGATGATGGCGTCGAAAGAAATCGTTGGAATGTTAGCCATGAATCAGATACCCCAGAGAATCTGCACACCCCAGACGAAGTAGGCGAACATTGCAACGCCGCATACTGCCTGGAAAAGGAAACGTACTGCAGTCGCCGATTTGCCCAGCGCCATCGGCGTCAGGTAGTCGGTCGAAATGGTCCACATGCCGACCCAGGCGTGAGCGCCCAGAGCAACCATGGCCAGCAGGCTGAAGATACGCATCCAGTTGTTGGAGAACAGTGCGTGCCATTGCTCGTAGCCAAGGCCCGGGTTCGCAACGAGGTATCCGATCAGAAAGATGAAATAAGCCGCGAGAACGACCGCAGACACACGTTGTGCCATCCAGTCATAGAGGCCCGAACGCGACAGGTTCGTGACGTTAGTTACCATATCCAAACTCCTGCCAGAACGATTACCACCACGGATACGGCGATAACGATTTTAGAGCCCAGCTTGCCGCCTTCCAGCGTCTCACCGATGCCCATGTCCATGATCAAATGGCGCACACCGGCAACCAAGTGATACAGCAAGGCGGACAGGATGCCCCAAATCACTAGCTTGGCTAGCGGACTGGTCAGACACGCTTTCACCTCGCCGAAGCCTTCCTCGGAGCTGAGCGACTTGTCCAATGCATAAAGCATGATGGCAAGGCTCACAAAGAGGATGACACCGGAAATACGGTGAAGGATGGACGTGTAAGCAGTGACTGGGAGTTTGATGGTCCTTAGGTCTAGGTTTACAGGTCGTTGGCTATTCACGGCTTTTTTCACACTGAAGAGCCCCTAACAATCAGGGCAAAGTTGTTGGGGAGTGCACTGGTCAGGTACCCACCACCCAGGGAGTGACGACCCCCATCAAACCGGGCCCGAAAGCCCATGGCGGTCGGTGGCCGAGTATAGACAGTTAGGCTACTAATGACAACGCAATCACCTTCCCCTAATAGCTCATTGCGTTAGGCGGATAAAAGGCGTAAATGGCGGGGAATTTCGAGGAAAAAGTCCGGTTAAAGCCTTCTGGGGCAAGACTTTAGGCAAATTGACATTCGGATTTATCTCACTATAGTGGTGCGGGCCCTGCGTGGGGGGTCTGTCTGATGATTTCAAGCATAAATAGGAGGCCACATGGCTGACAAAAAAGCGCAGTTGATCATCGAGGGCGCAGCCCCCGTCGAGCTGCCCATTTTAACCGGCACCGTTGGTCCCGATGTAATCGATGTTCGGGGCTTGACGGCCACGGGCCGCTTCACCTTTGACCCGGGTTTCATGTCGACCGCCTCCTGCGAGTCGAAAATCACCTATATCGACGGCGACAACGGCATTCTGTTGCACCGCGGCTACCCGATCGAACAGCTGGCTGAAAAGTCGGACTACCTGGAAACCTGCTACCTGCTGCTCAACGGCGAATTGCCGACCGCAGAACAGAAGGCCCAGTTCGTCGGCAACGTGAAGAACCACACCATGGTTCACGAGCAGTTGAAGACCTTCTTCAACGGCTTCCGTCGCGACGCCCACCCGATGGCGGTCATGTGCGGCGTAGTCGGCGCCCTCTCGGCCTTCTACCACGACTCCCTGGACATCAATAACCCGCAGCATCGCGAAATTTCCGCGATCCGCCTGGTTGCCAAGATGCCGACCCTGGCCGCGATGGTTTACAAGTACTCCATGGGCCAACCCATGATGTACCCGCGCAACGACCTGTCGTACGCGGAAAACTTCCTGCACATGATGTTCAACACCCCGTGCGAGATCAAACCGATCAGCCCGGTGCTGGCCAAGGCAATGGACCGGATCTTCATCCTCCATGCCGACCACGAGCAGAACGCATCGACCTCCACCGTACGCCTGGCGGGCTCCTCGGGCGCCAACCCGTTCGCCTGTATCGCTGCCGGTATCGCTGCACTCTGGGGCCCGGCTCACGGCGGCGCCAACGAAGCCGTACTGACCATGCTCGACGAAATTGGCGATGTCTCGAACATCGACAAGTTCATCGCCAAGGCCAAGGACAAGAACGATCCGTTCAAGCTGATGGGCTTCGGTCACCGCGTCTACAAGAACCGCGACCCGCGCGCCACCGTCATGAAGCAGACCTGCGACGAAGTGTTGAAGGAACTGGGCATCACCAACGATCCGCAACTCGAACTGGCCATGCGCCTGGAAGAGATCGCCCTGACCGACCCGTACTTCATCGAGCGCTCGCTGTACCCGAACGTCGACTTCTACTCGGGGATCATCCTCAAGGCCATCGGCATTCCGACCAGCATGTTCACCGTGATCTTCGCCCTGGCGCGTACCGTCGGCTGGATCTCGCACTGGAAAGAAATGCTCTCCAGCCCTTACAAGATCGGCCGTCCTCGCCAGCTGTACACCGGCTACGAGTCGCGCGACATCACCAAGCTGGAAGACCGCAAGTAAGACCTGTTGCCTTGCGCTAACGTCTTGACTGCAGCGGATACGGCCTCTTTATAGAGGCCGTATTTGTTTGTGCTCCCCTCCCCCGCCATTTCCCTGTAGCTGCCTGCATTCGGCCGCACAGCGGATGTGGAATGCCAACTCCACATCACTCTCACGCTGAACGAGCTTGCGAGCACTGCGCACTCGATCGCAGGCTGCGCCAGCGGCTACAAAGGGCGACGCCAATAAAAATGCCCCTGTCTCTCGACAGGGGCACTGGTTTGCAACTCAGCTTATATATAGAAGCCGATACACAGGGGCCTTAGTGCGATACCGCCCCGCTGGCTCCCAGGCCGGTCTGCGAGCGTACGAACTGCGGGAAGAACAGCGCCCGCTCATTGTCAGCCGCAGTGGACTTGTCGGTGATGGAGAAGAACCAGATCCCGATAAAGGCAATGATCATCGAGAACAGCGCCGGGTACTCGTAAGGGAAGATGGCTTTTTCATGCCCCATGATCTGCACCCAGATGGTCGGGCCAAGGACCATCAGGCCAACGGCGCTGACCAGGCCCAGCCAGCCGCCAATCATCGCGCCGCGGGTGGTGAGCTTCTTCCAGTACATGGAAAGCAGCAGCACCGGGAAGTTGCAGCTCGCCGCGATGGAGAACGCCAGGCCGACCATGAACGCGATGTTCTGGCTCTCGAACAGGATGCCCAGGGCAATCGCCAGCACACCCAGGCACACGGTGGTGATCTTCGAGACGCGGATCTCATCCTTCTCGTTGGCCTTGCCTTTCTTGATCACGCTGGCGTACAGGTCGTGGGAAACCGCCGAGGCACCGGCCAGGGTCAGGCCAGCCACCACCGCCAGGATAGTGGCGAAGGCCACCGCCGAGATGAAGCCGAGGAACACGCTGCCGCCCACGGCATTGGCCAGGTGCACCGCCGCCATGTTGTTGCCGCCGAGCAGAGCGCCCGCCGCGTCCTTGAACGCCGGGTTGGTGCTGACCAGGAGGATCGCGCCAAAACCGATGATGAAGGTCAGGATGTAGAAGTAGCCGATGAAGCCGGTGGCATACAGCACGCTCTTGCGCGCTTCCTTGGCGTCGCTCACGGTGAAGAAGCGCATCAGGATGTGCGGCAGGCCCGCGGTACCGAACATCAGCGCCAGGCCGAGGGAGAACGCCGAGATCGGATCCTTCACCAGACCGCCCGGGCTCATAATCGCTTCACCTTTGGGGTGAACCTTGGTGGCTTCGGAGAACAGCATGTTGAAGTCGAAGTTGACATGCTTCATGACCATCAGCGCCATGAACGAGGCACCGGACAGCAGCAGGACCGCCTTGATGATCTGTACCCAGGTGGTCGCCAGCATGCCGCCGAACAGCACGTACAGCACCATCAGGATACCCACCAGGATCACCGCCACATGGTAATCGAGGCCGAACAGCAGCTGGATCAGCTTGCCGGCACCGACCATTTGCGCGATCAGGTAGAACGCCACCACCACCAGCGAGCCGCAGGCCGACAGCGAGCGGATCTGGGTCTGCCCCAGGCGGTAGGACGCCACGTCGGCAAAGGTGTACTTGCCCAGGTTGCGCAGGCGCTCGGCGATCAGGAACAGAATGATCGGCCAGCCCACCAGGAAGCCGATCGAATAGATCAGGCCATCGTAGCCAGAGGTGAACACCAGAGCGGAAATCCCCAGGAAGGACGCCGCCGACATGTAGTCACCGGCAATCGCCAGGCCGTTCTGGAAACCGGTGATCTTGCCGCCCGCGGCATAGTAGTCGGCCGCCGACTTGTTGCGCTTGGAGGCCCAGTAGGTGATGCACAGGGTGGCCCCGACGAACAGCACGAACATGATGATCGCAGAGACATTGAGGGGTTGTTTATGCACTTCGCCGGTCAGGGCATCGGCCGCCCAGAGACTGGGAGCAAAGGCCGCGACGCTAAAAAAAGCCAACAGACGCCGGATCATTGCTGAGCCTCCTTGAGAATCGCATTGTTCAGGTCGTCGAATTCGCCGTTGGCGCGTCGCACGTAGATACCGGTCAGGACAAAGGCCGCGACAATCAACCCGACACCAATGGGAATACCCCAGGTGATGGATGATTCAGGACTGAGTTTTGCCCCCAGCACATGGGGTCCGTAGGCAATCAGCAGGATGAAGCCCGAATAGAGCCCGAGCATGACCGCCGACAGTATCCAGGCGAATCGTTCGCGCTTGCTGACCAGCTCCTTGAAACGCGAGCTGTTTTGAATCGAGAGGTAAATGCTGTCGTTCATTGTTTTTATCCTCGCAGCACAGATTTTAGTTGGAACCGAGGGTCTGTTGGCGCTTGGTGACGACCGCGACGGCGGCCCACTGGGTGCAGGGCAAGGCACGAGGAACGCAGTTTGGTTGTTCCAAATAAGTTCCGAGTAACGCCGCCCTGCGCCCAGTGGGCCCCGTCCCTTCGGGTTGCGTGCCAACTTGCGCGAGGCTGCGTTGCGGGATTTGCCAAGGGAACAACCATTGGCGGCATCCCGCGCCTTGCCTCGCACAAGTTGGCCCAGCAACGCGGTTCGTCACCAAGCGTCAACAGACCCTCAGCCACTCTATGCAGCTCTGGAGCCGGTTCCAGACGACCTTAGTATTAGAACGACAGTACCCCCGACACAGGCTTTTGCACCGGGCAAAACAAAAGGCCGCCGGGTGCGAACACCCGGCAGCCTCGAGACCTGCGAGCTAGACGCTTCCCGGTCAGTTAGCGGTCCACTCGGCAACGCGCTCAGGGTGCTTGGCCACCCAGTCCTTGGCCGCCGCTTCCGGCTTGGCGCCCTCTTGAATAGCCAGCATCACCTCGCCGATTTCATCCTTGGAGGCCCACTGGAACTTCTTCAGGAAAGCCGCAACCTCCGGCGCCTTCTTCTCCAGGCCTTTGCTACCGATGCTGTTGACGGTTTCAGCAGCGCCGTAAACGCCTTTCGGATCATCCAGGAAGCGCAGCTTCCACTTGGCGAACATCCAGTGCGGCACCCAGCCGGTGACCGCGATGGATTCGTTCTTCTCTTCGGCGCGGGTCAACTCGGCAATCATTGCCGCGCCCGAGCTGGCTTGCAGTTTGTAGTCCAGACCGTAGTCCTTGATGGCCTGGTCGGTCTTGAGCATCACGCCCGAGCCGGCATCGATACCGACGATCTTGTTCTTGAAGGTGGTGTCACCCTTCAGGTCGGCAATGCTCTTGGCCTTGACGTACTCCGGCACGATCAGGCCGATTTTCGCGTCCTTGAAGTTGGGACCGTAGTCGACCACCTTGTCCTTGTTCTTGGTCCAGTACTCGCCGTGGGTCACCGGCAGCCAGGCCGACAGCATGGCGTCCAGCTTGCCGGTGGCCACGCCCTGCCACATGATCCCGGTCGCCACGGCCTGCAATTTCACGTCATAACCGAGTTTCTGCTTGATCACCTCAGACGCTACATAGGTGGTCGCCACACTGTCCGACCAACCGTCGACATAGCCGATGCTCAGGGTTTTGCTATCGGCGCTGGCCAGGGTTGAACTGATCGCAAGTACCAGACCGGCACCTGCGCCTAAGAGTCGTCGCATCTTCATCGTTACTTCCCCGAAAGTGCTGCGCCCGACGGATGCCGAGCCGCGTCAACCTGTTGTTATGGTGCACAGCGCCCTCATCACGCCCCACCAACTTGCTCGAACATCAGCGCGATTGCCCTATGAGAGCTCTGACGCGTCGATCATCAACCTGACGCCAAAGGCGACCTGCTCTGACTGCGACCTCAAAACATTCAGCAACGACACTAGTTCGCCAGTAATCAGGGCATGCCCAAAACAGTCGCCCAATCCCGCCCGAACTTTGCATGTCAAAATCATGCAGGCCACCTGGGCAGCGGCAAATCCGGGTAAGATGCCCCGCTTTGTTTCCTGACGGCCTGACCATGCCCTCGATTGCCCGCTTCCCGCTCCTGCCCTATCTATTCGCCTGCCTGCTGGGAGTCTTCGCGCTCTGCGGTTTCTGGTACGGCCTCGGCCAGCCGGTGGTGCTGCCGGATGTCGCCAGCGCCAGCCACAAGCTGCAATGCGCGTCCTACACGCCGTTCGACAAGGACCAGTCGCCCTTCGACCAGCCGTTCAAACTGCGCCCGGAGCGCATGGACGCCGACCTGACGCTGCTGGCGACCCGCTTCGAGTGCATCCGCACCTACTCCATGACCGGCCTCGAAGCCCTGCCGGACCTGGCGCGCAAGCACGGCCTGAAGCTGATGATCGGCGCCTGGGTCAACAGCAACCCGGTGGACAGCGAAAAAGAGGTCGACCTGCTGATCGCCTCGGCCAATGCCAATCCGGACGTGGTGAGCTCGGTGATCGTCGGCAACGAAGCCCTGTTGCGCAAGGAAGTCACCGGCCCGCAACTGGCCAGGCTGATCAACAAGGTCAAGGCCCACGTCAAGCAGCCGGTCACTTACGCGGACGTCTGGGAGTTCTGGCTCAAGCACCCGGAAATCGCGCCGGCGGTGGACTTCCTGACCATCCACCTGCTGCCCTACTGGGAAGACGATCCGTCCAACATCGATGCCGCACTGAACCATGTGGCGCAGGTGCGCCAGGTGTTCGGCAACAAGTTCGCGCCCAAGGACGTGATGATCGGCGAGACCGGCTGGCCCAGCGAAGGCCGCCAGCGTGAAACCGCCCTGCCGAGCCGGGTCAACGAGGCCAAGTTCATCCGTGGTTTTGTGGTCATGGCCGAACAGAATGGCTGGCATTACAACCTGATCGAAGCCTTCGACCAGCCGTGGAAGCGCGCCAGCGAAGGTGCGGTCGGCGGTTACTGGGGGCTGTTCGATGCCGATCGCCAGGACAAGGGCGTACTCGCCGGGCCGGTGTCGAACCTGCCTTACTGGCCATTGTGGCTGGGCGTGGGCGGGGTGATCTTCGTTGCCACGCTAATCCTCGGTGGCCGGGTCCGCGGTACTCGCGCGGCACTTACCCTGCCACTGCTCGGCGCCCTGGCTGCCTGTTCCATCGGCGCCTGGGGCGAGCTGGCGCGGGTCACCAGCCGCTTTGCCGGGGAATGGTTCTGGGCGGGCCTGCTGCTGGCCCTGAACCTGCTGGTGCTGGCCCACGCGGCACTGAGCCTGAGCACCCGCGCCGGCTGGCGCCAACGTATGTTCAATCGCCTGGAAAAGCATGCGGGCTGGCTGCTCGCCGGCGCCGGTTTCGCCGCCGCGGTGATGATGCTGGAGCTGGTGTTCGACCCGCGTTATCGCAGCTTCCCCAGCGCCGCCCTGCTCCTGCCGGCCCTGGTCTACCTGTGCCGCCCGGTGCGGGTGCCGCGTCGCGAAATCGCCCTGCTGACCTTTATCGTCGGTGCCGGCATCGCTCCCCAGCTGTATCGCGAAGGCCTGGAAAACCAGCAGGCCTGGGGTTGGGCCCTGGTCAGCGTGCTGATGGTCGCCGCCCTGTGGCGCAGCTTGCGGGCTCGCAAAGCCTGATGCCCGCAGGAGCGAGGCTTGCCCGCGATGGCAGCACCGCGGTGTAGCAGCAATACCGCGCCATCGTTCATCGCGAGCAAGCTTCGCTCCTACGCCACCGCGCGAGGCGCTCGCACCAGCCGCAAGGCGCCGATCACGATGGCAAACACCGCCAGGCTGGTGTTGTAGAGCGCCAGCGCCGGAAAGCCGAACAGCAGCGCCAGCACCGCCAGGCCCCAGCCGGAACGGCCCGGCACCACGAAGGCGATCAGGGACGCCGCCAGCGCCGCCCAGCCCATGACCTTGAAGTGGATCAGCAACCCCAGGCTGGAACGCGCCTGGCACTCCCAGCGGCCGGCCTCGTCGACACAGACGCCGACCCATCGAGCGTCCTCCATGAAGCCGTAGCGCACGCCATAACTGGCGGCCAGCCACAACGGCAGGACAACAAGCAGCAGAATCAGGGGAAGACGGCGGGACATGAAGCACTCCGATAAGCGAAAACGGCGCCCAGCATAATCGCCCGAGGCCGGTAAGCAAGCTTGTTACACAGATAACTGTTGAGCAAACAGCGGCAAAGTGTATCGTCTGGCAACTATTACCGCCGATCCGGCTTTGCCCTGCCTTGATCGTTTTTTGTGCCGTGCCATGGCACTTCGGCAGCAACCCGGTGGTCATAGCCTGCGAACTTCACCCGGCACCTTCCTCTACAGGGATTTAGTCATGCTCCGTTCCTTGCGCTTCGCTGCCCTGTTTGGCGGCCTTATTTCGAGTGCGTCCGCGCTCGCGGTCGACATCGATGCCGCCAGCTATGGCTACCCCTTGACCAATCCGTTCGAGGCGACCATTGCCACCACTCCGCCAGACCTGCGTCCGAAGCTTCCGAGTGACGACGACATCAATCAGGCGGACCGCAGCCTGACCTTGCGCCCCGAGCGCGAGTTCATCCTGCCGGACAACTTCTGGGCCGTGAAGAAGCTCACCTACCGCATCGCCGAGCAGGATCATGCCGCGCCGCTGATCTTCCTCATCGCCGGCACCGGCGCGCGCTATGACAGCAGCCTCAACGAGTACCTGAAAAAGCTCTATTACCAGGCCGGCTACCACGTGGTGCAGCTGTCCTCGCCCACCAGCTTCGACTTCATCAGCGCCGCCTCGCGGTTCGCCACCCCCGGCGTGACCAAGGAAGACGCCGAAGACCTATACCGTGTGATGCAGGCAGTACGCGCGCAGAACCCGAAACTGCCGGTCACCGACTTCTACCTCACCGGCTACAGCCTCGGCGCCCTGGATGCGGCCTTCGTCAGCAAGCTGGACGAAACCCGACGCAGCTTCAACTTCAAGAAAGTCCTGCTGCTCAACCCGCCGGTCAACCTCTATACCTCCATCACCAACCTCGACAAGCTGGTGCAGACCGAGGTCAAGGGCATCAATAACACCACCACCTTCTACGAGCTGGTACTGAACAAGCTGACCCGCTACTTCCAGCAGAAGGGCTACATCGACCTCAACGATGCCCTGCTCTACGACTTCCAGCAGTCCAAGCAGCACCTGAGCAACGAGCAGATGGCGATGCTGATCGGCACCTCGTTCCGCTTCTCCGCCGCCGATATCGCGTTCACCTCGGACCTGATCAACCGCCGCGGCCTGATCACCCCGCCCAAGTACCCGATCAGCGAAGGCACCAACCTCACGCCGTTCCTCAAGCGCGCCCTGCAATGCGACTTCGACTGCTACCTCACCGAGCAGGTGATTCCGATGTGGCGCGCCCGCACCGACGGCGGCAGCGTGCTGCAACTGATCGACCAGGTGAGCCTGTACGCACTCAAGGATTACCTGCAGGACAGCCCGAAAATCGCCGTGATGCACAACGCCGACGACGTGATCCTCGGCCCGGGCGACCTGGGGTTCCTGCGCAAGACCTTTGGCGACCGGCTGACGGTCTACCCCCATGGCGGCCATTGCGGCAACCTCAACTACCGCGTCAACAGCGACGCCATGCTGGAGTTCTTCCGTGGCTAAACATTTCCTGCTCATCGCTGCGTTGTTCTGCGCAGGCTATGCCAATGCCGACGACGGCCAGACCGCAACACCCGTGGTCGCAGACGGGGACGGCTTCACCCAACCGCTCAAGCGACTCAAGTTCAACCCGGGCCTGGACCAGCGCGAGTTCGAGCGCTCGACCCTCAACGCGCTGAACGTCTACGACCCGCTGGAGTCGTGGAACCGCCGGGTGTACCACTTCAACTACCGCTTCGATCAGTGGGTGTTCCTGCCGGTGGTCGACGGTTACCGCTACATCACCCCGAGCTTCCTGCGCACCGGTGTGAGCAACTTCTTCAACAACCTGGGCGACGTGCCGAACCTGGTCAACAGCCTGCTGCAGTTCAAGGGCCAGCGCTCGCTGAACACCACCGCCCGCCTGCTGGTCAACACCACCCTCGGTATCGGCGGTCTCTGGGACCCCGCCACCCGCATGGGCCTGCCACGCCAGAGCGAAGACTTCGGCCAGACCCTGGGTTTCTACGGCGTGCCGGGCGGCGCCTATTTCGTCCTGCCGATCCTCGGGCCCTCGAACCTTCGCGACACCGCCGGATTGGCCGTGGATTACACCACCGAGTCGGCGATCAACTTCCTCAACGTGTCCGAGGTCAGCTCGAATCACCCGGAACTCTGGGTCCTGCGCGCTATCGACAAGCGTTATCAGACCAGCTTCCGCTATGGCCAGCTGGACTCGCCGTTCGAATACGAGAAAGTCCGCTACGTCTACACCGAATCGCGCAAGCTGCAAATCGCCGAGTGATCCCTCCAGGGCCCTGCCATCCTCGCAGGGCTCTTTTCTTCGCCCTCCCCTCACCACCTGTACCTTCTCCGGACCCGGAAAAATCCTCATTGGAATTTTCCAGGCAAGTAGATACGATGCTAATCATTAGCTAGCTATCTATGTGCCTTGCCAATGAAAAACCTCGCCCTGCGAATCCCCGATTTCTGGCTGGCCGTCCTGGCTCCCAGCCGCAACGACCTGCTGTTCGCCATCAGGAACATGATCGCCGGGGTCATTGCCTTGTACCTGGCCTTTCGCTTCAACCTCGAGCAGCCGCAATGGGCCCTGACCACGGTATTCATCGTCAGCCAGCCCAGCAGCGGCATGGTCCTGGCCAAGGGCGCCTTCCGCCTGCTCGGCACCTTTAGCGGGGCCGTGGCCTCGATCGTGCTGATCGGCCTGTTCGGCCAGGCGCCCCTGCTGTTTCTGCTGGCGATGGCGCTGTGGCTGGCCTTCTGCACCACCGGTGCCTCGCTGCTGCGCAATCACGCCTCCTACGGCTTCGTACTGGCCGGCTACACCGCAGCGATCGTCGCCCTGCCCGCCACCGCACATCCGCTGCTGGTGTTCGACCAGGCCGTGGCCCGCTGTTCGGAAATCAGCCTGGGGATCATCTGCGCGGCGATCGCCAGCACCGTGCTCTGGCCACGCCGGGTCGAACAAGCGTTGGCCACCCAAGGCAAGCTCGCATGGCAAGCCGGCATGCGCGCCGCGGCCTCCGAACTGATCGGCCAGGACCAGCGCAAGGGGCTGCTGGAAGCCCTCGGCAAGCTGGTGGCGGTCGATGCCCAGCGCGATCACGCCTGGTTCGAAGGCCCCCAGGGACGGCGACGTTCACAGGCCCTGCGGGTGCTCAGTCGCGACTTGCTGAGCCTGCTGCGTGCGGCCCGTGGCGTGGCCCGCCAGCGGCTGATGCTCGACAGCGCGGCGAATGCCAGCGTGGCTCCCCTGATCGAACAGCTGGCCACGGCCCTGGAACACAGCCACGAGCAAGACATCGCCCAACTGTCCTCACGCCTTCAAGAGGCGCTGCAGGACCGCAGCTTGCCTCAGGACACGCATCTGTGCCTGATGCAACTGGCACAAGTGCCGGTGCTGCTCGAACGCAGTGCGCAAACCCTGCAGGCCGTCGAGCAAGCCCGAGTGCCCGATGGCGCGCCTGGCGCCCTGTCCTGGCACCGCGATATCGAGCAAGGCATTCTCGGCGGCCTGCGCAGCGCCCTGGCGTTTCTCGCCGTGGCCGGCTTCTGGGTGCTCTCGGCCTGGCCCTCAGGCCTGGGCGCGGTATCGATCTGCGGAGTGGTGCTGAGCCTGTTCGCCGGCCGGGAAAACCCTTCCGCCTCCAGCCTCAACTTTCTCAAGGGCATCGCCCTGTCGGTGCCGGTCGCCGGCTTCGTCGGCCTGGGATTGCTGCCCGGTTGGGACGGTTTCCCGCTGTTGTGCGTGGGCCTGGGGGTGCCGCTGTTTTGCGCCTCGCTGTGTATGAGCAAGCCGCGGATGGCGCCGATCGCCTCGGCGTTCTGCATCTTTTTCATCAACAACGTCGGCCCCGGCAACCTGATGACCTACGACCTGGCCAACTTCCTCAACAAGGCCATGGCCACCCTGGTTGGCGTCGGCATCGCGGTCCTGGTGTTCCGCCTGGTCAGCCTCAACCCCGGCGAACATCACTATCGGCGGATGTTCCGCGCCTCGCTGTTCGACCTGGCGCAACTCACCTCGCGCCCGCTGGAGCAAGCCGAGAGCTGGTTCGGCGGGCGCATGGCCGACCGCCTGATCCGCCTGGCGCGCTATTCCGAAAGCCTGCCCCAGGAACGCCGCCAGCACTGGGACAACGGCCTGCTCGGGCTCGACCTGGGCGACGAACTGCTGCAACTGCGCGCCAGCCTGGGCGCGGCGACCGGCGCCCTGGCCGTGGAACGCGGGCACTACCTGCTGAGCATCGCCACGCTGCTCAAGTCAGGCGGTCCGACGCCACACCGCAGCGATCGACTCGACGCTCCGACCGTCGCCCTGCTCAAGGCTCTGGAACAGGCGCCGCAACTGCCAGAACAGGATCTGGAAATGGCCAGGGCGGCGCTGCTGCAACTGCAATTCACCTGGCACAAATGGTGCCGCCTGACTCGCCACGAACCCGGCGTGGCGGCTGTCGCCCAGGGGTAATGAGCGAGCAAAAAAAACCGCCACGCGCCGGTGGCGGCGGGTGGCGGCATAACGCCCTGGGAAAGCCCCTCAGGCTTGCAGCAACGGGAACAGCGAAATCACCAGCAGCAACGCCATGCCGTAGTTGAACAGGCGCAGCCAGCGCGGGTCGCGCAGGACATTGCGCAGCACGCTGCCGAACCCGGCCCAGACCCCGACGCTCGGAGCGTTGATCAAGGCAAACAGGCTGGCGATCACCACCACGTTGAAAAAGTAGCCCTGCAACGGCGTGTAGGTGCTGATGGCCCCCAGCGCCATGACCCAGGCCTTGGGGTTGACCCACTGGAACGCCGCGGCGCCCCAGAACCCCAGCGGCCGGCCCTTGCCGTCGACTTCCTGGGACACCGGCCCGGAACGGGCGATGTTCCAGGCCAGGTACAGCAGATAGGCCGCACCGACGTAGCGCAGCACCTTGTACAGCACCGGGTAGGCCTCGAACACCGCGCCCAGGCCCAGGCCCACGGCCAGCACCAGCACCAGGAACCCCGAACTGATCCCGAGGATATGCGGCACCGTGCGGCGGAATCCGAAATTCACGCCCGAAGCCAGCAGCATGGCGTTATTCGGTCCGGGGGTTACCGAGGTGACAAAGGCAAACAAGGCGAAAGCCAACAACAAGTCGATCGACAACGGCATACAGTCATCCTGAGAAGTACATGCTCCGAACAGAGCCCTGAGTCATTGTTTTCGCCCCGGCGATCGCCACGGGCGAGGCTTATCCACGCTTACAGCAAGGACCCGATGAAGCCCGCGGCGACCATCGCGTAGAACGCGCCGCAGACCAGGCCGAAAGCCTTGCGCGTGCGGACGAAAAACGGCTCCGCCGAACGCGCGGAAAAGGCCAGGGCATAGGCGCAGAAAATCACGAAACCGGCGACCGCACAGCTGCCCACCAGCACGAAGCTGGCCCAGGACGGCGCCGTGGCGCTGAGGCCGACGGTGGTCACGGTGAACCAGGTCAGGGCCGCCTTGGGGTTGGTCAGGTGGATGCCCAGCCCTTGCAGGTAGAACCCCAGCGTGCGGCTCTGTTTGGCCCGGGCGCGGTTGAGGTTGACCGCGCTCGAGCTCAGGGCACCGCGGATGGATTTGTAGGCCAGCCACAACAGATAGCAGGCGCCGAGGATCTTCAGCCAGACCAGCACCTGGGTGTTGGACATCAGCAAGGCCGAGACGCCCGCAGCCGTCATCGCGCCCCAGCACAACGAACCGGAAATGACCCCGGCCGCCAGCGCCAACCCCGGGGTACGCCCGTAGCTGAGCGAGGTGTTGGCAATCGCCAGGTTACCCGGGCCAGGGCTGGCGGTTCCGATGACATAAACGGCCATAGCAGCACCAAAGCTCGATAAATCAAACATTTGACGGTCTCTCGTAGAAGTCGCGGGAGCAGGGTTTACCAACCGGGGATGCCGCCCCGCTCGGGCCGGCATCCATCCTCGCTACTTGAAGCAGCGATGATCGGGTTCTTCGGCCCGGATCTTTTCCATCCAGGGCTTGAGTTCGGATTGCTTGTACAGCCGCTCGCCCCAGCGCTCGGGCGAAACCGGCAGCGGACGGCCTTGCAGGATGTAGTCGGTCAACAGGTGGATGAACTGCTGCAGGCAATAGGCGCCGACATGCAGGCGCAGCGAAGACGCGGTTTCCGCCGGGGCGATATTGAAACGCGCAACATGGATGATGTCGCCGCTGTCCACCGAGGGCGCCAGGTGATGGCAGGTCGAGCCGTAGGTTTCATCCTGGTAGTAGATCGCGTAGTGCTGGCTGCCCAGGCCACGGTACTTGGGCGGCGCCGGGTGCAGGTTGATTGCGCCCTTGCGGGCCCGCTGATAGATGCTCGGCGGGAAGATGAAGTCGCCACGATAGGAAATGATCCAGTCGCCTTCCCAGTCTTCCAGGTGATACGGATAGGGGTCGCCCGGGTCCCAACAGAACACTTCCAGGTTGGAAAAAACCGTCTTGGCGAATTCAACGCCGTGATCGCACCAGTCCATGGTGCACACCGACAATAGAACTTTGTCCTTGCATGGTTCGATGGTCTGCATAGTCTTTTCCACTATTGGCTGTTGGTACATTTCGAAAACACCCCCGGTCCGCCCTCCCGCTAACCCTGCTGGCAGGCCTCGACCACCGCCGTGAAGCGCTCGACCATTTCGGCGATTTCCGCTTCGCTGGAAATGAACGGCGGCGCGAACAGCACGTGGTTACCGTGAACACCGTCGGCGGTTCCGCTGCCCGGATAAATCAGCAGCCCTTGTTCCAGCGCCTGCGCCTTGAGGCTCGCGGCGTAACGGCCGCCACCGCGATAGGGCTCGCGGGTATTCCGGTCCTGAACGAACTCCACGCCGACGAACAGCCCACGCCCGCGCACATCGCCGACATGCTCGAAGCGCGCCAGGCACTCGCGCAGGCCGTGGCGCAGTTGCTCGCCGCGCAGGCGCACGGCCTGCAGCAGGTTCTCGTCCTCGATGACCCGCTGCACCTCCAGCGCAACGGCGCAGGCCAGCGGATGATTGACGTGGGTCTGGCCGTTGCCCAGCACCCCGGAGTTGCCCGCCATGGCCTCATGCACCTGGCTGCTGACCAGCAACGCCGAGATCGGCTGGTAACCGGCCGCCAGCCCTTTGCCGACCGCGACCATGTCCGGCACGATGCCGTCGTCCTCGTAGGCGAAGAACCTGCCGGTACGGCCCATGCCGGCCATCACCTCGTCGAGGATCAGCAGCACGTCGTGGCGCTCGCACACCGCCTTGATCTTGCGGAAGTACCCCGGCACCGGCGGCACCGCGCCGTTGGTGGAGCCGACCACGGTCTCGGCGAAAAACGCCGCGACCCTGTCGCTACCCAGCGACCTGATTTTTTCGTCCAGCTCCAGCGCCAGGCGCGTCCCGTACTGCTCGTCGCTTTCATCGGTCCCCTGATGGCGATAGGCATAACAGGGCGAGACGAATTCGGCGGCTCCCAGCAACGGCTCGAAGACCCCGCGACGCTGCAGGTTGCCGGATATCGACAAGGTCCCCAGGGTGCTGCCGTGGTAGCTCTGCTGCCGCGAGATAAAGATCGATTTGCCCGGCAGCCCGCGCTCGCACTGATACTGGTAGGCAATTTTCATCGCCAGCTCCATGACCTCGGAGCCGCCGGAGAGAAACTGCGCCTTGGCCAACCCGCCGGAGGACCCCACCAGCAGGTCCGCCAACTCCTCGGCGGCGGCTGTGGTGAAGCTGCCGGCGTGGGCCCAACTGAGTTTTTTCGCCTGCTGCTCGATGGCCGCGGCGATCCGTGGGTGTCCATGTCCCAGGCTGGAAACGGCCACCCCGCCGCACGTGTCGAGGTAGCGTTTGCCCGAGGCATCCTCAAGCCAGACCCCAGCACCATTGACGGCGAGAATCGGTGAGGCATTCAAGTTCTTGTAGATGACCGTTGACATGGATCCGAGCCCTTGCAGTTATGCGGCCTAACGGGTGTTTTCCGGGTGGTCCCACGCCGTCGAGCCTTGATGGAAACGCTGGCTGAAGCGCGAGGAATTGAATATCCGGCGCGCCCAGCCGATCGGTAGCAACACCACAGCGAACATCAACAACGAAAGCAACCTGAGCATGGCCTTGTCTCCTGAATAAAAAGTGAGTGAGCGATCAGTCCAGCGGGATCTCGTTGCGCCAGTCGACCTCTTCGACGAACTCCGGCTGGGTCGTGCGCTCGAGAATGAAGTTGCCCAGTACCAGCACATCCATCTCGGTGCGCATGAAGCAGGCGTAGGCTTCTTCCGGCTTGCACACGATCGGCTCGCCGCGCACGTTGAACGAGGTGTTGACCAGTACCGAGCAGCCGGTGCGCTTCTTGAAACTGCGCAGCAGATGGGTGAACGGCGCGTTGTTTTCTTCGGTCACTGTCTGCACCCGCGCCGACAGATCGACGTGGGTCACCGCCGGCAGCTGCGAACGGATCGAGTTGATGCTGCCCAGGCCACGCTCAGGGCCACCCGGCTTGCGCGACTCCTCGGTCTTGATCGAGTCGGTGACCTGCGAAACCATCAACATGTACGGGCTCTTCTCGCAGATGTCGAAGTAGACCTGGGCGTCCTCGTCCAGCACCGCCGGGGCAAAGGGCCGGAAGGATTCGCGGTACTTGATCTTCAGGTTCATGGTGCGCTGCATCTCGGGATTGCGTGGATCGCCGAGGATCGAGCGCGCGCCCAGGGCTCGCGGGCCAAATTCCATACGCCCCTGGAACCAGCCGACCACGGCGCCGTCGGCCAGGTGCCGCGCGGTTTCGTCATACAGCTCGGCACCCTCGAAGCGCCGGTATGGATACTGGTTGGCGTCGAGAAACGCCTGGATCTCTTCATCGCCAAAGCCCGGCCCCAACAGGCTGCCGCTCATGGCGTCGAGCTTCTTGCTCCCCAGGTGCGGGCGCCCGGTGCGCTTGACCGAATAATCCATGGCCGCCCCCAGGGCACAACCGGCGTCGCCGGCCGCGGGTTGAATCCAGATCGCGTCGAAACGTCCGGAACGGCTGAGCACGCCGTTGGCCACGCAGTTGAGCGCCACGCCACCGGCCAGGCACAGGTTGCGGTAACCGGTCTGCCGCACGGCCGCGGTGGCCAGCCCCAGCACCACTTCCTCGGTCACCTGCTGTACCGAGGCCGCCAGGTCGCATTCGCGCTGGGTGATCGGGCTCTCCGGCTTGCGCACCGGACCGCCGAACAGCTCCTCGAACGCCTCGCCGACCATGCGCTCGCCACGCAGGTACTCGAAGTACTTCATGTTCAGGGTGAAGGAGCCGTCGGCGCGGATGTTGATCAGTTCCTTGCGGATCTTGTCGGCATAGATCGGCCGGCCGTAAGGCGCCAGGCCCATGAGCTTGTACTCGCCGGAGTCGACCTTGAAGCCGCAGTAATAGGTGAACGCCGAGTAGAACAGGCCGACCGAGTGCGGATAGGAAATCGAGTTCATCAGGTCGAGCTTGGAACCGTCGCCCTTCCAGATCGTGGTCGAATGCCATTCGCCGATGCCGTCGATGCACAGCACCGCCGCCTGCTCGAACGGCGACGGGAAAAACGCCGCCGCGGCATGGGAACGGTGGTGCTGCGAGGCGATGGTGAGCGGACCGGTACCACGCCCCAGTTCCTCGAGCTTCTCGTCGATGAACTTGAGCACATTGAGCTTCCAGCGGATCCATTCCGGCATGGTGCTGATGAAGGTGCGCGCGCCGCTGATGCCGCCACTGGCGAAGGAGGAAATCATCCGCGAGAACTTTTCCTGCGGGTCTTCGTAGTAGACCACCGCGGTCAGCTCATCGAGGCCGATACCCTCGGCGTCCAGGCAGTACTTGATGGCATTGGCCGGAAACGCCGCGTCGTGCCGCACCCGCGTGAAGCGCTCTTCCTGGGCCGCCGCCACCGGCACCCCGTCCTTCACCAACGCTGCTGCGCTGTCGTGATAGAACGCCGAAATCCCTAATACGTAAGTAGCCATTTAAACGCTCATCCTCATAGCTTCATGCCAATCCATGGAAATTCCCTGTGTCTGTGCACAGTCCGTCATCCGTGCAACCAACTTGAGACCGGCAGGCTTTTTAATGCCGGAATCAACGACACCACCAACAACACACTCATTGAAATATTGAACAGCCGCAGCCGGTTCGGCTCGCTGAGAAAGCGCCGCAAATAACGTCCGAACAGCACCCAGACCATCGAGCAGGGCGAGCCGAAGAGAAAGAAAATCAAGGCGATCAGCAGGATCTGCGCACTGTAGGAACCGACCGGCGTGGTGTAGGCCAGGACCGCGCCCACCGCCATGATCCAGGCCTTGGGGTTGACCCACTGGAACAGCGCGGCGCCGGTGAAGCCCAGCGGGCGCCCGCCCTGGTCATCGAGATCGACCGTGGGCGCCGTGGCGATCCGATAGGCCAGGTACAGCATGTACAGGGCACCGACCACCTGCAGGATGTCGTGCAGGCTGGGATAACGATGGAATACCGCGCCGGCGCCGAGTCCCACGGCGATCAGCATCAGCGGAAAGCCGATGTTGATGCCCGCAACGTGGCGCAGGGTGCGGCTGATGCCGAAGTTGACCCCGGAGGACATCAGCATCACGTTGTTCGGCCCCGGCGTCACGCAGGTGGAAATCGCGAACAGGATGACAGCGTAGTAGTCCAGATTCTGCATGCCCCAGGCTCCGCTCAACGATAGTCTTCAAGGGTGCCGCGGCGACGAATGTCGACCGACACGCAATGGAAGCCGCCACTGAGGCTGCGGGCATGGCGCATTTTCAGCGGCGCCACATCGATACCGTGTTTTTCCAGGGCGCGAATCAGCGGCACCTGCTGGTCGTTGATCACCGCCAGCGCCGGGTTGACCATGATGAAGTTCATGCCCTGCCAGATCGATGCGCGCGGGTAGGACCAGCAATAGCCGGTGTCGACCATTTCCGGCGCCCAGATGATGTCCCAGTTCTTGAACAGCGCCGGCACCTGGTCCTTGCGGATCCGCTCCGGACACAGCACCACCAGCCCCGGGCGGACCACGGTGATGGTGGTATCCAGGTGCGTGCCGTCGTACACGCCGCTCACCGGGTGCACCCGGTAACGCTCGCCCAGCACCCGCTGCAACCACTGGCAGCCCAATTCGTTGCCGCTGCGGGAAACCAGATAGAGGATGTCCTCGCCGATGCGGATTACGTTGGCGGCGTCGAAGATCGGCTCGTCATTGGCAATGATCGAGCCGTCCTTGGGGTTGATCCGGTAGGTGCTGTCCAGCAGCTGCGGCTTGGGCGCGGAGATCCAGTTGGAGCCGCTGGCAAAGTATTCGGCCAGGTGCCGGCGATAGGCGAACGGTTCCAGGTAACGGCTGCGCAGCGCCATCGGCGCCTCGATGATGGTCTGGCCGATGGGCAGCAGCACATCCCGCGGGCAGTAGTTGTATTCGCCATCGGTTTTCCAGGCTGGGGTGCCGAATACCGCGCGATGATCAGTGACGTCCGGCCGCCGCACTATGACCCCGTGGGAACGCAGAAAGGCGGCAAAGGCGTCCAGGTCCTCGCTGGCCTCCTCGATGACCTGCTGCGGATAGGGGCCGGATGGAATCTCCTCGATGTAATCGTGCTGCTCGCTGTAGTCCAGGGCGAACAGCCCGCGATCAGGTCGCGGCACCTGTGCGCCCTGGGCGACACCGACGATCATTTCTTCCAGCGGATCCCACTCGTTGTGCACATTGACCAGAGACATGGACACTCCTTGATGTTCAGGCCGTTACGCCCACCGGCGCGGCAGGGACAATAGGTTCGTGATGAAACAGCGCCTGGTCCTCGCCCCGCGTCTTGCTCCGGGGCAGCACCGCACCCGCGGAGCCGATACCCAGGCGCCGCAACCAGGACGTCAGGCGGTCCGGCTGCGGTGCCAGGGACTCGTAGCCGACGCGGACCCGCTGCCAGTGCTCTGCCAGCTCCGCCGGCTTCGACGCGGCGACCTGGCGCATGTAAGCGTCGATGGCGTCCACCGCCCAGGCCGAATGCCCGGTGGAGACGTTATCGATGGTGTTGTGCAGGTCGACGAACGCGGTGCTGAAGCCGTAGTGCCTGAGGAAGCGCCGGGCCGAGCGATAGCTGCCGCCCACCCCCGACAGCTCCATCGCCAGGTTCATGCCGAGGATTTCCGGCATGAAGGTCACCGGCAACTTGCCCAGGCACAGCCAGTAGACCGGCAAGCGGAACGACGCCTCGCGCAGCCGCTCATCCTCGGCGAACTCGCGGGCACCGGTGGGCGCCAGCTCCAGCCCCATCTGGCGCAGGCCGTCGCGGTAGATTTTCGGATGGTTCAACGCATAGGAGCCGTTACCCAGCTCATCCCAATAGGTCTGGAACAGCGCGTAACCGACATGGGACGAGGCCAGCGTCAGGTCGGTAAAACCCTGGAGCCAGGCGCCGTCGATCAGGGTCAGCGGCGCCAGTTGCAGGGTGGAGTCGACGATTTCTTCGCGCGACGGCATGGCCGCCGGGTCGCTTTCTTCGAACTCCTGGCCGTGGCGGTCGTGCTTGTCCAGCAACCATTCGCGCAAGACGCCGACATTCCAGGCTTCAGGCAAAGTGCGTTCGGAGCTTTGCAGCGAGCGCCGCGACTGTTCCAGCCAACGGGTCACATAAGCCTGGGCAAAAGCCTGGGTGCGCGGCGCCAGCGCCCTGCCCTGCAAAACGAAATAGGCCTCGCGCAAGCTCTTGGGCCACTGGCCCTGCTCTGCAATGTTCTCGCCCAGCACCTGCCGAACCACTGCATTGCAAGGGGTTGGCGCTGGTGCTTCGGCAGCTTCCGCACGCTGGATCGGGCCGGGCAGACCATCGATCCACTTGCGGATGACGCTCAGGTCAGCCTCGCTGAAAATCCGGAACATGCGCCCGTTCGGCGCGACCAGTGTATTGACCAGCAGGCTCTTCTCGGCATTGCCCGGCACGATCAGGCGGCTGCGCGAAAGCATTTCCAGCAGCGGCACGGGGTCGACCTGGGCCTCACGCAGCCACTGCGCCAGGCTGCGGCCTTCCATCTTGTAATCCTGGTGATAGACCGCGCCGGCCCGGGCCATGCGCTGGATCATCTTGCCCATCAGGCGCTCGGGCGATACCGCGGCCCGGCAGTGCGCCAGCAATCGTTCGTTGAAGGTTTTCAGGGCCGCGAACAACCATTGGGCGCCCGCCTCCAGTTGCAGGCGGCGAAGGCTGCCCTGGCTGGCGACCTGCTTGCAGACCCACAGGGAGACTTCCAGCGCCGAACTGTCGCCCGCGGTTTCATCCAGCTGGTTCAGGTCGAGCCGGCGAACGCCCAGCTGCTGCGCATCCAGCACCGACCACCATGGGCTCAGCCCCAGGGCACGCCAGGCATAATCGATGCCGCACAGGGTGTCGCCAAAGGCATCGCTGCGGCGGCTGACCGCTTGCAGCAATGCAGGTAATTCGAACAGTTCGTCAGGCAGGTCGGGGAGCGTGGAAAGTTCGAACGGCGAAACCGCATAGGCGGTCAGCCCCGACTGTACCAACAGCGATTTGAAGTGATCGGCGCGCGATGCCAGGGGCCGCCCGACGCCCACATCGTGGGCCAGCAGCTCCATGAGCTTGAGCTGCGCGCTATCCTCGAAGACACCGGGGGCACTCATGCCTTGCAACCAGCAGCCCAATACCGAGGCCAGTGGCGCCGAGTGCACCAGCAGCGCCTCGGCGAATTCCCGTTGGTTGCCCAGCTCCGCGGCCTGGCTGGCCAGTTCGCGGTAAGCCCGGGCCTGCTCGTCACGCCAGTGCTCGATCTGTACCCGCAACCCGGCCAGGCCACCCGCACCGGCTTCACCCGGTGCGGCCAGGCCCATCAGTCGCCGAATACTGACATCCCCCAGAAAGCTCTCGGGATTGCTGACTGATCGATAAAACTGGCGCCACATACTGTTTACTTCCCTTCCAGGTTGGAGACCAAGGCAATCCATTGCCGGCCCTCAGTCATCGGCAAGCAATGACGTCGGGTGTCGAGATCAGAACATCGGGTAGATCGAAGAGTCCGGCTTCTTCTTTTTCTTCTTGCCGAACAGGCGTTGGAACAAGCTCTTGATGTAACTCATGGCAGACTCCTTTAAAGAACATCGAGGATGATTTTCGAGACGAAATCGTTCCCCTGGTCGGTGAAGTGAATACGGTCGACGAACAACCACTGTTCAGGCCGCAGGGCCTCGGACAGCAGCGGTGTAATGTTCACGAAACGCACGCCCATCTTCTGTGCGCCTTCGCGCAGGCGGGCGGCATAGGCCTCGCAGACGCTGGGCTGCAGAATGTCGCCATAGACCTCGCTGAAACTGCCGGCGCGATCCAGCTCGGCGAACAGCTGTTCTTCCTCGTCGCACCCCTTTTCCCGGACCCAGCCGGCCAGCGGCTGCAGAATGAAGGTCAGCTTGGCGCCCATGTCGGCCGCCAGTGCGCGCCAGGTATCCAGGTGACGCAGGGTCAGGTCGGCGGCGTAGTCGATCTGCTCTTCCATGGTCGGTGGCGGCTCGGGCGTCGGCTCTTCCTGTTCCTTGCCGAGCAAGGCGCGGAACATGCCGCGCTTGGGGGCCTGAGTCTCCGGACGCATGGCGTCGAAGAACTGATTGCAGTTGAAGAAAGCACCGTGTTCGCCACGGCTGCTGTGTGGCTGGCGGGCCAGCCCCAGGTTGTTGAACCCGGAAAACAGCACGATCTCGTCGACCTTGGGCAGCAAATGACGATAAAGGGTGAAGAGTGTCAGTTCCTGGGTCGAGTTGAAGCTGCGTCCGCCGAAGTTGATCCAGGGTTTGCTGTCCGGATCGTTCTCGGCCAGGCGCGAAGGCAGTGTCCAGGCATCCGAGCTGGCACCGATGCCAAACACGGTCGAGCTGCCGGCCAGCACCCGCACGCTCTTGGCGTGGCGGCTGTTGACCACCGAATACTGTATGCCCAGCAACTCCGAATAGCGGAAGCCCGAGGCATCTGTATTGACCACCTCCGAACGGTGGTCGGTAGGATGGAAATACATCAAATAAGGAAGCCAGCGAACCTCACCACCGTCGGTGAATTTCTGCTCGTACTCAGCCATCTGCGGAGTCAGTTTGATCCTTGCCGTCATTACCCTGCTCTTCCTTGAGAAGTCATCGTCTAAAGTAGCCTGAGGGGGAAGCCCGTAACACGTTGCCCGGGGGGACTCTGAATTGCGCCGCAACTGTATTTAAGAACAACCAGTACAGTGCGATGCGGGCCATCTTCCCAAAGGCAACCACTGTCTTATAGGTACACGACGGATGATTTTTCTCAGTACAGATTGCCTTTTCGCCCTAAAAAATTTTCAAAAAAAGTGAAATCTGTAACTTTTTATACGACAGATGAGTCGCTACAGTCCCCCGCATGACTCGATACCTGAATCTCGCCGAATACATCAGCAGCCGCATTGAGCAGGGGTTATACGGACCGGGGGAGCGTCTGCCTTCGGTGCGGGCCCTGAGCCTCGAGCACGGCGTCAGCCTCACCACCGTGCAACAGGCCTATCGGGTTCTGGAAAGCTCGGGACTGGCTATCCCCAAGCCCAAGTCGGGCTATTTCGTCCCAGCCGGCCGGCGCTTGCCGGAGCTGCCAAAGATGGGACGGCCGTCGTTGCGGCCTGTGGATATCTCCCAGTGGGATCTGGTGCAGGAGCTGATGCGCCAGGAGCAGAACGCCAATGCCATTCAACTGGGTTGCGGCATGCCCGACACCACCGCGCCGACCCTCAAGCCGCTGCTGACCGCCCTGGCGCGGATCAGCCGGCGCAGCGACAGCCCTAGCCTGCAATACAACCACCTGCAAGGTGTGCTGAGCCTGCGCGAGCAGATTGCCCGCCTCGGCGTCGATTCCGGTTGCCGCCTGACGCCCGCGGAAATCGTCGTCACCAGCGGCTGCCAGGAAGCCCTGTCCATCGCCATCCGCGCCCTGTGCGAACCCGGCGACATCGTGGCCATCGCCTCCCCCTGCTTCCACGGCATCATCCAGCTGCTCAAGGCCGCCGGCCTCAAAGCCCTGGAGATTCCCACCGACCCGGTCACCGGTATCAGCCTGGAAGCCATGGAAATGGCCCTGGAACAATGGCCGATCAAGGCCATCCAGCTCACGCCCAATTGCAACAACCCGCTGGGCTACATCATGCCGGACGATCGCAAGCGCGCGATGATCCGCCTGGCCCAGCGCTACGACGTGCCGATCATCGAAGACGATATCTATGGCGACCTGGCGTTCCGCTACCCGCGGCCGCGCACCCTGAAGTCATTCGATGACGACGGGCGCGTGCTGCTGTGCAGTTCGTTCTCGAAAACCCTGGCGCCAGGACTGAGGATCGGCTGGATCGCCCCGGGACGTTACCTGCCGCAAGTGCTGCACATGAAATACGTCGGCTCCGGCACCACCGCTACCCAGCCGCAGCTGGCGGTGGCCGAATTCATTGCCAAGGGGCACTACCTGCCGCACCTGCGGCGGATGCGCAAACAATACCAGCGCCATCGCGACCTGATGACCGAGTGGGTCAGCCGCTATCTGCCGGAAGGCACCCGGGTCAGCAAACCCCAGGGCGGGTTCACCTTGTGGGTGGAGCTGCCAGACGAGTTCGACACCTACACCCTGAACCGGCTGCTAGAAGCCGAGGACATCCAGATCGCCAACGGCAATATCTTTTCCGCGGCCGGCAAGTACCGCAATTGCCTCAGGCTGAACTTTGCCGGCGTGCCCAACCGCAAGATCGAACAGGCGATCAACAAGATCGGCCTGGCGGTCGCGCAACTGCTCCCCGCCTGACCCCCCTCGCACCTGCCCCTCGCCACCGCGGCGAGGGGCAGGTGCGAATCAGGCCCTGGCCGCGCGCCACAGCTTGCCGCCCAGCGACACCACGACCAGTACCGCGGCGCCAGCGATGATGCCGGCCACGGCATTGAGCAGTGTCGGCATGATCAGCGAAAACCCGCCAACCGCCTCGGCCGTGTGCGCGGTGACAGTCTCGATCCAGTGATGCGCCGCCGGCACGCCATGGGTCAGGATGCCGCCACCGACCATGAACATGGCCGCGGTGCCGATCACCGAGAGGCTTTTCATCATGTAGGGCGCCGCGCTCAGGATCGCGCCACCGATGCTTTTCGCCACCTGGCCCGGCTTCTGCGTCAGCCACAGGCCAAGGTCGTCGAGCTTGACGATGCCGCCCACCAGGCCATACACGCCGATGGTCATGACGATGGCGATGCCCGAAAGCACCACCACCTGCTGCATCAACGGCGCGTCGGCGACGGTGCCCAGGGTAATGGCGATGATCTCGGCCGAGAGAATGAAGTCGGTGCGGATCGCGCCCTTGATCTTGGTCTTCTCGAAGGCCACCAGATCGGTGGCCGGGTCCGCCACGGCTTCGATCAGTTGCTGGTGCTCGGCCTGATCCTCGGCCTTGCTGTGGAGAAACTTGTGGGCGAGCTTTTCAAAGCCCTCGAAGCACAGGTAGGCGCCGCCGAGCATCAGCAGCGGTATCACCAGCCAGGGCGCGAAGGCACTGATGGCCAGGGCCGCGGGTACCAGGATCAGCTTGTTCAGGAACGAGCCCTTGGCCACCGCCCAGACCACCGGCAACTCACGCTCGGCGCGCACCCCGGAGACCTGCTGGGCATTGAGCGCGAGGTCGTCCCCCAGCACCCCGGCGGTCTTCTTCGCCGCCATCTTGGTCATCAGCGCCACGTCGTCGAGTACCGCGGCAATATCGTCGATCAGCACCAGCAAACTGCTTCCGGCCATGGATCAGGGTTCCTTGAGGTGATAAATGCTGCGAAGCATAACGCGCAACGAGGGCCGCCGGGGCATTCTTGAGCCTCGCGCAAGGCCGGTGCTACCATGCGCAACCGCCCGAACAGGCAAGGAATCACCTGGTTTATGAGCACCATCCGCGAGCGCAACAAAGAACTGATCCTGCGTGCCGCCAGTGAAGAGTTTGCCGACAAAGGCTTCGCTGCGACCAAAACCAGCGATATCGCGGCCAAGGCAGGATTGCCCAAACCCAACGTCTACTACTACTTCAAATCCAAGGAAAACCTCTACCGCGAGGTCCTGGAAAGCATCATCGAGCCGATCCTCCAGGCTTCGACCCCGTTCAACGCCGACGGCGTGCCCAGTGAAGTGCTGAGCGGCTACATCCGCTCGAAGATCCGCATCTCCCGCGACCTGCCCTTCGCCTCCAAGGTGTTCGCCAGCGAGATCATGCACGGAGCTCCGCACCTGAGCCCGGACCAGGTCGAACAACTCAACGCCCAGGCCAAGCACAACATCGATTGCATCCAGACCTGGATCGATCGTGGCCAGATCGCGCCCATCGACCCGCACCACCTGATGTTCAGCATCTGGGCCGCGACCCAGACCTACGCCGACTTCGACTGGCAGATCTCGGTGGTGACCGGCAAGGCCAAGCTGGACGAGTCCGATTACGAAGCCGCCGCCCAGACCATCATCCGCCTGGTGCTCAAGGGCTGCGAAACGGACAAGTAAGCCAGCCCTTGTAGCCGCTGCCGCAGGCTGCGATAAGACCGAAGGCCTTCAGCGATCTTCAGATCTTGCGCACCCGTTGTGTGCGATCGCAGCCTGCGGCAGCGGCTACACGGCTACAGATCAGGCGCTCACGCCCGCATCCGCCTGCAAGCCCTGCGCCTCGATGGCGCTGATCGCGCATTGCTCGTCGATGTCCGAGGTGTCGCCGCTGATGCCGATCGCCCCCACCACCGCCCCCTGCTGATCACGAATCAATACCCCACCCGGTGCCGGCACCACGCTGCCCTGCCCCAGGCTGTTGAGCGCGGCAATGAACGCCGGCCGCTGCTGCGCATCCAGCGCCAGCAGGCGCGAGCCCTTGCCCAGGGCGATCGCGCCCCAGGCCTTGCCGATGGCGATCTGTGGCCGCAGCAAGCTGGCCCCATCTTCGCGCTGCAAGGTCACCAGATGCCCGCCGGCGTCGAGTACCGCGATGGTCAAGGGTGCTGCGCTGATCTCGCGGCCGAAGGCCAGGGCCTTGCCGGCCAGGCTGACTGCAACGTTCAAGGTTAAAGCGCTCATGGGTGCCGTCCTTATTTTGTTATTGGGAAAAATCTGGGAGTTCCGATAAGAAGATCGATACAACAAATAGAACACAACAAATTTTGTTTTTGTATACAATAATTTTCTCAAATCCCTGCTTCCGACGAAAAGCCGCCTGTTTACCGGCACCGGACGAACGCACCCCAGCGCTAGAGAAAATGGATTGACCTGCGACGTTCGCCGTGAATACACTCTGCGCAAAGCCACTTGTATACAATTACAAAACGTAAGAGGCACAAAACCATGAGCAAAATGAGAGCAATCGAAGCCGCCGTTCTGGTGATGCGCCGTGAAGGGGTCGATACCGCCTTTGGCATCCCGGGTGCCGCCATCAACCCGCTGTACTCCGCCCTGCAAAAGGTCGGTGGCATCGATCACGTCCTCGCTCGCCACGTCGAAGGCGCCTCGCACATGGCCGAGGGTTACACCCGCACCAAGGCCGGCAATATCGGCGTGTGCATCGGTACTTCCGGCCCTGCCGGCACCGACATGGTCACCGGCCTGTACAGCGCCTCGGCCGACTCGATCCCGATTCTCTGCATCACCGGCCAGGCCCCGCGTGCCCGCCTGCACAAGGAAGACTTCCAGGCCGTCGACATCACCAGCATCGTCAAGCCGGTGACCAAGTGGGCGACCACCGTCCTGGAACCCGGCCAAGTGCCCTACGCCTTCCAGAAAGCCTTTTATGAAATGCGCTCCGGCCGCCCCGGCCCGGTGCTGATCGACCTGCCGTTCGATGTGCAGATGGCCGAGATCGAATTCGACATCGACGCCTACCAGCCGCTGCCACTGGCCTTGCCTTCGGCGACCCGGGTCCAGGTCGAAAAGGCCCTGGCCCTGCTGGATCAAGCCGAGCGTCCGCTGCTGGTCGCCGGTGGCGGCATCATCAATGCCGATGCCAGTGAGCTGCTGGTGGAGTTCGCCGAACTGACCGGCATCCCGGTGATCCCAACGCTGATGGGCTGGGGCAGCATCCCCGACGATCACCCGCAGATGGTCGGCATGGTCGGCCTGCAGACCTCCCATCGCTACGGCAACGCCACCCTGCTCAAGTCTGACGTGGTCCTGGGCATCGGCAACCGCTGGGCCAACCGCCACACCGGTTCGGTGGACGTCTACACCGAGGGTCGCAAGTTCATCCACGTGGACATCGAGCCGACCCAGATCGGCCGGGTGTTCACTCCGGACCTGGGCATCGTCTCCGACGCCAGCTCGGCCCTGACCGTATTCATCGAAGTCGCTCGCGAATGGCAGGCCGCCGGCAAGCTGAAGAACCGCAGCGCCTGGCTGCAGGATTGCCAGCAGCGCAAATCGAGCCTGCAACGCAAGACCCACTTCGACAACGTGCCGGTCAAGCCACAGCGCGTGTATGAAGAGATGAACCAGGTATTCGGCAAGGACACCTGCTACGTCAGCACCATCGGCCTGTCGCAGATTGCCGGCGCGCAGTTCCTGCACGTGTACAAGCCACGCCACTGGATCAACTGCGGCCAGGCTGGCCCGCTGGGCTGGACCATTCCGGCGGCGCTGGGGGTGGTCAAGGCCGATCCATCGCGCAAAGTAGTGGCGCTGTCCGGCGACTACGACTTCCAGTTCATGATCGAAGAGCTGGCCGTGGGTGCGCAGTTCAAGCTGCCGTACATCCACGTGGTGGTGAACAACTCCTACCTGGGCCTGATCCGCCAGGCACAGCGCGGTTTCGACATGGACTACTGCGTGCAACTGTCCTTCGACAACCTCAACGCACCGGAACTCAACGGCTATGGCGTGGACCACGTCGCGGTCGCCGAGGGCCTGGGCTGCAAGGCGCTGCGGGTATTCGAGCCGTCGGGCATCCAGCCGGCCCTGCGCCAGGCCCAGGAAATGCTCGAACAGTTCAAGGTGCCGGTGATCGTCGAGATCATCCTGGAGCGTGTCACCAACATCTCCATGGGCACCGAGATCAACGCGGTCAACGAATTCGAAGACCTGGCGCTGGTCGGCAACGACGCCCCGACCGCGATTTCCCTGCTCGACTGACCCCCTCTATGTAGCCGCTGCCGAAGACTGCGCAAGATCTCAGGATCGTCGAAGGCCTTCGGCCTTATCGCAGCCTGCGGCAGCGGCTACAGGGATTGATACCTCTACAGGAGACCACCATGCCGCGTTTTGCCGCCAACCTGTCCATGCTGTTCACCGAACAGGACTTCCTCGCCCGCTTCAAGGCCGCCGCCGAGGCTGGCTTCAGTGGTGTCGAATACCTGTTCCCCTACGAATTCAGCTCCGCCGAGATCAAGGCGCAACTCGACGCCCACGGCCTGACCCAAGTGCTGTTCAACCTTCCCGCGGGCGATTGGGTGAAAGGCGAGCGCGGCATCGCCTGCCTGCCGGACCGGGTCGAAGAGTTCCGCGCCGGGGTCGACCTGGCCATCGCCTACGCCCAGGTGCTGGGCAACACCCAGATCAACTGCCTGGCCGGTATTCGTCCGCAAGGTTTCGACGATGCCACCGTGGAAAAGACCTTCGTCGCCAACCTCAAGTACGCCGCCGAGAAACTCCAGGCCGCGGGCATCAAGCTGGTGATGGAAGCGATCAACACCCGCGACATCCCGGGCTTCTACCTGAACAACACGGCCCAGGCCCTGTCGATTCGCGAACAGGTCGGCAGCAGCAACCTGTACCTGCAATACGACATCTACCACATGCAAATCATGGAGGGCGATCTGGCCCGGACCCTGTCCGGGCACCTGGACGCGATCAACCATGTCCAGCTGGCGGACAACCCGGGGCGTCACGAACCGGGGACCGGCGAGATCAACTACCGCTTCCTGTTCGGGCACCTGGACAAGATCGGCTACCAGGGCTGGGTCGGCTGCGAATACAAGCCGCTGACCACCACCGAAGCGGGCCTGGGCTGGCTCAAGAGCCACAACGCAATCTGATCGGCAACCGCGTCATCGTTTATCGCTGTAGGAGCGAGCTTGCTCGCTCCTACAGAGGGCGTGCTACCTAACAAAAAGAGGATTTTCTCATGGCTAAAATTGGATTCATCGGCACCGGCATCATGGGCCACCCAATGGCTTCCAACCTGCAGAAAGCCGGTCACAGTCTGTTCCTGTCCCAGCACCACGACGCGGCCCCGGCCGACCTGGTCGCCGCCGGCGCAGTCGCCCTGGCCAGCCCCAGGGAAGTGGCCCAGGAAGCCGAGTTCATCATCGTCATGGTCCCGGATACCCCGCAGGTCGACGACGTGCTGTTCCGCGCCGACGGCGTGGCGGCGGGCGTCGGCCCGGGCAAGGTGGTAATCGACATGAGCTCGATCTCGCCGACCGCGACCAAGGCCTTCGCCGCCAGGATCAACGAGAAAGGCGCGCAGTACCTGGATGCCCCGGTATCCGGCGGTGAAGTCGGCGCCAAGGCGGCGACCCTGAGCATCATGGTCGGCGGCGACAGCCAGGCCTTCGAGCGCGCCCTGCCGCTGTTCCAGGCCATGGGCAAGAACATCACCCTGGTCGGCGGCAACGGCGACGGCCAGACCGCCAAGGTGGCGAACCAGATCATCGTCGCCCTGAACATCCAGGCGGTGGCCGAGGCCCTGCTGTTCGCCGCGAAAAACGGCGCCGATCCGGCCAAGGTGCGCGAGGCGCTGATGGGTGGCTTCGCCTCCTCGAAGATCCTCGAGGTGCACGGCGAGCGCATGATCAAGGGCACCTTCGACCCGGGCTTCCGTATCAGCCTGCACCAGAAGGACCTGAACCTGGCCCTGCAAGGCGCCAAGGAGCTGAACATCAACCTGCCGAACACCGCCAACGCCCAGCAAGTGTTCAGCACCTGCGCGGCCATCGGCGGCAGCAACTGGGACCACTCGGCGCTGATCAAGGGCCTGGAACACATGGCCAACTTCTCGATCCGCGACCAGTAAGAGAACGCCAGGAAATCCCCTGTAGCTGCTGCGCAGCAGGCGTGCACTTGCACATCGCAGGAAGGTTCTTCGAACCTTATCGCAGCCTTCGGCAGCGGCTACAGGCTGCGTTACAGCCACACCTCGAATAACAAGAAATCCGGGAGCCCGCCATGTCGGTCGATCCGCAACAATTCCTCCGTGAGCTGTTCGCCACAGCCATCGACGCCGCCCACCCGCAGCACGTCCTCGAAGCCCATTTGCCCAGCGACCGCAGCGGCCGGGTGATCGTCATCGGTGCCGGCAAGGCCGCCGCGGCCATGGCCCAGGTGGTCGAACGCTGCTGGTTGGGTGAAGTCAGCGGGCTGGTCGTCACCCGCTACGGCCACGGCGCCCCCTGCGAAAAAATCGAAGTGGTCGAAGCCGCCCATCCGGTACCCGATGCCGCCGGCCTGGCCGTGGCCAAGCGCGTGCTGGAGCTGGTCAGCGACCTGTCGGAACAGGACCGGGTGATCTTCCTCCTGTCCGGCGGCGGTTCCGCCCTGCTGGCCCTGCCCGCCGCGGGCATCAGCCTGGCGGACAAGCAGTCGATCAACAAAGCCCTGCTCAAGTCCGGCGCCACCATCGGCGAGATGAACTGCGTGCGCAAACACCTCTCGGCGATCAAGGGCGGCCGCCTGGCCAAGGCCTGCTGGCCGGCCACCGTCTACACCTACGCGATTTCCGATGTACCGGGCGACCTGGCCACGGTCATCGCTTCCGGCCCCACCGTGGCCGACCCCAGCACCTCGGCCGAGGCCCTGGCGATCCTCAAGCGCTATGCCATCGAGGTCCCGGCGGCGGTGCGCACCTGGCTGCAAAGCCCGGAGTCGGAAACCGTCAAGCCCGGCGACCCGAGCCTGGCCCGCAGTCACTTCCAGCTGATCGCCCGGCCGCAGCAGTCGCTGGAGGCCGCCGCGGTGAAAGCCCGCCAGGCCGGCTTCAGCCCGCTGATCCTCGGCGACCTGGAAGGCGAATCCCGCGAGGTGGCCAAGGTCCACGCCGGCATCGCCCGCCAGGTGGTGCTGCATGGCCAGCCGCTGGCGGCGCCCTGCGTGATCCTCTCCGGCGGCGAAACCACGGTCACCGTGCGCGGCAATGGCCGCGGCGGGCGTAATGCCGAGTTCCTCCTGAGCCTCACCGACAGCCTCAAGGGCCTGCCCGGCGTCTACGCCCTGGCGGGCGATACCGACGGCATCGACGGCTCCGAAGACAACGCTGGCGCGATCATGGCCCCGGACAGCCATGCCCGCGCCGCCGCCCTGGGCCTGAGTGCCAGCGACGAGCTGGACAACAACAACGGCTATGGCTATTTCGCGGCCCTGGATGGGTTGATCGTCACCGAGCCGACCCGCACCAACGTCAACGACTTCCGCGCCATCCTGATCCTCGAGAGCCCAAAACATGACGCCTGACAAAAAGGTCAAAATCCTCGCCACCCTCGGCCCGGCCATCGACGGCATCGACGATATCCGCGAGCTGGTGCAGGCCGGGGTGAATATCTTTCGCCTCAACTTCAGCCACGGCGACCACGCCGATCACGCCCAGCGTTACCAGTGGATCCGCGAAGTCGAAAAGCAGCTGAACTACCCGCTGGGCATCCTCATGGACCTGCAAGGCCCGAAACTGCGGGTCGCCACGTTCGCCGAAGGCAAGGTCCAGCTGCACCGCGGCCAGGCCCTGCGCCTGGACCTGGACAGCACCCCGGGCGACCAGCGCCGGGTCAACCTGCCCCACCCGGAAATTCTCAAAGCCCTGGAGCCGGGCATGGACCTTCTGCTGGACGATGGCAAGCTGCGCCTGCGGGTCACCGCCAAACACGCCGACGCCATCGACACCACGGTGCTCAACGGCGGCGAGCTGTCGGACCGCAAGGGCGTCAACGTCCCACAGGCGCTGCTCGACCTCAGCCCGCTGACCGCCAAGGATCGTCGCGACCTGGAATTCGGCCTGGAACTGGGGGTGGACTGGGTCGCCCTGTCGTTCGTGCAGCGCCCCGAGGATATCCGCGAAGCCCGCGCGCTGATCGGCGACAAAGCGTTCCTGATGGCCAAGATCGAGAAACCCTCGGCGGTCACCCAACTGCGCGAGATCGCCGAACTGAGCGACGCGATCATGGTGGCCCGTGGCGACCTGGGTGTCGAAGTGCCGGCCGAAAGCGTGCCGCAGATCCAGAAGAACATCATCGGCACCTGCCGCCAGCTGGGTAAACCGGTGGTGGTGGCCACGCAGATGCTCGAATCCATGCGCTTCTCCCCTGCCCCGACCCGGGCCGAGGTCACGGATGTGGCCAACGCGGTGGCCGAAGGCGCCGACGCGGTGATGCTCTCGGCGGAAACCGCCTCCGGCGAATACCCACTGGAAGCGGTGCAGATGATGAGCAAGATCATCCGCCAGGTGGAAAGCGGCCCGGACTACCAGGCCCAGCTCGACGTCAGCCGGCCCCAGGCCGAAGCCACGGTGTCCGATGCCATCAGCTGCGCGATCCGCCGTATCAGCAGCATCCTGCCGGTGGCGGTGCTGGTGAACTACAGCGAGTCCGGCAGCTCCAGCCTGCGCGCGGCCCGGGAACGGCCGACGGTGCCGATCCTCAACCTGACGCCGAACTTGTCCACCGCGCGGCGCCTGACGGTGGCCTGGGGTGTGCACTCGGTGGTCAACGACCGCCTGCGTCAGGTCGACGAGGTCTGCTCCACCGCCCTGGAAATCGCCCAGGCGCAAGGCATGGCCAAACGCGGCGACACGCTGTTGATCACCGCCGGCGTGCCGTTCGGCCAGCCGGGCTCGACCAACTCGCTGCGCATCGAAACCCTGATCTGAGCATGTAGCCGCTGCCGAGCCTGCGAGGCTGCGCTCGAAAACGCAGTCTTCGCCAGGCCCGAGCACTGGACTTGCCTGTGGAACACGGCATTGCCTGATTGACGGCCGCTACGCGCCCGATCGCAGCCTCGCTGTGCTCGGCAGCGGCTACAAGAGCCCACCTCATGCCTTCAGAACACTTCAATGCGCACTGCCCCGACTGGGCCACCGCCCTGCTCAACGGCTTCAGCCAGATCTTCCTCCAGCGCCATCCGCTGTGCGGCCTGCTGTGCATGCTGGCCATCCTGCTGAGCGCTCCGGCGTTGCTCGGTGGCGCGCTGCTGGGTGGCGTGGCCGGGCTGCTCACCGCGCAGCGCCGGGGCTATGCCAAGGCCGACCGGCAAGCCGGGCTGTTCAGCTACAACGGGGTCTTGCTCGGCCTGCTCCTGAGCCTGCGCTTCGACTGGTCGGTGCTGCTGCCACCGCTGATCATCGCCTGCGGCGGCGTCAGTGCGATCCTCACCCGGCAATGGCTCAAACGCGCCCGCGATCAATACTGCCTACCAGCCTACACCGCGCCCTTCGTCGGCCTCGGCTGGCTGCTGCTGGGCCTGGCCGCGCCGCTGCCCGCCAGTGCCGCCGCGCCCTGGGTCGAGCCCGATGCGCTGGCGCTGCTGCAGGCACTGATCCAGGGGCTCGGCCAGGTGATGTTCCTCGAACATCCGCTGGCCGGGGTGCTGATTGCCCTGGGGTTGCTGCTGGCTGATCACCGGGCGGCTGCCTGGGCGCTGTTCGGTTCAGCGGTGGGCCTGGGCTTCGCCCTGCTGCAACAGGACCACGCCGGCGCCCTGCCGGGCCTTGGCGGCTACAACTGTGCCCTGGTCGCCCTGGCCCTGAGCCAGGACCGCCGCCGATCCTGGTTGGCCCTGCCGGGAATGCTCCTGGCGCTGCTGCTCGCCCCGGGCTTCGCCGCGCTGGGCCTGCCCGTGCTCACCGCACCCTTTATCCTCGCCTGCTGGCTGGTTCGCGCCGCGCTGCGGGTGCTGCGCCAGGCCGCCGTGGACAGCACGCCTTGCGCTACCGGGGCCAATCCCCCTAGGCTTCGCTGACCTTCGATTCAGGCGAACAACATGGACAGCAACACGGACAACAACCGACACTGGCGCGAGCGTCTCTACGTCATGATTTTCCAGACCGACACCGTGGCCGGTCGACGCTTCGACAGCACCCTGTTGCTGATCATCCTCGCCAGCCTGGTGATCGTGATCCTCGACAGCATCGACGAGGTGCATCAGAACTACGCCAATGTGCTGGCCTATATCGAATGGGGTTTTACCCTGATCTTCGCCATCGAATACGGCCTGCGCCTGTATTGCTCGCCCAAGCCGTTGCGCTACGCCTTCAGTTTCTACGGCTTGGTGGACCTGCTGGCCATCGTGCCGGGGATCCTCGCCCTGTATTACAGCGACGCCCAGTACCTGCTGATCATCCGGGTGATCCGCATGCTGCGCATCTTCCGCGTGCTCAAGCTCAGCCCGTATCTCAAGCAGGCCAACTACCTGATGTCGGCGCTGCGCGGCAGCAAGCAGAAAATCATCGTGTTCCTGCTCAGCGTATCGACCCTGGTCACGGTGTTCGGCACCCTGATGTATGTGGTCGAGGGGCCGGAGCACGGGTTCACCAGCATCCCCAAGGGCATCTACTGGGCCATCGTCACCCTGACCACCGTGGGTTTTGGCGACATCGTGCCGAAGACGCCACTGGGCCAGGTGATTTCATCGATGGTGATGATCACCGGTTACTCGATCATCGCCGTGCCCACCGGGATCTTCACCGCGGAACTGGCCAATGCCCTGCGCGGCGAACAGCTCAAGCACGACTGCCCGGTGTGCAGGAAGAACGACCATGAGCACGGCGCCGCGTTCTGCTCGCGGTGTGGCAACGCGCTGTTCCCGAAAGTGGTCCAGGAAAACTGAATAAGCAAAGCACTTTTTAATCTTTAAAGAGATATACCGCCCCGGCTATAGTCGGCGGCAAATTGCCTTCACTCTCTAATAAAAGGAATGTGCAGTGAAAAAACTCGTTAGCGCCTCTCTCCTGGCCGCCGGCCTGGCACTGGGCAGCGCCGCCCAGGCCGCTCCGACCCTGCTCAACGTTTCCTATGACGTGATGCGAGACTTCTACAAGGACTACAACACTGCCTTCCAGAAGCACTGGCAGGCCGAGCACAACGAGAACATCACCCTGCAGATGTCCTTCGGCGGTTCCAGCAAACAGGCGCGCTCGGTGATCGACGGCCTGCCGGCCGACGTCATCACCATGAACATGGCCACCGACATCAACGCCCTGGCGGACAATGGCAAGCTGGTGCCGGACAACTGGGTGACCCGCCTGCCGAACAACAGCGCGCCCTTCACCTCGGCCACCGTGTTCATCGTGCGCAAGGGCAACCCCAAGGCCCTGAAAGACTGGCCGGACCTGCTCAAGGATGGCGTGCAAGTGATAGTGCCGAACCCGAAGACCTCGGGTAACGGCCGCTACACCTACCTGTCGGCCTGGGGTTATGTGCTGAAGAACGGCGGCGACGAGAACAAGGCCAAGGACTTCGTCGGCAAGCTGTTCAAGCAGGCACCGGTGCTCGACACCGGCGGCCGCGCCGCGACGACCACCTTCATGACCAACCAGATCGGCGACGTGCTGGTGACCTTCGAGAACGAAGCGGAAATGATCGCCCGCGAATTCGGCCGCGATCAGTTCGAAGTCATCTACCCAAGCGTCTCCGCCGAAGCCGAGCCACCGGTGTCGGTGGTCGACAAAGTGGTCGACAAGAAAGGCTCGCGCGCCGCGGCCGAGGAGTACCTGAAGTACCTGTGGTCGCCGGAAGGCCAGGAAATCGCCGCCAACAACTACCTGCGCCCACGGGACCCGAAAGTCCTGGCCAAGTACACCGACCGTTTCCCGAAAGTCGACTTCCTCTCGGTGGAGAAAACCTTTGGCGACTGGCGCACCGTGCAGAAGACCCACTTCAACGATGGCGGGGTCTTCGACCAGATCTACGGCGGCAAATAACGCCCCCGGCCCATGAAAAAAGCGACCCTCGGGTCGCTTTTTTATTGCTCGCGCCTAAAGCCCGGCGGCTACATCGACCAGGGCGGCGCCCCGAACCTCGTGCAGCTCAGGCAACATCGCCTCCGCCTCGATCTCGATCAGCCACTCGGGCAAGGACAGGCCGCTGACGATGATCCACGAGGACGCCGGTGGCTGCTGGGGGAAACGCTGCAACAGCACCTGGCTGATCTGTTCCTGCTGGTCGCGGGCTGCCTCGGCGATGTAGATCCGCAGCATGACCACGTGGCTCAGGTCGCCGCCCGCCGCCGCCAGGACCCGGGCGATATTGTCGAAGCTCTGCTCGGTCTGCTCGCGCAGCCCCGGGCCGACGCAGACCTCGCGCTCATCGACACCCACCTGGCCGGACAGCAGCAGGCGCCGCCCACCGCGCACCTCCACGGCCTGGCTGAAACCGTACTGCAGGGAATTGAAGACACTGGGCGGATTGAAGACTGATGTGTGCATGGGACCTCCGCTGCGATAGACGACCGCAAACCCTAAACCAAGCCCCTGCACAAGGCCATCCGAAACCAGGCCGTTGAAACACCTGGCAACGTAACCGCCAGCCAGCTACATCGGCGGCGTCACCCCATCCTTGCCGGCGGAGATCGATTGCGCGGTGAGCGTGCCGTCCGCGCTCTGGGAGACGAACATCACCACCTTGACCCCGGCCTTGAGCAGGCTGCGGTCACCCGGCACCAGGTTGACGATGGGCACATCGTCCGGCACCAGGATCGTCTGCTGGCCGCCCTTGTAGTTGACGGTCAGGGTCCGGCCGTTGCTCACCACCAGGTCGCCGACGCGGCCATTGGTCATGCTGCTGCCCTTGACCAGATCGAAAGGCCGATGACCGTCGCCGGTGCCGGCCATCTGCGGTGGAAACACATGGACCTCCAGCGCCTTGAGGCTGCCATCGGCCTGCGGCACGGCGGCCGAACCTATGTAGCTGCCGGGCTTGATGTCCTCGATATTGGCCAGGGTCACGGCGCGGACCTGGGTCTGTGGCGTGAGGTTGATGGTGACGTTCTCGCCACTGTTGACGTGCACCCGCACCGCGTCGCCGGCGATGCTGGTGATTTCCCCGCGCACGCCGATGCGCATGCCCGGTGCGTCCTGGGCCTGGGCCAGGCCGGCCAGCAGCAGTGCGCCGAGTGTGATCGCTTGGGCGCCGCCGAGCAGGCGGCGAAGGCACAGATTCATGGGACGGACTTCCTGTGATGAAAGGTGGCACAGAGGTCTAAACGAAAGCACTCCAGCGTCCACGGAACAATGAGCGAGCTATGGAACTGAATGTAAGTAAATGTATCATCGCAACGCGATCCCGGTCGTCGTCTGCCGCTCTCGGCCGGCCCCGCCAGGCATTTATTCCTCCCGGGCATGAATGCTATCGCTCGTCAGCTTCTACCGCGTCACGGGCCAGCCCCTTAGCCTCGCCCGCATCCTTTTCGCTGCAACGAGAATCGCCATGACTTCCACGACCCAGGGGCTGCCCGCCGCCACCACGACCATGACCCGCGGCATGGTGCTGCTGTTCGCCTTCTGCTGCGGCGCCATCGTCGCCAACATCTACTATGCCCAGCCGATCATCGAACTGATCGCCCCGGACATCGGCCTGAGCAGCACCATGGCCAGCCTGATCGTGTCCCTGACCCAGATCGGCTACGCCCTGGGCCTGTTCTTCCTGGTGCCCCTGGGCGACCTGCTGGAAAACCGCCGGCTGATGATCCTCACCAGCCTGGTGGCCATCGCCAGCCTGCTGGGCGCCGGGTTCACCGAGCAGCCCAATGCCTTTCTGCTGGTCTCGCTGCTGATCGGCTTCAGCTCAGTGTCGGTACAGATCCTGATTCCCCTGGCCGCGCACCTGACGCCGGAAGCCTCCCGCGGCCGGGTGGTCGGCGGCATCATGGGCGGCCTGCTGCTGGGCATCCTGCTGGCACGCCCGGTGTCCAGTGTGGTGGCCGACCTGTTCGGCTGGCGCGCGATGTTTATCGCCGCCGCCGTGCTGATGGCCGCCATCAGCCTGGTCCTGCTGCTGACCGTGCCCAAGCGCCAGCCTGCCCACAGCGCCACCTACGGCCAGTTGCTGGGTTCGTTGGGCACCCTGCTGCGCCAGCAACCGGTGCTGCGCCAGCGGGCGTTTTACCAGGCCTGTATGTTCGCCACCTTCAGCCTGTTCTGGACCGCGGTGCCGCTGGAGCTGGCGCGCAACCACGGCCTGTCGCAAAGCCAGATCGCCCTGTTCGCCCTGGTCGGAGCCATCGGCGCCATCGCCGCGCCCATCAGCGGACGCCTGGCGGATGCCGGCCACACCCGTGTCGCCTCGTTGCTGGCCATGCTGTTCGCCGCCTTGAGCTTCCTGCCGGCCTTTGTCCACCCGGCCTACAGCGTCATCGGCCTGGCAGTGACCGGCGTGGTCCTGGATTTCTGCGTGCAGATGAACATGGTCCTCGGCCAGCGCGCGGTCTACGCGCTGGATGCTCATAGCCGCGGCCGCCTCAACGCGCTGTACATGACCAGCATCTTCATCGGCGGCGCCGTCGGCTCGTCGATTGCCAGCGCGGTGTACGAACACGCCGGCTGGCTGGGCATAGTCGGCGTCGGCAGCGCCTTGCCGTTGCTGGCCCTGCTGCGTTTCCTGAGCACTTCGCAGAAGGCGCTGCCTGTCCCGGCCTGAGCCCGGGCTCAAGCCGCAGCCTGATCGATGTCTTCACCGGTGCGGTCGCGAATCCACAGCAACACCAGGGTGGACAAAGCGACCGTCGCCATCATGTACCAGGCCGGCGCCAGCACCTGCTCAGTCACCTGCAGCAGCCAGGTGACAAAAAACTGGGCGAAGCCGCCAAACACCGAGACCCCGATACCGTAGGCCGCCGCCATGCCGGTGGTGCGCACCGACTTGGGGAACATTTCCGGCAACATGGTGATGCCCGGCACCGTCTGCAGGGTCAGCAACACCGAGAGCAGGCCGATGATCAGCAGCAGGTTGAACAGGCTGGGGGCGGCGATCAGCCACTGGAAACACGGCACTATCGCCACCAGGGTCAGCAGGCGCGAGCAGAAAATCACCCGCTTGCGCCCACAGCGATCGGCCAGCCAGCCCACCAGCGGCGACAACACAAAACAGACCGCCCCCACCACCACGCTGGCCAGCAGGCTGGAGGTGGTCGGCAGGCCCAGCACCCTGGCGGCATAGGCCGGCATGTAAAAGGCGATGATCTGGGTCGAGACCATGGCCCCGAGCATCAGCAGCACGCTTTTGCCCAATGCCCGCTTGTGCTGGCCGAACAGCTCGCGCAGCGGACTGCTGCGGGCCGCATGTTCCCTGGCCTGCTGGCTATGGGCAGTCGACAGCCCGACCACCAGGGTGTCTTCCAGGTGGCGACGGATGTACCAGCCCACCGGGGCGGTGAGCATGCCGATGAAAAACGGCACCCGCCAACCCCACTCGCTCATCGCCTGTTGATCCAGCCCCGCCACCAGCGCCGCAACCATGATCGCGCCGAGGAAGATCCCCAGCGACTGGCTGCCGAACTGCCAGCTGGCATAAAAACCCCGTTGCGATGCGGGGGCGTGTTCCACCAGCAGGGTGGTCGCCGCCCCCACTTCGCCACCGGCGGCAAAACCCTGGATCAGCCGCGCCAGCGCCATGATCAGGGGCGCGGCCATGCCGATCTGGCTATAGGTCGGGGTCAAGGCCATCAGGCCGCAGCCCAGGCCCATCAGGAACAGGGTCAGGGTCATCGCCGAGCGACGGCCAAAGCGGTCGGAGTAGGAACCGATCAGCAGCGCGCCGATCGGGCGCATCAGGAAACCCACGCCAAAGGTCGCGGTGGTCAGCAGCAACTGCCCGTAAGCGGACGCCGCAGGGAAAAACAGCGGCCCGATAAACAGCATCAGAAAGCTGAACACCGTGAAATCGAAAAACTCCAGGGCATTACCGATAGTGGTACCGACAATCACCCGCCGACGGGAAACACACAGATTCGTCACCGCAACCGGCGCGAAGGATTCGGAAACAACGGCCATGACATTCTCCTTGCAGACAAGGGCTACGCACCCACGACCGGCCGGGCCCGAACAGGCCCGGCCGGAGCGATCACCAGAGGCTGCGGGTCAGTCGACCGGCTCGAGAAAGGCACTCACCAGCTTCACCCAGTAGCTGGCGCCGTAAGGCAGGCAGGCGTCATTGAAGTCATAGGCCGGGTTATGCAACAGGCAGCCGCCCGCCGTCCCTTCGCCGTTGCCCATGATCAGGTAGCTGCCGGGGCAGGCTTGCAGCATGAAAGAGAAATCCTCGCTGCAGGTCATCGGCTGCATATCGGCGACCAGCCCCTCCTCGCCCAGCCACTCCAGGGCCACCGCCCGCGCCAGGGCGGTTTCCCGCGGGTGGTTGTAGAGCACCGGGAACGCGTTGGCGCTGACCGTGACCTCGGCAGTCGCGCCGAATGCCTGGGCCTGGGCGTGGGCCAGCGCCTCGATGCGCTGTAGCAACAGCTCACGGGTCGTCTCTTTCAATGCCCTGACCGTCACCGCCAGCTCGACACGGGTGGGAACCACCGACGAACTGCTGCCGCCATGAATCGCCCCGACCCCGACCACGCCCATTTCCAGGGGCGGCAGGTTGCGCGCCACCACCGTCTGCAACGCCATGACCAGCGAGGCCGCGGCGACTATCGGGTCGACCGTGTCCTGGGGCATGGCGCCGTGACCGCCACGGCCATTGATGCCAATCGTCACGGTGTCGGCCGAGGCCATGAACGGCCCGGGGAGAAAGCCGAACTTACCCACCGGCAACCCCGGCCAATTGTGCATGGCAAAGACCGCATCGCAGGGAAACAGCTGAAACAGCCCATCCTCGATCATCTTCCGCGCGCCCACATGCCCTTCCTCGGCGGGCTGGAAGATCAGGCGCACAGTGCCATCGAAGTCGATGCTCTGGGCCAGGCACTGGCCGGCGGCCAGCAGCATCGCGGTATGCCCGTCATGGCCACAGGCATGCATCTTGCCGTCATGCCGACTGGCATAGGGCAAGCCGCTGGTTTCCAGGATCGGCAAGGCGTCCATGTCCGCGCGCAGGCCGATGACCCGGTTGCCCCGGCCCTTGCGCAACGACGCCACGACGCCGGTGCCGGCCAGCCCGTGGTGAACCTCATACCCCCAGCCGCGCAGCTTGTCGGCGACCAGGCGGCTGGTTTCGAACTCCTCGTAGCTCAGTTCAGGATGGGCGTGCAGATGCTGGCGCAGCGCAACCATGGGCGTCGTCAGCTCGCGTATCTCAGGCAGGATCGTTGGGCTCGGCATGGGTTTCTCCTCAGCAGTGATAGATGGCCTGATCGTCGGCTGAGACGCTGTCAGGCTCTTGTAGGTCTTTCAGGCAGATCAGGCTGGCGGCCAGATCTGTGGGAACCAGTCCTGGCGCAGGCGCTGGCCTGCTTGCATACCGTGGTCAGGGTACGGCGGCGATGTCCTGCCAGGGCGCTCGGCATAACGCACGTCCTCGCCCAGCCAGCGCAGCGACAGCACGCGCCGGCGGGCCTGGCTGAGATTGCCGCGTGCGCCGTGCACGGTGCGGAAGTCGAACAGCACCGCGTCCCCCGGCTCCATCTGCCACTCCAGCACCTGCATGCCGGGGTCGACATCCGGGTCCGGCACCGGCCGATAGCGGCTGACATCCTCGTAAAAGCTGCTGTCGTCCTTCCAGCGCAGCGGCAGCACCCATTGCGGCCAGAGGTGGGAGCCGGCGATCAGGCGCAAGGTCGCCTCGCGCACCGGGTCCACCGGGATCCACAGGCTGACGGTCTGCTCGCCATCGAGAAAGTAATAGGGAATGTCCTGATGCCAGGGTGTCGGCTTCTGGGTGCCCGGCTCCTTGACCAGTACATGATCGTGAAAGAACTGCGCACTGGGCGACTGCATCACCGCTGCCGCAATCGCCGCCGCGGGCGACTCACGGACCATGGCGACGAATTCGGGAATGCGCTCCCAGTTGCAGTAATCGTCGAAAAACCCACCCGGCTCGCCGGCCGCCACCACGTTGGTGGCATAGGGGCCCGGCTCGCGCTGGTTACGCTCGATACCTGCGGCGATCGACCCGACCCAGTCCTTGAACACACCACGTAGACAAATGGCGCCATCGCGTTGAAAAGCTGCGATATCCGCCGCTGATACCAAAGGGCTGACTGACCTGTTCATAGGGGCTCCTGCGTGACGGCCGCCATGATCGCGGCGACCACGGCCAGACTATTGCCCCAGGCTCATCCAAAAATAAAATAATATGATCCGATCTGGCTCCTCGGAATTTCTTATGAAGATCAGTCTGCGCCACCTGCGCTGCGCCCTGGCGGTCACCCGCCACGGCAACATCACTCAGGCCGCCGAGCATCTGAACGTATCGCAGCCGGCGGTCTCCGCCGCCCTCAGCGAACTGGAAGGACATCTGGGGCAAGTGCTGTTCATTCGCCAGCGCGGACAGGGAGTGACGCTGACGCCGTTCGGCCGCCTGGCGATGGACAAGGCCCAGCAGATAGTGGCCGGCGTGCATGAGCTGGAACGCCTGGCGGACCACGACGACACCTTGTCCGGCGAACTGATGCTGGCCTGCTTCGAGGACCTGGCGCCCTATTGCCTGCCGCAGCTGTTGCGCGGCCTCAAGGAACGCCACCCGGCGATCGAGGTGACGATTCGCGAATACGGCTTCGACCAGATCGGCAAGCAATTGAGCAACGGCAGCCTGGACGCCGCGCTGAGCTATGACCTGGGCTTGCCGGATGGGGTACAGAGCACAGTGCTGTGCGAACTGTCGGCCCATGCGCTATTGCCGGCCGAGCATCCCCTGGCCGGTCACCGCGAGGTCAGCCTGCGCCAGCTCTGCGATTACCCCCTGGTGCTGACCGAACAGGCCTACAGCTGGCAGCATTTCCTCGACCTGTTCCGCTTCCATGGCTTGCAGCCGCAAAACTTCAGCAAGACCTATTCTTTCGAACTGCAGCGCGGGCTGGTGGCCAACGGCTTTGGCGTGGCCGTGGCCTATACCCGGCCTTTCGGCGACCACAGCTATGACGGGCGGCCGCTGGCGATCCGGCCGATTGCCGAACCGCTGCCGCTGCAACGCATCGTGCTCGCCCAGTCTCGGGCCCGCAGCCATTCGCCGCTGGTCAACGCCCTGCGGGAACAGGCCCGGCAATGGTTCGGCGAAAGCCCGGGGTTTGGCTGGCACCCATAAGCGGCGCCGCGGCTCAACGGCGTTCCACACAACACTCGATCGTTCACACACAAGGAGTCCCAATGGACCGGCTGGCAGCCATGCAAACCTTCGTTCATGTGGTGGAAAGCGGGTCCTTTTCCGCCGCCGCCCGGCTTCTGGATATCGGCCAGCCGGCCGTATCGAAAACCATCGCCCAGCTGGAGGCGCGGCTGGCGGTGCGGCTGTTGCTGCGCTCGACTCGCGGCCTGACGCCCACCGAGGCCGGCATGGCGTTTTTCGAGCGGGCCAGGCGGGCCCTCGAAGAGGCCGACGAAGCCGATCTCGCGGCGCGCGGGGCCGGTACGGGGCTGCGCGGCACGCTGCGAGTCTGCGCCGCGGTGACCTTCGCCCGCCTGCACATCGTGCCGCACCTGGGGACCTTTCTCGAACACCACCCCGAGCTCGACATCGACGTGGTGCTGGATGACCGCAATATCAATCTGGTGGAGGCCGGCATCGACGTCGCCCTGCGCATGGGCCCCTTGAGCGACTCCGGGCTGACCGCGCGGCGGATCGGCGAATGCCGGCGCGTGGTATTGGCCACCCCGGACTACTTCGCCCGCCACGGCGAACCCGCCTGCCCCGCCGACCTGAGCAAGCACCAGGCGATCGTCTACAGCCTCGGCGGCGGTGCCCACTGGCGCTTCGAACGGGGCGACGAACAGCAATCGGTGACGGTCCGCGGGCGGATTCGCGTCAGCGCCGCAGAGGGGTTGCGCGAGTCGGTGCTGGGCCATCAGGGGCTGACCATGGCCTCGCAATGGATGTTCGCCCCCGAGCTGGCCAGTGGCACGGTGCGCGAAGTGATGTCGGACTGGACGCTGCCCCGCCAGGAGCTATGGGCGGTGTTCCCTACCGGGCGGCTGACCAGCGCCAAGGCCCGGGCCTTCGTCGAGTTTGTCCAGCAGCTGCTGGCCCGCCCGGATGCCACTCAAGGTTGAGCGACGTCAGATTCGCCCACGTACCAGCACTTCGACCTTGGCCGCCTCGCCCCAGCGTTGGACCCGTTCGATCAGCGCAGGGTCGGTTTCGCCCACCAGATACAAGGTTTCGATCGATTGGGCAGCCGCCCACTCGACAAACCCGCACTGCTCGAAGGTGTCGATAGCCGCCAGCTGGAACTCGTTTTCGTAGAAGCCGGGCACCACGGCGACCTGGGCATCGACGGCACTGACTTCAGGCAGGAACGGACAGGCCAGGTGCACCACGTCCCACTTCGCCACGCGCCAGTTGCGCAGCGCTTCGTCGAAGCGGCTGCGGGCGCCGCGGACAAACCCCAGGCCATCGATCACCATGCGCCGGTTGATGATCATCCACACTTTGCGTTTGCGCGGGGCCTTGAGCAGCACCTCGCCGGTGACCTTCGAGGCGCGCAGGGCCAGGGCGAACACCAGCAATACTGGAACGAAGTAGCGATAAACCGTCTCCGTCTCGGTGGCGCGGGTCAGCTCATACAGCCTGGAAACCTCGCCCCGGGCCTTGCGCTGGTCGCCCAGGGTTTCATCGAGGCGGCCGAGCCAGGCCAATACGGGCGGCGCCGAATACCGGGCGCGAAGCTCATCCAGCGCCTGGACCACCGTCCCCACCGAGAGCGCCGTCAGCCGCTCCTGCGCCGTTCTCTCCAACGTGGCAAAACGCTGACAGAGCTCGTTCACCTGCACGGCATCGGCGGCGCTATAGAGAGTCGCGGCGGCACGGCAATGCTCCGGCCCCAACAGATCGTCGATCTCGGCCTTGAGGCGCCTCTGGGTCGAGGCTTCATGGGACTCGGCCAGTCGATAGTCGCTCTGGAACCATTCGGTCCTGACGCTCTGGGTCTCGCCGATCAGCGCCAGCGACGCCAGCAACAGCCAGCCGTAGTCCACGCGCTTCCAGCCGATCTCGCCCAGGGGAAAGACCGAGATGAAGCTCCAGCAGAAGAAGTAGTAGAGAAAGATGAACAGCACCAGCAAATACACCGGTGCCAGGGAGAAGTAGATCAGCTGCGGCACTTCGACATCGGCGAAGCCATGCAGGGCGAGCAGCACAGCGACAACACAGAGCCCGAAGGCCATGGGCGCGAAATAGGGTTTGTTCAGGCTTTTCTTCATCGGGCGCTCGGATGGCGATACTCAGGAACACCCCGGGGTATCGGCCATCCAACCGACCGCTTGAACCGGACTCGCCCGCGGTCCGCTCAGTGGTCGCCGCTTACGGGGAGGCGCTTACTGAGAGCCGCTTACTGGAACTGGCGCCCCAGGCCCGACGGCACGCCGTGGATATCGGTCTCTTCCCATGGCCCGTCGGGGCTGATGGAACGGCTCCAGCCGTTGTTCCAGCGGTAGTAGGTGCGCTGGCGGTAGAAGGTGTTGGTCTGGTTATCCAGCACATAGACGCCCAGGCGCGGATCCCAGTGGCTGTTGCCGCCCGGTGGCGGCGCGAAGCTCGCGGAAGTGCGCGGCAACGGCTTGGCCGGCTTGATCGGCGTGGCGGGTTTGCTCGGGGTGCCGGGCGTCGGCTTGGTAGTGGGTTGCGCGGGTGGAATCGGTGGCAGCGTCTCGGGTGGCGTCGGCTGCTGGACCGCACAGGCGCTCAACCCCAGGACCAGTGTTAACAGGGTGATACGAGCAATGGCGGTCATGGCGGCTTCTCTTATTTATCCGGGCTGTCGATGGTCAGTTGTTGCGGCGCGGTGGTGCTGCTGGCCAGGGGCTTGCTGCGACCGACCCACTCGCCGGCAGTCGGTTGGCCGGCGCGGGAAATGCGTGCAACCAGTTGGACTTCCGGGAAGTTCGACAGTTTCAACTGCGGCATCATCGCGTCGGCATCCCCCAGCTCCACCGTCACCGGCAGGTCGGCCACGGTCAGGCGCTTGGCCGCCAGTGGCGCCGGCGGCCCGGAAGTGGCGCGGGCAAAGATGAACACGCTGTCGCCCGGCTGCACCTTGGCTTTCAGCTCGGCGGCCAGGTCGACACGCACCTTGAGCAGCGCGGCGGCCTTGGGCGCGGGCGCCTGGGCCACTTTGCCGCCGCTGGCCAGCAGCTTCTCGGTGGCCCGGTCGATACCGCCCTGCAGCGCGGCGCGCGAGTTGTCGTCCGCCGGCAATTGCGCCAGCAGGCGGTTCCAGTAATCGATGGCCGCTTGATAACGCTCGCCTTCGAAGGCGGCGATCCCCAGCAGGCCGAGGCTGGTGACTTCCTTCGGGTCGGCCTTCAGCGCTTCGTCGGTCAGGGCCTGGACCTTGTCCGACCACCGCTTGCCGTCGGCGAAATACTGCGCCTGCGCCCACTGGCCGAGCAGTTCCGGCTGGCGCCCGGCCAGGGTCACGGTGCGTTCGAAGATCTTCGCCGCATCCGCCGGGCGGTCCTGGGCCATGTAGGTACGGCCGAGGAAGTACAGGCCCTCGGCGGAATCCGGCTGGGCGGCGACCGCGCGCTCGAGGCGGCGGGTCATCTCTTCCATGGATTGCGGGGCCTGGGCGAATTCACGGGTCAGCTCGACCTTGTCGCTGGCGCCGAAATGCAGGTACAGGCCCAGGCCCAATAGCGGCACCAGCAGCGCCGCCAGCAATGGCAGCGGCTTGCCCAGGCGCGATACCCCAGCCAGTTCCGCGCCCTCGGTGTCGGCCAGCAATTCGCGCGCGGCTTCGGCGCGGCCGCTGTCCATCTGCTCGGCGCTGAGCACGCCTTCGGCCTGCTGGCCTTGCAGCTCGGCCACGCGTTCTTGATAAAGCGCCACGTTCAGCGCGGTACGATCCTCTTCACGCTGGGCGCGACGGCCGCGTAGAACCGGGATCAGCAGAAAACTCAGGGCTACCAGGAGCAGCAGGCCTGCGGCGAGCCAGAAATCAATCATTCGCGGTCTTTATCCAACAGTTGGTCGAGGCGCTGACGCTCCTCGGCGGAAAGTGTGCTCGGGTTGTCGCTGCGCTGCACGCGCCGACGCCGGACGATCACGGCGATGATCACCACGCCCCCCAACAGCAGGCCGGCGGGGCCGAACCAGAGCAAGGCGGTCTTGCCGGTCAGGGCCGGCTTGTAGCGCACGAAGTCGCCATAGCGGTCGACCATGAAATCGATGATCTGCTGGTTGTCCTTGCCTTCGCCGAGCATGCGGAAGATCTCCTTGCGCAAGTCCGCGGCGATCGGCGCATTGGAGTCGGCGATGTCCTGGTTCTGGCACTTGGGGCAACGCAGCTCTTTGGTCAACTCGCGAAAGCGCTCGCGCTCGGCGTCGTTGGCGAATTCGTAGGTATCGATCGCGGCGTGGGCCACGCCAGCGATACTCAGGCCCAGGACGGCCGCGGCCAGCCAACGCTTCATGGCTTGGCCTCGTCGGCCAGGGCCTGATACTTGGCGGCCAGCTTCTCGCGCCACACCGTTTCGTCGATCACCCCGACGTATTTGTCGCGGATGATGCCCTTGGCGTCGATGAAGAAGGTTTCCGGCGCGCCGTACACCCCGAGGTTCAGGCCCAGGGTGCCCTCCTCGTCGCGAATATCCAGCTGGTAAGGGTTGTGGAATTCGACCAGCCACTTCAGGGCGTCGGCGTTGACGTCCTTGTAGTTGACGCCGTAGATGGTCACGCCCTGCTGCGCCAGCTTGTTCAACACCGGGTGCTCGACCCGGCAGGAAATGCACCAGGTGCCCCAGACGTTGACCAGCGCCGGCTTGCCCAGCAGGTCGGCGCGGGTCAGGGTCTTGTCGCCCTGCACCGACGGCAGGGAGAACTCCGGGAACGGCTTGCCGATCATCGCCGACGGCAGCTCGGCCGGGTCCAGGTACAACCCGCGGTACAGGAACACCGCCACCAGCAGGAACAGCGCCAGCGGCAACAACATTATCCAGCGTCTCATGCAGTGGCTCCTGTCATGCCCAGGGCTTCGCGCACCCGGGTCTTCACCTTGACCCGGTAACGCCGGTCGAGGGCCGCCAGCAGGCCGCCGAAACCGGTGAGCAGGCCGCCGAACCAGATCCAGCGCACGAACGGCTTGACGTGCACCCGCACGGCCCAGGCGCCATCACCCAGCGGCTCGCCGAGGGCGACGTAGAGGTCACGGGTGAAACCGGCGTCGATGCCAGCCTCGGTCATCACCGAGTTCTGTACCGTGTAGAGGCGTTTTTCCGGGTGCAGCACAGCAACCTCCTTGCCGTCGCGGACCACTCGCACCGTGCCCTTGTCGGAGGTGAAGTTGGGGCCTTCGAAATGTTTGGCGCCCTCGAAGATGAAGTGATAACCGGCCAGGTCCATGGACTCGCCCGGCTCCAGGCGCAGGTCGCGCTCGGCGCTGTTCTGGCTCGACAGCACCACGCCCAGGGCGCAGACCGCGATGCCCAGGTGCGCCAGTTGCATGCCCCAGTAGCTGCGGGTCAGGCCCGGCAGGCCCTTGACCAGGCCTTTGTGGCGGGTCTTGTCGAAGATGTCGCGGACCCCGGCGAGCAACACCCAGGCCGCCAGCATGAAGGTCGCCAGCACTGCCCAGTTGAAGTCGCCGTAGACGATACCGGCCACCACCGCCAGTGCGGCGCTGCCCAGCAGCACCGGGGTCAGCATGCTTACCAGCCATTTCACCGGGGTGTCTTTCCAACGCACCACCACGCCCACCGCCATCACCACCATCAGCAGCGCCATCAGTGGAATGAACAGCGCATTGAAGTACGGCGGGCCGACCGACAGCTTGGCCCCGGTCAGGGCGTCCAGTACCAGCGGGTACAGGGTGCCCAGCAGGATCATCGAGGCCGCCACCACCAGCACCAGGTTGTTGCCCAGCAGCAGGGTTTCCCGCGACCACAGGTTGAAGCCGACCTGACTCTTGACCACCGGCGCGCGCAGGGCGAACAGGGTCAGCGAACCACCGACCACGAACAGCAGGAAGATCAGGATGAACACGCCGCGCTCGGGGTCCGAGGCGAAGGCGTGGACCGAGGTCAGCACCCCGGAACGCACCAGGAAGGTCCCCAGCAGGCTCAGGGAGAACGCGGCGATGGCCAGCAGCACGGTCCAGCTCTTGAACACGCCGCGCTTTTCGGTGACCGCCAGCGAATGGATCAACGCGGTGCCCACCAGCCACGGCATGAACGAGGCATTTTCCACCGGGTCCCAGAACCACCAGCCACCCCAGCCGAGTTCGTAGTAGGCCCACCAGGAGCCGAGGGTGATACCGATGCCGAGGAATGCCCAGGCGACTATGGTCCAGGGCCGCGACCAGCGCGCCCAGGCCGCGTCCAGGCGACCGCCAAGCAAGGCTGCGATGGCGAAGGCGAAAGCTACGGAGAAACCGACATAGCCCATGTAGAGCATCGGCGGGTGCACGATCAGGCCGATGTCCTGCAGCAGCGGGTTGAGGTCGCGGCCGTCGCCGGGCACCTGCGGCAGAATCCGCGCGAAGGGGTTGGAGGTAACGATCAGGAACAGCAGGAAGCCGGTGCTGATCATGCCCATCACCGCCAGCACCCGCGCCAGCATCACTTGCGGCAACTGCCGGGAGAACACCGACACGGCGAAGGTCCAGCCCCCGAGGATCAGCGCCCAGAGCAACAACGAGCCCTCGTGGGCACCCCATACCGCGCTGAACTTGTAGTACCAGGGCAAGGCGCTGTTGGAGTTGCTGGCGACATAGGCCACCGAGAAATCGTCGACCATGAAGGCATAGGTCAGGCAGCCGAAGGCAAATGCGAGAAAGGTAAACTGCCCCCAGGCCGCGGGCTGCGCCAGGCCCATCCACAGACGGTCGCCGCGCCAGGCGCCGAGCAGCGGCACCACGGCCTGGACCAGGGCAAAACACAGGGCCAGGATCATCGCCAGATGGCCGAGCTCGGGAATGAAGATTGCGGATGTCATCGCTCAGCCCTCCTTGGCCGGAGCCGGCGCCATTTGCCCACTGTCTTTCAGGGCCTTGGTCACTTCCGGCGGCATGTACTTCTCATCGTGCTTGGCCAGCACTTCGTCGGCCACCACCACGCCATCGGCGTTGAGCTTGCCCAGGGCGACGATGCCCTGCCCTTCGCGGAACAGGTCCGGGAGGATGCCGCGGTAGGTGATGGTCACGGCCTTGTTGAAGTCGGTGACCACGAAGCGCACGTCCAGCGAGTCCGCCGAGCGTTGCAGCGAACGCATCTGCACCATACCGCCGGCGCGGATCCGCGTGTCATGGGGGGCTTCGCCGTTGGCGATCTGGGTCGGGGTGTAGAACAGATTGATGTTCTGTTGCAGGGCGCTCAGCGCCAGGCCGACGGCAACGCCCACGCCGCCCAGCACACCGAGGATGATCAACAGACGCTTTTTACGCAGCGGATTCACTGATTGTTCTCCCGGCGCAGACGACGCGCCTCTTGTTGCAGGTAACGCTTGCGGGCCAGCAACGGCACCGCCACGTTGAGGATCAGCACCACTAGGCAGATGCCGTAGGCTGACCAGACATACAGGCCATGATGGCCCATGGCGAGAAAGTCGGCGAAGGACGAAAAACTCATGATGCCGCCTCCAGGCTGTTCTGCACTTCGGCCCTGACCCAGCTGGCGCGGGCTTCGCGCTTGAGCACTTCGAGACGCATGCGCAGCAACAGCACGGCGCCGAAGAAACAATAGAAGCCCAGCACGGTCAGCAACAGCGGCAGCCACATCTCGACGGGCATCGCCGGCTTTTCGGTGAGGGTGAAGGTCGCGCCCTGGTGCAGGGTGTTCCACCACTCCACCGAGTATTTGATGATCGGGATGTTGATCACCCCGACGATGGCCAGCACCGCGCAGGCCTTGGCCGCACTGTCGCGATTGCTGATGGCGTTGCCCAGGGCGATCAGGCCGAAGTACAGGAACAGCAGGATCAGCATGGAGGTCAGGCGCGCGTCCCAGACCCACCACGAGCCCCAGGTCGGCTTGCCCCAGATGGCCCCGGTGACCAGCGCCACGGCGGTCATCCAGGCACCGATGGGCGCCGCGCATTGCAGGGCGACGTCGGCCAGTTTCATCTTCCACACCAGGCCCACCACCCCGCACACCGCCAGCATCACGTAGATGGACTGGGCCAGCATGGCGGCGGGAACGTGGATGTAGATGATGCGAAAGCTGTTGCCTTGCTGATAGTCCGGCGGCGCGAAGGCCAGGCCCCAAACGACGCCGACGGTGATCAGCAGCAAGGCTGCGATGCTCAGCCAGGGCAACAGCTTGCTGCTGATGCCGTAAAACCACTTGGGCGAGCCGAGCTTATGAAACCAGGTCCAGTTCATACTGTTTCCATCACGGGTGCCGCGCGTTGTCACGCACAGCCAGGGTCTTTACTGATCAAAATTTGATCAGACCTCATTATTCGCCGACGCTGATCTTCAGGCCAGCCGCTATTGCAAAAGGTGTCAGCGTTACTGCCAGGGCGGTCAGGCTCCCAAGCCACAGCAGGTAACCGGTCGCCGGCATACCCTGCAAGGCCGCCTGCAAGGCGCCGCTGCCGAGAATCAATACCGGGATGTACAGGGGCAGGATCAGCAGCGCCAATAACAGGCCGCCACGCTTGAGTCCTACCGTCAACGCCGCGCCCACCGCTCCCAGCAAGCTGAGCACCGGAGTGCCCAACAGAAGGGACAGCAACAGCACCGGCAGACAGGCTGTGGGCAGACCGAGCATCAGTGCCAACAGGGGCGCAAGCAATACCAGTGCCAGGCCGGAAAAGGCCCAGTGTGCCAGCACCTTGGCCAGAACCAGAAGAGGCAGGGGGTGCGGCGAAAGGACCCACTGCTCCAGGGATCCGTCCTCGAAATCACTGCGAAAAAGCCCGTCCAGCGAGAGCAAAACCGATAATAAGGCCGCTACCCAGACTAGCCCTGGAGACAAGGTTTGCAACAATTGTGTCTCAGGTCCCACCGCCAACGGGAACAGTGAGACAACGATGGCGAAAAACACCAGCGGGTTGGCCAGTTCGGCGGGACGGCGGAACAGCAGCCGGGATTCGCGGGCAACCAGCAGTCCGAAAACACTCATACGGCCCAATGCCCCAGATCGATGTCGCGATAGCCGGCCGGCAGGCGGCTCAGTGTGTGGTGGGTGGTGAGGATCACCATGCCGCCGCGTTCGCAGTGGCCGGCCAGGTGTTCTTCCAGTTGCGCCACGCCCTGTTTGTCCAGGGCGGTGAAGGGTTCGTCGAGAATCCACAGTGGCGGGCTGTCCAGGTACAGCCGGGCCAGCGCCACCCGGCGCTGCTGGCCGGCGGACAGGGTGTGACAGGGCACATCCTCGAAACCGCGCAGGCCGACCGCCGCCAGGGCCTGCCAGATCGCCTCGCGATCGGCAGGCTGATGCAGGGCGCAGAGCCAGCTGAGGTTTTCCTCGGGGGTCAACAGGTCCTTGATCCCCGCCGCATGGCCGATCCACAACAGGTTGCGCGCCAGCTCCGCGCGCTGGGCGTTGAGCGGCTGGCCGTTGAGCAGCACCTGGCCGCTGGTCGGCTGCATCAGCCCTGCCAGCAGGCGCAACAGGCTGGTCTTGCCGCTGCCGTTGGGACCGCTGATCTGCAACATGTCGCCGCTGGCCAGACGCAGTTCGAGCTTTTCGAAGAGCAGCCGCAGGTCGCGCTCACAGGCAAGCGCTACGGCTTCTAGAAGAGGACTGGTCAAATGATCGCGGGCCTTTACGGTTCAAGTCGGCGGTGGAGCAGCCGTTAAAGAGATGCAGAATAAACGCATCGGCGGCCTGTTCCAGAGAGCTGCGTCAAACTTTTGCGATGTTTTCGCCACGCTCCCCGAAGACGGGCGGCATTATACATGCGATGCCCTACTCTCAAGAGGGCTTATTTCTCCACAGGTTGTGTCCAGATGACAGGCGAAATCACCCTTCCTCCGCTGCCCCAACTGACGCCGGGAACCGTGCGCGCGCTGCCGATCAGCGGTGAGCTGCTCAAGTTGCTGCAGCCCCTGGAAGGCCTGATCGCCGCCGGCCAATCGGCCAAGGCCGAAGTACTGTCGCTCAAGCAGGCGGACCAGACGTTCCAACTGTTGCTCAAGCTGACCCTCGACAGCGGCCGGCAGACCACCGTCCAGGCCACCAGCAACCAGCCGCTGCCCCTGGGCACCAGCCTGGCGGTGACCCAACCCTCGGCCGGCAACCTGGCCATCACCGTGCAGCAGGCGATTGCCGCCAGCGTCGCCACCCTGACCCGCCTCGACACCGCACAGCTTCCCGTGGGCACCCTGCTGCAGGGCAAGGTGCTGACCACCCAGCTACAACCCCAGGCAGCCGGACAACCGGCGGTCTACCGCTCGCTGGTGAGCCTGCTCAACACCGCCCTGATCGGCAGCACCCTGAGCATCGACAGCCCGCAACCCCTGCGCATCGGCAGCCTGCTGAGCGCCCTGGTGCAAGGCTCGCAGAGCTTGAGCTTCGTGCCGCTGAGCGGGCGCCAGGAGCAACTGGCGATCGCCCAGCAACTGGCCGCCCAGCAAAGCCGCCAAGCCTCGCTGACGGGCCTGATCAATGCGTTGCAGAACCTGCCGCCCTCCGACGACACCTCCAGCGAACTGCGCGCCACGGTGGACAAGCTGCTCGCCGGTCTGCCCGACCTGCAGCAACTGAGCAATCCCAAGGCGCTGGCCCAGGCCCTGGGCAACAGCGGCGCCTTCCTCGAGTCGCGGCTGCTGGCCGGCGACAATCCGGCCCTGGCGGCTGACCTGAAAGGCAACCTGCTGCGCCTGATTGCCCAGATGACGCCGGGCCTGCCAAGCAGCACCAGCTTCAACGCGATCATTGCCGCCAACACCCTGGCCCAGGTGCTGCCGAGCTTCGTGCGCAGCGCCCTGGGGACCCTCGGCCAGGTCAGCGCCAAGCCCCAGCCGGGTGGCTTCCCCCTGCCCTCGCGGCTGCTGCAAAGCCTTGAGGAGGAAGGCGACCTGGAACACCTGCTGCGCCTGGCCGCGGCCGCTGTTTCGCGCCTGCAGAGCCACCAGTTGGCGAGCCTGGAACAGAGCGGCCTGACCGATGACGGGCGGCTGCTGACCACCTGGCAACTGGAAATCCCGATGCGCACGATGCAGGACGTCGTGCCCCTGCAGGTCAAGTTCCAGCGCGAAGACCCGGCGGAAAAACCGCCTGAGGAAAAACGCGAGGAACGCGAACCGAAACAGCAGCTGTGGCGCGTCGAACTGGCGTTCGACCTCGAACCCCTGGGCCCGCTACAGGTGCAGGCGCAATTGCTCAAGGGCCGCCTGTCCAGCCAGCTCTGGGCGCAGCGGCCATTTACCGCGAGCCTGATCGAAAGCCATCTGGGCAGCCTGCGTGAACGGCTGCTCGCGTCCGGCCTGGATGTGGGCGATCTGAACTGCCATCTCGGCACACCGCCGCAGGGCCCGAAAACCCGACTGGAACAACGCTGGGTCGATGAAACCGCATGAATAATCCCAACCCGCCACGCCAGGCCATCGCCCTCAAGTACGACGGCCAGCACGCCCCACGCTGACCGCCAAGGGTGACGACGAACTGGCCGAAGCCATCCTGAAAATCGCCCGCGACTGTGAAGTGCCGATCTATGAGAACGCCGAGCTGGTGAAACTGCTGGCGCGCATGGAACTGGGCGACAGCATTCCCGAGGAGTTGTACCGGACCATTGCCGAAATCATCGCCTTCGCCTGGAACCTCAAGGGCAAGTTCCCGGCCGGGCATGCGCCGCAGGAAGCGGCGCTGGAGAAGGATGTGACGGAAAGCGGGGAGGATTACTGATCTGTAGCCGCTGCCGCAGGCTGCGATCGGCCGGTACGGCCGCAGGGATCTCAGGATCGCTGAAGGCCTTCGGCCTTGGCGCAGCCTGCGGCAGCGGCTACAGAGGGATTTCAGCTTTTGTGCAACTTACTCATCAACTCAGCCTCGGCCTGGGTCAAGCCGCAGGACTGAGTCAGTTCGTCGACGCTGGCGCCCATGCCCACCAGGCGCGCGGCCTGGGCGAAGGACAAGCTCGACGGATCGCGCTGCTCCAACTGGGCCAGCTTGTCCGGCAACGGGCCGACCACCGCGCGCAGCTCATGCAGGTCTTCCCCCATGCGCACCGTACCGTTCTGGTAATCGTCGACGCGCTTGGCCAGGTCCTTGATGCGCTGATCGCGCAGCGCATCGCCCTGGGCCTGCTGGGCGGCGATCTGCCGCTGAGCGCGGATATAGGCCAGGAACATCGCCAGTGTGCCTGCCCAAAAGAGGAACAGGACAATAACCGCAACCTCGAGAATCAATCAGATACTCTCCAGTTCCGACCACTCTTCTTCGCTCATCATCTTGTCCAGCTCAACCAGAATCAGCAGCTCGCCGTTCTTGTTGCACACGCCCTGGATGAACTTGGCCGACTCTTCGTTACCGACGTTCGGCGCGGTCTCGACTTCCGACTGACGCAGGTAAACCACTTCCGCCACGCTGTCGACCATGATCCCGACCACTTGCTTGTCGGCTTCGATGATCACGATACGGGTGTTGTCATTGACCTCGGTGGGCACCAGGCCAAAACGCTGGCGGGTGTCGATCACGGTCACCACGTTGCCGCGCAGGTTGATGATGCCCAGCACGTAGCTCGGGGCACCCGGTACCGGTGCGATCTCGGTGTAGCGCAGGACTTCCTGCACGCGCATCACGTTGATGCCGTAGGACTCGTTATCCAGCTTGAAGGTTACCCATTGCAGGATCGGATCTTCGGAACTCTGTGCAGACGACGACTTATTCATACCCCTGACCCCTCAAAAAACCGTTGGAAACGGTGTGTGTTCTGTGTGGCCGCACCGTCGGCGCAGCCTGTTGTTGGTCTATATCGGCTTCGGCGCCGGTTTACTGATAGCCATGTGTTTCGCACCGCCGCTGGCGATCAGTTCGGCCAGCTCGGAAACGTCCAGCAGCGCGCACATATGCTCGATGACCGTGCCCGCCAGCCATGGCCGCTGGCCACGGTGGCTGCGCCATTTGATTTCGTTCGGGTCCAGGCGCAACGAGCGGCTGACCTGATGCACCGCCAGCCCCCACTCGTAGCCCTGGACCGAGATCACGTATTGCAGGCCCTGGCGGAAGTCGTCGCGGTAGCGATCCGGCATCACCCAGCGCGCGGTATCCAGCACCTTCAGGTTGCCGGCCTGGCTCGGCAGGATTCCGAGGAACCACTCCGGCTGACCGAACAGCGGCGTCAGTTCATGCCCCGCCAGGGAGTAGATCGACCCCAGGCAGACCAGCGGCACCGCCAGGGTCAACCCGGCGACATCGAACAGCAGGCACTCGAAGGGTTCCGCCGCCCAGCTCGGCCGGTCGTCACCCGCCACCGGGGGCGGCGTGCTGCTTGGCGGCCGATGCACCTCGACCACCGGTTCGACCAGGCCTTGCAACAAGGGCGCAACGGTCGACAAGGTGGCCGGCAATGGCGCGGGCGCCTCCAGCACGGGGGCGACCACCGCTTCCTCGACCCGCACTACCGGCGCGACAACCGCAGCCGGCGCAGGCTGGGCCTGGGCATCGCGAGCCTGTTCTTCGAGCACCGCGGCCTGGAACTCATCCAGGACCTCGCTCGACACTGCCACCTCTGCAACGGCTGCCTGAACCTGCGGCAGCGCCTCGGGAACCGCGAATTCTTCTTCGGTGGCGTCCTGCAGCAACGCGTCCAGGTAGGACTGCAGCGCCAACTGCGGCCGGGACGTGACGTCGACAGGACGGTTCATAAGGATGCCCACGGATAAAACCCAGCACAGTGACCTGTAGGGTTTATCGGCCAGACCGGCAGCAGACTTGAATGCTCCGCCACGTCAGGCCACCTGCGGGACAAGTTGCTGGGCCAGCAGGTGCTTGAGCAAGGCGCGATAGGCCAGTACGCCGCGGCTCTTGCCGTCGAACTGCGAAGGTGTCAACCCGGCCCGGCTGGCATCGCGCAGGCGCGTATCGACCGGGATATAGCCTTGCCAGATCTCATCCGGGAACTTGTCGCGCAGCACCCGCAAGGTGCCCAGGGACGCCTGGGTGCGGCGGTCGAACAGGGTCGGCACGATGCTGAACGGCAGCGCCTGTTTGCGCGAGCGGTTGATCATCGCCAAGGTATTGACCATGCGCTCCAGGCCCTTGACCGCCAGGTGCTCGGTCTGCACCGGGATCACCAGTTGCTGGCTCGCCGCCAAGGCATTGACCATCAGCACGCCGAGCAACGGCGGGCTGTCGATCACCGCATAGTCGAAATCCTGCCACAGCTGCGCCAGGCTCTTGGCGATCACCAGGCCCAGGCCGCTCTGCCCCGGCGACTGGCGCTCCAGGGTAGCCAGCGCGGTACTCGAGGGCAGCAGGGAAATACGTTCGTCACTGGTCGACAGCAGCAACTGCCCGGGCAAGCCCTCGGGAACGCTGCCCTTGTGCAGGAACAGGTCGTAGTTACTGTGTTCCAGGCTGTCGGGGTCATAGCCGAAATAGCTGGTCATGGAGCCGTGGGGGTCGAGATCGACCACGACCACGCGCTTGCCCGCCTCGGCCAGCAACCCGGCTAAAGCGATGGAACTGGTGGTCTTACCGACGCCACCCTTTTGATTGGCAACTGCCCAGACTCTCATTCAGATTGTTCCTCCCGGCAAGCACGGGCCCACCGAGAAATAGCACCCAGTTATAAAGCCGGTGACGGAGAATTGACGGCACTCTCGCGTCCCGGCGTCTTGACTGACGTAGGTGCAGTTTGTGTGCCAGCCCGCTTCAATGCCGCATCCGGTGTTGCATGGGCGGTGCCGGTGCCCGTCAGGCTGCGGCGTACGTCGAGATTGCGCGACACCACCAGCACCACCCGACGGTTGCGGGCACGGCCATCGGCCGTCGCGTTATTGGCTACCGGCTGGAACTCGCCGTAGCCCACCGAAGCCAGGCGCTGCGGATTGACCCCCTGCATCGCCAGCATCCGCACGATGCTCGCCGAGCGGGCCGACGACAGTTCCCAGTTGGTCGGGTACTGCGCGGTCTGGATCGGCTGGTTGTCGGTAAAGCCCTCGACGTGAATCGGGTTGTCGAAGGGTTTGAGGATCGCCGCCACCTTGTCGATGATGTTGAACGCCAGGTCGCTGGGCATGGCATCGCCGCTGCCGAACAACAGGCTGGAGTTGAGTTCGATCTCGACCCACAGCTCGTTGCCGCGCACGGTCATCTGGTTGGAACTGATCAGGTCGCCAAAGGCCGCGCTGATATCGTCGGCGATGCTTTTCAGCGGATCGCTGGCACCGGCGATACCGGCGTCGGTCTGCTCGCTGTCCTTGACCAGCGGCTTGGCCGGGGTCACGGTCTGGGGCCGCTCCTCACCGATGGGAATCGGCTTGAGGGCGCGGTCCGAATCGGTGAACACACCAATCAGCGCTTCGGAAATGACCTTGTACTTGCCCTCGTTGATCGAGGAGATCGAGTACATGACCACGAAAAAGGCGAACAGCAAGGTGATGAAGTCCGCGTAGGACACCAGCCAACGCTCGTGGTTGACGTGTTCTTCATGCCGGCGACGACGGGACATAGTCCATTACCCCCATCAATCCATGAAGCCTTGCAGCTTCAACTCAATGGAACGAGGGTTTTCACCTTCGGCAATCGACAGGATTCCTTCAAGCAACATTTCGCGATAACGCGACTGCCGCAAGGCTATGGACTTGAGCTTGGCGGCGATCGGCAGCAACACCAGGTTGGCGCTGGCCACGCCGTAGATGGTCGCGACGAAGGCCACGGCGATGCCGCTGCCCAGCTGCGAAGGGTCGGCCAGGTTGCCCATCACATGAATCAGGCCCATGACCGCACCGATGATACCGATGGTCGGCGCGTAGCCGCCCATGCTTTCAAAGACCTTGGCCGCCTCAATGTCGCGGCTTTCCTGGGTGTAGAAATCCACCTCCAGGATACTGCGGATGGATTCCGGCTCGGCGCCGTCCACCAGCAGTTGCAGGCCCTTGCGCGAATAGGTGTCGGGCTCGGCATCGGCCACGCCTTCCAGGCCCAGCAGGCCTTCCTTGCGAGCGGTCAGGCTCCAGTTGACGACGCGGTCGATGCCCCCGGGCAGGTCGACTCGCGGCGGAAACAGGATCCAGCCGAGGATCTGCATCGCGCGCTTGAAGGCGCTCAGCGGCGATTGCAGCAACGCCGCACCGATGGTCCCACCCAGCACGATCAGCGCCGCCGGACCATTGGCCAGGGCCGACAGATGACCGCCTTCCAGGTAGTTGCCACCGATGATGGCGACGAACGCCATGATGATCCCGATGAGGCTTAGAACATCCATCAGAGACAGGCCTCGACCAGATGCTTGCCGATGTCGTCCAGGCCGTACACCGCATCCGCCAGCTCCGCCTTGACGATCGCCATCGGCATCCCGTAGATCACACAGCTCGCCTCATCCTGGGCCCAGACCGCGCTACCGCCCTGTTTGAGCAGGCGCGCGCCTTCGCGACCGTCGGCGCCCATGCCGGTGAGGACCACCGCCAGAACTTTGTCGCCGTAGGACTTGGCCGCCGAACCGAAGGTGATGTCCACGCACGGCTTGTAGTTCAGGCGCTCGTCGCCCGGGAGGATTTTCACCGCGCCACGGCCGTCGACCATCATCTGCTTGCCGCCCGGTGCCAGCAGCGCCAGGCCCGGACGCAGGATGTCGCCGTCCTCGGCTTCCTTGACGCTGATCCGGCAAAGCTTGTCCAGGCGCTCGGCGAACGCCTTGGTGAAGGCCGCCGGCATGTGCTGGATCAGCACAATCGGCGCCGGAAAGTTGGCCGGCAACTGGGTCAGCACCCGCTGCAGCGCCACCGGGCCACCAGTGGAGGTACCGATGGCCACCAGTTTGTAGGCCTTGCGCTTGGGCGCCGGCGACGACGCGCCAGCGGCCGGCGTACGGGCGGGAATCGGCGTCGCCGCCGGGCGCGCCGTGGCCGTGCCGCCGAAACTGCCGGTGCTCGTTGGCGCAGGCTTCGGTGTCGCCGCCGGTTGTGGCGCCGGCGTACTGTAGCTGCTGAAACGACGGTTACTGCGCGAGATGCTATGGACCTTCTCGCACAGCAGTTGCTTGACCTTCTCGGGATTGCGCGAGATGTCTTCGAAGTTCTTCGGCAGGAAATCCACCGCGCCGGCATCCAGCGCATCCAGGGTTACCCGGGCGCCTTCATGGGTCAGCGAGGAGAACATCAATACCGGTGTCGGGCAGCGCTGCATGATGTGCCGCACGGCCGTGATGCCATCCATCATCGGCATCTCGTAGTCCATGGTGATCACGTCCGGCTTGAGCGCCAGCGCCTGATCGATCGCCTCTTTGCCGTTGGTCGCGGTACCGACGACCTGGATATTGATATCCGCTGAAAGAATTTCCGAGACGCGGCGGCGGAAAAAACCCGAATCATCCACCACCAGGACCTTGACTGCCATAAACACTCCGTTAGGCGGGGCAAGGCAAATGGCCCCGCCCCTCCGGTATTCAAATACGCCGTGCGGCGTAACGCTTGAGCATGCTCGGAACATCGAGAATCAGGGCGATGCGGCCGTCACCGGTAATGGTGGCGCCCGACATGCCTGGAGTCCCCTGGAGCATCTTGCCCAATGGCTTGATGACGACTTCTTCCTGGCCGACCAGTTGATCGACGACGAAGCCGATCCGCTGGGTGCCGACCGAAAGGATCACCACATGGCCTTCGCGCTGCTCTTCGTGAGCGGCGGAACTGACCAGCCAGCGCTTGAGGTAGAACAGTGGCAGCGCCTTGTCGCGGACGATCACCACCTCCTGGCCGTCGACCACGTTGGTGCGCGACAGGTCCAGGTGGAAGATTTCGTTGACGTTGACCAGCGGGAAGGCGAACGCCTGGTTGCCCAGCATCACCATCAGGGTCGGCATGATCGCCAGGGTCAGCGGCACCTTGATGACGATCTTCGAACCCTGGCCCTTGGTCGAGTAGATGTTGATCGAACCGTTGAGCTGGGAAATCTTGGTCTTCACCACGTCCATGCCCACGCCGCGGCCGGACACGTCGGAGATCTCGGTCTTGGTCGAGAAGCCCGGGGCGAAGATCAGGTTGTAGCACTCGGTGTCGCTCAGGCGATCGGCGGCATCCTTGTCCATCACCCCACGCTTGACCGCAATGGCGCGCAGGACGTTCGGGTCCATGCCTTTGCCGTCGTCGGAGATCGACAGCAGGATATGGTCGCCTTCCTGCTCGGCCGCCAGCACCACCTTGCCGCCACGGGACTTGCCCGCTTCCTCGCGCTCTTCCGGCGACTCGATACCGTGGTCGACGGCGTTGCGCACCAAGTGCACCAGCGGGTCGGCCAGGGCCTCGACGAGGTTCTTGTCGAGGTCGGTCTCTTCGCCGACCAGCTCCAGGTTGATCTCTTTCTTGAGCTGGCGGGCCAAGTCGCGAACCAGGCGCGGGAAGCGCCCGAAGACCTTCTTGATCGGCTGCATCCGGGTCTTCATCACCGCGGTCTGCAAGTCGGCCGTGACCACGTCGAGGTTCGACACGGCCTTGGACATGGCTTCGTCGCCGCTGTTGAGCCCCAGGCGCACCAGGCGGTTACGTACCAGCACCAGCTCGCCGACCATGTTCATGATTTCGTCCAGCCGCGCGGTATCGACCCGCACGGTGGTTTCGGCTTCGCTGACCGGCTTTTCCGCCGGGGCGGCAGCCGGAGCACGAGCAGGCGCCGGAGCAGCGGCTGGAGCCGGTTTTGGCGTTTCGGCCTTGGCTTCGGGCTTCTTCACCGCTGGCTTGGCGACGGCGGCAGGCGCCGGAGCCGTGACGGCCGTTGCGCTACCCACGGTCGCCGCGGCAGCGGGCACTTCAGAGAACTTGCCCTTGCCATGCAGCTCGTCGAGCAGGGATTCGAATTCCTGGTCGGTGATCAGGTCGCTACCGGCGGCGGCCGCGCTTGGCGCAGCCGGCGGTACCGCCGCTGCTACCGCGGAGTCCAGCGCATCGACCGCAAAGTTGCCTTTGCCATGCAGCTGATCCAGCAGGGCTTCGAACTCGTCATCGGTGATTTCGTCGCTGGCCGCGGTTTTTTCCGCAGCCGGCGCCGTGGCCGAAGGGGCCACCGCATCCGGTGCGAACTGGCCCTTGCCATGCAATTGATCGAGCAGCGACTCGAACTCGGCGTCGGTGATTTCGTCGCTGGCCGCTTCGCTACCGGCGGCGGGTGCCGCGGGAGCAACAGCAGCCGGGGCTTCGGCCTCGGCCTTGGCGGCATTGAGCGAATCGAGCAACTGCTCGAACTCGCTGTCGGTGATATCGCCGGACTCGCTTTCGGTCGATTCGGCGACCGGCTCGGCAACGGCTTCAACAACTGCCTCAACGTCGGCCACCGGCGCGGCGACCTCCTCGGCCCCCGCAGGCTCGGCCAGACGGGCCAGGGCAGCCAGCAGCTCCGGAGTGGCGGCGGTGATCTCGGTACGCTCGCGCACCTGGCCGAACATGCCGTTCACCGCGTCCAGCGCTTCGAGCACTACGTCCATCAGTTCCGCGTCGACGCGACGCTCACCCTTGCGCAGGATGTCGAACACGTTCTCGGCGATGTGGCAGCACTCCACCAGCTCGTTGAGCTGGAGGAAGCCGGCGCCCCCTTTTACAGTGTGAAAACCGCGAAAAATTGCGTTGAGCAGATCCGCATCGTCCGGCCGGCTTTCCAGCTCGACCAGTTGTTCGGACAGTTGCTCTAGAATCTCGCCGGCCTCAACCAGAAAATCCTGAAGGATTTCTTCATCGGCGCCGAAGCTCATGTATGGGTGCTCCTAGAATCCAAGGCTGGAAAGCAAATCGTCGACATCGTCCTGACCGGATACAACGTCTTCACGTTTATCGGCATGAATCTGCGGACCTTCACCCTTGGCCAGATGTTTTTGCGGATCTTTTTCAGCGAGGATCGATTCACGGTCATGTTCGATGCCGGCAAAACGATCGACCTGGCTGGCCATCAGGACCAGTTTGAGCAGGTTGCTCTCGACTTCGGTGACCAACTGGGTCACGCGCTTGATCACCTGACCGGTCAAGTCCTGGTAGTCCTGCGCCAGCAGAATGTCGTTGAGGTTGCTCGATACCGCGCGCGTGTCTTGCTCGCTGCGGGTCAGGAAACCGTCCACCCGGCGGGCCAGGTCGCGGAATTCCTCGGCGCCCAGTTCGCGGCGCATGAAACGCCCCCAATCGGCGCTCAGGGCCTGGGCTTCGCTGCTCAGGCCATTGACCAGCGGGGTCGCGCTCTCGACCAGATCCATGGTGCGGTTGGCCGCGGCCTCGGTCAGCCTGACCACATAGGACAGGCGCTCGGTGGCATCCGTGATCTGTGAAACTTCCTCGGCTTGCGGCATATGCGGGTCAATCTGGAAATTGACGATGGCGCTATGCAGCTCGCGGGTGAGCTTGCCGACCTCCTGGTACAGGCCGCGATCACGGGTCTGGTTGAGCTCATGGATCAGTTGCACGGCTTCGCCGAACTTGCCTTTTTCAAGGCTGTCGACCAGTTCGAGTGCGTGTTTTTTCAGGGTCGATTCGAAATCGCCCAATGAAGATTCGTTGTGCTCCATAGCTCCCCCGTGGCGGAATGATTCCACTCTCAACCGATGCGTTCGAAGATCTTCTCGATCTTCTCTTTCAACGCCTGGGCCGTGAAGGGCTTGACCACATAACCGTTTACGCCGGCCTGGGCAGCTTCGATGATCTGTTCGCGCTTGGCTTCAGCGGTCACCATGAGTACCGGCAGGTGCTTGAGTTTTTCATCGGCGCGCACATGGCGCAGCAGATCGATACCGGTCATGCCGGGCATGTTCCAGTCCGTTACCAGAAAGTCGATGCTCCCACTGTTGAGGACCGGAATGGCGGTGGTGCCATCGTCAGCCTCGACCGTGTTGGTGAAGCCCAGGTCACGCAACAGGTTTTTTATGATCCGCCGCATCGTTGAGAAGTCATCAACGATGAGGATTTTCATGTTCTTGTCCAATTCGACCTCCAAGCAGTCTTAAACGCGTCCAGCACCTGAACGCGCCATTCAATCAATCAGGCAGAGCACTCAACGACTGCATGGAATACACACCGCAAGTCCGGCCACGTCGTGCCAGTCTCGCCCGCAGTGTCCCCCACACTGCCTGTCAGCGCGCTCGCCACTCTCCCAAACGCCCCCGCAAACGGGCCGCGCACTGGCTGTGTAACTGGCTGACCCGCGATTCGCTGACTCCCAGGACCTCACCGATTTCCTTGAGGTTCAGCTCTTCGTCGTAGTACAGCGCCAAGACCAGTCGCTCACGCTCCGGCAAATTGGCAATCGCGTCCGCCAGCGCGGCCTGGAAACGTTCGTCCTCCAGGTCGCGCGACGGCTCGAGATGAGCACTCGCGCCATCCTCATGCAGCCCTTCATGCTCGCCGTCCTGCAACAGGTCGTCGAAGCTGAACAGGCGACTGCCCAAGGTGTCGTTCAAAATCCCGTAATAATCGTCGAGACTCAATTGAAGTTCGGCCGCAACTTCATGATCTTTAGCGTCACGACCGGTTTTAGCTTCAATTGCGCGAATGGCATCGCTCACCATCCGGGTATTGCGATGTACCGAACGCGGCGCCCAGTCACCTTTACGGACCTCATCGAGCATCGCACCACGGATACGGATACCCGCGTAGGTCTCGAAACTCGCGCCCTTGCTCGCGTCGTACTTGGTCGACACTTCGAGCAGACCGATCATCCCGGCCTGGATCAGGTCTTCGACCTGGACACTGGCCGGCAGGCGCGCCAGCAAGTGATAGGCAATACGCTTGACCAGAGGCGCATAGCGCTCGATCAATTCGTACTGGCTGTCACGTGCCGACTTTTTGTAAAGGTTGTAGCCGCTGGCGCTCATAGCACCGGTCCCGCTGTCTGATGCACGAGCCGCTCGACGAAAAATTCCAGATGTCCACGTGGGTTGGCCGGCAACGGCCAGGTATCGACCTTCTGCGCGATGGCCTTGAATGCCAGCGCGCATTTCGAACGCGGAAACGCTTCATAGACCGCACGCTGCTTTTGCACGGCCTTGCGCACGCATTCGTCGTAAGGCACGGCGCCGACATATTGTAGGGCCACGTCCAGGAAGCGATCCGTGACCTTGGTCAACTTGGCGAACAGGTTGCGCCCTTCCTGCGGGCTCTGTGCCATGTTGGCGAGCACGCGGAAGCGGTTCATGCCGTAGTCGCGGTTGAGCAGCTTGATCAGCGCGTAGGCGTCGGTGATCGAGGTCGGCTCGTCGCAGACCACCAGCAACACCTCCTGGGCCGCGCGGACGAAGCTGACCACCGAGTCGCCGATGCCGGCGGCGGTGTCGATCACCAGCACATCGAGGTTGTCGCCGATGTCGCTGAAGGCCTGGATCAGGCCGGCATGCTGCGCCGGGCTCAGATGAACCATGCTCTGGGTGCCGGACGCCGCCGGCACGATACGGATTCCACCCGGCCCCTGCAGCAGCACATCGCGCAGCTCGCAGCGGCCTTCGATCACGTCGGCGAGGGTCCGTTTGGGGGTCAGCCCCAATAGCACGTCGACGTTAGCCAGGCCCAGGTCGGCGTCCAGCAGCATGACGCGCCGGCCGAGCTCCGCTAGGGCCAGGGACAAGTTCACTGACACGTTAGTCTTGCCGACGCCACCTTTGCCGCCGGTCACCGCGATCACCTGTACGGGATGCATGCTGCCCATGTTCGTTCTTTACCTTGTCTTACTTAGACGGGGCCACATAACTGGCTGCGCGTTCACCAACGGAACAATGCCTGGCAGACCATCGATGTAGGTACATTGCAATCTTTTCATGATTCCCTCAGCCAACCCGCTTGGTCGGGTTGTGGTAGAGGTCAGCGAACATGTCAGCCATGGCTTCTTCGCTGGGTTCTTCCTGCATCTGCACGCTCACCGCACGACTGACCAGCTGGTGACGGCGCGGCAAGTGCAGATCGTCCGGAATCCGCGGGCCATCGGTCAGATAGGCAACGGGGAGTTCATGACTGATCGCCAGGCTCAACACCTCACCAAGGCTGGCGGTTTCATCCAGTTTAGTCAGGATGCAGCCGGCCAGCCCGCAACGCTTGTAGCTGTGGTATGCGGCGGTTAGAACCTGTTTCTGGCTGGTGGTTGCCAAGACCAGATAATTTTTTGCCCGGATGCCACGTCCAGCCAGGCTTTCCAGCTGCATGCGCAGGGCCGGGTCGCTGGCTTGCAGGCCGGCGGTGTCGATCAGCACCACACGCTTGCGCAGCAGCGGATCGAGGGCTTGCGCCAGGGACTGGCCCGGGTCGACATGGGTCACCGAGACGTTGAGGATCCGGCCCAGGGTCTTGAGCTGTTCCTGGGCGCCGATGCGGTAGCTGTCCATGCTCACCAGCGCGATGTTCTGCGCGCCGTACTTGAGTACATAACGCGCGGCCAGCTTGGCCAGGGTGGTGGTCTTGCCCATGCCGGCGGGGCCGACCATGGCGATCACACCGCCCTCCTCCAGTGGCTCGACTTCCGGGGTCACGATCATCCGCGCCAGGTGGGCCAGGAGCATGCGCCAGGCCTGGCGGGGTTCGTCGATTTCAGTGATCAGCGCCAGCAGGTCGCGGGCCAGCGGACCGGACAAGCCGATACGCTGCAGGCGCCGCCACAGGTTGGCCTGTTCGGGCCGGCTGCCTTGCAGCTGGCTCCAGGCCAGGGAGCCGAGCTGGACTTCCAGCAGCTCGCGCAGGCCATTGAGTTCAAAACGCATCGAGTCCAGTGCCCGCTGATCGACAGCCGGCGCGGCGACTACCGGGGCCGGGCGCTGGGGCTCGTTGAATGTAGGTTCGATCAGCGGCTCGGCGGCGGTCAGCGGCAGGCCGGCGAACAGCTGGCGATTGGTGCTGGCATCGCCGTCGCCACGCAGGCTCAGTTCGGCCTGGGCGGTGACGATGCGCGACTGAGTCTTGCGCAGTTCGTCCTCGAGCTCCATGTTCGGCACCCGTGGCGCCAGCGCCGACAGCTTGTAATCCAGGGCAGCCGTCAGCTCGACACCGCCGGCGATGCGGCGATTGCCAATGATGGCGGCGTCGGCGCCCAGCTCATCACGAACCAGCTTCATGGCCTGACGCATATCGGCGGCGAAAAAACGCTTAACTTGCATAACCCACTACCTCAGCCGTTGGGCCCTACTGTCGCAACGATGGTCACTTGCTTGTTGTCAGGGATTTCCTGGTACGCCAACACGTGCAAGCCCGGGACCGCCAGGCGCCCGAACCGCGAGAGCATCGCGCGGACCGGACCGGCTACCAGCAGAATCACCGGTTGACCTTGCATTTCCTGGCGCTGCGCGGCTTCGATCAACGAACGCTGCAGCTTCTCAGCCATGCTTGGCTCCAACAGGACACCCTCTTCCGAGCCTTGTCCTGCCTTCTGCAGACTATTGAGCAAAATCTGTTCCAACCTGGGCTCCAAGGTGATCACAGGCAGCTCGGACTCAGTACCTACAATGCTTTGCACGATGGCGCGCGACAATCCGACACGCACCGCGGCCACCAAAGCGGCAGTATCTTGACTCTTGGCGGCATTGTTCGCGATGGCCTCGGCAATGCTGCGGATATCGCGCACCGGCACCTGTTCGGCCAGCAGCGCCTGCAGCACCTTGAGCAGCTGGGACAACGAAAGCACGCCCGGCACCAGCTCTTCCGCCAGCTTCGGCGACCCCTTGGCCAGCAATTGCAAGAGCTGCTGGACTTCTTCGTGGCCGATCAGCTCGCTGGAGTGCTTGTACAGAATCTGGTTGAGGTGGGTGGCGACCACGGTGCTGGCGTCGACCACGGTGTAGCCCAGCGACTGCGCCTGGGCGCGCTGGCTGATCTCGATCCACACCGCCTCCAGGCCGAAGGCCGGATCTTTGGCGTTGATGCCGTTGAGCGTGCCATAGACCTGCCCCGGGTTGATCGCCAGCTCGCGATCCGGGTAAATCTCGGCCTCGGCCAGGATCACCCCCATCAGCGTCAGCCGGTAGGCGCTGGGCGCCAGGTCGAGGTTGTCGCGAATATGCACGGTGGGCATGAGGAAGCCCAGGTCCTGGGACAGCTTCTTGCGCACGCCCTTGATCCGCGCCAGCAATTGCCCACCCTGGTTGCGGTCCACCAGGGGAATCAGGCGGTAACCGACTTCCAGGCCGATCATGTCGATCTGGGTCACGTCGTCCCAGCCCAGTTCCTTGGTTTCCAGGGCGCGGGCCGGCGAAGGCAGCAGCTCCTGCTGGCGCTTGACCTCTTCCAGCGCCTTGACCTTGACCACGTTCTGGCGTTTCCAGAAAAGGTACGCGGCACCGGCCGCCAGGGCCGCCATGCTCAGGAAGGAAAAGTGCGGCATGCCCGGCACCAGGCCCATCACCGCCATCAGGCCAGCGGCGACAGCCAGGGCCCGGGGCGAGGCGAACATCTGCCGGTTGATCTGCTTGCCCATGTCTTCGGAACCGGAAGCACGGGTCACCATGATCGCGGCCGCGGTGGACAGCAGCAGCGATGGCAATTGCGCCACCAAACCGTCACCGATGGTCAGCAAGGCGTAGACCCGGCCGGCATCGCCGAAGGACATGTGGTGCTGGAAGATGCCGACCGCCATGCCGCCGATCAGGTTGATGAACAGGATCAGCAGGCCGGCGATGGCGTCACCGCGGACGAACTTGCTGGCACCGTCCATGGAACCGTAGAACTCGGCCTCCTGGGCCACTTCCGAGCGGCGGGCCTTGGCCTGGGCCTGGTCGATCAGGCCGGCGTTGAGGTCGGCGTCGATGGCCATCTGCTTGCCCGGCATCGCATCGAGGGTGAAACGCGCGCTCACCTCGGAAATCCGCCCGGCACCCTTGGTCACCACCACGAAGTTGATGATCATCAGGATCGCGAACACCACGATACCGACCACATAGTTACCGCCGATCACCACCTCGCCGAAGGCCTGGATCACTTTACCGGCGGCGGCGTGACCGTCCTGGCCGTGGAGCATCACCACCCGCGTGGAGGCCACGTTCAGCGCCAGGCGCAACAGAGTCGCCACCAGCAGGATGGTCGGGAATACCGCGAAATCCAGCGGCCGCAGGGCATACACACAGACCAGCAGCACGACGATCGACAGGGCGATGTTGAAGGTGAAGAACACGTCCAGCAGGAACGGCGGCACCGGCAGCATCATCATGGCCAGCATGACCAGCAGCAACAGCGGCACCCCCAGGTTCCCTCGACTGAGGTCGGCCAGGTTAGTGCGAGCCGTACTGATTAACTGAGAGCGATCCACCGGTATTCCCCGTTCCCTTGAAGCAAACTTTTGACGCCTGGAGGCGGCGCAGGGCGGGTATTGCAAGAAGCCTTCCAACTTTGGCCTGGAACACAAACTGATTTATGGCGTTGCGCCATCAGTCGTCACACAAGGCGCTTTCGCGCCATCGCGAGCAAGCTCATTCCTACAGGCCGGGCGTGGATTCTGTAGGAGCGAGCTTGCTCGCGATAACGTCGGCACAGCCAACGCCGATCTCAGGAATCGCGACGCAAATCCGGCGGAATCGGCAGGTCCTTGAGCGGATCGGGACGCTTGCCTTTACCGGCCCGGTGCTGGCGAATCTGATAGACATACGCCAGCACCTGGGCCACCGCCAGATAAAGCCCGGCGGGGATTTCCTGCTCCAGCTCGGTGGAGTAGTAGATCGAACGCGCCAGCGCCGGCGATTCCAGCAACAGCACCTCGTTGGCCACGGCGATCTCGCGGATCTTCAGCGCCAGGAAATCGCTGCCCTTGGCCAGCAACACCGGCGCCCCACCCTTCTCGGCGTCGTACTTGAGCGCCACGGCGTAGTGGGTCGGGTTGGTGATGACCACATCCGCCTCGGGAATCGCCGCCATCATCCGCCGCTGCGACATCTCGCGCTGGACCTGGCGAATCCGCTGCTTGACCTCCGGACGCCCCTCCTGATCCTTGTGCTCGTCACGCACTTCCTGCTTGGTCATCAGCAGCTTCTTGTAGCTCTGGTACAGCTGCACCGGCACGTCCACCGCGGCGATCAGGATCAGCCCGCAAGCCATCCACAAGGTGCTCCAGGCCACCACTTGCACACTGTGGATAATCGCCTGCTCCAGCGGCTCGTGGGCGATCCGCAGCAGGTCGTCGATGTCCGAAGACAGCACCGACAAGGCCACGATCAAGATCACTACGAACTTGGCGAAGGCCTTGAGCAACTCGATCAGCGAGGTCGGGGACACCATGCGCTTCATGCCGCTGAGCGGGTTCATGCGGCTGAACTTGGGCGCCAGGCTCTTGGTGGAAAACAGCCAGCCGCCCAGGGAGATAGGACCGATCAGCGCCGCCAGCACCAGGGGCAGCAGGATCGGCATCGCGGCGATAATCGCGATCTTGCCCGAATGCAGCAGGTACAGGCCCATGGCGCCGGGGCTGAGCAGCACCTCGCGCGGCAGGGAGAAATTCAGGCGCATGATTTCCAGCAGGTCCCGGGCCACTCCCGCGCCGTAGATCAGCAGGCCGGCGGCGCCGATCATGGTGATCGCCAGGGTATTGAGTTCCTTGGAGCGGGCAATCTCACCCTTTTCCCGGGAGTCCTTCTTGCGTTTCTCCGTGGGGTCTTCTGTCTTGTCCTGACCGCTCTCGCTCTCAGCCATGGCTCAACGCGCCTGTGCCAGGTTGCGTAGCAACTGCAGGGCCTCGACGGCCAGCGGTTGGTACTGGTTGAGAATGTCGCCCAGGCTGACCCAGAAAATCACCAGGCCCAGCACCAGGGTCAGCGGAAAGCCGATGGAGAAAATGTTCAACTGCGGCGCCGCGCGGGTCATCACGCCAAAGGCGATGTTCACCACCAGCAACGCGGTGATCGCCGGCAATACCAGCAACAGCGCGGCGCCCAGCACCCAACCCAGCTTGCCGGCGATGTCCCAGAAATGGTTGACCAGCAGCGCGCTGCCCACCGGCAAGGTGGTGAAGCTCTCGGTCAGCACCTCGAAAACCACCAGATGCCCATTCATGCCGAGGAACAGCAAGGTCACCAGCATGGTCAGGAACTGCCCGATCACCGCCGCCGAAACACCGTTGGTGGGGTCGACCATGGAGGCGAAGCCCATACCCATCTGCGTCGAAATGATCTGCCCGGCGATCACGAAAGCCTGGAAGAACAACTGCAGGGAGAAACCGAACAAGGCACCGATGATGATCTGCTCGGCAATCAGCAGCAGCCCGCCGAGATCCAGTGCATTGACCGCCGGCATGGGCGGCAGCCCCGGCACCACCACGACTGTGATGGCCAGGGTGAAATACAGGCGGATACGGGTCGGCACCAGGGTCGTGCCGAAGACCGGCATGGTCATCAACACGGCGCCGATACGAAACAGCGGCAGCATGAAGCTCGCGACCCAGGTGCTGATCTGCGTATCGGTAAGCGCCAGCAGAGACATGATTCAGCCGATCAACTGCGGAATACTGCCGTACAACTGCAGGATGTATTCCATGAAGGTCTGCACCAGCCAGGGACCGGCGACGATCAGCGTCACCAGCATCACCAGCAGGCGCGGCAGGAAGCTCAGGGTCTGTTCGTTGATCTGGGTGGCGGCCTGGAACATCGCCACCAGCAAGCCCACCAGCAGGCTGGGGATCACCAGGATGGCGACCATCATGGTGGTCAGCCAGAGCGCTTCGCGAAACAGGTCTACCGCAACTTCAGGCGTCATTGCGCACCACCCGCCAACAAGGTTTTAAACACCGCCGAAACTGCCCGCCAGGGTGCCGATGATCAGCGCCCAGCCATCCACCAGCACGAACAGCATGATCTTGAACGGCAGGGAAATGATCAGTGGCGAGAGCATCATCATGCCCATGGCCATCAGCACACTGGCGACCACCAGGTCGATGATCAGGAACGGAATGAAGATCATGAAACCAATCTGGAACGCGGTCTTCAGCTCCGAGGTGACGAAGGCCGGCACCAGTATCGTCAGCGGCGCCTGGTCCGGCGTCGCGATATCAGTGCGTTTGGACAGGCGCATGAACAGCTCCAGGTCGCTGCTGCGGGTCTGGGCCAGCATGAAGTCCTTGATCGGCACCTGGGCCTTGGCCACCGCGTCCTGGGCGCTGAGCTTCTCCGCCAGGTACGGCTGCAGGGCATCCTGGTTCACCCGGTCGAACACCGGGGCCATGATGAACATCGTCAGGAACAGCGCCATGCCGGTGAGGATCTGGTTCGACGGCGTCTGCTGCAGGCCCAGGGCCTGACGCAGGATCGAGAACACGATGATGATCCGGGTAAAGCTGGTCATCAGCATGACGAACGCCGGAATGAAGCTCAGCGCGGTCATGATCAACAGGATCTGCAGGCTGACCGAGTATTCCTGCTGGCCGTCGGCATTGGTGCCGAGGGTGATCGCCGGGATCGACAACGGGTCGGCCGCCAGCGCCAGCGGCGCCGCCAGCATCAGGGCCAACATCAAGAGGAGGCGCAACGGCATTACTTCTTATCCTTCTGATCCTTGCCCAGCAGCTCCATCAGGCGCTGGGCAAACTCCGGAGTCGCCTGCTCGGTGCTCGGCACCTGCACCGGCTCCTTGAGCACATGCAACGCAGTGATGGTGCCCGGCGTCAGGCCGAGCAGAATCTGTTCGTTGCCGACCTGCACCAGCACCAGCCGGTCCCGCGGGCCAAGCGCACGCGAACCGATCAGCTCGATGACCTGGCCCTTGCCGGCCGGTCCGGCCTGCTGCACCCGGCGCAACAGCCAGGCGAGGAAGAAGATCAGCCCCACCACCAGCAACAGGCCCAGCACCAGCTGGGTCAGCTGCCCGGCCACGCCGCTGCTGCCAACCGCTGGCGCGGCGGTACCGGCCACCGGCTCGGCGGCCATGGCCCAGAGCGGCCAGGCCAGGAACAGCGCGAGTGCCTTTCTCACTTAGCGCAGCTTCTTGATGCGTTCGCTCGGGCTGATCACGTCGGTCAGGCGGATGCCGAACTTCTCGTTGACCACCACCACTTCGCCATGGGCGATCAGCGTGCCGTTGACCAGCACGTCCAGCGGCTCGCCGGCCAGGCGATCGAGTTCGATCACCGACCCCTGGTTGAGCTGCAGCAGGTTGCGAATGTTGATGTCGGTGCTGCCGACCTCCATGGAGATCGATACCGGGATATCCAGGATCACATCCAGGTTCGGACCGTCGAGGCTCACCGGCTCGTTGTTCTTCGGCACGCTGCCGAACTCTTCCATCGGCAGGCGATTGGACGCCGGCGCGCTGGCCGCATCGGCCGCCAGCAAGGCATCGATATCGTCTTGCCCGGCGTCGCCGGTTTCCTGCAGGGCAGCCGCCCACTCATCAGCCAGGGCCTGGTCTTCTGCGGAAGTCATTTCGTGTTCGTCAGCCATGTTGTCCTCGGCGGGCAAAAAATCATTAACAAAGCGAATTCATAACAACGCCGCTCAACGGCGCTCGATCGGCTCGACCACTTGCAGGGCCAGGTTGCCCTTGTGCGAACCGAGCTTGACCTTGAACGCCGGTACGCCGTTGGCGCGCATGATCATGTCTTCAGGCAGTTCCACCGGGATCACATCCCCTGGCTGCATGTGCAGGATGTCGCGCAGGCGCAACTGCCGGCGGGCGACCGTGGCGCTCAAGGGCACATCCACATCCAGCACGTCTTCGCGCAGGGCCTTGCTCCAGCGCTCGTCCTGGTCGTCCAGGTCCGACTGGAAGCCGGCGTCGAGCATTTCCCGCACCGGCTCGATCATCGAGTACGGCATGGTCACGTGCAGGTCGCCACCACCGCCATCGAGCTCGATATGGAAGGTCGAGACCACGATCGCTTCGCTCGGGCCGACGATGTTGGCCATGGCCGGGTTCACTTCGGAGTTGATGTACTCGAAGTTGACTTCCATGATCGCCTGCCAGGCTTCCTTCAGGTCGACGAAAGCCTGCTCCAGCACCATGCGCACCACGCGCAATTCGGTCGGGGTGAATTCACGGCCTTCGATCTTGGCGTGACGACCGTCGCCGCCGAAGAAGTTGTCCACCAGCTTGAACACCAGCTTGGCGTCGAGGATGAACAGCGCGGTACCGCGCAGCGGCTTGATCTTCACCAGGTTGAGGCTGGTCGGCACGTACAGCGAGTGCACGTATTCGCCGAATTTCATCACCTGCACGCCGCCCACCGCCACGTCCGCCGAACGGCGCAGCATGTTGAACATGCTGATACGGGTGTAGCGGGCAAAACGTTCGTTGATCATCTCCAGGGTCGGCATGCGTCCGCGGACGATGCGATCCTGGCTGGTCAGGTCGTAGCTTTTGACGCTGCCGGGCTCGGCGGCGTGTTCGGTCTGTACCAGACCGTCATCGACGCCATGCAGCAGCGCGTCGATCTCATCCTGGGACAGCAGGTCCTGCACGGCCATGTCGTGTTCCTACTGCAGTACGAAGTTAGTAAAGAGCAACTGCTCGACCACCACTTTGCCGACCTCTTTCTGCGCCACTTCCTGCACGCTGGCGGTGGCCTTCTGACGCAGCATTTCCTGACCGACCGGAGTCGCCAGGGTGTCGAAGCTCTGGCCGGAGAAGAGCATGACCAGGTTGTTGCGGATCACCGGCATATGCACTTTCAGCGCATCCAGATCGGCCTGGTTGCGCGCCAGCAGGGTGATGCTCACCTGCATGTAGCGCTGGCGGCCGTTCTGCGTGTAGTTGGCCACGAAGGCTGGTGCCATGGGCTCATAGATGGCCGCCGGCTTGACGCTGCTGGTCGCCTCGGTCGTCTCGGCAGGCTTGCTCTGGGCACTGCTGTGCATGAAGTACCAGGTCGCCCCGACGGACAAACCGATCGCCAGCAACAGGGCCAGAACAATCAAGAGGATAAGCTTGAGTTTGCCTTTCCCGGCGGGGGTTTTCTCTGCTGCTTCGCTCTTCGCCATGCCAATAATCCGTCACTAATCGGGTTTTCACAGTCGCACGGCAAGGCAAGAGCAAGTGTTATGCCAGATTTGTCTGAACTGGGATGAACTGAAGGGATAGGGGAAGCGCAAAGCAAAAGATCGCCAGCCGCGGCGCCACACGGCTGGCGATCTTCTGTTCAATGACGCCCGAAGCGGGTCAGGCGTAATAGTCGACGGCGCTGCTGCCGATGACCGTGCTGGTGCTGGCGGCGACTTCGGCGACGCTCGGCGGCAACTCTTCATCCACCCCATCCAGACGCCCGCCGCTGGCGCTGGTGCCGTTGCTGCGATGCTGCCCCTGCTGGGCCTGCTCCTGGCCACCCTGCCAGTTGCGCGACTGGTCGGAGACGTTGACGTCCACCTGCCCCATGCCTTGCTGGTGGAACATGTCGCGCAGGCGATGCATCTGCCCTTCGAGGGCCTCGCGCACGCCGACATGGGCACTCATGAAGGTCACCTGGGTCTGCTGGTCCGGCACCATGTTCACGCGAATATCCAGGCGCCCCAGCTCGGCCGGCTGCAACTGGATCTCGGCCGACTTCAGATTGACGCTGGACAGGTACATGACCCGGTTGACCACTTCTTCGGTCCAGCCGCTCTGATGCATGGCCAGCGGCTGGTTCACCGGGACGGCATTGGCGGTCTTGGGCGTGGCCGCCTGGGTCAGGGCTGCCAGGCGGTTGGCGAAATCGTCGACGCGGGTGTCGCTGGCAGCGCCCTTGAGGTCCTTGAGACCGTCATCGAGCAGGCCGCTGAAAGCCTTTTCGCCGCCCTGCTCGGTGCTGTCCTTGTCCACCTGCAGGTCCAACATAGTGGCCATGCCGCTGGCGAAGGTCTGGGCCGAAGTCGGTCCGTCATCGGCCACCACGCTCGGCGACGCCTTGTTCTGCGCCTGACTGGAAGCCGAGACATGGCCGCTCTGCTCCATGGCCAGGCGCACCACCGGCAACGCATCCAGCGGATCGGCTTCAGGATCGAATTCCGGATCGACCGGCACCGGCGTCGCGGTGCTGGCCACCACCGGTATCACCGGCTGCGTTTGCGGCTGCACTGGCGGCTGTGCCGGAACCGGCGCGACCGCCACTTCCGGCTCGGGCGCCGGCAACGGCTGGGTCGCCTGCATCAGCGCCGGATCGAGGGTCGGGTCGACCGGCGTGCTCTCGGCCAGCGGCTGATCGCTGCTCGCGGCCTGGTCATCGGCGACTTTTTTGTCACTGGCGACAGCCTTGTCGGCAGGCAAGGTTTTGCCGCTATCGGCAACCGCAGGCTCGGAGGCGGCAGTCTTGCCCTTGCCCGGATCCACCTTGGCAGCGCTTTCGCCCCCCTTGTCGCGAGCCGGCTTGATCGGGCCGCCGGCAGCCGCTACCGGCTTGCCGAGTGCCTCCTTGGCGAACACCCGGGCAAAGCTTGCGCCTTTGTCCCCGGGCTCGGCGGCGCTGGCCTGGGGGGTGGCGGAAGACGCTTGAGTCTTGGCCTGGGAAGCGGCCTGAAGAAACATGTTCGGGGTAAGGGGCATGAAAACGGTCTCCGCTGCACTGGGATCGTAGGTACAGTTGGGAGACTTGACTGCAAAGGTCGAGCCAGCTTTGCTGGCTCGCGGGAAAAAACCTGGGCTGCAGCGGTTTTTCAGCAGTGAAAACGCTGGCGTTCCTGCTCGCACAGCTGGCGGACAATGGCGAATTCGCCATCGATCTCGCCCACCAACTGCTCGATACCGCGCAACGACGAGCCCTGGGCTCGCTGCTCCAACTGATGACAGAGCTCGGCCAGGCGAATCGCCCCCATATTGCTGCTGCTGCCCTTGAAGCTATGGGCAGTGGCGACAAGTTGACGGGGGTCGTCGACCTTGTGCAACTGGCGCAAACGCTCTTCGGAGTCACAGAGGAAGGTGTCGAGCAACAACGGATACTCATCCTCCATGACTTCCTGCAATGCGTTCAGCACCTCGTGATCCAGATGAATCTCAGACACTTGCTCACTCCTTGATCAAGAATCGGCGAATTATGCCAGAGGCTCCCAAGAAAACTCCACGCAGGCACTACGACCATCGTCAGACCAGCTGGCACGCCGGCTGAGCTGACGGATCAGGCTGACGCCGCGCCCGGAAAGACGATCGCCATCGATGGGCCGCGCCATCACCCGCCCGACATCGAAACCGCTGCCACTGTCCTCGACCCGGATCAGCAAACGACCGCCAGCCCCTTGAGGCTCCACTTGCAGGTGCACCCGCACAAACCCCTCCTGCAAGGCTTCGAGGCGTACCGCGCGCTCCCGGTAATAGCGGGAAAACCCCTGGGCATCGCGCTTGAGACTCGAGTCCAGGCCCAATACGCCATGCTCCAGGGCATTGGAATACAACTCGGCCAACACACTGTAGAGCGCCCCGCTCTGCGCCCGCAGGCCATGCACCTCCAGCAGCAGTTGCAACAGGTAAGGCAAAGGATTGAAACGTTTGAGGGTCGCGGCGCGATACTCGAAACTCACAGACCAGTCCAACGGGCAGGACTGACCGCTGTCGGAGTACACCAGCGCCGGCGGCGTCAGCTGCCGGGCCTCGAGCAGGCTGACCTCGACCATGCTCACATCGTCCCGCGCATCCCCGCCAAACTCGCTCAGGGCCCGCTGGATCTCCTCGAACAACAGCTCCGGCTCGCGGTTGGCGGCAAACACCCGCTGCAGGCGCTCGACACCGAACAGTTGCTCATTGGCGTCGCAGGTGTCGATCACCCCATCGGACAACAGGAAAACCCGGTCGCCCAGGGCCATGGGAAAGACTTCGGTGCGGTCGTCGAATGCCTCGGCGCCCAGCACCCCCAGCGGCAAATGGTGCGCCACCAGCGGCACCCGCTCCCCGCTTGCCAAGCGATGCAGGTAGCCATCCGGCATGCCGCCGTTCCACACCTCCACCGCCCGCCGCTGGAAACTCAGGCACAGCAGCGTCGCACAACAGAACATGCCGACCGGCAGGATGCGCTTGAGCTTGGCATTCATCTCGCGCAGGGTTTCGGGCAGCCCGTAACCCTTGGCCGTCATGCCGTAAAACACCTCGGCCAGGGGCATCGCGCCCACCGCCGCTGGCAAGCCGTGGCCCGTGAAATCCCCCAACAGCACATGCATGTCGCCTGTCGGGGTAAAGGCAGCCAGCAGCAAATCGCCATTGAACAGCGCGTACGGCGACTGCAGGTAGCGGATATTCGGCGCGCTCAGGCAGCCGGAATGCGCCACCTTGTCGAACACCGCCTTGGCCACGCGCTGCTCGTTGAGCAGGTAGTCATGATGCTGGGTGATCTGGTCGCGCTGCTGCAGCACGGTTTCCTGCAGGCGCCGCAAGCGATCCATGGCTTTGATCTTGGCGGCCAGGATCACCGGGCTGTAGGGTTTTGCCAGAAAATCGTCGCCACCGGCTTCCAGGCAGCGCGCCAACGCCTCGCTCTGGGTGAGCGAGGTCAGGAAAATGATCGGCACCAGCGCTTCGCCAGCCAGACGCTTGATCTGCCGGGCGGCCTCGAAACCGTCCATCACCGGCATCATCGCGTCCATCAACACCAGGTGCGGGCGCTGCTGGACGAACAGCTCCACCGCCTCGGCGCCGTTACTCGCCGTCAGCACTTCGTGCCCCTGGCGCCGGACGATGCTCGACAGCAACATGCGGTCGCTGGTGCCGTCCTCGGCGATCAGCACGCACAGAGGTGCCTCACTCGACTGCATGTCGATCAACTGATGTCGAACAGCTTGTCGAAATTGGAAATGGCGAGAATCTTGCGCACGTCCGAGTTGCTGTTGATCACTCGCACGTCGGAATCGTCGCCGCCGGCGTGATCGCGCAGCAACAGGAGCATGCCCAGGGCGGAACTGTCGAGGTAGGTGGCGTCTTTCAGGTCCACCACTATGGAGTCGGGCCTTTTGTTGAGGCGCTCGTAGGACTCGCGAAACTCTTGATGACGGCCGAAATCGAAACGCCCCTTGATCGAAATCGTCAGTTTGTGCCCGTCCGGTGAAACTTCAGTAACGACTGACATGATTCGCTTCCTTGTGATTGGCAATCTGTACAAGGTTTAGCACCCCGTACAAGCCTGGGCAACCCGAACCGCCGAAGCGTCGCTGACGAGCGCCTGGCGGCGACGAATGGGGTGGCGCTCAGTACGGATCCTGGCGCGGCAGGCGCTGGGACAGCTCGTCGAGCAGCTTCTGCTCGCGCTTGTCTTCCAGTTGGCGGGCCTCATCGATGTAGCGTTGCACCAGCTTGCGCAAACCCTCGACCCGGGCATAGGCCTGCTGCCAGGTTTCCCGGGCGCGGTTGAGGTTGTTCTGGTGCCAGGCCAGGCTTTGCCGCTGCTGGCCCACGGCGGTTTCCAGCTGATTGAGAAAGTGCTGGTAGTTCATCAGCCACTGGCCGGAAACCCCAGCACTGCCCCGCTCGATCCACTGTTGCTGGTATTCGGCACGAAAGCGTTCCAGGTCCCCCAGCTTGCTTTCCGCCAGGCGCACCTGGCCCTGGAAATGCCCCAGGCGCTGGGCGGCGGTGCGCTCGGCGCTTTCGGCCATGTCGACCACCGGCGCCAGACGCGCGGCACGGCTGTTGGCCATGACGAATTAACCGCCCGGCGCCGGAGCGAAAACCATCTCCAGATGGGCTTCGCTTTCACCCAGGCTGATGCTGTCGTTGAGCCCCTGGCGCAGGTACGCAACCATCGACGGCTGCAGCGAGATGGCGGTGTCGGTTTCGCGATCGCCGCCCGGTACGTAAGCGCCGACGCTGATCAGGTCGCGCGCCTGTTGGTAACGCGACCACAGCTGCTTGAAATACTGGGCGCGAGTCATATGATCCGGGGTCACCACCGCCGGCATGACCCGGCTGATGGACGCCTCGATATCGATCGCCGGGTAATGCCCCTCCTCCGCCAGGCGCCGCGACAGCACGATGTGCCCGTCGAGCACACCACGCGCCGAGTCGGCGATCGGGTCCTGCTGGTCGTCGCCTTCGGACAACACGGTATAGAACGCGGTGATCGAGCCGCCACCGGCCTCGGCGTTGCCCGCGCGCTCCACCAGTTTCGGCAGCTTGGCGAAGACCGACGGCGGATAGCCCTTGGTCGCGGGCGGCTCGCCGATGGCCAGCGCGATTTCCCGCTGGGCCTGGGCGAAACGGGTCAGGGAATCCATCAGCAACAGGACGTTCTTGCCCTTGTCCCGAAAGTATTCGGCGATACGCGTGCAGTACATGGCCGCGCGCAGGCGCATCAGCGGCGCATCGTCCGCCGGCGATGCCACCACCACGGAGCGCTTGAGCCCCTCTTCACCGAGGATGTGTTCGATGAACTCCTTGACCTCACGGCCCCGCTCACCGATCAGACCGACCACGATGATGTCGGCCTCGGTAAAGCGGGTCATCATGCCCAGCAGCACACTCTTGCCCACACCGGTACCGGCGAACAGGCCGAGACGCTGACCGCGGCCCACCGTCAATAATCCGTTGATGCAGCGAATGCCCACGTCCAGCGGCCGGCTGATGGGGTCGCGCTTGAGCGGGTTGATGGTCGGACCGTCCATCGGCACCCAGTCCTCGGCCTTCATCCCGCCTTTGCCGTCCAACGCACGGCCAGCACCGTCGAGGACCCGCCCGAGCATGCTCATGCCCATCGGCAGGCGGCCAGTATCAGCCAGCGGCACGACCCGGGCGCCGGGCGCGATGCCGGCGACGCTGCCGACCGGCATCAGAAATACCTTGCTGCCGGAGAAGCCCATCACCTCGGCCTCGACCTGCACCGGGTGATAGCTGTCGTCGTTGATCACCATGCAACGCGTGCCCATGGCCGCCCGCAGGCCTTCGGCCTCCAGGGTCAGGCCGACCATGCGCAGCAGACGGCCTTCGAGAATCGGCTGGTTCGGCAGTTCGGTGGCTTCGGCGTAGCTGCTCAGGCGCTTGCCGAAGCTGGTGCGGTCAAGGCGCATCGGCGGGGTCCTGCGCGGCGTCGACAGGGTCGACATCCGCGGCGGGCTTGCCGGTGGCGGCCCCCAGCTCGACGCTCAGGTCCGATTCGGCGGGATGCAAAGCCTGCTCATGAAGCTGGTCGGACAGCTTGTCCATGATCTTGGCGATCCGGGTTTCCATGGTCGCGTCGATCCGGCTGTGCTCGGTCTCGACCCGGCAGCCGCCCGGCAACATGGCTTCGTCCTCGACGATGCGCCAGCTTTCCTCATGGCGCTCGCGCAGGCTTTTGACCTGGGCGAAATCCTGCGGGTTGATGTACAGCCGCACGTTGCCCACACCCAGCGGCAGCAGCTTGAGGGCTTCGCGCATGACGTGTTCGATCTGGCTGGAGTCGATGGCCAGCTCGCGCTGGATCACCTGGCGCGTCATGTGCTGCACCAGGTTGACCAGGGCCTTTTCAATCTGTGTGTCCTGCTCGGCGATGGGTTCGAACAGATTGCCCATCAGCGCTTCCAGCGCCTCCAGCTTGGCACTCAGGGCCACGTCGGCTTCCTGGCGGACCTTCAGCGTGGTGCTATGGAAACCTTCCTTTTCGCCCGTGGCGAAGCCTTCGTTATAGGCTTCCTGGCGAATGCTCTCGAGCTCTTCGAGGGTCAGTGGCTGGACTTCTTCCAGCGGCACTTCCTCGATCTGCGCCGGCGGCTCTTCCACCGGCTCCGGCTCGGGCTCGGGTACATGGGGGTCGAAACTGGGCAGCGCCCAGACGTCGAAACCACCGACGTCCCGAGCGCGAATCAGGTCGCTGTGGGATTCATCACTGCTGGACGACATAACGCGACCTTAGATCATTTCTTCGCCGCCCTTCCCGCCGAGAACGATTTCTCCGGCTTCGGCCATACGGCGGGCAATGGTGAGGATTTCCTTCTGCGCGGTTTCCACATCGCTGACGCGCACCGGGCCCTTGGCCTCGAGGTCGTCGCGCAGCAGTTCGGCAGCCCGCTTGGACATGTTCTTGAAGATCTTTTCCTTGACGCCTTCGTCCGACCCCTTGAGGGCCAGGACCAGCACGTCGGAAGACACTTCGCGCAGCAATGCCTGGATGCCGCGGTCGTCGACATCGGCGAGGTTGTTGAACACGAACATGAGGTCTTCGATCTGACCGGACAGGTCTTCGTCGACTTCGCGGATCGAGTCCATCAACTGGCCTTCGATCGAGCTGTCGAGGAAGTTCATGATGTCGGCAGCGCGCTTGATACCCCCCAGGGTGGTACGCGAGGCGTTGGAGTTGCCGGCGAACTGCTTCTCGAGAATCTGGTTGAGTTCTTTCAGGGCGGCCGGCTGCACGGTATTGAGCGAGGAAACTCGCAGGATGATGTCCAGGCGCGCCTTGTGGTCGAAGTTGCCAAGCACTTCGCCCGCCTGGTCCGGATCGAGGTACGCCACCACGATCGCCTGGATCTGCGGGTGCTCGTAACGGATCACGTCCGCCACGGCGCGCGGCTCCATCCACTTCAGGCTGTCCAGGCCGCTGGTGTTGCCGCCCAGCAGGATGCGGTCGATCAGGCCGTTGGCCTTGTCCTCGCCCAGGGCCTGGGTGAGCATCTTGCGCACATAGTCGTCGGAGCCCACGCCAAGGCTGGTCTGGTCGCCAACGATGTCGACGAACTCGCTCATCACCTGCTCGACCTGCTCGCGATGCACGTTGCCCATCTGCGCCATGGCCACGCCCACTCGCTGGACCTCTTTGGGGCCCATGTGGCGCAGCACCTGCGCGGCGTCGGTGGAACCCAGGGACAGCAGCAGGATCGCGGCCTTGTCGACCCGGGTCAGTTTGGCGGTAGCGGCTCGGTTATCACTCATCTGCGTTAATCCACTCTTTCACGACCTGGGCCACTCGACCCGGGTCTTCTGCCACCAGACTCTTGATTGCGTTCAACTGTGCGTCATAGCCTTCGCTCGGGCTAGGCAGCAGGATGCTTTGCGGGCCGCCGAGGCTGACGCGATCGTTGGCCAGCTCGCCATCCAGGCCGCCCATGCCGCCGAGTTCGACATCGCTGCCCAGACCCGCCAGTTGCTTGCCCTTGCCGCCACCGGTGATGTTGTTGAGCACCGGACGCAACACGCCGAACACCAGGACCAGGATAAACAGCACGCCCAGGACCTGCTTCACGATGTCCCAGAACCAGGGCTGCGAGTAGAACGGAATGTCGGCGATCACCTCGCCGCGATCGGCCGAGAACGGCACGTTGATCACGCTGACGCTGTCGCCACGGCTGGCGTCGAAGCCCACGGCGTCCTGCACCAGGCGGGTAAAGCGCGCCAATTCGTCGGCGCTCCACGGCGCACGGCTGGTTTCGCCGTTGGCCGGATTGACCTTGACCTGATCGTCCACCACCACCGCCACCGACAGCCGGTTCAGACGACCCTGCTGTTGCTTGGTGTGGCTGATGGAGCGATCCAGTTCGAAGTTCTTGGTGGATTGTTGACGCTTGTCGTTCGGGTACGGCGCCAGCATCGGCTGGCCGGTGGCCGGGTCCATGATCTGCTGGCCGTTGGCGTCCAGCAGCGGCTGGCCTGGCTGCACCATGCCGGCGGCAGCGGTGGCGCCACCGGTGGTCTGCGGTGCGCTGGCCGGCGATGGCGGCTGGTTGCTCAGGGCGCCAGGAACACCTTGCGGGCCCAGGCTGCTGGAGCGTTGTTCATTGACCGACTGCTCGCTGCGCAAGGCCGGCTGGTCCGGGTTGAACTGTTCGGAGGTCGACTCGACAGCACTGAAGTCCACATCGGCGGACACTTCAGCCTTATAGCGGTCGTTGCCGAGGATCGGCTGCAGGATGTTGTGCACACGCTGGGTCAGCATGCTTTCCATGCGGCGGCTGTAGTCGAATTGCTTGCCGGCCATGGTCAGTTCGGAGTTTTCCGCCTGGTCGGAGAGCAGGTTGCCCTTCTGGTCGACCACGGTGATCTGCGACTTGCTCAACTCGGGAACGCTGGTCGCCACCAGATTGACGATGGCCACCACCTGGCCCGGTTCCAGCGAACGGCCGGAATACAGCTCGACCAGTACCGAAGCGCTGGGCTTGCGCTCGTCGCGCACGAACACCGAGCTTTTCGGAATCGCCAGATGCACGCGTGCGCCCTTGACGTTGTTCAGGCTGGAAATAGTCCGCGCCAGCTCGCCTTCCAGGCCACGACGGTAACGGGTCGCCTCCATGAACTGGCTGGTGCCCAGGCCCTGCTCTTTATCGAGAATCTCGAAACCGATATTGCCGTCGCCCGGAGCCACGCCGGCAGCGGCCAGCTTGAGGCGCGCGCGCGACAGGTCGTCGGCCTTGACCAGCAAGGCACCGGAGTTGGGTTCGACGGTGTAGGGAATGTCGGCGGAGGCCAGGGTGTCCATGACCTGCTTGGCGTCCATGCCGGCAAGGCTGCCGTACAACGGACGGTAATCGGGTTGCTGGGACCACAACACCACGGCAAAACCAATCGCCACGCTGGCAGCCAGACCGACCATGAGGCCAACCTGACGCAACATGGTCATCTCGGAGAGGTTTTCCAGAAAGGACAACCCGAACAGCGGCGGCTTGCCTTCTGTCGGAGTGGCCTTGGCCGGTACGTTATCGGCGACTGCTTCTGCCATGACTCAATCTCGTCCTTAAACCGGCATCTGCATGATGTCTTGGTACGCCTGAACCAGCTTGTTGCGCACCTGGGTCAACGCCTGGAAGGACACACTGGCCTTCTGCGAGGAAATCATCACGTCGGTCAGGTCGACACCGCTCTTGCCGATCTCGAAGGCACTGGCCAGCTGGCTGGACGCCTGCTGAGTGTCGTTGACCTTGTTCACCGCCTGCCCAAGCATGTCGGAAAAACTGCTGCCGCTCACCTGCGGCACCGCGGCCGATTTTGGCTGGGCCATGGCGTCCATTTGCATGGCCCGCATGTCCAACATCAACCGATTAAATTCAATACCTTGGCTCATGGTCTACTCTCTCCGACGACCCGCAATTTTTTGACACTCACGCAGCGGTTAGTGAGGTGTTAGCAACAAGGGTGCCAGCTCCGCGGCGACACCGAACAAAAGCCTGCATGGCTTCAGCCTTAAACGACTCATGTTGCAAACAGATACGCCTCGACATCCATTCCGGCATCGCGCATTTGCGCCAGCTTGTAGCGCAAGGTTCGCGGGCTGATACCCAGGCGCTCGGCCGCCTCCTTGCGTCGGCCACGCTCGGTGCGCAAGGTGTCGATGATCATCTGGAACTCCCGACGCCGCAGATCGTCGCCCAAGGCCCCTGCCGACTCGGCTGGCGGCACCTCGGCCTCCACCGGCGCACTGCGCACCGTCGCCACCGCGGCGGGCGCCATGGCAGGCAGCGGCGCACAGGCCAGCGGTCCGCCCAGGCAGAAATCTTCCGGCTGGATCAGACCGCCCTGCTGCAGGATCAGTGCGCGCTGAATGGCGTTGTCCAGTTCGCGCACGTTGCCCGGCCATGGATAACCGAGCAGGCACGCCTGCGCTTCAGCCGACAGCCGCGCGGCAGCGTGTTTCATTTTATTGACGTGTTTGGCCAGCAGGCGCTCGGCCAGCGGCAGGATATCGGCGGTACGTTCGCGCAGCGGGCGCCACGCCAGCGGGAATACCGACAGCCGATAGTAAAGGTCTTCCCGGAATCGCCCCGCGGCCACTTCGCCGGCCAGGTCGCGGTTGGTGGTCGCCACTACCCGGATATCCAGGGCGATGGGCTTGCGCGCCCCGACCCGCTCGACTTCGCGCTCCTGCAACACCCGCAGCAGCTTGGCCTGCAGGGCCAGGGGCATTTCGGAAATCTCGTCCAGCAGCAGGGTACCGCCATCGGCCTGTTCGAACTTGCCGGGCTGGGCGGCGATGGCGCCGGTAAAGGCGCCCTTCTCGTGACCGAACAGTGTGGCTTCGAGCATGTTGTCCGGAATCGCCGCGCAGTTGATGGCGATAAAGGGCTGGCTGGAGCGATGGGACTGCTGGTGGATGTAACGCGCCAGCACCTCTTTACCGGTACCGGACTCGCCCGAGATCAATACGGTGGAATCGCTGCGAGCGACCCGCGCCGCTAGTTCGAGCAGTTGAGCGCTGGCCGGCTCGAATGCCACCGGCCCTTCGCCCTCGGCAGCCCCAAGGCAACCCAGGGCATGTCGCGCCACCAGATCCAGCAGGGCCTTGGGCTCGAAGGGCTTGACCAGGTAGTCGGCGGCGCCTTGACGCATGGCCTCGACCGCACGCTCGACCGCACCATGGGCGGTCATCAGCAATACCGGCAATTGCGGCTGGCGCGCACGCAGCAAGCCCAGCAACTGATGACCGTCCATGCCCGGCATGTTGACGTCGCTGACCACCAGGCTGAACGACTCGCCAGACACCGCCTCCAGCGCTTCCTCCGCACTGCCGACCGCCTTGTAGTCATGACCGGCCAACAGCAGCGTATCCGCCAGGGCTTCGCGCAGGGCGCGATCGTCTTCAACCAGTAGAACCTTGATTGCCATTACCTTCACTCCACTCCTTGAGCGCCGCAGAACAGTGGCAGAACCACCAGCGCACATGTACCGCGCCCAGGACGCGAGCGCAGCAGCAATTCTCCCTGATGGGCACGCGCCACCGCCTTGACGACTGTCAGCCCCAGTCCGGTTCCAGTGGTCTTGGTGGTGAAAAACGGTTCACCCAAACGCGCCAGTACCGCAGCGTCGATACCGCTGCCGCTATCGCTGACGCACAACCGCAAGCTGTTGCCACGGGTATAAAGATGGACTTTCAGGCGCACCTGGCCGGCACTGGCCTGGATGGCGTTCTCGATCAGGTTGAGCACCGCCCCCACCAGCGTGTCGCGGCTGCACAGCAACTCACCCGCAGGGCTGTCGCACTGCCAGCGCACGGGCACGTCCTGCACATGGGTCAGGGCCGCCGCCTGCAGCGACTGCAATAGCGCCTTGGGCGTCACGCGATCGGTCAGCGGCAACTCGCCTCGGGCAAACACCAGCATGTCGCGGACCTGATGCTCCAGCTCATGCAACCGCTCCTTCAGCCGCCCGGCAAAGCGCTGCTGGGTGGCGACAGGCAGCTCCTGCTCGGTCAGGTGACTGGCATACAGCAGCGCGGCGGACAGTGGCGTACGGATCTGATGCGCCAGGGACGCCACCATGCGCCCCAGGGACGACAGGCGCTCATGGCGGGCCAGCTGATCTTGCAGGTGACGGGTTTCAGTCAGGTCGTTGAGCAGCACCAATTGGCCCGGCTCGGCATCCAGCGAACGGGTGGAGATCGACAACCGCCGCCCATCCTTCAACGAAATCTCATGGCCGTCGTCTTCCCGTGGCGCGAAACAACGGGCGATGACATGCCGCCAGAGTTCGCCCTCGAGAGGCAGGCCCAGCAGGTCGCAGGCGGCAGGGTTGGCTTCGCGGACAATGCCCTGGGCGTCGATGACAATGACGCCGCCAGGCAACAGATCGAGGAGGTTTTGCAGACGGTTGGCCAGACGCTCTTTTTCCGCCAGCTCCTGCATGCGCTGGGCGCTGACCACGGCCAGTTCGCCCTTGAGCTCGGTCACCCGAGCCTCAAGCATGCTGTAGGAGTCGGTAAGCTGGCTCGACATCTGGTTGAACAAGGCGAACGCCTGCTCAAGGCCAAGCCGGCTTGCCTGCTCTACGGACGACGTTTGCCCCTGGCTTTCAGGAACAGGAGACATCTGGGCGGCTTGGGGCATCGTGCTCTCTCGCGTGGCTGACCGTCAGTTAAACGGAACGTTGAGAGAGACTTAGCAATACCCGTGCCGGAAAAAAACTGCCCGGTTTTCAACAGGTTAAAAAACAGGCGTCAATCATCCGCCTGTTCATCACCCTCGCGACGGCTCATGCCGTACTTGCGCATTTTTTCCACCAGCGTGGTGCGGCGAATACGCAGGCGCTCCGCAGCCCGCGCGACAATGCCATTGGCGTCGTCGAGCGCCTGCTGGATCAGGCCCTGCTCCAGACCACCGAGGTAGTCCTTCAGATCCAGGCCTTCCGGCGGCAGCATGGCGGTGGCGGCGAAGTCCGGTGTATGACCATTGATCGCCACCCGCTCTTCCAGATCACTGCGCAGGCTGTCCACCAACTGCTCGTCTTCGTCGTCGACATAGCGGAATTTCTTCGGCAATTCGACCACGCCGATCACGCCGTAGGGATGCATGATCGCCATGCGCTCCACCAGGTTGGCCAACTCGCGGACGTTGCCCGGCCAGCCATGGCGGCAGAGCGACATGATCGCCGCGGAGTTGAAGCGGATCGAACCGCGCTTCTCATGCTCCATGCGCGAGATCAGCTCGTTCATCAGCAGCGGAATGTCTTCCACCCGCTCACGCAGCGGCGCCATCTCGATCGGGAACACGTTCAGGCGGTAGTACAGGTCTTCGCGGAAACTGCCGACCTCGATCATGCTCTCGAGGTTCTTGTGAGTCGCGGCGATAATCCGCACATCGACGCTCTGGGTCTTGTTGCTGCCCACGCGCTCGAAGGTACGCTCCTGCAGCACGCGCAACAGCTTGACCTGCATCGGCAGCGGCATATCGCCGATTTCGTCGAGGAACAGGGTGCCGCCGTTGGCCAGTTCGAAACGCCCGGCACGGCTGGTGATGGCCCCGGTGAAGGCGCCCTTCTCATGGCCGAACAGTTCGCTCTCCAGCAACTCGGCCGGAATCGCACCACAGTTGACGGGCACGAACGGCGCTTCGCGACGCTTGGAGTGATAGTGCAGGTTACGCGCCACCACTTCCTTGCCAGTCCCGGACTCGCCGAGGATCAGCACGCTGGCGTCGGTATCGGCCACTTGCTGCATCATCTGCCGGACATGCTGGATCGCCCGGCTGGTGCCGACCAGACTGCGAAAGAGGTTGGGTTCGCGATGGCGACCGCGCTCGCGGGCCTGATCGTACATCTCACGATAGACCTGGGCGCGATGCAGGGAATCGAGCAACTTGCTGTAGCTGGGTGGCATTTCCAGGGTGGAAAGCACTCGACGACGCTGGTCTTCCGGCAAGTCAATGGAAGAATTATCGCCCATTAACAAAACTGGAAGGAACTCATCCCAGGTTGAGAGTGTCTTTAACAGGCCCAAAAGTGCACCAGGAGCATTTACAGTCCCGATGAGGACACAGATTACTTCACGACTGGATGACAATGAGCCGACAGCCTGCTGCCAGTCATGGCTACCGCAGGGTAAATTTTCTTCGCCAAGAAAATTTAAAATCACCGCCAGGTCGCGGCGGCGGACGCTATCGTCATCAATCAGCAGAATTTTGGTTTCACGCCACATGCAATAGCAACTTCCCTAGTCAACTCAATGCCCGGAATCAGGGCAAGCTAGACGCTTGTAGGCATTTTGAGCCTGATAGACGTCTGAAATCTGAAAACAGCCACTAGTTAAGTCAAAAAAGCGTGCACAGTCAAATTTATGGCGCACTGGATTCGGATTAACTTAGGGGTTAATTAACCGAACAGATGGTAAACCTTTGCCGCGTTCTGTGCTTGATGGATCTGCGACATCTCGTCGACTATCGCCTGACGCTCCCCTGTCGTCACTTCAAGAAGCTGCCGATAAACCCCCAACAGTTCCTGCAAATTCTCGCGCAACGCGGCTTCATCTTCCGGAGCTTCACTCAAGATGTCTTCCATGCAGGAACGGCAGGCCAGATCCAACTGACCGATCGCTTCCCAATTACGCTCGGCCAGGGCGGCGACCAGTGCTTCACGGGTTTCTTCGATGCGCTGCAATACAAGACTCATGGTGATCTCCTTAGAACTGCGGACCCGGCGCAGCGATGGCATCCCAGCCTTCCTTGACGGTGCGCAGCAGATCGGCGACCTCGTCGAGAATCTTTGGATCGGTCTTGATGTTCGCCTCGGTGAGGCGCGTCATCATGTAGGTGTACAAGCCATCCAGATCGCCCAGGGTGTCGAGTGAGTTTTCCAGATCGAGCCCTTCACGCAAGCCGCCGATAATGCCGATGGCCTTGCTGATGAACACACCCTTGCCGGGAATATCCTTGCGCTCCATCGCCCCCTTGGCCTGGGCGATACGATCCAGGCCGCCTTCCATCAGCATCTGCACCAGACGATGGGGGCTGGCTTCGGAAGTCTGCGCCTGGGCACCAATCTTCTGGTATTGCCGAAGGGCTAACATCGGATTCATGTTCTACCTCATCAAAACTCAAGGGTTCGTATAACCAGCGTATCGACCGGGCGTCAAAAAACTTTAGATCAAAAGCCAAAAGCCCGGAACGCTACAAACGTTGCCGGGCTTTTGGCGCCTGGTATCAATCAGCCTTTCTGTTGCGCAGTCAACGCCTCGAACATCGAGGTGATGTTGCTCGCGGTGGCTTTCAACTTGCCCACCAGGGTGTCCATGTCGTTGTACTTCTTGGTCAGTACCGTCGTCAGAGTTTCGATACGACGATCCAGGGCCTCCTGATCCAGAGTCAGCTTGGCCTTGGCCTTGTTTAGCTCAGTGGTGCGCTGATCGAGAACACCGCCAGTCTGGGCAAAAGGCTTGATGGCGTCGTCCATGCGGCTTAGCAGGCCGTTTTCACCGGTGAACAGGGTCTGCACCTCGCCACCCAGCTTTTTGTCGTTCATCGCCGCGGTGAACTTGGTGGAATCGAAATCCAGGGCACCGGTCTTCGGGTTGGTGGTAACCCCCAATTGCGACAGAACGGTCAGCTTGTCACCAGACCCGACCTCAGACAGCGGCGCACGAATGGCCGCCAGGATCGAACGCGGCAACGAGTCGCCGGTCAGCTGCGCCGGGATAGTCAGCTTGCCATTGTCATCCAGGGACGGCTTGGTCAGCGCGGTCACACTGTTGGCCACCGCGTTGTAGGCGTCGACGAACTTCTGGATCGAAGCCTTCAAACCATCGGTATTGGCCGCGACGGTGATGGTCGAGGTGCCTGGCGCGACCAGATTGAAGGTCATCCCGGAAACCGCCTTGTCCACGGCGTTGCTCTTGCTGGTCAAGGCCATGCCGTCAACAGTGAAATTGGCATCCCTGGCCAAGGCACCAATGGAACCGGCGGAAGTGGCGGTCATCGGCGAACCGGAAGCGCCCACGACGTTGCTACCGTCGATTTCCAGACCGGCAATGCCACTCAGAGAAATATCGGACCCCGCACCGGTAGTGGTCGAACCCACCACCAAACGCGATCCAAAGGAATCGGTCACGATGTTCGCGCTGATACCCGCGCTCTTGAGCGATGCGTCGGCGTTGATCGAGTCACGTACCGACTGCAAGGTAGCGCCAGCTTTTATATCGAGATTGTAGTTAGTGCCATTTTGACTGATTTTCAGGGTACCAGTCGGAATAGCACTGGTAGCGCCACCAGCGAAGGCAGCACTGGTGACTTTCGAGGCGGTCGCAAGATTGCCGACCGAGACGACATAGTTGCCGTTGACCGCGGTGTTGCCAGCGACCGCCGTTACATACTTGTTGTCGGAAGTGGTGGCGGCATAGCCGGGAAATTGCGGATTGGTCTTGCTGCTGAGTTCGGTAATGGTGGTCCGAAAGGTCGACAACAAAGACTTCAAGGTGCCGATGCCGGAGATGCTTGCGGTGTTGTTCGCAGTTCCCCGGTCGATCTGACCTTGCTTGGGCGCTTTGTCAGCGTTTACCAAGGCTTTGACGATAGCACCAGTATCGAGGCCGGAGCCTAGACCGGTACCCGGTAGAATTGGACTTGCCATGGAGATCTCCCTTCAGTGTGTCGCCGGTCTTTTGACCATTACAACGCCCAAAAGAACATAGCAACAAATTTCATGCCAGCTGTCAGACTTTAGCGCTGAACAACAAGCTGCTCGCATCATTCAAACTATTGGCCAACTTCAGGACTTCTTCGTTGGGGATCTGACGAATCACCTCACCGGAGTCGCTGGCAATGACCTTGACGACGACCTTGCCAGAAGGCTCGTCGATAGAGAATTCCAGATTACGTTTGACCGATTGCACAAACTTTTCAATTTCCTGAATGGCCATTTTCAGTTTGTCCTGCTCGGTTTGCGCACTCTTACTCTCTTCCTTGACAGTCGACAGCGCCACAACGTCCGCTTGAGGCTTCTCCACAGGCTTGTCAGCAACAGGCGTTGCCGGCTTGGCTGTTGGATAAGACAAGTTCAGCTTCATGCTCATATCCATGTCCATCACCTCTTAAAGTAAAAAGCGAGAGAGCGCGACCAGCGCACTCCCCCGCCAAAGCTTAGCCAGCTATTACTGAAGCAGTTTCAGTACAGCGGACGGCAGTTGGTTGGCCTGGGCCAGAACTGCGGTGGAAGCTTGTTGCAGAGTCTGCTGCTTGGTCATCTGCGCAGTTTCAGCAGCGAAGTCGGTATCTTGTACGCGACCCAGTGCAGCACTGGCGTTTTCGTTGATGTTCTGCAGGTTGGAAATGGTGCTGGTCAGACGGTTTTGTGCAGCACCGAGGTCAGCACGGCTGGAGTTGATGGTTGCCAGGGCCTTTTCGATTGCGTCGATCGAAGCCTTGGTGCTGGCTTCGGCGGTGGCGCTGCTGTTACCGGTGATGGCGATGGTTGCAGAACCTACGCTCAGAGTTGCAGCGTCGAAGCCGCTGGCCAGAGTGATGGTGATCTGGTTGGTAGCACCGGTGTTGGAACCGACCTGGAAGGTCATGGTGCCAGCACTGCCGTCGATCAGGTTCTTGCCGTTCAGGTTGGTCGACTTGGCGATACGAGTCAGCTCGTCCGACATCGAAGCGAATTCTTTGTTCAGTGCAACACGGTCAGCGGTACCGTTGGAGTCGTTTCGCGATTGAATAGCCAGTTCGCGCATACGTTGCAGGATGTTGGTGGATTCCTGCATCGCGCCTTCAGCGGTCTGAGCGATGGAGATACCGTCGTTGGCGTTTTTGATCGCCATGGTCTGACCGCGGATCTGCGAAGTCATACGGGTAGCGATTTGCAGGCCGGCGGCGTCGTCTTTTGCACTGTTGATTTTCAGGCCGGAAGACAGGCGAGTCATCGAAGTCGACAGAGCGTCGGAAGCGCGGTTCAGGTTCTTCTGAACGTTCAACGATGTGACGTTAGTGTTTACTGTTAAAGCCATGACGAATTCCTCGTTGGTTGGGTACTGCGGCTTCCGGCCCTGGCAACCGCCGGGTATGGCCTAGAGAACCTTCGTAATAGTTATCGTCGGCAATGCAAGTTGCTTTAGGGGATTTTCAAAAAATTTTGCCATCAGCGTGCCACCCCCCGTAAATCAAGGGCTCGGCATTTTTAAATACGTGGAAAAATGGCGCCAGAAAAATGCCGGAGAAGGTCCGGGCGCGAAGATCACCCGGGCAGGCAGGGAATGCTTCAGCCAGCAGAGAGGGAGCGCAGCACTTCAACGCATTCATATTGCAGGTAGTCGGCCAGGGCCAGCCAGTTTTGCCCTTGCTGACATTCGAACATCAGGCCAAGCAAAGTCTCCCAGTCCTGGCGCTGCGCTGGCGGCGCGGTATCGATCAGCGGCTGGATCGCCCCCATCAACTGGACCATGGTCACGGCCGTCTCGACATCGTGCCCCAGGCGGAAGCCCTCGGCGCATTGCTGCAAGCGGGCGATCAGCCCCTCGATCGCGCTCATTGGCTGAACTCCGGATGGTAGGTCGTCCCGGCAATCATCGCCCCGTCCCGACTGCTGTTATAGAAGCGCACCCGTGGATGACCGGCGATAAACCGCTCCAGCTCGCACAGGTAACTGCGGAAATTGAGTTGGGTCCTGACTCGCTGGCCATGCCCGTCCAGCACCCAGTGCCGGGCCGCGCCCAGCTGCGGCCCCAACTCGCCGTCGAGCCAGCCGGCATGCGTCTTGTTCATCGGGAAGGCAAAGTCGGCACCGAACAAGGTGACCTGCTCGGCGCCCATTTTTACCGCCAGGTCCACCGCGGGATGAATCACGCTGCCACCGACATACAGCTGCGCCTTGGGCAATTGCTCGCGTATCCGCGTGTAAATCGGGCTGGCGGAATACCCCACGTAACGCGGTCCCCGCCAGAGCGCCAGAATCTGCGGGTCGACCATCGGCAGATAGACCAGGGTGATGGCTGCCGATTTTTCTGGCGGCAGGTGCAGGCTGGAAATCCGGTGATCGATGCTGACCACGATATCCGGCTCGATCCCCTGTTTGAGCAATGGTCGGTAGGCGGTATCGACACAGATAAACAGGGGACGCCGGGCCTGGGCGCGAATCTCGCGCAAGCGTTCGAAGTGCCGCTCCAGGCTCGGCCCGGTGGCAATCACAAAGATCTCGCGCCCCGGCTGGCTACCGAACAGCTGCGCCACGTCATTGTCGCTGGCCACCAGCTCGGCACTCGCTTGCAGGCGTTGGGCGACCTCCGGGGAATCGGCCACGAAGTCGCGGTTATTGAAGGCCAGGTGCACCTCACTGACCAGGCGATCGCGGATCTTGGCGTTGTAGTCATCCGCCAGCACCAGCTCGGAGGGCAAGGCGAAGAACGGCAGCTGGATTTCCGCCAGATCGCCGGCATAACCCAGTTCAACTCGAGGATCGTTCAACCAGGCCTGCTGATCGAGCAATTGCAGCACCAGCGCAAACACCGCGCCGTTCAAGATGTGCACCTGCAAGCGTTGCAGCGCCGGGTTTTCCAGCAGTATCTGCTGCAAGTCACCCAAGCCGGTGCCGTACAGATGGATCACCGGACTGTCGGCCGGCAGGCTCGCCGCCTGGATCCGAGCTTCCGCGGTGCGATCGTGGCGACTGGTGAGCTGAATGCCGGAAATACTCAAGGTCGAACCCAGGCCTTCGACCAGATCCGCCTGCAACCCAGCACTGTCTTCCGCCAGCAACCGCTCGAGCAGTCGCGGCCAGCGAGCCTGTATTGCCTGGGCATTGCCCTCGAAGCTTTCGCTCATGCTGTCTCGCCTATCTTCATGCAAAAAAATAGCGCTCAGGGTACACCCTGGGCGCTATTTTTGGATGCCGCGGGATCAACTCATGGGCGATAGATAATCGCCGAGCCCCAGGACAGCCCTACACCGAAGCCACTCAGGGCCACACGTTGCCATTTCGACTCGAGCACGTGCTTTTCCAGCAGCAGCGGAATGCTCGACGATACGGTATTACCGGTCTCGACCATGTCCTTGATGAACTTCTCCGGCTCGCCTTCGAAACGGCGCGCCACGGCATCGACGATCGCCGCACTGCCCTGGTGGATACAGAACGCATCGATCTGCTCAGCCTTCAGGCCGGACTCATCCAGCAGCTCGTTCAAATGCGCCGGGACTTTCAGCAGGGCAAAGTTGAATACCTGGCGGCCATTCATGAAAAACACGCCATCGGTGACTTTCAAGTGTGGAGCGCCGGAACCGTCGGTGCCGAACTTGGCCTTGCCCAGCTGCCAGGGAGCGTCTTCGCCCATCCAGGTAGCGGTCGCCGCATCGCCGAACAGCATGGTGGTGTTGCGGTCTTCCGGATCGACGATCTTCGAGTAAGGGTCAGCGGTGACCAGCAGGCCGTTCTTCAGGCCCACGGCTTCCATGAAGCCCTTGAGCGCGTAGATGCCATAGACATAACCGGAGCAGCCCAGGGAAATATCGAAGGCCGCGACGTGGGTCGGCAGGCCCAGCTTGTCCTGGACGATGGCGGCGGTGTGCGGCAGGCCTTCTTCGTCGCCGTTCTGGGTGACGACGATCAGCGCGTCGATCGACTCGCGCGACAGTTGCGGGTTGTTGGCGAACAGCGCATTGACTGCTTCGACACACAGGTCCGAGGTTTCCTGCGTGGCGTCTTTGCGCGGCAGGAAGGCCGAACCGATCTTGCCCAGGATGAACTCTTCATCCTTCTCGAATTTTGCACCTTGTGCGTAATTGTCTACGCCGGCTACAGGCACGTAGCTCGCAATGCTCTTTATGCCAATCATTACGGCTTCCCAATAATAAACAGCTGAATACCCCGACCACCGGACCGGGGCTGCCGACAAACAGACATCCTGGCGCCCCTGACAGGCGACAGCGGGAAGAATAAAAGGCTATCACTGCGCCGTTTACCGGCCAGGCGCCATCTCCCCGATCAATACAATACAGTGAAGATGCGCGTTATGACTCGCAGGTCACGCTATTTTGCCGAATCAGCCATACAAACGGCTATTCGACAAATGCCCAATCCAGTGCGGTACCGCGCTTGAGGGTCTGGCGCGCGCAACGCCCGAGGACCGCGTCGATGTGCTTGGGGGCCAGCCCCAGGCCCGGACGGATGGCCCGGACGTTATCGCTGCTGAACACCTCCCCCGCCGCCATATCGCGGGTGACATAGAGGGAACGGCGGTACAACACCGACTGCCGCTCGGCCTCGGTCGCGCCGTAACGCACCTGGCCCAGGGCCTGCCAGGCACGTTCGGTTTCCACCACCAGGCTGTGCAGCTCCGCCGGTTCCAGGGAAAAACTCGCATCCACCCCGCCAGCGGCGCGATCAAGGGTGAAGTGTTTCTCCACCACAGTAGCGCCCAGCGCCACGGCGGCCACTGAAACCCCGACACCCATGGAGTGGTCGGACAAACCGACCTCGCAGCCGAACAGCTGGCGCAGATGGGGAATGGTCAGGATGTTGCTGTTTTCCGGCGAAGCCGGGTAGGTGCTGGTGCACTTGAGCAGCACCAAATCCTTGCAGCCGGCCTCCCGGGCGGCGCGCACGCTTTCGTCCAGCTCGGCGATGCTGGCCATGCCGGTGGAAATGATCAGCGGCTTGCCGGTGGCCGCCACCCGACGGATCAGCGGCAGGTCGGTGTTTTCGAAACTGGCGATCTTGTAGGCCGGCACCTTGAGGCTTTCGAGGAAGTCCACCGCGCTCTCATCGAACGGCGTGGAGAACGCCAGCATCCCCAGTTCCCTGGCGCGGGCGAAGATCGGTGCGTGCCACTGCCAGGGTGTGTGGGCTTTTTCATACAGGGCATACAGCGAAGAGCCGGCCCAGAGACTGGCCGGATCCTTGATGAAGAATTCGCCGTGGTCCAGGTCCAGGGTCATGGTGTCGGCGGTATAGGTCTGCAACTTCAAGGCATGGGCGCCGGCCTTGGCCGCGGCCTCGACGATCTGCAGGGCAACGCCCAGCGACTGGTTATGGTTGCCGCTCATCTCGGCAATGATGAACGGCGGCGAGCCGGCGCCGATCGAGCGCGAGCCGATGTTGAAACTAGTCATTGGGGTTTTCCTTCGATTCACGCGTAAATTCGCCAGTGGCCGGTGCATCACCGGCGCGGCGCAATGGGTTGCCGGTCATCTCGAACAGGGCTGTCGCCACCCGCGATGCACCCTGCCCGTCCACCAGTTGCCGGGAGCACTGCGCCAGGCTCTGGCGCAACGGGTAATCGCCAACGAGCGCCGCGACCGCCTGGCGGATCTGCTCGACATTCACCTGCTCGCTGGGCCCCAGGTAGACATGCACGCCCGCCTCGGCCAGCAGCCGGGCATTGGCCTCTTGATTGCCGGCCACGCTGATGCACAGGGTCGGCAGGCCCAGGGCGGCGCGCTCCCAACTGGTGCCGCCACCGGCGCCGATAAACAGGTCCGCCTCGGCCATCAAGCGGGAAAAATCGCTGACATAGGCGTGCAAACGCCAATGCCCGCGACCGGCCGCCAGTTCCTGCATCTGCGCCCAGGCCGGGTTGCCGGCCCCGGCGACAAAGTCCACCTGCAGGTCGTCGAACGCACTCAAGGCCAGCATCGCCTTGTGGGTCTGGCTGGCCGAATCGAAGCCGCCGAAATTCACCAGCACCCGACTCGCTCGCTCGCGAATGGCGATCGGCGGACAATGGAACTCCTCGCGCAGCAAGGCGAAGTGCGGCCCCAGCAACGCCCGGCACTCGGCGTCGATCAGGCCGGCATAGGCCTGGGGCGTGCCGCTGAAGTTCTGGTCGAGCAACAGATCGACCCCGTGCCGCCGGTTGGCCAGGTCATCGATGGCGGCAATCCGTGGCGCCCATTGCCGTGCCGCCTGCTGCCACTGCCGGTCGAGGCCGTAGTGATCGACCAGCACCCAATCGAATCGCGGCTGATCCTGCAACGCTGCCCGCAAGGCGGCGATATCCGCCTGCCAGGGCAAGGGCGCCTCGATGTCCTGCGCGCATTCACCCGGATAACTCGCCGGCAGGGCGAACGTCTGGAAACCCAGTCCGGCCAGGCGGTCCAATTGCTGCCGGGCAAGCTTCGGCAAGCGAAAGCCACTGTGGCGCCCTGCTCGTGCAACGCCCTGGCCAGGGTCAGGCAGCGGGCGATATGGCCGCTGCCAATGGCCGGTGAGGCGTCGGCCCGGATCAGCACTCTCACTCCAGCTCTCCACCGGCTTTCAGCGCCGCGTACAGATACTCCGCGCGCAGCCAGTCTTCCTCGGTGTCGATGTCCTGCACCAGATGGCGCGGCAGGATCACCGGCAGGCTGAGCGGGGAAAACACCAGGTCGCCGCGCAACCAGGACTCGCTGCGCCCCCAATAGAACTGCCCGGCATCCTGATAGGCCGGCGGCAGGTCCTGGGAGCGTGTGTTGCGAAACTCCGGATAAAGCGCAGTCAACGCGCCCTGCTCGTCCAGGGTCAGGGCGCGCTGCACCGGAAACGCAAAGCTGCACACGGAAAAGGCGAAGGACTTTTCAGGCTGAGCCTCCAGCGCCACCAAGCCCTGGCGCAGGTAGCGCAGTTGCAACAAGGGCGCGGTGGCGTAAATGCAGCAGGCGTAATCGAAGGTCTCGCCACGCTCGCGCAACGCATTCAAGGCATGCACGATCACCGGCCCGGTGCCGGTGAAATCGTCCGCCAGCTCGGCCGGACGCATGAATGGCACCGTGGCGCCGCTGGCCCTGGCCAGCTCGGCGATCTCCGGGTCGTCGGTACTGACCAGCACCTGATCGAACAACCCGGAGCGCAGCGCCGTGGCAATCGAGCGGGTAATCATCGGCACGCCGTCGAACGGCTTGAGGTTCTTGCGCGCTATGCGTTTGCTGCCGCCACGGGCGGGAATGATCGCGATGGCACTCAAGGCTGGGCGGGCTCCTGGATAAGCTGGCGCAATTGCTCGACCACATACGTCTGCTGCTCATCGTCCAGCGCCGGAAACAGCGGCAGGCTGATGGCTTCGCCGTAGTAGCGCTCGGCCTCGGGGAAATCCCCACGGCGAATCCCAGGTCGCGGTAATACGGCTGCAGATGCACCGGGATGTAATGCAGATTGACCCCGACCCCGGCCTCACGCAATGCCTCGAACACCTCGCGATGGGTGCGGAGGATGCGCTCGGGCTGCAAGCGCACCACGTACAGATGCCAAGCCGACTGCGCCTGCTCCTGAGCCTGCGGCAGGGTCAGCGGCAGATCGGCCAGCAGACGGTCATAACGGGCCGCCAGTTGCCGGCGCCGGGCAATGAAAGCGTCGAGCTTGTCCAGTTGGGACAAGCCCAGGGCTGCCTGCAGATCGGTGATGCGGTAATTGAAACCCAGCTCGGTCTGCTGGTAGTACCAGGGGCCGTGGCTGGGCTCGGTCATCTGCGCCGGGTCGCGGGTCATGCCGTGGCTGCGCAAGCGGCGCAAGCGGTCCGCCAACTGCGGGCTGTTGGTCAGGACCATGCCGCCCTCGGCGCTGGTGATAATTTTCACCGGATGAAAGCTGAACACCGTCATCGCCGCGAATTCGCCACAGCCCACCGGCCGCCCAGCATAGGAGGCGCCCACCGCGTGAGAGGCATCCTCGATCAGCACGAAGCCATAACGCTGCGCCAGCTGCGCCATGGCACGCATGTCGCAGCTTTGCCCGGAAAACGCCACCGCCACCACCACCTTGGGCAGTCTGCCCGTGCGCTCGGCGGCCTCAAGCTTATGCGCCAACGCCCGGGCATCCATGTTCCAGGTGTGCGGGTCGATATCGACGAAGTCCACCTCGGCGCCGCAATAACGTCCGCAGTTGGCCGAGGCCAGGAAGGTATTGGGCGTGGTCCACAGCCGGTCTCCCGGCCCCAGACCGGCGGCCAGGCAGGCGATGTGCAAGGCCGCCGTGGCATTGCACACCGCCACGCCATGGCCGGCCTCGCAGCGAGCGGCCATGGCCTGCTCGAAGCGTTCGATGGTCGGCCCTGGGTCAGCCAGTCGGACCGCAGCACCGCGACCACCGCATCGATGTCCGCCTGGTCGAGACTCTGGCGCCCGTAGGGAATCATGCCGGCAACCTGGCATGCAGCTCGGCGATCTGGCCCACCGAGAGGAAATGCGGATTGGTGTCGGAGCGGTATTCGAACGCCTCGCCCACCGGCCGCCCCTGTTCGCCCAGGCCGTCCACGGCAAAGTCGACGTTGACGTTGGTAAAGCGGATCGACGGCTGGATGGTGTAGTGATCGGTGAACTCCAGGGTCATGCGCGCGTCATCCAGCGGCACCATCAGCTCGTGGAGTTTTTCCCCGGACGAATGCCCACCTGCTTGTGCGGCAGGTTTTGCGCCATGCCACGCGCCAGGTCGACGATCCGGATCGACGGAATCTTCGGCACGAAGACTTCACCGCCATGCATGCGCGAGAAGCTGTCGAGCACGAACTGCACCCCGTGATCCAGGGTGATCCAGAAACGGGTCATGCGCGCGTCGGTGATCGGCAACTCGCAGGCGCCTTCGGCGATCAGCTGGCTGAAAAACGGCACCACCGAGCCCGGGAGCCAGCTACGTTGCCGTAGCGCACCACGGCAAAACGGGTCGGCTGGTCGCCGGCGATATTGTTCGCCGCGACGAACAACTTGTCCGACAGCAGCTTGGTCGCGCCGTACAGGTTGACCGGGCTCGCCGCTTTGTCGGTGGACAGGGCGATGACTTTCTTCACGCCGTTGTCGATGGCCGCGGCAATGATGTTTTCCGCGCCGTTGACGTTGGTGCGGATGCACTCGGTGGGGTTGTATTCCGCCGCCGGCACCTGCTTCAGCGCCGCAGCGTGCACCACATAGTCGATCCCGCGCATGGCCTGGCGCAGACGCTCGGCGTCACGCACGTCGCCGAGGAAATAACGCATGCAGGGCGCATTGAAGGTCTGCTGCATTTCGTACTGTTTCAGTTCATCGCGGGAGAACACCACTACCCGCTTGGGCCGGTATTGCTCCAGCAGGCGCCGGATGAAATTGCGCCCGAACGAGCCGGTGCCGCCAGAGATGAAAATCGATTTGCCGTTGAACATGTCTTGAGTCCTTTTTCCTGTCAGCCAGGCTTATGCGAGCAGCTGCGCCCAGTCGACACTGGCAGGAGCGCCAGGAGTGAAGCCCTTGCCAGTCCGGCTCAGGTTCTGGTTGCAGGCCACATCGTGTTCGAAGCGCGCCTGCCATTTGTCACGCAGCGCCGCCGCGACCTGGGTATCGTCCGCCAGGATGCCCGGATGGAGGATCTGCACCTGCGGGGTCCAGACCGTCAACAGGCCGGCATCGGCCACTTTCAGGCACAGGTCGACATCAGCGAATGCCTCGGCGAAGTGTTCTTCGTCCAGGCCACCGACAGCGTTGTAGACCTCCTTGCGAATCATCAGGCAGGCGCCGGAGACCGCCGAATAGTTCTGCTCGGCGAGCAAGCCGTTCAGGTAGCCGCTGGCGCCTTTCGGCTCACCGGCGAACGCCGCCCCCAGATGCCGTTCAACCCGAGAACCAGGCCAGCCGAGGTGGTCGCGCCCTTGGCGTCGACCAGGCGCGCGCCGACAATCCCCACCTCCGGCCGCTGCGCCTGATTGAGCAGGCTCTCCATCCAGTCGGCATTGACCACTTCGCCGTTGGCCGCCAGCAGCACCAGGTACTCGCCCCGGGCCTCCTGGCTCGCCGCGTTGTACAGCGCCGAGGCGTTCAGGCGCCGCGGGCTGCGCAGCACGCGGATACGATCACCCTTCTGCTCCAGGCTGGCGAGCCAGTTGGCCAGCTCTTCGGACTGGCTATGGTTGTCGGCGATGACCACTTCGTAGCGTTGGTAGCGCGTGCGTTGCAGCACGCTGACCAGGCAACGCTGCAGCTGCTCCAGATTGTCCTCGCTGCGCAGGATGATCGAGGCCAGCGGACGCTCGGCATGGCCGTAGTTGATCTGGTAGACCCCAGGCTGCGCCGCGCTGACCTGGGCCCGGTAGCCACGGTTGCCCAGATGACGGGTCAACGCCTGGCTTTGTTGGGTGTTCTCCTCCACCGTCGCGGCCTGGCCGAGCAACAGCGGCTCGGCCAGATGGGCCAGGCCGGCCAGCCCGCCGTCTTCGATCAGGCGCAGCAGCAGGTCGTATTCCATGGCCTGTGGAAAGGCCGTCGAATAACCACCGGCGGCCACCAGTACATCACGGCGAATCAGCCAGTGGCCGGCCATCAGGTCCGGCACGCTTTGCAGCAGGTCGAGGTTGACGCCCGGGCGGAACACATCCTTCAGCGCGCCATCGGCACCGTAGTGGATTTCGTCCATGGCCACCGCGCGGCAACCTTCGGCGCCGAGCAGTTCCAGGCTGGCGCGCAGCAGGCCGCTGGCGGTGAAACGCTCGCCGGCACGGGCCAGGAGCAACCAGTCGCGGGAGGATTGCGTCACGATCTGGTTGATGCGCTCCACATAGTTGCTGGTGCTGACCTTGACGAAATGCACGGTGTCCTGGGCGGTGGTGGTCGCCGGCAGGTCGCCCGTGGTGAAGACCACCACCTGGAAGGACCGGCAATGGCCGTTGACCAGGCTGTCGAAGGTCGCCTGCAGCTTGACCATGTCCGCGTCGAGGTCGAGCAGCAGGATGCCGAAGCTCGGGCCACCGTTGTGCCGGGCCAGGTGCTCGTTGATCGCCTTGAGCTGCTGCGCCTCGGGGTTGCGCGCCTCCAGCCATTTCAGCAGGCGCCCCGAAGGCATGTTTTCCAACAGCGCCGGGCTGTCCTGGAAAGGCAGCGACGCCAGGCGCTCGGCCCAGGCCTGCAATTTGCGGGCATCGTTCTGCTCCTGAAGGTCCTGCCCCTCGCAAGCCAGCAGCGAGGCCGCCAGACGCTGGACCACCTCAAGGTTGAACAGGTTGCACGACAGCGCCTCCCACAGGCGGCTGCGCAGGGTGCGGTCGGTGTCGTTGGGTTGTACCTGCATCAGTTCCTGCTGCTTGAGCAGTACGCCTTCGAGCTCCTGCAGTTGCAGGCGGCCGGCCGGCATCCCATGCATGAGGAATTCGAACTCGGTCAACAAGTCGAACATCGGCTTGTTGTAGAACGGCATCTCGACGAACTGCTCCGGGCCGAACGAACGCACCGGCTCGGCCCCGGCTCGAGCCAGGCCGAACGGAAAATCATCTTGCCGTTGAGCGAGCGCCCGGTGAGCAGGCACTCGGCCATGGCCGTGAAGCTGTCCAGGGCAATCTGTTTGGCCCGCTGTGGGTCCAGGCCGCTCAAACCGGTAGGCAACGACGCCAGGAACCCGGCGAACGCCTCGCGCTGGGCCACCGACTTGGCGTCGCCGTAGGTCAGCACCGTCAACACATCGGTGTTGTGCTCCGAGGCGTTGTAGTTGACTTCCCGCACGGCGAACGGGATCGGCAGGATCCGCGCCTTGGCCGAGGCCAGCAGGAAGAAGGTATGACCGATCTCCTGCCATTCGAAACTGGTCCCCGGCGGCAGCAGGCTGTACCACTGTTGCAGCAGGTCGGTGCGGGTCACCGCGTAGAACGGCGGCAGGAAATGGCTCATGAACGCCATGACCCGCTCGCCGGCATCTGCCGAGGCGTAGTCCTCGATCACCCGGCAATCGCGGCGGTAGTAGTTCACCTCGGCGGCGCGGGCCAGGTACATCATCCCGTAGCCATGGCACAGGCCGTAGTCGGGGTTGGCTTCGAGAAACTCCACCGACTCGGTCAACGCGCCATGGAGCAGGAAGTCGTCGTCGGCAGCAAATACCATGTACGGCGTGGTCACCTGCCCGACACCGTAGGTGAGCTTGTCCTGCAGGCCCTTGTAGGTGTACTGCGGCAGATGCCGGTAGTCGACCTGGGGGAACTGCCCGGCCAGGCTTTCGTCGGCGTGCAGCGAAGAGTCCAGCACCAGGATCTTGCAGGGGTAGGTGCTGTAGTACTGCAAGGTGCGGCGCAAGAACGCCTTGCGATTGTGGGACATCACCACCAGCGTGAAACGCTCGCTCAACGGTGCGCTAGTGTTTTGAGCCTTGTCTTGAACCTGCATCAGTGTTTCCCCACAACCGGCAAAGTGCTGTTACCTGCAAACCATTGAATTCAACGAACGCGACGCAGATAGCCATCCGGCGCCACGGTGATCAGCAGCTTGTTCTGCATCTGGTAGTCGATCTCGAAGTCGCGGTTCTCTTCCAGGTAGGCCCAGACCGCGGTTTTCGGGTTGTCGCCCGGGCCCCATGGACGGTCCGGGAAGAAGTCCGCCGGCATGTCCTCGACCACGGTGTCCATCACCACGCAGTAGCTGTCCACCGACACCAGCGGCGCGTACAAACGCAGCTCCTCGAGCACGTGCTCGTGGGTGTGGTTGGAGTCAAGTACCAGAATCACTTTTTTGCCTTCGGCGGCGGCGCGCACCTTGGCGGCAATCGCCGGATCGATGCTCGAGCCTTCGATCATCTTGATGCGCTTGCTCATCGGATGGCTTTCGATGGCTTCGCGGTTATGCGCGCGGATATCCAGGTCGATGCCCAGCACTTCACCGTGGCCCTGCAGTTCGAGCAGCGAGGCGTAGTAGATGATCGAGCCGCCGTGGGCGATGCCGCATTCGATCACCAGGTCCGGCTTGACCCGCCAGATGATCTCCTGCATGGCCATCATGTCCTGGGGCAGCTGGATGATCGGGCGGCCCATCCAGGAGAAGTGATAGCTGTACTTGTGGCCGGCGGACTCGTTGAAGAAGTCGCGCGCCAGGCCCTTGAGTTTCTGGTCTTCGCCTGGGCGCGGATCTGCTCCTGACACTCGGCTTCGAAGGCTTGGATAATGCTGTTGTCGGTCATGGTCGGGTCTCAATAAACGTCATTTGAACGAAGCGCTGTCGACTGCGTGATAGACATAACGCCCATCGGTCATACGCTTGATTTCGTCGAGATAGTTGGAATTCATCACAAACAGGTGAGCGCCCTCGGACAAGGTCGCCATGGCCTCTTCGGGGGACGATACACGGGCGCCGCTCAGGGGCAGATAACGGCCCTGCTTGGCCGGATTGATATCCACCACCTGGTCCACCGAAACGCCCGCGCGCTGCAGGAACAACGAATAGATCACACCCTTGGAAGACGCGCCCCAGATCGCCGAGCCCGCCTCGGGCTGGGCCTGGATGATCTGCTTGGCCCGCTCGAGGCTGGCAGTGAAATCCAGCGGCATCTTCAGGCGCTCGACCGGCGTCTCGCCGGGCTCGCGCAAGGTGCCGAGGTCGGCCACCACGTACAGGTACTGGCCGCCGAACAGGTGGCCGGCTTCGTGCACTGTGCCGAACATCCGGCGCAGGTCGTCCAGGCGGAAGTAGTTGACGTGCTCGTAGAACACGTCGAACCAGGCGCGATGCTCGACGATCCAGTCGAAGCACGGCACTTCGATGTAGATCTGCCCGCCCTGATTGGCCTCGGCCATCTGTGCCAGGAACGCCCGCGGGTCGGCAATATGCTCCAGCACATGGCGCAACACCACGGCATCGGCCGACAGGCCCAGGCCAGAGGTAAAGGGCGCCTTGATCACATCGGCGTTATCGCCTTCGTAGGCCGGGTCGATGCCGGTGATGCGATAGCCCCGCTCACGCAGCAACTCAAGGAAATAGCCCTTGCCGCAACCGACCTCAATCAGTTCGCGGCCCTTGAAATGCCGGGCGATGATGCCCTCGACATCCAGCAGGTGACGCTGGAACTGCGCCGAGTGGGCCTGCTCGTTCTGGTAGTCGCTGTCGTAGCTCAGCTTGTCGGGGTCGAAGGCCTGGTTGAAGATCAGGCCGCTCTCCTCGTCCTGCACCAGCACCATGTCGGCACAGGCCGACGCCCTGGCGCTCTGCGCGTCGGCGAAGGTGCGATTCTGCAGCACCGGCAGGTCCATGACCCGATACAACTCATGCCCCATGTTCTGCTCCCAATAGTTGTTGCAGGCGCTCGTTCGCCCCCCAGAACGCCATGGGTTCGTGGGCGGGATAGGGGTAATGCCCCAGGTTCAGGCGGATCATCGAGCCGCGCTCGCGCACCCGTCGCTCGACCAGCGCACGAACCGATATCGGCTGGCCGCTGGAACAGTTGACCACCCCGGAAAAATCCCGCCGTTGCAGCAACGCCGCCAGGCTGGCGGCGGCGTCTTCGATGGCCAGGTAATCGCGCAGCTGTTCGCCGGCGGACATGTCGAACACCGCATCGCCGGCGTCGATCGCCCGGTCCAGGGCGGCCAGCAGGCTGTTGGGGTTCTGCCCGGCGCCATGCAGGTAGAACAGCCGCGCCCATTGCAGGGTGAAAGGCAGTTGCTGCTGCAGGTTTTCCAGGAACAGCCGCAGGCTGTGCTTGGCCAACCCATAGGGATTGCTCGGCTGCGCCGGCGTCTGCTCGTCGAGCGGACCGCTCTGCATACCGTATTCGAAACAGGTGCCGGTGATCATGACCTGGGGCACGCCCGCCTCGACCGCGGCCTTGATGAACCGATAGTCGGCCATCAGGTTGTGCTCGTAGTGGAACAGCGCCTGGTAATTCGGCAGCCCCGGCCAGGCCAGGTGCGCCAGGGCATCGACGCCCTCGACCAGGGCGGCGATATCGGTGTCGGCGGCATGCACGTCCGCGGCCACCCGCTCCACCGCTCCAACCCAGGGCATGGCGGCCAGCTTTTGTGGGTCACGGGCCAGCGCCCGCACCTGGCAGCCGCGGGCCAGCAAGGCGGCGACCAGATGCCGGCCGACAAACCCGCTGGCCCCGGTGACCAGTACCTTCAGGCCACTCACAGCAGCTTCAACTCGGGCACGGCGATCACAAAACGCCCGCCCCACTGGCGAACGTGGGCCAGTTGCTCGCTGACTTCCGACAGCAGGTTCCACGGCAACACCAGCACATAGTCCGGGCGCTCGCTATCGATACGCTCGGGCGCGACCACCGCAATCCTGCTGCCGGGCAGGAACTTGCCCTGCTTGTGCGGGCTGGCGTCGGCGACCCAGGCCAGCAAGTCCGGCTTGACCCCGGCGTAATTGAGCAAGGTGTTGCCCTTGGCCGCGGCGCCATAACCCACCACGCGCTTGCCTTCGGCCTTGGCCTGGAGCAGGAAGCGCAACAGGTCATGCTTGATGCGTTCCGCAGCGGGTGCCAGCGTGGCGTAGAACTCGGGGGTCTTCACGCCCGCGTCGAACTCGGTTTGCAACTGCTGCTGCACCGCCGGTTGCACGGCGCGGCGTTCGCCGTCCTTGCGCTGGACGAAAACCCGTAGCGAACCACCATGGGTGGTCAGTTGGCTGACGTCGAAGACTTCCAGTCCGTTACGCTCGCACAGTGCCTGCACGGCGGTCAGCGACAGATAGGAATAGTGTTCGTGATAGAGCGTGTCGAACTGCGCGCCGGCCATCAGCGTCAGCAGTTGCGGGAATTCGAAGGTGGCCACGCCGGTCGGCTTGAGCAGCGTCGCGAAACCGCCGAGGAAATCGTTGATGTCCGGTACATGGGCCAGCACATTGTTGGCCGCCATCAGGTCGGCGGCCCAGCCTTGGTTTTTCAGCTGCGCGGCAGTGTCGCGACCGAAGAACAGCTCACGAATCTCCAGGCCTTTTTCCCGCGCGGCTTGCGCGGTGCTGCGGGTCGGCTCGACGCCCAGGCATTTGATCCCGCGAGCGGCCACGTACTGCAACAGGTAACCGTCGTTGGCGGCGACTTCCACCACACGGCTGTCAGCCTTCAAGCCAAAGCGCTCGACCATCTCGGCCACATAGCGCTCGGCGTGGGCCAGCCAAGTGCTGGAAAACGAACTGAAGTAGGCGTACTCGGCATCGAACAGGCTTTCGGCGCTGGTGTAATCCTCGGTCTGTACCAGCCAGCATTGCTGGCACACGGCGACCTTCAGCGGCACCCATTGCTCGGCCTGTTCAAGACGCTCGGCATGCACATAGGCGTTGGATGGTGGCGAGGTGCCGAGGTCGATCAGCGGCAGGCTCAGCGGTGCGGCGCACCCACGGCAGTTCATAGACGCACTCCAGCAAAGTGTTGATCGAGCGCGGGATGGCTGGAATCCCGGGCCGACAGATTATTGACAGGCAACGGCCAAGCAATCGCCAGCCGTGGATCGTTCACCGACAGACCGCCCTCGTGCTCCGGCGTGTAATCGGCGCTGTGCAGGTAGAGCAGCTCGGCGTCGTCGGTGAGGGTCTGAAAACCGTGGGCGAATCCGGCCGGGATAAGCAGGCTACGGCCATCGCCGGCCTTCAGGTGCTCGGCGTGCCAGTGCAGAAAGGTCTCGGAGTCCGGACGCAGATCCACCGCCACATCCCACACCTCGCCGCGCAGGCAGGTGATCAGCTTGGCTTCCGGCGCATTGGCGTTCTGGTAATGCAGACCGCGCACACTGCCCTTCTCGCGGGTACAGGAATGGTTGATCTGGCGGATATGAAACTCGCTGCCGAATGCACTCAGACTGCCTTCGCAGAACAGCCGGGCGAAATGTCCGCGCTGATCCTCGAAGCGCTTGTGCTGGACGCTGAACAGCCCGGCCAGCGGCAGCTGTTTCAAGGAAAACTCGCTCACAGCGCGCCCCGGTACAGGTTCAGTTGAGCGAGGGTCACAGTGCGCATGTCGTCGCCTCGTTGCCAGGCCAGGTGCCAGTCCAGGGTCTGCGCCAGGCATTGCTGCAGCGACCAGCGCGGTTGCCAGGCCAGCAGCTGGCGTGCGCGGCTGCTGTCCAGGCGCAACAGGCCGGCTTCGTGCAGCTCGCTCGGCTCGATCCGCAGCCCGGGGGCGGCCGGCCAGCGCGCGGCCAGCAACTCGACCACTTCACCGACGCTGCACATGTCCGCTTCGCTTGGCCCGAAGTTCCAGGCCCCGGCGAACCGCGGCCCTTGTTCGTAGAGGCCGGCGGCCAGTTGCAGGTAGCCGGCCAGTGGCTCCAGGGCGTGCTGCCATGGGCGCACCGCCTGCGGGTAGCGCAGGGTCACCGGCTCGTCGGCCGACCAGGCCTTGAGCACATCGGGGATCAGCCGTTCCGGGGCAAAGTCGCCGCCGCCCAGTACGTTGCCGGCACGCGCCGTGGCCAGGGCCAGGCCGTGTTCGGCGTACTTGTCGGCCGGGAAAAACGACGCGGCATAGGACTGCGCCAGCAACTCGCAGCACGCCTTGCTGCTGCTGTAGGGATCATGCCCGCCCAGGGCTTCGTTTTCACGGTAGGGCCACAGCCATTCCTGGTTGGCGTAGACCTTGTCGGTGGTCACCAGCACACAGGCACGCACGCCGCCGACCTGACGGATCGCTTCCAGCAGGTTCAGGGTGCCCATCACGTTGCTGGAGTAAGTACCCAGCGGGTCGCGATAGCCCTCGCGTACCAACGGTTGCGCCGCCAGGTGCAGGACGATTTCCGGCTGCGTCTCGGCGATCAGCTCCAGCAAGGCGCCAAGGTCGCGCAGGTCGCCACGCTGGTCGTTGATACCCTCGGCAACCCGCGCCAGCTCGAACAGGCTCGGCTCGGTCGCAGGGTCCAGGGAGAAACCGCTGACTTCGGCCCCCAGGCTTTGCAGCCACAGGGTCAGCCAGCTGCCCTTGAAACCGGTGTGGCCGGTCAGCAGGACCCGCTTGCCGCGCCAGAATTGCGCGCTCAGTCCCACTGCTTCCATGGGGCCTCCCCGCTCTGCCAGAGTTGCTCCAGGTGGTTCTTGTCACGCAGGGTGTCCATCGGATGCCAGAAGCCGTCGTGCTGGAAGGCATGCAACTGGCCTTGCCCGGCCAGCGTGGTCAGCGGCTCGGCTTCCCACACCGTGTCGTCGGCCGTCAGCAGCGGCAACACCTTGGGTGACAGCACGAAAAAACCGCCATTGATCCAGCCACCGTCACCGCGGGGCTTTTCGGTAAAGCCCAGGACGCTGTCGCCATCGCGTTCCAGGGCGCCGTAACGGCCAGGCGGCTGCACCGCGGTGACGGTCGCGTGCTTGCCATGGGCCAGGTGGAAGTCCACCAGGGCACCGATATTCAGGTCGGAAACGCCGTCGCCGTAGGTAAAGCAGAAGGCTTCTTCGTTCTCCAGGTAGCGTCCGGCCCGGCGCAGACGGCCGCCGGTCATGGTTTCCTCACCGGTGTCGATCAGGGTCACGCGCCAGGGCTCGCTGTAGTTCTGGTGAACGTCCATGCGGTTTTCCCGCATGTCGAAGGTGACGTCGGAGGTGTGCAGAAAGTAGTTGGCGAAGAAATCCTTGATCGCGTACCCCTTGTAGCCCAGGCAGATCACGAAGTCGTGAATACCGTGGGCCGAGTACTGCTTCATGATGTGCCAGAGAATTGGCTTGCCGCCAATCTCGATCATCGGCTTGGGCTTGAGATGGGACTCCTCGCTGATGCGCGTGCCCAGGCCACCCGCCAAAATAACTGCCTTCATCGTCTCCCCTCTTGTTCGTCACAGGGCTCTGCCAAGCTGTACCGAGCTTTTTGCGGGCCTTCTGGATAAAACCTTGTGCCGTTGGCGGCGCTTCGCTGTTTGACGCAAGCGCTCGTTTTATGGCGATTTCGAGGGGGCTTGCAGGAAACGCGCCAGCTCCTGGGTCCCGGCCCATGGCCCTGGCACCGTGGAGAACCCGGGAGGCGACGCCACAAGGATCGCCTTCAGCAGCGAGAAAACCGGCGCACCCTCCCCCTCGATCGCCGCCATAAAAAAGCCAGGCATCGAAAGCCTGGCTTGTTTAGTTACCGCCCCGGATCAATCCGGCAACCACCCCTGCATCCACAGATTCAGGTTGTTGCCCCGCAGCATGTAGTCACGCAAGACTTCTTCGCGCAGCGCATCGCCCATGCGATAGCTGGCTTCGGGGTCGGCCAGGTGCATGCGGATCGCGCCGATCCATTCCTGGGTGCTGTTGCTTACGACCTTGGTACACGGCAGGTAGCCGCGATAGGCCTCGGTGTCGGTGCAGATCACCGGGTAACCGCAGGCGCCGTATTCCAGGAGCCGCAGGTTGCTCTTGCAGTCGTTGAAGATGTGGAACTCCAGCGGCGCCAGGGCCAGGTCGAGATTGAGGCTGGCCAGTTTGAACGGATAGGCCTGCAGGCCTATCACCGGGTGGAACTCATGCACGTAGGGCCGCAACTCATCCGGGCACATGCCGAAGAACACCCACTCGACTTCATTGGCCAGCTCGCGCACTGTCTCGGCGATGATTTCCAGGTCGCCCGTATGGCTGGTGCCGCCGCCCCAGCCCACCCGCGGCTTGCGGGAGGTCCCGCGGCGGCTGGTGAGGGTAGCCCAGGGGTCGGCCGGCAACATGTTCGGCACCACACGGATATCGCTGTGCATGCTCGACAAGACATCGGCCAGCGGCTGGGTGGTCACCACCACGCGGTCACACAGGGCTATGCCCTGGCGCAGCATCTCTTCGGTATTCAGCGGCTGGTTGCGCGCATGGGTGTTTTTCTTCGGCGCGCTGACCACATAGTCGTCGAGTTCAAAGACCCGCAGCGCACTGGAATACTTCTTCATGCGCAGAATGTCGCTCACCGCACCGTCGCTGTAGCGGCATTGCAGGATGATCGAGTCCGGGGCGATACGCTCGATTTCCACGGTCGAGGGCGATTCATAGGCCACCCGGCCGATCAGCCTGCCCGTCGCCTCCAGTTCGGCCAGCGGCGCCGTGACCCGATAGTGGCCCACCGCTGAACTGTTGACCGGCAAACCCAGTACCAGCGGCACAGCGCGGCTACAGAACGGATTCCAGTTATTGCGCAGGCCAGCCTCCAGACTGAAACTGGAGTAGCCCAGGCTCAACGCCGGGTTGTACGCCGGGTCGCGGGCGATTTTCGGCATCCAGCGACGATAGAATGTATCGTGCTCGCGCTCCTGCAAGGCCAATTGCCCGGGCTCTTGCGATACCTCGCGGGCGGCGGTCAGCAGCACGCTGGCATACGGCGTCCAGACCACCAGATAGCCGTTGTCATTGATCCGCAGGCACAGGTCGACATCACCCAGCCCGGAAACGTAATGGACCTCGTCGAGCCCACCGACGCTGTCGAACACTTCCTTGCGCACCATCAGGCAATCGCCGCTGACCGCACTCCAGCTCTGCGGCACCTGCAGACGCTGCATGTAACCGCGGGCGCTGGCAGCTTCGCCATAAAACGGCGAGCTTGCCGCCCCGGCCAGGCCAAGAATCAACCCGGCATGCATGATCGAACCGTCCAGGCCGAGCATCCGCGCACCGACCACTCCGACCTCCGGACGCTGGGCATGATTGAGCAATTCGTCCAGCCAGTCGCCAGCGCCAATCAGGCTGTTCGCGCTGAGCAGCAACAGGTATTCGCCACGAGCCTGTTGCGCCGCGTAATTGCCAGTCGCCGCCGCACCGCCAGCACCGGCAAAACGCAGCACCCGCAGCATGTCCGCGCCCAGTTGCGCCATGGCCTGCAACCAGTCCGCCATGGCCGGGTCGCGGCTGCCACTGTCGACGATCAGGATCTCGTAATGGCTGTAGGCGGTCTTCTCGATCAGGCTCTCGGTGCAACGCTGCAGCGCTGCCAGCGAATCCCCGGCCTGGATGATGATCGAGACCAGCGGCCGCCGCGAGTGCAGATAGTCGATGTGGTTGATCAGTGGCAGCTCGTCGTGGCTGATCCGGTGCTCCACGCCGATGCGTTCCAGATGCGCACCGACCAGCCCGGCATTGCCCTCGATCACCTCGGGCAACGACAACCAGTCGGCATAGTTGAACAGCGATTCGAGCTGGATTTCGGCGATGTGCTCGATGGTTTGCGGCCCGGCTTCCTCTACCAGACGCCACAGCAGATCGTGGGGCGCCAGCTCGCCGAAATGCGCCTGGAACCCGCCCAGGGCCATGAAGCGCTGGCGCTCGAAAGCCAGAGCCCGCCCGACATAGGGATAGCCGCGCATCAGATCCAGGTTGAAGTCGGGCTTGAATACCGGGTCGCTGGATTCGCCGTCGACCAGCGCGCCTTCGTCGCTGTAGATGCACAGGGCGCCCGGGATCCCGGCGATGCGCTCGGCGAGGATCAGCAGCGCCGATTCCTTCAGGGTGTCGCCGGCGCGCAGCAGGTAAAACCAGTGGCAGCCTTCCAGTTGCGGCACCAGCGCATTGAGCTGCTGTGGCCACTGCGTTTCCAGCGGCAGTTGCAGCACGCGTTCGTGCTCCGCGCACTCGGCATCGGACAGGACCAGGATCGCCTGCGGCGCGTACAACTGCTGCGCCAGGCTCTGCAAGGTCGACTCCAGGGCCACGCCATCGGCAGCCACGTCGATCACAATGGGCACGATCTGCGGTCGCACCGGCCAGCTGCCGATTCGCTGCGGCAGATTGCGCTTCTCGGTCTCGGAGAAAGAGCGGATCGCCAGCCACTCCTGGTAGAACTCGGCATAACTTTCGCTCTCGCCGCCGACCCGACCACTGACCACGGTGTTGCGGTTGCCGAGCACCCGGGTCACGCAGAGTTCGTCCCACTGCCAGGATGGCTCGGACATTTTTGCCAGGTCGACAGAACGCACCCAGCCCGAGGCCGGGGCCGACTCGCCGCTGCGCGCGGCGAGCATCTGCGCCAGCCAGTCCCATTCAAGCTTCTCCGCCCGCTGCATTTCCGGCTGCTTGCTCAAGCGTTCCGGATACAGGCGCTCAGTGCTCAGCACGGTGTTGAGTAGCGCCAGGTTGCCACGCCGCATCAGGCACACGAACAGCGCCAGATCCAGCAGCGCGACAAACCCCGCGCCCTCTTGCGTCAAGGCCGGCAGCAGCTCGAGCACATCGGCGCGGCGCATCAGGGTCGAACTGAAATTGCCGAGGAAGTTGCGCGGCGTGCTCTCGAGGATCGCCAGCATGTCGTCGCCCTTGAGCATGGCGTCATTCGGCGACAACCGGGCGTTCTCGACCCGCGGCGGCAGAATGAAGTTGCCGGCGTCGCTCATCATGCGCAAGCCGCAGACCAGATTGATCTCGGGATGATCGACCAGCACCTGGGCCTGCATGGCAATGCTCGGGGCGAACAGGCGGTCATCATCGCAGAGAATCTTGATCAGCTCGCCCTGCGCCTCTTCGACGCAGCGCAGCAGGTTCTTCTGCATGCCCAGGCGCCGTGGGTTGCGCAAATAACGCACCGGATGGGGCGGCTCGGAGATGGCGTCCACCGCCTGACGGATCTCATCACCGGCCGAGTCGTCGCAGATGACGATTTCGACCCGCTCCCAGGTCTGGGCCAGCGCACTCTCGAACGCCTGGCTGAAGAAGCGCGGATTGAAGGCAGGGATGACGATGCTGACTAGCGGGCGTTGATTCACGACGGGAAACTCTCGAGCGGCGGGCCCGGCCTGGTCAGGCGGGCCGCAGAACCACTTAATGAAGACGGTTGACGGCTCGACGGCGCGGCCGCGCTCACAGGAGCGCGACCGGGCTCAGGCTCAGACCTTGTTGAACAGGCCCAGCTGGGCAATCTTGCTGAAGGCCAGTTGCGAGGCTTGCAGCATGGTCTGTTGCAGGGTCAGGCGGGTCATCACCTCGGCCGGGTCGGAATCGCGTATCGCCGACTGGGTCTGGGTGTTGGCCGAGCTCAGGCTCAGGTTGGTTTCGTTCTGAATCTCCAGCGCCGAACCCCGACCACCGATATCACTGACCGCGCTCGCCACCTGGTTGGCGCCGCTGGCCAGATTGGCCATCCCCGCCTGCAACCCCGCGTTGAGTTTCTGGATGGCGATCGGATCACCGTTGGTCGGTGTATCCAGCACCGTACGCAGCTGGCTAATGGTGTCGAGGACGTTCTGGGTCTGGTGGTTGTTGACCGCCACCACATACTGGTCGCCCGCCGCCGGCGTACCGCTGAAGGTGAAGCCCACGCCAGACGCCGTGGCAGTGGAGCCGGCCATGGTGCCGGTGGAAACCGGCTTGCTGTCGGCGGTCAACGGCGACGCGTACAGCTCGTAGTCGGTGGCGCTGGTGAACTTGAGGATCGCACCACCGCTCGGGAAGCTGGCGTTGTAGGCGTTGTTGTTACTGACGCTGGCACCAGTGACTACCGCGGTCGACGGGTTGCCCGGACTGCGTGAGACGTTGAAGGAATCAGGCTTGGCCGCCAGGGTGAAGCTGTGACCGGCGATCTCCGTGTTCGGGGGGGTAGCATCGCCGGGTTTCAGGTTGATGCTCAAACGCAGATCGACGCCGCGGAAACTGACGGTCTGCGCTTCTGCGCCTTTGCTGGAGCTGAAGGAGCCATTCTGGCTGGCCTCGGATGTCACGTCGTTGCCGGCGCTGTCGGTGATCTTGAACTGAGTACTGCTGAGGAAGCTGATGGTGTACGGCTCGCCGCTGCGGAACTCGCTGTTGTACTTCGGATTCGAAGACACCTGGCCGTTGGACAGCGTCACCCGGCCATCATCCACCGCCGGGGCGGTCATGCTGACCTGGCTGCGGCTGGTGTTGATGGCTTGCTGGAAGGCGGCCCAGCCAGTGGTGTTGGTGGCCATGGACATAGTGTCGCCCACCGGCAGGTTCAGCGTGGTCTGGTCACCGTTGTAACTGTAGGTGCCGTCGGAGTTGCGGGTGAACGGCACGGTGTCGCCCTGGGAGCCGGCAAAAATGTACTTGCCGTTTTCATCCTGGGTATTCATCAGGCTCAACAGCTGCTCTTCGATCTGCGCCAGCTCGGCGGCGTTGGCCTTGCGGTCGGCGTCAGTGTAACCGGCGTTGCCGGCTCCGCTCGCCAGTTCCTGGGCACGCGCCAGAACGCTGGTGATGCTGGTCAGGACCGATTCGGCCTGGCCCAGGGACGCCTTGATCGAGGTGGTGTTGGCCGAATACTGGCTCAGCAGCGAAGCCTGCTGGCCCAGTTGCAGCAGGCGCGAGGCGCCTACCGGATCGTCGGCCGCGGTGTTGACGCGAATCAGGCTGCTGGCCTCTTCGCTGCTCTTGACCGCATTGGCGAAGTTCTTCTGGTAGTTGGCAGCCGAGGACTCGTAAAACTGGGCGGTGGAAATACGCATGGACTACGACTCCTTAAAGGCTGTTGATCAGGGTGGCGAAGGTTTCCTGCGCCGCCTTGATGATCTGCGAGGACGCGGTGTAGTACTGCTGGTACTTGACCAGGTTGCCGGTCTCTTGATCCAGGTCGACCCCGGACAACGAATCCCGCGCGCCCTTGGCGTTGGCCAGGATCGTCTCGGTGGCCGCGCTGTCGAGCTTGCCCTGGCTGGCCTTGGCACCGACGTTCTCCACCAGCTTGCCGTAGGCATCGACCAGGGTGATGCCCTTGCTGGCCGAACCGGTATCCACCGTCTGCTTGCTCTGCAGGCCCGCCAGGGCGGTGCCGTTGCGGTTGTCGGTGGAACCGGCGCCGTTGAACTTGACGTTCAGCCCTTCGCCTTCCTTCGGCGAACCGGCGACGCTCATTTCCACGGTGAAGGTTTTCTGCACCGGCGGTGTGCCGCCGTCGGTGATCGGGTTGCCGCTGGCATCGACCATCTTGATCTGCAGGTTCAGGGTGTTGTTCTGCCCCGGGACGATCGAACCGGTGCCCATCAACGTGCCCTTGGCATCGTAGTATTTGTAGCCCTGGCTGCCGCCCGCGGGGGCGTCGAAGACCAGCTTGACCGGTACCGAATTCTTGATCGCGGTCTGCATCTCGGTTTTGGCGGCCGAATTGTAGATGTCCAGCGCTGGCTTGACTGTCGGCAGGCCCGGAATACTCAGCGAACCGGTGGCCCCCGGCAGTACCTCGGCATTCAGCGGCGCGGCGATGGCCAGGCGCTTGGCGTCGGTCAGCTCGGTCTTGATAGTGGTGGCCGCGTTACGGGTCGGGGTGATCTTGAAACTGTCGCCGGCGCTCATCGCCCCGCCGTTGAGGCTCAGGGTGAAACCGTCGATCACCGGTGGCGGCGTGGTGGTGGTGCTGAACGCGCCCAGGCTGGTGCCGTCGGAGCGCTTGACCGTGTAGTCGGTGGCGCTGGTGAAGGTCACCTGGTAGTCGCTGATGGTCAGCTTGCCGGTGTCCTTGATGGTCACGTCGAGGTTGCCGGAGCCTGCGCTGTTGTTGCCGTTGGCAATGCTGCGCTGGCTGATCAGGGCCGCACTGTTGATGTTGTTGAACAGTGCCGCGCCGAACTCGCCGTTCTTGTCGATACCTTGTCCGAGCTGGCTGTTGACCTGGTCGGCGATCACCAGGGCCACGCGCCCCAGTTCGTTCATCGCCGGGTCCAGCACCTCGTTGCGATAGCGCAACAGGCCGCCGATCTCGCCACCGGTGACCACCGAGGTCACATCGATAGTGCTCGAGCCGCGATTGAGCTGCAGCGAGGAACGGGTCGGGTCGGTCTTTCCGGGGACCACTTCCAGCTTGCTGGTGGTGTTACCCACGACCAGCGGCTGGCCGCTGCCCAGGTACAGGTCGACGCTCGAGCCGCGCTCCGAGACATCCACCTTGACGAACTGCGACAGCTGGCGCAGCGTCTCGTTGCGCTCGTCAAGCAGGTTGTTGGGCATGCCGCCGCCGCTGGAGACTTCGGAAATCTTCTGGTTCAGCAGGGCGACAGTGGCCGCCAGCTTGTTGACCTGGTCAGCCATGCTGCTCAGGTTGCCGTTGATGTTGGCGTTCTGCTCGTTCAATTGGCTGGAAACCGAGTTGAAGCGGTTGCTCAGGGCTTGCGCATCGCTGAGCAGCAATTGGCGCGAGGCGTCGTCGGTCGGCTTGGCGTTGACGTTCTGCATCGAGGCAAAGAACTTGGTCAGCGCGCCGGTGATACCGGTGCCGCTGTCCGACAGCAGCTTGTCCACCGGGGTGATCTGCCCCAGGTAGGCAGCGGCATCGCTGTTCAGCGAGGTGGTGGTCTGCAGCTGGGCGTCCAGATAGCTGTTGTACACCCGGCGCACGTCGGCCAGGGTGGTACCGCTGCCGATGAAGACATTGCCGTACTGGTTCGAAGCCTTGCTGCCCTGCACGGTCTGCTGGCGCGAATAACCGGCGGTATCGGCGTTGGCGATGTTATTACCCGTGGTCATCAACGACGTTTGGCTGGCTGACAGCCCCGACATCCCGATATTGAGCAAACTCATGATTCAGACCTTATAAATTCGTGGAAACGCCCGCCGCAGCGTAGTTCTCGTAGCTCTTCATCTGCTTGGCAATCTGCGAAATCTTGCTTGCGTAGTCCGGGTCGGTTGCATACCCGGCCTTTTGCAACTCGCGTACAAACTGTTCGGGGTTATCGGCCGACTTCAGCACTTCTTGATAGCGATTATTGCTCTGCAACAAGGTCACCAAGTCGTGGAAGCTGTCCTGATACGAGGCATAGGAACGGAACTCGGCCGTCTCCTTGACCATCTGGCCATTTCTGAATTCGCTGGTGATCGCCCGCGCCTGGTCGCCCTTCCAACTGCTGCCGGCCTTGATGCCGAACAGGTTGTGGCTGCTGCTGCCGTCCTGCTGGCGCATCACCGATTTGCCCCAACCGGTTTCCAGCGCGGCCTGGGCGACCAGGTAGCGCGGATCGACACCGATGCGGTCGGCGGCCTGCTGCGCCATCGGCAGCATGGTGGCGACGAATTCGTCCGCCGAGCTGAAGGCTTTCTTCGCCGGCGCCAACGGTGGCTGGGCCACGGCGCGACCGTAGATCTGCATACGTCCGTGGGGCACCGCAGCAAAGCTGCGCGAGCTGTTCTTGACCAGCGCGTCGGTAGCAGCCGTGGTGCGTTCCGGCAAGGCCGTCCGGTTGGCGGCGGCACTGTCGGCCGACGGCACGATGCCCGCCAGCAGGCGATCGGTCAGCTTGCTCGGCAGGGAAATACGCCGCTGGTTGAGCAGCGCCATATCGTTATGGGGACCGCTGTCGGCGGCGCGCTGCGGTTCCAGTGCACGAGACGCCCACAACGGGCGCTGACCATTGACCCGCGACAACGGCCCGCCCAAAGCGGTGGTGCCGGCAGCGATGGCGGTTGGCGTCGCGACCTTTTCAGTCAGCGCGACCTTTTCAGCCTGGGCGCCGGGCAGGGTCGCCGCCGCGGCAGGATTAGTAGACTTGCTCTTCGACATCTGGCGCATCAGCACATCGGCCAGGCCGATGCCACCGCCCTCGCGGGACATGGAAACTGCCAGTTGCTGGTCGTACATTTCCTGGTATTGCTTGGCCGCCGGGGTGTTGAGCGGGTTGTCCTTGCCCAGCGCTTCGGTGGCCGAACGCATGGACTTGAGCATTTCGTTGAGGAACAGCGACTCGAACTCCTGCGCCACCTTGCGCATGTTGGCGTCGCTGTTCTTGTCGCCGACCTTGAGCTGGTTAAGCCGGTTGAGGTCCGAGTAGGAACCCGAATCGCCGCTGCTGACCAGACCGCTCTTGCGAATATCCATGGCCCCTACCTCAAATCACGATCAGGTCGGCTTGCAGCGCGCCGGCCTGTTTCAAGGCTTCGAGGATCGCCATCAGGTCGCCCGGTGCCGCGCCGACCTGGTTCACCGCACGCACGATTTCGTCGAGGGTGGTGCCCGGGCCGAACTTGAACATCGGCTTGGCTTCCTGTTCGGCGTTGACCCGCGAGCGTGGCACGACCGCGGTCTGGCCATTGGACAGCGGGCCAGGCTGGCTGACGATCGGGTCTTCGGTGATGGTCACGGTAAGGCTGCCGTGAGTCACGGCGGCTGGCGACACCTTGACGTTCTGGCCGATGACGATAGTGCCGGTGCGCGAGTTGATGATGACCTTGGCCACCGCCTGCCCCGGATCGACTTCCAGGTTCTCGAGGATCGACAGATAGTCGACGCGCTGGCTCGGATCGAGCGGCGCGGTAACGCGAATCGAACCGCCGTCGATGGCCTGGGCCACGCCCGGGCCGAGCATGTCGTTGATCTTGTCGACGATGCGCTTGGCGGTGGTGAAGTCGGAACGGTTGAGGTTCAGGGTCAGGCTGTTGCCCTGGTTGAAACCGCTCGGTACCGCGCGCTCCACCGAGGCACCGCCAGGGATGCGACCGGCCGACGGAACGTTGACCGTGATCTTCGAACCGTCACGCCCCTCGGCGTCGAAACCGCCCACCACCAGGTTGCCCTGGGCGATGGCGTAGACGTTGCCGTCGATCCCCTTGAGTGGCGTCAGCAGCAAGGTGCCACCGCGCAGGCTCTTGGAGTTGCCGATGGAGGACACGGTGATATCCACCTGCTGCCCCGGCTTGGCGAACGCTGGCAGATCGGCGCTCACCGATACCGCCGCGACGTTCTTCAACTGCACATTGCCGGAGCCCGGCGGCACCTTGATGCCGAACTGCGACAGCATGTTGTTGAAGGTCTGCAGGGTGAAGGGTGTCTGGGTCGTCTGGTCGCCGGTGCCGTTAAGCCCGACCACCAGGCCGTAGCCGATCAACTGGTTGGAACGCACGCCGGAAATACTGGCGATGTCCTTCAGCCGTTCGGCTTGAACGTTGCAGGCCGCCGAGAGCAACAGCGCGGCCAGCATGAGGCGTTTGAAATTCAACGTAGCCACCTAGAAAGGGAACAGCGGGCTGAGGAAGAAACGGTCGAACCAGCCCGGCTGGCTCGCATCGGCAAAGGCACCGGTGCCCGAATAGGTGATGCGGGCGTCGGCGACGCGGGTCGAGGAAACCGTGTTGTCGGTGGCGATATCGTCGGCGCGCACCAGGCCGGCAATGCGCACCAGCTCGTCGCCGGTGTTGAGGGTCAGCCACTTCTCGCCGCGCACGGCGATGATGCCGTTGGGCAGCACGTCGGCCACCGTCACGGTGATCGAACCGGTCAGGCTGTTGCTCTGGCCGGACTTGCTGTCGCCCTTGGTGGCCCGGTCGCCGCTGTAACCGACGTCCAGGCTCAGGTCGCCGCCGCCCACCGGGTTATTGGTGCTCAGGCCGCCACCGAAAAACGAGGTCAGGCCGATGCCGGTCTTGCTGTTTTTGTCGACCTGCGAGTTGGCATTCTTGCTCGCCTGGGTCCGCTCGTTGAGGGTGATGGTGATGATGTCGCCCACGCGGAACGCCTTGCGGTCGCTGTAGAGGTTCTGCTCGAAGCCGGCCTGGTAGATCGAGCCGTTGTTGGCCGCAGCCGGCAACGGAGTACGTGGCAACACCGGAGCGTAATACGGGTCATTGGGCTTCGGCGTCGGGGCCACGCAGCCTCCGAGCACGACGAACCCACTCAGTGCGAGAACAGATACAAAGCGATTCATGACCCTACCTCATGGTGTTGCAGGCGGCCGCTGGGCCGCCCCAGGACTTGATTACAGATTCTGCGTGACGAACGAGAGCATCTGGTCGGCGGTGGAGATCACCTTGGAGTTCATCTCGTAGGCGCGCTGGGTGGTGATCATGTTGACCATCTCCTCAACGGTGCTGACGTTGGAGGTTTCCAGGGTGTTCTGCAGGGTGGTGCCGAAACCGTTGAGGCCCGGGGTACCGACTTGCGGCGCGCCGCTGGCGGCGGTTTCCAGGAACAGGTTGTTGCCCGTCGCTTGCAGGCCGGCCGGGTTGATGAAGTCAGCGGTCTGCAGGTTGCCGATCACTTGCGAGGCCGGGTTGCCGGCTGTGGTGATCGAGACGGTGCCGTCCTGGCCCACGGTGAAGGTCTGGGCGTCGTCCGGCACGACGATCGTCGGTTCCAAGGCGAAACCGCTGGCGGTGACGATCTGGCCGTTGCGGTTGAGGTGGAAGGTGCCGTCACGGGTATAGGAAGTGGTGCCGTCCGGTTGCAGGACCTGGAAGAAACCGCGGCCGTTGATGGCCATGTCCAGCGGCTGCTCGGTGGTCTGCAGGCTGCCGGCGGTGAAGTTCTTCTGGGTGCCGACGATGCGCACACCGGTACCCAGTTGCAGGCCCGACGGCAGCTCGCTGTCCTGGGTCGACTGGGCGCCAGGCTGACGCTTGATCTGATACAGCAGGTCCTGGAACTCGGCGCGATCACGTTTGAAACCCGTGGTCGAAACGTTCGCCAGGTTGTTGGAAATGGTGGTCAGGTTAGTGTCCTGGGCGGACAGACCTGTTTTGGCAACCCACAGAGCCGGAAGCATTCGATTCTCCTCGTGCGCCTGTTTTACGGCGCGACGTACTGGTAATTAGCTGATCTGCAAGACCCGAGCCATGGCCTGGTCGTCTTCTTTGGCGGTGTTCATCATCTTGATGTGCAGCTCGAACTGCTTGGAGAGCGCCAGCACCGAGGTCATTTCCTCGACCGCATTGACGTTGCTCGACTCGAGGAATCCCGAGACCAGTTGCACATTGGCGTCAGCCGCTGCCGGCTGGCCGTCCTTGGTATGGATCGAACCGTCCAGACCCTTGGTCATGTTCTTCAGGTCCGGGTTGACCAGCTTGATGCGGTCGACCTCGGCCATCACCCGTGGGCCTTCGCCCATGGCGCGGATGCTGATGGTGCCGTCCTGGCCGACTTCCACCTGCTGCTCCGGCGGCACGGCGATCGGGCCGCCGTTGCCGATCACCGGCATGCCGTTGCCGGCGCGCAACACGCCCAGGGCGTCGATGTTCAGGCTGCCGGTGCGCACGTAGCTTTCACCGCCCTCCGGGGTCTGCACGGCGATCCAGCCATTGCCGCTGACCGCCACGTCGAGGTCGCGACCGGTTTCCACCAGCGAGCCCGGGGTGAAATCGGTAGCCGGCCGTTCGGACATGGCAAAGGCCCGCGCCGGAAAGCTGTCACCAAACACCGGCATCGAACGCGCCTGCTCCAGGTCGCGCTGGAAACCGTTGGTGGAGATGTTCGCCAGGTTGTTGGCATGCGCCTTTTGCGCCAGCGCATTCTGGCTGGCACCGGTCATGGCCACATAAAGGTACTTGTCCATAGTCTTTCCTCTGCATGTCGGACGTTTGCCGTCCACCGCTGTACTGCTGAGCCATAAGCAATAAGCGCACCAACTTGTTTTTCGGACGGCCGAAGGCAGGAAATCCGGGAACTTGAGGGCGTTCGAAGGGAATCGGCGGATTGTGTCAAAGACGAAAAACCGGCGCAGACATGCCGCTTACGGCAAGCCTCGGCCTCCAGGGCACTCCCCTGCCTCGCCGCTGCTCCTGTAGCCGCTGCCGCAGGCTGCGATCGAGGCCGCAGGACTCGCAAGGGGCAACGCATGACCTCGACCCGATCGCAGACTTAAGGCCTGGCGCCTGCTGCGCAGCCAATCGCAGCCTGCGGCAGCGGCTACAGGATTCAGTTTTCGTCGGTGTTCTTGCCGACTTCGTATTCGCGCAGTTTGTTGGCGATGGTGGTGTGCGACACGCCCAGGCGCTTGCCCAGCTGGCGGCTGCTGGGGTGCTCGGAATACAGGCGTTCGAGCACCGCCTTTTCGAAGCGCCCGACGATGTCGTCGAGCCCGCCTTCCAGGGAGAAGTCACCAAGGGGTTGGCGCACGCCATAGTCCGGCAGGCGGATGTGCTCGGCCTTCACCGTACCGCCGTCGCACAGGGACACCGCCTGGAACAGCACGTTTTCCAGCTGCCGCACGTTGCCCGGCCAGTGGTAATGACTGAGGCGCTCCATGGCCGCCGGCGCCAGCCTGGGCAAGGCGCAGCCGATCTGCCGGCTGGCCTGGTCGAGGAAGTGCTCCACCAGCGGTGTCAGGCCGTCGAGGCACTCGCGCAGCGGCGGGATGTGCAATGACAAGACGTTGAGGCGGTGATACAGGTCCTGGCGGAACTCGCCGCGGGCGCACAGCTCGGACAAATCGACCTGGGTCGCACAGATCACCCGCACGTCCAGGTACACCTCTTCGTCGCTACCGACCCGACGGAAGCAGCCGTCCTGCAGAAAACGCAGGAGCTTGACCTGCAAGCGCGGGCTCATCTCGCCCACCCCATCGAGAAACAGCGTGCCGCCGGCGGTCAGTTCCAGCAGCCCGAGCTTGCCTTCGGCCCGCGCACCTTCGAAGGCCCCCGGCCCGTAGCCGAACAGCTCGGTCTCGGCCATGGATTCCGGCAGGCCAGCGCAGTTGAGCGCCATCAGCGGCGATTGCCCGCGCGGGCTGGCCAGGTGGCAGGCGCGCGCCAGCAGTTCCTTGCCGGTGCCAGTCTCACCCTCGATCAGCAGCGGCGCGTCCAGCGGTGCCATACGCCGCGCTTCACGGACCACCGCGGCCATGACTTTCGAGCTCTGGAAGATGCTGTCGAAGCCACGCAGCTCCTGCTTGCGCACGTTATAGATGCGCTCGCCGACCCGGTCCGCGCGGTGCAGTGTCAGCACCGCGCCGGCCATGGCCTCGCTGTCGTCGTGCTCCGATTGCAGCGGCGCGATGTCCGCCAGAAACACGTCACCCTTGACCTTGACCCGCAGGCCGTTGATCCGCGACTTGTTGGCCCGCACCAGTTCCGGCAGGTCGAAATCCTCGGCATAGCGCGACAGCGGAATCCCCGGCACCTCGTCCACCCGCACGCCCAACAGCTGCGCCGCCGCGCGGTTGGCGGCGACGATGGAACCGCCCATGTCGATGGACAACACCGGAAACTCCAGGGCCCCAAGCAAGGCATTGAGCTCCATGTGCCGCCGCTCGCTGGGCATCAGCCCGACCCGCTTGACCCCGAACACCCCGGCGATCGACTCGAACTTCGGCCGCAATGCCTGGAACTGTAGATTGATCAGGTTCGGACAATGCAGGTAGATGGCATTGCCATGCTCGCCGCCCACCTCGCCCCGGGCCACGTTGATGCCGTACTCCACCAGCAGGTTGAGAATGTCGCGCAGGATGCCGATGCGATTCTGGCAGTGGACTTTGATACGCATAGAAGGAAGGCCCGAGACAGGTAATGGAGGGCATGAATGCCAGAAAGCGGCGTTTTTGGCACCGTCCGACAGGAACTTTCTGCGGTGTGACGCAGATAATCGTCAAGATTATGTGACAGTCGTCGGCCTTTTCAAATCGACTATTCTCAGTAATAGCGGACCCGCGACGCTTTCGTAACGAAAACTTTACGAAATCAGCCCTGATCCGCCCATTACGTTCACGTCAACCTGCTGCATGGGCTGCAACCTTGGGTTATCTCTAGCGTCAACTGATAACAAGAAGCAGCCCCTGACAGGAGAGCAGCATGAAGCAGACGCAGTACGTGGCCCGCGAGCCCGACGCGCAAGGTTTTATCCACTACCCCGATGAAGAACACGCGGTGTGGAACACCCTGATCACCCGTCAGTTGAAAGTGATCGAGGGTCGCGCGTGCCAGGAATACCTGGACGGCATCGAGAAACTCGGCCTGCCCCACGACCGCATCCCGCAGCTGGGCGAAATCAACAAGGTGCTGGGCGCAACCACCGGCTGGCAGGTCGCCCGGGTGCCGGCGCTGATTCCCTTCCAGACCTTCTTCGAATTGCTCGCCAGCAAACAGTTTCCGGTCGCGACCTTTATTCGTACCCGCGAAGAACTGGACTACCTGCAAGAGCCGGACATCTTCCACGAGATCTTTGGCCACTGCCCACTGCTGACCAACCCCTGGTTCGCCGAATTCACCCACACCTACGGCAAGCTCGGCCTGCAGGCCACCAAGGAAGAACGGGTGTACCTGGCGCGCCTGTACTGGATGACCATCGAATTCGGCCTGCTGGACACCCCGCAAGGCCAGCGCATCTACGGCGGCGGCATCCTCTCCTCGCCGAAGGAAACCGTCTACTGCCTGTCGGACGTGCCCGAGCACCAGGCCTTCGACCCGCTGGAAGCGATGCGCACCCCGTACCGCATCGACATCCTGCAACCCATCTACTTTGTGCTGCCCAACCTCAAGCGCCTGTTCGACCTGGCCCATGAAGACATCATGGCCCTGGTGCACCAGGGCATGCAGATGGGCCTGCACGCCCCCAAGTTTCCGCCCAAACCCAAGGCGGCCTGAGCGCCCTGCCCTCGCGCGGCGCTCATAAAACCCGTAATTTCCAACAAGAACCGATTTCAGGAACCCACCATGACCGCTCTCAACCAAGCCCATTGCGAAGCCTGCCGCGCCGATGCCCCACAAGTCAGCGACGAAGAGCTGCCGGTACTGATCAAGCAGATCCCCGACTGGAACATCGAAGTGCGTGATGGCGTCATGCAACTGGAAAAAGTCTTCCTGTTCAAAAACTTCAAGTTCGCCCTGGCCTTTACCAACGCAATGGGTGAAATTTCCGAGGCAGAAGGTCATCATCCTGGCCTGCTCACCGAATGGGGCAAGGTCACCGTGACCTGGTGGAGCCACTCCATCAAGGGCCTGCACCGCAACGACTTCATCATGGCCGCTCGCACCGACGAAGTGGCCAAGACCGCAGAAGGACGCAAGTAATGCATTTCGACGCCATAGGCCGAGTACCCGGCGACCCGATTCTTGGCCTGATGGAGGCCTATGCGTCGGACAGCAACCCACGCAAGTTCGACCTCGGCGTCGGTGTCTACAAGGATTCCCAGGGCCTGACGCCGATCCCTCGGTCGGTCAAGCTGGCCGAGCAGCGCCTGGTCGACCGGCAGACCACCAAGATCTACATCGGCGGCCACGGCGACGCGGCCTTTGGCAAGGTGATCAATGAACTGGTGCTGGGCGCCGATTCGCAACTGATCGCCGAACGCCGCGCCGGCGCCACCCAGACCCCGGGCGGCACCGGCGCGCTGCGCCTGAGCGCCGACTTCATCGCCCACTGCCTGGCGGGCCGTGGCGTGTGGTTGAGCAATCCGACCTGGCCGATCCACGAAACCATCTTTGCCGCCGCCGGCATCCAGGTCAGCCACTACCCTTACGTCGGCAGCGACAACCGCCTCGACGTCGAGGCCATGCTGGCGACCCTGAACCAGGTGCCCAAGGGCGACGTGGTACTGCTGCACGCTTGCTGCCACAACCCCACCGGTTTCGACCTGAGCCACGACGACTGGCATCGGGTGCTGGACGTGGTGCGCAGCCGCAACCTGCTGCCGCTGATCGACTTCGCCTACCAGGGCTTCGGCGACGGCCTGGAGCAGGATGCCTGGGCGGTACGGCTGTTCGCGGCCGAACTGCCCGAGCTGCTGATCACCAGTTCCTGCTCGAAGAACTTCGGCCTGTACCGCGACCGCACCGGCGCGCTGATCGTCTGCACCCGGGACGCGGAAAAGCTGCTGGACGTACGCAGCCAGCTGGCCCACATCGCTCGCAACCTGTGGTCCACCCCGCCGGATCACGGCGCCGCGGTGGTCGCCACCATCCTCGGCGACCCGGAGCTGAAAAGCCTCTGGGCCGACGAAGTGGAAGCCATGCGCCTGCGCATCGCCCAGTTGCGTTCAGGCCTGGTGGAGGCGCTGCAACCCTTCGGCCTGGCCGAGCGCTTCGCCCATATCGGCGTGCAACGCGGGATGTTCTCCTACACCGGCCTGACGCCGGAGCAGGTCGGCAAACTGCGCGATCAGCACAGCGTGTACATGGTCAGCTCCGGCCGGGCCAACGTCGCCGGCATCGACGCCACCCGCCTGGACCTGCTGGCCGAAGCCATCGCCGAAGTCTGCAAGTGACACCCTGATCGCGAGCAAGCTCGCTCCTACAAAAGCACCTGCCTGTAGGAGCAAGCTTGCTCGCGATGCTCTTCAACGATCCCCCATCCGATGAAACTCCTTTCATCCTAAAAGCCGTGATAAAAATCTTTTTGTCATTTCCAGTGCTGTATCCTGCCCAGGCTTTTTAAAAGCGCGGATCTACCCAGCGATTTAAAAAACAGACCTTGCGAGGAGCAACGAACATGCACGAGATTCCTAATCTCCCCTTCCCAAGCCTGCACGAAACTGAGCAGACAACCCCGCAACAAGCCGGTGCCCAACAGCCCGAGCCGAAAGAAGCCGCTCCCGGTCACAAGGCCGACAGCGAAGACTGACCGCAACACCCAGACAGTGTGGAAAGCGCTCTTTGATGCGCTTTCCACACCGCCTGAAATCCGCTTTCGAGAACCGCCTCCATGACCGACGCCTTCAGCGAAACCCAAGCCAGCGTTTTGATCGGCACCGCCGAAAAGATGATCGAGATCTGGAACCGCCTGACGCCGGAAAAACAGGCCGCCCTGCTGGCGCGCTTCGGTACCCAGGAAAACGCCCTGGCCGCCCTGGTCACCACGCAATTGCTGGCCCCTGTAAAAGCCTGAGCCTGCCGCGCGCAAAAAAGTGCGGATGGGCATCGATTTCTCCACCTGAATCGTTTCAACCCTCGGTATCATAAGCAGCCTATCTATCTCTGCCGCGTCCGTGGACCTTTCCCATGCCAGATACCCAGCGCCCCTTGGCGGTCACGCTGCAAGTCGTCTCCATCGTCCTTTTCACCTTTATCGGCTACCTGAACATCGGCATCCCCCTGGCCGTGCTGCCGGGCTACGTGCACAGCGAACTGGGCTTTGGCGCGGTGATCGCCGGGCTGGTGATCAGCGTGCAATACCTGGCCACCCTGCTCAGCCGCCCCTATGCCGGGAAGATCATCGACAACCTGGGCAGCAAGCGCGCGGTGATGTACGGCCTGGCCGGCTGCGGCCTGAGCGGGGTGTTCATGCTGTTGTCGGCATGGCTGCACAGCTTGCCGGTGCTGAGCCTGGCCAGCCTGCTGGTCGGGCGCCTGGTGCTGGGCAGCGCCGAGAGCCTGGTGGGCTCGGGCTCCATCGGCTGGGGCATCGGCCGCGTCGGCGCGCAGAACACCGCCAAGGTGATTTCCTGGAACGGCATCGCCAGCTATGGCGCGCTGGCCGTCGGCGCGCCGCTGGGGGTGTTGCTGGTGGATCGCCTGGGGCTGTGGAGCATGGGCGTGAGCATCATCCTCCTGGCGCTCCTCGGCCTGGCGCTGGCCTGGCCGAAACTGGCGGCGCCGATCGTCGCCGGCGAGCGCCTGCCATTTATCCATGTCCTGGGCCGGGTATTCCCCCACGGCTGCGGCCTGGCCCTGGGCTCGATCGGCTTTGGCACCATCGCCACCTTTATCACCCTGTATTACGCCACCCAGAACTGGTCCAACGCGGTGCTGTGCCTGAGCCTGTTCGGCGCCAGCTTTATCGGCGCGCGCCTGCTGTTCGGCAACCTGATCAACCGCCTCGGCGGCTTTCGCGTGGCAATCGCCTGCCTGTCGGTGGAAACCCTGGGCCTGTTGCTGTTGTGGCTGACGCCGGATGCCCATTGGGCGCTGGCCGGCGCGGCGTTGAGCGGCTTCGGCTTCTCCCTGGTATTCCCGGCGCTGGGGGTGGAAGCGGTCAACCTGGTTCCCGCCTCCAGCCGTGGCGCGGCGGTGGGTGCCTATTCGCTGTTCATCGACCTGTCGCTGGGAATCACCGGACCGCTGGCCGGGGCGATCGCCGCCGGTTTCGGTTTTGCCTCGATCTTCCTGTTCGCCGCCCTCGCCGCCTGCAGCGGTTTGCTGCTGAGCCTCTACCTGTACCGCCAGGCGCCGAAGTATCGCGAGGAGCGCGGCGAGCGTTAGTAGTCGACCTTGCCGCGGCCGGCCTTGATGTTGCCGCGCTTGCTCTTGGACTCCAGGCGCCGGGTCTTCGAGCCCAGGGTCGGCTTGGTCGGCCGGCGCTTCTTCTCCACCTTGATGGCACCGAGGATCAGCTCCACCAGACGCTCCAGGGCATCGGCGCGGTTCTGTTCCTGGGTCCGGTATTGCTGGGCCTTGATGACGATCACCCCGTCGCTGGTAATGCGACTGTCGCGCAGCGCCAGCAACCGCTCCTTGTAGAACGGCGGCAGCGACGAGGCCGGAATGTCGAAGCGCAGGTGCACCGCGCTGGAGACCTTGTTGACGTTCTGCCCACCCGCGCCTTGCGCGCGAATGGCGGTCAACTCGATCTCGGCATCCGGCAGATGCACGTTGTTGGAAATCACCAGCATGGAAAAGGCATCCGCTTTCAGGGCGTTCAGGATACCGCGTCTGCGGATTTGCAGCGCCCACAAAAAACCCGGCCAAAGCCGGGTTTTCCGTTACCGCGCGAGCCTCACTTCAGCGAAGCGTTGGCCGCCTGCAGGCTGTGCTGCGCGCTGCGCTTGTTCTTGATGCCGTAGCAGACCCACATGAAAGCGACCCAGACCGGAATCGCGTACACCGAGATCTGGATGCCCGGGATCATCAGCATGATGCCGAGGATGAACACCACGAACGCCAGGCAGACGTAGTTGCCGTAGGGGTACCACAGCGCCTTGAACAGCGGCGATTGTTTCGTGCGGTTCATGTGCTGACGGAACTTGAAGTGCGAGTAGCTGATCATCGCCCAGTTGATCACCAGGGTCGCGACCACCAGCGACATCAGCAGCTCCAGGGCGTGCTGTGGGATCAGGTAGTTGAGCACCACGGCAACGAAGGTCACCACCGCCGAGGCCAGGATCGACATCACCGGCACGCCGCGCTTGTCGATCTTCGCCAGGACTTTCGGCGCGTCGCCCTGCTCGGCCATGCCCAGCAGCATGCGACTGTTGCAGTAGGTGCCGCTGTTGTACACCGACAAGGCCGCGGTCAGGACCACGAAGTTGAGGATGTGCGCCGCGGTATCGCTGCCCAGCATCGAGAACACCTGGACGAACGGGCTGCCGCTGTAGGCATCGCCGGAGGCATTCAGGGTCTCCAGCAGGCTGTTCCATGGGGTCAGGGACAACAGCACGACCAGGGCACCAATGTAGAAAATCAGGATGCGGTAGATCACCTGGTTGATGGCCTTGGGAATCACGGTCTTCGGCTTGTCGGCCTCGGCCGCGGTAAACCCGAGCATCTCCAGGCCGCCGAAGGAGAACATGATGATCGCCATGGCCATCACCAGGCCGCTGACGCCATTGGGGAAGAACCCGCCGTGCTCCCACAGGTTGCTCACCGAAGCCTGCGGGCCGCCGTGACCGCTGACCAGCAGGTAGCTGCCCAGTGCGATCATGCCGACGATGGCCACCACCTTGATGATCGCGAACCAGAACTCGGCTTCACCGAAGACTTTGACGTTGGCCAGGTTGATCAGGTTGATCAGCACGAAGAACGCCGCGGCCGAGGCCCAGGTCGGCACGTCCGGCCACCAGTAGTGCACGTACTTGCCGACCGCGGTCAGCTCCGACATACCCACCAGGATGTACAGAATCCAGCAGTTCCAGCCCGACAGGAAACCGGCGAAACCGCCCCAGTACTTGTGCGCGAAATGGCTGAAGGAACCGGCCACCGGTTCTTCGACGATCATCTCGCCGAGCTGGCGCATGATCATGAAAGCGATGAAGCCGCAGATGGCGTAGCCGAGGATCATCGACGGCCCGGCCGACTTGAGCACGCCGGCGGAGCCCAGGAACAATCCGGTACCGATCGCGCCGCCCAGGGCGATCAGTTGAATATGGCGATTTTTCAGGCCGCGCTTCAGCTCGCCTGAATGCGAGTTTTGTCCACTCATGAAAAGGGTCTCACGCAAGGTTTGATGATGTTCGATAGACGTTGCAGCCGACAGCAGGCTTAAGCAGCGCGGATCAAACCCCAGCGCAGGCACCAGGAGTTCAGCGTTTGTTTAACGGTCATGCGTCACCTGTTTGTTTTTATCTGTGACGAAATCGAACCCACCACGCTTGTGACGCGGCGGAGTGAACAAGGCGGATAGCCTTGAGATTATTGGCCTTGGGAGCGTGTCTCGAGCATTCGAGCCAGGGCTCGTCACGCGTCGAAACCAGTCGTTGGGGCGCAAAATGCGCGGATACGCAGTTGGGTCACAGTTAAAACGCCGCGCATTGTACACCCCTGACTCCCTGCCGCCAGACGCGGCTTATCAGCGCGTCGGGTGCCGGAATCGCACGGGGCCAGCTCGATGCTCGGCATCGGCGGCAAGGTTCGGGACAGACCTGTCGGGGTCGTCGACGAAGGTACGACAGCAATCGCCCTTCGGAGGGAATCGGTTGAGGTGAGCCACGGCGTTCATTGCGCCTCCTTCTTGTTATGCACCTGCACACAGGCATGGGCTGCATCACACCTGCCTTGAGGCCGCGGAACAAGCAGCTTGGAGCCCGGCGGCGGGCTGTATCGAGGCAACAACGGAAGGTTTTTCTTACAGCGCCGAGCAAGGGTCGATTCGATGAATCGATATCGGGTTTTTCGTAAGCATTTCTTTACAAGGCGGAACGTATTTTTTCCACTTCAGATCAGCGACATCGGCGACTGCAAATTGACGGCCAGCGTTTTTTTATCTGTCTGCTCGCTCAGCTTTTTGTTTTTTCTTGATAATTTTCCAGCACAAAAACAGAACAAAAAGTTCAATAAAAATAATTCAATTATTTTTTTGCATTTCAAAAAACCCTGGACTAGGTTTCCAGCCACTTGCCGGACCACACCCCCGGCAAGCCGAGCGGCCACGTTGAGCAGTTGGGGCTTTCAAGCACTCCCCGTAGAACGCCCGAGCCGTCTCACCGACTGCTTATCCGAAACTGCTTTTATCCGAAAAAGTCATCTAGGAGATTCACGATGCAAGCACTGGAAAAAGACTTGGACACTGAACTGCAACTGGACGATTGGTTTGAAGCAGCGACCCACGAGGCCGCGGTGGAAATGATGCAGGCCGACGCGGTAGTACCGTTCGGCACGGCGATGTGGCCTTTGTAAAAAGGGCCTTCAGGCAGGAGCGGCCCGGCGGTCGCCCCTGCCTCCATCCGCTGTCTGTCAGGGAGGATCCATGGACAACACCGCTGCCATCCGGCATTTCCTTTACTACCTCGAACACCACCCGGCCCTGGCCGAGCGCCAGAGCGCCAGGGTCCTGATCGGCCACACCGCCGAATATGCCGCCACCAGCGCCGCCATCATCGAGCAGGCCGGTGAGCCCTTCAGTTTCACAGCCCTGCGCCTCGACCTCGAACCCACCTCGGCGCTGGCCCAGGCCATCGCCGACTGCGATCTGTATATCTTCTTCTACGACTCCTCCACCCTCTCGCCGCCCCGCCCGCAAGGCCCGGAGTTCATCCAGGCGCTGCAGGGCGTGATGGCCGAGAACTGGAAGAAGTCGCTGCTGTTCAAGGACTACGGCGACTACTTCTACGACACCTTCAGCGTCGAGCCGCAACGCATCGCCGAGCTCAACGCGACCCTGATCCAGCATATGTCCGAGGCCACCACCCTGAGCTTTCGCGACGACCACGGCTCGTACTTCGAAGCGCCGCTGGACAGCATCAAGAAGTGGACCAACATCAACGGCGTGGGCAACTATGACCTGGCGCCCGGAGAAATCGCCAGCCACAGCGAGGCCATCAATGGCCGGGTGAAATTCGTCGGCACCTTCCTCGGCACCATCCCCTTCGCGCGCAAGTACGGCGTGCTGCAATCGCCGCTGGAACTGTGGATCGAGAACTCCACCATCAGCCGCATCGCCACCGACGTGCCGGGGCTGGCGGAGGACTTCAACAAATACCTGGATGCCAACCCATCCAACCGGCGCATCGAGGAACTGGGCATCGGCACCAACGAAGGAGTGAAAGACCTCTACGCGCGCAACTCGGGTTTCGAGGAGCGCCATTGCGGCCTGCACCTGGGGCTGGGCGGTGGCGCCAAGGGCAGCCATCACCTGGACCTGATCTTTGCCAGCGGGGTGCTGGCGCTGGACGACAAGCCGGTGTTCGATGGCAGGTTCGTGTTCTGAGCTGGTAGCCGCTGGCGCAGCCTGCGATCGGCTGCGTAGCAGTCGCAAGATGCCGGAACGCGAATAGCCCGCCAGACCTCTGTTGACGGCTTTTACGGCCGCTACGTCGGAATGCCGTCCAGCCCGATCGCAGGCTTCGCCAGCGGCTACATAGAGGCAAAAAAAACGCCAACCCTGAGGTTGGCGTTTTTTCTGGTCGCTTACAGCTTGCAGCTCAAGGCTGCCTCACTCGGGCTTGCGGCGACCGAACCCCGGGCGCTGGCCGGAACCGGCCGGGGCGCCACGGCGCTTGCCCGACGGTGCGTCCTTGTCGACCAGGACGATGCCCGGACGCTTGGACTTCGGCGCTGGCTTGGCCGGGCGCTTGGTGTCGCTCGGACGATCCGCCACTGGCGTACCACGACCCGATTCACCCCGACCGGCAGCCGGACGCGGCGCCCGTGGAGCGCGCTCGCCATCCTGGCGTGGCGCGGGCTTGCGGCCTGGACGCTCGCCTTCGATCTGCGGCTCGCGCGACGGGCGCGGGGCACCGGCAGCAGGCGCGCCATGGGCCGGACGCAGAGTCCGCACGCGCTCGCTCTTGCCCACCGGGCGCGAGGATTTGCGCTGCATGCGTTCCAGCTTGTCCTTGCTCTTGGCGTTGAGCTGCGGCATCGCCACCGGCGTCAGGCCAACCTCGGCGCTGAGGACGTCCACTTCGTACTGGCTCATTTCGCGCCAGCGGCCCATCGGCAGGTCGGAGTTGAGAAACACCGGACCGAAACGCACGCGCTTCAGGCGACTGACCACCAGGCCCTGGGATTCCCACAGGCGACGTACTTCACGGTTGCGGCCTTCCATCACCACGCAGTGGTACCAGTGGTTGAAACCTTCACCACCGGGCGCCTGCTGGATGTCGGTGAACTTGGCCGGGCCGTCTTCGAGCATCACGCCGGCTTTCAGGCGCTCGATCATCTCGTCGTCGACTTCGCCACGCACACGTACCGCGTACTCACGGTCCATTTCATAGGACGGGTGCATCAGGCGGTTGGCCAGCTCACCGTCGGTGGTGAACATCAGCAGGCCGGTGGTGTTGATGTCGAGGCGACCGATATTGATCCAGCGGCCTTCTCGCGGACGCGGCAGCTTGTCGAACACGGTCGGACGGCCTTCCGGGTCGTCACGGGTGCAGATCTCGCCGTCGGGCTTGTTGTACATGATCACGCGGCGGACCGATTCGGACGCCTCTTCGCGCTTGATCACCTTGCCATCGATGGAGATGGCGTCATGCAGGTCGACGCGCAGGCCAAGGGTGGCCTCTTTGCCATTGACCTTGATCCGGCCCTGGCTGATCCAGGACTCCACGTCACGGCGCGAGCCGACGCCGATACGGGCGAGGACTTTCTGCAGCTTTTCGCCTGCTGGGCCGATTTCCTGTTGGTCTTGCTGATCTTCACTCATCTGGGCACCTCCCGGTGTGTCGATTCAGGCTTGAGCGGCCTGAACGGTAATAAAAACAGGTCTTGTGGCGAAGGGATCGCCAAAGGGTCGCGAATCATACGCTCATGGCGTCGGTTGCGCATCAGAGACTAGCCGATAAGTGGTGGCCTACCGATTTTTCCGCTGGCCGGTGGCAGCCCGACAGTGGGCGCCTGGCCTGTAGGAGCGAGCGGGCGGCGATCCGGATTGCCCGCGATAAAGGCTGATGCGGTGTGCCAGGCATATTCTGGCGTTGCCGATCGCGGGCAAGCCTCGCTCCTACAGAGGCCTAGAGGCCTGGCTCAATCGTCTTCCTGCAGGCGTCTTTCGTTCTCGATGGCCTCGGCCAGCGCCAGGGCTTCGGCCTCTTCGTCGCTCAGTTCCGGAGCCGGCGGTTCCAGAGCCGCCACGGCGGCCAGCAGCTTGGCGCGGGCTTCGGCGACGCCGAGCACATCGTCATCGACTTCCTGTTCGTCGTCGGCGTCCGCTTCGAGTTCGGTATCGTGCTCGACTTGTACTTCGGCTTCGGCTTCGGCTTCGGCTTCGGCTTCGGCACGAGTGTGCGCTTCGGCCCTGATCTCGGCGTCCACCTCGGCGCCGGCAATAACATCGTCCCCGGACGACTCGACCGCGCCATCGCGATGCAGATCGTCGAAGTCGGTCTTGATCCCCTCCTCCATCGAGTCCAGCTCCAGCAGCAAGGTGTGGAAACTGGTCTCTTCCTTCGGCTCTTCCGGTTCGGTGCTGGCGTCGGCCAGGGCTTGCAGGCTGGCGGGCACCGGTACGTCGTCGAAGTCGAGGACCGGCTCGGTCTCGATCTCGCGCAGCTCGGCCAGCGGCGGCAGGTCGTCGAGGTTCTTCAGGTTGAAGTGATCGAGAAATGCCTTGGTGGTGGCGAACATCGCCGGCTTGCCCGGCACATCACGGTAGCCGACCACCCGAATCCACTCGCGCTCCAGCAAGGTCTTGACGATCTGGCTGTTGACCGCCACGCCCCGCACATCCTCGATCTCACCACGGGTGATCGGCTGGCGGTAGGCGATCAGCGCCAGGGTTTCCAGCATCGCCCGGGAGTAACGCTGGGGCCGTTCTTCCCACAGCCGGCCGACCCAGGGCGCGAACTTTTCCCGCACCTGCAGGCGATAACCGGAGGCCACTTCCTTGAGTTCGAAGGCCCGCCCCTCGCAGGACTTGCCCAGAATGGTCAGGGCCTTCTTGAAGACCGCGGGGTCCGGCCGCTCGCCTTCCTCGAAAAGCTCGAACAGGCGCTCCATGGATTGCGGTTTTCCCGAGGCCAACAGAAAGGCTTCAAGCAGTGGCGCCAGCTCGCGGGGTTCATTCAGATTCATTGTTTCAGCTCGTTATTCGGCTCGCGCCCGCACATGGATAGCCGTGAAGGGCTCATTCTGTACCAGCTCGACCAGGGATTCCTTGACCAGCTCGAGGATCGCCATGAAGGTCACCACCACCCCCAGGCGTCCTTCTTCCGCGGTGAACAGCTCGACAAAGGGCACAAAACCACCGCCCTTGAGCCGCTCCAGCACCTCGCTCATGCGCTCGCGGGTGGACAGCGCCTCGCGACTGACCTGATGGCTTTCAAACATGTCGCCACGGCGCAACACCTCGGCCATGGACATCAGCACCTCTTCCAGGGCGACATCCGGCAACAACTTGCGCGCCCGGGCTTCCGGGGCGTCGAGCTTGGGCACTATGACGTCGCGGCCGACCCGGCTCAGGCCGTCGATGCCTTCGGCGGCGGCCTTGAAGCGCTCATACTCCTGCAGGCGACGGATCAGTTCGGCGCGCGGGTCTTCCTCTTCCTCTTCCACCTCGGCCGAGCGCGGCAACAACATGCGCGACTTGATCTCGGCGAGCATGGCCGCCATCACCAGGTATTCGGCGGCCAGCTCCAGGCGCACCGACTGCATCAACTCGACATAGCCCATGTACTGGCGGGTTATTTCCGCCACCGGGATGTCGAGGATGTCGATGTTCTGTTTGCGGATCAGATACAGCAGCAGGTCGAGCGGGCCTTCGAAGGCTTCGAGAAAGACTTCCAGGGCGTCCGGCGGGATGTACAGGTCCAGCGGCATTTCCATGACCGCCTGGCCATAGACCATCGCAAAGGGCAGCTCCTGCTGCGCTCCGGCCTGGTCGTCGACGTGTTCCACTGCGGACATTCAGGCCTCGACCATGAAGGGAGCCGGGTCGCCGCAGCCGATACGGATCACTTCCGGCTCGCCATCGGCCAGGTTGATCACGGTGGAGGCCATGATGCCGCCAAAACCGCCATCGATGATCAGGTCGACCTGATGCTCGAGCAGTTGGCGCATTTCATAAGGGTCGTTCATCGGCTCGGTTTCGCCGGGCATGATCAGGCTGACACTCATCAGCGGCTCGCCGAGTTCGGCCAGCAGCGCCAGGGCGATCGGATGGCTCGGCACCCGCAGGCCGATGGTGCGTTTCTTCGGGTGCAGCAACAGCCGCGGCACTTCGCGGGTGGCGTTGAGGATGAAGGTATAAGGCCCAGGCAGATGCGCCTTGAGCAGGCGAAAGGTGCCGGTATCGATCTTGGCGAACAGGCCCAACTGCGACAGGTCGCTGCAGATCAGCGCGAAGTTGTGTTTGTCATCCAGTTGCCGCAGGCGCCGCACGCGCTCGACCGCACTCTTGTCGCCGATCTGGCAGCCAATGGCGTAGGACGAGTCGGTCGGGTAAATCACCACGCCCCCTGAGCGGATGATTTCGACAGCCTGTTTGATCAGGCGCGGTTGCGGGTTTTCCGGATGAATCTGGAAAAATTGACTCACATTCTCTACCTGTTCAGACGGCGGCAATAATTGGGTCATGTTTGAACCGACACCAGAGCGGCGGCAGATCCTCCGGAACCGGGCGATACTCGCCTATCTCGGACCAGCCTCCAGGGCCATGAAAATCACTGCCGGCGCTCACCAGCAGACCGAACTCCCGAGCAAGGATGGCCAGGCTGCCCACCTGCTCGGCGGGTTGATGGCCATTGACCACCTCGATCGCGTGGCCACCTGCTTGAATATAGTCGGCAATCAGGCGGCGACGTTTGCTGCGGGTGAAATCGTAATGCCAGGGATGCGCCAGGCTGACCCAGGCCCCCGCCGCGCGCAACGTCTCGACGGTTTCCTCGAGGGTCGGCCAGTGCTGCTTGACGTCGCCCAGCTTGCCGGCCCCCAGCCATTTGCGAAAAGCTTCGGCGCGGTCCTTCACGAAACCGGCGCGCACCAGGTAATCGGCGAAGTGCGGCCGGGCCGGCGCATTGCCGCTGTCGCCCAGTTCCTGCTGGATCGCCCGGGCCCCTTCGAGGGCGCCCGGCATGCCTTTGAGCGCCAGCTTGCGGCTTATTTCTTCGGACCGCAGCCAGCGACCGTCGTGCAATTTGCCGATGGCTTCGACCAATGACGGCGCATTGACGTCGAAGCCGTAGCCCAGCACATGAATGGTCGCCCCACCCCAGGTACAGGACAATTCGACGCCATTGACCAGTTGCATGCCCAGTTCATGGGCCGCCAGGCGCGCCTCGTCGAGGCCTTCCAGGGTGTCATGATCGGTCAGGGCCAGGACTCGCACGCCTTTCTCGAACGCACGCGCAACCAGAGCCGCGGGCGCCAGGGCGCCATCGGAGGCCGTGCTGTGGCAGTGCAAATCAACATTCACGGGACTGTTCAACCTCAAGTCAGCTGGCGCTTTCGCTACCATGGATGTTTGTTATTATGCCGCCACATCCTGCTTCTGGCTGCCACTGTGAAACAATTCATCGACTTCATCCCGCTGTTCCTGTTTTTCATCGTCTACAAAATCGATCCCCGAGTCGTCGACATTGCCGGTCAACAACTGACCGTAGGCGGTATCTACAGCGCCACGGCGGTGTTGATCGTCAGTTCCCTGGTGGTCTACGGCGCGCTGTTCATCTCCCAGCGCAAGCTGGAGAAAAGCCAGTGGCTGACCCTGGTCGCCTGCCTAGTGTTCGGTAGCCTGACCCTGGCCTTCCACAGCGAGACCTTCCTCAAGTGGAAGGCACCGGTGGTCAACTGGCTGTTCGCCCTGGCCTTTATCGGCAGCCATTTCATCGGCGACCGCCTGCTGATCAAGCGCATCATGGGCCACGCGCTGAGCCTGCCGGATCCGGTCTGGACCCGCCTGAACATCGCCTGGATCGCCTTCTTCCTGTTCTGCGGCGCCGCCAACCTGTTTGTCGCCTTCACCTTCCAGAGCATCTGGGTCGACTTCAAGGTCTTCGGCAGCCTGGGCATGACCGTGCTGTTCCTGGTCGGCCAGGGCATCTACCTGTCGCGCCATCTTCACGACACCGAACCCACCACGTCGAAAACCGAGGACTGACATGCTTTACGCAATCATTGCTACAGACGTCGCCAACTCCCTGGAAAACCGCCTGGCCGCGCGCCCGGCGCATCTGGAGCGGTTGCAGCAGCTCAAGGCCGAAGGTCGCGTGGTACTGGCCGGGCCACACCCTGCCGTCGACAGCAATGATCCTGGCGCCGCGGGTTTCACCGGCAGCCTGATCGTCGCCGAATTCGACTCGCTGAGCGCCGCCCAGGCCTGGGCCGACGCCGACCCTTACGTCGCCGCCGGTGTCTATGCCAGCGTCGTGGTCAAGCCGTTCAAGCAAGTCCTGCCGTAAATCCTCTCCCTCGCGGTGAACCTTATCGGTTCATCGCGCTCTCAATCGCTCATTATTCTCGTTTGACTGCCGACAACCTGCCCAACACTCGATTGGAATCAGGAGTTGCGATGCGCCAAGGTCTGTTGTGCCTGTTGTTGGTCATGTTAACGATCGGGGCGAGCGCCTCCGCCGAAGAAACCACGGACCCGGGGCATTCGACGCCTTTGTCCCTGAGTGCCGGCAGCCAGATCAACGAATTGCAGCAGCGCCTCAAAGACAGCGAGCGCCAGCGTGAAGAGCTGACCCGGCAATTGCAGGGTGCCGACAGCGAGCGCGAAAGCGCCCAGCTGAGCCGCCTGCGCCAGGAGAATCAGCGCCTCAAGCTGCAACTGCGCGAAGTCCAGGCCAGTTCCGTGCCGCGCCTGCTGACCGATCAGCAACAGTGGTTCGTCACCGGCGCCGGGGTAGCGCTATTGGCCCTGCTCTGCGGTATCTTCGCCAGTGGTGGACATAGAAAGCGTCGACAATGGCTAAATTGAGTGATTCATGAGCGACCTGTTACTGATTGACGATGACCAGGAGCTCTGCGAGCTCCTGACCAGCTGGCTGGGCCAGGAGGGTTTTCAGGTACGGGCCTGCCACGATGGCCTGAGCGCCCGTCGCGCCCTGGCCGATCACGCCCCGGCGGCGGTGGTGCTGGACGTGATGCTGCCCGACGGCAGTGGCCTGGAACTGCTCAAGCAACTGCGCAGCGACCACCCGGACTTGCCGGTGCTGATGCTCTCGGCCCGCGGCGAGCCCCTGGACCGCATCCTCGGTCTGGAGCTGGGCGCCGACGACTACCTGGCCAAACCCTGCGACCCGCGTGAACTGACCGCCCGCCTGCGCGCTGTGCTGCGCCGCAGCCACCCGACCGCGGTGTCCAGCCAGATGGAGCTGGGCGACCTGTGTTTCAGCCCGGTGCGCGGCGTGGTCAGCATCGACGAACAGGACATCACCCTCACCGTTTCCGAAAGCCGCCTGCTGGAAGCCTTGCTCAAGCAACCGGGCGAACCGCTGGACAAGCAGGAACTGGCGCAGATCGCCCTGGGCCGCAAGCTGACCCTGTACGACCGCAGCCTTGACATGCACGTCAGCAACCTGCGCAAGAAGATCGGCCCGCACCCCGACGGCCGCCCGCGCATCGTCGCCCTGCGCAGCCGCGGCTACTACTACAGCCTCTGACTCTGAACAGATCCCTGGTCCTGCAGCCGCTGCCGCAGGCTGCGATAGGGCGCCGCCGTCCTGCATTCGCAAGATCCCCGCGAGCGTACCGGTCGTTCGCAGCCTCGCAGGCTCGGCAGCGGCTACAGGGGTTATGTCAGTTTCGCCAAAAAACGTCTTTACCCAAGCTTTACCCTTCGCTGACCGCCGCTGACCTTGCTCTGCGTAATCTGCACACATCCGGAACTGACCGGGAATGAGACAAGGAGATACACCATGCGCAAGACCCTGATCGCTCTGATGTTCGCCGCCGCCCTGCCGACCGTGGCCATGGCCATGCCGGAAGGCGCAGGCCCCATGGGGCCGATGGATGGCCCGCGCCACAGCGAACACATGCGGGGCAAAGGCCCTTACAGCCAGCTGGACCTGAGCCAAGAGCAGCGCCAGCAGATCCGCAAGCTGATGGGTGAGCAGATGCACGAGCGCAAGCAGCTGGTGCAGAAGTACCTGGAAAAACTGTCGCCGGCCGACCAGAAAGCCATGAAGGACGAGATCGCCGCCAAGCGCCAGAAAACCGAAGCCGACATCCGCGCCCTGCTCAAGCCGGAACAACAGAAAGAGTTTGACGCCATTCAGAAGAAACACGCCGAGCGCCGCGCCGAATGGGCCGAGTTCAAGGCCTGGAAAGCGCAACAGCCGCAAAAAGCGCAATAATACTTTAGCGCTTATCCCACAGCCCAGTGGCGCCCCCACTGGGCTTTCCTTGTTTGAGGACTTCCCGTGCGTTCATTGTTCTGGCGCATCCTCGCCAGCTTCTGGCTGGCCATCACCCTGGTTGCAGGGCTGTCGATTCTGCTTGGCCACATGCTGAACCAGGATGCCTGGATCCTCAGTCGCCATCCGGGCCTCAATACCCTGGCCGAAGAGTGGACGCGCACCTACGAAGAACAAGGCGAAGACGCCGCCCAGGAGATCCTGGAGCAGCGCAAGCACCAGTATCACGTCAACGTGCAAGTGCTCAACGACGCCGGCGACCCGGTGGTCCGCGGCACCTTCCCGCGCCGCGCGGCCGCCTTGGAGGCCCGCCAGAACAACGATGACCGGCGCCTGCCCTGGCGGCGCCTGACCGCCGAATACACCAGCCCGAAAACTGGCGAGACCTACCTGCTGATCTACCGCATCCCCCACCCGGAACTGGACGCCTGGCACCGCGACAGCCTGCTGTGGCCGCTGAGTGCCCTGACCATCGCGCTGGTGGTGCTGACCCTGTTCAGCCTGCTGGTGACCCTGTCCATCACTCGCCCCCTCAGCCGTTTACGCGGTGCGGTGCATGACCTGGGACAGGCCACCTACCAACAGAACAGCCTGGCTCGCCTGGCCGCCCGCCGCGACGAGTTCGGCGTGCTGGCCAAGGACTTCAACCGCATGGGCTCGCGCCTGCAAAGCCTGATCGGCAGCCAGCGCCAACTGCTGCGCGACGTCTCCCACGAGCTGCGCTCGCCGCTGGCGCGCCTGCGCATCGCCCTGGCGCTGGCCGAGCGGGCCACGGTCGAGGAGCGCGAGCGCCTGTGGCCGCGCCTGACCCGCGAGTGCGATCGCCTGGAAGCGCTGATCAGCGAAATCCTGGTGCTGGCCCGGGTCGATGCCGACAACGCCAGCGCCGAAGAGGTGGACCTCAACGCCCTGCTCGATAACCTGCAGAAGGATGCCCAACTGGCCTGCCCGGAACAGCCGGTGAACATCCAGGCCGAATCGCAACTCAGCCTCAAGGGCTGGCCGACCATGATCGAGCGGGCGGTGGACAATCTGCTGCGCAATGCCCAGCGCTTCAACCCGGCCGGACAGCCGATCGAAGTACAGGCATTGCGTCAGGGGGACAGGATCGTGCTCAGCGTCCGCGATCACGGCCCCGGTGTGGAGGCCGAACATTTGCGCCAGCTGGGGGAACCCTTCTACCGCGCCCCGGGCCAGACCGCGCCGGGTCACGGGCTGGGCCTGGCCATCGCCCGACGCGCCGCGGAACGCCATGGCGGCAGCCTGACCCTGGACAATCATCCGCAGGGTGGTTTTATCGCCAGCCTGGCGTTGCCGTTGGTGCCAGGCGTTAGCGCTCAGGCCTGAAAAGCATCGCGGGCAAGTCGGAGCGAGGCTTGCCCGCGATTGGCTATCCGCTACACCGCGACTCTAGGATCAGGCCTTGCCCGACCAGGCGCTGACGAACTCCGCCGTATCCACCTTGGGCGCGACCCGTGGCTCGTTCAGCGGCGTGCCCAGGTACAGGAAGGCGATGATCTCTTCACCTTCGCCCAGGCCAAGGCCCTTGGCGACATGGGGCGAATAGGACAGCTCGCCGGTACGCCACACCGCACCGATACCCTGGGCATAGGCCGCCAGCAGGATGCCGTGGGCGGCACAGCCGGCCGCCAGCCGTTGCTCCGACTTCGGCACCTTGACGTGTTCCTGCAGGCGAGCCACCACAACCACCACCAACGGCGCGCGCAATGGCATGGCACGGGCCTTGTCCAGGGCCGCCTGGGTCACTTCGCCCCCCTGCAATTGCACCGCCTCCACCAGCAGCTCGCCCAACTGTTCGCGGGCCGCGCCTTCCACCGTCAGAAAGCGCCACGGCCGCAACTGGCCATGATCCGGGGCGCGCAATGCCGCCGCGAACAGCGCTTCGCGTTGCGCCGCCGTCGGCGCCGGGTCCACCAGACGCGGTACGGAAACACGGTTGAGCAATGCGTCGAGAGCCTCCATCGGCCACCTCCTGAAAAAAATGTCCGGCCATTCTACCGGGAAGTGCCTTCCGGGTGCCGGTTTACATGCTCTGCGCCGCAGGTAGAATGGCGCCCTCCTTATCAGCCCCGAGCGGACCTCATGGCTTTGCCGACCCTACGGATCATTGGTTTCATCATCGGCATTTTCCTGATCACCCTGGCCATCGCCATGGTCATTCCGATGGCGACGCTGGTGCTGTTCGAACGCACCGGCGACCTGCCGTCGTTCCTCTGGGCCAGCATGATCACCTTCGTCGCCGGCCTGGCCCTGGTGATACCGGGGCGCCCGGAACATGTGCACCTGCGTCCGCGGGACATGTACCTGCTGACAGTGTCCAGCTGGGTGGTGGTGTGCATCTTCGCCGCCCTGCCGTTTTTGCTGACCCAGCACATCAGCTACACCGACTCGTTCTTTGAAAGCATGTCCGGCATCACCGCCACCGGCGCCACCGTGCTCAGCGGCCTGGACAACATGTCGCCGGGCATCCTGATGTGGCGCTCCCTGCTGCACTGGCTCGGCGGCATTGGCTTCATCGGCATGGCAGTGGCGATCCTACCGCTGCTGCGCATCGGTGGCATGCGCCTGTTCCAGACCGAATCCTCGGACCGCTCGGAAAAGGTCATGCCGCGTTCGCACATGGTGGCGCGGCTGATCGTGGCGGCGTATGTCGGCATCACCATTCTCGGCAGCCTGGCCTTCTGGTGGGCCGGGATGAGCCTGTTCGACGCGATCAACCATGCGATGTCGGCGATTTCCACCGGCGGCTTCTCCACGTCCGACAGCTCGCTGGCGCACTGGCCGCAACCGGCGGTGCACTGGGTGGCGGTGGTGGTGATGATCCTCGGCAGCCTGCCGTTCACCCTGTACGTCGCCACCCTGCGCGGCAACCGCCGGGCGCTGATCAAGGACCAGCAGGTCCAGGGCCTGCTCGGGATGCTGCTGGTGACCTGGCTGGTGCTCGGCACCTGGTACTGGTGGACCACCCAGCTGCATTGGCTGGAAGCCCTGCGTCACGTTGCGCTGAACGTCACCTCGGTGGTCACCACCACCGGTTTCGCCCTGGGCGACTACAGCCTGTGGGGCAACTTCTCGCTGATGCTGTTCTTTTACCTGGGCTTCGTCGGCGGCTGTTCCGGCTCGACCGCCGGCGGGATCAAGATCTTCCGCTTCCAGGTCGCCTATATCCTGCTCAAGGCCAACTTGAACCAGCTGATCCACCCGCGCGCGGTGATCAAGCAGAAGTACAACGGTCACCGTCTCGACGAGGAAATCGTCCGCTCGATCCTGACCTTCTCGTTCTTCTTCGCCATCACCATCTGCGTGATCGCCCTGGCGCTGTCGCTGCTGGGTGTGGACTGGATGACCGCCCTGACCGGTGCGGCCAGTACGGTGTCGGGGGTCGGCCCGGGCCTGGGCGAAACCATCGGCCCGGCCGGCAACTTCGCCACCCTGCCGGACGCCGCCAAGTGGATTCTGTCCCTGGGCATGCTGCTCGGGCGGTTGGAGATCATCACCGTATTCGTACTGTGTATTCCGGCATTCTGGCGTCACTGACAGCGGCCCCGGACTCCTGCAATCGCGCCCGGTATTCGCCGGGCGTGGCATCGAACCAGCGGCGGAAAGCGCGGAAAAAATTGCTCGGGTCGGCAAACCCCAACAGATAAGCAATCTCCAGCAGGGTCATGCTCGGCTGCGCCAGGTACTGCTCGGCCAGTTCACGCCGGGTGTCGTCGAGCAGGGTCTGGAAGCTGGTGCCCTCCTCCTGCAGACGCCGTTGCAAGGTGCGCTGGGACAGGTGCAAGGTCTGGGCCACGGCTTCGCGCTTCGGCTCGCCCTGGGGCAACAACCGGCACAGCGCCTGGCGCGCCTTATGCGTCACCCGGCTTTCGGAGAAGCGCGCCAGGTACTCACCGGCAAAGCGGTCATGCAGCCGCGCCATGGCTTCATTGGCGGTCGGCAACGGCGCCTCCATATCGGCCCGCTCGAAAATCAATCCATCGTAAGGCGCGTTGAACACCAGCGGCGCATGAAACGCCTGCTTGTAGGGCTCCAGATCGACCGGCACTACCCCCTGCATCAGGACCTGGCGCGGCTGCAGCGTACGCCCGGTCAGCCAGCCACACAGCGCCAGCGCACAGGCCAGCGAAGCCTCGGCACTTTGCCGGGTCGGCGGTAGATGATCGCCGTGCACCGTCAGAATCAGCGCATAACCTTCAGGTAAAAGTCGGAAACTCAGATCAGCGCTTTCCGCGATGATCCGCTGATAGCGCACCAAACGCTGGAAACCCTCGGCCAGGGTACGACTGGACATCAGGGCATACCCGGCCACGTTGAAGGAGGCCGGTCGCACCACCTTGCCCATGTTCAGGCCGATCGCCGGGTTGCCGGACTGCTCCACCGCACGCTGCCAGAGACGCGTCATCGAGTCCTGGGGGAAGCGTGCGTCCGGGTCGTCCAGCGCGGCATAGTCGAGCCCGATCTGCTTGAACAATGCACGGCAATCCAGGCCGTCCATCTCCAGAGCTTTGACAATTCCCATCGCCCAGCTTGCAGAAGTCGTTCGTTCGCTCATGGTGGGTTCTTTTACATGATGAGCCGCATGCCACGGCCGATTTCCCAAGGATACTAAAGTGGCGCCTATTGTCACTGGCCCCAGCCATTGATGACTCTAGACTCAAATAAGCTCCCCGCAGAGCGTCCCGCTGGCAGAACAACAACCACAGAGATCGCAGTCGTGGATAACATCAAGCAATTCAATAGCTTCGCCGAGTTCTATCCGTATTACCTGAGCGAACACAGCAACAGCACCTGCCGCCGCCTGCACTTCGTGGGCACGACCCTGGTGATCTTCATCCTCGCCTTCGCCATCGGCAAAGGCGCCTGGCTATTGCTGCTGGCCCTGCCGGTGGCCGGCTACAGCTTCGCCTGGGTCGGTCATTTCTTCTTCGAGAAGAACCGCCCGGCCACCTTCCAGCATCCGCTCTACAGCCTTCTGGGCGATTTCGTCATGTACCGCGACATGCTGACCGGCAAGGTGCCGTTCTAGGCCTGGCCGGACAGCAAGCCGTCCTGCACAGCCAGTGCAGGATTGGATCCAAGGCATAGACTCCCATCGTTGCGCAGAAAACAACAAGAGGATGGCCGATGAACGCTCACGCCCGTTTCACCCACATGAAGGATGGCACCCAGGAAGACTGGGCGATCATCGCCGCGGATTTCAGTGCCTACGCCAAGCAGTTGCCGGCGCGCATCGTGGCGCACCTGAAGTTGCTCGAGGGCGATTTTGGCGGCTTCCCGGTGGACCGCCTGACCCACTCGCTGCAAACCGCCAGCCGGGCCTGGCATGACGGCCGCGACGAGGAATACGTGGTCTGTGCCCTGCTCCACGACATCGGCGACACCCTGGGTTCCTACAATCACCCGGACATCGCCGCGGCGATCCTCAAGCCCTTCGTCAGCCCCGAGAACCTGTGGATGGTGGAGAAGCACGGGATCTTCCAGGGCTACTACTTCTTCCATCACCTGGGCATGGACCGGCACCTGCGCGAACAATTCAAGGACCACCCGCTGTATCTGCAGACCGCCGAGTTCTGTGCCAAGTACGACGCCGCGGCGTTCGATCCAGGCTACGACAGCCTGCCCCTGAGCTTTTTCGAACCCATGCTCGAACGCCTGTTCGCCCAGCCGAAAAACTCGATCTACAAGGCGGCCATAAAGGAACACGCACCGGCCTGAGGACAGCAGAGCGGCCATCGCGAGCTTGCTCGCGATACTATTCAGGCCAGCTCCGCGACCTTGGCCTGTTCGGCCTTGCGCTGCGCCTCCCGCGCCTGGGCGTCGGCCAGGCGATACAGTTCGATGGTGCCGTCCCAGTGCTCGATCAGGGCGGTGCACGACTCGACCCAATCCCCGCAGTTGAGGTAGTCCACCTCGCCGACCTTGCGGATCTCGGCATGGTGAATGTGCCCGCACACCACGCCGTGCAACTCGCGCTTCACGCATTCGTGAGCGATGGCTTCCTCGAAGTCGCTGATAAAGCTGACCGCGGTCTTGACCTTGTGCTTGAGGTAGGCCGACAACGACCAGTAACCGTAGCCGTAACGCGCCCGCCAGTGATTCAGCCAGCGATTGAGGGTCAGGGTGAACTCGTAGGCCGAGTCGCCGAGAAAGGCCAACCAGCGATGGTAGCGGGTGATGACATCGAACTGGTCGCCATGGATCACCAGCAGGTGCCGGCCGTCGGCGGTGACGTGCACCGCCTCGTCCACCAACTGGATATTGCCCAGGATCAGCTTCGAATAACGGCGCAGGAATTCGTCGTGGTTGCCGGTGACATAGATCACCTCGGTGCCGCGCTTGCTCATGGTCAGCAGGCGGCGGATGACGTTGGTGTGTGCCTGGGGCCAGTACATGCCGCCGCGCAGCTTCCAGCCGTCGATGATGTCGCCGACCAGGTAGATCCGGTCGGCGTGATAGCCCTTGAGGAACTGCGACAGATACTCCGCCTGGCAGTCCCGGGTGCCCAGATGCACATCGGAAATCCACAGGGTGCGCACGCGTTGTTTACGGCTGGGTCTGGCGAGTTCGGCACTGGTCATGGGCACGCTCCTGCATTTTCTGCGAGCTTGCGCCCCAGCGATTAATCGCCTGTGACAGAAATACGGCAGTCCGATGACAACGCTGAAGCCCGGGCCGCCGGTGTAGACTGCCGTTCTGCCAAGGAGACTGCGATGAGACCGATCCTCACGCTACGCCAATACAGCCACGACCTGATCGTCCACAGCCACGAACACGCGCAACTGGTGTTCGGCCTGTCGGGCCAGCTCGACTTCGAGGTCGACGGCCAGGGCAGTCAGGTGGTCCAGCAGAGCTTCGTGGTGGTGCCTTCCGGCGCCCATCATGCCTGCGGCAGCCCCAACGGCAGTCGCTGCCTGGTGCTCGACGTGCCCGACGAACATTGGCTGCTGCAGTCGCTGGGCGATCACGCCGATGCCAGTCGCCGCCTGCTCGACAACCCTGGGCGCCTGCCCCTGGATACGGCGCAGAGCCAGCTGGTCAACTGGCTCGCCGGCAGCCCGGTCAACGACCCGCTGATTGCCCAGCAAGGCGCCGTGCTGTTACTGGCCAGCCTCAACCAGGCCAGCTCCGCCAGCGTCGGCGGCCGACGCCTGCCCTATGCCGCCTTGAATGCCCATATCGATAAACACGCCGCCCATCCGCTGCAAGTGGCCGACCTGGCGCAAATCGCCGGACTGTCCAGCGCTCGCCTGCATGCGCGGTTTGTCGCCGAATGCGGGCAGACGCCGATGGACTACATCCGCAGCCGGCGCCTGCACATGGCCGCCGGGCTGTTGCGCGATTCGGCACTGCCCATCGGCGAAATCGCCAGCCGCGTCGGCTACAGCTCCCAGAGCGCCTTCGCCGCCGCGGTGCTGCGCGAGTTCGGCGTCTCCCCCGGCAAGCTGCGGCGCGCGATGGGCCAGCGCTAGACTGTCGACAAAAAACGCGAGGATCGCGACAGACCGGGTCCTGCCCAGGCTTTTAGACTGGCACCGCTCCGCTCAACCGTTTTGAAGGATTGAAATGACTCCGCGTACTGCCCTTGGCGCCCTGCATATCGGCGCATTGATGTTCGGCCTCACCGGTGTATTCGGCAAACTCGCCGCCGCTTCGCCGGCCATCATCGTCTTTGGTCGCGCGGCGTTCGCGGTGCTCGCCCTGGCGTTCTTCGCCCGCTGCGCCAGCAGCATCCGCTGGCAACGGCTGCAGGCCACGGACTGGTGGCGCCTGTTGCTCAGCGGCCTGCTGCTGGCCGGGCACTGGGTGAGTTTCTTCATCGCGGTGAAAGTCGCCGGCGTGGCCATCGCCACCCTGGGCTTCGCCAGCTTCCCGGCCTTCACGGTGATCCTCGAGGGGCTGATCTTTCGTGAGCGGATCCGCCTCAACGAGATCGTCCTGGTGGCCCTGGTCAGCGTCGGCCTGGTGCTGGTCACGCCGGACTTCGACCTCGCCAGCGAAGCCACCAGCGGGCTGCTCTGGGCCGTGGGATCGGGTCTGCTGTTCGCCCTGCTGTCACTGAACAATCGCGCCAGTTCCGCGCGCATCCCGGCGGTGCAGGCGGCACTATGCCAGAACGTGGTGGTTGCCTTGTGCTTGCTGCCGGTGGCGGCCCCAGGGCTGAGCGAGGTCCGGGCCCTCGACTGGTTGTGGATCAGCTTGCTCGGCATCTTCTGCACCGGCCTGGCCCACAGCCTGTTCGTCGCCAGCCTCGCGGTGATCAAGGCCCGCACTGCGGCGGTGGTGTTCGCCCTGGAGCCGGTCTACGGGATTACCGTGGCCTGGCTGCTGTTCAACGAGACGCCGACGCTACGGATGCTGATCGGTGGCGTCTTGATCATCCTCGCCATCGTGGTCTCCAGCAGCCTGTCCGGCTCAAGCAAAAAAGCGCCAGTGGCAGAAGTCGCGTCTCACTGAGTGCGGTCGTTGTGGCCGAGGTCGCGCTGCGGATCGATCTGGTCGCGCACCCGCTGCTTGAGTACCTTGGCTTCGGGAAAACCGCCATCGGCCTTGCGTTCCCAGATCTGTACGCCGTCGCAGGTAATGCGGAACGTGCCGCCGGTGGCCGGCTCCAGGGACACCTTGCCCAGGTCGTCGCTGAAGGTGCTCAGCAGTTCCTGGGCCAGCCAGGCGGCGCGCAGCAGCCACTGGCACTGGGTGCAATAGGTGATGACCACTTCGGGTTTACGTTCTGACATGGTGCTGCCGACTCCTGGGCTCAAGGGCGTCGTTATAATAGCCGCCTTTATCGCTCGCCCCGAGATCCATGATGCGTCGTTTGCTGTCCTGCCTGCTCCTGTGTTTGCTCCCCGTGTTCCTGCACGCCGCCGAAGCGCCACGGCCGAAGATCGGCCTGGTGTTGTCCGGCGGCGCCGCCCGTGGCCTGGCGCATATCGGCGTGCTCAAGGCCCTGGAGGAGCAAGGCGTGAAGATCGATGCAATTGCCGGCACCAGCATGGGCGCGGTGATCGGCGGGCTGTACGCCTCGGGCTACAAGATCGACGAGCTGGAAAAACTGGCCCTGAGCATCGACTGGCAACAGGCGCTGTCCGACGCGCCACCCCGGGAAGACATACCGTTTCGTCGCAAGCAGGATGACCGCGACTTCCTGGTAAAACAGAAACTCAGCTTCCGCGACGACGGTAGCCTCGGCCTGCCGCTGGGGGTCATCCAGGGCCAGAACCTGGCGCTGCTGCTGGAAAGCATGCTGGCCCATGCCAGCGATACCCGGGACTTCGACAAGCTGCCGATCCCCTTCCGCGCGGTCGCCACCGACATCGCCAGCGGCGAGAAAGTAGTGTTCCGCAAGGGCCACCTGCCCCGGGTGATCCGCGCCAGCATGTCGATCCCGGCGGTGTTCGCTCCGGTGGAAATGGATGGCCGGCTACTGGTGGACGGTGGCATGACCGACAACATTCCGCTGGATGTGGCCCGCGACATGGGCGTGGACATCGCCATCGTGGTCGACATCGGCACCCCGTTGCGCTCGCGCCAGCAGTTGGCGACCGTGGTCGATGTGCTGAACCAGTCGATCACCCTGATGACCCGGCGCAACTCCGAGGAACAACTGGCGACCCTGCACAAGAATGACGTGCTGATCCAGCCGCCCCTGGCCAGTTTCGGGGTCACCGACTTCGGCCGCGCCCAGGAAATGATCGACGCCGGCTACCGCGCCACCCGCATCCTCGACCCCCGCCTGGCGCCGCTGCGCCGGGCCGAACCGATGGATGCCGAACTCAGCGCCGCGCGCACGCCGAGCCAGCGCACCCCGATCATCACCGCGATCCGGGTGGAAAACGATTCGAAGGTCAGCGACGACGTGATCCGTTACTACATCCGCCAGCACATCGGCGAGCCTCTGGACCTGGGCCGGCTGCAGACCGACATGGGCACGCTGTATGGCCTGGACTACTTCGAGCAGGTGCAATACCGCGTGGTCCACAAGGGCAATGACCACACCCTGGTGATCAACGCCCGGGGCAAACGCAGCGGCACCGACTACCTGCGCCTGGGGCTGAACCTGTCCGACGACATGCGCGGCGACAGCGCCTTCAACCTGGGCGCCAGCTACCGGGTCAACGGCATCAACAGCCTCGGCGCCGAATGGCTGACCCGGGTGCAGATCGGTGATCAGCAGGAGCTCTACAGCGAGTTCTATCAACCATTGGATGTCGGCTCGCGCTACTTCATCGCGCCTTACATCGGCATCGAGTCGCAGAACATCGAAGCCGTGCTGGATAACGACCCGATCGCCGAATACCGCCTGGAGCGCTACGGTTTCGGCCTCAATATCGGGCGCCAGATCGGTAACAGCGGCGAGATTCGCTTCGGTGTCGGCGAGGCCTGGGGCAAGGCCGATGTCCGCGTCGGCGACCAGGACCTGCCCAGCGAAAGCTTCAACGAGGGCTACTACGAACTGCGCTACTCGTTCGACTCCCTGGACAATGTCTACTTCCCCCATGAGGGCGAGGACATCGGCCTGTCGCTGCGCCAGTTCGAACCCAGCCTGGGCTCGGACAAGCGCTACCGGCAGTGGGAGTTCAAGCTGGACAAGGCCCTGAGCAGCGGCCCGAACACCTTTATCCTCGGCGGTCGGTATGGCCGGACCCTGGATGAGGCCGAAGTGGTGACCTCAAGCTTCGTGCTCGGCGGTGCCCGCCAGCTGTCGGGCTTCCGCCAGGATGCGCTCTCGGGCCAGAACATCAGCCTGATGCGGGGCGTCTACTACCGGCGGCTGACACCCCGCTCCTACCTGCCCCTGGACTTCCCGCTGTATATCGGCGGTTCCCTGGAGCGAGGGCGGGCCTGGAACAACGACAACGAGTTCGACAGTGGCTACATCAACGCCGCCAGCATCTTCCTTGGTTTCGACACGCCGCTGGGGCCGCTGAATTTCAGTTACGGCATCAACGACGACAACCAGAAAGCGGTCTACCTCAACTTGGGCCAGACGTTCTGAGGCTTGGTGTCCGACTCGGCTTCGGCCTTGCTGCCGGCGCCCGGTTCGTCTGGCTCCTCCAGGCGCCAGACGATCGAATCGGCATTGAATGGCGCCGGTGCTGCGGTAGGAGACGCCGGAGCGCTGGAGGGCTCGGAAGGTGCGATCAGGTCCCAGTCGACATCGATCAACGGCTCGCGATCAGCCAACCGATCTCCTGCCACGGGCTGTACCGGAGCAACAGGGGGCGTTGATCTGAACGACTCCTGGGCTGCCACCGTCGTCACAGCACTGGCCAGCGTTCGTGTGGGCCGACTCTCGGGGGCCGTCTGTGCCTCCGGTACGGCGGCGGACTGACGACGGCGACGCACGACCAACACCACCAGCCAGGCCGTCAACAGCAAAGCAGCAAGCATCAGCCAGGGATTCGAGCCCTCATCAGTCTCCGGGGCCTGTTCGGCTGGCAGGGGTGGGCTGGCGGCGGTGGGTGTCGCGGCCCCGGGCGCCGGGGCAGGATGATCGGCAGGCTTGCTCCGGGCTTCGGCCAACTGACGTTGCAACTCCACCAGCTGTTGCTGCTGGCGCGCCAGTTGTTCGTCCCGCTGCTGCAATGTGTTGCGCAACTCTTGGGCCTGGTCCTGCAATTGCTGGTTGGCCTGCTGGGCTTGCGCCAATTGTCCGGCCGCGGGATCGCTCGCCTTGGCCGTCGCGGGTGGCGCCTGGGTGGCGATCGCCGGTTCGGGTTTTGCTACCCCCCTGACCGGGGCCGGCACTATCTCGGGGCTGCCCGGGGGATCGATCAGCAGCGTGTATTCGCGCAACTGCCGGCCATTGGCCTGGTTCACCTGCAGCAGGAAATCCAGGAACGGTTCGTTCACCGGCTTGCTCGACACCACCCGGATTACCCTGCGCTCGCCCTGCAAAACCTGGGTAAAACGCAAATCTTCGAGAAACGGCAAGCGCTCGATACCGGCCTGTTTGAACTCGCCGGCCGTCGCCAGGCTGACCGACAACTCGCCCTCCTCCAGGCCTTGCGCCTGCACCAGGGCGATCTCCGCCTCCAGCGGCTGGTTCAGCGCCGAATGCACGGTGATTTCACCCAGGCCCACCGCCGAGGCCAGGGACGAATACAAGGCCGCCAGCACCGGCAGAAGGAACAAGGAACGATTCTTCGCCACCCAGGACGACCCGACGAAACCGCGCAGAGCGGCCAGCAGACTCTGGAACATGAGCACCCTTTTTGAGGACCGAAAGCGACCACAGCGGCGATACGCTGGCTGCGCATGCCGCTGTGGACCTGGTATTTCTTATAGTCCGCCGGCGTCGGTAGCTCAAAAATCCGCGACGCTAGTTATGCCTCAAGACTTTTCCAGATTGGCCAGGATATGCGCATGAACCCGCATGCATACCCGCATATCCTCTTCATCGACACCGACGAACAATTCACTGCGCAGGGCTGTGGCGATGGTTTCGATCTGTTCGATCAAGGGCAGCGCCGGGGCGCACAGAACGATCTTCTTCGCCCGGCGATCCTCGACCACCGACTGCCGTTGCACCAAACCCTGGGTTTCCAGGCTGTCAAGCAGCCGCGCCAGGGTCGGTCCTTCGACGCCGACACTCTGGGCAAGTTCACGCTGGGTCGGGGCTTCATCGAAACGGGCGAGGTGTAGCAGCACCAGCCAGCGGGCCTGGGACAGGCCAAGTCCGGCCAGACGGCGATCCAGTTCGGCGCGCCAGCCTCGGGACATCTGCGCCAACTGCATGCCAAAACGGTGTTGATCGGTTAACGGCATAAACAACTCATGAGTTAGTAGACTGAAAATTAAGAAAAACTAATTATTAGTCAGCTAAGCATGACAGTTGCCGAGTGGCAAGGTTTGGCATGAACTGAATCGTTACATCTTGCCGCCGTGGGACTCACATCTCGAATTCCGATTCCAGCGCCGCACGCACGCAATACAGCACACCTTCCGGCACGCGACCGGCAAACAGCTCGGCCACTTCGCTCACCGAGGGCAGCTCGCCTTCGCCGTCGAGAAAGGCGTCCTGGATCTCGCCGAGCAGGTCTTCCGGCAGATCCAGCGCCTGCTCCAGGGACAGCTGCTGCTTGCCCACGGCCTCGGCGAGCATTGTGTAAACGTTCTTTTCCGAGCACTGCAATTGCCCGGCGATCTGCAGTGGCGTCATGCCGGCGCGGGCCAGGGTAATCAGCTCGTGGCGGATGTCGGCCACCACTTTCGGCGCCTCCACCTGGCCGCCCAACACTTCGAGGAATGCCTCGCCATAACGCTCCAGCTTGCGCGCGCCGACACCGCTGACCCGGGCCATTTCCGCCAGGGAGCCGGGCTGGCTGCGGAGCATTTCCAGCAGGGTGGAATCGGGGAAAATGACATAGGGCGGCACGCCATGTTCTTCCGCCAGCTTGCGCCGCAAGGCGCGCAAGGCTTCCCACTGTTCGCGCTCTTCGCCACGTACCAGTTGGCTGGCCTGGCTGGTGCTGCTCTTGGCGGCGGTCTGCGGCTTTATGTCGCGGCGCAGCTCCAGGCTCACCTCGCCCTTAAGCAGCGGCCGGCAGCTGTCGCTCAGACGCAGGCCGCCGTAGCCTTCCAGATCGATGTCGGCCAGGCCGCGGGCCACCAGTTGGCGGAACAGCGAGCGCCATTCGCCTTCGCTGCGCGCCTTGCCCACGCCGAACACGGAAAGATGCTGATGGCCGAAGCTGCGGACCTTTTCCGTGTCCTTGCCCAGCAGCACGTCCACCAGGTGGCCGACACCATACCGCTGGCCAGTGCGATAGATCGCCGACAGCGCCTGGCGCGCCGGCTCGGTGGCATCCCAGGTCTGCACGCCGTCGACGCAGTTGTCGCAATGGCCGCATGGCTGTGGCATGTCTTCGTCGAAATAGGCCAGCAGGGTCTGGCGCCGGCAGCGGGTTTCCTCGCACAGCGCCAGCATGGCATCGAGCTTGTGCTGCTCCAGGCGTTTGTGGCGTTCGTCGCCCTCGGAATTCTGCAACATCTGCTTGAGCATCAGCACGTCCTGCAGGCCGTAGGCCATCCAGGCATCGGCAGGCAGGCCGTCACGCCCGGCACGCCCGGTTTCCTGGTAATAGGCCTCAAGGGACTTGGGCAGGTCCAGGTGCGCCACGAAGCGCACGTTGGGTTTGTCGATGCCCATGCCGAAAGCGATGGTCGCGACCATGATCAGCCCTTCCTCGTTGAGGAAACGCTTCTGGTGATAGGCCCGCAGCTCGCTGGGCAACCCGGCGTGATACGGCAGCGCCGGAAAGCCCTGCTCGCAGAGGAAGGCGGCAACCTCGTCGACCTTCTTGCGCGACAGGCAATAGACGATGCCGGCGTCGCTGCGTCGTTCGCTGAGGAACGCCAGCAGCTGCTTGCGCGGCTGCTCCTTGGGAACGATGCGATAGAAGATGTTCGGACGGTCGAAACTGGAGAGGAAACGCTCGGCATCCTGCAGGTGCAGGCGATTGACGATTTCCTCGCGGGTGCGCTTGTCGGCGGTGGCGGTCAGGGCGATGCGCGGCACCTGGGGGAACATTTCCGCCAGCTGGCCCAGTTGCAGGTACTCCGGACGGAAATCATGCCCCCATTGGGACACGCAATGCGCCTCGTCGATGGCGAACAGGGCGATGTCGAGGTTCTGCAGGAACGCCAGCATCCGCGGCTGCACCAGGCGCTCCGGCGCCAGGTACAGCATCTTCACCTCGCCCCGCCGGATGCGCGCGGCCAGGTCGCGCTGCTGTTCGGCGCTCAGGGTGGAGTTCAGCGCCGCCGCGGCGACCCCGAGTTCCTCCAGGGTCGCGACCTGATCGTCCATCAGCGCGATCAATGGCGAGACCACCACCGCCAGGCCTTCGCGCAGCAGGGCCGGGACCTGGAAGCACAATGACTTACCGCCGCCGGTAGGCATCAGTACCAGGGCGTCGCCGCCACTGGCCACACGCTCAATGATCGCACCTTGGCGGCCACGGAAACTGTCGTAGCCGAAGATGTCCTTGAGGACGCGTTGAGCCTGTTCGAGCATGAAAAACTCCAAAAATCGCTGAAATCCCTGTGCGCAGGCTGGCCGAAAAGGCCACGGTTTTCACTGACAAATCCGTTAGCGGACTTTTCCTGGACCGTCACGACGCCTGCCGGGCATCACAAAACGCGCAAGTATACCCGAGCACTTGCCGGCGAAGGGTGCCGACAATGGACCGCCGGTAACCTTCAGGCTCTGCATGAAAAGTGGCTGCGCGCTGGGCGCCTTCGGCGCTACGCAGGCCATGCTGCGTTAAAAACAGGCTCGGAATGCTCATTTAGGAACCTAAAGTCGGATGCGATCCCAGCCGTTCCTCGCCTGTTTGCTCTATCGACCTTCGCTCGCCGACTTTTCCTGCAAACCCTGGAAGCGTGCAAATCTGCGCTGCGGCTGGCCTGGGCGCTCAAGAAGGCCTAGAATTCAGCATCGTTTATTCCCAAGGTAGCCCTTCAATGTCCTTCGCTGAGCAATTAACCCGCCTGCAAGCCTTCCTCGACGCCGATGAGCTGCATGACGAGGCGCTGGACTATGTGGCCGCCCACGGCTACCTGACTGCGCTGTCCATCTGTTCCGAAAGCGTGCCCGATCGTGAGTGGATCGACGCCCTGTTCGCCGAGGAGCCGCACTACAGCGACGCCGCCCAGCGCGAAGAGATCGAATCCACCCTGATTGCCCTCAAGGCCCACATCGCCCGCCAACTGGCTTCCGACGAAGAGTTCGAGCTGCCGTGCGACCTCGACCTCGGCGACGAGCCGGACGACTCCGACCTGCGCGGCTGGTGCATCGGTTTCATGGAAGGTGTGTTCCTGCGCGAAGCAGCCTGGTTCGAAACCGCCGAGGAAGAAGTCAGCGAGATGCTCCTGCCGATCATGGTCGGCTCCGGTCTGTTCGACGAACAACCCGAGTTCTCCGACATCGCCAGCGATGCCAACCTGATGGACGACATGATCGTGCAGATCCCGGAAGCCCTGACCGCGCTGTACTTGCTGTGCAACGCGCCGGACGAAAAACCGGCCATTCTCAAGCCCCGTCACCACTGAGTCACCGCCTATGGCCAAGCCCATAGGCAACCGCCCCCTGATCCTGCGTTACGTTCTGCTGGCCATCGGCTGGCTGAGCGTAGTGCTGGGGGTGACCGGCATTTTCCTCCCGGTATTGCCCACTACCCCCTTCCTGCTGCTGGCCGCCGCCTGCTTTGCCCGCAGTTCGCCGCGCTTCTATCGGTGGCTGGTGGAACATCCGCGGCTCGGCCCGTGGATCCGCGATTACCTGGACGGCCACGGCATTCCGCTCAAGGGCAAGGTCTACGCCATCGGCCTGATGTGGCTGAGCATCGGCCTGTCCTGCTACCTGGTGCCCCTACCCTGGGCCCGCGGCTTCATGCTGACCAGCGCGGTGCTGGTGACGATCTACATCCTGCGCCAGAAGACCCTGCACAAGCCTTGAACCCGGCCCTGCGCATCGCCTTCCTCCGTTCGTGGCAACCCGACCAGTTGCCCATGCTCGCAAAAAATACCGCCTAGACTTCAGAAACCTGCATTCGAGCAGCCCGCCATGCCCGCACGTTCGCGTCGCCCCGAGTGGACACTGCTCCGGTTTCGGCTGGCCGGCTGGTCGCTGTTGCTGGTCTGTTTGTGGACCGACCCGGGCAATGTGCGGGCGAACTGGGAATTCGTTTCTGCCCTGAGCACCTTCGAGTACCGTCATCAGGTCCTGGGCCCGGCCCGGGAACGTCTCGAGGCCTGGAACCAGTTATTGCGGGACCTGACCGGGCGACCGGAATACGAACAACTGAATGCCATCAACCGCTTCTTCAACCAGCAATTGAGCTTCAAGGAGGACCAGCGCACCTGGCAGCAGAGCGACTATTGGGCCACGCCGATCGAGGCCCTGCTCAAGGGCGCCGGGGATTGCGAGGACTATGCACTGGCCAAGTATTTCAGCCTGCGCAGCCTGGGGGTCTCCAGCGACAAACTGCGCCTCACTTACGTCAAGGCCAGGCGCGGCAACCGACCGCACATGGTCCTGGCCTATTACCCCAGCCCCGGCGCCGGACCGCTGATACTGGACAACCTCAGCAGCGACATTCGTTCCGCCGCCCAACGCCAGGATCCGAACCCGGTATACGCCTTCAATGCCGAGGGGCTGTACCTGCCCGGAGTGGCTGGCGACACGCGCAGCATCGACCCGAAAAAACTCTCGCGCTGGCAGGACGTACTGAAAAAGATGCGGGACGAGGGCTTCACGGTGGGTAATGGCTGATCCGACAAGGAGTGCCGAATGTCGCTACTCAAGCAACTGTTCATCGCCATCTGCCTGTTCCTGCTGGTGGCCTTCAGCGGCAGTTTTTTTGTCAGCCTGGAAAGCTCCCGCGAGCAGATGCTCAACCAGCTGCGCTCCCACGCCCAGGATGCGGCCACCGCCCTGGGCCTGTCCCTGACCAGCCAGGTCGACGACCCGGCGATGATGGAACTGATGGTCAGTTCGATCTTCGACAGCGGCTACTACAACAGCATCCGGGTGGTGAACATCGAAGACGAAAGCATTCTGGTGGAGCGTTCGGTGCCTGCCAGGATCGAGGGCGTACCCCAGTGGTTCGTCAGGCTGGTGAGCCTGCGCCCGCAGGGTGGCGACGCCCTGGTCATGCGTGGCTGGGAACAGGTGGCGCGGGTGGAAGTGCTGAGCAACCCGCAGTTCGCCCTGGCCAGGCTCTGGGACAGCAGCGTCGGCAGCCTGCTCTGGCTGCTGGTGTGCGGCTTGCTCAGCGCGGTATTCGGCGGCTGGCTGCTGCGGCGCCAGTTGCGGCCGCTGGACGCCATGGTCAAGCAGGCCGAAGCCATCAGTCATCGCGAGTTCCTCAGCCTGCCGACGGTGCCGCGCACACCCGAGCTCAAGCGGGTGGTCCTGGCCATGAACCAGATGGTGGAAAAACTCAAAGCCCTGTTCGCCGAAGAGGCCGCGCGCAGCGAGAAACTTCGGGCCGAGTCCTATCAGGACAGCCTGACCGGCCTGGCCAACCGGCGCCTGCTGGACGAACAGCTCGGCGATCAGTTGCTGCTCAACGAGCAGAGTGGCGATGGTTATCTGCTGATGCTGCGGGTCAATGACCTCAGTGGCCTGAACCAGCGCCTGGGTGGCCAGCGCACCGACGCCCTGATCAAGAGCATCGGCGACCTGCTCAAGCGCATCAGCGCCCAGGCCGACCGCCGCCACTGGCTGGCGGCGCGCAATCGCGGCGGCGAATTCAGCCTGCTGACACCGGGCCTGGACAGCCGCGGCGCCGAGCGCCTGGCCATGGAAATCAGCGCCACCCTGGAGAACCTGCGCCTGACCGGGGCCAGCGACTGCACACCGGTGGCGCACCTGGGCATAGTCGCCTACCGGCCCGGCGACCCGCTGAGCGGCGTATGGTTGCGCCTGGACCAGGCGCTGGCGCACGCCCAGCAGCACCCCGAGCGTCCCTGGGCATTGCTGCAGGCGTTCGCCGCCGGCCCCAGCCAGCCGCAGCATGACTGGCGCGCCTGGATCGACGATGCCCTGAGCAACGGCAAGTTGAAGTTGTATTTCCAGCCGGTGGTGCAGTGCGCCGACACCAGCGAGGTGCTGCATCACAAAGTGCTGGCGCGCTTGCTCGACCCGCAGGGCGAAGCCATTGCCGCCGGGCATTTCCTGCCGTGGATCGAGCGCCTGGGCTGGTCGGCACGCTTCGACCTGGCCATGCTCGAACACACCCTGGATTATCTGCTCGAGCATGCCTGGCCACTGGCCCTGAGCCTGTCTGGCAGCACCCTGCGCGACCCCGACGCGCTGCGGCGGATCCTCGACCAGCTCAAGGCCCTGCCCGACCTGGCCAAGTTACTGACCCTGGAAATCGACGAACGCCAACTGCCCTCGGCCAGCGAGCTGCAGCAATTGAGCCAGCACCTGCGGGACAGCGGCTACCGGATCGGCTTGCAGCATTTCGGCGGCAACTTCAGCCAGATCGGCAACCTCGCCCACCTCGGCCTGGCCTACCTGAAAGTCGATGGCAGCTACATCCGCGACATCGACCGGCAAAGCGACAAACAGCTGTTCATCGAGGCGATATTTCGCGCCACCCACAGCATCGACCTGCCGCTGATCGCCGAACGGGTCGAAACCCAGGGCGAACTGGACACCCTCAAGGCCCTGGGCCTGTTCGGGGTCATGGGGCGGCTGATCGGCCCACCGGAACCGATGTAGCCCCTTCCCCCGCACAGCCCCGGCGCCGACCTCGGTCGAGGCTGGCGCCGGGCCCGCCGGGCCTCAGACGGTATCGACCTTCAACGAATGGTCGTTGAGCATGCCGTTGATGATGGTCGCGGTATCCGCGCCCCCCGCGATCACTCCGCCCGCGCCCGGCGTCACCCCGTAGTGCTCCGCCAGGTTGACCCCGGCCAGATCGATGGTCTGGGTCGGCGAGGCCCCCGCCGCCGCGCTGACGTCGATACTGGTGATCAGCGACGGACCGCTGCCAGTGACCGTGAAGTGCAGGTAATCATCCAGCGATGCGCTGCTGGCGTTCTCGCCCTGCAACAGTTGCGACAGGTCGAGTTTGTCGATACCCGGCGTGAAGTCGGTGACCAGGTCATGCCCGCTGTTGCCCTGCTGCCACTGGAAGGTGTCGCTGCCGCTGCCACCGGTCAGGGTGTTGTTGCCCATCCCGCCGATCAACAGGTCGTCGCCGCCACCGCCGTTGAGCACATCGTTGCCCAGGCCGCCGGTGATGATGTTGGCGTTGTTGTCGCCGGTCAGGGTGTCGTTGTAGTTGGAGCCCACCAGGTTTTCGATGGCGGTCAGGGTATCGGTCCCGGCGCCACCGGTGTTCTGCGCACCGAGCAGCGAGAGGTCGACCGTGACCCCGGCACTGGCATGGGCGTAGCTGGCGGTGTCGTTGCCCGGGCCGCCGTCGAGCAGGTCGTTGCCCGGCCCGCCGAACAGCAGGTCGTTACCCGCGTCGCCATGCAGGGTGTTGTTGCCGCTGCCGGCGATGAGCACGTCGTTGCCGTCGCCGGCATTGATCAGGTTGTCGCCTCTGCCGGCCAGCAGCACATCGTCGCCAGCGGTGCCGGTCAGGGTATGGCCGTCCTGATAACTGATGCTCACCGCCGCGCTGTCGCTGCCGCCATGGCTGTCGCTGGCGGTGTAGGTGCCGTGGTAATCCGGCGTGGATTCCTGGCCGCCCGCGTAGTTGACGGTCATGGTCAGCTGGTAGTTTTCCGAACCGTTGGCGTTGCCGCCGCTGGGGTTGGTCAGGTTGGTGATGTGGATCTGGTAGATGCCGTCCGCCCCCGCGGTGAACGAGCCGCCATCGGCGATCGCGGTGTAGGCCCCGCCATTGAAGGCATACTCCATGCCCACCCGGCCCGCCGTCAGGTTGTGATCCAGGTTCAGGGTCTCGCCCTGTTTCAGGCTGACGCTGATCACATCCTCATCGTTGTCATTGCCGTTGTTGATGCTGCCCAGGAAGCCGCTGATCACCACCGCGGCCGTCATCGCCGCCGTATTGGCATTGAACGAGGCCCGGGCGACGCTCAGGGTCTGGTTGGACCCTCCGGTGAAGCCGATGGTCTGCAGGCTGCCGGCGGTAAAGTCCGCCCCAGGGGACAGCCAGCCGGTGTTGAAGCTGGTCGGCGCAGCCGTCAGCGGATCGCCGTTGGCATCACTGTCGTAGGCCAGCAGGGCATCGGCCGGCACCACGATAGTGCCCGACAGAATGTTGGTGATGATGTGGTCGTCGCCCGCCACCGGCGCCGCGTTCGGATTGACCTTGACCACCAGGGTCGAGCTGGCCAGGTCGCCGTCGTTATCGCTGACGGTAAAGCCGACTGTCTCGGTCAGCACCACGCTGGTGACGTTCTGCGAGCTGTAGGTGTAATCGCCGGTGTCGAGTTTCACCACCAGTGTGCCGCCGTTGTTGGTGGCGATGCTGAGGCTGTTGTCCAGGGTATTGAAGGTGCCGTGGTTGACCCCGCCGCTGAAGCTCAGCGAGCCCTGGTTGCTATTACCGTTGGGGTCATAGGTGTAGGTGGTGCCATCGACCACCAGGGTCTTGATGAAACCGCCGTCGGCGCCGAACGAGCCACCTTCGCCGAGCAGGCTGCCGGTGACCGGGGTGCCCTGTACCGTACCGGCCAGCACCGAGTCGAGCTGGTTCAGGTCGGTGACCACCACGGCATTGGTATCGATGTGGGTACTGCCGTCATAGGCCAGCGGGTCGAGGTTGCTGTTGCTGACACCGCTGCCCAGGCCGATTGCATAGTTCTTGATGCCGTTGGCGTCGAGGAAGGCTTTCCAGGCGGTCTCGTCGGCGGTGCCGATCTCCTGGCCATCGGTGGGTTTGCCGTCGGAGAAGAAATAACCGACGTTCTGCGCCCCGCTGATCTGGCCACTGGTGACAAACGCCAGCTTCGCCGCGGCCACGGCCGCATCGTAGTTGGTGCCGCCGCCCGCGGTCAGGGAGGCGATGATCGACTTGGCCGTCGCCACATCGACCCAGATCGGCGTCTTGTCCGTGGCGCTGCTGCTGAAGGTGACGATCTGCACCTTCACATCGCCCATGTCGTCGTACTTGTCGAGCAAGGTGCTGATCGCCTGCTTGGCCAGTTCCAGGCGCGACAGGCCGGGGACACCCGACGGGTCGGCCATGCTGCCGGATACGTCGATCACCAGCAGCAGGTTGGAGTCGACCTCCAGCGCAGTGACCGCCCGCTCGCTGGCGACCGCCTGGGGTACATCGTCGACGATGCTGATCTGGATGGTGCTGGTGGTGGTATTGCCCACCGCGTCGGTAGCCTTGTAGGTGAAGCTTTCGCTCAGCACGTTCGGGCCGTCGTTGGCGTTCGGCGAGGTTTTCGGCGCCGAGGTCAGGGTGTAGCGATAGGTGCCGTCGGGGTTGAGCAGGATCTGCCCGTAAGTGCCGGTGGCGCTGCCGACCAGGGTGTAGGTAATCGCACCGCTGCCGCCGGTGACCGCGCCGACCAGGGTCCCGGTGGCGGTTTCGCCGGTATTGCCCGGGTCACTGCCGGTCACCGTACCGGCCGCCAGGTCCTGGCCGTCCTTGCTCAGGTCCAGGGCCTTTTCGAAGACAGTGATGTCCTGGTCGGTGACCGCCCTGAGTTCGTTGCCGCAGATCTGGATGGTGATGGTGGTGGTGCTTTCATCGCCGTCCGCGTCACGCACGGTGTAGACGAACACATCTTGCGAATCAGGAGCGGTGACCGAGTTCGGATTGCTGTGATAGGTCGCGTTGCCGAAGGCGTCCAGGGTCAGCGTGCCATACAGGCCGTTGATGGTAGTGTTCAAGCCGCCAATGGCCGAGGTCGAGGTGTCGCTGCCGGCGCGCACGCCGACCACCGCACCAGTGATTGCCGGGCCATCGGCGCCGCCAATGTCGTTACCCAGCACGTTGCCGCTGAGGGTCGTGCCTTCGTCGGCCATCACCACATCAGGGTGAGCGGTGGGCAGGTCGTCGACGATATTCACATCCAGCACCCCGGAGGCGCTGCTGCCGTCGCCATCGCTGGCGAACACATTGAAATGCTCGGCGATGCTGTTGGCCCCCAGCCCCGTCGGATGGCTTTCATTGTCGAGCAGGGTGTAGCTGTAGGCGACGACACCGATACTGGCGTCGTAGCCGGTAATGGTCAGCACGTTACCCAAGGCCGTCAGGATCGATTGCGGGAAGCTCGCGGCCACCCCGCCCGTTACCACGTTGATCCCGCCCACCGTCAGGGTTTGCAGGCCGTCCGGTGCGTTGACCAGGAAGAAGCCGCTCTGGGTCAAGGCCGGGGCGTTGGGGCTGGTGCCATCGCTGAGGTGCTTCTCGTAGACCGTCAGCTCGCCGCCCTCGATATCCAGGCAGTGCAGGGTCACGCAGTCGTCGTTGTTATGGACGTTCAGCACCAGGTTGGCGGTGCTCGGGTCGCCATCGGCGTCGGTGATGGTGTAGGCGAAGGTCTCGGTAGCGCTGCCATTGCCCTGCAAGGCCTTGAAGTCGGCGTCCGCGGTGTTGAGGGTGTAGGTGTAGGTGCCATCGGCTGCGAGGACCAGGGTGCCGTAGGTGCCGGTGAAGGTACCGGCGGTCACTGGGCCTGTGGGTACGCGGTCAGCGCCCTGCACGTCGTTGGTCAACACATTGCCGCTGAGCACCAGCTGGCTTTCCGAGGCCACGCCATTGCTGTCATCGACTGCCGTTGGCAGGTCGTCCACCACATTCACATCCAGCGAACCGCTGGCCGTGCTGCCATCGGCATCGGTCGCCACCACATTGAAGTGTTCGCTGAGGCTGTTGGCGCCATTGGCGGTTGGGTGATCCTCGTTGTCCATCAGGGTGTAGCTGTAGCTGATCACCCCGGTGGCGGCGTTATAGCCCGTGATGGTCAGGGTGTTGCCCAAGGCCGTGGTCACCGATTGCGGGAAGCCTGCGGCCACCCCGCCCGTCACCAGGTTGATCCCGCCGACCGTCAAGGTCTGCAGGCCATCCAGCGCGGTCACAGTGAAGGTGCCGCTCTGGGTCAGCGCCGCGGCATCCGGGCTGCTGCCGTCCGCCAGGTTTTTCTCGTAGACCGTCAGTTCGCCGCCGTTGGTATCCAGGCCATCGAGGGTCACGCCGTCATCGTTGTTATGGATATTCAGCACCAGGTTGGCGGTGCTCGGGTCGCCATCGGCGTCGGTGATGGTGTAGGCGAAGGTCTCGGTGCCGTTGCCATTGCCCTGCAAAGCCTTGAAGTCGGCGTCCGCGGTGTTGAGGGTGTAGGTGTAAGTGCCATCGGCTGCGAGGACCAGGGTGCCGTAGGTGCCGGTGAAGGTACCGGCGGTCACTGGGCCTGTGGGTACCCGGTCAGCGCCCTGCACGTCGTTGGTCAACACATTGCCGCTGAGCACCAGCTGGCTTTCCGAGGCCACGCCATTGCTGTCATCGATTGCCGTTGGCAGGTCGTCCACCACATTCACATCCAGCGAACCGCTGGCGGTACTGCCATCGGCATCGGTGGCGACCACATTGAAATGTTCGCTGAGGCTGTTGGCGCCATTGGCCGTTGGGTGGGCCTCATTGTCGGCCAGGGTGTAGCTGTAGCTGATCACCCCGGTGGCGGCGTTGTAGCCCATGATGGTCAGGGTGTTGCCCAAGGCCGTGGTCACCGATTGCGGGAAGCCCGCGGCCACCCCGCCCGTCACCAGGTTGATCCCGCCGACCGTCAGGGTCTGCATGCCGTCCAGCGCGGTCACGGTGAAGGTGCCGCTTTGGGTCAACGCGCCCGCATCCGGGCTGCTGCCGTCCGCCAGGTTTTTCTCGTAGACCGTGACTTCGCCGCCTTCGGCATTGAGACCCTGAATCACCACCGTGTCGTCGTTGTTGTGCACCTGCAACACCAGGTTGGCGGTGCTGCTGTCGCCGTCGGCATCGGTCAGGGTGTAGGTGAAGCTGTCCGTACCGTTGCCGCCGCCCTGAAGCGCGAGGAACGCCGGGTCGCTGGTATGCACGGTGTAGGTATAGGTACCGTCGGCGGCCAGCACCAGGGTGCCGTAGGTGCCGTTGAAGGTGCCGGCGCTGATCGGCCCGCTGGGCACCCGGTCGGCGCCTTGCACATCGTTGGTCAGGACATTGCCGCTCAGGGTCAGTTGGCTTTCCGAGGCGACGCCATTGCTGTCGTTGAACGCCTGGGGCACATCGTCGGTGATATTGATATCCAGCGAGTTGCTCGCCGAATCGCCATTACTGTCGCTGGCGACCACGGTGAAATGTTCGCTCAGGTTGTTGGCACCGTCGGCGGCGGAATGGATTTCGTTGCCGACCAGGGTGTAGCTGTAGCTGACCGTACCCGTGGCAGGATCGAAACCGGTGATGGTCAGGGTGTTACCGAGGGCGGTGGTGATCGACTGCGGGAAGCTGGCGGCCACCCCGCCACTGACCACGGCGATCCCGCCCACGCTGAGGCTGAGCAGCCCGTCGGGGGCGGAGACACTGAAGGTACCGTTCTGCACCAGCGCCGCGGGATTGCTCGCCGAGCCTTGGGGCAGATTGGCTTCGCTGAGGGTCAACTCGCCATTGGCGACCGACAGGCCGCCCAGGGTGACCGGGTTGTTCGGTGGGGGTGGGGGTGGCAGTGCGATACCGCCATCGTCGCTAGGCGGTACCGCGGCAATCCGCTCAGGCACGAACTCGGGAATGCCGTTGAAGCCCGCGGTGGGGAAACCAATGATCGGCTCGACCCGACCCGCGACTTCTTCAAGCAGTACAAAGGTATGCCCGCCACCCAGGGCGCCAGCGGTGCCACCCGTAGCACCGGGGCCGGCCGCGGTGGCTTCGCCAGTCTGCGTCGGGTCGGCGCCGGCAGCGATGGCTTTCTGCAGTTGCTCGACATCGGTCAGTTGCGCCTCGCTGGGGGTCACGACTTCAGGAGCCTGCACATGGGGCGCCTGGTTCGCCAGCAGTTGCGGGGTCAATTGCAGGCTGCTGTCGCGCCCGAGGGTCAGTTCCTGGCCGTTCTGCAGATGCACGGCTACTGCGCCCTGCGCACCGGTCACCAGTTGATCCCCCGCAAACAGACGATCGCCTTCTACCAGAACGCGCCGGCTGCCATCCGCCGCTACCGCTACCACCTGCCCGATTACCTTACTGACGACACCGATTAACCTAGCCATGAGCACTTCCTCCGCTGCCGACCGCTATCGGCATCTGGTTGCACGGAAAAGTGCTATGGCGTTATCGGGTCACCGACGGGAAACGCCAGCCTGAAGGTTCGCTGATTGCTGCTCAGTCGAACCTGCGCACCGGCCTTCCCTCTCGCTCGTCCCTCGCTGGCCTGCTGTTTCTGCCGAAGGCAAAACCGAATGCAATCAAACGCATTCAGGCTTCGGACAGCCCTCCCGCGAAAGTCGCGACATGGATTCAAACACTGCAAGTGACAAAAAAATGTCGCTGTAAAATCCGTATCGCACCCTCCCCACCGCTCCTCTCCCGCCCTATGTCGCAAATTTTGTTGAACCTTTTCAAGCTCCTGAAAAGCCCTCTAGAGCCTATAAATACGGGGCTTGCGAACTGAACAATGTGCTGGATTTCACAGAGTGCATAAGTTTTTTTCAGCATAAGCCTTATGAGAAATTCTTCTTAGCTTGCGCTCAGGATGTTCTTAGCTCTGTTGTTACAAGCCTGAAACGGTTTGACCTATAAAGTTCGTCATTTTTTTGGCGACTGCAAAGCACTATACATGGACCAGGGAGATGTACTTCATGCGCGTTTTTACCCCCCTCAGTAGCGCGATTTTATTAGCCATGGCCTGCATTCATCAGGCCCAAGCCATGTCTCTGACGGAGGCGATTCAAAGCACGCTGGACAACCACCCGGAACTGCGCGCGAGCCAGAACAACCGTCTGTCGGCTGATGAGGACGTCAAGGTCGCCAAAGGGGGCTTCTATCCATCGCTGGACCTGAATGCTGCCTATGGCCGTGGCTACAGCGACAACACCACCACGCGCGCGTTGGGCAACCATCACACCGAGACCCTGACCTATACCCAGTCGGAGTTGCGCCTGCGGCAAATGCTCTTCGACGGCTTCAATACCGCCAACGAAGTCGGGCGTACCCAGTCGGTCTCCAACTCGCGGGCCTACTACACCCGCGGTACCGCCGAGAGCCTGGCCCTGCGCACCATCGAGGTGTACCTGGAAGTGCTCAAGCGCCGCGAACTGGTGACCCTGGCCAAGAACAACCTGCAGGCGCACCTGCGGGTCAACGACCAGATCGGTCTGCGCAGCGAACGTGGCGTCGGCAGCACCGCCGACCTCGACCAGTCCAAGGCCCGTCGCGCCCTGGCGGAAAACAACTACGACACGGCGCAGGTCGACCTGGCCGACGCCGAGGCCAACTTCTTCAGCGCCGTGGGCCGTATGCCCGACGAACTGGAAAGCCTGCCTTCGGTGCGCGGCGAGATCCCCGCCAGCCTGCCGGATGCCCGGCAGAGCATGCTGGAGAACAACCCCTACCTGAAATCGGCCCAGGCCGACGTACAAGCGGCCGAGAGCCAGTACGAGGTCGCCAAGTCGCCGTTCTACCCTCGCTTCGATGCCGAGGCAGCGGTGGGCGCCAACGACAACGTGCAGGGCGACAAGGGCCACGACAATGAATGGCGAGTGGGCGTGGTGATGAACTACAACCTGTTCCGCGGCGGCAGCGACAAGGCCCGCCTGCAATCGGACGCGCACAAGATCAACCAGGCCATGGACATCCGCAACAACGCGCTGCGCATGCTCAACGAGAACATCACCCTGGCCTGGAACGCCATGCTCAACGCCAAGAAGCAGACCCCCACCGCTCGCGAATACGCTGAAACCACCACCCGCGTACGGGCCGCTTACCAGGATCAGTTCGGCCTCGGCCAGCGTACCCTGCTCGACCTGCTGGACAGCGAAAACGAGCTGTACAACGCCAACCGCCGCTACACCGAGGTGCGCTACACCGAGGAGTTTTCGATGTATCGCGTGCTGGCGAACATGGGCGAGTTGTTGAACAAGGAAAAAGTCGTGGTGCCAGCCGAAGCGATCGCCCAGACCGAAGTGAAGAGCGAAGCCCGACTGCCTGAGATGCGTTAAGTCCTCGGAGGACTTCAATGTGACCAGCATGGAACCCGGGAGCTCAGGCGTCGATCCGCGCCTGAGCTTTGATGACCCGTTGTTGGACGGATTGTTGATCCTCTGCAAACTGCACGACTGCACCGTCAGCCGGGCCAGCCTCAGCGCGGGGCTGCCCCTGGCCCAGCAACGCCTGAGCCTGGACCTGCTGCCCCGCGCCGCGGCCCGCGCCAGCCTGCAGGCCCGCCTGCTGCGTCGTGAGCTGTCGGCGATTTCCAGGCTCAACCTGCCGGTGCTGCTGATCCTCAAGCATGGCCGCTGTGCGGTCCTGCGCCGCTGGGGCGATGACGGCCAGGCGCTGATCCTGCCCAGCGAAGCCGAAGGCGGCGAGCAGTGGGTCAGCCAGGCGGAGCTGAACGATGACTACAGTGGCCAGGCGCTGTTCGCCCGGCCACGCCACGAACTGGAAGAACTGCGCAATTCCCTGGTGCCGCGGGTCGAAGCCTGGTTCCGCGACACCCTGAAACTCTCGCGCTGGCTGTACAGCGACGCGATCCTCGCCAGCCTGCTGATCAACCTGCTGGGGTTGATGGTGCCGCTGTTCGTCATGCAGACCTACGACCGCGTGGTGCCCAACCAGGCCACCTCGACTCTCTGGGTGCTGGCCATCGGCCTGTTGATCGGCACCGGCTTCGAGCTGGTGCTGCGGGTGGTGCGCGCCCATCTGCTGGACAGCGCCGGCAAGCGCACCGACGTGATCCTCTCCGCCACCCTGTTCGAGCGCATCACCGGCATGGCGATGAAAGCCAAGCCGGCGACCATCGGCGGCTTCGCCCAGAGCATCCATGACTTCCAGGGCCTGCGCGAGTTTCTCACCGCCGTGACCCTGACCAGCCTGATCGACCTGCCCTTCGCCGTGCTGATGCTGCTGGTGATCGGCCTGCTCGGCGGCTGGCTGGTGGTGATCCCCTTGCTGGCGTTTCCCTTGACCATCGTCTTCGCCATGCTGATCCAGGCCCGCCTGCGCGACACCGTGCAAAAGAGCCTGAGCCTGGGCGCCGAACGCCAGGCGCTGCTGATCGAGACCCTCGGCGGCCTGGAAACCCTCAAGGCCTGCAGCGCCGAAAGCGAACGCCAGCACCGGTGGGAAAGCACCCACGGCGCCCTCACCCGCCTCGACAGCCACGCGCGCAATCTCTCGGCCCTGGCCACCAACGGCACCTTGTTCATCCAGCAGTTCTGCGGCATGGCGACCATAGTCGCCGGGGTCTACAGCATCATCGCCGGCAACCTCAGCGTCGGCGCGCTGGTCGCCACCTACATGCTCGGCAGTCGGGTCCTGGCGCCGCTGGGGCAGATCGCCGGGCTGATCACCCGCTACCAGCAGGCGCAACTGACCATGCGCAGCACCGACGCCCTGATGGCCCTGCCCCAGGAACGCGATGCCCGCCAGCGCCCGCTGGAGCGCACGCAACTGCAAGGCGCGCTGGCGCTCAATCAGGTGACCTTCCGTTATCAGGGGCAGAATGCCGCGGCCCTGAGCAATATCAGCTTCAGCATGCAGCCCGGCGAACGCATCGGCATCATCGGCCGCAGCGGCTCCGGCAAGAGCACCCTGGGGCGCCTGGTCATGGGTTTCTATGCCCCCGAGGAAGGCCAGTTGCTGCTGGACGGCCTGGACCTGCGCCAACTGGACGTGGCCGACCTGCGCCAGCAGATCGGCTATGTCGCCCACGACCTGCCGCTGCTGGCCGGTAGCCTGCGCGACAACCTGACCCTCGGCGCCCGCTACATCAGCGATGCGCGCATGCTCGAGGTCGCCGAGCTGACCGGAGTCACCGAGCTGGCCCGCCAGCATCCCCAAGGCTTCGACCGGCCGGTGGGCGAGCGTGGCCAACTGCTGTCCGGCGGCCAGCGCCAGGCCGTGCTGCTGGCCCGGGCGCTGCTGCTGGACCCGCCGATCATGCTCCTGGACGAACCCACCAGCGCCATGGACAACAGCAGCGAAGACGCCCTGCGCCAGCGCCTGCACGCCTGGGTGCAAGGCAAGACCCTGCTGCTGGTGACCCACCGCACCTCGATGCTCAGCCTGGTGGAGCGGCTGGTGGTCCTGGACAACGGGCGGATCGTCGCCGACGGGCCGAAAGAAGCGGTCATCGATGCACTGCGCAAGGGCCGTGTCGGCTCTGCGGCGGTCTAGGAGTCGCCCCATGCCTGCCTCATCGCAATCACGCGGCTACTTCGCCAGCCTGCGCAAAAGCGCGGAAAGCGAGTTCATGCCCGAAACCGCCGGCGCCTCGCTGCAGGATTCGCCCCGCGGCTCGCGCATCGTCGTCTGGCTGACCACCGGGCTACTCGTCAGCGCCCTGCTCTGGGCCAAGTTCGCGGTGCTTCAGGAAGTCACTACCGGCGAAGGCAAGGCCATCCCGTCGAGCAAGGTGCAGGTGGTGCAGAACCTGGAAGGCGGCATCGTCACCGAGATCTTCGTGCGCGAAGGGCAGATGGTGAACAAGGGCGACACCCTGCTGCGCCTGGACGACACGCGTTTCCTGTCGAACAAGGGCGAAAGCGAGGCCGATCGCTATGCCTTGATGGCCCAGGTCGAACGCCTGTCCGCCGAAGCCGAGGGCCGGCCGTTCAAGCCGTCCGACGAAGTGGTGGCCAAGGCGCCCCAGGTGGCGGAGGACGAACGCTCGCTGTACGAACAGCGCCAGCGCCGTCTGGCCAGCGAACAACGGACCCTGAGCGAACAGCTGCGGCAAAAGACTCAGGAACTGGCGGAATTCCGTTCGAAACAGGGGCAATTCAGTTCCAGCCTGGCCCTGCTCAACCAGGAGATGAACATGTCGGCGCCGCTGGTAAGTACCGGCGCGGTGTCACCGGTGGAGATCCTGCGTCTCAAGCGCAGCGCGGTGGAAATCCGCGGCTCGCTGAATGCCACGACCCTGGCCATTCCCCGGGCGGAATCGGCGATCAACGAAATCAGGAGCAAGATCGACGAGTCCGAACAGGGCTTCCGTTCCGATGCCGCCAAGGAACTCAACGAGAAACGCACCGACCTGTCGAAAATCACCGCCTCGAGCATCGCCATCGACGACCGGGTGACCCGCACCACCGTGACTTCGCCGGTGCACGGGGTGATCAAGCAGCTCAAGGTCAACACCATCGGCGGCGTGGTCCAGCCGGGCAGCGACATGCTGGAAATCGTGCCGCTGGAGGACAACCTGCTGATCGAGGCCAAGGTGCGGCCACAGGACGTGGCCTTCCTCCATCCCGGGCAGAAAGCCATGGTCAAGTTCAGCGCCTACGACTACACCATCTACGGTGGCCTGAGCGCCAAGCTGGAACTGATCGGCGCCGACACCATCGCCGACGACAAGGGCAACAGCTTCTACCTGATCCAGGTGCGCACCGACAAGAACCACCTGGGCGGCGACCTCAAGCCGCTGCTGATCATCCCCGGCATGGTCGCCACGGTGGACATCATCACCGGCGAGAAAAGCGTGCTCGACTACCTGCTCAAGCCGGTGCTCAAGGCGCGGACCGAGGCGATGCGCGAGCGCTGATAACACGTCCCCTGTCGCCGCTGCCGCAGGCTGCGCCGGGTCGCGCAGCGGCCCCTGGGCCTGACACCACGTACCTCCTGCAAGACCGAGGCGCCTGGATCGGCGCCCGCTTCGCGGTCGATCGCAGCCTGCGGCAGCGGCTACAGGTCTTTTGTCTGTTGGTGGTTACGTTGGTAGGTGTCTTCGCCCATTGCCGCGATCTGTCCGTCGATCAAGGCCTCGAAAGGCTTCAGCAAGGGCGCGAACGTGGCCGGTGCCTCCAGGACCTGCAGGGCCTGGACGATGGCCTCGATGGTCGACAGGGCCCCCGGCCCGGGCGCCTTGCGCAGCCGGTAACGGGACAGCGTGCCTTCGGCCAGGGTCACCCGGGGCAACGCGGCCAGCAGCGGATTGAGGTGCAGCAACTTGCGCGCCTTGCGCCAGGTACCGTCGGGCACCACCAGCAGCAAGGGCTGCTCGTCCGGCACGCTGGAATAGGCCTGCAATGGCTGCGCGTCCTCCGCCGGGAATAGCAGGCGCGCCTGATACCCGGGACAGTTCAACAGCTTCGGCAGATCGGCAAACACCTCGCCGACGATCAACTCGGCATTGTTCAACCCCAACGCCGCCAGCCGCGCGGTGTTCAGCGCGTGGCTCACTTCGCTGGGATGCTGCAACAGGAGTATCCGGGTGCGGCTGTCCAGCCGTGGAATCAGCGGGCACAGGCAATGGGTTTTCGGGCGCAGGCAACGCGGGCATTGAATTCTCGACATGGACGCCTCCTCAGGCCTGATTGAGCTGCGCCTTGAGCAGGTCGCGGAACGTCTGGATCAACGGTTCGCGGCTGCGCCCACGGCGCACGATCATCGAAAACGGCGCCTGATAACCGAAGGTCGCCGGCAGCAGCACGCGCAAGTCGCCCTTGTCGGCCCAGGCCTGGGCGTAATGCTCCGGCAGGTAGCCGATGTAGGCGCCGGACAGCACCAGGATCAGCTGCGCCTCCATACTCTCCACCGTCGCCGCGCTGTGCTTGAAGCCGTGGCGCGCCAGCTCGGCCTGGCTCCAGTAGCCACGGCCGACCATGCGCTGCTGGGTGATCACCTGCTCGGGGATACGCCGCTCGTTGAACAGCGGGTGCCGGCTGCTGCAATACAGCCAGTGCTGCTCGCGGTACAGCGGCATGTACACCAGCCCACTCATGCGCGTGGAGAACGCACCGATGGCCAGGTCCAGGCGGTTGTCCTGCACGCCGAGCTGCAATTCATAGGGGCTGAGTACCGACAGATGCAAATGCACCGCCGGGTGTTCCTGGCTGTAGGCGCCGATGGCTTCGGCGAACGGCAGGGCCTTGTCGCTCACCGTCGAGTCGATCACCCCCAGGTTGAGGGTGCCGCGCAGTTCGCCCTTGAGCGCCGCGGCGTACTGCTCGAAACCCTCCAGCTCGCCCAGCAGGCGCAGGGTTTCCTGGTGGAACAGCTCGCCCTTGCTGGTCAGGCTGAAACCGCCGCGGCCACGGTGGCACAGGACCAGCCCCAGGGCCGATTCGAGCTGGCTCATATAGGTGCTGATAGCCGACGTGGAGAGGTTCAGTTCGTGCTGGGCATTGGCGAACCCCTGATGCCGCACCACGCTGACGAAGATGCGCAATAGTTTCAGATCAGGTAAAGCGTTGGCCATGGGAGCTCCACAAGGAAAATCGACAACGGGGATCGGGTGTCAGGGTCATCCAGACCTCATTGGCGTTCCTTCATGAACAGCGTCGCGGCGCCGATTATGACCGCTGTGCGGCCAATCGCGGGCAAGCCTCGCTCCTGCTTCTGTAGGAGCGAGGCTTGCCCGCGAATGATCTCCGGTCCGGGCAGTGCCGCTCTCACAGGGCCAGAGTCTATCCTTTACACCCGCCCTTAGTTTAGAAAAATCTGAACTAAGTATTTGCCCGTAGCGATTCTTCCCGCCCACTACATTTCGCAGAATCGGCCCCACTCGGTTTCGCCGGCAGTCATCGCCGCGCCACAAACCCCATAAATAAAACAACGATGAGGCCAATCCCGTGGACAAGATTCTCCACCAACCACTGGGCGGCAACGAAATGCCGCGCTTCGGCGGCATCGCCACCATGATGCGTCTTCCCCATGTACCTACCCCGGCCGGCCTGGATGCCGCCTTCGTCGGCGTACCGCTGGACATCGGCACCTCGCTGCGCGCCGGCACCCGCTTCGGGCCCCGTGAGATCCGCGCCGAATCGGTGATGATCCGTCCGTACAACATGGCCACCGGCGCCGCGCCCTTCGACTCGCTGAACGTGGCCGACATCGGCGACGTGGCCATCAACACCTTCAACCTGCTGGACGCCGTGCGCATCATCGAAGAAGCCTACGACGGCATCCTCGAGCACAACGTGATCCCGCTGACCCTGGGCGGCGACCACACCATTACCCTGCCGATCCTGCGCGCCATCCACAAGAAACACGGCAAGGTCGGCCTGGTGCACATCGACGCCCACGCCGATGTCAACGATCACATGTTCGGCGAGAAGATCGCCCACGGCACCACCTTCCGCCGCGCCGTCGAAGAAGGCCTGCTGGACTGCGACCGCGTGGTGCAGATCGGCCTGCGCGCCCAGGGCTACACCGCCGAAGACTTCAACTGGAGCCGCAAGCAGGGCTTTCGCGTGGTGCAGGCCGAAGAGTGCTGGCACAAGTCGCTGGACCCGCTGATGGCCGAAGTACGGGCGAAAGTCGGCGACGGCCCGGTGTACCTGAGCTTTGACATCGACGGCATCGACCCGGCCTGGGCGCCAGGCACCGGCACCCCGGAAATCGGCGGCCTGACCACCATCCAGGCGATCGAGATCGTCCGTGGCTGCCAGGGCCTCGATCTGGTCGGCTGCGATCTGGTAGAAGTCTCGCCACCGTATGACACCACCGGCAACACCTCGCTGCTGGGCGCCAACCTGCTGTACGAAATGCTCTGCGTGCTGCCGGGCGTGGCGCGTCGCTGAGGCCCGGCCATGAGCGAGCGTGAGCAGGTCCTCAAAGCCGCCGCCGAGCTGGTGGCGGCCTTCGCCCGTAACGATCGCGAAGCCTACTTCGGTGCGTTCAGCACCGATGCCAGCTTCGTCTTCCACACCCTCGCCCAGCCCCTGCTGTCCCGCGACGCCTACCAAGCGCTGTGGGACAGCTGGCGCCGCGAGGACGGCTTCGAGGTGCTGTCCTGCACCTCGAGCAACGCGTTTGTCAGCCTGCAGGGGAACACCGCGGTATTCATTCATGACGTCGCCACCGAGCTGCGCATGCAAGGGGAGCAACACTTCAGCCAGGAGCGCGAGACCATTGTTTTTTGCAAACAAGGGTCCGGCACACAACAACAAGGCCTATGGCTGGCCTGCCACGAACATTTGTCCGCAATGCCGGAAGGGCTGCCACCCCCTTAGCCAGAAAGGTGACGCTCACGCACGATGAGCGCGCCCTAGTGATCGGAGCAGATCATGAATAACAACAACAAAGAAAAAAGCCTTAGCAGCATCGAAACGAACGGGGTCGAACAGATCCCCGACCATGAACGCGACGCCCGGCCCAGCGACCTGTTTCGCCTAATCTTCGGCGGCGCCAATACCTTTGCCACCGCCGTGCTCGGCAGTTTCCCGGTGCTGTTCGGCCTGTCCTTCCAGGCGGGTGTCTGGGCGATCGTGCTGGGCGTGATCCTGGGGGCATTGATCCTCGCGCCGATGGGCCTGTTCGGGCCGATCAACGGCACCAACAACGCCGTCTCTTCCGGTGCGCACTTCGGCGTGCACGGGCGGATCGTCGGCTCGTTCCTGTCGTTGCTGACCGCCATCGCCTTCTTCTCCCTCTCCGTATGGAGCTCGGGGGACGCCCTGGTGGGCGGCGCCAAGCGCCTGGTCGACCTGCCGGAAACCGACCTGACCCTGGGCCTGGCCTACGGCCTGTTCGCGATCCTGGTACTGACGGTGTGCATCTACGGCTTCCGCTTCATGCTGTGGGTCAACCGCATTGCCGTCTGGGCGGCGAGCCTGCTGTTCCTGCTGGGGATCTTCGCCTTCGCGCCGGCCTTCGACAGCCAGTTCGCCGGTACCCTGGCCCTCGGCCAGGCGGGTTTCTGGGCGGCCTTCATCGGTGCCGCGCTGGTGGCCATGAGCAACCCGATTTCCTTCGGCGCGTTCCTCGGCGACTGGTCGCGCTATATCCCCCGCGAAACGCCGAAAGGCCGGATCATGCTGGCAGTGATCGCCGCCCAGATCGCCACCCTGATTCCCTTCCTGTTCGGCCTGGCCACCGCCACCATCGTGGCGATCAAGGCGCCCGACTACATCGCCGCCAACAACTACGTCGGCGGCCTGCTGGCGGTCTCGCCGAGCTGGTTCTTCCTGCCGGTGTGCCTGATCGCGGTGATCGGCGGCATGTCCACCGGCACCACTTCGCTGTATGGCACCGGCCTGGACATGTCCAGCGTGTTCCCGCGGGTGCTGTCGCGGGTCAAGGCGACCCTGTTGATCGGCGTGCTGTCGATCGCCTTCATCTTCATCGGACGCTTCGCCGCCAACCTGGTGCAGAGCGTGTCGACCTTCGCCGTGCTGATCATCACCTGCACCACCCCGTGGATGGTGATCATGCTGATCGGCCTGCTGGTGCGTCGCGGCTTCTACTGCCCGGACGACCTGCAAGTCTTCACCCGTGGCGAGCAAGGTGGCCGCTACTGGTTCCAGCACGGCTGGAACTGGCGTGGCCTGGGGGCCTGGATCCCCAGCGCGCTGGTCGGCCTGTGCTTCGTCAACCTGCCCGGGCAGTTCGTCGGTCCGCTGGGCAACCTGGCCGACGGCATCGATATCAGCCTGCCGGTGACCCTGGGCCTGGCCTCGCTGGTGTACCTGGCCCTGCTCAACCTGTTCCCGGAGCCGACCGCGGTCTACGGCCCCAACGATCCACGCAGCAAGAGCACGGATTCGCTCGGTAAACCGGTCATGCGCCAAGCCGCCTGACTCAAGCATGACCTGTAGCGGCAGGCTCGCCGGCAATCACGCCTCACACGACGGGTCCGCCAGACCGCGTCGCCTTGATTGCGGCAAGCCTCGCTTCTACAGCAAGCCACTATAAGAAAGACAATCGGAGACACGCCATCATGGCTTTAGATCTACTCGTCGTACTCATCTACGCCGCCGGCATGCTGGTGCTCGGCTATTACGGCATGCGCAAGGCCAAGACCCACGAGGACTACCTGGTAGCCGGCCGCAACCTGGGCCCGACCCTGTACATGGGCACCATGGCCGCCACCGTGCTGGGCGGTGCCTCCACCGTCGGCACCGTGCGCCTGGGCTATGTCCACGGCATCTCCGGCTTCTGGCTGTGCGCGGCGCTGGGCCTGGGCATCATCGCCCTCAACCTGCTGCTGGCCAAACCGCTGCTCAAGCTGCGGATCTTCACCGTTACCCAGGTCCTGGAAAAACGCTACAACCCGATGGCCCGCCAGGCCAGCGCGGTGATCATGCTGGCCTACGCGCTGATGATCGGCGTGACCTCGATCCTCGCCATCGGCACCGTGCTGCAAGTGCTGTTCGGCCTGCCGTTCTGGATTTCGGTGCTGCTGGGCGGCGGCGTGGTGGTGATTTATTCGGCGATCGGCGGCATGTGGTCGCTGACCCTGACCGACATCGTCCAGTTCGTGATCAAGACCGTCGGCCTGATGTTCATCCTGCTGCCGATCTGCCTGTACCGCGTCGGCGGCTGGGATGAGCTGGTGGCCAAGCTGCCGGCGTCCAGCTTCAGCTTCACCACCATCGGCTGGGACACCATCGTCACCTACTTCATGATCTACTTCTTCGGCATCCTGATCGGCCAGGACATCTGGCAACGGGTGTTCACCGCCAAGACCGAAAAAGTCGCGCAATACGCAGGCACCGTCGCCGGCTTCTACTGCATCCTCTACGGTCTGGCCTGTGCCCTGATCGGCATGGCCGCGCATGTCTTGCTGCCGGACCTGGACAATGTCAACAACGCCTTCGCCGCCATCGTCAAAGCCTCCCTGCCGGACGGCATCCGTGGCCTGGTGATCGCCGCGGCCCTGGCCGCCATGATGTCCACCGCCAGCGCCGGCCTGCTGGCCGCCTCCACCACCCTGACCGAAGACCTGTTGCCCAAGCTGCGTGGCGGCAAGCAGTCGAGCCTGGGAATCAACCGCCTGTTCACCCTGCTGACCGGCATCGTGGTCCTGGGCATCGCCCTGGTGGTCAACGACGTGATCAGCGCCCTGACCCTGGCCTATAACCTGCTGGTGGGCGGCATGCTGATCCCACTGATCGGGGCGATCTTCTGGAAACGCGCGACCACCGCCGGCGCCATCGCCAGCATGGGCCTGGGTTTCCTCACCGCGCTGGCGTTCATGTTCAAGGACGGCCTGGACGCCAACACCCCGATCTACTACAGCCTGGCTGTCGGCCTGATCAGCTTCGTGGTGGTGAGCCTGCTGTCTCGTCGCCCGGCAACCCTGGCCAACGCGATCTAACCTCAGGTCAGACGCCGTACATTTTTCTTCGGCGGGTGCAGCGTCGGTGGCTGCACCCGTTTTTTTTCGCCTGGAGGAAAGTCGATGAAGATTGTCAGCCGCGACCGCTGGTTCGAAGTCAGAAGCCTGAGCGACGGGATTCGGCTGATCCACGAGCCCTATATCCGGCCGTTCTATCGCTGCAACCTGTGGCATATCCAGGGTCGCGACAGGGACCTGCTGCTGGACAGCGGCTCCGGCCTGGTCAGCTTGCGCGAACAGTTGCCCTGGCTCACCGAACGGCCCTTGCTGGCGGTGGCCAGCCATTGCCATTTCGACCATATCGCCGGGCATCACGAATTCCCCGAACGCCTGGTGCACCCGGCCGAGGCGCAGATCCTCGCCGCGCCTGACGGGGCCAATACCTTGTCGGCCGCCTTCGTTGGCGACGCGATGTTCGAGGCCCACCCGGATTGCCCGCTGTGCTACGCCGAATATCGGGTCAAGGCCGCCCCGGCGACGCGCCTGATCGAGGAAGGCGACGTGCTCGACCTGGGCAACCGTAGCCTCCAGGTGCTGCATACACCCGGCCATTCCCCCGGGGGGATCAGCCTCTGGGAAGCCGCCAGCGGCACCCTGTTCAGCGGCGACATCATCTACGACGGTCCGTTGGTCGAAGACGCCTACCACTCCAACCTGGAGGACTACGCTGCCAGCCTGAGACGCCTGTACCAGCTGCCGGTGCAGACTGTGCATGGCGGCCATTTCGGCAGTTTTTCGGGAACGCAGCTGCGCAGGATGATCGAGGATTGGATCCGCCGGCACCCATGAAGCTGTGCTGTACTGCACACAATCGCGCCCGCTTCAAAGACCATGCGCAGGCCCCTGGCGAAAAGAGCCAAGATGAAAAGAGCCGAAGTCCGACAAGCCGTGCATGACTTCATCAGCCGTCTGCTGGATGGCAACGACGGATTTGCCGACGATGTGAGCCTGCAGGAGCTGGGGTTGGACAAGCAGGATATCGAGGACCTGATCTTCCACCTGGAAGATCAGTTTGGACTGACCGCCTTCACCCACGAAGAAGACCAGATGCTCAAGGCGGCGAACAGCGCCAATGACTTGAGCCGGTTTCTGCTGAAGATTTCACGGCACTGAAGATTCCATGGCGCCAAGCACCATGGGCGGGTTACGTGCGGGGTGACTGGTTTGGATCAGAAGGCGGCAACCGTTCGCGAGTGAACCTGCCCTCGCGCGGCTGAAAAGTGGCGGGAGCAGGCTGGATGCCTGCCCCATTCCCGAGCCGATGGTTAGCGGCGACGCTGTTGCCGACGCCGTTGTTCGTCGTCTGTGCGGATTGGCACCGGCTGCAATGGCGGCTCGATCAGCCCCAGTGCGACCCCGAGGTCGTGAAGCCAGTTTTGCAGTTTCTCTTTCATAGTGCCCCCCTTAAGGGTCGTGCCTGGCGGCTGGGTTCTGAAGCCGCTTCGCTCTGATAATAGCGCTAACTTTCGCCCAGTGCTCCCCCCGGATAGCAATGATCTGTTACCGGATTAATCCGAATCAGCCAGCCCGTTTCAGGCCGTCGCCCGCTGATCCGTCTGACTCGCCTGTTGCAGTTCGATCCAGGCATTGAGGTTGGCGCCGAGCATGCCCTTGCGCCACATCAGCCAGGTGGTGGCACTGGCGAATGGCTCGGCCAGCGGGTGAACCGCCACACTCTCGCGACCGGGCAGGCTGGCGAGCATCGACGCCGACATCAGCGCCACCCCGGACCCGGCAATCACGCAGGCCAGCATTCCCTGATAGGACTCGATTTCTATCGCCCGCCCCATGGCCGCTTGGTAGTGGGCGAACCAGGACTCCAGGCGCAAGCGGTACGAGCAGCCGCGGCGAAAGGTAAATACCGCGCGCCCTTCGACATCCCGGGCACTGCGGATCGGCGGGTGGTCTGCTTCGCTGATCAACACCAGCTTTTCATCGCACAGCGGCACCCCGTCCAGGCTGGCCAGCTCCAGCGGGCCGTCCACCAGCACTGCATCCAGGCGCCCGGCCAGCAAGCCTTCGAGCAACTCGCTGCTGGGCGCCGATTGCACCTGCAGGTTCACCGCCGGGTAGGCGCGGTGGTAACGCGCCAGCAGCGCGGGTAATTGAATCGCTGCCGTGCTGTACATGGTGCCCAGTACGAAATCCCCGGCCGGCTGACCGCCCTGCACCGCCCCATGGGCCTCATCGCGCAGGGCAAACAGGCGCGCGGCGTAATCGAGCAGCACCTTGCCCGCCGGCGACAGTTGCAGCCGCTGCCGTTCCCGCAGGAACAGCTCGACCCCCAGTTGCTCTTCCAGTTGCTTGAGCCGCGTCGACAGGTTGGACGGCACCCGATGCAAGCGCTCGGCCGCCCGAGTGATGGAACCTTCCTCGGCGACCGCCTGGAAGATGCGCAACTGGCTGAACTCCACGACCATTCTCCAAAAGCGAACAAGTTACTTAATATTATTCATTTTTATAGAAAGTCAATCAGTCCTAGCCTGACGCTCATCGCCTCTTCGACGGAGCCCGGACCATGTCACCGCTGATTCGCTTACTCGCCAGTTTCATTGCCCTGATGATGGCCATGGGCATCGGTCGCTTCGCCCTCACCCCGCAACTGCCGCACTTGCTGAGCGAAGGTCAGGTCGACCTGACCGACACTGGCCTGATCGCCGCCGCCAACTACCTGGGGTATTTCATCGGCGCGCTGGATGCCATGTTCGCCCGCCGCCCGGCCCAGGTTCGCCGGCGTCTGTTGGGTGGGCTGTGGCTGTGCGTGCTGCTGACCCTGGCCTCGTCCTGGGCCGGCGGCTTCTGGGCGCATTCGGTATTGCGCTTCGGCACCGGCGTGGCCAGTGCCTGGGTAATGGTGATGATCGCCGCCCTGAGCCAGTCGCTGGCCCTGGCCGCCGGCCGGCCTCGCCTGGGCGCCCTGGTGTTTGCCGGGCCCGGGCTGGGGATTTTCCTCACCGGCCTGCTGGCCCTGGGCTCGAACCTGCTGGGGCAAAGCTCCGCGATCCTGTGGCTGGTGTACGCCGCGGCCGGCCTGCTGATGCTGCTGGTGATCCTGCCGATCCTGCCGCAACCCGCCATGCCCGCACTGACCGCCCAGATGCCACACGCCTCGAACCACAGCGGCATCCCCCGCCTCGGGCTGATTTATGCGCTGTACGGCCTGGGTTACATCATCCCTGCAACCTTCCTGTCACAGATGGCCAGCGCACGCTTTCAAGGGCAATGGCAGGCCGACCTGTTCTGGCCGTGCTTCGGTCTGGCGGCGGCCATCGGCGTGGGGCTGGTCAGCCTGCGCCGACACAGCCCGAACGCCACCCGTCACTGGCTGATGGCGACCTTGTGGCTGCAAGCCGCCGGGGTCTTCGCCTGTCTGCTGGGCAGTGGCGCCGGCCTGGCGCTGGGGGTGATTCTTTGCGGCGCACCGTTCCTGGCCTGCATGCAGTTGGTGATGCAGCGCTCGCGGGAGTTGGCGCCCCATGCGGCCCAGCGCAACGCCGGTTTGCTCACGGCCTGCTTCGCCATGGGCCAGTTGAGCGGGCCACTGCTGGCGGCCCTGAGCAGCCATTTCAGCGGTAGCCTGCAACCGGCGCTGATCGTCGCCGGCAGCAGCCTGCTGCTGGCGGGGGGCTTGCTGTTGAGGCAACAACCGCTTGCCCGGGAATGCCACGCCACGGCCTGAGCCTGGGATTACAGCAGGCTGCGGATCCGCCGGCGCAGCCACTGTTCGGCGCTGACGAAAGTGATGCCCAGCAACACCAGCACCGCACCGATCACGAAATTGAGGCTCAGGGGTTCGCCCAGCAACAGGACCCCGAAGGTGACACCGAACAGCGGCGTCATGAAGGAAAACACCGCCAGGTTGGCGGCCAGGTAACGGCGCAGCAGCCAGAACCAGGTCAGGTAGCTGAAAAAGGACACCACCAGCCCCTGGAACAGCACGCTGGCCACCGCCACCGGGGTCAGGTCGACATGGGTGACCTGGCCGCTCAGCACGGCGATCAGCAGCAGGCCGACAAAACCGACGATCAGCTGATAGAACAGGGTCAGGGTCGCTGGCGCCTCGGACAAGCGCGACGCGCGCACCACCACCGTGGTCGCGCCCCAGGCCAGGCCGGCCAGCACGCCCAGGGCGTCGCCAAGCAGCATGCGCGTGTCCAGGTTATCCAGCGAAATGCCGCCGGCGAAGGCCACGCCAATGCCGATGAACGCCAGCAGAATCCCCAGCCACTGCAAGGGCCTGAGGCGCTCGCTGGGCAGCAACCAGTTCACCCCCAGCGCGGTGAAGATCGGCGCGGTATAGAGAAACACCGACATGTGCGCCGCGCTGGTGAGCTTGAGCCCTTCGGCGATAAACAGGAACTCCAGGCCAAACAGGCTGCCGGCCAGCAAGCCGCCGCGCCAGGTACTGCCGATCTGCGACCAGCCGCCCTTCCAGCACATCAGCAAGGCCACCAGCAGCGCCGAAATGCCCGAACGCGCGGCCGCCTGCATCACCGGTGCGATATCCGCCGCGGCCCACTTGATCATCACCTGCTGCACGCCCCAGATCAGGCACAGCCCCAACATCACTTGCAGTGCGAAACCGTCGGCGCTGCGCCGCTCGATGCTCACCGCAGCCCCTCGGGCAGATTCATAGACATGGCAGTTACTCGACAGAAACGACAAAGCCCCGGAACCGGTCCGGGGCGAAGAATGGATGTGCTGTCGATTATCAACCAAACGGACAGAAAAAGACGCCTGGAAAAAGACCTTTTCCTGGCCGCGGCCGTCAGCTCGACACCGTCGGGCTCAGCCTCAGGGATGGCAGGGCCTCACGGCGCGCGAGGAGAAAAAACAGCGCACCACCGAGGAAACACCCGGTGAACCAGGCGAAGTTGGCCATCGGCTGCAATGCTGGCGTGAAGGTGATCGCCACGCCCATCAGGGTCGCCGGCACCAGCGCCTTGACCGCGGTCCAGTTGACCCCGCCGCTGTAGTAATAACGCCCGCCCGGACCGTCGTTGAACAGCGCGTCGATATCGATCTGCTGCTTTTTGATCAGGTAGTAGTCCACCAGCAGAATGCCGAACAGCGGGCCGATAAAGGCGGCCAGCACGTCGAGGGTGTAGTGGATTACCTGCGGGTTGTTGAACAGGTTCCAGGGGGTGATGAAGATCGACGCCAGGGCCGCGATCATCCCGCCCGTGCGCCAACTGATCCGGCTCGGAGCGACGTTGGCGAAGTCGAAGGCCGGCGAGACGAAGTTGGCGACGATGTTGATGCCGACGGTGGCAGTGACAAAGGCGAAGGCGCCGAGCAGCACCGCGACGTCGTTGTCGATCCGCGCCACCGTGGCGATCGGGTCATGGAGCATTTCACCGAACACCGGCAGGGTGCCGGAGACAATGACCACGGTCACCAGGGAGAACGCCAGGAAGTTCACCGGCAATCCCCAGAAGTTGCCGCGTCGTACATCCTGCATGCTGCGGCAGTAGCGGCTGAAGTCGCCGAAGTTCAGGGTCGGCCCGGAGAAGTAGGACACCACCAGCGCCGTGGCGACGATCACCTGGCCGAATGCCTGCCAGCCCGACAGCGACTTCTCCCCCAGTGTGAAGCTGATGTTGCTCCAGCCGGCCTTCCAGACGATCCAGCCGGCGAGGAGGAACATCACCGCGTAGACCACCGGCCCCGCCCAATCGATAAAGCGCCGGATCGACTCCATGCCGGCCCAGAACACCAGGGCCTGGACCAGCCACAGCGCCAGGAAACCGAACCAGCCCAGGTAGGACAGCCCGGCAAAATGCGGCTCGGCATAGGCCGCCATGGCCGGGAAAAAGCGCAGCACCACAATGATCAGGGCGCTGGACGCCAGGTAGGTCTGGATCCCATACCAGGCCACCGCGATCAGGCCTCGAATCACCGCCGGGATATTCGCCCCGAATACACCGAACGCCAGCCGGCAGATCACCGGGTATGGCACCGCCGCCTGCTGGCTGGGCCTGGCCACCAGATTGGCGATCAGTTGCACGATGCAGATCCCCGCCAGCAGGGCCACCAGCACTTGCCAACTGGCCAGCCCGAGGGCGAACAGGCTGGCGGCGAACACATAACCGCCGACGCTGTGCACGTCGCTCATCCAGAAGGCGAAGATGTTGTACCAGTTCCACTTCTGCGGCAGCGGCCCCAGGTCCTGGTTGTACAAGCGCGGGCTGTAGCCCTTGGGTAGTTGCTCGGTCATTGCAAGGCTCCTTGTTGGACAGGCCCTGCCCCCGCGATTGACCTTGCGACCACACTGCGTACGGGAGCTGGCATGAGTTGTATACGAAGCGCTACGCAGAATGCGTGCCATACCGGAAAAATCTGTAGGCGAACGGCGCGGATCGCTTGTCCATCAAGGGCTGGGGCTTGGCTGCACAACGATGATCAGCAGCCGAGATCAGCGGCAGACATGCCCACTGGCTGTGCACGACTGCCTGATATCAGTGCATCAGGAATGGCTTAAAACTGTATACAGCAACAACGATCGAAGACGCCGACTCTGACGTCCTTCAACGCAGCCAGGAAAAAAGGCAATAAAAAACCGCTGCCGGTTCCGGCAGCGGTTTTTTCGGACAGCCCCATGGGTCGTTAGCGCCGCCGAAGGTTCTTCGACCGCAACTACGCCAAGGAGAAACGAATCAGCTCAGTTCAATGCGGTCGGCATGAATAACGATCTGGCCATTCTTGTACAAGGCTCCGATGGCCTTCTTGAAGTTGCCCTTGCTGACGCCGAACAGGCCACTGATCACCATCGGATCGCTCTTGTCGCTGACCGGCAGGGTGCCATTGTTTTCCCGCAACTTGGCGAGGATCTTCGCGTTCAGGCTGCTGGCCAGTTCTTCACCCACCGGTTGCAGGCTGAGGCTGATCTTGCCGTCGGTGCGGATCTCTTTGATGAAACCCTTTTCCTGTTTGCCCGGACGCAGGAACTTGAACACTTCGTTCTTGTGGATCAGGCCCCAGTGCTTGTTGTTGATGATCGCCTTGAAGCCCATATCGGTGCTCTCGGCCACCAGCAGATCGACTTCCTGACCAACCTTGTAGGTCACCGGAGCCTTGTCCAGGTAGCGGTCCAGACGGGCCGTGGCGGTGATGCGACGGGTGTGCTTGTCGAGGTAGACGTGCACCACGCAATACTCGCCGGCGGTCAGTTGACGCTTTTCCTCGGAGTACGGCAGCAGCAGGTCCTTGGGCAGGCCCCAGTCGAGGAACACACCGATACTGTTAACTTCCACGACTTTAAGACTGGCGAATTCACCGACTTGAACTTTTGGTTTTTCGGTAGTTGCAATTAACTTGTCGGCGCTATCCAGATAAACGAAAACATTCAACCAGTCTTCATCTTCACTGGGAATATCCTTGGGAATATAACGATTGGGCAGCAATATTTCGCCATCCGCCCCGCCGTCCAGATATAAACCGAAGTTAGTGTGTTTAACCACTTGCAAACTGTTGTAGCGCCCGACTAAAGCCATTTCCAATACCCTCATTGCGTGGGCGGCATTCTACCCGGTTTTCCGCTCCTGGTTGGCCCGAGTCGCCGGATAGCAGCGGATATTTTCCTGAATGCCTTGATTTTTATGGCTTTGCGCCAGCAACCGGTTCCGCCCGTCAGGCCAGCCGGCAGCGACTTTTGCCTCAGCGCCGCCGAGCAAGCCGCTCTTTGTGCCATTGTCTTTATTTAAAACAGCAGCTTATGGGGATATTCCCGAGATCAACTTAGGATTATTCGGGAGTTTTCCACTGTTATTCCAGGGGGATATTTACCAAGCAATTGTCAAGCATTTCATGTATGATGGCTGGCCAAATTAATTTTCTGAAGGTTAATGGCCGCCATGCGTGTAAAAGCATCCAACAGCAAAGCAAAGCCAGCTCCAGCCGTTGAAACCAGCGAATCGATCAACGATCAGATTGCTGCTTTCCTGAAATCCGGCGGCGAGATCCAGCAAATTGCCAAAGGCGTCAGCGGCCAGACTTTCGGCCCGTCCAAGCAGATCAGCCTGGGCAAGAAGTAATCCCCCCGCCACACCTCCTGGTCCCTATGCGCTTTGAGCCTCAAAGCGCTAGGACTAGAGTTCTGACTCCTCCCCTCCCATAAAAATCGACGAACGGCCCTCATCCCCGAGGTTTCGCCGGTATCCTTGCACACGTCTAGATCGGGCATTCCAGTAGGTTCCGCGGTTCCTGCTCCTCGCATTTCATGGAGTGAAACATGCTCAAATCCTCTCATGTGCTGCTTGCCAGCCTTCTCGCCAGCCCCTTGGCCCACGGGCAGATCTTCCAGCGCGAACTGGGGGACTTCGACCTCAAGCTCAGCAGCACCCCGAGCCGCAGCATGGCCCAGGGCCTGGTCAAACCCTCGGCCACCGGCTCGTTCCATGGCGGCCTGGACCTGACCCATGACAGCGGCTGGTACATCGGCCAGTGGTCGCCGAGCATGGGCCTGGGCGAGAGCGACCTGGAAGTGGACTCCTACCTGGGCTTCAAGCGCCCCTTCGATCAGACCCTGGGTTATGAGGTGGGGATGATCCAGTACAACTACCCGCAACTGGCCCCGCAGGACAGCCAGGAGTTCTATGGCGGCCTGACGCTGCTGGGCAGCCGCTTCGGCGCCGCGTTCAGCCAGGAACCGGACAAGCGCAACAGCACCCTGTTCGCCGACCTGGGCGGCAACCAGCCCTTCGGCATCGGCGTCAGCATCAAGTACACCACTCATCAGCTGGGCAACCCGGTTTCGGTGAGCAGCGGCTACGTCAGCAGCTTCAACGACTGGTCGATCAAGTTCTCCCGCCCCTGGATGGGCATCGACCTGAAACTGATCTACAGCGACTCCAACCTCAACGGCAGCGATTGTTCGGCCTATTCTGGACATAACGCGCAATGCGACGGTCTGCTCACCTTCAAGGCCGAGCATTCGTTCTACTGAGCGGCTGAACTGCCGGAAGCTTTCCGGGTTCAGATAAGAAACCCATGCTTACAAACCCAGGCCTTCGCAAGGACTTGCCATGTCGCGCCGGCTGCAACACCTCACCCTGCTACTGCTGTTGAGCCTGGTGCTGACCTCCTGCAATCGTGTCGGCCTGGCTTACCGCAACCTCGATGTGATCATTCCCTGGACGCTCAATGACTACCTGGAAATGAACCGCGAGCAGAAAATCTGGTTCAACCAGCGCCTCAAGGAGCACCTGAGCTGGCACTGCAGCACACAGTTGCCCGGCTACCTGGACTACCTGGACCGTCTGCAGCAGATGGTCGCACGCAATCAGGTCAACGATGCCGAGCTGCAAGAGCTCACCCGCGGAGCCAAGCAGGCCATTGCCCAGACCGCCCGCGCGATCGCGCCTTCGGCCATCGAGTTGCTGCGGGGCCTGGACGACCGACAGGTCGCGGAAATGAAGTCGGCCTTCGCCAAGGACATGCGCCAACGTCGCAGCAAAAACCTCAAGCCACCACTGGAGCAACAGATCAGGCTGCGCACCGAACGCATGGACAAGCGCCTGACTACCTGGCTCGGCCCCCTCACTCCTGAACAGACCCAGCGGGTGGCGGACTGGTCAACGTCCCTCGGCGAACAGAACCAGCTCTGGCTCTCCAATCGGGCCAACTGGCAGGCACAGTTCAGCGCCGCGCTGGAGCAACGCCAGAACAGCGACTTCGACAGACGCATCGAGCGCCTGCTGGTGGATCGTGAAAGCTTCTGGACACCGGCTTATCGCCAGGCCTACGCCAACAGCGAACAGGCGGCGCGCAGCCTGCTGGTGGACGTGATGGCCAAAAGCACGCCAGCCCAGCGCGAGCATCTGCGCAACAAACTGCAGAACGTGCGCGATGAGTTCGAAGCGTTGAAATGCATGAAGACGGTACGCCAGGAGTGACGCCTGAATAGCCGTTCAGCGAAGTGCGGCAGGCGGGCGACCGTTGGGCGGAACCGTCCGGCGGCTGTCGATTTGCCCGCGGGCGAAACGACTAGCCTGTGTAGGCACTGTCGCCGCGCACCTTTGCCGCAGGAGAAGACGTCATGCACCTCAACGATCATCCGGTCGTATCCCGGGAACAATGGATACAGGCCCGCAAGCAGCACCTGATTCACGAAAAGGCGTTCACCCGCCAACGCGACCAGCTCAGCGCCGAGCGGCGTGCCCTGCCCTGGGTGAAAATCGACAAGCCCTACCGCTTCCAGGGCCCCCACGGCGAACTGAGCCTGGCCGACCTGTTCGGCGATCGCAGCCAGTTGGTGGTCTACCACTTCATGTTCGCCGAAGGCTGGGACGAAGGTTGCCCGGGCTGCTCCTTCCTCTCCGATCACATCGACGGCGCCAACCAGCACCTGGCCCACCACGACATCGCGCTGGTGGCGGTGTCCCACGCGCCCTTCGCCGAGTTCCAGGCGTTCAAGCGGCGCATGGGCTGGAAGTTCGACTGGGTTTCGTCCGCCGGCTGTGATTTCAACTACGACTTCGGGGTCTGCGCCCGGGCCGACGAGGTCGCCGCCGGCACCGCCACCTACAACTACGAAAAAACCGACGGCGCCGAAGAAGAGCTGCCTGGCCTCAGCGTGTTCTATCGCAATGAAGCCGGTGAGATCTTCCACACCTACTCCACCTACGCCCGTGGCCTGGACCTGCTGGTGGGGGCCTACAACTACCTGGACCTGACGCCCAAGGGGCGCAACGAAGAACAGATCATGGACTGGGTCAGGCACCATGATCGTTATGACGACAAACCAGCCGCCAGTTGCTGTCATGGCGGCTCCTGAGCGTCGGACGGCGATCGCGGGCCTGCAGGAGCTGGCTCGCGATCACGTTCGTCCGGCCGACGGAAAAAAACCGCACGGCACAAACCCGTGGCCTGGCCCCCGGCTAAACTTGGCTCCATGAGCCCCGCCTATCACAGCCTCCACGAATACACCCAACGCATGAACCGGGTGCTGGAGCATATCGACCAACACCTGGACCAGCCGCTGGAGCTGGCCGAACTCGCGCAGGTCGCGCATTTTTCGCCCTTTCACTTTCATCGCCTGTTCACCGCCTGGGTTGGCGAAACCCTGGGGGACTACCTGCGCCGACGCCGCCTGGCCTGTGCCGCCTATCAGCTGGCCAGCCATCCAGAAATGAGCATTCTGGAGGTGGCCCTGGAAGTCGGCTTCAGCTCCGGCGAAGCGTTCTCCCGGGCGTTCAAGCAGCATTTCTCGGTCACCCCGAGCACCTGGCGCAGCACCGAACCCAAACGCTGGCACCGCCGCCTCAGCGACGTCCGCGAACGGCGCCTGCGGGAATTGAGCAATCCTGATCAGACGCACATCCCGGCCTTCGACGATCCTGACGCCTTCATCCACCTGAAGGAGCTTTTGATGAACGTCACCCTCAAGGAACTGCCACCGGTCCGCGTCGCCTACCTGCGTTATATCGGCCCCTACGGGCCGGGCATCGGCACCTTCTGGCGCGACACCGTCGCCCCCTGGATGGTCGAAAACGGCCTGTTGGGCCGCGTGCGCTACGGCATCGGCCACGACGATCCCTACGTCACCCCACCTGAAAAATGCCGCTACGACGCCTGCGTCGAAGTCCCCGACGACTTCAAGGCCAGCGCCCCCGCCGTCGTCACCACCCTGCTCGGCGGCCTCTACGCCATCGCCCACTACCAAGGCAAAGGCCCCGACATCGCCGACGCCTGGACCGAACTGTGCCGCGACTGGCTGCCCAAGAGCGGCATGCAATTCGACGCCCGACCGGCGTTCGAGCGTTATCCGGTAGACGCGAAATATGACATGAAGACGGGGGAACTGGAGTGTGAGATCTGTATTCCGGTGAAGGCGTTGTAAGCCGCGCCGGGCTTGAGCGAAACGATACGGGGCGGCCTGTGCTGCCCCGTTTTTTTGTTCCTCAAGCATGTTCTAGAGGCCATTACCCACAGTCTTTTGCAGGAAGCCGTATTTGGGAAACGCACGGGGCGTTTTATTGGGTATTGGAGCTGCCCGCCAAGCCGACAGCTTCCTTCTGCGCTAATCAGAAAAGCCCTACAGCCTACAGTGCACTCACCTTATTCCTGCCAACCACAGTGCGATTTACAGTCGATGGGTCGCCCAAATGGCGACCGGGTTTGGCGACCCGAGAGACACAAGTAGGCTGCGTATTCTGCAATAAGGCAGAATACGCCCCTGCGAGCGCAGGCCTTTGCTTTATGGCAGCTGTGCGTGGGAGACCTTCGGGTCTGCCGGTTTCTTGTGTCGCCGGTTCGCCAACCTGCGTACAGCCGCCACCCATTCGTTTGGCGACGGATGAGTAGCAACACTCAGACAGGCACAAGGATATAAATCATGAATCGCTACATGCCCATTACCGGCCACGACTGCAATTTTCCCTACCTGCTTATCGATACCCAGGCACCTATTGACGTACTGCACGATGCGGCTGCTTATCGCATACGCGCGGTAACCCAGCTGCTGGAAAGCTTTTCGGTAGCTGATGCCCCTCGTCATGAACCTGCTCTCCTTCAGGAACTGACGTTGGTTTGCAGCATCATGCTGCGCGATGGGTGTGATTTGATGGATGTAATGGGGAGACAGTTGCAGGCGTAGACGGCGTAGTAAATGGAGACGGGCGACTTGTGGGTCGTCCGTTTCGCGTTCTCAAGTCGGATTCAGACGCTAAGGCAAACTCACTACAGGAATACGCTCCTGTGGCTGGGTGACATCGTAAACATGCTGCTCACAATGCTTACCAATGAACTGAAACTCCACCAGATAGACCTTGCTTCGCTCTGGTGTAAAGGTGCTTTTCAGCGGGCCACAATGATAGGTATCTCCGACGCCCCTATCATAAGAATATCCCGACACCTCAAAAGGCTTATCAACATCGGCCTGTACCTCCAACTGTGGGAAGCGTTTAACCACAGCACTGTTGGCCACTTCGTTAAGCTTGGCGATCCAGTCGAGCACCTTACCCCGGCCTGAATCCACCACGGTCCCCAGCACCTCCATTCGTTGATCAGGATCTGTCGCACGACGGACTGAGAACTCTACTGGAAATGTATAGCCTGATGCTTTCATGATGACTTTGGCGTGCTGCGCATCGACCGCTACCGTACTTTGGTGTAGCTGGATGCCGTCGTTCAGAAAGCTGGGAGAAGAGTCTCTGACGTTGGAATGGCAGCCGGGTAATGTGAGCATCAGGATCAGCAGCGATAGTGAGGTTCTGCTCACGCATGAATGTCCTTTAAAAAACCTGCATAGTTGCCAATAGATAAAACTGGAACCATCGAGCCAGAGGAAATGAAGTAGTTTTTAATAACCAAGGACTAAAACCTTGAGTATCCCACTAGCAGCACAATAATAAGACCTGCCACTAAAGCAGGTGAAATCGAATATTTAGGGTATCTGACTCACCGCAGTAGTGGCACGCCAATCGCGATGCGCCTTGGCAGAACCTGACTTGACTATGATGGTGAATGCTACCAAGACGTACAGCCCTATTGGACTAGCAATCAAGCGAAGACACCAAGCGCCACAACCCCCATAGACAAAAGTCCTACCCCCATAGCACCCACTTTATACGCCCCATATAGAGCCCCCCGCCTGCCCCATACAAGACATCACGAACGCTTGCAACGGACTCTTATGGGCACTCATGGGTTTTCCTTATCTACCTACTCACGCCTCAACACACTACTGACAGAGCCGACTGACACACTTGACCGAGCAGATTTTCAAGAAATGCCCTCACTCCGTCAAACACCGTAATTCAGCAAAACTATCCAAGAATAGGGTCCCACAGCACACGTTTAGCATATGCCCGGGCCTCATCCTCAGAATCAAAATCCATGACTTCATACTCGTCATTCAACAGCATTTCCTTCCAGGAAACAGATTCATCCTCAAAAGCCTCGAGCAACTCTTTTTTAAGTTCCCCTCTCTTACCTGCGTTATCAACCGCCTCCTTATAAAGGTCAATCGCCATGGCCTCTGAAAAGCCAAAATCAGCAGAAAAAACCGTCTTCAGAAAATAACTCAAATTTACATACTTCATAGCACCACCTATGGTTTAGGCGCAGGAAAAATAGAAATGGTTTCCCATACGTTGTTTTTAGGGTTCAGCATATAAACCCCCTCAACACTTCTCAAGTTACCCACCCTTTCCGGAGCCCCGAAAGTATCTTTGTTCTTTACAAGGTTGCCTGAGCTGTAGACCCGTTTGAATCCACGACCAAGATCAGCACCAAGGTCTCCAACGTCCGCCACAGTAACCCTTACTACACTTTGCCCAGGATCTCGTGCGATTGCCTTTTGCAAAGCTCCGTTGTTTCGCACCGCTTGATCCGCAAATACTAACAAATCATCGCTATGAAAAGCTGACGAGAGCGGCGGTACGGAAGGCCCTACATTTGCATCCGGCTTAATCGCCGATTTTGCACGATAAATCAGCTCTCCATCCGTAACGCTTCCTCCATGTACCGATATTGCATGAGCATTCTTGTGACTGGTAACAAGCGCCAGCTGCTTGGGGTCAATTGGCGCTTTGATGCCTGCGGCGTCATTCGCAACTTTAATTCTCCCCTCAGCTTCCTTCAACGCAGCCAGATTCCCCCCAATCTTCGGCGTCAAGAGACCTTCATTGAATACATAGAATGTCCCATCGGGACTCAATGCCTCAAAATTACCAGTGCGGGTATTGAGTACCCGACGATAGCCATCAGGTAGTCCTCCTTCCTTGGTAAACATAGCACCAGCACTACCACCATCCTCTCGATACCAGGATGGTAGATCCGGGCCGACTGCTTTCTTCTCGGCATTAATTGCCAGTTGGATGGCCGTTCCGGTTGAGCCCTTCTGGAATGCCTTCAACAGCGCCAGCCCACCCAGCTCACTGACCGGCAACCCAAGAAGCATCAGGCGCTGACTGGTGGCGTAATCAGACTCGGCGATATAACCAGCCTCTGTCGCTCGGCTTTGTATATGAAGGAGCCTCTGGTAGTAGTCCATCATGCGCGCCGAATCAACCGGCCCGATCTCGTCGCTTCCCGCTGCTTGAACAACAGTGACGGGGAAGTGGACCATGCCCGCGATGATCGAACCGACATCACCGGCCACCCCACTCAGGACACCACCTGTTCCTTCATAGCGTTTACTGGCGTCTGCCAGGCCTAGCTCTTGTCCAGCGCGATATCGATCACGCCAGGTGTTTTGCCCCTGCTCAACGAAGTTGTCGGACAGGAACCTCTCGACGCTGGAGCCTTTGCCGGCGTATGCGTCAAAGAGTGCTTTCAGGTTGATCGTTTCATTGCGATATTCTTCTGCCGTTGTGACAAAGAACAGATGTTTGCGGCCATCGACGTCCTGGTACGTCAGACCGGATTGGGCAGCCTCCCCGCGGATAAATGCCTGTGTTATCAGGTCAGAGCCATTAATATCGGTCCAATGCGCGTCAGCCAGTGCCGCCCCCCCTTTGCTTAGGGCTTTTGCGGCCAACTCAGGACTGATGTCCTCGCCTGTCGTCTCCTTCAGGTACTTTACAAAGCGCGCAATACGGTCCTTGTTCTGCAGGAACTTGACCTCATCTGGGTGCAACTGTCGGTTATAAACCTCGACACCTGCCCCGGCGCGGCCTCCCGCTATCCCTGCGAACAGGTCGCCACCCGAGCCTGCGGCACCACTCAACCCTGTGGCAATCAATGCCGCCCAAGCATTAGGGCCATCGTTGATCACACCGTTGTTTTCCAGCGCCTTGGAAATGGCCGGCATAAGGGCTGCAGAGGTCGCAGCCCCCATAGCACTACCCTGTACATTGCCACCTGCCAACCCTTGGACCGCGCCGGCCAGGGTGTGCAGCAGCACCCGTGCGGCACCTCCCTCGGCCCACGCTGCACGCGTGGCGTCATCTTTAGCATCGATATAATGCCGGTTGGCGTAATCGCCGATCTTCTTGTAAGTATCGGCGGCAGTCGTGTTGGCGAGGATACCTACACCGGTAGTGCCTCCGGCGCCTCCCAGGCCGGCAGCGATCAAACCAGTAGCGACATCCGCCATGATGCGTTTGTCCCCCCCTGGAGCCCAGCGATTAGCTTCTGCCATGGCCATACTGGCGGCCTGCTTCTGCTCACTGGTCTTCGCCTCTTTGTCCTGCTTAATAGCGTCTTTCTGTTTGGCGGACACAATCGCATCCAGCGTACCTTTGGCCAGATCTACTACTCCCTGAATCAGATCCATACGCTCCTGCATGGCTCTTTCATCGGGACGATCAAGCTTCTGGTTGGCATTTGCGGTGTCACGGTTGAGGCCGAGCAGATCATTGCCCCCCTCCGGATTGCGGACCGTGATCGTGCCTTCGCTGATAGCGCTACGGGTGCTGCTGTGGTCAGAGTCCTTCAGCATCAACGGAATGCTACCGCCAATCCCAGGCTTGCCATCTCCCCCCCACCCACCGGTGTAGGAGACACTCACGCCAGCGGCCTGACTCTTTATTTCACTGCTGTTTTTGATATCGCTGACAATCAGGCGGTCAGTGCTCAGATGGTTCTTGTCAGCAGTTGCGTTGCTGGCAATCACGCCTCCATGCAGTACGGTGGTGGTCCCGACATTGATGTTGTAGCCACCGTTGCCTGCAAACAGGCCGGTTTGCTCAATCACAGCCTTGTAAGCACTATCCATTTTGCTGGCGGCAATGTTGGCCGACCCGGTGACTGGCGCGCCGTAGCAAATCGGCGGAATGCAGATGCTGCCGCCAAAACCACCACTGGTCTGGCGGTTGACCTGGCTTGCCTCATCCTGACGAGAGCTGATGTTGAGGCTGCCGCCGATATCCGCGTCAACATGATCGGCACGCACCTGCGCGCCAGCCAGGGTGGTGTCCTGACCACTCTTGATGGCTAACCGACCGGTATCAACAGTGCTATTGACCTGGTTCAGCTCACTGCCCTTGCCCATGCCTTTGGCAACCTGAGCGCCGAGGTCGAGCGTGAAGCCGTTCTGCGCACCGATGTTGAAGCTGGCGCCAATGGCGGTTTTGCTATTGTGGTTCTGGTTATCCCATTCCTTGCGGTTCTGGGCACTCTCAAGGGTGATATTGTTTTTGGCTGAGAGCAGCGTGTCCTCTGCCTTCAGACTACTGCCAACAACATGAATATCTCCGCTGGAACCTGCCACCTTGCCAGTAGCGATGACAGCAAGGCCTGCACCACTGAGCAGGCTCGATTGCTTGGCTGTCTCACTGCTGTAGTCACTTGTACTTTTGCTATGGGTACTGCCCAGCTCAGTACCAATCTTGATCAGTGAGCCCGAGCTATTGGTTGGTTTGTTGTCCTTCCTGTTGTCAATGGACTCTTGCCCCATGGCATACATGTTGTAGGCCGACAGCACTGCCTGCGCTGTTTTCACCGCTTTTAAGCGATCATCGTCAGCGTTTTTGGCAGCTTTCAGGTTGTCGCGAATGCTTTGGGCCGTATCGATGACCATCCCACCAACCACACGACCTACTGCCAGGCTGTTGGACTTGTCGGTGGTGCTTTGCCTGGCGGTCTCAACCCCTGCCGTGATCGTGACGTCAGAACCGCTAAGGGTCATGTCCTTGGTGCTGACCAGATCGCTGGCAACAACCTTCAGCTCACGACCGGCAATCAGCTGGACACTGCCCTCACTGGAGCCGATGGTACTGCCCGTTAGCGTGGTTTCCTGAGCTTTACCATTGTGCTTCTGACTACCGATCGACAGGTGCTGATTGCCCGTGATGTCGTCGACCCCAAGATTGTTGGCGGTCATGATCCCGCTCAGATCACGGGTTTTCGCCTTGTGCATTTCGCTGCGCTGGAATGTGTTTTCAGCAGCATCGACTATCAGGTCCCGACCGGCCTGAACTTTCATGTTGGAAGTGCTGACCAGAGATGAACCGGTGACTGAAACATCGCGCGCCGCTGCCACACTGATGGTATCACCGGAGACGGTGCTGCCGACCGCCTCGGTACGTGTCTCGCTGACCTGATCCTTGATCTTGCTCGACTTCAAGCCACCCCAGCTCTTCTTGCTTGAGCTGCTCTCATGACGTGCGCTTTGGGAGTCCGTGACGGCTTCGATTTGCACATCATTGCCGGCGACCAAACGAACGCCCCCCTTATCGGCCGTCACACCACTGCCTTTGATCAGCAGGTCCTGCCCGGCAACAAGAGCGCTATTCCCCCCCGAGGTCACCAGACTCGCCACGTTGGTGGTACTGGAGGTTTCATCCAGCCGACTCTTCTTGCCCGACGAACCCTTCTTGGTCTTGCTGTAGAAGCTGTAGTTGCTGTCCTCCGCGGACTCCAGCGCCAGGTTGCCACCGGCCACCAGATACGCCTCATCCCCCGCACTCACCCGACTGGCAATCAGTTCCAGATCCTTGCCGGCACTGAGGGCCACGCTGCCACCTGCGGTCACCGCCGTGGCCACCTGACTGACCTTGTCCGACTGGCCCTTGTACTTCTTCGAGCTGGAGTACGAGTGTTGTTCGTCCGCTGCCGAGGCCAGGGTCAGGTTGCCGGTGGCGGCCATGGCGAGGTTGCGTTTGGCGTCGATCTGGCTGGCGATGGCCGACAGGTCGCGGCCGCTGTTGATCGTCAGGTCGCGGCCGCTGGTGAGCACCGAGCCATGCTGGCTGGTGCTGGTGTGCAGGGAGTTGGTCCGGGTCTCGTTGTCCTGCTGCTCGACAGCTGTGAGGTTGGCGTCCCGGCCGGCGTTGATCGTGGTGTCACGCGCCGCTTGCAGCACGCCAGCGGCGTTATTGAAATCGCGACCGGCCTTGAGCGTCAGGTCATTGGCGGCTTCGATACGCGCGGCGCTGTCGAGGAAGTCACGCCGTTGTTGCAGATCGCCGCCGCTGTTCTGGTGGCTGGTGACCGTGCGTTCGTTGACCAGGTCGCCGTTGAGGGCAGTCAGGCTCACATCGCGACCGGCGATGATGCCGCCCGCCTTGTTCACCAGGTTGTTACCCGCTAGCAGGTCCAGGCGATTGCCGGCTTCGATCAGCCCGCTATTGACCAGGTCGTTGCCGGCCTTGGCCGAGAGGTTGTTGGTGGCGCGCAGGGTGCCGGCGTTGAGCAGGTCCTTGCCGGCGATCAGGCTGATGTCCTGCCCGGCGATCAGCGCGCCGTTGGCGGCCAGGCGGTTGTTGGCGTGGGCCATGTACAGCACCGGCACCAGCACGTTCTCGCCATTTACCGGGTGCGATTCGAGCCAGACGATGTCGTGGGTCAGGGCCGCGACCTGCTCGGAGGTCAGCGAGGTGCCGATCGCCAGGTTGAGCTGCTGCTTACTCTGCAGCGCGTTATCCATCAGGTACTTGAACAGTTTCTCGTCGGAGTCCTGGCCATCGATGAAACGTTGGCCGGTGCGGGCGACCACCGCCTGCTGGATCAGCCGTTGTTCGTAGAAACCGTCGCCCAGGCGTTTCCAGCTGTTGTCGGGGTTGTAACCCAGGTTCGACAGCAGGTAGTCCGAGCTCATGAACTGTTTCAGGTTGGTCAGCGCCGGGTTGGTTTCAACCAGGTATTTGTGCGCTTGAGGGGGATTGTCGAGCATCGGGATGCCCTGGACCCGCACAATGCTGCCTTGCACCTGTTGCGCCGGGGTACGGCTGTATACCGGCCCTTGAGTAGCCGTTCCACTGTCCGTCGGGGTCGTGACGCTAATCATCGGCAGACTGGCATCGACACCAGGCTGCACCGCGCCAACCTGCGCCAGCTTGCGCTCAGTCGCTGCCACCGGAACCAGCGAATCGACCTGGAGCGCCCGCGCCTGACTCTGGGCCAGGTTCTGCTCGCGCTCGGCGAATCTCAGGCTGATGCTGCCCATGCTCCAGTCCATCGGTGCCGGGTTGCGCTGGGTCGCCGCGGTGTCGCCGGCTCCTTCGCTGCTCAGGCGGAACAGGCCGTGTTGCCCGACCGGCAACGTGAAGCCTGGCAGGGCCAAGGGATTGACCTGCTGCTTGGCCAGATCCGGCGGCAATTGCGAGTTGATATAGATCGGCGTCGAATACTGACTGCCCGTCGAAGTGTCGCCGGTCTTCTTGCCGCCGCCGACATAGGCGTAGTAACCACGCACCACGCCGTTGTCGATCTTCTCCGAAGCGTTGAGCTGGACGCTGGCGCCGGACTGGATGATGGCGTCGAAGCGCTTGCCGTCGCTGCTTGCCAGAGCCTTGGTACCACCACCCGCCAGTTTTCGAGTACCGGTCATCAGGGCATTGAACCGCGCCAGGTCGGCTTCGAAAGTAGCAGACGGCTTGGTGCCATTTCTGGCATTGAAGGCAGCCACCGCAGCGACCGCACCTTGGTACTCATCCACATGGTTGTATTTGATGGTGGTGGTTTCAATGTCCTGGGGCACCACCCCCTGGTTCTTGATGCTGACGGCGTTGATCGCCAGGTTGCCGGAGGAAGCGATAAAACTGCTTTCGTTACTCAGCTCCTGGGCACCGATGTCCAGCTGCCCGCCGCTGGAGATACTGGAGGCCGCCGTACTGGCGGTCACCTGCAGGCGATCACGCTCGGTGAGCTGCCAGACCGCATTACGCCGATTGCCATGCTTCTTGACATGGCATACCCCAAAGGGGCCGCACGGCAACTCAGTGATTGCGGCGTAGTACTTCTCGTGTTCCGAGTAGGTGAGGATGTCCATGACGTTCTTCACCGTCATGGCGCGAATGGTCATGTCACCCAGGCTTTCGATGGTGCCGGAGCGGTTTTCCAGCAGGCTCGACTGGGCCTGCCCGGCATTGGCGGCCACCAGCAGGCTGCCCATGCTGAAAACGTCGGCATAGCGATTGCTGAAGGTGTTGCCCAGCAACTGCATGTCGCCGCCGCTGAAGATCGAGCTGTGCTCGGCATCGCTGACACCGGAATTGAGCAGCGTCCCGGCATTGAGGGTCAGGGCCCCGGCGCTGCCGAGGGAGCCATAGTTATTGATCGCCCCGGCATTGACCGTCAGCCCCTGGGTGGAGCTCAGGCGTCCGCGATTGGTGAGTACCCCGCCGACATTGATCCGGGTGTTGCCGCCCCCGGTGATAGTCGCGGCGCCTGGCAGGTCGAGCTGGGCGGCGCCGAAGCTCATGTCGCCCAGGCTGGTCAGTCGCCCATTGCCACCGTAGGCGCCGGACAGTTGCAGGCTCAGGCTGCCGTCACTGGCGATCAGGCCATCGTTGTTCCAGTTGCCGCCACCGCCCTCAAAGCTGTCGGAGGCCAGCAGCTGGCCGCCGGCACTCTGGTAGAAGTTGTTGACGTTGACCTTCAGGCGTCCAGCCTGGATCACGCTGGTGTTGCTCCACGAGTCGGCATTGAGGGTCAGCCCCCCTTGGGTGACCAGGGTGCCGCCCGCCCCGCTGACGTTGGCCATCGAGATATCGAATTGCCCCTTGCCGGAGTGCAGCAGGGTGCCGCCGGCATTCTGCAAGCTCGTCGCGCCGAGGCCCAGGTCGGTACTGGCCACTTCGATGCGACCGTTACGGTTGTCCAGCAAGCCGCCGATCTGGAACAGGCTCTTGCCGCCGCTCCCGGCGGCCCGTAGCTGACCCTGAGCGTTGTCGATACTGGCCGCGCGAATGAGCAGCGCGGTGTCACTCTCGATAACCCCCAGGCGGTTGTTCAATGCACCGCTCAAGCCGAGATCGATGCCTTGACCGGCAACCTGCCCGCCCTTGTCGCCGCCGTTGTCGAATGTAGTCGCGGTGACGCCAAGCTGGCCGCTGGCGTAAAGCCCGCCATTGCGGTTGTCGAAGCCGGCGGTGTTGACGATGACATCGCCCTGGCGCGCGGCAATGCGCCCCCCGTTGTTGTTCAGCCCGGCCAAGGCACGCAGGTTCAAGCGCTGGGCTTCGATCACGCCACGCTGGCGCTGGTCATTCAGGTCATAACCGTTGAGCAGCACGCCACTGATATGGGTTTCAAGCGCGCCCTTGAGGCTCGACAGCACCCCGCCACGGTTGTCGAGGTTGGCCGCGGTAATGCTGACCGCGCCGTCCTGACCGATGACCTTGCCGCCCTGGTTGTTGAAGTCGCCGCTGATATTCAGCGTCAGGCCGTTCTGGCTTTGCACCGCGGCCTTGCTGTTGTCGAGGCTGGCAGCCTTCAGCTCAAGGCCGGCATCACGGCTGTAAATCAAGCCGCCCTGGGCATTCTGGACAGCTCCCGCGACAGTCAGGATGGCTTGCCGGTTGGCCGCCACGGTGCCGTGGTCTCGGTTGTCCAGGCTGTCGGCGTTGAAGGTCAACAGATCCTGGCCGATCAGTTTGCCGCCGCGGTTATCGACGTGAGTCGCGCGCTTGAGCAGCAAGGCCCCGTCACTGCTGAGGGTACCCAGGACGTTGTCCAGGTTACCCGCCACGTCCAGGGTCAGATCACCTTTTGTCGCCAGGCTGCCGCCACTGTTGTCCAGGCTGCCGGCGCGCAGATCGACCGATTGCAATGCGCTGAGGTTGCCGGCCTGGTTATTCAAGGTTGCCGCCTTGAGATCAAGGGTGGCACCGCTGTCGAGCAGACCGCCGCCCGCGTTATTCAGCAGGCCGGCGACCGTGAGCGTCTGGCCGCCGACACTGGAGACCACCCCTTCGCCGCTGTTGTCCAGGCTCGCAGCGCTCAGCTTGAGCGTGCCATTGCTGGCCAGGGCGCCGGCGCCGCTGTTCAGCAGGGCGCCGCTGACGTCAACGGCCAGGTTGCCCTCCTTGCTGGAGAGCGTCCCGTGGTTGCGGTTGTCCAGGCTCCCCGCCTCGACGGTCAGGCCCTTGATCCCCGACACCAGGCCCTTTTCATTCAGCAACTGGCCGGACACGACACCCAGCGCCGCCTCACTGATCAACTTGCCTTGGGTGTTATCCAGGGTGCGGCCCGTCAGCGTGAAGCCTTGGCGACTGGACAGAGTCCCCTGCTGGTTCTTCAGGTCCTGCAGTTGCTTGATGCTCAACAAGCCTTTGGCATTCAGTCGGCCGAGGCTGTTGTCGAGATCGCCATTGGCCAGGTCCAGGGTCACCGCGCCGTCGCCCAACAGGCGACCGCCACGCTGCGTCAACCCCGTGACCTTGAGGTTCATGTCGCCCTTGGCCGACACCTCGCCGGCATCGCTTGAGTCCAACTGGTGCGCGGTCAGCTCCAGCGCGCCTTTACTGTTGATCAGCCCGCTGTCCGTGTTGTTCAGCGCCTTGGCCGACAGGTTCAGCCAGTCACCCGCCAGCACGGAACCGTGGCGGTTGTTCAAGTCACCGCTGGCGATGCTCAAGCCGTTAATAGCGTCGATCAGCCCCTGGTCCTGGTTGGTCAGTTGCCCCTGTACCGTCAGTTTCAACCCCGAACGGCTGGTCAATTCGCCGGCACTGTTATCCAGGCTGGCGGCCTGTACTTCCAGCGCCGCGGCACCGATCTTGCCCTTGATGGAGCTGAGCGCCTGTTCGACCCGCAAGGTCAACGCCTGGTTTCCGAGCAGTTGGCCGCCATCGTTGTTCAGGCTCTTGGCGTTGAGTTCGTAGGCCGCGTCGCTGGAGATTTCGCCGTTGCGGTTGTCAACGTCACTGAGGTTTTTCAGCAGCAGCGCACCCGGCGCGTGAATGAAACCGTCCCGGTTGTTCAGCCGGCCATGGTTCAGGTCCAGGCTCAGGCTGGTGTTGCTGAACAGACTGCCGCCCTGCTGTTCAAGGCTGCTGACCTTCGCGGTCAGTGCCTTGTCACTGCCGATGCGCCCGGCCGCGTTGGTCAGTTTTGCCGCCGTCAGGTCCAGGGTGTCGCCACTGTCGAGGCTGCCGGCCTGGCTGTTATCGAAGTCGCCGGTGGTGACCTGTACCGCGCCCTTGCCGCTGATCACGCCTTTGTGGCTATTGTCCAGGCTGGCGCTGCGCAACTGCACGCCCCCCTCGCTCACCAGCTTGCCGCCCACGTTGGTCAAGGCGCCACGAGCGCCGAGGTCCAGCGCAGCAGCGCTCATGAGACGACCGTCGCTGTTGTCCAGGGCTGCCGCGGCCACATCAAGGGTGCTTTGGCTATCGATCAGCCCTTGGTTGTTTTGCAGGTCGCCCTTGAGTGTGAGGTCCAGGCCTTGCTGGCTTTTGATTTTCCCACTGCGGTTATCGATACGCCCGCCCGTGATCGTCAGGTCGGCCAGCGCATTGATCAAGCCGGCAGCCTGGTTGATCACCTCATCGACCTTGAGCGTCAGCGTGTCATGGGCCTCGACCAGACCCTGGTCGCTGTTATCCAGGTGCTTGCCTGTCAGGCTCAGGCCGGCCTGGGTAGAAAGCTCGCCGCTTCGGTTATCGAGCGTATCGACCTTGAGTTTCAGCGCTTTTGTCGCCCCTACCAGACCGCCTTGGCGGTTATCGAGGCTCGCCCCCGTCAGGTCCAGCACGCCAGTGGCGATCAACTTGCCGCCCTGATTGTCCAGGGTGCCGATCCGAGCGGTCACATCCTGTTTGCCGGAGATATCGGCAGCGCGGTTGTCCAGGCTGGCGGCGGTGAGCAGCAACGCGCCGTCGGCGACAACGGTGCCCCGCCGGTTAGCGAAAACCGTATCGACCTTCAGGTCCAGGTCGCCGGTCGTGCCGAGCACGCCATCAGTGTTGTCCAGGCTGGCGCTGTGGCTGTCGAGGGAACTGGCGCTGACCAGGCCCTTCACGTTGTTCAGGGCCTCGGCGATGCGCAGGGTCAGCCCCTGGTCACTGATCAGCTTGGCGCCGTTGTTGTCCAGGCTTTGCGCTTTCAGGCTGAAAGCCCGGGCGCTGGAAATCTCACCCTTTCGGTTGTCGACGCCCTTCAGGTTCTTGAGCTGCAGGGCTCCCGGCGCATGGATGTAGCCACCCTGGTTATTGAGCTGGCCGTTGTTCAGGTCCAGGCTCAGGGCGGCTTCGCTGAACAGCTCCCCGTGTTGCTGATCGAGCCCGGTCACGCTGGCCGTGAGGTCCTGGGCGCTGCTGATGCTGCCACCGGCGTTATTGACCTGGGTGGCGATCAGGCCAAGGCTGCTTTCACTGCGCAGGCTTCCACCCTGGCTGTTGTTGAAGGTCGTCGCGGTGATTTGCGTGGCGTGCTTGCCGGACAGCAGGCCCTTCTGGCTGTTATCGAGAGGGCCGCTGGCGACAGTCAGGCCCTTCTCGGACTTGATGGAGCCACCCTGATTGAGCAGTTCGCCACGGCTGGTGATCGACAGGTCTTCCACGCTCTCAATACGGCCGGCGGTGTTCGTCAGTTTGCTGGTGCCCAGGGTCAGGGGGCGGTCGCTGCGGACCAGCCCGCGGGTGTTGTCGAGCCCACCGGCCAGGGTGATCTCCAGCCCGTTGTGGCTGTCGATCTCGCCATCGGTGTTATCCAGGCTCTGGCTGTTCAGCGTCGTGGTGCCCTTGCCTTGGATCAACCCCTTGCTCTGATTGATAAGACGGCCAACCTTCAGCTCCAGATCGCTACCGGCCAGGACTCTGCCGCCGTCACTGTTGTCGAGCTGCTGGCCGTCAACTTCAGTGGTGATTCCGCTGGACAGTTTTCCGGCGCGGTTGTCGATGCCCTGAATCTCGAGTTTCAGCGCTTTTGTCGCCGCGACCAGGCTGTTGTCACGGTTGTCGAGAACACTGCCGATCAGCGTCAGGTTGCCTTGCGCCACCAGGGTGCCGCCCAGTTGTTGGAAGGTGTCGACGGTCGCATGTACATCGCCTTGGCTGGCGATCCGCCCCAGGGCGTTTTGCACGTTCTGAGCCTTGAGCGTCACTGGGCCGACGGCGCTGAGCAAGCCGCCGCGGTTGTCCAGGCGGGTACCGGTCAGGCCGATCCCTGCCTGACTGGTGATCACGCCTTTGTCGCGATTGTCGAGCTGGCGCACATCGAGTTGCAGGTGCTTGTCGGTGCGTACCTTGCCTGCGCGGTTGTCCAGCAAAGCCGTGTCCAGGCTCAGGCGATCCTTGCCGGTCAGGCTGCCGCCACGGTTGTCGAGACTACCAGCCTGCAGGTCCACCACCCCCTTGGCACCCAGGTCTCCTGCGCTCTGGTTATCGAACAGGCCCGCGATCCGCGTGGTCAGGCTGCCATCGCTGGCCAGGCTGCCTGCATGGCTGTTATCCAGGCTGGCGGCGCTGATGCTCACACGCTTGGCGGAACCCAGGACACCGCCCTGGTTGTTCAGGGCGCCGATCAAGCCGATGTTCAACGCCACGTCACCGGTGACCTGACCGCCGCTGTTGTCCAGGCTGTTGGCCGTCAGGGTGGTGATACCGGCGCTGGAGACTTCGCCATCGTGGTTATTCAGATGGCCCAATGTGGCGCTGAGGTTGCCGTCGCCGCTGATCAGGCCCCGGCCGTTGAGCACCTGACCGGCCGTGAGTTCGAGACTGCCGCCACTCAGCACCCGGCCCTTGTTCTGGTTATCCAGGGTGCCCGCGCGGACGTTCGCGTTTTGTTTCGCGCTCAGGGTACCGCCCTGATTGTTCAGGGCTTGCGCCGTGGTCACCGTCAGATTGCGGCTGGCGATCACGCTCTTGCCGCTGTTATTGAGGGTCTGCGCGCTCAGGCTGACATCGCCATTGGCATTGCGGCTGTTATCGGTATTGACCCCGGCTTCGATGATGCCGTTGTTGGTCAGGCGGCCGCCGGCGCTGAGGCTGATGCTGTCGCGCGCGGTCAGGTTTTGCCGGTTATTCAGGTCGCCCTGGGTTTGCACAGTGAGTGCGCTACCGGCATGGACCGATCCTTGGGCATCCAGACTCGCCGCCTTGACCTTGACCGCGCCATTGGCCGCCGAGGCGTCGACCATGCGCAGATGGCCATTGGCATCGAGCTGGATATCGCCGCCGCTGGCGATCAGTTTGCCGTCGAGTTTTACCCCGACCCCGGCCTCGGTGCCCACCAGCCTGATCGCCCCGGCATACATGCCGCCCAGGGCCGAGGAGTCGATCGCCAGTTCCGGCTTGGCGCTGCCGTCGTCGGCGCGGGCCGTGGCGTTCAGGGTGCGGGCGTCGACGTCGTTGCGGCCGGTGACGATGGTCAGGTTGTTCGCCTGGATCTCGGCGTTGATCCTGGCGCTGCGGGTGATGATCTCGAAGCGGTCGACGTTGCTGGCGTTGAGCGTCGCGCCGTCGATAGTCACCTGCCCCTGATCGACCTGATAACGGCTGAGCTGGCCGTTTTCGATCACCGGCTTGCCGGTGGTCAGGGTGGCTTTCGGGGTGTTGATGAAGCCGCAGCCGTTGCAGCTGATGCCATAGGGGTTGGCGACGATCACATGGGCCGACTGCCCCGCCACTTCGGTGTAGCCGCGCAGCTGGCTCGGGCTGCCGCCGTTGACTTCGTTGAGGATGGTTTGCGCCGCGACGCCCTTGAGGTTCGGGTTGCCGACGATGATCCCGCCCAGCTGGGTGCTTTGCGTGCGGTCGGTGGCGTTGTTGAGGATCACCCCCTGCTGGCCGACGTTGTAGTCGTGGAACTGGTTATGCGACAGGCCGCTGCCATTGGGCGTGGCGATATTGACGATGGGCACGCCGTTGCCTGCCTGCCCCAGGCTGGTGCCCGGCGCGCTGACCACGATGCCTTCCGCCTGGGCCCACAGCGGCTGCCAGAACATGGCGTTGGCCAGGATGAACGCCAGGCCGCGCTTGGGCAGGCCGCAGAAGTGCTCGCGGGTTTTCAGGGCAGCAGAAGGCTGGCGGGCCAGGAAAGCGAATTGGCGAACATCCATGTCGAAGGTCTCGGAAAAACGCGAATCAGAGGAAGAAATCCAGGCGGAAGTAGATCGGCGCTTCGCGCTCGCTCAGGACATCCGGGCGTTCAAGGGAATGGGCGAAGGTCACGCTGGTCGCCAGGTGCCGACCGCGGGCGAACAGCTCCAGGGAGTTGCTCGACAGGCGCCCGTGCTGCTCACCGTTGTAGCGATCGCCACGGATGACGCCCTGGTCGTAGCCCAGGCTGCTGCCGTACTCAGTGAACAGTGGCCGTAGCCAGGCCCAGGTCACCGGACGGCTCCAGCGCAGGTCGTTGCGCCAGTACCCGCCGCTGTCGCCGGACAGCGACTGGTCCTTGTACCCGCGAATCGACGACTGCCCGCCCAGGCTGGTGCGCTGCGGGCTGAACAGCACGTCTTCGCTGCGCTGGCCGGTCATCAGGCTGCTGAAGCTGAACGACTCGCCCCACAGCTTGAACGGCTGCAGGTAACTGAGGGTGGCGGTGTATTTGCGGTAGCGCGCATTCGGCTCGCCGGGTCCCGGGTGGCCATTGTCCTGGGCGTCGAAGGCGCCAATGCCGTGCTGCATGCCCAGGTCGAGGTTGACGAAGGCACCGCCGATGCGCCGGCCGTGGTTGATGCCGAACTGGGCTTCGCTGAGGCGGTTGCTGCTCAAGGCCAGCTTGCTGTCTTCGATGAAGTTATTGGTGCGCAGGTAGGCCAGACCGGCATTCAGCGAGGTCTTGCTCACCGCATCACGCAGGATCACCCGCTCGGCGCGCAGCTGGTGGTTCTGGCTGTCGCCGGTCTGCTTGAAGCTGAAACCATTGGCCTGGGCCTGGGAGCGGTACTCGCTCTGGCTGTAGGTGTAACTGAAGTTCCACCAGCCCCAGGGCAGGTTGTAAGAGAGCATGGCGTTGTTGGAGCTGTGCTGGTGATCGCTCATGGCATCGTGGCCACCGCGCAACATCAGTTGGTCGGCCAACCCCAGCGGGCTGTCCCAGTCGAAGGTGGTGCCCCACTGCTGCTCGCCGGTGCTGCGCTGGCCATCGTTGATGCGCGACAGCCCGGCCCGCCAAGGCTTTTGCGCAGTGTTCTTGACCAGCACTTCGCTGCCACCGACCTCCTTGCCGGGGGCCAGCTCCATTTGCGCCTGGTTCGACGGCAGGCGGTTGAGCTGGTCCACCAGTTGTTCGATTTCCCGCAGGTTGACCCGCTCGCCGACCTGGCCAGGAAAGGCCATGGCCAGCTCGCGCTCGGACAGCTGGCTGTCGGCCGCGCCCTTCAAGCCTTCGAGCCGGCCCTCGACCACCAGCACCTTCAAGTGGCCGCCGGACAGGTCCTGCTGCGGCAGGTAGGCACGACTGGTCACCAGGCCCTTCTCGAGGTAGTGATCGGTGATGACCTTGAGCAACTCGTTGAGCTGGCTGACACCCAGGCACTGGCCGATATAGGGCTTGAGCAGGCGCGCCTGCTCGGCGGCGGACAGGCTGTCAGCGCCCTTGAGCTCGATGTCCTGGATCGGGAAACAGCGGGTGTCGGCAGGTGCGGTCGGCGCCGTGGGGGCCGCCTCTTTACCGGGCAGCTCCTTGAGTTCTTCCAGGCGCCGGCGCTGCTCTTCGAGCAGGCGATCCTGGCGTTCGCGGATCAGGTCGGTGTCACCGGGGGTGGGAGCGGCATGAACGAGGTGTAGCGGAGTCAAGCACAGCAAAGCCAGGCACAACCTCCCCGCGAGGGCGGGTGAGTACATGTTCGGTCCCTCGAGACGCATTAGTGTCAAAATGATATCAATATGTTAATTGGCCATCATTTTGACGTCAATCATTCATCCTGCCGGCTGATGCAGGAGAGAGGCTCTGCAACGGGGGTTCCAGCGAAGAACTTAAGTCGTCGAAGGGTCTGCCCCGATAAGGCCCAGCCAAGCCTGCTTCCGCCCTGAACTCAAGATCGCCCCTCACCTGATCAACCGCTGAACTTTTCCAAGTTCCTGGCCCTCAACCGCATAACCCTGTCGCCCCGATCAAGAGGCCACCCCCATGAAATCGCTCCTCTCCTTCAGCATCGCCACCACCCTGCTCTGCACCCTGCCCGCCTGGGCCTGCACCCTTGACGAGGCCACCGCCAAGCGTGAGCAACTGGCCCAGGAAGTGACCAGGCTCACCGAGCAGAACCCGGCCAAGGCCAAGGAAATCAACGACGAGTTGCAGAAGATGGACCTGAGCACGGCCAGCAAGGATCTGCCGGACAAGTGCCAGTTGATCGACCAGCGCCTGAAAGAGCTGGACGCGGCCGAGAAGAAGGCCGACAGCTGATCGCCGGCCAATAAAAAGCCCGGACAGGGTCCGGGCTTTTTCTGTTGCGCTACGGCTTATTCGGCAGCCGGTGCTGGCTTGCGGCGCTTGAGCGGCGCCATGCCGTCCTGGCTGACCAGGGCATCGCTTTTCGGCCGGTTGGCGGTCTTGCGCTTGGTCGGGGCCTTGGCCGCGGTTTTTTTCTTGTCGCCCTTGGCGTCGGTCTTTTTCTTCTTCACGCCCGCGGCCTTGCCGGAGGCCTTGACCTTCTTCGGCCCGCCGTAGGTGCCTTTGACTTCCTTGATGGTGCGACGCTCGAAGTTCTGCTTGAGGTAGCGCTCGATGCTCGACATCAGGTTCCAGTCGCCATGGCAGATCAGCGAGATGGCCAGGCCGTCGTTGCCGGCACGCCCGGTACGGCCGATGCGGTGCACATACTCGTCGCCGCTGCGCGGCATGTCGAAGTTGATCACCAGGTCCAGGCCGTCGACGTCCAGGCCGCGGGCGGCGACGTCAGTGGCGACGAGGATTTTCACCCCACCCTGCTTCAGGCGGTCGATGGCCAGCTTGCGGTCCTTCTGGTCTTTCTCACCGTGCAGGACGAATGCCTTGTACTCCTGGGCCACCAGGCGGCCGTAGATGCGGTCGGCCATGGCGCGGGTGTTGGTGAAGACGATGGCCTTCTGGTAGGTCTCGTTGGCCAGCAGCCAGTTGACGATCTGCTCTTTGTGCTGGTTGTGGTCGGCGGTGATGATCTGCTGGCGGGTGGTGTCGTTCAGCTGGCTGACCGCGTTCAGCTGCAGGTGCTCAGGGTTGTTCAGGACCTTGGCGACCATCTCGCGCAGGCCCGAGCCGCCGGTGGTGGCGGAAAACAGCATGGTCTGCTGCCGGTTCGGGCACTCGTCCACCAGGCGCTGCACGTCGTCGGCAAAGCCCATGTCGAGCATGCGGTCGGCTTCGTCGAGGACCAGCACTTCCACTTCTTTCAAATCGAGGTTGCCGGCGTTCAGTTGCTCGATCAGGCGGCCCGGGGTGCCGATCAGGATGTCCGGCACCTTGCGCAGCATGGCGGCCTGGACCTTGAAGTCTTCGCCACCGGTGATCAGGCCGGCCTTGATGAAGGTGAACTGCGAGAAGCGTTCGACTTCCTTCAGGGTCTGCTGCGCCAGTTCGCGGGTCGGCAGCAGGATCAGGGTCTTGATGCTGACGCGGATCTTCGCCGGACCGATCAGGCGATTGAGAATCGGCAGGACGAACGCGGCGGTCTTGCCGCTGCCGGTCTGTGCCGTCACCCGCAGGTCACGCCCCTGGAGCGCGAGCGGAATGGCCGCTGCCTGCACAGGCGTTGGCTCGACAAATTTAAGCTCGGCCACGGCTTTGAGCAGGCGTTCGTGCAGGGCGAATTGGGAAAACACGGGTGCTACCTCGAAGATATGCAAAAAAACAGCTGCATAGGGTAACGGTTTCGGGCGCGAAGGCCGAGTTTCTTTCACGCAAACCACGGTAAACAATTGGTTTTTGTCAGCGATTTGTCCTTAACGGTAACTTTCGACGGCTTAAATGTTCTAATCGATCCGTCTCGTCTCATAGAGGAAGCTTCTGACCCCATGGATTTCAAACAGCTCTGGCTCAACGTTCAAGACCTCTGGGGGGCGCTCGATGAGCACCCGCTCCTGCATTCCAGCCTGGCCCTGGTCATCCTGCTGGTGGTGGCGCTGCTCGTCGGACGAGTGGCGCGCTACCTGATCCTGCACGCGGTCAAGCTGCTCGGCCGCCAGCCGTCCCTGCACTGGCTCAACGATCTGCGCCAGAACAAGGTGTTCCATCGCCTGGCGCAGATGACCCCGTCGCTGGTGGTCCAGTTCGGCCTGCACCTGGTACCGGAGCTGAGCAAGACCAGCCTGGTGTTCCTCGGCAACCTGGCGCTGGCCTTCACCATCCTGTTCCAGGTGCTGGCCATCAGCGCCCTGCTCAACGCCCTGCTGGACATCTACGCCCGCACCGAACATGCGCGCACCCGTTCGATCAAGGGTTATGTGCAGCTGGCGAAGATGGTGCTGTTCGTGTTCGGCGCGATCATCATCGTCGCCACCCTGATCGACCGCTCGCCGCTGCTGCTGTTGTCCGGCCTGGGCGCCATGTCGGCGGTGATCCTGTTGGTCTACAAGGACACCCTGCTGTCGTTCGTCGCCAGCGTGCAGCTGACCAGCAACGACATGCTGCGAGTCGGTGACTGGATCGAAATGCCCCAGGTCGGCGCCGACGGCGATGTGGTGGATATCACCCTGCACACGGTCAAGGTGCAGAACTTCGACAAGACCATCGTCTCTATCCCCACCTGGCGCCTGATGTCCGAGTCGTTCAAGAACTGGCGCGGCATGCAGCAGTCCGGCGGCCGGCGGATCAAGCGCAGCCTGTACATCGACGCCAGCGGCGTGCGTTTCATCAACGATGAGGAAGAAGCGCGCCTGGGCAAGGTCCACCTGCTCACCGACTACATCAGTCGCAAGCAGGCCGAGCTCAAGAGCTGGAACGAAGCCCAGGGCAATGTCGCCGCCATGTCGGCCAACCGCCGCCGCATGACCAACCTGGGCACCTTCCGCGCCTATGCCCTGGCGTACCTCAAGAGTCATCCGGACATCCAGCCGAACATGACCTGCATGGTCCGCCAGATGCAGACCACCGCCCAGGGCATTCCGCTGGAAATCTACTGCTTCACCCGCACCACGGCGTGGACCGACTACGAGCGGATCCAGGGCGATATCTTCGATTACCTGCTGGCGGTGATGCCGGAATTCGGCTTGAGCCTGTATCAACAGCCGAGCGGCAACGACCTGCGCGCCGGCCTGCTGCCGGCGGTGCTGGGCGCCAGCCATATCCCCGAAGTGGAAAAACGCGCGCTGTAATTCCCGCCTGATCGCCCCGTCCCCGGGGCGATCACCCTCTATCTGCCTATCTGCCTATCTGCCTATCTGTAGGAGCGAAGCTTGCTCGCGATCCGCGCAGCGGCCTGACCCCGCGGTGTCTGTCAGGTCGCTATCGCGGGCAAGCCTCGCTCCTACAACCTACGGGGTGACGGTTTTCGTGCCGCGACGGCTGATCCACACCGCCGCCAGAATCACCAGCGCCCCGAGGAACAGGCGCCCCAGTTCTTCGTGCTGGTTCCAGATCAACAGGTTGATCAGCAGCCCCACCGGCACATGCAGGTTGTTCATCACCGCCAGGGTCGCGCCAGTGACCAGGCAGGCGCCCTTGTTCCACCAGTACAGCCCCAGCGCGGTGGACACCAGCCCGAGAAACAGCAGCACCGCCCATTGCAACGGCGCTTCGGGCAGGAAGTCCGGCTTGCCGAACAACAGGAAAGCCGGCAACACCACCGCCAGCGCCCCCAGGTAGAAGTAGCCGAAACGCCGGTAATGCGGCAGGTCGCTCGGATGGCGCGCCACCAGGTGCTTGTACAGCACCTGCCCGGCGGCGTAGGTGAAGTTGGCCAGTTGCAGCAGCAAGAAGCCCATGAAGAAGTCCGGGCTGATGCGGTCGTAGCGGATCACTGCCGCCCCGGCCACCGCCACCAGCGCCGCCAGCAGGCCCCAGGGGTTGAAGCGGCGGTTGAGCGCATCCTCGATCAGGGTCACGTGCAGCGGCGTGAGGATGGTGAACAGCAGCACCTCCGGCACCGTCAGCACACGGAAACTCAGGTACAGGCAGACGTAGGTCACGCCGAACTGCAAGGCGCCGATCAGCAGCATGCCGCGCATGAACGCCGGCTCCACCTGGCGCCAGCGGGTCAGCGGGATGAACACCAGCCCGGCCAGCAGCACCCGGACCAGCACCGCGAAGTAACTGTCGACATGCCCGGCCAGGTATTCGCCGATCAGGCTGAAGGAAAACGCCTGGATCAGCGTGACAAAAAGTAGATAGCCCATTGCTCGCCTCGTCTTGAAGAGGCGGCGACGATAGCGGTTTTGCCGCGCACAATAAAACACCTTCCGTAGGAGCGGGGTTGATAAATCGTGGGCAAAAAAAAGCCCGATCTCGCAAAGCGTTCAATCGGGCAGGAGCACTCAGGAGCAACAAGTGCAAAGGGAGGTTCGATGCGCAAACAAACTTGAAGGGGAGCGCAGGGCCTACTAGACCACTGCGCGATTATCTGGCGATTAACGGATCAGGCGACCTGGGCCAGTTTGGCGTTGGCCTGGTTCAGGCCCTTCTCCTGGAAGTCGCCGCCCAGGTTCATGCCTTCGGCGTGAATGAACTCGACGTCGTGGATCCCGATGAAACCCATGACCTGGCGCAGGTAGGGTTCCTGGTGGTCCGCGGTGCTGCCGGCGTAGATGCCGCCACGGGCGGTCAGCACATAGGCACGCTTGCCGTTGAGCAGGCCCTGGGGACCGGTCTCGGTGTACTTGAAGGTCACACCGGCACGCAGCACGTGGTCCAACCAGGCTTTGAGGGTGCTCGGGATGGCGAAGTTGTACATCGGCGCGGCCATCACCAACACGTCGGCGGCCAGCAGTTCGTCGGTCAGTTCGTTGGAGCGCTGCAGCGAGGCCTCTTCGATCTCGTTGCGCTGCCCGGCGGGTTTCATCCAGCCGCCCAGCAGGTTGATATCCAGGTGCGGCACCGGGGTTACCGCCAGGTCACGCACGGTGATCTGGTCGTCCGGGTGGGCCGCTTGCCATTGCTTGATGAAGGTCTGGGTCAGCTGACGGGAAACGGAATCCTGCTGACGGGCACTGCTTTCGATGATCAGAACGCGGGACATGGGATGTAGCCTCCATCGGGAATGCTGTAGGTCGATGGAGCGCAGATTAAACAGAGTCATATCGATGAAAAAGCGCAAATAACTGCTATAACCAATCAATAAATTCGTTTATAAGCGGAGCAGGTCGCGCACCCTGCTCCGCTTTGCGCTTATTTGGCGGTACAGGTCAGGTCGATGCGCAGCTTGATGATGCTGCGGTTGAACTTGGCCGTGGCGTTCTTGAACTTGCCGGCAGCCACTTCCACCTTGCGCGTGCGCGGGGCTTCGGGACCGTTGCGAAAGACCACCGTGCAGGCGGCGTCGGTGGTGCCGTAGTTGTTCACCTGGATCGAACCGATATCGGCATCGGTGTCGTAGGCGGTGTAGTCGATGCTCACGCCTTCGAGGTGTTTCTTCACGTCGATGGGATAGGCGAACGCACTGAGCGGCAGCAGGGCCAGCAACACACAACAGAATTTTCTCATTCGGCAGTCTCCAATAAGGAGCGCCAGCTTAGGACAAGAGGAGCTCCTCATGAAAGCGCCCCGCGTTACCCTCGATCAATGGCGAACGCTGCAGGCCGTGGTCGACCACGGCGGCTTCGCCCAGGCGGCCGAAGCGCTGCACCGTTCGCAATCCTCTGTCAGTTACACCGTGGCGCGCATGCAGGACCAACTGGGCGTGCCGCTGCTGCGTATCGATGGGCGCAAGGCCGTGCTCACCGAAGCCGGCGGCGTGTTGCTGCGGCGCTCGCGGCAACTGGTAAAACAGGCCAGCCAGCTGGAAGACCTGGCCCACCACATGGAACAGGGCTGGGAAGCCGAAGTGCGCCTGGTGGTGGACGCCGCCTACCCCAGCGCGCGCCTGGTCCGCGCGCTGACCGCCTTCATGCCGCAAAGCCGTGGCTGCCGGGTGCGCCTGCGCGAAGAAGTATTGTCCGGGGTCGAAGAAGTGCTGCTCGAAGGCGTGGCCGACCTGGCCATCAGTGGCTTCAATATCTCCGGCTACCTGGGCACGGAAATGAGCTCGGTGGAGTTCGTCGCCGTGGCCCACCCGGAACACGCCCTGCACCGCCTGAACCGCGAGCTGAATTTCCAGGACCTGGAAAGCCAGTTGCAGGTGGTGATCCGCGACTCCGGCCGCCAACAGCCGCGGGACGTCGGCTGGCTCGGCGCCGAACAGCGCTGGACCGTCGGCAGCCTGGCCACCGCCGCCACCTTCGTCGGCAGCGGCCTGGGCTTTGCCTGGCTGCCGCGGCATATGATCGAGCGCGAACTCCGGGAGGGCCTGCTCAAGGTGCTACCGTTGGACCAGGGCGGCAGCCGCCACCCGACCTTCTACCTGTACTCGAACAAGGACAAACCCCTGGGCCCGGCCACGCAGATCCTCGTCGAGTTGCTGCGCACCTTCGACACCGCGCCGCTGGACGCGCCGTTCGCCGCCCCGGAACAAGCCTGACCCCGTACTTGAACCCTCCACGCGCCTGAACAGGAATTCAGCCATGGCCTATTTCGAACACGAAGGATGCACCCTGCACTATGAGGAATACGGCCATGGCGAACCGCTGGTGCTGGTCCACGGGCTCGGCTCCAGCACCCGTGACTGGGAAAAGCAGATCGCCGAGCTGTCCGCCCATTACCGCCTGATCCTGCCCGACGTGCGCGGCCATGGCCGCTCCGACAAACCCCGCGAGCCCTACAGCATCGCCGGGTTCAGCGCCGACCTCATCGCCCTGCTGGAACACCTGAACCTGTCGCGGGTGCACTTGGTAGGCCTGTCCATGGGCGGCATGATCGCCTTCCAGGTCGCGGTGGATCAGCCCGGGCTGCTGAAAAGCCTGTGCATCGTCAACAGCGCGCCCGAAGTCAAGATCCGCAGCGCCAACGATGCCTGGCAATGGTTCAAGCGCTGGAGCCTGATGCGCCTGCTCAGCCTGGAAACCATCGGCATTGCCCTGGCCGGCAAATTGTTCCCCCTACCTGCGCAGGCCGAGCTGCGGCAAAAGATGGCCGAGCGCTGGGCAAAAAACGACAAACGTGCTTATCTCGCAAGCTTCGATGCCATCGTTGGCTGGGGGGTCCAGGAACGACTTTCGCAAGTCGCCTGTCCAACCCTGGTCATCAGCGCCGACCGTGACTACACCCCGGTCGCACTGAAAGAAAGTTATGTGAAACTGCTGCCCGACGGGCGCCTGGTGGTGATCGCCGATTCGCGTCACGCCACGCCGCTGGACCAGCCGCAACGCTTCAACCAAACCCTGCTCGAGTTTTTAACCGCAGTCGACACCACCACCCAGGATCACTGACCCATGCTGAAAAAAATCGCCCTCGTCGCCGGCTCCGTTCTGTTTGCTGCCAACCTGATGGCCGCCCAACCGGCCAAGGCGCCTCACGTCCTGCTGGACACCAGCTTCGGCAAGATCGAAGTCGAACTGGACCCGGTCAAGGCCCCGATCTCCAGCAAGAACTTCCTCGACTACGTCGACAGTGGCTTCTACACCAACACCATCTTTCACCGGGTGATCCCGGGTTTCATGGTCCAGGGCGGCGGCTTCACTCCGCAGATGGTGCAGAAGGAAACCCGCGACCCGATCAAGAACGAAGCCAGCAACGGTCTGCATAACGTACGTGGCACCCTGTCCATGGCCCGCACCTCGAACCCGAACTCGGCCACCAGCCAGTTCTTCATCAACGTCGCCGACAACGCCTTCCTCGATCCGGGTCGCGATGCCGGTTACGCGGTGTTCGCCAAAGTGGTGAGCGGCATGGACGTGGTCGACCAGATCGTCAACTCGCAGACCACCACCAAACAAGGCATGCAAAACGTGCCGATCGACCCCGTGCTGATCAAGTCGGCCAAGCGCATCGACTAATGTGTCACCGGGAGTCCCGGCGCGGCGCTGACACAGCGCTGCGCCTGCTTACTGATAAGGAGAGCCCGCCACGCGGGCGTCAGATCCCATGCTCTATCGTCGTTTTGAACAGCTGATCGATATTTTCCGCGACGCTCCCACTGCCGCTCCCCCCAACCGCGTACTGCCCTTCTACCTCTACTACATCAAGCAGGTCTGGCCGAGCTTCGTCGCCCTGCTGGTGGTCGGCCTGTTCGTCGCGCTGATCGAAGTGTCGCTGTTCAGCTACCTGAGCACGATCATCGACCTGGCCCAGGGCACGCCGAATGTCGAGATCTTCAAGACCCACGGCCTCGAGCTGGCCTGGATGGCGGTGGTCGCGCTGATCTTCCGCCCGCTGTTCGTCGCCCTGCACGACCTGCTGGTGCACCAGACCATCAGCCCGGGCATGACCAGCCTGATTCGCTGGCAGAACCACAGCTACGTGCTCAAGCAGAGCCTGAACTTCTTCCAGAACGATTTCGCCGGGCGCATCGCCCAGCGCATCATGCAGACCGGTAACTCGCTGCGCGATTCGGCGGTGCAGGCGGTGGACGCGCTGTGGCACGTGCTGATCTATGCGGTCAGCGCCCTGGTGCTGTTCGCCGAGGCCGACTGGCACCTGATGATCCCGCTGCTGATCTGGATCGCCAGCTACATCGGCGCGCTCTGGTACTTCGTGCCGCGGGTCAAGGAGCGCTCGGTGATCTCCTCGGACGCCAACTCCAAGCTGGTCGGCAGGATCGTCGACGGCTACACCAACATCACCACCCTCAAGCTGTTCGCCCACACCCACTTCGAGCAGAACTACGCGCGCGAAGCCATCGGCGAACAGACCGAGAAAAGCCAGCTAGCCGGGCGCGTCATCACCAGCATGGACGTGGTGATCACCGCCATGAACGGCCTGCTGATCGTCTCCACCACGGGCCTGGCCCTGTGGCTGTGGACTCAGTCGCTGATCTCGGTCGGCGCCATCGCCCTGGCCACCGGCCTGGTGATTCGCATCGTCAACATGTCCGGCTGGATCATGTGGGTGGTCAACGGCATCTTCGAGAACATCGGCATGGTCCAGGACGGCCTGCTGACCATCGCCCAGCCCATCAGCGTCAGCGACCGCGAGCAGGCGCCACGCCTGGCGGTGGCCAGCGGCGAAGTGCGTTTCGAGCATGTGGATTTCCACTACGGGAAAAAGGCCGGGGTCATCAGCGACCTCAACCTGACCATCCGGCCCGGGGAAAAGATCGGCCTGATCGGCCCGTCCGGCGCCGGCAAGTCGACCCTGGTCAACCTGTTGCTGCGGCTCTATGACCTGGAGAGCGGGCGCATCCTGATCGACAACCAGAACATCGCCGACGTGACCCAGGAAAGCCTGCGCGAGCGGATCGGCATGATCACCCAGGACACCTCGCTGCTGCACCGTTCGATCCGCGACAACCTGCTGTACGGCAAGCCCGACGCCACCGACGAGGAACTCTGGGAAGCGGTGCGCAAAGCCCGCGCCGACGAGTTCATCCCGTTGCTTTCCGACGCCCAGGGCCGCACCGGCTTCGATGCCCACGTCGGTGAGCGCGGGGTGAAACTCTCCGGTGGCCAGCGCCAGCGCATCGCCATTGCCCGGGTGCTGCTCAAGGATGCGCCGATCCTGATCATGGACGAGGCCACCTCGGCCCTGGACTCGGAAGTCGAGGCGGCGATCCAGGAAAGCCTGGAGACCCTGATGCAAGGCAAGACCGTGATCGCCATCGCCCACCGCCTCTCGACCATCGCCCGCATGGACCGCCTGGTGGTCCTGGAAAAAGGCCTCATCGCCGAGACCGGCAGCCATGCCGAGCTGCTGGCCCACGGCGGTTTGTATGCGCGCCTCTGGCAGCACCAGACCGGGGGGTTCGTCGGTATCGATTGATCCGCCCCGCCCCAAAAAACGCCAGCACCCTTCGGGGCCCTGGCGTTTTTTTTGCGCCACCCTTCACCCGTAGCCGCTGCCGAGCCCGCGAGGCTGCGATCGACGGCGTAGCCGTCGCAAACCGGTGAATGCGCTCTTTCAGGCAGATCAGGGTTGCAAGATTTACGACCGCTGCGCGGCCGATTGTAGGCTGCGCCGGCAGCTACAAAAAACGCCAGAGCCCCGTGAACAGGGCCCTGGCGTTTTTTTCGCACTGGATTTGTAAAAAAAGCCTGCTGTACTGAGCCTAGGTTCTGGAGCAGGGCCTGTAGCCAGGCTGCACGGCTGCATAACGGCTTTATCGGATCGATAAGGAATAACTTCTATGTCGCTGTTCAAACGTTCAGTCACTGAGTTGTTAGGCACCTTCTGGCTGGTATTGGGTGGTTGCGGCAGCGCCGTACTGGCGGCCGCGTTTCCGGATGTCGGGATCGGCCTGCTCGGCGTGGCGCTGGCCTTCGGTCTTACCGTGCTGACGATGGCCTTCGCCATCGGCCATATCTCCGGCTGTCATCTCAACCCCGCGGTATCCGTCGGCCTGGTGGTCGGCGGGCGTTTTCCGCTCAAGGAACTGCCCGCCTATGTGATCGCGCAAGTGATAGGCGGGGTGATCGCCGCGGCGCTGCTGTACTTCATCGCCAGCGGCAAGCCTGGCTTCGAGCTGGCCAGCGGGCTGGCCTCCAACGGCTATGGCGAACATTCGCCGGGGGGCTACTCACTGGCGGCGGGCTTTGTCAGCGAGCTGGTGATGACCGGGATGTTCGTGGTGATCATCCTCGGCGCCACCGATAAACGTGCACCGGTGGGCTTCGCGCCAATCGCCATCGGCCTGGCGCTGACGCTGATCCACCTGATCTCGATTCCGGTGACCAACACCTCGGTCAACCCGGCGCGCAGCACCGGGCCGGCCTTGATCGTCGGCGGCTGGGCGATCCAGCAACTGTGGCTGTTCTGGCTGGCGCCGATTCTCGGCGCGGTGGTCGGCGGTGGCCTCTATCGCTGGCTGGGCAAGGAAGACAGCTGACAGCAACCCCGAGGGTCACGCCTGCCGATACGGCAGCGCGGCCCTCGCCTCTTCGGCGTAAGCCAGCACGCCCACCCGCTCCTGCTGGAGAAAATCCTTCACCGCCGCTTTCAAGCCGGGGTGTCGCAGGTAGTGCCAGGACCGGGTAATCACCGGCTCGAACCCCCGAATCAACTTGTGCTCACCCTGGGCCCCAGCATCAAAACGCTGCACCCCCTGGGCGATGGCGTAATCCATGCCCTGGTAGAAACAGGTTTCGAAATGCAGACGATCGAATTCCGCCAGGCAGCCCCAGTAACGCCCGTAGAAACTGTCGCCACCGATCAGGCTGAAGGCCATGGCTACCGGCCTGGCGTTCTGCTTGGCCAGCACCACGCGAATGGCCTCGGGCATGCGCTCGGCCAGCAGGCTGAAAAAGGCCCGGGTCAGGTAGGGTGACTGGCGCCGCACCGCATAGGTATTGGCATAACAGGCGTAGACAAAATCCCACTGCGCTTCGCTGAGTTGCCGGCCTTCGAGCCACTCGAATTCGATGCCCTGCCCCGCTACCTGTTCGCGCTCCTTGCGCATCTGTTTGCGCTTGCGCGAACTGAGGGTATCGAGAAAGTCCTGGAAGTCCCGATAGTCGCGGTTCTGCCAATGGAACTGGCAACCCAGGCGCTGCAACCAACCGGCTTGCCCAGCCAGGGCGGCATCGGTAAAGGCGTCGGTGAAGTTGATATGGGCACTGGAAAGCCCTTCGATCTCCAGGTAACCGGGCAGGCTTTGCAACAGTTCAAGGCCGTCTTCCAGGCTTGCCGCCAGCAGCCGCGCGCCGCTGACCGGGCTGAAGGGCACGGCGCTCAGCAGCTTGGGGTAATACTCGATGCCGGCCCGGGCGCAGGCGTCGGCCCAGCCATGGTCGAACACGTACTCGCCGTAGGAATGCCACTTGCGGTAGCTGGGCAGCGCCGCGATCAGGCGTCCATCTTGCACATGCAGCAGGTGCTCGGCCTGCCAGCCAGAGTTCGGGCCGAGGCTGCCGCTGTCTTCCAGCGCACTGAGAAAGGCGTGACGCAGAAACGGCTGGCCGTCACTGAGCAAACCGTCCCATTGCTGCGGATCGACGGCGGCCAGGCTGGTCAAGGATTGCAACGGCATTGGGTTCCCCGCGAGTGTGGTCCACGAACGCGCCGAGTATCGCCGATCACTGCCCCAGGTGCAGCAACAGGAAATCGATGAACGCCCGCGACTTGTGCGGCAGGTGCGAACTGTTGGGAAACACCACGTTCACCGACTGCGAAGGCAAGGCGTAGTCGGGCAGCAGGCGCACCAGCCGGCCGCTGGCCAGGTCGTCCTCGACCACCCAGCCGGGCAGTACCGACACCCCCAGGGACGACAGGGTCATGGCGCGAATGGCGGTGGAGGAATTGGATTCGAAATGATTGGGCCCGCTGACTTCGACCTGACCCCGTTGCGGGTGGCTCAGGGTCCAGTTGGTCGGCCCTTGCAGGTTGCTGTTGGCGATCCACGGCACGCTGTTCAGGTCCAGGGGCTCGCCCACCGGATGGCGCGCCAGAAAGTCCGGGCTGGCCACCAGGACGATGTCGTAATCAGCTAGCTTGCGGCTCTTGAAAGCCGAGTCGGCGAGGTTGCCCAGGCGGATCACCAGGTCGAGTTTTTCCGCCACCAGATCATTCAACGAAGAGTTGAAGTTATAACAAAGACGGATCTCCGGATAACGCTCGGTGAACTTGGAAATGATCGGCAGTATATAGCGCTCGCCATATTCACTAGTTGAACTGAAACGCAACTTTCCAGAAATACGATTATGCCCATGCAGGACATTTTCGAAGGCATTGTCGATATCCGCGACAATCCCCTTGAACTCGTTATAAAAGTCCTGGCCTATTTCCGTCAGGGATATATTGCGGGTATTGCGGATCAACAGGGTCGCCGACAAAACTTCCTCGAGCGCCTTGACATGCAGGCTGGCCATGGCTTTGCTGATGCACAGGTAGTTGGCTGCCTTGGTATAGGAACCGAAATCGACAACCGCCAGGAATGTCTGGACGCGATTTAGATGCGTGTGCATGTTATAGCTCACCGTGTTGTAAATCATTGTCAAATTCCACCAAACAATGTTTCAAGTATAGGCGTATCGACACCCTCGGTCTATCGCTCCTATGATCCCGCCGCAAAAGGGAGATCATATGACTTATCGCTACAAAGTGGCTCTTATATTCCTCATCGGGTTCTTTATCGACTGTATAAACATATTCATGTCGGCAGTGGCTTTACCGAGTATTGCCCATGAGATGCACGTCTCGACTTCATCCGTGGCCTGGGTGGCCAATGCCTACATTCTCGGCCTGACCCTGATCATTCCGGTGAGCACCTGGCTGGCCGGACGTTTCGGCAGCCGCGAAACCCTCACCGCCTCGATGCTGGTGTTCAGCACCGCCGTTTGGATGTGCGGGATGGCCGGCAGCTTCCATGAACTGGTGATCTGGCGTTTCGTCCAGGGCATCGGCGGCGGCCTGCTGATCCCGGTGGGCCAGGCCCTGACCTTCAACCTGTTCCAGGGCCCGCAGCGGGCCAAGATCTCCACCCTGGTGATGGCCGTCGCCCTGATCGCCCCGGCCATTTCGCCGACCATCGGCGGCGTGATCGTCGACAGCAGCTCCTGGCGCTGGGTGTTCCACAGCAACATTCCGTTCTCGCTGATCGCCGCTGCCCTGTCCTGGCTGTGGATCAAGGAAGCCCGGCCCGCCAGCCTGGCGCGCCCGGACATCAAGGGCCTGCTGCTGGTCAGCGCAGCCCTGGGCAGCCTGCTGATGGGCATGTCGCTGTACGGCGGCGACTACCCACCGCTGGCCGCCCTGAGCTGCCTGATGCTGGGGGTCACCTGTGTGGTGCTGTATGTCCTGCACTACCGCCGCTGCGACAACGCCATCGTCGAGTTGAGCCTGCTCAAGAGCAAGAAGCTCAGTACCTCGATCTTCATCTATTACGCGATTCCCGGAGTGTTCACCGGGGTCAACCTGCTGAGCATCTTCTTCCTGCAGAACAGCCTGCACTTCAGCGCCCAGCTGACCGGCATGTTCATGATCCTCTACGCCAGCGGCGCCTTCATCGCCATGCTGGTCTGCGGCCGGGTCTACAACCGCTTCGGCGCCCGGCGCCTGTTCACCCTCGGCATGCTCCTGCACAGCGCCGGCATCGCCACCCTGTACCTGGTCGACAGCGCCGCCGACCTGCCGATCATCGTCATCGCCTACTGCCTGATGGGCATCGGCGGCGGCATCGGCGCCAATACCGCGCAAACCACTTCGCTGATGGATTTCGAAGGTGCCGATACCCACAAGGGCAGCGTGATCTGGAACATCAACCGGCAGATGTCCTTCAGCATCGGCGCCGCGCTGTTCCTGATGATCTACAACCTGCTGCTCGCCCGCCTGGCGTCTACCCCGGCCTATCACCTGACCTTCGTCATCGCGGCGGTGATGGGTCTGTTACCCCTGTTGCAGATGAGCAACCTGACCACGCAAAAGGAATGTCATGCACAACACAATCGTTGAACAGGCCAAACACAGCATCCATGCGGTCCACGACCTGATCCACGCGGTCTTCACCGACCAGGACGGCAACGGCGCCGCCGCCATCGACCGCCTGCTGCCGGCCTTCGCCGAGCACTTCAGCATGGTTACCACCGCGGGCGCCATCGTCAGCCGCGAGCAGGTCGAACAGATGTTCCGCGGCGCCGTCGGTGCCCGCCCCGGCCTGGAAATCCTTGTCAGCGACCTGCACACCGTGTGGCACGAAGGCCACAGCGCGGCGATCCGCTACAAGGAAACCCATCGCCTGGACCAGAAGGAAACCTCGCGCCTCTCGGTGGTGGTGATCCGCATCCATGAGCACTCGGCCCAGTGGCTGTACCTGCATGAAACACCGTTAAGCTGACAGCGAGTCACCCCATGAATTACCAGATCACCCAGTGCCTGATGCTCTCGCCAAGCATCAAGGAAATCACTCTGGCGCCTCTTGTGCCGGCCCCCTGCGAGACAACCGCCGGGGCCCACTTCAAATGGTGGATTCCCACGCTCGAGCAATGGCGTCACTACTCCCGGGTCGAACTGGCCGAACATGAGCTGCCCCCGGGCAGCCTGGTGTTCGCCATCCGCCTGAACCCCGACTCGCCCAGCAGCGCTTATATCCGCCAACTGAGCGTTGGCGATCAGGTACGGCTCGACGGCCCGTTCAATGCCTTCGACTACCAGCTGGACGACAGCGACGGCGCCGACATCGCCCTCGCCGGCGGCATCGGCATCACCCCGTTGACCGGCATCCTCAGCCATCTGCGAGCCCGGCAGCGCCCGGCGCGGCTGCACTATTTCGCCAAGAGCGCGGGCGACGCCGCCTATGCCGCGCAGATGCGCGAGCTGCTGCAGGACAGCCTGAGCCTGCACTGCTCCGACTCGGCCGAAGGGCGCCCGTCGGTGGCCGCGGTGCTAGGCCAGTTGCAACCCCGGGACCGCCTGTACGTCTGTGGCCCGCAAGCCATGCTCAACGACGTGTTCAGCCATGCCCAGAGCCTGGGCTTTCCCCGCGAGCGCATCCACTTCGAAGTCTTCAACACCTGCCTGGCCGAGGATGATCCCGGCTTCGCCGTGCACGCCGCGGACTCCGGCGTCGACCTGCGGGTGCAGCCCGGCCAGTCCCTGCTCGACGCCCTCGAAGAGGCCGGCCTGGAGCCGCTCTACGACTGCCGTCGTGGCGAATGCGGGGTGTGCGAGCTGGACGTGCTGGAAGGTGAAGTCGATCACCGCGATTTCATCATGAGTCCGCAGCAGGCCGCCTGCAGCAACAAGATCTACCCCTGCGTATCCCGGGCCAAAAGCCCAAGCCTGAAACTGGTCATCTAAAGAGAGAACCTCGTTGGACAACTACTTCAACGGCAAGGAAGTGCATCGCACGCTGTTCCTTGATCCGTCGCTCTTCGAGCGAGAACAACAACAGGTATTCGCCGCCAGCTGGTGCTACCTGGGCCATGAAAGCCTGGTCCCGGAAACCGGCGACTTCTTCACCGGTGACATCGCCGGACAACCGCTGGCCATGGTCCGGCAGAAAAACGGCGAGATCGTCGTGCTGCACAACCGCTGCCCGCACAAGGGCGTGAAAGTGCTGGCCGAGCCGCAAGGCAATGTCGGCCGGTTCATCCGCTGCCCGTACCACGCCTGGACCTTCAAGACCGACGGCCAGTTGCTGAGCATCCCGGTGAAAAAAGAATACGACGACTGCGACCTCAGCAGCTGCGCCGCCCACAAGGGCATGCAGCCGGTGGCCGCGGTGGAGAACTACCGGGGCTTCGTGTTCGTGCGCCTCAAGGAGCAAGGCGTCGGCTTCAGCGAGTTCTTCGGCGACTCGCTGTCGACCCTGGACAACATGGTCATGCGCTCGCCCCAGGGACAGTTGCGCGCCATCGGCCAGCCCCTGCTGCACCGCCATCGCTGCAACTGGAAGATGGTGGTCGACAACCAGACCGACACCTGCCACCCGATGGTCGCCCACGAATCCTCGGCCGGCGAAGCCATTCGCCTGTGGAAGGAAACCGGGCACGACGGCCAGCCGCCGATGGCTGTCGAGCTGTTCTCGCCGTTCATGGCGTCCTACGAGTTCTTCAGCGCCATGGGCATCCGCACCTGGCCCAACGGCCACGGCCACACCGGCGTCAGCAACTCGATCCACAAAGCCTATTCGAGCATTCCCGGCTACTGGGAGCTGATGGTCGAGAGCTACGGCGAAACCCAGGCCGCGGCGATCCTCGACGACACCCGGCACAACACCGTGTATTTCCCCAACCTGATGGTCAAGGGACCGATCCAGACCCTGCGGGTGATCCGCCCGATCTCGGCCAGCGAAACCGTGGTCGAGTCGTGGATCTTCGAACTGGTAGGCGCGCCGGTGCAACTGCTGGAAAGAACCGTGCAGTACAACAACCTGATCAACTCGCCATGCTCGATGGTCGCCCACGACGACGTGGAGATGTACGAGCGGGCCATGGACGGGCTGCGCAGCCAGGCCAACGACTGGGTGAATGTCGCCCGCCTGTTCGAACCGGGCGAAGCCTTTGAACAGACCCAGGTGGTGTCCGGCACCAGCGAACGGGCCATGCGCAACTTCTACAACACCTGGCAGCAACTGATGCAGGCCCCAGACGGATCGACCGCCCATGGATAACTCGCCTCTCGAACAGCTGATCTACCAAGAGATCGCGCTTCTCGACCAACAGGATTTCGACGCCTGGCAACAACTGCTGTGCGACGACTTCCACTACTGGATTCCCCTGCGCCACGACCAACCCTGCCCGTTGCGCGAATCCTCGCTGCTGTATGAGGACCGCTTCCTCACCACCCTGCGCATCAACCGCCTGGCCAGTGCCCGCAACTTCTCGCAGCAGCCCAAGAGCCGCGGCCTGCACATTGCCCAGCGGCCAACGATCAGCCTCGATGCGGATGGCCTGAGTGCCCATTGCCGGACCCCCATGCTGTATTGCGAAGCCCGGGGCGACAGCGAATGGCATTACCCGGTGACCGTGGAACACCAACTGCTGTGCCTCGCCGACCAGTGGAAAATCCAGCGCAAGAAAGTCCTCCTGCTCAACCCTTCCCGCGCGTTTGAAAGCCTGCAGCTCATCATCTGATTTCCGAGACCCTTACCTGTGAACTCCTCCCACTCCGGTTTCGAAGAAACCCAAGGCACCCGCTCGTTCCCCAACATCGACCTGTTGTACGACTATGGGCAATTCCTGCGCCGTGCCACCCAGGCCATCGGTCACCTGCCGCCGGCGATCGCCGACAAGCACGTCGGTATCGTCGGCGCCGGCCTCAGCGGCCTGATCGCGGCCTATGAACTGCTGCGCGCCGGCGCCACCCGCATCACCCTGTTCGAAGCCTCGAAAGACCACCTTGGCGGGCGTTTCCTGACCCAGTGCTTCGACGAAACACAACCGCAGTTCATCGCCGAGATGGGCGCCATGCGTTTCCCGCCGAGCGAAGTCGGCCTGTTCCATTACCTGGACCGTTTCGGCATCGGCACCACCGAGGCCTTTCCCGACCCTGGGGTGGTCGACACCGAAATCCACTACCGTGGCGAAACCCACCACTGGCCGGCCGGGGAAAATCCACCGCCGATCTTCAACACCGTGCACCAGGGGTGGAACGCCTTCCTCAAAGAAGGCGTGCGCCTGGACGACGGCACCTTCCTGGCACCGCCGCTGCTGCTCACCGATCTTCTGGAAAAGCAGCAGTACGCCGAGGTGCAGCCGGAGTGGCAACGCTACCTGGACTGCTTTGGCGACCACTCTTTCTACTCGGCCATGGTGCAGATCTTCACCTCGAACAACCCGCCGGGCGGCAAGCGCTGGCGCAAGCCGGAAGACTTCCACCTGTTCGGTTCCCTGGGCATCGGCTCGGGTGGGTTCCAGTCGGTGTACCGGGCCTCGTTCACCGAGATCCTGCGGCTGGTGATCAACGCCTTCGAAGTCAACCAGCGGCTGGTGCCCAACGGCATTTCCACCCTCTGGGAGCGAATCGCCGACGAGGAATTCCACGGCATCGCCCTGCGCGACCGGATCTGCCGCACGCGCATCGAATCCATCAGCAAGGGCGCCGACGGGCAGATCCTGCTGCAAGGCTGCAACGGTGAAACCTATGGCTGCGACCGGGTGATCACCACCGCCACCACCCGCGCCCTGCAAGTGAACATGCGCCTCACCCAGGCCGAGCAGTTCGTCAATCGCGACGTGGCCCGGGCGATCAACGAAACCCACATGGTCGGCTCGTCCAAGCTGTTCATCCTGACCCGCGACAAGTTCTGGCTCAAACATGGCCTGGCGCAGAACATCCAGACCGACACCCTGGTCAAGGGCGTCTACTGCCTGGACTACGCCCCGCAGGACCCGGACTCCTGGGGCGTGGTACTGATCAGTTACACCTGGGAAGACGACTCGCACAAAATGGTTTCGATGACCGACAAGGTCCAGCGCTGCAAGCGCCTGGTGGACGAACTGGCGATGAGCTCGCCGCAGTTCGCTAGCCACCTGGTGCCGCTGGACGGCGACTACCAGCGTTACGTACTGGAATACGACTGGCTCACCGACAAGCAGGCCCTGGGCGCCTTCAAGCTGAACTTCCCCGGCGACGACCTGTACTCCCAGCGCCTGTTCTATCAGTTCAAGACCGCCCTCGATCCGCAGCAGGACACCGGCCTGTACCTGGCCGGCTGCGGCAGCTCGTTTACCGGCGGCTGGGCCGAAGGCGCGGTACAGACCGCCCTGAACGGTGCCTGCGCGGTGATCGCCAGCCTCGGCGGCGAACTGCTCGAAGGCAACCCGCTGTTCGATCTGCAATCGCACTTCCGCTATTGCTGAGCCCAGGCCCCTACCGACTTTCGTTGAGACTTTTTCATGTACAGCCAGCTTTCGATCGAAGCGCTCGTTGACGGGTTTCGCCAGGGCAGCCTCTGCCTGGATTCCTGGCACCGCGCGCTGCTCGAGCAATACGCCGACGCCGGGCACCTGAACAGCTTCATCAGCTTCGCCGCGCAGGCGTTCAGCGGCGACACCGGCACGCCAGAGCAGCGCCAGGCGCCGCTCTACGGCATCCCGGTTTCGTTCAAGGACAACATCAATGTCAGTGGCCTGGCGACCACCGCCGGCACCCCTGGCCTTGCCGACTACCAGCCGGCCGCGGACGCCGGCATCGTCCAGCGCTTCAAGGCGCTGGGCGCGCGGGTCGCCGGCAAGAACAACATGCACGAGCTGTCGTTCGGCGTGACCTCGGCCAACCTGAGCTACGGCGCGGTGGTCAATCCGCGCCACCTGCAACACAGCGCCGGCGGCAGCAGCGGCGGCTGTGCCGCGGCCGTGGCCGCCGGCCTGGTGCCGTGCGCGGTGGGCACCGACACCGGCGGCTCGGTGCGGATTCCCGCGGCCTTCTGCGGCGTGGTGGGCTTCCGGCCAAGCACCGGGGCCTACCCTGGCGACGGCATCGTCCCGGTGTCCCAGACCAAGGACTCACCGGGCCTGCTGACCCGCAGCCTGGAAGACGCGCTGTTCGTCCATCGGCATCTGACCGGCACTTCCTTCACCGCGCCGACCGAGCCCAAGCGCCTGCGCATCGGCATTCCCCAGCGGTTCTTCTGGTCCGAGCTGGAGACCAAGGTGCACAGCGATTGCCACGCGGCGATCGATAGCCTGGCCGATCAGGGCGTGGAAATGGTGCTGGTGGACGACCGCCTGATCGGCGAGATCAACGAAAGCATCCAGTTCCCGCTGCCGATCTTCGAGTTCTTCATCGACTTCCCGCGCTTCCTGCTGAAGGCCGGCTGTGGCGAGCGGTTCCTCGAGATCCTGGCGCAGATCCGCGACCCGCAGATCAAGAAGACCCTGATGGCGCAGTTGGAGAGCCCGGCCATTTCCTACGAGGACTACGTGCAGGCCTTGATGAGCAAGATCCGCCTGGATCGGGAATACGCCGGGCTGTTCCAGCAGCACCGGCTGGACCTGATCGCCTACCCGACCGTCAGCTGCACCGCGCCGCTGCTGAGCGACAGCGGCGCCCAGGAGCATTTCGAGCGTTTCGTGCGCAACACCGACCCGGCCAGCAACCTGGCAGCGCCGAGTGTCAGCGTGCCGGTGGCCGAGCCAGACAGCCTGCCGGTCGGGCTGTCGTTCGATGCCTTGCCCGGGCAGGACCACCGGCTGCTACAGATGGCGCAGCAACTGAGCCGCCTGCTGGCTCTGCGCTGAATCGTCGCCCGGGTGCGCGGGAGCCGGCCTGCCGGTTTCCGCACACCCGAGGCGCCCCCTCGCTACCTCCAATAACAATTTCATTGCAGGCCTTGCCATGCGCGGTACGTCCATCGCTTCATCCCCTTCAACCTCCCACTGCACGGTCGCCGAACGCCGGCCCTCGGTCATCGGCGGCGCCATGATCATCGGCGGCACCATTGTCGGAGCGGGCATGTTCTCGCTGCCGGTGATGATGTCGGGCCTGTGGTTCCAAGGTTCCCTCGCGGTGCTGGCGCTGTCGTGGTTCTGCACCCTGCACTCGGGGCTGATGATCCTCGAAGCCAACCTCAACTACCGGCCGGGGGCGAGTTTCTCGACCATCACCCGCGACCTGATCGGCCGGCGCTGGAGCCTGTTCAACGGCGCCACCCTGGTGTTCGTCCTGTACATCCTGACCTATGCCTACATCTCGGCCAGCGGCTCGGTGATCCGCCACACCGCCCACACCCTGGGCCTGGAGATTTCCTCGCGCAACGGCGGTCTGCTGTTCGCCCTGGCGGTGGCCCTGGTGGTCTGGCTCAGCACTGCGGCGGTCAGCCGCATCACCACCCTGGTGTTCGGTGCCAAGATCCTCGCCTTCTTCCTGACCTTCGGCGGCCTGCTCGGCCATGTGCAGCCGCAGGTTTTGCTCGATCGCGGCAACCCGCAACCGGACTACCTGCCCTATCTGTTCATGACCCTGCCGTTCTGCCTGACCTCCTTCGGCTTTCACGGCAACGTGCCGAGCCTGATGAAGCACTACGGCAAGGACCCGCAGCGCATCCGCAACTGCCTGCTGATCGGCACCCTGATCGCCCTGGTGCTGTACACGGTATGGATGCTCTGCACCATGGGCACCCTGCCCCGCGATCAGTTCAAGGACATCGCCCGCCAGGGCGGCACCATCGATGTGCTGATCAGCGCCCTGGGCAGCATGCTCGACAGCGCCCGGGTCGACCTGCTGCTGACCCTGTTCTCCAACTTTGCCGTGGCCTGTTCGTTCCTCGGCGTCACCCTGGGGTTGTTCGACTACATCGCCGACTCCCTGGGCTTCGACGACAGCCCCCGGGGCCGCCTGAAAAGCGCGCTGGTCACCTTCGCCCCGCCGATCGGCTGCGCGCTGATCTGGCCGGAAGGCTTCATCCTTGCCATCGGTTTTGCCGGCCTGGCGGCGACCGTCTGGGCGGTGATCACCCCGGCCCTGCTCGCCCACGCCTCGCGCAAACGCTTCGCCAGCCCGCTGTACCGGGTCTGGGGCGGCACGCCAATGATCGTCCTGGTGCTGCTGTTCGGCCTGGCCAATGCCCTGGCCCACCTGTTGTTCAGCTTCGACTTGCTGCCGGTCTGGCGTTAGCTGCCGGCCTCAGCCCAGGCAAAAGAAGGGGGCTCCTCGTCAAGGTGCCCCCCTATTAAGGCGTTATGGGTAACGCGGCGTCACCCTACACGCGGAGCATTAGGGTTTGGGAGGTTTCTCACTTGCGAGAAACGGTATTCCTGGTGAATTTCCTATTCACTTGGGCTCGCAGGTGGTTGCTCTGTTTAGAGCCGGCTAACGGCTCACTTTACCCGAGCGCACGTTGAGGTACAGTCGATTGGCTGTGGTCGTGCCACCGCAGTACATGAAGTACATGCCTTGACCTTTGGCAGGAGATGCCATCCACCCGCCGATTTCTTCGAAGTCACCGACGGTGCAGGTGCCGTTGTCTATAAGCTCACGGGCTGCTTTGGTGAACTGGGCGCGGTAGAGACAGTAATCGTCCGAGCTTTTGACTAGCACGTCGTCACCGGTCGCCCCCTCACCTGGGTCTGCAGGCCTGTCTTTTGTAAGCGACTTTGTAGGCACCCACTCTGAGAACATCCCGTTATTAATGCCGTTGCTGGCGACGCACGCGGAGTTACCGCTCTTCACGTATTCACTGATGCCGTCCGAGCAAGAGGCTGAGTAGGGCTTGGTTACGCGGACCCAAGCGCCTTTAGTCTCCAAAACCTCGACTCCTTCGCGGCAACCCCACATTTAACGGACGGGCAGGTATGGCGTTCCACTCGGTCGGCAGACACCCAGAGATTCGGATCTGCAACAGCAATGTTAGTGGTCATCAATAAGACCATGGCCGTGAGCAAGGCGGGTGATTTCATATAACGCTGCATTTTGGTTGCGATGGCCATGTCGTCATTCCCTTGTTTTCGCGGACGCGAAAATAGGCGTCCTTCTACTGACCTGCCCCCGCATGAGCGAGGCTGGTGGTGGATCGTATTTTCCTGGGTCAGTGAGCCGGTTTAGCGTTGTTGTCGCGCACGACGCAGGTGGTAAGCATCGTCTTTTTCTATGATTCAGGCCGTGCCCAGCGCAGTCTGCTGATCGCTTTGAACTGACTGATGCCAACTGAACCACGCTCGTTTCGAGCTTTTGACCCAGGCCTTGTCAGTAACGCCTCCACTGCAGACCGATCCGCTTCAAAAATCTGGAAAGCGTTGTAATCCGCATCGAGAAGGACCAGTAGAACAGTATCGAAGGGTTGCCTTAAATCGATCGATCCCACCCGGCCGCTTCGCATTCGCGGGCGGGTGAAATACCGTCCCTTGATTTGAATTCTGATAGTTAACCCATCTCTCATTTCCGTCGCGTCATACCCGGCTTGCCTAGCCAACTCCAACTCGACGTTGAGGTGCCGAGCGGCCTCGTACTCTGCGATTTCCCCAGTCACACCTAGCGGTTTGCGAGTAAGCTGGTAATAACGGCGTGCCAAAACCTTGGTATCTCGAAGGATCTGGTAGATCTCATCGGCGTCTTCCATACGCTTTTCCGTTACTGGGCCAATCGATAGAACAAGGTGGGTGATGGCTCGATTATCAGAGCATCATCCTTCGTGGAATAAAAAATCTTAGGGCCGATTCCTGTCTTCGCGTTCAGGTAGCCGTCTACAACCTCACCAACGCTTACCCCGAGCACGACATTGTTTTTTGCAAAAAGCTCCTTAACGGTAAAGTGGCTGCCGTCTTGATCGATGACCAGCTTCAATCCGCCGCCGCTGCGCTCATTGCTCCACGCACCAACGTATTTGCTTGCACCGCTGGAGGTTTCAGTAGAGTCAGAGCAGCCCATCAGTGCGATCACCAACGTAAAGCCAAGCAAAACTTGCTTCATATCGATTTTCCTAGACGATCAGAAGATTCAGCCGATCCCCCGACTGATGCCTTTACTGCGGAGCAGGACAGCTCTTGGCGGCGGCCTGGAGTGCTTTGGCATAATCCACGTAAGTGTCGGGATCGTAGGGCTCTGCTGTAATCCTGAAATTCGATTTGCCCTGGCTGTTAAGTCTCTGCCGAACTTTCAATGCCCACTGCCTACCATCATGTTTAGCTAGCAAATCAAAAACGTGCGAATTGAGATCGCTGTACTCATCTAGGCCAGAGTAGAGATAGCGCATTTTTTTGTACCAGCCGTCGATTCCAGTTATCGCTCTAATCGCCACCTTTGCCTGCTCTCTGTCAGTATCTTTCAGGAAGTACATGTCACTGATTGTCAGCTTCCCGACTCCTTCAAGCTCTGCTATTGGTGCTGATAGTGGTTCACGACTGATCAGGCGCGAATATTCACAGTCAAACACCCAGTGGCCGGTCTTTACATAATCGTCGGCATAGATCACCACACCGTTGCCAAAATCCGTCTTGTATATGCTCGTCATCAACTTGAACCCGTAGTAACTCGCGGCGAGTAGTAGCGGTGAGAAAATGGCTGTTACGATCCAGCAGGGCTTACTTCGGTAGAAACTCAAAATGGCCTCCTGGTACGCCAATGGGTGTGTCGCCTGAAATCACAGGGTTAATAGCTCCCATGGTCTGGTATGTGAAGTTCAATTCTTCAAAATTATCCTGACGCTCGTCTTTTAGCTTATTCCATTTCTCGCACCACTCCTTCCCTGGTGCCGCGTTCTCACTGATGTCACACAACTTACCCAACTGCCGCTCCTCGAACGAACCCTGAATCGCCCCGGGTTTCGTAGACACCTCTTTGCCTTAAACTGAGGCCAATTAGGAGGTGCCATGAGCAACCCGCGTTACCCCGAAGAATTCAAAATCCAAGCGGTCAATCAAGTGACCGAAAAGAAGCTGCCTGTCGCTGATGTAGCGGCCCGTCTCGGTGTGTCGACGCATAGCCTCTATGCCTGGATAAAGCGCTACAGCAAACCTCAAGAAGAACGGCAGCAGGATGATGATCAGCACGCTGAGCTGCGTCGTCTGCGAGCGGAACTCAAGCGGGTGACTGAAGAGCGAGACATATTAAAAAAGGCCGCCGCGTACTTTGCCAAGGAGTGCGGCTGAAGTACGCCTTTATCAAACAGCGCGCGGGCGACTATTCGATTCGACGGCTTTGCCTGACGCTGAAAATCCATCCCAGCGGTTATTACGCCTGGCTGTCTGAGCCGCAATCTGCACGCGCCAAAGACGACCAGCGGCTGATAGGTTTGATCAAGCATTCATGGCGGGAGAGCGGCGGCGTTTATGGCTATCGCAAAATCCATGACGATCTGCGCGAGGTCGGTGAGGAGTGTGGTCGGCATCGTGTGGCGAGGCTGATGCGTCTTGAAGGTCTGCGCTCTCAGACAGGGTATCGACGCCGCCCTGGGAAGTACGGCGGTAAGCCAGCGACCGTCTCACCCAATTTGCTGAAGCGCCAGTTCGATGTCGTGGAACCCAACAAGGTTTGGGTCACTGACATCACCTACATTCGTACGTATGAAGGCTGGCTGTATTTGGCTGTGGTGCTGGATCTGTTTTCTCGTCAGGTTGTTGGCTGGTCAATGAAGTCGCAAATGACCAGTGATTTGGCCATTGATGCGTTATTGATGGCGGTTTGGAGGCGTAAGCCGAAACAAGAGGTGATGGTTCACTCCGACCAAGGCAGCCAGTATAGCAGCTCCGATTGGCGCAGTTTTTTGAAAGCGAACAACTTAGTTGCCAGCATGAGTCGCCGAGGTAACTGTCATGACAATGCCGTGGCCGAGAACTTTTTCCAGCTTCTAAAGCGGGAACGGATCAAGCGGAAAATCTATACCACGCGCGAAGATGCTCGTAGTGATGTGTTCGATTACATCGAGATGTTCTATAACGCAAGACGCCGCCATGGTTTCAACAATCAGCTGTCACCGATAGAGTTTGAAAAGCGTTACGTAATGAGCTTGCAAGGTGTCTAGAAAATCCGGGGCGATTCACCCCAGGTGTTCTTGTAGTTCGAGCGTCGAACAAAGGCGTGCACCTTGATCTGCAAATGATTGGCCAGCAGCTGCGCCAGACTCTCATTAGTCTGCGGGAAGAACTGGATGCCATCTTCGGCGGGGAAGTCCGACCGATTGCCCATGCCGGTCCTACAGGCGTAGCTATCGATCTGCGCTGAACTGGCAAACGCGGAAGGTGAAATCTTGTCGTAGCTCAGCACGTCCAGGGACATTTGGAAATCCTCGGCAAGCTGATAGCCGAAGGCGACCCGATGCGGCACGCCGTGGCTGAACAGTGATAGGTGTTCGATGGGGGAAAGCTTGCGGTCTTTACCTTGGTTCAGATAGTCGATCAGCTCTTGGACGTTGGCCACGGCAATAAAGCCAGCACCATAGGCATCGGCGGATCCGCGTGCAGCACTGAGCATTGCTTCGCTGTATGACGGGGTGAACACTACCAGTGTCCGAGTCAACGCTGGCTTGCTGCGTTTGAATTCGGCCAGCTCGCGCACGGCCTGACCGATGAACATCATTTGGTTGCCCGAGCTTTTGTCGTGCTGGCTGCCGGCGACTGCGATTAGCTCGGGAGTCAACGACTCCTTGAGGGCTGTTAAGAACGAATTGCCAGGTTGCACCAGAGCACCCGAGAGCAAGGCGCGCTGCTCCAGTTGTGGGTCGGCCAGCAGCTCAGACATCAGCTGATCATTCACTGAGCCGTCCGCGCGCACGGCACCTAGCTTGGCGAAGTCAACGATAGCCTGGATTGCTGCGCCACCGAACTGGAAGCCGCCGAAGGTATCGGGGCTGCCCGAGATGATTGTTCCACCGTGACTGGTAGGGCTGCCCAGATGAGCCATTGGGCGCCCGTTCAAGATGATCGAGGGAAATCCCGTGGTGATAACCGCACCACAACCGCAGGTGTCACCAACTCGGGCGGCGCCCATGAAGTTGATGTTTATGTCACCAGAAGCGGAGGCAATCGGGGTGGTGCCATGACCGGGAAGTGGGCAGACGTGTTTGTCACCCAGTCGAGCAGAAGAGAGCATTCATCATCCTTGCGTTGCTGATCCATGGAGAACTATGGCCCTTTGTAGGGCCTTGCGAGGCTATCAAGGTTCCCCAGTCAGGGCTGTAGGACGATTCTGAACTATTGCTCCGTGGCTGTTGTGGTTGTAGACGTGACCTCCGTATTTGCTCTTACGTGGCATGGCCTGATTTTCCTGCTTACTTCTCAGCTTCCTGCCTGCGTTCGCTTAAATTTCAGTAACCGACATTCACTCCAGAACGGCCTGAGAGGACAGGCAAAGAAAAAAAGCCCCGCCGAAGCGGGGCTGAAACGAAAGGAGCTTTAACGGATGAGAAAGAGCTCTTTAGCGCGAGTGCATCGACATCAGAACACGTACTGCGCGCGAACGATGAAGCCGTCGCCGTCGTCGTCACCGGTACGCGCGGCTGGAGTACCACCGCTGGCGGCCGTGGCGTTGGTGACCTTGTCGGTCTTGGCCTTGACGTAGGTGGCGGAGATTTTCACCGCTTCGTTGGCGTACCAGTTCACACCCAGGTTGTGCACCTTGACTTCGGCATCGCCGACGTCGCGGGTCAGGCTGGCGGTGGTGATGTTGTCGTCTTCGACGGTCATGCTGTCGTAGCGATAGAACAGTTCCCAGGCGCCGAAGGCCTTGTTGGCCGGCTTGATGGCGTCGAACTTGCCCACCTTGTAGCCGCGGGATTCGCCGGTCAGGGTGTAAGCGCCCTGCACGTAGAAGCCGTGGCCCTTGATGTCTTCGTAGGCGTTGGAATCAGCCTTGGTCTTGCGGGTGATGTATTCACCCTGGATCGAGGCCGGGCCCATGGCGAACGCGGCTTCCAGGCCAAAAGCGGTGTCACGGTCGTAGGAGCCGGCCGGCGAAGTGGAGCTGCCGCCCAGCACCGGACGGTTGCCGTTGGTGCCGGCATCGTTGCCGCCCAGGGTCTCGACGCCACGCATGCCCATGCGGGTGCGATAACGGGAGTCGAACGCGGTGTCGGAGACATCACGCGAAGCCACGTTCACACCGAAGTGCAGGACGTTGCCGGCATCGTGCATCGGGGCGAAGACGAAGCGACCGTTGACCTGCTTGATGCTGTCGCCGTCGGTGTCGTCGGTGTCCTTGCTGAACACGCCAGCCGAGGCATAGAAGGAATCGGCGAAGGTGCTGGAAGCCTGCAGGCCCATACCGTTCTGGTGGGTGTTGGCCCAGTCGATCATGTCGTAGGCGATGTTACGTTCCGGCGCGGTGACCCACTTGGAGCTGGTGGCTTTTTCCAGGCCGAAGTCCGGGTCGAAGCGACCGACCTTGATCGACACCGGCTTGAAGCCGTTGTAAGCCAGCGAGGCTTCGTCGAAGTAGCCGTTATCGGAGTCGCCGGTGTTGTGGGAGAAGTCGTAGTTGATGGTGTAGGCCCAGTCGGTGTACAGCACACCGGACAGTTCGAGGAAGGCGCGACGGAAGTAAGCGGCGTCGGCGCTGTCGCCGTTCTTGGTGTAGACACCGTCGAAGCGGCTGTAGTCGGCTTGCAGGCGGCCACCGAGCTTGAAGCTGAACTCTTTGTCCGTGGTGGCGACCTCAAGGCCGCCCTTGGTCTTGACTACGATATCGGCGCCATCGGTGGTGACGGTGCCAGCGAAAGCCTGGGCGGTAACTGCCAGGGCCAGGGCGCTGGCGGCAAAACCGGCGAAGTGCTTACGGATCATCGAAGATTTCCCCTAATTGGTGGTCTGTAGCGCTGGAAAAAACACGCGAGTCAGGCCCGCTTGTGTTGGGTGGGAATCTTGGCGGCGGGGTATTTCAGGGGAGTTGCCGATAGATAAAGATTTGATGACAGCGGAACTTTTTTACTTCCAAACGAAATAAGGCAAAAAGCCTGTACTAGAGCGGTCGGCGGGGTATTTGGGGGAAAACGAAACCCTGTAGCCGCTAGCGAAGCCTGCGATCGACCGAACGGCCGCAGCGACTTCAAGATCGCTGAAGGCCTTCGGCCTTATCGCAGCCTGCGGCAGCGGCTACAGGAACTCGTACACCTTGCAGGCGTTGGTGTAGCCGCTGGCGAAGCCCGCGATCGGCCGAACGGCCGCAGTGACTTCAAGATTGCTGAAGGCCTTCGGCCTTATCGCAGCCTGCGGCAGCGGCTACAGGAACTCGTACACCTTGCAGGCGTTGGTGTAGCCGCTGGCGAAGCCTGCGATCGAGCGCGAAGCGGTCGCGCTCTTGAGGACCTTGAAGCTTCAGCGACTACGGGAGGATTGTCGGGTGAAATCAGGCGTTGCGCTTGCGCTCGGCGGCCAGGCGTTCGGCCAGCGCATCGATATCGGCGATGGGCGCTTGCGGCATCTTGCGCAAGGTGGCCTGCATCAGGCGCATCTGCCGCAGGAAACGCCGGCAATTGGGGCAGAACAACAGGTGATGGCGCTGGATCAGGCGCTGGCGAAAGCTCAGCTGACCATCAAGATAGTCGCTGGAACGTGCCACTTGTTCCTTGCAGGTCAGCATTGGCCGGTCTCCTCGAAGTGCTCCACCGTGGCAAAAATCTTCAGCCGCGCCCGGTGCAGCAACACCCGGACATTGGAGAGGGAAATGTCCAGAAGATTACAGATCTCCTCCAGCTCCAGGCCCTGGCGCTCGCGCAGGGTCAACACGCTGCCTTGCAGTTCCGACAGGCTCAGCAAAGTGTGCTCCAGGCATTCGCGCAGTTCGGCCTCGGTAAGCAGGGCTTCCGGGGTGTCGGCGTGCCAGGCGAACGGCGCCACCAGCCAGTGCCCGTCAGAGGAAGAAAAACGCTCGTCGCCGATGGTGCCGTGGGGTGCCGGCAAGTCATCCAGCAGGACTTCCCGACGATTCTGTTTGTAGCGGCTTTTCGCCGAGTTGGCGGTGATGGTCAGCAGCCAGGTCTTGAGGCTGGAGCGCCCCTGGAAACCGGCCAGGTTGCGCACCACCGACAGCCAGGCATCCTGCACCACTTCGTCGGCGTGGCGCTGGCCGACAATGGCGTAGGCCACGGCGCGCATGGCGCTCTGGTAGGTGCCGACCAGTTCCTTGTAGGCCTTTTGCTCACCGGCCAACAGGCGTTCAAGCAGTTGCGTGTCGTCAGCTGCGGACATTCATGCCTCGTAATCGGAATCCAGGATCGCAACCGCTGAAGCAGCGGCTGCGATCCATAAGACTGTCAACGCTTGCGCAGAAGCACACTGCCAATCGAATAACCGGCGCCGAACGAGCTGAGCACCGCCAGCGAGCCGCTGCTCAGGTCGTCCTGATTCTTGTGGAACGCGATCACCGAACCGGCCGAACTGGTGTTGGCATAGGTGTCGAGAATCACCGGTGCTTCTTCTTCGGTGGCCTCGCGGCCCAGCAGCTTCTTGACGATCAGGTGGTTCATGCTGAGGTTGGCCTGGTGCAGCCAGAAACGCTTCACGTCGCTGACGTTCAGCTGGTTTTCCTGCAGGTGCTCGGCAATCAGTTCCGCCACCATCGGGCAGACGTCGCGGAACACCTTGCGGCCTTCCTGCACGAAGAGTTTGTCCGGCGCGCCGATACCCTCTTCCGCGGCGCGGTTGAGGAAGCCGAAGTTGTTGCGGATGTTGTTGGAGAACTTGGTCAGCAGCTTGGTGCTGATGATGTCGAACTGGTACGGCGAGGTGGCCAGGTCAGCCCGTTCGATGATCACCGCGGTGGCCGCGTCGCCGAAGATGAAGTGGCTGTCGCGGTCACGGAAGTTCAGGTGGCCGGTGCAGACTTCCGGGTTGACCATCAGGATCGCCCGGGCCTGGCCCAGTTGCACGCTGTTGCAGGCCGCCTGGATGCCGAAGGTGGCCGAGGAGCAGGCCACGTTCATGTCGAAACCGAAACCTTCGATGCCCAGGGCTTCCTGGACTTCGATGGCGATGGCCGGGTAGGCGCGTTGCAGGTTGGAGCAGGCGACGATCACCCCGTCGATGTCCGCGGCGGTCTTGCCGGCGCGTTGCAGGGCCTGCTCGGCGGCGCCGATGGCCATCTGGCAGAGCACCGACCATTCGTCGTTGGAACGCTCGGGCAGGCGCGGGGCCATGCGCTGCGGATCGAGGATGCCGTCCTTGTCCATGACAAAGCGGCTTTTGATGCCGGAGGCCTTCTCGATGAAGGCCGCGCTGGATTCGGTCAGGGCCTGAACGTCGCCGCGCTCGATCGCTTGCGCGTTGTCGGCGTTGAACTGATGCACGTAGGTGTTGAAAGACTCCACCAGCTCTTCGTTGGAGATGCTGTTGGCCGGGGTGTACAGGCCAGTGCCGCTGATGACGACGTTATGCACGGTCGTTCCTCTATTCTGTTCAGGCAGAAGGTATTGGCACCGTCGTACCAAACCGTAAATGGTCTATCCCGACTGGCGGAATAGGACCTGACATCGCTTTATTCCGCTTTGCCCGGGCGGCGAACGCTCAAAACCGCGGGGCCGGCATTTATAACGGCGAAGTTTGCCATAAACGCCGGCGTTTAGCCCCATCGGCAAGCGTAATCGGCGCAACATCGCCGATCCTGTAGCCGCTGGCGAAGCCTGCGATCGAGCGCGAAGCGGTCGCGCTCTTGAGGCCCTCGAGGCCCCTGCGGGGCCTTACGCAGCCTGCGGCAGCGGCTACAGCGCATCAGGCTTCCACCTGGCTCCACTGCTTGTTCAGGCGCTTGTCGGAAATCGGCGCCTTGGTGCCCAATTGCTGGGCGAACAGCGACACCCGGTACTCCTCCAGCCACCAGCGGTACAGCTCCAGCTGCGGGTCGCGCTTGCCTTCCTGGGCATGTTTGCTCGCCCGCGCCTGGTACTGGTTCCACAGGCCGGCCAGTTCGATGCTCCAGACCCGGTCCTTCTGCACCTGGCTGCCGAGCTTCTCAAAGCGCAGCTCCACGGCCTTGAGGTAACGCGGCAGTTCCTTGAGCCACTGCGCCGGGGTCTCGCGGACAAACCCCGGGTACACCAGATGGCCGAGCTGCGACTTGATGTCGTTCAGCGCCACCGCCTGGGCCAGGTCGATCTTGCCCTTGAAGCGCTTTTGCAGGCCATGCCAGAGCTTGAGGATCTCCAGGGTCAGGCGCGCCAGGCGCTCGGCGTGCTCGGTCCAGCTGCCGCGCTTGCGCTCGGCCAGCGAGGCCAGGCCGGCGCCATCGCGCGGCAGGCTGTCCTCGCCGTCCAGAACGCAGCTGTCGAGGCTGGTCAGCAAGATGTCTTCCACCAGGGCATCGACACGCCCCAGCTCGCGATACAGCAGGCCCAGCTCGGTCAGCCCCGGCAACTTGTTGCGCAGGAACTTGGCCGGCTCGGCCAGCTGTTGCAGCAACAGGCGCTGCAAGGCGCGGCGATGCTGGAATTCGGCTTCGGCCGGGGTCGAGAAACGCCCCTCCTTAACCGTGCCACCCTCTTCCACCAGCGCCGGATACACCGTCATCGACAGCCCGGCGATCTTCTGCTGGGTTTTCTCCGCCACCGCGGCGAACACCTTGGCTTCCACCGGCTGCTGGCTTTTCGCGGTTTGCGGCACGGCCAGGGCGGCCTGGCTGGCCTCGGCGAAACGCGCGGTCAGCTCGGCCAGGTCGCGGCCTTCGCCGAGAAACTTGCCCTGGGCATCGACGATTTCCAGGTTCATCCGCAGGTGGCCTTCCACCTGTTGCGCCGACTCGGCCCAGGCCTCGTCGCTGACCCGCGCCCCGGTCATGCGCAGCAGTTCGCGGCCCAGGGCCTGGGGCAGCGAGCCCTGGGCGAAATCGATACGTGCCAGGGCCGCCTTGACGAAGTCCGGCACCGGTACGAAGTTCTTGCGCAGCGCCTTGGGCAGGTTGCGCACCAGGGCGATGCACTTGGCCTCCACCAGCCCCGGCACCAGCCATTCCAGGCGCTCGGCAGGCAAGGCCGGCAGCAGCGGCGCCGGCACCCGCAGGGTCACGCCGTCCCGTGGATGGTTGGGCTCGAAGTGGTAACTCAAGGCCAGTTCCAGATCGCCGATCTGCAAGGTGTCCGGGTACTGCATGGCGGTGACTTCGCTGGCCTCGCGGGCCAGCACGTCTTCCTCGCGCATGATCAGCAACTGCGGGTCTTTCTGGCTATGCACCCGGTACCAGCTGTCGAAGGTCGCGGTCTGGTGGATCTCCGCCGGCAGGCGCGCGTCGTAGAAGGCGAACAGGGTTTCCTCGTCGGCGAGGATGTCGCGGCGCCGGGCCTTGGCTTCCAGTTCGTCGAGCTGCTCCAGCAGCCGCGTATTAGCGCTCAGGCACTTGGCTTTCGACTGGATTTCGCCACGCACCAGGCCCTCGCGGATAAACAGCTCGCGCGACACCAGCGGGTCCACCGGGCCGTAATGCACCGGGCGACGACCGACCACGATCAGGCCGAACAGGGTGATCTGCTCGTAGGCCACCACCTGCCCGCGCTTCTTCTCCCAATGGGGTTCGAAGTGATTTTTCTTGATCAGGTGCCCGGCCAGCGGCTCGATCCAGTCGGCGTCGATCTTGGCCACCATGCGCGCGTAGAGCTTGGTGGTTTCCACCAGTTCGGCGGTCATCAGCCATTGCGGGCGCTTCTTGCCGATCCCCGACGACGGGTGAATCCAGAAGCGCCGCTGGCGGGCGCCGAGGTAATCGCCTTCCTCGGTCTTCTGGCCGATCTGGCTCAACAGGCCGACCAGCACTGCCTTGTGCAGCTTCGGGTAATCGGCCGGCTCCTTGTTCAGGCTCAGTTGCAGATCTCGGCAGATCAGGCTCAGTTGGCGATGGGAGTCGCGCCACTCGCGCAGGCGCAAGTAGTTGAGGAAATTCTTGCGGCACCAGTTACGCAACGGGCTGGCGGTCAGCGCCTGGCGCTGCTCTTCGAAGCCGCGCCACAGATTGACCAGCCCGGCGAAATCCGAGTCGGCGTCCTTCCATTGCGCATGGGCCTGGTCGGCCGCCTGCTGGCGCTCCGACGGCCGCTCGCGCGGGTCCTGGATCGACATGGCGCTGGCGACGATCAGCACTTCCTGCAGGCTGCCCAGCTTTGCCGCTTCCAGCAGCATGCGGCCCATGCGCGGGTCCACCGGCAGCCGTGCCAACTGGCGGCCCAGCGGCGTCAGCTGGCTGTTGCGGTCCACCGCCGAGAGTTCTTGCAACAGGTTGAAACCGTCGCTGATGGCCTTGCCATCCGGCGGTTCGATAAAGGGGAACGCGGTGATTTCACCGAGACGCAGATGGAGCATCTGCAGGATCACCGCCGCCAGGTTGGTGCGCAGGATTTCCGGGTCGGTGAATTCCGGACGGCCGTTGAAATCCTCTTCGCTGTACAGGCGCACGCAGATGCCCGGCTCGACCCGGCCGCAGCGGCCTTTGCGCTGGTTGGCGCTGGCCTGGGAAATCGCCTCGATGGGCAGGCGCTGGACCTTGGCCCGGTAGCTGTAGCGGCTGATGCGCGCGGTGCCGCTGTCGATCACGTAGCGGATGCCCGGCACGGTCAGCGAGGTCTCGGCGACGTTGGTCGCCAGCACTACCCTGCGGCCCGGATGCGACTGGAAAATCCGCTGCTGCTCGGCCGGCGACAGGCGCGCGTACAGCGGCAGGATCTCGGTGTGCTTGAGCTGGGCCTTGCGCAGCATTTCGGCGGCGTCGCGAATCTCCCGCTCGCCCGGCAGGAACACCAGCACGTCACCCGGGCTGCGGCGCTCGCTGCGCTCATGGGCGGCGATTTCATCGAGGGTGGCGAGGATCGCCTGGTCCACCGTCAGGTCGTCCTCGACCCGGTTGCCCTCTTCGTCCTGCTCCAGGGTCAGCGGGCGATACCAGGTTTCCACCGGGAAGGTACGGCCGGAGACCTCGACGATCGGCGCGTCGTCGAAGTGCTTGGAGAAGCGCTCCAGGTCGATGGTCGCCGAAGTGATGATGACCTTGAGGTCCGGACGCCGCGGCAGCAGGGTCTTCAGGTAGCCCAACAGGAAGTCGATGTTCAGGCTGCGCTCGTGGGCTTCGTCGACGATGATCGTGTCGTAGCGTTCCAGGTAGCGGTCGTTCTGGGTTTCCGCCAGCAGGATGCCGTCGGTCATCAGCTTGATCAGGGTGTTGGAATCGCTCTGATCTTCGAAGCGCACCTGATACCCCACCAGGGCACCCAGCGGCGTCGCCAGCTCTTCGGCGACCCGGCTGGCCACGCTGCGCGCGGCGATCCGCCGGGGCTGGGTGTGACCGATCAGGCCGTGCTGGCCGCGACCGATTTCCAGGCAGATCTTCGGCAACTGGGTGGTTTTGCCCGAGCCGGTTTCGCCAGCGATGATCAGCACCTGGTGCTTTTGCAGCGCCGCCTTGATCTCGTCGCGCTTGGCGGCGATCGGCAGGCTGTCGTCGTAGCGAATCGACGGCACGCTGGCGCGCCGCGTCAGCACCTGGGCGCAGGACGCCTGCATGCGCTCGACCCACTGCGCAAGCTTGGCCTCGTCGGGCTTCTTGCGCAGCTCAAGCAGCTGCCGACGCAACCGGTGGCGGTCGGCAAGCATGGCGTGGTCGAGGTTTTTCAGCAGTTGGTCGATTGCAGGCGATTCGGAAGTCATCGGGTACGCAAGGGTCGTCTTAATTTATGCAGGGGGCGGATTGTCGCAGATTTAACGAGCGAACGAGATCCTTGTAGCCGCTGGCGTAGCCTGCGTTCGGCTGCGAAGCAGTCGTAAAACCTGCTTCCCAAGTATTGCTGATGTACCGCGAGCAGCGGTTTTGCGAGGACTTCGTCCTCGGACGCAGGCTTCGCCAGCGGCTACAGAGGCGCGCGGTGCAGGCCTATTCGTTGTCCCGGTCCTTGCGCCGGTACGGGAACACATCGATCACCTTGCCGGCGCGAATGGCGTCCTGCAGGCCTTTCCAGTAATCGGCGTTGTACAACTCGCCGTGCAACTGGTCGAACAGCTTGCGCTGCCCGGCGTCGGCGAACAGGAACGGTGGGAACTCCTCGGGGAACACGTCCAGCGGGCCGATGGAATACCAGGGCTCGGAGGCCATCTCGTCCTCCGGGGTTCGCGGCGCCGGGATGTGGCGGAAGTTGGCTTCGGTGAGGAAGCAGATCTCGTCGTAGTCGTAGAACACCACCCGGCCATGGCGGGTGACGCCGAAGTTCTTCAGCAGCATGTCGCCGGGAAAGATGTTGGCCGCGGCCAGTTGCTTGATCGCCAGGCCGTAGTCCTCCAGCGCCTCGCGCACCTGGGCCGGGTTGGCGTGGTCCAGGTAAAGGTTGAGCGGGGTCATGCGCCGCTCCGTCCAGCAGTGACGGATCAGCACCGTATCGCCTTCCACCGACACCGTGGACGGCGCGACTTCCAACAGTTCCTCCAGGCACGCGGGGTCGAACTTGCCCAGGGGAAAGCGGAAATCGGCGAACTCCTGGGTATCGGCCATGCGCCCGACCCGGTCGACGCTTTTCACCAGGCGGTACTTCTCGATCACCGTGGCGCGGTCGACGTTTTTCGACGGCGAGAAGCGGTCCTTGATGATCTTGAACACGGTGTTGAAGCCCGGCAGGGTGAACACGCTCATGACCATGCCGCGCACGCCCGGGGCCATGATGAACTGATCGTCGGTGTTGGCCAGGTGGTTGATCAGCGCCCGGTAGAACTCGGACTTGCCGTGCTTGTAGAAACCGATGGAGGTGTACAGCTCGGCGATGTGCTTGCCCGGCAGGATGCGCTTGAGGAAACCGATGAACTCCGCCGGCACCGGCACGTCGACCATGAAATAGGAGCGGGTGAAGGAAAAGATGATCGACACATCGGCTTCGTCGGTGATCAGCGCGTCGATCTGGATGCCCCGCCCTTCGCGGTGCAGCAGCGGAATCACCAGCGGCCACTGCTCGTCGTGGGTGTAGATGCGGCCCACCAGGTAGGCGCCCTTGTTGCGGTACAACACCGAGGAAAACAACTCCACCGCCAGCTCCGGGTCCTTGCACACCCAGTCCGGCAGGTTCTCCCGCAGCTGCGACTCCAGGCGCCGCAGGTCGCCAGGCAGATCGGCATAGGCCTCGCTGAAGCTGTAGTCGACGAAGATCTGTTCGAGCATCGTCGACAGATGACCTTGCGGCCGGTAGGTGCGGGTCTGCGCGGCCCGGGCGCGGCGCAGGCTCGGCCGCGTGGTGTGGATGAACATGCAGCCGTCGCTGATCAGGTCATGGCTGAACAGGCCGCAGAAGGCCGAGTTGTACCAGGTCTCGGACAGCTCATCGTCGAAGCGCAAGTCGATCAGGCTGATATAGGCGCTTTTCACCAGCGGCCACTGATTGACGTCGAGCAGGGTCTCCAGGTCGAAGGTCGTACGCAGCCGCTGCACGGTCTCGCTGACCTTTTCCTCGTACAGGTTGATCCGTGCCGCCGAGGCGGTCTGCGCCTCCTGCCACTGCGCCTGCTCGAAGCGCGCCCGGGCACCGTCGGTGATCTGGCGAAAGTGCTCGCGGTAATCGTCGAAGCCATCGAGGATCGTTCGAGCGATATCGGCGGCGGGCCATTTCTGCGGCATGGTGAGACCTCTGCGGGAATTCGGAAAGGCCTGAGCTTAGCCAGTGAACCGGGTGCAGGAGAAGTGCAATTTTCCACAGATAGCGAAGGCGGCCGCCAATTCAACCGCAAGATAGCGATTGCCCGCGCCCCGTCTCTCGGCAACACTCTCGCCCTGCTGAAAAAAGGGCCGTTGAACAGCCTATTAAAGGAGTTGCGCCGTGAGACTTGTCGATACCCTGCGTTTGTTGTCCCTGGCCGCGATCTGGGGTGCGAGTTTTCTGTTCATGCGCATCATCGCTCCTGTGATCGGCAGCATTCCCACGGCATTCTTTCGTGTCTCCATCGCCGCCACCGGCCTGCTGGTGATCCTCGCGCTGATGCGCATCAGCTGGGACTTCCAGGGCAAGTTCAAGACCGTGCTGCTGCTCGGGGTAATCAACTCCGGCATCCCCGCCACTATGTATTCGGTGGCGGCCCTGGTGCTGCCGGCCGGTTATTCGGCGATCTTCAATGCCACCACGCCGTTGATGGGCGTACTGATCGGCGGGCTGTTCTTCCATGAAAAACTGACCCCGCCAAAAATCGCCGGGGTCAGCCTGGGCCTGTTCGGCGTGGGTATCCTGACCCGCGCCGGCCCCATGGCATTCGACCTGGAACTGCTGCTGGGCGCGCTGGCCTGCCTGCTCGCCACCACCTGCTACGGCTTCGCCGGCTTCCTCGCGCGACGCTGGCTGGACCAGGCCGGCGGCCTCGACAGTCGCCTCTCGGCCCTGGGCAGCATGCTCGGTGCCAGCCTGTTCCTGCTGCCGGTCTTCGCCTACAGCGCCATCAGCCAGCCGCCCGCCAGCTGGGGCGGCTGGAACGTCTGGCTGTCGTTGCTGGGCCTGGGCCTGGCCTGCACCGCCTTCGCCTACATCCTGTATTTCCGCCTGCTGAGCTCGATCGGCCCGGTCAAGTCCATGACCGTGACCTTCATGATCCCGCCGTTCGGGGTGCTGTGGGGCGCGTTGCTGCTGGACGAGCCGCTGTCCATGGCTCACCTGTATGGCGGCGTGCTGATCGCCGCGGCCTTGTGGCTGGTCCTCAAGCCAGGGGCCCGGGTCGCCTCGCCCCGGGAACTGGCGGATCGCTGATCGCGTCGATTCCCCGGCATTGCGAGCGGTCCTGAAATATGGGCGCGCTCGCCACTTGCATGACAGTCTCGATCAGGCTTGAGCGGAATCGAACTGCCTATCGGACACCGTAACTTCCGCCCTTCGGCAAAAGAACTTAAAACAATAAAAAATCATCTCCTTCTAAAAACAAATACTGCTCTCTCAACAAAAACATCCCCTCAAGCAAAAAAACCATTACCCCGTCGTCTTTATTTTTTACCCCCCTTCTTTCACCCCCTCGTCCAAACCCCATAAAACTTGAACACAATTCGCAAAACAAGCCCGCGCCAGACAGTTCCACTGATAACAACAACGAACTAACCATAACCAACAAAGATTATTCTCGATCACCATAAAGATATTTCTGAAAAGCTTCAAAAAAGTTCCCAACCTCTCTCCCCACGTATATTCCCGCCTTCTTCTTTATTAAGTTACCGGCCCGCTCACAACTTCCCCGGACAACTTGATCAGTTATTCAACGCTTATGAACAGATCACTCAAGCCGCACTGTTACAGCACCGGCCCTACTGCACTTCATAGCCAGAAAACTCCTCTCCCGGCCAAAAGGCGCTTCGCGCTTCCGTGCGGCCATCGAACGCTTTCAACCCCCGGCGCGCGCCGCTGATCCATAGCGCACTCAACGCCATCTCCACCCCTCCGACCACACAGGCACCGCCTTGGAAAAGAAAACCATGACACCCCACAGCTTCAGACCCTCCAGCACCGCGCTCGCCGTCGCCCTGGCGTTGAGCTCCTTCGCCCCGGCCGTACTCGCTACGACGAACTGGACCGGAGACGCCCATCACATTGCCTATGACCAGGACGGCAACCCCTATCGCGTCGACGACAGCAACGCCTGGGAAAACAGTGGCAACTGGAGCAACGGCGCTCCTGCCAGCGATGAGGCGGTCAACATCGACCGGCCGCTCGCCGGGCGCAACAACCAGGTCGCGCAACTGGACAGTGCACGAACGGTCGGCAGCCTGAACGTCGGTACCGCCAACAATGGCCTGGGTCAGTTGAATGTCGGCGCCAACGGCAAGCTGAACATCGGTGACAGCTTCACCCTGGGCACCGTCCAGGGCGCCACGGGCAAGGCCACCTTCAACAACGGCGCGACAGTGAACACCGGCGGCGACCTGATCGTCGGCAAAGGCGGATCGGCCGACCTGACCCTCAAAGACGGCTCCAAGGCCCGCTCCCAGGGCGATACCCTGATTGGCGCAGACCGCGGTGCCTCCGGCACCCTTATCGTCGACAGCGGCTCGACGCTGACCAGCGACAAGCGGCTGGTAATCGGCGGCGCCGGCAACGGCACCCTGCAAATCAAGAACGGCGGCCAGGTAGAGAGCCAGGACAGCATCATCGCCGCCGACCTGGGCTCCAATGGCAGCGCCAGCCTCGATGGCGCCGACAGCCTGTGGAAGACCCTCGGCGACATGATCGTCGGCCAGTCCGGCAACGGCTCGCTGCTGCTCACCAACGGGGCCAAGGTGCAGAACGGTGGCAACACCGTCCTCGGCGCACTCCGGGGCGGCAGCGGTACGGTCAGCGTCGACAACGGCACGCTGTCCACCGACAAGACCCTGATCGTCGGCGGCGCCGGCAACGGCACCCTGCAAATCAAGAACGGCGGCCAGGTCACCAGCCAGGACAGCATCATCGCCGCCGACCTGGGCTCCAATGGCAGCGCCAGCCTCGATGGCGCCGACAGCCTGTGGAAGACCCTCGGCGACATGATCGTCGGCCAGTCCGGCAACGGCTCGCTGCTGCTCACCAACGGGGCCAAGGTGCAGAACGGTGGCAACACCGTCCTCGGCGCACTCCGGGGCGGCAGCGGTACGGTCAGCGTCGACAACGGCACGCTGTCCACCGACAAGACCCTGATCGTCGGCGGCGCCGGCAACGGCACCCTGCAAATCAAGAACGGCGGCCAGGTCACCAGCCAGGACAGCATCATCGCCGCCGACCTGGGCTCCAATGGCAGCGCCAGCCTCGATGGCGCCGACAGCCTGTGGAAGACCCTCGGCGACATGATCGTCGGCCAGGCGGGCAACGGCTCGCTGTCGCTCACCAACGGGGCCAAGGTGCAGAACGGTGGCAACACCGTCCTCGGCGCACTCCGGGGCGGCAGCGGTACGGTCAGCGTCGACAACGGCACGCTGTCCACCGACAAGACCCTGATCGTCGGCGGCGCCGGCAACGGCACCCTGCAAATCAAGAACGGCGGCCAGGTCACCAGCCAGGACAGCATCATCGCCGCCGACCTGGGCTCCAATGGCAGCGCCAGCCTCGATGGCGCCGACAGCCTGTGGAAGACCCTCGGCGACATGATCGTCGGCCAGTCCGGCAACGGCTCGCTGTCGCTCACCAACGGGGCCAAGGTGCAGAACGGTGGCAACACCGTCCTCGGCGCACTCCGGGGCGGCAGCGGTACGGTCAGCGTCGACAACGGCACGCTGTCCACCGACAAGACACTGATCGTCGGCGGCGCCGGCAACGGCACCCTGGAGATCAAGAATGGCGGTCAGGTAAACAGCCAGGACGGCATCATCGGTGCCAACCAGGGCGCCAATGGCAGCGCCAGCATCGACGGCGCGGGCAGCCTCTGGGAAACCCTCGGCGACCTGACCGTGGGCCAGGGCGGTAACGCCAGCCTGGTGCTCGCCAACCAGGGCGTGGCCAAAGTCGGCAGCGGCATCCTGCGGATCGCCGCCGACGGCACCTCCAATGCCGCTCTTTATGTGGGAGCGACCAGCGACAAGGCCGCCGACGCCAAGGGCGCGGGCAAGCTGGAAGCCAAACGCGTGGTCTTCGGCCAGGGCCAGGGCCTGGTCCAGTTCAACCACAACGACCGTGACTATCAGTTCGATGCCGGATTCGAAGGTCAGGGCCGCATCAATCACATCGCCGGGCAGACCGTGTTCAACGGTGACTCCAGCCGCTTCACCGGCCAGTTGAATGTCAAAGGCGGCGAACTGCTGCTGAACAACGTCATGGCCGGGCAAGTACAGGTCGACAAGAACGCCAGCCTGCACATCGGTGCCTTCAACGGCAGCCAAGGCGAAGTGCTCAGCGATATCGGCAACGATGGCCAGGTGGTGCTCGATCGCAACAACCAGTACCAGTACGACCACGTCATCTACGGCAGCGGCTCGGTCGAGCAGCGCGGCACGGGGACCACCGTGCTCAGCGGCGAAAACACCTACAAGGGCGGCACGCTGATCAGCAACGGCACCCTGCAACTGGGTGCCGGTGCGAACGGCGGCAACAGCGGCTCGATTCTTGGCGACGTGCAGATCGACGCGCCCGGCAGCCTGGTGTTCAACCGTGCCAACGGCTACACCTTCGGCGGCGCCCTCTCCGGCACCGGTACGCTCTATAAGCGCGGCGCCGGGCGCACCGAGCTGAGCGGCGACAGTTCTGCCTTCCACGGCCGCAGCCTCGTCGAATCGGGCATCCTCGCCGTCAACGGCAAGCTCGGCGGCTCGACCGACGTGTATGACGGCGCAACCCTGGCCGGCAACGGCCAGGTCGGCAACGTCACCCTGCACAAAGGCGCGACCATCGCCCCCGGCAACTCCATCGGCACCCTGACCCTGACCGGCGACCTCGACCAGCACAGCGGTTCGACCTTCCATGCCGAACTGCTGAGCACCGGGGCCAACGACCGGCTACTGGTGAACGGCGCGGCGCGGCTCGAGGACGGCAGCATCATCAAGGCGGACAAACTCGACAGCAAACGCTACGAGCTGGACCGTCGCTACCTGGTGCTGGCGACCGAGAAAGGCCTGAGCGGGCGCTACAAGCTGACGGGCGATACCTGGGTCTCGACCTTCTATGACCTGGTGGACAACTACGACAGCCACAACGCCTACCTGGATGTGCAACAGACGCGCCTGTTCCAGGAAGCCGCCTTCACCCCCAACCAACGGGCCACGGCCACCGCGGCACAAAGCCTGAAAGGCGCGGCCGTGCCGGCGCTGACGCCACCGGTGCACAACAAGCTGTTCGAGGCCATCGCCTATCTGCCCGATGACCACCAGGCTCGCGATGCCTTCGATCAACTATCCGGCGAGTTCCACAACTCCACCCGTTCGGCGCTGGTCCAGGACAGCCGCCTGGTTCGCGACGCGGCGAACACCCGCCTGCGCTCGGCGAGCGCCGCCCAGGCCCGTGACACCGCGAGCGACACTCACTCCGGCCTGACCCCGTGGATCACCACGCTGGGCAACTGGGGCGAAGTCAAGGGCGACAGCAATACCGCCAACCTGCGCAGCGACACCAAGGGCTTGCTCACCGGGGTCGATACCGCGGTCGGCGACCGCGGCCATGTCGGCGTGCTGACCGGCTACAGCCGCACCGAACTGAAGAGCTCGTCACGCGACTCCTCGAGCGACAACGACAACATCCACCTGGGTGTCTATGGCGGAACACAGGTCAGCGGCTTCGACCTGCGCGGCGGCATGGCGTACACCTGGAGCCGGATCGACGCCAAGCGTTCGGTGAACTTCGCCGGCTACAGCGACCACCTGAAGTCCAAGCATGACGCCAACACCCTGCAAGCCTTCGGCGAACTGGGCCGGCGCTTCGACCTCAGCCCTTCGGTACAGCTGGAACCCTTCGCCAACCTGGCCTATGTGCAGGTCAAGAGCGAAGGCTTCAAGGAAAGTGGCGGCCCCGCGGCCCTGCGCGCCAAGCACGCGTCGGACGAGCAGACCTTCTCCACCCTGGGTCTGCGCGCCAGCGCCGACAAGCAGCTGGACAACGGCAAGTTGCTCACCGTGTTCGGCAGCGCCGGCTGGAAACACGCCCTGAACGGCATCACACCGTCCAACACCTACCGTTTCGACGGCAGCGATGCGTTCCGTATCGAAGGTGCGGCCTACTCGCGCAATAGTGCAGTGGTCGAAGCCGGAGTGGAAACCCGGGTGACTCCCGAGCTGAGCCTGGGCGCCGCCTACAACGGGCAACTGGGCAGCGGTGCCAGCGAACATGGCCTGAGCCTGAACGCCAGCTACCGCTTCTAACCCCGCCCTGATCACGCAGCGGCGGCCCCGCCGCTGCGTGTTGTGGATTGACCGGCAAGGTACACTTGCCGGTCTTTTTTTTGCCTTTCGTCAAGGCATGCCTCCAGCAACAACAGGGGCATCCGTGACGGTCATTCAATACCCGGCGCTCTAGCGCCGGGCATTGGCCTATACCTGACTTATGGCGACGTCAAGGTAATCAGGTACATCCCCGAGTTGACCGGTTTGCCCGCCTCATCGACCAACGCATATTGCTGATCGTAGTAGCGCCCTTCCTTGCCGCTGTCCGTGACCAGCTTGACGTTGACTGGCGATTTGCCGATGGCCGTCACCGAGCTCGATGGGCCGACGCCGTGTACACGAATGTCGTTGCTGCGGGAAAACTGCGGGCACTGGCGAAGACTCAACGCAGCCCCGCCTTGGGCAGTCGAGCTTGGCGTGCAAGGCTCCTCGACGATGCTGCCGTGAAAATAAATCGTTCCCTGGATGCTTTGAGAGGCTGCGGAACAGATTCCACTCAAGCCTAGAAACATGCCGACACCTGCCAAAACCAGCTTGGTACTCATTCTGACTTTCTCCATTGGGCCTGAAGAGTATGTCGTCAGTGTAGAAGAAATCTTTAATTTTTAAGGTTTGTCCTATTCCAAAATAACCAATAAATAGTGTAAAAGCGAATACAAATTAATGGCAATGAGCCATCATTGCTATCGGCCAGCCCTGGCCAATCTGAAGGGTCCGCCCAGGCAAAAAAAGGCGCAGCCCTCGCTCAAGTCGAAAGCTGCGCCCGGCCCTCATGAATCAGCCGTTTTTGCGGAACACGAACACCAACCCGACGATGATCAACAGCATGCCGAGCACGCTCAGCAGCGCCAACCGATTACCGAAGAACAGGTAGTCCATCACGGCCGTCACCGCCGGCACCAGGTAGAACAGGCTGGTGACATTCACCAGATTGCCGCGAGCGATCAGCCGGTACAGCAGCAAGGTCGCCAGCACCGAGACCACCAGCCCCATCCACAGCGCCGGGACGATAAAGCCGACACTGTGCTCGAAGTGAAACGTCTGGAACGGCACGAACAGCGCGCACAGCAACAGCCCGGCCAGGTACTGCACCGGCAGGGTGCCCAGCGGGTTGTCGCTGATGCGCTTCTGCATGATCGAGCCCAGGGTCATGCTCACCAGGGCCAGCAGGCCGAAGAGCATCCCGGCCAGCGACATGCCGGCCAGGCCGATGCCCTGATAGACCACCATGATCAACCCGGCCAAACCCAGCGCCAGGCCGAACATCCGGCTCCAGGAGCGCTGACGCTCCATGATCACCACGGTGAGGATGGGTTGTACTCCCATGATGGTGGCCATCACTCCGGGGGTGACCTTCAGGTCCAGGGCCAGCAGGTAGAAGATCTGGTATGCCCCCAGCAACACCAGCCCGGTGGCCACCGCGTACAGCATCGGCTTGCGTCCGCGGGGCAAACGCAGCTTGAGCAGGGGAATCAACAGCACCAGTCCGCACAGGGCGATGGCAAAACGGAACAACAGGAAGGCAAAGGGCGAGGCATGGGCCAGCCCCCATTTGGAGAAGATCGCCCCACTGCTCCAGAGCAGGACGAACAGGCTCGTGGAAGCCGCCGCAAGCGCGGACTTTTTCGATATGAACAACATGAATACCACCTGTAATCAGGCAAATAGCCAACTCAGCCGAGGCTGAAATTCAGTAGCTTTTTCTGGCGGGCGCGGGCAACAGCAGAGGTTGCCGATCAGCCCCGTACGACGACGCCCGGCGGCGATACGACGGCGCACACCGGCATGCTACTGACAGGTGGGGGGTAATGACTGATCTGCACAGGCTGCGGGTTCCCGCACGGCACGACGCCAGCGTTGACCGCTGAATCGACTACCGTGTTGATGAGGGAATGAGGCATGTGCTGATCTTTCTGAAGTGGAAGATGAATCTTCTGATACACCGGGCGCCGACTATAACCAGCGCCCGATATTCATTGCAACGCCTTATCCAAACAGCCAGTAACCCAGGGCGGTCAGGACCACCACCGCCAGCACCGGACGCATGACGCGGTAGAGCTTCGGATTGCGGCGTTTCCATTGCTTGACCACGCCACTGATGCGATCGCTGAAGCGCTTGCTCCAGGCATAGGCCTGGTTGATCCCGCCGACGCGCTCGTCGTCGAGGTTCTGCGGCGCGGTGGCACGCCCCAGCCAGGCGCTGATCCAGCGGTTGATGCGGGTCATCAGCGGGTTGCTCAGCGGACGCTCGATGTCGCAGAACAGAATGACCCGGGTCTTGTCGGTCTCGTTTTTGACCCAGTGCACATAGGTTTCATCGAACATCACGTCTTCGCCATCGCGCCAGGCGTAGACCTGGCCGTCGACGAAAATCCGGCAGTCGTCGGTGTTCGGCGTGGACAGGCCCAGGTGATAGCGCAGGGAACCGGCGAACGGATCGCGGTGCGGGTTCAGATGGCTGCCACCGGGCAGCAGGGCGAACATCGCGCCCTTGACGTTGGGAATGCGGCTGACCAGTTCAACGGTCTTCGGGCACAGCAACTCGGCCGACGGCAGCGGTTTGTCGTACCACTTGAGGTAGAAACGCTTCCAGCCCTTCTTGAAGAACGAACCGAAACCGGCGTCGTTGTTCTTCTCGGCGGCGCGGATGTAGCCCTCGTCGAACAAATGCATGGCTTCGTCGCGGATCACTTCCCAGTTGTCCTTGAGCACATCCAGCTCGGGGAACTTGCTGCGGTCCAGATAGGGCTTGGAAGGCACGCCGGAAAACAGGTACATCAAGGCGTTATAAGGAGCGAACAGCGCCGAATGGTTGACGAACTGACGCAGCACCGGCAGTCGAGCCTTGCCGCGCAAATGCACGTAGAGAGTGCTGCCGATGAATAGCAGCAACACCGCGGACTTGGCGGCAAACGAAAGGCTCATGCAATATCTCCTTGAAATAATTACCGGCGGGGCAGCATTCATCCGGCATGGCAGTCGGCCATGATAAACACTCCTGGCCCCTGGAAAAACCCGCACAAACCGACAATCAGTGTTAACAGTCGTGCAATAAAACGCTGATTAACACACGCCAGCTGAACGCCAGCTGATGCAGGTCAGTACCCATGCAACATGCCCTGCAACGCCTTCGATCGCCGGCAAGCGGGCTCCTGCGGAGCCTGCCGGCGATCACCTTCCCACTGCCTTACTGCTGGTTCTCCTGCTCGGTGAACAGGTCGCTGAACAGCATGCTCGACAGATAACGTTCACCCGAATCCGGCAGCACCACCACTATGGTCTTGCCTTGCATCTCGGGGGTTTCCGCCAGGCGCACCGCCACCGCCATCGCCGCGCCGCAGGAGATGCCACAGAGGATCCCCTCCTCCTGCATCAGGCGCAGGGCCATGGCCTTGGATTCCTCGTCGCTCGCCAGCTCGACCCGGTCGACCATCGACAGGTCGAGATTGCTCGGCACAAAACCGGCACCGATACCCTGGATCTTGTGCGGGCTGGGCTTGATCTCTTCGCCGGCCAGCTTCTGGGTGATCACCGGCGAGACGCTCGGCTCCACCGCCACCGACAGGATAGGTTTGCCCTGGGTCTTCTTGATGTAGCGGGAAACCCCGGTGATGGTGCCGCCGGTGCCGACGCCCGCCACCAGCACGTCCACCGCGCCATCGGTGTCATTCCAGATTTCCGGACCGGTGGTTTTCTCGTGGATAGCCGGGTTGGCCGGGTTATCGAACTGCTGCGGCATGAAGTATTTGTCAGGATCGCTGGCGAGGATTTGCGCGGCTTTCTCGATCGCCCCTTTCATGCCCTTGGCCGGCTCGGTCAGCACCAGTTCGGCCCCCAGGGCCTTGAGCACCTTGCGTCGCTCGATGCTCATCGACGCCGGCATGGTCAGGACCAGCTTATAGCCACGGGCCGCGGCGACGAACGCCAGGCCGATGCCGGTGTTACCCGAGGTCGGCTCGATGATGGTCATGCCCGGCTTGAGTTTGCCGCTGCTTTCCGCGTCCCAGATCATGTTCGCGCCGATCCGGCACTTCACCGAATAACCCGGGTTGCGCCCTTCGATCTTGGCCAGGATGGTGACGCCGCGGGGCGCGATGCGGTTGATCTGCACCAGCGGCGTATTGCCGATGGAATGGGCGTTGTCAACGAAAATGCGGCTCATGGCTGGGTCCTTGTACAGCGTGAAAGGAAGTCTTCAAGGGTATGCCTAGCCCCCATGAGCGTCCAGTCGGGACGAACGTCTGCGATGCCGGGGAGTCAATCGCTATAAGGCACATGGCTGGAGACTCAAGCTCATGAAACGTCGCTACAGTTGGCCCCTGTGGACCCTCGCCGGGGTGCTGGTGCTGCTGGTTGCCCTGCACATCGCCCTGCCCTATCTGGTGCGCGATTACCTCAATGACCGGCTCGCCAACATGGGCGACTACCGTGGCCAGATCGCCGATGTCGACCTGGCCCTGTGGCGCGGTGCCTACCGGATCAACGGCCTGAAAATCGTCAAGGTCGACGGCAAGGTGCCGGTGCCGTTCGTCAATGCACCGCTGGTCGATCTGTCAGTGAGCTGGCGCTCCCTGTGGTACGACCATGCGGTGGTGGCCGAAGTGCAATTCGTCGGGCCGCAGGTCAACTTCGTCGACGGTGCCACCAAAAAGAACTCGCAAACCGGTGAAGGCACCGACTGGCGGGCCCAGCTGAACAAACTGCTGCCCATCACCCTCAACGAAGTACAGGTCAGCGACGGCAAGATCAGTTTCCGCAACTTCAACTCCAAACCGCCGGTGAACATGAGCGCCACCCAGGTCAACGCCAGCGCCTACAACCTGACCAACGTGGTCGACACCCAAGGCAAACGCGACGCCCGCCTCGAAGGCAAGGCCCTGCTGCTGGGGCATGCGCCGCTGGAAACCAACGCCACCTTCGACCCACTGAGCGACTTCCAGGACTTCGAGTTCCGCCTGCGCGTGCGGGATATCGAACTCAAGCGCTTGAACGACTTCGCCGCCGCCTATGGCAAATTCGACTTCAACGCCGGCCACGGCGACCTGGTGATCGAAGCCGAAGCCAACAAGGGCCAGCTCACCGGCTATATCAAGCCGCTGCTGCGCGATGTCGATGTGTTCAATTGGCAACAGGATGTCGAGAACAAGGACAAAGGGATATTCCGTTCGATCTGGGAAGCCCTGGTGGGGGTCAGCGAAACCGTGCTGAAAAACCAGGGGAAAAACCAGTTCGCCACCCGGGTCGAACTCAAAGGCAGCGTACATCAGCGTGATATCAGCGCATTCCATGCTTTTTTGCAGATTTTACGCAATGGTTTCATCGAAGCCTTCAATGCCCAGTATGAGCGTCCCAAGCCGTCCACTGACTGAGTCACCACGTGACGCCCCATTCAGAGACTGAATGGGGCGTCTGCGTTCACAGTCGGCCGGGCGGCGCGCTATAGTCGGCCATTCGTGTTTTATTCTTCCGACCTGCTCGATGCACGTCGGCGTTACCGTTCGAGGAATTGCAGATGAAGTTCGAAGGCACCAGCGCGTACGTCGCCACCGATGACCTGAAGCTGGCAGTCAATGCCGCCATCACCCTGGAGCGGCCGCTGCTGGTCAAGGGCGAACCGGGCACCGGCAAGACCATGCTCGCCGAGCAACTGGCCGAGTCCTTCGGTGCCAGGCTGATCACCTGGCACATCAAGTCCACCACCAAGGCTCACCAGGGCCTGTACGAATACGACGCGGTGAGCCGCCTGCGAGACTCGCAGCTGGGCGTGGACAAGGTGCATGACATCCGCAACTACCTGAAGAAGGGCAAGCTGTGGGAGGCCTTCGAATCAGAGGAGCGGGTGATCCTGCTGATCGACGAGATCGACAAGGCCGACATCGAGTTCCCCAACGACCTGTTGCAGGAACTCGACAAGATGGAGTTCTACGTCTACGAAATCGACGAGACCATCAAGGCCAAACAGCGCCCGATCATCATCATTACCTCCAACAACGAGAAAGAGCTGCCGGACGCTTTCCTGCGCCGCTGCTTCTTCCACTACATCGCCTTCCCCGACCGCACCACCCTGCAGAAAATCGTCGACGTGCACTACCCGGACATCAAGAAGGACCTGGTCAGCGAAGCGTTGGATGTGTTCTTCGACGTGCGCAAAGTGCCGGGCCTGAAGAAGAAGCCTTCGACCTCCGAGCTGGTGGACTGGCTCAAGCTGCTGATGGCCGACAACATCGGCGAAGCGGTGCTGCGCGAACGCGATCCGACCAAGGCCATCCCGCCGCTGGCCGGTGCCCTGGTGAAGAACGAGCAGGATGTACAGCTGCTCGAACGCCTGGCATTCATGAGCCGTCGCGGCAGTCGTTAAGAGGCTGATGCCATGTTGCTCAACCTGTTCAATGAAATGCGCGCCGCCAAGGTTCCGGTGTCGGTGCGCGAGCTGCTCGACCTGATCAACGCGCTCAAGCAGCGCGTGACCTTCGCCGACATGGACGAGTTCTATTACCTGTCCCGGGCAATCCTGGTGAAGGACGAACGGCACTTCGACAAGTTCGACCGCGCGTTCGGCGCCTACTTCAACGGCCTGGAAAAACTCGACGACCACCTGCAGGCGCTGATCCCCGAGGATTGGCTGCGCAAGGAGTTCGAACGCTCGCTGAGCGATGAGGAACGGGCGCAGATCCAGTCCCTCGGCGGCCTGGACAAGCTGATCGAAGAGTTCAAGAAGCGCCTGGAAGAACAGAAGGAACGCCATGCCGGCGGCAACAAGTGGATCGGCACCGGCGGCACCAGCCCCTTCGGCTCCGGCGGTTTCAACCCGGAAGGCATCCGCGTCGGCGATGCCGGCAAGCGCCAGGGCAAGGCGGTCAAGGTCTGGGACCAGCGCGAGTACAAGAATCTCGACGACTCGGTGGAACTGGGCACGCGCAATATCAAGGTGGCCCTGCGCCGCCTGCGCAAGTTCGCCCGCCAGGGCGCGGCGGACGAGCTGGACATCGACGGCACCATCGATCACACCGCCCGCGACGCCGGCTTGCTGAACATCCAGATGCGCCCGGAACGGCGCAACAGCATCAAGCTGCTGTTGCTGTTCGATATCGGCGGTTCCATGGATGCCCACGTGAAGATCTGCGAAGAGCTGTTCTCGGCCTGCAAGACCGAGTTCAAGCACCTGGAGTACTACTACTTCCACAACTTCATCTATGAATCGGTGTGGAAGAACAACCTGCGCCGCGGCTCGGAACGCACCTCGACCCAGGACGTGCTGCACAAGTACGGCGCCGACTACAAAGTGATCTTCGTCGGCGACGCCGCCATGGCGCCCTACGAAATCACCCAGGCCGGCGGCAGCGTCGAGCACTGGAACGAAGAAGCCGGTTATGTGTGGATGCAGCGCTTCATGGAGAAGTACAAGAAGCTCATCTGGATCAACCCCTACCCGAAAGACACCTGGGGCTACACCGCCTCGACCAACATCGTGCGCGAACTGATCGAAGACCAGATGTACCCGCTGACCTTGCGCGGCCTGGAAGAAGGGATGCGGTTTCTCTCCAAATAGGATCCCATCCAACGCGATCCCTGTAGCCGCAGCCTGCGGCAGCGGCTACAGGGATCAGGCGAAGCGCCGCAGAAACTCGATCTGCTGCTGATACGCCGTCTCCTGCACCACCGGCGTCAGGCGTACCTCGCTACCCGGCAGGCATTGCGCCAGCCGCGCCAGCGCCAGGGGCGTCAAGGCTCCCAGCCGCGGATACCCGCCAATGGTCTGCCGGTCGTTGAGCAGCACGATCGGCTGGCCGTCCGGCGGCACCTGGATCGCGCCCAGGGGAATGCCCTCGGAGATCATCGGCGCCCCCTGATAACGCAGTGACGGCCCCAGCAGGCGCATGCCCATGCGGTCGGCGCGACTATCCAGGGCCCAGGCGCTGTTGAAGGCATCGAACAGGCTCTGCCCGCTGAACTGCCCAATCTGCGCCCCGAGAATCACCTCCAGTGGCGCCTTCGATTGCAGGTCCGGCAGTTGCTTGCCCGACAGCACCTTGAGGTTCACCCCTGCCCCGCAATACTCCAGCCGCGCGCCCGCGGCCAGTGGCCGGCCGAAGCCGTCGAGCCCGCCCAGTTCCTCGCGGACCACACTGGCGCAACTGCCCAGCACCTTGGGCGCATTGAAACCGCCGGGCGCCGCCAGATAGGCCCGCGCCCCCAGGTACGGCTGGGTGAAACGCAACCGCTGGCCTTTTTGCAGAATAAAGCTGCGCCCCGGGCTGAGCGGACGCTCGTCGATACAGGCCCCCAGGTCGGCGCCCGCCAGTGCCAGCAGGCACAACTCCTCGGCGACCACGCTGAAACCACCCAGGGTGATCTCGATCACCGGCGCATCCAGGGCGTTGCCCAGCAGCCAGTTGGCCCAGGACATCGACACCCAGTCCAGCGCGCCGCCCTGGGTCACGCCCAGGTGCCGCACGCCAAAGCGACCGGCATCCTGCAACAGGCACAAGGGCGTGCTGGCTTCGATCGTCAGGCGGCTCATGCCAGTGCCTCCGGAAGTGACGTGTCGTCACCGCCCAGGCGGATGAATTCGGCGTGGTCCACCGCGGCGAAACGCACGCTGTCGCCCGGTTGCATCAGGCTGTAGCCATCGCGCTCGCGATCGAACAGGCGGCTCGGTGTGCGCCCGATCAGGTTCCAGCCTCCCGGCGACACCACCGGATAAGCCGCGGTCTGCCGTTCGGCAATGCCCACGCTGCCCGCCGCCACCCGCTTGCGCGGGGTATCCAGGCGCGGCGCGGCCAGCACTTCGTCCACCAGCCCCATAAAGGCGAAACCCGGGGCGAAACCCAAGGCGAACACCTGGTATTCACGCTCGCTGTGGCAACGGATCACCTCGTTCACCGACAGGCCGCTGCGCCGCGACAACAGGCTCAGCTCCGGGCCGACGCTGAGGTCGTACCAGACCGGCAGCACATGGCGCTGGCCGCCGGTGCGCGAATCGGGGGTCAGGTCGGTCAGGGCCAGATCGATCAGTTCCCGCGCCTGGGACGGGCTCAGGGCCCGCAGGTCGTAGTGCACCATCAGCGTGGTATAGGACGGCACCAGATCGATCAACTGCCCGCCGAAGGCCGTCCGCAGGCGCTCGCTGGCAGCGAGCATCCACGGCATGTTGGCCTCGGCGATGGCATCGAACAGGCGCACCATCAGGCAATCGATGGCCACCACTTCAAGGCGTATTTTCATGCTGGCAACTGCGCAAGGGCCGCGCGAATACGCTGCACGGCGGCCACCGAACTGGCGTTGTCGCCGTGCACGCACAGGGTATTGGCCTGCAGGTGCAAGGCGCTGCCGTCACTGGCCAGCAGCGCGTCGCCGCGGGCGATGGTCAAGGCCTGGGCAATGATCTTTTCCGGGTCGTGATGCACCGCCCCCGGCAGTTGCCGCGAAACCAGGTGACCGGCGTTGTCGTAGGCACGGTCGGCGAAGGCTTCGAACCACAGGGTCACGCCGAACTCGTCGCCCAGGGCCTGGGCCGCGCCGTTGTCACGGGTGGCCATCAACATCAGCGGCAGTGTCTTGTCGTAGGCGGCAACCGCCTGGATCACCGCGCGCAGCTGCGCCGGGTTGGCCATCATGTCGTTGTACATGGCGCCATGGGGTTTGACGTAGCTCACCCGAGTGCCCTGGGCCCGGCAGATGCCGTCGAGGGCGCCGATCTGGTAGTGCAGCAGGTCCTGCAGTTCCTGGGCGCCGTAGGCCATGGAACGGCGGCCGAAACCGGCCAGGTCCTGGTACGCCGGGTGCGCACCGATACGCACGCCATTGGCCAGGGCCAGGCTGACGGTCTTGCGCATGATGCTCGGGTCGCCGGCGTGGAAACCGCAGGCGATGTTGGCGCAATCGATGAACGGCATCACCTCGGCATCCAGGCCCATGGTCCAGTTGCCAAAGCTTTCGCCAATGTCGCAATTCAATAACAGGCGGCTCACGGTCAGTGCTCCTGTAGCGTTTGTCATGTTGGCTGCGGGAATCGCGCGGGATGCCCACAGATTATCAGTTAGCGCGCTTCGAGTTGTTTGCCACGGGTTTCCGGCAGGCTCAGGGCCGCCAGGACCACGATGCCGTAGGACACAGCGGCGAAGGTGCCGATGGCCGCGCCCAGCGGGATGTGCTGGCTGAGCAGCCCGATCAGCAGCGGGAACAGGGCCGCCAGCGCCCGGCCGCTGTTGTAGCAGAAGCCCTGGCCCGATCCGCGGATCCGCGTGGGGAACAGCTCCGTCAGGAAGGCGCCCATGCCGCTGAAGATCCCCGAAGCGAAGAAGCCCAGGGGAAAACCCAGCCACAGCATCACCGCGTTGCTCACCGGCATTTGCGTGTACAGCAGGACGATGGTGAACGAGCCGGCGGCGAACAGGACGAAGTTCTTCTTGCGCCCAAGAATATCGGTCAGATAAGCACTGATCACATAGCCCACATAGGAGCCGAAGATCACCATCGCCAGGTAGCCGCCGGTGCTCAGCACGCTCAAGCCCCGCTCGGTCTTGAGGAAGGTCGGCAGCCAAAACGTAATGGCGTAGTAGCCGCCCTGGGCGCCGGCCGCGAGCAGCGACGCGCGCAGGGTGGTGCTGAGAATGCCGGGGGCGAAAATCTCGTAGAAGCGCGAGGGGTTGTCGGGCACTTCCCGGGCCCGGGTCTGCCGGTAGATCTCCGGGTCCTTGACCAGGCGGCGGACGAAAATCACGAAGATCGCCGGCAGGATGCCCAGCAGGAACAAGGCGCGCCAGGCGTCTTCCGGCGGCAGCAGGGAATACATCAGCGCATAGAGCAGTGCCGTGATGCCCCAGCCCAAGGCCCAGCCGGACTGCACCATGCCCACCGCCTTGCCGCGGTTTTCCGCGCGGATCACTTCGCCGATCAGCACCGCGCCGGCGGTCCACTCGCCGCCGAAACCGAAGCCCATCAGGGTCCGGGCGATCAACAGTTGCTCGTAGTTCTGCGCCAGGCCACACAGGAAGGTGAAGAAGGCGAACCAGAGCACGGTCAGTTGCAGGGTGCGCACCCGGCCGATGCGATCGGACAGGATGCCGGCGATCCAGCCACCCAGGGCGGAAGCCAGCAAGGTGCTGGTGTGGATCAGGCCGGCCTCGGCGGAGCTGATGCCCCACAGCGCAATCAGGGTCGGGATGACGAAGCTGAGCATCTGGGTGTCCATGCCATCCAGGCCGTAACCGGCCTTGCAGCTCCAGAACGTGCGGCGCTCCTGCTGATTGATGTCGCGGTACCAGTCGAAGGGGCCGGCGCGGCCTTTGGCCTTGCTGGCGGCGAGCGTGTCGGGCGCACTCATGGCAAATCTCCACTTTATTAATATTGTTCTGGGTCCCGACGACGCTTATCGTGAGACGCAGCGATTTTTGGCGCCCGCGCCCTGCTCCGTCCAACTAATAAAAACCGCCTCCAGACATAAGAAAAGTTGATCGCATGAACCTCAAGTTTCTTGAAACCTTTGTCTGGGTGGCGCGCCTGAAAAGCTTTCGCCTGACCGCCGACAAACTCTTCACCACCCAGGCGTCGATCTCCAGCCGCATCGCCGTGCTCGAGGGCGAACTGGGGGTCAAGCTGTTCCTGCGCGACTCGCGCGGCGTGACCCTGACCCCGGAAGGCCTCAAGGTACTCGACTATGCCGAGCAGATGATGGACACCATGCAGGCACTCAAGCAGTCGATCGAGACCCGTTCGAGCAAGGTCGGGCGGATTCGCATCGGCGTCATGGACACGGTGATCCACACCTGGCTCAGCCCCCTGGTAGCGCGGATGATGGACAGCTATCCCCAGGTGGAAATCGAGCTGGTGGCCGACACCTCGCTGAACCTCTGCGACCAGTTGCAGAAAGGCTTTCTCGACCTGGTGCTGCAAACCGACCTGCTGCGCCAGGAATCCATTCGCAGCCTGGAACTGGCCAGCCACCCGATGGGCTGGATAGTCGCCAGCCACTCGATCTACAACCGCGAGTACGCCAACCTGGCCGAGCTGGCCCGGGAACGCATCATCACCTACTCGAAGAACTCCCTGCCGCACCAGGAGGTGCTGAGCCTGATGCAGGCCAACGGGGTGACCGCGCCACGGCTCAACTGCGTGAACTCGGTGTCGGCCATTACCCGCCTGCTGCGCGACGGCTTCGGCATCGGCGCCTTGCCGCCGGTGCTGGTCAGCGAGGAACTGGCGCGCGGCGAACTGACCCTGCTGGCCATCGACCAGCGCCCGCCGAACCTGCAGGTGGTGGTGTCATGGCGGGTGGGGGTCGAACTGGTGGAAGAGGTGGTGGTGCTGTGCCAGCAAGTGCTGGAGCGTTATGCACAAAAGGTCGGCGAGAACTACATCGTCCTGGCAGGCTGATCCGCCGCGAATGCTTTTGTAGCCGCTGCCGAGCCTGCGAGGCTGCGAACGGCAACGCAGTTGCCGTACAACCTGCATCCGCGATCTGCCTGGAAAAACGCGTCGGCTGGTTTACGACGGCTGCGCCGTCGATCGCAGCCTGCGGCAGCGGCTACATCACAAGCCCTTCAAGTCACGCTCTTCGATCGGCCGGCTCTGGCGCAGGCGCTTGCCGCCGAGCACCACCCAGTCGATCAGGCGATACAGGCATTCCAGGCCGAACGACAGCAGCAAGGCGCCGCTCATGGCCCAGATCATCGCTTGCGGGGTCAGCAGGATCTGGTAGCTGTAGCCATTCCAGGTTTCCTGGCGGATATCCGGGTCGGCGGCCAGCACCACTTGCAGCAGGCGGATGTACCACGGGCCCTGCATGGCCTGGAACTGCTTGTCCAGGGCGCGCTGGCGAACCAGCAGATTGCCCAGGCTGTCGGCGTCGCTGCGGAACACCGGATCGTCGCTGGCCCGATAGTGGGCGACCAGCGCCTGCAGATCGCCCTTGAAGAACTGGTTGGCGGTGCCCTGGAACCCCTGAAGACTGGCCTGGGCCTCGATCAGGTGAGCCTCGACACGCTTGGCGTAATCGCCGATGAACCCCGGCACCTGGACGCCGACCAACAGGCCGGCCGCAAACAACACCAGCCGCAGATAACTGAGCAACATAGGGATGTCCTTATTCGGTCTGGCCGTGCAGGACGCATTCACCGCGCCGCCACAGGCTCCATTGGCCCGGCTCGTAGCGAGTCCAGGTTTCGTTTTCGGTCAAAGGTTCGGTGGCGATCACCGTCACCACGTCGTTGGGCGTGGTTTCCGCCTGGAAGTCGACGATCACATCGACGTCCTTCAGGCGGGCCGGGCCAAAGGGCGCGCGGCGGGTGATCTGCGCCAGCTTGGTCGAGCAATAGCAGAACAGCCAGTCGCCGTCACTGAGCAGGCAGTTGAACACGCCCTTGCCGCGATATTCGGCGCAGGCGGCCACCAGCGACGGCAGCAGTTCCTCGACTTCCACCGGCTCGGGAAAGGCTTCGCGCACCCGGTTGAGCAGGTCGCAGAAAGCCGCTTCGCTGTCGGTATCGCCCACCGGACGATAGAAGCTGGTGGGAGGCTGGAAGTCCGCCAGCTGGCCGTTGTGGGCGAAACACCAGTTGCGCCCCCACAGCTCGCGCACGAACGGATGAGTGTTGGACAGGCAGACCTTACCGACGTTGGCCTGACGAATGTGGCCGATCACCACTTCGCTCTTGATCGGGTAGCGCTGCACCAGGTTGGCCACTTCCGACTCGCTGCTCGCCGCCGGGTCCTGGAACAGGCGCAGGCCGCGGCCCTCGTAGAAAGCGATGCCCCAGCCGTCGCGATGCGGGCCGGTGCGCCCGCCGCGCTGCATCAGCCCGGTAAAGCTGAACACGATATCGGTCGGTACATTGGCGCTCATGCCCAATAACTCACACATGCTCGGACTCTCGCTTCAATGCGTGTTACAGACGCGGCTCGATCCGCGAACGCTGGGGGTTGCTGGGCACTGGCGGGCGGCCGTAGCGATCGTCGCCGGCACCGCCGAAAGGCTGGTCGTCCGGCTCTTCGGCACGGGCCGCGGCCTTGGCGGCTTCGGCCTGTTCCTGACGGGCCTTGGAGGCGCGCTCGATCGGCCAGCGGATCAGGACGAACACCAGGTAGATGCCGAAGGCGATCACGCCATACATGAACAGGTCGGAGACCGCGCGCCAGGCGTTGTTGCCGACCTTGAACAGCATGTCCAGGGCGGTGATGGCCACGGCCGGGGCGAACATTTCCTTGGCCGGGTCGACCACGGTCGGGCTGAACAGCAGCACCGCCACCAGCACTCGCAGCGGCTCGCGCAGCCAGCGCCACATCCAGCGGGTCAGGCGCATCCACACCAGCAGGCAGCCCAAGGCGGCGAAGGCGTAGAGCCCCCAAGCGATCAGATAGTCGTTCTCGGTCATGGTGTCCATGGCAAGGCAGGCAAAGAGGCGCTTATGATAACGGCTTTTCGCATGCCAGGCTGCACCGCCGTCTGCCGCGCCCTTAATTGTCACCGCCCCGAGAGCCCTTCATGCCCGTATCCGCCCACGTCACCAGCGCCCCGATCGCCCGCAAGGCCGAAGGCCCGGACCCGTACGCCTGGCTCCAGGAGCGCGACACCGATGCCGTGCTCGATTACCTGAAGGCCGAAAACAGCTACCAGGAAGCCGCCCTCGCCGACCAGGCGGCGCTGCGTGAAACCCTGTTCCATGAAATCAAGGGCCGGATCCTCGAGACCGACCTGTCCCTGCCCTCCCCCTGGGGCCCGTACCTGTATTACACCCGCACCACCGCCGGCGACGAATACGCCCGGCACTACCGCTGCCCGCGCCCGGCCGACGACAGCCTGAGCGTCGACGAAAGCCAGGAACAACTGCTGCTGGACCCCAACGAACTGGCCAAGGGTGGTTTCTTCTCCCTCGGCGCCTTCAGCATCAGCCCCGACCACCAGCGCCTGGCCTACAGCCTCGATACCAGCGGCGAAGAGGTCTACACCCTGTTCGTCAAGGAGCTGTCCAGCGGCAAGGTCAGCGAACTGGCGTTCGCCGATTGCGACGGCAGCATGACCTGGGCCAACGACAGCCTGACCCTGTTCTTCGGCGAGCTGGACGACACCCACCGCCCACACAAGCTGTTCCGTTATCGCCTGGACGGCACCGCCGCCAAAGAGGTGTTCCATGAGCCGGACGGGCGCTTTTTCCTGCATTGCTACCGCTCAAGCTCGGAGAAACAGCTGCTGCTGTCCCTGGGCAGCAAGACCACCAGCGAGGTCTGGGTACTCGACGCGGCGCAGCCGCAGCAGGCCTTTACCTGCCTGGCGCCGCGGGTCGAACACCATGAATACGACGTCGACCACGGCCTGCTCGACGGCCAGTGGACCTGGTTTATCCGCAGCAACCGCGACGGCATCAACTTCGCCCTCTACCAGGCGCCGGACCAGGGCACGGTGCCGGGTGAAGCCGACTGGCAGAACCTGATCCCCCACAGCAATAGCGTGATGCTCGAAGGCCTGAGCCTGAACAGCTCGGCCATGACCCTGAGCCTGCGCGAAGGCGGCCTGCCGATCATCGAGGTGCACCCCGAGGGCCTGCCGGCCTATCGCGTGCAACTGCCGGATGCGGCCTACAGCCTGCATGTGCAAAACAGCCTGGAATTCGTCAGCCAGCGCATCCGCCTGCGCTACGAAGCGCTGAACCGTCCGGCGCAGATCCGCCAGCTGGATCTGGCCGGCGGCGCACAGAAAGTGCTCAAGGAAACCCCGGTGCTGGGCGTGTTCGACCCGGACGCCTATGTCAGCCAGCGCCTGTGGGCGACCGCGGCCGACGGCACCCAGGTGCCGATCAGCCTGGTGATCAAGCGCGAAGCCCTGGGCCGGCCGGCACCGCTGTACCTCTACGGCTACGGCGCCTACGGCGAAAGCCTCGACCCGTGGTTCTCCCATGCGCGCCTGAGCCTGCTGGAGCGCGGCGTGGCCTTCGCCATTGCCCACGTGCGTGGCGGCGGCGAGCTGGGCGAAGCCTGGTACCGCGCCGGCAAGCAGGAACACAAGCAGAACACCTTCAGTGACTTCATCGCCTGCGCCGAACACCTGATTGCCCAGGGCCTGACCACTTCCGAGCAGTTGGCCATCAGCGGCGGCAGCGCCGGCGGACTGTTGATCGGTGCGGTGCTCAACCAGCGCCCGGAACTGTTCAAGGCGGCGATCGCCGAGGTGCCGTTCGTCGATGTGCTCAACACCATGCTCGACCCCGAGCTGCCGCTGACCGTCACCGAGTACGACGAATGGGGCAACCCGGAGGAGCCCGAGGTCTACGCGCGGATCAAGGCCTACGCGCCTTATGAGAATGTCGAGGCCAAGGCCTATCCGGCGACCCTGGTGATCGCCGGGTACAACGACAGCCGGGTGCAGTACTGGGAGGCGGCCAAGTGGGTGGCCCGCTTGCGCGCCACCAAGACCGACGACCACCTGCTGCTGCTCAAGACCGAGCTCGGCGCAGGCCACGGCGGGATGAGCGGGCGTTACCAGGGATTGCGTGACGTAGCGCTCGAATATGCATTTGTTTTCAAGATTCTGGGCATTGCCTGAGGAACTCCGGCCGGCGCTCCTGTCTTAACCCAGGACCGCCGGCCCCGAGCCATACCGCACCTGCCCGGGACCGCAACAGACACAAGAAAAAGACCGTGACGACATGCCAGAACCTACCTTGTTGAACAATGAAATCCGCGACTGGCTGATGGACTGCGGATTGTTCGATCAGCTCTTGCCGGCCGACTTCAATGCCGCCGCTGGCTACTTCAGCATCAGCAGCATCGCCCAGGGCCAGGAGATCTTCCGCGAAGGTGATGCCGGCAGCTTCATGTGCATCATCCATTCCGGCCAGGTGGCGGTGCAGAAGACCAACAGCGAAGGCGTGCGCGTGACCATTGCCACCCTGCGCAGCGGTCGGGCCTTTGGCGAGATGGCGGTGCTCGATGGCGAACGGCGTTCGGCCAGTTGCGTGGCCGCCAGCGATTGCCGGTTGCTCAACCTGGGCAAGGACTCGCTGGAGAAAATGCTCAACGACGCGCCGAAGATCGCCGCCAAGATCATCCGCGCCCTCGCCGTGTCACTGTCCAGGCGCCTGCGCATGGCCGACGGGCAGTTGCTGTCGCAACAGGTCTAGCTACCCGGGGTCCTGGTTTTCGTCTCGTTCTGCTGCAACCCTGGCAAGGTCTGGTCCTTCGGCGGCTTGGGCATGTCGATCGGCGGTAGCAATGGCGCACCGCCATGAGCCGTGGCCTTGGGGGTGCTGGGGGGCGTGACTTGCGGATAAGGGGTCGGGGTCGCGGTGCCGGGCGAGCCGGCGGCGGGGACCGGAGTCACGGGCACTGCCTGCAGTTCCTCGGCGTGCACGGCGCTCATCGCGAGCGCCGCACTTAGCAAGAGCGCTGCGCGGGCAATGACCGTTAGAATAGTGCGCTTCATCAATGGCTCCATCGCTATTGTCAGCCCTCAGGCTACTCCCAACCGGGGCGGTTTGCCTTCCTCATTGAGACCCTCATGAAACGTTTCGTTCTGCTGGACACCACCCCGATTCCCGAAAATGGCGGTGCCTTGTGCCTGTTCGAATACGGCGAGGATTTTGTCATCAAGATCCAGGGCGGCGACGGCGGGCAATTGATGAACACCCGCATGCACGGCTCCGAAGACGCCCTGGCGGAGATCCCCTGCCGCAAGGTCGCCGGGCGGCCGAATTCGCGGGTGCTGATCGGCGGCCTGGGCATGGGCTTCACCCTCGCCTCGGCCCTCAAGCACCTGGGCAAGGGCGCCGAAGTGGTGGTCGCCGAGCTGGTGCCGGGGGTGGTCGAATGGAACCGCGGACCGCTCGGGGAGAAATCCGGCCGGCCGCTGCTCGACCCGCGCACGGTGATCCGCCTGGAAGACGTGGCCAAGGTGCTGCAGGCCGAACCCCAGGGGTTCGACGCGATCATGCTCGACGTCGACAACGGCCCCGAAGGCCTGACCCAGAAGGCCAACAGCTGGCTGTACTCCGCCGCCGGGCTGGCGGCCTGCGCCAGGGCCCTGCGGCCCAAGGGCGTGCTGGCCGTGTGGTCGGCCAGCGCCGACAAGCAATACTCCGACAAGCTGCGCAAGGCCGGCTTCAAGGCCGAGCAAGTGCAAGTCTTCGCCCACGGCAACAAGGGCACCCGCCACACCATCTGGATTGCCGAGAAGCTCAAGGCCTGAGCTAAACTGGGCTCATTACCGTCATTAGTCTTTGCATAAAGGTGAACCCATGAGTTCGACCAACACCTCCAAGCTCGACCGCATCCTCGCCGACGCCCAGCGCGACCGCGAGATGGGCTACCGCGACAAGGCCCTGAAGATGTACCCGCACGTCTGTGGGCGCTGCGCCCGTGAGTTCTCCGGCAAGCGCCTGAGCGAGCTGACCGTGCACCACCGCGACCACAACCACGACAACAACCCGCAGGACGGTTCCAACTGGGAACTGCTGTGCCTGTACTGCCACGACAACGAACACTCGCGCTATACCGACCAGCAGTACTTCGGCGAAGGCTCCCTGAGCACGCCGAAAGTCGCCAAGGCCACCCACAACCCCTTCGCCGCGCTGGCGGGGTTGATGAAGAAAGACGACGAATAACGTCCCCACGGCTGTTTTGTCCGGTCCTTTCTTTCGCGAGCAAGCTCGCTCCTACAGCTCTTGCGTACCTCTGTAGAAGCGAGCTTGCTTGCGCTGGCGTCAGCCGGGACGCTGCTATCCACGAGCCTCACGCCCCTCGTCCAATCCCCGTATAATCGCGATTTTTCTCGAAGGCACCCCGCTCGTGGCAAACAAAAGGTACAGCTGCATTGGTTTGTATAACCCCAAGTCACCGGAGAACGTCGGTTCGGTGATGCGCGCCGCCGGTTGCTATGGCGTCGCGTCGGTGTTCTACACCGGCAAGCGCTATGAACGGGCCCGCGACTTCGTCACTGACACCAAGAAAGTCCATCAGGACATCCCGCTGATCGGCATCGACGACCTGAAGAAGATCCTGCCCCTGGGCTGCGTGCCGGTGGCGGTGGAACTGGTGGAAGGCGCCCGCTCGCTGCCGGAGTACACCCACCCGGATCGCGCGCTGTACATCTTCGGCCCGGAAGACGGCTCCCTGGACAAGGACATCCGCGACTGGTGCGAAGACGTGGTCTATATCCCGACCACCGGCTGCATGAACCTCGCCGCCACCGTCAACGTGGTGCTCTACGACCGCCTGGCCAAGGGCAACAACACCCGCTCCGGCCCCAAGTTCTGAGCACTGCTTCAAGTTCGCCGTACATTCGATGGAACAAGCGCCGCGCCAGCGCAGTCAGCTTTATATCCATCCCCCCTGGAGACAGATCATGAGCGACAGCAAACAACTGGAACCCATCGCAACCACCCCTTTCCAGAGCCCGGCGGAGCAGAACGTACAAGGCTGGGAGCGCATCGGCTCGCTGGCCGGCGGCGTGGTGATGGTCGGCAAGGGCCTGCGCCGTGGCGGTGTGTTCGGCCTGATCCAGGTGGCCATCGGCGGGGTCGCCCTGGCCCGTGGCATCACCGGCCACAGCTCGGCGAAAAGCCTGCTGGAGAAGAGCCGCCAGGATATGAATAACGTGCGGGCGAAGATCGAGCGTGCCGGCGCGGAGCTGAAAACCCTCAAGGCCAATGCCGAGGCGGCCACCCGTACCGCGACCGTAACCGGCAACGATTCGTTGAAATCGCCCAAGGCCGGGGTTTGATCGGCGGCCTCGAACGCCGCGTTGAATGAACCGGCGCTATCGCGAGCAAGCTCGCGCCTACAGGGGGTTGCGCAAAACCTGTAGGAGCGAGCTCGCTCGCGATGACCGCAAAGCGGTCGACCCCACTAGCGCAACAAATCGCTGTCGAGCACCTTCGACGAGCCGTCCAGCACGCTCTCGCTGAGCTGGATGAACTCTTTGGTGCTGACACGCTCCAGACGCATCACCGCCCGGGTCACGTCATCCAGCGAACGCTTGTTGCGGGTCTTCAGGCGGATCTCCCGATCCAGTTCCTGCAACAGCAGCACCGCCCTGGCCACCACCGGCGCGTCCACCTGTTCGCCACGCAGGCTGCTGACGCCGTGGCCGCTCTTGGCCAACCGGGTCTCCAGGGCCTGGTAACGCTCGTCGCTCATGCCGCCGGCGCGGCGCATCAACTCTATGGCGTAGTACTCCGCCAGCCCCTCGCCGATCCAGTCGCTGCGCTCGCTGTCATTGATCCGGGCAAAGACCTGGATCACTTCGCGCAGCAGCGGGCTGGTGCCGCTCTCGCTGACCAGCGGCAGGCGGCTGTGCAAGAACAGCGAATCGTGCCCGGCCAGGCTGCCGCGCCACATCGGGTCGGCCGCGCCGACGATCAGCAACTTGGTTGGATGACGGGGAAAGGTTGCCTGGATCTGCGGCCAGACGAAGGTCAGCAGGGTCAGCACATCCATGCGCCGCATGCCCTGCCCTTGCGGCGAGGCCACCGTGACTTCAGTCTCCCCCAGCCGGGTGCGACGACTGCCCAGGGCACCGGCCAGCACCCAGCCGGTGGGCCGGTCGAACAGGCGCGCGGGATTATCGATACGGAAACGGTTCTTGCCGATCCGCGGCCAGGCGGTTTCCACGCTTTTCCAGCCCGCGGGCAACTCGAACTCCAGGCGCGACACCAGCTCGATGCCGTCCTGCTGGTCGAGCTTCGCCGCCGGCACCAGCGTGTCGCCACGCAACAAGGCCCAGTGCGGGGTCATGCGGCTGTCGAAGCTGTCCTTCTTCAGGCTGTGGCTGATCCGCACCCGGTAGCTCAGGCTGGCCTTGCCGCCGGCCGGGCGCCATACGCCGCGCTGTACCGCGGGAGGCTTGGCCGCGCCGGACTGCCATTGGCCGTCGGCCTTGAAGTCGCTGTAATCGCCATGCGTGCCCAGGTCGAAATCCAGGCTGCGCACCGCCGCGCCGTCCGCCAGGGTCAGGCGCACCTCGGCCTGATCGCTCTGCGGCAACAGGCGCACGTGGTAATCCAGATCGACTTTTTTCGCCGCCCACCCCGGCGCACTGAGCACCAGCAGCCAGCCGGCCAGCGCCAGCCTTGCCCCCACAGCCATACACACTCCTTCGTGAAACAACCTTGAACGCGAGCGCGGCGTACCCTCAGCCGGCGCGGAAAATCAGATGATCTTCCCAGTCTTCCTCGGCCACGCTGCCTTCGGCGAGCATCCGTCCGGATTGGGAAATGCGCTCATGGTGCACCGCGTCGCGGTCACCGCACACCAGATGGTGCCAGAGCGGCAGGTCCTTGCCCTCGCTGACCAGGCGATAACCGCAGGTCGGCGGCAGCCATTTGAACTCATCGGCCTTACCCGGGGTTAGCTGGATACAATCCGGCACCGAGGCCCGGCGGTTGGCGTAGTCGCTGCACTGACAGGTCTTCAGGTCCAGCAGTTTGCAGGCGATGCGGGTGTAGTAGACGCTGTTGTCTTCTTCATCCTCGAGCTTCTGCAGGCAGCACAGGCCACAACCGTCGCACAACGACTCCCACTCCTCCTGATCGAGTTGTTCGAGGGTTTTGCGGATCCAGAAGGGTTCAACTTTGGCGGCCATGGCTCAGGTAATCGGTATCGGACAGGGAAAAGGCCGCCAGTCTAGTGCCCAAGGCCCCGCGGGCCAAGCGCTGGCGACTGTCGGTAAGGCACTACTTGTCAGGCCGCATGCCGCGCAGTAGCTTTGCCTGTCGCAAAGCCCTATGTCCGCGTGCCATTAACGCTCGACCGCGTCGCACCGGTGAATCGCCCAGGGTCAGGAAAAACCCCGTTGCTCAGTTCAACTGCGCTTGCCGGTTTATCCACCTTTCATTCTCAAACGTAGCCAGGAATCCCTGTCATGAGCGCCAATCCCCGCGTTGCCGAGTACGCCATCCACCCGCAGTTCACCGAGCGCTGGTCGCCGCGCGCCTTCACCGGCGAAGCCATTCCCGAGGAAACCCTGCTGAGCTTCTTCGAAGCCGCGCGCTGGGCGCCGTCGGCCTACAACTCGCAGCCGTGGCGCTTCCTGTATGCGCGCCGCGACACGCCGAACTGGGAACGTTTCCTCGGCCTGCTCAACGAGTTCAACCGTGGCTGGGCGCAGCACGCCTCGGCATTGGTGATCGTGATCTCGAAAACCACCTTCACCGCGCCTGGCGCCAGCGAGGAAACCCCGGCCCTGTGGCACACCTTCGACACCGGTTCGGCCTGGGGCCACTTGGCGCTGCAAGCCAGCATCAGCGGCTGGCACACCCACGGCATGGCCGGGTTCGACCAGGAGCTGACCCGCAAGGAGCTGAAGATTCCAGAAGGTTATGCCCTGCATGCCGCCGTGGCCGTCGGCAAGCTGGGTGACAAGGCGAGCCTCGCCGAATACTTGCAGGCCCGCGAAGAGCCAAGCCCGCGTCGCCCGCTGAGCGAAACCGCGGCCGAAGGCGATTTCAGCCTGTAAACCAGCAACCTGTAGCCGCTGCCGCAGGCTGCGATCGCCCACAACGTGGGCGCAGGATCTTGAGATCGCTGAAGTCCTTCGGACTTATCGCAGCCTTCGGCAGCGGCTACAGAGTCTGTGATTCCCCTCAATACCCGCGGGTGAAATCCACTTCGCCACGCAACGCCGTGTCGGCCTGATAGGCCCGCAGGTTGTCGATGAACAGCTGCGCCATCAGGGTCGGCGAGGTCGGCGCCGAACTGTGACCGGTCAGCAACAGGCCCCAGGCGGTCCAGAACGGATGGCGCTGCGGCAGCGGTTCCTGGCGGCAGACGTCGATCACCGCCCCCGCCAAATGCCCTTCCTTCAAGGCTTCCACCAGATCCGCATCGACCACCGCGACCCCGCGACCGACGTTGATGAACAGGCCGGTCGGCTTGAAACACTTGAACAGCGCCGCGTCGTACAGGTCATGGGTGTGCGGGGTGTTGGGCAGCAGGTTGACCACATAATCCACCTCACCGACCAAACGTCCCAGGTCCGCCAAGGCCGCGACTTCGACAAACGGCGCCTGCTCCCGGGCTTCACTGGCGATGCCGTACAGTTCGACGCCGAACGGCAAGAGAAACTGCGCCACGCTCTGGCCGATATCGCCCGCGCCGACGATCAGCACCTTGCGCCCGGCCAGGCTCTGGCCCGTGCGGTTATCCCACTTGCGCTCGACCTGGCTGACCAGGCGCGCCAAGACTTCGCGCTCGTGACCGAGCATGTAGGTGAGCACGTATTCGGCCATGACCTGGCCGAAGATCCCCACGGCGCGGGTCAGCCGGTAATGGCGTGGCAGGCCGTCGGCGAGCAGCGGCGTGATGCCGGCCCAGGTCGATTGCAGCCACTGCGGCTGGTGGCCCTGGCGCAACAGGGTGGCCAGCAGGTCCGGCTGGCCGAGCCAGACCGGGCAGTCGGCGGCCAGCTTCGACAGCTCGGCGGAATCGCCGCTGGTGAGCACTTCCAGGTCAGGTGCCAGCTGACGCAACAAACGGGCATAAATAGCGTGATCGTGTTCGGCAATCAGAACGCGCATGGTTCAAACCTTACAAAACGGTGCAGGCAGCCACCGACGGAGTATCGCTCCATCGATCGCGGCAGCCGCCAGATAGAATCAGTTCCATTTTCAACGATGCCCCGGACAGGGCATCTACAGGTGTCCGTCAGACCGGATCATTACGGCGCAGCAGCTCTTCGGGCAAGTGCTCGATGTACTCGTCCTCGGCCGGTGGCATCTGCAGGTGGTAACCCTGCTTCTCAAGGTTCTCCAGCACCTGGTGGATGTCCTCGCGCGACAGCTTGCGCTCCGGGCTCAGCACCAGGTCGAAGGCGTGCTGCGGCTTGCCGAACGCCGCCAGCAGGTTTTCCGGCACGCGCTCCAGGGCATCGCTCTTGAGCACATAGAGGTACATCTCGTTCTTGCGCGGGCTTTTGTAGATCGAGCAGATACGTTTCATGGCTGTTCTCCGGCGGTGGCCAGGCTGTCGAGCAGCGCCTGGCCCATCAATTCGCGGCGCCAGCCACGCAGCGAATCGGGCAATTGGTAGGGTCCGTTGGGGAAGCCGCTCTTGAGCAGGCTTTCCAGGGTTTTCTTGCGCAGCATCAGTTCCGGGGCGATGCCCAGGCGCTCGGCTTCGGCCTGGCCCACGGCGCGTAGGCGCTTGAGCAGGGCCGAGGCTTCCATCGGCAACGGCTCGGGGACGGCCGGCGGCCACTGGTCGGGGCTGACGCTGGCGGCACGCTTGATCAGGCCCAGCAGGAACTCGCCGTCCTGACGCACGGTGCGCGGGTGCATGTCTTCGATTTTCGCCAGGGCGCCGAGGTTGTCCGGCTGGCTCTTGGCCAACGGCCACAGCGAGTGCTCGCGCACGATCCGGTTGCGCGGCAGGTCCCGTGCCCGTGCCTCACGCTCGCGCCAGGCGCAAAGTTCACGCAGCACCGCCAGTTGCGCGCGGGACAGTTTCCAGGCCAGCTTGGCCTCGCGGTAGACCTCATAGGGATCGACTTCGCGGCGCAGGTTGGCCACCAGCTCGGCGCCGTCTTCCAGCACCCAGTTGTATTTGTCCTCGGACAGTTTCGGCCGCAGCCGGGTGAAGACCTCCGCCAGGTGCACGGCGTCTTCGGCGGCGTAGCTGACCTGGGTTTCCGACAGCGGGCGTTGCAGCCAGTCGGAGCGGGTCTCGCCCTTGGGTAACTCGATGCCCAGCACTTCCTGGACCAACCGCGAGTAGCCCATGGAGAAACCCAGGTTCAGGTAGGCGGCCGCCAGTTGCGTGTCGAACAACGGTGCCGGCAGGCTGCCGGTCAGGCGCAGCAGGACTTCGAGGTCCTCGCTACAGGCGTGCACCACCTTGACCACCGCGCTGTTCTCCAGCAAGGCCGCCAGCGGCTGCCAGTCGTCGATGGTCAAGGGGTCGATGAGGTAAGCGCGCTGGCCATCGCCGACCTGCAACAGGCCGGCGATCGGATAGAAGGTGTCGACCCGCATGAATTCGGTGTCGAGGGCGACGAATGGCAGCTTCTGCCACTCGGTGCAGAATTGACCGAGGCTATCGTTGTCGCGAATCCAGTGAATATCGATGGCCACACGGCTCTCCCTTGAAGAATGGCGCGCAGTATATATCGCCCTCGGCGATTTCTGAGCATTCACTCGACAAGAGCCTGCGCGAAATCGGCGCCCGGGCCACAAGAATAGTCCGAACGCCGTCGACTACCCCTGTTTGCGCAGGACGTAAACCCGCCAGGCGGCGCAGCCGGGAATGAAATCCTGGTGGCTGAGCACTTCGAACCCCGCCCCCTTGAACTCGGCCTCGACCCGCGCCCGGCTGACGTCCATGCGTGGAGCACGCTGCAATTGCAGGGTGTCGTTGCCCTCCAGCCGGTCGCGCATGACTTTCAAGCGACTGTCGATGCGCACCGCGAGGATCACCGAGTCGCGACTGACCCGATGGAATTCGCCCAGCAACGCCAGGCGCGCCTCGCTGCTGGCGACATGGGGGAACAGTTGCAGGCAGACGATGCAGTCCACCGCATTGGCCGACAGGCCGATGCTGAACGACGAACTCTGGAAAGTCCTGACCCGCCTGAGCAGGCTCGCCGGGTGATGGGTCTGGGCGTGGTTGAGCATGTCCTGGGACGGGTCCGCCGCCAGGATCACCCGATTACTGTGCTCGCCCAGCACCGGCCAGAAACGCCCCGCGCCGCACGCAAGATCGAGAATCAGCCCCGGCTCGCCCGCCACCTTCAACGCGCGGCGAACCAGCCACTCGTCGCGCCACAACGACAGGCGCCGCCCCAGCCCGAGCGGGCGCTCGTCGCCACAGACGCGCGCGTGCGCCTGGTCATAACGCCTGGCGAACTCGAGCTCGAGGGGGGATGGAGGGTGCGCGGACATGGATCTGCTGGCTCTTGTAAGTATTGGATGAAAAACAGGTTACCGCCCCGATCGTGAAAAAAAGGTCGAACGCCGATCAAGGCTTCATTGCCGCGCCAGCACGCCGTCGACCACGCTTCCCCGGCAGCCGGCGAACAGGTCCAGGTCAGGCTGGTAGACCCGGCTGTCGACTTCCAGCAGACCGAGCATCGAGTGGAACAGGTTGTCCTGGCTCAGCGGTTTTTCCCGGCTCAGTTGCAGGCAATGGGTGTCCACCGAGAAGGCCTTCTGATAGCTGTCCGAGAACCAGGCCAGCATCGCCACATGTTTTTGCTGCGACGGCGCGAGCATGTAGGGCGTGCCATGCAGGAACAGGTTGTATTCGCCCAGGGACTCGCCGTGGTCCGACAGATAGAGCATGGCGGTATCGACCTTGTCCTGGTTGCTGCGCAACAGGTCGATCAGGGTCGCCAGCACGTGGTCGGTGTACAGCAGCGTATTGTCGTAGCCATTGACGATGCTCTCGCGGCTGCAATTGTTCAGGGCGTTGCTCTGGCACACCGGGGTGAAGCGCTCGTATTGCTTGGGGTAACGCTTGAAGTATTCCGGCCCGTGGCTGCCCATCTGGTGCAGGACCAGCACAGTGTCCTTGTCCAGGGTATCGATGAAGTGCTGCAGGCCCTGGAGCAGGATCTCGTCGCGACATTCGCTGTTGGCACAGAGCGCCGGATCCTTGAGGTTGCTGACATCGTCCAGGGTCACCCGGTCGCAGGTGCCCTTGCAGCCGGACTGGTTGTCCCGCCAGATCACCTCGAGCCCGGCGCGCTTGAGCACGTCCAGCAGCCCTTCCTCGTTCTTCGCCTTGCTGGCGTCGTAGCTCTTGCGCCCCATGTTGGAGAACATGCAGGGCACCGAGACCGCGGTCTCGGTGCCGCAGGACGACACATCGGTAAAGGCGATCAGGCCGTTTTCCTGGCTGAGTTTCGGCGTGGTGTCGCGCTCGTAGCCCAGCACGCCGAAGTTCTCGGCCCGGGCACTTTCGCCAACCACCAGCACCGTCAGCGACTTGCGCGCATGGTTTTGCCAGGTCGGATTGCGCTGGGCATCTTCCCCGATCTTGACGAAGGGCTGGCGCGCCGAAACCACTTGCTCGCGCAGGTAACCGATGGAGGCGCCCACGTAGTTGCTCGGCACTATCATCAGGCGCAATTCATGGTGATTGCGAAACAGCGAGGCCAGCCCCTGATAGTTGACCAGGGCTACCCCACCAATGGCCGCCGCGCACATAACGGATACCAGCAACTTGCTCAATAACTCGCGGTGCCAGCGACGATAATTGATCGGGGCTTTCCACAATAACCAGGAAGGCAATACACCCAGCAACAGAATATAAACAAGCAACTTCAGGGAGAGTAAGTCACGCACTTCCGTTGCATTGGTTTCGGCGAAGTTGCGAAACATTCCGGCATCTATCAGCACTCCGTACTGGCTCATGAAATAAGCCACGCCGGCACTGACCATAAACAATAAAACCAGCACCGGCTTAAATATCCGGCGAAACGCCAGCCAGGTCAGGATAAGGTTGAAGGCACAGAAGATCATCACCCCGAAAGCCACGCGCATGGCAATGCCGCGGGTGTCCGAGGCGGTAATGCTAAACAGGTGCTGCCAGAGCACAAAGTTGCAGCCAAGCAATAAAAAGGCGCAGGCAATCAGCGTCACCCATTCGGGACGCAGGGGCTTGATGTTCAGCATGACGATCGACTTGTTCCTTGAAAGAAGTGCGGCGTCAGGCCTGTTATTCAATGACGGCCCACGACAGCACGAACTTTAGGTAGCCGACCATCAACGTTTCGTGAAAAAGAAGCCAACAAATAGTTGGCATAGCCCTTTGCCAAAACTTTTTCGGCAAAAACAATCCGCAACGCCCTGGCGAGCGATGCGCCTTGCCCCGTTCGAGCCTGGCGCAAATAATGAGCCGCCCTCGGCCACTCCCTCGTCATCAAGGATCGACCGCATGAAAGCACGCCTTCTGCTCTGCTCGCTGCTGACCCTCAGCGCCCCGGCCTTTGCCGCGCCAAGCACCTCGCACCTGGATCAGGTCATCGAACGCGGACACCTGAACGTCTGCACCACCGGCGACTACAAGCCCTACACCTACCTGCGCGCGGACGGTGCCTACGAAGGCATCGACATTTCGATGGCGCAGTCCCTGGCGCAAAGCCTGGGGGTCGAGGTGAAGTGGGTGAAGACCACCTGGAAAACCCTGATGCCGGACTTCCTGGCGAATCAGTGCGACATCGCCGTGGGCGGTATTTCCGTGTCCCTGGAGCGACAGAAGAAAGCCTTCTTCAGCGACACCCTGGGCGTCGACGGGAAAATCCCCCTGGTGCGGTGCGTCGACAAGCAGCGCTACCAGACCGTCGAGCAGATCAACCAGCCTTCGGTGCGCCTGATCGAACCGCCGGGAGGCACCAACGAAATCTTCGCCCGGGCCCACCTGCCCAAGGCCAGCCTGACCCTGTTCGCCGACAACGTGACCATTTTCGAGCAACTGCTGGAGAACAAGGCCGACGTGATGATCACCGATGCGTCCGAAGCGCGCTTCCAGCAGAAACTCAAGCCGGGGCTGTGCGCGGTGAACCCCGAGCAGTACCTGCAATACAGTGAAAAAGCCTTCCTGTTGCCACGGGACGACGTCGCCTGGAAAAGCTACGTCGACCAGTGGCTGCACCTGAGCAAGGCCACCGGTTTCTACAGCGGCGTGGTCAATCAGTGGCTGGCGGCGCCCACGCCCTGAGCCGTCAGCCGCTCGCGAAAAGCAGTCGTCAGCAGCTTGCGAAAAGCCTGGCACGCGGCGCTGCGATAAGCGCCCTTGCGCCCCAGCAGCGCCACGCTGCGGGGCGCCAGGGGCGGTTGCAGGATCACCGGCCTCAGGCCCGGCTGCTCCTGGGTGATGGCCAGCGGCAGGATGGTCGCCAGTTGTCCGCGGCGAACGATTTCGACAATGGCGCCGATGGAGTTGGCTTCGATGGCGATGCGCGGCGTCATGCCCTGCTCGCGGCAATAACGGTCGATATGCTGGCGGGTGGCGAAATCGCCACTGAGCAGCACCAGCGGCTGCCGCTCCAGCTCGGCCGCCGTCAGTTCCCGCGGTAGCTCGGGCTGCTGCTCGCGGCTGACCATCAGGCTCAGGCTCTCCTCGAACAACAGCTGGCTGTCGATATCCGGCAGGTGCTGTCCGGCAAAGGCAATGCCCAGGTCCAGGCGGTCTTCGGCCAGGGCCGCTTCCAGTCGGTCCTGGGTCATCTCTTCGAGGCTCAGGGCGATCCCCGGATACCGCTGGTTGAAACGGGTCAACAGCGGCCCCGCCAGGTAAGTGATGAAGGTTGGGGTCATGCCCAGGCGCAACGAGCCGCGCCGCAGATCCTGCACATCATGCATGGCGCGCCTGGCAGCCTCCAGGTCCTGCAGGGCCAGCCGCGCATAACGCACATAGGCCTCGCCGGCGTCGGTCAGGCGCACGGTGCGCCCCGAGCGGTCGAACAGCGGCGCGCCGAGGCTGTCCTCCAGTTGCCTGATCTGTTGCGACAGCGTCGGCTGGGACACGTGCAAGGCTTCGGCGGCGCGGGTGAAGTTGCCGTGCTCGGCGACGGCCAGCAGGTAACGGATATGACGTAGCAGCATGGTGTCTCCAGGCCAGGACCGCCAACTATAGGCAGTACTTATGGCCAGCATAACAAGCCAGTCTTGGACGCTATAGCTGAAATTTCCCATCCTTGCGCCATCAGCGATGCAAGGAGAACCACCATGCGGCACATCATCGACGGCTTCCTCAAGTTCCAGCGCGAAGCCTTCCCGAAACGCAGCGAGCTGTTCAAGCAACTGGCCACCACCCAGAACCCCGGCACCCTGTTCGTCACCTGCTCCGACAGCCGGGTAGTGCCGGAACTGCTGACCCAGCAGGAGCCAGGCGATTTGTTCGTGATCCGCAACGCCGGCAATATCGTGCCCTCCTACGGGCCGGAACCGGGCGGTGTGTCGGCCACGGTGGAGTACGCGGTGGCCGTGCTCGGGGTCAGCGACATCGTGATCTGCGGGCATTCGGACTGCGGCGCCATGACCGCCATCTCCACCTGCAAATGCCTGGACCATCTGCCGGCGGTGGCCAACTGGCTGCGCCATGCCGAGTCGGCCAAGGTGGTCAATGCCGCCCGCAGCCATGCCTCGGACGAAGCCCGCCTGGATGCCCTGGTGCGGGAAAACGTGATCGCCCAGTTGGCTAACCTGAAGACCCATCCCGCGGTCGCCCTGGCCCTGGAGCAGGGCCGGCTGAACCTGCATGGCTGGGTCTATGACATTGCCAGCGGCGCCATTGCCGCGCTGGATGGCCCAAGCCAGGGCTTCGTGTCCCTGGCCGAACACCCCGACGCCTGCGCCTTGGTCGGCAAACCGCGACACGCGGCGTGAGTGCTCTCTTTTCACAAGCCTTTTTCAACGGCTCGTTCAACAACCGTTTCACCATCCCCAACGAGGAACTCGACATGCTGCAATCCCAATTCGCCCAAGCCCCACGCCTGGCCCTGGCCGACACCATCATCGACGCCAAGGCGCGCAAGAACCTGTCGTGGCAACAGCTCACCGACGGCACCGGCCTGAGCCTGGCGTTCGTCACCGCCGCCCTGCTCGGCCAGCACGCCTTGCCGGCCGCGGCCGCCGACCTGGTCTGCAGCAAGCTCGACCTGGACCAGGACGCCAGCCGCCTGCTGCAAAGCATTCCGTCGCGCGGCAGCATCCCCGGCGGCATCCCCACCGACCCGACCGTGTACCGCTTCTATGAAATGCTCCAGGTCTACGGTTCGACCCTCAAGGCACTGGTCCACGAGCAGTTCGGCGACGGCATCATCAGCGCCATCAACTTCAAGCTCGACATCAAGAAAGTCGAAGACCCGGAGGGCGGTTCCCGCGCGGTGATCACCCTGGATGGCAAGTACCTGCCGACCAAGCCATTCTGATCGCCCGAGGCCCGCGCACCGTCGCGGGCCTCTGTAGCCGCTGCCGCAGGCTGCGATCCAGGCCGCAGGACTGGCCCGGGCAACGTGGTGCTTGCGGCAGACCGCGTGCGCAGGTTTGGGGGCTGCTTCGCAGCCCAGCGCAGCCTGCGGCAGCGGCTACAGGTGTTATTTGATTTCTAGATAGTCCTGCACACTTTCTGATTTGCTCCGGCCACGCCCCTCCCCGCCTAATCAGCGCCTGAATTGTTCAAGGTCTGGTTATGGAAAACGTTCGCGCGACAACCCGCCCCGTCTTCTGGCTGATGCTCAGCGTGACGCTGGTGGCCTTGAACCTGCGGCCGTCGATGGCCGCCGTCGGCCCCCTGCTGTCCGGGATTCGTGGTGATATCGCCCTGAGTTTCAGCGGCGCCGCGCTGCTGACCATGCTGCCGGTCATGGCCATGGGCCTGGCGATGTTCTTCGGCGTGCGCATCGGCCAGCGCCTGGGCGACCACCGTAGTGTGGTGATTTCGCTGCTGGTCATTGGCCTGGCCACCCTGTCGCGGCTGTTCCTCGATTCGGCCGCCGAACTGATCCTCAGCGCCGTGCTCGCCGGCCTCGGCATCGCCCTGATCCAGTCGCTGATGCCGGCACTGATCAAGTCGCGCTTTCCCGACAATGTCTCGCTGTTCATGGGCCTGTACGTCACCTCGATCATGGGGGGAGCGGCGGTCGCGGCGTCCTTTGTCCCGCTGGTGATGAGCCGCACCGGCAGCTGGCGGCTGGGCCTGGCGATCTGGGCGGCGCTGGCAGTCCTGGCGCTGCTGTTCTGGTACGCGCAACGGGCGGCCATGCCCAAGCTGCCAGGCGCCGCGACGCACCACGAATCTTTTGCCGGCAACCGTCGCGCCTGGCTGCTGGCGATCTTCTTCGGCCTGGGCACGGCGTCCTACACCTGCGTCCTGGCGTGGCTGGCCCCCTATTACGTGGAACAGGGCTGGAGCGAACAGGACGCCGGCCTGCTGCTGGGATTTCTCACCGCCATGGAAGTGGTCTCGGGCCTGGTGACACCGGCCATCGCCAACCGCAGCCAAGACCGCCGCCAGGTGCTGGTGGCCTTGCTGGTACTGATCATCGCCGGCTTCTGCGGGCTGATCCTCAGCCCCCGGCACCTGAGCCTGCTCTGGCCGTGCCTGCTCGGCCTGGGTATCGGCGGGTTGTTTCCCATGAGCCTGATCGCGTCCCTCGACCATCTGGACCATCCGCGGCGTGCCGGTGGCCTGACGGCCTTCGTGCAAGGCATCGGCTACCTGATCGCCAGCCTGTCGCCGCTGCTCGCCGGGATCATCCGCGACCGCCTGGGCAGTTTCGAGTGGGCCTGGTGGTCGCTGACCGCGGTCATGGCGCTGATGATCCTGATGGTCCTGCGCTTCGATCCGCGGCACTACCACCGCCACTTCCAATGACCCGGGGAGCGCACCGATGAAACCCGCCAGCTTGCTCAACGCCCATCTCGGCATGCTGCTGTGGGCGGTGCTGATCGCCGCCTCGTTTTTTGCCGCGGCCCGGGTCAGCCAGGCCGTCGACCCGCTGTTGCTGACAGGTCTGCGCCTGCTGCTGTCGGCCTTGATGTTCGTGCCGGCGCTGTGGCTCAACGGCGCGTTCCGGATCAACCGCGCCGGGCTGCGGGCGCATGGGATGCTGGGCCTGTTGCTGGCGATCTATTTCGCTTCGCTGTTCGAGGCGCTGCGGCATACCTCGGCGGTCAATACCGGCATCCTGTTCGCCCTGGTACCGCTGCTGACCCTGCTGTTCGAGGGCCTCCTGCTGAGCGACAACCCAGCAAAAAACCGCCTGTTGCCGGTGCTGCTGGCGGCCACCGGGGCCACGCTGCTGACCTTCAGGGGCTCGGGCCCCGAGGGCATGCCGTCGCTCTACGCGGTCGGCGTGTATGGGGTCGGTTGCCTGGCCATGGCCGGTTATTCGCCGCTGAGCCAACGGCTGAAAACCACCAGCCTGAAAGATCGCAGCCCGGCCGCCATGACCTTCTGGAACATGTTGTTCGGCGCGCTGTTCCTGTTCGCCTTCTGCCTGCCGGGCGGTGGTTGGCGCAGCGCCGTCCTGCTCACTCTCAACGACGGCCTGTGGCTGCTGTACCTGGCCTTGTTCGCCACCCTGGCGACTTTTTGGCTGCTGCACCGGGCCATCGGGGTGATCGCACCGGCCACGGTCATTTCCTACATCTACCTGAGCACCCTGTTCATCACCCTCTTCCACTGGTTCGTGCTGGGCCGGCCTCCCTTGCCGGGCGAGCTGCTCGGCGCGCTGCTGGTGGGCCTGGGCATGCTCGCCCTGATCCTCGGCAGCCGCCGGCCAGTCCCGGTGCCCGGTTGAAGGCTCAACACCAAGGGACAAGCCGCTACGCGCCGCGCCATACCGCACAGGTCGTGTTCTCGGAATTAATTGTCCCTTCGCTATCCGTGAAACCCCGGGGCAAGGATTCAATTAGGACGATCGTTCCGTTAGCATCAGGCAGGTTTGCGCACGACCGCGCGAGGTGCTCAACGAGACGGAACTGATGCTGAACAGTAACTTGCTTAGAAAGCTCGATATGCAGGACCTGATGGTGTTCGTCGCCGTGTACGAGCAAAGCAGCGTGACCGGGGTCTCGGAAACCCTGTGCGTGAGTCAGTCGACCGTCAGCTACTGCCTGAAAAAACTGCGCACCGGCTTCGAGGACGAACTGTTCATCAATACCCGCACCGGCATGCGTCCGACCTACAAAGCCAGCACCATGTACAGTCATGTGCTGAAGATTCTCGAGAGCATCAACCTGTGCCATTCCGGGGTCCAGGCTTTCGACCCGACCCGCCAGGCCGTCACCTTCAATGTCTGCGCGCCGGAATATTTCGAACTGCTGATCCTGCCGCGGCTGCTCAAGGGATTCGACTTCGCCGACCTGCCGGTGACGGTCAACGTGCACAAGCTGGAAACCGATATCCCCGCCGAGGAACTGCGCGACGGCAGCCTGGATCTGGTGGTCTGCTTCGGTCCGAACTTTCACCACAACCACCCCGACCTCAAGTCGCAGGTGCTGCTCGAGGATGACCTGGTGTGTGTCTTCGACAAGCGCGCGACGCCGCCGCTGGAGCCGCGCTTCAGCCTGCAGTCGTTCGTCGAGCGCCGGCACGTCTACCCCACGCCCTGGACCTCGACCACCAACATGGTCGATGGCTGGCTGGCCCGCCAGGCCCACCGGCGGCAGATCGTCGCGCGCTCCAACAGCTACAGCGCGGCGCTGAAAATGATCACCGGCACCGACTTCATCCTGACCCTGCCACGGCGCATCCAGGCGCTGCTGACCAACGACGCGGTGTTCAGCCATTGCGAAGCGCCCAACGGCTTGCCGGGCTTTACCCTGGACATGCAATGGAGCGCGCACACCGACCAGGACAGCGCCAACACCTGGTTCCGCGAGCAAGTGGTCAAGGTCTGCGCGCAACAGGGCCTATTGTAGGGCCAGGCCCTGTGGCATTCCGGCTCAGTGGCCGATGCTGAGCTTGCCGTAGGACTCGCGGTCGATATCCAGGATCTCCACCGCCAGTTGCAACTCGACGCCAGCCGGCCATTCACAGAGTTCCTGCAGCACCGCCAGCAGGCTTTGCGAAAGCTGCTTCTTGATCTCTGGCGAACGCCCGCTGAGCAACGACAGCTTCACATGCACGAACGCCCGCTCGCCGAGGCCGGTGCCGACGCGAAACGTCTCGACCTTGCGCGCGCGGCTCTTGATGTCGTATTCAGCGAACTGCCCGGACGCCACCAACGCGTTGTTGAACCGCAGCAAGGCCTTGTCGGCATCCAGTTGCGGCAGGTTGGCGGTGTATTCCATATGCAGATGAGGCATGGCGGATCTCCCTGAAAGGTGGGGGTGAAAAGGCGCTCCATACTACACGCCTCGCGACCGCCTGCCTGAGTCCTCTACAAAGGGATAAGAGATTCAACGCGCCTTGAGCGGCGCCAGGTCGCGGTCGCTCATGAACGCCTCCAGCCGCGAACGCAGCCAGCGTTCGGCCGGGTCGGTGTCGACATGGCTGAGCCAGACCATGGACAGGTCCAGGGTCGGGGTCTTGAACGGAAACGGCTCTTGGAACAACTGCCCCGACGCCGCCATGGCCGCCGCCGTGTAGTCCGGCAGGCTGGCGATCATGTCGGTCCCCGCCAGCAACGCCGGCAGCGAACTGTACTGCGGCACCGACAACACCACATGGCGCTGTCGACCGATCTCGGCCAGCCATTCATCGGCAAAGCCGCTGACATTGGCCGTGTGCGACACCAGCACATGCGGACGGGAACAGTATTCGTCGAGGGTCAGTGGCGTGTCGCTGGCATCGGCGCGCAGCACGCTGGGTTGGATATGCCGCAGCAGCTTGCGCTTGGCATTGGCCGGCAGCCCGCGGGTCTGGCTGATGCCCACGGTGATGTCGCCGGCGGCCAGCAGGTCCGGGATCCGCCAGTAGTCCGCGTGCTGCACCACGAACACCACCTTCGGCGCTTCCTGGCGCAAGGTCCGCAGCAGCGGCGGCAACAGGCCGAACTCGACGTCGTCGGACAAGCCGATGCGAAAGGTCATGGTGCTGCTGGCGGGATCGAAATCGTGGGTCAGGCTCAAGGCCGAGGACAAGGCATCCAGCGCCGGCGACAGGTGCTGGATCAGCTCCTCGGCGCGGGCGGTCGGCTCCATCCTGTGGCCCACACGAATGAACAGCGGATCGTTGAAGATCGCGCGCAAGCGATTGAGCGCCGAACTGATGGTCGGCTGGCCGAGAAACAGCTTCTCCGCCGCCCGGGTCACATTGCGCTCGAGCATCAGGGTTTCGAACACCACCATCAGGTTGATATCGGCCTTGCGCAGTTCGTTGCGATTCATCCGCGTGCTCCATCCCAAGGTCGGAGCCCAGTGTAGAAAGGCCCCGCAACGGCGTCTATCGCCATCGAAGGGGCTTGGTTCAACCCTGAATGACTCAGGGGAAGGTAAAGGTGAACTCCGCCGCGCCATCGGCGTCGCCGACCTTGACCTCGGCATCGCTGCCGGTGCGGATGTAGCCGGCCCGCAGCGGGATGATCGCGCTGTCGCCCACCCGTTGCATGTCGTAGCGGGTGCCGTCGTATTTGACCCGCTGCCCGTTCAGGTCGTTGATCATGATGATGCCGAAGCCCTTGGCGCTGTTGGGCGAAGCCGCCAGGTTGAGTACCGACGGGTCGGTGTGAGCGGCAACTTTGTCGGTGAAGGTGATCTGCGGCCTGGCATTCAATGCGCACTGGCTCAGCTCGATGCGAAACGGTACCGGCGACGAGGTCGAACCCACCTTGGGAAAATTGGCCAGGGAGAAACGCCCGAGCTTCACCGGGATGGTCCTGTACGACTCCACCACGCAGGTGTTGGGAACAGTGATCCCACCTCCCCCGCCCATATTGATGATGGCGGGGCCCATCAACGAGTAGGGCTTGCGGCAGATGCCGATGGGCATGTTGTCGCTCGGGATGGTGACCTCCCCTCCCAGGCTGGCCACCCCCTTGAGCAGGTCGACCGCATACAGCATCAGCCCCGAGCTGCCGGCGACACGGTCGATCACCAGCTCGCCGCTGGGCAACTGGCTGGGGGGCACCGTGAGGATCAGCGATTGCAGATAGTTGGTCACCATCAGCGAGCGCTGGTTCTGGCCTGCGCTGGGGTCATAGATAACCTGGTTCTTTTCCAGCGCTACGGGTTTGGACACCTGGGTGATATTCCTGAGGACGCCGTCGGAGGAGTTCACCGCGATCTTGAAACCGATGCCGTCGATGTTGGTCGGGGCGATGGCGTCGGGCAGCGGTGTACCCGCGGTCCAGTATCCGGCAGAGACCAGCTCATGGGCCTTGTTACCCGTAGCCCCGCCATATCGGTAGTTGGTGATCAGGGCCACCGGTCGTTGCCACAGGACGGAGCCTACCGGCGTGGTGCTGGTCAACGGCGTCACTTCCACCCAGGGCCGGCCGGCACCGTTACTGAACGAGCAGTCGATCGCCTGGCTTTCCACCAAGGCGGCCTGGGCCGTCGCGCCGATCAAGCCCGGGAGCAGACAAGCCAATACCTGGGCACTGCGGTAGAACCGACGTACGTGGCCGGCGGGCCTCAACGCCAATAGGTGGGTCATGGGGCCATTCTCCATGCTCTGCTTGAGCCCGGCCGTGTTGGCCGACCGGGTTTCGTTGCTCATGGAAGACCCGCATCGCGGGTCATCCTGAAAGAGGTGATGAATCCTGAAAAACCGATACGCCATGCCTCGGCATGACGTATCGGGAACCCGCGATACCTGGGTATCAGCGGGTGGTGCCGAGGGTTACTGGATGATTCCCAGGTTCATGCCGGAAAGCGGTACCTGGGCAGCCTCGCCCAGTGCCGAGTTGTATTTCATCTCGCCATAGTTGACGCCGACCAGGCCGCCGTAAGTCTGGTAGCTCGGGTAATTGGCGTTGATCTTGCCACTGGCCACCGATTGACGAACTTTGCCCATGTTCAGCCCCACCAGGCCGCCGAGCCTTGTGTAGTAACCGCCGCTCACCGAGCCCAGGGCCAGGGAGTTGGAGATCTGGCCATGGTTCTGCCCCACCAACCCACCGATGTTACTGTCCCGATCACCGTAGACAGTGCCCTTGGCCGTAGCGGTTTCGATAGTCGAGCCCAGGGTGCGACCGTTGGTACCCACCAGGCCACCCACGAAGCTGTTGCTCCCGGCCCGGACTTCACCACTGGCTTCGACCGAACTCAGGTCACCGTCGTTGTTGCCGATCAACCCGCCGACATTGCTGTTGCTGCCTGCCACGACCTTGCCGCGGGCCACGACGTGGCTGACGGTACCGCCGTAGTTGCTGCCGATCAGCCCGCCGGTATTGCTGTTGGCGCCCGCGGTGACATTGGCCAAGGCCTCGGCGGTGTCTATTTTGCCGTAGAAGTTCTGGCCGACCAGGCCACCGACATTGGTGCCCGAAGTGTCGTAGACCGTACCGCTGGTCTTGACGTCGTTCAGCGTGCTGTTCTGGTTGTAACCGATCAGCCCGCCTGCCGAGGCACTGCCGTAACCGTTGACCTTACCGCTGAAGCTGGACTCTCTGACCGCACTGTTGGTGTTGAACCCGATCAGGCCGCCAATGTTGCTGGCGCTGTGACCCTGCACCGTTGCCGAGGAGCTGGACCGCTCGACCGTGCCTGCCTGGTTGTAACCGATCAGCCCGCCTATATTCGTACCCACATAACTGTACGAGTAGTTACCGACTGAACCGCTGCTGGAAGAGTCGGCGATATAACCGCCCCTGTTGGTACCGACCAGGCCGCCCGCACCACCAGCGAAGTTGCGCGCCAGGTACCCGCCGATGGCGACATTCGCCAAACTGTTGGTAATACTCGCGGAACCCGCCCCCCCTGAAACGTTTTCACCGACCAGGCCACCCACCGACGTGGTATAGCTGTTGCCATTCACGTAGGAGTTGCCCCCCACCGATGCGCGATCGATCGCACCGCCAGCATTGAGCCCGACCAAACCACCCACGACGTTGGTGTTCGAGGCGTTGGCGTTGACGCGCAGGCCAGTGGCGCTGACGTTGGTCAGGGTCCCGGTGTTCACCCCCACCAGGCCGCCGATATAGCTGAAGCCCACTCCGGAGGTAGTGCCATTGACGGTCATGTTGGCCAGTTTCAGGTTACTGATACTGCCCGAGTTGCCGGCGAACAGACCAACCATAGGCCCGGTATTGGTCACCGTGAAACCGCTGACGGTATTGCCCAGGCCATCGAAGACGCCAGAGAAGGTGCCATTGCCACCAATGGACTTGAAGTTGCCGTACCCCTTGATGTCGGTCCCCAGGACATACAAGCCATTGAGGTTGTTATTGACCGCCTGCAACTGGGCGGTGTTTTGAATGACATCGTAAAGCGCGCCGTTCGAATCGAACGAGGCCCCGGTACCGGACAGAGTGACCTTCGCGTCCTGCCCCAGGGCATAGCCGCTGCCATGGTTCATCCCGAGGCTGGCATTGGCACCACTGAGGGTCACGTTGCCGTTGAGCCGGATGGCTTTATCAGCATTCATCTCGACCCGGGCCTTGATACCGGTGCTGGCCAGTCCGCCATTGACCTCAATGTCGCGCTTGGAAGACAGCTTCAGCTGATTGCCACTGTTCCAGGTGACGGGACCACCCACCACCACATCGCCGGCACTGCTGGCCAGTTCGATATTGGTGGTCGCCAGGTTGTTCGACAAGGTATCGGCGTAGGCGGTGTCGCTGCCCGATGCCGCTGTCGGATTGACCTTGACCTCGCGCGAGGTGATCTTCCAGCTGCCGGTCTGGCCGTTGCTGGCCTGGGTATTGACCCGGGTCGCCAGTTGCACCTCGGTATTCGCGCCTTTGGTCTCGATCACACCGCCGTTACCCACGGCGCCGATGGCACTGGCGGTCATCGCCCCGCCTACCAGCACCTTGCCCATATCGCCGCCATCGAGGGTGATCTTGCCGGCTGTGCCACGCAGGGTATTGGCCTCGATGGTGCCCTGGTTGTTGACCACGGTCCGCAACATGTCGCCGGCACTCTTGGCGGTCATCAGCACCTGGCCGCCGTCAGCCTTGAGCAGGCCACCGTTTTTCACCAGGGCATCCACTGCGGCACCATCGACTTGCAGGTTGAGCAGGTTGTTGCCGTCGAAGTTCACGGTGAACTTGTCCCCCGCCCCCAGTACCACCCGCCCCATTTGCGCCTGGATCACCCCATCGTTGCGAACGTTGGTCCCCAGCAGCGCCACGTTGCCGCCCTGGTCGGCAATGATGTCGCCGTTGTTGATGATCTCCGCCGACGAGTTGCCCGAGAAATTGTATTTGCCGGCCTTGAAGTCATCGTCGCTGATGCTTCGGGTCGAAGCCACCAGACCACCCACGTTGACCTGGGCGCCCTGGCCGAACACTACGCCGTTGGGGTTGACCAGAAACACCTGGCCATTGGCATTGATCCGGCCCTGGATGTTACTGGCATTGGTTCCGATGACGCGGTTCAGCGCAACCGAGCTTTTACCGGGCTGGTTGAAGGTAACCCTCTCGCCCTTTGCGACGCTGAAGTCGTTCCAGTTGGTGATCAGCTTGTCGGTATGCTGGTTGATCGACATTTCCTTGTTATTGTCGAAGACCAGAATATCGCCCGTACCGTGCACCACGGTTCCCCCCGTCGGCAGGGCGAATGCCGAGGACATGGCGCCCGCTCCCAGCAGGCTGACAGCCGCCACGACCATCCCCTTGCGCGCACCCGACTTGCGCCGGCGACGTGCCCCTTCATGAGCCACATTCCAGCATGCCAGGGCCTGGTTCCAAACCAGTGCATACATTTTGTTCACGGTAACGCCCTCTTCACTAAAGAACGTTCTGCAAACCATTTGCAGAACGACACCACTCCTGCTACGAGCAGGTACTAGAAATATTGCGTCGCGTTCATCCAGACCTGGGGGCGGCGCTCCGGCTTGTCCCGGGTCTTGCCGTTGTCATGCAGCGGCCAGGCGAGCGTCAGGTTGACTTGCTGCGAAGGCCCCGCCCAGCTGGCACCGATACCAGTCGCCGTGATCCGGCGGGTATTGTTTTCGGAGGTCCAGGGTTGGCGGTTGACCTTGACCGTGCCGGTGTCGGCGAAAGCGCTGAGCTGCCAGCGTGGGGCCAGGGCGTAGCGCAGTTCGGTACTGGCCTGCCAGCCCTGGTCGCCGCTGCCGGCACCCAATGGATAGCCACGCACACCGTAGGGACCGCCAAGGCCGAGCTTTTCCGAGCTGTCCAGGTTGCTGTTGGTCCATTGCGCACTCAGCCGGGTATAGAGCTGGAAGCGGTCGCTCAGGCGCTGCAGGCGCGCAGCATTGAGATTGAGCTTGGCGAACCCGCCCGAAGTACCCGCGGTACGCCTGTCCCCGACCTCTTTCTCGCGGTCGCCGAAACGCAGGCGTCCGCTGCCGTAGGACAGATCGAAGAAGTTCTGGCCTCCCCCGAAAACGCGATCCTGGCCGTTGCCATTGAGGCTCAGGGTCCACAGGCCGATCCGTTTGCGGTTGCTGTCCTCGTAGAGGTCGATGTCGTCGCGCAGTCGTTTGTCTTCGTATTGCAGTTGCGCAGTGAGGTCGAAGGTGCGGCTGCGCACTAGCGGCTGGGCGACAAAGAGACTGCGGAAGCTGGCGGTACCGTGGTAGTCGAGGACCTCGAAGTCCCGGCCCACGTGGTAGCTCATTTGCGAGTACGCACCGCCGACGCGGGTCGACCAGGGACCGACCGGTAACTGGTAGGCCGCACGGTAATAACGCTGCGACTCGTCGCTGCGCATCGCCCGCAGGCTGAGCTGGTCGCCGAGGCGCAAGGGGTTGTTGAGGTTGAGGCTGCCGCCCAGGCGGTATTCTCCGGTGTAGTAGCCACCGAAGTTGTCCGCCTCCAGGGTGCCGTTCAGCAGCGGCCCGGGCTCGGCGTCGATCACCAGGTCGGTGGTCCCGTACTCCTGGCCAGGACGCAAGGTGCCGCGGGCCTGGACCCCGGGCAGGTCGCTCAACAGCAAGAGGCTGCGCTCCAGGTCCGCGTCGTATACCGCCTCGCCGCTGTTCAGCGCCGACAACGGCGCATGCACCACCTGATCCAGGGCGCGCGAACGGTTCTGCACTTCGATGCGTCCGTAACGCCCCTCCACCACGGCGATCCGCACCAGGCCGTTTTCAATGTCCTGGGGCGGCAGGAAAGCGCGGGCCAGTACATAACCCCGCTTCTGGTAGTAGTCGGTAATACGCTGCGCGGCTGCGCGCAAACCGTTCAGGTCCAGCTCCTGGCCCTGCAGGTCGGCCAGCAGCGGCTGCAGGCGCTCGGTGGCGAAAACCTGGTTGCCCTCGATGGCAAACGCCTGGACCTGTACCCGGATCCCAGAGGTGTCCGGGGCTGCTGGCGCGGTGGGTGTCTCGGCCTTGGGCAGATCCAACTCCAGTTCCGAAGGGACTGGCTGGACCGGCTGGACCGACTCGATGTCACGCATCGCCTGACCGGCGTTAGGTACCTGCAAGGCCAAGGCGATATCGGGCACCGCCAGGGGCAGCAGCGTCGCCAGCACGAAACACGACCCACGCCGCCCCAGACTCATGCCCACCGGTCGCGCACCCTCGGGCGCTCGACCGCAACCGCATGACGATGCACTCGCCGCGAATCTGTCCATCGCAAAACTACTGTTGTAACCGCGCACTTCCACTCAGCGTCTCCCCGCTGTCTATCGCCACCTGGTAACGAACGACCGTCGCATTGGCGACGGCTGCCTTTTTTGTTGCGGGCAGGGCGATACGTGTCGTGCCGAAAGGCTCGAGCGTGATCCCCTGCCAACTGATCGATTGAGCCCCGCTGCCCAGTTCCAACTGCGGGATGGACACGTAGTAAGGCGCCCGGCTGGTGGCCAGCAACGCCATCTGCCCGTCCGCTCCGGGTGCCTTGTCGAGGCTCCAGACCACTTGCCCGATTGCCTCGTCCGCCTTGCCGGCAAGGCCCGAAGGGCGGTACAGCAGCTTCATGCGCATGCGATAGGCCAGGCGCAGCACATTGCTGTCGCTGGTCGTCACCGGTGGCACTTCAAGGAAGTTGATCCAGAACACCGACTCGCGATCGCCGGGCAAGGGTTCGCCGGTGTAACGCACCACCAGGGCGCTACGCTGTTGCGGGTCAAGCCGTGAAATAGGCGGCGACAGTACGAACGGCACCGTCAAACGACTCGGGTCGGCGCGCGTATCCCCCCGGTCCAGCCAGGCTTGCAGGAGGATCGGCGCATCGCCGGTGTTGCCGACCCTGACCGTCAACGCCGGGGTATTGCCCGGGTAAATGAAGCGTGTACCGGTAATGGCCAGCGCCGCCTGGACGTCGGCGCAAAGCGACATCAGCAGCCAGGCCGCCATCAGGCCCTCACAGATTCGCCGAGCCATGGCCGAGGGGCAGCACCAGCCGCCTGCCTGTCGCATCAGCCGTTCCTCGCCTGAGCGGGCGCGCCGGCAGTGTCGGGAGGCAGCGGTCGGCATGGCAGGTCGAACACCTCATAGCCCTTCGCCTCAGCCGCCTTGGCAGACGCTGCATCGCGTTTGGACAAGCGGTAGTCGATCAGGCATTGCTGCCCAGGCTGATCACCCCATTCGACGCGGATCGAGCCCTGGTCCTTTTCGCTGCGCAGCACCAGGCGACTGCCCTGGCCGACCGCGCCCATTTCCACCCCGCTCTCGGCGTCGGTCGCGCTCGCGGCAAACGGCAGGAGCGCGCCATTGGGTTGCAGGCTGTTGATCAGGAAAGAGCGCGCCTTGCGGGTCGGGTAAGACAGCATCACCACGGCTCCCGCCACCGGCGCGGTGTTGCGCGAACTGACCTGCAGCTCGACGTCGTCGGGCATGCCTTGCGGGTCGATATCCACGGTATTGAGCTGGAAAGGCGTGAGGCTGGGCACCACCGCGTAACCGCTGCCATTCACCCGCGCGCCGCTGTAGCCGACACCTGCGCCCTTGGCATGAGGCGCGTAGACCAGGCCGCTGGTCTCGCTCAGGGTCTGGGCAAACGTCAGGCCGCCGGGGTGCAGGATCATGCCGCCGGACGCACCGATGGAGCCCTGGCGGTAATCGCTGCCCTGGGAAAAACTGGAACTTAAGGCCACCTGGGGCAAGGAATAATTGAGACTAGCGTTGTGGCTGGTTTCCCGTTGCTTGTCATCACGGGAAACGGACACGGCATAGGATGCTTTGCCCGCGTCGTCCACTGTCCCGGAAACGCCGCTGGTCAGATGAGTTCCCGTGCTCTGGTCGTGACTGACGAAGTTATTGAGCACCGTTGCGCCCCGGGTCTCACGGCCCAGCGGGATCGTAAGGGTCAAACTCAAGGTCGTATTGCTACTGACTGCCCGACGCCCTGAATACCGGTTCTGACCCAGCGTGCGCTGTACGGCGAAGGAATAGCTATTGCCCCGCCACTGATTGCTGTAACCCGTGGAAAAGCTCAGGGCCTTGCCTTGTCTGTTCCAATAATTGAGCGCCGAACCACTGGCATAGAAATGCCCGCCAGTGGCCTTCAACTGCTGACTGATATTCACATCCAGCCGGTCACGCATTCGGGAGAAGGCTTCCACCCGTTCGCCGCTCTCGACGAAGTCCTGCAACGCGACCGCGTCATGCAGTCCCAAATAACCACGGGTCGAGTAGCGATAAGCCAGTAACGAGAAGTTGGTACCGCTATTGGGCAGGTTCTTGCTATAGGACAGACGCAGGCTCGTCCCCTTCAGACGGCCCCTTCTGGGCACGTTGGTTTTGGCCTGGGTCACATCGAAAGCAAAGCCCCCCACATCGGTATTGAGCGCACTCCCCATCAGCACCGACATATAACTGCCCGTGACAGCACTGCCGATGTACCCGGTAATGTCGTTATCCAGACCGTGCTGGGCTGTCCCTTGCAGCACATACTGGTTATTGCCACGCAGTCCAGGATCGATGATCTGGCCGGCGGTGAAGCCATATCGGGAGTTTCCAGGACGCAGTAACTGAACAGTCGTGGCAAAGGGCACGATGAAGCTGCTGCTCTTCCCGTTAGCCTCGGTCACGGTGACGCTCAGGTCGCCACCGAAGCTGGCGGCCTGCAGATCGCTGATCTCGAATGGCCCTGGCGCCACCGAGGTTTCGGAGATCAGATAACCGCGCTGATAGACCGACACCTTGGCGTTCGAACTGGCTGTACCGCGCACCACAGGTGCGTAATAACGATCAGTGTCAGGAAGCATCCGATCGTCACTGGACAACTGCACACCACGGAACGACACCGAGTCGAACAGATCCGCATCGGTGGCGCTCTCTCCCACCAGCAGCTGCGAGCGCCAGCCTGGCAGCTCGGTCTGGGCATAAACTTGCCCGCGCTGATAATGGCCACCCGTTTGCGGCGACCAGGTCAGGGTGCCGTTATGCCGCAAGCGCACCGAGCCGGCATTGACCCCCATGTTCAGCCCGGCATAACCATTGGTCATGGTGCGGCCGCTGTTTTGCACGCTGAACAGGTTAGTGTTGTAGTTGAGTAGCCCCGCGGAAACGCCATGATCCCAATTGGCCGGATCGACGTAGGTTTTCGACAGGTTCTTCTGCAGGAAATATTGTGGGACCGAAAGATCGATCGTCAGCTCCTTGAGATCGATTTTTGTGGTGAGACCCGGAATGTAGCGAGCCAGGTCGGCGCAATAGGTGCCCTCCGGCATGCTTTCTGCGGAAGGTTGCGCCGAAGCCGCCTTGTCCAGATCGATACCAGCGCGGACCAGCAACGAACGCTCATAACAAGGCTGGCCGCCTTGCGGCCCATGCGTGTCGCGAAACTCGATGTTCTGCGTGGCACGCCACTGACCATTTACCAGCAGGTCGATACGGTAATTGCCCGGAATGAGAAAGCCCTGGCGCTCAAAGCGGCTGGTATCGATGGGGGCACCTTCGGTCTGAAACAACATCTGCGAATCGAATACCACGCCCTGCCCCGCGGGCTCGGCAGTGGACGTTTCAGCCCATGTTTCAGTCGTCATGACAATAGCCGCCGTAGAAACAAGACATAGAAAAAACCGACCTGAGCTCAAACCGTACGAAACTAACGCACAAGCAAAAACAACCAGATAACTACGCTGGACGTTCAACATATTCGATACCGGCATGCAGCCAGGTCATAGAAATGACAGAACTGCAGGGTGAGAAAAGTTACAGGGACAACGGTTTTTCAAGTACGCGCCGCCCACCGAAGTCATTAATGACCTCGTAATAAACAGAGGCTTTTCGATAAGCCTGAGGAGCCTGTTCGGGCAATGAAAAAAAACCACTACTGAAAGGCGCGATCATTTCATCTTTAACTGCAATCCGTCGCCCATCCAGAGCAACTTCGACCTTGCCGAAAGAAACGTAATACGCCGTCGGGTTGCTTACCTGAATCCCCAGGCGATGCCCGACTTTGCCTTTTCCATCCGAAGGACTGGCTTGCTTGAATTGCCAATCGAGCTTGTTCGCCACCAAGTCCACATCCGACTTCAAGTTCTTGGGTCTAAAGAACACTTTGATTCGAGTTCTGAACGTAAATTGCAAGACATTTTCATCGACTTCCTTGCGCGGAGGCGTTTCCAGTACATTGAGCCAGAACAAGGACTCCCGATCTTCTGCAAGTTTTTCACCCGTATAGGAAACACGCAGTGAAGCCGAACTATCCGGATCCAGACGGATCACCGCAGGGGACAGCAAAAATGGAACCTTTATTTCCTCGGGGCCTTTAGTTGAATCGCCATCATCAATCCAACTTTGGGCCAATGCAGCAGAGGCACCGGTATTGTTCATTTTTATAGTAACTTCACGAGCATCCGACGGATAAACCAGCCGAGTGCCCTGGATGACTACCGACGCCTGCACGATTCCAGAACATACGCCCAAGAACATGACGCCGAGAACGAAAGAAGAAAAAATACGCGCTTTCGGCGTCATGACCCACTCCTCGGGCGCTGGCCTTTACTTATACGACAGGGTGTATCGAACGAAGGAGTTACCCGAACCCGCGCCAACGCTAGCAGCGGTCGCGACATAGTTCGCCTTGAACTTCAGGGTTGCCGTGTTGCCTGCAACGGTGGCGACCTGTGGCGTGGCCTCCGACATACCGAGTGGGACTTTCGTGCCAGCAGCGACATTGTCGTTGTACACCTGAATCTGCACGCCGGTAGCAGGCGCGGCGCCGATCAGCTTGAGGTTTCCGGTCGCCGCGTCGACGTTGCCCACCTGGTCAAAATCAACGACGACCTTGGTTCCATTGGAACAATCCGCGCCGGACAGCACCAATTGGAAGCCCTTGAACGGAGAAGCATCGCCAATGGCCTTGAAGATCGAAGGAGAGATGCGCCCCAGCTCCACGTTGGTGACGTTGTCTTCACCCGGGGCCTTGCCGTTGATATTGCAAGTCACGTCAGTAATGCTGCCAGAGAAGTTAACCACGCCATCAGTGGCATGAGATAACGAAGGAACAAGTGCGGCAAGCATCAAGCTGGAAGTTGCCAGGGATAGTAAAGATGTTCGTTTCATGTGATTTCCTTGTTCACGTTGATCGGCAAAAGAAGTGCAATCTATTTGATCGTCCTCCCGGTTCAGCCATGACCAAATCACGCCAGCCATAGCAGCCCTAGCCTCTCTCATTCAAAGTCTAAGTCGATTGGTCGACAACAATAGCAAGCCCCCTTGGCAGCCCACGAAGGACGCCCAAAGGAAGCCGTAGCTTACCGATCAACCTTCGAATTTGAATTGAGAGACGGCCGAAGCACCCATCAGAAATATCTTAATAAACCGTCCATTGATTTCGTCTTTACTTATGAGGCAAGACTGTGTACTTCTTCAACGCATTACGTTCAGCTGAACTCTGCCAAGTGCTCGCATCACAGTAGCCTGAGTCAGGCTAACTAACTAATCAATAAAAATGAAAGGAGTCTACCCCGCCGGCCTGCGCAGTGAGCGCCGACAAAAGGCCCAACCTCAATGAGAAGAATTGAATATAGAGAGTAAAAATATAAAACCTACACGCATAATCAATATAGAGAGAGCACACTATGGGATCCATAGTAATAGTCGACGACCACCCCCTGGTCAGAGTCGCATTGAAAGTCATTCTTGAGCGTAACGGTCACAATATCGCCGCCGAGGCAGACAATGGCGTCGATGCCATTCAAGTCGTTCGCATACATAAACCGGACCTGGTGATACTTGACCTCGATCTACCGCAACTGGACGGGTTATCGGTACTCACTCACTTCAAGGCAAATAACTTCCTGGTAAAAACGCTGATATTGACTTCCAGTGACTCAAAGAATTTTGCCGTACGTTGTTTGCATGGAGGCGCAGCAGGTTTCATTTGCAAGGACGAAGCGCTGGATGAGGTCGGAGATGCAGTAAAGGCACTGTTATCGGGGCATACCTATTTCCCTGAAAGTTCTCTGCTCCTGTTGCAGGAAAGCATTCACACCAACCAGATGCAAAGTATTGCCGCTTCCCAGCTGACCAACAGGGAAATCACCACATTAAGGTTATTGGCACAGGGTCTTAACAATAGGGAGATTGCAGCGACTCTGCTTATCAGTCATAAAACGGTCAGCACTTACAAAGTAAGACTCTTGAAGAAATTCAACACCACCAACCTTCTGTCCCTGATTGAAATAGCCAGGCAGAAAGGAATCATATAGGCCTCTTGCGAAACCCAGCAGCGCATGGACATCTGTCCGTTTCAGAATCGGCGTCTTATCGGTTTTGCGACGGGACATCGAGTACTACTCCCTTAGAGCAGCAGAGGAATCAGCGCTCACGAGGCAGTTCTCTCAGATTGATTGGCCCATCATCCTGTATGGCTACAAGACAGATGTCCTTGAGGTTGAGCAACGCCTGCTCGACCAACTGCACCCTTTCCAACAGCACCGGCCAACTCCCCGCGAGACTGACGTCCCTCAACTGCTGGCAGCTGGAAATCAGCGGCTGGTACTTCAACACACAAGCTGCACCCGCCATCTTGTGGCACAGCCTGGCAATGGCCTGCCGATCGTTTTGTGCGCAGTACGCCCGCAACAACTCGAGGTCTTTGATCTGGTAGGTCCTTACGTCGTCTATGAGCCGTCGTGCGATTTGTTCATTGTCGCCAGCAAGGTCCATGAGCCTGCCAAGCACCTCTAGCAACGACACGGCGGAACCGACCCGGATAGCCTGAAGCACCTCGTCATCCGCGCTCACGCCCGCGTTGAAATCTGCCGCCTCCGGCGTTGCACCGGCCTGTACATCCAGCCTATTCATATCCGCCTCCCTGCCTCACCTGAATATGCCACGGTGCATTCACCGAATACGGGTCAGGCTAGGCAAAACTCCTTGAAGCGAATATCAGACATTTCTCAAAGCGCGGGACAGGCAACTTTGTTCAGGGGCGCCACGCCCCAGGCATCGAAATCCGGACAGCCTGAAAAATCCCGACAGAAAAATGCTCTGGAGTTTTTTTAATAACTGACACTGCAGTTTGCCGCTGCCCAGCACTGGCAGACGCAGCCAGCCCTTGCCACATAAGGGTTTCAGCTCATTGAGCCGCATCAGTGCCGGGTGCTTGCGAGCATTTCGCCAAAAACACATCGACATAATATTGACACCAAAACATCCGCCCGTCGGAATATTGGCACTTCGTGCTGTTACTCCCGGTTAACACCTTTACAAGGCCTGACCCCACAACTAAACAACTATCAAACTGATATCAGGAAAGGCCGTATCCCTGAATCAGAACGACCCCAAGACACGGCTTCATCCAGCCATTACTTCAGGAGTCCCTTTCATATGGGTGCTCTCAGGCTATTGCGCACCATGCGCAGCGCAGCCCCGGGCTTGGGCCCATGTTCGCCCAACCGCGCCTGCGATTCGCTTCTCAAGCACGGCGAACTTCTTCACCTGCACGCCATCTGCGTCCCTCTTCCGGCAGGCCCAGGCGGCCGACGATGTCCGGGATCAGCTCGCACCGCTCCTTGACACCCTGAGCGGTACAAGCACGGGACTTCGTCCTGTCAACAGGACCTGGCAATTCTAAAAAAAGCATTTTCGGGAGAAAGACATGGCTACCACCACAACGACCAGCGGCGGCACCACAACCTCGTTTTCCAATACACCGCAGGCGCAGGACGACATTTTCACTACCGGCGTCATTGGCACGAGCAGCGCAAGCATCACTGAAGACCTGCTGGGAGTCGTGTATCTGGACATCATGTCCAATGACCTGGGCGGCAATGCAAAGACACTCTGGTCACTCGATAACGCAACCAGCCTTTCTACTGCCACCAAGGTTTATGCTCCGGCCGATCTCCTGGTCCAGGACACGGGCAGAGTCGAGGCGACGAGTTCCGACACCAGCTTCAATGGCGCAAAAATCTGGATTACGTCGGATGGAAAAGTCGGCTACGACGCCGCGACCTTATCGACTGCTTTCAAGGCGCAACTTCAGGCGCTTGCTGCCGGAGCATCCCTGACAGACAGCTTTACGTATGCGATTCGTCTCGGCAATGGCACGCTCAGCTGGGCCACCGCGCAGGTGCAGTTTGCAGGTGCGAATGACAGCGTGACGATGAGCCTTGGCGCCCAGGCCGGTACCGCAACCGAAGATGCGGCCACGACACCTAGCCCGACCGACTCGCACAGCGCGACGGGCACGATTGCGTTTAACGATGTCGATCTGAGCGACACGCATACCGCCTCTTTCGTGGCGGCGCCAGGCAATGCCACAGCGCTGGGCAACTTCGTCCTCGCTTCGGTGACTGAAGCCGCCAATGCGGCCAACGGCACCGTCAACTGGACTTATACCTTGAATAACGCGGCAGCCCAGTCCTTGGCCCAGGGGCAGACAGCCAGCGAAACTTATGTGGTCACCATCAGTGACGGGCATGGCTCGTCGACAACGCAGAATGTGATCATCACCATCACCGGCACCAACGACCAGGTGCAAATCACCAGCGACGTGCAGGCCGGAGATGCCAAGGAAGACAGCGGCGACTACGCTGCCAGCGGCAACATCACCTTTACCGACGCCGACCTGATCGACACCCACAGCGTTACCGTCACACCGGGCGCTTCGGGCTACCTGGGCAGCTTCACTACAGACCCGCTGAACGACAGCACCAGCACGGGCAGCGGCTCGCTGGGCTGGCACTTCGCGGTAGACAACGCCGCCCTGCAGTTCCTGGGTGAAGGCCAGACCCTCACCCAGACCTATAACGTGGCGATCGGCGACGGCGCGGTGCAAACCGTGACCATTACGATCACCGGCACCAACGACCGGCCGACGCTGACGATTGCCGACACTGCCGGCGCCATGAGCGAAGGCAACGCTGCGGCCACACTGAGCGACAGCAGCGCCCTGAGCTTTGCCGACCTGGACAACATCGACGCGGTGACGGTGTCGCACACCGCCAACGGCAACATCGCCTGGAGTGGCGGCACGCTCAACGCGGGCGTGGCTTCGGCGCTGGTGGCCGGCTTCTCGGTCGATCAGAACAGCTGGGACTACAGCAGCAACCAGAACCTCGACTTCCTCGGCGCGGGTGAAACCATCACCTTCTCGTACACGGTCGTCGCCACCGATGACAGCGGCGCGGCAAACGCGACCTCGGCGACGCAGACCGTCAGCATCACCATTACCGGCAGTAACGACGCCCCGGTGCTCAATTTCGCAACGGGCAATGATCTCGGCGCCGTGCAGGAAGACACCGCCCTCAGCGTCAGCGGCCAGTTCAGCTCGGCTGATATCGATCACGCTGCCACGGCCACCTGGAGCATCGTCGGAACAAACACCGGCACCTACGGTTCGATCGCCGTGGACAGCACCGGCCAGTGGACTTACACCCTGGCCAACGGCAGCGATGGCGTTGCCGGGGCAGTGCAATCGCTGAAGGCAGGCGAGAGTCACGACGAAGTCTTCAGCGTGCAGGTCAGTGATGGCCTAGGTGGCGTCGATACCCAGCAGGTGACCGTTACTGTCACCGGCAGCAACGACGCGCCAGTGATCAGCTTCGCCAGCGGCAATGATGTCGGCGCCGTGAAAGAAGACACCACACTCAGCGTCAGCGGCCAGTTCAGTTCGACCGATATCGACCACAATGCCACGGCCACCTGGAGCATTGCCGGGTCAAACACCGGCAGCTACGGTTCGATTGCCGTGGACGGCAGCGGCCAGTGGACCTACACCCTGGCCAACGGCAGCGATGGCGTTGCCGGGGCGGTGCAATCGCTGAAGGCAGGTGAGAGTCACGATGAGGTATTCAGCGTACAGGTCAGCGATGGCCTGGGCGGCGTCGACACCCAACTCGTGACCATTACTGTCACCGGTAGCAACGACGCGCCGGTACTCAGCTTTGCACCAGGTAATGATGTCGGTGCTGTGCAGGAAGACTCCACCCTCAGCGTCAGCGGCCAGTTCAGCTCGGCCGATATCGATCACGCTGCCACCGCCACCTGGAGCATTGCCGGGTCAAATACCGGCAGCTACGGTTCAATCGTCGTGGACGGCAGCGGCCAGTGGACTTACACCCTGGCCAACGGCACTGATGGCGTTGCCAGTGCGGTACAGTCACTGAAGGCGGGCGAAAGTCATGATGAGGTGTTCAGCGTGCAGGTCAGCGATGGCCTAGGTGGCGTCGATACCCAGCAGGTGACCGTTACTGTCACCGGCAGCAACGACGCACCCGTGCTCAGCTTTGCACCAGGTAATGATGTCGGTGCTGTGCAGGAAGACTCCACCCTCAGCGTCAGCGGCCAATTCAGTTCGACCGACATTGACCACGATGCCGCGGCCACCTGGAGCATCAATGGCTCGCCAACTGGCACCTACGGTTCAATCGCCGTGGACGGCAGCGGCCAGTGGACCTACACCCTGGCCAGCGGCACCGATGGCGTTGCCAGTGCCGTGCAATCGCTGAAGGCAGGCGAGAGTCACGACGAAGTGTTCAGTGTGCAAGTCAGTGATGGCCTCGGCGGTGTGGATACCCAACTGGTGACTGTCACTGTCACTGGCAGCAACGACGCACCGGTGCTCAATTTCGCGCTAGGCAATGATGTCGGCACCGCGCAGGAGGACACCACCCTCAGCGTCAGCGGTCAGTTCAGCTCGACCGACATCGACCACAATGCCACCGCCACCTGGAGCATCGTCGGAGCAAATACCGGCGCCTTCGGTTCGATCGCCGTCGACAGTACCGGCCAATGGACCTACACCCTGGCCAACGGTAGCGATGGTGTTGCCAGTGCGGTGCAATCGCTGAAGGCGGGCGAGAGCCATGACGAAGTGTTCAGCGTACAGGTCAGCGATGGCCTGGGTGGCATGGATACCCAGCAGGTGACCATTACCGTCACCGGCAGCAACGACCAGCCAACCCTGACCATTGCCGACACCGCCGGCGCGATGAACGAAGGCGATGGCACTGCCACACTGAGCGATAGCGGCGCCCTGAGCTTTGCCGATGTGGACAATACCGACACGGTGACCGTGTCGCACACCGCCAACGGTGACATCGCCTGGAGCGGCGGTACACTCAATCCGGGCGTGGCTTCGGCACTGGTGGCCGGCTTTTCGGTCGATCAGAACAGCTGGGACTACAGCAGCAGCCAGAACCTCGACTTCCTCGGCGCCGGTGAAACCATCACCTTCTCGTACAGGGTGGTCGCCACCGATGACAGCGGCACGGCTAACGCTGCCTCGGCGACACAGACCGTGACCATCACCCTCACCGGCACCAACGACCAGCCAACCCTGACGATTGTCGACACCACCGGAGCGATGAACGAAGGCGACGGCAGCGCTACATTAAGCGACAGCGGCGCCCTGAGCTTTGCCGATCTGGACAGCACCGACGTGGTGACGGTATCGCACACCGCCAACGGCGACATCGCCTGGAGTGGCGGCATACTCAATGCGAGCGTGGCTTCGGCACTGGTCGCCGGTTTTTCGGTCGATCAGAACAGTTGGGACTACAGCAGCAGCCAGAACCTCGACTTCCTCGGCGCCGGTGAAACCATCACCTTCTCGTACACGGTGGTTGCCACCGATGACAGCGGCGCGGCTAACGCGGCTTCGGCGACGCAGACGGTCAGCATCACCATTACCGGCAGCAATGACGCGCCGGTACTCAGCTTCGCCAGCGGCAATGATGCCGGTGCCGTGAAGGAAGACACCACCCTCAGCGTCAGCGGTCAGTTCAGCTCGACCGATATCGATCACGCTGCCACGGCCAGCTGGAGCATCGAAGGGTCAAACACCGGAGCCTACGGCTCGATCGCCGTCGATAGCAGCGGCCAATGGACCTACACCTTGGCCAACGGCACCGATGGAGTCGCCAGTGCCGTGCAGTCTCTGAAGGCGGGCGAGAGTCATAATGAGGTGTTCAGTGTTCAAGTCAGTGATGGTCTAGGTGGCGTCGACACCCAACTGGTGACCGTTACTGTCACCGGCAGCAACGATGCGCCGGTACTCAGCTTCGCCACCAGCAACGATGCCGGTGCCGTGAAGGAAGACACCACCCTCAGCGTCAGCGGTCAGTTCAGCTCGACCGATATTGACCACGATGCCACCGCTACCTGGACCATCAATGGCTCGCCAACTGGCAGCTACGGTTCGATTGCCGTGGACAGCAGCGGCCAGTGGACCTACACCCTGGCCAACGGCACCGATGGCGTTGCCAGTGCCGTGCAGTCTCTGAAGGCGGGCGAGAGTCATAATGAGGTGTTCAGTGTTCAAGTCAGTGATGGTCTAGGTGGCGTCGACACCCAACTGGTGACCGTTACTGTCACCGGCAGCAACGATGCGCCGGTACTCAGCTTCGCCACCGGCAACGATGCCGGCGCCGTGAAGGAAGACACCACCCTCAGCGTCAGCGGTCAGTTCAGCTCGACCGATATTGACCACGATGCCACCGCTACCTGGACCATCAATGGCTCGCCAAATGGCAGCTACGGTTCGATCGTCGTGGACAGCACCGGCCAATGGACATACACCTTGGCCAACGGCACCGATGGCGTTGTCAGTGCCGTGCAGTCTCTGAAGGCCGGCGAAAGTCATGACGAAGTGTTCAGTGTGCAAGTCAGTGATGGCCTGGGCGGCGTCGACACCCAACAGGTGACCGTTACCGTCACCGGCAGCAATGACGCACCGGTGCTCAATTTCACGCTAGGCAATGATGTCGGCACCGCGCAGGAAGACATCACCCTCAGCGTCAGCGGTCAGTTCAGCTCGACCGACATCGACCACGATGCCACGGCCACCTGGAGCATCGTCGGAACAAATACCGGCAGCTATGGCTCGATCGCCGTGGACAACAGCGGCCAGTGGACCTACACCCTGGCCAACGGCACCGATGGTGTTGCCAGTGCCGTGCAGTCGCTGAAGGCCGGCGAAAGTCATGACGAAGTGTTCAGTGTGCAGGTCAGTGATGGCCTCGGCGGCGTGGATACCCAACTGGTGACTGTCACTGTCACCGGTACCAATGACACTGCCGTGCTTTCCTCGGCCAGCGTCACGCTGAGCGAAACCAATGCTCCGCTGACCACCGGCGGCAGCCTGACCGTCAGCGATATCGACAGCCCGGAAAGCTTCCAGGCGCAAATCGACACTGCCGGCAACTATGGCCAATTCTCCATCGGCACCGGCGGTGCCTGGACCTACGCCGCCGACTCCGCCCACAACGAGTTCACCGCAGGTACCACCTACACCGACACCTTCGCGGTAAGCAGTGCCGACGGCACCCTGACTTCGGTCACGGTACATATCCTCGGCACCAACGATACCGCCGTGCTGTCCGCCGGCATCGCCAACCTCACCGAGACCAATGCAGCCACTGACATTTCCACCGCCGGCACCCTGACCATCAGCGACGTCGACAGCGCCGCGACCTTCGTCGCCCAGACCAACACCGTCGGCAGCTACGGCCAATTCTCCATCGGCACCGGCGGTGCCTGGACCTACGCCGCCGACTCCGCTCACAACGAGTTCGCCGCAGGCACCACCTACACCGACACCTTCGCGGTAAGCAGTGCCGACGGCACCCTGACTTCGGTCACGGTACATATCCTCGGCACCAACGATACCGCCGTGCTGTCCGCCGGCATCGCCAACCTCACCGAGACCAATGCCGCCGTCGACATCTCCACCGCCGGCACCCTGACCATCAGCGACGTCGACAGCGCCGCGACCTTCGTCGCCCAGACCAACACCGTCGGCAGCTACGGCCAATTCTCCATCGGCACCGGCGGTGCCTGGACCTACGCCGCCGACTCCGCTCACAACGAGTTCGCCGCAGGCACCACCTACACCGACACCTTCGCGGTAAGCAGTGCCGACGGCACCCTGACTTCGGTCACGGTACATATCCTCGGCACCAACGATACCGCCGTGCTGTCCGCCGGCATCGCCAACCTCACCGAGACCAATGCAGCCACTGACATTTCCACCGCCGGCACCCTGACCATCAGCGACGTCGACAGCGCCGCGACCTTCGTCGCCCAGACCAACACCGTCGGCAGCTACGGCCAATTCTCCATCGGCACCGGCGGTGCCTGGACCTACGCCGCCGACTCCGCTCACAACGAGTTCGCCGCAGGCACCACCTACACCGACACCTTCGCGGTAAGCAGTGCCGACGGCACCCTGACTTCGGTCACGGTACATATCCTCGGCACCAACGATACCGCCGTGCTGTCCGCCGGCATCGCCAACCTCACCGAGACCAATGCCGCCGTCGACATCTCCACCGCCGGCACCCTGACCATCAGCGACGTCGACAGCGCCGCGACCTTCGTCGCGCAAACCAACACCGCCGGCAACTACGGCCAATTCTCCATCGGCACCGGTGGCGCCTGGACCTACGTCGCCGACTCCGCCCACAACGAGTTCGCCGCAGGTACCACCTACACCGACACCTTCGCGGTGAGCAGTGCCGATGGCACCCTCACTTCAGTCACGGTGCATATCGCCGGCAGCAATGATTTGCCGACTATCACCTCCAACGGCGGTGGTACGACGGCTTCGATCAACGTCGCGGAGAACACCGCAGCGGTCACGACAGTGGCGGCAACCGATGTTGATCTACCCGCACAAACACTGAGCTACAGCATCGTCGGCGGAGCGGATGCCGCGAAGTTCTCGATCGTTTCAGGCACAGGTGCGCTGAGCTTTATTTCCGCACCCAACTTTGAAGCGCCGGCGGATTCGGGAACGAACAATGTCTATGACGTGATTGTGCGGGCGTCGGACGGCACGCTGTTTGACGACCAGGCGATCGCCGTAACCGTGACGGGCGTCAACGACAACAGCCCGGTGATCACCTCCAACGGCGGTGGTGCGACGGCTTCGGTCAGCGTGGCGGAAAACACCACAGCGGTCACGACGGTGGTGGCGACCGATGCCGATCTACCAGCGCAGACGCTGAGCTACTCGATCCTGAATACGGCCGGGACGGACTTCGGCAAATTCTCTATCAGTTCGAGCGGAGTGCTGACGTTCAATTCGGCGCCCGATTACGAGAATCCCCAGGATATCGGTGGTACCGACGGCGACAATGCCTACGTCGTGGACGTTCAGGTGGCCGACGGCAATGGCGGAACCGATACGCAGACCATTACGGTGAATGTGCAGAACGTCGTCGAGACGCCTGTCGATAGCGTGGCGCCAACGGTGACAGTGACAGGGACGGCCTTAGGCAGTTCGATCGGCTCGACGTCGACGGTCACATTCCAGTTCAGTGAGACAGTGAGCGGTTTCAACCTCTCGGATGTCTCGGTGACTACGACGAGCGGAGCGCCCCGCGGAACCTTCAGTAACTTTACCCAGGTCGATGGCGATACCTACACCGCGACGCTGACCAGAACGCTGGGCGGTAGCATAAAAGTCGACGTTGCCGCGAACAGCTACACCGACCTGGCAGGTAATCCCGGGGCTGCCGGGAGCAGTGCAAACCTTCCGGCAGGCGTTGCCGGCGAACCCATCAATCTGGCCCTCGACATTCCACTGGCCGAGATTAACGGCCCCGTAACGGTGGCCATCAGTGGCATTCCTTCGGGGTGGGTGTTCAATGCTGGAACCGACAACGGCGACGGCACCTGGACCGTGCAGACCAACGATCCCGGCGCCTTGACCGTGACAACCCCAAGCGACTTCGCAGGTGCGTTGGTACTTGATGTCAACATGTACTGGAGCAACAGTGACGGCAGCACCGCAAGCGCCTACGTGTTCAACAACGTCGAAGTCTATGCCCCAGGCTCGCCGATCTTTGCCTTGTCCGCTGATGACAACCTGACCGGTTCGTCCGGTGCCGACACGTTCGTCTTCGCCCAGCCAATCGGTAACAACCAGATCTACAATTTCGACGTCATGGCGGACAAGATCGACTTGATCGGCTTCACAGGCGTCACCACCTTCGCTGACTTGAGCATCAGCAACGACGTAAACGGCAATGCCCTGGTCAGCATCGGCTCCGGCCAGACGGTCACCTTGAGAGGTGTCGATGCAGCGGACCTGAGCGAAGCGAACTTCCAGTTCGATAGGGACCCGCTTACCAGCAATACCGGCACCCTCACCATTGCCGACGGCGCGATCATGCCGTTCGGTGGCAGCCTCGATAATAGCGGCACCATCGAACTCGGCTCCGCTGGCAACGAGACCCGTCTTGAGATTCTGTTCCGTGGCGCGACCTTGACCGGTGGCGGCCAGGTGCTGCTATCCGACAACGCGCAAAACGTGATTTTCGGCGGTAGCGCCGACACCGTGCTGACCAACGTCGACAACCGCATTTCCGGCGCCGGCCAGTTGGGCGCCGGGCAAATGATACTGGCCAATGCGGGGCTGATCCTCGCCAGCGGCTTGAACAGCCTGGTGCTCGACACCGGCACCCACACCATCACCAACAGTGGTGTGCTGGAGTCCACAGGCACAGGCGGCATGACGGTGGCGAGCACGGTCGAAAACACCGGCCATCTGTGGGCCAACGGTGGTGACCTGCACCTGCTGGCCGACGTGACCGGCAATGGCAGCGCAACCATCGACGGCAATGCCAGCCTGACCTTCGCTGGCGCCGCACACACCTCCGTCGCCTTTCACGGCGAAGGTGCGGGCTCGCTGGTGATCGCCCAGGCTGAAGCAGCGGGCTCGCTGGTCGGTATCCTCGGCCTCGAGAGCGATGACTTGCTGACGTTCGGCGATCTCGCTTTTGGCGCCAACACCCAGCTCGGCTACACCGCCAACGCCTCTGGCGCCGGTGGCCTGCTGACGGTGGACGATGGTACGCATCGAGCCGAGGTGAACCTGCTGGGGCACTACTCGGTAGAAGACTTCCAGGTCACCGACGGTGGCGAAGCCGGCACCCAAGTCAGCTTCCACGGCGAATCCAGCGGCACACTGGTGGGCAGCATGCTCGCGGATACGCTCAGTGGCGGCGACGGCAACGACATCATCGTGGGTCGTGGCGGCGAGGACACCCTCAGCGGCGGCGCGGGAGCCGACGTGTTCGCCTACCTCAACGCGAATGAAGGCGGCGACCATATCCTCGACTACAACTTTGCCGAAGGTGACACCGTCGACCTCTCCACGCTGCTCAACGCCAACTTCGTCAGCGGCACCAGCCAGGTAGCTGACTTTGTCCAACTGGCGCAGTCCGGCAGCGACATCACGGTGCAGGTGGATCCCGATGGCGCCAACAATGGCAAGCACTTCGTCGATGTGGCGGTGCTTGACCACGCTGGCACCCCCAGCCCCGATCTGGTACGCACCTGGTTCGGGGAGGCCGACCATACGCTGACCGCGTGATGCATTGGGCTGGAGCTGGCTGGGAGGGTCAGTATGCTCGATGTGAATCGAGTGGCCCCGCAGTCAGCTTTTCGAAATCCAGATGGGGGAACAAGCGGGGGAATAAAAACAGCCAGAAACGACAAAGCCCCTGAAAACGTTAACGTTTTCAGGGGCTTCGGCTACTTCAATAATGGCGGAGAGATAGGGATTCGAACCCTAGGTACCCGCGAAGGTACAACGGATTTCGAATCCGTCCCATTCGGCCACTCTGGCATCTCTCCAACGGCGCGCATCATAACAGCACCTTTGCCCGAAGCGAAGCCCCTCGAGCAAATTTTTTCCGTGCTATCAGTCGGTTGCGTCGATTACAGCGGTACGCCCAGACGGTTTGCGACTTCTTCGTAGGCTTCGATCACATCACCGAGCCCCTGACGGAAGCGGTCCTTGTCCATCTTCTTGCGGGTTTCCTTGTCCCACAGGCGGCAGCCATCCGGGCTGAACTCGTCGCCCAGGACGATCTGGCCGTGGAATACGCCGAACTCCAGCTTGAAGTCCACCAGCAGCAGGCCGGCATCGTCGAACAGCTTGCTCAGGACTTCGTTGACCTTGAGCGACAGTTCTTTCATGCGTGCCAGTTGCTCGGCGGTGCCCCAACCGAAGGCCACGACGTGGGATTCGTTGATGAACGGGTCGCCCTTGGCGTCGTCCTTCAGGAACAGTTCGAAGGTATAAGGGTTGAGCTTCAGGCCCTCTTCCACACCCAGGCGCTTGACCAGGCTACCGGCGGCGTAGTTACGCACGACGCACTCGACCGGAATCATGTCCAGCTTCTTCACCAGGCACTCGTTGTCGCCCAGCAGCTTGTCGAATTGGGTCGGCACGCCGGCCTCTTCGAGTTTCTGCATGATGAAGGCGTTGAACTTGTTGTTCACCATGCCTTTGCGATCGAGCTGCTCGATACGCTTGCCGTCGAACGCCGAGGTGTCGTTGCGAAACAGCAGGACCAGGCGGTCGGCGTCGTCGGTCTTGTAAACCGATTTGGCTTTGCCACGGTAGAGTTCTTCACGTTTTTCCATGATGGGCTCCGCTTGCTAAGTAGGTGGGCTAGGCGATGTGTCGCCAGTCGAGCCCTGAATCTTGATCGGCCAGTTGCAGCCAGTCCGGGTCGCACCCGAGGGTGTCGACAAAACATTGCCGGGCCAGCTGCGGCAGGTTGTTCTTGCTGCTGAGATGGGCCAGTACCAGATGCTGCAGGTCCTGCCAGCCCAACTCGGCCACCAGGCTTGCAGCCTGATGGTTGTTCAAATGTCCCATTTCCCCACCGACCCGCTGCTTGAGGAAATACGGGTAGTAACCTCGGGCCAGCATATCGCGGCAGTGATTGGCCTCGATCATCAAGGCATCCAGCCCGCGATAGCGGTCGATCACCGTGTCGCAATAGGAACCCAGGTCGGTCAGCAGGCCAAAACGCCGCCGGCCGTCACTGAACACGTACTGCACAGGTTCCAGCGCATCGTGGGCGACGCGGGTCACGTCGATGCTCAAGGCACCGACCTGAAGCGTCTCGCCCCCGGCGAGAAAACCCGCGGCGTCCACCGGTTTGCGCATCCCGCGCAACGTGCCGCGACTGAGGTAGACCGGTAAATTGTAGCGCCGAGACAGCAAACCCACGCCATGCACGTGGTCGGCATGTTCGTGGGTTACCAGAATCGCGCTCAGCTGCGCGGGGGCTACCCCCAGGCGCAGCAGGCGCCGCTCGGTTTCGCGCAAGGAGAAACCACAATCCACCAGGACGTAGGTGTCGTCACTGGCTATCAGCGTGCCATTCCCTTGACTACCACTGCCGAGAACGGCGAAACGCATCGGATCAGCCCAGGTTGTCCTGAATCACAGTCAAGACCTTACGCGCCACTTCAGGCGGAGCAACGGTGTTGATGTCTTTCTCGACGGTGACCTGGACGTTGTCGCCCACCTTGCTCAGGCGAACCTGATAACGCTCGGCGCGGGCCTCGATTTCTTCCTTGGCCGGTGCGCTGCCGAACAACTTGCCGAAGAAGCCCGGCTCGTCGTTTTTCTTCTCGGCTTTTTCCGCCAGGTTGATGTAGTACAGGCCCAGGCTGCGGTTGATGTCTTCAACGCGCCACTCGCCCTGTTCCAGGGCACGGCCGACGCTCGACCAGGCGCGGTCGAGGTCTTCGCCGAGGTTGAGCACCACGTTGCCGCTGCCGTCTTCGGTGAGGCTGACACGGCTAGGGGTATCGAAATCACGCGCGGCCAGCAGGGAGACCGAACCGCCCTTCTCGGCGCTGCGGCTCATGCTGGCGAGCATTTCGTCGACCAGCGCGGCATCCAGGCTGGTGTTGACCGAGCGGTTGGTGAAATCGACGTTGGAGGTGCTGCCGACAGGACGTTCGGCGCTGACCACGTAGACTTCACTGGTATTGCGCTGCACGCCTGGCTCGATACGCACCCGCACGCGGGTTTCGTTATCGGCCGAACCTACGCTGCCCAGGCGCTTGGCCATGGATGCGGAGAGTTCGTCGGAACGCTGCCAGGCGGTGGTGAACTCGCCGGTTTGCGGACGTTGCTCGTCAATACGGAAACCGTTGTCCTGGAAGAACTGCATGGCCACCGGCCAGACTTCGGCCGGGGCGTGCTGAGCCATGACCCAACGCGCATCGCCGCTCTTCTGCAGAGTGTAATCGCTGGCATCGGCCACCGAGCCCAACGGCTGCGGACGCGGCACGATGTATTCACCCTTGACGGTGTCGTCAGCCACGTTGCGCGGGATCGGCAGCAGCGGATCGAGGCGCTTGGAGGTGCTGACATCCGACGGCAGTTGCATCGGTGCGGTCTGTTGCGCTTGCAGGTAATCGCTGCCGCGGTCACGGAAGTAGCCTTCCGGCCCCCAAATCCAACCGCAGCCACTGGTGCTGGAGATAATCAAGGCAAGTGCGGAAAGTCCGGCCAATCGCTTCATGCGTAGTACTTCCTCAATTAAACCAATACGCCGGACTGGCGCATGGCCTGCCGCAGCGGTTCGTGACAGGCAGCACTGAGCCAGGTGAGCGGCAGACGGATACCGTTCGCCATCAAGCCCATCTCGCACAGGGCCCATTTCACGGGAATAGGGTTGGATTCGATAAACAGAGTCTTGTTGAGCGGCATCAGCTTCTCGTGGATCGCCCGGGCGGTGGCGGCATCGCCACGCATCGCGGCGGCGCACATCTCGCTCATGGCTTTTGGCGCCACGTTGGCGGTCACCGAAATATTGCCCTTGCCACCCAGCAGGATCAGTTCGACGGCGGTTGCGTCGTCGCCGGAGTACACCAGGAAGTCGCTGCTCACGCCAGCCAGGATGTCCTTGGCGCGCTGCAGGTCACCGGTGGCTTCCTTGATGCCGATGATGTTCGGCACGGTCGACAGGCGAATCACGGTCTCGGCCTGCATGTCGCAAGCGGTGCGGCCCGGCACGTTATAGAGGATCTGCGAGATATCGACGGCTTCGGCGATGGCACGGAAATGCTGATACAGGCCTTCTTGCGTCGGCTTGTTGTAATAAGGGGTCACCAGCAGGCAAGCGTCGGCACCGGCGATCTTCGCGTTGGTGGTCAGCTCGATCGCTTCGCGCGTCGAGTTCGCGCCGGTACCGGCGATCACCGGGATACGCCCTGCAACCTGAGCGACCACGCGACGAATCACTTCGATGTGTTCGTTCACATCGAGGGTAGCCGACTCACCTGTAGTGCCGACCGCCACAATGGCGTTGGTGCCCTCTTGCAGGTGGAAGTCCACCAGTTTGCTCAGGCTGTCCCAGTCGAGACGACCCTGTGCATCCATGGGTGTGACCAGTGCCACCATACTGCCCGCAATCATGCAACCGCTCCTGCCGGAAAAAGAGAGCGGTAATGGTACTGGCGCCAAGATGCTTGCACAAGCGAAGTACCGCGCTGCGAGCATTCCCCTGAGCGATGTATTTCGCTACCCTTCAGGCTTTGATCGGTACTGCTAAGCTTGTACGCCGGGTTCCAGCCTCCCTTTTCGGCATCCGAAGCCCCAATCCTGCGTTGCCGCCCTTCGCTCTCGCCTTTTATGGAGCTCGTCGCAACCTGGCGGTTCAGGGCTTCTGAAACCGCATCCGGATGTTTACCCAGTACTCGAGCCTGCAAAAGTATCGACCGCTCATCGCTTTAGGAATGCTGCATGTCCACCCCCACAGTCCGCGAACAATTCCTTGTCATCAGTGCCCTCGGCGCCAACCCCATGGAGCTGACCAACGTCCTGTGCCGCGCCAGCCATGAAAACCGCTGCGCCGTGGTGACCTCCCGCCTGACCCGCCATGGCGAGTGCAGCGCGCTGGTCCTGGAGGTTTCCGGCAGCTGGGATGCCCTGGCGCGCCTGGAGGCCGGCCTGCCGTCGCTGGCGAAGAAATACGCCTTCACTGTCAACGTGGTGCGCAGCGCGGCCCTGGAAAACCGCCCGCAGGCCCTGCCTTATGTGGCTTACGTCAGCGCCGCCTACCGCCCGGACATCGTCAATGAACTGTGCCAGTTCTTCATCGACCACCATGTCGAGCTGGAAAACCTGACCTGCGATACCTATCAGGCCCCGCAGACCGGCGGCACCATGCTCAACGCCACCTTTACCGTGACCTTGCCGGCCGGCACCCAGATCAGTTGGCTGCGCGATCAGTTCCTGGACTTCGCCGACGCAATGAATCTCGATGCGCTGATCGAACCCTGGCGCCCACAGAACCCAATGTAAGGAAGCCCCAATGGCCGTTGCCATCGACCAACCTGTTGCCCATTTCGAAGCCCCGGCCACCAGCGGTCAGACCGTCAGCCTGGCCGCGCTCAAGGGCAAGCAGGTGGTGATCTACTTCTACCCCAAGGACAGCACCCCGGGTTGCACCACCGAGGGCCAGGGCTTTCGCGATCAATACGCCGCGTTCAAGGCCGCCAACACCGAGGTGTTCGGCGTCTCCCGCGATGGCCTGAAGTCCCATGAGAACTTCAAGTGCAAGCAGGAATTCCCCTTCGAGCTGATCAGCGACAAGGACGAAGCCGTCTGCCAGCTGTTCGACGTGATCAAGCTGAAGAAGCTCTACGGCAAGGAATACATGGGCGTCGATCGCAGCACCTTCCTGATCGACAAAAATGGAGTGCTGCGCCAGGAATGGCGTGGCGTGAAAGTGCCAGGCCACGTGGATGCGGTACTGGCTGCTGCGCAGGCGCTGAACAAGGCCTGAGCGTGGTAGCCGACTAAAAGGTAACCGATTAAAAAAAGGGGGGCGGCTGATTCAGCCGCCCCCTTTTCATTTCCAGAGCAGGGCCGCTCTAGAGCAAGGGCGCCACGACCGGCTCCTTGCGCGGCCAGGCATCCAGTACCGCCTTGAACAGGGTGGCCAGGGGAATCGCGAAAAACACCCCCCAGAAGCCCCACAGCCCGCCAAACAACAGTACTGCACAGATGATCGCCACCGGATGCAGGTTCACCGCCTCGGAGAACAGCAGCGGCACCAGCACGTTGCCATCCAGGGTCTGAATGATCCCGTAGACCGCCATCAGATAGATGAACTGGTCGCTCCAGCCCCACTGGAACAAGGCAATCAGCGCCACCGGCACGGTCACCACCACCGCCCCGACGTAGGGCACCACCACCGAAATCCCCACCAGCAGCGCCAGCAGGGCCGCGTAGTTCAGCCCCAGGGCCACGAAGGCGATGTAGGTCACCCCGCCGCAAATGACGATCTCGATCACCTTGCCACGAATGTAATTGGCGATCTGCCGGTTCATCTCCTGGGCCACCCGGGTGATCAGGGCCCGCTCGCGCGGCAGGTAACCGCGCACCCACTGGCTGATCATCGCCCGGTCCTTGAGGAAGAAAAACACCAGGATCGGCACCAGCACCAGATAGATCATGATGTTGACCAGCAGCGGCAGGCTGGACAGCGAGAAGGTCAGCGCCCACTGGCCGAACTTGCCGATCTCGCCGCGTGCCACCTCGATCGCCTGCAGCACCTGTTCGTCGGACACCAGGTGCGGATAACGCTCCGGCAACAACAGAAGCAACGATTGCCACTTGGCGAGCATTCCCGGCAGCTCGTTGAACAAGGTAATCAACTGGTGCCACAACAGCGGCACGACGACCACGATGAACACCAGTAGCAGCCCCATGAACAGAGCGAAGACCAGACCCACCGCCGCCCCGCCAGGCAAACGCCAGCGTTCCAGCGTGAGCACCAGCCCCTGCATCAGATAGGCCAGCACCATCCCCGCCAACACCGGCGCGAGCATGCCGCCCAGGGTCAGCACCGCGGTGAAGGCCAGGAACAACAGAACGGCCAGTACCACGGCCTCTTCATCGGAGAAGTAGCGCTGAATCCAGTCGCGTAACACTTTGAACATCAATGATCCTTAGACAGAGGCGCGATGATTTCCGGGGCGGTTCAGGCCTTCTTCAGCCAGTAACGATAGACCCCGGCCTCGTCTTCCTCGCGAAGCAGGGTATGACCGGCCAAACGGGCAAAGGTGCGAAAGTCGCGCTGGGAGCCGGCATCCGTGGCGATCACCTTGAGCACCGCGCCGCTGGCCAGGCGATTGAGTTCCATCTTGGCCTTGAGCAGCGGCAGCGGGCAGTTCAGTCCGCTGGCATCGAGCTCGGCGTCGTGGGCTACAGCATCAGTCATTGCGTCACTCCGGGAGGGTCGTCGAGATGCCTAGAATATCTGGTCCAAGGCCTGGTGTCCGGCTACAGTAGACTCTTTGTCGACTAAGGCTTTGTGCATGACTTTTTTGCGCCCTACCCTGCTGACGCTCGCTTGCCTGCTCGCCTCACCAGGCTTCGCCGACGACCTGCCATCACTCGGTGACGCCAGCTCTGCCATTGTCTCGCCCCAACAGGAACACCAACTGGGCCGCGCCTGGCTGGCGTTGCTGCGCAGCCAGGTTTCGCAACTCAACGACCCGCAACTCAAGGACTACGTCGAAACCAGCGTCTACAAACTGGTCGAGACCAGCCAGGTCAACGACCGACGTCTCGAGTTCATCCTGATCAACAGCCCGCAGCTCAACGCGTTTGCCGCTCCTGGCGGGATTGTCGGGGTCAACGGTGGACTGTTCCTCAACGCCCAGACCGAAGGCGAATATGCCTCGGTGCTGGCTCACGAACTGGCGCACTTGTCGCAACGCCACTTCGCCCGTGGCGTCGAGGCTTCGCAACGCATGCAGGTGCCGATGATGGCCGCCCTGCTGGCCGGGATCGTGATCGCCGCGGCGGGCGGTGGCGACGCCGGGATCGCCGCCATTGCCGGCACCCAGGCCGCGGCCATCCAGGAACAACGGCGCTTCTCCCGGCAGAACGAGCAGGAAGCCGACCGCATCGGCATCCTCAACCTGGAAAAGGCCGGTTATGACCCGCGCTCCATGCCGACCATGTTCGAGCGCCTGATGCGCCAGTACCGTTTCGACGCCAAGCCGCCGGAGTTCCTGCTGACTCACCCGGTCACCGAATCGCGGATCGCCGACACCCGCAACCGCGCCGAACAGGCCAAGGCCGGCGGCAAGGAAGACAGCCTGCGTTACCAACTGATTCGCGCACGAGTACAGCTGATCTACGAAGAGTCCCCTGGCATGGGTGCCAAGCGTTTCCGCGCCCAGCTCGACGAAAACCCGAAAAACGACATCGCCCGCTACGGCCTCGCCATCGCCCAGATCAAGGGCAGCCAGTTCAACGATGCCCGGGAAAACCTCAAGCAGCTGCTAGCCAAGCAACCTAACGACATCACTTACAACCTGGCCCAGATCGATCTGGATACCGCCACCAGCCGCTTTTCCGACGCCCAGGCCCGGGTGGATAAAATGCTTGCGCAGTATCCGGGCAACTACCCACTGAACCAGGTCAGGGTCGACCTGCTGCTCAAGCAGAATCGCCCGGCAGACGCCGAAAAGGCCCTGGAAAGCCTGCTCAAGACCCGCTCCGACGATCCGGACGTCTGGTACTCGGTGGCGGAAACCCGTGGCCTGTCGGGCAATATCATCGGCCTGCATCAGGCGCGGGCCGAATACTTTGCCCTGGTCGGCGACTATCGCCAGGCGATCCAGCAGCTGGATTTCGCCAAACGTCGCGCCGGCAGCAACTTCCCCCTGTCTTCACGGATCGATGCACGTCAGCGTGAGCTGATGGACCAGGAGCAGATGGTCAAGGACATGATGCGCTGAGCCCAACCGGCGCCCACAAAAAAAGCCCGCCTCTTTCGAGGCGGGCTTTTTATTGCACGATCAATCCGCTACACGGATTACTCGGCCAGCTTGAAGGTAATGAAGCTGGCACGTCCCTGACGCAGAACCCGCATCGATACCGAACGGTTCTTCGGCAGCGCCTGGGCGATTTCAGTGAAGTTCTTGGTCGAAGTGATCGCCTGATTGTTCAGGTGAGTGATCACGTCGCCCGGCTGCAGGCCGATCAGCGCGGCTGGACCATCCTGAACTTCCTTGATCACCACACCGCCCTTGAGGTCGTAGGTTTTCTTCTGCTCATCGGTCAGCTCGACCACCGCCACGCCCAGACGGTTGCTGCTGCGCTCGGCACCGGACTTGCCAATGGCGTCCAGGGCCTTGTCTTCGTCCGGAATCGCACCAACGGTCAATTCGACGTTCTTGCGCTTGCCGTCACGAATCACTTCCAAATTGGCTTTCGCACCCGCCTTGAGGGCACCGACCAGATGCGGCAGGTCCGCCGACATGATGATCGGTTGACCGTTCATGCTCAGGATCACATCACCCACCTGCAGGCCGCCCTTGGCCGCCGGGCCGTCGTCCTGGATCTGGGCCACCAGCGCACCGGCCGGCTTCTCCAGGCCGAAGGACTCCGCCAGGTCTTTGTTCACTTCCTGGATAACCACGCCCAGCCAGCCGCGGCTGACTTTGCCACCGGCTTTCAGCTGGTTGGAAACGTCCATGGCGACATCGATCGGGATAGCGAAGGACACACCCATGAAACCTCCGGAACGGGTGTAGATCTGCGAGTTGATACCCACCACTTCACCGGCCAGGTTGAACAGCGGACCACCGGAGTTACCCGGGTTGATCGGCACGTCGGTCTGGATGAACGGCACATAGTTTTCGTTCGGCAGGCTACGACCGATGGCACTGACGATGCCCTGGGTGACGGTGTGATCGAAACCAAACGGCGAACCGATAGCCACTACCCACTGGCCGGCCTTCAGGTCCTGGGATTTGCCCAGCTTCAGCACCGGCAGGTCCTTGCCGTCGATCTTCAGCAACGCCACGTCGGAGCGTGGATCGGTGCCAATCAGCTTGGCTTTCAATTCGCTGCGGTCGGCCAGGCGGACAAGGATTTCATCCGCATCGGCAATCACATGATTGTTGGTCAGGATGTAACCGTCCGACGAAATGATGAAACCAGAACCCAGGGACTGGGCTTCACGCTGGCGATCACCCCGTGGCGAACGCGGCTGCGGCGGCATGCCACGCTCGAAAAACTCGCGCAGCATCGGCGGCAGACCTTCGAGGTCAGGCATCTGGGCGGAAACCTTGCGGTCCGGGAGCTTCTGCGTGGTACTGATGTTGACCACTGCAGGCGACGCCTGCTCGACCAGTTGTGTGAAGTCAGGCAAGTCCGCCGCCTGCGCGGTAACGGCCTGACCGAGCACCAGCACAGTAGCGAAAATGGAGAGATAGGATTTCAAACGTGGTATCGACATACGGCTCCCATTACAACGAGCGTGGTTAAGCGATAGGGACAAGAAATACCAGGCGACTCGCGCAGTACTTTTGTCCCGGAAACGACAAACAAGGCCAGAACCTAGTGGCTCTGACCTATAAGAAAAAACAGGGGGTTTTGCAAATGAAAATGTTCACCGAACATTTAGATATCTCGATTGCAGAGCTGGCATTGCAGACCTCTTACACAACCAACATTAACGCTCGATGAACACCTGGGGCTGTACTCTCACTGCGCCTTGGGCGCAGCGGCGTCGGTACGCATCGACAAGGCGATCCGTTCGGCGGTACCGATAGGTATCTCACCCACCACCGTTACCATCATTTCGCCTTCAGGCGTGGTCAGGCGTCGGGATACCGCCACGGTCGGACCCAGTTGAGTGCGGGTGTCGGTCACCGTCGCGCCATTGAGCGGTTCGAGGAACACCGAGAAGCGGGCCAGGCCATCGTCATACATCAGGCTGTTGACCATGGTCTTGGTGTCGGGATCTTTACGCGCACTGCTGCTGGTCAACTCGAAGCCTGGCGGCAGCCAGTCGGAATGCCAGGCCTGCGCAGCCTTCACCGCGGAGGCCTTGTCGCTGTCCAGGGCCACGGCCTTGCATTCGGCGCTGGCCTGCAGCTCGCTGTCCTTCGGCACATCCGCCGTATCCAGGCGAGTGAACTGGAAGCGCTCGAGCAACTGCCCCTTATCGTTCAACAGCAGCGATTTCAGCGGCAGGCCCGTCTCGCGGTCCAGATGCAATTCAAAACCATAACGGTGCTGGTCCCGCGGGGTCAGGGAAACAATGACCGCGGAGCGCCCAGCCACACGCGACTTGCCGATGACGGCAAGGTCGTACCAATTCTTGAGTTTTTCTGGATCGAGTGAGTGGGCCGAAGAGTTGGGGGCGTCCCCGAGTCCAGCCACCAGCGTACCGCTGACACATTGGGTACGCCCATCAACACGCACAACCTCTTGAGCGGAACCGTCGAGCTGAATCAGTCGCTCGCGGACCTGGCCATCCTGGACGCGATGCCAGATGTTATGGGTAGAAAAACTACCATTACGCTCGTAGACGAAAGTACCCTGAAAGCTTTGCTGCTGTTCGGCTTGCCCAAGACGTTTCAACCAATCCTGAGCTTCGTCGGCGTGGGCTGGAACAATGAACCAGCCACTGAGCAGAAGCGAGAGTAGAGGGATGGCGCGCATGATCCTCCTTAACGGTTTTCCAGGCTCGCCGCACGAGCATAAGGCAGAGCGCTTTCAGTGCCCTTCAGTGCAGCTTGTTGAGCATGCTGACGCAGGTAGCTTGGCAGACGCTGATCGTGCCAGCCTGGCTGACCTTGCAATACGCCGTTGGCCATAGGGCCAGGGGCTTCCGAACTCTCATTGTAGCCGGCCAATACAGCTGGGCCTTTTACTTGAGGAGCGGCCAGGGTTGGCTGGTTCGATTGCTGTGCCAGTTCGACACCAGCGATCTCATCCTGGTTGTACAGGCGAACACCCGCCAATACGGCAACGGTCACCGATGCGGCAACAGCCAGGCGACCCAGGCTACGCCATGGACCACGAGTGGCCTTGGCCGGTACGGCTTCGTCAGCCAGCGCAGCAGAAACAGCCGCGGCGATGTCCAGACGCGGAAGCAGCAATTCCTTGTGCATGGCCGCCCGGGCGATCTGGTAACGAGCCCAGGTCTCACGGGTTTCCACTTCGTCGACGGCATTCAATACCCGACGTAATTCCAGTTCGTCCGCTTCGTTATCCATCACCGCGGACAGCGATTCCTGCAGGGCTTCACGACTCATGGCGGTTCCTCTCTTGGCTGTCGCCGCTGTCTCAGGTTTCCTGCAACAACGGCTGCAGGGCTTTGTCGATGGCTTCCCGAGCGCGGAAAATCCGGGAGCGCACGGTACCCACCGGACACTGCATGACGCTGGCAATGTCCTCGTAACTCAGACCATCGAATTCACGTAAAGTTAAAGCCGTACGCAAATCTTCTGGCAGTTGCTGAATGGTTCGATGGACGGTGCCTTCGATCTCATCCCGCAGCAATGCGCGCTCCGGCGATTCGAGATCCTTGAGGCCATGATCGCCATCGTAGAACTCCGCATCCTCGGAACTGACATCGCTATCCGGCGGCCGGCGGCCGCGCGAAACCAGATAGTTTTTCGCCGTGTTGATGGCGATACGATACAGCCACGTATAAAACGCACTGTCACCGCGGAAATTACCAAGCGCACGGTAAGCCTTGATAAAGGCTTCTTGTGCAACATCCTGGGCTTCATGGGTGTCGTGCACAAAACGCACGATCAACCCGAGAATTTTGTGCTGGTATTTCAGCACTAGCAGATCGAAAGCTCGCTTGTCGCCGCGCTGAACGCGCTCGACCAGCTGCTGATCCTCTTCCTGGGTTAGCATGAACACTCCTCGATAAGCTCGGAGGAGGCTTGCATAACTAAACGATCAGGCTTGCAAACATAGACTCGGGCTTTTCGCAAAAGTTCTCCCCCTCCAAGCAAGTTTCCTGCGGGCTCTGATTTGGCACGCACGAAAAACGCAGCGCGGGCAAGGCCGGCTGCGCGAATAATCCTGTCGTCGAATTGAGCTGCATGACCACGACACAAGTCCTGCATAAAACCGACGCTGTCCCTTCTATCAGGCAACCTTCTATTGAGTTTGGGGCCGTGTCAAAAGTTCCCAATCTTTATAGCCGTACGGAGCGAACATTGTGTAACCATGAAGAGAAAAAGGTTGCTACATCTTCGATACAGTCGCCAGCTCCCCGATTTGACTGAAAAATCGAGCCACCCATCACTGCCTCGCAAGACCGCTTTTCTCGCCCTCATAATTTCATAATGCCACGAAGGCACCGCTATTGTGCCGATCCCCCCCTCTATATACTAGTGGGCTGCATGGCTGCTTTGACTCGCCGATCCAGGCGTCTTGCGCCAACCCCGACCCGGGTCGCTTTTGAGCGGAATCTTCCAATGAGCCAACAGTTTCAACACGATGTTCTGGTGATAGGCAGCGGCGCTGCCGGTTTAAGCCTTGCGCTGACCTTGCCTGGTCATCTGCGTATTGCCGTATTGAGCAAGGGCGATCTCGCCAATGGCTCGACCTATTGGGCTCAGGGTGGCGTCGCGGCAGTGCTGGACGACACCGATACCGTCGAATCCCACGTCGACGACACCCTCAATGCCGGCGGCGGCCTGTGCCATGAAGACGCCGTGCGGTTTACCGTCGAACACAGCCGCGAGGCGATCCAGTGGCTGATCGATCAGGGCGTGCCCTTCACCCGTGACGAGCAATCGGGCAATGAAGACGGCGGTTTCGAATTTCACCTGACCCGCGAAGGCGGTCACAGCCATCGCCGCATCATCCATGCCGCCGATGCCACCGGCGCGGCCATCTTCACTACATTGCTGGAGCAGGCCCGGCAACGCCCGAATATCGAACTGCTGGAACAGCGGGTCGCCGTCGATCTGATTACCGAAAAGCGCCTGGGACTGGAAGGCGATCGCTGCCTCGGCGCTTACGTACTCAACCGCGCCACTGGCGAGGTCGATACCTACGGTGCGCGTTTTGTCATCCTCGCTTCCGGCGGTGCCGCCAAGGTCTACCTCTATACCAGCAACCCCGATGGAGCCTGTGGCGATGGCATCGCCATGGCCTGGCGTTCGGGCTGCCGGGTGGCCAACCTGGAGTTCAACCAGTTCCACCCGACCTGCCTCTACCATCCGCAGGCCAAGAGTTTCCTGATCACCGAAGCTCTGCGCGGCGAGGGCGCGCACCTGAAGCTGCCCAACGGCGAACGCTTCATGCCGCGTTTCGACCCGCGTGCCGAACTGGCACCACGGGATATCGTCGCCCGGGCCATCGACCATGAAATGAAGCGCCTGGGTATCGATTGCGTGTACCTGGACATCAGCCACAAACCGGAAGCCTTTATCAAAAGCCACTTCCCGACCGTGTACGAGCGCTGCCTGGAATTCTCCATCGATATCACCAAACAGCCGATCCCGGTGGTACCAGCCGCGCATTACACCTGCGGCGGGGTGATGGTCGACCAGCAGGGCCGCACCGACGTTCCGGGCCTGTATGCCATTGGCGAAACCAGTTTTACCGGCCTGCACGGTGCCAACCGCATGGCCAGCAACTCACTGCTGGAATGCTTCGTCTATGCCCGTTCCGCGGCAGCCGACATTCTCGAACAACTGCCGCAGATCGCCATTCCGATCGCCCTGCCCGTCTGGGACGCTAGCCAGGTCACCGACTCCGACGAAGACGTGATCATTGCGCACAACTGGGACGAACTGCGGCGATTCATGTGGGACTATGTCGGCATCGTACGCACCAACAAGCGCCTGCAACGGGCTCAGCACCGGGTCCGTCTGCTGCTGGACGAAATCGATGAGTTCTACAGCAACTACAAGGTCAGCCGCGACCTGATCGAGTTGCGCAACCTGGCCCAGGTCGCCGAGCTGATGATTCGTTCAGCCATGGAGCGCAAGGAAAGCCGGGGCCTGCACTACACCCTCGATTACCCGAACCTGCTGCCCGAGGCACTGGACACTATTCTGGTGCCGCCCACCTACGGCGACTGAACTTGAGCCGCACGCGCAGGCGCCGATGCACATCGGCCGCCTGCGCGTCCCGTGGCACACAGACCGACCTCACCCAGCGCTCGCCCGGCAGGCGAAAACGCAACACCACCAGCAGCGGCAGCGCCAGGCTGTCAGGCTGCAGTTGCACCGGCCGCCAGCCCTGCCCGGCGCACCACAACTGCCAGCCATCGGCATTACGACGCAGACCGCTGAAGGCCGAGGGATGATTCAGCAAAATCCGCCGCGGCAACGCCCAGACTCCGTGGCCCAGGCACAGCAGAACCCCGAGCAGACGGGCCCAAAGTGGAATATCGAGCATCAGCAAGGCGCCCAGCGCGAACAGCTGGGCCAAGAGATAGGCCGCCAGCAATTGCCTGGAAGGCTGCCAGCGGCATTCGAAGGCGTTACTTGGGTTGGACACGATCCAGGATCATGCGGACCATGCGTTGCAGCTCGGGATCTTCGGATTCGGAGCGCTCCATGAACCAGCCGAACATGTCCTGATCTTCGCATTCGAGCAGCCTGACGTAGCAGGCACGATCAACATCGTTCAGATGCGGATAGACTTCTTTCACGAACGGCACCAGCAACACGTCCAGTTCCAGCATGCCGCGGCGGCTGTGCCAGTAGAGGCGGTTCAATTCAACATCTTCGACCATGGAGCGCTCCTCAAATAGAGCGCAAGTATACAGCCCGACGGACACCAGAACAGTCGGCTTTGGTCGGTCACCACCCATCCTTTGTGAACTACCCATTTCAAGGGCGCCCCCTTATGATGTTCGCCAGACTTTTTACCCTGCGATGACCCATGGCTGATTCCGCTTTTTTCTGCTCCCTGTCCCACGAGGGCGTTCTCGCCGTCCGCGGCCCCGATGCCAGCAAGTTCCTTCAGGGCCAGCTGACCTGCAATCTCAATTACCTCAGTGATAGCCAATCCAGCCTGGGCGCCCGTTGCACCCAGAAAGGCCGCATGCAATCGAGCTTTCGCATCCTGCTCGAAGGCGATGGCTGCCTGCTGGCCATGGCCACCGAGTTGCTGGAGCCGCAACTGGCGGACCTGAAAAAATACGCCGTGTTTTCCAAGGCCAAGCTCAGCGATGAAAGTGCCCTGTGGGCGCGCTTCGGCCTGGGCAACGCCGATACCCTGCTGGCCGGTCTCGGGCTGGAACTGCCGCCGGAAGACGGCGCGGTCGCCCGCAACGACGGCCTGATCGCCATTCGTGTTTCAGCGGACCGGACCGAGCTCTGGGCCCCCGCAGATAAAGCTGAGGTCCTGCGCGAACAGCTGGCCGCGCAACTGCCCGAAGGCGACCTCAATCAATGGTTGCTGGGCCAGATCCGCGCCGGCATCGGCCAGGTCATGCCGGCCACTCGTGAGCTGTTTATCCCGCAGATGCTCAATCTGCAGGCCATCGGCGGCGTCAGTTTCAAGAAAGGCTGCTATACCGGCCAGGAAATCGTCGCGCGCATGCAGTACCTGGGCAAACTCAAGCGCCGCCTCTACCGCCTGGCCTTGAACGCCGAAGAATTGCCGGAACCCGGCACTCCGCTGTTCTCCCCGACCCACGGCAGCGCCATCGGTGAGGTGGTGATTGCCGCGCGTGCCGAACAAAACATTGAACTCCTGGCCGTACTGCAAGCCGAAGCTGCAGAGGATGGCAATCTCCATCTTGGCGCGCTCGAAGGTCCCGGGCTGCACCTGCTGGACCTGCCTTACCAGCTGGATCGCGATCGAGAAATCCAGCGCTGATTGCCGCAACTTCCTGCAATACCCCTAGAGAACAGAAATGAGTGAGCTGGCGGAAAAGGTCCAACAGGATTTGGTTGAGGCCATCGACAACGATGACCTGGTTCTGCCAACGCTACCGGAAGTGGCCCTGCAGATTCGTCGGGCCGCTGAAGATCCGGAAATCAGCGTCAGTACCCTGAGCAAAGTGATTGGCCGTGATACGGCGCTGTCGGCGCGCCTGATCAAAGTGGTCAACAGCCCCCTGCTGCGCGCCACCCAGGAAGTCACCGACCTGCACACCGCGATTACCCGGCTGGGCGTGAACTACAGCAGCAACCTGGCCATCGGCCTGGTCATGGAGCAGATTTTCCATGCCCGCTCGGAGGTGATCGCGCAAAAGATGCATGACGTCTGGCGCAAAAGCCTGGAAGTGGCCGGAGTCAGTTATGCCCTGTGCCGCAGCCATACCCAGTTGAAGCCCGACCAGGCCGCCCTCGGCGGGCTGGTGCACCAGATCGGCGTGCTGCCGATCCTGACCTATGCGGAAGATCACTATGAGCTGCTGTCCGACCCGGTCAGCCTCAACCACGTGATCGAGCACATCCATCCGTTGCTGGGCGACAAGCTGCTGCAGGTCTGGGAGTTTCCGGAACAGCTGGCCAAGCTGCCGGGGCAGTACCTGGACTTCCAGCGCCAGTCCGCGCGCCTGGACTACGTCGACCTGGTGCAGATCGCCAGCCTCTATTGCCACAAAGACACCGACCACCCACTGGCGAAGATCGATATCCTCAGCGTGCCAGCCTTCAAAAAACTCGGGATCGACCCCGAGAACAAGGCAATGTGCAGCGATCTGGCCGAGTCGCAGTCAATGTTCTATTGAATCAATGCTCTACTGAACCTGCACCACAGCCTCTAGCCCGCGTTAAAACTCACCCGCACCTTCAGACCCGCCTGCGCGCCATCGTGCAGGCTGATCTGCGCCAGATGGGCACGACAGATTTCGCCGACGATCGCCAGGCCCAGGCCGGAACCGGCGACATGGGGTTGCGTCGGTAGAAGCGCTCGAATACCCGGTCGCGGTCCTCCAGGGGAATCCCCGGGCCGTCGTCCTCCACCTCCAGCACCGCCGGCGCGCTGACCCGCAGGATCACGTTTCCACCCGGCTTGGTGTGGGCCAGGGCATTGTCCACCAGGTTGCTCAGCAGTTCGTTCAAGAGGGTTGGTTCACCGCGCAGCCACACCGGCTCGTCGGCTTCCAGGGCCAGGGCGATACCCCGGGCGTGGGCCAAGGGCGCCATGGCCATGCCCAACTCGCGGGCCAACTGGCTGAGATCGAGCAATTGCGCGCCGCCCTCGGCAATCGCCCGGGCGCCGTTTTCGATCCGCGCCAGGGACAACAGTTGATTGGCCAGATGGGTCAGGCGATCGGTGCCCTGAGCGGCGCTTTCCAGGGTATTGCGCCAGGTCTCGGGCTCCGAGGCCCGCAGCCCCAATTCCAGGCGCGCCTTCAGCGCCGCCAGGGGGGTGCGTAATTCATGGGCGGCGTCGGCGATGAACTGCGCCTGACGCTCGAACTGGCCACGCAGTCGCTCGGTGAAGTGATTGAGCGCCCGCACCAAGGGCCACAACTCGCGTTGCACCTCGACCAGCGGTAAAGGCCGCAAGTCGTCGGGCTGGCGCTCCTCCACCGCGCTGCGCAAACGCTCCAGCGGACGCAACGCGGCGCTGACCGCGAACCACACCAGCAACAACGCACCGATGGCCAGCATGCCCAGGCGCAACAGGGTATCGGCCATCAGGCTGCGCGCCATGCGGACCCGCGCCTCGTCGGTCTCCGCCACGCGAATCTCCGCCATGCCGTTCATGTTCGGCTCGCTGACCGCCTTGAGCAGGCTCACCACGCGGACGTTCTGCCCTTGGTAAGTAGCATCGTAGAACCGCGCCAGCGCCGGATAATCGTCGGTGCGCGGCGTGCCCGGCGGCGGACCGGGCAGGTTTTCGTAACCAGAAATCAGCTTCTGATGGATATCGTTGACCTGGTAATAGATCCGCCCGGCACTGTCGTAGGCGAAGGTATCGAGGGCGACATAGGGCACATTGGCGCTCAGGCCACCGTCACGCTGGGACAAACCGGCAGCGATGGTCCGGGCCGAGGCCAGCAAAGTCCGATCGTAAGCCGTGTCCGCCGCCTCGCGGCCGTTCCAGTAGGCACTCAGGCCGCTGGCCAGCATCAGCACCACCAGCAGCAGCGCCAGGTTCCACAGCAGGCGCCAGCGCAGGCTGCTGGGCCTATGCATCGCGGCTTTCCAGCAGGTAGCCAAGCCCGCGGAAGGTGACGATGGCCACCGGCTGGCCGTCGAGTTTCTTGCGCAAGCGATGGACATAGATTTCGATGGCGTCCGGGCTGGCCTCTTCATCCAGGCCGAACACCTGGGACGCCAGTTGCTCCTTGCTCATGACCCGACCCGGCCGGGCGATCAGCGCCTCGAGTACCGCCTGCTCGCGGGAGGTCAGGGTCAGCAGCTCTTCACCCAGGGTAAAGCGCCGGGTATCGAGGTCGTAGGCCAGCACCCCGCAGCGCTGCACCCGCTCACCGCCGAGCACGCTGCGCCGCAGCAGGGCCTTGACCCGTGCTTCCAGCTCGGTCAGTTCGAAGGGCTTGGCCAGGTAGTCGTCCGCCCCCAGGTTGAGGCCGTGGACCCGGTCCTTGACATCGCTGCGCGCGGTCAGCATCAGCACCGGCAGGTTCTTGCCCCGGGCACGCAGGCGCGCCAGCACTTCGAAACCATCCATGCGCGGCAGACCCACATCAAGGATCGCCATGGCGTAATCCTCGCTGCCCAGGGCCAGGTCCGCGGCGACTCCGTCGTGCAGCACATCCACGGTCAAACCCGTGCTCTTGAGCGCCTGGGCGACACTTTCAGCCAGCTGCAGGTGGTCTTCGACGAGAAGCACACGCATGGATTTCCTACCTCGTTCAGGGGATCGACGGCACTTTTTATTGCCGCGGAGTTTACAGCCGGGACCGCTGCTGTGAAGCCCGAAAACCGTGAAAGCCTGCTGAAAGGTTAGCGAAAGGTTGGCCCTTTAGAGTCCTGTCACGGATTGTTTCGACTTCCGTGGCTACCCCCGGTGGCATCCCGAAAAACGCCTCGAAGCGTTTTCGCCAATAAGAACAATAACGGAGTACAACACGATGCTGTCCATGCAGCCTCAGGCTTGCCAGCCTGTTCGTTTTTCCCGTCTCAGCCACACCGCCCTCGCCAGCGCCGCCGCCCTTGCCGGTTTCTCACCGATCAGCCAGGCCGCCTTCTTCGAAGACAGCAGCGCCACCCTCGAAACCCGCAACATGTACTTCAACCGCGATTTCCGCAGCGGTACCAGTGCCCAGCAATCCAAGCGCGACGAATGGGCCCAGGGCTTCATGCTCAACCTGCAATCGGGCTACACCGACGGCACCGTGGGCTTTGGCGTCGACGCGCTGGGCATGCTCGGCATCAAGCTCGACTCCAGCCCCGACCGCACCGGCACCGGCCTGCTGCCGACCCACGACGACGGGCGCGCCGCCGACGAGTACTCCAAGGTCGGCCTGACCGGCAAAGTGAAAGTCTCCGCCACAGAACTGAAGATCGGCAGCCTGATCCCGGAACTGCCGACCATCAAGCCCAACGACGGGCGCATCCTGCCGCAGACCTTCGAGGGCGGCCTGCTGACCTCCAGGGAAATCAAGAACCTGACCTTCACCGGCGGCCGCCTGGAGAAAGCCAAGGATCGCGACAGCACCGACTTCGAAGACATCGCCCTCAACAACAAGAACAGCCGCTTCGCCGGCACCGTCGCCGGCAAGCACTTCGACTTCGGCGGCCTGGACTACAAGTTCACCGACAAGATCACCGGCAGCTACCACTTTGCCCAGCTCGCCGAGGTCTACAACCAGCACTTCTTCGGCCTGCTCGCCTCGCAGCCGATGGGCCCGGGCACCTTCGCCACGGACCTGCGCTTCGCCGTCAGTGACGACCAGGGCCAGGCCCGCGGCGGCAAGATCGACAACAAATCCCTCAACGGCCTGGTGAGCTACGCCCTGAACGGGCATAAACTCAGCGCCGGCTACCAGCACATGTCCGGCGACAGCGCCTTCCCCTACCTCGACGGGGCCGACCCGTACCTGGTCAACTTCGTGCAGATCAATGACTTCGCCGGCGCCAAAGAACGCTCCTGGCAAGCCCGCTACGACTACGACTTCGGCAAGCTCGGCATCCCGGCCTGACCTTCATGACCCGCTACCTGAGCGGTGACAACATCGCCCTGAAAAACGGCGATACCGGCAAGGAATGGGAACGCAACACCGAGATCAAGTACGTGGTGCAAAGCGGCACCTTCAAGGACGTCGCGGTGCGCCTGCGCAACGCCACCTACCGCTCCAACTATTCGGCCCGCGATGCGGATGAAGTGCGCCTGCTGGTGAGCTACAGCCTGGCGCTCTGGTAATCGACCGACCTTGAGCAGGCGCCACGCCTGCCAAGGCCCCTGGCATGCAACACACAACAACAACTCCTGTGGAGACAAGCATGAACCCATCACTGCGTAAATTGGCCCTCGCCGCCGGCTGTATGCTGTTCGCCGGTCAACTGCTCGCCGCCGCCAGCGCCGAACCCAAGCGCCCGGAATGCATCGCCCCGGCCTCCCCCGGCGGCGGTTTCGACCTGACCTGCAAACTGGCGCAGAGCGCGCTGGTCAACGAAAAGCTGCTGACCAAGCCGATGCGCGTGACCTACATGCCCGGCGGTGTCGGCGCGGTGGCCTACAACGCGGTGGTGGCCCAGCGCCCTGCCGACGCCGGCACGCTGGTGGCCTGGTCCAGCGGTTCGCTGCTGAACCTGGCCCAGGGCAAGTTCGGCCGCTTCGATGAAAGCGCGGTGCGCTGGCTGGCCGCGGTCGGCACCAGCTATGGCGCCATCGCGGTGAAGAGCGACTCGCCGTACAAGACCCTCGACGACCTGGTCAAGGCGCTGAAGAAAGACCCGAGTTCGGTGGTGATCGGCTCCGGCGGCACCGTCGGCAGCCAGGACTGGATGCAGACCGCGCTGATCGCCAAGGCCGCCGGGATCAACCCGCGCGACCTGCGCTACGTGGCCCTGGAAGGCGGCGGCGAAATCGCCACCGCGCTGCTGGGCGGGCACATCCAGGTCGGCAGTACCGACATTTCCGACTCCATGCCGCACATCCAGAGCGGCGACATGCGCCTGCTCGCGGTGTTCTCCGACAAGCGCCTGGACGAGCCGGAAATGAAGGACATCCCGACCGCCAAGGAGCAGGGCTACGACATCGTCTGGCCAGTGGTGCGCGGCTTCTACCTCGGGCCGAAGGTCAGCGACGAAGACTACGCCTGGTGGAAAAACGCCTTCGACAAGCTGCTGGCTTCCGAAGAGTTCGCCAAGCTGCGCGACCAGCGCGAACTCTTCCCGTTCGCCATGACCGGGCCGGAACTGGACGCCTACGTGAAGAAACAGGTGGCCGACTACAAGACCCTGGCCAAAGAGTTCGGCCTGATCCAGTAATCGCCTCTGTCTAGCGGTCCTGCCCCTTTCTCGGGGGCGGGGCCCAGGAGTTTCCCATGCTCTTACAACGCCTTTTCGCCTCGCTGCTGCTCCTGGTCTGCCTGGGCCTGGCACTGATGGCCTGGCCCTACCAGGCCGCCTTTTCCTACGAACCGGTCGGCCCGCGCGCCTTTCCCCTGCTGATGCTCGGCCTGATGGGCCTGGCGCTGCTGTACATGGTGTTTCGCCCGGCGCCGATCAAGCACAGCGAAGACGAGCCGCCACTGGACCGTGAAACCCTGACCAAAATCAGCATCTGTGTGCTCCTGCTGCTGATCTTCGCCGGTCTGTTCGAACCCCTGGGTTTCATTCTCAGCAGCATCCTGATCGGCATTCCGATGGCGCGCCTGTACGGCGGTCGCTGGGTGCCCAGCGCCGTGGTCACCACGCTGATGGCCATTGGTCTGTACGTGCTCTTCGACCGGGTGATGGACGTGCCACTGCCCCTGGGCCTGCTCGACGTTCTGGAGAACTGATATGGATACGCTTGGCTATTTGGGCCAGGGTTTCGGCGTCGCGCTGAGCCCCTACAACCTGGTCACCGCCCTGACCGGCACCCTGATCGGCACCGTGGTCGGCCTGCTCCCGGGCCTGGGCCCGATCAACGGCGTGGCACTGCTGATCCCGATCGCCTTCGCCCTCGGCCTGCCACCGGAGTCGGCGCTGATCCTGCTGGCGGCGGTTTACCTGGGTTGCGAATACGGTGGCCGGATCAGTTCGATCCTGCTGAACATCCCGGGCGAAGCCTCCACCGTGATGACCACCCTCGACGGCTACCCGATGGCGCGCCAGGGCCTGGCCGGGGTGGCTCTGTCGCTGTCGGCCTGGAGCTCGTTCATCGGCGCCTTCATCGCCACCTGCGGCATGGTGATGTTCGCCCCGCTGCTGGCGAAATGGGCGATCGCCTTCGGCCCGGCGGAGTACTTCGTGCTGATGGTGTTCGCCATAGTCTGCCTCGGCGGCATGGCCGGCGATCGTCCGATCAAGACCTTTATCGCCGCGCTGATCGGGCTGTTCCTGTCGTCGGTCGGCATCGACGCCAACAGCGGCGTGTACCGCTTCACCGGCGATAACATCCACCTCACCGACGGTATCCAGTTCGTGGTGCTGGTACTGGGCCTGTTCTCCATCAGCGAAATCCTGTTGCTGCTGGAAAAAACCCATCGCGGCCAGGAAGCGGTGAAAGCCACCGGGCGCATGATGTTCAACTTCAAGGAAGCGGCGTCGGTGTTCGTGGTGAACATCCGTTGCGGCCTGCTGGGCTTCATCATGGGCGTCTTGCCGGGTGCCGGCGCGACCCTGGCCAGCGCCGTGGCCTACATGACCGAAAAACGCATCGCCGGCGCCAGCGGCAAGTTCGGCCAGGGCGACAAGCGCGGCCTGGCGGCACCGGAAACCGCGATCGGCGCCTCGGCCTGCGGCGCCCTGGTACCGATGCTGACCCTTGGCGTCCCGGGTTCGGGCACCACCGCGGTGATGATCGGCGCCCTGTCGCTGTACAACATCACCCCGGGTCCGCTGCTGTTCCAGCAGCAGCCGGACATCGTCTGGGGCCTGATCGCCTCGTTGTTCATCGCCAACATCATGCTGGTGATCCTCAACATTCCGATGATCCGCGTCTTCACCCGCATCCTTGCCGTGCCGAACTGGGCCTTGGTGCCGGTGATCGCAATCATCACCGGGATCGGCGTCTACGCGGTGCACGCCACCACCTTCGACCTGTTCCTGATGGTTGGCATCGGCATCTTCGGCTACATCCTGCGCAAGCTGGATTTCCCGCTGTCGCCAGTATTGCTGGGCTTTATCCTCGGCGGGTTGATGGAACAGAACCTGCGTCGCGCACTGTCGATCTCCAACGGCGCGATGGAAATCCTCTGGTCCAGCCCGATCACCGTCGGCGTCTGGGTGCTGACCGTGATCATGCTGCTGATGCCGATGATCCGCATCTGGCGCAAGCGCTCGGCCCTGCAACGCGCCGTGGCCGATGTCTGAGGTCAGCTTCAAACAGTGGTGGGGTACGCCCCTGGTCGGTCTGGCCGGCGGTTACCTCGCCAGCCAGATCGGCTGGCCGCTACCGTGGATGGTCGGCTCGTTGCTGGCGATCATCCTGGTGCGCTGCCTGACGCCCTGGCAATTGGGGGAAATTCCCGGCGGCCGCAAATGCGGGCAATGGGTGGTGGGGATCGGCATCGGCCTGCACTTCACACCGGTGGTGATGGAACAGGTCATGAGCCACTTCGGCCTGATCTTCTTCGGTGCCCTGGTCACCAGCCTGTCCAGCGTGGTCGGGGTCTGGCTGCTACGGCGCACCGGTGAGGACCGGGCCACCGCCTTCTTCTCCAGCATGCCGGGCGGCTCCGGCGAGATGGTCAACCTCGGCGCGCGCAACGGCGCGGTACTCAGCCGCGTGGCGGCCGGGCAGAGCCTGCGGGTGCTGGTGGTGGTCTTGTGTGTACCGGCGGCCTTCAAGTACCTGCTCGGTGAAGGCGTGCCCCAACTGCATCCGGCCAGCGTCGATTGGCGCTGGCTGGCCATATTGTTTCCGGCGGGCGCCCTGCTCGCCTGGCTCTGGCAACGCCTGCGCCAGCCCAACCCCTGGTTGTTCGGGCCGCTGCTGGTCAGCGCCGCGGTCAGTATCGGCTGGGACCTGCATATCGGCCTGCCGGACGGCGGCAGCCAGATTGGCCAGTGGCTGATCGGCAGCGGCCTGGGTTGTCACTTCAATCGCCAGTTCTTCCGTCGCGCGCCCTCATTCATGGGCCGCACCCTGATCGGCACGGCGCTGACCATGCTGATCGCCAGCCTCGCGGCCGTGGCCCTGAGCGCCTTGACTCATCTGGACTTGCGTTCGCTGACGTTGGGCATGATGCCCGGCGGCATCGCGGAAATGAGCCTGACGGCCGAGACCCTGCAACTGTCGGTGCCGCTGGTGACGGCGATGCAGGTGATGCGCTTGCTGTTCGTGCTGTTTCTGGCCGAGCCGCTGTTCCGGCATTGGGACAAGAAACCGGACTGAAGCCGGTCCCCTGTAGCCGCTGCCGCAGGCTGCGATCGACCCCGAAGGGGGCGCGATGTTCAGCGTCGCCGAGGTCCTTCGGACCTATCGCAGCCTGCGGCAGCGGCTACAGGGTTTTGCGTTGATTCTGTAGGAGCGAGGCTTGCCCGCGATGACGGCCTTCACCCCCCCATCAAACCGCCGGCAACCGCCATTCGATCGGCGTCTCGCCATTCTGCTCGAGGTACTTGTTGGTCCGGCTGAAATGCCCGCAACCGATAAAGCCGCGGTAGGCCGACAGGGGCGACGGGTGCACCGAGGTCAGCACCAGGTGCTTGGTGGCATCGATCAGCTTCTGCTTGCTCTGGGCATGGGCCCCCCACAGCAGGAACACCAGGTGCGGCTGGTGCTCGCTCACCACTTCGATGATCCGGTCGGTGAAGTGCTGCCAGCCCCTGCCCGCGTGAGAAGCGGCGTTGGCCCGTTGCACGGTCATGGTGGTGTTGAGCATCAGCACGCCCTGGTCGGCCCAGCTCTGCAGGTAGCCGTGGTTGGGCATGTCGATGTTCAGGTCGCGCTTGAGCTCTTTATAGATATTCACCAGGGACGGCGGCGCCGGTACGCCCGGCTGCACCGAGAAGCACAGGCCGTGGGCCTGGCCCGGGCCGTGGTAAGGATCCTGGCCGAGGATCACCACCTTGACCTTGTCCAGCGGGGTCGAATTCAGCGCATTGAAAATCAGCGGGCCCGGCGGGTAGATCTCCTTGCCAGCGGCATGTTCCTGACGCAGGAACTCGCGCAACTCCGCCATATAAGGCTGGTCGAATTCGGCACGCAGCGCCTGCTTCCAGCTGGGTTCGAGTTTGATACGGTCGTCATCGGTCATGGTTGCACCCGGTAAAATCAATGGGCGCACCCTAGGAAAGCCCACCACGCTTGTCAATTGATCTGACGCAGAACCGCCACTTTCGCCTATAGCGATCATACTGAACGCTCAAATTCCCGATCGAGGTCACGATGAATCTGCACTTCGAAGAACTCACCGGCACCGACGGCGCGCGCATCGCAATTGCCAGCCTGGATGCCGAACACTCCCTCAACGCCTTGTCCCTGCCAATGATCCATCTGTTGAGCGACCGCCTGGAAGCCTGGGCCAAGGACCCGCAAGTGGTCTGTGTGCTGTTGCGCGGCAACGGCGCCAAGGCCTTTTGCGCCGGCGGCGAAGTGCGCAGCCTGGTCCAGGCCTGCCTGGCCCACCCCGGCGAAGTACCGCCGCTGGCCGCGCAGTTCTTCGCCGCGGAATACCGTCTCGACTACCGCCTGCACACCTACCCGAAACCGCTGATCTGCTGGGGCCACGGCTATGTGCTCGGTGGCGGCATGGGCCTGCTGCAAGGCGCCAGCATTCGTATCGTCACACCGAGCAGCCGCCTGGCGATGCCGGAAATCAGCATCGGCCTATACCCGGATGTCGGCGCCAGTTGGTTCCTCTCGCGCCTGCCAGGCAAGCTCGGGCTGTTCCTCGGCCTGACCGGCGCGCACATCAACGGCCGCGACGCCATCGACCTGGACCTGGCCGACCGCTTCCTGCGAGACGACCAGCAAGAAGCGCTGATCGACGGGCTGCTACAGCTCAACTGGCAGGAACAGACGCCGATGCAGCTCAACAGTCTGCTCAAGGCCCTGCAACAGGAGGCCGTCGAACAAATGCCCGCAGCCCAGTGGCTACCACGGCGCCAGCAGATCGACGAGTGGCTGGACGTCAGCGATGTACGCTGTGCCTGGCGAGCCATCAGCCAGTTGCACAATCACTCCGATGCCCTGCTGGCGCGGGCGGCGAAAACCCTCAGCGAAGGCTGCCCGCTGACCGCCTGTCTGGTCTGGGAACAGATCCAGCAGGCCCGGCACCTGTCCCTGGCCCAGGTGTTCCAGATGGAATACACCCTGAGCCTGAACTGCTGCCGGCATCCCGAATTCAGCGAAGGGGTGCGGGCGCGCCTGATCGACAAGGACCACAAGCCCCGCTGGCACTGGCCGGACATCAACAGCATCCCCGACGCCGTGGTCGAGGCGCATTTCCACAAGGCCTGGGAAGGCCGTCACCCCTTGGCGGATCTGTCGGATTTCTGAAAACCAGCCATGAAAAAGCGGCGCTCCAGGCGCCGCTTGTTTGTTATAGGCAGATCAGCGGTTGTGATGGCGGTCACGGCGGTGATCGTCGCGACCGCGATCGCTCCAGTCTCGACCACCCCGCCGGCCGTCAAAGTCACGGCGGCCGTCATGGCGCCGATAGTCGTTGTTCCAGCCCTGGCGGTGGCCATCCCAGCCACGGTTCGGGTAGGCGCGATAAACGGCCCGCGGCGCCGACTGGTAGTAACGCGGTGCCGGTTGGTAATACCGGGGCTGGTAGTACCGTGGCGCTGGTTGGTAATAACGCGGCGCGTAATAGCCGCGACCGGAAGAATAATAGGAACCGCCGTAGTAGACCGGCGCCGGCGTCGTATAGACCTCAGAGCGGTAGTAAGTGGAACCTCCGTCGTAGTCGTAATAGGGAACGCAGGCAGAAAGAGCCAAACCCAGGAACGCAGTGAGAAGAATTCGACGATACATGGCGGCCTCCTGGACCGCTGATGGGCCATGCCAGCGACGCTGGCCGGCGGCAGCCAAGGATGTTCTGGCTGACGGAATATCTGACCGCGAAAACCGGGTCTGGTGCAATTTCGGTTACACCTTGATACAAGTCGCCAGGCAAGGATTTTGGATCCGAAAACGCCCGGTTTTCGCGGGCTGTGTGCCATTGCTGGCGAGCGATCAAATGGCGCAGCTACCCGTCGGCGCGGCCACTAGAATGCTTGCATCGGGTCACTGCCACGGAGTCGCCCATGCCGCTTAGCTCCCCGCTGTATTCGCAACGCTGGCTGATCATCACGCTCATCGCGCTGCTGGGCGGCGGTTTTATGGCCACGTCCTTGCTCAGCTATTACGCCTCGCGAACCTCGATCCGCGACAACATCGTCAACACCGAGCTGCCGCTGACCTCCGACACCGTGTATTCGGAGATCCAGAAAGACCTGGTACGACCGATCCTGATTTCTTCGATGATGTCCCGCGACACCTTCATGCGCGACTGGGTGATGGCTGGCGAACGCGATCCCGAGCAGATGACCCGCTACCTCAATGAGGTGATGACCCACTACGGCACCTACACCGCCTTCTTCGTCTCCAACAGCAGCCTGACCTACTACCACGCCAAGGGCGTGCTGAAGAAAATCGCTCCTGATACCCCCCGCGACGCCTGGTATTTCCGGGTCCGCGACATGGCCACCCCGTATGAAATCAACGTCGATCCGGACCAGGCCAACCAGAACAACCTGACGTTTTTCATCAACTACAAGGTCTACGACTACCAGGACAACTTCATCGGCGCCGCCGGTGTCGGCCTCAAGGTCGATGCAGTGATCAAGCTGATCGACCGCTACCAGCAGCGTTATCAGCGCAGCGTGTATTTCGTCGATACCCAGGGCCGGATCGTCCTCACCGGGGCCGAAGGCGGCCCGCAGGGCGCTCGGGCCGGACAGTTGCTGTTCGAACTGGAAAACCTGCGCGACCTGCAGGCCAGGCTGCCCAAGCCCCACAGCGGCAACTACGAGTACAGCGCCCCAGACCAGCGGCACTTCCTCAATGTGCGGTTCATTCCCGAGCTGAACTGGTACCTGTTCGTCGACAAGCGCGAGGACAGCGCCCTGGGCGATATCCGCCGCTCGCTGTACCTCAACCTGCTGATCTGCCTGGCGATCACCCTGATCGTGCTGACCCTGCTCAACCGCGTGGTCAGACGTTTCCAGCGCAAGATCGAAACCCAGGCCACCCTCGACAGCCTCACCGGCCTGCCCAACCGCCGCGGCTTCGACTTGCTGGCCGCCCAGGCCATGCTCGAAGCCCAGCGTGAGCCCAAGCCGCTGGCCGCCCTGCTGCTCGACCTGGACCACTTCAAACGCCTCAACGACACCTACGGCCACCTCGCCGGCGACCAGGTGTTGAGCGGCTTCGCCCGGCACCTGGCAAGCTGCCTGCGCCAGTCCGATATCGTTTGCCGTTGGGGCGGCGAAGAGTTCATCGTGCTGCTCAAGGACACCGACAGCGCCACGGCGCTGAAGATCGCCGAGAAAATCCGCCTGCTGATCGAGCAACAGCGCTACGCCTACGAGGGCAAGAATATGCGGCTGACCGTCAGCATCGGCGTGACCACGCTGCAGGCGGACGATACCCTGCACAGCCTGCTATCGCGCGCCGACCATGCGATGTACCGTGCCAAGCAGACCGGCCGTAACCGAACCTGCGTGGAAATGCCTCACTCCCGTTATGAATGAACCGACCCTGAACAGCCCCAGCCTCTGCCCGGCCTGCGGCGCCCGCAACGACTGCAGCCTGGCCGACCCGCGTACCGCCGACCAGGCCTGCTGGTGCTACAGCGTGAGCATCGACCCGGCGGTGCTCGAAGCCCTGCCGCCGGAGCTGCGCGATCGCGCCTGCCTATGCCCGCGCTGTGCCCGGGTCGATGCGCAACTGCAAGCGGCCGCCCGGCCGATCCCGTAAGATGCGCAGCCTTTTGCCAGCCTGCCGATAGCCATGCGCGTTGACCGTTTCCTCAGTAACCTGCCCCGCTTCAACCGCCAGCAGGTGCGCCTGCTGCTGGTGGCAAAGCGCATCCGTATCGACGGCCAGGTGGTCAGCGATCCCCATGCCGAGGTGCGCGAGTTCAGCCGGGTCGAGCTCGACGACGAAGTGCTGCAGGCCGGCAAGCCGCCGCGCTATTTCATGCTGCACAAACCCATGGGCTGCGTCAGCGCCACCCGCGATCCCGAACACCGCACCGTGCTCGACCTGCTGGACGAACCGGACAAGCACGAGCTGCACATCGCCGGTCGCCTGGACTACAACACCACCGGTTTGCTGATCCTCACCAACGATGGCAACTGGTCGCGGCGCCTGACCCAGCCGCAGACCAAACTGCCGAAGCGCTACTACGTCGAGACCGAACAGGACATAGGCCCGGAGTACGCCGAGACCTTCGCCCGGGGCCTGCACTTCGCTTTCGAGGACCTCACCACCCTGCCCGCCGAGCTGCAGATCCTCGGCCCCCGATGTGCGCGGCTGAGCATCGTTGAAGGCCGCTACCACCAGGTCAAACGCATGTTCGGCCATTTCGACAACAAGGTCTTGCGCCTGCACCGCGAGCGCATGGGACCGCTGGCCCTCGACGAAAACCTGGCGCCCGGCGAGTACCGGCTGCTGACCGATGAAGAAATCCGCCTGGTCTGAGCGCCTACAATTTCCGTAGCCGCTGTAAGCCATCAACGATGCCATGACCATTCAGCCGAAGTTGTCGAACAATTTACCAACGGCACTTGCGAGACGGCGTTCTCCCTGCTTGAATCAGTCCGTCGGCCGAAATGTGACCGATTAGTCACGAACATACTTCTAAGAAATCCTTTGCCGTCCGAGCCGCCTGTGCTCATTCCTGTTGTCCGGCAAATTGCCCGCCTATAACAACACCCGTCGACCATCTGTGCGGATCGACATGGGCTAAAAAATTCCAGGCGTATGCCTACCTGTCACAAATCTCGTGCACCCTCGGTTGCGCGCATACCCGCTTGCCAGGAGTCTTATGACATGAGGCCAGAAATCGCTGTGCTGGATATACAAGGTCAGTATCGGGTTTACACGGAGTTCTATCGCGCAGATGCCGCAGAAAAGACCATCATTCTGGTCAACGGCTCAATGGCCACCACCGCGTCTTTTGCGCAGACCGTGAAGAACCTGCATCCGCAATTCAATGTGGTGCTCTACGACCAGCCCTATGCCGGTCGTTCGAAAGCCCACAACAGGCACGAGAAAATGCTCACCAAGGAAGTCGAGGGGCTGATCCTGCTGGAGCTGATCGACCACTTCGCCGCCGAGCACGTGATGTCGTTCTCCTGGGGTGGCGCGCCGACGCTGCTCGCCCTGGCACAACGCCCGCGGCGCATTGAAAAGGCGGTGATCAGCTCGTTCTCGCCAGTGATCAACGAGCCGATGCGCGACTACCTCGAACGCGGTGTCGATTACCTCGGTAGCCTGGACCGAGACCGTGTCGGACACCTGGTCAACGAGACCATCGGCAAGCACCTGCCGTCGCTGTTCAAGCGTTTCAACTATCGCCACGTCAGCACCCTGGCCGAGCATGAATACGGGCAGATGCACTTTCACATCAGCCATGTCCTCAACAGCGACCGCCAGTGCTACTTGAAAGCGGCGAAGAACATCGAGGTACCGGTGCTGTTCATGAACGGTGAATGGGACGAATACACCGCCGCCAATGACGCCCGGCTGTTCGGCAACCATGTCCGACACTCGACGTTCAGCACCATCCAGGCCGCCGGGCACTTCCTCGACATGGAACACAAGGCCGCCTGCCGGGACAGCCGTAACGCGCTGATGGGGTTCCTCAAACCGACCCAGCACACCAGTCGTCCGCGTTATCACTACCTGCAGGACCACCATGCCCTGGCTATCTGAAGTGGCGTCATCGCGAGCAACTCGTCCCCTGCCCCTGGAGCGAGCTTGCCCGCGATAGACCGCAAGCCGGTCTTCGCCCCGTCGCCGCAATGACGGCGTAGAAGCGTGCCTGCGTGCATTTCCCGCCGCTTCGCAAACACAGGTCCGGCAAAGAAAAACTTCAAATCCGCGCGCACTTCTGGTACAAAGTCAGCCGCTCCGAGCGGGTGTCGTATAATGGCATTACTCCAGCTTCCCAAGCTGATAACGAGGGTTCGATTCCCTTCACCCGCTCCACTTCATTCGAGTCCAGCGTCAGGCCCTGCCGACGCGGGATGCAGAAACAAAAAAACCGGTCCTCGAGTGACCGGTTTTTTTATGGGCGCTTTATTAAGCTGCGGCCACGATAAACGAGCGCGGAAATGGCAATAACCCCGAATAGCCCCGTGCTGTCCTCCAACGCCTCGGCCGGGTTCGCTCATCTTCAAAGATGACCATCGAGTACTCCTGTCGGTCCTCAACGCAATCAGCTTGGCCAGTACTTCGGCAGATATCGCGGTTCGAGAAGGATCCTGCAACACAGCCAGCGCTTTTATCCGCCGCGTTCCAAACTCGCTCTTTCTACACTTCAGCCTGCGGAGTTCCCCTGCCAACGACCGTCGGGCGGGCCAGGTATTGAACACATTTTTTTGGTAGGTATAGTAACCACCAGCATCACAAGGAGGTGATGTGAACAGTCGGTATTTGATCGGCCAAATCGTCGCAGACGGTTGGTATCTGGTCAGGGTCAGAGGCAGTCACCATCATTTCAGGCATCCCAGTAAACCGGGGCTGGTGACAGTGCCACATCCCAAAAAGGACCTGCTGAGAAAAACCGCCATCAGCATTCTGAAACAGGCGCTGCTCATGTGAAGGTGATTCACCGCGCCCTGGAGGTTCCGCACATGCTTTACCCGATTGCAATTTCAATGGGCGATGACGAACACGCCTGGGGGGTGGAAGTCCCCGACATTCCTGGCTGCTTCTCGGCCGGTGACGACCTCGACGACGCCATGGCCATGGCCCGCGAAGCCATCGAAGGGCACTTCGAGATTCTCGCCGAAGACGGTGCCCCCATCCCGCACGCCAACAAGGTCACCCTGCACGCAGCCAACCCTCAGTACGCAGGCTGCACCTGGGCGCTGATCGACATCGATGTCACCAAGTACCTGGGCAAGGCGCAGAAGCTCAACATCACCCTGCCCGGCTACTTGCTGAACCGCATCGACGAATACGTGCTACATCACCCGGAAGCCAAGAGCCGCTCGGGGTTTCTCGCTTCGGCTGCACTGAAGGTTTTGCAGCAAGACTGAACACGCCGCCCTGACCGAAGCACGTGAATAGCCAATAAGGCTGTTGGTGGCCGCTCAACGCTGGACCGGCTAGCGCTCGCGCAAAAGAAGAATCGGCCCGGCGTGGCCGATTCTTTTGTCCCCCTGCGCTGCCTCGGCAACGAACTGCAAACGAATATAAGCAAGGACCCATTCGGTATTTAAAGTTGCCCCACCCGCCCCGTTATAGTCGGCCCTCCCCAGGTTAAACAGACAGGAGGCCCAGGTGGCCAAGTCTTCTCCGTTGTTCGACTCGCTGCAGGCCGATATCGACGCCCTGGCCAGGCAACTGGGCGTCAGCTCGATCCTGATCATGCGTTCGCTGCCCCAGCACATGCAGGTCGAAGCCTCGGGCGGGCGGCATGAGGATACTTATCCGATTGGTGCCCAGGGCCAGAAAAGCAGCCTCGCGCACAACGGCCAGGCGCTGTATTGCGAGCGCGTGGTGGACAGCGGCCAGCCGCTGTACGTCAAGGATTCGCGCCTGGAAGCCGAGTGGGCAGGCAACGAGGACGAGGTCGAATTCGGCCTGAGCAACTACCTGGGTTACCCGGTGCGTGATGCCGATGGTGAGGTGTTCGGCACCGTCTGCGCGCTGGATGAAAGCGCCAGGCAATACAGCGCCGAGGAACAGGCCGCGCTGGAGGCGTTCCGGCAAAAGGTCGAGGCCCTGCTCGCCCGATCGCCGCGATGAAACTTTAGTCGTACAGGTCGCCCACAGGCACGCGCGGACGAGTACGGCTAAGCCCAGGTCGCATTCGACGCATCGGCAACGCTCGAAACTTCTACGATGAGCCCTCGCCTTTCACCGTAGAGACCGCCCATGCGCCAGATCCTGCTCGCTCCCTTGCTCGCACTTTCGTTGGCCGCCGGCAACTGCCTGGCCGGCCCGTCGTTCGATCGTCTCTACGCCTTCGGCGACAGTTACTCCGACAACGGCGCCAGCGACCGCTTGACCCGGGACATGCTCGCCCAGCAGTTCAAGGACGCCCAGCAGCTGCCCGGCGAGCTGTATTGGCAAGGCCGCTGGAGCAACGGCCCGACCGCCGTGGAAGTGCTTGCCAAAAGCCTGCGGTTGCCCCTCACCGACCACGCCGTTGGCGGCGCGAAAAGCGGGCAGAACAATTACTACGCCTGGATGACTGCGTACCGCGACACAGGAGTGAGCGGGCAGATCGACGACTACCTGGCCAACACCAAAGGCCAGGCCGACCCTCGCGCGCTGTACTTCATCTTCATCAGCGCCAACGATTTTTTCGAGCATGCCGACTTCGGCCACAAGGAGCCGATCGACGAACTGGCCACCAGCAGCATCGACCATATCCAGAATGCCGTCAGTCGTCTGGCCAAGGCCGGCGCCAGGCATTTCCTGGTGGTCGGCAGCACCGACCTGCGCCATGCCCCGGCGGTGGTGGCCAGCGGGCAGAGCGAACAGGCGCTGCGCTATCAACGGATACTTGAACGGCAACTGCCGTCGCTGCTGGTGGCCGAGAGCAAAAAGCTCAATGTAAAAATCACCTACTTCGACCACATCGCCTTCAGCGATCAACTGCGCCGCCGGCCTGCCGAGCATGGCCTGGCCCAGCTCGACCGACCGTGCCAGCCGACCTATCCCGAGGTGAAGCCGGCGTGCGCCCATCCAGACGAATATTTCTATTGGGATGAATGGCACCCGACCCGCAAAGTCCATGCCCTGGCGGGCGAAGCCATGGCCAAGACCCTCGGCCAGGCCCGCTAAGGCACAGCCTCGCCGGCGAGCAGCAGGCCTGCCCTAGACGCAAAGCTGCAACGGGAACCGGTTCGCCCCGCTCCAGGCCAGGAAGCGTTCCTGCAGCATCGGCCTGGCGAGGAAATAACCCTGGGCTTCATCGCAACCGAACGTGTAGAGCATCTGCAAACATTTGAAACTCTCGATGCCCTCGGCCACGGTGCGATAACCCAGCTCGCGGGCCAGGCTGATGATCGAGCGGGTGATCTTCTGGTGCTGGGTGTTGCGCTCAAGGTCGGTGATCATCGATTTGTCGAGTTTCACCACGTTGGCCGGGATCTGGTGCAGGTAGGCAAAGTTGCTGTAGCCAGTGCCGAAATCATCGATGGCCACGTCCATGCCCAGCTCGCGAATGCGCGTCAATTGCGCCAGGACATTCGGGTTGGAACGCAGCCACTCGCCCTCGGTGATCTCCACTTCGAGCCGCCGTGGGTCGATGCCATGCAGCTCACAGGCGCGGCGGATCAGCTCGGCGATATCCTGGTCCTCGAAATCCTTGGGCGACAGATTGATCGACAGCTTGCAGCTCTCGGGCAGGCCCCAGGTGCGCAACTTGCTCAACACCGTATCGATGACCCAGCGGGTCACCTGATGAATCAGGCCGTTGCGCTCCATCACCGGAATGAACTCGGCGGGCGAGATCGGCCCCAGCCACGGATGTTCCCAGCGCAGCAAGGCTTCGGCACTGACCTGGGCTCCGTCGGGCAGGGCGAAGCGTGGCTGGAACATCAGGTAGATCTGGCCACTGCGCAAGGCGTCGTTGAGGTCCGACGCCAGGTTGAACGCGCGGCGCTGGGCGTGATCGCGCCCGGCATCGTAATGCGCCCAGAAACTGCGCCCGGCCATGGCCAGCTCCAGGGCGAACATGGCCTTGCGCAAGGCATCGTCCACCGACTGGGTATCGATCTCGAACTCCACGGTTCCGGCGCAGACCGTGGGAATCATGGGAAACCCCAGCCCGGGCGGCTGGCGACGCAGGCGACTGACCAGCGCATCGAGCAGTCTATCGAGCCCCTCGGCCGGCGCCGGCAGCAGGAAGCCGAAGCGCTTGACCGACACGTGATAGACCCGCACATGCCGCCCCAGGTACTCCTGCAAACGCAGCGCGAGAAAACGGATGATGGTCTCGAAAGGCGCCAGCCCCAGGGCCAGGGTCAGTTCGTGGGCCACCTTCATGTCCAGGGCATCGATCAGCACCAGCACGCGCTGTTCGCCGATGTGGTGCTCGACCAGGTCACGCAGGTCGCTCTGGAACTGCTCGCGATTGGCCAGGCCGCTGACCGGGTCGCGACGACGCTGGCGCTGGCGCTGCTCGACCTGCTCCATGACCATCGCCGCCATGTCCCGCAACTGCTGGCGTTCGACGATGCTCAACTGCTGCTCGACCTTGTCGATGATGCACAGGCTGCCGATGGCATAACCGGACGCGGTCAACAGCGGCGCCCCGGCGTAAAAGCGGATGCCCTGGCCTCGGGTCACCAGTGGGTTGTCCTGGAAGCGCGGATCGAGCGCCGCGTTGCGCACCTCCAGCACTTCGCGGCCTTGCACCGTGAAGGCGCAGAACGACTGGCTGATGGGGGTCTGCGGCTCATCGAAACCCACCCGCGACTTGAACCACTGACGATCACGGTCCACCAGGCTGATCAAGGCGGTAGGCACCTTGAAGTACTCGGCCGCCATGCGGCAGATCCGGTCGAAATTCTCGCAACTGGCGGTGTCCAGCAACTCTAGGGCATGCAGGGCGGCCAGGCGCCGCTCCTCGGCAATCGCCTTATCGGGCATACACGACCTCGGGCCGGGACAACGCGATCATCACAATAAACAACCTATTCGCAGGGAGGCTGGAGGGGGAGCGACGGGGATGAAAGCGATAGTGGCATTAGGACATCCCGGCCACCAGAATGACTGACGGGCAGGCGCTTGCCAAACCCATCCGTCGGACGAACGGTATTGGTTACAAAAAAGCTTGGTTCTCAAGAGCTTCGGTCTAGAGCGCTTCGACGGTTTTCGACGTTGCTCTCAGGCGCCGAAACGAGCGATCGCCGCATCGACGAAGTGCCGCAGCTTGGCGGTCATCTGCCGGTCCGGCCGGTACAGCAGATGCATGGCGCGACTCGGCGCCTCATAGCCGGGTAGCAACTGCACCAACTCCCCCGCGGCCCGCGCCGGTTCGAGAAAATCCGCCGGCCCCAAGACGATGCCGAAGCCATCCACGGCCGCCGACAGCAGGGCCTTGCTCTCGTTGACCTGCAAGCGGCTGCGCACCTGAACCTCATGTACCTGGCCGTCGCGGCGGAACTGCCATTGGTTGTCCGCCGGCCGCGACCAGTAGGCGTACCCCAGGCACTCATGCTGTTCGAGATCGGCCGGCACCCGTGGCGTGCCCCGGGCGGCGAGGTAGGCAGGTGCCGCGCAGGCGATCAGGCGATAGGGCGCCAGCGGCCTGGCGGTCAGGCTGGAATCGGCCAGCGGGCCGATACGAAAGGCCGCCTCGTAGCCCTCCTCCACCAGGTCGATGTAGCGATCGGTGAGGTGCAGGTCGATTTCCACCTGCGGATGCTCGCGCAAAAACGCCGTCACGAACGGCATGAGGCTGTAGGAGCCGAAGGTCACCGGCGCACTGATGCGCAACTTGCCCCGGGGCGTGGCGTTCATGATCTGCGCCAGGGAATCGGCAGCCTGGGCTTCGCCGAGGATGTGCTTGCAGCGCTCGAGGTAGGCACTGCCCAGCTCGGTCAGGCTCTGCCGGCGCGTGGTGCGGTTGAGCAGGCGCGCGCCCAGCCGCTGCTCCAGCGCCGCCACATGCTTGGCGACCATCTGCGGCGACAGTCCCAGGCGGGTCGCCGCACGAGCGTAGGAACCGCTTTCGGCGGCCGCGACAAAGGCCTCCATGCTGGTCAGACGATCCATCATTCAACACTCCCAGTAACGAGACCAAGTACCAGGCGCTTATTTATCGCCATCTGGTGGCGAATCATCATAGCCGCTCGACCCTTTCAACGGAGCATGGACATGCGTATCGGCATTATCGGAGCAGGTTTTATCGGGCGCGCCGTGGCGCAACTGGCCCTGGCGGCGGGGCATGAGGCGATGCTCAGCAACTCCCGCGGCCCGCAGACCATGAGCAGCGTGGCCAGCGGCATTCGCGGCAGCCGCATCGGCAGCGTCGAAGACGCCGTACAGTTCGGCGAGCTGGTGCTGGTGGCCATCCCGCTGGCCCATTACCGTAGCCTCCCCGCGGCCCTGCTGGCCGGCAAGACGGTGCTGGACGCCAATAACTATTACCCAAACCGCGACGGCCATATCGAAGCCCTGGACCGCTTCGAAACCACCACCAGCCAATTGCTCGCCGAACACCTCGAAGGCGCCAGGGTGGTGAAGGTGTTCAATGCCATCCTCGCCCAGGACCTGCTGACCGACGCCCGCTCCAGTGGCGCCCCTGATCGCCGCGCCCTGCCGATTGCCGGCGACGATCCGCAGGCCAAGGCGCAGGTCGTGCAATTGCTCGACGAGCTGGGTTTCGACACGGTCGATGGCGGCGGCCTGGCGGACAGCTGGCGTTTCGAACGGGCCAAACCGGCCTACTGCATCCCGCTGGATAAACCGGGGCTGCGCGCGGCCCTGGCACAGGCGCAACGAGAAGTCGAACTGCCCGAAGGTTCGTGGCGCTCCTGACGCCAAGGCATGCAGCGTTCTGCGAGCGCAAAAAAAACGACCCGTTCGGGTCGTTTTCATAGGTTTGCCTGTGTGCCGGTTCGCCTTCGCTCAACTGGCCCAGCCACCCGCATGCAGGTGCCAGCCATCGCCGCGACGCTCCCAGAACGGGTGCACATAATGGTACCCGGGACGCAACGGCTCCCAGTGACCCTGGACCGCCACATACTGCCGGCCATCCCAGTGCCAGTAAGCCCGGGACCAGACATAACCCGGGCGATGCATGGGCTCGACTTCGATGACCCGCACCGGCGGTGGCTGCGGCGCAACCACCTCGGCGTATTCCACCGGCGCCGCGCGTTCGACCACCCGCCGCTCATGCACCACCCGTTCCTGCACACACCCGGAGGCCACTACGACCACCGCCACCAGAGCCGTGTAACGTAACAACATGCTGCCTCCCCGGCGCTTGACGCCGACGTTTGAACTGCTGACAACGCCCCCTGCAACCACCCGGCTCCTGCCAGGCGTAAGACGTGTTTTAACAGCTCGAAACTGTCTGCTTGCTGAACCTGACAGCGGCCGGCAGATAGCGACAGCCGGGTGGCGACAAACGGCCAGTCAGCGGCGGCAGATCAACGTCCTCGGGCGTCGAAATCCGCCCGGGTCATCTCGAAAAACTTGCTCGGCAGTCCCTCGAACTCGCCATCGCGCACAAAACGAAAACCCAGCTTGCGCGCCACCCCCAGCGAGGCCTCGTTCAAGGCATGGGCATCGGCGACGATGCGCTCGACCCTTGCCCCGAGAAAAGCGTGCTCGACGATGCGCCCCGCCGCCTCGGACGCAACACCCCTGCCCCACGCCCGGCGCACCAGGCGCCAGCCCATTTCCAGTTCCGGGCCGACAGCCTCGTAGGGAATGAACGACACCCAGCCGAGAAACTCCTGCGGCGCGGACTTGGCAAAGATCGCCCAATAGCCGCAGTGCTCACCAAAATCGCGCTCCATACGCGAACGCACGAAATCGCGGTGCTCCTCGCCACCGTCCCAGGGGCCGGGAAGGTAACGGGTGACGTGCGGATCGAGGTCCATGGCGATGCACGCCTCGAAGTGTTCGAGGGTACGCGGGCGCAGCAACAGGTTGGGGGTTTCGAAGTGAAGGTTCATCAACTGGATATCCGTATTCAGGAAGATTGAAACGAGCGATGAACGATAACAAAGTCCCCCCTGCTATCAGCTATAATTTCCCATCACTCGCACAGAGGGGCCGGATATGGAAAAGCTGAGTTTTCAAGCTAAAAAAGCCTACTTCGCCAAGCATCGTAAATCCAACTTCAGCGCCAGTCTGCGCCTTGAAGGTTTCGCCACATCGCTCAACGATGAGGAATGCAAACTGCCCTCCCGCAAAGCAGCACTCAAAGCCGTTCAACAACTCAAAGTGTGAATACCGACAAGTACGGCGTTGGCCATGACCCGGATTGCTACCCGGGAACCGATGTCCTGAAAAACCTCCTGGATTTGCGTGATGAGCGAGACCTCAACGAGGCAGAACGCTATCTCACCGAGAAGTGCGCAACGCAGTTCGAATTCCAGGAACCGCCCTACAGTCTGGCAACCTTGAAAGACATCCATCACACGCTGTTTTCGCGGATCTACAGTTGGGCAGGCGAACTGAGAACAGTGAAGATCAGCAAGGGTGGCAATCAGTTCTGTATCCCCGAGCGCATCGAACCGGAAGCGACCAAAGAATTCAGCCGGCTCAAGGCTGCAGGCTGGTTTGACGGTTATTCACGTGAACAGCTGGTAGTTGCCTGCGCCGAGTCTTACGGAACGATCAACGTCCTGCATCCCTTCAGGGAAGGCAACGGGCGAACCCAACGCATCCTTTTCGAATGGATCATCGTCAACGCCGGCTATGAAATCGATTGGTGGGCGGTTGACCAACAGGAATGGGTTGCAGCCAACATCAGTTCATTCCACGGCAATGATCACCATCTGAATCAGATATTCGAGCGCTGCATCGGTATGCCGATTCAAGAAGACGTTCATTCATAGCCCGGAACTGAAACGATCACTTGTTGAACGATTACGGCCCCTCTGTAGATGAGCTTGCTCGCTACAAGAATCGCGGTTACTGCGCCAACAGCGCCTGGATATCGTTGAACAGCGCGCGGGGGATCTTTACGCCGTGTTGCGCGCTGCGGGCCCTGGCTTCGAAACGCCGCTGCGACGGCAGCCGCGCGCCCTGCCCCGTGATGGCTGCGAACAGTCCTTCGGCGCGTTCCAAACCCTTCTCGTAGTCCTGCCCCAGAAACACCTGCGGATCGAACGCCAGGATCAGCTCGCCATGGCAAGGCGCGGCGCCGACGCCAGCGTCGAAGGCCATGGACTCGGCGCTGGTGAGGTCGCCGATCAGCGCGCCGGCCAGCAGTTCGATCATCGCCGCCAGGGCTGAACCCTTGTGCCCGCCGAAGGTTTGCATGGCGCCTTGCAGGGCTGCCCTGGCATCTGTAGTCGGTTGGCCCTGGGAATCGATAGCCCAGTGTTCGGGGATGGCCTTGCCTTGGCGCGCGTGCAGTTCGATATCGCCGCGGGCGATGGCGCTGGTGGCGAAGTCGAACACGAACGGCTGGCCCGCCGGCCGTGGCCAGGCGAACGCCAGGGGGTTGGTGCCAAACACCGGCTTGCTGCCGCCGGCCGGCGCCACCCAGCTGTGGCTGGGGTTCATGGCGATGCCCACCAGCCCCTCGGCGGCGATGGCCTCGACCTCCGGCCACAGAGCGGAGAAGTGGAAGCACCGCTTGATCGCCATGGCCGCCAGCCCCTGGCTACGGGCCTTTTCCGCCAGCAATGGCAAGCCGGTCTGGAACGCCAGCAGGGAATAACCGTAGTGCGCATCCACCTCCAGTACGCCCGCGGAAATAGGCCGCAGGCTCGGCTCAGCCAGCGGGTCGACCTGGCCCTCGCGCACGGAGCGCACACACCCCAGCAGGCGGTACACCCCGTGGGAATGGCACTCGTCGCGCTGTCCCTGGGTGATGACCTCGGCAATGGCCCGGGCATGGGCATTGGACAGGCCGTGGCGGGTCAGCACCTTGAGGGACAGGTCATGGACTTCGGCGAGGGAAAGAGTGACGAGATCGGACATGGGGCTTGTGCTCCGATAAAAACCGTGGGGGCCGGGAAACCCGGCCCTATGGGGTTGAAGGTGAGAACGCCGCAGGCCTGCGGCCTGATCGCAGCCTGCGGCAGCGGCTACAAGCAACGACTCAAGTCAGCCGCTCGCCGTTGAGGCGCTGCGGAACCTGCCAAGGGTTGTCGTTGCACAAAGCCTGCGGCAGCAATGCTGGCGGCAAGTCCTGGTACGACACCGGGCGCAGGAAACGCTGGATCGCCAGGCTGCCCACCGAGGTGGTGCGCGTATCCGAGGTGGCGGGGAACGGCCCGCCATGGACCATGGCATGGCCAACTTCGACACCGGTGCCAAAACCGTTGACCAGCAGGCGGCCGGCCTTGCGCTCCAGCAACGGCAACAGTTCCCGGGCTTGCGGATGGTCGTCGTCACTCAGGTGCAGGGCGATGGTCAGCTGACCTTCCAGGCTCGCCAACAGCGCTCTCATCTGGGCCGCATCGGTACAGCGCACGATCAACGAGGCCGGGCCGAAGACCTCCTCGCGCAGTGCAGTGCGGGCCATAAAGGCCTCGGCCGATGTGGCGAACAGCGCGGCACGGGCCTGATAGCGCTGGCCATCGGCGCCCTGCCCCAAGGGCTCCACCTCGGCATGCCGCAGCAGCCGCTCGACGCCCTGGCAGTAGCTGCCATGAATACCTGGCGTCAACATGGTCTGCGCCGGCGCCAGCTTGAGCGCGGCTGCCGCCGCGGCTTCGAATGCGCGCAACGCCGGGCTGTCGACCGCGAGGAGCAAACCCGGGTTGGTGCAGAACTGGCCGGCGCCCAGGGTCAGGGAGCCGACAAAGGCCTGGGCGATGGCTTCGCCGCGCTCCGCCAGCGCGTTGGCCAACAGCAGCACCGGGTTGATCGAACTCATCTCGGCATAGACCGGAATCGGCTCCTCGCGGGCCGCGGCGATCTTCATCAACGCCACGCCGCCGTTGCGCGAACCGGTAAAGCCCACGGCCTTGATCCGACTGTCCGCCACCAGCCCCTGGCCAATGCTGCGGCCGGCATCGAACAGCAGGGAGAACACCCCTTCCGGCAGCCCGTGGCTGTGCACCGCCTGCTGGATCGCCTGCCCTACCAGTTCCGAAGTACCGGGGTGCGCCGAATGCGCCTTGACCACCACCGGGCAACCGGCGGCCAGCGCCGAGGCGGTGTCGCCGCCGGCCACGGAAAACGCCAGGGGAAAGTTCGAGGCACCGAACACCGCCACCGGCCCGATGGCGATCTGGCGCAGGCGCAGATCCACCTTGGGCAAGGGTTGGCGCTCCGGCTGGGCCGGGTCGATGCGCGCCTCCAGAAAGCTGCCATCGCGCACCACCGCCGCGAACAAACGCAGCTGGCCTACGGTGCGCCCGCGCTCGCCTTCCAGGCGGGCACGGGGCAGGCCGGTCTCGCTCATGCAGCGCTCGATCAGCTCATCACCGAGGGCGAGGATGTTGCCGGCGATGCTCTCCAAAAAAGCCGCCCGTTGTTCCAGGCTGGTTTCCCGGTAGCGGTCGAATGCCGCCTCGGCCAGGGCACAGGCGCGTTCCAGGTCGTTCGGGCCGGCGCCGCCAAAACCCGGCGCCAGGATCTCGCCGGTGGCGGCAGCCAGCGCATGCACTTCGCCGTGGCCACCCCGCACGCGGGTTTGGCCGATCAGCAGTTGTCCTGTTACAGGCATGGGTTACCTCTCTGAATAAATGGCGTGAGCTGAATGGATGCCTGGTCCGTGCTCATTCGTCTGCCCCTTCCAACAGCAGCTTGCTGCCTGGCACCCCGGTGTTGGCGCCCCAGTAGTAAATGCACAGGGCCATGAGGGTGACGACCAGGGTGTCGTAGGGGTGAGTGAGCACACCGATCCCGCCGAAGCTGCCCAGGTAGGAAATGACCATGGTCAGGGCGTAAAAGGCGATCAGCCACAGGGACGAGCGCACCTGTTCGGTCAGGCTCAGGTGGTCGGTGGGCACCAGGCGCCTGCAGCCCAGGTAGATGACGAACATCAGGATCTGCAGGCCCAGCAGCCAAGACACCGTGCTCCAGCCGGACCAGTAGACGATCAGCGCGGCGATGACGAAGGACACCGGCCCCAACAGGCCGAAGCCACTGACCCGGAACGGCCGCGGCAGGTCCGGCGCACTCTTGCGCAGCGCCGCCACGCTGATCGGGGCAATCGCGTAACTCAGCACCAGGGCCGCCGACACCACATTGATCAGCGCTTCCCAGGACGGGAACGGCAAGGTCCAGAACACCGACAGGCCGAAGGTCAGCCACAGCGCCGGGCGCGGGATGCCGGACTGCTCGTCGATGCGAGTGAAGATCTTGAAGAAGGTCCCGGTCTTCGCCCAGCCGTACACCACCCGTGGCGTGGCGTTCATGTAGATGTTGCCGCAGCCGCTGGGGGAAATCACCGCGTCGGCCACCACCAGGTAGGCCAGCCAGCCGACGCCCAGGGTCAGGGCGATGTCGCGGTACGGCAGGGAGAATTGCTTGCTGATGCTGCTCCAGCCGTTGGCCAGCATGTCGGTGGGAATGCTGCCGAGGAACGCCAGTTGCAGCAGGCCGTAGATCAGGGTCGAGAGCAGGACCGAAAGGATCAGCGCGATGGGAATGGTGCGCTGTGGATTGCGCACTTCGCTGGCCACCGAAATGATCGGCGTCAGGCCCAGGTAGGCGAAGATGATGCCGCCGGCGGAGACCGCCATTTCGATGCCGGACAGCCCGAAGGGAGCAAAGCCCTGGACGTGGAAATTCTCCGCTTTGAAGAAGGTGAACAGCACGCCGATGACCAGCAGCGGCACGACGAACTTGAACAGGCTGATGAGGTTGTTGGACTTGGCGAAGGTCTTGACGCTGGAGTAGTTGAGCCAGAAGAACAGGCACAACAGGGCGAACTGCACCAGCCAGCCGAGCAGGGTCGGGTTGCTGTTGCCGGCATGGGTCAGCCCCGGAAACCAGGCCGCTGCGTATTGCCGCGCCGCCACCACTTCAATGGCCACCAGGCTGGAAAACGCGATCAACGTGATGAAGCCCATCAGGTAGCCCAGCAGCGGCCCATGGGAGAACACCGGATAACGCACCACCCCGCCCGCTCGCGGCAGGGCCGCGCCCAGTTCGCAATAGACGATGCCCAGCAGCAGGACGGCGAAACCGCCGAGCAGCCAGGAGAAGATCCCCGCCGGCCCGGCGATGGCCGAGACATGGCTGGCGGCGAACAACCAGCCGGAACCGAAGATCGCCCCCAGGCCGATGAAGGTGAGGTCAACCAGAGAGAGCTGTTTCTTGAATTTGCCTTGGCCTGACATAGGCGCGCCTTCTTATTGAGTTATTGGAGTAGGCAGATCGAATGTCGCGCCGGCCTCCTGCGAGCAGGCTGCCGACGGGGTGAAACACGGCACTGCGCGAGTGCCTGATGGTTCTTCTCGTGGACCAGGCCGCCCCCGCGAGCCACTGCGCGGGGGCGGTCTGTCGGCTGGCTTACAGACCGACGTCCGGCAACTGCGGACGCTCGGCCAGGGCCTTGGCGACTATCGCCTTGACCTCGGCCAGGGTCTCGCCCTGCAGGGCCAGGCGCGGCGGGCGGGTGATCGAGGAACCGCGACCGACCAGTTCCTCGCAGAGCTTGATGCACTGCACCAGGTCCGGACGCGCATCCAGGTGCAGCAGCGGCATGAACCAGCGGTACAGCGCCAGGGCTTCCTCGAAGCGTTTTTCCCTGGCCAGGCGGAACAGGGTTTCGCCCTCTTTCGGGAAGGCGTTGGACATCCCGGAGACCCAGCCTTCGGCGCCGACGGCGATGCTTTCCACTACCACGTCATCCAGGCCGGCGAACAGCACGAAGCGGTCGCCCACGGCATTGCGCAGATCGATGAAGCGCCGGGTGTCGCCGGAGGAGTCCTTGAAGCAGACGATGTTTTCGCAGTCCTGCAGGGCGATCAACACGTCCGGGGTGACGTCGTTTTTGTAGATCGGCGGGTTGTTGTAGACCATCACCGGCAGGTCGGTGCCGGTGGCAATGGCGCGAAAGTGCGCGGCGGTTTCATGGGACTTGGCCGAATACACCAGGGCCGGCATGACCATCACCCCGTCGACCCCGACCTTGGCCGCTTCGCGCACGGTGTTGCGGGCGAACTCGGTGGTGAACTCGGCGATCCCGGCGATCACCGGTACGCGGCCGCCGGCGGCGTCCTTGGCGACCTCGATCACCGAGAGTTTTTCCGCGGTGCTCAGCGAGGTGTTTTCGCCCACGGTGCCGCACACCACCAGGCCCGACACACCGTCGGCCACCAGATTGCGCATGACGCTGTGGGTGGCGTCCAGGTCCAGGGAAAAGTCGGGTTTGAACTGGGTGCTGACGGCAGGGAACACACCGCTCCAGTGGATGGCTTTACGGCTCATGGTCTTGTCCTTATGGGTTGAGTCGGTCGGGGCCGACAGGCGTTGGAAACGAAAAACAGATTCCGCCTTTCACCGCCTCGCAGCTTGAGGTTTTTCCCGCTCAAGCAAGACGAAATCGGCACATTTACCCAATCGCCCACCGACCTTTTCCGTCCATTGCGCCTCCTTCGACCTGCCTGAAATCTCCTGCACCAGCAGCCGCACCGCACACCTGTGCCGATTTCGTCATCCGCCGCAGAGAAAACCCACAAGCGATGCGGCCCTTTCCCGAGCCACTCTGTAGGCCTTTTCCGTCAGGTGCTGCCATGAAAAAAATAACCGTCATCGATTCACATACGGGGGGCGAGCCGACTCGCCTGGTTGTCGACGGCTTTCCCGACCTGGGCAACGGCTCGATGGCCGAACGGCTGGCGATCCTGCAAGCACGCCACGATCGCTGGCGCACGGCCTGCGTGCTGGAACCACGGGGCAGCGATGTGCTGGTGGGGGCCCTGCTGTGCGAACCCCAGGCGGCGGATGCCTGTGCCGGGGTGATCTTCTTCAACAACAGCGGTTACCTGGGCATGTGCGGCCACGGCACCATCGGCCTGGTGCGTTCGCTGTATCACCTGGGGCGCATCGAACCCGGCGTGCACCGCATCGAAACCCCGGTGGGCACCGTCAGCGCCACCCTGCACGACGACCTCTCGGTCAGCGTGCGCAACGTGCCGGCCTACCGATACCGCAGCGGCGTCGAACTGCAACTGCCCGGCCACGGCAAAGTCCGTGGCGATATCGCCTGGGGCGGCAACTGGTTCTTCCTGATCAGCGAGCATGGCCAGCGCATCGCCCTGGATAACGTCGAAGCCCTGACCCACTACACCTGGGCCGTGCGCGAAGCCCTGGAGACCGCCGGCATCAGCGGCGCCGACGATGGTGTGATCGACCATATCGAGCTGTTCGCCGACGACCCGCAGGCCGACAGCCGCAACTTCGTGCTGTGCCCCGGCAAGGCCTACGACCGCTCCCCCTGCGGCACCGGCACCAGCGCCAAGCTGGCCTGCCTGGCCGCCGACGGCAAACTCGCGCCCGGGGCGATTTGGCGTCAGGCCAGCGTGATCGGCAGCCAGTTCAGCGCCAGCTACGAGCAGGCAGGCGAGCAGGTCATCCCGACCATCCGCGGCACCGCCCACATCAGCGCCGAAGCCACCTTGCTGATCGAAGACAGCGATCCTTTCGGCTGGGGCATCGTCTCGTGAGCCAGCCGGCCGAAGCCGACGTCCTGGTGATTGGCGGCGGCATAGTCGGGGCCGCCTGCGCCCATGAAATGGCCCGCCGCGGCCTGCGGGTACGGGTGCTCGACAACGCCAGCGGCGGCGCCACCGGCGCGGGCATGGGCCACCTGGTGGCGATGGACGACAACCGCGCCGAACTGGCGCTGAGTCACTACTCCATCGGCCTGTGGAACCAGCTGCGCGCGCAACTGCCGGCCACCTGCGCCTACCGCAATTGCGGCACCCTGTGGCTGGCCGCGGACGCTGCGGAAATGGACCTGGCCCGGGCCAAGCAAATCAACCTGGCCCAGCACGGAGTGGCGGGCGAATTGCTCGACAGCGCGACCCTGGCTGCACTCGAACCTCTGTTGCGCAAAGGGCTTGGCGGCGCCCTGAAGATCCCCGGCGACGGCATTCTCTACGCCCCGGCCACCGCCCACTGGCTGTTGCACAACACGCCAGGGATCAGCTGCGAGCGGGCCACGGTCAGCGCCATCGCCGACCACCGCGTGGAGCTGGATGACGGCCGTGTGCTGCGTGCCGAGTACGTGGTGCTGGCCAACGGTCTGGCGGCGAAGAACCTGCTGCCGGAGTTGCCGCTGCGGCCGAAGAAAGGCCATTTGCTGATCACCGATCGTTACCCCCGGCAGGTGTCCCACCAACTGGTGGAACTGGGCTACGCCGCCAGCGCCCACGCCAGCAACGGCACCTCGGTGGCGTTCAATGTGCAGCCACGGCCGACCGGGCAATTGCTGATCGGCTCGTCCCGGCAGTTCGACAGCCTCGACCCGGCCATCGAGCCCGAAGTACTGACCCCAATGCTGCAACGGGCCGTGGCCTATCTGCCGGGGCTGGCGCAACTGAACGGCATCCGCGCCTGGACCGGCTTTCGCGCCGCCACCCCGGACGGCCTGCCGATCCTTGGCCAACATCCACGCCACACAGGCCTGTGGCTGGCGGTCGGGCATGAAGGCCTGGGCGTCACCACCGCCCCCGGCAGCGGCCGGCTGCTGACCCAATTGCTGCTCGGCGAACGGCCGGATATCGACGCCCAGGCCTATCGCCCCGAACGCTTCGCCGAGCTGACCGCCTCCCTGACTGGAACTGCCCCATGATCATTTACCTGGACCGTCAGGCGCTGACCGTGGGCGATGGCCTGAGCGTCGCCGCCGCCATCGCCGCCAGCGGCGACCCACGTACCCGAACCTCCTGCATCGGCCAGCCCCGGGCGCCCTTCTGCGGCATGGGCATCTGCCAGGAATGCCGCATGACCATCGACGGCCGGCGCCAACTGGCCTGCCAGACCCTGTGCCGCGAAGGCATGCACGTGGAGCGCACGCCATGAGTCAACAGCGCCTGAGCTGCGACATCCTTATCGTCGGCAGTGGCCCGGCCGGCCTCGCGGCGGCCCGGGCGGCGAGCCGCAGCGATCTCTCGATCATCCTGCTCGATGACAACCCGCGCCCCGGCGGCCAGATCTGGCGCAACGGGCCCGGCGTCACGCTCGCCGGCATCGCCCGCAACGCCTTGCAGGTGCTGGAGCATCCTCGGTTGCGTTACCTGCCGGGCACCCGGGTGGTGGCCGACGCCGGCGCCAATGCCCTGCTGCTGGAAAATGCCGAGCAGGCTTTGCTGGTCCGCTACCAGAGCCTGATCCTGTGCTGCGGCGCCCGCGAACTGCTGCTGCCCTTCCCCGGTTGGACCTTGCCCGGAGTGACGGGCGCCGGGGCTTTGCAAGCCCTGCTGAAAAACGGCCTGGCCGTGGCCGGCGAGCGCGTGGTCATCGCCGGCAGCGGGCCGTTGCTGCTGGCCAGCGCCGCCACCGCCCGCCAGGCCGGCGCCCGGGTCGAGGCGGTCCTGGAGCAGGCCCCGCTAGCCGCGCTGGCGACATTCGCCGCCGGGCTCTGGCGCTGGCCGGCCAAGCTCGGCCAGGCCGCCGGGCTGGCCACCACGGCCTATCGCTACAACGCCCATGTGCTCGAAGCCCTGGGCGAAGATCGCCTGCAAGCGGTGCGTATCCAGCAGGGCGAGCAGGTTCGGGAAATACCCTGCGAACGTCTCGCCTGCGGTTTTGGGCTGGTGCCCAACACCACCCTGGCCAGCCACCTCGGCTGCCAACTGCAGGCCAATGCCATTGCCGTGGATCGCTACCAGGCCACCAGCCTGGCCCAGGTCTACGCGGCCGGCGAATGCACCGGGGTCGGCGGCAGCGAACTGGCGAGGGTCGAAGGCGAGATCGCCGGGCTGGCCGCCAGCGGGCAGACCCGGGAGGCCATCGCACTGATCCAGCGTCGGGCCCATTGGCAGGTTTTCGCCGAGCGAGTGCGGGAAACCTTCGCCCTGCGACCCGCGCTTCTGCGCCTGTCGCGACCTGATACGCTGCTGTGCCGCTGCGAGGATGTGCCCTACGCCGAGGTAGCTGGCGAAGTGAGCTGGGCCGAGGCCAAACTGCACAGTCGCTGCGGCATGGGCGCCTGCCAGGGGCGAGTCTGCGCCACGGCGGCACAGGCCCTGTTCGGCTGGGCCGCGCCGACGCCACGAGCGCCCCTGGTGCCGGCGCGGATCGAAACCTTGCTGATGGAATCGCCGACACCCGGCGCGAAGTGAAGCGCAGACCGCTGCCACGGGCCGCCCGCCAACGGCGCCGCGCAATTCAAGGATGAGCCAGTAGACCCAAAGTCGCGGGGCGCGCCCCGCCCCACAACAAGAGCAGCCCTTGATGATCGATACCGCTCAGCTGCACCGCCTGCCCGAAGCCATCGCCAGCCAGGCGCCCGAGGATATTCACGGCCTGCTGGGCAGCATGGCCCTGGTGATCCCGCTGCTCGACACCCTGCCCAACGCGGTGTTTTTCATCAAGGACCTGCAGGCCCGCTACCTCACCGCCAACCTGACCCTGGCCCAGCGCTGCGGCTTCAAGAACGTCGCGCCGCTGCTGGGCAAGACCTCGGCCGAGGTGTTTCCCGCCGTGCTCGGCCCGGTCTATACCGAGCAGGACCAGCGCGTGCTGCGCCAGGGTGTCACCATCAAGGGCCAGCTGGAACTGCACTTGTACGGCAGCCGCGAACCCGGCTGGTGCCTGACCCACAAGCTGCCGCTGCACGGGCGCGACGGGCGGATCATCGGCATGGCCGGCATCTCCCTCGACCTGCAGGCCGCCCGCGACGCGCACCCGGCCTACCAACGCCTGGCCGCGGTGGACCGGCATATCCGCGAGCACTACAACGAAGCCATCCGCCTCGACGACCTGACCCATATCGCCGACCTGTCCATCGCCCAGCTGGAGCGCTACTGCAAACGCATCTTCCACCTCACCCCACGGCAGATGATTCACAAGGTGCGCCTGGAACACGCCTCGCGCCTGCTGCTCGGCGAACTGCCGATCACCGACGTCGCCCTGCAATGCGGCTACACCGACCACAGCGCCTTCAGCCGCCAGTTCAAGGCGCTGACCGGCGTCAGCCCACGGCAGTTCCGGCAGAACGCTGCGCATTGAGCGGAGTGTTTGCCCACCACCTGCTCATTCGCGGTAAAAGGTCGTGTACCCGAACAAAGTGTCGAACCCCGCCTTCCGGTAGATCGACAGCCCCTCCTGGGAGGCCTCCAGCACACACAGGCTCACCCCCTGTTTTTTCGCATACGCCAGCGCTTGTCGAATCAGTGCGCTGGCATAGCCCCGGCCCTGGTATTCGGGCCGGGTGCCGATATCATCCAGACGCGCCACCGCCTGCCCCAACGACAGGGTCAGCGAACTGACGGGCAGCGACTGCTCATATAGGGTGAAATGCATCAACGGCTGGCCGTTTTGCAGCGCCACCCGATGCCGGGCCAGGTATTGCCCCGCTCCCGCATCACCCGACTCGAAGGCACTTTCCACAGGATCGGCCCAATCCTCGAGCAGCTCATCGGTACAGCGAATGTCGAAGCTCACCGCCACATCCGGTGGCAATTCATGGACGCTCAGATCGACCCACATCGACGTGGTTCTATCGCCTTCCAACAAGTGCTGCTCCAGCAGCAGGTCACGGACCTGCGCCACCAGGTTATCGTGCACAACCACACAAAAAGGCAGCCCCGCGCGTTCAAGAAACCCGATGCCTGCAAGCACCCCCACGGCCAGGTCCGGCCCTGTTCGCTTGACGAACAGCAGGTTCAGACTGCTGGCGACAACACCCGTGCAGTACGCCGCAAGACTATCGTTAAAATGCCAGTTTTTTTGTGAAATGGCCGAGAAAAAAAGGTCCTCTGCCTGATGATAGAGAGCGACCGTACGGGACTGCGTAACGCTGGACATCGTGTTCACTCCTAATCTGCTCGCGCCCCCTGTGTCGCGCTCTTCAATCCACGGTAACCCCGAGTACCTGGGCCCTCCAGAAAAATTCTGTTTTAGAGTGTGAAGGTGTGTGTTCGTCGATAGAGCAACCTGATCCGCTGGCGCGAAACCAGCCTGTCGCAGAGCTTCGAAACCGCGGTGGTGTTCTACAGGTTCATCAGTGGCCAGGGCAACGGCCCCCCACTCCACGCAAGGCCACCGCCTGAATGGCGGTTCCCAACCCCAGCAACCCTTCGGTGCCCAGCTGTCAGAAAGTGGACAACTAACACGGGTCGTCCGAAATCCTGGCCTGCGGCAGGCAGAATGCCGCGCATTGACCCCGTCTACCGGCCTACTCGGTCCAACCCCGGCCAAAACAGGCTGTGGCCGGCCAGAGGTCCTTTTCCCTCGCAAGGGCACAGAAGGCACCCGGATGAATTTCGTGAACGCCAGGACTTGCGATGAATTATGATGCGCGCCCTTTCGGCTCGCGTTTCAGCGCAGGCTCACAGCGCCCCCTCGTTCGTAATCCCAGGTCAGGAACCCTACATGCTTCACCTCAGGAGCTTCACCCGAACGCTGCATCGACAGCAGATCGATGGCGTGACCTTCCATTTCGAGCCATCCCATCGGCACGAACTGGACCCGCTGATACGGCGTTTTCTGGCCAAGCCCGAGCAATATCCCACGCTGGATATTCCGGAAGACACCCGGGGCGTGTTCCTGCTCGAAGGCGAACGCCAATGGGTGCTCAAGCGCAACCGCCTGACTCACTGGAAAAAGCAGCTGCAGAACTTCCTCGGCCTCAAGCGCAGCTTCGGCCTGCACGACCTGACCAATGAATTCATCAACCTGTCGGTGGTATCGGGCAAATCCGCCCTCTCGCCCCAGGTCTCGGCGTTTGGCTACAAGGGGCGTTTTCCGTTCCTGCGCGAAGAGTACTTGCTGGTGGGTTTCTGGGCGAATCATTGCAGCGTCGACGACCGCCTGCTGGCCCATCCCGAGCAGGCTGAAACCCTGTTGTCGGCGATCTTCCGGCTGTTCGGCCAGATGCTCGACGACGACTTCGTGCACATGGACCCCCACCCGAAAAACATTCTGCTCGCCGCCGATGGCCACCTGCGCCTGATCGACTTCGAGTGCTGCGCCCACTCGGTACTCCACCGCGACTTCAGCCTGGGTTTCCTGCTGGGTTACTTCTACCGCTTCTGGTTCCGGCGCTTCATCGCGCAGCAGGATTACGACCGACTTTGCGAGGCGTACCTGAACACGGAGCACCCCAACCTGGATCGCACCGTCTTCCAGCCGGTGTACCGGCGCTTTCGAGACCAAACCGTCTCACGCAGCACGCGCTACCGCATCCTCACCTGCGCCCGGGCACAAGCGGCGTTCCAGCGCGAAATCAGCCGCCCCTGAGGCCAATCCGCTACCCCGCCCATACCGCTCTCGACAAGCGAAGGCGGGGAGTGAATCAGGCAAAAAAAAACCGGCGTAGCCCGCCGGTTTTTTTAACTCGTACCCAATGCAGATTCCTAGTCGTAATACCCAACGGTTTTTTTCAGGTGATCGGAATACTCGTAGATTTCATCGACAGAGCTGATCGGATGACGTGTCTCATTCTTTTCCTCGTCAAAAATCCCGATGTACTTTTGTGAACGGTTGAAATGCAGGCGGCAAATCGGTTTTCGGTTGTTGTCGTCGAGCAAGATACCGAAGTAACTCTGAGTGTCCCTCTGAACGATTCGCTTGGCATCGACCACGGAGCGAACCACCGCACGTACGATGTGATAGCCCTCAAGCTCCTCCAACGTCGTCAGCACCTTATCGTCCGCTGCCTCCACATCATCGTTATCGGCACTCCCCACTCCGGAAGCGGAGGCAACCGAAAGAGACGGCTGGATAGCACCACTCATTGCAGACTTGAGACGATCATTGATTTGATCATTGAGAAATTGTCCCACCGCTTTTCGAGTCAGCTCATAAAACTGCTCACGGACTTTTTGGGTAATCACTCCGTCGTATACCCGCGATGCAAAGACTTTGACGAAGTCATCGTCTGGCTTACTAACTTGAGAAGCGATGACTTTTTTGATCTGGCTGACGTACTTCAGCTCACCTGCCGCGCTGATAATCGACTCCACATCAAAAGACGACTTCGTCAGCTTGGTCAGTTCTGGTACCGAATACTCGTCGATATCGAGCAGATCCAGTTCAAGGAAAGGTTTCTCATCCATTTTGTTGGGAGCATCCAGGTCGGTGAAAAACTTATAAACCTGGCCGTTGGTAAGGATGGAAATCCGCGCGCTGGTGACATGGAAGTAACGAAACAATTGCGACGCATGATTGATATGCAACGGCTCGCCGATCTTCTTGCACTCGATGAGGATCTGGACCTCCCCTTCCTTCATGATCGCGTAATCGATCTTCTCGCCCTTCTTGGTTCCTATATCGCAGACAAACTCTGGCGTCACCTCCGTCGGATCGAATACGTCATAGCCCAACACCGTGCTGATGAAGGGCATGACAAAAGCATTTTTTGTCGCTTCCTCCGTCTGAATGGCTGCTCCCTGCAGACGTACCTTGGCAGCAAGACTGGTTAACTTCTCGAAAAATTCCATGAGTGGCCTCTTACCTGTTCCGATCCATGTATGAGCGTGGTGGCAAATTGACTGCCATTGATACTAGACACAAACCGCCACAAAGAAAGATTCCTCCTATCCTGGAAAGAACGCCGGGAGAGGATCCCTGGCGACCGAACGGATGCAGCCCCTGACTGCAGCCAGAGGGCCAATCATAAAAAGAATTTTCCCTCTACCGCCGCTGTCTGAATTTCAGATGCCGCCGCACAGGGGAAACGACAATGAAATTCGCCAAACTCTCGCAGAAGCTGTCGCTGTGGGCCGGCAGTCCGGGGACCTTTCTGATCGCGCTGGCATTGATTGCAATCTGGGGCATGAGCAGGCCGGTCTTTGGTTTTAACAATACCTGGCAGCTGATCATCAATACCTCCACCACCATCATCACCTTCCTGATGGTGTTCCTGATCCAGAACACCCAGAACCGCGACAACGACATCCTGCACTTGAAGATCGACGAACTGCTGCGCGCCACCAAGGATGCGCACAATGCGTTGCTGAGCCTGGATGGGCTGGATCTCAAGCAGTTGGAGAAGCTGCGGCAGGAATACAAGGAAATCGGCGAGGGCGAGCCCTTGAAGCTGGATGAACTACCGCCGGAGCAACAGCAGAAGCCGAGTTGAATCGATGCTGAAAATGCCAGGGAGAGACGGCGACACCGGACGCGGTGCGCCTTCAGGTTAGGCCAGAAGGCGCATCGGTGGTGGGACGGCACTCAGCCGTCCAACTGATCCAGAGGTCGGCCAGCCTTGAGGGCCTTGGCCATTTGCAGGTGATTGCGCAGTTTCGGCAGGGTCTCTTCGGCGAAGGCCTTGAGTTCGGGGACCTCGGTGATTTCGGCCTGTTGCTGGATCTGTTCGATGGCTTCTTCGGTGGCCTTGACCTGGCTCTCGGCATAGGCGGCATCGAAGGCTTCGCCTTTCGGAAACTCGGGGATCAAGGACTTACCGCGCAGGACCGGCGCGTGCTGCGCCAGGGCATCTCCCTCGACCTGCAGGCCGCCAGTTCAAGGCGCTGACCGGCGTCAGCCCACGGCAGTTCCGGCAGAACGCCGCGCACTGACCTGGACAGCCCGCGGGCTGAAGTCTTATCGGATGAAGGAATATGCTGGGATGGAAACCGGATATTGTCTGAGGAAAAGAAGTTTGTTTCCTTCATCTGTCCATTCTCTTGAGCGACCCACTTTGGTTCGATCTAAGCACTTAACAAAAGAACATATACTAGATCTTAAACATTCAGATCTATAACTTAATGTTCCATATGATTTTTATGATTCGCACTATTTTTGTGCCGCTGCGCACCATAAGATGGCGATCAGAAAACTCATAAACCTCACAAAGAAATTTATTGACAAGCCTTCATCAGACAAGCACTTTCTCAGCACCACAGCCGTTCACATAAACAACACCGAAGACGTCAGGACAGACGCTGGTGCAGATACGTTTTTTCTGTCGAAAGAGGGATCTATGTTCGAGGAAATTGGCAACGATACTCATCAGGCCGACTTTTTAATTCCAGGCCTCAGGTTCGAAAAGAACTCCGTCAGTAATACCTATGCTGGAAATGGCTGGTTCAGTCGAAAACTAATGTCCAGCAAGGGGCCGCTCATATCGGACTTCGTCACTCATGAACCAGACTTCAGTTATTCCACCTATGGCATACATGTCGGCCAGGACGATCGCCTGACATTCATGGGGGACAACGGCAAGAAAATAGAAGGTTATTTTGTCGATTGCCGAGAAGGCAGCCCTAGCTTCCATCAAATTGTCCAACTCAGATTCTCGCCAAGCCTGTATCGACACTTGGTCATTCCACGAGGCGTGGCTCATACCTTCGATAACCTGGAATACATTGTCACCCGGGACGAACCAATCTGGCACTCGGATCAAGACAATACAGCATGGAACCTGGACAACGATCTTGTTTCAGTTCCGCGCACTACGGAACTTGCAAAGTTTCCAATGATCAAGGCCAACCGATATCGCTTGCCCGATGAAGCCCATCGTTTTCTTTCGAAGATTTCCCAGTCTTTGCTGGAGAACCCCAAGTCCTATCTGGCTCGATATCCGGTAACCATCCGCGGTACCGAACAGTATGTGATGTTCGAGCCCAAGACCTGGTCGGACGATGCCCACAGCGTCGCTGAACGGCTTACGGACGAGGAGTTCTGCGGCGTACGGATAAAACGCAACCGCTATGCCCTGACTGGCGCCAGGTCCTATACGCTGGTGCCCAATACCGCCTCCTGCGTGGCCGACGTCCTGGTGCTTCCAGCGTCCGTTCCGGGCACTCCTCACCAGTATTACTGGCACGCCAGAACGAAAAAGACCTATACCTTCCTCAATAATCAGGAACTGCAAATTGACTTGAGCCTAATTGATCTCAGGCATGACTCCGCCACTTACGGCCAGCACAAGTCTCTCCAGATCATTTGTGACCCACGCACCAGCATTCATATTGAGCAAGGTATTGCCTACACGTTCCATTGCAGTAAACCGACATTGGTTCGTTGTGAACATGAAGTCTTCGTCAGTCAGAACGAGCCGCGCTCGGACATTCCCATGTTCGGCCAGGATTTGATTCCATTCGCTGTCGACCAGCCTTATCCAAATATCAAACTACCTGATATGCGTTGCCCGGACATCCTGCTGTACAAGATGGCCAAGTTCGAGCAGCAGACACTGAAAGTAACTTAGTTTTTGGGGTGTGCACCCAAGTTGCAAACTTACTGACATCATGGAGATTCACATGAAAGCAACTCAAGAAGCAGTATCCTGGAAAGAAGAGCTGGCTGACCTGGTTGGCTCGGCTCAAAACGCAGAAGAGTCTCTGGCTCTCGCCGCGTTCGAGAAAGCCCTGTCTCCTTACCTGCAAGAACCTGGAGCACTGCGTACACTCCTGGGCAAGATACAAGCCATGGAAATTGTTGCGCTGGATAGCCTTACGGCCAAAAAGGAGTTCAACAGCATAGAAGAGCTCCAATCGTTCTTGCCTGCCAATATCAAAGCCCTGGCTGCGTGATACCGGGCATATAAAAATTTAACGGATTAAATTTCTGTGCACACCTCTTTCAATTCAACGGCGCGATCAGTCTGGTCCTTTGTGGCCTTGGGGGTATTACTCATACTTTCCGAAGCCATCTACGACCTGGTATTCGCCAACCTTGCCTACTCCATCAGCGGAACAACGCTGGCCGTTACCACCACCTACGCCATCGGCTATAGCGCTGAAATACTCGTGACCTTGCTAGGCGCGGGTTTTATCGATCGTTTCAACAAATGGAAACTGTTCATTGCCACGCAACTGGTAAACATCGCGGTGTTTGCCCTGGCCATTCCTGTCCTCAGGATCTATGACAGCTCCGTGGAGTGGGTGTGGTTTTTTGCCTTCTTCGTCGACCTGATCCATCAGTACTCACGGCTGATCCTGTTTGCCTTGATCCCGTTCCTTTTCACTGCTGGCGACATCCCCAGAATCAACGGCCTGCTCGCCACCTTCAATGGCGTCGCCAGGACCCTGGGGCCGGTCATCGGGGCCCTGGTCATTTTCAACGTCGGCTTGTCGATCTCACTACTGGCCTCCATTGCCTTCATGCTGGCCGCGCTCGCCTTGACGATCAGCCTGAGTGCCTTGAATGGGCAAACCTCGCCCCTCGATATTGCCAGCACCTCGTTTGCCCAACGCTTCCAGGAAAGTGTCACCGGCGCTTCGAGAGCCACCATCGATCTATTGCGCGCTCCACGTTGGCGCTATTTCCTCGCCTCTTATGCCACCTGCCTGCTGGTGGTCAGCGTGCTGGCGCTCCTGTGGGTCCCCCTGCTGCGGGGCTTTCATGGGTTTTCCGAAGTGCAGACCGGCTACCTGTTCTCCGTTGGAGCGGCAGGTGCCATAGCCGGCGGACTCGCCTTGCGCGCCAGTGGCCAGGCCTCCCGGGTGCCGGGCACGATATTGCTGTCGCACCTGATCATGATCTCGGGGGTCTGCATCACGTTATGCCTGCGCGGCAATATCTGGCTCGCGGGCACCGGCATGTTCGTATTCCAGTTCGGTACCACACTGTATTTCCGTACCACTGCCAGTGCCATCCAGCTCACCGTGCCCAAGGAAATCATTGGTAGCTGGTATGGCTCGATAGACTTCATCAGCCGCTTTGCCGGGCTCGTGGGCATTCTGTTGGCAGGCTGGGCCTACGACAGGCTCGGAACCTACGCCATCTACTCGATACTCTTACTCTTGCTGGCACTGAGCAGCTTCAACTGGCGCGGCAGTCGCCAGGCTCGCTGGCTGGTCAATACCTGAGGCGGCACACCGCCGCTCAACCATCCAACTGATCCAGGGCCCGGCCAGCCTTGAGGGCCTTGGCCATTTGCAGGTGATTGCGCAGTTTCGGCAGGGTCTCTTCGGCGAAGGCCTTGAGTTCGGGGACCTCGGTGATTTCGGCCTGTTGCTGGATCTGTTCGATGGCTTCTTCGGTGGCCTTGACCTGGCTCTCGGCATAAGCGGCATCGAAGGTTTCGCCTTCCGGAACCTCGGGGATCAGCGCCTTGGCCTTGTTGATCACTTCTTCCCGGGGCGCCACGGGCAGGTCGAGTTTCCTGGCGATTTTAGCCAGGTGCTGGTTGGCGGTGGTGCGGTCGTTGATGACCACGATGGTGTAGTCCTTGACCGCCTTGGAAGAGGTCTTCTGGTGGGCCAGGCGACTGGCCTCGATGTCGGCCATGCCCTTGGCCGAGGCGTCATCGATAAACTCCGCGGGGGACTGGGCGAATGCCGCGCTGGCGCTCAGGCCGAGCAGCAGCGCGAGGCAGGTGCGGGACAGATGGGTGGCCATGAAGCTCATGGTATCGGCCTCCTTTGATCAGTTGACGGCGCACGGCGCCTGCACAGAGTGAGAGCTTTCAGGCCATCGAAGGTTTGAAAAAGTTGCATCGGCCACGACGAACGGTTGGCAAAAAAACGCCCTGATCGGCCGTTTCTTTCAGGCCCGGGACGGGCTCCGCTGGGCGCGTTTGGCCGCGTACATCGCCTCGTCGGCGTGCTTGAACAGCTGCTTTTCGTCATGGCCGTGTTCGGGGAACAGGCCGATGCCGATGCTCGGCAGAATGCTCAACTGATGGCCATCCAGGCGCAGCGGCTCGTCGAGCGCCCGGCGAATCTTTCCGGCGACGATGCCGGCATCTTCCGCATGCTGGATACAGTCGAGCAGCACCACGAACTCATCGCCACCGATCCGCGCCACGGTGTCGCTCTCGCGCACGCAGGCCTTGAGCCGGTTGGCCACCGCCTGCAACAGCATGTCGCCGACGGCGTGGCCAAGTGTGTCGTTGACCTGTTTGAACCGGTCCAGGTCGACGTAGAGCAAGGCCATGCGCCCGGACTCGCGACGAGCACGGGCCAGGGCACTGCGCAGGCGCTCGCGGAGCAATTCGCGGTTGGGCAACTGGGTCAGCTGGTCGTACTGGGCCATGTACTGCAGGCGCGCATGCAGCTGCTTGCGCTCGATGGCGGTGGCGAGCTGGGCGCAGACGTATTGCAGCAGCTCCTTGTCCTGCTCGGTGTATCGCTCGTCGCCCGGCGCGCTCTTGACGATCAGCGCGCCGATGGTGCCTTTCTGCGAATTGAGTGGCACACCGAGCCAGCAGGGTGAGTACGGGGCGGCGGCATCCGACAGCGGGGACAGCGGCCCATAATTGCCGGGAGTCAGCAGCAACGGCTGGCCACTGCGGATCACCTCGGTGCACAGGCTGCCGGTCAGCGTGCCCGGCTGCTCCGGACAACGCTCGCGGTCGTCGACGTGATAGGGAAAGCTCAGCGCCTGGCATTGCTCGTCGTACAGCGCGACGGAGAAATTCAGCGCCGGCAGCCATTCACCGATGATCCGGTGCACGCGCCGGAACAACGCCAGCAGGTCCTCGGTGGCATGGGCCGCTTCGGAAATCGCATACAGCGCCGCCTGCCGCGACTCGGCCTGCTTGCGCTCGGTGATGTCGCGGGCCACGGCGATGCGCAGCTGGTCGACCTCGGACCAGCGCGCCGACCAGAGGATATGCGCGACCTGCCCGTCCTTGCGCAGGTAACGGTTCTCGAAGTTGGGCATGGGTTCGCCAGCCATGATCCGCTCGGCGGCCTGCAGCGTGCGCAGGCGGTCCGCGGGGTGCACCAGCTCGATCATGCGCCGGCCGACCAGTTCGTCCGGCGTATAACCGAAAATCCGCTCGCAGGCGGCGCTGACAAAGACAAAACGACCCTCCACATCCACCGCACAGACGGCGTCCAGCAGAAGGTCGATGAAACTGGCCAGGGGCGCGGAGTTGTTGGTTGCCATCAGGGAACGACACTGCCTGTGAAGATAAAGCGCCGAGTATCAATCCCTGGTTCTGGCAGCGGCGCAGGGCCGCTGCTGGTCCGTGGCTGTCGCAACCTTGCGGACAGCCTTTATGCCTTGTTCGCCAGCAATCCCGGAACGGCATGCAGCAAGGCGTTGATGGCAAACCCGATGAACATCACGCCGCAAAGCCGGGTGATCGCCAGTTCGTGGCGCTGATACAGGGTCCGCACCCGCCGCGCACCGACGATGCCAATCAGAATAGCGTATGCGCCGATGCCGCCGAGGAAACTGAGGAAGATCAGCCAGGGCAGCATCGACCAGTTGAGCAGCTCGGCACGACTGGACAGCAGCGCGGTGAAAGTCGCCACGGCCACCGGGTACGCCTTGGGGTTGGTCAGGCCGAACAGGATGCCGTGCCAGAACGGCTGGCGCGCCGGGCCCTGGGGTTCCTGCCCGTTGCTGCGCTGGCTGCGGATCGCCCGCAGGCCGAGCCAGAACAGATAAAGGCCGCTGAGCACGCCGAGCACATCGAAGGCGCTGCTGCCGATCTCCTTCGCGCCGACGATGGCGATCAGCGCGGTGCTGCACCAGATCACGTCGCCCAGCAGATGCCCGCAGAGAAAGCCGGCCCCGGCGCGCCGCCCGCGCGCCGCGCCGATACCGAAGACCGCCAGCACGCCCGGCCCGGGAGTAATGCCGTAGATAAATCCCGAGGCGAGAACGGCCAGTAACAGCGAAGAAGTCATGCCACACTCCGAAGCGCCGAAGGTGGCGCGGTTTTGATCGCAGGATTCTGCCGGCTTGCGCGCCCCCGCACCACCCCACAATGGTCGCCATAACGACAGCCAGCCGTCTTGAAGCGGCGGCGAGCGGTCATTCGTCGGTAAAGATCGTCATCCCGGCATAGGGCTGCTGCCGGCAGGCGCGCAAACGCGAGGCCAGATCGCCGACATGGGCTTCCAGCTGGTGGCCGTCGGGGTCGAGGAAATAGAACGAGGCGCCTTCGCTGCGGTTGTCGCGCCACTCCCGTACGCCAGCAGCCCGCAGGCGCTGGACGAACGCCAGGAAATGCCCGGCCTCGATGCTGAAGGCATAGTGGGTGTAGTCCGGCACTTCGGCCAAGCGGCGCGACGGGTCCAGCGACAGGCACAACCACAGGCCCGGCAGCGACAGATAGGCGCCGCTGTCCCAACTGGCGTCCAGGTGCAGGCCCAGCAGGTCGTGGTAGAACCCCAGGCTGCGGTTCAGGTCGGTCACGGCGAGGGTCAGATGGTTGAGGCCGGTCAGCATGCAAAGTCCTTGTAAGAGGAAGGTCCTGAATCGTCTTGAATCAAAGCAGCGCTCGCACTGGACGAATGGCTCTGGCGGCAAGCCTCGGGTGGCGATGTAGTGTGCTGCATCACAAACCACTACATCGAGATCACCCTGTCCGTCATGTCCTTGCGCCTGCCCGATGATGTTGCCAGTTCCCTGGCTCACTTGGCCAAGGCGACAGGCCGCAGCAAGTCATTCCTCGCTGTGGATGCTCTGAGAGAATATCTGGCCCGCGAAGCCTGGCAAATCGACGAGATCCAGAAAGCCCTGACTGAAGCAGAGGCAGGCGACTTCGCCTGGTCCCCAATCGTCCTTACCTGATCCCCTACCGCGTACGTCAGGGACGCCTGCAGATACTGCGGATTTCCATACCCGGCGCTTGCCGCCTGCCGGTTGGCAAGGCGACCGCCAATAGCTCGTGCATTGGGGCCAGCGGCGGCGCGCCCAGGACAGCAAGGGCCCGAGCGCGCGATAGAACATCTGTAGGTATCAGAACGCGCTACGGAAGATTTCCTCGATCTGACGCTGGTCGGCGGTGCGTGGGTTGGTCAGGCCGCAGGCGTCTTTCAGGGCGTTGGCGGCCAGGACCGGAATGTCCGTCAGCTTGGCGCCCAGGTCACGCAAGCCGCTGGGGATCTCGACATCCCGGGCCAGGCCGCGAATGGCGCTGATGGCTGCCTGCGCGCCCTCCTCCGGGCTGAAGCCACGAATGTCCGCGCCCATGGCGTGGGCCACGTCGGTCAGGCGTCCGGCGCAGACCATGGCATTGAAACTCTGCACATGGGGCAGCAGCACGGCGTTGCACACACCGTGGGGCAAATCGTAGAAACCGCCCAGCTGGTGCGCCATGGCATGCACGAAACCCAGCGACGCATTGTTGAAGGCCATGCCGGCGAGGAACTGGGCGTAGGCCATGTTTTCCCGGGCGACCAGGTCGCTGCCGTCGTGCACCGCCTGGCGCAGGTTCTGGCTGATCATGGTCATGGCTTTCAGCGCGCAGGCATCGGTAATCGGGTTGGCCGCGGTGGACACATAGGCTTCGATTGCGTGGGTCAGCGCGTCCATGCCAGTGGCGGCGGTCAGGCCCTTGGGCATGGCGACCATCAGCGCCGGGTCGTTGACCGACAGCAGCGGCGTGACGTTACGGTCGACGATGGCCATTTTCACGTGGCGCTGCTCGTCGGTGATGATGCAGAAACGGGTCATTTCACTGGCGGTGCCGGCGGTGGTGTTGATCGCGATCAGCGGCAGTTGCGGCTTGGCCGAGCGGTCGACGCCCTCGTAGTCGCGGATATGCCCGCCATTGGTGGCGCACAGGGCGATGCCCTTGGCGCAGTCATGGGGCGAACCGCCGCCGAGGGAGACCACGAAGTCGCAGCTGCTCTGCTGCAATTGCGCCAGGCCCTTCTCGACGTTGCCGATGCTCGGGTTGGGCTTGGCGCCGTCGAAGATCACCGAATCGATGTCCTGCATCGCCAGTTTCTCGGCAATCATCCCGGCCACCCCGGCCTTGGCCAGGCCGGCGTCGGTGACGATCAGCGCCTTGCGAAAACCGTAGTTGCGAATCGCGACCATGGCCTCGTCGAGACAGTCGATACCCATGATGTTCACGGCGGGAATGAAAAAAGTGCTGCTCATGGCGCGTCCTCCAGGCTGGGATTGGATCAGCCGTGCCGATCCGGCAAATGCGCACAGGATCGACCCATCGGTCACGCGCGTTGTTGATCTGGCTCAAGGGTCGGTCGTGATAAAGTCGGCGCCCTGTACACCTTCTGCCTTGAGACGACGAACCGCGATGATGGATTTCCAGGAATTTGATGCCGACCTTGAAGACTGGAACGCCTTGCGCGCCAGCACGCCGATCACCGGCCTGCTGATCGGCAACGGCGCCAGCCGCGCGGTGTGGGAAGACTTCGCCTACGATTCGCTGTTCGAGAACGCCCGCACCGTCGAAGAAAAGCCCCTGAGCCCCTCCGAGCTGAGCGTGTTCGAAGCCCAGCAGACCCGCAGTTTCGAACAGGTGCTGGGCGCGCTGAAGACCACCAGCCGGGTCAACAAGGCCCTGGCCGTCAGCTCCGCGGCGCCGCGCAATCGCTACTACGCAATCAAGGAAGCGCTGATCAATACCGTGCACGCGGTGCACATTCCGTGGCGCCTGGTACAGCCGGCGACGCTGTCGCAGATCAACCAGGAACTGCGCCGCTACCGCACGGTGTTCACCAGCAACTACGACCTGCTCAACTACTGGGCGATCCAGCACGATGCCCAGGGCATCGACGACCTGTTCCAGGGCGCCGACCCGAGCTTCGACATCAGCCAGACCGCCAGCGAACGGACCCGCGTGCTGTACCTGCACGGCGGCCTGCATCTGGTGCGCAACCAGGACGGCACCGCGCGCAAGCTGGGTTCCACCGAAGGCACGCTGCTGGGCAACTTCGCCATCAACAACACCCTGAAGACCCTCGACGATGTGCCGCTGTTCGTCAGCGAGGGCCCAGTGGCGGACAAGCTCAAGACCATTCGCGGCAGCGACTACCTGTCGTTCTGCTACCAGCAGTTGCTGAATCACAGCGACGCGCTGTGCATCTTCGGCCACGACCTCGGCTCCCAGGACAGCCACCTGGTGAGCGCCATCCGCCAGTCCAAAGTGCGGACCCTGGCGATCTCGATCCAGCCGCGCAGCAAGGCCTTCATCCAGAACCAGAAGCGGCGCTACGCCAAGCTGTTCGCGGGGATGGAAGTGACGCTGCGCTTCTTCGATTCGAAGAGCCATGCGCTGGGCGATCCTGCGCTGTCGGTGCCGGTCGAGCGCTGAAAGATCGCGGGCAGGCGTCTGCGGAGCGCCACCTCTGTAGCCGCTGCCGAGCCCGCGAGGCTGCGATCGACCCCGAAGGGGGCGCACGGTGTTGAGATCGCTGAAGGCCTTCGGCCTTATCGCAGCCTTCGGCAGCGGCTACATCGTGTCCCTTATTCCTCGCCGCTGTGCACCACCACCAGCAACTGCGCCTGCACCTCGCCCACCGAGCGCAGGCGGTGGGGTTTCTGCGCGTTGAAGTGCAGCGCGTCGCCCCGGTTGAGGATCACCCGCTCGTTCATGAAATCCACTTCCACCTGCCCTTCGTGGACAAACAGAAACTCCTCCCCCAGGTGTTCCTTGAAGCTCTTGTCGGTGAACTCCCTGGGCGGGTAGATGATGAACGGCAACAGGCTGCGCTCGCTGACCTGATGCGCCAGCACCGCATAACCCGGCGCCTGGTCGTTGGCCGCCAGCGACTGGCGTTCGTCGCTGCGCACCAGGCTGTAGCTGTCGAGGCTGACCTTGTCTTCGGCGAACAACTCCTCGACGTTCACGTTCAACGCCTTGGCCAGTTTCAACGCCGCGGCGATCGAGGGCGTGTTCAGGCCGCGCTCGACTTTCGACAGGTAGCTCTTGGTCATGCCGGATTTCTCGGCCAGGGCCTCTAGCGTCACGCCAAGTTTTTTTCTCAATAATTTCAAACGGATAGACATGTAGAACGGTTAACCCATCAAGGAGGCGACGATTTGTCCTTGCCAATGACACAAAGTGTCATATAGCCTCTTTAGTGTCATTTGCTTTCACCCAACGACCTTGCGAGCAGCGGGGGCTGGCAAATCCGACGTCCATTGCAACGACCAAAGGACACCGATATGGCCAAGACATTAGCACTACCCAAAGAGCAACTGGTCAGGCAAGCCCTGACCCAGATGCAAAACACCCTGGCGGATAATACGTGGACCGACCGGCAAAAGCTGGCCCTGACCTGCCGCATCCTGTTCGAGAACGGGCATGACTCCGGTCTTGCCGGGCAGATCACCGCCCGTGGCCCGCAACCGGGCACTTACTACACCCAGCAACTGGGCCTGGGTTTTGATGAAATCACCGCGGGCAACCTGCTGCTGGTCAACGAAGACTTGGAGGTGCTCGAAGGCCACGGCATGCCCAACCCGGCCAACCGTTTCCACAGCTGGGTGTACCGCGCCCGCCCCGATGTGAACTGCATCATCCACACCCACCCGACCCACGTCGCCGCGTTGTCGATGATCGAAGTGCCGCTGGAAATCTCCCACATGGACCTGTGCCCACTGTACGACGACTGCGCCTTTCTCGAGGCCTGGCCGGGGGTGCCGGTGGGTAACGAAGAAGGCGAGATCATCTCCGCGGCCCTGGGCGAGAAGCGCGCCATCCTGCTCTCGCACCACGGCCAGCTGTCCACCGGCGCCAGCATCGAGGAAGCCTGCGTGATCGCCCAACTGATCGAGCGCGCCGCCAAGATGCAATTGCTGGCCATGGCCGCCGGCACCATCAAGCCGATCCTGCCGGAGCTCGGCCGCGAGGCCCATGACTGGATCTCCAAGCCCAAGCGTCACGCCGCCGCCTTCAACTACTACGCTCGGCAGAACCTCAAGCAACACGCCGATTGCCTGAACTGAACCCACCTCATTTGCTAAAGGAGCGTCGCCATGTCGAACGCCAACATTCACGGCATCATCGGCTACACCATCACCCCGTTCACCGCCAACGGTGAGCAACTGGACCTGGACACCCTCGGCCGTTCCATCGATCGCCTGATCGACAGCGGCGTGCAGGCCATCGCGCCCCTGGGCAGCACCGGCGAAGGCGCTTACCTGAGCGACGCCGAGTGGGACCAGGTCGCCGAGTTCAGCATCCGCCACATCGCCAGGCGCGTGCCGACCATCGTCAGCGTTTCCGACCTGACCACCGCCAAGGCCGTGCGCCGCGCGCGGTTTGCCGAGGCCAAGGGCGCCGATGCGGTGATGGTCCTGCCGACGTCCTACTGGAAGCTCAGCGAAGCCGAGATCCTCGCCCACTACCGCGCCATCGGCGACAGCGTCGGCGTGCCGATCATGCTCTACAACAACCCGGCCACCAGCGGCACCGACATGTCGGTGGAGCTGATCCTGCGGATCTTCAATGCCGTGGAAAACGTGACCATGGTCAAGGAGAGCACCGGCGACATTCAGCGCATGCATAAGCTGCAACTGCTGGGCGAAGGCCAGGTGCCGTTCTACAACGGTTGCAACCCGCTGGCCCTGGAAGCCTTCGCCGCTGGCGCCAAGGGCTGGTGCACCGCCGCGGCGAACCTGATCCCGCAGCTCAACCTGGACCTGTACCAGGCGGTGCTGGACAACGACCTGGAGCGCGCGCGCGAACTGTTCTACCGCCAGTTGCCGGTGCTCGACTTCATCCTCAAGGGCGGCCTGCCGACCACCATCAAGGCCGGGTTGAACATGACCGGTCTGCAGGTCGGCGACCCGCGCCTGCCGGTGTTCCCGCTGAATGAAGCCGGGCGCAATCAGTTGCAGGCCATGTTGAACGCAGTGCGCTGATCGGGCCCTGGCTGTAGGGGCAAGCTTGCGGGCCTCATCGCCGGCAAGCCTGGCTCCTACCGTCCGCTTCTGTAGGAGCGAAGCTTGCTCGCGATAGCGGCGCATCAGACACCACGCGTTGTCTGACGCCTACAAAAGCAGCGCCCAACAAAAAGCCCGGCAGGTTGTCCTGTCGGGCTTTTTTGTTTCAGTGCAAAACGTCAGGCGGTCTTGTCTTTGATGGTCGTGCTCGGACCGTTGGTCTGCACGCTGGCAATGCCCGCGTCGCGCGCCGCCTCGGACGAATAGCGCTGGCTATTGCCGATGATCTGGTGGTTCGCGGCCTTGAGGTTGAAATAAGGTTTGCCGTCCTTGGAGACTTCCTTGGCGTAGCGGGCCTCGTTGGGACTGTTGGTCTGCACCGAAGCGATGCCGTTTTCGGCGGCGCTGCGGGAGGAATACAACTCACTCGTCAAAATGGTTTCAGCATTGCCAGCCTTGAGAACGAAGCGGAACTGCCCGTCACTGCTTTTGCTCAATTCATACCATCCAGCCATGGTCCTGCTCCTGAGTGTCCAAAGATGCGAATGCACTTCGGATTAAAGCTTGTCTTTGCCGGTTTACCAGCGTTTGGGGTGTGTTGCTGAGGCACGCAGCATCAGACAGGAAAAATCGCATCCGGTTCATGGCGCGAAACTCATGCAGACAAATAGTAATAATTCTCGATATCATTCGCGACCTTTCTGCCCGGCAGTACTTGCGAAGGATTTTCATGTCTCGCTTCAAGCCCGACCCCACCTCGGCGGACCCCGTCCGCGGGTTCTATGCGGACATCCTGCATTACCTGCGTAAACGCACGGACAACGCCTGCGATGCGGCGGACATGACCCAGGACGTCTTCACCCAATGGCTCGATTACCGCGACCGGGCCAAGGTCGAACAACCCCGCGCCTTTCTGTTCCAGATGGCGCGCAACCTGCTGCGCGATCACTGGCGCCGGCAGAAGGTCAGGCACAAGGTGCACCACGAACCGCATGCAGCAGAACCCGAGCCACTGGCCGATGAACACCACGAGCCTCTGCCCGCGGCCCAGCGCCTGCAACGCCTGGAGCGCTTGAAGAGCGTGCTCGCCGAACTCTCGCCGCGCCGCCGCGAAGCCCTTATGCTGCACCGCTTCGAAGGCCTGAGCCAGGCACAGATCGCCGAACGCATGGGCATCTCCCTGAGCATGGTGGAAAAACACATCGCCTTTGCCCTGCTGCACTGCAAGCAGCGCCTGGAGCAGGAACACGGCAAGGAGCAAGCCCAATGACCCGCCACAGCGACACCGACGAGATCGACAGCATCGACGCCCAGGCGGCCGTCTGGTTCACCCGCAATCGCGACGATCGCAGCCAGGCCACGCGTGAAGCCTTTGCGGCCTGGTCCCGCGAGCCGGCCCATGCCCGGGCCTATGCCGAGTTCGAGCGCTTGTGGGCCGAGCTGGCCGAACTCGAACCACTGAACCAACCAACGCCGCTGCCGGTGCGCAAAAAGCCGCGCTGGCGCCCGGCCCTGGCGGTGGCCGCCGCGTTGGTCTGCGCGCTGCTGGCCATCGAGCTGGGCGCCCCGCCGGCGATCCATTCGCAACAGATCGCCGCGCAGAGCACGGGCATGCGCAGTTTCAACCTGCCCGATGGCAGCACCCTGTACGTCAACGCCAACACCCGCCTGCGCATCGACTTCAGCGCGCAGCAGCGCAACCTCTACCTGGACCAGGGCCAGCTGTACCTGGAAGTGGCCGCCGACAAGGAACGGCCGCTGTGGGTGCATGCAGGCAACGCCCAGGTGCGGGTGGTCGGCACCGGCTTCGATGTGCGCCGCGGCGAGAAACAACTGGTGGTCAGCGTCGCCCACGGCCAGGTGGCGTTCGTTCCCGACGCGCAGAAGCCCGATTCGCTGCTGCTCGGCGCCCGCCAGCGCGGCATCTATGACTACGCCAGCGGCACCCTGCGGGAACAGGCGGTGAACCTCGATGAGGTCGCCGACTGGCGCGGCGGCCACCTGGCCTTTCGCAATCGCGACCTGGCCAGCCTGGTGGACGAGCTGAACCTCTATCGCCGCCAGCCGGTGTTGCTGGCCGATGGCGCGCTGGGCAACTTCAAGGTCTCGGGCAACCTCGATGTGCAGGACCCGGACGCCCTGATCAAGGCCCTGCCGGCGCTGATCCCGGTGAAAACCGTGGCCCTGGCCGACGGCCGCGTGCGTATCGAAGCCCGACGCTGAAACCCATATGCGAATATTTTGCATTCGCATATGAGGTTTTATTTTGCTGACGCGTCTTCCTCCGGTCTGCGTTGTTTACGCACACCTTTTCTGGCCTTTGTCGCCGCTCCGGGGGATTTCATGTTTCGCGCGCCTTATCACTTGCAGCTCATCTGTTCGCGTCCGACCCTGCTCGCCACCTGCCTGGCGTTCAGCCTGCAGGCCCAGGCCCAGGTTCAAGTCGAATCGTTCAACTTTGCCCTGCCCGCCCAACCGCTGGCGGCCTCGCTGAGCCAGGTGGCGCAGCAGGCGAAGATCCAGTTGCTGTTCGACGAAGAGTTGCTGCGCAACGTGAAGGCCCCGGCGCTGAAGGGCGATTTCAGCCCCGAGGCGGCGATCCAGCAATTACTGGGTGGCAGCGAGTTCAGCCTGGTCAAGGTCGACAAGACCTACGTGGTGCGCCCCGCGGAAAACAGCAGCACCCGCAGTTCGGCGCTGCAGCTGGGGGCCATGAGCGTCATCGGCAGCGGCCTGGAAGTGGACTCCGCCACGGTCGGCCGCTCGACCTTGAACCAGGCCGAGATCGATCGCCACCAGGCCACCAATATTCCCAGCCTGATCGCCACCCTGCCCGGCGTCAGCCTCGGCGGCTCGCTCAAGCCCGGCGGCCAGACCATCAACATCTGGGGCCTGGGCGACGCCGAAGACGTGCCGATGAGCGTCGACGGCGCGACCAAGAGCGGCTTCGAACGCTACCAGCAGGGTTCGATCTTCATCGAGCCGGAACTGATCAAGCGCATCGAAGTGGAAAAGGGCCCGCACTCGCCCGAGACCGGCAACGGTGGTTTCGGCGGCACCGTGCACATGGAGACCAAGGACGCCCCCGACCTGCTGCAGGAAGGCCGCGACAGCGGCGCCATGCTCAAGTACGGCTACAGCAGCAACAGCCATGAGCAGGCCTACACCGGCGCGGTGTACGGACGCACCGAGGACCGGCGTTTCGATGCCCTGGCCTACTGGACCAAACGCGACGGCGACGACATGAAGCTGGCCAGCGCCCAGCCGGACCCGCGCAACGCCTACCCGATCAACCCCAAGCGCCTGCCCAACACCGCCCAGGACCTGGACGGCGAGCTGTTCAAACTGAACATGCAACTGACCGACGAACATCGTCTGGGCTTGAGCTACATGCGTTCCAACAGCGATATCTGGGCGCCCTTCTCGGCCAAGAGCTACCCGACGCCACCGACCCAGAGCGATATCGACAAGTACGGCTACGACGGCGCCACCCGGCGCTTCCTGGCCCAGCGCAATACCGTCGATACCACCTGGCAGGCCAAGTACCAGTACACGCCGCTGGACAACCCGTGGATCGACTTCGAGGCCAAGTACTCCGATTCCAAGACCGACCAGACCGACGAGCGCGGCCCGAACGCCTACACCCAGCCCGCCTCCGGTGGACGCAAGATCACCGTGGGTTACGAGGACAGGATCCTCTCGCTGAAAAACACCAGCCGCTTCAACACCGGCCCGCTGGAACATGCCCTGACCCATGGCATCCAGATCCGCAAGCACACCCGCGAGGTGGACATGTGGATGCCGGGCAAGACCTACGAGGTGCCCAAGTACAACAACGGGCATTACCAGCCGGGCTTCATGCCCCATGGCAAGGTCGACAACAACGCCTTCTATATCCAGGACGCGATCACCCTGGGCGACTTCACCCTGACCCCGTCCCTGCGCTACGACCATGTACGCAACCGTGGGCAGAAAAACGACGCGCCGATCTATAACAGCCCCAACCCGGTGGTCGGCCACGATTATGGCGACAAGACCTACACCGGCTGGTCGCCACGGCTGTCGGCGTTCTGGACGGTCACCCCGCAATTCGCCCTGTTCGCCGACTACAGCAAGACCTGGCGCGCGCCAGTGATCGACGAGCAATACGAAGTCCAGGCGCCGGGCACCACCCGCTCGGCCACCAGCCGCGACCTCGACCCGGAGCGCATCACCGCGTTGCGCGCCGGTAACATCACCAGCTTCGCCAATGTGTTCAGCGATGCCGATAGCGTGCAGATCCGCACCACCGTGTTCCGCAATGAGATCAAGGACGAAATCATGAAGAACCTGGGGATCGGCTGCCCCGAGCAACTGAGCAGCGGCAAGAACATCGGCCAGGTGTGCAACCAGCCGACGATCGGGGTCTACCGCAATATCGGCGACCTGACCATCAAGGGTTTCGAGGTCGAGAGCTTCTACGATTCGACCTACCTGTTCGGCTCGCTGTCCTACTCCTGGATCACCGGCAAGCATGAAGGCGCCTACACCAATCCCTGGGGGCCGAATGTCTGGGCGCGGGACATTCCGCCGCGCAAGTGGGTCGCCACCCTGGGGGTGAAAATCCCGCAGTGGGATGCGCAGGTGGGTTGGCAGGGCCAGTGGGTACGCCAGACCGACCGCGTGCCGAGCGACGTCTACCCGAGCGGCCCGGCCAGCGCCTTGGGTGAACTGGCCTAATAATTCTGGACACCTCAATCGGGCGCTATGATGGCGCCCAAATCTGAGGTGTTTGGACATGCGCAACTCTTATTCAAATGAGTTCAAGCTCAAAGCAGCCAGCATGGTGCTGGACGAAGGACAGTCGGTTCCCGAGGTCTGCGCCAGCATAAATATTGGTCCTACGGCCTTGCGGCGCTGGGTCGATCAACTGCGCAAGGAAAGAGAAGGTTTAACTCCGATAGGGGCCAAAGCCATCACTGCTGATCAGCGGGAAATTCAGCGGCTCCAGGCCCTGCTCAAGCAGAAAGACCGGGATATCGAAATCCTAAAAAAGGCCAGTGCTCTCCTGCTTTTGGACGCCAAAGATCACTCGCGCTGATCGATGAGTTGGGCGAGCAGTACGGCGTAAATGAGTGCTGTCGTGTGCTTGAGATCAGCCGCAGCAGCTTCTACAGCTGGCGTCAGCGCCAAGGCCAGCAATGCCCTGAGCGAGAAAGGCTCAAGGCGGAGCTGGTCAAGCATCACAAGGCGTCGAGGGCCTCAGCAGGCTCTCGTACCCTGGCCAAAATGCTGCAGGCCGCTGGGCACCAGATAGGTCGATTCAAGGCTCAAAGCCTGATGCGAGAGGCCGGGATAACCTGCCGGCAGCGCAGGCGTCACAAATACCGGTCATCGGGTGTGGAGGCTTTGACGGCACCGCATGAACTCAAGCGTCAGTTTGATGTGAAGGCACCCAACGAGGTGTGGTGTGGGGACGTTACTTACATCAAGGCTGGCAAGCGCTGGTTGTATTTGGCGGCTGTTTTGGATCTGTTTGCCCGCCGTATCGTGGGCTGGTCGTTCTCGTCGATTTCTGATGCGACGCTGACCTGTGAGGCACTGCGGATGGCGACTGAACTGAGAGGACACCCAAAGGGCGTGCTGTTTCACTCTGACCAGGGCTGCCAGTACACCAGTCACAAATTCAGGCATGAATTGAATGAACAAGGCTATCGCCAGAGCATGAGCCGTAAAGGCGAATGTTGGGACAACGCCCCGATGGAGCGTTTTTTTGGAAGCCTGAAGTCGGAGTGGGTGCCTAAGGGCGGCTACGGCTCGGAACATGAGGCCCGAATGGACGTGCAGCGCTACATCACACGCTACAACACCACTCGGCCTCACAGTTACAACGAATATCGATCACCCGTCGCAGCAGAAAGACTGGCTGCGTAAACCTTAAATGGTGTCCAGGATTACTTGACCAGTTCAGGGCGACTCCTACTGGGACCAGTACGAGAACGGCCGCTACAACGTGCAGGGCCTGTTCGCCAACTGGAAACCGCAGCAACCGTACCTCAAGGGCACGGAAGTCAACTTCACCCTGGACAACATGTTCAACCGCGATTACCGCCCGCCCCTGAGCGGCGAAAACGCCTCCAGCCTTGGGCGTAACGCCAAGATCAGCGTGACCCGGTTCTTCTGAACCGGGTGCGCTGCCCCTATAACCGCTGTAATCCCTGCAATCGCTGTAACCCCTGTAGCCGCTGCCGAGCCTGCGAGGCTGCGATCGACCCGAAGGGGCGCGGCGATCTTGCGACCGTCTGAGGTCCTGCGGACCTATCGCAGCCTCGCAGGCTCGGCAGCGGCTACAGGTATTGGTCAGGGAGAGGTGCTGGACGGAGAAGAAGTTTCGCTTTGTTTTGTAAGGTATTTCCTAGAAAATCCCCAACGCCTTTGAGCGCCTTGTCCCCCTCAGATCGATCAGGCAGTCTGCCTGGGTCGCTGCAAAATCAGCGGCCCGGATGTGGAAGTCTGGTTCTGAAGAGCGTGCAATTCGTCTCAATACGAACATCAGTAACTTTCGGTGCTGGTGAAGTCGTTTTATGGCGGCTGTACGTGGGGCACCCTCGGGTGCGCCGGCTCTTCAGTCCCGGTCTTCCACACCTGCGTACGGCTGCCACCTTCTCATGTGGAAGTGAGATCCGGCGGTTCCTTGAACGACTGGAGAAATCACCTCATGAAAAAGCTCGTCCCCGATCCACCCCTGCAATCCCCTCGTAAACTGCGCGACCCGGAACTGGATCGCGCCAACGCCAGCCTGATCGCCACCTTGCAAGGCACGCGCCGCCGCCCCTTTGGCCTGCGCGATGGCCAGGGCCATCCCCTGTTCGCCGTGCAGCCCGGCGTCAATGCCGAAGACGCGCTGATGCACGTGTCCCTGCTGCTCAAATGCGCCGAGGAGGTGTCCGATGAAATCACCGAACGCGCCAGCGGCATCGAACGCGGGCTGATCTGGTCCATGGTGCACTCAGTAGAAATGGCCCGCGCAGTGGTGGACGCCCTGCTCGACGGCACCCGCCCGACCTCTTGATATGAAACGAATCCTGTAGCCGCTGCCGCAGGCTGCGATAGGTCCGCAGGACCTCAGACGGCCGCAAGATCGCTGCGCCCCTTCGGGTCGATCGCAGCCTGCGGCAGCGGCTACAGGGTGCGGGGTTATTGGGTGGCGCTGCGCACCACGCTGAGTCCCGGCGTGGCGCTGCGGCGCTGGCTCAGGTAGCGGGTGCAACTGACCCGCAGGAACGAGGCGAAATTCACCACTTCGCCGCGGTAGTCCATCACCTCTTCGTAGAGCTTGGCGATCAGCTGGTTGGTGGTCATGCCATCGACCTCGGCGATTTCGCTGAGGATGTCCCAGAACTGGTTTTCCAGGCGCAGGGTGGTGACCACCCCGCAGATGCGCAGCGAGCGCGAACGGGACTCGTAGAGGATCGGGTCGGCTTTGACGTAGAGCTCGCACATGCTGGGCGCTCCTCGGTTGTAGGGGTAGGACGATGGCGCTGCTTCCTGACAGAAAAGCAGCGCCGGCGGATCATCCTCTTACAGGGTGATTTGGGTGCCCAGCAAACCGAGGAAACCGGCCAGCCAGCTAGGATGCGCCGGCCAGGCCGGGGCCGTCGCCAGATTGCCTTGGACGTGGCTGTCCGTCACGGGAATATCGATGTAGGTACCTCCGGCCAGGCGCACTTCCGGGGCACAGGCCGGGTACGCACTGCACTCGCGGCCTTCGAGAATGCCCGCCGCGGCCAGCAGTTGGGCGCCGTGGCAGACGGCGGCGATCGGCTTGCCGGCCTGGTCGAAGGCTTGCACCAGTTGCAGGACTTTTTCGTTCAACCGCAGGTATTCCGGGGCACGACCGCCGGGGATCAGCAGCGCGTCGTAATCGGCGGCCTCGACCTTGGCGAAGTCAAAATTCAGGGCGAACTGATGGCCCGGTTTTTCGCTATAGGTCTGGTCGCCTTCGAAGTCGTGGATCGCGGTGCGCACGGTCTGCCCGGCCTTTTTGTCCGGGCACACCGCATGCACGGTGTGGCCGACCATCAGCAGCGCCTGGAACGGCACCATCACTTCGTAGTCCTCGACGTAATCGCCGACCAGCATGAGGATTTTTTTCGCGGCCATGGAGATGACTCCTCTTCAAGGGAAAACAGGAGTATTCAAGGTAGTCCCTATCCGCGGGGCCGGGTAATAACCCGGTACTACGCCAGTAATGCTGCCGGGCATTGCGTCATCGTTTTTCGCGGGCAAGCCTCGCTCCTACGGCTGCAGGCAACCCTCAGCCCAGGTAGCCGTCGGCCCGCAGCAGGGTTTCCAGGCAGTGCTCGCTGATGTGGTAGAACGCCTTGAGCTCGCCGATCTTCGCCAGCAGCTGGGTCGGGTCCTGGGGCTCGGCGCGTTTGACCGCGAGGATCATCTTGTTTTTGTTGGTGTGTTCCAGGGAGATGAACTCGAAGACCTTGGTCTCGTAGCCGCAGGCTTCGAGGAACAGCGCGCGCAGGCTGTCGGTGACCATCTCCGCCTGCTGGCCCAGGTGCAGGCCGTATTGCAGCATCGGCTTGAGCAGCGCCGGGCTCTGCATCTGCGGGCGGATCTGCTTGTGGCAGCACGGCGAGCACATGATGATCGCCGCGCCGGAACGAATGCCGGTGTGGATCGCGTAGTCGGTGGCGATATCGCAGGCATGCAGGGCGATCATCACGTCCAGCTCGCTCGGCGCCACGCTGCGCACGTCGCCGCACTTGAACTCCAGGCCCTGATGGTCGAGGCGCGCCGCCGCGGCGTTGCACAGGGTCACCATGTCTTCGCGCAGCTCCACGCCAGTCACCTGCCCTTGCGCCTGCAAGGTGTTGCACAGGTAGTCGTGGATGGCGAAGGTCAGGTAGCCCTTGCCGGAGCCGAAGTCCGCCACCCGCACCGGCTGTTGCAGATCGATCGGCGACGAGCTCAGCGCATGGCTGAAAACCTCGATGAACTTGTTGATCTGCTTCCACTTGCGCGACATCGCCGGGATCAGTTCGTGCTGCTTGTTGGTCACCCCCAGGTCGGTGAGGAAGGGCCGGCTCAGCTCCAGGTAGCGGTTCTTCTCGCGGTTGTGCTCGGCGGACGGCACTTCGCGCTGCTGCTGGGCCTTGCCCTTGAACAGCGAGCTTTTGCCCTTCTTGCTGTATTCGAGCTGCACCTCATCGGTGAGCGACAGCAGGTGCGCGTTCTTGAACGACGCCGGCAGCAGCCCGGCGATCAGCGCCACGCCTTCATCGAGGGGGAAGTTCTTGGTGATGTCGCGGGTCTTGTAGCGGTAGACGAAGGACAGGCACGGCTGCTCCTTGACCGTCAGTTGCTTGATGATCAGCCGCTGCAAATCCGCCTCGGCCCCCACATGCTTGGCCAGCACCAGTTTGATAAAGGCGTTCTGCGCCAGGCTGGTTTCCAGCAATTCGAGAAACTGGGCGTGATGATCCGGCGCGAGGCTGGCGGGGGTTGCGGTTGCAGACATGTAAAAGGTGCCTCGGGCGATGCGGGGTGTGAATCGGGGAATGGCGGGTATTTTAGGGGGGATGGCCCGCCGGGGCACGGAGTTATTTACCCGACGGAGCAGAATTCCAGGCGATGGGGCCTCCTGTAGCCGCTGCCGAAGGCTGCGATCGGCCGAAAGGCCGTGGCGCTCTCAAGATCGCTGGAGGTCCTGCGGACCTTGCGCAGCCTACGGCAGCGGCTACAGGGACGGGGGAAATCAGGCCAGGACCACCAGGCGGTTGGGCAGTTCGTTGCGCACATGGGTCACCGGCACATGCACCTTGAGCAGTTCGCCGCAGGCCTCGATGCAGTTGATGAAGCCTTGCAGGGTCTGCCCCTGCTTCACCTGCTGGGTGAAGGCCTGGACGATGGCGTCCCAGGTCTTGTCGTCGAGGCGCCTGGAAATGCCCTCGTCCACCAGGATTTCCACATAGCGCTCGGCTTCGCAGACGAAGATCAGCATTCCGGTGCTGCCGACGGTGTGATGCAGGTTCTGTTCGAGAAACTGGCGGCGGGCCAGGTTCGAGGCGCGCCAGTGGCGTACCGAGCGCGGAATCAGGCGAGTGGTGATCCGCGGGATGCGAAACACCAGGCAGAGCACGATAAAGGTCACCCATTGCACCAGCAGCAACAGGTGCATGCTCATCCAGCCGGTGGCGTAATGCACCACGCCCGGCACGATCAGCGCCAGCAGGCTGGCCCAGAGCAACGGGATATAGGCGTAGTCGTCGGCGCGGGCGGCCAGCACGGTGACCAGCTCGGCATCGGTCTGCTGTTCGACCCGGGCGATCGCCTCGGCGACCTGCCGTTGTTCGTACTCACTCAGTAGTGCCATGTCTTCCCATACTCATCGATTATTGTTAGTCACCAGCCGCCTGACGATCCGCCGCCGCCAAAACTACCACCGCCACCGCTGAAGCCCCCACCGCCTCCGCCGCCAAAACCGCCCCCGCCAAAACCTCCGGAACCGCCACGCCCGCCGCCACCGCTGGGCAGGATGCCAAGCAACTGGCAGACGAAGATCGTCACGATAAACAGCAGCACCAGGAACACCAGGGCGCCGGGATGCCGCTCGAAAAACTCACTGCCGCGCTCGCCGCCACCGTCATAGGCAGCGCTCGGTTCGTCCAGGGGATTGCCGCCCAGCACCAGCAGCATGGCCGATACGCCATCGCTGATGCCCTTGCTGAAATGGCCGGCCTTGAAGGCCGGGGTGATGACCTGGTTGATGATCACCGAACTTTGCGCATCGGTCAGGCGATCTTCCAGGCCGTAACCGACTTCGATGCGCAGCTTGCGATCATCGCGGGCGACGATCAACAAGGCGCCATTGTTCTTGTCCTTCTGGCCAATGCCCCAGTAGCGCCCCAGCTGATAGCCGAAGTCCTCGATGCTGGTGCCTTGCAGGTCCGGCAGGGTCACGACCACCACCTGCTCGCCGGTGGACTGTTCGTGGGAGGCCAGCTCCTGGGTCAGTTGCTGGCGCACCGCCGGCTCGATCATCTGGGCGTTGTCCACCACCCGCCCGCTCAGCGCCGGGAACTTCAGCTCGGCCTGGGCCGCTATCGCAAACACCCAGAGCAACAGCACCACACCCACTCTCAACACGCGCATTGGAACCTCATCCGTGGTAACGCCGGGGCGGATCCCGCGGCCGCTCGCGCGATCCGCGGGTAGCCGCTGCTGATCAGAACTTCACTTCTGGGGCTTTGTCGGCGTCGGGGCTGGTGGCCTCGAAGGTCTCGCGCACCGGCAGGTTGCTGTACATCACGCTGTGCCACAGGCGGCCGGGGAAGGTACGGATCTCGGTGTTGTACTTCTGCACCGCGAGGATGAAATCGCGACGCGCCACGGCGATGCGGTTCTCGGTGCCTTCGAGCTGCGACTGCAGGGCCAGGAAGTTCTGGTTGGCCTTGAGGTCCGGATACCGCTCGGACACCACCATCAAACGGCTCAAGGCACCGGTCAGCTGGTCCTGGGCCTGCTGGAACTGCTTGAGTTTTTCCGGGTTGTCCAGGGTGCTGGCATCGACCTGGATCGACGTCGCCTTGGCCCGCGCCTCGATCACCGCGGTCAGGGTCTCCTGTTCGTGCTTGGCGTAGCCCTTGACCGTTTCCACCAGGTTGGGGATCAGGTCGGCGCGACGCTGGTACTGGTTCTGGACCTGACCCCAGGCCGCCTTGGCCTGTTCGTCGAGGGTCGGGATGTTGTTGATCCCGCAGCCGCTGAGCAGGCTGCCGAGCAGCAGCAATGCCATCACGGGCCAGCTTGAGCGAAGGCTCTGTCGTACGTTCATGGTGGTGACGCTCCTTGCAACCTAGGGGATGGAACCTGTAACCCTTTGAATCGAGTGCATCGGGCATAATCTGCCGCCACCACTGGATTGCATCGGGCCAATCGGCTAAAAGATGCCCAGCGCGAAAAAGAGTTCAGAAGTGTGCTGCATTTATCCGAACAACAATAGTCGTTCCTTTATTAGCCGCTCTCCCAATTTTCGGCCGCTCGACGCGTACTGATCGCGTCTGTTTTAGGCCCTAGAGAACAATATTCATGAAGAAGCTGTGTTTGCTGGGTTTGCTGATCAGCCTGGCCAGTCACCCTGCCCTCGCCGCCACCACGCCGGTATCGGCCCAGGAAAAACCCTTTTCGGACGCGGTCCTGCAGAACAAGGACGCTTTCATCGACAACCTGCTCAAGCAGATGACCCTGGATGAAAAGATCGGCCAGTTGCGCCTGATCAGCATCGGTCCGGAAATGCCCCGCGAGCTGATCCGCAAGGAAATCGCCGCCGGGCGCATCGGCGGCACCTTCAACTCCATCTCCCGCCCGGAAAACCGGCCGATGCAGGACGCGGCCATGCGCAGCCGGCTGAAGATCCCGATGTTCTTCGCCTATGACGTGATCCACGGCCACCGCACGATCTTCCCGATCCCCCTGGCCCTGGCGTCGAGCTGGGACATGGACGCCATCGGCCGCTCCGGGCGCATCGCCGCCCGGGAAGCCAGCGCCGACAGCCTGGATATCACCTTCGCGCCAATGGTCGACATCTCCCGCGACCCACGCTGGGGCCGCACCTCCGAAGGCTTCGGCGAAGACACCTACCTGGTCTCGCACATCGCCAAGGTCATGGTCAAGGCCTACCAGGGCGACAGCCCGAAGAACGCCGACAGCATCATGGCCAGCGTCAAGCACTTCGCCCTGTACGGCGCGGTGGAAGGCGGTCGCGACTACAACGTCGTCGACATGAGCCCGGTAAAGATGTACCAGGACTACCTGCCGCCCTACCGCGCCGCGATCGACGCCGGTGCCGGCGGGGTGATGGTGGCGTTGAACTCGATCAACGGCGTGCCGGCCACCTCCAACACCTGGCTGATGAACGACCTGCTGCGCAAGGAGTGGGGCTTCAAGGGCCTGGCGGTGAGCGACCACGGCGCCATCGTCGAGCTGATGCGCCATGGCGTCGCCAAGGACGGCCGCGAAGCCGCCAAGCTGGCGATCAAGGCCGGCATCGACATGAGCATGAACGACTCGCTGTACGCCAAGGAGCTGCCGGGGCTGATCAAGTCCGGCGACGTCAGCCAGCGTGACCTGGACAACGCCGTGCGCGAAGTGCTGGCCGCCAAGTACGACATGGGCCTGTTCGCCAACCCGTACCTGCGTATCGGCAAGGCCGAGCAGGACCCGGCCGACACCAACGCCGAAAGCCGCCTGCACCGCAGCGATGCCCGCGATGTGGCGCGCCGCAGCCTGGTGCTGCTGAAGAACGCCAATGAAACCCTGCCGCTGAAAAAGGCCGGCAAGATCGCCCTGGTCGGCCCGCTGGCCAAGGCGCCGATCGACATGATGGGCAGTTGGGCCGCCGCCGGCGTGCCGGCGCAATCGGTCACCCTGTTCGACGGCATGAGCCGCGCCCTGGGCGATCAGGCGCAGCTGATCTACGCCCGTGGCTCGAACATCACCGCCGACAAGGCGGTGGTCGACTACCTGAACTTCCTCAACTTCGATGCCCCGGAAGTGGTGGACGACCCGCGCCCGGCCCAGCAGTTGATCGACGAAGCGGTAAAGGCCGCGCAGCAGGCTGACGTGGTGGTGGCGGCGGTGGGCGAATCGCGGGGCATGTCCCACGAATCCTCCAGCCGTACCGACCTGCACATCCCGGCCAGCCAGCGCGAGCTGATCAAGGCCCTCAAGGCCACCGGCAAGCCGCTGGTGCTGGTGTTGATGAACGGCCGGCCGCTGGCGCTGCTCGATGAGAACGAACAGGCCGACGCGATCCTGGAAACCTGGTTCAGCGGCACCGAAGGCGGCAACGCCATCGCCGACGTGCTGTTCGGCGACTACAACCCGTCCGGCAAGCTGCCGATCACCTTCCCGCGTTCGGTGGGGCAGATCCCGACCTACTACAACCACCTGACCATTGGCCGGCCGTTCACCCCGGGCAAACCAGGCAACTACACCTCGCAGTATTTCGACGACATCACCGGTCCTCTGTTTCCGTTCGGTTATGGCCTGAGCTACACCACCTTCAGCCTGTCGGACATGGCCCTGTCGTCGACCACCCTGAACAAGAGCGGCAAGCTCGACGCCAGCGTGACCCTGAAAAATACCGGCAAGCGCGACGGCGAAACCGTGGTGCAGCTGTATATCCAGGACGTCGCCGGCTCCATGATCCGCCCGATCAAGGAACTGAAAAACTTCCAGAAAGTGCAGCTCAAGGCCGGCGAACAGAAGGTGATCCACTTCAGCATCAGCGAAGACGACCTGAAGTTCTACAACGCCCAGCTCAAGTACGCCGCGGAACCGGGCGAGTTCAAGGTCGAGATCGGCCTGGACTCCCGGGACGTCAAGCAACAGAACTTCGAACTGCTGTAACCCTCCCCCTCGGACTCGCTCCTGCCCCCCCATGTAGGAGCGAGGCTTGCCCGCGATAGCGATTCTGCTGATACACCGCGTTGCCTGGATCGCCAGCAAGCTTGGCTCCTACAGAAGCCAAAGCTGGGCCGGGCCGGGTTCAGTCGCGGCGATTGAGCAGGTTGACCACCAGCCGGTCCACCCAGCCCCAGATCCGCTGCTTGACCCGCCGCCACAGCGGGCGGTTTTTCCAGGCTTCGAGGCTGACTTCCTGGCTCTGGTCGAAGTCGGCGAGGAAGCTTGCAAGCACCGCATCGGTGAGCGGTAGGTCGAGGGCTTCGAGGTTGGCCTCGAGGTTGAAACGCAGGTTCCAGTGATCGAAGTTGCACGAGCCGATGCTCACCCAATCGTCGATCAGCACCATCTTCAGGTGCAGGAAACGCGGCTGGTATTCGAAGATCTTCACCCCGGCCCGCAGCAGGCGCGGGTAATAACGATGCCCGGCATAACGCACCGACGGGTGATCGGTGCGTGGCCCGGTCAGCAGCAGGCGCACGTCCACCCCGCGTCCGGCAGCGCGGCGCAGTGAGCGGCGGACCTTCCAGGTCGGCAGGAAATACGGGGTCGCCAGCCAGATTCGCCGGTGCCCGCTGTTCAGCGCGCGCACCAGCGATTGCAGAATATCCCGATGTTGCCGGGCGTCGGCATAGGCCACCCGGCCCATGCCCATGCCCTCGCCCTGGGCCGGCACGCGCGGCAGGCGTGGCAGACCGAAGTTCGACGCCGGCTTCCAGGCGGTGCGATAGCGGTTGGCGATCCACTGCCGGTCGAACAGCATCTGCCAGTCGAGCACCAGCGGGCCGCTGATCTCCACCATGACTTCATGCCAGTCGCAGCTGTCTTGCAGCGGGTTCCAGAATTCATCGGTCACCCCAGTGCCACCGACCACCGCCAGTTCCTGATCCACCAGCAACAGTTTGCGGTGGTCGCGATACAGGTTGCGCACCCCGCGACGCCAGCTCAGGCGATTGTAGAAGCGCAGTTCGACCCCGGCGCCCGTCAGGCGCTGGCGCAGACCCAGGGTGAAGGCCAGGCTGCCGTAGTCGTCGAACAGGCAACGCACCCGCACCCCGCGCTCGGCGGCCTGGGTCAGGGCCTGGACCATGGCCTCGGCGCAGGCGCCCGCCTCCACCAGGTACAGCTCCAGTTCCACCTGCTCACGGGCCCGGGCGATCGCCACCAGCATCCGCGGGAAAAAACTCGGACCGTCGATCAGCAACTCGAAGCGATTGCCTTCACGCCAGGGAAAAACCGCGCCCGCCATATCAGCGCGCCGTGAAGATCAGCACCGCACCCACCGGCACAGATAGACTGATCGCCGACAGGCCGGCCGCCTTGCGCAGGGTTTCGAGCCCCGGCACCAGGTCGAAATCGGCGGCGTTGAGCACCAGCGGCTCCAGGGTCACCACCTGGAAGCGTCGATCGTCCAGGCGCGTGGCCAAAAGCTCGGCGCTGTATTCGTGCTGTTTGCCGTGCAGGGTGACGTTGACCGGCAGACGCAGCTCGATCTGCGCGCCGGGCGCCAGGTCGTTGATCGGGCGCAGGTTGATCTGTGCGTTGATCAGGGCATCCGGATGCTGCTCGATTTCGAACAGCTCCTTGCGCATGCGCTCGTCGCGCAGCGGAATCCCGCTGTTGATCGAGTCCAGCTCGACTTCCAGCTGCGCCATGCCCTTGGCGTCGACCTTGCCATGCAGGACCAGGAAGCGCTGGACTTCGGAAACATTGGCGTTTTTGGTGGTGACAAACGACAGGCGCGAGGACTCGTTGTCCAGGTACCAGTTGGCCTGGGCCGGCCAGGCCGCGCAGGCCAGCAGCAAAGCGCCCAGGGCCTTGGGGAAAGAAGCGTTGAACATGGAAGACTCATGGGGTCGAGAAATCTGAGCCGAACCTTAACCGGCCCGCGCGCGCTTGCAAACAGCGACCAGCCCCGAATGGTGAATTCCGTAGCCGCTGGCGCAGGCTGCGAAAGGTCCGCAGGACCTCCTGCGCCCGCGAGAATGTCACGGCCGTGCCGGCCGATCGCGCCTGCGGCAGCGGCTACAGGCTGCGCTCGACATCGTGGACAGTCGCCGCGAGGCTGTCCAGGTGCAAACTCAGCACCCGCTCCACTGGCGCCTGGTCCATCGGCCAGTGCAGGGCCATGCTGCCCACCAGCCGGCCCTGGTCACGAATCGGCAAGGCCACGGCGCGGATCAGGAACGGCAGCCGCACCGGGTACTCCCAATAACCTTCGGTGCGCTGGCCGAACCCTTGATGCTGGGATTGCTCGCAGGCGCGGTACTGGTCCTCCTGGGGCACCCGCTCGCGGACGGCCAGGCGCTGGACCTGCTCGTGATCCAGCTCGGCCAGGCACGCCTTGCCCATCGCCGAATGGAACAGGCTCGAATAGTGGCCGACAATCTGGCAGTTATGCGGATAACGCTTGCGCAGTACCGCCGGGATCGAACTTTCCATGACCTCCAGGCGCTCGCCGTCGAAACACGACAGGTCGACCACCAGCCCGGTGCGCTCGCTCAAGGCCTGCAACCAGGGCGCGGCACGCTCCACCAACTGCCGCTTGAAGCGTTGCTGCTGGTCGCCGAACAGCCGCCTGGCGCACAGCCGGTAGCGCCGGTCGCTCAGGCCGCGATAGATCCAGCCCTGCTCCTGCAACGTCAGGAGCATGCGCGACACCGTGGCCTTGGGCAGCGCCGTCAGGTAATGCAGCTCCTCCAGGCCCAGGGCCTGGTGCTGGCCCAGCAGTTCGACGATCGCCAACGCCCGTTCGACCGAACGCACACTGCCGGTTTCTACCTTGCTGGCCATATGCCGACCTCCCTGATAAGCGGATGGATGAGCGTTTTACGCAGCAAGATACGGGCCCGATAAACCCGTACACCCCGGTTCGAGGGTTACAACGGATGACCCGGCGGCCGGCGCCTGACCCACTGCGTCAGTTGTTCGTGGGCATGACCGAGCTGCAACACCGCCCGGTCGGCCTGGGCCGGACCGATGATCTGCATGCCCATGGGCAAGCCCGCCGGGTTGAAGCCGACCGGCACGCTGAGGCTCGGCAGGCCGGCCAGGGTCGGGCCGATCACCACTTCCATCCAGCGATGGTAAGTATCCATTTCCCGCCCTCCGACAAGGCGCGGCCAAGGCACCCCTGCATCGAAAGGGAACACTTGGGCGCTGGGCAACAGCAGGAAATCGTAACGTTCGAACAGGCGCTCCAGGGCCCGGTACCAGTCGCTGCGAATCTGCGAGGCCTGGTAGACATCCGCCGCGCTCAGGCGCAGCCCGCCCTCGACTTCCCACTGCGCCTCGGGCTTGAGCAGTTGGCGCTTCTGCGGGTCGGTATACAGCGGCCCCAGGTTGCCCTGGACCAGCCAATGCCGGTGCACCAGCCAGCACTGCCACAGCGCCGCCATGGAAAACGCCGGCTGGCAGGCCTCGACCTCGCAGCCCAACTGGCGAAAATCCCCCAGCGCCGACTCGCACAGCGCCAGCACGCCATCGTCCATGGCCAGATAACCGTCGTAGTCCCCCAGCCAGCCCAGGCGCGTGCCGCGAAAGTCCCGCTGCAAAGGCTCGTTGAAGATCGCCGGGTCGTCCTTGAGCGACAAGGGCACCCGCGAGTCGTACCCGGCCTGAGTGGCCAGCAGACGCGCGATATCGGCCACGCTGCGGCCCATCGGGCCCTCGGTGGCCAGTTGCTGGACGAACAGCTCCGGCGCCGGGCCGTGGGGCACCCGGCCCTGGGACGGGCGCAGGCCGAAGACATTGTTGAAGGCCGCCGGGTTGCGCAACGAGCCCATCATGTCGCTGCCATCGGCCACCGGCAGCATGCGCAGCGCCAGGGCCACCGCCGCCCCGCCACTGCTGCCGCCGGCATTCAACGTCGGGTCGTAGGCATTGCCGGTGGTGCCGAACACCTTGTTGTAGGTCTGCGAGCCCAGGCCGAACTCCGGCACGTTGCTCTTGCCGACGATGATCGCCCCGCTGGCCCGGACCCGCTCCACGCAGATGGCGTCATGGGCCGGGATCTGTTCGGCGAACAGCGGCGAGCCCAGGGTCGTGCGCAGCCCGGCGGTGGCCGCCAGGTCCTTGATTGCCTGGGGCATGCCGTGCATCCAGCCCAGGGACTGGCCCCGGTCCAGATGGCGGTCGCGCGCCTCGGCCTCGGCCAGCAGTACCTGGCGCTCGCGCAACGACACCAGGGCATTGACCCGGGGGTTGCAGCGCTCGATCCGGTCCAGGTAGGCCGACATCACTTCGCGGCAGGAAAACCTGCGGGCGTGGATCGCCCGGGACAGCTCGACGGCGCCCAGCTCGACAATGGGTCCAAGGTCTTGTATTGCGATATCCATCAAGGCTTCACCCCGAAATTCAGTGTGCTCGGTTTCTTCTCTTTGGGTGCCTCATGCAGGCAATAAGTGCCCAGCAGCGTCAACACGCAGGCAAACAAGACATAAAACGCCGGGGCCACCGGGGTGCCCAGTACCTTGCTGAGCCAGGTCACGATCAGCGGAGCGAAACCGCCAAAGACCATGACCGCCACGTTGTAGGCCACCGACACCCCGGTGGAGCGCACCTGCACCGGGAACTGTTCGGCCAGTGCCGTCGGCGCCGGGCCGAAGAAGCCGCCGATGGCGCTGCACAGCAGCACCTGCATCACCAGCAGCCGCTCGATCGAGGGCGCCGCGGCGACCCAGACATACAGCGGGTACACCATGACGAAAAACGCCAGGGTGAAGGCCAGCAATACCGGGCGCCGCCCCAGCCGGTCAGACAGGGCGCCGGACAACGGAATCACCACCGTCATCAGCGCCACCGCGAACATCTGCACCAGCAACACCTGGTCCAGCGGCAAGCCAAGGTTCTTGTGGGCGAAGGTCGGCATGTTCACCAGCACCACGTAGAACGACACCGTCGCCCCGCAGGCCAGGCCCATGGACACCAGGATGCTGCGCCGGTGCTCGCGCAGCACCTGCATCAGGCCCGGGCCGTTGCCGCGCACCTGCCTGCGGGCCTCGACGAAGGCTTCCGGCTCTTCCATGTACTTGCGGATCCACAGGCCCACCGGGCCGATCAGCAAGCCGATGACGAACGGCAGGCGCCAGCCCCACAGATCGAGGTCCTCGGGCGAGAGCAGATGGGTGACCAACGCCACCATCGCCGCCCCGGAGAACACCGCCAGGCATTGTCCGACCAATTGCCAGGAGCCATACAGGCCCTTGCGGTGCGCCGGCGCGCTTTCCACCAGGAAGGCCGTGGCGCTGGCGTATTCGCCGCCGGTGGCGAAGCCCTGCAGCATCCGCGCGACCACGATCATCAGCGGCGCGCCCATGCCGATGGCCGCGTAGTTGGGGGCAAAGGCGATCAGGGCGATGGAGACTGTCATCAGGCGGATGATCAGTTGCATGGCGGCCTTGCGGCCTTTGCGGTCGGAATACATACCCAGCAGGACGCCGCCCACCGGGCGCATGAAAAAGCCCACGCCGAAGGTGGCCAGGGCCATCAGCAGCGAGGCGTATTCGTCGTCGGAGGGAAAAAACTGCCGGGCGATGATGCTGGCCAGAAAGCCGTAGACGATGAAGTCGTACCACTCCAGGGCGTTGCCGATCACCGCGGCGACCACTTGCCGGGTACGCGAAACACTGGAATTCGAGGTGTGCATGAGCGCTGTCCTTCTATTCTTGTCGGGCCTCTCGGGTAACGAGTCGGGCCCTTATGGGAAGTGCCGGGCGCCACGGCGCCCGATTCAGCGGCAGAAGAAAGGGAAAACTCAGGCCGGCTCGAGCCAGCTCTCGGCCAGTGCGGCCCAATAGGCGGCGCCAGTCAGCAGGATGTCGTCGTTGAAGTCGTAGCCGGGGTTGTGGACCATCGGCCGGGACAGGCCGTTGCCGATGAACAGGTAGCTGCCGGGACAGCGTTGCAGCATCCAGGCGAAGTCTTCACTGCCCATCAGCTTGCGCGTATTGCCGTCGACCGCCTGCTCGCCCAGCAGCGCCACACCCACCTGGCGGGCGAATTCGGTCTGCTCCGGGCTGTTGACCAGCACCGGATAGGCCGGGCGGTGTTCGATGCTGGCCGAGCAGCCGAAGCTCTGGGCCTGGGTGTGGATGATCGCCTTGACCCGTTCGAGCATCTGCTCGCGCACTGGTGCGTTCAGCGCCCGCAGGCTCAGGCGCAGCAGCGCCTGTTGCGCAATGACGTTGGCCGCCTCGCCGGCCTGCAGCGCACCGACCGTCACCACCGCCGCCTCCTGGGCATCGATGTTGCGCGCCACCACGGTTTGCAAGGCCATCACCACACTGGCCGCCGCCACCAGCGGGTCGACCGTCAGGTGCGGCATCGAACCATGCCCGCCCACGCCTTCAAGGGTCACGGTGAGCAGGTCCTGGGAGGCCATCATCGGCCCTTGGCGAAACCCCAGGTGACCGGCCGGCAGCCCCGGCATGTTGTGCATGCCGAACAGCGCGTCGCAGGGGAAACGCTCCAGCAGGCCGTCGGCGAGCATCGCTTCGGCGCCGCCCTGGCCTTCTTCGGCCGGCTGGAAAATCAGGGTCAGGGTGCCCTCGAACTGGCGCGTGGCCGCCAGGTAACGCGCCGCGCCGAGGAGCATGGCGGTGTGGCCGTCGTGCCCGCAGGCATGCATGCAACCGCTGTGGCGGCTGCTGTAGGCCACGCCGCTGTTCTCGATGATCGGCAAGGCGTCCATGTCGGCGCGCAGGCCAAGCCTGCGCGGGCTGTTGCCATTGCGCAGCACAGCGACCACGCCGGTCTTGCCGATACCGCTATGCACTTCGTAACCCCACTCCTCCAGGGAGCGGGCGACCAGCGCCGAGGTGCGGTTCTCCTCGAAACCGAGCTCGGGATGGGCGTGGATGTCCTGGCGCACGGCGCGCAGGTCGCTGGCGACGTCGTCGAGCCAGGCAAAGATATGCGGGAAACGGGTCATGACGTATCTCCTCGGGCCGGGTGTAATCCCGTTCTTTTTTTCGGAGCGTCTCACGGTGCGGCAAGGCGTGATCGCGGCGTGCCCTCAGATAACCGCGAGCCGTCGCCCGCGACAATCAAATGTGGTTCCACAGGGTGGAACCTTGTGCGGGGAGCCAATAAGCATGGGGCTGGAAGCCCCGGGAAAGGATTACCGATCGTTGCGCGGCGCCGTTCAGGGCTCCAGTCGACAGCCCTGGCGTTCGCCCAGCCAGACCGCGCTGTGGCTGCGCCCCAGGCCGCTGGCGCTGACCCGCTTGTGCTCGGCATCGTCCTGCAGGCTTTTCAGTGGCAGGTACTGCTGCACATAACCTGCGCAGTACTCGGCGGCGTTACGCATCACGTACCGGCAGGAGCAGTACTCCTTGGCGCTGTAGGCGCTGAGGATGTCCGGGAAGGCCCGCAGGGCGACCCGCTCACTCCAACCCCAGCCGAGCAAGGCCAACAGCGCCAGCAACAGCAGGCTGCCAAAAGGATGGCGCAGGACCCACGGGCGCCGGCTCATGGCTGCACCTGCCGGGCGAAGGCCGCCAGCGCCAGCTTGAGCAATGTGTTGTGGCTATAGCTGCCGTCGCGGTCATCGGCATAACGCACGATCACCAGCCCGGCGCTGGGAATCACGTACAACGCCTGCCCCCAATGGCCCAGTGCCGCGAAGGTATCGGCCGGCGCATCCGGCCAGGGCGACGGGGCTCCGCCGACGGCGCGGTTGAGCCACCAATGACCGCCGGGCACCAGTTCGTCCTGATTGGCCTGATAACCGGCGAACGGCGTGCGATTGAATTCGACCCAGTCCCTGGGCAGCAACTGGCGCTCGCCCCAACGCCCATCGCGCAGCATCAACAAACCGACCCGCGCCAGATCGCGGGCAGTGAGGTAGGCATAGGAGGAACCAACGAAGGTGCCGGTGGCGTCGCTTTCCCACACGGCGTGGGTAATGCCCAGGGGCTCGAACAGCGCCTGCCACGGGTAATCGGCATAACGCCGGGCGCCCAGCATGCCTTTCAGGGCCGCCGACAGCAGGTTGCTGTCGCCGCTGGAATAGCGAAACACCTGCCCCGGCGGGCTGAAGGCCGGGTGCTCGGCGGTAAAGCTCGCCATATCGCCGTGGCCGCGGGTGTAGAGCATGGCCACCACCGAGGACTTGAGGGGCGCGTACTCGTAATCCTCCTGCCAGTCCAGGCCCGAGGCCCAGTGCAGCAGGTCAGCCATGCGGACATCCGGGTGCTGGCGCAACGCCGGAAGAAAGCGGGCGGCCTTGTCCTGCAACTGGAAACGCCCTTCGCCATAGGCCACGCCCAGCACCGCGGCCAACAGGCTCTTGCTGATGGACCAGGTCAGGTGCGGGGTGTCGGCGTTGGTCGGGCCGGCGTAACGCTCATAGATCAACTGGCCGTCGCGGATCACCAGCAAGGCGTCGCTGCGGATGCCCAGGCGGGTCGCCTCGTTCCGGGGCGCGAAGGCATAAGCCTCCAATGCCTCAAGGGCCGGGCCGCTGGCTGCGGGCCCCTTGCTCCATTGCGCGCCGGGCCAGTTCTCGGCCCAGGCGGGTGGGAGCATCAACAGCAACGCAAGCAGCAGGGTCGAGCCTTTGAGCATGGCGGGAACTCGGACTGGGCAACCTGCTGAGGGTAGACCAGGGAGATGACAGTTTTTGTCCGGCCGATGGTCCTGCAAACCTATCGCGAGCAAGCTCGCTCCTACAGAAAAGCGACGCTGCTTATGTAGGAGCTTGCTCGCGATGGGCCGCGCAGCGGCCCCTCCTTATAGAGCCAGAGCCTTGGCCAGGCGTTTGCTCCGCGCCCCCGCCGCCAGGTCCAGCACCGCCCGATCGCGCTTCCACAATTCGGCCCACTGCGGCGGGCCATCGGCAAAGGCCTGCTCAAGGGCCGGCTTGAGCCCGTCGAACTGGGCGAACAGGCCTCCCAGCAACACATGCCCGCTGCCCAGCGACGGGCTCTGCCGGCTGACTTCCGCGCAACCGGCAAGCAAGGCCAGCAATTGCAGGAGCAGGGTCTGCGGCCAGTCGTTGTCCTGGCCGACGCCATACAGCCAGGCGGTCATGGCGCTGAGTACATAGATGTCTTCCAGGGTGCGGAAGGGTTTGACGTAGGCATCCCAACCGTCGCCCGCCAACAGCTCGCACAGGGCGTTATCCAGTTGCAGGCGGCCGTGGCTGATGTCCGGCATCAGCGGGATCGCCGGCAGCTTGTCGACCTTGACCCCGGGCTCGCCAGCATGGACCACCGCCAGGCTCAGGCGCTGCGACTCGCCTGGCGCTTCGCAGCGGGCGGCGATCAGCAGCCAGTCGGCGGCATCGCCGGCGGTGACAAAATCCTTGCGCCCGTTCAGGTGCAGGTCCTGCAGGCGGGTCTGCATGTCGGCCGGGCGCAGGCTGCGCTGCTCGGTGGCGCACAGCGCACCCAGGCTCAGCGGCGCGCTGGGCCAGAGCATGCGCAAGGCCGCCTGGTAGCCCACCAGGAAGGCCAACCCCGGGGTGGCCATCAACCGCCCACCGCGCACCGCCAGTTCGAAGGGCGTCACCGGTCCCAGTTCCTGTAACAACGCGGCATAACCTTCGGCCAGGTCCGGGTGGGCGGGCAGTCGGCGACGGCTGTGCAGCAGGGCTTGCCAGGGCATAAGCGGGTCCTCAGGGGCTGTCATATAAGCATCACCAAAGCTTCATGGCGATGACACCGGGGCTACATAGCCTGACTTTGCACAACAAAGTCGATCGGCTGCAACCCAAGGCGGGTCAGTGGCCCGCACGGAGATTCACAATGACTCAGATCGCCCGCATCAGCGACACCGGCAATGAACGCCGCCTGCAAGCCGAGCGCCTGGTTGGCGCCGCGGCCCTGCAAGAAGCCCAGGCCCTGCGCTTCAACGTCTTCAGCGGCGAGTTCAACGCCAAACTGAAAGGCGCGGAACTGGGTCTGGACATGGATGACTATGATGTCCACTGCAGCCACATCGGCGTACGTGACTTGAACAGCGGCCGCCTGGTCGCCACCACCCGCCTGCTCGACCACCAGGCCGCCAGCAGCCTGGGGCGTTTCTACAGCGAAGAAGAATTCAGCCTGCACGGCCTGGTCCAGCTCAAGGGCCCGATCCTCGAGATCGGCCGCACCTGCGTCGACCCGGCCTACCGCAACGGCGGCACCATCGCCGTGCTCTGGGGCGAGCTGGCCGAAGTGCTCAACCAGGGCGGCTACAGCTACCTGATGGGCTGCGCCAGCATCCCGATGCAGGACGGCGGCGTGCAGGCCCACGCGATCATGCAGCGCCTGCGCGAGCGCTACCTGTGCACCGAGCACCTGCGCGCCGAACCGAAGAACCCGCTGCCGAACCTCGATATCCCGTCCAACGTCATCGCCGAGATGCCGCCGCTGCTCAAGGCCTACATGCGCCTGGGCGCGAAGATCTGCGGCGAGCCGTGCTGGGACCAGGATTTCCAGGTGGCCGACGTGTTCATCCTGCTCAAGCGCGATGAGCTGTGCCCGCGCTACGCCCGTCACTTCAAGGCGGCCGTGTGATGCGCCGGCTACGGGTCTACGGGCGCATCGCCCGGGTGCTGCTGGTGGTGGCGCTGGGCCTGAGCATGGCCAGTGTGTTCGGCGTGTTCGAGCGCCTGGGCGTCGCCCATTCCATGGTCCGGCGCCAGCGCTGGTCGCGCTTTTTCATGGCGCGCCTGAGCAATGCCCTGCCCTTCGGCGTGACGGTGCACGGCGAGGTGCCGAAGCAGCCGATGCTGTGGGTCAGCAATCACGTGTCCTGGACCGATATCCCGTTGCTCGGTGCGCTGACACCGCTGTCGTTCCTGTCCAAGGCCGAAGTGCGCACCTGGCCGGTCGCCGGCTGGCTGGCCGCCAAGGCGGGCAGCCTGTTTATCCGCCGCGGTTCGGGCGACAGTCAGTTGATCCGCAAGCAGATGACCCGCCATCTGCAGCAAACCCACCCGCTGCTGATGTTCCCCGAAGGCACCACCACCGACGGCCGCAGCCTGCGCACTTTCCACGGTCGCCTGCTGGCCAGCGCCATCGACGCCGACGTGGCGTTGCAGCCGGTGGCCATTCGTTACCTGCGCGATGGCGATATCGATCCGCTGGCGCCGTTCATCGGCGACGACGACTTGCTGTCGCACCTGATGCGTTTGTTCGCCAACGATCAGGGCCGGGTGGAAATCCATCTGCTCAAGCCGATTGCCTGTCAGGGCCAGGAGCGCGCCGCGCTGGCGTTCCAGGCGCAACAGGCGGTGCAGAAGGTTCTGTTTGGCGACATCGCCCAGCCAGCCGAGCCACGGCGTGCCGGCGACCTGATCGCCGCCTGAGCCTGGAGGAGCCGGCCTTGCCGGCTCCTACCGCGGCTGCATATGTTGCGCGGCGAACGCCTGCAACTGCGGGTAGAACGCCCGGAAGTCTTCGCTCAACGGCTGATACAGCCGCTCCAGCTCGCCCATCGCCGCCGCCAGCTCTTCCGGGCGTGACAGGCGCCGGGCAATCCCCCGCAACACCTGCTCCAGCACCTCGAACTCACGGTAGGAACCCAGCCAGTCATGGGCGGCCATATGCGGCGCGATCTGCGCCAGACGCCCAGGCAACCGGGGTTCGGCCGCCAGCACCCGGTACACGTCCGAAGTGAACAACTCCAACGGCCGGTCGGCATAAAGCGCCCAGTCCCGGGCCAGGCAGTGGTCGAAAAACACGTCCAGCACGATGCCGGCATAACGCCGGCGGGTCAGGGAAAAACGCGACAGCGACTCGCCCACCAACGGATGACGGTCGGTAAAGATATCGATGCTGCGATGCAGCTGGATCGCCGCCTCGATTTCCGGGTCGAACTGGCCCTGCAGGCGCCCTTTGACGAAGTCGCCATACAAACTGCCGAGTAATTGACCGGGGCGCTGGCCGCCGAGATGCAGATGTGCGAGATAATTCATTCGCGCAGCTTAGCACCGCGCCTCACATATCGTTATAACCCGATATACCGATTAACGCTGATCTCAGATCAAAATCATATTGGTATATCGCTAAATAGCGATTTAAAGTTCGCCTCATCGCGATATAACGTTTTACGGAAAACGAGCACCGCCATGTCCATCGACCTCGACGAAATAATAAAAGCCCTGGCGCACCCAGTACGACGAGACATCCTTATCTGGCTCAAGGACCCGAAGGTCCAGTTCCCCGATCAGACCCACAACCACGAGTACGGCATCTGCGCCGGACAGATCGACCAACGCTGCGGCCTGTCGCAGTCGACCGTCTCCGCGCACCTGGCGACCTTGCAGCGGGCCGGCCTGATCAGCAGCCAGAAAGCCGGCCAGTGGCACTTTTTCAAACGCAACGAAGATGTGATCCAGGCCTTCCTCGAGAAGCTGACCGCAGAACTTCGCATCAAAGACTGACAAGGACCCGACAATGCCCCTCTCGCTCCTCATCCTGGCCTTGAGCGCCTTCGCCATCGGCACCACTGAGTTCGTCATCATGGGCCTGCTGCCCGATGTGGCGAACGACCTGGGTGTGTCGATCCCCGGCGCCGGCTGGCTGGTGACCGGCTACGCCCTGGGCGTGGCGATCGGCGCGCCGTTCATGGCCCTGGCCACCGCCAGGCTGCCGCGCAAGGCCGCCCTGGTGGCGCTGATGGGGATTTTCATTGTCGGCAACCTGTTGTGTGCGCTGGCCAGTGACTACGACGTGCTGATGTTCGCCCGTGTGGTCACCGCCCTGTGCCATGGCGCCTTCTTTGGTATCGGTTCGGTGGTCGCGGCAGGCCTGGTGCCCGCCAACAAGCGTGCCTCCGCCGTGGCCCTGATGTTCACCGGCCTGACCCTGGCCAACGTGCTCGGCGTACCGCTGGGCACCGCCCTGGGCCAGCAGGCCGGCTGGCGTTCGACCTTCTGGGCGGTGACCGTGATCGGCGTGATTGCCCTGATCGGCCTGATCCGCTTCCTGCCCGCCAAGCGCGACGAAGAGAAGCTCGACATGCGTTCGGAACTGATCGCCCTCAAGGGCGCCGGGATCTGGCTGTCGCTGAGCATGACCGCGCTGTTCTCCGCCTCGGTGTTCACCCTGTTCACCTATGTCGCCCCGTTGCTGGGCGAGGTGACCGGCGTCTCGCCCCAGGGCGTGACCTGGACCCTGGTGCTGATCGGCCTGGGCCTGACCCTGGGCAACATCATCGGCGGCAAGATGGCCGACAAGAGCCTGTCGGGAACCCTGGTCGGCGTGCTGATCGCCATGGCCGTGACCAGTTCCGTGCTGACCTGGACCAGCGTCGCGCTGATTCCCACCGAAGTCACCCTGTTCCTCTGGGCCACCGCCTGCTTCGCCGCGGTGCCCGCCCTGCAGGTCAACGTGGTGACCTTCGGCAAGGCCGCGCCGAACCTAGTGTCCACGCTGAACATCGGCGCCTTCAACATCGGCAACGCCCTGGGCGCCTGGGTCGGCGGCAGCGTCATCGCCCACGGCTACGGCCTGGTCAACGTGCCGCTGGCGGCCGCCGCGCTGGCGGTCCTGGCCCTGCTGGTGACGCTGATTACCTTTCGCCAGGGCGGCAATGCCGAACTGGCTCCTGCCACCAACTGATACGTTCATCTAAAGAAGGGTGTATTTCATGACGACTATTTTCGATCCGATCAAACTCGGCGACCTCGAGCTGGCCAACCGCATCATCATGGCGCCGCTGACCCGCTGCCGCGCCGACGAAGGCCGCGTACCGAACGCGCTGATGGCCGAGTACTACGTACAACGCGCCTCCGCCGGCCTGATCCTCAGCGAGGCCACCTCGGTGACCCCGATAGGCGTGGGTTACCCGGACACCCCAGGCATCTGGTCCAACGACCAGGTGCGCGGCTGGAGCAACGTGACCAAGGCCGTTCACGGCGCGGGCGGCAAGATCTTCCTGCAACTGTGGCACGTGGGCCGGATCTCCCACCCGAGCTATCTGAACGGCGAAGCGCCGGTCGCGCCCAGCGCCATCCAGCCCAAGGGCCACGTCAGCCTGGTGCGCCCGCTGGCCGACTTCCCGACCCCGCGCGCCCTGGAAACCGCTGAAATCGCCGACATCGTCGACGCCTACCGTGTCGGTGCCGAGAACGCCAAGGCCGCCGGCTTCGACGGCGTGGAAATCCACGGCGCCAACGGCTACCTGCTCGACCAGTTCCTGCAAAGCTCCACCAACCAGCGCACCGACCAGTACGGCGGCTCCCTGGAAAACCGTGCGCGGCTGATGCTGGAAGTGACTGACGCGGCGATCGAAGTCTGGGGCGCCGGCCGTGTGGGCGTGCACTTGTCGCCCCGTGCCGACCTGCACGACATGGGTGATGAGAACCTCTCGGAAACCTTCACCTACCTCGCCCGCGAGCTGGGCAAACGCGGTATCGCCTTTATCTGCTCGCGCGAGAAAGAAGGCGCCGACAGCCTCGGCCCACAACTGAAAGAAGCCTTCGGCGGCCCCTACATCGCCAACGAACGCTTCACCAAGGACAGCGCCAACGCCTGGCTGGCCAGCGGCAAGGCCGATGCCGTGGCCTTCGGTGTGCCCTTCATCGCCAACCCGGACCTGCCGGCCCGCCTGAAGGCCGATGCACCGCTGAACGACGCGCGTCCCGAGCTGTTCTACGCCAAGGGCCCGGTCGGCTATATCGACTACCCGACACTGTAAGACGCTTCAATAAAAAGCCCCGGACTCGCAAGAGCCGGGGCTTTTTCATTCGCGTTCACCTGAAGGTGGGGCGCGATCAGTCGCGTTTGCGCTGGTCCCAGGCCACGGCCAGGCCGCTGAGGCAGATCACCGCGATCCCGACTATGGCGAAGCTGTCCGGGGTGTGATCGAAAATCAGGTAGCCGTACATGCCGGCGAACAGGATCTGCCCGTAGCTGAATGGCGCCAGCATCGCCGGCGCTGCATGGCGGAAAGCCTGGGTCAGCAACAGGTGGCCGAGCATGCCGCAGGTCCCTAGGCCGATCATGAACAGGGCATGCCCCAGGGTCGGCGTGCTCCAGAAGAACGGCAGCGCCGCGCTCATGATCAGGCTGTTGAGAATCCCGGTGAGGAAGTTGCTGGTGGTGGGGCTGTCGACACCGCTGAGCTTACGGGTGAGTAACTGATAGAAGCCGAAACACAAGGCCGAGCACAGCGGCAGCAGGATCGCCGGGGTGAACAAGGCGCCGCCCGGACGAATCACGATCAATACCCCGACGAAACCGGCCAGCACCGCCAGCCACTGGCTGCGGGTCACCCGCTCGCCCAGCAGCGGCACGGACAAGGCGGTAACCAGCAAAGGCGCGAGGAAGTTGACCGCGGTGGCCTCGGCCAGGGGGATATAACGCAGGCCGGTGGTGAAAAACAGGCTGGTGCCGATCAGGCACAAGGCGCGCAACAGTTGCAGGCCCGGACGCTTGGTACGCACCACGGCGGAGAAACCGCTGCGCGGCACGAACACCACCAGCATCAACAGCGTGTGCACCACATACCGGGCCCAGACCACCATGACGATGGGATAGAACCCGGACAGGTATTTGGACAGGGTGTCATGACTGGCGAACAGCAAAACCGCCAGGCAAATCAGTGCTATACCTTTGACCGGTTGCTCGGTGCCCTTGTAAGCCGCGGTACTCACACTCATTCACATACTCGCAACAATTTCCCTACAAAATACGTAGCTCGCTATCTATCAAGATAAGGTCGGCACGTATATAAAGGCATCCCGGTGAACCGTGACGAATGAAACATCGCGTTTTATAACGCGCAAACGTTGACATCTGCCGACGTAATTCCGCATTTTGTCTTAATTACGCAGGCTGGGACTCAGGCGCAGCATGTCCAATCCGGTATCGATCCAGCGCTCCGCTTCCTTATGGAGTTCGAAACTGTCCGGCGCCAACAGCCACTGATAAAGAATGCCATCAATATAGGCGTGGATGCTGATGGCCGCCCGGGCAGTATCGAGATTCGCGGGCAGTTGTCCCCGCTTCACGGCATTGCGCAACCCCAGCTCGATATGCACGTTGCAATCCAGGCTGGCCGCGCGACGCTGGCGCCGCATGTCGCACATTTCATCGGTGATTTCGCACTTGTGAAACAAAATCTCATTAATGCGTCGGGTTTTCGGGTCCAGGGCAATTTGATGAAACAAATGAATCAGCAGCTTGCGCATGCACCCCAGCGGGTCGACTTCCTCTTCGTCTTCACTGGCCCTGGCCATTTCATTCAACGGCTCGCGCAAGGTATCGAGCATGGCCTGCACCAGATCCGCCTTGTTGCTGAAATGCCAGTAAATAGCTCCACGCGTGACACCGGCCAAAGCCGCGATATCGGCCAGGGTGGTACGCGCCACACCGCGCTCGTAGAAGGCTTTTTCAGCCGCCTCGAGTATCTGTTTGCGGGTTTCTTGAGCTTCCTCTTTGGTACGACGGACCATGGCAGTAAACCTCGATCAGGATGTTTCAGCGATGCATGAAGCTCATCTGAATAAATATGGAACGGCATCTCGGGTGCCGTTTGCCCAGCCTACAATTCGACACTTGCAACGGCTTTTGTAACCGAATGGGTACGCCGCCAAGGTATTTACAAACAACCATGAACGTAAGTATATTCATTAGCAAGCTACTTATCCACTCAGCACTCGTTTTTTACCCTTCCACTTTTCGAGTGCGCATTTTGCGCGCCTGACCCGAGGATCTTCATGCAACTCAAGCCAGCTGTTACCGCTCTGGTCACTGCCGTCGCCCTGGCATCGCTGCTCAGCGGATGTAAAAAGGAAGAGGCGGCTCCCGCCCCACAAGCCCCTCAGGTCGGCGTAGTCACCCTGCAACCTCAAGCCTTTACCCTGACGTCCGAGCTTCCAGGGCGCACCACTGCGTTCCGGATCGCCGAAGTCCGTCCTCAGGTCAACGGCATCATTCTCAAGCGTCTGTTCAAGGAAGGCGGCGACGTCAAGGAAGGTCAGCAGCTCTATCAGATCGATCCGTCGGTCTATGAGTCGACCCTCAAGAGCGCCCAGGCCAACCTGCAATCGACCAAGTCGATCTCCGATCGCTACAAGCAGCTGGTCGACGAGCAAGCCGTAAGCCGCCAGGAATACGACACCGCCGTCGCCAACCGCCTGCAATCGGAAGCCGCGCTGCAGAGCGCCCAGATCGACCTGCGCTACACCAAGGTGCTGTCGCCGATCTCCGGGCGTATCGGCCGTTCTTCGGTCACTGAAGGCGCATTGGTCAGCAACGGTCAGTCCACCGCCATGGCAACCATCCAGCAACTCGACCCGATCTACGTCGACGTCACCCAGTCGTCGGTGGAACTGCTCGAACTGCGCCGCGAGCTGGAAAGCGGTCGCCTGCAGAAGGCTGGCGACAACGCCGCCAAGGTCAAGCTGACCCTGGAAGACGGCAGCCAGTACAAGCTCGACGGCAAGCTGGAGTTCTCCGAAGTGTCGGTCGACGAAACCACCGGTTCCGTGACCCTGCGCGCGGTGTTCCCGAACCCGGAACACACCCTGCTGCCCGGCATGTTCGTGCATGCGCAACTGCAGGCCGGCGTGAATGCCGCGGCGATCCTCGCCCCGCAACAAGGCGTGACCCGCGACCTCAAGGGCACACCGACCGCCCTGGTGGTTGGTCCGGACAACAAGGTTGAACTGCGTCAGCTCAAGGCCAGCCGCACCATCGGCAACCAGTGGCTGATCGAGGACGGCCTGAAGGCCGGTGATCGCCTGATCACCGAAGGGCTGCAATTCGTCCGACCTGGCGTCGAAGTCAAAGCCAGCGAAGCGACCAACGTTCCAGCCAAAAACCCGGCCACTGCACAGGCAACTGACAAAGCTGCAGGCGGCAAAGGGGAGTAAACCATGTCGAAATTTTTTATCGACCGTCCGATTTTCGCCTGGGTAATCGCCCTGGTGATCATGCTGGTCGGGGCTCTATCGATCCTCAAATTGCCGATCAACCAATACCCGAGCATCGCGCCTCCAGCGATCGCCATCTCCGTGACCTACCCAGGCGCTTCCGCACAGACCGTGCAGGACACCGTGGTCCAGGTCATCGAGCAGCAGCTCAACGGTATCGACAACCTGCGTTATGTGTCATCGGAAAGTAACTCCGACGGCAGCATGACCATTACCGCGACCTTCGAGCAGGGCACCAACTCGGACACCGCGCAGGTCCAGGTACAGAACAAGCTGAACCTGGCCACCCCGCTGCTGCCGCAAGAAGTGCAGCAACAGGGTATCCGCGTGACCAAGGCGGTGAAGAACTTCCTGTTGGTGATCGGTGTGGTTTCCGAGGACGGCAGCATGTCCAAGGACGACCTGTCGAACTACATCGTGTCCAACATGCAGGACCCGATCTCGCGGACCGCGGGCGTGGGTGACTTCCAGGTGTTCGGCGCCCAGTACGCCATGCGTATCTGGCTCGACCCGGCCAAGCTGAACAACTTCAACCTGACTCCGGTCGACGTGAAAACCGCCGTGGCGGCGCAGAACGTCCAGGTGTCGTCCGGCCAGATCGGTGGTTTGCCAGCCCTGCCAGGCCAGCAACTGAACGCCACCATCATCGGCAAGACCCGCCTGCAGACTGCCGAGCAGTTCAAGGCGATCCTACTGAAGGTCAACGCGGACGGCTCGCAAGTGCGTCTGGGCGATGTCGCGGATGTGGCCCTGGGGGTGAAAACTACTCCGTCAGTGCCCAGTTCAACGGTGCCCCGGCTTCCGGCCTGGCCGTGAAACTGGCCAACGGCGCCAACGCCCTGGACACCGCCAAGGCCCTGCGCAAGACCATCAGCGACCTGGAGCCGTTCTTCCCGGAAGGGATGAAAGTGGTATTCCCGTACGACACCACCCCGGTGGTGACCGAGTCGATCAAGGGTGTGGTTGAAACCCTGGTCGAAGCGATCGTGCTGGTGTTCCTGGTGATGTTCCTGTTCCTGCAGAACTTCCGCGCCACTGTCATCACCACCATGACCGTTCCGGTGGTGTTGCTGGGTACCTTCGGTATCCTTGCGGCCGCCGGCTTCAGCATCAACACCCTGACCATGTTCGGCATGGTGCTGGCCATCGGCTTGCTGGTGGACGACGCCATCGTCGTGGTGGAAAACGTCGAGCGGGTAATGGCCGAGGAAGGCCTGTCCCCCAAGGAAGCGACCAAGAAGTCCATGGGCCAGATCCAGGGCGCCCTGGTCGGCATTGCCCTGGTGCTGTCGGCGGTACTGCTGCCAATGGCGTTCTTCAGCGGTTCCACCGGTGTGATCTACAAGCAGTTCTCGATCACCGTGGTCTCGGCCATGGCCCTGTCGGTACTGGTTGCCCTGATCTTCACCCCGGCCCTGTGCGCCACCATGCTCAAGGCCATTCCCCACGGCGAACACGCCGCGCCGAAACGCGGCTTCTTCGGCTGGTTCAACCGTACCTTCGACCGCAGCGTCAAAAGCTACGAGCGTGGCGTGGGCAACATCCTGCGGCACAAGGCGCCTTATCTGCTGGCCTACGCGCTGATCGTGGTCGGCATGATCTGGCTGTTCGCCCGCATCCCGACTGCGTTCCTTCCGGAAGAAGACCAGGGCGTACTGTTCGCCCAGGTACAGACCCCGGCCGGCTCCAGTTCCGAGCGAACCCAGGTGGTAGTCGATGAAATGCGCGCCTACCTGCTGGACAAGGAAAAGGACACCGTGGCCTCGGTCTTCACCGTGAACGGCTTCAACTTCGCCGGTCGTGGCCAGAGCTCGGGCATGGCGTTCATCATGCTCAAGCCGTGGGACGAACGCTCCGTGGAAAACAGCGTGTTCAACCTGGCCGCCCGTGCCCAGCAGCACTTCTTCAGCTTCCGTGACGCGATGGTGTTCGCCTTCGCCCCGCCGGCGGTACTGGAGTTGGGTAACGCCACCGGTTTCGACGTGTTCCTGCAGGACCGCGCCGGTATCGGCCACGAGAAACTGATGGAAGCGCGCAACCAGTTCCTCGGCATGGCGGCGCAAAGCAAGATCCTGTCCCAGGTGCGTCCGAACGGCCTGAACGACGAGCCGCAGTACCAACTGGAAATCGATGATGAGAAGGCCAGCGCCCTGGGCGTGACCATCTCCGACATCAACAACACCTTGTCGATTGCCCTGGGCAGTAGCTACGTCAACGACTTCATCGACCGCGGTCGGGTGAAGAAGGTGTACATCCAGGGTCAGCCTAACGCTCGCATGAGCCCCGAGGACCTGAAGAAGTGGTACGTGCGCAACAGCGCCGGGACCATGGTGCCGTTCGCCTCCTTCGCCAAGGGCACGTGGATCTACGGTTCGCCGAAACTGGCCCGTTACAACGGCGTGGAAGCGGTGGAAGTCCTGGGTGCCCCGGCACCGGGCTACAGTACCGGTGAAGCCATGGCCGAAGTCGAAGCCATCGCCAAGAAGCTGCCGGCCGGTGTCGGTATCTCCTGGACCGGTCTGTCCTACGAGGAACGTCTGTCGGGCTCGCAGGCACCTGCGCTGTACGCCTTGTCGCTGCTGATGGTGTTCCTGTGTCTGGCGGCGCTGTATGAAAGCTGGTCGATTCCGATCGCGGTCATGCTGGTGGTGCCGCTGGGGATCATCGGTGCGCTGATGGCAACCAGCCTGCGCGGCCTGTCCAACGACGTGTACTTCCAGGTGGGGCTGTTGGTGACCATCGGCCTGGCGGCGAAAAACGCCATTCTGATCGTCGAGTTCGCCAAGGAACTGCACGAAGAGGGCCGCAGCCTGGTGGACGCGGCGATCGAAGCCTGCCGCATGCGTCTGCGTCCGATCGTCATGACCTCCCTGGCCTTCGTGCTCGGTGTGGTACCGCTGGCCATCTCCACCGGCGCCGGCTCGGGTAGCCAGCATGCGATCGGTACAGGGGTGATTGGCGGTATGCTCACCGCGACTGTCCTGGCGATATTCTGGGTACCTTTGTTCTTCGTCACCGTGTCGTCGATGAGCCGCCGCAAGGCAATCGAAGCGCAAACTACTGAAACTCCTGAAGAGGCTGGCCAATGAGCAAGTCGCTACTCTCCCTCGCAATCACCGCCGCCGTGCTGAGTGGTTGCTCGCTGATACCGGATTATCAGCAGCCGCAAGCGCCGGTCGCGGCGCAATACCCGCAAGGGTCGGCCTATTCGCCTGCGGAGGCTGCCAACCAGGCAGCCGCCGAACAGGGCTGGCGGCAGTTCTTCCATGACCCTGCCCTGCAGCAGCTGATCCAGACCGCGCTGGTGAACAACCGTGACCTGCGGGTCGCGGCGCTGAACATCGACGCTTACGCCGCGCAGTACCAGATCCAGCGCGCGGACCTGTTCCCGGCGATCTCGGCCAACGGCAGCGGCAGCCGTCAACGCACCCCGGCACGGCTGTCGCAGACCGGTGAAGCGGCCATCTCCAGCCAGTACTCGGCAACCCTGGGTGTCAGCGCTTATGAGCTGGACCTGTTCGGTCGCGTTCGCAGCTTGAGCGAGCAGGCCTTGCAGACCTACTTCTCCAGCGAAGAAGCCCGGCGCAGCACGCAGATCAGCCTGGTGGCCAGCGTGGCCAACGCCTACCTGACCTGGCAGGCCGACAAGGAACTGCTCAAGCTGACCCAGGACACCCTTGCGGCCTACGAGGAGAGCTACCGCCTGACCTCGCGCAGCAACGAAGTCGGCGTGGCCTCGGCCCTGGACCTGAGCCAGGCGCGGACCTCGGTGGAAAACGCCCGGGTGCAACTGGCGCGTTATACCCGCCAGGTGGCCCAGGACGAAAACAGCCTGACCCTGCTGCTGGGTACCTCGATCCCGGCCAACCTGCCGAGCCCGCAGCCGTTGTCGGCCGACCTGCTAAGCGAGTTGCCTGCCGGCCTGCCGTCGGAACTGCTGCAACGCCGTCCGGACATCCTCGCCGCCGAGCACAACCTGAAAGCCGCCAACGCCAGTATTGGCGCGGCACGCGCGGCGTTCTTCCCGAGCATCAGCCTGACCGCCAATGCCGGGACCTTGAGCCCGGATATGGGCGGCCTGTTCAAGGGCGGCTCGGGCACCTGGTCGTTCGCGCCGCAGATCAATATCCCGATCTTCAACGCCGGCAGCCTGCGCGCCAGCCTGGATTACTCGAAAATCCAGAAAGACATCAACGTCGCGCAGTACGAGAAGTCCATCCAGACCGCCTTCCAGGAAGTCTCCGATGGCCTGGCCGCACGCCAGACCTACAACCAGCAGTTGCAGGCCCAGCGTGACTTCGTCAATGCCAACCAGGATTACTACCGCCTGGCCGAGCGTCGCTACCGCATCGGTGTCGACAGCAACCTGACCTTCCTCGACGCTCAGCGCTCGCTGTTCAGCGCGCAGCAAGCGTTGATCACCGACCGGCTTGCGCAGCTGACCAGCGAGGTCAACCTGTACAAGGCCCTGGGCGGCGGTTGGAACGAGCAAGGTTCGCAGAAAGCGGAAGTGAGCAAAGAGGCACCGCCACTGAAGCTGTTCTGAGTGCATGACGCTTGAAAAAAACCCACCTTGCGGTGGGTTTTTTTATGGGCCGCAGACCGCCGTCACTTGTGTTCGTTAATCGCCCAAAACCCGCCAAGGCCAATTGAACAGGGTCGTTGATCCAACGCACCATTCCCCGCACCTACAAAAACCAATAACAACAGGTTCGTCATCATGACCCCGCGCCCTGCCCGCTCCGGCTGATTCCGTTCCATCCACCCTCCCGGTTTCAACCTTGTCTGCAACCTGACGTTGCGGCAGCGCCCAGCCTCACCCCTAACAATTAGAGAGCCCGATCCATGAAGCCATCCACTCGCACTCCCTATTCACTGCTGCCCAGCCTGCTGGCTGTCAGCATCGCCAGCACAGCCCTGCCGGTCATGGCCGCGGAGTCCGGCTTTCTCGAAGACGCCAAGGTCAACCTGAACCTGCGCAACTTCTACATCAACCGCAACTTCACCAACCCGGGCAAGGCCCAAGGCAAGGCTGAAGAATGGACGCAGAGCTTCATCCTCGACGCCAAGTCCGGCTTCACTCAGGGCACCGTCGGCTTCGGCATGGACGTGCTGGGGCTGTATTCGGTGAAGCTCGATGGCGGCAAGGGTACCGGCGGTACCCAGTTATTGCCGCTGGATCACGACGGGCGCCCGGCCGACCACTTCGGCCGCACAGGCGTGGCATTCAAGGCCCGCCTGTCGCAGACCGAGGTCAAGGTCGGCGAATGGATGCCGGTGCTGCCGATCCTGCGCTCGGACGACGGTCGCTCCCTGCCCCAGACCTTCCGCGGCGGCCAGATCACCTCGAAGGAAATTGACGGCCTGACCCTCTACGGCGGCCAGTTCCGCGCCAACAGCCCGCGTGACGACAGCAGCATGAGCGATATGTCGATGACCGGCAAAGCGGCCTTCACCTCCGACCGCTTCAACTTCCAGGGCGGCGAATACAGCTTCAACGACAAGCGCACCCAGGTCGGGGTGTGGAACGCCCAGCTCAAGGACATCTACAGCCAGCAATACCTCAACCTGATCCACAGCCAGCCGCTGGGCGACTGGACCCTGGGCGCCAATATCGGCTTCTTCTACGGCAAGGAGGATGGCAGCGCCCGCGCCGGCGACCTGGACAACAAGACCTGGTCGGGCCTGTTCTCGGCCAAGTACGGCGGCCACACCTTCTACGTCGGCCTGCAGAAGCTCACCGGCGACAACGCCTGGATGCGCGTCAACGGCACCAGCGGCGGCACCCTGGCCAACGACAGCTACAACGCCAGCTACGACAACGCCCAGGAAAGATCCTGGCAGTTGCGCCATGACTACAACTTCGTCGCGGTCGGCATCCCCGGCCTGACCCTGATGAACCGCTACATCAAGGGCGACAACGTGCACACCGGCACCATCACCGACGGCAAGGAATGGGGACGCGAGAGCGAACTGGCCTACACCGTGCAAAGCGGCACGCTCAAGAACCTCAACGTCAAATGGCGCAACTCGACCATGCGCCGCGACTTCAGCACCAACGAGTTCGACGAGAACCGCCTGATCATCAGCTACCCGATCAGCCTGCTGTAAGCACACTCGCTCGCCCACACAAAAAACAAGGCCAGCCCCATTCCCCGGGGCTGGCCTTGTTTTTGTAGGAGCGAAGCTTGCTCGCGATGATCGTCAACGATGGCGCGTACTGACTGGCTGAACGTGGTGCTCTCAGGTTCATCGCGAGCAAGCTCGCTCCGACAGGGAAAACGCAGCGGCGCCGAGTTGCTCGGCGCCGCGCTCCTTTATAGGCGTGGGTTATCAGCCGCGGGATTCGACACCCAGCTCGTCCCACACCGACTCGGCGAGGTGGAAGGTCGCGTTGGCCGCCGGAATGCCGCAGTAGATCGCGCTCTGCATGATCACTTCCTTGATCTCGGCGCGGCTCACGCCGTTGTTGGCGGCGGCACGCAGGTGCAGCTTGAGCTCTTCGTTGCGGTTCATGCCGATCAGCATGGCGATGGTGATCAGGCTGCGGGTATGGCGCGGCAGGCCCGGACGCGTCCAGATATCGCCCCAGGCATGCCGGGTGATCATTTCCTGGAACTCCGAGTTGAACTCGGTCAGGGTGCTCAGGCTGCGATCGACATGGGCATCGCCCAACACCGCGCGACGCACTTGCATGCCTTCGGCGTAACGTTGTTTCTCGTCCACGGGGGGCTCCTTAAATACGCTGGTCGGCCAGCAAAAATGCCACGACCCGCTCGCTGAACGCAGCGCCAGCCTGGACGTTGGACAGGTGCGCCGCATGGAACTCGGCGTATTCGGCGCCGCGCACGCGCTCCTGGATAAAGTGCCCGCCCGAGGGCGGCGTGACCGCGTCTTCAGTGCCGGACACCACCAGGGTCGGCGCCTCGATCGCCGACAATTGATCACGGAAATCCGCATCGCGCACCGCCGCGCAGTTGGCGGCATAACCCTCGGGCGAGGTGGCCGCCAGCATGTCGGTGATCAGCTTGGCCTGGTCCGGGTGCGCCGCGGCGAAGTCCGGGGTGAACCAGCGGGCGATCGAGGCATCGCGCAATGCGACCATGGCCGCCTGGCCATCGCGCAGCACGGTTTCGATGCGTGGATTCCATACCGACGGGTCACCGATCTTCGCCGCGGTGTTGCATACCACCAGTTTGTTCAGGCGCTCGCCGGCATTGATACCCAGCCACTGGCCGATCAACCCGCCCATGGACAGGCCGCAGAAATGCGCGCGCTGGATATGCAGCGCGTCCAGTAGCGCCAGCACATCGTGCCCCAACTGCTCGATGCTGTAGGGGCCCTCGGTGACCAGGGATTTGCCGTGGCCACGGGTGTCGAAACGCAGCACCCGGAAGTGCTTGGTAAAGGCCGGAATCTGCATGTCCCACATGTGCAGGTCGGTACCCAGGGAGTTGGACAGGACCAGCACCGGCGCATCGGCCGGGCCGTCCAGTTGGTAATGCAGTTCGCCATCGGCGAGTTGTACGAATCCCACGGCAGTCTCCTTCAGGCGTTCAAGGCTAAATGTTCGGCCACGGCGCGCTCGACCCAGGCGTGCGCCTGGCCGAGGTAATGCGCCGGGTCCAGCAGGCGGTCCAGTTCCGCCGCCGACAGCTCGGCGGTCACTTGCGGCTCATCCCCCAGCACCGCGCGCAGATGCCGCTGTTCGGCCACCGCGCGCTTGCAGCATTGCTCCAGCAGATGGTGTGCGGTCTCGCGGCCCAGGCGCTGGGCCAGGGCGATGCTCACGGCCTCCGCCAGCACCAGCCCCTGGGTCAGGTCGAGGTTCCTGGCCATACGCGCGGCGTCGACTTCCAGCCCGTCGGCCACCAGCAGCGCCTGTTGCAAGGCGCCGGACACCAGGCAGCAGATCTCCGGCAGGGTTTCCCATTCGGCGTGCCACAGGCCCAGGCTGCGTTCGTGCTCCTGGGGCATGGCGCTGAACATCGTCGCCAGCAGCCCGGGAACCCGGGTCGCCGCGCCGATCAACACCGCCGCGCCCACCGGGTTGCGCTTGTGCGGCATGGTCGAGGAGCCGCCCTTGCCCGGCGCCGACGGCTCGAAGACTTCCGCCGCCTCGGTCTGCATCAGCAGGCTGATGTCACGGCCGAGCTTGCCGAGGCTGCCGGCGATCAGGCCGAGTACCGAGGCGAACTCCACCAGCCGGTCGCGCTGGGTATGCCAGGGCTGTTCCGGCAGGCTCAGTTGCAACTCCTCGGCCAGGGCCTGGGCAATCGGCAGGGCCTGCTCGCCCAGGGCCGCGAGGGTGCCGGAGGCCCCACCAAACTGCAGCACCAGCAGGCGTGGCTTGAGCTGCGCCAGACGCTCGCGGCTGCGGGTCAGCGCCCCCAGCCAGCCGGCGATCTTCATGCCGAGGGTGACCGGCGTGGCATGTTGCAGCCAGGTGCGGCCGGCCATGGGGGTGGTGGCATAGCGCTGGGCCTGCGCGGCCAGGATGCCGCCCAGGCGCGCCAGGTCGTTGTCGATCAGGCTCAGCGCCTGCCGCACTTGCAGGACCAGCCCACTGTCCATCACATCCTGGCTGGTGGCGCCCAGGTGCACATAACGCTCGGCGCTGGCATCGCTCTTGGCGATCTGTTTGCCCAGGGCCTTGACCAGTGGAATCGCCGAGTTGCCCGCCGTGGCGATAGCCTGGCCCAAGGCGGAAAAATCATAGAGCCCGGCCCGGCAGGCCGCCTCGATCGGCGCCACCGCAGCGGCCGGGATCACCCCGACCCGGGCCTCGGCCCGGGCCAGCGCGGCCTCGAAGTCGAGCATGGCCTGGACCCGCCCCTGGTCGCAGAACACCGCGCGCATATCGCGGGTGGTGAAGTAGGCATCGAACAGTTGGTTGCTCGCCGGTGTGCTCATAAACAATCCTTTGGGGCGTGCGTCCGCGACGGACGCACGCGGACAGGTCACAGATCGTGGTGCAGGTACGCCGCCTGCTTCGGCAGGCGCAGGCTGAACAGGAAGGCAATCGCCATCATCGCCGTCACGTACCAGTAGAAGGTGTTTTCCATGCCCAGGGATTTCAGGCCCAGGGCCACGTATTCCGCCGAACCGCCAAACAGCGCATTGGCCACCGCATAGGCCAGGCCGACCCCGAGCGCCCGCACTTGCGGCGGGAACATCTCGGCCTTTACCAGGCCGCTGATGGAGGTGTAGAAACTGACGATCGCCAGGGCCAGGGTGATCAGCACGAAGGCCAGGAACGGGCTGGTGATGGTTTTCAGGGTCAGCAGGATAGGCACGGTGCACAGCGTGCCCAGCGCGCCGAACCAGAGCATCGAGTTACGCCGGCCGATCTTGTCCGCCAGCATGCCGAACAGCGGCTGCATGCACATATAGAGAAACAGAGCGCCGGTCATGATGTAACTGGCGGTCTTGGCGTGCATGCCGGCGGTGTTCACCAGGTATTTCTGCATATAGGTGGTGAAGGTGTAGAAAATCAGCGAGCCGCCGGCGGTGTAGCCGAGCACGGTGACAAAGGCCTTCGAGTGATGCTTGAACAGCGCGGCCACGCTGCCGGCGTCCTTGTCTTCACGCATTTCCTTGCTGGTGGTTTCTTTCAGCGAGCGCCGCAGCAGCAGGGAGATCAGGGCCGCAATGGCGCCGATCACGAACGGAATCCGCCAGCCCCAGGCCTTGAGCTGCGCCTCGTCGAGAAACTGTTGCAGGATCACCACCACCAGCACCGCCAGCAATTGCCCGCCGATCAGGGTCACGTACTGGAAGGACGCGAAGAACCCGCGCTGGCCCTTGAGTGCGACTTCACTCATGTAGGTCGCGGTGGTGCCGTACTCACCGCCCACCGACAGGCCCTGGAACAACCGCGCCATCAACAGCAACGCCGGCGCCCAGGCGCCGATGCTGGCGTAGGTCGGCAGGAAAGCGATGACCAAGGAGCCGGCGCACATCATCAGCACCGAAATCATCATGGAATTCTTGCGCCCGTGCTTGTCGGCCACTCGGCCGAACAGCCAGCCGCCGATAGGACGCATCAGGAACCCGGCGGCGAACACGCCGGCGGTATTGAGCAGTTGCACCGTGGGGTCGTCGGAGGGGAAAAACGCCGGGGCGAAATAGATCGCGCAGAAGGCGTAGACGTAGAAGTCGAACCATTCGACCAGGTTGCCGGAGGAAGCACCGACGATCGCGAAGATCCTCTTGCTGCGCTCCTCGGTCGTGTAGTGACTGGTTAACGTTGTCATGGCTTTTCACTCTTTGGGGACGTGGTGAGTCTAGACATACTTTGTAACAGTCCCGTTCCGCAAGACGACCTTGGGGGGAGCGACCGGTTCAGCCTTATCGCGAACCAGCCCGCACTCCCCCAGGCACACTCAATAATCGAAGAACACCGTTTCCGCGTCGGTACCCTGCAGGATCACGTTCCACTGGTAGTGGCCCGGTGCATCCGCCTTGGCCAGCAAGGTGGCGCGACGCTCTTCAGGCACGCAGGCCAGCAGCGGGTCGGTGGCGTTGGCCGACTCGCCGTCGAAGTAGATACGGGTCAGCAGGTGCTTGACCAGGCCTCGGGCAAATACCAGTACCACCAGGTGCGGCGCCTGGGTCGAGCCTTTCAGGCCAGGTACGGTACCCGGCTTGATGGTGGTGAAGCGGAAACGCCCTTCTCCATCCACCGGCACCCGGCCGAAGCCCTGGAAGTTCGGGTCCAGGGCCTTGGCCTGATCGTCTTCCGGGTGGTCGTACTTGCCGAGCGCGTTGGCCTGCCAGATTTCCAGCATGGCGTCGTTGACGAAATCGCCGTTGCCGTCCACCACCTGGCCGCTGATTGCCACCCGCTCGCCGAGGGTCTCGGCCCGGGTCAGGTCTTCGCGGTTCAGCCAGGTCAGGCCGATGTGGTAGTACGGGCCGACGGTGTGGGATGTGGTCGCAGTCAGCGTCATCTTATTTCTCCATCGGCGTGGCATCGCGGCCGCGCAAGACGATGTCCCAACGGTAGCCGAGGGCGTAGGACGGAATGGTTTTCTCCAGGTCGAAGCTGGCGATCAGGCGTTCCTTGGCGCGGGTGTCCGGCACGCAGTTGTAGATCGGGTCGTAGGCCAGCAGCGGGTCGCCGGGGAAGTACATCTGGGTCACCAGGCGCGTGAGAATGCTCGGGCCGAACAGCGAGAAGTGGATATGCGCCGGACGCCAGGCGTTGTGGTGGTTACCCCAGGGGTAGGCACCGGGCTTGATGGTCTGGAACTGGTACCAGCCATCGGCATCGGTGACGGTGCGCCCGGTGCCGGTGAAATTCGGGTCCAGCGGTGCGTCATGCAGGTCGCGGTCGTGGTTGTAGCGACCGGCGGCGTTGGCCTGCCAGATCTCCACCAGGATCCCCGGCACCGGCAGGCCGTTCTCGTCCAGCACCCGGCCGTGAATGATGATGCGCTCGCCCTGGGGCTCGCCGGCATGCTGGGCAGTCAGGTCGTTGTCCTTGTCCTGCAGGTAATCGGCGCCGATGGTCGGGCCGGTGATTTCCGACAGCGAATGGGGCAGGAACACCAGCGGCTTGGACGGCGAGCGGGTGTTGGTGGATTTGTAGGCCGGGTGCAGGTAATCAGGCTGAGTACCTGGTTGCGGGCGCCGGTAACCGGGCTTGTCGGTCATGCTCGTTCCTCGTTCTTATAAGAAGCGCGTCAGACGCGCTCGATGGCCAGTGCCAGGCCCTGGCCGACACCTACGCACATGGTCGCCAGGCCTTTTTTGCCACCGGTCTTTTCCAGGTGGTGCAGCGCGGTCAATACCAGACGCGCGCCGCTCATGCCCAGCGGATGGCCGAGGGCGATGGCGCCGCCGTTGGGGTTGACCTGTGGCGCGTCGTCCGCCAGGCCCAGTTCGCGCAATACTGCCAGGCCCTGGCTGGCGAAGGCTTCGTTGAGTTCGATCACATCGAAATCGCTGACCGCCACGCCCAGGCGCTCGGTCAACTTGCGCACCGCCGGCACCGGGCCTATGCCCATCACCCGTGGCGCCACGCCGGCGCTGGCCATGCCCAGCACCCGGGCACGGGCGGTCAGGCCGTGCTTTTTCACCGCCTCGGCCGACGCCAGGATCAGCGCCGCCGCCCCGTCGTTGACGCCCGAGGCGTTGCCGGCGGTGACGGTCTTGTCCGGGCCGTTGACCGGCTTGAGTTTGCTCAGGGTTTCCAGCGAGGTATCGGCCCGCGGGTGCTCGTCCTGCTCGATAACGGTCTCGCCCTTCTTGTGGACGATACGCACCGGAACGATTTCCTCGGCGAAGAACCCGGCGGCCTGCGCCGCGGCGGTGCGCTGCTGGCTGCGCAGGGCGAACGCATCCTGGTCGGCACGCGACACCTGATAATCGTCGGCGACGTTGTCGGCGGTCTGCGGCATCGCATCCACGCCGTACTGAGCCTTCATCAGCGGGTTGATGAAGCGCCAGCCGATGGTGGTGTCTTCCAGCTTCATGTTGCGCGAAAAGGCGGTGTCGGCCTTGCCCATGACAAAGGGCGCGCGGGACATCGACTCGACGCCGCCGGCGATGGCCAGCTCCATCTCACCACTGGCGATGGCGCGGAAGGCGGTGCCGATGGCATCCATGCCCGAAGCGCACAGGCGGTTGAGGGTCACGCCCGGAATGGTTTCCGGCAGCCCGGCCAGCAGCAGCGCCATGCGCGCCACGTTTCGATTGTCTTCGCCGGCCTGGTTGGCGCAGCCGAGGAACACCTCGTCCACCGCGCTCCAGTCCACCGACGGGTTGCGCTCGATCAGCGCCTTGATCGGCGCGGCGGCCAGATCGTCGGCCCGCACCGTCGACAAACCGCCACCAAAGCGGCCGATGGGGGTACGAATGGCGTCACAGATAAACACTTCGCGCATCAGGCTTCTCCCGGGGTTTGGCCATGGGCCGCGGCGGTGCGGGCTTCCAGGTCACGCAGAGCGGTCAGTTCGATCTCGGTCGGGGCGGCGGTTTCCGCCACCTGGTCGGCGAAACGGATCGCCCAGCCAGTGGCGGCGACCACCTGCTCGCGGGTCACGCCCGGGTGCAGCGAGGTCACCACGAATTCATGGGTGCCGGCTTCCGGCTCCATGATGCACAGGTCGGTGATGATCCCCACCGGCCCGGCCCCTGGCAGGCCCAGGCGCTTGCGCGAGTCGCCGCCTTCGCCGTGACCGACCGAGGTGATGAAGTCGAGTTTGTCGACAAAGGAACGCGACGACTGCTTGAGGATGATCAGCACGCTCTTGGCCGAGCCGGCGATCTCCGGCGCACCACCGGCGCCCGGCAGGCGGACTTTCGGCTGGTGGTAGTCGCCGACCACCGTGGTGTTGATGTTGCCGAAACGGTCGACCTGGGCGGCGCCGAGGAAACCGACGTCGATACGCCCGCCTTGCAGCCAGTAGCGGAAGATCTCGCCGGTCGGCACCACGGTGTCCGCGGTCTCGGCCAGCTCGCCGTCACCGATGGACAGCGGCAGTACGCTGGGCTTGGCGCCGATCGGGCCGGATTCGTAGATCAGCACCACGTCCGGCGACGAGGTCAGGCGCGCCAGGTTGGCGGCCTTGGACGGCAGGCCGATCCCGACAAAACACACCGAGCCGTTCTGCAGGCGGCGGGCGGCGGCAACGGTCATCATTTCATTGGTGGAGTAAGTCATTATTTGGCCCCCGTTGCTGCGGCCAGCTTGGCCTGGAATTCGCTGAAGTCAGCACTGCCGCGGATGTATTCGTTGATCCAGGCGGTGAAGGTTTCACGGTCGCGGGCGATCGGGTCCCAGGCCTGGTAGAAGATGTTGTCGCGCTCGGTATAGCCGTGGGCGTAGGACGGATGGGCGCCGCCCGGCACATAGCAGACCGCGCTCAGGGCCCAGGTCGGCAGCACGCAGGCGTTCATCGGGGCGTTCAGGTCGTCGACGATTTCTTCCACGGTGACGATGCAGCGCTTGGCGGCCAGGGCGGCTTCCTTCTGTACGCCAAGAATGCCCCACAACAGCACGTTGCCCTTGCGGTCGGCTTTCTGCGCATGGATCACGGTGACGTCAGGACGTACCGATGGCACCGCCGCCAGCACTTCACCGGTGAATGGGCAGGTCACGCTCTTGATCAGCGGGTTGACCTTCGGCAGGTCGGAACCGGCATAAGCGCGCAAGACCGCGAATGGCAGGCCCGAGGCGCCCGCCACGTAGGCATTGGCCAGGTCGGCGTGGCTGTGTTCTTCGATTTCCAGGGGGTGCGGCCATTGCTTCTCGACCGCATCCCGCAGGCGATGCAGGGAGCCGACGCCCGGGTTACCGCCCCAGGAGAAAATCAGCTTGCGGGCACAACCGGCACCGATCAACTGGTCGTAGATCAGGTCAGGGGTCATCCGCACCAGGGTCAGGTCTTTTTTGCCCTGGCGAATGATTTCATGACCCGCGGCCGTGGGGATCAGGTGGGTGAAGCCTTCGAGCGCGACGGTATCGCCGTCGTTGACGAACTGCTTCACCGCGTCGTGCAGCGAAAGGATTTCAGCCATGGGGGATCTCCCGATTGTTATTGAGCGACTGGAAGAAAAAGGCGCCGAAGGATGCGCCGGAGTGACTGAAGATTAAGCCGAGGGAAAAACCCAAACAATCCGATAATCGACTGAGCGTTCGCTTATCGAACAGATTGTTGTCTGACTATCGATTGTGCTGCGGCAGCGGCTACAGGTATTCAGCGCTCCCTTGAGGAGCGCCTTGCTCATTCGATCAGGTCGCATCCGCATGGCTGACCATGCCCTTGATCACCACCGCCGTGGTCGCCAGCGCGGCCGGGATCACCAGCGCGGTCAGCACTTGCTCGAAATTCCAGCCCAGCCCCAGCAGCGTGGCGCCCATCCAGGCCCCGAGGATCGCCCCGAAGCGACCGATGCCGAGCATCCACGACACGCCGGTGGCGCGGCCCTGGGTCGGATAGAAACGCGCGGCCAGGGATGGCATCGCCGATTGCGCGCCGTTGACGCACATGCCGGCGATCAGCACCAGGGTTGCCAGCAAGGTGATGTTGCCCAGGCTTTGCCCGACCGCGTAGGCGAAGACCCCGGCCAGCAGGTAGAAGGTGCCGATGACCTTGTGCGGGTTGAAGCGGTCCATGGCCCAGCCCACCGCCACGGCGCTGAGTACCCCGCCGAACTGGAACAGCGCGCCGATAAAGGCCGCCTGCTCCATGCTCGCGCCGCTGTCGCGCATCAGGGTCGGCAGCCAGCTGGTCAGCAGGTACACGATCACCAGCCCCATGAAATAGGTCAGCCACAACAGCAATGTACCGACGCTGTAGGTCCCGGAGAAAATCACCGCAAACACATTGCGCGCCTTCACCGTCTTCTGTTCCGGCACGCTGAAGCTCGCGGCCTGGCCGACCGTGCCCGGCTCGATGGGCGCCAGGGCCTTGCGAACCTTGTCGGTGCCACGATTGCGCACCACCAGGTAACGCGCCGACTCCGGCAGCCAGACCAGCAGCACCACTGCCAGGATCAGCGGCAAAATCCCGCCGATCAGCAACAGGCTGTGCCAGCCAAATGCCGGGATCAGCTTGGCGGAAATGAAACCGCCGCCGGCCATGCCCAGGTTGAAACCACAGAACATGCTGGTCACCAGCAACGACTTGTGGCGCTCGGGGGTGTATTCGGAAAGCAGCGTGGTGGCATTCGGCATGCCGGCGCCCAGGCCCAGGCCGGTAAGGAAACGCAGCACCAGCAACTGGTCGACATTGCTGCTGTAGGCCGACGCCAGGCTGAAGGCACCGAACAGCAGCACCGCCCCCACCAGCACCACTTTGCGCCCGAAGCGGTCAGCCAGCGGGCCGGAGCCCAGCGCCCCGAAGACCATGCCGATCAGCGCGGCACTCATCACCGGGCCGAGGCTGGCGCGGTCGATACCCCAATCCTGGGACAGCGCCGGCGCAATGAAGCCCATGGCCGCGGTATCGAGGCCATCGAGGAAGACAATCAGGAAACACAGGATCACCACCCGCCACTGATAGCGCGACAGCGGCTGGGCATTGATAAAGGACTGCACATCGAGGCAATTCCCTACAGCGGATTGAGGCTGGTTCATTATTTTTATTCCACGCGAAAAACGCAGGCGAACAGGTGCCAGCCAGAGCTGGTCGGTTCAGATCGAAAAGGGTCTTGCCGGATCAGGCCGTCGGCAGGCGAAGGCAGGAAAGAGGAGCGCGGCTGGGCGCACGGGCGATGCTCATTGGGGGTTGGCCTCTTCATTATTATGGGGGCGTCACGCGGCCATTGCAGAGGCAGTGCTCCAGTGGCCGGATGACGCTGCCGCGACATTAATGAGGCAAGGGAAAGAGCGTCAATTCAGCAAGCGCGTATCTGTGCGTTTATCGAACAGCTTAAGCAGACAGCCCTCAAGCGAACAATTGGGCGCTGAGGTCGCGACTGGCGCTGAGCAGGCCCGGCAAGAAGCGCTGCTCCAGCTCGGCGCGGCTAACGCGACCGGCATGGGTACTGACGTTGAGCGCGGCCAGTACCTGGCCCGAAGCGTCGTACACCGGTACGGCGATCGAGCGCAGGCCTTGTTCCAGTTCCTGATCGACGATGCACCAGCCCTGCTGCCGGACCTGTTGCAGGCATTCGAGCAGCGCCTGCGGCGTGTGCAGGGTACGGCTGGTCTTGGCTTGCAGGTCGGCATGGTCGAGGTATTCGCGCAACGAGGCGTCATCCAGCGCCGCCAGCAGGATCCGCCCCATGGATGTGCAGTAGGCCGGCAGGCGCCCACCCACCGAGAGATCGACCGAGATCAGGCGCTGGGTGGTGGCCGAACGGGCGATGTACAGAATGTCGTCGCCTTCCAGGGTGGCCATGTTGCAGGCTTCGTGCAGTTGCTCGCTCATGCGGTCCAGGTAAGGCTGGGCCGATACCGCCAGCGGTGTGGAAGACAGATAGGCATGCCCCAGCGTCAGCACCTTGGGCAGCAACGAATAGGTGCGGCCATCGGTGGTGGCGTAACCGAGCTTGATCAAGGTATGCAGGCAGCGGCGCACAGCGGCACGGGGAATCTCCGTACGGTGGCTGATCTGGGCGATGGTCAGATGGCGCTTGCGCTCCTGAAAGGCCTGGACCACCGCCAGGCCGCGAGCCAGAGAGGTCATGAAATCCGGATCACCCGTCAGCGCCTGAATCCGCTTGGCCGGCGAAGCGACAATCGGCGGCGCGGCGGAAGCGAAGGAATTACGCAATTGATCGTTCATTTCAGGTTCTCTGCGACGGAAGTCCGGCTTATTACAAGCCGTACTGGAGAGGATGCACAAGCCTGCACGGCCAACATTGGGCGATTATCGAACCATCGACCGATAATCGCAATCCATCGCGATAAATGCCTGCCATGCGATGTGCCGCTTTTTCGTCGCCAATAAAACTCTCATTTCTTCCGCATTAGTCCAGGCAACTTGTCAGGCCTTGTTACAGAACTGCTCTCGTCATCCGGATTAAAACTTTCGTGTAACAAAACCCTGATATCAAGTTGATGATTTTTAACTTATTGCCGATAGAGTTATTCATGGCCGCCGCTATAATGAGCAAAGTGATCACCGGCGCTTTTCTGCGTCCGGCAGCATCATCAGGCTGCGTAGAGTAAATGACGCCTCCTGCAGCAAGCGCTTGACGCTCATCTCAATATGCCCGGCCAATGCGTTTGCAAAAAAGTAACTGTTGCTACGACAGCTGTTCTTGTCCGGTGGCGTGGCCGCATGCAACAAGAAGCGGTTTGGCGAGCCCCATCGCAATCCTGGCTCCTTTAATCGAGCCGAGTACGAGGCGGTTTGATAAACCCGATCTAGGTAATGCGTATCATCGGGATAATCTCAACTCAGTTAGGTAACACTGTGACGAAAGACGAACTGCGCGCGGAACTTGAGCGCCAGGAACAACGTTACAAGGAAGTTTACGGAGGCGAAGTCACCACCTACGCCGCCCAGCCTGAACCGGAACGCAAACCCTGGCGCAAGCGCGCCAGCGTTCTCGACCAGGCCTTCACCCAAGAACTGCAAAAGATGGAAAAAGAGCTCAAGGCAGACCAGCCGTGACGCTGTTCGCCTGAAACTTTCGCACGGCTCGATGCCCTTGCAGATAAAGGTCGATCGCAAGGTCGGCCTGGCATCCGCCGCGTTGCAGCGAATGGCCCCAAAGGGCTCAAAAAGTGTCATGGCACTGAAATTTCATACAAGCGTTTGAGACGTTTGGCTCAGCGTTGCGCCCCTGGCCTTGAGGATGAGCCCCAGTAAAATCAATGGCTTGCCCATGCCCCGAAAAAAGGCATGGCCATTGGCCTGCCTCCGGCTTTTTCGTTGAAGAATGTTACCAACCAGCACCTAGTGCATCGATTACCAGGGTTTTCTGGCATAATCGCGCCCCCTTATGACCGGGTCAGAAAACCTTCATGATCGATTTATTCAGCGGACTGGATGCTTGGGTGCTTGTGAGCCTCTTGCTCGCCCTGGCTTTTGTCCTCGCCTACGAGTTCATCAACGGCTTTCATGACACCGCAAATGCGGTTGCCACTGTTATCTACACCAAAGCCATGCCGCCGCACCTGGCCGTATTCTTTTCCGGTGTATTCAATTTCCTCGGCGTGCTGCTGGGCGGTGTCGGCGTGGCCTATGCCATCGTCCATCTGCTGCCGGTCGAGTTGCTGATCAATGTCAACACCGGCCACGGCCTGGCCATGGTCTTCTCGTTGCTGGCCGCGGCCATTACCTGGAACCTGGGCACCTGGTACTTCGGTATTCCCGCCTCCAGCTCCCACACCCTGATCGGTTCGATCCTCGGTGTCGGCCTGGCCAATGCCCTGCTCAACGACATCCCGCTGGGCGATGGCGTGAACTGGCAGAAAGCGATCGACATCGGTGCTTCCCTGGTGTTCTCGCCCATGGCCGGTTTCCTGATTGCCGCCCTGGTGCTGATCGGTCTGAAGTGGTGGCGCCCGATCTCGAAGATGCACAAGACCCCGGAACAACGCCGCAAGGTCGACGACAAGAAACACCCGCCCTTCTGGAATCGCCTGGTGCTGGTGATCTCGGCCATGGCCGTGAGCTTCGTGCACGGTTCCAACGACGGCCAGAAAGGCATCGGCCTGATCATGCTGGTACTGATCGGTATCGTGCCCGCGCAGTTCGTGCTCGACCTGAACAGCACCACCTATCAGATCGAGCGTACCCGCGACGCCACCCTGCACCTGAGCCAGTTCTATCAGCGTAACGAGGACTCCCTGGGCGAGTTCCTGGCCCTGGGCAAAAGCGTGAAAGACGACCTGCCAGGCAAGTTCCGCTGCAACCCGCAGCAGACCGAACCGACCATCGCCGCGCTGCTGGGCACCCTCAAGGGTGTAGCCGACTATCACTCGCTGCCGGCCGAAAGCCGTATCGAAGTGCGTCGCTACCTGCTCTGCCTGGATGACACCGCGAAGAAAGTCGGCAAGCTGCCGCACCTCGCGGCCCGTGAAAAGGCTGACCTGGACAAGTTGCGCAAAGACCTGACCGCCACCACCGAGTACGCGCCGTTCTGGGTGATCCTGGCCGTGGCCCTGGCCCTCGGCCTGGGGACCATGATCGGCTGGAAACGTGTGGTACAGACCATCGGCGAGAAGATCGGCAAGCAAGGCATGACCTATGCCCAGGGCATGTCGGCGCAGATCACCGCCGCCGGCTTGATCGGCATGGCCAATATCTTCAGCCTGCCGGTATCGACCACCCACGTGCTGTCGTCGGGCGTGGCGGGAACCATGGTCGCCAACAAAAGCGGCCTGCAAAGCGGCACCATACGCACCATCCTGCTGGCCTGGGTGCTGACCCTGCCGGCAACCGTGGCGCTGTCGGCCGGTCTGTTCTGGCTGGCCTCGAAAGCCCTCGGGACCTGATTCGCTCAGTCCGCGACAAAAAAGGTGCGCCCCTCGGGTCGCACCTTTTTTTGTGCCTGAAATAAATGATCGACTTCTGTAGGAGCGAAGCTTGCTCGCGATGGGCTGCAAGGCAGCCTTGAAACCTGATTCCGCGTTCTACCTGGAGACCTGTATCGCGCAAACGGACGCCATCGCGGGCAAGCCTCGCTCCTACAAAATACACAGGCAAAAAAAAGGGCAACCGAAGTTGCCCAAAATGCCTTGCGTGCTCGTTACCGGAAAGACTTAAGGTTTTTTGCGTTTATGCGCATCTTTCCAGATGAAAAATCCAAACCCGGCGAAAAACAGAACCATGAGGCCGACAGTCAGCACTCCGGCGATCACCACATTGTCGAAAAACATGACTGGCCTCCTGCTCTTGCCCTGTTGCGATGGGGCTAAGTTAACCAAAGAGGCGGCGGGGAAAATTGACCGGGGTCAATGGTCGACCAAGACAGGACGACAGGAAGGGGAAATAACTGACTTACATCAACAGATCGCGCCCGGTTCAGCGCTTTTTCGGCTTTTTCGGTTTCTTCTTCGGCTTGCCCAAAGGCATTGCCTGCTCGAATGCCTGACGCACTTCGTTCAGGCGCTTTTCCTTCAAGTCATGCACACGCTTGGCACGTTCGGCGTTCAGGTCGATCAGGTTGTCGTCTTGGCTCATGGCGTTGGCTTGCATCGTTCAGGTCTATGTCGACCGGAGCCTCTATATAGAGTGTGGCTACGGCCCTTGCGGGTTTGCCAATAATGCGGCGTGACGCGGCGGCTGACCAGTGATCGGCAGATATTCAGCGCAATTAAAGGTGGAGGCCCGTCGTTTGACCAGCACCGCGCGGATTGCGGTGTGTGATCCCCTGCTCCGCTGTCGCAGGTATTTAAAGAGCGGTATCTAAACCTCGACGTCGACCCACAGCCCCTGGCGTGGCGCGTCCTCGATCAGCGGCGCCACCGGCACGGTGTTGTCGGCATTCAACTCGTCCCCGGGCACAGCCAGGTGCAGTTCGGGATCGTCCGCAGCCTCGGCTTCGCGCTGGCGTTTGTGCCTTTGCTGCTGGCGCTGCTGTTCTTCGCGCAGCAGCAGCGCCGACTGTTCGGCATCGCGCTTGTGCAGGTCGATGGTGCTTTCGTTGGAACTCTGTTGCACCGGTACCACCGGCGGGATATCCGGGCGCGGCCGGATCGGATCCTGCTGGGAGGTCACGGGCACGGCACTCAAGGGCAGCATCGGGGGCAGCATATTATTGGTCTCCTGTCGGCAGGCTGTCGGCTGCTGCGGGGGCGACTTGAGCCATCGGTCGCAAACTTGTGACCCAGTCGTCAGCCGATAGTGCCCCGAGCCCCGACAAATGCGCCCGATACGCTACCTTCCAGCGTAGTTGTTTTTGTTAGAGTCCTTTGGCCTGAGGCCGCCGATCCGTTAACATAGTCGGCTTTTTCAAGGCGGGAGTCAGGCAGCATGGCGCAGCAGTATCAACCGGGGCAACGCTGGATTAGTGACAGCGAAGCCGAGCTAGGTCTAGGCACCGTTCTGGCACAGGACGGCCGCTTGCTGACCGTGCTCTATCCGGCCACTGGCGACACTCGCCAGTATGCGCTACGGAATGCGCCCCTCACTCGCGTGAGGTTTTCCCCGGGTGACACCATCACCCACTTCGAAGGCTGGAAAATGACCGTGCGCGAAGTCGACGACGTCGACGGCCTGCTGGTCTACCACGGCCTCAACGGGCAGAACGAAGTCGTCACCCTGCCAGAAACCCAACTCTCGAACTTCATCCAGTTCCGCCTGGCCAGCGACCGTCTGTTCGCCGGGCAGATCGACCCGCTGGCCTGGTTCTCCCTGCGCTACCACACCCTGGAACACACCAGCCGCCAGCTGCAATCGTCGCTGTGGGGCCTGGGTGGCGTACGCGCCCAACCTATCGCCCACCAGTTGCACATTGCCCGTGAAGTCGCCGACCGTATCGCGCCGCGGGTTCTGCTGGCGGACGAAGTGGGCCTGGGCAAGACCATCGAAGCCGGCCTGGTGATCCACCGCCAGCTGCTGTCAGGCCGCGCCAGCCGTGTGCTGATCCTGGTCCCGGAGAACCTGCAGCACCAGTGGCTGGTGGAAATGCGCCGGCGCTTCAACCTGCAGGTTGCGCTGTTCGACGAAGAACGCTTTATCGAAAGCGATGCCGCCAACCCCTTCGAAGACACCCAGCTCGCCCTGGTGGCCCTGGAATGGCTGGTGGACGACGAGAAGGCCCAGGACGCGCTGTTCGCCGCCGGCTGGGACCTGATGGTGGTCGACGAAGCGCACCACCTGGTGTGGCACGAAGACCAGGTCAGCCCGGAATACGCGCTGGTGGAACAGTTGGCCGAGGTGATCCCTGGCGTCCTGCTGCTCACCGCCACCCCGGAACAACTGGGCCAGGACAGCCACTTCGCCCGTCTGCGCCTGCTCGACCCGAACCGCTTCCACGACCTGGCCGCCTTCCGCGCCGAGAGCGAAAACTATCGCCCGGTGGCCGAAGCCGTGCAGGAATTGCTGGATAAAGGACGCCTGTCGCCCGAAGCGCACAAGACCATCCACAGTTTCCTCGGCAACGAAGGCGAAGCCCTGCTCGCCGCCGTCAACGACGGCGACACTGAAGCCAGTGCGCGCCTGGTGCGCGAGTTGCTGGACCGCCACGGCACCGGCCGCGTGCTGTTCCGCAACACCCGCGCCGCGGTGCAAGGCTTCCCCGAACGCAAGCTGCACCCGTACCCGCTGCCATGCCCGGACGAGTACCTGGAACTGCCGCTGGGCGAGCACGCCGAGCTGTACCCGGAAGTCAGCTTCCAGGCCCAGCCGGACGCCAGCGAAGAAGAACGCTGGTGGAAGTTCGACCCGCGCGTGGAGTGGCTGATCGACCAGCTGAAAATGCTCAAGCGCACCAAGGTCCTGGTGATCTGCGCCCACGCGGAAACCGCCATGGACCTGGAAGACGCCCTGCGCGTACGTTCCGGCATCCCGGCCACGGTATTCCACGAAGGCATGAACATCCTCGAGCGCGACCGCGCTGCCGCCTACTTCGCCGACGAAGAGTTCGGCGCCCAGGTGCTGATCTGCTCGGAAATCGGCAGTGAGGGTCGCAACTTCCAGTTCGCCCACCATCTGGTGCTGTTCGATCTGCCGTCGCACCCGGACCTGCTGGAGCAGCGGATCGGCCGTCTCGACCGGATCGGCCAGAAACACGTGATCGAGCTGCATGTGCCGTACCTGGAAACCAGCCCGCAAGAGCGCCTGTTCCAGTGGTACCACGAAGCGCTGAACGCCTTCCTCAATACCTGCCCGACCGGCAACGCCCTGCAGCATCAGTTCGGCCCGCGCCTGCTGCCGCTGCTGGAAGAAGCCGACGACGGCGAGTGGCAAGCGCTGATCGACGAGGCGCGCACCGAGCGCGAGCGCCTGGAAGCCGAGCTGCACACCGGCCGCGACCGTCTGCTGGAGCTCAACTCCGGCGGCGCCGGCGAAGGCGATGCACTGGTGGAAGCGATCCTCGAGCAGGACGACCAGTTCGCCCTGCCGATCTACATGGAAACCCTGTTCGACGCCTTCGGCATCGACAGCGAAGACCATTCGGACAACGCGCTGATCCTCAAGCCGAGCGAAAAAATGCTCGACGCCAGCTTCCCGCTGGGCGACGACGAAGGCGTGACCATCACCTACGACCGCAACCAGGCGCTGTCTCGCGAAGACATGCAGTTCATCACCTGGGAGCACCCGATGGTGCAAGGCGGCATGGACCTGGTGCTGTCCGGTTCCATGGGCAACACCGCCGTGGCACTGATCAAGAACAAGGCGCTGAAACCCGGCACCGTGTTGCTGGAACTGCTGTATGTCAGTGAAGTGGTGGCACCGCGCTCGCTGCAACTGGGCCGCTACCTGCCACCGGCTGCCCTGCGCTGCCTGCTGGACGCCAACGGCAACGACCTGTCGGCGCGCGTCGCCTTCGAGACCCTCAACGACCAGCTGGAAAGCGTGCCACGGGCCAGCGCCAACAAGTTCATCCAGGCCCAGCGCGACCAGCTGACGCCGAAGATCAACGCCGGCGAAGCGAAGATCGCCCCGCGTCACGCCGAGCGCGTGGCCGAGGCGCAACGGCGCCTGGCCGCCGACACCGACGAAGAACTGGCGCGCCTGACCGCGTTGCAGGCGGTCAACCCGACTGTGCGCGACAGCGAACTGGTGGCCCTGCGTCAACAACGCGAACAAGGCCTGGCGATGCTTGAGAAAGCCGCGCTGCGCCTGGAAGCGATCCGGGTCCTGGTGGCGGGCTGATCCCCCCTGCTCTGCCGGTAAATGAAAAGGCCCGCACAATGCGGGCCTTTTTTTATCTGCTTCTGTAGAAGCACTGTTCAAGCCGCCACCGCCGCCACCGCCGGCTCGCCCGGTACCAACCCGTCCTTCATCCGCTGCGCATCGCGCACGAAGCAGCGCGAGGCCAGGAACAGGAACAGCATGGTCAGCAGCAACGCCACCGGGATCAGATACATGGCGTCATGCAGGCCGACTGCCTTGAACGCCTCGGTCATCTGCCCGGCTCCTGCGGCGTACATCGCCGCATGGGCGAAGTGATCGGACAGCGCCCCCACTACCACCGGCCCCAGGCCTCCGCCCAGCAGATACAGGCCGGCGAAGAACAGCGCCATGGCCGTGGCCCGCAGGCGTGGTTCGACCACATCCTGGATCGCCGTGTAAACGCAGGTATAGAAGTTGTAGGCGAACAGCCAGCCGACACTGAACACCGCGACGAACACCCCGATCTCGATGCGCCCGGCATGCAGGGCCCAGGCGGTGCACAGGGTCGAGATCAACATGCTGAAGGCGGCGAACAGCAACCGGCCATTGGCGACACGCTGGTGAATCTTGTCGGCGACCCAGCCGCCCAGGGTCAGGCCGAACAGGCCGGTCACCCCGACTATCACCCCAGTCGCCACCGCGGCTTCCTGCAAGGGCATCAGGAAGTAACGCTGCAGCATCGGCACCAGGAACGAGTTGCAGGCGTAGGTGGCGAAGTTGAAAGTCAGCCCGGCCAGCACCAGCCAGAGAAAGGTCGGGATCGCCAGCACCCGGCGGATCGGCCGGTCGACGCGCTCCTGGGAGACCTTGACGGCTTCCGCCGCCCCACGCTTGGGCTCCTTGATAAAGAACATGAACACTGCCAGCAACAGGCCCGGCACCGCGGCGATAAAGAACGGCGCGCGCCAGCTGTCGAAGGCCTTGACCATGGCGCCGATGGTAAAGAACGCCAACAACAGGCCCAGCGGCAGGCCGAGCATGAAGATGCCCATGGCCCGGGCCCGGCGATGGGCCGGGAACAGGTCGCCGATCAGCGAGTTGGCCGCCGGCGCATAGCTGGCTTCGCCGATGCCGACGCCCATGCGCACGACGAGGAAACTCCAGAAGCTGCCCACCAGGCCGTTGACCGCGGTCAGCCCGCTCCATACCGCCAGGCCCCAGCCCATGAGCTTGCTGCGCGACCCGGTATCGGCCATGCGCCCCAGGGGCAGGCCGGCAATGGCGTAGACGATGGTGAAGGCAGTGCCGATGATGCCGATCTGGAAGTCGCTCAGGTGCCACTCCATGCGGATCGGCTCGATGATGATGGCCGGAATGGTGCGATCGAAGAAGTTGAACAGGTTAGCCAGGAACAACAGGAACAGAATGCGCCAGGCATTCGCCGCTTGGGTCGAGTTCTGCATGGGTCGGTCTCTTTATTGTTATTCGGCCAGACGCAACCGAGCCTGGAAGTTGCAATCTAGTCAGCCCCGCCGCGCTTGTCTGTAATGATTCGTAAGGCTGATACCAGGCAATCCGAAGCACAGGTCGTCGACCGCGCTCGACGGCCGCCCGAACAACGCCATCGCCCCCGCAAAATCCGCCGCACGCCCCGGATACCGGGGCTAAAGCCCGATTTTTCAAGGGCTTGCGCAGGGCCTGAAAAATACCTCGCGCGCCCCCTTCCCAAGGCCGTTGCGAAGCCTAGAATAGCGGCCTTGCTGACCCCCTCATCAACCTCCTCCCCTTTGAATACGCCCATGTCCGAAGCCAGTCCGTGTCTGAATTGCGGTGCCTGCTGTTCACACTTTCGTGTGTCTTTTTTCTGGGGTGAATGCGCCTCTTCCGGCGGTACGGTCCCCGACGATCTGGTGGCGTCCATCAGCCCCAGCCGGGTCGCCATGCTCGGTACCGATTGCAAGCCGACCCGCTGCACCGCGCTGACCGGCGAGGTCGGCAAGGAAGTCAGCTGTTCGATCTATCACCAGCGTTCCAGTACCTGCCGCGAGTTCGAGGCGTCCTGGGAAAATGGCCAACAGAACGTCGATTGCGACGCCGCGCGCGCGGCATTCGGGCTCGCGCCCCTGGAGCCGACGCTGTACTTCGAACAGAGTGCTTAGCTCAATTGGCTATGGGATGAATTCCAAAATCATTTAAGTCAATCTGCCACCATCGCTCCCGGCCTTGCCTCGGCTCCCTATACTCACTCCCATTGGTCAGCCATCAGGGCTGGCCCTGGATGACTCAAGAAACGGGGCCTGCGATGGAATGGCTTGGTCTGCATTTTTTTACCGAGCTCCCCGAAGGCGGGCAGGTATTACTCACCTGCAGCCACAACCCCGTGCTGGTGATCCTCGCCTATCTGGTGGCCTGCGCTGGCAGCTTCGCCACCCTGGACATGGCCGAACGGGTGCGCCACGTCGACCTGGCAGCCGCCCAGCAACGCTGGCGCTGGATCGGCGCCTTCTGCCTGGCCGGCGGCATCTGGGCCATGCATTTCATTGGCATGCTGGCACTGCAAATCCCCATCGAAACCCATTACGACCTGCCGATGACCCTACTGTCGCTGCTGATCGCGGTGATTGCATCCTGGCTGGCGATGAAGACCCTCAGCCATACCCAGCTGCAACTGTGGCGCTACCTGCTGGCGTCGATCTGGATCGGCCTGGGCATCTGCGTCATGCATTATGTCGGCATGGCGGCGATGCGCTCACAAGCCACGGCCTACTACCAACCCGACCTCTTCGGCCTGTCGATTGCCATCGCCATCAGCGCGAGCCTGGTCGCCTTGCTGCTGTCCCGCTACCTGAGCAATGGCAGCGGCATGCTCCACCAGATGCTCAAATACGCGGCCAGCCTGCTGCTGGGGGGCGGCATAGTCGCCATGCATTTCACCGGCATGTGGGCGCTGAAACTGGTGATGCCAGTGGCGGGCACGCCTTCGATAGCGGTGGATGACAACCCCTTGCAACTGGGCCTGACCATCGCCGTCATCGCCCTGTTGATCATCGGCAGCAGCATCAGCGCGGCCCTGGCGGACAAGAAACTCCAGCACAAGGAACAGGACCTGCGCCGGGTCAACACCCTGTTGAGCCAACTGGACCAGGCCCGGGTGGCGCTGCAACAGGTGGCGCATTACGACGCCCTGACCAACCTGATCAATCGTCGTGGCTTCAATCATCTGTTCGCCGAAAAGCTCATCGAAAAGACCGTGCAGGGCGGCATGCTGGCGGTGATGTTCCTCGACATCGATCACTTCAAGCGGATCAACGACAGCCTCGGCCACGATGCCGGCGACCAACTGTTGAAGGTGATTGCCGGCCACATCAAAAGCTCCACCCGCAGCCATGAAGACGTGGTGGCGCGTTTCGGTGGAGACGAGTTCTGCATCCTCATGAGCTTGAGCCACCGCGACGAAGCCCAGTACATGGCGCAACGCATCATGAACAAGATGAAAGAGCCCATCGAGCTGGCAGGAAGGCGCATGGTGATGACCACCAGCATCGGCATCAGCGTCTTTCCCGACGATGGCACAACCTGCGAAGAACTGCTCAAGCATGCCGACCTGGCGCTCTATCAATCCAAGGGCAGCGGTCGCAACAGCCTGCATTTCTTCAGCACCAACCTGAAGACCCGGGCGAGCCTGGAACTGCAACTGGAGGAAGAATTGCGCAACGCCCTGCGCCACGAAGCCGGATTGACCCTGTATTACCAACCCATCTACGACCTGGGCAGCCGCAAGGTCAGCAAGCTCGAAGCGCTGGTGCGCTGGCGGCATCCGTTGCACGGGCTGCTGGCCCCGGATCGCTTCATCGGGATCGCCGAAGCCAACGGGCTGATTGCCGAACTGGACAACTGGGTCCTGCGCAAGGCCTGCGAGGACCTGGCCGCCCTGTCCCGCCACGGCTTTGCCGAGCTGAAAATCGCGGTGAACTGCTCGGCCCTGAACCTGGCGCGGGAGGAGTTGGCCGAGGAGATCGCCAACACCCTGAGCAGCGCCGGTGTCGCGCCCCAGCGCCTGGAACTGGAAGTCACGGAAAACGCCCTGATGGGCAACATCGACAGCACCGTGGCCCTGTTGCGGCAGATCCGCAATCTTGGGGTGTCGCTGTCGATCGACGACTTCGGCACCGGTTATTCGTCCCTCGCCTACCTCAAGCGGCTACCGCTCAACACCCTGAAGATCGACCGCTCGTTCATCCAGGACGTGCCCCAGTCGACCCAGGACAAGGAAATCGTCCAGGCGATCATCGTCATGGCCCATACCCTGCGCCTGCAGGTGGTGACCGAAGGCGTCGAGAGCCTGCAGCAGTACGAGTTTCTCGCCCAGTACGGCTGCGACTTCATCCAGGGTTACCTGCTCAGCCGGGCGCTGCCCCTGGAAGAGTTGCCCGGGGTGATCGACGAGATCGAGCAGCGCATGCTGCCCGCCGTCGCCGCGGTCAGCCCTCTGACGTCGGTTCGCGATACAGGCGGATCAGGGTCGCGGGATCCTGCTCCAGATAGCCCTGGCCGCCATGCAGGCGCATCAGTTGCGCAGCCAATCCGCTGATCGGCGTGGCCGAGCCCTGCTCGCGGGAGAACTTCACCGCCCCGTCCAGATCCTTGAGCAGGGTGCGCACATGCCATTTGATCGGTTCGAAGCGGCTTTCGGCCATCTGCGGGGCGAGAATCTGCAACGGCCTGGAATCGGCGAAACCACCGGCCAGCGCCTCGGCCAGCAATGACGCATCGACCCCGGAACGCTCGGCCAGCGCCACCACTTCGGCGATCACCAGGGCATTGCAGGCGACGATCATCTGGTTGCAAGCCTTGGTCACCTGGCCGGCGCCGACGCCGCCCATATGAGTCACCCGTTGCCCCAGATTGAGCAGGACCGGGCGCACCCGTTCGATATCCGCCGCCTCGCCGCCGACCATGATTGCCAGGCTGCCGGCCTCGGCACCGGGCGTGCCGCCGGACACCGGGGCATCGACCCAGCCCATGCCGGTGCTGCTGGCCAGTTGCGCGGCCATTTCCCGGGTGGCGGTCGGCTCCAGGCTGGAAAGGTCCACCAGCAGTTGGCCGGCCCGGGCTCCCTGGGCGATACCCTCGGCACCGAACACCACCTCGCGCACCACCTCGGTATTGGCCAGGCACAGCAGCACCAGGTCCGCTGCCTCGCATAGCCGGGCCGGGGTCTGCGCCAGTCGCGCGCCCGCCTCCAGCAGCGGCGCGCATTTTTCCCGGTTGCGATTCCACACCACCAGGGGATAACCCGCCGCCAGCAGACGGCGACACATGGGCAAGCCCATCAGGCCAATACCGGCGAACCCGAGGGTGGGTAACGTTGCCATCATCTTGCCTCCTTTTGATTAAAGATCACCAAAAACTGGCCGATTTATCTGAGCTTAGGAAAGGATTCCCCCTAGCGGCCATCAGACTTATCCCTATCGCTGGGGCCAATATCGCGCTGTAAAGTCGCGAGATCCCACTTGATGGCTCTTTGATATCTTGTCACCGAGCCGACCAGTCCAGACACACGGCGCACAATGACTTCTAAAAACAATTCTGCCAACGCAGTATCCGAACTGACGCTGACCCCGGGCAGCCAGAGCTTTTCAGATTCGAAGCCATTGTCCAGCTCGCGCCCACAGGCGCCCCAGCAATACCTCTACTTCACCGAAACCAACACCGACCGCATCCTCGACAACCTCGACGGCCTGCGCGACTCGGTATTTCCCCGCGCGCCGCACCTGGAAGACGAACTCGAGGCGCGCCGCGAGCAGGAGTTTCCCTCGGTCTGCCTGATCGGCCTGGGCCGCTGCGGGTCGAACATCGCCCTGGATGTCGCGGAGCTGGTGTACAACGCCCGCAAGTTCTACCTCAACGAGTTCAACACCGACGACAAGGCCTATGCCGACAAGGGCTACAGCCCCGCCCAGTGGATCCGCCACAACCTGCGCCTGGGCCAGAGCAAGGCCAGCAAACCGGTGTTCCTGGTCGAGCCGCTGGTGATGCTGGGCGATCTGGACAAGGACATCGCCGGGCGCATCCGCTTCTCGCGCAAGGGCGAAAAAAGCGGCTTCATCCGCGACTACAGCAAAATGAAGATCATGGACCTCTCGGAAGTCCATGCCGGCGGCGCCGGCAACGCGCCGATCCTCGGCCAGTACCTGGCCAAGATCATCCTCAACAAGGACACGCAGCGCTTCTCCAGCCCCGACTGGAAAATGATCCACTCGTACCTGATCGACTCCTGCGGCATCAAGGCCAACCAGTCGCGCCTGTACTTCTCGATCTTCAGCGCCGGCGGCGGTACCGGTTCGGGCATGGCCTCGGAGTTCGGCCTGGCCCAGCAGTACTCGTACATGAACAAGACGTTCGACACCAAGCCGATCGACGAGCACGACAGCAAGAGCGGCCACTCCTTCGTCTTCGAGCCGATCTTCACCAGTGGCATCTGCGTACTGCCGAACATCTCCGATCACCGCAGCGAAATGTCCGAAGCGTTGCACATCAACGCCGGACGCTTGCTGTGCAAATACCTGTCGGAAGAATGGGACTTCTCCTACAACTTCGATAACGAAGACAGCAGCGAAGCCAGCGTCATGGGGCGTATCCGCCCATGGAACGCGATGATGCTGATTTCCAACGACATCATGCGCTATGCCGAAGAGAGCGATGACGGCAACATCCAGAACATCGACGTCAACGCCATGGAGAAGCACGCCAACCAGTACATCTCCCAGCAGATCTTCAACATCCTCACTGCCCAGGCGGTGACCACCGACTACGACCAGAACTACTTCCGCCGCGCCGGCATCGACATCGGCGAGACCATCCGCCTGGATGCCAACGACCTGTTCATGAGCCTGGCCGGCCCGGTGGCGATCGCCTATGCCGAGTCCGTGGTCCCGGAAACCCCGGTGCCGAGCGGCGACAAGTTCAAGGTGTTCGAGAAAGAGCCGCAGCGCCTGAACATCGACGACCTGTTCTTCCGCTCCATCGACCTGCCGCACTTCAACAAGGTGACCCAGGCCATCGAAGGCATCAGCCTGCTGCCGATCGAGTCCAAGCGTTATCGCGCGGCGCTGGAGCAATACAAGGCATCCGGTTACGACGCCGCCGCGCTGCACGACCTGCACTTCTTCAAGAACTGCTCGTCGGTGGTGTCGATCGTCTCCCTGCCCAAGGACTACAAGCTGTCGTACATGGACCTGAACCGGCTCAAGACCCACCTCAACAGCCTGTTCCCCAATACCACCCTCAAGCGTTACGCCCTGGTGATCGGCGCTTCGGCCAACCTGTCGCTGACCACCCTGATCGCCAAGAGCCCGTGCCTGTCGGACGACTTCCTGACCCTGATCGTGGCCTTTATCAAGCGTTGCTTCGCCCGCAACCCGTACCGCTTCGACGAGACCCTGGACAACTCGATCCTCGACTTCATCGTCAGCGAGGCATTCGATGAAAGCCGCATCGACGAGTTGCTCAACGAGTTCGAGAACCCGGCGAAGATCCTCGATACCAACTGGTACGCGATCAAGCCGATGTACGAGAAGAAGTACCGCGAGCTGATCAACGATAAGGACAAGTTCGTCTCGATCAACGACATCCGCCTGTCCCGCGATTGCGTGAAGAAAGCCATCAAGTACCTGCGCGAGATCTACCGCCACCGCATCGGCAAGACCAAGGTGATCTCGCTGAACAACCATACGGGCAGGACGGCTTACTAACAGCTGCCCCCCTCACCTGTAGGAACAGCGGGTCGACGCTCGATTGCTCGCGATCAGCGGCATCGAGCTGAAGCGATGTCGACTAGGCTGGACGCCATCGCGAGCAAGCTTCGCTCCAGGGGAAATGGCGTTTACAGGGAAGTGATGTTAATCCCCTGAAACAATCAGGCAGCCCTCGGGCTGCCTTGCAAACTGTTCCCATTCCGCTTACGTCACCGTCAGCCTGAAATGGGTGGGGCCTTTCTCCACGGGCAACTTGCCAGCACTCTGATCGCGGTTACTCGGCTACACACTTTTAGCCGGAAAAACCAGGCACTATTTTGGTGCTCAATCTTCGCCCTGCGCCCTTTCCTGGACCAGAATCCACGGCGAAACCACCACCGCCCACAGCAGCGGATCGCGCTCCACCAGATCCAGCGCCCGCGTCGCAGACACCTTGCCCACCTTCTCGGCGGCCAGCCAGGCAGAGACTTTCTCGGCCTGGTTCTCGGCCATGGCCTCGGCTGCCTCGATCAAATCCAGGCTGGCGTCGACCCACAATAGGGCACCCTTGGCGAAGAACGGTTCCAGCTCCTTCCAGGTAATGGATGCGGTTTCACCAAGCAGCTTGGCATAGAGGGTGCTAGGTTCTTGAGTCATGGGCCTGTCCCGAAAAGAAATCGGCGCAATGATAACGTCGGTGCTCTGGCAGACAAACCCGGTTGCAATTGCGTCAACGATAGAGAAGTGCAGGAGAGCCAGGGATTGCTCGCTGAATACGGTCAAAACCCCGCCGCGATTCTGTCTTTTTCTTTCAATAAAGCGACACCCCCTGATTTTGCCCCCTGGCGCCAGCTTCCCAGGCTAACAATCGGCGCTCTACACTGTACCGGTACAGTTGCCGGGGGCATTTTCCGGGGATATCCAAGAGATATCTGACCCGGTTCTGCTGCTACGGCGCCAGGACTATAAAAATTACAACAGTAAGAGTGGAGCACTATGAATAAGGCTACTAAGCAGATTTCCAAACTGTTTGCCGCTATGGTTCTGGCCGGAGTCGCCAGCCATTCGTTCGCAGCTGACACCATCAAGATCGGCATCGCCGGCCCCAAGACCGGCCCTGTAGCCCAGTACGGCGACATGCAGTTCAGTGGCGCCAAAATGGCCATCGAACAAATCAACGCCAAGGGCGGCGTCGATGGCAAGCAGCTCCAGGCCGTCGAATACGATGATGCCTGCGATCCGAAACAAGCCGTCGCCGTAGCCAACAAAGTCGTCAACGACGGCGTCAAGTTCGTGATCGGTCACCTGTGCTCCAGCTCCACTCAACCGGCTTCGGACATCTACGAAGACGAAGGCGTGGTCATGATCACCCCCGCCGCCACCAGCCCGGACATCACCACCCGTGGTTACAAGATGGTGTTCCGCACCATCGGCCTGGACAGCGCCCAGGGCCCTGCCGCCGGCAACTACATCGCCGACCACGTGAAGCCGAAAATCGTTGCCGTGCTGCACGACAAGCAGCAGTACGGTGAAGGCATCGCCACCGCCGTGAAGCAGACCCTCGAGAAGAAAGGCACCAAGGTTGCCGTGTTCGAAGGCATCAACGCCGGCGACAAAGACTTCTCCTCGATGATCGCCAAGCTCAAGCAAGCCAACGTCGACTTCGTCTACTACGGCGGCTACCACCCGGAGCTGGGCCTGATCCTGCGCCAAGCCCAGGAAAAAGGCCTGAAAGCCAAGTTCATGGGTCCGGAAGGCGTGGGTAACGACTCCATTTCGCAGATCGCCAAGGACGCTTCCGAAGGCCTGCTGGTGACCCTGCCGAAATCCTTCGACCAGGATCCGGCCAACGTAGCCCTGGCGGATGCCTTCAAGGCCAAGAAAGAAGACCCGAGCGGTCCGTTCGTGTTCCCTTCCTACTCGGCTGTCCAAGTGATTGCCGAAGGCATCAAGGCCGCCAAGTCCGAAGACGCCACCAAAGTGGCCGAAGCCATCCACGCCGGTACGTTCAAGACCCCGACCGGCGACCTGAGCTTCGACACCAAGGGCGACCTGAAAGACTTCAAGTTCGTGGTCTACGAGTGGCACTTCGGCAAACCTAAAACCGAAGTCTCGCCTCAATAAGGCCCTGTCTGACTGACTGCCAATAAAGCCCACGGCGTGCCGTGGGCTTTGTTTTGCGAACGTATTGGGCCTGTTTTCCGTGATCCGGAAGCCCGCCCACCTGAAAATCTCAAAACCGTCATCAGCGGTTCGCTGGCAAAACCTGACCCGAAGTGGATGCAGATCCACGGGGCACAGGCGGGAAAATGACTCCACCAGTGAAATGCGTATCAGGTTTTTAGGAGCGCTGTAATGCCTGACCTCTATCACTTTTTCCAACAGCTGGTTAACGGTCTCACCGTTGGCAGCACGTATGCCCTGATCGCCATCGGCTATACGATGGTTTACGGCATCATTGGAATGATCAACTTCGCCCACGGCGAGGTGTACATGATCGGTTCCTATGTGGCGTTCATTGCCATCGCGGGCCTGACCATGATGGGACTCGACAGTGTCCCGCTCTTGATGACCGCGGCCTTCATCGCGACCATCGTCGTTACCAGTGCCTACGGCTACAGCATCGAACGGATCGCCTACCGCCCCCTGCGCGGCAGCAACCGTCTGATCCCGCTGATCTCGGCCATCGGCATGTCGATCTTCCTGCAGAACACGGTTCTGCTGGCGCAAGACTCCAAGGACAAATCCATCCCCAACCTGATCCCGGGCAACTTCTCCATCGGGCCAGGTGGCGCACATGAAGTGCTGATCTCCTACATGCAAATCGTGGTGTTCGTGGTGACCCTGATCGCCATGCTCGGCCTGACCCTGTTCATCTCCCGTTCCCGCCTGGGCCGCGCCTGCCGTGCCTGCGCCGAGGACATCAAGATGGCCAACCTGCTGGGTATCAACACCAACAACATCATCGCCCTGACCTTCGTGATCGGTGCCGCGCTGGCGGCGATCGCGGCCGTGCTGCTGAGCATGCAATACGGTGTGATCAACCCCAACGCCGGCTTCCTGGTCGGTCTCAAGGCCTTTACCGCCGCGGTACTGGGCGGCATCGGCAGCATTCCGGGCGCCATGCTGGGCGGCCTGGTACTTGGGGTGGCGGAAGCCTTCGGTGCCGATATCTTCGGCGACCAGTACAAGGACGTCGTGGCGTTCGGCCTGCTGGTTCTGGTGTTGTTGTTCCGGCCAACCGGCCTGCTGGGCCGTCCGGAGGTTGAGAAAGTATGACTAGGAATCTTCGACAGGCGTTCTTCAGCGCCTTGCTGGTGTGGGCCGTCGCCTACCCGATACTCGGTTTGAAACTGACCATCGTCGGCATCAACCTGGAAGTCCATGGCACCAGCCCCACCACCCTGATGATCATCGCCGCGTGTTCGGTGCTGATGTTCCTGCGGGTGCTGTTCGACCAGCAGATCAGCGCGGCCTGGAAGTCCTCGCCCAACATGCCGGTGATCCCGGCCAAGGCCAGTAACTTCCTGACCCTGCCGACCACCCAGCGCTGGATCATCATTGCGTTGATCATCGGTGCGCTGGTCTGGCCGTTCTTCGGCTCCCGCGGCGCGGTGGACATCGCCACCCTGGTGCTGATCTACGTGATGCTCGGCCTGGGCCTGAACATCGTGGTCGGCCTGGCCGGCCTGCTGGACCTGGGGTACGTCGGCTTCTACGCCGTGGGCGCCTACAGCTACGCGCTGCTGTCGCACTACTACGGCTTGAGCTTCTGGATCTGCCTGCCTATCGCCGGCCTGATGGCGGCCACTTTCGGCTTCCTGCTGGGCTTCCCGGTATTGCGCCTGCGCGGTGACTACCTGGCGATCGTGACCCTGGGCTTCGGCGAGATCATCCGCTTGTTCCTGCGTAACCTGACCGACCTCACCGGTGGTCCGAACGGTATCAGCAACATCGATAAACCGACGTTCTTCGGCCTGACCTTCGAACGCCGGGCCGCCGAGGGCATGCAGACCTTCCACGAGTACTTCGGCATCGAATACAACTCGATCAACAAGGTGATCTTCCTCTACCTGGTCGCGCTGTTGCTGGCGCTGTTCGCCCTGTTCGTCATCAACCGCTTGCTGCGCATGCCCCTGGGACGTGCCTGGGAAGCGCTGCGTGAAGACGAAATCGCCTGCCGCGCACTGGGCCTGAACCCGACCGTGATCAAGCTGTCGGCCTTCACCCTGGGTGCCTGCTTCGCCGGTTTCGCCGGTAGCTTCTTCGCCGCGCGCCAGGGTCTGGTGACACCGGAGTCCTTCACCTTCATCGAGTCCGCGACCATCCTCGCCATCGTCGTGCTGGGCGGCATGGGCTCGCAGTTGGGCGTGGTCCTGGCGGCCACCGTGATGATCCTGCTGCCTGAACTGATGCGCGAATTCAGCGAATACCGCATGTTGATGTTCGGCGCCATGATGGTGCTGATGATGATCTGGCGTCCTCAAGGCCTGCTGCCCATGCAACGTCCCCACATGGAGCTGCGCAAATGAGCCGTGAGATCCTCAAAGTAACGGGCCTGAGCATGCGCTTTGGCGGCCTGCTGGCGGTCAACGGCGTGGCCCTGACCGTCAAAGAGAAACAAGTGGTGTCGATGATCGGCCCGAACGGCGCCGGCAAGACCACGGTGTTCAACTGCCTGACCGGTTTCTACCAGCCCACCGCCGGCAGCATCCTGCTCGACGGCGAGCCGATCCAGGGCCTGCCCGGCCACAAGATCGCCCTCAAGGGTGTGGTGCGCACCTTCCAGAACGTGCGGCTGTTCAAGGACATGACCGCGGTCGAGAACCTGTTGATCGCGCAGCACCGTCACCTGAACACCAACTTCCTGGCCGGCCTGTTCAAGACCCCGGCGTTCCGCAAGAGCGAGCGCGAGGCCATGGAATACGCCGAGTACTGGCTGGAAAAGGTCAACCTCAAGGAGTTCGCCAACCGTCCCGCCGGCACCCTGGCCTACGGTCAGCAACGGCGCCTGGAAATCGCCCGCTGCATGATGACCCGTCCGCGGATCCTCATGCTCGACGAACCGGCCGCCGGCCTCAACCCGCGGGAAACCGAAGACCTCAAGGCGCTGATCGGCGTGTTGCGCGAAGAGCACAACGCCACGGTGCTGCTGATCGAACACGACATGAAGCTGGTCATGAGCATTTCCGACCACATCGTCGTGATCAACCAGGGCACGCCCCTGGCCGACGGCACGCCGGAACAGATCCGCGACAATCCTGAAGTGATCAAAGCCTACCTGGGGGAAGCGTAAATGCTGCAGTTCGAAAACGTTTCCACCTTCTACGGCAAGATCCAGGCGCTGCACAGCGTCAACGTCGAGATCCGCCAGGGCGAGATCGTCACCTTGATCGGTGCCAACGGCGCCGGCAAATCCACCCTGCTGATGACCCTCTGCGGTTCGCCGCAGGCCCACAGCGGCAGCATCCGTTACCTGGGTGAGGAACTGGTGGGGCAAACCTCGGCGCAGATCATGCGCAAGAGCATTGCCGTGGTGCCGGAAGGTCGTCGGGTGTTCGCCCGCCTGACCGTGGAGGAGAACCTGGCCATGGGCGGGTTCTTCACCGACAAGGGCGATTACCAGGAGCAGATGGACAAGGTCCTGGGCCTGTTCCCGCGTCTCAAGGAGCGCTTCAACCAGCGCGGCGGCACCATGTCCGGCGGCGAACAGCAGATGCTCGCCATCGGCCGCGCGCTGATGAGCAAGCCCAAGCTGTTGCTGCTCGACGAACCGTCCCTGGGCCTGGCGCCGATCATCATCCAGCAGATCTTCGACATCATCGAACAGCTGCGCCGTGACGGCGTGACGGTGTTCCTGGTGGAACAGAACGCCAACCAGGCGCTGAAGATCGCCGACCGTGCCTATGTACTGGAAAACGGCCGGGTGGTGATGCAAGGCACCGGCGAAGCCCTGCTGACCGACCCCAAGGTGCGCGAAGCCTATCTGGGCGGCTGAGCACTTGCTGCAAACAAGAACGGCCCTGCGGGGCCGTTTTTTACGCCTGGAAATCGCCCCTCCTGTAGCCGCTGCCGCAGGCTGCGATCGGGGCAACGCCCCGCACAGGCTGACCACTCGGAAGGCTCGGTACACCGTGCTGCCAGTGATTGCGCCGGCTTCGCCGTCGATCGCAGCCTGCGGCAGCGGCTACAGAAAAATTTCCACCGCGGCTTGTAACAAACCCCAGCGACCTTTCTCTAGAGGGGTAAGCAGGCACGAATGCCTGCCTACCCACTACCTTTTCTGGAGAAACACCATGACCGCTACCACTCGCACCCTGTCCGCCGCCGCCCTGGCCCTGGCCCTCGGTTCTGCCTTGAGCATCGCCGCGCTGCCGACCACCGCCCAGGCCGCCGACGACATGGAGAAATGCTTTGGCGTCGCCATGAAGGGCAAGAACGATTGCGCGGCAGGCGCGGGCACCACTTGTGCCGGTACCGCCAAGGTCGACCACCAGGCCAACGCCTGGAAGCTGGTTCCTAAAGGTACCTGCGAGAAAACCGCCAGCAGCACCTCGCCTACCGGTTTCGGCCAACTGCAAGCCTACAAAGCCAAGTCGTAAGCAACCTGCCTGAGTGTCGATGATGAACATGGCCGTACCACTCCCCCTCCATCCCGCCACTCAGGCGACCGTCTCCAGCCTGCCGCAACGCGCCGGGCTGGGGCTCAAGACCGAGCACTTTCGCCAGGTCCTGAAGGAACAGCCCGATATCGGCTTCTTTGAAGTCCATGCGGAAAACTACATGGTCGCTGGCGGGCCGTTCCATCACTACCTGGGGCTGATCCGCGAACAGTATCCGCTGTCGCTGCACGGCGTCGGCCTGTCGATCGGTGCCGAAGGTCCGCTGGACCAACAGCACCTGAAACGCCTGGCCGTGCTGATCGAGCGGTATCAACCCCAGTCCTTTTCCGAACACCTGGCCTGGTCCAGCCATGGCCCGGTGTTTCTCAATGACCTGCTGCCCCTGGCCTATGACCGGCCGACCCTGAACCGCGTCTGCGAACACATCGACCAGGTGCAGAGCACATTGCGCCGCCCCATGCTGCTGGAGAATCCCGCGACCTACCTGGAGTTTCGCCAGTCGAGCATGGACGAGGCCGAATTCATCCGCGAGGTGATACGCCGCACCGGCTGCGGCCTGTTGCTGGACGTGAACAATGTCTACGTGTCGTGCATCAACCACCGGCGCGACCCGCTGGCCTATATCGATGCCCTGCCGCTGCACGCGGTGGGCGAGATCCACCTGGCCGGGTTTGCCGAAGACACCGACAGCCTGGGCGACCGGCTGTTGATCGACGATCACGGCGCGCCGATCGATAACGCCGTATGGGCGCTGTACCTGCGGCTGCTGGAACGGATCGGAGCGACCGCGACCCTGATCGAGCGCGACAACCAGGTGCCGGCGTTTTCCGTGCTGCACGCTGAAGTACGCCAGGCGGATGAGCTGCTGCAATGCGCCAGGAGGCTGCCGTGAACACACAAGCCAGCTTCGCCAGCGCCCTGTTCGACTCCGAGCAACCCTGCCCTGCGGACCTGTACTGCGGCAACGGCGCCGACCCGGCCAGCCGCTTCGCGGTGTACCGCAACAATGTGCAGAGCTCGTTGATCAACGCCCTAGCCGATGCCTATCCGGTGGTGGCGCAACTGGTGGGCGATGAGTTCTTCCGGGCCATGGCCGCGCTCTACGTCAGGCGCTTCCCGCCCACCAGCGCCGTGCTCAGCGACTATGGCCATGACTTCGCCGACTTCATCGGCGGTTTCCCTCCCGCCGCCGGCGTGCCTTACCTGGCCGATGTCGCGCGCCTGGAGCGCCTGCGGGTCACCGCCTACCATGCCGCCGACGCCTGCCCGGTGCCACTGGCGCAACTCGCAACGGCCATGGCCGAGCCGCAAACGCTGGGGCAATTGCGCCTGGAACTGCATCCCTCGCTCGGCCTGCTGAACTCGCCCTATCCGGTGGTCGATGTATGGGCCGCCCACCAGGGCGATGGCGACTGGCAAGGCGTCGACCTAAAGAGCATCGACCTGTGCCAAGGACAAAGCGCCCTGGTACTGCGTCATGAGCTGGAGGTCGAGGTGTTCGCCATCGACGCCGGGGTCGCCTGCTTCATCCACGCCCTGCGCCACTCGCAGCCACTGCAAGCCGCAGCGGCCAATGCCTTGGCTGTCGATCCGGCGTTCGAGCCGAGCCAAGCCCTGGCGCTGCTGATCGGTCGCGGCGCCATCACTCGCCTGTCCCCCCATTCCGAGGTCTGAACATGCACACCCACTGCACCAATCACCACCCGCTCACCCATGGGGTGAACCGGCTCATCCAGCTGCTGGAGCGTATTCCCCACAGCCTGATCGCCTTTATCGCGCGCTTCTCCATTGCCGCGGTGTTCTGGAAGTCCGGCCAGACCAAAATCGAGGGCCTGGCCATCGACCTGTTCTCCGGGACGTTCGAGTTCGGCATGCCGCGCCTGGCCGACTCGACCATTCCGCTGTTCCAGAGCGAGTATCAGGTACCGCTGCTCTCCCCCGAACTGGCCGCGCACCTGGCGGCATTCGCCGAGCATCTGTTCCCGCTGCTGCTCCTGGTCGGTTTCGCCACGCGCTTCTCGGCCCTGGCGCTGCTGGGCATGACCCTGACCATCCAGCTGTTCGTCTACCCCGACGCCTACCCGACCCACGGCACCTGGGCGGCGGTGCTGCTGTACCTGATGGCCCGCGGCCCCGGCAAGTTGTCCATCGACCACCTGATCGCCCGCCGCTATCGCTAGACGCCGCTGTAGCGCTGTAGCCGCTGCCGCAGGCTGCGATCGGCCCCGAAGGGGACGCAAGGTCTTGAGATCGCTAAAGGCCTTCGGCCTTATCGCAGCCTGCGGCAGCGGCTACAGGCGCAAACCGTCAGGTCAAAGGCGATCCAGCGCTTCGCCGCTGCGTTTGAACCAGCCGATCAGGTAATCGGCCAGGACCTGGGTACGCCTGGGCAACCCGCCCTGATACGGATGCACCAGGTACATCGGCATGCTGCGGGTCTGGTAATCGCGCAGCAGCCCGCGCAAACGCCCGTCGGCCAGTTCCGCCTGCAGCAGGTAGGACGGTAGTCGGGCGATCCCCGCCCCCACCAGCGCGGCCTTTTTCAGCAGGTTGTAGTGATTGCTGGCGAAAGGTCCCGAAACCCGTACCCGAAACAGTTCGTGCTGCTGGTGATAGAGCCACTCCTCACGGCCGCTGTAATGGCTGTTGAGCAGGCAGCGATGCTCGGCCAGGTCCCTGGGCGCCTGTGGCTCGCCATACTGTTCCAGGTAAACCGGGCTGGCGCAGGTCATCTCGTGCCAGGCCAGCAGCGGCCTGGCCACCAGTCGTTGGTCATTGGCCACTTCCGAACGGATCGCCAGGTCGAAACCGTCCCGGGACAGATCGCGGTAGTTGTTGTTCAGCTCCAGCTCGATCTGCACCTCGGGGTACTGCCGGGAAAACTCCAGCAGCAGGCCTTCGAAGAAGGTCTCGCCCAGGGACACCGGCACCGTCAGCCGCACCGGCCCGGCCATGTCGTCCTTGAGCCGCGCCAGCGCCTGGCGCGCCCGCTCGACCTGGACCAGCAGCGCCTGGGCCTGGGGCAACAAGGCGGCGCCCGCCGCGGTCAGGCTCAAGCGCCGTGTGGTGCGCTGCAACAGCACCACCGCGAACTGCGTCTCCAGGGCGCTGATGCGCTTGGACAATTGCCCCTTGCTGCACCCCAGTTGCTGGGCGGCCAGGGTGAAACTGCCGGCCTCGATCAGCACAGCGAACGCCGCCAAGTCATCCATCTCGCTCATGGATTGTTTCCATTTGAAAACCAAAGGTTGCCCATTAGCGCGCTAATCAACAAGAAAAACCAGCACTAGACTGCAACCTCGTTCAACCCACGCGAGGAACAACCCCATGAAAATTCTTCTGATCGGCGCCAACGGCACCATTGGTTCGGCCGTCGACAAAGAGCTGTCGCAACGCCATGAAATCATCCGCATCGGCCGCAACAGCGGTGATTTCCAGGTGGATATCAGCGACAGCGCCTCGATCCGCGCACTCTTCGAGCAAACCGGCACATTCGACGCACTGATCTGCGCCGCGGGCAATGTCACCTTCGCGCCGCTGGGCGAGATGAGCGCCCAGCACTTCGCCCTGGGCCTGCAGGACAAGCTGATGGGCCAGGTCAACCTGCTGCTGATTGGCCGCGAGTTCGCCAACGACGGCGCCTCGTTCACCTTCACCTCCGGCATCCTCAACCGCGACCCGATCCGCAGTGGCGCCTCGGCGGCCCTGGTCAACGGCGCCATCGACGGCTTCGTCCGCGCCGCCGCCATCGAACTGCCACGCGGCCTGCGGGTGAACTCGGTGAGCCCGACCGTGCTGGAAGAAGCCATGGACAGCTACGCCCCGTACTTCCGTGGCTACAAACCGGTTCCCGGCGCCGATGTGGCGCTGGCCTACGCCAAGAGCGTGGAAGGCCTGCAGACTGGCCAGACCTATATCGTCGGCTGACCCACACCTCTGCAGGAGCGAAGCTTGCTCGCGATAACATTGCACCCGGCATGCCGCAGCGCCTGGATCGCCGGCAAGCCTGGCTCCTACAGAGACAGGAGTGGATCCAGGGTTGTGATGAACGGTCAGGCTGCGTAACGTGGCGGCACTTGATTGGAGACCCGACGATGCGTGCCGCCCGTTCCCTTGTTTGTATTGCCCTGCTCCCCCTGTTTGCCGGTTGCCAGATGCTGTCGGTGTTCGATGGCCAGTCCCGGACGCAGTCCCAGGCCGGCCAGACCCGCATGCAGGGCACACTGACCGCCGCCGACGGCCAGTTGCTGTTCAAGCCCTGCGTCGGCGAGCAGCGTTATGTGGTCAAGGACAACGGCGGTACCAGCATCCTCCAGGAAGCCGCCAGCCTGGCCGACCAGCAGGGCACGCTGTTCGCCGACCTGCGCGGGCATTTCTCCCCGAGCAAGTCCGGCGGCGCCGACAGTGAAGTGGCGCTGAGCCAGCTGTACCGCGTCGAACGCTCGAACGACGCCTGCCGCGATCCCGACTTCCCGCGCCTGATCCTGCGGGCCAGTGGCAAGGCCCCGGACTGGAACGTCGACGTCAGCGCCAAGGGCATGCGCATCGAACGCGCCGGCCAGCCGGCGCTGGCGCTGCCCTACCTGGAAGAGCAACTGGGCGACGGCCGTTTCAACCTCAGCAGCGAAGCCAACAACCGCCACGTCGAACTCTGGGTCGCGCCGCAGCGCTGCGTGGACAGCAAGACCGGCAGCGTGCAGCACCTGACGGCGGAACTGCGGGTCGATGGCCAGGTCCAGCGCGGTTGCGCCTATTTCGGCGGCTCGCGCAGCGACTGAGGCGACGGGCAACCGTTTTAACCTCACGGGGTCCGGGCTTTGCGGCTTATAATCGCCGGTTTGTAAAACCGCCCTGACGCATTGGTGCGTCCCGCGAACCGGACCCTGTCATGTTACGAATCACCGAACTCAAGCTGCCGATCGACCATCCCGATGAAGACCTGCGCCCTGCCATCCTGCAGCGCCTGGGCATCGCCAGCGAGGACCTGCTCGACTTCACCCTGTTCAAGCGCAGCTACGACGCGCGCAAGAAGTCGTCCGAGCTGTGCTTCATCTACACCCTCGATCTGAAGGTGCGCGACGAGGCCAGGCTGCTGCACAAGTTCGCCGACGACCGTAACGTCAACCCGGCGCCGGATGTCAGCTATAAAGTCGTCGGCCAGGCGCCCGCCGACCTGGAACAGCGCCCGATCGTGGTGGGTTTCGGCCCCTGCGGGATTTTCGCCGGCCTGCTGCTGGCGCAGATGGGCTTCAAGCCGATCATCCTCGAGCGTGGCAAGGAAGTGCGCCAGCGCACCAAGGACACCTGGGGCCTGTGGCGCAAAAGTGTGCTCAACCCGGAATCCAACGTGCAATTCGGCGAAGGCGGCGCGGGGACCTTCTCCGACGGCAAGCTGTACAGCCAGATCAAGGACCCGAAACACCACGGCCGCAAGGTCCTGCACGAGTTCGTCAAGGCCGGCGCGCCGGAAGAGATCCTCTACGTCAGCAAGCCGCACATCGGCACCTTCCGCCTGACCGGCGTGGTCGAGAACATGCGCCAGCAGATCATCGCCCTGGGCGGTGAAGTGCGCTTCGAGCAACGGGTGACCGACGTGCTGATCGAAGACGGCCAGCTGGTCGGCGTCGAGCTCAACAGCGGCGAACAGATTCACTCGAAACACGTGATCCTGGCCCTCGGCCACAGCGCCCGCGACACCTTCCGCATGCTCCACGGCCGTGGCGTGTACATGGAGGCCAAGCCGTTCTCCGTGGGTTTCCGCATCGAACACCCGCAGTCGTTGATCGACAGCGCACGCCTGGGCAAGTACGCCGGTCACCCGAAGCTCGGCGCCGCCGACTACAAACTGGTGCACCACGCGAAGAACGGCCGTTCGGTCTACAGCTTCTGCATGTGCCCGGGCGGCACCGTGGTGGCGGCGACCTCCGAGCCAAACCGCGTGGTCACCAACGGCATGAGCCAGTACTCGCGCAACGAGCGCAACGCCAACTCCGGCATCGTGGTCGGCATCACCCCGGAAGTGGACTACCCGGGCGGCCCGCTGGCCGGTATCGAGCTGCAGGAACGCCTGGAATCCCACGCCTTCGTGCTCGGTGGCAGCAACTACGAAGCCCCGGCGCAACTGGTCGGCGACTTCATTGCCGGCAAGCCGTCCACCGCCCTGGGCAGCGTCGAGCCGTCCTACAAGCCGGGCGTCGCCCTGGGTGACCTGGCCCTGGCCCTGCCGGACTTCGCCATCGAGGCGATCCGCGAAGCGCTGCCGGCCTTCGAGCGGCAGATCAAGGGTTACTCCCTGCACGACGCGGTGCTGACCGGGATCGAGACCCGCACCTCGTCGCCGCTGCGCATTACCCGCGACGAATCGATGCAGAGCCTGAACGTGAAAGGCCTGTACCCGGCCGGTGAAGGCGCCGGTTATGCCGGCGGCATTCTGTCGGCCGGTGTCGACGGGATCCGCATCGCCGAAGCGGTGGCGCGCAATATCCTCGGGATCGAGGCGTAAAAAAGCCTCCAGGGGTAGCCCCCTTGTAGGAGCGAGCTTGCTCGCGATGGAGGCCAACGATAACGCGGAGCGTCTGAAACACTGCGTTGTCTTGACGTTTTTCGCGAGCAAGCTCGCTCCTGCAAGGGCGGGCTTGCGACCTCAGATGCCGGCGCGCAATACGCTGGCCGGCAACGCCTCGCCACGTTCCACACTCGCCGCCACCGCCTCGATCAAGGCCGCCAGCTGGTAACCCTGAGCGGTTAGCCAGTCCTGATCGTAATAGGTGGTCGCATAACGCTCGCCACCGTCACACAGGATGGCGACGATCGAGCCACTCTCCCCGGCCTGTTTCATCTGCTGCGCCGCCATCAGCGCGCCGATCAGGTTGGTACCGCTGGAACCGCCCACCCGCCGCCCCAGGCGCTGCGCCAGGTAATGCATGGCCGCCAGCGACAGGGCATCCGGCACCTTGACCATCGCATCGATCACCTTGGGCAGGAACGACGCCTCGACCCGTGGCCGGCCGATCCCTTCGATGCGCGAACCGCAATCCAGGCGCAGGCTGGCATCACCGCTCTGGTAGTAATCGAAGAACACCGAACGCTCGGCGTCGGCGCACAGCACCCGGGTGCAATGCTGGCGATACCGCACATAACGCCCCAGGGTGGCGGTGGTGCCGCCGGTGCCTGGGCTGGAGATCAGCCATTTGGGCTCCGGGTAACGCTCGAAGCGCAGCTGCTGGAAGAGCGACTCGGCGATGTTGTTGTTCGCCCGCCAGTCGGTGGCGCGCTCGGCGTAGGTGAACTGGTCCATGAAATGCCCGCCGCCCTCCCGGGCCAGGCGCTCCGACTCGGCGTAGATCTGCGTCGGGTCCTGCACCAGGTGGCTCTTGCCGCCGTAGAAGGCGATCTGCGCGATCTTTTCCTGGGACGTGGTGGCCGGCATCACCGCAATGAACGGCAAGCCCAGCAGGCGCGCGAAATAGGCCTCGGAAATCGCCGTCGAACCACTGGACGCCTCGATCACCGGCGCCCCGGGCTTGAGCCAGCCGTTACACAGCGCATAGAGGAACAACGAACGCGCCAGGCGATGCTTGAGGCTGCCGGTGGGATGGCTGGACTCGTCCTTGAAATACAGCTCGATGCCCGGCAGGCCCGGCAGGGGCAAGGGGATCAGGTGGGTGTCGGCGCTGCGCTGGAAGTCGGCTTCGATGATCCGGATGGCCTCGCGGGCCCACTGACGGTTGTCGCTCATGATGTTTTCTCGTTGGCTCGAACGCCACACAGGACGCAGAAAGATGAAGTGCACCCAGCATAGGCGATCCAGGCACAAGGAAAATCGGGCGCTGCAACAGGCAAAAGTCCCCGGCCCGTCGGGCTGGGGCCGGACATGTTAGGAAACATCCCCGGTCTCTCACAGGTACAGTTTTGAATCAATTGGATACACAACTGCTAGGCTGGTTTTCCAGCAGGCCGCTGCCGCGCTGCATATAACAAAAAAGAATATAACTTTTGTTTTAACAACTAACAGTACGGGTTAGGGTGTGCCACCTTTTTAGTTTTCTGATGGAGAGCGACCTTGCCTCTGCGTAGCACTTTCACGCGTTTCTTTCAGTTGGAAGCTGCCAGCGGTCTGTTATTGATTGCCGCTGCCGTGCTTGCCCTGATCATCAACAACTCACCGCTGTCCTGGCTGTACAACGGCCTGCTGGACACTCCCGTGGTCGCCCAGATCGGCGCCCTGAAAATCGCCAAGCCCTTGCTGCTGTGGATCAACGACGGCCTGATGGCCATGTTCTTCCTGCTGATCGGCCTGGAGGTCAAGCGCGAGCTCCTCGACGGCCACCTGTCCAAGCCTTCGCAGATCGTCCTGCCGGGCGCCGCCGCCATCGGCGGCATGGTGGTGCCGGCGCTGATCTACTGGTTCCTCAACAAGGACAACCCGCCGGCGCTCAGCGGCTGGGCGATCCCCATGGCCACCGACATCGCCTTCGCCCTCGGCGTGCTGGCCCTGCTGGGCAAGCGGGTTCCGGTGTCGCTGAAGCTGTTCCTGATGACGCTGGCGATCATCGACGACCTGGGGGCCATCATCGTCATCGCGATTTTCTACTCCGGCGCCCTGTCGACCCTGTCGCTGGTACTCGCGGCTGCCTGCCTGGTGGCGCTGGTGGCGATGAACCGTCTGGGGGTGGTCAAGCTCGGGCCGTACATGATCATCGGCCTGATCCTCTGGGTCTGCGTGCTCAAGAGTGGCGTCCACGCGACCCTGGCCGGCGTGACCCTGGCGTTCTGCATCCCGCTGCGCACCCGCAATGCCGAGCCTTCGCCGCTGCTGAGCCTGGAACATGCGCTGCATCCGTGGGTCGCCTACGGCATCCTGCCGCTGTTCGCCTTCGCCAATGCCGGCCTGTCGCTGCAGGGCATCACCGTGGAAAGCTTCACCCACTATGTGCCCATGGGCATCGCCATCGGCCTGCTGCTGGGCAAGACCGTCGGCGTGTTCGGCCTGACCTGGCTGGCGGTGAAGATGGGGCTGGCCGCCCTTCCCGGCGGCGCCAACTGGGGCCAGGTGCTGGGCGTGGCGATCCTCTGCGGGATCGGCTTCACCATGAGCCTGTTCGTGGGTTCCCTGGCCTTTGTGCCCGGCAGCAGCGAATACGCCGGCATGGACCGCATGGGCATCCTCACCGGCTCGCTCTTCGCCGCCCTGATCGGCTACGCGGTGACGGCCGCGGCCAGCCGCAAGAACCCACAACTGCCGGCATAACCGCCGGCGTTGCCAGGGCTGAAAACACAAAACCCCGACCAGTTGCCTGGCCGGGGTTTTGTTTTGTCGCGGTTAACGCTTAGTGCGCAACACGGCTGGTGCCGTTGACGCTCATGATGCGTACGCGCTCGCCAACGCGGAACACTTCGTTTTGCTCAACTTGTTGTACATAGGCACGCATGCTGCCGTCGTCTTCACGCACGGTGATTTCCACGCCCTGGGTACGGGTCAGGCCTTCCTCGGTGGCGGAACCGATCAGGCCGCCCGCCACCGCACCGATGACCGCCGCCACGATGCTGCCTTTGCCACCGCCGATGGCGCTGCCGCCAACGCCGCCGACCGCTGCGCCAGCGAGGCCACCGATCGGGGTCTTGGTGCCTTCGATTTTCACCGGGCGCAGGGATTCGATGGTGCCCATGCGAACGGTCTGTACGCGACGCGCCTCGTCACGGGAGTAAGAGTCACCGGACAGATTGGATTGGCAACCGGTGAGCAACATGGCCATCGTGGAAAAGGAAGCAACCAGCAAAACAGACTTACGCATAGGATCAACTCCAAAGGACAGATAATCATTAAACTCCGCAGCTTGACGCCTGTCACGGCGTCGCCCGGATAAAATGTGTTCCATTCAGCAGCAGTACAGACTGCTTGTATATAAAAACTCTTCACACGGTAGCGCTTATTTCCCGAGTTGCGCCACCGGCCAAAGGATTTTCCATGGATTACTTCATCATCGTCGTGACCACCGTTGCCGGTCTGTACTTCCATTGGTGGCTGTATGTACGGATCAAGCGCTGGATGGACCGGGACCTGGCGCTGTCGCTGGCCGGCGGGGACGAGAAGAAGAAATCCTTCATGCTGCAACAGCTGGCGAATGCTCATCGCCAGAAAGTAAAACGCCGGGACCTGCCACAGTGGCTAGAAGCCGCCGCGGCCGGTTATCCCGGCGAATGACCTGATTCCTGGTTCAGGGGGCCAGGCGCTCACGCACCCAGTCGGCACCTTGCAGGCGGTAGTTCAAGCGATCGTGCAAACGGCTCGCGCGCCCTTGCCAGAACTCGATGCGCTCCGGTAACAGGCGATAACCACCCCAGTGCTCGGGGCAATGGGGCTGGGTATCGCTGAAGCGCTCCTCGGTGTTCTTGAGCAAGGCTTCCAGCTCCTGGCGATCGGCGATCACCTGGCTCTGCGGCGATGCCCAGGCGCCCAGGCGGCTGCCCAGCGGGCGGACCTGGAAGTAGGCATCGGACTCCTCGGCGGTGACCTTGACCACCCGCCCTTCGATACGCACCTGACGCTCCAGGGCCGGCCAGAAGAAGGTCATGGCGGCAAAAGGCCGTGCGGCCAGTTGCTGCCCCTTGGCGCTGTCGTAGTTGGTGAAAAAGGTGAACCCCTGCGCATCCAGCCCCTTGAGCAGCAGGATGCGGCAATGGGGGCGCCCCTCTTCGTCAACGGTCGCCAGGGTCATGGCATTGGCCTCGACCGGCGGCTGCTCGGTTTTCACCGCCTCCGCGAACCACCGGTGAAACAGCGTGAAGGGCTCGACCGGAGCCTGGGCTTCGGTCAGTCCGTCACGGGTGTAGTCGCGGCGCATGTCCGCCAGTCCCTGGGTCATTGCAGGTTCCTTTTGCCCGATGCCTGATGAATCAGTTCTTCGCCTGTTCGGTCGCTGCCTTGGCTGGAGCCTTGGCAGTGGTGGTTTTCTTGGCGGTTTCTTTCTTCGCCACAGGCTTCTTGGCTGGGGCTTTTTTCGCCGGAGCGGCTTTCTTCGCGGCGACGGCTTTCTTCGAGGAAGCAGCAGGAACGACTGGTTTAACATCCTGCACGGCAACCAGTTCAGCCTCGGATGGAATCGGCTGGTTGTACTTGCTCAGCAGGGCCAGCATGGTGCTGCGCTGGGTGACGATGATTTCCACCCGACGGTTCAGCGCACGCCCTTCGGCGCTGTCGTTGGCCGCACGAGGCATCACCGAACCCATGCCACGCAGCATCAGGCGATCGCGCTTCAGGCCAGTGAGGCTGAAAATCGCGGCGACGGACTGCGCACGGTCACGGCTCAGCTTCTGGTTGGCCGCCGCGGCACCGGTGGTGTCGGCATGGCCCAGTACCAGCACGGAAGTCTTGGCGTCGGTACCCACGGCCTTGGCCACGCGGGTGAACGGGCTCAGGGTGACCGGCAGCAACATGGCCGGGCGATCCGGGTTGAACGAGCCGTCGACCGGGGCGGTCACCACCAGGGTGTTCTCGCGACGCTCCAGTTGCAGGCGGCTGTCCTTGATGGCTTCACGCAGGCGCGGCTCGTAGTCGTCCAGCCAGGCCTGAGTGATTTTTGGATCCGGCATCGGGATGTCTTTAACATCTGCCTTGGTCGGAGACGTGGGCTGCTGATTGAAAGGCCACCACCAGTTGCCGGTCTCGGTCTTGGCGACCTTCGGAGTCGCGGTCGCGGCGTCCGCCTTGGCCTTGGCGTCGGCTACTGGCTCTTTGACTGCGTCTTTGCTCGTGTCCTTGGAAGGGAACGGCCACCACCAGTTGCTGGTCTCGGCCTTGGCGGCCGGAGCAGCGGCGGAAGCGGTTGCGTTTTCGACCTTGGCCGCTGCAGGAGCGGTCGCGGACTTGGCGGTGGATGTGGCGGCGGACTTGGCCGCGGAAACCTCGTTGGCAGCTGCTTTTGCTACCGGTTGCACCGCTTCCTTGCTGGCGGCCTTATCGGAACCGAAAGACCACCAGTGCCCTCCTTCTGCGTCATTTTGTGGAGTTTGTGCACAACCGGTGACAGTGAGGCAAAGAGCCAAGGCTAAAGACTTGTTCGACGACATGGGATATCCACAAAATGAGATCAAAAATTACGGTCTCTACGAACCGTACAAACAGACGCTTTGAAAGTATAAAAGCCACAGGGTTCCTTTCTGATGCCTTTACTCATGTTTAGGCAAAAAAAATCCTGACAGCAACTTTTTTACAGACAATCCGACAGAACCCTCACCAACTTCTGCGCTCTTGGATCCATCAGCACGTATGGCCCCAGGGTATTGGTGACAAAACCGAAGGCCACATCGTACTCAGGATCGGCAAAACCGATGGAGCCACCCGCTCCCGGATGGCCGAAGGCGCGTGGGCCGAGACCGAAGGTCGCGTTGGCCACCTGCGGCTGGTCAAGCATGCAACCCAGGCCGAAACGGGTCTGGGTCAACAGGGTCTTGTCCATGCCGACGCTGTGTTCGCGCGTCAGCTCTTCGAGCATGTCCGCTTCCAGCAGGCTGCCATCGAGCAGGCCGCTGTAGAACCCGGCCAGGCTGCGGGCATTGCCATGGCCATTGGCCGCTGGCTGTTGCATGCGCCGCCATTCCGGCTTGTTGGTACTGGTCATGATCGACGGCGGGTTGGTGAACGCCCGGGTGGTCATGGCCGTGGGTTCGCGCATGGTCACTTGCAGCAGGCGCTGCGCGGCCGCATCGCCGACATTGCCCTTGCCCCGGGCGATGTGCGCCACGCGGTAAAACTCCTCGTCCGCCAGGCCGACATGGAAGTCCAGCCCCAGCGGCCTGGCGACCCGTGCCACGATGGACTCGCCGGGACCGCGCCCGTCAGCCCGACGCAGCAGCTCACCCACCAGCCAGCCGTAGGTAATGGCCGCATAACCATGACCTTCACCCGGTGTCCACCAAGGAGCCTCCGCCGCGAGGGCATCGACCATGGTTTGCCAGTCGTAGAGCGCCTCCGGCGCCAGCAGCTCACGCAAGGCCGGCAGCCCGGCCTGATGGCAGAGCAACTGCCGCAGGGTGATCGCTTCCTTGCCGGCCGCGGCGAACTCAGGCCAATACCGGGCAACTGGCGCGTCCAGCTGCAACTTGCCTTCGGCCACCAGTTGCAGGGCGGTGACCGCAGTAAAGGTCTTGGTGCAGGAAAACAGGTTGGCGATGGTATCGCTGTGCCAGGCCTCGCTGCCGTCCTTGTCGGCGGTGCCGGCCCAGAGGTCGAGCACGGTTTCCCCGCCGATCTGAATGCACAACGCCGCGCCGCGCTCCTGGGGATCATCGAAGAGTGCCGCGAAGGCTTCGCGCACCGCCTCGAATTTAAGCTCGTAATGACCCTGAATCTGCACCCGTGACTCCCCCAGACCATGCTCTACAAAGTGGTGCGCATTGTTCCAGCCCTTGAGGGTTTTGGGAACAGAAGCGAGCCCGGTGGCGATCCACCGGAAGAATTGTTCAGAAAATCGACGGACATTGAACGCAGCGCGGGCTGGCCAGCCCCTACGGGTGACAGCAGAGGCGGACCGGCCCGCGCGAGGGAAGCCGTACCCTAAAGGCCTGGCTCAGCGATCAATGGCCATTCGCCGAATGACCACCCGCATGGCCGCCGCCCTGCCCTGCGCCCTTGCCATCATGGCCCGGCTTGCCACCATCGGCATGACCAGCGGTCTTGTCGGCCTCTGCCTTGGCCTTCCCGGCTTCCTTGCCCAACTGCTCAAGGGCCTGCAGGTTGCTCTTGCGCACGCTGTCGACAAAACCCTGGAATGGCACATCGGTAATGCCCACCAGGCCGAAATGGCCGTTCTCGCCGTCCAGCAGACGGCCGGTGACCGGTTGATCAAGGTACTGGAACCAGTGCACACCGACAATCGACGGCTCGTTCAGCGCCTGCTTGAGGAATTGGGTATAGGCCGGGCCGCGATCCTCCTCCCGCACCAGCTCGGTCACACCCCCCCAGAATGGGCCGCGATCCCGGGAGCCGAAGTTGAACTCGGTGATCAGGACCGGCTTGTCCAGCGTGTTCAGCCGGGCAAAGTCGTAACCGTCCTGTGGCTTGAGGGTGTACATGTTGAAACTCAACACATCGCAATACTGGGCGCAGGACGCCACAGCCTCGGGGGTGCTGATGGCGAAGCGTCCACCCAGCAACAGGTGGTTCGGCGCGTGCCACTTCAGCGAATCGGAAATGGTCTTGAAGTAGGTGTCGGCAAAGACCTTCTGGAAGTATTTGAAGTCGGCTTCGATCTCCGGATGTTCCGGGCTAGGCAAAGGCGGCTCGAACCCCGGGTCTTCCATCAGCTCCCAGGCGGTCAGGTTGATGCCCCAGGCCTTCGACAGGCCCTCCTGGTTACGGTACTTGTCGCGCAGTTGCTTGAGGAACGCACGCTTGGCCGGCACGTCGGTGGTCATGCGCAACGTGCCGTATGCCAGGGCATAACGCGACTTGGGGTCGTCGCCGGGGCCGGCCCAGGCCAGTTCGTTGTCGGCGAAGTAGCCGATCAGCCAGGGATCGTCGCGGTGATCGCGGGCGGCAATGGCCACGGCGCGCTCGGTGGCCATGGCGAAACGCGGATCGAACGGATCGGGCATGCCGCCCCACCAGTCGGTGCCGGTGCTGATGCTTGCATAGTCGCCGACGATCGACAGCGGCAAGGTGTAGGGCACGCGATCGTTCAGGCCCAGCGCCGGCGCGCTCCAGTTGCCGATGGTGTTGAAACCCCAGGCTTGCAGGCGATCCAGGGTGTGGCTGGCCCAGCGTTTCTGGTCCAGGGCTGCGGCAGGGCAAGCTGGCGCGGCTGGCGGCTCGGTGCCCGGCCCGGCCTGTGCCTCCTGGGCGTCGGCCTTGGCGGCATCTGCCACACCGGCCTTGGTTTCGCTGCCCGGGGTGCAAGGCACACCGTAGGTGCGTTGCAGGTTGGCGCCATAGAAGTCGTACCAGCGACCGGCGTTGTAGGCACGGCCCTGGTCGGCGCCATTGCCGCCGCGGTTGTCGCCTTCGCCGTAATAACCGGCCAGCGGCTCGCCGACGTTGGGCAGTGTCGCGAACATCCACTCACGACCGGCAACGTAGGTCTGGCTATTGTCCGCCGCGACCGCATTGACCCCCAGGGAATAGAACGGATGCCCCTGGGGCGTCACCAGATACCAGCGGCCATCGCGCTTCTCGGTACGGAAGAAACCACTGGCCTTGAAGGCCGGTCCGTTGCTCCAGCCACCGAAGGTGTCCAGGGAGGCGCGCTCACGTTCGGCCAGCCAGGTTTTCAGTTGCTGTTGCTCCTTGCTCGCGGCGGCCTTGAGCTGCTCGTCGCTGGCGATCTTTTCCGGCCACTTGGCCCGGGTCGACTGGCCATAGGCATCCACCAGACCACCGTAGGCCGCCTTGGCCACCGCCTCGCCGTCCTGCACGCCGAAACGTTCGAGCAGGATGCTCTGGGCGACTTTCGGTTGATCCATGGACAAGGTCACCGAGACCACCTGGCTGCGGTCCAGCTCGCCTTCGCTGCTGGCCAGCAGTACGCGCTGGCCTTCGAAGGTCATCGGCATCGGCGGACCGGCCTTCATGCCCTGGCTCAGCGGCGAACTGGCAACCAGCGGCACCAGCAGGGTCTGCGCCGGGCCGGCCGGCAGGTCGATGCGACTGACCAGGGTCTTGCCGTCATTGCTCTGGATCTTCACGTACAGGGTCAGGGCCCAATTCATCGCGCTCTGGATCCGCAGGCTCATGACCCCGGACTGCGACCAGTCCCAGGCACCGGTCTGCGGGGTCAGGCGCAGGCTGGGTTGAATCGCCGGATTGAAGGTCACCCGGCGCAGCACTTCACCCTCGGCTGTCTGCTCCGCGTTGGCTTGCGGCAGGCTGGTATCCACTGTCGCCACCTGCACCACATCGGCAGGCCGGACAAAGTTGAACAGCGTCTGTTGCCCCGCGGGCGCGGCGAGCAGCGGCGTGGCGAACAGCAGAGCAAAGACAGCGGGTAACGAACGGCGAATCATAGGGACCTGGTGCTCCTTAACGGCCGATGAGCGGCCTGTGTGCAATCAGAGGGATATGCAATAGACAACGCGACCGGCCCACAGGCCGGCCGCGCTCAGGAAATTTCCCGGCGGAACGGCGGCAACGCATTGAGAATAGCCTTGCCATAACGCTGGGTGACCAGGCGCCGGTCCAGCAGGGTGATGGTGCCGCGGTCCTGTTCGGTACGCAGCAGGCGACCGCAGGCCTGGACCAGCTTGAGCGAGGCGTCCGGCACCGAGATCTCCATGAACGGATTGCCGCCCCTGGCTTCGATCCACTCGGCCAGCGCGGCCTCCACCGGATCGTCCGGCACCGAGAACGGGATCTTGGCGATCACCACGTGCTCGCAGTAAGCGCCGGGCAGGTCCACACCCTCGGCAAAGCTGGCCAGGCCGAACAGCACGCTGGAATCGCCGCCATCGACCCGCGCCTTGTGCTTGTTCAAAGTTTCCTGTTTCGACAGGTTGCCTTGAATGAACACCTGCTTGCGCCAGTCGCGGTCGAGGCCGTCGAACACGTCTTGCATCTGCTTGCGCGACGAGAACAGCACCAGGGTGCCCCGCGAGCCTTCCACCAGCTCCGGCAGGTCGCGAATGATCGCCGCGGTGTGGGCCGGCGCATCCCGTGGGTCGGCGCGCAGGTCGGGGACGCGCAGCACCCCGGCGTCGGCGTGATGGAACGGGCTGGGCACCACCGCCGTCACGGCCTTTTTCGGCAGCCCGGCACGCATGCGGAAACGATCGAAGGAGCCCAGGGCAGTCAGGGTGGCGGAGGTCACGAGCGCGCCATAGGCCACGTTCCACAGGTTGCGACGGAGCATTTCCGCGGCGAGGATCGGGCTGGCGTTGACCTCGATGTCGAACAGCGAGCCGCTTTCCGCCAGGGTCAGCCAGCGTGCCATCGGCGGATTGTCTTCCGGGTCTTCGGTGGTGAAGGCGGTCCACAGCTCCCAGTTGCCCGAAGCGCGGGACAGCAGGCTGCCGAACAGCGGGTACCACTCTTCGGCCTGGTTGCTGGCGATGCCGATATTGACCTCGCCATCCATGCCTTCCTTGAGCAGGTCGGTCAGGCGGGTGAACAGGTCGGTCAGGCGCGAGAAGCCTTTTTTCAGCTCGATGCCCATTTCGCGCATATGGTCGGGGATCAGCCCGCCGACAAAACGATGGCGCGGCCGCTCGCGGCCTTCCATGTCTTCGCCGGTCTTGAAGTCGGCCAGTTGTTCGCAGGCGGTGAACATGAACTGCTGCTGGGTCTTGATCTCCCGCGCCAGCTCAGGCACCTGTTCGATCAGCTTGCCCAGGTCGCCCGGCAACGGGTGCTGGGCCAGCAGTTTGGTGAGGTTCTTGGCGGTCTGCTCCAGCCAGTCGGCGGTGGAGCGCAGGCGAGTGTAATGGGCGAAGTGGCCAATGGCCTTGTCCGGCAGGTGGTGGCCTTCGTCGAACACATAGAGGGTGTCGCGCGGGTCCGGCAACACCGCGCCGCCGCCCAGGGCCAGGTCGGCCAGGACCATGTCGTGGTTGGTAACGATCACGTCGACCTTGCCCATGCCTTCGCGGGCCTTGTAGAAGGCGCACTGGCCGAAGTTCGGGCAATGGCGGTTGGTGCACTGGCTGTGATCGGTGGTCAGGCGCGCCCAGTCAGAGTCCTCCAGGGCGGTGGGCCAGCTGTCGCGGTCACCGTCCCATTTATTGCCGGCGAGCTTCTCGATCATGCTGGTGAACAGCTTCTGACTGGCCTCGTCGACCTCGATCTTGAAGCCCTCCTCTTCGAACAGCTGGGCGGTGGCGGTTTGCGCGTGGCCTTCCTGCAACAGCATGTCGAGCTTGGACAGGCACATGTAGCGGCCACGGCCCTTGGCCAGGGAGAAGGTGAAGTTCAGCCCGCTGTTGCGCATCAGGTCGGGCAGGTCCTTGTAGACGATCTGCTCCTGCAGGGCGACGGTGGCGGTGGCGATCACCAGGCGCTTGCCGGCGGCCTTGGCGGTCGGGATCGCGGCCAGGCTGTAGGCCACGGTCTTGCCGGTACCGGTGCCGGCTTCCACAGCCACCACGGCCGGGTCGCCGGAGCGCCGGCCTTCGTCATCGGTGTCGACATCGCCCAGGACCTTGGCCACTTCGGCGATCATCAGGCGCTGGCCGTAACGCGGTTTCAGGCTCTTGGCTTCGAGAAAACGCGAGTAGGCGCCCTGGATCGTGGTTTTGAGTTCGTTGCTGATCATGGTTCTTCGGGCGCGAGAAACGCTGGATAAATTTTCAGTGGTTCGGATCGGCCGCTATCATACCCCGCTAATTCATCCCGCGCAGAACGGAGTACCCGAATGACAGCCTTTGCCCTTGCCTACACCCTGCATGTCCTGGCCGCCTTGGTCTGGGTCGGCGGCATGTTTTTCGCCTGGATGGTGCTGCGCCCCGCGGCGGTGGTGGCCCTTGAGGGGCCGGCGCGGTTGAAGCTGTGGGCAGAAGTGTTCCCACGGTTTTTCGTCTGGGTCTGGGTCGCGGTGGTGCTGTTGCCGATCAGCGGCGTCGGCCTGATCCACCTGCGTTTCAGCGGCTTCGAGACCGCACCGCGTTATGTGCAGGTGATGATGGGCCTGTATGTGGTGATGACCGCGCTGTTTATCCGGATCCAGTCGTTGCAGCTGCCAGCGCTGCGTCAGGCGGTGGCGGCCGAGGACTGGCCGACGGGGGCCACGACCTTGGGCAATATTCGGAAATTGGTGGGGATCAATCTGATCATCGGCCTGTTGCTGGTGGCGGTGGCGGCGGCCCGGCCGATGTTCTAAAAGCGGGTACCGGAAAAAGCATCGCGGGCAAGCCTCGCGCCTACAGACAGCACAATCGTGTAGGAGCGAGGCTTGCCCGCGATAGCGTCAGAGTCAGCAGCACCTGTTCGAAGGCCGCCTACAGGCGTTGCACGGTTACCGAACCCGCGGGGCCTGCCGGCCCTGCATGGCCTTCGGCACCAGGACGGCCGCTCTTGCCACCGTCGGCGCGATAGACGAAGCAGCCTTTGGACTTGCCACCGGCCCCGGGTTTGCCGCCCGCACCGGCCACACCGCCGGCCCCACCATCGACTAAGACCTTGATCTGCTCCGCCGGATAATCCCGCGGCAGTTCGACCCGCACCTGGGCACCCCCCGCCCCCGGCTGGCCATCACCGCCGTTGTCACCATCGGCGCCACGCCCGGCCTGACCCCAGGTGCAGCCCGGCTCCTCGCCGTTGGCACCATCGAGGCCGACATAACCCGGCGCGCCGGTGCCACCGCGCGCATCCACCGAAAGCTCCCCGGCCTGCAGCGAGGTAATGCGCAGCGTCAGGTTACGTCCGGGCTTGGCCGCCTTCTCATAGGTCCCCGGAGCCCCGCGGGAGGTGATCTGGCTGCCGGCCTCCAGATCGGCATGGTCGACGTCCAGTTGCAGGCTTTGTTCAGCTGGAACGATAGCGATCCGCGCTTCGCGCCCCAGGCGCAACTCGCCGACCTTGACCTCGGTGACCGTGGACGGAATCAGCAAGGTGCCGTAGTCGGCCACCTCCAGGCGTTCCAGTCGCAGGCTGCTGGTGGTGTTGGGCAGGCGCATCAGGGAGTGGGTCTCGACTGTCACCACCTGGGCCAAAACCTGCGGGCTGCACAGTACCGCGAGCAGGCAGAGCTTACGCATGGCCGGCCTCCGCGGGCTTCGCCGCCTTGAAGGTCTGCAGGTGGAAAATGCCGGTCAGGAGAATCTGCAGGCGATCTCGCCAAGGGTGGGCACGGCCTTTGAGGCTGCCGTTGAACAGCAGCAACTCCATCAGATGAGTCAGCAGCAACAGGCTGCCTGCCAGATTGAGCAACAGATGAATCGGATTGATCAGCGGGCTGACCAGATTAAATAGCACCAGCAACCAGAACAGCAGCGTCAACAGCTTGCCCAGCCCCCAAAACACCTTCATATGCCCCCCTTTGCGAGTTTTTCTTTGCGCGCACAGTAACGACTTCGGCGAGGCATAAGCCAGAGGGCGGCGAAAATTCTCCCGCCGCCGCCTGCCAAGCCGCCCTGGCGCCTGGTGATCAACGCTGAATATGCAGCTCCACCCGACGGTTCTGCGCCCGCCCTTCTTCGGTGGCGTTGTCGGCGACCGGCTCGCTCTCACCCTTGCCCTGGCTGGTCAGTTTGTCCGGTGCCAGGCCCTGGCTCAGGAGGAATGCGACGACGCTGCTGGCGCGGCGTTCGGAGAGTTTCTGGTTGTATTCATCCGTCCCCTGGCTGTCGGTGTGACCGATGACCTTGATGCTCTGCACGTCAGCACCCTGCAGCTTGGCCAGCAGCCCCAGCAGCTGGTTTTGGGCTTCGGGGGTCAGCTGCGCCGAGTCGAAGGCAAACAGCACATCGCCCTGATCGCTGAGGGTGATCACCTCGGATTGCGCCGCCGGCTCGGCTGCCGGTGCGGCCGGGTATTGCGGCAGCGGGCAGCCGCGGTTGTCGACCGGGGTATTGGCCGGGGTATCCGGGCAACGGTCACGGCGGTCGAACACGCCGTCATCGTCCTTGTCACCATCCTGGGCGTAGCAGATCAAGCCGCCGGTCACCAGGCCGAGTGCCGCGCCACCCGCGGCCCAGCCACCGCTTTCAATGGCGCCCAGGCCGCCGCCCACCAGGCCGCCGAGCAGGCTGCAGACCGGCCACGTACGCTGGTTGAGGGGGGCAGTGCCGTCGCTGTGGGTAGCACAGCCTGTGAGCAGGCTGCCGAGCAGTAGAACCGGCAAGGCGGCTCGCGAGAGAAGACTCATCATGAATGCTCCTGTGTCACCGGCCCATACCGGTCACACAGGAGTAAAGACCCGCATGGGCGGCTGCACAAGCCGCCCATGCCAGGCAATCACGCCGGGCAATCAGCGGTTGATTTTGATTTCCGTGCGACGGTTCATCGCCCGGCCATCGGCGGTCTTGTTATCCGCGACCGGTTGGCTTTCTCCAGCACCGACGACCGAAACGAAACTGCTGCGGGGTACGCCCGCGCTGATCAGGTACTCGGTCACCGAGCGCGCGCGCTTTTCCGAGAGGCGCTGGTTGTAGGCATCGCTGCCCACGCTGTCGGTGTGCCCGGTCACCCGCAGTTGCGCACTTGGCGCTTCCTGCTTCAGGCGCGTGGCGATGGTGTCGAGCTTGGCCTTGTCGGCAGCGGTCAGCCTGGCCGAATCGAATTCGAAGTGCACATCACGGATAACAATGGTCTCTTCCTTGACCACCACCGCTTCCTCGACCACCGCCACAGGCTCTGGCGGGCAACCGTTGGCGTCCACCTGCACGCCTTTAGGCGTGCCTGGGCACTTGTCGCGACTGTCCGGCACGCCATCGCCGTCTTCGTCGCCATCACCGTGCACCCAGCAATAACCGGCCGCGACACCGGCCCCCAGCAAGGCGCCGTAGCCTGCCCAGGACGAGCTTTCAATCGCGCCCAACGCGGCCCCACCGACGCCCCCGACAGCGGCGCAGGTCGGCCAATCGGTTTTCTGCAAACCTGCGCAACCAGTCAACACACTGGTTAGCAGAACCAAGGGTAATGCTGTCCGAACTATGCTCATCTAGTTATCTCCTGAGGGAATCGGCTTGGAACCGATTGGGGGAGTAAAGACCTGGCTTTAAATCTCCGCCAGCATCAGGCCGGCGGGCTTTGCCCCTGGATTTGCCCCGGATCGGCTGTCATTTCAGACAAAACGGCTCTAGGCCCGCGGATCCAGGCAGGCTAGTCTTTGCCACTCAAAGAGTGAGGAACTTCGATGACCGCAGGTATTTCTTCGCGCACGCCCCAGCAGGCCCTGGCCGCCCTGCTCGATCGCTACGCCCCGCAACAGCTGCTGCTGATCGGTGCCAGCGGATTTCCGGCCCTGGAGGCGTTTCGCCAGGCACACCCCGAAACCGTCATTGCCCAGACAGCACCCGGCCCCTTGCCGGCGGAACTGGCGGCGCGCCGTTTCGACCTGGCGCTGGCGGTCGATTGCCTGGAGCATCTGCCCAAGCGCGACGGCCTGAACCTGCTCGGCGGGATCCGCAACCTCAACGCCAGCCGCATCGCGGTCTTGGCCGACCTGAACGCCTGCGGCTGGCAGGAGACCGACTTTTTCTCCCTGGCCCTGCAGGCCAGCGAACGTTTCCAGCGCGACGAACAGGTCCTGACCCTGTTCACCTACGATCTGCTTGAATACAAACAAGTGCCCGACTGGCTCAATTCCAGGTTCTGGGCGAATCCGGAAAACTTCGGAAAGTACTGGTGGTAATGCAATGAGTACCTCTATTTGTCCCTGCGGCAGCGGCAACCTGCTGGATGCCTGCTGCGGCCACTACCACGCCGGCCACCCCGCGCCCTGCGCCGAGGCCCTGATGCGCTCGCGCTACAGCGCCTACGTGCTGGGCCTGGTGGATTATCTGGTGGCCACCACGCTGCCGGCGCAACAGGGCGGCCTGGATCGCCAGTCCATCGGCGACTGGAGCGCGCAAAGCACCTGGCTGGGCCTGGAAGTCGAAAGCTCGGAAGTCTTCGGCGGCCAGCCGGAACACGCCTTCGTCACTTTCACCGCGCGCTGGCACGACAGCCACGGCGAACACAGCCATCGCGAACGCTCATCCTTCGTGCAGAACAGCGGGCACTGGTATTTCATCGACCCGACCGTGCAACTCAAGGCCGGCCGCAACGACGCCTGCCCCTGCGCCAGCGGGCAGAAATTCAAGAAGTGCTGCGCCGGCTACTTCACCAGCTGAATACCCGCCCCTGAGCCTGTCCTCGCGTGCGCTCCATGGTTGCTAGACTGGGAGTTCAAACGGAGTAACGCCATGGTCGTTCAGCTGCGCGCACTACGGACCCTCGGACTGCTCACGGTGCTGGTGCTTTCGGGCTGCGCCTCGTGGTTCGTCGACGACACCCTCGACCCGCAGGTGCACCTGGTCAAGGTCGAGGTGATCAAGGCGAATTTGCTGGAGCAGCGCCTGCTCCTGCACTTTCGGGTCGACAACCCCAACGATGCCGACCTGACCGTCCGCGCCCTGGAATACCGGGTTCATCTCGGCGACGTGTTGCTGGCGGAGGGTGAGCATGAACACTGGTTCACCATCGGCCCCAAACACAGCGCCTACTTCCAGGTCCCCGTGCGCACCAACCTGTGGCCGCAGATTCGCCAGGTGGTGAAATGGCTGAAGGAACCGCAGCAACCGATCCCCTATCGTCTGGACGGTTTGCTGGAAACCGGATTATTCATCGGCCATGACGTGCACCTGACGCGCAAAGGCGAGATAATTCCCGCCGATTTTATTCCGGAGCAACCTCGATGACCCAGCAACCCCATGTCCATGGCCCTGACTGCAACCACGATCATGACCACCACGATCACGACCACGGCCATGTTCACGGTCCGCACTGCAACCACGCTCACCAGGAGCCAGTGCGCAACGCCTTGAAAGATGTCGGCCGCAATGACCCTTGCCCATGTGGCAGCAGCAAGAAATTCAAGAAGTGCCACGGCGCCTGATGGCGTAACGCCCGGCCTTTATCTTCGGTAGGAGCGAAGCTTGCTCGCGATGCAGGCGCCTCGGACCTTGCGGTGCCAAGACGTTCTGATCGCGAGCAAGCTCGCTCCTACAAGGGCGAGTGAAGGATCTGCTGGGTCGTGGTCACCGTCGCGTACTCGCCATGCAGATTGCCCAGCGACATGGCATGCACCTCCTCTGCACTGTTGGCCTGGCCGAAAAAGTCGGCCTTGTCGAAGGTGTAGCAGGCGTCTTCCACCACCCAGGTATCGAACCCCAGGTTGCCGGCGGTCCGCGCTGTCGACTCCACCGAGTTGTGGGTCGCCACGCCGACGATCACCAGTTGGCCGATCCCGGCCTTGCGTAAATCGGCCTCCAGGGTCGTGGCGCAGAAGGCATCCGGCACTTGCTTCTGGATCACCGTCTCAGCGCCCAGCGGCATGAACCGCTGCTGAAACTCCACTCCCGACTGCCCCGGCCAGAACACCGACTGCTCGCTGCGGGACAGGTGCTGCACATGGATCAACGGCCGCGCCGTCTGGCGCCAGTAAGCCAGCAACTCGGCGATGCGTTCCTCGGCCTCGGCGTTGTTACGCCGCCCGAGCCGGGGATGCAGGATGCCCTGTTGCTGATCGATCAGGATCAGCGCCGCATTGGTCTGAAGCTCCATGCTGACTTTTCTCACCTTGGGTCATTGAATTCCACGCACTTCAACATCACCTCTTCCGACAGGCAAGCCGTCGAACGTAGACCGGACCACCGAATACCGCTGTTTGCTGTCCGTAGCAGAATGTCCTTCGTTTACCTGGAGAGTTCCATGATCGATCTGTATTACTGGACCACCCCCAACGGCCACAAGATTTCCCTGTTCCTCGAGGAAACCGGTCTGCCCTACAGCGTGCACCCGGTCAACATTGGCCAGGGCGAACAGTTCAAGCCCGAGTTCCTGAAGATCGCGCCGAACAACCGGATCCCCGCCATCGTCGACCATCAGCCGGCCGACGGCGGCGCCCCGCTGTCGCTGTTCGAGTCCGGGGCGATTCTGCTGTACCTGGCGGAAAAGACCGGGCAGTTCCTGCCCAAGGACCTGCGTGGCCGCCAGGAAGCCCTGCAGTGGCTGTTCTGGCAGATGGGCGGCCTGGGGCCGATGGCCGGGCAGAACCACCATTTCAGCCAGTTCGCCCCGGAGAAAATCCCCTACGCGATCAAACGCTACGTCGATGAAACCGCGCGGTTGTACGGGGTGCTGGACCGACGCCTGGCCGACCGGGATTTCGTCGCTGGCAGCGAATACAGCATTGCCGACATGGCGATCTATCCATGGGTCGTTTCCCACAAGTGGCAAAGCCAGAACCTTGAAGACTTCCCCAACCTGCACCGCTGGTTCAACCGCATCCTCGATCGCCCGGCGACCGCGCGCGCCTACGCCATCGCCGCACGGATCAACCCACCCAAATCCTGAGGCCCGATAGTCCATAGCCGGCCCGCCAGCTGCGGTGACTGCTCCGTTTCGAGCAGCCACCGGGCGGGCGGCGCGGGCTATTTATCCGGCAACGCAGAAATACTCTCGGCCCCCGCTTGCGCGGCACTCGCCTGCTCACTAACGTAGCGCCTTTATCGACGCTACCCCCCGCAGGAGCTTTGCCATGGCCTCGCCAGCCCTCTCACATTTTCTTCCCCGGTTCGGCGTTGCCGCGGCAGTGGCCGGCGTTCTCAGCCTGGCCGGTTGCCAGTCATGGAACACCCAGGACAGCCTGCCGCCGACCTCCGGCGTGCAACCGCTCAAGGGCCTGGCCCAGAACGTTTCGGTGCAGCGCAATGCCATGGGCATGCCGCTGATCGAAAGCAACACCTTCCACGATGCGTTGTTCGCCCTGGGTTACGTGCACGCCAGCGACCGGATCAACCAGATGGTGACCCTGCGCCTGCTGGCCCAGGGCCGGCTGGCCGAGATGTCCGGCGCCGATGCTCTGGACGTCGACCGCTACATGCGCGCGGTCAACCTGAAGAACAGTGCCGGCGAGCTGTACAAAGCCTCGTCCCCGCGGATCAAGCGCTTCTTCGAGGTTTACGCCCGCGGGGTCAACGCCTACCTGTTCCGCTATCGCGACAAGCTGCCGCCGGACCTGGCCGCCACCGGCTACAAGCCCGAATACTGGAAGCCGGAAGATTCAGCGCTGATTTTCTGCCTGTTGAACTTCAGCCAGTCGGCCAACCTGCCGGAAGAAATCAACGCCCTGGTGCTGGCGCAGAAAGTCGGTGCCGACAAGCTCGCCTGGCTGACCCCAAGCTACCCGGACGAAGCGCTGCCGCTGGCCGAGAGCGACAAGCTCAAGGGTCTCAACCTGAATGTCCCGGGCCTGAGCGAAATCAGCAGCGCCGCCGGCAAGCTCGGCGAACTCAACCCGCTGAGCGTGGCCGGCGCCAGCAACTGGGCCATCGCGCCACAGCGCAGCCGCAGCGGCAGAAGCCTGCTGGCCGCCGACAGCCACTCGTCGGCGTGGAACCTGGTGCAGATCCGCGCGCCCAAGTACCAGGCCGCAGGCGCTTCGATCGCCGGCCTGCCGATGATCGTCCAGGGCTTCAACGGCCAGGTGGCCTGGAGCATGACCTCGGTCGCCGGCGACAACCAGGACCTGTTCCTGGAGAAACTCAAGCGCCAGGGCAATGCCCTGTATTACGAAGCCAACGGCAAATGGCTGCCGGCCGTGGTGCGCAACGAAACCTACTTCGTCAAAGGCCAGCGGCCGATTCGCGAGGCGGTCTATGAAACCCGTCACGGCGCCCTGCTCAACAGCTCGAGCAACCTCAACGCCGGCTACGGCCTGGCCCTGCAACAGCCGGACCTTGCGGACGACAGGAGCCTGGATGCGTTCTTCGACCTGACGCGGGCGCAAAACGTGGAACGGGCCTCCGACGCCAGCCGCGAGATCCGCGCCATCGGCCTGAATATGCTGTTCGCCGATGCCAGCCATATCGGCTGGCAGGTCACCGGCCGTTTCCCCAATCGCCGTGAAGGCGAAGGCCTGTTGCCATCGCCGGGCTGGGAAGGTCGTTACGACTGGGACGGTTATGCCGACCCGATGCTCCACCCCTATGACCAGGACCCGGCACAAGGCTGGCTGGGCACCGCCAACCAGCGGATCATCCCCCACGGCTACGGCATGCAACTGTCCAACTCCTGGTACTACCCCGAGCGTGGCGAACGCCTGGCCGAGCTGGCCGGCAGCGGCAAGCACGACGGGCGCAGCATGATCGCCATGCAGTACGACCAGACCACCACCTTCGCCGCCAAGCTGAAGAAAATGTTCGAAGCCCCCGGCATGGCGCAGCCCCTGAAGAAAGCCATCGACGCCATGCCCGAAGCAGACCGCAGCAAGGCCCGCGAGGCCTACAGCCGCCTGATGGCGTTCGACGGCAAACTCAGCCCTGTGTCGGCCGATGCGGCGATCTATGAGCTGTTCCTGCAGGAAAGCGCCCGGCAGATCTTCCTCGACAAACTGGGCCCGGAGTCCAGCCCCGCCTGGAAAGCCCTGGTGGCCAACGGCGCGCTGTCCTACTCGGCCCAGGCCGACCACCTGCTGGGCCAGGAAGACAGCCCGTTCTGGGATGACAGCCGCACCCCGCAGAAAGAAGACAAGCCAGCGATCCTCGCCCGCAGCCTGGCCGCCGCCATCAGCGCCGGTGAAAGCCAGCTGGGTGGCGACCGCCGGGCCTGGCAATGGGGCAAGCTACACAGCTACAACTGGAAGAACGCCAGTGGCCAGGTGATTCGCGGGCCGCTGCAGGCCGGTGGCGATCACAGCACCCTGAACAGTTCGCCGTACCGCTGGGGCCAGGACTTCAATGTGACCCAGGCTCCGGCACTACGGCTGGTCGTCGATTTCGGCCAGAGCGAACCGCTGAGCGTGATGAACAGCAGCGGCCAGTCCGGCAACCCGGCCAGCCCGAACTACCTGAACGGCATCGACGCCTGGCTCAAGGGCCAGTACCTGAGCCTGCCGCTGCAACCGCAGAACTTCGACCGCCTCTACGGCAAGACCCGCCTGACCCTGGCGCCAGGCAAGTAACACCGGCCAGCCCGTCCCTCTGCACAAGGGGCGGGCTGGCACCCTGTAACGCTTCAATCCCCTCACCGATCCGGCCCTGCCACGCTCTCGGCAGCCGCGCCCTTTCCTGCGCGAAATCTCCCACGCGCCCTATTGATGCAAGGCCTTGCGCACGCTCTTTTTTGGGGCGCTGCCAACCCACGACAGGCTCTCGCACCACCTTTTAAAACACTTGTTCGGGACTCTGGTTCGGAAATTGCTACTTTCATTAAGTCTGACGCTTTGCAGTAACAGTACTAATGCGCCACAAGCGCTCATATTGGTTTTTAGGGATTTAATAATGAAAAAAGCATTGCTGACCCTTTCTGCACTGGCTCTCTGCATGGCCGCCGGCTCCGCGCTGGCCAAGGAATACAAGGAACTGCGCTTCGGCGTTGACCCGTCCTACGCACCTTTTGAATCCAAGGCCGCCGATGGCAGCCTGGTCGGCTTCGACATCGATCTGGGCAATGCCATCTGTGCCGAACTGAAGGTCAAGTGCAAATGGGTCGAAAGCGACTTCGACGGCATGATCCCGGGCCTTAAAGCCAATAAATTCGACGGCGTGATCTCATCCATGACCGTCACCCCGGCCCGCGAGAAAGTCATCGACTTCTCCAACGAACTGTTCTCCGGCCCGACTTCCTTCGTGTTCAAGAAAGGTTCCGGCCTGACCGAAGACACCGCCTCGCTCAAGGGCAAGACTGTCGGCTACGAGCAGGGCACCATCCAGGAAGCCTACGCCAAGGCCGTGCTGGACAAGGCTGGGGTGAAAACCCAGGCCTACCAGAACCAGGACCAGGTGTATGCCGACCTGATTTCCGGGCGCCTCGATGCCTCGATCCAGGACATGCTGCAAGCCGAGCTGGGCTTCCTGAAGTCGCCACAAGGCGCCGACTACGAGGTGAGCAAGCCAGTGGACAGCCCGCTGCTGCCGGCCAAGACAGCTATCGGTATCTCCAAAGGTAACAAAGAGCTCAAGGCGCTTCTGGATAAAGGTATCAAAGCGTTACACGACGATGGCACCTACGCCACCATTCAGAAAAAGCACTTTGGCGATCTGAATCTCTACAGCGGTAAATAAGGTCCTGGCGCCCATCCTCGATGGGCGCCTTTTTTATCGCCACAGGTCTCTGATTTATGTTCGAAGAACTTCTGCAAACCCTTGGGCTTTCCGCCTTCAGCCTCAAGGGGTTCGGTCCGTTGTTGCTGGAAGGCACCTGGATGACCATCAAACTCTCGGTATTGTCGCTGTTACTCAGTGTCCTGCTCGGTCTGCTCGGCGCCAGCGCCAAACTCTCGCGGCTGGGCCTGCTGCGCCTGCCCGCCCAGCTCTACACCACGCTGATCCGCGGCGTACCGGACCTGGTGCTGATGCTGCTGATTTTCTACAGCCTGCAAACCTGGCTGACCACCTTCACCAACTTCATGGAATGGGAATACATCGAGATCGACCCATTCAGCGCCGGGGTCATCACCCTGGGCTTCATTTATGGAGCGTACTTCACCGAAACCTTCCGTGGCGCCATCCTCGCCGTGCCGCGCGGGCAGATAGAAGCCGCCACCGCCTACGGCCTCAAGCGCGGCCAGCGTTTTCGCTTCGTGGTGTTTCCGCAGATGATGCGTTTTGCCCTGCCAGGTATCGGCAATAACTGGATGGTGATGCTCAAGGCCACCGCGCTGGTGTCGATCATCGGCCTGGCCGACCTGGTCAAGGCGGCCCAGGATGCCGGCAAGAGCACCTATCAGCTGTTCTACTTCCTGGTGCTAGCGGCGTTGATCTACCTGGTCATCACCAGCGCCTCCAACGTCGTCCTGCGCTGGCTCGAACGCCGCTATGCCGCGGGTTCGCGGGAGGCGGTGCGATGATCGAGCTCCTGCAGGAATACTGGAAACCCTTCCTTTACAGCGACGGCTACAACGTCACCGGCCTGGCGATGACGATGTGGCTGCTCAGCGCCTCGATCTTCATCGGTTTCCTGGTGTCGATCCCGCTGTCCATCGCCCGGGTCTCGCCCAAGCTCTACCTACGCTGGCCGGTGCAGTTCTACACCTACCTGTTTCGCGGCACGCCGCTCTATATCCAGCTGTTGATCTGCTACACCGGGATCTACAGCATCGCCGCGATCCGCGCCCAGCCCGTGCTCGACGCGTTCTTTCGCGACGCGATGAACTGCACCATCCTGGCCTTCGCCCTGAACACCTGCGCCTACACCACGGAGATTTTCGCCGGGGCGATCCGCAGCATGGCCCACGGCGAGGTCGAGGCGGCCAAGGCCTACGGCCTCAGCGGCTGGAAGCTGTACGCCTACGTGATCATGCCGTCGGCCCTGCGCCGCTCGCTGCCCTACTACAGCAACGAAGTGATCCTGATGCTGCACTCGACCACCGTGGCCTTCACCGCGACCATCCCGGATGTGCTGAAAGTCGCCCGCGACGCCAACTCGGCCACCTTCATGACCTTCGAGTCCTTCGGCATCGCCGCGCTGATCTACCTCACCGTGACCTTCGCCCTGGTCGGCCTGTTCCGCCTCGCCGAACGCCGCTGGCTGGCCTTCCTCGGGCCGACCCACTAGAACAAGGCAAATCATCATCCATGCGCCAACAGACTCATGATCTGCTCGCCCCGCTACCGGGGACCTCGCGCCAGATCCACAGCTTTCACTTCGGCCCCGAGCGGGCCGAAGGCAAGGTCTACATCCAGTCGTCGCTGCACGCCGATGAACTGCCGGGCATGCTCGTGGCCTGGCACCTCAAGGCACGCCTGGCGGAACTGGAGGCCCAGGGCCGCCTGCGCAGCGAAATCGTCCTGGTGCCGGTGGCCAACCCGGCCGGCCTGGAACAAGTGTTGATGGACGTGCCGCTGGGCCGCTACGAGCTGGAAAGCGGGCAGAACTTCAATCGCTGGTTCCTCGACCTTGGCGAGGAGGTCGGCAACGACATCGAAGGCCAACTGGGCGACGATCCGCGGCATAACCGTGAAATCATCCGCGCCAGCCTGCGCAACGCCCTGGCGCGGCAGACCGCCGGCACCCAGTTGCAGTCCCAGCGCCTGGCCCTGCAGCGCCTGGCCTGCGACGCGGACATGGTGCTGGACCTGCACTGCGATTTCGAAGCCGTGGCCCATCTGTACACCACACCCGAGGCCTGGCCGCAGGTCGAACCGCTGGCCTGTTATATCGGCTCGCAAGCTTGCCTGCTGGCCACCGATTCCGGCGGCCAGTCGTTCGACGAGTGCTTCACCCTGCTCTGGTGGCAATTGCAGCAGCGTTTCGGCGAGCGCTTCGCCATTCCCCACGGCAGCTTCTCGGTCACCGTCGAGCTGCGCGGCCAGGGCGACGTCAACCACGACCTAGCCAGCCGGGATTGCCAAGCCATACTGGATTATCTGAGCCATTTCGGCGCCATCGCCGGCGAGGCTCCGCCCATGCCCGAGTTGCCCTACCCGGCCACCCCGCTGGCCGGTGTGGAACCTGTGGCCACGCCCGTGGGCGGCCTGCTGGTGTTCACCGCGCTGCCGGGGGAGTACCTGGAAGCCGGGCAACAGGTGGCCGAAGTCATCGACCCGATCAACGATCGCGTCACCCCCATTCATTGCAGCTGCGCCGGCCTGCTCTACGCCCGCTCGCTGCGCCGCATGGCCACGGCCGGCATGGTGATCGCCCATGTCGCCGGCCGCGAAGCCTATCGCAGCGGCTACCTACTTTCGCCTTGAGGATGCATGCCCCATGTACAAACTGACCATTGAAGGCCTGCATAAATGCTACGGCGACAATGAAGTGCTCAAAGGTGTTTCGCTCAAGGCGAAGACCGGCGACGTCATCAGCCTGATCGGCGCCAGCGGCTCGGGCAAAAGTACCTTTCTGCGCTGTATCAACTTCCTGGAAATCCCGGACGACGGCGCCATGAGCCTGGACGGCCAGCCGATCCGCATGGTCAAGGACCGCCATGGCATGCACGTGGCCGACGCCGACGAGCTGCAACGGATTCGCACCCGTCTGGCCATGGTGTTCCAGCATTTCAACCTGTGGAGCCACATGACGGTACTGGAGAACATCACCATGGCGCCGCGCCGGGTGCTGGGGATCAGCAAGAAGGACGCCGAAGACCGCGCCCGGCGCTACCTGGACAAGGTCGGCCTGCCTGCCCGCGTGGCTGGCCAGTACCCGGCCTTTCTCTCCGGTGGCCAGCAACAGCGGGTGGCAATTGCCCGGGCGTTGGCGATGGAGCCGGAAGTGATGCTGTTCGACGAACCCACCTCGGCCCTCGACCCGGAGCTGGTGGGCGAAGTGCTCAAGGTGATCCAGGGCCTGGCCGAGGAAGGCCGGACCATGATCATGGTCACCCATGAAATGAGTTTCGCCCGCAAGGTGTCGAGCCAGGTGCTGTTCCTGCACAAGGGCCTGGTGGAAGAGGAAGGCGCGCCGGAAGAGGTGCTGGGCAACCCGAAGAGCGAGCGCTTGCAGCAGTTCCTCAGCGGTAACCTGAAGTAAGCCAGGCGCCGCTATGGACAAAGGCCAGCCCGCCGGTGGAGTCCGGCGGGCTGGCCTTTTTTATGAGTTGGCGTCAATCAGGCGACAGGAGCGGGAGGCGGTTCGTCCGGCAAGGTCGGTTCGCCAGGTTCGGTCGGCTCGGCGGGTTGCGGGGTGTCCGGGTCGGGTTGACCGGGAATGCCGCCTGCCGCGCTGGGGTGCGCCAGCAATGACCAGGCCAGGACGCCGACCTGATTGGGCTCAAGTCTGGCAAGTGTGGCGCTTATAAGCGGATCGATCTTCATGAGGCACTCCTGAGCTAAGCACGGTCCGCTGTGCGCAAACCGGGGCAGTCTCTGGTTAGAGTATCTGCCCGCTGAGGAATTCCCGCTATTTGTCAGATGAACGACTCAGGTACGCGGCAGGGTCACGCCACGCTGGCCCTGGTATTTGCCGCCACGGTCCTTGTAGGACACTTCGCACTCTTCGTCGGACTCCAGGAACAGCATCTGCGCCACGCCTTCGTTGGCGTAGATCTTCGCCGGCAAGGTGGTGGTGTTAGAGAATTCCAGGGTCACGTGACCTTCCCACTCAGGCTCGAGGGGGGTGACGTTGACGATGATGCCGCAACGGGCGTAGGTGCTTTTACCCAGGCAGATGGTCAGCACGTTGCGCGGAATACGGAAGTACTCGACGGTGCGGGCCAGGGCGAAGGAGTTCGGCGGAATGATGCATACGTCGCTCTTGATGTCGACGAAGCTGCCGGCGTCGAAGTTTTTCGGATCGACGGTGGCCGAATTGATATTGGTGAACACCTTGAACTCATCGGCGCAACGCACATCGTAGCCGTAGCTCGACACGCCGAAGGAAATCAGCCGCTCCGCGCCTTCGCCGCGCATCTGGCGCTCCACGAAAGGCTCGATCATGCCGTGCTCTTGCGCCATGCGGCGAATCCACTTGTCCGATTTGATGCTCATGGCGGGTGTCCTGAAATAGCGAGGTGGAAAAATTCTGTCCGGCATCTTACCGGGGTGCGCCTGCGGGTTCAAAGTCTGGGCCGCTTTTCTCGCTGAAAGCCGCAATACTTGCGGGCTGGAAGGTATGTACGGCACCGCCAGTCACTAAAAGCGCGAATCCTTGGCAAAGAACATTGGCAGGTTCCGGAAAAAGGGTTAAGGTGGCGCCACTGTGCTGCTTGTGTCACTGAGAATCTCTACACGATGTTGAATTTCGATCCAACCATCTCCAAGAATTTTTCCTGCTCTTTGCACTCAGTCTCGGCCAGGGCTTTTCCTGAGTCGCAGTTAACTTTGTCCAAGGAGATACACCATGTCTAATCGCCAAACCGGTACCGTTAAGTGGTTCAACGATGAAAAAGGCTTCGGCTTCATCACTCCACAATCCGGTGACGACCTGTTCGTACACTTCAAAGCTATCCAATCCGACGGCTTCAAAAGCCTGAAAGAAGGCCAACAGGTTTCTTTCATCGCTACCCGCGGTCAGAAAGGCATGCAAGCTGAAGAAGTTCAAGTTATCTAACTTGTACTGAAACAGTAAAAAAGCCCCGCCCTCAAAGCGGGGCTTTTTTGTGCCCGGATGTTTTTGCTTAATGGCACCCAGGCTATATGATCCGCCCCCTCGGACAATCATATGGAAACTGCAGGATGCCGTTCAGACACCGGAAGTTGTTGAGCGCAGCGGTGCTCACACTCGCCCTCCCTCTCGCACTCAACGCCACACCTCGCCCCGACCCTCCAACGATCATCGTCGGCATGGACAGCGGCGCCAGCTACATTGCCAAGGACTCGCAACAACAACCCGAGTTGCGACGCGCGGTACTGCTGGAGCTTTCCAGCGCCCATCGTTGCGGCAGCAACGAGGTTTACCTCACCCCTGAATCCTCAGGCATCCCCGCGGAGTCGTTCGGCCAGGCCCTGGAAGAAATCCAGCAACTGATCGATGACCAGACCCCACTCCTGCTGACCCTCTCAGACTGCGACGGAAAACGAGCCTTTTTCGAAAAGGTCCGGCCCTGCACCGCCCAGGAATGCCGCGAACTGACCGCATCCCTGGTCGACGGCAAGCTCTACCTCGACGAGCGTTATGCGCCGACGGGCCAAGGCCAGGCCTCGTACTTCCTGACGATGCCGATGAGCTATGACAAGCGGCAAAAAGCCTGGAACGCGAAAATCTTCTATGTCGAATCAGGCACCCTGCGCCGGGACTGTTTCGTCAGCGCCGAAGACTTCGTTTCGGGCAAGGCCGTTCATGCCTCGAAAACCTACTATCCGGACGGCCAGGTCCGCCACAGCGCTGGCTATGACCTCAATGGCAAACGCCAGGGAGAAGCGCTGACCTACTCCGAGAGCGGTGTCGTGGTTAAACGCTCGAACTATAGGGACGGCCTCCTCGAGGGCTGGCAGAGCACCTACCACGACAATGGAAAAGTCGCCGAGTCCTACAACTGGCGCCAGGGCAAACGCGTCGACGGCGAATACCTGGAATACGACGAGAACGGCAAGCGGGTCGGGCGCATCACCTACCGGGCGAATCTGCCGGACGGCCCGATCACCAGCTATTACCCGGATGGCAAGATCAAAGACAGCGGGCAGTTCGTTGCCGGCAAGAAAGTCGGCCCCAGCCCGTCCTATTACCCTGACGGCACACTGGAAAGCACAGTCGACTTCGTTGACAACCAGCCCGTGGGTTGGCAAATCCAGTACCACCCCAACGGCAAGGTAAAGCAGAAGCAATTCAACGACGAACACGGCACCCAGCGCAGTTATGCCCTCTGGAACGAACAGGGCGTGCAAACCCTCCAGTGGCAATGGGATGAACAGCACCGCGAGCAGGGCGACTTCAAGGCCTGGTACGACAACGGCCAGCTCAAGGAGCACAAGGTCTACAAGGACGCGAAACTCGAAGGCCCCGCCGTCACCTGGTACGACAGCGGTCAGATGGAATCATCTACCGATTACCTGGATGGCAAAGAGCATGACTGGATGCGCCTCTGGAACGAGGACGGCAGCCTGCAGAGCGAATGCCAGTACCAGACGGGCACCCGTCAAGGTGCATGCAGTTGAGGCTGACATAACGCAGCGCTATTGAGACAGCACTCTTGCGCTGCCAAACAAAAAAGTCCCGCGGGTGCAAACCGCGGGACTTTTTCATTTCCAGGCCTGCGAGCTTACCAGGCGACGCCAAACCCCGCGGTGTAGCGGGTCTTGTTGAGATCGCTGTCCTTGGTGCCACTGATGATGTCCCGTTCGGCCTTGAGGTTGAGCGACGCCCATTCCGTGACCTTGTAGCGCAGGCCGATCTCGGCATCCAGGGCGTAATCGGCAATATTGGACAGCGGCCGCCCCACCTCGCCATTGGTAAACAACTCGACCCGCTTGCCAATCAGGTAACGGTTGTAGTCCCACTTCATGGCCAGGGAATAGAAGTTGTCTTTGCCGCCATCCTTGTACTCGTAGTCGGTGCGGTTGAGCAGCGAACCCAGGGAGAACGCACCCAATTCGTTATCCCAGAACTGGTAACCCGGACCGGTACCCACCACGCGCTGGCGCGCCAGCTCCTCGACCTTGTCACGCTTGTAATTCAACCGCCCTTGCCAGAACCATTTATCGGTGAGGAAGCGGTCCAGTGCGTATTCGCCGCGCCAGTTGTCGGTGGTGACCACATCGTTCTGGAATTCGCGGTTGTACTCACCTTCCGCCGTGTGCCGCCATTTGCCGTGGCGCGCCGAGGTCTTGAAGTCGATGTCGTAGTCGTCGGTGTCCTTTTCCGCCCGCTGATAATCCAGCGCCATGTCGACATTGCCCTTCCATACCAGGTCCTCGACCACCGGCTTGGGCTTCATGATCTGCTGGATGCTCGCCAGCTCGACAGTCTTCGGCGCCTCGCCATTGGCCAAGGTGACCTTGCCGTCTTCCGCCGCGTGCAGGGACTTGGCCTTCTCGCCGGTGTAGGCATCCTGCTTGACCAGCAGTTCCTGATCGCTCTCCAGCGTCTTGACCTGCTTCCAGTCGATCGGGATGGCCCCGGCATACTCGGTCTGGATCAATAACTTGCCACCGTCGAACAGCTTGATCTTGCCACTCAGACGGTCACCGTTCTTCAACCAGACGGTATCGGCGAGCAAAGGCGTGGCGGTACTGAAAACGGCAAGGCACAGCAGGGTTCTGGACAACATAAACAGATACAAGGCTCGAGTTCGCGAAAAAAACCGGCATTATCCACATGAATAAAACCTCAGGTAGGGACTGACTCGACTATCTATAGTGAGTTCAATTCTCAACGGTTAATAACCTCTTTGTCCTACAGACGGTTTACAGGCCTGCATCAGGAAACCCGAACGTGATCGAACCGCTCGACGCCGACCAAAGCCCTGCCGAAATCCGACGCACGGCGCTCTACCTGACCCTGGCCCAGGTCCCGGAAGGCAAGGTAATCAGCTATGGGCAACTGGCGGAAATGGCGGGCCTGGGTCGCGCGGCGCGCTGGGTGGGACGCACCCTCAGCCAGTTGCCCACCGACACCACCCTGCCCTGGCACCGCGTACTGGGCGCGGGCGGGCGCATCAGCCTGCCCGTGGGCAGCGCTTCGGGCGACGAACAGCGCGCGCGACTGCGTATGGAAGGTGTCTCGATCCTGAACAATCGTGTGGATATTCGGCGCCATGGCTGGCGTCCGGTAGAGCACAGCGGTTAGAGTGCGCGCTTTGTTTCCGTAATTCTTGAGGCAGACTCCAGCCCATGCCCCGTAAAACCTGGCGCGCCGCGCTCGCCGCCTATGCCAGCCCCTCGACGCTCGTGCTGTTGCTGCTTGGTTTCGCCGCCGGCCTGCCTTACATGCTGGTGTTTTCGACACTTTCAGTCTGGTTGCGCGAAGCCGGTGTGGCTCGCGAAACCATTGGCTACGCCAGCCTGATCGGTCTGGCCTACGCCTTCAAATGGGTCTGGTCGCCCTTGCTCGACCAATGGCGCCTACCCTTGCTGGGCAAACTCGGACGCCGCCGCTCCTGGCTGGTCCTGTCGCAATCGCTGGTGCTGCTCGGGCTGATCGGCATGGGGTTCTGCGATCCGCAAAAGCACCTGTCCTGGCTGATCGCCATTGCGGTTATCGTCGCCTTCGCCTCTGCCACCCAGGACATCGCGGTGGACGCCTACCGCCTGGAAATCGCCGAAGACAGCCGCCAGGCCGCCCTGGCTGCCGCCTATATGTCCGGCTACCGCGTCGCCGCCCTGCTGGCCACCGCTGGCGCCCTGTTCTTCGCCGAAGGTTTCGGCTCCACCGGTTTCAGCTATAAACACGCGGCCTGGACCGGCACCTACGTGCTGTTCGGCGTGCTGATGATCCCGGCCCTGCTGACCACCCTGTTCATGCGCGAACCGCCGGTGCCGCTGCGCACCCAGCTGTCGGCCGGGCGCTACAGTTTCGTGCACCAGCTGGTGTCGGTATTCGTGCTGATCGTGCTGCTGGTGTCCGTGCCGGCGATGTTCACCCAGCTCTACAACACCGACTTCGCCAGCGTGCTGTTCGAAGGCGCCAGCCTGCTGGACCTGCTACTGGAAGACCGAGCGTTCCTGCGCGCCATTCTCTATATCATCCTGACCTCGCTGTGCCTGTCGGCCATGGGTCGCCGCGGCCTGGCTCCGGTGCTGACGCCGGTCAATGACTTCATCCTGCGCTACCGCTGGCAAGCCCTGCTGCTGCTGGGCCTGATCGCCACCTATCGGATGTCGGACACGGTGATGGGCGTGATGGCCAACGTGTTCTACATCGACCAGGGCTTCACCAAGGACCAGATCGCCAGCGTCAGCAAGATTTTCGGCCTGATCATGACCCTGGTCGGCGCCGGCATGGGCGGCCTGCTGATCGTGCGCTTCGGCATCCTGCCGATCCTGTTCATCGGCGGCGCCGCCTCGGCCGCGACCAACCTGCTGTTCCTGATGCTGGCCGACATGGGCCCCAACCTGCAGATGCTGGTGGTGACCATTTCCCTGGACAACTTCAGCTCGGGCCTGGCCACCTCGGCCTTCGTCGCCTACCTGTCGAGCCTGACCAACCTGAAGTTCTCGGCGACCCAGTACGCCCTGCTCAGCTCGATCATGCTGCTGTTGCCGCGCCTGATCGGCGGTTATTCGGGGGTCATGGTGGAGAAGTTCGGCTATCACGACTTCTTCCTGATCACTGCCCTGCTCGGCGTGCCGACCCTGGTCCTGATCGCCCTGCACTGGTTCCAGGAAAACCGTCGCGCCGAACCGCCGCAAGCGCCCGAAGCCACACCGCCGGCCACGCCACCCGCTACAGCTGTCAGCGAAGAACCCTAGGAAACCCCGGGGCATACCGGCATTCATCCGGCGCCCCGACCTCCCCCGGCCGCAATCCTGTACGCCAACGGTTCTCGCCCGTACAATGCTTCGTCATTTCTAGTCTTCAGCAACCGACAACGGCCTACCATGCGCACCAGTCAATTTTTGCTCGCCACACAGAAAGAAACGCCTTCCGATGCGGTCGTGATCAGCCATCAGCTGATGCTGCGCGCCGGCATGATCCGCAAACTGGCCTCGGGCCTGTACACCTGGCTCCCGATGGGCCTGCGGGTGATGCGCAAGGTCGAAGCCATCGTTCGTGAAGAAATGAACGCCGCCGGCTCGCTTGAAGTGTTGATGCCGAGCACGCAGCCGGCTGAACTGTGGCAGGAATCCGGGCGCTGGGAGGAGTACGGCCCTGAACTGCTGCGCTTCAAGGATCGCCACGGTCGCGACTTCTGCGCCGGTCCGACCCACGAAGAAGTGATCACCGATCTGGCCCGCAACGAACTGAGCAGCTACAAGCAGTTGCCGATCAACCTGTACCAGATCCAGACCAAATTCCGCGATGAAATCCGCCCACGCTTCGGCCTGATGCGCGGTCGCGAGTTCATCATGAAGGACGCCTATTCCTTCCACGCCGACCAGGCATCGCTGCAGGTCACCTATGACCGCATGCACCAGGCCTACTGCAACGTGTTCACCCGCCTGGGCCTGAAGTTCCGTCCGGTCGAAGCCGACAACGGCTCCATCGGCGGCGCCGGCTCCCACGAATTCCACGTACTGGCCGAGTCCGGCGAAGACGACATCGTTTTCAGCAACGGCTCCGACTACGCGGCGAACATCGAGAAAGCCGAAGCCGTGCCACGGGAAACCTCGCGCCCGGCGCCGAGCGAAGAACTGCGCCTGGTCGACACCCCTGACGCGAAAACCATCGCGCAACTGGTGGAAGGCTACAACCTGCCGATCGAAAAGACCGTCAAGACCCTGGTGGTGCACGCCGAGGAAGCCGGCAAGCTGATCGCCCTGATCATCCGTGGCGACCACGAGCTGAACGAAATCAAGGCCGCCAACCAGCCTGGCGTCGCCAGCCCGCTGGTGATGGCTTCGGAAACCGAACTGCGTGACGCCATCGGCGCCGGCGCCGGCTCCCTGGGCCCGCTGAACCTGCCGCTGCCAATCATCGTCGACCGCTCGGTGGCCCTGATGAGCGACTTCGGTATCGGCGCGAACGTCGACGACAAGCACTATTTCGGCTTCAACTGGGAACGCGACATGCCGGTCCCGACCGTGGCCGACCTGCGCAATGTCGTCAGCGGTGACCCAAGCCCGGACGGCAAGGGCACCCTGGAAATCAAGCGCGGCATTGAAGTCGGGCACATCTTCCAGCTGGGCAACAAGTACAGCAAGGCGATGAAGTGCGAAGTGCTGGGCGAGAACGGCAAGCCGGTCACCCTGGAAATGGGCTGCTACGGCATCGGCGTGTCCCGCGTGGTGGCCGCGGCCATCGAGCAGAACAACGACGAGAACGGCATCATCTGGAGCGACACCCTGGCCCCGTTCCAGATCGCCCTGGTACCGCTGCGCTATGAAACCGAGCAGGTTCGCGAAGCCACAGACAAGCTGTACGCACAACTCACCGCCGCCGGCTTCGAAGTGCTGCTGGACGACCGCGACAAGAAGACCAGCCCGGGCATCAAGTTCGCGGACATGGAGCTGATCGGCATTCCACACCGGATCGTGGTCAGCGACCGCGGCCTCGCCGAAGGCAACCTGGAATACAAGAGCCGTACCGAAGCCGAGGCGCAAGCGCTGCCGGTGGCTGACGTGCTGTCCTTCCTCCAAGCCCGTATCCGTCGCTGAAACCAGATAGAGAAGTCATGTTCAAGCGAAACACCTTAAGCCTCGGTGGCGCCGCCTTGTGCGGCGCCCTGTTGCTCAGCGGCTGTGCCAACCAGATGTCGCAACGCAGCGAGCACGAGGAACGTGTCGAGCGCAAATTGCTCGATCACAGCCTGCAGATCGATGTCGGTGAGCCTAAGGTGCTTGAGCTGCCGCAACGCCGGGTACGCATCCACGAGCAGAAGACCTTCGAAGTCACCGAGTTCGAAGTCACGCGTCGCTACGATCGCTACACGCCCTATCAACCCTGGCGGGAGCTCTACGAGATCCCACTGGGTGCGGTAGCCGTGGTCGCGGGTGTCGGCGCCAACGTGGTCAATGTGTTTGCCCTGGGCAACCTGCCGGACAGCGTCACCAAGGACTGGATCAGCTACGGCGTGGCCGGGCTCAACCCGTTCATGAACGTGCAGTCCCACGGTCGGGCGCAGCAGAACCTGGCGGGGATCGATGAAGTCCAGCGCGACAAGCGCGTGGAGTATTCGAGCCTGCCCTGGAGCGAGCGCCCGGTGCAGGTCAAGGCCGGCAAGGAAACCCATGAGCTGAGCACCGACCGCAACGGCGTACTGCGCCTGAACCTGTTGGACAGCCCGTTTTCCGAGCAGGACCTGAACCACATCGGCAAGCTGCAGATCAGTGTCGCGGACGCCCAGGACGACGTGCATTCCGACTCGTCGCTGGCCATCAGCAACACCCTGCGCGGCAAGCTGCTGGAAGCGCACAACCTGATCTACGACGACCTCGAAGATGACGAAGTGAGCCAGTGGGTGCACCGGGTCAAGCGTCTCTCCGAACTGGGCCTGGAAGAAGAAGCCAGCGAACTGGAGCAGAGCCTGATCGAGCTGACCCGCAACGATCCGGAGCTGCAAAGCGAATTTCTCAAGTCGCTGACCAAGAACGCCGGCCGCCTGGTCGCCGATCCCGGCGCCCATTGATCAGATAACCATCGCGAGCCAGCCTGTTTCCGCACTGCGGGGGTGGGCTGGCTCGCGATGCTGTTTCAACGGCTGAACAACTCCAGCTGCTCATGCCCGCCACGCAGATCCTGCAAACGCACACCAATCCCCAATAGCCGCACCGGCCTGTCCCCGCGCTTGAACGCCTGGGTCAAAAGCTGCCGGTAACTCTCCAGGTCCCGCCCTGCCCCCGCCTGTTCGAGCGTGGTCTGGGTGAAATCGTGAAACTTCACTTTGACGAATGGCTTGCCCGGACGATAGCTGCTGTCGATGCGCTCGATCCGACCGGCCAGGGTCTGCATCAACTCCGGGAGTTTATCCAGGCAGCTCTGCAGATCGGGCAGATCGACGTCGTAGGTGTTTTCCACGCTGATGGACTGCCGGCGACTGTCGTTCTGCACCGGTCGCTCATCGATGCCCCGGGCGAGGTTCCACAACCGCTCGCCAAAACTGCCGAACTCGCGCACCAGCGCCAGCTTGCTCCATTCGCGCAATGCCTCGCAGCTGACAATGCCCAGGCGTCCCAGCTTGTCGGCCGTGACCTTGCCCACGCCATGCAGCTTGTTGACCGGCAAGGCCGAAACGAAGTCCTCGACCTGGTCCGGGGTGATCACGAACAGGCCATTGGGCTTTTTCCAGTCGCTGGCGATCTTGGCCAGGAACTTGTTTGGCGCCACCCCGGCCGACACCGTGATATGCAGCTGGTTGGAGACCCGGCGACGAATGTCCTGGGCGATGCGCGTGGCGCTGCCGGCGAAGTTGGGGCTGTCGGAAACGTCCAGATAGGCCTCATCCAGGGATAAAGGCTCGATCAGGTCGGTGTAGTCGCGAAAGATCGTATGAATCTCTTTCGACGCTTCCCGGTAGGCTTCCATGCGCGGCTTGACGATCAGCAGGTCGGGGCACAGCGTCAGCGCATGCCGCGAGGACATGGCCGAACGCACGCCAAAAGCGCGGGCCTCATAGTTGCAAGTGGCGATCACCCCGCGTCGCTCCGCCGAGCCGCCCACCGCCATCGGCCTGCCGGCCAATTGCGGGTCGTCGCGCATTTCGATGGCGGCGTAGAAGCAATCGCAGTCGATGTGGATGATTTTGCGCTGCGTCATATAAAGGCAGAGTTCATGGAAGCAAGAGGTCGATCACAAGACAGGGCGACAGTATCTCACCGAGAACTGTATATAGCACCAGTAGTTTGATTTCTCCTGCCTGCCACCAGAAAAATCGGAAGATGAATTTGTTTTCTCAATCGGTCAAAGCCCCTCAATAGAGCTGAAAGCCTTGTGCAGCATGCCCTCAGGGTCGATCCAGGGGCGGTATTTTCAAGCTAAGCAGTTGAACGAGAACAGTTTTTTTCGGCCAATCGGTTGACAGGCCGGCGATCCTCTGTAGAATGCCGCCACACAGACGCGGGATGGAGCAGTCTGGTAGCTCGTCGGGCTCATAACCCGAAGGTCGTCGGTTCAAATCCGGCTCCCGCAACCAAACATCAAAAAAGGCTACTCGAAAGAGTGGCCTTTTTTGTGCGCGCTCGTTTTGTTGTCGCGCAAAACAAAACCCTTTGCAGTACCGGGACTTAGCCCGCCTTGCGAGTCATTCAACACTTATTTGACTCAATGGACCATTAACGGTTGACACTCCGGCGTTCGTCTGTAGAATGCCGCCACACAGACGCGGGATGGAGCAGCCTGGTAGCTCGTCGGGCTCATAACCCGAAGGTCGTCGGTTCAAATCCGGCTCCCGCAACCAAACAACAAAAAAGGCTACTCGAAAGAGTGGCCTTTTTTGTATCTGTCGAAAAAATCTTTTCGCAACAATGACCTGGCAACCTCCTGTGAACCGTCAGTCACCTCCCCCACCCTTTCCAACCCGCTATGCTCATTGCCAGGCAGCCGCTTGAAAACGCTGGCCGTCCGGGCTCGCAGGGCCATGGTGAGACGCGTTAATATTTGAAACTATTTTTTCTGCAGGGATTGGTAACTTGGCTGGATACCCCCATCCTGTCGCGCACAATCCACGAGGTGATTGATGCGCGCCAACTCGTCTGACTCACAAGACACCGATACCGTTACAGCGAACCAACCGGTTGCTGCCACCCGCTTGCGCTGGCTGGAGCTACTGAGCAAATACCGCCAGCCCATCGGCATGGTCGTGACCCTGCTGCTGTTCGGCATCGCCCTGATTGCCTGTCGTCACCTGCTCAGCGAGCTGGATCTGTATGCCCTGCATGATTCGATCCTCGACGTGCCCAAGCCGGCCCTGCTCGGTGCCCTGGCCGCGACCGTGGTCGGTTTCGTCATCCTGCTCGGCTACGAATGGTCCGCCAGCCGCTACGCCGGGGTGAACCTGCCGCCGCGCACCCTGGCCCTCGGGGGCTTCACCGCCTTTGCCATCGGCAACGCCATCGGTCTGTCGCTGCTCTCCGGTGGTTCGGTGCGTTACCGCCTCTATGCCCGGCATGGCGTGGGTGCCGGCGACGTCGCCCATATGACGCTATTCGCCAGCCTGTCCCTGGGTTGCGCCCTGCCACCGCTCGCCGCCCTGGCGACCCTGAGCAACCTGCCCGCCGCCTCCGCCGCCCTGCGCCTCTCCGAAGGCCTGCTGGCCAGCATTGCCGGCGCCGTACTGCTGCTCTGCGCGATTCTGGTCATCGGTATCTACCGGCGCCGCCTGCCTGAACAGCCACTGCCGGACAACCTGTTGGTCAAGGCCGGGCGCCGCACCCTGCGCCTGCCTGGACGCCGCCTGACGCTCCTGCAACTGCTGATCACCGCCCTCGACGTCGCCGCCGCAGCCACTGTGCTCTATCTGCTGCTGCCCGAGGCACCGCCCTTCGGCGCCTTCCTGCTGGTCTACCTGCTGGCCCTGGCGGCCGGCGTGCTCAGCCATGTACCCGGCGGCGTTGGGGTGTTCGAAGCGATTCTGCTGGCCGCCTTCGCCGACAAGCTCGGCGCGGCGCCACTGGCCGCCGCCCTGCTGCTGTACCGGCTGATCTACGTGATCCTGCCGATGCTGGTGGCCTGCGTCCTGCTGCTGATCAATGAGGCCCAGCGCCTGTTCCAGACCCGTCAATCGCTGCGGGTGGCCTCGGGCCTGGCCGCACCGATCCTCGCGGTGCTGGTGTTCCTGTCCGGCGTGGTGCTGCTGTTTTCCGGCGTGACCCCGGAAATCGACACCCGCCTGCAACACATCGGTTTTCTGATCCCGCACCGCCTGGTGGATGCCTCGCACTTCGGCGCCAGCCTGGTCGGGGTGCTTTGCCTGCTGCTGGCCCAGGGCCTGCGCCGGCGCCTGTCCGCGGCCTGGATATTGACCACTATCCTGCTGCTGGTCGGTGCCGTGCTCTCGCTACTCAAGGGTTTCGACTGGGAAGAAGCCAGCCTGATGACCCTGACCGCCAGCCTGCTGGCGGTCTTCCGGCGCTCCTTCTACCGGCCGAGCCGCCTCACCGAACTGCCATTCTCGCCGCTGTACCTGGTGGCCAGCGTCTGTGTGCTGGGCGCATCGATCTGGCTGCTGCTGTTCGCCTATCAGGACGTGCCCTACAGCCATCAGCTGTGGTGGCAGTTCACCCTCGACGCCGATGCCCCACGGGGCCTGCGCTCGCTGCTGGGGGCCGCGGTGCTGCTGGTGGTGGTGTCCCTGACCTGGTTGCTGCGCACCGCGCGCCCGGTGATTCACCTGCCCAATGGCGAGGAGCTGGACCGCGCGGCGAAGATCCTCATGGCCTCTTCACAGCCCGACGGCGGCCTGTCCCTGACCGGTGACAAGGCCCTGCTGTTCCATCCCAACGACGACGCCTTCCTCATGTACGCCCGGCGCGGCCGCAGCCTGGTGGCGCTGTATGACCCGATCGGGCCGACCCAGCAACGGGCCGAGATGATCTGGCAGTTCCGCGACCTGTGCGACGTCCACCATGCGCGTCCGGTGTTCTACCAGGTGCGCGCGGAAAACCTGCCGTACTACATGGACATCGGCCTGACCGCGATCAAGCTTGGCGAAGAAGCCCGGGTCGACCTGAACCGCTTTGACCTCGAAGCCAAGGGCAAGGAGATGAAGGACCTGCGCTACACCTGGAACCGCGGTACCCGCGACGGTCTGTCGCTGGAAATCCATGAGGCCGGGCAGGCGCCGATGGACGAGCTGAAAGTCATTTCCGATGCCTGGCTGACCGGCAAGAATGTCCGCGAGAAAGGTTTCTCCCTCGGACGCTTCAGCGAGGACTACCTCAAGCATTTCCGTATCGCGATCATCCGTTTTGAAGGACGTCCGGTGGCCTTCGCCAACCTGCTCGAGACCTACAGCCATGACCTGGCCAGCCTCGACCTGATGCGCGCCCACCCGGAGGCTCCCAAGCTGACCATGGAATTCATGATGGTCGGCCTGATCCAGCATTATAAAAACCATGGGTATGCCCGCTTCAGTCTGGGCATGGTGCCGTTGTCGGGTCTGCAACCCCGGCGTGGCGCGCCACTGACCCAGCGCCTTGGATCGATGGTTTTCCGTCGGGGTGAGCAGTTGTACAACTTCCAAGGGTTGCGCCGTTTCAAAGACAAATTCCAGCCTGACTGGGAACCTCGTTACATGGCCGTGCCCGCCGGACTGGATCCGCTGGTGGCACTGGCCGATACCGCCGCCCTGATTGCGGGCGGCCTGACTGGATTGGTGAAACGCTGATGATTCAACGCTCCTGGCGGTATGTATTAGCCACTCTGGTGGTGCTTGCCCTGATAGCAGGAGGCGGCTACTGGTACTGGAATCGTCCGGCACCACAACCGACCCTGGAACACCTGGCCCAGACCGATGGCTCGACCCTGACCCGTGTCACCCCGGCCGCCCAGACCAAGGCCCGGGTCGCCGTGGCCGTCCTCGCCGACGAAGCCCTGACCGATACCCAACTCCTGGCCCTGAGCCGCGGCGGCGCGGCGCAGATCGTCCAGGTGATCCTGCCCAAGGACGACTGCAAGCTGCAGGAACAAGCCCTGCAGACCGCCCTTGGCCAACTCGCGGGCCCGGCGACCCTGGTCAGCGGCATCGGCCCTGGTGCCGCCCTGGCCTGGCGCTGGATCGCCACCCAGAACGACGACAAGGCCCAGGCCGTGTCGGTGGGCTTTACCATCAACCCGGCCCCGGGCTGCACCGATCCATTGCCCAAGACCCTGGCCCACGGCCACTGGCTGGTGGCCTGGAACGACAACCCGGATGACGAAAGCGCCGGCTTCGTGCGTGACACCCCAAATGCCAGCACCAGCATCAGCGACTACGACATTCACCTGCCCCAGGTGCTGAACAACGAGCTGCGCAAGCTGCTGGTGGGTTCGGACAACGGCGGCCTGAACATTCCGGTGGTCGAAGTACCGGCCGGCCAGGCCAAGGACACCGTGACCCTGTTCCTCTCCGGTGACGGCGGCTGGCGTGACCTGGACCGTGACGTGGCCGGCGAGATGGCCAAGATCGGCTACCCGGTGGTCGGCATCGACACCCTGCGCTACTACTGGCAGCACAAGACCCCGGAACAGAGCGCCACCGACCTGACCGAACTGATGCAGCACTACCGGCAGAAATGGGGCACCAAGCGCTTCGTGCTGACCGGCTACTCGTTCGGCGCCGACGTGTTGCCAGCCATCTACAACCGCCTGCCGGAAGCTGAGCAGCAGCGAGTCGACGCCATTATCCTGCTGGCCTTCGCCCGCACCGGCAGCTTCGAGATCGAAGTCGAAGGCTGGCTGGGCAACGCCGGCAAGGAAGCCGCCACCGGCCCGGAAATGGCCAAGCTGCCAGCAGCCAAGGTGGTGTGCATCTACGGTGAGGAAGAAGTCGACGAAAGCGGTTGCACCGACAAGACCGCCGTCGGCGAAGCCATGAAACTGCCGGGCGGCCACCACTTCGACGAGAACTACCCGGCCCTGGCCCAGCGCCTGGTCAACGTCATCGAGAAACGCCAGGGCAAGGACAAGGTCGTCGAAGAGTGATCTGAGCGGCCCAGACAAGGCCCCCGCTGCCCACCGGCACCGGGGGCTTTTTCATCCATGAAATCCCCCCCTTTGCGGGAGCGGAGCTAGCTCGCGATCAGCGCGGGCTGTCAGGTAGAGCGCCATCGCGAGCAAGCGCCCTCCTCCAACAAAAAAGCCCCCGTCACCGCTAAGGTGACGAGGGCTTCTGCTGTCGCGCCAGCTTACATCTCGATCTGCGTACCCAGCTCGATCACGCGGTTCACCGGCAGCTTGAAGAAGCGCAGGTTGCCGTTGGCGTTCTTGAGCATGAAGGCGAACAGCGTCTCGCGCCAGCGTGCCATGCCGACGATCTTGGAGGTGATGACCGTCTCGCGGCTGAGGAAGTAGGTAGTGCGCATCGGGCTGAAGTCCAGCTCGTCGAGATGGCACAGTTTCAGCGCTTCAGGCACGTCCGGCTCGTCGGTGAAACCGAAGTGCAGGATCACCCGGAAGAAGCCTTCGCCATAGGAATCCACCTCGAAGCGCCGTTGCGTCGGCACCCGTGGAATATCTTCATAGACCACGGTCAGCAGCACCACTTGCTCGTGCAGCACCTGGTTATGCAGCAGGTTGTGCAACAGCGCATGGGGCACGGCGTCGGAGCGCGCAGTGAGGAACACCGCGGTGCCCTGGACCCGATGCGGTGGCTGCACACGGATGCTGTTGATAAAGATCGGCAGCGGCAACGCGCCCTCGCCGAGGCGGTCCATCAACAGTTCCTTGCCGCGTTTCCAGGTGGTCATCAGGGCGAACAGCACAATCCCCGCCAACACCGGGAAAGCACCGCCCTGGAAGATCTTCGGTACGTTGGCGGCGAAGAACAGCCCGTCCACCAGCAGGAAACCCAGCAGGATCGGCACCGTCAGCACCGGCGACCATTTCCACAGCAACAGCATCACCGCCGACACCAGGATGCTGGTGATCAGCATGGTCCCGGTCACCGCCACGCCGTAGGCCGAAGCCAGTGCGCCGGAAGACTCGAAGCCCAGCACCAGGAGGATCACCCCGACCATCAGCGCCCAGTTCACCGCGCCAATGTAGATCTGCCCCTGCTCCGCGCTGGAGGTGTGCTGGATGTACATGCGCGGGATATAACCCAGCTGGATCGCCTGGCGGGTCAGGGAGAACGCGCCGGAGATCACCGCCTGGGAGGCGATCACGGTAGCCAGGGTCGCCAGGACCACCAGCGGGATCAGGGCCCAGCTCGGCGCCAGCAGATAGAACGGGTTACGTGCCGCTTCCGGGCTCTCCAGGAGCAAGGCGCCCTGGCCGAAATAGTTGAGCACCAGCGCCGGCAGCACCAGGGCGAACCAGGCGCGAGCGATCGGCTTGCGCCCGAAGTGGCCCATGTCGGCGTACAGCGCTTCGGCACCAGTCAATGCCAGCACTACCGCGCCGAGAATGGCCACGCCCATGCCCGGATGCACGATGAAGAACCGCACGCCCCAGACCGGGTTCAGCGCCTGCAGCACTTCCGGATGCTGGGCGATGCCGTAGATCCCCAGCCCGCCCAGGGTCACGAACCACAGGACCATCACCGGCCCGAACAGCTTGCCGATGCGATCGGTACCGTGTTTCTGGATCAGAAACAGCGCCACCAGCACGATCAGCGCCATAGGTACGACCCAGTGCTCGAGCCCGTCGAAGGCAATCTCCAGCCCCTCCACCGCCGACAATACGGAAATCGCCGGGGTGATCATGCTGTCGCCGTAGAACAAGGCCGCGCCGATCAGGCCCAGGATGACCAGGACCACCCGCAGCCTCGGATAGGGCGTCGACGCCCGCCGGGCCAGGGCGGTCAAGGCCATGATGCCGCCCTCGCCCTGGTTGTCGGCCCGCAGGATGAACAACACGTATTTGATCGAGACCACCCAGACCAGCGACCAGAAGATCAATGCAAGAATGCCGAATACACCGTCGTGGTTGACCGGGACCCCGTAATGCCCCGCGAATACCTCCTTCAAGGTATAAAGCGGGCTGGTCCCGATGTCGCCATAAACCACCCCGACCGCCGCCACCAGCATCCCCAGGGGCCTGGCCCTGGAATGCTCGCCGCCTACCGCCTGACTACTTGCCTGACCCATCCACCACTCCTACTACCCAGATCGGGGCTTCTTATAAAAGGCATGACATTCAAGACAACGCCAAGCTTGCAAGACTCTCGTGAATGCCAATGCAGCATGCGCCCTTTTACTTACAGTTACAGACGTTCTGTTGACTATAAGAATTCACCTGGGCGCAACGGCGCGAAGCATAGCGCAGCACTCGTCGTATTTCCCTGCATAAAGCTGGTCAAGTGCGTCGGCCATCGCTAGAATTGCGCACTTTTTGATCAGAGGCGCCCCTAGCGCCCGTTCGTCGCCAGCGGTTTTATCCAGATCGCCGAGCGGCCCGACACCTATACCGAGGTTAGACATGTCCACCCCTACCGCGCCAGCCAACCCCAAGGTCGGCTTCGTTTCCCTGGGTTGCCCGAAAGCGCTGGTCGATTCCGAGCGCATCCTCACGCAACTGCGTATGGAAGGTTATGACGTGGTGTCCACCTACCAGGACGCCGACGTCGTGGTGGTCAACACCTGCGGTTTCATCGACTCGGCCAAGGCCGAATCCCTGGAAGTGATCGGCGAAGCCATCAAGGAAAACGGCAAGGTCATCGTCACCGGCTGCATGGGCGTGGAAGAAGGCAATATCCGCGACGTGCATCCGAGCGTGCTGGCCGTGACCGGCCCGCAGCAGTACGAGCAAGTGGTCAGCGCGGTGCACGAAGTGGTGCCGCCGAAACAGGATCACAACCCGCTGATCGACCTGGTGCCGCCACAAGGCATCAAGCTGACGCCGCGCCACTACGCGTACCTGAAGATTTCCGAAGGCTGCAACCACAGCTGCAGCTTCTGCATCATCCCGTCGATGCGCGGCAAGCTGGTCAGCCGCCCGGTGGGCGATGTGCTGGACGAGGCCCAGCGCCTGGTCAAGTCCGGGGTCAAGGAACTGCTGGTGATCTCGCAGGACACCAGCGCCTACGGCGTCGACGTCAAGTACCGCACCGGTTTCTGGAACGGCGCGCCGGTGAAAACCCGCATGACCGAGCTGTGCGAAGCCCTCAGCACCCTGGGCGTCTGGGTCCGTCTGCACTACGTCTACCCGTACCCGCACGTGGACGAGCTGATCCCGCTGATGGCCGCCGGCAAGATCCTGCCGTACCTGGACATCCCGTTCCAGCACGCCAGCCCGAAAGTGCTCAAGGCCATGAAACGCCCGGCCTTCGAAGACAAGACCCTGGCCCGGATCAAGAACTGGCGCCAGATCTGCCCCGAGCTGATCATCCGCTCGACCTTCATCGTCGGCTTCCCCGGCGAAACCGAAGAAGACTTCCAATACCTGCTCGACTGGCTGACCGAAGCCCAGCTCGACCGCGTCGGCTGCTTCCAGTACTCGCCGGTGGAAGGCGCGCCGGCCAACGACCTGGACCTGGAAGTGGTCCCGGACGAGGTCAAGCAGGACCGTTGGGAGCGCTTCATGGCGCACCAGCAGGCAATCAGCTCGGCGCGCCTGCAACAGCGCATCGGCAAGGAAATCGAAGTGCTGATCGATGAAGTCGACGAACAGGGCGCCGTGGGCCGCTGCTTCTTCGACGCCCCGGAAATCGACGGCAACGTGTTCATCGACGGTGCCGGCGACCTCAAACCAGGCGACAAGGTCTGGTGCCGGGTGACCGACGCCGACGAATACGACCTCTGGGCCGAAGTCCTGTAAGGCGTAAAAAACCGCACAGCCCCGCTCTCTTCGCGAGATGCGGGGCTTTTTTACGTCTATCGTTTGCTCAGGACCACGGATGCGTCACCACAAAGGAGCAGGCGGCATGCGCCATCATTCGGTCATCCACACCCCGAAACACAGCGACTACCCGGAACTGGCCCGGGTCTGGGAAGACTCGGTGCGCGCCACCCACGACTTCCTGCCGGACAGCTACATCGAACTGCTGAGAAACCTGGTGCTGAACCGTTATCTGGATGCGGTGATGCTGATCTGCACCCGGGACCAGCGCCAGCACATCACCGGCTTCGCCGGGGTCGCCGCCGGCAAGATCGAGATGCTCTTCATCGATCCCGCCCATCGCGGCCAGGGCCTGGGCAAGCAATTGCTCAGGTACGCCATCGAACACCTGAACGCCGACGAACTCGACGTCAACGAGCAGAATCCGCAAGCCCTGGGCTTCTACTTCAAGCAGGGCTTCGAGGTCATCGGTCGCTCCGAGCACGACGGCATGGGCCAGCCCTATCCGCTGCTGCACATGCGTTTGAAACAGCCCCAGCAGCAAGCGCTGCGCGGCTAAAAGCCACAGCGGGCAAATGGACCCGCGATTAACCGGCGCCGGGCAGGTACAATGCCTGCCCCCTTTTGCTACGGCCCCTGTCATGACTGACCCGATTCGTCTCTCCAAACGCCTCATCGAACTCGTCGGCTGCTCCCGCCGGGAGGCTGAGCTGTTCATCGAGGGCGGCTGGGTCACCGTGGATGGCGAGGTCATCGACGAGCCGCAGTTCAAGGTCGACACCCAGAAAGTCGAGCTCGACCCGCAGGCCAAGGCCACCGCGCCGGAGCCGGTGACCCTGCTGCTGAACGTACCGGCCGGCCAGGACGTCGACAGCGCCATGCAGTCGCTGAGCGCCGCCAGCCTGTCCGAGGAACACCGCTTCGGCAAACGGCCGCTCAAGGGCCACTTCCTGCGCCTGACCGCCAGCGCCGATCTGCAAGCCAATGCCAGCGGCCTGCTGGTGTTCACCCAGGACTGGAAGATCCTGCGCAAGCTGACCGCCGATGCGGCCAAGATCGAGCAGGAGTACGTGGTCGAGGTGGAAGGCGAGATGGTCGCCCACGGCCTCAATCGCCTGAACCACGGCCTGACTTACAAGGGCCGGGAACTGCCGCCGGTCAAGGCCAGCTGGCAGAACGAAAACCGCCTGCGCTTCGCCATGAAGAACCCGCAACCGGGCGTAATCGCCCAGCTCTGCGAAGCGGTAGGCCTGAAGGTGATCGCCATTCGCCGCATCCGTATCGGTGGGGTTTCCATCGGCAAGGTGCCGGTCGGGCAATGGCGCTACCTGTCCGCCAAAGAGAAATTCTAGGCCGACACCCATTCAGACGCCGCGCGTGCATGCGGCGCTCAACGTGAACAGACCAGGACTGTAGACATGATTCATAACGATGTACTGCGCAGCGTGCGCTACATGCTCGACATCAGCGACAAGAAGGTCGTCGAGATCATCAAGCTCACCGGCTTTGACGTGAGCCTGGACGACATAGTCGGCTACCTGAAAAAGGACGAGGAAGAAGGTTTCGTGCATTGCCCGGACGAGGTCATGGCGCACTTTCTCGACGGCCTGGTGATCTTCAAGCGAGGCAAGGACGAAAGCCGTCCGCCGCTGCCGATCGAACTGCCAGTGACCAACAACATCATCCTGAAGAAGCTGCGGGTCGCCTTCGAGCTGAAGGAAGACGACATGCACGCCATCCTCAAGGCCGCCGATTTCCCGGTGTCCAAGCCCGAGCTGAGCGCGCTGTTCCGCAAGTTCGGCCACACCAACTACCGCCCGTGCGGCGACCAGTTGCTGCGCAACTTCCTCAAGGGCCTGACCCTGCGCGTCAGGGCTTAAGACAGCTACAAGCTGCAAGTTCAAAGCTTGTAGCTCGAAGCTTGCAACTTGAGGCTTGCAAAATGACCTACAGCGTTTCCCCCATCGGCTTCGTGCGCTCCTGCTTCAAGGAAAAGTTCGCCATCCCGCGCCAGCCGCAACTGGCCCCGGCGGCCCGTGGCGTGCTGGAGCTGGTGGCGCCCTTCGACCAGGGCGACGCGGTGCAGGGCCTGGAACAGGTCAGCCACGTCTGGCTGCTGTTCCTGTTTCACCAGGCGCTGGAAGACAAACCGCGGCTCAAGGTCCGCCCGCCGCGCCTGGGTGGCAACAAGTCCATAGGCGTCTTCGCCACCCGCGCCACCCACCGCCCCAATGGCATTGGCCAGTCGGTGGTCAAGCTGGACAAGGTCGAGGCCAATCGCCTGTGGATCTCCGGCATCGACCTGCTGGACGGCACGCCGATTCTCGATATCAAGCCCTACGTGCCTTACGCCGACATCATCGACAGCGCAAGCAACAGCATCGCCAGCGCGGCGCCGCAGCTGATCCCGGTGCAGTGGAGCGACAACGCCCTGCAACAGGCTCATACGCACGCTCAACGCCTGCAGGAGCCGCTGGTGGAGCTGATCGAGCAATGTTTGGCCCAGGACCCACGCCCGGCCTACCAGACGCCCCCCCCGGAACGCGAATACGGCGCGCAGTTCTGGGATCTGGACGTGCGCTGGCACTACCCGCAGCCGGGCCTGATCCAGGTCCTGGAAGTGGTCCCCGCACGCTGACCGGCAACCGGAAACGAAAAAGCCCGCGCTGCCTTCTCAGGCAACGCGGGCTTTTTCTGTGCTGCGAGTCGCTTACTTCTCGACGAAAGCGCGCTCGATCAGGTAGTCACCCGGCTCGCGCATGCGTGGCGAAACGGTCAGGCCGAAGCTGTTGAGCACTTCGCTGGTCTCGTCGAGCATGCTCGGGCTGCCGCACAGCATGGCGCGGTCGTCCTGCGGGTTGATCGGCGGCAGGCCGATGTCGCTGAACAGCTTGCCGCTGCGCATCAGGTCGGTCAGGCGGCCTTCGTTCTCAAATGGCTCACGGGTCACGGTCGGGTAGTAGATCAGTTTTTCACGCAGCGCTTCGCCGAAGAACTCGTTCTGCGGCAGGTGCTCGGTGATGAACTCGCGGTAGGCGACTTCGTTGACGTAACGCACGCCGTGGCACAGGATCACTTTCTCGAAACGCTCGTAGGTTTCCGGATCCTGGATGACGCTCATGAACGGCGCCAGGCCGGTGCCGGTGCTGAGCAGGTACAGGTGCTTGCCAGGCTTCAGGTCGTCCAGTACCAGGGTACCGGTAGGCTTCTTGCTGATGATGATCTCGTCGCCTTCCTTCAAATGCTGCAGCTGGGAAGTCAGCGGGCCATCGGGAACCTTGATGCTGAAGAACTCGAGATGCTCTTCCCAGTTCGGGCTGGCAATCGAGTAAGCGCGCATAAGCGGGCGGCCATTGGGCTGTTGCAGGCCGATCATCACGAACTGACCGTTCTCGAAGCGCAGGCCCGGATCGCGGGTGCACTTGAAGCTGAACAGAGTGTCGTTCCAGTGATGAACACTGAGGACACGCTCGTGGTTCATGTTGCTCATGTACGGGGGACTCCTGGAAAGTTGTCGGCGCCTGCTCTGCGACAAGCGAGCCGAGCGCAATTGCACAGCATTCTAATGGCGGCGACAATATCTGTTAACTGGATTATTAAGATAAGGGTTATCGGTTATATCGATATGCGATTTACTCTCCGTCAACTGCAAGTATTCGTCGCCGTCGCCCAGCAAGAGAGCGTTTCTCGTGCTGCCGGCCTGCTGGCCCTTTCCCAATCCGCAGCAAGCACTTCAATCACCGAACTGGAACGGCAATCCAGTTGCCAGTTGTTCGATCGCGCCGGCAAGCGCCTGAGCCTCAACGCCCTGGGCAAACAGCTGCTGCCCCAGGCAGTGGCGTTGCTGGACCAGGCCAAGGAAATCGAAGACCTGCTCAACGGCAAATCCGGCTTCGGCTCGTTGTCGGTGGGCGCGACCCTGACCATCGGCAACTACCTGGCGACCCTGTTGATCGGCAGCTTCATGCAGGTCCACCCGGAGAGCCAGGTCAAACTGCACGTGCAGAACACTGCGCATATCGTGCAACAGGTCGCCCACTACGAAATTGACCTGGGTCTAATCGAAGGCGACTGCAGCCATCCGGACATCGAAGTACAAACCTGGGTCGAGGATGAGCTGGTGGTGTTCTGCGCCCCGCAGCACCCCTTGGCCAAACGCGGCCATGCGAGCATGGAGGAGCTGACCCACGAAGCCTGGATTCTGCGGGAACAGGGCTCGGGCACGCGCCTGACCTTCGATCAGGCCATGCGTCATCACCGCAGCGCGCTGAATATCCGGCTCGAACTGGAACACACCGAAGCGATCAAGCGCGCGGTGGAGTCGGGGTTGGGGATTGGCTGCATTTCCAGGCTGGCGCTGCGCGACGCCTTCCGGCGTGGCAGCCTGGTGCCGGTAGAGACGCCGGACCTGGACCTGGCCCGGCAGTTCTATTTCATCTGGCATAAACAGAAATATCAGACCTCGGCGATGCGCGAGTTCCTCGAACTCTGCCGCGCCTTTACCGCCGGGGTGCAGCGCAGCGACGAGATCGTGCTGCCGAGCATTCCCTAGGGTCTTGTGCGAAAAGTCGGCGAGCGAAGGTCAGGCAAGGCAAAAACAGGCGAGGAACGGCCAGGGTCGCGTTCGACTTTAGGGGCCTACATGAGCATTGCGAGCCTGTTTTTAACGCAGCATGGCCGAGTGCAGCCACTTTTCGTACAGACCTAGATCAGGATGACTGCCCAGACCACAGTGATCATGCTCAAGGCTACGAGTTGCGCGGCGCTGCCCATGTCCTTGGCATTTTTCGACAGTGGATGGCGATCCAGGGAGATGCGGTCGATCGCCGCCTCGACCGCCGAATTGAGCAGTTCGACAATCAGCGCCAGCAGGCAGACAGCAATCAGCAACGCCCGCTCGACCCGGCTGACATTCAGCAGGAAAGACACCGGGATCAGAATCGCGTTGAGCAGCACCAGCTGACGAAACGCAGCTTCGCCGGTGAAGGCGGCCCGCAGGCCATCGAAGGAGTATCCCGAGGCATTGAGGATGCGTTTAAGACCGGTTTGACCTTTGAAAGGCGACATAAATAGGCAACTAGAACAATAAGGAATGGGCAAGCTAGTTCAACAAAAGTCAAAAAAGCGTGAAGAAAGAGCCAGTTACTGGCTGGAAATTGACTCAAGTTGTTGCAGGAGCAGCGCCGCCTGGGTGCGGGTCCGCACCCCCAGCTTACGGAAGATTGCCGTCACATGGGCCTTGATGGTGGCTTCCGAAACGCTCAGTTCATAAGCGATCTGCTTATTCAGCAAACCCTCGCAGACCATGGTCAGCACACGGAACTGTTGTGGCGTCAGGCTCGCCAGGCCTTCGCTGGCCGCCTTGGCCTCGGCGGAGACGCTGACCTCTTCGAAGGCCTGTGGCGGCCACCAGACATCGCCGTCAAGCACGCTGCGTACGGCCTGTTGAATGACTTCGAGAGAACTGGACTTGGGAATAAAACCGCTGGCGCCAAATTCGCGTGAACGCACCATCACCGATGCTTCTTCCTGTGCTGACACCATCACCACCGGAATCTGCGGGTACTGACCGCGCAACAGCACCAGGCCGGAAAAGCCGTAAGCGCCAGGCATGTTCAGGTCCAGTAGCACCAGGTCCCAATCGGCCTTTTCGGTCAGGCGGGCTTCCAGTTCGGCAATGCTCGCCACTTCCACCAGACGGACATCCGGGCCGAGGCCCAGGGTCACCGCTTGATGCAGTGCGCTACGAAAGAGGGGGTGGTCATCGGCAATCAGGATTTCGTATGTGGCCATTTTTCAAATGATCCTGTTTTTTATGGGAGCACCGATGCATTCGGTCCTCGCCAAGGCAACACAGGTGCCAGCCAGAATGCTGCACCCAAAGAGCACGATCAACGCCAAGAGCCCGGAAATGCAGCGTTTCAAAGATCGGTCGCGCCCTAATCGGCGCCAAGCATGCCCAGCGAAGCCGGGGTGGTCAAGCTTCGGGCTGTGCGGCATCTTAGCTTGCTAACTAATAACAGTGCCATCATGCAAAGCCACGCCCGCGCGGCTGCGCCTCGATGCTGAGCGGGATGCTGGTGGCGCAGCTCTGGCCGAAAAAACTCCAGTCCCTTGCCTCAGGTATTACAGAAAAGGCTTGAGGCGCGTGTGCGTCTCATCATCGGGATCGATCTCAAGCTGGAACTTGGCCGACAGATAATGGGTGCTGAACACATCCAGATAAGCATCCAGCACTTCGCCGGCCTGCCGGTCCGCGGCCAACTCCAGGCACAGCGCCGCAACCTCCGCGGTACAGAAATGGTCATCGCGCTTGGAACGCCGCAGCTTGTAGCGCGACAACTGCTCGGGCTCCAGGCTCAATACCGGCAAGTGTTCAAGATAAGGACTCTTGCGAAACATCTTGCGCGCTTCGCTCCAGGTCGCATCCAGCAGGATAAACAGCGGGCGCTTGCCCGCCTCCAGGCGGACTTCGTTCACCACCCGCTGTGGCGCGACAAACTCTCCGGGGAACACCACATAAGGCTGCCACTGGGGATCGGCCAGCAAGGCCAGCAATTGTGGGTCGACTTCTGTTCGCGACCAGGGGAACGCCATGGTGTCTTCTATGACATCGGCGATCAGCCAGCCGGTATTGCTCGGCTTCATGGGTTCGACGTCATGCATGATCAGGCACATCGCCGACTGCGCGGAAACCTTGGGGCGCCAGGCGCACATGCAGTGGCTGGGAATCACCCGACAGCCCGCACAGCGTTCCGCCCGGGAACCTCGTGCAGCAAAAGGTCTGACGGCACGCGCAAGACGTTGGGCACGCAGCCGGGATACGGCATGACTCATTAGAAGCCGCCCTGGCAGAAAGAAGGAATCGACACGAAAAGAACTCGGAAAGCTGAAAATTCGCACAAGTTTATCAGAGCTCTCTGCTCAAACCTGTACCACCTACCCTCGCTCCCCTATAATTCGCCGCCACTGAACGCACAGTCGCGTGACTGGTCGAAGCATCAGTCACTGAACCAGGAGAGTTTCATGTTGCGCTTTATCGTTCCCACCGCCGCCCTTCTGCTGGCCTTGCCGTTCAGTGCCCAGGCTGCATCGCTGCAAGACTTCGAACTGAACAAGACCCTGCAGAAAACCGCCGAGGAAAGTAACGTCGGCACGCCTCGGGAAGTCAACGAGAACATCCTCGACCAGGGTTATACCGTTGAAGGCAAGGAGCTGATCAACCACCTCAGCGTCCAGGCCGAACACGCCGAAAAAATGCGCGCCAACCCCAAGGCGGTCTACCTGCAACTGGGCGCCAGCGTTTGTCGTGACCCGAACTACCGCAAGCTGATGGCCAAGGGCGCGATCATGCGCTACGAATTCACCGAGAACCGCACCAACCGCCCGGTCGCCTCGGCGCGCTTCCAGGAGTCGGACTGCCCGGCCCCGGCGAAGAAGAAAAAGTAATTCAGTGCCCCGCTGCGTGCCGCTGTTGATCATCGGCCCGCAGCTCCGCCAACAGGGCCTGCAAATAGCTCGAACGGCGTTCCCCACCTTCAAGCCGGCGTCGGCATTCCTCTTCAAGAGTCAGATGATTGGCGTCTGCCGCTGACTTCAGCAGTTGATACAGCTGCGCATCTATTTCCAGTACGACTTTGTGCATGACCAGCCTCCGTGCCCACTCGCCATTACCTGCGCGACAACCCCGACCTGTGCATCCTGCCCTTTGACGCCAAGCTGTCTTGCTAGCGCTGTAACTTAGTAAATCAGAACCTCCACCGGTCGGCATGCGTTCAGACAGGCGGTGAAAACGCTGCACGCCACCGCTAATAAGTGATTGCCAGCCCCGACTTTCAAGGCCCATGATCAAGTCAGCGCGAATCATCATGAAGGTCTAGATTTCAAAGTGTTCATGCTGAATTTTCCTGGGTGGATCCGGAGGCCGCCCAAGCGCGTCTTGCAGTGCACATGCTTTCTAAATCAAGGAATAGCAGAACCTGTATGGATGGCCTGCTGGCCACGTCAGGGTTTTTCCACCCTGGCGAATCAGCCGCCAAAGCCGGGCTGACAGCGACACATGCAGTGTCGTGATACCAACGAATGCTTCGTTCGTGTCAAAGGTTCTGTGCAGAAGGAGAAGTTGAATGCCTTACGAACCGAATGACCTCCTCAGTCGTCATTTTCAGAGCAACGGTATCGACCTCAGCAAGGTCGAAGAACAACTCAACCTGATCGCCCCCAACAGCCCCAACATTCCTCTTTATCGCGACATGATTCTCACCGTCCTGCGCATGGCCCAGGACGATCTCAACCGCTGGAACGCGAAAATCACCCTGCAGGCCCTGCGCGAACTGGAACATGCTTTTCGCGTGCTGGAACAGTTCAAGGGGCGACGCAAGGTGACGGTATTCGGCTCCGCGCGCACGCCGATCGAGCATCCGCTGTATGGCCTGGCGCGAGAACTCGGCGCGGCCCTGGCTCGCTCCGACCTGATGGTCATCACGGGCGCCGGTGGCGGCATCATGGCCGCGGCCCACGAAGGTGCCGGTCGCGATCACAGCCTGGGGTTCAATATCACCCTGCCCTTCGAGCAGCATGCGAACCCAACGGTGGACGGCACCGAGAACCTGCTGTCCTTCCACTTCTTCTTTACCCGCAAGCTGTTCTTCGTCAAGGAAGCCGATGCCCTGGTGTTATGCCCGGGTGGCTTTGGCACGCTTGATGAGGCGCTGGAAGTACTGACCCTGATCCAGACCGGCAAGAGCCCGCTGGTACCGGTGGTGCTGCTGGATGTTCCGGGAGGAACCTTCTGGCAAGGGGCGCTGGACTTTATCCACAACCAGCTCGAGAACAACCGCTACATCCTGCCAACCGACATGAAGCTGATGCGCCTGGCGCATAACACCGAGGAGGCGGTGGAGGAAATCAACCAGTTCTACAGCAACTTCCACTCCAGTCGCTGGCTGAAACATCAGTTTGTCATTCGCATGAATCACAAGCTCAGCGAACCGGCGCTCGAGCAGATGCAGACGGCTTTCGCCGACCTGTGCCTGAGCGATCGCTTCCATCAACATGCTTACAACGTGGAAGAGCACAACGAACCGGAGTTCAGCCATCTGGCACGCCTGTCGTTCACCTTCAACGCCCGCGACAATGGTCGCCTGCGCGAACTGATCGACTTCATCAACCTGCCGGAAAACTGGGCGATGAATCAGGCCAGGACGCCACAACGCAATAGAGAACCGATCAAGGTCACTTGAGCGGAGAAGCAGCGGCCCGCGCATTCGACTCGCGGGCCCTACAGGTCAATCGTCCACCCTTCGGCCGCTCAACAAGCGGCCGATCATGTCCATCGAATATCCCCGATACCCCAGAAAGCGGCCTTGTTTGGCACGCTCCTTGGCATCTATCGGGAAATGCCCGGCAAACTTGCGCCGCCAGACATCCTCCAGTTGTGCTTGCCAGTCGATGCCGCTCTCACGCAAGGCGAGTTCGATATCGGCACGCTGCAAACCGCGCTGGCTGAGTTCTTCGCGAATACGCATGGGGCCGTAGCCGGAACGGGCACGATAAGAAACGAAACTTTCGAGATAGCGGGATTCGGATAGCAGTCCCTCTTCCGTCAAACGGTCAAGGGCTGTTTCGATCATCTCGGGAGAGGCACCGCGCTGACGCAGTTTACGCGTCAGCTCGACTCGACCGTGCTCGCGTCGCGCGAGCAGGTCCATTGCGGTTCGCCGCACCGCGACGAGGGTATCGAGTACGGCGGTCATCGGATCGATCAGATATCCGCGTCGGCCATGTCATCGATGGTCTCGTTGACCGGCGAAGCTTTGACATCTGCGGTCGGAGCCAGCAGCTTGTCGCGAATCTGCTTCTCGAGGGCGTTACCGATTTCCGGGTTGTCCTGCAGGAACTTGGCCGAGTTGGCCTTGCCCTGACCAATCTTGTTGCCCTGGTAGCTGTACCAGGCACCGGACTTCTCGAGGAAACCGTGCAGCACGCCCAGATCGATGATCTCGCCGTTCAGGTAGATACCCTTGCCGTACAGGATCTGGAATTCAGCCTGGCGGAACGGTGGAGCCACCTTGTTCTTGACGATCTTGACCCGGGTTTCGCTACCGACGACTTCGTCACCTTCCTTCACCGCACCAGTACGACGGATATCCAGACGAACCGAAGCGTAGAACTTCAGTGCGTTACCACCGGTGGTGGTTTCCGGGCTGCCGAACATCACGCCGATTTTCATACGGATCTGGTTGATGAAGATCACCAGGCAGTTGGCGTTCTTGATGTTGCCGGTGATCTTGCGCAGCGCCTGGGACATCAGGCGGGCCTGCAGGCCCACGTGCATGTCGCCCATCTCGCCTTCGATCTCGGCCTTGGGCACCAGTGCCGCCACGGAGTCGATCACGATCACGTCGATGGCATTGGAGCGCACCAGCATGTCGGTGATTTCCAGCGCCTGTTCACCGGTATCCGGCTGAGAAACCAGCAGGTCGTCAACGTTGACCCCCAGCTTGCCGGCATATTCCGGGTCCAGTGCGTGCTCGGCGTCGACGAAGGCGCAAGTGGCGCCCATCTTCTGTGCCTGGGCAATCACGGACAGGGTCAGGGTGGTTTTACCGGACGATTCCGGACCGTAGATTTCAACAATACGGCCCTTTGGCAGGCCGCCGATGCCGAGTGCGATGTCCAGACCCAGAGAGCCAGTGGAAATGGCCGGGATCGCCTGGCGGTCGTGATCGCCCATACGCATTACGGCACCCTTGCCGAATTGACGTTCGATCTGACCCAGGGCCGCAGCCAAGGCTTTCTTCTTGTTGTCGTCCATTAAAGTCCTCACGTAATCAATAAGGCCTGACGGCCAACACCTGTATAAGTAGCCAGTATTATTCCACAGCGTTCGTGGATCGCCTACCCCTGTTTTGAGATTTCTGCCGCGGCATGTTGCAGCAAGCCCTCTAGCGCGGCCTTCACCGTTTGTCGGCGGACGTCGTCCCGATTCCCGGCAAAGTGTCGGCACTCGGCCGTTACCGCCTCTCCCACGCCCCAGGCCAGCCATACGGTGCCCACCGGTTTCTGCGGCGAGCCGCCGTCCGGGCCGGCCACGCCGCTGACCGCCACGGCAAAACGCGCCCTGCTTTTGCCCTGCGCACCCCGCACCATCGCCTCGACCACCTCGCGGCTGACCGCGCCGACGGAAGCGAACAGCGCTTCCGGCACCGCCAGCTGTTGGGTCTTCTGCCGATTGGAGTAGGTCACATAACCCGCTTCGAACCAGGCCGAACTCCCGGGAATGCGGGTGATGGCCTCGGCAATCCCGCCCCCGGTACAGGATTCGGCGGTGGTGACGTGGGTATTCAGAATCTGCAGGCGCCTGCCAAGTTCAGCGGCAAGCTGGGTGATTTCGTTCACGGTCCTCTCCTGATCGGGTTGGCGGAGGTCTTACCGTACACGAGCGATACGCGCTTGCAAGGCACGGAGCGGATCAAAATGTTTAGCGGTTCAAAGCCCTGACGTAGGCCTGGCACGCCTGCAGGGCGATCAGTCCCTGGTCGCCGGCATCGGTGATACCGATAATTCGTTGAGCATGCGCCGGGTCAAGTCGGGCTCGCGGGGCTCCATGAACCACGCAGCCGGTGGCGGGGGTGGCAGGCACCGGGCAGCCGTCGGCGCTGTCATCGGCGGCGAGGAGGACTGACAGGCGCAGATCAGCAGTGGCAAGACGGTCGCGCAGGCGACCTTGATCACGTTGTGCATCGTTCAAGGCTCGGTAATGGGTTTGGTCGCTGGCTTGCAACTGTTGCTCCAGGGCCAGGCGTTTGTCCTGCTCGTCCCGCTGCCGGGCAGCGGCCGCCAGGTTCAGCTGACTCAGCGCTTCGCCGTGCAGCCTGGCCTGCTCCGCCAGTTGCCGGCCAAAACGCCACTCCTGAACCTGCCAGGCCAACGCCCCCGCGACGCCGGCCACCACGGCCAGCAGCACGACAACAGCCATTGCCCGGGAAGACAGGGGCATCAGGCCGAAGGCTGGCATAACACCTCCCGCGCCCGCGCCCAGAGCTGCAGACGATCCTCCAGGCCGTTCAAGCCGCCGTTGATACGACGGGTGATGCTGTTGAACTGGTCGCGGTCGGCCAGTTCGTTAAGACCGTTCTGCTGCCAGAACCAGGCGGCCGACTCGGCGGCCCACTGCGGCTGTTCCAACAATTCGGGCAACGCCAGCAAACGCTCGTCACCGAACAGCCCAAGGCTGCATTGCCGGTAGTTGTTGCGACCGGTGACCTGGATCAGACCGCGGCCACGGTATTTCTGGCCGTCGCCATCGGCCTCCGGGGTATTGCCCAGACGGGCCGCCAGGCTGCCGGTGTCGTATTTGCTCAGGTACTGGTCATTACCCAGCTCCCGCACATAACGCAACTGCCCCGACTCATGACCGACCTGCGCGAGGAAGGCGGCCATGCGTTTGGGCGTGTTGATATGGCGGTTCAGCATGGCGGTGTTAAGCGCAGAAACAAAAACGCCCGCTTGGGAGCGGGCGTTGGGCATGATGCGTTGAATCATTTCAAGGGTGACGGGCATTTCACTCCACCTCCTCTGTATCGAAGACGCTCAGAACAGACAGGGTCATTTATGCTCCTGCAGAACAGGTTCAAGCCAACCCGGCTCGATAGGCCGATACTCGGCGTTCGGAAAGTCGGCGGCCGAAGGCCAATCCCGCAATCCCTGTCGATAGGCCAGCAGCTCCTTGAACTGCTCGGCACTCAGCGTCGTACCTTCGCCCATGTCCATTTCTTCGTTATCACGAATAACCAGCCACTGAGTGGACTCCAGCATCTTGCTGCGCCAGGCCCTTTCAATCGCCTCGGCTTTCCGCGCAGAAGCGTCTGCAGTCGATACAGCAAGAGCAGAAATCAAACCGATGCTGAGGGACGGTCTTGCGACAATAGAAGGAAAACTCGAGGACTCCGGCCAGCTACGCAAAGCCCGACGGTAGGCTTGTAAGTTCTCATAGTCAGCAATTGATATCGTTGTATCGATCCCAGCCTCCAGCTCATCGCGATGCCTTGCGACGATGCCATCGGTTTGTAGCAGCTGCGAATCACGCCAGACACGCTCAGCCCCATCCGACTCAGTATTAATCGTGATCGGTTGTGGCTCTCCGCCATAACTCAGCCATTGCAAGTAGGCAGCCCAATCGCGATTGGCCAAGTCTTCTGGAATAAAAACTGAATCGGCAAGGCGATAGACCCCATTAGCGGTCAGTTGATAACTCATATGGTTTCCCCCCTATAGTTCGGCATCAGCCGTTGCGTGGATGTAATAGGTCTGAGGTGCCACTGCCACATCCGAGTTGTACACCCAGGCTCCTCGGGTAGAGACTGAATAGGGACGCGCATTGCCGGACGAAACTGCATCGGTGCCAGAGCGCCACTGACCAACAGTTCCGGTCTGCGAGGTCCTGTACAGGGTAATACTGGGAGTCGTTCTTTTTTCTACCTTGAAAGACCACTGTGCCAAGGGTTGGGAAGCCGAGCCCACCTGTCCCTCGATGACGATTGATATGAGAGCCCCCGTAAGAGAGCTTGATGTATCGCCTGGCTGAATGTCCTGCCTGAGTGTTTTCTCGTAATAACGTTGACACAGTATCAACTCATCGGCGGGAGTTCTAAACTCAAAAGGCGTTGAAACTGCGCCTTCTTCAAGTTGAATTTGCGCCAGGTCGATTGTTTGCAAGACATTCAACGGCAAATCGAAGGCCAACCTAAGAGAGTCGTTCTCCGCGCCACCCAGGACTTTGCCTGCAATCGATGGAATCTTCACAGTCGCTGTATAACGCGCCCATGTACTGGTTAACTTGAACGTCCCCACAGTCGTGACCACAGACTCCGAACCACCGCCAAAAGACTGAGTCACCGTCACCGTTATGTTTCTCTCCGCATCCGCTTTTGCCCAGAAAGTCACAGTTGCCAGCTTTCCGGCCAGGGTTCTAACAGACTCAACATACTGTGAAATCTTATGTGTATTTGCCCCAGCACCGGCTGTGACTTGCTGCCAACGTAGAAAAAATCGTGGCTCATTGGGAACTTCTGTTTGTCCCAAAGTAAAGCTCTGACGCGAAATATTGACTCCAGCATTGCCATTCCAGTCACAACGAAACCGGTCTGCAACATACCCTCCAATATTGGTCCCCTGGTTAGCAGGCCCGCGCTGCCAGATATCGAAGTTCCCATTAATCACATGGTTCTTTCGATAGACCTGAACCGGAAATGCTTGCAACGGATCCAGCTTGGCAAGCTCTTTGATGGCCAGCGTCAGTTGATTGTTCTGATCCTCCACAGGAGAAATTCCTGCCGCATCGATTGCATTAACAATCTCTTGGGTGACCGCATTCCCCCAACTCGCTGGGATTAGAGACCCTGGCGTTCCAGCGATCGGGTTTTCATCGACAAACTTTCCATTTACCAAGCCAGCACTCGGCACACTCTTTGGGTAGTCCACTGTCTAGCCCTCACATATAAAGAATAAAAAACTTCAACATTCAGAAACTGTCCAATACCGAACGACAAGCTCAATCAGAATCGGACACTTTCACCGTTTTTCTGACTCGTGTCCTTTTCGCTGCAACACCCGTAGCACCGGAAGTCATTCTCAGCACTGGTCGATTCGCGGCGGCAGGAAACTTTCGAGACTTTGGCCAACTGCGCAAATCACAGCGATAGGCTTGCAAGGCGTTGTAATCGGCATCGGACAAGGTGGTGGCGGTTTGCGACTCCAGTTCATCGCGGTGCCGGGCGACCAGCCCGTCGCTCTTGAGCAACTCCGAGTCACGCCAGACGCGTTCAATTGAAATCAATTGTTCAGGCGAGGGACCGGCAGGGTCGACAAGAATAGGCGCGCCGTTGTCATTGGCCACAATCCGCTTGCCCACGCCCTGTCCGGCAAAGAGTTCGGCATATTCAGCCTGGCTGATTTCAACCGCACCTTCTGGCGGAACCTCGTTCGCAGAGGTGACAACATCGAAACCGAGGGTTTTCGCAAAGAAATAAATCTTCATGGTTATCGCCCCCACACAACTATGCGCCCGGTTATACCCGCGGCCACTCTAATGGTCCCAACTTCGACCGATCTGACACGGGCAACAGCGGTTGAAGTATTTGATGCACTCAAATCAAACGACCAGACCGTAACGTTCGCACCGCCCCAACCTGCGGGATAGCCTTCGTCAGCAATACCTCCCAATATTGCATTGGGAAACTTTATGGGTAATGACAGGGACATAACGCCATTGGCGTCAGACCCACCTAACACCCACTGTTCAATCAAACCGCTCGGATATTTTTGATAACCCGCTGTCGAAAGCTGAGCCCCATACAGTGCTGAGTATTTAAGACTGGCCGTACCATAAAGGGTCCAAACACCTGATTCCCGAACCAGATTCGCACTTTCACCACTACTCATCACAATGGAGTTCAGAAAATTCCCTTGTGGACTGATTTGCGCCCCACTCTTGCTGGCAATGGTAACCACTGCACTACTACGGCAATGCAAGCTGATTGTCGCACCACTTGGAACAGTCGAAACATCCGGCAGTGTGACGGTATAACCGGTGGTCCCACCCAGGCCGATCGAACAACCGACATCGGCAATGGTCAGTTGCGTGCTTTCCGATATTCCTCGAGCGTTGGAGTAATTACCCAGCGCGCGCTGTACAAACTCTGGAGTAGCAACCGAGCGACTCACGTCAAAACGAGGAGGTGTAGAAAAGAGCGTTGGACTGCGTAATGCACCCAGCAGTTGATCATTCGCCCCCTCGTCCGGCGTCATACCCGCCGCCTGAACTACGCCGAGAATTTCCTGGGTAACGCTATTCCCCCAACTTGCTGGAATAAGCGAACCAGGCGTGCCGGCCAGCGGGTCTTCATCAACAAACCTTCCATTCACCAGCCCTACACTGGGCACACTCTTTGGATAATCCAATGTCGTACTCCTGATAATAAATTCTGTTGGCCCACCTGCGGACCAGAGCCATACAGCGGCCAACTGCGCGCAAAAAAAAACGCCCGCTTGAAGCGGACGTTTTTATTGATGAGCGCGATGCAGATAAATACGGCGCTGATCTATTTGAAATAAACGCAGCACTCGATCAATCAGCTATCTGAAAAAAACTCACTGACCACTCTGGAATCGGCGGACGGGCGGTCATCTCGGGAAAGCTATCGGAGGCGGGCCAATCGCGCAGTGCCTGGCGATACTCGAGCAACTCCAGATACTGGTTCGCCGTCAGCGTCGTGCCCCGTCCCAGCTCCTGTTCATCACGATGGCGGGTTACCAGCCATTGGCTGTCCGTCAACACGGACTGGCGCCATTTGCGCGCCTGGTCCGGAGCATCCTCGTCAGTCGCCTTGCCCCGTACTTCGGAAGCAAACGCCACTGCTGCCACCACGGGGGAAAGCGGCGCAACCTGTTCGGGAAGGTGGATCGGCTTCCCCAGCTCAACCTCGACACCCTCAGGGACAGCGACCATCGAACTGAGAAAATCCGCGGCAAACAGCTGGGAAATCATGAAGCCACCGGTCTCGATCAGCTCGACGACAACGTCGTCTTCAACTCGTGCATAGAGGGCCATTATTCGTACTCCCAGATTTCACAAAAGGCATTGCCGCCAGAGCCGCTCACATACGAAGTAGATGGATTGCTCGAGCAGCTGCCGCTGCCGCCGGAACCTCGCTGTCCCGCATTGCCATTGCCATTCACCCCGTTGAAGGGCCCGCCGCCATCGAATGGACTGGCAGCCCCCCATCCGGAAAGCAGGCCCCAATTGGGATTACTCATCGCATAACCACCCGTTGCACCACGCGCATTGGCAAGGTTGCCACCCGTTACGACTTGGCCACCCATGCCGCCCTGGACAAATCCAGGGGTGTTCGACACGAAGGTCAGAATCTGCCCCCCTCCTCCCCCTGCAGCGCTCATGAGGTTGCCAAACGACGCTGCGCCTCCCGCGGCCCCAGCACTGGTTCGAGCGGCCCCACCAGCGCCCAATGTGACGGGTACACCCGCCAACATTTCCGGAGTCACGTCGTAGAGGCTTTCCGCATAGGCACCAGCCCCTCCGCCACCGCCCAGGCTTTGATAAGTAGCCGCTACCGGCGGACAACCGGCACCTGAGCCTCCCGCGCCGACCAGGCGGACCCGAATCCGCCTGGCCTTGGGGTTGGGGCGATAGACCGTGACGCCAACGGTGTCGAACTGCTTCACCGCCAACAGGCGTCCGCTAGCATCTGTGATGCCATATCCACTCAAGGTGGTTGGAGTGTTCTTCAGTTTGGTGAAGTCGACCAGTGCGGCAATCGCCAGCGCCAACTGATCGTTTTTCGCTTCCTCCGGCGCCAGGCCGGCAGCCTTGATGACATTGAGGATTTCTTGCGTCACCCCGTTGCCCCAGGCAGCGGGAATCAGCGATCCCGGTGTGCCCGACAGAGGATTCTCATCAACAAACCAGCCGTTGACCAAGCCAACGCTGGGTACACTTTTCGGATAATCCATATCATTGCCCTGCGATCTCCCTTGCTCAGGGAGCTCTGTGCGAAAAGCCGCCCACTTTGCAGTGAGCGCCATAGCATGTTCACGAAAGACAGGCCCGACAGAGACCTGATCAGTCGCTGGCAACCTTGCGAATCGCCTCGATCGCTGCCTCACATAGGTCTTTCGCAGCCTCCTGCTTATCCTTGCTGGCCTGAGCCCGGATGCGCTCTTTTGCCTGCAATCGCAGCGTGCGAAGTGCGAGCAGCTTGCTGCTGAGCTCGGCCGCCTTGTCGAGAATCTGGTCGGCCGCTTCCCTGGCGGTACGGCCTTTCACCACCCAGGCGCTTACCGCGAGAGGCACTGCTTTTTTCGGGTAGCCGGCCTCCTTGAACGCCTGGGCGTCGCTGGCGGCCTGGGCATACTCCATGGCACGCAGCGGGTCACCGCCGAGCATCTGCCGGGCAGTGTCAGCCTCTGCGTCCACTCGCCGGCAAAGTTGCTCCGCCTCCTGTTCGGCGATGATCGCGGCCTTCAGGGAGTCCAGCGACCACTGGCTACCGTCCCAGTAATGAGCAGCGGAGGGTGGAGGTCCATCGACCCGAGTCAGTTCGCCATCCAGTACGAAATGCAGTGCCTCCTTCTGCTTCCATTGCTCGGCCGTCACCGGCAGGACGCTGTTGCCCTCGTCTGTCGCCGCGTAGGCCAGTACTTCAGTGTCCTGCCACTCGATGACCACCCCGGACGCAAGGCAGTAAAGAACTTGCTTACTCATATGCTCACCACTCAATGATCATCAGACCAGGAGCACCGCGCCCCCCCGAGACGGCCAAGGCACCAGACACATACCAACCTCCCGCGCCGCTGCCGCCAGCGCCGAAGCCGTAGGCATCCCGTGCCGCGTACCCTCCCGATGTTCCATATCGACAGGCACTGCCACCGCCACCGAATGGCCCGCTTGCGCCAGCCCCCGACAATCCCGCCGTCACCTGGGCCTGAGAGTCAGTAGCATCGCCACCGGCAGGAAATCCCTCTCCCCCTCTTGGACCAGCCACACGGTCCACGGGAAGATTTGCCCCCGAATTGCCTGCGCCTCCGCCACTCAGCACCAGCAAAGCGCCTCCAACCCCCACAAGCGTGTTTCCTCCGCTTGTCGGGTTGCTGACTCCGCTGACGCCACCCACACCCGCCGCTCCAATCGTGATAGGGATCACTTGGCCAGGAGCGACGGTGACGGGTACCTTGATGGCCGGCTGGCCTGCCCCGCCGCCGCTGCCACCGGATGCGGATCCGGTGGTTCCAGCTGGACATGAACCTCCCCCGCCCCCACCCGCACACCCACTCAGCCAGATCTTCGTCACGCCCTCTGGCACGGTGAAGCTGCCATTGGCGGTGAAGCGCTGAATGCCGAGCCCTGCGCTCTTGCGGCTGATGCTGCGGATCGCGCTCAGCAGTTGCGTCAGGTTCGCCTCGCTGGGCGTCAGGTCGGCCGCCGTGATCACGGCCAGCAGTTCCTGGGTCACCCCATTGCCCCAGTCCGCCGGAATCAGCGATCCGGGAGTGCCGGTCAGCGGGTTCTCATCGACGAACCTGCCGTTGACCAACCCGGCACTGGGCACACTCTTCGGATAATCCATCGGTCTATCCCCTAGTCATAATTGATATGCACCCGCGTATGGGCCGGCGCGCTGCGGTGGATCTGGCATTCCAGGGCCGAGCCCGGGTTCATGCCGAAACGTTCGCCCCAGTAACTCGCGCCAAAGCGGCGGCCCAGGAGCAGTCGTCCACCGGTATTGAGCGTCCACATGAATTGCGCCTGCCAGGTGCCGAAATGCGCTTCACCAAACCGCGCGCGGCCCATGCGGGGGGCTTCGTGCTCGGTGATGGTGGCGTTCGGATAACCCTGGCTGCGGGCGATCTCGACGTAGTAGGCGAGCGCCTGGCTGCCGACAGCCAGCAGCCGCCGGCGCACGGCCAGGCGGCGGTCGTCGAACAGTGGGGTCGCACCCAGGCAGGGGTCGGGCAGGTTCATCACCCGCTCCCAATCCGGTACCAGCTCGCTGGCGCCCGCCGGGTCCATTTCGTTGAGCAGGTCGGCGGCGCGGGCGTCGAGGCGGGCCAGTTCCTGGGACACGCCTTCCAGCACCTCCTCAAGCTCCGGCACCCGCTCCGGGTCCCAGGCCGGGCCGCTGGGCAGCAGGCTGCGCAGCTGGCTCTGGTATTGCGCGGCGGTTCTTACTCCAGCCATACGCAACCTCCGAACGTCAGCAACTGGTTACTGGCGGCGGGAACATCCGCGGCCGGCGCGCTGAGCCGGTGATCGTTCTCGCCGGCGGCACTGCTGATGGCCTCGCGGATATGGCTGATCAACAAGGTGTCGCCCAGGCCGGCCTCGCGGTTGTGCAGGTCGCGCAACTGGGCCTCGACCGCCGCGCGCACCGCGCTGGTGTCCGGCGACAAGCGCAGGCTGTAGGTCACGGGCGACTGCTGCGGCGCCAGCACATGCAACTCGGCCGTCACCGGACGCAAGGGTTCGATGTAGGTCTTTACCTCCGCCAGTTGCTCGGCATTCGGGATCGGTTGCGCATCGTCGTCGCGCATCACGAACAGGCCCACGGTGCCTGGCCCCAGGTAGCTGCCACGACACCACGCCCGGGTAATCCCCGGGCACTCCAGCGCCCAGGTCTCATAGTCCTGGGCCGAGCCGCCGTGGGGGATGATGCGGTAGGAGCGGATCACCCGGGCACGCAGCGATTCCAGGCTTTCCGCGGCGACGCCGCCGCTCAGGCCGGGAGCGAGCACGGTGAAGCTGTTGCCGATGCCCTGGATCGGTTGCACCGGGATCAGGTTCAGGCCGGCCTCGGCATTGCCCAGGGTGCCGGCGTCGAGGGCCTGGACGGTAGTGCTGTTGCTGCCGGCGCTGGTGGTGCGGGCGGCGGTGACTTTATAGGTGCGGCCGTCACTGGCCTGCAGCAAGGTATCGACGTCCAGCACCGCGCCTGCCGCCGCCGTGAAGCTCACCGAACCGCTGGCCGCCTGGGCGGCCTTGCGCGGCTGGTTGAGGCGCAGCGCGGCGATGCGTTCCAGGGTCGACTCGTCGGCCTTGTCCGGCAGGATCTGATCGGCGATCCAGTCCAGGTAGCCGTAAAGGCCATAGGCGGCGCCACCGAGGGCGCGGGCCAGCACTTGCGCATCGGACTGGCGCAGCGCATCGCTGGCCAGGTCGCTTTGGGTGCGCTTGATCAGCACCGGCAGCGAAGGGGTATCAAAGGGCATAGGTCACCTGCCAACTGTTATCGGGGTTGATGTCCAGGCGTTCACCGTTGGCCAGGACCAGCGTCGTGCGCAGGTTCAGGCGCTGGTCGTCGAGACGTTCGCTGATGATCTCGACCGCGCTGCAATGGCCATCGTCGATCAGCCATTGCAGGGCTTCGCGGGCATAGAACTCGGCGTCGAGCTGGGTCTGGCGGGTCAGCTTGACCCGCCGCAGCAGCCACAGACGCGAGCCGATGCGGTCGTCGGCCACGGTGGGAAAGCTGTCGCCCCACCAGCCGAAACGCTCCTCGTCGTCCAGCGGGTCGTCGTCCGCCGCGCGACGCCAGGTGAACAGGCTGATCAGCACGGAACGGGTCAGTGCGCGGTGCAGGTCTTGGCTGATAAACATCATTGGCCTCCCGCCGGCGCGCCGGTCTGCCCGCTACCCGACTGCACGCCGCCATGCACGTGCTTGATCTGGCTGATGCCGCCAGCGACCTGGTCGCCCTGGGAGACGATCTTGCCGGTCTGGGTCAGGGTCGGGGTGTCGATATGCACCGCGCTGCTGGCGCGGATATTGAGGGTGGCGGTCTCGATGTCGATGATCCGCCCACGCTTGAAATGAATCTTGTCGCCCTCGTCGGTGTAGATCGCCACTTCGCCGGGGGCCAGGGCCTTGAGGCGAAAACGGCGGTCGGCGACCACCAGCACGATGGCATGGGAGCGATCGCCGCCGAGAAAGGTGGCGATGCCTTCGGCGCCGGCCAGCGGGTTGCTGGTGAAGCCGTAGGGTTCGAAGTGCTCCATGTCGTCGTTCACTTCGCCGGCGGTCAGGCGCATTTGCAGCGATTGCAGTTTGTTGGCCGAGTTGGCGAGCACGACGGTGCCGCGCGCCAACAGGCGTGTCAGTAGGCTCATGGTTTTTTCCTTGCCCCTTGTGCAGGAGCGAGCTTGCTCGCGATAGCGGCCTTACAGGCACACCGTGTCGCCCCCATCGCGAGCAAGCTCGCTCCTACACTACCGGGGGGTTTTAGGCTTTCGGCGGCATCGGACTGGCGTCGAAGGTATGGGGCGGCGCCACCTGCAGGGTGGTGATCGAGCCCTGCTCGGAGAGCGAGTAGGTGACCTTGGAAATCAGCAGGTCCTGGTCGAAACCCAGCACCGGGTCGATCACCCGGACCAGGGTGTTGTGGCGCCACAGCTCGCCGTTGCTCTGGCGCCAGCCCTGCACCTTGTAGGTGCTGGTCAGGGCCTTGCCGGTGCGAATGGCGCTTTCCCAGTCGGCCCTTTGCTGGGCCAGCTCCTGGGTCAGCTGGGCCGGTTCGTTGATCACCGTGACCCGCTTGCGCTTGGCCGTGCCGTCGCTGGCCACGCCCGACACTTCGCTGACCGCGGCGCCGCTTTTCTGGTCGTTGCCCTTGTGCTGGCCGATCACCCGGTACTCGGAAAACACTTGGCTGAAGTCCATCGGCGCGCTGGCCGAGAGAATGTTCTTGCCCAACTCCAGCACATCCACCGCGCGCCCGCCGCTGCCCGGCCGGGCCAACAGCACCCGGCCTTCGGCATCGTCGGTGGAGAACACCCGGAACAAGGTCAGCAGGCGGTCGATGGACTGGAACACGGTTTCCCCAGGCACGATGCTGTGGCTGCTCAGCCGCGTGGTTTCCGCGATCTCGCTGACCACCCCGACGCCGTAGGACGCGGCCAGGGCCTGGACGATTTTCAGCAGGCTCTGCTCGCGCCATTGGCCGGGCTGGTTGATCGCCGCGCAATCCACCAGGTCCTGGGTCAGGGAACTGCCCTCGATGCTCAAGCCGATCTGCCGACCGTCATAGCTGATCGGCGCCTTGAACACATGGCCGCTGAGCAACAGCTCGGCGCCGATCCGCACCTGGCACTTGGCGCCGGGACGGATGCGCTGGTCCAGGGTCTGCCCCGGCCATTGCCAGGTCACGTCGAGCTTGAAGGTGCGAAACTGCCGCTCCAGGTCGGCGCTGATTTCCACGCTTTTCCAGCCGCCGTAATCCTGGCCGTCCACCGTCAACAGCACCCGGTTATCGAAGTTGCCCATGGCTCACTCCCCCGCCACTTTGACGTTGGTCGGCGGCAGGAAGCCGGGATGGGCCACGCCGTTGCGCTGCTGCACTTCGGCCGCCCGGGTGGCATCGCCAAACAGCCGATAGGCAAGCACCACCGTCGGCAGGCTCTGCATCGGGTTCTTGACCACCAGCCGCACGCCGGACGAAGCCACCGCGGTGAGGTGGCCGTAGACCAGCTGGCGCAGGCCGTTGAGCACCTCGTAATGCAGGGCGTCGGCTTTTTCCGCGGCCTGCCAGATCGCCTCGTTGATCGCGTTGCGCAGCGCCAGCACCTCATCGGCCACTGGCACTTCCGCACGGGTCACCGGCTGGATCGCCTGCTTGGCCAAAGGCGGCGTGCCGCTCAGCTTGACCGCCGGGGTTGCCACCGGCAGCGAGGCCACGGCCTGGGCAATCCGCACCAGCACGGCGTCCTGCACCAGGTCCGCCATGGCTTGCGCCGCGGCGGTGGTGTCCTTGCCGGTGGTGAGTTTCGGCGTGTCGATCTTCTTCACCGCCTCGACCTGCTGCGAGACATTGGCCAGCACGCCGCGGTAACCGTTGCGCGCATAGTCCTTGAGGTCCTTGATGTCCCCCAGCAAGCCCTTGAACTCGGCGCTCACTTCCTTGGGCAGGTCCTTGATCGCCCGCACCAGCAGGTTGAGATCGCGGTAGGTGTCGATCAGCGGCTTGAGCTCCTGCTCGATGGTCTGGTAGACCTCCTTGAGGCTGTTGCGCAGGTCGGCGATGCCGATGCGCGCGGCCTTGACCAGGGTCATGGCCTCCTCGAAGCGGCGTACCGCCGAGCCGATAAGGCTGTCGGCCGACACCAGCAACAGCTGGCGGGTGTTGACCGTGGCGCTGGGGAACTGCAACGGCTGGTCGGGGTAGAACTTCAGGGTGAAGGTCACCAGGCCGCCGTCCTGGCGGCTCTGGGTCATCTCGCATTCGCCGACCTTGACCTGCAGGCGCCCCAGCCACGGGTGCACCAGTTCACCGCTGCCCTCCTCCAGCGCCTTGAGCAGCTTGTCGCGCTGCTCCAGGCAATCGGCGCCGACGATGAACGCCGTCAGGTCGTGGGTCCGCGCCTGCTGCCCCAGGCTCTCGTAGAACGGCAAGTCACGCTGCGGGTACTCGTGCAACTGGCCCTTATGGCCGACCGGGGTTTTCGCCTGGTCGACCCAGAACCCGACGCCACGAAACGACGCCGGCAACAAACGATCACGCCAGCTCATTGGAACCTCCTAGCGAAAGTGAGCGGTAGCCGACACGCGACGACAACGCCACGCCGGGTTGGTTGATTTGCGGCGCACTGGTACGCAGGCCCGCCGGGGCGTTTTCGAAGCTCACCGTCAGCCCGCCCTGCAATTGTGTGCGGTTGTTGGCCGCGCTCTGCTGCAGCAGCGAGGTGGAGCTTTGCGGCAGGCCGGCGGAAAGCGCCGAAGAACCCGGCGCCGGCTGGCCGCCACCGAAGAACGTCGGCGCCAGCGCGCCTTTGCCTTCGGCATTGGTTTGCCGCTGCGCCTCGGTGAGGTTTTCCACCTTGCCGGTGACGCGGGCGACGAAACCGGCGAAACCACCGTCGAACAGCTCCCTGATCGGTGCGATCACCGCCTGCAGCCGTTGCCACAGGCCACTGAACCACTCGGTGATCGGCTCCCAGTTCTTGATGATCTGCCCCAGGGGCGACCACTCGAACAGGCCACGCATGAATTCGATGGCCGACGCCGCCAGGGCTTTCAACACCTCCCAGAGGGCCGCGAACACATCGCTGATGGGCTGCCAGTTGGCAATGATCTGCCCCACGGGCGACCACTCGAACAGGCTGACAAAAAAGTCCTTGATGACCTGCGCCGCGCTTTTCAGGGTTGCCCAGATGGCGTCGAAGTAGGTGCCGATCGTGCCCCAGTTATTGATCACCAGCCCCAGTGGCGAGCTGTCGAACAGCCCGATGAAGAAGGCCTTGACCCGCTGCGCCGGACCTTGCAGGCCGGCCCAGAGCGAGGCGAAGAAACCGCTGATTGCTCCCCAGTTGTTGATCACCATCCCCAGCGGCGAGCTGTCGAACAGCCCGATGAAGAAGGCCTTGACCCGCTGCGCCGGACCTTGCAGGCCGGCCCAGAGCGAGGCGAAGAAACCGCTGATTGCTCCCCAGTTGTTGATCACCATCCCCAGCGGCGTCCAGGCGAACAGGCCTTTGAGGAAGTCCATCGCCGGAACGGACAACGCCTTGAGCAACGCCCACAACGCGGAAAACAGGCCGCTCAGGGGCGTCCAGTTTTCAATCACCAGCCCCAGCGGCGTCCAGGAAAACACCTGCTTGAAGAAATCGACCACGGACGCGGCCATCGCCTTGAGCTGTTCCCAGAGGCCGGCAAAAAAGCCGGTGATCGATCCCCAATTGGCGATCACCATCCCCAGCGGGGTCCAGCCGAAGACCGTCTTCAACCCCGCCATCAGTTGCACGGCGGCGTCCTTGATGCCCGCCCAGAGGGTGACAAAAAACGCCGACAGCGGCTCCCAGTTGGCCACGATCAGGCCCGCCGCCACCGCGATCCCCAGGGCGATCAGGCCGATGGGCGAGGCCAGCAGGCCGCTGCTGAACAGGGTCACGGCGGACGAGGCCAGGGTCATGGCGCCGCGGATCGCGGTGAAAGCCAAGGCGCCGGCGGCGAGGCCCTGGACCAGCTGCGGGTTGCTTTCAATGACCTTGGCCACAAAGCCCAGCAGCGGTTGCACGGCGGTCACTACCGAGTTGACCGCCGGCAGCAGCGCGCTGCCGAACTTTTGCGAGATGTCGTCGACGCTGTCGCTGAACGCCTTCAGGTTAGTGCCCGTCTCGCCCAGCACATCCTTGGGCGGTTCGATGCCCTGCGCCACCAGCTTGGCTCGCGCCGCCTGGTTCTCGAATTCGATGGCGGAATTGACCCCCGCCACGAAAGGCGCGGCCAGGCCACCGCCCTTGATCAGGCCGGAAAAATCCAGCCCGCCCAGGCCGCTGTCTTCGATGCTTTTCTTGAAGCGGCTGACTTTCGAACGCACCTCGCCCAGTTCGGCGTCCAGTTTCTGCATGCCTTGCATGACCACCAGCATGTTCACCGTGGTCTGCACATTGGTCACGCTCAGGCGCTGTTTGATGCTCGTCTGATTCAAGCTTTGATTGATGTTCGCCATCACTGCACCTGCTGCATCGCATTGATCCGTTGCGCGTGCTCCAGGGACTCCCGGAGCACATCCAGTGGCCTGGCCATCATCTGTTCGGGGTCAACCTTCCAGAACCAGGCCAGGTCATAGGCAACCGCGATCAGGTCGCTGATGGCTCCGATGCCGCACTCATGAAAAAACTCGCGACCGCCCAGCTCAGGGCGTTGAGGTCGGCCAGGTCGAGCTGGTTGACCGAGGACGGAGGGATGCCGGCACAGACCGCGATGTACTTGGCCGCGACATCCATGTCGAGGCTGACTTCTTCGCTCTTGTCGATCTTGTACGGCAGCGCCTTGATCGCCCGCACTTCCTGCACCGTCGGGCGGCGCAGGGTCAGTTCGGTCAGCGGTTCGCCGTGGGCTTCGATGGCCACACGCAGCTTTACGCTATCGCTCATTGCCAGGTCCCCTTGATGCCTTCGAACTTCAGTTCGATGCTCGCGTCGTCACCCTTGGAGACCGGCTCTTCCACCAGGTAGGCGCCGGCCAGGACATAGACCTTGCCGTTGCTGAACTCGCAAGTGACGGTCATGTCGGAACCGGCCACCAGCTGCTTGAGCGGGAAGTCCGGGGTGTGCAGCGCCGTGACCTTGAAGGACGGGGCAATGTCGGTTTCCTTGTAGAAGCCCGGCACGATGGTTTCCCGTTTCACGGACATCAGCGGCGCTTCGCAGCCGCCGTTGATGGTCAGTTGAGCGCCGTCCACTTTGACGTAGCAGGTGCCCGCAATCAGTTGACCCATGGTGTTTCTCCCAAAAAATGAGCCCGCACTAGGCGGGCTGGAAAAGCGCAGTGAAAGAGGCTCGGCTTAAGCCGCCGCGTCGTACTGCAGACGGAATTGGTTGAGCAGCGCGAACACTCGCAGGCCGTTGATGTAGTCCGGCGGGAACAGCACGTTGACCCGGCTCGGGTCCTGGCTGTCGCGCTCGACGATCAGGTGCTCGGCGAACAGCTCGGCGTTCTCCACGTGGCCTTCCAGTTCGAGCTTGGCGTACTGGGCGATCAGCTCGCCGCGAATGGTGCTCGGGGTCACGATCGGCTGGCCGGCGCCGAAGCGGGTACCGTCGGCGGCCAGTTTGTGGCGCCCGTACTTGCTGGTGATCACGCTTTGCAGGCGGCGCACGATAAAGGCCGACTGGTGCATGGTTTCGCTGTCCAGGTAGGAGTTGTCGGCCTGGCCGTAGGCGTTCTTCTGGTAGGTGGTGATCGAGCGCTGGATGCGTACATAGCCGCCTTCGTAGTAGGCGGTGGCGATGCCGTAGCTGAGCAGCGATTGACGCTCGGTCAGGGTGAAACGCTCGCTGGCCGGCGCCGGATCGACACCCGGCAGGCTGCCGCTCTGGGTCGGACGGCTGGCATCGGCGGAGATGAACACCGAGGTGCGCGCGGCCAGTGCCGCGGCCTGCACCCAGAACGGCTGCGGTACGCCCGGCTCCAGGGCCTGGATGGTGATGTGCTGGTCGTTGCGTGCTTGCCCTGCCGCCACCAGGGTGCCGACGGTGCCGCGCTTGGCGCTGTAGACGTGACCGAACAGTTGCTTGGCCCAGGACCAGCGACCGGTGCTGTCATCCATGACGGCTTGCCAGGCGTTGAGGGTCGCGGTGTCGGTCCACGGCATGCAGATGAACTCGAAAGGTTCATCGCCCAGGGCCGCCAGTGCGGCAACCTGATCCGGCACGCCGGCGCCGCCGGCCATTTTTCCGACCGTCACGCTCAAGCCAGCCGGGGTTTCTTCGCCATTGCTCTTGCCCAGGCGGTTGAGCTGCAGGCTGATGTCGTTCGCGCTGTCGCCAGTCCATTTGGCGGTCAGGGTCAGGGTGCCCTCGACCGCCGCGGCGCTCACCGGCAGGTCGGCGGCGGCATTGATTTTCAGCGCCAGCGCGCTGGCGGCCTGAGCCGCGGTGGCGGCATTGACGATGGCGGCCTGAACCCGCACACCACCGACATACAGGTTGAGCACGCCGCTGGCGCTGGCGGTGCCGGTGAACTTCAGCTCGGCCTTGGCCACGCTGCCTTCGACGTTGTGCAGCGGCAGGCACCAGATCTCACCGACCGGGTCGGTCTTGCGCCAGGTCTCGTACATGGAAGCGAGCATCGAGCCCTGACCGCCGATGCTCTTGGCCAGCGCGGCGCTGGACACCAGCACCAGCTTGCCGGTTTCGGCCGGCGCGACGCTGTCGTTGACCTGGGCCACGATCAGTCGGCGCATCGCCGAAGAAGCGCTATTGGCCGCCGAATTGTCCATCTCGGCGTAGAACAGCGGCACACGAATGTCCGCCGGAATATTGCTGAATCCGATCGCCATTATTTGGCTCCTTGTGGTTTGGCCGCCTTCGCGGCCTTGAGGGTGATATCGCCATCGGCCAGACGCCGGCGCCACCAGGCGTTGTCGTCGACTTCACGGCCTTCCAGCGGCAGCAGGTCGCCGGCTTCGGGGTCCGGCACGGCGCGGCCCGCGGCCGGCAGCACAGTGATGCGTTTGCTCATTGCGTTACGTCTCCAGAGAAAGTCAGTTCCAGGCGCCCGTCGGGCCCCGGGTGTTGCAGGTTGGGGTCCGCCGGATCGATGGCATCGACCCGCACCGTGACCCCGGTAAAGGACGGCAGGCCGTCCAGTTCACGCTCGCGCCAGGTTTCCGCCGGCTGGCTGGCCAGGTTGCGTCCCAGCTGGAACTCGGCGAAAAAGCGCAGCTGATAGAACAACCGCGTGGCGCTGAGCGAAACCAGCTCGCCCCCGTCGTATTCGATCGGGTTGTAGTCCGCACCCGGCTTGAACCCCACCAGCGCCCGCCACAACTCGGCACGCAGGCTTTCGAGTTGCTCCAGGGCCTGCCGGCCGTCGCTGGCGTCCAGCACCAGGGTGATCGCCAAGCGGTCGCGGATGGCCTGGCGGGTAACGTTCTGCCCGGTGCTCGGGCTGGCCAGATCGGCGATCGGCGTCACATGGGCACTGGGGGTGGGCAACGCGGTATTGCTTTGCAGCAGCGCGAGATCGACGCCGACAGCCACCTGATTGGCCAGGCCGGGGCAGTGATCGCGCAGTTGCGTGAGGATCGGAGTGATCTTCATCAAGAAGCTCCAGAATCGAATGAGATAAGAAACCTGGGGGCCACCCGACAGCCATTGGCGGATGCGCAAAAGGCGAACGCTCCCCTCCCCCACATAGGCTTGAGCTTTATCAGGGGCTGACAGAGGGAAAGGTTGCGGACGGCCAGGGAGATCAGGCCGCCGTTGGGCCGGGCATACTCAGTCCGGCTGGGGCTCCAGGCATTTGGCCGAGAGGGTGCAGCGATAGCCCTTGGTGCGGGCGCCGCTGGAGGTCACCTTCTTGATCGACCAGCGTCCCCGCATGAAGCCGGGCCAGGTATCGTCGAGCAGGACCAGCCCCTCGGCCGACAACGCCGGGTTGCCAGGGCATTCGATCTGGATATTGCGCGCCTCACGCTCCTGCCTGCGCATCTCGCTGATGGCCGCGGCCTGGGCTTCCTGCTCGCTGGCCCGACGCTGGCTCAACTTCTTGAAGGGTGCGCTACCAACCTGCACCACTCGCTCCTTGGCGGCGGCGCTGTCCCACCAGGTGCTTTGACAACCCTGGAATTTCGAGCGGCTTTCCTCATCGACCTTGGCCGAGATGAAGGCCGAATCCCCCGGGCGGTTATCCCGGGTCACCGACAAGCGCACATCCGGCAGCGTTTGTCCCGACAGGGACTTGACTTGACCGCTGCGAGCCAGCACATACAGGCCGTTCACCGGCTTGGTCACCGCGCCGTAGGCCCTGGCCAGACGCGTCAGAAAACTCATGTCGGTTTCGTTGGACTGATCGACATGAGCGATTTGTACCCCATCGAGCTCCGGCGCCACCCGCGGCGAAAACCCGTGGCGGGTGACCAGTTGACGAAACAGCGCGCCGAGGGTGATCGGCCCGTAGCTGGCGGATCGGCGGCGCCTGAAACCCGTCTCGTCGCTCTCCTTGAACGGCGCGGCGGTGGCCACCAGCACCAGGCGCATGGGGTACAGGAAGGGGGTGCGCCGGGCAATGATGAATTGCCCCTTGTCCACCATGCCCGACTCCAGGTAACCGACCCGCAAGCCGATGCGGCCGCCCAAGCTGGGCAACCCGTCGAGCCCTTCGGTATCGAGGGTCAGGGTCAGTTGATCGGATTCGATTCCGGCCGCGTCGATGTGCTGCCATTGCACCAGACGCTCATTGAGCAGCGCCGCGTTGGCGCCGTAGATCTCTACCGACGGCGTAAATCCAAGTGCCATGTCGCCCTCCTTAATCCCAGGCCGATACCGGCGTAGCGAGTACCGGCCGGGTCTCCAGCTCGGGTAGTTTCACCCAGAGCCCCGCCGGCAGCACCGGCCCATGCTCGGCCAGCCCTGGGTTGAGACGCCAGAGCGCTTCCTCGGCGGCATCATCGCTGCGTCCGAACTCACGGTAGAGCAACAGGTTCACCGAATCGCCGGCAATGCTTCTGACCTTACGCATTGATGAACTCCGTCAGTTCTATGACCCAGTCGTTGACCATCGCCGTGCCGTCATCGATCACGTAGCTTTGGCTCTCGGACACACTGTCGATTCGCCACAGGCCCCAGTTACGGCCGATGCCATCGACCAGCGGCAGCGGCACCCGCAACGCCTGCAAGGCACGCAACTCATCGAGCCGCGTCATGGCGATCGCACGCATGGACTTGCCACTGATTGTCAGCCCTTGCAGGCCCTGACCGGTCTGGCTGGATTTAGGCTTGCTGGTGAGAATCTCCAGGCTCACCCAACCACCACCCGACTTGCGCACCAGGGAGCTGTAAGCGAACCCCCGCGACTGGCCGAAAATAAAACTGCCCAGCACCATTTGCTGTCGCATCAAACACCTCCATCGCTCAGGGCGGCACCGCGTCTTACCGCGAGTGGGTCGGTCATCATCAAGGGTATGAACTGCGCCCTGAGCTGTTGCAGCACGAGGTCGGCAATATGCTGGGAGCTGGCTTGATCGGGCCCGCTGATCTGAATGACCGGAGCGAAGGTGATCGGCGGGTTGACTGCCTGACCGGCACCCGCCGGGTTCGCCAGCTGGCCGCCCACCAGGTCGTTCTTGACCTGCTCCGGCGAGCTGAGGCGATCGACCAGGGCACCGAGCTTGTCGCCCAGGCTGGCGCCGTAGTCACCGCCATAATAGCCGCCGAACAGTCCACCGACGGCCGCACCGAGAGCCGTTCCGATGATGGGCACGACACTGCCGATCGCCCCGCCGAGGGCAGCCCCTGCGGAAGCCCCCGCCCAGCCGCCACCGGCGGTTCCCAGGCCAGAAGCGAGCATCTGGGTATCGCCGGTCACTAGGCCTTCGGCGACATCCACCGCGGCGCCGAGGTACTTCGCCGGCCCTGGAGCCCTGCGGCTCAAGGAACGAACCGAGGCCTGCGACCCGGACAGACCAAAAGCAAAGGACGAACCTGCACCTGGAACAGCAGCCGTGGCGTTCAGCGCTTTCTGGGCAGCCTTTTTAGCGGCCCTCTTTGCGGCCTTGCCTTTGGAACGTTGTTCCTGGGGAACATCTATGCTCGGACCGCTCGGGGAACTCGGAGCACTGGGACCGCCCGAAGAACCTGGAGCGCCGGGCTGGCGAGCGCCTGCACCGTCAAGGATGCGTTTGGCGCCGCGGTTGAACACCTCGTCCACCACCGCCTTGGCCTGCTTGCCGATCAATGGCGCCAGCGCCGCGCCGAGCAGCACGATGGCGGCTGTGACCTTGGGAAAGGTTTCGGCCAGTTCGCTGAGGCCATCCACCAACTCGCCAAGAGGAGTAAGCGTACTGTCGACTACCGGTGCCAACGCGTTGCCCGCGGCAGTGGACAGTCGCTCGGTGCGTGCCTCGAAGGTGTCCCAGGTGGTTTTCTGGGTCTTTGACTGCGCCAGCGCCGACTCCCGTGCCGAGCCGTGGTAATTCGACTCCGAGGGGACATCTGGATCCGAGCCGGCTACCCGGGAGAAGGTTTGCTTAACGTCATCGAGATTCTGTGCCAGACGCAGCACCGCCTGATCGCCCTCGGCAAACAATGCCGTGGCCAGCGTCGACCGCTTCTCGGCGGGCTGCCTGTTCAGAGCCTGCAGCACCGATGCCACAGTTCCCCCGGCATCCTCGCGCAAGCCCCCGGCCACTTTCGCCGGGTCCAGTCCCAGCGCCTTCCAGGCCGCTTGCTGAGTCGCCGTTGCCTGATCGCCCTTACCCAGGGTCGTGACGATATTCTTGAGCACACCGCCGGCATCGGTCTTGGACGTATCGCTGTTGAGCAATGCCGCCGTGAGCGCCGCGGCCTGCACCGGCGCCAGGCCAACCGAGGTCGCCGCACCACCATGACGCTGGAGGATGGCCCCGATATCAGCCGCCTCGGCGTCACCGGGGGCTTTACCCAGGTGATTGGTCGCATCCGCCAGATCCATGGCCTGGCCGGCGTTGAGCTTCATCGATGTGCGCCAGCCGGCCATCATCTCCCCGGCATCCGTGCCCGATATCTTGAATGCCGTCGCGGTGATTGCGGCAGCATCGGCAAAGGCCAGCAACGCCTTTTGCCTGGCTTCGCCCGAGCCTTGATCGCTACCGATCCCCGCCTTGGCCGCCGTGTATTCGATCCTTACCAGATCGACCGCCTTGGTTCCCCCGGCGGCAATCTGTGGAAGCGCAGCCATCCGCTGGTTTTCCACGGCCATTGTTTCGCGATCGCGCCCCTGGAAATCGACCAGGCGCCCCAGGTCGGCCATCGCCGAGTCCATGCTGATCGCAGGCTTGAGCAGGTCCGGCGGCTCGATGCCGCCGCCTGCCTTGCCCGTACTTTTTTGCTGGCCTGCCTCGCCCTTGGCACCGCCAGCCTGGGTAGCCGTAATCGCCTGCCGCAGACGTTGCGACGACAGCGTCAGGTTCAGGGCGTCGAGGCTAGTCACCAGCAACCCGATATCGGCGCTGAGGGTATCCAGTGCCCGGTCAAGACCGGGTAGCCGATCCTTGGGCTGGGCTGCCAATCCACCCGACGGCGCGATGCTCGCGACGGGCGTGTTCAGGTCGACCGACCTGATGTCACCGAACGTCAACCAGCCTTCCTTGACGGCGGTGTACTTGAGCGAAAACTTATCGTCCGCCATCCCGCTCTACTCCTGTTTCACGCCAAGGCGAGTGATCGCGATGTCGTAGCGGCGCAATGCCTTGCCGGCGTCCCACTCCAGGATTTCCGCTTCACTCACCGAGTAAATGAGCGGCACCACATCGAGTATCACTTCGATGTCGCGCTCCGAAAGAAGGCCGCCGGTTTGTTTAAAAAATCGTCGATGCGTACCTGCAGCTGGGTCCAGTCAGGCACCGTCAGCTGGGCAAGATCGGGAATCATCAGGCCGGTGCAGTGGGCGGTGATGAACTCGGCGCGTTCCTTGGCCGTCTTGAGTTTTTTCATCGCTTTGGTCGCCCGCAGCGCCGGCATTTCCAGGGTCAGCAAGGTCACGTCCTGGCCTGCCACGGCCAGCGGCAACAGCAGTTGCACCTGGTCCGGGTTGTCCTCGTTGATCTCGCCCTCGGCCTGTTTGAGAAAGTGGGCGGTCGGACGGGTCGACATCTCGTGAACGTACTGCGCAATGCTCACGTAATCCGGTCGCTTGAGCTGATCCAACTCTTTCACCGACAGGCCGGTGGCCAGTTTCGCCAGCTCGAAGAACTGATCGTCCTCATCGTCGCCGGCGCGGGCCAGCGCTTCTTTCTGCACGGCGTAGAACAATGGCTTGAGCTGAATCTGCGCGATCTGCGACTCATCGTCGGCGGTGATCGGGCACAGCAGGACATGGATCGGAGGCGTCCAGGACATGAATGAATTCCTATGTGAAAGGTAGGAGCGAGCGGGCTCGCGACAGGAGATGAACAGCGCTTGCGATGCGGGCTGTCAGGCCGTCATCGCGAGCCGGCTCGCGCCTACAAAGGGGAAGTGTCGCGGGTTACGGCATCAACACAGCGCGGCGCGCATCACCGAGGATGTCGACACCATTGAGCATGAACTTCTGGGTACGCACGTCGATATCGATCACCGGCACGCCGTTTTCCAGGCGGTTGTAGGTACGGCAGCTGAGTTCCAGATTGGTCTTGGGCTTTTCACCCATTTTCAGCATCGTCTCTTCCAGGGATTTCAACTTGCCGCCGACCGTGTGGTAGGTGAAGTAAGTATTGCCGTCCTGGTCCTGGCCGGCTTCACGCACATTCAACAGAATGTCGTCGCCCACGCTCACGCCGAGGGCGAGCATGATTTCCGGGCCTACGCCCTGGAGGGTCAGCTTGGCGTTAAGCGCCTTACCGCCCTTGGCCATTTCTTCGCCGATGAAGCGCCCGCCGCGCATCTCTTCCATGTCGAATTCGATCTTCGGCGGGGTGAACTCTTCCACGGTCGCCGACAACGGCAGGCCTTGCAGGGTGGCCGCGATGGCCTGTCTTACGCGGTTGGTAAACATTAGAGAACATCCTCCAGGAACTGCTCGATGATTTCATCGCGGGCGTTGAGCTGATACACCATGTGCTCGTTCGGCGCGTAGCGGCCGTAGTCGATGACCACGTACCAGGTACCGTTCTTGTACTTCTCGACGCTGTTCAGCTCGGGGTGCAGGTACACGCTGCCGCCCGGGATGGTTTCGTCGGCGACCAGGGTCTGCAGCCAGTCGTTGATGCGCTTGACCTCCTGGTCCATGAAGGACTTGGTCAGGTTCTTGGCCATGGCTTTCTGCCCGGCCTTGACCAGCTTGCGGCTGATGGCGTCTTCCAGGCCGACATAGCTGATGAACTTGCCGGTGATGGAGCGGTTACCCAGCAGCGAGAAGCCGCCGAGCACGGTGCGGGCGTAGTAGCTGACGCCGTAGCGGTTGAGCAGGTCGCCCTCGGTCGAGGTGTCGAGGATGTTGTATTCCACGGTCCGCGATACGTCTTCGGCGAAGGTCACCTGGTTGCCCGGGCTCTCCCACTGCTTGACCTTGGCCAGCGCGGCGATGGCCAGGCTCGACGGCGCCAGGAACACGTTTTTCTTCGCCGCCTTGGAGTACACGGCTGGCATGTTGTGCACCACCAGGCAGCGATCGAAACCCAGGTCCGCGCCGCCCAGCTCCTTGCTGTAAGTCACCTGGTCGGCGACCGAGGCGTCCTTGCCGTCGAGCACCACACGGGCCTTGATGCGCTTGCCGAAGGCAGCGAACTCACCGGCCACCGCCTTGGTACCGGTGAAGCCCGGCGCGCCGATGATGGTCAGGTCTTCCGGGACACTGCCCAGGGCAGCCAGGCCGAGCTTGCGGCCGGTGGTGGCATCGACGCCGCCGATCACGTTGTTGACGGTGTCGGCCGGGGTCGCGCCCTCTTCGACGATCACCACATAGACCGGGACCTTGACCACTTTGAGGATCTGGTACACCGCCTGGAACAGGGTGCCCGACTCAGCGCCGGTCGGGTCCAGCAGGGCCTGGGTGGTGAAGCTGTTGATGCGGAACGGCGCATTGCGCGGAATCAGCGGGTCGGCCTTCGGCGCGGTGCCGACCAGACCGATGACGTTGTCACCCAGGCCACCCATGGCCTCGGGGGATTCGGTGGCATTGACGGTAATGCCGTTGTGCTCGAAGTTCAGAACCTCAGCCATGGTTATTCAGCCTTCTTGGCAGCGGCCTTTTTGGCCGCGGTGGATGGGGTGGCCGGTTCGGCCGGTTGGCGCGCCGCGAGGGCGCTGGTCAGTTCCAGGCGACCGGCGGCACGCAAGGCACTGGCCTCGACGTCGAGCAGGTCGAGCTGTTGATCGACCTTCGACCAGTGGCCGCCGCCGGTGGGGAACGGCACGAGGACGGTGTAGGTTTGGCGGTTAGCCATTTCAGTCTCTCCAGATACGAAAAAGCCCCAGGTGGAGTGGGGCTGTTGGGTGTTGTGTGTTGCTTTGCGGATAAGAAAACGCCCCGTCGATGCGGGGCGTTTATTGGAGCTGTTCAGCCAGCCAATCGGGCGCAGCAGGACGTCGATCAATCAGTGGAAACTCATCAGCTTCTGGCCAATTGCGAAGCGCACGGCGGTACGCCTGAAGCTCAGCGTACTGCGCAGGAGTCAAGGTAGTAGGCCCCTCCTCCAGCTCGTCACGGTGACGCGAAATAACACCATCAGTAGCCGTAAGCTGCCCGCCACGCCATGCCCGCTCGACTCCTGCAAAAAACTCAGGAGATTGCGGAGCCGGATCAAGCAGAACCGGATGGCCACCTTCTCCCGATGAAATTTTCTTGCCAGTATTCTGTCCGTCGAGCAACTCCTCATATTGCTTATCCGTTATTTCAATAGAGTCATCCGGAATATGATCACCATGAGTTTCCCGACTATAAAAACCATTATTATTTGCTGAATAAAACATGCCCCCTCCTTTAAAAACCAATAGCCATATAAGTGCAATCCTCTACCGCGTACCCACCTGCCTGCGTAGTTGATCCAGGGAAATTAGAATTATAAGACCTAAGTGCGGAAAACCCTGTTTTTGAAAGATTCGACACAGTTAATGTATACGGAGCATTCTGCTGGCCAACATTAAGAACCGCACTTGAAATAGCAACACATGCGTTAGGAAAGGAAACAGGGAAAGTCATAGCAATCACTTGGGCATTACCACTAACCCTTCCCCATTGAAGAATCATCCCAGTCGGTAACTTTTGGTAGCCGCTTGTCACCAGCGAAGCAGCAAAGAGCGCAGACGTTCGCAGAGTTTCACTGCCGGAGTGGCAGCGCCACACATTCGCCTCTCGTATCGCAATGAAGTCCCCACCAGGCGACAGCGTGTAAGGAACTGTCACAGCCAGGTTGTTCATTGCCAGTTGATCCCCCGCGGCAACAGTCACCCTTGAGCTTGTGGACTGCGGCCCTGCCGATATCAACATAGCAGCCCCATCAGGTACGGACGAAGTTGCAGGCAATGCCACCGTGACACCGGCGGCCAGCTCCAAACGCTTACCGAGATCATCGCCAGTCAATGTCCGGCTTGCTGAAATACCAGTACCGCCTCTGAAGCTTCCGAGCGCACGCGCAACGAATTCCGTAGTGGCGAGTGCCTTTGAATTGTCGAACTGCGGCGCGGTATTCGCCGTTGGGTTGGTCAGCACCGGTGAGTTGAGCGGCGCAAATCCTTTGGTGATGTTCTGGAAGGTCAGGGCCGTGGTGTCCAGAACGATGGAGCCGTCTGTAACCAGTTGCCAGATAGTGTCCGCCAACAAGGTTCCTTCCTCGACGGAAACGATTAGCCCAGACGTAACCTTGACGCTTGCATCAGCGTCCTTCGAACGAGTCCAGGCACCGTTGGCAACAACATAAATGCCATTGTCCTTGGCTAGCGATTGCGCCTTCACCAGCACACGGTCCCCGGCAACCACGGCTACGCCATCGATCGCTTGAGCACCGCTTAACACGATATTGGCCGCAGTAGCTGCCCGCACCGATTGTTTACTGTCGAGCTTGGCCAACTCATCGGCGACATAACCCGCCACCCAGGCGCGCGTGGCTTTTACCACCGTATCGTCGATCAGCAGCGTGACCAACGACGCATTACTGGTCTCGAAAATCGAGCGGATATAGAACTCTTTCCCCGAACCCGAAGTCGCCAGCACCGGTTTGAACGACTCCGGATACTTGACGATGGCGTAAAGGATTCCTGTATCGGTCCACAGCCCGGCCTCGCGTACATACCAGCCGCCGACCTCAGGCGGGATAGTCACTTCGGCCAGCAGCCAGCTGGGGTTTTTCTCGTCCTGGAACAGGGCATTGAGCGGACCGCGCCAGACTTCGCGCTTGAGTGCGGTGGCGGTCGCCGCCGGGTTGTAAACCGCGCCACCGCCGTCACCGACGGAAATCTGCGACAGATTGATCGGTACGCCTGCTGCCTTGCAGGCAGTTTCGTAGGCGATCCCCGCATTGGTAAGCAGGGTGTAATAGTCGGCCATTTAGGACCCCTGAGGATAAATAGTGGATGTTTCGACGCTGTACAGCCCGGCGGCCATAAAGGCCTGGCCCGAGGCTTCGAGCCCCTCGACGACGATCGGATAGATGGTGGTCAACTCGCCGCAGACGGTCGCCGCCGCGATGGAGTGGGAACCGAATGCGCTCAGGCCCACGGATACCGCCAAGGTGTCGCGTTCACTTTTGGCATCCGCCAGGCGCCGATCGAGGCGCGCGTCGATCTCTTCGCTGTAGGGCTGCTCGGTGAAGGCCCTGACCGAAAAGCTGTAAGGCGCCCCCGCTGGGGTCTGCTCATACCAGGCGCGAACCTCGGGTATCAGTTGCAAACCCTTGGCGGCATTTTCCAGCGCCTTGCGTGTACCGGCCTGGCGCGCGGTGGGCCAGGCCAGTTCGACCGTCAAGCGTTTTTCGGCCTCGGGCGCTTCGGAGCGCCACTCGCCGACACCCCGATCAGCCGCGAGATAGGGCAAGAACTCCACCGGCGTTTCGGCGGGACTCATCAGCTCCGGAAACGGCGGCGCGACACGTTCGAGCAAGCGGGCAAACCCGAGGTCGAGCGCTCGCTCCAGAGGCGAGCTGTTGACCGGCAGGAGACTCGGGTGAACGGCTTCGTCCTTCATAGCGTGAGCACCTCAACCTCGACATCCGTGCAGTACGGCGCCTGGAAGGCCGTCGTGACGATCGGCGCCAAGGGTTCGAGAATCTCCAACTGCACCGCACCCGCGGCATGCAGCGTGTAATCGATCCAGCTCGGATCCACCCGCCCTTCCAGGCGATGGCAGCTGTCGGCGTACGCCTGCAATTGCTGCTGCGTGGCGAGCTGGGTCAGTCCGGAATCGGGCCCCGGGTTGATCTTGGCCACCACGCGGATCTTGTAGGGTTTGATCTGTGCCGCCTGCACCGTCACCCGATCCGTTTCCGGCTTCACGTCCGGTCGCGCAAAGTGTTTGCGCACGCCTTCGAGCAGGTCCTCGGACGGGGTGCCGTCGCCTTCCCGCGAGAGCACGGTGACCTGGACTTCGCCCGGTGCGGTACGGCGCCCGTTGCCATCCTTGACCTGAGCGGCGAAACCGTCCGGGTCGAAGGTGTAGGTGACGGTCACCACGCCCGCCTCGGTGGAGTCCACCTTCACTGTCGGCCGCTCGCCGAGGGTGAAGACTTCGCGGCGGTACTGCATGCGCGAACCGGCGGCCGGCGCGTGGGGCGCCAGGTAGTAGCGCAGGCGCGCATCCTGGTCGCTTTCATAGACCGCGGGGACCGGCGGAAAGGCCGCCGGATCGCCCGGGTCGAGCAACTGCCGCTCCAGGCCCATGTCCGCCAGCCGTGCATCGAGATTGCTACCGGTGGCCCACCAGGCCAGCATCTGCTTGATGCGGGCGTTGTACTTACGCTCATGGGTTTGCAGGCGCAGACAGAAGGCCTCCAGTGCCAGGGTCAGCAGCTCGCTTTCGTTGGCCAGGCTGGCCTGCAGTTTCTGCGCATTGGCGGGGGAACGCTGGGCCACGTAATCGACGACGAAGGTCTTGAACTCGGCGAGCAGTGGCTCGAACTCTTCGACTGTGACAATGGCCGGCTCGGCCAACTGGTGTTCACCGGGTATCAGCATGCTCATGTCACGACCTCGAACGTCTGTTGGCGGTTTTTCCAGGTGCCGGCGAAACGCAACAGCAACCCGGCGCCGCGCCGGCTGGCGACTATGACCTGCGGCTCGAAATCGCCGATACCGTTCTGCTCGTTGTAGAACGCCTGCGCCGCATGGCTCTGGGCGAGGATCAGCAAGTCATCGCCGAGGTTCTGGCCCAGCAGGTCGGGAATCAGCGAGCCGTACAACGGGCGCTTCTGCCGCGTGCCCAGCGGCGTGGTCAGGGCGCGGGTCGCGCGCTGCACGAACTGCAGCCAGTCATCGACCGCGGCGCCGGTGTTTCTATCGACTCCAATCATGGGAAGCCTCTTAATCAAGGGCTGATAACGCGGCCCTGGTGTTCCACCAGGGGGCCGCTGAAGTGGATGCCGGCGCTGTCGAGCAAGATGCCGACCGCGCCCAGCCGCAGCTCGATCGCCTCGGGCCTCATCGCCAGCCGGGCGGGCCCGATGCTCAACTCGACCGCCTCGCGGGAAGCGGTGAGCGCGGTCGGGCCATTGCTCCAGCTCAAGACATGGCCGGCATCGTCATAACTGCTTTGGGTGCCATCGGCGTATTGGCGGCGGGTCAGCGCGGCCAGGGTCGACACCGGTGGAAAGCGGTCGCAGTTGAGGCCGAACAGCGCCACCGACTGCGCGCCGCCGTCGCCGCCACCGTAGTTGAACAGCAGGCACTGCTCGCCCACGGAGGGAATGCGCGATTCGCTTTGCGCGCCGGCGCTGGGGTTGAAGAAGCGGATCGCCGGGGTCAGCAGCTCTCCGTGGCTGACCCGGCAGGTGTTGCTGGCCGCATCGACCGCCTGGCACACACCGATACGGCAGTGGTTTTCCGCCCGCCGGTGCAAGTCATCGAGTTCGGTTTCCATCTCGGCCAGCCGCTCGATGATCGGGCCCAGCTGCATGCGCAGCAGCTCGTCAAACATGGCTCAGCCCTCCAGTGCTTGGTATTGGTCGGGGTCGTCGATGTTCGAGACTTCCCAGGTGCGGGCGAACTTCGGTATGCCGGTCGGGTCGTCCAGCAAGGGCTGCCCGAGGTACAGCGTCTGGGTGAACGACAGCGTCCAGGCCGCGTGCTGCTGCTCGCCGCGAATCAGGGTCGAAGGCAGGCCCTCGAGGTTCATCGGCAGGTCGCACTGCGCTGCCGGTAATCCCCAGCGGTTATCCGTGGCCAGATCCTTCAGCGCGCTGGCCAGATCACAGGGCTCGAACCCGGACCGCTCGGCCCCCACGGCCGCCACAACTTGCAGCGAGACTGTCAGGGCATGGGCGATACGCCCTTCCTGGCTGCGCATGCCCGGGGCATCGCGCTCGATCGCAATCAGCACCCAGGCCGGGTCGAGCAGACCATCGAAGTCCTGGTGACTGCCAACCTTGAGGCCAAGGCCCGCCCCTCGCAGGGTCTCGGCAATGGCGAAAAACAGCTGCGACGGCTTGTCGATGACTACAGGCATAGAGAGGCCTTCTGTTCAGATATCAGGGGTTGAAGTTGCGCAGGAGCGCTGCGGATGTCGCGCGAGATAGAGGAACAGCGAATGCCGGTTTGGGCAGGATTCTTGATCGCCAGGTCGACGAGCGACGTCAGGAACGGAATGGGTGATGCAACGGATGGCTCACGAGACTTCGCTGAGGTCCGGCATCACCTTCGATGGAGCCCCCTGCCCTGCGAGCGGTTCACCCTGATCGAATCAGGCGTACTTCTCGTTCAGCGCATACAGGATCGCGCAGGTTTCCACGTCCAGTTTCCCGGTGTAGTTCTTCGGCCTGAAGTGCATCTGGAACGCCCGCACCAGCGACTGGAAGAAGTCGTCCGTTGCCTGAGCCGGCACGCCATAGCCATAGGTGGCGAAGGCCTTGAGCACTTCGGCACGCTCGGGCAGTCCCGCGGCGCGGAATTGCTGGACATATTTCTTCTTGGTCGGCTCGTCGTACCAGGCGCCAATGCCGGCTTTGTAGAGCTCTTTCCAGGGCAGCTTGGGGCCCGGATCGGATTTGCGGCCCACCGCGATATCGGAGTGGCCCACCACGTTTTTCGGCGACAGGTCCGGATAACGCTGGAGAATATTCAGGGCCAGTTGCTTGAGCGCCTCGACCTGGGAGCGTTCGTAATCCGGGAAGGTGAAGACGCCATTGACGTCGGTGGCCTCGTTGACGATCTCGATGCCGATGGAAGTGTCGTTCAAGCCGCTGCGACCGGCCCAGTCACTGACACCGGCATGCCAGGCGCGGTCTTCTTCGGCCACCAGGTTGAAAATTCGTTGCTCCTGGAAACCCGCGGCCTGATACGTCGGATCCTGCAGCGCCGGGATCAGGTAATGGGCACTCGCCGCACCGGTGGTCAACGCCTTGACCGACGCCTCGAAGTTCAGGGCCGTGTAATGCAGCACCAGGAAACGCACCCGCTTGTTGTAGGGCGCGAGGGTGCGGTAGCTGTTGTAGTCGATTGGGATCATGGTTTTGCCTCTCTTTGAAACGGATGGGTGTAAGGCGCTGGACCGTATCGGGCACCTCCCGGCCGGGAGGGTTGATTGAGCGCCGCTCAATACGAGTACGCGTCCTGCGTCAGGCGGGTAGATACCCACGTGGATAAGGTGGCGGGGTCGACTTAATGAATGAACGAATGTTTGCGGCGGTTGTTCAGGCGTCCGAGCGGGGATCCTTGGGCGGCACCTCACACACACCGAGCCGCTTGGCCGCCCAGCGCTCGTAGAGCCCGATGGCCACATCGGCGCCTGCCATGGCGGTCAGGCAACCGAAGGCGCCGGCGGTCCAGATCGATACGCCGGCGGCGTACAGCAGCATGATGGTCGAGACCCCGCAGATCACGCAGGCCCCGGAGCGCAGGGCCAGGCGCCGCAGCAGCAACCAGCCGCGGGCGCCCTCCTTGTCGGCGCGCCACATTTCGCCGGACACCCCACCCACCAGGGCAAGGACGATGACAAGCCAGATGGGCATGTCCAGCAACGCTTGTTGCTCGTTTGTCATGTCACTCCTCCTGAGTGGAAAAGGCCAATGCGCTGGCCCGGTAATCAATTGGCTTGTGTATCAACGGTGCATATCCCGGCATGGCCCACGGTAGGTAGGCATTCCAAAAAGCCCGGTCGCCCGGGCTTTTCAGTAATGCGGTCCTTCGCTTTCCTTTAAGTGGCTAAACGAAAAGGAAACTGACTTTTCGGCGCTACTGGCGCGGTACGAGTCCATTCAAATTGTTCCTCCGACCGCGGTCCCTGCCCGCCGGATAACTGTTCACGGTGCTTTACGCTGCACACCCGGGTCAGTTGCCAACCCTCTGAACCGTCGAGGCCGGTTCATCGCTGCCTTTGCTTTTGCCACTAAAGAGCGGTGTTGCTCACCGCTGTCGGGCGGCTTGGAACGAATAATATGCATGCATGCATATACAGTCAATGCATAAATGCATTTATTTATGCACAACAAATGCACCTACGCATGATCGCCGCATAAATAAAGGCGTGGAGGGTTTTCCTCGGGCACAAAAAAGCCCGCTCGATGGCGGGCTTTGGCGTTATGGGCTGCGGTTAACGGGCGTACATGCCCCACCAGAAGACGTGGCCGAGGATGACGATCTGCTCTTCCTGCATTTCCTGGAAGCTGTAGTCCTCATCCGGGTGTTCGTCGCGGTTGAAGCTACGCAGGCGAATACCGGAAGGCAGGCGATAGAGCTGCTTCACCCGCAGTTGGCCGTTGTGGTTGATGGCATACAGGTCGCCGTCGATGATGTCGCCGATACCGCACTTGCCGGCATTGACCCCCACCGTGGCGCCGTCGCGCAGCACCGGCAGCATGCTGTTGCCGCGGACCGTCACGCATTTGGCCTGGTCGAACTGCACGCCATTGTGCCGCAGGCTGCGCTTGCCGAAGCGCAGGCTGGAGCGCTCGCTTTCCTCAATGACGAATCTTCCTGATCCCGCAGCCAATTCAACCTCGCGAAGAAAGGGGACCGACACCTCGTCGTCATCGACGGGGGTATCGTCGTCCCACAGACTTATGTCCTTGAGTTCCGAATGCGGATCGGCCGACCGGGCAGGAGCGACAGCCGCGCGTCCGCGCAGTTGATCAGTGCTCACCTGGAAGTACTCGGCGATCCGCGAGATGTGTTTGTCCGAAGGATCGACAATCTTGCCGCTGAGGATCCGCGAAAGGGTGGATTGAGGCACACCGGTACGCCGATGGAGTTCCGTGGGGGAAATGCCATCGCGATCGAGCAGCTCTCTTAAGACGGTAGAAACGTTGCGCTTTTGCATAATGCGCATATTGCGGGTTATTTTCGCCGACGGCAAATGCTAAAATGCATATTCATGCATAAAACACCCGAAATCCTGCTGGGTTCATCCCTGCGAAGGTCGGACCGCCCATGGTAACCTTGCGCCCATCGCGAAAAAGCCGGGCCCATGCCCTCTGCTTTTGCCCACCCTTTCAACGAATCAACCTGACGACCCGATGAATAAAGCGCTCACCGATCTGTCCTCCCACACGCCGATGATGCAGCAGTACTGGCGCCTCAAGAACCAGCACCCTGACCAGCTGATGTTCTATCGCATGGGTGACTTCTACGAAATCTTCTATGAAGACGCGAAGAAGGCTGCCAAGTTGCTGGACATCACTCTGACCGCGCGCGGGCAGTCGGCTGGCCAGGCGATTCCGATGTGCGGGATTCCTTATCACGCCGCCGAAGGTTACCTGGCCAAGCTGGTAAAGCTCGGCGAGTCGGTGGTGATCTGCGAACAAGTCGGCGACCCGGCCACCAGCAAGGGCCCGGTGGAGCGCCAGGTGGTGCGGATCATCACCCCGGGGACCGTCAGCGACGAGGCCCTGCTCGACGAACGCCGGGATAACCTGATCGCGGCGGTGCTGGGCGACGAGCGCCTGTTCGGCCTTGCGGTGCTGGACATCACCAGCGGCAATTTCACGGTCCTGGAAATCAAGGGCTGGGAAAACCTGCTGGCCGAGCTGGAACGCATCAACCCGGTGGAACTGCTGATCCCGGACGACTGGCCGCAAGGCCTGCCGGCGGAAAAACGCCGTGGCGTGCGCCGTCGCGCGCCCTGGGACTTCGAACGCGACTCGGCCCACAAGAGCCTGTGCCAGCAGTTCTCCACCCAGGACCTCAAGGGTTTCGGCTGCGAGAACCTGACCCTGGCCATCGGCGCCGCCGGCTGCCTGCTGAGCTATGCCAAGGAAACCCAGCGCACCGCCCTGCCCCACCTGCGCAGCCTGCGTCACGAGCGCCTGGACGACACTGTGGTGCTCGACGGCGCCAGCCGGCGCAACCTGGAGCTGGACACCAACCTCGCCGGCGGCCGCGACAACACCCTGCAATCGGTGGTCGACCGTTGCCAGACCGCCATGGGCAGCCGCCTGCTGACCCGCTGGCTGAACCGCCCGCTGCGTGACTTGAAAGTCTTGCAGGCGCGACAGACTTCGATTGGCTGCCTGCTGGACGGTTACCGTTTCGAAAGGCTGCAACCGCAGCTCAAGGAGATCGGCGACATCGAGCGGATCCTCGCCCGTATCGGCCTGCGCAACGCCCGCCCCCGCGACCTGGCGCGCCTGCGCGATGCCCTGGCGGTGCTGCCGGAACTGCAAGTGGCGATGACCGAACTCGAGGCCGAGCACCTGAGCCAACTGGCTGTGACCACCAGCACTTACCCGGAACTGGCCGCGCTGCTGGAGAAAGCCATCATCGACAACCCGCCGGCGGTGATCCGCGATGGCGGCGTGCTGAAGACCGGTTACGACGCCGAGCTGGACGAGCTGCAATCGCTGAGCGAAAACGCCGGCCAGTTCCTTATCGACCTGGAAGCCCGGGAAAAGGCCCGTACCGGCCTGGCCAACCTGAAAGTCGGCTACAACCGGATTCACGGCTACTTCATCGAATTGCCAAGCAAACAGGCGGAACAGGCCCCGGCGGACTACATCCGGCGCCAGACCCTCAAGGGCGCCGAACGCTTCATCACTCCGGAGCTCAAGGCCTTCGAGGATAAGGCGCTATCCGCCAAGAGCCGCGCCCTGGCCCGCGAGAAGATGCTCTACGAAGCCTTGCTGGAGACCCTGATCGGTCACCTGCCGCCGTTGCAGGACACCGCGGGGGCGCTGGCTGAGCTGGACGTGCTGAGCAACCTGGCCGAGCGAGCGCTGAATCTCGACCTCAATTGCCCGCGCTTCGTCAGCGAGCCGTGCATGCGCATCACCCAGGGTCGCCACCCGGTGGTCGAGCAGGTCCTGACCACGCCGTTCGTGGCCAACGACCTGAGCCTCGACGATCAGACCCGGATGTTGGTGATCACCGGCCCGAACATGGGTGGTAAGTCCACTTATATGCGGCAAACCGCGCTGATCGTGCTGCTGGCCCACATCGGCAGCTTCGTGCCGGCAGCGAGCTGCGAGCTGTCCCTGGTGGACCGGATCTTTACCCGGATCGGCTCCAGCGATGACCTGGCCGGCGGCCGTTCCACCTTCATGGTGGAAATGAGCGAAACCGCCAACATCCTGCATAACGCTACCGAGCGCAGCCTGGTGCTGATGGACGAAGTGGGTCGCGGCACCAGTACCTTCGATGGTCTGTCCCTCGCCTGGGCTGCGGCAGAACGTCTCGCCCAGCTGCGGGCGTACACCCTGTTCGCCACCCACTACTTCGAGCTCACTGTCCTGCCGGAAAATGAACCGCTGGTGGCCAACGTGCACCTCAATGCCACCGAGCACAACGAACGCATCGTGTTCCTGCACCACGTGCTGCCAGGTCCTGCCAGCCAGAGCTATGGCCTGGCCGTGGCCCAGCTGGCGGGGGTTCCGAGCGATGTCATCGTCCGTGCCCGCGAGCACCTGAGTCGCCTGGAGACCACCAGCCTGCCCCATGAAGCGCCGTCTCCGGTAGCGGGCAAGCCTTCAGTCCCGCAGCAAAGCGACATGTTCGCCAGCCTGCCGCACCCGGTACTCGATGACTTGGCCAAGCTCGATCTGGACGACATGACCCCGCGCAAGGCACTGGAAATGCTCTATACATTGAAGACACGCATCTAACGCTGATGCTTTCAAGCTGTTAGAATCTCGCGCGGTTTGGGATGCTGCGGACTATTAGCCTGGTCCGCAGACTATCGCTCCCGAACCTGGCGACCCCGTCCTGAAGGGGCTCCGCTGCCGCCGCCTGAGGAGAGAATTAGAAATGACCTTCGTCGTCACCGACAACTGCATCAAGTGCAAGTACACCGACTGCGTAGAAGTCTGTCCGGTGGACTGCTTTTACGAAGGCCCGAACTTCCTGGTGATTCACCCGGATGAGTGCATTGATTGCGCGCTGTGCGAGCCTGAATGCCCCGCTGTAGCGATCTTCTCCGAGGACGAAGTTCCAGAAGAGATGCAGGAATTCATTCAGTTGAACGTTGAGCTGGCCGAGATCTGGCCCAACATCACTGAAAAGAAAGATTCCCTGCCCGATGCCGAAGAGTGGGATGGCGTCAAAGGCAAGATCAAAGATCTCGAACGCTGATTACCTCGCGTTCCCCAAAAAGGCCCGTTGCGGGCCTTTTTGCTGTTCCGGATTCACTTTTGCGCAGGCAAAAAAAGGGGCGGTATGACCCGCCCACCTTTTTTCCCTAGTCCCTGTGTTCCTTTTCATCGTCCTGATGAATCGCGTCCTGCGATGTCCTGACCATCATCCTTGATGGCTGTGTCTATCCGTCGACACAGGGCTGATATTAGAGAGTTTCCATGACAGAGCAATGGCACTGACAGGTAGAAAACGTGTCGAACACCGCTCTAATAATTAAAATAAATTGTTATTAATCAACAAGATAACTAAAAACCTCAGATCAAACAGACAACTTTCATACCGCATAAAAACCGAACACTTACGAAAGAGTCAGCCTTTACTTACATGCTCGTTCAGCTATTGAACATGCGCCTGCATATTTCATCTGACTCCTATCGATTACCCAATAAAAAGCCCCGAACGTGTCGGGGCTTTTCACGGCAGGATTGCTCGTGCCGTTACTGGAACAGCGACTCGCTGGAGAGGCCGTTCTTCTCGAGGATCTCACGCAGACGCTTGAGACCTTCGACCTGGATCTGGCGTACCCGCTCTCGGGTAAGCCCGATCTCCAGGCCCACATCTTCCAGGGTGCTGCTCTCGTGGCCGCGCAAGCCGAAGCGGCGAACTACCACTTCACGCTGCTTGTCGGTCAATTCGGAAAGCCACTGATCGATGCTTTGCGACAGGTCGTCATCCTGCAGCAGCTCGCACGGATCGGTAGGACGATCGTCGGTGAGGGTGTCCAGCAGGGTTTTATCCGAATCCGGACCCAGCGAGACGTCGACTGAAGAAACCCGCTCGTTCAAGCCCAGCATGCGCTTGACCTCACCTACCGGTTTCTCCAGCAGGTTGGCGATTTCTTCAGGGGAGGGTTCATGGTCGAGTTTCTGTGTCAGCTCCCGTGCTGCCCGCAGGTAGACGTTGAGCTCTTTGACCACATGAATCGGCAGCCGGATAGTCCGGGTCTGGTTCATGATTGCCCGTTCGATGGTTTGACGGATCCACCAGGTGGCATAGGTCGAGAAGCGGAAACCGCGCTCCGGATCGAACTTCTCCACCGCCCGGATCAGACCGAGGTTGCCCTCTTCGATCAGGTCCAGCAGCGAAAGCCCACGATTGACATAACGCCGGGCGATTTTCACCACCAGACGCAGGTTGCTTTCAATCATGCGCTTGCGCCCGGCCGGATCGCCACTTTGCGACAGACGCGCAAAATGAACTTCTTCTTCCGGAGAGAGCAATGGGGAAAAGCCGATTTCATTGAGATACAGCTGCGTCGCGTCGAGCGCTCGCGTGTAATCAATGTATTTGTGTTGTTTCAATGAAGCGGAGTGTTTGGATTTGGCACGAACTGAAGGTACAGCAGATCCCTCATTCGACATCGAATCAGTGGCGATATCCGTCTCCATAAGGAGAACTTCATCGTCGATGTCAAACTCCGGCACTTCTTTACTGAGAGCCATTGTTATAGTCCTTTGGTGAGTTCGACCTCAGGCTCAAGCGACGCCTTTATCCTTGGCAACGCTGGAACCTGTTCCCTCTACGTGACGGAACAGGCTTGGTAACGGATCAACGACGTGGCAGGAATTGCAGCGGATCTACAGGTTTACCTTGTCGGCGAATCTCAAAGTGCAGTTTCACCCGGTCTGTACCAGTTGATCCCATTTCGGCAATTGTCTGTCCGACTTTGACCTGCTGCCCCTCCCGAACCAACAGCCTACGGCTGTGGCCGTAAGCACTGACGTAGGTATCGCTGTGTTTGATGATGACCAGTTCGCCGTAGCCCCTTAAGCCACTCCCGGCGTAAACCACCGTCCCATCAGACGCAGCTAAAACAGGCTGTCCCAAATCCCCGGCGATATCAATGCCTTTATTCAAACTACCGTTTGAAGAGAATTTTCCAATCAGAATACCGTTCGCAGGCCAGCCCCAGCCCTTTGGCGCGGGGCCTGCAGGCGGTAATGGAGCCGGCGCGGGCTGGCTCGCAATCGTTGGCGCGGCCCCTGCCGGACGACGAATTACCGTGGTTTTACTTGAAGAAGATGCACTGGAAGCCGACTTTGTAACCACGGCTGTCGGGGCCGAACCCGAGCGGCCGTCGAAGCGGATGGTCTGCCCCGGGTGAATGGTATACGGCTCGGCAATATTGTTGCGCGCGGCCAGGGCCTTGTAGTCCCAGCCATAACGGAAGGCGATGGAGAACAGGGTGTCGCCGCGACGAACCGTGTATTGCCCCGTGGTCACCGTCGGGCGCTGCGGTACCGCGCTGGTGCGATCGACGACCCGGGCGCTGCTCGACTTATTGCTCGAACAGCCGACCAACAGAGAACTCAAGACAAGGCCAATCACCAGTCGCTGAAAGCTTGTTGTACCCATACGCTGCGCAATGACTGTGAGACTCACCCGCCGCTCCCTTTGTGGTGGTTGAAGATAATTAGTGCCTGGCTCAGGCATGAAGTGTCGCAAGTATAACCGGCCACCCACGCTTTATTCCCGGCAAAGCGAAATCGGCAGGCACCAGCATATCGATCAGGGTTCAAGGTTACTTAACCGATTGATCAAGCTGTAAGACCAAGCCGATCAAGCAGAATTCACCCGTTCCAAACAAATGCTCAGGCCAATGGCCCGTTGAGCAAGGGAACGAAGCGAACCGAGCCGAGAACCTGCCGTGAAAACCCCTGCTCCTCACGAATGACCAGCATCAGTTGCTGCACTTCCCCGGCACCGACTGGAATCACCATCCGGCCACCGGGCGCCAATTGGTCCAGCAGGGCCTGGGGGATGTCGGTGGCGACCGCCGTCACGATGATCCCGTTGTACGGCGCCAGCGCCGGCCAGCCTTCCCAGCCGTCGCCCCAGCGGAATACCACGTTGCGCAGGTTCAGCTCGACCAGACGCTCCTTGGCCCGATCCTGCAACACCTTGATGCGCTCGACCGAGAACACCCGCTCCACCAGTTGCGACAATACCGCTGTCTGGTAACCCGACCCGGTGCCGATCTCCAGCACCTTGTCCAACGGGCCAGCCGCCAGCAGCAGCTCGCTCATGCGCGCCACCATATAAGGCTGCGAGATCGTCTGGTTGTGCCCGATCGGCAGGGCCGTGTCTTCATAGGCGCGATGCGCCAGGGCCTCGTCGACGAACAGATGCCGCGGTGTACGCCGAATGACTTCCAGTACCTGGGCGTTGGACAGGCCTTCATCGTAAAGACGCTGGATCAGGCGTTCGCGGGTACGCTGGGAAGTCATCCCGATACCGCGACGCAACAAATCGTCTTGTTCGCGAGCCATTAGCGCAGCCCCTCCAGCCAGCCATCAAGACTTCTGAAGGCATCATTGAAGGTGCGATCGAGCTGCAACGGCGTGATCGAGACATAGCCCTGCATGATGGCGTGGAAGTCCGTACCCGGGCCACCGTCCTCGGCGTCCCCCGCCGCGGCGATCCAATAACCGGCCTTGCCGCGCGGGTCGACCGTCTTCATCGGCGCCGCCGCCCGGGCGCGATGGCCCAGGCGGGTCAGCTGAATGCCGCGAATATGATCAAGAGGCAGATTGGGAATGTTCACGTTCAGCACGGTACGTGGTGGCAGATCCAGCTGCCCGTGGGCCTCGACCAGTTTGCGGGCGAAATAGGCAGCCGTCGGCAGGTTATCCACCTGACGCGAAACAAACGAAAAGGCAAACGCCGGCAGGTTCAGGAAACGCCCTTCCAGGGCTGCGGCGACGGTGCCGGAATACAGCACGTCGTCACCCAGGTTCGCCCCGAGGTTGATTCCGGACACGACCATGTCCGGATCGCGCTCCAGCAGCCCGTTGAGGCCCAGGTGCACGCAATCGGTGGGGGTGCCATTGATACTGATGAAACCGTTACTCAAGGTGTGCGGGTGCAACGGCCTGTCCAGCGTCAGCGAGCTGCTGGCGCCGCTTTTGTCCTGGTCCGGGGCAATCACCACGCACTCGGCGTAATCCGCCAGCGCAGCATGAAGCGCGGCGAGACCGGGTGCTGTTACACCATCGTCGTTAGAAATCAGAATACGCATGGGCTGTCCGTCTGCCCCACCGGCACCAGATCGACGAGTTCACGCACCAATACGGTGGCGAAGCATCCGGCCGGCAGGACGAATTCCAGTTGCAGAATGTCAGGCTCGGGATAATGCCACGTCAACCCGCCAATGGGCAGCCGCAGGATGCGACGTTCGTGGCTCATTCCGGCTTTAATCAACCAATCGCGCAGATCCGCTTCGTCGGCAGCCACCTGCTGTTCCAGCAGCTGGGTCGCCCCGGCGGCAGGCGATTCGCCTTCGCCCCACTGCGGACCGGTCGGGTGCAAGTCGAGGATGGCCAGGCGCGGATCGCTGCATTCGGCTTCGCCGGCCGGGAAAAAACTGCGGCTGTCGGTGAAGGCCAGCAGGTCGCCGACCTGGGCCCGTTGCCAGCTGCCATCGGCCACGCGCGCCGCCAGCACCCGGTTGAACAGATAGCTGCGCGCGGTGGAAAGCAGCCGCGAACGTACATTGCGCTGCTCCGGCAAGGCCTTGCGGGCGGCCCAATCGCGGGCATCGACCAGGTTACCGCCGTTATGACCAAAACGCTGGGCGCCGAAATAATTGGGGATGCCGTGTTTGACGATCGATTGCAGGCGCTCCTCGATCCCCGCCTTGTCTGCCTTCAATTCGGTCAGGCGCAGGGTAAAGCCGTTGGCCGCATGGGCGCCGCGTTGCAGCTTGCGCTTGTGGCGGGTCAGCTTGAGGATCTTCAGCGTGTCGTTTTCAGCCGCCGACAGATCGGGATCCGCCTTGCCAGGCAGTTGGATGCTGAACCACTGCCGGGTCAGCGCCTGGCGATCCTTCAAGCCGGCATAGCTGACGGTGCGCAACGGCACACCCGCGGCCTTGGCAATCCGCCGCGCCGCTTCTTCGGTGTTCAGGCCGCGCTTTTCCACCCACAACCACAGGTGTTCGCCTTCGCCGGTCAGGGGAATGTCCAGGACTTCGTCGACCTGGAAGTCTTCGGCGGTGGCCTTCAGTACCGCGCTACCCAGGGCTTCGCCATAGGCCCGCGGGCCCAACAGTTGCAGTTCGTTCATGCGCGCAGCAACAAGGCAACGGAATGCACGGCGATGCCTTCTTCGCGCCCGACGAAGCCGAGCTTTTCGGTGGTGGTGGCCTTGACGTTCACTTGATCCAACTCGACTTGCAGATCCGCGGCAATCAGCGCGCGCATCGTTTCAATATGGGGAGCCATCTTCGGCGCCTGGGCCACGATGGTGTTATCGACGTTGCCGACCTTCCAGCCCTTGGCATGGATCAGTGCGACGACATGACGCAACAGCGCACGGCTGTCGGCGCCCTTGAACTGCGGATCGGTGTCCGGGAAATGTTTGCCGATGTCGCCCAGTGCGGCGGCACCCAGCAAGGCATCGCTCAGAGCATGCAACAGCACGTCGCCGTCGGAGTGGGCGAGCAGCCCGAAGCTGTGTGCAATACGCACGCCGCCCAGAGTGATGAAATCGCCTTCAGCGAAACGGTGCACATCGTAGCCGTGGCCAATACGCATAAAAAAACGCCCTGATTGAGTCAGGGCGTGATTCTACCTGCTTTGGCGGACATTAGCCGCTCAGAGCGCGCGCATGATGCTGCAGGTGGTCGCCGATGAAGCTGGCGATGAAGAAATAGCTGTGGTCGTAGCCGGGTTGCAGGCGCAACGTCAGTGGATGACCGGCGGCTTTCGCCGCCTGTTGCAGCACTTCGGGCTTGAGCTGATTGGCCAGGAAATCGTCACGATCGCCCTGGTCCACCAGCAACGGCAGCTTTTCGCTGGCTTCCTGGATCAGCACGCTGGCATCCCATTCGCGCCAACGGGAGCGCTCTTCGCCCAGGTAACGGGAAAAGGCTTTCTGCCCCCATGGGCAATCCATCGGGTTGCTGATCGGTGCGAAGGCCGACACCGACTGGTAGCGCCCCGGATTGCGCAACGCGCAGACCAGAGCACCGTGGCCGCCCATGGAGTGCCCGCTGATGCCGCGCTTGTCCGAGGCCGGGAAATGCGCCTCGACCAATGCCGGCAGCTCCTGCACCACATAGTCATGCATGCGGTAATGCTCGGCCCAGGGCTGCTGGGTGGCATTCAGATAGAATCCGGCCCCCAGGCCGAAGTCCCAGGCGCCATCCGGGTCGCCCGGCACGCCAGGGCCACGCGGGCTGGTATCCGGCGCGACAATGATCAACCCCAGCTCGGCGGCCAGACGCTGGGCACCGGCCTTTTGCATAAAGTTCTCGTCGGTGCAGGTCAGGCCGGACAACCAGTACAGCACCGGCAGCTTGCCGCCCTGCTCCGCCTGCGGCGGCAGGTACACGGCGAACACCATGTCGCAGCCCAGCACCTCGGAATGATGCTTGTAGCGTTTGTGCCAGCCACCGAAGCTTTTCTGGCAGGACAGGTTTTCCAGACTCATGGGCATTTCAGCCGCAGGCTTCAAGCTTCAAGCTGCAAGTTGGCGGTGATCGCTCTTGCAGCTTCCGGCTTGCAGCTTGCCACTGCTCCTTAGAAATGAATGACGGTACGGATGCTCTTGCCTTCATGCATCAGGTCGAAGGCCTTGTTGATGTCCTCCAGCCCCATGGTGTGGGTGATGAAGGTATCCAACGGGATTTCGCCGCTCTGGGCCATTTCCACATAGCTTGGCAACTCGGAGCGGCCACGCACGCCACCGAACGCCGAACCGCGCCAGACGCGACCGGTAACCAGCTGGAACGGACGGGTGGAGATTTCCTGGCCGGCACCGGCCACGCCGATGATCACCGACTCGCCCCAACCCTTATGGCAGCACTCCAGTGCGGCACGCATCAGTTGCACGTTGCCGATGCATTCGAAGGAGAAGTCCACGCCGCCGTCGGTCATGTCGACGATGACCTCCTGGATCGGCCGGTCGAAGTCTTTCGGGTTCACGCAATCGGTGGCGCCCAACTGCTTGGCGATCTCGAACTTGGCCGGGTTGATGTCGATGGCGATGATCCGGCCAGCCTTGGCTTTTACGGCACCGATCACCGCCGACAGGCCGATGCCGCCCAGGCCGAAGATTGCCACGGTGTCGCCGGCCTTGACCTTGGCGGTATTGATCACCGCACCGATCCCGGTGGTGACGCCGCAACCCAGCAGGCAGACTTTTTCCAGAGGCGCTTCTTTAGGGATCTTGGCCACCGAGATTTCCGGCAACACGGTGTACTCGGAAAAGGTCGAGGTGCCCATGTAGTGGAAAATCGGCTGGCCTTTATAGGAGAAACGGGTGGTGCCGTCCGGCATCAGGCCCTTGCCCTGGGTGGCGCGGATCGCCTGGCACAGGTTGGTCTTGCCCGACAGGCAGAATTTGCACTTGCCGCATTCCGGGGTGTACAGCGGGATCACATGATCGCCCACGGCCACCGAGGTCACGCCCTCGCCGATGGCCTCGACCACGGCGCCGCCTTCGTGACCGAGGATCGACGGGAAGATACCTTCCGGGTCGGCCCCGGACAGGGTGTAGGCGTCGGTGTGGCACACGCCGGAAGCGACGACCCGCAACAACACTTCGCCGGCCTTGGGCATGGCGACATCGACTTCAACGATCTCAAGGGGTTTCTTGGCCTCGAAGGCAACGGCAGCGCGCGACTTGATCATCCTGGGTCTCCAGCGAATAAAAACGAGACAGGGAGTGTAAAACAGCGCCTGACGATGAATAATCCGAACAAAAGCAAAACATTATTGCTGTACAGGGATAATCACCATGAACGAGAACCGCTGGGAAGGCATCGACGAATTCGTCGCCGTGGCCGAGTGCAGCCAGTTCACTGCCGCCGCGGAGCGCCTCGGGGTGTCGTCTTCCCATATCAGCCGGCAGATCGTCCGCCTGGAAGAACGGCTGCAGACCCGCCTGCTGTATCGCAGTACCCGCCGAGTGACCCTGACCGAGGCCGGGCAAACTTTCTTACAGCATTGCCAGCGCCTGCAGGACGGGCGCGAAGAGGCATTGCGCGCCGTCGGCGACCTGACCAGCGAACCCAAGGGCATGCTGCGCATGACCTGCGCGGTGGCCTACGGCGAGCGGTTTATCGTGCCGCTGGTCACCAGTTTCATGGGGCTTTATCCGCAACTGCGGGTGGATATCGAACTGAGCAACCGGCCCCTGGACCTGGTGCACGAGGGCCTGGACCTGGCGATTCGCCTCGGTCGCCTGCAGGACTCACGACTGGTGGCGACCCGCCTGGCGCCACGCCGCATGTACCTCTGCGCCTCGCCGTCCTACCTGGAACGCTACGGCCGCCCCCACAGCCTGTCGGAATTGAGTCGCCACAACTGCCTGATCGGCAGCTCGGACATCTGGCAGCTGGAGCAGGACGGCCGCGAGTTCTCCCAGCGGGTGCAAGGCAACTGGCGCTGCAACAGCGGGCAGGCCGTGCTGGATGCAGCGCTACAGGGGGTTGGCCTCTGCCAGCTACCGGATTATTACGTGCTGGAGCATTTGCATCAGGGCAGCCTGATTTCCCTGCTCGAGGCGCATCAGCCGCCGAATACCGCGGTGTGGGCGCTGTATCCGCAACAACGGCATCTGTCGCCCAAGGTGCGCAAGCTGGTGGACTATCTCAAGGAGGGGTTGGCCAAACGGCCGGAGTACAAGGATTGATCCGTAGCCGCTGCGGCAGGCTGCGATCGGCTACGCAATACCCGTCATAGCGGACAACGCGGTCGATCGGCTTGAAGTACATGACGACTACAAAAAACGCGTCCCGTTCCGGGCCGTTCGCAGCCTGCGGCAGCGGCTACAGGGGCCCGCGAAAAGCGACGCTCAGCGGCGATTGGCCCAACGCTGGCGCAGCCACTCCAGGTCTTCCGGACGGGTCACCTTGAGGTTGTCCGAACGCCCTTCGATCAGGCGTGGCGCCTGGCCGGCCCATTCCATCGCCGACGCTTCATCGGTAATCGCCACATCCGCCACCAGGCTGTCGGCCAAGGCGCGATGCAAGGCGCCAAGACGGAACATCTGCGGCGTATAGGCTTGCCAGATCAGGCTGCGGTCCACGGTTTCCTGCACTCGTCCGTGCTTGTCGATCCGCTTCAGGGTGTCACGGGCCGGCACCGCGAGCAGGCCGCCCACCGGGTCATCCGCCAGTTCGCTCAGCAGCTTGTCCAGGTCATCACGGGACAGGTTCGGCCGTGCGGCATCGTGAACCAGCACCCAGTCTTCATCCGCAGCGCCCTGGGCATGCAGATGGAGCAAAGCATTGAGGACCGATCCGGAACGCTCCGCACCACCTTCGACCCGCTGGATCCTTGGGTCGTGGGCACAGGCCAGGGTCGGCCAGTAAGGATCATCAAGCGCCAGGCTGACCACCAGCCCCTTCAGGCAAGGATGGTCGAGGAAACAGCCGAGGCTGTGTTCGAGAATAGTGCGCCCGCCCAGTTGCAAGTATTGCTTGGGACGGTCCGCGGCCATGCGGGCACCGACGCCCGCGGCAGGAATCACGGCCCAGAAGGCCGGTAACGACTGGATCATTGGGCCAACTGGTAGAGGGTTTCGCCCTCCTTGACCATGCCCAGTTCATGACGAGCCCGCTCTTCCACGGTCTCCATGCCTTTCTTCAATTCCATGACTTCCGCGTCGAGTACACGATTGCGCTCCAGCAAGCGCTCGTTTTCAGCGCGCTGATCGGCAATTTGCTGAGTCAGGTCGGTTACCTGCGCCAAGCTGCCATTCCCCACCCAGAGGCGGTACTGCAGGCCAGCCAGCAGCAAGAGCAAGACGAGGAACAACCAATTGGGACTGCGCATCGAATATCGGGTATCCAGTGAAAAAAGACAGCCATGCCAACAACTTCGAACCTACTGACAGCACGAAGCCTGGAAGAACCAGGCTTGTGCTCTTAAGGCATCAGATTAGTGGCAAAAATCTCGCTGATGCGATTTTTCTGACCCAATCCGGTGTCTTTGTACCATCTACCGCTTAACCGCGAAACTCGCTGCGGCCGTTGTACTTGGCTTTGCCATTCAATTGCTCTTCGATACGCAGCAATTGGTTGTACTTGGACACGCGGTCGGAACGGCACAACGAACCGGTCTTGATCTGGCCAGCCGAGGTGCCCACGGCCAGGTCGGCAATGGTCGAGTCTTCGGTTTCGCCGGAACGGTGCGAAATCACTGCGGTGTAACCGGCAGCCTTGGCCATCTGGATGGCTTCCAGGGTTTCGGTCAGGGTGCCGATCTGGTTGAACTTGATCAGGATCGAGTTGGCGATCTTCTTGTCGATGCCTTCTTTCAGGATCTTGGTGTTGGTCACGAACAGGTCGTCGCCCACCAGTTGGGTCTTCTCGCCGATCTTGTCGGTGAGGATCTTCCAGCCAGCCCAGTCGGACTCGTCCAGACCGTCTTCGATGGAGATGATCGGGTAACGCTCGGTCAGGCCTTTCAGGTAGTCGGCGAAACCTTCAGCGGTGAACACCTGGCCTTCGCCGGACAGGTTGTACTTGCCGTCTTCGAAGAACTCGCTGGCTGCGCAGTCCAGAGCCAGGGTCACGTCGGTGCCCAGCTTGTAACCGGCGTTGGCCACGGCTTCGGAGATCACTTTCAGAGCGTCTTCGTTGGAAGCCAGGTTCGGCGCGAAACCACCTTCATCACCCACGGCGGTGCTCAGGCCACGGGCTTTCAGCACAGCCTTGAGGTGATGGAAAATCTCGGTGCCCATGCGCAGGCCTTCGGAGAAGGACTTGGCGCCAACCGGCTGCACCATGAATTCCTGGATGTCGACGTTGTTATCGGCGTGCTCGCCACCGTTGATGATGTTCATCATCGGCACCGGCATCGAGTAGACACCCGGGGTACCGTTCAGGTTGGCGATGTGCGCATACAGCGGCAGGTCCTGGTCCTGTGCTGCTGCCTTGGCCGCGGCCAGGGAAACGGCGAGGATCGCGTTGGCGCCCAGGGTGGCCTTGTTGTCGGTACCGTCCAGCTTGATCATCGCCTGATCGAGGGATTTCTGGTCGCTTGGGTCTTTACCCAGCAGCAGGTCACGGATCGGACCATTGATGTTGGCTACGGCCTTCAGTACGCCCTTGCCCAGGTAACGGCTCTTGTCGCCATCACGCAGCTCCAGCGCTTCACGCGAGCCGGTGGAGGCACCGGACGGCGCGCAGGCGCTGCCGATGATGCCGTTATCGAGAAGCACGTCCGCTTCGACGGTGGGGTTGCCACGGGAGTCGAGAACTTCACGACCTTTGATGTCGACGATTTTTGCCATTGTTGTAAACACTCCAAAGTTGACGAAAACGACGCAGCTGAAGGGAATCTCTTTACCGTCGGCAAGCAGGGAACAGGGGGCAGACTTGCGGACGATAAGGCTCAGGCCCGTGGGCCTGAGCAATTAATCGTGCGGTACTTTACCGGAGAAATCGGTTTTACGCGGTCTCTACCGTCGGAAAACTCTTAACCAGTTCGTCCAGGGCCTTGAGCTGGGCCAGGAAAGGTTCGAGCTTGTCCAGGCGCAGGGCGCATGGACCGTCGCATTTGGCGTTGTCCGGGTCCGGGTGGGCTTCCAGGAACAGGCCGGCCAGGGACTGGCTCATGCCGGCCTTGGCCAGGTCGGTGACCTGGGCGCGGCGGCCGCCAGCCGAGTCGGCACGACCGCCGGGCATTTGCAGCGCGTGGGTCACATCGAAGAACACCGGGTATTCGAACTGCTTCATGATGCCGAAGCCGAGCATGTCCACCACCAGGTTGTTGTAGCCGAAGCTCGAACCACGCTCGCAGAGGATCAACTGATCGTTACCCGCTTCCTCGCATTTGCTCAGGATGTGTTTCATTTCCTGGGGCGCAAGGAACTGGGCTTTCTTGATGTTGATCACCGCACCGGTCTTGGCCATCGCGACCACCAGGTCGGTCTGGCGCGACAGGAAGGCCGGCAGCTGAATGATGTCGCAGACCTCGGCGACGACCGCGGCCTGGTGCGGCTCGTGGACGTCGGTGATGATCGGCACGCCGAAGGCTTGCTTGATGTCCTGGAAGATGCGCATGCCCTCTTCCAGGCCAGGACCACGATAAGAGGTCACAGAAGACCGGTTGGCCTTGTCGAAACTGGCCTTGAACACGTAAGGGATACCGAGCTTTTCGGTGACCTTCACGTACTCTTCGCAGACCTGCATGGCCATGTCACGGCTTTCCAGCACGTTCATGCCGCCGAACAGCACCATGGGCTTGTCGTTGGCAATCTCGATGTCGCCGACGCGGATGATCTTCTGTGCCATCGGGGTTACGCCTTCTTCTGGTGTTGAGCCAAAGCCGCCTTGACGAAGCCACTGAACAGCGGATGGCCGTCACGTGGGGTCGAGGTGAACTCAGGGTGGAACTGGCAGGCGACGAACCATGGATGATCCTGCGCCTCGACCACTTCAACCAGCGCGCCATCGCCGGAACGACCGGAAATCTTCAGACCGGCGTCGATCAGCTGCGGCAGCAGGTTGTTGTTCACTTCGTAGCGATGACGGTGACGCTCGACGATCACGTCCTTGGCGTAGCAATCGTGCACCTTGGAGCCAGCTTCGAGCAGGCATTCCTGAGCGCCGAGACGCATGGTGCCGCCCAGGTCGGAGGCTTCGGTACGGGTTTCGACGGCACCGGTGGCATCAGCCCACTCGGTGATCAGGCCGACGACCGGGTGACCGCTGGCGCGATCGAACTCGGTGGAGTTGGCGTCTTTCCAGCCCATGACATTACGAGCGAACTCGATCACGGCCACTTGCATGCCCAGGCAGATACCCAGGTACGGCACTTTGTTTTCGCGAGCGTACTGGACGGCGGTGATCTTGCCTTCCACGCCACGCAGACCGAAGCCGCCTGGCACCAGGATCGCATCGACGCCTTCAAGCAGCGCGGTGCCCTGGTTCTCGATGTCTTCGGAATCGATATAACGCAGGTTGACCTTGGTGCGGTTGGTGATGCCGGCGTGACTCATCGCTTCGATCAGCGACTTGTAGGCGTCCAGCAGCTCCATGTACTTGCCGACCATGGCGATGGTGACTTCGTGCTCGGGGTTGAGCTTGGCGTCGACCACCTTTTCCCACTCGGACAGATCGGCACCGTTGCATTGCAGGCCGAAACGCTCGACGACGAAATCGTCCAGACCCTGGGCGTGCAGCACAGCCGGGATCTTGTAGATGGTGTCGACGTCTTCCAGGGAGATTACCGCGCGCTCTTCAACGTTGGTGAACAGCGCGATCTTGCGACGCGAGGACACATCCACCGGATGGTCGGAGCGGCAGATCAGCACGTCAGGCTGCAGGCCGATGGAACGCAGCTCTTTCACCGAGTGTTGGGTTGGCTTGGTCTTGGTCTCGCCAGCGGTGGCGATGTACGGAACCAGGGTCAGGTGCATCAGCATCGCGCGCTTGGAACCGACTTCGACACGCAGCTGGCGGATGGCCTCGAGGAACGGTTGCGACTCGATGTCGCCCACGGTGCCGCCGATCTCTACCAGGGCCACGTCGGCATCGCCGGCGCCCTTGATGATGCGGCGCTTGATCTCGTCGGTGATGTGCGGAATCACCTGGATGGTGGCGCCCAGATAGTCACCACGGCGCTCTTTGCGCAGCACGTGCTCGTAGACGCGACCGGTGGTGAAGTTGTTGTTCTGGGTCATGGTCGTGCGGATGAACCGCTCGTAGTGGCCCAGGTCGAGGTCGGTCTCGGCGCCGTCGTGGGTGACGAACACTTCACCGTGCTGGAACGGGCTCATGGTGCCCGGGTCGACGTTGATGTACGGGTCCAGCTTGAGCATGGTGACCTTAAGTCCCCGCGCCTCCAGGATGGCCGCCAATGAAGCCGAGGCAATGCCTTTCCCCAATGAAGAAACAACACCGCCCGTGACGAATATGTAGCGCGTCATGAAAAACCCTAGAAGTCTGCGTTAAAGCGGTCCGAGCCGCCGGGGAAAGCGAAGGAAGGCCGAAGCCCCCGATCACCTGCATTAATCACAGTGCACCTTTCAAAAAAACCGCCGCGTTGGGACAGACCGGAAGAGAAAACACCGGTACGTTGCTCGCTACACATTTTTTGGAATCGCCCAGCAAAGACTGCTTGGTAATCGGCAACTCCTGCAATTCAGGCGAATCCACAGAAGTTGTATCAAGAAGGGAGCGTAGTCTACCGGAAAGGGACTTTCAGCTCAAACCTTGATCGCTCGAAGGCGGTTGCCAATGCAATTGCCAACCTTCATGGGCATTTGCGTCAAGACCTGGCAGGTTCGCCACCGCGAGCAATTCTTCGCCTCGATACAGCAGCGGCAATCTGCCACGGACGAAGGCTGGCAGACCTGCCTCGTTGAGCAGGCGCTTGAGGTCGCGGTGGCCGCGTCCTGGCAATTGCATCACCTCGCCCCCCTGACGGTAACGCACTTGCAAAGGTCCTTGCGGCGCGCCACCGATGAGTTGCAGTTGACCATTACCCGGCAACGACAGAGGCGCAGCGGTATCGACCCAACTCGGTGCAGACAGTACCGGTTGCAGCCAGCTATCCGACAACCACCAGACGCGCCCTGCCGCCCGCTGCAACTCGCCCTGCCCCAGCCGCCATACCGGACGGCTGTCGCCCGCGGCATCGCGCAGCGTCTGCCAGCCCGCCCAGTGATCGCTGTCCGGCAGTGGCGTGAAGCGGCTCAGCCAGTGACTCAGGGCATTGCGTTGACGCGCCTGCGACAAGCCGAGCAAAGGCGCCAGCGCCAGGGACGGCAACCTCAGCCATTCGAACTCAACGCCCTTGACCGCCTCTTGCAGATCGATAATGGCCAGCTCATCCAGCAACTCCCGCGTCTCGCGCAAATGCGCCGCGCTACGTGCCATGCTGCTGGCAGCTTGTGGCCAGCGGGCGGTCAGCAACGGGAATACCTGATGGCGCAGGTAATTGCGGGAGAACTGCCGGTCCTGGTTGGAGGGGTCGTCGATCCAGTGCAACTGGTGATCCCGAGCGTAGCGCTCCAGTTCGTCGCGGGAGACGTCGAGCAAAGGCCGCAGCAAATGCCCCTTCCCCAACGCACGCGACGCCGGCATGGCCGACAGCCCCCTGACTCCGGCCCCACGCAGCAGTCGGAACAACAGGGTTTCCGCCTGATCGTCGCGGTGCTGGGCCGTCAGCAGCAACTCATTGCTGCCGGTTATCTCTTCGAACACGGCATAACGCGCTTCCCGCGCCGCGCGCTCGAGACTGGCTCCTGGTTGCACCTGCACCGCCACTACCTGCAACGGCACAGCCAATGCCTCGCACTGGGCCCGGCAATGCTCCGGCCAGGCGTCAGCCGCAGTCTGGAGGCCGTGATGCACGTGTATGGCGGTCAAAGGGGGAAGACTGTGTCGCTGCCTGAGTTGGGCCAGCAGGTGCAGCAGGACGGTGGAATCGAGGCCACCAGAGAATGCGATGCGCCAGGCCGATCGATCCAGCCAGGGCAGGAGGCGTTGCAACAGTTTTTGCGTGAGGGCTGCATCGAATGGGCTCATGAATGGAGCGGATCCTGAGTAGAGACCGAGCGTGCTCGCAGTGCCTGAAAAGCCTCGACCTGAATGGCCGAGGCGCCCATTTCGCGAGCAAGCCCGCCCCTACAAGGAGCGTCGATCTATCAGAGACCGTAGCTCATCAGGCGATCGTAACGACGCGCCAGCAGGGTGTCGTTATCCATCTTCTTGAGCATCGCCAGCTGGGAAGTCAGCTCGGTGCGGATCAGCGCGGCAGCGGCGGCCGGATCACGGTGCGCGCCACCCAGTGGCTCGCCAATGACCTTGTCGACAATGCCCAGGCCTTTCAGGCGCTCGGCGGTGATGCCCATGGCTTCGGCGGCATCCGGCGCTTTCTCGGCGGTTTTCCACAGGATCGAGGCGCAGCCTTCCGGCGAGATCACCGCGTAAGTGGAGTACTGCAGCATATTCAGCTGATCGCAGACACCAATGGCCAGCGCACCGCCAGAACCACCTTCACCGATCACGGTGGCGATGATGGGGGTTTTCAGGCGCGCCATGACCCGCAGGTTCCAGGCAATGGCCTCGCTCTGGTTGCGCTCTTCGGCGTCGATGCCCGGGTAGGCGCCCGGGGTGTCGATGAAGGTCAGGATCGGCATCTTGAAGCGCTCGGCCATTTCCATCAGGCGGCAGGCCTTGCGATAGCCTTCAGGACGCGGCATACCGAAGTTGCGACGGACCTTCTCGCGCACTTCACGGCCTTTCTGGTGACCGATGATCATGACCGGCTGGTCGTCCAGACGGGCAACGCCGCCGACGATCGCAGCGTCGTCGGAGAAGTGGCGATCGCCATGCAGTTCGTCGAACTCGGTGAAGATGTGCTCGATGTAGTCCAGGGTGTACGGACGACGCGGGTGACGCGCCAGGCGTGCGATCTGCCAGCTGGTCAGCTTGCCGAAGATGTCCTCGGTCAGTGTGCTGCTCTTGTCTTGCAGGCGGGAGATCTCATCGCCGATATTCAGCGAATTGTCATTACCGACCAAGCGCAACTCTTCGATCTTGGCTTGCAGGTCGGCGATCGGCTGTTCGAAATCAAGAAAATTCGGGTTCATAGGCGTCCGTCTTGGGTCGACGTCCAAGAGAGCTTGGGCCGGCCGGTTGTCTATTCGCACCCTACCTTAAGGGAGAGGCGCGTTCAGGTCGAGATTAAAAATTCGGGTCGAGATCGGCGCACTTTTATGGCGCCAGACCGTCAACGGTATTGGAGGAAGACGTTGTCTCGCCCGAACTGGTCACGCAGGGCTTGAATCAAGGCATCCGCCGGATCGATCCGCCAGGCTTCGCCGAACTGCAGCAAGGCCTTGGCGTCCTCCTTGGTGTACTCCATGGAGATCGGGCAAGCGCCGCGATGGCGTTTGCACAACTCCCCCAGCCAGCGTAGCTGATCGCCCTTGAGGGCTTCGGTGTGCACCTTCAGGCGCAGGCTTTCCGCCAAATTGGTGCGCGCATCTTCCATGCTCATCACCCGCTTGACCCGCAGGCGCAGGCCGCCGGAGAAGTCGTCGTTGCTGACCTCGCCCTCGACCACCACCATCGCGTCGGTCTGCAGCAGGGACTGGGCCGAATGGAAGGCCTCGGCGAACAGCGAAGCCTCGATCCGCCCCGAACGATCGTCAAGGGTAATGAACCCCATCTTGTCGCCCTTCTTGTTCTTCATGACCCGCAGGGCAATGATCATGCCCGCGACGGTCTGGGTATCGCGCGCCGGCTTCAGGTCGACGATGCGCTGGCGGGCGAAACGGCGGATCTCACCTTCGTATTCGTCGATCGGGTGCCCGGTCAGGTACAGGCCAAGGGTATCTTTCTCCCCTTTCAGGCGCTCCTTGAGGGTCAGTTCCTTGGCCTTGCGATGATTGGCGTAGACGTCCGCATCTTCTTCGACGAAGACCCCGCCGAACAGGTCGGCGTGGCCACTGTCGGCGGTACGCGCGGTCTGCTCGGCCGCCTTGACTGCTTCCTCCAGGGCCGACAACAGCACCGCGCGGTTGCGGTCGATGTTGGCCTGGTAGGCCTTGATTTCGTCGTGGAAGTAGGGCCCCAGGCGGTCCAGGGCACCACTGCGGATCAACGCATCGAGGGTACGCTTGTTGATGCGCTTGAGGTCGACCCGGCTGCAGAAGTCGAACAGATCCTTGAACGGACCACCTTCGGCACGAGCCTCGACGATCGCCTCCACCGGCCCCTCGCCCACGCCCTTGATCGCTCCCAGGCCATAGACGATGCGGCCGTCGTTATTAACGGTGAACTTGAAGTCGGAACTGTTCACATCCGGAGCATCGAGGCGCAGCTTCATGCTGCGCACTTCTTCGATCAGCACCACCACCTTGTCGGTGTTGTGCATATCCGCGGACAGTACCGCGGCCATGAAAGGCGCCGGGTGATGCGTCTTGAGCCACGCAGTCTGGTAGGACACCAGGCCGTAGGCGGCCGAGTGGGACTTGTTGAAACCGTAGCCGGCGAACTTTTCCACCAGGTCGAAGATGTTGCCCGCCAGGTCGGCATCGATATTGTTGTTGGCGCAACCTTCGATGAAGCCGCCGCGTTGCTTGGCCATCTCCTCGGGTTTTTTCTTACCCATGGCACGACGCAGCATGTCGGCCCCGCCAAGGGTGTAGCCCGCCATCACCTGGGCAATCTGCATCACCTGTTCCTGATACAGGATGATGCCGTAGGTCGGCGCCAGTACCGGCCGCAGGCCCTCGTACTGGTAGTCCGGATGCGGATAGGCCAGTTCGGCGCGACCGTGCTTACGGTTGATGAAGTCGTCCACCATGCCCGATTGCAACGGACCAGGACGGAACAGCGCTACCAGTGCGATCAGGTCTTCCAGACAGTCGGGCTTGAGCTTTTTGATCAGCTCTTTCATGCCTCGGGATTCGAGCTGGAACACCGCAGTGGTCTCGGCCTTCTGCAACAGCTCGTAAGTCTTCTTGTCGTCCAGCGGGATGAAGTCGATGTTGACATCGGGCAGGTTCTTTTTGACCTGCTCGCGGTTGATGGTCTCCATCGCCCACTTGATGATGGTCAGGGTCCGCAGGCCGAGGAAGTCGAACTTCACCAGGCCGGCGGCCTCAACGTCGTCCTTGTCGAACTGGGTTACCAGGCCATCACCGGCTTCGTCGCAGTAGATCGGCGAGAAGTCGGTCAGCTTGGTCGGCGCAATAACCACACCACCGGCGTGCTTGCCGACGTTACGCACCACGCCCTCGAGCTTGCGCGCCATTTCCCAGATTTCCGCCGCTTCTTCATCGACCTTGATGAAGTCACGCAGGATTTCTTCCTGTTCGTAGGCTTTTTCCAGGGTCATGCCGACTTCGAAGGGAATCATCTTCGACAAACGATCAGCCAGGCCGTAAGACTTGCCCTGCACCCGCGCCACGTCCCGCACCACCGCCTTGGCGGCCATGGAACCGAAGGTGATGATCTGGCTTACCGCGTTGCGGCCATATTTCTCGGCCACATAGTCGATGACCCGGTCACGACCGTCCATGCAGAAGTCGACGTCGAAGTCGGGCATGGAAACCCGTTCCGGGTTGAGGAAGCGTTCGAACAGCAGGTCGTAGGCCAGCGGGTCGAGGTCGGTGATCTTCTGCACGTAGGCCACCAGGGAACCGGCACCCGACCCCCGGCCGGGACCTACCGGCACACCGTTGCTCTTGGCCCACTGGATAAAGTCCATAACGATCAGGAAGTAACCGGGGAACCCCATCTGGATGATGATATTCAGCTCGAAATTCAGCCGGTCGACATACACCTGGCGCTTGGCTTCATAGTCTTCGGTGGTGTCCTTGGGCAGCAGCACGCTGAGGCGCTCTTCCAGCCCGTCGAACGACACCTTGCGGAAATACTCATCGATGGTCATGCCATCGGGAATCGGATAGTCAGGCAAGAAGTGCTTGCCCAGCTTCACTTCGATATTGCAGCGCTTGGCGATCTCGACCGTATTTTCCAGGGCCTCGGGCAGGTCGCTGAACAGCTCGGCCATTTCCTCGGCGCTTTTCAGGTACTGTTGGTCGCTGTAGTTCTTCGAACGGCGCGGGTCGTCGAGGGCGCGGCCTTCACCGATGCAGACCCGGGTTTCATGGGCCTCGAAGTCTTCGCGCTTGATGAACCGCACATCGTTGGTTGCCACCAGCGGCGCGCCGATCTTGTCCGCCAGGGCCACCGCCGCGTGCAACTGCTCTTCGTCGTTGGGACGGTTGGTACGCTGCACTTCCAGATAGAAACGATCCGGGAACACCGCCATCCACTCGCGCGCCAGGGTTTGCGCTTCTTGCAGGTCACCAGCGAGCAGGGCAATACCGATCTCACCCTCTTTCGCGGCCGAGAGCATGATCAGACCTTCGGCGGCCTCGGCCACCCACTCGCGCTCGATGATGATCTGGCCATTACGCTGGCCATCGATGAAGCCGCGGGAAATCAGCTCGGTCAGGTTGCGATAGCCCACGGCATTCATCACCAGCAGGCTGATGCGGCTCAGTGGATTCTCGGGATCCTTGTTCGACAGCCACAAGTCGGCGCCACAGATCGGCTTGATCCCGGTGCCCATGGCCGCCTTGTAGAACTTGACCAGGGAACACATGTTGTTCTGGTCGGTAACCGCCACGGCGGGCATGCCCATGCCGGCCAACGTCTTGACCAGCGGTTTGATCCGCACCAGACCGTCAACCAGGGAATATTCAGTGTGCAGGCGTAGATGAACGAATGAAGCCGGCATAGTGATCCTGTAATGAGCGCAAAAACAACAAGGCCCGGATTGTACCGGGCCTTCGCTAAAACATCAGCCTCAGGACTGAATCTCGCCCACGTTCTCACGGGCTTCGTAGGCTTGGCGTACCGGCGCGAACGAGCGCCGGTGAATCGGCGTCGGCCCCAGGCGGGCCAGCGCTTCCAGATGAACGGGCGTCGGATAGCCCTTGTGTCCGCCGATGCCATAACCGGGGTAGATCAGCTCGAACGCCGCCATCTCGCGATCCCGGCTGACCTTGGCCAGAATCGACGCCGCGGCGATCGCAGGCACCTTGCTATCGCCCTGGACCACGGCTTCGGCAGGCATCGACAGTTTCGGGCAACGGTTACCGTCGATCATCGCCAGTTTCGGGGTCACGCTCAGCCCTTCTACCGCGCGCTGCATGGCCAGCATGGTGGCATGCAGGATATTCAACTCGTCGATTTCCTCGACTTCGGCGCGGGCAATGCACCAGCTCAGGGCTTTCTCACAAATTTCGTCGTAAAGCTTTTCGCGACGGGCCTCGGTGAGTTTCTTCGAGTCGTTCAGGCCGAGAATCGGCCGACTCGGATCGAGGATGACCGCAGCCGTGACCACCGCGCCGCACAAGGGGCCGCGCCCTACTTCGTCGACACCGGCCACCAGGTCTTCGGCATCGGCCACCAGCGAGAAATCCAGTCCCATCTGCATCTTTTCGTTACTCATGCCGGTTTGCCAATCAGGTTCAACACCGCGTCAGCCGCCTGGTTGGAGGCATCCCGGCGCAAGGTACGATGGATCTCGTCAAACCCGCGGGTCTGCTCCTGGCCGTCTTCGATCAAGGGCGACAGGGTCTGGGCCAGGGCCTCTGCAGTGGCGTCGTCCTGCAGCAGCTCGGGAACCAGCAGGCGCTGGGCCAGCAGGTTCGGCAGGGAAATATAAGGGCTCTTGACCATACGCTTGAGAATCCAGAAGGTCAGCGGCGCCAGGCGATAGGCAACGACCATCGGGCGCTTGTACAGCAGCGCCTCAAGGGTCGCGGTGCCAGAAGCGATCAATACCGCGTCGCAAGCCGCCAGCGCCTGATGCGACTGGCCGTTGAGCAGGGTCAGCGGCAGGTCGCGACCGGCCAGCAGCTCTTCCAACTGCGTGCGTCGCTCGGGGCTCGCGCAAGGCATGACGAAACGCACCCCAGGACGCAAGGCGCGCAGGCGCTGTGCCGCGTCGAGGAACAAGGCTCCCAGGCGCCCGACTTCGCCGCCACGACTGCCCGGCATCAGGGCCACCAGCGGGCCCTCGGGCAAGCCCAGTTCAGCGCGAGCCGCAGCCCGGTCAGCCTCCAGCGGAATGGCGTCAGCCAGGGAGTGCCCGACGAACCGCACCGGCACGCCCTTCTCTTCATAGAATCTGGCTTCGAACGGGAACAGCGTCAGCATCAGGTCGCAACCTTCGCGGATCTTCAGCACGCGTTTTTGCCGCCAGGCCCAGACCGAGGGGCTGACGTAGTGCACGGTCTTGATGCCGGCCTGACGCAACTGGAGTTCGATGTTGAGGTTGAAGTCGGGGGCATCGATGCCGATAAACACGTCCGGCTTCTCGGCGATCAGGGTCTGAACCAGCTTCTTGCGCCGGGCCAGCAGTTCGCGCAAGCGCCCCAGGACTTCCACCAGCCCCATGACCGCCAGGCGCTCCATCGGGAAGTAAGAGGTCAGCCCTTCGGCCTGCATCAGCGGGCCACCGACACCGATGAATTCAACGGCAGGATGCTGGGCCTTGAGCGCGCGCATCAAACCGGCGCCAAGAATGTCGCCGGAAGCTTCGCCAGCCACCAGCGCAATACGCAGTTTGCTCATGATTAACGGGTGATGCCGCGAGTCGAAGACTGGATCGAGTCACGAAATACCGCGACTTCGGGAAATTGTGCAGCAGCTTCTGCCAACTCGACGAGCGCCTGATCGACAGTCAAGCCCTGGCGATACACCACTTTATAGGCTCGACGCAGGGCGTGAATCGCGTCTTCGCTGAAACCACGACGACGCATGCCCTCGAAGTTCATGCTGCGTGCTTCTGCCGGGTTGCCGAACACTGTGACAAAGGCCGGAACATCCTTGCCGATCGCCGTACCCATGCCGGAAAAGCTGTGGGCGCCGATATGGCAGTATTGGTGAACCAGGGTGAAGCCGGACAGGATCGCCCAGTCGTCCACATGCACATGGCCAGCCAACGCCGTATTGTTGACCAGGATGCAATGGTTGCCGATCACGCTGTCGTGACCGATATGGGCGTACGCCATGACCAGGTTGTGATCGCCGAGAGTAGTCTCGGAACGATCCTGGACAGTGCCGCGATGAATGGTCACGCCTTCACGAATGACGTTGTGGTCACCAATCACCAGGCGGGTTTCCTCGCCTTTGTACTTCAGATCGGGAGTGTCTTCGCCTACCGAGGAGAACTGGTAGATACGATTGTGCTTACCGATCCGGGTCGGGCCTTTGAGAACTACATGAGGCCCGATCACCGTACCCTCGCCGATTTCCACACCGGCGCCAACGATCGACCACGGGCCAACCTCAACGTCGTCGGCCAGAATGGCCGTCGGATCGATGATTGCGCGAGGGTCAATCAAACTCATAGTTTGCGTTCCGCACAGATGATTTCAGCGGAGCAGACTGGCTTGCCGTCGACCGAAGCCTGGCATTCGAATTTCCAGATCTGGCGCTTGCAACTGATGAACTTGGCTTCCAGGATCAACTGGTCACCCGGCAGCACCGGCTGGCGGAAGCGCAGCTTGTCGGAACCGACGAAGTAATAGAGGGTGCCATCGGCCGGCTTCACGTCCAGCATCTTGAAACCAAGAATGCCCGCAGCCTGAGCCATGGCTTCGATGATCAGCACGCCCGGCATGATTGGATGCGCGGGGAAGTGACCATTGAAGAAAGGTTCGTTGATGCTGACATTCTTGTAGGCACGAATGCACTTGCCCTCAACATCCAGATCCACTACCCGGTCCACCAACAGGAACGGGTAACGGTGAGGCAGGTATTCGCGAATCTCGTTGATGTCCATCATTTCGGGGGAAGCCTGTAGTAAAGATTGGGAGCGTGCGACTAACGCACACTCCTCTAGCAAATCAAGGAGGCAGTCTAACGGCTGTGCACACTTGATATGGAAATGGTATCAGCCATCTGATGAAGCTTTACCGTCGGGGGTCACTTCCCCAACGCGCTTTTCCAGTTGCCGCAGGCGTCGCGCGAGATCATCGAGCTGACGGATGCGTGCCGCGCTTTTGCGCCACTCGGCAGCAGGCTGCATGGCTGTACCGGAAGAGTAGGCACCCGGCTCGGTAATCGAGTGGGTCACCATGGTCATCCCGGTCAGGAAAACGTTGTCGCAAATATCGATGTGGCCAACCAGCCCGACACCGCCGGCGAGCATGCAGTGCTTACCGATCCGGGTGCTACCGGAAATACCGACACAGGCTGCCATGGCGGTGTGATCACCGACCTGGACGTTATGGGCGATCTGAATCTGGTTATCCAGCTTCACGCCATTACCAATGACGGTATCGGCCAGCGCTCCGCGATCGATAGCGGTATTCACGCCGATCTCGACATCATCGCCAATGGTGACACCGCCAATCTGCGCGATCTTCTGCCAGATGCCCTTCTCGTTGGCGAAACCGAAACCTTCGCCGCCCAGTACCGCACCAGACTGAATGACCACACGCTTGCCGATACGCACATCGTGATAAAGCGTCACGCGCGGAGCCAGCCAGCCGCCCTCGCCGATCTGGCAACGAGCACCGATAAAACAATGAGCACCGATCGTGACACCCGCAGCGATTTGCGCACCGCTCTCGACGACCGCAAACGCGCCAACACTAGCCGTTGCGTCAACCACAGCATCCTCGGCAATGACCGCAGTCGGATGAATACCGACCGGCGCCTTGGGCTTGGGATCGAACAAGTGGGAAATGCGTGCGTACGACAGGTAGGGATCGGCCACGACCAGGGCATCACCGGCATAACCTTCGGCATCCGCCGCCTTCAGCAGCACGGCGCCCGCCTGGCTGTCAGCCAGATACTTACGGTATTGGGGATTTGCCAAAAAGCTCAACTGAGCTGGGCCAGCCTCCTGCAAGGTGGCTAGCCCAGTGATTTCTTTCTCTGCGGAGCCACGCAGGGTGGCTCCGAGGAACTCGGCCAGCTGGCCGAGCTTTATAGTCGCTGTCATGGGTTACTTCAGCTGATTCATGCGCTCGATAACCTGGCGAGTGATGTCGTACTGAGGTTTGACATCAATCACTGCGCCACGCTCGAACACCAGGTCAAAACCACCTTTCTTGATGACTTCTTCCACGGCGCTGTCGAGTTTCGGCTTCAGTTGCTTGAGCATTTCACGATCGGCAACGGCCTTGGCTTCGTTCAGTTCCTTGGACTGGAACTGGAAGTCACGGGCTTTCTGCTTGAATTCGAGCTCCAGACGCTCACGCTCGCCTTGCTGCATCTTGTCGCCACCGGCAACCAGACGATCCTGAATACCCTTGGCACTGCTTTCCAGGGTTTTCAGCTTGTTCAACTGCGGGCCGAACTTCTTCTCAGCATCCACTGCGTATTTCTTCGCAGCATCGGATTCCAGCAGTGCCATCTGATAGTTCAGCACGGCGATTTTCATGTCGGCGAAGGCCGGGCCTGCTACCAGGACAGTCGCCAGGAGAACCAATTGAGTCAACTTACGCACGATGCACTCCTACAAAATCCATTGTCGTTATCTTGGGTCGGACTCTTAGAAAGTCTGACCGAGGGAGAATTGGAACACCTGGGTTTCAGCGTCGTCAGGTTTCTTGATCGGCATCGCCAGAGCGAAACTCAGCGGGCCCAGAGCGGTTACCCATGTCACGCCGACACCCACGGAACTGGCCAGATTGCTCAGGCTGATGTCGTTACACTGTGTATTGGACGGTGTGCCGTTGGTGTTGGTGGTCTTCTCGCACTTGGAGTCGAATACGTTACCCACATCCCAGAACACGGAAGTCCGCAGCGAACGCTGATCCTTGACGAACGGCATCGGGAACAACACCTCGACACCGCCCTGAATCAGCACGTTGCCACCGAATGGCAGCGGATCCTGATCGGGATCACGCGAAGTACCAGAGTTGCCGGTCTCAAGCGCACCACGACTCGGAGTACTGCGAGGACCCAAGGTGCTGTCCTTGAAACCACGAACCGAGTTGAAACCACCAGCATAGTAGTTTTCATAGAACGGCAAGCCGTCGGTCGAACCATAACCGTCGCCATAACCCAGCTCGGTGTGCAGACGCATGGTGTAGGTGTCGGTCAGCGGCTGGAACAACTGGCCGCGGTAGTCGAGCTTGAAGAACGACAGGTCGCTACCTGGGGTGGTGGCTTCCAGCACCAGGCTTTGGGAATGACCACGGGTCGCCAGGACACCTTTGTTCAGGGTCGATTCGGACCAGCCGGCCGAAGCCTTGAAGTTCAGGTAGTTGTCGCCTTCACGGTTCACGAAGTCGAAGATTTCGTCGACGGTATAGCGACCGGTCTTGATCTTGTCTTGTTGCGCGGTCAGGCCGAAGGTCAGACGCGAAGTCTCGCTGATCGGGTAGCCAACGCTTACGCCGGCCCCCAGGCTGTCTACCGCATAGCTCGCCACGTCGACATCGAGGTCGTCGTAGTCAGTGGTGCGATAGAACGCGTTATAACCCAGGCTCACACCATCGGCAGTCCAGTAGGGGTCGACATAACCGAAGTTGTAACGGCTCTGGTATTCGCTGCGAGTCAGGCCGATGCTGACCTTGTTACCGGTACCCAGGAAGTTGTTCTGGGTGATCGAACCACCGAGGATCAGACCGGCGCTCTGGGCGAAACCGACGCTGGCAGTGATCGAACCGGAAGCCTGCTCTTCTACTGCGTAGTTGACGTCTACCTGGTCGTCGACACCTGGCACGGCCGGGGTTTCGACGTTGACTTCCTTGAAGAAGCCCAGACGCTCCAGACGGGTCTTGGACTGGTCGATCAGGTAAGTCGAAGCCCAGCCACCTTCCATCTGACGCATTTCGCGACGCAGCACTTCGTCCTCGGACTTGGTGTTGCCGCGGAAGTTGATGCGGTTCACATAGGCACGCTTGCCCGGATCGACCACGAACGTGATATCGACCGTGTGATCTTCGTCGTGAGGCTGCGGAACACCGTTGACGTTAGCGAAGGTATAACCCTCGTTGCCCAGGCGGCGGGTGATCAGCTCGGAAGTGGTGGTCATCAACTTGCGCGAGAACACCTGGCCCTTCTCGACCAGCAGCAGCGACTTGACCTGGTCTTCAGGCACTTTCAGGTCACCGCTGAGCTTCACGTCACGAACGCTGTACTTCTCGCCTTCGTTGACGTTCACAGTGATGTAGACATGCTTCTTGTCCGGGGTGATCGAAACCTGGGTCGAAGCGATATCCATGTTGATATAGCCACGATCCAGATAATAGGAACGCAGGCGCTCCAGGTCACCGGAGAGTTTTTCACGCGCATACTTGTCGTCGTTCTTGAAGAACGACAGCCAGTTGGTGGTTTTGAGTTCGAACAGTTCGACCAGGTCTTCGTCCGGGAACACGGTGTTGCCCACGACGTTGATGTGCTGGATGGCAGCGACGGTGCCTTCGTTGATGTTGACCTTCAACGCTACACGGTTGCGCGGCTGCGGAACCACTTCGGTATCTACGGTGGCCGAGTAGCGGCCCTGGGCTACATACTGGCGCTGCAGTTCGTTACGCACACCTTCAAGGGTCGCACGCTGGAAGATTTCTCCTTCCGCGAGACCGGATTGCTTGAGGCCTTTCATCAAGTCTTCAGTGGAAATCGCCTTGTTACCTTCGATTTCGATACTGGCGACGGATGGACGCTCGACTACCGTGATGACCAGGACATTGCCATCGCGGCCCAGCTGGATATCTTGAAAGAAGCCGGTTTTGAACAGCGCACGAGTGGATTCCACCAGACGACGATCGTCCGCCTGCTCACCGACGTTCAGCGGCAAGGCCCCAAAGACGCTACCCGCGGAGACCCGCTGGAGGCCGTTGACGCGGATATCGGAGATAGTGAAGGACTCGGCGTGAACTTCGGCGATCATCAATACGGAGAGAACCGCAGTTAGCAGCAGACGTTTCATGAAGTCCTTTCTTATTCCAACTGGCAATAAAGAAACTGCCGCAAAATGCGGCAGATTCGCAATTCAGCGAAGCGTTACAGACGACCCAGATCGTTGACCAGGGCAAGCAACATCACCCCGACCACCAAGCTGATACCGATCTGTATCCCCCAACCTTGCACCCGATCCGACAAGGGACGACCACGCGCCCACTCGATCAGATAAAACAACAGATGCCCCCCATCCAGTACAGGAATGGGCAGCAAGTTCAGAACCCCTAGGCTAATACTCAGATAAGCAAGGAAATTCAAGAAATCAGCAACGCCCGACTGGGCAGAAGCGCCCGCCACTTTAGCAATGGTTATCGGTCCACTCAAGTTTTTTACCGAGAGCTCGCCGAACAACATTTTCTTCAGTGAGTCGAGGGTCAGCACGCTCATGGTCCAAGTACGCCGGGCACCTTCGCCAATCGCAGCCAGCGGGCCATAACTGACCTCGCGAAGCATTTCCGGCGGCCAATCGACTGCCTTCACCCCAGCACCCAGATAACCACTGGCAACTTTCTCTTTACCGCGCGCGGCCAACGTCACCGGGACGTCGATTTGAGCACCATCACGCTCGACGCGCAGCACAATCTTGGTATCAGGACGTACACGCACCCAGTCGACGACCTGCTGCCAATCGGTCAGCGGCTGACCATCCAGCGCCAGCAAACGATCGCCGGTTTTCAGGCCAGCTGCCTGGGCCGGGCCTTTCGGGTCGAGCTCGGCCAGAACGGGGGCGAGCTCCGGACGCCAGGGGCGAATCCCCAGGGAACGAATAGGATCCGGCTCATCGGTCCCCTTGAGCCAATTGTCGAGCACCAGCTCGCGGGGCGAATCGGCAGTCGAACCCTGCTCGCGAACCAACAACTGCAAGGTGCCGCTTTCGCCCAGACGCCGAACCAGCTGCAAGTTGACCGCCGACCACCCCAAGGTGGGTTCGCCATCGATTGCAACAATTTCCTGACCGGAACTCAGGCCGGCCTTGGCGGCAATGCTTCCAGCCTCGACGCTGCCGATGACCGGACGCACCTGCTCGCTACCGAGCATCGCCAGCCCCCAGAAGAACACCAGCGCCAGCAGGAAGTTGGCGACAGGACCGGCGGCAACGATGGCGATACGCTGGCGCACCGACTTGCGATTGAACGACTGATCAAGCTGATCGACAGGCACTTCACCTTCGCGCTCGTCGAGCATCTTTACGTAGCCGCCCAGCGGGATGGCGGCAATCACGAACTCGGTACCCTGCCGGTCATGCCAACGCAGCAGCGGCATGCCGAAGCCCACGGAGAAACGCAGAACCTTGACGCCGCAACGACGCGCCACCCAGAAGTGACCGAATTCATGGAAGGTGACCAGCACACCCAGGGCGATCAGGGTGCCGACAATCATATAGAGCGCGCTCATCTACTTTCTCCGCAATCCTATCCAGTGCCGATACGCTCAGGCTTGTCGCAATCCTTACCGGCCGTTGCGACCCAGCCACTGCTCAGCCAGGGCACGGGCTTTGGCGTCCGCCGCGAACACGGCGCTCAGTTCATCGACTGCAACAACCGGCTCGAGGCTTAAAACTTCTTCGATGATACTCGCGATCTCGGGGTAGCGGATGCGCCGTTCGAGAAACGCGGCAACAGCCACCTCGTTGGCCGCGTTCAACATGGCCGGAGCGCTGTTGCCAGCTTCCGCGGCCTGGCGCGCCAAACGCAAGCAAGGGAACCGCTGTTCATCAGGTGCCTGGAAATCCAGGCGCGCCACGGCGAACAGATCCAGAGGCGGCACGCCGGAGTCGATCCGCTCCGGCCAAGCCAGGGCGTTGGCGATCGGCGTGCGCATATCCGGGTTGCCCAACTGGGCCAACACCGAACCGTCCACGTAGTCGACCAGCGAATGAATCACGCTTTGTGGATGAATCACCACCTCGACCTGGGCTGGCTTGGCATCAAACAACCAGCACGCCTCGATCAACTCGAGGCCTTTGTTCATCATGCTGGCCGAATCGACGGAAATCTTGCGCCCCATGGACCAGTTAGGGTGGGCACACGCCTGCTCGGGCGTTACCTGCTCCAGTTCGGCCAGCGGAGTTTGGCGGAACGGGCCACCGGATGCGGTCAGCAAAATACGCCGCACCCCCACATTGCTCAACCCACGGGAAAAGTCCGCGGGCATGCACTGGAAGATGGCGTTGTGCTCACTGTCGATAGGCAGCAATACCGAACCGCTCTTGCCCACCGCCTGCATAAACAGCGCGCCGGACATGACCAGTGCTTCTTTATTGGCCAGGAGAATTTTCTTGCCGGCCTCGACGGCAGCCAGGGTCGGACGCAAGCCCGCAGCACCGACGATAGCCGCCATGACCGCGTCGACTTCAGGATCGGACGCCACCTCACACAACCCCTCTTCGCCCACCAGTACATGGGTGCGCGAACCGGCATTGCGCAAGTCCTCCTGCAAGCTGCGCGCGGCAGCGATATGCGGGACGACGGCAAAACGGGGAGCGTGACGGATGCACAGCGCCAGCAACTCAGCCAGACGACTGAAACCGCTCAAGGCGAAGACCTGATAACGCTCGGGATGACGGGCAATGACATCCAGCGTACTGAGGCCGATAGAGCCGGTGGCTCCGAGAACCGTAATCTGCTGTGGGCGACTCACAATGCAGCCATCCACAACAGCACGGCGAATACCGGAATGGCCGCGGTCAGGCTGTCGATACGATCAAGCACGCCGCCATGCCCAGGCAGCAGGTTACTGCTGTCCTTGATCCCGGCCTGGCGCTTGAACATGCTTTCGGTCAGGTCGCCGACCACCGAGATGAACACCACGATAGCCGCTCCGAGCAAGCCTAGAATGATCTGCCCGACGGACCAGTCCGCAACCAGACCGACCACCGCAGTGATCACCAGGCTCAGCAGCAGGCCGCCGTACACCCCCTCCCAGCTCTTGCCCGGGCTGACCTGCGGCGCCAGCTTGCGCTTGCCGAACGCCTTGCCGGAGAAGTAGGCACCGATATCAGCGCCCCAGACCAGCACCATCACCGCCATGATCAACCAGTTGCCCAAAGGCTGCTGCTTGATGAAGACCAGGCCTTGCCAGGCCGGCAGCAGAATCAGCAGACCGATCACCAGCTTGGCCGCGGCACCAGCCCAATGCTCACGGGTACGCGGATAGGTGAGCACCAGGAAAGTCGCCAGCCCCCACCAGAGCACCGCAGCCCCCAGCACCCAAGGCGCGATACCTGGCAACAGCTGCATCAGGAACAACAGCGCAGCGACCACTACTGCATAGGCAATACGGGTCGACTGAGCCTCGAAACCCGCCAGGCGCGCCCACTCCCAAGCCCCGAGGGTCACCACCAGCCCAATAAACAGGGCGAAGGCAGAACCTTCGAGCAAGAAAAAACCGCACAAGGCGATCGGCAGCAGGATCAGCGCAGTAATGATTCGTTGTTTGAGCATTAAACCCGGGCTCCAGCTTCGACCTGCTCGCTCGTTTTACCGAAGCGGCGCTGGCGAGAAGCGTAATCGGCCAGCGCAGCGCGCATGGCATCGTGTTTGAAGTCCGGCCAGAACAGGTCGGAGAAGTACAGCTCGGCATAAGCCAGCTGCCAGAGCAGGAAATTGCTGATGCGGTGCTCGCCCCCCGTACGAATGCACAGGTCCGGCAATGGCAGGTCGCCAGTCGCCAGGCAGGTTTGCAACAACTCAGGGGTAATGTCCTCAGGACGCAGGTGCCCCGCCTGAACTTCCCGCGCCAGGCGCTGAGCGGCCTGGGCGATATCCCACTGACCGCCATAGTTGGCAGCGATCTGCAGAATGAAGCGGTCACTACCCGCAGTCATCGCCTCCGCCTCGCGCATTGCCGCCTGCAACTCAGGATGGAAACGCGAACGATCGCCAATGATGCGCAGGCTGATGTTGTTTTCGTTGAGGCGTTTGGCCTCGCGGCGCAATGCCTTGAAGAACAGATCCATCAAGGCGCTGACTTCATCGGCCGGCCGCTGCCAGTTCTCACTGGAGAAGGCAAACAGGGTCAGCACCTCGACCTTGGCCTCGGCGCACACCTCGATCACCGCGCGAACAGCATCGACACCCGCCTTGTGCCCGGCGACGCCGGGCATGAAGCGTTTTTTTGCCCAGCGATTGTTGCCATCCATGATGATCGCGACATGGCGCGGCACCGAGGACGGCGCACTCTGCTTGGTCTTGTCCATTTAAAGCCCGACCCTTATACGGCCATCAGGTCCTTTTCTTTTTCGTCAGTTGCCTTAGCAATCTGAGCCTCGAACTCTTTGATCAGCTTGTCGATCTCAGCACCGGCGCGACGCTCTTCGTCTTCACTGATTTCCTTGTCCTTGGACAGCTTCTTCAGATCGCCCAAGGCATCGCGACGAATATTGCGCACGGCAACACGGGCATCTTCAGCAGCAGCACGCGCCTGCTTGGTGAAGCCTTTGCGGGTTTCCTCAGTCAGCGGCGCCATTTTGATCAGCAGCAGCTCACCAAGATTGGTCGGATTGAGGTTCAGGCCGGCACTGCCGATGGCCTTGTCGATTGCCCCAAGCATGTTGCGCTCGAATGGCACTACCTGCAGGGTCTGAGAGTCTTTCACAGTAACGTTGGCCACACCGCTCAATGGGGTGTCAGTGCCATAGTAAGGCACCATCACGCTACCCAGGATGCTCGGGTGCGCCTTGCCGGTGCGGATCTGGCCAAACGCGTGAGCCAGCGACTCCAGGGACTTCTTCATGCGCTCTTGAGCGTCTTTCTTGATTTCGTTGATCATTGTTCGCCTTCCTCGATCAGGGTTCCTTCAGCGCCGCCATGCACGATGTTCAGCAGGGCGCCGGGCTTGTTCATGTTGAATACGCGCAATGGCATCTTGTGGTCGCGGCACAGGCAGATCGCCGTCAGATCCATGACACCCAGCTTGCGATCCAGCACTTCATCGTAGGTCAGATGATCGAACTTCTCGGCATGCGGGTCTTTGAATGGGTCTGCGGTGTACACACCGTCAACCTTGGTTGCCTTGAGCACTACGTCGGCATCGATCTCGATCGCCCGCAAGCATGCTGCGGAGTCGGTCGTGAAGAACGGGTTGCCGGTACCGGCAGCGAAGATCACCACTTCCTTGGAGTTCAGATGGCGCATCGCCTTGCGACGGTCATAGTGATCGGTCACACCCACCATGGAAATGGCCGACATGACGATCGCCGAGATATTCGCACGTTCCAGCGCGTCGCGCATGGCCAGGCCGTTCATCACAGTGGCCAGCATGCCCATGTGGTCGCCTGTTACCCGATCCATGCCTGCCGCACTGAGCGCCGCGCCACGGAACAGGTTGCCACCACCGATGACCAGGCCAACCTGAACACCGATGCCCACCAGCTGGCCGACTTCCAGCGCCATGCGATCGAGCACCTTAGGGTCGATCCCGAACTCTTCCGAGCCCATCAGGGCCTCGCCGCTAAGCTTGAGTAGAATGCGTTTATAGCGAGCTTGATAACCACTGCCCTGCTGAGCCATTGCGAATCTCTCCTGCGGCGTATTTTAAAAATTCTCTGCAAGCTGTTTGCAGCCTGCGTTCACTCTAGCTTGACGCTGTCACAGCGCCATCAGAACACGACTTTGTAAACCGGTTCCGAAGGCAACCCAATAAATTGGTTACCCCATTTGAAAAGAGGCTGCGCGCGTGAGCGGGCAGCCTCTTTCGGGCGACAGTTGAAAAACCGTCTTACTGTTGCTTGGCAGCAGCCAGTTGTGCGGCAACTTCTTCAGCGAAGTTGTCTTCTTTCTTCTCGATGCCTTCACCTACCGCGAAGCGGGTGAACGAAACGATTTCTGCGCCGCCTTTCTTGGCCAGGGCACCTACGGTGACTTCTGGATCCTTGACGAAAGCTTGCTCAACCAGGCTGGCTTCGGCCAGGAACTTGCTGATACGGCCACCGATCATTTTTTCAACGATTTCGGCTGGCTTGCCTTTCATCTTGTCTTCGTTCAGCTGCAGGAACACGGCTTTTTCGCGCTCGATGGCTTCAGCGGAAACTTGCGATGGCAGCAGGAACTCAGGGTTGCTTGCAGCCACGTGCATGGCGATGTCCTTGGCCAGTTCCACGGAACCGCCTTTCAGGACAACCGCAACACCGATCTTGTTACCGTGCAGGTAAGTACCGACCACGTCACCTTCAACGCGAGCCAGACGACGGATGTTGACGTTCTCGCCAGTCTTGCCAACCAGGACCAGACGATCGGCTTCTTGAGCTTCGATCAGCGGAGCGGCATCGGTCAGCTTGTCAGCGAAAGCTTTTTCGACGCTGGCAGCAACGAATGCCTTGAAATCGTCCTGCAGAGCCAGGAAGTCGGTCTGCGAGTTGACTTCCAGCAGAACGGCGGCTTTACCGTCGTCCTTGATGGCGATGGCGCCTTCAGCAGCGATGTTGCCTGCTTTCTTGGCAGCCTTGATGGCGCCCGAAGCGCGCATGTCATCAATGGCTTTCTCGATGTCGCCGCCAGCCTTGGTCAAGGCTTTCTTGCAGTCCATCATGCCTTCGCCGGTACGCTCGCGCAGTTCTTTAACCAACGCTGCAGTAATCTCTGCCATTTTCAAATTCCTCTTGGATAGGTTTTCAACCATTCCACCCGACTCAACGGGCGATCAATTCTTGAGCTGCGCTCTCGAAAACCCTTGATAGCCGCCACACATGACAAGAACTGCAGGGGCGCCATCGGTAAATGATTTCCGAGGTGGCAAAAAGGGGGCCTAGCCCCCTTTTTGCGTACTGAGTAAACGCTAAGCGTCAGTTACTCAGGCTTCAGCTGCCGGCGCTGGAGCGTCTTCAGCGAATACTTCGGTGCCGCCAGCAACGTTGTTGCGGCCACGGATCACGGCATCAGCCATCGAACCCATGTACAGCTGGATGGCGCGAATGGCGTCATCGTTGCCTGGGATGATGTAGTCAACGCCTTCCGGGCTGCTGTTGGTATCGACAACGCCGATGACCGGGATGCCCAGCTTGTTGGCTTCGGTGATCGCGATGCGCTCGTGGTCAACGTCGATCACGAACAGTGCGTCAGGCAGACCGCCCATGTCCTTGATACCACCCAGGCTACGATCCAGCTTTTCCAGATCGCGAGTGCGCATCAGCGCCTCTTTCTTGGTCAGCTTGGCAAAGGTGCCGTCTTCCGACTGAACTTCCAGGTCACGCAGACGCTTGATGGAAGCACGGATGGTCTTGTAGTTGGTCAGCATGCCGCCCAACCAGCGGTGATCGACGTACGGCGAACCGCAACGTGCTGCTTCTTCAGCAACGATCTTGCCAGCGGAACGCTTGGTGCCGACGAACAGAATCTTGTTTTTGCCCTGGGCCAGACGCTCTACGAAAGTCAGAGCTTCGTTGAACATTGGCAGGGTTTTTTCAAGGTTGATGATGTGAATCTTGTTACGCGCGCCGAAAATGTACTTGCCCATTTTCGGATTCCAGTAACGGGTTTGGTGACCGAAGTGCACACCGGCCTTCAGCATATCGCGCATGTTGACTTGGGACATGATAGTTCCTTAATAAGTCGGGTTAGGCCTCCACGTATCCCAATGACCAACCAACAGCTTGTGCTGAGGGCACCCAGGTCATCGTGTCGACACGTGTGTGGGTTTAGGCTTTTCAGGGCATCCCCGGAAAGCGGCGCATTTTATACCACAAGAAGGGTAAAAACGGAACCCGGATTCTCATTTCCCCCGGAGGGCTTTTTTGCTCCCCCCTTGGAATCGGGCCAGAATGCTCCACTGTTATAGAAAGAAGCGACGCACAGAGCCTCAGATTTGCCCCGGGGCTCTGTTAGAATCGCACCTTTGAGGCTTTTGAAAGCGCGGCGACCCCACAGCGGGTTCAGCCTTCGATGCACCGTTTTCAAGCCATTCCGTGTTTATCCGCGCCACTGAGCGTCAAGAGAGCCTGTATGACCGTCACCCTCAAAACTCCCGAGGACATCGCAAAAATGCGTGTCGCCGGCAAACTGGCCGCCGAAGTGCTGGAAATGATTGCCGAGCATGTCAAACCCGGCGTGACCACCGAAGAGCTGGACCGCATCTGCCACGACTACATCGTCAATGTGCAGCATGCGATTCCCGCGCCGTTGAATTACAAGGGTTTCCCCAAGTCCATCTGCACCTCGATCAACCACGTGGTGTGCCACGGCATCCCGAACGAGAAGCCGCTGAAGGATGGCGACACCCTGAACATCGATGTCACCGTCATCAAGGATGGCTACCACGGCGATACCAGCCGCATGTTCCACGTCGGCACCGTGCCGGTCTGGGCCGAGCGCCTGTCGCAGATCACCCAGGAATGCATGTACAAGGCCATCGAACTGGTCAGGCCGGGCTGCCGCCTGGGCGACATCGGCGAAGTCATCCAGAAACACGCTGAAAAGAACGGTTTCTCGGTGGTGCGCGAGTTCTGCGGCCACGGTATCGGCAAGGTGTTCCACGAAGAGCCGCAGATCCTGCACTACGGCCGCGCCGGCACCGGCATGGAACTGAAAGCCGGCATGACCTTCACCATCGAGCCGATGATCAACCAGGGCAAGGCCGACACCAAGGTGCTGGGCGACGGCTGGACCGCGATCACCAAGGACCGCAAGCTCTCCGCGCAGTGGGAGCACACCCTGCTGGTGACCGAGACCGGCTACGAGATCTTCACCCTGCGCAGCGATGACACCATCGCGCGCGTCTCGGCCTGATCCACGCAGTCGCGCCCTGACCTATAGATAGAAAGGAAAGCCAATCAATGCCGCAGGTGGATCCCGAATTGTTCGACCGCGGCCAGTTCCAGGCGGAACTGGCCCTGAAGGCAAGCCCTATCGCTGCCTTCAAGAAAGCCATTCGTCAGGCACGTGAAGTGCTCGACGAGCGCTTTCGCAGCGGACGGGATATCCGCCGGCTCATCGAGGACCGCGCCTGGTTCGTCGATAACATCCTGCAAAAGGCCTGGGACCAGTTCGACTGGAGCGACGACGCCGACATCGCCCTGGTGGCGGTCGGCGGCTACGGTCGCGGCGAGCTGCACCCCTACTCCGACATCGACCTGCTGATCCTGCTGGACAGCGCCGACCACGAAATTTTCCGCGACTCCATCGAACGCTTCCTGACCCTGCTCTGGGACATCGGCCTGGAAGTCGGGCAAAGCGTGCGCTCGGTGGAAGAATGCGCCGAAGAGGCCCGCGCCGACCTGACGGTGGTTACCAACCTGATGGAAAGCCGCACCATCTGCGGCCCCGAACGCCTGCGCCAGCGCATGCTCGACGTCACCAGCACGGCGCATATGTGGCCGAGCAAGGACTTCTTCCTGGCCAAGCGCGCCGAACAGAAAGCCCGGCACCACAAGTACAACGACACCGAATACAACCTGGAACCCAACGTCAAAGGCTCGCCCGGCGGCCTGCGGGACATCCAGACCATCCTCTGGGTCGCCCGTCGCCAGTACGGCACGCTGAACCTGCGGGCCCTGGCCGGCGAAGGTTTCCTGGTGGAAAGCGAGAACGCGCTGCTGGCTTCGTCCCAGGAGTTCCTGTGGAAAGTCCGCTACGCCCTGCACATGCTCGCCGGGCGTGCCGAAGACCGCCTGCTGTTCGACCACCAGCGCTCGATCGCCAAGCTGCTGGGGTTCGAGGGCAACGATGCCAAGCAGGCCATCGAAAGCTTCATGCAGCAGTACTACCGGGTGGTGATGAGCATCGCCCAGCTCAGCGACCTGATCATCCAGCATTTCGAGGAAGTCATCCTCGCCCCGGAAGACGAAGCGCCGCCGCAGCCGATCAACTCGCGCTTCCAGCTGCACGACGGCTACATCGAGGCGATCAACGCCAATGTGTTCCGCCGTACGCCGTTCGCCATGCTGGAAATCTTCGTGCTCATGGCCCAGCACCCGGAGATCAAGGGCGTACGTGCCGACACCATTCGCCTGCTGCGCGAAAATCGCCACCTGATCGACGACGATTTCCGCCACGACATTCGCAATACCAGCCTGTTCATCGAGCTGTTCAAGTGCGAGATCGGCATCCACCGCAACCTGCGGCGGATGAATCGCTACGGCATTCTCGGGCGTTATCTGCCGGAGTTCGGCCATATCGTCGGGCAGATGCAGCATGACCTGTTCCACATCTATACGGTCGACGCCCACACCCTGAACCTGATCAAACACCTGCGCAAACTGCAGTACACCCAGGTTTCGGAGAAATTCCCGCTGGCCAGCAAGCTCATGGCCAAGCTGCCCAAGCCCGAACTGATCTACCTCGCCGGGCTCTACCATGACATTGGCAAGGGCCGGCACGGTGACCATTCGGATATCGGCGCCGTGGACGCGGAAGCCTTCTGCATCCGCCACCAGTTGCCACTGTGGGACACGCGCCTGATTGTCTGGCTGGTGCAGAACCATCTGGTGATGTCGACCACCGCCCAGCGCAAGGACCTGTCCGACCCGCAGGTCATCCATGACTTCGCCCAGGTCGTGGTCGACCAGACCCGCCTGGACTATCTCTACGTGCTGACGGTTTCCGACATCAACGCGACCAACCCGACGCTTTGGAACTCATGGCGCGCCAGCCTGTTGCGCCAGCTCTACACCGAGACCAAGCGCGCCCTGCGCCGTGGCCTGGAAAACCCGGTGGACCGCGAAGAGCAGATCCGCCAGACGCAAAGCGCCGCCCTGGACATTCTGGTCCGCGCCGGCACCGACCCGGACGACGTCGAGCAGCTCTGGGCGCAACTGGGTGACGACTACTTCCTGCGCCACACCGCCGGCGATGTGGCCTGGCACAGCGATGCGATCCTCCAGCAGCCGGCCGACGGCGGCCCGCTGGTGCTGATCAAGGAAACCACCCAGCGCGAATTCGAGGGTGGCACGCAGATCTTCATCTACGCCCCGGACCAGCACGATTTCTTCGCCGTGACCGTGGCCGCGATGGACCAGTTGAACCTGAACATCCATGACGCCCGGATCATCACCTCGAGCAGCCAGTTCACCCTCGACACCTATATCGTGCTCGACAATGACGGCGGCTCGATCGGCAACAACCCGCAACGCGTCAAACAGATCCGCGACGGCCTTACCGAGGCCCTGCGCAATCCTGACGACTACCCGACCATCATCCAGCGTCGAGTACCGCGTCAGCTCAAGCACTTCGCCTTCCCGCCGCAAGTGACTATCCACAACGATGCCCAGCGCCCGGTCACCGTGCTCGAACTGAGCGCTCCCGATCGCCCCGGCCTGCTGGCGCGCATCGGCAAGATCTTCCTGGAGTTCGACCTGTCGCTGCAAAACGCTAAGATCGCCACCCTGGGCGAGCGCGTGGAAGACGTGTTCTTCATTACCGACGCGCATAACCAGCAACTGTCCGATCCCCAGCTGTGCAGCCGACTGCAGGACGCCATCGTCGAACAGCTGAGCGTCAGCCAAGAACCGCCTACCGCCTTGACGCGCCTGAGCTTCTGACCACGCGCCACGACCCGCTTTGAGTGAGACACCGCCCCGATGAACAACGCTCTGAACCAGCTGCAGCCCTACCCGTTCGAGAAACTCCGCGCCCTGCTCGGCGGCGTCCAGCCCAACCCCGACAAGCGCCCTATCGCGCTGTCCATCGGCGAACCCAAGCACCGCTCGCCGAGCTTTGTCGCCGAGGCCCTGGCCAATAACCTCGACCAGATGGCCGTGTATCCGACGACCCTGGGTCTTCCAGCCCTGCGCGAAGCCATCGCCAGCTGGTGCGAACGGCGTTTTGGCGTGCCCGACGGCTGGATCGACCCGGCGCGCAATGTGCTGCCGGTCAACGGCACCCGCGAGGCGCTGTTCGCCTTCACCCAGACTGTGGTCAACCGTGGCGACGACGCGCTGGTGGTCAGCCCGAACCCCTTCTATCAGATCTACGAAGGCGCGGCCTTCCTCGCCGGCGCCAAGCCGCACTACCTGCCGTGCCTGGATGAAAACGGCTTCAATCCGGACTTCGACGCGGTACCGGCCGAGATCTGGCAGCGTTGCCAGATCCTGTTCCTGTGCTCGCCGGGCAACCCGACCGGCGCACTGATCCCGATCGAAACCCTGAAGAAACTCATCGCCCTGGCCGACCAGTACGATTTCGTGATCGCCGCCGACGAGTGCTACAGCGAGCTGTACTTCGACGAGCAAACGCCGCCACCCGGCCTGCTCAGCGCCTGCGCCGAGCTGGGACGCCAGGACTTCAAGCGTTGCGTGGTGTTCCACAGCCTGTCCAAGCGCTCCAACCTGCCGGGCCTGCGCTCCGGCTTCGTCGCCGGCGACGCCGAGATCCTCAAGGGCTTTCTGCTGTACCGCACCTACCATGGCTGCGCCATGCCGGTTCAGACCCAGCTGGCCAGCATCGCCGCCTGGAACGACGAAGTGCATGTGCGCGCCAACCGCGCGCTGTATCGCGAGAAGTTCGATGCGGTGCTGGAGATCCTGGCGCCGGTACTCGACGTGCAGCGCCCGGACGGCAGCTTCTACCTGTGGCCGAACGTGGCGGGCGACGACACGGCGTTCTGCCGCGACCTGTACGAACAGGAACATGTGACCGTAGTGCCGGGCTCCTACCTGTCGCGCGACGTCGACGGCAGCAACCCGGGAGCCGGTCGGGTGCGTATGGCCCTGGTGGCGCCATTGGCCGAATGCGTGGAAGCCGCCGAGCGGATCCGCGATTTCGTGTTGCGCCGTCAATAACTCCCCCCCTGTAGGAGCGAGGCTTGCCCGCGATAGAAACGACGCCGTACAACTGATACACCGCGTTATCGTTCATCGCGAGCAAGCTTCGCTCCTACAAGCAGACCGACGTTATTTCACCTGCCCCAGATTGGCCTCGCTGAGGTCCAGCTCGCCCAATACCTCGCGCAATACGTCGTCGCCGATCTGGTGCTGGCGGCTCAACCGATACAACTCCAGCCGCTGCGCCCGCAGCGCCTTCAAACGCAATTTGCGCTCCAGCAAGTCCATCTGAAACGCCAGCGCCTGGGCTTCGGCGGAATCGTTGAACACCTCCAGTTGATGGCGATACTCCGACATCAGCCGCCCCTTGAGTTCGGTGGCCAGCGCCGCCTGGGCCGCATCCGGCGAGCTGGCCCCATCGGCCACTTCCTCGGCCTCCAGGGCATGGATCGCCGCCTCGGCGGTTTTGCGCCAGGCGTCACGCACTTCGGCATGCCGCTTCTCGTCAGGACTCTTCTGGATGCCCCGCAGTAACAGCGGCAAGGCGATACAGGCGGCCACCAGCGACAGCAGGATCACCCCGGCGGCAATGAAGATCAGCAGGTCGCGCTCGGGAAAAGCCTCGCCCGCTCCCAGCAACAGCGGCACCGACATGACGCCCGCCAGGGTCACCGCCCCGCGTACCCCGCCCACCGTCAGCAACCAGCAGGAGCGCGCGGTCGGCACCAGGGTCAGCTCACCCTTGCCGCGCCAGCGGCGCAACAGGCCGGACAGGCGCCAGATGCTTTGCACCCAGATGAACCGCAGCACCAGCAATACCAGGAAGATCGCTCCCACATCCAGGCAGCGATAGAACAGGGTCGGCCACAAGGTGGTTTCGTGGCTGACCACGGCCTTGATGATGTCCGGCAGTTGCAGGCCCAACAGCAGAAAGATCAGGCCGTTGAAGGCGAACTCCAGCAGCGACCAGACGCTGCGGTTGAGCAAGCGCGTGCTGGTCTGCCGGGGCAACAGATCGAGCCAGCTCTGCATCATCCCCGCCGCCACCGCCGAGAGGATGCCCGAGGCTCCCAGGCGCTCGGCCAGCACGTAGGCGGCGAACGGCAGCAACAGCATGAACACCACATGGGTCGCCGGGTCGTCCCAGCCGCGGGCGATCATCCAGGCTCGCAAGCGCCCCACCAGCCAGCTCAGGGCCACGCCAACCGCCAGGCCGCCGACGGCCACCAGGACAAAAGTCAGGCTGGCATTGGCCAGGGAAAACACCCCGGTCACGGCCGCCGCCAGGGCGAACTTGAAGGTCACCAGGCCGGAGGCGTCGTTCATCAGCGCCTCCCCCTGCAGCATGTGCATCAAGGGCGTCGGCAGGCGGTTCTGGGAAATCGCCGAGACCGCCACGGCGTCGGTCGGCGACAAGACAGCCGCGAGGGCGAAGGCGACCGGCAAGGGAATGCTCGGCAGCAACCAGTGAATGAAATAACCGGCCCCCACCACGGTGAACAGCACCAGGCCCACGGCCAGGGTCAGGATCGGCCCGCGCAGGCGCCACAGCTCGCGCTTGGGCATGCGCCAGCCATCGGAGAACAGCAGCGGCGGCAGGAACAGAAACAGAAACAATTCCGGGTCCAGGGCCACGTGCAGCCCCAGGGTGGGCCAGGCCAGCAAAGCCCCGGCGGCGATCTGCAGCAGCGGCAACGGCAACGGAATCACCCGTCCGACCAGCCGCGAGAGACTCACCAGCATCAGCAGGATAAGGACGGTATAAGCGGTTTGCATAAAGCGGTTTTCCCAATCGATCAGCAGCGGACTTCAGGCAACAGGTTACCGTCGAAGTGCCATATTAGCCGCTTAAGCTGGGGCCTCGCCGCTGCACAAAAGTCGCAAGCGGCCCATGCCGCTGTCACACAAAGCTACAAAGCCGGGCCTTCGCCGACGCCGAACCGGCGCGGGCATGGCATAATCCGTGACCTTTAACTCCAGCATCTCAAAAGGGGGCAATTCCTTGACCGCTTCAAGCAAAACGTTGCACCTTTTCGGCATCAAAGCCTGCGACACCATGAAAAAGGCGCGCACCTGGCTCGATGAACACGCTGTCAGCTATGACTTCCATGACTACAAAGCGGCCGGAATCGACCGCGAACACCTGGCCCAGTGGTGCAACGAGCACGGCTGGCAGGTGGTGCTGAACCGTGCGGGCACGACCTTTCGCAAACTCGACGACGAACGCAAAGCCGATCTCGACCAGGCGAAAGCGATCGAACTGATGCTCGCGCAACCCTCGATGATCAAGCGCCCGGTGCTCGATCTCGGCGACCGAACCCTGATTGGCTTCAAGCCCGATATCTACGCGGCAGAAATCAAATAACGCCTGCCCGCTCAATTTTGTAAGAGGTAACAGCATGTCCACTACCCTGTTCAGCCTGGCCTTTGGTGTCGGCACTCAAAACCGTCAAGGCGCGTGGCTGGAAGTGTTTTACGCCGCGCCCCTGCTCAAGCCGTCCGCGGAAATCGTTGCCGCCATCGCCCCGGTGCTGGGTTACAGCGAAGGCAACCAGGCCATCACCTTCACCACCACCCAGGCTGCAGAACTGGCCGACGCCCTGAAAAGCATCGACGCCACCCAGGCCGCGCTGCTGACCCGCCTGGCCGAGAGCCACAAGCCGCTGGTCGCCACCCTGCTGGCCGAAGATGCCCAGTTGACCTCCACCCCGGAGGCCTACCTGAAGCTGCACCTGCTGTCCCACCGCCTGGTCAAGCCGCACGGCCTGAACCTGGCCGGGATCTTCCCTCTGCTGCCGAACGTGGCCTGGACCAACCAGGGCGCGGTGGACCTCGGCGAGCTGGCCGAGCGTCAACTGGAAGCCCGCCTGCGTGGCGAGCTGCTGGAAGTGTTCTCGGTGGACAAGTTCCCGAAAATGACCGACTACGTGGTACCGGCCGGCGTGCGCATCGCTGACGCCGCGCGTATCCGCCTGGGCGCCTACGTGGGCGAAGGCACCACCGTGATGCACGAAGGTTTCGTCAACTTCAACGCCGGTACCGAAGGCCCGGGCATGATCGAAGGCCGGGTGTCCGCTGGTGTATTCGTCGGCAAGGGTTCGGACTTGGGCGGCGGTTGCTCGACCATGGGCACCCTGTCGGGCGGCGGCAATATCGTGATCAAGGTCGGCGAAGGCTGCCTGATCGGCGCCAACGCCGGTATCGGTATCCCGCTGGGCGACCGCAATACCGTGGAATCGGGCCTGTACGTGACCGCCGGGACCAAGGTGGCGCTGCTGGACGAGAACAACCAGCTGGTCAAGGTGGTCAAGGCCCGTGAGCTGGCCGGCCAGCCTGACCTGCTGTTCCGTCGCAATTCGGAGACCGGTGCCGTGGAGTGCAAGACCCACAAATCGGCCATCGAACTGAACGCAGCGCTGCACGCTCACAACTAAGCGTCACGCACCTCTACCTGCAGGAGCGAGGCTGGCCCGCAAAGCTTTGGGCTGCCTCGAGGCCCCCTTGGCGGGCAGCCTCGCTCCTACCGGTTACAGGTCCGGCGTATACCCGCCCATGTTCACCAGGGCCCGATAGCATGATGATTCCTTCTCCCTGGCGTGCCGACTTCCCGGCCATCGCCGCCCTGCAACGGCAGGACCAGACCTACCTGGACAACGCCGCCACCACGCAAAAACCCCAAGCCCTGCTGGACGCCCTGGCGCACTACTACGCCAATGGCGCGGCCAATGTGCATCGCGCGCAGCACCTGCCCGGCGCTCACGCCACCCAGGCGTTCGAGAACAGCCGACACAAAGTGGCGCAGTGGCTGAATGCCGGTGACAGCGGGCAGATCATCTTTACCCACGGCGCGACCTCCGCGCTGAACCTCCTGGCCTATGGCCTGGAACATCAATTCAACCCGGGCGACGAAATCGTCATCAGCGCCCTGGAACATCACGCCAACCTGCTGCCCTGGCAGCAACTGGCGCACCGTCGCGGCCTCAACCTGGTGGTTCTGCCGCTGGACGACGACGGCCTGATCGATCTCGACGCCGCGGCACGCCTGATCGGCCCGCGCACCCGGCTGCTGGCCGTCAGCCAGCTGTCCAACGTGCTCGGTGCCTGGCAGCCCCTGCCGCAGTTGCTGGCCCTGGCCAAGGCGCACGCCGCCCTGACCGTGGTCGACGGCGCCCAGGGCGTGGTCCACGGCCGCCACGATGTGCAGGCGCTGGGCTGCGATTTCTATGTGTTCTCCAGCCACAAGCTCTACGGCCCGGACGGCGTCGGCGTGCTGTACGGGCGCACCGAGGCGCTGCAAGGCCTGCGTCACTGGCAGTTTGGTGGCGAGATGGTCCAGCAGGCCGAATACCAGCACGCCAGCTTCCGCCCCGCCCCGCTGGGTTTCGAAGCCGGTACGCCGCCGATCGCCAGCGTGATCGGCCTGGGCGCGACCCTGGATTACCTCAGCGGTCTCGACCAGGACGCCGTCAGCGCCCATGAAGCCGCGCTGCACGACTACCTGCTGCACGGCCTGCTGGCCCGCAAAGGCCTGCGCCTGCTGGGCAAGCCGCAACTGGCGCTGGTCAGCTTCGTGGTCGATGGCGTGCACAACGCCGACCTGGCTCACCTGCTGACCGAACAGGGCATCGCCGTGCGCGCCGGGCATCACTGCGCCATGCCACTGCTGAAAAGCTTCGGCCTGGCCGGTGCGACCCGCGTATCCCTGGCGCTGTACAACGACTCCGAGGACCTGGAACGCTTCTTCGAGGCCCTCGATCAGGCGCTGGAGCTGTTGCGATGAGCCTGCCCGCCGAGGCCCTGGCCGCCCTCGACAGCTTTCAGGGCGCTCCCGGTTGGGAACAGCGCGCACGCTTGCTGATGCAATGGGGCGAACGCCTGGCACCGCTGAGCGACGCCGACAAGGTCGAGGCCAATCGGGTGCATGGCTGTGAAAGTCAGGTCTGGCTGGTGGGCACCTTGCAGGACGGTCACTGGCAGTTCGCCGCCAGCAGCGATGCACGCCTGATCCGTGGCCTGGTGGCCCTGCTGCTGGCGCGGGTCAACGGCTTGTCCGCCGAGGAACTGCAACGGGTGGACTTGCCGGACTGGTTCAATCAACTGGGCCTGTCGCGCCAGTTGTCGCCGTCGCGCAGCAATGGGCTGAACGCGGTATTGCAGCGGATGCGCGAGCTGGCTGGCAACTACTGATCCAATCGCGATCTACCCGACCCGAATCTCTGTAGCCGCTGCCGCAGGCTGCGATCGGCTCCGCAGGAGACGTGCTCTTGAGGCCCCCGGAAGCCCCTTCGGGCCTTATCGCAGCCTGCGGCAGCGGCTACAGGAATCTATTGCGTCAGATGGGTTTGACTCTGTCCGCCGGGCGCCGCACGCCAGCCACCAGCTTGTCCACCGCCTTGGTCGCCGCGACCATGCCGAAGGTCGCGGTGACCATCATCACCGCGCCAAAACCGCCGGCGCAGTCGAGTTTCACGCCATCGCCGACAAAGCTCTTCTGCAGGCAGATGCTGCCGTCCGGTTTCGGGTAGCGCAGCTGCTCGGTGGAAAACACGCAAGGCACGCTGTAGTGACGGGTCACGGTGCGGGAAAACCCATAGTCGCGCCGCAGGGTCGAACGCACTTTCGAGGCCAGCGGGTCGTTGAAGGTACGGTTCAGGTCGCAGACCTGGATCAGCGTCGGGTCGATCTGCCCGCCCGCGCCGCCGGTGGTGATGATCTGGATCTTGCGCCGTTTGCACCAGGCGATCAGCGCCGCCTTGGCGTTGACGCTGTCGATGCAGTCGATCACGCAATCGATGTTCGGCGTGATGTATTCGGCCATGGTCTCGCGGGTGACGAAGTCCGCCACCGCATGCACGGTGCAGGCCGGATTGATCCCGCGCAGGCGCTCGGCCATGACCTCGACCTTGGCCTTGCCGACCGTGCTGTCGAGGGCGTGCAGCTGCCGATTGCTGTTGCTGACGCAGACGTCGTCCAGGTCGAACAGCGAGATCTCGCCCACGCCACAACGGGCTATGGCTTCCGCCGCCCAGGAGCCGACCCCGCCGACCCCGACGATCGCCACATGGGCGGCGCGCAAGCGTTCCAGCCCCTCGATGCCATACAACCGGGCGACGCCAGCAAACCGCGGATCTTCTGTACTCATGACCATTACCCCAAAAACCGGCGCGCATTATAGGGCCGATGTCCGCCAAGAGCATCTTTGCCCTATGAATGGCAGTCGGGGCTGCTTTAATGAGGGAACAATCTGAAAATTTCGTCGCCGAGAACTTAAATCGAGTTGGATTGCCCAACCTGCGGCTTTCCCCTGTGCGCTGTACGCTCAGTCGAAGGCCAGTGTAGGATGCGCGCCGCTTGGCGCATGCCGACCGTTCCCCCGTTCCACACCCTTTGGAACCCGAAATAGCTATGTCATCGCGTAAATTTGGACTCAACCTGGTGGTGGTTCTGGCAATCGCCGCCCTGTTCACCGGCTTCTGGGCACTGGTCAACCGCCCGGTTTCCGCCCCCAATTGGCCTGCACAAATCTCCGGCTTTTCCTACTCGCCTTTCCAGCTGGGTCAGTTCCCGCAGAAAGACCAGTTCCCGACCGACGACGAGATGCGTCGCGACCTGGAGATCATGAGCAAGCTGACCGACAACATTCGGACCTACTCGGTCGACGGCACGCTGGAGAACATCCCCAAGCTGGCGGAAGAGTTCGGCCTGCGCGTGACCCTCGGGATCTGGATCAGCCCGGACCTGGAGCGCAACGAGCGTGAAATCACCCGCGCCATCGACATCGCCAACACCTCGCGCAGTGTGGTGCGCGTGGTGGTCGGTAACGAAGCGATCTTCCGCAAGGAAATCACCGCCGACCAGTTGAGCGTCCTGCTCGATCGTGTACGGGCCGCGGTCAAGGTGCCGGTCACCACCTCCGAACAGTGGCACGTCTGGAAAGAACACCCGGAACTGGCCCAGCACGTCGACCTGATCGCCGCGCACGTCCTGCCCTACTGGGAATTCGTCCCGATGGACAAGGCCGGGCAGTTCGTCCTCGACCGCGCCCGCGACCTGAAACAAATGTTCCCGAAAAAACCGCTGCTGCTGTCCGAGGTGGGCTGGCCGAGCAACGGCCGCATGCGTGGCGGCGCCGACGCCAGCCCGGCGGACCAGGCGATCTACCTGCGTAACCTGGTCAACAAGCTCAACCGCCAGGGCTACAACTACTTCGTGATCGAAGCCTTCGACCAGCCGTGGAAGGCCAGCGACGAAGGCTCGGTGGGCGCCTACTGGGGCGTGTTCAACGCCGCGCGCCAGCAGAAATTCAACTTCGAAGGCCCGGTGGTGGCGATCCCGCAATGGCGCGTGCTGGCCATCGGCTCGGTGGTCCTGGCGCTGCTGTCCCTGACCCTGCTGATGATCGACGGCTCGGCCCTGCGCCAGCGCGGGCGGACCTTCCTGACCTTCATCGCCTTCCTCTGCGGCTCGGTGCTGGTGTGGATCGGCTACGACTACAGCCAGCAATACAGCACCTGGTTCAGCCTGACGGTGGGCTTCCTGCTCGCCCTGGGTGCGCTCGGGGTGTTCATCGTGTTGCTCACCGAGGCCCATGAACTGGCCGAGGCGGTCTGGGTGCACAAGCGCCGGCGCGAGTTCCTGCCGGTCGAAGGCGACTCCAACTACCGGCCGAAAGTCTCGATCCATGTGCCGTGCTACAACGAGCCGCCGGAAATGGTCAAACAGACCCTCAATGCCCTGGCCAACCTCGACTATCCGGACTTCGAAGTCCTGATCATCGACAACAACACCAAGGACCCGGCGGTCTGGGAACCGGTGCAGGCCTATTGCGAAACCCTCGGCCCGCGCTTCAAGTTCTTCCACGTCGCGCCCCTGGCCGGTTTCAAGGGCGGCGCGCTGAACTACCTGATCCCGCACACCGCCAAGGACGCCGAAGTGATCGCGGTGATCGACTCGGACTACTGCGTCGATCGCAACTGGCTCAAGCACATGGTGCCGCACTTCGCCGACCCGAAGATCGCCGTGGTGCAATCGCCGCAGGATTACCGCGATCAGAACGAAAGCACCTTCAAGAAGCTCTGCTACGCGGAATACAAAGGCTTCTTCCATATCGGCATGGTCACCCGCAACGACCGTGACGCGATCATCCAGCACGGCACCATGACCATGACCCGCCGTTCGGTCCTGGAAGAACTGGGCTGGGCCGACTGGTGCATCTGCGAAGATGCCGAGCTGGGCCTGCGGGTGTTCGAGAAAGGCCTGTCGGCGGCGTACTACCACACCAGCTACGGCAAGGGCCTGATGCCGGATACCTTCATCGACTTCAAGAAACAGCGTTTCCGCTGGGCCTATGGGGCGATCCAGATCATCAAGCGCCATACCGCCAGCCTGCTGTGCGGCAAGGACACCGAGCTGACCCGTGGCCAGCGCTACCACTTCCTCGCGGGCTGGCTGCCGTGGGTGGCGGACGGCATGAATATCTTCTTCACCCTCGGCGCCCTGCTCTGGTCGGCGGCGATGATCATCGTGCCGCAGCGCGTCGATCCGCCGTTGCTGATCTTCGCGATCCCGCCCCTGGCACTGTTCGTGTTCAAGGTCGGCAAGATCATCTTCCTCTACCGCCGGGCGGTCGGGGTCAACCTCAAGGACGCGTTCTGCGCGGCCGTGGCAGGCCTGGCGTTGTCCCACACCATCGCCAAGGCGGTGCTGTACGGCTTCTTCACCAGCAGCATTCCGTTCTTCCGCACGCCGAAGAATGCCGACAACCACGGTTTCTGGGTAGCGATCTCGGAAGCCCGGGAAGAGCTGTTCATCATGCTGCTGTTGTGGGGCGCGGCGCTGGGCATCTACCTGGTGCAGGGCGGCCTGCCGAGCAACGACATGCGCTTCTGGGTGACCATGCTGCTGGTGCAGTCGCTGCCGTATGTGGCAGCACTGGTCATGGCCTTCCTGTCGTCGCTGCCAAAACCGCTTGCCGAAAGCGCACAGGTGGCGGCTGCATAAATCGCGGCAAAGCACTAAACGGCGGCCTCTGGCCGCCGTTTTGCTTTAAGATATCCGCCATTTTGCGCGCCGTGCCCCATTACCGTAGGAGCGAGGCTTGCCCGCGATAGCCACGACGCGGTTTGCCTGAGACACCTCAGGTTTTCCATCGCGGGCAAGCCTCGCGCCTACACATAACGCCTTGCACCGGAGTTTCCCCATGACGGCCCACGCCGACCTTTCGCCGACCCTGCAACTCGCCTGTGACCTGATCCGCCGCCCGTCGGTGACGCCGGTCGACGCCGACTGCCAGAAGCTGATGATGCAGCGCCTGGGCGATGCCGGCTTCAAGCTGGAGCCGATGCACATCGAGGATGTGGATAACTTCTGGGCCAGCCACGGCAAGCACGAAGGCCCGGTGCTGTGTTTCGCCGGCCATACCGATGTGGTGCCCACCGGCCCGGTCCAGGCCTGGCAAAACGACCCGTTCGACGCGTTGATCGACGAGCACGGCATGCTCTGCGGGCGCGGCGCGGCGGACATGAAAGGCAGCCTCGCGGCGATGCTGGTGGCGGCCGAGCGTTTTGTCGCCGACTACCCGAACCACAAAGGCTCGGTGGCCTTCCTGATCACCAGCGACGAAGAAGGCCCGGCCCACCACGGCACCAAGGCGGTGGTCGAGCGCTTGGCGGCGCGCAAGGAGCGCCTGGACTGGTGCATCGTCGGCGAGCCGTCGAGCACTAGCCTGGTCGGTGACGTGGTCAAGAACGGCCGTCGCGGCTCCCTCGGCGCCAAACTCACGGTGCGCGGCGTGCAGGGCCACGTGGCCTACCCGCACCTGGCCAAGAACCCGATCCACCTGGCCGCCCCGGCCCTGGCCGAACTGGCCGCGGAACATTGGGACGACGGCAATGCCTTCTTCCCGCCCACCAGCTTCCAGATTTCCAACCTGAATTCCGGTACCGGCGCGACCAACGTGATCCCCGGCGAGCTGGTGGCGGTGTTCAACTTCCGCTTCTCCACCGAATCCACAGTCGAAGGCCTGCAACAGCGCGTGGCCACCATCCTCGACAAGCACGGCCTGGACTGGCATGTGGAGTGGGCGCTGTCGGGCCTGCCGTTCCTCACCGAGCCGGGCGCCCTGCTCGACGCGGTGTCGGCCAGCATCAAGGACGTCACCGGCCGCGAGACCAAGGCCTCCACCAGCGGCGGCACCTCCGACGGGCGTTTCATCGCCACCCTCGGCACCCAGGTGGTCGAGCTGGGCCCGGTCAACGCCACCATCCACCAGGTCAACGAGCGCGTGCTGGCCAGCGACCTCGACGTGCTGACCGAAATCTACTACCAGACCCTGATCAAGTTGCTCGCCTGATGCTTGCCTGCCCTATCTGCGCGGCGCCCCTGAGCGCCGTCGACAACGGTGTCGTGTGCCCAGCCGGGCACCGCTTCGACCGCGCCCGCCAGGGTTACCTGAACCTGCTGCCGGTGCAGCACAAGAACAGCCGCGACCCGGGCGACAACCAGGCCATGGTCGAAGCCCGCCGCGACTTTCTCAATGCCGGCCATTACGCCCCGGTGGCCAGGCGCCTGGCCGAACTGGCCGCCGAGCGCGCCCCGCAGCGCTGGGTCGATATCGGTTGCGGCGAGGGTTACTACACCGCACAGATCGCCGAAGCCCTGCCCCAGGCGGACGGTTATGCCCTGGACATCTCCCGGGAAGCGGTCAAGCGCGCCTGCCGCCGTGCCCCGCAGTTGACCTGGTTGATCGCCAGCATGGCCCGGGTGCCCCTGGCCGATGCCAGTTGCCAGTTCCTCGCCAGTGTCTTCAGCCCGCTGGACTGGCAGGAAGCCAAGCGCCTGCTCAGCCCTGGCGGCGGACTGATGAAGGTCGGACCGACCAGCGGCCACCTGATGGAATTGCGCGAGCGCCTGTACGACGAGGTCCGCGAATACACCGACGACAAACACCTGGCGCTGGTGCCCGCGGGCATGGCGCTGCAACACAGTGAAACCCTGGACTTCAAGCTGACGCTGAGCAATCCGCAGGATCGCGCCAACCTGCTGGCCATGACGCCCCACGGCTGGCGCGCCAGTGCCGAACGCCGGGCCAGCGTGATCGAGCAGGCCGAGCCCTTCGAGGTCAGCGTGTCGATGCGCTACGATTACTTCGTGCTGCAATAACCCATTAATCCACGGCCTCGAGCAGCGACTCGAGGCCGAATAAATCCGCGAATGGATTTTTCAGACCCGCAGTGAGGACATCCATGCGCCAACCGGATATCGAGATTTACCTGAAAGACGCCGACGTCGACCACAAGGCCATCGCCGCCTGGCTCGGCGCGGCCCTGGGCCCGTGCAGCGACTGGGTGCAGAAAGGCCAGACCTACAAATGCAAGGCGGGCAGCGTGCCAGTGACCTGGCTGCCGAAAGCCGTGGGCAAATGGAACAGCCTATACCTGGAAAGCGACCAGACGCCGTGGGACGACGACATCGCCTGTGCCCGCGCCGCCTTCGCCGCGCTGAACGTCGAAGTGCGCTGCGCACCGGGCAGCTGGGTCGAGGAAGAAGGTGAGGAATCGGCCGACCGCTGGATTCGCATCAGCGCCGACGGGGAAGAAGAGATTACCTGGCGTACCGCCTGATTCTGCTTACTGTAGAAGCGAAGCTTGCTCGCGATAGCGTTATCGCGAGCACGCTTCGCTCCTACAAGGCACAGCGCTTACAAACCGACTACATCCTCAGCCTGCAAACCCTTCTGCCCCTCTACCACGGCGTATTCAACCTGCTGCCCTTCGGTCAGCGAGCGGTGGCCTTCACCACGAATAGCACGGTAGTGGACAAATACATCGGCACCACCCTCACGCTGAATGAAGCCGTAACCCTTGGCGTCGTTGAACCACTTCACGCTGCCGGTCTCGCGAGTTGCCATCAATCCATCCTCCGTCTTTTTATTATCAGTCGGCTTACTGAAACGAAGCCGTGAGAACTTTCGCCTGGACCTGGGTTTCTATTGATGGGCCCCGCATGCCCAGGCGTCAGTCGGGCGAGTATATGACAGGCAGAAAAACTCTCAACTCAATCTTGTTTGCCGCTTTTTTGCCGATTTTCGGTGAATCCGGCACACTAGCCGCCCCGAGCAACTGCTCGGTTTTTTCCACTAAAGCAGAAGCCGTATGACCCGCTCCCCGTTCCGTCGTCTTGTGTTTGGCACCTTGCGCCGACTGTTGTACCTCTGGGTTCGCTCGGAGACGATCAACCAGTCGTCCTTCACCCTCAACCTCGACCGCAGTCGTCCGGTGTTCTACGTCCTGCAAAACCCTTCGCTCACCGACCTTGCCGTGGTCGATGCCGAGTGCACCAAGGCCGGGTTGCCGCGCCCGGTGCTGCCGGTCTCGGTGGGTAACCTGCTGGAACCCGCCGCGTTCTTCTACCTGACCCCGGCCCCGGACTGGCTCGGCCGCCAGGACAAGCGCGGCGCGCCACCAACCCTGACCCGCCTGGTCAGCGCCCTGAGCCAGAATGCCGCCGAAGACGCGCAGATCATTCCGGTCAGCGTGTTCTGGGGTCAATCGCCCGACAGCGAATCGAGCCCGTGGAAACTGCTGTTCGCCGACAGCTGGGCAGTCACCGGGCGTCTGCGCCGGCTGCTGAGCATCATGATCCTGGGCCGCAAGACCCGGGTGCAATTCTCCGCGCCGATCCACCTGCGCGAACTGATCGAGCACAACAAGGGCCACGAGCGCACCGTGCGCATGGCCCAGCGCATCCTGCGGGTGCACTTTCGCAACCTGAAGGCCGCGGTGATCGGCCCGGACATTTCCCACCGGCGCAACCTGGTCAAGGGCCTGCTGAACCAGCCGCTGGTCAAGCAGGCGATCCTCGACGAAGCCGAACGGGAAAAGATCTCCCCGGAAAAAGCCAAGGCCGTGGCCTTGCGTTATGGCAACGAGATCGCCTCGGACTACACCTTCACCGCGATCCGCTTCCTCGAAGTGGTGCTGAGCTGGTTCTGGAACAAGATCTACGACGGGATCAAGGTCAACCACATCGAAAGCGTGCAGAAAGTCGCCCCGGGCCACGAAGTGATCTACGTGCCCTGCCACCGCAGCCACATCGACTACCTGCTGCTGTCCTACCTGCTGTTCCGCAACGGCCTGACCCCGCCGCACATCGCCGCCGGGATCAACCTGAACATGCCGGTGATCGGAAGCCTGCTGCGCAGGGGTGGAGCGTTCTTCATGCGCCGCACCTTCAAGGGCAACCCGCTCTACACCTCGGTGTTCAACGAATACCTGCACACCCTGTTCACCAAGGGTTTCCCGGTGGAGTACTTCGTCGAGGGCGGGCGTTCGCGCACCGGGCGCATGCTGCAACCGAAAACCGGGATGCTGGCCATCACCCTGCGCAGCTTCCTGCGCTCCTCGCGCATGCCGATCGTCTTCGTCCCGGTGTACATCGGCTACGAGCGCGTGCTAGAAGGCCGCACCTACCTGGGCGAGCTGCGCGGCGCGAGCAAGAAGAAAGAGTCGATCTTCGACATCTTCAAGGTCATCGGCGCCCTCAAGCAGCGTTTCGGCCAGGTGGCGGTGAACTTCGGCGAGCCGATCAAGCTGGCCGAGTTCCTCGACCAGGAACAGCCGGGCTGGCGCGCCCAGGAGCTGGGCCCGCAGTTCAAGCCGGCCTGGCTCAACGAAACCACCAACCGCCTGGGTGAAAAAGTCGCCCAGCACTTGAACGAGGCGGCGGCGATCAATCCGGTCAACCTGGTGGCCCTGGCGCTGCTGTCCACCAGCCGCCTGGCCCTCGACGACCGCGCCATGGCCCGGGTCCTGGACCTGTACCTGGCGCTGCTGCGCAAAGTCCCCTACTCGCCCCACACCACCCTGCCGGAAGGCGATGGCCGGGCCTTGATCGAGCATGTGAAGGACATGGACCTGCTGTCCGAGCAGAGCGATGCCCTGGGCAAGATCCTCTACCTGGACGAGCAGAACGCCGTCCTGATGACCTACTACCGCAACAACGTGCTGCACATCTTCGCCCTGCCGGCGTTGCTGGCGAGCTTCTTCCAGAGCTCGTCGCGCATGAGCCGCGAACAGATCCTGCGCTACACCCGGGCGCTGTACCCCTACCTGCAGTCGGAGCTGTTCATCCGTTGGTCCCTGGACGAGCTGGACGGGGTGATCGACCAATGGCTGGAGGCCTTCGTCGAGCAAGGCCTGCTGCGCTTCGAGAAGGAGCTGTACCTGCGTCCGGCCCCAAGCTCGCGGCATTTCGTGCTGCTGACCCTGCTGTCCAAGAGCATCGCCCAGACCCTGCAGCGCTTCTACATGGCCATCTCGCTGCTGCTCAACAGTGGCCAGCGCAGCATCAGCGCCGAAGAGCTGGAAGACCTGTGCACGGTCATGGCCCAGCGCCTGTCGATCCTGCATGGCCTGAATGCCCCGGAGTTCTTCGACAAGAGCCTGTTCCGCCACTTCATCCAGACCTTGCTGGAGCAGGACGTGCTGCGCCGCGACGAGGCCGGCAAGCTGAGCTACCACGAACTGCTCGGCGAACTGGCCGAGGGCGCGGCCAAGCGCGTGCTGCCGGCGGAGATTCGCCTGTCGATCCGCCAGGTGGCCCTGCATCGCAGCGAAGATGCCGCCGAGCAGGTCGCCGCCCCGCAGCAAAGCGACTAGATTCTTATCGGCGCCAGGCGGTTTCTGGCGCCCCCCGATACGGAGATCCATCATGAAAAAGCTCACCCTGCTCGCCCTTGCCACCCTGCTCGGGGCCTGTAACAGCATGCAACCTGCCAGCAAAGCCAGCCTCGATGGCGAAGTCTTCTACCTGCAACGCATCGCCCTGCCGCCAGCCGCCACCCTGAGCGTCAGCCTGCAGGACGTGTCGCTGGCCGACGCCCCCGCGGTGCTGCTGGCCGAACAGAAAGGCCCGGTCAAAGGCCAGGTGCCGCTGCCCTTCCACCTCAGCTACGACCCGGCCCAGGTCAAACCCGGGCACCGTTATTCGGTCAGCGCGCGGATCGAAGTGGCTGGCAAACTGCTGTTCGTCACCACCGAGCACAACGGGGTGAAACTCGACGGCAGCGATCCGCAACCGCTGAAAATCCGCGTCGACGCGGTTCGCTAATCCCTTCTCTCGAACAAGGAAGCTGCCATGCTCCGTTCTTCCCTTCGCTTCACCAGCCTGTGCGCCGGCCTGCTGATCTGTGCCAGTGCCCTGGCGCTGTCCCTCGGCGACCTGTCGCAGCAAGACGCCACCGGCGGCCTCAAGGATGCCCTGACCCAGGGAGCCCAGGTCGCGGTCAAACAACTGGGCACCGCCGGCGGTTTCAGCAACAACCCGGACGTGCGTATCGAACTGCCGGGCAACCTCGGCAAAGTGGCGAAGAAAATGAAGCAGTTCGGCATGGGCGCCCAGGTCGAGGAACTCGAGACCAGCATGAACAAGGCCGCCGAGGCCGCCGTGCCGCAGGCCCAGGCGCTGCTGGTGGATGCCGTGAAGAAGATGAGCGTGGAGGACGCCAAGGGCATTCTCAGCGGTGGCAAGGATTCCGCCACCCAATACCTGAGCAAGACCAGCCGCGAACAGATCCGCGTGAAGTTCCTGCCGATCGTCAAACAGGCCACCGACCAGGTGGGCCTGGCCAAGCAGTACAACGCCTTCGCCGGCCAGGCCGCCACCTTCGGCGTGCTGGATGCGAAGAACGCGAATATCGAAAGCTACGTGACCGAACAGGCGCTCAACGGCCTGTTCGAGATGATCGGCAAACAGGAAGCGACCATTCGCGAGAACCCGGCGGCAGCGGCCACCAGCCTGGCGAAGAAGGTATTCGGTAGCCTGTAACCCCTACCTGTAGGAGCGGCCGGTCGACGCTCGATTGCTCGCGATCTAGACGCCGCGGTGTGTCAGGCACACCGCGGCGTCTAAATCGCGGGCAAGCCTCGCTCCTACAGGCGAATCAGGTTTTCCTGACCCGGAACCACGCCGCGTACAACGCCGGCAAGAACAGCAGGGTCAGCGCCGTCGCTACAATCAGCCCGCCCATGATCGCCACCGCCATCGGCCCGAAGAACACGCTGCGTGACAGCGGGATCATCGCCAGCACCGCCGCCAGCGCGGTCAGCACGATCGGCCGGAAACGCCTGACCGTCGCCTCGATGATCGCCTGCCACGGCGTGAGCCCGGCGGCGATGTCCTGCTCGATCTGATCCACCAGGATCACCGAATTGCGCATGATCATCCCCGACAGCGCGATGGTCCCGAGCATGGCCACAAAGCCGAACGGCTGGCGAAACACCATCAGGAACAGGGTCACGCCGATCAACCCCAGCGGCGCGGTGAGGAACACCATCGCCGTGCGCGAGAAGCTGCGCAGTTGCAGCATCAGCAGGGTCAGCACCACCACGATGAACAGCGGCACGCCGGCCTTCACCGAGTTCTGCCCGCGCGCCGAGTCTTCCACGGTGCCGCCGACGTCCAGCAGGTAACCGTCCGGCAGTTCGGCGCGGATCGGTTCCAGGGTCGGCAGGATCTGCTGCACCAGGGTCGCCGGCTGTTCCTTGCCATAGATATCGGCGCGCACGGTGACGTTCGGCAGGCGGTTGCGGTGCCAGATGATGCCTTCCTCGAAGCCGTACTCCAGGGTCGCGACCTGCGACAGCGCCACGCTCTTGCCGTTGTCGGTGGGCACCGCCAGGCTCGACAGCAGCGACAGCTCGGTGCGTTCACGCAAGGTCCCACGCAGCAGGATCTCGATCAACTCGTTGTCTTCGCGGTACTGGCTGACGCTGGAGCCGGTCAGCGAGCTTTGCAGGAACTTCGCCAGGTTGGCCGTGCTCACGCCCAGGGCCCGCGCACGGTCCTGATCGATATTGAGGTAGACCACCTTGCTCGGTTCTTCCCAATCCAGGTGCACGTTGGTCACATGGGGGTTCTCGCGCACCTTGGCCGCCACCTTGCGCGCCAGGGCCCGCACCTCTTCGATGTGCTCGCCGGTGACGCGGAACTGCACCGGATAGCCCACGGGCGGGCCGTTTTCCAAGCGGGTAACTCGCGAGCGCAGGGCCGGGAACTGCTCGTCGAGGGTTTCGATCAGCCAGCTGCGCAGGCTTTCACGTTCCTCTATGGTCTTGGCCAACACCACGAACTGGGCAAAGCTCGCCGCCGGCAGTTGCTGGTCCAGGGGCAGGTAGAAACGCGGCGAACCGATACCGACGTAGGCCACGTAGTTATCGATGCCGGCATGATCCTTGAGCATGGCCTCCAGGCGCTTGACCTGATCGGCGGTGTTGCTCAGGGACGCGCCCTCGGCCAGTTTCAGGTCGACCATCAGTTCCAGGCGCCCGGAAGCCGGGAAGAACTGCTGCGGCACGAAGCGGAACAGCATCACCGAGGCGATGAACAACAGCACGGTCAGGGCGATCACGGTCTTGCGCCGGCGCACGCACCACTCCACCATCCGCCGCACCCGCTGATAGAACGGTGTGCCGTACGGATCGGGCTGGCCGTCGGCGCCGCCGTGCTTGGCCCCATGCAGCTTGGCCAGGTCCGGCAGCAGCTTCTCGCCCAGGTAGGGCACGAACACCACCGCGGCGATCCATGAGGCCAGCAGGGCGATGGTCACCACCTGGAAGATGGAGCGGGTGTATTCGCCGGTGCCGGACTGCGCCGTGGCGATCGGCAGGAAGCCGGCGGCGGTGATCAGGGTACCGGTGAGCATCGGGAACGCGGTACTGGTCCAGGCGTAGCTGGCAGCCTTGAGCCGGTCATAGCCCTGCTCCATCTTGATCGCCATCATCTCCACCGCGATGATCGCGTCGTCCACCAGCAAGCCCAGGGCCAGCACCAACGCGCCGAGGGAGATCTTGTGCAGGCCGATCCCCAGGTAATACATGGTGGCGAAGGTCATCGCCAGCACCAGCGGGATCGACAGGGCCACCACCATGCCGGTGCGCACACCCAGGGAAAAGAAACTCACCAGCAGCACGATCGCCAGGGCTTCCACCAGCACCCGGACGAACTCGCCGACGCCGGTCTTCACCGCGGCCGGCTGGTCAGAGACCTTGCGCAGCTCCATGCCGGCGGGAAGGTTTTTCTGAATCCGGGCGAACTCCAGTTCCAGCGCCTTGCCCAGCACCAGGATGTCGCCGCCGTCCTTCATCGCCACCGCCAGGCCGATCGCATCCTGCCCCATGAAGCGCATGCGCGGTGCCGGTGGATCGTTGAATCCGCGACGCACGTCCGCCACATCGCCGATGCGGAAGGTACGGTCGGCCACCCGGATCGGGAAACTGCTGATCTGCTCGACGCTCTGGAAATTACCGGACACCCGCAATTGCAGGCGTTCGCTGCTGGTCTCGAAGAAACCGGCGGTGGACACCGCGTTCTGTTCTTCCAGAGCCTGCTGCACCGCCGCCAGGGGCAGACCCAAGGTCGCCAGCTTGACGTTCGACAGCTCGATCCAGACCTTCTCGTCCTGCAGGCCCAGCAGCTCGACCTTGCCCACGTCCTTGACCCGCTGCAGCTGGATCTGGATGCGATCGGAGTAATCCTTGAGCACCGCGTAGTCGAAACCGTCGCCGGTCAGTGCATAGATATTGCCGAAGGTGTCACCAAACTCGTCGTTGAAGAAGGGGCCCTGGATACCTGGCGGCAAGGTATACCGGATATCGCTGATCTTCTTGCGCACCTGATACCAGAGCTCGGGGATCTGCGCCGAGTGCATCGAGTCGCGCGCCATGAAGGTCACCTGGGATTCACCCGGGCGGGAAAACGAGACGATACGCTCGTACTCGCCGGTTTCCATCAGCTTCTTTTCGATGCGTTCGGTGACCTGCCGGGAAACCTCCTGGGCCGTGGCGCCCGGCCAGCTGGTGCGGATCACCATGGCCTTGAAGGTGAAGGGCGGATCTTCGCTCTGGCCCAGCTTGGTGTAGGACAACGCCCCGACTATGGCCAGCAACAGCATCAGGAACAGCACGATCTGGCGGTTGCGCAACGCCCATTCGGAAAGATTGAAACCCATCGGGGATTACTCCTTGGCCGCCAGATTGACTACGCGGTTGGAGCGATCCACCGGGCGCACCTGCTGCCCCTCATGGAGCACATGCACACCCGCCGCCACCACCCAGTCGCTGACTCCGAGGCCTTCGAGTACCGGTACGCTCTTCTCGCCAAAGGCGCCGAGACGCACCGGGGTCTTTTTCAGGGTGTTGTTGGCGTCTACCCGCCAGACATAGGCGGCACCGTTTTCCGCGGTCACCGCCGACAGCGGCACCGACAGCGGCACACTGCCCGCTGTCTGAATGAACACTCGGGCACTCTGCCCCAGTTCGGCCGGGACCTTGCCGGCGGTAAAGGCAATGCGGGCGGCGAAGGTACGGGATCGTGGGTCGGCGGCCGGCGACAGCTCGCGGATCTGCCCGGCGAAGCGCTGGTCGGGCTGGCTCCACAGCTCCACCGACACCGGCTGGCCGATGCGGAAACGGCCGAAACCCTGCTCCGGCAGGCTGATCAGCACTTCCCGCTCGCCGTCGGTGGCCAGGGTAAAAACGGTCTGGCCTGCGGCAACCACCTGGCCGACCTCGACCGTACGCCGGGCCACGACGCCGTCCTGGGGCGCGCGCAGCACGGCGTAACCGGCCTGGTTGCTGGCCACGTCGAACTCGGCCTTGATCTGCTTGAGCCGGGCCAGGCCGGAGCGATATAGATTCTCGGCGTTGTCGTACTGGGAACGGCTGACCAGTTGCCGATCCATCAGGGTCTTGTAGCGGTCACGCTCGGAGCGCACCAGGTTCAGGTTGGCTTCGGCCGCCGCCACCTGGGCCCGAGTGGCTTCCAGTTGCAGCCGCACATCCTGCGGATCGAGCTCGGCCAATGGCTGATCGGCCTTTACCCGCTGCCCCTCATCGACCAGTCGTCGGCTGACCTTGCCCCCGATCCGGAACGCCAGGTCCGGTTCGTAACGCGCCCGGACCTCGCCAGGGTAGCTGTCCATGGCCTGCGCCGCGGGCTCTGGCTGCACCACCATGGCCGGGCGGACGGTGGTTTGCGCGGTTTCTTCATGGCCGCACGCGGACAGCAGAACGGCCAGGCTGACTGGCAACGCGAGGGATAAGGCATAGCGGAACATGGTGAGGGACCTTTCGCTAAGGGTGCTTCGAATAATTATACTGGTGGGTATGTTATTAATAGCAAACTCACCAGTCCAGTATTAAAGCGAAGAATGTCCGACAATCTTTCTACCTCAAACGGCCCCGGCCGCCCCAAGGACCTGGCAAAACGCCAGGCCATTCTCGAAGCCGCGAAAACGCTGTTTCTGAGCAACGGCTACGCCAATACCAGCATGGACGCGGTGGCTGGCGAAGCGGGTGTTTCCAAACTGACGGTGTACAGCCATTTCAACGACAAGGAGACCCTGTTTTCCGCCGCGGTGATGGCCAAGTGCGAGGAGCAGTTGCCAACGCTGTTCTTCGAATTGCCCGCCGGCATGCCGATCGAAAACGTGCTGCTGAATATCGCCCGGGGCTTTCACCTGCTGATCAACAGCGAAGAATCCTTGAACCTGCATCGCCTGATCATGGCCCTGGGCAGCCAGGACCCGAAGCTCTCGCAGATCTTCTTCGAGGCCGGACCGCAGCGCATGCTGCAAGGCATGGAACGGCTGTTGACCAGGATCGACCAGAGCGGCGCCCTGCGCATCGACAAACCGCGTAACGCCGCCGAGCATTTCTTCTGCCTGCTCAAGGGCGCGGCGAACTTTCGCCTGCTCTACGGCTGCGGCGCGCCGCTGAGCGACGAAGCCGCCGAGGAGCATGTGCGGGAAGTGGTGGGGTTGTTCATGCGGGCGTATCGAGCCTGAAGACCCTATCGCGAGCAAGCTCGGTCCTACAGGTCATGCGCAGTCCCTGTAGGAGCGAGCTCGCTGGCGAAAAAACCGATGAAGATCAGGCCTTGAGCGCCTTCTTCGGATAGATATCGTAACGGCTGGATTTGCCATCCAGCGCATGGCTCGGCTTGGGGCCTGCGATGCACGGCGCCTTGCGCGGGCGCTTGACCACCACCCGGTGGCTGGCCAAGGCCAGGGCGGCCTCCAGCAGCGCCGGGGCGTCCGGGTCGTCCCCGACCAGTGGGCGGAACAGGCGCATTTCCTTTTTCACCAGCGCGGTCTTTTCCCGATGCGGGAACATCGGGTCCAGGTAGATCACCTGGGGCGGCTCGCCCTCCCAGTTGCGCATCACCTCGATCGAGTTGCCCTTGAGCAGGCGCATGCGGGCCACGATCGGCGCCACCTCGAAATCCTCTCCCGCCCGGGCCAGGCCATCTTCCAGCAAGGCGCCGATCAAGGGCTGGCGTTCGATCAGGCTCATCTCGCAACCGAGGCTGGCCAGGACGAACGCATCCTTGCCCAGCCCCGCCGTGGCATCCAGGATCCGCGGACGCACACCCTGGGCGATGCCCACCGCCTTGGCGATCATCTGCCCACTACCGCCGCCATACAGCCGTCGGTGAGCCGCGCCACCCTCGACAAAGTCCACCCGCACCGGCCCTGGCGCATCGGCGCCGAGCTGCTGCAGTTGCAAGCCCTGCTCGCCGACCTGCAGGGCGAATTCCGCCTCGTCGATCTGCAATGGCAGCCCCAGTCGCTCGGCCCAATGCGCGGCCTGCGGCTGGAATGCCTCGGCCAAGGCCTCGACTTTGATGCGGCAGGCCGCTGGTTGCTCACTCATCTGAAAACACGCTCAAAAAATTAATGATCGGCAAAAACTGCCGATAAAAGAACTATCCGGCATTTTGCCAGAGCTGAGCGTCGACCCGAGAGAAATGTCAGACATTCGAAGCCTATCCATTGGCGTCATATCGCCCCACGGCGATTACGGCCTCAAAAATTCCCAGGCACTGAGCGGCGTCAGCCATCTGTGGCAGGATTTTTTTGCCCAGGCGCTGGCCGAGCAACGCGGCGATGGCGCGAAGGTCACTGACGACAATTCTCCGGTGGCCGTGGACGGCCCGACCGAACCCCATGGCGGCAGCGACCTGCTGGCGCAAATTGTTACCCAGCGTCATTGCGACGTCCAGGACACCGAGATCCGCCCGCCGGAACCGTTGTTCCTACCGATCGCCGAGTTCGAGACCGAGCTGCTGGACAAACCGTTTCCGCCGTTCCCGCCGGAAGAAATCGCCGCCCAGCAACACCAGCAAGACTTCGAAAGCGGCTGGGTACGCCCCATTGTCCTCAATGCCGGCCAGCCCCTGCCCGAGCCGAGCCCGGCGCCGCAACCGCGGCCGTTGCACCTGCCGATCGCCGAACTCGAACTGGAGCTGCTGGACAAACCCTTCCCGCCCTTCCCGCCGCAAGAACTCATCGAGCAGCAGAAACAGTTCGATTTCGATACCGGCTGGGCGCGTCCGCTGATCCTGCAGAACCTGCGGATCGCCGCCTGACCTCAAGCCGGGTTCACCGACAGATCCACTACCGGCAATGGCACCTAGCGACACCCCGGCCGCTCAGTCCTTGAACAACCGATTGATCTGCCCGAACGGCAAAGCCTGGTCGGCAAAGTCGAAGCTGCCGTGGTCGCGGATTTCCTGCGCAGCCTGATAGAAGGCGCCATAGGCGGCCCGCGCCAGGGCCGAACCGACGCTGATCCGCTTCACCCCCAGCTCGCTCAACTGCGCCAGGGTCAATTTCAGGCCGCCCGACATCAGCACGTTGACCGGTTTGGGCGCCACCGCGCGGACCACGGCGATGATTTCCTCGGTCGAGCGCAACCCAGGCGCATACAGCACATCGGCGCCGGCCTCGGCATAGGCTTGCAGGCGGCGAAGGGTGTCCGGCAGGTCCTGCCGGCCATGCAGCAGGTTTTCCGCCCGTGCCGTGAGCACAAAGGGAAAAGGCAATTGCCGCACTGCGGCGACCGACGCCTCGATACGCTCGACCGCCAGCTTGAAGTCATAGATCGGATCATCGGCCCGGCCTGTGGCGTCTTCGATGGAGCCGCCCACCGCCCCGCAGGCGGCCGCTTGGCGCAGGGTCCGGGCACAGCCTTCGGGGCTGTCGGAAAAACCGTTCTCCAGGTCCACCGCCACCGGCAGGCTGCTGGCGCCGACTATGGCGCGAACGTTGCCCAGGGTGTCCTCCAGGGACAAGGCACCTTCGGCGTCGGGGCGCCCCAGGGAAAAAGCGAAACCGGCGCTGGTGGTCGCCAGGGCCTCGAAGCCGAGGCTGGCCAGCATCTTGGCGGAGCCCGCGTCCCAGGGGTTGGGAATCACGAAAGCCCGATCACGCTCATGCAGGGCCTTGAAGGTTTGGGCACGAAGGGTTTGCGCATCCATTGGCGGACTCCTGGACAGGGAAATGATCCCGTTCAGAGCAAGCCGAGTTGCTCCGCGGCGGGCTCTCTGTATAGCTCAGGCAAGGCCGGCAATCCAGGCAGGCGCTCCATCAGGCGCGCATGGAAACGTCGCGCCAGCTCGGCGGCCAGGCGGTTATCGGCGGTGTGCAGGAAGATGTAGGGGGTTCGCCCTTCCTCGATCCAGCCGGCGACCTTGTCGATCCAGGGCACCAGGAACGGATCGTTGGCCTCAAGCTCCGGATGACCGATAAAGCGCACCTGGGGAAACTGGGTGAAGTCGGCCGGGCGCGGCGGTACCTTGGGTTTCTTCGATTGCGCATGGAGCACCGACGGCTCGCTGGAAGTGCAACTGAACAAGGCGCGCGGGTCGAGGCAGATGCGCTCTACCCCACGATCCAGCAGCAGGCGGTTGAGCATGCGCTCGGCATCGCCCTTGGCGAAAAAATCCCGATGCCGGACTTCCACCGCCAACGGCCGCTCCAGGCCGTCGATAAAGCCCGCCAGTTCCGCCAGGCGCTGCGGTGTGAAGCTCGCGGGCAGTTGCAGCCACAGCGGCGAAACACGTTCGCCCAGCGGGCTGAGCAACTGCAGGAAGCTCTCGGCCGCGCCCAATTGTTCGCGCAGGTCGCCGCCATGGCTGATGTCGCCGGGAAATTTGGCGGTGAAGCGGAAATGTTCGGGCATGGTCTGCGCCCAGCGCTGCACCGTGGCCTCGGCGGGGCGCGCATAGAAGGTGGTATTGCCTTCCACGGCATTGAAGACCTGGCAATACAGGCCGAGAAAATCCGTCGGCCGCGCGCTTTCCGGGTACAGGTACTCACGCCAGGCGTTTTCGCTCCAGGAAGGACAACCGAGGTAATAAGGCAGCAACATCAGATGTGCAGGTCGAGACCCACCACTTCCATATCCCAATCGACGAAACCGGCGGTGGTCAGGTAGCTGGCCAGAGCGTTGGCGACGCTTCTTTTCATGGCGCGCTGGAAGATCATGTCCTGTGGACGGGCGGGAAGATTGCTGGTGCGCTCGGCAGAAGCCTGGGAGCGCGCCTGGGCAGGAGTCTCGGGTTGGACTTCGACGGCATCTGCGTCCTCGAGGGAGTCGTCCAGCAGCACGCTGCCTTTGCGAGGCTTGCGCTTGATGGGGTAGGACTGAGAGGAAATGCCGTCTATGCGCATAATCACATGCTCGATATCGATGATGGCAATTTAGCGGCACCTAGCCGACTACGCAAATGCCCGAGTGATAACTAGAACACAGAAAATGCAAAAGGTTTAAAAGCCACCGAAAACTGGCACGAAAACCTGACGATTGACACGCTCGCCACGCGGACTCGTGATGGCGAACAGCTCTGCAGCGGCCTGTCAGCGCGCTTTTGGCGTCGCCACCTTGTCCCGTAGGTACACCGGTTGCGCCTCGTCCGCCGGGATCGCCTCGCCGCGTTCCCAGGCAAAGCGCGCCAGGGTCAGCAAATCTTCGGCGTGGGGCAGCATGCCCGCGTCCTGGCCACTGAGATTGACCCCGATACGCTCGGCGTAGCCCCAGCCGGTGCCCGCGCCGAACCAGTCGCCGCTGGCGTCCGCCGGCAACGCAGCGGCTTCCGGCGGCAACACCGCTTCGGCCCCTGCCAGGCGCATCTCGCCCGCCACTTCGCGGTAGCAGCCCCAGTAGACCTCATCCATTCGCGCATCGATGGCGGCGGCCACCTGGGTCGCGCCGTGTTCGCGCAATGCGCGCTGCGCCAGCACTGCCAGGTTCGACACCGGCAGCACCGGGCGCTCCAGGGCGAAGGCCAGGCCCTGGACCACGCCGATGGCGATCCGCACACCGGTAAAGGCCCCAGGCCCGCGACCGAAGGCAATGGCATCGACGGCCTGCAGGCTGGTGCCGGCATCGGCCAGCAGTTTCTGGATCATCGGCAGCAGCTTCTGTGCATGCAGGCGCGGGATCACCTCGTAGTGGCTCGTCACCTTGCCGTCGTGCAGCAAGGCGACCGAGCAGGCTTCAGTCGCGGTGTCCAGGGCCAGCAAGGTGCTCATCGATGTTTCCATAAGGCAGAGGGAGTTGAAAAAAGTGACGCATTATAAACAGCAACGGCCCGCAAGCGGGCCGTTGAAGATCAAGCCGGTACGACTGATCAGCTCAGCGCTTCGAGCACCTTGCCGGTGATCGACTCGACCGAACCGACGCCCGCGATGTGGCTGTACTTCGGCTTGCCCTGACTGGCGGCCAGGCTCTGGTAGAACTCCACCAGCGGCTTGGTCTGGGAGTGGTAGACCGACAGGCGATGACGCACGGTTTCTTCGGTGTCGTCTTTACGCTGGACCAGGTCTTCACCGGTGATGTCGTCTTTACCGGCGATTTTCGGCGGATTGTAGACGGTGTGGTAAACGCGGCCCGAGGCTTCGTGCACACGGCGGCCAGCGATACGCTGGACGATCTCTTCGTCGTCGACGGCGATCTCGACCACGTTGTCCAGCTCGACGCCGGCTTTGACCAGCGCTTCGGCCTGAGGAATGGTGCGTGGGAAGCCGTCGAACAGGAAACCCTTGGCGCAATCGGCCTGGCTGATGCGTTCCTTGACCAGGTTGATGATCAGGTCATCGGAGACCAGACCACCGGCGTCCATCACGCTCTTGGCTTTCAGGCCCAGCTCGGTGCCGGCCTTGACCGCTGCGCGCAGCATGTCGCCGGTGGAGATTTGCGGAATGCCGAACTTTTCGGTGATGAACTTTGCCTGAGTACCTTTACCGGCCCCGGGAGCTCCCAGCAGAATTACGCGCATCGATGTGCTCCTCAATTTTTTATTTAGAAACGCTCGGATTCGCCTCGTGGGGCCAATCTCGGAAATGGGATAGTGGCCGCCCAAACGGCCAAAGGCTGATCAAGATACACAGCCGACACAGCGCACACAAGCAGCCGAAAGTCGGAGCAACCCGCTGCCTTTATGCCCTGGCGACAGGGTATTGCTGGTCGCAACCCCATAACAAAGTGTCGCCTGGCGACGGTCGCCAGCCCTCTCGGGCCAGCGCTCGAAGTACCGTGCCAAGCCACTGAAAACCCCGGCAATTACCTTAGCCGGTATTGCGCAAACCGGCGGCAATCCCCGCCACAGACACCAGCAGCGCCTGTTCCACCGGGCTGTCCTGGGCGCCGTCCTGGCGCCGCGAACGGGCCAGCAGTTCGGCCTGCAATAGATGCAGCGGGTCCAGGTAGGTATTGCGCAGGCGAATGAACTCCAGGGTGTCGGGGCTATGTGCCAGTAACTGCGACTGACCGGTCAACCCCAAGACCACCGAACACGCCTGCGACAATAAGTCGCGTAAATGCGCACCCAATGGCAGCAGTGCCGGTTCGACCAATCGCTCATCGTAGGAACGGGCGATATCCGCGTCGGCCTTGGCCAGCACCATCTCCAGCATGTCGATACGCGTGCGGAAAAACGGCCACTGTTCGCGCATCTGCCCCAGCAACTCGCCCTCCCCGCGCTCCAGGGCCTTGCTCAAAGCGGTTTCCCAGCCCAGCCAGGCCGGCAGCATCAGGCGGGTCTGGGTCCAGCCGAAAATCCACGGGATGGCCCGCAGGCTTTCGATGCCGCCGGCACGCCGCTTGGCCGGCCGGCTGCCCAGTGGCAGGCGCCCCAGTTCCTGCTCCGGCGTGGACTGGCGGAAATACTCGACGAACTGCGGGTTCTCCCGCACCACCGCGCGATAGGCCTTCACCCCATCGTCGGCCAGTTCGTCCATCAGGTCGCGCCATGCCGGCTGCGGCAGGGGCGGCGGCAGCAAGGTCGCTTCCAGCACCGCCGCCAGGTAGAGATTGAGGTTCTGCTCGGCGATGTCCGGCAGGCCGAATTTGAAACGAATCATTTCCCCTTGCTCGGTGGTACGGAAGCGCCCCGCCACCGAACCCGGCGGCTGCGACAGGATCGCCGCGTGGGCCGGGCCGCCGCCACGCCCCACGGTGCCACCGCGACCATGGAACAGCAGCAGCTCGACCTGCTGCTCCCGGCAGATATCCACCAGTTTTTCCTGGGCCCGGTACTGCGCCCAAGCGGCAGCGGTAGTGCCGGCATCCTTGGCCGAGTCGGAATAACCGATCATCACTTCCTGCGGGCCCTGCAGGCGCGAACGATAGCCTGGCAGAAGCAGCAACTGCTCGATCACCGGGCCGGCGTTGTCCAGGTCGGCCAGGGTTTCGAACAGCGGCACCACGCGCATCGGCCGCAGCACGCCCGCTTCCTTGAGCAGCAGTTGCACGGCGAGCACATCGGATGCCGCGCCGGCCATGGAGATCACATAGGAACCCAGCGAAGCCGCCGGGGCCGCGGCGATTTCCCGGCAGGTCGCCAGCACTTCGGCGGTGTCGGCCGAGGGCTTGAAATAACCGGGCAACAGCGGACGACGGCTGCCCAGTTCGCGCATCAGGAAATCGATGCGCTCTTGCTCGCTCCAGTCGCCGTAGCGGCCCAGGCCCAGGTAGTCGGTGATTTCGGTCATGGCCGCGGTGTGCCGCGAGGAGTCCTGGCGCACGTCCAGGCGCACCAGGAACAGGCCGAAGGTCACCGCGCGGCGCAGACAGTCGAGCAACGGACCGTCGGCGATCACGCCCATGCCGCATTCGTGCAGGGACTCGTAGCAGAGCTCCAGCGGGTCCAGCAGCTCGCGGTTGTTCTGCAGCACCTGGGCAGTCGCCGGCACGCTACCGCTCAACGAGGCCTGGGCCCAGTTACGGGTGGCCCGCAGGCGCTCGCGCAATTGCTTGAGCACCGCGCGATACGGCTCGGCGCTGTCGCCGGCCAGTGCCCGCAATGTCGCGTTGGCTTGCTGCATGGACAGGTCGGCAGCCAGTTGATCGACATCGCGCAGGTACAGATCGGCGGCCATCCAGCGCGCCAGCAACAGCACCTCGCGGGTCACCGCCGCGGTGACATTGGGGTTGCCGTCACGGTCGCCGCCCATCCACGAAGCGAAGCGGATCGGCGCCGCCTCCAGCGGCAAATGCATGCCGGTGGCCGCGTGCAAAGCCTGGTCGGCCTTGCGCAAATAGTTGGGGATGGCCTGCCACAGCGAATGCTCGATCACCGCGAAGCCCCACTTGGCTTCGTCCACCGGGGTCGGCCGGGTACGGCGGATTTCTTCGGTATGCCAGGCCTCGGCGATCAGCCGCTGCAAGCGTGTCTGGATCTGCGCGCGCTCGGCCGAGGTCAGGTCGCGATGGTCCTGGGCAGCCAACTGCGCGGCGATAGCATCGTATTTCTGGATCAGCGTGCGGCGGGCGACTTCGGTGGGGTGGGCGGTCAGCACCAGCTCGATCTCCAGCCGTCCCAACTGCCGGGCCAGCGCCTCGGCGCCATGGCCTTCGGCCCGCAGGCGCGCCAGCAGCTCCGGCAGCACCCGCGACTCGAACGGTGCCGGCTGCGACTCCTCGCGACGGTGAATCAACTGGTACTGCTCGGCGATGTTGGCCAGGTTGAGGAACTGGTTGAACGCCCGCGCCACCGGCAGCAGCTCTTCCTCGCTGAGCTGGTTGAGGCTGGCGCTGAGTTCGGCATCCAGCGAACCGCGTCGGTCGGCCTTGGCACCCTTGCGAATCTGTTCGATCTTGTCGAGGAAACCCTCGCCATACTGTTCACGAATGGTGTTGCCCAACAGCTCACCCAGCAGGTGAACATCTTCGCGCAAGCGCGCATCAATATCGGTCATCTACCTGTTCTCCAGCGGACTCGGGGCTCCTGGTAAGCCCCAAGAGTGCCGCCAGCACATGGCTATTAGCAAGGGCGGTCTTGACGCGAACGGCTGCGGGCAACGCCGGTGCACGACGAAGCGCCTTTAAACCTTGCACGATGGAGCTAGTCTCAAGAGTAAGCCGCACAACGGCTTAGCGCCGGCACAGGCCGGTCACTCACCAAGCCCTGCCACAAGCAGGTGTTCATTGAGGTTGCCATGAAAATCCGTGAGCTCGCGCAACACTGGGAAGAAAACGCCAAGGGTCGCCTGACCCAGACTGGCTACACGATCTATCTGGATGTCGAAGCCGCCGCACGCCTGGCGGCAATTTCCGAGATGTACCCCAAACGCCGGACCGAGGAACTGCTCGGCGAGCTGATCGGGGCCGCCCTGGAGGAACTCGAAACCAGCTTCCCTTATGTCCAAGGCCAGCATGTGGTCGCCACCGACGAAGAAGGCGATCCACTCTACGAAGACATCGGCCCTACCCCGCGTTTTCTCGCCCTGTCGCGGCGTTATCTGCACGATCTGTCGGCTCAGGCAGACGAGCAGAAACACTGATCCACGCCTGCATTTCTCACCGATAAGAGCGTTATTCCTGACCCCGGATCGGGTCAGGAGTACCCCTGCGCACGGCAAAAGTTCCTTATTTAGAGCCTTGTCCACAGAGTCAGGAAACTTCCGGGCGATAGGCCATCTTCTCTGAACTATTCAAAAAAGCCTCGGGTCACAGCCAATAACCATCACTGGAACGGCCGTTTCATTTTCAACGCCCCCAGCCTTGTCGTCACTCAGCGTTACGGCGTCGGAACCGGGATGGATTTTGATGTTTTTCAGGAGTTATCCAATGGAGTTGAAGACCATGAAGATCAGCACTGCCAAATCCTCGTCAACCTCTCTGCGCGGGCTGAAACTGGCCGCGCTGGCTCTCGGTAGCAGCCTGGTCCTGGCCGGTTGCGCCGGTAATCCGCCAAGCGAGCAATACGCGGTGACGCAATCTGCGGTCAACAGCGCAGTCAGCGCAGGCGGTACCGAATTTGCCGCGGTGGAAATGAAATCGGCTCAGGACAAGCTCAAGCAAGCCGAGCTCGCCATGCACGACAAGAACTACGACGAAGCCCGGCGTCTGGCCGAGCAGGCCGAATGGGACGCCCGCGTCGCCGAGCGCAAGGCTCAGGCAGCCAAGGCCGAACAGGCATTGAAGGACTCTCAGAAAGGCGTTCAGGAACTACGTCAGGAAGGCATGCGCAGCGTGCAATGAGCCGCGGGCGCCGATTCCCACGTATTCGCAATCGATAAAAGGACGAAACCATTATGCGTAAACAACTGATGATCCCTGCCCTGTTGGCCCTGAGCGTAGCGCTGGCGGCATGCTCCACCCCGCCTAACGCCAACCTGGAAAACGCCCGGACCAACTACTCGGCCCTGCAGGCCAACCCGCAGGCCACCAAGGTGGCGGCCCTGGAGACCAAGGACGCCAGCGAATGGCTGGACAAGGCCGACAAGGCCTACCTGAACAAGGAGGACGAAAAGAAGGTCGACCAACTGGCCTACCTGACCAACCAGCGGATTGAAGTGGCCAAGCAGACCATCGCCCTGCGCACCGCGGAAACCCAGCTCAAGGACGCCGGCGACCAGCGCGCCAAGGCGCTTCTGGATGCCCGTGACGCGCAGATCAAGCAACTGCAATCGAGCCTCAACGCCAAGCAGACCGACCGCGGTACGCTGGTGACCTTCGGTGACGTGCTGTTCGCCACCAACAAGGCCGACCTGAAGTCCAGCGGCCTGGTCAACATCAACAAGCTGGCGCAGTTCCTGCGCGACAACCCTGACCGCAAAGTGATAGTCGAAGGCTACACCGACAGCACCGGTAGCGCGGCCTACAACCAGTCGCTGTCCGAGCGTCGCGCCACTTCGGTACAGGTCGCCCTGATCAAGATGGGTGTCGATCCGGCACGCATCGTCACCCAGGGTTATGGCAAGGAATATCCGGTTGCCGACAACGGCAGTGTTTCCGGACGTGCCATGAACCGTCGCGTGGAAGTGACCATTTCCAACGACAACCAGCCGGTCGCGCCACGTTCGGCCATCAGCGCCAACTAAGCCCGGCCTCGCGCGATAAACCGTGCACCCAATAAAAAGCCCCGCCTTGATCGGCGGGGCTTTTTTATCCGGCAACCGGATCGCGGCTTGCGCTGGCATGCCGAGCGGTCACTGCTCCAGCTTCGGGGTTTCCTGGCCCATGCAGCGCACGGCGCGTTTCTTGTTGTTGATCAGCACGCCCGTCAGCCCCTTCTGCTCGGTGTCGAACAGCACCAGCACGCCATCGATGCATTGCGCCACCTCGGCCGCCGGCTCCAGGGACACCTTGTAGTCTTCGCCGGGCACGGTCTTGAGCATGGTGAAATCGTTGAGCAGCAACGCATCCTCCGGCTTGGCGAAATGCAGGTAGCCGTAGTACCACAGGCACGCCACGGTGCCGATGATGCTGCAGATACCGGTGATGATCAGGGGGATGGCGTTACGTTCTTCGCTCATTGCGGACTCTCTGGAGGTTCTACGACTGGATTCAAAGGTGTGGGGTAATTGGGGATTTCGCCCAGGCGGCGCAGGCCGTTGAAGTGCTGCGGGTCCTCAAGGTAACGCAACATCACCTGGCGCCAGACCGGGTCGGCGAAGGTCTGCACATGACCGCCTCGGGTCAGTTGCAGCACCCTGGGCGGGGGCGCAGCTTGATACAGACGGATGCCGTTGGAAAGCGGTACGAGGGAATCGTCGATGCTGTGGTAGATCAGCTTGGGCACGCCATCCAGGCGCGCCATGGCCTTGATCGCACTGTCGCCATCGGGCACCAGCCACGACAGCGGCACCTGGAACGGCCAGGTCATCCAGGACGTGCTCAGGGCAAAACGGCCCACCTCGCGGTAACTGGCCGGTACCCCGTCGAAGACAATGGCCTTGAGCTGGCGCTGGCGTTCCGGATGCTGCTCCACCAGATAATGGATGGCCAGGGCGCCGCCCAGGCTCTGGCCCAGGACGATCAGCGGCTTGCCCTGGACCTCGGGCGCCCGGTCCAGCCACTGGAAGGCTGCGTCGACATCCTGGTAGATCGCCGGCAGGCTCGGTTTGCCTTGCGACACCCCGTAGCCACGGTAGTCCACCAGCAGCACCTGGTAGCCCTGCTCCGGCAACCACCAGCTGCCGCCAAGGTGCCCAGACAGGTTGCCGCCATTGCCGTGCAGGTGCAGCACCGTACCCTTGACCGGCACCCCGGCCTTGGCCGGCAGCCACCAGCCGTGCAAACGCGTACCGTCGGCGGCGGTCAGGGTGACGTCGCGGTAGTCGAGCCGGGCCTTGTCCGGGGTGAACGGCAGGCCCCGCTCGGGATAGAACAGCAGCGAGCTGCAACCGCTCAGGGTCAGCAGCAGGCAGACAATGCTGAGGACTCGCATCCGTTTGAAGCCTTATGCCGAGGGTGAAAAACGCCCCCTGTAGGAGCGAGCTTGCTCGCGATACGTGGTGTCAGGCACACCGCCATCGCGAGCAAGCTCGCTCCTACACAGGGGGTGGTTACAGGATGTTCGAGTAATCCGCCTCGATCCGGTCCAGGCTCAGGTGATTGAGGAAGTTGGAGAAGCACATCCAGGCCGACAGCGCATTCATGTCGCGGAACTGGTCCGGCAGGTACTTGGGCGGCACCACCAGGCCTTCGTCGACCAACTGGCGCAGGGTCCGCATGTCTTCCAGGGTGGTCTTGCCGCAGAACAGCAAAGGTATCTGCTCGAGCTTGCCCTTGCGCACGGCCAACTGAATGTAGTTGTAAACCATGATGAAGCCCTTGAGATAGGACAAGTCTTTGGTGAATGGCAGGCCCGTCGGCACAGAACCGCGGAACACCCGGCTGGCATTGCCATAACTTTCGGCCATTTCGAAACCCTGCTCGCGAAAGAACTCGAACACCTGCAGGAAGTCCGCGCCCTCCTCCACCATGTGAATGGCGCGAGTGCGGTTGGTCAGCTTGCGCAGACGGCTCGGGTAGGAGGCGAAGGTAATGATCTCCATCAGGATCGCCAGGCCTTCCTGGGTCACGGTCGACGAGGGCGGGCCCTTGGACAGGAAGGTGCAGATCGGCTGGTTCAGGCCGTTGAGGGTGGTGCCCACGTGGACCAGGCCTTCGTGGACTTCCAGGGCGCGCACATCGCGATCGTTGAACAGCGCGTCGGCGCGGATCTTGATGTAGTCGGCGCCGGCCGCCGCGTCCGCGACTATGCCATCGGACTCGAAGACCCGGATGGTTTCCTCGGCCTCGCCGAACACCTTGTTCAGCCGGCTTTGCAGCAGGTTCACCGCTTCCTTGGCGCTCAGGGTCTTGGGTTCGTCCTTGAGATCGCCACGGCCGTCGATGTTGTTCAGGTAATCCGAGAGCATCAGGCCCAGGTCGGCCAGGGTCGGGTCGCCGGCATGAAAGGCGTCGGAGGCCGCGCCGTAGAGTTCCTGGGAAATCAGCCCGAAGTCCTCGGTGCCACGGGCCTCGAGCATCCGCACCACCATGCGGTACTCCTTGCACATGCGCCGCATGATCTGCCCCACCGGGTTGAACTGGCCCAGTTGCCGGGTGATGTCACGTTCGATGTTCTGGAACTCCAGTTTCACCGCGCTGGAGTCGAAAGACAGCGGCCGGCCTTCGTAATAGGCGCGGTCCACCGCCGGCATTTCCTTGCCATTGGCCTTGAGGAAACCTTTGCGGATGTTGTCATCCCACTTCACCGCATCCAGTACGCGGATCGGCGTCTGTGCCAGCACAATGCGATCGGACAAGGTGCGTATCGTCTGCTGGTAATCGTCCACCCCAAAACTCCCGTTAAAACGTCTGTACTGCGTTTACTTGCCTGCCCGCTGGAAGCGCGCCGCCTCGACGAACACGTCGGAGTTGGCGGGATCGTCCAGATAGGCGAAAACCTGTGGCAGCGCGCTGTCGATCAGCACGCCCTCGCCGTCCTTGGTGTCGAACGGTTCGCCCCGCAGGGCGTTCTGCCCGCGGGCCTGATTGATCTGCTCGAGATCGAGCTGGTAGAGCACCAGCTCGTGTTCGTCGGTCAACTCGAAACCGGCGATGGTGAAGTGCCCACCGAACGCCTGGGGCACCGCCGCCGAGAGATACCAGCGACTGCCGTGGCGGGAAACGGTGAACTCGTAAGTATCGTGCTGCTGCGGCTTGGCCTTGACGGAAGTGACGGCCTTGTAGCGGTTGTTGCCGATGCGGCTCATCTGCAGGGTGAGCGGTTCGCCCCAGGCATTCTTGCTGGTCCATTTGCCGAGCAACGCCGCGGGCGCAGCCTGGTCGGCCGGCAAGGGTTCCTTGAAGGACACCAGGCAGCCGCTGAGCAGCAGGAACGACAAGGCGATCACAACGCGCCAGGCTTTCATTCAACACTCCCTATCAGCAGTCGACCCGTAGCCGCTAGCGCAGCCTGCGTTCGGGCGGGCGGATCACACCGAGGCCAATACCAGGTGCATGTACCGGGTCAGAATGCCCAGCATGTCCTCGTCGGCCAGAGGCTCTGCCCCGTTGAGCAGGCCCTGATATTCCATCCGTCCGATTATAGACGTCAACACTTTGGCATCCTGTTGCGGCTCGCGGGAACCTAATACCTGGAAAAACTGGCAGGTGCCCTGCAGCAGGATCTGCTGGTGGGAACGCACCAGCAGCGCCAGGCGCGGGTTGAGCAGCGCTTCCTGGCGAAACGCCTGCTCGGCCATCAGATGCTCGCGGCGGTTGTGCAGTTGGCGCTGCACGTAATCGGCGGTCAGGCGCGCAATGTCATCGGCCAGTTGCGCGCGGGACTGCGGGCTGCCGTCGCCATAGGCGACCATCTCCCGCAGCAAGCCCTCGTTGTTGGCCCACAGCTTGGCCATGAAGGCGGCGCTGCGCTCGACGTATTGGGCAAAGGTATCGGTGAGCAGGTCATCGATATCCTTGAAGTAGTAGGTAGTGGCCGACAGCGGCACACCGGCTTCGGCGGCGACCGCGCGATGGCGCACGGCGCGCACGCCATCGCGCACGACGATGCGCATGGCCGCGTCGAGAATATCCTGGCGACGTTGCTCACTGCCCTGTCGGCTGGCCTTGCGACCCTGGTACTGAACACTTTCAGCGACCGCAGTGGCGATGCCAGCTGCACCTTCTTGAGCAATTGCACGGTTCACGACAGGTATTCCTCTCACATAAAAAATGAAAAAAGCAGTACGTCAGTGCCACACAGACAATAAAAAGCCGCCTGTTAGCGGCGGCTTTTTATTCAACATATTTACGCTTGCGGCCGCATGTGCGGGAACAGGATCACGTCGCGGATCGACGGGGAGTTGGTCAGCAGCATCACCAGGCGGTCGATGCCGATACCTTCACCGGCGGTCGGCGGCATGCCGTACTCCAGGGCGCGAACGAAGTCGGCATCGTAGTGCATGGCTTCGTCGTCACCGGCGTCCTTGTCGGCCACCTGGGCCATGAAACGCTCGGCCTGGTCTTCCGCGTCGTTCAACTCGGAGTAGGCGTTGGCGATTTCGCGGCCACCGATGAACAGCTCGAAACGGTCGGTCACGTTCGGGTTCTCGTCGTTGCGACGGGCCAGCGGCGAGACTTCGAACGGGTACTGGGTGATGAAGTGCGGCTGCTCCAGCTTGTGCTCGACCAGTTCTTCGAAAATCATCACCTGCAGCTTGCCCAGGCCTTCGAAGCCGAGCACCTTGGCACCGGCCTTCTTGGCGATAGCGCGAGCCTTGTCGATGTCGTTCAGGTCCTCAAAGGTCAGCTCGGGGTTGTACTTGAGGATCGAGTCGAACACCGACAGGCGGGCGAACGGCTCGCCGAAGTGGAACACCTTGTCGCCGTACGGCACGTCGGTGCTGCCCAGGACCAGTTGCGCCAGTTCGCGGAACAGTTCTTCGGTCAGGTCCATGTTGTCTTCGTAGTCGGCGTAGGCCTGGTAGAACTCCAACATGGTGAATTCAGGGTTGTGCCGGGTCGAAACGCCTTCGTTACGGAAGTTGCGGTTGATCTCGAACACTTTCTCGAAGCCACCGACCACCAAGCGCTTGAGATACAGCTCCGGGGCGATACGCAGGAACATTTCCATGTCCAGGGCGTTGTGGTGGGTCTCGAACGGCTTGGCCGCCGCACCGCCGGGAATGGTCTGCAGCATCGGCGTTTCCACTTCCAGGAAATCACGCTTCATCAGGAAGCTGCGGATATGGGCGATGACTTGCGAACGCACGCGGAAGGTTTCGCGTACGTCTTCGTTGACGATCAGGTCGACGTAGCGCTGGCGATAGCGCTGCTCGGTGTCGGTCAGGCCGTGGTGCTTGTCCGGCAGCGGACGCAGCGACTTGGTCAGCAGGCGTACCTGGGTCATCTCGACGTACAGGTCGCCCTTGCCGGAACGAGCCAGGGTGCCTTCGGCGGCGATGATGTCGCCCAGGTCCCAGGTCTTGACCGCGTCCAGGGTTTCTTCCGGCAGGGTCTTGCGGTTGACGTAGACCTGGATCCGCCCGGTCATGTCCTGGATCACCATGAACGAGCCACGGTTGAGCATGATGCGACCGGCAACCTTGACCGGGATTGCAGCCTCGGCCAGCTCTTCCTTGGTCTTGTCCGCGTATTGCTTCTGCAGGTCGTTGCAGTAGTTGTCGCGGCGGAAGTCGTTCGGGAAGGCATTGCCCTTGGCGCGCTCGGCAGCAAGCTTTTCCTTGCGCAGGGCGATCAGGGTGTTTTCTTCCTGTTGCAGGGCCTGGTCGAGTTGTAGGTCGCTCATGTCTTTAAATTTTCCATCACAGGTACGTTGCCCCTTGCCTGTGGCAAGGGATCGCGGGCCAGCCTCGCTCCTACAGAAGCGCGCCGTGCCCGCGGCATGGGTGTCGCGGCTTACAGCCCCGATTTCAGGCTGGCCACCAGGTATTCGTCGATGTCGCCGTCGAGCACCTTGTCGCAGTCACTGCGTTCGATGTTGGTACGCAGATCCTTGATCCGCGAGGCATCGAGCACGTAGGAGCGGATCTGGTGACCCCAGCCGATGTCGGACTTGGTGTCTTCCAGCGCCTGGGAAGCGGCGTTGCGCTTCTGCATTTCCTGCTCGTACAACTTGGCCCGCAGCATCTTCATGGCGGTGTCCTTGTTGGCGTGCTGGGAACGTTCGTTCTGGCAGCTGACCACGGTGTTGGTCGGTACGTGGGTGATACGCACGGCCGAGTCGGTGGTGTTTACGTGCTGGCCACCGGCACCGGAGGAACGATAGGTGTCGATGCGCAGGTCCGCCGGGTTGATCTCGATTTCCACCTTGTCGTCGATTTCGGGCGAGACGAATACGGCCGAGAACGAGGTGTGGCGGCGAGCGCCGGAGTCGAACGGGCTCTTGCGTACCAGGCGGTGCACGCCGATCTCGGTGCGCAGCCAGCCAAAGGCGTACTCGCCCTTGATGTGCACGGTGGCGCCCTTGATCCCGGCGACTTCGCCTTCGGACAGTTCCATGATGGTGGCGTCGAAGCCACGCTTGGAGGCCCAGCGCAGGTACATGCGCAGCAGGATGTTGGCCCAGTCCTGGGCTTCGGTGCCGCCGGAGCCGGCCTGGATATCCAGGTAGGCGTTGTTCATGTCCATTTCGCCGCTGAACATGCGACGGAATTCCAGCTTGGCCAGGGCCTCGTCGAGACGGGTCAGTTCGGCGACCACATCGCCTACCGCGCCTTCGTCGTTCTCTTCGACGGCCATCTCCAGCAGATCGCGGCAATCGGCCAGGCCACCGGACAACTCGTCCAGGGTCTCGACGATCTGTGCCAGCGCGGAGCGCTCGCGGCCCAGTTCCTGGGCGTATTCAGGCTTGTTCCAGACGTTCGGATCTTCAAGCTCGCGGTTGACCTCGGTCAGACGCTCATGCTTTTGATCGTAGTCAAAGATACCCCCGAATAGTTTCGGAGCGCTCGGACAGGTCCTTGATAGTGTTAAGGATCGGGTTGATTTCCATGGCAGGCAGCACTCGTTGGCGAACTTTTGAAAGCCGGCGAGTATAACGTAATCAAGCTGGTGCGGCAGCCCGCCTGGCGGCTTTAGGCCCCCGCGGTGGCGGTTTTTTTCACTCGATCCCCACCTGATTGCGACCATTGTGCTTGGCCAGATACAGGCCTTTGTCGGCGGCCGAGATCAATTGCCGGCAACTGGTGCTCGGCTGCGGCGTCATGGTGGACAGACCGATGCTGATGGTCAGGCTCGCCCCTTCGGTCGGCGCGATATGCGGAATCTTCAGCGCGGCCACGGTCTGGCGCAGTTTCTCGGCCACCAGCCGCGCCCCGCCGGGCGAGGTGTTCGGCAGCACCAGGGCAAACTCCTCCCCGCCGTAACGCGCCGGTAAATCCGACGGTCGGCTGCTGGCTTCGCGGATTGCCGTCGCCACCTTGCGCAGGGCTTCATCGCCTTCCAGATGACCGAAGTTATCGTTGTAGGACTTGAAGTAATCGACATCGATCATCAGCAGCGACAACTGGGTCTGGTCGCGCATTGCCCGGCGCCACTCCAGTTCCAGGTACTCGTCGAAATGCCGGCGGTTGGACAGGCCGGTCAGGCCATCGGAGTTCATCAGGCGCTGCAGCACCAGGTTGGTATCGAGCAGCTGCTGCTGGCTGACCCGCAGTGCGCGATAGGCCGCGTCCCGCTGCAACAGGGTCATGTAGGAGCGCGAGTGGTAACGGATGCGCGCCACCAGTTCGATATTGTCCGGCAGCTTGACCAGGTAATCGTTGGCCCCGGCGGCGAAGGCCGCACTCTTGATCAGCGGGTCTTCCTTGGTCGAAAGCACGATGATCGGAATGTTCTGGGTCGCCGGGTGGTTGCGGTACTCGCGCACCAACGTCAGCCCGTCCAGGCCGGGCATCACCAGGTCCTGCAGGATCACCGTCGGCTTGATGCGGATCGCCTGGGCAATGGCCTGGTGCGGGTCGGCACAAAAGTGGAAGTCGATGTTTTCTTCATTCGCCAACCCACGCCGCACAGCCTCACCGATCATTGCCTGGTCGTCGACCAGCAGCACCATCGCAGCATTTTCATCGGTCTTAAAATCGTCGAGCTGTAAATCATTCATGGGTTGTCACCTGAGTTGCTACCTGGCCAGGACAGCTGCGTTTGTCGGTCATTTGGCAAATATCTCCAGCAATCGTGGAGCGATCTTGTCCAGTGGGCGAATCTCTACGGCAGCGTCGATGGCAGCGGCCGCCTTGGGCATGCCATACACCGCACTACTCTCCTGGTCCTGGGCGATGGTCAGATAACCCTGGTCGCGCATCAGTTTCAGGCCCTGGGCGCCATCGCGGCCCATGCCGGTCAGCAGTACGCCGACCGCATCGCCATTCCAGTAACTGGCGACACTTTCAAAAAACACATCGATCGATGGCCGATAGATCTCGTTTACCGGCTCGGCGGTGTAGGCCAGGGTGCCGTTCTTCAACAGCCGGATATGGTGATTGGTCCCGGCCAGCAGTACCGTACCGCTCTGCGGTGGCTCACCTTCGCGGGCCAGGCGCACCTTGAGCCTGGAGGCGCTGCTCAGCCATTCGGCCATGCCCGCGGCAAACACCTGGTCGACGTGCTGCACCAGCACGATGGCGGCCGGAAAATGGGCGGGCAGCCCCTTGAGCAACACTTCCAGCGCCGCCGGGCCACCGGCGGACGAGCCGATCGCCACCAGGCCCTGGCGTTGCGCCATGGTGCGCATCGGCACCGGTGCCGAACGCACGTGGTTGCCGCGCTGCTGGCCGATCAGCCAGCCGATATTGAGGATCTTGCGCAGTAAAGGCGCCGCCGCTTCCTGCGCATTGCCGGCCCCCAGGGCCGGTGTATCGACCACGTCCAGCGCGCCATGTCCCATGGCCTCGAACACCCGATGCACGTTCTGCTGGCGATCCACCGTGACGATCACGATAGCGCAAGGGGTTTCAGCCATGATCCGGCGGGTCGCCTCCACGCCGTCCATCACCGGCATGATCAGGTCCATCAGGATCAGGTCGGGCGTCAGCTGCGCGCAGTACTCAACCGCCTCGGCGCCATTGGTCGCGACCCACACCACTTCATGCGCGGGTTCGAAGGCCAGGGCCCGGCGCAGGGCCTCCACGGCCATGGGCATGTCATTGACGATCGCGATTTTCATGCCCGCGCTCCTCCAATCAGCTCCACCACCGCATCCAGCAGGGCGTCATCATGGAAACTGGCTTTGGCTAGATAATAGTCGGCCCCGGCATCCAGTCCACGGCGCCGGTCCTCTTCGCGATCCTTGTAGGAAACCACCATCACCGGCAACGACTGCAGGCGATTGTCACGGCGCAGGAGTGTGACCAATTCAATCCCATCCATTCGGGGCATATCGATGTCGGTGATCAGCAGGTCGAAGTCTTCCGAACGCAAGGCGTTCCAGCCATCCATGCCGTCGACGGCGACCGCTACGTCATAACCACGGTTGAGCAAAAGCTTGCGTTGCAGCTCACGCACGGTGAGCGAGTCGTCGACCACCAGGATGCGCTTGCGCGCCGTCTCGGCCTGATGGCGGTTGTGCCGGGCGATGCGTTCCAGGCGGCCGGTATTGAGCAGCTTGTCCACCGAACGCAGCATGTCCTCGACGTCGACGATCAGCACCACCGAGCCGTCATCGAGCAAGGCTCCGGCGGAAATGTCCTGGACCTTGCCCAGGCGGTCGTCCAGCGGCAGCACCACCAGGGTCCGCTCGCCGATGAAACGCTCGACCGCCACGCCGTAGACCGCGTCGCGCTCGCGAATCACCACGACCTTGAGCGTGGATTCATTGTTCTGCCCCGCCGGGCGTTGCAGCAACTGGCTGGCCGCGACCAGGCCGACGTGGCGGCCTTCGTGCCAGAAATGCTGGCGTCCTTCCAGCTGGACAATGTCGTCGGGCTCCAGATCGCACATGCGTTCGATATGCGCCAGCGGGAAGGCATAGGCCTCTTCGCCGACCTCCACCACCAGGCTGCGCACCACCGACAGGGTCAGCGGCACTTCGAGGTGGAAACGACTGCCCTGCCCCGCCACCTGCTCCAACTGCACCGCGCCGCGCAGTTGGCGCACCATGTGCTGCACCGCGTCCAGGCCGACACCGCGCCCAGAGACCTCGGTGACCTTGTCCCGCAGGCTGAAGCCCGGCAGGAACAGGAAAGTCAGCAGTTCTTCTTCGCTCAGCTGGGCGGCGGTCTCGGCCGGGGACAGCTGGCGCTCGACAATGCTCTGGCGCACCCGTTCCAGGTCGACGCCATTACCGTCATCGCTCAGTTCCAGCACCAGCAGCCCGGCCTGGTGGGAAGCGCGCAGGCGAATCAGGCCCTCGGCCGGCTTGCCCGCCAGCAGCCGCTGTTCGGGCGTTTCGATGCCGTGATCGACCGCGTTGCGCAGCAGGTGGGTCAGCGGCGCCTCGAGTTTTTCCAGCACGTCGCGATCGACCTGGGTCTTCTCGCCCTCGACCTCCAGGCGAACCTGTTTGCCCAGGCTGCGCCCGAGGTCGCGAACCATCCGCACCTGGCCCACCAGCACATCGGCGAACGGCCGCATGCGACAGGCCAGCGCGGTGTCGTAGAGCACCTGGGCGCGCTGGCTGGCCTGCCAGCCGAATTCATCCAGCTCGGCGGTTTTCTCTGTCAGCACCTGCTGGGATTCCGCCAGCAGGCGTCGCGCATCTTCCAGGGCTTCGAGGGCCTCCAGGCCCAGCACCTGCTCCTTGAGATGTCCATTGAGGTTTTCCAAAGCGCGCAGGCCGTTGCTCTGCAGGCGCTTGAGGCGCTGCAGGGCCGCCAGGTAGGGCTTCAGGCGCTGGGTTTCCACCAGCGACTTGCTCGACAGGTCGAGCAGGCTGTTCAGGCGTTCGGCCGTGACCCGCAACACCCGTTCGCCCCCCTCGGCGAGCTTCTTGCCCTTGTGCGTAATCGCCGCGGCTGTCTCTTGCAGCGTTTCCTGCAATACCTCCTGCGGCATCTCGAACGGCGGGACCTGTGGTTCGGGTTCGACCCGCGGAGCCTGCATTTGCAGCTCGGCCATGGGCGGCAGGTGCGGCTCGATCCGGGGCAGGACAACGCCCGCAGGCGCCGCGCCCGGCGAGCTGACCAACTGCTCCATGAGCGCCACGTAGGCGGCAATGTCCTGTTCACTGACCTCGCTGCCCGGCGTGGCGATGCGCATCAGGAAATCGGTGCCCTGCAGCAGCGCATCGATATGTTCGGGACGCAGGTACAGCCGCCCTTCCTGGGCGCTGACCAGGCAATCTTCCATCACATGGGCCACGCTGACCCCGGCGTCGACCCCGACGATCCGCGCCGCGCCCTTGAGCGAGTGGGCGGCGCGCATGCAGGCTTCCAGCTGGTCGGCCTGGGTCGGATTGCGCTCCAGCGCCAGCAGGCCGGCACTGAGCACCTGGGTCTGGGCTTCGGCTTCCAGGCTGAAGAGTTCGAGTAGCGAGGCGTCGCGCATTTGATCGGGGGTCATGTCAGGCTCCGGGTCACGGCGGACAGCAACTGCTCTTCATCCAGCCAACGCAGGCTGCGGCCCTTCCATTGCAGGACGCCACGGGTGTACTTGGCACTGGCCTGCTGGCCGGAAACCGCGGCGGCGTCCAGGGTACGCTCGTCGATGGCATGGATGCCCTCCACCTCGTCCACCGGCACCACCACCGGGCCGCCCTGGGCGGCGATGATCAGCATCCGCGGAATCACCCGCGCCCCCGACACGACCGTGCTGGTGGAGTCCAGCCCCAGCAGCTCCACCAACGACAGGCACGCCACCAGCGCACCACGCACATTCGCCACGCCCAGCAAGGCTCGCGAGCGCTGGTGCGGCAAGGAATGGATCGGCTCCAGCGGCGCCACTTCCACCAGGCAACGGGTGGCAATGCCCAGCCATTCCTCGCCCAGGCGGAACATCAATAACGAACGGGTGACGACATCCGTATCGGCCTCGACCGCTTGCTCATGGCGCTCCTGCTGCAACGCATAGCGGTCGAGCAAGCGGGTGGCCGCGGCGGAATACACCGAGCAATTGCGGCAATGCACATGCCCGGCCAGCAACGGGCAACTCTTGTCGCCGTGGATACCGATACGGTTCCAGCAATCGTCGATAGCCTGCGCATCTTCGTGGGTCACGTTCAACGAAACAGAGCCGCTCATGATTTACGCTCACTGTCTGCTGCACGGCCGCTGCGGGCCGCGCGCTCCTGCAATCGACGGGCACCGGCGACGTCTCCCTGGGAAGCCAGCAAGGCGGCCAGGTGCGCCAGCGCTTCGGCGTGCTGCGGATCCAGGTACAGGGCCTTGCGATAGAAACCCTGGGCTTCCAGGGCGCTGCCCGCCACGTCGCTGAGCAGCCCCAGCCAATAGAACACTTGCGCCACCGGCTCGTGGGTGTCCAGGTAATGCTCGCAAGCCACCCGGGCCTCGGCGCTTTTGCCTTCGTTGGCCAGGGCCGCGATGCTCGCCAGCAACGTCGTGGCATCGCTGGCCGGCCTGGTCGGCGCGGGGCGCTGGCTCGCCACCACACTGGAAAACGGCCGGCTGCGCACGGGCGGCGCGATGCCGCGCACCGGCTGGCGCGCCGGCAATGCGCTCGGCACGAAGGCCGGTGCCGGCGTGGGCTCGGGTTCGTTATGCCGGCTGAAGGCAAAGGACTGGGCAATGCCGATCGAGCGCATACCCAGGCGGCCCAACAGGCTGCCTTCGGCCGGGCCGATGAACAGCACGCCGTCGACATGCGTCAGGCGCTTGAGCACTTCGAACACCTGACGCTGGGTCGGCTGATCGAAATAGATCAGCAGGTTGCGACAGAAGACAAAATCGTAGGGCGGCTCATTGGCCAGCAAGGTCGGGTCCAGCAGATTGCCGACCTGCAGGCGCACCTGCTCGCGCACCCGCTCGCTGAGGCTGTAGCGCTCATCTTCGGCGGTGAAATGCCGTTCGCGAAAATCGCTGTGCTGGCCGCGAAAGGAGTTCTTGCCATACACCGCCTGCCTGGCTCGCTCGACCGATAGCGGGCTGACATCGAACCCTTCGACCTTGAATTGATGAGGGGCCAGCCCGGCATCGAACAGGGCCATGGCAATCGAGTACGGCTCCTCGCCGGTGGAACACGGCAGGCTGAGGATGCGCAAGGCGCGCATGCCTTTGAGTTCGGCAAGCCGCGAGCGCGCGAGTTTGGCCAGGGTCGCAAAGGATTCCGGGTAACGGAAAAACCAGGTTTCTGGAACGATCACCGCTTCGATCAGGGCCTGTTGTTCATCCCGCGAGCCTTGCAGGGTCTGCCAGTAATGGTCGGCGCTGGGCGCCTGCTGGGCGATGCTGCGCTGGCGCACCGCGCGCTCGATGATCGCCGGGCCCACCGAGGCCACATCGAGGCCAATGCGCTCCTTGAGAAAATCGAAAAATCGCTGGTCGCTGCTCATGACGACTCCCCGAGCAACGCCGGATCCAGCGGCGGCGAGGGAAACAGCAGCGCACGCACCTCGGCATCCAGCAGATCGTCGACACGCACCCATTGCAGCAGGCCCTGGGCGTCTTCGTAGACCGGGCCCAGGTACGGCGCATTGCGGTTATCCAGGCCGTAGGCCTTGAAGTCCTGCGGGTTGCAACGCAGGGTGTCAGTGGCCTGCTCGAGGATCAGCCCCAGCAACTGCGCGGGCTGTGCCGTCTGCGGGCGGTAATGCACCAGCACCAGGCGGGTGCTGGTGCGCTCCTGCGCCGGCTCGCCAAAGGTCAGGGCACTCAGGTCGAGCACCGGCACCACCGCGCCGCGATGGGCGAAGACCCCGGCCACCCAGGACGGCGCCCGGGGAATCGGCTTGAGTTGCAGGCGCGGCAATACCTCGACCACCTCGATGGCCTGCAAGGCGTAACGTTCGGTACCGATGCGGAACACCAGGAACAGCGCGTCTTTCGTCGCCGTCCCTGCGCCGCCTTTCGCTGCGAGCTCGTTCATCAGACTTTGAAACGCGAGACGCCGCTGCGCAGCCCCACCGCCACCTGGCTCAGTTCATCGATGGCGAAACTGGCCTGGCGCAGCGACTCGACGGTCTGGCTGCTGGCATCGCCCAGTTGCACCAGGGCGTGGTTGATCTGCTCGGCACCGGTGGCCTGGGCCTGCATACCCTCGTTGACCATCAACACCCGCGGCGCCAGGGCCTGGACCTGATGGATGATCTGCGACAGCTGCTCGCCGACCTGCTGCACCTCGGCCATGCCGCGGCGCACTTCTTCGGAGAACTTGTCCATGCCCATGACCCCGGCCGATACCGCCGACTGGATCTCCCGGACCATTTGCTCGATATCGTAGGTGGCGACCGCGGTCTGGTCCGCCAGGCGCCGCACTTCAGTGGCCACCACGGAAAAGCCGCGCCCGTACTCGCCGGCTTTCTCGGCTTCGATCGCGGCGTTGAGCGACAGCAGGTTGGTCTGGTCGGCGACCTTGACGATGGTCACCACCACCTGGTTGATGTTGCCGGCCTTCTCATTGAGGATCGCCAGCTTGGCGTTGACCAGGTCGGCCGCGCCCATCACCGAATGCATGGTTTCTTCCATGCGCGCCAGGCCTTGCTGGCCGGAACCGGCCAGCACCGACGCCTGGTCGGCGGCGGTGGAGACTTCGGTCATGGTGCGCACCAAGTCCCGGGAAGTCGCGGCGATCTCTCGGGAAGTAGCACCGATCTCGGTGGTGGTCGCCGCGGTCTCGGTGGCGGTCGCCTGTTGCTGCTTGGAGGTGGCGGCGATCTCGGTGACCGAGGTGGTGACCTGGACCGAGGAGCGCTGCGCCTGGGACACCAGGGAGTTGAGCTCGGTCATCATGTCGTTGAAGCCGGTTTCCACGGCGCCGAATTCGTCCTTGCGCTCCAGGTTCAGGCGGCTGGTCAGATCGCCCGTGCGCATGACGTCGAGGATTTTCACGATACGGTTCATCGGCGCCATGATCGCGCGCATCAGCAACAGGCCGCACAGGCCCGCCGCCAGCACCGCCACCAGCAGGGAAACGCCCATGGTGACTTTGGCCGCGGCCACCGCATCGTCGATCTGCGAGGCGGCCGAATCGGCGACTCCTTTGTTCTCGTCGATGATGTCGTTGAGCTTTATCCGGCCAGCCACCCAGGTCGGGGTCAGCTGTTCATTGAACAGGCGCACCGCCTCGTCTTCCTTGTTTTGCACATGCAGGTCGAGGACGGCGGCCTGGATCTTGATGAATTCCTGGTGCTGTTTCTCGAACGCCTCGAATTCGCTCTGGTCCTGGCGGGTGGTGATGGTGTTTTTATAGCTGCTCAGGTGTTGCTGCAGGCGCTGCTCGAAGTTCTTGAAGTCCGCCGCATCCTGGGAACTGATGCCCTGGCCTTCCTTCAAGCCGATGATTTCCTGGGTGTGCAGGTAGCTGTCGACCCAGGCACCGCGGACCATCGAACTGAAATAGACCCCGGGAATGGCATCGGAGCGCATGCGGTCTTCGCCGGCCTCGATCTTCAACAAACGGGAGTACGAGGCTATGACCATCAGCAGCATGATGGTGATAATCACCGCAAAGCTCGCCAAAATGCGTTGGCGCAACGTCCAGTTCTTCACAGTCAGTCCTCGGGGCCATTCAAATGGTGGGGAGTATAGCCGAGGGCGTGCCATCATTTATCAGCGTATTGCGCACCACGTCTCACTCAGAGCGAAAGGCAGGGTCCGCTCTGGAGGGCTACTTTCCGCCAGATGACTCGAGCGCCGCCAGTGATGATCCGGCATAAGCAGAGGGCATTTCTGCCATCAAAGAGGGCGTGCGAAGCTTTCTCCAGCGCACGCCCGACTGGCGTCAAAGATTGGCCTGGCGCACCTGTTTTTCCAGTTCGAGTTTCAACCCCGGCTCCAGCTTGAGTTGACGCGCCAACTCATCCAGATAGGCCTTTTCCATGAAGTTTTCCTCGTCCACCAGCATCACGCTGGCGACGTACATTTCGGCGGCCATTTCCGGGCTGCCGGCGGCACGCGCCACATCCGCCGGGTCCAGGGGTTTGTTGAGTTCGGCGTGCAGCCAGTGCTGCAGCTCCTGATCGTTGTCCAGCCGGGTGAACTCACCTTCGATCAGGGCGCGCTCGCGCTCGTCGATATGGCCATCGGCCTTGGCCGCGGCCACCAGCGCCTTGAGGATCGCCTGGCTGTGTTGTTCGACCTGTTGCGCGGGCAGGCGGTCGAGGGTCTGCGGCTCGCTTTTCGGCGCGCCGGCCTGCTGCGCCTGCCAGTTGCCGTAGGCCTTGTAGGCGATCACACCCAGCGCCGCCAGGCCGCCATAGGTCAGCGCCTTACCGCCGAATTTGCGGGCTTTTTTATTGCCCAGCAGCAGGCCCATGGCGCCGGCCGCCAACGCCCCGCCGCCAGCACCGGACAACAGGCTGCCGAGCCCGCCGGAACCGCCACCGAGTAACCCGCCCAGCGCGCCCTTGTCGGCAGCGGATGCCTTGTTCTGCTGCGCCCCGGTCTTGTTCTGCAACAGGTCCTGGCCAGACTTGAGCAGTTGATCGAGCAATCCACGGGTGTTCATCCAAACCTCCAGCAACTTGAGTTGATCGAATCAATAAGGCCACCAGCCTAGATCGAAGTGCCCCGATCCTGGGCTCGAGTGTGCTTCCAGATGTTGCTTCGCCAGGCTCGGTCGTATGCCTGGGCAGCCCTTCGATTAAAAAGATATACACTCGAAAAAATCGATAAAACCGCCTGACCGGTGATGCCCATGATGACCTTGCGCCAGATCCGTCACTTCATCGCCGTGGCCGAGACCGGCTCGATCTCGTCTGCCGCCCAGGCGGTGTTCATTTCCCAGTCGACCCTGACCCTGGCGATCCAGCAGCTCGAACAGGAAATCGGCGTCAACCTGTTCAACCGCCATGCCAAGGGCATGACCCTGACTCACCAGGGCCACCAGTTCCTGCGCCAGGCGCACCTGATCCTGGCCACGGTCGACAATGCCAAGCGCAGCCTGCAACAGAGCACCGACCAGGTGGCCGGCCAGTTGATCGTCGGCGTGACCAGCCTGGTCGCCGGTTACTACCTGGCGGACTTGCTCACGCGTTTCCAGCGCGCCTACCCCAATGTGGAAATCCGCGTGATGGAGGATGAGCGCCCCTACATCGAGCACTTGCTGGTCAGCGGCGAAATCGACGTCGGGGTGTTGATCCTCTCCAATCTCGAAGACCGCCACGCCCTGCAGACCGAAGTGCTGACCCACTCCCCCCACCGCCTGTGGCTGCCCGCCCAGCACCCGCTGCTGGAACACGACAGCATCAGCCTGGCGGATGTCGCTCGCGAGCCGCTGATCCAGCTCAACGTCGATGAAATGGACCGCAATGCCCAGCGCCTGTGGTCCGGCGCCGGCCTGCAACCGCGCATCACCTTGCGCACCGCCTCCACGGAAGCGGTGCGCAGCCTGGTGGCGGCCGGGCTTGGGGTGTCGATCCAGCCGGACATGACCTATCGCCCCTGGTCGCTGGAGGGCGACATCATCGAGGCCCGGCCCATCGCCGACCTCAGCCAGACCCTCGATGTCGGCCTGGCATGGCGCCGGGGCACGGCGCGCCCGGCGCTGGTCGACCCGTTCCTGACCGTGGCTCGTGAACAGCCCCACGGCGGGCGCAAGCCATCTATTTAATCGAACGCTGCATTCAGTATTTGGTATTTGTCGAGTACCGGCCCCGCCACTAGTCTCTGATCATCCGTCCAGAGAGGGCCGGGCCTCCGTCACTGGAGAGCACCATGGCCATACAAGAAAAGAGAACCCGGAAAATGGCTGGCGCGCAGACTCCGTTGTCCACCGCTTTGTTGATCGATGGCGAATTGGTCGCCGGCCAGGGGCTTGTCGAACCTATCCTCAACCCGGCCACCGGCGAAGTGCTGACCCGGATCGCCGAGGCCAGCAGCGAACAGGTGGAAGGCGCGATCCTCGCCGCCCACCGCGCCTTTACCGACTGGTCGCGCACCACGCCCCAGCAACGCTCGAACATCCTCCTGGCGATTGCCGATGCCGTGGAAAAGCAGGCCGACCACCTGGCCCGCCTGGAATCGCTGAACTGCGGCAAGCCGCTGCACCTGGCGCGCCAGGACGATCTGGGCGCCACCGTCGACGTGTTCCGTTTTTTTGCCGGCGCCGTGCGCTGCCAGACCGGCCAGCTCGCCGGCGAGTACCTGCCGGGCTACACCAGCATGGTGCGGCGCGACCCTATCGGCGTGGTGGCGTCGATCGCGCCGTGGAACTACCCGATCATGATGGCCGCCTGGAAGATCGCTCCGGCCCTGGCCGCCGGTAATACCCTGGTGTTCAAGCCGTCGGAGCATACCCCGCTGTCGATCCTGGCCCTGGCGCCGACCCTGGCCGAACTGCTGCCGCGCGGCGTGCTGAACATTGTCTGCGGCGGTGGCGAAGGCGTGGGCAGCCACCTGGTCAGCCACCCCAAGGTACGCATGGTGTCGCTGACCGGCGATATCGTCACCGGGCAGAAGATCCTCCAGGCCGCCTCGAAAACCCTGAAACGCACGCACCTGGAACTGGGCGGCAAGGCCCCGGTGATCGTCTGCAACGACGCCGACCTGCAGGCCGTGGTCGAGGGTGTGCGCAACTACGGCTATTACAACGCCGGGCAGGACTGCACCGCGGCCTGCCGGATCTATGCCCAGGGCGGGATCCATGACCGTCTGGTGGCCGAACTGGGCGCCGCCGTGAGCAGCCTGCGGTTCGCCGGCAAGCGCGATACCGACAACGAGATCGGCCCGCTGATCAGCACTCGCCAGCGCGACCGCGTGGCCAGCTTCGTCGAACGCGCCCTGGGCCAACCGCATATCGAACGGGTGACCGGCGCGGCGGTGCATTCGGGCGCCGGCTTCTATTACCAGCCGACCCTGCTGGCCGGCTGTCGGCAGCAGGATGAAATCGTCCAGCGCGAAGTGTTCGGCCCGGTGGTCACCGTCACCCGTTTTGACGAGCTGGCGCAGGCAGTGGACTGGGCCAACGACTCGGAATACGGCCTGGCCTCGTCGATCTGGACCCAGAACCTGGACAAGGCCATGCAGGTGGCAGCCCGCCTGCAATACGGCTGCACCTGGATCAACAGCCATTTCATGCTGGCCAGCGAAATGCCCCACGGCGGCTTGAAACGCTCCGGCTACGGCAAGGACCTGTCCAGCGATTCGCTGCAGGACTACAGCGTGGTGCGCCACATCATGGCCCGCCACGGCAATGACCTGGAATAACGGCACTAAGCTAATAACAAGCCCTTAGGGCGCGCTCCACCACGTTCACAACTGCCCCGACCATAATTTGAAGAAGAGGGTTTCCCCATGTTCGTGCACAAGACCGCACTGCTCAGTGCAATCACCACCGCCCTGCTGGCCAGCGCCAGCCTCCAGGCCGCCGAACCGCTCAAGGCCGTCGGTGCCGGCGAAGGCCAGCTGGATATCGTGGCCTGGCCCGGCTACATCGAACGTGGCGAGAGCGACAAGAACTACGACTGGGTCACCGGCTTCGAGAAGGAGACCGGTTGCAAGGTCAACGTCAAGACCGCGGGCACCTCCGACGAGATGGTCAGCCTGATGGCCAAGGGCGGCTACGACCTGGTCACCGCGTCCGGCGACGCCTCCCTGCGGCTGATCGTCGGCAAGCGCGTGCAGCCGATCAACACCGCGCTGATTCCCAACTGGAAAAACCTCGACCCGCGCCTCAAGGACGCGCCCTGGTACGTGGTCGACAAGCAGACCTACGGCACGCCCTACCAGTGGGGCCCGAACGTGCTGATGTACAACACCACCGTCTTCAAGCAGGCACCGACCAGCTGGAGCGTGCTGTTCGATGCGCAGAACCTGCCGGACGGCAAGCCCAACAAGGGCCGCGTGCAGGCCTATGACGGGCCGATCTACATCGCCGATGCCGCGTTGTACCTCAAGAGCACGAAACCGGAACTGGGGATCCAGAATCCCTACGAACTGACCGAGGCCCAGTACAAGGCGGTGCTCGACCTGCTGCGCGCCCAGCAACCGCTGATCCACCGCTACTGGCACGACACCACGGTACAGATGAGCGACTTCAAGAACGAAGGCGTGGTCGCCGCCAGCTCCTGGCCGTATCAGGTCAACGGCCTGATCAACGAGAAACAGCCGATCGCCTCGACCATTCCCAAGGAAGGGGCCACCGGCTGGGCCGACACCACCATGCTGCACAGCGAGGCCAAGCACCCCAACTGTGCCTACAAGTGGATGGACTGGTCGCTCACGCCGAAGGTCCAGGGCGATGTCGCTGCCTGGTTCGGCTCGCTGCCAGCCGTGCCGGCGGCCTGCCAGGAAAGCCAACTGCTGGGCGCCGAGGGCTGCAAGACCAACGGCTTCGACCAGTTCGACAAGATCGCCTTCTGGAAAACCCCGCAGGCCGAGGGCGGCAAGTTCGTGCCGTACAGCCGCTGGACCCAGGATTACATCGCAATCATGGGCGGCAGGTGAGTTCCCTGTAGCCGCTGCCGCAGGCTGCGATAAGGCCGAAGGCCTTCAGCGATCTCAAGATCCTGCGCCCCCTTCGGGGTCGATCGCAGCCTTCGGCAGCGGCTACAGGTTCCTGCGCTCTTCGCCAAACCTGATTCCGCGCTTTCCCGGAGCACCGCACCATGACGCTTGCAGTCCAGTTCACCAACGTTTCCCGGCAGTTTGGCGAGGTGAAGGCCGTTGACCGGGTGTCCATCGATATCCAGGACGGCGAGTTCTTTTCCATGCTCGGCCCTTCCGGCTCGGGCAAGACCACCTGCCTGCGCCTGATCGCCGGTTTCGAACAGCCGAGCGCCGGCTCGATCCACATCCACGGGGCCGAAGCCACCGGGTTGCCGCCCTATCAGCGCGACGTCAACACCGTGTTCCAGGATTACGCGCTGTTTCCCCATATGAACGTGCGCGACAACGTGGCCTACGGCCTGAAAGTCAAAGGCGTCGCCAAGGCCGAACGCCTCAAGCGCGCCGAAGAGGCCCTGGCCATGGTCGCCCTGCAAGGCTACGGCGAGCGCAAGCCGGTGCAGCTGTCCGGCGGCCAGCGCCAGCGCGTGGCCCTGGCCCGGGCGCTGGTCAATCGGCCGCGGGTCCTGCTGCTGGACGAACCCCTGGGGGCGCTGGACCTGAAGCTGCGCGAACAGATGCAGGGCGAACTGAAGAAGCTGCAGCGCCAGCTCGGCATCACCTTCATCTTCGTCACCCACGACCAGACCGAAGCCCTGTCGATGTCCGACCGCGTGGCGGTGTTCAACAAGGGCCGCATCGAGCAGGTCGACAGCCCGCGCAACCTGTACATGAAACCGGCCACCACCTTCGTCGCCGAGTTCGTCGGCACCTCCAACGTGATTCGCGGCGAGCTGGCCGAACGCCTGAGCGGCAGCCAGCGGCCCTTCTCGATCCGCCCGGAACATGTGCGTTTCGCCGAAGGTCCGCTGCCCAGCCACGAGATCGAAGTCAGCGGCCTGCTGCACGATATCCAGTACCAGGGCAGCGCCACCCGCTACGAGCTGCAACTGGACAACGGCCAGACCCTCAGCATCAGCCGGGCCAACGACCAATGGCTGGACAGCGGCGCCCAGCACCAGACCGGGCAACGCCTCAGCGCGCGCTGGGCTCGCGAGGCGATGATCCCGCTGGCCGATACCCTGGCGAGCGGGGTGTGACATGAACACCCTGGCGATCACTTCCCAAAGCCCCGGCGGCTCGCCGCTGCGGCGCTTTTCCAACCTGCTGTACCGACGGCCGAACCTGTACCTGGCGCTGCTGCTGGTGCCGCCGCTGCTCTGGTTCGGCGCGATTTACCTGGGCTCCTTGCTGATCCTGCTCTGGCAGGGCTTCTACACCTTCGATGACTTCACCATGGCGGTCACCCCGGACCTGACCCTGGCCAACTTCGCCGCGCTGTTCCAGCCGTCGAACTTCGACATCATCCTGCGCACCCTGAGCATGGCCATCGCCGTATCGCTCGCCAGCGCCGTGGTCGCCTTCCCCATCGCCTACTACATGGCGCGCTACACCAGCGGCAAGACCAAGGCGTTCTTCTACATCGCGGTGATGCTGCCGATGTGGGCCAGCTACATCGTCAAGGCCTACGCCTGGACCCTGCTGCTGGCCAAGGGCGGCGTGGCCCAGTGGTTCGTCCAGCACCTGGGGCTGGAGCCGCTGTTGCAGTTCATCCTGGGGATTCCCGGGGTCGGCGGCAGCACCCTGTCGACCTCGCACCTGGGGCGCTTCATGGTGTTCGTCTACATCTGGCTGCCGTTCATGATCCTGCCGATCCAGGCCTCTCTGGAACGCCTGCCGCCGTCCTTGCTGCAAGCCTCCGCCGACCTCGGCGCCAAGCCGCGCCAGACCTTCATGCAGGTGATCCTGCCGCTGTCGGTGCCGGGCATCGCCGCCGGCTCGATCTTCACCTTCTCCCTGACCCTGGGCGACTTTATCGTGCCGCAGCTGGTGGGCCCGCCCGGCTACTTCGTCGGCAGCATGGTCTACGCCCAGCAAGGGGCGATCGGCAACATGCCGATGGCCGCCGCCTTCACCCTGGTGCCGATCGTGCTGATCGCCATTTACCTGTCCATCGTCAAACGCCTGGGGGCCTTCGATGCGCTCTGACTCAGCCAAGCACGGAGAACCAGCCTCGTTGGGCCTGCGCCTTGCCGCGTGGGGCGGGCTGCTGTTCCTGCATTTCCCGATCCTGATCATCTTCCTCTACGCCTTCAATACCGAAGACGCAGCCTTCAGCTTTCCGCCCCAGGGCTTCACCCTGAAATGGTTCAGCGTGGCCTTCGCCCGCCCCGACGTGCTCGAGGCCATCAAGCTGTCGTTGCAGATCGCCGCCATCGCCACCCTGATCGCCATGGTCCTCGGCACCCTGGCCTCGGCGGCGTTGTACCGGCGGGACTTCTTCGGCAAACAGGGGATTTCGCTGATGCTGATCCTGCCCATCGCCCTGCCCGGGATCATCACCGGCATCGCCCTGCTGGCGACCTTCAAGACATTGGGGATCGAACCGGGGATGTTCACCATCATCGTCGGCCACGCGACCTTCTGCGTGGTGATTGTCTACAACAACGTGATCGCCCGCCTGCGCCGTACCTCCCACAGCCTGATCGAAGCCTCGATGGACCTGGGCGCCGACGGCTGGCAGACCTTCCGCTACATCATCTTGCCGAACCTCGGCTCGGCGTTGCTGGCCGGCGGCATGCTGGCGTTCGCCCTGTCGTTCGACGAAATCATCGTCACCACCTTCACCGCCGGCCATGAACGCACCCTGCCGCTGTGGCTGCTCAACCAGCTCAGCCGGCCGCGGGACGTACCGGTGACCAACGTCGTCGCCATGCTGGTGATGCTGGTGACCATGCTGCCGATCCTCGGCGCCTATTACCTGACCCGCGGCGGCGAAAGCGTGGCGGGCAGCGGCGGCAAATAAAACCGGCTTGGAACCCGGGTCTGTAGGAGCGAGGCTTGCCCGCGAAGAGGCCGTCACCTTCAACATTGACGTTGGCAGACACCACGAATTCGCGGGCAAGCCTCGCTCCTACGGAGGCTCGTTTCCATAGAAAAACAATAGATTCGAAGAGGACATGACCATGCAAACCAAACTCTTGATCAACGGCCAACTGGTCAGCGGCGAAGGCCCTGCCCAGGCGGTATTCAACCCTGCGCTGGGCAAGGTGCTGGTGGAAATCAACGAGGCCAGCGAAGCCCAGGTCGATGCCGCGGTGCGTGCCGCCGACGCAGCGTTCCAGAGCTGGTCGCAAACCGTGCCGAAAGAACGTTCGCTGCTGTTGCTCAAGCTGGCCGACAGCATCGAAGCCCATGGCGAGGAGCTGGCCCGGCTGGAGTCGGACAACTGCGGCAAGCCGCTGAGCGCGGCCTTGAACGACGAGATCCCGGCGATTGCCGACGTGTTCCGTTTCTTCGCTGGCGCCAGCCGTTGCCTCAGCGGTTCGGCCGGCGGCGAATACCTGCCGGGGCACACCTCGATGATCCGTCGCGACCCGGTGGGAGTGATCGCCTCCATCGCGCCGTGGAACTACCCGCTGATGATGGTCGCCTGGAAAATCGCCCCGGCCCTGGCCGCCGGTAACACCGTGGTGCTCAAGCCCTCGGAGCAGACCCCGCTGACCGCCCTGCGCCTGGCCGAACTGGCGGCGGCGATCTTTCCCGCTGGCGTGCTCAACCTGGTCTTCGGCCGCGGCGCCACCGTGGGCCAACCGCTGGTGACCCATCCGAAGGTGCGCATGGTGTCGCTCACCGGCTCCATCGCCACCGGCTCGAACATCATTTCCAGCACCGCCGACAGCGTCAAACGCCTGCACATGGAACTGGGCGGCAAGGCACCGGTGATCATCTTCGACGACGCCGACATCGACGCCGCCGTGGAAGGCATCCGCACCTTCGGTTTCTACAACGCCGGCCAGGATTGCACCGCTGCCTGCCGCATCTATGCCCAGGAGGGTATCTATGAGCGCTTCGTCGAGAAGCTCGGCGCGGCGGTCGCCAGCATCAAATACGGCCTGCAGGGCGACCCGGATACCGAACTGGGTCCACTGATCAGCGCCCAGCACCGCGACCGCGTGGCCGGGTTCGTCGAGCGCGCCATCGCCCAGCCGCATATCCGCCTGGTCACCGGCGGCAAGGCGGTGGACGGCAACGGCTTCTTCTTCGAACCGACGGTGCTGGCCGACGCCCGGCAAGACGACGAAATCGTCCGCCGCGAAGTGTTCGGGCCGGTGGTCTCGGTCACCCGCTTCGCTGACGAGGCCCAGGTCCTGGGCTGGGCCAACGACTCGGAGTACGGCCTGGCATCCTCGGTATGGACCGCCGATGTCGGCCGCGCCCACCGCCTCTCGGCACGCCTGCAATACGGCTGCACCTGGGTCAACACCCACTTCATGCTGGTCAGCGAAATGCCCCACGGCGGGCAGAAGCTCTCCGGCTACGGCAAGGACATGTCCCTGTACGGGCTGGAGGACTACAGCGTCGTGCGCCATGTGATGTTCAAGCACTGACCGGCATCGCGGGCAAGCCTCGCTCCTACGAACCTGTACAACCCGTAGGAGCGAGGCTTGCCCGCGATGGTCACGACACTCATGAAAGAACGATGTGGCCAGGCCCGGCGGCCCGGCTAATAGCAATTACCGTCGGTTTCAGCACAGAACTCGTAGGGCGTGTTGCTGATGAACCCATCGAGCCAGTGGTGCTCCCAGTCCGGCCACTGAATGATGTAGGTCTTGCTGGCCTTGATGAACTCCAGGCCAAAGATGCGGATGCTGTTGTCGTCCTCGTACATCCGCAGGTCCAGCGACCAGTCTTCGATCAAGGGCGTGCGATAGACCCGTTGCGGCTCCTTGAGGTCGATGATTTGCAAGTAGCCCAGGCCGCCGAAGGGCACCAGCAGGCCACCGGCCGAGGCATGCTGCAGCAGGTAACGGCCGGAGGGGCTGGTGCTCGAATAGGGCTTGCGCTCAAGCACGGTGTTCAAGGCGCAGACGAACACCAGCGCGCAGGCGAACAGCAGTAAAACCAGCACCGTCAGCGTCTTCCTGTACTTCATCGCGCGCCCGCCAAAAAACTGCAATTCATTTGCCCGATCTCCTTGAAAGGCGGCTATTGAACGAGGTCTGGCCAAGCCGATCAAGTTGCGGCACCATCCGCCGCCACACAGCGCCAGGCTCCGCAGCCCGCGGCGCTGAAACCTCTCCGGCAGCCAGGATGCGCCCATGCCCTCGCGAATCGTCAGCCTGATGCTGCAAGTGGCCGTCTGGCTGGTGCTACCATTCGCCGCCCTGCAACTCGGCCTGGTACTGACCGGCGCCGTCGCCGCGCCTTTTATTTCGGCCCTGGCGATCCCCACCGGGGTCCTGTCCCTGGTGCTGATCCAGATCAGCCTGGTGTATGCCGCCGCCAAAGGCTGGCACGCCTGCCGCATGCCGGCCCACTATCGCTGGCTGGGCCTGTGGCTGGGCTGCGTGCTGGTGCTGTGTGCCGTGCCGTGGTTCATGCCGTTGGCGGGGAGCGGCATATGAATCCCTGGACTCACGGGTGCCCCGTCGATCCTCCTGCTCGGCCAGCGATAGACCGGGGAGCGCGTGGCGGAAGTCATCCCGTCGACTGATTTTTTGCAGACAAGGCTTGCCAAGCATTCAGGCTCACCCTTTAATTGAGTGATCAGTCAATTAACTAATGAGCCCACATGCGCCCCGCCAATCCCCTGCAACGCGAAGCCAAGCGAACCGCCCTACTGGATGCCGCTGCCCAGTGTTTTGCCGAAGCCGGTTTTGTCGCCACCCGCACCGCTGACATTTGCAGCACCGCGGGCATGAGCTCCGGCAATCTGTTCCATTACTTCAGCAGCAAGCACGAACTGCTGTTGGCGCTGATCGCCCGGGAAGGTGAAGAGACCGCCGCCGCGATGGCTGCACTGGTCGCGGCTGAAGACCCGATGGCGGCCCTGTCAGGCTTCCTCGAGCACGTCTGCCAACTGGCCAGCGACCGCCATTACGCCGGCCTGGCCCTGGAGATTTCCGCCCTCGGCCACCGCGACGAAGCCGTGGCACACCTGGTCAAGGCCAACGATCTGGTGTTGCGCGAAGGGCTCGCCGCTCTGGTGGACGCCGCAGGCCGAGCCGGGCAATTGCACACCAAACTGAGCCCCGAACAGGCCGCCACCTGGCTGGCCGCGCTGGTCGACGGCCTGTTCGCCCGGGTCGCCGCCGACCCGCTGTTCAACCCGCAAGACCAATCCCAGGTGCTGCAACAACTGGTGGCCCACCTGCTGCAAGGACGCTGACCCAGATGAACAGCCCCGCTCGCCCCGGCCTCGAGAAAATCACGTCCGCCACTCGCCTGCTGCACATCGATGCCCTGCGCGGGTTCGCCTTGCTGGGCATCCTGGCGGTGAACATCTGGGTGTTCACCGACCCTTACTACGGCGCCTCAGTGAGCAATCCGGCCTACCCCGCCGCCATCGATCACGCCATCCGCTTCCTGATCTCGACCTTGTTCGAAACCAAGTTCTACCTGCTGTTCTCCTTTCTCTTCGGCTACAGCTTCACCCTGCAACTGGCTTCGGCGCAGCGCTCGCAGAGCGCGTTCGTACCGCGCATGGTACGCAGGCAACTGGCGCTGCTGGCGATCGGACTGATCCACGGCGCCGTGCTGTTCTACGGTGAGATTCTGTCTCTCTACGCAGTGCTCGGCCTGGTATTGCTGGGGCTGCGCAACCTTTGCCCGCGACGCGCGCTCAAGCTGGCGGTGGGACTGCTGGTGTGCTCGGCGCTGATTTTCATGGCGCTGGGCCTGCTGCAACTAGCCGAAAGCAATTACGTCGGCAGCATGGAATGGGAACCCGTGGACAAGGCCTTCCTGCTCGGCTCGAGCGTCTTGGGCACCTTGAGCTTCAACCTCAGTCACCTGCCAGAGACCATCCTCGCGTTATGGCTGTTGCAGGGCCCCAGTACCTTGGCAATGTTCCTGTTCGGCTATGTAGCCGGACGCCGCGGCTGGCTGGTGGCGCCCTACGTCTTCGACGCCTGGAAGGACAGGTTATTGAGCCTGATGCTGCCCATCGGCCTCGGCGGCGCGCTCATCTATGGCTATACCGCCGCCTATGCCCCCGGCGCTGGCCTGGAAGCCCTGGGATACGGCATAGGCCAGTTGACCGCGCCCCTGCTCACCGCCAGCTACGTGCTGCTGTTCCTTGGCGCGTTCAACTCGCCCCTGGGCGAACGAGTGTGCAGGTTGCTGGCCCCCATGGGACGCATGTCGCTGAGCAACTACCTACTGCAATCCTTGCTCCTGAGCCTGATATTCACCGGCTACGGCCTGGGCCTGATCAACCAGCTGGGCTCGGCCTGGATCCTGCTGATCGTGATCGCTCTCTACGCGCTGCAACTGTGGCTCAGCACCCTGTGGATGCGCGGCCATCAATATGGCCCTTGCGAATGGCTGCTGCGGGCCGTAACCCTCCTCGCCTGGCCGGCCTGGCGCAAAGCCCGCTGAAGATCAGGCCAGCCTGAGGTACAGATGGATGTCCTCGGGTTCCAGGCGATACAGCTCTGGATCGGGGGCCGCCAACAGCTCGCAGCCCAGGCGGCGATAGAAATCCACGGTATTGCGCGACGGCGTGGCCGAGACATACAGCCCCTCGCCGCCCATGCGCCGCGCCTGCTCGGCGGCCAGGCCGAACAAGCGCTGGCCCAGGCCGCGCCCGCGATACGCCTGGCTGACATGCAGGAACTTCAACTGCCGCAGCTGCAGGCCGGCGTTGTGGATCACCAGGCAATCGACCACCGCGGCGGCCACCAGCCGGTGCTCGTCGAACACCCCGTACAGCCAGCCGCCGCGCTGTTCACACGCCTGCAAGACCTGCGCGTCATGCTCGGCTTCGCCGGGCGGCCAGCCGGTCACCACCTCGCGCTGGGGATAACCCAGCAGTTGCCCGTCCTGCAGGCGGTAGAACTCTTCGATCAGTTCCGCGCGGTCAATCAGTTTGAACAGCGGGATGTCTTGCGGGGTCAAAGGGCGTTCATTGAGCATCTTGGTTTTCCTGAAGCCATCCGTGGTTTTACGTATCGATACACGCGGGGCATTTTTTGCCTCGGGCGAACCGATTATTCTATCCGCCCGCTGTTAAAAGTCCGTTGTGTTTGGCCGAAGGCATGACCGAACCTCCATTTCCGATCCAGCGCAGCCAGGAAGGGCTCGGGATCTCCTGACAAGGTTCACTTATGCATCGCAGGCATCTTCTGAAAGCATCCATGGCGCTGGCCGCCTACACCGGCCTGTCGGCCACGGGTCTGCTGGCCACCCGGGCCTGGGCGGGCGCCGCCGACGGCGAAGCGCAAGCCTTCGATTTCGAGATTCTCAAGGCCCGGGCCAAGCAGTTGGCCGGCAAGCCCTATGTGGACACCAAGCAGGTGCTGCCACCGACCCTGGCGACCATGACCCCGCAGAACTTCAACGCGATCCGGTACGACGGCAACCACTCGCTGTGGAAGGAGCTGAACGGCCAGCTGGACGTGCAGTTCTTCCACGTCGGCATGGGCTTCAAGCAGCCGGTGCGCATGCACAGCGTCGACGCCAAGACCCGGCAGGCGCGGGAAGTGCATTTCCGCCCGTCGCTGTTCAACTACCAGAACACCAGCGTCGACACCGCGCAGCTCAAGGGCGACCTGGGTTTTGCCGGCTTCAAGCTGTTCAAGGCCCCGGAGCTGGACAGGCACGATGTGGTGTCCTTCCTCGGCGCCAGTTATTTCCGCGCCGTGGACAAGACCGGCCAGTACGGCCTCTCGGCCCGCGGCCTGGCGATCGACACCTACGCCAAGAAACGCGAAGAATTCCCCGACTTCACCCAGTTCTGGTTCGAGACCCCGGACAAGGACAGCACCCGTTTCGTGGTCTATGCCCTGCTCGATTCGCCCAGCGCCACCGGCGCCTACCGCTTCGACATCGACTGCCAGGCCGAGCGCGTGGTGATGGACGTCGATGCGCACGTCAACGCCCGCACCGCCATCGAACAACTGGGCATCGCGCCGATGACCAGCATGTTCAGCTGCGGCACCCATGAACGGCGCATGTGCGACACCATCCATCCGCAGATCCACGACTCGGACCGCCTGGCCATGTGGCGCGGCAACGGCGAGTGGATCTGCCGTCCGCTGAACAACCCGGCGACCCTGCAGTTCAACGCCTTCGCCGACAAGGACCCGAAGGGTTTCGGCCTGGTGCAGACTGACCATGAGTTCGCCAACTACCAGGACACCGTGGACTGGTACAGCCGGCGCCCGAGCCTGTGGGTCGAGCCGACCACCGCCTGGGGCGAAGGCTCGGTCGACCTGCTGGAGATCCCCACCACCGGCGAGACCCTGGACAATATCGTGGCCTTCTGGACCCCGAAAACACCGCTGGCCGCCGGGGATTCGCTGAACTACGGCTACAAGCTGTACTGGAGCGCCCTGCCACCGGTGGGCACGCCGCTGGCGCGGGTCAACGCCACCCGTTCGGGCATGGGCGGCTTCGTCGAGGGCTGGGCGCCGGGCGAGCATTATCCGCCGGTCTGGGCCCGGCGCTTCGCCGTGGACTTCAACGGCGGCGGGCTGGAGCGGCTGCCGGAGGGCACCGGCATCGAGCCCGTGGTCACTGCGTCGAACGGTCAGGTCAAGGATTTCCACGTGCTGAAGCTGGACGAGATCCAGGGTTATCGCGTGCTCTTCGACTGGTACCCGACCAACGATAGCGTCGATCCGGTGGAGCTGCGGCTGTTCATCCGCAGCAACGATCGCACCCTGAGCGAAACCTGGCTGTACCAGTACTTCCCGCCGGCACCGGACAAGCGCAAGTACAGCTGATGCAGCACTATCTGTAGCCGCTGCCGCAGGCTGCGATGGGCCGCGCAGCGGACCCAGGCTCTTCAGTCGATCCGCGTCGCCCGATTTGCGACCGGTTCCCGGTCGATCGCAGCCTGCGGCAGCGGCTACAGGTTGCCCGCCAGCACAAAAAAACCGGCCCTCACAGGCCGGTTTTTTTATGCCTCCGCGCAGCTCACTCGCGCAGATCCGACTCGTGAATCGGCTGGTCGCGATGGGTCGCGCGCTGGTACTGCGCCGGCCAGATCGCCTTGTGCCCGCTCAGGTCGTCGTCGGCGTGCAGCGGCCAGTACGGGTCGCGCAGCAGCTCCCGGGCGAGGAAGATGATGTCGGCCTGGCAGGTGCGCAGAATATGCTCGGCCTGGGCCGGCTCGGTGATCATGCCCACGGTGCCGGTGGCGATCCCCGACTCCTTGCGCACCCGTTCGGCGAAGCGGGTCTGGTAGCCCGGGCCGGTGGGGATTTCGGCATTGACCGCGGTGCCGCCCGACGAGACATCGATCAGGTCCACCCCCAATGCTTTCAGGCGGCATGCCAGCTCGACGGTTTCGTCCGGATTCCAGCCGTCCTCCACCCAGTCGGTGGCCGACACCCGGACGAACAGCGGCAATTCTTCCGGCCAGACCGCCCGCACCGCCTCACACACCTGCAGGACCAGGCGAATGCGGTTATCGAAGGAGCCACCGTACTGGTCGCGACGCTGATTGCTCAGGGGCGAGAGGAATTGATGCAGCAGGTAGCCATGGGCAGCATGCACTTCGACCACCTTGAAACCGGCGACCAGGGCGCGTTTGGCCGAATCGACGAAGGCCTGGACGATCGCGGCGATCTGCCCTTCGTCGAGCTGGGTCGGCGGCGTGTGTTGCGGGTCGAAGGCAATCGGCGAAGGGCCAACCGGGACCCAGCCGCCCTCCTCGGGCTTGACGCTGCCGTGCGTGCCCAGCCAGGGCCGATGGGTGCTGGCCTTGCGTCCGGCGTGGGCCAGCTGGATGCCGGCAACCGCGCCCTGGGCGGTGATGAACCGGGTGATGCGTTGCAAGGGTGCAATCTGTTCGTCGTTCCACAGGCCGAGGTCCTGGGCGGTGATGCGCCCGTCGGCGGTGACCGCCGTGGCCTCGGTGAAAATCAGTCCGGCGCCGCCCACGGCACGACTGCCGAGGTGCACCAGGTGCCAGTCATTGGCCAGTCCATCTACGCTGGAGTACTGGCACATGGGCGATACCGCGATGCGGTTGAGTAAGGTCAATTGACGAAGGGTATAGGGCTCAAGCAGCAGACTCATGGGGCACCTCTCGATCAGTGGTCAGGCTCCAGGGTTCTGTTTGAAAAGTCGACGAGTGACTGGAAAGGAACAGCGCCCGCCCCCGCGGGAGAAAAAGGACAAAACGTCACAAGGCCAATCAAGCAGTGTTTAGAGCCTAGTCGACAACGGCGCGACCAGCAGGGTTCCGATGCACTTTGTCAGTGCCCGGCCTGGTACACCGCAGCGTCCTCTTCGCCGGCAAGCCTGGCTCCTACAGAAGCAGCGCCCACCGTTCGTAGGAGCGAGGCTTGCCCGCGAAAGCGTCCGCGCGGGTCAGCGCGGTTCGATATGGGCGATCATCAGTTGCACCGTTTCCTGGCCGCGGAACTCGTTGAGGTCCAGCTTGTAGGCCAGTTCCACCCAGCGGATGGTCGGGTTCGGCCAGATATCGCGGTCGATGCCGAAGGCGATGCCGTCGAGTTTCACCGAACCGCATTCGCTGCGCAGCACCACCTTGAGGTGGCGCTCGCCGACGACGCGCTGCTCCACCAGTTGGAACACGCCATGGAACAGCGGCTCGGGAAAGTGCTGGCCCCAGGGCCCGGCATGGCGCAGGGCACGGGCCAGTTCGAGGTGGAACTCTTCCACCGCCAGGGTGCCGTCCGACAGCAGGCGCCCGGTCAGGTCTTCCTCGCGCAGCTGGCGGCGCACCTCGGCATCGAAGGCCTCGGCGAAGGCCGGGAAATTCTGCTCCGGCAGCGACAGACCGGCGGCCATGGCGTGACCGCCGAACTTGCTGATCAGGTCCGGATGTTTGGCCGCCACCGCGTCCAGGGCGTCGCGGATATGAAAGCCCGGCACCGAACGCGCCGACCCCTTGAGCATGCCTTCGCCGGCGTCGGCAAAGGCGATGGTCGGCCGGTGGTAACGCTCCTTCAGCCGCGAAGCGAGAATCCCGATCACTCCCTGGTGCCAGTCGGGCTCGAACAGACACAGGCCGAACGGCATTGATTCCACCGGCAAGTCCTTGAGCTGGGCCAGGGCTTCGCGCTGCATGCCCTGCTCGATGGATTTGCGGTCCTGGTTCAACTCGTCCAGCTGGCTGGCCATTTCCCGCGCCAGGGCCATGTCATGGCTGAGCAGGCATTCGATGCCCAGGCTCATATCGTCCAGGCGACCGGCGGCATTCAACCGTGGGCCAAGGATGAAGCCCAGGTCGGTGGAGGTGATGCGCGACGCCTCGCGCTTGGCCACTTCGAGGATCGCCTTGATCCCCGGCCGCGCGCGCCCGGCGCGAATCCGCTCCAGCCCCTGGTGCACCAGGATGCGGTTGTTGGCGTCCAGCGGCACCACGTCGGCCACGCTGCCCAGCGCCACCAGATCCAGCAGCTCGCCGATATTCGGTTGCGGCTTGGCTTCGTACCAGCCAAGGCTGCGCAGGCGGGTGCGCAGCGCCATCAGCACATAGAAGATCACCCCGACCCCGGCCAGCGCCTTGCTCGGGAACTCGCAGCCGGGCTGGTTCGGGTTGACGATGGCGTCGGCCGCCGGCAACTCGTGGCCCGGCAAGTGGTGGTCGGTGACCAGCACTTTCAGCCCGGCCGCCTTGGCCGCCGCCACGCCCTCGACACTGGAGATGCCGTTGTCCACGGTGATCAGCAGCTGGGGCTTGCGCTCCAGGGCCACCGCGACGATTTCCGGGGTCAGGCCGTAGCCATATTCGAAACGGTTCGGCACCAGGTAATCGACATGGGCCGCGCCCAGCAGGCGCAGGCCGAGCAGCCCCACGGTACTGGCGGTAGCGCCGTCGGCGTCGAAGTCGCCGACGATCAGGATGCGTTCGCGCTGCTCCAGCGCCGTCACCAGCAAGTCGACTGCCGCCTCGATGCCCTTGAGCTGCTGGAACGGGATCAGCCGCGCCAGGCTCTTGTCCAGCTCGGCCTCGGACTGCACGCCACGGGCGGCGTACAGGCGGGTCAGCAACGGCGGCAGATCACCGAGAAATGGCAGGGTGGCGGGCAACTCACGAGGTTCGATACGCATGGGGTGACAGAAGCTTCTCTTCGATACGGGGGATACGGCGAAACAACGCGGCGTGGCGAACTCAGCGTTCGCCCAACAACCATTCCAGCTGGACTTCGTGCTGGCCGCGATCGTCGGTGACGAAGATCGTGCCTTCGCTGATCATCACGTCCCACTTGATAACGCGCGGCATGTCCTTGGCCAGGACTTCCAGGACGTCCTGGGGCACGCCGGCGATATTGAGGTTCTTCAGGTTCTTCACCGCGTCCACTACGCGGGTCTGCCACACACGCAGGCTGCCGTAGGCCAGCAAGCTGGTGCGCTCGGTACGGCGCGAACACCAGGTCAGGCGCTCGGCGTCCGGCTGGCCGACTTCGATCCAGTGCAGCACGCGGTCGTCCAGGCTTTTTTCCCACAGGGCCGGCTCATCCACTTCCGACAGGCCACGACCGAACGACAGGTGTTCGTTGTACCAAAGGGCGTAGGCCAGCAGACGCACGGTCATGCGCTCTTCGGTTTCCGACGGATGGCGGGCGATGGTTTGCTTGACGCTTTCGTACACCCCGCGATCGAGGTCAGTCAGGTTCAATTCAAACTTGTAGGTGGTAGACGGCTGGGCCATGGACGGGGCTTCTTGATACGAGGAAAGGCGGCAAGTCTAACCGATGCACGCGCCAATCCACGAATCGCGCACCATCATCCTTTGGCGAGGGAGCGCCGGGCTATGTTAAAACGCTCTACCGTCCAATCTTTGTCCTACAAGGATCTTCCATGCCGCTTACCGCCAAACCCCTTGCCGGCCTGAAAGTCGTCGAACTCGGCACCCTGATCGCCGGCCCGTTCGCCTCGCGCATCTGCGCCGAATTCGGCGCCGAGGTGATCAAGGTCGAATCGCCGGACGGCGGCGACCCGCTGCGCAAGTGGCGCAAGCTGTATGAAGGCACGTCCCTGTGGTGGTTCGTCCAGGCGCGCAACAAAAAGTCCCTGACCCTGAACCTCAAGCACCCGGACGGCCTGGAGGTGCTGAAGAAGCTGTTGGCCGAGGCCGACATCCTGATCGAGAACTTTCGCCCCGGGGTCCTGGAAAAGCTCGGCCTGGGCTGGGACACCCTGCATGCGCTCAATCCCAAGCTGGTGATGGTGCGCCTGTCCGGCTTCGGCCAGACCGGGCCGATGAAGGACCAGCCCGGTTTCGGCGCGGTCGGCGAGTCCATGGGCGGGCTGCGCTACATCACCGGTTTCGAGGACCGTCCGCCGGTGCGCACCGGCATTTCCATCGGCGACTCGATTGCCGCCCTGTGGGGCGTGATCGGCGCGCTGATGGCCCTGCGGCACCGTGAGGTCAACGGCGGCCAGGGCCAGGTGGTGGACGTGGCGTTGTACGAAGCGATCTTCGCCATGATGGAAAGTATGGTCCCGGAGTTCGATGTCTTCGGCTTCATCCGCGAACGCACCGGCAACATCATGCCCGGCATCACGCCCTCCTCCATTCATACCAGCGCCGATGGCAAGCATGTGCAGATCGGCGCCAACGGCGATGCGATCTTCAAGCGCTTCATGCTGCTGATCGGCCGCGACGACCTGGCCAACGACCCGGCCCTGGCCAGCAACGACGGCCGCGACAGCCGGCGCGACGAGCTGTACGGGGTCATCGATCGCTGGGTCAACTCGCTGCCGCTGGAGCGCGTGCTCGAATTGCTGAACCAGGCACAAGTCCCTGCCAGCCGCATCTTCAGCGCCGAGGACATGTTCAGCGATCCGCAGTTTCTCGCCCGGGAAATGTTCCTCCAGGCCAAGCTGCCGGACGGCAAGGCATTCAAGATGCCCGGCATCGTGCCGAAACTCTCGGACACCCCAGGCTCGTCCGAATGGGTCGGCCCCGCGCTCGGCGAACACAATGCCCAGGTACTGGGCGCCCTGGGCTACGACGAGCAGCAGATCAAAAGCCTGCGTGACAACGGCGCGATCTAGTTTGAAAAGCAATGCCTTTTACCGACAAGGATCAGCAGCCTGATGACCCCATGCCGTAGCAGGCGAATGATTCGTGGCATACGCCTGTTGTCGATGCTGCTGGCGCTCGGCGCCTGGTCACCGGCCAGCCAGGCCCGGGACACGCTGATCTGGGTGTTGCGCGACCTGCCGCCGATGACGATTTTCGAAGGTCCGCAAAAAGGCCTGGGCGTGATCGATCAGGCCCTGCCCGCGCTGATGGCCAGCCTGCCGGAGTACGACCATCAGTTCGTGCACGTCAACCGCGCCCGGGCCATGCAGATGCTCCGGGAACTGCCCTTCGTCTGCGATCCGGCGCTGCTGTTCACCCCGCAGCGGGCGCAATGGCTGGCGTTTTGCATCACCACTTTTCGCATGTTCAGCAACGGCCTGGCGGTACGGCGCCAGGACCGTCCCGACCTGCTGCCGTTTATCCATGACGGCCAGATCGACCTGGGCGCACTGCTGGTCAGCCCCCTGCACAATGTGGGCGTGGTGGCCGAGCGCAGCTATGGCGAACCGATCGACAGCCTGCTCAAACAGGCTCCGCTCGGCGCGCTGATGGCCCACTACGGCAACAGCGCCATCGGCAACCTGCTGCAGATGCAACGCCACGGGCGCCTGAAAGCCTTGATCGGTTACCAGACAGAAATCCGTTTCCAGGCGCAACAGCAAGGGATCGATCCCGATGAGCTGGAGTTCTACCCGATCCAGGGCATGCCCAGATACCAGTCAGTGAACGTCGGCTGCTCGAACACAGCGCAGGGCAGGCAGGCGGTGGAGCGCATCAACCGGGCGCTGCTCGAACTGCGCCCGCACACCTTGCTGGAGCTTTATGCCCAGTGGCTGGAACCGTCACGGCGCGAGCAATACCGCAGCGATGCCCTGGCGTTTTTCCGCGACACGCCGCTGCGATAAAAAATCCGGGCAAAAAGAAACCCCGAGCAGTGGGGAGACGACTCGGGGTTAAACGTGGCCTGAAACCAGACCCGCGCAACAGGCGACAAGCACCGGAGCACAATGCTCGATCCTGTTGCCAAGGGTCTGACTGATGGCTTGCTGCGAAGGTTCCCGAAAATTCCAGTCAGCGTGCGCTGTCGAACGCCTTCTCCCGGGCCACATTGCGCAAGGCCGCGATGACACAGGGTTCCAGACGGCCTTCGGCGATCAATACGTCGCGATGCAGACCGTCGACGACATCGGTCAACTGGCGCTTGTCGGTCAACTGGGCCTGGCTGAACTCGCGCTCGACCACGATGGCCCCCAAGGCATTCTTCAGGGTCACCAGGCATTCCCCCTGCGCGCGCGGGGTCAGAGTTACCTGATACGGGCTCAAAGCTTCACCCAACAATAGGCTGATACTTTCCATCTCGATCACCACTCAATAGCTGGAATTAAGGCTCGAATACACCAATGCCGGTAGCTTTCTGGCATTCAAGTGACCATCGCCCAGAGAAGAAAGTTCGCAACCGCTGGCGGTTGCCGACCTGAGTCGATCCAGCATGCCCGCAAAACATGACAGATAAAAAACAGCCCGGATCAGACTAGAATCGGCACTCAAACCAGAAACGAACGCGACGGAGCCGGCTGATCGATCAGCGCCTCGACCTTCTTGTAGCGCAATACCGCCTGTTGGCAGGAATAGCGCCGAGGGTCGATCCGAACCGGCATCGCGACCTGCTCCCGAGTCGGATTTTCAGGCCTGGCGCAGGTCTTTCTGGCAGGTGGGGGTGTGGCCATGGGGGCCCTCTCCTCGAGCGGTTGGCAAAGCCCGGCGGCGCAGCGATGACGGTGCCCGGTTGCAGGGCCTGTCCGAAATGCTGCCTTCTCACCGGAGCGAGTCTTGAATCAAACGTCCAATAAAAAACTGCGGATCGTCCTGGCCGACGATCACCCGATTTTCCTCATCGGTCTGCGGGCCGTCCTGGAGCGCGACGACAACCTGGAGATCGTCGGCGAAGCCAGCTCCCCGACCGCCCTCGGCGAACTGCTGCAAAGCTGTCCCTGCGACGTACTGGTCACCGACTTCATGATGCCGGGCGAACAGCAGAACGATGGCCTGCGCCTGATCGAGCAACTGCGCCGGCATCATCCCCAGCTGCCGATCGTGGTGGTGACCATGCTCAACAATGCCGGGCTGTTCCGTTCGATTCTCGACCTGGGCGTCTCGGGGCTGCTGAGCAAGGCCAGCCTGGCCGACGAGCTGCCGGCGGCGATCAGCCATGTGCGCCGCGACAAGGTGTTTGTCGCCCAGGCCATCCAGCAACTTCTCAGCCTGGCGGGCGAGGTCGGGCCGGATCGCTTGTTGTCCGGGGAACAGCTGTCGCCCCGCGAGCTCGAGGTCATCCGCCTGCTGGCGGCCGGGCTGACGGTCGGGGAAATCGCCGCCAAGCTCAGCCGCAGCAAAAAGACCGTCAGCACCCAGAAGGTCAGCGCCATGCGCAAGCTCGGCCTGTCCAGCGCCGCGGCGCTGTACATCTACGTGCAGGAACACGGGCTCGCCTGAGCCCCGGCTCAGCCGGCCTGTTCGTCGAGCTCGTCATGCAAGCGCCGGGCGATCCACTGGCGCACGGCGACGGCGCTCATGGGCTCGGCGATGAAACAGCCTTGCAAGCGCGCCTGCCCCAGCTTCTTGGCCGCCTGATAGTCGGCGGCGCTCTCGATACCCGCCAGCACCACGCCCAGCGACATGCGCCGGGCCATGCTCATGGCGCCGGCCACCACGGCCGCCTTGCGCTCATCGCCAGCCAGCCCGCAGACGAAGGCCGGCGGGATCTTCAGCTCGGTGAACGGCAATTCCAACAGGCGCTGCAGGCTGGTGCCGCCGGTGCCGAAGTCGCCAATCGACAGCTTGCAGCCGATCATGCGCAGGCGCAGCAGGGCCTCCACATGGGCGATATCGGTTTCCAGTTCGGTGGTCTCGACGATTTCCAGGGTCAGCAGGCGTGCCGGCACTTCAAAACGCCGTAGCAGGGTTTCCAGCTGGCGCGCGAAGTTCGGCAGTTCCAGCATGCCCACCGGGATATTCACCGAGATCGCCAGCGAACGGCCCATGACCAGGCGCACCCCGGCCGACAATTGCAGGGCCTGCTCCAGCATGAGCCAGGTGAAGGCTTCCTCCAGGCCGGCGAATTCGATCACTGGCAGGAACTCGGCGGGCAGCATCAAGCCGTGTTCCGGGTGCTGCCAGCGCGCCAACGCCTCGACGCCCAGGACCTCGCCGTCCTGGCTGACCACCGGCTGGAAGTGCGCGACCCCATGACGCTGTACCGCCGCCAGCCCTTCCTCGGCGGTCGGCACCTCCGGCTGGAACACATCCAGGGCCAGGGTTTCGCGCACCTGGGCCAGCGACAAGTCTTGCGGCCCAGGCTCGAAGCATTGCTGGTACAGGCCCAGCAGTTCATTGAGCAGGGTGACCGAGGCCGGCTTGGGCAGACAGCCCAGCACATTCAGGCCCTGCTGCCGGGCCATGGCCGCGGCGCCTTCGCGGACATCCGCTTGCGCGTCGCTGAGAATGATCAGCGCCTTCGCCCGTTGCTGCTCTGCCAGGTAACGAATCAGCTCCAGCCCGTCGGCCTGCTCCAGGTACAGATCGCAGATGGCGATATCCACCGGCCCCTTGTTGTCCAGGGATTGTCGGGCGGCGGCAACGCTTTCGGCATTCAACACGTTGAACACGCCATTGGCGTTGAGCATCTGGTGCAGGGCCATCAACTGGAACGAATTGTCTTCAAGAACGAGCACTTTCAACCTGTGCATGGAACGACCTCCGATACGGCGAGAGCGGCGAGAATCCGCAGCGGGCCGGTACGTTAATCGCAGCGGGCAGGCCGCCCCATAAGACAAGTCTTAATCGCTACCCAGATGCGGCTCGATATCGCTGCGCAAGCAACCGATGGCCTCCTTCAGGCGCAGCCAGTGCTCCGCCAGCACCGCCGTCGAGCGGGCCCGGGCAACGGCCTCCAGGTCGATGCAGACCTGGGCCAGCGGCAGCGCATCGATCAGGCAGCACACCCCTTTGAGGCGGTGCGTGGACGCGCCGATACGCGCCCAGTCCTGCTCCAGCACCGCCGATTCCAGGGCCGCCTGCTCCTGCCCCAGGTTGCTCCACAGCTCGCGCAGCATGCGTTGCAGGATCGGCTCGTCGGCCTGGGTCATGGTGCGCAGGGTCTGGATGTCGAAGGACGGCGGCGGCAAGAAGCGCGCAAGCATCTGCGCCAGCCGGTCCAGGGTCACCGGCTTGACCAGCAGTTCATCCATGCCGGCCTGCTCGCAGCGCTGCTGCTCATCCTCGAAGGCATTGGCCGTGCAACCGATCAGCGGGCAGGCGTCACGCCCTTCCCGGGCCTCGATCTGCCGTATCGCTTCGCTCAGCTGATAACCGCTCATGCCCGGCATGTGGCAGTCGGTCATCACCAGGTCGAACGCCTCGCCCTGCCAGCGCGCCAGCGCCGCCTCGGCGCTGTCGAGCGCCACCACCTTGTGCCCGAGGAACATCAGTTGCTGGCTGAGCACCATGCGATTGGCGCGTACGTCGTCGACCACCAGCACCGACATGCGACGGCTCTGCGGGCGCTCGCGGGTCACCTGGGGCGACTGGCTGAAATCCTCGACCACCTGTTCCGGGTAAAGCTCAAGGGTCACGGTGGTTCCCGCGCCAGGTTGGCTTTGCAGCAGAATGCGCCCGCCCATCAGCTCCACCAATTGCTTGCAGATACTCAGGCCCAGGCCGGTGCCGCCCTGCTCCGGCGTCGTCTGCAGATGGGCCTGGATGAACGGATCGAACAGGCTCGCCTGCTTCTCGGGGCTGATGCCCGACCCAGTGTCGGCCACGCTGATGCACAAACGGTCGGCGCCATGTTCATCGGCCTGGCGCTCCACGGACACCCGCACCTCACCGGCCTGGGTGAACTTCAGGGCATTGCTCAGCAGGTTGTGCAGCACCTGGCGCAGGCGCAGCGGGTCGAGCCAGTAGAAGCCGTCCGCCGCCTTGTCGAAGGCCAGCGTCAGGTGCAGCCCCTTGTTGCGCGCGGTGACCTCGAACAATTGCTGTATGTCTTCGAAGAAGCCTCGCAGGGCCACGGTCTGCGGCGCCAGCTGCATGTGCCCGGCCTCGATCTTGGCCAGATCGAGGTTGTCGCCCATCAGGCCGACCAGCTCCTGTGCCGATTGGTAGGCCACGCGCAGCGCATCGGAAAACGGCATGCCGCGCAGGCGCGCCTGTTCCTTTTCCAGTTCCAGCAAACCGATGATCGCGTTCATCGGCGTGCGTATCTCGTGGCTCATGGTCGAGAGAAAGGCGCTCTTGGCGTAGTTCGCCTGATCCGCCGCGCGACGCGCTTGCAGCAGCTCTTCCTCCAGGCGTTTGCGCTCGGTGATATCGATCCAGCCCCCCAGCAACCCCTGCAATTCACCCTGGGCGCTGTAGAACGGCACCGTCCATTGATAGACATGCACCGGGCCCCTTCTGGACTCGATCTGACGGTCGACGAACACCGACTCCTGGGACTTCAGCTGCTCCAGGAACTCGCGGTGCAACTGCCGGGCCGTGGCCTCGGGCAACACATCCAGCTCGGTCAGGCACAGCCCCTTGATCTGTTCCAGGCGCATGCCGGTCTGGGTTTCGTAGCTTTTGTTGCAGGTGATCAGGCGCCCGGCCAGGTCGCGGACGAAGATCGGGTTGGGAATACCGTCGAGCAAGGCGCGCTTGAACGCCACCTGGTCGTTGAGGCGTTGCTCGGCTTGCAGGCGCTGGCGGATCTGCCCTTGAGCCGGGTGTTCCAGGCCAGGGACAGCAGGCCGAACAGGATGGCGGTGAAGGTGACCCAGTAGATCCACACCGGCACCCGCTGCCACATGGGCACCGGCACCGGGGTCACCCCGAGCCATTTCAGGCGGATGGCGCTGAGCTCGGCCACCGGGAAGGCTTCCAGGGCCTTGTTCAGAATGCTCAGCAGCTCGGGCTGGTCCCGGCGCACCGACAACTCGTCGGCCGACCACTTGCCTTCGACGCTGCGGCCGATGCGCAGCCCGTTCGCCGGATACCCCTGCACCTCGACTTCATTCTGGATGGTCGCGTCGGCCTCGCCATTGGCCACCAGGGCCCGCGCCTCCTGGTAGGTAGCGACCGAACGCAGGCGGACTTTCGGGTAGTTCTGCCGGACGTAGCTTTCCAGCGCATGCTTGGCCGGCAGCGCCAGCACCCGGCCCGCCAACTGGCTGAAGGTGTTGAGCTGGATGTCCTCGGCGCGGACCACGAACACCCAGGCCGAACCGCCAAAGGGATGGGTGAAGTCGAGGAAGCCGCAGCGCTCGTCATTGGCCGACAAGGTGGTGTTCATCTGGGCCCGGCCCTTGAGCAGCAGGTCCAGGGTATGGGTCGTGGAAAAGCTTTCCTCCTGGATGAACTGCAGGCCGGTCATTCTCGAGATGCGGTTGAGCAGGTCGATGTTCAGCCCGGTCCACTGGCCGTCCTTGTCCTTGAACACATAGGGTGGGTACTGCTGGGAAGCCACCACCACATGCTGATGTTCGAGCAGCCAGGCACGCTCCGCCTTGCTCAACTTGATCCGCTCGTCGCCGGTGCTGGCGCCCAGCCCAGTGGTCCAGCGGGCCAGGATTTCCCGGTCCGTGGAATCGTCGATGCTCTCCAGCGCTCGCTCGATCAGGCGGCTCAACAACGGGTCGCTCTGGCGCGTGGCGAAGGCAAAGCCGATCGGCGGCAGCCGGCTGCCGGTGCGGACCTGCAACCCCAGGTAAGGACGCAGCGCCTTATAGGCACGGACGATCACTTCATTGCCGATAAAGGCATCGACATCCCCCTGATTCAGCGCTTCCAGGCCGCTGTACAGATTGGGCGAGAGAATGATCTGGCTGTGGGGATAAGCCGCGTGGGCGACCTTCGCGTCCGCATAGCCTTCCAGCAGCACCACTTTCTTGCCGGCCAGGTCCTCGGGGATCTGGGCCTCGTCCCGGCGTACGACCACCACCGCCCGGTCGGGCATGTAGTCGCTGGAAAAGTGCAGCCCGGCGACCCCGCGCTCGTAACCGTTGGCGCTGGTGAGGATGTCGATCGTGCCATTGCGCAGCGCCTCGACCGCTTGCTCGCGCTCGGAGAACCCTAACACCTCCATGGGCATGCCCAGGCGTTCGCCGACCAGGCTCAGATAGTCGGCGCTGATGCCCTGGTAACGATTGCGGTCGCGCGTGATGTCGATCGGCTGGTAGTCATCGATCGAAATGCCCACCTTCAAGGTGCCACGGCCCGCCAGCCATTGCCGTTCGACCGGGGCCAGGGTGAGCGGCTCCAGTTCGACGAAGGCCGGCACCAGCTTGAAGGGCAGGTTCTGCGCCGCCATCAGGCACGGGGCCAGGGCCAGCGTCGCCAAAACCATCAATGTGCACAAAACCGGGCGCAGCAACATAAGCATCCTGTGGGTGATCCTCGACGCGTCGCCGCCCTATTCTAGATGCTCTGTCCTTGAGCTCTGGCCTTAAGTTCTGTCCTTGGAAGACGCGCCGCGATAAACAACCTGTATAAAAAGACAAAGCCCGTCAGAGACGGGCCTTGTTGACGATCGATGTCAGTCGATCAGAGCGGTTTGCCGCGATTGCCGTGCTGGCTGACGAAGGCCTGGACGGCCTTCAGGTCGTTGGCCAGGACGGTGCAACGCTCTTCGCGCTCGAACAGATCGGACAGGTGCGCTGGCAATTCCAGGGCCTTGCCGATCCCGGCCTTTTCCACCGCTTCCGGGAATTTCACCGGGTGCGCGGTGCCCAGCACCACCATCGGGATGTCCAGGCTGCGACGGCACTCACGGCGGCCTTGACGCCGATCGCGGTGTGCGGGTCGAGCACTTCGCCAGTCTGGGCGAAGACTTCGGCGATGGTCTCGCAGGTCTGGGCGTCGTCCACGGCCAGGGAGTCGAACAGCTTGCGCGCTTCGGTCCAGCGCTCCTGCTCGACGCTGAAACCGCCACCCTGCTTGAAGGAGTCCATCAGCCCGGCCAGCGCGGCACCGTTGCGACCGTGCAGGTCGAACAGCAGGCGCTCGAAGTTCGACGAGACCATGATGTCCATCGACGGCGACAGGGTGGCGTGCAGGGTTTCCTTGACGTACTGATTGCCGCTCATGAAGCGGTGCAGGATGTCGTTGCGGTTGGTGGCGACGATCAACTGGTTGATCGGCAGGCCCATGTTGCGGGCCAGGTAACCGGCGAAGATATCGCCGAAGTTGCCGGTCGGCACCGAGAACGCCACCGAACGCGCCGGGCCGCCCAGCTGCAGGGCCGCGTGGAAGTAGTAGACGATCTGGGCCATGATCCGCGCCCAGTTGATCGAGTTCACCGCCACCAGGCGGGTGCCCTTGAGGAAGCCCTGGTCGGCGAAGCTGGCCTTGACCATTTCCTGGCAGTCATCGAAGTTGCCTTCGATGGCGATGTTGTGGATGTTCTCACCGAAAATGGTGGTCATCTGCCGGCGCTGCACTTCGGACACACGGTTGTGCGGGTGCAGGATGAAGATATCGACGTTGTCGCAACGCTTGCAGCCTTCGATGGCGGCCGAACCGGTATCGCCGGAAGTGGCGCCGATGATCACCACGCGCTCGCCGCGCTTCTCCAGCACGTAGTCCAGCAGGCGACCCAGCAGCTGCAGGGCGAAGTCCTTGAACGCCAGGGTCGGGCCGTGGAACAGCTCCAGAACCCACTCGTTGCCGTTGAGCTGGCGCAGTGGGGCGATGGCGTTATGGGAAAACGCACCGTAGGTTTCTTCGAGGATTTTCTTGAAGTCGGCATCCGGGATGCTGCCGGTGACGAACGGGCGCATCACCCGGAACGCCAGCTCGTGATACGGCAGGCCGGCCCAGGAAGCGATTTCCTCCTGGGTGAAACGTGGCAGGTTTTCCGGTACGTACAGGCCGCCATCGCTCGCCAGGCCGGCCAGCAGGACGTCTTCGAAATTCAGGGCCGGTGCCTGGCCGCGGGTGCTGATATAACGCATGACTGGCTCCTCTAAAAAGAGTTCTCAAGCGGGAGCCGCCGGGGCTCCCGCAACGAAGCGGATTAGTTCAGGTGCTCGACGCGGATCCGTACGACCGGACCGACCACGCCCTGCAGGGCTTCCAGCGCGGTGATCGCATCGTTGATGCGCTGCTCCACCACACGGTGGGTCAGCAGGATCATCGGCACCAGGCCGTCGTGTTCTTCGACCTCTTTCTGCATGATCGACTCGATGTTGATGCCGCGCTCGGACAGGATGCTCGCCACCTGGGCCAGTACGCCTGGGTGATCCTTGGCCTGGATCCGCAGATAGTAGGCACTTTCGCAGGCCTCGATCGGCAGGATCGGGTGCGCCGACAGCGAGTCCGGCTGGAAGGCCAGGTGCGGCACACGGTTTTCCGGGTCGCTGGTCATCGCGCGAACCACGTCCACCAGGTCGGCGATCACCGACGAAGCGGTCGGCTCCATACCGGCGCCGGCGCCGTAGTACAGGGTGGAGCCGACGGCGTCGCCGTTGACCATCACCGCGTTGAACACGCCATTGACGTTGGCGATCAGGCGATCGGCCGGGATCAGCGTCGGGTGCACGCGCAGCTCGATGCCGGCATCGGTGCGGCGGGCCACGCCCAGGTGCTTGATGCGATAGCCCAGGGCCTCGGCGTAGTTCACATCGGCGGTGGTCAGCTTGGTGATGCCTTCGGTATAGGCCTTGTCGAACTGCAGCGGGATACCAAAGGCGATGGACGCCAGGATGGTCAGCTTGTGCGCGGCGTCGATGCCTTCGACGTCGAAGGTCGGGTCGGCTTCGGCATAACCCAGGGCCTGGGCCTCGACCAGCACGTCTTCGAAGGTGCGACCCTTCTCGCGCATTTCGGTGAGGATGAAGTTGCCAGTGCCGTTGATGATCCCGGCCACCCAGTTGATACGGTTGGCCGACAGGCCTTCGCGGATCGCCTTGATGACTGGAATACCACCCGCCACGGCGGCCTCGAACGCTACGATCACACCCTTCTCACGGGCCTTGGCGAAAATTTCGTTACCGTGTACGGCGATAAGCGCCTTGTTGGCGGTGACCACATGTTTACCATGCTCGATGGCCTTGAGTACCAGCTCGCGGGCAACGGTATAGCCGCCCATCAGCTCTATGACGATGTCGATCTCAGGGTTCGTGGCCACTTCGAACACATCGTTGGTAATCGCAATACCGGTCGTTTGGAACTGAGGCTTTGGCGTGCGCATGGCAATTTGTGCCACTTCGATTCCACGCCCGGCACGACGAGCAATTTCCTCGGCGTTACGCTGAAGTACATTGAAGGTACCGCCACCGACGGTACCCAGCCCACAGATGCCCACTTTGACCGGATTCACTCTGAACTCCCCATGAAACGGCCGACACTAGGTCGGCCGTGGAAAACAGCCGCAAACCACACGGCTCTCTATTAATGACGCGTCGGCCACAACCGCCGCGTCATGATCGTCAAAGGCTCGACGACGCAGGATTATTTCGCGCCCAGCGCCAGTTTGGCGACTTGTGGCGCAGGCTGGTAGCCCGGAATCACTTGGCCGTCGGCCAAAACGATGGCCGGCGTGCCGTTCACCCCGATCGACTGGCCCAGGGCGAATTGCTTGGAAACCGGGTTGGCGCACTTGGCGGCCTTGATTTCCTTGCCATCGACCATCTTGTCCATGGCCGCTTTCTTGTCGGCCGAGCACCAGACCGCCTGCAACTGCTCGTCGCCCGGCGAACCCAGGCCCTGGCGCGGGAAGGCGACATAACGCACTTCCACGCCCATCTTGTTCAGCTCAGGCACTTCGGCGTGCAGCTTGTGGCAGTACGGGCAGGTGGTGTCGGTGAAGACGGTGATGTGGGTCTTGGTTTCGCCGATGGCCGGGTAGACCACGGTTTCAGCGACCGGAATGGCGTTGATCAGCTTGGCCACGCCCAGGCGCTCGGTCTTTTCGGTCAGGTTGACCGGCTTGCCGTCCTTGAGCTGGAACAGGTAGCCCTGCATCACGAACTGGCCGTCGGCGCTGGCGTACAGCACGCGGCTGCCCTTGAGCTTGACTTCATAGACACCGGGCAGCGGGCTGGCGCTGATGCTTTCTACCGGGACTTCGAGCTGCAGGCCCTGGAGGCTTTTACGAATCGCTTTTTCGGCGGCGTCATCGGCCATAACAAAGGTACTGGCCAACGCAATGGCTGCGGCGGCGATTATCTGGGTCACGCGCATTGGGAACTCCTGAAGGCGGACAAATGGGACGGTCAGAACGCCCGTACTGGAACACCGGGTCATAACGGCCCACTTTGTAAACCGGCAAAGCCTACCACATAAGGCCCGCCTGGCGGGCTCCCGCTGAGCCAAGCCGGTCATTTGCCGATCAGCGCAGAACCGCTCCCGGGTCGCCGCAGCCGGTGTTCGCGGCGACCGACACCTCACTCAACCGCGGGGATGGTGCTTGGCATGCAGCTCCTGCAAACGGGCCCGGGCGACATGGGTGTAGATCTGGGTGGTCGACAGGTCGCTGTGGCCAAGCAGCATCTGCACCACCCGCAGATCGGCGCCATGGTTGAGCAGATGGGTGGCGAAGGCATGTCGCAAGGTATGCGGCGACAGCGACTTGCCGATCCCGGCGACCTTGGCCTGATGCTTGATCCGGTGCCAGAAAGTCTGCCGGGTCATCTGCTCGCCGCGCTGGCTGGGGAACAGCACATCGCTGGGCCGCCCGCCGAGCAGCTCGCCACGGGCATCGCGCATGTAGCGCTCGACCCAGACAATCGCTTCCTCGCCCATCGGCACCAGGCGCTCCTTGCTGCCCTTGCCCATCACCCGCAACACGCCCTGGCGCAGGTTGACCTGCTCCAGGGTCAGGCTGATCAGCTCGGTGACCCGCAGGCCGCAGGCATACAGGACTTCAAGCATGGCGCGATCGCGCTGGCCGATGGCCTCGCTGAGGTCGGGAGCGGCCAGCAGGGCCTCGACATCGGCCTCCGACAAAGACTTGGGCAACGGCCGCCCCAACTGCGGCATGTCAACTTGCAGCGTGGGATCCACGGCAATCAGCTTTTCCCGCAGCAGGTAACGATAGAAGCCGCGCACCCCGGAGAGAAAACGCGCGGTCGAGCGTGGCTTGTAGGCCTGCTCCACCCGCCAGGCGAGGTGGTCGAGAATCAGCTCGCGGCCGGCATTTACTAGCTCCAGCCCCTTTTCCTGTAGCCAGCCGTTGAACAACGCCAGATCACTGCGATAAGCCTCGCGGGTGTTGTCCGAAAGACCCTTTTCCAGCCATAGCGCATCGAGGAAACGGTCTATCAGGGGATGGTCGATGGCAGGCATAAATACTCGAAAGGCGCGGCCTTGAGACCGGGCGCAAATAAATAGTGAACTGTGCAGAGGGTCGCTAGTCTTTCATAGCCCGCTATTTCAAGGAACAGGGAGCTTCAATGAACGAACAACAGATTCTGTTGGCCTTTGGCGGCATAGGCGTGGCGGCAGTGGGCTGCCAATGGCTGGCCTGGCGCCTGAAACTGCCGGCCATTCTGTTCCTGCTGTTGAGCGGCATTCTCGCCGGCCCGGTCCTCGGTTGGCTCGACCCGCAGGAACTGTTCGGACCGCTGCTGATGCCACTGGTGTCGCTGGCGGTGGCCTTGATCCTGTTTGAAGGCAGCCTGACCCTGCACCTGTCGGAGTGGCGCGAGATCGGCAAGGTGGTGCACCGGCTGGTGACCATCGGCGCCCTTTCGACCTGGGCGGTGATCACCCTGGCCACGCACTGGCTGCTGGGCTTCGACTGGTTGCTGGCGCTGCTGTTCGGCACCCTGACCCTGGTCACCGGGCCCACCGTGATCGTGCCCATGCTGCGGGTGGTGCGGCCCAAGGCGTCGATCGCCAACATCCTGCGCTGGGAAGGCATCGTCATCGACCCGATCGGTGCCCTGCTGGCGGTGGTGGTCTACAGCTTCATCATCGCCAGCGCCGAGGGCCAGGGCCTGCAGCACAGCCTGATGACCTTCGGCGGGGTGATCCTCTGCGGCAGCCTGTTCGGCATCGTCGGCGGCTGGGTGCTGGGCAGCATCATGCGCCGCCAGTGGCTGCCGGAATACCTGCACAACCTGGCCACGCTGGCGGCGGTGCTGGGCATCTTCATCGGCGCCAACCAGGTGATGCATGAGTCCGGCCTGCTGGCCGTGACCCTGATGGGCATGTGGATGGCCAACATGAAGGACGTCGACGTCCGGCACATCCTGCACTTCAAGGAAAACCTCAGCGTGCTGCTGATTTCCGGGCTGTTCATCCTGCTGGCGGCGCGCCTGGACCTCAACGCCCTGATCGCCCTGGGGCCGCTGGTGTTGATTCTGCTGCTGGTGATCCAGTTCATCGCCCGGCCCTTGAACGTGCTGCTGTCCACCGCTGGTTCGAACCTGAGCTGGCGCGAGCGGGCCCTGCTGGCCTGGATCGCGCCCCGAGGCATCGTTGCCGCGGCGGTCTCGGCGATCTTCGCCATTCGCCTGGACCAGGCCGGTCACGAAGGGGCGCTGCTGCTCGTGCCGCTGACCTTTGCCGTGATCATCGGCACCGTGGTGCTGCAGAGCGCCACCGCGCGGCCGCTGGCCCGCCTATTGAAGGTCGCGGAACCAGCGCCGAGCGGTTTCCTGATCGTCGGGGCGAACGCTCCGGCACGAACCATCGGCAAGGCCCTGCAACAATTGGGCAGCCGCGTGCTGCTGACCGATTCGAGCTGGGAGAACATCCGGGCCGCGCGCATGGACGGCCTGCCGACCTACTTCGGCAACCCGGCATCGCAACACGCCGATGCCCATCTGGACCTGGTGGGGCTTGGCCATCTGCTGGCGCTGTCGCCCTCCGGCGAATTGAACACCCTGGCCTCCATGCGTTTTCGCCACGACTTCGGCCATCAGCGCCTGTTCGGCCTGGCCAACAGCCAGGAAAGCCGGCGCACCGACAAGCACCGGGCCAGCCATGAACATCGCGGGCACCTACTGGGTAACGAGACGCTGTCCTACAGCAAACTGGCCAGCCTGCTGGGACAGGGTGCGGAGCTGTACAGCACCAACCTGACCGAAGGTTTTGGCTGGGAGGATTACCAGGCGCTGCATGGTGAGCGGGCGACCCTGCTGTTCGCTCGCGACAACAGCGGCTGGGTGCATGTGCTGACGCCAGGCAGCGCCCTCAAGCCCTCCGCGGGCTGGACCCTGGTGGCGTTGATTCAGAAGGATACGGCGGCCTGATAGCCCATCGCGGGCAAGCCTCGCTCCTACAGAACGGTGAAATCCCACAAGAGCGAGGCTTGCTCGCGATCAGTCGACAAACCCCGGCAACACCGGTACCGGGCGCTTGTCGTCATCGATGGCGACAAAGCTGAACAGGCCATGGATGGCCTTCTCTCGCCCATCGCAGCTCATGCTCTCGACGAACACTTCAACCTCGACCTTGAGGCTGGTATTGCCGACCTTCACCACCCGTCCCACCAGCTCGACGATAGAGCCGGCGGCAATCGGGTGATTGAAGTCGATACGGTCGGTGGACACGGTGACCAGCGGCAACCGGCAGAAACGGGTCGCGGCGATGAACGACACTTCGTCCATCCAGGCCAGCGCCGTGCCGCCGAACAGGGTGTTGTGGTGGTTGGTGGTCGACGGGAATACCGCCTTGGTCACGCGGGTCACCGACAGCTCGGTCCGGCGTTGGATTTCTTGCTCGCGGGGGCTCATGGTTCTACTGCCTGAAACACAATTCGGGGATAAATGACGGGCAACAAAAAAGCAGCCCGTAGGCTGCTTTTTTCTGCATCGGAAGCTGGACTTAAACCAGTTTTTCCTTGATGCGAGCTGCTTTACCCGACAGGTCGCGCAGGTAGTACAGCTTGGCTTTACGTACGTCACCGCGACGCTTGACAGCCATGCTGTCGATTTGCGGGCTGTAGGTCTGGAAAGTACGCTCTACGCCAACACCGTTGGAGATTTTACGAACGGTGAATGCACTGTTCACGCCGCGGTTACGCTTGGCGATTACAACGCCTTCGAACGCTTGCAGACGGGAACGATCGCCTTCCTTCACTTTCACCTGAACGACAATGGTGTCGCCCGGGGCAAAGGCTGGGATCTCTTTGGTCATCTGCTCTGCTTCGAGTGCAAGGATGATTTTGTTGGTCATGCTGTGCTCCTAAGGTAAATCGTCGGATCTACCATCGATACGTTGTTAACTATCGTCCCGCTCGCGGATGTATTCCTCGAGCAGCTTCTTCTCTTCTCCAGAAAGCGAGCGGCTTTCCAGAAGATCGGCGCGTCGTTCATAGGTCCGACCAAGGGACTGCTGTAAACGCCAACGCCGGATGTGTGCGTGGTTGCCACTTAGCAACACGTCGGGAACACGCTGATCCGCATACACCTCCGGTCGGGTGTAGTGCGGGCAATCCAGCAGACCATCCGTGAAGGAATCCTCCTCCGCGGAATCCGCATGCCCTAAAGCTCCGGGCAGCAGTCGCGTAACCGCATCAATCAGGACCATCGCCGGCAGCTCGCCACCGGAGAGTACATAGTCGCCAATCGACCACTCTTCATCGACATGAGCTTCAATAAAACGCTCGTCAATGCCTTCATAACGACCGGCAATCAGGATCAATGCGTCCTCATTCGCCAACTCGCGTACCGCCGACTGAGTCAGTTTGCGGCCTTGGGGCGACAGGTAAATCACCTTCGCGCCCTCCCCGGCTGCCTGCCTGGCCTGAACCAGAGCATCTTCCAGGGGCTTGATCTTCATCACCATGCCCGGGCCACCGCCAAATGGGCGATCGTCCACAGTGTGATGTCGATCCGTGGTGTAGTCTCGCGGATTCCAACAGGTCAGCTGCAAGAGCCCCTGTTTCACCGCGCGGCTGGTTATGCCGTAGTCGCTGATGGCGGAAAACATCTCGGGAAACAAACTGATCACTTCTACGCGCAGGCTAGCCACGTTCAGAAGTCCGCGTCCCAATCCACCTTCATCTCGCCCGCTGCCAGGTCGACGGCCAACACGCATTGCTCGGTATAGGGCAACAGGCGTTCGCGATCATCCAGGCTGCCAGCGCAAGGCTTGACCACCATTACATCGTTCGAGCCGGTCTCCAGCAGGTGATCGATCTTCCCGAACAGTTGTCCGTGAGTGTCGATGACCTTGAGACCTTGCAGCTGGTACCAGTAGTACTCGCCGTCGGTCAGTTCAGGGAACAGGTTGCGCGGCACGCAGATCTCATAACCGGCCAGAAGACGCGCTTCTTCACGATCATCGAGACCCTTGAGCTTTGCGACCAGGAATTTTTCATTCCCGCGTCCGCTGACCAGCTCAACCTGTTTCACGCTACCTTCGCGCTTGAGCGTCCAGGTTTTGTAATCCAACAGGTTTTTAATCGGATCGGTAAAGGAATAAACCTTCACTTCGCCGCGAACGCCGTGAACAGAGTAGATTTTGCCGATAACGATCAAATCATCAGCAGGAGCAGGCGTCGCGTTCATAGGGTTCAGGCTGCAGCCTTAGCCGATTCCTTCAACAGCTGAGCAACGCGCTCAGACGGTTGTGCACCAACGCTCAGCCAGTAGGCTACGCGCTCTTGGTTCACGGACAGGCGGACTTCTTGACCACGAGCGATCGGGTTGAAGAAGCCAACTTGTTCTTTGTGCGAACCGTCGCGTGGGTTGCGGCTGTCGGTCACGGTCAAGTGGTAAAACGGGCGCTTTTTGGAGCCGCCAAGGGCAAGACGGATTGTTAGCATGTGAACATCGTTCCTGTAGTCGGTGCTGCAAATCTAAATGCACAGCGGGCATGGGTGCCCGAAAGGCCGCATATTCTAAGGAATATCCGGACTTTTGCAAATGACTTTTTCCGGCGCCTACCGGCTGCCATCCAGATTTGCTATAGGGCCGTTGGCAACAACGGCGAGTCAGCTCCCGCCAAACGCGGGTTTGCTGGAGGTCCCGCGTCCCCGCGGGAAACGCCGGCATGGCTGCCGGCGCGGATTCTTCAGATCTTCGGCATGCCGCCGCCGGGCAACATTCCGCCCATGCCGCGCATCATTTTCGCCATTCCGCCCTTGGCGGAGAATTTCTTCATCATCTTCTGCATCTGCTTGTGCTGCTTGATCAAGCGACCGATGTCCTGCACCTGGGTGCCGGAGCCCATGGCGATCCGACGCTTGCGCGAACCGCTGATCAGCTCGGGGTCGCGGCGCTCGGCCGGGGTCATGGAGTTGATGATGGCTTCCATCTGCTTGAACTGCTTCTCGGCCGCGCCCTGGGCATTGCCCATTTGCGCCAGGTTCACGCCACCGATATTCGGCAACTTGTCCATCAGGCCACCGAGGCCGCCCATGTTCTTCATCTGTTGCAGCTGGTCGCGGAAGTCTTCGAGGTCGAAGCCTTTGCCTTTTTTCAGCTTTTTCGCCAGCTTGTCGGCTTTTTCCTTGTCGAGGGTCTGTTCGGCCTGCTCGATCAGGCTGAGCACGTCGCCCATGCCGAGGATGCGCGAAGCGATACGCTCAGGGTGGAACGGTTCGAGCGCTTCGCTCTTCTCGCCCATACCGATGAACTTGATCGGCTTGCCGGTGATCGCACGCACCGACAGCGCGGCACCGCCACGGGCATCGCCGTCGACCTTGGTCAGGATCACGCCGGTCAGCGGCAGTGCGTCGCCAAAGGCCTTGGCCGTGTTGGCAGCGTCCTGGCCGGTCATGGCGTCGACCACGAACAGGGTTTCCACCGGCTTGACCGCCGCGTGCAACGCCTGGATCTCGTCCATCATGTCGGCGTCGATGTGCAGACGACCGGCGGTGTCGACGATGACCACGTCAATGAACTTGAGCTTGGCTTCTTTAATAGCCGCTTCGGCAATCGCGACCGGCTTCTGGCTCAGGTCGGACGGGAAGAAGGTCACGCCAATGTCGTTGGCCAGGGTTTCGAGCTGCTTGATCGCCGCCGGACGGTAAACGTCGGCGGATACCACCATCACGCTCTTCTTCTTGCGCTCTTTAAGGAAGCGCGCGAGCTTGCCGGCGGTGGTGGTCTTACCGGCGCCCTGCAAACCGGCCATCAGCACGACGGCAGGCGGCACGGCGCTCAGGTTCAAATCTTCGTTGGCCGCGCCCATCAGGCTTTCGAGTTCGGCCTGGACGATCTTCACGAATGCCTGGCCCGGGGTCAGGCTGCGCGACACTTCAGTGCCGACCGCACGTTCCTTCACCGAGTTGACGAAGTCCTTGACCACCGGCAGGGCGACGTCGGCTTCGAGCAACGCCATGCGCACTTCGCGCAGGGTGTCTTTAATGTTGTCCTCGGTCAGCTTGGCCTTGCCGGTGACATGGCGCAGCGTCTGCGAGAGACGGTCGGTTAGGTTTTCAAACATGCGCGATCCTTTCAGGCCCTAAGTAGACCGAGGTAATGGCGGCTCGGGGCCCCTATATAAAGAGGTGCTCCGTGGGCAGGTCGCGGATTATAGCGAAGACTGCGTGCGACGCACAGCCGCCGTCTGGTTGCACGGTCTTTCGTGTGATGGCGGTTCTATGCCAAACTCAACGACTTTCGGGCTTGCCTAACAGGATTTATGCTCCCCTTGTCACCCAGCTTGCTAACCACCCTCGCCGCCGCCTGCCTCTATGCCGCTGCGACCCTCTATCAAGGCACTCGTCTGGCTCAAGCCGCCAAGACGAACAAGCGCCTGCTGGTCTCGCTCGGCATCCTTGCCCTGCTCGCCCACAGCGCCAGCCTCCTGACCCACCTGATGACGCCCGTGGGCCTGGGCCTGGACTTCTTCAGCGCCGCCAGCCTGATCGCCGCCGCGGTGATTGCCCTGACCCTGCTGGCCTGCTCGCGCATTCCGGTGGAGAACCTGCTGGTCCTGCTGTTTCCGCTGGGGGCGCTGACCGTGCTGCTGGCGCAGTTCGTGCCCACCGGCACGGTGCCGGTGATCGACGAAGAGCCAGGCATCCTCGCCCATATCCTGCTGTCGATCCTCGCCTACGGCATGTTCACCATCGCCGTGTTCCAGGCCCTGTTGCTGCTGGTGCAGGACCACCAACTCAAGCACAAGCACCCGTCCGGGCTGATCAAGAACTTTCCGCCGCTGCAGACCATGGAAAGCCTGCTGTTCGGCTTCCTCTGGGCCGGCTGGACCCTGCTTTCGCTGTCGCTGATCTCCGGCTGGCTGTTCGTCGAGAACCTGTTCGCCCAGCACCTGGTGCACAAGACCCTGCTGGCCTGCCTGGCCTGGGTGGTGTTCAGCGTGCTGCTGTGGGGCCGCAACCGCCTCGGCTGGCGCGGACACAAGGCGATTCGCTGGACCCTGGCCGGCTTCTGCCTGCTGATGCTGGCGTACTTCGGCAGCAAGCTGGTCCGTGAATACATCCTGCATATCTGACGAGCGGCGATAATGGACAACCTGCCCATAGAGCCAATGCTCGTGGTCCTGGCCTTGCTGGTGCTGTGGTCGGGGCTGTTCACCGCCATCGAAGCAGCCCAGCAACACCTGCTGACCCTGCGCACCGCTTCGCGCTCCGGCGACAAACCGCTGGCGCGCCTGAGCTTCCCGCGCGACAGCCTGATTCTCTGCAACACCCTGTGCCGGGTGCTGGCGGTCATCATCAGTACCTTGCTGGCGCTCCTGCAGTGGGCGGAAAACGGCCCCTGGCTGGCCTGCCTGATCGCCACTAGCGTGCTGCTGGTACTCGCCGACTACCTCCCGCGCACCCTGGCCACCCGTTATCCGGATGCGATCCTCAGCCTGGGCAATACCCTGCTGGGCGTGCCGCTGAAGATCATCTACCCGGCGGCCTGGCTGCTCCACAGCATCAGCCAGCTGTTGCTGCGCCCCTTCACCCGCAAGGCCGGCGCCGTCAAGCAGAGCGAAGACGAGCAGGCTGTCGACCCGGACGACGCCGAAGAACATGCCAACGGCCGGCCGCATCCGGTGTCGGGCATCCATGCCTTGGACAACATCACCGTCAATGACATTCTGGTGCCGCGCAGCGAGATCGACGGGATCAACCTCGACGACCCCATCGCCGACATCATCGAACAGCTGCGCCTGTCCAAGCGCACCCGCCTGCCGGTGTTCCACAGCGATATCAACCAGGTCGAGGCGGTCCTCAACACCCGCCAGATCCGTCACCTGCTGCCGGATGCCAGCCTGACCCAGGAGGCGCTGCTGGCGGCCTGCCACGAACCTTACTTCGTGCCGGAAAGCACCCCGCTGCAGTTGCAACTGCTGAACTTCCACAAGCAGCAGCGCCGCCTGGGCATGGTGGTGGACGAGTACGGCGAAGTGCTGGGCATCGTCACCCTGGAAGACATCCTCGAAGAAATCGTCGGCGAATTCGAAAGCGAGCACAGCCTCGACAACCCGCATATCCATCCCCAGGCCGACGGACGTTTCGTGATCGAAGGCGCGGCCTCGATTCGCGAGCTGAACAAGAGCCTGGGCTGGCACCTGCCCTGCGACGGCCCGAAAACCCTCAACGGCCTGGTCACCGAAGCGCTGGAGACTATCCCCGACAGCGCCGTTTGCCTGAAGATCGGCCGCTACCGCCTGGAAATCCTCGAAACCGAGGACAACCGGGTCAGTCGCGTGCTGATCTGGCACACCAAGCCGCTCACCGCGCCCGCCCTGTAATCGTGACCCTGTAGCCGCTGCCGAGCCCGCGAGGCTGCGATCGACCGCAACGCGGTTGCAAACCCTGTATCCATATTCCGCCTGATGCACCGCTTACGCCGGCTACGCCGTCGAACGCAGGCTGCGCCAGCGGCTACAGGGCTACGGCAAGTCGCGCTTGTTTGATCGTTAGGGGCCTTCCTATAATCGATCCGCTTACCCAAGCCCCGCAGCACCCGCGTGCTACCCGCACCCAGCGGCTTCTGCCCTGCTCCGCCCGCTTCTGGCAGGCTTCGCTCCCACCCCGAGCCGCGCCCGCGCCAAACCCACATCCCTGGGTGTTCGACCATAATAATTCGCTCCCATGGAGCACATGACTGTCAGGGATAACCGCATGACGACCAGCACCACTTACAGCGCCTCCGTGCCTGCCCAGCCGACCAACTCCGCCAGCCGCGTGGCCACCGCCAGCTTTATCGGCACCGCCATCGAGTTCTACGACTTCTACGTGTACGCCACTGCCGCCGCGCTGGTGATCGGCCCGGTATTCTTTCCGCAGACGTCCGGCACCGCCCAGATGCTCTCGGCCTTCCTGACCTTCGGCATCGCTTTTCTCGCCCGCCCCCTGGGCTCGGCGCTGTTCGGCCACTTCGGCGACCGGATCGGCCGTAAGTCGACCCTGGTGGCATCGCTGCTGCTGATGGGTGTGTGCACCACGCTGATCGGCGTGCTGCCCGGCTATGACAGCATTGGCGCCTGGGCCCCGATCCTGCTGTGCCTGCTGCGCTTCGGCCAGGGCCTGGGGCTGGGCGGCGAATGGGGCGGCGCAGCGCTGCTCGCCACGGAAAATGCGCCCAAAGGCAAACGCGCCTGGTTCGGCATGTTCCCGCAGTTGGGACCATCAATCGGTTTTCTCGCGGCCAACGGTCTGTTCCTGACCCTGGCCATGAGCCTGAGCGACGAACAGTTCCGCTCCTGGGGCTGGCGGATTCCGTTCCTGCTCAGCGCCGCGCTGGTGCTGGTCGGCCTGTATGTGCGCCTGAAACTGCATGAAACCCCGGTCTTCGCCAACGCCATCGCCCGCCAGGAACGGGTCAAGATGCCGCTGGTCGAGCTGTTCAGCCAGTACTGGCTGCCAGTGCTGCTGGGCGCCGCGGCAATGGTGGTGTGCTATGCGCTGTTTTACATCTCGACGGTGTTCTCGTTGAGCTACGGCGTCGCGACCCTCGGCTACAGCCGCGAAACCTTCCTCGGCCTGCTGTGCTTCGCGGTGCTGTTCATGGCCGCGGCCACGCCGCTGTCGGCCTGGGCCAGCGACCGCTATGGACGCAAGCCGGTGCTGATCATCGGCGGCCTGCTGGCGATTCTCTCCGGCTTCACCATGGAACCGCTGCTGACCCAGGGCTCGACCTGGGGCGTGGCACTGTTCCTGTGCATCGAGCTGTTCCTGATGGGCGTGACCTTCGCCCCGATGGGCGCCCTGCTACCCGAGCTATTCCCGACCCACGTGCGTTATACCGGCGCATCGGCGGCCTATAACCTGGGCGGCATTGTCGGCGCCTCGGCGGCACCGTTCTTCGCCCAGAAGCTGGTAGCAATGGGGGGATTGAGCTGGGTTGGCGGCTATGTGTCGGCGGCAGCGGTGCTCAGCCTGATCGCTGTGCTGTGCCTGAAGGAAACGCGCAATAACGACCTGAACTAGGTCGGCTGAGAGATTGTTATCGCGGGCAAGCCTCGCTCCTACCTACAGAAGAGCGCGATCTTCTGTAGGTAGGAGCGAGGCTTGCCCGCGATGCTTTTACAGCTCTACAACGACCGCCTGGGAAGCGCGGGTCGCCTTGGCCCGCGCGGCCTCGATCGACTCGTCGCGCGCCAGGGCCACGCCCATGCGGCGCTGGCCGTTGACTTCGGGCTTGCCGAACAGGCGCAGGGCCGTATCCGGCTCGCTCAGGGCCGCGCCCAGGTTGGCGAAAGCGGTCTGGGTCGACTGGCCTTCCACCAGGATCACCGCCGAAGCCGACGGGCCGAACTGACGGATCAACGGGATCGGCAGGCCGAGAATCGCCCGCGCATGCAGGGCGAACTGCGACAGGTCCTGGGAAATCAGGGTCACCAGGCCGGTGTCATGGGGACGCGGCGACACTTCGCTGAACCAGACCTGGTCGCCCTTGATGAACAGCTCGACGCCGAACAGGCCACGGCCACCCAGGGCCTCGGTCACGGCCTTGGCCACGCGCTCGGACTCGGCCAGGGCTTTCGGGCTCATGGCCTGAGGCTGCCAGGACTCCTGATAATCGCCCTTCTCCTGACGGTGGCCGACCGGCGCGCAGAAGGTGGTGCCGCCAACGTGGCGCACGGTCAGCAGAGTGATTTCGTAATCGAAATCGATGAAACCTTCGATGATCACCCGGCCCTTGCCGGCACGCCCGCCTTCCTGGGCGTAGTCCCAGGCTTTCTGCACGTCGTCGACGCTGCGCAGCAGGCTCTGGCCCTTGCCCGAGGAACTCATCACCGGCTTGACCACGCAAGGGAAGCCCAGGTCGTCCACCGCCTTGCGGTAGTCTTCGAAGGTGTCGGCGAAGTGGTAAGGCGAGGTCGGCAGGTCCAGTTCTTCGGCGGCCAGGCGACGGATGCCTTCACGGTTCATGGTCAACTGGGCGGCCCGGGCGGTCGGGATCACGGTGAACCCTTCGGACTCCAGCTCCACCAGGGTGGCGGTGGCGATGGCTTCGATCTCCGGCACGATGAAGTGCGGCTTCTCCGCCTCGATCACTGCACGCAGCGCGGCACCGTCGAGCATGTTGATCACATGGCTGCGATGGGCGACCTGCATCGCCGGCGCATTGGCGTAGCGATCCACGGCAATCACCTCAACGCCCAGGCGTTGCAGCTCGATCACCACTTCCTTGCCCAACTCACCACAGCCACACAGCAAAACGCGGGTCGCGGTTGGCGACAATGGAGTTCCGATACGGGTCATCTGAAAGTCCTCAAAAAGGAGCGGATCATCGAGGGTCGCGCACCAGGCGGGCGGCCCATGGGGAAGAAAGCGCGGCATTTTACATGAACCGCGCGCTTTGGCCTCAGCTGGCGCACGCCGCCTTGCGCAAACGCCAGGCCATGGCCAGCCAGACCACGGTCACGCCGGCGAACTTCGACCCCAGCGCGGTGAGGATCACGCCCGGGGTCAACGCATCGATCAGGCCGAAAAAGATAAAGGTGTCCAGGGGAATGCTCAACGCCGAACTTATCCACAGGCGGTCGTGCAGTGGGCGCTTGGTGATACTGAACACCAGCCAGTCGATGCACTCGGAGACCGCGAACGCCGTGGCGCTGGCCAGGGCAATGGCCGGCTCGGAGGTCACGTAGGACAGTACCAGCGCCACCAGCATGGCGACGAGCGCGCCATGACCGAAGCGGGTTTGCACCATGTCCCGCAGGACGAACACCAGCCCGCCCCAGGCCGACCAGATGATGTCCAGGTGCGGAGCGGTAGAAAAAGCGTAGTTGATCAGTACGACACTGCCGATATAGGCGATCAGGAAGAGCATGGGGCGAAAAGTACCTGTCAGTAAGGCGCACAGGGTACTTCAGGCGGATGGGATGGGCCAGACGGGGGCTGGCCCGAGATAGCCGTCTAGCCGGACTGGGTGCCGATCATCCACAGCACCCCGCTGGACTTGGCGCGCTCATGACACAGCGCCAGCACCTCACGGCGCTCGGCGTTGTCCATGCGGCTCCAACGGGTGATCTCGCTCACCGTGCGCTGGCAACCGGTGCAGATATCGTCATCGTCCAGCGCGCAAATGCTCACGCAGGGCGAACGGACGGGTTTTTCGGGTTCGGTCATTGTTCTTGCTCGGCCAGATCGCGGGCGTAACGCTGGGAATTATGCACATAGTGCGCGGCGCTGGCTTCGAGCATCTTCTTCTGCTGCTCGGTCAGTTCACGGACCACCTTGCCCGGCGAGCCCATCACCAGCGAACCGTCGGGGATCTCCTTGCCTTCGCCGATCAGCGAGTTGGCGCCGATGATGCAGTTCTTGCCGATCTTCGCGCCGTTGAGAATCACCGCATTGATGCCGATCAGGCTGTAGTCGCCGACGGTGCAGCCATGCAGCATGGCGTTGTGGCCAATGGTCACGCCGGTGCCGATGGTCAGCGGAAAGCCCATGTCGGTATGCATCACCGTGCCATCCTGCACGTTGCTGTTCCTGCCGATCAGGATCAGCTCGTTGTCGCCACGCAGCACCGCATTGAACCAGACGTTGGCCCCCTCCTCCAGCTTGACCTTGCCCACCAGCGTGGCATTGGGTGCGACCCAGCTTTGCGGGTGGGTTTCGACACGGGCGTCGCCCAGGCGGTATTTCATATTGTTGTCCTCAAGGCCAGGCAGGTTCATATACACAGTGGGGTTCAGGCCATACGAGCGATGGCTTCAAATATTGATAAAGCTTTTGGGCGGCTGGTGCAGGCTGATCTGGGCGTCATACAGCAGGTTGATCAGCTCGACGATCATGATCGCCGTCAGGCCCCAGATCTTGTACTCGCCGAAGCGGTAGCTCGGCACGTACCAGCTGCGGCCCTGATAATCGATGCGGTGGGTGTGCTCGCGCGGGTCCTGGCGGAAAAACTCCAGCGGCACGCTGAACACCGCGGCGATCTCGGCGTCATTGGCCAGGTATTCGACGTAATCGGGAATCACCCCGACATAGGGCGTGACCTTGATCCCGTGCAGGGAAATCAGCGGGCTCAGGGGGCCGATCACTTCCACCAGCCCCGGGGGCAGGCCGATTTCCTCTTCGGCTTCGCGCAGGGCGGTAAAGACCAGGTCGGGGTCTTCCGGGTCGCGGCGGCCGCCGGGGAACGCCACTTCGCCGCCGTGGGTGGACAATCCTTTGGCGCGCAGGGTCAGCACCAGCTCAGGCTCGTCACTGCGGGTAATGGGGACCAGCACGGCGGCCTCGGGGAAACGTCGATCCGTCTCCAGCGGTCGCGGCGTATGGTTGCTTACCCGGTGCAGTAGCTCGTCCAGCATGAGTCTTCTCGATCTGTCGACTACCTTGCATCATGCACCAAACAAACCGACCGCCCAAGCCCCGATCCACGCCATGTCGCGTAACGACAACTTGCCGACAAAGCCCCGTGCACGCCAAGATAGGCGCAGCCTTTTCGGATACCCAGCATGAAATTCTGCAGCCAGTGCGGTCACCCGGTCACCCAGCGCATTCCCGAAGGCGATTCACGCCTGCGTTTTGTCTGCGACAACTGCCAGACCATCCATTACCAGAACCCGAACATAGTCGCCGGCTGCCTGCCTACCTGGGGTACCCAGGTGCTGCTGTGCCGACGCGCGATCGAGCCGCGTCGTGGCTACTGGACGCTGCCGGCCGGTTTCATGGAGAACGGCGAGACCGTCGAACAGGCGGCGATTCGCGAGACGTTCGAGGAGGCCTGCGCCCGGGTCCGCAACCTGAGCATCTATACCCTGATCGACGTCCCGCACATCAGCCAGGTGCATGTCTTCTTCCGCGCCGAGCTGGCGGACCTGGATTTCGCCGCTGGCGCAGAGAGCCTGGAAGTTCGGCTTTTCGAAGAAGCCGACATTCCCTGGTCCGAGCTGGCTTTTCGCACGGTCGGGCGTACCTTAGAATGTTTCTTCGCTGACCGGCGGAACGAGGACTACCCCGTGCGTTCCGAGTCCATTCCGCCCCTGGCTCAGCCTGCCCTCACTTAAACAACAAAACGTACGCGGCACCTGTGTACTCTTAGGGATATCGTTTCATGCGCTGGTTGCTCGCTCTTTTCTGCTACTCGGTTATCGCGGTCTCCCACGCCTCCGCGACGGATACCCTGAACGGCAAGGTCATCGAAAAAGTCCTGGTCCTCAAGTCGGCCCATCAGTTGCAACTGATCAACGACGGCAAACCCATCAAGACCTACCGCATTTCCCTGGGTAAACGACCCAAGGGGCCGAAGCTCATGGAAGGCGACAAGCGCACTCCGGAAGGCTTCTACTGGCTGGACTGGCGCAAGACCAGCGACCGCTTCAACCTGGCCATGCATATCTCCTACCCGAACATCAGCGATTCCGCCCGCTCGCGTCGCGAGGGCGTGGAGCCCGGCGGCATGATCATGATCCACGGCACTCCGGACAGCGAAGACTACCCGGAGCAGTACTTCCATACCCTGGACTGGACCGACGGCTGCATCGCCATGCGCAACGTCGACATGCGCGAAGTCTGGGGCCTGGTCCCGGACGGCACGATGATCGAAATCCGCCCCTGATTCCTCGCTGAAACGCCTCTAAAACACCTCCGTTACAAAAAAAATCGCAGGCTGCGCCGGCTTCGAAAGGTGAATACCAATTCCCGTTCGAAAAACCGCCGCCCCTGCGATTTTCGCATTCGTGGCCAGACCGCCCTAATACCACTTCCCCAAACCATCCCCGCCAACGCCCATAAAGCGCCTGTTGTCGTGCGCCATCGCCACAGCACTGGCGTTGACATGGTATTTAAGTGGTATTAGTTTTTGCCGTATTACCGGGCGACAACAAATCAATAACGCATCGGAACCTCGACAGATGAACCACATCCTGGCCCTGCGCCCTGACGATACCCAGCCGACCCCGCTGTACCTGCAACTGGCGCGCAACCTTGAAGCCGCGATCCATGCCGGACAGTGGAAAGCCGAACAGGCCTTGCCCTCGGAACGCAACCTGAGCGAGATGCTCAATATCTCCCGCGTCACCGCGCGCAAGGCCCTGGAAGTGCTGTTCGAACAAGGCCTGATCCGCCGCAGCCAGGGCTCCGGCACCTTCATTACCCCGCGCCTGGAACAACCGCTGTCGCGGCTGTCGGGCTTCAGCGAAATGCTCCGCCTCAAGGGCTTCGTGCCCGGCTCCCAATGGCTGGAGCGGGAAATCACCACGCCGACCCACGAAGAACTGATCCGCCTCGGCCTGTCGCCGAACGACAAGGTGGCGCGCCTCAAGCGCCTGCGCAAAGCCGACGACACGGTGATGGCGATCGAAATGAGCACCCTGCCGGCCACGATCATTACCCAGCCGGATGCCGTGGGCGACTCGCTCTACGCCTACCTCGATGGCATCGGCCGCCCGGTGGTCCGTGCCCTGCAGCACATCCAGGCGATCAACGCCAGCGCCGAGTTCGCCGCCCTGGTGGGCATCGCCCCCGGCACCGCGATGCTGCTGATGACCCGTGTCGGCTACCTCGAGGACAACACCCCGATCGAAGTCACCGACACCTATTGCCGCAACGACTATTACGACTTTGTCGCCGAGCTGCGTCGCTGAGCCTGGCCGCCGAGTCGCCAAGAATCCGTCCCAGAGAGCTGCCCATGTCCGAACACAACATCCTCACCCCACAAGGCTGGATTCGCGGCCGCCTGAACCACCGGGACGGCAAGGTCACCGGCATCGAAGGCAGCCCCTGCGACCCGGCGGACAACGACCTGCCCTACCTGCTGCCGGGCTTCATCGACCTGCATGTGCACGGCGGCGGCGGCAAGGACATCATGGAAGGCGCCCCGGCGTTCGAGACCATCACCCGCACCCACGTGCGTTTTGGCACCACCTCGCTGCTGGCCACCACCATGACCGCGCCGACCGAGGAAATCACCCGGGTCCTGGGCGCCATGGGCGAATACTGCAAACAGCGCCCCAGCGGCAGCGCCCGGGTACTCGGTGTGCACCTGGAAGGCCCGTACATCAACCCGGGCAAGCTCGGTGCCCAGCCCAATTTCGCCCACACCGCACTGATGGCCGAAGTCGAGGCATACCTGCGCCTGGCGCCGATCCGGGTGATCACCATCGCCCCGGAAATCGCCGGCCATGACGCCTTGATCCGCGCTCTCAGCGCCCGCGGCATCCGCATGCAGATCGGCCACACCCTGGGCAGCTATGAGGAAGGCGTGGCCGCACTCGACGCCGGGGCCACCAGCTTCACCCACCTGTACAACGCCATGAGCCCGCTGCATCACCGCGAGCCCGGCATAGTCGGTGCCGCCCTGGCCCACGCCCAGTACGCGGAACTGATCCCCGACCTGCTGCACGTGCACCCCGGCGCCATGCGCGTGGCCTTGCGCTCGATCCCCTGCCTGTACTGCGTCACCGACTCCACCGCGGCAGCCGGCATGCCGGACGGCGAATACAAGCTCGGCAGCCACACCGTGACCAAATGCCTGGGTGGCGTGCGCCTGCCGGACGGCACCCTGGCCGGCAGCACCCTGACCATGGACCAGGCCTTGCGCAACCTGGTGAAGATCGGCCTGCCCCTGGCCGAGGCTTCGCAACGCTTGTCACAGTTTCCCGCCGATTATCTCGGCCTGGCCGAACGCGGGCGCTTGCAGGTCGGCAGCTGGGCCGACTGCGTGTGCCTGGACCGCTCACTCACACTGACCGCCGTGATGGTCGAAGGAGAAGACATTGACTTCAAAAATGCTTGAAGAGGCGCTGTCCGCCGCCGCGGCCGTCGAAGGCCAGTTGCAGCACCTGGACCCGCAACTGATCGAGGTGGCCGGGCGCCTGAACCGCCAGCCGCCGCAAGTGGTGATGACCGTCGCCCGCGGCAGCTCCGACCATGCCGCCAGCTACTTCGCCTACCTGACCATGCAGCAGCTGGGTTTCCCGGTCGCGTCCCTGCCGATGTCGGTGGTGACCATGCAACAGGCGCCGCTGCGGGTCAGCGGCCAGGCGGCATTCGCCTTTTCCCAGTCCGGGCAGAGCCCCGACCTGGTCAACAGCATGCGCCTGCTGCGCAAACGCGGGGCCTTGAGCGTGGCCATGGTCAACGCCCAGGACACCCCGCTGGAAGCCGCCAGCGAATTCTGCCTACCGCTGCACGCCGGCGCCGAACGCAGCGTGGCCGCGACCAAGAGCTTTATCGCCACCCTCAGCGCCAGCGCCCGCCTGATCGCCCACTGGAAACTGGACGCGCAGTTGCTGGAAGCCGGCCTCGCCCTGCCCCAGGGGCTGCGCGAAGCCGCGACCCAGGACTGGAGCCCAGCCGTCGAGGCCTTGCGCGATAGCCAACGGTTGATGGTGATCGGCCGTGGCGCCGGTTTCGCCATCGCCCAGGAAGCGGCGCTGAAACTCAAGGAAACCTCGGCGATCCAGGCCGAAGCCTTCAGCAGCGCGGAAGTTCGCCACGGCCCGATGGCGCTGATCGGCGACAACTACCCGCTGCTGGTGTTCGCCCCACGGGGAGCGGAGCAGGCCGGCCTGATCAGCCTTGCCGCCGACATGCGCCAGCGTGGCGCCCGGGTGCTGCTGGCGGCGCCGGACGACATCGTCGAACGCGACCTGCCCCTGGGCCGGGCCGAACACCCGGCCCTCGATCCGATCCTGGCGATCCAGAGTTTCTACGGCATGGCCGCAAGCCTTGCCGAGGCCCGGGGCATGGACCCGGACCAGCCACGGCACCTGAGCAAAGTGACCCGCACCCACTGAGCCTTTCCTTCAACGGATGAGTACTGCGCCATGTACAACAACAATAAAGACCTGACGCTCGGCGCTCCCTTGAGCGGCCCGGTGCTCACCCTCGCCAGAGTGCCCGACCTGGTGTTTTCCAGCGGCGCCATGGGCGACGGGATCGCCATCGACCCGCTGAACAACACCCTGCACGCCCCCTGCGCCGGCGTGGTGGTGCATGCCGCCCGCACCGGCCACGCGGTGACCCTGCGCGCCGACAATGGCGCGGAACTGCTGCTGCACCTGGGCCTGGACACGGTCCAGCTGCAAGGCGAGGGTTTCTCCATGCTGGTGCAGGAAGGCGCCCGGGTCAGCAGCGGCCAGGCCCTGCTGCGCTTCGATCTCGACCAGGTCGCGCGCAACAGCAAAAGCCTGATCAGCCTGATGATCCTGACCAACGGCGAACACTTCCAGACCCTGCCCATCACCCTGAAATCGGTGAAAGTCGGCGAACCGCTGCTGCACATCGTTCCACGCGCGGCCAACACGGCTCAGGCGGAAGCGGGTGACACCTCGACCGACGAGGTGGAAGGCCAGACCCGGGTCAATCATCGTGGCGGCCTGCATGCCCGGCCGGCCGCGCTGATACGCCAGACCGCCCAGGGCTTCAGCAGCAAGGCGCACCTGCATTTCAACGGCAAGTCGGCGTCCTGCGACAGCCTGGTCAGCCTGATGGGGCTGGGGGTCGGCGAGCAGGACGAGGTGCGGGTCAGTTGCCAGGGCAAGGACTGCAAGGCCGCCCTGCTGGCGCTGCTGGACGCCCTCGCCACCCCGCTGGCCGAAGACACCCATGCCGCGGCGCCAGCGGTGAAGGCCGTCGCGCCCCAGCGCCCCGCCGAAGCCGGGGTGATCCAGGGCGTCTGCGCCGCCCCCGGGCTGGTCTGCGGGCCACTGTTTCACCTGACCGCCATGACCCTGCCCGAAGACAGCGGCGGTCACCCGCCACAGGAGCAACTGCAGGCGCTGGACCTGGCGCTGGACAAGGTTCGCAGCGACATTCGCGGCACCCTGGAGCACGCCCGGCAACGCAAGGACAACCAGGAAGAAGCGATCTTCGCCGCCCATCTGGCCCTGCTCGAAGACCCGGCGCTGCTGGACGCCGCCCGCCAGAGCATCAGCCAGGGACGCGCCGCCACCCACGCCTGGAGCGACGCCATCGGCGAACAGTGCGAGATCCTGCTGCAACTGGGCAATGCCCTGCTCGCCGAACGCGCCAACGACCTGCGCGACCTGCAACAGCGGGTCCTGCGCGCCCTGCTCGGCGAGGCCTGGCATTACCAGTTGCCGGCCGGCGCCATAGTCGCGGCCCACGAACTGACCCCGTCCGACCTGCTGCAACTGAGCGAGCAAGGCGCTGCCGGCCTGTGCATGGCGGCCGGCGGCGCCACCTCCCACGTGGCGATCCTGGCACGCGGCAAGGGCCTGCCCTGCCTGGTGGCCCTGGGCTCGGAGCTTCTCGATGTGCCGCAAGGCCAGCAAGTGGTGCTCAATGCCGACCACGGTCGCCTGGAACTGACGCCGGACAGCACGCGTATCGAACAGGTCCGGCAGAGCCATCTGCTCCGTCAGCAGCGGCGCGAGCAACAACAGCAACAGGCCCAGCTGCCGGCCAGGACCCTCGACGGCCAGGCGATCGAGGTCGCCGCCAATGTCGCCTCCAGCCAGGAAGCCCAGGCCGCCCATGCCAACGGTGCCGATGGCGTCGGCCTGCTGCGTACCGAGTTTCTGTTTGTCGACCGGCATACCGCCCCCGACGAACAGGAGCAACGTCTGGCTTATCAGGCCGTGCTCGACGCCATGGGCGACAAGTCGGTGATCATCCGCACCATAGACGTCGGCGGCGACAAGCAACTGGACTACCTGCCGCTGCCGGTGGAAGCCAACCCGGTGCTGGGCCTGCGCGGCATTCGCCTGGCACAGGCCCGCCCGGAACTGCTCGACCAGCAACTGCGGGCCCTGCTGCAGGTCAGCCCGCTGCAACGCTGCCGCATCCTGCTGCCGATGGTCAGCGAGCTCGACGAACTGCTGCATATCCGCGAACGCATCGATTGCCTGTGCGCCGAGCTGGGGATCAGCCAGCGCCCGGAGCTGGGGGTGATGATCGAAGTCCCGGCCGCCGCCCTGCTCGCCGAGCAACTGGCCGAATACGCCGACTTCCTCTCCATCGGCACCAACGATCTGTCGCAATACACCCTGGCCATGGACCGTGACCATGCCGGCCTGGCCGCCCGGGTCGATGCGCTGCACCCGGCGCTGCTGCGGCTGATCGCCCAGACCTGCGCCGGCGCGGCCAGGTATGGGCGCTGGGTCGGCGTGTGCGGTGCACTGGCCTCCGACCCGCTGGCGACGCCGGTGCTGATCGGCCTGGGGGTCAGCGAGCTGTCGGTGAGCCCACCGCAAGTGGGCGAAATCAAGGAGCGGGTCCGCCAACTGGACGCTGCGCAATGCCGACGCCTCAGCCATGAGCTGCTGAACCTGAGCAGTGCCTCGGCGGTGCGTCATGCCTGCCACCAACACTGGCCCCTGAGCTGAATAACAAGAACACCGGGAGACACGCCATGTACCAATTATTCATCGAAGGCCTGCAGCGCCTGGGCCGTGCCCTGATGCTGCCGATCGCGATCCTGCCGATCGCCGGCCTGCTGCTGCGCCTGGGCGACACCGACCTGCTGAACATCGCGATCATCCACGATGCCGGCCAGACCATCTTCGCCAACCTGGCGCTGATCTTCGCCATTGGCATCGCCGTGGGCTTCGCCAAGGACAACAACGGCACCGCCGGCCTGGCCGGGGCCATCGGCTACCTGGTGATGGTGGCGACCCTCAAGGTGCTCGATGCCAGCATCAACATGGGCATGCTCGCCGGGATCATCAGCGGCCTGCTGGCCGGTGCCCTGTACAACCGCTTCAAGGACATCAAGCTGCCGGAATACCTGGCGTTCTTCGGCGGGCGGCGCTTCGTGCCGATCGTCACCGGTTTCAGCGCCGTCGGCCTGGGGGTGGTGTTCGGCCTGATCTGGCCGCCGATCCAGCACGGCATCAACAGCTTCGGCCAGTTGCTGATGGAAAGCGGCAGCCTCGGCGCCTTCGTGTTCGGTGTGTTCAACCGCCTGCTGATCATCACCGGCCTGCATCACATCCTGAACAACATGGCCTGGTTCATTTTCGGCAGTTTCACCGACCCGGCCACCGGCGCCGTGGTCACCGGCGACCTGACCCGCTACTTCACCGGAGACCCCAAGGGCGGCCAGTTCATGACCGGCATGTTCCCGATGATGCTGTTCGGCCTGCCGGCGGCGTGCCTGGCCATGTACCGCAATGCACTGCCGGAGCGGCGCAAGGTGATGGGCGGGATTTTCCTGTCGATGGCCCTGACCTCGTTCCTGACCGGCGTCACCGAGCCGATCGAATTCGCCTTCATGTTCCTCGCCCCCATGCTGTACCTGGTGCATGCCCTGCTGACCGGCCTGTCCATGGCCCTGACCAACCTGTTGAACATCCACCTGGGCTTCACCTTTTCCGGCGGCGCCATCGACATGGCCCTCGGCTGGGGCCGCTCCACCAACGGCTGGCTGGTGTTCCCGGTGGGCCTGCTGTACGCGGTGATCTACTACCTGGTGTTCGACTTCTGCATCAAACGCTTCAACCTGAAAACCCCGGGCCGCGAAGACACCCCGGGCAGCGAAAAAGCCGCCATGACCAACAATCAGCGCGCCGGTGCCTATATCCAGGCCCTGGGCGGCGCGGACAACCTGATAACCGTCGGCGCCTGCACCACCCGCCTGCGCCTGGAACTGGCCGACCGCAGCAAGGCATCGGACAACGACCTCAAGGCCCTGGGCGCCATGGCCGTGGTGCGTCCCGGCAAGGGCGGCAGCCTGCAGGTGGTGGTCGGCCCGCTGGCCGACAGCATCGCCGATGAAATCCGCCTGGCCATGCCCAGCGGCGGCAAGCCACTGGAACAGCCTGGCCCTGCCGCCGCGGCCTTCGAAACACCGCCAGCGGTGAGCATTGCGCCCCAGGAAGCCGTGAAATGGCTGGACGCCTTCGGTGGCAGCGACAATGTGCTGCAACTGGACTGCGTGGCCATGACCCGCCTGCGGGTGCAACTGGGCGACAACAAGGCGCTGTCGGAATGCCAGCTGAAGAACCTCGGCTGCCAGGGTTCCAGCCAGCTCGACGATGGTGTCTGGCACCTGCTGATCGGGGAAAAGGCCGCGAGCCTGAGCCAAGCCCTGGATAGCCTGATCAACCGCAGCGAGGTCAGCGCCAAGGTCTGACCCTCTCCTGCCGGAGAGCAGGCACAAAAAAGCCCGCTGACCGTTACCGGTTCAGCGGGCTTTTTCATGGGCGGGACCTTAGAAGTCTTCCAGACGCCAGACTTCATAAGCCGGTGTCTCGTAGGGATGGCTCTGCTTGAGGGCCATCACCACGCTACGGATCAACTCGTCGGCCACCACCAGCTCGACTTTCCATTCCTGCACCTGCTCGACCAGGCCGGTCTGCCCGAGAAACGGCTGGCTGCCGTCCAACGGGCGAAACTGGCCCTGGCCCAGCACCTGCCACGCGCACTGGTCGTAAGCACCGATCCGTCCGCCACCGGCGGCGAATACGGCGTTCTTGACCACATCCACGTGGCTGGGCGGGACGAAAAAGCTGAGCTTGTACACGGGCCTTAGTTCACCCACACGCGAGCGTTACGGAACATGCGCATCCACGCCGCATCTTCGTTCCACTCTTCCGGACGCCAGGAGTTCTGCACGGCACGGAACACCCGCTCAGGGTGCGGCATCATGATGGTGACGCGGCCGTCGCGGCTGGTCAGGCCGGTAATCCCGCGCGGCGAGCCGTTCGGGTTGGCCGGGTAGCTTTCGGTGACCTTGCCGTGGTTGTCGACGAAACGCAGGGCCACGCAACCGGACAGGTCGGCTTCAAGCAGCGCTTCTGCGCTTTCGAATTCCGCATGGCCTTCGCCGTGGGCGATGGCGATCGGCATACGCGAACCGGCCATGCCCTGCAGGAAGATCGAGTTCGACTCCTGGACCTGGACCATCGCCACACGGGCCTCGAACTGCTCGGACCGGTTGCGCACGAAGTGCGGCCAGAACTCGCTGCCCGGGATCAGCTCGTGCAGGTTGGACATCATCTGGCAACCGTTGCACACGCCGAGGGTGAAAGTGTCGCTGCGCTCGAAGAAGCCCTGGAAGGCGTCGCGGGCACGGCTGTTGAACAGTGCCGACTTGGCCCAGCCTTCGCCGGCGCCGAGTACGTCGCCGTAGGAGAAGCCGCCGCAGGCGACCATGCCCTTGAAGTCGTTCAGATCGACGCGACCGGCGAGGATGTCGCTCATGTGCACGTCGATCGCGTTGAAGCCGGCACGGTCGAACGCCGCGGCCATTTCCACCTGGCCGTTGACGCCCTGCTCGCGCAGCACGGCAACCTGGGGACGCACACCTTTCTTGATGTAAGGCGCGGCGATGTCCTGGTTGACGTCGAAGCTCAGCTTGACGCTCAGGCCCGGGTTGTCTTCTTCCAGCAGGACGTCGAATTCCTGCTCGGCGCAGTCGGCGTTGTCCCGCAGGCGCTGGATCTGGTAGCTGGTTTCAGCCCACTGGCGCTGCAACAGGCGACGCTCGCCGGCGAAGATATTCTCGCCGTTGAAGGTGATGTTGATATGGCCGTTGTTGACCGGCTGGCCGATCACCGCCACGCAGTCGCCCAGGCCGGCGGCGCTGAACTGCGCCAGCACATCCGGGGTTGCGTCCTGGCGCACCTGGATCACCGCACCCAGTTCTTCGTTGAACAGGATGGCGGCGATCTCGGCCGAGCTCTCGGCCAGGGCGTCGAGGTTCAGGTTCAGGCCGCAGTGACCGGCGAAGGCCATTTCCACCACGCTGGTCAGCAGGCCACCGTCGGAACGGTCGTGGTAAGCCAGCAGGTGACCGTCGGCGTTGAGGCCCTGGATCACCGCGAAGAAGGCTTTCAGGTCTTCGGCGTCATCGACGTCCGGGGCCTGCTTGCCGAGCTTGCCGTGCACCTGGGCGAGGATCGAGGCGCCCATGCGGTTCTGGCCACGACCGAGGTCGATCAGGACCAGATCGGTGGTGCCCTTGTCCATGCGCAGTTGCGGGGTCAGGGTCTGGCGGATGTCCGCCACAGGCGCGAAACCAGTCACGATCAGCGACATCGGCGAGGTCACGGTTTTTTCTTCACCGTTGTCGTTCCAGCGCGTGGCCATGGACATCGAGTCCTTGCCCACTGGAATGGTGATGCCCAGCTCAGGGCACAGTTCCATGCCGACCGCTTTCACGGTGTCGTACAGCCGTGCGTCTTCGCCCGGGTGGCCGGCGGCGGACATCCAGTTCGCCGACAGCTTGATGTCGGAGATCTTGTTGATGCGCGACGCGGCAATGTTGGTCAGGGTTTCGCCGATGGCCATGCGGCCCGACGCCGGGGCGTCCAGCAGCGCCAGCGGAGTACGCTCGCCCATGGCCATGGCTTCACCGGTGTAGACGTCGAAACTGGTGGCGGTGACGGCCACGTCGGCCACCGGAACCTGCCATGGGCCGACCATTTGGTCACGGGCCACCAGGCCGGTGATGGTGCGGTCGCCGATGGTGATCAGGAAGCTTTTGCTCGCGACGGCCGGGTGATGCAGGACGCGCTCGATGCTTTCGCCGATGTCGAGGTTCGACGGGTCGAAATCGTCGCCCAGCTCGGCTTCACGAACCACCGAACGGTGCATGCGCGGCGCCTTGCCCAGCAGCACTTCCAGTGGCATGTCCACCGGGCTGTTGCCGAAGTGGCTGTCCGTGACCGTCAGATGCGGTTCGGCGGTGGCTTCACCGACGACGGCAAACGGGCAACGCTCACGTTCGCAGATGGCCTGGAAGCGCTCGAAGTCGGCCGGGCCGACGGCCAGAACGTAGCGTTCCTGGGATTCGTTGCTCCAGATTTCGTGCGGGGCCATGCCCGGCTCGTCGTTTGGAATGTTGCGCAGTTCGAAACGGCCACCGCGGTCGCCGTCGTTGACCAGTTCCGGGAAGGCGTTGGACAGACCGCCCGCGCCGACGTCGTGGATGAAGCTGATCGGGTTCTTGTCGCCCAGCTGCCAGCAACGGTCGATGACTTCCTGGCAACGGCGCTCCATTTCCGGGTTTTCACGCTGAACGGAAGCGAAGTCCAGATCCGCCGAGCTGGTGCCGGTGGCCATGGAGGAAGCGGCGCCGCCACCCAGGCCGATGAGCATCGCCGGGCCGCCGAGGACGATCAGCTTGGAGCCGACGACGATCTCGCCTTTCTTGACGTGCTCTTCGCGAATGTTGCCCATGCCGCCGGCCAGCATGATCGGCTTGTGGTAACCACGCACTTCATCACCGTGCGGGGTGGCGATCGACTGTTCGAAGGTACGGAAGTAGCCGGTCAGGGCCGGACGACCGAATTCGTTGTTGAACGCGGCGCCGCCCAGCGGGCCTTCGATCATGATGTCCAGCGCGGTGACAATGCGCTCAGGCTTGCCGTACGGCACTTCCCACGGCTGTTCGAAGCCCGGGATCTGCAGGTTGGATACGGTGAAACCGGTCAGGCCGGCCTTTGGCTTGGCGCCACGCCCGGTTGCGCCTTCATCGCGGATCTCGCCACCGGAACCGGTGGATGCGCCCGGGAACGGGGCGATGGCGGTCGGGTGGTTGTGAGTCTCGACCTTCATCAGGATGTGCACCGGCTCCTGCACCGCGCCGTATTGGCGGGTTTCAGGGTTCGGGAAGAAACGGCCGGCGACATTGCCGACGATCACCGAGGCGTTGTCCTTGTAAGCCGACAGCACACCTTCGTTGTGCATCTGATAGGTGTTCTTGATCATGCCGAACAGGCTTTTTTCCTGGCTCTGGCCGTCGATGTCCCAACTGGCGTTGAAGATCTTGTGACGGCAGTGCTCGGAGTTGGCCTGGGCGAACATCATCAGTTCGATGTCATGCGGGTTGCGCTTGAGGCCCTGGAAGGCGTTGACCAGGTAATCGATTTCGTCTTCGGCCAGGGCCAGGCCCAGTTCGGTGTTGGCCTGTTCCAGCGCGGCGCGGCCACCACCGAGGATATCGATGGCGGTCAGCGGCTTCGGCGTGGCATGGCTGAACAGGCCGGCAGCCTGCTCCAGGTTGCCCAGCACAATCTGGGTCATGCGGTCGTGCAGGGTGTCGGCGATCAACTGCGCTTGCACGTCGCTGAATTCACCGGCCACGTAGAAGGCAATGCCGCGCTCCAGGCGCTGGATCTTGCTCAGGCCACAGTTGCGGGCGATATCGCTGGCCTTGCTCGACCAGGGCGAGATGGTGCCGAAACGCGGCAGCACCAGGAACAGACGACCGGTAGGTTCTTGCACCGGTACGCTTGGGCCGTACTTCAGAAGGCGCGCAAGCACCTGCTGTTCGTCGCCGGTCAGGACGCCGGTAACTTCGGCGAAGTGAGCGAATTCAGCATACAGGCCACTGACAGCTGGAACCTTCTGGCTCAGTTGCTCAAGGAGTTTGCTGTGGCGAAAGGCAGAAAGGGCAGGAGCGCCGCGCAGGATCAACATCTTCGGGACAGCCTCGGGAAGGGGGTGTGCTTTGAGGCCGTGCATTCTAGCCTAAACCGCCCGCGACGGCACCCGAAACGGCACGCCCGAGCGCGGCCAGACGTCGGCCTGCGCGCAGCACCCTGTGACAAAGGCTCGTCAGGACCAATTTCACCCCTCTCCACGGGCCCCGAAGGCCCATTCCCGAGGGCTCTGGCCGGGGGCTGGAACCTCTAGCAGACAAGCCCTTCGCTGTCGAGATATGGCGGTTGTTGTCCTTTGCGTATACTGCGCAGATGTTTTCCCCTATGGCTTTACGTCCGCGCTGTGCCCGATGGCTCATCGCAACCGGACTCTTCCTGATGCTCAGTGCCTGCGTTGAGAAACCCAGCACGCTCGAGCGAGTAAAGGAGGATGGCGTGCTGCGGGTGGTCACCCGTAACAGCCCGGCCACCTACTTTCAGGATCGCAACGGTGAAACCGGCTTCGAATACGAGCTGGTGAAACGTTTCGCCGACGACCTGGGGGTGACGCTGAAGATCGAAACCGCGGACAACCTCGACGACCTCTTCGACCAGCTGGGTAAACCTAACGGCCCGGTGCTGGCTGCTGCCGGTCTGGTCAGCAGCGAGAAACGCAAGCAGCAAGTCCGGTTTTCCCACACTTATCTGGAAGTCACCCCGCAGATCATCTACCGCAACGGCCAGTCCCGCCCCACCGATGCGGGCGACCTGGTCGGCAAGAAGATCATGGTGCTCAAGGGCAGCACCCACGCCGAGCAACTGGCCGAACTCAAGCTGAAATACCCCGGCATTCAATACGAAGAGTCCGACGAGGTTGAAGTGGTCGACCTGCTGCGCATGGTCGACGAGGGGCAGATCGACCTGACCCTGGTGGATTCCAACGAAGTGGCGATGAACCAGGTGTATTTCGCCAATATCCGCGTGGCCTTCGACCTTGGCGATGCCAGCAACCAGAGCTGGGCCGTGGCCGCCGGCGAAGACAACAGCCTGCTCAACGAAATCAACGCCTTCCTCGACAAGGTGCAGAAGAACGGCACCCTGCAGCGCCTGAAGGATCGTTATTACGGGCATGTGGACGTCCTGGGTTATGTCGGCGCTTACACCTTTGCCCAGCACCTGCAGCAGCGCCTGCCCAAATACGAGAAGCACTTCAAGGCCTCGGCCAAGGAAGAAAAGGTCGACTGGCGCCTGCTGGCGGCCATCGGCTACCAGGAATCCTTGTGGCAACCGAGCGTCACCTCCAAGACCGGCGTGCGCGGCCTGATGATGCTGACCCAGAACACCGCCCAGGCCATGGGCGTGTCCAACCGCCTGGACGCCAAGCAAAGCATCCAGGGCGGCGCCAAGTACCTGGCGTACATGAAGGATCAGCTGGACGACAAGATCGAAGAGCCGGACCGCACCTGGTTCGCCCTCGCCGCCTATAACGTCGGCAGCGGCCATTTGGACGACGCCCGCAAGCTGGCGCAAAAGGAAGGGCTGAACCCGAACAAGTGGCTGGACGTGAAGAAGATGCTGCCGCGTCTCTCGCAGAAGCAGTGGTACAGCAAGACCCGCTATGGCTACGCCCGGGGCGGCGAGCCGGTGCATTTCGTCGCCAACATCCGTCGCTACTACGACATCCTGACCTGGGTCACGCAGCCGCAGCTGGAAGGCGACCAGGTGGCCGAGGGCAACCTGCACGTGCCGGGCGTGGACAAGACCAAGCCGACCCAGGAAACCCCGCCGCTTTAAACCCTCTGTCGTAACCGCTACCGAAGGCTGCGATAGGCCCACAGGGCCTGGACAACCGTAAAATCGCCACGACCGTTCCGGTCGATCGCAGCCTGCGGCAGCGGCTACAGAGTTTCCGTCAGGCCTTGGCCGCCGCCAGGATCAGCGCCTTCATCTCCGCCACTGCACCTTTGAAACCGACGAACAGCGCATGGGCCACCAGCGCATGGCCAATGTTCAACTCGTTGATGCCCTTGATCGCCGCGACCGCCTCGACGTTGTGGTAATGCAGGCCGTGGCCGGCATTGACGATCAGGCCCTGGCCCAGGCCGAAAGCCACGCCGTCGGCCACGCGCCGCAGTTCCTCAGCCACCTCGCTCGGCGTTTCGGCATCGGCATAACGCCCGGTGTGCAGCTCGATGGCTGGCGCGCCCACGCGGCGGGAGGCAGCGATCTGCCGCTCATCGGCGTCGATGAACAGCGACACTTCGGCGCCGATCTTCGACAGCCGCTCTACCGCCGCCTTGATCCGCGCTTCCTGCCCGGCGACATCCAGGCCGCCCTCGGTGGTCAGCTCCTGGCGGGTTTCCGGAACCAGGCAGATGTGCGCCGGACGGATGCGCTCGGCGAACGCCATCATTTCCTCGGTGACGCCCATCTCGAAGTTCATGCGGGTTTGCAGCACGTCCTTGAGCAGCAGCACGTCGCGCTCCTGGATATGCCGGCGGTCCTCGCGCAGGTGCACGGTGATGCCGTCGGCCCCCGCCTCTTCCGCGTCCAGCGCCGCCTTGACCGGGTCAGGGTAACGGGTGCCCCGGGCCTGACGCAGGGTGGCTACGTGGTCGATGTTCACGCCAAGAAGAATGCGATTGCTGGTGGTCACGGAAGCGCTCCTGAGGAGTTAGAGATTCGGTGCACAGCATATAGTGTCCGCTGGCGAAAATAACTGCCGGCTTTCGGTCGCACGAGCAAGCCAGGCAGGATTCGAGCGTATTGGCGTAATGGGACGACTAGGGCTTGCGAAACAATTCGCGACTGACCAAGGGCCGACCGCCCAGGTGCACCGCCAGTGCCTGGCGCATCAGGCGCTTGGCCGCCGCCAGCGCGCCGGGGGCGCTCCAGTCGGCTTGCGCCATGGCCAGCAGCTCGGTGCCGTTGAACAGGCCTGGTTGCAACAGGTGAACCTGCTCCAGACCGGCATCCACCTGCAGGCGGTACATGCCCTGCGCCTCAATCGGCGCGCCGTGGATATCCATGTCCAGGGCGAAGCCATAGCCCAGGTCGTCCAGCAGGCGCCATTCGAACGCACGCAGCAAGGGTTCGAGGGCCCTGCCCTCGGCCAAAGCCAGCAAGGTTGCCGCATAGTGCTCGAAGATCGCCGGATGCGGGTCTTCGGCGGGCAGCAGGCGGATCAGCAGCTCATTGAGGTAGAGGCCGCTGAACAGTGCCTCGCCGTTGAGCCAGGTGGAGGTTCCCGCGCTTTCCATGCGCCCGACGTTTTTCAGCTCGCCGCGCCCACGAAATTCGACTTCCAGCGGCACGAACGGCCGCGCCAGGGTCCCGGCCTTGCCCCGCGCGCCACGCAACACCGCGCGCAGCCGCCCCTGGGGCGTGAGGAAGTCCACCAATGCACTGCTCTCGCGATAGGCGCGACTGTGCAGGACATAAGCGGGCTGGCCGATGGGAGCGTTACTGGACATAGGTGTCGAGGGAATCTCAAGGCTTGAGAAAGTGACAGGTCCACGGGGAGGTTCGTTGAACCTTTATCGCCAGCGGCTCGCCCCCTGCACGTTGCAGGAACGAGGCGCCGGCGACGGGGCAGGATTACAGGTCGCCGTAGCCCAGCGAACGCAGGGCACGCTCGTCGTCGGACCAACCGCCTTTGACCTTGACCCACAGGTTGAGCATGACCTTGGAGTCGAACAGCAGCTCCATGTCCTTGCGCGCTTCCATGCCGATGCGCTTGATGCGCTCACCCTTGTCGCCAATGATGATTTTCTTCTGGCCGTCGCGTTCGACGAGGATCAAGGCATGAATGTGCAGGGTCTTGCCCTGCTGCTTGAACTCTTCGATTTCCACGGTGATCTGGTACGGCAGCTCGGCACCCAGCTGGCGCATGATCTTCTCGCGCACCAGTTCGGCGGCGAGGAAACGGCTGCTGCGGTCGGTGATCTGGTCTTCCGGGAAGAAGTGATCGTTTTCCGGCAGGTGCTTGGCGATCAGGCCTTCCAGGGCTTCCAGGTTGTGGCCTTGCTGGGCCGATACCGGGACGATCTCGGCATTCGGCAACTGCTCCTGCAACCAGGTCAGGTGCGGCATCAGCTCGGCCTTGTCCTCGATACGGTCGGTCTTGTTGATCGCCAGGATCACCGGGCCCTGCACGTACTGCACACGCTCCAGCACCAGCTGGTCTTCGTCGGTCCACTTGGTGCGGTCAACGACGAAGATCACCACGTCGACGTCTTTCAAGGCCGCCGAGGCGGTCTTGTTCATGTAGCGGTTCAGCGCCTTCTCGTTGCTCTTATGCATGCCCGGGGTGTCGACGTAGATCGCCTGGATGGCGCCTTCGGTCTTGATGCCTAGCATGTTGTGCCGAGTGGTCTGCGGCTTGCGCGAGGTAATGGCCAGCTTCTGCCCCAGGATATGGTTCAGCAGCGTGGACTTGCCCACGTTCGGACGGCCGACGATGGCGACATAGCCACAGCGTGTTGCGGTTGTATCAGTCATGGCCATTCTCCACGCCCAGGGCAATCAGTGCTGCGGCGGCCGCTACCTGTTCGGCAATGCGACGGCTTACACCCTGACCTCGGCTTTTTTCGTTCAGTAGGGTGATTTCACATTCGACGAAGAACGTCCGGCAATGGGGCTCACCCTGGATATCCACCACTTCGTAGCGGGGCAGTTCACAGGCACGCGACTGCAGGAATTCCTGCAGGCGGGTCTTGGGGTCCTTGTTGGTGTCGACCAGCGTCAGGCTGTCGAACTCGGACGTCAGCCAGGACAGCACGCGCTCACGCGCGACCTCCATGCCGGCATCCAGGTAGATCGCACCAATCAGCGCTTCCAGGGCATCGGCGAGGATCGACTCACGACGAAAGCCGCCGCTTTTCAACTCACCGGAGCCCAGGCGCAGGTATTCACCCAGATCGAAACCACGGGCCAGTACGGCCAGGGTTTCACCCTTCACCAGGCGCGCGCGCAGACGCGACAGCTGGCCTTCGCGAGCCTGGGGAAAACGCTCGAACAGCGCTTCGCCGGCGACGAAGTTGAGAATGGCATCACCGAGGAACTCCAGGCGTTCGTTGTTGCGCCCGGCAAAACTGCGGTGAGTGAGGGCCAGGACCATCAGTTCCTGGTCCTTGAAGGTGTAACCGAGCTGACGCTCGAGACGGCTCAAAGAAACGCTCACGGTTTACCCACGCTGAGTTCGTGGTTGAATTTCACCACCTTGGAGACAAGGCACGAGGTGCCTGTGGCAATTAACGCTGTGTTCAAATCCACATCCTGAATATCGTTGACTGCTGCTTCTGGTGACGCCTGGGAGGCTGCCGAGCCTGGCGGGCCGGTGTTCTACAAGATCCAGAAAAGCATTCGGCGCTGTGTTCAACAGCGCCGTGTTTGATTACTTGATCAGGCCAACCCGCGAGAAATTCGGCAGGTGGCTGAGTTTCGGTTCGGGCCAGCTCATCCAGACTGCGAAGGCCTTGCCGACGATATTCTTGTCGGGAACCATGCCCAGCAGGTCCTTGGGAATGCTTGGGTCATCCCAGTAGCGGCTGTCGTTCGAGTTGTCGCGGTTGTCGCCCATCATGAAGTAGTGCCCGGCAGGCACGGTCCATTGACGATCCGGGGTGGCCCGGTAGCGGCTCATTTCCTTGCGGATCAGGTGCTCGGCGGCGCCGAGTTTTTCCTTGTAGAGCTCCGCGCTGCCCAGGGTACCCGGCTCGGAGCCGACCAGTTGCTCGGCGACCGACTGGCCGTTGACCAGCAGGCGCTTGTCGCTGGTGTAGCGCACTTCGTCGCCCGGCAGGCCGACCACACGCTTGATGTAGTTGACGTTCGGATCGCTCGGGTAGCGGAACACCATCACATCGCCGCGCTGCGGATCACCGACCTCGATGATTTTCTTGTCGATCACCGGCAGGCGGATCCCGTAAGAAAACTTGTTCACCAGGATGAAGTCGCCCACATCCAGGGTCGGTTTCATCGATCCCGAAGGAATCTGAAACGGTTCCACCAGGAACGAACGCAGCACCAGCACGATGAACAGCACCGGAAAGAACGATTTACCGTACTCGACCAGCATCGGCTCCTTGTTCAGTTTCTCGATGACCAGTCCATCCGGCTGGCTGACGCTGCCCTGATAGTTGGTAATGGCGGCACGCCGACGCGGCGCCAGAAAGACCAGATCGAGCAACGCCAACAGACCGCAGACGGCGACGGCGATGACCAGCAACAGCGGGAAATTTAGCGACATAGGACCTAACTATCCAACCTGAGCACAGCAAGGAAGGCTTCTTGTGGAATCTCCACGTTACCCACTTGCTTCATGCGTTTCTTACCGGCCTTCTGCTTTTCCAACAGCTTGCGCTTACGGCTAACGTCACCACCGTAGCATTTGGCCAGCACGTTCTTTCTGAGCGCCTTGACGGTTGTCCGCGCCACAATCTGCCCACCAATGGCGGCCTGGATTGCCACGTCGAACATCTGCCGAGGAATCAGTTCCTTCATCTTTTCGGTCAACGCACGCCCTTTGTAGTGCGCGTTGTCACGGTGCACGATCAATGCCAGGGCGTCGACTTTCTCACCGTTGATCAGCACATCCAGCTTGACCAGATTAGCCGATTGGTAGCGATCGAAATGATAATCCAGCGAAGCATAGCCACGACTGGTGGATTTGAGGCGGTCGAAGAAATCCAGGACCACTTCGTTCATCGGCAGGTCGTAGGTCACCTGGACCTGGCTGCCGAGGAACAGCATGTCGTGCTGTATGCCGCGCTTCTCGATACACAGGGTAATGACGTTACCCAGGTGCTCTTGCGGCACCAGGATATTGGCCCGCACGATCGGCTCGCGCATGTCTTCGATGGACGATAGATCCGGCAACTTCGATGGGTTATCGACGTAGATCGTCTCACCATTCTTCAGTTGCAGTTCGAAAATCACCGTCGGCGCCGTGGTGATCAGGTCCAGGTCGTATTCGCGCTCCAGGCGCTCCTGGATGATTTCCATGTGCAGCATGCCGAGGAAGCCGCAACGGAAGCCAAAGCCCAGTGCGTCGGAGCTTTCCGGGGTGTATTGCAGCGACGAGTCGTTCAGCGTGAGCTTTTGCAGGGCTTCGCGGAAGTCTTCGAAGTCGTCGGAGCTGACCGGGAACAGGCCGGCGTAGACCTGCGGCTGAATGCGCTTGAAGCCAGGCAGCACTTCGACGTCGGGGGTCGAGCTCAGGGTCAGGGTGTCACCTACCGGCGCACCGTGAATGTCCTTGATACCGGCGATGATGAAGCCTACTTCACCAGCCTTCAGGTCGGTGGTGGCGGTGTGTTTCGGGTTGAATACACCGACGCTGTCCACCAGGTGGATCTTGCCGGTGGATTTCACCAGGATCTTGTCGCCCTTCTTCACGCGGCCATGGCGCACGCGAACCAGGGACACGACGCCCAGGTAGTTGTCGAACCAGGAGTCGATGATCAACGCTTGCAGCGGGTCCTCGATGTTGCCGGTCGGCGCGGGAATGGTGGTGACCAGGCGCTCCAGCACCTCGTCGACACCCAGGCCGGTCTTGGCGCTGCAGGTCACGGCGTCGGTGGCATCGATACCGATGATCTTCTCGATCTCTTCCTTGACCCGGTCCGGATCGGCCTGTGGCAGATCGATCTTGTTCAGCACCGGCATGACCTCCAGGCCCTGCTCGATGGCGGTGTAGCAGTTGGCGACCGACTGCGCTTCCACGCCCTGGCCGGCGTCAACCACCAGCAAGGCGCCTTCACAGGCGGCCAGCGACCGGCTGACTTCATAGGTGAAGTCCACGTGGCCAGGGGTGTCGATGAAGTTCAGCTGGTAGGTGATGCCGTCGCGGGCTTTGTAATAGAGGGTAACGCTGTGGGCCTTGATGGTGATCCCGCGTTCCCGCTCAAGGTCCATGGAGTCCAGGACCTGGGCTTCCATTTCACGCTCGGCCAGGCCGCCGCACATCTGGATGAAGCGATCGGCCAGAGTCGACTTGCCATGGTCAATGTGGGCGATGATGGAGAAATTGCGGATATGACTCAAATCACTCACGGATCAACACTCAAAAAGGCTGCAGGCATAGCCCGCCGAAAAATAGCCGGGAATTGTACCTGATAGACGACGCAAGCGTCACGTTCGCCTGTCAGGGGCGCGCAAACGCAAAACGCCCCGGTCTTTCGACAGGGGCGTTTTGCGTAAGACTGGCGGCATTGGCGCCGGTCAGCCGGCCCGGCGCAACAGCCAGACCCCGGCCAGGGCACAGATCCCGGCGGGAACCAGCACCGCGAACAGCGGCGAGAAACCGAATACCAGGCTCGACGGCCCCAGCAGGTCCTGGGCGATGCGGAAGGTGAATCCCACCAGCACGCCGGTGAACACCCGCTGGCCGAGCGTCACGGAACGCAGCGGACCGAAAATGAACGAGATCGCCATCAATACCAGGGCCGCGGTGACCAGCGGTTGCAGCACCTTGACCCAGAACGCCAGCCAGTAGCGACCGTTGTTCAGGCCCTGGTCGGCCAGGTAATGGATATACCCCCACAGACCGCTGATCGACAGCGACTCCGGCGCCATCACCACAGTACTCAGCAATTGCGGGCTCAAGGCCACGTCCCAACGTTCCTGCGGGACGTTGATGACTTCGGTGCTGCCCTCGCGGAAATAGGTGGTGGTGACGTCGCTCAGTTGCCAGTAGTTTTCTTCGAAACGGGCCTGGCGAGCGAAGCTCGAGGACAGCATGTGCCGCTGATCGTCGAAGTGATAACGGGTCACGCCATACAGCAGGCCGTTGGGTTGCACGGCGTTGATGTGGATGAACTCCTCACCCTGGCGGTGCCACAGGCCGCGCTTGGAACTTTGCGCATCGCCCGAACCCTGGGCCAGCGCACGACTGGCCTGCGCCTGGCTTTCCGTGGCAGGAGCGACGTACTCGCCGATCAGCACACCCGCCACCATCAGGAACAGCATCGGCTTCATCACCGCCCAGACGATCCGCCCGATGGACACCCCAGCGGCCCGCATGATGGTCAGCTCACTGTTGCTGGCCAGGCTGCCCAGGCCAATCAGGCAGCCGATCAGGGCCGCCATCGGCAGCATTTCGTAGAGCCGGCGAGGCGCCGTCATGACCACGAAACTCAACACATCCATCACGGTGTAGTTGTCACTGACGCTGCCCATCTCGTCGATGAAGGCGAACAGCGACGCCAGGCCGAGAATGATCCCCAGTACCGCCAGGATGGCCAGCAGGACACTGTTACCGATGTAGCGATCGAGCTTAACCACGAGCCACCTCCTTCATGCTGCGGCGGCTCGCCAGTTTCAGGCGCAAGGGTTCCCAGTACAGCAACCCGAGGCCAATCAATAGAAACAGTCCGTGTACCCACCACAGGCCCAGCGCCTGCGGCAGCTTGCCTTTTTCCAGCGAGCCACGGGCCGCGATCAGGATGGTCAGGTAAGCCATATAAAGAAGAATCGCCGGCAACAGCTTGAGGAAACGCCCCTGGCGCGGGTTGACCCGGGACAGCGGCACCGCCATCAGGGTCACGACAAACACCAGAAGCGGCAGGGAAATACGCCATTGCAGCTCGGCATGGGCGCGCAGGTCCGGGTTGCCGATCAGATCGCGGGTCGGCATGGCGTCACGGTCGGTAACTTCTTCACTGACATCCGGCTTGGCCAGCAACACGCCGTAGGTGTCGTACTTGATGATCCGGTAATCAGCCTGGCCCGGATTACCGTCGTAGCGATAACCGTTTTCCAGAATCAGGTAGCGGTTGCCGTCCGGACGAACGTCCTGGTGCCCCTTCTCCGCCACCAGCACCGAGATGCCCTGGTCCTTCTTGTCCTGGCTCAGGCGTTTTTCCGAAATGAACACGCCACCGAGGTTGGTCCGGTCATCGGACAACTGTTCGGTGTAGGTCACCCGCGTGCCGTCGTTGAGGGCCTGGAAACGGCCTGGCACCAAGGTATCGAATTCGGTCAGAGCATCCTGCTTGTTGAGGATCAGCTGGAACTGGTTGGCGCCCTGAGGCGCCAGGCTCAGGCTCAGCCAGGCCACGATCAAGGCAACCAGGGTCGCCGGAATCATGGTCATGCCCAGCAGGCGCTGCTGGCTCATGCCGGTGGCCGAAAGCACAGTCATTTCGCTTTCGAGGTACAGCCGGCCATAGGCCAGCAGAATGCCGAGGAACAGCCCCAGGGGCAGGATCAATTGCAGGAAGCCCGGCATGCGGACCCCCATGATCAGGAACAGCGAGCCCGGGTCCAGTGCGCCCGAGGCCGCTTGCGCGAGGTATTTGACGAAACGTCCGCTCATGATGATGACCAGCAGTACAGCGCTCACGGCGCTCAGGGTCAGCAACACTTCGCGGGATAGATAACGGAAGACGATCAAACCAGACACTCCAGGGTTGTCAGGCTAAGGCGGCCAAACAAGCAAACACGGCCCGTGAAGCCGAGCCGCCGAAAAAGATGGCGCATTATCCTGTGATTGCATGCGCCTGTCACTGCGCATGCTCACGCAGGCCTCTAAAGCGGCGAAGTTCGCTCATGGGAGGGTTGTCAGCCTCGACCGCCGGGGTTCAAACTGGCGGCCCTGTCGTTGGCCGCTGCCGACGCCTCTTCCTTATAAAAGCTGCATACATGACAAGCCCGGCGCACGGCATTGGCCCTGCGCTCTTTGACCATTAATTCAGGGACCCGGACATGGAACTGGTTGTAAAAAGCGTTAGCCCGGAAACGTTGAAGACCGCCACCCTGGTGGTCGCCGTCGGCGAAGGCCGCAAGCTCGGCAGCGTTGCCAAACAACTCGACGAGCTCAGTGGCGGCGCCATCGGCGCGGTACTCAAGCGCGGCGACCTGGACGGCAAGATCGGCCAGAGCCTGCTGCTGCACGCCCTGCCGAACCTGAAGGCCGAACGCGTCCTGCTGGTCGGCACCGGCAAGGACGCCGAACTGGGCGACCGCCCGTTCCGCAAGATCGTCAGTGGCATCCTCAATACCCTCAAAGGCCTGGGTGGCAGCGATGCCGTACTGGCGCTGGACGAAGTGGTGGTCAAGGGCCGCGACAGCTACGGCAAGACCCGCCTGCTGGCGGAAACCCTGGTGGACGGCGAATACAGCTTCGACCAGTTCAAGAGCCAGAAAGCCGAACCGCGCGCCCTGAAGAAAATCACCCTGCTGACCATCAAGGCCGCGCAGGCCGAAGTCGAGCGCGCCGTGGCCCACGCCAAGGCGATCGCCAACGGCATGGCATTCACCCGCAACCTGGGCAACCTGCCGCCGAATATCTGCCACCCGACCTTCCTCGGCGAACAGGCCAAGGCCCTGGGCAAGGAATTCAAGGCCCTGAAAGTCGAAGTCCTCGACGAGAAGAAGATCAAGGAACTGGGCATGGGCTCGTTCTATGCCGTGGGCCAGGGCAGCGCCCAGCCGCCGCGCCTGATCGTCATGCAATACAACGGCGGCAAGAAGTCCGAGAAGCCGTACACCCTGGTCGGCAAGGGCATCACCTTCGACACCGGCGGCATCAGCCTCAAGCCTGGCGCCGGCATGGATGAAATGAAGTACGACATGGGTGGCGCCGCCAGCGTGTTCGGCACCCTGCGCGCCGTACTGGAACTCAAGCTGCCGATCAACCTGGTGTGCATCCTGGCCTGCGCCGAGAACATGCCGAGCGGCACCGCTTCGCGTCCGGGCGACATCGTCACCACCATGAGCGGCCAGACCGTGGAAATCCTCAACACCGACGCCGAAGGCCGCCTGGTGCTGTGCGATGCCCTGACCTACGCCGAGCGCTTCAAGCCACAGGCGGTGATCGATATCGCCACCCTGACCGGCGCCTGCGTGGTCGCCCTCGGTTCCCACACCTCGGGCCTCCTGGGCAACAACGACGAATTGATCGGCCAGTTGCTGAGCGCCGGCGTCCAGGCTGACGACCGTGCCTGGCAACTGCCTCTGTTCGACGAGTACCAGGAACAGCTGGACAGCCCGTTCGCCGACATCGCCAACATCGGCGGGCCGAAAGCCGGCACCATTACCGCTGCCTGCTTCCTGTCGCGTTTCACCAAGCAGTACAACTGGGCGCACCTGGATATCGCCGGTACCGCCTGGACCAGCGGCGGCAAGGACAAGGGCGCCACTGGCCGTCCGGTTCCCCTGCTGACCCAGTACCTGCTGGACCGCGCCAAAGCCTGAAACCTATGACCTCGGGGTGCGCCCACACACGGCGCACTCCCGGGTTCAGGAACCGCAATGACCAAAGTCGACTTCTATATCCTTCCCAGCGCGGATCCTTCGGCGCGCCTGGATTTCGCCTGCAAGCTCACCGACAAAGCCTGGCGCATGGGGCACCGCATCTACCTGCATTGCAGCGACGCGGCCCAGCGCGATGAGCTCGATGCCCGGTTGTGGCGCTTCAAGGGCGAAACCTTCGTGCCCCACGGCCCCGCCGAAAGCGAACCGGATGGCCTGATCGTTCTCGGCCTGGGCGATGACCCCGGCGAGCACCATGACCTGCTGGTCAACCTGGACCTGAAAGTCCCGGCATTTGCCCAGCGTTTCGCCCGCATCGCCGAAGTGGTGGTGGAAGACCCGACTATCCGCCAGGCCGCTCGCGAGAGTTTCCGTTTCTACCGCGAACAGGGCTATCCTCTGCAAGATCACCGTTTACAGCGACTCTGAGCCATCGATGGACACTCCCAAACCGCTGCAAAAGTCCGCGCACCTGCTGGATGACCTCGAGTCCATCCGCCAACTGCTCGGCGATGACGACCTGCAACCTCCGCTGCTGACCGAGACCGTCGACGGCGAAGTGCAGATTCCGCTGCTGTTCGACATGGTCGGCGGCAAGCCTGCCGTCGAAACCCACGAACAGGCGCCGGCAGAACCACAACCGGCTCCCGCTCCGGTGGTCGAACCACAACCCGCCCCCGTAGTTGCCGCGCCAGCCCCTACACTGGCACCGACACCAAAACCCGCACCAGCACCACCCAAGAGCCAGGATGCCCTGCTGCACCTGGACAGCGAACTGCGCGCCGCCGCGCAACTGATCATGCAAGACGTGATCGACGACTTCGCCCCGCACATCGAAACCGAGATCAAGCGCCGCCTCGATGCGCGGATGGAACGGCTGCTCGCCGCAGCTTCAAGCGGCAAGCTATAAGCAGCAAGTAAAAGCCAGGAAGGACGCCCACCTCTTGCAGCTTGCGGCTTGTAGCTTGCAACTGCCCCCCTCCGCTATACTTCCCGGCTTTTCCTGAATAAATGCCAATAGGGTCCCGCCGCGCATGGATAAGACCTACCAGCCGCACGCCATTGAAACTTCCTGGTACCAGACCTGGGAGTCAGAGAATTACTTCGCCCCGCAAGGCGCGGGCGACTCGTACACCATCATGATTCCGCCACCGAACGTCACTGGCAGCCTGCACATGGGCCATGGCTTCAACAACGCGATCATGGATGCCTTGATCCGCTTCCGCCGCATGCAGGGCCGCAACACCCTGTGGCAGCCGGGTACCGACCACGCCGGTATCGCCACCCAGATGCTGGTGGAGCGTCAGATCGAAGCCCAGGGCCAGAATCGTCACGATCTGGGTCGGGAAAAATTCCTCGAGAAAGTCTGGGAGTGGAAGGATCAGTCCGGCGGCAACATCAGCCGTCAGATCCGCCGCCTGGGCTCGTCCGTCGACTGGAGCCGCGAGCGCTTCACCATGGACGACGGTCTTTCCGAAGCCGTCAAGGAAGCCTTCGTGCGCCTGCACGAAGACGGCCTGATCTACCGCGGCAAGCGTCTGGTCAACTGGGACACCAAGCTGCACACCGCGATCTCCGACCTCGAAGTGGAAAACCACGACGAGAAAGGCTCGCTGTGGAACCTGCGCTACCCGCTGGCCGACGGCGCCAAGACCGCTGAAGGCCTGGACTACCTGATCGTTGCCACCACCCGTCCGGAAACCATGCTCGGCGACTCCGCCGTGGCCGTTAACCCGAACGATGAACGCTACAAGGCGCTGATCGGCAAGTTCGTCGAGCTGCCGCTGGTGGGTCGTCGCATCCCGATCATCGGCGACGATTACTGCGACCCTGAATTCGGCACCGGCTGCGTGAAGATCACCCCGGCCCACGATTTCAACGACTATGAAGTCGGCAAGCGCCACAACCTGCCGCTGCTGAACATCTTCGACAAGAACGCCGAAGTACTGCCAGCCGCCCAGGTGTTCAACCTGGACGGCACGCTGAACGAAAGCATCGACGGCAAGATCCCGGCCGAGTTCGCCGGCCTCAACCGCTTCCAGGCGCGCAAGGAAATCGTCGCTGCGTTCGACGCCGCCGGCCTGCTGGTCAGCGTCGACGACCACGCCCTGAAAGTGCCGAAAGGCGACCGCTCCGGCACCATCATCGAGCCGTGGCTGACCGACCAGTGGTACGTCTCCACCAAGCCGCTGGCCGAGCCGGCCATTGCCGCCGTGGAAGACGGCCGCATCGCCTTCGTGCCAAAACAATACGAAAACATGTACTTCTCCTGGATGCGCGACATCCAGGACTGGTGCATCAGCCGCCAGCTGTGGTGGGGCCACCGCATCCCGGCCTGGTACGACGAGTCGGGCAAGGTCTATGTAGGCCGCGACGAAGCCGAGGTGCGCGCCAAGCACAACCTCGGGCCTGAGGTTGCACTGCAACAGGATAACGACGTCCTCGACACCTGGTTCAGTTCGGGCCTGTGGACCTTCTCCACCCTGGGCTGGCCGGAGCAGACCGAGTTCCTCAAGACCTTCCACCCGACCGACGTGCTGGTGACCGGTTTCGACATCATTTTCTTCTGGGTCGCCCGGATGATCATGCTCACCATGCACCTGGTGAAGAACGAAGACGGCACGCCGCAGGTTCCGTTCAAGACCGTGTACGTACACGGCCTGGTACGCGACGGCCAGGGCCAGAAGATGTCCAAGTCCAAGGGCAACGTCCTTGACCCGCTGGACATCATCGACGGCATCGAGCTCGAAGCCCTGGTGCAGAAACGCACCACCGGCATGATGCAGCCGCAACTGGCGAAGAAGATCGAGAAGCAGACCCGCCAGGAGTTCGCCGACGGCATCGCCAGCTACGGCACCGACGCCCTGCGTTTCACCTTCTGTTCGCTGGCGTCCACCGGCCGCGACATCAAGTTCGACATGGGCCGCGTCGAAGGCTATCGCAACTTCTGCAACAAGATCTGGAACGCCGCGCGCTACGTGCTGGACAAGGGCGAAGACTGCGGTCAGAACGGCGAAGCCTACGAGCTGTCGCTGGCCGACCGCTGGATCATCTCCCAGTTGCAGCGCACCGAAGCCGAAGTGACCCGCCAGTTGGACCAGTTCCGCTTCGACCTGGCGGCCCAGGCGCTGTACGAGTTCATCTGGAACCAGTACTGCGACTGGTACCTGGAATTGTCCAAGCCGGTACTGTGGGACGAAAACGCGCCGGTCGAGCGCCAGCGCGGCACCCGCCGCACCCTGGTGCGCGTACTGGAAGTGGCGCTGCGCCTGGCCCACCCGTTCATGCCGTTCATCACCGAAGAAATCTGGCAGCGCCTGGCGCCGCTGGCGGGCATCCAGGGCAAGACCATCATGCTGCAACCCTGGCCGGTGGCCGTTGAGGCGCGCATCGACCAGGCCGCCGAAGACGACATCGAATGGCTCAAGGGCCTGATGCTCGGCACCCGTAACATCCGTGCCGAAATGAACATCGGCCCGGGCAAGCCACTGGCGTTGTTCCTGAAGAACGTCACCCCCGAAGACCAGCGTCGCCTGAGCGAAAACGAGACCCTGCTGAAGAAGCTGGCCAAACTCGAATCGATCACCGTGCTGAAGGCCGGCGACGAAGCACCGCTGTCCGCCACCGCCCTGGTCGGCGAGATGGAAGTGCTGGTGCCGATGGCCGGGCTGATCGACAAGGGTGCCGAACTGGCGCGCCTGGACAAGGAAATCCAGCGTCTGCAGGGTGAAGTCCAGCGGGTCGGCGGCAAACTATCCAACGCCGCCTTCGTCGACAAGGCCCCGGCCGAAGTCATCGACAAGGAACGCGCCAAACTGGCCGAGGCCGAACGGGCCCTGGGCAAGCTGGCCGAGCAACACGCACGGATCTCCAGCCTGTAACGGCGATCCGAGCGGTAAAAAAGGGAGCCCTGCAAAGGGGCTCCCTTTTTTGTGCCCGGCCGAAAAGCTAATGCCTCTGTAGGAGCGAGGCTTGCCCGCGAAGCGTTATTCCTGGCACACCGCGTTATCCTCGGCGGCTCCTACAGAGGCTACGTCGCCCGGGCAGATATGGGACAATGCGCGCCACTTTGAGCCATACCCGAACCGATTTCGCCCATGACTGCCCCCCGCCCTCCCAAAGCTTCGCGCACCAAGCCTCAACCTGCAGCTCCGGCCAAGGCCGTCGCGCCACGGGAAAAGGCCAGCCTGCACCCGCGCAATCGTCATCAAGGCCGCTATGACTTTCCCCAGTTGATCAAGAGCACCCCGGAGCTGGGGGCTTTCGTGATCATCAATCCCTATGGCAAGGAGAGCATCGACTTCGCCAACCCGGCGGCGGTGCGGGTGTTCAACCGGGCATTGCTCAAGGCGTTCTATGGCATCGCCCATTGGGATATTCCGGCCGACTTCCTCTGCCCTCCAGTCCCCGGTCGTGCCGACTATGTGCATTTCCTGGCCGACCTGCTGGCCGAGCGTAACGAAGGCGTAATTCCCCGCGGCGCGGCGGTGCGGGTGCTGGACATCGGGGTCGGCGCCAACTGCATCTACCCGCTGATCGGCCACTGCGATTACCGCTGGCAGTTCCTCGGTTCCGACATCGACACCACCGCTCTCGCCGCCGCCAAGGCAATCGTCCAGGCCAACGGCCTGAACAAGGCCATCGGCCTGCGCCAGCAGAGCAACCGCAAGCAGATCCTGCTGGGGCTGCTGGAAAGCGACGAACGCTTCGACCTGACCCTGTGCAACCCGCCCTTCCATGCCTCCCTGGAGGAAGCCACGCGCGGCAGCCAGCGCAAATGGCGAGCGCTGGGCAAGGCCGATCCCAAGCGCAAGCTGCCGGTACTGAACTTTGGCGGCCAGGCGGCGGAGTTGTGGTGCGAAGGTGGCGAAGCGCGCTTCGTGACCCAGCTGATCGGCGAAAGCGCCCAGGTGGCGCAACAGGTGTTGTGGTTCAGCACCCTGGTGTCGAAAGCCTCGAACCTGCCGGCGATTCAGGCCGCGCTGAAAAAGGCCGGAGCCCTGGAGAGCCAGGTGGTGGAGATGTCACAGGGACAGAAACAGAGCCGCTTCGTCGCCTGGACCTTCAAGGACAAGGCACAGCAACAGGCCTGGCGCCAGGAGCGCTGGGTTCGGATGGGATAGATACGAGGGGCAAAACGGCGATTTACCTTGCGTAAATCGTTGCGGCCTTAGAGCCTGAAAACCGTGCCCGGAAGCGTTCCGAGGCACGGTCTTACTGCAGTCTTACTTGTTGATCGAGTCAGTCAGGCCTTTAGCCACAACCAGCTTGATAACTTTCTTGGCAGCGATTTCGATGGCAGCACCAGTCGATGGGTTACGGCCAGTACGGGCAGGACGCTCGGTCACTTTCAGTTTGCCGATACCTGGCAGAGTGATTTCGCCGCCATTTTCCAATTGATCAGCAACGATCTGGGCCAGTTGGTCCAGAGCGTTACGCGCGGTGGTTTTCGGCGCGTCGATAGCTTCAGCGATATCAGCGATCAGTTGGTCTTTAGTAATAGCCATTGTGGTGTTCCTTCCCTATCAAATTCATTTGGATTGCAGAGTGCAGTGTCAGCCATCGAGCCAGATCTTGTGGATCTGGCACCCCGGTCACAACCACGAAAGATCGGGGTTATAGATACCGAAATCAGGGTTTGGTTCGACCTGACAAATGCTGAATGCACGCTTAACGCCGAGACATCGCGTAAGACGGGGCAAAACTAGCACAGAGACGGGGAAATATCCGCCTCTACCTAGCCATTTGGTCAGCTTTATCGCTCTAAATCCGTAAAAAAATGCATAAGCTTGACCCAGGCCGCCTTCCGCCCCCTTCAAACAGCGCCAAAACCAGCGGGTGCGGTACACTGGGCACTTTTTCGGGGAGTCACGCCCTCTCCCGCCAACCAGCCGAGAAGCCCATGCCGATCCGCCATTGCATCGTCCACCTGATCGACAAAAAACCCGACGGCACACCCGCAGTTCTGCACGCCCGCGATTCCGAACTGGCTGAATCCGCGGCCATCGAGAACATGCTCGCCGATCTCAACGAAAGCTATAACGCCAAACAGGGCAAAGCCTGGGGTCTGTTCCACCCGGAGTCCGGCGCGTTTCCCTTCAGCGGCTGGCTGAAGGAATACCTCGATGGCGGCCAGGACTTCACCGCCTTCAGCCGCGTCGCGGTCGAGCACCTGCAAAAGCTGATGGAAGAATCCAATCTGTCGGTCGGCGGCCACGTGCTGTTCGCCCACTACCAGCAAGGCATGACCGACTACCTGGCCATCGCCCTGCTGCACCACAGCGAAGGCGTGGCGGTGACCGACGAGCTGGACGTGACCCCGTCGCGCCACCTGGACCTGGGCCAGCTGCACCTGGCTGCGCGGATCAACGTCTCCGAATGGCAGAACAACAAACAGTCGAAACAATACATCTCGTTCATCAAGGGCAAGAACGGCAAGAAAGTCTCGGAGTACTTCCGCGACTTCATCGGCTGCCAGGAAGGCGTCGATGGCCCGGGCGAGACCCGTACCCTGCTCAAGGCGTTCAGCGACTTCGTCGAAAGCGAAGACCTGCCGGAAGAGTCCGCCCGGGAAAAGACCAAGGCCCTGGTGGACTACGCCAGCAGCCAGGCCAAGCTCGGCGAACCCGTGGGCCTGGAAGAACTCTCGGAGCTGATCGACGAGGACCGCCCCAAGGCGTTCTACGATCACATCCGCAACAAGGACTACGGCCTGTCGCCGGAAATCCCGGCGGATAAACGCACCCTCAACCAGTTCCGCCGCTTCACCGGCCGCGCCGAAGGCCTGTCCATCAGCTTCGAGGCGCACCTGCTGGGCTCGAAGATCGAGTATGACGAAGAAGCCGGGACCCTGATCATCAAGGGCCTGCCGACCCAACTGACCGATCAGCTCAAGCGCCGCAACTGATGCTGCAGGGCGTGCTGAAGAAGTTCCTGCTGATCCTGCTGGTGGTCGTGGCGTACCAGAACTGGGGCAAGATCGAGCACCTGTTCAACCCCTCGCAGGCCGCCTCCGAGCAGGTCCGGGCCAATGCCCGGGTGGTGCTCTACGCCACCGACTGGTGCGGCTACTGCAAGGCCACCCGGCGCTTTCTCGATCAGAAGGGCATTGCCTTTCGCGAGTTCGATATCGAGAAGGATGCCGAGGCGCGCAAGGCCTATACCGAGCTGGGCGGCGCCGGAATTCCGATCCTGGACGTCAATGGCACCTTGATCCGTACCTATGACCCCGACGGGATCATGGCGGCGTTGCAACGCTAAACGCATCGCGAGCAAGCTCGCTCCTACAAGGGCCGAACAACCTCTGTCGGAACGAGCTTGCTTGCAATAGACCTGCCGCCTTATAGCGCCTCGATACGGAACCCGAAACGCGGGAAATGCACATGCACCAATCCGCCACGTGGGTCTTCGCGGCGCAGGATCAACTCCTCGCGCCCGGCAAACAGTAACTCCCCCTCCACCGGATCGACGCCATAGTCGGTCGCCGCAATCCGCACCTGCTGGCCAGCCTGGAAGCCGTTCGGGTCAATGAAGGCTTCATCCGGCAAGGCTGCCGGTGTAGCCCTGCGCGCCACTTCGAGTGCCTCTTCGGAAGTCATGGCACTCGAAGCACCATGACCGAACCCCAGTACCCGGGCCAGCCACGCCGACACCGCCGGATAGGCGTCCACCAGCGGCGCAGTCACCGGCGTGCCCTTGAGGAACCACAGGGGGTGGGCCATGGCGAAGTCGGCAATCGACGGCTCACCGAACAGGAAGTCGCCCTCCTCACGCTGCAACTGCAACTCCAGGCGCGCCATGAGCGTCGGCCATTGATGCTTGGCCAACTCCAGCGGTACACGGGTAGAACTGCCGCCGCTGAACAGCCCGGCGCGATCGGTCATGAAGGCCTTGACCGCTTCCGGCGGCAAATGGCCGAAACGCACGGCCGCCGACTCAGGCTGGAACACCAGGCTCACCGTATGCTGGAACACCACCGAATCGGCCCAGGCCGCGAAGGTCGCGCTGACCATTTCCCAGCCTTCGGGAAACAGTGCCGGCGAGGCCTTTTCCTGCTCCAGCCGCCGGGCGATCAGCGCCGTGTCGCAATAGATATCGGCACCGACCTGCAACACCGGGGTCTTGCGATAACCACCAGTGAGGGCCGTGAGATCGGGTTTGGGCATCACCGGCGAGATCTTCACCGAGCGCCAGGACAAGCCCTTGAAGCCTAGCAACAGGCGGGCTTTTTCCGCGAAAGGCGAGGTCGGGTAATGATGCAGAATCAACTCTGACATGCTGGGGTCCACCGGATAAGTAGGAAGAACCAGCTTAGCGTGCAAAGACCGGGCAGCCTATATACCCTGTCCGATCACCATCCATCACCGACACTGATCGGGCACCGCACTTCACCAGACCAGCCGCCTGAGCATGATAGGGAATCCAGCCTTTGGCCATTAAGCACCTGAACCCCGTACGGGCCTATTACACCCATTTTTTATATTTTTGCGTTTACAAGTTCCCGAAACTCTTTACCTATAAGTTCAAGAACCATTTCTTCTTTTACTCGGCGCAGCTGTATAACCCAAAGGAAAGTACAGCTGTCTATCAGCAGGCAAGCCTTCTGGAAGGGCCGGGACAATGGCGATCGGTCAGTATCATCACCCCCATCACGCCCACCGAGTTGATGTCTCTTCGCGGATGGTTTCATAGAAAAGAACCTCCGTACCACGAAGACGGCCCTGAAAGTTCGACCCCGCACACCGAGGCGGCGATCTTTCCAGTCAAGGGGCTTGGCTATATCCCATTCAATGACACCAACCCTTATGACCCAAGCCGGGTATCGGTAAAAACCGACGCCTTCAGGACCTGCACTATCACCACCATCGAGTTGACCAACAGTGTCACTTACCTGGCGCTCGATTTCTCCCTGCAAGACAGCTCGCAGACAGAACTGTTCAACCTGAATACTTCCCATATCCACGATTACCATGCCTTCAAGACGATAAATCCCTTCTCGAAGAACTTTCGCATCGTTCATTCCAGTTACTACGTAGAGGAACTATTGACTCAGGGCGTCAACAGGATTGTCGGCGACGCTCACCAGGTCGCGGAAAAGCTGTTCAAACTTTGGGGTATCCGTGCACAAGCCCACTCCCGTATCACCACCGGACGCCTCAAAAGCGAACTGAGCGCCCCATACATCAACCTCTACGCCAGCAGTGACCATAACCATTACTCCCTGATCAGCCGCTACCCGGCAGACATTACGACTATTACCACAACGAATCGGGCAACTTCAGCTACCTATACAACTTCGAATCGAGCTCATTGAACCTGGATGCATTCTTCATCGATAACCTCAATGACCCTCACGACATAAACGACTGCTTGGCCAACTACCTCAACCTGTCGTTGATCAAGGAACTCTGGCATCAGTACAACCAATGCCGGGACGACGTGAATCCGGTGCTCTCGACCATAAGCCAGAACACTTCCGAGAGCCTGCAAACCCTGTTGGAAACAAACATAGGGATTGAACGTATCGAGGAAAAGATAGAGGCCCTGACACAGTTCAGCGATCAGTCCTATTGCCCGAGCTTTCGAACCGAGGCAGAAGACGAACTGAAAAGGCTGGTGGAGAAAATCGAGTTACTGAAAAAACGCATCGCCCAACGAAAGTCCCTCAGCAACGATCAGGTGCAATTCGAGAACCTCAAGTTCAATCGTTTCTACTCCTGGATAGTCGGCGGCCTGGCCTTTCTTCAGGTTTTCCTGGCCGCTATCGTCATCGACTGGAGCCAGGCGCTGCAAAGCAACAATCCAGTATTGAACAATCTGAAAGCCCTGCTGCGCTGGCTTCAGGGGTGAGAACCCGGCTCCGGCAGGATCAGATGGCCAGGCCCGAACTGGCCACCAGGCACTCCTTGGCGCTTTTCCTAAGCTTCTTGATCAGCCGTTCCTGGCGCAGGGCTTCGCTCTTGTCGCGGCAGGCTTCGGTATAGACCAGCGCGACGGCGGGGCTGGAGAGGAAGAAGCGTGCGCCCTTGCCGCTCTGGTGCTTGGCGAAACGCTTGACCGGGTCGTCGCTGATGCCGCAGTACAGGGCGCCGTTGGCGGCACGTACCAGGTAGACAAACCAGGGTTTGCTCACCACGGGTACAGATTCTGCGTCGTTGACGGGGGATTGGCTGGGGCGGGTCACGGTGATCGCGGCGTGTGGATAACAAGCCGCGATCTTACCAGAGGCGAAGATTCAGCGGCCGGCCTGGAAGGCTTTCAGGCCTTTGCGGGCCTGGGCGCGCACGGCGTTTTTCAGCAGCGGGGTCCAGCCGAGGATCAGGCCCTTGGTCCCCAGGGCCTGGCGGGCCCAGCGCCACATATTGAAATGATCGTGGTGCTCGCAGATCTTGCCGTCACGGAACACGAAACGCGCCTGGATATCGTTGACCACAGTATTACCGGTCTGGCTGAACAGGTAAGTCGCCACACAGTGGGCTTCGCCGCTGCGCTCGTCGGCGCGGACCTTGTCGAAGACCAGGGAGAAGTCCTTGGCCCGGGTGGTGAGCATGCGCCACATGTCAGCGGCATCGCGGCCGCGCAGTTCGCCGAACGCCGGATCACTGAACAGCACATCCTCGGTGTAGCAGGCGGCCATGGCCTCGGCATCCAGGCGCTGGAAGGCGCTATAGAACTCAGTGATCAAGGCGCGGTGGGCATCACTCATGAACAGGCTCCGACTCGGGGAAAGATGCCTGCACGATAGTCTGCAAACCCGGGAAACACTATCGGCATTCGCCGCGCAAATACCGACAGTGGGTTGGCTCAGATTTTTTCGCTTTCGACCTGCACATAGAGCGAGCGCCCGGCCCCCAGGCCGGCGACTATGGCCCCCAGGCCGATCACCGCGAAAATCCAGCCCAGGGCCGTCCAGCCACCGGTCCAGTCGTGCACCAGGCCGACCGCGAACGGCCCCATGGAGGCCAGGGTGTAGCCAAAGCCCTGGGCCATGCTCGACAGATTGGCCGCCACATGGGCGTCCTTCGAACGCAAAACGATCAGGGTCAGCGCCAGGCTGAAGGTGCCGCCCTGCCCCACGCCCAGCAGGATCGCCCAGCCCCACAGGCCATCGAGCGGGGCATACAGGCAGCCGAACAGGCCGCCGAGGGTGAGCAGCATCACGACTACGATCGCCAGGCGCTGATCCTTGCCCCGCGTTGCCAGCCAGGGCGCGGCCAGCGAACTGGCGAGCTGGACGATCACCGAGCCGGACAGCACCAGCCCCGCCTGGGTCGGGCTCAGGCCGCGACCGATAAGGATCGACGGCAGCCAGCCGAATACGATGTAGGCCAACGAGGATTGCAGGCCCATGTACAGTGTCACTTGCCAGGCCAGCGGGTCGCGCAGCAAACCGCGCACCCGATAGGCCACATGGTGCGCGCCCTGCCGCTTGCCGACCTGGGGCAGCCAGAACAGCGCCGCTACCAGCGCCGGCAGCACCCAGAAGCCGAGGCCCAGCGCCCAGCTGTTATCGAAGTGCTGGCTCAAGGGCACGGTCGCCCCCGCGGCCATCGCCGCGCCCAGGCACAGGGCCATGGTGTAGACGCCGGTCATGGTGCCCGCGTGTTTGGCGAAATCGCGCTTGACGATGCCCGGCAGCAACACCCCGATCACGCCGATGCTGGCGCCACCGAGGATGCTGCCGGCGAACAGTCCGACGTCTCCCAGGGAACTGCGCAGGATGATCCCGCCTGCCAGCGTCAGCAGGATGCCAAGCACCACGCGCTCGGCGCCGAAGCGCCGCGCCAGTACCGGGGCCAGGGGGGCGAACAGGCCCAGGCACAGCACCGGCAAGGTGGTCAGCAGGCCGGCCTGGGCCGCCGACAGCCCGAGGCTGTGCGACACCTCGCTGAGCAGCGGTGCCATGCTCGACAGCGCCGGGCGCAGGTTCAGCGCCACCAGGATCAGCCCCAGCAGCAACAGCCACGGGCGACTCGGCGCCGGGTGGCTCTGCTGGACCTCGGCATCGTCGGCTTCGGCGTCGATCAACAACTCTTCGAGCTCGGCCTCGCGTCGAGGGACAGCAATAGGTGGTGGGTTATTGGCCTGGTGGCTGGACATGGTGCTCTCGGTCTCAAGGTTCATTGATCAGCTGCCTGGAAATGGCCTTGGCCCGCTCCGGGTCGCGCTGCTCGACGGCGTCCAGCAGGTCGATGTGCAGATCGAACACCGCCTGGCGCCGGGGATGGATGTTCAGGGTCTGGCGCAGTTGCGCGCCGACCACACTGGAGAAATAGCGGTACAGCTCGCTGAGGGTGGGATTATGCGCGGCGTCCACCAGGCGCCCGTGAAACACCAGGTCGCAGGCGATATAGCTCTCCAGATCGCCGTGATAGTGATCGCCACTGAGAGCCAGGGCTTCGCGCAACGCCAGCAGGTCCTGGTCGGTACGCCGCAGGGCCGCCAGGCCGATGGCCTCCGTCTCGATGATCTGCCGGGTTTCGCGCGCCTGCTCCAGGGAGCACTGGGACAGGGCCTTGAGGGTATCCAGCGGATCGACCACCGCACGCAGGTAACTACCGTCGCCCTGGCGAATCTCCACCAGGCCGGAAAACGCCAGGACTCGCATGGCTTCGCGCACGGTATTGCGGCTGATGCCCAGCTCCGCCGCCAGCTCCGGCTCGGTCGGCAGGCGCTGGCCGATGCTCCATACACCGTCATTGATGCGCTGGCGCAGCTGTTCCAGGGCCTGATCGACCAGGGAACGTTTAATCAAAGGAGAATTTTCTGTCATGTGCTGTCGCCTTTTCATCCAATCATCGGATGAATTTTTTTGGCATATTAGTCAGCTTCGCGTGGGTGAACAACAAAGCCGATGCATGCATGTAGCAAGCGGAAAGGAAATCCGATTGCTAAAAAACCCTTTAAGGGTAATTTCATCTCGACTCCAGGTGTCTTATGGAAAAGCACACACCTCATTACGACCTGTCGGTGATCAAGGCAGATGTCGCCCGGCTGGGGGCAGCCGCCTTTACCCGAACCGCCCTGGTCAGCGGCCGGCACCTCGGCCTGACCTGCCGGGACATGCAGCAGGTGATTGCCGGGCTGCAGGGAAAAATGCTCTACAAGTCGATGACCAGCTATCTCGATCATCGAATCTGGCAGGACGTGTATTACACGCACATCGACTCCGTGGAGCTGTACATCAACGTCACTTACCGCCCCGGCGGCGGTCCCCCAGTGATCTCCTTCAAGGAGAAACATCCATGAAACAAAGACAATGCGTCAGCTGCGGTGCCCCGGCCGGCATGCAGCCGTTCAACAATCGCAGCGAGCTGATCGATTACAAGCACCTGCTGCGGCAAATCGACGGCCTGGATGGCTGGGAGTGCCAGGCCTGTGGGGAAGTCGAATTCGACCCGGCCAGCGCCGAACGCTACGCCAGCGCCGGCGACCAATTGCTGGAAGATTGCCGGCAGTTCATGGCCAGCGAGATGAAACGCATCCGCCGCAAGCTGCACCTCTCGCAGAAGGATGCGGTAAAGCTGCTCTCCGGCGGCGGGCACAACGCCTTCTCCCGCTACGAACGCGGCGAGGTCGCCCCGCCCCAGCCGCTGTTCATGTTGATGCGCCTGCTCGATCGTCATCCGCAGCTGATGGCCGACGTGCAGGCACTCAGCGAACAACAAGCCCCCGCGGCCGACAACGATCCGCACCAGGCACGCGGCGCGACGTCGTGAAATCCCAGGCAAAAATAAACCCGACGCCAGGCCGGGTTCATTTTCAAGACGGTACCTGGATCAGTGCAGGATCTGGCTCAGGAACAGCTTGGTCCGCTCGTTCTGCGGGTTGTCGAAGAAGTCGTTAGGCGCGGCCTGTTCGACGATTTCACCCTTGTCCATGAAGATCACCCGGTTGGCCACGGTGCGCGCAAAGCCCATTTCGTGGGTCACGCAGAGCATGGTCATGCCGTCTTCGGCCAGGCCGATCATGGTGTCCAGAACCTCTTTCACCATTTCCGGGTCGAGGGCCGACGTCGGCTCGTCGAACAGCATGATCTTCGGCTTCATGCACAGCGCCCGGGCAATTGCCACGCGCTGCTGCTGACCGCCGGAGAGCTGGCCCGGGTACTTGTTCGCCTGCTCCGGAATGCGTACGCGCTCCAGGTAATGCATGGCGATTTCCTCGGCCTTGCGCTTGGGCATCTTGCGTACCCACATCGGCGCCAGGGTGCAGTTCTGCAGGATGGTCAGGTGCGGGAACAGGTTGAAGTGCTGGAACACCATGCCGACTTCACGACGGATCGCCTCGATCTGCTTGAGGTCGTTGGTCAGCTCCACGCCATCGACCACGATGCGGCCCTGCTGGTGTTCTTCCAGGCGGTTCAGGCAGCGGATGGTGGTGGACTTGCCCGAGCCCGAAGGCCCGCACAGGACGATGCGCTCGCCCTGCTTGACGTTGAGGTTGATGTCCTTGAGCACGTGGAACTGGCCGTACCACTTGTTCACGCCCTGCATCTGAATAATGCCTTCAGGGCTCACAGGCTTTTTGATCGCTTCACTCATGGAGATACTCCTAACGCTTGTGGCCTGTGTCCAACTTACGCTCCAGATGCATGGAGTAGCGGGACATACCAAAACAGAAAATCCAGAACACCAGGGCCGCGAAGACATAGCCTTCGGTGGCCATGCCAAGCCATTTCGGGTCGGCGGCAGCTTGCTTCACGCTGTTGAGCAGGTCGAACAGGCCGATGATGATCACCAGGCTAGTGTCCTTGAACAGGGCGATGAAGGTGTTGACGATGCCGGGGATCACCAGCTTCAGGGCTTGCGGCAGGATCACCAGGCCCATGCTGCGCCAGTAGCCCAGGCCCATGGCCGCAGCCGCTTCGTACTGCCCCTTGGGAATCGCCTGCAGGCCGCCGCGCACCACTTCGGCGATATACGCCGACTGGAACAGGATCACCCCGATCAGCGCCCGCAGCAGCTTGTCGAAGTTCATGCCTTCGGGCAGGAACAGCGGCAGCATCACCGAGGACATGAACAGCACGGTGATCAACGGCACGCCACGCCAGAACTCGATGAAGGTCACGCAGACCACACGAATCGCCGGCATGTTCGAGCGTCGCCCCAAGGCCAGCACGATGCCCAGGGGCAAGGCGCCGGCGATGCCGACGGTGGCGATCACCAGGGTCAGCATCAGGCCGCCCCACTGGCTGGTGGCGACGTTGGCCATGCCAAACAGGCCGCCATGCAGCAGGAAGTAGGCAATGATCGGGTACAGCACCAGGAAGCTCAGGCCATAAATGGCCTTGTGCGGAACCCGGGCGATGAACAAGGGCGCCACGCCAATCACCGCCAGCCACACGGTCAGGTCCACGCGCCAGCGCAGGTCCGCCGGGTAGTAGCCGTACATGAACTGGCCGAAGCGCTGCTGGATGAACACCCAGCAGGCGCCCTCCTTGGTGCAGTCGGCGCGGGTGGTGCCCACCCAGTTGGCGTCGAAAATCGCCCAGCTGAGGATCGGCGGCACCACCAGGTAGATCAGGTAGAAGGCAAACAGGGTCAGCAGGGTGTTGATCCAGCTGGAGAACATGTGTGCCCGCATCCACGCCACGATCCCGATGCTGCTGCTCGGCGGTGGCATGTCGGGTTTGAAAGTATGAGTGCTCATGCGCGTTTCCTCACCGCTCGATCAGCGCAATGCGCTTGTTGTACCAGTTCATCAGCAGGGAAATGCTGATGCTGATCGCCAGGTACACGCTCATGGTGATGGCAATGACTTCGATGGCCTGGCCGGTCTGGTTGAGCACGGTACCGGCGAATAGCGAAACCATTTCCGGATAACCGATACCCGCCGCCAGGGACGAGTTCTTCGCCAGGTTCAGGTATTGGCTGGTCAGCGGCGGAATGATCACCCGCAGGGCTTGCGGGATGATCACCTTGCGCAGGGTCGGACCGTTGCGCAGGCCGAGGGAACGGGCCGCTTCGGTCTGGCCATGGCTCACCGACTTGATCCCCGAACGCACGATCTCGGCGATGAACGCCGCGGTGTAGACGGTCAGGGCCAGGGTCAGGGCCAGCAGTTCCGGGATCAGCACCCAGCCGCCGACGAAGTTGAAGCCCTTGAGCTCCGGCATTTCCCAATGCACCGGGGCGCCGAAAAGCAGCGTGCACAGCGCCGGGATCGCCAGGAACAGCGCCAGGCCGGTCCAGAACTTGTGGAACGGCACGCCGGTGTCTTCGAAGCGCTTGTTGGCCCAGCGGCACATCAGCACGATGGCGACAATCGCCACCACCAGGCTGATCACGAACGGCCAGAAGCCGTCGGCCACCAGGGCCGCCGGCATGTTCAGGCCACGGCTGCTGACGAAGAAGGTGTCGCCGAAGTTGTGGCTGTTACGCGGCCCCGGCATGGTCAGGAACACCGCGAAATACCAGAACAGGATTTGCAGCAGCGGCGGAATGTTGCGGAACACTTCCACATACACGGTCGCCAGTTTGCTGATGATCCAGTTCTGCGACAGGCGCGCCACACCGACGATGAAACCGAGAATGGTCGCCAGGATCACGCCGATGAATGTCACCAGCAGGGTGTTGAGCAGGCCGATCACGAACACCCGGGCATAGCTGTCCGCTTCGGTGTAGGAGATCAGGTGCTGAGCGATGCCGAAGCCGGCGCTGCGCTCGAGAAAGTCGAAGCCGGAGGTAATCCCCCGGTGCTGAAGGTTGGTTTGCGTGTTATCGAACAAGTACCAGCCAAGCGAGATCACGGCCACGACGGTGATGATCTGGAATAGCCACGCACGCACTCGTGGATCGCTGAGACTGAGCCTCTGCTTAGGTGCGCCGATTGAGTTTTGCATGAAGTGCCCCGGAAATAATGGAACAAGAACATCACCCGGCGGTTGGCCCGCCGGGCGATAGAACCATCAGCGCACTGGTGGTGCGTATTGAATGCCGCCGTTGTTCCATAGCGCGTTCAGGCCGCGATCGATCTCTAGCGGAGTGCTCTTGCCGAGGTTCTTCTCGAACACTTCGCCGTAGTTGCCGACTTGCTTGACGATCTGTACCACCCAGTCCTTGCGCAGCTTCAGGTCCTTGCCGTATTCGCCGTCGGCACCCAGCAGACGCGCAACGTCAGGGTTCTTGGTGGACTTGGCTTCGGCTTCGACGTTCTTCGACGTGATGCCGGCCTCTTCGGCGTTGAGCATGGCGTAGCCCGTCCAGCGGATGATGGCCAGCCACTCGTCGTCGCCGTTACGCACGACCGGGCCCAGCGGTTCCTTGGAAATGGTTTCCGGCAGAACCACATAGTCCTTCGGCGAAGCCAGCTTGCTGCGCTGGGCGAACAGCTGGGACTTGTCGGAGGTCAGCACGTCGCAACGCCCGGACTCCAGCGACTTGGCGCTTTCATCGGAGGTGTCGAAGGTGATCGGGGTGTATTTCAGGCCGTTGCCGCGGAAGTAGTCGGACACGTTCAGCTCGGTGGTGGTGCCGGCCTGGATGCAGATGGTCGCGCCGTCCAGTTCCTTGGCGCTCTTGACGCCCAGCTTGTTGTTCACCAGGAAACCGATGCCGTCGTAGTAGGTGATGAAGCCCGGGAATTTCAGGCCCATGCCCGCGTCGCGGGAACTGGTCATGGTGGTGTTGCGCGACAGGATGTCGATTTCGCCCGATTGCAGCGCGGTGAAACGCTCCTTGGCGTTCAACTGGCTGAATTTCACTTTGGTCGCGTCGCCGAATACCGCGGCGGCCACGGCGCGGCAGATATCGGCGTCGATGCCGAGGATCTTGCCGGTGGCGTCCGGTACCGAGAAGCCCGGCAGACCGTCGCTCACACCGCACTGCACAAAGCCTTTCTTCTGCACCGCATCCAGGGTCGCACCCGCCTGCGCGAAGCCGCTCATACCCAGTACCGCGGCGGCCGTGACCACAGCCAGGGTGGATTTCAACATCTTCATTCAAACCTCCAGTTTTGCTCTTGTTGTGTCGGAGCTTGAGTCCTGCCGCACCTTTATGAGGCACTGTTGACCCGTGTTGGCTTTTTATAGGGTCAAGCGGCGTAGGACTTTAGCTATGAGTCTAGTAGGAGAAAATCCATTTAAGAGAAAACCCATACTCACCAAGCGACCGAACGGGCTGTAGCCCTTGCATGTTCGCGAAGCCCGTAGCGGCCACTGGCGAACGTCCATCATCGGATCTTTGCTATCCCACACCCGCCAGTAGCCTGATAGTGTTACCGGCAGGGTGAACGCAATCACTTCACGCAACGGCTATAGCAAAGCCCATACCAGAGTGCCGGTTAAAGCGGTTCAGCCCGGGGTCAAGAGCAAAACTTGCAGCCTTGCGACATCTTCTTCACTGATCAACCGACCGCGCACCTCGATCACGCCCCGCTTGGGCGCGTGCGCACATATTTGGAGCAACCATGACCGAGCCCTTGATTCTTCAGCCCAGCAAGCCCGTCGACGCCTGTGTGATCTGGCTCCATGGCCTGGGCGCCGACCGCTACGACTTCCTGCCGGTGGCCGAAGCGCTGCAGGAAAGCCTGTTGACCACCCGCTTCGTCCTGCCCCAGGCACCGACCCGCGCCGTGACCATCAATGGCGGTTATGCCATGCCCAGCTGGTACGACATTCTGGCCATGAGCCCGGCGCGCGCGATCAACCGCGAACAGCTGGACGAGTCGGCCAAACGCCTGACCGACCTGATCGAAGAACAGCGCGCCAGCGGAATAGACCCTTCGCGGATTTTCCTCGCCGGCTTTTCCCAGGGTGGCGCGGTCGTCCTGCACACCGCCTTCCTTAAATGGCAGGGCCCGCTGGGTGGCGTGCTTGCCCTGTCCACCTATGCCCCGACCTTCAGCGATGAACTGGAACTGTCGGCCAGCCAGCAGCGGATTCCAACCCTGTGCCTGCACGGCCAGTACGACGAAGTGGTGCAGAACGCCATGGGCCGCACCGCCTACGAGTACCTGAAACACCATGGTGTCACCGTGACATGGCAGGAATACCCAATGGGCCACGAAGTGTTACCCGAAGAAATTCGCGATATCGGCGCCTGGCTCGGCGAGCGTTTGCGCTGAATCGATAAGTTAGGTAGCCCGTTGAGCAATCCACTACGCCGCGCCCGATTCTTGCATTACACTGCCCGGCGTACATTCCTTAACCAATTGATGAGATGACCGTGCTCAAAGCACTCAAGAAAATCTTCGGTAAAAGCGAGGCTGAGCAGCTCGCGCCAGGCTCCAGCCCCTCTTCCTCCAGCCCCAGCAGCCGTACCGACGGCCATCAGCCGGAACGGACCGCGCCCGCCTCCGTGGCCAGGCAAGAGCCGGTGGCCCCAGCCGCCCCGACGGCCCAGACCGCGCCGCGCAGCGACAAGCCCAAGGCCGAGCAGCCGCGCCGCCCACGCGCGCCGAAACCACCGGTGAGCACCTGGAAACTGGAAGACTTCGTCGTCGAACCGCAGGAAGGCAAGACCCGCTTCCACGACTTCAAACTCGCGCCGGAACTGATGCACGCGATCCACGACCTGGGTTTCCCCTACTGCACGCCGATCCAGGCGCAGGTACTGGGGTTCACCCTGGCCGGCAAAGACGCCATCGGCCGCGCCCAGACCGGTACCGGCAAGACCGCCGCGTTCCTGATCTCGATCATCACCCAGCTGCTGCAGACCCCACCACCGAAAGAGCGCTACATGGGCGAGCCGCGGGCGCTGATCATCGCGCCGACCCGCGAACTGGTGGTACAGATCGCCAAGGATGCGGCCAGCCTGACCAAATACACCGGTCTCAACGTGATGACCTTTGTCGGCGGCATGGACTTCGACAAACAGCTCAAGCACCTCGAAGCCCGGCATTGCGACATTCTGGTGGCCACCCCGGGCCGCCTGCTGGACTTCAACCAGCGCGGCGACGTGCACCTGGACATGGTCGAAGTGATGGTGCTGGACGAAGCCGACCGCATGCTCGACATGGGCTTCATCCCCCAGGTACGCCAGATCATTCGCCAGACCCCGCCGAAAAGCGAACGCCAGACCCTGCTGTTCTCCGCCACCTTCACCGACGACGTGATGAACCTCGCCAAGCAGTGGACCACCGACCCGGCGATCGTCGAGATCGAAGCCGAGAACGTGGCCAACGCCAACGTCGAACAGCACATCTACGCGGTGGCCGGCGCCGACAAGTACAAGCTGCTGTACAACCTGGTCAACGACAACGGCTGGGAACGGGTCATGGTCTTCGCCAACCGCAAGGATGAAGTGCGGCGCATCGAGGAACGCCTAGTACGCGACGGCGTGAATGCCGCCCAGCTGTCCGGCGACGTGCCGCAGCACAAGCGCATCAAGACCCTGGAAGGCTTCCGCGAAGGCAAGATCCGCGTGCTGGTGGCCACCGATGTCGCCGGGCGTGGCATCCACATCGACGGCATCAGCCACGTGATCAACTTCACCCTGCCGGAAGTGCCGGACGACTACGTGCACCGTATCGGCCGCACTGGCCGGGCGGGCGCCGACGGCGTGTCCATCAGCTTCGCCGGCGAGGACGACTCCTATCAGCTGCCGTCGATCGAAGCGCTGCTGGGTCGCAAGATCAGCTGCGAAATGCCGCCGACCGAGCTGCTGCGCCCCGTGGAGCGCAAACGCCCGAAAGCCTGAGCAGCATCGTTGTAGGAGCGAAGCTTGCTCGCGATGAACGATAACGCGCAGTGTCAGCAATGACGCCTCGCGGGCAAGCCTCGCTCCTACAGATACAAGCCTGCCCGCAAAAAAACGCAGCCCGACCATAGGCTGCGTTTTTTTTCGCCTGGATATTGCCCGACAAAACTAAAAGTCCATAATGGACAAATTAGTTTACTTCTTGGGAGCACCCGCATGTCCAGCACGCCCTGCGTGATTACCCAGCCTCAAGCCCGCCAGTTGCTGGCGCAGGTCGACGTGCCGCAGGTCCTGCGCAAGCTGTTCCACGACCTGGCCGCCGGGCTTGCCGTGCAGCCGGCGCAGCAACTGGTGGAGTTTCCCCAGGGCGCCGGGGACTTTATCAATTACCTGGGCGTGCTGGCCGAAGAGCGGGTCTACGGGGTCAAGACCTCGCCCTATATCGTCCGCACCGAAGGCCCGCTGGTCACCGCCTGGACCCTGCTGATGTCCATGGACAGCGGCCAGCCGCTGCTGCTCTGTGACGCTGGCGAACTGACCACCGCGCGCACCGCGGCCACCACCGCCGTGGCCGTCGACGCCCTGGCGCCGGCCGACGCCAGGCACCTGGCGATCATTGGCAGCGGCCCCGTGGCCCAGGCCCACCTGCATTACGTGAAAGCCCTGCGCGAGTGGCAATCCATCCGCCTGTACTCCCCTGGCCTGGCCGGAAAATCCGCCGAGGACATCGCGCGCCTGAAGGCCCTCGACCCGCGCCTGCAGGTCGCCAGCCAGCTCGATGACGCCCTACAGGACGCCGACGTCATCATGCTCTGCACCTCCTCCGCCGGCCCGGTGATCGACCCGCGCACCTTGCGCAAGCCGGCGCTGATCACCTCCATCAGCACCAACGCGCCACGGGCCCATGAAGTGCCGCCCGCCGCGCTGAAGGACATGCAGGTGTATTGCGACTATCGTCAGACCACCCCCGGCTCGGCCGGCGAGATGCTGATCGCCGGCGAACGGCATGGCTGGGACAAGGCGGCGATTCTCGGCGACCTGCCCGAACTGCTCAGCGACCTGGCACAACGACCGGAGCCGGGGCGCCACGTGTTCTTCCGCTCCATCGGCCTGGGCCTGGAAGACATCGCCCTGGCCAATGCGCTGTACCGCTTGCAGTGCACTCACTAAATACCAATGGAACACCAGCCGGCTCGTGATCGACGGCCCCGAGCGAACCACGGTGACAGGCTCAGGATCGATCGCGGGCAAGCCTCGCTCCTACAGACGCGCGTTATCCCCTTTTTTGGAGGCTCGAATGACCCAGGCAGACTTCATCATCATCGGCGGCGGCATTGCCGGTGCCTCCACCGGCTACTGGCTGTCGCGCCATGGCCGGGTGCTGGTGCTGGAACGCGAATCGCATCCGGCCTACCACTCCACCGGGCGCTCCGCGGCGCTCTATACCGCCGCCTATGGCACGCCCCAGGTACGCGCCCTGACCCTGGCCAGCCGGGACTTTTTCGATGCCCCGCCGCAAGGGTTCTGCGAGCACCCGCTGCTGACCCCGCGCGGCGAAATGACCGTGGACTTCACCGGCAACCCCAGCGAGCTGAACAACCAGTACCTGAGCGCCAAGGCCACGGTGCCGGAAATGCAGCTGCTGAGCGCCGACGAAGCCTGCGCGCGCCTGCCGATCCTGCGTCGCGAGAAGGTCCACGGCGCCCTCTACGACCCAAGCGCCAGCGACATCGACACCGACGCCCTGCACCAGGGTTACCTGCGCGGCATCCGGCGCAACCAGGGCGAGGTGCGTACCGACTGTGAAGTGCTGGGGCTGAGCCGCGACGAACAAGGCCAATGGCAGGTACAGACTGCCGGCCAGACCTTCAGCGCGCCCATCCTGATCAACGCCGCCGGCGCCTGGGCCGACCAGGTCGGCGCCATGGCCGGCGCCCGGCCCCTGGGCCTGCAGCCAAAACGCCGCGCAGCCTTTATCTTCGCCGGCCCCGAAGGCGTCGATATCCACCATTGGCCGATGCTGGTGAGCCTCGACGAATCCTTCTACATGAAGCCCGACGCCGGCATGTTCCTCGGCTCGCCGGCCAACGCCGACCCGGTGGAGCCCCACGACGTACAGCCGGAAGAGCTGGACATCGCCATGGGCATCTACCAGATCGAAGAGGCCACCACCCTGACCATTCGCCGCCCGACCCGCACCTGGGCCGGCCTGCGCAGCTTCGTCAGCGACGGCGACCTGCTGGCCGGCTTCGACACCCAGGTACCGGGCCTGTTCTGGGTCGCCGCGCAAGGCGGCTACGGCATCCAGACCTCGCCAGCCATGGGCCAGGCCAGCGCTGCCCTGGTGCGTGGCGAAGCCTTGCCGGAGCAACTGGCGCGCTTTGGCCTGGACGCCGCCATGCTCTCCCCCGCCCGCCTCGGCTGACCCCGCTCAGTGACGCGCCCCAACGATTGCGGCACACTCGCAGCGCCCTGCCTCGCAGGGCGCTGACACCGCCTGGAGAACCACCCATGACCTCACCCGCGCAGGACCCTGTCCTGGATAACTTCCGGGCGATCGCCGATGCCATCGCCACGCTGTTCTTCCCCCATGCCGAGGTGGTCATCCACGATCTGCGCACGCAGAAGATCGACTACATCGCCAACAACATCTCCAAGCGCGAAGTGGGCGACGACTCCGCCCTCGAAGACATGCTCGGCGAGGATGCCAATGAGCGGAATATCGGCCCCTACGAAAAGCTCAACTGGGACGGCCAGAAGATCCGCAGCCTCAGCAGCGTGCTGCGCGACGGCAGCGGCCAGCCGACGGCGGTGCTGTGCATCAACCTGAATATTTCGCTGTTCGAGAATGCCAAGGCGGCGCTGGACCTGTTCCTCTCGCCGAGCAAACTGATCCCGCAACCGGACTCGCTGTTTCGCGATGACTGGCAGGAGCGCATCAACACCTTCCTGCACAACTGGCTGCGCGAACGGCAGCTGGGCCTGAACCTGCTGACCCGCGAACACAAGCGCGAACTGGTGCTGGCGCTGCACGCCGAAGGTGCGTTCAAGGGCAAAAGCGCCGCCAACTATGTGGCCAACGTGCTGAACATGGGGCGGGCGACAGTGTACAAGCACCTGAAGGAATTGAAGGGCTGACAGTCTCTAAAAGCATCGCGGGCAAGCCTCGCTCCTACAAAACCGCAGGAGCGAGGCTTGCCCGCGATGGCGTCCTCACGAACGCCACACGACATCAGTCGCCGTAGATGTCGGACTTGAAGTACTTCTCGGAAATCTTCTGATATTCGCCACTGGCGCGAATGCCATCGATGGCGCTATTCAACTGGCCGACCAGCTCGGCATTGCCCTTGCGCACCGCGATCCCCGCGCCCTCACCCACGTATTTCGGGTCCTTCAGTTCTGGCCCGACAAACGCATAGCCCTTGCCGCGCGGCATCGACAGGAAATCATTCAGCGGGATGGTGTCCGCGAAAATAGCATCGAGGCGCCCGGCCGCCAGGTCCATGTAGATCTCTTCGTTGTTGCTGTAGCGCTTGACGTTGATGCCCTTGGGCTCGAACACCTCGCTGGCGTAGCGGTCAGTGGTGGTCGCCCGTTGCACACCGACGTTCTTGCCCTTGAGGCTGGCGTATTGGTCATCGACCGTGGCGCCTTCCTTCATCACCAGCCGCGAGGAAGTGAAGTAGTACTTGTGGGTGAAGTCGACCGACTTCTTGCGGTCTTCGTTGATGGTCATCGACGACAGCGCCATGTCGATTTTTTTCACTTTCAAGGAGGGAATCAGGCCGTCGAATTCACCCTCGACCCATAGGCACTTGACCTGCATCTGCGCGCACAGGGCATTGCCGATGTCGTAGTCGAAACCGACGATCTCGCCCTTGTCGGTTTTCGAGGCGAACGGCGGATAAGCCGCCTCGATGCCGATGCGCAGGGTTTTCTCGGCGGCGAACAGGCTGCTGCACGCCAACAGGCTCAGGGCCAGGCCACTGATGAGGGGGAGTTTCTTCATATTCGTTCTCTCGCGGGTTGTTGTTGGTTTGGCAAGACAGAAGAAAGGAGTGAAACAGTGGAGCCTTGTTTGTACTTGTAAATCCATACTGGACTTTTACGTATATCTCGTCAACGCAGCGGACGCGGTTCAACTGGCCTTTGGTCGAGAGACAGAAATGGAAAAAAGCAGAGAAATAGGGGCGTAGTCGAGGGCGCCATCGCGGGCAATCGAGCGTCGACCGGCTGCTCCTACAGAAGCCATGCAACCCTCTGTAGGAGCGAGGCTTGCCCGCTATGAGGACTTGCGGTCAATACGGATGAATCAGGCCGTCATTCTTTCCAACGATCCGCCGCCGCATGATCGCTGTCGCGACCTTCCACCCAGCGCGGGCCATCGGCGGTGGTTTCCTTTTTCCAGAACGGTGCGCGGGTTTTCAGGTAGTCCATGACAAAGGCACAGGCGTCGAACGCCGCCTGGCGGTGGGCGCTGGCGGCGCCGACGAAGACGATCGGCTCGCCCGGCTCCAGCGCGCCGATGCGATGCAGCACTTCCAGCTTGAGCAGCGGCCAGCGCTGTTCGGCCTCGGCGGCGATCTTGCCGAGGGCCTTTTCGGTCATGCCCGGGTAATGCTCGAGAAACATCCCGGCCACATCCAGGCCATCGTTGAAATCACGCACGTAGCCGACAAAGCTCACCACCGCGCCGACACCGACATTCGCCGCATGCATGGCGTTGACTTCCGCCCCCGGATCGAAGGCGCCCGATTGCACACGAATCGCCATGTCAGCCCCCGGTCACAGTAGGAAAAAACGCCACTTCGTCGCCGTCGCTCACTGGCTCGTCGAGCTGGCACAGGTCTTCGTTGCGGGCGCACATCAGGTTCTGCTCGCTGAGCACCTCGGCGCCCTCGCGTTGGGCCAGCAGGGCGCGCACATCGTCGACCGTGGCGAAATCGCCGGCGACCCGCAGCGAATCCACACCCAGCGCCTCGCGATAGCGGGCGAAAAACTTCACGGTCAGGTTCATTGCTCACCCGCCTGGTAATGACCGCTCTTGCCGCCCAGCTTCTCCAGCAAGCGCACGCCTTCGATGGTCATGCCGCGGTCCACGGCCTTGCACATGTCATAGATGGTCAGCGCGGCGACGCTGGCGGCGGTCAGGGCTTCCATTTCCACCCCGGTCTGCCCGGCCAGCTTGCAGCGGGCAACGATGCGCACGCTGTCCTCGCCTTCGGCGCTGAGCTCGACCTTGACGCTGGTAAGCATCAGCGGATGGCACAGGGGGATCAGATCGCTGGTCTTTTTCGCCGCCTGGATGCCGGCGATGCGCGCCACGGCGAACACATCACCCTTGGGGTGACCGCCGCTGACGATCATTTGCAGGGTTTGCGGGAGCATGCGCACCCGGGCTTCGGCCGTGGCTTCGCGGGACGTCACGGCTTTGTCGGTGACGTCGACCATATTGGCGCGACCTTGGGAATCGAGATGAGTCAGCACAGCCTTACTCCTGATCAGGAAAGGCGATTGTAAACCCGAGGGTCAAATTTCCGCACGTTTGATTATCCACGCACTCCGCCCCTGTAGGAGCGAGGCTGAACTGGTCAAGTAATCCTGGACACCATTTAAGGTTTACGCAGCCAGTCTTTCTGCTGCGACGGGTGATCGATATTCGTTGTAACTGTGAGGCCGAGTGGTGTTGTAGCGTGTGATGTAGCGCTGCACGTCCATTCGGGCCTCATGTTCCGAGCCGTAGCCGCCCTTAGGCACCCACTCCGACTTCAGGCTTCCAAAAAAACGCTCCATCGGGGCGTTGTCCCAACATTCGCCTTTACGGCTCATGCTCTGGCGATAGCCTTGTTCATTCAATTCATGCCTGAATTTGTGACTGGTGTACTGGCAGCCCTGGTCAGAGTGAAACAGCACGCCCTTTGGGTGTCCTCTCAGTTCAGTCGCCATCCGCAGTGCCTCACAGGTCAGCGTCGCATCAGAAATCGACGAGAACGACCAGCCCACGATACGGCGGGCAAACAGATCCAAAACAGCCGCCAAATACAACCAGCGCTTGCCAGCCTTGATGTAAGTAACGTCCCCACACCACACCTCGTTGGGTGCCTTCACATCAAACTGACGCTTGAGTTCATGCGGTGCCGTCAAAGCCTCCACACCCGATGACCGGTATTTGTGACGCCTGCGCTGCCGGCAGGTTATCCCGGCCTCTCGCATCAGGCTTTGAGCCTTGAATCGACCTATCTGGTGCCCAGCGGCCTGCAGCATTTTGGCCAGGGTACGAGAGCCTGCTGAGGCCCTCGACGCCTTGTGATGCTTGACCAGCTCCGCCTTGAGCCTTTCTCGCTCAGGGCATTGCTGGCCTTGGCGCTGACGCCAGCTGTAGAAGCTGCTGCGGCTGATCTCAAGCACACGACAGCACTCATTTACGCCGTACTGCTCGCCCAACTCATCGATCAGCGCGAGTGATCTTTGGCGTCCAAAAGCAGGAGAGCACTGGCCTTTTTTAGGATTTCGATATCCCGGTCTTTCTGCTTGAGCAGGGCCTGGAGCCGCTGAATTTCCCGCTGATCAGCAGTGATGGCTTTGGCCCCTATCGGAGTTAAACCTTCTCTTTCCTTGCGCAGTTGATCGACCCAGCGCCGCAAGGCCGTAGGACCAATATTTATGCTGGCGCAGACCTCGGGAACCGACTGTCCTTCGTCCAGCACCATGCTGGCTGCTTTGAGCTTGAACTCATTTGAATAAGAGTTGCGCATGTCCAAACACCTCAGATTTGGGCGCCATCATAGCGCCCGATTGAGGTGTCCAGAATTATTAGGCCAGTTCAGGCTTGCCCGCGAAGGCATCACCGCGCCTGACCTGCTGCACCGCGTTGCCTGGATCGCGGGCAAGCCTCGCTCCCACGGAAGATAGGTTTGCTTCGGGCATAAAAAAACGGGCGGCCTCGCGGCCGCCCGTCTGGCGAGGGTTACAGATGGGATTCGGCGTATTCGGCCAGAATCGAGCGTGGCACCCCTTGCAGGGTGATGTGCACCCCGTTGGGGAAGTCCTTGAAGCGTTCAGTGAGGTAGGTCAGCCCGGAGCTGGTCGCGGACAGGTAAGGGGTATCGATCTGCGCCAGGTTGCCCAGGCACACCACTTTGGAACCGGCGCCGGCACGGGTGATGATGGTTTTCATCTGGTGCGGGGTGAGGTTCTGGCATTCGTCGATCAGGATCAGGCTCTGCTGGAAGCTGCGGCCACGAATGTAGTTGAGGGATTTGAACTGCAGCGGCACCTTGCTGAGGATGTAGTCGACGCTGCCATGGGTGCTTTCGTCATCCATGTGCAGAGCTTCGAGGTTGTCGGTGATGGCGCCGAGCCAGGGCTCCATCTTTTCCGCTTCGGTGCCCGGCAGGAAGCCGATCTCCTGGTCCAGCCCCTGCACGCTGCGGGTGGCGATGATGCGCCGATAACGCTTGCTGACCATGGTCTGCTCGATGGCTGCGGCCAGGGCCAGGATGGTCTTGCCTGAACCGGCAGCCCCGGACAGGTTGACCAGATGGATGTCCGGATCGAGCAGGGCGAACAGCGCTAGGCCTTGATAGATGTCGCGCGGTTTCAGGCCCCAGGCTTCCTGGTGCAACAGGGGTTCCTGATGCAGGTCGAGAATCAGCAGCACATCGGCGCGAATCTCCTTGATCCAGCCGACGAAACCCTGCTCGTCGATGATGAACTCGTTGATGTGCACCGCCGGCAGGTTGTCGGTGAGTTGCACCTGGTGCCAGGTGCGGCCGTGATCCTGGCGGGTTTCCACCTTGCTCACACGGTCCCAGAAGGAACCGGTCATGTTGTGGAAGCCGTTGGGCAGCAAAGCCACGTCGTCGACCAACTGGTCGGTGCTGTAGTCCTCGGCGGCGATCCCACAGGCGCGCGCCTTGAGGCGCATGTTGATGTCTTTGGTCACCAGCACCACGCGCAGCTCCTTGTCGCGCGCGTGCAGGTCGATCAACTGGTTGATGATGATGTTGTCGTTGAGGTTTTCCGGCAGCAGGCTGTTGGGCTCGGAGCGCTTGCTCATGAGGATCGACAGCAGGCCTTTGGGGCCGCTCTTGCCACGCTGGATAGGCACACCCAGCTCGACGTCTTCAGGCGAGGCCTCACCCAGGGTCTTGTCGATCAGGCGAATGGCCTGGCGGCATTCCGCTGCAACGCTGTGATGGCCGCTCTTGAGCTTGTCGAGTTCCTCCAGGACGATCATCGGGATCGCCACATGGTGTTCTTCGAAGTTCAGCAGGGCGTTTGGATCGTGAATCAATACATTGGTATCGAGTACATAAAGGATTGGCTGGTTGGAGGAAGGGCTACGTCCGTGGTCATCCATACTCGGTCACCTTATGTGGGGGCCAGTCGACGCAATACCATGGCGGTGCTGCGCCTCGAATTGACCGTCGAATTCACCCGCAGGGGTTCGAGTGAAGTGCACACAAAAGGAGTCTTGGGAGACGCCACCTGTGTTGCAGGTTTCGGCGGTCTGACTTCGTAATACTCCAAAACCTGTGACAGGAAAAAGCACTTTGACGCTTTTTTTAAGTTTATTTTGCAGAGTGACGAATAGCCCTTGGCGCGCTGCCCCGGCACCGTTAAAGTCGGAAGTCCGCCTGCCTCGAAATCCTGGCCAAAATCGGCAAAAACCTCCTCTCCCCCCGTAAATACGGACCTTTCGTCGTTTCTAGCGAAACGCGTCCTGACAATCCTCCCAACCGATTCCGCTCTGCGCCGTCTGCGTCAGCAACCAGGGCAATGCCGTCTTCACCGCGTCCTGCCGGGCGTTGAAATTGATCACCCCGTGCCGCCACAACAGCATCAGGGTCAACACCCGCTGGCCGCTCTGTTCGCCCTTGAGCTTGCCGGCGCCGTCCTGCGGGTCGATGTCCCACAGCGCCACCTGCAAACCCTGTGCATTAAAGAAGGCCTGCGCATCCGCCCGGCGCTGGCCGTAGGGCGGGCGAAACAGCGGCACGTAGTTTTCCGGCAGCTTGCCCTTGGCCAGCTCGACGCTGCGCTCGATCGAGTCCTGCCAGCCCTGCCAATGGCTGTGGGAACGATACTCCCAGCCCAGCACACCCACGCACTGCTGCGAATACAGGGCCTGCAGGCTGGCCACCGAACGCTGCTCCAGGCGGCTCTGCAACTCGCTGCCAAGCACGAAGAAGGTGCCGTTCATGTTCGACTTGCGCAGGTATTCGGTCAGCCACGGGGTGTTGTCCGGGGCGAGATTGGCAGCGCTGTCGAAGGTCAGCAAGAACAGCCGGTCATTGAGCTCGTCGCCATTGCGCTCGTAGTTGCCAAAACGCTCGATCTCGCTGGCGCTCTGGGGAAACAGCGCGGCCTTGCGCAGCAGTTCGTCCAGATACTGTTCATGGAAGGTCCGGCTCGGTTCGGCCCAGCGGGCGTAATAGGAGTCGTCGCCCAACTGGAACTTGCCGGCCTGCTCGCGCAGGGTGTCCATGTCTTCCACCAGGAAACAGAAGGAAGCGTCCTGGTCGCAGCTCTGCTGGGCGAAGTTGTAGTTGGTCAGCAATTGCCGCCAGAGCCGCTGGCGGACGGCATCGATCGACGCCATGTTGATAATCCGCAGGCCCAGGCGCTGCTTCAACGAAGCTTCATCCCAGGCCTCGCTGTCCAGCAGGGCGCGGGCGAAGGTGAGGATCTCCGCCCGCGACGCCACGTCGAACAGGGTCGGGTTGCCGAGCTGTTCCGGCCAGGTGCTGCGATCCAGGGTCGCCACATCGTTCGGCGCCGCCAGGGCGCCGAAACTCAACAGCCAGATCGAAAGAAAAAACGCGCTGCGCAAAGGGATGTCTCCATAACAAAACCCGCGCGGCACTATAGCCGATGCCGGCCTCTCGGCCCTATTGCCTAGACCGCTCCCCTTCCCTTTATAGAGAGCGGACACGCGCCTCCCAGCAGCAGACCATCGCCGACCAACGGACGACCGGCGGCATGCCCTATTGCCTTCATAGGTGGAGTCAAAGCGCCCAAGCCCCTAGAATCCCCCGACGCTTACAGGAGACGACTTCATGCTGATGGTGATTTCACCCGCCAAGACCCTCGATTTCGAGACCCCGCCCGTCACTCAACGCTTCACCCAGCCGCAGTACCTCGATCACTCCCAGGAACTGATCCTGCAATTGCGCGAACTGAGCCCGGCGCAAATCAGCGAACTGATGCACGTCTCCGACAAGATCGGCGGCCTCAACGCCGCGCGCTTCGGCAGTTGGACCCCGGCCTTCACTCCGGCCAACGCCAAGCAGGCGCTGCTGGCGTTCAAGGGCGACGTGTACACCGGCCTGAATGCCGAAACCCTGAGCGAAGCCGATTTCGATTACGCCCAGCAGCATCTGCGCATGCTCTCCGGCCTGTACGGCCTGCTGCGCCCGCTGGACCTGATGCAGCCCTATCGCCTGGAAATGGGCACCAAGCTGGCCAACGCCCGCGGCAAGGACCTGTACGCCTTCTGGGGCACGCGCATCAGCGAATGGCTCAACGAGGCCCTGGCCGAACAGGGCGACGACCTGCTGCTCAACCTGGCTTCCAACGAATACTTCTCGGCGGTCAAGCGCACGGCCCTGAACGCCCGGATCATCAATACCGAGTTCAAGGACCTGAAGAACGGCCAGTACAAGATCATCAGTTTCTACGCCAAGAAGGCCCGGGGCATGATGAGCCGCTTCGTCATAGAAGAACGCATCAACGACCCAGCGACCCTCAAGCAATTCGATGTCCAGGGTTACCGCTACAGCGCCGAACAGTCGAAACCCGACAATCTGGTTTTCCTGCGCGATCACGCACCGGAATAACGCACTCGGTCGATGCACTGGTTTCGCGCAAACGAGTGCGTCGACGAGCGGTCACTTTCCTCTTTGACTCCCGCCAAAACGCCAAACAATTGGCGCCAAAATATTTTCTTCTGAATTTATAACTTTTGTTTCACTCGACAGAGGTCATTTTTTTCAGTAGTGGCACACAAATTTTTTATCGGTAGTGGCATAAAAATATCCCCGCGCTTTAACTCCCCATAACTAAAGGCTGAAATGGTAAGTGCTATCAATATGAAAGCAGTGCCATCTTTTGCAATATTTCAAGAAATTTCAGAAAACAGGATCAGCGGTCTGGAACTATGTCCTGAACCACCGCTCATACCACCGGTAACGATTCTCAGCGAGTTTGTAGGAGATGACTTACATGGGATCCAACGACAGTAGCGAAGTTGTCATATTGTCCTGACCTACTGCTCAGGAACTCGAACTCAGGGTCAATACACAGGAGATAATGCACCATTACTATCCCCTACAAGGCCATGGCATAGCCCGCCTTAAAGCGCTTCCGGGAGCGTGTAACTACCTGATTATCATGGGCCTGTTCCTATAAATCAGGATTATCGCCAACCTCGGAGCAGCCTTCCAACAGGAAGGACGGCAACATTTAAGGGCAGCCCCTACAACAAGGCCAAGTTGCGCACAACTTGAGTGCACTTATTTAGACACTCGGAACTTAGTCTGCCTGCACTGGATATCTCAACGCCTGTTCGTTGAACTTCCGAGTGCGTAATTACAGCTGGCAAACATTAACTCCGGCCATCTAATGGCGTGAATAACACAGAGGTAAATGCGATGCGCATCAGCATATTTGGTTTGGGTTACGTCGGCGCGGTATGTGCCGGTTGCCTGTCTGCACGGGGCCATGAGGTCGTTGGCGTCGATGTTGCCAAGGACAAGATCGACATGATCAACGCAGGCCGTTCGCCGATCGTTGAACCGGGTCTGGGTGAACTTCTGGCGCAAGGTATTCAAACCGGTCGTCTGCGCGGAACCACCAACTTCGCCGAGGCGATTCGCGACACCGACTTGTCGATGATCTGTGTCGGCACGCCCAGCAAGAAGAACGGCGACCTGGAACTCAACTACATCGAAGCGGTATGCCGCGAGATCGGTTTTGTCCTGCGTGACAAGACCTCCCGCCACACCATCGTGGTGCGCAGTACCGTACTGCCGGGCACTGTCGCCAACGTGGTGATCCCGATTCTCGAAGACTGCTCCGGCAAGAAGGCCGGCGTCGACTTCGGCGTCGCGGTCAACCCTGAGTTCCTGCGTGAAAGCACCGCGATCAAGGACTACGACTTCCCACCGATGACCGTGATCGGCGAATTCGACAAGGCCTCGGGCGACGTCCTGCAATCGCTGTACGAAGAACTCGACGCACCGATCATCCGCAAGGACATCGCTGTCGCCGAGATGATCAAGTACACCTGCAACGTGTGGCACGCCACCAAGGTCACCTTCGCCAACGAGATCGGCAACATCGCCAAGGCCGTCGGCGTCGATGGTCGTGAAGTGATGGACGTGGTCTGCCAGGACAAGACCCTCAACCTGTCCCAGTACTACATGCGCCCGGGCTTCGCCTTCGGCGGCTCCTGCCTGCCCAAGGACGTGCGCGCCCTGACCTTCCGCGCCGGTTCCCTGGACGTCGAAGCACCGCTGCTCAACTCGCTGATGCGCAGTAACGAGTCCCAGGTGCAGAACGCCTTCGACATCGTCTCCAGCCACGACAAGCGCAAAGTCGCCCTGCTCGGCCTGAGCTTCAAGGCCGGCACGGACGATCTGCGCGAAAGCCCGCTGGTGGAGCTGGCGGAAATGCTGATCGGCAAGGGCTTCGACCTGAGCATCTACGACAGCAACGTCGAGTACGCCCGCGTCCACGGTGCCAACAAGGACTACATCGAGTCCAAGATCCCCCACGTCTCGTCCCTGCTCAACGCGGACTTCGACTCGGTGATCGACAACTCTGACGTGATCATCCTCGGCAACCGCGACGAGAAGTTCCGCGCCCTGGCCGAAGAAGTGCCGCATGGCAAACAGGTCATCGACCTGGTCGGGTTCATGTCCAAGGCCACCAGCGCGAGCGGCCGGACCGAAGGTATCTGCTGGTAAGCCGGCAGATTCGGGAAGCACGGCAACCGCTTCGCGGTTGATCGCGAGCAAGCTCGCTCCTGCAAGGATCGCATCGCACCTGTAGGAGCCAGCTTGCTGGCGATGGCGTCCGCCAGGGCGCCAACGCCATCCCGGCTTTTTCGCCTGCCTTAACCCCATCGGGCCACCCCACAGGCTCGCCCGAGATAGAGACGGATGCAGATTATGCACAGGCTAAAGCACGGCCTACTTCAGGCCGCAGGTTGGCTGTTTTTCTTGAGTTTACTGATGGGTCTCGCCCTGGCGTTGCCCGCATCCACATTCGACTCCGAATCGAAGGACTTCATCTTCCTGATTGGCGCCGTGGGTATCTGGCGCTACTCGATGGGTGCCACGCATTTCGTGCGCGGCATGCTGTTTCTCTACGTGGTCTACCCGCACCTGCGCCGCAAGGTCCGCAAGCTGGGCAAGGCCGCCGATCCGTCCCACGTGTACCTGATGGTCACCAGCTTCCGGATCGACGCCCTGACCACCGCCCAGGTCTATGGCTCGGTGATCCGTGAAGCCATCGACTGCGGCTTCCCTACCACCGTGGTCTGCTCGATCGTGGAGATGTCCGACGAGCTGCTGGTGAAAAGCCTCTGGGCCCGCATGAACCCGCCTGCCCACGTCAAGCTCGACTTCGTGCGCATCCCCGGCACCGGCAAGCGCGACGGCCTGGCCTTCGGTTTCCGCGCCATCTCCCGCCACCTGCCGGACGACCGCGCCGTGGTAGCGGTGATCGACGGCGACACCGTGCTCGGCGAAGGCGTAGTGCGCAAGACCGTGCCCTGGTTCCAGCTGTTCGGCAACGTCGGCGGCCTGACCACCAACGAGTTCTGCGAAGTGCGCGGCGGCTACATCATGAGCGAATGGCACAAGCTGCGCTTCGCCCAGCGCCACATCAACATGTGCTCCATGGCCCTGTCCAAGCGCGTGCTGACCATGACCGGACGCATGTCGGTGTTCCGCGCCAGCGTGGTCACCAACCCGGACTTCATCGCCGACGTGGAAAGCGACTCGCTGCAACACTGGCGCCTGGGCCGCTTCAAGTTCCTCACCGGCGACGACAAGTCCAGCTGGTTCAGCCTGATGCGCCTGGGCTACGACACCTTCTACGTGCCCGACGCGGCGATCAACACCGTGGAACACCCGCCGGAGAAGAGTTTCATCAAGGCCAGCCGCAAGCTGATGTTCCGCTGGTACGGCAACAACCTGCGGCAGAACTCCCGGGCCCTGGGGCTGGGTCTCAAGCGCCTGGGGCTGTTCACCAGCGTGGTGCTGTTCGACCAGCGCGTGTCGATGTGGACCTCCCTGCTCGGCCTGACCGTGGCCCTGATCGCCAGCTTCAAGTACGGCACCGCCTTCATCCTGGTGTACCTGCTGTGGATCGGTATCACCCGCCTGCTGCTGACCCTGCTGCTGTCCTGCTCGGGGCACCGGATCGGCCCGGCCTACCCTTTGATCCTCTATTACAACCAGATCGTCGGGGCCCTGGTGAAGATCTACGTGTTCTTCCGCCTCGACCAACAGTCCTGGACCCGCCAACCGACTGCTCTGTCCCGTGACCTCGCCAGCTTTCAACGTTGGTTCAACACCTGGTCGTCTCGGACCATGACCTTCTCCGCCGGCAGCATTTTCGTCGCCGCGCTGCTGCTGATGGTCTGACCCGCCTTGCCTGAATTAACTAGGAAATCGCCCTTATGAACACCGCCGTGAACGTCAATGTAGTGCATGAATCCGAAGCCCAACGCCAACACGCCCGGGTCAAGATCCCGGCCAAGCTGCGCTTCTTCGGCCCCGACCGGACCCCGGTCGAGGCGCGGGTCATCGACCTCTCCGCCGGCGGCCTGAGCTTCAACTGCGGGCAGTTGCCGATCAAGGTCGGCGACGTGCACAAGGGCCGCCTGCAGTTCGTCATCGACAACCTCGGGCTGGCCATGGACGTGGAGTTGCAGGTGCGCTCCGTGGATCGCCAGAGCGGCCGGGTCGGCTGCCAGTTCCAGAACCTCGAGCCCCAGGACATCTCGACCCTGCGCCAGCTGATCACCTCGCACCTGGCCGGCGACATCGTGACCATGGGCGACGTGCTCGCCACCCTGCAGCGCGACAACTTCACCAAGGCGCGCAAGAGCAAGGACGCCGGCCACGGCATGAGCGCCCTGGGCCGCCTGCGCGCGGTGACCTTCAGCGCCGGGATCTTCGTCGTTGGCCTGGCGGCCTTCGGGTTCATCCTCAAGTCGGTGTACGGCATGTACTTCGTCAGCCACGCCCAGGCCGGCCTGGTCAGCGCGCCGGGGATGAACGTCACCATGCCGCGCGACGGCACCGTGCAGAGCCTGATCCAGGCCGACGGCGTGGCCGCCAAGGGCGCCCCGCTGGCAACCTTCAGCACCAGCATGCTCGACGTGCTCAAGGGCCACCTGAACGAAGACCAGCTGCAACCGGCCAAGGTCGAGGAACTGTTCGGCAAGCAGATGACCGGCACCCTGACCTCGCCCTGCGACTGCACCGTGGCCCAGCAAATGGTTGCCGACGGCCAGTACGCCAGCAAGGGCGACGTGATCTTCCAGCTGGTCCCGCGTAACAGCCAGGCCAACGTCGAAGCGCGCTTCTCCTACCGCCAGTTCGCCGACGTGCGTCCGGGGACCAAGGTCAGCTTCCAGATCGCCGGCGAAGACGACGTACGCACCGGCACCATCGTCAGCAGCACCAGCCTCAACAGCAACGACCTGTCCTCGGACATTCGCGTGCAGATCAAGCCCGACGCCCCGCTGAGCAGCGCCTTCTCCGGCCGCCCGGTGGAAGTCAGCAGCGACCGCGGCCCGTCCGTGAACTGGCTGATCGACAAAGCCATGGCTGCCGGTCTCTAACCATGAATATTCATACCCCACTCCCGATGACGAAAACGGCCCCTGTAGCCGCTGCCGCAGGCTGCGATCGAGTGCAACGCACTCGTGAAGGGGATGAATGCGGTCTGGCGAACACAGCGCGCCGTCCGGACCCCGTCCGCTACGCGGCCGATCGCAGCCTGCGGCAGCGGCTACAGGGTTCGGCATTGCTGTTGCCTCTGGTGACCGCCATGGCCCTGGCCGGTTGCGCCGGCCTGCCCGACCAGCGCCTGGCCAACGAAGCCCTGAAGCGCGGCGACACTGTGCTCGCGGAGCAGAACTACCGGCAGCTGGCGGACCTGGGTTACAGCGACGCCCAGGTCGGCCTGGCCGATATCCAGATGGAAACCCGCGACCCGGCGAAGATCAAGCAAGCCGAGGCAACCTACCGCGCCGCGGCCGACACCTCGCCGCGGGCCCAGGCGCGCCTGGGTCGCCTGCTGGTGGCCAAGCCCGGCTCCACCGAAGCCGAGCACCACGAAGCCGAAGGCCTGTTGAAAAAGGCCTTCGCCAATGGTGAAGGCAACACCCTGATCCCGCTGGCGATGCTCTACCTGCAATATCCGCAGAGCTTCCCCAAGGTCAACGCCCAGCAGCAGATCAGCCAATGGCGCAGCGCCGGCTACCCGGAAGCCGGCCTGGCCCAGGTGCTGCTGTACCGCACCCAGGGCACCTACGACCAGCACCTGGCCGAGGTGGAAACTATCTGCAAGGCGGCGCTGAACGTCACCGATATCTGCTACGTCGAACTGGCCACCGTCTACCAGAAACGCGGCCAGCCGGAGCAACAGGCCGAGCTGCTCAAACAGCTGCAGGCCGGCCACGCCCGCGGCGTCATCAGCGCGCAACGGGTCGACAGCGTGGCCCGGGTGCTGGGCGATGCGAGCCTGGGCAAGACCGACGAGAAAACCGCGCAGGCGCTGCTGGAGCCGATCGCTCCCGGCTACCCGGCCTCCTGGGTCACCCTGGCGCAACTGCTCTACGACTTCCCCGAACTCGGCGACGTCGACAAGATGATGCAGTACCTGGACAACGGTCGCGCCGCCGACCAGCCCCGCGCCGAACTGCTGCTGGGCAAGCTCTACTACGAAGGCAAGATGGTCCCGGCCGACGCCAAGGTCGCCGAAGAGCACTTCAAGAAGGCCCAGGGCAAGGAAGTCGCCGCCGACTACTACCTCGGCCAGATCTACCGCCGCGGCTACCTGGGCCAGGTCTATCCGCAAAAAGCCCTGGACCACCTGCTGACCGCTGCGCGCAACGGCCAGAACAGCGCCGACTTCGCCATCGCCCAGCTGTTCTCCCAGGGCAAGGGCACCAAGCCCGACCCGCTCAACGCCTATGTCTTCAGCCAACTGGCCAAGACCCAGGACACCCCGCAAGCCAACGAGCTTGCGCAACAACTCGAAGCCCAACTGCCGCCAGGCCAACGCGCCGAGGCCCAACGCCTGCTGCAACAGGAGCAGGCCGTGCGTGGCGCCTTGAGCCAGAACACGTTGGAACTGCACGCGCTGCAGGAAGAAGACGGTGAGGAATCCCTATGAAGTTGAATCCATTCGTGAAGGCCGGTATCGGCCTGAGCTTCGCCCTGATCTGGTCCTGCCCGACGCTCGCGGCCATCACCGAGAGCAAGAACTTCGGCCTGGAAGTGAAAATCACCGGCCAGTCCGAAGACGACCGTGACCTCGGCACCCTGGGCGGCGGCGACGTCAATGGCGTCGGCCTCGACCTGCGGCCCTGGGTCTACGGCGAAAGCGGCAACTGGAGCGCCTACGCCATGGGCCAGGCGGTGACCTCGACCGATATCATCGAGACCGACACCCTGCAGCAGTCCGACGGCGCCAGCACCGAAAGCAGCAACAACAGCGACCGCAAGAGCAAGAAGAACTACCTGGCGATGCGCGAGTTCTGGATCGGCTACAGCGGCCTTACCCCCTACCCGGGCGAGCAGTTGAAGTTCGGTCGCCAGCGCCTGCGCAACGACGACGGCCAATGGCGCGACACCAACATCGAAGCCCTGAACTGGACCTTCGACACCACCCTGCTGCGCGCCAACGTAGGCATCGCCGAGCGCTTCAGCGAGTACCGCACCGACCTCAAGGAGCTGGCGCCGGAAGACAAGGATCGCCTGCACGTCTACGGCGATGTGGCCTACCAGTGGACCCCGGGGCATTGGGCTGGCGTGCGCGCGCACCACAGCCACGATGACGGCAAGCTCGACTACCCAGTCCCGGGCGAAGCCACCGACTCCCTGGACAAGCGCCAGAACGGCGACCTGACCTGGCTCGGCCTGGAAGCCAACAGCGACGCCTATAACTGGCGCAACACCAACACCGTCAACTACTGGGCGAGCATCACCGGCATGAGCGGCGACCGCGACAAGGTCAACGCGCTGAACGCCGACGGCACCCGCCCGGCCCAGGCCAAGAGCGGCGAGAGCCTCGACGGCTGGGCCACCGACCTCGGCGTGCGCCTGCGCCTGGACCCGAAATGGCAGGTCGGCGCAGCCTACGCCCGCGCCAGCGGCGACTACGAACAGAACGGCCTGGAAAGCAACCGCTCGAACTACACCGGGACCCGTTCGCGGGTGCACCGTTTCGGCGAAGCCTTCCGCGGCGAAATGAACAACATGCAGACCGCCACCCTGTTCGGTTCCTGGATGCTCGCCGACGAATACGACGCCAGCCTGATCTACCACAAGTTCTGGCGCGTGGACGGCAACAAGCCGGTGGGCAGCAACGGTATCAACGCCGTGGAAAACAACTACGACGACGCCACCGGCGCCCTGCTCTCCAGCTCGTCCCTGCCGCTGCGCGATGGCGAGAAAGACCTTGGCCAGGAAGTGGACCTGGTAGTCACCAAGTACTTCAAGCAAGGCCTGCTGCCGGCCGCGCTCAGCCAGTCGATCGACGAGCCTTCGGCGCTGGTGCGCTTTCGTGGCGGCGTGTTCAAGCCGGGCGATGCCTATGGCAAGAACGTCGACTCGTACATGCACCGCGCCTTTGTCGACGTGATCTGGCGCTTCTGATGCGAGCCGCCAAGGGAGTGCCTGAGATGAACAGCCCGATGAACAGCCCAGCGATCAGAGGCTCGATCAGCCTGTTGGCCGGCGCCATGCTGCTGGCCAGCAGCGCCGCCTTCGCCAACGTCGAACCGGCCCCGGCCGCTACGTCCGGCAAGCAGCCGACCGTGGCCAAGGAGCTGCAACAGGCCAAGACCTACACCGTCAGCAGCGCGCCCACCGCGCCGCTGAACCTGGCCAAGCCGGCCCTGCCCGACCTCTCCGGCTACACCGCCGAAGCGGCGGCGGCGAAGATCGTGCGCAGCAAGCCCGGCAAGATCAGCGTGCGCCGCATGATGCAGGAAGATGCGCTGAAGGACTTTATCGGCGGTGACAACAAGATGGCCGAATGGGTGGTGCGCCAACACGGCATCCCCCAGGCGATCTTCATCGACGACGGTTACGTCAACCTCAAGGAACTGGCGAAGAAGCTGCCCAAGCAGTACATCAGCGAAACCTCGCCGGGCGTGTACCTGGCGCGGCTGCCGATCGTGGTCGGGCGCAAGGGCATCCTGGAAATCGACCAGCAGACCCAGGAACTGCGCCTGTCCCAGGAAGGCGGTTCGTTCCTGGTCAACGACGGCCAGTTGTTCGTGCGCGACACCAAGGTCACCGGCTGGCGCGAGAAGGACAACGGCCCGGCGACGTTCAACTCGCCCAAGGAATTCCGTCCGTTCCTGCTGGCCTGGGGCGGCACCGAGACCTACATCGTCAACAGCAAGATGGCCAGCTTCGGCTACGCCAACAGTAAGTCCTACGGCGTGAGTATTTCCCAGTACACGCCGAACATGGCCAAGGTGCTCAAGCGCCCCGAACCCACCGGCTGGATCATCGGCTCTGAGTTCTCGGACATGTGGTACGGCTTCTATTGCTACGAGACCCGCGACTTCGTGGTCAAGGGCAACACCTACAAGGACAACATCGTCTACGGCATCGACCCCCACGACCGTTCGCACCGGCTGATCATCGCCGACAACACCGTCTACGGGACCAAGAAGAAGCACGGGATCATCATTTCCCGGGAAGTGAACGACAGCTTCATCTTCAAAAACCGCAGCTACGAGAACAAACTTTCGGGCCTGGTGATCGACCGTAACAGCGTGAACAACCTGATCGCCGACAACGAGATCTACCGCAACCACACCGACGGCATCACCCTCTACGAGAGTGCCGACAACCTGCTGTGGGGCAACAAGGTGATCAGCAACCGGCGCCACGGCATCCGCATTCGCAACAGCGTGAACATCCGCCTGTACGAGAACGTCGCCATGGCCAACGGCCTGACCGGCGTCTACGGCCACATCAAGGACCTCTCCGACACCGACCGCGACATCAAGCTCGACCCGTTCGACGCCCAGGTGTCGCTGATCGTGGTCGGCGGCGAGCTGGCCGCCAATGGCAGTGGCCCGATGTCCATCGACTCGCCGTTGAGCGTCGAGCTGTACCGCGTGTCCATGCTCGCCCCGACCAAGAGCAGCGGCATCAGCTTCTCGGGGATCCTCGGCGAGCGCCAGGACGAAATTCTTGACCTGCTGGTGCGCCAGCAGAAAGCCGTGCTGATCGACCCTGTCGAACGCCAGACCGAAATGCGCGATTGAGGATGACTGTCATGCGCCCACACCTGATCAAACTCTTGAGCCTCTCGGCATTGACCGCGGGCATTCTCGCCGCCAGTAACAGCGCTCGCGCCGACGAAACCCAGGCACCGAAGTTCACCGCCGAGCCCTGCTGCAACCTGTGCCCGGCGGCCCATGACGCGAAGAACTACACCACCCGCTACCAGCAGAACTTCACCACCCTGGTGCAAGCCCAGGGCGACTGGCTGTTCCGCACCCAGGAAGACCTGCGCACCGAATTCAACACCACGCCGGAAGGTTATCGCCGCCTGCAACAGCTGCACGACGCCTTCAAGAGCAAGGGCGTGGAGCTGGTGCTGGTGTACCAGCCGACCCGCGGCCTGGTGAACCGCAACAAGCTCAACCCGCAGGAGAAGGCCAGCTTCGACTACGACAAGGCACTGAAAAACTACCAGGGCATGCTCGGCCGTTTCGCCCAGATGGGCTACGTGGTACCGGACCTGTCGCCGCTGACCAACGAGCAACTGCCGGAGACACTGCCGGCCCACGACTTCTACTTCCGCGGCGACCAGCACTGGACCCCGTACGGCGCCCAGCGCACGGCGAAGATCGTGGCGCAGAAGGTCAAGCAGTTGCCGGCCTTCGCCGACATTCCCAAGCGTGAGTTCGAGACCCACAAGTCCGGGCGCATGGGCAAGACCGGCACCCTGCACAACATGGCCGGCCAGCTCTGCGGCACCAGCTACGCGATCCAGTACATGGACCAGTTCACCACCGAACCCAAGGGCGAAGCCGGCGACGGCGACCTGTTCGGCGATTCCGGCAACCCGGAGATCACCCTGGTGGGCACCAGCCACAGCGGCAAGAACTACAACTTCGCCGGCTTCCTGCAGGAAGAGATCGGCGCCGACATTCTCAACGTCGCCTTCCCCGGCGGTGGCTTCGAAGGCTCCATGCTGCAGTACCTGGGCAGCGAGGAATTCCAGACCAAGCCACCGAAGATCCTGATCTGGGAATTCTCGCCGCTGTACCGCCTGGACCAGGAAACCATCTACCGGCAGATGATGGCCCTGCTCGACAACGGCTGCGAAGGCAAGCCGGCGCAAATGAGCGCCAGCGCCACCCTCAAGCCCGGCAAGAACGAGCTGATGGTCAACAGCAAGAACATGGACCTGCGCAACAGCAGCCACCAGGTCGATATCCGCTTCGCCGACACCTCGGTGAAAACCCTGCAAGCCACCCTCTGGTACATGAACGGGCGCCACGAGGACATCAAGATCGACAAACCGGAAACATCCGACACCGACGGGCGTTTCGCCTTTGAACTGCGCACCGACGAAGACTGGGCCTCGCAGAACCTGCTGGCGGTCGAAGTCCAGGGTCCGGAAGCCGGCGCCGCGGCACAGAAAGTCGAAGCGAAAATTTGCAAACGCAACGTATTCCCGGATGCCGGTCAACGCACCGCGCAAATCGGGCAATGAGGTTCCTATGCAAAGCAAAACGCTGAAACAGTTACTGGCACCGAGCCTGTTGAGCCTGGCGATGTTCGCAGGCGCAACCCAGGCCGCGGCCCCACTGCGCCCGCCCCAGGGTTATTACGCACCGGTGGATAAATTCAAGAGCGGCGACCACAGCGAAGGCTGCGACGCCATGCCCGCGCCTTACACCGGCTCGCTGCAATTTCGCAGCAAGTACGAAGGGTCGGACAAGGCTCGCGCGACCCTCAACGTGCAATCGGAAAAGGCCTTTCGCGACAGCACCGCCGACATCACCAAGATCGAGCGCGGCACCAGCAAGCGGGTGATGCAGTTCATGCGCGACGGCCGTCCGGAACAATTGGACTGCACCCTGAGCTGGCTGAGCGCCTGGGCCCAGGCCGATGCGTTGATGTCCAAGGACTTCAACCACACCGGCAAGTCCATGCGCAAATGGGCCCTGGGCAGCATGGCTTCGGCCTACCTGCGCCTGAAGTTCTCCGACTCCCATCCGCTGGACACCCACCAGCAGCAGGCGCAGCAGATCGAGGCCTGGTTCAGCAAGATGGCCGACCAGGTGGTCAGCGACTGGGACAACCTGCCGCTGGAGCAGACCAACAACCACTCGTACTGGGCCGCCTGGTCGGTGATGGCCACCGCCGTGGCGACCAACCGCCGCGACCTGTTCGACTGGGCGGTGAAGGAATACAAGGTCGGCGCCAATCAGGTCGACGCCAACGGCTTCCTGCCCAACGAACTCAAGCGCCAGCAACGCGCCCTGGCCTATCACAACTACGCCCTGCCGCCGCTGGCGATGATCGCCAGCTTCGCCCAGGTCAACGGCGTCGACCTGCGCCAGGAAAACAACGGCGCCCTGAAACGCCTGGGCGAGCGGGTGCTGGCCGGGGTGAAAGACCCGGACGAGTTCGAGGAAAAGAACGGTAAGGAACAGGACATGACCGACCTCAAGGTCGACTCGAAATTCGCCTGGCTCGAACCCTTCTGCAGCCTCTACACCTGCGCCCCGGATGTACTGGAACGCAAGCACAAGATGCAACCGTTCAAGACCTTCCGCCTGGGTGGCGACCTGACCAAGGTCTACGACCCCTCGCATGAGAAGGGCAACAAAGGCTCGTAAGCGACACCTGTAGCCGCTGCCGAGGCACGAGGCTGCGACAAGGCTCGAAGAGCCTTCCGAGGTCCTCAAGAGCACGACCGCTTCGCGGCCGATCGCAGCCTCGTACCTCGGCAGCGGCTACGGACGAATGCAATACGCCGCCCCCGGTTTTTCACGGGGGGGTTTGGGGGGGCTCTGGCCCTTTACTGTTGGTCAAACATGGAGAGATCGGGATGGTTTTCTCATCCAATGTGTTCCTGTTCCTGTTCTTGCCGATCTTTCTCGGCTTGTACTACCTGAGCGGGCAACGCTATCGCAACCTGCTGCTGCTGATCGCCAGCTACGTGTTCTATGCCTGGTGGCGGGTGGACTTCCTGGCGCTGTTCGCCGGCGTCACCCTGTGGAACTACTGGATCGGCCTGAAAGTCGGCGCCGCCGGTGTACGCACCAAGCCGGCCCAGCGCTGGCTGCTGCTCGGCGTGGCGGTCGACCTGTGCATCCTCGGCTACTTCAAGTACGCCAACTTCGGCGTGGACAGCATCAACGCGATCATGACCTCGTTCGGTCTTGAGCCGTTCATCCTGACCCACGTGCTGTTGCCAATCGGTATCTCGTTCTACATCTTCGAGTCCATCAGCTACATCATCGACGTCTACCGCGGCGACACCCCGGCGACCCGCAACCTGATCGACTTCGCGGCGTTCGTGGCGATCTTCCCGCACCTGATCGCCGGCCCCGTGCTGCGTTTTCGCGACCTGGCCGACCAGTTCAACAACCGCACCCACACCCTGGACAAGTTCTCCGAAGGCTGCACGCGCTTCATGCAGGGCTTCATCAAGAAAGTGTTCATCGCCGACACCCTGGCGGTGGTCGCCGACCATTGCTTCGCCCTGCAGAACCCGACCACGGGCGACGCCTGGCTGGGCGCCCTGGCCTACACCGCGCAGCTGTACTTCGACTTCTCCGGCTACAGCGACATGGCCATCGGCCTGGGCTTGATGATGGGTTTTCGCTTCATGGAAAACTTCAAGCAGCCCTACATCAGCCAGTCGATCACCGAGTTCTGGCGGCGCTGGCACATCAGCCTGTCCACCTGGCTGCGCGACTACCTGTACATCACCCTGGGCGGCAACCGCAAAGGCACGCTGATGACCTATCGCAACCTGTTCCTGACCATGCTGCTCGGTGGCCTGTGGCACGGCGCGAACATCACCTACGTGGTCTGGGGCGCCTGGCACGGCATGTGGCTGGCGATCGAGAAGATGCTCGGCATCAACACTTCGCCACGCAGCCTGAACCCGATCCGCTGGGCGCTAACCTTCCTGCTGGTGGTAATGGGCTGGGTGATCTTCCGCGCCGAGAACCTGCACGTCGCCGGTCGCATGTACGGCGCCATGTTCAGCTTCGGCGACTGGTCGCTGTCGGAACTCAACCGCGCCAGCCTCACCGGCCTGCAAGTGGCAACCCTGGTCGTGGCCTACGCCACCCTGGCGTTCTTCGGCCTGCGTGACCTGTATCGCAACCCGACGCCGGTCAAGAGCAAACCCGAAATCAACACCGAGGCCGACGGCCCGGCCACCGCCCAGCCGGGCCTGATCAAGGCCGTACCGGGGGACAAGCCGGACAGCATCCACCAGCCGGGCTACACCGTGGGCGTCGAAGCCCAGGTCCAGCCGGCCTACTGGGTCGCCGACTGGCCACGTTACGTGATGCGCACCCTGGTGCTGCTGCTGTTCATCGCTTCGATTCTCAAACTCTCGGCGCAAAGCTTCTCGCCGTTCCTTTACTTCCAGTTCTGAGGGATCTGACCATGACCCGCTCATTACGCGTCTTCTATATCGCCCTGTTCCTGGTGACCCTGATGGTCCTGGGCCTGTGGTCGGTGCGCAGCTTCTTCGGCTTCAGCACCAACAACGACGCCACCGTGCTCAACGGTCGCTGGGCCAAGGCCGTGGAAACCCACTACGACGACGAGTTCCCGATCAAGCGCCTGGGCACCAACCTGTGGGCGGCCCTGGACTTCAAGCTGTTCAACGAAGGTCGTCCGGGCGTGGTGCTCGGCCGCGACCAGTGGCTGTACAGCGATGAAGAGTTCCACCCGATCGTCAACGAAGAACTCAACCTGCAAGGCAACTACGCGCTGGTCGAAGGCGTGCGCCAGGCCCTGAAAGAGAAAGGCGTGAAACTGGTGATGGCGATCGTGCCGGCCAAGGTGCGCCTGTACCCGGAACACCTGGGCGACGTCCAGCCGGCCAGCATCCACGCCAACCTCTACCAGGACTTCCACGCCCGGGTGGCGGCCGACAAGATCCTCGCCCCCGACCTGCTGGGCCCGTTGCAACAGGCCAAGCAGAACGGCCAGCAAGTGTTCCTGCGCACCGACACCCACTGGACCCCGGCCGGCGCCGAAGTCGCCGCCAACCAGTTGGCCAAGGCGATCGCCGACAAGGCGCCGCTGATGGGCCAGCCGCAACGCTTCGTCACCGAAGCCGAGCAGACAGTGGTGCACAAGGGCGACCTGCGCCTGTTCCTGCCCCTGGACCCGCTGTTCGAGAACCTGATGCCGGCCAAGGAGCCGCTGCAGAAACGCGTGACCCGTGCCGCCGACGATCAGCCGGCCGCCGACGACGCACTGTTCGCCGACAACGAGGTGCCGGTGGCCCTGGTGGGCACCAGCTACAGCGCCAACCCGAACTGGAACTTCGTCGGCGCGCTCAAGCAGGCCCTGCACAGCGACGTGGTCAGCTACGCCGAGGACGGCCACGGCCCGGTGTTGCCGATGCTCAGTTACCTGAAAAGCGATGCCTTCAAGAACAGCCCTCCCCAGGTGCTGATCTGGGAGTTCCCCGAACGATATCTGCCGGTCAATAACGAAATCGGCGACGCCGACCCGCAGTGGGTCGCAGAGCTCAAACAAGCCGGCGCCCGCCAACAGAACGTAGCTGCACTCAACAAATCCGAGACGCCCGATCGGGCGCAAAACTGAAAGAGAGGTACACCATGACTTTCACTCCAACTCCTCGTCGTCTCGCCAAGTCTCTTGCACTGGTAGCCGGTGTGAGCCTGCTGTCGATGCAGGCCTTCGCCGGTGGCGACGCCGCGCTGTACGGCCCGACCGCGCCCAAAGGCTCGTCCTTCGTGCGTATCTACAACGCCAGCAACCAGGAAGTCAGCGCCACCGTCGGCAGCACCAACCTCAGCGACGTCGCGCCGCTGGCCAGCAGTGACTTCAGCTTCATGCCCGGCGGCGACTACACCGCCAAGGTCGGCAGCCAGAGCGTGCCGGTGAAACTCGCCGCCGACCACTATTACACCCTGGTCAACAACGCCAGCGGCCAGCCACAACTGATCGAAGAACCGCCGTTCAAGAACAAGCAGAAGTCCCTGGTCCGGGTGCAGAACCTGAGCGACAAGGCCCTGACCCTGAAGACCGCCGACGGCAAGACCGACGTGGTCCAGTCGGTGGCCGCCAAGGGCCGTGGCGAACGTGAAATCAACCCGGTGAAAGTCAGCTTCGCGCTGTACGAGGGCGAGAAAAAAGTCAGCGACCTCAAGCCGGTCGCCCTGGAGCGCGGCGAAGCCGCGGTGCTCTACGTCACCGGCAACGGCAGCAGCCTGTCGCCAGTCTGGGTCAAGCGCCCGGTCTCGACGCGCTGATATGAATTTTCCGGATTGACGCTCCCCTGTAGGAGCCAGGCTCGCCGGCGATGAGGCCCTTGAGAACGCCATCGCCGGCAAGCCTGGCTCCTACGGAGAATCGATTGACCAATCCGGACAGGAACAAAAACAAGAGAGTGAAACGACAGAACTTTCGTGGCTCTAACCCAAACGGTATTTGAAGGAGTAACAACATGATTCCGGTGATCTTGTCAGGTGGTAGTGGCTCACGTCTTTGGCCGCTTTCGCGTAAGCAATTCCCTAAACAGTTCCTCGCCCTGACCGGCGAACACACCCTGTTCCAGCAAACCCTCGAGCGCCTGGTGTTCGAAGGCATGGACACACCGATCGTGGTCTGCAACAAGGACCACCGCTTCATCGTCAACGAGCAGCTGGCGGCGCGCAAACTCGAAGCGCAGCGCATCCTGATGGAGCCGTTCGGCCGCAACACCGCGCCGGCCGTGGCCCTGACCGCGATGATGCTGGTCAACGAAGGTCGCGACGAGCTGATGCTGGTGCTGCCGGCCGACCATGTGCTGGAAGACCAGAAAGCCCTGCAACGCGCCCTGGCCCTGGCCACCGTGGCCGCCGAGCGTGGCGAGATGGTGCTGTTCGGCGTGCCGGCGACCAAGCCGGAAACCGGTTATGGCTACATCAAGTCGACCAACGATGCGCTGCTGCCGGAAGGCGTGAGCCGCGTCTCGCACTTCGTCGAGAAACCCGACGTCAAGCGCGCCGCCGAGTTCGTCGAGGCCGGCGGCTACTTCTGGAACAGCGGCATGTTCCTGTTCCGCGCCAGCCGCTTCCTCGAAGAGCTGAAAAAGCACGACCCGGACATCTACGACACCTGCCTGCTGACCCTGGAACGCAGTGCCCAGGACGCCGACACCGTGGACGTCGACCCGGCCACCTTCGCCTGCTGCCCGGACAATTCCATCGACTACGCGGTGATGGAAAAGACCCAGCGCGCCTGCGTAGTGCCGCTGAGCGCCGGCTGGAGCGACGTGGGTTGCTGGTCGTCGCTGTGGGACGTGCACGAAAAGGACGTCAACGGCAACGTCAGCAAGGGCGACGTGGTGATCCAGGACAGCCGCAACTGCATGATCCACGGCAACGGCAAGCTGGTGTCGGTGATCGGCCTGGAAAACATCGTGGTCGTGGAAACCAAGGACGCCATGATGATCGCCCACAAGGACAAGGTCCAAGGCGTCAAACAGATGGTCAACACCCTCAACGAACAGGGCCGCAGCGAAACCCAGAACCACTGCGAGGTCTACCGTCCGTGGGGCTCCTACGACTCGGTGGACATGGGCGGGCGCTTCCAGGTCAAGCACATCTCGGTCAAGCCGGGCGCGTGCCTGTCCCTGCAGATGCACCACCACCGCGCCGAACACTGGATCGTGGTCAGCGGCACCGCCGAAGTCACCTGCGACGAGAACGTGTTCCTGCTCACCGAAAACCAGTCCACCTACATCCCGATCGCCTCGGTGCACCGCCTGCGCAACCCGGGCAAGATCCCGCTGGAGATCATCGAAGTGCAATCGGGCAGCTACCTGGGCGAAGACGACATCGAACGCTTCGAAGACATCTACGGCCGCTCCACCCCGGTGGAACGCGGTATCTCGGTGAAAACCATCGCCCAGTAATCAGCCAGAACAAGAAGCCCCCGTCCAGCCGACTGCGTCCCCTATCCGCAGCCGGTTGGGTGGGGGCTTTTTTATGCCCGGGCGAGGCCCACCGAGCTAGTTCATGAACAGCGGTAAATACCCCAGCTCCACCAACTTGATATCGATCTCCGCAACTCGCTGGACATCAGCCCGTTTGCCCTCATCCATCACCTGTGGACAACTCACGATCAGCGTGCCGCGTTTTGGAATGTCGATGAGCTGGTCGGCGCTCGGAAAATCCCCAGCCCGCAACACGTGTGGACAAAACCCGACCCAGCCGACGGTCTGCCGGTCCTTGAACACCTTGGTGCGCAAATAGTGGTCTTTTGGCGCCAGCACACACCAGTCAAGTTCAGGCCACAGTTCAACAGCCAGCTGAATCACCCTGATCACTACCGGTTTCACATCGGGAATGGCTGCCACAAGCGCCCCGCCATCTTCGAAGCGCATGCTGGCGACTGAATCCAGGTCGTGTGCGTTGTAATGAAAGGCCAACCCGCCCTTCAGGGGATCATCCAGGCCATTCCACACGGAAAACTGCAATTTCGTGGGGAAGTCGTCGTTATGGTTGCTCCGGGCCTCTTCACGCAGAGACTCGAAATCGTCATTGATCCGCTTGCGCAGCGACTCCTCCCTGGAACCGCCCTGCAGATACCAGTCCCGCAGCAGAGGATGAATCTCGCCAAGGCCTTTGAGAAAGCGCTCGGCCCTTTCCAACTGCGCCTCATGCGAGACCGCTGAGATCTTCTGTTTGTCGAAACGCAGAACGAATGAAAATTTTCTGAACAAGCGCTCATCCTCAGTCAGGCTTCAAAAACACGGTCGGGATTTTCACGGCGGTACTCATCCCACTCTTTCTGCTCTTTTGCACGTTGCTTGATGTACTCATCATGATCCTTGGTGCCCGGCATCGGGTTCCAATAGGCGGTCAGGTTGGCGAGCCCCTTCTCCGCATACTGTTCGGCACAATACTCATAGACCACCCTTTGCAGGAAATGCCATTCAACCGAAACCGGCGGGCTGGGCCGGGCTTTCAGGGAATGTATCTCGGCAGGAGTAATCAGGGTTTTCTCCACATTGGCCCAAGGGCGCGGCAGCCCGATAAGCGGAATGAACATGAACGCGTAATTGGCCTTGGCTTCCAGCAAGGTGCAACGCGGTTTGTCGAAACCATCCCACCAGGTATTGCTCCACCACCACTCGTAAGGCATCGGGAAAGCAGTCACCCACGCCTGATAGAGCGCGGACTGGGCGGACATACTATGACCTTTGCCGTTATTGGGTATCGTCATGGTTCCCTGTTCAGGTGGGCATTTCACACAGTCCTTGTCCCGCTTGACCTTACAGTCGCGCTCGGCTTCCCGAGTCCGCTCAGCGGTCGTCGGAGGCGCATCCACCCTGGGTTTTGCCTGGGGTTGCGTCTGCGGCAAAGGGACGGGCTGCGGGATTGGCCTGGGCGCAGGCAGTGGCTGAGTGGGCCTGGGCGCCGGCATCGGCATTGGCCGAGGAGCGGGCATCGGCAGCCTGGGAGGCGGGGCTGGAATCTCGAACGGTAAACGTGGCCCCAAGCGAGGCGCCACGCGAATAACCATGGGCCCTGTACTTGGCAGAATCCCCAGTCCACTCATGGTCGAATCTCCCCGGCGGCTTGCATATCCCGCCAGTGCTGCATGTTCATCCTGAACGCCACGATATCCTCGTAATCCTCGAATCGCCGTTCGGGGCTATCCGCTACAGGCCTGTTCATGAACTCGATAAAGGCCGGCTGCTTGTCAAAGTCGGTAAAGGTCAATCCATGCCGCAAAAAATGCTCGACGGACTCGGGCTCCCTGATGCCAAAACTCCACGCACGCTCACGCAGGTCTTTCAACATCTGTAGAGCCGGCATCAGGCCCTTTCTGGACAACCACTCAGGGTTCTCCTGCTGTACTTCCAGTAACAACCGCTCAAACACTTCGTTCTGACGAATGTCATCCAGTTGTGAAAGCTGCTCGGCACTCAACTCAAACATGCTTGCTCCCCTACCTGCTCGACACCGTAGCTGAGATAGCAACCTTGCAGGGGTTGCCAGACCAGCCAGTCCTGGACATGACGCATGATCTGCTGGATCTGGGAGGGTGATATCACCTTGTCCAGCGCACGCCTGACCTCGGGACTGTAGTAACGAAACAGTGCTCGGCGCCCATCCGGCATTTGGCTGAACAACAAGCCCTGGTGATAATCGCGCAGGATGTCGAAAGGCTGATCACTCCAAAGCCAGGAGACCATCGGCGTCTGCTGGTCCCGCGTAATCAGCCAGTTGCCGAATGCCCCGTGCAAACCGCTCCTGGAGTCTGGAAACTCAACCAGTACCGGGCCGGCATGGCGAATTTCATCCAGTGCGCCAGCGCTCAGGAGCCAGTGAAAACGGATGCTGTCGCCCGCCTCTTCAAGGCGTTTGTTCAACGTCAGATAGCGGGCGCCATCGATAAGGGCAAGCAGTCTGGACGACGGCCCGGAGGGTTCCGAGAGCTGCCAGAATAAAGAGCCGACACGCCTCATGCGCTGCTCCCCAGTGCTTCCAGCGGGACAAAGGTCTGATTGCGCTGAGCGGCCAGCAGCAGGCACTTCAAACATAATCCGGGTACGGAGGGGAGTGCGGCTACTGCGGAGGACACCGCACCGCCGCCACTGTTGCCGATGATGATCGTCCCCGAACCACCCATAACCACATTGCCGTGACTGCCCAGGGAACCCAGGACAGCGACTGGCTTTCCGTTGATCAGTACGTTGGGAATGACATTGGCGTTCAATGCTGAACCGCAAGCGGTCGGGTCACCCTCCCGTGCGGCGGGCAGGTGGTCAAAGAGGACATCAGGCGAGCCACTGGTTATCGGATTGGTACCGTGACCAGGCAAAGGGCAGGCGGTTGGATCGCCAACGCGCGCGGCAGGTTTCCCAGACATTTCAACTTCCCTATCGAAACTGGCGAGAAAACCGACTCTGCCGAATGCTCGAAAAACAGACAATCCCCAATCCTTTTCAAAATCTTTCCGAAATGCCGCGCCACTGCGCCCTCTCCGTCCTGGGATCAGGGTTGGCCAATCCCACCTACGCTTAGGTAGGATGACTGCTCTATTTCCCCCCGAGGTTCACCTCATGTTCATCGGCGTTCTGCTGGTTATCACCTGGCTGGTGCTGCTGGTCCGTTACCCCGCCAAGGCCTTGCCGGTGTCCATGGCCGCCGCTGTCGGGCTGGGTCTGGTGGCGGTCTGGGTGGTCTGGCTGGACAACCGCGAAGCCCAGCAACTGGCGCGCCTGGAATTGCGCATCAGCTATGCCCCCGAGCATTGCCCGGCGGATCGCCCGCTGCTGCTGAAGATGAACAACGGCAACGATGTGCCGCTGACCGAACTGCGCTGGCGCGTCGCCGCCTACGCCCCGGGTGACACCGTGAACCTGGCCGACAACCAGTACAGCGCCCCGCGTTATCGCGGCCCCGGCGAGTTGCAGGCCGGCGCCAACTGGGAAGACTGCCTGCCCCTGCCCCCGCTGCGCCCCGGCTACCGCCCGCAAACCCTGGAGTTTCGCGCCGAGCGCTTGCAGGGCAGTTTCTCCGACTGATTCCCCCCTTCCCTCTTTTTGCACAAGGACCGCGCCATGCCCGTTGCGCTGATCACCGGTTGTTCCAGCGGCATCGGCCGCGCCCTGGCGGATGTTTTCAAGGCCGCCGGTTTCACCGTCCTGCCCACCGCCCGCAGGGCCGAGGACGTGGCCATGCTGCAAGCCGCGGGTTTTGACACGGTGCAACTGGACGTCAACGACGGCCCGGCGCTCACCGCCCTGGGCGAACGCATCAACCAGCAATATGGCGGCCTCGACCTGCTGATCAACAACGCCGGTTATGGCGCCATGGGCCCGCTGCTCGATGGCGGTGTCGAGGCCATGCAGCGGCAGTTCGAAACCAATGTGTTTGCCCTGGTCGGCGTGACCCGGGCCATGTTCCCGGCGCTGCGCCGCAGCCGCGGGCTGGTGGTGAATGTCGGCAGTGTGTCGGGCGTCCTGGTGACGCCTTTTGCCGGTGCCTACTGCGCCTCCAAGGCAGCGGTGCATGCCTTGAGCGATGCGCTGCGCATGGAGCTGGCGCCGTTCGGCATCCGGGTGATGGAGGTCCAGCCCGGGGCTATCGCTTCGAGCTTTGCCAAGAATGCCGGGCACGAAGCCGAACAGCTGTTGACCGAACGATCGCCCTGGTGGCCGTTGCGCGAAGGCATCCGCGCACGGGCCAGGGCCTCCCAGGACCACCCGACGCCCACCAGCGAATTTGCCGCCAGGCTGCTCAAAGCCGTGCAGCAGGACAAACCGCCACGCCTGGTTCGGATCGGTAATGGCAGCCGGGCGTTGCCCTTGATGGCCAGCCTGTTGCCCAAGGGTTTGCTGGAGAAGGCGCTGATGAAGCGTTTTGGCCTGGGCGCAAAACTGTAACGGCCGATCACCGGCAGCGGAACGTCGCCCGGCTGTTCCCACGGGTTCCAGAAAACGTCTTTTAGTCGCCTAGGTTGTACCCCCTCCCAATCCCAGTAGAATGCGCGCACTCGAGGCTCCCAGGGCCTCGATCAGGCCGCATGGATCGCTGGCGAACCGCTGAAACTCCCCCCTCTTCCATGCTCGCCGTCACTCAATCGTCGATCAGGGAATATCCATTGAAACCTCAACACTTGCTGCCGCTGGTACTGGCCACCGCGCTTATCGGCTGCGCGCCATCGCCAGACGAGGAGCTGAACGCCACCCTGCCCCAGCTCAGCCTCAAGGAGCTGTTGCCGCCAGCCGTCGCCAACGAGTACTGCAACCCCAAGCTGGACAGCGATCTGCTGTATGGCATCGGCTACCAGCTGTACAACGACGACAAACCCGAGCAGGCGCGCAGTTGCCTGATCATGGCCGCCCCCACCCACGACCGGGCCCTGTGCTACCTGGCGAGCATCGCGGAACAGGACAGCAGCAAGGACAGCGCCGAGCGCGACCGCGAAGCCTTCGGCTACATGGCCTATTCCGCAGTGAAGAACGACTCCTGCGCCGAGTTCGGCATGTTCCAGAACTTCACCTACGGCATGCGCGGGCAGACCCCGGACAGCGACCTCGGCCTGCGCTGGCTGGAGCGCTCCGCGCGCCATGGCGATGCGGACGCGCAACAGACCCTGGTGCGCCTGCACAGCAACAAGAACAATCTGCCGCTGGCCTACAGCTGGGCCAGGGTCCTGGATGACAGCGCACAGATCGACGCCTTGAAACAACGGATGAACCCGCAGCAAATCAGCGAAGGCGAACAAGGTTTCGAGCAACTGGGCAAGCACGTCACCAGCAAGGACGCGGTGCGCAAGGAAGCCCGCGAGGAGAACATCGCGGTGTACTCGGCGAACATCCATATGGAATACCCCGAGACCTTCAAGGGCCTCTCGGTGGCCGAGCGTCATGCCCTCATGGAGCAGGCCGTGGCCACGGTGAGCACCCGTCCCGAGTTCAGCACCCGTGGCCAGCTGTACGCTTATGTGATCATCGCGCGGCAGGCGCAATTGAAGCAGGCCGGCGTCGATGTGCTGCAGAACCCGCAGATCGTGGAACTGCTCAGCGATAAAGAGCTGGAAGTGGCGGATGCCGTGAAGAAAGCCGACGTGATCCTCGGCCAGGCAGCCCTGTAACCGCGCCTTCGTCGGCACATGGAACGCCGCCCGGCCGCGCCTACCTATAGGGGCCTATGTATGCCACTGTTTTTAGGCGCCGGCTTGCCGACGAAGGGCCCCGGCCGCTCCTCCAGCAATCTAGCTTCATGCTGAGGTTGTGCCCCCTCGCAATCCCAGTAGAATGCGCGCCTCTTGAGCGCTTGCGCTCAACACAGCATGGAATCGCTGGCGTCGACACTGAAGCACGGAACTGCTCAAGCTCCCCCTCTCCCGTCCTGCCCCTGCTGCACTCCATGCGCCTCTTCATTCAATCGCAGATCAGGGAATATCCATTGAAATTGTTCAACGTGCTGCCACTGGCATTGGCTGTCTTGCTGGCGGCTTGCGCCACCACGGCTCCAGAAAAAACCGAGCCGAAAGTCCCCGAACTGAATGACACCCTGCCCAAGCTGACGCTGGAAAGCGTCTTGCCCAAGGTCAGCGCCAACGAGTACTGCAACCCGGCCATGGACGCCGATGTGCTGTACGGCGCCGGTTACAAACTCTACGAGGCCGAGGACTACACGAACGCCAAGAGCTGCTTCGCCATGGCCGCGCCGAACTACACCCGGGCGTTCTGCTACCTGTCCACCAGCACCGATCAGGAAACGGACAGACCCAAGGCCGAGCGCGACCGCGAGTCCTTCAACTACATCGCCTACTCGGCGTCGCAGAACGATTGGTGCGCCGAGTACGGCATGTACGCCACCTACTGGTTCGGCGACAAGGACATCCCCCAGGACCGGCAGCTGGCGGTGCGCTGGCTGGAGCGCTCGGCGCTGCACGGCAACCCGGAGCCGCAGCAGAGCCTGGCCGACGCAGCCGAAGAGTCTGGCAACCTGGTGAAGGCCTATGCCTGGCTGAAGGTCATCGATAACACCGAAGACACCAGCCAGCTGGATGCCTTGAAAGGCAAGATGAGCCCGGAGCAACTGGCCGAAGGCGAACAACGCTTCAGCGAGCTGAAGGCGCGCGTGACCAGCAAGCAGGTGATGTACGACGAGGCGCGAGCTGAGGAGGTGGCCATTTTCTCGGCCGAGATCCATTTCGATATCCCCGACCTGTTCAAGGGCATGACGACGGCCGAGCGCCAGGCCTTTGTCAAAGCGGCCATCGCCAAGGCCCGGGACAGCGGCAAGTTCAAACTGCATTACGCGGTGACCCAGTACATCATCGTCTCGCGACTGGCCCAGCAGCGTTACCCCGGTGTCGACGTGCTGCAGAACCCGAAGCTGGTGGTCGCCATCAACCACGTTGACGACGGTTTGGAGGCTACGGCGAAGAAGTCCCTGGCGATCATGCAGAAAAGCTACAAGTAACCCTCGCTCTCCAGCTCGATAGCGCCTGGTCGCCCACCGGCTCCCGCAATATGTCGCGGGAGCCGGCTCGCCAGAGATGCCGCCCAGGCACGCCCGGCAGCGGCCCGATCACTGCGCATCCCCACCCTCCTTCACCACCACCGTGCAGGTAATCCCCGCCGCCAGCAGCACGCCTTCCGGTACCTCGTCGATATGGATGCGCACCGGCACGCGCTGAGCCAAGCGCACCCAGTTGAAGGTCGGGTTGACGTCGGCGATCAGCTCGCGGCTTTCCGGGTTGTCGCGGTCGTAGATGCCGCGGGAAATACTCTCCACATGGCCCTTGAGCACCTCGCCGCTCATCAGTTGCATCTCGGCCTTATCGCCGACGCGCACATGGGGCAGCTTGGTTTCCTCGAAGAAGCCGTAGACCCAGAACGAATGCCTGTCGACCACCGCCATCTTCGGTTCGCCGATGCGCGCGTAATCGCCGCGGTGCACGTTGAGGTTGGTCACGTAGCCATCGACCGCGGCGCGTACCTGGGTGCGCTTGAGGTTGAGCTCGGCGGCCTCCAGTTGCGCCTGGGCCTGCTGGTAGTCGGCCAGGGCCGAGTCGGCGATGTTGCTGGCGTCGTCGCGGTTCTCCTTGGAGATCACCAGATTGTCCAGGTCGGCGCGGCGGTGGGCGTTGACCTTGCGCATCTCCCAGGTGGCCTTTCTCGAAGCCACCAGCGACTGCGCCTGCTTGACCGCGATCCGGTAGTGCTCGGGGTCGATCTGCATCAGCAGGTCGCCCTTTTGCACCAGCTGGTTGTCGCGCACCGGCACGTCCACCACTTCCCCGGTGACGTCGGCGGCGACGTTGATGATGTCGGCGCGCACCCGGCCGTCGCGGGTCCACGGCGTGTTCATGTAATGCACCCACAGGGTGCGGCCGATCCACAGGGCCAGGGCCAGCACCAGCAGGGTCGCGAGCAGGCTGAAAAACTTTTTCATCAAAGGACTCTCAACGGTAGACAGTCAGCGCCATGGCGCCGAACAGACAGCAGAACAGGCTCAGGCGCAGCAGCGCCGGGTGCCAGAAAAAACGGTACAGGTCATAACCCGAGATGAAGCGGTCCAGGGCCCAGGCCAGGGCCGCGGCAATGAAGAACATCAGGGTCATGGTCGGCATGTACACGCCGTGGAAGGCGATTTCACGAGGCATGTTCAAGTCCTTGGGTCGGGGCCTGTACGGGCTGTGCGGCGTAGGCGGCCAGCGGCGATTGCGGGTCGAGCAATGAGCTGCGGATGAAGTGCAGGTAGCTCTTCACCCGGCGCAAGACCGAGGTATCGAAGTGCGGGGCGAAGGGTTCGTCGCTGGCCTGGACCCGGCCGATCGCGTGATCGACCGCGACCAGCGCGCGCGCAAGGTTGCTCTGGCCCGGTTGCAGGAACAGCCGTACCAGCGAACGGCCCATGACCCGGATCGCCTGGCGCCACGGCTGGGGTTCGGCATAGGCCGGGTGCACCGGGAGGATCGCCTGCTCCTTGCGCAGTTCGATGATCGCGTGGCCCACCTCCAGCACCACGAACATCCAGCGCAGCAGCTCGCGCTGCACCTGCGGCTGCCCCGCCGCCAGGCCATAGGCCTGGTGCAGCAGGTCGCGGGTGCGGCTTTCGAAGCTCGACGCCAGGCCCTTGAGCTTGCCGCTGATGGCGTACACCACCTGGCCACGCAGGTCCTGCTCCAGACGGCGCCATAGCCAGCGGCTGTTGGGCGGCAGGATGATCGCCCCGGCGGCGGCGCAGACCAGCATGCCCATGACCATGGCGATGTAGTCGTTGATGAAGGCGTAGGGGTTGTAGACGGTCAGGTTGTCCGGCACCGAACCGGTGCTGAAGAAGATCAGCAGCCCCAGGCCGACCCCAGCGTACTGCGGGCGGGAAGCGAGGAACGAACCGAGCACGATCACCGGCGCCAGCATCACGCACAGCAGTGGAAAACCGTCGATCCAGGGGAACACGAAGAACATCTCGACGAAGCCGACCACGGCCCCGATCAAGGTGCCGCAGGCCATCTGGAAGGCCATGCGTTTCGGGTTCGGCGTGGCGGCCGAGAGGCCGACGGTAGCCGCCGCGATCAAGGTCATGGTGGCGCCGCTGGGCCAGGCGGTGGCGACCCAGTAGCTGCCGAGCACAATCAGGATGAACGAGGCGCGGATGCCCGAGGCGGCCGAGGCCAGCCAGTTGGTCTGCGGGGTGAAGGGCTCGTCCCAGCGCTCGCGTTCATGGCTGTGTTCGGCCAGGGACGCGTGGGTCTGGGCATAGCTGTGCAGTTCGTCGACAAAGCGATAGAGCAGTTCATAGGCAGTGTGGAAATCCAGCTGCTCGGCATCACTCGGCTCATGTTCCTGGAACAGCGCGCGCATGCCGCGCACCCGCGCCGGCAGCTCGGCCTTGTAGCTCGCCAACTGCTCGGCCAGGCGCGCGGCATCGGGGCTGGTCAGGGCACGGCCGGAGAAGCCGTCCAGCAGTTCGGCGAGGTCCTGCAACCCCGGTTTGGTCGCCGCCAGCACATACTCGGCGGCGCTGCCGCGCAAGCGTTCGAGCAATTGGTGCAGGGCGTTGAAACGGGTGGTGATGCCCATGAACTCGCTGTTCAAACGGCTCAGGCGACCGTTGCGCCGACGCATGTGCGGGTCTTCGAAGACGGTGACGCTGCGCAGGCCTTCCAGGCCCACCGCTTCGGCGATGAAACGCACGTTGCCGCTCTCGAACGCGTCGCGCTGGCTGCGGCCGCGCAAACCGTCGGTGACGAACAGGGCGAACACCCCGAAGCGCTGGTACAAGGCGTTGCGCATCGCCGCGCTGGCGGTCTGCGGCAGGATCGCGGCGCTGACCAGGGTCGAGCAGAGAATCCCCAGGGAGATTTCCAGCACCCGCCATACCGCCGCCATAAAGGCCCCGTCCGGATGGGCCAGGGCCGGCAAGCCGACCATCGCCGCGGTGTAGCCGGCCAGCACGAAACCGTAGGCGCGGAAGTTGCGATAACGCGCGGCGCCGGCCGAGCAGATGCCGACCCAGATCGCCAGCGAACCGAGGAACAGTTCGGTGTTCTGGGCGAACAGGGCGATCAGCGCCACCATCACCGCCGACCCGGCCAGGGTGCCGAGAAACCGATAGAAGCTCTTGGCGAACACCTGGCCGCTCTGCGGCTGCATGACGATGAACACGGTGATCATCGCCGTGCGCGGTTGCGGCAGCTCCAGGCGCATGGCCAGCCACAGGGTGAGGAACGCGGCGGCCAGGACCTTGAAGATATAGACCCAGGTCACGCCGTCGCTGCGTGCCCAGTCGAAGAAACCCCGGCGCCATTCAAGGGAGTACAGCCAGCGCAAGGGAGCAGGCAAGGGAGTCATGGGGGCTTACTCGGTGATCAGCACTTGGTGGTCGGCTTTTAATGGTCAGCTTTTAATGGTCAAAGATGGCCAGCGCCACCGGAGTCTTGCTCGGTTGGGTCCGGCTGTCCTCGGGCACATCGCGCCCCGCCTCCAGGCCGCCGCCCAGGGCCGTCACCAGCTCGGCATGGGCGCTCAGGCGAGCGGCCTGGACCTGCTGCTGGATCTGCTGCTGGCGGAACAGCATGCCCTGGGCATTGAGCACATTGAGGTAGTCGGTGAGGCCACGCTGGAAGGCGACCATGGCGATGTCGTAGGTCTTCTGCGCCGACGCCACCGACTCGGCGGCGAACTCGGCCTGCTTGTCCATGGACTCGCGGCGGATCATCTGGTCGGAGATGTTCTTCAGGGCGTTGACCAGGGTCTGGTTGTAGTGGGCCACGGCGATGTCATAACCGGCCGCGGCCTCGCCCAGTTCGGCGCGCAGGCGGCCGCCGTCGAAGATCGGCAGGCTGATGGCCGGACCGACGTTGTAGTTGAGCTTCTTGCCGGTGAGGAACTCCAGCGCCCCGCCACCGGTGGCCATGTAGCCGAGGCTGCCCACCAGGTCGACGTTGGGGTAGAAGCCGGCGTGGGCGACATCGATGCCGCGGGCCTGGGCCGCCACCTGCCAACGGCTGGCGACCACGTCCGGGCGCTGGCCGAGCAGTTCGGCGGGCAGGGCCGACGGCAGTTTCAGTGGCGCAGCCAGGGACAGGCTCGGCCGTTGCAACTGCGCGCCCGCCCCCGGTCCCTTGCCGGCCAGGGCGGCGATCTGGTTGCGGCCCAGGGCGATTTCTTCGTCCAGGGCGTCCAGCTGGCGATGGGTTTCCGGCAGCGGAGTCTGCGCCTGGCTGACTTCGAAGTGGGTGCCGATGCCACCGGCCAGGCGCTTTTGCGCCAGTTCGAGGATCTGTTCCTGCTGCTTCAGGGTGGCCAGGACGATGTCGCGCTGGGCGTATTGCAGCGACAGCTGGATATAGGCGCGCACGACATTGTTCTGCAGTTCCAGCTGGGCCAGGCGCGCCTCGGCGGCGCTCATGTGCGCCAGGTCCACGGCACGCTCGCTGGCATTGCTTTCCCGGCCCCAGAGGTCGAGGGCGTAGCTGAAGCCGAGCGCGGCGTTGTTGTCCCAGGTGGTGCTGTTGGCCAGTTCGCCCGGGCCGTAGAACTGATCGGTGGGCCAGTTGTGGCGCTTGAGGGTGGCGTCGCCCTTGATCTGCAGCGACTCGGCCGACTCGGCGATGCCGGCCATGGCACGCGCCTGGCGCACCCGGGCGGCGGCCATGGCCATGCTCGGGCTGCCCTGCACGGCCAGGCTCACCCAGTGGTTCAACTGCGCATCGCCATAGGCCTGCCACCATTGGGCGGCGGGCCAGCGGGCGTCGCGCGCGGCGCTCTGGATCGCCTCGTCGGTGGCCAGTGTATTGGCCGGTAGTGACTTGCCCTGTGGGGCAATGCCCCCGGTTCCGATGCAGCCGCTGATTGCTAACGATAAAGCCCAAACACTGAGAGTCTTCAGCTCTCTGCTGATGCGACGCGGCACTGCTGCGAATTCCTGAAATAGGGAGAAGGCGGATCCCTGTAGGAGCGAGCTTGCTCGCGAGACGATGTCACTGACCCACCGCATTGCACGGGCTCCGGCAGCCGGCCCCTACAGATCGGCGCAATTCTAGGCGGCGGGCTTTACGGCGATAAGCTGGGATTCCTGTGAATCTTTATTACCGTTCGCGCGATAATCCCTTGGTGCAATAGCCAACAATCTGTTACTTCGTGTCACAATTTGCCATCTCCCCAGAGAGCACCCCATGGACACTTTGCAAAACATGCGTGCCTTCAGCTGTGTCGCCGAAGCCGGCAGCTTCACCGCCGCCGCCGTCCAGCTCGACACCACCACGGCGAATGTCTCGCGCGCGGTCTCCAATCTGGAGGCCCATCTGCAAACCCGCTTGCTCAACCGCACCACTCGCCGCATCGCGCTCACGGAGGCCGGCAAGCGCTACCTGCTGCGCTGCGAACAGATCCTGGCCTATGTCGAAGAAGCCGAGGCCGAGGCCAGCGATGCCCACGCGCGGCCGTCCGGGCAGTTGAAAGTGCACACCATGACCGGCATCGGCCAGCACTATGTGATCGACGCCATCGCCCGGTACCGCAAGTCGCACCCGGACGTGACCTTCGACCTGACCCTGGCCAACCGCGTGCCGGACCTGCTGGACGAGGGTTACGACGTGTCCATCGTGCTGGCCAGCGAGCTGCCGGACTCGGGTTTCGTCTCCCAACGCCTGGGCATCACCTACAGCATCGTCTGCGCCTCGCCGGCCTACGTGAAAGCCAATGGCTGCCCGAGCAGCCCCAGCGACCTGTCGAACCATGCCTGCCTGCGCCTGGTGAGCCCGGTGATCGCCCTGGACAAATGGCTGTTCGACGGCCCCGAGGGCCAGGAAGGGGTCACCCTCAACGGCTCGCCGTTCCTGGTGAACTCCGCCGACGCGCTGAAAACCGCGATCACCAGCGGCATGGGCCTGGGCGTGCTGCCGGTGTACGCGGCCATCGAGGGCCTGCGCAACGGTACCCTGGTGCGGGTCATGCCCAAGTACCGCTCCCAGGAGCTGAACCTGTACGCCATCTATCCGTCGCGCCAGTACCTGGACGCCAAGATCAAGACCTGGGTCGAGTACCTGCGCAACACCCTGCCGGAGATTCTCGCCGCCCATCAGGCGGAGCTGACGGCCTATGAACTGAGCGGCGGACTCAGCGGCGTGCGCCTGGCCCCATGAGCCAAGCCCTTCGGGGCTTTGTCATGCTTCCCCCATCCCTGTAGCCGCTGCCGCAGGCTGCGATAAGGCCGAAGGCCTTCGGCGATCTCAAAAGCACGTCTCCTGCGGAGCCGATCGCAGCCTGCGGCAGCGGCTACATTCGCAGAATCATCCGGCCCTGACCGCCTGCGCAGCTGCTACAAAAAGCCCGTGGGGAATGTTAGCTTGCTTGGCATTCTCCTCTGCCTGACGAGCTTTCCCGCGATGAAAAAGACCGTACTTGCCTTCAGCCGCATCACCCCGGACATGATCGAGCGCCTGCGCCAGGACTTCGAGGTGATAGTGCCCAACCCCAAGCAGGGCGATATCGGCGCGCAATTCAACGAAGCCCTGCCCCACGCCCACGGCCTGATCGGCGTCGGTCGCAAGCTGGGCCGCGCGCAGCTGGAAAACGCCAGCCGGCTGGAAGTGGTCTCCAGCGTCTCGGTGGGCTATGACAACTATGACCTGGCCTACTTCAACGAACGCGGGATCATGCTCACCAACACCCCGGACGTGCTCACCGAAAGCACCGCCGACCTGGCCTTCGCCCTGCTGATGAGCAGCGCCCGGCGCGTCGCCGAACTGGACGCCTGGACCAAGGCCGGGCAATGGCAGGCCAGCGTCGGCGCACCGCTGTTCGGTTGCGATGTGCATGGCAAGACCCTGGGGATTGTCGGCATGGGCAACATCGGCGCGGCCATCGCCCGACGCGGTCGCCTGGGCTTCAACATGCCGGTGATCTACAGCGGCAACAGCCGCAAGCCCGCGCTGGAACAGGAGCTGGGCGCGCAGTTGCGTAGCCTCGAGCAATTGCTGGCCGAAGCGGATTTCGTCTGCCTGGTGGTGCCGTTGAGTGAAAAGACCAAGCACCTGATCAGCCACCGCGAACTGGCGCTGATGAAGCCGGGCGCGATCCTGGTGAACATCTCCCGCGGCCCGGTGGTGGACGAGCCGGCGCTGATCGAAGCCCTGCAGAACGGCACGATTCGCGGCGCCGGCCTGGACGTCTACGAGAAGGAACCGCTGGCCGAGTCGCCGCTGTTCCAGCTGAAAAACGCCGTGACCCTGCCGCACATCGGCTCGGCCACCCATGAAACCCGCGACGCCATGGCCAACCGCGCCCTGGCCAACCTGCGCAGCGCCCTGCTCGGCGAGCGTCCGCAAGACCTGGTCAACCCGCAGGTGTGGAAAGGCTGAAACCCGCGCTGTCCTCTGTAGGAGCGGCCGGCCGACGCTCGCTTGCCCGCTCCAGGAACCACGCGCTGTGCCTGAGGTGCCGCCATCGCGAGCAAGCTTCGCTTCTACAGAAGCCCTGCCGCCCACACGCCCTGTAGCCGCTGCCGAGCTTGCGAGGCTGCGAAAAGGTCCGCAGGACCTTCAGCGATAGACCTGCAGAATCAGGTCGCCTGGTTTTGCGACGGCTGCGCCGCCGTTCGCAGCCTCGCAGGCTCGGCAGCGGCTACAGATTCAGATTCAAATCCGGATGCAGATGCAGGCACAAGTCTGGGCTTGCGGAACACCAGCACGTTGCCCAGCATCACCAGGACCAGCCCGGCCAGCGCCGGGGCGGTCCACTGGTAACCTTCGGCGAAGGCCGAGACATTCAGCGCCACCACCGGGAACAGCACGGTGCAGTAGGCCGCCCGCTCCGGGCCCATGCGGCCGACCAGGGTCAGATAGGCGGTGAAGCCGATCACCGATCCCGGGATCACCAGATACAGCAAGGAGCCGATGTAGCGCGCGTTCCACTCCATATCGAAAGGGATGCCCTTGACCAGGCAATAGCCCGCCAGCATCGCCGCGCCATAGGCCATGCCCCAGGCGTTGGTGGTCAGCGGCCTGAGGCCGGCTTTCTGCTGCAGGCTGGACAGCATGTTGCCCGCCGAGAAACACAAGGTGCCCAACAGCGCCAGGCCCAGGCCGAGCAGGGTTTGCGGGCTGGCGCTATGCCCCGCCAGTTCCGTCCAGAACAGCAGGCCCAGCCCCAGCAGCCCCAACGCCCCGCCCAGCAGTACGTTGCGGGCGATCTTCTGGGCGAAGAACACCCGGGCATTCAGGGCGTTCCACAGGGTCGCCGTGGAAAACACCACCGCCACCAGGCCGCTGGGAATCCACTGGCTGGCGTGCAGGAAGCACATGAAGTTGATACAGAACAGGCACAGCCCCTGGGCCAGGCAGATCAGGTGCCCGCGGCGGTTCATCACCTGCAGCTTGCGGCTGAGCAGCAGCATGACGAACAGCACCAGGGCCGCCAGGGCGAAGCGATAGACGATGGACACCGGAATCGCCACCACCCCCAACTGCCACTTGAGGGCAATCCAGGTGGTGCCCCAGATCAGGACGGTGAGCAGATAAAGCGTGAGGTTCATGGCGCGAGACTCCTGTGCAGGGCAACCCAGTCTCAGGCCATTGCCTGCCCGGGCGCTTGCATAAACTTGCGCTTTTGTCGGTTGCCGGGCTGGCAGCGCGCCGCCCACGGAGTAGGATGCAGAGCCATGTAGCCGCTGCCGACAGGCTGCGATCGGCTCCGCAGGAGACGTGCCCTTGAGATCGCTGAAGGCCTTCGGCCTTATCGCAGCCTATCGGCAGCGGCTACAGAATGCCGTTCAATTTCAGACCTGACCGCCATGCCCGCACTGGAAACCCTGCAAGTCTTTCAAGCCCTGAACCGCTCGCCCAATGCTCGCCTGGAGCACAGCGCCGAGCTCGGTGACGGCCTGGCCGCAGCCTTGTGGAGCAACCATCACGACGCCCAGGACTACGAAGCGCCGAGCCATCACACCCTGTCGTGCTACATCGCCGGCGGCACCGGGACCTTTCGCCGCGGCCAGCCGGGGACCAAGGGCGGCCCGGACAAGCTGTGCATCCTGCCCGCCGAGCACCAGTCTGCCTGGGTGATCAATGGCGGGATCCGCCTGGCCCACCTGTATTTCAGCCCGGAACAATTTGCCCTGGGCTGCGTGACCCTGCTGGACCGCGAACCCCGCGAGCTGCAATTGCAGGAAACCACCTTCCTCGACGACCCACAGCAGGCCAGGCGCTTTCGGCAACTGATCCAGCTGAACTGGGACGAGCCCGGCGAGCGCCTGCTGACCAGCAGCCTGGCCCACGAGATGCTCAGCCACGCCCTGCTGACCCAGGTCGGCCAGCGCCAGGGCCTGCGCCTCAAGGGCGGGCTGGCGGCGCACCAGCGCCGGCAACTGGTGGAATACATCGACAGCCAGCTGGCCGAGCCGATCAGCCTCGGGCAACTGGCCGCGCGCTGCGCCTTGTCGGAATACCACTTCGCGCGGATGTTCCGCGCAAGCTTCGGCCTGCCGCCCCATCAATACCTGCTGGCGCGACGCCTGAAACATGCCCGCGACCTGCTGCGCGGCACCTGCCTGCCCCTGGGCGAGATTGCCCTGGCCTGCGGCTTCGCCAGCGCCAGCCACTTCACCAACCGCTTTCGCCAGGCCCTGGGCGGCACGCCCGGGGAATATCGCCAGGCGTTTCTCGGCTGACGGCGAGTGATCGGCAGGCGTACAGCGTCGCACCTTTTCGCGGGCAAGCCTCGCTCCTACGAACGCAGCGCCTGTAGGAGCGAGGCTTGCCCGCGAAGACGGTGTATCGATTACCCTCCGTCGTTCCAGGCTTTTACTGCAACAACACCCGCGTCACCCGGTCTTCCAGGGCCTTGATCTGCGCGCCGTCGGCACGGTAGTTGTTCGACAGCATCACCAGCACCAACCGGCGACCATCGGCCGCGCGCAGATACCCGGACAGCGACGACACGCCCTGCATCGAGCCGGTCTTGGCGTGCAGGTTATCCACAGCCCCGGTGCCTTGCAGGCGATAACGCAGGGTGCCGCCGGTCATGCGCTGGGCATCGCCAGCCACCGGCAGCGCCGCGTACCAGGTGGCGAACCAAGGCTGCTTGCGCGCCACCAGCAACAGGTCGCTGAGGCTCTGGCTGGAAATCTGGTTGCGCCGCGACAGCCCGGAACCGTCCACCTGCACCAACCCTTGCGGGCTCAGGCCCTGGCGCCGCAGGAAGCCTTCGATGGCCGCCACCCCGGCAGCGGCGGTGCCGGCATTGGCGGTCTTGCGGCCCATGGCCTTGAGCAGCACCTCGGACATGTTGTTGTTCGACAGCTTGAGCAAGGGCGTGATCAGGCCCGCCAGCGGCATCGACGAGTGGCTGGCCAGCACCCGGGCGGCGGGCGCCGTGGGCTGGCCGAGGCGCACCTGGCCCAGCACCGTCACGCCCTGCTCGGCCAGCGCTTGTTGGAACACGTCCGCCACCAGGCGGGTCGGTTCCCACACGCTGACCCAATTGCGCCGCGACTGCCCCGGCGGCAAGGCGCCACTGACCAGCAGCAGATTGCTGCCATGCTCACGGCCGACCTGCAGGCTGTCCGCCGTCCCGACCCGGCCCTGATTGCGCAAGCTCATCAGCCGGTTTTCCGGGCTGACGCGAACCGCCAGCGGCGCTCCCGGCACCGTCGGTGCGGTTACCGCAACCAGTACGCTGCCGGCGTCGAAGTCGTCGTTGGGAGAAATATTGAGCGCGGAAATCTGCGCCGCGTAATACAGGCTTTCATCGTCGCTGGCCCAATCGACACCGAGTCGTTGATCGTCGAAGGCGGTGTCGTCGAGCACCAGGTCACCCGCGACCTGACGAATGCCGGTACGCGCCACCGCCGCCGCCAACTCCTGATAATCCTTGGCCTGCATGCTCGGGTCGCCGGAGCCGCGCAGGTAAAGATTGCCGTGCAGCCGCTCGCCCTGTTGCGCACCGTCGCCCAGCACCGCGGTGGCGAAACGGTAGTCGGGGCCGAGGATGTCCAGCGCGGCGGCGGTGGTCAGCAGCTTGAGGCTCGAAGCCGGGATCAGGCGGCTGTCGGGGTTGTGCTGATACAAGGCCGCACCGCTCTCGGCATCGCGCACCGTCAGCGATACCGTGGCGCCCTGGAGCGCCGGGTCGGCGAGGACCTGATCCAGGTTGGCAGCGTACCGGGCGCCGGGATGGCTGGCGCAAGCCGCCAGCGACAAGGCCAGGAACAACCCCAGCCCGCGAGTGTAAAAACGATGTACTGAACCCATGAGAAAGGTATTTCCTTGATGACCTCGAACCCACCGCCGACAGCCTTGCGGCTGCGGCGGGCGCCCAGATAACGATTGGCGAGGGGCCCGTGTCAACGAACAATCGCAGCCGGCGCCTCAGGCTGGGCGTTGCGCAGCGCTCATTGCGCCAACGCGGCCAGCGGACTGACCAGCAACCCCAGCCCGGCCGCCAGCAGCGCCAGGCGCGGCTGATAGGGCAACAACAGCACCAGCGACAAGGCGCTGAGCATCAGGGCCGCGCACCACTGCACCAGGCCGAAAGCCCAGCCAGCCGCCGCGATCGCCGCCCACAGCGAACCCGCCAGCAGCAACCAGCCGCCGAGGCGCAGGCCACTGCGGCGCCGGGCCGTGGGTTTGTAGCCCAGGAGTTCGGCGTGGTGACGGTCCATCGACAGGCACAACCCGGCAAAACCGGGGTAACACAACAGCAGCGCCAGGAGCATTCAATTCACCTCGGTTTCAAGGGCGGCCCGTCGCGAGCGGGCGGCTGCGGTGGGATAGGCAGGACGCGACATCTTCCAGGCCGCCCAGGCCAGGAACAGCCCCGCCGCCAGGCAGGTCAGGTCGAACCCGGCCCGGACCCAGTCGCCGTGTACCAGAAAACCATCCAGCACATCGGGCACCGTCAGCGCATCAAGCAGCGGCACACTGGCCAGCAGCAACGCCGCCAGGCCCAACTGCTCGACCCAGGCCTTGCGCCCGCGACGCAGCGCGGCGTGCAGCAGGCTCAGACCCCAGACGATAAAGAAGCTGTTCACTTCCCAGTCCGCCCGCCCGGCGAGGCTCACCGGCAACAGGCGGTTGGCCCAGAAGAAGGCGGCGACGGCCAGCACCAGGCCGGACATGCTGGCGATGTTCAGCACTTCCACCAGCCGCAACTCGAAGGGCGTCACGCCGCTCTTGGCATGCTTGAGCTGGCGCTTGCCGAGCCAGATCACCAGCCCGGTACCGATCATCGCGGTGGCGGCCAGGCCGCAGATAAAGTACAGCCAGCGCAACAGCGGCCCGGCGAAGAGGCCCATGTGCAGCCCGTAGAAACCGCCTCGGATAGCGACGATCGGCGACTGCGGCGGGGCAACCTGCAGCAGCTTGCCACTGACGCCGTCGAACGAAACCGCACTGCCAAAATCGCGAACCACCTGGTCGCCACCGTGGCGCATGACATTCACCGAGGCATTGGCATCCCCTGGATTGTTCACCGTGATACGCCCCACGCGGCCGCCCGGCCACTGCTCGCGGGCCTGCTGCAACAGCGGTTCGAGCTGCACCAGCGGCGCCGTCCGGCCCGCGGCCGGTGCGTTGTTGGTGGCGGGAAACGCCTCATTGAACAGTGCCCGGCTGTCTTCGCCGTAGGTGGCCAGGATGCTCGCCGGCATGACCATCGACATGAAGATCACCAGGCTGCTGTAGGTGATCATCAGGTGGAACGGCAATACCAGCACACCCACCGCGTTGTGCCCGTCGAGCCAGGAGCGCTGGCCCTTGCGAGGGCGGAAGGTGAAGAAGTCCTTGAAGATTTTCTTATGGATGATGATGCCGCTGATCAAGGCAACGAACATCAGCATGGCCGCCGCGGTGGACAGCCAGCGGCCCCAGGGATAGGGCATCTGCAACTGGAAATGGAAACGGTAGAAGAATTCGCCGCCGCGGGTATCGCGGGCCTGCAGCTCGGCGCCGGTGGCCGGGTCCAGCAGTTTCTGGGTAAAGGCGCCGCGCTCGCCGGGCTTGCCCGGAAATTGCCACATCACCGACAACACCGGCTCGCGGGCATCGGGCAGGTTGATGAACCAGCGCGAGGCACCCTGGGCGTGCTGCTGCAAGTAGCTCTGGGCGAGGATCAGGCTGGTCTCGTTGCTGACCGAGCGCGACGGCACTTCGGGCTGCATCCAATGGCTGATTTCATCCTTGAAGTAGGCCAGGGTGCCGGTCAGGAAAATCGCCAGCAGCAGCCAGCCGAATACCAGTCCGACCCAAGTGTGCAACCAGGCCATGGACTGGCGAAATCCCTCCTTCATGAGAGATTCATCCAATACGCCAACGCAGAAATCGCCGCCAACACCAGCGCCGGCAGCAGCAACCCGAACCAGGCCTGCCAGGCCGTGCGGCAGGCGAAGCACCAGAGCACCGCCACCAGGTAGAACAGGAAGGACGCCATCATGCCGCCGAATACCGCATCGGCGCGGGACACAGGGAGCAGCAGGGTCATGCAAATGCTGGACAACGCCGCCAGCAGGTACCCGCCGAACACCGCGGCCAGCACCCGTGAAGTCACGGCCAGACGATAGGAAAAAGGGATCGCAGCAACTTTGCTTTTCATGTTTCGACCTTGAAACCAGGACAGCCCGGCATTGGCAAATACCTCACGCGGGCTCAAGTCGGCGCAATATTAATGATAAATATTCTCATGCGCAAAAAATCCACAACCCACCGAGGGCTCTTCCGTCGGTCCGGGTTGATTGCCCAATGCCATGCCCGGCCACTACAATGCGAACAATTCTTGTTCTCTTAAGCATTTTCATGCTGCCGGAGCGTTCGGCTTGGCTCACTCCTCTACCGTCGAAGTCCTCTATCACGCCCATCACAGCTGGCTGAACTGCTGGTTGCGGCGTCGGCTCGGCTGCCCCGACAGCGCCGCCGACCTGGCCCAGGACACCTTCATGCGGGTGCTCAGCGCCCGGGAAACGCCGTCGATCGTCGAGCCGCGGGCGTTCCTCACCACCATCGCCAAACGGGTGCTGTGCAACCACTACCGGCGCCAGGACCTGGAACGGGCCTACCTCGACACGCTGGCGCAGATGCCGGAACTGCTGGCGCCGTCCGAGGAGGACAAGGCGATCATCCTGCAGACCCTGATGGAGCTGGACCAGTTGCTCGACGGTTTGCCGCGCCTGGTGAAACGCGCGTTCCTGCTGGCCCAGGTCGATGGCCTGAAACACGGCGAGATCGCCCGCGAACTGGGGATTTCCATCGCCACGGTCAAGCGCCACCTGCACAAGGCAGCCCTGCGCTGTTACTTCGCCCTGTGAACGCTGCACTCCCCCGTCCGCCGGACATCGGCGCCCAGGTCGCCGAACAGGCCGTGCACTGGCTGCTCGAAATGCAGGCGGGGCCGCTCAGCCCGCGCCAGCAACTGGCCTGGCAGCAGTGGCACGACGCCCACAGCGAACATCAACGGGCCTGGGAACATATCCAGCGGGTCAACCAGCGGCTGCGCGGCCTGTCTTCGCCCCTGGCCCATGCCGCGCTCAACGCGCCGAAGTCCTCCAGCCGGCGCCAGGCGCTGAAACTGCTGCTGATCCTCGGCGCCGGTTCCGCCGCGGCCTGGGGCTTGCGCGAACACAATCCGCTGACCCCGCTGATGGCCGACTACCGCAGCCCGGTGGGCCAGCGGCGCACGCTGCAACTGAGCGATGGCAGCCAGCTGCAGCTCAATACCGACAGCGCGGTGGACGTGAGTTTCGATGGCCAGCAACGGCTGATCCGGCTGTTGGCCGGGGAGATCCTGCTGACCGCAGCGGCCGACCGCCGGCCGCTGCTGATCCAGAGCACCCACGGCCTGCTGCGCCCGCAAGGCGCACGTTTGAACCTGCGCCAGTTCAGCCAGCGCACCCAACTGGCGGTGTTCGAGGGCAACGTCAGCCTAAGCCCGTCGGATTACTCGGCAGCACCATTGCAGGTAAGCAAGGGGCAACAATTGAGCTTCACCCGCAGCGCCTGGGACAACCCGCGGCCGCTGGACGCCGGCAGCGGCGCCTGGAGCAAGGGCATGCTGGTGGCTGCCCATATGCGCCTGGCGGACTTCCTCGACGAGTTGGGCCGCTACCGTCGCGGCCAGCTCAACTGCGATCCACGGGTCGCCGACCTGCTGATCTCCGGCAGTTACCCACTGGACGACAGCGAACGGATCCTCGACCTGCTGGAAATCAGCCTGCCGGTGAAGGTCCGGCGCTTCACCCGTTATTGGGTCACGGTCGAAGCCCGCGCCTGAACCTGTAGCCGCTGCCGCAGGCTGCGATAAGGCCCGAAGGACCTTCGAGGGCCTCAAGAGCACGTCCCCTTCGGGGTCGATCGCAGCCTTCGGCAGCGGCTACCAATCAGTGCCGATTCAATGTTTTTTTCCGACGTGCGAATTATTTTCATTTTGTGTGAGCCGTTTTCCAGCACTCGCGTGACAGAGAAGGAAAGCCCCCTTTGACTGCAACCTTCTCAGGATCGATGTCCATGCCCCAGCACCCCACTCGCCTTACGCCCCTTGCCCGTACCCTGCGCCAGTTGCTGCTGGGCGCTAGCCTGAGCTTTTCCGCCCTGCCGCTGGCCATGGCCGCCGACGGCCCGACGCGCGATTACCACATCGCGGCGGCGTCGCTGGAAAACGCCCTGAACCAGTTCGGCCGTGAAGCCGGGGTGCTGATTTCCTTCGGCTCCCAGGTCACCAGCGGCGTGCAGAGCCAGGGCCTGGAAGGCAGCTACACCACCGAAGAAGGTCTGAATGCCCTGCTCAAGGGCACCGGCCTGCAAGCCCGCGCCGAAGGCACCAATGCCTTCAGCCTGCAACCAGTGAGCGCCGAGGGCGCACCGGCGGCCCTGGAGCTGGGCGCCTCCAGCGTGGTCGGCGACTGGCTGGGCGACGCGGCGCAGACCAACGTCTTCGAGCATCCAGGTGCGCGGGATGTGATCCGCCGCGAAGAATTCGAACGCCAGGGCGCGACCCAGGCCCGCGACGTGCTCAACCGCATCCCCGGGGTCAACGCCCCGGAAAACAACGGCACCGGCAGCCACGACATGGCGCTGAACTTCGGCATTCGCGGGCTCAACCCGCGCCTGGCCTCGCGCTCCACGGTACTGATGGACGGCATTCCGGTGCCCTTCGCGCCCTATGGCCAGCCGCAGCTGTCCTTCGCCCCGGTCAGCATGGGCAACATGGACGCCGTGGATGTGGTGCGTGGCGGTGGCGCGGTGCGTTACGGGCCGCAGAACGTCGGCGGCATCGTCAACTTCGTGACCCGTGCCATCCCCGATGCACCCACGGTCAAGGGCGGCTTCCAGACCGAGACCAGCCCGTCCTCCAGCCACGACGGCTTCAAGACCACCGGCAACCTGCTGGCCGGCGGCACCGCCGACAACGGCCTGGGCGGCGCCCTGCTGTACTCCGGCACCCGTGGCGGCGACTGGCGCGAACACAGCGACACGCAAATCGACGACCTGATCCTCAAGGGCCATTACCAGCTCGACGACGCCAACAGCTTCAACGCCATGGCCCAGTACTACGAGGGCGAGGCCGACATGCCCGGCGGCCTGAACGTCGCCGACTACAAGGCCGATCCCTATCAGTCGACCCGTCCGTACGACAAGTTCTGGGGCCGTCGCACGCTGATCAACTTCGGTTATCGCTACCAGGAAGATCGTCGCGAATTCACCGTCAACAGTTTCTTCACCAAGACCCTGCGCAGCGGCTACCTGGACCAGGGCAGCTTCCTCTCGCTGTCGCCGCGCGAATACTGGGTGCGCGGCATCGAAACCCGCTTCGCCCAGGGCTTCGACCTGGGGCCGACCAGCCACGAGCTGGGCATCGGCTACCGCTACATCAACGAGGCCGGCCACGAGTTGCGCTACCGCACGCCGATCAGCGCCAACCAACAACTGCCGAGCACCAGCAGCCGCAACGACCGCGATACCCGCGGCGGCACCGAGGCCAATGCGTTCTTCGTCGACGACCGCATCGACATCGGCAAGTGGACCCTCACCCCGGGCATCCGCTACGAGATGATCGAGTCCCAGCAGACCAACAACCTGACCAACGTCAAATACAAGGGCGACTACAACACCGCGCTGCCGGCGCTGAATGTGATGTACCACCTGACCGACAGCTGGAACCTCTACGCCAACACCGAGGGTTCGTTCGGCAGCGTGCAGTACAGCCAGATGCCCAACCGTGTGAGCAGCGGCGAAGTGAAACCGGAGAAGGCCCGCACCTGGGAACTGGGCACCCGCTATGACGACGGCGCCCTGCGGGCGGAGATCGGCGCGTTCCTGATCAACTTCGACAACCAGTACGACAGCAACCAGACCAACGACTCGGTGATCGCCCGTGGCGAAACCCGTCACCAGGGCATCGAGACCAGCGTCAATTATGCGCTGGACGGCCTGAGCCCGGCGCTGGCCGGTTTCGATCTGTACGCCACCTACGCCTACGTCGACGCCACCATCCGTGAGGACGGGCCGAACAAGGGCAACCGCGTGCCGTTCTCGTCCAAGCACAAGGGCACCCTCGGCATTGGCTACACCGAAGGCCCGTGGAAGCTGAACTTCGACAGCAGCTACCAGAGCAGCCAGTTCGCCGACAACGCCAACACCTCCGCCGAAAGCGCCGACGGCAGCACCGGGCGGATTCCCGGCTACATGCTGTTCAGCAGCCGCGCCGCCTACGACTTCGGCCCGCAACTGTCGGACCTGAGCGTGGCGGTCGGGGTGAAGAACATCTTCAACCACCAGTACTTCACCCGTTCGTTCGACGACAACAACAAAGGCAAGTACGTGGGCGAACCGCGGACCCTGTACGTACAGACCTCCGTGGCGTTCTGATCCACGGCCACCGCCTGCCAGTAGGAGCGAAGCTTGCTCGCGATAGCGTCCGGCCTGACACACCGCGCCGCCTTCATCGCCGGCAAGCCTGGCTCCTACAGAACAGCAAATCATTCCGCTCTGCAGGCACGCACTTGCTGGCGATGGCATCGAGGCTGACAAAACAGCTCGACATGTTTATTCCGACTTGCGCCCTGTCATTCAGAAATAACCATATAACAAAACAAGCCTATAAAAACCTGATGTTGGTTGCACACAGCAACTGACAGTGGTTTTTAAAGAGGCACCGCATGTTTACCTCCAATAGGTATTTCATTTCAGGCATTGTGCTGATCATCTCTCAGCAAGTTTCCCTGGGCATATCAACCTATTATATTGCCATGGCTGGCGCGGCTCTTTCGCTGCAAGACTACCAACTGCTAAAGACTCGGATAATACTTTTCTTCTCATTTGCCTTGCTGGGATACCTGATCAGTTCCGCAGTAGAGTTCATTTCTGCAAAGCTCAAGATTGATTTATGGGAGAAATACATCTTCTCCGTTTACGAGCATCTTCGCCACAATCAACCTCTTTCGTCTGAAGCAAACCGCAAGAATGTCCAGAGCTGGCTGGGCAGTGAAGTACCGACAACGCTGGATGGCACAGTCAATCTCTATTTCGGCATGACTTCCGTGTATAGCAATATCATAGTCACCCTCTATGTATTTTATTGGGTGCTCGGGACCCACATCGCCATACTAATGGCAAGCTCCATTCTGATTTCATACTTCCTGGTAAAGGCCATGAAAAGCAGAATAAGTGTCTCCGCCACAGAAATACAACAGAAGAGGCTCAACGTAGTCAAGCGTGCAAGTTCGCTTTGGGATTACTACCTGAATGCAAACTCATCCATGATTGGCTACTCGGAGGCTTCTTCCAGATCATTGATCGCGGACTTCCTTAAATCCTCCCTGTACTACACCAGGCTTGAGCAATTGGCCGCGTGCTTGCCGATATGTATAGCCGTCGCAATAATTCTGATATACCTGCAAGGACTGCCTCTGAGCCAGTCTGTCCCTTGGGGGATGATCATTGCGGTTTTACCGCGGTCCCTGCAGGTATTCGGAAATGTTCACTCAATGAGTTTGTATAACAGCAAGTACGTATACTTTTGCAAAAGAATCAGCAATCTGTTGAATTTCACCGATACATTGGAGCCACTGAACCTCAACAAACAAGTCGTTCGCGAAGATATATCGATTTGCAATACCGTGAATGGAAAGACCATCCCCATTGATCAATTGCTCGATGACATTCGCACAATCGCCAGTCTTAAAGGAAGATTTCTCGTGTCAGGCAAGAATGGTTCTGGAAAGTCGTCTTTTTTAAAACTGATCAAGTCAGAGTTTGCCGAGTCCATTTTGCTGCCAAACCACGTAAGCTTTCATGAAACCGACGCTCCACTTTCCACTGGAGAAAGTCAGGTTCAAAAGCTCCTTCATGTACTGAATCAAAAGGCCCGGATAATCCTGCTCGATGAGTGGGATGCAAATCTGGACAGCCAGAACAAGCTACGAATCGGCAACATCCTGAGCCAGAAAGCCGAGGAAATATTGATTATTGAAGTGCGGCATATTCAAGAGGCGATCTGAAATCGACTCCAAATGCCTACTGTCGAGCCCCTTGCCACGCAGGTATCCGCATTTGCCCGATCAGCCAACGACCTTTCGCGAACACAGCAGGATGAGCCTGGGTTGAGCTACAAAAAAAGGCCATCGCAGCGATGGCCTTTATGTGTCTCCCCCAATAATGAGGGCCTGCATTGGATGTCCAGCACCTACAAACATCAGCTGCGCAGCAGGCGCATGTTTTTGAACAGTAACTCAGCCGTCAGCTATTGAGCGCGGCCTGTTCGTTTTCCAGGAATTCCTCTTCAAGCAAGGCGTCGGCCTGGCCTTCGCGGGCGCTTGGCGCTGCCGCGGCGCGCTTGTTGCGCAACCGGCCGAACAGGTGTTCCAGGGAATTCTCCAGCTTGGTGGCCGCTCCTTCGATGGCCAGTTCCAGGGATTCGGCTTTGTGGGTCACGGAAATCGGTTGATGGCCTTTTGGCCGCGCCTCCAGTTGGCAGCGCAAATCGTGGGGACCGGGCTTGTCGCCGTTCTCGTCCCGCAGGTGAACCTCGACTCGGGTCAGGTCCTCCTCGTAGCGTTCGAGCGTGCTCTCAATGGTAGTACGTACCCACTCCTCCAGTCGGATGCTGCTTTGAATATGGTTATCGCTATTGACCTGGATTTGCATAGTTCTTCCCTTATTTCAGCTAGCTCGCGAGAGGAACCGCGTGCCCCTGAGGGCGTACTTTTTGCGGCCTCTTGCTTACAGAGTTGGGCAGAGCGCAGAACAATTCAACCCCTTAAAAAAGATAAATATCTATTCGCAAATAAAGCCGGACAAAGCGCAAAAGCGCTGTTAATGTCGGGAGTTGGGTCGCCTCGCTCCCCTGTCCTTTCTGCTTACCCGTGTCCCCCTCCCAGCGGGTGCAAACCGCGAAATATCTCCGCCTCTTCCACCAGCCAGTCGTGCACCGCGCGCACGCCCGGATGGCTCAGCGCGCCCGGCGCATACAGCAGCACATAACGCTTGTGATTGGGTACCGCGAGGCCAAACGGCACAATCAGGGTGCCGCGCTCCAGTTCATCGTTGAGCAGTGTACGTCGGGCAATCGCCACCCCCATCCCGGCAGTCGCCGCCTCGATGGTCAGGTGGTTGCGGTTGAAGGTGTGCCCACGCCGCACATCCGCGCCCTCGAAGCCTATGGCGTTGAGATAGAACTCCCACTCCGCGTACTCATAGCTGCCGCGCCAGGCGGTGATGTCGTGCAGCAACGGGAAATGCACCAGGTCCGCCGGACCGTGCAGCGGCGGCCGCCCGCGCAACAGGCCCGGGGCACAGACCGGAAAGATCTGCTCGTCCAGCAAGGCTGTGGATAACAACCCCGGATAACTGCCGTCGTTAAGGTCGATGGCCAGGTCGAAATCGCCCTCATGCAGGGCCACGCTGCTGTCCTCGGCCACCAGCCGCAGCTGAATGTCCGGAAAACGCTGCTGTAGCCGGGGCAAACGCGGAGTCAGCCATTTGCCGAGAAACGACGGGATCGAGCGCAGGCGCAAGGTGCCGCTGATCATTCCGGCATCCAGCCGGCGCAATTCGGCGTCGATGCTGCCATAGGCCTCGTTCACCGTGATCGCCAGCCGCTGCCCCTCGGCGCTCAGTTCCACCCCACGGGCGCGCCGGTGAAACAGGCGAAAGCCGAGCCGCTCTTCCAGCAGGCGGATCTGCTGGCTGACCGCCCCCGGGGTGATGTGCAGTTCTTCCGCGCAACGGGTGAACGACAAGTGCCGCGCGGCACAGGAAAACACATGCAGCCAGACGTAGGTCTGGGCATGAAACTGACGACTCATCGTTTAGTCCTGCTAAAGGCTGTCTTAGGAAAATTCGTTGGTCAGTCTTGACCGAGCTAGGCAGTATCGCCGACCTGACGCTCGGCCTACAAAAAATGGCAGCGATTTCTCTTCCATTGCTTGTAAGGCTTTAGCATGGCTATCAGTGTTTTCGATCTCTTCAAAGTTGGTATCGGCCCGTCCAGTTCCCACACCGTCGGCCCGATGCGCGCCGCCGCGACCTTCGCCCAGGGGCTGTTCGAGCAAGGGTTGCAGGAGCAGGTGCAGCGGGTGGAAATCCGTCTGTACGGCTCCTTGTCCGCCACCGGCGTCGGCCACGCCACCGACCGCGCCTGCGTCATGGGCCTGATGGGCGAATGGCCCGACAGCATCGACCCGAGCAGCATCGGCCCACGCATCCAGCAACTGCGCGAAAGCAGCGAGCTGAGCCTCGGCGGCCGCTCGCGCATCGCCTTCGACTGGCACCGCGACCTGCTGCTGCTCGACGAGAGCCTGCCCTACCACCCCAATGCCATGTCGCTGTCAGCCTTCGCTGCGGACGGCCTGCTGTGGCGGCAGACCTACTACTCCGTGGGCGGCGGTTTTATCGTCGAGGAAGCCGAAGTGGCCGAAGGCGCCCCGGTGGCCAACGGCGTCGAACTGCCCTACGACTTCAACAGCGCGGTGGAACTCCTGGCCTTGTGCCAACGGCACCAGCTGCGGGTCTCGGAACTGATGATGGCCAACGAACGGGCCTGGCGCAGTGACGCCGAAATCCGCAGCGGCCTGCTGCACATCTGGGCGGTGATGCGCGAATGCGTCGAGCAGGGCCTGCACCACGAAGGCACCCTGCCCGGCGGCCTGGATGTGCCGCGCCGCGCGGCCAAGCTGCATCGCAACCTGCTGGAAATCGGCAAGCCCAACGTCATCAGCTCGACCCTGTCGGCCATGGAGTGGGTCAACCTGTTCGCCCTGGCGGTGAACGAGGAAAACGCCGCCGGCGGGCGCATGGTGACGGCGCCGACCAACGGTGCGGCGGGGATCATCCCGGCGGTGCTGCATTACTACATGAAGTTCAACCCCGAAGCGTCGGACGACGACGTGGTCGACTTCTTCCTCGGCGCCGCCGCGGTGGGCATCCTCTGCAAGAAAAACGCCTCGATCTCCGGCGCCGAAGTCGGCTGCCAGGGCGAGGTGGGTTCCGCCTGCGCGATGGCCGCCGCCGGCCTGGCCGAGGTGCTTGGGGCCACCCCGGAGCAGCTGGAAAACGCCGCCGAGATCGGCCTGGAACATAACCTCGGCCTGACCTGCGACCCGGTCGGCGGCCTGGTGCAGGTGCCCTGCATCGAGCGCAACGCGATCGCCGCGGTGAAGGCAATCAACGCCACCCAGATGGCCCTGCGCGGCGACGGTAAACACTTCATTTCCCTGGACCGGGTGATCCGCACCATGCGCGATACCGGCGCCGACATGCATGACAAATACAAAGAAACTTCACGGGGCGGCCTGGCCGTGAGCTGGGTGGAGTGCTGAGGAGCATTCCCCCAGGCCGTATGAAAACGACTGCGCTCGGCAATACTGCGTTAAAAACAGGCTCGGAATGCTCATGTAGGTCCCTACACTCCGCTTCCTCGCCTGTTTTTGCCTTGTCTTGCCTTCGCTCGCTACGTTTTCAAACGGCCTGACCGTCCGCCCCACGTGAGCCCGAGCAAAAATAATAACGAGGCAATACCGATGACCGATGTACGAACACCCGCTGCCGAAAACCCTGCCGTAGAGACCGCCCGCGACACCACGACCGCCAGCCAGGGCTGGAGCAAACACGACACCACCTGGATGCTCGGCCTGTACGGCACCGCCATCGGCGCCGGTACCCTGTTCCTGCCGATCAACGCCGGGGTCGGTGGCTTCTGGCCGCTGATCGTGCTGGCGCTGCTGGCCTTCCCGATGACCTTCTTCGCCCACCGCGGGCTGACCCGCTTCGTGCTGTCCGGGCGTTCCGGCGACATCACCGAGGTGGTGGAAGAGCACTTCGGCATCGGCGCCGGCAAGCTGATCACCCTGCTCTACTTCTTCGCCATCTTCCCGATCCTGCTGGTGTACAGCGTGGCGCTGACCAACACCCTGGGCAGCTTCATGGAGCACCAGCTGCACATGACGCCGCCGCCACGGGCGATCCTGTCGCTGGTGCTGATCCTCGGCCTGATGGCCATCGTGCGCTGCGGCCAGGGCGTGATCGTGCGGGCCATGAGCGTGCTGGTCTATCCCTTTGTCGCCGCGCTGTTGCTGCTGGCCCTCAGCCTGATCCCGAACTGGAACGGCGCCTTCTTCGCCTCGGCCAATGACGGCATGTCCGCGCCGCTGTTCCTCAAGACCCTGTGGCTGGCGATCCCGGTGATGGTGTTCTCGTTCAACCATTCGCCGATCATCTCCGCCTTCGCCGTCGACCAGAAGCGCCACTACGGCGCCCAGGCCGAAGGCAAGAGCAGCGGCATCCTCGCCGTGGCCCACGGCATGATGGTGCTGACGGTGATGTTCTTCTGCTTCAGCTGTGTGCTGGCCCTGTCGCCGGCCGACCTGGCCGCGGCCAAGGCGCAGAACATCTCGATCCTGTCGTACCTGGCCAACCACTTCCAGACGCCGGTGATCGCCTATGCGGCGCCGCTGATCGCGCTGGTGGCCATCACCAAATCCTTCCTCGGCCACTACATCGGCGCCAGCGAAGGTTTCCAGGGGCTGATCGTGAAAAGCCTGCGCAGCCGCGGCCGGACCCTGTCGTCGCGCTGGCTGGAGCGTTGCACCGCACTGTTCATGGTCCTGACCTGCTGGGCCGTGGCCACCTTCAACCCGAGCATCCTCGGCATGATCGAAACCCTGGGCGGACCGGTGATCGCCTGCTTGCTGTTCCTGATGCCGATGTACGCGATCCGGCGAGTGCCCTCGCTGCGCCAATATTCGGGCCAGCTGTCGAATCTGTTCGTGGTGCTGATCGGCCTGATCGCACTGTCAGCGATCATTTATTCGTTCATGCCCTGAAACGGGTAGCCAAAGAAAAACGGACCTATTGGTCCGTTTTTTTTTCGCCCCCGGGTTTATTGGTCGACGGCTTTCCCGGCATGCCCTTTGCTTTGCAAGACCCGAGGAATACGGACGTTATCAAACCTCGGCGAACGGCCTGCCAGTGGTCTGGAAATGCGAACTAATCCCGATCCCGGCCGGTCAATGACTGCACGATACAATCAGGCGGTGACGCACATGGACAACCCCTTTCAGCTGATTACCGATGCCTTCGCCCCGGAATACCGGGTCAACCTGAGCATCCAGGGCCTGGACGGCAGCATCATGCTGACCCTGTCCAAGGCCGGCCGGGTCGTGGCCAAACGCATGATCAGCGCCGAGCAGCGCAACGATCCGCAGCGGCTCAAGCGCCTGGTGCAAAGCATTCAGTTCGGCATCGCCATCGAGCAGGGCCACAGCGCCGTGGCCATCCTCGAAGCCATGACCAACAGCGACAGCTTCAAGCTGCCGCTGCCGGCCGCCAAGGGCCGGCCGCCCCTGAGCGTGGCGATTTAAAGCTCGCCCTTCTCGACTTCCGGGTGCTCGCTGGAACCCGCGCCGACTTTGCGTTGCGGGTGTTCGATTTTCACCGAGGGGAACTGCGACGAGGCGTAGCGCACCACCAGGATCGAGAACGCCAGCAGCAGGATGCCGCCGCACAGGTAGATGATCCCCAGGTCCGGCGGGTTGTGGTGCGACACGTTGGAGATCAGCAGGCGGGTCAGCGCGGTGATCGCCACGTAGATCAGGAAGCGCACCGGCATGTGGTTGGTCTTGAAGTAGATGCCGACCATGGCGCCCAGTTCGAGGTAGATGAACAGCAGGAGAATGTCATCGATCTTGATATGACCTTCTTCGAGCATCCCGAGAAACTCTATCACCGCCGCCCAGGCCGTCACCGCGCCGATGGCGAACAGCGCCAGGTAGTGAAAGGTCTCCACGAACAGGTTGCCCAGGGACTCGGCCAGCTGATGGACGTTCTGCCGCAGTTTCTCGGCCCAATTGATTTTCACGATGGTTTTTCCTTAGGTCGACTCGACCGGATGATGCGGGTTGGACGTGACGGTTGCTCTGCATGCAGAAAAAAGGCCAGCGTCTGGGGTGAGATGGTGGCTGATGCAGACAAGGCACGTTCAGGCCGGCGGCAATCTGTAGGAGCGAGCATGCTGGCGATAGCGTCTGTTCAGACAAGGTACTGAATGGCCGCTGCGCGGATCGCGAGCAAGCTCACTCCTACAGGGGAAAGCTGACAAACCCTGAAACCCGTCTAGATTAAAAAGCCACTATTCAAAGCATAAGGATTCGCTTATTCTTCTCGCCTGTATATAAATACAGTAGTAGCAAATACCCATTATCGTGAAGGCATGTGAGGTGGTGAATGGCCGTCGAAGTGGTATACCGCAGCAGCCGAGATCTGGAGCGCTTGTTCATGGATAAAGCCGAAGCTGACCGTCATGACAAAATGCTCGAACTGGCTGAATTGCTGGCGCAAGTGTTGCAAAAAGCGGTGCCGTCCCTGAGCGAGCAGCAGGTGGAAGAAGCCGGGATCTACATGGCGAAGAACCGCGATGTGTTCGCCAAGGCCTTCAAGAGCCAGCCGGACGCCCTGTCCGAACTGCTCAGCGCGCCGGTTGCGGCGGCCGAGCCAGAAGCTCCGCTGGCAGCCCCCGAAGCCGCGGAACCCGCAGCACCGGCCAAGCCCGCCAAGGCAAGCAAAGCCGCCAAGTAAGCAGGCTCGAATTGAACAGGCCCTGGGTTTGCGCCCAGGGCCTTTTTCATGCCTGTGGAAGACTAAAGCTCAGGTTGTTCCAGCGCTTCGACCAGCTCCTTGAAAAACCGCGCCGCCTCGCCGCCGGTGACCACCCGATGATCGAAGGTCAGGGACAGCGGCAGCAGCGGATGCACCACCACCGCGCCGTTCAGGGCCACCGGTTCGTCGCGGATCACCCCGGCGGCGAGGATCGCCACTTGCGGCGGCACCACCACCGGGTTGGCGTAACGGCCGAACAGGGTGCCGAAGTTGGACAGGGTCAGGGTCGCACCCATCATCTCCTGGGGCGGAATCGAGCGTGCCTGCACGTCGGCGCGCAGGCGCGTCACCCCGGCCTTGAGGTCCGCCGCGTCGCGCTGGCCGACATTGCGCAGCACCGGCACGAACAGGCCATCGGGGGTGTCCACGGCAATGCCCAGGTCGAGGTGCTGGTGCTGCTTGATCGACAGGCTCTTGCCATCGAACGCGCTGTTGAGCACCGGCTCCACCGCGCAGGCCGCCGCCAGCGCCTTGGCCAGGCGGATCAGCGGATCGCGGGCCTGGCCCCAGCGGTGCAGGTCGGCATCGCCGTAAATCGTCACCGGCACCACCTCGGCATGGGAGCGGGCCATGTTCAGCGCCATGCTCCGGCGTACCCCGCGCAGCCGGTCACCGCCGAACCGCTCCCGTTCCTGCTGCGCGGCGTTTTCCACATCGCTGCGGCTGATCAGCCCATCCTTGGCCGAACCGCTCAAGGCATTCACGTCCACGCCCAGTTGCCGGGCCAGTTGGCGCACCGCTGGCGTAGCGCGGACTGCCATATGCTCGCGGGTCGAGGGCGCGGCGCCGACAAAAAACCGGTCTTCCTGGCTGGCCCCGCCACCTTCGAGGCGCCCGACCACGGTGCCGGCATCCGCCTCGCCTTCGTAGCCGAGCAAGGGTTCGCCGACATGCAGGATGTCGCCCGGCGCGCCGTAGGTTTTCGCCACCACCCCGTCATAGGGCGCGGGAATGTCCACCAGGGCCTTGGCGGTTTCCACCGACACCAGCAACTGATCGGCCTTGACCGCATCGCCGGCCCTGACGTGCCATTCGACAATCTCCGCTTCCTGCAGGCCTTCGCCCAGATCGGGCAGTTTGAAATATTTCATCGCAGCCTCCTCAGGCGAAGTTCAGGGTGCTGTCGCAGGCGTGAAGAATGTCTTCGACGTCGGGGATGTACAGCGACTCCAGGCGATACAGCGGCGGTGGAATGTCCGGCGCGGTGACCCGCAGGATCGGCGCCTGCAATTCCAGCAATACCCGCTCGTAGAGGCTGGCGGCGATTTCCGCGCCGACGCCGCAGGTGCGCGGCGCCTCGTGCACGATCACGCAGCGCCCGGTCTTGCGCACCGAGGCTTCCAGGGTGTCGAGGTCCAGCGGCTTGATGCTGGCGACGTCGATCACCTCCGCCGACACGCCCTGCTCGGCCAGCGCGTTGGCGGCCTGCAAGGTCTCGACGATGCTCGCGCCCCAGCTGACCAGGGTGATGTCGCTGCCTTCGCGCAGGGTGAAACAACTGTCCAGCGGCAGGCGCTTGCCGTCGTCCACCAGCGGTTGCGGGTTCATGCGGTAGAGCCGGGTCGGCTCGAGGAACAGCACCGGGTCGGGATCGTCGATGGCTGCCAGCAGCAGGCCGTAGGCCCGCGCCGGCGAGGACGGCACCAGCACCCGCAGCCCCGGGATATGGGCGAACAGCGCCTCGGTGCTTTCGCTGTGGTGCTCCGGCGCGCGAATGCCCGCGCCCATGGGCGTGCGCAGCACCATCGGGCAGGTGATGCGCCCGCGGGTGCGGTTGCGCATGCGGCTGGCATGGGACACCAGGTGCTCCATGGTCGCGTAGATAAAGCCCATGAACTGGATTTCCACCACCGGCTTCAGGCCCTGGGCGGCCATGCCCACTACCAGCCCGCCGAGCATGGTTTCCGCCAGCGGCGAATCGATCACCCGCTTGAAGCCAAAACTGTCGCGCAGCCCCAGGGTGGCGCGGAATACCCCACCGTTCACGCCGACGTCCTCACCCAGGACAATCACGTTCTCGTCCTCGGCCATGGCCCGGTGCAACGCCAGGTTCACCGCTTCCAGCAAGCTGAATGTGCCGTTACTCATGGTCCGCACCTCCCGCACGCCGCGCCAGCCGTTCGAGGAACACCTCGCGCTGTTCGGCCAGGGCCGCCGGCCACTGTGCATAGACGTAGTCCAGTACCGACTCGGGGGCCTGGGTGCCCGCCGCCTCGAAGTTATCCACAGCACGCTGCACCAGCGCCTGGCATTCCACCATCAGCGCCTGCTCGCGGTTTCCGTCCCAGACGCCCTGCCCGACCATGAAGCGTTGCAGGCGTTTGACCGGTTCTTCCAGCCAGGCCTGCTTGACCTCATCCGCGGCCCGATAGCGCGTGGCATCGTCGGCGGTGGTGTGGTCGCCCAGGCGATAGCTCAGGCACTCCAGCAGCACCGGTCCCTTGCCATGCCGGGCACGTTCCAGGGCGGCCTGCACCCGGTCGTACACCGCGAGCATGTCGTTGCCATCGACCTGCTCGCCGTGGAAGCCGGCGCCGATGGCCTTCTGTGCCAGGGTTGGCGCGCCGCACTGGATGCGCCGTGGCACCGAGATCGCCCACTGGTTGTTGTTGACCACGAACACCACCGGCAACTGCCAGGTGCCCGCCACATTGAGGGCCTCGAGGAAGTCGCCCTTGCTGGTGGCGCCGTCGCCACAGGTGGTCACCACCACCCGGTGCTCGCCACGGATCTTGAATGCGCTGGCCACGCCGCAGGCATGCAGGGCCTGGGTGGCGATCGGCACACAGATGGGAAAGTCCTCGGCCACCGCCGGGTCGGCGAAATCACTGCCGCGCTCGTCGCCGCCCCAGTACAGCAGGATCTCCTCCATGCGCACCCCGCGCATCAATTGCACGGCAGTGTCGCGGTAATAGGGCACCAGCACATCTTCGGGCCGCATCAGGCTGCCGATGGCCACGCCAATGGCTTCCTGGCCGAGGGTCGGCGCATAGGTGCCGATGCGTCCTGTACGTTGCAGGGCCACGGCTTTCTGGTCGAACAGGCGGGTCAGGACCATCTGCCGGTAGAGCCGGGTCAGCAGATTGAAGTCGTCGGCCCAGGCCGGCAGGTCGCCGAGCAACTGGCCGTCCGGGGACAAATAGCGGGTATAGGGAAGTGCAACCTTGTGCGGCATCACATGGCTCCTGGCACGCCGGGTCCAGCGTGCAGTCATTGCGCCTCGCGCTTGTGGCGCAGGGCCTACAGGGCGAAATGGCCGGGTAAGGCCTTCGCCCCTAGCGGTACAGCACGCGCTCCGCCAAGTCGTCGGCCACCCGCGCCGGGGAGCGCTTTTCAGCCTGGGCGTGGGCGAAGACTTCGGTGAGCCGCTGGCTGATCTTCGACAGATGGGCGGTGATGGTCGCCAGGTCTTCACCGCGATGCTTGAGCGAAACGTAGATCAGCCCGCCGGCATTGATCACATAATCCGGCGCGTAGAGGATGCCGCGGTTTTCCAGCTGGTCGGCGACCTGCAGATTGGTCAACTGGTTGTTGGCCGAGCCGGCCACCGCCGAGCAGCGCAGTTGCGCCACGCTGTGGCTGTTGAGCACGCCGCCCAGCCCGCAGGGCGCGAGGATGTCGCACGGGGTGCTGAGCAAGGCTTCGTTGGCGATCGGATGGGCACCCAGTTGCTCCATGGCCAGTTGCACCTTGCCGGAATCGATATCGCTGACCAGCAGTTCGGCGCCCGCGGCATGCAACTGCTCGGCGAGGGCGAAGCCGACATTGCCCAGGCCCTGGATCGCCACCCGCAAGCCTTCGAGGTTGTCGCTGCCCAGGCGCGCCATGGCGGTGGCGCGGATGCCGGCGAACACCCCCATGGCGGCATGCGGTGCCGGATCGCCGGAGGCGGTGGTGCTGGTGACGTGTTGGGTGGTTTGGGCGATGCAGTCCATGTCGGCGACCGAGGTGCCGCTGTCGATGGCGGTGATGTAGCGGCCATCGAGTTGCTCGACGCAGCGACCGAAGGCTTCGAACAGCGCGGCACGGCTTTCGACGTGTGGCGGACGGATGATGACCGCCTTGCCGCCGCCGTGGGGCAAGCCGGCCAGGGCGGCCTTGTAGCTCATGCCTTGGGCCAGGCGCACGGCATCGACCACGGCACTTTCGTCGTCGGGGTAGGCAAGGTAACGACAGCCTCCCAAGGCAGGCCCCAGGCGGCTGCTATGAATGGCAATCACCGCCTTCAACCCGGTGGCCGGGTCGACGCTCAGGTGCAGCGATTCAAGGCGAGTGCTTTGCATGAGAGCGAACATCGTCGGGCTCCCGAATCACTTCTTGTAGTCGCCAGTATAGGCTTGTGCATGAAAATTGCTGGAGCGCGCGGGAATAAGCCCGGTGCCTTACCGGGCTTTAGGAAATAACCTGCTACGGCATGTGTGCGGCACTGGACGAACGCCCGCGACGGGGCTAAAACGAGGCATTCGCCGGAGATTTCGATGAACCCGCGTCAAGCTTTTTTCGCCTGCCTGCAGCAGTCCCCGCCCGCCCTTTTCGAGGCGGCGCTGTGGATCGCCGCCGAGCACGACAAAGAGGTATCGCCCGAGCAGTTGCTGCAAGACTTCAAGGAACTGCAACAGCGGGTCAGCGCAGGCTTGCCGCTGCTGCCGGTCAGCGAACTGGGCCAGCCGCTGCTGCGGCGCATGAACGACCTGGGGTTCCAGCAGGACGAGTTCCTGCCGCTGCGCCCGCAGGCGGCGCTGCTGGACAAGGTGCTGCACACCCGGCGCGGTCAACCGCTGGCGCTGGGGCTGATCGCCCTGGAGCTGGCGCGGCGCCTGGAAATCCCCATGGTCGGGGTCAACTTCCCCGGGCACTTTCTATTGCGCGTGCCCGGTGCCGATCACCTGCTCGACCCTTGCGGCGGGCGCCGCCTGTACCCCAACGACTGCCGTGAGCTGCTGGAGCGCCAGTACGGGCCGAACATCAAGCTGGCCGCCGAGCACCTGGCCACGGCCAGCCCGCAGCAGATGCTCCAGCGCCTGTCGCGCAACCTGCGCCAGTTGCACCTGAGCCACGACGACCACCTCAATGCGCTGATCGATGCCGAGCGGGTCCTGGAACTGGGCAATGGCAGCGCCTCCGACTACCTGGCCCGCGCCAGCCTCTACCAGCACCTGGACTGCCCCAACGCCGAACGCTTCGACCTGGAGCACGCCCTGCTGCTCAGCGAAGACCCGATCCAGCGCCTGCGCCTGACCGAACGCCTGGGGCACTTGCCACCCAATACCATCGTGCACTGATGGGGCGCTCTGCCTCCCATGCCACAATGCCCGGCGACAACTCTCCGTTTGCTTCAAGGATGAACAGCATGAACAGCGCCGAACGCTTTCTTCAGGACTTTCACCAACGTCGCCCCGGCACCACGCCGCCGGCTTTTTCCGGGCTGAGCCTGCCGGGGCGCGGTTCATCCTACGAGATGCTGGCAGCCACGCTCGCCACCACTCAGCCTCGCGCACGGGTGCTGGACCTGGGCTGCGGCGACGGTTTCCTGCTGGATCTGCTGGCCAGGAAGTATCCCGACGCCCGGTTGACCGGCGTGGACATGAGCGCAACCGAACTGCAGGCGGCCCGCACCCGCCTCGCGAACCGCAGCGTGCTGCTCAATGAGCGGGCCCAGTGCCTGTCGATTGCCACCGGCAGCATCGATGCCGTGGTCTCGCACCTGGCCCTGATGCTAATGAGCGATATCGAACAGGTGCTGGGGGAAATCCATCGGGTTCTGGCCAAGGGCGGGCAACTCTCGGCCATCGTCGGCCGGGCCTTTCTGTTGGGCGAGCCGGGCCAGCACTACTTGCAGGCCTTTCGCACCGCCGCCCGACGCGACCAGCTCCGTCCCTTGCCCCTGGTGGATCCCCGTACTCAGTCACAGCGTGGATGGCGGGAGCTGTTGGGCCACAGCTTCACCTCGCTGCACTTCGAGGAACTGGACCTTGAGTGGACGCCCACCTTCGAGGAGCTCTGGGATTCGTTGGCAGAAACCTACGACCTGGATCGCCTGACACCCGCCAATCGCGCATTGATGAAGAGCGAACTGCGCACGGCCACACAACCCTTGCTCCGAGCGGACGGCACGCTGCTGACCGGCTGGGGGCTGCTGCTGATCCAGGCCAGGGCGGCATGACAGCCCCGCCCGGGCTCTGGCAGGATGCTCGGCTCACACCAGGGAATGGGCACAGCATGCTGATCAGAAAAGCTCATGGCGACGACGCGCAACGCGTCTTCGTCATTCGCAACCAAGCCATCAACCACCAGTGCAGCGGCCATTACCCCGCCGCCGACCTGCAGGTCTGGACCGCCGGCAGCCTGGGGGACTACTTCGTCGAAGTCCTGAAGAAGACCGGGCACGTAGCCGTCATCGACGACCAGATCGCCGCCAGCGGCATGCTCGATCCGGAGTCGGGGCAGGTCGATGCGGTGTTTGTCGATCCGGCGTACATGGGCCGCGGGATCGGCCGGCAGATGATGGACTACCTCGAACAGCTGGCACTGCAGGCCGGCCTACCGCACCTGATCCTGGACTCGACCCTGAACGCCGCAGACTTCTATCGCCACTGCGGCTTCGTCGGCGAGCAGGTTGCCCAGTACCATTCGCCCCGGGGCCTGACCCTGGCCTGCGTGCCGATGATCAAGCATCTGGCACGCTGAGCCCGCGCGCCTTCAGGGTTTGAGCGGCGCCTGCAGTTCTGGTGCAGGCCCCGCGCCTGCCGAAGGCGCCTCGGACGGCGAGCGCACCTGGATGATCAGCAGCGCCGCAATCACCGCCGGAATCGCGCAGAAGAAAAAGATCTGCTGCACCGGGATGTGCATTGCCAGCAGCAGGCTGCCGAACAGCGGGCCGAGGATCGAGCCGAAGCGACCGACGCCCAGGGCCCAGCCGGTGCCGGTGGCGCGGACATGGGCCGGGTAGAAGTTGCTGGCGAAGGCGTTGAGGGTCAGTTGGCCGCCGATGATGCAGAAGCCGGCGGCGAAAACGAAGGCCACCAGGTAACGCGGATTATCGTGGTTCAGCCCCAACAGCAGGGTGCACAGCGCCGCCCCGGCCAGCACCGCCGAGAGCAGCCGGACCTTGCGTTGCAGGCGGTCGGCGAACCAGGCCATGCAGATCGCCCCCAGGGTGCCGGCGAACAGAAACATCGAGGTCACCAGGTTCGCTTCGTTCAGGCCAAGGCCACTTTCCAGCAGCAGCGACGGCAACCAACTGATCATGAAATACAGCAGGATCAGGCTGACAAAAAAGGTCGACCAGATCAGCAGCGTCGGGCGCGCATAACCGTGGCGGAACAGCTCGATCACCGTGAGCTTGCTGCCCTGCTCGGCTTGGTTCTGCGCGGCCGAGGCGACCGGTGGTTGCCAGTCCGGCAGCATGCGCGCGGTGACCTTGCGCAGGCGGGCATAAGGCGGCTGATCGCGCAGCAGGCGCGGCAACGATTCGGGGAGGAACCAGGCCAGGAAGGGAAACAGCAGCAACGGCGTGACGCCGCCGGCGAGGAACACCGCCTGCCAGCCGAAGCGGTCGATGAAACCCGCGGCGACAAAACCGCCGGCCGCGCCGCCGAAAGAGAAACCGCAGGCGGCCAGGGTCACCATCAGGGTACGCAGGCGCGGCGGCGAATATTCCGACATCAGCGCCATGGCGCTGGGCATCGCCCCGCCCATGCCGATGCCACAGATAAAACGCGCGACCATCAGGCTGTTCAGCGAATCGGCGAACACCATCATCACCGTGAGGCTGGCGTAGATCAGCACGCAGGCCAGCAGAATCCGCCGCACGCCAAACCGGTCCGCCAGCGGCGTCACCGCCAGCGAGCCCAGGGTCAGGCCCAGCAGGTTGGCACTGAACACCGGACCGAACGCGGCCTTTTCCAGGCCCCAATCCTGGGCCAGGGCCGGCACCACATAACCCAGCACCTGGGCGTCGTAGCCGTCGGTGACCAGCAACAGGGCCAGGAGCAGAAGAAGCAACCACTGATAACGCGACACCGGACGGGCGTCGAGGGCCGCCCGGAAGCTGGCAATCTGATTGTGCATCGCAAGGTACCTGCTGTTTTTTATGGTTATGGAAGCCGGCAGACCGTCATTGCTCTTGGGCGACAAGGATCGGTCTTGTGTACATCTTCAGGCGCGGGAACACGCTGCTGCCGCAGGCCTGTCTCCTGTAGCCGCTGCCGCAGGCTGCGATAAGGCCGAAGGCCTTCAGCGATCCAGAGATCTTCGCGACCGTTCCGGTCGATCGCAGCCTGCGGCAGCGGCTACACAGGTCAGGCGGGCGTATCGGGTTGGTTGGCCGGATGGGCCTTCTGGAACGCCGGATGTTCGGCGGCCAGGGCGGCGACCCGGCGAATCCGTGGGTAGGCGTCCAATGGCACCTTGAAGCGCTCGGCCGCGTACAACTGGGGAATCAGGAAGGTGTCGGCCAGCCCCGGTTGCTCGCCGAAGCAATACCCCTGCTCACCGATCAACTGCTCGACCGCCGCCAGGCCGGTGCTGATCCAGTGGCCGATCCACTCCAGCACCCGCGCCTCATCGTAGCCCCACTGGCGCAGCAGGTTCTGCGTGCTGGAGTTGTGCAGCGGATGGATATCGCAGCCGATCAGCAACGCCACCGCCCGTTCGTGGGCGCGGGCCGCCAGCTCCTTGGAGAGCAGCGGCACCTGTGGATAACGTTCTTCCAGGTATTCGACGATGGCCAGCGACTGGATCAGCAGCTCGCCGTCGTCGGTACGCAAGGCCGGCACACGGCCTTGCGGGTTGATCTGCAGGTATTGCGGCTGGCGGTTCGCACCGCCGCCGGCCGCCAGCAGGTTGACCGGCAGCGCCTGGTAGTCCAGGCCCTTGAGCGCCAGCGCGATGCGCACCCGGTAGGACGCGGTCGAACGGTAGTAGGTATAGAGCTCCATAACGCGCACCTCTTCTTAACGGGCAGGCAGGATTTTGCCGCGGCATTCGCCGAAACCGATGGAGGCGAAACCCTCGCGGCGGCAGCGGCCGCGCAGGATGATTTCGTCGCCGTCCTCAAGAAACTTACGCACTTCGCCGGACGCCAGTTCGATCGGTTTCTTACCGCCTTCGGTGATTTCCAGCAGGCTGCCGAACTGGTTGCTTTGCGGGCCCGACAGGGTGCCCGAACCGAACAGGTCGCCGGCCTGCAACTGGCAGCCGTTGACGCTGTGGTGAGCGACCATCTGCGCCACGGTCCAGTACATGTACTGGGTGTTGCTCAGGGTCAGGCGGTGGGCCGGCAGGCCTTGCTCGCGCATCGCTTCGGTGAGCAGCAGCACTTCCAGCTCGATGTCGAAACCACCGGCGGCCTGGTCGCGCTTGTCCAGCAGGTACGGCAGCGGCTGCGGGTCGCCTTCGGGACGTGGCGTCTGGGCACGGCGGAACGGCTCTAGGGCTTCGGCCGTCACCACCCAGGGCGAGATGCTGGTGATGAAGCTTTTCGACAGGAACGGGCCCAGCGGCTGGTATTCCCAGGCCTGGATATCCCGCGCCGACCAGTCGTTGAGCAGGCAGAAGCCGGCGATGTGCTCGGCAGCGTCGCCAATGGCGATCGGCTCGCCCAGTTCATTGCCCTGGCCGATCCAGATGCCCAGCTCCAGTTCGTAGTCCAGCCGCGCGCATGGGCCGAAGGTCGGCTCGCTCTGGCCGGCGGGCAGGGTCTGGCCCTTGGGCCGGCGTACGTCGGCACCGGAAGTACGGATGGTGGAAGCGCGGCCGTGGTAACCGATCGGCACGTATTTGTAGTTCGGCAGCAACGGGTTGTCCGGGCGGAACAGCTTGCCGACGTTCTGCGCGTGCTCGATGCCGACATAGAAGTCGGTGTAGTCATTGATCCTTGCCGGCAAGTGCATCTGGCAATCGGCGGCCAGGGGCAGCAGTTTCGCGCCCTGGGCCTCGACCTTGCCGCGCAGGCTGCTGCCCTCGCCGAGCAATTCCAGCAGGCGCTCGCGCAGGGCCACGCGGGCCGGGCGGCCCAGTTCGAAAAAGGCATTCAACTGGCCGCCACGGGTGGCATCCACCGCAGCCTTGGCCGGGCCCTCGAACAGCCCGGCGTCGAGCGCCGCTTCCAGGTCGAAGATGTGCTCGCCGATGGCCACGCCGCTGCGCGGCGCCGAACCCTTGTGGCTGAACACCCCCAGCGGCAGGTTCTGCAGCGGGAAGTCGGCATGGTCGTTGGCGGAGGCAACCCAGCTGCGGGTGATGGTTGGCTGATTCATGGGTTATTTCCGATTCGGGTTGAAGGTGGCGGGCAGCGAGGCCCAGCAAGCATCGTAGTCGTTCTGCAATTGCGGGCACTCCAGGGCGAACTGGCTCGGACGCAGCACCTGGCTGGTCTCGAACATGAAGGCCATGGTGTTGTCGATCTTGGCTGGTTGCAGCTCGGCGTTGATGGCCTTGGTGCAGCTTTCGCCATCCGGGCCGTGGGCGCTCATGCAGCTGTGCAGCGAAGCGCCGCCGGGCACGAAGCCTTCGGCCTTGGCATCGTAGGCGCCCTGGATCAGGCCCATGTATTCGTTCATCAGGTTGCGGTGGAACCACGGCGGCCGGAAGGTGTTCTCGGCCACCATCCAGCGCGGCGGGAAGATCACGAAGTCCAGGTTGGCCAGGCCGTGCACGCTGGTGGGCGAGGTCAGCACGGTAAAAATCGACGGGTCCGGGTGATCGAAGCTGACGGTGCCGATGGTATTGAAACGGCGCAGGTCATATTTGTACGGCACGTTGTTGCCGTGCCAGGCCACCACGTTCAGGGGCGAATGATCCAGCTCGCAGCCCCACAGCTCGCCGAGGAATTTCTGCACCAGGGTCGTCGGCTGCTTGAGGTCTTCGTAGTGGGCGACCGGGGTCAGGAAGTCCCGCGGGTTGGCCAGGCCGTTGCTGCCGATCGGCCCCAGGTCGGGCAGGCGCAGGGGCGCGCCGTGGTTTTCGGCTATATAGCCGCGCGCCTGCGGGTCCAGCAGTTCGACGCGGAACTTCAGGCCGCGGGGCAATACCGCGATCTCCAGCGGTTCGACTTCCAGCACCCCAAGCTCGGTGGCGATGCGCAGGCGGCCCTGTTCGGGCACCAGCAGCAACTCGCCGTCGGCGTTGAAGAACACCCGCTCCATGGAGCGGTTGGCGCGGTAGGTGTAGATGCTGATCCCGGCCGGTTTCTGCGCTGCCGAGTTGGCGACCATGTTCACCAGGCCGTCGATGAAATCGGTCGGCTCACTCGGAATATCCAGCGGGTTCCAGCGCAACCGGTTGGGCGTGATCTCGCCCAGCGGCCCGCCTGCCAGCTGGCGATCCAGCTTGGCGAAGGCCGGGTGGTTGGCCGATGGCTGGATACGGTACATCCAGGTGCGCCGCGCTTCGCTGCGGGCCATGGTGAAGGCCGTGCCGGAGAAGAGTTCGGTGTAGAGGCCGTAAGGGGCTTTTTGCGGGGAGTTCTGGCCGACGGGCAAGGCGCCTGGCAGGGCCTCGCTGGAAAACTGGTTGCCGAAGCCCGACTGGTACGCCAGCCCGGACGCCGTGGAATCGAGGTTCATGGAGCCTCCTGGAAGTGGAGTTGGCAGCGGCCTGCGACTCCATGGGGAGAGCTCTCGGCACGCCAGCGTTATTTTTATCGTAATCCAATTACGGATAACGTAATTTGATTGGTATTGACCGTCAAGCTATAAAGACGCCCATTCGTCCCGGGATCACACCGCCTCCATGGAAAAGCCGCGCAGCACCAGCGACAGCAACGGTAAACAGAAAGTCCGCTCGGCCGAGGTCGGCACCGACATCCTCAAGGCTCTGGCCGAGCTGTCGCCGGCCACCTCGCTGTCGCGCCTGGCCGAACATGTGCAGATGCCGGCGAGCAAGGTCCACCGTTACCTGCAGGCGCTGATCGCCAGTGGCTTCGCCGAACAGAACACCGCCACCAACCACTATGGCCTGGGCCGCGAGGCCTTGCGGGTCGGCATGGCCGCGCTGGGCAGCATGGATGTACTGAAGGTCGCCGCCCTGCCCCTGGCCGAGCTGCGCGATGAATTGAACGAGACCTGCTTCCTCGCGGTATGGGGCAACCAGGGCGCGACCGTGGTGCATATCGAACCGGCCGTGCGCGCGGTGACGGTGGTGACCCAACTGGGTTCGGTGCTGCCCTTGCTCAGCTCGTCCACCGGGCTGGTGTTCGGCGCCTACCTGCCGAATCGCGAAACCGTCGATTTGCGCGAGCAGGAACTCAAGGCCCACGCGCCCCATGCGCTGGCGGACGAGCAGGCCTATGCCGCCCTGTGCGAGCAGATCCGCCAGCGCGGCCTGCACCATGTGCACGGCCTGCTGATGCCCGGCGTGGATGCCTTGTCGGCACCGGTGTTCGACGCCACCGGCAAGGTCGCCGCCGTGCTGACGGTGGTAGGCCCGACCTCGCTGTTCCACGCCGACGAAAACGGCCCGGCGGCGCAACGCCTGCTGGCCGCGTCCCAGGCGGTGAGCTGGCGCATGGGTTACCAACCCTAGACGCGGATCCATCCAATCGTCAGCTTTGCGGCCGCTGCGCGGCCGATCGCAGGCTGCGCCAGCGGCTACAACAACCCCGACCTCTGTAGCCGCTGCCGAAGGCTGCGATCGGCGGCGTAGCCGTCGTCAAAGCGGGCCGCGCGGTTTGGCGGGAGGCCGCGTTGTCAGAGTGGCGGCCCTGATATCTGTCCGACCACTACATCAATCCCAACGTCTTGGCCTTGGCCACGGCCTGGGTGCGGCGCTCCACCCCGAGCTTGCTGTGAATGCGCCGCGCATGGGTCTTCACCGTGTGCAGGGAAATGAACAATTGCTCGGCGATCTGCTGGTTGGAGCTTCCCAGGGCGATCAGTTGCAGCACCTCCAGCTCCCGCTGGCTCAGCGGGCTCTCCCCTGCCACCGGCAGCGGCATGGGCGCTTCGGGTTCGGCCACCGGCTGGACATCAAACATCCGCGGCTGACGCAGACGCAATTCATGCAGCGCCTGGTGCAGGTTGCACCGGGCACCGAGTTCCAACCCCTCCTGCAAGGCACGGGCGGACAACACCCGATCCCCAGCAGGAAAGCGACCTCGGCCAGGGCCAGGTACAACTCGGTCTGCAGGCACAGCATGCCCCGTTGCCGGGCCTGTTCGAGCAGGCGCTGCAAGTTTGCCACCGGTGCCTCGGCACGCTGCAGGTACACCTCGGCCAGCACCAGCAGGTACTCGATACGCGGAATCAGCTCGAGGGTGGCCGGTGGCGCCTGGCGCGCCTGGGGCCCGCGGTAGTGACGCAGCACCCGGCTCAAGGCCTCCTGGGCCAGTTCTGGCCGCCCCTGTTGCAACCAGAACACGCTGCTGACCTGCAGCAGCACGGCGCGGTACACCGTGTCCGGGATCTGCCGTTGCTGCATCAGCCGCTCGGCATCGCGCAGGCGCACAAACGCGTGGGCATAGTCGCCCTGGTTGGCGGCCAGGAACGCCTGGCCGAGAAACCCGTACAGGGCGCGCTTGTCGTGACTGAGCAGACAGCGTTCGAGCCCGCTCTGGAAGTGCCCGGCGGCCTGTTCCGCCTGCCCCTGGCGCAAGGCCAGGCGCCCTTGGCGCAAGGCGATACGACCCAGCAGCGGGCCGACCCGATAAGCCTGGCGACTCAACAATTGCTGCACATCGTCCAGCAGGCTCTGCGCCCTGTGGGGCGCCCCACGCTGCTCCAGCAGTTGGGCATGGTCCAGCTCCAGCAGCGCTTCGAACAGCAATGAACCCTGGGCCCTGGCCAGGCACAGCGCCTCGCGGTTGAGCATCTGCGCCACGTCCAGTTCGCCCCTGAGCAAGGCCTGCTGGGTCAGGCCCGAAAGGCACAGCAGGCGGGTCGGCCAGGCATGGGCCGGCAGTTCGGTCAGCGCCTCGAGAAAATGCATCCGCGCCGGTTCCATCAACCCTTGCAGATGCAGCAGCCAACCCTGCTGCGCCTGCCAGCGCGCCACCAGTTGCCGCTGCCCGGAGGCCGTCGGCTGCGGCGTGAAACGCGCCATCTGCGCCACGCAGTGTTGCGCCTGGTCGAAACGCCCGGCGAACAGCAAGGCCGCCGTCAACAGCCCGACCAACTGCGGGCTGCCGAGCAGCAGTTCCTCACCCTGCTGCTCATGCAGGCGCAACAGCAACACCACATTCTGCTGCTCGAACAGGTGCTCGAAACTGAAGTGCTGCAACAGGCTGACCGCCACTTCGTATTCCTGCGCCAGCAACGCCTGCTCGAACGCCGCCTGCCAGTCCTCCTGCGCGGCGAACCACTGGCAGGCACGGCGATGCCAGGAGCGTCCCGCCGGCCAGGGCTCGTCGCGCATCAGCCGGGCCAGGGGCGCGAACACTTGCAGCCACTCCGGCGCAGCCTCCCAGGGTTCGATGAAGCAGCCCAGATCCTGCAATGTCCGCAGGTACTGGGCACCCTCCCCGGCGCCGAACAGGTGCTCGCACAACGGCGCATTGAAGCGCGGCAGGTGCGCCAGCACATGCCAGACCTCGGACAGCTCCGCCGGCAACACGCTGAACAGTTCGTGCTCCAGGTATTCCAGCAGGGTATTGGGCCGCCCTTGCCGGCACGGCGTGGCCACCAGCTCGCTGCCTTCGAGCAGGGCGATGCGCACCCCGGCGCACCAGCCGGCACTGCGCTGGAAAATCCGGCTGGCGGTGTGGATCGACAAAGGCTGCGGCAATTGTTGCAGCAGTCGCTCGATGTCCTCCTGGGTGAACGCCAGCTCGGGCCCCGTGCATTCGTAGAGCTGGTCGTCGAGCAGCAGCCGCGGCCAGTTGCATTGCGGCCGGCGGCGGCCGCCCAGCCACCAGGTCAGCGCCGGGTTGCTGATCGCCAGCAGGCGGTCGAGCAGCAGGTCCAGCGGCGGCGCGGCGACCCGGCAATAGTCGTCGAGGAACAGCCAGGTCGGGCTCTGCACCTGCGCCAGATGGTCCAGCACGGCGGCCTCGTCCGATACGGCCAGGCCCAACGCCCGCGCCAGCTCGCCGCACAATTGCAGCGGTGTCTGCGCCGCCCCGGCCTGGGGCAACCAGCACACCCGGCACCCAGGCGGCGCCTGCAACAGGCATTCGGCGAGCAGGGCCGTCTTGCCGCTGCCAGCCGGCGCACAAAGCAATTTCACCCGGGCGGGCGATGCCAGGAGCGGGGCACTCAGACGGCTGCGGGACAGGTGATGGGAGGACAAACGGGGCAGGAATCCAGGACAGGGAGTCATGGCGGTCATTGCGGCGTGCCTTTTTATAGTTTTAGCCTGCGTGCCCCCACCCTAGCCTTGTCGCCGGTGCTTGTTGAGAAGTATTCAGCGCGCTGATCCGCGCCCATAAAAAAGGCGACCGATCGGTCGCCTTTTGCCATCGTTTGTATCCCGGGCCTTACCGAACGCCGGTTGCGCGCAGGGCGGCCGGAGTGTAGTCGGCGGCCTTGGCGGCGAAACCGAACTCGAAGCTGTGCTTCTCTTCGTTCTTCATCCCCAGAGCGAGGTAGCGTCCGGCGATGATGTCGTACAGCGCTTCGAGGGTGTAGGCCGGCACCTGGGCGTTGTAATAGAACTGCGCATGCCCTTCGGCCACCCGCCACAGCTGGCCACGCCCGTCGTAGTGGTCCACCAGCGCCACCTGCCAGCTGTCCTCGTCGATGTACATGTGGCGCTTGGCATAGATATGCCGCTCGCTCGGCTTGACCGTGCCGACCACTTCCCAGACCCGGTGCAGCTCGTAGCGGGTCAGGTCCTGGTTGATATGCCCGGCCTTGATGATGTCGTCGTACTTGAGGCTCGGCGAATCCAGCTTGTAGCTGTTGTAGGGGATGTACATCTCCTTCTTGCCCACCAGCTTCCAGTCGTAGCGGTCCGGCGCGCCGGAGAACATGTCGAAGTTGTCCGAGGTGCGCAGGCCGTCGGCGGCGGTGCCCGGCCCGTCGTAGGCCACTTGCGGGGCGCGGCGCACACGGCGCTGGCCGGCGTTGTAGATCCACGCCAGGCGCGGCTCCTTCACCTGGTCGAGGGTTTCGTGCACCAGCAGCACGTTACCGGCCAGGCGCGCCGGAGCGGTCACCGCCTGCTTGAAGAAGGTCAGCACGTTGGCGCCTTTCTCCGGGTCCAGGTCGGGGATCTGCTGCGGCACCGCCACCTCTTCCTCGAAGCGGATCGGCGTGTAGCTGCCGTTGGTCTGCGGCGTGGCCTGGGTGATGATCCGGCGCAGGTTGCCGCCGCGATAACGGGTGGTGTGGTTCCATAGCACTTCCACGCCGGTCTTCGGAATCGGGAAGGTGTAGTAGCGGTTGCCGGTGAAATTGGCCAGGCCGTTGCCTTCGTTGATCGAGGTGACGTTCAGCGCGCTGCGCTTGGCCGACTCGTAGATGTCCGCCGGCAGGCCGACCGTGCGGTGGGTCGGGTAGACCGGGATCTTGTAAGTTTCCGGGTAGCGCTTGAACATCGCCACCTGGCCGTCGGACAGCTTGTCCTTGTACTTGTCGACAGTGGCCGCGGTGATGGTGAACAGCGGCTTCTCGTTGGCGAACGGGTCGGCGAGGAAGCCCTTGGCGTCCACCGCCCCGGCGTTCTTGCCGATACCACCGGTCCAGGCCGGGATCGAGCCGTCGGCATTGCCGGCCTTTTCCGCGCCGAGCGGGGTCAGGCTGGTGCCGAGCTTGTCCGCTTCCTGCGGGGTGACCGCCGCCATCACGTTGGCCGCCAGCAGGGTCAAGGCCAGGGCGCCGCATTGCAAAATCGTCTTGCGCATAAAGTTGTCCTTCTTTAGGGCCGGATCAGAAGTTCACGCCGAAGCTCAACGCGAGGAAGTCGCGGTCTTTGAGGGTGTTGTAGTCACCGCCGAAAAAGTCGGTGTAACTGAGGCTGGCGGTGTAGGTGTTGCGGTAGTCGGCATCGACCCCGAGGCTCACCGCCTTGGCGCCTTCGTTGAACAGGCCATTGGGGCCGTAGCCGTTGACGTCGTGGGACCAGGACAGGTTGGGCTTGAGGTTGATCCCGGCGATCAGGTTGTTGTAATCGAGGATCGCCCGGGCGCGATAACCCCAGGACGTGGCGGTGACGAAACCGTCGGTATCGCCACCGAAACCGTACTGGCCGTAGACCGAATCGCGGCCGTAGCGCAGCTCGCTTTTCGACTCCAGGCCACCGACATGCACGATCGCCGCCTCGCCCACCAGGGTCAGGCGGTCGGCGCCCAGCACCTGGTCGAAGAACTGGGTCAGGGTGCTCTGGACCTGGGTGATTTCCTTGCGCCGGTAACCGGTGTTGTCGGCGCCCGCCGAGGTCCGCACCGGCGACGCCAGGCCACCGGCGATGGGGTTGACCAGGGCCAGGGTCAGGTCGTTGGTGTTGATCTGCACCGGGGCGTTGGGCCGGTAGCTGATCTCGCCGGTCCAGGCGGTGCCGGTGGGCAGCGTGGTGGAGAAGCTGGCGCCGTACAGGCGGATGTCTTCCGGGTATTCGAGGTAGTACTGGCCGCGACCGAGCATCACGCTCTGGGCCAGGGCCGAACCGGTGCCCGGGGCGATGCGGTTGGCGGTGCTGACGATCCCCGGGATGCTCGCCAGGGTGCTGCTTCCGGCGGTGATGGTGCCAACCGTCGGGGTGCGCGCGTGGTAGTTCATGAAGTACAGCCCGTACTCGGTGTCATCGCCCAGCCAGCGCAAGGCGGTGCCCCACTGCCCGGAGTCGCGGGCATCGCGGTCGCCGGCGCGGCCGATCACCACGCCTTCGGGGGCCACGGTGAAGCCCTGGCCGAACGCTGCGGCAATCGGTTGCAGCGGGCGGATCGCCGGGCTGCCGACGGTGTAGCCAGTGGTGCAGCCGTCCGCCACCACGTCGTTGCCGAAGAAGGTGCCGCAGTTGTCGACCACGGTCTGGTCCCACTCCAGCTGATAGAAACCTTCCACGGTCAGCTGGTCGGTCAGGCCCTGGGAAGCGAACAGCATGTTCACCGGGATCAGGCCTTCCTTGATCTCCGCGCCAGGACGACGGAATGCAGACACGTCGATCGGGTTGATGCTGTTGATCGAGTTGCCGATGAAGGTGCTTTCGCCCCAGCTGACCACCTGCTTGCCGGCGCGCACGGTGCCCGGAAGGTCGGCGATGGAGTAGTTGTGATAGATGAAGGCATCGAGGATCTGCCCGCCGGACGACTTGGCGCCCTCCTTGCGGTTGTGGTCGCTGATGGGCTTGAACTCGCGGTCCTCGTCCTTGAGTTCGAAGTCGTACCAGTATTTGCCACGGACGAAGACGCCGGTGTCGCCGTACTTCAGTTCAAGGTCATGGATGCCCTTGAAGATCTTCGAAAAGGTCTCGCCCTTCTTGAAATTCAGGCGCCCGTCGTCGCCGGTGGAAGACTGCCCGCGACCGCCGTTGGACACACCCACCAGGTCCTTGTCGGCATCGCGCATGCCCCAGCTGGCGCCGATGGACAGCGAAGAATCGAACTGCCCCTCGATCTCCCCGATGTTGAATGAAACGGCCTGCGCCTGGGCGCAGCCCCCCAAGGCCACCGCGACGGCCAGCGCCCGCGGTGTGAAGATGGCGCGCATTGTTGTTTTTGTCATGCGTCTTCCCCGGTGAGTGACAGAAGGCCTCACCCTACTGCCGGCGCACAGGAGCGATAAGCGCACCAAGGAGGTATTCGCGTTGTCGTTCGAAAGGATGAATGCCCTCGCCAGCCGGGCCTTTGCGCGGTGCATCGACGGGCTGGATGGATGGGTATCAGGTGGATGGATTGCGCCCTTGCAGGGCATGTCCGCGCAACGTGCACTACTATTGCCCAGGCTGTAACAGTCCTTGTCCACAATCGCTATTTTTCATTGCACAGCCAGCCCTTATTCTGGCCTCGCTCTCACGGCAAACAGCCACGCAGAGTCGCCCAGAGGTGTGATCACGCCACCTTGGGGGCAAGAGGATTCAGAAGGTTTGAAGCAACGATATTCAGATCTTCACCGGGTGTTCACTGACGTTGATTTGTTGCTCCTTGATCTAACGTCTTCCTTCGGCCGCTGCCTTGCAGCGGCCTTTTTTATGCCCGGTAGAAAGCCAGGTCGATGCTCAAGGTCTGCTCGCCGTGGCAATGGAAACGCTGCAACAGGCGATGGACTGACAGCGCCAGGGTCAGGCCGAAGGCAGTGATGAAGGCATAAGGCGAACAGCCGCGCAGGCCGCGGCTGTTCGGGTTGGCGGGCGCTGCTTCAGATCGCGTATTTCTGCAGGTTCTGCATCATCTCTTTCAAGGCTTCGATGTTGTCCTTGGGATGCGCCGCGCCCTCGAAGTCGCAGATCTGCTGCCAGTGGGCGGCGACATCTTCCGGGGAAAAACCTTCACGCGGATCGAAGCCCAGGCCCAGGCTGCGCTCCCAGCGCACCTTGCCCATCCAGCCGCCGCCGACCTCGAACAGGCCGGAGGTCTCCTGGCAGTTCTCGCTGCCCAGGTACACCACCAGCGGGCTGACCAGCTCGGGCTTGAGTTGCTCGAACACCTGCGGCGGGATCAGCCCTTCGGTCATCCGCGTGCCGCCGGTTGGCGCGATGGCGTTGACCAGGATGTTGTTCTTGCGGCCTTCGATGGCCAGGGTGCGGGTCAGGCCGTAGAGGCCAAGCTTGGCCATGCCGTAGTTGGACTGGCCGAAGTTGCCGTAGATACCGGAGGTGGACGCGGTGAAGATCACCCGGCCATAACCCTGCTCGCGCATGTGCGGCCAGGCGGCGCGGGTCACCTTGTAGGCGCCTTCGACATGGACGCGGTACACCAGGTCCCAATCGGCGTCTTCCATCTTGTGGAAGGTCTTGTCGCGCAGGATGCCGGCGTTGTTCACCACCACATCCACCCGGCCGAAGGCATCCAGGGCGTTCTGCACGATCTTGTCGCCGTCGGTCACCGAATCGTGGTTGGCCTCGGCGATGCCGCCGGCTTCGCGAATCTGCGCCACCACCCGGTCGGCCGCCGAGGCATTGGCGCCCTCGCCCTGGGTCGAACCGCCCAGGTCGTTGACCAGGACCTTCGCCCCGTGCCGGGCGAACAGCAATGCATGAGCCTGCCCCAGACCGCCGCCGGCACCGGTGACAATCACGACTTTATTCTCGAAGCGCACAGACTCACTCATACCGAACTCCCACAGGCCAGATGGACAACAGACGGATAATGGCTTCGAGTGTCAGGCACGCGGCTGGCGGTCACAATAAACACGGCTGAAGCTGAATGGTGCGCAATAAGGCAGGGGGATGATCGAGGGGGAACCACGGCGTGGGCCGCATCGGCGTCTGGCATGCACAGGCCAAGGCCGCAGAACCGCGGTAGCTACGGACAGCGCGGGGCGCTCAGGAGCAGGCCAGTTTTCGCGGTGGAAACTCCAGGCTGTCGCGAAAGGCCAGATAGTGCTTGAGCACCTGGACCGGGGCCTCGGTCTGCGGGTAGTGACCGATCCCGGCCAGCAGCACGGTATCCGGGGCGGGGATCAGTTGGCAGTAGCGCTCGACCATGTGCGCCCCGGAAATCGGATCCACCGCGCCGTCGATCACCCGTAGCGGCACCTCGCCGCGCTGCATCGCACTCACCCAGCGGTCGCGCTGCACCCGGCGCTCGGGAATGTAGCCGATCAATTTATGCAGGATCCGCGGGCCGTTATTGGCCTCCACCAGGCTCCAGAAGTCATCCAGCACGCTTTCGCTGGGCCGGGTCTGCGGGCCGAAAATCTGGCTGAAACTCTTGGCCAGGCCCTCACGGCTGAAGGCGCGGCCGAGCATCCAGCCCAGCGGGCTGAGCAGCAGCTTCTGCGTCAGCACCGGGCGATGGGTTTCCGGGAACAGGCCGCCGTTGAGGAACACACAGCTGGCCATGTTGCAACGCTCTTCGTAGTGCCGGGCGAGCATTTCCTGGGCGACGCTGTCGCCATAGTCGTGGGCCAGCAGATGCACGGGGCTATCGACCCCCAGATGCTCGAGCAAGGCCTGCTGCAGGTCCGCCTGTTCCAGCAGGCTGTACTCGTGGTCCCGCGGCTTGGCCGAATCGCCAAACCCCAACATGTCGCAGGCGATCACCCGATAGCGCTGCGCCAGGGGCTGCCACAGGTAATGCCAGTCCCAGGCGGCGGTGGGAAAACCATGGATCAGCAGCAGCGGCTCGCCCTGCCCCGCGGTCCAGTAGCGAATGGCATGGCCGCGAAACGCGAAGCTATGTCCGCGCTTGCGCCACACGCACAGAGGAATCTCGGCCATAGGCATCAGAGTTTATAACCCGCGTCTTGTTTATCGAGTTTGCGCAGCAGTGCCGGCCATGCCAGCGCGCCGCCCATGCCTTGAGCGCTTCTGGTGACCCCGGCGATCATCGCCTTGGCCCCGGCCAGAATCTGCGGCTCGATGGCGATCAGTTGCGCCGCACCGTTCTGCGCCAGCACCTGGATCTCGCAGGCGCGCTGGAAGGTGAACATCATCAGGAAGGTGTCGGCGATGGTGCCGCCACAGGTCAGCAGACCGTGGTTGTGCAGCATCAGGAAATTGCTGTCGCCGAGGTCAGCCTGCAGCCGGGCCTTTTCCTCGTGGTTCAGGGCCACGCCCTCATAGGCGTGATAGGCCAGGCTCGACAGCACGAACAGCGATTGCTGGCTGATGGGCAACACCCCCTGCTGCTGCGCGGACACCGCGACCCCGGCCGCGGTGTGGGTATGCAGCACACAGGCCACATCGTGCCGCACTTCGTGCACGGCGCTGTGGATGGTGTAGCCGGCGGGGTTGATCTCGTAGGGGCTGTCCATCAGCTTGTTGCCGGCCTGGTCGACCTTCACCAGGCTGGAGGCGGTGATCTCATGGAACATCAGGCCGAACGGGTTGATCAGGAAATCTTCGGTGCCAGGGACCTTGGCGGAGATGTGGGTGAAGATCAGATCGTCCCAGCCATGCATCGCCACCAGGCGGTAGCAGGCGGCCAGGTCGACGCGGGTTTGCCATTCGGCGGTGCTGACCTGGTCTTTCACACTCGATGTCGATTGAACGGAGGATAGGCTCACGGCAAGGACCTCAGTGACGGCAGTTTTTTATTATTTTTTCGGACGTGGGGATCAGTCTAGTCAGCCACCCGGGTTCGGGTAGTTGCCTTTGCAGCCAGCTTACTGACCGAGCGGGTCAGTGGTTATTTTAGTTGCAATCGGCACAGGTCAAACGTCAAAGCAACGACGCCAATAAAGGGGCGGCGAACAGGTTCAGCAGGCCCGTGAGGACCATCACCAACCCAGCCACCGAGCCCTCTTCGCCGCCGACTTCATGGGCGCGGCTGACCCCCGCGCCGTGGGCGCCGACCCCGAACAAAGCACCGCGAGCCAGGGCACTGCGCAGCGGCAGCCACTTGAGCAGGACACCGCCGAGCATGGCGCCGAACACCCCGGTGAACATCACGAACACCGCCGTCAGTTCGGGCACACCGCCCAGGTCATGGGCCAGCGGCATGGCGAAGGGCGTGGTGATCGAACGCGGCACCAGCGACAGGGTCACCGAGCTGTCCAGGGCCAGCACCCGCGCCAGGCCGAAGGAGCTGGCGATGGACGCCGCGCTGCCCGCCAGCATGCCCAGGAGCAAGGCCGACCAATGCCGCGCCAACAGCTGCCGCTGCTGCCAGATCGGCACTGCGAAAGCCACGGTGACCGGCCCCAGCACCAGCATCAGCCAATGGGTATTGGCGGCGTATTCGGCATAGGCGGTGTGCAGCGGCACGGCGATCGCCAACAGCAGGGCCGGCACCAGGATCAGCGGCGACAGCAGGTAGCGCCCGGTGCGCCGGTAGATCCAGCGGCTGAACAGATAGGCCGCGAGCGTCAGCAGCAGCCAGAACATCGGCATGGGCTCAAGCGTCATGGCGCATTCTCCAGCGGCACACCCATTCCACCGTGAACGCGGTGACCAGCATCACCATCAGCGTACTGACGCCAATCACCAGCAGGATCCGCCATCCGTCCTGGCGCAGCAGGCCGCCGTAGTCCAGCAGGCTCATCAGCGCCGGAATGAAGAACAGCAGCATCTCGGCCATCAGCAGGCCCGCGCCCATTTGCAGCGCCGCCGGCTTGACCCAGCCCAGGGCGAACGCCAGCAACAGCAGGGCCAGGCCGATCACCCCGCCAGGAATCGGCCACGCCAGCCACCCGGCCAGCTGGCAGCCGAACAGATAAATAGCCAGCAACACCGCCAGTTCGGATAACAGGCGACCCAGGTGTTTCAAGGTGGAAGCGTTCATGGAATTCGGTCCTCGCAGGCCTGCATTTTAGGCAAGCGCCTGCCATCACCGAAGCGAATTGTTAGACTAGAAGCCATTCCAGAATGGAATTAAGAGCACGGACCCAAAACATGGACTTCAAACAGCTGCGCAGTTTTGTCGAAGTGATTCACCAGGGCGGTTTCACCCAGGCCGCCAAGACCCTGCATATCAGCCAGTCGGCGGTGAGCAAGCAAATCGCCCAGCTGGAACAGAGCCTGGGCACGCCATTGCTGGATCGCCAGGGCTCGCACATTCATCTCACCGCCGCTGGCAGCGTGGTGCTGCAACGCGCCGAAGGCATGCTGCGCCTGCGCAATGAGTTGCTCAGCGAGCTGGACGACCTGAGCTTGTTGGCCCGCGGGGAATTGCGTCTGGGCCTGCCCCTGCTGGGCAGCGACGCACTGTTCGCCGGCCTGTTCGCCGAGTACCGCAGGCGCTACCCGAACATCAGCGTGCAGTTGCTTGAAGGCGGCAGCCTGAATATCGAGCAGGCGGTGCTCAACGGGGAACTGGAGATCGGCGGCAGCCTGACGCCCAAGGACCCGACCTTCGCCTACCAGCCTTTCTGCGATGAACCTCTGGATGCCTTGCTACCGGCCGATCATCCACTGGCGATCAAGGCCCAGGTGCGCCTGGAGGAACTGGCGGACACGCCGTTCCTGCTTTATCAGCGCAGTTTCGTGCTCAACGACCGGCTGCTGCAGGCCTGTCAGCAGGTGGGGTTCACCCCGAAGGAAGGTGGCCGCAGCGGCCAGGCGGACTTTCTCGCCGCCCTGGTGGCCGCCGGGCAAGGTGTAGTGCTGTTGCCCAGCGTGGTGGCGCGCGGCCTGGTGCGGCCCGGCGTGGTACGCCTGACGCTGCAAGCGCCCGACTACCTGCGCTGGGACATCGCCTTCATCTGGCGCCAGGGCGCCTATCTGTCCAAGGCCGCACAAGCCTGGCTGGCGCTTTTGCGCGAGCGGCCGGTCAGCCGCGCAGAGCGCTGATCAACTCGGCCAGCCAAGGCTCGGCGTCGGTTTCCGGGGTCACGCTTTCGCTGGCGTCCAGGCGCAGCATTGCCAGCACTTCACGCACGCCCAGCTCGGCGAACAGTTCGCGCATCTGCTCGCCACCGCCACAGAAGGTGTCGCCATAGCTCGAATCGCCCAGGCCGATCACTGCGCCGGGCAAACCGCGCCAGGCCGCCGGCAGTTGATCGCGAATGGCCGAATACAGCGGCAGCAGGTTGTCCGGCAGCTCGCCCATGCCGGTGGTCGAGGTCACGGCCAGGAACGCCTCGGGGCCGAACGCCTGGACATCCGCCAGGGTCGCGCGCGGGTTGTGCCAGGCCTCGAAACCTGCGGCATTGAGGAGTTTGGCGGCATGCTGGGCGACTTCTTCAGCCGTGCCGTACACCGAGCCGGAAAGGATGGCGACTTTCATCAATCTGATCCTGAAGCTGAGTAAAAGACTGGGATATTAACAGTTGCGCAAAAAAATCCAGCCTTGTAGCGTGATTTACCCATAATGGCCAGTGGACAGCTTCGCGCCATGTCTTAGAATTGCCGCCACCTGCCGATCGACTGCGGAAAGCCTCCGATGATCAACGCCCATCTGCTGCAACTGGTGATCAACGCCTCCAACGACGGGATCGTCGTTGCCGAACAGGAAGGCGAAGACAACATCATCATCTACGTCAACCCGGCGTTCGAACGGCTCACCGGCTACAGCGCCGACGAGGTGCTGTACCAGGATTGCCGCTTTCTCCAGTCGGGCGACCGGGACCAGCCGGCAATCCCGCTGATTCGCCAGGCCTTGGATAGCGGCCAGCCCTGCCGCCAGGTGCTGCGCAACTACCGCAAGGACGGCAGTCACTTCTGGAACGAACTGTCGATCACCCCGGTGTTCAACGAAAGCGACCAGTTGACCTATTTTGTCGGGGTGCAGAAAGATGTGACGGTCCAGGTCAAGGCCCAGCAACGGCTGGCGCAGGTGGAAAAGGAGCTGGCCGAAACCCGCGCGGAACTCGCCGCTTTCCAGGCGACGAGCGGCTCTAACAAGATGTCGAATTAGTTGTCAGTACGCTTAATCACCAATGATTTTGTCACCTTCTCCTTCGAGCAACATCATGCGCCGTGACGCTCTCCTCACTCAGGATGAACTGGACTTCATTCAGACCATGCAGCACAACCCGCAACTCAACATGCGGGATGCGAACTCGAGCCTGCTGGTGAATGGGGGCTCACAGATCCGCGACCTGCTCACCCGCCTGGCGGCCAATGAGCAAGTGACCATTCAGGCGCACTTTGAAAACCAGCAGATGACCTTTCCCCTGCACTTGGTGGAAGACGAGTTCCACGCGCTGCATCTGCGCCTGGGCGTGCCGAGCATCTTCGAGGATGGGCCGAGGGTCCGCCCCTGGCGCCTGACGCTGGCGGAGCCGGTGGCCTTGGAAAACGCCAAGGGGCAGCCCACTGCGCTGTGGGTGCATGAGGTGTCGTTCAACAGCGTGTTGCTGGAAATCCACAACCGGGCCAAAGCGCCAAAGCAGTTCGCCCAGTGGTTCAGTCCGTCGGGCTACGAGCGCATCGCCCTGCGCGGCCGCCTCGAACGCCAGACCGACGTCGGCTTCTATGCCTATCGGTTGAACCAGAGCGACACGGATGAAACCGAGCGCCTGCGCCAGTTCATCCTGCAACAGCACCGCCTGGCACACCCCAACCTGCACATCTGAAATCGCAGCTTTTGACTGCCTGGGTATGAGCTCAGGTATCGAGCGTACCGCTGAGAAACTGCCGCAGGCGCTGCATCATCAAACGCCCGTCACTCCCCAGACAGCCCACCGGCGAAGCGCTCAGGCTGTCCTGGGCCAGCTCGGCGACATCTCCCGCCAGCATCAGCGGACACTCCAGGGTCAGCGCCATGCGGTTCAAGCGTCGAGGCAGCTCCGGCGCCGGCGCGTGATTGGAAAACAGCACCAGCGCCTGGGGCTTGATCTTCTCGCAGACCAGGGTCAGCTCGTCGAACGGCTGCCCCAGCGCCAACACCCGGATTTCCAACTCGGCACTGCCCAGCATCAGCGCCGCCACCAGCAATTCCAGTTCCCGGCATTGCCCGGCAAGCGCCGCCAGCAGCACCGGGCGCAGCGCTTGGCCGCGCTGTAACAGCAGGCGCTGGGAGACCCGCGAACGCAGGAAGTGATCGAAGAACAGCCATTCGCTGGTGTGGCCGTAAGGTTCCTGGTGCTGCGCCAGCTGCCGCCAGAACGGCATGAGGATGTCCTGGAACACCACCGACAGCGAATAGCTGGAGAAGATCTGGCCGTACAGCCGCTCCAGGTGCGGCTCGTCGAAGCCGCCGACCGCCCGCTTGAGTTGCCCCTGCCACTGCAGGTAATCGCCCGATGCGCTGTCGCCCGGCATGGCCTGCGGCGCCTCGCGGGCGGCCCGGGTCTTGGCGAGGATCTTGCCGACCTTGCTGACCGCGACACCCCGATCGATCCAGCCGAGGATCTCGCGGACCGTCTCGACATCGTGCATCGAATACAATCGGTGCCCACTTTCGGTGCGCGTCGGCTGGATCAATCCATAACGACGCTCCCAGGCCCGCAGGGTCACCGGGTTGATCCCCGTCAACCGTGAAACTTCCCGGATTGGAAACAGATCGTCCTGCGAGGGTTGGTCGAGGGGCTGTGTCGGGCGGGAAAGTTCAGTAATAACGGGCATCTGGGCAGAAAACACCGATGGATAAAGTGACGGCCATTCTACTCCCCATCGGTGACAGTTCTTCAACACAGGGCGAATCGACCGCTGCCTCTGGTGTATTTGTCACAATCAGGAATAATCCTTGCCTGCTTTCACGACGCAGCCCAACACCCCGGTGCTGCGTCCGGCGTACGGCCTTACCCAGGCAGCGCATTGGTTTTACGGAGATACATAATGTCTACCTCACCCGTCACCCTGATGGTCGCCCGGCGTGTCGCCGATGGCCGTTACCAGGACCTGATCGCCTGGCTGCGCGAAGGCGAACAATTGGCCACCGACTTCCCCGGTTATCTCGGCTCCGGCGTGCTCGCTCCGCCGCCCGACGATGACGAATTCCAGATCATCTTCCGCTTCGCCGACGAGCAGACCCTGCACGTCTGGGAGCACTCCGCCTCGCGCACCGCCTGGCTGGCCCGCGGCAGCGACCTGTTCGCCCATCCCCATGAACACCGGGTCAGCGGCATCGACGGCTGGTTCGGCGCAACCGGCCAGCGCCCTCCGCGCTGGAAGCAGGCGGTGGCGATCTGGCTGGCGTTCTTCCCGGTGTCGCTGATCTTCAACTTCATCCTCAGCCCGTTGCTGGGCGAACTCAGCCTGGCGCCGCGGGTGCTCGTCAGCACCCTGGCCCTGACGCCGCTGATGGTCTACTGGTTCATTCCACTGTCCACCCGCCTGTTGTCCGGGTGGCTGAATAGCACGCCGCCCCGTCCGCTGCCGGCAGCACCTTCCCCACAGAGCCACATCTAGCAGCCGGCTCGCCGGCGATGAGCGATAACGCGGTCTGCCAGACAGACCGCGGCGCCATCATCGCGGGCAAGTCGGATCGCCGCCCGCTCGCTCCTGCAGCGGCTTGGGCGAACCCCGCCCCGCGCTGGTATAGTTTTGCTCTACCTGCGACGCGAGCCGTTCATGACTACTTCCCCTGCCCCGATCCTGATCACCGGCGCCGGCCAGCGTGTCGGCCTGCATTGCGCATTGCGCCTGCTGGAAGACGGTCACCGGGTGATCATCAGCTATCGCACCGAACGCCCCGGCGTGCAGGCCTTGCGCGAGCGTGGCGCGATAGCCCTGTTCGCTGACTTTTCCAGCGAAGCCGGGATCCAGGCCTTCATCAGCCAATTGCACGAGCACACCGACAGCCTGCGGGCGATCGTGCACAACGCCTCGCAATGGCTGGAGGAAACGCCCGGCCAGGAAAGCGCGGCCTTCGCCGACATGTTCAGCGTGCACATGCTCGCGCCCTACCTGATCAACCTGCATTGCGCCGACCTGCTGCGGCGCTCCAGCCCCGCCGACATCGTGCACATCGGCGACGACGTCACGCGCCGCGGCAGCAGCAAGCACATCGCCTATTGCGCCACCAAGGCCGGCCTCGACAGCCTGACCCTGTCCTTCGCGGCGAAATATGCCCCGACGATCAAGGTCAACGGCATCGCCCCGGCTCTGTTAATGTTCAATCCCGACGACGACGCGGCGTACCGCGCCAAGGCCCTGGCCAAGTCCGCCCTGGGCATCGAACCCGGTTGCGAGGTGGTCTACCAGAGCCTGCGTTATCTGCTCGATAACCCTTATGTCACCGGCACGACCCTGACCGTCAACGGCGGGCGGCACCTCAAGTAAGGCTTCCCGCGAGGACGTTGCATGACGCTTTCCCTGCCCCAGCACTACCGCGAGATCCTCAAGGGTCTCGGCGAAGACCCCGAGCGCGAAGGTCTGCTCGATACTCCACAACGCGCGGCCAAGGCCATGCAGTACCTGTGTCATGGCTACAGCCAGTCGGTGGATGAGGTGGTCAATGGCGCGCTGTTCGCCTCCGACAACGATGAAATGGTCATAGTCGCCGACATCGAACTCTATTCCCTGTGCGAACATCACCTGCTGCCCTTCATCGGCAAGGCCCATGTGGCTTATATTCCCACCGGCAAGGTGCTGGGCCTGTCGAAGATCGCCCGGATCGTCGACATGTTCGCCCGCCGCCTGCAGATCCAGGAAAACCTCACGCGGGAAATCGCCGACGCGGTGCAGCGGGTAACCCAGGCCGCCGGCGTCGCGGTGGTCGTCGAAGCGCAGCACATGTGCATGATGATGCGCGGAGTCGAGAAGCAGAACTCGACCATGCACACTTCGGTGATGCTCGGCGCCTTTCGCGATTCGAGCACCACGCGCCAGGAATTCCTGCAATTGATCGGACGGAGCAAGTAGCAATGCCACAACTTCAGCCAGGAATGGCTCGCATCCGGGTCAAGGACCTGTGCCTGCGGACCTTCATCGGAATCAACGAGGACGAGATCCTCAACAAGCAGGATGTGCTGATCAACCTGACCATCCTGTATGCCGCGCAGGAAGCCGTGCGCGACAACGACATCGACCATGCGCTGAACTACCGCACCATCACCAAGGCGATCATCGCCCACGTGGAGGGCAACCGCTTTGCCCTGCTCGAGCGCCTGACCCAGGAAATCCTCGATCTGATCATGGCCAACGAATCGGTGCTGTACGCCGAGGTCGAAGTCGACAAACCCCACGCCCTGCGTTTCGCCGAGTCGGTGTCGATCACCCTCGCGGCCAGCCGCTGATATCATCCGCGCCACATTTGATCGCACAGAGCCGAACATGACCGAGCAACAACGCCTGGAACTCGAAGCCGCCGCCTTCCGCCGCCTGGTCGCGCACCTGGACAGCCGCAAGGACGTGCAGAACATAGACCTGATGAACCTCGCCGGCTTCTGCCGCAACTGCCTGTCCAAGTGGTACAAGGCCGAGGCCGACGAGCGCCAGATCGAGGTCAGCCTCGATGACGCCCGTGAAGTGGTGTATGGCATGCCCTACGCCGAGTGGAAGAACCTCTACCAGAAAGAAGCCAGCGCCGAGCAGCAAGCGGCGTTCGCCAAAGGAAAACCCCATGACTGACCTGAACACCCTGCGCGCCAGCCTCAAGAGCGGCGAGCATGTCTTCGCCGACACCCTGGCCTTTATCGCCGCGGGCTACGATTACCAGCCACAAGCCTTCAACAACGGTGGCGTGGAAAACGCCACCGGGCAGAACGAAGGTTCGTGCAAGACCCTGGGCCTGGCCCTGCTGGAAGGCTTGAGCGACGAAGAAGCGCTGTTGGCGTTCGGTGAGCATTACCGCTCGGTGCTGGCCACCCCTGAAGGCAGCGACCACGGCAATATCCGCGCGCTGATCGCCCATGGCCTGGCGGGTGTGAAGTTTGCCCAGCAGCCACTCAAGCGCCGCTGACCTGTAGGAGCGAGGCTTGCCCGCGATGGGCACCATCCGATCTATCTGAAGCACCGCGTTGCCTGGATCGCGGGCAAGTCGGATCGCCGCCCGCTCGCTCCTACGGAAACAACAGACACAAAAAAACCGGCCTGGGCCGTTTTTTTCATTGCAACGGTCTGAGAATCAAGCGTTCTGCAGGTCGTCCAGGTAACGCTCGGTGTCCAGGGCGGCCATGCAGCCGGCGCCGGCCGAGGTAATGGCCTGGCGGTACACGTGGTCGGCCACGTCGCCGGCGGCGAAGATGCCTGCGATGCTGGTGGCGGTGGCATTGCCTTCACGGCCGCCCTGCACGACCAGGTAGCCGTCCTTCAGCTCCAGCTGGCCTTCGAACAGCGAAGTGTTCGGAGTGTGGCCAATCGCGATGAACACACCGTCGACCTTGATTTCGTCGAAGCTGCCGTCGTTGTTCTTCAGGCGCGCGCCGGTGACACCCATGTTGTCGCCCAGCACTTCGTCCAGGTTGGCGTTCAGCTTGAGTTCGATCTTGCCTTCGGCAACCCGGGCATTGAGCTTGTCGATCAGGATCTTCTCGGCGCGGAAGGTATCGCGACGATGGATCAGGGTGACCTTGCTGGCGATATTGGCCAGGTACAGGGCTTCTTCGACAGCGGTGTTGCCGCCACCGACCACGGCCACTGGCTTGTTGCGATAGAAGAAACCGTCGCAGGTCGCGCAGGCCGACACGCCTTTGCCCATGAACGCTTCTTCCGAAGGCAGGCCCAGGTAACGGGCGCTGGCGCCGGTGGCGATGATCAAGGCGTCGCAGGTGTAGGTCGCGCTGTCGCCGGTCAGGGTGTAAGGCTTGGCGGCGAAGTCCACGGCATTGATGTGATCGAAGACGATTTCGGTCTCGAAACGCTCGGCGTGTTCACGCATGCGCTCCATCAGCGCCGGGCCGGTCAGGCCGTGGACGTCGCCCGGCCAGTTGTCGACTTCGGTGGTGGTGGTCAGCTGACCGCCGGCCTGCATGCCGGTAATCAGCAGCGGCTTCAGGTTGGCGCGGGCGGCATAGACCGCGGCGCTGTAACCGGCAGGGCCGGAACCGAGAATAATCACACGCGAATGACGTACATCAGACATGACTCACTCCTATCGACCGGCCCGGATCACTGGCGCGGAACGCCGGATTGCCGGCTGGAATAAAAAAGGACGGCGAAAGCACTTGGGGAAGGCTTCAGGTTCGCCCGTCCGAAAAATAATGGGTGCAGCGTATAGAGGGGGCGAAGATTAAGGAAATACGGTTTAACAATCCAGCTCATAGGAGGTCTCTATCCTGTATCGGCGTATTTACCGGCGCCTTTGTTACAGTTGATGTCGACCTAACGACCGCGCTTTCGCCGGTGGGGCAAAGCCGGTAAGGTCGGCGCGTTTTCCCCCTGCACGGAGCTCCCTATGCCCGCCCCCGTTCTGTCCGGCCCGCAATACCTGCGCGAAGGCCTCAAGCTGGTGCTCAGCCCCGGCCTGCGTCTGTTCGTCCTTTTGCCCCTGGCCATCAACCTGGTGCTGTTCGTCGGATTGATCTATTTCGCCGGCCATCAGTTCAGCCTGTGGGTCGACACCCTGATGCCGTCCCTGCCGGACTGGCTGAGCTTTCTCAGCTACATCCTCTGGCCGCTGTTCGTGGTGCTGGTGCTGCTGATGGTGTTTTTCACCTTCACCATGCTGGCCAACGTGATTGCCGCGCCCTTCAACGGGTTTCTCGCGGAGAAAGTCGAAGTGGTGGTCCGTGGCACCGACGATTTCCCGCCCTTCAGCTGGGCCGAACTGCTGGCCATGATCCCACGCACCCTGGCCCGGGAAATGCGCAAGCTGGGCTATTTCCTGCCGCGGGCCATCGGCCTGTTCATCCTGTCCTTCATTCCGGTGGTGAACCTGGTGGCCGCGCCGCTGTGGCTGCTGTTCGGCGTGTGGATGATGGCGATCCAGTACATCGACTACCCGGCGGACAACCACAAGCTGGGCTGGAACGAGATGCTCGCCTGGCTACGGGAAAAGCGCTGGCAGAGCATGAGCTTTGGCGGGATCGTCTATCTGGTGCTGCTGATCCCGGTGGTCAACATCCTGATGATGCCCGCGGCGGTGGCCGGGGCGACGCTGTTCTGGGTGCGTGAGCGCGGCGCGGAGAGCCTGGTGGCCCAGCAACGCTGAGCGGGTCATAAATCCATCATCGCAACGTCACAATGACGACATGGCCTCGGTTGACACTGAGGCCATGACGACAGCTCTGCATATCACTCTGATCACCGAAACCTTCCCACCGGAAATCAATGGCGTGGCCAATACCCTTGGCCGCCTGTGCGATGGATTGCGCGCCCGTGGACACCAGGTGGAACTGATCCGCCCACGTCAGGGCGCCGATCAGAGCCGGATCAGCGACGAAGGTCTACTGCTGTGCCGTGGCTGGCCGCTGCCGGGTTATCCGGGGCTGCAATGGGGCCAGTCGTCGATGCACAAGCTGTTGCGGCGCTGGAAACGTCATCGCCCGGATGTGCTGTACATCGCCACCGAGGGTCCGCTGGGCCTGTCCGCGCTGCGGGCGGCGCGGCGCCTGGGGATTTCCGTGGTCAGCGGTTTCCACACCAACTTCCAGCAGTACTCCAGCCAGTACGGCCTGGGTTTGCTGACCCGCCTGCTGACCCACTACCTGCGCTGGTTCCACAACCGTTCCAAGCTGACCCTGGTGCCCAGCGCCAGCCAGCGCCTGGAGCTGGAGCGGCGCAACTTCGAACGCCTGGCGCTGCTGTCGCGCGGGGTCGACAGCCAGCTGTTCCACCCGGTCAAGCGCCTCAACGAACTGCGCCAAGGCTGGGGTCTGGGCAATGACGATATCGCGGTGATTCACGTTGGCCGCCTGGCGCCGGAGAAGAACCTGGGCCTGCTCAAACGCTGCTTCGCTCAGCTGCAGGACACTTATCCACAGCAGTCCATGAAATTGATCGTGGTGGGCGATGGCCCGCAACGCGCGGTCCTGCAGAGGGAGTTGCCGGACGCGGTGTTCTGCGGCTCGCAACGCGGCGAAGCGCTGGCCAGTCACTACGCGTCGGGGGATCTGTTCCTGTTCCCGAGCCTGACCGAAACCTTCGGCAACGTGGTGCTGGAGGCCCTGGCCTCGGGGCTGGCCGTGGTGGCCTACGACCAGGCCGCGGCGGCCCAGCATATTCGCCATGGCTACAACGGTGTGCTGGCGATGCCCGGGGACGAATGCGCGTTCTGCGATGCCGCCAGCTGGCTGCTGGAAGATCCCGAGACCTTGCGCCGGGTGCGCCTCAATGCCCGCCAGCACGCCAGCCGCCAGGGCTGGGCGGCGATCATCGAGCAGTTTGAAACCCAGCTGCGCGGCGCTTGCACGGAAGAAGTGGTGGTGTCTGAGGGGCGCTTGTTGCCCTGAAAACATCGCGAGCAAGCTCGCCCCTACATAGACAGTGCCTGTTGTAGGAGCGAGCTTGCTCGCGATAACGTTTCCCGGCTGCACTCAGACCAGCGTCATCAACGCCTCACGGCTGAACGGCAGGATGTCCTGCTCGCGACCGTCCCGCACCTTCTGCGCCCAGTCCGGGTCCACCAGCAACGCGCGCCCTACCGCTACCAGATCGAATTCGTCGTTGTTCAGACGCTCCAGGAGCTTTTCCAGGCTCGCCGGCTGCGCCACCTTGTCGGTGTTGACCATGAACTGCAGGAACTCGCCGTCGAGGCCGACGCTGCCCACGGTAATGGTCGGCTTGCCGGTGAGCTGACGGGTCCAGCCGGCCAGGTTCAGCTCGGAACCCTCGAACTCCGGCTCCCAGAAACGCCGGGTGGAGCAGTGGAAGATGTCCACACCAGCGTCCGCCAGCGGCTTGAGGAACTCGCCCAGAGCCTCGGGGGTTTGGACCAGGCGGGCGCTGTAGTCCTGCTGCTTCCACTGCGAAAAACGGAAGATGATCGGGAAGCCTGGGCCCACCGCGGCGCGCACGGCCTGGATCAGCTCGATGGCAAACCGCGAACGCTGGGCCAGGTCGCCACCGTACTCGTCGGTACGCTGGTTGCTGCCCTCCCAGAAGAACTGGTCGACCAGGTAACCGTGGGCACCGTGGATCTCCACGCCGTCCATGCCGATGTCCTGGGCATCCTTGGCGGCCTGGGCGAAGGCGGCGATCACTTCGCCGATGTCGTCCCGGGTCATGCCGTGGACCACCACCTGGCCATCCTTGAGTTTTTCCGACGGGCCGTAACCCGGCACACTGGCGTCCGGCTCGGTGCCCAGGCGGCGCACATTGCCCACATGCCACAGCTGCGGAACGATCTTGCCGCCTTCGGCGTGCACCGCGTCCACCACCTTCTTCCAGCCGGCCAGGGCCGCTTCGCCATAAAAGCGCGGAACGTTCGGATAGCCGTTGGAGGCCTTGTGCCCGACCGTAGTGCCTTCGGTGATGATCAGGCCGACCCCGGCCGCGGCGCGACGACGGTAGTACTCGATGACTTTCGAGTTCGGCACGCCACCCGGGGAAAACGAGCGGGTCATCGGCGCCATCACCACCCGGCTCGACAGCTCCAGGGCACCCAGCTGAAAGGGTTTGAACAAGGTTTGAACGGGCATGCGGTACTCCAGGGTTGACGGTCTTAATCGCGGGAAATGGCAAGTCGGGCGGGTACATCGACGGCCTTATGATGGCGATAATATTCCGTACTCCAGGCAACGCCCAGCACTATTGATCGGGGTGATTAAGGTGCCAAAGCGGAGGAAAGCGAAGGTGCGCGAACGCGCGGTAAAACCGGCCGGGCAGCGGGGCCCGGCGTGCAGATTCAGCTCAAGGCTTTTTCGATGGCCTGGATGACCGTCGAATCGTCGGGCGCGGTGCGTGGGGAGAAACGTGCCAGGACGCGGCCGTCCTTGCCCAGCAGGAATTTCTCGAAATTCCAGGTGATGTCGCCCGGGAACTCCGCCCCTTCGCCCGCCAGCAGACGGTACAACTGATGGCGCTCCGGGCCGTTGACTTCCAGCTTGCTGCTCAACGGAAAGGTCACCCCGTAATTGAGGCTGCAGAATTCCTGGATCTCCTGCTCGGAGCCTGGCTCCTGCCCGGCGAACTGATTACACGGCAGGCCCAGCACACTGAACCCCTGGCCTTTGTATTGCTGGTAGAGGTTCTCCAGCGCCGCGTATTGTGGTGTCAGACCACACTTGGAGGCGACGTTGACCACCAGCACGACGTGCCCCTTGAAAGGCGCGAGCGGTAGCTCCTGACCATCCAGGGCTTTCAATTTAAGGTCGTGAAAAGCACTCATGACGAACTCCAAATTCCCGTGTTCTTGCAGAAAACAGCCACTCGACAGTACCGCCTGTTGCCCGGCGATAAAAGCCGCCGACTAAAAAGGCGCCCTCGGGCGCCTCTCCAGTCAGACTTGAGCTTAGCGCAGAAATCAGTGGTGATGGCCACCTTCGCCATGGACGTGGCCATGGGCGATTTCTTCCTGGCTGGCGTCACGGATGTCGACAACCTTGACCTTGAAGTTCAGGCGCTGGCCGGCCAGCGGGTGGTTGCCGTCGACAGTCACGTCGTCGCCGTCCAGGTCGCGGATGGTGACGATCTGCATCTGGCCGTCCGGAGCGGAAGCGTGGAACTGCATGCCCACTTCCAGTTCGTCGACGCCTTCGAACATGCTGCGGCTCAGGGTGCTGACCAGTTCGGCGGCGTATTCGCCGTAGGCATCTTCCGGCTCAACGGCAACGCTCAGCTCGTCGCCGACGTTCTTGCCTTCCAGGGCCTTTTCCAGGCCTGGAATGATGTTTCCTGCGCCATGCAGGTAGACCAGCGGTGCGCCGCCGGCGGAGCTGTCGATGACCTCACCAGCGTCGTTGGTGAGGGTATAGTCGATGGAGACAGCCTTGTTGGCGGCGATCAGCATGGGGCGAGACCTTTTGCATAAGAATGAAGAACGTCCAAGTTTAGCGAAGCAATCGCCCGAAAGCGAACGGAACCCGGACAAACGGAACCTGACGCCAAGCTCGACGATCGTCGGCTTTCATCAGGATGAAGACGGCCACTGGGTCGTCGAGCTGTCCTGTGGCCATACCCAGCACCTGCGCCACCAGCCGCCCTGGCAATCCCGGGCGTGGATCCTGGATCCGCTCAAGCGTGCGGAAAAAATAGGCCAGCCCTTTGCCTGCGGTTGGTGCGCACAAGGCTCGGTTAGCGCTAACCTTGGCGCCTGAATTTCCGGTAGAGCAGTAAACATAAGCGACTCACCGTTGCCATGCACCCGTCGAGAATCCGCATGCAAACTTTTTTTATCGCGCCCACCGATTTTGGTGTGGGTCTGACCTCCATCAGCCTCGGGCTGGTGCGTACCCTGGAACGGGCCGGCCTCAAGGTCGGCTTCTTCAAACCCATTGCCCAGCCTCACCCAGGCGATACCGGCCCTGAACGCTCGACCGAGCTGGTGGCCCGCACCCATGGCCTGAAACCGCCGCAGCCGCTAGGCCTGGCCCATGTCGAACGGATGCTCGGCGACGGCCAGCTGGACGAACTGCTGGAAGAAATCATCACCCTGTACCAGCAGGCGGCCGTCGGCAAGGACGTGCTGGTGGTCGAAGGCATGGTGCCGACCCGCAGCGCCAGCTATGCCGCGCGGGTCAACCTGCACCTGGCGAAAAGCCTGGATGCCGAGGTGATCCTGGTATCGGCCCCGGAAAACGAAGTGCTCACCGAGCTGTCCGGTCGCGTGGAGTTGCAGGCGCAGCTGTTCGGCGGCCCGCGCGATCCGAAAGTGCTGGGGGTGATCCTCAACAAGGTGCGGACCGACGAAAGCATGGAGGCCTTTTCCGCCCGCCTGAAAGAGCACTCGCCCCTGCTGCGCAGCGGCGACTTCCGCCTGCTCGGCTGCATCCCCTTCCAGCCGGAACTGAACGCACCGCGCACCCGCGACGTCGCCGACCTGATGGGCGCCCAGGTGCTCAACGCCGGCGACTACGAAAGCCGGCGCATGACCAAGATCATCATCTGCGCGCGCACCATGCGTAACACCGTGGAGCTGCTCAAGCCCGGCGTATTGGTAGTGACGCCCGGCGATCGCGACGACATCATCCTCGCCGTGAGCCTGGCGGCGATCAACGGCGTGCCCCTGGCCGGGCTGCTGCTGACCAGCGACACCCTGCCCGATCCACGGATCATGGAGCTGTGTCGCGGCGCCTTGAATGCCGGCCTGCCGGTGCTGTCGGTGAGCACCGGCTCCTACGACACCGCCAACCAGCTGAACGGCCTGAACAAGGAAATCCCCATCGATGACCGCGAGCGCGCGGAGATCATCACCGACTTCGTCGCCAGCCACCTGGACGCCAAGTGGCTGCACCAGCGCTGCGGCACGCCGCGGGAAATACGCCTGTCGCCGGCGGTGTTCCGCTACCAGTTGATCCAGCGCGCCCAGGAAGCCAACAAGCGCATCGTCCTGCCCGAAGGCAGCGAGCCGCTGACCGTGCAGGCCGCAGCGATCTGCCAGGCGCGCGGCATTGCCCGTTGCGTGCTGCTGGCCAAGCCGGCGGATGTCGAGGCGGTTGCCCGGGCCCAGGGCATCGAGCTGCCGCCTGGCCTGGAAGTCATCGACCCGGACCAGATCCGCGAGCGTTACGTCGAGCCGATGGTGGCGCTGCGCAAGAGCAAGAGCCTCAACGCGCCGATGGCCGAACAGCAGCTGGAAGACCCGGTGGTGATCGGCACCATGATGCTGGCCCTGGACGAAGTCGATGGCCTGGTGTCCGGCCTGATCCACTCCACCGCCAATACCATCCGTCCGGCCCTGCAGCTGATCAAGACCGCGCCGGGCTGCACCCTGGTGTCGTCGGTGTTTTTCATGCTGTTTCCCGAGCAGGTGCTGGTCTACGGCGACTGCGTGATGAACCCGCACCCGAGCGCCAGCGAGCTGGCCGAGATCGCCCTGCAAAGCGCCGACTCGGCGGCCGCGTTCGGCATCACCCCGCGGGTGGCGATGATCAGCTACTCCAGCGGCGAATCGGCCAGTGGCGAAGAAGTGGAGAAGGTCCGCGAAGCCACCTTGCTGGCCCATGAAGCCCAGAGCTCGCTGCTGATCGACGGCCCGTTGCAATACGATGCCGCGGCCAACGAGGCCGTGGCCCAGCAACTGGCGCCCAACAGCCTGGTCGCGGGCAAGGCCACGGTGTTCGTGTTTCCCGACCTGAACACCGGCAACACCACCCACAAGGCCGTGCAGCGCAGCGCCGACTGCGTCAGCCTCGGGCCGATGCTGCAAGGCCTGCGCAAGCCGGTGAACGACCTGCCGCGCGGCGCCCAGGTCGACGACATCGTCTACACCATCGCCCTGACCGCGATTCAAGCCGCCAACCGACCCCTGGATGTGTAAATTGGATTTTCTACCTGCACCGCTGCGAGGCGTGATCGCCTCGCTGTTGTTGGCGCTCAACACCATCGTCTGCTGCACCCCGCTGTTCGTGGTGGCGATCTTCAAGTTGCTGCTGCCCTTCCCGGCGGCCCAGCGCTTCACCGACTGGCTGATGAGCCACATCCATGAAGCCTGGATCAGCAACAACAAGGCCTGGATGAGCCTGCTCGGGCACACCCGCTGGCACCTCAGCGGGCTCGACAGCCTGGACTACCGGCACTCGTACCTGATCACCAGCAACCACCAGAGCTGGGTCGACATCATGGTCCTGCAGTACGTGCTCAACCGGCGTATCCGCCCGCTGAAGTTCTTCCTCAAGCAGGAGCTGATCTGGGTGCCGGTGATCGGCCTGGCCTGGTGGGCCCTGGGCTTCCCGTTCATGAAGCGCTACTCCAAGGCCTACCTGGAAAAACACCCGGAGAAAAAGGGCAAGGACCTGGAGACCACCCGCAAGACCTGCGCGAAATTCCGCGACAACCCGGTGGGCATCTTCAACTTTGTCGAAGGCACACGCTTCACCCAGGCCAAGCACGCGCAACAGGCCTCACCGTTCCGCTACCTGCTCAAGCCCAAGGCCGGCGGCATCGCCTTCGTGCTGGACGCCATGGGCGAGCAGCTGGAATCCATCGTCAACGTCACCATTCATTATCCGGCGGGCCAGCCGGGTTATTGGGACCTGCTGTGCGGCAAGGTCAACGAGGTGGTGGTGCATTTCGAGGAGCTGCCGATCCCGCCGCAGTTCATCGGCAAGAACTACGACCAGGATGGTGTGTACCGCCTGGAGTTCCAGGGCTGGATCAACCAGCTGTGGCAGAACAAGGATGCGCTGCTGGAACAGATGCATCGGGAGTATCCAGGCAAATAACGAGGCGCCTGCAAGGGCCTCATCGCGGGCAAGCCTCGCTCCTACACAGAAGCAACACGCTTGCGTCTGTAGGAGCGAGGCTTGCCCGCGATAGCTTTCTCAAAGCCACAAAAAAGCCCGCCGTCGATCACTCGACGGCGGGCTTTTTTATCGGCCGCTAAAGCTTAGATCGCGCCACGCTTGCGCAGCAGTTCCAGCACTTGCTTGACGCCCTCTTCCAGCGACACGGACTGGGTATCGATCACCAGATCGGCATCCAGCGGCACGTCGTACGGGAAGGACTCGCCCGGGATGTTATCCCCGCCTGCGGCGTACAAGCCCTGCGGATCACGCTCGGCGCAAGCCGCCGGCGAGGCCTGGACGTAGACCGTCAGCAGACGTTCCTTGCCGATCAGGTCCCTGGCCTGTTCGCGACCTTCCGCACTCGGCGCAACGAACGCCGCCAGGGTCAGCAGGCCGGCTTCGTTGAACTGGCGTGCCACGTGCGCGGCACGCCGCCAGTTCTCGGTACGCCCGGCGCGATCCTGAGGCAGGCCCTTGTTCAGGTCGTGACGCAGGTTCTGGCCGTCGAGGACGAACACCGCGCGGCCCAGGTCGAACAGCTTGCGCTCTACCGCGTAGGCCAGGGTGCTCTTGCCGGCGCCGGACAGGCCGCTGAACAGTACGGTGGCCGGTTGTTGGCCGAAGCGCTGGGCGCGCTCCTCGGTGGCGACATGGGCCAGCTTGCCATGGTGCGTGGCGCTGCCATGCACCACAGGCTGGGCGACGATCATGCCGGCGCCGACGGTGCCGTTGGTCAAGCGGTCGATGACGATGAAGGCACCGGTGGTGCGGTTGCTGTCGTAACCGTCGAGGGCGATCGGCGCGTCGAGGGCGATCTTGACCTTGCCGATCTCGTTCAGCTGCAGAGCGCTGGCCGGGCCTTCTTCAAGGGTGTTCACGTCGACCCTGTTGACGATGCTGGCGATGGAGCCCGGCACGTAGCTGGTGGCGCGCTTGATGTCGTATTTCTTGCCCGGCAGCATCGGCTCTTCGGCCATCCAGACCAGCATGGCTTCGAAGCTGTCGGTCACCGGCGGTACGTTGTCGGCATGCACCAGCAGGTCGCCACGGGAGATGTCGATCTCGTCTTCCATGGTCAGGGTCACGGCCTGGCCCGGGCCGGCATGCTCCAGCTCGCCTTCGAAGGTGACGATGGATTTCACCCGGCTGCTCTTGCCCGACGGCAGCACCACGACTTCGTCGCCCTTGTGCACGATGCCGCTGGCCAGGGTCCCGGCGAAACCACGGAAGTTCAGGTTCGGACGGTTCACGTACTGCACCGGGAAGCGCAGGTCGCTGAAGTTGCGGTCACCCGCCACTTCCACGGTCTCGAGGATTTCCATCAGCGACTGGCCGGTGTACCACGGCGAACGCTCGGACTTGTTCACCACGTTGTCGCCCTTGAGGGCCGACATCGGCACGAAGTGCAGGCTGGTGGGCTTCATCTTCAGGCCTTCGGCGAACTTCAGGTAGTCGGCCTTGATCGACTCGAACACGCCCTGGTCAAAGTCCTTGAGGTCCATCTTGTTGATGGCCACGACTATGTGCTTGATGCCCAGCAGGGAGGCGATGAAGCTGTGGCGACGGGTCTGGGTCTGCACGCCGTAGCGGGCATCCACCAGGATGATCGCCAGGTCACAGGTGGAAGCACCGGTGGCCATGTTGCGGGTGTACTGCTCATGGCCGGGGGTGTCGGCGATGATGAATTTGCGCTTGGCGGTGGAGAAGTAGCGGTAGGCGACATCGATGGTGATGCCCTGCTCGCGCTCGGCCTGCAGGCCGTCGACCAGCAACGCCAGGTCGATGTCGTCACCGGTGGTACCGACTTTTTTCGAGTCGCGGGTAATGGCTTCCAGATGGTCTTCGTAGATCATCTTCGAGTCGTGCAGCAGGCGCCCGATCAGGGTGCTCTTGCCGTCGTCGACGTTACCGCAGGTCAAGAAGCGCAGCAGTTCTTTGCGTTCGTGCTGGGCCAGGTAGGCGAGGATGTCCTCGCTGATCAATTCGGATTGATGCGACATGTTAGACCCTACTTAGAAATAGCCCTGACGTTTCTTGTCTTCCATGGAACCGGCGCCATCGTGATCGATGACCCGGCCCTGGCGCTCGGAAGTTCGCGTCAGGAGCATTTCCTGAATGATGTCCGTCAGGCTTTCGGCCTCGGACTCCACCGCGCCCGTCAACGGGTAGCAGCCAAGGGTACGGAAACGCACCTTCTTCTTGACGATGCGGGCCTTCTCCTCGTCGGAGAGGTGCTCGAGGATGCGCTCGTCGTCGATCATGATCAGGGTGCCGTTCTTCTCGATCACTTCGCGCTCGGCGGCGAAGTACAGCGGCACGATCGGGATGCCTTCCAGATAGATGTATTGCCAGATGTCCAGCTCGGTCCAGTTCGACAGCGGGAAGACGCGGATCGACTCGCCCTTGTTGACCTTGCCGTTGTAGACGTTCCACAGCTCAGGGCGCTGGTTCTTCGGGTCCCAGCGATGCTTGCTGTCGCGGAACGAGTACACGCGCTCCTTGGCGCGGGATTTCTCTTCGTCACGCCGGGCACCGCCGAACGCCGCATCGAAACCGTACTTGTCCAGCGCCTGCTTGAGGCCCTCGGTTTTCATGATGTCGGTGTGCTTGGCACTGCCGTGGGTGAAGGGGTTGATGCCCTGCGCAACGCCTTCCGGGTTGACGTGGGTGATCAGTTCCAGGCCCAGCTCTTCGACCATGCGATCGCGGAACTTGTACATCTCCTGGAATTTCCACTGGGTGTCGACGTGCATCACCGGAAACGGCAGCTTGCCCGGGAAGAACGCCTTGCGCGCCAGGTGCAGCATCACGGCGGAGTCTTTACCGATGGAGTACAGCATCACCGGGTTGTCGAACTCGGCGGCCACCTCGCGGATGATGTGGATGCTTTCCGCCTCCAGCTGTTTCAGATGCGTCAGTTTGTCGACCATGGCTACTCACGAAAGCTTTCTTATGGACGGCCTGCGGGCCGTGTTCGAGCGGGGCATGCTAGCACAGCGACCTCTTCTAATCAGGACGCCAGCTAGATCGAAACGGTATATGAATATACCCGCCTGTTTGCTGTGTTTACGCCTCTCTGTAGCCGCTGCCGCAGGCTGCGATCGACTGCGCAGCAGGCGTGCTCTTGAAGGCCCTGCGGGCCTTGGTGCAGCCTGCGGCAGCGGCTACAGGACAAGGCTTTATATAGGGTTCGGGCAGTCGATGAACAAGTGTTCGAGGGCGAAGCGGCGGGCCAGGTAATCCCCTAGCGCCTGCACGCCGTAACGCTCGGTGGCGTGATGGCCGGCGGCGATGAAACTGATGTCGTTTTCCCGGGCGCTGTGGAAGGTCTGCTCCGAGGCCTCACCGCTCAGGTACAGATCGACCCCGGCCAGCACCGCCTGGTCGATGTAGCCCTGGCCGCCACCGGTGCACCAGCCGACACGCCGGATCATCTTGCTGCCTTCGACCACCAGCAGCTCGCGCCCCATCACCTCCTGGACCTTGCGCGCGAAGTCCCGCGCGGTCATGGGCTCGGCAAGGGAGCCGACCAGCCCGACGATCTTCAGGTTGTCCGGGTCCAGCGGGCCTTCCACGGTGATATCCAGCTGCCGCGCCAGCTGCACGTTATTGCCGACATCCGGGTGCAGGTCCAGCGGCAGGTGATAGGCCAGCAGGCTGATATCGTGCTTGAGCAGGGTTTTCAGCCGACGCTGCTTCATGCCGGTGATACAGGGGTTCTCGCCTTTCCAGAAATAGCCGTGATGCACCAGCACCAGATCGGCATTGGCCTCCACCGCGGCATCGAGCAATGCCTGGCTGGCCGTGACGCCGCTGACGATGCGCATCACCTGTGGCCGGCCTTCGACCTGCAGGCCATTGGGGCAGTAATCAGCGATTCGCGAACTGCCCAGGTAGCGGTCCGCTTCCTCTACCAGAGTGCTCAGGGCAACGGCCATAAAAGACTCCTAAATATCCCGTTCAGAGGCGCGCGCGGCCTCGTATAATGCGCGACATTATGGGCCGTCCCGGGCGGCCTGCAACCTCTCAGGACTTGCTCAATGCTCAAGGCTCTGCGTTTTTTTGGCTGGCCACTGTTGGCCGGCGTGCTTATCGCGTTGCTGATAATTCAGCGCTACCCGCAATGGGTCGGCCTGCCCAGCCTGGACGTCAACCTGCAGCAAGCCCCACAAACCAAGGCGCTTCGACAAGGCCCGGTGTCCTATGCCGATGCCGTGGCAATCGCCGCGCCGGCGGTGGTCAACCTGTACACCACCAAGGTCATCAACAAACCGGCGCACCCGTTGTTCGAGGACCCGCAGTTCCGCCGCTTCTTCGGCGACAACCTGCCCAAGCAGCAGCGCATGGAATCGAGCCTGGGTTCCGGGGTGATCATGAGTCCCGAAGGTTATCTGCTGACCAACAACCACGTGACCGCCGGCGCCGAACAGATTGTGGTGGCGCTCAAGGACGGTCGTGAAACCCTGGCCCATGTGATCGGCAGCGATCCGGAAACCGACCTGGCGGTCCTCAAGATCGACCTGAAGAACCTGCCTTCGATCACCGTCGGGCGCTCCGACAGCATCCGCATCGGCGACGTGACCCTGGCCATCGGCAACCCGTTCGGGGTCGGCCAGACCGTGACCATGGGCATCATCAGCGCCACCGGGCGCAATCAGCTGGGCCTGAACAACTACGAAGACTTCATCCAGACCGACGCGGCGATCAACCCGGGCAACTCCGGCGGCGCACTGGTGGATGCCAACGGCAACCTGACCGGGATCAACACGGCGATCTTCTCCAAGTCCGGCGGTTCCCAGGGCATTGGCTTCGCCATCCCGATCAAGCTGGCCATGGAGGTGATGAAGTCGATCATCGAGCACGGCCAGGTGATTCGTGGCTGGCTGGGTATCGAGGTGCAGCCGCTGACCCAGGAACTGGCCGAATCGTTCGGCTTGTCCGGGCGCCCGGGCATCGTGGTGGCGGGGATTTTCCGCGACGGTCCGGCGCAAAAGGCCGGCATGCAGTTGGGTGACGTGATTCTCAGCATCGATGGCGAACCGGCCGGCGATGGCCGTCGCTCGATGAACCAGGTGGCGCGGATCAAACCCAGCGACAAGGTCAGCATCCAGGTGATGCGCAACGGCAAGGAGCTCAAGCTCACCGCCGAAATCGGCCTGCGCCCGCCACCGGCGCCGGTCAAGGAAAAAGAATAAAAGCATCGCCAGCCAGCTCTCTCCTATTGGAGCGAGCTGGCTGGCGATAGGGCTTACAGCTCGCCCAGGCCGTCGATCAGGGCCTGGTTCTGCTCCGGCGTACCGATGCTGATCCGCAGGAACTGGGCAATCCGCTCCTGCTTGAAGTGCCGGACAATCACCCCCTGCTCCCGCAGCTTGGCCGCCAGGCCCGCCGCATCGTGTTGTGGATGACGGGCAAAGATGAAGTTGGCGGCCGACGGCAGCACCTCAAAGCCCTTGCCGCGCAACTGCGCCACCACCTGCTCGCGACTGTCGATCACCAGCTGGCAGGTCTTGGCGAAGTACTCGCGATCGTCGAACGCCGCCGCGGCGCCAACAATCGCCAGGCGATCCAGCGGGTAGGAGTTGAAGCTGTTCTTGATCCGCTCCAGCGCTTCGATCAGGTCCGGATGCCCCACCGCCAGGCCGACCCGCAGGCCAGCCAGCGAACGGGACTTGGACAGGGTCTGGGTCACCAGCAGGTTGGGATAGCGGTCCACCAGGCTGATGGCGGTTTCACCGCCGAAGTCGATGTACGCCTCGTCCACCACCACGACCGAATCCGGGCTGGCCTTGAGGATCTGCTCGACGGCCTCCAGGGCCAGCAGGCAACCGGTCGGCGCGTTCGGGTTGGGGAAGATGATCCCGCCGTTCGGCCTGGCGTAATCGGCTGGGCGGATCTGGAACTGCTCATCCAGCGGCAGCGCCTCGAAGTCGATGCCGTACAGGCCGCAATACACCGGATAGAAGCTGTAGCTGATATCCGGGAACAGCAGCGGCCGGTCGTGCTGCAGCAAGCCGTGGAAGATGTGCGCCAGCACTTCGTCGGAACCGTTGCCGAGGAACACCTGGTTGCTCTGTACCCCGTAATAGCGGGCCACCGCCTGCTTGAGCAGGTCGCTGTTGGGGTCCGGGTACAGGCGCAGGTTGTCGTTCAGTTCGCCCTGCATCGCGGCCAGCGCCTTGGGCGACGGGCCGTAAGGGTTTTCGTTGGTGTTGAGCTTGACCAGTTTGGTCAGCTTCGGCTGTTCGCCCGGCACGTAGGGCACCAAGTCCTTGACGAACGGACTCCAGAATTTACTCATGCTTATTGCCCCTGTTCCTGGTCAGCGATGATCCGGTATTCCGCACTGCGGGCGTGGGCGCTCAGCGACTCGCCACGGGCCAGCACCGAGGCAGTCTTGCCCAGTTCGGAGGCGCCCTGCTCCGAGCAGAAAATGATCGACGAACGTTTCTGGAAGTCGTACACCCCCAGCGGCGAGGAAAAACGCGCCGTGCCGGAAGTCGGCAACACGTGGTTCGGGCCCGCGCAGTAGTCGCCCAGGGCCTCGGAAGTGTGACGGCCCATGAAGATCGCGCCAGCGTGGCGGATCTGCGGCAGCCAGGCCTGCGGATCGGCGACGGACAGCTCGAGGTGCTCCGGAGCGATGCGGTTGGCCACGTCGATGGCCTGCTGCATGTCGCGCACCTGGATCAGCGCGCCACGGCCGTTGATCGAGGTATTGATGATTTGTGCGCGCTCCATGGTCGGCAGCAGCTTGGCGATGCTGGCGGCGACCTGGTCGAGGAACGCGGCGTCCGGGCTGACCAGGATCGCCTGGGCGTCTTCGTCGTGCTCGGCCTGGGAGAACAGGTCCATGGCGATCCAGTCTGGGTCGGTCTGGCCGTCGCATACCACCAGGATCTCCGAAGGGCCGGCGATCATGTCGATACCCACCTGGCCGAACACGTGACGCTTGGCGGTGGCCACATAGATGTTGCCCGGGCCGACCACCTTGTCCACCTGCGGCACGCTCTCGGTACCGTAGGCCAGGGCGGCAACGGCCTGGGCGCCACCGATGGTGAACACCCGGTCGACGCCGGCGATGCAGGCCGCGGCCAGCACCAGTTCATTGACCTCGCCACGCGGGGTCGGCACCACCATCACCACCTCGGTGACGCCCGCCACCTTGGCCGGGATGGCATTCATCAACACCGAGGAGGGATAAGACGCCTTGCCACCCGGCACATACAGGCCGGCGCGGTCCAGCGGCGTGACCTTCTGGCCCAGCACCGTGCCGTCGGCCTCGGTGTAGCTCCAGGAGTCCTGCTTCTGTTTTTCGTGGTAGCTGCGCACCCGCGCTGCGGCTTTTTCCAGGGCTTCGCGCTGGGCCAGGGTGATCCGGGTCAGGGCCAGTTCCAGGCGCTCGCGCGGCAGGATCAGGTCGGCCATGGATGCCACTTGCAGGCCGTCGAAACGCTGGGTGAATTCCACCAGCGCCGCGTCGCCGCGCTCGCGCACCGCCTTGATGATGTCCAGCACCCGCTGATTGACCGAGTCGTCAGACACACTTTCCCAGCTCAGCAGATGATCCAGATGATGCGCGAAATCCGGGTCAGCAGCGTTGAGTCGGCGAATTGCAGTGGGAGCGGTCATAGCGAGGGCCTCATTGAATGGCTAATGCTCAGGCACCCTAAGCTACCAGTCCATTCGCGCGGGCACCTGAGAAAATTGGCTATGACACGGATAGACGGGCGCGGCTAGCGCCGCGCGAGTGAATCAACCGCGGTGTCGCGACTCCACTGCTTTGCGCAGGGTGTCGATCAGTGCCTGGATGCGGGCGTGCTGCATTTTCATGGAGGCCTTGTTGACCACCAGACGGGAACTGATCATGGAAATCAGCTCCTGGGGCTCCAGGCCGTTGGCCCGCAGGGTGTTGCCGGTGTCGACCACGTCGATGATCTTGTCCGCCAGACCGATCAGCGGCGCCAGCTCCATCGAGCCGTACAGCTTGATGATGTCGACCTGGCGGCCCTGCTCGGCGTAGTAGCGCTTGGCAACGTTGACGAACTTGGTGGCGACGCGCAGGCGGCCCTTGGGCTCGACAGCGCCGATGGCACCGGCGGTCATCAGCTTGCACTGGGCGATCTGCAGGTCCAGTGGCTCGTACAGGCCCTGGCCGCCGTATTCCATCAGCACATCTTTGCCGGCAACGCCGAGGTCGGCGGCACCATGTTCGACATAGGTCGGCACGTCGGTGGCGCGCACGATCAGCAAGCGCACGTCGGCCTGGGTCGTGGGGATGATCAGCTTGCGGCTCTTGTCCGGATTCTCGGTGGGCACGATGCCGGCTTCAGCCAGAAGCGGCAAGGTGTCATCAAGGATGCGGCCCTTGGACAGTGCGATGGTCAACATGGGAAACGTAAGTCCTTATCAGGATACTCATGCCCGGTCGCAAATGGAGCCAGACACGCATCGAGCCTGAACACAGGCTCGACTTGGAACGAAACCTTGGGGCACGTCCCTGTGCCCATCACGCAAACTAGCCCGGTACGCGGCGGATCTTGGCGCCGAGCATCTGCAGCTTCTCTTCGATGCACTCGTAACCACGGTCGATGTGGTAGATGCGATCGATCAGGGTGTCGCCTTCGGCCATCAGGGCCGAGATCACCAGGCTGGCCGAAGCCCGCAGGTCGGTGGCCATGACAGGGGCGCCCTTGAGGATTTCGGTACCGGTGACGATGGCGGTGTTGCCTTCGACCTGGATCTTCGCGCCCATGCGGTGCAGTTCGTAAACGTGCATGAAGCGATTTTCGAAGATGGTCTCGATCACCGCGCCAGTGCCTTCGGCAATGGCGTTGAGGGAAATGAACTGGGCCTGCATGTCGGTCGGGAACGCCGGGTACGGCGCGGTACGCACGTTGACCGCCTTCGGACGCTTGCCGTGCATGTTCAGCTCGATCCAGTCCTCGCCGGTGGTGACTTCGGCGCCGGATTCCTTGAGTTTTTCCAGGACGGCCTCGAGGATGGTCGGATCGGTGTCCTTGACCTTCACGCGGCCACCGGTCACGGCAGCGGCGACCAGGTAGGTGCCGGTCTCGATACGGTCCGGCATGACCTTGTAGGTCGCCGAGTGCAGGCGCTCGACACCGTCGATGGTGATGGTGTCGGTACCGGCGCCGGAAACCTTGGCGCCCATGGCATTGAGGAAGTTTGCCAGGTCGACCACTTCCGGTTCGCGGGCGGCGTTCTGCAGCACGCTGCGCCCCTTGGCCAGGGCCGCTGCCATCATGATGTTCTCGGTACCGGTCACACTCACGGTATCGAAGAAGAAATGCGCGCCGCGCAGGCCGCCTTCAGGCGCCTTGGCCTTGATGTAGCCACCTTCGACGTCGATCACCGCGCCCATGGCTTCCAGGCCGCGGATGTGCAGGTCGACCGGACGCGAACCGATGGCGCAACCGCCAGGCAGCGCGACTTCGGCTTCGCCGAAACGGGCAACCATCGGGCCCAGCACCAGGATCGAGGCACGCATGGTCTTGACCAGCTCATACGGCGCGACCAGGGTCTTGATGGTGCGTGGATCGATTTCGACGCTGAGTTTCTCGTCGATCACAGGCTCGATGCCCATGCGACCGAACAGCTCGATCATGGTGGTGATGTCGTGCAGGTGCGGCAGGTTGGCGACCGTGACCGGGCCATCGCACAGCAGGGTTGCAGCCAGAATCGGCAGGGCAGAGTTCTTTGCCCCGGAAATGCGGATTTCGCCATCAAGACGAACGCCGCCGGTAATAATCAATTTATCCATAATAATCTCGACGCCCTTGGGCTCAGGTGCGCTCGGCCCAAGCCGCGCTGCTGAAAAATTTCATAGTGACCGCATGGATGCTGCCATCGGCGATCCACGGGTTCAAATGGGCATAGATGCTCTGCTGACGCTTGACCGGACTCAAGGCCACCAGTTCGTCACTGATCACGTTCAGCTGAAAGTTGCAGCCTTCGCCCTCAACTTCTACCTGAACGGATGAAAGAGTCTCGGACAGCTTTCCTTCAAGGAAGCTCTTCACTTCGTTGGCCTGCATGCTCAACCTCAATCGGCGCCCTGTGCGCGCGGGTCGGACATCATACAAAAAAGCCCCGCGCCTGCGAACCCCGCATAGCAGGACTCTGACGGGGGGCTTGCTTGTCGATGGGTTGCTAAGGCTGCGCCAGCAGCTCGGTCAAACCGGAAACCTCGGCGATTTCGCGCATGTCTTCAGGTAACGCACGGATGCTGACGGCCTTGCCGGCTGCCGCGGCATCGCGCATGAAGGCCAGCAGCAACGACAAGCCGACGCTGCTGGACTTCTCCACCGCAGAACAGTCGAGCACCAGCGCCGCCGCGGTGCTGGAGGCGATCAGGGCCTGCCCCTGCTTGCGCAGGCCCGGGCCGGAACGATAGTCCAGCACACCGCTGATCAGCAGTTCGCCGGCTTCACCCAGACGGACGGCCGACTCACTCATTTCACGACCTTCTCTGGAGAGTTTTCGGTCGATTCCTTGGCCTTGGCCACTTCGCCAGCCCAGTTGTTGATGGTCTTGTCCAGGTCATTGCCGTTGCGCTGCATGGCATCGGCGAACTGATCGCGGAACAGCTTGCCGATATTGATGCCGTTGATGATCACGTTGCGCAGCTTCCACTCACCATTGATCTTCTCCAGCGTGTACGACACGGGATAGATCGCGCCATTGCTGCCCTTGACCGTCATGCCGACGCTGGTACGGTCACCCGACTCGTCCCTGGCAGGGTCAACGACGATGCCCTGGTTGTTGTACTCCAGCAAGGCGTTGCCGTAGAACTGGAACAGGCCCTTCTTGAAGTTCTCTTCAAAGGTGCGCATCTGTTCCGGCGTGGCTTTACGCGAGTACTTGACCGTCATGATGCTCTTGGAAATACCTTCGGCATCCACGACCGGACCCACGATGCTGTTCAGCGCCGTATAAAAGTCCTGCGGGTCCTGTTTGTACTTTTCTTTGTTGGCGGCCAGGTCGGCCAGCAGACGGTTGGTGGTGTCCTGTACCAGATCATGCGCGGAAGGCGCCGCCACGGCGTGAGCCATCAACGGCAACGCCGCCAGTAATACCAACAGGCTACGTCGCAAGGTAGAGATCATGAAAAAATCCTCATTTGGCGTCTTTGCTAACGGTATTGAGCAGGAATTTACCGATCAGGTCCTCAAGCACCAGTGAAGACTGGGTGTCGTGGATGGTCCCGCCATCCTTGAGCAACGTGTCTTCGCCGCCGACGCTGATACCAATGTATTTCTCGCCGAGCAACCCAGCGGTCAGGATAGATGCAGTGGAGTCGGTCGGCAGGTTATCTACGCGTTTTTCCAACTGCAGCGTGACCCGACCGGTGAAACTGTCGCGGTCCAGATCGATAGCCGTGACCTTGCCGATGGTCACACCGGCCATGGTCACTTTAGCTCTGACCGTCAAACCGGCGATATTGTCGAAATATGCGTAAAGTTTATAAGTATCGGTGCTCGAGGTCGGGGACAAGCCACTGACCCGCAAGGCAAGCAACAACAAAGCCAGGATGCCAGCCAGCAGGAAAAGGCCGACACCGATTTCCAGGGTGCGGTTTTGCATCAGAAATCTCCAAACATCAAGGCGGTCAGAATAAAGTCCAGGCCGAGTACGGCCAACGAGGCGTACACAACGGTCTTGGTAGTGGCACGACTGATCCCCTCTGAAGTGGGCTCGCAGTCATAGCCTTGGAATACGGCGATCCAGGTCACGACAAAGGCGAAAACGATGCTCTTGATGATGCCATTGAGCACGTCATCGCTGAACGTCACGCTGTTTTGCATGTTCGACCAGTAGGAACCTTCATAGACTCCCAGCCAGTCGACGGCCACCCACGAACCGCCCCAGATGCCCACCACGCTGAAAATGATCGCCAGCAACGGCAGGGAAATGAAACCGGCCCACAACCGTGGCGCGATAATGTATTTGAGCGGGTCGACACCGATCATCTCCAGACTGGAGAGCTGCTCGGTGGCTTTCATGTTGCCGATTTCCGCGGTCAGCGCCGAACCGGCCCGGCCGGCGAAGAGCAATGCCGTGACCACCGGCCCCAACTCACGCAACAAGGTCAGGGCCACCATCTGCCCCACCGCTTGCTCCGAACCGTAGCTGGACAGGATATTGAAGCCCTGCAGCGCCAGTACCATGCCGATGAATATCCCGGAGACCACGATGATCACCAGGGACATTACGCCCACCGAATGCAACTGCTTGACCAGCAAGCCGAAGCCGCCGCCGATACTGCCGCGGCCGAACAACACATGAAACAGCATCAGGCTCGAACGCCCGAGCACCGCGAGAACGTCGATGCCCGAGTGGCCGAACAGACGAATTCGCTCCAATAAAGATACTTTGCGCATCAGCGCTTCCCCAGAAGATCTGCGCGGTAGTCCGGCGCTGGAAAGTGAAAGGGTACCGGACCGTCGGGGTCGCCTTTCATGAACTGGCGGATCCGCGGGTTATCGGAATCCATCAGCTCGTCGGGCGTGCCCTGCCCCAGCACCTGGCCATCGCCCACCACATAGATGTAGTCGGCGATGCTCGCGGTTTCCGCCAGGTCATGGGAAACCACGATGCTGGTGATACCCAGCGCGTCGTTGAGCAGACGGATCAGACGCACCAGCACGCCCATGGCAATGGGGTCCTGGCCTACGAATGGCTCGTCGTACATGAGGATCTGCGGGTCCAGGGCGATGGCCCGGGCCAGGGCCACGCGACGCTTCATGCCACCGGACAGCTCGTCGGGCATCAAGTCGATGGCACCGCGCAACCCGACCGCCTGCAACTTGAGCAGGACGATATCGCGGATCATTTCATCCGGCAGCTGGGTATGAACGCGCAGCGGAAAGGCGACGTTCTCGAACACATCGAGATCGGTGAACAGCGCACCGCTCTGGAACAGCACGCCCATCTGCTTGCGGGCGTCGAACAGATCACCGCGCGACAATTTGGGCAGGTTCTGGCCATTGACCCAGACTTCACCGTTGCTGGGACGCAATTGCGCGCCCATCAACCGCAGGAGCGTGGTCTTGCCGCAACCGGAAGGCCCCATGATGCCGGTGACCTTGCCCCGCGGAATACGGATATCGACATTATTGAAGATGCTGCGCGCACCGCGCTTGAAGGACAGTCCCTTCAGCTCGACCGCGTAGGCGTTATCGGCACTCATCTAAACTCCTTGCGATGCAGCCTCTCACTCGGACGCTTGGCTCCCTGCCGGGAGTACATGCACCCAGGGCAGGCCGAACTGGCGGCGAACTATATCACTGCTGATACGGAGCCCCCAAGGCCGAAGCCATCCGCGTTCAGGATCACGACAGCCTAAAACAGGCTTTACAGGACAATTCCTACCTATAGAAGGACAAAGGCTGACGAACTTGCGTGAGGGAATCGATCATTACCGCTATAATCGCCGCCTTTTCATCAGGCTATACGATTTCTGACATGAGCCAATCCAGCGACCTGATTCAATCGGCACAACGCACCATCCGCCTCGAGATAGAAGCCGTACAAGGCTTGCTGCCACATATCGACGCAGATTTCGTACGCGCTTGCGAGATGATTCTGGCCAGCAAAGGCCGCGTAGTAGTGGTCGGCATGGGCAAGTCCGGGCACATCGGCAACAAGATCGCCGCCACCCTGGCCAGCACCGGCACCACCGCGTTTTTTGTCCATCCGGCCGAAGCCAGCCATGGCGACATGGGCATGATTACCCGGGACGATGTGATCCTGGCCCTGTCCAACTCCGGCTCGACCAATGAAATCGTGACCCTGTTGCCGCTGATCAAGCGCCTGGGCATCCAGTTGATCAGCATCACCGGCAACCCTGATTCGCCACTGGCCAAGGCCGCCGAGGTCAACCTCAACGTCCAGGTCGAGCAAGAGGCCTGCCCGCTGAACCTGGCTCCGACCTCCTCGACCACCGCCGCCCTGGTCATGGGCGATGCCCTGGCCGTGGCGCTGCTGGAAGCCCGCGGCTTTACCGCCGAAGACTTCGCCTTCTCCCATCCGGGCGGCGCGCTGGGTCGGCGCCTGCTGCTGAAAGTCGAGAACGTCATGCATGCCGGCGAGCAACTGCCGCAGGTCCAGCGTGGCACGCTGCTCAAGGACGCCTTGATGGAAATGACCCGCAAGGGCCTGGGCATGACCGTCATTGTCGAGGCCGACGGGCGCCTGGCGGGGGTTTTCACTGATGGCGACCTGCGCCGCACCCTGGACCGCACCATCGACATCCACCACACCACCATCGATGAAGTCATGACCGTTCACGGCAAGACCGCCCGCGCCGAAATGCTCGCGGCCGAAGCCCTGAAGATCATGGAGGACAATCGAATCAACGCACTGGTCGTGGTGGACAAGGACGATCGCCCGATCGGCGCCTTCAACCTGTCCGACCTGCTGCGCGCGGGAGTCATGTAATGAGCACGGATCTGCTGCAACGCGGCAAGAACATCAAGCTGGCGGTATTCGACGTCGACGGTGTACTGACCGACGGTCGCCTGTACTTCCTCGAAGACGGCAGCGAATTCAAGACCTTCAACACCCTCGACGGCCAGGGCATCAAGATGCTGATGGCCACGGGCGTGCAGACGGCGATCATCAGCGGCCGCAAAACCCCGGTGGTCGAGCGTCGGGCGAAAAACCTGGGGATCCCCCACCTGTTTCAGGGTCGCGAAGACAAACTGGTGGTGCTGGACGGGCTTCTTGCCCAACTGGGCCTAAGCTATGAACAGGTCGCCTACCTGGGCGACGACCTGCCCGACCTGCCAGTGATCCGCCGGGTCGGCCTGGGCATGGCTGTCGCCAATGCCGCCAGTTTTGTCCGTGAACACGCCCATGGCGTCACCCAGGCCCGTGGCGGCGAAGGCGCCGCCCGCGAGTTCTGCGAGTTGATCCTGCGCGCCCAAGGCAGCCTTGAAGCAGCCCACGCCGCCTACTTATAGAGCCTCCCATGCTGAGCAAAAAGATTCGCAACATACTGATCTTCGGCATCATCACCGTGCTGTTCCTGGCGGTGGGGTACTGGAACATCAGCCCGGAACGCTTCCTCGACAAGCCGGTCGCGCAGGTCGACGAAAGCGCCATCGACTACTACGCCATCAACGCCCGTAGCGTGCAGTACCTGCCCGACGGCAAGCTGCAGTACGAAATGACTTCCGACAAGGTCGAGCACCTCAAGGCCACCGAGGTGACCCTGCTGACCAAGCCGGACCTGCAGATGTATCGCGGCACCGCCTTCCCTTGGCATGTCCAGAGCGAGCGCGGCGAAGTCAACCCGGACGGCACCGAGGTCGAGTTGATCGATTCGGTACGGGTTTCGCGCACCGACGAGAAAAATCGCAACCTGCTGATCACCACGACCCGCATGACAGTATTCCCGCAGAAGCAATATGCGCAGACCGATCAAGACGTTAGAATCGACGGCGCCGGCGGCGTGACGACTGGCAAGGGAATGAAAGCGTATTTGAAAGACGGCAGGATGAACCTGCTATCGAACGTAAGAGGACAGTATGAGGCTCGTTAAAACCCTCCCTATTTTGCTCGGTCTGGGCGCAGCACTGGGAAGCGTGAGCGCCTGGGCTCTGCCGAACGATAGCCAGCAACCGATCCGCATCCAGGCCGACGACGCTCAACTGGACGACAAGAATGGCGTAGCCACCTACAGAGGCGACGTGATCATCACCCAGGGCTCGATGAAGGTGACCGGCAATACCGTGACCATCACCCGCACCCAGACCGGTGATATCGACGTGGTGACCTCGGTGGGCAACCTGGCCTACTTCGAGCAGATTCAAACCCAGGGCGACACCAAGCCGGTCCAGGGCTACGGTGTGACCATCCAGTACCACGCCGCGCAGAACCGCGTCGTACTGATCGACCGCGCCAAAGTCGTCGACAAGGACGGCAACATCACCCAGGGCGAGAAAATCGTCTACGACACCAACAAGAAGCTGGCCAGCGCCGGTCGCGCTACCGGCAGCAAGGTCACCGAGTCGCGCCCACGGATCGACATGGTCATCCAGCCGAAAAAGAAAACTGACGAAAAGGCCCAGTAATGGCAACTCTGAAAGCTCAGCACCTGGCCAAGAGCTACAAGAGCCGCCAGGTCGTGCGTGACGTCAGCCTGTCCATCGACAGCGGCCAGATCGTCGGCCTGCTCGGCCCTAACGGCGCCGGCAAGACCACCTGCTTCTACATGATCGTCGGCCTGGTCCAGGCCGATCAGGGTCGCATCCTGATCGACGACCTGGATGTCAGCCACCAGCCGATGCACGGCCGCGCCCGTGCCGGGATCGGCTACCTGCCGCAGGAAGCCTCGATCTTCCGCAAGCTTTCGGTGGCCGACAACATCATGGCCATCCTCGAGACCCGCAAGGAGCTCGACAAGGCCGGCCGTCGCCAGGAGCTGGAAAGCCTGCTGCAGGAGTTCCACATCAACCACATTCGCGACAACCTGGGCATGAGCCTTTCCGGTGGTGAACGTCGCCGCGTGGAAATCGCTCGCGCCCTGGCCACCGCCCCCAAGTTCATCCTGCTCGACGAACCTTTCGCCGGCGTGGACCCGATCTCGGTAGGCGACATCAAGCAGATCATTCATCACCTGAAGGCCAAGGGTATCGGCGTGCTCATCACCGACCACAACGTCCGTGAAACCCTGGATATCTGCGAAACCGCCTACATCGTCAACGACGGTCAACTGATCGCCGAAGGCGACGCCGAAACCATCCTCGCCAACGAGCTGGTCAAGGAAGTTTACCTGGGCCATGAGTTCCGCCTGTAAGCCCTGAGGTGTTTGGCTGGTCGCCAGAGCGCCCGCCCCAATAAAACCCTGCTGTTTTTATTGTTACAGCGCTCTAGGCAAACACTTCAGTTTCAGGCATATAATTTGCTTATGTTTGGCGCTCACGCGCCCTGTAGTGGATGGCGCATGTGCGCCGGCGAATAAGGTGTTAAGCCCCTGCCATGAAACCATCGCTAGTCCTCAGAATGGGCCAGCAGCTGACGATGACACCGCAGCTGCAACAGGCCATCCGCCTGCTCCAATTGTCGACCCTGGACCTGCAACAGGAAATCCAGGAGGCCCTGGAGTCCAACCCGATGCTCGAGCGCCAGGAAGAAGGCGACGACTTCGATAACACCGATCCGCTGGCCGACAACGCCGAGCAGAAACCCAATACCGATATCCAGGAACCCTCCTACCAGGAAACCGCCCCGACGGTGGACAACCTCGAGGACGGCGAATGGAACGAACGCATTCCCAACGACCTGCCGGTCGACACCGCCTGGGAAGACGTCTACCAGACCAGCGCCAGCAGCCTGCCCAGCAACGATGACGACGAGTGGGATTTCACCACCCGCACCTCGGCCGGCGAAAGCCTGCAGAGCCATCTGCTCTGGCAGTTGAACCTGGCGCCCATGTCCGACACCGATCGCCTGATCGCCGTGACCCTGATCGACTGCATCAACAATCAAGGCTATCTGGACGAAACCCTCGAGGAAATTCTCGAAGCCTTCGATCCGGAACTGGACATCGAACTCGACGAAATCGAGGCTGTCCTGCATCGTATCCAGCAATTCGAACCCGCCGGCATCGGCGCCCGCAACCTGGGCGAATGCCTGCTGCTGCAACTGCGCCAGCTGCCTGCCAAGACCCCTTGGCTGACTGAAGCCAAGCGCCTGGTCAGCGACTTCATCGACCTGCTCGGCAGCCGCGACTACAGCCAGCTGATGCGGCGCATGAAGCTCAAGGAAGACGAGCTGCGCCAAGTCATCGAACTGGTACAGAGCCTCAACCCACGGCCGGGCTCGCAAATCGAATCCACCGAAGCCGAATACGTGGTCCCCGACGTCATAGTGCGCAAGGACAACGAACGCTGGTTGGTGGAGTTGAACCAGGAGTCCGTGCCGCGCCTGCGTGTCAACCCACAGTACGCCGGCTTCGTGCGGCGCGCCGACACCAGCGCCGACAACACCTTCATGCGCAACCAGTTGCAGGAAGCCCGCTGGTTCATCAAGAGCCTGCAGAGCCGTAACGAAACCCTGATGAAAGTCGCCACCCAGATCGTCGAGCATCAGCGCGGCTTCCTCGAGTACGGCGATGAGGCGATGAAACCGTTGGTCCTGCATGACATCGCCGAAGCAGTCGGCATGCACGAGTCGACGATTTCACGGGTGACCACGCAAAAATTCATGCATACCCCACGGGGCATTTATGAACTGAAATACTTTTTCTCCAGCCACGTAAGTACCTCCGAAGGCGGTGAATGCTCGTCCACGGCGATCCGCGCGATCATCAAAAAACTGGTCGCCGCGGAAAATCAGAAAAAGCCGTTGAGTGACAGCAAGATCGCTGGTTTACTGGAGGCACAAGGCATTCAGGTAGCCCGTCGTACCGTCGCCAAGTACCGTGAATCCCTGGGGATCGCGCCTTCCAGCGAACGGAAGCGGTTGATGTAGCCGCCGGGCTCGCCACAGCGTTCCAGTGGCAGGTCAATCGACCTGCCGCTTTATGCACTGGCAACGAAGGAGAAGCTGTATGCAAGTCAACATCAGTGGACACCAACTGGAAGTGACCGAACCTCTGCGCGCTTACATCGGCGAAAAACTCGACCGACTTGAGCGGCACTTTGACAAGATTACCAATGTGCAGGTAACGCTGGCCGTCGAAAAACTGAAGCAGAAAATCGAGGCCACGCTGCACATCCATGGTGGGGAAGTCGTCGCCAATGCAGAGCATGACGACATGTATGCCGCAATCGACTTGCTCACGGACAAGCTTGACCGCCAACTGAAAAAGCATAAGGAAAAGCAACTCCACCTTCTCCAAGGCACGGGTCGCTAACACTCCCCTCCCATGATCCGACTTGAAAGCATCCTGACCCCCGGCCGTTCCCTAGTGAACGTGCCGGGCGGCAGTAAAAAACGCGCCCTCGAACAAATTGCCAACCTGATCAGCCGCGAAGTGCCTGATCTGGAGATGCAAGATGTCTTCGAAAGCCTGATTGCCCGTGAAAAACTGGGCTCTACCGGTTTTGGCAACGGCATCGCCATTCCACACTGCCGCCTCAAAGGCTGTGAGTCGCCCATCAGTGCCCTGATGCACCTGGACGCTCCCATCGATTTCGACGCCATCGACGGCGCACCGGTCGACCTGCTGTTCGTACTGCTGGTCCCGGAAGCCGCCACCGATGCGCACCTGGAACTGCTCCGGCAGATTGCCAGCATGCTGGACCGCAAAGAAGTGCGCGACAAACTGCGCAGCGCCACCAGCAACGAAGCCTTGTACAAGGTTGTCCTGGACGAACAGAACGGTCAGTAATCATGCGCTTGATCATCGTCAGCGGCCGGTCCGGCTCAGGTAAAAGCACCGCCCTCGATGTACTCGAGGACAATGGCTATTACTGCATCGACAACCTGCCGGCCGGGCTGTTGCCCGAGCTGGCCGAACGGGCGTTGATCCACACCGAACTGACACAGCCCCTGGTCGCCGTGTCGATCGACGCCCGCAACCTGCCCAGCCACCTGTCACGCTTCCCCGAACTGCTCGAGGAAGTCCGCAGCCGGCATATCCAGTGCGATGTGCTGTACCTGGATGCTGACGAAGAAACCCTGCTCAAGCGCTTTTCCGAAACCCGCCGCCGCCACCCCTTGAGCAGCAACAATCGCTCGCTGGCCGAGGCGATCCAGGACGAAAGCCACCTGCTGGGACCGATCGCCGACCTGGCCGATCTCAAGGTCAACACCACCAACCTGAACCTGTATCAACTGCGCGATACCATCAAGTTGCGCCTGTTGAACCAACCGGAGCCGGGCACCGCCTTTCTGGTGGAGTCTTTCGGATTCAAGCGTGGCATGCCGGTCGATGCCGACCTGGTGTTCGATGTGCGCTGCCTGCCCAACCCGTACTGGAAACCCGAGTTGCGTGCCCAGTCCGGGCTCGACCAGCCGGTTGCCGAATACCTGGCCGCCCAGCCGGACGTCGAGGAAATGTTCCAGGACATCTCCAGCTACCTGCTGAAATGGTTGCCCCGTTTCGCCGCCAGCAACCGCGCCTACGTCACTATTGCCATTGGCTGCACGGGCGGCCACCATCGCTCGGTCTACCTGACCGAACGCTTGGGCCAAGTCCTGCAAAAGTCCCTGAAGAACGTCCAGGTTCGCCACCGCGACCTTAGCTGAAAGGATCTACCCCGCGATGCCTGCTCTGGAAATTGAAATCATCAACAAACTGGGCCTGCATGCCCGTGCCTCGGCAAAGTTCGTCGGCGTGGCCGGTCAGTTTCCTTGCCAGATCCGCGCAGGGAGAACGCCGGAGTCGATGGTCGACGGCAAGAGCATCATGGCAATGATGATGCTGGCCGCCGGCAAGGGCACCAGGATTCACCTGAAGACCGAAGGCGAACAGGAGCAGGAGGCGCTGGAAGCGCTGGTGGCACTGATCAACAACTTCTTCGACGAAGGCGAGTAAGGTCGGCAAGGCAAACCTGCCGCAAAAGCACTCAAGCGAGTGCCGTATCCATGACCATCATCAGGCAAAAGCCGACACACAAGCCCAGGCTGGCCAGCTTCTCATGACCGTTGCGTCGGGATTCGGGAATCACTTCATGGGTCACCACCAGCAGCATCGCCCCCGCCGCCAACGCCAGCCCGAGCGGCAACAGCATCTCGGCCAAGCTCACCAGCCACGCACAAAGCAACGCGAACACGGGCTCCACCAGGCCTGAAGCGGCGCCGATCAGGAATGCCTTGACCCTGGACATGCCGGCGCCAGCCAACACCAAAGCAATCACCAGGCCTTCCGGCACATCCTGCAAGGCGATGCCCATGGCCAGGCTGTCCGCCTCCGGCATTCCGCCACCCGCGGAAACACCTACGGCCATTCCTTCGGGAATGTTGTGGGCGATGATGGCAAACACAAACAGCCAGATTCGCGGCGGGATGACCGGATGCTCAAGGGTGCCCACCAGTTTCTCCGGGTTGCCTCCCGAGACTTTGCGGTCCACCAGAAACAACCCCAAAGCACCGAGCATGATGCCGAAGCTGATCAGGCCACTCGAAGCCCAGAGCGACAGTCCGAGTTTTTCCGCCGCGGCGATCCCGGGCACGATCAACGAAAAGGCCGTAGCCGCCAGCATCACCCCGGCGCCGAATCCCAACAGGGTGTCACTCAGCGCCAGCGGCATCTTGCGAATGACCAACACTGGTACTGCCCCCAGCGCGGTTCCCAGGGCACAGACCGCCCCACCCTGCAATGCACGCAACAAGCGCGGCTCCAGGTCCAGCCAGGACAAGCCCTGGGCAACCAGCAATGCAGTACCCGCCAACAGCAACAGCGAACCGAATGCGTAACGAAACATCCGCCCGCTGCTGATCGTCAGTGTTTCAGTGCCCATAGTCAGCCTTAGGTCTTTTTACAGGAGGGGGCTCAAACCAGTGCGGCCTGATAGCGCTGGGCTACTTCAGGCCAATTGATCACGTTGTAGAACGCATTGATGTATTCCGGCCGCCGGTTCTGGTAACGCAGGTAATAGGCGTGCTCCCACACGTCCAGACCGAGAATCGGGGTATTGCCGTTCATCAACGGGCTGTCCTGGTTGCCGCTGCTCTCGACGACCAGGGTCTTTTGCGGGGTCACGCTGAGCCAGGCCCAACCGCTGCCAAAACGCGTGAGCGCGGCCTTGGTGAAGGCCTCCTTGAAACTCTCGAAACCGCCCAGCTGCTCGTCGATCGCCTGGCCCAGCGCACCGCTTGGCTTGCCTCCGCCGCTCGGCGCCATCACCGCCCAGAACAGCGAATGGTTGGCGTGACCACCGCCCTGGTTGATCACCGCTGCACGCAGCTTCTCCGGCAATTGCTGGACCCCGGCCACCAGTTTTTCCACCGACCAGTCGGCCCATTCGGTGCCTTCCACGGCCGCGTTGAGGTTGTTGATGTAGGTCTGGTGATGCTTGGTGTAGTGAATTTCCATGGTCTGCGCATCGATGTGCGGTTCCAGGGCGTCGTAGGCGTAGGGCAATGCAGGCAAGGTAAAGGACATATCAATGTGCTCCGTAATGAGGGGCATTCGGGGTCGCGGTGCCGGCAGTCGATTGCGCGACATTGCTCTCCAGCAGGCGATGCGTACGGGGGTATTCACCGTGCTCACTGATGAAGTTGAGTAACTCGACGTAAGTCTTGCTGCTCTGGCGCAGCGCGGCTTCCCGCAGCGCCGGCGCCAGGCGGCTGTCCTGCATGGTCTGCAACAACCGCTGATGGATGGCGCAGAGGTACTCCGCGCTCTCCTCCGGCTGGTTCAGGCGCAGGTGCAGGTCCGCCAGGTTGTGATGGGAGATGACACAGGCCGCCACCGCTTCGTCGGCATCGCTCCAGCGCTCGAACAACACCTGCGCCAGGGCCAGGGCCTGCAAGTAATACTCGCGGGCATCCACCAGGTCGCCCTGCATGAAGAAACGATTTGCCCTTTCGATCGTGCGTTTCCAGTGCTCCATGGTGAACCTCCAAAGCAATGTCGGGATTTACACGCCGCCCGCGGTGAGTTTTTCCGGGTCGAGCAGGATCTCCAGCTGGCTGCGTGACAGATCAGTGTGTTCAAGGGCGACATCGATCACCGGGCGCCCCTGCTTGTAGGCGGTCTTGGCGATTTCAGCGGCCTTCTGGTAGCCGATGATCGGGTTGAGCGCCGTGACCAGGATCGGGTTGCGCGACAGCGCCTCCTTGAGCTTGGGCTCGTTGACCTTGAAGCTGGCAATCGCCTTGTCCGCCAGCAGGCGGCTGGAATTGGCCAGCAACTCGATGCTGCTCAACAGGTTCTGGGCGATGATCGGCAGCATGACGTTCAGCTCGAAGTTGCCCGACTGCCCCGCCACCGTGATCGTGGTGTCGTTGCCGATCACCTGGGCCGCCACCATCGCCGTGGCCTCCGGAATCACCGGGTTGACCTTGCCAGGCATGATCGAAGACCCCGGTTGCAGCCCTTCCAGCTCGATTTCGCCGAGGCCGGCCAACGGCCCGGAGTTCATCCAGCGCAGGTCGTTGGCGATCTTCATCAAGGTGACCGCGATAGCCTTGAGCTGGCCCGAGACCGCCACCGCGGTGTCCTGGGAGCCGATCAGGGCGAACAGGTTCTTGCCTGGGGTGAACTGCACCTGGGTCAGGCTGCTCAACTGCCGGCTGAAACCCGCGGCGAACTGCGGGTGAGCGTTGATCCCGGTGCCCACGGCCGTGCCACCCTGCGCCAGGGATTGCAGGCTCGGCAGCAGATCCTGCAGGTGACCGATATTGGCCTTGAGCTGCTGCGCCCAGCCTTCCAGCACCTGGCTCATACGCACTGGCATCGCGTCCATCAGGTGGGTGCGGCCGGTCTTGATGAAGGGATGGACCTCGACCGCCTTGCGCTCGATGACTTGCACCAGGTGCACCAGCGCCGGCAGCAGTTGTTCGTGCAAGCCCAGCGCGGCGCTGACGTGGATGGTGGTCGGAATGATGTCGTTGCTGCTCTGCCCGCAGTTCACATGGTCGTTGGGGTTGACCGGTTCGCCGAGCAAACGGCTGGCCAGGGTGGCAATGACTTCGTTGGCGTTCATGTTGGAACTGGTGCCGGACCCGGTCTGGAAGATATCCACCGGGAAATGCTGCATGAAGTCGCCTTCCAGCAAGCCCTGGGCAGCATCGACTATGGCCTTGCCCTGGGATTCGCTCAGTTGCTTGAGTTCAACGTTGGCCTTGGCCGCGGCCGCCTTGGCCAGGATCAGCGCGCGGATGAACTGCGCCGGCATGCGCTGGTGGCTGATGGGAAAGTTATCCACCGCGCGCTGGGTCTGTGCGCCATACAGCGCCTGCTCCGGAACATGCAGTTCGCCCATGCTGTCGCGTTCGATACGGGTATTACTCATCGGGAAATCCTTGCACCAGTTCGATAAGGGGAATGGATGGCAGCAACGAGCAAGTCGCCAGTTGCCAGGCATGGCTTTGCCAGCGTTTGAGCCGGCATTTGCAGAAAGACAGGCGTTCCAGGTCACGCAACGGGCGCCAGGCCTGGTCCAGGCACTGGCTGCGCCAATGCCAGGGCAGCGCGGTATCGGTGGCGGTATCGAGCAGCAGGCGGAATGAAGTTTCGGCGATCAGCCAGGGCGAGGTGGCGGTGCAACACGCCAGATAGCGCCCTTCGGCCAGGTAATGCTCGATCAGGCGCGGCTCGTCCGGATCGAGGGCACAACGGATCTGGCGACTCATCCAACGCCAGCTTTCGAGGTAAGGCTGCTCGTGCAAGGCAGAACTCATGACCTGGGCTCATTCGATAATGAGATTTATTATTATATGATATTGAGAATCAAAACAAGCTCGCCCCCCCTCCCTGTAGGAGCGAGCTTGCTCGCGATAGCGTTTTTTCAGACAAGGATGCGGCGCCAAGCAATGCGCTTCGCGAGCAAGCTCGCTCCTACCTGGATCGTCAACGTTCAAAAAAACCGGGCAATAAAAAAGCGCGCGCCCCGGACGGGACGCGCGCTTTCGCTGACGCCGTTACGACTTAGCTGCCAGCGACCGTCATGCGTTCGATCAATACCGAACCGGTGCGGATGTTGCTGCGCAACTCCAAATCGTTACCGACGGCGATGATCTGCTTGAACATGTCACGCATGTTGCCGGCAATGGTCACCTCCTGGACAGCGAACTGGATTTCGCCATTTTCCACCCAGAAACCGGCCGCGCCCCGGGAATAATCGCCGGTGACCATGTTCAGCCCGTGGCCCATCAGTTCGGTGACCAGCAGGCCCCGGCCCATGCGGCGCAGCAAGGCCGCCTGGTCTTCCTCGCCATGGGTGACGAACAGGTTGTGCACGCCACCGGCGTTGGCGGTGCTGGGCAGGCCGAGCTTGCGCCCGGAATAAGTCCCCAGCACGTAGGACACCAGTTCGCCGTTCTCGACGAAAGGCTTGGCGTAAGTGGCCAGGCCATCGCCGTCGAACGCCGAACTACCCAGGGCGCGCATCAAGTGCGGACGCTCATCGATGGTCAGCCACTCGGGGAACAGTCGCTGCCCCAGCGCACCCTCGAGGAAGGACGATTTGCGGTACAGGTTGCCGCCTGAAATCGCCCCCAGGAAGCTGCCGAACAGACCGCCGGCCAGTTCCGCGGAAAACAGCACCGGCACTTCGCAGGTCGGCACCGGGCGGGCGCCCAGGCGGCTCGCAGCACGTTGCGCGGCGCGCTGGCCGATAGTCACCGGGTCCGTCAACAGATGGCCCTGGCGATTGACGTCATACCAATAGTCACGCTGCATCTGGCCGTCGGCCTCGGCGATCATCACGCAACTCAAGCTGTGCCGAGTCGAAGCATAACCGCCGATAAAACCGTGGCTGTTGCCGTACACACGGCAGCCCTGGTGGGTGCTCAGGGTAGTGCCGTCAGCGTTCTTGATCCGGCTGTCGGCGGCAAAAGCCGCGGCCTCACAGGCCAGCGCCTGCTCGATGGCTTGCTCCGGGGTAATGTCCCAGGCGTGGAACAGGTCGAAGTCCGGCACGTCCCGGGCCATCAGGGCGGCATCGGCCAACCCCGAGCTTTCGTCTTCCGAGGTGTGTTTGGCGATGGCCAGGGCCGCGGCGACGGTTTCGCGAATCGCCTCGGGACCACTGGCCGAGGTACTGGCCGAGCCCTTGCGCTGGCCGACATAGAGCGTGATGCCAAAGCCCTGGTCGCGATTGAACTCGACGGTTTCCACTTCCCGCTGGCGAACCGAAGTCGACAGGCCCTGCTCCAGAGAAACCGCCACTTCGCAGGCACTGGCACCCTGGCGCTTGGCCTCGGCGATGATCTGCTCGACTTGTTCCTGCAGTGCCGGCAAAGCCTGCGGGCCGACGCTTTGTGCTGCACTCATGGTTTTCTCCACTCAAATTCTGCTTTCGGTTAAGGCCTTCGAGCGACCGGGCCGGACAAGCGGCCCCCGACTGGTTATCATGGCGGCGTTTCTTTGCGGACTGCCACCATGGTTGATTCTTACGACGACTCCCTCGATGGGGAGAAAAGCAAATCCCAGGTCAAACGCGAGCTGCATGCTCTGGTTGATCTCGGCGAGCGCCTTACAACACTCAAGCCCGACTTGCTGAACAAACTGCCGTTGACCGACGCTCTGCGCCGGGCCCTGGCGGATGCGCCCAAGCATGTCGCCCATATCGCGCGCAAACGCCACCTGCAATTCATCGGCAAGCTGATGCGCGATCAGGACACCAGCGCGATCCTGGTGCTGCTGGACCAACTCGACGCCTCGACTCGCCAGTACAACGAACGTTTCCATGGCCTGGAGCGCTGGCGCGATCGCTTGATCGCGGGCGATGACGCAGTCCTGGAAAAGTTCGTCACCGACTATCCGCAAGCGGATCGTCAGCAGCTGCGCTCCCTGATCCGTCAGGCCCAGCATGAGGTGGCCCATAACAAGCCGCCTGCCTCCAGCCGTAAAATCTTCAAATACATCCGCGAGCTGGACGAGACTCAACGCGGCCTGCGCTGAGCCTCGACTCGGGTGGGTTGCCCGGCAACTCACCCGCCGCTTCACGTCTTAAGCGCCCGTGCCACCCACGGTGATCGCATCGATCTTCAAGGTCGGCTGGCCAACACCCACCGGCACCGACTGCCCATCCTTGCCACAGGTCCCCACACCGCTGTCCAGCGCCAGGTCGTTACCGACCATCGACACCCGGCTCATGGCTTCCGGCCCGTTGCCGATCAGGGTCGCGCCCTTGACCGGGGCGGTGATCTTGCCGTCTTCGATCAGATACGCCTCGCTGGTGGAGAACACGAACTTGCCACTGGTGATGTCCACCTGACCGCCACCCAGATTGGCGCAATAGATACCCTTTTTCACCGAAGCAATGATTTCCGCCGGATCGCTTTCGCCACCCAGCATGTAGGTGTTGGTCATGCGCGGCATCGGCAGGTGCGCATAGGATTCGCGACGACCGTTGCCGGTGCGGGCCACGCCCATCAGGCGGGCATTGAGTTTGTCCTGCATGTAGCCCTTGAGCACACCGTTCTCGATCAGGGTGGTGCATTCGGTCGGGGTGCCTTCGTCGTCGATGCTCAGCGAGCCGCGCCGCCCGGCCAGGGTGCCGTCGTCGACGATGGTGCAGAGTTTCGAGGCCACCATTTCGCCCATGCGGCCACTGTAGGCCGAGCTGCCCTTGCGGTTGAAATCGCCTTCCAGGCCATGCCCCACTGCTTCGTGCAACAGCACGCCGGACCAGCCCGAACCCAGTACCACCGGCAAGGTGCCGGCTGGCGCGGGGATGGCTTCCAGGTTGACCAGGGCCTGGCGCAATGCCTCACGGGCGTACCCCATGGCGCGGTCTTCACTGAGGAAATAACGGTAGTCGGTACGCCCGCCGCCGCCATGACCGCCACGTTCGCGGCGACCGTTCTGCTCGACGATCACGCTGACGTTGAAGCGCACCAGCGGCCGCACATCCGCCGCCAGGCCACCATCGGTGGAGGCCACCAGGATGCGCTCCCAGACCCCGGCCATGCTGACGCTGACCTGCTGGATACGTGGATCGAGAGCACGGGTCGCGGCGTCGACACGCTTGAGCAGCTCGACCTTTTCCGCGCGGCTGATGACTTCCAGGGGGTTGTCCGGCGCATACAGCTGGGCCACGTCCTGGGTGGTAAAGGCCTGCACGGTACCGTTCTGCCCGGCGCGGGAAATCGAGCGCGCGGCCCGGGCAGCCAGGCCGAGCGCTTCGAGGGTGATGGCATTGCTGTAGGCAAAACCGGTTTTCTCACCCGATTGCGCCCGCACGCCAACGCCCTGGTCCAGATTGAAGCTGCCTTCCTTGACGATGCCGTCTTCCAGCGACCAGGACTCGGAAATCTGCCCCTGGAAATACAGGTCGGCGGCATCGATACCCGGGCCGGCCAGATCGCCGAGCACGCCCTGCAGGCTTTCCAGGGTCACGCCACCGGGCGCCAGAAGGTGTTCACTGACTGAAGATAACAACCCGCTCATATGCTTTACGCCTTAAATTCGTCGTTCTTAAGCAAGTCGCTGCGCGCCTTGCGAGAAAAAGCGCCGGTGACTGGCCACCGGCATGCGCGCCCGGATGGACGCCTGTTCGCTGCTGTCGCGCTCGGCCAGCAGCACGGCCTCGCCTTGATCCTGCTGCGCCAGCACCCGGCCCCAGGGGTCGACGATGGCCGCATGGCCGAAGGTCTCCCGGGGTCCCGGATGAATGCCGCCTTGCGCCGCCGCCAGCAGGTAGCACTGGGTTTCGATGGCCCGGGCGCGGATCAATACGTCCCAATGCGCCGCACCGGTCACGGCGGTGAACGCCGAAGGAGCGCTGATCAGCTCCGCCCCGGCGGCTCGCAATTCGCTGTACAGCTCCGGAAAACGCAGGTCGTAGCACACGGTCAGGCCAACCCGGCCCACCGGCGTATCCGCCACCACCACCTGCTCTCCATGAGCATAGTCATCCGACTCCCGGTAACGGCCGCGATTGTCGGCCACGTCGACGTCGAACAGATGCAGCTTGTCGTAACGCGCCACTTGCTCGCCGTGCTCGTCGATCAGCAGCGAGCAGGCACGGGCCTTGGTCTCCGGCTGGTCCACCGGAGGCAGTGGCAAGGTGCCGGCGACTATCCATAACTTGAGGTCGCGTGCGGCCTGTTTCAACCAGGGCAGGATCGGGCCTTCGCCCCGGGCCTCGGCCCGACCGATGGCCGCCGCGTCGTGGCGGCCCATGGCGGCGAAGTTCTCCGGCAGCACGGCCAGGCGCGCACCGCCGGCAGCAGCCTGCTCCAGCAGGTTTCGCGCCTGCTGCAAATTGGCCAGAACGTCGCTCTGGCTGACCATTTGAATCACCGCAAGGGACATGGCGCACTCCAGGTTGGATATGTGGCCATGCTACTCCATAGGCCCGGGCCGCGGTTTTTCAAAAAGGTTTGTCGAAGGTGATTTTCGGGTCCTTCCAGGGCCCCTTGACGCTGTACTGGACGCTGGCGAAGCGCGACACCCGGTCGCCGATCAGCTTGTCGATCAGGAACAGCGCCCCGCCGACCGCCGGCGCACCGACGATCAGCGCGGCGATCGGCAGGTTGTTGGTCACCGGCAGCGTCACCAGCAGCTTCGAATCCACCTGGTCGGCCACCAGATCCAGGGTGCCATTGAGTTCCAGGTTGCTCGACGGCCCGGTCAGGGTGATGGGTTCGCGGGTCACGTAGACACCATTGCTGGCCACCAACAAGCCCTTGACCCGGTCGTAGCTCAGGCCCTTGCCGAACAGGTCGGAGAAGTCCAGGCGCAGGCGCCGGCCGATGGAATTGAAGTTCAGCAGGCCGAATACCCGCAAGGCCTGCGCCCCGCCTTCGACTTCCACGAACTGGCCTTTGCGCAGGGTCGCATCCAGGCTGCCCGAGAACCGCTTGGGCCCGACCCAGGCCGGCGAGCCAGGCCAGCGCCCGTCCACATCCAGGTGGAACTCTTCGCTGGTCACGGTCGGCGCAAAGCCCCAGCCCTTGAGCACGTCCGCCAGGTTCTTGCCACCCAGGCGGCCTTTGTACCAGCTGGTGGCCGCGCCGGGTTCGCCTTCCCAGCCGCCGGAGCCTTGCAGGACCATGCCCTTGAGGCCCAGGTCGAGGCTGTTGAAAGCCATGCCCTTGGCGGTCGGGCGCACTTTCAGCGACCAGGCGCCGATCAGGTCGTTGCCCTGGTACAGCTGATTGATCGAGAGATCCAGCGCCGGGACTTTCTTCGGGTCGACCGAGGCCAGCGGGTCCGGTGCATTCTCGTCGGCCTGCACCGTCGGATCGGCGGCCGGCAGGCGCACATACTGCAGATTGATCGCCATCGGCGCCGCCTTGGCATCGGGAATCGCCACGTTGCCCTTGGCTTGCTGGCTGTCGAGCTGCAGGGCCCAGGAGGACGGTTTGCGCGTCAACTGCACGCGGGCCTCGTCCAGGGTCGTGCCGAAACCGCGGAGCTTGCCGACCCGGAAGTCGGCGCCGCTGAGCAGTTGCTTGGCGCTACCGCCCGCGTCCTGCCCGGCATACCGATCGACCAGCGCCTTCCACGGCTCCACGTCCAGTTCCGACAGTACGCCGCGTACCCGCAGGCCCTTGGCCCCCGGCAGCACGGCATCGCCCTCGCCGAGGAACAACTCGCCACGGCCATCGGCAAAATTGCCGCTCGGCGCGGCGAAGGTAAAGTTGGCCAGATCGCCGTAATCGAACCAGTAACGCCGCTCGGCGCCCTGCAAGGTCATGCGCAATACGCTGTCACGTCCCTGGCTGGCCGTCATGCCGAAAGGCGCTGGCAAGTCGACGGCAACCCCCTTGAGGCTGGAGCTGACCATCAGTTGGCTGTCCGCGCCATCGAGGTTGAGCTGCAACTGGTAGGGAATGTCACCGGAAACCGGCAGTGGCTGGTTGTATTTCAGCCACTCCGTGAGCTTATTGACCGACACCTGGCCCTTGGCGACGACCCGGGTATCGAGCTTGCCGGGGCGACCGTCGGCAAAAATCTGCGCGGTCACCGGGCGCTCGAAGGCCTGGGCGCTGATGCCCTGGCCGCTCAACCCTTTGCTGCTGTCGAAGCGGAAATCGCCCTTAAGCTGGCTCAACTCCAGCTCCGGCTCACTCAACTTGAGCCGTGCCTTGCTGGTCTTGAAGTCCACCAGCACCTTCGGTTCTTCGCCCTTGACCAGCGGGATATCCAGTTTCAGCTTGCCCTGCAGGTCGCCATCGCCCTGCCAGCCGGCAAAGGTCGGGCCCGTGCCGATCGGCGCTTCCTGAAGGATCTTCAAGCCATCGCCCAGGCCGCCGGCGAACTCGCCGTCGATAAACATGTGGGGGCTTTGTCCCGCGGACACATGGGGAATATTGACGTAGACATCCTTCACCTGGGTGTCGAGCAACTGACCCTGGCTGGCCAGGATGCGCACACCGCTGTCTTCGATGAACACATCGCCGCTGACCTTGCCGATGTGCGGCCAGCCCGGCTGGAAGGCCAGCTCGGCATCGTGCACCTTGAAGAACAGGCTGATGCTGCGCGCGGTGTCGGCTGCACCATGGTTCAGCGAACCCTGGTACTGGAAGAAACCTTCATCCACCGCGCCCTTGAGGATTGCCGTGCGCAGCCATTCGTCCAGGGCCGGGCTGAGCACCTCGGGCAGGTACTTGGCGGTATAACGACCGTCGCCATCGACCAGACCGACCCGCAGGTCCATATAGTCTTCCTGGGTGTGGTCGAAATGCAGGCGGATCAGGAAGTCGCCGGCGATCTTGCCCTCCTCGCCCAGGACCTTGAGGTACGGCGCGATCAGGGTGAACCCCTGCTGATCGAGCTTCCAGGTCAGCCGGGCATTGGCCTGCAGGTATTGCCAGGGCTTGGCGAAGATCGGGTCCAGGTGCAAGGCAAAGTCCTTGCTGTCCATGCGCAGCTCGCCCTGCCCCAGGTCGCCGCTGATGCTGCCGCTGACGTTACGGGCCGCCGGCGCGCCGCGATAGGCGTTGAACCCGACCTGCTCCAGGTTGGCGGCAAAACTCAGGCGCTGATCGCCGCTGACCTGCGGCCGGAAGTCGAACAGGATGTTGCGCAGCGCGCCCGTGACCTTGAGGCTGTCGATGAGGGTCGCGACCTTTTCCGGCAACGGCGCCCAGGCATCCAGGACCGGCGTGATCGGCGTCAGGTCGAGGCGGTCGGCCTGCAAGTGCCAGAGCTCTTCGGCACTGTTGACGGTACCGGTCTGTTGCAGGTGCAGGCGTGACTCCCAGCGCGTCTCGCCGATGCTCATGGCCAGCGAGTCGAAGGCGACGCTGAGGCCCTGCTCGTTGCGCTGGAAATAGGCATTGAGCGCCAGGTTCTTCACGGTGACCGGTTTGCGCTCGTCATAGGCCCCGCTGACCTGCGGCGCGTTCAGACGCGCGACCATGCTCTGCAGCAGGCCATCGCCCCAACTGAGCCAGAACTCGCCACCGGCCTTGAGTTCGGAGAACGTCCACTGTTGGGTCACGCGCGGCGGCAGCCATTTCGCCCAGTCGCTTTGTGGCAGGCTCAGGTAAGCGTCGGCCTGCCCTTCGCGCCAGGCGCTGGCGCGGATTCGCGTGCGCAAGCTGACAGCCAGGGGCTGACCGTCCGGCAGGGTCAGGCGCGCATCCAGGCGTTGACGGCCGGGGCCGACACGCAGATTGAGGCCGACGTAGGTCAAGGCAATCGCGGGATGATCGAGCGGTTGCAGGGTCACCTGGCTGTCGAGCACCGACAGCTCACTGACCATCTGCATGCGGTTGAGCAACTGCTCGGGGTCGAGAGGCTGGTTATCCTGCACCGGCAGGCCTTCGAGCGCCCAGCGCCCATCCGGACCTTCCTTCAGGCTCAGGTTGAGGCCGCTGAACTCAAGGTGTTTGACCCGCAGTTGGCGCGCAAGGGCGCTGCCAGGCAGGTCGGGCGCCACCCGCACCTGATCCAGGCGCAAGGCGTTGGCGCCCTCGCCGACTGTCACATCGTGGGCCAGCAGGATGGGCGAGAAACCGCTCCAGCTGCCTTCCAGCCGACCGATCTGCACCGGCATGCCCAAGGCTTCCTGAGCCTTGGCCTGGACCTCGGCCCGATATTCGGCCACCAGCGGGGTCAGCTCCCGACCCAGGCTGACGTACAAGGCCGTCAGCACCAGCAGTAACGCACAAAGCCCCAGCCCCCAGCGGGTCAGAGCAGCAAGAAAGCGCATCAGACGCTCCATGTCAGTTGGCCCCCGTGGCAAGAGTCATGTGAAAACCGGGGCCAGCTGTATCCGGTAAATGTAGGGTACGCGGACTCAGAGCAGCACCACGTCGTATTGTTCCTGGGAATACATGGTTTCGACCTGAAAACGGATGGTCCGGCCGATAAAGGCCTCCAGCTCCGCGACGTTGCCCGACTCTTCGTCGAGCAGCCGGTCGACCACTTTCTGGTTCGCCAGGACGCGATAACCTTCGGCCTGATAGGCCCGCGCCTCACGCAGGATTTCCCGGAAGATTTCGTAGCAGATGGTCTCCGGGGTTTTCAGCTTGCCGCGGCCCTGGCAGCTGCTGCAGGGCTCACAGAGCACCTGCTCAAGACTCTCCCGGGTACGCTTGCGGGTCATCTGCACCAGGCCCAACTCGGTAATGCCGATGATATTGGTCTTGGCGTGATCGCGCTCCAGCTGTTTCTCCAGGGTGCGCAGCACCTGGCGCTGGTGTTCTTCATCTTCCATGTCGATGAAGTCGATGATGATGATCCCGCCCAGGTTGCGCAGGCGCAGCTGGCGGGCAATGGCGGTCGCCGCTTCGAGATTGGTCTTGAAGATGGTCTCTTCGAGGTTGCGGTGACCGACGAAAGCCCCGGTGTTGACGTCGATGGTGCTCATGGCTTCCGCCGGGTCGACCACCAGGTAACCGCCGGACTTGAGCGGCACCTTGCGCTCCAGGGCTTTCTGGATTTCGTCTTCGACGCCATACAGGTCGAAGATCGGCCGCTCGCCCGGATAGTGTTCCAGGCGATCGGCGATTTCCGGCATCAGTTCGGCGACGAACTGCGTGGTTTTCTGGAAGGTCTCCCGGGAATCGATGCGGATCTTCTCGATCTTCGGACTGACCAGGTCACGCAGGGTACGCAGGGCCAGGCCCAGGTCTTCGTAAATGACACTGGGGGCGCCGATGGTTTTGATCTGCGCGCCGATCTGGTCCCACAAGCGGCGCAGGTAACGGATGTCCATCATGATTTCGTCGGCGCCCGCGCCCTCGGCGGCGGTACGCAGGATGAAACCACCGGCTTCCTTGATGCCTTCCTGGGCCACGCAATCGCTGACCACCTGTTTCAGGCGCTCGCGCTCGGCTTCGTCCTCGATCTTCAAAGAGATGCCGACATGGGCGGTGCGCGGCATGTACACCAGGTAGCGCGAAGGGATCGACAGCTGGGTGGTCAGGCGCGCGCCCTTGGAGCCGATCGGGTCCTTGGTCACCTGCACCACCAGGCTCTGCCCTTCATGGACCAGGGCGCCGATGCTTTCCACCGCCGGCCCTTCGCGCAGGGAGATTTCCGAGGCATGAATGAACGCCGCGCGATCCAAGCCGATATCGACGAACGCCGCCTGCATGCCGGGCAGAACCCGGACCACCTTGCCTTTATAGATATTGCCGACAATCCCGCGACGCTGGGTCCGCTCGACATGGACTTCTTGCAGCACACCGTTTTCGACCACCGCCACGCGCGACTCCATCGGCGTGATGTTGATCAGAATCTCTTCACTCATGGCAGGGTCTCGTTCAGGCATATTCACTATGGATGGCCGCATCGGTAGGTACGGCGCTTAGCGCACTGCAAGGTTTTGCCAACAGGGTATGCCGAAATGGCCAAGTAGTTCTGCGGTTTCGCATACCGGCAAGCCGACGACAGCGGAATAACTGCCATTGAGCCCTGCCACGAATACCGCCGCAAGCCCCTGGATGCCATAGCCGCCAGCCTTGTCGCGGGGCTCGCCGCTGGCCCAGTAGCGGGCCGCCTCGTCATCGCCGATCGCCCGGAAGCGCACCAGGCTGCGGACCACCCGCGACTCGCAGCGCTGGCCATCGAGCACGGCAATGGCGGTCAGCACTTCATGTTCGCGATCCGACAGGGCCATGAGCATCGACTGCGCATCGGCCTGGTCCAGCGGTTTGCCCAGGATCTGCCCATCAAGGACCACCGCGGTGTCGGCGCCCAGGACACAGGCCGCAGACTGGCCATCGGCGATCAGCGCATACCCGGCCGCCGCCTTGTCGCGCGCCAGGCGCTCGACATAGGCCGCTGGGTTTTCATCGGGGAGAGGGGTTTCATCGATATCCGCGCTGATGGCGGCAAAAGGCACACCGATCTGCGTGAGCAGTTCCCGTCGACGCGGCGAGCCTGAGGCGAGGTAAAGCGATTTCATCAAGACATCTCCCTGTCGAGGTACGGGCAAATGCCTGACCGAATCAGTTGATTTTGAAACGTCGGCGCAACCCGCGCAAACCGAAGCTGACCCAAGGCCAGAGCAAGGCACTGACCAATGCCGGCAGCACCAGTGCAAGGGTCGGTTGACGGTTGCCGGTCAAAGCGCTGAGCCACAGCTGGACCAGTTGCGCCAGGCCGAAGATCACCAGGATCACCAGGCTTTGCTGCCACATCGGGAACATGCGCAAGCGCTGTTGCAACGACAGCACCAGGAAGGTGATCAGGGTCAGGATCAGCGCGTTCTGCCCCAGCAACGTGCCGTACAGCACATCCTCGGCCAGCCCCAGGCACCAGGCCGTGACCATGCCGACCTTGTGCGGCAGGGCCAGGGCCCAGAACGCCAGCAGCAAGGCCAGCCAGAGCGGGCGCAGGATTTCCATGAATTGTGGCAAAGGCGACACGCTGAGCAGCATGCCGATGGCGAAGGTCAGCCAGACTATCCAGCCGTTTCGGGACATTATTCTCTTCCTCCCGTGGGGGCCGGGGCCGCTGCAGGCGGCTTGGGCGCGGCGGGTCTGGTGGCCGCGGGCTTGACCGGAGCCGGATGGGCCACGGGTTTGACCGGTGTCGTGGCGGCTGGCGTCGCGGGTGCAGCGGCTGGTGCGGCAGGAGCGGTCGCAGTGGCCGGCGTTGCGGGCACGACAGGCTTGGGCACGGTCGCCGGGACCACTGGCGTGGCGGTGCCGCCCTGCTGGTCCTGCGCTTCCTGAGCCTGGGCGGCATCGTTGGCACGCTCTTCGGCGGTGCGGTTATCGCTGAACACCAGCAACAGGTAACGGCTGCGGTTCAAGGCGGCCGTCGGCACAGCGCGTACTATGGCAAATGGCTGACCGGAGTCATGGATCACTTCCTTGACCGTCGCCACCGGGTAACCCGCCGGGAAACGCTGGCCCAGGCCGGAACTGACCAGCAAGTCGCCTTCCTTGATGTCCGCGGTGTCGGCCACATGACGCAGCTCAAGGCGTTCCGGATTGCCGGTACCGCTGGCAATCGCCCGCAGACCGTTGCGGTTCACCTGGACAGGAATGCTGTGGGTGGTGTCGGTGAGCAGCAGCACACGGGAGGTATAAGGCATCAGCTCGACCACCTGCCCCATCAGGCCACGGGCATCGAGCACCGGTTGCCCGAGCACCACGCCGTCGCGCTCACCCTTGTTGATGATGATGCGATGGGTGAAGGGATTGGGGTCCATGCCGATCAGCTCGGCCACTTCGACCTTCTCGTTGACCAGCGCGGAGGAGTTGAGCAACTCGCGCAGGCGAACGTTCTGCTCGGTCAAGGCGGCAAGCTTTTGCATGCGGCCCTGGAGCAACAGGTTTTCGGTCTTGAGTTTTTCGTTTTCGGCGACCAGTTCGGTGCGGCTGCCAAACTGGCTGGCCACACCCTGCCATAGCCGTTGTGGCAGGTCGGTGATCCAGTAGGACTGCATCAGCACCAGCGACATTTGGCTACGCACTGGCTTGAGCAGTGTGAAGCGGGCATCGACCACCATCAGCGCGACCGATAGCACGACCAGCACCAACAGGCGTACGCCCAATGAGGGGCCTTTGGCGAAAAGCGGTTTAATAAGCCGCTCCTCCCAGGCAAATGTTCTCTTTATTCATACGGCTTCAAACCGGCCTGGAGCAGAATGACAGAAGATAAACGCCAACAGGCAGCACTGCAAAGTGCTGCCTGCGAGCGGAACACATGGATGCACCCGGCGCGATTATTCGCTGGAGAGCAGGTCCATGGTGTGTTTGTCCATCATTTCCAATGCACGGCCACCGCCGCGGGCTACGCAGGTCAGCGGGTCTTCGGCGACGATCACCGGCAGACCGGTTTCCTGGGCCAGCAACTTGTCCAGGTCACGCAGCAGGGCGCCACCACCGGTCAGCACCAGACCGCGCTCGGCGATGTCCGAAGCCAGTTCCGGAGGCGATTGCTCCAGCGCGCTTTTCACCGCCTGAACGATGGTTGCCAGGGACTCTTGCAGAGCTTCCAGCACTTCATTGGAGTTCAGGGTGAATGCGCGTGGCACGCCTTCGGCCAGGTTACGGCCACGAACGTCGACTTCACGGACTTCGCCGCCCGGGTAGGCAGTACCGATTTCCTGCTTGATGCGCTCGGCGGTGGATTCGCCGATCAGGCTGCCGTAGTTGCGACGCACGTAGGTGATGATCGCTTCGTCGAAACGGTCGCCGCCGACACGTACGGATTCGGCGTAAACCACACCGTTCAGGGAGATCAGGGCAATCTCGGTGGTACCGCCACCGATATCCACGACCATCGAACCGCGGGCTTCTTCGACCGGCAGGCCGGCACCGATCGCGGCCGCCATCGGCTCTTCGATCAGGAACACTTCACGGGCACCGGCACCGAGGGCCGATTCACGGATGGCACGACGCTCGACCTGGGTGGACTTGCATGGAACGCAGATCAGCACACGAGGGCTGGGCTGCAGAAAACTGTTTTCGTGAACCTTGTTGATAAAGTATTGCAGCATCTTTTCGCAGACACTGAAGTCGGCGATCACGCCGTCCTTCATCGGACGAATGGCAGCAATGTTGCCCGGAGTACGACCGAGCATGCGCTTGGCTTCGGTACCGACAGCCACGACACTTTTCTGATTACCGTGGGTCCGAATGGCCACAACCGATGGTTCATTCAGGACAATACCGCGCTCGCGCACGTAAATAAGGGTGTTGGCAGTGCCCAGGTCAATGGAAAGATCGCTGGAAAACATGCCACGCAGTTTCTTGAACATGGGAAAGGGACCCTAGGCAACGCGTGGGTAAAAAAGTGCGGCAAACTCTAACAACGACAGGGATTTTGGGCAAGGCGCCAATATGTTAAATTGACCGCTTTTCTGTGCACCAACCCCCACAATCGCGGCCTTATGACCGTAGAAATGCGGTAGTGTTCCGACAATCTAACACACGGACGAGATCCGTTCTGTTTTCCACTGGAGAATCCCATGGCGCTTGAACGCTCCGACGTGGAAAAAATCGCTCATCTGGCCAGCCTTGGCCTCAATGAAGCCGATCTTCCACATATCACCTGCGACCTGAACAGCATTCTCGGGCTGGTGGATGCAATGCAGGCAGTCGATACCGACGGTATCGAGCCCCTGGCCCACCCGCTGGAAGCCAGCCAGCGCCTGCGCGCAGACGTTGTGACCGAGTCCAATCATCGCGAGGCCTATCAGTCCATCGCACCAGCGGTCGAAAACGGCCTGTACCTGGTTCCGAAAGTCATCGACTAAAGGGAAAGAGCCTGCAATGCATCACATGACCCTGGCCGAGATCGCCCGCGGACTCGCCGACAAGAAGTTTTCCTCCGAAGAGCTGACCAAGACCCTGCTGGCGCGCATCACCCAGCTCGACCCGCAGCTCAACAGCTTCATCAGCCTCACCGAAGATCTCGCGCTGCAGCAGGCCAAGGCCGCTGACGCCCGTCGCGCGAACGGTGAGAGCGGCGCCCTGCTCGGCGCGCCGATCGCCCACAAGGACCTGTTCTGCACCCAGGGCATCCGCACCAGCTGCGGCTCGAAGATGCTCGACAATTTCAAGGCGCCCTACGACGCCACCGTGGTCGCCAAGCTGGCCGCCGCCGGGACCGTGACCCTGGGCAAGACCAACATGGACGAATTCGCCATGGGCTCGGGCAACGAGACCAGCTATTACGGCGCGGCGAAAAACCCGTGGAACCTGGAACGCGTTCCGGGCGGCTCGTCCGGCGGTTCGGCGGCCGCGGTCGCTGCGCGCCTGCTGCCTGCCGCCACCGGCACCGACACCGGCGGCTCGATCCGCCAGCCGGCTGCATTGACCAACCTCACCGGCCTGAAACCGACCTACGGTCGCGTTTCGCGCTGGGGCATGATCGCCTACGCCTCCAGCCTCGATCAGGGCGGCCCGCTGGCGCGCACCGCCGAGGACTGCGCGATCCTGCTGCAAGGCATGGCCGGCTTCGACCCGCAGGATTCCACCAGCATCGACGAACCGGTGCCGGACTACAGCGCCAGCCTCAACGGCTCGCTGCAGGGCCTGCGCATCGGCGTACCCAAGGAATACTTCAGCGCCGGCCTCGACCCGCGCATCGCCGAGCTGATCCACAACAGCGTCAAGGAGCTGGAAAAGCTCGGCGCCGTGATCAAGGAAATCAGCCTGCCGAACATGCAGCACGCCATCCCGGCGTACTACGTGATCGCTCCGGCGGAAGCCTCCTCCAACCTGTCGCGTTTCGACGGCGTGCGCTTCGGCTACCGCTGCGAGAACCCGGCAAACCTGGAAGACCTGTACAAGCGCTCCCGTGGCGAAGGTTTCGGCAGCGAAGTGCAGCGCCGGATCATGGTCGGTGCCTACGCCCTGTCGGCCGGTTACTACGACGCCTACTACCTGAAGGCGCAGAAGATCCGTCGCCTGATCAAGAACGACTTCATGGCTGCCTTTAATGAAGTCGACATCATCCTTGGCCCGACCACGCCGAACCCGGCCTGGAAAATCGGCGACAAGAGCAGCGACCCGGTCGCTGCGTATCTGGAAGACGTTTACACCATCACCGCCAACCTCGCGGGTCTGCCGGGCTTGTCCATGCCCGCCGGCTTCGTCGACGGCTTGCCGGTCGGCGTGCAACTGCTCGCCCCGTATTTCCAGGAAGGCCGTCTGTTGAACGTTGCCCACCAGTATCAGTTGAACACTGACTGGCACACCCGCACACCAACCGGCTTCTGAGGAGAAACACATGCAATGGGAAGTCGTGATCGGGCTGGAGATTCACACCCAGCTCACCACCAAATCGAAGATTTTCTCCGGTAGCTCCACCGCCTTCGGTGCCGAGCCCAACACCCAGGCCAGCCTGGTGGACCTGGGCATGCCCGGCGTACTGCCGGTGCTGAACCAGGAAGCGGTGCGCATGGCGGTCATGTTCGGCCTGGCCATCGACGCCGAGATCGGCCAGCACAACGTGTTCGCCCGCAAGAACTACTTCTACCCCGACCTGCCCAAGGGCTACCAGATCAGCCAGATGGAACTGCCGATCGTCGGCAAGGGCCACCTGGACATCCCGCTGGAAGACGGCACGGTCAAACGCGTCGGCATCACCCGCGCGCACCTGGAAGAAGATGCCGGCAAGAGCCTGCACGAAGAGTTCAATGGCGCCAGCGGCATCGACCTGAACCGCGCCGGCACCCCGCTGCTGGAAATCGTTTCCGAGCCGGACATGCGCAGCGCCAAGGAAGCCGTGGCCTACGTCAAGTCGATCCACGCCCTGGTGCGTTACCTGGGGATCTGCGACGGCAACATGGCCGAAGGCTCCCTGCGTTGCGACTGCAACGTCTCGGTACGCCCCAAAGGCCAGGCCGAGTTCGGCACTCGCTGCGAGATCAAGAACGTCAACTCGTTCCGCTTCATCGAGAAAGCCATCAATTCGGAAGTCCAGCGTCAGATCGAACTGATCGAGGACGGCGGCAAGGTGATCCAGCAGACCCGCCTGTACGACCCGAACAAGGACGAGACCCGTCCGATGCGCAGCAAGGAAGAAGCCAACGACTACCGTTACTTCCCCGACCCGGACCTGCTGCCAGTGGTCATCGAGGACTCGTTCCTCGACCAGGTACGCGCCACCCTGCCCGAGCTGCCACCGCAGAAACGCGAGCGCTTCCAGGCGCAGTTCGGCCTCTCGGCCTACGACGCCAGCGTACTGGCCACCAGCCGCGAACAGGCGGACTACTTCGAGAAGGTCGCCAGCATCGCCGGTGATGCCAAGCTCGCCGCCAACTGGGTCATGGTCGAGTTGGGCAGCCTGCTGAACAAGCAGGGCCTGGAAATCGACGAGGCGCCAGTCTCGGCCGAGCAACTGGGCGGCATGCTGCTGCGCATCAAGGACAACACCATCTCCGGCAAGATCGCCAAGACCGTGTTCGAAGCCATGGCCAATGGCGAAGGCAGCGCCGACGAAATCATCGACAAGCGCGGCCTCAAGCAGGTCACCGATACCGGCGCCATCTCCGCCGTGCTGGACGAAATGCTGGCGGCCAACGCCGAGCAGGTCGAACAGTATCGCGCCGCCGATGAAGCCAAGCGCGGCAAGATGTTCGGCTTCTTCGTCGGCCAGGCGATGAAGGCTTCCAAAGGCAAGGCCAACCCGCAGCAAGTGAACGAATTGCTGAAAAGCAAACTCGAAGGCTGACTGCAGTGTTGATGGCGGAGTTCGAAAATTCCGCCCCTGTAGGAGCGAGCGTGCTCGCGATTGCGTTGTCTCAGACAGGACGCTATCGCGAGCAAGCTCGCTCCTACTCTTGTATCTGGGGTCCCGTATTGATGAAACGCTTGCTGGGCTGCCTGGCCCTTTTCTCACTCCTGGCCGGCTGCGCCAGTCATGTCATCGACCCGCGGGGTTACGACAAGACCGGCGTCGCTTCCTATTACGGCGCCAAGCACCATGGCAAACGCACCGCCAGCGGCGAACCCTTCAACCAGCACGGCATGACCGCCGCGCACCGCGAGCTGCCATTCGGCACCCGGGTCAAAGTCACCAACCTCAATAACGACAAGAGCGTCGTGGTCCGGATCAACGACCGCGGCCCGCATACCCGTGGCCGCCTGATCGATTTGTCGCGTGCCGCCGCGCAACAGTTGGGTATGATCAGAAGCGGCACCGCCAAGGTGCGCGTGCAAGCCATCAGCGACTGACCCACGGAGCCCTGATCATTTTCGGATTAACCGATTTACCGCTGCTCAGCGTTCTCCAGTTGTTCAGTGGCCTGGTCCTGCTGGTCGCCGGCGCCGAATTGCTGGTACGCGGCGCGGTCCGCCTCGCCGCCCGCCTGCGCGTACGAGCGCTGATCATTGGCCTGAGCATCGTCGCCTTCGGCAGCAGCGCCCCGCAGATGGCCGTCAGCCTGCAAGCTACCCTGGCGGAAAACACCGATATCGCCGTCGGCAGCGTGATCGGCAGCGGCATCTTCAACATCCTGGTGACCCTCGGCCTGTCCGCCCTGATCATTCCACTGCGGGTATCCCGCCAGCTGGTGCGGCTGGACATCCCGTTGATGATCCTCGCCAGCCTGCTGGTGTTCGCCCTGGCCTACAACGAAGAACTGACGCCCCTCGACGGCCTGATCCTGCTGGCGACCCTGATCCTCTACCTGGGGTTGCTGCTGCGCCAGTCGCGGCACTCGGCGCGCCCACAGTCCCAGCAAGGTTCCGACGCACCCCGCGCGCACTGGCTGAGCAGCCTGCTGTGGATGATCGGCGGCCTGCTCCTGCTGGTGTTCGCCGGCCATCTGCTGGTCGAGGCGGCGGTGGAAGTCGCCACCGACCTGGGGCTGTCCGAGCGCATCATCGGCCTGACCATAGTCGCCGTCGGCACCTCCCTGCCGGCCCTGGCCACCTCGCTGATCGCCGCCTTGCGTGGCCAGCGCGACATTGCCGTGGGCAACGTCATCGGCAGCAACCTGTTCAACCTGCTGGGGGTCCTGGGTTTCACCGCCCTGGTGGCGCCGACGCCCTTGTCGGTATCGCCCAATGCCGTGGACTTCGACCTGCCGGTAATGCTCGGCGTCGCGGTGCTGTGCCTGCCAGTGTTCTATTCGGGTTATCGGGTCACCCGCGCCGAAGGCCTGCTGTTTCTCGGCCTGTACCTGGCCTACGGGCTGCACGTGGTGTCCTTCACCACCGGCATGCCACTGGCTGGCAAGCTGGAAGACCTGATGTTGTTTTTCGTCCTGCCAGTGCTGGTGGCGTTCCTGCTGTTCAGTTCGCTGCGGGCCTGGCGCCGCCAACATAAAAAAGGGGAAGCGCAATGACCGAGAATAAAAAGCCGGGCGTGGAAATGCGCCGCCAGGTGATGGGCGACGCCTTTGTCGATCGCGCCCTGGGCAACGCCACCGAGTTCAGCCAGCCGCTGCAGGACTTCGTCAACGAACATGCCTGGGGCAGCGTCTGGAACCGCGAAGGCCTGCCGCTGAAAACCCGCAGTCTGATCACCCTCGCCGCCCTGACCGCGCTCAAGTGCCCGCAGGAACTCAAGGGTCATGTCCGCGGCGCCCTGAATAACGGCTGCACGGTGGAAGAGATTCGCGAGGCGCTGCTGCATTGTGCGGTGTATGCCGGCGTACCGGCGGCGATCGACGCGTTCCGCGCCGCCCAGGAAGTGATCGACACTTACCAGAAAGCGGAATGATTCCCTTGCAGGAGCGGCCGGTCGACGCTCGATTGCCCGCGATGGCGGTGTGTCAGGCAGGTCGCTATCGCGGGCAAGTCGGATCGCCGCCCGCTCGCTCCTACAGAACCCCGATCAGATCCACCCGCCCCACTGCAGCAGAAAGATCCCGATATTGGTGGTCACCGCCGCCATCAACGTGGTGATGACGATGATTGCCGCCGCCAGCTCATGGTTGCCATTGGCCGCCCGGGCCATGACAAAACTCGCCGCCGCGGTCGGGCTGCCGAAATACAGGAACAGAATCCCCAGTTCCGCCCCGCGGAATCCACAGAGCCAGGCCCCCAGGGTGGCGAGGATCGGCAGGCCGACCATTTTCACCAGGCTCGAACTCAAGGCCAGGTCGCCGCTCTCGCGCAGCGCCGCCAGGGACAAGGTGCCGCCGATGCAGATCAAGGCCAGCGGCAGGGTCATCTGCGCCAGGTACTGGCCAGACGTCTCCAGCCAGGTCGGCAGGCCGATCTGGAACACGGCGAAAGGCGCTGCCGCCAGAACGCTGATGATCAACGGGTTGCTGACCACGCTTTTGCAGATGCTCCACGGATCGGACTTGATCACCGGGCTGTACACCGCCAGGACGATGGTCGACAGGGTGTTGTAGAACAGGATCACCAGCGCCGCGAGAATCGCCCCGAGGGAGATACCGTAGTCACCATACATGCTGGCCGCGAGCGCCAGGCCGATGACCCCGTTGTTGCCGCGAAAGGCGCCCTGGGTGTAGATGCCGCGGTCTTCCCGCGGGCAGCGCCAGATCGCCCAGCCCCAGGCGAAGGCAAAGCTGGCCAGGGTGGCCACGGCGAAATAGATCAGCAGCCCGGGCTTGAGCGCCGAATGCAGGTCGGCGTGAAGAATCCCGAGAAACAGCAGCGCCGGCATGGTGACGTTGAACACCAGGGCCGACGCTGTGTGGATAAAACCGTCGTTGATCCAGCCGATGCGCTTGAGCAGCACACCGAGAAACAACATGGCGAATACCGGCGCGGTGATATTCAGCGTTTCGAGAAAAATGGCCAGCATGCCGGGTCAACCTTGAACCTGTCGTTAGGCGGCTAATGATAAGCCAGCCCGCGCGCTTAAGCCCGATGGATTTGTCTCTCGGCAACTTCAAAATCCGCGCCCGCTGCGCGGTCGTTCGCAGCCTGCGGCAGCGGCTACAGGGATTGCGGGGGCCGTCAGCTGTGGACTTGTCAGGTAATCGGCGCCGGATTGAACAAGGTGATGTCGTTATGCAGCTTGTGCCGTTCGGCCCAGGTCTGCTGCTTGCCACTGGCCACGTCCAGGTAGAAGTGGAACAGCTCCCAGCCCAGCTCTTCGATACTCGCCCGCCCGGTGGCGATGCGCCCGGCATCGATGTCGATCAGGTCCGGCCAGCGCTGGGCCAGTTCGGAACGGGTCGAGACCTTGACCACCGGCGCCATCGCCAGCCCGTAAGGTGTGCCACGCCCGGTGGTGAACACATGCAGGTTCATCCCCGCCGCCAGCTGCAAGGTGCCGCAGACAAAGTCGCTGGCCGGCGTCGCGCAGAAGATCAGGCCCTTGCGGGTAAAGCGCTCGCCCGGCCCCAGCACGCCATTGATCGCGCTGCTGCCGGACTTGACGATGGACCCCAGGGACTTCTCGACGATGTTCGACAACCCGCCCTTCTTGTTGCCCGGCGTGGTATTGGCGCTGCGGTCGGCCTCGCCCTTGGCCAGGTAGCGGTCGTACCAGTCCATCTCGCGCACCAGCTCCCGGGCCACTTCTGTGGATTCGGCGCGGGAAGTCAGCAGGTAGATGGCATCGCGCACCTCGGTGACTTCGGAAAACATCACCGTCGCGCCGGCCCGCAGCAACAGGTCCGAGGCATAGCCCAGGGCCGGGTTCGCGGTGATTCCGGAAAAGGCATCACTGCCACCACATTGCATACCGAGGACCAGCTCCGAGGCCGGCACGGTTTCCCGGCGCCGCTGATCGAGCTTCTGCAAACGCACTTCGGCCAGCTGCATGATCTGCTCGATCATCTCGGTAAAACCCTGGCTGGCGTCCTGCAGGCGGTACAGCCAGGGCTCGCTGAGGTCCACCGAGCTGTCGCCTTCGTGCATCACCTGCCCGGCCTGCAACTTCTCGCAGCCCAGGCTGATCACCAGGGCTTCGCCCCCCAGGTTCGGGTTACGCGCCAGGTTGCGCACGGTGCGGATCGGGATATAGGCATCGGTGGCGGTGATCGCCACCCCGCAGCCATAGCTGTGGGTCAGCGCCACCACATCGTCGACATGGGGATACCTGGGCAGCAGTTCGTCCTTGATGCGCTTGACCGCATGATCGAGCACCCCGGCCACACATTGCACGGTGGTGGTGATCCCCAGAATGTTGCGCGTACCGACCGTGCCGTCGGCATTGCGATAACCCTCGAAGGTAAAGCCGTCCAGGGGCGCCTGGGCCGCCGGCACTTCGGTAGCCAGCGGCAAGCTGTCCAGCGGCGGCGCGCTGGGCATGCGCAACTGCTCTTCCCTGACCCAGCTGCCGCGCTGGATCGGCTGCAAGGCATAACCGATGGTCTGGCCATAGCGGATCACCGGGCCACCTTCGGCTATATCCTCCAGCGCCACCTTGTGGCTCTGGGGGACGAAGTCCAGGGTCACCAGGCCGTCGGCGAACGCCGTGCCTGCCGGTACGCCCTGGTCATTGACCACAACCACCACGTTGTCCCGCTCGTGCAGGCGGATGTAGCGCGGCGAATCGGAATGTTCAATCAACTGCATGACGCCGCCCCTTCAGGAATGCGCTTGGGAAAGTTGGGTCAGCTCGGGGCCGTTGCTCGGTGGATCCTTGAGCACCACGCGCTTGATCGGACCGACGATCACCAGGTAGCTGAACACTGCCAGCAGCGCGTTGCAGCCGACGAACACCAACGCCCATTTGAACGAGCCGGTGGAACTGATGATGTAGCCGATGACGATCGGCGTGGTGATCGACGCCAGGTTGCCGAAGGTGTTGAACAGGCCGCCGCTCAAGCCGGCGATCTGCTTCGGAGAAGTGTCGGACACCACCGCCCAGCCGAGCGCGCCCACGCCTTTGCCGAAGAACGCCAGGGCCATGAAGCCCACCACCATCCATTCGATGTCCACATAGTTGCAGGCCACGATGCTGCTGGAGACCAGCAGACCGGCGATGATCGGCGCCTTGCGGGCGAAGGTCAGGGAATGCCCTTTGCGTAGCAGGTAGTCGGAAATCACCCCGCCAAGCACCCCACCGATAAAGCCGCAGATGGCCGGCAAGGAGGCGATGAAACCAGCCTTGAGAATGGTCATGCCACGCTCTTGCACCAGGTACACCGGGAACCAGGTCAGGAAGAAGTAAGTGATGCCGTTGATGCAGTACTGGCCCAGGTACACGCCAAGCATCATGCGATTGGTCAGTAACTGGCGCAGGTAGTCCCATTTCGGGCCGTCGCTGCGTTTGCCTTTGCCGTCCTGGTCCATGTCGACCATGCCGCCGTTGTCGGCGATGTGCTTGAACTCGGCCTCGTTGATCAGCGGGTGCTGGCGCGGGCTGTAGATCACCTTGAGCCAGACCAGCGAGAAGACGATGCCGATCACCCCCATCACGATGAACACGTGCTGCCAGCCGAAGTGATAGACGATCCAGCCCATCAGCGGGGCGAACAGCACCGTGGCGAAGTACTGCGCCGAGTTGAAGATCGCCGAAGCCGTACCGCGCTCGGCGGTGGGGAACCAGGCCGCGACAATCCGCGCGTTGCCGGGGAAGGACGGCGCCTCGGCCAGTCCCACCAGGAAGCGCAGCATGAACAGCGCCACCACCGCGGTGGAGACACCGAACTCACCGACATAACCCTGCAGCACGGTGAACAGCGACCAGGTGAAGATGCTCAGGGCATAGATTTTTTTCGAGCCGAAGCGGTCGAGCAGCCAGCCGCCGGGGATCTGCCCCGCTACATAAGCCCAACCGAATGCGGAGAAGATATAACCGAGGGTGACGGCGTCGATGCCGAGGTCTTTTTGCAGGCTGGAACCCGCGATGGCGATGGTGGCGCGGTCGGCATAGTTGATCGTGGTCACCAAAAACAGCATGAACAGGATCAGGTAGCGGACGCGAGTCGGCTTGGTCGCTTGCATATGGATGTACTCCCACTAGTTATTTTTATGCGGGTAAACATGCGTTTCATCGACCCCGCCGGGCCTCAGGCAACGGCCGGCGGGGGTACGGAGGGGCTTAGGATCCGATGTAGGAAGTCTTCACCACGGTGTAGAACTCCTGCGCGTAGCGACCTTGCTCGCGGGAACCATAGGATGAACCTTTGCGGCCACCAAAAGGTACGTGGTAATCGACGCCGGCCGTCGGCAGGTTGACCATGACCATCCCGGCCTGGGAATGGCGCTTGAAGTGGTTGGCGTATTTCAGCGACGTGGTGGCGATGCCCGCCGACAGGCCGAACTCGGTGTCGTTGGCCATGGCCAGCGCCGCCTCGTAATCAGCCACCCGTACCACGTTGGCCACTGGGCCGAAGATCTCTTCGCGACTGATGCGCATCGAGGCCTGGCTGTCGGCAAACAGGGTCGGCGCGAGGAAATAACCTTCGGTATCGCAGGTCACCAGGCCACCACCGCTGACCAGCCGCGCCCCTTCGGACTGGCCGATATCGATGTACTTCAAGTCCTGTTCGAGCTGCGCCTGGGACACCACCGGACCGATATCGGTGCCGGCCCGCAGCGCATGGCCGACCTTGATCGAACCCATGCGCTCGGCCATCGCCGCGACGAACCGGTCGTGGATGCCCGCGGTGACGATCAGCCGGCTGGAAGCGGTGCAACGCTGCCCGGTGGAATAGAAGGCACTCTGTACCGCCAGCTCCACCGCCTGCTTGAGGTCGGCATCGTCGAGGATGATCTGCGGGTTCTTGCCGCCCATCTCCAGTTGCACCTTGGCTTGGCGCGAGACGCAGCTGACGGCGATCTGCCGGCCCACGCCCACGGAACCGGTGAAGCTGATGCCGTCGACTTTCGGGCTGTTGACCAGGGCATCGCCGACCAGCCGGCCGCTGCCCATCACCAGGTTGAACACCCCGGCCGGGAAGCCGGCGCGGGAGATGATTTCCGCCAGGGCCCAGGCACAGCCCGGCACCAGCTCGGCGGGCTTGAGCACCACGCAGTTGCCGTAGGCCAGGGCCGGGGCGATCTTCCATGCCGGGATGGCGATCGGGAAGTTCCACGGGGTGATCAGGCCGACCACGCCCAGGGCTTCGCGGGTCACTTCGACGTTGACCCCCGGACGCACCGACGGCAGGTAATCCCCCGACAGGCGCAGGCATTCGCCGGCAAAGAACTTGAAGATGTTGCCGGCGCGGGTCACCTCGCCGATGGCCTCGGGCAGGGTCTTGCCCTCCTCCCGGGCCAACAGGGTGCCGAGCTCTTCGCGACGGGCGAGGATCTCGCTGCCGACCTTGTCCAGGGCATCGCTGCGCGCCTGGATACCGGAAGTCGACCAGGTCGGGAATGCATCGCGCGCCACATCGATCGCGGCATGCACCTGAGCCAGGTCGGCCTTGGCGTATTCGCCAATGACATCGGACAACTCGGACGGGTTGATATTGGTCGAGTAGTCGGCACCGGCAAGCCATTGGCCACCGATGTAATTATCGAAGCGTTTTACCTCTGCCACGCGCCCTCTCCTTACACAAAAGCCTTACGCAAAAGGCCGCTGATTGCTCAGCGGCCCCGGGGATGGATTACTGCGCGCCCTGGGCGTCGATCAACGCCGCCAGCGCTGCATATTCTTCCGGCAACAGGTCGGTCAACGGCGCCCGCACCGGGCCTGCGTCATGGCCGACGATGCGGGCTCCGGCCTTGACGATGCTCACCGCATAACCGGCCTTGCGGTTGCGGATATCCAGGTAAGGCAGGAAGAAGTCATCGATGATCTTGCCGACCGTGGCGTGATCTTCCCGGGCAATCGCGTGGTAGAAATCCATCGCGGTTTTCGGGATGAAGTTGAACACCGCCGAGGAATACACCGGCACGCCCAGGGCCTTGTAGGCCGCGGCGTAGACTTCGGCGGTCGGCAGGCCGCCCAGGTAGCTGAAGCGATCGCCCAGACGGCGACGGATCGACACCATCAGCTCGATATCGCCCAGGCCGTCCTTGTAGCCGATCAGGTTCGGGCAGCGCTCGGCCAGGCGCTCCAGCAGCGGCGCGGTCAGGCGGCAGACGTTACGGTTGTAGACCACCACACCGATCTTCACCGATTTGCACACCGCTTCCACATGAGCGGCGACCCCATCCTGACTGGCTTCGGTCAGGTAGTGCGGCAGCAGCAACAGGCCCTTGGCACCCAGGCGCTCGGCCTCCTGGGCGTACTCGATGGCCTGGCGGGTCGAGCCGCCGACGCCGGCCAGGATCGGCACGCTGGTGGCGCAGGTGTCGACCGCAGTCTTGATGATTTCCGAATATTCGCTGGCCGCCAGGGAGAAAAACTCACCGGTGCCGCCTGCCGCGAACAGCGCCGAGGCGCCGTATGGGGCCAGCCATTCCAGGCGCTTGATATAGCCCGCGCGATGGAAATCGCCCTGGGCGTTGAAATCGGTCACCGGGAAAGACAGCAGGCCGGAGGAGAGGATGGACTTCAGTTCTTGTGGATTCATTATTCGAACACCCTGGGACGCACATTGTGATGAAAAACACATCAGCCTTGGCTGAAGTTGTAAGTCATCGTACAACTTAAAAAGCAATCGTCAACAGCAATTCGTCAGCCATCGCCAAAATACACGGCAAAAAATACCTGCTTGACGAGTCAGGATTTTGCTTTATGCTCGCAAACAACTGTATATACATACAGTTAATTTCTTGAAATACCTACGACATATCAAGGAGCTAGAAATGTCAGGTCTACACACTCAGCAGCGGGAACAGCTGCAGCACAAAAGCCAGGTCGTTGCCGATCTGGACAGCCTTTTCAGCGAACGCGGCATTGCCATTTCCGGTGATGGCGACCACCTGGTGCTGATCGCCGACGGTCATCACACCATCAAGTATCACCAGCCCGGGCTCCTCCCCGCGGCCCCTGGCAAAAACCTCAAGGCCCTGCCCCAGCTGCGTTTCGAGGGTGGCGAGCACACCGCCATCGGCGATGCCACCCTGCTGCGTTTCGTCAAGGACGCCCCCGGCACTCCAGCCTGGCAGGTCGAATTGCACCTGCCCAATGGCCTGGCCCTGACCTACGGCCAGGTGGTGGCGCTGGGTGGCGATTTCTATGGCATCCCCGACCAGCCGATCTGCGAAGGCGCGACGCCGGTGGATCGTTTGCAGCGTTTTACCGCCGCGTTCAACTCCCTCGCCGTGTTGCCAGCGGCCAAGGACGAGGCGAAACAGATTCTCGCGGTAATGCAGAAGGAAATCGCCGCCGCCAACCAAGCGCTCAAGGACGGCAGGCAACCTCACGAGGCCTATGACGCCCTGGGAGATACGTTGTCCGAAGAGTGGAACAAGATCACCGGCGGCGGCAGCTTCGCCTCGGCGCTGTTCCCCCTGGGTCGCTACCTGAAGCTGGCGGCCAACAATGCCGACCATTTCGGCGAGTGGGCGCTGCTGGCCTATATCGCCGGGCACACCGCGGCCCTGCAGCAGGCGGTACTGGCGCACAAGAACGCCGACGAGAAGCAGCTGGAACTGGCCTACGCCATGAACGCCTTCGCCGATCACTTCCTCACCGACCTGTTCTCCGCCGGCCATGTACGGGTACCGCGCAAGCAACTGGCGGCGGTGGTCACGCCGAGCGACCTGGGTTCGCTGATCACCCGCTTCATGCACGACGAGGACAGCAAGTTCGGCCTCAACGTCAGCAACGCCCAGGGCGACCGCTGGCATGCCTATGGCGACAAGCGTTATTTCGACACCCTCGACAGCAACAACCGCAAGCAGGTCAAGTTGGCAGTCCAGCGCTCGGCGGACGAGATTTTCGAAAGCTACCTCAGCGGCGCGGCCCCAACGCCCGGCAACTTCACGGCGCTGAAACTGTTGCCGGACCTGAACGCGGCGAAGAGCGGCAACTTTTCACCACTGTTCGTGATGCAGGGCGACAAGGTGCTGCGACGCAGCGACGTGAACAACCTCAACGACACCAAGACCATCGACAACTGGTGGGGCTGGAGCACCTACCTGCTGCTCAAGGACTACAAGCCCAACAAGCCGGCGGGCTACCTGGAAGCGCCGACGCTTGCTCCGAGCATCCAGGCCGATGGCTGGCAGACCCAGACACCCAGCGAACCCAACTGGCTGCCCGGCAATGCCGTGCGTTATGCCTTCAGCTACACCAACGGTTTGAACGAGTCGTACATCGGCCCATGGTCCGCCTACGCCGAACTGAGCGAGCGCTTCCAGCCGACCCTGAATGTGCCGGTGGATACCGGCGGCTCCAGCGGACGCAACATTTTCCGCCAGTTCCGCGGTGGCTCGCCGGAGCTGATCGCCTCGATCGACAAGGCCGCCACCACCTACATCGACCGCAATGCCTGATAAGGACATCGACATGGCTATCAATCTGACTCTAGAACTGGCCTCGGGCCAATCCCTGCAGGGCGCGCCCCTGGAACTGCTGGTCAACGGCGCTCCCGTCGCGCGGGCAACCGTCGACCAGCAAGGGCGCGTGACCTTCGATGCCAAACCCGCAGCCGGGCAACTGGCTGTGAGGGTGGATCGCTCGATTCTCAAAGGCCGCTAAAAGCATCGCGAGCAAGCTCGCTCCTACAGGGTCACCTCCCCTCCCTGTAGGAGCGAGCTTGAACTGGCCTAATAATTCTGGACACCTCAATCGGGCGCTATGATGGCGCCCAAATCTGAGGTGTTTGGACATGCGCAACTCTTATTCAAATGAGTTCAAGCTCAAAGCAGCCAGCATGGTGCTGGACGAAGGACAGTCGGTTCCCGAGGTCTGCGCCAGCATAAATATTGGTCCTACGGCCTTGCGGCGCTGGGTCGATCAACTGCGCAAGGAAAGAGAAGGTTTAACTCCGATAGGGGCCAAAGCCATCACTGCTGATCAGCGGGAAATTCAGCGGCTCCAGGCCCTGCTCAAGCAGAAAGACCGGGATATCGAAATCCTAAAAAAGGCCAGTGCTCTCCTGCTTTTGGACGCCAAAGATCACTCGCGCTGATCGATGAGTTGGGCGAGCAGTACGGCGTAAATGAGTGCTGTCGTGTGCTTGAGATCAGCCGCAGCAGCTTCTACAGCTGGCGTCAGCGCCAAGGCCAGCAATGCCCTGAGCGAGAAAGGCTCAAGGCGGAGCTGGTCAAGCATCACAAGGCGTCGAGGGCCTCAGCAGGCTCTCGTACCCTGGCCAAAATGCTGCAGGCCGCTGGGCACCAGATAGGTCGATTCAAGGCTCAAAGCCTGATGCGAGAGGCCGGGATAACCTGCCGGCAGCGCAGGCGTCACAAATACCGGTCATCGGGTGTGGAGGCTTTGACGGCACCGCATGAACTCAAGCGTCAGTTTGATGTGAAGGCACCCAACGAGGTGTGGTGTGGGGACGTTACTTACATCAAGGCTGGCAAGCGCTGGTTGTATTTGGCGGCTGTTTTGGATCTGTTTGCCCGCCGTATCGTGGGCTGGTCGTTCTCGTCGATTTCTGATGCGACGCTGACCTGTGAGGCACTGCGGATGGCGACTGAACTGAGAGGACACCCAAAGGGCGTGCTGTTTCACTCTGACCAGGGCTGCCAGTACACCAGTCACAAATTCAGGCATGAATTGAATGAACAAGGCTATCGCCAGAGCATGAGCCGTAAAGGCGAATGTTGGGACAACGCCCCGATGGAGCGTTTTTTTGGAAGCCTGAAGTCGGAGTGGGTGCCTAAGGGCGGCTACGGCTCGGAACATGAGGCCCGAATGGACGTGCAGCGCTACATCACACGCTACAACACCACTCGGCCTCACAGTTACAACGAATATCGATCACCCGTCGCAGCAGAAAGACTGGCTGCGTAAACCTTAAATGGTGTCCAGGATTACTTGACCAGTTCAGCTTGCTCGCGATAAGAACCCAAGGGCGACGCAATAACCGCCCCAACCGCATTACCCGCGCTGCGCCTCTGCCTCTTCATGGGCATGGCGCAGCCGTTCGCGGCTGTTGGTCAGGTGCAGACGCATGGCCGCCCGGGCCGCGTCCGAATCCTGGCGGGCAATGGCTTCATAGATTTCTTCATGCTCGCGGCTCAGGCGGCTCATGTAGTGCTGCTGATCGTCGTGAGCCAGGCGTGCCGAATTCAGGCGGGTGCGCGGAATGATGCTGGTTCCCAGGTGGGTCATGATGTCGGTGAAATAGCGGTTACCCGTGGCCAGGGCAATCTGCAGGTGGAACTGGAAATCCGAGGCCACCGCATCGCTGTCGTGGGCCGCGCTCTCATTGAGGGCATCCAGCGCCGCCCGCATCGCCGCCAGTTGCTCGCTGCTGCGCCGCTGCGCGGCCAGCCCGGCCGACTCCACTTCCAGGCTGATGCGCAGTTCCAGGATCGCCAGCACATCGCGCAAGGTCACCACGGTCGCCGGATCGATCCTGAAGCCGCTCGGGCTCGGCGTGTCGAGCACAAAGGTGCCGATGCCGTGGCGGGTTTCCACCTGGCCGGCGGCCTGCAAGCGGGAAATGGCCTCGCGCACCACGGTCCGGCTGACGCCATGGGCCTCCATGATCGCCGACTCGGTGGGCAACTTGTCACCGCGCTTGAGCTGACCGTCGCGAATCTGCTCCGACAGCACGGTCACCAGCTCCTGGGCGAGGCTACGGCGCTTGCGTGGAAGGCGGGGCGCCGTGTTCTGGTTGTCCATGGTGAAGTTCTTTCTCCGAAAACTGATGACGCATCATAGCTCAGCCGGGTTGTACGATCACTGTTGACTACACCGTCACCGCCTGGTCGACCAGATGCCCGCGCTCGATGCGGATGTGCCGCGGGTGGAAACGCTTGAGGCTGCTGCGATGCCCGACGCTGACAATGCTCAGCCCCGGCAACTGGTCGATCAGCGCCTGGTACAGGGTCGCCTCGTCTTCTTCGTCCATGGCCGAGGTGGCCTCATCCATGTACAGCCATTGCGGTGCGTAGAGCAACGCACGGGCAAAGGCCAGACGCTGTTGCTCGCCCGGGGACAGCATGCGCTGCCAGTGATTGCTCTCGTCCAGGCGAGACACCAGGTGCGGCAGTCGGCAGGTTTCCAGCACCTGCACGTAACGCTCCTGCGGGTAGGTGTCGCCCGACTGTGGATAACTCAAGGCTTCGCGCAGACTGCCAATCGGCAGGTAAGGCTTTTGCGGCAGGAACAGATAACGCTTGGCGGGCATGCGAATGCTGCCGTGACCGGCCGGCCAGAGCCGCCCCATCGCCCGCAGCAGGGTACTTTTGCCACTGCCGGAACGGCCGCTGAGCATCAGGCGCTCACCGGGGGTCACGGTCATCTCGGCACCGGCCAGCAGGTGCCGGCCGTCCGCCAAGTCCAGGCCAAGGTTATGCACCTGCAGGGTTTCACCCTGGCTCTGCACGTCGATGGCTGGCGCGCGCTCTTCGTTTTCGCTCATGGCCTGACGGAAGCTCAGCAGCCGGTCGCAGGTGGCGCGCCATGCCGCAAGCTCGGAATAGGCGGTGATGAACCAGCTGAAGTTCTCCTGGACGTTGCCGAATGCCGAGTTGATCTGCATCAGCTCGCCCAGTTCGATCTTGCCCGTCAGGTAACGCGGGGCCGCGACGATGAAGGGGAAAATGATCGCGATCTGGCCGTAGCCCGAGGTGAAGAAGGTCAGACGCTTGGACACTTTCATGATGTCCCAGAAGTTGTGCCAGACCATGCCGAAGCGAGCGCTGAGGCGTTTGTTCTCATTCGGCTCGCCGTCATACAGGGCAATGCTCTCGGCGTTCTCCCGCACCCGCACCATGGAAAAACGCAGGTCTGCCTCGAAACGTTGCTGGTTGTTGTTCAAGCCGATCAGGCGTCGACCGATCAAGTGGGTCAGCCAGCTGCCGACGGCGGCGTACACCAGGGCGCACCAGAACATGTAGCCGGGAATGGTGTAGCCGAAGACTTCGATACTGCCCGACACGCCCCACAGGATGATCGAGAACGACACCAGGCTGACCACGGTACGCAGCAGGCCCAGGGCGAGCCCCAGGGTATTGCTGGTGAAGCTGTTGAGGTCTTCGGAAATCCGCTGGTCCGGGTTATCGGTGTAGCCGCCCTGCTCCAGCTGGTAGTAATTCTTGTGGCCCAGCCAGCGGGCGAAGTGTTTTTCCGTGAGCCAGGCGCGCCAGCGGATGGTCAGCATCTGGGTCAGGTAGAGCCGGTAGACCGCGGCCAGGATGGCCACCGCGGCAATTCCGCAGAAATACAGGATCAGCTGCCAGAACGCCACCTCGTCCTTCTTTTGCAGGGCGTTGTAGAAATCCTTGTACCAGCTGTTGATCCACACCGAGATCGCCACGCTGAATAGGGTCAGGGCCACCACCGCGAACAGCAGCAACCAGGCCTTGCCCTTCTCTTCACTGCGCCAGTAAGGCGTAGTCATTTCCCAGACACGACGGAAAAACTGCCCGCGCACAGCATCGTTGACCGCGGAATACTCAGCGTTCTGATTCATCATCAAGGCTCGATTGGGATAGGGACAAGCATCGAGCCGATCATAGAGGATCGGCTCGTTTTTTCACTTGTCCTGAGGACATTCGTTCAGTCGCGGTTCAGCGACGAACCGGGCGCTTCTGCAACTTGCGTTGCAGCGTTCGACGGTGCATGCCCAGGGCGCGGGCAGTGGCGGAGATGTTGCCTTCGTGTTCGGTCAGCACCCGCTGGATGTGCTCCCATTGCAGGCGGTCCACCGACATCGGGTTTTCCGGCACCAGGGTGTCGAGGTCGGCGTGCTCGGAGAGCAGCGCGGCCAGCACGTCGTCGGCGTCCGCCGGTTTGCACAGGTAGTTGCAGGCGCCGCGCTTGATCGCTTCGACTGCGGTGGCGATGCTCGAATAACCAGTGAGGATCACCACGCGCATTTCCGGATCGAGCTCAAGCAGCTTGGGCAGCAGCACCAGGCCGGAGTCGCCATCCATCTTCAGGTCCAGCGCGGCGAAGTCCGGCAAGTCCTGCTGGGAGAGGGCCAGGCCTTCCTCGGCGGAACCCGCGGTGCTGACGCGGAAGCCGCGACGGCTCATGGCTCGCGCCATCACCCGGGTGAAGGTGGCGTCGTCATCCACCAGCAACAGATGCGGCAGTTCTTCGCCTTCGACTTGGATTTCGTCACTCATGTTGGTCTCCTCGGGCGCCGTGGGGCAGGCGCAGCTCGGTGAGCGTGCCGCCTTCCTCATGACTGTAGAGTTTCACTGAGCCGCCGGCGCGTGTCACGCTGGCTTTGCTCAAAAACAGGCCCAGGCCGAAACCTTTGCCCTTGGTGGTAAAAAACGGTTTGCCGATCTGCTCGGCGATGGCCAGCGGCACACCGGCGCCGTGGTCACGAATACTGATGGTCAGGTTCTCGGCGTCCCAATCCAGCTGGACTTCCAGCCCTTCCGGACAAGCATCGGCTGCATTGTTCAGCAGGTTGAGCAACGCCTGGGTCAGGTCCGGCGGCGGCGCCAGCCGCGGCATCGTGCCCTTGCCCAGCAATTGGAAGCGGTAGCTGGCTTCGGGGCGCATCAGGTGCCAGCGGTTCAGCGCTTCGTCGAGCCAGACGGTGACATCCTGCATCTCCACCGCCAGCCGGCGGTTGGCCTCGGCGGCGCGCACCAACTGTTGCAGGGTTTCCTTGCACAGTTTGACCTGGTCCTGGAGCACGCCCAGGTCATCTTGCAGCATTGGGTCGAGGTGGTCCTGGCGCATTTCCTTGAGCAGCACGCTCATGGTCGCCAGGGGCGTTCCCAACTCGTGGGCGGCGCCAGCGGCCTGGGTCGCGACAGCCAGCAACTGCTGGTCGCGCAGGCCCTCTTCGCGGCGGATCGCCCGCAGCTCCTCCTGCCGCCGCAGCTCCTCGGCCATTCTCGCGGCGAAGAAGGTGATCACCGCCGCGGCCAGGGCGAAGCTCAGCCACATCCCGTAGATCTGCAGGTTCTCCCGGGCGATGGGGAAAGTCTGCAGCGGGTAGAACTGCGCCAGCAGCAAGGTGTACATGGTCAGCGCGATACCGGAAAGGACCACCGAATAGCGCCATGGCAAGGTCACGGCGGCGATGGTCAGCGGCACCAGGTAATAGGAGACGAAGGGATTGGTCGAGCCGCCGGAGAAATACAACAGGGCGCTGTGGATAAACAAATCACAAGCCAGTTGCACGGCATATTCCAGCTCGGTGACCGGCCACGAGGTGCGCAGGCGAATGGCGGTGAAGGCGCAGAGGATCAGCGACAGGCCCAGGGTGACGGCCAGTTGCAGCCAGGGCAGCGGCAACAGGTCGAACCAGTAGGCGAGCCCCACCGAGCCGGCCTGAGCGGCCAGAACCAGGATGCGGATGAAAGTCAGACGCCAGAGGTTCTGGCGAGTGGCGGAAAGCAGTTGTACGGGGGCGAGCATGAGCTCTCCTGATGAGCGCTCCAGGCGGATCGCGACGAGTATAACCAAGCAGCGGCCCGGACAGGCAAAACTGCGGCAAACCGCCACAGTCTTGGGCAATGGCCAATCGCGGGCAAGCCTTGCCTGCAAAAACACCACCTGCCTGTAGGAACGAGGCTTGCCCGCGATAGAGCGCAAAGCGCTCGCCATCCCCATCTCAGAGTCCGTGCGCAGTCGAGCGCAGGCTTCGCCAGCGGCTACAAAAACCTCCGTAGTTGGCGTTGGGTAATAGATGTATAGAAGTTGTTAACGGGCCGAACCAGACAATAAAAGCTAGAGTCTGATGGTTTCACGCAGGCTGGGACCCAATACCTGCGGACCGCACTCAAGGAGTTTTCATGCATACATTCAGTCGCAGCGCCGCCCTTCTCGCCCTCAGCGCCGGCACCCTCGCCAGCCTGCCGGCCCTGGCCGCCGATGAGCTTCATTACAACCAGATCTCCCTGCGCGCCGAAGTCAGTCAGGAAGTGGCCCGCGACCTGATGATCGTCACCCTCTACAGCGAATCGCAGAACGCCGACCCGGCCAAGCTCGCCGCGGAAATCACCACCACCATGAACAAGGCCCTGGGCCAGGCACGCCAGGTCAAGGACATCACCTTGCGCCAGGGCAGCCGCAACAGCTACCCGATCTACGACACCAAGGGCCAGAAGATCACCGGCTGGCGCGAACGCGCCGAACTGCGCCTGGAAAGCTCGGACTTCGCCGCGCTGTCCAAGCTCACCGGCGAACTGCTGACCGACCTGAAGATGGGCGGGATGGATTTCGCCATCGCCGACCCGACCCGCAAGGCCAGCGAAGACAAGCTGCTCAAGGAAGCGGTCGATGCCTTCAAGGCTCGTGCGCAGCTGACCACCGAAGCGCTGGGCGGCAAGGGCTACAAGATCGTCAACCTGAACCTCAACAGCAACGGTTATCCACAACCGTATCTGCGCGGGCCGGTGATGATGAAAGCCGCGGGCATGGATGCGGCGCCGGTCACTCCGGAAGTCGAGGCCGGTACCAGCCAGGTCAGCATGACCGCCGATGGCTCGATCGAAGTCCTGATGCCGTAACGTTTTCCCTGCCCGTCCCCAAAAAAAACGGCGGTGACCTCCAGCACCAATGAGGTTACCGCGTTTTTTTTGCTACCCACTGTTTCAACCCAGCCTGAGGGACTCGCCCTTTTTTGGAATAGAGGGGGTGAACTCGGCCACATCGGTGATGCTAAAGTTACGGCCCCCGGTATGGCGCCTATCAGACGTCATTGACGTCCACCGGGTATACTGCGCCTTTCCTATAAGAGTCTCTCCAATGACCGCAGACCGCATCGGCGAACGCCTGCGTCGCTATCGCCGCGCCGCCAAGAAAACCCTGCGCCAGATCGCCAGCGAATCCGGCCTGACCGCCAGTTTCCTCTCCCAGGCGGAACGCAATCTCACCGGCGTCTCGATCTCCTCCCTGGTCAACATTGCCAAGTCTCTGAACGTTCCGCTGAACGCCCTATTCGACCAGCCGACCCAGGCACAACCCGACTCCCACGACGGCAAGCGGGTGCGCTACACCATCGAAGGCCAGCCCCTGGCCTACGAGCGGCTGTCCAGTTCCTTTCCCGGCAACCTGATCAACGCGGTGAAGATGAACATACCCGTGGGCTACCAGTCGGAACTGATTTCCCATGATGGCGCCGAGTTCTCCTACGTTCTTTCGGGGCAAATTGTCTACACCATCGAGGGGCAGCAGTATCCCCTCGGCGCCGGCGACTCGGTGCACTTCGACTCGACCAAACCTCACTACCTGGCTAACGCCGGCAACGGCCCGGCAGAAGTATTGACCGTCACGACCATGGGCCTGTTCGACGACCATTCAGCGGCCTGAACCCGCCCCGTGGCCGCCTGCGCAACCTCACAGACACCCCGCGCACAAGAGAAATGTTAGTCACGCTTAATTTTCGTTGACCACGATTTCAGCATGACTTAATTTCGGCATCGGCGAATCGTCAATCACCCCCACAACAAAGCGATCGCCGTCGCCGCACAGGGTCCATGGGGCTGCATCCACTCCCCATAGAAGGCGAGTTGCCCCGGCCCACAAGGCCAATCCTCAGATATGCCCTAGAAAAAGAAAAAATGAGGTTTGCATGCGTAAGACCTTTCCGCTCCAGGTTTGGCAGACAGCGAGGCTGATCCTCGGCACCCCACTGTCGCACGCCACCCGCAACCTCCACAGTGACAACTTCACTGCGAGCCACAATGTCAACGCCGCCGACGATGTGCTGTGCACCCGCCATCGCTTGCAAGGTCCCGGGCATCCGTTCTCCACGGCCTCCCTCACCAAACCGTCCTACTTCATCCGGTCAACCCAATGCGCCAAACACTTGCGCCAGGCAGGCAAGGCCAGGCGGTTCAACCAGAAGCCGGTCGACACCTGCTCCAGCGACGCACCAAGCGGAGGCACGACTCGCTCCGGATGCCCCGCAAGAAGGCAACCCATGCACCAGAAAAAACCAGCGCATAGGGCCAAATTCGTCAATATTTATACAAATGCGTCATTCCTGTACGTTCGTTCCACTCCTTGATACTTGTGACGGCCCCGCATCTTGCATTGGGTATGGGGCCTGCATAAGTATCGGCGGGTCGACTCATAAGGTCGCCCTCTACACCAAAAATGACAACAAATCATGAGGCAACCATGTTCAAACAAGCAGTCATTCCGCTTTTAGTCAGCGCCGGCTTGCTCGCCAGCGCACCCTTCGCCCAGGCGGCGACTAACCTGGTGTTCTGCTCCGAAGGGAGCCCGGCCGGCTTCGACCCAGGCCAGTACACCACCGGAACCGACTTCGACGCCTCAGCAGAGACCCTGTTCAACCGCCTCAGCCAGTTTGAGCGTGGCGGCACCGCCGTCATTCCTGGCCTGGCGACCAGTTGGGACATTTCCGACGATGGCCTGACCTACACCTTCCATCTGCGCGATGGGGTGAAGTTCCACACCACGCCGTATTTCAAGCCGACTCGTGATTTCAACGCCGACGACGTGCTCTTCACGTTCAACCGCATGCTCGACAAGGACATGCCGTTCCGCAAGGCGTACCCCACCGAATTCCCTTACTTCACCGACATGGGAATGGACACCAACATCACCAAGGTCGAGAAAGTCGACGACAAGACCGTCAAGTTCACCCTGAAAACCGTAGACGCCGCGTTCATCCAGAACCTGGCGATGAGCTTCGCCTCCATCCAGTCCGCCGAGTACGCCGACCAGTTGCTCAAGGAAGGCAAGCCGGGCGACATAAACCAGAAGCCGATCGGCACCGGGCCGTTCGTGTTCAAGAGCTACCAGAAAGACTCCAACATCCGTTACACCGGCAACAAGGATTACTGGAAGCCTGAAGACGTGAAGATCGACAACCTGATCTTCGCCATCACCACCGACCCGTCGGTACGCATCCAGAAGCTGAAAAAGAACGAATGCCAGGTCACCCTGTTCCCGCGCCCGGCCGACCTCAAGGCCCTGGGCGAGGACAAGACCCTCAAACTGCCGCAGCAAGCCGGCTTCAACCTCGGCTACATCGCCTACAACGTGATGCCTGTGCTCAAGGGCCGCACCGACGCCAACCCGCTGGCCGACCTCAAGGTCCGCCAGGCGCTGGACATGGCGGTGAACAAGCAGCAGATCATCGACTCGGTCTACCAGGGTGCGGGCCAGCTGGCGGTCAACGCCATGCCACCGACCCAGTGGTCCTATGACGACACCATCAAGGATGCCAAGTACGACCCCGAGAAAGCCAAGGCGCTGCTCAAGGAAGCCGGCATCAAGGAAGGCACCCAGATCACCCTGTGGGCCATGCCGGTGCAGCGTCCGTACAACCCGAACGCCAAGCTGATGGCTGAAATGCTGCAGTCCGACTGGGCGAAGATCGGCCTGAAGGTCAACATCGTCAGCTACGAATGGGGCGAGTACATCAAGCGTTCCAAGGGTGGCGAGAACCAGGCGATGATCATCGGCTGGAGCGGCGACAATGGTGACCCGGACAACTGGCTCGGCACCCTGTTCGGCTGCGACGCCATGAACGGCAACAACTTCTCCAAATGGTGCGACAAGCCGTACGACGCACTGATCAAGCAAGCCAAGGCCACCCCGGACGTGGCCAAACGCACCGAGCTGTACAAGCAGGCGCAACACCTCCTCAAAGACCAGGTCCCGATGACACCTATCGCCCACTCGACGGTGTTCCAACCCATGCGCGCCAACGTGCAGGACTTCAAGATCAGCCCCTTTGGCCTGAACTCGTTCTACGGCGTCAGCATCAGCAAATAAGGGTCTGCAACGGCGACGTCAGCTGACGTCGCCGTTGCCTTACCTGCCAGGACTGCCGGAACTCGAACGCTCTTCCTCTTGCTGCGCCCCATCGTGGTGAGTACGGGCATTTCGGAAGTTCCTTACATGTCTTTCAGGCTCTTTGGCATTTACTACCCATGCGGCGACCCCTACCGTCAAAGCATGGAGTGGTGCATCCATTGCCCGGCATTTGCTGCAAGCGAGACTTGGGATCAATGACATGACCGCCTCCGGATGGGGCGACTGCTCATCGATCAAAACAATAAAAAGGGAGAGGGATCGTCATGCGTCATTCCCTGGTTTTATCCGCCCTGCTGGGCACCGGTCTGTTGACCGCAACCTCCGCCAGCCTGGCGGCCGGCAACAGCCTGGTGTTCTGCTCCGAAGGCAGCCCGGCTGGCTTCGACACCGCGCAATACACCACCGCCACCGACAACGACGCGGCAGAGCCGCTGTACAACCGCCTGGCGGAGTTCGAAAAAGGCGCGACCAATGTGGTGCCGGGCCTGGCCACCCGCTGGGATATTTCCGCGGACGGCCTGCAGTACACCTTCCATCTGCGCGAAGGGGTGAAGTTCCATACCACGCCGTACTTCAAGCCGACACGTGATTTCAACGCCGACGACGTGCTCTTCACCTTCAACCGCATGCTCGATCCCGAGCAGCCCTTCCGCAAGGCCTACCCCACCGAGTTTCCCTACTTCAACGGGATGAGCCTGAACAAGAACATCGCCAAGGTCGAGAAGACCGGGCCGTTGACCGTGGTGATGACCCTGAACTCGGTCGATGCGGCGTTCATCCAGAACATCGCCATGAGCTTCGCCGCGATTCTCTCGGCCGAATATGCCGACCAGTTGCTCAAGGCCGGCAAACCCAGCGGCATCAACCAGAAGCCGATCGGCACCGGGCCGTTCGTGTTCAAGAGCTACCAGAAAGACTCGAACATCCGCTACACCGCCAACAAGCAGTACTGGGACCCGAGCCGGGTCAAGCTCGACCAGCTGATTTTCGCCATCAACACCGATGCCTCGGTGCGCGTGCAGAAGCTCAAGGCCGGCGAATGCCAGATCACCCTGCATCCGCGGCCGGCCGATGTCGAAGCGCTGAAAAACGACCCGAAACTGCAACTGATCGAAAAGCCCGGCTTCAACCTCGGCTACATCGCCTACAACGTTCGCCACAAGCCCTTCGACCAGCTCGAAGTGCGCCAGGCGCTGGACATGGCGGTGAACAAGCAAGGCATCCTCAACGCCGTGTACCAGGGCGCCGGCCAGCTGGCGGTCAACGCCATGCCGCCGACCCAGTGGTCCTACGACACCAGCATCAAGGACGCCGCCTACAACCCGCAAAAGGCACGTGAGCTGCTCAAGGCCGCCGGGGTCAAGGAAGGCACGGAAATCACCCTCTGGGCCATGCCCGTGCAGCGTCCCTACAACCCCAACGCCAAGCTGATGGCCGAAATGCTCCAGTCCGACTGGGGCAAGATCGGCCTGAAAGTGAAAATCGTCAGCTACGAGTGGGGCGAGTACATCAAGCGCACCAAGAATGGCGAGCACGACATCAGCCTGATCGGCTGGACCGGCGACAACGGTGACCCGGACAACTGGCTCGGCACCCTGTACAGCTGCGACGCCATTGGCGGCAACAACTACTCCATGTGGTGCGACCCGCAGTACGACAAGCTGATCAAGCAGGCCAAGATCGTCACCGATCGCGAACAGCGCACGGTGCTCTACCAACAGGCCCAGCAGTTGCTCAAGCAGCAGGTACCGATCACCCCGGTCGCCCACTCGACGGTCAACCAGCCGTTGAGCGCCAAAGTCGAAGGATTCAAGGTCAGCCCCTTCGGCCGCAACGTGTTCTCGGGCGTCAGCATCGACCAATAAATGATTAGCCAGGCCGCTGGGGGCGATATTCGCCCCCACGCAAATCTGTTGCCTGAATTCGGCGATCAAGCCTCATGCAAACGTTTGCGATGCCTTGAATGAGTTGTAAAGCAAAAGCCGGTCAACCCAAAAAGACCGGCATAAAAATAAAGAAAGCAAAGGAGCTTCACCCATGAAACCGAGCAACACCGCGTTACTGGCCCTGGCCATCAGCAGCATCACGGCCATGGCCCATGCGGAAAGCGTGAGTCAGGAATTCGTTCCGACCGAACTGAACGGCACCAGCGCCCAGGCGGAGGCCAAGGGCTTCGTCGAAGGCCAGAGCCTGTCGGGCACGACCCGCAACTGGTACGCCAACGAGCTGAAGCGTCGTGACGACCGCTTCTCCTACAACCACAACGGCCAGCCGACTTCGACCCCACGCCGGATCAACTGGGTCCAGGGCACCATCCTCAACTACAGCTCGGGCTTCACCGAAGGTACTGTCGGGGTCAGCACCGAGGTGGCCGCCTACAACGCCATCGCGTTGGATCGTGACCGCAAGGACATCGCCGGCAAGAACAACCGTACCCTGACCCACTCCGACGGCGACGCTGTCGGCCAGTGGAGCAAACTGGGCCTGGCCAACGTCAAGTTCCGCGTCTCCAACACCACCCTGACCGCCGGTCGCCAGAACTTCAGCACGCCGATCGTCGACGTCATCGGCAACCGTGCCCTGCCTTCGAGTTTCGAAGGTGTGAGTCTGCACAGCGAAGAGTTCAACAACCTGTCGTTCGATCTGGCCGGTTTCGATCGCGTTTCGCCGCGTACCGAACAGAGCCTGTCGAAATTCCGCACCGAGTACTCCGCCACCGGCGTGGAAACCGACAAGGTCTACACCGCAGGTGTGAACTACCAGCCGTTCAATAGCCTGAAAACCAGCCTGTATGGCGCCAACGTCAAAGACTTCTGGAACCAGTACTACTTCGGCGCCACCCACGAGCTGGGTGACAGCCAGGTACTGAGCCTGACCACCGGCCTGAACTACTACAAGACCGTCGACGAAGGTAAGAAGTTGATGGGCGAGATCGACAACGACACCTACTCGCTGTCGCTCGGCCTGACTCACCAGGCCCACAGCCTGACCTTCTCCTACCAGCAAGTGAACGGTAACGAGTACTTCGACTACCTGCATGAAACCAACGGTATCTACCTGGCCAACTCCCTGCTCTCGGACTTCAACGGCCCGAACGAGAAGTCCTTCCAGATCGCCTACGGCCTGAACATGGCCGAATACGGCGTGCCAGGCCTGAAGTTCAACATCTACTCGGCACGCGGCTGGGGCATCGACGGTACCCATTACCGCGGCACCGCCTACACCGATCCAGGCGCCCAGCGCGGTGACCTGAGCCTGATGGATGGCGAAACCCACTACGAATACGGTATTGGCGCGTCTTATGCAGTCCAGAGCGGTCCGCTGAAGGCAACCGCGATCCGGGCGACCTACACTACCCACCGCGCCAGCGAAAACCAGGCCGACGGCAACATCAACGAGTTCCGCCTGGTCACCACCATCCCGTTCAAGATTCTCTAAAAAACACATCGGCTGGTTGGCGAATTCATGACGAATTCGCCACTCCAGCTACTCTGGTTCAACCGATTGCAGAGGGTTCTAGATGAAAATGCTTCCCCTGAAAGCGGCCATCGCTGCCGCACTGCTGAGCGTCGCCGCAGGCGTCTCGGCCAAGCCCTTGGTGGTCTGTACCGAAGCCAGCCCGGAAGGCTTCGATATGGTCCAGTACACGACTGCAGTCACTGCCGACGCGGTGGCGGAAACCATCTTCAACCGCCTGGTGGACTTCAAGCCCGGCACCACGGACATCGAGCCGGCCCTGGCCGAGTCCTGGGAGATCAGCCCGGACGGCCTGATCTACACCTTCCACCTGCGCAAAGGCGTCAAGTTCCACAGCACCGATTACTTCAAGCCGACCCGCGAGATGAACGCCGACGACGTGCTCTGGAGCTTCCAGCGTCAGCTGGACCCGAAACACCCGTGGCATGACAAGTCCAGCGTGGGCTTCCCCTATTTCGAAAGCATGGGTTTCAAGGAACTGCTCAAAAGCGTCGAGAAAACCGACGACCACACCGTGGTCTTCACCCTGACCCGTCGCGAAGCACCGTTCCTGGCCGACGTGGCCATGGCCTTCGCCTCGATCTTCCCGGCCGAATACGCCGACCAGTTGCTCAAGGCCGGCAAGGCCGGCGAACTGAACAGCAAGCCGATCGGCACCGGCCCGTTCGTCTTCCAGCGCTACGCCAAGGACGCCCAGGTGCGGTTCAAGGCCAACCCGGACTACTTCCGTGGCAAGCCGCCGGCCGACGCGCTGATCCTGGCGATCACCACCGACAACAACGTGCGCCTGCAGAAGCTCAAGGCCAATGAGTGCCAGGTCGCCCTGTATCCGAAGCCGGACGACATCCCGAGCATCAAGGCCGACACCAACCTGAAGGTCGACGACCTGGCCGCCATGACCGTGGGCTACGTGGCCCTGAACACCACCAAGAAGTACATGAGCGACCCGCGTGTCCGTCAGGCCATCAACATCGCCTTCGACAAGGAAGCCTACGTCAACAGCCTGTACGGCAAGGGCAACGCGGTGGTCGGCACCGGCCCCTACCCGCCGACCCTGCTGGGCTTCAACACCAGCCTGGGCAACCCGGCCCGCGACCTGGACAAGGCCCGCGCCCTGATCAAGGAAGCCGGCGTGCCGGAAGGCACGGTCTTCACCCTGTTCACCCGCAACGGCGGTGGCCCGACCAACCCCAACCCGCTGCTCGGCGCACAGATGATGCAGTCCGACCTGGCGAAGATCGGCCTCAAGATCGATATCCGCGTCATGGAATGGGGCGAGATGCTCAAGCGCGCCAAGAACGGCGAGCACGACATGGTTTCCGCCGGCTGGGCGGGGGATAACGGGGACCCGGACAACTTCCTGACCCCCAACCTCAGTTGCGAGGCCGCCAAAAACGGCGAAAACTACGCTCGCTGGTGCAATAAAGCGTTCCAGAGCCTGATCGATCAGGCCCGCGCCGAATCCGAGCCGGCCAAACGGACCGCACTCTATGAACAGGCCCAGGATATTTTCGACAAGGAACAACCCTGGATCCCCATGGCCTATCCGAAAATGTTCACGGCAATGCGCAAGAACGTCGAGGGCTACCACCAGAGTCCCCTGACCACCAACAACTTCGCTACCACCCAGGTGAAGTAGATAAGAAACGCCCGGCATCCCTGACCCCAGGGATGCCGGACACGCCTAACCGGCTGATGAGGTACACCAGAAGATGTTTAGTTTTATTGCCCGCCGTGTGGGGTTGTTGATTCCCACATTCTTCGGCATCACCTTGCTGACGTTCGCATTGATTCGCATGATTCCCGGCGATCCCGTGGAAGTCATGATGGGCGAGCGCCGGGTCGACCCTGAGATGCATGCCCAGGCAATGGAACGCCTTGGTCTGAACAAACCGCTGTATGCCCAGTACCTGGACTACATCGGCAAACTCGCCCAGGGCGACCTGGGTGAATCCCTGCGTACTCGCGAGAGTGTGTGGAGCGAGTTCACCTCCCTGTTCCCGGCAACCCTGGAACTGGCCTCGGCCGCGATGCTGTTCGCTGCCGTGATCGGCCTGCTGGCCGGGGTGATCGCCGCGCTGAAACGAGGATCCCTGTTCGACCACGGGGTGATGGGCATCTCCCTTGCCGGCTATTCGATGCCGATCTTCTGGTGGGGCCTGATCCTGATCATGTTCTTCTCCGTGAGCCTGGGCTGGACCCCGGTTTCCGGGCGGCTCGACCTGCTCTACGACATCGAGCCGAAAACCGGCTTCATGCTCATCGACACCCTGCTGGCCGATGACACCGGCGCCTTCTTCGATGCCCTGCACCACCTGATCCTGCCGGCCATCGTGCTTGGCACCATTCCGCTGGCGGTGATCGCGCGGATGACCCGTTCCTCGATGCTCGAAGTGCTGCGCGAAGACTACATCCGCACCGCCAAGGCCAAGGGCCTGTCGCCCGCCCGCGTGGTGTTCGTGCACGGCCTGCGCAACGCGCTGATCCCGGTGCTGACCGTGGTCGGCCTGCAAGTCGGCACCCTGCTGGCCGGCGCGGTCCTGACCGAAACCATCTTCTCCTGGCCCGGCATCGGCAAATGGCTGATCGAAGCCATCGGCGCCCGGGACTACCCCGTGGTGCAGAACGGCATCCTGTTGATCGCCTGCCTGGTGATCCTGGTCAACTTCGTGGTGGACATCCTCTACGGCTTTGCCAACCCACGCATTCGTCACCAGCGCTGAGGACAATACTCATGAGCACTCCAACCTCCTCAGTAGCCGTATCCGCCGTGGCCGTGGATCAAAGCCTGCTGTACCCGTCGCCGTACAAGGAATTCTGGCAGGCCTTCTCGCGCAACAAGGGCGCGGTGGCCGGCCTGCTGTTCATGCTGCTGGTGATTTTCTGCGCGATCTTCGCGCCCTGGGTCGCCCCGCATAACCCGAGCGAGCAATACCGCGACTTCCTGCTGACCCCGCCGGTCTGGCTCGAAGGCGGCCAATGGCAGTTCATCCTCGGCACCGACGAACTGGGCCGCGACCTGCTGTCGCGCCTGATCACCGGTTCGCGCCTGTCGCTGCTGATCGGCCTGTCGTCGGTGGTCATGTCGCTGATCCCGGGCATCCTCCTGGGCCTGTTCGCCGGCTTCTTCCCGCGCCTGCTCGGCCCGACCATCATGCGCCTGATGGACATCATGCTGGCCCTGCCGTCTCTACTGCTGGCCGTGGCGATCGTCGCCATCCTCGGCCCAGGCCTGATCAACACCGTGATCGCCATCGCCGTGGTATCCCTGCCGTCCTACGTGCGCCTGACCCGCGCCGCGGTGATGGGCGAGCTCAACCGCGACTACGTGACCGCCGCGCGCCTGGCCGGTGCCGGCCTGCCGCGCCTGATGTTCATCACCGTGCTGCCCAACTGCATGGCGCCGCTGATCGTCCAGGCGACCCTGAGCTTCTCCTCGGCGATTCTCGATGCCGCGGCCCTGGGCTTCCTCGGCCTTGGCGTCCAGCCGCCCACCCCTGAGTGGGGCACCATGCTGGCCTCGGCCCGCGACTACATCGAACGCGCCTGGTGGGTGGTGAGCCTGCCCGGCCTGACCATTTTGCTCAGCGTGCTGGCAATCAACCTGATGGGCGACGGCCTGCGCGACGCGCTGGACCCGAAACTCAAGAACGCCGCCTGAGGAGATTCCCATGTCACTGCTAGAAATCAAGAATCTCAACGTGCGCTTCGGCGACGCCCAGGCCGTTCCCGTGGTGGATGGCCTGGACCTGAACGTGGACAAGGGCGAAGTCCTGGCCATCGTCGGCGAATCCGGCTCCGGCAAGTCCGTGACCATGATGGCGCTGATGGGGCTGATCGAGCATCCCGGCATCGTCACCGCCGACGCCCTCAGCTTCGACGGCAAGGACATGCTCAAGCTCAGCGCCCGGCAACGCCGGCAGATCGTCGGCAAGGACCTGGCCATGGTGTTCCAGGACCCGATGACCGCGCTGAACCCGAGCTACACCGTGGGCTTCCAGATCGAGGAAGTGCTGCGCCTGCACCTGAAGATGTCCGGCAAGGCGGCCCGCAAGCGCGCCATCGAACTGCTGGAAAAAGTCGAGATCCCGGGCGCCGCCAGCCGCATGGACGCCTACCCGCACCAACTGTCCGGCGGCATGAGCCAGCGCGTGGCGATTGCCATGGCGATTGCCGGCGAGCCGAAGCTGCTGATCGCCGACGAACCGACCACCGCCCTGGACGTGACCATCCAGGCGCAGATCATGGATCTGCTGCTCAACCTGCAACGCGAGCAGAACATGGGCCTGGTGCTGATCACCCACGACCTGGCGGTGGTCGCCGAGACCGCCCAGCGCGTGTGCGTGATGTACGCCGGGCAAGCGGTGGAAGTGGGCCAGGTGCCGGAGTTGTTCGACATCCCCGCCCATCCCTACACCGAAGCGCTGCTGGCAGCGATTCCCGAGCACAGCATGGGCGCCGCGCGCCTGTCGACGTTGCCGGGCATCGTTCCCGGTCGCTACGACCGTCCGCAAGGTTGCCTGCTCTCGCCGCGCTGCCCGTACGTGCAGGAAAACTGCCGCCAGCAGCGCCCAAACCTCGATCCGAAAGCCGCCAGCCTCGCCCGCTGCTTCTACCCGCTGAATCAGGAGGTGGCGTAATGGCCGTCGTTCTTACCGCCCGCAACCTGACCCGTCACTACGAAGTGTCCCGCGGCCTGTTCAAGGGCCACGCCACCGTGCGCGCCCTCAACGGCGTGTCGTTCGAGCTGGAAGCCGGCAAGACCCTTGCCGTGGTCGGCGAGTCCGGCTGCGGCAAATCCACCCTGGCCCGGGCCCTGACCCTGATCGAAGAACCGTCTTCCGGCTCCTTGAAAATCGCCGGCCAGGAAGTCGCCGGCGCCGACAAGGCCCAGCGCAAGCAACTGCGCAAAGACGTGCAGATGGTGTTCCAGAGCCCCTACGCCTCGCTCAACCCACGGCAGAAGATCGGCGATCAACTGGCCGAGCCGCTGCTGATCAACACCCGGCTGTCGGCCAGCGAGCGACGGGAAAAGGTCCAGGCGATGATGAAGCAGGTGGGCCTGCGCCCCGAGCATTATCAGCGCTACCCGCACATGTTCTCCGGCGGCCAGCGCCAGCGTATCGCCCTGGCGCGGGCGATGATGCTGCAACCGAAAGTGCTGGTGGCGGACGAACCGACCTCGGCCCTCGACGTGTCGATCCAGGCCCAGGTGCTGAACCTGTTCATGGACCTGCAGCAGGAGTTCAACACCGCCTATGTGTTCATCTCCCACAACCTGGCGGTGGTGCGTCACGTCGCCGACCACGTGATGGTGATGTACCTCGGCCGGCCGGTGGAAATGGGCCCGAAAGAGGACATCTACACCCGTCCGCTGCACCCTTACACCCAGGCGTTGTTGTCGGCCACGCCGACCATTCACCCGGACCCGGACAAACCGAAGATCAAGATCGTCGGCGAATTGCCCAACCCGCTGAACCCGCCATCCGGCTGTGCGTTCCACAAGCGCTGCCCATACGCCACCGAGCGTTGCAGCAGCGAAGAGCCGGCCCTGCGCCTGCTCGACACCCGCCAGGTGGCCTGCCACTACGCCGAACAGTTCCTCGGCTGAGCCGGCCAAAAAAGGCGCCGCGGTGACCCGCGGCGCCTCATCTGTGTTGACCAAACCCCTCCTGCCAGATTGCGCATCAGTCCGGCAGGAGGGGTTTCTTTTTTCCGCCAGCCTGGCTCAGCCCTGGCTAGCCTCGTCGTCGCTGTCGGGGTCCGGCTCGTCGGTGGTCGAATCGTCATCGCCCTCGCTACCACCCTGTCCCTGATCGCCCGGCTCGGATTCCGACTTGGCGATCATCTGCACCCCGTTCTGCAAATGCCCCGGCCCCCAGAAACCCGGCACCCGTGCGGCCTGGTCGCCGGCCCAGGCCGCGGACATGCCCAGCGACAACAGCACCAGCACCTTGAGTAACAGCACACCCCGTTGGAAGACATTCATGTTGATTCCGTCCCTTTATGTAGGTGAATCAATGATGGCCACAGCCGGATTTGCAAGGCACGGCCTCGTATGAACCTAGCCCCGAAGCCGACGCTTTTCCAGATAACAAGCCCGCGATTCGCCCACTGGCTAGACGGCTTTCGACTAGCCCCTAAAACCTGCGGTTATGCATCTTCCTCCCACACCTGATCTCGCGTTCTGTCGGGAGAGAATCGTTGCCCGAACCGACGCTTTCGCGGGCCAGTCTCGCTCCTACGACAGCATGGAGATTCCACGAACACCACCAATACCGTAGGAGCGAAGCTTGCTCGCGATGGGCTGCGTAGCAGCCCCAAAACCTGCCACCGCGGTTCTGCCGGGAGAAGTTCATTGGCCGGGCGGACGCTATCGCGGGCAAGCCTGAACTGGTCAAGTAATCCTGGACACCGTTTACGGTGCTTATGCCGCTTTTTGCTCCATAGCTATTGGCGACAAGTAGTTGTTGTAGCTATGGAGCCTGGTGCGGTTGTAGTACATGAAGAAGCGCACGATGTCGGTTTTTGCTTCCTCGACCATACTGTAGCCGCCACGGGGTACCCACTCTGACTTCAGCGTGCCGAAAAAACGCTCTGTCGGCGCATTGTCCCAGCACTGCCCGCGATGACTCATGCTTTGCAAAATGCCGTGGTGCATCAGCTCTTCTTGAAACTTGCGGCTGGTGTACTGACATCCCTGATCTGAGTGAAATATCAGCCCAGGAGGACATGTCCGTACCTCTGTTGCCATGCATAGCGCTTTGCTAACCAAGTGGGCGTCATTGACCAGGGAAAACGCCCAGCCAATGACCCGGCGAGCATACAAATCGATCACGATGGCCAGATGAAACCAGCGTTTGCCCACCATCAGGCTGGTCACATCACCACACCAAACCTGATCGACTGCAGTCGCGTTGAAATTGCGCTTGAGCCGATTGGGTGCGACAAATGCTTCCACTCCTTTGGATCTGAATGGATGAGGTTGGCGTTGTTTACTGACAATGTTGGCCTCCCTCATCAGCGCTCTGACAAGACCCCTTCCAGCTGCAATGTTTTGGGATTTCAGGCTTTTGCTGATCATTCTGGAACCCATGGCTTCGCGGCTTTCACTGTGCAGCTCAACCACTTTCAGCTTGAGCTCTTCGCGTCTGATCCGCGGCTTGGCTCGCCGCTGAATCCACTCATAAAAGCTGCTGCGCTTCACACCGAAAACATGACACACCACGGCAGTCGGAAATGACTCTCTTAGTTCTGCGATCATCGAAAACGATCGGGATCCGACATCAAGAGAGCGGTAGCCTTTTTTAAGATCTCAGCCTCCATCTCCATGCGCTTGATCTTGGCTTTTAGCTCCTGGATCTGGCGCTGATCTTCGGTAATTGCCTTGGTGCCTTTGACTGGCTGCCCCTCGCGTTCCTTGCGAACCTGATCGACCCAGCGACGTAACGCGGTGGGCCCAATGTCCAGCGATGCACAAACGTCTGCAACCGGGCAGTTATCATCAAGCACCATGCTGGCAGCCTGTAGCTTGAACTCGCGGGTATAGACCTTTCTTTCGTTCATGGAACCTCCAAGTTGGCGAAATCATATCGCCCTTAAGAGGTGTCCGGAATTATTAGGCCAGTTCAGCCTCGCTCCTACGGGAATGGATAGGTTCTGGGCATAAAAAAACCCGCGGTTTGGGCCGCGGGGCTTTTGCTTGGGGCGTCGCTCAGACCTTAGTGATGCTCGCGGGTCGCGCGGAATTTCACGTCGGGCCAGCGCTCTTCCATCAGCGCCAGGTTGACCCGGGTCGGGGCCAGGTAGGTCAGGTGACCGCCACCGTCCAGCGCCAGGTTTTCCACAGCCTTGTTGGAGAATTCCTCGAGTTTCTTCTTGTCGCTGCAATCGATCCAGCGCGCGGACCACACGGTGATCGGCTCGTAGGAGCACTCGACCTTGTATTCCTCTTTCAGGCGGCTGGCGACCACATCGAACTGCAGCACACCGACGGCGCCGAGGATGATGTCGTTGCTGCGTTCGGGGAAGAACACCTGGGTCGCGCCTTCTTCGGCCAGCTGTTGCAGGCCCTGGCGCAGTTGCTTGGACTTCAGCGGATCCTTCAGGCGCACGCGGCGGAACAGTTCCGGGGCGAAGTGCGGGATACCGGTGAAGCCCAGGGCCTCGCCTTCGGTGAAGGTGTCGCCGATCTGGATGGTGCCGTGGTTGTGCAAGCCGATGATGTCGCCGGCGTAGGCTTCTTCGAGCTGTTCACGCTCGGAGGAGAAGAAGGTCAGCGCATCGCCGATGCGCACGTCCTTGCCGGTGCGCACGTGGCGCATTTTCATGCCTTTCTCGTACTTGCCCGAGCAGATGCGCATGAAGGCGATACGGTCGCGGTGCTTGGGGTCCATGTTCGCCTGGATCTTGAACACGAAGCCTGTGAACTTCTCTTCCTGCGGCTCCACGGTGCGCTCGTTGGCCACGCGCGCCAGCGGCAGCGGCGCCCAGTCGACAACCGCGTCGAGCACGTGGTCCACACCGAAGTTGCCCAGGGCGGTACCGAAAAACACCGGGGTCAGCTGGCCGTCCATGAACGCCTGCTGGTCGAACTCATGGCAAGCGCCCTGCACCAGCTCCAGTTGCTCGATGAAGCGTTCGTACTCGTCGCCCAGGTGGGCGCGGGCTTCATCGGAATCGAGCTTCTCGATGATCTTGGTTTCGGTGCGCTCGTGGCCGTGGCCGGGGGTGTAGACGATGATGTAGTCGCCCGCCAGGTGGTACACACCCTTGAAATCGCGGTAGCAACCGATCGGCCAGGTGATGGGCGCCGCCTTGATTTTCAGGACCGCTTCGATTTCGTCGAGCAGTTCGATCGGGTCGCGGATGTCACGGTCGAGTTTGTTGATGAAGCTGACGATCGGCGTGTCGCGCAGACGGCAGACGTCCATCAGGGCAATGGTCCGTGGCTCTACGCCCTTACCGCCGTCGAGCACCATCAGCGCCGAGTCCACCGCGGTCAGGGTGCGGTAGGTGTCTTCCGAGAAGTCTTCGTGGCCCGGGGTGTCGAGCAGGTTGATCATGTGTTCGCGATAAGGGAACTGCATGACCGACGTGGTAATGGAAATACCGCGCTGCTTCTCCATCTCCATCCAGTCGGAAGTGGCATGGCGGTCGGACTTGCGGGACTTCACCGTACCGGCAACGGCAATCGCCTTGCCCATCAGCAAGAGCTTCTCGGTGATGGTGGTTTTACCCGCATCCGGGTGGGAAATAATGGCGAAAGTGCGGCGTTTCGCGACTTCGGCGGCCTGTTTGGTCATGGGAAATCGCCTGGCAGGTGATTCAAAAAAAGGGCGGCGAGTATAGCGCAAAGCAAGCACCACGGACCACCGTTCGGCCCTCGCCCCTGCAACCCTTGCCCTGTAGCCGCTGCCGAGCAGCGCGAGGCTGCGATTGGCCCGGGCGGCATTGCGATGCGCTCTGTCAGGTATACCGAGGGGGCAGGTTTTGCGACGGCTGCGCCGCCGATCGCAGCCTCGCTGCGCTCGGCAGCGGCTACAGATGCCAGGCATCAGAGATATCGGAGTTATGGGATGGAGGGTGGCCAAACGCGGCCAAATATGGAACCTTTTAAAAGGTGGAGGCGTCCACTCCCCTGTTACGAGCTTTCGTCAGGGGTAGAAAAATCAGCAAGTTAGCCTGACGAGGCTATGCGTATGGCTCGATCCCGCGCTGTTTCCAGCGCATCGACGAGCTGCTTCTCGCGACCGTTCTTTTGGCAGCCAGGTATGGCCTTGCCACACGAAAGAATGCTCGCCGACATGAAAAAGGAGTCCGCCTGTGGCTATTCGCTATGGCAAAGGGCTGATAGGAGGCGCGGCGGTCATCGCTCTCCTGGCCCTGCTGATCCACTGGATCGGCATCAGTACGATCGAACACTACCGCGACGATCTGTTGTTTTACCTGCAAGCCCATCTGTACCTGGTACTCGCTTCAATGTTCGCCGCCCTCGTGGTGGGGATACCCGCCGGCATCTTCCTCAGCCGACCGCAGATGGTCGGGCGTGCCGAGCGCTTCATGCAGCTGTTCAACATCGGCAACACCGTCCCTCCCCTGGCCGTCCTGGCCATCGCCCTGGGGATCCTCGGCATCGGCAGCGGGCCGGCCATCTTCGCTTTGTTCCTCGCCTCCTTGCTGCCCATCGTGCGCAACACCTACGAAGGCCTGAAAAACGTCCAGGGTTCCCTCAAGGAGGCCGCCGTCGGCATCGGCATGACGCCGCGCCAGGTGCTGTGGAAAGTCGAGCTGCCCAACGCCGTGCCGATCATCGTCGGTGGCGTGCGCGTGGCCCTGGCGATCAACGTCGGTACCGCGCCGCTGGCCTTCCTGATCGGCGCCAACAGCCTTGGCAGCCTGATCTTCCCCGGCATCGCCCTGAACAACCAGCCGCAACTGCTGCTCGGCGCGGCCTGCACCGCCTTGCTGGCGCTGCTGCTCGACGGCCTGGTGACACTGGCCAGCCGCCTCTGGCTGGAACGCGGCCTGCGCCCGTCTTAAGCCTGCGCGAAGGAATTCACATGAAAAAAATAGCTTTGATCATAGGCTGCGTCCTGCTGTGCGCGGGAATTGCCCAGGCCGCGCAAAAACCCGTGATCCGCATCGGCGCCCGGGTCTTCACCGAGCAGACGCTGCTGGCGGAAATCACCTCGCAGTACCTGCGCGGCAAGGGCTACGACACCCGGGTCACCGGTGGCCTGGGCAGCAACCTGGCGCGCAGCGCTCATGAAAGCGGGCAGCTGGACATGCTCTGGGAATACACCGGGGTGTCCCTGGTGGCGTACAACCACGTGACGGAAAAACTCGACAGCCAACAGTCCTATGACCGGGTCAAGGAACTCGACGGGAAAAAAGGCCTGGTCTGGCTGCCCCCGTCGAAATTCAGCAATACCTACGCCCTGGCCCTGCCGAAAAACGTCGCGGACGCATACCCGCAGATCAATAGCGTCAGCGACCTGAAACACGTCCTCGACGCCGAACGCCAGGACCACCACCTGATCGCCCTGGACACCGAGTTCGCCAACCGCTCCGACGGCCTGCAAGGCATGGTCAAGCTGTACGGCATGGACCTGACCCGCAAGAACATCCGGCAGATGGACGCCGGGCTGGTCTACACCGCCCTGCGCAACGGCCAGGTGTTCGCCGGCCTGGTCTACACCACCGACGGCCGGCTCAACGCCTTCAACCTGAAATTGCTCAACGACGACCTGCATTACTTCCCCGACTACACCGCGGCCCCCGTGGTACGCCAAGCCTACCTCGACGCCCACCCGCAACTGGCCGCCGACCTCAAGCCGCTGGCCGAACTGTTCGACGACGAAACCATGCGCCAGCTCAACGCCCGGGTCGACGTCGACCATGAAAGCCCATCCGCCGTTGCCGCAGATTTCCTGCGCCAGCATCCACTGAATTGAGGGAGGAAAGAGCCATGGAATTTCTCAACGCCTTTTCCCATCTCGACTGGCAGCAAGTCATCCAGCTGACCTGGCAGCACATCACCCTGGTGGGCATCGCCGTGACCCTGGCGATCCTCTTCGGCGTGCCCCTGGGCATCCTGATGACCCGCTTCCCGAGCCTGGCCGGCCCGCTGCAAGCCAGCGCCACCGTGCTGCTGACCATCCCGTCGATCGCCCTGTTCGGCCTGCTGCTGCCGTTCTACTCCAAATTCGGTCAGGGCCTGGGGCCGCTGCCGGCGATCACCGCGGTGTTCCTCTACTCCCTGCTGCCGATCATGCGTAACACCTACCTGGCGCTGACCGGCGTCGAGCCGGGGATTCGCGAAGCCGCCCGTGGCATCGGCATGACCTTCGGCCAGCGCCTGCGTATGGTCGAGTTGCCGATCGCCGTGCCGGTGATCCTCGCCGGCGTACGCACCGCGGTGGTGATGAACATCGGCGTCATGACCATCGCCGCCACCATCGGCGCCGGCGGCCTGGGTGTGCTCATTCTTGCTTCCATCAGCCGCAGCGACATGTCGATGCTGATCGTCGGCGCGGTGCTGGTCAGCCTCCTGGCCATCTTCGCCGACCTGCTTCTGCAATGGCTGCAACGCTCCTTGACTCCAAAAGGACTGCTCAAATGATCGAACTTCAAAACCTGACCAAGACCTTCCAAAGCAACGGCAAGACCATCACCGCCGTCGACTCCGTAAGCCTGACCGTCAATGAAGGCGAAATCTGTGTGTTCCTTGGGCCATCGGGCTGCGGCAAAAGCACCACGCTGAAGATGATCAACCGCCTGATCATGCCGACCTCGGGCAAGGTGCTGATCAATGGCGAAGACACCACCGGCCTGGACGAAGTGACCCTGCGCCGCAACATCGGCTACGTGATCCAGCAGATCGGCCTGTTCCCCAACATGACCATCGAGGAAAACATTGTGGTGGTGCCCAAGCTGCTGGGTTGGGACAAGCAGAAATGCCATGACCGCGCCCGCGAGCTGATGAGCATGATCAAGCTCGAACCCAAGCAATATCTGCATCGCTACCCACGGGAACTGTCCGGCGGCCAGCAACAGCGGATCGGCGTGATCCGCGCGCTGGCGGCCGATGCGCCATTGCTGCTGATGGACGAACCTTTCGGCGCGGTCGACCCGATCAACCGCGAGATGATCCAGAACGAGTTCTTCGAAATGCAGCGGGCGCTGAACAAGACCGTGATCATGGTCAGCCACGACATCGACGAAGCCATCAAGCTCGGCGACAAGATCGCCATCTTCCGCGCCGGCAAGCTGTTGCAGATCGACCATCCGGACACCCTGCTGGCCCATCCGGCGGACGAGTTCGTCAGCAACTTCGTCGGCCAGGACAGCACCCTCAAGCGCCTGCTGCTGGTGAAGGCCGAGGACGCCGCCGACAACGCGCCGTCGGTGAGCCCGGAAACGCCGGTGGCCGACGCCCTGGAACTGATGGACGAACACGACCGCCGCTACCTGGTGGTGACCTGCGCCGACAACAAGGCCCTGGGGTATGTACGCCGCCGCGACCTGCACCGCCAGGCCGGCACCTGCGCCCAGTACCTGCGCGAATTCAACGCCACCGCGGCCTACGATGAACACCTGCGGATCCTGCTGTCGCGGATGTACGAGTTCAACCGTTCGTGGCTGCCGGTGCTGGATGCCGAGCGGGTGTTCCTCGGCGAAGTGACCCAGGAATCGATTGCCGCCTACCTCAGCTCCGGCCGCTCGCGCGGCATGAAGACCAACATCGTCTCGCCGGCCGAGACAGCACTGGCCTGACCTGCCGCATCGGCCCGGTCGTGTAGCCGCTGCCGAAGAATGAGGCTGCGATAGGCCGCGAAGCGGCCGTGCCCCCTGCCCTCGGTGCCCTGATATACCGAGGTGCCGGGTCTGCGCCTGCTTCGCAGTCGATCGCAGCCTCGTGCCTCGGCAGCGGCTACAGTGCCTCGCGACACCAGCCCGCACTCGACCGGGAACCGGGCCCCTCACGCCACGGATTCCCCACCCTGGGGAACATCAGCCTGTCATCTGGGTCGGTTACATAAATGACTGGCTCGGACCACGCGACGAACGCGTGCAAAAACGCGACATTTTTTGTTGATCTCAGGCCCCTCACGCCCTAAAGTTCGCGCCGAACGTCCATGCTGGAAACGATCCATCCGGCTCAAGTACTGACGACGAGACAGCAAGGCCATAGGGAAACCTTTTGCAGATCGTTTGAGAGCGTAGCGAGCGCAGGCAAGACAAGGCGGGAAGAGGCGAGGAAGCGGAGTTTACTGGTTGTAAATGAGCATTCCGAGCTTCTTCCCAACGCAGTATTGCTCGCGTAGCGCCGAAGGCGCACAGCACGCAGTAGCTCTCAAACGATCCGGGTGGCCTTTTTGCTTTCGGCGGCAATGCCTTGGGAAGTAGGCGAACCAAAGTGGGGATACGGAGGACGTTCATTTGCACCCATTGTTTTTACCCGTTTGCCATTAGGAGCTCCCAGGTATGTCGATTCAGGTCGAAGACTATTTCGCGCGCGAAACCTTTCAGAAAATGAAGGCGTTCGCCGACAAGCAAGAAACCCCGTTCGTGGTGATCGACACCCAGATGATCGCCCAGGCCTACGATGACCTGCGGGCCGGTTTCGAGTTTGCCAAGGTCTACTACGCGGTAAAGGCCAACCCGGCCGTCGAAATCATCGACCTGCTGCGGGAAAAAGGTTCGAACTTCGACATCGCCTCGATCTACGAGCTGGACAAGGTGCTGGGCCGCGGCGTCAGCCCGGACCAGATCAGCTACGGCAACACCATCAAGAAATCCAAGGACATCCGCTACTTCTACGAGAAGGGCGTGCGCCTGTATGCCACCGACTCCGAAGCCGACCTGCGCAACATCGCCAAGGCCGCGCCGGGCTCGAAAGTCTATGTGCGCATCCTCACCGAAGGCTCGACCACTGCTGACTGGCCGCTGTCGCGCAAGTTCGGCTGCCAGACCGACATGGCCATGGACTTGCTGATCCTGGCTCGCGACCTGGGCCTGGTGCCTTACGGCGTGTCGTTCCACGTGGGTTCGCAACAGCGCGACATCAGCGTCTGGGACGCAGCGATCGCCAAGGTCAAGGTGATCTTCGAACGCCTGAAGGAAGAAGACGGCATCCACCTCAAGCTGATCAACATGGGTGGCGGCTTCCCGGCCAACTACATCACCCGCACCAATAGCCTGGAAACCTACGCCGAGGAAATCATCCGCTTCCTCAAGGAAGACTTCGGCGACGAGCTGCCGGAAATCATCCTCGAGCCAGGCCGTTCGCTGATCGCCAACGCCGGTATCCTGGTCAGCGAAGTGGTGCTGGTGGCGCGTAAATCCCGGACCGCCGTGGAACGCTGGATCTACACCGACGTGGGCAAGTTCTCCGGCCTGATCGAAACCATGGACGAAGCCATCAAGTTCCCGATCTGGACCGAGAAGAAAGGCGAGACGGAAGAAGTGGTAATCGCCGGCCCGACCTGCGACAGCGCCGACATCATGTACGAGAACTACAAGTACGGCCTGCCGCTGAACCTGGCCATCGGCGACCGCCTGTACTGGCTGTCCACCGGTGCCTACACCACCAGCTACAGCGCTGTGGAATTCAACGGCTTCCCGCCCCTGAAATCCTTCTACGTGTAAGCGATACGCCGCAACGAAAAAGCCCATGACCAGTCATGGGCTTTTTTGTGCCTGCGCGATAAACGCTGAAAAAATGCCTCCGTAGGAGCGAAGCTTGCTCGCGATAGGCCGAAGGCCGGTGGTGGCCTTGATGCCGCCTTCGCGGGCAAGCCTCGCTCCTACAGAAGCTACAGCCGGGCTAATGCCTCGCGGTCGGTTTCATTCCCTAATTGCGCCGCGCGCTGGTGATACGCCAGGGCCAGGCCACGGATCTGTGGATGGGCAGCCTGCAACAAGGCGCCGCGGGCGACCCGCAGGAAATTCAGGTTGCCGCCAGCCAACGCCTGGTCCAGCCAGCCCAGCGCCTCGTCGATACGCCCGGCATCGGCCAGCACCGCGGCGTGGCTGAACTGCCCACGAAAATCCCCGCCCTCGGCGGAACGGCGATACCAGTCACAGGCCGCCGCGACATCCCTGGGGCAGTGATGCCCCTCCTCCAGATAACGGCCCAACAGGTTCATGGATTTGGCGTGGCCCATGGCGGCCGCCCGCTGGTAGCAGCTCAAGGCCAGGGCCTGGTTTTCAGCGACCCCGCGACCGGTGGCCAGCAGGTTGGCGTAGTTGTACAGCGCCCAGTCCAGCCCGGCTTCGGCGGCCTGGCGATAATGCCCGGCGGCGACCTGGGCATCGGCCTCGCAGCCCCAGCCATGCTCATGGCAACGCCCCAGCATGTTGCGCGCCATCAGTTGCCCGCCCTTGGCGGCGATCGCAAACCAGCGCAGCGCCAGCGCCTGGTCGCGCTCGATGCCCAGACCGTCGAGCAGGATCTGCCCGAGCAGCGCCTGGGCATCCGGCACGCCCTGCCCGGCCGCCAGCAGGATCGCCTGGGCGGCCCGGGCCGGGCTCTGTTCGAGCATGGCGCGCAGTTGCTCGCCGTCGAGGACTTCCTCGCGGCGTAACTGGAAACTCACGGCTTACACCTCGACCCAGCGACGCAACAGGTTGTGGTAGGTGCCGGTCAGGCGGATCAGCGACGGATGCTCCGGCATGTCGCGGGTCAGTTGCTGGATCGCCTCGTCCATCTCGAACAGCAGGGCGCGCTGGCTGTCTTCGCGCACCAGGCTCTGGGTCCAGAAGAACGACGCGTAACGGGTGCCGCGGGTGACCGCGCTGACCTTGTGCAGGCTGGTGCCCGGGTACAGCACCATGTCGCCGGCCGGCAGCTTCACCCGCTGGGTGCCGAAGGTGTCCTGGATTTCCAGCTCGCCGCCGTCGTAGTCCTCCGGGTCGCTGAAAAACAGGGTCGACGACAGGTCGGTCCGCACCCGCTCGACGCTGCCCTTGGGCTGGCGCACAGCGTTGTCGATATGAAAGTCGAAACTGCCACCGGCGGTGTAGCAGTTGAGCAGCGGCGGGAAAACCTTGTGCGGCAACGCCGCCGACATGAAGCGCGGGTGCTGCCACAGGCGCTCGAGCATCGCCGCGCCAATCTCCTGGGCCAGCGGGTGGCCTTCGGGCAGTTGCAGGTTGTGCTTGGCCTTGGCCGACTGGTAACCGGCGGTGATCTTGCCGTCGGCCCAGTCCGCCTGCTCCAGGGCCTCACGGATACGCAGCACTTCTTCACGGGAGAACAGGCCGGGAATATGCAGGAGCATGAGGCAATACCTGAAAGCAAAGGGGGTGCAAATGATATTGATTCTTATTGCAAATGTAAAATGCGCAGACGAATGAAAGCGTAAAAACCGTAAAGCGAAATTGTAAAGAATGTAAATTCCGTGCGAATAGCAATATTTCGCAATTGATACATAGACTTGTTCGCCTTATATTCCGCCGCCTCAAATCCTTGGGGAGGGGAATCACCATGTCGCGCCAACCACCACAATTACCGCTCGGTTCACCACGCCTGCTGGCGTCTGCGATTGGCGTGGCAATCACCGCCGGCTCCGCAGCCCATATGGCTTTTGCCGCGGAAAACACCGAGAAGAAAGCCGCCGGCAATGCCATTTCCCTGGACGCCACCAGCATCACCGGTGAAGCTCAGGACCAGACGTCCTACCAGGTCGAAAAAGCCTCGTCGCAAAAGTACACCGCGCCGCTGGTCAACACGCCGCGCTCGGTCACCGTGGTGCCTCAACAAGTGCTCAAGGACACCGCCGCCACCTCGCTGCAGGATGCGCTGCGCACCGTGCCGGGCATTACTTTCGGCGCCGGCGAAGGCGGCAACCCGCAAGGCGACCGTCCGTTCATCCGTGGCTTCGATGCCCAGGGCGACACCTACCTCGATGGCGTGCGCGATACCGGCGGCCAGAGCCGCGAGATCTTCGACATCGAATCGATCGAAGTCAGCAAGGGGCCCAACTCCTCCTTCGGCGGTCGCGGCTCGGCCGGTGGCAGCCTCAACCTGGTGAGCAAGACGCCCAAGCAGCAAGACTTCCTCAACGGCGGCTTCACCTACGGTTCCGACCAGACCCGCCGTTATGTGCTGGACGTCAACCGCCAGTTCCTCGACAGCGCCGCCTTCCGCCTGAACCTGATGAGCCACGAGCAGAACGTGGCCGGTCGCGACGCCGTCAACTACGACCGCTGGGGCGTGGCACCGTCCCTGACCTTCGGCCTGGGCACCCCGACCCGCGTCAACTTCAGCTACTACCACATGGAAAGCGACGACCTGCCGGATTCGGGCATTCCCTACGGCTACAGCTCGGCCAGCGCCACCGCCCACAAGCACGACAAACCCACCGACGGCGGCGACAGCGACAACTTCTATGGCTTGAAGGATCGGGACTTCCGCAAGACCCGTGCGGACATCAGCACCGTCTCCATCGAGCACGACCTGAACGACAACATGACGCTGAAAAACACCCTGCGTCATGGCAACACCGGCCAGGACTACATCCTCACCCAGCCGGACGACAGCAAGTTCAACGTCAACAAGTACGGCACCGTGTGGCGTCGCGCCAACTCGCGGGTGTCCACCACCGAAACCACCACCAACCAGACCGACCTGTTCGGCGAATTCCAGGCCCTGGGCTTCAAGCACAACTACTCCACGGGCCTGGAGTTCACTGGCGAAGAGACTCGCGTCAGCAGCTACAACATCGCCGGCAACACCGCCAAGGTCTGTAATCCGGGCAGCATCCCCAGCTGCACCTCGCTGAGCAATCCGAACCCGGACGATGCCTGGACCGGCGCGATCAGCCGCAACTACTACGGCACCAACACCAAAGCCACCAGCCGCGCGGCCTATGTGTTCGACACCATCGAACTCGATCCGCAATGGCTGCTCAACGTCGGCCTGCGCTACGACACCTTCGACACCGTGGCCAATACCGACACCGCCACCGGGCGCACCAAGATCAAGGACGACAGCCAGTTCTGGAACTGGCAGGCCGGCCTGGTGTGGAAACCTGCGGACAACGGCAGCGTCTACGCCTCCTACGCCACCTCGGCCTCGCCAGCGGGCGGCCTGGTGGGTGAAGGCGCGGACGGCAACCCGCTGTCCGCCGGCGCCAGCGTCAGCGATTTGCAACCGGAAGAAACCGTCAACTACGAGCTGGGCACCAAGTGGGACGTGTTCAACGACCGCCTGTCCCTGACCGCCGCGGTGTTCCGTACCGAGAAGAAAAACACCCGCATCCTGGTGGACGCCCTGACCTATCAGAACGCCGGTGAATCCCGCGTCGACGGCCTGGAGCTGTCGGCCAGCGGCAAGATCACCGACAAGTGGCAAGTCTTCGCCGGCTACAGCTACCTGAAAAGCGAGCTGGTGGATGCCGGCCTCAACGGGCGTAACGGGGTCGTCAGCGCCGGTTCGAACAAAGGCAATGAAATGCCGAATACGCCGAAAAACAGCTTCAGCCTGTGGACCACTTATGAAGTGCTGCCGAAGCTGACCGTCGGCGGCGGTGCGTTCTATGTCGACGAGGTGTATGGCGATGCCGGCAACACCGTGTATGTGCCGTCCTACACCCGCTACGACGCCATGGCCAGCTACAAGCTGAGCAAGAACGTCGACCTGCAGTTGAACGTGCAGAACCTGACCGACAAGACCTACTACGACAAAGCCTACTCGGCGCACTTTGCCAACCAGGCAGCCGGCCGTACCGCCTTGTTCACCACCAACTTCCACTTCTGACGGGTTTCACCTGTAGCCGCTGCCGCAGGCTGCGATCGGGGCGCAGCCCCGCAAAGCTGGCGCTGCGGTATGCCTGACCTGTACGGGCGTCGGGTTTGGCGACTGCTGCGTCGGAATGCCGCCCAAGCCGATCGCAGCCTCGCCAGGGCTCGGCAGCGGCTACACGGTGGACCTGTAGCCGCTGCCGCAGGAGGCGCAGGATCTCAAGATCGCTGGATCCTATCGCAGCCTTCGGCAGCGGCTACAAACGCATGAGCCCCACCTGTTTCGGCAAGTGGGGCTTTTGTGCGTAAGAAAGAATGTTTCTCGACAACTCACGGCATAATGCGCGCCGTGGCACAGACTTAAGAACCAACGAGGCGGTCGATGTGTTGAAGAAAACCCTGTTCCAGTTGCACTGGTTTTTCGGCATCAGCGCCGGCCTGGTCCTGGCCTTGATGGGCATTACCGGAGCGACGGTGTCGTTCCAGGATGAAATCCTGCGTGCCCTCAACCCCTCCACACTGCAGGTGGAAAAGCAGCCGGCCGGGGTCCTGCCGCCCGCCGAGCTGGTGGAAAAGATCCAGGCGGCCTCGGGCAAGACCGTGTCGATGCTCACGGTGGAGGCCGACAGCGGCAACGCCGCACGCGTGTGGTTCACCCCGCCACCGGGCCAGCGCCGTGGCGAGATGCGCTATTTCGACCCCTACACCGGCGAATTCATGGGCACCGCCCTGGGCCAGGACTTCTTCGGCCTGATGCTGCAACTGCACCGTTTCCTGGCCATGGGCGACAGCGGCCGGCAGATCACCGGTGCCTGCACCCTGATCCTGATTTTCTTCTGCCTGTCCGGCCTCTACCTGCGCTGGCCGCGCCAGGTGGCGAGCTGGCGCGCCTGGCTGACCCTGGACTGGGCGAAAAAAGGTCGTGGCTTCAACTGGGACCTGCACGCCGTGGCCGGGACCTGGTGCCTGCTGTTCTATCTATTGGCAGCGTTGACCGGTTTGTCCTGGTCCTACGAGTGGTACAACAAGGGCCTGAACAAACTGCTGGCCGACTCGCCACAGAGCCAACGCATGAAGAACCGAGGCGCGCCGCCCCAGGGTCCGGCGCCGACCGCCGACTACAACGCCATGTGGCTGGGTATCTACAGCACCGCCGGCAAGGACCTGAGCTCCTACAACATCCGCATGCCGGCGATGGCCGGCCAGCCGGCGACCGTGTTCTATCTGCTGAAGAATTCGCCCCACGACCGGGCGCTGAACCAGATCACCATCGACCCGAACAGCGGCGTGGTCAGCCGCCACGACCGCTACAGCGACAAGAGCCTTAAGGCCCAGCTGCTGACCAGCATCTATGCCCTGCACGTGGGCAGCTACTTCGGCATTGTCGGGCGGATCCTGGTGACCATTGCTTCGCTGACCATGCCGCTGTTCTTTATCACCGGCTGGCTGCTGTACCTGGATCGCCGGCGCAAGAAACGCCAGATCAAGGACGCGCGCCAGGGCCTGAGCACCGACACCGGCGATGCCTCGGCCTGGCTGATCGGTTTCGCCAGCCAGAGCGGTTTCGCCGAACAACTGGCCTGGCAGACCGCCGGGCAACTGCAGGCCGCCGGCGTACCGACCAAGGTCCAGCCGCTGGCCAGCGTCAGCGAGCAGGACCTGCTCAATACCCAGAACGCATTGTTCGTGGTCAGCACCTTCGGCGACGGCGAAGCGCCGGACAGCGCCCGGGGCTTCGAGCGCAAGGTGCTGGGCCGCGCCCTGTCCCTGGACAACCTCAAGTACGCCGTACTGGGCCTGGGCGACCGGCAATACCCGCACTTCTGCGGTTTTGCCAAGCGCCTGCATGGCTGGCTGGCCGAACATGGCGGCAACACCCTGTTCGCCCCGGTGGAAGTCGACAGCGGCGACAGCTACGCCCTGCGCCACTGGCAGCAGCAACTGGGCCAGTTGATCGGCCAGGCGCCGGTGGACCTGTGGCAGGCGCCCGCCTACGACAACTGGACCCTGAACCAACGCGAGCTGTTAAACCCGGACAGCAGCGGTTCGGGCGTCTACCTGCTGGGCCTCACCCCACCGCAGCCGAGCAGCTGGCTGGCCGGCGACCTGGTAGAAGTGCTGCCGCGCAATTGCGCATGGGCCATCGAGTTCTTCCTCGACGGCCTCGGCCTGGACGGCAGCGCCACGGTACAGCTCGACGGCCTGACGGAAACCCTGACCCAGGCCCTGGCCAGCCGCCAGCTCCCGGAAAACCGTGCCCATCTGGTGGGCCTGCATGCCCAGGCGCTGGTGGATGCCCTGGTGCCGCTGGCCATGCGCGAATACTCCATCGCCTCGATTGCCAGCGACGGCCAGTTGGAACTGCTGGTGCGCCAGGAACGCCACCCCGACGGCAGCCTGGGCATCGGCTCCGGCTGGCTCACCGAGCATGCGCCGGTCGGTTCGGCCATCAGCCTGCGGGTGCGGCGCAACAGCGGCTTCCATCTGCCGGCCGAGCCTTGCCCGCTGATCCTGCTGGGCAACGGCACAGGCCTGGCCGGCTTGCGCAGCCTGCTCAAGGCGCGCATCGCCGAGGGCCAGCAAGACAACTGGCTGATCTTCGGCGAGCGCAACGCCGAGCATGACTTCTACTGCAAGGACGAGCTGCAGGAATGGCTGACCGCCGGCGATCTGCGCCGCCTGGACCTGGCGTTCTCCCGCGATCAGGCCGAGAAAATCTACGTCCAGGATCGCCTGCGCCAACAGGCCGAACGCCTCAAGCAGTGGCTGGCCGACGGCGCCGCGATCTACATCTGCGGCAGCCTGCAAGGCATGGCCTCGGGCGTGGATCAGGCGCTCAACGAAGTGCTGGGCGCCGAGGTCATCGAACAGCTGATCGAGCAAGGCCGCTATCGCCGCGACGTCTACTGACCCACTCCACGCTTCTGTAGGAGCGAAGCTTGCTCGCGATAGGCCAAAGGCCGGTAGCGGCCTTGATACCGCCATCGCGGGCAAGCCTCGCTCCTACATGACTACACCGGCTGCAACTTGCGCTCGAACACCGCCACCCCGTCCAGGTCCCGCAGCGTCACCTTCAACTCCCCACTCTGCCCTTCGATCTGCACCTCGCCGAAGAACTGGAACCCGGCGAACGGCGAGGTGTTCTGCGCCGGCGGCGCCTTCTGGAACACCACCTCCGGGCCGAAGGTCTGGTCCAGCGCGTTGGGCCCGAAACTGCCGGCATTCAAAGGCCCGGCGACGAATTCCCAGAACGGTTCGAAATCCTGGAACGCCGCGCGGTCCGGGTGGTAATGGTGCGCCGCGCAGTAATGCACATCCGCCGTCAGCCACACATGGTTGCGCACCTTGTGCTTGCGCAGGAACGCCAGCAACTCGGCGATCTCCAGCTCGCGGCCCTGGGCCGGGCCCGGATCGCCGTTGGCGATCGCCTCCCAGCGCGGCACGCCGGGGCTGACCTCGCCGTCCGGCACGCCAAGGCCGATGGGCATGTCGGCCGCCACCACCTTCCACTGCGCCTTGGAGTGCTTGAGCCCCTGCTTGAGCCAGTCCAGCTGTTCGCGGCCAAGAAACGGCTTGGCCGCGCCAAGGTTGTCGTCGTTGCCACCGCGATAGCTGCGCATGTCCAGCACGAACACATCCAGCAGCGGCCCGTAGCTCAACTTGCGATAGATCCGCCCGCCCTGGTCGGCGCTCTGCAAGCGCATCGGCGCGTACTCCAGCCAGGCCTGCCGCGCGCGCCCTACCAGGGTGTGGATATCTTTGCTGGTGTAGCGCTCATCCAGCACCTTGCTCGGCGACCAGTTGTTGACCACCTCATGGTCGTCCCACTGCCAGATCTGCGGCACCTCGGCGTTGAAGCGCCGCACGTTCTCGTCCAGCAGGTTATAGCGGTAGTTGCCGCGGTATTCGTCGAGGGTCTCGGCGACCTTGCTTTTGGCCTCGGTGGTGATATTGCGCCATACCCGGCCGTTCTCGGTGGTCAGCTGCGCCGGCACCGGGCCGTCGGCGTAAATGGTGTCGCCGCTGTGGATAAAAAAGTCCGGCAGGCGCCGGCGCATGGCCTCGTAGATACGCATGCCGCCAATGTCCGGGTTGATGCCAAAACCCTGGCCGACGGTGTCGCCGCTCCACACAAAGCGAATATCGCGGCGCGTCTGCGGCACGCTGCGCAAATGGCCGAACCAGGGCTTGCTGCGCACGCCGGTCTGCGCATCCTCGAAATACACCCGATAAAAAATCGCCTGATCAGTGGGTAAACCGCCCAGCTCGACCCGCGCGGTGAAGTCGGTGCGGGCATCGGCCAGCGGCGAGACAAACCGCCGCGGATTGCTGAACAGGCTGCGGGTATCCCACTCCACCACCATCCGCGCCGGCCGGTCGGTACGGCTCCAGACCATCGCCCGATCGCCAAGCAAGTCCCCGGACTGCACGCCATCGACCATCTTCGGCCGGTCCTTGGGCGACGCGATCACCGCCGGCGCCAGCCCCGGCAGCAACAACCCCGCACCCGCCACCTGAATCAAACGCCGCCGCCCGAGAGTGAAATCGCCCATCGTGGATCCCTCCGACCCAAAGTGAAAAGGCAACTTTAGTCAGCGGCGATGAACTCCGTATGACACGGCCCAAAGACGGCACGCCCTGTAGCCGCTGCCGCAGGCTGCGATAGGACCGAAGGTCCTCCAGCGGGCTCAAAATCCTGCGTCCGCTTCGCGGCCGATCGCAGCCTCGCGGGCTCGGCAGCGGCTACAGGGTTCAGGGCTGCGTTGGTGGACGGCTGCCGTCGAGCAACGCATCCACCACACCTCGCGCCATCTCGACGCTATGAATCATCGACCAGATCAGGCCACGCTCGATACCGCTGGCGTGTTCGGTGATCTCGTCGGAAACCTCCTCGGCGGATTTAAGCAGCATGGACACGTGAAGCAACGCCTCTTCGGCGCTGATGCCGGGACGGACGATGAAGAGCGAATCGTTACCCGCAGGCCCCGCCGCGGTGGGTTTCAAGGCTGCGAGCAACGAACCTTCCACCGGATGGTTGGCCAACGCCTGACGGACCTGCTCATTGGCCTGGTCGTGGTCTGGATTGCGGCGTGAGAACGGCAGGGAAACGGGTGGATCGGGGACGAGTTTTTTCATGGTGTAACTCCCGAGCAATGGAGCTTTCACCCGTCGCTGCTAAACGGTTGAGGGTGGCAGCTGGACGCGGGTTAGCAGACCAGGGCTCAGGAACCCGGCGCACCCGAAGGTGCCCCACGTACAGCCGCCATAACAGACCAGCCAGAATAAAATCCGACCGGGAAGACATGGTGTCTTATACGCCTGAGACTTACCGAGCTGCTAAACCCGGCCACTGAAAAACCAGTGACAAACCCGAGGCTAGACAGCGCCCTTCCCAGACGCAAGCGGCCCGGAGTTTCTCGGAAAAGCCTTACAAAGGAAAGCGAAGCGCCTCACTTTCAGACAGCGTCTTACACGACAAACCTGTCAGCCGCGGGACCTGATCGCGAGCAAGCTCGCACCTACAAAAGGCTCCGATATAACCGCGACCCCTGTAGCCGCTGCCGCAGGCTGCGATAGGACCGAAGGTCCTCCAGCGGTCTCAAGATCCTGCGCCTGCTGCGCAGTCGATCGCAGCCTCGCAAGCTCGGCAGCGGCTACAGGGGTTAGCGCCGACCGGTAGGTCGCGCCAGGCTTTAGCTTTTGATCTTGATCCACCCGCCCCATCGGGACGCCGGAGCGAGGGAACCTGAGCGCAGCGAAGGCCGTACGCCAGGGGCGAGACCTTTTGGTTACTTTTGGCTGGGCCGGCATTCCGGGCGTTTGCCAAAAGTGACCCGCCGTAAGGGCGGAACCCTAAGCCGCCGTTACCGCAGGAATGGATATGTACCCCGTCCAAAAAAATGCAGCGCCAGGACGGACGCTATCGCGGGCAAGCCTCGCTCCTACAAGATCAGCGATCATCAGAAACAACAATGGCGCCACCCGGGCGCCATCGAAGTCAACGCAGAACAACCGTCAGGCCTTGACCGGCTCCAGCGCCAGCTCGGTCGCCTCCGGCCGCTTCACCAGCGCATACACCACCGCCGTCAACAAACTCCCCGCCACAATCGCCAGCAAATACAACAACGCATGGTTGATCGCATTCGGAATCAGCATCACAAACAACCCACCATGGGGCGCCATCAGTTTGCAGCCGAAATACATCGACAGCGCCCCGGTCAGCGCGCCGCCGGCGATGCTGGCCGGGATCACCCGCAACGGGTCCTTGGCGGCGAACGGAATCGCCCCTTCGGAGATAAAGCACAGCCCCAGCACCAGCGCCGCCTTACCGGCTTCCCGCTCGCTCTGGGCGAACTTGCGCCGGGCGATAAAGGTCGCGATGCCCAGGCCGATCGGCGGCACCATGCCGGCGGCCATGGTCGCCGCCATCGGTGCATAACTCTGCGACGCCAGCAGTCCCACGGAGAAGGCGTAGGCCGCCTTGTTGATCGGCCCGCCAAGGTCGACGCACATCATGCCGCCGAGCAATACCCCCAGCAGGATCGCGTTGGTGGTGCCCATGCTGTCGAGGAAGTGGGTCAGGCCGGCGAGCATTCCCGCCACCGGCTTGCCCACCACATAGATCATCACCAGGCCGGTGAACAGGCTGGCCAGCAACGGGATGATCAGGATCGGCTTCAAGGCCTCCAGGCTCTGGGGCAAGCGCGCGTATTTGCTGATGGCCTTGGCCGCGTAGCCGGCGATGAAGCCGGCAATGATCCCGCCGATAAAGCCCGCGCCCAGGGTGCTGGCGAGCATGCCGCCGATCATCCCCGGCGCCAGGCCCGGGCGGTCGGCGATGGAATAGGCGATGTAACCGGCCAGCAGCGGCACCATCAGCTTGAACGCGGTGTCGCCGCCGATTTGCATCAGCGCCGCGGCCAGGGTCCCCTCCTCCTTGAACGCGGTGATGCCGAAGACGAAGGACAAGGCGATCATCAAGCCCCCCGCCACCACCATCGGCAGCATGAACGACACACCGGTCAGCAGGTGCTTGTAGACCCCGGTTTTCTCTTGCTTGGCCGGGGCCGCGCCAGCACCCGCTGCTGCCGACTCCACTTGCCCTTCGGCCAGGGCCTTGTTCAGGGTCGCCTCGGCTTGCTTGAGGGCGATGCCGGTGCCGCAGCGGTAGATCTTCTTGCCGGCGAAGCGCTCGGTGGGCACTTCGATGTCCGCGGCCAACAGCACCACGTCCGCCGCGGCGATGGCTTCGGCGCTCAACGGATTGCGCGCGCCCACCGAGCCCTGGGTTTCCACTTGCAGCTCGTACCCCAAGCGCTTGGCGGTCTGCTGCAAGGCCTCGGCCGCCATAAAAGTGTGGGCCACGCCGGTCGGGCAAGCGGTGACCGCCACCAGCCGTGGCGCATTCTTGCTGGCCGGCGCCGGCGCCGGCTCGGCCACGGCTTCGGCCGCGGCATACACCTGGGCCTCCTCGACGCCACGGCGCAGCACGCCGTCGACGTCCTGCAGGGCCACGGAGGGCGAGCTCTGGAACACCCGCTTGCCGACGAAACGCGACATGTCCAAAGGCCCGGTGCTGACCACCAGCACCCACTCGGCCACTTCGAGGGTGGCGGCCGACAATTGCCGTTCCGGGTGCGCCTCGTCATGCACTTCGACGCTGGTGCTCCAGCCCTGGCGCTGGGCCGCGGCATCCAGCAACCGGGCGCACAGCACACTGGTGACCATGCCGTTCGGGCAGGCGGTAACAATGGCTAACTTCATGACCAACCCTCTTATTGTTCTATGAGGGGATGAACGCGCACCCCCTGTTCAAGCTGTGCCAACTGCGCGGCATCGGTGATGCCGAAACCGATCTGGGTCACGGCCATGGCGGCGATGGCCGTAGCGGTGCGCAGGGTCTGTTCAAAAGCGTGGGCACTGAGCAGGCCGTGGAGCATGCCGGCCAGCAACGAGTCGCCGGCGCCGACGGTGCTGGCCACGCTGACCTTGGGCGGCAGCGCCTGCAAGGCCGGCGCGGCGCTGAACCAGTTCACGCCTTCGGCGCCATGGGAAATCACCACATGCTCGACGCCTTGGGCGTGCAGGCGCCTGGCGGCTGCGGCCTGGGTCGCCAGCGACAGCAGCGGGCTGCCCAGGGCCTCGGCCAGTTCCTCGGTGTTCGGCTTGACCAGCCAGGGCCCGGCGGCCAGGCCGGCGCGCAGGGCTTCGCCGCTGGTGTCCAGCGCCACTTTCAGCCCCAGTGCCTTGAGACGGGTCAGCAAGGCGTGCAGCCATTGCGGGCTGACGCCGCGCGGCAGGCTGCCGGCCACCACCACCGCGTCATGCCCCGGGGCGATCTGTTCCAGGCGTTCGAGCAGCGCCTGTTGCGCCGCCGCGTCGACCTCCGGGCCGGGGCCGTTGAGATCGGTGATGCGCCCATCCTGTTCGGCCAGCTTGATGTTGCTGCGGGTTTCCCCCAGCACGCGAATAAAGGCGTCGACAAAACCGCGCCGGGCGAACAACGCCTCGAAGGCCTGGGGATTGTCTGCACCAAGAAAGCCGCTGACGGTCAGCTGATGGCCAAGGTCGGCCAGCACCTGGGCCACGTTCACGCCCTTGCCTGCGGCGTGAGTGTGCATGGCTTCGCTGCGGTTGACCTGCCCCGGTTCCAGGCGCGTCAGCTGGACGGTGAGGTCCAGCGCCGGGTTCAGGGTCAGGGTAAGAATCTTTGCCATTAGATGGCCTCCACAAGGGCGCGCACATCGTTTGCGCTGCCGACGGCCAGGGCCTGTTCAGCAAGGGTTTGCGCCTGGGTCAGGCTGAGTTCGCGAATGCGTGCCTTGACCTCGGCGATGCTGCGTCCGGAGACGCTCAGTTCGTCCACACCCAGGCCGACCAGCACCGGCACCGCCAGCGGATCGGCCGCCAGCTCGCCGCACACGCCGACCCACTTGCCGTGGGCATGGGCCGCGCGCACGGTGATGTCGATCAGTTGCAGCACCGCCGGGTGCAGGCCGTCGGCCTGGGCCGACAGGGTCGGGTGACCACGGTCGATGGCCAGGGTGTATTGGGTCAGGTCGTTGGTGCCGACGCTGAAGAAGTCCACTTCCTTGGCCAGTACCGGCGCCAGCAAGGCGGCGGACGGCACTTCGATCATGATCCCCAGTTGCAGGTCGGCCACCGGGATTTCCTGGCGCAGGCGCTCGGTCATGTCACGGGCGGCGCGCCATTCATCGACGCTGCCGACCATGGGGAACATGATCCGCAGCGGGCGATTGTCCGCCGAGCGCAGCAGCGCGCGCAGCTGGGCTTCCATGATCTGCGGACGTTGCAGGGTCAGGCGGATGCCGCGCACGCCGAGGAAGGGGTTTTCTTCCTTGGCGATCGGCCAGTACGGCAGCGGTTTGTCGCCGCCGACATCCAGGGTGCGCACCACCAGCGGCCGCCCGGCCAGGCCATCGAGCACGCGGCGGTATTCGGCTTCCTGGGTGGCTTCGTCCGGCGCTTGTGGGTGGGCCATGAAAATCAGCTCGGTGCGCAGCAGGCCAATGCCTTCGGCGCCGTTGTCCACGGCGCTGGTCACGCCCGCGCTTTCACCGATATTGGCGAAGACCTCGACGTGATGGCCATCAGTGGTGTGCGCCAGTTGATGGCGCTGTTCGGCGGCGACCTTGAGCCGTTGCTCGCGGGTATCACGCTCTTCGGTGGCCCGTTGCAGGGTGCCGGCATCGGCGTCCACATGCAGGTGACCGCGCTGGCCATCGAGCAGCAGCGGCGTGCCCGGCTTGAGCAGCAGCACGCCAGCCCCGGCGCCGACCAGCGCCGGAATCCCCAGGGCGCGGGCGACGATCGCGCTGTGGGCGGTGGCGCCGCCACGGGCGGTAAGAATGCCGGCCACCCGCGCCGGATCGAGGCGCGCCACGTCCGACGGGCCAACCTCATCCATCACCAGGATGTAGGGTTCGTCCGGCTCGACCGGGGTCTGCACTCCGCACAGCTGGGCCAGCACCCGGCGGCCGATGTCCCGCAGGTCGGCGGCGCGTTCGGCCAGCAGCGCATCGTGCAAGGCTTCCTGTTGCCGGGCGGCGGCTTCGATCACCGTCATCCAGGCCGCTGCGGCGCTTTCGCCCTGCTTGAGGCGGGTGTCGACTTCGTCGGTCAGTTCCGGGTCGTCGAGCATTTCCTGGTGGGTCACGAAAATCTCGCGAATCGCCTTGGCCTTGCTGCGCTGGATCAGGCCGTCGATGTCATGACGGACCTCGGCCAGGGCCTGTTGCAGACGCTCGCGCTCGCTGGCGGTGGATTCGCCGCGCAACGGGTAGTCAAAAGGCTGGATCACCTGGATATGCGCCGGGCCAATGGCGATGCCGGGGGCCGCCGGGATGGCCTGGACCAGGCTGCCGGAAGCCGGCGCGCTGATGGGCACCTCGATTTCTTCCGGCACGTCCTGGGGCGCGCTGGCTTGCGCCACCGGCTCGACTTCTTCCCCCAGCCCTTCGGCGATGGCCGCCAGCAAGGCTGGCAGGGCGTCGGCGGCGATGTTCGGTTCGGCGATCAGCTCCAGGGTCTGGCCACGGCGGGCGCCGAGGCTCAGCAGCTTGCTCAGGCTCTTCACCGAGACGGCGGAGCCCGGTGTGTCGACGATGCGCACGCGGATCTCGCCCTCGAAGCTTTTCGCCAACTGCGCCAGGATCTTCGCCGGGCGCGCATGCAAGCCGTGGGCGTTGGCCAGCACGATGCGCGCGCTCGGCCAGTCGGCCGGCAGTTCGCCACCCAGTACTTCCAGCACCGCACGGCTGCTGGTGGCCCGGCCCAGTTCATGGCCACGACCTTCGATCAGCAGCGCGCACAGGCGCTCAAGCAGGGCCTGGTGGGCCTCGCCCAGGCTGGCCAGGCAGAACAGCCCGGCCAGGGGTTGGCCGAGGTAACGAATCGGTTTGTCCGGGGTGACGAAGGCCAGGCCCGGGCGCTTGACGGTCTGCTCGCTGTGCAGCCACCACAGGCCATCGCCCAGGGGCAGCGCCTCGACCTGTTGCAGCACGGCGGCAAAACCGTTGCTGACGCAGTCGGCCTGGCGCAGCAGACGGGCGCCGCGCCATACCAGTTCTTCGAAATCTTCGGCGGCCACGCCCAGGCCGATCATCTGCGCATCCAGCGCCAGCTCCTGCGGCGCGCCTTGCAGCAGTTTCAGCAGGGCTTCGGGCGAGCTGGCGCGACGCAGGGCCTGGCCCAGGTCGGTTTCGCCAAGGGCGCGGGTCAAGAGTTGCAGCAGGCGCAGGTGTTCGTCGGATTTGGCGGCGATGCCGATCGCCAGATAGACGATCTGGCCATCGCCCCAGTCCACGCCCTCGGGAAATTGCAGCAGGCGCACGCCAGTGGCGAACACCTGGTCGCGGGTTTCCGGAGTGCCGTGGGGAATGGCAATACCTTGACCGAGAAAGGTCGAGCCCTGGGCTTCGCGGGCCTGCAGGCCAGCCAGGTAACCTTCGGCGACCAGGCCGTCGGCCACCAGTTTATCGGCGAGCAGGTGCAGTGCGGCGGACTTATCCACGGCCGACTGGCCCATGGATATCTGCTCAATAGTGAGCTCGAGCATGCTTTCTCCTATTTAGCGCTGGGGCGCTAGGTATTGTTTTGAGTGAATCAGTCAGGCGGCGTTAATGCCACAAACGGGACCGTCGGCTTGGCAAGGCCCTGTTTCCGTTTGCTCATATTCCTAGAAAATACGCGTGCTGAAACGTTTAATCTACAATGACGGGCACGTTACTCGATAATCAATCATCCTTGAAGTCCTACCTGTCGGCTGCACGTTCCGACATTGGTCGCCTGCCCATATCGGTTAGGATTGGCGAAAATGTCGGGGCAAGCTCCAGAAAACAAGGAAAACCCGGGTTGAAACTCAGCGATATCGCCAGACTGGCCGGTGTGTCCGTCACCACCGCCAGCTACGTCATCAACGGCAAGGCCGAACAGCAACGCATCAGCAACGCGACCGTCGAACGGGTCCGGGCGGTGGTCGAGGAACATGGCTTCACGCCCAACCCTCAAGCCGCCGGGCTACGCAGTCGGCGGACCCGGACCCTGGGTTTCATCCTGCCAGACCTGGAAAACCCCAGTTACGCGCGTATTGCCAAGTTGCTCGAGCAAGGTGCCCGCGCCCGTGGCTACCAGCTGCTGATCGCCAGCTCCGACGATGCCCCGGACAGCGAGCGGCAGTTGCTGCAACTGTTCCGCGCGCGCCGCTGCGATGCGCTGTTCGTCGCCAGCTGCCTGCCGCCGGAGGATGACACTTATCGCCTGTTGCAGGCCCAGGGCCTGCCGATCATCGCCATCGACCGGGTGATGGAACCGGAGTTTTTCTGCTCGGTGATCAGCGACGACCAGCAAGCCAGCCTGCAATTGACCCGCAGCCTGCTGCAGCCCCAGCCGCGGCAGATCGCCCTGATCGGCGCCCGCCCCGAGCTGGGCATCAGCCGCGAACGCGCCGCCGGCTTCAAGCAGGCGCTGGAAGGTTTCGACGGCCAGGTGCTGATCGAACAGGGCGAAGCCTTCAGCCGCGACTGCGGGCGCCAGTTGATGGAAGCGCTGCTGGAGCGCCTGGGCCATCTGCCAGATGCCCTGCTGACCACCTCCTATGTGTTGCTGCAAGGGGTGTTCGACGCGCTGCATGACTTTCCGCTCAAGTCGCGGCCGCTGCGCCTGGGCACCTTCGGCGATACCCAGCTGCTGGACTTTTTGCCGCTGCCGGTCAATGCCATGGCCCAGCAGCACCAGCTGATTGCCGACAAGGCCCTGCAACTGGCCCTGGCCGCCATTGAAGAAGCCCATTACCAACCCGGCGTGAACGCCATCGCCCGGACCTTCAAGCAGCGCATTCACGAGGCTTGAACGTGGAACTGATCGACAGCCACACCCATCTGGATTTTCCGGATTTCGATGCGGATCGTCAGGCGCTGCTGGCTGCCAGCCGCGCCCTCGGCGTGCGGCGGATGGTGGTGCTGGGGGTTTATCAGCGCAATTGGCAGCGGCTCTGGGAGCTGGTGCAGAGCGATGCCGACCTGCACGCCGCCTTCGGCCTGCACCCGGTTTATCTCGACGAGCACCAACCGGCCGACCTGGTTGAGCTGGGCGACTGGCTGACCCGCCTGGCGGGCCACCCGCAGCTGTGCGCGGTGGGCGAGATCGGCCTGGATTATTTTCTCGAGCAGCTGGATCGCCAGCGCCAGCAGCAACTGTTCGAAGCACAACTGCAACTGGCCGCGGACTTCCAGCTACCGGCCCTGCTCCACGTACGACGCAGCCATGCCGCGGTGATTGCCAGCCTCAAGCGCTTCAAGCTCAAGCGCGCCGGCATCATCCACGCCTTCGCCGGCAGCCGCGAGGAGGCCCGCGAGTACCTCAAGCTGGGGTTCAAACTGGGCCTGGGGGGCGCCGCGACCTGGCCGCAGGCCCTGCGCCTGCGCAAGGTCATCGCCGACTTGCCGCTGGACGCAGTGGTGCTGGAAACCGACTCGCCGGACATGGCGCCGGCCATGTACCCCGGCCAGCGCAACAGCCCGCAGCACCTGCCCGACATCTGCGCGGCCCTGGCCGAGCTCATGGCCGTCAGCCCCGAACAGTTGGCGGCGGCCAGTACCGCCAACGCTTGCGCGCTGTTCGGCTGGCCCCACAGCGCCTGAATCAGACCCGGAACGCGCTGATCAACTGCTTCAACTGCACCACCTGCGCGGACAACTGGCGGCTGGCGTTTTCAGTCTGGTACGCGCCTTCGGCGGTGCGCTCGCCGGCGCGGTTGATCTCGACGATGTTCTGATCGATGTCGTGGGCCACCGCGGTCTGCTGCTCCACCGCCGCGGCGATCTGCTGGTTCTGGTCGACGATCATGCCCACCGCGCCGAGGATGTTCTCCAGCGCCTGCTGGACCTTTTCCGACTGCCCGACCGTGCCATTGGCCATCTGGTGGCTGATGCCCATGGCCTTGACCGCAGCCCCCACGCCGCCGTGGAGCTTGACGATCATCTGCTCGATTTCCTCGGTCGATTGCTGGGTGCGCTTGGCCAGGGTCCGCACTTCGTCGGCCACCACCGCAAAGCCTCGGCCCTGCTCGCCAGCGCGGGCCGCTTCGATGGCGGCGTTGAGGGCCAGCAGGTTGGTCTGCTCGGCGATGCTCTTGATCACCTCCAGCACCCGGCTGATGGCCTGGCTGTCGCTGGCCAGTTGATTGATCACCAGCACCGACTGGTCGATCTCGCTGGCCAACTGGGCAATGCTGCCTTGCTGGGATTCCACCAGCCCGCGCCCGCTGATGGTCTCGTCGTTGACGCTGTGGGCGCTGCTGACCGCGGCCGCGGCGCTGCGCGCGACTTCCTGGGAAGTGGCGGACATCTGGTTCATCGCCGTCGCCACCTGCTCGATCTGACTGCGCTGCCCGGCCACCGCCTGGTTGCTCTGGGCCGACACGGCTTCCACCTGCCCGGCCTGGTGCTCGACTTCACCGACGGTCTTGCCCACTAGCTCGATCAGGTCGTGGATCTTCGCCACGGTGCCGTTGAACACGGTGCCCAGTTCCCCCAGTTCATCGCGGCTCTGGGCATCGAAGGTGACGGTCATGTCCCCGGCCGCCACCTTGTCCATCATCGCACCCAGGCGTTTGAGGGTGGTGCGGGTCGAGACATAGAACGCGCCGTAGAGATAGAAGATCAGCAGGAACACCGCCGCCAGCGCCACCACCAGCAGCACCATGTGCGTGCGGTTCTGCCCCAGCCGTTGTTGCAGTTCCTCGCCGAGGAACTTCAGGGTCGCCTCGTTGAGCTGGTAGGTCTGCGCCATCAACCCGCTGACCTGGTCGTAAAAGCCCTGCCAGGGCGCATCCAGGGTATCGGCCATCACCACCTGCTCTTCGAACAGCTCGCTGGCTTGCTTGAGGCTGCCTTTACTGGCGCTGGCCTGGGCATTCAGCGCGCCCTGGGCGGCCTTGCTCGAGCCCAGCGCATCCTGCAGTTTCAGGCCGTATTCGGCCTGGAGCTTTTCGATCTGCACCAGCAACTCGTCGAAACGGGTGCTGGCGGATGAGTTGAGAAAGCCCTGGCCCAGGGAATACGCGCCCATCGCCCGCCCATCGCCGAGGACCTGGGTCACCTGGGGCGTGACGCTGGTCAGCAGTTCGCTCAACTGCCGCACATCGCTCTGGGTGTCGCGGCTCAGGCCCGACTGGCTGGCGATGATCTGGCTGAAAATCTGCGCACTGCCCAGGAGCTTGCCGATCAGCGCGCTTTTGCTTTGCAGCGAGCTTTCCGCCTGTTGCGCCTTGAAGGCGGCGATCATTTCATCGCGCTTGCCGTCGAACACGCCGATCTGCTCGGGGTCCACGGTGACCGCAGCCAAGCCCTGCAAGCGCTCAAGCACGGACTTTTCCAGGGTGCCTATCTTGTTCTCGATATCCCCGGCCTTGCCGGACTGCCCCAGGGTCGCGTTGATCTGCACCATGTTGTTCAGGGTTTCCAGGTCGCGGCGCAAGGTCAGGCTGCTGCCCAACAGGTCCAGGCTTTGCAGCTCGACCTGGGTGCCCTGAAATTCACGGTAGGAATCGCGCACCAGATAAAAGTTGGTGACCAGCATCGGCAGGAAAAACAGCACGCTGATCAGGCTGAACTTCATGCCGAAGCTCAGGCGGTTCATCAGGGCAATAGCGGGATAGAGCAAGCTCTTCACAAGAAGTCTCCCTTTTTGCTTTTATTTTTATTGGCAGGTACGCGAAGACGGCAGATAGCCACTATTTGGCGCTGATTCTGTATAGCTCAAATCGGCAAAAGGGTTTGTAACTTAAGGTTAACCGCGGGGACGGCGGACGGATGGAAGGCTTCAGTTGCGCTGGCGAGACCGGGGCTCGCCAGCGCTCACTCGCTGCTCGTCGTCAGGGCAGCACGGTCCACAGGGCGAAACCGGCGTACCAGAGCACCGCGGCCCGCAGCAACAGTTCCCAGATCCGGTCCAGGCTGAGAATGCCGTCCGGCCCGGTGATCGGCGCAGGGATTTCCGCGGCGACCAGGCCGACCTTTTCCACCAGCTGCGCGGCGCTGATGTTCCAGTTCAGCAGTTCGTGGAGCATCACGCGGCTGACCGCGACGAAGTTACCCACCAGGGCGAAGCTGGCCGCCAGCAGGCGTACCGGCAACCAGTCGAAGGCATGCCGCAGCTGCCCGGCGCGCTCGGCGACCGCCGGGTTCTTGCTGTGCTCGGCGGCCAGCGCCAGCAGGCGATAGCTCAATGCGGCCACCGGGCCCAGCAGGAAGTACCAGAAGATCACCGCGAAAAAGCTCTGGTAGGCCTGCCACAGCAGGTGCCCCTGAACCCGCTCGAGCAACTGCTCGCCACTGTCGGCGCAGATATCCAGGTCGCGCTTGGCGACATGCGCCGCGGCTTGCAGGTCTTCACGGCGCCAGGCATCGCGGAACGGTCCGAGTTCGCCCAGCAGGTCGCCCCGCCCCAGGCTGTAGATCACCACCAGCAGATGCACCGGCAACGCCAGCAGGCCGTAAGCCAGCGGCTCCAGTACCAGCAACAGCAACCCCAGCAGCACTGCCGGCAGCAGCACCAGCAGCGCCAGCACCCACCAGGGACGCTTGGCCAGACGCGGACTGGCCTCCTGCCCAAGCAATTGACGCAACCACGGCTCGTCATGCTGAACGCGCTGGCGCAAGGCCGAGAACTTCTCGATCCAGACCGCCAGCAACAACACCAGAAAACTCATTGTCCTTCCCCTTCGTTCAGGGCCGCGCGATAGCGTACCCAGTCGAATCCGGGCCCCGGATCGGTCTTGCGCCCCGGAGCGATATCGCTGTGCCCACAAATCCTCTGTGGGGTGATGGCCTTGAAGGCCTGCTGCAACTGCCGGGTCAAGGCAATCAGCGCGTCGTACTGGGCATCGGTGAACGGCAGCTCGTCGGTGCCTTCCAGTTCGATCCCCAGGGAAAAATCATTGCAGCTTTCGCGCCCGTCGAACCACGACACGCCAGCGTGCCAGGCGCGGTCCAGACAGGAGACAAACTGAGTCACGGTTCCGTCACGTTCGATCAGGAAATGCGCGGACACGCGCAGGTCGGCGATCCCGGCAAAATAGGGATGCTCTGTGACATCAAGACGGTTCTGGAAGAATTCCTGCACTTTGCCCGTCGCGAACTGGGCCGGCGGCAGGCTGATGTTGTGGATCACCAGCAGGGAAATTTCATCCGCGGGGCGTGCGTTGAAATTGGGTGACGGGCAATGGCGAACGCCGTGACACCAGCCGCTTGCGGGGTCCAACTGCATACCGATTCCTTCAACGAAGCCTGTGACGGCTCAGTATGCCGCGTTCCACGCCCAGGTTGCGATCACTTGCCACGATTGAGTCGCTGCAAATTGCCGATCACCGACTCCAACGCCCGATCGAACAGCAAGGTGTCGTCCAGCTCTCGCACGGCCCCGCGCTGAAACTCCAGGGCCAGGCCGACCCGGGTGCGCTCCAGGACCTTCATGCCGGTGCGGTTGACGAAGATGTACTTATCGCCGGGTTGCACGATGGCCGCCAGCTTGCAGCGCACGCTGTTGTCCTCGTCCTCGAGGAATTCGACCCAGGCCCCCAGCCGCAGTTGTTCGACCCGCAGCAACCCGGGATCGTTGGCCGCCAGCGCCAGGGGCGCGGCCTCCAGCGGGCCCTCTTCGGCGCAGGGCAGGATGATGTGCTCCTCGACCGCGACCATCGCCGGCTGCTCGTCCGCCACACCTGGCCGATGCGGCCCGGCGTCCTGAGCAAAGTGCTCGAACGCCTGCAGGTGCAAGGCTTCCAGCTGGCTGAAGAACTCGCTGGTGGCGAACGGATCGAACGCTGCGCTGTTCAAGCCGTCGCGCAGTGCCTTGAGCAGGTCGGGCACCAGCGCCAGCAGCTGCATGGCGGCATCCGGATCGGTGTGACGCTGCACGCTCCAGATCAGTTGCTCCATGGTCTGCAGCCCCTGGCGCCATTCGCTGGACTGCTCGCCATGCTTGAGACAGGTCAACAGCAAGACCTTGCTCCAGGCCTGTTGCACGAACTCGACGACCATCAGCGGCAGGACCTTGCCCAGCAACCCCTCGTTCAACGCCTGCTCGACGCGACGGCGCGCCAGTTCGGCCTTGGCCCGCCCCTCTTCGGCGTCACGGGTGCGCTGTTCCAGCAGCTCGCTGCGGCGCCGCTCGTCACTGGTGAAGGCGAGAAACTCGGCGAGCAGCTCGGAAAAGATCGCCGGGTCGTCGACGAAGTCGCTCAACAGCCGCTGCACCACCTGCTCGATGCGCAGGTACAGGCTATCGCGCTGATAATCGTCGCAACTGCCCCAGCCCATGGCCGCGGCGGCGATTTCATTGAGCAAGCGGCGTGCGGGATGGCTGCTGCGGCTGAAAAAACTCTTGTCCAGCACCGCGACCTTGAGCATGGGGATCTGCAAGCGGCCGATCAGGGTCTTCAAGGATTCCGGCAGGTTGCGATCGGCCAGGATGAATTCGAAGAGCATGGCCACCAGGTTGATCACGTCCTCGTCGGCCACCCCGACCACCCGCGACTTGCCGCTTTTCACGCTGACCCGGGTCAGCAGCTGTTCCAAGTGGTTGCGCAGGTCGAAATCGTCCTGGGTGCCCGCCGGCACGTAGTGCTGCAGGTGAGACAGCAGGCGCAGCAGGTCACGGGTGGAAATGGGCTGGGTTTCGGCGCTCGCCTCGAGGGTCGGCACCACGCTGCCGCGGACATGCGACAGCAGCTCCTGCAAGGCGGCGAACACTTGCTGAACGCTTTCGTCCATTTGCGCCTCGCCGGGCTCCGGCGTGGCCTGGATACTCGCGGCCGCCTGATCGATAGACCGGCGCGCCGGCGCGGGCTTGAGCTCCGGCAACACGCCCGTGGCGGCCAACAGCTGATTGGCTTCGGCGTACAGCTGGTCGGCTTCGCTGAGCACATAACGTTCGAACAGCTTGAGAATGATCAGCTTGACCTTGATCTCCACCCCCAGGCTGCGCCCAGACTCGAGGAAATACTCGCAGAGCATGGCCGGGCCCAAGGGGTTGCTGCGGTCATCCAGGCGCTTGCCCAGCAGCGCGTTCAGGCGCGCGGTGAGCTGGCCAAGGGCAAAGCCGTCACGGTTGCCGGCCTTGGCGACCATCGCCTCGAGGGCCACGGTGCGCTCCAGGTCATCCTGGCAGGTGTCAGCGGATGGGACGTAGGCGACGGCCTGGGCGATCGCCGGCGCAGGGTCGTACTGGACCAGGCCGACAAAGGCCTCGAAGAGTTTTTCCAGGAAGCCGCGCTCAATGCTTTTGCGTTTCAGGCGCAGGTCGCGCATGGCTTCGAAAAAGGTGTTCTGGTCGACATTGTTCTGGGCCCGGTCGGCCATCTCGAACAAGGTGTCGTCGGCGTTATCGAACAGTTCCTGCAGGCCATGGCGCAGTTGCTGGGCGGCCTTGTCACGGACCTGAAGCAGAATCACAGGCAGGCGGGCGAGCGGCGAAGGGTTCGCCTGATCCGTAGCCACCTTGTGCAAAGGCACTACATTCCCGTCGTTGTGCATCCAAGCCTCCTGAAAGGTTTTCTCTGCCGCGCAATAAAAGGTCGGTCGACGCTCACAGTCGAGTCCCAGCAGGCATCGATACGCACCGCTGCATTTCAAATATTGGGGAGCCAAGCAAACGTCAAAGCTATGACGTCAATTAGAAGTCGGATTATCTGGCAAAAGCCCCTTCTTGTGCCAGCAGACTCTGCGCGGGCTTTGAAATAGTGCTCATATAGCGACCGCCCTTTCTCGCAAACGGCTCATGCCAGGCGACCAAATGCAGGTACTGGAGGGGCGCCGCCTTGGGTTCGCTTGCGCCATGGCCCTATAATCGGGCCACTTTGTTTGTGGAGCCTGCTATGCCGAATCTACGCCTCGCCGACCTGACCGCCGAAATCGAAGCCAACGTGCGCCGTGCGTTGCTGGAAGACATCGGCAGCGGCGATATCACCGCGCAACTGATCCCGGCCGAACGCCTGGCCAAAGCCACCATCATTACCCGCGAAGCGGCGATCGTCAGTGGCACGGCCTGGGTTGACGCGGTGTTCCGCCAGCTCGATCCGCGGGTCGCCGTGCATTGGCAGGTGCGTGACGGCGAGCGCGTCAGCCCCAACCAGGCGCTGTTCCACCTCGAAGGTCCGGCCCGTTCGCTGCTCAGCGGCGAACGCTGCGCCCTGAACTTCCTGCAGCTGCTGTCCGGCGTGGCCACCCGCGCGCAGTATTACGCCGACTTCGTCGCCGATACCCAGGTCAAGTTGCTGGATACCCGCAAGACCCTGCCGGGGCTGCGCCTGGCGCAGAAGTACGCGGTGACCTGCGGTGGCTGCCACAACCACCGCATCGGCCTGTACGACGCCTTCCTGATCAAGGAAAACCATATTGCCGCGTGCGGCGGTATCGCCCAGGCGATCAGCGCCGCCCACAGGATCGCCCCGGGCAAGCCGGTGGAAGTCGAAGTGGAAAGCCTGGAAGAACTCAAGGAAGCCCTGGCGGCGGGCGCGGACATCATCATGCTCGACGAGCTGAGCCTGGACGACATGCGTGAAGCGGTTCGCCTGAATGCCGGCAAGGCCAAGCTGGAAGCCAGCGGCGGGATCAATGAAAGCACCTTGCGCCCGATCGCCGAGACCGGCGTCGATTACATTTCGATCGGGGCGATGACCAAGGATGTGAAGGCGGTCGACCTGTCGATGCGCTTGAGCCTCTGACTTTCAAAAGCCTGCGCGATACCCCCAAAGAAAAACGCCAGCCCCTGAAAGGCTGGCGTTTTTGCATCAGTCGTCGATTTCGTTGAGTTCCAGGTAGTCCTGAAGGTCCATGCCCAGGGCCTCGGCCACCTCCTGATGGACCTCCAGGCGCATGGCCTTGAGCTCCTCAGGCGACTCGGCCACCAACTCCAGCACAAGCTCCCACGGCTCGATGCCGCGCGACTCCGCTTCGTCCTCGAACGCCCACTGGGCCTGCTGCTTCTGCTCCTGCGGACTCAGGGCGCTGATTTCTTCCTGCAAGGAAGGCGTGGCAGCCAGGTACTTTTCAAGGGCTACGTCAATTCTGGCTTCTTTAGGAATCATCTCGTTCTCTCTGATCATGGGAATGGAAGATGGATCTGGATCGTTGGGATCTCTTTGCCGCAAAAAAGCGCTGTGAAAGCCGATTTATCTGGCCGTGAACCATTCGGGATCATCTGAAAACCATTCAGACAGGCTGCGAATATAGGACCTTTGTCTGCGGATGCATACGAATCGTTACAGCGCACCGACAAAAAACCTGTCCGTTCGCTCAAGGCACTTTCACGAAAAATACGTTGTTACATTCCACTCCCCGAGCCACCTTCTTGCCCCTGGAACAAGAAGGCAAGGACGCAGTCATAGCGATGTGCCATATCGGCACTTCACAAGGAAACCCAGTGATGTTCAGCCGCACTCAGCGTTCGTCCGCCTTCCTCGCCACCCTGATCCTCAGCAGCCTGTCACTCTCCGCCCAGGCCGTCGAATTCAACTCCAGCAGCGCCTCGTACTCGGACAGGATCTCGGCCCTGCACCAGGAAGTAGACCTCAAGTACACCGTCCGCCCCAGCGGCTTCACCGTGGACGACCTGCAAAAGCTGCAGGACGGCCTCAAGAGCAGCAGCGCCGAACTGGAAAAGCTCAAGGACATCGTCAACAGCCAGGCACGCCTGATCGAAGAGTTCAAACGCAACACCGGCAGCAGCTCCAGCTCCACTGCCAGTGAGGTGAGCAACCTCAAGAAAACCACCGGCGAGCAAGCCAACCAGCTGAAAAAGCTGGAAACCCAGCTTGAAGAGTTCAAGCGCAACAGCGGCACAAGCTCCAGTTCGAGCACCAGTGAAGTGAACAGCCTCAAGCGCGTTACCAGCGACCAGGCCAGCGAACTGGACAAGCTCGGCAAACAGATCGAGGAGCTCAAGCGTGGCAACAGCTCAAGCTCCAGTTCGAGCTCCAGCGAGCTGTCCAGCCTCAAGAGCACAGTCAGCACTCAAGCCAGCACCCTGGATAAGCTGGCGAGTCAGATCGATGACCTCAAACGCGGCAGCAGCTCAAGTTCCAGTTCTAGTTCCAGCGAGCTGTCCAGCCTCAAGAGCGAGGTCAGCAATCAGGGCCAGAACCTGGACCAACTCAAACGCAGCCTCGAGGACCTGAGAAGCAAGGTGAAGTGATTCAAAGCCAGTAAACACGACAAAGCCCGCTCGACGCGGGCTTTGTTGTATAGAAGAATCGAGTCAGATCCGCTCCCCAGGTCTTACGCCCCCCAAAGCCACCTCACACCCGTGGCAAATGCTTGCTCACGCAATGAATGCCGCCGCCCCCCGCGGCGATCGGGTCGATATTGACCTGTTCCACCACCCGCCCCGGATAAAGCCTGGCCAGCAGGTCCTTGCAGTACTGGTCCGCCGCCGCGTCACCAAACTGCGGAGCGATCACCGCGCCGTTGATCGGCAGGAAGTTGATGTAACCCGGCGCGAAATCCGGGTTGTCGCGGGTATACAGGTTACTGCGCATCCTGGTCGGCGGCGGCAGGGTGTGGACCACCAGCTTGCGGCCATCGGCGTCGGTGGCGGCATTGAGGATTTCCAGGTGCCTGCGCGTCACGGCGTAGTCATAGGACCCGGGGTCATTGTCCAGGTTGGCGATGACCACGCCGGGCTTGACGAAGCGCGCATAAAAATCGACATGGGCATCGGTGATGTCCTTGTCCTTGATACCCGGCAACCAGATGATCTTGCGCAGGCCGAGGTTGGCCTTCAGCTCGGCTTCGATCTGCGCCTTGCCCAGCCCCGGGTTGCGGTTGTCGTTGATCCAGCAGCTCTCGGTGATGATCGCGGTGCCATGCCCGTCCACCTCGATGCCACCACCCTCGCCCACTAGCGCGCTACGAACGTAGTCGGCCTCCATCTCCTCGCTCAGGGTATCGGCCACGCGGGTGTCGTTGGCCGAGGTCTGCTTGTCGCCCCAGCCGTTGAAGTTGAAATCCACCAGGCCCAGGCCGCCCGCGCCGTCGACCACGAAGCAGCCGCCGTAGTCGCGCACCCAGACGTCGTCCAGCGACAAGGTCAGGAAGTCGATATTGCTGGTGCCACACTTGCTCTTGGCCAATGACAGCTGGCTGGCGCGACACAGCACGGTCACCGGTTGATACTTGGCGATGGTCCTGGCCAGCAGGGCGATGGTGTCGTTCACCGCGCCCGCCCAGTCCTCCCAGACCCGGGACGACGCGCCGAAGGCCAGGATCACCCGCTCCTGCGGGCCGTGCTCGTCGGGCATGTACCAGTTGCCGGCCGAGGCGGCGAAAATGCGCGGGGCGCCAAAGCCGAGGCCAAGGGAGGCGGCGGCACCGACTCCGCTGGCCGCCATCAGTTGCTTGATGAAGTCACGACGTGTAGGCATGAGGTGTTCTCTGTTGAGTGAATCTCGAAGGGCGTGGCCACCCGGCTGCCGGGTGCCCGCCCTGCTCTGGCGGTTGCTGGCTTCAGTCGTGAAGGCTGGTCTTGAAGGTGGTCCAGGCGCGCATTCGCGCCCGCATGTCGCGCTGCGCAATGTCCTTGCCGGGGATCAGCCGCCCATAGGTGGCCGCGTCCACATAGATATCCGGATTATTGCGCATGTCGGCCGCCACCATCGGCCTGGCCTTGGCGCTGGAGGTGGGATAGCCGGTGGCGTTGCTGATCGCCGCCATGTTCTGCGGGCGCATGATGAAGTTGATCAGCGCATAGGCGTATTCCGGGTGGCGGGCATCGGCCGGGATGGCCATGGTGTCCATCCACACCGTGGTGCCCTCCCGCGGAATACGGTATTGGAAGCGCGTCCCCTTGCCGGCCTCGTCGGCGGTACGCTGGGCCTGGGTCATGTCGCCGCTGTAGCCGAGGGACAGGCAGATGTCGCCATTGACCAGCTGGGTCACCGGCTGCGACTGGAACTTGCGGATGTACGGCTTGATGCCCTTGAGCAGCGCCACCGCCTCGGCCAGTTCGTCCGGCTTGCTGCTGCGCGGGTCGTGGCCCAGGTAGTTGAGCACCACGGCCAGCACTTCGTCGGGCGAGTCGATCATGGAGATACCGCAGTCGGCGAACTTCGCCGCGACCTCGGGCTTGAAGATCATATCCAGGCTGTTCACTGGCGCATTATTCAGACGCTTGTCGATCATCGCCTGGTTCCAGGTCAGGCCGATGGTGCCCCAGGTGTAGGGCACGGTGGCATTCCGCGAGTGTGGATACCGGGCCTGCAACGTGCGCAAGCCGGGCTCGATGTCATCCAGGTGCTCGAGCTTGCCCTGGTCGAGCTTCTGCAGGGCACTGGCGCGCATCAGGCGTTCGGCCACGGTGTCGCCGGGAAAGATCAGGTCATAACCACTGTGGCCGGACATCATCTTGGCTTCCAGCGTCTCGCTGCTGTCCATCACGTCGTAGATGACCTGGATACCGGTCTCGTGAGTGAAGGCAGCCAGGGTCTGCGGGGCGAAGTAGTCCGCCCAGTTGTACAGGCGCAGGACCTTGTCCTCGGCCTGGACGGCGAACTGCGAACAACCCAGGCCAAGGCCCAATGCCAACATCGACAGTTTCTTGATGAGATTCATCTTCAGGCTCCCTGGCGCGACCAGTGTTCATGGGTTCGGCAACCGTCCAGGCCCAGCAGCGGGCCGTACATTTCCGGGCGGCGATCCCGGTAGATGCCCCAGCTCAGGCGTTCCTCGGCCATGGCCGCAAGATCCAGCCGCTGTACCAGCACGCCCGTAGTGTCACGGTCAGCCTCGGCCAGCAGCTTGCCCTTGTGATCAGTGATGAAGGACGAGCCGTAGAAACTCATCCGCAACTGCGGATCGGTGGTTGCCGTCTCTTGCCCGACACGGTTGGCCGCTATCACCGGCAGGATGTTGGCGGCCGCGTGGCCACGCTGGGTCAGTTGCCAGTGGTCGCGCGAGTCCAGCCCGGCGGCGCCCGGCTCGGAGCCGATGGCGGTGGGATAGAGCAGCACCTGCGCGCCCATCAAGGCCAGGCAGCGGGCGGTCTCGGGGAACCACTGGTCCCAGCAGATGCCCACGCCTATGCGGCCGAAAGCGGTGTCCCAGACACGGAAGCCGGTATCGCCGGGGCTGAAGTACTCCTTCTCCTGGTAGCCGATGGCGTTGGGGATGTGGGTCTTGCGGTAGACGCCAAGCAGGCGGCCGTCGGCATCGGCCACCGCCAGCGAGTTGAAGAAGGCGTTGCCGGCACGCTCAAACCAGCTCAGCGGCAGCACCACGCCCAGTTCCCGGGCGAGGTCGGCGAAGCGCCGGAGTACGGCGCTTTTGCCATATTCCTGCGCCAGGGCCAGGTGCTTGTGGTCCTGCTCGATGCAGAAGTACGGGGTGGCGAACAGCTCCTGCAGGAGGATCAATTGCGCGCCCTTGGCGGCGGCTTCCCGCACCAGTTGCTCGGCCTGGTCGAGGTTGTCCTCCAGGTTCCAGCTGCAGGCGAACTGGGTGGTGGCGACGGTCAAATGAGTCATGGCATTACCCCTTCAGCGGCCAGGCCGGTTGCTGCTGGGTGATGCAATGCACGCCACCGCCGCCGTGGGCCAGCTGGTTGATCCGTACCGGCACCACCTCACGCCCGGGGAAAGCCAGGCGCAGGGTCGCCGCCGCCTCGTCATCGGCACCGATACCGTAGGCCGGCATGATGATCGCGCCATTGGCGATGTAGAAATTGGTGTAAGACGCGCAGAACACCTCGGCCTCCTGATCCACGGCATCGCTGGCTTCGAAGAGTTCGAGCATTTCGAAGCGGCGTCCCTGGGCATCGGTGGCCAGTTCCAGCGCGCGGCGGTTCTCGCGCACGACCTCGGCGTACACCGAAGATGAATCCCGGGTCGCGTCCACCAGCAGCACACCGGGCCGGGCGAAGGCGCAGACGCCGTCGACGTGACCGTCGGTCATGTCGCCGGTCACGTAGTCGGGATCGCCGGGCAGCCAGATGGTTTTCTTCACGCCCAGCAGGCGCGCGAAGATCTCCTCCATCTCGGCCTTGCTCATGGCGGGATTGCGGTTGCCGTTGAGCAGTACCGATTCGGTGGTGATCAGGGTGCCCTGCCCGTCCACATGAATCGCGCCGCCTTCGTTGGTCAGCAATGTGTTGAAGCATTGCAGGCCGAGGTTGTCGAGGATGCGCCGCGCCAGGCTTTGATCCAGGTCGCAGGCGGACTTGCCGCCCCAGGCGTTGAAGCGCCAGTTGACTCCAGCCGTGCCCAGACGCGGATGGCAGACGAAACTCGGACCGGAGTCGCGGCACCAGCTGTCGTTGATCGCCAGCTCGACCAGCTCGATATTCGCTCCACACAACTCACGGGCTCGCGCCACTGCGCAGGGGTCAACCACCATCTTCACCGGTTCGAAACGGGCGATAGCGTTGGCCACACGGGCAAAGTCGACCTGCACCTCGGCCAGGGTCACGCCCCAGCTGTTTTCCCACAGGGCCTGGTTATGGGGAAAAGCCATCCAGGTGGCGGCGTGCTGTACCCATTCGGCGGGCATGAACCAGCCGTTCTGCGCATCGTTGAATTGCATACAAGTACCTTCAGTTAAGATTTTGTTATCACTGAAAACCGCGACCGCGGCCATGACTTGTATGCTAGGCCTGTAAAAACGACCGAACAAACGATAGATTTTGTCGAATTCTGATTAGCTGGGCTTATCAATCATGCTTAAACACTGGCCACCCCTGAATGCCCTGCGCGGCTTCGAGGCCGCCGCCCGCCTGGGCAGCTTCCACAAGGCCGCCGAAGAGCTGCACCTCACCCAGTCGGCCATCAGCCAGCAGATTCGCAGCCTGGAAAGTTTCCTCGAACAGCCGCTGTTCTTCCGCAACGGCCGCAGCGTGGCCTTGACCGATGCCGGCTTCGACCTGCTCAGCACCACCCAGTCGCTGTTGCAACAACTGGCCGTGGGCATCCGCCGCCTGGACCAGTACCGCAAACCCAATCAACTGGTGGTCAACACCACCCCGGCCTTTGCCCGCCACTGGCTGGTGCCGCGCCTGGCGGACTTTCATCGGCTTCATCCGCAGGTTGACCTGTGGCTGCTGACCACCGACGAAACACCCGACATGGCCACCCAGACCATCGACATCGCCGTGCGCGACGACCTCAGCGCCCAGGCCGAATGCAGCTTTCGCGTGTTGCTGGAAGACCGCCTGTACCCGGCCTGCCATCCCGCCTTGCTGGAACAGGCAGCGGACGCGCGCACCACCCTGCACGGCGAGCGCGAGATGGACTGGAGCCATTGGCAGGTACAGGGCGGCATCGACGTCGGCCAGCACAGCCAGGGGCTGAACTTCTCCGACCCCGGCCTGTTGCTGGACGCCGCCAGCCAAGGTTTGGGGATAGCCCTGGTCAGCCAGCTGCTGGCCGGCCGCGCCCGAGATCAGGGGCTGCTGGTGGCGCTGGCGGAGCAGACCGTACGCGGCCCGAACTGGAGCTGGCTGGTGCACCGCGACAGCGAAGGCGATGCCCTCACCCGCAGCTTCTGCGACTGGCTGGCCGGGGCCCTTGGCAAGGCTTGAGCAGGTTTCCTGGCGGAGCCGGGACATCCATCAATCGCCCGGGCACACATCACGAACACCAGAAACGACAAAGCCCGCACTGGGCGGGCTTTGTAGGTATCTGACAGGCATTCATGGATTGTTTGAAACGGCTGACTGGTGCCCGAGACAGGAATCGAACCTGCGACCTTCGCGTTACGAGTGCGCTGCTCTACCGGCTGAGCTACACGGGCGCTGGGCTAAACCTAGCACCGGGACCGGGGTTTTGCCATGTCACCCGCCCGGCAGGGAGCAAGGCACAAACGCCACATAGCAAAACGCCCCGAACCAGTCGGGGCGTCTGCTTGTTCAGCTTACAGCGTCAGGGGTCTTAAACGCCCGAAGCCTTGGCTGCTGCCACGTCTTTGATGGACAGCTTGATACGGCCGCGGTTGTCCACGTCCAGCACCAGCACTTCCACTTCCTGACCTTCTTTCAGGATGTCGGTCACTTTCTCGACGCGAGCATCGCTCAACATGGAGATGTGAACCAGACCGTCCTTGCCAGGCAGGATGTTGACGAATGCGCCGAAGTCGACGATGCGCTCAACCTTGCCAACGTAGATCTTGCCGATCTCGGCTTCCGCGGTGATACCCAGAACGCGCTGACGCGCAGCTTCTGCGGCTTCCTTGGTTTCGCCGAAGATCTTGATCGAGCCGTCGTCTTCGATGTCGATCGAAGCCTTGGTCTCTTCGCAGATCGCACGGATGGTCGCGCCGCCTTTACCGATGACATCACGGATTTTGTCGGTGTCGATCTTCATCGCGATCATGGTCGGAGCGTTGGCCGACAGTTCGGTACGCGACTGGCCAATGATCTGGTTCATCTGGCCGAGGATGTTCAGGCGAGCTTCCAGGGCCTGGCCCAGGGCGATCTCCATGATTTCTTCGGTGATGCCCTTGATCTTGATGTCCATCTGCAGCGCGGTGACGCCTTTGGCGGTACCGGCTACCTTGAAGTCCATGTCGCCCAGGTGGTCTTCGTCACCCAAGATGTCGGTCAGGACGGCGAATTTCTCGCCTTCCTTGACCAGGCCCATGGCGATACCGGCAACCGGTGCCTTCATCGGCACGCCAGCATCCATCAGTGCCAGGGAAGCACCGCACACGGAAGCCATGGAGCTGGAACCGTTGGACTCGGTGATTTCCGATACCACGCGGATGGTGTAGGGGAACACGTCGGCGGCTGGCAGCATGGCCTGAACCGAACGACGGGCCAGACGGCCGTGACCGATTTCACGACGACCAGCGCCACCCATGCGACCACACTCGCCCACCGAGAACGGAGGGAAGTTGTAGTGCAGCATGAAGGGGTCTTTCTTCTCGCCTTCCAGGGTGTCCAGCAGCTGTGCGTCACGGGCAGTACCCAGGGTCGCGACGACCAGGGCCTGAGTCTCGCCACGGGTGAACAGGGCCGAACCGTGGGTCTTCGGCAGAACGCCGACTTCGATGTTCAGCGGACGTACGGTGCGGGTGTCGCGGCCGTCGATACGTGGCTTGCCGTTGACGATGTTTTCGCGAACGGTGCGGTATTCGATTTCACCGAAAGCGGCTTTGACGTCGCCGGCGGAAGGCTGGCCTTCTTCGCCGGACAGCTTGGCGACGACCTGGTCTTTCAGCTCGCCCAGGCGTGCATAACGGTCGGCCTTGACGGTGATGGTGTAAGCCTGGGAGATCGCTTCGCCGAACTCGGAGCGGATAGCGCCCAGCAGGTCGGTGGCTTCTGGAGCCGGAGCCCAGTCCCAAGTTGGCTTGGCGGCTTCGGCAGCCAGCTCTTTGACGGCCTGGATAACGGCCTGGAATTCATCGTGGGCGAACAGTACGGCGCCCAGCATCTGGTCTTCGGTCAGCTCTTTGGCTTCCGATTCAACCATCAGTACCGCTTCTTCGGTACCGGCTACGACCATGTCCAGACTAGATGCCTGAAGCTGCTCGTAAGTCGGGTTCAGCAGGTAGCCGGTGCTTTCATGGAAAGCAACGCGGGCAGCACCGATCGGACCATCGAAAGGAATGCCGGAAATCGCCAGCGCAGCCGAGGTACCGATCATCGCAGCGATATCCGGATCGGTCTTCTTGCTGGTGGAAACCACGGTGCAGACAACCTGCACTTCGTTCATGAAGCCTTCTGGGAACAGAGGGCGGATCGGGCGGTCGATCAGACGCGAGGTCAGGGTTTCTTTCTCGGAAGGACGGCCTTCACGCTTGAAGAAACCGCCAGGGATCTTACCGGCAGCGTAAGTCTTTTCCTGGTAGTGAACAGACAGAGGGAAGAAACCCTTGCCTGGATCGGCTTGTTTGGCGCCAACCACGGTCACCAATACGCTGACGTCGTCGTCAACGGTGACCAATACTGCGCCGGAGGCCTGACGGGCGATACGGCCAGTCTCGAGGGTAACGGTCGACTGACCGAACTGGAATTTTTTGATTACCGGGTTCACGGTGTCCTACCTTCTTTGTGGCTCTTGGGGGAACTGGTTTCTTGCGAAATTCTTGGGCAACTCCGGGAATCGGCCCGGCCTGATTGTCCAGGTAAAACTACGGTCCAGATAAAACTTGAGGCTGGGAGCCTGCCATGCGCCTGCGGGAAACCCACTGACGCACGGCAAACAACCAACCTCTAGCGCAATCGCTGATTAGCGACGCAGACCCAGGCGACCGATCAGAGCGCTGTAACGGCTCAGGTCTTTGCCTTTCAGGTAGTCCAGCAGCTTACGACGCTGGTTAACCATGCGGATCAGACCACGACGGGAGTGGTGGTCTTTACCGTTGGCCTTGAAGTGACCTTGCAGTTTGTTGATGTTGGCGGTCAGCAGTGCAACTTGCACTTCTGGCGAACCAGTGTCACCAACAGCTTGCTGGTAGTCGGTTACGATTTGAGCTTTTTCTTCAACGCTGAGTGCCATTTGGCTTTCCTCTCAAAAGGCAGCGTTTCGAGAAACGCCACCAACAGGCCAGGGACAAATCCCCGTATCTATAAATGAGCTGTGACCGTGCCTGTTAACAGCCACCCTCTCCAGCCTGCTGTTACACAGGCTGGTTCCGGTCATTCCGACCGAATCAGTCGACGCGGCGCGATGCGCCCGTCTTCGCTCACTTCACCGATACCGATAAAGCGACCGTTATGATCCTGTACCCGCACCATACCGAACTTCGGTGCATCGGGAGCCCGTACCGGCTGGCCGTTGAGCCAGTAGAACGCGCTGTGTTCGGAGAACTGCAGCAGCGGCCAATCCAGCAGGCCGCTGTCCGATGGCATCAGGAAGCGATCCACCGCTTCGTTGCCGCCTTCGGCATGTACCGCTTCAAGCTCTTCCAGCGTGACGGTCTGGGCCAGACTGAAAGGGCCGGCCTGGGTGCGACGCAGTTCCGCGACGTATGCACCACAACCCAGCTTCTCACCGATATCCTCCACCAGGGTGCGGATATAGGTGCCTTTGCTGCAGTCCACCGCTAGCCGCGCAGTATCGCCTTCAAAGGCCAGTAATTCCAAGCGCGCAATAGTAACAGAACGCGCTTCGCGCTCCACCACTTCGCCTGCACGGGCCAGCTTGTAAAGTGGCTGGCCATCACGCTTGAGGGCCGAGTACATCGGCGGTATCTGGCTGATTTGCCCACGAAATTCCGGCAGCACCGCTTCAATATCGGCGCGACCAACGGTCACTTCGCGAGTCTGCAGGACTTCACCCTCGGCATCGGCCGTGGTGGTGGTCTTGCCCAACTGCATCAGGGTTTCGTAACCCTTGTCGGAATCGAGCAGGTATTGCGAGAACTTGGTCGCCTCGCCAAAGCACAACGGCAACACGCCGGTGGCCAGAGGATCGAGGCTGCCGGTATGCCCGGCCTTCTCGGCGTTGAGCAACCAGCGGACTTTCTGCAGCGCCGCGTTGGAGGTGAACCCCAGCGGCTTGTCGAGCAGGATGATACCGCTGACGTTACGACGGATACGCTTGACCTGAGCCACCGCTTACTCCTTGGCGTCTTCGGGTGTAGCGGCGTGCTGGCTGTCTTCGGCCACGGCGCGCTCGATCAGGGCCGACAGATGCGCACCCCGCACGACGCTTTCGTCGTAGTGGAAGTGCAGCTGTGGAACGCTGCGCAACTTCATCTCGCGAGCCAGCTGCATACGCAGGAAGCCGGCGGCCGAATTGAGCACCTTGATGCTCTGAGCGATATCGTCAGCGTTGTCCTGGCCCATCACGGTGATGAAGATCTTGGCGTGACCGACATCACGGCTGACTTCAACGGCGGTGATGGTGACCAGGCCGACGCGCGGATCTTTGACTTCACGACGGATCAGCTGAGCGAGCTCACGCTGCATCTGGTCGCCGATACGTTGGGTGCGGCTGTATTCTTTTGCCATGTCTTGTTACCTGTTGCTGCCTCGCGGTGAAACCCGCAAGGTCTGAAAGCGGCAAACGCCCGGCCTGACAGAAGCCAGACCGGGCGTTGCGTTTAGAGTCCGGACGATGCGCCGTGCATTTGCATGCAACTGGCCACCATGGCTCTTGAAGTGCGCGAGTTAGAGGCTGCGAGCAACCTGAACCTTCTCGAAGACTTCGATCTTGTCGCCGACTTTGACGTCGTTGTAGCTCTTCACGCCGATACCGCATTCCATGCCGGCACGCACTTCGGAAGCGTCATCCTTGAAGCGGCGCAGGGATTCCAGCTCGCCTTCGAAGATAACGATGTCTTCACGCAGTACACGGATTGGACGGTTACGGTGAACGACACCCTCGATCACCATGCAACCGGCGATCGCGCCGAACTTCGGCGAACGGAACACGTCACGAACCTCGGCAACACCCAGGATGTTCTCCCGAACGTCGCTGCCCAGCATACCGGTCAGGGCTTTCTTGACGTCTTCGATGATGTCGTAGATCACGTTGTAATAACGCATATCCAGACCTTCCTGCTCGACGATCTTGCGAGCACCGGCATCGGCACGCACGTTGAAGCCGAACAGTACAGCGTTGGAAGCCAGGGCCAGGTTGGCGTCGCTTTCGGTGATACCACCGACGCCGCCGCCGACTACGCGCACTTGCACTTCGTCGTTACCCAGGCCGTTCAGAGCGCCTTGCAGGGCTTCCAGCGAACCACGGACGTCGGATTTGAGGACGATGTTGAGCGTCTTCTTCTCTTCCTGGCCCATGCTTTCGAAGATGTTTTCCAGCTTGCCGGCGTGAGCGCGAGCCAGTTTGACTTCGCGGAACTTGCCTTGACGGAACAGAGCCACTTCACGGGCTTTCTTCTCGTCGGCAACCACGCTCATCTCGTCGCCAGCGTCCGGGGTACCGTCCAGGCCGAGGATCTCGACCGGAATGGCCGGACCTGCTTCCTTGATCGGCTTGCCGTTCTCGTCGAGCATGGCGCGCACGCGGCCATAGTTCGAGCCGACCAGCACCATGTCGCCTTGACGCAGGGTACCGTCCTGAACCAGTACGGTCGCCACCGGGCCACGACCCTTGTCGAGACGCGATTCAACCACGACACCACGGCCAGGAGCCGAAGGAGTGGCGGTCAGTTCGAGCACTTCGGCCTGCAGCAGTACGGCTTCGAGCAATTCGTCGACGCCGGTACCCATCTTCGCGGAAACCGGAACGAATGGGGTATCGCCACCCCAGTCTTCGGAAGTCACGCCGTGAACCGACAATTCGCTACGGATGCGATCAAGGTCGGCACCCGGCTTGTCGATCTTGTTCACTGCAACCACCAGAGGTACGCCAGCCGCCTGAGCGTGCTGAACGGCTTCAACGGTCTGCGGCATCACGCCATCGTCCGCTGCAACCACCAGGATCACGATGTCGGTCGCCTTGGCACCACGAGCACGCATGGCGGTAAACGCGGCGTGACCAGGGGTATCGAGGAAGGTAACCATGCCGCGTTCGGTTTCAACGTGGTACGCACCGATGTGCTGGGTGATGCCGCCGGCTTCGCCAGCCGCTACCTTGGCACGACGGATGTAGTCGAGCAGCGAGGTCTTACCGTGGTCAACGTGACCCATTACGGTCACTACTGGCGCACGAGGAACCGCTTCACCTTCGAACTTCAGGGACTCGGCCAGGGAATCTTCCAGGGCGGTGTCGCTGATCAGGGTCACTTTGTGGCCCAGTTCTTCAGCAACCAGCTGGGCAGTTTCCTGGTCCAGTACCTGGTTGATGGTGGCCGGGGTGCCCAGCTTGAACATGAACTTGATGATTTCGGCAGCCTTGACCGACATCTGCTGGGCGAGATCGCCAACAGTGATGGTTTCGCCGATCTTCACTTCACGCACGACCGGGCCGGTTGGGCTCTGGAAACCGTGAGCATTGCGTTTCTTCAGCTTGGCCTTGCCGCGACCACCACGACGGAAGCCATCGCTTTCTTCGTCGGTGGTACGTGGGGCAACGCGTGGAGCCGGAGCTTTTTCCTTGACGGAAGCACGATGCGGAGCGTTTTTACGCTCGCCATCGCCACCACGACGGTTGTCGTCGTTACGGCTCTTGTCCGGGCGACGCTGCTCGTCCTTCTTGCGCACTTCAGCGACCGGCGCTGGAGCGACAACAGGAACATCTTCAACAATCGGCTCGGCAACCACCGCAGGTGCGGCAACCGCTTCAACGGCAGCAGGTTGCGCAGCAGCAGGCTGGCGACGCGCTTCTTCTTCGGCGCGACGCTTGGCTTCTTCTTCAGCCTTCTGACGTGCAGCATTTTCTACTGCGCGACGTTCTTCCAGTTCACGCTGGCGCTCGGCTTCGATTTCTTCCGGGCTGCGCTGTACGAAGACTTTCTTCTTGCGTACTTCAACGCTGATGCTTTTGCTGCCGGCCACACGCAGGGTGCTGGTGGTTTTACGCTGCAACGTGATCTTGCGCGGTTCTTCCACTTTCGCCTTGTGGCTGCTCTTCAAGTGAGTCAGCAACGATTGCTTCTCACTGTCGGTCACATGTTCCTCGGCGGCGGTGTGCGGCAGACCTGCCTCACGCATCTGCTGCAACAGGCGCTCTACCGGTGTTTTGACCTCATCGGCCAGTTGTTTCACCGTGACTTGCGTCATGCACTTCTCTCCTCAGGCCGCGCCTATTACTCGAACCAATGGGCTCGGGCGGCCATGATCAACTTGCCGGCACGATCATCGTCAATGCCGTCGATGTCGAGCAGGTCGTCAATAGACTGCTCGGCCAGGTCTTCGCGGGTAATTACGCCGCGCACCGCCAGTTCCATCGCCAAATCCTTGTCCATACCCTCAAGCGAGAGCAGGTCTTCGGCCGGATGGGCGTCTGCCAGCTTTTCCTCAGTAGCGATGGCTTTAGTCAACAAGCGATCCTTGGCACGAGCGCGGAGCTCGTTGACGATGTCTTCGTCAAAGCCGTCGATGTTGAGCATTTCTTCCAACGGTACGTAGGCAATCTCTTCCAGGCTGGTGAAGCCTTCATCAACCAGCACCTGTGCCAGCTCTTCGTCGACTTCCAGCTCGTCGATAAAGTTGCGCAGGATGTCGCCGGTTTCAGCTTGCTGCTTAGCCTGGATGTCCGATTCGGTCATCACGTTCAGGGTCCAGCCAGTCAACTGGCTGGCCAGACGCACGTTCTGACCACCGCGACCGATGGCCTGAGCCAGATTGTCTGCGCCAACGGCGATGTCCATGGCATGGGCATCTTCGTCGACGATAATTGCCGCGACTTCAGCCGGCGACATGGCGTTGATCACGAACTGCGCCGGGTTGTCGTCCCACAGGACGATATCCACACGCTCACCGCCCAACTCACCGGAAACGGCCTGGACACGCGAACCGCGCATGCCAATGCACGCGCCCTGAGGGTCAATGCGCTTGTCTTTGGAACGGACCGCAATCTTGGCGCGCGAACCCGGATCACGGGAGGCAGCCATGACTTCGATCAGGCCTTCGGCGATTTCCGGCACTTCGATGCGGAACAGCTCGATCAGCATTTCCGGCGCGGTGCGCGACAGGATCAGCTGCGGGCCACGGTTCTCGGTGCGGATTTCCTTGAGCAGCGCACGAAGACGCACGCCAACACGGAAAGTCTCGCGGGAAATGATGTCTTCACGGGCCAACAGCGCTTCAGCGTTGTTACCCAGGTCGACGATCACGTTGTCGCGGGTCACTTTTTTCACGGTGCCGGAGATGATTTCACCCAAGCGCTCGCGGTAAGCGTCAACGACTTGAGCACGCTCGGCTTCGCGGACTTTCTGCACGATGACCTGTTTGGCGGTCTGCGCAGCAATGCGGCCGAATTCGATCGACTCGATCTTTTCCTCGACGACATCACCGACTTTCGCGCCCGGATGGGTTTCCTGGACCTTGCTCGGCCAGGTTTCCACAGCCGGATCGTCCAGATCGGCTTCCTCGACTACCGTCCAGCGACGGAAAGTCTCGTAAGCACCGGTGTGGCGATTGATTTCCACACGCAGATCGACTTCGTCCTCGAAACGCTTTTTGGTAGCAGTGGCCAGAGCCAGCTCCAGCGCTTCAAAAATTACGCTTGCCGGTACACCCTTTTCATTGGATACCGACTCAACAACCAGCAGTACTTCTTTGCTCATCGTACGCCTCGCCTTTCGCAAGCCATTGGATCCGCGGGATCCGCGTCTCAGTCAAAACTGGGAATTATGTGGGCCTTGTCGATCATGTCGATCGGCAACAGGAACTCGTGGTCTTCCACCTGCACCACGACGTCCTGCTCCTCCACCCCGCGGAGAAGGCCCTGAAAATTACGCCGGCCTTCAAAAGGCGAGCGCAGCTTGATCTTCACTTGTTCACCGACATACTTGGCAAACTGTTCAAGGGTGAACAGCGGGCGTTCCATGCCAGGAGAGGAAACTTCAAGGGTGTATTCAACGGAAATCGGATCTTCGACATCCAGAACGCCGCTGATCTGACGGCTGACGATGGCACAGTCGTCCACCAACACACCGCCTTCTTTATCGATATAAACGCGCAACAGTGAGTGGCGACCTTGAGCCGAAAACTCGATACCCCAGCATTCATAGCCAAGGGCCACGACCACCGGGGCCAACAAGGCCTGCAACTGTTCTAGCTTGCTCGACACCTGAACCCCCTCGTGCATGCTTGTGCAAATAAAAAATGGGCGAAGCGCCCATCCCGGAAACGCCGTTGAATAGCGGCGTTATAAAGTGTCCAGCTAACAAAAAGCCCCTGAAAAGGGGCTCCGCTAAAACTGGTTGCGGGGGCCGGATTTGAACCGACGACCTTCGGGTTATGAGCCCGACGAGCTACCAGACTGCTCCACCCCGCGACAAAGCTGGGGCGGAAGTATACGACCGATCCCTTTTTGGGTCAATGCAACCTTCCACCTACAAGAAAGCCCGCAACAGCGGGCTCTCCTGATAATTGGTACCGAGAAGGGGACTCGAACCCCTACACCCTATGGGCACAACCACCTCAAGGTTGCGTGTCTACCAATTCCACCACCTCGGCATAGACTACGTTACTGCGTGAAACTCTTCTTACTTCTGCTCTTGAGCTGGAGGTACGTCAGTCGCATTGGTTGCCGACTTTTGCTCTTGGAGCACCGGGACATCATCAGAAGCCGGTTTTTGCTTTGGCGCTTCAAGCACCGCTGGATCTGGCAAACCTACTTGAGTCAGCTCATGAGCTTTCTCTTTAGCAAAGTAACCTAACCCTAAGCTGGTTATGAAAAAACCTGCGGCAAGTATAGCAGTAAACTTACTAAGAAAGGTAGAGGAACCTTGGCTTCCGAACACAGTATTTGAAGCACCTGCTCCGAAAGACGCGCCAGCGTCCGCACCTTTACCCTGCTGCAGCAATACCAGAGCTACTACGCCCAGCGCACCCAGCAGATGAAAAACGACTACGACTGTTTCCAGCATTTTTTCAGTTTCCCGCGGCGCGACAAATCGCACCGAACTCATCTGCATTCAGGGAAGCTCCACCAATGAGCCCCCCATCGATATCCGGCATGCCGAACAGTTCGACCGCATTGGCCGCCTTCACGCTGCCGCCGTATAGAAGCCGCACACCTCGTGCCACTTCAGAATTCTCTGCCGCCAACTGCGCCCGAATGGCTGCGTGCACATCCTGGGCCTGTTGCGGCGAAGCAGTCAGCCCGGTACCAATGGCCCAGACCGGCTCGTAAGCGATAACGGCATTGGCAAACGCGCCAACACCCAACTCTTCGATGATGCTGCCCAGCTGACGCCCGACAACTTCAAGAGTCTTCCCGGCTTCGCGCTGCTCGAGGGTTTCCCCTACACACAAGACCGGCTTCAAGCCACAAGCCTGTGCTGCTGCGAATTTGCGATTCAGCGTACCGTCACGCTCACCCATCATCAGGCGACGCTCGGAATGCCCAACCAACACCAGGGAACAACCTGCATCCACCAGCTGACTCGGAGCAATCTCCCCTGTCAGCGCACCTTGCATGGGCTCCACCGCAGAATTCTGCGCGCCGACCGAAATCGACTTGCCTTTCAAGCCATCAATCACTTGATTGATATACAAGCAAGGCGGGAATACCGCGACATCAACACCGCTAGGCAAGGCCAGATGACGCAGGCCATTGATCAGCTCAGCGACGCTGGCGCGGGTACCGTGCATTTTCCAGTTACCAGCTACCATAGGGCGACGCATGCTGTACCTCGTCGGTCAAAGTGGGCGCAGATGTTACCCAACCGCATCAACACTGGCAAGCCGAAATCAGGCAGAAACTTCCGCAACCAGTTTTGCCAGTTCGTCAGCATAGCCACGGACCTGGGCTTCATCATCGCCCTCGACCATGACGCGAACCAAAGGCTCGGTGCCCGACTTGCGCAGTAACACCCGCCCACGCCCAGCCATCGCGGTAGTGACGCGCGCGCAGGCCTCTTTCACAGCCGGATGCTCGACAGGATTGGCACCACCGCCAAAACGGACATTGATCAGAATCTGCGGACATTTGCGCAGCGCCTGACGCGACTGTGCCAAGCCTTCATCACGCCGCTTCAGTGCCATCAGCACCTGCAGGGCGGCAATGATCGCATCACCCGTAGTGGTGTGCTGGAAGCACACGATATGGCCGGAGTTTTCACCGCCTACCAGCCATTGGCGCTCAAGCAGCTCGGCAATGACATAACGGTCACCGACATTGGCGCGCACGAATGGAATACCCAGATCAGCCAAGGCCAGCTCGAGACCTAGATTGCTCATCAAGGTACCAACCACACCGCCCTGCAGTTTGTTACGCGCATGCAGGTCTCGGGCAATGATGAACAGAAGTTCGTCGCCGTCGACGATGGCGCCTGTATGGTCGACCATCAACACCCGGTCGCCATCGCCATCGAAGGCGATACCCAGATCGGCGTGCTCGGCCAATATCGCCGCCTGTAACTGCCCCATGTGGGTCGAGCCGCAATTGTCGTTGATGTTCAGACCGTTAGGCTGTGCGGAGAGCACCACTACTTCAGCGCCCAACTCACGGAAAACACTTGGCGCTACCTTGTAGGTCGCACCATGGGCACAATCGACAACAATCTTCAGACCCGCAAAGCTGGTACTGGAAGGAACGCTGCTCTTACAGAATTCAATGTAACGGCCCGAGGCGTCATTGATGCGCGATACCTTACCCAGCTTGCTGGACTCCACCACAGTCATCGGCGCATCCAGCAACTCTTCGATCATCAACTCGACTTCATCCGGGAGCTTGGTGCCTTCACCCGAGAAGAACTTGATTCCGTTGTCATCGTGAGGATTATGCGACGCACTGATCACGATCCCCGCTTCGGCATGGAAAGTGCGGGTCAGGTAGGCGATAGCAGGAGTGGGCATCGGCCCCAGCAGCATCACATCCGCACCGGCAGCGGACAGGCCCGCTTCAAGCGCGGACTCGAACATGTAACCGGAAATACGCGTGTCTTTGCCCACCAACACGCGGCAGGCGCCCATGCTACGGAAAGCCATACCCGCGGCCCAACCCAGCTTGAGCATGAAATCAGGGGTAATAGGGTACACACCCACACGACCGCGAATGCCGTCGGTGCCAAAGTATTTCTTGCTCATAAGTGCTCCATCATTCTTATTCGGCTGATTCCACAGCTGTAATCATCCGCACGACATCCAGCGTCTCGGCCACATCATGGACCCGCAGGATCTTTGCGCCTTTGGACATTGCCAGAGCAGCAAGAGCCAGCCCGCCATACAGGCGCTCTCCGACAGGACGGTTCAATGCCTGACCTATCATGCTCTTTCGTGAAACTCCGACCAGCAGAGGTCGACCAAGGGCATGCAGGGCGTCCATATGCTTGAACAGGGTCAAGTTGTGCTGCAGGGTCTTCGCGAAACCAAAACCTGGATCCAGAATGATCCGTTCCGGCCCAATACCCACTGCAACGCACTGAGCCATACGCTCAGCCAGGAACTCACCCACCTCCTTGGTTACATCCCGATACTGCGGATTGTCCTGCATATCGCCTGGCTCACCGAGCATATGCATAAGGCAAACCGGTAAGCCTGTAGCCGCCGCCGCATCCAGCGCACCATCCCGTCGCAACGAACGGACATCATTGATCAACCCCGCACCCAGGCGCGCAGTTTCGCGCATGACAGCAGGCGTGGATGTATCGACCGAAATAATGACATCCAGTTCACGATGGATGCGTTCGACGATAGGCGCTACCCGCTCAAGCTCTTCAAGCGGCGATACCGCCCGCGCACCAGGACGAGTGGACTCGCCCCCCACATCGATGAGCGTCGCGCCCGCCAGCACCATACCTTCGGCATGGCGCAAGGCAGCATCAAGCTGACTGAAACGGCCACCATCGGAGAAGGAGTCGGGAGTTACATTAAGAATGCCCATGACATGCGTATGGGCCAAATCAAGAACCCGGTTGCCGCAAGGCAACCGGGTCGAGGACGACATAGAAGTCATTTCAAACCTTAGTGGTCAGCAGCCGGGCCGCCGATCGGTGTCTCTGGACGTTCGTTCTGCACCACCGGAGGCGTGGTACCCGAGCCGCCCTCCCAATCGCGAGGCTCGCGAGGGGTACGACCAGCCATGATGTCGTCGATCTGCTCGGCATCGATGGTTTCATACTTCATCAAGGCATCGGCCATCGCATCCAGCTTGTCGCGGTTATCCGTGAGGATCTGCTTGGCGGTGCCATAACACTGGTCGATGATGCTACGAACTTCGGAGTCGATCAGCTTGGCGGTTTCCGCAGACAGGCTTGCATGCTGGCTACCAGCACTGCGCCCCAGAAAGACCTCGCCCTCTTCTTCGGCGTACATCAACGGACCCAGTTTTTCGGAAAGCCCCCACTTGGTCACCATGTTCCGCGCAATCTGACTGGCGCGCATGATGTCGTTGGAAGCTCCGGTAGTTACACCGTCAAAGCCCAACGTCATTTCTTCCGCGATACGACCGCCGTACAGCGAACAGATCTGACTGATCAGCGCACGCTTGGACAGACTGTAGCGATCCTCTTCCGGCAGGAACATGGTTACACCCAGAGCCCGACCACGCGGGATGATCGAAACCTTGTAGACCGGATCATGCTCAGGCACTACGCGACCGACAATGGCGTGACCTGCCTCGTGATAAGCCGTGTTCTGCTTTTCCTTCTCGGACATGACCATGGATTTGCGCTCCGCACCCATCATGATCTTGTCTTTTGCCAGCTCGAACTCTTTCATTTCGACGATGCGCTTGCCGCTACGGGCAGCGAAAAGCGACGCCTCGTTCACCAGGTTGGCCAGGTCGGCGCCAGAGAAGCCGGGCGTACCACGGGCAATCACGGCCGGCGCGACATCTTCACCCATCGGTACTTTACGCATGTGAACTTTCAGAATCTGCTCGCGGCCACGGATATCCGGCAAACCAACCACAACTTGACGGTCAAAGCGGCCTGGACGCAGCAGCGCCGGGTCAAGCACATCAGGACGGTTGGTGGCGGCAATAACAATGATGCCGTCGTTCATTTCAAAGCCATCCATCTCTACCAGCAGCTGGTTGAGAGTCTGTTCGCGCTCATCATGACCACCACCCATGCCGGCACCACGATGGCGACCAACGGCATCGATCTCGTCGATAAAGATGATGCACGGGGCATGTTTCTTGGCCTGCTCGAACATATCGCGAACGCGACTGGCACCCACCCCAACGAACATTTCGACGAAGTCGGAACCGGAGATGGTGAAGAACGGAACCTTGGCTTCACCAGCAATGGCCTTGGCCAGCAAAGTCTTACCGGTACCCGGCGGGCCAACCATCAACACACCGCGAGGAATACGACCGCCCAGGCGCTGGAACTTGCCCGGATCGCGGAGAAACTCAACCAGTTCACCCACTTCTTCCTTGGCCTCGTCGCAACCCGCGACATCCGCCAATGTGGTTTTCACTTGATCTTCGGACAACAGGCGCGCCTTGCTCTTGCCGAAGCTCATCGGCCCGCCCTTGCCACCAGCACCACCCTGCATCTGCCGCATGAAGAACATGAAGACGGCGATGATCACCAGGATCGGGAAGCTGGCGACCAGCAGTTGGGTCCAGATGCTTTGCTGCTCAGGCTGCTTGCCTTCGACGACCACGTGGTTATCCACCAGATCACCGATCAGGCCGTTGTCCTGAATCGCAGGACGAATGGTCTTGAAGCTATCGCCATCGTTGCGCTTGCCGGTAATCACATAACCATCAACGGCTACGCGCTCGACCTTGCCATCCTTAACTTGCTGGATAAAGTCGGAATAGTTGAGGGTCTGCGGCTCGTTAGGGCTGGAGAAGTTGTTCATCACCGTCACCAGGACAGCCGCGATGATCAACCACAGGATCAGATTCTTTGCCATATCGTTCAATTAACTACCCTCTGAAGCAAGCTCCGCTGCTGGCGCGCGCTTCGCATGATATTCACCGACCTAACTTACTACATTACCTACAGCTCTGGCAGGCGCTGTCTGTAACCCTTTGTGAAACCCAGATTACACAATATTCGCTTAAGCCCCCGGGGCGAAATACGAAAAAACTATCAACCCGGTCAAAAACAACCTTTACTCGATACGCCCGCGAAAGCCACGTCCCAGCAGATACTGCTCGCGAGAACGATCACGGGAAGAACTCGGTTTACGCATCACCACCTTGTCGAACATCTTGCGAACGTTCTTGTGGTATTCGTCGAAACCTTCTCCCTGGAAAATCTTTATCAGGAAGTCGCCACCGGGACGCAGAACCCGCCCCGCCAAATCAAGTGCCAACTCGCACAGAAACATCGCCCGCGGCATATCTACGGCGGGCGTACCACTCATATTGGGGGCCATATCGGAAATCACAAGGTCAACCTGGGAATTTCCGACCGCCTCGAGGATTTGAGCCAACACTGCATCTTCGGTGAAGTCTCCCTGAATGAAGGTGACATCAGGGATGCTATCCATTTCCAGAATGTCGGAAGCGATCAGTCGCCCCTGCCCGCCGATCAGACGACTGGTCACCTGCGACCAACCCCCTGGTGCCGCGCCCAGATCGATAACACTCATTCCAGGACGGATCAGGCGATCCTTTTCCTGGATTTCCAGCAGCTTGTAGCTGGCACGCGAACGGTACCCATCTTTTTGCGCCATTTTGACGAATGGGTCGTTGAAGTGCTCTTTCAGCCAGTTATGGCTTGTCTTGGAACGGGCCACGGGCCACCTCAAAAAATAAAACGGGTCGTGATTAACTGGGCGGTCCCGGACGCGCTCGGGTAAACTGGCCGCCGCTTTTTACAAGATCAGACGCAGGGGTCAGATTATGCCGCTCACTCAAGAGCAGAAGAAACAGTACAAATCCATTGGCCACCATCTGAAACCAGTATTGACTGTGGCTGACAACGGTTTGACCGAAGGTGTGTTGGCCGAACTTGAACGCGCCTTGAGCGATCATGAGCTGATCAAGATCAAGCTCAACATCCTCGAACGCGAATCCCGCCTGGAAGCCATTGCAGAACTGTGCAAGGCCGGCAAAGCGGATCTGGTGCAGGTCATCGGCAAAATGGCGTTGATTTATCGCAAGAACGCCAAGGTAAACAAGCAACTGTCCAACGTCCATCGCTTCCACTGACGTCGACAGGGGTCAAGGGCGTGCTTCGCGCGCCCTGCCACTCCACCCAGGCACCGGCTGCAATACCAGCACCAGACCGGAAAAAGCCAAGACAAGATAGCTGAACAGCTGCCAGCGCTCGACATCCGACAGCCCGAAGCGCACCACGAAATACATCGTGCACGCACATAACGCCACCAACAGCAGCTGCCCTCGCATATCCCGCCACAGGCTCGCCAGCCCTTCAGCACGTACCAATACCAGCACCTGAAGAACGATGCATACCGCTGAAAAACCAACCAGCAGCGCATTCAGCACATTACCGATCTCTTCGATCAGCAGCGGTGCCAGGCCAATCTGGCCCAGCACCGGCAACAAGCCGACATGCAACAACCACACACCACCGACCCACAACATCTGAGTCAGTTGCCAAAGCATGGCGCCTGCATTCAGCAGGCGCCCTCGTTCAGACGTGGCGGACTTCGACAATCTCATACTCGATCACGCCGCTAGGCGTTTTAACGGCAACCACATCACCCTCTTCCTTGGCGATCAAGGCACGGGCAATGGGCGAACCTACAGAGATCTTTCCGAGCTTGATATCAGCCTCATCCTCACCAACGATCTGGTAAGTGACGCTCTCATCGGTTTCGACGTTGGCGATTTCGACGGTAGTGCCGAAAATCACCTTGCCTGTATGAGGAATGCTCGTCACATCGATGACAACTGAGTTTTGCAGGCGACCTTCAATATCACGGATGCGCGCTTCAACCATTCCCTGCTCCTCGCGGGCAGCATGGTATTCAGCGTTTTCCTTGAGGTCACCGAGTTCTCGAGCCTCACCGATGGCCTGACTCAAGCGTGGCCGCTCGACCTTGCTTAGGAACGTCAACTCTTCTTCCAGGGCCTTGGAACCCTGGACGGTCATTGGGTATTTATTCATGCCTTCAATCCTGCATGTAGATCCTGCAAGCGACGCACGGTCTTTTCCGGACCGAACTTGAGCGCCTCACAGATGGCCTCGCCCGCAGCAATGGTGGTGGTGCAGTAGATCTTGTGCTGCAAGGCGTTACGACGAATGGAATAAGAGTCAGCGATCGACTGACGACCTTCGGTGGTGTTGATGATCAGCGTGACTTCGTCATTCTTGATCATGTCGACCACGTGCGGACGACCTTCAGTCACCTTGTTCACACGGCGCACCTTCAGGCCTGCCGCCTCGATCAGCTTGGCAGTACCGGCAGTAGCGACCACTTCGAAGCCCAAGTTGATCAGATCACGAGCCACACCCGCAACCAGCGGCTTGTCGTCGTCACGCACGCTGATGAACGCGGTACCACCAGTCGGCAGCACTTCGCTAGCGCCCATCTGGGCCTTGGCGAAGGCTTCGCCGAAGGTGTCACCGACACCCATCACTTCGCCGGTCGACTTCATCTCTGGGCCGAGGATCGGATCGACACCCGGGAATTTGGCGAACGGGAACACCGCTTCCTTGACGCTGTAGAAGTTAGGAATGATTTCCTTGGTGAAGCCCAGCTCTTTCAGGGTCTTACCCGCCATGACGCGCGCGGCGATCATCGCCAGGGAGACACCGATGCACTTGGAAACGAACGGCACGGTACGGGAAGCACGCGGGTTCACTTCGATAACGTAGATCTGCTCACCCTGCAGGGCCAGCTGCACGTTCATCAGGCCGACCACACCCAGCTCCAGGGCCATCTTCTTGACCTGTTCGCGCATCTCGTCCTGGATGTGCGCAGGCAGCGAGTACGGCGGCAGCGAGCAAGCGGAGTCACCGGAGTGCACGCCAGCCTGTTCGATGTGCTGCATGATCGCGCCGATCACCACATCCTTGCCGTCGCAGACCGCATCCACGTCCATCTCGATGGCGCAGTTGAGGAAGTGGTCCAGCAGCACTGGACTGTCGTTGGATACTTGCACCGCTTCACGCAGGTAGCGCTTGAGCTCTTCTTCTTCGTAAACGATTTCCATCGCCCGGCCGCCCAGCACATAGGACGGACGCACCACCAGCGGGTAGCCGATCTTGGCCGCGGCACGAATCGCTTCGTCTTCGCTGCGCACGGTGGCGTTTGGCGGCTGACGCAGGTTCAGGCGCTCGACCATCTGCTGGAAACGTTCGCGGTCTTCGGCACGGTCGATGGCGTCAGGGCTGGTACCGATGATCGGCACGCCGGCCGCTTCCAGGGCACGCGCCAGTTTCAGCGGAGTCTGGCCGCCGTACTGGACAATCACACCTTTTGGCTTCTCGACGCGGACGATTTCCAGTACGTCTTCCAGGGTCACTGGCTCGAAGTACAGGCGATCGGAGGTGTCGTAGTCAGTGGAAACGGTTTCCGGGTTGCAGTTGACCATGATGGTTTCGTAACCATCGTCACGCAGCGCCAGTGCCGCGTGCACGCAGCAGTAGTCGAACTCGATGCCCTGGCCGATACGGTTCGGACCGCCACCCAGGATCATGATCTTGTCGCGCCCCGAAGGTGCAGCCTCGCACTCTTCCTCATAGGTCGAGTACAGGTAGGCGGTATCGGTGGCGAACTCGGCTGCGCAGGTGTCGACGCGCTTGTAGACCGGGAACACTTCCAGCTTGTGGCGGTGGGTACGCAGGTTCTTCTCGGTCACGCCCAGCAGCTTGGCCAGACGCTGGTCGGAGAAACCTTTGCGCTTGAGGCGGAACATCAGGTCGCGGTCGATGGCCGACAGGCCCAGAGTCTTGACCTTCTCCTCTTCCTTGATCAGATCTTCGATCTGCACCAGGAACCAAGGGTCGATCATGTTCATGCCGAAGATCTGCTCGACGGTCATGCCGGCACGGAACGCATCAGCCACGTACCAGATACGCTCGGCGCCCGGCACGGTCAGCTCGCGCTTGAGCACGTTCATGCTTTCCGGGTTGCTCAGGTCGAGCTTCGGATCCAGACCGCAGACACCCACTTCCAGGCCACGCAGTGCTTTCTGCAGGGATTCCTGGAAGGTCCGGCCGATGGCCATCACCTCACCCACCGACTTCATCTGAGTGGTCAGGCGGGCATCGGCCTTGGCGAATTTTTCGAAGGCGAAGCGTGGCAGCTTGGTCACGACGTAGTCGATGGACGGCTCGAAGGACGCTGGGGTCTTGCCACCGGTGATGTCGTTCGACAGCTCGTCCAGGGTGTAACCCACGGCCAGCTTGGCGGCGACCTTGGCGATCGGGAAGCCGGTGGCTTTCGAAGCCAGGGCCGAAGAACGGGATACCCGCGGGTTCATCTCGATCACCACCATACGGCCAGTGTTCGGGCAGATGCCGAACTGGACGTTGGAGCCACCGGTTTCCACGCCGATCTCACGCAGTACCGCCAGGGAGGCGTTACGCAGTATCTGGTATTCCTTATCGGTCAGGGTTTGCGCAGGAGCCACGGTGATCGAGTCACCGGTGTGCACGCCCATCGGGTCGAAGTTTTCGATCGAGCAAACGATGATGCAGTTGTCCTTCTTATCGCGGACCACCTCCATCTCGTATTCTTTCCAGCCGATCAGCGATTCGTCGATCAGCAGTTCCTTGGTCGGCGACAGGTCCAGACCACGGGCGCAGATTTCTTCGAACTCTTCACGGTTGTAAGCAATGCCACCACCGGTGCCACCCATGGTGAAGGACGGGCGGATGATGCACGGGAAGCCCAGCTTCTCGAGGACCGCATTGGCCTCGTCCATGCTGTGGGCGATACCGGAGCGCGGGCACTCCAGGCCGATCGCCTTCATCGCGGTGTCGAAGCGCGAACGGTCTTCGGCCTTGTCGATGGTGTCGGCATTGGCGCCGATCATTTCCACGCCGAACTTCTCCAGAACGCCTTCACGCTCCAGGTCCAGGGCGCAGTTCAACGCAGTCTGGCCACCCATGGTCGGCAGCAGAGCGTCCGGACGCTCTTTCTCGATGATCTTGGCAACGGTCTGCCACTTGATCGGCTCGATGTAGGTGGCGTCGGCCATGGCCGGGTCGGTCATGATGGTCGCCGGGTTCGAGTTCACCAGGATGACCCGGTAACCCTCTTCGCGCAGGGCCTTGCAGGCCTGGGCGCCGGAGTAGTCAAATTCGCAAGCCTGGCCGATCACGATCGGGCCAGCGCCGAGAATCAGGATGCTTTTAATGTCTGTACGTTTTGGCATGGGTTGTCACTCAAATCCGCAGGTCAGTCGGCAAGCCGTCTTGATCAAATCTCTGAAGCGCTGAAGGGGCCGCCGAGACCGGGGCCACCTTCAGGGGCGAGCACTCAGCGTCGCTTGGCCATCTCGTTGATGAAACGATCGAACAGCGGCGCCACATCGTTCGGGCCCGGGCTCGCTTCAGGGTGGCCCTGGAAGCTGAATGCGCTCTTGTCGGTACGTTCGATGCCTTGCAAGGTACCGTCGAACAGCGATTTGTGGATCGCCCGCACGTTGCCTGGCAGGGTGGCTTCGTCCACCGCAAAACCGTGGTTCTGGCTGGTGATCATCACTACACCGCTGTCCAGGTCCTGGACCGGGTGGTTGGCACCGTGGTGGCCGTGCCCCATCTTCACCGTCTTGGCGCCGGAGGCCAGTGCCAGCAGTTGGTGGCCCAGGCAGATACCGAAGACCGGGATCTCGGTTTCCAGCACGTCCTTGATCGCCTGGATGGCGTAATCGCAAGGCTCGGGGTCGCCAGGGCCGTTGGACAGGAACACGCCGTCAGGCTTGAGTGCCAGGACGTCGCTGGCCGGAGTTTGCGCAGGCACTACGGTCACGCGGCAACCGCGCTCGACCAGCATGCGCAGGATGTTCAGCTTGACGCCGTAGTCGTAGGCAACCACGTGGTACGGCAGCTCGGAAGCCTCGATGGTCGGATGACTGTCGGTCTTCAGGCTCCAGACACTGGAGCGCCACTCGTAGCTTTCCTTGGTGCTGACGACCTTCGCCAGATCCATGCCTTTCAGGCCAGGGAAGCCGCGCGCTGCGGCAATCGCCGCTTCGTCGGAGATGTTGTCGCCAGCCATGATGCAGCCGTTCTGCGCGCCTTTCTCGCGCAGGATGCGCGTCAGGCGACGGGTGTCGATACCAGCGATCGCCACAACGTTGTTGGCTTTCAGGTAGTCGGACAGGGACAGGGTGTTACGCCAGTTGCTCGCAACCAGTGGCAGGTCGCGAATCACCAGACCGGCCGACCAGACACGATCGGACTCGGCGTCTTCCGGCGTGGTGCCGGTATTGCCGATATGCGGGTAAGTCAGGGTAACGATCTGTTGGGCGTAGGAAGGATCGGTAAGGATTTCCTGATAGCCGGTCATTGCGGTGTTAAACACCACCTCACCAACGGTTTGACCGTCGGCTCCAATGGCTTCGCCGCGAAAAATGCTGCCATCAGCAAGGGCGAGTATGGCTGGCTTAGTCAAGAAGACCTCCCGTAAATAAAGCCTGAAAGGGCGATCGCAGGTTGTAAAAAAGCGGAGTGACGTATGGACACGTCACCCCGCTTCTTCACCGAATTATTCTGCGCGCTTTTAGTGGACACACTAAAGCTGTAGCTTACAGAAAAAGGCTTTTTCGGTCCACCGCTAAAGAGCCTTAAAGGCAGAGGAATGCGACAGAACATCGCTTAGCGGGGTAAAACAGGGCTCAAGCGCGAAGCCTGGCCCTGTTTTGGATGCATCTCAACGCAGATCCAGCACATCCTGCATGTCATAAAGACCCGCCGGACGACCATCCAGCCACAACGCAGCACGTACTGCACCCTTGGCGAAAGTCATGCGACTGGAGGCCTTGTGGGTGATCTCCAGACGCTCGCCCTCAGCAGCGAACAACACCGTGTGATCGCCCACCACATCACCACCCCGGACCGTGGCGAAACCAATGGTTTCACGCTCACGAGCGCCGGTATGGCCTTCACGGCCATACACCGCGACCTTCTGCAGATCACGCCCCAGCGCATCGGCAATCACCTCGCCCATGCGCAGAGCGGTTCCCGAAGGCGCGTCGATCTTGTGCCGGTGATGCGCCTCGATGATTTCGATGTCTGCATCATCGCCCAGCACACGGGCTGCCATGTCGAGCAGCTTCAGCGACAGATTGACGCCAACGCTGAAGTTGGCGGCGAACACGATCGGAATATCCTTGCCCGCCTCGGCCAGCACCTGCTTTTCCTTGGCGCCCAAGCCCGTGGTACCGATCACCATGGCCTTGCCTGCCTTGCGGCAGAACGCCAGGTTCTTCAGCATCACTTCCGGCAGTGTGAAATCGATCAACACATCGAACTCATCGGCAACCTTTTCCAGGCTGTCGGACATCGGCACACCGATGCGCCCCAGCGATGCCAGCTCGCCAGCATCGGCACCGACCAACGAACTGCCAGGCCGCACGATCGCCGCGGTAAGCCCGGAGAGCGGCGAGCGCTGTTGCACGGCCTCCACCAGGTTCTTACCCATGCGCCCTGCGGCGCCCATTACAGCTATACGTCGCATGCTTCGCTCCTTACAGGTCGCCGAAGAAGCGCTTCACGCCTTCGAACCAGCCAGTGGTTTTCGGCGAGTGGGTATTGTCGTCCGCCAGGGAACCACGCAACTCTTCGAGCAATTCACGCTGACGACGACTCAGGTTCACCGGCGTTTCCACCGCAACCCGGCACATCAAGTCGCCAGCACCGCCACCACGCACCGGAGCCACACCCTTGCCGCGCACACGGAACTGCTTGCCGGTCTGGGTGCCCTCAGGGATCTTCAGCTTGACCCGGCCATCCAGCGTCGGGATTTCCAGCTCGCCGCCCAGCGCCGCGTCAACGAAGCTGATAGGCACTTCACAGAACAGATGCTTGCCGTCGCGCTGGAAGATCGAGTGCTCACGCACATTGATCACCACATACAGGTCGCCCGTAGGGCCGCCCTGGGTCCCCGCCTCTCCTTCGCCGGACAGACGAATGCGGTCGCCGGTATCGACACCCGCCGGCACCTTCACCGACAGCGTCTTGTACTCTTCGACGCGACCTTCGCCATGACAGGAATCGCACGGATCGGAAATGATCTTGCCCTGGCCATGGCAACGCGGGCAGGTCTGCTGCACCGAGAAGAAGCCCTGCTGCATGCGCACCTGGCCGATACCGCCACAGGTCGGACAGGTCACAGGCGAGGAGCCTTTCTTGGCGCCCGAGCCGTCGCAAGGCTTGCAGTTGACCAGCGTCGGAACGCGGATATTCACGGTGGTGCCGCGCACCGCCTCTTCCAGGTTCAGCTCCAGGGTGTAGCGCAAGTCGCTGCCACGCTGAGCCCCGCCACGGGAGCCGCCGCGACCGCCACCAAAGAAATCACTGAAGACATCGCCAAAGATGTCGGAGAAATTCTGGCCACCGAAACCGGCGCCACCGCCACCCATGCTCGGATCGACACCGGCATGACCATATTGGTCATAAGCCGCGCGCTTGCTCGAGTCAGACAATACTTCGTAGGCCTCGTTGGCCTCCTTGAACATATCTTCCGACGCTTTGTCGCCGGGATTACGGTCCGGGTGGTGCTTCATCGCCAGGCGGCGGTAAGCCTTTTTCAGGTCGGCTTCGCTCGAGCCTCGCTCCACACCCAATACTTCGTAATAGTCACGCTTTGCCATAAGTCTTCGCACTCTTAAGGACGTTCGACAACGCTCTCCTGAGCCTCGTCAAACTCGTTGAGCCCCAATACAGGCCCGGACCCAACTCACGTCAATTCAACGATCCTGGTCTTGGATAGACGACCAACAGACTGGCCGACAACTGCGGTAATCCCGAACGGAAAGCAGGAGCATTTCCGACCGTACCGCCAGCGCGCGAAAAGAGCCGCACGCCGTAAAAAATTCGCTTGCTCCAGACACGCCAACGCGGGAGCAAGCTCCCGCGCGGCGACATCCTACCAGTCACCGCACAAAGGCAGTCAACCGGCCGACCAACAAGCAGTCTTACTTGTGGTCTTTTACTTCTTCGAACTCAGCGTCGACGACGTCGTCGGCTTTCTCGGCCGATTCACCCTGCGAAGCTGCGCCTTCTGCCGGCTGAGCCTGCTCGGCGTACATCTTCTGAGCGACCGGAGCGGACACTTTCGACAGCTCTTCGACCTTCGCGTCGATAGCAGCCTTGTCGTCGCCTTTGATAGCAGCTTCAAGGGCAACCACGGCAGCTTCGATCGCAGCCTTCTCTTCAGCAGTCACTTTGTCGCCCGCATCAGCGATCATCTTGCGAGTCGAGTGAACCAGGGCATCGCCTTGGTTGCGCGCGCTGGCCAGCTCTTCGAACTTGCGGTCTTCTTCGGCGTTGACTTCAGCATCACGAACCATCTGCTGAATTTCTTCCTCGGACAGACCGGAGTTGGCCTTGATCACGATCGACTGGGTCTTGCCGGTCGCCTTGTCTTTCGCACCTACGTGCAGGATGCCGTTGGCGTCGATGTCGAAGGTCACTTCGATTTGCGGCACGCCACGTGGAGCTGGTGGAATCTCGGCCAGGTCGAACTTGCCCAGGGACTTGTTCTGCGCGGCTTGCTTACGCTCGCCCTGCAGCACGTGAATGGTCACTGCGCCCTGGTTGTCGTCGGCAGTCGAGAACACTTGCGATTTCTTGGTAGGAATCGTGGTGTTTTTCTCGATCAGCGCGGTCATCACGCCACCCATGGTTTCGATACCCAGGGTCAGCGGGCTGACGTCCAGCAGCAGTACGTCTTTCACGTCACCGGCCAGTACCGCGCCCTGGATGGCAGCACCCATGGCAACGGCTTCGTCCGGGTTCACGTCCTTGCGTGCTTCTTTACCGAAGAAATCGGTCACCAGCTTCTGCACCAGCGGCATGCGGGTCTGACCGCCAACCAGGATCACGTCGTCGATCTTGCTGACGTCGATACCAGCGTCTTTCATGGCGATGCGGCAAGGTTCGATGGTGCGCTGAACCAGGTCTTCGACCAGCGATTCCAGCTTGGCGCGGGAGATCTTCACGTTCAGGTGCTTAGGACCGGTGGCATCTGCAGTGATGTACGGCAGGTTGACGTCGGTCTGCTGGCTCGAGGACAGCTCGATCTTGGCTTTTTCAGCGGCTTCTTTCAGGCGCTGCATGGCCAGCGGGTCACCCTTGAGGTTCATGCCGCTTTCTTTCTTGAACTCGTCCACGAGGTAGTCGATCAGACGGATGTCGAAGTCTTCACCACCGAGGAAGGTGTCACCGTTGGTTGCCAGTACTTCGAACTGGTGCTCGCCATCGACTTCAGCGATTTCGATCACGGATACGTCGAAGGTACCGCCACCCAGGTCATAAACGATCACGGTGTGATCGCCCTTGGCCTTGTCCATGCCGTAAGCCAGAGCGGCCGCGGTAGGTTCGTTGATGATACGTTTTACATCCAGGCCCGCGATGCGGCCGGCGTCTTTGGTCGCCTGGCGCTGGCTGTCGTTGAAGTAGGCCGGAACGGTGATCACCGCTTCGGTCACGGCCTCGCCGAGGTAGTCTTCGGCGGTCTTCTTCATTTTCTTAAGGATTTCAGCCGAGATCTGTGGCGGAGCCATTTTCTGGCCGTTCACTTCAACCCAGGCGTCGTTGTTGTCAGCCTTGACGATCTTGTAAGGGACCATCTGGATGTCTTTCTGTACAACTTCTTCGTCGAAACGGCGACCGATCAGACGCTTCACCGCGTACAGGGTGTTGTGCGGGTTGGTCACGGCCTGACGCTTGGCCGACTGGCCAACCAGGATTTCGCCATCGTTGGCGTAAGCGATGATGGACGGCGTGGTACGCGCGCCTTCAGCGTTTTCGATAACTTTTACGTTGCCGTTTTCAAGAATGGAGACGCAGGAGTTGGTAGTCCCCAAGTCGATACCGATAATTTTGCCCATGTTAACTCTCCCGAAACTTTAGATTTTGTTGCCGCAGCAGTGGTGGCCGACTGCGGTAGCACTTAAACGCTTGACCTATAAATGGGGGCCCTGCGCGCGATTTCAAGCCTTCTCGTCAATCGAAGGCGAAACCGGTGCGGGTGCCTTGCTGACCACGACCATGGCCGGGCGCAGCAGGCGACCGTTGAGCTGATAGCCCTTCTGGAACACCTTGAGAACGCTGTTCGGCTCGACGTCAGCACTTTCCTGCATGGCCATCGCCTGGTGCTGTTCAGCGTTGAACGGTTCGCCATGCGGATCGATCGCTTCCAGCTGATAACGCTTCAGGGTGTCCTGGAACATCTTCAGGGTCAGTTCGATACCTTCACGCATCGGGCGAATGCTTTCGTCGTCCGGGCTGGACAACTCAAGACCGCGCTCGAGACTGTCGATCACTGGCAGCAGGTCGCCAGCAAAACGCTCAAGGGCGAATTTGTGAGCTTTTTCTACATCCTGCTCGGCACGGCGGCGGACGTTCTGCAGATCGGCTGCGACACGCAATGCCTGATCCTGAGCGCCAGCCAACTGCTCTTCGAGCACTTGCACACGAGCCGCCAGATCTTCGCCCGAGGCCTCGGGGGCCTGATTGGCGTCGAGATTTTGCGTATCTAGCGTCTGTTCGTCAGCCATAAAATTCTCCTTTCAATATCGTCCGCGAGCTCAACTCACGCTTCTGCCCCGGTATATGGGGTCGCATTTTCCAGGTTCAAGGGCCGCGCCCTCGGCAAAAATCATTGGGCGCTCCCTAACGCCGGCCACCAATCATTCCCGCGCGCGATAAAAAAATCCGCCAAGCAAGCGAATCAAGCTAAGGACGGGCATTGTCAGTCGAAAACAAAACACTGTATAAATAACCAGACCTAAAGCCTGGGAGCGGCCTTTATGCTGGTGCACCTGTCCGTACACAACTACGCCATCGTTGAACATCTCGATCTGGAACTGGATCGCGGGATGAGCGTCATCACGGGTGAAACCGGCGCCGGCAAATCGATCATGCTCGACGCCCTGGGGCTGACCCTGGGTGATCGCGCCGACAGTGGCGTAGTACGCCCAGGTGCCGACAAGGCCGACATTCTCGCCACCTTCGACCTGGAAGATATTCCCGAGGCCCGCGCCTGGCTCGCCGAACGCGACCTGGACAACGACAGCCCATGCATCCTGCGCCGGGTCATCACCGCCGAAGGCCGTTCCCGTGGCTACATCAATGGCTCCCCCTGCCCGCTAGGCGACCTCAAGGCTCTCGGCGAACTGCTGATCGACATCCACAGCCAGCATGAACACCAGTCGCTGCTGAAAACCGATACCCACCGCCGCCTGCTCGACGAATACGCCGGCGCCACCGACCTGGCCCGCCAGGTATCGCTGGCAGCCCAGCGCTGGCGCCAGACCCGTCAGGAACTGGAGCGCCTGTCCAATTCCGGGGACGAGCAGCGGGCTCGCCACCAGCTCCTCAGCTATCAGCTGGAGGAACTGGAGAACCTCGCCCTGGGCGAAAACGAACTCGAGCAACTGGAACTCGAACACAAGAACCTGACCAATGCCGAAAGCCTGCTGGGCATCTGCCGGCAGGTCGTCGAGCATTGCAGCGAAAGTGATTCGGGCAACGTCCTCAGCGCCCTGACAGCGAGCCTCAATCGCCTGTCGAGCATCGGCAACACCTCCGGCGCCCTGGCGGAAGCCACCAACCTGCTGGCCAGCGCGCAGATCCAGGTCGAAGAAGCCGTCGGCGAACTGAACCGCTTCGTCGACCACTTCGACGCGGACCCGGCGCGCCTGCAACAGTTGGAGGAGCGGCTGGATGCCATCTATACCCTGGCCCGCAAACACCGGATCCAGCCCACCGAGGTGGCGGCCATGCAGCAGAAGCTGCTGGAGGAAATCGAAACCCTGGATGCCAATGACGAATCCATTGAGCGCCTGGGCGATGAGCTGAAATCCTTTGCCCGGCACTATCACGAAAAAGCCAGGGAGCTGAGCGAGCTGCGCCAGCAGGCCGCAACCAGCCTGGCCAGTGCCGTCGAACAGGAAATCCAGCGCCTGGGCATGCCTGGCGGCCGCTTCACCATCGAACTGCACGCCAACAGCGGCGATGAACTGCAGCCCAACGGCCTCGAGCAGGTCGAGCTGCTGGTCAGCGCCAACCCCGGCCAGCCGCTCAAGGCCCTGGCTAAAGTCGCATCCGGGGGCGAACTGTCGCGGATCAGCCTGGCAATCCAGGTGATTACCGCGCAGACCTCTCGTGTCCCGACCCTGGTATTCGACGAAGTGGACGTCGGCATCGGCGGCCCGACCGCGGAGATCGTCGGCCAACTGCTACGTCGCCTCGGCGAGCGCGGCCAGGTATTGACGGTCACCCACCTGCCGCAGGTGGCAGCCCAGGGCCATCAACATCTTTTTGTGCACAAGGTGCGCGGCAGCGATGCGACTCACACCGCGGTTTCCAAACTGGGCAAGACCGAGCGGATCGAAGAGGTAGCACGGATGCTGGGCGGCATCGACCTGACCAAGGAGTCGCTGGCCCACGCGAAAAAAATGGTGGTTACCGCCAAGGCTTGAGTCCCTGCCACTTTAATAAAGAGCAGAAAGCACGAAGGCGACCCTTGGGTCGCCTTCGATCGTTTCGCGGACTATGTCCGCGCGACATGCTTATTTCTTCGTGCGTACGTACAGCACCAAGTTGTGATCCACCAACTCGAAGCCATGCTTCTCGACAATCGCCTTCTGAAGCTTCTCGATTTCTTCGTCGAAGAATTCGATCACCTCACCGGAATCCACGTTGACCATGTGGTCATGGTGACCGCCGTCAGCCAGTTCGAATACAGCATGACCGCCATCAAAGTTGTGGCGTACCACAAGGCCTGCTGCTTCAAACTGGGTCAGAACACGGTAAACCGTGGCCAGACCGACATCCTCGCCAGCTTCCATCAGCGCCTTGTAAACATCCTCGGCGCTCATGTGTCGCTGCTCGGCGGAATCGAGCATTTGTAGAATTTTGACCCGTGGCAGAGTCACTTTAAGGCCGGCTTTACGTAGTTCGCTATTTTCAACCATGGTCAGCTTTCTCGCGGATGCTGCTTCGCAGCTTCTCTTAATGCGGGTATGATCGGGGTTTACGTTGTCCCAGCCAAGATAGTGGAAGTCGCCCACCGATGCAAAACACCAAGCTCTTGCTAACCAGTTTCACCTTCGTGGGACTGCTCGCACTCGCCGGTTGTTCATTCCCCGGGGTTTACAAAATCGACATCCAGCAGGGCAATGTCGTCACGCAGGACATGATAGACCAGTTACGCCCGGGAATGACCCGCCGGCAAGTACGGTTTATCATGGGCAACCCTCTGTTGACCGACACGTTCCACGCCGATCGCTGGGATTATCTGTACAGCCTGCAACCAGGTGGCGGTGAACGCCAGCAGGAGCGCGTCAGCGTTATCTTCAACGGTAACGACCAACTGGTCAGCCTTTCCGGTGACTTCATGCCTGGCGTAAGCCGTGACGAAGCCATCCTGGGCAAGGACAGTGGCACCACCGTGACCGCCCCTACTGAAAACGCCGAGCAGCCAAAACCGGAAAAACCGGCCAAGCCTGGCTCTCTGCTCGATCAGATCCAGAAGGACGTCGACAACGTCGAGACCGTTCCGGTGCCAACGCCAGAACCTCTGGACACCTCGCCGCAATAATTTGTGGCGGAATAAAAAAGCCCGGCGAGTCCGGGCTTTTTGTTGCCTGTCGATTTGCTCAGGACTCTGAAGTACGAGCCCGGGCCTGCGCCGCCTTTGCCGCGCGCAGACGTCGGACCTCTTTAGGGTCAGCCAGCAGCGGGCGGTAGATTTCAATGCGGTCGTCCGCCCGAACCGGCTGCTTCCCTGGGTCCGCAACCGCTTTGCCAAAGATCCCCAGCGGACAATTGTCCAGATCCAATTCTGGAAATTGCGCGCCTATCCCACAGCCTTTCACTGCCGCACGAACAGTAGTCCCCGCTGGCACCGCAACACTGAGCAATACCTGCCGGTCGACCGCGGCATACACCACCTCGACTTCAATCATTGGCTCAAGCATGCAACTGCTTGGCCCGCTGACAAAACGCATCGACCAGGGTGTTGGCCGCCTGGTTGAACAAAGGCCCCAAGGTCGCGCGAACCAGTGGACCGGCGTAGTCGAACGACAAATCCAGGCTGATCTTGCAGGCCTTCTCACCCAGCGGTTTGAAAATCCACACGCCGTGCAACTGGTTGAACGGCCCTTCCTCCAGGTTCATCTCGATCGACTGGCCCGGCACCAAGGTATTGCGCGTCACGAAATGCTGGCTGAGCCCGCCCTTGGCAACGGCCAGGCTGGCGCGCATCTGCACCTCACTGCTCTCCAGCACCTCGGCCGACGAGCACCAGGGTAAAAACTCCGGGTAGCGCGCCACGTCGTTGACCAGGTCGTACAAAAACTGTGCCGGATAAGGCAACAGGGCCGAGCGTTGAATATGTGTCGTCATGTCAGCGTCATTTCCACAACTGGGCGGCAAACACTATAAGAATGCCGATGGGCGCCACATAGCGCATCAAAAACAGGGTCAGGGCAAAAAGCAGCGGACTGCGGATCGACAGCTCATCACGAACCGCCTCGCGCCCCATTACCCAACCCGCGAACACCACAAAGCAGAGGCCACCCAAGGGCAACATGATCCGCGAGGTGAAGAAATCGATCCCCCCGAAGAAATCCAGACCACCCGCCGCCCCCCATTGGTAGAGGTGGAAAGCCCCGCCTTCGTTCACGAAAAACTTGGCCTGCTGCCAGATATTGAAGGAGAACACCGTTCCCAATCCGACGAACCAGCAGGTAAACGCCAGCCAGAATGTCACCCAGCCGCGACGGATTCGAGTCCGCTCCACCAGGTAAGCCACCATCGGCTCCAGCAGCGAGATCGCCGAGCTCCAGGCGGCAATGGCCACCAGGACAAAAAACACCACGCCCATCAGCTGGCCGAACGCCACATTACCAAAGGCAAAAGGCAAACTGACAAACATCAGCCCCGGACCTTCACTCGGGTTCAACCCCGCGGCAAACACGATCGGGAACAGCGCCAGCCCCGCCAGCAGCGAAACGAAGGTGTCCAGCAGCGCCACGCCGACAATAGTGCCGGAAATGGACGAATGCTTCGGCATGTAAGCGCCGTAGATCATGATGGAACCGACGCCGACGCTCAGGGAAAAGAACGCATGCCCCATGGCCGGCAACAGGCCGTCGAGCAGCTTGTCGGTGCTGAAGTCGAACATGAAATGCACGCCTTCCATGAAATGCCCGGTGGTCAGGCTGTAACCCAGCAGGATCAGCAGCATCACGAACAACAGCGGCATCATGATCCGCAGGCTGCGCTCAAGCCCGGCCACCACGCCCTTGGCGATGACCGCCGCCGACAACAGCATGAACAGCGTGTGCCACAGCGTCAGCCGCCAGGGGTCGGCAATCACCGTGCCGAAATAGGCGCCGACCTGATCCGCCGTCACGCCCTGGAAATCACCACGGCCCATATCGATGATGTAGTCCAGCGACCAACCACCCACGACGCTGTAGAAGGAAAGAATCAACAAGGCCGTGATCATCCCGGCGAACGCGCCCCAGGACCACTTGGCCGAATGCCCGGCCTCCAGGGCCAGCGCCTTCAAGGCATTGGCCGGGCTTTGCCGGGCGCGACGGCCGATCAGGGTTTCCGCCAGCATCACCGGCACACCGATCAGCGCGATGCAGGCGAGAAATACCAGGACAAAGGCGCCGCCACCATAGACGCCGACCATATATGGGAATTTCCAGATACTTCCCAGGCCCACGGCAGAACCAGTCGCAGCGAGTATGAAAACCCAGCGACTGGCCCAGCCGCCGTGGACAGAAACCTTGTCCGTCGACATCAAAAACGCGCCCAACCGAGAAAAAAGAGGGCGCATTGTCCGGGATTCACTCAACCTGCTCAAGCACGCAGCTTCACCGTAGCCGACACGCGTGCAACTGCCTATAATGCCGCCCCTATGGCTAAACAGAAGAAACACCCAACAGGGACCATCGCGCAAAATAAAAAGGCGCGTCACGATTACTTCATCGAACATCGGTTCGAGGCTGGCATGGTCCTGGCCGGCTGGGAAGTAAAGAGTCTGCGTGCGGGCAAGGCACAACTGGTCGACAGTTACGTGCTGCTCAAGGACGGCGAAGCCTGGCTGCTGGGCAGCCACTTCACGCCACTGACCACCGCCAGCACCCATGTGATCGCCGACCCCGTGCGCTCGCGCAAACTGCTGCTCAACAAGCGCGAGCTGGAGAAGCTGTTCGCTGCCGTGCAGCAGAAGGGTTATGCCTGCGTGTGCCTGTCGCTCTACTGGAGCAAGCACATGGTCAAATGCGAGATCGCACTCGGCAAGGGCAAGAAGGAATACGACAAGCGTCATACCGAACGCGAGCGCGACTCCGATCGTGAGCTGCATCGCGCGGTGCGCAACAAGGGCAAGGAAGAGTAACGCCCTTCTGCCTTGATGCCATGATCGCGAGCAAGCCTGCCCTTTGTAGGAGCGAGCTTGCTCGCGATAAGACTTAGATCCCCTTGCGCCGCTCCGCCCGGGCCACGCGCTGCACTTCCTGACGCACCTCTTCCAGCACTTCCTGCACATACAGAATGTGCCGGCTGGAGACTTCGCGCGCCTGCTCGGCACGTCCTTCGATAATCGCCTGGTACAGATCGCGGTGCTGGCTGATCAGCATGTCGCGGGTTTCGGTGCGCTGCTTGTACATGCCGCCAATGTTGGTCACCACGTTGCGCTTGAGCAGATCGAACAGCCCGCGAATGGTATGCAGCAAGACAGCGTTGTGACTGGCCTCGGCAATCGCCAGGTGAAATTGCGCGTCTGCCGCACCCTCTTCCGCACGACTCACATCCCCGGCCCGGGAATAGCAATCCTGCAGCTCCTCGAAAGCCGCGGTGAGCCGTTCACGATCCACCTCGGTGGCACGCAATGCTGCGTAATAGGCGCATGAGGCTTCCAGGGTGTGACGAAACTCCAGCAAGTCACGCTGGGCTTCAGGGTTGCTTTCCAACAACTGCAGCAGCGGATCGCTGAAGGTCGAGCCCAGCGACTCCACCACATAGTTGCCGCCACCCTGGCGACTGACCAGCAAGCCCTTGGCCGTGAGTTTCTGGATCGCCTCGCGCAACGACGGTCGCGAGACACCGAACTGTTCCGCCAACGCACGCTCCGCCGGCAGGCGCTCACCGGACTTCAGCGTGCCCTCGAGGATCATCCCCTCGAGCCGCTCGACAATATCGTCAGACAAACGGCGCTGACGAATCTGATCAAACCCCATAACTCACTCTCCACGATCCCGACCGCGCGCCGGGCTCTCTATTCTGGCCTATCGGGGCTGCGCCAGCACCTATCAGAACGTATGTCGGCGAGCGGATCAGATGCCATCTGCACCACACCTTCGACAAAAGTTTTAGGGCGGCAAATTGACACACCGCTCACAAGGCTTTTACCCTAGCCAACAGCGATTGTAAATTGGTCTTACCAATTAACCAAATACGCTGACCAGTGCCTGACCAACAACAATTAGGGGCCACCCCATATGCAAACCTGGCAACAGCTTTACAGCCCGCTCGGCAGCCTCGGCCTGTCCGCCCTCGCCGCCGTCATCCCGATCGTCTTCTTCTTCCTGGCTCTGGCCGTGTTCCGCCTCAAAGGACACGTCGCCGGCAGCATCACCCTGGCGCTATCGATTCTGGTGGCGATCTTCGCCTTCCAGATGCCCGCCGACATGGCGCTTGCCGCCGCTGGCTATGGATTTGCCTACGGTCTGTGGCCCATCGCCTGGATCATCGTCGCCGCCGTGTTCCTCTACAAACTGACGGTCAAGAGCGGCCAGTTCGAGGTCATCCGCAGCTCCGTGCTGTCGATCACCGACGACCAGCGCCTGCAGGTGCTGCTGATCGGTTTCTGCTTCGGGGCCTTCCTCGAAGGTGCAGCCGGTTTCGGCGCGCCGGTCGCCATTACCGCCGCGCTGCTGGTGGGCCTGGGATTCAATCCGCTGTACGCCGCCGGCCTGTGCCTGATCGCCAACACTGCCCCGGTGGCCTTTGGCGCCCTGGGCATCCCGATCATCGTGGCTGGCCAGGTAACCGGCATCGACGCGTTCAAGATCGGCGCCATGACCGGCCGCCAGCTGCCGCTGCTGTCGCTGTTCGTGCCGTTCTGGCTGGTGTTCATGATGGACGGCCTGCGTGGCGTCAAAGAGACCTGGCCCGCGGCGCTGGTGGCCGGCCTGAGCTTTGCCGTGACCCAGTACTTCACCTCGAACTTCATCGGCCCGGAGCTGCCGGACATCACCTCGGCCCTGGCCAGCCTGGTTTCCCTGACGCTGTTCCTCAAGGTCTGGCAACCCAAGCGTTCGTTCGCCGCGGCCACCGCCAGCGTCGGCGCCGCGGCCGTGCGCAACGGCGGTTTCGGCCAGCCGCGCACCACTCAGCCTTCGCCCTACAGCTTCGGTGAAATCTTCAAGGCCTGGTCGCCATTCCTGATTCTCACCGTGCTGGTCACTATCTGGACGCTCAAGCCGTTCAAGGCGATGTTCGCCGCCGGCGGCTCGATGTACAGCTGGGTATTCAACTTCGCGATTCCGCACCTGGATCAGCTGGTGATCAAGAGCGCGCCGATCGTCGCCACCCCAACGGCGATTCCGGCGGTGTTCAAGCTCGACCCGATTTCCGCCACCGGCACAGCGATTTTCTTCTCCGCGCTGATCTCGATGCTGGTACTGAAGATCAATTTCAAAACTGGTCTGACCACTTTGAAAGAGACCTTCTACGAACTGCGCTGGCCAATCCTGTCCATCGGCATGGTGCTGGCCTTCGCCTTTGTCACCAACTACTCCGGCATGTCCTCGACCATGGCCCTGGTGCTGGCCGGCACCGGCGCGGCGTTCCCGTTCTTCTCGCCGTTCCTCGGCTGGTTGGGGGTGTTCCTGACCGGTTCGGACACTTCGTCCAACGCCCTGTTCAGCTCGCTGCAAGCCACCACCGCGCACCAGATCGGCGTCAACGACACCCTGCTGGTAGCGGCCAACACCAGCGGCGGCGTGACCGGCAAGATGATCTCGCCACAATCGATCGCCGTGGCCTGCGCCGCCACCGGCCTGGTAGGCAAGGAATCGGACCTGTTCCGCTTCACCCTCAAGCACAGCCTATTCTTTGCCACCATCGTCGGCCTGATCACCCTGGCCCAGGCCTACTGGTTCACCGGCATGCTGGTGCACTGATCGCGACACCGAAAGAACCGGCGCCGGAGCACCCACCCGGCGCCTGCAACTCACAACCCGGTCTGCAAGGCTGCTGAAAGCTTGTCTCTCTATATTCAGCAGCCGCCGCAGACGGATAACCGGGACCACCCGGAGACACGCCTGATGAGCGAGCTTTTTTACAACGCCGTGCCTAACGCGACCCGTGTCGCACCGCCCTTGGCCGAACCGCGCCAGTACCCCAGCGAGAAACCGTCGCGGGTCTACCTGTTCGGCACCTGTGTGGTCGACCTGTTCTATCCCGAAGCCGGGATGGATGCGATTCACTTGCTCGAACGCGAAGGCATTCGCGTGGAGTACCCGCAAGGGCAAAGCTGCTGCGGACAACCGGCCTACACCTCGGGTTACACCGAGCAGGCGCGCACCGTGGCCCGCTCGCAACTGGCGCTGTTCGCCGGCGACTATCCGGTGGTGGTGCCGTCGGGTTCCTGCGCGGGCATGCTGCGCGAGCACTACGCGGACTTGTTCAAGGACGAGCCGCAAACCTTGAAGCAGGTGCAGGCCCTGGCCGAACGCACCTACGAGCTGGCGGAGTTCCTGTTGCACGTATGCAAGGTGCAGTTCAAGGACAGTGGCGAGCCGATCAAGGTGGCGCTGCACACTTCCTGCTCGGCACGGCGCGAGATGAACACCCACCTGCACGGTCGTGAGCTGCTGGCACAACTGGGCAACGTGGAACGGGTAGAGCACGACCACGAAAGCGAATGCTGTGGCTTTGGCGGGACTTTCAGCGTCCGAATGCCGGACATCTCCGGCGCGATGGTCGCGGACAAGACCCGCGCGCTGAAGGAATCCGGCGCCCACCAGGTGCTGAGCGCCGACTGCGGCTGCTTGATGAACATCAACGGTTCGCTGGAGAAACAACGGGAAGCGCTGCGTGGCCAACACCTGGCCAGCTTCCTCTGGCAGCGTACCGGAGGTGCCGCATGAACGCCCCGGAGCTTATTCCGACCCTGACCGTGTCGGACGATTTTCGCACCCGGGCCCACCAGGCCCTGGGTGACCGACAACTGCGAAACAACTTTCGCAGCGCCATGGATTCCCTCATGGCCAAACGTGCGGCGTCGTTCAGCGATGCCCACGAGCGCGAACACCTGCGGGCCCTGGGCAATGCGATCAAGGCCCGTGCGTTATCCAAGCTGCCCGACCTGCTCGAGCAGCTTGAACAGAACCTGACCCGCAACGGTGTGACAGTGCACTGGGCGGAAACGGTGGACGAGGCCAATGGCATCGTCCTCTCGATCATCCGGGCTCACGAGGCGCGGCAAGTGATCAAGGGCAAATCGATGGTCAGCGAAGAGATGGAGATGAACCATGTCCTCGCTGAACAAGGCATTGAATGCCTTGAGTCGGACATGGGCGAGTTCATCGTCCAGCTCGACCACGAGAAGCCTTCACACATAATCATGCCGGCGATCCACAAGAACGCCGGTCAGGTCGCGTCCTTGTTCCACGACAAACTTGGCGTGGAGTACACCAAGGACGTTGACCAACTCATTCAGATCGGTCGCAGGGTCCTGCGGCAGAAATTCTTCGAAGCGGACATCGGCGTCTCCGGCGTCAACTTCGCCGTGGCCGAGACCGGCACCCTGCTGCTGGTGGAAAACGAAGGCAACGGCCGCATGTCGACCACGGTGCCGCCCGTGCACATCGCCGTCACCGGCATCGAGAAAGTCGTCGAGAACCTGCGCGACGTGGTGCCACTGCTGTCGCTGCTGACCCGCTCGGCGCTGGGCCAGCCGATCACCACCTACGTCAACATGATCTCCGGCCCGCGCAAGGAGCATGAGCTGGACGGCCCGCAGCAAGTGCACCTGGTGCTGCTCGACAACGGTCGCAGCCAGGCCTTCGCCGACAGCGAACTGCGCCAAACCCTGAACTGCATCCGCTGCGGCGCCTGCATGAACCATTGCCCGGTCTACACCCGCATCGGCGGCCACGCCTACGGCGAGGTCTACCCCGGCCCCATCGGCAAGATCATCACCCCGCACATGGTCGGCCTGGCCAAGGTGCCGGACCATCCGAGCGCGTCTTCGCTGTGTGGCGCCTGCGGTGAAGTGTGTCCGGTGAAGATCCCGATCCCGAGCCTGTTGCGTCGCCTGCGCGAAGAGAACGTCAAGGCTCCGGACAGCCCCCACCAGGTGATGCGCGGCCAGGGCAGCAAGTACTCGCGCAAGGAACGTTTTATCTGGAACGCCTGGGCCAGGCTCAACAGTTCGCCGACCCTGTATCGCCTGTTCAGCCTGGCGGCCACCCGCCTGCGCGCGCTGACCCCGAGCAACGTCGGCCCCTGGACGCAAAACCACAGCGCACCGAAACCCGCCGCCCGGTCCTTGCACGACCTGGCCCGCGAGCATCTGGCCAAACAGGGAGAACGTCGATGAGCGCCAAACAGAACATCCTCGGCAAGCTGCGCAGCAGCCTGACCGGCACCACGCCGATTGTGGATAACTTCGATGAGGCACTGGTCACCGAGCCTTATACCTACACACCGGAACAACGCATCCCGCAGCTGCGCAAGCAGATGGAAGCGGTGCACACCGAGATTCATCAGACCACCGCCCAGGACTGGCCGGCGCTGCTTGCCCGCCTGCTGGGCGAACGCCAGTTGCCGAGCCTGCTGATCGCACCGACCACGCCCCACGGCCAGCGCGTCAGCCAATACTGGGCCGAGCATCCCGGGCTGCCGACGTTGAAGGCCTATGATCGGCCGGTCGAGGAATGGAAAGCCGAGCTGTTCAACGACACCCCGGCCAGCCTCACCACCACCCTCGGCGCTATCGCCGCCACCGGCAGCCTGATCCTCTGGCCGACCCGCGAAGAACCGCGGCTGATGAGCCTAGTGCCACCGGTGCATTTCGCCCTGCTCAAGGCCAGCGAGATCCGCGACAACTTCTATCAGGTCCAGCAGGAATACGCCTGGGCCCAGGGCATGCCGACCAACGCGCTGCTGGTGTCCGGCCCGTCGAAGACCGCCGATATCGAGCAGGTCCTGGCCTACGGCGCCCACGGCCCGAAAGACCTGGTGGTGCTGATTCTGGAGGACCAATGAGTCTACCGGCGGCTTTTCTACGTGATGCCCAACAACTGATCCCCCAGGAGCGGCGTTTCGACGATCCGCTCTCCACCCTGGCCTTCGGCACCGATGCGAGTTTTTATCGGCTGATTCCGCAACTGGTGATCCGCGTCGAGTCCGAAGACGAAGTGGTGGCCCTGCTCAAGCTGGCCCAGCGCGACCGCGTACCGGTGACCTTCCGCGCCGCCGGCACCAGCCTGTCGGGGCAGGCCATCAGCGATTCGGTGCTGCTGGTGCTCGGCGATAACTGGAATGGCCGCGAGATCCGCGACCAGGGCCAGCAGATCCGCCTGCAACCGGGGGTGATCGGCGCCCAGGCCAACGCCTGGCTGGCGCCGTTCGGACGCAAGATCGGCCCCGATCCGGCCTCGATCAACGCCTGCAAGATCGGCGGCATCGTCGCCAACAATGCCAGTGGCATGTGCTGCGGCACCGCGCAAAACACCTACCACACCCTGGCCGGCCTGCGCCTGGTGCTGGCCGACGGCACTCGCCTGGACACCGAAGACGCCGCCAGCGTCGCGGCGTTTCGCAGCAGCCACGGCGAGCTGCTGGAACGCCTGGCCAGCCTCGGCCGCGAGACCCGCGCCAACAGTGAACTGGCGGCGAAGATCCGCCACAAGTACCGGCTGAAAAACACCACCGGCCTGTCCCTCAATGCCCTGGTGGATTTCGATGAGCCGCTGGACATCCTCAGCCACCTGCTGGTGGGCTCCGAAGGCACCCTGGGTTTTATCAGCGCGGTGACCTACGACACGGTGATCGACCACCCGCACAAAGCCTCGGCGCTGATCGTCTTCCCGGATGTGGAAACCTGCTGCAACGCGGTAACCGTACTGAAAAACCAACCGGTGTCCGCCGTGGAACTGCTGGACCGCCGCAGCCTGCGCTCGGTGCAGGACAAACCCGGGATGCCGGCCTTCGTCCAGCAACTGTCCGCCAATGCCTGCGCGCTGCTGATCGAGTCCCGCGCCGCGTCTTCCGCGCTGCTGCAGGAACAACTGGCGCAGATCATGGCGTCCCTCGCCTCCTTCCCGGTGGAGAAGCAGATCAACTTCACCGAAGACCCGAAGGAAAACGCCAAGCTCTGGGCGATCCGCAAGGACACCTTTCCCGCCGTCGGCGCGGTGCGCAAGACCGGCACCACGGTAATCATCGAAGACGTGACCTTTCCGGTGGAACAGCTGGCCATCGGCGTCAATCGCCTGATCGCGCTGTTCGACAAACACCGCTACGACGAGGCGATCCTGTTCGGCCATGCGCTGGAGGGCAACCTGCATTTCGTCTTCACCCAGGGCTTCAACAGCGCCGAGGAGGTGGCGCGCTACCAGGCCTTCATGGATGACGTGGCGCAACTGGTGGCGGTGGAATTCAGCGGCTCGCTCAAGGCCGAACACGGCACCGGGCGCAATATGGCGCCCTTCGTCGAGCTGGAATGGGGCAGCGATGCCTACCAGTTGATGTGGCAACTCAAGCGCCTGCTCGACCCCAACGGCATCCTCAACCCGGACGTGGTGCTCAGCGAAGACCCGCAGATCCACCTCAAGCACCTCAAGCCGCTGCCGGCGGCCGACGAGATTGTGGATAAGTGCATCGAGTGTGGTTTCTGCGAACCGGTGTGCCCGTCCAAGGGGCTGACCCTGAGCCCGCGCCAGCGCATTGTGATCTGGCGTGATATCCAGGCCCGCAAGCGCGCCGGCGTCGACACCACGGAACTGGAAGCGGCCTATCAGTACCAGGGCATCGACACCTGCGCCGCCACCGGCCTGTGCGCCCAGCGCTGCCCGGTGGGCATCAACACCGGCGAGCTGGTGAAGAAGCTGCGCAGCCAGCACGCCACTCACGCCAAGGCGGCCGATTGGCTCGGCTCGCACTTCGCCACCACCTTGCAAGGCGCGCGGTTCACCCTGCACGTGGCCAACGGCGCGCGGATGCTGCTGGGGGCGCCACGCCTGGCCAGGGTTTCCGCGGCGCTGACCAAACTGTCCAAGGGCCAGGTGCCGCAATGGACCAGCGCCATGCCGCAGCCAGAACGGGCCATTCGCTTCAGCCCGGCCGTCAGCGACCAGCGGCCACGGGTGGTCTACCTGGCGGCCTGTGTGTCGCGGGTCATGGGCCCGGCGGCCGGGGACAAGGAGCAAAGCTCGCTCTACGACAAGACCCGCGGCCTGCTGGAAAAAGCCGGTTACCAGGTGGTGATCCCGGACAACGTCGAAAGCCTGTGCTGCGGCCAGCCGTTCGCCTCCAAGGGCTATGCGGAACAGGCCGAGCACAAGCGCCAGGAACTGATCGGCGCCCTGCTCCACGCCAGCCGCGGCGGCCTCGACCCGATCTACTGCGACACCAGCCCCTGCACCCTGCGCCTGGTACAAGACCTGGGCGATGTGCGCCTGGACCTCTACGACCCGGTGCGCTTCATCCGTACTCACTTGATGGACAAACTCGAGTTCACCCCGCAGGAAGCGCCGGTCGCCGTGCATGTCACCTGCAGCACCCAGCACCTGGGCGAGAGCCAGGCGCTGATCGACCTGGCGCGGCGTTGCAGCAACAACGTGGTGATCCCGGAAGGCATCCATTGCTGCGGCTTCGCCGGCGATAAAGGGTTCACCACACCAGAGCTCAACGCTCATTCCCTGCGCAGCCTCAAGGACGCGGTGCAGTACTGCAGCGAGGGCATCTCCACCAGCCGCACCTGTGAAATCGGCCTGAGCCAGCATGGCGGGATCGATTATCACGGCCTGGTGTACCTTGTGGACCGGGTGACCCAGGCCAGGCAAGCCTGATCGGTATGCGCCCACTGTAGGAGCGAAGCTTGCTCGCGATGAACTGGAGAGCACTGCGGTTAGCCAGTGAGTGTGCGATACCGTTAACGACCATGGCGAGCGCCTACAGGTTTCTTGCACCTGCAGACTCAGTAGTCGCGACCCTGGGCAGAAAATAGAACCCTGGCGAACCACCGCAGTCCACCGATCAAGCTCCCGAAAACGGGAGCTTCCTGAAATCTCGGCAGTTCGTACTGATGGCCAGCAGCGCCTGGCCCTTCAGTTCAAGGAGACGCCCATGAAACGCTCTGTACTGTTAGGCCTGTTCGTCACCGCTTCGGTCCTGGCTTCCCCCAGCTTCGCCGGGAACCAGGAAGACCTGTGCCAGGTGAACCTGCAAACCATCCGTGATGCACGGACCACCATCCAGGCCGCGGACCTGCAGGCCAACATCGACGCCACCGTGCAACAAGCCCAGGCGGCTCAGGCGAAAAACACCGAGGAAGGCACCAAGGAATGCATCGCGCTGACCACCCGCGCGATCCAGAGCATCCAGAACAGCGCCAAGGGTGAAGGCGGCGGCTAACAGGCCCCGCCTTCGGGATGGCCTTGCGGGCCATTTTGGCGTAGACTGTACAAACCTGCTGGTAATGCACAGCAGGTTCGGGGCCGTTTAGGATTCGACGCCGGTTGCGAAACTTTAGGTGCATGCCGAGTTGGTAACAGAACTCGTAAATCCACTGTTGCAACTTCCTATAGTTGCCAATGACGAAACCTACGGGGAATACGCTCTCGCTGCGTAAGCGGCGCTAGCCTTCCTTCTGGTACCTTCGGGTCCAGCAATCATCAGGGGATGTCTGTAAACCCGAAATGATTGTCATACAGAACAGAATCGCCGTGCAGTACGTTGTGGACGAAGCGGCTAAAACTTACACAACTCGCCCAAAGCACCCTGCCCGTCGGGTCGCTGAGGGTTAACTCAATAGACACGGCTACGCATGTAGTACCGACAGCGGAGTACTGGCGGACGGGGGTTCAAATCCCCCGGCTCCACCAAACAAGCAGTACAAATCAGGCACTTAGCGATTATCGCAAGTGCCTTTTTTGTGTCTGATAGGGCTGTTTTGCTCGCTTAAGCCAGCTTAAGGACGGTATTTGTAGTGACTTGTGATCACTGGCAGCCAGACATCGAGGCGACAAGAACCCGCTCGTAGCCGTCGCTCCGGCAGCAGAGCCCTCACCTTCAGTTCCAGATTATCGATCCTCTTGAAGCTCTCGGTAGAACCGTCGGTAGCCTGCACGGCATTTGTGCAGGCGCATCTACCCGAACAGTCTGTGCTTCAGACTCGCAGGTGCGCTCGCCCCCTTCAACAGAAAGGTCACCATTAGCACCTGCCCGTTTATCCAAGACCCGCACTTTTTCGCAAGTCCTGCAAACCGCCCTAGCTTGCCACTCTAAGAGGTCGACAATAAGACGCTAGCACTATCCCAAGCTGTCTTCGCTCGTCGACGAGACAGACGAGGGGTTGATCGAGGTAAACCCGTTTGTGGACTGAAACTACTCGTTCAAGGCCCCCCAACCAAGGAGCATTACATCGGTCCATTCAACCCCAAAACCAGCAGGCAATGTTGGACAGCTGACGGGCCGATCAGGAAAACGATGTGGGTGCTGCTGAGGAAGAAAGCTGGTGCAAAGAACCGGCGCCCGTACCAAACACGGCACATCCATGCCTCAATTCTTCTACCCGCTGGCGAACACTCGATATGGGTGGCCAAGTAAATGGGTCGTACGGATTGAACCATGATTGCACGAAAATATGGCAAATGGACACCATATACGGATAAGCTAGCTTGGACTAAGGCGAAGCCCGTCTTCACCGCTAGCCCATGACAACAGCTCGTTGCGAAGGGCTTCCGAATGACAGAATCATGGATTGAAAACATGTCAACTGTGCAAGAAATCAGCATCCATCTCGACGGTACCAGCAATGCGCTAAAAACCAAACGCTTCAGAGTTCCAGCATATCAACGCTCGTACGCTTGGGAAGTTGAGCATGTTGAAGCGCTAGTAATGGATGTTAATGACGCAATCAAATCCAAAGAGCGAGAATATTTTCTCGGCTCGATTGTTGCTACAGGGCCAATAAACAGAAGATTTGAAGTTGTAGATGGCCAGCAACGGCTTACTACCGTTAGCCTCCTGATAGCCGCAATTAGAGATAGATTTCGCTCTGACGGCGATTTAGAGGCTGAAACTTCAATTCGCAATGACTTCCTGGCAAGCGTAGATAGAAAGACAAAAGAACGCGAGCCCCGCTTGATCTTAAACGAAGTCGACGATGAGCTCTACCAAGAGTTGATCGATGACCGTAGTACTATCGATCTGAAAAAATATCAAAGACAGTCGCATAAAAGACTACTAAAAGCATCAAACTATTTAACAGACTTCGTTGATAAGCTGTGCCAAGAGGCTCATGACTCAGAAGAAACCTTACATGAATGGCTGGACTATTTAGAAACAAACTTAAAAATTATTCTCGTGCAAGCCCCAGATGATAGTAATGCGTTCGTGATTTTTGAGACGCTCAACGACCGTGGCTTAGAGCTAGCAATCTCCGACCTATTGAAAAACTATTTATTCCACCGATCTGGCGATAAAATCTCCGACACCAAAGACCGATGGTTAACTATGGTCGCCACATTGGAAAGTGCTTCGGATGACCCTCTCGTCGTAACTTACCTACGACACTTTGCCATGTCAAAATATGGACTGATTCGGGAAAAAGAACTATTCGGAGTAATTAAAAGAAAAATCACAAGTAAGAAACTCGCCCTTAGCTTTTCAACCGAACTTTGCAATGCAGCCCGAAACTATGCTGCACTTTTAAATACAGATCATGAACTTTGGCGAGCTCAGCAGAACACTAAGGAATCTGTAGCAGCATTCAATATTCTTGGAATGACACAGGTTCGCCCACTCCTTTTAGCAGTAATGGAAAAATTTTCCATGCAGAAGATTGGGGAAGCTTTCAAGAAACTTGTTGCTGTTGCAGTACGGTACCAAATTGTTGGGGGTACCGGCAGCGGCACCCTCGAACGAGTTTACGGCGATGCAGCTAAGGGAGTGACTGAAGGAAAGCTCACAACCATCAAGGAGATCATCGCAGCTTTTTCTAACTTGCCTTCCGACGCGACCTTTGAGCAGGCCTTCTCAATAGCATCAATCTCGAAGCCCACACTAGCAAGGTATTACCTTAGAACGCTGGAGTTAGGCCTGCCAGGCTCAACTGGAGAGTTGGTGCCAAATGAGGATGTCCAAAAGGTGAACCTTGAACATATTCTGCCCCAGACGCCTTCATCGGAATGGCTAGCTGATTGGGACTCTGAAGATGCGCGGGCGTATCAGAAACGACTTGGAAACCTAGCCATAATGTCCTCTAAAGCCAATAGCACTTTCGGCAATGACGGTTTCGATGAAAAGCGAGAGGTTTTCCGTGGCTCGCCCTTCAAGCTCACCAGCCAAGTCGCCGATATTGATCAATGGGATATGGGCGCGGTTGAGCATCGCCAGCGAAACATGGCGAAAATTGCAGTCAAGGTTTGGACACTTAAATGACTGCTCTATGACAGTTTCTTGCCTAAAACTTTTGTAAACAGGGCATTAGACGGGAGTTCAAATCCCCCGCCCCACCAAACGAAACCCGCCTTGTGCGGGCTTTGTTGTTTCTGCCCTCAGGGCTCCGCCACCATTACCAACCTCCCCCTTCCCGCAATCACAGACCGAGCGTTCGTTCCCCTGGAGCTGCGTTAAGTCTCTTTCTATTGTGCGAACTTTCCTAGAAACTCCTAGCCGCTTGCGCCTGGCGTACCCGCTGGCTAGCCTCGTTCTGTCACTGCACATTCAGTGACCGGGTTTAGCAGCTCGCAATCGATTAGGCGCACAGCGCCGTCATCTACGTGGCGTTTTTTTGGGCTCCGTTTTATGGCGGCCGTGCGCAGGGCATCTTCGGGTGCGCCGGGTTCCTAATCGACCGGTACTGCTAACCTGCGAACGGCCGCCACCCTATCGTTTAGCAGCGACGGTGAAGGCTCCTACCCTCGATTAGGAGTTACGCCATGAAAAAGCTCGTCCCCGATCCTCCCCGTAGTGCTACCCACCGCGTCAGAAACCTCGAACACGATCTGGCCAATCAGCACATCCGGCAGAAGCTTTCAGTTCAGCCTGCTGATGTGTCTCTGATTCAGTCGCTCAAAAAAACCGTCAGTATCCCGGTGAGTCGCGACTCCTTGTTCTCGGTTCGGGAAGGCATCAACGCCGAAGAAGCACTGCTCCATGTCTCCCTGCTGCTGAAAAGCGCCGAGGAGGTTTCCGATGAAATCACTGAGCGGGGCAGTGGCATCGAGCGCGGTTTGATCTGGTCTATGGTGCATTCGGTGGAGATGGCGCGGGCCGTGGTGGATGCCTTGCTCGATGGCAGTCGCCACACGCCATCGCTGAAATAGAACGCCCCGCGAACGCACGGCGCGGCAGCATGACCTGCCGCGCTGTTCCTTAATGACAAACCTGCGCATGTGGAAAACAGACACGGCCTGAACGGGCCTGGAATGCTGGCCGCATTCGAATTCAACGCCCCCGCCAAACACTCAAAACAGCACCTCCAACTCCACCCCCTCCGCCATCGCCCTATTCCCCGCATCCCCCGGATGCAAGTGATCGCCCGAATCGATCAACGGCAACAACCGGGTCGGATGCTGCGGATCACGAGTCATCCGATCAAAATCAATCACCGCATCGAATGCCTGGCTGCTGCGAATCCATTGGTTGAGCGCCTGGCGCAGTTGTTCCTTTTGCGGGCTGTGGTAGTGCTCGATGATGCTGCCTTCCAGGGCGCCTTCGAAGGGCAGCAGTGTGGTGCCGATGATGCGCAGGTTGTGGCGGTGCGCCTGGTCGATCAGTTGTCGATAACCGGCGATCAGCTTGTCCAGTGCAGGCAAGGATGCGTTGGGCGCGAAGGCGGTGCCGGGCCAGCTGATGTCGTTGATCCCCAGCATCAGCACCACGCTTTTCACCCCGGGTTTGCTCAGCACGTCGCGCTCGAAACGTGCCCGTGCGCTGGCGCCCATGCCATCTTCGAGCAGGCGCGCGCCGGATATGCCGCCGTTGAGCACGGCGATGTTTTTGGCGGCCAGGCGCTGGGCGAGGAAGTCCGGCCAGCGGCGGTTGCTGTCCAGGGTCGAGCCGTTGCCGTCGGTAATGGAGTCGCCGAGCACCACCAGCGCCCGGCTGTCGAGCGGGGCGTCCACCAGGATGTCACTGAGGAACAGCCGCGCCTCCACCTGTTCCTTGCCTTCCAGCCGCTGCGCATTGACCTGGTTGCCCGGGGCGATAAACGCGGTTTGCTTGCCGTCCCAGTGGAAGGTGGTCAACGGCGTGGGCTGTGGCAGGTACAGCGAGACCCGCAGCTCACCGAGGGCCGGCACCGCCAGCGCCACCGGGTCGCTGGTGCGGGTTGCGCCCGGCGCGATGCTGACCTGTTCCTTGCCACCAAACGTCAGGATGTGCCCGGAACCTGCACGAACAGACTCGCCCTCCTCCACAGCCGCGACCCGCGCCGCACCGATCAGCAGCGGCTGCTGGCCGTATTCGTTGGAAACCACTACCCGTACCCGGCTGCCACCGACGCTGACGCGCAGCTTCTGCTGGACGGTGCTGTCGGCCAGGGTTGCGGGAATCCGCGTGGGCAGCGGCAGCTCGTTGCCCCAGGTCGGTTGTGGGCTGGCCATCCAGGTGGTGAGCCAGTTGTCCTGGGCCAGGGCAGGACCTGCGGCAAGCAGGGCCGTGACTATCAGCGGCAGGGAAAATCTTGAGTGCAGGGCTTTCATCCGGGTAGCTCCTTGAGGCCATAAGGCTGAGGCGAGCCAGATTGCTCCATTCGAAATAACCATGGTAGAAGGCATAACTTCATACAGCCCATTCCGATATCGAATACCCATGGACAGCCTCAAAGCCATGCACTGCTTCGTCCGCGCCGCCGAGCTGGGCAGCCTGTCGTCGGCCGCCCGGGAGCTGGGCAGCACTCAGCCCACTATCAGCAAGCTGGTGGCGGCCCTGGAACAGCAGTTAGGCACCCGCCTGCTCATCCGCGGCACCAGCGGGCTGACGCCCACCGAACAGGGCAAGCGCTTCTACGAACGGGCGAAAGCCGTGCTGGAGGAATACAGCGAAGCGGTGGCCGAGGTGCGCGGCCTGACCGAGCGCCCCGAAGGCGTGCTGCGGGTTAACGTGCCAGTGAGCCTGGGGGTGTTGCACCTCAATGCCTTGCTGCTGGCGTTCATGGCGCAATACCCGGACATCGAGGTGGAGCTGATCTTCAATGATCGCTTCGTCGACCTCACCGAGGAAAACATCGACCTGGCCCTGCGCCTGGGCGGTGACCTGCCGCCCAACGCCATCGCCCGGCGCATCGCCACGTCGCCGCGCTACCTGGTGGCGGCACCCGAGTACCTGCGCCAGCATGCACCCTTGAACAGCCCGGCCGACCTCAGCGGCCACAACTTCCTACGCTTCGCCTGGCTGGCCGCAGGCGACCGCTTGGAGCTGAGCAGCCCCCACGGCGAGAAGGTCAGTGTCATCACCCAAGGGCGCTATAGAACCAACAGCTCGCTGGCCATTCGCGACGGCGTGCTGCAAGGCGCCGGTCTTTGCATCACTCCGGCCTGGCTGGTCAGCGACCTGCTGGACAGCGGACAGTTGGTGCGGGTCCTGCCCGACTGGAGCGGCCCGCCGAACGAGGCGTTCCTGATCTACCCCGAGCGCCGCTACCGGCCCCTGCGGGTGCGCTTGCTCATGGAGTACCTCGCCGAGCACATCGCACAGCTGCCCGGGTTCATACCCTGACCGCGGTAGAAGAACTACTCGGGCAAAGCCCGCCGAAACCACTCGTTTTTCCTGGAAGCAAAAACGCCCCGATTGAACGGCCATGACCATTCAACCGGGGCGTTTTCGATCCGCCATCGACCACTACAGGCGGAAGCTGCCCATCTGTTGCGTCAACTCATCGCTCACCCGACGCAAGGTCTGGCAGTCCTGCTGGCAACGCAAGGTTTCACTGGAGGTGGAGTGCGCCAAGTCGGCGATCCCCTGAACGTTGCGGTTGATTTCCTCAGTCACCGAAGACTGCTCCTCGGTCGCCGTGGCCACCTGGCTGTTCATGTCGCTGATCTGCTCGATCTGGGCAGCGATCGCCTCCAGCGACTGGTTGGTTCGCTGGCTGGCCTGCACCCCGGTCTGCGTCGCCGCCTGGCCGGCACGCATCGAGTTCACGGCCGTTTCCGCCCCTTGCTTGAGCCCCAGAATCATCTGCTGGATTTCATCGGTCGAATTCTGGGTGCGCCCCGCCAGGGTCCGGACTTCATCGGCCACCACGGCAAACCCTCTGCCCAACTCACCGGCCCGCGCCGCCTCGATGGCGGCGTTCAGGGCCAGCAGATTGGTCTGTTCGGAAATGCCACGAATCACCGCCAACACCTGATCGATGGACGCTACGTGATCGGCCAGTTCCCCCACCGAATGGTCCGCGGTACCAATTTCCAGCGCCATACGCTCGATATGCGCGGTGGATTCGCCGACGATGCCGCTGGCCTGGTGCGCTTCCTGCCGCGCCGCATGCGACGCCTGGGCCGCCCCGTTGGCATTGCGGGCAATTTCCTGGACAGTCAGGCCCATTTCATGGACCGCCGTGGCCACCAGATCGGTCATCTCGTGTTGTTGAGTGGCCCGGGCCGCGGTGTCTTCCACCACCTGGGCCACCTGGGCGACCGCGACACGCAACTGCTCGCTGGTTCCGGTCGCCGCGCCGATCAGCCCTCGCAGTTTATCGGTCATCACTCGCACGCTACCCAGGGCGCTTTTTTGTGGCGCATCGGGAATCGACACCCCCAGATTGCCGGCCGCGATCTCGTTCAACACCCGATCGAGCTCGGTGGGAGCGCCTCCCAGTTGCTCCAGAATCTGCCTGCGTCCCAGGTAGATGAGCAGGCCGATCTCGCCGATCAGCATCAGCAGGACTACCACGAACAGGTTCTGCGCGACATCCAACTCATGGTTCGCTCGGGTCACTTCGGCCAGGGTCCGACTTTCCATCAACCCGAAAAAGTCGTCCACCGGTTTCATGATCTGTGCCTTGAAGGCATGGTATTGCGGGCTGTGCACCAGCGTGCGGGCCAGGGCGAGATCGGGTTCGCCGGCCACTGTGTAATTGCCCTGGGCATCGGCGAACTTGCCCTTGACCGCGTTCATCGCCTTGACTTCAAGTTGTACCAGGCTGTCGGAATTGTTCTGTGCCTCCTGGAGCTTGGCGAACTCTTCCTCGGTGAACCCTTCTTGCTTCATCAACGTTTGCAACGCCACCGTTTCTCCATCAGGGCGAGGCTGGGTATTGCCCGCGGCGACAAAGTCCCAGTAGATGCGGTGATAGTCTTTCGGACGTGGTGCCTTGCCATTGCGAATGTCCAGGATCTTCAGATATTCGCGCTCGTATTCCGGGTTCGCCGTTACCACATAAGTACGCCCCAGGCGTGTCAGGTCATCGGAGCTCTGACGCATTTCATCGGCCAATAGGTAGGACCGATAACGTTTTTCGCTAACCTCGCGAGCATCGCTCGCCGATTGCTTGAGGGCCATGAAGGTATATAGCAGGCCTGCAAAAGTTGCGACTATCACAACTAACGTGTACTGGATCGCTCTCGAACTACTGGCTGTTTTCATTTTTATTATTCCTGATACTGCAGATTTTTATGCAAGAACGGCAAAAGCTAAAAGTACGTTTTTTGACAGCGCTTAATACTTGGCGAGGTAACCGCTACGCTCCTTTCAATACTTTTAACCTTCCCTGAAAACCTCCCCTTCATCGTGGTGCATGATGCTCCCGACGCTGCCACTCTACGCCGAATCCTGATACCGGAAGCAGAATCGAACAAAAATCTCACACAGGTATTTCCTTATGGAAAAAACCAGAAAAACCCGTAGCGCTAGTTGGATCCAATTTTCTTCAAGCGATATAAACGACATGCACAGGCATGCTGTTTTTCACCTGAAAAACAAAGTCCGTATTGTTCTCTCCAAGATAATCGTCGTGGCGCCGCTTATCTTTAACCGCATTGCATCCCGCTCGTCCGGACACTGATCAATGGCCATCCCGATCCCCTTTTGGCCAACCCCGTGCTGTGAATCACAAGCACCCTCGGCAAGAATCGAACCCGGACCACCGACTCGAGTGACCTACGCTGTCACCAGAACCGCCCTTGTGAACCTTGACCCTCTTTAGTCCTTTGCCTTTCAAGGACCGCCTGCCGCGTACAGAACATAAAAACCATCGCCACGCTGGGGAAACCATTCATGGCCACTATGAAACGCATACTGAGTGCCACCGTTTGTGGGCTGTCGCTGCTGGCCGGCGCGGCACAGGCCGAGCAGCGCGAGCTGCGGGTGTACAACTGGGCCGACTACATCCTGCCGTCGGTGCCCAAGGACTTCGCCAAGAACAGCGGCATCAAAGTGACCTGGGACACCTTCGATACCAACGAATCCCTCGAAGCCAAGCTGCTGACCGGCAACTCGGGCTACGACCTGGTGGTGCCGTCGAACCAGTTCCTCGACACCCAGATCAAGGCCGGGGTGTTCCAGAAGCTCGACAAGTCCAAGCTGCCCAACTGGAAGCACCAGGACCCCGAGCTGCTCAAGCTGCTGGACCGCAACGACCCAGGCAACCAGTACGGCGTGCCCTACATGTACGGCACGGTGCTGATCGGCTTCAACCCTGCCAAGGTCAAGGCCGCGCTGGGCGACAACGCGCCGGTGGACAGCTGGGACCTGGTGTTCAAGCCGGAGAACATGGAGAAGCTCAAATCCTGCGGCGTGGCCATGCTCGACTCGCCGTCGGAAATCCTGCCGCTGGCCCTGCATTACCTGGGGCTGGACCCCAACAGCCAGAACCCGCAGGACTATGAAAAAGCCAAGGAGCTGATGCTGAAGATCCGCCCCTACGTCACCTACTTCAACTCGGCCAAATACATGACCGATATCGCCAATGGCGACATCTGCGTGGCCATCGGTTACTCCGGCAGCTTCTACCAGTTCGGCAATCGCGCCAAAGAGGCCGGCAACGGCGTGGTGGTGGACTGGCGCCTGCCCAAGGAAGGCGCGCCGATCTGGTTCGACACTTTCGCCATTCCCAAGAGCGCGAAGAATGTCGCCGAGGCCCATGAGTTCCTCAACACCCTGCTGGACCCGAAAGTCATCGCGCCCATCAGTGATTTCCTCGGTTACCCCAACGCCAACAAGGATTCGATTGCCCTGATCAACAAGGAGATCACCGGCAATACCGACCTGACGCCAACCCCCGAAGCCCTGAAGAAGCTCTATGTGGTGCAGCCGCTGCCGCAAAAGCTGGAGCGCGTGCGGACTCGGGTCTGGACCAGCATCAAGTCGGATAAATAATCCGCCCTCAGGCAGCACCGCCCTGGGGCTGCCTGGCCTTCACTTCAGCTCGAACACCAGGCAGGGATTGTCATTCAAGCGCCCCTCGAACACCGGGGTCGCCTGTTCCAGCGCAGTTCCCGTCAACAATGCCCGATCCTTGCGCGCCAGGATCACCCAGGCCGGACGCGGCAACGACGCCAGCGGCGACAGATCGTCCTTGCCGATAAACCGCGGCTGCTCATCGTGGTCCAGGTTCATCATGTAGCGCACCGCCCAGGTGTCTTTGCCCAGGTTGAGAAACACCAGGGTGCCGCGGTCCTCCCCACGCAGTTGCTCGACCTGCCCGACAAAACCCCGGGTGGCGAATTGCAGGTCCTTGGCCGGCTCGATCACCTTCACCAGCAGCCACCACTGCGCCGCCAGGGCCAACAGGCTGAGCAGCACCAGGCGCCGCCCGGGCGCATTGCGAGTGGTTTGCCAGCCATGCAGCGCCAGCACCTGCAGGCCGAAAAACACCGCCATCATCAGCGGCAATGACAGCGCCGGCCAATAACCGTGTTTCTGCCAACTGTGCCGACAGACCAGCAGCACCACGGCGCACAAGCCCGGCAACAGCACCACCAGGCCGAGATAAAACCAGCGCACCCTGAGCAGCCAGCGCTGCGGATGGAGCAGGCCGTAAGCCGCGACCGCCGCGAACATCGGCACCATGGGCAGGATGTAATAGGCACGCTTGAAGTGCGGCACCGACAAGCCGAGCAGGATCATCAATCCACAGGCGCCCAGGCGTGCCAGCAGTTGCAGCTTGTCGTCCGTGTGCCGCATGGACCATTGCCGACGCAGCACGAACAGCGTCGCCAGCGCCAGCGGCACCACCGGGAAGTACCGGTAGAGGCTGAGCTGAAAGTAGAAATACAGCGGCTCGCCGCTTTCATCGAGGCGCCCGCCGACCTGCATCTGGTAGACCTGTCGGGCGAAGGCTTCGCCGCCACTGAACTGCGCCAGTTGCATCAACGCCCACCAGCAGGCAGCCAGCAGGATCAGGCCGATCAGCCCATGGGCGAGTACCTTGCTCAGCAACCGCCAGCCGTCACCCGGTGCCCGGCAAATACTCAATGCCCAGTAGCTGCAGGCCACGCCGCAGACCTCGATCAGCCCCAAGGGGCCGCGGATAGCGAAGGCGATGACGAACAGCGGAAAAATCGCGTACTGGCGCCATTTGGAACCCAGCTGCTCGCCGCTGTGCAGCAGGTAAAAACAGCCCAGGCACAGCAGCGAGACCATCTGGTCCAGGCATACCGAGCGCGACTTCTCCAGCCACTGGGTGGTCAGCGCCGTGAGCAGCACCGCCAGCAGCGCCCAGGTGCGGTCGAACGGCGCCAGCAGGCGGTACAGCAACGCCAGCACCCCGGCCGAGGCCAGCGCCGTGGGCAGGATATTGGCCAATTCGTTAGGGGCGCCGAACAGCTGGGCAAAGCCATAGCTGAACAAGGTGGCGGTGCCCGGATAGTCCGGGTAAGGCTCGCCGTAGGTGGTGGGGAACAGGCTCGCGCCGTGGCGGAACATCTCCTGCAGGAACAACCACCAGCGCCCGTCGAAGCCTTGCGCTGGCTGGTCCCAGATGCCGAAAGTGAACAGGAACAAAGCGAGCAGAAAGACGCCCAACATCTCGATGCGAATGCGGTGGTGGTCCATGGATGATCCGTCAGAGGGTGCGTTGCCCGAAGGCTTGGGCATGCCGGCTGCCATGTTGCAGCCGCAGGCCCTGAACCATCCCTGAACAGGCCGCAAAAAATCCCGGCCCGTCCATCAGCCCTACTCGCAAAGACAGGCTGGCGTCCCACTCCCTCCTGATCGCTCAGCCTGGCGTACTCAGTCCTCCTGCCGCAGAAATGGCAGCAGATGAGCAATAAAGGCCTCGGGCGCCTCCTCGGTAATGAAGTGACCACACCCCGGCACTATCGCCCCCTGAAGTCTCAGGGCATTGCCCTTCATCGTCAGCAACGGCGCATCGTTAGTGGCATGTTCGGCGCCAATCGCCAGGACCGGCATTGCCAGTGGGCGGCTGGCACGCTCGCGGTTCTGCCGGATGCTCTCGGGGATGGCCCGGTAATAGGCGAACCCGCCCCGCAGCCCACCGGGCACCGAGTAGGCTTTGACATAGGTCTGGACCGCGACCCGCTCCTGATGCACCGACCACTTTTCGAACATGTAGGCCAGGTACTGCGCCTCTCGCCCGGCGATCAGCATCTCCGGCAAGTCCTGCAACTGGTTGAACATGAAGTGCCAGAGAAAGATGTTCTGCCCCGCAGGCGCGAAGATCGTCGGCGCCTCGGCCAGGCCGGGAATCACCGCCTCCGTCAGGGCCAGTTTCTCCACCGCCTGCGGATAGTCGCAGGCCAGCGCGTAGGCCACCCACATGCCGACATCGTGCCCCACCACCGAGTACTGGCTGTAACCCAGTTCCAGCATCAAAGCCTGCAGACGAGATGCCGTGGTGCCGGTGTCGTAGCCCTGCTCGGGGCGATCGGACAAGCCCATGCCGGGCAGGTCGACCGCGATCGCCCGGTAACCCTGCCCGGCCAGCGCCTGCATGACATGGCGCCAGGTGAACCAGGTCTGCGGCCACCCGGGGATCAACAGCACAGGCTTGCCCTGGCCCTCACTGACATAGTGAATGCGCCCGCCGTCCACCTGTACGTAGCCATGGCGGTAATCACGCCCGGCAAAAGCCTGCTGCTCGAAAAGATCCATGCTCAGCGTCCTGGATGGGAGGGCTGGGCAATGCCCAGCAGTCGGTTGATCTGGGCCTGGTCCAGCGGCGCGCCGGCGAAGTCGTCGAAGACTTTGTCCGTCACCTGGATGATGTGCTCATTGATAAAGGCCACGCCTTCGCGCGCGCCCTGCTCCTGGTCTTTCAGGCAGCACTCCCATTCCAGGGTCGCCCAGCCGGCATAGTCATAAAGCGCCAGCTTGGAAAAGACCCCTTTGAAATCCACCTGCCCGTCGCCCAGCGACCGGAACCGCCCGGCCCGCTCGGCCCAGGGCTGATAACCGCCGTAAATGCCCTGGCGGCCGGTGGGATTGAACTCGGCGTCCTTCACATGAAACATGCGAATGAACTCGTGGTAGATATCCAGGTAGTCCAGGTAATTGAGTTGCTGCAGGACGAAATGGCTGGGGTCGAAGAGCATCTTGCAGCGCGGGTGGTTGCCGACCCGCTGCAGGAACATCTCGAAGCTCACGCCGTCATGCAGGTCCTCGCCTGGGTGGATCTCGTAGCACAGGTTCACCCCCAGCTCGTCACAGGCGTCGAGAATCGGCAGCCAGCGCTTGGCCAGCTCATTGAACGCCGAGTCGACCAGGCCTTCCGGGCGTTGTGGAAAGGGAAAGAAATAGGGCCAGGCGAACGAGCCGGAAAAGCTCCCCATATCGCTGAGCCCCAACCGGCGCGAAGCCTTGGCGGACAGTTTCAGCTGTTCGAGGGCCCACTGGGTCCTGGCGCCACTGTCGCCCCGCAGAGCCGCCGGGGCGAAGCCATCGCACAGGCTGTCGTAGGCGGGATGCACGGCCACCAACTGGCCGAACAGGTGGGTGGTCAGTTCGCTGATCACCAGCCCGTGTTCGGCCAGGGTGCCGCTGACCTCATCGCAATAATCCTGGCTGCTGGCCGCCAGGCGGACATCGAACAGGCGCTCATCCCAGGCCGGTACTTGCAGCGCCTTGAACCCCAGCCCCGCCGCCCAGGCGGCAATGGCGGGCAGGGTATTGAATGGCGGTGCCGCATCACTGAATTGAGCCAGGTGCAGGCTCGGCCCCTTGAGGGTTTTCATGGTTAACGCCCTATTGTTTGTCGGTCGACAAACAATAGGGCTCCCCTCGACACCCCGTCAATACGATGGCTTGATTTTTTTGTCGATCGACCAATAATTGGCAGCACTCCCTTTGCATCGAGAACTGGACATGGCTGGCAGACCCCGCGAATTCGACCGAAAGCAGGCCCTGTACAAGGCGCGTGATGTGTTCTGGCAGCGCGGCTTCGAGGCCACGTCCATGTCCGACCTGGTGGACGCGCTGGGCATTGCCTCGGCGCGCATCTATGCGGCCTTTGGTTCCAAGGAAGCGTTGTTTCGCGAAGCCATCGAAGTCTACGAATCAGGCGACGGCGCCTTTGCCGATGCGGCCCTGGGCGACGACATCAGTGCCCGCGATGCCATCGAGCGCATGCTCAGGGAAGCCGTCGAACTCTATACCCAGCCCGACCGGCCACTGGGCTGCATGGTGGTGTCCTCCGCCACCAATTGCTCGGCGGACAACGACGGCATCAGAGAATGGTTGGCCGAACACCGTCGCGACAGGACCCGCTCTATCATCGAGCGCCTGGAGCAGGCCGTGCGCGCTGGCGAGCTGCCCAAGCGCACCGACGTGATGTCCCTCGGGGACTGCTATGCCACGGTGCTGCATGGGCTGTCGGTGCAGGCCCGGGATGGCATCGGCAGGTCGCGCCTATTGGCGATGATTCCCATGGCCATGGCGGCCTTCGATGCGCAAACCGAAGCGGCCACTTAACACTTGCGAGCAGCCAATCGCGGACAAAAAAACGGCCCGGCGGGGTCGCCGCCAGGCCGTATTCGAGTCATTGCGCGAGTTACAGAAAGACCGCCGAGAGCATGCCCAGCGCGCCCAGGCAACAGCCGATCAGCGTGCCGCGCCCCGGCAACTCACGGAACACCGACCAGATCACCAGCGGTTCGAGCAGCAACAGCGAGGTCACCGACACCACCGTGATCATCCAGATATCGCCGACCGCCAAATAGCCCAGCCAATAGGCGCCAATCAGGCAGATACCGGCGAAACACATGATCAGTACGGGCAACGCCAGGTCCGGCCATGACGTGTTGCCCGTATGCGCCAGGCGGGCGGCGACCACTTCGCTGTAGATCGCGCAGAACTCGCCCAGCACCATCAGCCCTACAGCAGAAACTCCGAGTAATTCTTTGGACATATGACAAACCCCTTGGTATTGAGAGCCAGATTTTTCAGCTCCCAGGCAGCAATGGCTCCGCTGACGGAGCCGCCATGACGATGCCGAGGGGTTTGCTCTAATTCAGTGACCGTGAGGAACCTGAACATGTCCATCTCCTGCGTGGTGGGTGGTACGGGCGCCCGCGAACGCCATGGGCGATTGCGGGCCGCTCTCTGTATAGGGTATTTCCGGGGTGGTCGACACGCGTTTTTTGTAGAGTTTGTGTGTGTGTTGTCGCGATGACACCCCGGCAAGCCTTTGTCCTCCTTATTCGAGATGCATCCATGGCCCTCCTTGAACTCCACAGCGCCCGCCTCGACCTGGTGGTGCTGGCCCCGGCCCAGGCCGAACTCGAAAGCGCCTACCACCTGGACAACCAGCAGCACCTGGCGCCCTGGTCGCCGTTACGACCTGCCCACTACTACAACCCCGAACAGGTACGCCTGCGCCTGGAACAGCAGGCGGTCGCCTATGGTTTTGGCAATGCCGTGCATTTCGCCCTGCTGGAAAAGGCCAGCGGCCAGATGATCGGCACGTGCAATTTCACCGGGATCATGCGCGGGGCGTTCCAGGCCTGTTACCTGGGTTATTCCCTTGCCGCGGCCCATCAGGGCCGGGGATTGATGCACGAGGCGCTGCAGACCGCCATCGGCCATATGTTCGACGAGTTAAAGCTGCACCGGATCATGGCCAACTACATCCCCGACAACCAGCGCAGTGCTGCATTGCTGGAACGCCTGGGGTTCGAGCGCGAAGGTTATGTCAGGGCCTACCTGCAAATCGCCGGGCGCTGGCAGGATCATGTGCTCACCGCGCGGGTCAACGACGCCCTGGTGTGACTGGCGCTACTCGGCCCGGAAGTTCCAGACGATTTCCACCACCCGCACCGCCAATATCAGGCCACGTAGCTGGCATCCGTGATGTTGTTCACTGTCTGCGCAACAGTAGTAGGGTCCGCACCTGCCACACTGAAACCGACCGTAGCAATGTTCCCTAGCAAAGAGCATTGCTTCGCACTACCAACCGTAGCGATGGACGCCCCCGATGCAGACGGAATATTGAATGAGTTCATGGCGAAACGTGTGGAACTTGGATTGTTGACCAACAATGAACCATTGGCTCTTGCAGTTGGGTTGTTCACGCTATTGTCGAAGAACTCAGAGAAACCAAGACCTGCGATCGTTCCAAAGTAGAATGACCACTCCGTGACATTCAACGTATTGCCCCTGGCTCTCAATCCCTTCCACGAAGCAGTGCCGACACCCACTACAGCAGAAGTGGCAGTTATATCGTTATTGAGCAGATCGATATTTGTAACGGCCGCGCCTATCTGAACCCCGGTATTGATAGAGGTAATGTTATTGCCAATAAATCTGCCACGTGAGGTTTGCCAGTCGATGCCAATGGATCCACCTGTGAGACTGTTACCCTCAATCAAGGGTGGCTGTTTTGGCGTATTGAGCTGGGACCTGATGCCGATGGCATTTGTGGAAAACATCTTCAAGATGTTTTTCGAAATGATGATCTGACCGTCGTGTGCAAAACCAGTTACCGAACCGATGCTTATCGCAACGGTAAAGGAGCCTTGCAGATTATTGGAGGTCGCTATGAGCCTTTCAGTATGGCTGTTGAAGAAAATTCCCAGTTGCTGTATCCCTGTTACGTTATTCCCGTAAATCAGACAGTCACTACTCGCAACGATGCTGGAGTCCGTAACCAACGGTCCCCCATTCAGGTTTATGTTCGACGATTCAACCTTGCAGAAGTGCAGGACATTACTACCGGTATTGTTGTTGATGACTCCTCCACGAGAACCCTGAGAGAAGTCTATGCAGAAGCCACCAGCACAGGACTCAAAGTTGTTGCTCGTGGCCCTGGGTCGATAACAGTTGGTAGCGACCATACCGTGAACGGTGATACTCCGAAGATCGCAGTTCTCCATCCAGATATTGGAGCAGTACTTGGACCCTTCAGGATCCAGGGCATATTGTCGACCACCGAGAAAACCGATCAACTGGCCGTCCAGAATGCAGTTTTGCAGCCCGACATTATCAACCGATCCATCAGCAACCGGATCGACAATGACCGCGGAATACCCCCCCGTGAATTTGACGCCTGAGATCACAATATTCCTGGCGTTGACCACCCTCGAAAACGCCTGCTTGGTCGTGCTACCCCAGATCAGTTCCGAGCTCTCACCTTCTCCCGTTATGTTCTGACCACTGCTCAGTGTCAGACCGGACGTCCGGTTCGGCTCGTTGCCTCCTGGATAGGAAGTGGTCGACCCGATAGGCGCCACCTTGTATCGCCCAGCCGGAATATGCACCGGCAGCCCAGTGCTGAAACAAGCCAGATATCCAGCAGTATCGTCCGTGACGGCGTCACCCTTGCAGCCAAACTGCTTCAGGGTATAGGGCGTGGTCTGGCAGAGCTTCCAGCGAAGCGTGAGGTCATCACCAATGATCACACTGCCTTTGTTGTCCGGCGTAGTGGTGTCGTTCGGGTCCTGGCGATAGGTACCTCCGCCACCATCCCCTGCGGTGTAGTACCCCAATACAAACACCACTTCACTCCCCGCTGCGGGAAGTGCTTTCAGGGCTGAAATATTGTCGACAACCCAGCTCGTACCACCCACATCGTTAATGTTTTGCAGCATGTCCTTTGCTCCTTCTTAATGAGATTCTGCTTGTTTGCGAAGGGCAAAACCAAGCATAAATACTGTGCTTATATACAGTAATCGTATCCATTAAAAATAAGCAACCCCACAATCGATACAAAAAGATCGGCATCACAATTCGGTGATAAAAAACAAAATAAATCCTTTATTTATCAAAAAGTTAAATACATAAAGTCACGTCTTGAATGCCAAGACTCAATTGAATAACCAGCCCCACATTACTGAGGTGTCTGAACTCGAGCGCGAAGGTTATGCCAGGGCCTACCTGCAAATCGCCGGGCGCTGGCAGGATCATGTGCTCACCGCACGGGTCAACGACGCCCTGGTGTGACTGGCGCTACTCGGCCCGGAAGTTCCAGACGATCTCCACCACCCGCACCGCCAATACCAGGTACACCAGGAACAGCGCGACCTGCAGCAGCCGGTGATAGGGCAGCCTGGCCAGCCGGCGCAGGCCGTCGCTGACATTGAGCAGCATCAGCAGCGCCGACACCCCGATCAGCCCCCAGCCGGTCAGGCCGGAGCCGAACAGACCCAGGAACAGGTGGTGGTCGCTGTGCAGCGCATTGGTCCCGGCGGCGAACAGCAAGGCGCAGACCAGCAGGTTCTTGACGTTGTCGAAGACCCGCGTGTTCAGGTCACCGTCCAGCAGATCCAGATACTTTCGCCATAGTTTGCGCATGTTCAAGGCACCTGTTGAGCCGCAGGAAAGAAAGACGCCCAGGGCGTTTTCAAAGATCAATCACCCGCAGGGCGCACCTCCCAGCGTAGTGACGATTGCCACAACCTGCTTGCGGTCGTTCAACCCCATGCGGTGCACCCCGTTCAACAAGGAAAACAGGCAGGAGCCTGCTGTTACCCAATCCTCCCTCGTTCACGATTTGTTAAGAATCACCTCCGTATACTCGGAGCGCCTGATCCTCCCCGGCGCAACCTCTTCGGCAGTCCCCTCATGTCGCGACCCGCACCGCTGTTGCTTCTGCTTGCCGCCCTGCTGTTCTTCTTCGCCCTGGGCAACCACCAGTTGCAGGGCTCCACCGAAGCCCGGGTCGCCGGGATCGCCATGCAGATGCACCTGGACGATGACTGGGTGACGCCGCGCCTGTTCGGCCAGCCCTTCCTGGAAAAACCGCCGCTGAGCCTGTGGCTCGATGCCAGCGCCATCCGCGTATTCGGTGGCACGCCGTGGGCGGTGCGCCTGGCCTCGGCCTTCGCCGGGCTGTTCAGCGTGATGCTGCTGTACGCCATGCTGCGCCGCTTCGGCCGCCCGCCAGCGGTGGCCTGGGTGGCCGGCGCTATGCTGGCGACCATGGCCAGTTACTGGGGCAATGTGCGCGGGGTCGGTGAAGACGCCCTGCTCAGCCTCGGCGTGACCCTGGCGCTGCTGGCGTTTTTCCAGACGCAACGGCGCCAGGCCGAACGCCAGCCGGCCACCCTGGGCTGGCTGCTGTTCGCCCTCGGCATCGCCATCGCCACTCTGAGCAAGGGCGTGCTGGGCCTAGCGATGCCGGGCGTGGTGATCTTCGCCTGGCTGCTGGCCGACAGCCTGATCGAAAAGCGCTTCGCCCTCGGCCACTGGCTCAAACCCGCCCTGCTGACCCTGCTCGGCCTGGTGCCGCTGCTGATCTGGCTGTATTTCCTGTACCAGCGCGGGGGCCTGCAAGCCCTGGGCGAAGTGCTGTGGACCAACAGCGTCGGGCGCTTCGATGGCTCCTTTGTCGAGGCCGGGCACTACGAGCCCTTCTATTACTACCTGGCCAAGCTGCCGCAAGCCTTCCTGCCGTGGAACATCCTGGTCTACCTGGGCCTGTGGCACTTTCGCAAAAGCCTGGTGAAAAACCGCTACCTGCTGTTTTTCAGCCTGTGGCTCGTGGCCCAGTTCACCCTGCTGTGCCTGGCGTCGAGCAAGCGCACCGTGTACCTGATGTCGCTGACCCCGGCCGCGGCGGTGCTGGCGGCCGAATACGCGGCAGTGCTGTACGAACGCCTGCGCCAGCGCGCCGCGGGCGATGGGTTCTGGAGCGTCGTGGGGCGTCGGCGCCGCGGCCTGGCCATAGGCGTGCTGACGCTGGTGGTGTGCAGTTACCTGGTGGCCGCGCAGTGGGCCGCGCCACGCGCCGATCGCCAGCTGTCCTTTGTGCCGCTGATCAGCGAGATCCAGACGCTACAGGCCGCCGGGAAACAGGTGGCGCTGTATCAGGCCAACGAACGCGCGGCCGGCGCCAGCGTGTTCTACACCCAGAGCCTGCTCAAGGACGTGCAGACCGAGGCCCAGCTGAATGAATTTCTCGGCACCTCGCCGAACAACGTGGCGGTCATGGCCCTGCAGGAAGACCCCAAGCCACCGCTCAAGGTACTGAAGAAGGTCACGGTCAGTCGCCAGGCCTACTACTTTGTCGGCCACTGACCGGCACAGTGAGCGCCCATAAAAAAGGCACCCTCATGGGTGCCTTTTTTTATCTCGTCGCCAGGCTTTCGCACCGGCGCCAGCATGGCTCACTGAACGGTTTTCAGCTTGACCACATCGCCGGAGACCTTGGTGGTGTAACCGCTCAATACCCAGGCCCAGAACCAGTTTTCCTGGATCTGGGTGTTGATCATTGCGTCACCGCCCTTGGCCTGGATGGCCGCGGTCTGGGCGCGAACGAAGCGGTTGTTCTGCCGGATCGGGATGACCCCGAACAGCATGATGCCGGTAGCCGTTGCTTCGCTGTGACCGACCACGGTGTACTGGCTACTATCCAGTTGCTGAGTTTTCATCGCGGTGCCGGTGCAGCCAGCCAGGGCCAGGACAACCAGCGCAGAGGCGACGATTTTGCTCAAGTGTTTCATGCATGACTCCATAAACCAGGAACCCGGGAACTCTTTTCTCCGGGGCGCGCACCCTAACAGTTCTGGTCACCCAAAAAACATCGGCAAGCGCCAAAAATTGCGCCGGGGGCCCTCTCCCGCCAGGCGCCTGGCACTGACGATTCAGTCAGCTACTGAAGCACCGTTATCGGTCCGCCGCCGCGATCGGCGCCGCGGACTGCCCGGCCCCCGGCTCGCTGTGCGCCAGCACCGGCTGCTCCAGGCGCGCGCGGCCATAAAACAGCAGCGCCGTCAGCAGGCAGGTAAGCCACACCACGATTCCCGCCCAGAAGGTATGGGACATGTAATGCCAGCCCTGCAGCACCCGGGTGGTGCCATAGACGAAACCCAGCAGCAACGAGCCGTACAGCAGCGCCTTGGCGTGGCGCCAGCGATAACGCCGGGCCACGAAGTACAGCGCCAGCATGGTGAAACCGCCCGAGGCATGGCCGCCCGGCCAGCAGCGGCCGTCACCGGCGGTCTTCAACAGCTCGAAGTTCTCATACCACTCCTTGTGCTCGATCTTGCCGGCGTACTGGGTGGTTTCCACCGGGCAGTACACGCTGGTGTGGCCCTTGAGGTAGTGAATCGCCCCGGTGCAGAGGGCGAAGGCCACCACCACGAACAGCAGGTCCCGGCGATGGCGCGCGGTAAAACGCAACACCGGCGCCACGCGGAGCTTCTCCAGCAAGGCCTTGCCGCGGCCAAACCTTGCGCTCTTGAACAGCGGCCAGACAAACGACAGCAGCAGCCCGATCAGCGCCAGCTCTCCGGTCCAGTTGGGGATGATCCGCGCCCACTTGTGGGTGATCTTCTCGAACAGATGGGAGTGATCCAGCGGGAAGGTCTGGCTCAGCGGATCGAAGAACAGGTCGCTGAAGGCGATGTCGATCCGGGTCATGTCGAACATCAGGAACACCAGCGCCGCGCACAGCAGCGGCAGGCCGAGGTTCCATTTATAAAAGCTCCAGGCCGTAAAGCGGGGACGGGAAAACGCCGGCATAGTCAGAGTCTCGGACAAGGGACGGTCAGGGGCGGTTGAAGGCGACGGAACGCCAGTCGCTGGCTTCGATGAAGCCGAGCATGTGCGGACGCCCGTCGAGGGTATCGGTGGAGACGAACAACGAGGCGCCGTAGCCCAGGGTCGAAGACGGCAGCTTCAGCGCCTTCTCCAGCGCGGCCATGCATTCGCTGTGGGTCACCAGCACCAGGTTGCGCCCGGCCACCTTGTGCGCCAGGGCATCGCGCAACATGCTGCGTTTGCAGTCGAACAGCCAGTCTTCGCCACTGCCGGCCTTGCTGAACATATAACCCGAGGTCTGTACCGCGCGGGTCAGCGGGCTGTGGTAAATGTCGGCCTTGTCCAGCCCCAGGTGCTCGAACTGCGCGCCGACCCCCACCGCCACGTCACGGGCACGGTCGGTGATGCCGTCGGGCACGTTCAGGCAGGCGGCCCTGGAATGGTCGCAACGCTCGACGTGACGAATCAGCACAATCATCTGGCCCTTGGCCCAGCCGGCGCTCAAGGCCCTGGCGCCGGCCAGGTTGCCGTGGGCCAGGTCCGGCACCGCCGCGGGCTTGAGCAGAAAGAACACCAGCGGCAGCACCAGCAAGGCCACCAGAGCGATCACCAGGCTATTGCGATAACGGGCAAAACGGCTCGCGACGAGCGCGGGCTTTGCCACCGGAAGACTGAGTCCTGACGCCACGTGCGAGCCGCCCCTATATGACCACCAGACATTGAGTTGAGCAGCGCAGCAGACGCTAACCGCCGCTCATGACAAATCGAGTGCGTGGCACCCGATCGAGGGTCGGACTTTAGGCAGCGAGGCGTGGCCGCCCAGTGAAACGGATGTGAAAAAAAGCTCAATCGGCCAGGCGGTTTCTGGAGCGAAATCAGGCCCTTGGAAAGCCCCAAAATGGTGCAAAAAACTAATGCGACGAAATCGTTTCAGCTATTGCCCTTGCCGCCGATACACACCTGCGAACAAATCCTTGCTGGCCACCAATAACAACAATCTTCCAGCGATACATGATCAAGCAGCACAACGTTCCTGGAGGAATTGCATGAATAGCTGGTTCGGCAACATCAGCGTCAACCTCAAGTTAGGCCTGGGCTTCGGCCTGGTCCTGGCCCTGACTACCATCCTCGCCATCACGGGCTGGACCAGCCTGGGCGGTCTGATCGACCGCAGCAACTGGATGAGCGACATCACCCAACTGAACGCCGGGCTGACCAAGCTGCGCGTGACCCGCCTGCAATACATGCTGACCAACGGCGACGAAACCGCCGCGCAGAATGTGCAGGCCTCCCTGGACGACTTCTCGGCCCAGCAACAGAAGCTGCAGAACAGCTTCAAGAACCCGGCCAACATCAAGCTGCTCAAGGAACAGGGCACCACCATCAGCGCCTACCAGGCGTCCCTGAACAAGATGCGCAACGCCTACCGCAACGCCAATGCTGCCCGCGCGGTGATGAACGGCAACTCGGAAACGGCGCGCAACCTGATCAACAGCATCACCACGCGCGTTCAGCAAATGCCCCTGAGCGACCAGCGCTTCGAACAGTTCCAGGCCATCACCAAGGCCCGTGAGGAGTTCCTGCTGGCGCGCTTCGAAGTCCGTGAATACATCTACAACAGCACCGCGGAAGCCGAACGCAATGCCGCCGCCCAGATCAACGCGGCGATTGCCGCGCTGGGTGGCCTGGACAGCCATTTCAGCAGCACCCAGGGCGATGCCCTGCGCCAGTTGAAAACCGCGCTGGATGACTACCGCACCTCCCTGCTGACCTTCAAGGCCGCGGTCAGCGAAGCCGGCCAGGCGCGCAAGGAAATGACCGAACAGGGCGCCCTGATCGTCAGCCAGAGCGAAGAGCTGTACCAGTTCCAGCTCGACCGCCGCGACGAAGAAAGCGTCCAGGCCCGCAGCCTGCAACTGATCAGCACCCTGCTGGCGCTGCTGGTGGGCATCCTGGCCGCGGTGATCATCACCCGCCAGATCACCCGTCCACTGCGTGAAACCATGACCGTGGTCGAGCGCATCGCGTCCGGCGACCTGACCCAGGACGTGCGCGTCACCCGCCGCGACGAACTCGGCGTGCTGCAACAAGGCATCGGCCGCATGGGCGTGACCCTGCGCGAACTGATCGGTGGCATCCGCGACGGCGTGACCCAGATCGCCAGCGCCGCCGAGGAACTGTCGGCGGTGACCGAGGAAACCAGCGCCGGGGTCAACAGCCAGAAGGTCGAGACCGACCAGGTGGCCACCGCCATGCACGAGATGACCGCCACCGTGCAGGAAGTCGCGCGCAACGCCGAAGAAGCCTCGCAAGCCGCGGCCGCCGCCGACGGCGAAGCCCGCGAAGGCGACAAGGTGGTGGCCGAAGCCATCGCCCAGATCGAACGCCTGGCCAGCGAAGTGGTGCGTTCCACCGACGCCATGAGCGTGCTGCAACAGGAAAGCCAGAAGATCGGCAGCGTCATGGACGTGATCAAGGCCGTGGCCGAACAGACCAACCTGCTGGCGCTGAACGCCGCCATCGAAGCCGCCCGCGCCGGTGAAGCCGGTCGCGGTTTCGCCGTGGTCGCCGACGAAGTCCGCGCCCTGGCGCAACGCACGCAGAAATCCACCGAGGAAATCGAAGGCCTGGTGGCCGGCCTGCAGAACGGCACCCAGCAAGTGGCCAACGTGATGAACAACAGCCGCAGCCTGACCGACAGCAGCGTCGACCTGACCCGCAAGGCCGGCGTCTCCCTGGAGAACATCACCCGCACGGTGTCGAACATCCAGTCGATGAACCAGCAGATCGCCGCCGCCGCCGAACAGCAGAGCGCCGTGGCCGAGGAAATCAGCCGCAGCATCATCAACGTGCGCGACGTCTCGGAACAGACCGCCGCCGCCAGCGATGAAACCGCCGCCTCCAGCGTCGAACTGGCGCGCCTGGGCAACCAGCTGCAAATGATGGTCAGCCACTTCCGCGTCTGACCCTCAAGGCCCTATCGCGAGCAACCTCGCTCGCGATAGGCCGCCCACCCTCCCCAATCCCTGTAGCCGCTGCCGCAGGCTGCGATAAGGCCGAAGGCCTTCGGCGGTCTCAGGACCTTTGCGTCCGCTTCGTCGGAATGCCGCCCAGGCCGATCGCAGCCTCGCGGGCTCGGCAGCGGCTACAGGGTTCGGGTTCGGGTTCCAGGTTCCAGGTTCCAGATTCCAAGGTTCGGGGTTCGGGTTCAGGCTTGCGTGGGCCGGCGGCCGCCGTCGAGCAGCACATCCACCACACCCCGTGCCATCTCCACGTTATGGATCAGCGACCAGATCAGGCCACGCTCCACACCGCTGGCCCGCTCGGTGATCTCATCGGACACCTCTTCGGCCGCCTTGAGCAGGATCGAAACGTGAAGCAACGCCTCCTCGGCGCTGATGCCTTCACGTACACAAAACAACGAATCCTGGCCAACGACAGTGCCCACGGTTGGCTTGAGCGCATCCATCGGCGAACCATCACCACGATGCCGGCACAGCGCCTGAAGAATGCTTTCGTTGGCACGATCATGCTCAGGATTTCTACGTGAGCACGGAAGGGAAACGGGTGGATCGGGGACGAGCTTTTTCATGGCGTAACTCCGGAGTAGTGGAGCCATCACCCGTCGCTGCTAAACGAAAATAGGGTGGCAGCTATACGCGGGTTAGCAGACCAGGACTCCAGAGACCCAGCGCACCCAAGGGTGCCCCGCGCACAGCTGCCATAACAAACAAGTCAACAAGAAATGCCAACGAGTTAGATAGGGAGCTTGTACGTCTGGATTTTCCTCGAGCTGCTAAACCCGATCACCGAAAAACCGGTGACAAACCCGAGGCTAGACAGCGCCCTTCCCAGACGCAAGCGCCCCGGAGTTTCTCGGAAAAGCCTTACAAGATAAAGCGAAGAGCCTCACTTTCAGACAGCGTCCTACACGACAAAACACGTCATCCGCAGGACCTGATCGCGAGCAAGCTCGCTCCTACAAAAAGCGCCGATATAGCCGCGATCTCTGTAGCCGCTGCCGCAGGCTGCGATAGGACCGAAGGTCCTCCAGCGGTTTCAAAATCCCTGCGCCCCCTTCGGGGTCGATCGCAGCCTCGCAAGCTCGGCAGCGGCTACAGGGTTAGCGCCGACCGGTAGGTCGCGCATGGCGCAGCTTTTGATCTTGATCCAGCCGCCCTATCGGGAAGAACCTCACTCTCAGACAGCTCCATACACGAACTAACGCTCACAACCCCTGTAGCCGCTGCCGCAGGCTGCGATAGGACCGAAGGTCCTCCAGCGGTCTCAAGACCCTGCGTCCGCTGCGCGGCCGATCGCAGCCTCGCGGGCTCGGCAGCGGCTACAAGGGTTAGCGCCGACCGGTAGGTCGCGCATGGCGCAGCTTTGGCTTTGGCTTTTGATCTTGATCTACCCGCCCCATCGGGAGGCCGAGTGGAGGTGTTCATCAGGGGGATGGCGCGCAGCGCCCCTCGACGCAGTCGAGGACATCGTATGGAGGTCGAAGCGAAGCCGACCGGAGTCGATGCCCCCTGATGGACGCCGGAGCGAGGGAACCTGAGCGCAGCGAAGGCCGTACGCAGGGGCAAGCGTTTTTGCTTACTTTTTTGGCGTCTGAAAAAAGTGAGTCGCCGTAAGGGCGAAACCGCCAGCAGCCGTTACCGCAGAAACGGATATGTACCCCGTCTAAAACAAGCAGCGAAACCACCACCGCCATCGCGGCCAATCAAACGTCGACCGACCGCTCCTACAGACGCCTACGCTACTCGATCCGCCAAATCCGCACCGTGGCATTCTTCAACTCCAACGACCACTCCTCTTGCGACAAACGAAGCCGCCGCAGCGTCTCCCCCATCTGCGTCTCCGCCACATAATCCTTGGCAATCACCAGAACCAGAAACTTATTCCGACCCCCCTCCATCCGTCGCAACCGATGCAGATCCGCAAACACCGACCAGACCACAGACTCACCCCGGTCAACCTGCGGAAACCAGAGTCGCCCATCGCCATCCTCTCGCAGCACGGACCGGGTCTCGGCCATCCCCTTGCCCATCAGGCACTTGGGAAATGACACATCCCCCAGGCATTTCACCTCGGCCGCCATGTCGAGATCTTCCGTGTACAGGTCGACTTTCGTACGTCCTCCGGCCTTACCGCTGGTCCAGATATCCGGATAACCCTGCTGCCAGGCATACAGGCTGAGCTCGGCCTGAATCCAGTGCTCCCGGCAATCGCTCAGCTCCAGCACCTGCGCCATGCGCTCGCTGATCGCATCAAACGCCCCGAGAAAAACCTCCGGCCATGCAATGGCTGTGTTCATTTTTTTGGACTCCGTTCCTGAAAGGGTCAGGGGGAGCTTTCGCGCTCCCCCAAGCGTGCCTGCCTCTTGCGTATCGGCACCCGCGGCAGCGTCTTGAACCCTGCGCCGCCGCGCCAGCCAGCCCGAGGCAAGACGAAGCCGCCCCTTACCGGGTCCCGCGCAAGCGCAACGCCGACGGCATGAAGTAAGCGTCTTCCGGCACCGGCTGGGCAAAGTCCACGGTCTGCGCTTCCTCGTTATCCAGGTTCTGCACGTAGTAACGACGCGCCTGCAGATCATGGAACACGTCCAGCGCGCTCCAGGTCGTCGGCAGGTCGTAGAAGTTCTTCAGATAGGCCATCGACACCCGCCACAGATCCCCGCGGCCATCGTATTGGTCCACCACCGCCGCGCCCCAGCTGTCCTCGTCGAGAAACAGCACTCGCTTGGAATAGATGTGCCGGGCATTGGGCTTCAAGGTGCCTTCCACCACCCATACCCGATGCAACTCATAACGGCTGTACTGCGGGTTGAGATGCCCGGCCTTGAGCAAATCGGCGTACTTCACCGCCGGGCTGGACACCTTGTAGTTGTTGTACGGAATGTAGATTTCCCGCTTGCCCAGCAGCTTCCAGTCGTAGCGGTCGGGCGAGCCGTTGAACATGTCGGTGTCGTCGGCCGTGCGCAACCCGTCGGACGCCGCGATCGGCGTGTCGTACGCCAGGTTCGGCGCGCGCCGCACCCGGCGCTGGCCGGCGTCGTAGATCCAGGCCTGGCGGGCCTCCTTGATCTGGTCCAGGGTCTCATGCACCAGGGCGGCGCCACCGGCCAGGCGCGCCGGGCTTTTCACGAAGGCCAGGTAATAGAACAGGACGTTCTTCAAACCGGCGAATTGCCCGTCCTTGCGGTAGTAGTTGAACAGCCCTTCCTGCTGCGAGGTCACCAGCGCGAAGCTGCCATTGCGCTGCACCGGCGCCTCGGAAGCGCGGCGTACCACATAGGTGCCGCGGTAGCGTGTGATGTGGTTCCACAACGCCTCGACCCCGCTTTTCGGGATCGGGAACGGCACCCCGCCGTAGGCATCGGCAAAGCCGTTGCCACCGTCGAGCAGCTTGGCGCTGGTGGCGTTCCTGTAGGTGTTGTCATACACCCATTGCGGCGCCGAGCCGGAGCGGCGGCTCTTGTACACCGGCATCTGGAAGGTGTCCGGGTAGTTGTTGAACAGGGCGATTTCACCGGCGGTGAGGTTGGCCTTGTACTGCTCCAGGTTGGCCTTGGTGATGGTGAACAACGGCGTGTCGCCGGCGAACGGGTCGACATGGTGCTTGCCGGATTGATAGCCCTGGGGCGCCTGGGTGATGCCGCCGTCCCAGGCTGGAATGGTGCCGGCCGCGTTGCCGGCACGCTCGGCGCCCAGCGGTGTCAGGCTGCCCTTGAGTGTTTGCGCCTCATCGCCGTTCGCCGCCAGGGCGCTGGCGGCGGCCATGCCCAGGGCCAGCGCCAGGCCGGCGTGGATCAATCGGTGCTTGTGCAACATGGATGCTCTCCGAAGCGGCTCGACAGGTGCCGCAGGCTGATGGCTCACAGGAAGTACTTGAGGTTGAAACCGATGTTGTCGCGGTCACGCACGCCGTTGTTCTGGCCACCGCCGAAAAACTCGGTGTACTGCAACTCGGCTTCCAGCTTGTTCTGGTAGTTGGCCTTGACCCCCAGGGTGTAGGCCTTGCGTCCCTCGATGAAGTTGCCGGCCTGGTAGGAGTTGCCCTCGAAGTCGTCCTTGTAGACCACGTAGGGCGACACGTTGACCCCGGCGTACACGTCGTTCCAGGTGCCGTTGAACATCAGCGTGTAGCTGTAGGCGTTGCGGTTGACCTGATCGTCGCGCTCGCCCCCGGAGACGTAGGAAAAGTTGCCGGTGCCGGCGTAATAGCGGGTGCTGCCGTCATGGGCCGTGTATTTCAGGCTGCTGCCGCGCAGGTGTTCGGAGGCCAGTTCGAACACCCCGAACAACGAGTCGAACGACAGGCTTGGGCCGAAGTTGTAGATGCTGCCCAGGGAGGCGTTGAAGGCTTCGATCCGTTCGGCGTTATTGATCTCGCTGTCGAGCCGGACCATTTGCCCGCCGACATTCACGGTCCGGCCGGCCGCCGCGGCCGCCGCGCCATTGGCCAGGTCGCCGACCAGGTCGTTGGTGGCCGCGATGCCGATCGGCAGGTTCGGCCGGTAAGCCAGTTCGCCGAACACCGACGCCGGCCCCAGGGTGGTGTTGAAACTGAAGCCATACATGCGGATGTCTTCGGCGTACCGGCGGTGAGCCTGGATATTGCCCATCACGTCGGCCGTGGCCAGGCCGTTGGCCAGCGCCTCGGCCTGGCTGCCGGCCACCGGGCGCAGCAGATTGGCCAGGGCATCCATGTCGACACCTTGGTACCCGCCCAGGTCGGCGGCAATGGTGGGCTCCTTGGCGTGATAGTTGACCAGATACAGGCCGAACTCGGTGCTGTTGAGCGACTCGGCCATGTAGCGAAAGGCGAAGCCGTATTGGCCGTCGTTGCGCGCGTTGATGTCCTTGCCCACCGAGGCCACCTTGAGGGTGTTGCCGAATGCCGGGGTGATGCCGTTGGCGTACAGGCCGGTGCTGCGCAGCACGTTGCCCAGCACCGGGTTGTTGCCCAGGGACTCATACAGCCCGATGACGTTGCCGAAGCCCGGCACCGGGGTGTCCAGCGCGGTGCCGCTGAAGTTGTTGTAGGCCGTGCGGCCGCCGTCGGCGAACAGATCGGTCTGCGAATAGAAGGTGCCGACCGGGTCGATGCGCGTCTCCTTCCAGTTCCACTGGTAGAAGCTTTCCAGGGTCAGGTTGTCGCTCAGGCCGATGTTGAAACTGATGGCCTCCACCGGCATCAGCACTTCCTTGACCTCGGCGCCAGGCAGACGGTACTTGGCGGCGTCCACCGGGTTGGTGGTGTTGACCCCGCCGCGATAGAAAATCCCCTCGCCCCAGTTGAACACCTGGCGCCCGAGCCGCACCGACAGCGGCATCTGCGCCACATCCCAGTTGCCGTAGACATAGGCATCGAGCATCTCCACGCGGCTGCCGGCGATGTCGCGGGTCTGGCTGCTGAAGTGATCGTCCCGGGGGTTGCTCTGGCTCGGCTGCGAGGGCTGGTTGTTTTTGTAGTAGTCGTTGCGCTTGTCCATGATCTGGGTGTCATAGAACGCCGTGCCGCGCACGAACATGCCGTAGTTCTGGTAGTTGGCCTCCAGCTCCGAAGTGATCTTGTAGACCTCCGAAGCCAGCCCGGTGTCGAAATTGCGATTGCCGTCGTTGGTGTTGACGTCATCGTTGCTCTTGTCCCGCCCCTGGACCCGCCACAGGCGGCCGTAGGACAAGGTGCTGTCGAACGAGCCGGTGACCTGGTTGTCCAGCACGCTGAACTCCATGGCCTGCACCGCATCGACCGCGCACCATTGCAACACGCCCAGCAGCCCGACCCCGGCATAGCTGGGTGCCGCGTACCATTTGCCCGGTGCTCCCGGGTGCCGACTCCACACGCTGATCGCCATCGCTTGCATCCCCCTGACTGACTCTTGTTATTTTTCTGTCCGCTTGCGCTGCACTACTCGGTGCCTGGCCCGGCATCTGCCTCGATCCCGGCGCGCACAAAATTGCGGCTGTGGGCGCCCAGGTTCCGGATCAGTTGCAACAGTTGCCCGTTCAGCGCCGCATGCTCATGAGGTTCCCGGGCCAGCGCGTTGCCGGCGCTGAAGCTCTGGTTGGCCGCCGGGGTCTGCAGCCACTGGCCGATGGCCTCGTCGAAGGCCACGGCCTGGGCGCTGGATTCGGCGCTGATCACCTCGCGCGGGTAGTCCACCGAATAGGGCGGGTAGCTCGCGTCCCGCTCGGTGTCGGCATAGGCCGCCAGCATCGGGTGCGGCTGCCCGGCCAGCAGCAGGCCGTGCAGCCAGTTGAACTGGTATTTCTCCACTTCCGTGTGGCGGGTGGCCGCGCGTTCGATCGCGGCCTTCTTGTCCGCGTCGTAGCCGGCCAGGGCCTTGCTCTCCATCAGCAGCATGTCGGCCAGGTCGAAGCCCGGCAGCGCCGTGGCGTGATAGGGCTGGGTCAGGTCCTGGATGTAATGCAGGCCCCAGCCGAGAAAGCGGTAACCCCAATAGGGATGCCCCTTGGCGAAGGCGAAGCGCGCCAGGTCGAGAAACTGATAGGCCCGCCAGTGCGGCCAGTTGCGTTGCAGGAACGGCGCGGCGGCATACACCACCGGGTTTTCGTGGAAAAACCCCATGTGGAACGGCGCCTGGGAGCTGTACTGGAACCGCGCATCGCCGAAGGGCTGCTGGCCGAAGCCATAGCGCGCGCCGACATCGCCGGGGTTGTCGCTGAACAGGTTGATGTCGTGGCCGTAGTCCGGCTCGTCGGCGGCACTGGCCAGCACCGCCAGCGGCGCGACGCGCTCGGCGGGACCCAGGGCAATGAAGCGCTGGATGTTCCAGGGCGAAAGGGTCTGCTCGACCATCACCTGGTCCGCCGCCAGGTGCTGGCGCCGGGGCTGGTCTTGCCCGACCATCGGCTGGATCGCCAGCGCCAGGTGGATCTTCGGGTTGAGCCGCAGCGCCTGGAGGAATGCCTGGCGCGGATTGTCCCCCGGCTGCTCGCCCAGCTTCAGCCCGTCCGGGCGCGGCGGATAGTGCGCGAAGTGTTCACGGGCAAACTGCTCCTGCCGCTCGAGCAGGACCACCAGCCCCGCATGCTCCTGCACGAGGAACGGCTCCAGGGCTTCGACCTCGACTTCGGGCGCGTCACGCAACTGCGGCAACGCCTGCAAGGCCAGGTAGCTGCCCACGGTGTGGTTGGACCAGGCCTGGGCATCGGGCGCCATCGCGCAGGTTCCCCACGCCAGCCCCCACCACAGCGCTACAGACAACTTCATCGGCTTTTCGCTCTTATTGGATCAATCGGCAGTGGGGATCGAGCCTAACAACCGACCCCGGGCCTGACACTGTCCAATCTGGCCAAAAAAACTCTCCGATAGCGCCACGCCGTTGCCCGCGAACCCACGCAGCCGCCAACGCCGCGCGCCGGCAAAACCCGGGCGCGACAACCGCTGGCATGCGGCCGGGTTCAGGCCGGGTAACCGGTGATCTCGCGAATGCTGCGGTACAGCGGGCTGAGCTGGCGGTACATGCGCACGTACACCTCACGGTACAGCCGTTGATAGAGCTGCTGCGCCTGGGGTTGCGGCTGGAAGACCTCGGCGACGCGGGTCATACCGGCGATGGCCGTGGGAAAATCCGGGTACAGGCCCAGCCCGACCGCACAGGCAATCGCCGCGCCGAGCCCGGAGGCTTCGTACACATGCGGACGCTCGGCGGGCAGGCCGAAAATGTCCGCCGTCAATTGCATGGCCGCGTCGCTCTGGGAACCGCCGCCGGCCACCCGCAAGCAAGTAATCGGGGTGCGGGTGCGCTGCTCGATGCGTTCCTTGCCCTGGCGCAGGGCGTAGGCCAGGCCCTCGAGAATCGCCCGGTAGATATGCGCCCGGGTGTGCACGTCGCCAAAGCCGATCATCGCGCCCTTGGCCTCGACGCCCGGCTCGCGGATTCCGGGCGACCAGTAAGGTTGCAGCATCAGCCCCATGGAGCCGGGCGGCACCGCGTTGACCAACGCATCGAACAACACCTCCGGCTCCAGCCCCTGCTCGCGGGCCTGCTGCATTTCCCGCAGGCCGAACTCCTGCTTGAACCAGCTGACCATCCAGTAGCCGCGATAGATCATCACTTCGCAGTTGTAATGGTCGGGCATCGCCGAGGGGTAAGGCGGGATCAGCGGGATGATTTCCCGGTAGCGGGACCGGGTGGTGGTGATGGTCGCCGTGGTGCCGTAGGACAGGCAGGCAGTGCTGCTGTCCTGCACCCCCGACCCCAGCACTTCACAGGCCTTGTCGGCCCCCGCGGCAATCAGCGGCAGACCTTCGGGAATCCCGGTCAACTGGCTGGCCGCGGCGCTGATATGCCCCAGGACCTCGCCCGGTTTGCGCAGGCTCGGCAGTTGCTCGGGGCGCACCGCCAGGGCCTGCCATTTCCAGTCACGGGGCGCGGCCCAGCGCAGGCGCTTGTAGTCGAAGGGCAAAAAGGCCACGCAACAGCCGACCGAGTCGACAAAGTTCCCGGTCAGCCGATGGGTGAGAAAGCCCGACAGCAGCAACAGCTTGTCGGTGGCCGCCCAGACGTCGGGCTGGTGCCGGGCGATCCAGTTGACCTCGGCCTGGGCGCGAAAGTAGTCCACCGTGGCCTGGGCCCCGATCAGCTTGAACAGCCAGCTCCAGGGGCCCTTGATGTCGCCCTCGACTTCGGTCTGGCGCTGGTCGAGCCAGAGGATCGCCGGACGCAAGGGCTTGCCGTCGGCATCGACGTTGATCAGGGTGCCGCGCTGGGTCGTCAGCGACACGCCGCGGATCTGCCGGCGATCGATGCCGGTCTGCTGCCACAACTGCTGGCAGGCCTCGCCGAGTTTGCGCCAGTAGTAATCGGGGTCCTGCTCGGCCCAGCCGGGTTGGCTGGAATAGTAGGCCTGCAACTCGACCTTGCCCTTGCCCAGCAGGTTGCCTTGCAGGTCGAACAACAGGGCCCGCACGCTCTGGGTGCCATTGTCGATCGCCAGCAGATAGGGCTTGTCGTTGTTCATGGATGGCTCTTGGGTAGGCTTCTATAGGCAACCTCGGGCAGGCTGTGATAACGCAGCCACAGGTCGTGATAACGCTGTTGTTCCTGTTCCCAGCGCGCGTCGTCCCAACCGAGCAGGGGCTGGCACAGGGCGCGGATCGCCGGCAGTTCGGCCGCCGCGCCGTTGGCCAGCAACAGGCCCAGGCGGGTGCGGCGCAGCAGCAGGTCGTCCAGGTGCAGGACCATCTCGCTTTGGGCGGCAAACGCCAGCTCGGCCCACAAGGTGTCGCTGCTGCCGACGCAGCCGCATCCCAGCTGCGCCAGCCATTGCGCCAGTCGCGGCAGGTCGCGCCCATGGCGCCCGGCCAGGCGGCGCAGCTGGCCACTGCTCAGGCCCGCGACCTCCACCGCCGGCACGGCCGCGAACACCGCCGCGTCGGCATCGTCCAGGGTCCGCCCGAGCATCGCCGCACAGGCCTGCAACACCTCGAGGGCCTGGGTACGAAAGGTGGTCAGCTTGCCGCCGGCCAGGGTCACGCAGCCCGGCTCGCACCACAGCGCATGCTCGCGGGTTTCACTGGAAGGCTTGCCCGCCGCGGCGGCGCTGCCCACCACCGGGCGCACCCCGGACCAGGTCGACAGCACATCGGCGGCGCCGATGCGCGCCTCGGGAAATTGCTGCTCGCAGGCCGCCAGCAGATAGGCCAGCTCCTCGGCACTGATGCGCGCGCTCTGGTCGAGGTCTTCGCGGTGATCGAGGTCGGTGGTGCCGACCACGGTGGCGCCTTCCCAGGGAAACACGAACACCGGGCGCCGATCGCTGTCATGCAGGAAGCTGAATGCCTGGGCCACCGGCAGGCGCCAGCCGGGCAGCAACAGGTGGCTGCCGCGCAAGGGTCGCAAGTGGCGGTTCTCGCCAGGCGGCGCGAAACGCCCGGCCCAGGCCCCGCTCGCCACCGCCAGCACCGCGCAACGCAGGGTCAGCGCCTGGCCGCTTTCCACGTCCTCGACCGACACCCCGCACACTCGCCCCCGTTCGCGCAGCACCTGCTGCACGCGCAGGCCATTGAACGCCTGGGCGCCATCGGCTCGCGCCTCGGCCAGCACCCGCATCACCAGCCGGGCATCGTCGGTCAGGGCATCGAGAAAACACGAGCCGCCCAGCAAGCCTTCGGCCTTGATGCCGGGCGCCAGGTAACGCATCTGCTCGACGTCGTGGAAACGATGGTTGCGCCGCCCGGCCAGGGCGTCGTACACCGCCAGCAGGCCACCGAACACCCGCGGCCCGGGAAACACACCGCGATAGTGCGGCATCAGAAAGCTCATGGGCTCCACCAGCCCGGGCGCTTCGTCGAGCAGGCGCTGGCGTTCGCGCACCGAATCGCGGGTCAGGCGCCATTGGCCCTTGGCGATGTAACGCAGGCCGCCATGGACCATTTTCGAGGAGCGGCTGGAAGTGCCCCAGGCAAAATCGCGCTGTTCCAGCAGCAGGCAGCGCCAGCCGCGCCGCGCCGCCTCACGCAGGATCCCGGCCCCGCTGATGCCGCCGCCAATCACGATCAGGTCCCAGCTCTGGCCCGCCAGGGTCGGCAGCTGTGCCTGGCGCCATTGGGCATTCCAATCCGAGCTCATGGGCCTTACTCCTCCAGCAGGGTGCCGGGGTTGAGACGCCCGGCAGGGTCGAAGTGCCGGCTGAGGCTGCGCAGGGCGGCGATCGCCAGTTCGCCTTTTTCGTGCGGCAGGTAGGGTGCGTGGTCCTTGCCCACGCCGTGCTGGTGGCTGATGGTGCCGCCGTGCTCGACGATGGTCTGGCTGGCCGCATGCTTGAGCGCCTTCCAGCGGGCCAGGGTGGCCGGATAATCCGCGGCCGGACGGAACACGTAGCTGGTGTAGATGCTCGAGCCTTCGCCGTAGACATGCGACAGGTGGGTGAAGACATGGACCTGTTCGCCTTCGGCCGCCAGGCAATCGCGCAGGCTGGCCTCGATGCGCTGCAACAGGTTGTCGACATTGCTCCAGTCGGTGGCGGTCTCCAGGGTGTCGACCACATAGCCGGCATGCCAGAGGCTCTCGCGCAGGTAGGGAAAACGAAAGCGGTTATGCGCCCACTTGTTGCCCAGCAAGGTGCCGGTGAACACCCCGCCGAAGGCTTTCAGGTGCTGCCTGGCCTGGCGCAGGGACAGGGCGTTCTGCTGGCGGTTGCCGGTCACGCCGAAGGTCAGCAGGCACTTGCCCTGCCCCGCCCCGCGCAGCTTCAGGTATTTCTCCAGCCAGGCGATCTGCCGCGGATGGCCGGCCAGGGCCAGCTGGGTCTCGGTTTCCACCGCGTTCGACAGCCGCAGCATGGACAGCGGCACCCGGGCCTGGGCCAGTTGGCGGATGGCCTGCAGCGCCTTGGGCCAGTCCGGCAGGAACACGCCATAGAAGCGCTCGTCCTCGACCAGCGCGCTGACCCGCACCTTGACCGAGGAAATGATCCCGAAGCGCCCCTCGCAGCCCAGCACCACCTCGCGCAGGTCCGGCCCCGCGGCCGACGCCGGGAATGCGGGAATCTGCAAGGGGCCGGCGAAGGTTTCCAGGGTGCCGCCGGCGAACAACTGCTCGATGCGCCCGTAGCGCAGGGACTGCTGGCCGCTGGAGCGGCTGGCGACCCAGCCGCCCAGGGTCGACAGCTCCCAGGACTGCGGGAAGTGCCCCAGGGTATAGCCGCGGGCGCGCAACTGGCTTTCCACCTGCGGGCCGCTGGCGCCGGGGCCGAAGGTGGCGATCAGGCTGCTTTCGTCCAGCTCCAGCAGGCGATTCATCCGCGCCATGGACACGGTCAGTACCGGCCGCGTCGAAACGGGTGGGTTGATGTGGCCGGCCACCGAGGTGCCGCCGCCGTAGGGGATCAGGCACAGGTCCTGCTGTTCGGCCAGGGCCATCAACTGGCGAACCTGCTCGGCGCTATCGGGAAAGGCCACGCCGTCCGGGTAGCGCTCCAGCGTGCCTTCGCGCAGGGCCAGCCAGTCCGGCAGGCTCTGGCCGCGGGCATGCAGCAGCCGGTCATGGGCCTCGATGCTGTACAGCGCATGGGGCATCAGGCGCGACGGCGGCACCCGGGCCAACGCGGTTTCCAGCGAAGCATCCGCCAGTCGGCTCCCCGCGCCGATACGCTGCGCAAGAAACCCCGCGCCCTGGGCGGGCAATTCGACCACCGTGCTTTGTTCGCCCCAGCCGTTCCAGCGTCGCATGCCTGTGCCCCTTGTGTCGTGCTTGTAAGTATTGGTTTTCAAGGCCCCCATACTAGTTCGCGGCGCACGGGTGTCACGGTCGCATCAGGCCAGTTCGAGTAGCCAATTGGGTCAGCCGGGGACAAGGGGCCGAAGCATTTACTTTAGTCCCGCTTTCAAATTACCTTTCAGGGCGCCGACGCCTGCTGGAACAGCCTCCCACTCGGTTCCCGCGCGCGTCCATCCACGTCCCGGCGCCAGGAAACCCACCATGCACAGCCTTGGCTACACCTCGGTCCCACCGCTGCTCAAGTACCTGCGCTATGCCGAGCAGCTGGGTATCGCCATTGAACCTGCGCTGGCGGCCGCGGGCTTGCAGGCCGGGCAATTGAGCGACAACAGCCTGCGCCTGCCCGGCGAGGCCCATGAGCGTTTGCTGGACTATTTCTGCGAGCATTCGGCAGACCCGTTGTTCGGGCTCAACTCGGCGCGGTTCGTGCTGCCCAACTCGTGGAACGTGCTGGGCTACATCACCATGAACTGCGCGACCCTGGGCGACGCGATGAACCGGATCATGCCGTTCGAGAAGCTGGTGGGCGACATGGGCGTCAGCCGCGCCGAGCAGGTCGACGGGCAAATACACTTGACCTGGAGCTGCCGCCACCAGCGCCCCACCTCGCGCCGGCACATGGTGGAGAACGTGCTGGCGTCGTGGCTGCTGTACGCACAGTGGATCGCCGATACCCGGTTGAGCCCCATCGCCGTGTGGTTCGAGCATTCGCTGCCGGCGGGGGCCGAGCTGGCCCAGTACGAGGCATTTTTCGGCAGCCCGGTGCTGTTCGACCAAGCCTATTCGGCGCTGATCGCGCCTGCGCAATACATGCAGTTGCCCCTGCGCCAGGCCGACGCCCAGTTGCTGCGTACCCTGGAGGAACATGCCCTGGGCCTGATGGCCTCGCTAAGCGATGCGCCGCTGCCGCAGCAGGTGAAAAACGTCCTGCGCCAGTTGCTCAAGGAAGGCCTGCCACGCAAGGAGCAGGTGGCGAAACAACTGGCCACCTCCGTGCGCACCCTGCAGCGCCAGCTGCAACAGGCCGGCACCGGCTACCAGCAGATTCTCGATGACCTGCGCCAGGAGCTCGCCGAGCATTACCTGCTGCACAGCGATCTGGCGATTCACGATATTTCCCAATACCTGGGCTTTACCGAACAGCGCTCCTTTCACCGGACCTTCAAAAGCCGCACCGGCATGACCCCGGGAGAATTCCGCCACACCCAGCGAACCCGCTAGCCACGCCATCCCTGTAGGAGCCAGCTTGCTGGCGATCCAGGCGGCGTGGTGCATCAGGCAGGACGCCATCGCGAGCAAGCTCGCTCCTACACAGGGACGTGGTGCATCAGATGCACCGATCGGGCTCAGACGCAAATGGCGTTGGTAAACACCAGCCGATTGCCGAACGGATCGAGCACCGTCAGGTCCTGGCTACCCCAGGGCATGGCCTGGATCTGTGGGTGGGCGAAGCGGTAATCCTTGGCCAGCAACTGCTGCTGGAAGGCTTCCAGCTCGTCGGTCTCGATGCGCAACGCAGAGCCCGGCGTGCTGTCGCCATGGTGCTCCGACAGGTGCAGCACGCACTCCCCACGCGACACCTGCATATACAGCGGGAAGTTGTCTTCGAAGCGGTGCTGCCAGTCGAGCGTGAAGCCCAGGAAGTCGATATAAAACTCCCGCGCCTTGGCCTCGTCGAAAATCCGCAGGATGGGGGTGGTTTTGCCAAAGCTCATTGCGCGACTCCCTGATGAAAGATGTCCACGGTATAGCAGGTGGATGTCAGCACTTCGGCTAGGCCAAGGCTTTCTTTAATATCATCAGGCCATCATTGTGACGGCGTTCACCTATTCGGCACCGCACGCCTTCAGCCGTTGAACCCTTCACGCAAATCCCCTTGCCGCGCCAGGAAGCGCCCATGCCGGCGGCCATTGGCCTGGCCTTCGGCATAGCTGCGCACGCCGTTGACCCACACGCCGTCGATCCCCTCGGCCGCCTGTTGCGGGCTTTTGAAGTCGGCCACATCGCGGACCCGCGCCGGGTCGAACAGCACCAGGTCGGCCCAGTGCCCTTCGCGGATTTCGCCACGCTGCTTGAGGCCGAAACGCGCCGCCGACAGGCCGGTCATCTTGTGCACGGCGGTGTGCAGCGGGAACAGGCCGAGGTCGCGGCTGAAGTGCCCGAGCACCCGCGGGAAAGCGCCCCACAGCCGTGGATGGGGGAACGGGTCTTCCGGCAAGCCGTCGGAACCGATCATCGACAGCGGATGGGCAAGAATGCGCCGCACATCGGCTTCGTCCATGCCGTAGTACACCGCGCCGGCCGGTTGCAGGCGCCGCGCGGCCTCCAGCAGAGTCGTGCCCCACTCGGCGGCGATGTCCATCAGGTCGCGGCCGCCCAGTTCCGGGTGCGGGGTGGACCAGGTGATGGTGATGCGAAAGGCGTCGGTGACCTGCTTGAGGTCGAGGGTCGAGGAACTGGCCGCGTAGGGGTAGCAGTCGCAGCCTACCGGATGGTCTTTCGCCGCCTGCTCCAGGGACGCCAGCAATTGCGGACTGCGGCCCCAATTGCCCGCGCCCGCGCATTTGAGATGGGAAATGATCACCGGCGCCTTGGCCTGGCGGCCGATCAGGAAGGCCTCGTCCATGGCCTCCAGCACCGGCTCGAATTCGCTGCGCAGGTGGGTGGTGTACACCGCGCCGAAGGCGCTCAGTTCCGCGGCCAGTTGCAGCACCTCGTCGGTCTCGGCCGAGAAGGCGCTGGCGTAGGCCAGGCCTGTGGATAAGCCGAGGGCACCGTCTTCCAGGCTGGCCCGCAACTGCTCGCGCATGGCGGCGATTTCCTCGGCCGTGGCGGTGCGATACAGATCGTCCAGGTGGTTGCTGCGCAGCGCCGTGTGGCCGATCAGCGCCGCCACATTGACCGCCGGCTGCGCGGCGTCCACCGCCGCGCGGTAGTCGCGAAAACGCGGGTAGACGAAGGCCGCCTGGTTGCCCAGCAGGTTCATCGGGTCCGGTGGCTCGCCGCGCAGACTCACCGGCGAGGCACTGATACCGCAGTTGCCGACGATCACCGTGGTCACGCCCTGGCTGAGCTTGGGCAGCATCTGCGGCTGGCGGATCACCACGGTGTCGTCGTGGGTGTGCACGTCGATAAAACCGGGGGCCAGCACCCGCCCGGCGGCGTCGATTTCTTCGCTGGCGCGGGCGCCTTGCAGGTCGCCGATGCGGGCGATGCGGCCCTCGAGCAGGGCGACATCGGCGGGGTAAGCCGGGCGGTCGCTGCCGTCGATCACCAGGGCGTTGCGGATCAGGGTGTCGTAAAGCATGTCAGTCTCCCAGCGGCAGGCAATCGTCGCCGCCGCGGTAATCGTCCAGGGCCAGCTTGATGCGGCGCAGGCGTTCCTGGTTGTCTTCGGGCAGGGCCAGCGCCAGCTCGGTGGCCAGCACATCGATGGCCAACAGCATGCCGTAGCGCGCGGCCGTGGGTTTGTAGATGAAGGAGGTCTCGGCGCTCTGCAGCGGCAGCAGCACATCCGCCAGCTCCGCCAGCGGCGAGTCGGCCAGGGTGATGGCGAGCACGCTGGCGCCGTAGCTGCGGGCCAGCTCGACGGTCTCCAGCAATTCGGGGGTGATGCCGGTCAGGGAGCAGGCGATCAGCGCGTGTTGCGGGCCCAGGGCCGCGGCGGTCACCCGCATCATCACCGGGTCGTGGCAGGCGGCGATGGGGTAACCGAGGCGCACCAGGCGCACCTGCAATTCGTCGCTGCACAAGGTGGAACAGCCGCCCATGCCGAAGGCGTGAATCATCTGCGCCTTGCCCAGCAAGCGCACCGCATCGCGAAAGCGCGACTCGTCGAACCCCGCCAGGTGCTGGTGCAGGGTCGACTCGATATCGCCGACGATCTGCCGGTAGAAACCCGACTGCTCCGGGGTGCCCGCCGGGTCGAGAAAGCGGCTGCCGACGCCGCTGGCCTGGGCCAGTTGCAGGCGCAGGTCGCGCAGGTCGCGACAGCCCACGCTGCGGGCAAACCGCGACAGGGTGGCGGCGCTGACTTCCGCCTGCTGCGCCAGCTGTTCCAGGCTGGCCGAGGCGGCGAAGCCGACGTCATCCAGCATCAAGCGGGCGATGCGGCCTTCGCCGGCGCTGAAGGAATCCTGGCGGGAACGGATCTGGTAGAGGATGTCCATGGACGGCACCTGGGCTCAAAGCAATTGGGCAAGACCGGCGGTCAGGGCGAAGGCGACCACCGAGATCAGGGTCTCCAGCACCGTCCAGGTCTTGAAGGTCTGGGTCACGGTCATATTGAAGTATTCCTTGATCAGCCAAAAGCCACCGTCGTTGACGTGGGAGAAGATCACCGAGCCGGCGCCGGTGGCCAGCACCAGCAGTTCCGGGTGCGGATACCCCAGGCCGATGGCCACCGGCGCCACCACGCCCGAGGCGGTGGTCATGGCCACGGTGGCCGAGCCGGTGGCGATGCGCATCAGCGCGGCGAACAGCCAGCCCATCAGCAGCGGCGACAGCTGGAATTCATGGGCCAGGCCGACGATCTGGTCGGTGACCCCGGCGTCCACCAGGATCCGGTTCAGGCCGCCGCCGGCGCCCACCAGCAGGGTGATGCTGGCGGTCGGCGCCAGGCATTCGTTGGTGAACCTGAGGATCGATTCGCGGTTGAAGCCCTGGGCCAGGCCGAGGGTCCAGAAGCTCAGCAGGGTCGCCAGCAACAGGGCGATCACCGAGTTGCCGATAAACAGCAGGAACTGGTTGAGGCCGCTGCCCGGGGTGGAGATCAGGTTGGCCCAGCCGCCGATCAGCATCAGCACCACCGGCAACAGGATGGTGGCCATGGTGATCGAAAAACTGGGCAGGCGGGTGCGCGGCTCACGCTCGATGAACTGGCGCGCCAGCGGGTTTTCCGCCGGCAGTTGGATGCGCGGCACGATGAACTTGGCGTACAGGGGACCGGCGATGATCGCCGTGGGAATGCCGATCAGGATCGCGTACAGCAGGGTCTGCCCCACCGACGCCTGATAGGCCTGCACCGCCAGCATCGCCGCCGGGTGCGGCGGCACCAGGGCATGCACCACCGACAGGCCGGCGACCATCGGCAGGCCGACCATCAGGATCGACACACCGACACGCTTCGCCACGGTGAAGGCGATCGGCACCAGCAACACGAAACCGACCTCGAAGAACAGCGGCAGGCCCACCAGGAAGGCGATGCAGACCATCGCCCAGTGCGCGTTGCGCTCGCCGAAACGGTCGATCAGGGTCCGCGCCACCTGCTCCGCGCCACCGGACTCGGCCATCATCTTGCCGAGCATGGTGCCCAGGGCCACCACCAGGGCGATGTGCCCGAGGGTCTTGCCGACACCCGCCTCGTAGGCCCCGACCACGCCGGACGGCGGCATCCCGGCCATCAACGCCAGGCCCACCGAGACCAGGGTGATGACAATGAACGGATTGATCCGGTAACGCGCGATCAGGACGATCAGCGCGATGATGGCGATGGCGGCATAGCCCAGCAGCCAGTAGCCCGATGCAGGTGTCATGCGGTACTCCTCGAAAAAGGGTCACGTCGAATGCTTGTGAAACTCATAAATCATTTCGTGACCGCATTTTCAAACCGCATGAAACTAACTTTCGCACAGAGACATGCTTTGTCGCGAACAGACAGGTCATGTCGCGAATAATGAAAATTGGCGAGGGGGATTTTCATCCGCTGTAGCGCAAGGAGCAGAACCCCGCGGCCAGTGGCCACGGGGAGGAATGGCTTTCTGTAGGAGCGAAGCTTGCTCGCGATCAAGACCACGCGGTGGGTCAGGCAGGACGCCATCGCGAGCAAGCTCGCTCCTACAGGTGCAGGTTATTTGACGACTTTGCCCACGCCGCGTCCGCGCGGGTCGGAGGCCGTTTCCAGCTGGCGGCCGGTGACCCGGATTGCCTGGATATCGCCCATCTCCCAGCCCTGGTCTTCCAGGGTGTAGCCCAGGGCTTTCAGCTCGTCGGCGACCTTGCCGGTGAGCGGTGCGTAGGTGTCGTAGTAAATAGTGTCCTTGGGCAGCAACTGGTGATGCACGCGCTGCGCGGCCACGGCTTTTTCCAGCGGCAGGTCGAAGTCGTAGAGGTTGTTCAGCACCTGGAAGATCGAGGTGAAGATCCGCGACCCGCCCGGCGTGCCCAGCACCAGGGTGACCTTGCCGTCGCGGGTCACCAGGCTCGGGCTCATGGACGACAGCATGCGCTTGCCCGGCGCGATGGCGTTGGCGTCGCCGCCGACCACGCCAAAGGCGTTGGCCACCCCGGGCTTGGCGCTGAAGTCGTCCATTTCGTCGTTGAGCAGGAAGCCCGCGCCCTTGACCACCACGCCGCTGCCGTAGTCCCAGTTGAGGGTGTAGGTATTGCTCACCGCGTTGCCGTCGGCATCAACGATGGAGAAGTGCGTGGTCTGGTGCCGCTCCAGGCCCGGGCGGACTTTTTCAGTGGGCGAGATGGCCGTCGGGTTGATCTCGGCGGCGCGTTTTTTCAGGTAGGCCGGGTCGGTCAGCTGCTTGACCGGCACCTCGGAGAACGCCGGGTCGCCAAGGTAATCGGCGCGGTCGGCGAACACGCGTTTTTCGATTTCCGCCAGCAGGTGGATGTACTTGGCCGAGTTCAGCTCGACGCCCTTGAAGTCCGCCGTGCGTTCTTCCTTGATGGTCATCAGTTGCGCCAGGGCGACGCCGCCAGAGCTGGGCGGCGGCGCGGTGTACAGGGTGTTGCCGCGCCAGTTGACCTGCAGCGGCTCACGCCAGGCGACCTTGTAGTCCTGCAGGTCCTGCTTGGTGATCAGGCCTTTGTCGGCCTGCATCTGCGCCACCAGCAGGTCGGCGGTCTTGCCCTCGTAGAACTCCTTGGCGCCCTGGTCGGCGATGCGTTCCAGGGTCGCGGCCAGCTCCGGCTGGCGGAAGGTTTCGCCGACTTTCATGCTGCCGAAATAGTCGCCGAAGTTGGTGCTGTCCTTGAACAGCTTCAGCGCGTCCTCGCGGTACTGGTACTGCTTGTCGGCGACCTTGAAACCGTTTTTCGCATAGCCCACCGCCGGGGTGATCAGTTCGCTCCAGGGCAACTTGCCGAACTTCTTGTGCGCCTCCCACAGGCCCATCACCGTGCCCGGCACCCCGGCGGCGCGCGCGCCGACCAGGCTGAGGTTCTCGATGACCTCGCCTTTGTCATTCAGGTACATGTCGCGGGTCGCGGCCTTGGGCGCGGTTTCGCGGTAGTCGAGGAAGTAGGGTTTGCCGTCGATGAACAGGGTCATGAAACCGCCGCCGCCAATGTTGCCGGCCTCGGGGTAGGTCACCGCCAGGGTGAAGGCGGTGGCGACCGCGGCGTCCACCGCGTTGCCGCCCTTCTTCAGAACCTGCGCCGCAACATCGGCGCCATACTGGTTCGGCGCGGCGACCGCACCGCCCTCCAGCAACGCGGCGAAGGTCGGCGAGCTGGCGGCGATTGCCACGCTCAGGGCCAGGGTTTTGCACAGCAGGATACGCATGGAGTCCGTCCTTTTTAGTTGTTATCAGGCCAGACGAACCTTAGGCGCATTGGTGCGATTCGAGCAAACGGCAAGCGCAAAACGGCCGCCCGCAGGCAGCCGTTTGTCGTGGATGGATCAGTCAGGTCGCAACCGCGATGGCGCACCGGCAGGCGGCGACAGGAGCCCGGTTCAGCCTTCGAACTGCGGGTTGGCGTACTCGGCCAGCTTGCCCTGGATAAAGTCGAGGAAGCACTGGATGCGCAGGGCCAGCTGCGAGTTGCGGTAGTACACGGCGTTGATCGGCTGGCGATAGCCGCTGTTGAACTGGGCGAGGAGCGGCGTGAGGCGTCCGGCGCGGATGTCGTCGATGGTCATGAAGTGCGACAGGCAAGCGATGCCCTGCCCTGCCAGCGCCAGGTGGCGCACCGTCTCGCCACTGGAGGCGCTGATGCCCGGTTGGATCGGCCAGCGGTCGCCGTGCACATGGCGCAGCGGCCAGTGGTTGAGGGTTTCGGTCTGGGTGAAGCCCAGCAGGGTATGGTCGCTCAGCTCGGCCACGCTGGCGGGTGTGCCGTGCCGCTTCAGGTAGTCGGGGCTGGCGAGGATGTGCAGCGGGCTGCAACCGAGCGCGCGCGCATGCAGGGTCGAGTCCGCCAGGGTGCCGATGCGGATCGCGATATCGGTGCTCTGCTCCAGCAGGTCGATGATCAGGTCGTTGCTGTTGAGCTCCAGCTGGATGTCCGGGTACAGGCTACGGAATTCGGCGATGTAGGGCACGATGGCATGCAGCATGAACGGCGAGGCGGCGTTGATGCGCAGGCGCCCGGACGGCGTCTGCTGGCGGGACGACAGACGCTCTTCGAGTTCGTCCATCTGGTCGAGGATCAGCTTGGCCTGCTCGAAGAAATACTTGCCCTCTTCGGTCAGGTCCATGCGCCGCGTGGTGCGGTTGATCAGCGTGGTGTCGAGCTTGGTTTCCAGGCGCGACAGGGTGCGGCTGACCGCCGACGGCGTCTGCCCGACCTGCTCGGCCGCCGCGGAAATCGAACCGCACTCGATGACGCAGACGAAGATCTGGAGTTCGTCGGATCTGGCTTTCACGTAAGTCCTCTATCTCGGTTGGGCGCCTGTAGCCGCTGCCGCAGGCTGCGATAAGGCCGAAGGCCTTCAGCGATCTCACGACCTTGCGCCCCCTTCGGTGGCGATCGCAGCCTGCGGCAGCGGCTACATCCTGTGTCAGGCTTGTGGCACGCCACCGATAGTAGCCGGATTTACGCGGGGAGGTTGAACACCGCCTTGAGGTGTTCTTCGTAGCGCTGCACGTCGGCCTCGATGTTCGGGCGCTTCATCACGTCGACGCAGAGAAAGGTCGGCAGGCCGCGCATGCCGAGGAACTGGTTGGCCTTGTGGAACGGGAAGTACACCGCGTCCACGCCCTTGGCTTCGAAGAAGTCGGTCGGGTCGTCGAAGGCTTGCTGCGGAGCGTTCCAGGTCAGCGACAGCATGTACTGCTTGTCGTGGATCAGGCCGCCGCTGCCGTACTTCTGCGAGGCATCGGAACGGGTGCGGCCATCGCTGGCGTAGAGGCTGCCGTGGCCCTCGGTGAAGACTTCGTCGATGTACTTTTTCACGATCCACGGCGCGCCCATCCACCAACCCGGCATCTGGTAGACGATCACGTCGGCCCAGAGGAACTTGGCCACTTCTTCCTGGATGTCGTAGCCCTCGTCGATGTGGGTGACTTTGACGTCCACGCCGCCACGGTCCAGCACCGCCACCGCAGCTTCATGCAAGGTCGCATTGTAGCGGCCGTCGGAGTGGGCGAACTTCTTGCCACCGTTGAGCAACAGTACTTTTTTCATGATCCAGCCTCATCAGGAACAACCCTTTGGCGCTGCGCTGCAGGGCCGGGTCGAGAAGATTAAAAAACGATGGGGCGGAGAATATCGTTGAAAGACGATATGAATAAGCGCGATCCAGGCAAAAAGCATTTGACCAATACGCACGAATAAGCGGCGGATTCGTGTCGTAGAATTTTTAAAACTCCCTTTACTCAGGAACGCAGCATGTCCGAACAGCACGGTTTTATCCTTCACGCCAAGACCCGCCCGGAAATGTCCGAGGCCTTCGAGGTGCTGTTTCGCGCCTATGTCGAGCCGAGCCGGGCCGAACCCGGCTGCATCGAATACCACATGCTGCGCGACCAGCAGGAGCCGAGCCTGTTCATCTTCTATGAGATCTGGGAATCCCAGGCGCACCTGGACGTGCACTCCAACCTGCCGCACATGAAGGCGTTCTTCGACAAGCGCATGGATTACCTGGAGCGCGACTTCGATATCCGCCGCATCGACATGCTCAGCCCGTCGTCCGCTAGCCGCTGATTAGTAGATGGGCACCCAGCAGCACCAGGCCGCTGAAAAACACCCGCTTGAACAGCACGGCGCTGATGCGCTGGCGCAGTGCCTGGCCCAGCCACATGCCGAGCAGGGCGGGGATCAGGGCCAGCAGCGAGGCGCTGAGTTCGCCGCCGCCCAGGGCGCCGCGCCAGTACAGGCCGGCCGCCAGGGCCAGGGTCGAGACGGTGAACGACAGCCCCAGGGCCTGCACCAGTTCGTCCTTGTGCAGCCCCAACGCCTGTAGATAAGGCACCGCCGGAATCACGAACACCCCGGTGGCCGAGGTGATGACGCCCGTCACCAGGCCACAGGCCGGGCCCAGCCAGGCTTCCATTCGCGGCCGCAGCCGCAGGGTCGGCAGCAGCAATCCGCTCAGGGCATAGAGCAATAACGCCGCCCCCAGCGCCCGCACTACCCAATGCCCACCGTCGATGCCCAGCCACAGGCTGCCCAGGCCGGTGCCGATGAATATCGCCAGCAGCAGCGGCCACAAGCGCTTGAGCAAACCTCGCAAATGCCCGCCAAAGGCCAGTTGCCAGACATTGGTCAGGGTCGCCGGGATGATCAACAGCGCCGCAGCCTGCGTTGGCGCCATAGCCAGGCCGAGCAGGCCCATGGCAATGGTCGGCAGGCCGAGGCCGATCACGCCCTTGATCATGCCGGCCAGGACAAAGGTGCCGATTACCAGCAAGGACAGGAGCAAACCGAGGTTCTGGTAAAACGCGAGGGAAGTGTTCATGGCGCTATCCTGCGCCCGCGGCGGTGGGCTGAAAATCTGCCATATACTGAGGCAGCCTCTTGTTTGGCGAGAGGCTGTAGATTTTCAGTGGCTGTGATGGCCGCACAGCGGCGTTATCAAGGACACCCCCATGCACTTCGACCTGACCGACCTGCGCCTGCACTTGAACATCCTCGACGCCGGCAATATCACCGCCGGCGCCAGCCGCAGCCATTTGTCCCTGGCCGCGGCCAGCGCACGAATCCGCGCCATGGAGGCGTCCCTGGGCACCGAGTTCCTGCAGCGCGGCCGCCGTGGCGTGAGCCCGACGCCCGCCGGCAAGGCCCTGGCCCAGCACGCGCGCGGCCTGCTGCAACAGGCCGAGCACCTGCGCCAGGACCTGGCCGAATATGCCCGGGGCGTCAAAGGCCAGGTGCGCCTGTTGTGCAACACCACGGCGATCACCGAATACCTGCCGGAGCCGCTGGCGGACTTTCTCTGCGCCCACCCCAACCTCGACATCGACCTGCAGGAACTGCCCAGCCAGCGCATCACCCACGCCCTGCGCCAGGGCGCGGCGGACCTGGGGATAGTCTCCGACGCGGTGGATACCCAGGACCTGCAGACCCTGGCGTTTCGCGACGACCCGCTGGTGCTGGTCCTGCCCGCCCACCACCCGCTGGCGGACGGTCGGGCGGTGAGTTTCAGCGACAGCCTGCACCACGACTATGTCGGCCTCGCCGCCCACAGCGCCCTGGCCGTATACCTGGAAGAACAGGCCTTGCACCTGGGGCTGCGGATGGCGATCCGCATCCGCGCCGACGGCTTCGACGGGGTGATGCGCATGGTCGCCCGGGGCGCCGGATTGGCGGTGGTGCCCCGCGCCGCCATCGAACGCCGGGGGTCGGATGCGTCGCTCAAGGTGCTGCCGCTGGTGGAGGCCTGGGCGCAACGCAAGTTGCTGCTCTGCGCCCGCGACTTCAACGCCCTGCCGCCCTACGCCAAGGCCCTCCTGGAAACCCTGGGCCACCTGTAGGAGCAGCCGGTCGACGCTCGATTGCTCGCGAAGAGCGTTCGTCGCGACGCTGCGGTAAATGGCCGCTGCGCGGATCGCGAGCAAGCTTCGCTCCTACAGGTTTGGGGTCAGACCTTGGACGGGTTCAGCTCGGCGGCGGCCCGGTTTTTTCTGAAGCAGGCGAAGTAGACCGCCGTCAGGATCAGCAGGAACGGCACGCCGAACACCAGGGTCATCTTGAAGGCCTCGGTGAAGTAGGTGGTGATCATCACCGCGCCCATCAGCACCAGGCCCAGCAACGTGCTCCAGGGGAACAGGCGCATGCGGAACGACAACTGCTGCTCGCCATGGCGCTGGTGGTAGCGGCGGAAGCAGTAGTGCGTGAGGAAGATCATGAACCAGGTGAAGATCGCGCCGAACATCGAGATCGCCATCATCAGGGTGAACGAGCTTTCCGGGTACAGCACGTTGATCAGGGTCGCCAGGCCGATGCCCGAGCTGGACAGCAGCAAGGCGTTCAACGGGATGCCGCTCTTGCTCAGGGCGCCCATGGACTTGGGCGCATAACCGCCGCGGGACAGGCTGAACATCATGCGCGTGGTGATGTACAGCTGGCTGTTCATCGCCGACAGCGCAGCGATCAGGATCACGAAGTTCATCACCCCGGTGGCGCCGGGAATGCCGATGGTCTGCATCACCGTGACGAACGGGCTCTGCGCCTTGCCGGCCTGGACCCAGGGCACGATGGCCAGCATCAGCGCCAGGGTCAGCAGGTAGAACACCACCAGCCGCACCATGGTCGCGCGAAAGGCCTTTTTCACCGCCCGCTGCGGATCCTCGGCTTCGCCGGCGGCCACCGCGATCATCTCCACGCTCAGGTAGCTGAAGATCGAGACGATCACCGCGATCCACATGCCCTGCACACCGTGGGGGAAAAAGCCGCCGTGGGCGGTGTAATTGTGCAGGCCGTAGTCGGCATTGCCGGAGCCGAACACCACGTACACCGCGAGGATGATGAAGCCGACGATGGCGGCGATCTTGATGGTGGAGAACCAGTACTCGAAATTGCCGAAGGTTTTCACGCTGATGGCGTTGAGCAGGATCAGCACGCTGGAGAACGAGACGATCCACACCCATTCCGGCACGTGGGCGAACCAGTATTTCATGTACATGGCGATGGCCGTGACCTCGGCGCCGACCGCCAGCACGATGGCCGCCCAATAGGCGTAGCGCACCAGGAACCCGGCCAGCGGGCTGATGTAGAACTCGGCGTAGGCGCCGAAGGAGCCGGAGGTGGAATGGGCCACGGTCATTTCCGCCAGGCAGCCCATCAGCAGCAGGGTGATCAGCGCGCCGATGGCGTAGCTGAGCAGCACGCTGGGCCCGGCGTAACCGATGGCGTAGGCGCTGCCCATGAACAGGCCGGTGCCAATCGCCCCGCCGATGGCGATCATGCTCATCTGCCCGGCTGTGAGCTGGCGGCGCAAGCCCTGTTCACGATTGGAAATCGCTGCAAAACCCTTGTTGGTCGTGGTCACGTTTGTGAGCCTCTTTTATTGTTATTTGCACACGGAATGGCTTGGCTTGTAGCCGCTGGCGCAGCCTGCGATCGGCGACGAAGTCGTCGTGAAACCGGGCAACGCGGTGTTTCGGTTACACCGCGTGCACCGGTCTTACGCCTGCTGCGCCCGAACGCGGACCGAGCCGATCGCAGCCTGCGGCAGCGGCCACAGGGGGGTGTTTCAGGTCACGCTGTGGCGGATCTGGAACTGCGGCTGGGCCCAGGTTTTTTCATCTAGGATTTCACCGAGGATCTGCACCGCGTCCCAGACTTCGCTGAAGCGGGTGTACAGCGGCGTGAAGCCGAAGCGCATGATCCGCGGTTCGCGGTAGTCGCCGATCACGCCCCGGGCGATCAGGGCCTGGATCACCGCATAACCTTCGGGGTGTTCGAAGCTGACATGGCTGCCGCGCTTGTCGTGTTCGCGCGGGGTGACCAGCTTCAGGCCATGGGCCGCGCAGCGCTGCTCCACCCGTTCGATGAACAGGTCGGTCAGGGCCAGGGACTTGCGCCGCAGGCTGGCCATGTCGGTCTGCTCGAAGATCTCCAGGCCGCACTCGACCATGGCCAGCGACGTGATCGGCTGGGTGCCGCACAGGTAGCGGGCGATGCCGCTGCTCGGCTGATATTGCACGTCCATGTCGAACTGCCGCGCATGGCCGAACCAGCCGGACAGCGGCTGCCTGACCAGATCGCAGACGGCCGGCGAGACCCAGGCGAAGGCTTGCGAGCCCGGGCCGCCGTTGAGGTATTTGTAAGTGCAGCCGATGGCGTAGTCGGCGCCGGCCTGCTTCAGGTCCACCGGCACCGCGCCAGCGGAGTGGGCCAGGTCCCACAGGCTCAGCGCGCCGCATTCGTGGGTCAGCGCGGTCACCGCCTGCATGTCGTGCATGTAGCCGGTCTTGTAGTTGACGTGGGTCAGCATGACCACCGCGGTGTCTTCGCCAATGGCCTGGGGCAGCGCCTCGGGGCTGTCCACCAGGCGCAGGGAATAACCCTGCTGCAGCATCTCGGTCAGGCCTTCGGCGATGTACAGGTCGCTGGGAAAGTTGCTGCTCTCGCTGACGATCACCCGCCGCTGCGGTGCCTTGAGCGCCTGCACCCGCAAAGCGGCGCTGAGCACCTTGAACAGGTTGATCGAGGTGGTGTCGGTGATCACCACTTCGTTGGCATCGGCGCCGATCAGTTTGGCCAGGCGGTCGCCCAGGCGCTGCGACAGGTCGCGCCAGCCGGCAGTGTTCCAGCTGCGGATCAGGCCATTGCCCCATTCCTCGGCAATCACCTGTTGCGCCCGTTGCAGGGCCGCGACCGGGCGGGCGCCGAGGGAGTTGCCGTCGAGATAGATCACCCCGTCGGGCAGCGCGAACTGGTTGCGCAGCGGTGCCAGCGGGTCCTGTGCGTCGAGGGCCAGGCAGTGGTTTCTTGTTGTCATGGGAAGTCCTGTTTTCACTAAGGCATGCGGCGGCACACGCCATGCCAGGGGCGACATCGGCGGCTGCGCGGTGAAGAAATAATGAACGAAGCCCTGGAGAATTTTCGTGCAAAATGCGCTATGAGAGCGGCACAGTCTCGAAGATTATTCGACTACAACTTAAAAAAACGCGGATAAATGCCAACCATGATTCTCGACTCGACAGACCTGCGAATCCTGCACTTCCTGCAACAGGACGGCCGTATCAGCAACCAGGAGCTGGCGGAGAAAGTCGCCCTCTCGCCCTCGGCCTGTCTGCGTCGCCTGCGCCTGCTGGAGGGCGAAGGCATCATCAGCGGCTATCGCGCGGTGCTGAATGCCGAGCGTTTGGGGATCGAGCTGGAGGCCATCGTTCATGTGTCGCTGCGCCAGGACGTGGCGGACTGGCACGAGACCTTTATCAAGAAGGTCCAGCAGTGGCCGGAAGTGGTGACCGCCTATGTGGTCACCGGCGCCAGCAACTATGTGCTGCGGGTCCAGGCGCGCAACCTCAAGCACTTCTCGGATTTCATCGTCAATCACCTGAACCGCACGTCCGGGGTCACCGACATCCGCTCGGAAATCGTCCTGCAGAAAATCAAGGAGCAGGACGGCCTGCTGGACCTGGTGTTGCGCAAGTAACCGCTAGAAACCACCCAGGCGCCGCGCGTCGTGGCGCTGCAGGGTGATGCTGGGCGACTCGCCGAACAGCTTGCGGTATTCGGCGGAGAACCGCCCCAGATGGCTGAACCCCCAGCCCAGGGCGATTTCGGAAATGGTCCGCGCCGAGCCGTGTTCGAGGATCTCCTGGCGCACCGCGTTGAGCCGGTACTTCTTCAGGTAGACCATCGGCGACAGGGCGAAATACTTCTTGAAGGCCTCGAACAGCTTGAAGCGCGAAACCCCGGCGGCGGCTTCCAGGTCTTCCAGGCCCAGCGGTTCGCGGGCGTTGGCGTGAATGTACTGGCGGGCGCGGACCAGGTAGTGGGGCAACTTGACCTCCAGCACCTCGCGCAGCTGCGCCGAGTAGTTGTTCGGCTGGGCCAGGATCAGGCCCTTGATCAAGGAGCTTTCCAGGTCCCGGGTGAAGGCCAGCTGTTCGTACAGCTCGCTGCTGCGCTCCAGCTCGGCGATAAAATACCGTGCCATGCGCCACCAGGACGCCGACGCCCCCTCCACCGCATCCATCACCGCCTCGAAGCGCAGCGGCGCTTGCGGCGGGCGTTGCAGCAAGGCTTCGAGGGCCTCGCTCATGGCCGCCCGGGTAATCACCACCTGGACTTTGCGGCAGTCGCCGGAGATCGCCAGCATCTGGCTTTCATTGGGCGCGATGATCACCCCCTGGTCGCGGTTGGAACGCAGCAGCCGGCCGTCCTTGCTCAGTTCCTGATCGCCGCTCAGCGGCAGGCTCAGGCTGTAGCTGCTGAAGCGCTCGGCGTCTTCGATATCGATGGTGACGTCGGTGCCGTATTCGATGGTGCCCAGGGTCGTGGCCCGCGACTTGAACACGTTGGCGCTGTGGTGAAAGCGGATGCGTTCGGGGGTCGCGGTCTCGAGCCGATGCGGCCCGCAAATGCCGGACATCCAGCTTCTCGCCCCCTCGAGGTCGTAGCGATCGATACGAATATCGCGAAACTGCGAATCAGCCTTGCTATTCATCACGGCGCACCCACGGCAATATTTTTTTTGCGCGCTCTGACGGCGCGTCTGGCTTGAAGTACTGGCTTGCTTGCAACAGCCGACAGCAAGTTTTGCGCCACCGCCCGGCACTGCCAACCGACTGGATAGCAATCGCCGACTAAGTGGATAGAACCCGTCCACCCGGTGCGCAAAACCCACGCAAGACTGCGCCAAACAGTAGCTCATCGCGACATCGCGGTGCAGCCGTTGATCGCCTGGGGCGCAGGCCCTGGGTATTCAGCCCCCAGGTGTTACCCCGGCGCCCGTAGGAGCGAGGCTTGCCCGCGATGGGTACGGCGCGTTTTGGCAGATGCACCGCGTGATCGTTTATCGCGAGCAAGCTTCGCTCCTACAGAAGCGCTCTGGAGCGTTCAATTTTGTGGATGGCCTTGGCCGACTAAGCGGATAGCCACCCCTGCCCCGCACTCTCTCTAATGCATGCACCGATTGGCCTGAACAAGAAAGGTACTCACTCATGAGTGGTGCAAGAAACACAGAACAATGGAAAAGTTTCATCGACGGCTGCCTGGACTTTCGTCCGGACGACGGCGTGTTCCGCATCGCCCGGGACATGTTCACCGAGCCCGAGCTGTTCGACCTGGAGATGGAACTGATCTTCGAGAAGAACTGGATCTACGCCTGCCACGAAAGCGAGCTGGCCAACAACCACGACTTCGTCACCATGCGCGCCGGGCGCCAGCCGATGATCATCACCCGCGACGGCGAAGGCCGGCTCAACGCGCTGATCAACGCCTGCCAGCACCGCGGCACCACCCTGACCCGGGTCGGCAAAGGCAACCAGTCCACCTTCACCTGCCCGTTCCATGCCTGGTGCTACAAGAGCGACGGGCGCCTGGTGAAGGTCAAGGCGCCGGGGGAATACCCCGAAGGCTTCGACAAGGCCACCCGCGGCCTGAAGAAAGCCCGCATCGACAGCTACAAGGGCTTCGTCTTCATCAGCCTCGATGTCCACGCCGACAACTCCCTGGAGGACTTCCTCGGCGACGCCAAGGTGTTCTTCGACATGATGGTCGCCCAGTCGCCCACCGGTGAGCTGGAAGTCCTGCCCGGCAAGTCCGCCTACACCTACGACGGCAACTGGAAACTGCAGAACGAGAACGGCCTCGACGGTTATCACGTGAGCACCGTGCACTACAACTACGTGGCCACGGTGCAACACCGCCAGCAGGTCAACAGCGAGAACGGCGGCGCCAGCGCCACCCTCGACTACAGCAAGCTCGGCGCCGGCGACGCCAACACCGACGACGGCTGGTTCGCCTTCAACAACGGCCACAGCGTGCTGTTCAGCGACATGCCCAACCCTGCAGTGCGCTCCGGCTACGCCACTATCATGCCGCGGCTGGTGGAGGAGTACGGCCAGGAAAAAGCCGAATGGATGATGCACCGCCTGCGCAACCTCAACGTCTACCCGAGCCTGTTCTTCCTCGACCAGATCAGCTCGCAGCTGCGGATCATCCGCCCGCTGGCCTGGAACAAGACCGAGATCATCAGCCAGTGCATCGGGGTCAAGGGCGAGTCCGACGCCGACCGGGAAAACCGTATCCGCCAGTTCGAGGACTTCTTCAACGTCTCGGGCATGGGCACCCCCGACGACCTGGTGGAATTCCGCGAAGCCCAGCGCGGTTTCCAGGGCCGCCTGGAACGCTGGAGCGATATCTCCCGCGGCAGCCACCGCTGGGAAACCGGGCCGACCCGCAACAGCGAGGCCATCGGCATCCAGCCGGCCATGACCGGTACTGAGTTCACCCACGAAGGGCTGTACGTCAACCAGCACCGCAACTGGCAGAGATTCCTCCTCGACGGGCTGGCCCGGCAATCCCTGAAACTGCGTGAGGTGTGAATATGAGTGCGCAACTGCAATACCGTATCGAGCAGTTTTTCTACCGCAAGTCCGAGCTGTGCGACGCCCAGGACTGGGATGCCTACCTCGAACTCTTCGACCCGCAGAGCGAGTTCCACCTGCCGCAGTGGGACTCCGAGCATGTCTACACCACCGACCCCAAACGCGGCATGTCGCTGATCTACTACGCCAACCGCTCGGGCCTGGAAGATCGGGTGTTCCGTATCCGCACCGGCAAGGCCGCCTCGACCATTCCGATGCCGCGCACCCTGCACAACATCAGCAACGTGCGGATCGCCGAGCAGGCCGACGGCAGCCTGCAAGTGCGCCTGAACTGGCACACGCTGTTCTATCGCCTGGCCACCGCCGAGCAATTCTTCGGCCATGCCACCTACAGCCTCAAGGCCCACGGCGACAGCTGGCTGATCACTCGCAAGCATGTGCTGCTGCTCAACGACACCATCAATTCGGTGCTCGATTTCTACCACCTCTGACGGAGACCGGGCATGAACCACAAGGTCGCGTTCAGCTTTGCCGACGGCAAGACGCTGTTCTTCCCTGTAAACGCCAACGAAATACTGCTCGACGCCGCCCTGCGCAACGGCATCAAGATTCCCCTCGACTGCCGCGAGGGTGTCTGCGGCACCTGCCAGGGCCGCTGCGAATCGGGCACCTACAGCCAGGACTACGTGGACGAGGAAGCGCTCTCCAGCGCCGACCTGGAGCAACGCAAGATGCTCAGTTGCCAGACCCGGGTGCAGTCCGATGCCACCTTCTACTTCGACTTCGATTCCAGCCTGTGCAGCGCCGCGGGGCCCGCGCAACTGGGCGGCACGGTTAGCGAGGTACGTCAGGTCTCCGACAGCACGGCGATCCTGCAACTGCAGCTCGACGAGGGTCAGGCGGCGCTGGACTTCCTGCCGGGGCAATACGCTCGGCTGTCGGTCCCCGGTACGTCGAGCAAACGCTCCTACTCGTTCGCCAACCGCTCGGGCAGCCAGCAGCTGCAATTCCTCCTGCGCCTGCTGCCCGACGGGGCAATGAGCAATTACCTCCGCGAACGCTGCCAGGTCGGCGACCGCATCGAGCTGGAGGCGCCGCTGGGCGCCTTCTACCTGCGCCATATCGTCCGGCCGCTGGTGCTGGTGGCCGGCGGCACCGGGCTCTCGGCGCTGCTGGCCATGCTCGAGCAACTGGTCGCCGACGGCTGCACCCAGCCGGTGCACCTGTACTACGGGGTGCGCAACGTCGCCGATCTGTGCGAAACCGCGCGTATCGAGGCTTATGCCGGCCAACTGCCGGGCTTTCGCTACACTCCGGTGATCAGCGAGCCGACAGCGGACTGGCCGGGCAAGCGCGGTTATATCGCCGAGCATTTCGATTGCAGCGAACTGCGCGATGCTCCGGTGGACATGTACGTCTGCGGACCGCCACCGATGGTCGAGTCGATCAAGAACTGGTTGCAAGATCAGCAACTTGAGAGCGTTCAGCTGTATTACGAGAAGTTCACCGAGAGTAATATCTGATCCGTCCGCCGTCAGCCGCGATCTGGCCGCGAATACGGACAGATCCGATAACAATGAGAAGAGAGCGTGATTAGTGGATGAAATCCTGAAACCCGGCGAACTCAAGCGTGGCTTGAAGAACCGCCATATTCAGCTGATTGCCCTGGGCGGGGCGATCGGCACCGGACTGTTCCTGGGCTCCGCCGGCGTGCTCAAGTCCGCCGGCCCTTCGATGATCCTCGGTTATGCAATAGCCGGGTTCATCGCCTTCCTGATCATGCGCCAGCTCGGCGAAATGATCGTCGAGGAACCGGTGGCCGGGTCCTTCAGCCACTTCGCGCACAAATACTGGGGCGGTTACTTCGGCTTTCTCGCCGGCTGGAATTACTGGGTGCTGTACGTGCTGGTGGGCATGGCCGAACTCACGGCCGTGGGCAAGTACGTGCAGTTCTGGTGGCCGGAAATCCCGTCCTGGGTCAGCGCAGCGGTGTTCTTCGTACTGGTCAACCTGATCAACATGATGAACGTGAAGTTCTTCGGCGAAGCCGAGTTCTGGTTCGCCATCATCAAGGTGGTGGCCATCATCGGCATGATCGCCCTGGGCTGCTATATGCTGGCCAGCGGCAGCGGCGGCCCGCAGGCGGCGGTGAGCAACCTGTGGAGCCACGGCGGGTTCTTCCCCAATGGCGGCACCGGCCTGCTGATGGCCATGGCCTTCATCATGTTTTCCTTCGGCGGCCTGGAACTGGTGGGCATCACCGCCGCCGAGGCCAGCGAGCCACGCAAGGTAATCCCCAAGGCGATCAACCAGGTGGTGTACCGGGTGCTGATCTTCTACGTCGGCGCCCTCACCGTGCTGCTGTCGCTGTACCCCTGGGACCAGTTGCTGCAGACCCTCAACGCTTCCGGCGACTCCTACAGCGGCAGCCCGTTCGTGCAGATCTTTGCCCTGATCGGCAGCGACACCGCCGCGCACATCCTCAACTTCGTGGTCCTGACCGCGGCGCTGTCGGTGTACAACAGCGGCGTGTACTGCAACAGCCGCATGCTCTACGGCCTGGCCGAACAGGGCGACGCGCCCAAGGCGATGATGAAGCTGAACAAACAGGGCGTGCCGCTGCTGGCCCTGGGCGTTTCGGCGCTGATCACCTTGCTTTGCGTGGTGGTCAACTACCTGGCGCCGCAAGAAGCCCTGGAGTTGCTGATGGCGCTGGTCGTTGCCTCGCTGATGATCAACTGGGCGCTGATCAGCCTGACCCACCTGAAGTTCCGCAAGTCCATGGGCCAGCAAGGCATAGTGCCGTCGTTCAAGACCTTCTGGTTTCCGTTCAGCAACTACCTGTGCCTGGCTTTCATGCTGATGATCGTCAGCGTGATGCTGATGATTCCCGGCATACGGGTGTCGGTCTACGCCATCCCGGTGTGGGTTGCGCTGATCTGGGTGTTCTACCGTCTGCGGGTGGCCAGGTCCGGCGCTCGCGCGGTGGCCTGACAACGGCGGCACATGACCCTGTAGCCGCTGCCGCAGGCTGCGATCGACCGGTACGGTCGCAGCGATCTTGAGGACGCCGGAGGTCCTGCGGACCTATCGCAGCCTGCGGCAGCGGCTACAGGGATTGGCATAAACAAAAAGGCCCGGCATTCGATGAATGCCGGGCCTTTTTGTTGGCCTGCCGCTTACAGCGTCGAACGTACGCGCCACAGCTCGGGGAACAATACGGTGTCGAGCATCTTGCGCAAATAGCCGACGCCTTCGGTGCCGCCGGTGCCGGGCTGGAAGCCGATGATGCGTTCCACCGTGGTCACATGGCGGAAGCGCCACTGGCGGAAGGAGTCTTCCAGGTCGATAAACTTCTCCGCCAACTGGTACAGGTCCCAGTAGCGCGACGGGTCGGTGTAGACCTCGCGCCAGGCGGCTTCCACCGACGGGTCATGCTGGGTCGGCGCCTGGCTGTTCAGGGCCAGGCGCTCGGGGGCGATGGCCAGCCCGGCCTTGGCCATCAGGCCGATGGCTTCGTCGTACAGCGACGGCGTGGCGATCGCCAGCTCCAGCTCCTTGAGCAGTTCCGGCCGATGGGCATGGGGGCGCAGCAGGGTCGCGCTCTTGTTGCCGAGGATGAACTCGATCTCGCGGTACTGGAACGACTGGAAGCCCGACGAGTGCCCCAGATACGGGCGGATCGACTTGTACTCGGACGGGGTCATGGTCGCCAGCACCGCCCAGGCGTGCACCAGCTGGTCGAAGATCCGCGACACCCGCGCCAGCATCTTGAATGCCGGTGGCAGCTGCCCCTGATGCACGTGCTCGCGAGCCGCCTTGAGCTCGTGCAGCATCAGTTTCATCCACAGCTCCGAAGTCTGGTGCTGGATGATGAAGAGCATTTCGTTGTGGTCCGGCGACAAGGGGTGCTGGGCATTGAGGATGCGCCCCAGGTCCAGGTAGTCGCCGTAGCTCATGGAGTCGGAAAAATTCAGCTCGGCGTTATGCCAGTTGTCGGGCGGTGGGTTGTTCGAATAGGGACATTGACTCATCGCGTGGGCTCCTCATGTCAGGTCGCGGCCGGTCGATCACCCGGCGCCGACCTTGATCGAGGGCGCGCGGGGTCGAAGCTTCGTTGTTGTAAATACTATTGTAGAAATTATCGCGGCAAAGGCCGCAGGATGGCGCGCACCGGGCTCGCATCCAGATGAGCGAAACGCAGGGGCAGCGCGATCAGTTCGTAGTCGCCTTCGGCCACCTCGTCGAGCACGATGCCTTCGAGAATCGCCAGGCCATGGCGGGCCACGGCGTTATGGGCCTCCATGGTTTTCGATTGCTGCGGGTCGAGGGACGGGGTGTCGATGCCGATCAGGCGCACACCGTGGCTGGCCAGCAGTTCGACAGTCTCCTTGGCCACGGCGCTGAAATCCGGGTCCCAGGTGCTCAACGGCGCCTGTCGATAGGTACGCAACAGCACCCGCTCGGGCAGGTTGTCCAGGTGCCCCTCCAGGTGCCGGGGCAAGACCAGCGGGCCGCAACCCAGGCAATGCACGACCCGGCACGGGCCGAGGTAGACATCCAGCGGCACCTCGCCGATCGGCGCGCCATCGGCGCTGTAGTGCAGCGGCGCGTCGACATGGGCACCGGTGTGCGGCGACAGAGTGATGCGCCCGACGTTCACCGGGCATTCGGGCCCGTATTGCCACACCCGCTCTTCCTGGAACGGCGTATCGCCGGGCCAGGTCGGGGTCGCGGTACTCAGGGGCGGGCTGATGTCCCACCAGCTTGGGGTTGTGCTCATAGCGCTGCTCTCGGCCATTTCGACCTGAATCATACGAGCGATGCCCGTGAAGATTCTTGCGAAATGCTCCAGCGACCGCGGAATCTTTCGCATGAACTGCCAGGAAATCACTGATTCACGCTCGGAAATTTCAATGCAAACCGCGGCAACACTTCACGGGCGGGTACTGCGTTTCTGGGCACCCCGATGTCGAGTACAGACAACTGACCGGGCGCCGGGCGCTATAGGGTGCGACTTCAGTTCTCAGCCAAGACCCCGGAGTCCTCATGACCGCGACTGCCCCCATCACCGTTCTGCGCGACACTCACCCGCTGCCGGTGCTCGATGCCTGCAAATGGGAAAAACTCGAAGGCGACCCGCACACCGTCAACCTCAACGCCTACACCAGCGAAGACGGCAGCAAGATCATGGGCACCTGGATCTGCACGCCCGGCAAATGGCGCGTGGACTATGTGAAATGGGAGTACTGCCATTTCCAGGAAGGCTACTGCGTGATCACCCCGGACGGCATGGACCCGATCCACCTGCGCGCCGGCGATATCTTCGTGGTCGAGCCGGGGATGAAAGGCACCTGGGAAGTGGTCGAGACCGTGCGCAAGTATTTCGTGTTCGCCTGATCCACCGCGCCACACCACTCTGCCTCTGTAGGAGTAGGGGGACGCCTAGTCCTTGCTCGCGATAGCGGTATGTCAGACGCAGCGCATTGCCTGCATCGCGGGCAAGCCTTGCTCCTACGAGTTATTTCTGCGGCTGATACTCCGACGCCGCAAACAAAAAACCGGGAACCCACCCGACGTGAGTCCCGGAAAGCTTGCAGCGTTCACAGCGGTTGGCGAAACCTGCGCTCTTTGAAGGACGCAGGTTTCGTTGTTTCTAGGTCGGCTTGCGATAGCTGTTGACGATAGCCGAGAAGTCCATGCCCCCTTCCCCGCGCTGGCTCATGGCCTGGTACAGCTGCTGCGCCACGGCGCCCAGCACCACGGGCTGGTGCGCCTGGCGGGCGGCCTCGGTGGCCAGGCCCAGGTCCTTGAGCATCAGCTCGGCGCCGAAGCCGCCGGTGTAGCCGCGGGCGGCCGGCGCGGTTTCGATCACGCCGGGCCAGGGGTTGTAGGTGTCGGAACTCCAGCAACGCCCGGTGGAGCTGTTGATGATGCCCGCCAGCACCTTGGTGTCGATCCCCAGGGCATCACCCAGGGCCATGGCCTCGCTGACACCGATCATCGAAATGCCCAGCAGCAGGTTGTTGCAGATCTTGGCGATCTGCCCGGTGCCCACTTCACCGCAGTGCACGATATTGCGGCCCATCTGCGCCAACACCGGCTGCAGGGTGGCGAACAGTTCGGCGCTGGCGCCGACCATGAAGGTCAGGGTGCCCGCCGCCGCGCCGCCGGTACCGCCGGATACCGGCGCATCGGCCACGGCCACACCTTGCTTGGCAGCCGCCGCGGCCACGTCGCGGGCGGTCTGCGGATCGATGGTGCTGCAATCCACCGCCGGCGTGCCACGGGCGATACCGGCCAGCACCCCGTCGTCACCCAGCCAGACGCTGCGCACATGGGGCGCGGCCGGCAGCATGGTGATCACCAGCTCGCTGTCTGCGGCGGCGGCGCGCGGCGAGGTACTGATGCTGCCACCCAGTTCGGCCAGTTCCTTGAGCACGGCCTGGTTCAGGTCGAACAGGTTCAACTGATGCCCGGCCTTGAGCAGGTTGCGCGCCATGGGTGCGCCCATGTTGCCCAGACCGATGAATGCGATTTTCATAAGCGGACTCCTCAACGCAAATGGATGGTGGTGTTCACGCCATCGTTGACGCTGTCATCGTCGAACCAGCGACTGGTGACGGTCTTGGTCTGGGTATAGAACTGCACCACTTGTTTGCCATAGGGCCCCAGATCGCCCAGTTTGGAACCACGGGAACCGGTGAAGCTGAAGAACGGTACAGGCACCGGAATCGGGATGTTGATCCCGACCTGGCCGACATCGATTTCAGTCTGGAACTTGCGCGCCGCCGCGCCGCTCTGGGTGAACAGGCCGGTGCCGTTGCCGAAGGGGTTGCTGTTGACCAGGGCGATGGCCTGGTCGAGGGTGTCCACTTCCAGCACCACCAGCACCGGGCCGAAGATTTCCTGGGTGTAGATCTGCATGTCGGTGGTCACCCCGGAGAACAGGGTCGGGCCGACGAAGTTGCCCTGCTCGAAACCTGGCACCTTGACGTCGCGGCCGTCCAGCTCCAGCTTGGCGCCTTCCTTGATGCCGCTTTCGATCAGGCTCAGCACACGCTCCTTGGCGCGCTTGGAAATCAGCGGCCCGACATCGGTGCCCGGCTCGCTGCCGGCATTCACCTTGAGTTTCTGCGCCAGCGCCTTGAGGTCCGGCAGCCATTGTTTCGCCGCGCCCACCAGGACCACCACCGAGGTGGCCATGCAACGCTGGCCGGCCGCGCCGAACCCGGCACCGACCAGGGCATTGAGCGCCTGTTCGCGGTTGGCGTCGGGCAGCACCACCGCATGGTTCTTCGCGCCCATCATCGACTGCACGCGCTTGCCGTGTTTGCCCGCCAGGTCATAGACGTGGGTGCCCACCGCGGTGGAGCCGACGAACGACACCGCCTTGATGTGTGGGTGGGTGCACAGCTTGTCCACCACGTCCTTGCCGCCATGCACCACGTTGAGCACGCCAGGCGGAACCCCGGCTTCCAGCGCCAGCTCCACCAGCAGCATGGTCGACAGCGGGTCCTGTTCCGAAGGTTTGAGGACGAAGGTGTTGCCGCAGGCGATGGCCATCGGGAACATCCACAGCGGAATCATCGCCGGGAAGTTGAACGGGGTGATCCCGGCGCAGACACCGATCGGCTGGCGCAGGGTGTAGGTATCGACGCCACCGGCGACGTTCTCGGCGAACTCGCCCATCTGCAGGCTGCCGATCGAACAGGCATGCTCGACCACTTCCAGACCGCGGAAGATGTCGCCTTCGGCATCGGCGATGGTCTTGCCCTGTTCGGCGCTGAGCACCTGGGCAATGCGCTTGGAGTGTTCGCGGATCAGCGCCTGCAGCTTGAGCATGATGCGCATCCGCGCGCCGATCGGGGTCAGTTTCCAGGTCTGGAAGGCGCGATGCGCGGCTTCGATGGCGGCGTCGACTTCATCCGCCGTGGCGAAAGGTACCTTGGCCAGCACCTGCTGGGTGGCCGGGTTGGTGATGTCGTGCCACTCGCGGGTCTGGGATTCGACCCACTGGCCGTCGATCAGCAGCTTGACCTGCTGCAAGGTAGTGCCGTCGGACTTGAGGGATGCGTTCATACGGGTCTCCTGACTTCTTGAGGTTCTTATGCAGGGAGCCAAGGCGTGGGACCGCCTTGAAATGAGGCGTGCGTCGCGAGTTGGTTGTCGGACTGTTTTTGGAGTATAGATGTGCAAACTTCTAATAAGAACGCACATAAAAGCCGGTCCATCATGCAAAAAAACATCACCTCCCTCGGCTCGCTGAACTGGGACGACCTGAAGTTTTTCCTCGAAGTGGCGCGCACCCGCAAGGCCAGCAGCGCGGCCAAGCGCCTGGCGGTGGACTACACCACGGTGTCGCGGCGCATCGGTTCGCTGGAGGGCGCGCTAGGTACCCTGCTGTTCGAAAAGTCCCGGACCAATGGCTTTGTCCTGACCGCCGAGGGCCAGCGCCTGCTGGGTTATGCCGAGTCGATCGAAAGCACTCTGCACATGGCCTGCGAACAGGTCTCGGGCTCGGGCGTGGCCCTGTCCGGGCATGTGCGCATGGGCTGTACCGAAGGTTTCGGCAGCTTTTTCATCACCCCGCAGCTGAGCCATTTCGTCGACGCCTACCCGGCGATCTCGGTGGATATCCTGCCGCTGCCGCACTTCATCAGCCTGTCCAAGCGCGAGGCCGATATTGTCATCGCCCTGGAACGCCCGGAGCATGGCCCCTACGTCTGCTGCAAGCTCTGCGACTACCGCCTGCAGCTCTATGCGACCCAGGAATACCTCGACCAGCACCCACCGATCCGCCGCCCGACGGACTTGAGCGAGCATCAATTCATCAGCTACGTGGACGACCTGGCGTTCAGCTCGGAGCTGCTGTACCTGGCCAACGTGCTGCCCGGCGCCAGCGCCAACCTGCGCAGCACCAGCGTCATCGCCCAATACGTGGCGGCCCAGCAAGGACGCTCGCTGGCGATCCTGCCCTGCTTCCTCGCAGCCCAGGACCCGCGCCTGCTGCCAGTGCTGCCGGAGGAAATAGACATCACCCGGCAGTTCTGGATGTACTGCCGCGAGGACCTGCGCAAGCTCAAGCGGATCACCCTGTTGTGGGACTACATCCGCAGCGTGACCGAACAGAATCAGGGCCTGCTGATGGGGCAGAGCCGGGAGATGGTGTTTGCCGACTCATAGTCCTGCAGGAAGATCAGCAGGCCCTGCCAAGGCTTTGTGGCAGGGATTGTTCGTAATTGCCGGAGCCCGACAGACTCTCCATCCAAGTTCAGAATCGTCCTAAAGCCTTAGCCATCGCCACTTGCTAGGTTCGCGAAGCTCGACAAAGAGCCTCACGGATCAGCTAATGCAAGGACGATAAATGCTTTCTTCTGCTCGCCTGGGCGACAAACACCTCTGCCCTCTTCCCGGTCACGGCACGACACCTATTGCTTGCGCTTCTGGTGACATCAACATCAACTTCATGGGAGCAGCCCGAGTCGGTGACACTTGCGGTTGTGGCGCGGTCATCACCACGGGGTTTCCAACGATCATCCTGAATGGTCGTCCTATGGCCCACTTGGGGAGCCCCACCAGTCACGGCGGGACAATCATCACCGGGTCAGGCGATACCTTCGGCGGCTTTGTCATTGGGCCCACTCCTGGCGCGGCAATCATCAACTTCGCGGCGCTCGGAGTGTTCCGCCCAGACGGCTCGGTAGACGATGAAAAGATGGCGACCTTGCTGGCCGACCCGAAGCTGATGGAGAAGGCGACTGCTGCAAAGGCTTTGGTTGATCCCAATGCGGCCTCTAAGGCGCCCGAAGAGAATCCAGAAGAAAAGGTCTGTAATGACCCTGACCAGATGGAAGAACTGGCGAGCTACATTGCCGACGAGATGAACCGCAACATCAACAGCCCGTCTGTGCGACAAATGAAAGACCTCAACAGCTTTAGCCCAATAGATGAAACAAAGAAGTATAAGGAGCTTCCTTTCTATCTTCGTCTTGGCCAAAGCCCTGACTTCTATAGCTTAGCGCTGGGAAAGAAAGCGAAAGCTTTGGCTATCTGGACAGAGCGAGTCGGCCAGGGTCGCCCATGGGACCACAAGCCAATACTCTCAAGGAAGTACAACGGCGTCGTTTACCACAAACAGGGTGATTACGATTACTTCTACGATATCTGGTCGAACGTCCACTATGGCTATGTGGGGATGGCCGGAGGTCTCTCCGAAAGAGTCCTACTTGATGGCGCAGGCATAGAGCAAATAGGGTCCGATACGTATCGGAAGGCTGAAGAAGTAGTGTTCAAACCCAAAGAACAATGGAAACTACCAGGCCCACACCGCTCAGCAGATATCGACGGTATGCGAGCATGGGATGATGCCCCGGATCGAATTTCCATTGGCATTGGCATCAAGCTCTATCGGCAATACCCAAACGGGGGCGTCACGGCGAAGCTGATAATGGATGAAGTACTTGCGGTCACACCGCAAGAGTGGGGGAAGGGAATCAAAGTACATGAATGTAAATAAACCTAAATTCAGATATGGCCGGTGGATATTTCTACTCCTTGTGGTCTCCCCTATTGCGTTTTGGTATTTCGCATCTCCAGTCGTAGCAGTCAACTTCTCACATGATGGGCAGGAGGAGTTTCGCTATATCTGGAACACACAGCACCGAATTTATAAAGGGGACATGCCCCCTGGGGGTGGCTCCGCAGTCGAGGTTAGCCACATCTTCCCTGATGAAGACTTCTTCATGATGTTCTTTTGGTGGACTGACAAGGGTTTTCAGCGGTGCATCGACATCACCCCCAAATGGGGGCGGATGATAGACATCTACCTTGATGCAGCAGGCAGGATCGACACCACTAAAACCGCCGCTGACGTGATCGCTCGCTTGAAAAAATGCGAGGGCGAGCCTGATCCATTCCGGCCCTAGGCTTCCTGCCAACAGCGCTGCAAAGACCAGCGCAAACTCTAGCGGATCATCCTGCTGCGCAGAATGACGGGAACATAATCAGGGCCTGCTGATGGAGTAAAACCGGTGATGGTCTTCGCCCATCAGTCGGCGATGACCACAATCGAGACGCGACGGTTTTCGGTACGTCCGGCCACCGTGCTGTTGGAGGCCACCGGCTCGCTGCTGCCCAGGCCGCGCAGCTGGATGTTTTCTTCGCGCATGCCCGTGGCCACCAGTACCTTGCTCACGCTTTTCGCCCGGCGCAGGGACAGTTGCTGGTTGTAGCTTTCCCTGCCGGAGCCATCGGTGTGGCCATCGACCCGGACCTTGTCGATGTGCACGCTGACCAACGCCTTGCCGATATGCTCAACGATGCCGGTGCTCGCAGCATTTAACCTATCGATGTCGCTGCCGAACAGCACCTTGCCGGACAGGCCGAAGGCCCAGCCCTCGTCCGTCAGCTCAAAGCCCTCCTGCTTGAGCACCGCCACTTGCTGCGGAGTCAGCCCCTTGGGCGGCACGCTCTGGCAACCGGTCAATGAAAGCAGCGCCAGCAACAGGCCGGTGGTGAAAAGTCGCAAGAAAGGTCGAGTCAGTGAAAACAAAGAATTAGCTCCTGGATTGAACGTGAACGACAGGGGGCTCCGACCCCGCGGTGTGCTGCCCCCTCGAGAGACACGCTTGGCCTGATACATCGCCGCATCGGCGGCATTGAGCAGAGCACCCGGGGTGGTGCCATGATCAGGGTAGACGGCAATACCGATACTGAGTGAAGTCAGTACCGAAGTACTGCCTGGCAAGGCAATCGGCATCTCCATGCTGGCGATGATTTTTTCGGCGATACGCTCGGCATCCTCGATGCGGTGCAGCGGGGTCAGCAGAATGGCGAACTCGTCGCCCCCGAGGCGCGCCACCAGGTCTTCCTCGCGCAACTGCGCGCGCACCCGCGACGCCACTGCCATCAGCACCGCGTCGCCGGCGGCGTGACCGAAGTTGTCGTTGATGCCCTTGAAACGGTCACTGTCGAGAAACAGCACCGCCACCCGTTCGTTGAGCTTGCTGGCGCTGCGCAGCGCGCGGATCAGCCGGCCCTCGAAAAACGCCCGGTTCGGCAACCCGGTCAAGCTGTCATGGCTGGCCTGGTGGGCCAGGGTTTCGTTTTCACTCTGCAAGTGGGTTTGCCAGGCTTCCAGCTCATCGAGCAGGGCATTGAAGTCGTTACCCAGGTTGTCCAGCTCGGCAATTTCCGCCGGCGGCACCCGTACGTCGAATGCCCGCTCGCGGCGCGCGGCATGGGCCACATCGGCCAGGCTGCGCAGCGGCCCGGTAATACCGCGCAACTGCCGGCGCGCCAGGTACAGCGCCACCCAGGCGCTCACCGCGATACACAGGATAATCCCCACCAGCCCACTGAGCAGGAAGCGCAGCAGGCTGCCGCCGTGCCCGGTCAGGGCGATGCTGCCGATTTCCTGGCCCTGATGGATGATCGGCACGGTGATGGGCTTCTCGAGAAAGGCCCGGGCGATCTGCATTTCCAGATCGGTCAGCAAACCGATTTCCGGCCGCTCCCAATGGGCCAGCACACGCCCCCGGGCATCGAGTACCTGGGCATCGGCCACCTCTTCGGTGGAGGCAATCAGGGCCAGGGCTTCGGTCGCCGCGGCGCTGTCGTTGAACACCACCGCCGCTTCGACCGTGTAATTGATCGAACGCGCGATCAGATGCAGGTTGTGATCGGCATACACCCGCAACGCCAGCACCCCGAGCAATGTCAGGGACAGGCTGGCCATGGAAATGGCCAGCAGGGCGACAATCAGATTCCCGCGGCCAATGACCGAACGCAATGTAGGGCGAGCAGAGGATTTGAAGAAGCTCATGGCGCCGCCGGTCGACGACGGGAGAGTTGCAGCACGCTCGGATGAATGCGCACGCCGCTGCGGGCCACCGAATCCAGGTTGACCTCGAATGACACCTGATTGTCACTGACGCGCAGGCAGAACAAGCTACCGACCGTGCACTGGTCGCCGCCCTCGCTGATGCTCAATACCGGATGACCGACCAGGGAAGTGAACAGGCGGGCGCGCTGGTCGTCGGTCAGCTTGCCGATGTACACCGCATCGCACTCGCTGACGATGGCCGGGTTGTCGGCCAGCAAGCGCCGCACCAGAACCGTGCGGCCCGTGGCCTGGGTCGTGCCCTTGACCAGGTCGTCGGTGTATTCGGTCGGCCCCACCACGCACAGACGCAATTGCGCCGGCTCCACCGGCCAGCGCGCATAACTAAGAATCCCCAGCACCACTTGAGTCACCGCCTTGGCGCGCTGGTCTGCCAGGCTGGTGGCGGCAGGCTCGGGTTGCGCGACGGCAAAAGTGCTCAGCAGACAGACCAGGGCGGACAGCAGTATCTGCCTCCAGCCCGAAAAGCGCTCTGTCGCCGAGACAGCCACGTTCATGCAGGGATTCTCTTTGATCTTCATACAATGATGCCGCAACGATAGCACAGCCGGTGAAACCGCCGCGAGGTTCCCAGGTATGGGTAGCAGGCTATTGGTTTAGAAAAAAATGAAGTAACGATTTGAGCCTTCCTATTCTTCATGCCTGCATCGCCTGCTTAAGATCGGCGCCAGAGAGCGAGCCGTCCAGACCGCCCTCGGTGAGACCGGATCCGCAGAGACCCGGCTCAAGGAATGTCTTTTGCTACTGCCCAGTATCGCCGCTTCGGCCCAGTGCCTTTGCGGTGCCATGAGTAGCCCAAGACATCTTTGAGGTTAGCCGATGCAACTGGAAATATTCCGCACACTCTGGGGCTATACCGCCAGCCCGGCCCAGGCCCGCGACGAGCTGCTGGCCGCCGGCTTCGACGGTATGGAAGCCCGCCTGCCTTTGCAAGCCCGCGAACGCGGCGAATTCGGCACTTTCCTGCGGGACAATCGCCTCGCCTACATCTGCACGGTTTTCACCGCCTACGACGTCCTGCCAAAACAGTCGGCCGTGTTCCAGGAACACCTGCTGGACCTGGAGCGCAAGCTCGCCTGGGCCGCCGAACTGGCGCCGCGCTTCGTCAATGTGCTGGCCGGCAACGACCGCTGGCCCCTGGCCCAGCAAGTCGAGTTCTTCGGCCAGGCCATGGAGCTGGCGCGCAAGCATGGCCAGTTCTGCAGCTTCGAGACCCACCGCGCCCGTTCGCTGTTCAATCCCTGGGTCACCCTGGAGCTGATCCGGCAATTGCCCGACCTGCGTTTCACCAGCGACATCAGCCACTGGGTCGTCACCTGCGAACGCCTGCTGGATGACCCCTTCGATGACCTGAGCGCCTTCGTCCAGCGCGTTCACCATATCCAGGCCCGGGTCGGCTATGACCAGGGGCCGCAAGTCCCACACCCCGCCGCCCCGGAATATGCCCGTGAACTGGCGTTCCACCAGCAGCACTGGGAAGCCATCTGGCATTCGCAAAAGGCCCGTGGCTACCAGGTCAGCACCCTGACCCCGGAGTTCGGCGCCGACGGCTACCTGCATCACCTGCCCTTCACCAACGTGCCGGTGGCCGACCTCTGGTCGCTGAACCAGTGGATGGCCAGGGCCGAGCGCGAACACTTCGACCGCTTCACCCACTCAACCCGTCCGTGAGGTTCTTGCGTCATGCCCGATAAAATCGATAACCCCCCGGCCAAGGCCAACTTCAAGCACATTCCGGTGGTGGACATCGCCGGCCTGTTCAGCATCGAGCTGGAGCACCGGCTGGCCGTCGCCGAGCAGCTGGGAACGGCCGCCAGCGAAGTGGGCTTTCTCTACATCACCAGCCATGGCATCGACCCGCAGTTGATCGCCGGCCTGCGCCAGGCCGCCAGGGACTATTTCGCCCAGCCCCTGGACAGCAAGATGCAGCACTACATCGGCACCTCGAAAAGCCACAAGGGTTTCGTCCCCGAGGGCGAGGAGGTGTATTCCAAGGGCAAGCCGGATCACAAGGAAGCCTTCGACATCGGCTTCGAAGTCGCGGCCAACGATCCCCTGGTCCTGGCCAACACGCCGCTGCTGGGGCCGAACGAGTGGCCAGAACTGCCCGGCTTCAAGGAGGCGGTGCAAGCCTATTACGCGGCTGTCTTTGCCCTCGGCAGGCGCCTGTTCGGCGGGTTCGCCCTGGCCCTGGGCCTGGAGGAAAACTATTTTGACGCCCTGGTCACCCGCCCGCCTTCCAAGCTGCGCCTGATCCACTACCCGTTCGACGACGCGGCCCAGGATGCGCCAGGCATCGGCGCCCACACCGACTACGAGTGCTTCACCATCCTGCTGGCCGACAAGCCGGGCCTGGAAGTGATGAACAACCTGGGCCAGTGGATCGATGCCCCGCCGCTGGCCGACGCCTTTGTGGTGAACATCGGCGACATGCTGGAGGTGATGACCGCCGGCGCCTTTGTCGCCACCGCCCACCGGGTACGCAGCGTCAGCGAGGAGCGCTACTCGTTCCCGCTGTTCTACGCCTGCGACTTCCATACCCAGATCAAGCCTTTGCCGCAGTTCGCCAAGGCCTCGGACGACTACGAGCAGATCACCATCGGCGAGCACATGTATGGCCAGGCCCTGCAGACCTACCAGTACCTGCGCAAGCGCGTGGAGAACGGCGAGATCCGCCTGCCGGAAAAGGCCCGCAAGCCTTCGAGCTTCGGCCACCTGAAACACCAGTCGCAAGCGTCCTGACCACCCTTTTGCCCTTTGCTTCCATCCCCTGGAGAGACCCACGATGCTTAACAAAAACAACGTTGCTCGCCTGACCCTACTCACCGCCGGCCTGTTGTGCGCCACCGCCGGCCTGGCCTCGACCGCGACACCCGGACAGCTGAAGATCGGCATGGAAATCACCTACCCACCGTTCGAGTCCTATGACAGCGAGAAGAACGTGGTCGGCTCCGACCCGGAACTGGCCCACGCCCTGGCCAGGCACCTGAACGCCAAGGCCGAGTTCGTCGACACCAAGTTCCCCAGCCTGATCCTCGGCCTCAACGCCGGTCGCTACGACGCGATCATTTCCGGCATGTACATCACTCCGGAACGGCAGACCCAAGCCATGACCATCGCCTATGCGAAAACCGGCGCGGCGATCATGACGTCCAAGGACAGCGGCCTGAACCCGCAAACCCCTGAAGACCTGTGCGGCCTGAAGGTCGGGCTGGAACAGGGCACCACCTGGGTCAGCCAGTTGCAGAAGCTCTCCAGCGACTACTGCGTGCCGAACAACAAGGGCGCGATCAGTGTCAGCGAATACCCCTCGGCACCTGAGGTGACCCAGGCCCTGCTGTCGAAGAACATCCAGGCCCAGGTGGAAATCGCCGGCGCGGCGAAGATGATCGCCGAACGCACCCAGGGTCGGGTGGTGGTCACCAGCCAGCACCTGATCTATCAGCAAACCCTCGGCATCTTCGTCAAGAAAGGCAACGACGCCACCTACAAGGCGCTGCAGGAAGCCTTCGCCGAGAGCCGCAAGAACGGCGAGTACGCCGCGATCCTCGGCAAATACAACCTGGAACCGGTGACTGACTGACAAGCCACTGCGGCGCAGGGATGCGCCCGTGACCGGCCCCCGATCGAGCGCGCAGCGCCCGTCCTGATGCCTGCGATCCGAAGCCGCCCGAGGTGTTTATGCAATTCGACTGGTTCTACTTCATCTCCCTGTTTTCCCTGCCCAGCTTCTGGCACGCCTGCGTCACCGTGGTCCAGCTCAGCGCCCTGGCCTGGTTCATCGGCATGCTGCTGGGCTTTTTCCTGGCCTCGGCCAAACTCTCCACGGCCGCCTGGATCAGAACCCCGGCAGCGCTGTACATCTGGTTCTTTCGCAGCATTCCGCTGCTGGTGCTGGTGGTCTTCGTCTATAACCTGCCCCAGCTGTTTCCGGCCACCGGTTCGGTGCTGTCCAACCCCTTCTACTCGGGGCTGCTCGCCCTGGTGGTGACCGAAGCGGCGTACATGGCGGAAATCCATCGCGGCGGGCTGATCTCGGTGGCCAAGGGGCAGAAGGAAGCCGGCCGCGCGCTGGGCATCGGCCTGATCGGTCTGCAACGGCTGATCGTCATCCCCCAGGCCTTCCGCATTTCCCTGCCGACCCTGATCAACGAGTACATCACCGTGGTCAAGCTGACTTCGCTGATCTCGGTGATCTCCCTGACCGAACTGCTCACCGTCGGCCAGCGCCTGTATGCGCAGAACTTCCTGGTGATGGAGACCCTGGCCGCGGTGGCGGTGTACTACGTGCTGATCGTCACCCTGTTCGCCTGGCTGCTGCAGCGCCTGGAGCGCCACCTGGACCTGAACCTGCGCACCCCGCAAACCCTGGATGACGCCGGCACCGAGCGGCTCCGGCAACAGGCACAACCGCAGCACAGCCGACCTCGCCCACGACCGGTAGCCGGCAGCGCCCCAGCCCTGCAACTGCAAAACATCCACAAGCGCTACGGCGATCATCAGGTGCTCAAGGGCGTCGACCTGAACGTCGCCAGTGGCCAGGTGATTTCCATCATCGGTCCGTCCGGCTCGGGCAAGACCTCGCTGATCCGCACCATCAACGGCCTGGAGCGCATCGACCAGGGCGAGATCGTGCTGTTCGGCAACAGCTTCATCAGCGCTGGCGACAACCTCAACAGCCCGCAGGTGCGCGAGGGGGTGCGGCACATCGGCATGGTCTTTCAGAACTTCAACCTGTTCCCCCATCGCAGCATCCTCGACAACATCTGCCTGGCGCCGCGTTACCACGGCAGCAGCAAGGCCTTGAGCGAGCAGCAGGCCTACGCCTTGCTGGACAAAGTCGGCCTGCTGGCCCACGCCCACAAGTACCCGCACCAGCTGTCCGGCGGCCAGCAGCAGCGCGTGGCGATTGCCCGGGCCCTGGCGATGGAGCCGCAGATCATGCTTTTCGACGAGCCGACTTCGGCCCTCGATCCCGAGCTGGTGGGTGATGTGTTGAACGTGATCCGCGACCTGGCCCGAGAGGGCATGACCATGTTGATCGTCACCCACGAGATGGACTTCGCCCTGTCGATTTCCGATCGGGTGATCTTCATGGAGGGCGGCAATATCCAGCTGGACGCCAGCCCGCAAGCGATCCGCGAAGAAGCGGCGGGGGAACGGGTCAGACGCTTCATGGGGCTGGAGCAGCCAAGCGCAACGGCGCTGGCCGCGGCGCTCTGATCGAGTGCCGAACGCCAGTGACCCGGCGTTCAACCCAGGTCGAGCATCAACCCGCTCAGGCGCTTGACCTTGCGCCGCACCGCCTCTTCGAACACCCCGGCCCGCGGCTCGATCAGGCTGAACCAGTCCTTGGCCCGGGTGATACCGGTGTAGATCAGCTCCTTGGTCAGCACCGGGTTCAACGCCTCGGGCAGGATCAGCGCAGTGTGGGCGAACTCCGAGCCCTGGGATTTGTGCACGGTCATGGCGTACACGGTTTCCACATCGTTGAGCCGGCTCGGCAGCACGAAACGCACGCCACCCTGGCCGTCGTTGCGCGGGAAGGCCACCCGCAGCACCAGGCGTCCGTCTTGCGTGCCTTCGTGCTCGGGAAGTTTCAAGGCAATGCCGATATCGCCGTTCATCAGGCCCAGGCCGTAATCGTTGCGGGTCATCAGCACCGGACGACCTTCGTACCACTGCTGATCGCTTTCGATCAGCCGCGCCTTGAACAGGGCAGCGGTGATCCGCTGGTTCAACCCCTCGACACCCCAAGGCCCCTTGCGCACCGCGCAGAGCAACTGGAACTGGTCGAAGGCCAGCAGCACATCGCGGGCCCAGGCGGTCCAGCGCGGATCTTCCAGCGCTGTATCGGCAGGCGGGCGCTGGCCGCGCAACAGGCTCAGGTAATGCCGGTAACCCTGCGGCCCGTCGCCGTGGCCTTCCAGCAGCAAGCGCTCCAGGGCGCGGTCCTGCTCGCCCTTGAGGCTCAGGCCATACAGGTCGGCGTGGCTGCGGGCAGCCAGCAGCCGGCGCGCTTCCTCGGCCTGCTGCTGGTTGACCCAGCGCGCCAGCTGGCCGATACCGCTGCCTTCGCCGAAGCGCCGGGAGTGGCGCAGCATCACCACCTGCTGGGCCAGCGGGTGAGTGCCGGCGTTGTCTTCCTGCAGTCCGCTGTCCGCCAGTTGTTCGCCGCTGACGGCCTCGAGCCAGCTGCGGGTCTGCGGGCTGTACCAGCCGGCCTCAGCATCGCGGCACAGGTCGCCAAGCACCGCACCGGCTTCCACCGAGGCCAGTTGATCCTTGTCCCCGAGTAACACCAGGCGCGCGTGCACCGGCAGCGCATCGAGCAGATTGGCCATCATCTCCAGGTCGATCATCGAGGCTTCGTCGACCACCAGCACATCCAGGGGCAAGCGGTTGCCGGCGTGATGGCGAAAGTGCCGGGTTCCCGGACGATTGCCCAGCAGGCGGTGCACCGTGGTCACGTCGCTGGGGATCTTCTCGCGCACACTGTCGTCGACCGACAGGGAGCGCACTTGCAGGCTGATGGATTCGGTCAGGCGCGCCGCCGCCTTGCCCGTAGGCGCGGCGAGGCGGATGCGCAAAGGCTTTCCGGCTTCGACAGCCGGGGCCTGGAGCAAGGCCAGCAGGCGCACCACGGTGGTGGTCTTACCGGTTCCCGGCCCGCCGGTAATGATGCTGAAGGCGCCTCGGGTGGCCAGCGCACAGGCAAGCTTCTGCCAGTCCACCGGCCCCGCTGCCTTGGCCGCACCGAACAGACCGCCGAGGCGCTCGGCCAAATCCGCGGGAGTTTCCTCCTGCACCGCCAGGCGCTGGCGCAAGGCATTGTCAATGCGCCGCTCATAGGCCCAGTAACGGCGCAGATACAGGCGCTTGCCCGACAACACCAGCGGCCGCTGGCGGGCCTGCTCGCTCTGGTCGGCCGCCAACGCCACCAGGCGACTGGCCGCCAGGGCCTTGCACCAGTGTGCGCCGTCCAGCGTCGCCAGCACCTGCGACGGCAGTACCGCCGCCGTGCTTTGCAGGTCGCCTTCCGGCGGCAGGGACAGGGCGAAGTCCGGCTCCTTGAGGGTTTCGAACAGGTCCAGGCAAACATGCCCGTGGCCCAGTTGATGGCTGGTCAACGCCGCGGCCATCAGCACCAGTGGATCGCCTTGTGGCTCCAGTTCATGGAGGAAGCCTACGAAAGCCTTGTCCAGGGCGCGCAACCATCCGCGCTCGACCCAACGATCGAGCAACAGCAGCAAATCGCCGGCCCGAACCAGGGGCGCCAGGTCGGGCTGGGGTTCCAGCGGCGTCAGCAGATCCTCGATCACAGCAATACTCCCTGTTCCCACGCCGGCTCTGCCCTGGGCTGCTCGGGTTTGCCCTGGAACAAGCGGTCCAGGCGCTCGATCAGCTCACGGGGTGGCCGGGTGAAAAACACGCCGCGGCTGGCCGAGCCCGTGCCGCGCAAGAACAGATACAGGGCACCGCCCATGTGCCGGTCGTAATCGTAGTCCGCCAGGCGCGCCCGCAACTGGCGATGCAGGGCCAGCAGGTACAGCACGTATTGCAGGTCGTAACGGTTGTCGAGAATCGATTGTTCCATGGCCTGCTCGGTATAGGCAGCGTCATCCACGCCCAGCCAGTTGGATTTGTAGTCGGCCACGTAATAGCGCCCTTGATGCTCGAAGGTCAGGTCGATGAAGCCCTTGAACATGCCATTGAGCAGGACAGGTTCGGCGGTCACCCGAGGCACGCCTTGATGGGTGTACTGGCGCACCAGCTCGTCGAGCTTGAGCACATCGACCTTGTGGCTGGCGAACCAGAACTCCATCTCGACCCGGTATTGGCTCAACTGTGCGAGCACCACCGGCAGTCGCCCCGTCCCGGCTGGCAAAGGCAGTTGCAACAGATGCCGCAACCAGTCGCTCAGGGTCTTGATCCAGCCTTGCCAACCGCGGCGATTGCAGCGCCGAGCGATGGCGTCCTCGATGGCGACGGGGTCGGCGGCGAACCCCTCGCCACCGGCCCACTCCAGCAGGCCGTGGAGGAAGGTCCCCGGGTTCGGCCCACGGGGGAAGCGATGGATGTCCGCGCCGCTGGCCACGACTTCACGCGGAGCATCGGGGTCGAGGCGTTCATCGTCGAAGAGTTTCTGCGCCTGCGGGCTTTCCGGCGCCTCGGTATTGCCGGCCCCCAGGCTGTCGCTGATGCGCAGAGCACTATAGGACGCGATCCACCAGTTCTCCGCGGCGCGCCGCTTGGGAGCCAGGGGCGCCAGCAGGGTGGCGTCGTTGCGCGGCGGATGGAAGCGGCTGTCGGAGGCGCCGGGCATTTCGCTGACACTCATGGCCTCGCAGCCTTGTTGCAGGTCTTGCAGCCAGCGCGCCAGGCCACTGGACTCGTTCAACAACGCACCGCCGCCCAACAGGTAGCCCAGGGCCGAGAGGTGCAGCACCGAGCTGTTGTGGTTGCCGCGCTTGAGGTCGGCGACACCCAGCCAGCAGGCATGCTGCGCGCGGGTCAGCGCCACGTAGAGCAGGCGCAGGTCTTCGGCCAGGCGTTCGTCGTCGGCCTGGGCAATCAGCTCCGGGGTCGGCCGCAGCGTCACCTGGGCCTTGCCCGACTCGTCGTGGTAGTGCAGCGGCAGACGACTGCCATCCACCGGCTTGGCCGAACAGATGAACGGCAGGAACACCAGCGGGTACTCCAGGCCCTTGGATTTGTGGATGGTCACCACCTTGACCAGTTGTTCGTCGCTTTCCAGGCGCAGGATCTGCTCTTCGCCAGCCTGCCCGGACAAGGCCAGGTGCTCGGCCAGATGGCGGATCAACGCTTGTTCGCCGTCCAGCTCGGCGGCCGCCTGCTGCAACAGTTCGGACAGGTGCAACAGGTTGGTCAGGACCCGTTCGCCATCGCTGCGGGCGATCAGGGCCTGGGGCAACTGGAAGTCATGCAGCAGGCGTCGCAACATCGGCAGCACACCCTGGGTACGCCAGATCAGGCGATAACCGCGGAACTGCATGACCCGGCTCTCCCAGGCCAACTCGTCCTGGTTCAGGCGCTCCAGCTCAACCAGCGGCAGGTTCAGGGTGATGGAGGCCAGCGCGGCGCGTAGTGGACGCTCGATATCCGGCTCGGCACAGGCCTTGAGCCAGGCCAGCAGGTCGTGGGCTTCCTGGGCGGCGAACACCGAGTCCTTGTCCGACAGGTACACGCTGCGCACCCCGCGCGCGGCCAGTTCGCCGCGCACGGCCTGGGCCTCCTTGCCATCGCGCACCAGGATGGCGATGTCCGCCGGCAGCAGCCCCTTGAAGGGCTGGCCGTCGCGGGCGAAGCCGGTGCTGGCCTGCTGTCCGCCGTTGAGCAAGGCGACGATTTCGCTGGCGCAGGCCGCCGCCAGTTGCTGCCGATACAGCGCACCGGAAATGGCTTGCTCCGTGGACAGGTGCCAGACATTCAGCGCCGGCACCACCTGCCCTTCTCTGTGTAGCTGCTCCTTGCGCCCCTGGGAGGCCACCGACACGAACGGCACCGGGTTCTCTCCGCTCTTTTCCCGGAACAGGAACGCGCCGCGTCCCTGTTCACGGGACTCGGCACGCTCGAATACATGGTTCACCGCCTTGACCATGGCGTGGCTGGAACGGAAGTTGGTACCCAGGGTATGCAAGCGGCCGCTGGTGGCCTGGCGAGCGCGCAGGTAGGTGTAAATGTCCGCCCCACGGAAAGCGTAGATCGCCTGCTTGGGGTCGCCGATCAGGAACAGCCCGGTCTCGGGGTTGTTGTCCTCGATGCGGTAGATGCTTTCGAAGATCCGGTACTGCACCGGGTCGGTGTCCTGGAACTCGTCGATCAGGGCCACCGGGAACTGCTCGCGAATCAGCGTCGCCAGACTCTCGCCACCCTCGGCCTGCAACGCGGCGTCGAGGCGCAGCAGCATGTCGTCGAAGCCCATCTCGGCACGGCGGCGCTTCTCCTCCTCGAAGCGCGCGCCGACCCAACGCGCGGCGTGTTGCAACACCGCAGCGTCGGGGCTCGGCAGGGCATCGAGCGCGACCTTGAGCCCGGCCATGGCGTCCAGCGCGGGATGATCCGGCGCATCGCCTTTCCAGGCCTCGGCCATGCCTTCGGGGGTCAGGCGGCTGAAGCCGGTACCGATATCCAGTTGTTCTATGGACTCGTCTTCGGCCCAGGCGGTGATCTTTTCGAACCAGGGCTCGAAGTAGCGCGCCTGCATCTTGCGGCCATCGACGGCCTTGCTGGCGACGCCTTGCAAGCAGATCTCCCGCAGTTGCTCAGCCCATTGCCGCCAAGGCGCCTTGAGCTGCACCAACGCCGCGCGACGCTCCAGCAAACAGGCTTCGATCAACTGCGCCGGCGTCTGCTCCGCGTCCACTTCTCGCTCGCTGCCAAACAGCGCGCGCACCCTGGGTAGCAAAGCCGCGGGCCCACCCCAGTTGGCCCGTACCCAGTTCAGCGCATCGCCCTGCATCGGGTAGCAAAACAGCCGCCAGTAGTCGCGCAGCACTTCGCCCAGCAGATCGCTGTGGTCGGTTTCCAGGGTCTGGGTAAACAGGCTGCCACTGTCGAACGCATGCTCGCGCAGCATGCGCTGGCACCAACTGTGGATAGTCGAGACCGCGGCCTCGTCCATCCATTGCGCGGCGATGTCCAGGCGGCTGGCACAGCCCGGCCATTGTTCGGCGGCGAACTGATCGCGCAACTCGGCGATCAGCGCGTCGGGCGCGGCGGTTTCATCGCGGAAGAAGCGTGCGGCTTCAGCCAGGCGGGTGCGGATCCGCTCACGCAGTTCCTTGGTCGCCGCGTCGGTGAAGGTCACCACCAGAATCTGCGGCGGCAACAACTCGCGACCGAACCCGGCCGGCTCGCCGCCGTGCCCCAGCACCAGGCGCAGGTAAAGCGCCGAAATGGTAAAGGTCTTGCCCGTACCGGCGCTGGCTTCGATCAGTTGGCTGCCTCGTAGCGGGAACGCCAGGGCCAAAGGTGCTTGCCGGGTCATGCGTCAGCCTCCCCATTGGCCGCGGAGCGCCAAGGCGCCTGTAAGAGTGGGCGATACAACGCATCAACCCAGCCGCTGAAGGTTTCGTCGGCGATCAACGCGTTGTAGTCCGGGTACTGGCGCGCCAGGGCCGGGCTTTCCCGACGCTCACCATCGCTGGTCTGGCCATCGCCTTCATAAGCTTTGCGCGCCGCCGCTTCGGCCTTGCCCGGATCGCTCTGGCCCAGCCAGGCAAAGGCGGTTTTCACGGCTACCGGCAACGGCTGGCACATGCCCGCCTGCCAGGCCAACAACAGATCACCCAGGCTTTGCAGCGCCGATTCGCGGTCCAAAGGCGGCAGCAACAAGGTGTCGTCGCTGGCCACCAGCGCGGTGGTCAAGGTATAGCCGCTGGCACAGGCCACCAGATGATTGACCCAGGGCCGGGTCAGGCGGTGCCATTTGCGGGTCTTGGGCGAGCCGATGCTATTGGGGATGGTGGTGACCGACAGCAACCCGCCGTCGCTACGTTGGTGCAGGCCGCTCAGCCAGCCTTCGAGTTTCACTTCCTTGAGTTCAAGGGTAATCGGCAAGGCGCTGGTGACCGGCGTTGGCCATAACTCCAGCAATTGCCGATAGCGCATCAACAGATCTGGCAAGGGCTCGATCAGCTCTCGTTGCAGGCTCTCGCCAAAACCGGCCATGGGCAACAAGCCGCTGGCCTGTAGCCGCTGTGCCTGGGCCTGCAGGGCCTGGTCCGAATCATCGGCGCAGTTCAACGCCGCCTCCAGCAGGCTGTCGCTCAGGCTGTAGCGTTGCAGCGCGTCGAGTACAAAGGGTTCCTCGTCGGCCAATGGCGCGTCGGCCGCCTCGAAGAACACCTTGAGGCGCTGACTGAAGAAATGCCGTACCGGGTTACGCAGGAAGTCCTGCAACTGCCCCAGGCTCAACGGCTCCTCCTGGGCATAGGGCGCCAGAGGCTCAAGCGCTTGAGTGGCCGCTTGGGTCTGGTGCAACAGCTGCCACTCACGGGCATAGCTGAACAGCCCATGGCCTTCATGGAAATAGCGGGCACTGAAAGGTTGCAGTGGATGCTCCTGGGTCATGGCGTCGAGCAGATCGTCCTGGTCATTCGCCAGATTCCAGCCACTGGCCAGGTGATCGCGCAACTGGCCGATCAGCACCGAGGCCGGGCGTTCGCTGTTGTCGCGAATGCTGCGACCGACCCAACTGACGTACAGCTGATCCCGCGCCGAAAGCAGCGCCTCCAGCAGCAGGTAACGGTCGTCTTCGCGCCGCGAGCGGTCGCCGGGCCGGTAGTCGCTGCCCATCAGGTCGAAATCCAGCGGCGGCTGCGCCCGCGGGTAGTCGCCGTCGTTCATCCCCAGCAGGCATACCAGCTTGAAGGGAATCGCGCGCATCGGCATCAGCGTGCAGAAGTTCACCGCACCGGCCAGGAAACGCTGGGACAAGCGGCCCTGGTCCAGGCCAGCCAGCCAGGCTTCGCGGACCACGGTCAGCGGCAGCTCATCATGCAGGCCAACCGATTCGCAGGTTTCCAGCCAGGTTTCGCGCAAGTCTTCGAGTTGGCTCAGCAGGTAGTCGTCATGCTCGGTACTGGCCAGGAAGAATTGCTGCGTGAGTGCTTGCAGGCGTTCGCCCCACTGTGGCGGCGAAGCCGGTAAAGTGAGGTTCTGATACGCCATCTCCAGGGCATCGAGCAGAGCCACCAGCGGCCCGATCAGTGCCGCATCCAGCCCACCAATCTCGTCGTAAGGCTCGATCCCCTCGCAGGCATCGGAGCGTCCCACGGCGTAACCCAGCAACATGCGGCGCAGGCCGAAACGCCAGCTGTTCTGCTCCAGCTCCTCCGGCAATCCCAGGTCGGCCCGTTGTTCGGCGTTCATGCCCCAGCGGATGCCGGCGCCTTCGATCCAGCGATGCAAGGTCGGCAGATCAGCCTCATCAACGCCAAAACGTGCGCGTAATGCCGGAACATCCAGCAGGTCGAGGATTTCGCTGACGGGGAACCGGCTGTCCGGCAGCTTGAGCAGATGCTCCACGGCAATCAGCAGTGGGTCGCGGCCACGTTGGCCCTGGTCCGTCAGGGTGAACGGAATGAAACGTCGATCGTCACGCTCCAACTGGCCGAAGACCGAGCGAATATGCGGCGCGTAACTATCGATATCCGGGACCATCACGATCACATCCCGCGGACGTAATTCGGGGTCCTCACTAAAGCGCGCAAGCAGCTGGTCATGGAGAATTTCCACTTCGCGCTGGGCACTGTGGGCAATGTGAAAACGGATCGACTTGTCCTGTTGCAGATCGACCGCCGGCCACAACTGTCGGGTCTCCTCCAGCGGGCGCAATTCGAGGATATCGTCCTGCAGCTGATTCAGCAGGGTCTGCGGCTGACTCTCGCTGAACAGGTCGATACGGCCGTCGCGAAAGGCCGAGCGATAGCTGTTGGGATCGTCGTAGCTGTCGAGCAGGTTGATGTAGTCACGGCCCTGCTTACCCCAGGCGGCAAGCAGCGGGTGGGCATGTTGATGCAGGGTCTGCGGATCGAGCACCGCGGGCATTCCCGTCTTGCGCGCCTGACGTTTGTATTGATGGCGCAGCAGGTCCTTGTCGGCGACGATATCCGCCCAATGGTGACGACAAGGGTTGTGTACACACAGCAGGACCTGGCTGAAGCGGGCCAGTCCGGCCAGGGCTTCCAGGGCTTGCGCCGGCAGGGAGGAAATCCCGAAAACGATCACTCGCGAGGGCAACCCTTGTGGCGCCGTTTCCAGGTTGAGGATTCGTTCGATGAAACGTTGATGAACGCCGGCGCGACTTTGCGCCATGCCCGCCTCTCCCACATCCAGCAACAACGCCCGCCACAGTTCGGCCTGCCAGCAGTTGGCGGGGGTCAGGGCCTTGGCTTCGCCTCGAGCACTGCGTAGTTGATGCCTGCCTGCGGCCCAGTCTTCCAGCCAATCGGCGCGATAGACCTGATATTGGTCGAACAGGTCAGCCAGGCGTTCGGCCAATTGATAGCGCTTGCGCAGATCCGTGTCGTGAGTAAGGAAACGGCGTAGGGGCTCGAAATGCGGCTGATCGATCAGTTCGGGCAAAAGCCGCATCAGGCGCCAGGTCAGCGGCGCTTTATCCAGCAGGGATTTGGGCGGGATCTCATCGCGTCCCAGCACCATGCGATAAAGCTGCCACATGAAACTGCCGGGGAGCTGCACATCGATGGCAGCAGCGATGCCACAGCCGCCCATGTCGTCATCCTCGGAGTCCTCAGCCAGGGCCAGCTTCAGCCATTGGGCAATGCCATTGCTCTGGACCAGGGCGATCTCATTCTCCAGCGGCTCCAAGGGGTAACGCCGCATCCAGCTGACCACCAGGCTGCGCAACTCGTCCAGGCGGTTACCGTGAACCACCATAAAACCAGCGCTGAGGGACGTGGCGTCCGGCATAAGGGCTTCCTTGGAAAATGCAAAAGCTAGGGCCGAACCTTAGCACTGTCACGCAGCGGTGACAGCTAAGAGGACCAACGTGAGTGTTGCGAGGAATGAGGCATTTTTTGTCGCACAAAAACAAAACCCCAACTGCTTTCGCAATTGGGGTTTCGGAATTTAATCTTGACGATGACCTACTCTCACATGGGGAAACCCCACACTACCATCGGCGATGCATCGTTTCACTGCTGAGTTCGGGATGGGATCAGGTGGTTCCAATGCTCTATGGTCGTCAAGAAATTCGGTGTGCCGACTCGTCTTTCGACGCTTCAGCAAATTGGGTATGCGATAGTTTGTGTGTTTTCTCGAACTTTCGGTTCGTTTCGTCTTCACACACCGCAATCTGGCTGTTAAGCGCAAATTGCTTGGGTGTTATATGGTCAAGCCTCACGGGCAATTAGTATTGGTTAGCTCAACGCCTCACAGCGCTTACACACCCAACCTATCAACGTCGTAGTCTTCGACGGCCCTTCAGGGAACTCAAGGTTCCAGTGAGATCTCATCTTGAGGCAAGTTTCCCGCTTAGATGCTTTCAGCGGTTATCTTTTCCGAACATAGCTACCCGGCAATGCCACTGGCGTGACAACCGGAACACCAGAGGTTCGTCCACTCCGGTCCTCTCGTACTAGGAGCAGCCCCTCTCAAATCTCAAACGTCCACGGCAGATAGGGACCGAACTGTCTCACGACGTTCTAAACCCAGCTCGCGTACCACTTTAAATGGCGAACAGCCATACCCTTGGGACCGGCTTCAGCCCCAGGATGTGATGAGCCGACATCGAGGTGCCAAACACCGCCGTCGATATGAACTCTTGGGCGGTATCAGCCTGTTATCCCCGGAGTACCTTTTATCCGTTGAGCGATGGCCCTTCCATACAGAACCACCGGATCACTAAGACCTACTTTCGTACCTGCTCGACGTGTCTGTCTCGCAGTCAAGCGCGCTTTTGCCTTTATACTCTACGACCGATTTCCGACCGGTCTGAGCGCACCTTCGTACTCCTCCGTTACTCTTTAGGAGGAGACCGCCCCAGTCAAACTACCCACCATACACTGTCCTCGATCCGGATAACGGACCTGAGTTAGAACCTCAAAGTTGCCAGGGTGGTATTTCAAGGATGGCTCCACGCGAACTGGCGTCCACGCTTCAAAGCCTCCCACCTATCCTACACAAGCAAATTCAAAGTCCAGTGCAAAGCTATAGTAAAGGTTCACGGGGTCTTTCCGTCTAGCCGCGGATACACTGCATCTTCACAGCGATTTCAATTTCACTGAGTCTCGGGTGGAGACAGCGCCGCCATCGTTACGCCATTCGTGCAGGTCGGAACTTACCCGACAAGGAATTTCGCTACCTTAGGACCGTTATAGTTACGGCCGCCGTTTACCGGGGCTTCGATCAAGAGCTTCGCGTTAGCTAACCCCATCAATTAACCTTCCGGCACCGGGCAGGCGTCACACCCTATACGTCCACTTTCGTGTTTGCAGAGTGCTGTGTTTTTAATAAACAGTCGCAGCGGCCTGGTATCTTCGACCGGCATGGGCTTACGGAGCAAGTCCTTCACCCTCACCGGCGCACCTTCTCCCGAAGTTACGGTGCCATTTTGCCTAGTTCCTTCACCCGAGTTCTCTCAAGCGCCTTGGTATTCTCTACCCAACCACCTGTGTCGGTTTGGGGTACGGTTCCTAGTTATCTGAAGCTTAGAAGCTTTTCTTGGAAGCATGGCATCAACCACTTCGTCACCTGAAAGGTAACTCGTCATCAGCTCTCGGCCTTAGAACCCCGGATTTACCTAAGATTCCAGCCTACCACCTTAAACTTGGACAACCAACGCCAAGCTGGCCTAGCCTTCTCCGTCCCTCCATCGCAATAACTAGAAGTACAGGAATATTAACCTGTTTTCCATCGACTACGCTTTTCAGCCTCGCCTTAGGGACCGACTAACCCTGCGTCGATTAACGTTGCGCAGGAAACCTTGGTCTTTCGGCGTGGGTGTTTTTCACACCCATTGTCGTTACTCATGTCAGCATTCGCACTTCTGATACCTCCAGCAAGCTTCTCAACTCACCTTCACAGGCTTACAGAACGCTCCTCTACCGCATCACTTACGTGATACCCGTAGCTTCGGTGTATGGTTTGAGCCCCGTTACATCTTCCGCGCAGGCCGACTCGACTAGTGAGCTATTACGCTTTCTTTAAAGGGTGGCTGCTTCTAAGCCAACCTCCTAGCTGTCTAAGCCTTCCCACATCGTTTCCCACTTAACCATAACTTTGGGACCTTAGCTGACGGTCTGGGTTGTTTCCCTTTTCACGACGGACGTTAGCACCCGCCGTGTGTCTCCCATGCTCGGCACTTGTAGGTATTCGGAGTTTGCATCGGTTTGGTAAGTCGGGATGACCCCCTAGCCGAAACAGTGCTCTACCCCCTACAGTGATACATGAGGCGCTACCTAAATAGCTTTCGAGGAGAACCAGCTATCTCCGAGCTTGATTAGCCTTTCACTCCGATCCACAGGTCATCCGCTAACTTTTCAACGGTAGTCGGTTCGGTCCTCCAGTCAGTGTTACCTAACCTTCAACCTGCCCATGGATAGATCGCCCGGTTTCGGGTCTATACCCAGCGACTAAACGCCCTATTAAGACTCGCTTTCGCTACGCCTCCCCTATTCGGTTAAGCTCGCCACTGAATATAAGTCGCTGACCCATTATACAAAAGGTACGCAGTCACAGAACAAAGTCTGCTCCCACTGCTTGTACGCATACGGTTTCAGGATCTATTTCACTCCCCTCTCCGGGGTTCTTTTCGCCTTTCCCTCACGGTACTAGTTCACTATCGGTCAGTCAGTAGTATTTAGCCTTGGAGGATGGTCCCCCCATATTCAGACAAAGTTTCTCGTGCTCCGTCCTACTCGATTTCATGACTAAGAGATTTTCGCGTACAGGGCTATCACCCACTATGGCCGCACTTTCCAGAGCGTTCCGCTAATCTCAAAGCCACTTAAGGGCTAGTCCCCGTTCGCTCGCCACTACTAAGGGAATCTCGGTTGATTTCTTTTCCTCAGGGTACTTAGATGTTTCAGTTCCCCTGGTTCGCCTCTTGCACCTATGTATTCAGTACAAGATAACCATCTTATGATGGCTGGGTTCCCCCATTCAGACATCTCCGGATCAAAGTCTGTTTGCCGACTCCCCGAAGCTTTTCGCAGGCTACCACGTCTTTCATCGCCTCTGACTGCCAAGGCATCCACCGTATGCGCTTCTTCACTTGACCATATAACCCCAAGCAATCTGGTTATACTGTGAAGACGACATTCGCCGAAAATTCGCGATTAAACTCACAAATTTTACCTTAGCCTGAACAACACCAGTGAAAGTGCTATCCAGTCTATCTTTCTATCACATACCCAAATTTTTAAAGAACGATTCTGATAAAGATCAGAAATCAACATTCACCATCAACTTGATGGAATGCTCATTTCTAAGCTTTAAACGATGGACACCAATCTGTAATGGTGGAGCCAAGCGGGATCGAACCGCTGACCTCCTGCGTGCAAGGCAGGCGCTCTCCCAGCTGAGCTATGGCCCCGTATCGCTACAGGGTGCACCAGTAATTGGTGGGTCTGGGCAGATTCGAACTGCCGACCTCACCCTTATCAGGGGTGCGCTCTAACCAACTGAGCTACAGACCCAATCGTCTTCTTCAATGAATCAAGCAATTCGTGTGGGAGCTTATGAAGCAGCTGATGTCGTCGATTAAGGAGGTGATCCAGCCGCAGGTTCCCCTACGGCTACCTTGTTACGACTTCACCCCAGTCATGAATCACACCGTGGTAACCGTCCTCCCGAAGGTTAGACTAGCTACTTCTGGTGCAACCCACTCCCATGGTGTGACGGGCGGTGTGTACAAGGCCCGGGAACGTATTCACCGCGACATTCTGATTCGCGATTACTAGCGATTCCGACTTCACGCAGTCGAGTTGCAGACTGCGATCCGGACTACGATCGGTTTTGTGGGATTAGCTCCACCTCGCGGCTTGGCAACCCTCTGTACCGACCATTGTAGCACGTGTGTAGCCCAGGCCGTAAGGGCCATGATGACTTGACGTCATCCCCACCTTCCTCCGGTTTGTCACCGGCAGTCTCCTTAGAGTGCCCACCATGACGTGCTGGTAACTAAGGACAAGGGTTGCGCTCGTTACGGGACTTAACCCAACATCTCACGACACGAGCTGACGACAGCCATGCAGCACCTGTCTCAATGCTCCCGAAGGCACCAATCCATCTCTGGAAAGTTCATTGGATGTCAAGGCCTGGTAAGGTTCTTCGCGTTGCTTCGAATTAAACCACATGCTCCACCGCTTGTGCGGGCCCCCGTCAATTCATTTGAGTTTTAACCTTGCGGCCGTACTCCCCAGGCGGTCAACTTAATGCGTTAGCTGCGCCACTAAGAGCTCAAGGCTCCCAACGGCTAGTTGACATCGTTTACGGCGTGGACTACCAGGGTATCTAATCCTGTTTGCTCCCCACGCTTTCGCACCTCAGTGTCAGTATCAGTCCAGGTGGTCGCCTTCGCCACTGGTGTTCCTTCCTATATCTACGCATTTCACCGCTACACAGGAAATTCCACCACCCTCTACCATACTCTAGCTCGCCAGTTTTGGATGCAGTTCCCAGGTTGAGCCCGGGGATTTCACATCCAACTTAACGAACCACCTACGCGCGCTTTACGCCCAGTAATTCCGATTAACGCTTGCACCCTCTGTATTACCGCGGCTGCTGGCACAGAGTTAGCCGGTGCTTATTCTGTCGGTAACGTCAAAATACTCACGTATTAGGTAAGTACCCTTCCTCCCAACTTAAAGTGCTTTACAATCCGAAGACCTTCTTCACACACGCGGCATGGCTGGATCAGGCTTTCGCCCATTGTCCAATATTCCCCACTGCTGCCTCCCGTAGGAGTCTGGACCGTGTCTCAGTTCCAGTGTGACTGATCATCCTCTCAGACCAGTTACGGATCGTCGCCTTGGTGAGCCATTACCTCACCAACTAGCTAATCCGACCTAGGCTCATCTGATAGCGCAAGGCCCGAAGGTCCCCTGCTTTCTCCCGTAGGACGTATGCGGTATTAGCGTCCGTTTCCGAACGTTATCCCCCACTACCAGGCAGATTCCTAGGCATTACTCACCCGTCCGCCGCTCTCAAGAGGTGCAAGCACCCCTCTACCGCTCGACTTGCATGTGTTAGGCCTGCCGCCAGCGTTCAATCTGAGCCATGATCAAACTCTTCAGTTCAAACATCTTTGGGTTTTGAGAAAACCCTAAACTTGGCTCAGCAATCGTTGGTTACATCTTTGATTTCTCGCGGAGTAACTTGTGATGCTGATAATCTTTCTGACTATCAGTCTGACTCCACAAGCACCCACACGAATTGCTTGATTCAGCTGTTAAAGAGCGGTTGGTTAAGTCTTTCGTCTCAACCGAGGCGCGCATTCTACAGCAGCCTCTGTATCTGTCAAGCGGTTATTTTAAGAAGTTTTCAAAGCTTCCTTTGCAACTTCAACCACTTGCGCTTCCGATCTCTCGTCAGCGGGAGGCGAATTCTACAGCGTTACACGCTGCTGTCAACACCTCTTTTTCTCCGCTTTCGACCGAGAAGATCGAATCGTTAACTCGGCGAAAACTTACTGCCGAATCAACTCCTTCGGGCTTCGATGAACTGAAGCGTAACCACTGTCGAAAATCGCGTAACTCGTTGAATCTCAAGGAGTTTTCCGTTTCGACTGCGCCGGAAGTGGGGCGAATTATAGACTTCCAGAATCTGCCGTCAACACTTATTTTCACAAATCTGTCATATCGGTCAAAACCGCCCCTAAAAGCAAAGGCCGCCCCCAAGGGGGCGGCCTTTAATACCCTTCTACTTATTACAAGCTAGGGAAGGCGAACTGCGAGGCTTCATGGCTGGCACGCTGTGGCCAACGCTGAGTGATCGCCTTGCGACGGGTATAGAAGCGCACGCCGTCCGGACCGTAGGCATGCAGGTCGCCAAACAGCGAACGCTTCCAGCCGCCGAAGCTGTGGTACGCCACCGGTACCGGCAGCGGTACGTTGACGCCTACCATCCCGACTTCAATCTCGTCACAGAACAGACGCGCCGCTTCACCGTCACGGGTAAAGATGCAGGTGCCGTTGCCATATTCGTGATCGTTGATCAGTTGCATGGCCTCTTCCAGGCTGTTCACCCGCACGACGCACAGCACCGGCCCGAAGATCTCTTCTTTATAGATGCGCATTTCCGGGGTGACGTTGTCGAACAGGCAGCCACCAAGGAAGAAGCCTTCTTCATGGCCCGGCACGCTCAGGCCACGGCCGTCGACCACCAGTTTCGCGCCTGCCTTCACGCCATCCTCGACATAACCGCTGACCTTGTCCCGCGCCTGACCTGTGACCAGCGGCCCCATGTCCAGGCCACAGGAAGTGCCGGCACCGATTTTCAGCGCCTTGATCTGCGGTACCAGCTTGGCCACCAACGCATCGGCCACCTGGTCGCCGACACACACGGCAACCGAGATCGCCATGCAACGCTCGCCGCAGGAACCATAGGCCGCGCCCATCAAGGCACTGACCGCGTTGTCCAGGTCGGCATCCGGCATCAGCACGGCGTGGTTCTTCGCGCCGCCCAGTGCCTGCACGCGTTTGCCGCGCTTGGTGCCTTCGGCGTAGATGTATTCGGCAATCGGCGTCGAACCAACGAAGCTCAGTGCCTTGACTTCCGGCGCTTCGATCAGCGCGTCCACCGCGGCCTTGTCGCCGTGCACCACACTCAGCACGCCTTTCGGCAGGCCGGCTTCCAGCAACAGCTGGGCAATCAGCAGGGTCGAACTCGGGTCACGCTCGGATGGTTTGAGGATGAAGCAGTTGCCGCAGACGATCGCCAGCGGATACATCCACAGTGGCACCATCGCCGGGAAGTTGAACGGGGTGATACCGGCAACCACGCCCAGCGGCTGGAAGTCGGACCAAGCATCAATGTTCGGGCCGACGTTGCGGCTGTACTCGCCCTTGAGGATTTCCGGAGCGGCACAGGCGAACTCGACGTTTTCGATACCACGCTTGAGCTCACCGGCGGCGTCTTCCAGGGTCTTGCCGTGTTCTTCGCTGATCAACTGGGCGATGCGCGATTCGTTCTGCTCCAGCAATTGCTTGAAGCGGAACATCACCTGGGCACGCTTGGCCGGCGGCGTGTTGCGCCAGGCCGGGAAGGCAGCCTTGGCGGCATCGATGGCGCTCTGGATGGTTTCGCGGCTGGCCAGCGGCAGCTTGTGGATCGCCTGACCGGTGGACGGATTGAACACATCGACCGCGCGACCGCTCTCGGTCACCAGTTCACCATTGATCAAATGCGGGATAACGCTCATCGGGGAACTCCTGAAGTTGTCCACAGGCGCCCGCCAAGGGGCGCCTGCTTTATAAAGATGACTTTGAATATGAGCCGAACCACGATGGCGCCCATGAGTACGCCATCGCGAGCAAGCTCGGCTCCTACAGTTTTTGGAAATCAGTCGAGCTTGTTCAGCACTTCGCCGACGGCATCGAACAGACGGTCCAGATCCTGCGGCTTGCTGTTGAAGGTCGGCCCGAACTGCAGGGTGTCGCCGCCGAAGCGTACGTAGAAACCGGCTTTCCACAGGGCCATGCCCGCTTCGAACGGACGCACGATGGCATCGCCATCGCGCGGGGCAATCTGGATGGCACCGGCCAGGCCGTAGTTACGGATGTCGATGACATTCTTCGTACCCTTGATGCCGTGCAGTACCTTCTCGAAATGCGGTGCCACGTCAGCGACGCTCTGCACCAGGTTTTCTTTCTGCAACAGATCCAGTGCCGCCAGACCGGCCGCGCAAGCCACTGGGTGCGCCGAGTAGGTATAGCCGTGGGGGAATTCCACCGCATACTCGGGGGTCGGCTGGTTCATGAAGGTCTGGTAGATCTCGGAGCTGGCAATCACCGCGCCCATCGGAATCGCGCCGTTGGTGACTTGCTTGGCGATGCACATCAGGTCCGGAGTCACGCCAAAGCTGTCGGCACCAAACATCTTGCCGGTACGGCCGAAACCGGTGATCACTTCGTCGAACACCAGCAGGATATTGTGCTGGTCGCAGATTTCCCGCAGGCGCTTGAGGTAACCCTGTGGCGGCACCAGCACGCCAGCGGAACCGGCCAGAGGCTCGACGAACACCGCGGCGATGTTGGAGGCGTCATGCAGTTCGATCAGCTTGAGCAGTTCGTCGGCCAGCGCGATACCGCCCTGCTCCGGAATGCCACGGGAGAACGCGTTGCTTGCCAGCAGGGTGTGCGGCAGGTGGTCGACATCCATCATCGCCTGGCCGAACAGTTTACGGTTGCCGTTGACCCCGCCGAGGCTGGTACCGGCAATGTTCACGCCGTGATAGCCACGGGCACGGCCGATCATCTTGGTCTTGGTCGACTGGCCTTTCAGGCGCCAGTAGGCGCGCACCATTTTCACCGCGGTATCGGCGCATTCGGAACCGGAGTCGGTGAAGAACACATGGTTCAGATTGCCCGGGGTCAGCGCGGTGATTTTCTCGGCCAGCTGGAACGACAGCGGGTGACCGTACTGGAAGCCTGGCGAGTAATCGAGGGTGCCCAGTTGCTTGGCCACCGCTTCCTGGATTTCCTTGCGGGTGTGGCCGGCGCCACAGGTCCACAGGCCGGACAGCGAGTCATAGACCTTGCGCCCCTTGTCGTCGACCAGCCAGCTGCCTTCGGCGGCGACGATCAGGCGCGGATCGCGCTGGAAGTTGCGGTTGGCGGTGTAGGGCATCCAGTGAGCATCGAGCTTGAGCTGGCTGGCCAGGGAAGCTGGAGCGTTTTCATGCATGTTCATGGGGCAAAACCTCGCAGGGCAATAAGCGGCGCAGGGATCGGAAAGCGTTGTTGCAGCTAAGTTGCCACGGCTATAAAGTCGGTGAAATCCAACTTTTATAACCTTCAGTCAGTGGCCCACTAAACTATGAGCAGCCGTCGCGCCGACCCGCTGGCGCAAGTCAGCGACTTTGATATCCGCCTGCTGCGGATCTTTCGCAGCGTGGTCGAGTGCGGTGGCTTCTCCGCCGCGGAAACTGTGCTCGGCATCGGTCGCTCAGCCATCAGCCAGCAGATGAGCGACCTCGAGCAGCGTCTCGGCCTGCGCCTGTGCCAACGTGGACGCGCCGGTTTCTCGCTGACCGAAGAGGGTCGCGAGGTGTATCAATCGGCCCTGCAGCTGTTGAGCGCCCTGGAAAGCTTTCGCACCGAGGTCAACGGCCTGCACCGCCACCTGCGTGGCGAACTGATCATCGGCCTGACCGACAACCTGGTCACCCTGCCCCACATGCGCATCACCCATGCCCTGGCGCAACTGAAGGAGCGCGGGCCGGACGTGCAGATCCAGATCCGCATGATCGCCCCCAACGAAGTCGAACAAGGCGTGCTCGACGGGCGCCTGCATGTCGGCGTAGTGCCCCAGGCCAGTGCCTTGTCCGGGCTGGAATACCAACCGCTGTACAGCGAACGCTCGCTGCTTTATTGCGCCGTCGGCCACCCGCTGTTTTATGTCGACGACAAGCAACTGGACGACCGGCGCCTCAACGAGCAGGACGCCATCGCCCCGACCTTCCGCCTGCCCGCCGAGATCCAGGCCCATTACCAGGCGCTCAATTGCACCGCCAGCGCTTCGGACCGCGAAGGCATGGCGTTCCTGATTCTCACCGGACGCTACATTGGCTACCTGCCGGACCACTACGCCAGCCTCTGGGTCCAGCAGGGACGACTGCGCGCGCTCAAACCCGGTTCACGTTTTTATGACCTGAGCCTGGCATCGGTCACACGCAAGGGCCGTCGCCCTCATTTGGTGCTGGAGAGCTTCCTGGACAGCCTGGCGGCCACCCGCTGAAAAAACCTACGACACTATAAAAGCCCCGCCCCCATTGCCCCATAACGGCAAACACAGGCAATAACCTGAGCACTTGGACAGCTTTTTGCAGGGCACGATGACCTTGAACCATCAGCCCTGAGTTCCCCGTCCATGCAGCCAGACACCTTGCGCCAAAGCGACCTGATCTACGGTCTCGACGATCGCCCGAAACCACTCGCCGCGATCCTCGCCGCCCTGCAGCATGTGCTGGCGAGTTTCGTCGGCATCATCACCCCGCCGCTGGTGATCGGCTCGACCCTGGGCCTGGGCGCCCACCTGCCCTACCTGATCAGCATGGCGCTGATGGTTTCCGGCGTCGGCACCTTCATTCAGGCGCGTCGGCCGTTCGGAATCGGCGCGGGGATGATCTGCCTGCAAGGCACCAGCTTTGCCTTCCTCGGCGCGGTGCTGTCCGCAGGTTTTCTGGTCAAGCAACGGGGCGGCAGCCCGGAAGACGTCCTAGCGATGATTTTTGGCGTGTGCTTTTTCGGCGCGGCGGTGCAGATCGTCCTGAGCCGCTTCATCGGCCAATTGCGCCGGGTCATCACGCCGCTGGTCACCGGCATCGTGATTACCCTGATCGGTGTCAGCCTGATCAAGGTCGGCATCACCGACCTGGGCGGCGGCTTCAATGCCGCGGATTTCGGCGCGCCGGGCAACCTGGCGCTGGGCCTGTTGGTGCTATTGACCATCATCCTGCTGAACCGCTCGAACACGCCCTGGGTACGACTGTCGGCGATCATCATCGGCCTGGCCCTGGGCAGCCTCGCCGCCTGGTTCAGCGGCAAGCTGGTGCCCCAGGCGTTGCCCGACCTGCCGCTGATCAGCCTGCCGGCACCCTTCCGCTTCGGTTTCAGCTTCGACTGGACGGCATTCCTGCCCGTGGCGCTGATCTACCTGATCAGCACCCTCGAAACCGTCGGCGACCTGACCGCCAACTGCATGCTCGCCCGCCAGCCCATCAGCGGCCCTTCTTATATAAGCCGGCTCAAGAGCGGCATTCTCGGCGACGGCGTCAGCTGCATGATCGCCGCGACCTTCAGCGCCTTCCCCAACACCACCTTCGCCCAGAACAACGGGGTGATTCAGCTGACCGGCGTGGCCAGCCGCCATGTCGGGCTGTACATCGGCCTGTTACTGTTTTGCCTGGGCCTGTTTCCACTGATCGGCGCGGTGCTGCAGCAAATCCCCAAGCCAGTGCTCGGCGGCGCCACCCTGGTGATGTTCGGCAGCGTCGCTGCGGCCGGTGTGCGCATCCTCGCCCAGGCACCGCTGGACCGGCGCAGCATGCTGATCATCGCCACCTCCTTCGGCGTCGGCCTGGGGATCGCGGCGCAACCGAACCTGCTGCACCTGTTGCCCAAGGTGGTGCAGAACCTGTTCGATTCGGCGATCACCAGCGGCGGCCTGACCGCAATCCTCATGTGCCTGTTGCTGCCGGAAGACCGGGCCGCGCTGCGTGACGCAAATCCGGCCGGTGAAAGCGACACCCTGGAACCGCTTTAAGGGTTTTCTGCCCATTAAGGCTTGTCTGAGGCCTGTGGGTGCGCTATCAACGCACTGGTTGCACCCACAGAACAGCTCGGAAACGCCTATGACCCTTGAAGTCCCAGCCCACGCCGGCCCTCAAACCGCCAAGCCCGCCAGCCGTATTCGTCAGAAAAACGAAGAAGCGATCATCAAGGCCGCCGAAGACGAGTTCGCCCGTCACGGTTTCAAAGGCACCAGCATGAACACCATCGCGCAGAATGCCGGCCTGCCCAAGGCCAACCTGCATTACTACTTCACCAACAAGCTTGGGCTGTATGTCGCGGTGCTGAGCAACATCCTCGAGCTGTGGGACAGCACCTTCAACACCCTGACCGCCGAGGACGACCCGGCCGAAGCGCTGACCCGCTACATCCGCGCCAAGATGGAGTTCTCCCGGCGCCAGCCGCAGGCCTCGCGAATCTTCGCCATGGAGATCATCAGCGGCGGCGAATGCCTCAGCGAATACTTCAGCCAGGACTACCGCGCCTGGTTCCAGGGGCGCGCCGCGGTGTTCCAGGCCTGGATCGACGCCGGCAAGATGGACCCCGTGGACCCGGTGCACCTGATCTTCCTGCTGTGGGGCAGCACCCAGCATTACGCCGACTTCGCCACCCAGATCTGCCGCGTCACCGGTCGCAGCAAGCTGACCAAGCAGGACATGGAAGACGCCGGCAACAACCTGATCCGCATCATCCTCAAGGGTTGCGGCCTCAAGCCTGCCTTATAAAGAACACAACGCATGCCCTTTACCCTCGCCGGCCTTTGCGAATACCGCGAAGAGATTCGCAAAAGCCGCTTTATCGCCCTCGCCGCGCCAATCAGCAGCGCGACCGAGGCCCAAGCCTTTATCGAACGGCACAGCGATCCCAATGCCTCCCACAACTGCTGGGCCTGGAAACTCGCCGAGCAATACCGCAGCAGTGATGACGGCGAGCCCGGCGGCACCGCCGGCCGCCCGATCCTCGCGGCCATCGAAGCCCAGGACTGCGACCAAGTCGCGGTGCTGGTGATTCGCTGGTACGGCGGCATTCAGTTGGGCACCGGCGGCCTGGCCCGCGCCTATGGCGGCAGCGCCAACAAATGCCTGCAAGGCGCCGAACGCATCGAACTGATCAGCCGCGTAGCCCTGCGTTGCGCCTGCAGCTTCAGCGAGCTGGCACTGGTCAAGCTGCGGGTCGCCGAACTCGGCGGGCTGCTGGTCGAGGAACACTTCACGGCCAACGGCGTAGAACTGCAACTGGCCCTGGGCGAAAGCCAGATCGCCACCTTGCAAAGCCAGCTGGCCGACCTGAGTCGTGGGCGCATCCTCTTGCAGCGCTGAGCGCACCAATACGCACCAACGCCTCGAAATCATCCTGTGCACAACGGCCCGGTGGATAGCCGACTTGCCCACACCTGCTGTGCACCCGACTGTGGATAACCTGAGCACACTTGCCTGTAACCCTTCTGTCACGTGGCTTTGCAGCGATTGCTCACTTTTCAGCCAATCACCCGCCAAAAACAGATTTTTCAAACTAAAACAGTAAGTTAGCGTTGTTTATCGCTTTTAGAAGAAAGCCACACAGTACTTATGCCCGGCCTTCGGGCTTGCACACAAATACTGTGGAACAAGCTGTGGATAACCCGTGCAAGGCTGCGCCAGCCGCATAGAGCGCAAGGCTTGCAGGCACCTGATCATTTTTCGACCAGACCGTTCGGGCAAAACCGCCGCCGTTTCAAGCACCTTGCCCTGAACTGGTGCCGAACAGCGGTGCAGGTAACGAGCAAAGGGGGCACGAGGCCGCAGTTCATCGGGGTCTCGGCAGTTTCCTGACTCACTGGCCAGGAAATTGCTTTATCCACCGGCATAACGTTCAGCACCCCGAGTCCGTCATGCCCAACCCTGCTCCCATCCCCGCTGCAACACCCCGCCTGCAACTGCGCGGAATCACCAAGCGTTATCCCGGTTGCCTGGCCAACGACGGGATCGACCTGAGTATCCAGCCGGGGGAAATCCACGCCCTGCTCGGTGAAAACGGCGCCGGCAAAAGCACCCTGATGAAAATCATCTACGGGGTGACCCAGGCCGACTCGGGCGAGGTGATCTGGCAGGGGCAGCATCACCTCATGCGCAATCCGGCCCAAGCGCGCAGCCTGGGGATCGGCATGGTGTTCCAGCATTTCTCGCTGTTCGAGACCCTGACCGTGGCGCAGAACATCGCCCTGGCCATGGGCGCCGCGGCCGGTACGCCGAAGCAGCTGGAGCCGAAGATCCGCCAGGTCTCGCAGCGCTACGGCATGGCCCTGGAGCCGGAGCGCCTGGTGCACAGCCTGTCCATCGGCGAACGCCAGCGGGTGGAGATCATTCGCTGCCTGATGCAGGACATCCGCCTGCTGATCCTCGACGAGCCGACCTCGGTGCTGACGCCCCAGGAAGCCGACGAACTGTTCGTCACCCTGCGCCGCCTGGCCAGCGAGGGCTGCAGCATTCTGTTCATCAGCCACAAGCTCGGCGAAGTCCGCGCCCTGTGCCACAGCGCCACGGTGCTGCGCGGTGGACGGGTGGCCGGGCACTGCATACCCGCCGAATGCTCGGACCAGGAATTGGCGCGGCTGATGGTCGGCGAAGCCGCGAGCCTGATCACCGATTACCCGAAGGCCAAGGGCGGCGAGGCCTTCCTGCAGGTACAGAAACTGTCCTGGCCCAATCCGGACCCGTTCGGCTGCTCGCTCCAGAACATCGACCTGGACGTGCGCAGCGGTGAAATCGTCGGCATCGCCGGGGTCGCCGGCAATGGCCAGGACGAACTGCTGGCCCTGCTCAGCGGCGAACAGCGTCTTGGCCGTGCCGCCGCTTCCACCCTGCGCTTCGCCGGCCAGTACGTTGCCCATTTGCATCCCGATGCCCGCCGCCGACTGGGCCTGGCGTTCGTCCCGGCCGAGCGCCTGGGCCATGGCGCCGTGCCGGAACTGAGCCTGGCGGACAACACCCTGCTGACCGCCTTCCAGCAAGGGCTGGTGAGCAACGGCCTGATTCAGCGCGGCAAGGTGCTGGCCCTGGCCGAGGACATCATTCGCCGCTTCGCGGTGAAAACGCCGGACAGCCAGACCGCCGCCCGCAGCCTGTCCGGCGGCAATCTGCAGAAATTCATCCTCGGCCGGGAAATCCTCCAGCAACCCCGGCTGCTGATCGCCGCGCACCCGACCTGGGGCGTCGACGTCGGCGCCGCCGCGACTATCCACCGGGCCCTGGTGGCCCTGCGCGATGCGGGCGCGGCGATCCTGGTGATCTCCGAAGACCTCGATGAACTGTTCCAGATCAGCGATCGCCTGGCGGCCCTGTGCAGCGGTCGCCTGTCGGCGCTCAAGGCCACCGCGGACACCAGCCTGGTCGAAGTCGGCGGCTGGATGGCCGGCCAGTTCGATACCCCCGCCCACTTATCCGCTCAGCCAGCGTAACGGAGCTGTTTATTTATGCTGCTTTCTCTCGAACCCCGCGGCCAGCAATCGCGCCTGATGCTCTGGTGCTCACCGCTGTTGGCCGCGGCCCTGACCCTGGGCTGTGGCTCATTGCTGTTCGTCGCCCTGGGCCACGACCCGCTGGAAACCCTGCACACCTTGCTGATCGCCCCGATCAGCGACCTGTATGGCGTCTCCGAACTGCTGGTCAAGGCCCTGCCGATCCAGCTCTGCGCCCTCGGCCTGGCCGTGGCGTATCAGGCGCGGATCTGGAACATCGGCGCCGAAGGCCAGCTGCTGCTCGGCGCCCTGGCCGGCAGCGCCCTGGCGGTAAATATCATCGACCTGCAAAGCCGCTGGGCGCTGGTGCTGATCCTGCTCACCGGCACCCTGGCCGGCGCCGCCTGGGCCGGCCTCACCGCCTGGTTGCGCACGCACTTCAACGCCAATGAAATCCTCACCAGCATCATGCTCAACTACATCGCCCTGAACCTGCTGCTGTATTGCGTGCACGGGCCGCTGAAAGACCCGGCCGGGTTCAACTTCCCCGAGTCGGCGATGTTCGGCGATGCCAGCCGCCTGCCGCTGCTCCTGGAAGACGGCCGGGTGCATGCCGGGGTGTATTTCGCCCTGCTGGCCCTGGTGGCGGTGTGGGTGCTGCTGCAAAAAAGCTTCGTCGGTTTCCAGATCAAAGTGCTGGGGCTGGACAAGCGCGCCGCCGGCTTCGTCGGTTTTCGCGAGAAGCGCCTGATCTGGCTGGCGCTGCTGATCAGCGGTGGGCTGGCCGGCCTGGCCGGGGTGTGCGAAGTCACCGGCCCCATCGGCCAGCTGGTGCCCCAGGTATCGCCCGGCTATGGCTATGCGGCGATCACCGTGGCCTTTCTCGGCCGCCTGCACCCCATCGGCATTCTGTTCTCCAGCCTGCTGATGGCGCTGCTGTACATCGGCGGCGAGAACGCGCAGATGAGCCTCAACCTGCCGCAAGCCATCACCCAGTTGTTCCAGGGCATGATGCTGTTCTTCCTGCTAGCCAGTGACGTGCTGATTCTCTATCGGCCGCGCCTGAACCTGCGCTGGGCACGTCGCGCCGCCAACCCTTGCGTGCAGGCAGGAGCGCTGTGATGGATATCGATCTGTTGAGCAATATTTTCTACGCCATGATCCGCTGCGGTACACCGCTGCTGCTGGTGGCCCTGGGCGAACTGATCTGCGAGAAGAGCGGCGTCCTCAACCTCGGCCAGGAAGGCATGATGCTGTTTGGCGCGGTGATCGGTTTTATCGTCGCCCTGAACAGCGGCAACCTGTGGCTCGGCGTACTGCTGGCGATGCTCGCCGGCATGCTGCTGTCATCGCTGTTCGCCCTGGTGGCACTGGTGTTCAACGCCAATCAGGTGGCCACCGGCCTGGCCCTGACCATCTTTGGGGTCGGGCTGTCGAGCTTCGTTGGCGCCAGTTGGGTCGGCAAACCGCTGGCCGGGTTTGAACCCATGGCGATTCCGCTGCTGAGCGAAATCCCCTTGATCGGGCGCATGCTGTTTGCCCAGGACCTGCTGGTCTACCTGTCCTTCGCCCTGTTCGCCCTGGTGGCCTGGGTGATCCTGAAAAGCCGGGTCGGCCTGATCATCCAGGCGGTCGGCGAAAACCCCGACGCGGCCAGCGCCATGGGCCTGCCGGTGCTGCGGGTACGCACCCTGGCGGTGCTGTTCGGCGGCGCCATGGCCGGCCTGGCCGGGGCATACCTGTCCCTGGCCTACACACCGATGTGGGCGGAAAACATGAGCGCCGGGCGCGGCTGGATCGCCCTGGCGCTGGTGGTGTTCGCCAGCTGGCGGGTGTGGCGCCTGCTGCTCGGCGCCTACCTGTTCGGTCTCGCCAGCATCCTGCATCTGGTGGCGCAAGGCCTGGGCCTGGCGGTCCCTTCGAACCTGCTGGCGATGCTGCCGTATGCCGCGACCATCCTGGTGCTGGTGCTACTGTCCCGGGATGCGCTGCGCACCCGCCTGTATGCGCCGGTGTCGCTGGGGCAGCCGTGGCAGGCGGGGCGATAGATAGCGTTCGGGCGGGCGTTATCGCGGGCAAGCCTCGCTCCTACGGAATCCCTGGCAAGGGCTCGAGGCGTCTGTCCTGCTCGCGAACCGGCCACAACTGCGCCACCGCCCAGGCCAGTTCGAAAAGCAGGATCACGCCGATCAAGGCCGTGCCGCCCTGGGCCAGGGCGTAGATCTGCCAGGTGGCGAACAGCAGCCGGCCGGCGGCGTCGTAGCGTCCGAAGGCCAGCTGCGGATCGCGGATGCGCAGCACCGACCACACGCAGACGATCGAGCCCATCAGGTTGACCATCAGCATGTGCATGGGCTCGAACGGCGGCAGTGCGCCGGGCAGGTCGAGGGCCCGGCTCCACTGCTGCATCAGGCCGTGCAGGGCGAGAAAGCTCCAGGGGGTGACAAAGGCGGCGGTGACGATCAGGTCGTACCAACCGCTGGCCCGCACCAATTGACGGTATTGCGTTGTGCTCCACATAAAGGATCGCTCCGGATATTCAAGGAGCACACAAGCTAAAGCCTGGAGTATGCTCCAGGGTCAAGCCCTTCCGAGACTCCAGCATGCGCATCGGTGAACTTGCCCAGGCCTGCGCCGTCAGCCGCGATACCCTGCGCTTCTACGAGCAGCGCGGGTTGATCGCGGCGCAACGCAGCGCCAACGGCTATCGTGAATACCCCAGCGACACGGTGCAGCTGGTGCTCTACATCAAGACCGCGCAGCGCCTGGGCTTCAGCCTCGGCGAGATCGGCAGCAGCGTTGCCGCGATCTGGCATGCCAGCGATCCGGACAGCGCCGTGACGCAACTGCTGCAAGACAAACTGACCCTGATCGAGACCCGCATCAGCGAACTGGGCGAGTTGCGCCAGGAGCTGCAACAACGGCTCGGCCAGCGTTGCCCATTAAATCCATGATCTTCACTCATCAAGGAATCCCCGCATGTCTACGCCAAAAACCGCACTGATCATCGGCGCCTCCAGAGGCCTGGGCCTGGGCCTGGTGCAACGTCTGCTGGACGCTGACTGGCAGGTCACCGCCACCGTGCGCAACCCGCAAAAAGCCGAGGCGCTCAAGGCCCTGGGCCCGGTCCGTATCGAGCAACTGGACATGGACGACCAGCAGGCGGTGATCGCCCTGAACCAGAAGCTCAAAGGCGAAGTGTTCGACCTGCTGTTCGTCAACGCCGGGGTCAAGGGGCCGGACGACCAGACGCCAGGCAAGGCGACCCTCGCGGAAGTCGGCCAATTGTTTTTCACCAACGCCGTGGCGCCGATCAACCTGGCCCAGCGTTTCCTCCCACAGATCCGTCCGGACAGCGGCGTGCTGGCGTTCATGAGTTCGGTACTGGGCAGCGTGACCATGCCCGACGCGCCGGAGCTGGCGCTGTACAAGGCCAGCAAGGCGGCACTGAACTCCATGACCAACAGCTTCGTCACCCAGCTCGAGCAGAAGCTCACCGTGCTGTCGCTGCACCCGGGCTGGGTGAAGACCGACATGGGCGGCGAGGGCGCGGACATCGACGTCGAGACCAGCACCCGTGGCCTGATCGAGCAGATCAATGCCTATACCGGCAAGGGCGGGCACCATTTCGTCAACTACAAGGGCGAGACCATTCCCTGGTAAGCCTGCACCTGTAGCCGCGGCCGACATCGCAGCGCCCAGTTCTTGGTCGAGCGCCGGACGCCATCGCGGGCAAGCCTCGCTCCTACAGTCACCGCCGTGTGTAGGAGCGAGGCTTGCCCGCGATAGACCGCGCAGCGGTCTCCCCGTAAACTGCGCACCTCGCCCCCGTGGCGACCCTGGATCAGCAGACAGGGCAACACTGAGCTGGCTAACCTGAACCCACTTTCAGAGGAGCCGGCCACCATGCCTGCGACCCGTACCTGGTTAAAGAATCCCCTCGCCATTTTCACCGGCAATGCCCTCGACGCCCGTGGCGGCCTGGTGCTGCAAGACGGCCTGATCGTCGAAGTGCTCGGCGCCGGCCAGCAACCCGCCCAGCCCTGTGGACAGGTCTTCGATGCCCGCGAGCATGTGCTGCTGCCGGGGCTGATCAACACCCATCACCACTTCTATCAGACCCTGACCCGCGCCTGGGCGCCGGTGGTCAACCAGCCGCTGTTCCCCTGGCTGAAAACCCTGTACCCGGTCTGGGCCCGGCTGACCCCGGAGAAACTCGCCCTGGCCAGTAAAGTGGCGCTGGCCGAACTGCTGCTGTCCGGCTGCACCACCGCCGCCGACCACCACTACCTGTTCCCCGAAGGCCTGGAAAACGCCATCGACGTGCAGGTGGCCAGCGTGCGCGAACTGGGCATGCGCGCCATGCTCACCCGCGGCTCCATGAGCCTCGGCGAAGCGGATGGCGGCCTGCCGCCGCAACAGACCGTGCAACAGGGCGAGGTGATTCTCGCCGACAGCCAACGGCTGATCGCCGAGTACCACGAACGCGGCGCCGGCGCGCAGATCCAGATCGCCCTGGCGCCCTGCTCGCCGTTCTCGGTAACCCCAGAGATCATGGCGGCCAGCGCCGAGCTGGCGGCAAAACTCGACGTGCGCCTGCACACCCACCTGGCGGAGACCCTCGACGAGGAAGACTTCTGCCTGCAACGTTTCGGCCTGCGCACCGTGGACTACCTGGACAGCGTCGGCTGGCTCGGCCCACGGACCTGGCTGGCCCACGGCATCCATTTCAACCCCGATGAAATCGCCCGCCTCGGTGCCGCCGGGACCGGCATCTGCCATTGCCCGAGCTCCAACATGCGCCTGGCCTCGGGTATCTGCCCGACCCTGGAACTGACCGACGCCGGCGCGCCCGTCGGCCTGGGCGTGGATGGCTCGGCCTCGAACGACGCCTCGAACATGATTCTCGAAACCCGTCAGGCCCTGTACCTGCAACGCCTGCGCTACGGCGCCGAAAAGATCACCCCGGAGTTGGTGCTGGGTTGGGCCACCCAGGGTTCGGCACGGCTGCTGGGGCGCAGCGATATCGGCGAGCTGGCCGTGGGCAAGCAGGCCGACCTGGCGCTGTTCAAGCTCAATGAGCTGCGCTTCTCCGGCAGCCATGATCCGTTGTCGGCGTTGCTGCTGTGCGGCGCGGATCGGGCGGACCGGGTGATGGTCGGCGGCCAGTGGCGGGTGATCGACGGGCAGGTCGAGGGCCTGGATGTGCGGGGCCTGATTGCCGATCACCGGCAAGCGGCGCGGGAGTTGATCGGCGGCGTCTGATCCGGCGTTATCGCGAGCAAGCTCGCTCCTACAGGGAACCGGTTCCGATCATTTCCAGAATGAATCACGCCGGATGTAGGAGCGAGGCTTGCCCGCGAAGCTTTTACAGCCCCAACAGCGACAACATGATGAAGGTCGCGAACAGCACGAAGTGGGTCATGCCTTCGATGGCATTGGTCTCACCGTCATTGAGGTTGATCGCGCTGACGATCAGGGTGATGAAGATCATCACCGTCTGCACCGGGGTCATCGCCATCTGGAACGGCTGGCCGGTGTAGAGCGCCATCGCCTCCATCACCGGCACCGTCAGGATCACCGTCGACAACGACGCGCCCAACGCAATGTTGACCACCGACTGCATGCGATTGGCTAACGCCGCACGCAGGGCCGTGAGGATTTCCGGTGCCGCGGAAATCGCCGCCACCAGGATCGCCGTGATCACCGGCGGCGCGCCCGTGCCTTCCAGCCCCAGGTCGAGGGTCTTGGACATCACCTCCGCCAACGCGCCGATCAGTACCACGCCGAACACCAGGGTGGCGATGGAAAACGCCAGGCTGACAGGCGCCGGCTGATCTTCTGTCGGTTCTTTCTTGCGGCGTTTTTCCGGGTAGCTGTAGCTGAAGAAGTAGCTGTGGGCGCCGACCTGCATGCGCAGGAACAGGGTGTACAACAGCACCATGGCGCCAATGGTGAAGGCCGAGTAGAGCTTCCACTTCGACTCGGGAATGAACTCCGGCACCACCATCGACACGCCCATGGCGGTGAGGATCATCACACTGTAGGAACGCGCCGAGTCGTCGTTGTAGGCCTGCTCGCCATGCTTGATCCCGCCCATCAGCGCGGCCAGGCCGAGGATGCCGTTGATGTCGAGCATCACCGCCGAATAGATGGTGTCGCGCACCAGGGTCGGCGAGGCCTCGTTGCTCATCATGATCGCCAGGATCACCACCTCCACCAGGACCGCGGCCAGGGTCAGGATCATGGTGCCGTAGGGGTCGCCGACCTTCTCCGCCAGCAGCTCGGCGTGATGGGCGACGCGCATCGAGGCCGCGACGATAAAACCGATCAGCACCAACCCCGAGATCAGTGCCACGCCCTGGCCGCTGTTGAGCAGCGCATGCTCCAACGGATAGGCAACCAGCGCCGCGAGCAGCGCCAGCAACAGAAAACTTTCTTGCTTGAGTGAAGTGAACATTGCAGTCCTTTGACCGGATAAATCGAGCAGAAAGAGATGAGCTAAAGACTGCCTGAAGTCACTAACGTTTCGTTACACCTTAGTGCACCAGGGGTTGGCATGAAGTGGGCGTGGCGCACCGGGTTAGCTCTTGGGCGGCCTTGAGATTGATCGCGGGCAAGCCTCGCTCCTACAGGTTTTACGCCATGCCGGATCCCATGATCGCCGCGACTCTGTAGGCGCGAGGCTTGCCCGCGAAGGCTTCACCCTGGTCCCGAAGATTTTGTTGTCCTGTTGGTCAGCTATTTGCATTGAGCCATTCAAGCCTTAGGGCCCAGCCACGCCCCACAACAAAATGGAGTCCGGATTCATGCATAAACGTGCGTTGCAAAAACTGCTGTGCGCCCTCACCGCGGCCATCGGCCTGAGCGTCTCGCTGGGCGCCAGCGCCGCCGATCCGTTGAAGGTCGGCTTCGTCTATATCGGCCCGATCGGCGACCACGGCTGGACCTATCAGCATGAACAGGGGCGCCTGGCGCTGGTGGAGAAGTTCGGCGACCGGATCAAGACCAACTATGTGGAGAACGTCGCCGAAGGCGCCGACGCCGAACGGGTGATCCGCAACATGGCCAAGGATAAGTACGACCTGATTTTCACCACCTCCTTCGGCTACATGAACCCGACCCTGAAAGTCGCCAGGCAGTTTCCCAAGACCACCTTCGAACACGCCACCGGCTACAAGCAGGACAAGAACCTTGGCACCTACCTGGCCCGCACCTATGAAGGTCGCTACGTCGGCGGTTTCCTCGCGGCGAAGATGACCAAGAGCAAGAAGGTCGGCTACATCGCCTCCTTCCCGATCCCGGAAGTGATCCGCGACATCAACGCCATCCAGCTGGCCCTGAACAAATACAACCCGGGCACCGAGATCAAGGTGGTGTGGGTCAACTCCTGGTTCGACCCGGGCAAGGAAGCCGACGCCGCCAACGCCCTGATCGACCAGGGCGCCGACGTGATCTTCCAGCACACCGACAGCCCGGCGCCGATCCAGGCCGCCGAACGCCGTGGCGTGTACGCCGTGGGCTACGCCTCGGACATGGCCCACTTCGGACCGAAAGCGGTGCTGACCTCCATCGTCAACAACTGGGGCCCGCACTACATCCAGGCCACCCAGGGCGTGCTCGACCACAGCTGGAAATCCCAGGACTACTGGGGCGGCCTGAAGGAAGGCACGGTCCAATTGCCGATCAGCGACCTGGTACCGGCCGACGTCAAGCGTGAGGCCGAGCAGATCATCGCCGACATCAAGAGCGGCGCCTTCCACCCGTTCACCGGGCCGATCAAGGACCAGGCCGGCGTGGAAAAACTCGCCGCCGGGGTCAGCGCCAGCAATGCAGAGCTCGCGTCGATGAACTATTACGTGGAAGGCATGAAGGCCGACATTCCGAAATGACTCGCCGGTAGCCGCTGCCGCGGGTTGCACCAAGTTCCGAAGGTCCTTTGCTCGATACCCAGAGCACGCCCCCTTCGTCGGAGTGCCGCCCAGATCGATCGCAGCCTGCGGCAGCGGCTACAGGGCAGTGAGTACCTTGAGAGCATTTATATGAACCAGCTGCCAATCATCGACATCAGCCCGCTCTACGGCGACGACGCCCAAGGCTGGAACAGCGTCGCCCAGCAGATCGACCGTGCCTGCCGCGAGTGGGGGTTCTTCTATATCAAGGGCCACCCGATCACCTCCGGGCGCATCGGCCAGTTGCTCGACGCCGCCCGGTATTTCTTCGCCCTGCCGGCCGCCGAGAAACTCAAGATCGATATCACCCAGACCCGCCACCATCGCGGCTATGGCGCGATCGCCACCGAGCAACTGGACCCGGACAAGCCAAGCGACCTCAAGGAAACCTTCGACATGGGCCTGCACCTGCCGGCCGACCATCCCGAGGTGCTCGCGGAAAAACCGTTGCGCGGCAGCAACCGGCACCCGGATATCGCCGGCTGGGAAACCCTGATGGAGCAGCACTACCTGGACATGCAGGCCCTGGCCCAGACCCTGCTGCGAGCCATGACCCTGGCCCTGGGCATCGAGCGCGATTTTTTCGACAGCCGCTTCAAGGAGCCAGTCAGCGTCCTGCGCCTGATCCATTACCCGCCGCGGCATACCGCCAGCAGCGACGAACAGCAAGGCGCCGGCGCCCACACCGATTACGGCTGCATCACCCTGCTCTACCAGGACAGCGCCGGCGGCCTGCAGGTGCGCAACGTCCAGGGCCAGTGGATCGACGCCCCACCCATCGAGGGCACCTTCGTGGTCAACCTCGGCGACATGATGGCGCGCTGGAGCAACGACCGTTACCGGTCGACGCCGCACCGGGTGATCAGCCCGCTGGGGGTGGACCGCTACTCGATGCCGTTCTTCGCCGAACCCCATCCGGATACCCGCATCGAATGCCTGCCCGGCTGCCAGGATGCCGGGCATCCGCCGAAGTACCCGGTCACCACCTGCGCCGAATTCCTCTTGTCGCGGTTCGCCGATACCTATGCCTATCGCCGGGAACCGCAAGCGTCCTGATCGCCCGGCGGGTCAGGTTTTGCCGAATAGTCCGCGTGCGCCTGTAGAATGCCTGCCCTTATGGGCGCGATTGGAACCTGACGCGCCCGCGCAGCCCTGGGAAAACCCGGGGCCGGCGCCTGTCATCGAACCTTGCGGTGGGCTTTTCGCCGCAGGATGATGGAGCGCAATACGTTCACGCAGCGCTCGACTGCACCTGATGAGATCACACCCATGTACGACTGGCTGAACGCCTTGCCCAAGGCCGAACTGCACCTGCACCTCGAAGGATCCCTGGAGCCCGAGCTGCTGTTCGCCCTGGCCGAACGCAACAAGATCGCCCTGCCCTGGAGCGATGTGGAAACCCTGCGCAAGGCTTATGCCTTCAACAACCTGCAAGAGTTCCTCGACCTGTACTACCAGGGCGCGGACGTACTGCGCACCTCCCAGGATTTCTATGACCTGACCTGGGCCTACCTGCTGCGCTGCAAAGAGCAGAACGTCATCCACACCGAACCCTTCTTCGATCCGCAGACCCACACCGATCGCGGCATTCCTTTCGAAGTGGTGCTCAACGGCATCGCCAGCGCGCTCAAGGATGGCGAGCAGCAACTGGGCATCACCAGCGGCCTGATCCTCAGTTTCCTGCGCCATCTGAGCGAAGATGAAGCGCAGAAAACCCTCGACCAGGCGCTGCCGTTCCGCGAAGCCTTTGTCGCGGTCGGCCTGGACAGTTCGGAAATGGGTCACCCGCCGAGCAAGTTCCAGCGGGTGTTCGATCGTGCCCGCAGCGAAGGTTTCCTCACTGTCGCCCACGCCGGTGAAGAAGGCCCGCCCGAGTACATCTGGGAAGCCCTCGACCTGCTGAAGATCCAGCGCATCGACCATGGCGTGCGCGCCTTCGAGGACGAGCGACTGATGCAGCGCATCATCGACGAGCAGATCCCGCTGACCGTCTGCCCGCTGTCGAACACCAAGCTCTGCGTGTTCGATCACATGTCGCAGCACAACATCCTCGAGATGCTCGAGCGTGGGGTGAAGGTCACCGTGAACTCCGATGACCCGGCCTACTTCGGCGGCTACGTCACCGAGAACTTCCACGCCCTGTACACCCACCTGGGCATGACCCAGGACCAGGCCAAACGCCTGGCGCAGAACAGCCTGGATGCGCGGCTGGTCAAGCCGTAAACCGCCATCGCGGGCAACCTGCCCGCGATCCCCCTGTAGCCGCTGCCGCAGGCTGCGCTCGACCGCGAAGCGGGCGCCGCTTGAGGGCCTCGAAAGGTTCTTCGGACCTTATCGCAGCCTGCGGCAGCGGCTACAGATCAAACGCCGACTTCGCTCAACTCCTCCAGCGTCTTGCCCCGGGTCTCCATCCCGAACAGCCAGACCACCGCCGCGGCGACCGCGAAACACAACGCGCCCAGGGCGAACACCCCGCCCTGCCCGGTCATCGGGAACACCACGCCGGTCACCAACGGCCCGAGCAGCGACCCGATGCGCCCCACCGCCGAGGCGAACCCGGAGCCGGTAGCCCGCGCCGAGGTGGGATATAACTCGGGCGTGTAGGTGTAGAGCACCGCCCACATGCCGAACAGGAAGAACTGCATCAACAGGCCGGAGCTGATCAGCAGCGCCACGTTGCCGCCGAACACCGCGCTCTGCCCGTAGAAGAACGCCATGACTCCACCGCCCAGCAAGGTGATCACGCACACCGGCTTGCGCCCCCAGCGCTCCACCAGCCAGGCGGCCATGAGGAAGCCGGGAATCCCGCCGAGGGAAATCAGCACCGTGTAGTACACCGACTGAGTCACGGCGAAACCCGATTGCTGCAACAAGGCACTGAGCCACGAGGTCAGGCCATAAAAACCCAGCAGGGCAAAGAACCACACACTCCAGATCATCATCGTGCGCTGGCGATAGAGCGGCGACCAGATCTCGCGCAAGGCCGAAAAGAAGTGCCCCGGCACGCTCTCCACCCGCGGCAGGCGCACCGGCTCGGGCAGGTCCGCGCGCTGCAGCGAGGCGCGGACCTTATCCTCGATCCGCCGCAGCACCTGGTCGGCATCGGCGTGCCGCCCGGCCTGCTCCAGCCAGCGCGGCGACTCGGGGATGAAGAAACGGATCGCCAGCACGAACACCGCCGGGATCGCCAGGACCAGGAAGATGTCGCGCCAGCCGATCAGTGGCAGCAGGAAGTACGAGAGCACGCCCGCCGCGACGAAACCCAGCGGCCAGAAGCCATCCATCAAGGCGATATAGCGCCCGCGCCGCTTGGCCGGGATCATCTCCGAGAGCATCGACTGGGCGATGGGAAACTCCATGCCCATGCCGATCCCCAGCAGCACCCGGAACAGGGTCAGGCTGTCCACCGTCTGCGCCGTGGAGCACAGGTAACTGGCGATGCCCCAGAGCACGATGCTCCACTGGAACACCGGCTTGCGCCCGAAGCGGTCGGCGAGCATGCCCGACAGCGACGCGCCGACCACCATGCCGAAGAAGCTCGAACTGGCCAGCAGGCCGGCCTGGGCGGTGCTCAGGCCGAACTCGGCTTTGATCGAGCCGAGCAGGAACGTCATCATCGCCAGGTCCATGGAGTCGAAGAAAAACGCCAGGGCGATGATGATGAAAATGACCCGGTGATAACCGCTGATGGGCAAGCGTTCCAGACGCTCTGCCGCACTGTACCCCTGACTTGCCATGCCCCGCCCCCCCGATTGAATGGTCTGCAATCGAGTGTGCAAGATCGACGCCGCCGCTCAGTGCTGGATGCGACCTGCCCGCACCCGGCAACGACGCCGCCGGCCTGGGTCAGTGATCGGCGTGGGTTGGCTTGGGGTAACGCGCGGAAACTTCAGCGCAGCGCGCCTGCAACATGTCCCGCAGCAACTTCACCGGCTTGCTCAACTGCGCCCGATGCGCGCACAACAGGTTCAGCGGTGCCCGTTCGCAGCGCAGCTCCGGCAGCAGCACCTTGAGCCGCCCGGCCAGCACATCGGCCGCCACGTCGAGCCAGGACTTGTAGGCGATGCCCCGCCCCGCCACCGCCCACAGGCGCACCACATCGGCGTCGTCGCTGAAGCGATCACCGCTGACCGTCAGGCCGACCTCGCGCTTGCCGTCATGGAAACTCCAATGGTCATGCACCCGGCTGCCAAGCATGTAGAGCAGGCAATTGTGCTGGGCCAGTTGCTCCAGCTGACGCGGCTCGCCGTGGCGGGCCAGGTACTCGGGGGCGGCCACCAGCACCCGGCGGTTCTGCGGCGCGACAGGCAAGGCCACCAGGCTGGAATCTTCCGGTTCGCCGTAACGCAGGGCAATGTCCACCGGCTGGCGAAACAGGTCGGCGATACGGTCGCCCAGCAGCAGGCGCAGCGTGAGCTTGGGGTGCTCCAGCTGGAACTGGTCGAGCCAGGGCAGCAACAGATTGCGGCCGAAATCCGAGGGCGCGGACAGCTGGAGAACGCCGCTGACCTGATCCTGCCCGCTGGCCAGCAGGCGCCGGCCTTCCTCCAGGTTGCTCAGGGCCGCGCGGGCATACTCGAGAAACCCTTCGCCCTCGGCGGTCAGGCGCAGGCTGCGGGTCGAACGCGCCAGCAGCCGGGCGCCGAGCTGCTGCTCGATACGCTTGAGCGCAGCGCTGGCCACCGCCGCCGACAGGTCCATGACCCGCGCCGCGGCGGACAGGCTGCCGAGGTCGGCGGCGCGCACGAACAATTGCAGGTCATCGAATCGCAACATCTGGCTCACCGGGCATTATCAAAAAAATGTTGAAAGAGACTGCTGTTTTAGCCGGTTTTATCTTCAGGGGAAATGGCCAATGATCGGCCTACCGTCATATCAGCTCGTCACGCCAGCCTTTGAAGGAACTCCCTATGTCGCAAGCCTTTACCGCCATCGCCACCCTTGTCGCCAAGAGCGGCCAGCAGGCCGTGCTCAAGCGCGAACTCAGCGCCCTGGTGCAACCGAGCCGTGAAGAAGCCGGCTGCCAGTTTTACAACCTGCATCAGGACGCCGAAGCCCCAGGCACCTTTTATGTACTGGAGCGCTGGGACGACGAGGCGGCCCTGGAATTTCACAACGCCACGGCGCACTTCCAGCATTTTCTCAGCCAGACCCGCGAGGCGATCGAGCATTTCGAGCTCAAGCGCCTGCTGCTCCTCTGACCCAACCTTCATCTTCATCAGGAAAACCCACCATGAAAGCCATCGCCTACTACGCCTCCCTGCCGATCGACGATCCGCTATCCCTGCAAGACATCGAACTGCCGGAGCCGCTCGCCGGCCCCCGCGACCTGCTGGTGGAAGTCAAAGCCATCTCGGTCAACCCGGTGGACACCAAGGTCCGCCAGAACGTCCAGCCTGAAGGTGGTGCCGCCAAGGTGCTGGGCTGGGACGTGGCCGGGGTGGTCAAGGCGGTGGGCAGCGACGTCAGCCTGTTCAAGGCCGGCGACAAGGTGTTCTACGCCGGCTCGATCGCCCGCGCCGGTGGCAACAGCGAATTGCACGTGGTCGACGAACGCATCGTCGGCCATATGCCCAAGAGCCTGGGCTTCGCCGAAGCCGCCGCCCTGCCGCTGACCGCGATCACCGCCTGGGAACTATTGTTCGAACGCCTGCAGATCGCCGAAGGCCAGACCGATCGGCAGCAGAGCCTGTTGATCGTCGGCGCGGCCGGCGGCGTCGGTTCAATCCTCACCCAACTGGCCAGCCAGCTCACCGGGCTCAAGGTCATCGGCAGCGCCTCGCGCGCCGAAACCCAGGGTTGGGTACGCGAGCTGGGCGCCGACCTGGTGATCGACCATAGCCAGCCGTTGAGCCAGGAACTGAAAAAAGCCGGCCAGGCCAGCGTCACCCATGTCGCCAGCCTGACCCAGACCGATACGCACCTGGACGAGTTGGTCGAGGCCCTCGCGCCCCAGGGCCGGCTGGCGCTGATCGACGATCCGAAAACCCTCGACGTGACCAAGCTCAAGCGCAAGAGCCTGTCGCTGCACTGGGAGTTCATGTACACCCGCTCGCTGTTCGAAACCGCGGACATGCAGGAGCAGCACAAGCTGCTCAATCGCGTCGCCGAGCTGATCGACGCCGGCACCTTGAAGACCACCCTGGGCGAGCACTTCGGCACGATCAACGCGACCAACCTGCGGCGCGCTCACGCGTTGCTGGAAAGCGGCAAGGCCAAGGGCAAGATCGTGCTCGAAGGCTTCTGAGGCCGGAGCGGACGGCGTCCTGCCTGCGCTAAAAAGGGGCAGGATGCCGTCAGTCCGACAGTTGATCCTTGTCATACTTGTGACCGTATTCGGGTCTACACTGGGGGCCTTTGCAATGCAGTCTTTTACGCTAGGAGGTCAGCAATGAAGATCCTGATAAAAGAATTGGCAAAATCCAAAGGCACCCAATGGCAGGTTCAACTCGACCAGCATGCGGTGACTTTCCGCAGCGAGGCCGAAGCCCGAGCCTTCGCCAATACGCTGGAAACGCGTCTGCAAGCCCCCCACCGATTCCCCGAAAGCCAACAGCGCGCCGCCGGCTGATTACAGCTGGGCGGCTTGCAGCGCCCTGGCGTTCTGCAATTTGCGGGTGACCATCGCCAGCGTCACCACCAGAATCCCACACAGGCTGATGACCGTTGCCATCGGCACGGCGCTGCCATCGTGCAGCACGCCCACCAACGCCGCGGCGCCGGCCGCCACACTGAACTGCAGGCAGCCGAGCATCGCCGAGGCACTGCCGGCCCGCGCGCCCTGACCGTTCATGGCGCAGGCCGAGGCATTGGGAAGGATGCAGCCCAGGCTGGCGATACAAATGAACAGCGGCGCCAGCAGCGGCCAGAGTTGTGCCGGGTGCAGCGAACTGACGGCGAGCAAGGCCAGGCCACCCAACAGGTAGATCCACACTGTGCGTGCCAGCAGGAACGCCGGGCCACGCTTGGCCAGCAACCGCGCATTGATCTGCGCCACCAGGATAAAGCCGCCGGCGTTGATCCCGAAGAACCAGCCGAAATGCTCGGCCGGCACGCCATAGAGCTTGATGAAGACAAAAGGCGAACCGGCGATGTAGGCGAACATCCCGGCGATGGCGATGCCCCCGGTCAGGGCATGGCCGAGGAACACCCGGTCAGCCAGCAACCGACCGTATTGGCGCAAGGCCCCGGACAACGGCTGGCGCGGCACATGGGCCGGCAGGCTTTCCGGCAAGCCCAGGGCTACCGCCAGGCCGGCCAGGGCGCTGAACAGGGTCAGCATGATGAAGATCGACTGCCAGCCGTAGAGATTCACCAGCAGGCCGCCGAGCATCGGCGCCAGGATCGGCGCCAGGCCCATGACCAGCATCAGCTGGGAAAACACCTTGGCCGACCCCACCGCGTCGCACTTGTCGCTGACCACCGCCCGGGAAATCACCATGCCCGCGCAGCCGCCCAGGGCCTGGACGAACCGCGCGCCGATCAGCCATTCCAGGTTCGGCGCGTAGGCACAGGCCAGGGACGCCAGGGTGAACAGCCCCACCCCGACCAGCAACGGGATGCGCCGGCCGAAGCGGTCGGCCACCGGGCCGTAGGCCAGCTGGCCGATGGACAGGCCGAGGAAGTAGGCCGCCAGGGTCAGCTGAACGTGTTTTTCATCGGTGCCAAAGGCCAGCGCCATCGCCGGGAACGCCGGCAGATAGAAATCGATGGCCAGAGGACCGAAGGCGCTCAGGGCGCCGAGAATCAGGATTGTGCGAAGGTTCATCAGGCATCCAGGTGCGGGTCGGTCGGCAGCCCGACAGTTTATCCGCGCTTGGAGGCCTTGAACATTCCGATAGGTCGCTAACTATTAAAAAGACCGGCTAAATCCACTCAGGCCAGCTTGACCGCATAGCCTTCTTCGCTGATCAGGCTGATCACCTCGTCGGCGGACAAGCGACTTTCCACACCCACTTCCCTGGCCCCGAGATCGACCTTGACGCTGGCCGCCGGATCCTTGCTCTGCACTGCCTGGGTGATGGCCCGGACGCAGTGACCGCAGGACATTCCTTCGACATTGAACACTTGCATGACGCTTCTCCTGTAGTGAGGGTTGTCGCCAGTCTCGACCTTGCCATCATGGCAAGGTCAAGTTCCGGATGCATCTGCCGGGCTGGCAATCGGCGACGCGCTCGGCCAAGCTTCACCCCTCAACGACACGACACTAGGAGATTCAGCCATGCGCTGGTCGGTTATCAGCCTGTTCAGCCTCCTCGGCCTGATCGCGGCATCCCCTTCGGTCAACGCCGCCGGTGAGGACTACGGCGTCCTGATCATTTCCCGGGAACGCCTGGAAGTCGCCACGTCCTGCGAAATCGGCCTGTACATCGAGGACCAGTTGGCGGGCCGGCTGTTCCAGGAACAGGCCACGTCCTTCAACCTGCCGCCGGGCAAAGTCTCGCTGCGCCTGAAACTGCTGCCGGGGCAGATGCCGGGCTGCAACCCGGGCATGCTCGCGCCAGGCTCCCAGGACATCAGCCTCAAGGCCGGCGACGTACTGAAGTTCCGCATCGCCATGAGCCCGTCGGGCCTGCTCCTCCAGCGCACCGGCCTGGGATACTGAGGCCGCGGGTCGTCGCCTGCGCCCTGTTCCTCCCCGGAACCGGCACGGGCGACGATCCGGGCGCTACCCCCGAGACAGATTGAAGCACCCCACACCATGGCGCTTGACCTTGCCAACATGGCAAGGTTGATCCTGTAGACCACCGTTTACAGGGAGTGTCAGTGATGTCCGAATCAACCACTTTTGACCTGCCGATTGCCGGCATGACCTGCGCCAGCTGCGCCGGACGCGTGGAACGCGCCTTGAGCAAGGTCGCGGGCGCCGCGGCCGTCAGCGTCAACCTCGCCACCGAACAGGCCCGTGTCCAGGCGCCCAGCGACAGCCTGCCGGCGTTGATGGCCGCGGTGCAGGATGCCGGCTACAGCGTGCCGGCCCACAGCCTGGAGCTGAACATCGGCGGCATGACCTGCGCCTCCTGCGTCGGTCGCGTGGAACGCGCGCTGGCCAAGGTGGCCGGGGTCACCCGGGTCAGCGTCAACCTGGCCAACGAACGCGCGCACATCGATCTGCTGGGCCAGGTCGATAGCGCCGACTTGATCGCCGCCGTCAGCAAGGCCGGCTACTCCGCCACCCTGTGGCAGGCCGAACACCCCGAGCGCGACGATCAGGAACAACGCCTGCGGCACGAACGCTGGTCCCTGGTGCTGGCGATCCTGCTGGCCCTGCCGCTGGTACTGCCCATGGTGGTGCAACCCTTTGGCCTGCACTGGATGCTCCCGGCCTGGGCGCAGTTCGTCCTGGCCACGCCGGTGCAATTCATCTTCGGTGCGCGTTTTTATGTCGCCGCCTGGAAAGCCGTGCGCGCCGGCGCCGGCAACATGGACCTGCTGGTGGCCCTGGGCACCAGCGCCGGTTACGGCTTGAGCCTCTACCAATGGGCCATCACCCCCGCCGGCGGCATGCCGCACCTGTACTTCGAGGCCTCGGCCGTGGTCATCGCCCTGGTGCTGCTGGGCAAGTACCTGGAAAGCCGCGCCAAGCGCCAGACCGCCAGCGCCATCCGCGCCCTCGAAGCCTTGCGCCCGGAACGGGCGATCCAGGTCGTCGATGGCCGTGAGCAGGAAGTGGCGATCAGCGCCCTGCGCCTGAACGACCTGGTGCTGGTCAAGCCCGGCGAGCGCTTCCCGGTGGACGGCGAAGTGGTCGAAGGCCAGAGCCATGCCGACGAAGCCCTGATCAGCGGTGAAAGCCTGCCGGTGCCGAAACAGCCCGGCGACCCGGTCACCGGCGGCGCCATCAACGGCGAAGGCCGGCTGCTGGTGCGGACCCTGGCCCTCGGCGCGGAAACCGTGCTGGCGCGCATCATCCGCCTGGTGGAGGACGCCCAGGCCGGCAAGGCACCGATCCAGAAACTGGTGGACCGGGTCAGCCAGGTGTTCGTGCCGGCGGTGCTGGTGCTGGCCCTGGCGACGCTGGTCGGCTGGTGGCTGTATGGCGCGCCGCTGGAAACCGCGCTGATCAATGCGGTCGCGGTGCTGGTCATCGCCTGCCCCTGCGCGCTGGGGCTGGCCACGCCGACCGCGATCATGGCCGGCACCGGCGTCGCCGCCCGCCACGGAATCCTGATCAAGGACGCCGAAGCCCTGGAGCGCGCCCATGAAGTCAGCACGGTGGTCTTCGACAAGACCGGCACCCTGACCTCCGGCACGCCACGCATCGCCCACCTGGACGCGGTCGACGGCGACGGAGACCGCCTGCTGCAACTGGCCGGCGCCCTGCAACGCGGCAGCGAACACCCGCTGGCCAAGGCGGTTCTCGACCTGTGCGCCGAACGCCAGCTGGCGGTAGCCGACGTCAGCGCCAGCCAGTCCCTGACCGGCCGCGGCATCGCCGGCACCCTGGACGGCCGCCAACTGGCCCTGGGCAACCGGCGCCTGCTGGAAGAAAGCGGCCTGCAGGCCGGCGACCTGGCGGCCTCGGCCCAGGCCTGGGAAACCGAAGGCCGCACCCTGTCCTGGCTGATCGAACAACAGCCGCAACCACGGGTACTGGGCCTGTTCGCCTTTGGCGACACCCTCAAGCCCGGCGCCCTGCAAGCGGTGCAGCAACTGAGTGCACGTCATATCGGCAGCCACCTGCTGACCGGCGACAACCGCGGCAGCGCCAAGGTGGTCGCCGAGGCCCTGGGCATTACCGACGTGCACGCCGAAGTGCTGCCCGCCGACAAGGCCGCCACGGTCGCCGAACTGAAAAAGACCGGCGTGGTGGCGATGGTCGGCGACGGCATCAACGACGCTCCGGCCCTGGCCGCCGCCGATATCGGCATCGCCATGGGCGGCGGTACCGATGTGGCGATGCACGCGGCGGGGATCACCCTGATGCGCGGCGACCCGCGCCTGGTGCCGGCGGCCCTGGAGATCAGCCGCAAGACCTATGCGAAGATCCGCCAGAACCTGTTCTGGGCCTTCGTCTACAACCTCATCGGTATTCCGTTGGCGGCGTTCGGCCTGCTCAACCCGGTGCTGGCCGGGGCGGCCATGGCGCTGTCCAGCGTCAGCGTGGTGAGCAATGCGCTGCTGTTGAAAACCTGGAAACCCAACGACCTGGAGGACGCCCGATGAACATCGGCCAAGCAGCCCGCAAGAGCGGCCTGAGCGCCAAGATGATCCGCTACTACGAGTCCATCGGCCTGCTCCGGCCGGCCCATCGCAGCGACAGCGGCTACCGCCTGTACGGTGACGACGACCTGCACAGCCTGGCCTTTATCAAGCGCTCGCGGGACCTGGGGTTTTCCCTGGAGGAAGTGGGCAAGCTGCTGACCCTGTGGCAGGACCGCCAGCGCGCCAGCGCCGATGTCAAAGCCCTGGCCCGCCAGCATATCGACGAGCTCAACCGGAAAATCGCCGAGCTGGCCGGGCTGCGCGACACCCTGCAGGACCTGGTGCAGCACTGCCACGGCGACCATCGCCCGGATTGCCCGATTCTCAAGGACCTGGCCTCCGGCGGATGCTGCACGCCCCCATGACCTGTAGCCGCTGCCGCAGGCTGCGACAAGGGCCGAAGGCCCTTCTGGCGGTTTCAAGAGCAGCGCCTGCTTCGCAGTCGATCGCAGCCTATCGGCAGCGGCTACGTGATTCACGGGCACAAAAAATCCGGCTATTGCCGGATTTTTTGTGCCCGTGAATCACTGCATCCAGGGCGGGGGCGGTGGTTCCTCGGACTTGGCCGGTGGCGCGTCGTCGGCCATGCGCATGGCCTGGCGCCGTTCCTCGTCCAGGCGCGCCGCCTCGATCTCCCGCAGCACGCCGCCGACATCCGCCAGTTCTTCCGGATCGTCGAACTCGCCGGTCAGGACGCTGGCCGGGTGCAGGGTGCCGGCTTCGTACAGGGCCCACATCTCCTTGGCGTAGCGGGTACGCTTGAGCTCCGGGGCGAAACGCCCGAAGTAGGACGCCATGTTGCCGACATCCCGCTCCAGCATGCTGAAGGCGTGGTTGTTGCCCGCCGCATCCACCGCCTGGGGCAGGTCGATGATCACCGGGCCGTCGGGGGTCAGCAGCACGTTGAACTCGGACAGGTCACCGTGCACCAGGCCGGTACACAGCATCAGCACGATCTGGGAAATCAGGAAGGCGTGATATTCGCGGGCCTGATCCGGCTCCAGCACCACGTCGTTCAGGCGTGGCGCAGCATCGCCGTATTCATCCGCCACCAGCTCCATCAGCAGCACGCCTTCGAGGAAGTCGAACGGCTTGGGCACCCGCACCCCGGCGTTGGCCAGGCGGAACAGGGCCGCCACTTCGGCGTTCTGCCAGGCGTCCTCGGTCTCCTTGCGCCCGAACTTGGACCCCTTGGCCATCGCGCGAGCCTGACGGCTGTTGCGCACCTTGCGGCCTTCCTGATACTCGGCCGCCTGACGAAAACTTCGTTTGTTCGCCTCCTTGTAAACCTTGGCGCAACGTAATTCGTTGCCGCAGCGCACCACATAAACAGCTGCTTCTTTACCACTCATGAGTGGGCGCAGCACCTCGTCGACCAGACCGTCCTCGATCAGGGGTTCAATGCGTTTTGGAGTCTTCATCAGCTTTTATCAGGGGTCCTTTATTACCAAACACGCGAATGTCACTCGTTATACGGCAATCCTCGCACCACGGGGAGAGGTTACCGACCTACGACAGTGCCAATGCACTCAATGTGCCAGGTCAACCCGTCATGTCGACAGGCTCGACCGACCAGGATCATAGCCCAGTGCTCGGCGGCTGCCCGTTACTACAGGCCGGGGTAGATGTGACAGAAGCTGGCGAGCGCTTCGCGCTCGATCGCGAGCAAGCTCGCTCCTACAGGGGGCCGCCACTGCGCAAACACCTGGCCCCTCAGCGCTCGACAATCGCCGTCACGCCCTGGCCACCGGCGGCGCAGATCGAAATCAGGCCACGCCCCTGCCCCGCCACCTCCAGCAGCTTCGCCAGGTTGGCGACAATGCGCCCGCCGGTGGCGGCGAACGGATGCCCGGCGGCCAGCGAGCTGCCTTTGACATTCAGCCGGCTGCGGTCGATGGAACCCAAGGGCGCATCCAGCCCCAGGCGGGTCTTGCAGTAGTCTGCGTCCTCCCAGGCCTTGAGCGTGCACAGCACCTGCGCGGCAAAGGCCTCATGGATTTCGTAGTAATCGAAGTCCTGCAGCCTCAGGCCATTACGGGCCAGCAAGCGCGGCACCGCATAGACCGGTGCCATCAGCAGCCCTTCCGCGCCGTGGACGAAATCCACCGCCGCCGCTTCGCCGTCGCGCAGATAGGCGAGGATCGGCAAGCCACGCTCCTTCGCCCATTCCTCACTGCCCAGCAGCACCAGGGACGCGCCATCGGTCAACGGCGTGGAGTTGCCCGCGGTCAGGGTGCCTTTGTCGCTGCGTTCGAACACCGGCTTCAAGGACGCCAGCTTTTCCAGGGTCAGGTCCGGGCGCAGGTTGTTGTCGCGGGTCAGACCGAGGAAGGGGGTCATCAGGTCGTCGTGCCAACCCTCGGCATAGGCGGCGGCCATTTTCTGATGGCTCTCCAACGCCAACTGATCCTGCTCGTCGCGGGGAATGTTCCAGGTTTGCGCCATCCGCTCGCAGTGCTGGCCCATGGACAAGCCGGTCCGCGGTTCGCCATTGCGCGGCAGTTCCGGCTTGAGGTGCCGGGGGCGCAGTTGCAGGAAGGTCAGGAGCTTGTCGCCCAGGGTCTTGCCGCGGTTGGCTTGCAGCAGGATCTTGCGCAGCCCCTCGTTGACCCCGATCGGCGCGTCCGAGGTGGTATCGACGCCGCCGGCGATGCCGCATTCGATCTGCCCCAGGGCGATCTTGTTGGCCACCAGCAACGCCGCTTCCAGGCCGGTGCCGCAGGCTTGCTGGATATCGTAGGCCGGGGTGGTCGGCGACAGCCGCGAGCCGAGCACGCATTCGCGGGTCAGGTTGAAATCCCGGGAATGCTTGAGCACCGCGCCAGCGGCCACTTCGCCCAAGCGCAGGCCGTGCAGGCGGTAGCGCTCGATCAGGCCTTCCAGGGCCGCGGTAAGCATGGCCTGGTTGCTCGCGGTGGCGTAAGGCCCGTTGGAACGGGCAAAGGGGATACGGTTGCCGCCGATAATCGCAACACGACGCAGCTGAGTCATGGAAAGATCCCTATTCTGTGAGTGGCACAACCGACAAGCGTAGGTTGTTTGTCATGGACCGAACGACCAAAGGCCCCTCGTGGTCCACACTTTGAACCTCAGTTCCTGGAGCGTGTTCCATGTCAGATCGTTACATCGACTTCGCCAACTCGTCCATCGGCCACCGCCTGGTCGGGGCCCTTGGCCTGCCGTCGCCGGTACGTCTGGAGCGCTGGCAGGCCGGCCGCATGCGCCCGGTCGAGGGGGCGCTGCTGATCGGCGGCGGCCCGCTGACCCAGCAGATCGGCGCCATCGCCCCGCGGCTGACCGAGAGCATCTACAGCTACGGCACCGATCCGACCCTCGCCACCGCCTGGATTCCCGGCCACGGCCCCAAGCTCAAGGCCGTGGTGTTCGACGCCAGCGGCCTCCTGCAGACCGACCAGCTCAAGCAGTTGCGCGAATTTTTCCAGCCGCTGATGAAGAACCTCGAACCCAGCGCGCACCTAGTGATTCTCGGCCGCGCCCCGGAAACCCTCGGCGATCCGTTCGCCGCCAGCGCCCAACGCGCCCTGGAGGGTTTCAGCCGCTCGCTGGCCAAGGAGCTGCGCAGCGGTGCCACCCTGCAATTGCTGTACGTCGGTGAGGGTGCCGAAAGCCAGCTGGAAGGCGCGCTGCGCTTCTTCCTCTCGCCGAAAAGCGCTTACATCTCCGGCCAGGCGATCCGCCTGACCCCCTGCGCCACCCAGGTCCAGGACTGGACCCGGCCCTTGGCCGGCGCACGGGCCCTGGTCACCGGCGCGGCGCGCGGCATCGGCGCCTCGATCGCCGAGACCCTGGCCCGGGATGGCGCCCAGGTGGTGCTGCTGGACGTGCCCGCCGCCAAGACCGACCTCGAAGCCCTGGCCGCGCGCCTGGGCGGCCACGCGATCACCCTGGATATCTGCGCCGAAGACGCCGCGACCCGACTGGTGGAACAGTTGCCGGACGGCATCGACATCGTGGTGCACAACGCCGGCATCACCCGCGACAAGACCCTGGCCAACATGACCCCGGAATTCTGGGACGCGGTGCTGGCGGTCAACCTCAACGCGCCGCAGATGCTGACCAAGGCCCTGCTGGACAGCGGCTGCCTGCACGACAATGGTCGGCTGATCCTGCTGGCGTCCATCAGCGGTATCGCCGGCAATCGCGGGCAGACCAACTATGCGGCGAGCAAGGCCGGGCTGATCGGCCTGGCCCAGTCCTGGGCCCCGCTGTTGCAAGAGCGCGGCATCAGCATCAACGCCGTGGCCCCGGGCTTTATCGAAACCCAGATGACCGCGCACATTCCGTTCGCCCTGCGCGAGGCCGGGCGGCGCATGAGTTCGCTGGGGCAAGGCGGCCTGCCGCAGGACGTCGCCGAAGCCGTGGCCTGGCTCGCCCAGCCGGGCAGTGGCGCGGTCAGCGGGCAAGCGCTGCGAGTCTGTGGGCAAAGCGTATTGGGAGCGTGAACATGAGCCTGCAATGGCATGAGTTGGATACTCCGCCGGACCTGCCCGAGCTGTACTGGAAGGCCGCGATCCGCCGCAAGATCACCGGCACCGAGCTGCCTGAATATGGCCTGCGCCGCCAGGTGAGCGTGCAACCGGCGAAGCTTGCGGCCTATCGCCAGGTCTGCGGCTTTACCGAGAACGGCCTGCTGCCGCCGACCTACCCCCATGTGCTGGCGTTCGCCCTGCAGATGCAATTACTGACCGCCAGGGACTTCCCCTTTCCACTGCTGGGGCTGATCCATCTGGCCAACCGCATTCGCGTGCTACGCCCCATGGGTGGGGTCGGCAACTTGAGCATCGGGGTGCGTGCGGACAACGTGCAGCCCCATGCCAAAGGCGCGGTTTTCGATCTGTTGACCTACGTCGACGACGCCCTGGGACCGCTGTGGGAAGCACAAAGCCGGATGCTCTGTCGGGGTGTGCAACTGCCGGGCGAAGCACCGGCCGAAGAGCCGTCGGCCGAGGCCAGCCTCAGCGAGCTGACGCGCTGGCAAGCCCCCGCCGACATCGGCCGGCGTTACGCCCGGGTGTCCGGCGACTACAACCCGATTCACCTGAGCGCCATCAGCGCCCGAATATTCGGCTTCCCCCAGGCCATCGCCCACGGCCTGTGGAACAAGGCGCGGACTCTGGCTGCGTTGAGCGAGCATTTGCCGGCGGCCCCTATCGAGATTGCCGTGGACTTCCGAAAGCCGGTGCGCCTGCCCAGCGAGGTGTGCCTGCTGGCAAGCGCCGCGGGCTCGAGCGGTGACCTGCGCCTGACCGGCGCGGGCGACCTGGAACATATGAGCGGGCACTGGCAGCCGCTGGCCTGAGCCCGCCTCAACCGCGACGAATCAGGAACACTCCCGCCAGGATCAGCACCAGCCCGGCAATCTTGCCGAGGCTGATGGGTGCCTCGCGAAACCCCGCCCAGCCGAAATGGTCCAGCGCCAGGGCCATGCCCAACTGCCCGGCCAGCACCAGGGCCATGAACAGCATGGCGCCGATCCGTGGCCCGGCGAAGGCCGCGGTGGCAATGAAAAACGCCCCCAGCAGACCGCCGCACCAGTGCCACCAAGTCAGGCTTTTCAAGGCCGTCAGGCCGGGCACTTCGCGCTGGGCCATGGCCAGGACCAGCAAGGCCACGGTGCCGACAAAAAACGAGATCAGCGCCGCCGCCAGCACGCTGGAAACCTGCTTGGCCAATTGGCCGTTGATTCCCGCTTGCAGGGGTAAAAAAGCACCGGCAATCACCGGCAGGCAAAGCAGCCACCAGACAGGGGCAGGCATAAAGTTTCTCCAGAAAAAAAGCCAGGCCGCGGATTATAAGGCAAGTTGACGCCAAATCCGTGGCGGGGTCGACAGGCAATTAATTGTATATATATAACTTTCGTTAAAGCACCCTGATAATTTTCAATTCAAAATCACAACATACTGATTAATAACATCTTTTAAAAAATAAATTCGTTTGCCACACCTTTGGCATTAGTCCCTCCGCAGGAGCAAAAACAGCCGATATATAAGTTGTTAATACCAAGTTGAGAATGGTGAAAAAAAGCACTTGGACCTTTTATAGCGACTACGGACGAAAACATCTCCAGCAACAGAACTGGGGAGTTATCGAAAACAACAAAACGTTGTAACAGGTGCAAGGAATCTCACTCATGAAAACTCAAGTCTGGTTGAAAACAAGCACAGCACTGGCCCTGATCCTGGCCCTCGGCCTGACCGGTTGCAGCAGCGGCGGTGGCGGCCACAAGAGCAGCTCCGGCAGCTCCTCGCCCGACAGCGCGGCAGGTACCGACAGTGGCTCTGGCGGCTCCGGCGATGGTTCGGGCGGTGCCGGCGGCACCGGTGGCGGCACCGCAGGTACAGGCGGTACCGGCGGAATCGATGGCGGCACTGATGGTACAGGCGGAATCGGCGGCGGCACTGCAGGGACGGGAGGTACTGGCGGGACCGGAGGTACTGGTGGCGGGACCGGTGGCGGCACCGATCCGACCAACCCAACGGATCCGACCGACCCGACAACCCCCACCACTACCCCGTTGGTCACCTCGACCCTGGTGTCCGACCTCGGCAGCACCATCAGCGGCGTCGGCGACGGTGTCAGCACCCTCAGCAGCGCGCTGGCTCCGCTTCCGGTAGTCGGCGGGGTACTGCAAAGCGCGGTAAACACCTCCGGTAATGTGGTCGACACCGTAGGCGATGGCCTGACCAATGGCCTCGGCCAACTGGGCAGCGACCCACAGGCCTTGAGCAAGACCACGGCCATAGTCGGCAACGTGGTGTCGGACGTCGGCGATGGCGTCTCGGACATCAGCGGCAAGCTGGCCACCAGCACCAGCAGCATTCCCCTGGTGGGCGGCGTGGTCACCCGGGTGGCACCGGTACTCGACGGCGTCGGCGACAAGGTCAGCATGCTCGGCGACACACTCACCACCGTGACCAGTAGCGGCCCCCTGGGGACCGTGACAGACAAGGTGGGCAACAACCTGCTGGTGCCGGTCGTCACCCTGGCAGAAGGCCTGACCGGCAAGGTGGTCAGCTCCACGGGCCTGAGCGCTCCGGTCGGCGGCCTGATCGACAAGGTGGCAACGACCGTCGACGGCCTGGGCGACAAAGTCACCGCCACGGGCAGTGGCAACACGCTGACCAATACCCTGGGCGGCACCCTGAACAATGTCGCCACCACCATCGGCAACACCAGCAACCTGACGACCGCCCCGAGCACCGGCGGGGGAACCATTGGCGGCGCCGGCCTGCTGGAAACCGTCGGCGGTGCGGTGGTCAACCTGGGTACCGGCTTGAATGCCGGCAACACCAACACCCTGGTCAGCGCCACAGGGGTAAGCACAGCCTCGGTCGGCAACGTCGTAGCCTCGGTGGGCGGAGCCCTGGGCGGCACGGGTGTGGCCAATGTCGGCGCCACTGCGCCACTGGCCGGTGTCGGCGCCACGGTCGGCGCAGCGTTGAACCCGGTCACCACGACCGTCACCGGCCTGACCCAGCAAGTGGGCGCCACGACCGGCACCGGCACCCCCATCGCCGGCCTGCTCACCCAGGTAGGAGGCGCCGTCAGCACGGTAGGCACCACCCTCACCGCCAGCGCCCCCAACCCTGTGGTGAGCACCGTCGGCCAGACCGTGAACACCCTGGGGGCCACGGTCACCTCGGTCGGGACCCTGGTCGACGGTGGCACCACCGGCGGCACCACGGGCAGCCTCGGTGGCGTGCTCGGCGGGCTGACCGGAACCTTGAGCGGCACCCGATAAGCGTTTTGCACCTGGCCGATTCGACGGCCCTACCTACAGCGCCTACGCTTGGTTGGAGACGAGGGATTCGATTGAGTCTCTCGTCTTTTTCTTGCCTGGAGCATGACGGTTGCAGTCCTTGATCAAGGCCAAGACCCTGACAAGCGCCGCCGACTGAAGTACCTCTCGCGTTGCTGCGACTTGACCATGGAGTGTCCTATGCGCGCTTTGGCTCCCTTGCTGTTAGTCTCGCTTTGCTCATACGTCCACGCCGAAAACCTTCCCAGCTTTCTCAATAGCAACGAAACCATCCGCAACCTGCCGGTGCCCAACCTGCCGGCCGACGCCTACCGCCCCACGACCCCGGCGCCCAAACTGGCGCCCCCCACTGAACCCCAGGCCCAGCCCCTGATGATGGGCACCACAGTCAACGTCAGCACCGTGCAGATCGAGGGCGGCACCCTCTATCCGCTGAGCGAGCTGGCAGAGATCTACAAGCCGCTGATCGGCCATGCAAGCACCCTGGGGCAACTGATCGAAGCCACCCGGGAAATCACCCGCCGCTACCAGCAGGACGGCTATCTGTTGTCCTATGCGTTCCTGCCGCAACAGAGCTTCGACCAGGGCACCGTGCGCGTAGTCCTGGTGGAGGGCTACATCAAGGACTACCAGCTGCAGGGCGATATCGGCCCGGTCTCGGCCTACCTCGACAAACTGGTGGCAAAACTCAAGGCCGAACGGCCGCTGACCCGCAAGACCTTCGAGCACTACACCACCCTGATGAGCCGCATTCCCGGGGTCACCCTGCAAGCCCAGGTGCCGCCACCGGGAACCACCGACGGCGCGGCCTACCTGATTGCCCAGGCCAGCCGCAAACCGTTCACCAGCAGCCTCAGCACCACCGACGACAACCGCAATGGCCTGCAAGCCCTGCTGGCGGTCAGCAGCAACTCGCAGACCTCCATGGGCGAGCAGGTAACCCTCAGCGGTCTGTTCCCGCCGGGGGACGATCACGAGCACTACTACCGCCTGGACTACAACCAGTTTCTCAATGACGAAGGCACCCAGCTGAGCCTGTACGGCACGCGCTACCGCGCCGACCCGGGGACCAATGTTCGGCTCGACAACGGCCTCGAACTCAAGCCCCATCGGGAGAACGATCGCTACTCCATAGGCTTGAGCCACCCGGTCATCGCCGCGCCCAACGAGCTGCTGATCCTGGGTTCGCGCCTGTATGCGGTCAACGACAAGACCCGCTATCAAGTGGTGGGTTATCCGCAGAGCGTCGAACTGAAAACCGACATTCGCGCCCTGGCCTTCGAGGGCGACTGGCGCAAGGCCAATGCACGCCAACTAAGGATTCTCAGTGCCGGGGTGTACCAGGGGCTGGACGCCCTGGGCGCGAAGACCAACGACAACCTGTACGACCTGGACTTCTTCCGCGTGCGCCTGTCCGGCGTGCAGAGCGACAAGTTCTTCGACAACTGGCAAGGAGTGCTGTCGGCGGCCCTGTACTGGAGCCGCGACAACCTGCCCGACAGCGAGCGCGCGGTGTTCGGCGGGCAGAACTTCGGCCGTGGCTACCCCGACGACCAGGCGTCCGGCGACAAGGGCTGGGGCGCGGCCTACGAGGTGAACTACAGCTTCAATCGCGAAGACCGCTGGCTGCGAATCCTCCAGCCGTACGTGGTGCTGGATCGCTCGCGGACCTGGTTCAACGAACTGCCGGTCCAGGGCAACGACCTGTCATCGGCCGCCGTCGGCCTGCGCTTTGGCGACGCCAAGTACTACAACATCTCCCTCGAAGCGGCCAAGCCAATGTCCGATGAAGCCCTGGACACCCACAACCGGCGCCCGCGCTACACCCTGAGTTTCAGCTACCAGCTGTAAAAAGCCCCTCAAGCCAAACGAAAACGACCCGCTCCAAGGCGGGTCGTTGTGTTCAGGCGAGCATCAGAAGTCGTAGCGCACCTTGGCGGTGAAGGTGTCAGCAGAGAAGTCGGTCTTGGTCAGATAGTTGTACGAACCGCCCAGACTCCAGGCACCGACGCGATAGGTCGTGCCCAGGCTCGTTTCATAACTGTCGCGTACCGGCGATGCGCCGCTGGTGGTGAATGGCGTGCCCCCCAGGACAAAGGTCGAGGTGGTGTTGGCCTTGTCAGCGATGAAGTCGTGCCAGGCCATGACCCTGGCTTCCGGCTCCAGGCTGCCCCGGCCCAGATCGAACGCGGCGGCCAGGCGCGCGCCAATGCCCAGCTCGCCCACTTCATAACGCTGGCTGGCGACATTCAAGGCCGCCGAGCTGCCTTTTTCGCGGTACGAATCGATCATCACGTTGGCGTAACGGGCACCGACCTGCGGTTCGAGCAGCAGGTGCCGGTCAAGGCGCAGGCTGTAGCCGGCCAGGGCATTGACGCCGAAGATTTCACTGTCGTAATCGCCTTTGGCGCGGGTGCCGGCGACGTAGCGTTTGGACTCGTTGTCGTTCCAGCCGTACATCAACGAAGCGTCGACGAAGAAGTTGTCGTGGGTCCAGTCGCCATACAGGGTCAGGGCATGGCCGGTGACATCGGTCTTGTTGCCAGAGGAAGACTTCACGTCGCTGTCCAGGTAGCTGTAGGCCAGGCCCAGTGTGGTATCGGCGTTGAGCTGGCCGTCGGCACCCACGGCAATCCCGTGGCTGTTGGCGTCATAACCCTCGACACCCTTGCGGCTGTCCTGGTCGGCGTCACTGGACAGCGCCTGGAGCCACACGCCCTTCTCGGCCAACACGTCGCCCGAAGACAAACCATTGCGAGCGCTGCTGGAGCGGTTGGTGATCACGTTGCTGACCAGATTCTGGCCGCTGGTGGCGGCATGAATCACCCCACGGCTGACGTCCGGGCCCAGGGTCTCGGAGAGCCTGGCCAGCTCGGCATCCGAGGAGGCGCTGGCAAAGGCGCGAAACACCGGATCGTTTTCATCGAGCCGTGTCATCAGGCTGTTCGACAACGGCTTGATGGCGTTCGCGGCGTTTTGCGAGCCGTCCGCCTGGATGATGTTCTCCTCGACCACCGCAGGGTTCTTGGTGGTGACCAGCGCCTTCAGGTCATTGCCTTCGATGCCGAAGCTTTTGACTTCCAGTAACGCGGACGACGACACCACATTGGCGTTCTGCGGCTCTTCCCAAGTGCCGGTGTTGATCAGGGTGTAGCGTGTGCCATCGGCTCCGGTGCGAAAATTGCTGGAGCGCGCCGCCAGTTCAATGCGGCTGCCTTCGCCGAAATAAGTAGAGCCCGTGACCTTCAGGATCGGCGTCGTCGGGTTGGTATCGTTGTCCAGCAACAAGCGCAAGATGGCGGTCGAAGAGTCCAGGTCGAGCCCACCATCGATGGTGGTTTGCGGACGTAACAGGGTCAGGCGAGCGTCATCGATATCCACATACAAGGCCCGAATGGTCGAGCCATCGAAGCTCACCTCACCACCAGCCAGCACACCGAAAAGCCCGAGCAGATCGCCTTTGACCTGCCCCCCGTCCCAGTAGAAAAAAGTACGCTGGTGATCGTCCTGAATCGCTGCGGTACCGCCCTCGATAAGACCAGCGGTCTGGACGATGGAAAAAGAAGACGGGTTATTGGCCAGGCTGATTATATGGATGCCAATGCCATCAGCCGAAATCGTGCCACTGTTGTTGATATGGCTGCGGGCAAATCCAGAGAGGACAGCGTTTTCAATTTCGATGCCCTTGGCGTTCTGCCCACGGGCGCTGATCGTCCCACTGTTGTCGATATTGGACAGCCTGGAAAGTACCAGCAGGCCATGGGCGTCATCCCCCCTGACCGCAATCGTCCCCTTGTTGAGCACCTGGCCAGTGATATTCGACTGATAGAGATCCAGGCCCGCGGCCCCCGTGGCCGACACGGAAATATCGCCTTCGTTGATCAGGTTGCCACCGATGCGGCTGCCGGAATGCAGGATACCGCTCGGCAAGGCAGACGCATCAAGGCCGTCGATCCGGACCGAACCGCGGTTGATGAAGTCGCCGGTAAAGGTCGAAGCGGTCGACGCCTGAGAAGCGAAGAACAACCCGGCCTGGGTCGAGCCGCTGCTGAAATTGACCGCCCCGTCATTGATAAAACCGCCCTGGACCGTCAACCCCCTGAAATCGGCGCCAGTGTTCTGCGACGTCCCGCTCAACCGCACATTGTCGAAGGTCTGCAGCGTGCTGTTCAAGGCACCGCCACCGAGGTCGTAGTTCAGGTCCGCCGCCATCGACGATGGCGCATGGGGCACGGCGGCGGCCACAGACAGCGCCAGCAGCGAGCGGCGCAGGAATGAAGTATTCAATGGGGATATCCCTTCCAGAAACGCGGACGACAGGTTTCAGCAGGCGCGCCGGTGTCTTTCAGGCATCCCTACCGGCTTGTCGGCAAACGCCCGGACAAGCGGCGGCAAATGTACAGGAGCCATCATTATGACACCATCGAAAAATCACACCGACGGCGACGAAAACCGGGCATCGGGAGGAGCGCGAAGGTTCAGGGATTGACCAGATGGATACGTGGCAGCGGGAACAGGGTGTTCAGGGTTTCCAGCAGGCGCACGTGATAGATGGGTTTGCGGAACAGGTCCAGCACTTGCAGGCGCAGCAGGTCGCTGACGTCATCCATGTCGGCATGCCCCGAGGTGACGATCACCGGCAGGTGCTGGCGGGAGGTGTGATCGCGCAGGCGCCTGATCAGCGACAGGCCACTCTCCTCCGGCATGCGCAGGTCGGTGATGACCAGCGCGATGTCCGGGTGTTGAGTGAGATGGGCCAGGGCGAGCTTGACCGAGGTCGCGGTGAAGCAGCAGAAGCCTTCACCTTCGAGCAATTCGGCGAGCTCGAGCAGAGCGTCCTCTTCATCGTCCACGAGAAGAAGCTGCTGGCGTGGAAACGAAGAGGAGCTCATGGGCAATACCTGAAAGTGACTGCGTACTGAGGGTATCGACGCCTCGTAAAGCCTTGAGGGCCCGTATTACAACTTATTCAGCCGGAGGTTCGCCTTCTAACGCCAATTTCAGAGTCTCGAAGGTGCCAGTGATAGCGAGCGAAATATCAGGTACAAATGCCGCGATGGCCACGGCCACCATACCGGCGATAAGCGCGTACTCGATCCCTGACGCGCCCTCGTTATTCTTGAGGAAACGCAGGAGCCGGGAGGCCAGAAGGGTGATCCATTGGGTAGCGAGAATGAAGAACATCTAGTTTCTCCTCAATGCATCGGGTGTTGCAGCGTTGCAACATGATTCCCCTGTGCCACCACAGCATTGTCAACAAACTTCCAGCCAACAACTGTAAGAACGAATTAATCATTAAGTATTAGCTCGTCTCTTTGACGTCAAAAAAAAACGCGACATCGGACAGGGCACGGATGAGCCAAGTTATTTTCTCGACAGTAATGGCGTTTTGTTGCAGCTGTTCTACCTTCAAATAGCGAAATAGTTGCTTGTTCATAGCTGCCTGATTGCGAAATTGACTCATTGGATGTGCGAGTCGGTAATGCAGCGGGAAAGGGAGAGCCGTCATGAACAGTCGTATCACTATGGGGTTGGCTGGGGTGTTTCTGGTGGGGGCTCTCATTGCCGGTTACTGGGGCCTGGCATTGAGTCGCCGGCCCGCAGCGCAACCTGTAGCGCAGCCTTCCCCCGACGCCGTGCAAACCGTCACTGCTTCCGCCGAAGATGCGACTCGCCAGCCCGTCGCGGTGCTGGTACGCGACATACCTCCGTTCGTTCCCATCAAGGCCGGCGATGTCACGCTGGAGCGGCTGCGCACCGCGCCCGCCGGCAGCCTCAAAAGCCTCGATCAAGTCATCGGACGCACGCCATGGCGGGCGTTGCCGGCGGGGACCTGGCTGAGCGAGGAAAGCTTCGAAGCCGGGGGCAGCGTGGCCCGCATGATCCGTGCCGACGAGCGCGCCCTGGCCGTCGCGGTAGACGAAGTCATCGGCGCCAGCGGGCAACTGAGCCCTGGCGACTACGTCGATGTGCTGCTGTTCCTGCGCCAGGACAGCAACAACCTGCTGCCCTCGGCCCAGGTCGTGGTGCCGGCCCTGCGGGTGCTGGGCATTGGCGAGCAACTGGGCCTGACCAACGATGGCAAGCCGGGCTCGCCGCCCGCCAGTGCCGAGGAAAAACTCAAACAGGATCAGCGTCGCCTGAACGCGCGCAGCGTGTTGCTGGCTGTCCCGGAACCCTTGCTGAGCCGCTTGATGCTCGCGGCTCAAGCCGGCGTTCTGCGCCTGGCGGTACGCAGCGCCGACGAGAAGCGCCTGGCACATTACTGGGCCGGCGAAAAAAGCGCGTCGAAGCATCTGCAAAACGCCGACAGATCCTTGATCCAGTTCAACCAGTTGGCCCTGTCCACACCCTCCCCCTCCACCGTCAGAACGTTCGACGCCACATCGCGTCGCGCCCAGATAGAAGTCATACGCGGCATCGAAGCGAGCCAACAAACACCCTGATCATGCAAGGACACCTCTTCATGTCCAATGATTCCCAGCCCCTGTTCAAAGGCCTGATCCGACCCCTGATGTCGAGCGGTGTACCTGCCGGGGGCGACGCCCCGCTGCGTACGCACGACCCGAACGGGTACTCCCTGGAAAACCGCAACTTCAATCAACGCAGTGGGCTATCGCAATGAGTCAGAACCTGAGCCAGACCTTCCTCGCGATCACCCGCAACGGCACCGACCTGGAATGGCTGCAAGGCGCCCTGGCGCCACTCGGGCAGGTGGTCAGCGCTGGCAGCGGCAGCCTCGACGAATTGCTGGCGCTGGTGGATGTGACATTCGCCAGCCTGGTCTTCGTCGGTCTCGATCGCGAGCATGTGGTCACCCAGTCGGCGTTGATCGAGGGCGCGCTGGAGGCCAAGCCGATGCTGGCCATCGTCGCCCTGGGCGACGGCATGGACAACCAACTGGTACTCAACGCCATGCGCGCCGGGGCCCGCGACTTCGTGGCCTACGGCTCGCGCTCCAGCGAAGTGGCCGGCCTGGTACGGCGCCTGAGCAAACGCCTGCCCCAGGTCACGCCGAGCACCCAGCTCGGCGGCCTGACCGTGCTCTACGGCACCCAGAGCGATGCCGATGGCGCCCTGCTCGCCAGCCATCTGGCGCTGGTGGTGCAGAAGAGCGGCCAGCAGACGCTGTTGCTCGACCTCGGCCTGCCGCGCGGCGACAGCCTGGCGCTGCTGGGGCTGGAAAGCTCGTTCCACTTCGGCGATGCCTTGCGCCATCTGCGGCGCCTGGATGCGACCCTGATCGACAGTGCCTTCACCAGCACTGAAGCCGGGCTGCGGATCCTGGCCTATGCCGGCCATGACGAGCCGCTGGAGCGCACCAGCGCCGCCGAGTTGTACATGCTGCTCAGCGCCCTGCGCCAGCACTTCCAGCACATCGTGGTGAACCTCACCGGACAACCGGACAGCGAAGCCCTGCGCACCTTCGTCGGCCATTGCGACAAGTTGCTCTGGTACACCGACCAGAGCGTGCTCGACTGCCGCCGCAACCTAGCGGTGCTCAACCTCTGGCGCGAAAAAGGCATGAAGCTGGAACACGCCCGCCTGCTGGTCGACCGCTACCTGCGCGGGGTCGCTCCGGATGCGGAAACCCTGGGCAAGACCTTTGCCCTGGAAGTGATCGCGGTCCTGGCCTATAGCCCCGAGGTACGCCTCAACGCGAAAAACCAGGGCGTCACGCTGTTCGAACTGGCCCCCCGCGAAGGCCTGACCCAAGCCCTGAAGGTCCTCGGCGAGCGCCTGGCCAGACGCTCCCAAGGGCTGCCCACGGTGAAGCCCGGCTGGTTCGAGCGCCTCAGGGGAAGTCGATGAGCAGAGAAAAACTTTTCGGCGCCCAGCCCCACAGCCCGGTCGGCAACACCGATCACGAGGGTTTGAAACTGGTGCTGCATCGCTACGTCATCGACGCCATCGAAGAGTCGGGGAAAAACCTGTTGGAAGGTTCGCGCCAGGCTCTGGCGCACTTCATTACCGACAAGGTGGCCGAATACATCTCGCGCCTGCACCTGGCGATCTCCCGCTATGAAATGGAGCGCCTGGCCGAAGAACTGGTGGACGAGCTCACCGGTTTCGGCCCACTGGAAGTCTTGCTGCGCGATCCGGCGGTGACCGAGATCCTGGTCAACGGCCCGCACCGGGTGTTCGTCGAGCGCAATGGCGTGCTGCACCAGAGCGACCTGCGTTTCATCGACGCGCACCATGTGGAGCGGGTCATGCAACGCATCCTCGCGCCCCTGGGCCGACGCCTCGACGAGTCTTCGCCCATGGTCGATGCACGGATGCCCGACGGCAGCCGGGTCAACGCGATCATCCCGCCGATCGCCCTCGATGGCCCTTGCCTGTCGATCCGCAAGTTCCGCAAGGACATGCTCAAGAGCAGCGACCTGATGGCCATGCAGACCATCGACCAGGCAATCTTCGAATTCGTCCAGGAGGCCGTGGGCAAGCGTTGCAACATCCTGATCAGCGGCGGCACCGGCACCGGCAAGACCACCCTGCTGAATATCCTCAGCCAGTTGATCAACCCTCACGAACGGCTGGTGACCATCGAGGACGTGGCCGAACTGCAACTGGGCCATCCCCATGTGGTGCGCCTGGAAACCCGTCCGCCGAACGCCGAAGGCCATGGCGAGGTCAAGGCCAGCGACCTGATCCGCAACGCCCTGCGCATGCGCCCGGACCGGATCATCCTCGGCGAGATCCGTGGCGTCGAAGTGCTCGATGTGCTGACGGCGATGAACACCGGCCACGACGGTTCCATGAGCACCGTGCACGCCAACAATGCCCAGGATGCCCTGCTGCGCCTGGAAACCCTGGTGGGCCTGACCGGGCGCCAGGTGGCCGAACGCACCCTGCGGCAGATGATCTGCGCGGCCCTGGACGTGGTGATTCAACTGACGCGTCTGCCCGATGGCCGGCGCTGCGTCAGCGAAGTGGTGGAAGTGGTCGGCGTACGCGAAAACACCTACGTCACCAACACCCTGTTCCGTCTGAACCGACGTAGCGGTTTCGGCTTTCTGCGCGAAGCGGCCAACCCCGCTGGCGACAAGCTGCGACGCGACGCCGACCTGCCCGTCAACTGAGCCAGGGAGCGCCACCGCATGTTAGGTCCCGTGCTGCTTGCCCTCCTGTGCCTGACCCTGCTGGGGCTGTCGGGCTGGATGTTCTACAGCGGTCTGCGCCAGGCCCGCACCGCCCGGGTGCTCGACCGCCTGGCCCAGGGGCAACCGCAACCAAGCGAGGAAAAGACCTCGTGGAACCGGCTCGAAAGGGCCTTTCTGCGCGCGGGCCTCGGTCGTCCCACCGAACGCCTGGGGCTATGGCTGGTGGTCTGGGCCCTGGGCTGCATGCTCGGGTATGGGCTGGGCAAGTGGCCGGGGCTGCTCGCCCTGCTCGTCGCACCGCCTGTGCTGCTGCGCCTGTATATCAGCTGGCTGTACCGGCGGCGCCTCAAGCGCATGATCGAACAGCTGCCGCCATTGCTCGACCATGCCGTGCGCAGCCTCAAGTCGGGACGCACCCTGGCCGACGCGGTGCTGGGCGGCATCGAGGCCGCCGACAATCCGTTGCAGCACGCCATGGGCCGGGTCCAGCGCAATGTGCAGCTGGGGGTCAACCTGCCGGATGCGGTGGCGGACTTCGCCGAACTGTACGAGCGCGATGAACTGCGCCTGTTCGCCCTGGGGCTCAAGGTCAACCACCGCTATGGCGGCAATGCCAGCGAGCTGCTGGAAAACCTGATCAAGCTGATCCGCGAACGCGACCAGGCCGCCCGGCAACTGCGCGCGATGACCGGCGAAACCCGTATCACGGCGATGGTCCTCGCGGCCCTGCCGGTGTCATTGGCCGGCTATTTCCTGATAGCCAACCCGACCTACCTGATGAGCATGTGGAACCAGAGCGGCGGCCGGATGATGCTGCTGGCCGCCTTCGGTTTGCAGGTCATCGGCTGCGCGCTGCTGTGGCGCATGCTGCGGAGTGTTTGACATGACGGCCTTGCTGATCAGTGCACTGTTGTTTCTCGCGGCCATGCTGCTGGTGCTGGGCAGCTTGCTGGAACAGCGTCGGCGAACGCGCCAGGTGACCGAGCGCCTGCAGGGGCACCTGGCGCGCGACAACACTCTCGGCAACTGGCTGCACGTGCTGGGCGACAGCAAGGTTGGCCAGCACGCGGTCAGGCTCGACAATGAAACCCAGTTGCTGCTCAACCGCCTGGGCTGGCGCAGCGCGCGGCAACGCTCGCTGTTCGCCGCCTGCCAGATCGGCGCACCGATTCTCGCCCTGGGCCTGACCCTGGTGATCCAGGCAGTGTTTTTCCCGGCGGCGAAAAACCACTGGGTCGCCCCGCTGTTCGCCCTGAGCCTCGGTTACCTGTTGCCCAAGCGTCTGTTGGCCATGGCCGCCAGCAGGCGGCAGAAACAACTGGCGGTCGATATCTCCACCTTCATTCCCCTGGTGCGCATCCTGTTCGAGTCAGGCATGGCGGTGGAACAGGCCCTGCGGGTGTTGAGCAAGGACGCGCAGAAACTGCTGCCGGCCCTGACCCAGGAATTGCGCATGGTGCTGGCCCGGGTGGATTCCGGCCTGGAACTGGGGGACGAACTGAACAAGTCCGCGCGGCTGCTGGCCGTCGATGAGTTCACCGACACCTGCGTGATCCTGCAACAGCTGATTTACCAGGGCGGTGGGGCGATGAAGTCGTTGCAGTCGCTCAAGCTGCTGCTCGATGAGCGGCGCCTGACGCGCCTGCAGGAATACATCTCGAAGATGTCGGCGAAAATGTCCGTCGTGATGATGCTGTTTCTCTTTCCGGCGTTACTGATCGTCCTGGCCGGCCCTGGCGTCAGCGCCATTGCCCGGGCTTTCGCCCACCAATAGAAGGATGCAGCGGCCTGCATGCGCAGCACACCCTCGCGACCGTCGGGGGGTGCTGCACATGGGGAGTAATCAGTGGGCGGTCACGCGCTGGCGCAACCCCGAGTTGCTCGGTGCCAGCGCCAATGCCAGCTGGGTGCGGTTGTGCATATGGGTCAGGCGCAGCACCTGGGACACGTAGAGCTTCACGGTGTTTTCCGTGATCCCCAGTTCACAGGCGATCTGGTAGTTGGTCTGCCCCTTGCCTACCAGGCGGGCCACATCCAGTTGCCGGGGCGACAGCTGATTGAAGATCGCCGGGATTTCGATCTGCTCCGCCTCGCCGCCGCCTTGGTCCGACACCTGCGTCGTCGGTGGCGCGAGTGGCGCGCGACGTACTTTGTCCAGATCCTGGTAAAGATCGTCAATGGATTCGGAAAGGAACTGCAGCTTCTGGTTCAGGTGCCCCAGCTGCAGGTTTTTCTGCCGCTCCTGCAACGCTTCCTCCTGGCGTTGCAGACCGGCCAGCAGCTCATCGAGGTCGATCGGTTTCTGGTAGTAATCGGCGATGCCGGCGCGCAAGGCCTTGATCACATCCTGCTTGTCGGCCTGGCCGGTGAGCATGATGGCCTCGAAGACCCGATGCTTGCCGGCGATACGCTGCAGCTCCTGCACCAACTGGATGCCATCGAGATCGGGCATGTGCAGGTCGCACAGTACCAGGCCGATTTCGGCATCTTCATTGAACTGCTGGATCGCCTGGCGGCTGGACTCACAAGGGACGCAGCGATAACCGCTGCCTTCAAGAAACTCGCAAAGCTCTTCGACTATCAACGGCTGGTCGTCGACCACGAGTACTTTGATGCGGGATATAAGCTTGTTCACGCGCAACTCCATGCCTGGCAAGCCCAAGACGAATGTTCCTGCCCTGCCGCGTCTACTTCGGGCAGGTACAGAATAAACGTAGACTACTTTCCGACTATGTACATAGAGATAGGCGGCACGACTAGTGGGCCCACAGCAGGGTCAGGGCCATGCCGACCAGGACGAAAGGGGCAAAGGCGTACTTTTGCCCCTGCCGCGGATCGAGGTATCGCAAGGACCTTGCCAGCGGTTGGTCGGCCGCGGGCAACAGCCTGGGCGCGAGCAACCACCATAGGCCGCTGGCCAACGCGGCACCGATGAAGGTACCCAGCAGGTGCAGGGGGTCGGATGCCAGCCCCAGTGCCGCCAGGAGCTTCACGTCGCCGCCGCCCATCCGGCCCAGCACATAGCCCGGCACGGTCAGCAGCAACGCCAGCAACAGCGCCTTGCCCCCCTGCACCGCGTCGGCGCCCAGCCAGGTGTTGCCGGCCCACAGCAAGTACCCCAGCGCCAGCAGCGCGCCCCCCAGGGTCAAGCCGTTGGCGAGATGACGCTGGCGGATATCCTGCACCGCGCACAGCCCCAGCCAAGCCAATAGAATCCAATGCTGCATCGGTTAAAAAACATCCCTTCTGGCTGAATGATTCTATGCTGACATGACCTACTAGCAGTCAGGGTAGACGCCGCCGTGAAAGTCGACCTGCCAGAAAAACAAAAAGGTGCCGTGGCCATCGAGTTCGCCATGGTCTTCATCATTTTTTTCGCCGTGTTTTATGCCCTGGTCAGCTACAGCGTGCCGCTTCTGATGGTGCAGTCCTTCAATAAGGCCACTGCCGAAGCGGTGCGGCGCAGCGTCGCCCTGGACCCCGCCACGCCCGGCTATGACGCCGCCCTGATAGCACGCGCGAAGAACACCTTGCGCGAGCAACTGACCTGGATTCCACAGGCCTTCAACTTCAATGCCAACAACGCCAGCGATGCCACCGTGACTTATGCGGGTGGCCTGCTCACGGTCCGTGTCCACTACTCCACCGACAAGCTCAGACAGGTCATCCCCTTCCTGGTGCTGCCGGGCCTGGGCAGCGTGCCCGCACTGCCCGCGAACCTCAGCGCCCAGTCGAGTCTGCAATTTTGAGCTCGGGCGACAAACTCCTCGGGCGCTTTCTCGGCCGGACGACGCCCCAGGCGCTTCCTCTCGCGCCGCCCCTGGCCACGCCCGGGGTCGGCCTGCTGGTGCACCTGGACCACAACGCCCAGGTGCTGCAAATGACCGGCCCGCTGCGCCACGCCCTGGCCCAGCCGCCGGCCGCCGAAGGGCCGGCGCCGCTGCTGGGCTACCTGCTGGCGCACAGCGCGCTGAGTGTCGAAGGCAGCCCTGGCGACTGGCAAGGACAGGTGCTCGACCTGGACTTCCATGGCGCCGGCGGGCAAACCCTGCACCTGCGCGGCTGGGTGCAACCGTCCACCCAAGGCTGGCTCCTGCACCTGCTGGACATCGGCGACCTGTTGCTGGAACGCCAGCAGGCGCAGCAACGCCAGGACTGCCAGCAGTTCGCCGCACAGATCAGCGAACAGCTGCGCCTGTGCAGCCTCTTTCGCCTGCCCGAGGTGCTGCATGAGCAACTCCATGCCCTGGCCCAGCACTGGCATATCCCCTGCCTCGCCCTGGCGCTGCTCGACGACCTGGAACAGGGCTGGTACATCCATGGCCTGTATCAGGCCGCCGATGCACCGCAGCTGTGGCACAAGGGCCAGGTCCTGGGCACCGGGCTGGACAGCCTGAACGGCAATGCCCCGCAGTCGCTGATCTTCACTCAAGGCCTTGGCGAGCATCCGCGCCTGCAACGTGCGTTCGGCAGCAGCGAGGGCTTTGTCGTGCCCTTTCGCGACGATCACGGTGTCGCGGCCTGGCTGCTCTGCGGCTTCTACCCGGTACGCCAGCAGGCACCGCAGTTGAGCGAACGGGACTGGCTGCAATTGAGTGCCGCCCTGGCCGGGCCCTTGCTCGGACGCCTACGCGAACAACAGCACCATCACCAGTTGGAGCGCCTGGAGGCCTTGCAAGGTTTGCTCGGCACCGGTTGGTGGGAGTTGTTCGCGCAGGACAACGAGATCCAGCTGGCACCGCAGCTGGCCCTCAACCTGCTGCTGGAACCCCAGACCCGGCGCTTGTCGCTGCAGGCCTGGCTGGCCCTGATCCACCCCGCCGATCGCCAGGAACTGAGCAGCCGCCTGCAAGAGTTGCGACAGGGCAAACCGCTGTTGCTCTGCGTACGGTTGCAGCGGGCCGACCCGCAGTTGCCGGCCATCTGGTACCGCCTGCAGGGGCAAGCCCTGGGCATTGGCCAGAACCAGCGCTTCGTCGGTTTCATGCTGGACATCAGCGACATCAAGAATCAGGAGCAGCAGGCGGCCGCGGCCCACGCCCGGCTGGACAACCTGATCGCCCATTCGCCAGCAGTGATCTATGTCCAGCGCTATGTCGAGGGTGCGCTGCAGCCGACGTTTTTCAGCGACAGCCTGCAGCCGTTGCTCGGCTGGACCCTGAACGACTGCAACGACGGCGCCCTGGCGGAACGGGTGCATGCCGACGACCGCGACCGCTACTTCGAGCGCAACCGGCAACTGCTGCGCGAAGGCGCGGTGCGCAGCCGCTACCGCCTGCTCGACAGCCGTGGCGAATACCACTGGGTGCTCGACGAGGCCAGGCTGCTGCGCGACGACCTGGGCATGCCGGTCGAAGCCGTCGGCCTGTGGCTGGACGTCACCGACGCCACCCTGGCCGCCGAGCAGATACGACTCAGCGAGGAGCGTTACCGGATCCTGGTGGAAGACTCCCCGGCGATGATCTGCCGCTACCTGCCCGACCTGACCCTGACCTTCGGCAACCGGCCCCTGGCGACCTACCTGGAATGCCCGCCCGAACAGCTGGCCGGAGCCAACCTCGGCGACTGGCTGTCCGCCGAACAACACGCCGCCTTCGTGCAACGCATCCGCCAGCTGACCCCGGAATTCCCGGTCAGCACCGCGGAAATCAACCTGCAACTGCCGGGGCGCGAACATGCCTGGTGGGTCTGGTCCGACCGCGGGGTGTTCGACGAGCAAGGACGCCTGCGGGAGATCCAGGCCGTCGGCCGCGACAACACCGAAGTCCGGCGCTCCCAGCTGCAACTCATGCAAAGCGCGAAGATGGCCACCCTGGGCGAAATGGCCACCGGGCTGGCCCATGAAATCAACCAGCCGCTGAATGTGATGCGCATGGCCATCGTCAACGTGCTCAAGCGCCTGAACAACGGCGACGTGCAACTCGACTACCTGCAGGACAAGCTCAAGCGCATCGATGCCCAGGTCCAGCGGGCCGGTCGGGTGGTGGACCATATGCGGGTGTTTGGCCGCAGCTCGGAGATCGAGCAACAACCTTTCGATCCGGCCCAGGCGGTGGAAGGCTGCCTGTCGCTGCTGGCCGACGGCATGCGCGGCAAAGGCGTTGAATTGCGTGTCGCGCCAATCGACTTCAACGTGCAGGTGCGGGGCCATGTCGATCAGCTTGAGCAAGTCTTGATCAACCTGCTGGTCAATGCCCGGGATGCGCTGCTCGGCCGGCGCGAGCAGGATCCGGACTTGCGGCCCTGGATTGCCATACGCGCCGAATATGACCCGCAGCGGGTGCGGCTGCTGGTCGAAGACAATGCCGGCGGCATCGACCCGCGCCTGCTGGGGCGCATCTTCGAGCCGTTCTTTACCACCAAGCCGGTCGGCGTGGGCACCGGCCTGGGGCTCTCGGTGAGCTACGGCATAGTCGAGAACATGGGCGGGCGCCTGAGCGTGAGCAATACCGGCGAAGGCGCCTGCTTCTGCATCGACCTGCCGTTGGTACAGAGCGATCAGATCACCAGATAGGCCCGGCCGGTTTGGCCGCAGGTGAGGTTGGCGCCCACCTCGACCTTGCTCAGATCGATGCCCAACACCGCCAGGACATTGTTCAGCAATGGGTCCAGCAACGGGCCGAGCAAGGCGCCGATAGCCGTGGCCAGCAGGCCGACTGCGGTGTTCAACGCCGATAGCAAGGTATTGAGCACCACCCCGAGCAGGCTGCCGATGCTGGGCGGATGCTGAATCAGAGTGATGCCGGTCAGCGACGCGCGCAGGCTGCTGACCACATTGGAGGCGGTCACGCTGTGCCAATCGTCGTCCGCCAGTTCCTGCTTCATTTTCGGCGGATTGACGAAGGTGAAATTCGGCTCGTGGGTGCCGGCAATCGAGGTGTCAATCATCAACTCGCTGCCGCCGCCGGCAAACGAGACGCGCGCGCCACAGGGGCCAAGCAGCCCCTGGCAGGTCCTCGCGCCGATATCCACCAGCGGCAACGGGCTCACGCTGACTTGAGCGGTCGAAGACGCCCAGTTGCTGGCGTCCACTCGACCGACCTTGAGCTTGACCGCGGAGGTGGTGGTGTCGACGGAAAGACTGTTGTCGCTGTCGCTGACGCAGGTATAGCCGGTGACATGACTGTCGCCGGCCGCCACTTCGAGGCTGACATCCAGGTTCGCGCCGTTCGGCAGGATCAGCAGGTCAGTCTTTACACAGGGGCCACCGAGCACACAGCTGAGATTGGCACTGAGCACCGTATTGAGCGTGACCACCACCGGCGACAGCAGGGCATTCACCGCCTGCAGCACGCTGTTGATCAGCGAGAGATCCACCGTCAGCAACGCCCGCACCTGAGCGGTACGTACATAGATGCGATTGGGTCCCAGCGGGTCGACGGCGGCCAGTTCCGGGTTGCCAATGGCGAACTCGGGAGGTGAAACGATCTTGACCCGGGTGGTGACGCCCGCCAGCCCCAACACACTCACCGGCAGCTCGACGGCCGCGGCGCTCTGGCTGCTGGCCAGTTGCAGGAACGCCTCGACCAGGCTCAGCAATTGGACGCTGGCATCCAGCCCGGAGTCCGCGGTGCCGGTCTGCAACTTCAACAGGTCACCCAGTTTCACCGGGGCCGTATTGATGGCTGCAGCCTTGATGCTGCCCAGGGCCGTCAGGACCTCGGCGGTGGCGCCGTTCTTCTGGGCCACGCTGATGCTGGTCTGGAGCAGCTGGGTAATGTCGGTGTCAACGTCGAGCAGTTCGCTGTAGTTTCCGGCGCTCACATTCAGGTCGACGGCCAACTGCTTCAGGTAACCGAGCAGGCTGATGTCGGTATCGACCAGGCTCTGCCAACCGAGCAGGCTGACATTGATCGCGCTACCCGCGAGGCCGCTGAGGGTGCCGTTCAACAGATTGAGGTCGACCAGCGTGCTGCGAATCGTCAATTGCGCCAGCGGTGGCTTGGGTTGAGCCGCTACCGCCGTGGCACTTAACGAGGTCGTGGTGCTGACGGGATTGTCGGAAAACAGATTGGTTACGCCGAGGGCGATGCTGGTGGGCACCGCTTCACTGACCACCACTCGGATGGCGCTGGCCTGGCTGGCGTTGGGGCTGAAGGTGCGCAGGTTGTCGGCACCGGTCTGCAGCAAGCCACAGGTGGCTGTCAGCGGTCTGTCGTCTCCCACCGCAAAGCCGTTGCGCGCCGCGCTTTCTCTTGCAAATACCGCCGCGCTGCCCCCCGCCAGGCAATTGCCACCCCGCGCCACCGCCTCCAGCGCGGCGTTATCGGCCACCCGCTGCAACTCACGCTGATCCAGGTACAGGCGCCCGCTGTCGACCACCACCAGGGTGCACAACACCGCCGTGCTCAGCGCCAGCGCCCCTATCAGACCAATAGCGCCACGCTGCCGAGCCGGTCCGGAAAACTGCGTGCGGGAAAACATGGAGCACTCCTTTGCCGGCGCACCGCCGGGCGCAACCTCCGCTGGGTGAAAGGAGTGTAGTCAAGGCTGGAATACAACGCTGGCGACTTGCCAGCGCTGTGTTTGGGCATGGGGCAAGGGCCCGTGCAGCCCTCGCCCCGTGGTGGAATGCAGCAACTTACCTGGGCGGATAGTTCGCCAGGATCCGGCCGACGGTCTCCCTGATCGCCGTGCTGCGATCGGCGGGGTTCGGCGTGCTGCTGAGTATCTGCTCGTCGCTGCCGCGCCACACCAGCTTGCCGTCCTTGCCATCGAGCAGGTCGATCTGGATGGTGGCGACCTTGTAGGTGATGTTGCGGGTTTCGTTGTACATCGGCGCGCCCCAGTAGCCATTCCACGGGCCACCCCAGCCGCCGCCGTAATTGGTGGTGACCTGTTGCTGGCGGTTCTCGACGATCAGGTAGGTCTGGACGTTGAGATCGGCCTTTTTGCCCGCCGCGGCTGGACGCAGGCCGCGCTGGTCGAGCTGATCGCTGACGGCCTGGCGGATGCGCTGCTCGGTGAGGTCGCTCTTGATCCGCGGATCGTCTGGGCGGTATTGCAGGGCGGGTTCCTTGAAGCTCCAGCTGCGATAGGCCGCGAAGTCGCGGCTGGCGTCGAAGTCATGGTTGACCTGGTTGGCGGCGCAGGCGCTGAGCAGCGCGGCCAGGGCCAGTAAAGCAAGAGGGCGGAACATGATGTTTCTCCAGAAGAGCAAATGCACCTGAAGGGATGTCGCTAGGGTCTGTACGAAAGTCGGCGAGCGAAGGTCAGGCAAGCCTGCTTTAACCCAGCCCAGCGTGCAGCTTCGTACGGAGCCTAACTAGGAGGATACGCCGCCATGGCCTTTTCCACAGCCTCGCGCAGCGCATCGGCGCGCTCGCTCAGGCTGCCCTGGCTCGAGGTTTCCGCGCTGGCGCTCCACACCGGCTGGCCACTGCGACCGTCGAACAGGTTGACCCGTACCACCACGACTTCCACCTCGTAGGTACGCACCACCGGCACTGTGTTGTACATGCCATAACCAGGGCCGTAGCGGTTGTAGCCATAACCGCCGTAACCGTAGCCGTAGTCGTCCTGCACCTGGCGCAAGCGTTTTTCCAGGTGCAGGTCGGCGCTGACCCACAGGTCCGCCGGACGGTTGTCGTGCAGCGGGCGCAGGCCGCGCTGGTCGAGAGCGTTGCTGACCGCCTCGGCGACCTGCGCCGAATCGGCCCAGGCCGAGCCATTGGGCAGGCGCCCGTTGCGCCAGGCCCAACTGCGATAGCGCCCATAGTCGCGCTGGGGCGCGGGGTAGGCGCTGCGGTCGAAGGTCCCGGCCGCCTGTGGCGGCGCCGGCGGCAGTGGATTGGAACTGGCGACATAGGGGTTGGGGCTCTGGCAGGCCGCCAGCCCCAGGCACAGCACAAGCAAACCAGCGTGGCGTTTCATTTCGAGCTCCGCTCAGACCGGACGACAAATCCAGTGCAGGTAACGCCCAAGCCCGGCAAAGCTTGGGTGACGACGATGGGCCAATTCCATTTCCAACAGGTCCAGCAACTCGGCGCGGGCCTGGAATTCCACCGGCATGTAGTCATGGAAAACCCGCACCCCGCTCTGGGTTTCGACCCGCCACAAGCCGTCGAGTTGCGCCGCCAGTTCCCGCGGATCGAGGGGCTGTTGCGGGGTCAGGCTCTGCTTCTCGCCGGCCATGTCGTTCTTGCGCATCTTGCGAAAGTGGCCCTTGAGCAGGTTGCGATAGATCAGTGCATCGCGGTTATAGAACGCCAGCGACAGCCAGCCGTCCTGGGTGGTCAGTTGATGCAGCACCGGCAGGATCGCGTGGGGCTCGGCCAGCCATTCCAGCACCGCATGGCACAGCACCAGGTCATAGGGTTCGGTGAGCTGGCCCAGCAGGTCCTGCCAGGGCGCCTGGATAAAGGTCGCCTGTTGGCCGGCCTCGGCGAAGCGCTGGCGGGCGCCTTCGAGCATCGGTTCGGCCGGTTCGGCCAGGGTCACCTGATGGCCACGCTGGGCCAGCCACAGCGACATATGCCCCAGCCCGGCGCCGATATCCAGCACCCGCAGCGGGCGGTCCGGCAAGGCTTCGGCCAGGTCGGCCTGGAGCACCGCCAGGCGGATCGCGCCCTTGGCGCCGCCGTAGATCTTTTCGGCGAAGCGGGTCGCCAGCTGGTCGAAATGACGGTCGCTCATCAGCCGAACCGCCGTTCGCTGTCGGCCAGCTTGCTGCGCACCACCTGCTCCAGGTCCAGGCCCAGTTCGCTGCACAGCAGCAACAGGTAGAGCACGATGTCACCGACTTCCTGGCCGGCATGGGCCAGCTTGTCGGCCGGCAGTTGCCGCGACTGGTCTTCGCTCAGCCACTGGAAGATTTCCACCAGCTCGGCCATCTCCACACTGGCGGCCATGGCGAGGTTCTTCGGGCTGTGAAATGGCCGCCAGTCATTGCGGTCGCGAATGGCGTGCAGGCGTTGGGTCAGTTCGTCTAGGTTCATCGGGGTCTCCTGAAGGCGTATAGCTTCGGGGGGATGGCGGATGAAGGCAAGGCCCGCACCGCCCCCTCAATCGATAACGCTGAACTCGACCCGCGCCGTCTGCCCGCCTTCGTCCAGCACGCTGAGTTGATATGGCCCCAACCGTTCGAAGCTGGCGTTGATGCTGTCCTGGTTGGCACTCTCGCCCAGCGGCTCGCCGTTGACGAACCACCAGCGCCGGCCGCTGCCGCCCAGGGCCGACAGCTTGAGCCGCAGCAGTTCCTGGCTGGCCGCCGGGCGGCGCAAGCGATCGCCCTCGCGCACGCCGACGATGGACAACGGCGCCGCTGCCGCCAGGGCCGGCCCCGGGCACCCCGAGTCGTTGGCCGGCAGGCGCGCTTCACGCCGTTCGATGCGCGGCAGCCAGGGCTCCAGCGGCGCCGGCCACAGCGCGATATCCCGCACCTCGGCCCCCGGGCACTTGGCGTCGACCCGCAGGCCCTTGGCATTGACCCAGACTTTTTCCAGCAGGCCGACGCCCAAGGGTTGATCCGCCGCCTGCAAGGTCGGCGGCGTGGTGCCGTCCAGGGTCCAGGCGAAACGCTGGCGGCGGCAGTTCGGATCGCTGCGGCTCATGGGCTGGCCCAGCGGCCAACAGATCGCCGCCACCCCGACATTCATCGGCACCGGCTGCACCGGCGCGCTGATGCCGCGCTGGCTGTCGCGGTTGATCAGCACATCGTGCACTTGCAGCATCAACGGCGCTGCCGAAGCCAGGCCGAACTGGCCCGGCACCGGGGTGCCGTCCGGGCGGCCGATCCAGATGCCGATCAGGTAGCGCGGCCCGACGCCAATCGCCCAGGCGTCGCGAAAGCCGTAACTGGTGCCGGTCTTCCAGGCCAGCACCGGACGCTGTACCAGCTCGGCTCGCGGGTCGCGGTCCGGGCGCGCCTGGCCGCTGAGAATGCGCCGCACGATCCACGCCGAACCGGGTGACAGCAGCGGCCGCTCGCGCAACACATCGTCCGGTTGCAGGCGCAGGCTCGCGCTCTTGCCACCACGGGCGAAGGCGCTGTAGCCGCTGACCAGATCCTCCAGGCGGCTGCCGGCGCCGCCGAGAATCAGCGCCAGGTTCGGTTCCGCCAGCGCCGGCAGGGTCAGCGGCATGCCGCCGATGCGCATCTCGGCGGCAAACCGTTTCGGCCCGTAGGCTTCCAGCAGTTGCACCGCTGGCAGGTTCAGCGAGGTGGCCAGGGCGATGCTGGCCGACACCGCGCCGCTGAAGCCCATGGAGAAGTTGCCCGGCCGGTAGTCGCCATACCGCCGTGGCACGTCCTGCAGCAGCGATTCGGAATGGATCAGCCCGGCATCCAGCGCCATGCCATAAAGGAAGGGCTTGAGGGTCGAACCCGGCGAACGCATGGCGCTGATCATGTCCACATGGCCGAAGCGCCGGGCGTCGTTGATATCCACCGAGCCCAGGTAGGCGCGCACGGCCATGGTCTGCGCCTCGACCACCAGGATCGCCGCCGAGGTGTGTTCCGGCAGGCGCGCGCGCCAGCCCAAAAGCAGGTCTTCCAGGCGCCGTTGCAGGTTGGCGTCCAGGGTGGTGCGGATCAGCGGCGGGCTGTCCGGGCGATTCAGCCGGCGCGCCAGCAGGGGCGCCAGGCTCGGCTCCAGCCGCGGCGCCAGCAACAGGGGTTCCTGCAAGGCTTCGGCCACCGCCGATTGCGGCCAGACCTGGAACTGCGCCAGGCGCTGCAGCACCTTGTCCCGGGCCACTTGTGCCCGCGCGGCATGCCGGTCCGGGCGCAGCCGGCTCGGCGCCTGGGGCAGTACCGCCAGCAGCGCCGCTTCGGCGTGGGTCAGGTGCTGCGGCGACTTGCCCAGGTAAGCCCAACTGGCCGCGGCCACCCCTTGCAAGGTGCCGCCGAACGGCGCGCGGTTGAGGTAGAGCGTGAGGATCTGCTGCTTGCTCAGGTGCCATTCCAGCTGCGCGGTGCGCCACAGCTGGCGCAGCTTGCCGTGCCAGGTTCGCGAGTGGGGATCGAGCAGGCGCGCCACCTGCATCGACAGGGTGCTGCCGCCGGACAACACCCGCCCGCCCGTGAGGTTCTGCCAGGCGGCACGCGCCAGCGCCATCGGGTTGACCCCGGGATGGCTGTAGAACCAGCGGTCTTCGTAGGTCAGCAGCGCGTCCAGGTAATAGGGCGAGACTTCGTCGGTGCGCACCGGATAGCGCCAGACGCCATTGGCATCGGCAAAGCGCCACAGTGGCGTGCCATCCTCGGCCAGCACCACCCGCGCCAGGTCATCCTTGGGCAGCGGCAGCGGCCAGATGCGGTCGGCCAGCCAAAGCCCGGCCCACAGCAGCAACAGGCCGCCCAGCACGGTCCGCAGGATGCGCCAGCCTCGGCGACCGCTTGGTTGCGGCGATGGCAAGCCGGGCGACTGTGCCTGGCCAAATATTCGCCACCAAAAACTGCGCAGGCGCGATGCAACTAATCGAAAAATCAAACCCGCGAACCTCTATGCTTGGAACGGAACTCGCCAGCGCGATTGATGGCCAAAGGCTCAGGTCTGGCAAGCACGCCAACTTTTTCATCAGGATGCACGCATGCAGGTAGAAAGCTTTTTTGAATGGCTCGGCCAGGCGCTGGGCTCGGTCATACGGTTTATCGTCGATGGCCTCAGCGGTCTGTTCAACGCCCTGACCAACGCCGGCGGCAACTTTATCGACGGCTTGTCGCGGGCGCTGGGCATGGACACCTCGATCATCAGCATCATCACCCTGATCGTCGGGCTGATGCTGCTGTACTCGGCGGTCCGCGCCTTCATGCGCGCCTCGATCGTCATGGGCATCATCTGGCTGCTGCTGGGGTTGTGGCTGCTGAGCTGGGTGGTGCACTGACCGATAGACGACCGCTGCGCGGTCGTATCGCGAGCAAGCTCGCTCCTACATAAGGAACGCGCTTGCCGCGATCGCCCTTCTCAACGCCCCTTGATCACCATCTCCGGCAGGGTTTCACCCACGGCCTGCCAGTTCGGCCGGTACATCGACTCCACTTGCGGCGGCGGCACACGGTAAGTGCCGGGCGTGACTGCGCGTGCCAGGTACAGCAGGTGCGTGACGCTGTCGTAGCCGTCCAGGTTCAGCGCCGCCACATAGCGGTCATCGCGGAATTCCTGGTGCTTGAGGCTGGCGTTCTGCATCGACTCGCGCCATTCCTTGACCTGGCTGCTGGCGTTTTCCAGGCTGGCGGCGCTCTGCGCCAGGTTCTGGTTTTCCAGTTCCAGGCCGGCCGGCAGCAGGTCCACCACCAGGGCATCCGGCACCCGTTGCTTGGCGCTGACCGCCAGGTGCACCAGCACCAGGTCGCCGCTGCCCAGGGCCCGCAGGTTCAGTGGCTGGCCGTTCATCCCCAGGTATTCGCGCCGAATGCTCAGGTTCTCGCCACCGGCCAGCGGCGCATGCTGCGGATAACCGGAAATGGTCAGTTGCTGGTACACCGGCTCGCTGCCCTGATTGCTGATCGACAACGGCGACGCCAGCAACGCGCCTTCCAGCTTCAGGCCGGGCTGGCTGTTGTTCAGCTCGCGGCTTTCGGCGCCACTGCTCAGTTGCGCGGTCCAGTTGGCTTCCGGCTTGCCCAGCAGGCCACGACCGGCTAGGAACAGCGAGTTGCGCTCCTGGGTCGACAGGTACGGGCTGGCCGCCAGTTGGTCGGACAGCTCGAACAGCCGCTCCTCGCGCTTGCCCTTGGCCAGGTCGTGCTCTTCCAGCAGCGCCAGGATCAGCGCCTGATCCCGTAGCGGGCTGCCGTAGTCGGCCAGCCAGTCCTTGCTGTTGCGCGAAGCCGCCAGGCCCGCGGTCAAGGCCTGCTCGGCCCGTGGCTGGTCGCCCATTTTCTGCAAGGCGATGGCCAGCTGTACCAATGGCAGGCCGGAGCGCGCATCGGTACGCCGTTCGAACAGGCTGCGCAGCGCGCCCAGCGGCGCCTGCTGACTGCGCGCCAGCACCAACCCGGCGTAGGCCTGCACGGCAAAGCGCGTGTGCTCGGCATTTTCGCTGTAGTTGACCTCGATCAGGTTGCGCTCCTGCAGGTAACGCAGCAGGCGTTCGTTGGCCTTCTTCAGCGCCTCGGCCGGCACCGCGAAGCCCTGGTCGCGTGCCCGCAGCAGGAAGTCGGTGACGTAGGCGGTCAGCCAGTATTCCTCCTCGCCGTCCGCGCCCCACAGGCCGAAGCTGCCGTTGTAGCGCTGCATGCCCAGCAGGCGTTCGATGCCCAGCTCGATCTTGCGCTTGCGCTCGGCATCCGGCTCGCCTTCCAGGCCCAGGCGTTTCAGGCTGACGGCATCGGCGTACAGCGCCGGGTACAGGCCGCTGGTGGTCTGTTCCAGGCAGCCGTAGGGGTAGGCCTTGAGTGCGCGGATCTGCTCGCCGAGGTTCAGCGGCGGCCGGCTCGACAGGCTCAACAGTGCCTCACGCCCGGCCGGCTCGAATGCCGCCAGCTCGCCTTCCGGCAGGCTCCATGGCTGATCCTTGAGTACCGCGCGGTAATGCCTGAGCAACGCCGGGTAAGCCGGTCGTACCCCCAGGGTCCATTCGCGGCTGAACGGTGGCAGGCTCTCGCCCGGAAGGTCCAGGCCATTGACCAGCACCTTGACCTTGCCCTGGCCGAAGCCGCCCAGCGCCCGCACCGGAATCCGCAACGTGGTGCGCTGGCCCTGGGTCAGTTGCACGCTCTGACGGGTTTCGTTGACCAGCGCCAGCTGGCCTTCGGCGCTCAGTTGCACATCGAGTTTCTGCGCCTTGCCCGACAGGTTGGACAGGTCCAGCGCCAGGGTGGTCTGGTCGCCGCCGGCGAGGAAACGCGGCGCCGACAGTTCGGCGATCAGCGGCGCGGCGATCACCGTCTTGCCTTCGGCCATGCCGTAGCGCTCGTCGGTCCAGGCCTGGGCCATCAGGCGCAGTTCGCCGTTGAAGTCGGGGATGTCGACGCTGACTTCGCCTTCACCCTGCTCGTTCAGTGTCACCGGCGCGCTTTGCAAGGCGACGATGGTGACGCTGGTGTCCGGACGCTTGCCGCCCTTGGCCAGCGCCGCGTCGCCACCGAAGGCCAGGCTGGCCAGGCGGCCCTGGCCGGCTTCGATCAACTGGCCGTAGATATCCAGCTGGTCGGCGCCATAGGCCTTGCGCCCGAACAGGCTGGAGTACGGGTCCGGGGTCGGGTATTCGGTGATGTTGAGGATGCCCACGTCCACCGCCGCCAGCAGCACATGGGCCTGTTTCGGCACGCTGCCATCGGCGTTCCTGGCCTGGATCTTCACCTTGAGCGGCTGTTTGGGGCGCATTTTTTCCGGCGCCGTCAGGGTCAGGCCGAGCTTGCGCTGGGTACGATCCAGGGGCAGGTGCAACACGCCCACCGCGCGTTTCGGGGTGATGTTGGCCTTGCGCTCGCCGGGGCGGATCACCAGTGCACTGACGTACAGGTCGTGGCGCGCCCATTTCGGATCGAGCTTGATCGCATAGCTCTTGCCTTCGGCCGGTACGTCGATTTCCTGCCACCACAACGGACCGTCGCTGGACTCCACCAGCAGGTAGCCCTTGCCGGCGGCCGGCGGGGTCACCGTGACATTGGCGGTGTCGTCGTCGCCATACAGCGGTTTGTCCAGCGCCAGCTTGACCTGGTCGGGGCGCACCGCGCCGCCTTCGGCGTTGTCCTGGGAACGGTAGCCGGCCCAGAAACGCAGGCTGCTGACCAGCCCGGTCTGCGGGTCTTCGACCTCGACGCGATAAGGGCCCCACTCCACCGGGAAGCTGACCTTCGCGGTATCGCCAGCCTTGATGCTCAGGACCTGTTCGTCCTGGGTGAGGAATTTCTCGTTGAAGTGATAACTCCAGCCGTCGCTTTCCGAGTAGTTCCAGTAGTAGTCGCGGCGCTCGCGCACCAGGCGCACCTTGAGGTTGTCCGCCGCCAGCTTCTGGCCTTCATTGTTGGCCACCAGCAGTTCGAACTCGGCCGGGCCGTCGCCGTCGGTTTCCGCACCGTCGAACAGCGCGCGCAGCCCCGGCAACCTGTCCGCCGGCCATACCGGCAGCACCACCCGCCGGGTGATCGGGCGACCGCCCGACTCCTGCAGGCTGCCCTGGACGATCAGTTGCAGCGGCGAACGGGCCTCGGCCCATTTGCTTTCCAGGGTGATCAGTTCTTCGCCGTTTTCATCCAGCGTCGACTCCTCTATCTCCAGGTCCTGGCTCAGCTCTTCTTCGGTGACCGAGCCGAACTGGTAGCCCGGCAAGGCCTTGACCGCCTCGCGCAGCGGCCGCACATAGATCTGGCCGCTCAAGCGATTGCCGGCGGCCGGGGCGCCATACAGGTAACGGCCGTTGACACTGATCTCGACGGTCTCGTCCGGTTTGAGCGGTGTGTCGCTGCCCTTGAGTTCCAGCGCCAGGCGCTCGGGCAGAAAGTCTTCCACGAGGAATTCGTACAGTTGCGGCTTGCCGTCGCCGAGGTCGAACACCAGTTGCCAGCGCCCGGTCGGCGCTTCGCCGGCCAGTTGCAACTGGTACTGATAGAGCCCCGAGGCATCGGCGTCCCAGACGAACTTGCGGCTGACCTGCTCATCCGGCCGGCGCACTTCGACACTCACCGGCTGCGGCTTGACCGCATTGCCGTCCTTGTCCCGCAGCAGCGCGTTGAGCAGCACGGTTTCGCCCGGGCGATACAGGTCGCGGGGGCCGAACACGAAGAACTGCAACGGATGGGGCTGGGGGCCGCCGATATTGAATTCGGCCAGGTCCAGGGCGGCGCCGTTCAAGCGCAGCAGGCTGGTCTGCTCGCCCTGGTGGGCCAGCAGCACTTCAGCTTTCTTCGGCAGCGGCAACTCGGCATGGCCGCCCTTCTCGGTCTTGCCCTGGCCAAGCACGCGGCCATCGCCATCCAAGAGCTCCAGGCTGACGCCGTCCAGCGCCTTGCCGCCTTCCAGGGCCTGGGTGAAGACATCCAGGCGGTTCTGGTAACGGTGCACCGACAGGCCGATGTCGCTGAGGGTGAACAGGGTTGCCGGTTGCGAATAGTTGTAGGTGCCCGAGGCACGCATCACCGCCAGGTACACGCCCGGCTGTTGCAGCGGCTTGAGCCCGGCGATCGGCAGCAGCAGGGTTTCCCGGGTATTGCGCGCCGGATTGAGGTCGAAGCGGCCGCCATACACCAGGTCGGCCATCGGCAGCAGTTCCCGGGACTCGTAACTGTGCAGGCTGTTATTGCGCCCCCATTGGGCGAGGAACATCGGCAGCGATTCGGGCTTGATACGGAAGAACTCGACGTCGACCTTGTCGACGTTCAGCGCAATCACCGGCAGGCCTTCGGCGAGGCGGGTCGGCAACAGGGTGCCGCGGCTGGCGAACCCGACCGTGGCCTGCAGGTCGCGGGTTTCCAGGCGGCTGACGTATTCGGCGGCCAGGGTCGCGTCGTTCACCCCGCGCAGCCCGGCGTCGACGGTCAGCACCAGTTTGCGCTGCGGCTCGAGGTGGCGCAGGCGCAGCTCCATGAAGTTGTCCGACAGCTCCCAGGCGCCGTCGACCTTGCCGCTCTTGCTGTCCACCAGATGCAGCTTGTCGGCGAACTTCTGCTGCGGGTCCAGGGGCACCGAGAAACTCACCGACAGGGTGCTGGCCCCGTCGAGTTGCACCTCGGACACGTCCACCACGTTCAACTCGCGACCGGCGTAGCGTTGCTTGAGGACAGCGACATCCTGCACGGGCCGGGCCTTGGCCGCGGGCACTGCCGCTGTCGGAGCCGAAGGGGTCGCCGCCTTGTCGGAGGTCGAGGAATCGCAAGCGCTCAGCAAGGCCAGCGCACAGGCCAGGAACAATCCTTTGTTAAACATGGGGCACTCATTGGCAGGAGTATCGAAGGGTTGAACTATATCTCACCGCCGTCCGGCTGGCTGTGGCGCAGCGCACATTGATCGACAGAGGGCCTATCACCCGCAGCGTCTTTGTAGGATTCGGGCCGTGATCGGGATGGCATGGCCGGGCGGGCAAGCGGCTACAATGCCCGCTCTCAAGGAGCCTGCATGTCCAGCCTGATTTCTGCCTGGCGCCACCGTCCGACCCATGCTCGGGTGTGGGCGCTGGCCGCGCCGATGATTCTTTCCAATATTTCCGTGCCGCTGGTGGCGCTGGTCGACAGCACCGTCATCGGCCATTTGCCCCATGCCCACCAGCTCGGCGCGGTGGCGGTCGGCGCCAGCCTCTATACCTTCCTGGCCTGGGCCATGGGCTTTCTGCGCATGGGCGCCACCGGCTTTGCCGCCCAGGCCGCCGGGCGCGCCGACGGTGCGGCGCTGCGGCAGATCCTGGTGCAAGGCCTGCTGCTGGCCATGGGTCTGGCCCTGCTGCTGGGCGCCATAGGCGTGCCGCTGAGCGGCGCGGCCTTGCAGCTGATGCAGCCTTCGGCCGAGCTGGACGAAATGACCCGCACCTTCTTCCATACCCGCTTGCTCGGGCTGCCGGCGGCGCTGGCCAGCATGGCCCTGGTCGGCTGGTTCCTCGGCACCCAGAACGCCCGGGCGCCGCTGGCGATCCTGCTGAGCACCAACCTGATCAACATCGCCCTCAACCTGTGGTTCGTGCTGGGCCTGGACTGGGGCGTGGCCGGCTCGGCCAGGGCCTCGGTGATCGCCGAATGGACCGGTGCGCTGATCGGCCTGGCCATGACCCGCCCAGCCCTGCGCGCCTATCCAGGGCGGATTGCCTGGGCGGCGTTGCAGCGCTGGGCCAGTTGGCGGCCGTTGCTGGCGGTCAACCGCGACATCTTCATCCGCAGCCTGGCGCTGCAATCGGTGTTCTTCCTGATCACCGTGCAAGGCGCGCGCCTGGGGGACGCGACCGTGGCCGCCAACGCGCTGCTGCTCAACGGCCTGCTGCTGACCGCCCACGCCCTGGACGGCCTGGCCCATGCGGTGGAAGCCCTGTGCGGCCACGCCATCGGCGCCCGCGATCGCCTGGCGCTGCGCCGCTCGCTGGTGGTGGCCGGCGGCTGGTCGCTGCTGGCCAGCATCGGTTTTGCCGTGCTGTTCCTGTGCGCCGGGCACCTGTTCATCGAGATGCAGACCGACATCGCCGAAGTGCGGCAGACCGCCTTCACCTACCTGCCCTACCTCGCCGCCCTGCCGTTGATCGCGGTCTGGAGCTACCTGCTGGACGGCCTGTTCATCGGCGCCACCCGCGCCCGGGAAATGCGCAACGGCATGCTGCTCAGCGTGCTCATCACCCTGCCCTGCGCCTGGGCCTTGCAGGGCCTGGGCAACCACGGCCTGTGGCTGACCTTCCTGCTGTTCATGCTGGTGCGCAGCCTGACCCTGCTGGCCTTCGCCCTCGGGCTGCGCCGGCACGACGGCTGGTTCAGCCCGGCCCGCTGAGCTTTGCGGCGCGCATAAAAAAACCACCGCAAGCGGTGGTTTTTCTTGAGCCGTCGAAACCTCAGGAAGACAGGTACGACGAGCGGGTCAGGCCCAGACGCAGGGCGTCGAGGAACTGGGTACGCTCGCTGGCGCTGATCTTCGCGCTAGCCACCTTGTCGCGGTAATGAGTCATCAACTCCTCCGGCGACAAGTGCACGTAACGCAACATGTCTTCGATGGTGTCATGGGTCTCGATCCCGGCGTGGTACACGGTGCCGTTCGGGTTCTGGTAGATGTTCACCGAGTCGGTATCGCCGAACAGGTTGTGCATGTCGCCGAGGATCTCCTGGTAGGCACCGACCAGGAACACGCCCAGCAGATAGTCCTCACCCTCGTTCAGGCCATGCACCGGCAGGCTGGTCTCGATGCTCTGCTCGTCGACGTACTGGTTGATCTTGCCGTCGGAGTCACAGGTCAGGTCTTGCAGCACGGCGCGGCGCAGCGGCTCTTCGTCCAGGCGATGCAGGGGATGATCGGCAGGACCTGGTCGATGGCCCAGGTGTCCGGCAGGCTCTGGAACACCGAGAAGTTGCAGATGTACTTGTCGGCCAGCTTGTCGTTGAGTTCGTCCAGTACCTGGCGGTGCGAGCGCTGGCGCGCCTTCAGCGAGTTGTGCAGGCGCCGGCACACGGCGAAGTAGCACTGCTCGGCCAGGGCTTTCTCGGCCAGGGTCAGCTTGCCGTCGGCGTACTGGGCGGCCACGTCGCTCATGTAGTGGGTGGCGCGCCAGTAGGTTTCGGTGACCATCTCGATATCGGTCGGGCCCAGCAGATCCACCAGCCATTGCACGGTTTCCGGCAGGCTTTCCTTGTTCTCGATCAGCGGCACGTCGTCGTTGTGTTTCTCGACGTCGGTCACCTGCACCACCAGCATGGCGTGGTGCGCGGTCAGCGAACGGCCGCTTTCGGAGAAGATGTGCGGATGCGGCAGGCTCTGCGCGTCGCAGAACTCCTTGAGCATGCCGACCACGACACCGGCGTAGTCGTCCATGTCGTAGTTGATCGAACTGGCGTTGCGCGAGTGGGTACCGTCGTAGTCCACGCCCAGGCCGCCGCCGACGTCGATGTGATCCACCGGCAGGCCGAGGTTGCGCAGCTCGCCGTAGTAACGGATGGCTTCCTTGAAACCGTGCTGGTAGTCCGCCAGGTTGGCGATCTGCGAGCCCATGTGGAAGTGCAGCAGGCGGATGCCCTGGTCCAGGCCGGCGCCACGGAAACGCTCGACCACCGACAGCAGCTGCGCCGCCGACAAGCCGAACTTGGATTTCTCGCCACCGGTGTCGGCCCACTTGCTCGACGCCAGGGACGACAGGCGCACGCGCAGGCCAACCTGCGGCTTGACCTTGAGCGAGGCGGCCTCTTCGATCACCAGGCCCACTTCGGATTCTTTCTCGATCACGATGAACACGTTGTGGCCCAGCTTCTGGCCCATCAGCGCCAGGCGGATGAACTCACGGTCCTTGTAACCGTTGCAGACGATGGTGCCGCCTTTCGGCGCCAGCGCCAGCACCGCCAGCAGCTCGGGCTTGGAGCCGGCTTCCAGGCCGATGGAGACGTTCTGGGTGGCGATGATGTTCTCGATCACCGCTTCCTGCTGGTTGACCTTGATCGGGTACAGCGCGGTGTACTTGCTCTGGTATTCCAGGCGTTCGATGTTGGCGTCGAAGGCACCGGTCAGCTGGCGCACGCGGTCCTGCAGGATATCCGGGAAGCGCACCAGCAGCGGCAGGGACAAGCCGCTCTTGCGCAGCTCCTCGACTTGTTCGAACAGGTCGATGGGCGAGCTGTTCGGGCCGTTCGGACGAACTTCGACGCGACCGGCGTCATTGATCGCGAAATACCCGGCCCCCCAATGGCGAATCCCATAAACACTGCGGCTGTCCGCAACTGTCCATTGGCTGCCATCGTCTTTGCGTGTGCGTCGTACGGACATCGAAGTCCCCTATAAAGAAGTCATAGAGCGCCACCCCGGTCCGGGGCTGGCGCAGTCTAAAGAATGAAAATGACGATTAGCCTGCAACGAGGACATAGACCTCGGTTACAGCGCTGAGTTTAGAAACCGGTCATGAACAGGCTCTGTGAAAACCATGAAGACGACGGCAAGCCTGAATCGGATCAGGGCTGCATCAAGTCGGGGGTGGTTTTCACAGAGGCTGCTAGCCGCCGGACTTCTTCGCCTTGAAACCGTGCTTGATCAGCTCTGCCAAGAGTAGCTCGACATGATCGCCCTGGATCTCGATGACGCCGTCTTTCAGCGCGCCACCGGTGCCACAACGTTTCTTCAACGTGGTCGCCAGTTCCTTGAGCGCGTCTTCGGCCAACGGCACGCCGGTGATGGTGGTCACCGTCTTGCCGCCACGGCCCTTGCTTTCGCGACGCACGCGAGCGATGCCGTCGCCGGCAGGGATAACGGTTTGTTTGCAGATGCAGGCTGCCACCGGCTGGCTACAGTCCGGGCAATGTCGACCTGCGTCGGTGGAAAATACCAGGCCACCAAGGGCGGCGAAGGATGCGGCTTTTTTGGCCACCGGCAATCCTCTTGGGAGGACAAAGACTGGTCGAAGCACATGGCCTGTGCCATCGACCGCGAAGCCCCACTCAGGCAGGGGCAGCGCTACTGGGCCGGTACACCTTGTAGGAGCGAGCTTGCTCGCGATGGACGTCAGCGATAACGCGTGCTTTCAGATAGCACCCATCATCCTTGCGTTCTTCGCGAGCAAGCTCGCTCCTACAAAAGCAAGCCGGCTCAGCTTGAAAAAGGTCGCGCAGTGTAACGGCAAAAAGCCGACTTGCTAAGAGCCTAACCGCGCCAATTTATACAACTTTAACGACGCCGCGCCAGATAGCGCTGCAAGGCTGCCAGGGAGTCCGGGCAATAGGGCTTTTCGGTGATTTCCCGCATCACTTCGTCGATCGCAATGAAGCGCGCTTCCAGCACCTCTTCCGGCTGCAAGCGCAGGGGCCCGTCCCAGACCGCCGAAAAGGCCGAACACCAGAGACGATTGTCGGTGTCTTCGAAAAAGAAATGGTCATGGGCGGTCAATTCCACCCCGCTCACGCCCAATTCTTCCTCCAGCTCCCGGGCCGCCGACTCGGCGTAGCTTTCGACGGCCAGCACCATGCCGCCCGCGGCCACGTCCCAATAACCGGGATAAATGGCCTTGCTCAGGGTGCGCCGATGCACGCACAGCTCACCGGCGGAATTGAACAGCAGGATATAGGTGCCGCGCCCGATCAGGCCGCGCTCGCGCAACTCCGAGCGGGCCAGCGTGCCCAGCAATTGGTCTTCGCCATCGACCCAGGCGACTTGTTCGGCATCGGAGGCCGCGCGATGCGCGGCCTCATTGGAGGTAACCACCATGAATCAACCCTGATTGAGCAATTGACGCAAGTCGATGACAGCCGCGTTGGCGCGGGAAATATAGTTGGCCATGACCAGCGAGTGGTTGGCCAGCACGCCGAAGCCGCTGCCGTTGAGAATCATCGGGCTCCAGACCGGCTCCTGGGACGCTTCCAGTTCACGGATGATCTGGCGCACGCTGACGGTGGCGTTCTTCTTGGCCAGCACGTCAGCGAAGTCGACCTCGATGGCACGCAGCAGGTGCGACAGGGCCCAGGCCTGGCCGCGTGCTTCATAGAACACGTTGTCGATCTGCATCCAAGGGGTTTCCACCACCTCCTCGTCGACCTGCGGCGACTGGCCCGGCGCCGGGGTTTCGGTTTTCAGCGCAGTGTTGAGCTTGACCCGGCCGACGCTGGCCGACAGGCGCTGGGACAACGAACCCAGGCGGGTCCCGACATCACCCAGCCAGTTGTTCAGGTTGTCGGCACGGGCGTAGAACAGCGCGCTCTTCTGGTTCGGATCGGACAGGCGTGCCTGGTAGCGGCTCAGGGAGTTGATGCCTTCCTGGTACTCGGACTCGCTGGACGGCAGCACCCAGCTCTTGTTGTCGAAGTTGAAGCGTGGCTCGGCCTTGGCCAGGTCGGCGTCCTCGGCGGACTGCGACTGGGAACGGGCGAAGTCCTTGCGCAGGGCCCGGGTCAGGTCACGGACCTGCACCAGCACGCCGTATTCCCAGCTCGGCATGTTGTCCATCCACAGGCCCGGCGGGAAACGGTCGTTGGAGATATAGCCACCCGGCTTGTTCAGCAGGGTGCCGGCCACGGTCTTGAGGGTTTCCACCGTGGTGTAGCCCACGACCATCTGCTTGCCTTCCTTCTCGGCGGCAATTTGCGCGCCTTGCTGGACGGGGAACAGCGACGGTTCCTGGCTCCAGTACCAGCCCAGGGCACCGGCCACCAGCAGGTACAAGGCCACCAGGGTGCCCAGGGCGCGGCTGAACAGCAGGCCACCAAAGTAGCTGCGTGTCGCCGACGTGGGTTCGGCAGCACGATCCGGCGCGCTGCCCGCGCGGTTCTTCCAGTCCAGCATGGCTATATCCTTTCAATCACTTGGGTTCATCGGTTCGACCACAACCCTACTCCATCGTGCCTCGAACCGAACGGATTAAAAATCATCCGCCGCGCAAGGCGCCACATGCCGGGTGTACATCGAGCGGCCACTATAAATGAAGCACAGTTCAGAACCTATGCGACCAGTCGGTCGGGAACTGAATAAGGTCGCTTTGCAGATTGTTGACGTACGACACTCGTACAATCCATAAGAGGTGCTAGCATAGAGCCACCAGTCGATCTCAGCATGCACCCTAACTAGTAGTCAGGATATGACCGAGCCAGAAGACCCCAGCCGTGAGCGCCTCAAGCACCACTTTGCCCAGCGGGTCATTCACCAGGCTCGTCAGATCCTCGAGATATGGCAGCGCCTGCAGCGCAGCGAATGGTCGACCGCCGACATGTCCGAACTCAGCGAGGCCAACCTGCGCCTGCTGCGTTTCGCCGAACGTTTCGAACAACCCGAACATACCCAGCTGGCACGCAGCATCAGCGACTCGCTGGAAGCGGTGGACGCCAACCGCGGACGCCTGAGCAGCGGCCTGATCACCGACCTCAACCGCCTGATGCAACGCCTGTCGCGCACCGGCCTGCGCCATGGCGACCAGTTGGAGCAGACCTTCCTGCCGCCCCTGCGCAAGCCGATCTACGTGATGCTGCAAGACCACGATCGCGGCGAGCGCCTGGCCAAGCAGCTGGAATTCTTCGGCCTCAGCGCCCAGTCCCTGGACAGCATCGCCGCGTTTCGCTCCTCGATGGTCGAGCGCTTGCCGGCGGCGATCGTCATTGACGTCGACTTCTGCGGCAACGGCATGGGCCTGCAACTGGCCGCCGAAGCCCAGGAAGGCCTGGAGCAGAAGCTGCCCCTGCTGTTCTTCAGCCTCCACGAAACCGACACCCCGACCCGCCTGGCCGCCGTGCGCGCCGGCGGCCAGGAGTTCCTCACCGGCACCCTGGAAGCCTCGAGCCTGCTGGAGAAGATCGAGATCCTCACCTGCGTCGCCCAGTACGAACCTTATAAAGTGCTGATCATCGACGACTCCCGCGCCCAGGCCCTGCACACCGAGCGCCTGCTCAACAGCGCCGGGATCATCACCCGGACCCTGATCGAACCGATCCAGGCCATGGCCGAACTGGCCGACTTCCAGCCGGACCTGATCATCCTCGACATGTACATGCCGGCCTGTACCGGCACCGAGCTGGCCAAGGTAATCCGCCATAACGACCGTTATGTCAGCGTGCCGATCATCTACCTGTCGGCCGAAGACGACCTGGACAAGCAGCTGGACGCCATGAGCGAAGGCGGCGACGACTTCCTGACCAAGCCGATCAAGCCGCGCCACCTGATCACCACCGTGCGCAACCGCGCCGCCCGCGCGCGCAACCTCAAGGCGCGCATGGTCCGCGACAGCCTCACCGGGCTGTACAACCACACCCATATCCTGCAACTGCTCGAAGACTGCAGCTTCCGCGCGCGCCGCGAAAACAAGCCGCTGAGCTTCGCCATGCTGGATATCGACCACTTCAAGCGGGTCAACGACAGCCACGGCCACCCCATGGGCGACCGGGTGATCAAGAGCCTGGCGCTGTTTCTCAAGCAACGCCTGCGCAAGACCGACTTCATCGGCCGCTACGGTGGCGAAGAATTCGCCATCGTCATGCCCGACACCGACCTGGAAGCGGCCTGCAAGGTGCTGGATGAAATCCGCCAGCGCTTTGCCGAAATCCATTACCCGGCCCAGCCCCAGGACCTGTGGTGCACCTTCAGCGCCGGAGTGGTCGAACTGCGGGAAGACTCCGACAGCCTGATGATGGCCAGCCAGGCCGACGAAGCGCTCTACCGCGCCAAGGACAGCGGGCGCAACCGGGTCCAGGCAGCGCGCCATCAAAGCGCCACTTTTTCACCAGAATCCACTGATTCGGTCATAACCTTGTAATACAAACGCAATAAGTTCAGGCGCTTACCATTCAAGTCGTTGGTAGGACGCGATGCGCCTGAAGCTGCTGACCAATCTCAATACCCTGCTATTAGTTGCCGTTTGCCTGGCCCTGGGCGCAACGCTCTGGTGGTCGCAACGCGCCCTCGAGCGCCCCTACCTATTGATGGAGCGCTACCTGGGGCTGTCCCAGCAGTTCCAGAACCAGGTGGCGCGCAACATCGAGGACTACCTGGCCAGCGGCGACGCCCTGCGCCTGAGCAGCGCCAGCCAGGCCATCGAAACCCAGCAGGCCCAGCTCGACGAACTGCCCGCGGAACTGGCGCAAAGCCTGCGCCCGAGCCTGTCGGGCCTGGCCGAGTTCAGCAAGACCGACCTGCTGGCCGCCGGCAAACTGGCCGGCGATCCGCAAGCGCTGCTGCTGCAGGCCGAGCGCGAGCTGGGGGCCAGCCTCGAACAACTGAGCCAGTACGCGACCGGGGCGGCCAGCAATCCGAGCGCCGCGACCTACCTGCCGTTGCTGCTGACCGCCTCCCAGCACCTGGGCAAGCTGTCCCTGGCCCGCGACAAACTGGTGAGCAGCGGCCGCAGCGAACTGGCCGCCGATGTCGAGCGCGAAGTGAGCAACATGCGCGCCCAGGCCGAGCAGCTGGAAACCCTGCCGTTGCTCGGTGTCGCGGCCAGCAATGCGTCGAACACCGATGATTTCGCGGCCATGATGGGCCTGGAGAACACTGAGAAGGCCGCCGTCGAAGACGCCGGCATCGGCCTCAAGCGCGAACTCAACAGCCTGCTCGGCCGCTACCCCGCCGAGCTGAACCGCACCCGCGAACAGATCCAGAAACGCGCCGACCTCAGCGCCGCCACCCACCTGAAAATCACCGCCGTGCAGCAGGCCATCGCCGAACTGGAACCGGTCGTGCGCGCCCAGCACGGGCAGATTCAGGGCGAAGTGCGGCTGATGCAGGGCCTGATGATCGGCCTGATCCTGCTGATCGCCCTGCTGATCGACACCTTGCAGCGTCGGCTGGCACGGGTCCTGACCAATCTGGCGCCGGCCCTGTCGACCTGGGCCGAAGGCGACTTCAGCCGCGACATCCAGCTGGGCCGGACCAACCGCGAACTGCACGACATCGAAGAATCCCTGAACCGCCTTCGCGCCTACCTGGTGGACCTGGTGGGCACCATCCGGCAGAACGCCGAACAGGTCGCCGGCAGCAGCCGCGCCCTGGCGGAACTGAGCAGTGGCCTGCACGGCGGGGCCGAGCGCCAGGCCGGCGACACCGCGCAGATCCGCGACGCCCTGGGCGAGCTGGAAGCGACCATCCAGCAAGTCGCCGGCGATGCCAGCCAGGCCGCCGATGCCAGCCGCAGTGCCGGAATGGCGGTGGAACAGGGGCAGAAAGTGATCGGCCTGAGCCTGACCGGGTTGCATGCCCTGGTCGGCGAAGTGCAAGGCAACGCGCAGATGATCGAACAGCTGGCCGAGGAGTCGGCAACCATCGGCGGCGTGCTCACGGTGATCCGTTCCATTGCCGACCAGACCAACCTGCTGGCCCTGAACGCCGCCATCGAAGCCGCGCGAGCCGGGGAAATGGGCCGCGGTTTTGCCGTGGTCGCCGAAGAGGTGCGCTCCCTGGCCCAACGCACGGCGGGTGCCACCGCCGAGATCCAGACCCTGATCGCCGGCCTGCAGGCCGCTGCCCGGCAATCGGTGGAAGGCATGCGCGCCCAGGTCGAACATGCCGAAGCCACGGCCAGCCAGGCCCAGGCCGCCGACGGTGCACTGGATGAAATCGTCGGGGCGATCCAGACCATTTCCGATACCGCCATCCGCATCGCCGATGTCACAGCCCAGCAAAGCGGCGCCGTCAGCGAAATCCGCGACCACAGCGAGCGCATCCATCAATTGGGCGGGGATAACCTGCAACGCATCGGCGAAGGCCGCGAACAAGGCGAGAACCTGCTGGCCCTGGGCGGCCAGCTGCACACGGCGGTGCAGGCGTTCCGCGTCTAGCCCTGTAGCCGCTGCCGAGCCTGCGAGGCTGCGATCGAGGACGCAGTCCTCGCAAAACCGGCCTATGCAGGTTGCCTGAAAGAACGCGGTCGCAGGCTCGGCAGCGGCTACGGGGCGCATACGCATACCCCACCGCTCTCCGCTATCATGCGCACACCTTCGATTCGCGAGATTGCCATGCGTCGCCTGCTTTGCCTGATGCTGTTTGTGCTTGCCCTGCCGGCGACCGCCGCCGGGTTGCTGGACAGCCGCCCCAGCTCAACCCTGGGCTCGATCAATAACAGCGCCGACTTCCTGCCGGTGCGCGAAGCGTTCCAACTGAGCCTGCTGCAAAGCACGCCGCAGTCGATCAAGCTGCGTTTCGTCGCCACCGAGGGTTACTACCTCTATCGCCACCGCTTCCAGTTCCGCGCCGAGCCCGCCGATATCACCCTGGGTGCCGCCCAACTGCCCAAGGGCGAACAGAAACACGATGAGTTTTTCGGCGACGTCGAGGTCTACCACGGCATTGTCGATGTCGAACTGCCGCGCAGCGCCACGGACCAACGAGGCTTCACCCTGGCCGTGACCTACCAGGGCTGCGCCGACAAGGGCCTGTGTTATCCACCGGAAACCGAGCGTTTGCAGATCGATGCCGCGGCCTCTTCGGCAAATGCCTCAAGTGCCGGCGGCCCCGCTACCGATAATGGGAAAACCGCCTGGAGCTGGCGCGAACTGGCGCTGTTCTTCCTGGCCGGCATCGGCCTGACCTTCACCCCCTGCGTCCTGCCGATGCTGCCGATCCTGTCCGGTGTGGTCCTCAAGGGCCAGGTCGGCGGCTGGCGCGGCTTCAATCTGTCGCTCGCCTACGTGTTGCCGATGGCCGCCTGTTTCGCCCTGCTCGGCGCCTTGATGGGGCTGTTCGGCGCCCAGCTCAATTTGCAAGCACGCCTGCAATCGGCCTGGGTGCTGGTGCCCTTTGCGTTGTTCTTCGTCGTGTTCGCCCTGGCGATGTTCGATGTCTTCGAACTCAAGCTTCCGCGCTTTATCAGCCAGCGCCTGGAACGCATCGCCGGGCGCACCGAAGGTGGCTCGCTGTGGGGCGCGGCGATTCTCGGGGTGGTGTCCAGCCTGCTGGTATCGCCCTGCGTTTCGGCGCCGCTGGCAGGCGCCCTGCTGTATATCAGCGCCAGCGGCGACGCCCTGGGCGGTGCCCTGAAACTGTTCGCCCTGGGCCTGGGCATGGGCGCGCCGCTGTTGCTGGTGGCCACCGGCGGCGCGGCCTGGCTGCCGAAAAGCGGACCATGGCTGGTCTACGTGAAAAACGCCATTGGCGTGCTGTTGCTCGGCCTGGCGATCGGCCTGCTGAGCCGGGTCTTGCCGGGCCAGATCAGCCTGTTGCTGATTGGCGCGCTGGCGGCCGGCGCCGGCCTGTTTCTCGGTGCCCTGGAGTTTGTCTACAAGGCACCGCGCGCGCGCCTGGCGCAGCTGTGCGGGCTGTTCCTGCTGTTTTATGCCCTGGCCTGCTGGTACGGCGCGTTCAGCGGCCAGACCGATCCGTTCAGCCCACTCGCCCGCCCACCGGTCGCGGCCACCAGCAACAGCGCCGGGCAAACCAGCGCCGGCCAGTGGCAGACCGTCACCACCCCCGGTGAGCTGGAGCAGGCCCTGGCCGATGCCCGGAATGCCGGTACCCCGCTGCTCCTCGACTGGTACGCCGACTGGTGCATCAGTTGCAAAGTCATCGAACGCGAGGTGCTCAACGACCGCCAGGTCGTCGAACGCCTGCGGGACTACCGCCTGGTGCGCTTCGATATCACCGCCAGCAACCGCGAACAGCGCGCCCTGCTGGACCGCTACCAACTGTTCGGCCCGCCGGCGCTGATGTTCTTCGGCAAAGATGGCGTCGAACGTGCCGATGTGCGTGTGGTCGGCGAAATCAGCGCCGCAGACTTCGCTGAACGCATTGCTGCAGCAAATGACCGGATTTAGTCAGTTGGTCACATATTTTAGGTAAACATCGGTCATCGTGCTGCCTATTGCAGAGAACTGGACAGTCACAAAGGCTTTGCGGCATAGTCGCCGGGTTCTGATAACCGCACATTCCAATCACTGCGCAATAACAAGGAACGGCAGATGGCGACCCTACTGGTTCTTCACGGACCCAACCTGAACCTGCTCGGCACCCGTGAACCGGGGGTCTACGGTGCAGTCACCCTGGCTGAGATCAATCAGGACCTGGAACGCCGGGCCCGCGAGGCCGGCCACCATTTGCTCTACCTGCAAAGCAACGCCGAGTACGAATTGATCGACCGTATCCACGCCGCCCGCGATGAAGGCGTGGACTTCATTCTGATCAATCCAGCAGCTTTTACGCATACAAGCGTCGCATTACGTGACGCGCTGCTGGCGGTGAGCATCCCATTCATCGAAGTGCATTTGTCTAACGTGCACAAACGCGAACCTTTCCGCCATCACTCCTACTTCTCCGACGTTGCGGTGGGAGTGATCTGCGGCCTTGGCGCCAGCGGTTACCGACTGGCCCTGGAGGCCGCACTAGAGCAGCTTGAACAACAAGCTAAACGCCCCTGACCGACCCTTGGGAGTTGATGATTCATGGATATCCGTAAAGTTAAGAAACTGATCGAACTGCTGGAAGAGTCCGGCATCGACGAGCTCGAGATCAAGGAAGGCGAAGAGTCCGTACGCATCAGCCGCCACAGCAAGACTCCAGCCCAGCAGTACTACGCACCGGCACCGATGGCTGCTCCAGTTGCCGCGCCTGCCGCTGCCGCTCCGGCCGCCGCTGCCGCACCAGCAGCTCCAGCTGCCCCAGCGCTGAACGGCACCGTTGCCCGTTCGCCGATGGTCGGCACCTTCTACCGCAAATCCTCGCCAACCTCGCCAGCCTTCGTTGAAGTCGGCCAGAGCGTGAAGAAAGGCGACACCCTGTGCATCGTCGAAGCCATGAAGATGATGAACCACATCGAAGCTGAAACCAGCGGTGTGATCGAATCCATCCTCGTCGAAGACGGCCAGCCGGTTGAGTACGACCAACCGCTGTTCACCATCGTTTGAACCGCGGAGAGCCAACGATGTCTGCGAAGTTGGAAAAAGTTCTGATCGCCAACCGCGGTGAAATCGCCCTGCGGATTCTGCGTGCCTGCAAAGAGATGGGTATCAAGACCGTCGCCGTTTACTCCAAGGCCGACAAGGAACTGATGCACCTGGGTCTGGCGGACGAATCCGTCTGCATCGGCCCGGCCTCCGCCGCGCACTCCTACCTGCACATTCCGGCGATCATCGCGGCCGCCGAAGTGACCGGCGCCACCGCCATTCACCCAGGCTACGGCTTCCTCGCGGAAAACGCCGACTTCGCCGAGCAGGTCGAGAACTCCGGCTTCGCCTTCATCGGCCCGAAAGCCGAGACCATTCGCCTGATGGGCGACAAGGTATCGGCCAAGCACGCCATGATCGCTGCCGGCGTACCTACGGTTCCCGGTTCCGACGGCCCGCTGCCGGAAGACGAAGAAACCGCGTTGCGCATCGGCCGTGAAGTCGGCTACCCGGTGATCATCAAGGCCGCTGGCGGCGGCGGTGGTCGCGGCATGCGCGTGGTGCATAAAGAAGAAGACCTGATCTCCTCGGCCAAGCTGACCCGCTCCGAAGCGGGCGCGGCGTTCGGCAACCCGATGGTCTACCTGGAGAAGTTCCTGACCAACCCACGTCACGTGGAAGTCCAGGTGCTGTCCGACGGCCAGGGCAACGCGATCCACCTGGGCGACCGCGACTGCTCCCTGCAGCGTCGTCACCAGAAGGTGCTTGAAGAAGCGCCGGCTCCGGGCATCGACGAAACCGCGCGCCAGGAAGTCTTCGCCCGCTGCGTCAAGGCGTGCATCGACATCGGCTACCGCGGCGCCGGCACCTTCGAGTTCCTGTACGAGAACGGCCGTTTCTACTTCATCGAGATGAACACTCGCGTGCAGGTAGAGCACCCGGTATCGGAAATGGTCACTGGCGTCGACATCGTCAAGGAGATGCTGAGCATCGCCGCTGGCAACAAGCTGTCGATCTCCCAGAAGGACGTGGTCATTCGTGGCCATGCCCTGGAATGCCGGATCAACGCCGAAGACCCGAAAACCTTCATGCCAAGCCCAGGCACGGTCAAGCATTTCCATGCTCCGGGCGGCAATGGCGTGCGCGTCGACTCGCACCTGTACAGCGGTTACGCGGTTCCACCGAACTACGACTCGTTGATCGGCAAGCTGATCACTTACGGGGCAACCCGTGAAGAAGCCATGGCGCGCATGCGCAATGCGCTGGACGAAATCGTGGTCGACGGGATCAAGACCAACATCCCGCTGCACCGCGACCTGACCCGTGACGAAGGCTTCTGCAAAGGGGGCGTGAACATTCACTACCTGGAGCACAAGCTGGCCGGTCAACACTGATCGACACCGCACCAGAACGACAAGGCCGCTTTCGAGCGGCCTTGTCGTTTCTGCCCCCTTGTAGGAGCGAGCCTGCTCGCGATAGGGCCATCAGCGACAGCGCGCATTTTCCTGGTGTTATGCGGCGCCCTTGCAGGCATCGCGAGCAAGCTCGCTTCTACAGAGAGGCGGTGCGGGCAAGTGGAAATGGCGCCTGGCGTGTCGTCTTCTGCGCCTCGCTCGCGTAAACTTGCGCGCTTCTCGCAGCCCGCTAGGCTGCACATTACATATTTCAAAGGTGCCCGCCATGCCTTGGCTGCAAGTCCGTCTCGCCATCAGCCCAGAACAAGCCGAAACCTACGAAGACGCTTTTCTCGAAGTCGGCGCCGTTTCGGTGACCTTCATGGACGCCGAGGATCAGCCGATCTTCGAACCGGAACTCAACACCACCCCGCTGTGGAACCACACTCACCTGCTGGCCCTGTTCGAAGACGGCACCGAGGCCGCCAGCGTGCTGGCCCACCTTGAGCTGCTGACCGGCAGCCCGCTGCCCGAACATCACAGCGAAGTGATCGAAGACCAGGACTGGGAACGCAGCTGGATGGACAACTTTCAGCCGATGCGTTTCGGCCAGCGCCTGTGGATCGTCCCGAGCTGGCACGCCGCTCCCGAGCCGGACGCGGTCAACCTGTTGCTCGATCCGGGCCTGGCCTTCGGCACCGGCACGCACCCGACCACCGCCCTGTGCCTGGAATGGCTCGACGGTCAGGACCTGAAAGGCTGCAACGTGCTGGACTTCGGTTGCGGTTCCGGGATCCTGGCGATCGCCGCCCTGCTGCTGGGCGCCAAACAGGCGGTGGGCACGGACATCGACGTGCAGGCCCTGGAAGCCTCCCGCGACAACGCCGGGCGCAACAACATCGCCGAAGCGCTGTTCCCGCTCTATCTGCCGCAAGACCTGCCGCAGGTCCAAGCGGACGTGCTAGTCGCCAACATTCTCGCCGGCCCGCTGGTCGCCCTGGCGCCGCAACTGTCCAGCCTGGTCAAGAGCGGTGGACGCCTGGCGTTGTCGGGCATCCTCGCCGAACAGGGTGAGGAAGTCGCTGCCGCCTACGCCCGGGACTTCGACCTGGATCCGATCGCCAACCTCGATGGCTGGGTACGCATCACCGGCCGTCGGCGCTAGAATGGCCGCCTGTATAAACCGGATCGCCGCATGACCGACAGTTTCGTCACCCAGTGTCCGCATTGCCAAACCAGCTTCCGCGTCAGCCACGCCCAGTTGAGCGTGGCCCGTGGCGTGGTGCGCTGCGGCTCGTGCCTGCAGGTGTTCAACGCCGCACGGCAGTTGCTTGAGCAACGCGCTGGCAAGGACGCTGTCGTCACACCTCCCGCACCGACGGCCCCTGCTGAACCGCCGACCCCGCCGCCACCGCGCGCCATCAGCCAGAAGCAGTGGAGTGCCACCGAGCTCGACCTGGACAGCCTCGACCTGGACGAGGAACTGGCCAAGCTCGAACAACGGGAAATCCAGCCGACCAAGGCCTTCGGCCAGGAACGCGCCTCCAGGGAAGACGCCCTCAGCGCCCGCCGCGACCAGCCGGATGCCGAAGAGGAACACTGGCCCGACAGCCTGTTCAGCCAGCCACCAGGCACCAACGGCGACCTGGACGAAAAACCTGAGCAGCCGCCCGTCGACGCCGGCCGCTCCGGGCGTACCGAACCGTCGCTGTCCTTCAACCTGGACGATCTGGAAGACGAACCCAAGGCGCCCTCCCTGCTCCTGGACGACGACCTGGAGCCCACGCCAGCGCACGGTTCCCTGAAGGCCGACGAGCCCGATGAGATCGAGCCGCCAGCCAGCCCGGCGCCACGCAACAAGCGTCGGCGCGCCGAGCCCGAGGCGCCGGACGCCGTGCTGCTGGACCTGGAAGACGACCCGATCCAGCTGGACTGGCAAAAACGCCGCTCGCCCTGGGGCCGCCGCCTGCTCTGGAGCCTGTTGATCCTGCTGGCCGCCGCCGGCCTGGCGGGCCAGTACATCGCCTATCACTTCGACGAACTGGCGCGCCAGGACCAGTACCGCCCCTGGTTCCAGCAGTTTTGCCCGAAACTGGGCTGCACGGTGCCCTCGAAGGTCGATATCGGCCGCATCAAAAGCAGCAACCTGGTGGTGCGCAGCCACCCGGACTTCAGCGGCGCCCTGGTGGTGGATGCGATCATCTACAACCGCGCGCCGTTCTCCCAGCCCTTCCCGCTGCTGGAACTGCGTTTCGCCGACCTCAACGGCCATCTGATCGCCAGTCGTCGCTTCAAACCCGGCGAATACGTCAAGGGTGAGCTCGAAGGGGTGTCGGAGATGCCGCCGCAGACACCGATCCATATCGCGCTGGACATCCTCGATCCGGGCCCCAAGGCCGTCAACTACAGCCTAAGCTTTCACTCGCCCGAGTAAGGCGCGCCATCCGAGCAAAGGCCGCCCGGGATTGACGGCGGTTTTCTGACTGCTGCCCAGCGGACCAAACCGTTGGCAATAACAGAATAACTGTTCAGATTTTATCCAATTCAGCCTTTATCCAGTCATCGAGAGCGGGTATCATGCCAACCCTTTTTCGAACTCTCATGATCCGGCCCCACAACAGGGAAGTCCTATGTCGGCGGTACGCATCGGCCCATATACATTGCACAACGGCTTGATTCTCGCCCCCATGGCGGGCGTCACCGACCAGCCCTTTCGTCAGCTTTGCAAGCGGCTGGGTGCAGGCCTTGTAGTCTCGGAAATGGTCACCAGCGACATGAGTTTGTGGAACAGTCGCAAATCGCGCCTGCGCATGATCCACGAGGGCGATCCCGAGCCGCGCTCGGTACAGATCGCCGGTGGCGATGCACAGATGCTGGCGGATGCCGCCCGCGCCAACGTCGAGTTGGGCGCACAGATTATTGATATCAACATGGGTTGCCCGGCGAAGAAGGTCTGCAACAAGGCCGCCGGCTCCGCGTTACTGAAAGATGAAGATCTGGTGAACGAGATCCTGCAGGCCGTGGTGGCCGCAGTCGATGTGCCGGTCACCCTGAAGATCCGTACCGGCTGGGACCGGGCGAACAAGAACGGCCTGACGGTGGCGAAGATCGCCGAACAGGCAGGCATCACGGCATTGGCGGTCCATGGCCGGACCCGGGCCGACCTGTACACGGGCGTTGCCGAGTACGACACCATCGCTGCGATCAAGCAGGCGGTGTCGATCCCGGTCTTCGCCAACGGCGATATCGACTCGCCCGAGAAGGCCCGCTACGTCCTCGACGCTACCGGTGCCGACGGGCTGTTGATTGGCCGGGCCGCTCAGGGGCGGCCATGGATTTTTCGTGAGATCGAACATTTTCTGCGTACCGGTCAAACCCTGCCGGCACCTGAGCTGTTCGAGGTGGAACGTATTCTGCTTGAGCATCTGGCCGCGCTGCATGCCTTCTATGGCGATGTCATGGGCGTACGCATTGCTCGCAAGCATGTGGGCTGGTATCTCGCAACTCTGCCGGGCGCCAGGGAGTTTCGCGCCCACTTCAATCGTTTGGAAGATACGGAAGCACAGTGCGCCAACGTTCGTGAGTTCTTTGCCGAGCGTTACAAGAGCCTGGTGACAGGGGACGGAGAAGGGGTGGCCGCATGACGATGATGACCGAGACTTTAGTGAGTGGAACAGCACCCGTGAGCGACAACGTGAATTTGAAACAGCACCTCAATACGCCGAGCGAAGAAGGCCAGACCCTTCGCGGGAGTGTCGAGAAGGCGCTGCACAATTATTTCGCCCACCTTGAGGGCGCGGCCGTCACGGACGTGTACAACCTGGTGCTCTCCGAAGTCGAGGCTCCTTTGCTCGAAAGCGTGATGAACTACGTCAAGGGCAACCAGACCAAGGCCAGCGAGCTGCTCGGTCTGAACCGCGGCACCCTGCGCAAGAAACTCAAGCAGTACGATTTGCTGTAAGCATTCAATCAAACCAGAAAGGCGCCCGCGTAAAACCGGTCGCCTTTTTTGCTGACTCCTTTGCTTTTGATGGAAATTGAGATGACCGACCAGACTACCCGCCTGCCGATCCGCCGCGCCTTGATCAGTGTTTCCGACAAGACCGGGATCCTCGAATTCGCCAAGGAGCTGGAAGCCCTGGGCGTGGAGATCCTCTCCACCGGCGGGACCTTCAAACTGCTGCAGGACAACGGCGTGGCCGCAGTGGAAGTCGCGGATTACACCGGTTTCGCGGAAATGATGGACGGCCGGGTGAAGACCCTGCACCCGAAAATCCACGGCGGTATCCTCGGTCGTCGCGGTATCGACGACGCCATCATGAACGAGCACGGCATCAAGCCGATCGACCTGGTAGCGGTCAACCTCTACCCGTTCGAAGCCACCATCTCCAAGCCGGGCTGCGACCTGCCGACCGCCATCGAGAACATCGACATCGGCGGCCCGACCATGGTCCGTTCGGCGGCCAAGAACCACAAAGACGTGGCCATCGTGGTCAACGCCAGCGATTACGGCCAGGTGCTGGAAAGCCTCAAGGCCGGCGGCCTGACCTACGCCCAGCGTTTCGACCTGATGCTCAAGGCCTTCGAACACACCGCGGCCTATGACGGCATGATCGCCAACTACATGGGCACCGTGAACCAGGCGGCCGAAACCCTCTCGACCTCCGGCCGCAGCGAATTCCCGCGCACCTTCAACAGCCAGTTCATCAAGGCCCAGGAAATGCGCTACGGCGAGAACCCGCACCAGAGCGCGGCGTTCTACGTGGAAGCCAAGCCTGCCGAAGTCGGCATCGCCACCGCCACCCAGCTGCAAGGCAAGGAACTGTCGTACAACAACGTGGCCGACACCGACGCCGCACTGGAATGCGTGAAGAGCTTCGTCAAGCCGGCCTGCGTGATCGTCAAGCACGCCAACCCGTGCGGCGTGGCCGTGAGCCCGGACGCCGAAGGCGGTATCCGCCAGGCCTACGAACTGGCCTACGCCACCGACACCGAATCGGCCTTCGGCGGCATCATCGCCTTCAACCGCGAACTGGACGCCGAGACCGCCAAGGCCATCGTCGAGCGTCAGTTCGTTGAAGTGATCATTGCCCCAAGCGTCAGCGAAGAAGCTCGCGCCGTGGTGGCAGCCAAAGCCAACGTGCGCCTGCTGGCCTGCGGCGAGTGGTCGGCGGACCGCGTTCCGGCCTGGGACTACAAGCGCGTCAACGGTGGCCTGCTGGTGCAGAGCCGCGATATCGGCATGATCGGCGCCGACGACCTGAAAGTGGTGACCAAGCGCGCCCCGACCGAACAGGAAATCCACGACCTGATCTTCGCCTGGAAAGTGGCCAAGTTCGTCAAATCCAACGCCATCGTCTACGCCAAGAACCGTCAGACCATCGGCGTCGGCGCCGGCCAGATGAGCCGCGTGAACTCCGCCCGTATCGCCGCGATCAAGGCTGAACACGCCGGCCTGCAAGTGCAGGGCGCAGTCATGGCGTCCGATGCGTTCTTCCCGTTCCGCGACGGCATCGACAACGCGGCCAAGGTCGGCATCACCGCAGTGATCCAGCCAGGCGGCTCGATGCGCGACAACGAAGTGATCGCCGCCGCCGACGAAGCCGGAATCGCAATGGTATTCACCGGAATGCGCCACTTCCGCCACTAAGCATCAATGGGGCGCCACCCTCCCCTGTAGCCGCTGCCGAAGGCTGCGATAGACCCGAAGGGTCTTCAGCGATCTGAAATCCTGCAACCGCTTCGCGGTTGATCGCAGCCTGGCGGCAGCGGCTACAACGTCAGGCTTGCGCGCTTCCCCAAATTAGCGTCATCCGAGGTTTTTGAAATGAATGTACTGATCATTGGTAGCGGCGGTCGTGAACACGCCCTGGCCTGGAAAGTCGCTCAAGACCCACGGGTCGAGAAAGTCTTCGTGGCGCCGGGCAATGCCGGCACCGCCATCGAGGCCAAGTGCGAGAACGTGGCCATCGACGTATTGGCCCTCGAGCAGCTGGCCGACTTTGCCGAGAAGAACGTGTCCCTGACCATCGTCGGTCCGGAAGTACCGCTGGTGGCTGGCGTGGTCGACCTGTTCCGCTCCCGTGGCCTGGACTGCTTCGGTCCGACCGCTGGCGCGGCCCAGCTGGAAGGCTCGAAAGCCTTCACCAAGGATTTCCTGGCACGCCACAAGATCCCGACCGCCGACTACCAGAACTTCACCGAGATCGAGCCGGCCCTGGCCTATCTGCGGGAAAAAGGCGCGCCGATCGTGATCAAGGCCGACGGCCTGGCCGCCGGTAAAGGCGTGATCGTCGCCATGACCCTGAGCGAGGCCGAAGACGCCGTGCGCGACATGCTGGCCGGCAATGCCTTCGGCGACGCCGGTTCGCGCGTGGTGATCGAAGAGTTCCTCGACGGCGAGGAAGCCAGCTTCATCGTCATGGTCGACGGCAAGAACGTGCTGCCCATGGCCACCAGCCAGGACCACAAACGCGTCGGCGACGGCGACAGCGGCCCGAACACCGGCGGCATGGGGGCCTACTCCCCTGCCCCGGTGGTCACCGCCGACGTGCACCAGCGCGTGATGGACCAGGTGATCTGGCCGACCGTGCGCGGCATGGCCGACGAAGGCAACGTCTACACCGGTTTCCTGTACGCCGGCCTGATGATCGACAAGGCCGGCAACCCGAAAGTCATCGAGTTCAACTGCCGCTTCGGCGATCCGGAAACCCAACCGGTGATGCTGCGCCTGCAATCGAGCCTGGTGCTGCTGGTCGAGGCCGCCCTGGCCCAGGCGCTGGACAAGGTCGAAGCGCAATGGGATCCACGTCCGAGCCTGGGCATCGTCCTGGCCGCTGGCGGCTATCCTGGTGACTACGCCAAAGGCGCGGTGATCGAAGGCCTGGACGCGGCCGCCAAACTGGAAGGCAAAGTCTTCCACGCCGGCACCGCGCTCAAGGACGGTCAGGTGGTAACCTCCGGCGGCCGCGTGCTCTGCGCCACCGCCCTGGGCGAAAGCGTGGGTGCCGCGCAGCAGCAGGCCTACCAACTGGCAGCTAAGATCGATTGGCAAGGCTGCTTCTACCGCAAAGACATCGGTTACCGGGCCATTGCCCGCGAGCGTGGCGAAAGTCAGGAGTAATCCTGTCTTCCTGTCCGGCAAGGGCCCCAGGCCCTTGCCGGACGGCTCCAGCGCCGCGCATAGTTATAATCTGGCATCAACCTACGAAGGGATTTCGCCGTGCGCTGGCTCAGGACTGCCATAGGTTTCACCGTCACTCTGCTGACCCTGCTCTGCTTGATCCCGGCCCAGGCCGCACAAGGCAGTAACTGGGCCGTTTTGCTCGATGAACAGGCCGACCTGCAACTGAGCGATATCCGCTCCCCGCGCTACACCAATCAATTCAGCCCGATCGAACTGGAACGCATCACCGCCGCCGAACCCGGAGGCGCGTTATGGCTGCGTTTCAAACTGCAACCGGGCAAGCACGAACAACTGCTGCGGATCTTCGCGCCCGATCTGTCACGCCTGGACATGTATGTGCTGGACGGCGACAACCTGGTCGAGCAACTGACCTCCGGCACCCAGCAGCCCCAGGCCGAACGGCCTTTGCCCAGCAGCGACTTCATGCTGCCGCTGCCGCAGAACCAGAAGACCCTCGATGTCTACCTGCGCCTGGTCTCCGACCATCAGTTGCGCCCTTACATCACCCTGCAACCGGCGGTCATGACCGCGGCCAATCAAGGCCAGAGCGTGCTGTACGGCCTGCTGTTCGGCTGCATGGGCATGCTGATGCTGCACAACCTGGTGCGCTACGCCTACACCCGTTCGCGCAGCAGCCTGTGGCTGGCGTCCTGCGAAGCCCTGGTGATGCTCAGCCTGGCGCTGATGCTCAACCTGTTCGGCCCCTGGCTGCCGGACTGGCACGCGATACAGACCCCTGGCGCCTACCTGGCGCTGTTGCTGACCACCCCTTGCGGGCTGATGTTCGTCTATCGCTTTTTTGCCCCGCTGGGCCCGCACCCACTGAACAAGCTGCTGCTGGTCGACATCCTGATGGTCGGCCTGTGTAGCCTGTTGCTGCTGTTCGTCGATTCGCTCCCGCTGAACCTCATCACCTACGGCCTGGTGGCCCTGGTCGGCCTGAGCATGCTGTTCATCGCCGGTTATCACTGGCACAAAGGCTACCGCCCGGCGCGCTTCTTCGTGGCCGGCATGGGCATCTTCAACATCGGTGCGTTGATCGTGCTGCCAGCGTTGCTGGGGCTGACCATGGTCGCGCCCCAGGGCCTGATCATTACCTTGCTGGTAACCATGTGCCTGAGCGGGCTGGCGATGAGCATCGCCCTGGGCGAGCGCCAGCGCAGCATCACCGAGAACGAGTTCAGCGTCAGCCGCGACCTCGCCGCCAGTAACGCCGAGGTCAATGCCAAGGCCGAGTTCCTGGCCAAGATTAGCCACGAGATCCGCACACCGATGAATGGCGTGCTGGGTATGACCGAGCTGCTGCTGGGCACGCCACTGTCGGTCAAGCAACGCGACTACGTGCAGACCATCCACAGCGCCGGCAACGAGCTGCTGACCCTGATCAACGAGATCCTCGACATCTCCAAGCTCGAGTCCGGGCAGATCGAGCTGGACGACGTGCAGTTCGACCTCAATGCACTGATCGAGGACTGCCTGAGTATTTTCCGCGCCAAGGCCGAGCAGCAGAACGTCGAGCTGATCAGCTTCATCCAGCCGCAGGTGCCGCGCGTGATCAGCGGCGACCCGACGCGCTTGCGCCAGGCCATGCTCAGCCTGTTGGAAAACGCCCTGAAGAAGACCGACGAAGGCGAGGTCCTGGTGGTGGTCGCGCTGGACGAGCGCACCAGCAAACCGCGCCTGCGCATCGCCGTGCAGGACAGCGGCCAGCCGATGGAAGCCGAAGAGCGCGATGCCCTGCTGCATTCGGAACTGCACAGCAAGAACTTCCTCGCCAGCACCCGCCTGGGCGGCAATCTCGGCCTGGTCATCGCCCGCCAGCTGATCCTGCTGATGCATGGCGAGTTCGGGGTCAAGACCAGCGCCAACCAGGGCAGCACCCTGTGGCTGACCCTGCCGCTGGACCCTGAGCGCCTGGAGCACCCGACGTCCGACCTGGATGGCCCGCTGCAAGGCGCCCGGGTGCTGGTGGTGGACGACAACGACACCTGCCGCAAGGTCCTGGTGCAGCAATGCAGCGCCTGGGGCCTGAACGTCAGCGCCGTGCCTTCGGGCAAGGAAGCCCTGGCCCTGCTGCGCACCAAGGCGCACCTGCGCGACTACTTCGATGTGGTGCTGCTCGACCAGAACATGCCCGGCATGACCGGCATGCAACTGGCGGCCAAGATCAAGGAAGACCCGAGCCTGAACCACGACATCCTGCTGATCATGCTCACCGGCATCAGCAACGCGCCGAGCAAGGTCATCGCGCGCAACGCCGGGGTCAAGCGCATTCTCGCCAAACCGGTGGCCGGCTACACCCTCAAGACCACCCTGGCCGACGAGCTGACCCAGCGCAACAAGGGCCAACTGGTCCCCCATCAGCCCCATTCGCTGAGCGGGGTTGCGGTGCCGGTCAAGGTGCCGAGTGACTTCCGCATCCTGGTCGCCGAGGACAACAGCATCTCCACCAAGGTGATTCGCGGCATGCTCGGCAAGCTCAACCTGCAGCCCGATACCGCGAGCAACGGCGAAGAAGCCCTGCAAGCGATGAAGGCCCAGCGCTACGACCTGGTGCTGATGGACTGCGAAATGCCGATCCTCGACGGTTTCTCCGCCACCCAGCAACTGCGGGCCTGGGAAGTCGGCAACCAGCGCGTGCGCACGCCGGTGGTGGCGCTGACCGCGCACATCCTCACCGAGCACAAGGAGCGCGCGCGGCAGGCCGGCATGGACGGGCACATGGCCAAGCCTGTGGAGCTGTCGCAACTGCGCGAACTGATCGAACACTGGGTGGCGCAGCGCGATCAGCAGAACCGCACCACGGCGCAACCGTCCTGAGCCGACAGTCCGGCAAACGCCTGTTAAACTCCGCTCGCCCTCCCTCGCTGTGAGTTTGCGCCATGCTCCATGTGCTGTTCAGCGTGTACCTGAAGATGCTGGTGCTCTACAGCCCCTTCTTCGTCCTGTCCTGCTTCATCAGCCTGACTCGCGGCTACTCCAGCAAGGAGCGTCGGCGCCTGGCGTGGAACGTCGCCCTGGCGACCCTGGCCTCCAGCGTGCTGCTGTATCTGTTCGGACGGGTGATCTTCAATGTGTTCGGCATCACCGTGGACGCCTTCCGCATCGGCGCCGGTAGCGTGTTGTTCATCTCGGCACTGGGCATGGCCCAGGGCAAGTCGGCGATCCAGACCGACAACGTGCAGCAGGACGTGACCATAGTGCCCTTGACCATCCCCCTGACCGTCGGCCCCGGCACCATCGGCGCCCTGCTGGTAATGGGCGTCAGCCAGCCGCACTGGGACGACAAACTCACCGCGATCCTCAGCATCGCCCTGGCCAGCTTCACGGTCGGCGTGGTGCTCTACCTGTCCAACCGCATCGAACGCATCCTCGGCGAGCAAGGCTTGCAGATCGTCAGCCGACTGATGGGCCTGTTCGTCTGCGCCCTGGCGGCGCAGATCATCTTTACCGGGGTCAAGGGGTATCTAGGCTAGAGGCAGCTGCAAGCTACAAGCGGCAAGAACGAGCGGGCTCACTGGGGACAGTGAGCCCGTGTTTTTTCTGGAGTGGACTTTTTATGCCTGCAGTTGCCACTGCAAGGCATCCAGCGCGTCGCAGCCGTCTTGCAGCAACAGGTGGGCGGCGTTGACGAAGTGAATCAGATCCTGGTCGCCCACGCCTTTGACACTCAGGCAATTGAGGCTGTGCATCAGATCGCGCGAGGCCTTGATGCGCTGCACCGCGCCGCCATGCAGATCGGCTGCGGGTGCGTTGCGGTCGAGGTGGAAAATTGGGGTGGGGGTGAGATTGCTTTGTAGGGGGATGAACTCGGTCATTGGGAAGCTCCATGGTTAGCATTTCTGCATTCATAGGCTCGCTTTCCGACCGGCTAAGATCGGCCGCCGATGCGTCGGCGACCGGGCAACTATGGCTTCGCAAAAAAACTGCGACAACCCTCAATGTGTTGCCATTCTTTCCCTCTGACGGCCCCCACGCTTCCTGTAGCCGCTGCCGAGCCTGCGAGGCTGCGATAGGACCGAAGGTCCTCCAGCGGTTTCAAAATCCCTGCGCCCCCTGCGGGGTCGATCGCAGCCTCGCAGGCTCGGCAGCGGCTACAGGGTTTAGCGCCGACCGGTAGGTCGCGCCCGGCTTTTGATCTTGATCTACCCGCCCCATCGGGAGGCCGAGCGGAGGCGTTCATCAGGGGGATGGCGCGCAGCGCCCCTCGACGCAGTCGAGGACATCGTATGGAGGTCGAAGCGAAGCCGACCGGAGTCGATGCCCCCTGATGGACGCCGGAGCGAGGGAACCTGAGCGCAGCGAAGGCCGTACGCAGGGGCAAGCGTTTTTTGGTTACTTTTTTTGGCGTTTGAAAAAAAGTGACCCGCCGTAAGGGCGGAACCCTAAGTGGCCGTTACCGCAGCAACGGATATATACACCGTCCAAAAAATGCAGCGTCAGCACAGACGCCATCGCAGGCAAGCCTCGCCCCTACAGCGGTTCGAAGTTGCCTAAGGTTTCTGCCCGTACCACCTCGGCGTATACACCCACTCCCCCCCTCCAACCTTGGGAAACACACAGGTCGTGGATGACCCCACCAACACCATGGTCCGCATATCCACCTGCTCCGGCGTCAGCTCGCCCAGGGTGATAACCCGCAACGTCTGCCCCGGACGCCCGATATCCCGCCCCAGCACCACCGGCGTGTCCGCAGTGCGGTGCTGGCGCACGATCTCCAGCGCGCGCCCCAGTTGCCAAGGGCGCGAGCGCGAGATCGGGTTGTAGAACGCCAAGGCCAGGTCGGCCTGGGACGCCAGGTCCAGGCGCTTCTCGATGATTGCCCAGGGCTTGAGGTTGTCCGACAGCGACAGCACGCAGAAATCATGCCCCAGGGGCGCGCCAGCCTGTGCGGCGGTAGCCAGGGAAGCGGAAACCCCGGGAAGGACTTCCAGCTCGACCTGATGCCAGCTCGGCTCGCTGGACTCGTGCAACGCTTCCAGCACCGCCGCGGCCATGGCGAAAACCCCCGGGTCGCCGGAGGACACCACCACCACCGAACGGCCTTGGGCCGCGAGCTCGAAGGCGTGGCGGGCACGCTGCATTTCTTCGCGGTTGTCGGTGCAGTGCATGACCTGGTCGGCGCGGAACGGGCCGGCCATGCGCACATAGGTTTCGTAGCCGAGGATATCGTTGGCCCGCGCCAGTTCGGCTTTCACCGCCGGCACCATCAGTTCGGCGGCGCCAGGGCCCAGGCCGATCACCGCCAGGCGGCCACGGGGGCGGCCGATCCGCTGCGGGTCCAGCGGCTGGCTGGCCACGGCAATGGCGATGTCTTCACCCACGCTGAGCGGCGGCAACAGTTGCGGCACAGCCTGTTGCGCCAGTTCGGCCACGCTGCTGGCGGCCGGGGCGAAACGCAAAGATACGCCCAGCTCGGCGGCGGCTTCGCGCAAGGCCGGGCTGGCCATCTCGGTATCGGCGGCCAGCAGGCAAGCGACGGACTGCACGGCGATTTTGGCGGTGTGCAGGGCGGCTCGCAGATGCGCGGCGAGTTCGGGGCCGCTATCGCGAGCAAGCTCGCTCCTACAGGTGAGGGCGATGAGGACGCTGCGCGGATAGATCAGCAGCTCATTGGCGGATGGCTCGCACTCGGCGGAGCCGACGCGAATGGTCAGCCGGGCCTGTTGGTCTTCCGGCAACTTGGCTTCGGCCAGCCAGGGCGCGGCGCCTTCGATGCGCACGCTTTCACCGCCCAGCAGGTCGGAGACGAAACGCTTGCCCAGCTCCAGATCACCCAGGGCATAGCCGCTCGGTGGGTTGAGCAGGCAGGTGCCGAAGCGCAGCTCGCCGCTGGTGGTGATGGCCGCCGCCACACCCAGGCCGGCGGCGATTTCCCGGGCCATGACGTTCACTCCGCCCAGGCCACCGAGCAACGGCACCACGGCGCTGCCGTCTTCGGCCACGGCCAGCACCGGCGGCTCCGCGCCCTTCTCCAGCAGCAGCGGCGCCAGGGTGCGGATGACGATGCCCGCGGCGCACAGGGCGATGATCGGCGTGTCCTGTTGATACAGCTGACGCAGGGTCGCGCCGAACTCCTGGTACGGGCGGTCGGCGCCCTCGACCCGTTCGGCCAGGCCGTGGATCAGCGCGTCCGGGTACAGCTGTTGAAGTTTGCGCGCAGTCGCCAGGCTGCCTTGGCCAAGGATGACGATGGCCGGTGCGGGACGGGCCATCAACCTTGCCACCTTTCACCGGGCACGATGATCAACGAGAAATACGGCGAGGACATCGGCTGCACTTCATCCAGCGGCACGATCTTCTGGTTGGCCATGGTCGCGCGCTCGACGTACAGCGCGCGCTCGGCCAGGCCCAGCTCTTCGAGCACCTGGCGCACCTTGGGGAAGTTGCGCCCCAGCTTCATCACCACCGCCGCGTCGGCATCGGCCAGGCGGCGCTTGAGTTCGTCATGGGGCAACACGCCGGAGAGCACCGACAGGCTCTGGTTGCGATACACCAGCGGCGCACCCAGCACCGAGGCGCCACCGAGCATCGAGCACACCCCCGGCACCACTTCGGCCGGGTAACGCTCGGCCAGGCGGTCGTGCAGGTACATGTAGGAGCCGTAGAAGAACGGGTCGCCTTCACAGATCACCGCCACGTCGCGGCCGGCGTCCAGATGCTCGGCCAAGCCTTCGGCGGCGCTGTCATAGAAGTCGCTGATCACTTGCTCGTAGGACAGCGGCGCCGGCAGCACTTCGGTGGTCACCGGGTAGACCAGCGGCACCAGGGTCTGCGCGCCTTGCAGGTGCGCTTCGATGATGCCGAAGGCATTGCCCTTTTTACCCTTGGCGACGAAGTACGCCACCACCGGCGATTCGCGCAGCAGGCGCAGGGCCTTGACGGTAATCAGTTCCGGATCACCGGGGCCGACGCCCAGGCCGATCAAACGTCCAGGTTGCTGCATCATTCGATCTCCGTGGCCAGGGCGTTGACGGCGGCGGCGGCCATGGCGCTGCCGCCCAGGCGACCTTGCATGATCACAAAAGGCACGCCGCGGCTGTCGGCGGCGAGCATCGCCTTGGACTCGGCCGCGCCGACGAAACCTACCGGGAAACCGAGGATCAGCGCCGGTTTCGGCGCGCCGGCGTCGAGCATTTCCAGCAGGTAGAACAGCGCGGTCGGGGCGTTGCCGATCACCACCACGCTGCCCTCCAGGTACGGCCGCCACAGCTCCAGGGCCACCGCCGAGCGGGTGTTGCCCAGCTCGCGGGCCAGCTCCGGCACGCTTTCGTCGCGCAGGGTGCAGATCACCTGATTGTTCGCCGGCAGACGGGCGCGGGTGATGCCTTCGGCCACCATGCGCGCATCGCAGAGAATCGGCGCGCCGGCCGCCAGGGCAGCGCGCCCGGCCTGGCCCGCGCCTTCGGAGAACTGCAGGCCGTCGATGGCATCGACCATGCCGCAGGCATGGATCACCCGCACCGCGAGCTTTTCCAGGTCCGCGGGGATGCGATCGAGCCTGGCCTCCTCGCGAATGATCGCGAAGGAGTTGCGATAGATCTCCTGACCGTCGCGGATGTAATCAATCATGGGTGTTGCTCCGTGGGCGGGCATCGAGCAATGCGCCGGCCGCTTCAAGGGAAAGGTTGCGTGCGTGCAGCGTGCCGAAACCCGGCTGCGCGGCATCGCGAAAATAGAGGTCGTAACGACCGGGTGCGACGGCCAGCAAGGTAGCCGGTGCCACATGGGCGGCGGCGCAGGAACGCGAGCAGCCGGACAGGTGCACGTCCAGCTGATGGCCGTGGCGCTGGAGCAAGGCGGCCAGCTTCAGCGCGTCACCCTTGGTGTCGGCCAGGGCCTTGCCGCAGCCGCTGGAACCGGTGCAGGCAATCAGGTGGGCCAGGGGCTGCTCTGGCGAGCAGAGAAAACCCAGCTGCTGCAGGTGATGTGTGACTTCAACTGCGTCTTCGGCCCGCAGATTTGGCAGCAACAGGCTCTGCCAGGGGGTGAACCTCAGGCTGCCGTCGCCCCATTGCTCGGCCAGCTGCGCTGCGCCGCGCAGCATCGACGGGGCCAGCCGCCCCAGGGGCGTGACGGCACCGACATAGACCTGGCCCGGTTGCCGCTGTGGATAAGTGCCGATATGCAGCGGCTCGGAAGGGGCCACGCGCTGCCAATCGCCCACCCTGATTACCGGCCCCGACAAGCGCGCGGACACCTGCGCCAGCAGCGCGGCCGCCGAGTGCTCCGTCAACAGCTGGCGCATGCGGGTCTGTTCGGGGCGGGCCAGGTCGAGGAACAGCTCCAGCACCGCCACCACCAGGGCCAGCCCATCCTCCAGCGCCACGCTGGCCAGGGGCCGGTCCCCAGGGCAGCCGGCCAGACCGAAGGCCAGCCAGGGCTCGCCCGCGCCTTCGAACGCCGAGAGCCACAGGTCATGGGGATGCTCCAGCATGGCCAGGGCCTCGCCGCCGTCGAGTTGCACGGCGAACTTGGGCGACAACTCATGAAAGCGCGGATGGCTTTGCACAGTGGCGAGAATCTGCCCGGCCAGGGGACGGGTGTCGAGGATCATCGTGCGGTCGATCCCGGCCGTGGGGCTGAGCATCAGGTTGCGCACGTCATCACCGGCCGCGGTGGTCGGTCCCAGGCCGGCGGCCAGCAGATCGGCGATCAGCGCCTGATGCTCGGCGCCGATCCCGCGAATCTGCAGGTTGGCGCGGTTGGTCGCCTCGATCACCCCGCCGGCATAACGCTCGGCCGCAGCAGCCACCGCGCGGGCCTGGGCGGCGCTGATCGCCCCGCCGGCCAGCTTGATCCGGCAGATACCGCCGTCCAGCGCCGGGACGATACGCAGCAACCCCGGACAGGCCGAGGGGCGTAAGGCGGTGGACATCGGACGTTCGTTCAAGGGGGTGACCGGCTGTGTGGGAAAGGCGCTTCGCGGGCGAAGGCGCGGTATTATGCCTGCTTTGTCCGAAGGCATGAAAAGCCTGCCTGTCGGAAGAACAGGTTTTACCCTCGAGGAATAGCGATGTCGCCCTGGCTGACAGTAGTGGGAATCGGTGAAGACGGCTTCAAGGGCCTGGGCAAGAACGCCCGGCGGGCCCTGATGGGCGCTTCACGGATCGTCGGCGGCCAGCGGCAACTGGACCTGTTGCCGGTGTGCATCCGCGGCGAGCGGCAACTGTGGCCGAGCCCTTTCTCACTGGAGCCGGTGCTGGCCAAGCGCGGCGAGCCGGTGTGCGTGCTGGCCAGCGGCGACCCGATGCTGTTCGGCGTCGGCGCCAGCCTGGCGCGGCAGGTGGCTCAGGAAGAAATGCACGTCCTGCCCTCGCCTTCCTCTTATTCACTGGCGGCCGCGCGCCTGGGCTGGCCGCTGCAAGAGGTGGTGACGCTCTCGGTGGTCGCCCGCCCCGTGGCCGCCCTCAGCGCCCAGCTGTTCAGCGGCGTGCGCCTGCTGGTCCTGAGCAATGACGGCCTCAGCCCCTCGGCCATCGCCGCGCTGCTGCGCGAACGCGGCTTCGGCCCGAGCCGTCTCAGCGTGCTCGAGCACCTGGGCGGCGAGGCCGAACGACGGACCGACAGTACCGCCAACGACTGGAGCGACCCGGCCATCGCCGACCTCAACCTGGTAGCCATCGAATGCCTGGCCGAGCCCAATACGCCGCGCCTGTCGCGCCTGGCCGGCTTGCCCGACTCGGCCTTCCAGCATGACGGCCAGCTGACCAAGCGCGACGTCCGCGCCATTACCCTGGCTCGCCTGGCCCCTGTGCCTGGCGAACTGTTGTGGGATGTCGGCGCCGGCAGCGGCTCGATCGGCATCGAGTGGATGCGCGCGCACCCCAGCTGCCGGACCCTGGCCATCGAAGCCGACCCAGGCCGCCAGCAACTGATCGAACACAACCGCGACGCCCTCGGCGTGCCCGGCCTGCAACTGGTTCGCGGCAGCGCGCCCCAGGCGCTGGATGGCCTGGAAGCCCCGGACGCGATCTTCATCGGCGGCGGCGTGACCCGCCCCGGCGTGCTCGACGCCTGCTGGGCCCGGCTCAAGCCCGGTGGCCGGCTGGTGGCCAACGCCGTGACCCTGCAAAGCGAAACGACCCTGATGGCCTGGCGCGAACGGCATGGCGGCGAGCTGACCCGCATCCATGTCGCCCAGGCCCTGCCGCTGGGGGACTTCGACACCTGGCGCCAGGCCCTGCCCATTACCTTGCTCGACCTCGTCAAACCGCTATGAGCACCCTGCCCTCCCCTGTAGGAGCGAGCTTGCTCGCGATCCAGACCACGCGGTCCGTCTGGCGGACGCTATCGCGAGCAAGCTCGCGCCTGCACAAGGCCGCGCGGCATGCGTGAAGAAACGGCGGAACAACCGGCCCCGCTGCGCAGCGGCCTGACCACCGGCAGCTGCGCCACCGCCACCAGCCTGGCGGCGGCGCGCCTGTTGCTCGGCGGCGCCAGCAGCGACGCCGTGGAGATCGTCCTGCCCAAGGGCAAGCAGGTGCAGATGCGCCTGGAATTCTGCCGCCTCACCGACACCGGCGCCGAAGCCGGCACGATCAAGGATGCCGGCGACGACCCCGACGTGACCCACGGCGCCCTGCTCTATTCCCAGGTCCGCCTGAGCCCGGACAGCGGCATTCGCTTCATCGCCGGCCAAGGCGTGGGCACCGTGACCCGCCCGGGGCTGGTGCTGGGTGTGGGCGAGCCGGCGATCAATCCGGTGCCGCGCCGGATGATCAGCGAACACCTGGCAACCCTGGCCCGGGAACAGGGTTACCAGGGCGGCTTCGAGGTCACGGTCAACGTCGAGGATGGCGAAGCCCTGGCGCTGAAAACCATGAACCCGCGCCTGGGCATTCTCGGCGGCCTGTCGATCCTCGGCACCAGCGGCATCGTGCGGCCGTTTTCCTGCGCGGCCTATATCGCCTCGATCCACCAGGGCATCGATGTCGCCAAGACCAACGGCTACCTGCACATCGCCGCCTGTACCGGCAACGCCAGCGAAGACACCATGCGCCGCGTCTACGACCTGCCGGAAATCGCCCTGATCGAAATGGGCGACTTTGTCGGCGCCGTGCTCAAGCACCTGCGCAAAGTGCCGGTGGACAAGCTCAGCCTGTGTGGCGGTTTCGGCAAGATCAGCAAGCTCGCGGCCGGGCACATGGACCTGCACAGCCGCCACTCCAGCATCGACCTGCCGCAACTGGCCGAGTGGGCCGCGGCGGTCGGCGCCGACCAAACGCTGCAAAACGCCATCCGTGGCGCCAACACCAGCCAGCAGGCGCTGGCCATGGCCAGCGCCGCCGGCATCGCCCTGGGCGACGCGGTGTGCCAGCACGCCCTGGATTTCGCGCGCAGCGTGGTGCCGCCACAGGTCCAGGTCGAAGTCTTCGCCATCGATCGCCAGGGCGGCATCGTCGGCCATGCCGGAGCTTTTCGATGAAACCCATACTGCTGCTGGGCGGCGTGACCGAGGCCCTGGCCATCGCCCGGACCCTGGGGCCGGAGCACATCTATAGCCTGGCGGGCATCGGGCGCGTGCCCGCAGACCTGGACTGCCAGGTGCGGGTCGGCGGCTACGGCGGCGCCGAGGGCCTGGCCCGGTTCATCCGCGAGCAAGGCATCGAGCTGCTGCTGGACGCCACTCATCCCTATGCCGCCCAAATCAGCCAGAACGCCGCCACGGCCGCGCATCTGTGTGGCATCCCCTGCTGGGCCCTGCGCCGACCGGCCTGGCAGGCGCAGGCCGGCGACGACTGGCGCGAAGTCCGCGACTGGGCCGAACTGGTCCAGGCACTCGAACCCTTCAAGCGCCCGCTGTTCACCCTGGGCCGCGAGCCCTTGCAGCATCTGCATGAGATCCCCGCCGGGCAGTTCTGGACCCTGCGCGCCCTCGACCCGTACCCCGGCAATGACCGGTGCGAAGTGATAGGCGCACGCGGCCCCTTCCTGATCGACAGCGAACGCGAGCTGTTCGAACGCCGCCGTATCGACGTGCTGATCAGCAAGAACAGCGGCAGCAGCGCCACCGAACCCAAGCTGGAAGTGGCGCGCGAGCGTGGGGTACCGGTGCTGATCCTGCAGCGGCCGTCGTTGCCAGCCGTCGATCGGGAATTCCATGACCTGGGCGAGTTGCTCCAGGCCCTGCGCTGACCGCCTGGCCGCGCAAAACCCGGCCGATACATCGAGTTACCAAGTCCCCCGCTGAACGGTAGGACGCAGCCCTGGCCGCCGCGCCACGGGACCTTCGCGTATTGAAGACAGAGGAAACACTTGCAGCGTTGGCCACGGACAGGCTTTGCGGCACGATCAAAGGCCTACCCATATAGTAACTTATTTGTTACCTTTAAGGCCGGCGATGATCACAGTCGAGGAATACCAGCAAGAGAACCAGCGCAGCCCCTTCGGTCGCTGGTTCGAAACGCTGGATACCCAGGCAGCCGTCAAGGTTTCCACCGCGCTGCTGCGCCTGGAAATGGGCAACACATCCAACATCAAGTGGTTCGACGGGCTTGGCGAATACCGCATCGATTGGGCCCCGGCTACAGGATCTACCTGATCCAGGAAGGCCGGCACCTGGTAATCCTGTTTGGCGGTGGCGACAAGTCCACCCAGCAGGCCGACATCAGGCAGGCGAAGAAACTGATCGCCGAATTCCATCACCGCAAGAAGGCCGAACTGAAAACGAGGTGACACCCATGGCACTGACTCGAAGCTTCAAGCACAGCATTGCCGAACGCGCCGAGCGCGACCCGGCGTTTTCCCAGGCGCTGCTGGACGAGGCTGCTACGCTGTTTCTCAACGGCGAACCGGAGATGTCGCGGATCATTCTGCGCGACCTGGTCAACGCCACCGTCGGCTTCGAAGCCCTGGCCCGCGAGACCGCCAAGCCCAGCAAGAGCCTGCATCGCATGCTGTCCGCCAGCGGCAACCCGAGCATGGACAACCTGGCCGCGATCTTCGCCGCCATCCGCGCCAAGCTCGGCGTGGCCATCGAGGTCCGCGCGGTACCGGCTCACTGAGGAACGGCCAATCCAGGTGGCTCTGCGACACCACACCGCACGGCGCCTTTTTACTTATCCACAGCGATCAGGCTAAATACCCCCCTGTTCGCTCAACCTGACGGATCGTCACCATGTCCCGACAACGGCTCGCATTTGCCTGGATCGCCTGCTTCGCAGTGCTGTTCAACATGCTTGCCATGCCGCTTTCGGGAGCCATGCAGCAGACCGATCGAGCACCTGCCGAGCAACTGTTGTGGGGCAGCTTCTGTTCCTCCAGCGGCACCAAGCTGGTGGCGATCTCCCTGGGCAAGCTGGAACAGCAAGCCCCGCAGAACGACGATCACTCCACGATGCAGCACTGCTGGTGCTGTTCCGGCTCGGCGCCCCTGGTCGCCCTGCCAGGCCATGCGCCGCAGTTGTATTTCGCCCGTTTCGAGTCCAACCGCAGCGTCGCGCCACCCGCGCTGGTCATGCCCACGCCACGCCAGCAATGGCCGAGCCTCAATCCCCGCGCTTCACCTCTGGTCTGATTCCACCTCGCAATTGATCTGCGTGTCGAATCGTTCTGGAGAACTGCCATGTTGAAATCCGTACAGGCCCTGCAAGCCCTGCTGCTGGCCGCCCTGCTGTTGCCCGCTGGTTTTGCCACCGCCCATGAATACCAGGCTGGCGAGTTGCAGATTGCCCACCCCTGGTCACAGGAGCTGCCGCCCAACGCACCGACGGTGGCGGCCTATTTCGTCATTCACAACACCGGCAAGAATGCCGACCGCCTGCTCGGCGTCGACTCGCCGATCTCGGGCAAGGCCGAGCTGCATGAACACGTGCAGCAGGGCGACCTGATGAAAATGCAGCAGGTGCCCAACGTGGCGATCGCCCCAGGCGCGACCGTCACCTTCGCCCCCATGGCCTATCACGTGATGCTGCTGGAGCTCAAAGACCGCAGCCTGCTCAGCGACGGCAAGCGCTTCCCGCTGACCCTGCACTTCGAGAAATCCGGCGACATCACGGTCGAGGCGGCAGTGCAGAAGCAGGCGCCCGTGGGCAACCAGGAACACATGCACGCCCAATAAGCCCCGGCCATCGTTACCGTGAACGCCTTGCGCTCGCCTGGCACCCGGCGATCCGTGCGCACGCCCCTGAAAGTACGGCGCGGCAGCTGGATCAGCCTGTTCGCCATGCTGATGATCTTTATCGGTCCACTGATTTCCCAGTCGATGCCGATGGATCAGGCCATGCCGATGAACCTGTCCATGTCGACGGACATGAACATGGGCGAGCCCGGCTGCCACGGTGAAAACCCTCACGGCGCGGAGCACGGCAAGGTCCAGGGCGAACACCATGCGCTCTGGGAAAAATGCGGTTACTGCAGCCTGCTGTTCAACTGCCCGGCACTGCCTGGCAGCCTGTCGTTCACAGCGCTCGACAGTTCACCGTCCAGCCACTTCCTCACCCCCTCACCGCGCCTGGGCCATGCCCGGCAGACGGTGTTCCCCGGCGCCCGGACCCGCGCGCCACCTGTCATTGCGTAAACCCCTCAACCGCACTTCACCCGGCCGACTGTAGAAAAGACAGCCGCAGGCTGCTGGCCGTGTTGTTTACGAAATGATTGATGGAACCTTTATGTCCAGGTTTTCTGCTGACACTCGCCTGTGCTCCGCCCAGGCCCCCGCTACCTTTGCCCTGAACGAACCTCGCGTACGTTTCAACCACGCCATCGCCCTGCTCTGCGGCGCCCTGCTCACGCCGCTGGCCCTGGCGGCCGAACAACCGGTGGATCACAGCCAGCACGGCGAAGAACTGAGCCCGACGGTGATCACCGCTATCGCCCCCAGCTCACCGCTGACCGTGGTCACCAACCCCAAGGATCCGCGCCAGCCGGTCCCGGCCAGCGATGGCGGCGACTACCTCAAGACCATCCCCGGCTTCGCCCTGGTGCGCAACGGCGGCACCAACGGCGACCCGGTGCTGCGCGGCATGTTCGGCTCGCGCCTGAACATCCTCACCAACGGCGGCATGATGCTCGGCGCCTGCCCTGGCCGCATGGACGCGCCGACCTCCTATATCTCGCCGGAAACCTACGACAAGCTGACGGTGATCAAGGGTCCGCAAACCGTGCTCTGGGGGCCGGGCGCTTCGGCCGGGACCATCCTCTTCGACCGCGAGCCGGAAAACTTCGGCGAGCTGGGCTCCCGGGTCAACGCCAGCGTCCTGGCCGGCTCCAACGGCCGCTTCGACAAGGTGGTGGATGCCGCCGCCGGCGGACCGCTGGGTTACGTGCGGGTGATCGGCAACCAGGCCCATTCCGACGACTACAAGGACGGCAACAACGACACCGTGCCGTCGCGCTACGACAAGTGGAACGGTGACGTGGCCCTGGGCTGGACCCCGGACGCCGACACCCTGCTGGAGCTTACCGCCGGCAAGGGCGACGGCGAAGCGCGTTACGCCGGGCGCGGCATGGACGGTTCGCAGTTCAAGCGGGAAAGCCTGGGCCTGCGTTTCGAGCGCTCCAATATCGGCGAGGTGCTGGATAAGGTCGAGGCGCAGGTCTACTACAACTACGCCGACCACGTGATGGACAACTACAGCCTGCGCACGCCGTCCGGCACCGGGATGATGGCCGGCCCCATGGCCAGCAACGTCGACCGCCGCACCCTCGGCGCGCGGATCAAGGCCACCTGGCGCTGGGCCGATGTGCAGTTGATCAGCGGTATCGATGCGCAGACCAACGAGCATCGCCAACGCAGCGCCATGGGTATCGACACCTATAAGGACCAGCCGCGCACCAAGGACGCCGACTTCCATAACTACGGCGCGTTCGGCGAGCTGACCTGGTACGCCGCCGACCGCGACCGGCTGATCAGCGGCGCCCGAGTGGACCGCGCCTCGGCCAAGGACTACCGCCAGAGCATCGGTTCCGGAATGATGGCCCGGCCCAACCCGACCGCCGGCGATACCCGCGCCGACACCCTGCCCAGCGGTTTCATCCGCTACGAGCATGACCTGGCCGACAGCCCGACCACGGTCTACGCCGGCCTCGGCCACGCGCAACGCTTCCCGGATTACTGGGAGCTGTTCTCGCCGAAAATGGGCCCGGCCGGATCGGTCAACGCCTTCGATTCGATCAAGCCGGAAAAAACCACGCAGCTCGACTTCGGCCTGCAATACAAGACCGCGGAACTGGAAGCCTGGGCCTCGGGCTACATCGGCCAGGTACGCGACTACATCCTGTTCAACTACCGCCCGGGGATGATGGGCATGACCTCGCAAGCCGAGAACATCGACGCCCGCATCATGGGCGGCGAACTCGGCGCGGCCTACAAGCTGACCGACAACTGGAAGGCCGACGCCACCCTCGCCTACGCCTGGGGCAAGAACAGCAGCGACGGCTCGCCGCTACCGCAGATGCCGCCGCTGGACGCGCGTTTCGGCCTGACCTACAGCGCGGACAACTGGAGCGCAGGCGCCCTGTGGCGAGTGGTGGCGGCGCAGAACCGCATCGATGAAAACAAAGGCAACGTGGTCGGCAAGGACTTCGGCAAGAGCGGCGGCTTCGGCGTGTTCTCGCTCAACGGCGCCTATCGGATCAACAAGAACCTGAAGGTCAGCACCGGCGTCGACAACCTGTTCGGCAAGGCCTACGCCGAGCACCTGAACCTGGCCGGCAACGCCGGGTTCGGCTACCCGGCCAATGACCCGCAAGCCATCAACGAACCGGGGCGCACGCTCTGGACCAAGGTGGATCTGAGCTTCTAAACACAACAACAAATGGAACCGCTGCCGAAGGGCTGCGATAAGGCCGAAGGCCTTCAGCGCTATTGAGTACGTTGCGGCCGTTCCGGCCGATCGCAGCCTATCGGCAGCGGCTACAGAGAGTAATTGCCCATGCGGAGCGTTCCCTGATGAGCCAACCGAAAGTGTCTTTCTACAACCTGGCCTGGCGCTGGCATTTCTACGCCGGGCTGTTCGTGGCCCCTTTCATGGTGATGCTGTCCCTGACCGGGATCATCTACCTGTTCAAACCCCAGCTCGACCCGCTGATGTACGGCCATCTGCTGCAGGTGCCGGCGGGGCACCACATGCTCAGCGCCGATGAACAACTCCAGCGGGTCCGGGCCGCGTATCCCCAGGGCCATGTCAAACAGTACCTGCCGCCGCTCGAAGCCGGACGCAGCGCGCAGTTCGTGGTGCAGAAGGAAGGTGGCGAACTCAATGTGTTCGTCGACCCTTACCACGGCAATATCCTTGGCGAGCAAGACGCCAAGAACAATCTGCAAGCCATCGCCCGGGCCATTCATGGCGAGCTGATGATCGGCACCCTCGGCGACCGCCTGGTGGAACTGGCCGCGGGCTGGGGCATCGTCTTGGTGGTGTCCGGGCTGTACCTGTGGTGGCCGCGCGGCAAGTCTTCGGCCGGGGTGTTGTGGCCGCGGTTCAGCAGCCGCGGCCGTGTGCTGTGGCGCGACCTGCACGCCGTGGTCGGCTTCTGGGGCGCGGCGTTCCTGCTGGTGATGCTGCTCAGCGGGATGACCTGGACCGGCTTCTGGGGCAAGCAATACGCCGAGCTGTGGAATCGCTTCCCGGCGACGATGTGGAACGACGTGCCCAAGTCCGACCAGCAGGCCGGCGAGCTCAACACCGCCAGCCGCCAGACCGTGCCCTGGGCCATGGAGAACACACCGTTGCCGATGTCCGGCGACCATGCCGAACACATGGCCCACGGCGCCGCGCACGAAGGCCCGGCGGCGCCCACGGTCAGCCTGCAGCAGGTGCAGGACATCGCCACCCAGCGCCAGGTCGAAGCCGGCTACAGCATCACCTTGCCGACCAGCGCCAGCGGCGTGTTCACCATCGCCGTGTTCGCCGACGACCCGCGCAACGACGCCACCCTGCATGTCGACCAGTACACCGGCAAGGTCCTGGCCGATGTGCGCTGGCAGCAGTACAGCAACGTCGCCCGCGCCACCGAAGTCGGGGTGATGCTGCACGAAGGCAAGATGTTCGGCCCGTTCAACCAGATCGTGGTGCTGCTGATCTGCCTGATGATTCTGCTGAGCGCCGTCAGTGGCCTGGTGATCTGGTGGAAGCGTCGTCCTCAGGGGCGCCTCGGTGTACCGCCGCTGCGCCATGACCTGCCGAAATGGAAAACCGCGATGGCGATCATGCTGGCGCTGGCCGTGGCCTTTCCCCTGGTCGGGGCCTCGCTGGTGGCCGTGTGGCTGCTGGATCGCGTGCTGTTGTCGCGCTGGAACCGCTCGACTGAATCAGCCTCATCTTCATCATGAATCAGGCGAGATGCGCGGTTTAGAGGGATCTGTAGACTGCTGTCGGTTCAATTTACGACACACATAATGTTACTTTGTAACATTAAAGTGTAAGATCCCATACCCGCAGCCGCCCATGCTGCGGGTAACCCTCTCGAAGAAGCGACTCAGCCGCCCCGATGAACCGCCCGACAACTAAGCTCCTGGCGTCCAGCCTCTGCCTGCTGACCCTGAATCACTCCGCCCAGGCCGACGACGCCCCCCTGATACTGCCCACCGGCACCATCAGCGCGCCTGCCATCGATACGCAGGACATCAGCCTGCACACCCCGACCACCGCCGGTTCGCGCCTGGGCCTGAGCGCCCTGCAAACCCCGGCCAGCACCGAGAGCCTGAGCGGCGAGCGCATTCGCCAGCGCGGCGACCGCAGCGTGCAGGACGCGGTGTCGCGCAGCACCGGGATCAGCCGCACCGGCACGCCCGGCGACGGCGGCACTTCGTTGTCGGCGCGCGGCTTTACCGGCCAGGGTTCGGTGATGCAGCTGTACGACGGCAATCGCCTGTACAGCGGCATGGGCACCGTGACCTTCCCGGTGGACACCTGGTCGGTGGAGCGGGTGGATGTGCTGCGCGGCCCGGCCTCGGTGCTGTATGGCGAAGGCGCCACCGGTGCGGTGGTCAATGTGATCCCGAAGAAACCCTTCGCCGGCGAGATCGAAAACCACCTGCGCCTCGGCTACGGTTCCTACGACAGCCAGCAGCAAGCCCTCGACAGCGGCGGCTCGCTGAGCGACACCCTGAGCTATCGCCTGAACCTCAACCGCCTGCGCAGCAACGGCTGGATCGATCGCGGCGACAGCGCCAGCGACTTCATCAGCGCGGCGCTGCGCTGGCAGGCCACGGACGACCTGGCGTTCACCCTCGCCCACGACTACGGCGACCAGCAGCCGATGAATGATTTCGGCACCCCGCTGGTCAATGGCCGCTTCCATGAGGGCCTGCGGGACAAGAACTACAACATCGGCAACGACAAGCAGCACTACAACGATCAGTGGACGCGCCTGACCAGCGAGTGGCAGCTTTCCGACAGCGTCAGCGCCAGCAACGAGCTGTATTACCTCAAGGCCCAGCGCCGCTGGCAGAACGCCGAAAACTACAGCTGGGACACCGCCGGCCAGCAGCTTCTGCGCAGCGGCAATTTCGCCATCAAGCACCAGCAGGAGCAGGTCGGCGATCGCCAGACCTTCACCTTCAAGCACAGCCTGTTCGGCCTCGACAGCCAGACCCTGGCCGGAGTCGACTACAACCGCATCCGCTTCCAGCTCAACAGCAACTCGCCGTTCAAGGATGCGCTGCCGGATGGCCAGCCGCTGGATCTGCAACACCCGGACAAGGGCCGCTTCGACAGCGCCTCGGCCTATCGCCCGCAATTCCAGAGCACCACCAAACAGATGTCGGCCTTCGCCGAAAACCGTACCCAACTGAGCGAGCGCTGGTCGTTGGTGACCGGCGTGCGCCGCGACTACGTGCAGGTGGATCGCGACAACCTGGTGGACGGCAGCCAGAGCGACAAGACCCTGACCGGCAACAACTGGAAGGCCGGGCTGGTGTTCGCGCTGACGCCGGACACCTCGTTCTACGGCCAGTACGCCACCAGCACCGACGGCGTCGGCGGCCTGATTTCCCTGAGCCCGAGCCAGCAGCAATACGACCTGGCCCGCGCCCGGCAGAGCGAGATCGGCCTCAAGCAGATGTTCTGGGACCAGCGCGGCGAATGGACCCTGGCGGCCTATCACATCGTCAAGAAGAAGCTGCTGACCGACGACCCGGGCAACCCGACGCTCAAGCAGCAGGTCGGCCAGCAATCGTCCCGCGGCCTGGAGGCCAGCCTCGAGCTGCAACTGCCCCACGCCTGGCAACTGCAAGCCAATGCCGCCATCGTCAAGGCCGAGTACGACGACTTCCAAGAACAGGTCGGCAACCAGTTCGTCTCGCGCAGCGGCAATCGCCCGGTGGACGTGCCACGGCGCACCGCCAACCTGTGGCTGAACAAGGCGGTGACCGATAACCTGCGGGCCGGTGCCGGGGTGCGTTATGTCGATACCCGCTACGCCGACCTGGCCAACCGCAACGAGCTGCCCAGCTACACCGTGGTCGACGCAGTGTTGTCGTGGAAAGCCCTGCGCGATACCACCTTCGGTTTGCAGCTGAACAATCTGTTCGACCGGCAATACGCGCAAAGCCAATACAATGAGGGCCAGCAATGGATCCTCGGCGAACCACGGTCGTTTTTCGTGACCGCCGATTACGCCTTTTAACCAATACCTGTAGCCGCCACCGAAGGCTGCGATCGGTCTGCGCGGCATTCCGACGCAGCACACGCGCTCTTGAGGTCCTCGGAAGGTCCTGCGGACCTTTTCGCAGCCTTCGGCAGCGGCTACAGGGCATCACACGGACACCGCATGACCTCGCTGAACCTCACCAACCTGGCCTGGACACCCCTGGGCCAGGGCCACTGTCATCACCAGTTCCAGCTGCGTGAGGCCAGCCTGCGCGTGGCGCCGGGGGAGTTCGTCGGGCTGATCGGGCCCAACGGCAGCGGCAAGACCAGCCTGCTGCGCTGCAGCTATCGCTTCAGCCGGCCGGACCAGGGCGAAGTCCGGCTCGATCACTACAACGTCTGGAAGCAGACGCCGCGCTGGTGCGCGCAACGCATCGCCGTGGTGTTGCAGGAATTTCCCGATGCCTTCGGCCTGACCGTCGCAGAAGTGGTCGCCATGGGCCGCACCCCGCACAAGGGCCTGTTCGACGGCGACAGCGCCGCCGACCGCGCCATCGCCCGCCAGGCGCTGGAGTCGGTGGGCCTGCTGGGTTTCGAGGCGCATGCCTTCGCCACCTTGTCCGGCGGGGAAAAGCAGCGGGTGATCCTGGCCCGCGCCCTGGCCCAGCAACCGCAACTGCTGATCCTCGACGAGCCGACCAACCACCTCGACCCGCGCTACCAGCTGGAGCTGCTGCAACGGGTCAAGCGCCTGGGCATCGGCACCCTCGCCAGCATCCACGACCTGAACCTGGCCGCCGCCTTCTGCGATCGCCTGTATGTGATCGATCACGGACGCATCGTCGCCAGCGGCACGCCCGAGCAAGTGCTGACGGTCACGCTGCTGCGCGAGGTGTTCGGCGTCGACGCCCTGGTCGACCGACACCCGCTGTCCGGCTACCCACGAATCACTTGGATAACCCAACCATGACCCCGCGCGTCTCCCTCAACTGCCTGATCCCTGCCGGCCTGGCCCTGTCGCTGCTCGCCAGCCAGGCCTGCGCCGAAGCCACCCGTTACCCGCTGACCGTCCACAGTTGCAACCGCGAGGTGACCTTCAAGGAAGCACCGAAGCACGCCCTGAGCCACGACATCAACATGACCCAGATGATGCTCGCCCTGGGCCTCAAGTCGCACATGGTCGGCTACAGCGGCATCAGCGGCTGGAAGGCGGTGACGCCCGAGATGCAGGCCATCCTCGACGGCCTGCCGGAGCTGGCGGCCAAGTACCCGTCGGTGGAAACCCTGCTCGACGCCAATGTCGATTTCTTCTTCGCCGGCTGGGACTACGGCATGCGCGTCGGCGGCGACCTGACCCCACAGACCCTGACGCCGCTGGGCATCAATGTGCTGGAGCTGACCGAGTCCTGCGCCTTCGTGATGAAGCGCCCGGCCGCCAGCCTCGACGACACCTACAACGACCTGCGCAACCTCGGGCGGATCTTCGATGTGCAGGACCGTGCCAACCAGTTGATCGCCGGCATGCAGCAGCAGGTCGCCGCGATCCAGCAGGACCTGCCCACGGAAAAACCGCGGGTGTTCCTCTACGACAGCGGCGAAGACCGCGCCATGACCTCCGGCCGCCTGGGCATGCCCCAGGCGCTGATCGATGCCGCTGGCGGACGCAATATCCTCGACGATGTCGAGGCCAGCTGGACCCGGGTCAACTGGGAAACCGTGGTCGAACGCAACCCGCAGGTGATCGTGATCGTCGACTACAGCGAAGTCACTGCCGAGCAGAAACAGCAGTTCCTGCTCAACAACAAGGCCCTGCAATCGGTGGATGCGATCCGTAACCAGCGCTTCATCGTGATCCCTTACGTGCAGGCCACGCCGGGCATCGATAACGTCGAAGCGGTGCAAACCCTGGCCAAGGGTTTCCACGGCGCATGATCGATCGTCGTTATGCCTTTTTGCTGACTGCCCTCGGCGCGTTGCTGCTGGCGTCCTGCGTGCTGTCCCTGGGCTTCGGCTCGGCGCGGGTGCCGGTGGATGTGGTCTGGCGCATCCTGCTGCACAAGACCCTCGGCCTGGGCGAGGCGGACTGGAGTGCCGGGCAGGAGCATATCGTCTGGCTGATCCGCGTGCCGCGCATGCTGCTCGGGGTCCTGGTCGGCGCCGGGCTGGCCTTGATCGGCGCGGTGCTGCAAGCAGTGACGCGCAATCCGCTGGCCGACCCGCACCTGCTCGGCGTGACCTCCGGCGCCACCCTGGGCGCGGTGATCGTGGTGCTGCATGTGGGTGAAATCGTCGGCCTGCTGACCCTGCCCATCGCCGCCTTTATCGGCGCGTTGGCGAGCATGCTGCTGGTGCTCGGCATCGCCGCGCGCCACGGCCGGCTCGACAGCGACCGCCTGCTGCTGTGCGGGGTGGCGGTGTCCTTCGTGATGATGGCGGTGGCCAACCTGCTGCTGTTCATGGGCGACCATCGCGCCAGCTCGGCGGTGATGTTCTGGATGCTCGGCGGGCTGGGCCTGGCGCGCTGGGAACTGCTCGCGGTGCCGGCGGCCAGCGTGCTGCTCGGGCTGGTCCTGCTGCTGGGCATGGCACGGCCGTTGAACGCGCTGATGGCCGGCGAGCAGACCGCGGTGACCCTCGGCCTGAATGCCCGCAACGTGCGGCTGCGGGTGTTCCTGATCGCGTCCTTGATGACCGGGGTGCTGGTGTCCATCAGCGGCTCCATCGGCTTCGTCGGGCTGATGGTGCCGCACATTGCCCGGCGTCTGGTCGGCGCCGAGCATCGGCGGCTGTTGCCGGTGTGCGTGCTGCTGGGCAGCGTGTTCCTGGTCTGGGTCGATGTCGCCGCCCGCACCCTGATCGCCCCCGAAGACCTGCCCATTGGCGTGGCCACGGCGGCCATTGGCGGGCTGTTTTTCATCGGCCTGATGCGCCGCCGCTAAAACCCCAGACCCGTAGGCACGGTTTGACCAACGATGCCCTGTAGCCGCTGCCGCAGGCTGCGATAAGGCCGAAGGCCTTCGGCGATCTTGAAGCCGTGCGCGCCCTTCGGTCGCGATCGCAGCCTGCGGCAGCGGCTACAGGTCATCACTGGCACCAGCGCGGCGCATTCGTGCGCACCAAAGCCGCCTGGCGGCCCCGCATTGGTGCGCCAGCCCTCCCCTCCACGCCATGAAAGCGACGTTTTCATGCCCTGTGCCGACTAGGCACACCCCTTGCAAAACAGCCCTTCAGTAGTCCGCATCTGCCACCCAAGAAAACTCATAAGTTCATGGAGATCGCACAATGAAGCGTCGCAGCTTGATCAAGGCTTTCACACTCACGGCAAGCATTGCCGCGATGGGCATGACCTGGACCGTCCAGGCCGCCGAGACCATCAAGGTCGGCATCCTGCATTCGCTGTCGGGGACCATGGCGATCTCCGAAACCTCGCTCAAGGACATGGCGCTGATGACCATTGACGAGATCAACGCCAAGGGCGGCGTCAACGGCAAGCAGCTCGAGGCGGTGGTGGTCGACCCAGCGTCGAACTGGCCGCTGTTCGCCGAGAAAGGCCGCCAGCTGCTGACCCAGGACAAGGTCGCCGTGGTGTTCGGCTGCTGGACCTCGGTGTCGCGCAAGTCGGTGCTGCCGGTGTTCGAGGAGCTCAACGGCCTGCTGTTCTACCCGGTGCAATACGAAGGCGAAGAGATGTCGCCGAACGTGTTCTACACCGGCGCGGCGCCTAACCAGCAGGCGATCCCGGCGGTGGAATACCTGATGAGCGAAGACGGCGGCAGTGCCAAGCGCTTCTTCCTGCTCGGCACCGACTATGTCTACCCGCGCACCACCAACAAGATCCTGCGCTCGTTCCTGCATTCCAAGGGCGTGGCCGACAAGGACATCGAAGAGGTCTACACCCCGTTCGGCCACAGCGACTACCAGACCATCGTCGCCAACATCAAGAAGTTCTCCGCCGGCGGCAAGACCGCGGTCATCTCCACGGTCAACGGCGACTCCAACGTGCCGTTCTACAAAGAGCTGGCCAACCAGGGCCTGAAAGCCACCGACGTACCGGTGGTGGCCTTCTCCGTGGGCGAGGAAGAACTGCGCGGCATCGACACCAAGCCACTGGTGGGCAACCTCGCGGCCTGGAACTACTTCGAGTCCGTGGAGAACCCGGTGAACCAGAAGTTCGTCGCCGACTGGAAAGCCTACGCCAAGGCCAAGAAGCTGCCGGGCGCGGATAAAGCCGTGACCAACGACCCGATGGAAGCCACCTACGTCGGCATCCACATGTGGGCCCAGGCGGTGGAGAAAGCCAAGTCCACCGACGTCGACAAGGTCCGCGAAGCCCTGGCCGGCCAGACCTTCGCCGCGCCGTCGGGCTACACCCTGACCATGGACAAGACCAACCACCACCTGCACAAGCCGGTGATGATCGGCGAGATCCAGCCGGACGGTCAGTTCAACGTGGTCTGGCAGACCGAAGGCCCGATCCGCGCCCAACCGTGGAGCCCGTTCATCCCGGGCAACGACAAGAAGCCGGACTACGCGGTGAAGAGCAACTAAGCAACGGATGGATGCCGGCCGCCGCTCCCGCGTCCGGCACAACCTCTGTAGCCGCTGCCGCAGGCTGCGATAAGGTCCGCAGGACCTTCGAGGCCCTCAAGAGCACGTCCTCTGCGAGGCCGATCGCAGCCTGCGGCAGCGGCTACAGACCCACGCTCCGCGCAAGGCCATTGATATGCCCACTGCCCTCTACCGTTTCATTCTCGCCTGCCTGCTGTTGCTGCCATTGGCCGCCAGGGCCGGCGACGCCGAAGACTTCGTCGCGGCCAACGCCACGCAACAGGCCAGGCTGCTGGAAAGCTGGGCCGCGCAGCCCGACCCGGCGCGCCTCGAACTGCTTGGCGCCTTGCAACAAGGCCAGCTGACCGTCGATGGCCAAGCCAAGACCTTGCGCCTGAACAATCGCCTGCGGGGTCTGATCGACACCGCCATGGCCAGCCATCAACTGCTCGCCGCCGACGCAAAAGTCCGCCTGGCCGCCGCGCAGCAGTTGCAGAAAAGCGCCAAGCCGGCGCAGCTGAAATTCCTCGATGCCAGCCTGGCGGCCGAACAGGACCAGGGCGTACATGACGCCCTGAGCCTGGCCCTGGCCAACCTGCAACTGGTGGACGGCGACCCGGCCGTGCGCCTGGCCGCGGTGCGTCTGCTGGGTGAAACCGGCGACCCGCTGGCCCGCACCCGCCTCGAAGGCCTGCTCGAACCCGGCGTGGAAGCCGATGCCGGGGTGCGCACCGCCGCCGAAACCAGCCTGGCCCAGGTCAAGCGCAAACTGCTGGTGGGCGAAGTGCTCGGCCAGGCCTTCAGCGGCATGTCCCTGGGCTCGATCCTGCTGCTGGCGGCCCTGGGCCTGGCGATCACCTTCGGCCTGCTCGGGGTGATCAACATGGCCCACGGCGAGATGCTGATGCTCGGCGCCTACTCCACCTACATGGTGCAGTTACTGTTCCAACGCTACGCCCCGCAGGCCATCGAGTTCTACCCGCTGATCGCCCTGCCGGTGGCGTTCTTTGTCACCGCCGGCATCGGCATGGCCCTGGAACGCACGGTGATCCGCCATCTCTACGGCCGGCCGCTGGAAACCCTGCTCGCCACCTGGGGCATCAGCCTGATGCTGATCCAGCTGGTGCGCCTGGTATTCGGCGCGCAGAACGTCGAGGTGTCGAACCCGGCCTGGCTGTCCGGCGGGATCCAAGTGCTGCCCAACCTGGTGCTGCCCTACAACCGCATCGTTATCATCGCCTTCGCGCTGTTTGTCGTCGTACTCACTTGGCTGCTGCTGAACAAGACCCGCCTGGGCCTGAACGTGCGCGCGGTCACCCAGAACCGCAACATGGCCGCCTGCTGCGGCGTACCGACAGGACGGGTGGACATGCTCGCCTTCGGCCTCGGCTCCGGCATCGCCGGCCTCGGTGGCGTGGCCCTGAGCCAGATCGGCAACGTCGGCCCGGACCTGGGCCAGAGCTACATCATCGACTCGTTCCTGGTGGTGGTGCTCGGCGGCGTCGGCCAGCTGGCCGGTAGCGTGTTCGCCGCGTTCGGCCTGGGGGTAGCCAACAAGATTCTCGAACCCCAGATCGGCGCCGTGCTCGGCAAAATCCTGATCCTCGCGCTGATCATTCTGTTTATCCAGAAACGTCCGCAAGGCCTCTTCGCATTGAAAGGACGGGTGATCGACTGATGAATCAGCCTCTATTGGTTACCGCTACACAAAAGGCCGGGCCCAAGGTCTCGGTCGCCGTCGGTGCGCTGATCCTGGCGGTGCTGCTGGCCCTGCCGCTGCTCTCGCTGCTGGCGCCGGACAACCCGCTGCACGTCTCGGCCTACACCCTGACCCTGGTGGGCAAGATCCTCTGCTACGCCATCGTCGCCCTGGCCCTGGACCTGGTCTGGGGTTATGCCGGGCTGCTGTCCCTGGGCCATGGCCTGTTCTTCGCCCTCGGCGGCTACGCCATGGGCATGTACCTGATGCGCCAGGCCGCGGGGGACAGCCTGCCGGCGTTCATGACCTTCCTCTCGTGGACCGAGCTGCCGTGGTACTGGAGCGGCACCGGCAGCTTCCTCTGGGCCCTGTGCCTGGTGGTGCTGGCGCCGGGCTTGCTGGCGCTGGTGTTCGGTTTCTTCGCCTTCCGCTCGCGGATCAAGGGCGTGTATTTCTCGATCATGACCCAGGCCCTGACCTTCGCCGGCATGCTCCTGTTCTTTCGCAACGAGACCGGGTTTGGCGGCAACAACGGCTTCACCAACTTCCGCACCATCCTCGGCTTCGGCATCACCGAGCCTGGGACCCGCGCAGTGCTGTTCCTGGCCACCGTGCTGTTGCTGGTGGCCAGCCTGTATATCGGCTGGCGCCTGGCCCGGAGCAAGTTCGGCCGGGTGCTGACCGCGCTGCGGGACGCGGAAAACCGCCTGATGTTCTGCGGCTACGACCCACGCGGCTTCAAGCTGTTCGTCTGGGTGCTGAGCGCGGTGCTGTGCGGCCTGGCGGGGGCGTTGTACGTACCGCAAGTGGGCATCATCAACCCCAGCGAAATGTCGCCGACCAACTCCATCGAGGCTGCCGTGTGGGTCGCCCTGGGCGGTCGCGGCACGCTGATCGGCCCACTGCTCGGCGCCGGCGTGGTCAACGGCATGAAGAGCTGGTTCACCGTGGCCTTCCCGGAATACTGGCTGTTCTTCCTTGGGGCGCTCTTCATCATCGTCACCCTGTATTTGCCCAAAGGCATCATCGGCTTGCTGAAGAAAAGGGGCGAATCATGAGAATCACACCGACGGCCGAATTCATGCTCGAACCTATCCTCGATGCCAACAAGGATGCAGGCGCCAGCCGCGACGCCATCGGCCTCGGCCAGGCCGCCGGCAAGGGCCTGAACACCCGCCACGGCACCATCCTGACCCTGGAAGACATCAGCGTCAGCTTCGATGGTTTCAAGGCGCTCAACGACCTGAACCTGTACATCGGCGTCGGCGAGCTGCGTTGCATCATCGGCCCCAACGGCGCGGGCAAGACCACCCTGATGGACGTGATCACCGGCAAGACCCGGCCCACCCACGGCAAGGCCTGGTTCGGCGAAACCCTGGACCTGACGCAGATGAGCGAGGTGCAGATCGCCCAGGCCGGCATCGGCCGCAAGTTCCAGAAACCCACGGTGTTCGAAGCCCTGAGCGTGTTCGAAAACCTGGAGCTGGCGCAGAACACCGACAAGTCGGTATGGGCCAGCCTGCGGGCGAAACTCTCCGGCGAGCAGAAAGACCGCATCGACGAAGTGCTGGAAACCATTCGCCTGACCGCCTCGGTGGAACGCCAGGCCGGCCTGCTGTCCCACGGCCAGAAGCAGTTCCTGGAAATCGGCATGCTGCTGATGCAGGACCCGCAGTTGCTGCTGCTCGACGAGCCGGTGGCGGGCATGACCGATGCCGAGACCGAGTTCACCGCCGAGCTGTTCAAGCGCCTGGCGGGCAAGCATTCGCTGATGGTGGTGGAGCACGACATGGGCTTCGTCGGCTCAATCGCCGACCACGTCACCGTGCTGCACCAGGGCAGCGTGCTGGCCGAAGGGTCGCTGGAACAGGTGCAGGAAAACGAACGGGTGATCGAGGTCTATCTCGGCCGCTGACAGCTCCTTGTAGGAGCGAGCTTGCTCGCGATGGAGGTCAACGATAACGCGCGCTACCTGGATGAGCGCGCCGTTCTCAGGCTCTTCGCGAGCAAGCTCGCTCCTACAAAAAGAATTGAAGGAAAAACCAGACATGCTGCAAGTCGACAAGCTGCACCAGTACTACGGCGGTAGCCACATCCTGCGCGGCCTGAGCTTCGAGGCGAAGGTCGGTGAAGTCACCTGCCTGCTCGGGCGCAACGGGGTGGGCAAGACCACCCTGCTCAAATGCCTGATGGGCCTGCTGCCGGCCAAGGAAGGCACGGTGAACTGGGAAGGCCAGGCCATCACCGCCTACAAGCCCCATCAACGGGTGCATGCCGGCATCGCCTACGTGCCCCAGGGCCGGGAGATCTTCGGTCGCCTGACCGTGGAAGAAAACCTGTTGATGGGGCTTTCCCGTTTTGGCGCGAAAGAGGCCAAGGAAGTGCCGGCCTTCATCTACGAGCTGTTCCCGGTGCTGCTGCAAATGAAACAGCGGCGCGGCGGCGACCTGTCCGGCGGCCAGCAACAGCAGCTGGCCATCGGCCGGGCCCTGGCCAGCCGGCCGCGGCTGTTGATCCTCGACGAGCCCACCGAGGGCATCCAGCCATCGGTGATCAAGGAAATCGGCGCGGTGATCAAGAAGCTCGCGGCACGCGGCGACATGGCGATCCTGTTGGTGGAGCAGTTCTACGACTTCGCCGCCGAACTGGCCGACCAGTATCTGGTGATGTCCCGGGGCGAAATCGTCCAGCAGGGCCGCGGTGAAAATATGCAAGCCGAGGGTGTACGCGGCCTGGTTACCATCTAAGTTACGATCTAGCCTGTAACGTCCAGACATTAAGCACGAACCATGAACCTGCCAGCCCACACCGCCTTGTTCACCCCCAGCTGGCCTGCCGAGCTGGAACTCGGCTACGCCCGCTTTGGCGACAGCACGCGCCCGGTGCAGCGCCGACACAAGGGCCCGCTGCGGGTGCAGAAACACCTGTACGCCGAAGGCCCCGAGGTCTGCCAGCACATCATCGTGCATCCGCCCGGCGGGATTGCCGGCGGCGACCGCCTGCAGATCCGCGCCAGCGTCGACCGCGATGCCTGGGTGCAACTGACCAGCCCCGGCGCCGCCAAGTGGTATCGCGCCAACGGGCCCGCCTATCAGACCCTGGAATTGAACGTCGCCGCCGGCGCCACCCTGGAATGGCTGCCCCAGGAAACCATCGTGTTCAGCGCCGCCCAGGCCGAACTGAGCACCCGTATCGAGCTGCACGGCGACGCCCGGCTGTTCTACTGGGACGTGGTGGCCCTCGGTCGCCCGGCCAGCGACGAGCGCTTCGACCTCGGGCATTTCCAGTCGCACCTGGACATCCGCCGCGACGGCCAGTTGCTGTGGCACGAACGCCAGCGCATTGTCGGCGGCGACGGCTTGCTCGACTCACCGATCGGCCTGGACGGCCAGCCGGTCTTCGCCACCCTGTTGGCCACCGGCGAAATCGACAGCCAGCTGCTGGAGCGTTGCCGTTCGCTGCACCACTCCGAACATCGGTCAGTACGCGGCGACCTGACGCAACTGCCCGGCCTGCTGGTGGCCCGCTGCCTGGCCAGCGAAGCGTTGCTGGCCCGCGCCTGGCTGATCGACCTGTGGCGCCTGTTGCGCCCGGCCCTGTTGGGGCGCGAGGCGCTGCCGCCGAGGATCTGGAACACATGACACAGCGACACGACTTTCCTGTAGCCGCTGCCGCAGGCTGCGATCGTCCGCGTAGCGGGCGCCAAACCAGACGCCGCGGTGTATCAGGCAGATCGCGTCAACCAGGGTGCGTCTCCTGCGGAGCCGATCGCAGCCTGCGGCAGCGGCTACGGATGCATCGCGCCATGCCCTCTTTCAACGGCTCAACAACGGATTTTGAACGATGGACCTGACCCCACGCGAAAAAGACAAACTGCTGATCTTCACCGCCGGCCTGGTGGCCGAACGGCGCCTGGCCCGTGGCGTGAAGCTCAATTACCCGGAAGCCATGGCCTACATCTCCGCGGCGCTGCTCGAAGGCGCCCGCGACGGCCAGACCGTGGCCGAGCTGATGCACTACGGCACCACCCTGCTGACCCGCGAACAAGTAATGGAAGGCATCCCGGAGATGATTCCGGAAATCCAGGTGGAAGCAACTTTCCCCGACGGCACCAAGCTGGTCACCGTCCACCAACCGATCGCCTGAGGCCGCCCATGACGTATTCCATCCGCGATGCGGTGCATGCCGACCTGCCGGCGATCCGCGATATCTATAACGACGCCGTACTCAACACCACGGCGATCTGGAACGAACAGGCCGTGGACCTGGGCAATCGCCAGGCCTGGTTCAGCGCCCGCCAGGCCCAGGGTTATCCGATCCTGGTGGCGGTCGGCGCCGACGAAAGCGTGCTCGGTTATGCCTCGTTCGGCGACTGGCGGCCCTTCGACGGCTTCCGCCATACCGTCGAGCACTCGGTGTATATCCGCAACGACCAGCGCGGCAACGGCCTCGGCCCGCGCCTGATGCAAGCGCTGATCGAACGCGCCGGGGCCTGCGACAAACACGTGATGGTCGCGGCCATCGAAAGCGGCAATGCCGCCTCGATCCGCCTGCATGAACGCCTGGGCTTCGTCACCACCGGACAGATGCCGCAAGTGGGCACCAAGTTCGGGCGCTGGCTGGACCTGACGTTCATGCAGCTGACCCTCGATCCGGGGGCGCCACCGCCCACCGTCCACAAGGAGTGATACCCGATGAACGCCGCCCAACTGCGTCGAGTCCATGCGGAGAGCTTTGCCCACTATCGCCAGGGGTTGATTGATCTGTTGTTCGACGCCGTGGGCCACGGCGCCTCGGTCGGATTCATGGCCGACCTCGACGAGGAACAGGCCCGCGCCTACGTCAACAGCGTCCAGGCCAGCGTGACCGACGGCAGCCTGCTGCTGTGGGTGGTGGTGCAGGACGAGCGGGTCCTGGCCAGCGTGCAACTGGCGCTGTGCCAGAAGCCCAACGGCCTCAATCGCGCCGAGGTACAAAAACTCCAGGTGCGCCACGACGCCCGCCGCCGTGGCCTGGGCCAGCAGTTGATGCACGCCGTGGAACAGGCGGCGCGCCAGCACAAGCGCGGCCTGCTGTACCTGGACACCGAAGCCGGCTCGGACGCCGAAGCCTTCTACAGCGCCCTGGGCTACACCCGCGTCGGCGAACTGCCGAACTACTGCCAAAGCCCGGACGGCACCTACAGCCCGACCGCCATTTACTTCAAGACTCTGGGGCAACCCGTATGATTCCAGGCCAATACCAGATCCAGCCCGGCGACATCGAACTCAACGCCGGCCGCCGTACCCTCAGCCTGAGCGTCGCCAACAGCGGCGACCGGCCGATCCAGGTGGGCTCGCACTATCACTTTTTCGAAACCAACGACGCCCTGGCCTTCGACCGCGCCGCCAGTCGTGGCATGCGTCTGAACATCCCGGCCGGCACCGCCGTGCGCTTCGAGCCGGGGCAGACCCGCGAGGTGGAACTGGTGGACCTGGCCGGGCATCGCCGGGTGTTCGGGTTTGCCGGGCGGATCATGGGTGACCTGGACTGATGCAATCCCGGTAGCCGCTGCCGCAGGCTGCGATGGCTGCGAAGCGGCCCCTGCATTTCAAAGCGAACGAAGGTCCTTCGGCCCTTAGCGCAGCCTTCGGCAGCGGCTACAGGTGCCCGACTCAATTCTTAGGAAGGTGCAATGAAGATTTCCCGCCAAGCCTACGCCGACATGTTCGGCCCCACCGTCGGTGACAAGGTGCGCCTGGCCGACACCGAGCTGTGGATCGAAGTCGAGAAGGACTTCACCACCTACGGCGAAGAAGTGAAGTTCGGCGGCGGCAAGGTGATCCGTGACGGCATGGGCCAGGGCCAACTGCTGGCGGCCGAGGTGGTCGATACCCTGATCACCAACGCGCTGATCATCGATCACTGGGGCATCGTCAAGGCCGACGTCGGCCTCAAGGACGGGCGCATTGCCGCCATCGGCAAGGCCGGCAACCCGGACATCCAGCCCGACGTGACCATCGCCGTCGGCGCCAGCACCGAAGTCATCGCCGGCGAGGGCATGATCCTCACCGCCGGCGGCATCGACACCCATATCCACTTCATCTGCCCGCAGCAGATCGAAGAGGCGCTGATGAGCGGCGTCACCACCATGATCGGCGGCGGCACCGGGCCGGCCACCGGCACCAACGCCACCACCTGCACCTCGGGGCCGTGGCACATGGCGCGCATGCTCCAGGCGGCGGACGCGTTCCCGATGAACATCGGCTTCACCGGCAAGGGCAACGCCAGCCTGCCGGAACCCTTGATCGAACAGGTCAAGGCCGGAGCCATCGGCCTCAAGCTCCACGAGGACTGGGGCACCACCCCGGCCAGCATCGACAACTGCCTGAGCGTCGCCGACCAGTACGACGTGCAGGTGGCGATCCACACCGACACCCTCAACGAATCGGGCTTCGTCGAAACCACCCTCGGCGCGTTCAAGGGCCGCACCATCCACACCTATCACACCGAAGGCGCCGGCGGCGGCCATGCCCCGGACATCATCAAGGCCTGCGGTTTGCCCAACGTGCTGCCGAGCTCGACCAACCCGACCCGGCCGTTCACCCGCAACACCATCGACGAACACCTGGACATGTTGATGGTCTGCCACCACCTCGACCCGAGCATCGCCGAGGACGTGGCCTTCGCCGAAAGCCGCATCCGCCGCGAGACCATCGCCGCCGAAGACATCCTCCACGACCTGGGCGCCTTCTCGATGATCAGCTCCGACAGCCAGGCCATGGGCCGGGTCGGCGAGGTCATCACCCGCACCTGGCAGACCGCCGACAAGATGCACCGCCAGCGCGGCCCGCTGCCGGGCGACGGTGCCGGCAACAGCAACTTCCGGGTCAAGCGCTACATCGCCAAATACACGATCAACCCGGCGATCACCCACGGCATCAGCCACGAAGTGGGCTCCATCGAAATCGGCAAATGGGCCGACCTGGTGCTCTGGCGTCCGGCGTTCTTCGGGGTCAAGCCGACATTGATCCTCAAGGGCGGGGCCATCGCCGCCAGCCTGATGGGCGATGCCAACGCCTCGATCCCGACCCCGCAACCCGTGCATTACCGGCCGATGTTCGCAAGCTACGGCGGCAGCCGGCACGCCACCAGCCTGACCTTTATCAGCCAGGCCGCGCTGGCGGCCGGGGTGCCGCAACAATTGGGGCTGAAAAAGCAGATCGCGGTGGTCAAGGGCTGCCGCGACGTGCAAAAGAGCGACCTGATCCACAACGACTACCTGCCGGATATCGAGGTCGACCCGCAGACCTATCAAGTCAAGGCCGACGGCGTGCTGCTCTGGTGCGAACCGGTGGACGTGTTGCCGATGGCGCAGCGCTACTTCCTGTTCTAGAAAGCTGGCTGTTCTAGAAAGCTGGCTGTTCTAGAAACCTGGATCCAACGGGCGCCCATCCGGGCCGCCCAACGGTCAGCAAAGCCGGACGTCTTACCGTGTTGAACGGCTCAATCGCGACTAGAATTCGACACGCCGTCCTCACTCTGCTGCCTGACAAGGTTCCCGGCCATGCGTCTACCCGATTTCATCGTGCAACAGGTTGATCGCATCGTTGATGAGTGGGAGCGGTTCGCCCGATCCATTGCCCCCGATACCGACTCCCTGACCCGCCTGCAATTGCGCGACCACGCCAAGTCCATCCTGCTGGCCGCCGCTCGCGACATGCGCACTGCCCAGACCGCCAGCGAACAGGCCGCCAAGGCGCGGGGCGAAGGCCCGGAAAAGACCCCGAGCCTCGACGAAGCCGCCGCCAGCCATGGCGAATTGCGGCACAACGTGGGCTTCGACCTGGTGCAGATGACCTCGGAATTCCGCCACCTGCGCGCCTGCGTGATCCGCCTCTGGGTCGCCAGCCTGGAGTCGCCGGAACTGGCCTATTTCCAGGACATGATCCGTTTCAACGAAGCCATAGACGAAGCATTGGCCGAGTCCACCGCGGCCTATGCCGAACAGGTCAACCGTTCGCGGGATATCTTCCTGGCGATTCTCGGCCACGACCTGCGAACCCCCTTGCAGGCGGTGAGCATGTCCACCGAGATGCTGGCGCGCAAAGTCGCGCTGGACGCCGATGCGCTGGCCTACGTGTCGCGGATCAAGAGCAGCTCCCGGCACATGGCGACGATGGTCGGCGACCTGCTGGAGTTCGTCCGCAGCCGCCTGGGCAGCAGCCTGCCCATCGAGCCGGCGCCCATGGACATGGCCAGTGCCGCCAAGGCAGCCATGGACGAAGCCTGCGCCGGCTGGCCGGACTGCACGCCGGCGCTGAACTTCCATGGCGACAGCCATGGCATCTGGGATCGCGGGCGCATCGAGCAGATGCTGCAGAACCTGATCGGCAACGCCCTGCAGCATGGCAGCAATAACCACACCGTGACCGTCACCCTCACCGGCGCCGCCGAGCAGGTGCTGCTGACCATCCACAACTACGGCCCGCCGATCCCCAAGGAAGCCTTGAGTACCCTCTTCGATCCGCTGGTACGCAGCGCCAACGAAGAACTCGGCAGCTCCTCCACCAGCCTCGGCCTGGGCCTGTTCATCGTCAAGGAAGTGGTCACCGCCCACCAGGGCAGCATCGAGGTCAGCTCCAGCGAGGCCGATGGCACCACCTTCACCGTGACCCTGCCGCGGGTGTCCCACGCTGAATAGTCGTAGAGAGCAAACGGCCGACATCCCTGTAACCGCTGCCGAGCCTGCGAGGCTGCGCTCGACCGCGGAGCGGTCGTAAACCGGGCACTGCTTTCCTTCAGGTAAACCGCTAATGCAGGTTTTGCGAGGACTCCGTCCTCGAACGCAGCCTCGCAGGCTCGGCAGCGGCTACGGGCACTCGTCACTCGCTGAGCAGACGCCCCAGGCGCTGCTTGAGCATCTGGTTTTCCGTGCGCAATTCGCGGACTTCGTCGAGCAGTTCCAGCGCCAGCGCGACGCCTTCCCACTCCAGTTCCAGATCACGCCGCAACTTGGCGGCGCGCTTGGCGACCGCCAGTTCGTAATCGGTGAAACGCCAATCCCGTGGCGCCGAGCCATGGGGATCGAGGATCCCGTGCTCGACGATTTCCATCACATAGGCGGCCGGCAGATCGGCCACCTCGCAGAACTCTTCCATATCCAGCTGAACGATCAGGGTGCTCATGGTTAGCGACTCCTTGTTTCAGATCAGAATGGGTTGCAGATCAGAAATGCTCCCGCGGATTGAAGGCGGCCTTTTTCGCCAGCTCCTGCCACAGCGCCTTGACGTCGTCGCCGGAGGCCTTGGGCATCACGGCCTTGAGCTGCACGAACAGATAACCGCGATGCCCGGCCTTGTTCAGCAGGCCATGGCCCTTGGCGCGCAGGCGTTGGCCGTTCTGGCTGCCGGCCGGCACCTTGAGGTTGATCTTGCCGGTCAGGGTCGGCACCGCGACCTCGGTCCCCAGCGCCAGCTCCCAAGGGGCCAGCGGCAAGGTGATGATCAGATTCTCGCCCTCGATATCGAACTTCGGATGGGGCGCGAAACGAATGGTCAGGTACAGGTCGCCATTGGCCCCGCCACCGACACCCGGCGCGCCCTGGCCCTTGAGGCGGATACGCTCGCCGTCGGCGACGCCGGCCGGGATCTTCACGTTCAGGCTCTTGCTGGTGTTGCTGACGTGCTGGCCGGCAGCGTTGTACTGCGGCACCTTGAAGCTGACCTTCTTCGACTCGGCCGACAGGGTCTCTTCCAGGAAGATCGGTAATTCCATTTCCACGTCTTGCCCCCTGCGCCCGGCGCTGCGCGATTGTCCACCGCCGAAACCCGGCCCGCGGTTGCCGAAGATCGAACTGAAGAAGTCCGAAAAATCCCCGCCATCGCCGAAACCGCCGGCATCCGCGCGACCCTTCCAGCCCGGTGGGCCCTGGAACGGCTGGCCGTGCTGGCCGTAACGCCGCAGGTCGTCGTATTCGGCCCGCTTGTCCGCGCTTTTCAGCGCTTCGTAGGCTTCCGACGCGTCCTTGAACTTGGCTTCGGCGTCTTTTTCCTTGCTGACATCCGGGTGGTATTTGCGCGCCAGCTTGCGGTAGGCGGCCTTGATCGCCTTGTCGTCCGCCGTCGGCTCCACCCCGAGAATCTTGTAATAGTCTTTGAAGTCCATCTAAGGATCACCATCCGTTATCAATGTGGCGCGGCGGGACGTACAGCATGCACTCTTGAACAGCGTCAAGGCTGATCGATCTCAATACTGTGACTCACGCGGCGCAGCAAAAGTTTATCGGCAGCTGGCGGCGGTTCTTGCGACCGCCCGATGGCTGCCCGGCCCATGCCTGCAAGTTTGGGGTGAAGAATAGTCTTTCAAGGCTTGCGGGTTTCGATTTAGCGGATAGTCGGCCTTCGATTCTGCGAACGACTGGCATACACTGCGCGGCCGTTTTTTCCAACCGGAACTCGAAAGACATGAAAAACGCATCTGCGGCCCGTGCCTGCGGTATCGACTTCGGCACGTCCAACTCCACGGTCGGCTGGCTGCGCCCCGGCATGGAAACGCTGATTGCGCTGGAAGACGACAAGATCACCCTGCCGTCGGTGGTCTTCTTCAACATCGAAGAACGCCGTCCGGTGTATGGCCGCCTGGCGCTGAACGAATACCTGGAAGGCTACGAAGGCCGGCTGATGCGCTCGCTGAAGAGCCTGCTGGGTTCCAAGCTGATCAAGCACGACACCAGCGTGCTGGGCACGGCGATGCCGTTCAAGGACCTGCTGGGCCTGTTCATCGGCCAGCTCAAGAGCCGCGCCGAAGCCGCCGCCGGCCGGGAGTTCGAGGAAGTGGTGCTGGGTCGCCCGGTGTTTTTCGTCGATGACGATGCCGCCGCCGACCAGGAGGCCCAGGACACCCTGGTGGAAGTGGCGCGCAAGCTGGGCTTCAAGGAAGTCTCCTTCCAGTACGAGCCGATCGCCGCGGCCTTCGACTACGAGTCGACCATCGAGCGCGAAGAGCTGGTGCTGATCGTCGACATCGGCGGTGGTACCTCCGACTTCTCCCTGGTGCGCCTGTCGCCCGAGCGCCGTGGCCTGGACAACCGCCACGAGGACATCCTCGCCACCGGCGGCGTGCACATCGGCGGGACCGACTTCGACAAACAGCTTTCGCTGGCCGGCCTGATGCCGCTGTTCGGCTACGGCAGCCGGATGAAGAGCGGCGCCTACATGCCCACCAGCACCCACATGAACCTGGCGACCTGGCACACCATCAACTCGGTGTACTCGCAGAAGTCCCAGCTGGCCCTGGGCAGCATGCGCTACGACATCGAAGACACCGGCGGCATCGACCGCCTGTTCAAGCTGATCGAGCAGCGCGCCGGGCACTGGCTGGCCATGGAGGTGGAAGAGACCAAGATCCAGCTGACCCACGCCGACAACCGCGTGGTGCCCCTGGACCGTATCGAGGCTGGTCTGAGCGTGGACCTGAGCCGGGCGCTGTTCGAGTCGTCGATCGACAGCCTGCTGGAGCGCATCCGCGGCAGCGTCACGCAACTGCTGGGCGATGCCAATGTCGGCGTCGGCCAGGTCGATACGGTGTTCTTCACCGGCGGTTCCAGCGGCATCCCGGCCCTGCGCCAGAGCGTCGCGGACATGCTGCCCAACGCCCGCCACGTCGAAGGCAACATCTTCGGCAGCATCGGCAGCGGCCTGGCGATCGAAGCGAAGAAACGTTACGGCTAAAAAAGCATCGCCTGTAGCCGCTGCCGCAGGCTGCGATAAGGTCCGCAGGACCTTCAGCGATGTTGAGATCGCTACGGCCTTCGGCCGATCGCAGCCTTCGGCAGCGGCTACAGGGATAGCGTCAGGTCAAACCAACCCCGCCAGCTTCAATTCACTTTTCAGATAGGCGTAGTAAATCGGCCCGGCCACCACCCCCGGCAGGCCGAACGCCGCCTCGAACACCAGCATCGCCAACAGCAATTCCCAGGACTTGGCACTGATCTGCCCGCCGACGATCCGCGCGTTGAGGAAGTATTCCAGCTTGTGGATAAAGATCAGGTAGCCCAGCGCCGCCGCGGCCACCCAGATCGACAGCGACATGCCGACGATGGTGATCAGGGTGTTGGAGATCAGGTTGCCGATCACCGGCAACAGCCCCAGCAGGAAGGTCAGCACGATCAGGGTCTTGGTCAGCGGCAGCTTGACCCCGAACATCGGCAGGATCAGCGCGAGGAAGATCCCGGTGAAGAAGGTGTTGAGCAGGGAAATCTTGATCTGCGCGAAGACGATGTTGCGAAAGGCCTGGACCAGCAGGTGCAGGCGGTCGAACAGCGCGGCCGCCAATGGCTTGCGCTTGGTCAGGTCGGGCACGCGCTGCAAGGCGATGATCGCCCCCAGCACCATGCCGATCAGCAAGGTCACGAACATGTGCGCCGCGTCCTTGCCCACCAGTTGCAGCTCGCTCAGGTGCTTGCTGGCCCAGGCGCCGATGGCCACCTGGAACTCCGCCGCGCTGGCCGGCAGATAGGAGTCGAGGAACGGCGGCAGCTGGCCGCGCGCCTTGTCCACCACCGTCATGAACTTGTCCAGGGAAGCCCCCGGGTTCTCCGCTTCGTGCAGCAGGAAGCTGATGGCGCCGGCGAACAGCAGCGTCAGCACGCTGACCACCAGGGTGCCGAGCAGGGCCACCGCCAACCAGCGCGCCCGCCGACCTTCGATCAGCCGTTGCAGTTGCGGGGTGAGCATGTTGACCAGTTCGAACACCAGCAGGCCCGCCAGCAGGCTCGGTAATAGCCGCAACGGTATTACCAGCAACAGGCCGCCGAAGATAATCACCCAACTGAACAACAACAGATGACGCTGAGAAAACGTTGGCATACAGCCTCAAACAAACAGCGTGAAAGGATTGGCAGTCTGCCAGCGTTGCACTGACGATGCGAGGCCGACAGGCGCGGGTTTGCTGGCGATCAACGATACAGGGTGTGTCAGGCAAACCGCCGCGACCGGACCGTGAACAAGCTCGCGCCTGCGAGGGAGAAGGTTATTGCTTCTTCAGGCACGTGCTCATGAAGGTCTTGCGCTCATCGCCCTTGAGGGCTTTGGCAGTGGCGTCGGCGTTGCAGGTCTTCATCCGTTCCTGCGGGGTTGCCGCGGCAGCCGGGGTGGCTTTCAGGCAGGTGCTCATAAAGGCTTTGCGTTCATCGCCCTTGAGGGCTTTCGCGGTGGCGTCGGCGTTGCAAGTGGTCATCTTGTTCTGCTGGGCGGTGGCGGCAAAGCCTTGGGAACAGAGCAGCAGACCGACCATCAACAAAGGGATACGCAGCATCTTCATGGAGTTTTCTCCTTGTTACCGCACCGACGGGCGCGGCCTCCAGCGCAGTGTAGACAAACCCTGTTACAGGTTCACCTGTTCTGTAGGCTGGTGCGCCGGTACTGCTCGGGGGTGCAACCGGCCTGGCGCTGGAACATCGCGATAAATGCCGAGGCGCTGCTGTAGCCCATGTCGAACGCCACCTCCTGGACACTGCGCGCGCTGTCCAGCGCCTCGATGGACGCCAGGAAGCGCAGGCGCAGGCGCCACTCACCGAAACTCATGCCCAGCTCGCGCACGAATTGCCGGGCCAGGGTGCGTTCGCTGACGTGGATCTGCCGCGCCCAATCGGCCAGTGCGCGGTTATCCCCCGGGGCGGCCTGCAACGCTTCCAGCACACCGAGCAAGGCCGGGCTGCTGGCATAAGGCAGGTAACCATCATGCACCGGCGCCCGTTGCAACTGGTCGAGCATCACCTGGGCCAGGCGGCCGTCCGCTTCCTGCTCGGGGATCTGCACATCGCGCGCGGCGAAGTCCTTGAGGATCGCCTTGAGGATATCGCTGATGGCCAGGGTACAGGCCTGCTGCGGCAGCGCCTGGCACAACTGCGGGGCCAGGCACACGGCGCGGTACACGATCGGCTGCGGGCTGTAGAAACTATGCTCGGTGCCCGGCGGAATCCAGATGGCGTACTGTGGCGGCGACATAAAGCGCTGGCCGGCGATTTCCATGTGCATCACGCCATGGGCCGAATACTCCAGGCAACCCCAGGGGTGGCGATGTTCCAGCGCATGGCTGTGGGCGTCGAAATCGGCGTAGCGGAAGTACACCGGCGCCGGCAGACCGCTGAAGGGCAGCAGGTCGATGTGTTTTTTGCTCATGCTGTCCGGATTCAGGGGCGGGTTGTCTGGATCGAAGTATAGGCCTTGATCCAGACAGAGGGATAATCACCCTTCATCAACGTTCTGGTTTTTCCTCATGCAATACGCTTATCCGTTACTGGCCGTCTTTATCTGGGCCGGCAATACCGTCATCAATAAACTGGCGGTCGGGGCGATCTTCCCCGCGGAGATCGGTTTCTATCGCTGGCTGCTGGCCGGCCTGTTGTTCACGCCGTTCATGCTCAAGGCAGTGGTCGCCCATTGGGCGGTGATCCGCTCGAACCTGGGCAAGATCTTCATCCTCGGCGTGCTGGGCATGGCGGTGTATCAGAGCCTGGCCTACTTCGCCGCGACCCTGACCTCGGCCACTAACATGGGCATCATCCTCTCGCTGATGCCGCTGATGTCGCTGGCCATGGCCATCGCCAGCCTCGGCCAGCGCCTGACGGCCGGCGCCCTGGCCGGTGCCGTGTTGTCGTTTGCCGGGGTACTGGTGGTGGTGTCGTCCGGCAGCCTCGACGTGCTGCTGGAACAGGGGGTGAACCTGGGCGACGCGATGATGCTGATCGCCACCCTGGCCTACGCGATCTACAGCACCCTGCTGAAAAAATGGCAGCTGCGCCTGCCACCGCTGGTGCTGCTGTACCTGCAGGTGCTGGTGGCCGTGGTGGTGCTGTTTCCGCTGTTTTTGGCCTCGCCGAAAACCGGCCTGACCCTGCACAACATTCCCCTGGTGCTCTATGCCTGCCTGCTGGCCTCGATGCTCGCGCCGCTGGCGTGGATGCAGGCAGTGGTACGCCTGGGACCGAGCCGCACCACGCTGTTCTTCAACCTGCTGCCGCTGATCACCGCGCTGATTGCCGCCGTGGTGCTGCATGAACAGCTGGCGTTGTATCACCTGGTGGGTGGGGTGCTGACCCTGGGCGGGGTGATTCTGTCGGAACGCTGGACCACCGCGCTGGGGCGCAAGGCCAGCGTCGCCTGACAGATCGTCATCGCGAGCAAGCTCGCTCCTACCAGGGACCGCTCGATCCTGTAGGCGCGAGCGTGCTCGCGATACACCTCAAGACCGCCACATCCCTCTCTGGCTATACCCCCGCCGCCTTCAACCGCTGCGCATGCTCGACGAACAGTCGGATCGGCTCGGCGCCCTTGCCCACCAGCCCCAGCGACTGGTTGACGATATCGAAGTGGTCCAGGGGGTAATCGTCGCCAATCACCGTGCCCAGGTGCGAGCTGTAGCGGCCGACCATGCCATCGCACTGCCCGGCCTCGCGGACAAAGGTCCTGGCGAACAGCCGGCAAGTGCGGTTGGTGCCGTCGAACAGGTTGCGCCCGCGATTGGTCTTGCCCGGCTGCAAGGTGCCGGACCAGGAGTAGTAGCGCACCCCGTTGACCTCTTCCGACCCCTGCCCGCCCCAGGTGTCCGGCAGGCCCTGGGGATACTGGCGGTTGAACAGCGCCACGCCCTCGCTGGTCAGCGAGCGGTGCGAGGCATGGATATCCGCCGGCAGCTTCGGCCCGCGATAGCCGGTGTCGAGCCAGCTCATCAGCACGGCAATCACCCGCAGGATAAAACTCAGCACGCGCCCGCGCAGGGTGTCGATGGAATGGTGGCGCTCGATGTAGTCGGCCAGCTCCGAGCCATGATTGGGCCCGGCCACCGAGGTCACCGAGGCCACCCAGTCCGGCCGTTTGGCCGCGGCATAGCGGGCGGTGAGCGAGCCCTGGCTGTGACCGATCAGGTTGACCTTGTCCGCGCCGGTTTCGCGGCGGATCTCCTCGATCCGCGCCAGCAATTGCTCGCCGCGCACCTCCGTGGAGTGCAGCGGCGAGACCTGCACGGCAATCACCGTGGCCCCGCCGCGGCGCAACGCCGACTCGATGCCGAACCAGTAGGAGTACAGCACCAGCCGGATAAACCCCAGCATGCCGGGGACCAGGACCAGCGGGTAACGCGTGGCAAGCTCTTGGGACATGGGAACATCCTTGTGATCGGACTTGTATCAGGGACCGCGGCGCCCAAGGCTGGATGCAGGACAGCAGCCAAGAGCATCGACAGCCAAGATGACAGCTTCACGACCACTGTATGACATTCCCCCAAGGCTAACGCGAGCAAGCTCGCTACAGGGGATTGGCTATAAATGGATCGCCCCGGGTCTGCAGGAGCGAAGCTTGCTCGCGACAGCTCCGGTTCAGGCAATGGATTTCTTCCAGTAGAACCTGAGCGGGTTTGGGGCTGCTACGCAGCCCATCGCGAGCAAGCTTCGCTCCTACAAGGGCTACGCTATTTCAGCCCCACCACCCCGGCCACGATCAGCCCCACCGACAGCAGCTTGACCAGCGTCAGGCTCTCCCCCAGCAAGGCGAAACCGAGGAACACCGTGCCCAGGGAGCCGATGGCGGTCCAGATCGGGTAGGCGATGCTCACCGGCAGTTCACGCATCGCCAGGGTCAGGAAATAGATGCCGCCCAGCGCGGCCACCACCGTCAGCAGCGACGGCCACAACCGGGTGAACCCCTCGGCGTACTTCATGCCCATGGCGAAGGTGACTTCGAAGGCGGCGGCGATCAGCAAGAACAGCCAGGCCATGTCGCCTCCTCAGAAGGTCCGCGCCAGTGCCAGCAGGCGCTGCTCGGCTTCGGCGCAGGACACCTGGAACGTGCGCTCGGCCGATTCCTCGCCTTCGGCCGCGACCACCGTGACGTCGTTGATACCGATAAAGCCCAGCGCCGTGCGCAACCATGGGTCGGCATGGTTCATGGCCTCCAGCTCGCCGCCCGGGCCGAAGCCGAAGCCGCCGCGACTGGTGACGATCAGCGCTTTCTTGCCCCGCACCAGCGGCTCGTACTGGGCGACACCGTTGTCCTGGACGGTATTGAAGGTCAGGCCCAGGCGCACGATCTGGTCGACCCAAGCCTTGAGGCCGCTGGGCACGCTGAAGTTGTACATCGGCGCCGAGATCACCAGCAGTTCATGTTCCAGCAACTCCGTCACCAGCTCGTCGCTCAGGGCCAGGTCGGCCTGCATCGACAAGGGTCGTGCCTGGGGTTCGGGATAAAACGCCGCGGCGACAAAGGCTTCGCTGACGTGGGGCAGCGAAGCGCGACCGACTTCCCGGCGGGTCAACCGGCCCTGGGGATGGGCCTCGAGCCAGGCCTGGAGAAAACGCTCCGTCAGCCGCCGCGAATGGGAGCGTTCGCCACGGGGGCTGCCATGTACTGCTAGAATTCTGCTCATCTGTCATTCCTCATCCTGGATCATTCTGGAAGACCGTAAAAGCCTTCCTGGGCGAGGAATAAAGCTATTGATGCAGGCCCTATGGAACAAATGAGCAATAGTTGATCAGGATGAATCCATTTCACCCATAAGGTGACCCAGTATGTTTGCCAACCTGCCGCTGACCGCCCTGCGCGCCTTCGAATCGGCGTCCCGGCTCCTGAGTTTCAAGGCCGCCGCCGAGGAACTGTCGGTTACGCCCACGGCGATTTCCCACCAGATCCGCTCCCTGGAAAGCTGGCTGGGCGTGCCGCTGTTCCAGCGCCTGCCGCGCCAGGTGCGCCTGACCGAATGCGGCGAACGGCTGTTTCACAGCCTGCACGGCGCCTTGCTGGAAGTGGCGCAGAGCGTCGACAGCCTGCGCCCGCAACGCAGCGGCGCGAACCTGATGATCTCCACCACGCCGGCCTTCGCCGCGCTGTGGCTGGTGCCGCGCCTGGGGCGCTTTTATGCCCGGCACCCGAACATCAACCTGCGCCTGGACACCAACTGCGAGGTCATCGACCTGCAACAGGATGCGAGCGTCGACCTGGTGATCCGCTACAGCCTGGACGACTACCCCAATCTCTATGGGCTGTGCCTGTTCGACGAGTGCTTCGCGGTCTACGGCTCGCCGGAGCAGGTGGCCCTGGCCCGCCAACAGACGCCGACGCTGATCAGCGTGCGCTGGCACAATTCCAAGCTCTACGCCCATGGCTGGGAGGCCTGGTGCGACAAGGCGCAGGAAAGCTGGATGCAGGGCCGCCCGGTGATTCGCGAATACGACGAGGAACACTACGCCCTGCAGGCGGCCATTGCCGGCCAGGGCCTGGTGCTGGCCAGCAATATCCTGGTGTCGGAAAGCGTGGCCAGCGGCCTGTTGCTGCCGTATCGCCCGGAGATCCATGTCGACGGCGCGGGCTACAGCGCCTTGTGCGTACCCGGGCGCGAACGGCATCCGCCGGTGCGGGCGTTTTTCCAGTGGTTGCGCGAAGAGGCCCAGGCTGCCGGGCATCCGCTGCTCGCCGCCGGCTAATGCCCTTGAACGGGTAGGAGCGAGGCTTGCCCGCGAAAGACGCGCCGCGGTTATGCAGATGCACCGCGTCGGATTCTTCGCAAGCAAGCTTCGCTCCTACAGACGCGAAAGGCGCGTGAGCTCAATGCGTCGGCTTGACCGCCACCGGCGCCTTGCCCGAACGCATCTGCTCGAGTAGCGGCGCGCACTGGTTCGGCTCGCCGCCGCTCGGAGCCACCAGCGCCAGCAACCCGGCCGCCGGCCCGGCGATCACCCCCAGCGCCACCATGCCGGCGCCGCGCAACATCAGCGGTACGGCCTTGACCCCGGCCTCCGGCTTGATGAACTTGCCTTGCACATAGAGCGGCGAGCGCAGGGAGAACAGGCGCAAGCCCTTGGATTCCGGGGTGATGGTCAGGTCCAGTTGCTCGCTGGCCATGTTCGCGGTGCCGTCGATGTAGACGATCGCGTTCTCGGTATCGAACACGAACAGGCGGCTGGTGGCCAGGCCGGTCTTGATGCCGAAGTCGGCGGCGGCGCAATTGATCTTCACTTCCTTGTCGCCAAACATCTTGCCGATCACATAGTTGCCGACGTTGAGCCCGGCGATCTCCATCAGGCTGCGGCTGATGGCGCCGTCGTTGATCAGCATCTTCAGCTCGCCATTGGCACTGCCGAGCAAGGCCGCCACCGAATTGCCGCGCCCGGCGATATCGGCATCGCCATTGAGTTCGCCGAAACTGGTTTTCATCGGCTCGAAGGTCGGGAACAGCTGCTTGAGCTTGAAGTTGCGCGCGGTCAGCTTGGCCCGGCCTTCCAGCGGCGTGGCCTGGCCGTTGAGGCGAATCTGCGCATCCAGCTTGCCGCCGGCCACGCCGAAACGCAGCGGCTCCAGGCTCAGGCGCCCGTCGTCGAGCACCAGGTGGGTGTACAGGTCGGTGAAGGGCAAGTCGGCGCTATGGACGATGCGCTTGCCGGTGAACTCGACATCGGCGTCCATGTCGCGCCAGCGCTCGGTGCGGAACTCTTCCACCGGCAACACCTTGTCCGCTGGCTGCTTGCTGTCGCCGCCCCGGGCCTTCTGCTCGGCGTTGGAGTCGGCACCGATCAGCGGCGCCAGGTCGCTGAACAGCAACTGATTGGACACCAGCGTACCAGTCAGCTTGGGCCGCGGCTGGCTGGCGACGTAGGTCAGGTTGCCGTGGATGTCGCTGTCGCCGATCTTGCCGTTGAAATCCTGATACTGGAACTTCGCCCCGGCCGGGTCGCGCAACTGCGCGCTCAGATGGCCATCGGTGGCATAGGCCGGCGAGTCCGGCAGGGTCACGCCAGTCAGCGGGTACAGGTTGCCCAGGCTGGTGCCGGCGAGCTTCATGCGCAGATCCAGGGCGCCGAGGTTGAGCGGGTCGGTCAGGGTGCCGGCCAGTTCGACGCGGGTATCGCCGATCGTTGCCTGGACCTGTAGCGGAAACGGCTTGCTCGCGTCCTGCAGCGCCAGCAAGCCGCCGATCTTGCCGGAACCGGCGAGCGCCTGGCCGTGATATTGCCCCTTGGCCTTGAAGGCAAAGGCGTAGGACTGGGGAGCCGCGCCTTTCTCCTCGGCTTTCTTCGCCGCCTTGTCGCCGACGATGTCGCTGAACGGAATCGGCTTGCCCAACGGGTCGATCAGCAGGTCGAGGCGGGTTTTCAGGCTTTGGTCATTGAGGGTGACATGGCCTTTGTCGAAGCCGATGGCGCCGATGTCCACCACCCAGTTGGAGGGCTCGGCATTCGGGTCTTTCGGGTCGAACTGAAAGGTCCAGTTGGCGCGGCCGTCGGCCAGGCGTTCGAGGGCGGCGTTTGGCTCGGTGAGGTCGATACGCGGAATGCGCACGCGCTGCGCCAGCAATGCCAGGGGCGAAATGCGCAACTCGACGCGCTTGAGGCTGACCATCTGCGGCGCCTTGGACCAGTCGGGGTTGCCCAGGGTCAGGTCTTCGGCCACCACATGCGGCCACGGCACCCAGGCCCGCCAGCCGCCTTCGTCGAGTTCACGCTGCCAGATCACCGCCAGGTTGCCGTTGATGGCGAAGGGGCGATGCAGTTCTTCGGAGACTTTGGCATTGAGTGGCGGCTTGATCCGGTTCCAATCGAAGAACGCGATGATCAGTACCAGCACGGCCAGCAGCAGGAAAAGGCTACCGACTGTCCAGGCGAGAATTTTACGAGTGCGCGTCATTGCACGGGGCTCCTGACTACCTGACGGGCGCCTGGATGGCGACGCCCTTATGAACTGCCGGGGTTGAAATCCACCGGTCATGGAAACTAGGACTGACAAACGGCCCGCAGGTTTAACCCAAAGCCGCGAATCAGACACAAATGCACGGATTTTCCTGACCGAAGCGCCAGCTTGGCGTTACCGCCGCCGCACTTTTGCGAGGCACAGATGGGTCGAAAATACCCACCCCGGTGCAAAACCCTTCTTCGGAAACGCCCGTTCTAGAGCCCTCGGGCAGAACAATCAATTCTGTTGATTATTACCATTGTCTTTATGAACTTTTATATCGATTTTGCGCGCGTAACATTGGCTCCGTACCCACTTTATCGCCCTCCCAAGGAGCAACCCATCATGAAACGCCAATTACTGCTTAGCCTGACCCTCTCGATCCTGGCAGCCAACGCTTTCGCCCTGCCAGCCGCTGAACAGGCTACCCCACAAGTCAAAGCAAGCACCTCGGTATTCACCCAGACCCTGGCTTCCGACGGTAGCGACCGTACCCCACAAGGCCAGACCCTGGCGTCCGACGGCAGCGACCGCACCCCACAAGGCCAAACCCTGGCTTCCGATGGCGGCGACCGTACCCCACAAGGCCAGACCCTGGCTGAAGACGGCTTCGATCGCACTCCCCTGGGCCAGGCTGTAGCCGAAGGCGGCCGTGATCGCCTGGAAGAGAAAGGTCTGGTTTAAGACGGCAACGACCGTTTGGCCTAACGCAACCCAGCTGTGAGTCAAGCCTATGATGCCTCTACAGAAAAGCCCGGTCCCTGGATCGGGCTTTGTTTTTTCCTGAGCCGCGCCGTTTTTTTTCTGCGTCCACCGCTCCGATCCAGGTCTCGCCTTCAGCCTACCGCCCCCACCAGGTTCGACGCCGGCAAAGTTGATTTGCTAGAGTGCGCCGCTCTCTTGATCAGAAAACCAGCCCGCCGATGCTGCCCCGCGCCGAACAGAAACAACAGACTCGCAACGCTCTGATGGACGCTGCCCGCCACCTGATGGAATGCGGCCGCGGATTCGGCAGCCTGAGCCTGCGCGAAGTGGCGAAAACCGCCGGCATAGTGCCGACCGGTTTCTACCGGCATTTCGACGATATGGACCAACTCGGCCTGGTACTGGTCAGCGAAGTCGGCCAGACCTTCCGCGAAACCATCCGCCTGGTGCGCCATAACGAATTTGTCATGGGCGGCATCATCGATGCCTCGGTGCGGATCTTCCTCGATGTAGTGGCAGCCAACCGCTCGCAGTTCCTGTTCCTCGCCCGCGAGCAGTACGGCGGTTCGCTGCCGGTGCGCCAGGCGATCGCCAACCTGCGGGAAAACATCAGCGCCGACCTGGCGGCCGACCTGACCCTGATGCCCAAGCTGCAACACCTGAACATCGCCGACCTGACGGTGATGGCCGACCTGATCGTCAAAAGCGTGTTCGCCACCTTGCCGGACATCATCGATCCGCCTGCGCAAGCCCTGCCCGAGCACCTCACGCCCCAGGCGAAAATCACCCAGCAGCTGCGTTTCATCTTTATCGGCCTCAAGCATTGGCAAGGGCTGGGCAGCACCGAATAACCCCCGCCGCTGCGCTCAACCGCACAACCTCCTCCACCGCCTCATCTGCCCGCCATGGCTCGCGCCAGAGCGGCGCTTCGCCGCGCATCAAAAAACAGCACAACGCACCAAGTCAGTGCTATAAATCAGCGCACACCCTGAATTTGTAACAAAATAAAACAGAAGCCTGCCCCATTTTCAGGCGCTTTCCACCCGTTTCCAATCAGACCGGGCGATTGGCAAGGCACTTGCTCTACACCCTGCATCGCTCATAGCTGGAAGCCTTCCAATGCTGGTGATTCATCGCAGAATCGCGCCGCAACCCGACTGGTCTGCCGAGTTGCACCTGACCTTCGAAGCCCGCAGCAAAAGCCGCTTGCGCTGCTTTAGTGCCGACGGCGAAGACGTCGGGCTGTTTCTGGAGCGTGGCCAGCCGCCGCTGCACGACGGCGAATGCCTGCAAGCCGAGGATGGCCGGATCGTGCGGGTCTGCGCGCGTCCGGAAACCCTGTTGCATGTCACCTGCCGCAATGCCTTCGAACTGACCCGCGCCGCCTACCACCTGGGCAACCGCCACGTCGCCCTGCAAGTCGGCGATGGCTGGCTGCGCCTGCTCGACGACTATGTGCTCAAGGCCATGCTCGAACAGCTCGGCGCCAATACCAAAACCATCGAGGCGCCGTTCCAGCCGGAACACGGCGCCTACGGCGGCGGCCATCATCATTCCCGCCACGGCGACGAGGACTTCAACTACGCGCCGCGGTTGCACCAGTTCGGCGTCCGTCAATGAACCCAGCCTGGGCCCTGCTGCGCCTGGCCAGCCCACAGCTGCCGATTGGCGGCTACAGCTATTCCCAGGGCTTGGAAATGGCCGTGGAACAGGCCAGGGTCAACGACCCGCACAGCGCCCGACGCTGGATTGGCGACCAGTTGCTGCTCAACCTCGCACGCTTCGAAGCACCGCTGTTGCTGGCCCATTGTCAGGCGGCCACCGACGAGGACTGGGCGCAATTGCTGCAGCTGTGCCAGGAACATCGCGCCAGCCGCGAAACCCGCGAGCTGCATCAGGAAAGCCGGCAAATGGGCTATTCCCTGCAACAGCTGTTGAACGGCCTGCCGGAGCTGGATCCGCCGGCCCGCGACTTTCTCGCGCAGATCGCCGAGCCGCATCTGGCCCTGGGCTGGGCCCTGGCCGCGCGGGCCTGGCGGATCAGCCCGCAGGACGCCCTGGCCGCCTGGCTGTGGAGCTGGCTGGAAAACCAGCTGGCGGTGCTGATGAAAACCCTGCCCCTGGGCCAGCAGGCTGCTCAGCGCCTGACCAGCGAACTGTTGCCGCTGTTGCAAGAGGCCCAGCGCAATGCCTCGAACCTCGACCCCGAACATTACGGCAGCGCCGCCTTCGGCCTGTCCCTGGCGTGCATGGCCCATGAGCGCCAGTACAGCCGCCTGTTCCGTTCCTAGGTCCTTTTAGTCTGGCGCCTTTTACTGGGTGCCTTTTATTGTGGAGAGTCACATGAACGCACAACCTCTGCGCGTCGGCATCGGCGGCCCGGTGGGCTCCGGCAAGACCGCCCTGACCCTGGCCCTGTGCCTGGCCCTGCGCGAACGCTACAACCTGGCGGTGGTGACCAACGATATCTACACCCGCGAAGACGCCGATTTCCTGGTGCGCAATCAGGCCCTGGCGCCCGAACGCATCATCGGCGTGGAAACCGGCGGCTGCCCGCACACGGCGATTCGCGAAGACGCCTCGATCAACCTCGAGGCGGTGGATCAGCTGAACCGGCGTTTTCCCGGCCTCGACCTGATTCTGGTGGAGTCCGGCGGCGATAACCTGTCGGCGACCTTCAGCCCCGAGCTGTCCGACCTGACCATCTACGTGATCGACGTGTCGGCGGGCGACAAGCTGCCGCGCAAGGGTGGCCCGGGCATCTGCAAGTCCGACCTGCTGGTGATCAACAAGATCGACCTGGCGCCCCTGGTCGGCGCTTCGCTGGAGATGATGGACGGCGATACCCAGCGCATGCGCGGTGGCAAGCCGTTCGTCTTCAGTAATCAGAAGACCGGCCAGGGCCTGGAGGAAATCATCGCCTTTATCGAACGCCAGGGACTGCTGATCGCGGCCTGATCGCTCTTTTCAAAAAAGCTCAACAAGGAAGCCTGTCCATGACCCTCAAACGTATTCTCGGCACCCTCGCCCTGCTGCTGACTCCAGCTTTGGCCTTCGCCCACCCGGGCCACGGCGACAACGGCCTGATGGCCGGCATCAGCCACCCGATCGGTGGCCTCGACCACTTGCTGGCGATGGTTGCGGTCGGCCTGTGGGCCGCGCAGCAGCAAGGCGCGGCGCGCTGGGCACTGCCCTGCACCTTCGTCGGCACCATGCTGATCGGCGGCGTGCTGGGTTTTGCAGGGCTGAACCTGCCGGCCCTGGAAAGCGGGATCGCCGCCTCGGTCCTGGCCCTCGGCCTGGCCGTGGCCCTGGCGGTGCGGCCACCGTTGAGCCTGGCGGTGGCCGCCACCGCGCTGTTCGCCCTGTTCCACGGCGTGGCCCACGGCCTGGAACTGCCGGACATGTCCAGCCCCTGGACCTATGCCGCAGGCTTCGTCGCCGCCACTGCGGCACTGCACGCGGTCGGTTATGCCGTGGTCCGGCTCCTGCCACAGGCTGCTGCGCCGCTGGTGCGCCTGGCGGGCGCGGCGTCCGCCGCGACGGGCGTGTGGTTGCTGGCCGGCTGAGTCGCCCTATACCGGCGCTCCTGTAGGAGCGCCGGTCAAAACTCGATTGCTCGCGATGCGTTCTTGGCGACATACCCCGTCGCCTGGATCGCGAGCAAGCTTCGCTCCTACCCCGCACACCACGATCCCCGGGGCCTTCTCTGCTACCATGTCGCGCATTCCACCCTGCCGTGACGACGCCAGCCAATGCCCGATGTTTCCAGCCCCACTTCCCCGTCTGAATCGACCGCCCTGTTTACGGCCGTGCAACAGCATTTCCACAGCGTGATCGTGCCGCTCTGGCAGGGGCCGGGCTGGAATCCGGAACTGGCACTGCCCTTCGAGGCGCTGGACGCCGAACATGCCCCGCTGCCACCTCAGCGTTATCGGGCCATGGCCTGCGCCCGGCAGCTGTACCTGTTTTCCAGCCTGATCGGCGATGGTCGTACGCCGCTTGCCGAAGAGCGCGCCGCAGCGCTGTTCCGTTCCCTGCAACGGCACTTCCACGATGCCGAGCACGGTGGCTGGTTCTACAGCATCGATGCCCAGGGCGCGCCGCTGGACAGGCGCAAGGACCTCTACACCCACGCCTTCATCGTCTTTGCCTGCGCCCATTACTGGGCCAGGGTCCGCGAGCCGCTGGTAGAATCGGTGCTCAATGCCGCGCTGAAAGTGGTGGCCGAACGTTTTGCCAGCGGCGATGGCCTGTACGAAGCGGTCCTCGCCGAAGACTGGTCGCCCCTGGCCTCCGGCCCCTTGCAGAACCCGCTGATGCACCTGGCCGAAGCCTTCCTCGCCACCCTGGCCGTGCGTGACGACGCCGCCGTGCAAGGCGCACTGCTGGCCCTGTGCACGACCATGCAGCAGCGCTTCATCGAGCCACGGCATGGGCTGATGATGGAGAAACCGCTGGGGGCTGTGGATAACTGGTTCGAGCCGGGGCACCAGTTCGAATGGTTCTTCCTGCTGCAATCCTCGGCCTTGCTGCGCGGCTGCCCGCTGCACGCCTCGCTGGAGCGGGCCTTCGCCTATGCCGAGCAGGTTGGTGTGGATAACTCCAGCGGCGCGGTGAGTGGGATGCTGAGCATCGATGGCGATGTGCTCGACCCGACCCAACGCATCTGGGCCCAGGCCGAATACCTGCGCGCCCTGACCTTGCGCCAGGACCGCGCCGAACGCCTGCAGCACCAGTTGCGGGCGCTGCAACAACACTTCCTGCATGCCAAGGGCTGGAACGAATGCCTGGACGCCCATGGCGTACTCAGCCGTCGGGACATGCCGTCGACCACGCCTTATCACCTGGCGACCTGTTATCTCGGCCTGGCTGAATACTTCGGCTGATCTTTACATCGCTATCGCGAGCAAGCTTCGCTCCTACAGAAAAACGGGCATACCTGTGTAGGAGCGAAGCTTGCTCGCGATTGCGCGCCTGCGCTCAGAAAGGCCTCAGGCAATCCACTTGCGATCACCGGTAAAGCTGATGGTCAGCCAGCGCGCCGCATCCGCCTTGCCGAGCTGTGTGGATATCTCCTCGCGCAGCTTGTCCAGCGTCGCCACGCCCTGCAATGGATAGTCCTGCGGCAGCACGATGTGAATCTCGATGAACCGCGCCCGTCCGTGCTTCTGCACATACGAGACATAGTCGGCAAAGCCGTGCTCGACTTTCGCCTCGTCCATCACTTGGCGAACCTTGTCATCCAGTTGGTCCGGGACAATTCCCAGTACATCGCGTAACGCTGGCTTGAGAATATTGAAGGCCGGCGCGAGCATGCTCAGGGCCAGCAGGATCAGGATCGACGGGTCGACGTAAGCGGCCCACTGGCCATAACCCTGGGTCTTGAGCAGCAACGCGATGAGAAAGCTCACCAGCAAGCCGATCGAGAGCATCGCGTCCACCAGCCAGCTGACGTTGTCGAACTGGATCAACGAGGATTTCAACGTGCGATTGCGATAACGGACGTAGAAGAAATAGGCGAAACAGACGACGCTAAGCACCATCGCAAAAGGGATCACCAGGCCCAGTTCGATCTCGCGGCCACCGTTGATGATGCCGAACATACCGCTGAGAAAGGCGTAGATCGCAATCAGCAACAAAAAGCTGCCTTCGATCAGCAGCACCATCGGTTCCAGGTGCCAGAAGCCGAACTGAAAGCGCTGGTTGCTTTCCTTGGCGATCAGCTTGGCGGTGATCAGCATCAGGACCTTGATGACGGTCGCGATCAGCGAAAAAAAACCATCGAACAGAATCGATTGGGAACCGGAAAAAAAACCCGTGACGATAGCGGCGATCGCCACGGCGAACATCAGGACGGTCGATTGTTTGAGCAGTACCTGCTCACCTCGGTTACTCACATTTCCTCCTCGAGAACCTTTGACTTCGCGGCCTTGATGCAAGGCTGCGGTGGGTTGCGGAGCGGGAGTCTACCTTGTGCGGGCTGATTCAGGCCTGAACGGCTGTGTTGCCAAACGCATCGGCACATGAGGTGTGTAGCCGCTGCCGCAGGCTGCGATAAGGCCCGGAGGGCCTTCGGCGATCTTGAAGAGCACGCCCTCTTCGAGGTCGATCGCAGCCTTCGGCAGCGGCTACAGGGGGAGCACTCAGCCCTTGGCATTGCGCTCAATGGCGAAGCCGGCCCAGGTCTGGCTCACCGGCATCAGTTCCAGGCTGTTGATATTGACGTGGGCCGGGGTGTTGAGCACCCAGAAGATAGTGTCGGCGATGTCCTGCGGCTGGATCGGCTCGGCACCGGCGTAGGTGGCGTCGTAGCGCTCCTGGTCGCCTTTGAAACGCACCAGGGAGAACTCGCTTTCGCACAGGCCCGGCTCGATGTTGGTCACCCGCACACCGGTGCCTTGCAGGTCGCAACGCAGGTTCAGGGAGAACTGTTTGACGAACGCCTTGCTCGCGCCATACACGTGACTGCCCGGATACGGGTAGTTACCGGCGATGGAGCCGAGGTTGACGATGCCGGCGCCGCGGCCATGGGCGATCAGCCGTGGCAGCAGCAGGCGGGTGCTGTACATCAGGCCCTTGATGTTGGTGTCGACCATGGTGTCCCAGTCGTCCAGGTCGCACTTGGGCGCCGGGTCGACCCCCAGGGCCAGGCCGGCGTTGTTGATCAGCCCGCGCAGCTTGGCGAAGGACGGCGGCAGGTTGGCGATCGCTTCTTCCATGGCCTTGCGGTCCCGCACATCGAGCACCAGGCCGTGCACTTCGGTCTGCTTCGACAGCTCGGCGCACAGAGCGTCGAGACGCTCTTCGCGGCGCCCGGTCAGCACCAGCGACCAGCCGGCCTCGGCAAAACGACGGGCACAGGCTTCGCCAAAACCGGAGGTCGCGCCGGTAATAAACAGGGTGGAAGTCATGGTGTTCTCCTTGCTGGGCGTCGAACCGCCGTGGAAATGAAAAATCGTTTCGCAGCATGCCCGGCCTGAATCGCAGCGGCAACCGGAGGTTGTGCGAGCCCGGCTATCAGCCTCCCCTGTAGCCGCTGCCGAAGGCTGCGATCGGTCTGGGCGGCATTCCGTTCGAGGAGGGCGTGCTCTTCAAGATCGTTGAAAGGCCCTCCGGGCCTTATCGCAGCCTTCGGCAGCGGCTACAGAGACGCAACTGTACAAAAAACAACCAACCACCGCCAAGCCAGGCAGGTCGTGGCCCGCAGCCACATGCACGCACCTTATCCACAGGACGCTCCACAGTCTTTGGGGGCAAGTGCAAAAGTCCGCAAGCCGCTATCCACAGGGGCTGCAGGCGGTTTTAGAAAGTTTTTTGCTTGACCTGGGCATGGCGTCCATGCAGCCCCGACCGATACAGGCGACCGAACGGTCAGGCAAGGGATGGCTTCAAGCCAGTAACGACGCTGCCTCGACGAGTCTTTCCAGAGTTTAATCACAGACTTATCCACAGGCTTGCCCAGGGGGTTTCCGCCCTTTGCCTGCGACAATAAAAAGGTTGACAACGGCCGCTCAAGGTCCGGGAAAAACGCCTGATCAAAAAACGATCGCCAGCCTGCAGGCCACGCCATTCAAGGCGTCCAGCCAGCTACTCCCACGTTACCCACAGCCAGTTCCACAGCAAACGGGGACAAGTCAAAACCGTGGCAAAACAACTATTTGCAGCGTCTTTATGCCGCGCTTTGCCAGCTTGCGCAGAATGTTTTCCACAATTTGCGTTTTCTGCTGTGGACAAGGTCATCCAGCCTCTGTAGGAGCGAGCCTGCTCGCGAAGAACCCGAGAACGACGCGTACATCCAGACAGCCAGCGTCACCGTTGACGAGCATCGCGAGCAAGCTCGCTCCCACAAGATCAAGGGGATAAAAATGCCCCGGCGGCGTGAGCCGGCGGGGCAGGTCTTATCCACAGTACACAGGCTCAGTGCCCGCCCAGATACGCGTTACGCACCTCCTCGTTGACCAGCAGTTCCTGGCCGGTGCCGCTCAGGCGGATCTCGCCGTTGACCATCACATAGGCGCGGTCCGACAGCTTCAGCGCGTGGTTGGCGTTCTGCTCGACCAGGAAGATGGTCATGCCGGTGGAGGCCAGCTCGCGCAAGGTGGCGAAGATCTGCTTCACCACGATCGGCGCCAGCCCCAGGCTCGGTTCGTCCAGCAACAGCAGCTTGGGACGGCTCATCAGCGCGCGGGCGATGGCGAGCATCTGCTGCTCGCCGCCGGACATGGTCATGGCCCGCTGGGTCCGACGCTCCTTGAGCCGCGGGAACAGTTCGAACATGCGCTGCATGTCTTCGCTGGCGTACTTGTCGCCGATGGGGATGGTGCCCATCAGCAAGTTCTCTTCCACCGTCATGTCCGGAAACACCCGGCGCCCTTCCGGCGACTGGGCGATGCCGTTGGAGGCGATGTAGTGCGAGGACTTGTGGGTGATGTCCACACCGCGGTAGATGATCTGCCCGGACTCGGCCCGCGGCTGGCCGAAAATCGACATCAGCAGCGTGGACTTGCCGGCACCGTTGGAGCCGATCAGGCTCACGGTTTCACCTTCGTTGATGTGCAGCGAGACTTTCTTCAGGGCCTGGATCGGCCCGTAGTACACGTCCAGGTCCTTGAGTTCGAGGATAGGTGCAGTCGTCATACCAGTTCCTCTTCGTCCGCACCCAGGTAGGCGGCAATCACTTTCGGGTCGTTGCGGATCGCTTCGGGCCCGCCCTCGGCGATCACGTTGCCGTGGTCGAGCACCACGATATGGTCGGAAATACTCATCACCATGCCCATGTCATGTTCGATCAGCACCACGGTCAGGTCGTGCTCGTCGCGCAGCAGCCGGATCATCGCGCTGAGCGCTTCGGTTTCCTGGGGGTTGAGGCCGGCGGCCGGTTCGTCGAGGCAGATGATCTGCGGCCGGGTGCACATGGCGCGGGCGATTTCCAGGCGGCGTTGCTGGCCGTAGGACAACTCGCCGGCCAGGCGGTTGGCGCAGTCCACCAGGTCCACCACCTCCAGCCAGTAGAAGGCGTGGTCCAGGGCGTCGCTTTCAGCCTTCTGGTAACCCTTGGTGTTGAGGATGCCGGACAGCAGGTTGCGGTTGACCCACATGTGCTGGGCCACCAGCAGGTTCTCCAGCACCGACATTTCCCTGAACAGGCGAATGTTCTGGAAGGTCCGCGCCAGGCCCGCCCGGTTCACCAGGTGGGTACCGCCGAACATCTTGTAGAACAGTCGGCTGGCAAAGCGCTTGGGCGACACGAAGTCGGTCGCGCGAAACGGCTCGCCCAGCAGCTTGATGACGTTGGTCGGCTTGCCTCGGGTATTGAGGGCGATGTGCCCGCCCGTGGCCTTGTAGAAACCGGTCAGGCAGTTGAACACCGTGGTCTTGCCGGCGCCATTGGGGCCGATCAGGGCGAAGATGGAGTTGCGCTTGACCTCCAGGCTGACGTCGCTCAGGGCCTTGATGCCACCGAAGTGCATCATCAGGTTCTCTACCTTGAGAATGACTTCATCGCTCATGGCACGCTCCTCTCGACCAAGGCACCTTTACGCGGGGTCACCCCGGTACGGCTGATACGAATCAGGCCTCGCGGCCGCCAGATCATCATTAACACCATGAGAATGCCGAACAGCAGCACCCGGTACTCGGAGAAGCTGCGCAGCAGCTCCGGCGCCACGGTGAGCACGAACGCCGCGATCACCACGCCCACGGTCGACCCCATGCCGCCCAGGACCACGATGGCCAGGATCAGCGCCGACTCGAAGAAGGTGAAGGACGAGGGGTTCACGAAGCCCTGGTAGCTGGCGAAGAACACCCCGGCCAGGCCGGCGGTGGAAGCGCCGATGGTAAAGGCCGAGAGCTTCACCAACACGTGGTTCAGGCCCATGGCGCGGCAGGCGATCTCGTCTTCGCGCAAGGCTTCCCAGGCCCGGCCGACCGGCATGCGGGTCAGGCGGTGCTTGATGTAGAGCACCAGCAGCACCACGATGAACAGCACGATGTAGATGAACAGGAACTTCAGGTTGGGGTTGTATTCCAGGCCGAAGAACTCATGGAACGGCACCCCGCCATCCTTCGCCCGCCGAGTGAATTCCAGGCCGAAAATGCTCGGCGACGGAACCGGCATGCCGTTCGGACCGCCAGTGAAGGACAGCCAGTTGTTGAGGATCAGGCGGATGATCTCGCCGAAGCCCAGGGTCACGATGGCCAGGTAGTCACCGTGCATGCGCAACACCGGGAAGCCGAGTATGCACCCCGCCAGCGCCGCGGCGAGGGCCGCCAGGGGCAGCACGGTCCAGAAGCCCAGGCCCAGGTACTGGTAACCCAGCGCCAGGCCGTAGGCACCGATGGCGTAGAACGCCACGTACCCCAGGTCGAGCAGCCCGGCCAGGCCGACCACGATGTTCAGCCCAAGACCGAGCAGCACGTAGATCAGGCCGAGGATGACCACGGTCAGCAGGTACTTGTTGGCAAAGAACGGGAAGACGATGGCGATCACGATCAGCGCCGGGATGATCCAGCGCAGCCGCGACTTGTAGTCCGGCGCCCGCACATGCACGCCGGAGCCGGTGCTCTCGAAACCCTGGAGGATCTTCAGCCCCTTGGGCGTCTGCAGGAACAGGCTCAAGGCGAAACGGCCGATCATCACGATCGCCACCAGCCAGCCGACGCGGGCCGGTTGCAGGTTGAAGCTGTAGCCCTCGAGTACCACGCCCACGATAGGACCGAACACGATCAGCGAGATCAGCCCGGCCAGTACGGCGTCGATGAGGCTCTTTTTGATATCAATCGGTTTATTGGCAGCAGACATACTTATACCTTCGCCACGAGTGGGCGACCCAGCAGGCCTTGGGGACGGAAGATCAGAATCAGCACCAGCAGCGAGAAACTGAACACGTCTTTGTAGTCGGAGTTGATCAGACCGGAGAACAGCGACTCGGAGATCCCGAGGATGATCCCGCCGAGCATCGCGCCCGGCAGCGAGCCGATGCCGCCGAGTACCGCCGCGGTGAACGCCTTGATGCCGATGATGAAGCCAGCATAGAAGTCGAACGTGCCGTAGTTCATGGTGATCAGTACGCCCGCCAGCGCCGCCATGGCGGCGCCGATGATGAACACGTAGGAAATCACCCGGTCGGTGTTGATCCCGAGGATCGAGGCCATCTTGCGGTCTTGCTGGGTGGCGCGGCACATGCGGCCGAGCTTGGTGTACTTGATGATGTAGGTGAGCACGGCCATGCCGGCGAATGCCGCCACCAGGATGAAGATCTTGGTGTAGGTGAGCTGGACGAAACCGGTGCCAATGTCGACCTTCCAGGCGCCGGCCAGCAGCGTCGGTACACCTTGTTGCTTGGCGCCCTGGCTGATCTGCGCGTAGTTCTGCAGGATCAGCGAGATACCGATGGCGCTGATCAGCGGCGCCAGGCGGGTGGAGTTACGCAGGGGTTTGTAGGCGACGCGCTCGATGACCCAGCCGTAGATCCCCGTCACGACGACGGTGAAGACCAGGGTACCGAGAATGAGTAGCGGGAAGGATTCGATGCCGAAATAGGCCAGCAGAGCCAGACTGATTGCCGCGAGGTAAGCGGAAATCATGTAAACCTCGCCGTGGGCGAAGTTGATCATGCCGATGATGCCATAGACCATTGTGTAGCCGATGGCGATCAGACCATAGACGGACCCGAGGGTCAGTCCATTGATCAGTTGCTGCAGGAAAATACCATCCATAACGCAATCTCACGCATTTGAGAGACTGCACACAGCGGATACGACGGCCTGGGGTTCAACCACCCGCGCAACACGACAGTTGTGCAGCTCTACGAGAAAAGACAGGTACTGCACGGACACGCATGCAGCAGGCCTGCGCCCTCCCCTGGAGGAAGGGCCGGCCTGCCCAGACGCTCATGTCACTTCTGTTTTTCCAGCTGGTGGTATTTGCCGTCCTTGTCCCACTGGTAAACCACGTAGTCGGAGACTTTCAGGTCGCCCTTGGCATCCCAGGTCTTCTCGCCCATCACGGTTTTCACCGGGTTGGCCTTGAGCCACTTGGCGGCGTCCTCGCCCTTGTTGGACTTGGCCCCGCCGAAGCCGGCAGCCAGTGCCTGGACCGACGCGTAGGCGTACAGGGTGTAGCCTTCAGGCTCGGTGCCGGCCTTGCGGAAAGCGTCGACCACGGTCTTGCTGTCCGGCAGCAGGCGCGGGTCGGCGCCGAAGGTCATGTACACGCCATCGACGTATTGCGGACCGCCAGCGGTGGTCACCAGTTCGTCGGTGACGATACCGTCGTCGGACATGAACTTGACGTCTTTGAGGCCCTGCTCGCGCATCTGGCGTACCAGCGGACCGGCTTCCGGGTGCAGGCCGCCGAAGTAGACGACATCGGCACCGGCGGCGCGGATCTTGGTGACCACGGCGCTGAAGTCTTTTTCGCCACGAGTCAGGCCTTCGTACAGCACCGGCGTCACGCCGCGCTTGCTCAGCTGTGCCTTGGTGGCGTCCGCCAGGCCCTGGCCGTAGGTGTCCTTGTCGTGCAGGACCACAACTTTCTTGCCCTTGAGCACGTCGACGATGTAGTCGCCGGCGACGATGCCCTGCTGGTCGTCACGCCCGCACATGCGGAACATGGCGGAGAGGCCGCGCTCGGTGACCTGTGGGTTGGTGGAGCCCGGGGTGATGGCGATCACGCCCGCATCGCTGTAAACCTCGGAAGCCGGAATGGTCGACGACGAGCAGAAGTGACCGACCACACCGGCCACCTTGTCCTGGTCCACCAGGCGGTTGGCCACGGCCACGGCCTGTTTCGGTTCGCAGGCGTCGTCACCCTTGACCAGGACGATCTTCTCGCCGTTGACGCCGCCCTTGGCGTTGATCTCGTCAGCCGCTGCCTGTGCACCCTTCATGTACTGCTCGCCAAATGCCGCGTTGGCGCCTGTCATGGGACCCGCTACGCCGATCTTGAGGTCGGCCTGAGCAAACGCAGAAACACCCAACGCAGCTGCCACTGCGAGGGCCAGAAAGCCTTTCTTGTAAAACGTCTGGGACATGAGGTGGTGCTCCAAGGTTTTTTTAGTTGGCACTGCGACTTCACCGAATGCTCAGAGCAAGGGCCGTGCCATTGGTTTTTTATTCTGAAAAAAGTCGCTCTTTTATTGTTATTTCGACTGTTTCGAGCCCTTTTTTATTGGGCGTGCAACCGTCTAAACCGCGGAAGGTGAAACCTTACAAAACATCAGGCGCAACCCGCCTGCGCCATCATTGCAACCGCGGCGCAAATCAACGTGCAACCAGCCTGTAACAGCCTGCGTAACCGAACTGCACACTACTGGTGCAGGACTGCTACGCCCCGCACCACTACAGGCTAGTCGCTGCGCCGAAAAGCGCCGCACCCGGCAACATATTTCCTTTGTCAGATAACGATCCGCAGGCACTGGCCCGCGTGATACAGGGAGAACCCGGCCTCGTACAGGCAACTGCGCAAGCCCACGCCGGCCAGGGGCTGCATGGGGGCGAAGGGAATCGGCAACGCCTGAGGATTTCCGTTACACAGGTAATCGGCGAACGCCTTGCCGACCACGGTGCCGGTGGTCACGCCCCGGCCGTTGTAGCCGGTGACCGCCACCAGACCGGGCGCCGGCTCGAACAGACGCATCAGGTGATCGGGGGTAAAGGCGATGCAACCGGTCCAGGTGCACTCCCACTCCACCGCTTTCAGGTAGGGGAAATAGTGCTGTTGTACCCGGTCGGCCCAGGCCTTGAGGAACCAGGCCGGCTTCTGGTTGCCATTGCCCAGGCTGCCCAGCAGCAGGCGGCCGTCGGCGTCCCGGCGAATGCTGCTGAGCACCTGGCGGGTGTCCCAGGAGCCCTGGCCACCCGGCAGGATCCGCTGCGCAGCTTCCTCGGTCAGCGGCCTGGAGGCGACCTGATAGTAGTAACCGGGGAAAAAATTGCGCCGCAATTCGGTCCAGTCGCCCTCGGTGTAGGCATTGGAGGCAATCACCACCTGCTCCGCCAGCACCGAGCCCTGGGCGGTCTGCACCGACCAGCGCTGGCCCTGGCGTTCGAGACGGGTCACCGGCGAATGGTCGAACAGTTGGCCCCCCAGGTCGACCGCGGCCTTGGCCAGGCCACTGACATAGGCCATCGGATTGACCGTGCCGGCCCGGCGATCGAGCAAGGCCGCGGCGATCTTCTGGGTGCCGGTGGCGGTTTCACAAGCCGCGCCGGTCAACAGCTCGACCGGTGCGCCCCGGCGCTTCCACTGGGCTTCCCGGCTGCGCAGGTCGGCCTCGCCCCGGGCGTTGTGCGCCATGTGCAGGGTGCCTTCGCGGCGCAGCTGGCAATCGATGCGGTATTTGTCGATCAGGCTGAACACCAGGGCCGGCGCCGCCCCCAGCATGCGGTTGAGCTGGCTGCCGACCGCCTCGCCGAAACCGGCCTCGATCTCGTCCGGCGGGATCCACATCCCGGCATTCACCAGGCCCACGTTGCGTCCCGAACCACCGTGGCCGGTGCGGTGGGCTTCCAGTACACAGACCCTTTTGCCCTGCTCCAGCAGGTGCACGGCGGCCGACAGGCCGGTAAAACCCGCGCCGATCACGCAGACATCCACCCTGACCTCGCCCTTGAGCGAGGCATTGTCAGGCCTTTGCGGCGTCAGTTTTTCCCACAGGCATTCTTCGCGTAACGGCATTGCCAGACTCCGAAATCAACGAACCACAGACCATGAACCAGCACCTCCCCTGTAGTCGCTGCCGCAGGCTGCGATCGACCGGTACGGTCGCGGCGAACTGAAGGCCGCCGCAGGCTCGACAGGAGATCGGGAACCAAGCTCCTTCGGAGCTTATCGCAGCCTTCGGCAGCGGCTACAGCGCCCGGCAAGCGGGCGCGATCGGGTCGATCAATCGAAGGTAATACCCTGCGCCAATGGCAACTCCAGCGAGTAGTTCACGGTGTTGGTCTGCCGGCGCATATAGGCGCGCCAGGCATCGGAACCGGACTCGCGGCCGCCGCCGGTCTCTTTCTCGCCACCGAAGGCGCCGCCGATTTCCGCGCCGCTCGGGCCGATGTTGACGTTGGCGATGCCGCAGTCGCTGCCCACCGCCGACATGAACTGCTCGGCCTCACGCACATCGGTGGTGAAGATGCAGGACGACAGGCCTTGCGGCACGGCATTGTTCAGGCGCAGCGCTTCGGCGAAATCGCTGTAGCCCACCACGTAGAGAATCGGTGCGAAGGTCTCGCTGCACACCACGTCGCTCTGCTCCGGCATCTCGACGATCGCCGGCGACACGTAATAGGCGTTGGGGAACTGGTCTTCCAGCTGGCGCTTGCCGCCGAACACCCGGCCACCCTCGCTCAGGGCCTGCTCCAGCGCATCCTGCATGTTGTCGAAGCTGTGCTTGTCGATCAGCGGGCCGACCAGGTTGCCTTGCAGCGGATGGCCGATGCGCACCTTGGAATAGGCGGCCTTGAGGCGGGTGACGATTTCGTCCTTCACCGATTCATGGGCAATCAGCCGGCGCAATGTCGTGCAGCGCTGGCCAGCGGTGCCGACGGCGCTGAACAGGATGGCGCGCACCGCCATGTCCAGATCGGCGCTCGGCCCCAGGATCATCGCGTTGTTGCCGCCCAGCTCGAGGATGCTGCGGGCGAAACGCGCGGCGACTTTCGGCGCCACTTCGCGGCCCATGCGGGTGCTGCCGGTGGCGCTGATCAGGGCCACGCGCGGGTCGTCCACCAGCGCTTCGCCGGCGTCGCGCCCGCCGATGATCACCTGGCTCAGGTACTCGGGGGCATCGCTGAAGTTCTTCAGCACGCGCTCGAACAGTGCCTGGCAGGCCAGGGCGGTCAACGGGGTCTTTTCCGAGGGTTTCCAGATCACCGGGTTGCCGCAGACCAGCGCCAGGGTGGTGTTCCAGGCCCAGACCGCGACCGGGAAGTTGAACGCGCTGATCACCCCGACGATGCCCAGCGGGTGCCAGGTTTCGCGCATGTGGTGGCCCGGGCGCTCGGAGGCGATCGTCAGGCCGTACAGCTGGCGCGACAGGCCGACCGCGAAGTCGCAGATGTCGATCATTTCCTGCACTTCGCCCAGGCCTTCCTGAGTGATCTTGCCGGCTTCCCAGGACACCAGCTCACCGAGGTCGGCCTTGTATTCGCGCAGCACTTCGCCGAACTGGCGCACCAGCTCGCCGCGACGCGGCGCCGGCACCTTGCGCCACAACTCGAACGCATGCTCCGCGCGACTGACCTGCTGCTCCACCTCGGCCGCGCCCTGCCAGTTCACCGAGGCGATGCGGCTGCCGTCGATCGGAGAATGCACGGGCTGCTTGCCCGATTGATACAGGGCCGGGTTCACACCAAGACGATCAAGCAATGCGGCAACCATGGGTCACTCCTTACAAATGGAAAGCAAAAAGTCGTAGCCGTTGACACAGCCATTCAGGACTGTAGTTGTAGCCGGCCCGAGACTTGCCAACAAACGACGATTAGGCGAGATATCATTCCGTTTATTCATGCTGCGCAGCCGGGACAAGAACAAGGAACCCTCGATGCTGAACAAACGCTACCTGCCCTCGATCACCGCCCTGCAGTGTTTCGAGGCCGTCACCCGGCACCTGAGCTTCACCCGCGCCGCCGAGGAGCTGAACCTGACCCAGAGCGCGGTCAGCAAGCAGGTCGCGCAGCTGGAAGAGCTCCTGCAACACCTGCTGTTTCGCCGGGTACGCCGGCGCCTGCAACTGACTCCGGCCGGCGACCTGTACCTGGTGGAAGTGCGCAAGATCCTCTCGCAGATCGAGATGTCGACCCACTACCTGCGCTCCTACGGTGGCGAAACCGAAGTCCTGCGGGTGTCCACCCCATCGACCTTCGGCGCGCGCTGGCTGGTGCCGCGCCTCAAGGGCTGGCGCCTGCGCCACCCGCAGATCCACCTGGACCTGTGCAACGAGCAGGAAGCCGACGACCTGCTGCAGGGCCGCAGCGACATGGCGTTCTACTTCGGCCAGGGTTCGCGTCCCGGCACCGAGTGCCTGAAGCTGTTCGGTGAAGAGCTGGTGGCGGTCTGCGCCCCCGGCAGCCTGCCGGACAAGCCGTTCACCGACCCGACGCAGCTGGCCGAGCTGGTGCTGCTGCAACTGGCCTCGCGGCCGCAGGCCTGGCATGACTGGTTCGACAGCCAGGGTTACCACACCGAGCACAGCTATCACGGCCCGCGCTTCGAAACCTTCTACATGTGCATCCGGGCCGCCCAGGTCGGCTGCGGCGTGGCCCTGCTGCCGCGGTTCCTGGTAGAGGAAGAACTGGCCGAGGGCAAGCTGGTGCTGGCGTGGGACTACGCCATGCCCAGCCACGATGCCTATTACCTGGCCTACCCCGAACATGCGGCCGAAGTGCCCAAGGTACGGGACTTCGTACGCTGGATGCTGGAACAGATCGACAGCCCGACGCCGGCCTGATCCGGGATGAGTGCAGGCCGCGATGGGGCCATCAGCCTCGACATCGTCCCCAAGCAAAAAACACTGGCAAAACCCACGGCGGATATGCGCCACTACTGCCTTCATTGAACAAGCTGGAAAGCCGCGCCCTTGATCGCGGCCAGCATGGAGATTCCCGTTATGAGCGAGAGTGTGTTTGCCGATCGCATCGTGCAGAACCTGCTCGACACCGACTTCTACAAACTGACCATGATGCAGGCGGTGCTGCACAACTACCCCAATGTGGAAGTCGAATGGGAATTCCGCTGCCGCAACAGCGAGGACCTGCGCCCCTATCTGGCGGAGATCCGCTATCAGTTCGAGCGCCTGGCCGACCTGAGCCTGAGCGCCGACCAGTTGAGTTTTCTCGAGCGCATCAGCTTCCTGAAACCGGACTTCCTGCGTTTTCTCGGGCTGTTCCGCTTCAACCTGCGGTATGTGCATACCGGTATCGAGAACGGCGAGCTGTTCATCCGCCTGCGCGGGCCCTGGCTGCATGTGATCCTGTTCGAAGTGCCGATGCTGGCGATCGTCAGCGAGGTGCGTAACCGCTATCGCTACCGCGAAGTCGTCCTGGAACAGGCGCGCGAACAGCTGTATCGCAAGTTCGACTGGCTGAGCGCCAACGCCAGCGCCGATGAACTGTCGCACCTGCAGGTGGCCGACTTCGGCACCCGCCGGCGCTTCTCGTACCGGGTCCAGGAAGAAGTGGTGAACGTGCTCAAGCACGACTTCCCCGGACGTTTCGTCGGCACCAGCAACGTGCACCTGTCCCGCGAGCTGGACATGAAACCCCTGGGCACCATGGCCCACGAATGGATCATGGCCCACCAGCAACTGGGACCGCGGCTGATCGACAGCCAGATCGCCGCCCTCGACTGCTGGGTCCGCGAGTATCGCGGCCTGCTGGGGATCGCCCTGACCGACTGCATCACCACCGACGCCTTCCTCAACGATTTCGATCTGTACTTCGCCAAGCTGTTCGACGGTTTGCGCCACGACTCGGGCGACCCGATCGCCTGGGCGGAAAAAGCCATCGCCCATTACCTGAAACTGGGCATCGAGCCGATGAGCAAGACCCTGGTGTTCTCCGACAGCCTGACGCTGCCCAAGTCCCTGGAGATTTTTCGCGCGTTGCGCGGTCGGATCAATGTCAGCTTCGGTATCGGCACCAACCTGACGTGCGATATTCCCGGTGTCGAGCCGATGAGCATCGTGCTTAAAATGGCCGCCTGCAATGGCCAGCCCGTCGCCAAGATCTCCGACGAAGCGGGCAAGACCCATTGCAAGGATCCCAACTTCGTCGCTTATTTGCGCCACGTTTTCCAAGTACCTGCCGCCCTTTCTGGCACATCAAGCAAGGAGTGAATCATGCAAGCCGTACAGCGTGAGATTGCTGAACAGCTCAAGGTCCAACCCCCTTTCAAGGACCAGGCCGATCTCGAGGCAGAAGTCGCCCGGCGGGTCGCGTTCATCCAGCAATGCCTGCTCAATTCCGGGCTCAAGGCCCTGGTGCTGGGCATCAGCGGTGGCGTCGACTCCCTGACCGCGGGCCTGCTGGCCCAGCGGGCGATGCGCGAACTGCGCGCCAGCAGTGGCGACCAGGGCTATCGTTTCATCGCCGTGCGCCTGCCGTACGACGTGCAGTTCGACGAACACGATGCCCAGGCCTCGGTGGACTTCATCGAACCCGACGAGCGCCACACCGTGAACATCGGGCCGGCGGTCAAGTCCCTGGCCAATGAAGTGGCGGCCTTCGAAGGCCATCAGGCGGTAACCCGGGACTTCGTCCTTGGCAACACCAAGGCACGCATGCGCATGGTCGCGCAGTACACCATCGCCGGCGCCGCCCACGGCCTGGTGATCGGCACCGACCACGCCGCCGAAGCGGTGATGGGTTTCTTCACCAAGTTCGGTGACGGCGCCTGCGACCTGGCCCCGCTGAGCGGGTTGGTGAAGAATCAGGTGCGGGCCATTGCCCGGCATTTCGGCGCGCCGGAGTCGCTGGTGGAGAAGATCCCTACCGCCGACCTGGAAGACCTGTCTCCCGGCAAGCCGGACGAAGCGTCCCACGGCGTGACCTACGCCGAGATCGACGCCTTCCTCCATGGCCAGCCGGTGCGCGAGGAGGCGTTCAAGATCATCTGCAACACCTACAACAAGACCCATCACAAACGCGTGATGCCATTCGCGCCATAAACAGCCCGTAGCCGCTGCCGAGCCTGCGAGGCTGCGCACGGCCGCAGAGCGGTCGCCAAAACAGGCGCCACGTTATGTTCGATGGACCGCGTGGGCAGGTTTTGCGAGGACTGCGTCCTCGTACGCAGCCTCGCAGGCTCGGCAGCGGCTACAAGTCTGTATACGCAGTTCCAGGCACAAAAAAAGCGCCCCGCAGGGCGCTTTTTCATCACACCGAATCAACCGATCACTTCAGCACCACAGCGCCTTTCATCATCGAGTTGTGGCCCGGGAACGAGCAGAAGAACTCGTAGCTTTCGCCAGCGGTCAGCTTCGACACGTCGAAGGTCACCGAGTCTTTTTCGCCGGAGCCGATGATCTTGGTGTGGGCGATGACGCGGCTGTCGCCTTCTTTCAGGTAGTTCTTGTCGATGCCGGCGGCCATGCCGTCGGTAGCGATACCGGCCATGTCCGCGCTTTTGCTCAATACCCAGTTATGGCCCATGACGTTCTTCGGCAGGCTGCCGGAGTGGGTCAGGTTCACGGTGAAGGTCTTGCAGCTCTTGTCGATGGTGATTTCCTTCGTGTTGAAGGACATCTGGTCGGTGGAGTCGACATCGACCTTACATTCGGCGGCCATCAGCTGGCTGCTGGCCAGTGTCAGCAGGGATACCGCAACGAGTTTGGCAAACATGGTGAATCTCCAAGGCAGGGTTAACAAAATCCATCTGAATCCATGAAGGTGAAGACTGCCTGAATTTTTCACAAGTTCCTATGATTTACATCAAGAAATTGTATACAACTTTGCGCTATCGGCCTGATCGAGAGAATCAAACAGCCAGCCGCCAGCCGCGGGCCTATGCTCGGCGCACATCACTATCGGAGTGTCTGCCATGCACCTCAACAGTCTGTTCCGCAGCCTGCTCGCCGCCTATGCCTGTGGCGCCAGCGGCACCTATGAAAGCCCCCGCGGCGAGGATTGACCCTTGGAGCGCGGCCGGCCAGCCATTACTCTGTGGCCCTCACCGACCATGGAGTAAGGCATGTCTTTAGCGTCTGTATGCGTGTTCTGCGGTGCCAGCACTGGCACCAACCCGGCCTACCGCGAGGCCGCCGAAGCCCTCGGGCGCCAGCTGGCCGAGCGCAAGCTGACCCTGGTCTATGGCGGTGGCGCCGTCGGCCTGATGGGCATAGTCGCCGACGCGGCCCTGGCGGCTGGCGGCGAAGTCATCGGCATCATTCCCCAGAGCCTCAAGGACAAGGAAATCGGCCATCCGGGCCTGACGCGCCTGGAGGTGGTCGATGGCATGCACGCCCGCAAGGCACGCATGGCCGAGTTGAGCGACGCCTTTATCGCGCTGCCTGGCGGCCTGGGTACCCTGGAAGAATTGTTCGAAGTCTGGACCTGGGGCCAGTTGGGTTACCACGCCAAGCCCCTGGGGTTGCTGGAAGTGAATGGCTTCTACGAGAAGCTCACGGGTTTTCTCGATCACATCGTCGGCGAAGGCTTCGTTCGCGCCCCGCACCGTGACATGCTGCAGGTGAGCGAATCGCCGCGCAAACTGCTGCAAGCCCTGGAAACCTGGCAACCCACGGTAGTCCCCAAATGGGCCGAGCAGAAACCCGATTAACCGCCGAGCCCCGATACAAGGCAGAATACGCGCCGCTCAAACCTCACCTTCGACCCCAGAGGATCGCCCATGGCTAAACCCAATTACTCTTTCGCCAAACGTCAGCGAGACCTGGCAAAGGAGCAGAAGAAAGAGGAAAAGCTGCAACGCAAGAAAGCGGCCGCTGAAGAAGCCGGCGCACCAAGCCCGGATACAGAAGACGACGTGGCCGTCGACAACGCCGATGCAGTAGACGATCAGACCCCCAAGGCCTGAGACCCGCCAGGCCCGATACCTCTATCAGGCCCTCGGGATCTGGGGTCGGCCATCCGTTGCCGACCCTCGGATACCCAACGCTTTGACAATCGAATCGCGATAACCCTGTGGCAAGTTGGCCGGTAGTCGGTCCGGCGCGAACAGGCCGATTTCCTTGTGCTCGTGGCTGACGGTCGGCACAAAACCGCCCAGGAGCCGGCAGCGATAGGTCGAGATAAACACATGCTTGCCGGGGATGACTTCGAACAGGTACGAATCCAGCGGCTCGCCCACCGCCACCCGCACGTCCAGCTCCTCCTCGATCTCCCGCGCCAGGCATTGCGGCGCCGTCTCCCCCAGCTCGATCCGCCCGCCGGGCAGCTCCCACTCGTCACGCTCGTTGAGCATCAGCACCACCAGCCCCTCGGGTGATTGCAGCACGCCCTTGATCGATACCGGGAACATAAGTAACTCCTGTAAAGCCTGTAGCCGCTGCCGAAGGCTGCGCTCGGGCGCGTAGCAGCCGTGTTTTTTTAGACCGCTGGAAGGTTCTGCGAACCTTATCGCAGCCTGCGGCAGCGGCTACAGTGAGATCCGTTCATTCAGCGGCATCACCGTCACCCGCACTTCCGGGTCGTGGCTGCCGCCGCCGAGAATCACCCCGCGCAACGGCGACACATCGGAAAAATCCCGGCCCCAGGCCAGGGTGATGTGCTCCAGCGCCGGCTGCACGTTGTTGGTCGGGTCGAAATCCACCCAGCCGAGCACCGGGCAGAACACCGAAACCCAGGCATGGGAGGCATCCGCGCCGATCAGGCGTGGCTGCCCCGGTGGCGGCTGGGTCAGCAGGTAGCCGCTGACATAACGCGCTGCCAAGCCACGGGAACGTAAACACGCCAGCATCAGGTGGGCGAAGTCCTGGCAAACCCCGCGCCGCCGCTCCAGCACTTCCACGAGCGGCGTCGCCACCTGGGTGGCTTCGGCATCGAAGGTGAACTCGCTGAAGATCTTTTCCATCAACGCTTGCACCCCCAACAACAACGGACGCCCGGCGGGGAAACAGCTTTCGGAGAACTCGACGAAGCTTTTCTTCAAGTGCACATAAGGCGACTCGAAGCGGTAACGGCACGCCTCCATCAAGGCCGCGGATAACGGCCGGCTGCTGTAGGTCAGCGCACTGCGGGTGGCGTCCCAGGGCAATGAACGGGTGAAATCCAGCGCAGGCCGGGCCAGCACCTCCACCGTCAGCTGCGCATTGACCAGCAATTCGTCATGGGGGCGCTCGAACGCCAGCCGGGTCAGCGGATTGCCGAACACATCCAGCTCGTCGCGGCGGGTGGTGGGGTCGGGGCTGATCAGCAGTTCCTGCTGGCTGCAATGCTGCCAGGCGCAGGCGCGCGGCCACAGGTGCGCCAACTGCTGGGCCAGGGAAACCGGGCTGTCGTAGTGGTAATGGGTATCGTGGAAGATCTGGTAATGAGCGCTCATCAGACGGATACCGTTCGTTGGCTGACATCGTCGACATGGGCGAAATGCCGCAGCGCCAGGCGGTCGGAGACCTGCCCGCTGGCATCGGCGATTTCCTGCAACAGGTCGGCCAGGCCTTCGAGCGCCGCCCGCACGCTGGCCTCGCCGAACAGCGGGTTTTCCAGGCAGCCCAGGTCGAAGCGCCCCAGACGCCCCACCAGCTTGGGCAAACCGGCCTCGCGCGGTACGCCGAACTCGTCGTTCAAGCGATTGAGGGTCCGGGTCACCAGCTTCAGCTGGAACAGCACCGCATGAGGGTTCTGTTCGTCGAGCAGCAACAGGTCGAGCACCGGAATCAACTGCGCCACCGCCAGGTAGCGGGAACGGTAGGTGATGCTGCTGTTGCCCAGTTCCAGCAGCCACTCCAGCCCGGCCTGGTCGAACGCGGTGGCGCTGCGCAGGAAGGCCGCCAGGCTGCTGCTGAGAAACTGCAGGCGCTCGATGCGCCGGCCAATCATCAAAAAGCGCCAGCCTTCGTCGCGGGTCATGTCGTCCAGGGCGAAGCCCGACAGCGCCGCCAGGGACATCACCAGGCGGTTGAGGAAGTCCAGCAGCTCGCCGAAGTCCGGCTCGCGGGCTTCCAGCGCCAAGGCTTCGCGCTGCAATTCCACCAGCGCCTGCCAGTTTTCCCGCGAAAGCTTGCCGCGCACCTGGGACGCCGCCCACTGCAGGCGCTGCAGGTTGGAGCGCAGGCTGAAGGACCAGTCGTCCCCCAGCAGGGCCGCCAACAAACGCTCGGGCAGTTCGCCTTCGTCCGGCAGCAGCATCAGGCTTTCGCCCAGCTCGACCGCCGCCTGCAAGGCCTGCGGGTCATCGCCGTCGACATAGCGCGCCAGCATGATCCGCAACAGCCGCGCACTGCCATCGCAACGCTCGCAGTAACGGCCGAACCAGAACAGGTTTTCCACCACCCGCGACGGCAGGTACGGATCGCGCCGCACCAGTTCATGCACGCCGATGGTCCGCTGGCCTTTCCACTGTTCGCCGCTGGGCGCACGTTCGCCCAGCACCCAGGTGTCCTTGCTGGCGCCGCCGCGCTGCATCGATACCACCTCGGCATCGGCCTCGGCGGCCACCCGGGTCAAGCCGCCCGGCAGTACCCGGTAACCATCGTGGCTGGCCACGGCATACACCCGCATGCCGATGGCCCGCGGTTGCAACTGGCCGTCCTCGGCCTGCCAGACCGGCGCCTGGGACAGTTGCGCCAGCTCCTGGGCGACATAGGCATAAGGTCGCGCCCGCATGCGTTCGGCCAGGGCCTGGCGTTCTTTCTCGCAAAGGTCGCGACCGAACAATGGGGCAAAGCTCTGGGACGGGAACGCCGGCTTGATCAGCAGTTCCGGGAGTTTCTCCAGGGCCTGGGCCAGCACCGGTGCCTCGCCGCACCACCAGGTGGCGACAGAAGGCAGAATCAGTTTTTCGCCGAACAAGTGCTCGCTGATCTTCGGCAGGAAACCCAGCAGGCCTGGCGACTCCAGCACGCCGCTGCCCAGGGCATTGGCCACCAACACCCGCCCCTGCCGCACCGCCTCCAGCAGCCCCGGCACGCCGAGGGCCGAGTCGGTGCGCAGTTCCAGCGGGTCGCAGAAGTCGTCGTCGAGCCGGCGCATGATCGCGTGCACCCGCCGCAGGCCGCTCAGGGTCTTGAGGTAGACCGTGGCGTCGCGCACCGTCAGGTCGCCGCCTTCCACCAGCGGATAACCGAGCTGGCGCGCCAGGTACAGGTGCTCGAAATAGCTCTCGTTGAAACGTCCCGGGGTCAGCAGCACGATCAGTGGCACTTCGTCGTCCCGGGGCGCCTGGCGGGCCAGGGTTTCCTGCAGCGTGCGGAAGAACCCGGCCAGGTGCTGCACCTGCAGATCGCGGTACAGGTCCGGAAAGGCCCGGGACACGATCATGCGGTTTTCCAGGGCGTAGCCGGCACCGGACGGCGCCTGGGTACGGTCGGCGGTGACCCACCAGCGCCCGTCCGGGGTGCGCGCCAGGTCGACCGCGTACAGGTGCAGGAAGGCGCCATCCGGCGGCTGGATGCCCTGGCACGGCCAGAGAAAGTTGTTATGGCCAAAGACCAGTTCGGCCGGCAGCAGGCCCTCGCTGATCAGCCGCTGGGGCCCGTACAGGTCGGCCAGTACCGCATTGAGCAAACGTGCCCGCTGCGCGATCCCGGCGGACAGCTGCTGCCATTCATCGGCGGCGATCACATGGGGCAACAGGTCCAGTTCCCACGGCCGGTCGGCGCCCTTGGGGTCGGCATAGACGTTGTAGGTGACGCCGTTTTCCTGGATCTGCCGGGTCAGCAGCGCCTGGCGCTGCATCAACTGCGCTGGCGTGCTGCGCTGCAACTGGTCGAACAGCCGGCGCCAGTGCGGGCGCACCGCGCCGCTGGCGTCGAGCAGTTCGTGGTAGGTACCCGCCGTCAGCGGGTAGTGGTCAAGCAGGTCAGGCATGGAAAGCTCGGCAGACGGCAAGGTAAGTCAGATTAACGCAGACACATGACGCCCGGATATGCGAAACATCCGGGCGTCGCGTCTGCTTTAGAAACGTCGCAAATCGAGTGTCATCGGCAACTCGTCGTTGATCGTCAGGCTCGGCACCGACAAGGTGCCGGGGCTATGCCCCAGGCGGAAGAAGCGCGCCATGCGCCGGCTCTCGGCCTCGTTGGCATTCACCGGCAGGCTGTCGTAGTTGCGCCCGCCCGGGTGGGCCACATGGTATTGGCAACCGCCCAGGGAACGCTGCATCCAGGTGTCAAGCAGGTCGAACACCAACGGTGCGTGCACCGGGATGGTCGGTTGCAGGCAGTTGAACGGCTGCCAGGCCCGATAGCGCACGCCGGCGACGAACTCCCCGACCCGCCCGGTGGGCTGCAGCGGCACCGCGACACCGTTGCAGGTCAACAGGTAGCGCTGCGGCGCCAGCCCGGTGAGCTTGACCTGCAAGCGCTCCAGCGATGAGTCGACATAACGCACCGTGCCGCCAGCGGAGCCCTCCTCCCCCAACACGTGCCAAGGCTCCAGGGCCTGGCGCAGCTCCAGTTCGACACCGCCGACCGCATAATCGCCAACCTTGGGGAAACGGAACTCCAGGTGCGCGGCGAACCACTCGGCGCGCAGCGGGTAGCCGGCGGCGTTGAGCTCGACAATGACATCGGCGAAGTCCTGCTCGATGAAGTGCGGCAACAGGAAGCGGTCGTGCAGTTCGGTGCCCCAGCGCGCCAGCTTGGCCGGTGCGTAGGGCTCGCGCCAGAAGCGCGCCACCAAGGCCCGCAGCAACAATTGCTGGGCCAGGCTCATGCGCGCATGGGGCGGCATTTCAAAGGCGCGCAGTTCCAGCAGGCCCAGGCGGCCTGTCGCGCCATCCGGCGAGTACAGCTTGTCGATGCAGAACTCGGCGCGATGGGTGTTGCCGGTGACGTCGATCAACAGGTTGCGCAGCAGCCGGTCGACCAGCCAGGGCGGGCACTCCTCGCCCGGTTCGGGCATCTGCGCGAAGGCGATTTCCAGCTCGTACAACGCATCGTTGCGCGCCTCGTCGACCCGCGGTGCCTGGGAGGTGGGGCCGATGAACAGCCCGGAGAACAGATAGGACAACGACGGATGGTTGTGCCAGTAGCTGATCAGGCTGCGCAACAGGTCCGGCCGGCGCAGGAACGGCGAATCCGCCGGCGTCGCGCCACCCAATACGAAGTGGTTGCCGCCGCCGGTGCCGGTATGGCGCCCGTCGATCATGAATTTCTCGGTGGTCAGGCGGGTCTGCCGGGCTTCCTCGTAGAGGAATTCGGTGCGCTCCACCAGCTCGTCCCAACTGGCGGACGGCTGCACGTTGACCTCGATCACGCCCGGATCGGGGGTGACGCGGAAGTTGCTCAGGCGCGGATCGCTCGGCGGCTCGTAGCCCTCCAGCAGCACCGGGCAATGCAACTCCTCGGCGGTGGCCTCGATGGCGCTGACCAGCTCCAGGTAATCCTCCAGGCGCTCCAGGGGCGGCATGAACAGGTACAAGCGCCCGCCCCGCGCCTCGGCGCAGAACGCGGTGCGGGTCAGCCAGTCGGCGGACTGGTCGATCTGCGGCACCCGCTCATCGGCCTCGGCCGCTTCGCCGTGTTCACGCAGCTGCGCGCTGTCCGGCAGCTCGGGCAGGTCCTGGTTCGGGTCGGTGGGGTGCACATAGGGGTACTCCGCCGCCGTCACCCAGGGCTGGGACGCCAACGGTAGGCGATAACCCAGGGGCGAATCCCCCGGGATCAACCGGCAGTGGGTATCGCGCAGGTACCAGCGGCCGCTCTGCCACTGGTCGCCCCTGGCGGTACGGGCCAGCGGCAGGACCTGGCCGATGACCTTGTCCAGGCCCTGGCTGAACACCTTGCGCAGGCGCGCCCGCTCCAGTTCGTCCGCCAGCCGCGAATCCTCGGCGCTGACGTTCTGCGGCAAGGTGCCTTCGCGCCACAGGTAGTAGAAATTGTCTTCGTAGGCCGGGAATACAAAGCGCGCGGGCAGCTTCAAGCGTTCGGCGACGCTGGCGAGGAAACGCCCGGCCAGCTCGCTGTCGGCGCCATAGTCTTCATGCTCGTCGGCAATCAGCGCGGCGTTGTGCCAGATCGGCACGCCGTCGCGGCGCCAGTAGCAGTTCAGCGACCAGCGCGGCAACTGCTCGCCCGGGTACCACTTGCCCTGGCCGAAGTGCACCAGGCCCTTGGGCGCGTAGTGGTTGCGCAGGCGCTGGAACAGCTCGGCGGACAACCGGCGCTTGTTCGGCCCGAGAGCCGCGGTGTTCCATTCGGCGCCATCCGGGTCGTCGATCGAGACGAAGGTCGGCTCGCCGCCCATGGTCAGGCGCACGTCGCCTGCCAGCAGGTCGGCATCGATCTGCCGGCCCAGGGCCTGGATCGCCAGCCATTGCTCCTCGGTGTAGGGCTTGGTGACCCGCGGCGCTTCCCAGACCCGCTCCACCGACATCTCGTGGCCGAACTCGCATTCACAAGGCTCTACCAGGCCGCTGATCGGCGCCGCCGAGGACGGATCGGGGCTGCAGGCCAACGGGATATGCCCTTCCCCGGCAAACAGCCCGGAAGTGGCGTCCAGGCCAATCCAGCCGGCGCCGGGCAAGTACACCTCGCACCAGGCGTGCAGGTCGGTGAAGTCGACCTCGGTGCCGGACGGGCCGTCGAGGGATTTGACGTCGGCGGTCAGCTGGATCAGATAGCCGGAAACAAAGCGCGCGGCCAGCCCCAGGTTGCGCAGCAGTTGCACCAGCAGCCAGGCGGAGTCGCGGCAGGAGCCGGAAGCCTTGTCCAGGGTCTGCTCCGGCGTCTGCACGCCGGGCTCCATGCGGATCAGGTAGCCGATGTCTTCGCTCAGGCGCTGGTTCAGGGCCACCAGGAAATCCACCGCCGGTATCGGCGTGCGGTCGATGCCCTCGAGGTAGGCCTTGAACTTCGGCGTCAGCGGCAGGGTTTCCAGGTAAGGCGCCAGCTCGCGCTGCTCGTCGGCGGCATAGGCGAAGGGGATTTTCTCGGCGTAGGGCTCGAGGAAGAAATCGAACGGATTGAAGACTGCCATCTCCGCCAGCAGATCGACTTCGATCCGCAGCTCGTCGGTCTTCTCCGGGAAGACCAGGCGCGCCAGGTAGTTGCCCTGGGGGTCCTGCTGCCAGTTGATGAAGTGCTGCTCGGGCTGAACCTTCAGCGCATAGGAGAGAATCCGCGTACGGCTATGGGCCGCCGGACGCAGGCGAACGATCTGTGGGCCAAGTTCGACCGCGCGGTCGTAGCGGTAATGCGTGACATGGTGCAATGCGACATGGATCGACACGGCGTGCCTCCTGCGGGCCTGAACGTACACGAAAGCGCGCAAGACTTATGCCAGAGCACCAGTCCCGGGGCTTTCCCCAACGGCTGTGGGCAGTACAGCACCAAAAGCGAGCGGCGCGTGCTTCGGCGTGCGCAGGGTTGCACATAAATGTGGCGACAGGCTGTAACCGGCGGTCAGCGCACCCGCTTCAGACCGGCTTCGAGTCGCTGCAGGCGCCGGCGTTTGCGCGCCGCCACTTGCAGCACCTTGAGCCCGCGCTGGTAGCGCCGGGTGCTCATCAGGTACAGCCCGGCCAGGGGAATGCACAGGACAAAGGCCGGGAACAGTCGCTGGCGGGAGTCCAGCAGGACCAGCAGCGCGCATGCCAGGCAGAACACCAGCGCGCCGAACAAGGCCCAGGCGCCACGCGGGTAGCCGCGGATCACCAGCATGAAACACAGGCTCATCAGCAGGCCTGCGCCCAGCATGGCCATCGCGGCGTAGTTGGCGACCTGGAAGTCACGGGGGAAATACAGATGGGGCACCTGCGCGGCGGTCAGCGAGATGCTGAAGACCGTCGTCATCATCACCGCGATGTGAATCACCCCGAAACGCCGCACATAGGGCTGCCAGGCAAGCCATTCGGCGGTCTTGAGGCGTAGCAGCCGGTCTTCGACCTGCCGTTGTTGCGGGGGTTTCCGGCGACGTAACACGCGGCTCTTCCTTGAGTTGATGCCAATCCTGGGGGCGCACCTTAACAAACCCGAACGCCGAAATGCACAACGCCAACCCTGGGGTTGGCGTTGTGTCTGTGGCGTTGGGTCCGTACAGCAGTGGCCTTAGCGGGGCACGACCGGTTTGCGGGCCGGCTTCTTGCCTTTGCCCTTGGCCGCATCCGTGCGTTCCTTGGCGGCCTGCTTGTTGCGGGCCATCGCGGCGGCCTTGGCCTGTTCGCGCTTGTCCCACGGGTTGCTACCGTCGCTGCCGCGTGGAGGCAGGCCGGTGTGCTGGGTGAGAATTTTGGTGGTTTCCTTGGCCACTTTGTGGCTGCCAGCCGGCGTCGAGTTCTTGCGACGGGCGCTCTGGTAGCTGTCGGTCGACGGCTGATGCAAAGGAATCAACTGGTTCTTGCCCGGCCCGATCAGGTCGGCGCGACCCATGCGGGTCAGCGCTTCACGCAGCATCGGCCAGCCTTTCGGGTCGTGGTAACGCAGGAACGCCTTGTGCAGGCGACGCTGCTCCTCGCTCTTGACGATGGTCACCCCGTCACTCTTGTAGGTGACCTTGCGCAGCGGGTTCTTGCCCGAGTGGTACATCGCGGTGGCGGTGGCCATCGGCGACGGGTAGAACGCCTGCACCTGGTCGGCGCGGAAACCATTGCCCTTGAGCCACAGGGCCAGGTTCATCATGTCTTCGTCGGTGGTGCCCGGGTGCGCGGCGATGAAGTACGGAATCAGGTACTGCTCCTTGCCCGCTTCCTTGGAGTACTTCTCGAACATCCGCTTGAACCGGTCGTAGCTACCGATGCCCGGCTTCATCATCTGGTTGAGCGGACCTTCCTCGGTGTGTTCCGGGGCGATCTTCAGGTAGCCACCGACGTGGTGGGTCACCAGTTCCTTGACGTACTCCGGCGACTCGACCGCGAGGTCGTAGCGCAGGCCGGAAGCGATCAGGATCTTCTTCACCCCCGGCAAGGCGCGGGCGCTGCGATACAGCTGGATCAGCGACGAGTGGTCGGTATTCAGGTTCGGGCAGATGCCAGGGAACACGCAGGACGGCTTGCGGCACGCGGATTCGATTTCCGGGCTCTTGCAGGCGATGCGGTACATGTTCGCGGTCGGGCCGCCGAGGTCGGAAATGACCCCGGTAAAACCTGGAACCTTGTCGCGAATCTCTTCGATCTCGCGAATGATCGACTCTTCGGAACGGTTCTGGATGATCCGCCCTTCGTGCTCGGTGATTGAGCAGAAGGTGCAGCCACCGAAGCAGCCACGCATGATGTTCACCGAGAAACGGATCATGTCGTAGGCCGGGATCTTCTCCTTGCCGTACGCCGGGTGCGGGATGCGCTGATACGGCATGCCGAACACGTAGTCCATCTCTTCGGTGGTCATCGGGATGGGCGGCGGGTTGAACCAGACATCGATCTCGCCATGTTTCTGCACCAGCGCACGGGCGTTGCCCGGGTTGGTTTCCAGGTGCAGCACACGGTTGGCGTGGGCGTAGAGCACCGGATCGTTACGCACCTTTTCCATGGACGGCAGGCGGATCACGGTCTTGTCCCGGGTCATCTTCGGGCTGGCCAGGATCTGCACGACCTTGGCTTCCTGGGGATCTTCGACCGGGCCCTTTTCCTGCTCGATGGCACAGGCCTGGGTGTCCTGGGTGTTGACGTACGGGTTGATGATCTTGTCGATCTTGCCCGGACGGTCGATACGCGTGGAGTCGACTTCGTACCAGCCCTGCGGCGTGTCACGGCGGATGAACGCGGTGCCGCGCACGTCGGTGATGTCTTCGATCTTGTGCCCGTAGGACAGGCGCTGGGCGACTTCGACAATCGCCCGCTCGGCGTTGCCGTAGAGCAGGATGTCGGCGCTGGCGTCGATCAGGATCGAGTTGCGCACCCGGTCCTGCCAGTAGTCGTAGTGGGCGATGCGGCGCAGGGAGGCTTCGATGCCGCCCAGGACGATCGGCACGTGCTTGTAGGCTTCCTTGCAGCGCTGGCTGTAGACCAGGCTGGCGCGGTCCGGACGCTTGCCCGCCAGGCCACCCGGGGTGTAGGCGTCGTCGGAGCGGATTTTCTTGTCCGCGGTGTAGCGGTTGATCATCGAGTCCATGTTGCCGGCTGCGACGCCGAAGAACAGGTTCGGCTCGCCGAGCTTCATGAAGTCGTCTTTGGACTGCCAGTTCGGCTGGGCGATGATCCCGACGCGGAAGCCCTGGGACTCCAGCAGCCGGCCGATGATCGCCATGCCGAACGACGGGTGATCGACGTAGGCATCGCCGGTGACGATGATGATGTCGCAGGAATCCCAGCCGAGCTGATCCATTTCCGCCCTGCTCATCGGCAGGAACGGCGCCGGTCCGAAACATTCGGCCCAGTACTTGGGATAGTCAAATAACGGCTTGGCTGCTTGCATGTCGATGACCGGTATAGGTGTAGATGAGGGCGCGTTTATTTACAGAGAAATTCGCGGGCGCGGAATATAGCACAAAAAATAACCAATTCCGACGACTATGGTCGGAAATCGGTGGCCTGTGGCCGCTGTCGCAGACTGCGATCGGCTGCGCGGCAGACGCAACGCTCACCCATCGAACGAAGGCCCTGCGGCCTCTGTCGCAGCCTGCGGCAGCGGCTACGGCTGTTTATTCGTCGTCGTCGAAGTTGTAGCTGCCCGGCGCGAGGTTCTCGAAGCGGGTGTACTTGCCGATGAACGCCAGGCGGATAAAGCCGATGGGGCCGTTCCGCTGCTTGCCGATGATGATCTCGGCAATGCCCTTGTGCTCGGTCTCGGGGTGATACACCTCGTCCCGGTACACGAACATGATGACGTCGGCGTCCTGCTCGATCGCTCCGGATTCCCGCAAGTCGGAGTTCACCGGGCGCTTGTTCGGGCGCTGCTCGAGGGAGCGGTTGAGCTGGGACAAGGCCACTACCGGGCAGTTGAATTCCTTGGCCAGGGCCTTGAGGGAACGGGAGATCTCGGAAATCTCGTTGGTCCGGTTGTCGCCGCTGGAACCCGGGATCTGCATCAGTTGCAGGTAGTCGATCATGATCAGGGCGATGTCGCCGTGCTCACGCACCAGGCGGCGGGTCCGCGCGCGCATTTCCGAAGGGCTGATACCGGCGGTGTCGTCGATGAACAGCTTGCGGTCGTTGAGCAGGTTGACCGCCGAGGTCAGGCGCGGCCAGTCGTCGTCTTCCAGCTGGCCGGAACGCACCTTGGTCTGGTCGATACGGCCGAGGGACGACAGCATACGCATGATCAGCGATTCGCCTGGCATCTCGAGGGAGTACACCAGCACCGCCTTGTCGCTGCGCAGTACGGCGTTTTCCACCAGGTTCATGGCAAAGGTGGTCTTACCCATGGACGGACGACCGGCGACGATGATCAGGTCGGCGGGCTGCAGGCCGCTGGTCTTCTCATCGAGGTCGGTGTAGCCGGTGGACAGGCCGGTGATGGCGTTGTCGGTGTTGAACAGGGTGTCGATGCGGTCGATGGCCTTGGTCAGCAACTCGTTGACGCCCACCGGACCGCCGGTCTTCGGACGCGCTTCGGCGATCTGGAAGATCTGCCGTTCGGCTTCGTCGAGGATCTCTTCGGCGGTGCGGCCTTCGGGGTTGAAGGCGCTGTCGGCGATCTCGGTGCTGATGCCGATCAGCTGGCGCAGGGTGGCGCGCTGGCGAACGATCTGCGCATAGGCCTTGATGTTGGCCACCGACGGCGTGTTCTTCGCCAGTTCGCCCAGGTAACCCAGGCCGCCGACCTGGGACGTCTGGCCTTCCTTGTCCAACTGCTCGGACAGGGTCACGACGTCGATCGGCATGTTCTGATCGGCCAGCTTGGCGATCGCACGGAAGATCAGGCGGTGGTCATGTCGATAGAAATCGCCGTCGGAGACTTGATCGAGCACCCGCTCCCAGGCGTTGTTGTCCAGCATCAGACCACCGAGCACGGCCTGTTCGGCCTCGATGGAATGTGGCGGCACCTTCAGGGCAGCGGTTTGCAGATCGTATTGCTCGGGAGCGGAGATATCGTTCATGGCCACTTGGTTTTTTAGGAAAAGCAGGGGTTTGAAAACTGAGGGTACAGAAAGACAAAGGGCACGACCTGTAAACAGGATCGTGCCCGATGTTACCGGCTAGCTCCCGAGGGTGCCAGCCGACAAGTACTGCTTAAGCTGCTACCACGACAACGCGTACGGTGGCTTCAACTTCAGCGTGCAGGTGCACGGCTACGTCGAATTCACCTACGTTGCGGATGGTGCCGTTCGGCAGACGAACTTCGCTTTTTGCAACTTCAACGCCGGAGGCGGTCAGTGCATCAGCGATGTCGTGGGTGCCGATCGAACCGAACAGCTTGCCTTCGTCACCAGCGGTGGCAGTGATAGTCACTTCCAGCTCAGCCAGTTGGGCAGCGCGAGTTTCGGCAGAAGCCTTTTTCTCTGCAGCCAGTTTTTCCAGCTCGGCACGACGCGCTTCGAACGCAGCCAGGTTGGCAGCGGTAGCAGCGGTGGCTTTGCCGAAAGGCAGCAGGTAGTTACGGCCGTAACCAGCCTTAACGTTTACCTTATCGCCCAGGTTGCCCAGGTTGGCGATTTTTTCCAGCAGGATCAGTTCCATTTGGTAATAACCTCTTAACTTTTAACCTTCACCGTTCGCAGGACCGTTATCGGCGTCTTTCGGCGCCGAACGACCGCGAAAATCAATCAGGCTGTCGACTATGGCCAACACCACGAGCAACGGATAGATCAGCTGCATAAACAGCAACAGCGTTACGTACAACCCCACCAGCCAGAACCTGGCCAGTCGCCCTTGCGCCACCAGCCCGTGAATCAGGGCCAGCCCGGCGAACACCAGCGGTACGCTGCACAACGGCGTCAGCATCGCCATCTGTGGACCGAGGTTCGGTCCCAGCAGCATGCAGGCCAGCAGCAACATCGCCAGTCCCAGCGGGAGCTTGATAGCGCGAAACTCGCGCCCAAAACCACCCGGGTTGTACAACAACGCCTGCCAGTAGCGCCCGATAATCAGGCTCAGCACACTGACGACCTGCAACAAAGCCGCAATCAGGCCGGTCAGGACCGGTGCAATCAGTGAGGCGAGACGAGCCCGCTCTTCAACCGACAGTTGCTGGTAGAGATCACCAAGGGCCAACGGCAGGATTTTTACCAACTCCTGCGAGAGCATCTCGATCTGGGGGCGGTAAGCCACACCCAGCACTCCAGCAAACACCAGGCCCAGCGCTATGCTGACCAGCAGCACACGGTTCCAGGATTCGCTTGCGCGCAAAACCAACGCAAGGCCCGAAGACCCGAGCAACACCATGAGTGCGCGTGGATCGTCGGAATACAGCCACCAGAACAATGCTGGCAGCAATCCCAGGACGAGGACACCAAGGGCGTCGCTCAAACCGCGCCGCAGGAGCACCAGGCTTCCCGCAGCAGCACCCAACCAATACAACAACGGCAATGCCGCACATCCGGCCACTACCAGAGTGGCCTGCATACGGCCGCGCATGATGAACTCAGCTAAGGCGCGCATGCATTCAATCCCTTACTACTTGTCGACTGCCCGGTCTCAGCGGCCGTGGCTGTCGGTGTAGGCCAGCAGGGCCAGGAAGCGGGCGCGCTTGATAGCGGTGGCCAGCTGACGCTGATAACGAGCTTTGGTACCGGTGATACGGCTTGGAACGATTTTGCCGGTCTCGGATACGTAGGCTTTCAGAGTGTTGAGATCTTTGTAATCGATCTCTTTCACGTCTTCAGCGGTGAAGCGGCAGAATTTACGACGACGGAAGAAACGTGCCATGTAATTGGCTCCTCAAAAGGTCCGTGGATTACTCGTCAGCGTTATCGCTGGCGTCGCTGTTATCGCTGTCATCGCCATCGGCGCTGTCAGAATGCTCAGGACGGTCACGACGCTCACGGCGCTCACTGCGGTTCTCTTCAGCCTTGAGCATCTCGGATTGGCCAGTGATGGCTTCTTCGCGACGGATGACCAGGTTACGGATCACAGCATCGTTGTAACGGAAGTTGTCTTCCAGCTCAGCCAGGGCTTTACCGGTGCACTCAACGTTCAGCATCACGTAGTGAGCCTTGTGAACATTGTTGATTGCGTAGGCCAGTTGACGACGGCCCCAGTCTTCCAGACGGTGGATTTTGCCGCCGTCTTCTTCGATCAGCTTGGTGTAACGCTCAACCATGCCGCCGACTTGCTCGCTCTGGTCAGGGTGGACCAGAAAGATGATTTCGTAATGACGCATGAATGCTCCTTACGGGTTGTAGCCTGCCGCTCAAAAGCGGTCAGACAAGGAGTGAATGACACTTGTGTGTCTTGCCTCAGAGATAGGCACATATGCGCCTGCCGCAACGGCAAGGGGCGCAATTGTAGAGAAGGGGGAACAGCGGCGCAAGGCAATTGGTGATTATTTGAACAATCAGTGCCGACCCATAAACCTGTAGGAGCGAGCTTGCTCGCGATAGCGGCACATCTGACACACCGCATCGCGAGCAAGCTCGCTCCTACCGATAGATTGGATCAGGCTTTTTTGGCGGCAGCCTTGGCCTTGGCCGCACGCTGGCGCGTGGCTTCGAACAGGCATACGCCGGTAGCCACCGAAACGTTGAGACTGCTGACGCTACCGGCCATCGGCAGGCGCACCAGGAAATCGCAATGCTCGCGGGTGAGGCGACGCATACCCTTGCCTTCGGCGCCCATGATCAGGATGGTCGGCCCGGTCAGGTCCTGGTCATACAGTTCCTGCTCGGCTTCGCCAGCTGTGCCGACAACCCACAGGCCGCGCTGCTGGAGCTTTTCCAGGGTGCGCGCCAGGTTGGTCACGGCCACCAGCGGAATCACTTCCGCGGCGCCGCATGCCACTTTACGCACGGTCGGGGTCAGGGTCGCCGATTTATCTTTCGGCACCAACACCGCCAGTGCACCGGCCGCATCGGCAGTGCGCAGGCAGGCGCCAAGGTTATGCGGGTCGGTCACGCCGTCCAGCACGAGCAGCAGCGGCGCGCCCTCGGTACGGTCGAGCAACTCATCGAGCATCGCTTCGCCCCAGACCTGGCTTGGACTCACTTCAGCCACGACGCCCTGGTGAACGCCTTCGACCCAGGCGTCCATTTCGCGACGCTCGGCCTGACCGACCGCCACGCGATTCTGCCCGGCCAGGTCCACCAACACCTGTACACGCGGATCGCTACGGCCTTCGGCCAGCCAGATCTGCTTGACGCGCTTGGGGTGGTGACGCAGCAATGCTTCTACAGCGTGCACGCCGTAGATCTTTTCCAACTGACTCATGACTTGGCCTTGGGTTTACGCGCCCCGCCGCTTTTCGCCGCAGGACCTGCGCCCGCTTTCGGCGGACCTTTACGATGTTTGCTCGGCTTGCTGGACGCCGGCTTTCCGGACTTTCCCCCAGACGCCGCTTTACCGCCGCTTTTGGCTTCGGCCAGCAGCGCCTGCTTCATCTCACGACTCTTGCGCACTTCGGCGTTTTTCGCCGCCGCATCGCTGGAGCGGTAGGCCTCGACCGGCTTCTCCTTGGCCGGACCACGACGCCCGGCCTTGGCTGGGGCAGGCTCGGCAGCCGTCTTGGCCGGAGGCGCATCGACAGCGCCACGCTTTTTGCGACCGATCGGTGCGCTGATGGTTTTTTCCGCCATCTCGAAGTCGATCTTGCGCTCGTCCAGATCGACGCGCATGACCCGCACTTCCACGCTGTCACCCAGGCGGAAGCTGCGGCCGGTACGCTCACCGGCGAGGCGGTGATGCACGGGATCGAAGTGGTAGTAGTCGCCCGGCAGCGCCGTGACATGCACCAGACCTTCGACATAGATATCGGTCAGTTCGACGAACAGGCCAAAACCGGTCACAGCAGTGATCACGCCCGGGAACGCCTCGCCCACGCGGTCTTTCATGTATTCGCACTTGAGCCAGTTCACCACGTCGCGGGTCGCTTCGTCGGCACGCCGCTCGCTCATCGAGCACTGCTCGCCAAGCTGCTCGAGAATCGCCTCGTCGTAGGGATAGATGCGCGCCTTCGGAATGCTCATCGCACCGGCACGACGCACATGAGGCGTGTTCTGCTTGGAGTGGATGACACTGCGAATCGCCCGGTGCGTCAGCAGGTCCGGGTAACGGCGAATCGGCGAGGTGAAGTGGGTATAGGCTTCGTAGTTCAGGCCGAAGTGGCCCTGATTGTCAGCGCTGTACACCGCCTGACTCAAGGAGCGCAGCATCACGGTCTGGATCAGATGGAAGTCCGGACGATCCTTGATGCTTTCCAGCAGGGCCTGGTAGTCCTTCGGCGTCGGACCGTCCTTGCCTTTATGCAGGGACAGGCCTAGCTCGCCGAGGAAGGCGCGCAGTTTTTCCAGGCGCTCTGGCGGCGGACCGTCGTGAACGCGATAGAGCGCGGGGATTTCGTGCTTCTTGAGGAATTCGGCAGTGGCCACGTTGGCCGCCAGCATGCATTCCTCGATCAGCTTGTGCGCATCGTTACGGGTAGTCGGACGAATTTCGGCGATCTTGCGCTCGGAGCCGAAGATGATCCGGGTTTCCTGGGTCTCGAAGTCGATGGCGCCACGGGTATGACGGGCACCGAGCAGAACCTTGTACAGCGCATAAAGCTGCTTGAGGTGCGGCACGACATCGGCGTATTCGCCACGCAGCTGCTTAGCCTCACTGGTTTTCGGCTGCTCGAGGATAGTGCTGACCTTGTTGTAGGTCAGACGCGCCTTGGAATGGATCACCGCCTCGTAGAACTGATAGTCGGTCATCTCGCCGGATTTGGAGATGGTCATCTCGCACACCATGGCCAGACGATCGACTTTCGGGTTCAGCGAGCACAGGCCGTTGGACAGCTGTTCCGGCAGCATCGGCACCACGCGCTCGGGGAAATACACCGAGTTGCCGCGCACCTGAGCCTCGGCATCCAGCGCCGAACCGATCTTCACGTAACTGGAAACGTCGGCAATCGCCACGTACAGCTTCCAGCCACCGCCGAACAGGCGCAGCTTGCCAGGCTTGGCTTCGCAATAGACCGCATCGTCGAAGTCGCGAGCGTCTTCGCCGTCGATGGTGACGAACGGCAGATCACGCAGGTCGATGCGCTTCTCTTTGTCCTTCTCTTCGACTTCCGGCTTGAGCTTGCCGGCTTCCTTCAGCACCGCCTCGGGCCAGACGTGAGGAATATCGTAGGTGCGCAAGGCAACATCGATTTCCATGCCCGGGGCCATGTAGTTGCCCACGACCTCGACCACGTCGCCTTGCGGCTGGAAGCGCGGAGTCGGCCAGTGGGTGATCTTCACCTCGACGAACTGGCCGATCTTGGCGCCGGCATTGCGACCCGGGGTCACCAGCACTTCCTGCTGGATCTTCGGGTTGTCCGCCACCACAAAACCGATTCCGCCTTCTTCGAAATAACGGCCGACGATGCTCTCGTGGGCACGGGACACTACTTCGACGATCATGCCTTCGCGGCGACCGCGGCGATCCAGACCGGAAACCCGGGCCAGTGCACGGTCGCCATCGAACACCAGGCGCATCTGCGCCGGGCTCATGAACAGGTCGTCGCTGCCGTCATCGGGAACCAGGAAGCCGAAGCCGTCACGGTGACCGCTGATGCGGCCGAGGATCAGGTCGAGCTTGTCCACCGGCGCATAAGTGCCGCGACGGGTGTAGATCAGTTGGGCATCGCGCTCCATGGCGCGCAGGCGGCGGCGCAGGGCTTCGATCTGGTCTTCTGTGGTCAGACCAAACTCTTCGACCAACTGTTCGCGGTTAGCAGGCGAACCCCGATCAGCAAGGTGCTGAAGGATCAGTTCGCGGCTAGGGATAGGGTTTTCATATTTTTCCGCTTCACGAGCGGCCTCGGGATCGAGGGACTGCCAATCGGCCATTAGATAAATTTCACCTTGTCTATATGCGGGTTAGTTTGGCATACGCGTATTGAAACGGGAAATTTCAGGCTAAGACAGGCTCCGAAAAGTCCTTTAGAGGCTTCAGAACCATCCTGCAAAAGCCGTCGGCGAATTTTTTTCAATATTTTCAAGATCAGGGGTTTACAGCTCAAAAGGTGGTCCGTATAGTGCGCGCCATCGACGACGGAGACGTTGCCGATACTGCCCAGATGGTGAAATTGGTAGACACGCCAGCTTCAGGTGCTGGTGGCCGCAAGGCCGTGGAAGTTCGAGTCTTCTTCTGGGCACCAATTCAGAGCTGTAGATCGCTTGAATCTTCAGGCTCCTCCAAAAACCCGCGAAAGCGGGTTTTTGCATTCTAAGTGTTTGATTTATTGAATCTAAGTCAAAACAGGGCTTTACAGATTCAAAGGCGCTCCGTATAGTTCGCCCCATCAACAGCGGCAACGCTGCTGATACTGCCCAGATGGTGAAATTGGTAGACACGCCAGCTTCAGGTGCTGGTGGCCGCAAGGCCGTGGAAGTTCGAGTCTTCTTCTGGGCACCACATTCAAGTTTCACAGCATAGCTGTGAAGCCTCACAAAAACCCGCGAAAGCGGGTTTTTGCGTTTCTAGCCCACAACAATCATTTCCCCCGCCCAAGCGCCCCTCCTCCAGGACTATCCAGCCCGCCAAGCCGCACATGAGAAACAATATCGTTTATGATTGTTACAAGTTTTTGCGGCACCACAGTGAGGAACCCTGCGAATGATGTTTAGAAACATCCCCCTTCCAACATCCCTTCTGCGTGGCTTGACCATCACTTTGCTGGGCCTGGCCCTGGCATCTCCATTCACTCAAGCAGCCGATCCGGTTTCCCTGACGCTGTACAACGGCCAGCACAAGGAAGTCGGCGACGCCATCGCCAAGGCTTTCGAGGCCAAGACCGGCATTCACGTCAATGTACGCAAGGGCAGCAGCAACCAGCTCGCCAGCCAGATCGTGGAAGAAGGCGAGCGCTCCCCCGCCGACGTGATCTACACCGAAGAATCGCCGCCCCTGAACAAACTCGGCGAGCAAGGCCTGCTGGCCAAGACCGACGCTGCGACCCTTGAAGTCCTGCCCAAGGACTACGTCGCCGGTAACGGCACCTGGATCGGCATTACCGCCCGAGTTCGCGTGGTAGCGTTCAACCCGAAGCTGATCGACGAAAAAGACCTGCCTGCATCAGTGATGGAGTTCTCCCAGCCACAATGGCAAGGCAAGGTAGGCTTCGTCCCCACCAGCGGTGCATTTCAGGAACAGGCCGTGGCAATCATCAAGCTGCACGGGATGGACGCCGCCGAAGAATGGCTGACCGGCCTGCGCGCTTTCGGCAAGACCTACAGCAATAATATGGTGGCCTTGAAGGCCGTGGAAAACGGCGAAGTCGCCACCGTGCTGGTGAACAACTACTACTGGTTCGCCCTGCAACGGGAGAAAGGCCAGCTTGACTCGAAGCTGCACTATTTCACCGGCGGCGATGCCGGCGGATTAATCACCGTATCCAGCGCCGCGGTACTCAAGTCCAGCAAACACCCCAAAGAAGCCCAGCAATTCCTCGCTTATATGGCCAGCGAAGAAGGCCAGCGCGTAATCACCCAGACCACCGCAGAATATCCGCTGCGCAAAGGCCTGGAGTCGGATCGAGACCTCAAGCCGTTCAGTGAACTGCAAGCGCCGAAAGTCACCCCGGCCGACCTCGGCAACGCCGAAGAAGCCCTGGAACTGGAACGCGAAGTCGGCCTGAACTGATGAGCCGATCGCTGCCCGCCCCCGCCTCGCGCACGAACTGCATACCGAGGCGCAAGGGGCCATCGATCTGGCTGCTGCTACCGGTTCTGTTGCTGGTCGGGCTCAGCCTGCTGCCATTGCTCTATGTCGGGCTCAAGGCCTGGCAAGCTGGCTGGGCCGAAGCCCTGCACCTGCTGTGGCGCCCCTATGTATTCGGCCTGCTGCGCAACACCCTGCTACTGCTCATTGGCGTGACCGTTACCTGCGCTATCGTCGGCCTGTCCCTGGCCTGGCTGCTGGAACGCAGCGACTTGCCGGGGCGACGCCTCTGGGGCGTGATCTTGTGCCTGCCCTTTGCCGTACCGGCCTTTGTCAGCAGCTTCACCTGGGTCTCCCTCAGCGCCAGCTTCGAAGGCCTGGGCGGGGCCATCCTGGTCATGAGCCTGTCCAAGTACCCGCTGGTATTCCTGCCTGTGGCGGCTACCCTGCGCAATCTCGACCCCTCCCTGGAGGAATCGGCCCGCACCCTCGGGCAGAATCGCTGGGGCGTTTTCTTCCGGATCACCCTGCCCCTGCTCTGGCCCTCATTGCTGGCCGGCTCGCTACTGATCGCCCTGCACATGCTGGTGGAGTTCGGTGCACTGTCGATTATCGGCCTGCAAACCTTCACCACCGCGATCTACCAACAGTTCGAACTGGAGTTCAGCAATGCCAACGCGGCGATGCTTTCCGCCGTGCTGCTAGCGCTGTGCCTGGCCCTGCTGTGGCTGGAGTTGCGGGTTCGCGGCAAAGGCCGCCATGTACGAACCGGCCAGGGCGCGGCGCGACATGCCGAGCAGGTGCGCCTCGGCAAGTGGGCAATTGGCGGACAACTGTACTGCGCGCTGCTGACCCTGATCGGCAGCGGCATTCCGCTGGGCATGCTGGCGTACTGGCTGGCCATCGGCTCATCGGCCGCTTTCCCGGTGGCCGCCATCAGCGAAGCCCTACTCTCCTCCCTGGCGCTATCGTTGGGTGGCGCGGCGCTGTGCCTGGTGCTGGCGGTACCGGTCGGACTGCTGGTGGTGCGCCACAAGGGCCGCCTGGCACTCTGGGCCGAACGCCTGCCTTACCTGCTGCACGCCCTGCCAGGCTTGGTGATCGCCCTGACGCTGGTGTTCTTTGCCCTGCACTACGTGCCAGCGCTGTATCAGACCTCAGCCCTGTTGCTGATCGCCTACGCCCTGCTGTTCCTGCCCCTGGCGCAGGCACCGATCCGCACCGCCCTGAACAAGGCGGCGCCGCAACTCGAGGAAGCCGCCCGCACCCTGGGCGCCTCCTCATTCACGGCCTTCTGCCGCGTGACCCTGCCGATCATTTTTCCGGCTTTGGGCGCCGCCTTTGCCTTGGTATTCCTCGATGCCATGAAGGAGCTGACGGCCACCCTGCTACTCAGCCCGACCGGACTGAATACACTGGCAACGGAAGTCTGGGCGCACACGGCGAATGTGGAGTTTGCCGCCGCAGCGCCTTATGCGGCGCTGTTGATCTTGGTATCGGGACTACCGGTCTATCTGCTGACGACACGGATGTATCTGAGCCGCTGAGCCCACTCCTACAGAAAGCTTTCTGTAGGAGCCCCGCCCCGAGCATTCAAGCCTCGTGAACACTCAAGCCCGGAACTGCCCCAGGCTGGCCTTCAATTGGGCTGCCAGGCTATCCAGTACCTTGCCGCTAGCCGTGGTCTCCACCACAGCCTGAGCTGCCCGCTCAGCCTGGGCATGAATGGTCTCGACCCTACCGCGCACCGCTTGCGCGCCCTGAGCCTGATGGGCAGCCGCCTGGGTCGCCAGGCCAATCGCCGCGTGCACCTGCTCCACCGACGACTGCACCGTTTGTTGCAACCGCGCACTGTCGCGCAACACCAGCAACCCTTCGCTGGCCTGCCTTCCAGCCTGGCCGATCGCCGCCACCGCCTCGCGCGCGCCCTGCTGCAGCGCACCGATATGCGCCTGGATATCGCCGGTAGAGCTTTGCGTCTTGCTCGCCAGCGCCCTGACCTCATCGGCTACCACCGCAAAGCCGCGCCCGGTTTCCCCGGCCCGCGCCGCTTCAATGGCCGCATTCAAGGCCAGCAGGTTGGTCTGCTCGGCAATCCCATGAATCACCGTCAACACCACCTCGATCTGTTCGCTCTGCTGCGCCAGGCGTTCGATGACCTTGGCCCCCGTGTCGACCTGCCCCGCCAGTGCCTCGATCAGACCGCCCACCTGGGCCGAGGTCCGAGTGTTTTCGTCGGTCGCCTGACGGATCTCCACCACCTGCTGCAAGGCCGCCTGCATCGCCTGGCTTTCCGCCTGGGCTTCGTCAGCCATCTGCGACAGCGCCCGCAAACTCTCCGCCACCTCGTCACGCTGGGCCTCGGCCGCGGCGTCCGCCCCAGCATTACGCAGGCTCATCGCGCCGATTTCGACGCCAGTACGCTGCGCCACATCGCCGGCCTCACGCACGATCGGCTGCAACTTGTCGACAAAACGATTGACCGCCGAGGCCATGTCGCCGATCTCATCATTGCTGTTGAGCTGGACCCGCTTGGTCAGATCACCCTCACCGGCGGCCAGATCGTTTAGCGCGGCGATCAGCAGATGCAGCTTGCTGACCACTCGCCGCCCCAGCACCACCGCCAGCAACAGCAAGACCCCGCAGCCGACCAGCGCCAGGCCCATGCCGATGCGCCAGCGCAGGGTGGCCGCCGCGTCCTGCACGGTACCCGCGGTGTTGACCTGCATGTCCGAAGCGGTGGTCTGCGCCGACTGCAGGCGCGCACGCATGGTCGCCGAACTGTCCGCCGAAGCGCCCTTGAGGCTATCGCCGACCAGCTGATCGCTGCTGGCGATCAAGGCCTCGAAACGCTTGTCCAGCGCCGCCACATCCGCCTCGACCGACGCCGTGGAAACCCCCATCAGCACCTTGCCGATCTCCACGCCGTTAGGACTGATGGAGGCTTCCAGGTAGTAGACCGATGGATCGTTCTTGGCCGCGTCCAGCACCTTGTCCAGGGCACGCTCGCCCTTGCCCTTTTCCAGCAGCGCCTTGTTGATCGGGTTTTCCCGGTTCAGATAGCGGGTCAGGTGCTCGCCATTGGCATCGTCGTACACCACGAACAGCACGTTGGGATTGCGCTGGGCGCGCCGGGCGAACTCGGAGAGGGTCGGAACGTCGCTGTCCCACATGGCGCGCGGGGCCACCGAAGCGAGCAACTGGGCCATATCGTTGGCTGAATCCTTGAGATCCTTCTCCAGCGTCGCGCGCAATTGCGCCTGCTCCTCTTCCAGGCGCGAGGAGAGCCCGGCGGTCAAGCGTTGCCGGGTGTTGCTGGAAAGGCTTTCCAGGCTCGAGGTGACCTCACGAGCCGCCTGCTCCAGTTCGCCGGACAGCTTCTGGCTATCGACGCCCAGACGAGCGGCCAGATCCGCCTCCAGCGCCGTTACCGTGCTCCGGGTCAGGGCAACGGCAACCAGCACCTGCACCAAAAGGGCGATACCAAGGGTAACGAACACAGGCCGCAACAAACGGCTTTGTAACAGTGAGAGAACGGCCGACACAGGAAATCCCTCTACTTCAACGCCATCAAATTGATGGCACTCTGGAAGAGCAAATCACAGCAAGGGTCGTGCCGCTCGGCAGGCAGAAACGACAAAGGCCCCTATGAAGGGGCCTTTGTTTTTTACATCAACAGCTTATCAAGCAAACGGGTGACGCAGAACGATGGTCTCGTTGCGGTCCGGGCCTGTCGAAATAATGTCGATCGGCGCGCCGACCAGCTCTTCGATACGCTTGATGTAGGCACGGGCAGCGGCCGGCAGCTCTTCCAGGGTCTTGGCCCCCAGGGTCGACTCGCTCCAGCCTGGCATCTGCTCGTATACCGGCTCCAGGCCGATATAGCTGTCAGCGTCGGTTGGTGCGTCGATGACTGCGCCATCCTGGTTTTTGTAGCCCACGCAGATGTTGATGGTTTCCAGGCCGTCCAGTACGTCCAGCTTGGTCAGGCACAGGCCCGAGATGCTGTTGACGTCGATGGCGCGACGCAGGATGACGGCATCGAACCAGCCGCAACGGCGGGCACGGCCGGTGGTTGCACCGAACTCATGGCCACGCTTGGCCAGGAAAGCGCCCACGTCATCGAACAGTTCGGTCGGGAACGGCCCCGAACCTACACGAGTGGTGTAAGCCTTGGTGATACCGAGGATGTAATCCAGGTACATCGGGCCAACGCCCGAACCGGTGGCGATGCCGCCGGCAGTGGTGTTGGAGCTGGTGACGTACGGATAGGTACCGTGGTCGATGTCCAGCAGCGAGCCCTGGGCACCTTCGAACATGATGTCCTTGCCCGCGCGACGCAGTTGGTGCAGTTCAGCGGTCACGTCCAGCATCATCGGCTTGAGCAGCTCGGCGTATTCCATGCACTCGTCGAGCGTCTTCTGGAAGTCGATGGCCGGCTCTTTGTAGTAATTGACCAGTACGAAGTTGTGGTAGTCCAGCAACTCGCCCAGCTTCGCGGCGAAACGCTCGCGGTGGAACAGGTCGCCGATACGCAGGCCGCGACGAGCGACCTTGTCTTCGTAAGCCGGGCCGATGCCGCGACCGGTGGTACCGATCTTCTGCTCGCCGCGGGCCTTTTCACGCGCCTGGTCCAGCGCTACGTGGTAGGACAGGATCAGCGGGCAGGATGGGCTGATACGCAGGCGCTCACGCACCGGTACGCCTTTCTCTTCCAGCTTGACGATTTCACGCAGCAAGGCGTCCGGCGCAACCACCACGCCGTTGCCGATCAGGCACTGAACGCCTTCGCGCAGCACACCCGAAGGGATCAGGTGCAAGACGGTTTTCTCGCCGTCGATCACCAGGGTGTGGCCAGCGTTGTGGCCACCTTGGTAGCGCACTACGGCGGCAGCATGTTCGGTCAGCAGATCAACGATCTTGCCTTTGCCCTCATCACCCCACTGGGTGCCCAGGACTACGACATTCTTACCCATAACACTTGTCCTCATTCGCGCAAACTTGGTGCCGGCAACGGCCGGCGGGAAAACTCAAGAAGCCAGCGGCAATACTTGCCAAAGCCCGTTCTGCTGAATCAATTGCCGGTCGCAGTCCGCTTCACGGGCGGCGGCCAATGGTTGTCCAGGCAAGGCCTGAACCACGCGCTGACCCTCACTGCGCAACTGGCAAACCTGCTGCCAGAGGGCTGTATCCGTACTGTCCGGCATCCAGATACCGCCAGACGGTAGCTCGATCTCAGCACGCCCCAGGGTCACCAGGGTTTTCAAATCGGTAGAGAAGCCGGTTGCCGGACGGGCGCGACCGAAGTCGGCGCCGATGTCGTCGTAACGACCGCCCTGGGCAATGGACTGGCCAACGCCCGGCACGAACACCGCGAATACCACACCGGTGTGGTAGTGGTAGCCACGCAACTCGCCCAGGTCGAAGTACAGCGGCAATTCAGGGAAACGCACGGAAAGACGCTCGGCAATCGCCAACAAGTCGTCCAGGGCCGCCAGCACCGGCGCCGGCGCATTGGCCAGGCGTTCGCGGGCTGCAGCCAGTACTTCACGGCCGCCGCACAGGTCGACCAGCGCCCGCAGCATGCCGGACAGGTCGGCCGGCAGGCCTTCGGTCAAGGTAATGACTTCATCGATGGCCTTGCGTTGCAGGGCATCGAACAACTGCTGTTCCACTTCGCCGGAGAGACCGGCCGCGCGGGCCAGGCCACGGTAGATACCGACATGCCCCAGATCCATGTGCACATCCGGCACATCGGCCAGTTGCAGCATCGCCAGCATCAGGCTGATGACTTCCACGTCGCTGCTCGGGCTCGCATCGCCATACAACTCGGCACCCAGCTGGATCGGGCTGCGCGAGGACGACAAGGCACGCGGCTGCGCATGCAGCACACTACCGGCGTAACACAGGCGGCTCGGACCTTCGCGACGCAGGGTATGCGCATCGATACGAGCCACCTGCGGCGTAATGTCGGCGCGGAAACCCATCTGCCGGCCCGATTGCGGGTCGATGACCTTGAAGGTACGCAGATCGAGGTCCTGGCCCGCGCCAGTCAGCAAGGATTCCAGGTACTCGATATGAGGGGTCACGACGAACTCGTAACCCCAGCTCTGGAACAGATCCAACACCTGGCGACGCGCAACTTCAATGCGCGCCGCCTCAGGTGGCAGTACTTCTTCGATGCCATCTGGCAGCAGCCAGCGGTCTACCGTTGCCATTACGCCATTCCCCTGTGATCCAGGCGGCCAGCCTATGGGCGGGCCTTGAGTGAAGCAGAAAATGATCGGCCCATGTGCAAACCACGCGCATGGGCGACGGGGCGAAAAGCCTGAAACCGGCTTCGCCACTCACTTTCCTCGAAAAAAACTGTCGAGTCGTTCAACTCGCCGTCTTGCACCAACAACCACAATCAAACGTGCAGACGCAAAAAAGCCGGGAATTTCCCGGCTGCCGCATCATACACTCGTTTTCCCAAAGGATCACCCCGCCAGACACTTTAGCCGCCGGGCGGGGCGATTCAGGTCAACGTCGCATCAAGGCTTGGCCTTTTCCAGGTAACGGAAAAAGTCGCTGCTTGGGTCCAGGACCATGACGTCGGATTTGTTCGCGAAGCTTTCACGATAGGCACGCAGGCTACGGTAGAAACCGTAGAATTCCTGGTCCTGACCGTAGGCCTTGGAGTAAATGGCTGCAGCCTGGGCGTCACCATCACCGCGAATCTCTTCCGACTCACGATAGGCTTCGGCCAGCAGTACACGGCGCTGACGATCGGCGTCGGCACGAATACCTTCCGCCAGCTCGTTACCCTTGGCGCGATGCTCACGCGCTTCACGCTCACGCTCGGTGCTCATACGCTCGAAGACACTGCGGTTCACTTCCTTCGGCAAGTCGATGGTCTTGACCCGGACATCGACCACTTCGATGCCCAGTTCTTTCTCGGCCATCTTGTTGAGCGAAGCCGTAATGTCCGCCATCAGCGCATCACGCTCACCGGAAACCACTTCGTGCAGGGTGCGCTTGCCGAACTGGTCACGCAGGCCCGACTCCAGACGACGGGAAAGACGCTCGTCGGCGATCTGCTTGAGGCCGGAAGTCGCGGTATAGAAACGCTCCGCATCCTTCACGCGCCATTTGGCATAGGCATCGACCATCACGGCTTTCTTTTCCAGCGTCAGGAAACGCTGGGTCGGTGCATCCAGGGTCATCAGGCGAGCGTCGAACTTACGCACCTGGTTCACATAGGGCACTTTCACATGCAGGCCCGGCTGGACGTCAGCCTGGACCACACGACCGAACTGCAGCAACACCGCGCGCTCGGTCTGAGCGACGATGTAGAAGCAGTTCCAGGCAGCGATCGCCACGACGACGCCAACGATAAGGGCGATCAGCGATTTATTGCTCATCAGCGACTCTCCCTGGTACGCGCTTGCTGTTGCTGCAGATCAGCTGCCGCACGCGCATTCGCTTCGTTGCTGCTGGCTGCCGCGCCGGTCACCGGAGCACTGGTGCTGCGGCCACTTTCGACCATTTTGTCCAGCGGCAGGTACAGCAGATTGCTCTGGCCGTTCTTGTTGCCAGTCACGAGAACCTTGCTGGTATTGCTGAAGACTTCCTGCATGGTGTCCAGGTACAGACGCTCACGGGTCACTTCAGGTGCCTTGCGGTATTCGGCCACCAACTTGGTGAAGCGATCGGCCTCACCCTTGGCGCGGGAAACCACTTCGCCACGGTAACCGTTGGCATCCTCGATGATGCGCTGGGCCTGACCACGGGCTTCCGGCACGACGCCGTTGGCGTAGGTTTCAGCCTGGTTGCGCGAACGCTGCTCGTCTTCACGGGCGCGGATCACGTCATCGAAGGCTTCCTGCACTTCACGCGGTGCCGCTGCGCTCTGTACGTTCACCTGGGTAACGGTGATACCGGTGCGATAGGTATCGAGGAAGCGTTGCAGACGCTCCTTGATTTCGCTGGCCATCAACTCACGACCTTCGGTCAGCACCTGGTCCATCGCGGTGGAACCCACTACGTGGCGCAGCGCACTGTCGGTGGCGTGCTGCAGGCTGATTTCCGGCTGATCGACGTTCAGCACGAAGTCCTGCAGGTTGCTGATCTTGTACTGCACGGTCAGCGGCACTTCGACGATGTTCTCGTCTTCAGTCAGCATTTGACCCTGCTTGGTATAGGCACGCTCGCGCGTGACGTTTTCCATGTACTTGCGGTCGATCGGCGGGAAGTAGATGTTCAGGCCCGGGCCGACGGTTTCGTAGTACTTGCCGAAGCGCAGCACCACGGCCTGCTCCTGCTCGTCCACGACATACACCGCGCTGTACAGCCACACGGCCGCCAGCACGACCAGACCGATACCGAGCAGGCCGAGACCGCCGCCCTTGCCGGAACTGCCACCATCGTCACCACGTTTCTTGCCACCACCGAACAACCCATTCAGGCTTTCCTGCAGCTTGCGGAAGGCCTCGTCGAGATCCGGTGGCCCCTTGCGGTCGCCATTGTTGCGGCGCTTACCACCCCAAGGATCCTGATTATTCGAGTTGCCACCCGGCTCATTCCAAGCCATAGCGCTCTCCATCTGATAAAGCAAAGACGCACCCACGGCGCGCCGACCAATGCTACAGAATGCCTGCTACAGCGGCACAACCGCTTTCTCAGGCTTTTATTGCAAAGTGTGTTGCTCGATGAACTCCAGCGGCTGCATGCCTTCGCGGCTTACCAGTCGATTCAGCTCGACTCGCGGCAAGCGGACAGCCAGCAGGCTGACACCTTCCTCGTCGTGATCTTCTTTCTGCACTGCGCCCAACTCGAAGAACTGCGCTCGCAGTCGAGCAAAACGCTGCGGCAAGCGCAAGGTGCCTACAAACAAATCCTCGCCGAGCAACTCGGCAATGGCCTGCTTGAGCAGGTCCAGCCCTTGCCCTTCACGAGCCGACAACCAGACCCGCTGCGGCTTGCCGTCGGCATCACGCTGGATCTGCGGGTCTACCCCCTCGAGCAAATCGAGTTTGTTATAGACCTCCAGTATCGGCAAGTCCTGGGCCCCGATCTCGCCAAGCACCACCATGACCTGTTCGATCTGAGCCATACGCTCCGGCTCATGAGCATCGATCACATGCAACAACAGGTCGGAGTTGCTTGACTCTTCGAGCGTAGCCCGAAACGCCTCGACCAGTTTGTGTGGCAGATGACGAATGAACCCCACGGTGTCGGCCAACACGACCGGACCAAGATCGTCCAGTTCGAGCCGGCGCAAGGTCGGATCGAGGGTGGCGAACAGTTGGTTGGCCGCAAACACATCGGACTCGGTCACGGAGTTGAACAAGGTGGACTTGCCGGCGTTGGTGTAGCCCACCAACGATACCGAAGGAATGTCGGCACGCTTGCGCCCGCGACGAGCCTGCTCACGCTGGCTGCGGACCTTCTCCAGCCGGGCCTTGATCTGCCGCAGGCGAACCCGCAGAAGACGCCGGTCGGTCTCGAGCTGGGTTTCGCCCGGACCACGCAGGCCGATACCGCCCTTCTGCCGCTCAAGGTGAGTCCAGCCACGAACCAGACGGGTACTCATATATTCAAGCTGGGCCAGTTCTACCTGGAGCTTGCCTTCGTGAGTGCGGGCGCGCTGGGCGAAAATATCGAGAATCAGACCCGTGCGGTCAATCACGCGACACTCGAAAGCACGTTCGAGGTTACGTTCCTGACTGGGTGTGAGGATGTGATTGAAAATCACCAGGTCGACCTGTTCGGCTTTGACCAGGTCGCGTAATTCTTCGACCTTGCCGCTGCCAACCAGGTACTTGGCGGTTGGCCGATGACGCGGCACGTTAACAAACGCGACGGTCTCGGCGCCGGCCGATATTGCCAACTCCTGAAACTCCTGCGGATCTTCGCGCGCCTCAGGGTCCTGACCATCCAAGTGAACGAGAATTGCACGTTCACCACCACCGTGGCGCTCAAAGAACAAAGGAGACTCCTATCAGGCGTTACCTGGCTCAGCGTCACCCTGTTCGGATTCGGATGCGCTAGGCAGGCGAATTGGACGAACCGGCACCACTGTCGAGATAGCGTGCTTGTAAACCATTTGGCTGACGGTGTTCTTCAGCAGGATGACGAACTGGTCGAAAGACTCGATCGTACCTTGCAGCTTGATCCCGTTGACCAGATAGATGGAAACCCCAACTTTCTCTTTACGTAAAGTATTCAAGTAAGGGTCTTGTAGCGAATGCCCTTTTGACATGTGCCGCACTCCTTTAAGGATCAATAATAAAAAATCGGAAAACAGATGGCTAAAACCGCCCCACCCCCAAGGATAGACGGCAATTGCAAGGACTCAGCTCAATATGGAGACCGTTCCCAGGTATTTCAAGGCGCGTGGCAGATTGTCGCAATCCAGGCTGTCCAGCCAGTGTAAATCAGCCCAGCTGCGTAACCAGGTGAACTGGCGCTTCGCCAATTGGCGCGTGGCAATGATGCCGCGCTCCTGCATCTCGGCGAATGTCAGCTTGCCATCCAGATGATCCCAGACCTGTCGGTAGCCTACAGCACGTATAGACGGCAACCCGGCATGCAGGTCACTTCTAGAACGCAGAGCTACGACCTCGTCGACGAATCCCTGTTCCAACATAATTGTGAATCTTTGTGCAATACGCTCATGCAGTACCTGACGGTTTGCCGGGGCAATGGCCAAGTTCGCGACAGTATAGGGCAATTGTCCCCGTCCCGAAGCGGCTGCTTCAGTACTTTGCGCAGATTGTCGCAGTCTGTGGGCGGTCATGCTCAGGCCGCTGACCCGATAGACTTCCAGCGCCCGGGTCAGGCGCTGCGGATCATTGGGATGAATCCGCGCCGCCGATTCGGGGTCGATTATCGCCAGCTGGTCATGCAAGGCTTGCCAGCCAAGGCGTGCGGCCTCTTCTTCCAGCTCCGCACGAACCTGTGGGTCGGCCGGCGGCATGTCTGCCAGGCCTTCGAGCAAAGCCTTGTAATAGAGCATCGTGCCGCCCACCAGCAGCGGAATCTTGCCGCGCGCGGTGATATCGGCCATGGCGGCCAGCGCATCGGTGCGGAAATCCGCCGCCGAATAGCTCTCGGCCGGGTCGAGAATATCGATCAGACGGTGTGGAAACTCGGCCAGGACTTCCTTGGATGGCTTGGCGGTGCCTATGTCCATGCCACGGTAGACCAGCGCCGAATCGACGCTGATCAGTTCGCAAGGCAGAACCTTGGTGAGCTCGATGGCCAGGTCGGTCTTGCCAGCGGCAGTCGGGCCCATCAGGAAGATCGCTGGAGGAAGCTGACTCATCAACGACCGCGCAAGAAGAGTTTGTCCAGATCGTCCAGGCCCAACTGGGTCCAGGTCGGTCGGCCATGGTTGCATTGACCGCTGCGCTCGGTGTTTTCCATGTCGCGCAACAAGCCGTTCATTTCCGGCAGGGCCAGGCGGCGATTGGCACGGATCGCACCGTGGCAGGCCATGGTACCCAGCAACTCGTTGAGGTGCGCCTGGATACGGTCGCTGGTGCCGTACTCCATCAGGTCGGCCAGGACGTCATGCACCAGGCGATTGGCTTCCGCCTGCTTGAGCAAGGCTGGAATCTGCCGGATCGCCAGCGATTCCGGGCCCAGGCGCTGCAACTCGAAGCCCAGGCGCTGGAACCAGCTGACATGCTCCTCGGCACAATCCGCTTCGCGCTGGCTGACAGCGATCGACTCCGGCACCAGCAGCGGCTGGCCACTCAGGCCTTCGCTGGCCATCGCCACCTTCAGGCGCTCGTACATGATCCGCTCGTGGGCCGCGTGCATGTCCACCAGCACCAGGCCCTGGGCGTTTTCCGCGAGGATATAGATGCCTTTGAGCTGCGCCAGCGCATAGCCCAGCGGCGGGATATCGCCCTGGGCATCCGGCAAGGACGCTGCGCCGGATTCCGGCAGTGGCGCGAAGAACTCACGATAGGCGCTTTGCGCCTCGGCCGCCGGCAGCACTGGCTGCGGACGCGGCGTGTACTGATACTGATAACCCGCGCCCGAGCCAGTCCCCGGCGGATTGAACGCCGGCTGGGCCTGCGGCTGCTCCAGCGTCATGTTCGCCGCCAGGCGCATTTCGCCCTGGGGGCCGAACTCGCCGGCCTCGATCCCGCTCGGCCGCACAATACCGGCGACCGCGGCCGGCGCCGCCAGATGGTCTTCCGGCCGGACATCGCCCAAGGCGCGATGCAGGGTGCCATACAGGAAGTCGTGGACCATGCGTCCGTCGCGAAAGCGCACTTCGTGCTTGGTCGGGTGCACGTTGACGTCGACCACCGCCGGGTCGACCTCGAAGAACAGCACAAAGGTCGGATGCCGACCGTTGAACAGCACGTCGCGGTAAGCCTGGCGCACCGCATGGGCCACCAGCTTGTCGCGCACCGCGCGGCCGTTGACGTAGAAATACTGCAGGTCCGCCTGGCTGCGGGAAAAGGTCGGCAAGCCTACCCAGCCCCACAGATGCAGGCCATTACGTTCGACCTCGATCGGCAGCGCCTGCTCGAGAAAGCCCGAACCGCATACCGCCGCTACACGCCGCGCACGCGCCACATCATCGTTGGCTTCATGCAGGCTGAGAACGCTTTTACCGTTATGACGCAGGTGAAAAGCCACGTCGAAACGCGCCAGGGCCAGGCGCTTGATCACTTCCTGCAGGTGATCGAACTCGGTTTTCTCGGCCTTGAGAAACTTGCGCCGGGCCGGGGTATTGAAGAACAGGTCGCGGACTTCCACCGAGGTACCGACCGGATGGGCCGCCGGCTGCACGCGCGGGGCCATGTCGCGGCCTTCGGTTTCCACCTGCCAGGCCTGATCGGCGTCGCGGGTACGGGAAGTCAGGGTCAAGCGCGCGACCGAGCTGATGGAAGCCAGTGCCTCTCCACGAAAGCCCAGGCTCATGACCTGCTCCAGGTCCTCAAGGTTGCGAATCTTGCTGGTGGCGTGGCGCGCCAGGGCCAGCGGCAGATCGTCCGCGGAGATGCCGCTGCCGTCATCGCGTACCCGCAGCAGCTTGACACCCGCCTGCTCGACATCCACATCGATGCGCTTGGCCCCGGAGTCCAGGCTGTTCTCCAGCAATTCCTTGATCACCGAGGCAGGACGTTCGACCACCTCACCGGCGGCAATCTGGTTCGCCAGTCGCGGGCTGAGCAGCTCGATGCGGGCGCTGCTGATGACTGCGTCATTCATTCCTTGGCCGCCAGTTCTGTACCCGGGATGGTGAGGGTCTGACCGATTTTCAGCTCATCGCTGCTCAGGTTGTTGGCGCTGCGCAGGGTGGCGGCGGAAACCTGATAACGCACGGCGATCATCGCCAGGGTTTCCCCCGGGCTCACGCGGTGATCGCGAGGTCCCTGGGCAATCTTCCCGGAATCACGCAGCCAGGCGATGTAGGTGCCCGGCGGTGGATTCTGCTGGAAGAACTGCCGCACACCGCTGCTGATGGAGCGCGCCAATGCCTGCTGGTGACTGACAGTGGCCAGCTTGGACGCTTCGTTGGCATTGGAGATAAAGCCGGTTTCCACCAGGATCGACGGAATGTCCGGAGACTTGAGCACCATGAACCCGGCCTGTTCGACGCGCTGCTTGTGCAGCGGGGTGACCCGGCCGATGTTGCTGAGCACTTTCTGGCCGACGTTGAGACTGGAAGTCAGCGAGGCCGTCATGGACAAGTCCAGCAGTACGCCGGCGAGCATCCGGTCCTTGTCATCGAGGCTGACGTTGCCGGCCCCGCCGATCAGGTCGGAACGGTTTTCGCTGTCCGCCAGCCAGCGGGCCGTCTCGGACGTGGCGCCACGGTCGGAGAGCGCGAACACTGAGGCCCCGAAGGCCGCACGGGACGGTGCCGCGTCGGCGTGGATCGAGACGAACAGGTCGGCGCCTTTCTTGCGGGCGATCTCGGTGCGGCCGCGCAGCGGGATGAAGTAGTCGCCGGTACGGGTCAGCTCGGCGCGGAAGCCCTTGAGGCCGTTGATCTGGCGCTGCAGTTCGCGGGCGATGGCCAGCACCACGTCTTTCTCATGCTGGCCGCGCGAGCCGGAGGCACCCGGGTCCTCGCCACCGTGACCGGCATCGATGACCACGACGATATCGCGCTTGCCGGCCGGGGCCGGTGGCAGCTTGATCTCAGGCTTGGTCGGCGTTACCGGGACCGCCGGCACGGTCGCGACATTCGGCGCGGGTGGCGGAGTCGGCGCCGCGTCGGCCGGGTTGTCGAACAGGTCGACCACCAGGCGATTGCCGTACTGAGCATTGGGCGTCAGGGTAAAACTCTTGGGGGTGACGGCCTTTTTCAGGTCGATGACCACCCGCAGGTCGGTAGGCGTGCGCTGGGCCGAACGCATGGCGGTAATCGGCGTATTCGCCGTGGAGACATTCAGCGGCCCGCCGAGGGTCGCACCGTTAATATCGATCACCAGACGATCAGGGGCCGTCAGGGTGAAGACGCTGTGCTGGACCGGCCCGGACAGGTCAAATACCAGTCGAGTGTTATCCGGTGCCCGCCACAGGCGAACGCTGCGGACCTGTGTAGCGGCCAGAGCGTCGACGGCCAATGCCGTAAGCAACAGTCCTACGACAGCAACCAACGCGCGAATGCGCATACCTAACCCCATCAATTATTTGAATTCCAACGCCAAAGCGGCACACCAGGCCTCGCCACGCGAGCCTTGCGACAACAAATGCAGGGAACGCCCGCTGTTATGCGGGCTAATGGTAATGGTCAGGTCCGGCTTTGGCAAAAAGCCCGCACCACGCTGGGGCCACTCGATCAGACACAGTGCATCGCCCTCGAGATAATCGCGGATGCCGAGAAACTCCAGCTCTTCCGGATCGACCAGGCGATAAAGATCGAAGTGGAAGGCCCGCACATCGCCGACCTCGTAAGGCTCGACCAGGGTAAAGGTCGGGCTTTTCACCGCGCCGGCATGCCCCAGGCCACGGATAAGACCCCGGGACAATGTGGTTTTCCCCGCCCCCAGATCGCCTTCCAGAAAGACCACACCCACCCCTTGAGTGACCTGCGCCAGGCGCGCACCAAAGGCGATCATGGCGTCTTCGTCTGCCAGATACAGGGTTATTTCAGACACGATGATTGCTCCTCCAGCAACTGACGAATGACCGGGATCAGATCGCTGGCCGCCAGCCCCCGGCCCAATTTACCTTGATGCTCGCCCGCGACAGCATGCAACCAGACCGCCAGGCAAGCGCTATCGAACGCCGGCATCCCCTGGGCCAACAGCGCCCCGACCAGACCGGCCAGCACATCCCCCAGCCCCGCCGTGGCCATGGCCGGATGCCCCCGGTCGCAACGGGCCAGGTGGCCATCAGGGCTGGCCACCAGACTTCCGGCGCCCTTCAGGATGGCGACAGCTGTGTATTTTTTGCTCAGTGCCCGCGCGGCGGCCGGGCGATCCGCCTGCACCTGCGCGACGGAAATCCCCAGCAGCCGTGCGGCCTCCCCCGGGTGCGGGGTGATCACGCTGCCTGGCGGCAAGGTCAAACCGCCTTTGGCCAGCAGATTGAGCGCATCGGCATCCCAGACCTGGGGCCGCGGCGCATTGGCGGCGGCAGATAAAAGGCTGCGCCCCCAGGCCGCCTGCCCCAGCCCGGGTCCCGCCACGATAATCGAGACCTGCTCCAGCAAGCCCATCAACTGGTTGGCCGAGTCGGTGCCCAGGGCCATGACCTCCGGGACCCGCACCAGAGCGGCCGCAACGTGCTCGCTGCGGGTCGCCAGAGAAACCATCCCGGCACCGCTGCGCAGGGCGCTCTCGGCGCAGAGCAGCGCCGCGCCGCCAAAACCGCGATCGCCGCCGATCAGCAACAGGTGCCCGAACTGGCCTTTATGGGCGCTTGGCGAACGGGCAGCCAGCCGCGGCAGCGTGTCGGTCGTCAACGGCTGAATGTCGGGTAAAGGGTGTTTTGTCTGCGGCATGCGTCTTCGGGCTCCGATGTCTGGCAGAATTATACGCACCTCAGCCCCGGTTTCTCTCGCCTCATGCCTGCCATTACCACCGATCTGCCCGCCCTCGCCCAATCGATCAAGGATTGGGGCCGCGAGCTGGGCTTTCAGCAAGTCGGCATCAGCGGCCTGGACCTGGCCGAGCATGAGCAGCACCTGGAGCGCTGGCTCGAGGCGGGCTACCACGGCGAAATGGACTACATGGGCGCCCACGGCAGCAAACGCTCCCATCCGGATGAACTGGTGCCCGGCACCCTGCGCGTGGTGTCCCTGCGCATGGATTACCTGCCCGGCGACACCCAGATGGCGCAGCGCCTGGCCCAGCCGGAAAAGGCCTATGTCTCGCGCTACGCCCTGGGCCGCGACTATCACAAGCTGATCCGCAAGCGCGTGCAGCAATTGGCCGAGCGCATCCAGAAGGAAATCGGCCCGTTCGGCTATCGCGCCTTCGTCGACAGCGCCCCGGTGCTGGAAAAAGCCATCGCCGAACAAGCCGGGCTCGGCTGGATCGGCAAGAACACCCTGGTACTCAACCGCAAGGCCGGCAGCTATTTCTTCCTCAGCGAACTGTTCGTCGACCTGCCCTTGCCGGTGGACGAGCCACACGCCACCGAGCATTGCGGCCGCTGCACGGCATGCCTGGACATCTGCCCGACCAAGGCCTTCGTCGGCCCTTATGTACTGGACGCCCGGCGCTGCATTTCGTACCTGACCATCGAACTGAAAAACGCCATTCCCGAGGATCTGCGCCCGCTGATCGGCAACCGGGTGTTCGGCTGCGACGATTGCCAGATCGTCTGCCCGTGGAACCGCTTCGCCCGCCCTTCCGGTGAAGGCGACTTCAAGCCACGCCACAACCTCGACAATGCCGAGCTGGCCGAGCTGTTCATGTGGGACGAGGACAAGTTTCTCAGCAGCACCGAAGGCTCGCCGCTGCGCCGCGCCGGCTATGAGCGCTGGCTACGCAACCTGGCGGTGGGGCTGGGTAACGCGCCGTCGAGCATTCCGGTGCTGGAAGCCCTGAAAGCCCGGCGGGATTACCCATCAGAACTGGTGCGCGAACACGTGGAATGGGCGCTGAAGCAGCACGCCAGCCGTCATTGCTCGTCGTTGTAGACGAACTTGGGCATTTCCCAGTGGAAACGGATCGCCAGCAGGCGCAGTAGGAAACCGCCGAACAGGGTGATGAGGATCGACTGCTCGCCGGGCAATTGCAGATAGATGCAGAGCATGTAGCACCAGGCCGCGGCGAACGAGACGCTGGCATACAACTCACGCCGGAAGATCAGCGGAATATCGTTGCAGAAGATGTCCCGCAGGATGCCACCGAACACCCCGGTAATCACCCCGCTGACCGAAGCCACCACCATGCCATGGCCCATTTCCAGGGCGGTCATGCAACCGATCAGGGTGAACGCCACCAGCCCCACGGCGTCGAGCACCAGGAACAGCGAACGCAAGTGGCGCATCAAGGGCGCGATGAAGATCGTCACCAGGGCCGCGACCGAGGTCAACACCAGGTACTCCGGGTGCTTGACCCAGGTCAGCGGGTAATGCCCCAGCAGCACGTCACGCACCGAACCGCCACCCAGGGCCGTGACGCAGGCGATCAACACCACCCCGAACCAGTCCATGCCGCGACGACCGGCAGACAAGGCGCCAGTCATGGCTTCGGCGGTAATGGCAATCAGGTAAAGCATCAGCAGCATGATGGCGGTCCTTACAGGAAGGCGCGCAGTCTACTCAGTTGCTGCCGGCACCAAAAGGGGGCGCCGGCTGGAATTGCTGGAGCCCCTGGAGCGATCTATCGCGAGCAAGCCTTGCGCGAACCCGTAGGAGCGAGGCTTGCCCGCGATGACGTCAGAACAGACGCCACCGCACCATCAGAGCTTGATGAAATGCTTGCGGTAATGCTGCAGCTCGGCGATCGACTCGCGGATGTCGTCCAGGGCCAGGTGGGTGCTGCCTTTCTTGAAGCTGTCGCGCACGTCCGGCGCCCAGCGGGCGGCCAGTTCCTTGAGGGTGGAAACATCAAGGTTGCGGTAGTGGAAGTAGCTTTCCAGCGCCTTCATATGGCGATACAGGAAGCGGCGATCCTGGCAGATGCTGTTGCCACAAATCGGCGACTTGCCCTTGGGCACCCACTGCTCCAGGAAGGCGATGGTCTGCGCTTCCGCTTCAGCCATGCTGATGCGGCTTTCACGCACGCGCTGGGTCAGCCCCGAGCCGCCGTGCTGGCGGGTGTTCCACTCATCCATGCCGGCGAGAATTTCATCGCTCTGGTGGATGGCAATGACCGGACCTTCAGCCAAGGTATTGAGATTGCTATCGGTGACGATGGTCGCCATCTCGATGATGACGTCGGTATCAGGGTTCAGACCGGTCATTTCCAGATCGATCCAGATCAGATTCTGCGGGTTTTGCATGTGTGGGCTCCTCGGCGTAGTTGCGCAGTTTAGCCTAGAGGGACCTGCCGGCGTGCTAAACTCGCGGCCGTTTTACCTAACCGCCGCATTATCGACACGGAACACCAATGGCCAAACGCCAGCTCAATCGTCGCCAAAACTGGCGCATCGAAAAGATTCAAGGCGAACGCGCCGCCCGCGCCGCCAAACGTGAATCCTCTGCCGTGGAAGCACTGGAAGGCGGCGATCTCGGCCCCGAACAGACCGGCCTGGTGATCGCCCACTTCGGTGTGCAGGTCGAGGTCGAGGCGCGCGAGGGCGAACTGGCCGGCCAGGTGTTCCGCTGCCACTTGCGGGCCAACCTGCCGGCGCTGGTGACCGGCGATCAGGTGGTCTGGCGTCCGGGCAACCAGGGCATCGGTGTGATCGTCGCGCAACTGCCGCGCCACACCGAGCTGTGCCGTCCCGACAGCCGCGGCCAGCTCAAGCCGGTGGCCGCCAACGTCGACATGATCGTGATCGTCTTCGCCCCGCTGCCCGAGCCCCATGCCAACCTGATCGACCGCTACCTGGTCGCCGCCGAACATGCCGGCATCCGTCCGCTGCTGCTGCTCAACAAGTTCGACCTGATCGACGAGCAGAATGCCCCCGCCCTGAACGCCTTGCTGGCGGTCTATCGGCAACTGGGCTACCCAGTGCTGGAAGTCTCGGCGCACCACGGCGACGGCATGGAACAGCTGCAAGCGCAGCTGGACGGACGGATCAGCGTGTTCGTCGGCCAGTCGGGCGTGGGCAAGTCGTCTCTGGTGAACAGCCTGCTGCCGGAAGTCGAAACCCGTGTCGGGCCTTTGTCGGAGCTGTCCGGCCAGGGCACCCACACCACCACCACCGCGCGCCTGTTCCACTTCCCGGGCGGTGGCGAACTGATCGACTCCCCGGGGATTCGCGAATTCGGCCTGGGCCACGTCAGCCGCGCCGATGTCGAAGCAGGCTTCATCGAGTTCAACGACCTGCTGGGCACCTGCCGTTTCCGCGACTGCAAGCATGACCGCGAACCGGGCTGCGCCCTGCTCAAGGCCCTGGAAGACGGCCGGATCCAGCAGCAGCGGATGAACAGCTATCGCTCGATCATCGCCAGCCTGCCGGACAGCAGCTATTAATAGGTAGCACCACGCCGAAACAAAAAAGGCCGCGATGATCGCGGCCTTTTTTATCGAGCACTCTTTATACAGAGCCCACCGTTACCAATCACCGCGCGGCTGGAGGCGTAGCTGCGGGTGCAGCCGCGCCTTCGGTCTTCGGTGCGGCATCGTCGAAGATATTCAGGCGCTCGCGCAGCTCATGGGCCGGCAGTGGCTCCTGCTCCGGCGGCAACGCATTCGGGTCGACCGGCACTTCGCCCGGGGCACCCTGGCCCTGGGTTGGTGCCGAGGCCTCGGGAGCGACTTCACCTTCGATCGCGCGCTGGGCCTTCTTGGTCAGCACCACGATGTCGATACGCCGGTTGATCGGGTTGAACGGGTCCTTGCGATCGAACAGCGACGACGAGGCATACCCCACCACACGAGCCACCTGGCCGTCCGGATAGCTGCCCGCCACCAGCGCCCGACGCGCGGCGTTGGCACGGTTGGCCGAAAGCTCCCAGTTGCCGAAATCGCCGGTGCCCGAGTAAGGCTTGGCATCGGTGTGACCGCTGATGCTGATCTTGTTCGGCACCGCCTTGATGGTGTCGGCCATGGCCAGCAGGATGTCCTCGAAATACGGCTTCAGGCGCGCACTGCCGGAGTCGAACATCGGCCGGTTTTCCGAATCGATGATCTGGATACGCAGGCCGTCCGGAGTGATCTCGAACAGGATCTGGTCCTTGAACTTCTGCAATTGCGGGTTTTCTTCGACCTTGTTCTGCAGCTCTTGAAGCAACAGCTCCAGACGCTCTCTTTCCACCTGCTCGGCCATGCTCTCGACCTGATCAGTGTCGACCGTGACCTTGTCCGGTTGCGGCTGCGACTTGATCTCGGGGTTGAGCGTGTTTTCCGGCGCCAGCTCGGGAGAACCGCCCAGGTCGATGATGTAGGGCGTGCCGCTTTCCGAGAAGCCGATCGGGTCCTTGAAGTAACCGGCAATGGCGATCTTCTGTTCCGGGGTGGCGGTGGACAGCAGCCACAGCACCAGGAAGAACGCCATCATCGCCGTGGCGAAGTCGGCGAAGGCGATCTTCCATGCCCCGCCGTGATGCCCGCCGGCAAAGCGCTTGACGCGCTTGATGATAATCGGCTGATTGTTTTCCATGGCTTAGCGACCGCGAACCGCTTGTTCCAGCTCGGCGAAGCTCGGACGGTGCGCCGGGTACAGGACCTTGCGCCCGAACTCCACGGCCAGCGATGGCGGCATGCCGGAAGCCGAGGCCACCAGGGAGGCCTTGATGGCTTCATAGACGTTCAGCTCTTCCTTGGCGTCGTGGGCCAGGGAATGGGCCAGCGGGCCGAAGAAGCCGTAGGCCGCGAGAATACCGAAGAAGGTACCGACCAGTGCCGCACCTACGTGCAGGCCGATGGACTTCTGGTCGCCATCGCCCAGGGACGCCATGGTCACCACGATACCCAGTACCGCCGCGACGATACCGAAACCCGGCATGCCGTCGGCGATGCCGTTGACCGCATGGGAAGGATGCTCGAGGTCTTCCTTGAGGCTGAACAGCTCCATGTCGAACAGGCCTTCCAGTTCGTGGGGAGCCATGTTGCCGGAGGACATGATGCGCAGGTAGTCACAGATGAACGCGGTCATGCGCTCGTCTTTGAGCACGGATGGGTACTTGGCGAAAATCGGGCTGGCGGCAGCGTCTTCGATATCGCCCTCGATCGCCATCATGCCTTCGCGGCGGCTCTTGTTGAGGATCTCGTAGATCAGGCCCAGCACTTCCAGGTAGAAGGTCTGGGAAAAACGCGAACCGAACATCCCCAAGGACTTCTTGAGCACGTGCATGGTCATGTAGCCGGGGTTCGCCTGCAGGAACGCCCCCAGCGCGGCGCCGCCGATAATCAAGACCTCGAAAGGCTGAATCAGGGCGGCAATCTTGCCGTGAGAAAGCACGTATCCGCCGAGCACGCTCGCGAACACGACGATGATGCCGATAATTTTAGCCATAGGTAGGAAGGTACTTACTGAGTCGGGTTCAAGGTCATATTCGGAAGTTCTTAAAACTCTTCTTCTACTTATCGGCAAAACTGCGCCAGACTATAGGCCGTTAAGGCGAAAAGCCAGTTTGGCCCGCTCTGGGCGTGTTTACAGCAGACGATGATTGCGCCCAGCCATGTCTAATGAAACGACAGTCCCAACTACCGCCCCCCACTCCCTCGAATCCTGGATAAAGCTGCTTGACGCGGTCCGCCTGCCGGTGCCGCAGGCCAGCCATGACCGGGTCTGCAAAGCCATCAGGGACAATCGCAGCTCATTGCGCGACATTGCCGACCTGATGCAGGACAGCCCCGCGCTGGCCTTGAGCGTGATTCGCGAAGCCAATCGCCACACCCACGGCAGCATGGGCGAGCCGGCCGAGAACCTCGAGGTCGCCCTCAACCGCCTGGGCCTGGCGCGTACCGAAGAATTGCTCGCCCGCCTGCCCGCCCAGCCCGAGCAGGAGATCCCGGTTGGGCTGCGCCAGTTGCAACTGATCAGCCAGCACGCGACCCAACAGGCCAACGGCTTTTTCGCCGGGCGCCTGGCCAGGCTCTGGCAGGACATTCACTGGGGCAGCCTGCTGTTTCTCTCGCCGCTGTGGCCCTTGGCGCTGGCCTATCCAAAACTGCTCGAAGAGTGGGAGCTGCGTGTCGTCCATAAAGCCGAACCGGCCCAGGAGGTCGAGCAGGAACTGTTCGGCGTCGGCCTGCTTCAGTTGGGCCAGGCCCTGGTGGAGGCCTGGCACTTGCCGATCTGGGTACAGCAAGGCTACCGCCTGCTGATCGACGAGCAGGACCAATTGGTCAAGGCCCTGCATATCGCCCGGGACAACGCCCATCCGTTGCACCAGCGACAATGCCTGGATGCCGACCCGGCCCTGCAGCGCTGGCTGAACCAGCCGGCCAACAGTGTGTTGCTGGCCAACGCCCTGGCCCTCTCGGCGCAAGAATCCTGGACCGGCCCGCACTGCATGCGCTGGCAATACCTGACCAGCCTGTACCTGCAGATGTCGATGGACGAGCTGCAACAACAGCTGCACCAGCAAGCCGCGCAGAGTGCCCGGCATCACCACATGCCCGACCTGTGGCATCCGGCCGAGGCGCTGCTCTGGCCCTGGGAGGCCCGGCGCGTGCATCGCGGCGAGCTCCCGGCTCCCGCACCAACCGCAGAAGATCTGGCCAAGTGGCGCAAGCAATGCAGCGAATTGCTGGTGGAGCCCAGCCGCTTCAGCAATGCCATGCACCTGACCACCTTTGCCCGCGACGCCCTGGTGGCGTGCGGCATGCGCCGGGTAATGCTGCTGATGGTCGACCGCACGCGGACCCAGTTGCGCGTGCATCAGATCGCCGGACTGCCCGCCCCCGCCATGAACCTGGCATTGACGATCAACCAGAGCAGCGTATTGCAAAGGCTGCTGGATGCTCCGGCGCAAGTGCGCCTGACGCCGACCAACAACGCCCAGTTCTCCGCCCGCCTGCCCGCCAGCCTGCGCACGCTGTTTCGTGGCGAGCACCTGCTGATGCGCTCGGTGCCCAGCAATGGCCGGGTGATCATGCTGATCGTCGCCGACCAGGGCGGCCAACCCTTCTCGGAAGTCTCCGTGCAGGCGTTCGGCAAGACCGCGCAGTGCATCGAAAAGGCCCTGCACAGCTTTACCAACCGCAGCCGCTGACGCTTGCGCTACAATCCCTCCCTTTGTGCCCTGGAGACCTCACATGCCTGACTTCTCTGGCTTGCCGCTGGTGATCGAGCCGAGCGACCTGCTCCCTCGCCTCGACGCCCGCGAACTGATTCTGGTGGACCTGACCAGCGCCGCCCGCTATGCCGCGGGCCATATCCCCGGCGCGCACTTCGTCGACCCCAAGCGTACCCAGCTCGGTCAGGCACCGGCGCCAGGGCTGATGCCGCCACAGGCAGCCCTTGAAACCCTGTTCGGCGAACTGGGGCATAACCCGGACGCGGTCTACGTGGTCTATGACGACGAAGGCGGCGGCTGGGCCGGGCGCTTCATCTGGTTGCTGGATGTCATCGGCCACTCCCGTTACCACTACCTGGACGGCGGGCTGCTGGCCTGGCTGGCCGACGGCCTGCCGGTCTCGAACGAAGTCCCGGCGGCCGTCGACGGCCCTGTCGCCCTGACCCTGCACGACGAGCCGACCGCCACCCGCGAATACCTGCAAAGCCGTCTTGGCGCGGCCGACCTGGCGATCTGGGATGCCCGCGGCCCCCTGGAGTACTCGGGGGAGAAAGTCCTCGCCGCCAAGGGTGGGCACATTCCCGGCGCGATCAACTTCGAGTGGACGGCGGGCATGGACCCGGCGCGCAACCTGCGGATCCGCAGCGACATGCCGCAGATCCTCGAACAGCTCGGCATCAGCAAAGACAAAGAAGTGATCACCCACTGCCAGACTCACCATCGCTCTGGCTTCACCTATCTGGTGGCCAAGGCGCTCGGTTATCCGCGAGTCAAAGGCTATGCCGGTTCCTGGGGCGAATGGGGCAACCACCCTGACACGCCCGTAGAGATTTAAGGTTTTAAGGACAGTTAATGAAAAAGCGTTTGTTTATCCTCAGCCAGTACCTGCTGCCTCACCACCTGCTGTCGCGCCTGGCCGGCTGCATTGCCGAGTGCCGCGTGCGCTGGTTCAAGAATGCCTTCACCGCCTGGTTCGCCAAGCGTTATCAGGTGGACATGTCCCAAGCGCTGGTGGAAGACCTGACCGCCTATGAGCACTTCAACGCCTTCTTCACCCGCGCGTTGAAAGACGGTGCCCGCCCGCTGGACCAGACCCCGGGCGCGATCCTCAGCCCAGCCGACGGCGCGGTCAGCCAGCTTGGCCCGATCGAGCACGGTCGGGTATTCCAGGCCAAGGGCCACAGCTTCAGCGTGCTGGAACTGCTGGGTGGCGACTCGGCCCTGGCAGCCCCGTTCATGGGCGGCGATTTCGCCACCATCTACCTGTCGCCGAAGGACTACCACCGCGTGCACATGCCGCTGGCCGGCACCCTGCGGGAAATGGTCTACGTGCCGGGACGGATCTTCTCGGTCAACCAGACCACCGCAGAAAACGTGCCGGAGCTGTTCGCCCGCAACGAGCGCGTGGTATGCGTTTTCGATACCGAGCGCGGGCCGATGGCCGTGGTCCTGGTCGGCGCGATGATCGTGGCATCGATCGAAACCGTCTGGGCCGGCCTGGTGACTCCGCCTAAGCGCGAACTGAAGACCGTGCGCTACGACGAAGCCGCCCGCGCGCCGATCCACCTGGAAAAGGGCGCCGAATTGGGCCGCTTCAAGCTGGGTTCCACCGCGATCGTGCTGTTCGGGCCGGAGCAAGTGCAGTGGGCCGAAGAACTGGCGGCCGGCTCGCCGGTCCAGATGGGCCAGAGCCTGACGTCGGCAAACGCCTGAGGCGATTGACTGCGCAATGAAGAGCGAACAGCTCCAGGCGCGATGAAGCCCCCCCAGTTCAGGGGAGTGTCCGAAGAATGCCGCCGGTCTTTCGACAGGCGGCTTTTTTTTTGCCCGTCGCAGGCTTCCGACCCAGTACCACTGGGGCCACTAGAACAACAAGCTCAGCATCTCGCTCAGGGCACGATCCGTCGGGTGCGACGAACGGCTTTTCTGCTTCAGGCTCTGTTGCAGGCAGTCGATAAAACACATCGCGGCATAACTGTGGGTATGCCCCTGATGACTGATGATGCCCATGGCCTGCCTATCCATCTCCTCGCGCAGCGCCAAGGCTTGCACATGGGGCTGGAAGCCATGGCACAGCAACAATGGCTCCGGGCCGAAGCTCAACATGCCGGCTTGCAGCACCATGCTCGACAGCAGGGTCATCGAATGGGCACAGATCAATCGCTCGGGACCGATGCCCAATCCATGCCGACCGAACAACGAGTGCATCACCTGCTCATAAGTGACCGGGCTGTAGTTGACCACCCATTCCTGCTCCAGCAACTCCTCCAGGGAACTGGCCCGCAACGCCGGATGGCCATGGCGGGCGAAGACCCGACAAGGGTGGGTCAACAACGGCTGGCAATGGAACTCCTGGGCGGAAATGCTGCTGAACAGCGGGCCGATGGCGAAGTCCATTTGACCATCCCGTAGCAGCGGCAAGGCTACCGCCAGCAATCCCTCGAACAATTCCAGGCGAATCTCCGGCATGCGCTGGCGAAACAACCGCACCACATCCGGCAACAGCGTTTCAGCCAGCCAGGGCGTGACCCCGACGCAGAGGCGGGCCGCGTGCTGGCCGCGCAAAGCGGCCAGTTCATCCTCGGCTCGCTCCAGTTGCCTGAGCACCTGCCGGGCATGCTTGAGCAGTACCCGTCCGGCATCGTTCAGCCGCGTACCGCCGGCATGGCGTTGTAGCAAGGGCAACTGCTGTTCGGCCTCCAGTTCGCGCAAGGTCTTGCTGACCGCGGCTTGCGACAGGGCCAGCGCCTTGGCAGCGGCGCGGATGCTGCCGTGCTCCGCCATGGCGATCAATGCCTGCAACTGATGGATCTTCATTGTTCCTCTCCCACCATCAACCAGAAGTGCTACTGACAACTTTTTTGCGCCTTCCCGGTGTTCTGGGTTGCTTCTAGTATCCCCAGGCCTAGGTCATAACCCCAACAATAAAAAGGAGACATCGCCATGGGCGCGTCCACCATCTTGCCCGGTATCCGTGAAATCACCCCATCCATGATCGCCCTGCGCCACGAGATCCATGCCCATCCCGAATTGGGATTCGAAGAGTTCGAGACCCGCGCCCAGGTGATTCGCTGCCTGCAGAATTGGGGCTACGACCTTCACGAAGGGCTGGGGGAAACCGGCGTGGTCGGCACACTCCGCAATGGAGAAGGGCCCGCTATCGGCCTGCGCGCCGACATGGATGCCCTGCCGATCCAGGAAACCACCGGCCTGCCCTGGGCCAGCCGGGTCGAGGGCAAGATGCACGCCTGCGGCCACGACGGCCATACCGCCATGCTGCTGGCCGCGGCCTGGGACCTGGCCAAGCGCCGGCCTTTTCGTGGCACCCTGCACCTGTTCTTTCAGCCGGCCGAAGAAGGTCATGGCGGCTCCGGGGCCAAGCGCATGCTGGATGATGGCCTGTTCGATCTGTTCCCCTGCCAGGCGATTTTCGCCATGCACAATATGCCGGGGGTGCCCCTGGGCAAGCTGGGCTTCCTGCCTGGGCCATTCATGGCCTCCACCGATACCGCCACCATCCGCATCCAGGCCACCGGCGGCCACGGTGCGATGCCGCACAAGGCCGTGGACCCGATCGTGGTCTGTGCCTCTCTGGTGATGGCCCTGCAAAGCATTGTGTCGCGCAACGTGCCCCCACTGGAGACGGCCGTAATCACTGTGGGGGCGATCATGGCCGGCGAGGCCCCCAACGTGATTCCGGAAACCGCGCAAATGCGCCTGAGCATACGCGCCTTGTGCCCGGACATCCGCGAGCTGTTGCGTCAACGCATCGTGGCCCTGGCCGAGGCCCAGGCCGCGGGATTTGGCGCCCGTGCCGAGGTGGATTACGAGTATGGCTATCCGCTGCTGGTCAATGACGTCGCGGCGACCCGGCTGGCCGAGGCAGTGGCGCGAGACTGGCTCGGGGAGGAAGGGCTGGCGACGAACATGCAGCCGCTGACCGGCAGCGAGGACTTCGCCTTCTGGTTGGAGCAGGTACCAGGCTGCTACCTGATTATCGGCAATGGCGACGGCGAAGGCGGCTGCATGGTGCATAACCCAGGTTATGACTTCAACGACCAGGCCCTGCCGATCGGGGCAAGTTACTGGGTCAAGCTGGTGGAACGCTATCTGGCCTGACTCCGGGAGCACTTGCCATGACCACTTTACAGAAAGCGCCGGTGCTCAATGCGTCGGCTCCCAGTCGGCGCGCAATTATCGCCATCACACTGGGCAACGCCCTGGAGTTCTACGACTTCATCGTCTACAGCGCCCTGGCCACCTTGATGGGGCGCCTGTTCTTTCCATTTACCGATGAACCCTTGTTGCAATTGATGCTGTCGCTGGCGGTATTTGGCACCGGTTTTATCAGCCGGCCCATCGGCGGCATCCTGATTGGCCTGTATGCCGACCGTCGAGGCCGCAAACCGGCGTTGCGACTAAGCCTTTGGCTGATGGCCATTGGTTCGCTGCTGTTAGTGATCGCCCCCACTTACGCCCAGGCCGGCCTGCTGGGCCCGCTGCTGGTGCTGCTGGCGCGCCTGGTGCAAGGCTTTGCCGTGGGTGGCCAGGTCGGTGCGGCCACCTCCATGCTGATGGAGTACGCCAACGACCGAACACGCGGCTATTACTGTAGCTGGCAGCTGTTGAGCCAGGGCCTGGGGGTACTCTGCGGCACATTGGTGGTGGCGTTGCTGGGCGCAGTTCTGTCACCGGAAGCCATGGACAGTTGGGGCTGGCGGATGGTGTTCGCGGTCGGCGTGCTGACGATTCCGGTAGGTGAATACATTCGCCACCGGCTGGATGAAACTGCCGCCGTTAGCACCAGCTCGCCCCAAGGTGAGCCTGCGCCAGACCAGGAACCGGCGGGGCCGTTGCTGCGCCAGCACTCGCGGCAGATTATCGCCGGAGTGTTAGTGGCGGTGGGAGCAACGGCACCGACCTTTATCATTAGCCACTACCTGGCCAACCACGCCGTGACCTTGCTCGGCATGCCCCTGTCGGTGGCGATCTGGGCGGCCTCGGCGTCGGCACTGCTGACGGTGCTGCTGTCGGTCCCGGCGGGGCGATTGAGCGACCGGATCGGCCGGCGCCGATCGATCCTGCTGCCGCGGCTGGCGTTGCTGGCGCTGATCTACCCTGGCTTCCTGCTGCTGCATGCCATGCCCGGCTTGCCAATGCTGCTATTGGTAGTCAGCCTGCTGAGCGTGCCTTTGGTATATACCTCGGTACCCTCCCTTGCAGTGTTGCCGGAGCTGTTTCCACGCCGCATCCGTGCCAGCGGCATGTCCATCGTCTATTGCCTGGGAGTCATGGTGTTCGGCGGTTTTGCGCAGTTCTTCGCCTCTGGCCTGATCAAGCTCACGGGCGACCCCAGCTCGCCGGCCTGGTATGTGATGGTCTGCATTCTGTTGTCGCTGATCGGCCTAGCCATGGTGCCGGAAACCGCGGGCAAAGCCTTGGACTAGGCCTCCCGCTGCCGGCCTGGAGAGCATCGGACCGGCAGCGGACTCAGGTTCCGCGGTGCGCAGCCTGGCGACGGCGCACCTCCTACTGGATCAGCTTTGGCCGTCGCGATCGCGGAAGCCCAGCAGATACAGCACGCCATCCAGGCCCAGGGTGGAGATCGCCTGCTTGGCCGACTGCTTGACCAGCGGCTTGGCGCGGAAGGCCACGCCCAGGCCGGCGATAGCTAGCATCGGCAGGTCGTTGGCGCCGTCGCCGACCGCGATGGTCTGCTCCAGGCGCAAACCTTCCTTGGCGGCCAGCTCGCGCAGCAGATCGGCCTTGCGCTGGGCGTCGACAATCGGCTCGACCGCGACACCGGTCACCTTGCCGTCGACCACTTCCAGCTCGTTGGCGAATACGTAGTCGATCCCCAGCTTGGCCTGCAATTGCTTGGCGAAATAGGTGAAGCCACCCGAGAGGATCGCAGTCTTGTAGCCCAGGCGCTTGAGCTCGGCGAACAGGGTCTCGGCCCCTTCGGTCAGGCGCAGCGATGCGCCGATGGAGTCCAGCACCTTGATGTCCAGGCCCTGGAGCAAGGCCAGGCGCTCCTTGAAGCTGGCGCGAAAATCCAGCTCGCCAGCCATCGCCCGCTCGGTGATTTCCGCCACCCGGTCACCCACGCCGGCCGCCTTGGCCAGCTCGTCGATGACTTCCGCCTCGATCAGCGTCGAGTCCATGTCGAACACCGCCAGGCGGCGGTTGCGACGGAACAGCGAGTCTTCCTGGAAAGCGATATCGACGTTCAGCTCCTGGGCGACGCTGAGGAACTCGGCACGCAATGCCTGCGGATCGGCCGCTTCGCCCCGCACGGAGAACTCGATGCACCCCTTGCCCTTGTCGGCCGGGGTGTCCAGCGGCATGCGCCCGGAGAGGCGATCGATGTGGTCGATGTTCAAGCCGTACTTGGCGGTGATCGAACTGACGCGCTGCAACTGCTCGGCCGTGACCTTGCGGGTCAGCAAGGTGACGATATGGCGCTTCTTGCCCTGACCGCCGACCCACTGCTGGTAATCCTCTTCGGAAACCGGCGTGAAACGGACCTGCTGGTCCAGCTCATAGGCGGTGAACAGAATGTCCTTGAGCACCGACGAACTCTGCTCGTTGTCCGGAATTTCAACCAGGATGCCGAACGACAGAGTGTCGTGAATCACCGCCTGACCGATGTCGAGAATGTTCACACCACCCTGGGCCAGAACGCCGGTAATGGCCGCAGTGAGACCCGGACGGTCTTCACCAGTGATGTTTATCAGGACGATTTCGCGCAAGGCGCACCCCCGCAGGTGGAAAAAAACCGCATTCTACCCACTTTCAGTGACCATCGGGCACAGCCAGCGCTTTGCCGGTCTAGGGCCTGTCGCTATACTGCGCCTCAACTTCACGGACAAAAGAGCCGAGCTCAGTGAACCGGCCCACGCCAGTTAAAACCGATAACTTCTTCCTGCTGATCTTCCGTGCACTGCGTCACCGCCGTGTACCGATTGCATTGCGCATTGCCAGCCATAACGTGATCCTGGTCGCCCTGGCCCTGGTGATCTATGCCTGCGTGATGGGCCTGCAGTTCAAGCAGGCCATGCACGAACAAGCCGACGCCCTGGGTCAGAGCCTGACTACCCAGACCGCGACCTCGGCCACCGAGCTGTTGGTGTCCAACGACATCCTCAGCCTCAACGTGCTGCTGAATAACCTGACCAAGAACCCGCTGGTTGCCCATGCGGCGATCTACAGCGTGGACAACCGCATCCTCGCCGAAGCCGGTCAGCGCCCGAAAAGCAGCCTGCTGGGTGAAACCGAAGGCGTCTACCAGACCAAGATCACCTTCCAGGACGTGACCGCGGGCAACCTGCGCATCAGCCTGGACATGGAACAATTCCAGCAGCCGATGACCATCAGCCTGCAGAGCATGGGCATTCTCAGCGCGATCCTGCTGGCTTTGGCCCTGGCCTTGAGCCTGCGCCTGGGACGGCACATCTCCACACCGCTGATGCAACTGCGGGTCTGGCTGCGGGATATCGACGAAAACACCCCGGCCACCCAGCGCCAGGACGAGATTGGCGACCTGGCGCGCCAGCTGCACGCCAGCTTCGCCCCCGAGAAGGTCGAGCCGGAACCCGAACCGCAAGCCGAGATCGACGATACCGACTACGACGACAGCGAAGACGCGGAACCGACTTTCGAGGTGCGCAACCTGCGTGACCCGAGCTTCGATGAAAGCGCTCCCGTAGCCGGGCTCAAGCCCGCACCGCGGCACGTGATCAATGCCGAAGAGGACCTGGCCGACGATGAAGACCCGTTCGCCGACCTTCGCGACAGCTCGTCCACCGCGACCGCTGCCAAGCCGATCGTGAAACCCACGGTACCGGCACAGCCGCAGCACAGTGCGGTCCTGGCCGTGCAACTGGGCGCCCAGGAGCAACTGCGCCGCCTGCCCCGCGCCCGCCTGACGGAATTGCTGGAACGTTATCGCGACTGCCTCGACCAGGCCGCCTCGCTGTACCAGAGCGAACTGCACACCCTGAACGACGGCAGCACGCTGATGCTGTTCCACAGCGAAGACAGCGGCGACGACTACCTGACCAATGCCATCTGCTGTGGCGAGTTGCTGCGCGCCCTGGGCCACGCCCTGCAAATCGAAGTGGCCGACAGCGGCATCACCCTGCAGCTGCAACTGGGCCTGACCCTTGGCGAAGAGCTGTTCGGCCTGAGCCAGATCGACCTGCTGCTGACCGAGACCGCCCAGGACGCCCTGGCGCTGTCCCAGCACAGCCGCAACCTGCTGCTGGTCGAGCGCAAGATCAACGATGACGCCCTGATTCGTCAGCGCGCGCGCATCCGTCCGATCGCCAGCCCGGAAGGCGCCTGCTGCGTCGAACGCCTGATGGAGCCCTACCCATCTATGCTGGAACGGCAACTGGCGCGGATGCACGAAACCCGGGCCAAGCTCTAAGCCAGCCGCCCAACAAAAAGCCCGCAGCGATGCGGGCTTTTTTGTGGCTGCGGCACAATCGTCGCGAGCAAGCCGGTCGCCCCTCTGTAGGAGCGAGCTTGCTCGCGATACTCCATCAAGGGCGCACCATTACCTCTGGCTCAACCTGCCCCCCCCAGAAACGACAAAGCCCGCTGATCAGCGGGCTTTGTCCTGGAACCGCAACACTCAGAAGCGGAACACTTCCATATCCGTGCGGATAGGCGTGGCCATTGGAATCTTCGGCTGCTTCTCCTGCTCGGCCGGCTTTGCCGCCGGCGCAGGCGCCGCCTTGCGGGGTACCTCGGCTACCGTAGGCTGGTTGGCCAGCGGCTTGAGGGCACCCGACAGCTGCTCGGCCAAGCGTTGCAGCAATACGCCCTGGGCCTGGACCTGGGACGCGGTGGTACCCGCATGCTGCTCCTGCAGATGAACGATACGGTTGTCGCGAACCTGCCCACGACGATCAATCAGGCGCCATTGCGCATCGAGAACTGCCGGTTGCGAGGCGCCCGAATCCAGGCGAGTGATCGACAGCAGCACCTGCACATCCGGAGTGAAACCGGTGCTCGCCGGCGCCAGCACTACACGCTGGCTGTCCAGCTGGCCGGCGACCTGACGCAACAGCAACTGATCGATATCGGAAGACAGGCTGCCGGCCCAGCGACCGTCGGTCGAAGCCTGCAGGCTGCCGTCGTTCTGACGTTGCAGCAAGGTTTCACGTTGCAAGTAGTCGGCAACCAGTACCGGCCCCAGCAATACGGCCATGCCGGCGCTTTGTGCCGGTTGAGCTGGACTTCCGCTGTCCAGCTGATACAGCGACACCGGCTGGTGTACGCTGCAACCCGCCAGGCCAAGAACGCCAGCGAGCAAGAAAACAAGAGGAAGGCGCAGAGCAGTCATCATCCCATCCAGGTGGCGGCCACAAGGCTAGCCACAGTGTAAATACTCAAAATAACCCTGAATAACGCTCAGCCACGCCGGCGCTTGAAAGCGCATATCATCCGTGAATATGCGCCATGACTCCAGTGTTGTAGCGCCGATCTACCGGTTAAATCGCAGATCGGACGCTCTAACCCGCATCAATTGAGAGTTTCTACCAACAACGCATCCACTCGCTGGAAGCCCCGTGGCAGCTTGTTACCCCGGCGACCGCGCTCGCCCTTGTAATGTTCAAGGTCATCGGCCTTGAGCGACAGGGTACGTTTTCCGGCCTGCAGCACCAGTGTCGCGCCTTCCGGCAGTACCGCGATATCGGTCACGTACTCTTCGCGGCTGGCCACTCGCTCACCCGGAATCCCGATGATCTTGTTGCCCTTGCCTTTGCCCAACTGCGGCAGGTCGCTGATCTTGAACACCAGCAAACGCCCTTCGGTGGTCACCGAAGCCAGCCAGTTCTGTTCACGATCACTCACCGGCCGCGGCAACAGCACCTTGGCGTTGTTCGGCAGACTCAACAACGCCTTGCCGGCCTTGTTCTTGGCTTGCAGATCCTCGCCCTTGACCACGAAGCCGTAACCCGCGTCGGAGGCGATCACGTACAGCGCCTCGTCGTCCGGCAGCAGCACGCATTCGAAACTGGCCCCAGGCGGCGGCGTCAGGCGTCCGGTCAGCGGTTCACCCTGGCCACGGGCCGATGGCAACGTATGCGCCGCCACCGAATAACTGCGTCCAGTGGAGTCGATGAACACCGCGAACTGGTTGGAGCGCCCGATGGCCGAGGTCTTGAAGCCGTCGCCGGCCTTGTAGGACAGCCCCGTAGCGTCGATATCATGCCCTTTGGCGCAGCGTACCCAACCTTTTTCCGACAGAACAATGGTGACCGGCTCGGTCGGCATCAGCTCGTTTTCCGACAGGGCCTTGGCCTCGGCGCGCTCAATGATCGGCGAACGACGGTCGTCGCCGTAGGTTTCGGCGTCCTGCAGCAATTCGGTGCGCACCAGCTTCTTCAGCTTGGCTTCGCTGTTGAGCAGGGCTTGCAGCTTGGCTTGCTCCTTGAGCAGTTCGTCCTGCTCGGCGCGCAGCTTCATCTCTTCCAGCCGCGCCAACTGACGCAGGCGGGTATCGAGGATATAGTCGGCCTGCACTTCGCTCAGGGCGAAACGTTCGATCAGCTTGGCTCGCGGCTGGTCCTCGGTACGAATGATGTGGATCACTTCATCCAGGTTGAGGTAGGCGATCAGCAAGCCGTCCAACAGGTGCAGGCGGCGCTCGACCTTGTCCAGGCGGAACTGCAGGCGGCGGCGCACCGTCAGTACGCGGAACTCCAGCCACTCCACCAGCAAGGCACGCAAGTTCTTCAGTTGCGGCTTGCCGTCCAGACCGATGATGTTGACGTTGACCCGGTAGCTGGATTCCAGCTCGGTGGTCGCAAACAGATGCTGCATCAGTTCGTCGGGATCGACCCGGTTGGAACGCGGAATGATCACGATCCGGCATGGGTGCTCGTGGTCCGACTCGTCGCGCAGGTCGGCGACCATCGGCAGCTTCTTGGCCTGCATCTGCGCGGCGATCTGTTCCAGCACCTTGGCGCCGGACACCTGGTGTGGCAGCGCGGTGACGATGATGTCGCCATCCTCGATGCGATAGACGGCACGCATGCGCACCGAACCGCGACCGGTTTCATAGATTTTCAGCAGGTCGGCGCGCGGCGTGATGATTTCCGCCTCGGTCGGATAGTCCGGGCCCTGAATGTGCTCGCAGAGCTGTTCGACCGTGGCCTTGGGCTCATCCAGCAGGCGCACGCAAGCGGTGGCGACTTCACGCAAGTTGTGAGGCGGCACGTCAGTGGCCATGCCCACGGCGATACCAGTGGTGCCGTTGAGCAGGATATTCGGCAAACGTGCCGGCAATACCAGGGGTTCCTGCAGGGTACCGTCGAAGTTCGGCCCCCAGTCCGCGGTACCCTGGCCCAGCTCGCTGAGCAGCACTTCGGAGTAACGCGACAGGCGCGCTTCGGTGTAACGCATGGCGGCGAAGGACTTGGGATCGTCCGGCGCACCCCAGTTACCCTGACCGTCCACCAGCGTGTAGCGATAGCTGAAAGGCTGCGCCATCAGCACCATGGCTTCGTAGCAGGCCGAGTCGCCGTGGGGGTGGAACTTACCCAGCACGTCACCGACCGTACGGGCGGACTTCTTGTGCTTGGAATCGGCATCCAGCCCCAGCTCACTCATGGCGTAGACGATACGCCGCTGTACCGGTTTCAGGCCGTCGCCGATATGCGGCAAAGCACGGTCCATGATCACGTACATGGAGTAGTTGAGGTAGGCATTTTCGGTGAAGTCAGCCAGCGATCGGCGTTCTACGCCATCCAGGCTGAGATCCAGGGAGTCGCTCATGCGGGCCTCATCAGTTCGTTGTCTGGCGCAGCAGCAAAGTGCCGCCGCGCTGGGTAAATTCAAGTTTTTTCAAAGCGCTCATGCCCAGCAACACCTGCTCGCCACCCAGGCCCGGCGCGACCAGCGCACGGACATCGCGCAGGACGATATCGCCCAGTTGCAGGCGGTCGAGGCGGGTTCGATAACCCTCGCTACGACCGTTGGCGGTATTCAGGGTCACCGGTGCGCCCTTCTCCAGGCCAAGACGCTCGGCCAGCCCGGACGGGATCGACACATCGGTCGCTCCGGTATCGAGCATGAAATTCACCGGCTGGCCGTTGATCTGGCCGCTGGCGACGAAATGCCCCTGGCCGTTGCCGACCAGTTTCACTTCGATGTAACCCTCATGTTGTTGCGAAGTGACGACAGCATTGGGGTTCTCCTGACGCTGTTCCCACTCGCCAAAAAACCGTGTCGCCAGGAACAGGCCGGCGCCCCAGGCCAGCACCAGCAGCACGCGTCCGGCACGTTTGCCCGGTGGCTGCTGGCTCACGGCTTGGCACTCCAACCGCCCTCGGGCGCGGCGAAGCGCCAGACGATCGGGCGTTTTTCACCGTCGGCACGGGCTCCGGTGTTGTTATCCACACCGATCCAGGCGCCGTCGGCATCCACCACCAGGGCCTCGGTCAGGCCATAGGCCTGTGGATAACGCCGGTTTTCCTGCAACGCCTCGGCGGCAAACGACCAGCAACGCTCGACCTTGGCCGTCGACGCATCACGACGACAGACCTGGAACGCATTGCGCTCGAGGGTGAACAACTTGCCCTCGAACAGCGACAGGTCGGCGAAATCCCGGGACACCGCCTTGGCCTTGGGCATCTGTGGTGGCTGCATTTCCAACCCGGCCTCGCTGAGCAGCACACAGCCGCCGTCGCAATCCCAGACACTCTGCTGGCGCTTGATCAACAGCAGCCCGCGGCGCTCGCGCTCGGCGGCCAGCCAGATCCGGTCGCCGGCCGGGTTGACCGCCAGGCCTTCGAACAGGGCATTGAAGTGCAGCAACATACCGCTGGCCCGCGCCTCGCGCACCATGATCGGCGAAATCTTCAGCCAGGCGGCCGAACCCGTCGGCGGCAGCTGCAACACTGCCGCATGGGACTCGCTGACCACATACTTGTTGCCGGCGCTGTCGCAGGTAATGCCCTCGAAATCCAGGTCGCCGCCGCGCACGAACGACGCGACCCAGGTACGCGAGTTCAAACCCCAGGGCAAACCGCTGTCCGGCACCGGCGGCACATCGATGCGCACGGTCTCGGCCTGCCAGACCCGATCGCTGGTATCGAGCCGATAGATCTGGTCGTCGTCGCGGTCGGAGACCGTCCACAGCGCCTTGCCACACAACGCCAGCCCCGACAGGTTACCGCCACGCATGCCGTCCACCGGATGCTCGGCCAGCAGCCTCAACTCGGGCAAGGGGTCGGCCATCGCCGAGGTTGCCAATAGCAGTAACGCCAGGGCAAAGCCTCTGCACATCAGGCCAGAACCTCGGCCAGGTTGCCCTTGGACTCCAGCCAGCTCTTGCGATCGCCGGCGCGTTTCTTCGCCAGCAGCATGTCCATCATTTCCGAGGTCGCGGCGAAGTCTTCACCGAGGGTCAACTGCACCAGGCGCCGGGTGTTCGGGTCCATGGTGGTTTCGCGCAGTTGTGGCGGGTTCATTTCACCCAGGCCCTTGAATCGGGTGACCTGCGGCTTGCCACGCTTCTTCTCGGCCACCAGGCGATCGAGAATGCCATCGCGCTCGGCTTCGTCGAGGGCATAGTAGATCTCCTTGCCCAGGTCGATGCGGTATAGCGGCGGCATCGCCACGTAGACGTGACCGGCATCCACCAGCGGACGGAAATGCTGGACGAACAGCGCGCAGAGCAGCGTCGCGATGTGCAAGCCGTCGGAGTCGGCGTCGGCGAGGATGCAGATCTTGCCGTAGCGCAGCTGGCTCATGTCCTCGGCGCCCGGGTCGACCCCGATGGCCACGGCGATGTTGTGCACTTCCTGGCTGGCCAGGACTTCGCTGCCGTCGACTTCCCAGGTGTTGAGGATCTTGCCGCGCAGCGGCAGGATCGCCTGGAACTCCTTGTCCCGCGCCTGCTTGGCCGAACCACCGGCGGAATCACCTTCCACCAGGAACAGCTCGGAACGCATCGGGTCCTGGCCGGCGCAATCCGCCAGCTTGCCTGGCAATGCCGGGCCCTGGGTAATGCGCTTGCGCTCGACCTTCTTGCTGGCCTTGAGGCGACGGCCGGCGTTGCTGATGGCCAGCTCCGCCAGTTGCATGCCCAGTTCCGGGTTGGCGTTGAGCCACAGGCTGAACGCGTCCTTGACCACGCCCGAAACGAAGGCGGCCGCCTCGCGGGACGACAGGCGTTCCTTGGTCTGGCCGGAGAACTGCGCGTCCTGCATCTTCATCGACAGAACGAAGGCGATGCGCTCCCAGACGTCTTCCGGTGCCAGCTTCAGGCCACGCGGCAGCAGGTTGCGGAATTCGCAGAACTCGCGCATGGCGTCCAGCAGGCCCTGGCGCAACCCGTTGACGTGGGTACCGCCCTGGGCGGTCGGAATCAGGTTGACGTAGCTTTCCTGCACGCTGTCGCCGCCTTCCGGCAGCCACAACAGGGCCCAGTCCACCGCTTCCTTGTTACCGGCCAGGCTGCCGCAGAAAGGCTCGGCCGGCAGGCGTTCGAATTCGCTGACCGCGTCCACCAGATAGGAGCGCAGGCCGTCCTCGTAATGCCACTCGACCTTCTCGCCAGTGCCTTTGTCTTCGAAGCTGACCAGCAGCCCCGGGCACAACACGGCCTTGGCCTTGAGCACATGCTTGAGGCGGCTGACGGAGAATTTCGGCGAATCGAAGTATTTCGGATCCGGGGCGAAGTACACGCTGGTCCCGGTATTGCGCTTGCCGACGCTGCCGACTACTTCCAGCTCGGTGGCCTTGAAGCCGTCGGCGAAGGTCATCTGGTATTCGTTGCCATCACGCTTGACCCGCACCCGCACCTGGTTCGACAAGGCGTTGACCACGGAAATACCCACCCCGTGCAGACCGCCGGAGAACTGGTAGTTCTTGTTGGAAAACTTGCCGCCCGCATGGAGCTTGGTGAGGATCAGCTCGACACCGGACACGCCCTCTTCGGGGTGAATGTCCACTGGCATGCCGCGGCCGTCATCGGACACTTCCAGGGAATGGTCGGCATGCAGGATGACCTGGATCGACTTCGCGTGCCCCGCCAGGGCTTCGTCGACACTGTTGTCGATGACTTCCTGGGCGAGGTGGTTCGGCCGAGTGGTGTCGGTGTACATGCCCGGGCGTTTGCGCACCGGGTCGAGGCCCGAGAGGACTTCGATGGCGTCTGCGTTATAAGAGCTAGCGCTGGGAGTGGCCATGGGGTCTCGTCGTTAGTCGTTCAATGAAATAGAAGCGAGGGTTCACAGCGAGGTGAAATCGATCGCCTGGTACTGATCCGGGCCGATGCCGGCAAAATTCAACAACGCCGGCAATTGTCCGGCAAAACCCTGGAAACTATGGTCGCCGCCGGCCTGGATGCGCAAGGCACAGGCTCGGTAATACAGCTGGGCGCTGCGATAGTCCAGCGTCTCGTCACCTGTCTGCAGCCAGACCTGGAACCGCTGCGGGTCCTGGGGCGCCGGCACTTCCAGCTCGGCCAGGGCCGTCACGTGGTCGTGGGTCAGTTCCCAGGTTTCCCCGGTATAGAGGTTGGTCTGCGTGCCCAGAAAACCGTCGAACATCCGGTGCGGACTGACCGCGGGGTTGATCAGCAGGGCTTTCAGGCCGTGACGCTCGGCAAGGTGAGTCGCATAGTAGCCGCCGAGAGAGCTGCCGACCAGCAGCGGCCGTCCGAGTTCGGCAATCGCCTGTTCCAACTGGCCAATGGCCTCGCGTGGATGATGATGCAAGGCCGGCACCCGCAGCTGTTCACCGCGGCCGATCGCCTCCATGACAGCGATCAGCTGGCTGGCTTTCTTCGACGCCGGTGCGCTGTTGAAGCCGTGGATATACAGGATCGAACCGGACATGCGCACTCCCTTTGCATCGTGCAAAAAGGCGCAGTTTACAGGGTGTATCGCCGCTTGACTTGTGTTCAGGTGTATCCCTTTGTCCTGCCGCCACCAACTGCGGCTCCGGGCCGGAATCAGTAGCCGTCGCTGCCGTAATCGACCTCAAAATCGAAGCCGGCGACCCGCTCGACACCGGTTTCCAGGCGCCCGTCGGACAACAGGCGCAGCCAGCGATAACCCGGCGCGGTCTCGCCGACCTGGAAATCCTCGCTGCCCGGTTCGAACTGGATGCAGGTCGAGGGCGACGCCAGCAGGCGCAAAGGCCCTTGCTGGCGGTCGATTTCCTGATGCACATGGCCCCAGAGCACCGCGCGCGCCTGTGGAAAGCGCTCCAGCACGGCGAACAGCGCGTGCGGATTGCGCAGCCCGATGGGCTCCATCCAGGCGCACCCGATGGAGACTGGATGATGGTGCAGGCATACCAGGTGATGGCGTTCGGGGGCTTCGCTCAGGGCACTGGCGAGCAGCTGCAATTGATCGTCCTGCAGATAGCCCGGTACCGAACCGGGTACGGCCGAGTCGAGCAGGGTGATCCGCCAGTTGCCGATATCCACCACCGGCGCCAGCAACGAACTCTGGGTCGCCGCCTGCGCCATGATTTGCGGCTCGTCGTGGTTGCCGGGAATCCAGCGCGCCGGCGCCGGAATCTGCCGGGTCATGTCACGAAACAGCTGATAGGACTCCAGCGTACCGTCCTGGGACAAATCGCCCGTGGCCAGCATCAGGTCGATCCGCGGTTGCTGTTCCAGCACCAGATCGATCACCCGCTGCAGGCTGTCGCGGGTATTCATGCCCAACAGCGTGCCGTCCGCTTCGGCGAACAGATGGCTGTCGGACAACTGCACCAGCAACACGGGATCTTCGGTGGTCAGAGTGGATACGCTCGGCAAGGCGGCCTCCCAGGGCGTGTCACGGGAAGTGAGGAATGGGGGCAATTATGCTGGGGGAAATTCAAAAGAGGAAACCGGCGAACCGGACGCAGTTCACATCTACCGCACGGCCTCGAACTCATGACCGCAAGCCAGGCAGTGGCTCAGCCATTCACCAAGAAACACATTGAGCTGGGCCTTCTCGTCCGGCTGGTGCATGAAGGCATTCGGATACGGATAGATGCCACGAAAGCGCCGAGCATGCTCGGCACTGATGACCTCGGCCATGCGCGCGTCGTGGTAGACTTGGACCTCCAGCTGCGGCACCGGCAGCCAGGGCAGGCTGTGCTCCTGACGCACCTGCAGGGTGGTGGTGTAGGGACAGGCCAGCAGCACCTCCAGCGCCAGCACGCCCAGCATCTGGTCGCCCTGGGTCACCGCGATCCGCCGCGCCACCGGCTGGTTGCGCATGTCGGGCAACAGGCGCATCAGCCGGGCATAGTTGGCCTCGCAGGACGCTTGCAGCCCCACGAGATCGACCCGATAGCGATCGCGCACTTTGTTTACGACCATAACCCCTCACTTCAACGCGGTTCAAAGCCAGCCATTGCAAGGCAATAATGCTCGCCGCGTTGGAAATCCGCCCATCCCTTACCGCCTGCAGTGCGTCTTCGAAAGCCCAGACCGACACACGGATATCCTCCGCCTCTTCCTCCAGCCCGTGCAGACCACCGGCACCGCTGCTGTCGCAGCGCCCCAGGTACAGATGCACGAACTCGGTACTGCCCCCCGGCGACGGGAAATACTGGATCATCGGCCACAGCGCGGAGAATGTCAGCCCAGCTTCCTCCTGCGCCTCGCGGTGAGCAACTTCTTCCGGCTGCTCGTCCTTGTCGATCAGACCGGCGACCAGCTCGATCAACCAGGGGGTCGCGGTTTTCCCCATGGCGCCGACGCGAAACTGCTCGATCAACACCACTTCATCGCGTTGCGGATCGTATGGCAGGACGCAGACAGCATCGTGACGGACAAAGATTTCACGACTGATTTCGCGCCCCATGCCACCGGCGAACAGCTCGTGGCGCAGGTGCACACGGTCGAGCTGATAAAAACCCTGGAAGCATTTCTCGCGCCGAACGATATCGACAGTGGTCGGCGTGGTGTTGGCAAAGTCCGTCATAGCAATCCTCGTTTCCTGCAATTCGATCCGAGGCTCCCCCTCGACTTCGCGCCATCCTAACGCGCCGCTGACCGATGATGCAGCCCCTTTGCCATCAGCGGGATAGACGGCAAGGGGGCAAACCTAATCTAATTGCCTCTATTGAGCTTAGTGGCGAACTGATTGCCCCGCAGGCAGTCGAAGCCGGTAACTTTTGCCTACCTCTGGTTTATCAAGGACGCACATGTCGCTTCTTAAAATCGCCTCCGTGGCTTGCCTGGCCCTGACTCTGGGCGCCTGCCAAAGCCTGTTCCAACCCAGCTATCAAAAGCCCCTGCAAAGCACCAGCGACAAGTCGGAACAGATCAAGCCCGGCTGCAGCAATCAGGATTGCCCGCTGGTGAACATCGACACCGTGCACTTCGCCGACGAGCCGCAGCTGGATGCGCTGATTGAAAAGCGCCTGCTGCAGATGACCCGCACCACCGCGGACCAGGCCGTGCCAGCGACGCTGAGCGCCTATCGGGAGAAGTTCCTGCGCGAGGCCGACAGCCGCAACAGCATGTACCTGCAAGCCAAGGTACGCGAACAGCATGACGGCCTGGTGATCATCGAACTGGCCAGCTACCTGGACACCGGCGGCGCCCACGGCACGCCCGGTCGCGGCTTCATCAACTACTCCCGCGAGCTGCACAAGGAACTGACCCTGTCCGACATGCTGCGCCCGGGCCAGGAAGCCGCGTTCTGGAAAGCCGCCCAAGTGGCTCACAACAGCTGGCTGATCAGCACCAAGCTGGACCAGGAGCCGGAGTTCATCAAGAGCTGGCCGTTCCAGAAAACCCCGAACGTGGCGCTGACCTACGGCGGCGTGATCCTCAAGTACAACGTGTCGGTGATCGCGCCTTACGCGCTGGGCCACATCGAACTGAAGATCCCTTACAACCGCCTGAACGGCATTCTCAAGCCCGAGCTGTTTCCTGGCCGTGGCTGAAGGCCCATCCCAGCAGCCCCTGCAGCAGCCCTGCCAGCACCAGTGACGGCAGGGTTGCGCCAACATCCGGATAGAAGTTGGCCAGCAGGTGATAGGTGCTGACCCCGCCCAGCCAGGCCAGCAACGCCGGCCAGCACCACCCCACGGACAGTTCCTGTGCACTGCGCTTGCGCAGGATGAAGTGATCCACCAGCACCACGCCGAACAGCGGCGCGAACACCGAGCCGATCAGCAGCAGGAAGTTCTGATACTGGGCCAACGGCGCCAGGCAGGCGATCAGAGTGCAGAACACGCCAATGGCCAAAGCCAGGTGCTCGACTTTCAGACGCAACAGAATGCCGCAGGAAACCGCGGCCGAATGGATATCGGCAAAGGCGTTTTCCGACTCGTCCAGCAGGATCAGCAACAGCGGAATCCCCAGGCCCGCGCCGGCCAAAGCCAGCAGCAGCGCATTGACTTCGCCACTCGGCGCAAAGGCCAGGGTGTAGGCCACGCCCAGGCTCATCAGCCACAGATTGCCGATAAAGAACCCCAGCGCCGTACCACCAAAGACATGGCGCGCCCGCTTGCCGAACCTTGAATAGTCGGCGATCAGCGGCAACCACGACAGCGGCATGGCGATCGCGATATCGAAACCTACGCCGAGCGGCATGGAGCCGTCGCCGGCCTGGGCCCAGAGCGCGGCCAGATCGGCCTTGGCGAACAGGTTCCAGGTCAGCCACAGGCAGGCCGCCAACAGCAGCCAGATGCCCCACTTGCGCAGGATCTTGCGTACGAAGGTCAGCGGCCCGCTGACCGCGAGCAAAGTCGCCAGCGCGCCGAAAAACAGGGTCCAGAGCAAAGGACTGGTCAGCAGGCTGCCTTCGCTGAACGCACGAGTACCCAACAGGCTGGCGGCATCGCGCATGACGATGATCTCGAACGAGCCCCAGCCCACCAGTTGCAACAGGTTGAGCAACGCCGGCAGGCTCGCGCCGTAAGTACCGAGGCTGAGCTTGAGCGCCGCCATGGACGACAGGCCGGTATCACTGCCGATCACCCCGACCGCCGCGAGCAGCAAGACGCCGACCGCCGTACCGAGAAAGATCGCCAGCAAGGCGCCGGACAGGCCCAGGCCTGGCGCCAGCAGCGCGCCGGTCTGCAACACCATCAGGCCGATGCCGAGGGAAAACCACAGGGAAAACAGATCGCGCGCGCCGAATACGCGCCTGTCGGCGGGGACCGCGGTGTCTGGTGAATAAGTGTTCAAGACGGTTATCTCGGGGCAGGAAAAGGGCGCGTTAGCTGCAAGCCTCAAGCTGCAAGAAAAAGCAGGACCACTGTTGCCTTTAACTTGCAGCTTGCAACTTGTCGCTTAAACCTTCTTGTACAGCTGGCTGCCTTCCTGCTTGAAGCGCTCGGCCTGCTCCGCCAGCCCCTTGGCGACATCCACGTCCACCGCTTCGATGCGCTGGTTGGCCGCGTACTCACGGACCTCCTGGGTGATTTTCATCGAGCAGAACTTCGGCCCGCACATGGAGCAGAAGTGCGCGACCTTGGCCGAATCCTTGGGCAGGGTCTCGTCGTGGTAGGAGCGCGCGGTGTCCGGGTCGAGGCCGAGGTTGAACTGGTCTTCCCAACGGAATTCGAAACGCGCCTTGGACAGCGCGTTGTCACGGATCTGCGCGCCCGGGTGGCCTTTCGCGAGATCCGCAGCATGCGCGGCGATCTTGTAGGTGATGATCCCGGTCTTCACGTCATCCTTGTTCGGCAGGCCCAGGTGTTCCTTCGGCGTCACGTAGCAGAGCATGGCGCAGCCGAACCAGCCGATCATCGCCGCGCCGATACCGGAGGTGATGTGGTCGTAGCCCGGGGCGATGTCGGTGGTCAGCGGGCCGAGGGTGTAGAACGGTGCCTCGTCGCAGCACTCCAGCTGCTTGTCCATGTTCTCTTTGATCAGTTGCATCGGCACGTGGCCGGGGCCTTCGATCATGCACTGTACGTCATGCTTCCAGGCGATCTTGGTCAGCTCACCGAGGGTTTCCAACTCGCCGAACTGCGCTTCGTCGTTGGCGTCGGCGATCGAGCCAGGACGCAGGCCGTCGCCCAGCGAGAAGCTGACGTCGTAGGCCTTCATGATTTCGCAGATTTCGTCGAAATGGGTGTAGAGGAAGTTTTCCTTGTGATGCGCCAGGCACCACTTGGCCATGATCGAACCGCCGCGGGAGACGATGCCGGTCACGCGCTTGGCGGTCAGCGGCACATAGCGCAGCAGCACGCCGGCGTGGATGGTGAAGTAGTCGACACCCTGCTCCGCCTGCTCGATCAGAGTGTCGCGGAACAGCTCCCAGGTCAGGTCTTCGGCCACGCCGTTGACCTTCTCCAGCGCCTGGTAGATTGGCACGGTACCGATTGGCACCGGCGAGTTGCGGATGATCCACTCGCGGGTTTCGTGGATGTGCTTGCCGGTGGACAGGTCCATGACGGTGTCCGAACCCCAGCGGATGCCCCAGGTGAGCTTCGCCACTTCTTCTTCGATGGACGAACCCAGGGCGCTGTTGCCGATGTTGCCGTTGATCTTCACCAGGAAGTTGCGGCCGATGATCATCGGTTCCAGTTCGACGTGGTTGATGTTGGCCGGAATGATCGCGCGACCGCGGGCGATTTCCTCACGGACGAACTCGGGGGTGATTTCTTTCGGGATGCTGGCGCCGAAGCTGTGGCCGGCGTGCTGCTGATCGAGCAGACCCGCGGCGCGAGCCTCTTGCAGCTTCATGTTTTCGCGGATGGCGACGTATTCCATCTCGGCGGTGATGATGCCCTTGCGCGCGTAGTGCATCTGGCTGACGTTGGCCCCGGCCTTGGCCCGGCGCGGGTTGTTGACGTGGGCGAAGCGCAGCTTGGTCAGCTCGGGATCGGCGAGGCGTTCCTGGCCGAAGTTGGAACTCAGGCCCGGCAGGCGCTCGGTGTCGCCACGGTCGTCGATCCAGGCCGAGCGCACATCGCCCAGGCCTTTGCGCACGTCGATCACCACGTTGGGGTCGGTGTACGGGCCGGAGGTGTCATAGACGGTGACTGGCGCGTTAATCTCGCCGCCGAAGTCGGTCGGGGTCACGTCGAGGCTGATTTCGCGCATCGGCACGCGAATGTCCGGGCGCGAACCCTGGACATAGATTTTTTGCGAGCGAGTAAAGGGCTGAACCGACTGCTCATCGACCTTGGCCGATTCGCTAAGGTGGGTAGCGTTTTTTAATTTTGTAGTCATCACGGGCTCTCCAGACAGCATCCAGGCAGTGGATTTTTGTCGGAGCGAACCTGTAACGAACGGACGCAACCATGGCTGGAGCCAGAGGCGAAAACCAGCTGGTGCAGTGCTTGGTGCTCGAGGGGTGTTCGATTGTCGAACAACATCCCGGACGAAGCACAAGAGGACTCGCCGGGTGACGAGAAATCTTGTTCCCTACGCAGGCGCTAACCTGATCAGGTTCAACGGGATCCGGATTATCCGATCTCAGCCTCATAGCAAGGCACCCCGACAAGAACCCGGCCAGTCTAGACAAAGCCGGTGCAGAACGCCAACCCCACGGCAAACAGCATGATGAATGGCGTAAATGCAGGATTGTTGCCCTTCGCAGGCGCATCTACACTCGATGGGTTGCGTCGAACCTTGACGCTGCACAGGCCGAGACTTAGCCTTGGCGCCAGAATTATCCTCGTAATATCAACTCTAGGGATCGCCGAATGCTGCGCAAACTCTCACTGGCCATCGCCGTGTCTTGTGCGTCCAATGGAATGGCCTGGGCAGCAGAAGCGCCCCTGACCACCAAAACCGACCTGGTCAGCGTCTACCAGGAGGCGGTGGACAACAACGCCGACCTCGCCGCCGCCCGCGCCGATTACGACGCACGCAAAGAAGTGGTGCCACAGGCGCGCGCCGGTTTGCTGCCCAACCTCTCGGCCGGTGCCGACCTGAACAACACCCGGACCAAGTTCGACGAACCGTCGATGACCGCCACCCGCAGCGGCACCGTGTACCAGGCGACCCTCGCCCAGCCGATTTTCCGTGCCGACCGCTGGTTCCAGCTGCAGGCGGCCAAGGACGTCAACGAACAAGCCGCGCTGGAACTCTCGGCTACCGAGCAGAACCTGATCCTGCAAAGCGCCGAGAGCTATTTCTCAGTGCTGCGCGCCCAGGACAACCTGGCCTCGACCAAGGCCGAAGAGGCAGCCTTCAAGCGTCAGCTCGACCAGTCCAACGAGCGCTTCGACGTCGGCCTGTCGGACAAGACCGACGTCCTGCAATCCCAGGCCAGCTACGACACCGCGCGGGCCAACCGGATCCTCGCCCAGCGCCAGGTGGATGACGCCTTCGAAGCCCTGATCACCCTGACCAACCGTCAGTACAACTCGATCCAGGGCATCGTCCACAGCCTGCCGGTGCTGGCGCCGGCCCCGAATGACGCCAAGGCCTGGGTCGATACCGCGGCCAAGCAGAACCTCAACCTGCTGGCCAGCAACTACGCAGTCAGCGCCGCCGAGGAAACCCTCAAGCAGCGCAAGGCCGGCCACGCCCCGACCCTCGACGCCGTGGCGCAATACAAGAAAGGCGACAACGACGCCCTCGGCTTCAGCAACCCGGCCCCGCTGGGCCAGCGTTACGGCAGTGACGTCGAACAACGCACCATCGGCCTGCAACTGAGCATTCCGATCTACAGCGGCGGCCTGACCAGCTCCCAGGTCCGCGAGTCCTACTCGCGCCTGACCCAGAGCGAGCAGCGCCGTGAAGCCCTGCGGCGCCAGGTGGTGGAAAACACCCGCAACCTGCACCGCGCGGTGAACACCGATGTCGAGCAGGTCCAGGCCCGGCGCCAGTCGATCATCTCCAACCAGAGCGCCGTGGAAGCCACGGAAATCGGCTACCAGGTCGGCACGCGCAATATCGTCGACGTGCTCGACGCCCAGCGCCAGCTGTACACCTCGGTGCGCAACTACAACAACAGCCGCTACGACTACATCCTCGACAACCTGCGCCTCAAGCAAGCCGCCGGCACCCTCAATCCGGGCGATCTGCAGGACCTGTCGCGCTACCTGAAAGCCGACTACAACCCGGACCGCGACTTCCTGCCGCCGGACCTGGCCAAGGCCGCGGCGGAACAGCTCAAGGCCCGGCCGGGGCAGTAACCTGTAGCCGCTGCCGCAGGCTGTGATCCTGTCCGCAGGACACGCAAAAAGGCCACCGCGATTCAATTGAATGGCGGTGGCCTTTTTTACGACCGTTCCGGTCGATCGCAGCCTGCGGCAGCGGCTACAGCAAGCGATCCAACCCGTCGAGCAGGCGCTGCAGAGCGCCCTGGTTGCTGCGCATCACCCGCAGCCCGGCATCGGCCATCTTCTGCGCATCCCGAGGCAACTCGAACAGGCGCTGCACCGCCACCGCCAGGCCATGGGCATCGTCCACTTCCTGCAGGGCACCCGCCTCACGCAGCATTGTCGCGATCTCCAGGAAGTTGAACAGGTGCGGCCCGCTCAGCACCGGCTTGGAAAGGGCCGCCGGCTCCAGCAGATTGTGCCCGCCATTGGGTACCAGGCTACCGCCGACAAAGGCGCTGTCCGCCAGGGCATAGAGAAACAGCAGCTCGCCCATGGTGTCGCCCAGCAGCACCGAGGTGCTGGCGCTGACCGGCTCGGCGCTCGAGCGGCGAATGGTCTCAAAGCCCTGCTGCCGGCACAGCTCGAACACCGGATTGAAACGCTCCGGATGACGCGGCACCAGGATCAGCAAGGCATCCGGGTGGCTGGCCAGCAGTTGGCGATGAGCAGCCAGCACCACAGCGTCTTCGCCTTCATGGGTACTGGCGGCGATCCACACCGGGCGTTCGCCGGCTTGCCATTGCTCGCGCAGCTCGCTGGCGCGCACCAGCAGTTGCGGGTCGATGCTCAGGTCGAACTTGATCGAGCCCGTCACCTCGACTGTTTGCGGGCGCGCGCCCAGCTGGCGAAAACGCTCGGCCTCAGCCTCGGTCTGCACCGCGAACAGGCTCATTTCAGCGAGCATCGGTGCGGTCAGCTTGGCAAAGCGCCCATAACCCCGGGCCGAGCGCTCCGACAACCGCCCATTGGCCAGCGCCACCGGAATCCCGCGCTTGGCGCACTGGTGAATGTGATTGGGCCACAGCTCAGTTTCCATGATCACCGCCAGCTTCGGCCGGACCCGATCGAGAAAACGCGCGGCGGCGCAAGGCAGATCATAAGGCAGGTAGCAGTGCTGAATGCGCGGCTCGTTGGCGAACAGCGCCTGGATACGTTCCGAGCCCGTGGGGGTCATGCAGGTGACCGTGATCGGCAGCTGTGGATAACGCGCCAGCAAGGCACGGATCATCGGCGCGGCGGCGATGCTCTCGCCTACCGACACCGCGTGCACCCAGATCCCGCCCGGCTGCATTGCCGGCAGCCCCCAGGAAAAACGTTCGCCAATCCGCCGGGCATAGGCCGGCGCCTTGCGCGCCCGCAGCCACAGACGAATCGCCACCAATGGCAGCCCCAGGTAAAACAGCGCGGTGTAGAGAGTTCTATTCATGGCGGCGGAGTTTATCGGCTTTTTCAGCCAATCGCCCGCAAGTGCACGGCAAAACGCTCCGCCAGCCAATGCGCCGCCGGCCCCAGGGGTTCATCGCGGCGCCAGACCAGTTCCACCACCAGCGCCGGCGGGGTCCATTCGCTGGCCAACTCGACCATCTGGTTCTGATAGGCCGGATACTGCACCACATGCCGCGGCAGCCAGGCCCAGCCCAGGCCGCGCATCAGCAACTCGGCCATCGCGTAGAAGCTGTCGGCGCGCCAGACTTGCGGGCTGACCTGCTCGCCACTGGGGTAAGTGCTCAACTGCGGGGAAATCAACAACTGTCGATGCCGCCCCAGTTGCTGGCGATCCACCTGTTTTTCGCCGGCCAACGGGTGCCCGACCGCGCACACCGTGACCATCTCGACGCTGCCCAGGGCCCGTCGCTCAAGGGCCTCGGACATCTGTTCATGGTGAAACAGCAAACCGAGGTCGGCCCGACGGTCCAGCAGCTTGCGCGCCACATCACCCTGGGCGCTGCTGGCCAGTTGGACCTCAAGACTGGGGAAACGCTCGGACAACGCCTCAAGGCTATCGAGCACCGGCTGGAAAGGCATCGCCTCGTCCAGGGCCAGCCGCAAGCGCGCCTCCTCACCCCGCATCAACGCCAACGCCCGCCCGTTCAAGCGCTCGCATTGGCGCAGCACTTCCCGCGCCTCCGCAAGCAAGGCACGACCCGCCTCGGTGAGTTTCGGCTGGCGACCGCTGCTGCGCTCGAACAGGAGCACGCCGAGATCGGCCTCGAGCAGTGCAATCGCGCTGCTGACCGCCGATTGCGCCTTGTGCTGGTCACGGGCCACCGCGGAAAACGAACGTTGCTCGGCGACGCTGACGAACAGCCGTATCTGCTCCAGATTCCACTGCACATTCATAAGGCACCCCATCTTCAAAACAGATAGGTAATGACTTTACCCCATCTGAACAATCTCTAGAATGCCGACCTCATCAAGCAAGCCCAAACACGAGGAACTCTCCCATGAACGCTTACACCTACCTGGCCATCGCCATCTGCGCCGAAGTGATCGCCACTGTTTCGATGAAAGCGGTCAAAGGCCTGAGCACTCCACTGCCGCTGCTGCTGATCATCGTCGGTTACGGCGTGGCCTTCTGGATGCTGACCCTGGTGGTGCGTACCGTGCCGGTGGGCGTGGCTTACGCGGTCTGGGCCGGCATGGGCATTGTCATGGTCAGCGTGGCCGCGCTGTTCCTCTACGGGCAGAAGCTGGATATCCCGGCAATGCTTGGCATGGCCCTGATCGTCCTGGGCGTGGTGGTGATCCAGCTGTTTTCCAAGACCGCCGGGCACTAATCCATGACCACTGCCGCAGGCCCTTCAAGAGCGCGACCGCTTCGCGCTCGATCGCAGCCTTCGGCAGCGGCTACACAAAGCGCTTCGCCAAGCGCGCCCCTGCCAGTTTGATCGCCAACAAAGCCTGCGCGGCTCGAGCCTGTATACTGCGCCCCTAGTCTTGAACACTGAGGTCGCTGCATGCCATCCGTTATTTCCACCGACGTGCTGATTGTCGGCGCCGGAGTCGCCGGCCTCTGGCTGAACGCCCGCCTGCGTCGCCAGGGCTTTTCCACCGTGCTGGTGGAGAGCGCCAGCCTCGGCGGCGGACAAAGCGTCAAGTCTCAGGGAATCATTCACGGCGGCGCCAAGTACGCCCTGCACGGCGCCCTGACCGGCGCCTCGGAAGCCATCGCCGACATGCCGCGCCGCTGGCGCGAGGCCCTGGCCGGCAACGGCGAGCTGGACCTGTCCGGCGTGCGCCTGCTGTCCGAGGCCCATTACCTGTGGTCCCCCGGCACCCTGGCCGGCAACCTCACCAGCTTTTTCGCCAGCAAGGCCGTGCGCGGGCGTGTCGATCAGGTCAAGGGCGACCAGTTGCCGCCAGCCCTGCAGGACCGTCGCTTCAAGGGCAAGGTGTATCGCCTGGCCGAATTGGTGGTGGACGTGCCGAGCCTGATCGGACGCCTGGCCGAACTGGGCGGCGATAGCCTGCTGGCCGGGCAGAAGATCGAACCCCTGCGGGAAAACGGGCAATTGCTGGGCCTGCGGGTCGATGAGCGGGAAATCCGCGCGCAACGCATCGTGCTCAGCGCCGGCGCCGGCAATGCCGAGCTGCTGAGCAGCCTCGGCCTGAGCCAGCCGGCCATGCAACGCCGGCCGTTGCACATGGTGATCGTCAAGGGCCCGAGCCTGAAACCGCTGTACGCCCACTGCCTGGGCGGCGGGCCGAAGCCACGGATCACCGTGACCACCCACCCGGCGGCCGACGGCCAGTGGGTCTGGTACCTCGGCGGCGACATCGCCGAAGCCGAAGGCGTGGCACGCGAGCCGGCGGCACAGATCGCCGCCGCCCAGAAAGAACTCGGCAACCTGTTGCCATGGGTTGATCTCAGCCAGGCGCAATGGGCCACCCTGCGGGTGGACCGCGCCGAGCCCGCGCAGTCGGGCCTGACCCGTCCGGACAATGCCTTTCTCGCCGAACAGGACCGCCTGCTGGTCGGCTGGCCGACCAAGCTGGCCCTGGCCCCGGACTTCGCCGACCGGGTGTTCGCCGCCCTCGAGCGCGACGGTATCAAGCCGGGCCCCGCGACTGCGTTGCCGACGCTGCCCAAACCCGCCATCGCCCAACCGGCCTGGGAGCAACTGCTGCCATGAGCCAAGCGACCCTGCACGACCTGCATCGCCCCTTCGGCAGCACCGGGCTGCTGGTCTCCCCACTGGGCCTGGGCACCGTGAAGCTCGGGCGCGACCAAGGGGTGAAGTACCCCAACGGCTTCCAGATTCCGGATGACGCCGAAGCCCGCATGCTGCTCAAGCTGACCCGCGACCTGGGCATCAACCTGATCGACACCGCGCCGGCCTATGGCCGCAGCGAGGAGCGCCTGGGCCCGCTGCTGCGCGGGCAACGCCAGGACTGGGTGATTGTCAGCAAGGTCGGCGAAGAGTTCGAAAACGGCCTGTCGCGCCACGACTTCAGTGCCGCGCATACCCGCCTGTCGGTGGAGCGCAGCCTGCAGCGCCTGGAAACCGACTTCATCGACCTGGTGCTGGTGCATTCCGACGGCAATGACCTGCACATCCTTGAGCAGTGCGAGGTGTACCAGACGCTGGCCGAGCTCAAGCAGGAAGGCAAGATCCGTGGCTTCGGCCTCTCCGGGAAAACCGTCGAGGGCGGCCTCAAGGCCCTGGAACAAGGTGACTGTGCCATGGTCACCTACAATCTGAACGAACAGAACGAGCGAGCCGTCATCGATTACGCCACAGCCCACGGCAAGGGCATTCTGGTGAAAAAAGCCCTGGCCAGCGGCCATGTGTGCCTGAGCCCCGGTGTCGACCCGGTACGCGCCAGCTTCGAACTGCTGTTCGATCAACCGGGCGTCGCCAGTGCTATTGTCGGAACCATCAATCCGTTGCACCTGGCCCATAATGTCGCCACTGTCGCGCAGGTGTTGCGCAAGAACTGATGCCGCCCACGCGGCCGACCCCGACGCAAGAAGGAGCCGACATGCCGCGTACGCTCATAAGAAAGAACCCCAGCAACTTCAAGACCCTGCCGCTGTTCGTCGAAGCGACGCCCGAAGGCCTCAGCTACCAGAGCGTCGGCATGCCGCTGAACTTTGCGCAGACCCTGCAGCGCCGGCGCCCGGTTGCGGTGGCCGACGCCGAGCGCTTCGCCCTGGAGCTGGCCAACCTCGGCGTCTCGGTACGCCTGACCCTCCATTGGCAGAACCGCGACTATTGGGTGCTGGTGCGCCAGCGCCGGCAGGATCGCGGCGACGTGGTGCTCAAGCTGATTTCCGGCTACGTCCCGGCCCATGAGCTGAACCTGCCGCTGCATACCGCCATCCAGGAAATCGCCGAAGAATGCCTGCTGGAAACCCCGGAGGGCTGGCTCGGCGGGCGCTTCAACGACACCTGGCTGCCAGCGCCCTACTCGGCGGCCCTGCATTATCGCGAAGCCCTGCCCTTTCGCCTGACACCGCTGTCGGGCGCGGCACGCCCGGTACGTTGCGCCAATCTGCAGTTGCTGGAGCGGCCGCGAGCTTATGTGCATCTGCCCACCGCATCACTGCAGCTGATTTATGACCTGCGCCTGGACGTGCCGAAAGAGGCCAAGTCCCTGAGCCTGTTCCATGTCGACGAACGCCTGGAGGGCGACCAGTTGGTGGCGCGCCTGGATCGCAAGCGCCCGGACCTGTACCTGATGCCACTCAAGGACGGTCAGCCCTGCGCCGAGCTCTATACGTTGAAGAAGGATCAGTTGCACCCGGCGAGCACCCGCGGCCTGTATCTGGCCGAAAGCTTCGCCCGGCAGCAAGGCTGGCTGGTGCGTGACGAGCGGATTCGCTGGAAGGACTGGCTGAAGCAGCAGGGATTGAGCGCGCCGGAGAAGGACTCCAAACTCCAGCGTCTTACCGGCAAGGCACGGCAGATATTGCGCAAGATGGTACCGACCAAGACCAGCCGGCAACGTTGAGCGCCTCCCGCCCACTCCAGCTTTCGCGAGAGTGGGCGGATTGGCGGCAAGCCTTATTCGGTCTTGCGGATCTTCTCGACTATGGCCGTGGTGGAACTGTTCTCCACCAGCCCCAGCACCTTCACCACACCGCCATAAGCCTTGACGATATCGGCGCCGACCACCTGGTCGACCGAGTAATCCCCGCCTTTGACCAGCACGTCCGGCTTGACCTGGGCCAGCAGGTTTTCCGGCGTACCCTCGGGGAAACTGATGACCCAGTCCACCGCGCCCAGGCCGGCCAGTACCGCCATACGCCGGTCGACGCTGTTGATCGGACGGCCCGGCCCTTTCAGGCGGCTGACCGAGGCATCGTCGTTGATCGCCACGATCAGGCGATCGCCCTGGGCCCGCGCCTGCTCGAGGTAGGTCACATGGCCGGCGTGGAGGATGTCGAAACAGCCGTTGGTGAAGACGATCTTCTCTTTGTGCGCACGCGCATCGTCGATCGCCAGCAGCAGCTGGTCGAGGCTCAGCACACCGCGCTCGGAACCTTCTTCACGCTGGATCGCGCGACGCAGCTCCGGTGCGCTGATGGCCGCGGTACCCAGCTTGCCGACCACGATGCCGGCGGCCAGGTTGGCCAGGGCCACCGCGTGCGGCAGCTCTTCACCCGCCGCGATTGCCGCCGCCAGGGTGGAAATCACGGTATCGCCGGCACCGGTGACGTCGAACACTTCACGGGCCCGGGCCGGCAAGTGCAGCGCCGGGTGGTCGGGACGCAGCAGGGTCATGCCGTGTTCGCCACGGGTCACCAGCAAGGCGCCCAGTTCCAGGTCGTGCATCAGCTTGGCGCCTTTGCTGACCAGGTCGTGCTCGTCGATGCAACCGCCGACTATGGTTTCGAACTCGCTGAGGTTCGGGGTGATCAGGCTGGCGCCGCGGTAAATCGAAAAGTCCTTGCCTTTCGGGTCCGCCAGCACCGGGATGCCACGGGCACGCGCGGCCTGGATCAGCGCCTGATGATTCCTCAGGGCTCCCTTGCCGTAGTCGGACAACACCAGCACCTTGATGCCGTCCAGCAACCGGTCGACTTCAGCGCCCAACGCCAGGGCGTCGGTGGCGAAAGGTTCTTCGAAATCGATACGCAGCAGTTGCTGGTGCCGGCTCATGACCCGCAGCTTGACGATGGTCGGCTGGTGGGCAATGCGTTGGAACAAGGCGCGTACGCCCGCCCCCTCAAGACTGTTGGAGAGACTGTCGGCAGCCTCGTCGTCGCCGGTGACGCCAACCAGCGAGGCCGGTGCGCCGAGCGCGGCAATGTTCAAGGCAACGTTCGCGGCACCGCCCGGGCGGTCCTCGATTTGCTCGACCTTGACTACCGGTACCGGCGCCTCAGGGGAAATCCGTGAGGTACCACCATGCCAGTAACGGTCGAGCATGACATCGCCGACCACCAAGACAGGGGCTTGATCGAATCGCGGCATGGACAACTTCATGGAGCAACCCACATACAAAATGAACAGGGGCGCGATATTAACACAGGGTGAACGCTGCCTAGTTCTACCGCTGCACGAGTATTCGCGATCGCCCCAAACTGTTCATTTATTGAGCAAAAGCGCCATGAGCCGGTCTGTCGCGCAGGCCAGTCCAACCGTTTCGGTATCGATCTCGCAGTCAGGATCCAGTGGCGCTTCATAGGGGCTGTCGAGCCCGGTGAAGTCCCGGATACGCCCTTCGCTCGCCGCCTGATAGAGGCCTTTGGGATCGCGTCGGGCACAGACAGCGAACGTAGTGCTCACGTACACCTCGAGAAATTCGTCCGCCGCGAACAAGGCCCGGGCAGCGGCGCGCTCCGCGCGAAACGGTGATATCGCCGAAACGATCACGATCAACCCCGCCTCCACCATCAACCTCGCCACCTCGGCCAGGCGCCGGATATTTTCCTTGCGCGCCTCGGTGTCCATGCCCAGGTCACGACACAGGCCACCGCGCACGTTGTCGCCATCGAGGACAAAGGTATGCAGGCCCTGCCCGTTCAACCGCAACTCCAGCAGGTTGGCCAGGGTCGATTTGCCGGCGCCGGACAAACCGGTCAGCCAGATACAGCTCGGGCGTTGCTGCTTGAGCGCCGCCCGCTCGATCGCGGTCAGGGACAGGCTGCTGGGGCGGATGTCCGGTTGTGGGCAACGCGGTGGCAGGGGCTCATTCATAGCCGAGCATCTCGTAGTCGCGCTGGTAGGCCCGACGCACCAGTCGTCGGGTGCGCACCGTGCAGAAGTCCCGGGCAGGCGCCTCGCTCCGTTGCCGCGATTCATTGAGATGCGGCAGAGTCCTGCTCACGCCCAGATGCTCGCTGAGCAACTGATAGTCGCGCTGCAGGTGCTCCTGATAGCCGATGAAGTCCATGTCCAGGCGTCCCATGGAGTCCACCAGAAAATCGGTCTGCGGGGCGAAGTGCAGTTGCTTGTGGATATTTTCCGGGTGCAGCCAGCGACCGACAAAATCGTCGAAATCGCGATAGTGGCTGACCAGCCGCTGGGCGGCCTGGTCGCGACGACTGAGCTCGTTGCCACGCAGGAAGGCATAGGCCGAATAGGCCCGCTCCAGGGGATCGCGGACCACGGCGAACTTGAAACTGCTGGCGAATTGCTGGGGAAACTGTTGCTCGTACCAGTACAGGGGCAGATGGCCGGGCGTCCAGCCGTCGAACAATGCCGAACACAGGCTGCTCCCCGCGCACTTGGGCACATGGATGAACACACAACCGCGCTGACGGAATGGCGCCGGAAAACGGACGTTGGCGGACATGGCCTTGTTCACCACCTGCCGGTCCACCACCGACAGGCGCCCAAGCAAAAACGCCCGTTGCGACTTGGGCAATAACTTCCACAGATAACGTTGCAGCATTCCAGTACCCGCGCGACGGGGTTGGCCCCCTCGATTCAGTCGACGATTGAGGCTGGAACCATAACAAGCACGAGGCGCTGGATTATTTAGGCTTGGTCAAGACTGTAAGGGGCGGGATACAAAGACCGCCGGCGCATTGCACGCCGGGGCTGTTCCAGGGTGGGCAGTGCCCACCCGGGCGTTGGCTCAGGCAATGCCTTCGGAGGCAGGCTCGTCCAGGCCCATGGCATGCAGACGCGAGTAGTAGCCGTTCTGCGCCAGCAGGTCGACATGAGTACCGCGCTCGACGATCCGCCCCTGATCCATGACCAGAATCAGGTCGGCCTTCTCGATGGTCGACAGGCGGTGCGCGATCACCAGGGTGGTGCGTCCCTTCATCACCTTGTCCAGGGCCGCCTGGATATGCCGCTCGGATTCGGTATCCAGGGCCGAGGTAGCCTCGTCGAGAATCAGCAACGGCGCATTCTTCAACAGGGCCCGGGCAATCGCCAGACGCTGGCGCTGACCGCCGGAGAGCAGCACGCCGTTCTCGCCGACCTGGGTGTCCAGGCCTTCGGGCAACTGCGAAATGAAGTCCATGGCATAGGCATCCGTCGCCGCCTTCTCGATGTCTTCCCGCGGCGCCCCGGCCAGGTCGCCATAGGCAATGTTGGCGGCCACGCTGTCGTTGAACAGGGTCACATGCTGGGTCACCTGGGCCACATGCCGGCGCAGGTTGCGCAGGCGGTAATCCTCGATCTCCACGTCATCGAGGAGAATCTGCCCCGTTTCGTGGTGATAGAAGCGCGGAATCAGGCTGGCCAGGGTCGACTTGCCGCTGCCGGAGCGGCCGACCAGCGCGATCATCTGCCCGGGAGCCGCACAGAAGCTGATGTCCTTCAGCACTTCCCGGTCGGTGCCCGGATAGGTGAAGCTCAGGTTGCGCACGTCCAGGCGCCCCTCGATGCGCTCACGCTCGATCTGTCCCCGATCGACTTCAGGCTCGACGTCCAGTTGTTCGAAGATGCTTTCCGCGCCCGCCACGCCTTTCTGGATGGTCGAACTGACTTCCGAGAGCTGGCGAATCGGCTTGGGCAGCAGGCCCGCCGCGGTGATGTAGGCCACCAGGTCGCCCGCGGTGGCATCGCCACGCAGGAACAGCACCAGGAACATCAACACCGCCATGGCGGAGTAGATCACCAACTGCAGCATCGGCGTGTAGACCGCACCGGTCTTGGTCATGCGCAGCTGTTTATCGGTGTTGCTCTGGCTGGCGTCGACGAAACGCTGCTGCTCGTAGCTTTCGCCACCGAAGCTGCGAACCACGCGATAGCCTTGAATGGTCTCGGAGGCCACATGGGTCACATCGCCCATCGCCACCTGGATCTTCTTGCTCTGCTTGCGGAATTTCTTGCTGGTGCTGCCGACCATGATCGCAATCAACGGCAGGATCGCCAGCATCACCAGGGTCAGCTTCCAGTTCATCCACAACAGGTAGACGAACAGGAACACTACCGTCAGGCCTTCGCGAATCACCACCTTGATGGCGTCGGTGGCGGCACCGGTGACCATGGTGACGTTGAAGGTGATGCGGGAAATCAGATGCCCGGAGTTATGGGTATCGAAATAGCGGTTCGGCAGGACCAGCAGCTTGTTGAACAGCTCGACCCGCAGGTCATGCACCAGCCCCAGGGAAACCTTCGCCAGGTAATAGTTGCCGAGGAAAGAGCCGAGCCCCTGCCACGCCGCGATCAGGATGATCAGCAGCGGCACCGCCATCAATAGCTGCAAGTCGCGCAGATAGGGAACGTTGGGGAAGAGCACCGCTTCGGGATTGCTCAAGCCGTCGACGAAATATTTGAGAATGCCCGCCAGCATCGGCTGGGTGGATGCAAATATCACGAAGCCCACGATACTCAGCAGGAAAATGCCTATGTAGGGTTTTACATACCCCAACAGCCGAAAATAGATTTTCAGGCTGGAATCCTGTTCCGCTTTGAGCGGTGCATCACTCATCGTCGAGCTCACTGTTTAGGAGGAACGCGGGATTTTATCACAGCCTGTGTGACCGCCCCGTGCCCAGACCAAAACAGTGGCCAGACCGATCGGCAGCCAACTGATGAACCATTCGGCGCGAGGGGTCCCCGTCAGGCTCGCAGCATCGAACTGCATGGCCAGGAAAGAGAACAGCCAGATCCCGATGACGCCCCGACCATAAAGCGTTTCACGGGCGCGCCAGGCTTCGCGCAAGACGGCAAACCAGGCCACGATCCAGAGCAATAGTCCGGGGATACCCAGTTCAATGGCAATGTGGGTGAACAGGTTGTGAGCATGGTCGAATGTCAAACCGTCGACCAGCACGTCATAGCTCGAGCCCAGGCCGAGGCCTGTCCATGGATGTTCGGCGATCATCTGCAGGCTGGCCATCAGGATCTGCGGACGAAAGGAAACACCACGCGCCAGGACCAAAGGTTCGAGAAACCAGAATGCCGACATTGCCAGCAACAATGCCGCCGCCGCGAACATACGGCTGAGTCGGTCACGGCACCAGATCGGCATCGCCAGCACGGTCAGGAATAGCGCCAGGGCAGCACCGCGACTCTGGCACAGCACGACAAACCCACCAAGCAGCGCCAAAGCCACCAGCCATACGGCTTGAAGACCGCGAGTACGCGGCACCCAGTGTAGCAGCCAGATCGCGGCCAGGCCGATGACATAACCACCCAGGATCGGATGAGCCAGCTCCCCCAATCCTACAAGGCGTGCCCACCAGACATTTCCGTTGATCCAGTAGAACTGGATGATGGCCATCAGTGCCGTCACCGCCAGCCCCAGCCCGCCCCACTGCATGACAGTAATCACCCGCTCCGGGCGGGCATTGGCGAAAATCGGGAAGAACAGCAGGAACACCGCGATGTACAGCAAGCGCTTGGCCTCGCGCGACGGGTCCGCCGCTTGCGTCCATGTCAGGCTGATCAGCCCCCATATCGCCAGTCCCAGCAATGCCAGGCCAAGCCAGCGCTGGGCACGCCACCATTCGATCAGACGCTCACGTGCGGACCAGGCCAGAATCATTGCCGGCAACCACAGGAAGGCCACCAGCCCCTGCTGGTAGATCTTGTTGGTGGGCGCCAGTGCGATGGCCAGCAAAAACCATAGCAACCCGATTGTCATCCATACTTGCGCCCAACGTGTGGCCTGCATCTATTCGCTCCTAAATGGTTCACCAGCCAAACCGGCATGGTTAAAACAACAACTTTTCGGCATCATTGCCCGTCACTGTGCCCGCCACTTCGACAAGGCTTCCTACGATGCAATGCTCCCGGCTTCCCCAAGCCACTTTGAATCAGATGATTGAAGGCGCCAGGATTCTGGAGGCCGACAGTTACGGCCCGAAAGTCTACCTGTTGCAGGATGGGAATATTCTGAAACTGTTCCGGCGCAAGCGTCTTTTTTCATCCGCCCTGTTTCGGCCCTATTCGACGCGCTTCATCGACAACGCCGCACGCCTGGAACAACTCGGCGTTCCCACGCTGCAGGTTCTGGACTTCTACCGCCTGGAACAACCCGGCATGACCGCGGTGCTTTACCGACCGCTGCCAGGCGAAACCCTGCGCCAGGTCGCCAGCAAGGAAGGCTTCGACTGGCAGCAGACCTTGCCGGCCCTGGTCGAGCTGATTCGTAGCCTGCATACCTCGGGGATCTACTTTCGCTCGCTGCACCTGGGCAACATCGTCATCACCCCGGATAACCGCTTCGGCCTGATCGACGTGGCCGATATGCGCTTCTTCCGCGGGCCACTGCCGCGCCATCTGGTCAAACGCAACCTGCAACACTTCGCCCGCTATATTGCCCGGGAGAAGCTGAATGGGAGCTTTCCGATACAAGCATTGGAACAGGCCCTACTTTCGGCATGACAGCAGGCTGGTGGCGGCCTGGCTGAAGCGCTGCCAGGCCAGGTCGGGGGCCAGAGCAGCGTACTGATCCGCCGCGATGCTCTGGGCGGGCAGGCCGAGGGCCTGAAGAATCGCCTCTTGCCAGGCGTCGATATCATTCACCGGCGCATAACGCCCGGTTTCAGCCAACTGCTCACGGAACACTGGCAAATCGCTGGTCAATACCGGCACACCGGACATCACTGCTTCCTGCAGGATTAGCCCCAGGCCCTCGTCCAGCGACGGGATGGCCACCCAGTCGAATGCCTTGTAAAGCATCGCCGCATGCTTCAGATGCCCAGGCAGCGAAACCTTGTCTTGCAGGCCCAGCCGGTTGATGCGGGCCTCGAGCGCTGCGCGATTCGAACCCTCGCCGATAATCACCAGACGCATCTCCGGTCGGCTCGCCAGGGCCTTGGCGAAGGCCTCCAACAGGCAAGCAAAACCCTTATCGTCCACCAGACGCCCGACCGCGCCGAATACCGGAGCATCGCCCGCGGGCAGGCCGAGGGTGGCCCGGGCCTCGGCACGCGGTAGCAGCCTTGCGTTGAACTCGTGCGGATTGAACGCGCTGCGCAAGGCCGTCACCGGCATCTGAAAATCGTCTTCGAGGGATGAAGCCAGGGTCTGCGAAACAGCCGCGAGAGTCAGCTGCGAAGCGGGGAACTGCCGAAACAGCTGTTGATCCTTGCGGTGCAAGCGCGTGGAGCCGTGGATCACCACCACCGCACGCATGTGCGGCAATGACTTGAGGACCGGCAACAAGGTACGCGCCACCCCCAGGCCATCGAGCAACAACACCTGGGCATCGCTTTCCCGCAACGCCTTGCGAAAACTGGCCCGCAGCCAGGGTTCGAGCAAGCGCCAGAAATGCTTGCCCTTCAGCCGCGCCGACGACAGGTTCCACTCCCGGCATTCCCCCACTTCGGCAACGCATCCGGTGGACGAGCCTTGCAGCAGCCAGGTCTTGACCACAGTGCCTGGCTCGGCCTGAGAGAGGATCTGCTGGTGAACCTTGTGAACGGAGGCAAATGCACTGCCGCCTGCCCACATGATGTTGAGAATGCTCATTGGGCACATAGCCCTTTCGCGGTATTCGGGAAAGTGAAACCGGTAGAACTAATTGATAAACCAGCCAATACCGACTCCAACCAACAGGACTAAAACAAGCTTGATTTGCTCGCGACGACTGCGCCGAGCCTTACGCTGCCGCTCGGCGGCAGTCTCCACATGCAGACCGAAGCCTGTATGCAGCACCGCGTCGCCTTCCAGGCTGACAGCTGTCAGGTTCAGCTCAGCATAGCGCTTGGACAGCGCTTTCTCGCCTCCATGCCCGGCGAAAGGCGCGCACAGTCGATACTCTGCCATCCGGCGCAAGCCCGGGTTCAGGGAGAAGCTCTGCCACTCGGGTTTGTCGGAGATCAGCGGATAACAAGGCACACCACCGATCAACTCGCGGGCACCCAAGTGGATGTAGGGACTATGGACTCGCAGGTCGTGGGCATAACTGCGCAACCAGACCTGCAGGATGTCCTGGCGCTGCTCGAGAATCGCTTTCGAATCCTCGACAAAACCCGGGCGGTAAAACTCCCAATCGTCTTCGCAATGGAAGATGTAGGGGGTCTTGACCTGCTCGTAGGCCAGGTCGATCGACGCCAACTGCCCGAGCTTCGGCCGGTTGACGAAGAAGGTACAGTGATCTTTCCAATGGGCAGGCACCGCCGTGCGCACCCGCTCGTCGCCCGCATCTTCGGTGATGAAGACTTCGCGGATCGGCGCACTGTTGAAGCGATCGAAACTCTCCAGCGTGAGCTTGAGCAGGTCCAGGCGACCGCAACTGGTGACCACCAACGTGATGTCACTCTCTTGACTAAACTGCACTTGATTCTCACCTACGACAAAGTGCGATCACTATTAAGGGCTCGGTGACCGCTGTCAAACACCCAGTTTCGAGCGTACGCGCTCGATAAGGCTCAAGGGTGCACGAGGCCGCAATGCGGGCTGGAGTTCCTCGACAATACGCTGCCCGATACGGGCGAAGCTGAACTGAGAGACCGCCAGATCGCGGCCGTTTCGCGCGATGCACTGCGCCAGGGCCGGATCGGCGCGCAACATTGCGAGTTTTTCCTGCAATTGCGGGATGTTCTGATAAAAGACCACGTTGTGCAGGTCCTGCAAGCCCAGCGCGCGGTTTTCCGCCTCACCCTGGTCGAATGCCAGCAACACGCAGCCACAAGCCATGGCTTCGAAATTCTTGATCATGTATTCGCCCATGCCGACGTCGGCACTGACAAAAAAGCGGATGCGGTTGAGGGTGTCGCAATACTCTTCGCCCGACTTGGTCCGCGTCACCACCAAGGGCTCGACCTGACCAAGTTCGTCGAGCAGCGCCTTGCGTCCGCTGTAGGCCACGCTGTTGGTGCTGCCGACGAATGCCAGCTCGATATCCCGCTCGCGGCCCTGATCCTGCAGCAGGGTCTGATCGTAGCCCTTGGGCACGAATACCGCGTCGAAACCTTCCTCGCGCAAGCGCTCGCTGACCATGAACCCCGAACTGATCACCCGTGCCCACGGCAGGCGGCGGTAGTGCGCGCTGAACTTGCCGGTGTACTTGCAGGGGATGTAGTTCTGGTAGGCGTCGTGCTCGAGGATCACCAGGTTGGGAATGCTGCGGATGAAGCTCGCCTGGCGAATTTCCTGCTTGAAACGCAGGAAGAACACGATGCGGTCATAGCGCGATACATCCACCTCACGGCGGAAATAGCCACGCAGGTTGCGCTGCTCGTCACTGCTCAACCACCGCAGGTCGCATTCGCAATGGGCGGCAACGCCTTCGTACAGGCGGTCCAGAATGGCCCGCTGTTCTTTCTGCACCAGAAATAGAACCTTCATCATCTTCCTTGCAGCCGTGAGCAACCGGACAAAAGAGCGAAACTACCCTGGCCGACAGGCAAAAGGGTGTCATGCAATATCAATTTACAAACGCCAGAACAGCTCATGCCGGCGTACCGCCTTGCGGAAAAACTCGTTCTCGCCATAAGGCGAAGCGGCGCGGCCAGCCAGCACACGCTGCAGGGCCCGGCGCAGACGGCGCTTGAACGGCGCTCGCGGCTGCAGGTCGTGCATCATGCCCAGGGCCATCGCCTTGTCCCGTTGCTGTTCGACCGACAGCGGCAAGCAGCAGGGCCTGAGCACCTGGGCCGGGTCGAACACCGGCGGCAGGGCAATGCCCGCCCCTGAATCGCCCATCGGCCAGCGGTCGTTGTCATGCAAATGATTGGCATAACCGAGCAAGGTGGTCGGCTGCCATTCCAGCCCCTGCAACGCTTCCAGTACCGCCTGCTGGGCGCAGATGTGGTCCGGGTGCGGATCGAGGGTCGGATGCGGCAGCACGATCACCTCGGGGCGGGCCTTGAGCAGCAGCGCCCGCAGGTCGGCCAGGAGATTGTTCCAGGTCGGCGCGCCATCGGTATCCGCCGGCAGCGGGAACGGGTTGAACTGGCGGAACAGGCGGATATCCGACAGTTCGGCCTCGCGGGACGCCACAGGCCGGTTCGGCGCCGCCTGCATGGCCGGCAGTTGCAGGCAGAAATACCCCAGCTGCACACAACGTTCCTCGGCGACCCCGGCCCAACGCGGCACCGCAATGCTGTCCCAGGCCCGCAACCGACCCTTGATCCGCGCCGCATCTGCAGCGTTCATACCCATCTGCCGGTAATGCTCGGCTTCGATCTCGCCCGCGGTCAACGTGACGATCCAGGCTTCGTCAGCCTGGCTGTACAGACCGAAAGCAGCCAGTTCGGCATCGTCGGCGTGGGGGGCGATGACCATTACCCGCTGGTGGCGATAGTCCGGCTCACGGAACACCGACAACAGCGGCTCGCCGTACACCCGGCAGAAACGCCCGCGCAATTGCAGCTCGCCGCTGGCCAGAGGTCGTGCCAGCCCACTGAGATTGAGATAACGCAGGCCGTTCACACCACGCTCGAACGTCTGCCGATCCTGCCCCGCCAAGCAGACGCAAGGATCGAAAAAGCGCCCCAGCCAGCTGCTGCTGACCTTTACCGCGAGGATCAGGGTTTCATCCCCCGCCAGGTCGATCGCCTGGTCCAGCACCAGGCGCTGCTTGTCCAGGTGGACCTTGGGCTGCTCGGTGCCGAACGGAAAGCTGTACTGATAATCGTCCCGGGGCGAATAAAACAGGTGGTCGGCAAACCAGGCCTCATGGGCCACCCAGGCCAGCACCGCGAGCAGCAGCGGCAGCCACCAGGCCACCAGCACACCGATGGCTACCAGCACCAGCAGGCCGATCAGCAGGCCCAGGCGCTTCTGCCGGCGATGGCGTTTGAGCAACTGTTGCTTGCGACTCGACGGCTGATTCATACCGTGAACACCGGAACGGGGTTGCACCAGCGATCCTTGTATTCGCGATCGGCGCGACCGAAGGAGAAACGCAGCGGCTTGTCGATGGCCCGCGCCTGCTCCCAGGCGCTTTGCGTATTGAGGAAACTCAACACGCTGCCGGGGCTGAACTCGCGGGTTTCAGGATCGACGCCACCGTTGATGTATTCGACGCTGATCCACTCCGGCGCTTCGACCCGGTACACCAGCTGAATGGCGATCGGCGCATCGTTGAGGAAAATCACCGAGCCGATCAGCAGCTCGCGCAGCAACTCGATGACTTCGGCCATGCGCTCGGCACCGGTGGCCGGGAACCCCCAGCGCCGCTGGAACAGATCGCAGTAGATGGTCGCCAGCTCCTGGCTGGAGAACTCGCTGACCGGGCGCACCACGCCGCCCGCCTCTTCCAGCAGGCGCAGTTCGCGGCGCTGGTTGTAACGGAACTTCTTCGACAGCTCTTCAGGCGTGCGGGCCATGGCCAATTGCTCGGCCTGGAGCTTGAGGGTGCTGAACCGGCCCTGGTTCAAGGCCGACAGATAGCGACCGCGATGACGCAGCGGGGCTTGGGTCTCAGGCGCCGCCGGCAGGATCAGCTCGGCGTTGCCCAGGTCGAACAGGCCTTTCTTGCCACGGCGCTTGAGCACGTCCTTGGACAGCGCCAGGTCGCGCCCCCAGGTCGGAATCGCCGCCTGCAGTTCGCCGGCCTGTTCCCAGGCCAGGTAACGGACCGGGATGCCCGCCAGGTTCGCCAGGCGCTCCACCACCAGCGGATGGGTAGCAACGCTGCCGCCAAAACGCTGCCAGGCGGCGGCATAAGTCGAGGCGTCGACGACCGACCAGCCACGCTCGCGCCAGCCTTGGAATCGATTGAGCATCAGGGCCTCGCGGTCAGATCGGTAACTTGCGGCAGACGCCAGAAGGCGTCGCGTACAGCACGGTCGGAGAAGCGCTCGCGCAGGCGCTCGAACATCAGCTCGGCGCACAGCAAGCGCTGGTTCTCATCCATCCCGGCCAGGTGTTGCAGGCCCTGGGCCATATGCTCGGCATCGCCCAGCGGGAACAGGATGCCGACGCCTTCGACCACTTCCTTGGCCCCGCCACAGGCCGTCGCCAGCAAAGGCACGCCAGCGGCCATGGCCTCCAGCAGCACCATGCCGAATGGCTCGTGGTCGGAGCTCAGGGCAAAGGCATCGAAAGCACGGAAATAACGCCGGGCTTCTGTGACCTGGCCGAGGAACAGCACGCGGTCGGCGATGCCCAGCTCGCGAGAAAGGTCCTTGAGGTTCTGCTCCAGACGCCCGCTACCGAGAATCGCCAGCTGGCTTTCCCGAGGCAGCCCCGGCAATGCCGCGGCAAACCCATGCAGCAGGGTGGCCTGGTCCTTGTCCGGGTGCAGACGCCCGACATTGCCGACAATCCAGGCGGAAGGCGACAGCCCCAGCTCCTGGCGCGCTTCGGCCTTGGACAACTGGGTCGCCTGCAAGGCTTCGACGTCGATCCGGTTGTACAGCGTCTGAATCCGCGCCGCCGGCCATTGTGGCAGGCAACTGCGCATGTCATCGCGCACCGCGTCGGACACGCCGAGCAGGCTCAGGCGCTTGCGGAACAGCTTGGCGAACAGGCGGCGACTGCCGCGCTGGTAATCGCCAAACGCGTGATGCACACCGATCACCGGCAACGCGGTGCCCAGCAACGCGATGTAGATCGGCTTGAAACGGTGGGCGATGCAGAAACTGAAGTTGCGCGACGCGGCGATCTTGCGCAGGTCGCGTATCGCTCCCAGCTTCAGGCCACGAATGGCCTTGGAGCTGTATTCCATGAACAGCACTTCGTCGCTGGCACAGGCATCGGCCACCTCGACGTCGGCAACCCCGGTGAGGAACACCGTGGTCACGCGATAGCCGCTGCCCGCGAACAGGCTGGCGTATTGCCGGGCACAGTCCAGGAACGGCCCGTCATAGCCGTGGCAGAACTGCAGGACGTGGCGCTCAGCCGAGCGTGTCATAAGGATCCACGCCGTCTTTGACTACCAGGATGTCTTCCATGATCAGGTACTGCAGATCGGAGCCGAAGAACATGTTCAAGGCGTCGGTCGGCGAGCAGATCATCGGCTCGCCACGGCGGTTGAGCGAGGTGTTCAGCGACACGCCGTTGCCGGTCAGGACTTCCAGGGCCTTCATCATGTCGTAGTAGCGCGGGTTGTATTCGCGCTTGAGCACCTGGGCCCGGGAAGTGCCGTCTTCGTGGACCACTTCCGGCACGCGGGTCTTCCACTCTTCCGCCACTTCGAAGGTGAAGGTCATGAATGGCGCCGGGTGATCGACCTTGATCATCTGCGGACCGACGGTGTCGAGCATCGACGGGCAGAAAGGCCTCCAGCGCTCGCGGAACTTGATCTGCTCGTTGATGCGGTCGGCCACGCCGGTGGCGCTCGGGCAACCGATGATCGAACGACCGCCCAGGGCGCGCGGACCGAACTCCATGCGACCCTGGAACCAGGCCACCGGGTTGCCGTCGACCATGATCTTGGCGATACGCTCGGGGGTGTTGTCGATCTGGCGCCAGGCCGGCTTGTTCGGGTGGCGGGCACAGGCGGCGATCACGTCTTCGTTGCTGTAGGACGGGCCGAGATAGACGTGTTCCATCTTCTCCACCGGCACGCCGCGAGCGTGGGAAACATAGGCCGCGGCACCGACCGCGGTACCGGCATCGCCGGACGCCGGCTGCACGAACAGCTCTTTGACTTCCGGACGGGCGATGATCTTCTGGTTCAGCTTGACGTTCAGCGCACAGCCGCCGGCAAAGGCCAGCTTGCCGGTTTCCTTGAGGATGTCGCCCAGGTAGTGGTCGATCATCTGCAGCGCCAGCTTCTCGAACAGCGCCTGCATGCTAGCCGCGTAGTGGATGTACGGCTCGTCGGCGATGTCGCCTTCGCGCTTCGGACCCAGCCACTCGATCAGCTTCGGCGAGAAGTAGAAACCCTTGCCCTTTTCTTTGTAGCGGCGCAGGCCGATGACGTTGGCGTAATCGGTGTTGATCACCAGTTCGCCGTTTTCAAAGCTGGCCAGGCGGGAGAAATCGTACTTGCTGGCATCGCCGTACGGCGCCATGCCCATGACCTTGAACTCGCCGTCGAGCATTTCGAAGCCGAGGAACTCGGTGATCGCGCCATACAGGCCGCCGAGGGAGTCCGGATCGAAAAATTCCTTGATCTTGTGGATCTTGCCGTTTTCGCCGTAGCCGAAGAAAGTCGTGGCGTACTCGCCCTTGCCGTCGATCCCGAGGATCGCGGTTTTCTCCTTGAAGCCGGAACAGTGGTAGGCGCTGGAAGCGTGGGCCAGGTGGTGCTCGACCGGCTCGATCTTGATCTTCTTCGGATCGAAGCCCAGTTGCTCGAGGCACCAGACGATCTTGTTGCGATAACGCTTGTAGCGGCGGTTGCCCATCAGGATCGCGTCGAGGGCACGGTCCGGGGCGTACCAGTAACGCTTGGCGTAGTGCCAGCGGGCCTTGCCGAACAGGCTGATCGGGGCGAACGGGATCGCCACCACGTCAACGTCGGAAGGCTTGATGCCGGCCTGTTCCAGACAGAACTTCGCCGATTCGTAGGGCATGCGGTTCTTTGCATGTTTATCGCGTACGAAGCGCTCTTCTTCAGCCGCCGCCACCAGCTTGCCGTCGATGTACAGCGCTGCGGAAGGATCATGGCTAAGGGCGCCGGACAGGCCAAGAATCGTCAATGCCACAGGGGTCTAGCCTCTTAAGTCTGCATGCAGGCGACGTGCGCCTGGAATTAATGTGCTCCCCGCCACGGGCGAGAAACAGCTAAAGGGCGGGATTATAGCGTAAACCTGCCGCGGGATGATCCTTGACGTTTCAGCAGCGGGCACTGGCGCCCAATATGGCCTGCGAGGGATCTGTAGCCGCTGCCGCAGGCTGCGACAAGGCTCGAAGAGCCTTTCTGCGATCTCAAGAGCGCGACCGCTTCGCGCTCTTCAGATCGCAGCCTGCGGCAGCGGCTACAGGTGTCAGCCGGTGAAAGGTTCGGCGGTTTTAGGCAGGCGTTGGTCGATGACCTGATACAGCGCGCTGCTTTCTGGCCAGTTACGCATGAAGCGCGCACGGTCGCGGGCGTAGGCCGGGGCGAAGCTGCCGAGGCTGTGGTGCTGGCACATGGAATCCAGGTCGATCAGCGCCCAGCGGTCCTCTTGCCAGAACAGGTTGTGCCCCTTGAAGTCGCCATGGCTGATGCGTTCGCGGATCAACTCGGCAAACAGCCGGTCCAGCGCCTGCAACTCCGCTTCCGGAGCCGCGCCGCTGTCGATATAGGGCGCGAAGCGTTCGATGATGTCCGGCCCCGCCAGGTATTCGGTCACCAGATAGGCCCGACTGCGCAGCCAGAGAAAACGCTTCTCCAGCAAGGCCAGCGGCTTGGGCGTGGCAATGCCGAGGAACGCCAGGCGATTGCCCTCCTGCCACGAATGCCAGGCCCGGCTGGGGCGCCAGAAGCGCTTGAGCCAATGGGCAAAACCCTTGATGTTGTAGCGCTTGACCAACAGGGTGCGGCCCGCCACTTCGACTCGGCCGACGCTGGCGGCGCCACCGGTCTTGTACAGGTGCCCCTGGTCCAGCAGCGCGTCGGCCTGCTCCAGCACCGGCAGCATCGCCGCCTCTTCCTCGCGCCGAATCGCCCACAAGGCGAAGGGCCCGCGCAGCACGCTGAACAGGGTGCACTCGCGACCGACCTTGTTGAGGAAATCCTTCAAGCGCCAGCTGCGCACCTTGTCCACCTGCTTCTGCAAGGCTTCCAGCGGCAAGGCATGCTCGGCATTGTTCAGCAGGTAATGCACCAGCAGCTCTTCGGTGAAGGGCTCCAGGCTCTTGGGCAACTGGGCGAAAAACACCCCGAGGTTTTCCAGGACTTTCTGCCGGGACAGCGGTTTGCCCGCCTGTTCCACGCAGATCCCGGCGCCGTCGATCAGGTACAACTTGCCCTGATGACGCAGCAGGTTGTCCAGATGCAGGTCTTCCTGCCACAGGCCCTTGCCGTGCAATTCGGCGATGGCGGCCAGGGCTTCGGCGAGTACCGCCTGCTGCTCATCAGCCAACGCTGGCAACGACTCCACTTGTTTCCAGGCATCGCCCAGACTCTCGGAGCCTTCCAGGAACTCGAACAGCAGCCAGCCGCCCTCGCCTTCCTTCAGGCCGTCTGCCAACAGCAACGGCGTGGTCATGCCCTGCTCTTCAAGCAAGCGCACGCCTTGCAGCTCACGCTGGAAATGCCGCGCCGCCTTGGCCCCCACCAGTAACTTGGCCAGCACCGGACGCCCGCGCCATACACCGGCGCCGACATAGCGCTGCCCCGGTAGCACCCGCAGCAGGCTGAGCAACTGCAGCGTGGCCGGCCCGGCAGCGTCGGCCAGTTCCAGGCTCAACGGCAGGCTTGGCGCGCGGCCGGCCCGTTCAAGTTCGGACAGACGCATCAACGAGTCTCCTTGTGGCTGCGGCGCGCACTCAGGCGGTTCAGCCAGGCATCGACCAGCGAGCTGTCCCGCGGCTGATCCAGATAGGTCGCAAGCAAGGCGCGCACATCGCTCTCACTCCAGACCGGGCGCGACGCAACAACGGCTCCAGGTCCTTGACCCGGTCACGCTGGCCGAACAACAGCGGACGGGTCTTTTCCAGGTCGATCAATTGCGCCTGGTAACCATCGCCGGTGGCCCGCAGGAAAATATGCTTGGGATAAAAGCAGCCGTGCACCTGGCGCACCGCGTGCAACTGGCGCGCCAGCAGGCCGCAGGCCCGCAGGATCGCCGCGTGCTGGTCCGGGCTGAGCTGCGCCCATTGTTGCAGTAGCGAATCCAGATCGTTCCAGCCATCCAGTGCCCGGGTCAGCAGGATCGCCCGGGTTTCACCTGCCACCTTGCGCTCGCCAAAGAAGGCCGCCTGCAGCGCCGGAATACCCAGCTGCTGGTAGCGGCTGATATTGCGAAACTCGCGGGCGAAACTCGGCTCGCCGAACGGCCGGTGCAGGGTCCGCGTCAGGTAGTTGCTCTGGCGCTTGAGGTAGTAGCCGTGGCCTTCCAGATCAAGGCGATACACGCTGCTCCAGCCCCCACCATCGGTGTTGGGCTCGTCCACCGCCTCAAGTTGCTTGGCCCACAACGCGTCGAAGCTGTCGAGGCCGTGGCGCTCCAGCAACGCACGGTCCTGAGCCGCCAGGAAATCGGTCATTCGCGTCCCTCGAAAAATCTCAGCACATGCCGGATGCGGCACTTGTCCGCAGCATTCAGCCGGGTGCGCTGGCGGTACTGCAAATAGAAGCGCAGGCGCTGGGTGGCGGACAAATGATACTTGGCCACCTTGTCCAGGCACGCCAGGTCCTTGGTGATCCGGTACTTGAGCCAGAAACCGCGCCAGAAATCGCCATTGGGGCAATCGATCAGGTAAAGCCGGACCTCATCGTCGATCAGCAGGTTGCGCCACTTCAAGTCGTTATGGGTAAAGCGATGCTCATGCATGATCCGCGTGTAGCGCGCCAGCTGCTGGCTGACCCGGTCCACCCAGGCCCGATCGGCCAGCAGCGGGTCGTTGCGCTCGGCCAGGACCGACAGGTCTTCGGTGCGTGGCAGCTCGCGGGTGATCATCGCCCCCGGTCGTAAGCCAGGCCACGGCGCTCCAGGCCCCAGGCCACCACCTCCGCCGTGGGAATGCCCCACTTGGCGAAACGCTTGAGGTTCTGCCACTCGGACTTGACCCGCGGCTTGCCCAGATAGCGCCGCAGGTTCTTGCCGGCGCCGGTGTAGCGCTTGACGTAATAGTTGATGCCGTTGCGTTCGACCCGGATGACCTCCGACAACGGGTCGCGGGTCAGGTGTTCGCCCTCGAGGGCAAAGACCGCATCCAGACTGCCGAAGTCCTGCGCCAGCTCCCGATACCCAGGTTCAAGGTTCCAACCCGCCATCAGAGCGCATCTCCGTACCGCTGCTTGCGTGCGTACAGCTTGTTGGCCTTGCCCTCCAGCCAGGCCAGCAGAGGCGCTTCGTCGCTCAGGATCTGGCGCAATGGCTGTTGGAAATAACCCTTGAGGAAGCGCAGCTTGTCGCGCCGGGTCAGGCCGATATCCAGTGCCGAGAAATACAGCGCCGCCAGGTCCTTGTCGCGCCAGCGCCGGGTGATGGCCGGGCGGGTCTGGGCGCGGTGCAGGTCGATCACCGAGAGCTTGAAGTCATCCGGCGTCACCAGCTTGTCGGTGTGCAGCAGGAAGTGACAGATGTAGCAGTCGCGATGGTTGACCCCGGCGCGGTGCATCATGCCGGTCATGCGCGCCACTTCGGCGATCAGCGCGCGCTTGAGCCTGGGCTGCGGCGGCTGCTTGACCCAGTCGATGCTGAAGTCTTCGAGGCTGATGGTCGGCGCCAGCTCCTCGGTGACGATGAACGAATGCTGGTTGGCCGGGTTGCTGCCGCGTTCGCCATAGGCGACGGCGGTCATGGTCGGCACACCGGCTTCCTGCAGGCGTTGGATGGCCTGCCATTCCTGGCCCGCGCCGAGCACCGGCAGCTTGGCGGTGAGCAGGTTCTTGAAGATCTCGCCCCAACCGATACCGCGGTGAATCTTTACGAAGAACCCTTCGCCAGCCACCTCGGTACGCAAGGTACGGCGGGCTTCCAGTTCACGGTAGACCTGGCCGTCCAGACGCTCGACTTCGGCGAACGCATCGCGTCCGGCCCAAAGGGTCTTGAACGGTTCGGCAAGAATCAACTTCATCAGTGTTGCTCCGCCAGAATCACATCCGCAGCGTGCTGCGGCATGCTATAGAGGTCGGCCGTCTCGGCGAACGCCAGGCCGTTACGGCTCCAGGTCGCGCGTGCAGCGTCGTCGGTCAACATGGTGTTCAGGTATTGATTGAGCTGTCCCTGCTCCAGTGGCTCGTCCAGTACCAGGCCGCTGTCGGCCTCGGCGATGTAATGGGCATAACCGCAGACCGCGCTGACCAGCACCGGCAAGCCGGCCACCAGCGCTTCCAGCAACACGGTGCCGGTGTTTTCGTTGTACGCCGGGTGGATCAACAGATCGGCGCCCAACAGGAAACGCGGAATATCACTGCGCCCCTTGAGGAACTGCACATGCTCGCCCAGGCCCAATGCCGCGCTCTGTAATTGGAATACTTTGGGGTCGTCCTGGCCAATTACAAATAGCCGGGTGCGTTTCTTCAGCTCCGGCGGCAAGGCAGCCACGGCCTTGAGGCTGCGATCCACGCCCTTGGTCTTGAACCCGGAGCCGATCTGCACCAGCAGCAAATCATCGTCTTTCAGGGCGAACTCACGACGGAATTCGGCGCGGATCTCGGCCGCGTTGGCCGGCGCGCGACGGTCCTGGGCGATGCCTGGCGGCAGCAGGTGGAAACGCTCCACCGGGGTATCGTAATGCTTGATGAACAGCGGCTGCTGGACCTCGGAAATCATCAGCACTTCGGTCTTGGCGTCCCGGGCGAACACCGCCCGCTCGTATTCGGCGAAGTGCCGGTAGCGGCCCCAGCGGCGGTACAGCGAGTGGCGCAGGTTCTGCGCCTTGTCTTCGAAGCAGCCGTCGGCGGCGTAGTACACGTCCAGGCCGGGCATCTTGTTGAAGCCGATCAGGCGGTCCACCGGGCGCTTGGCCAGGTCGGCCTCCATCCAGGCGCTGAGCTTCTCGTTACGACGATGGTTGAAGAACGCCTTGACCGGCGCCACCAGCACCTCGAAACCCGGCGGCACATCGCCTTCCCAGATCAGCGTATAGACGCGAATCCGGTGCCCGCGCTTCTGGCACTCCAGGGCGATGCGCATGAAGTCCCGTTGCAAGCCGCCGAACGGGAAGTATTTATAAAGGACAAAAGCCAATTGCATCAGCGCAGCTCCTCAGCCAGTAACAACCTGCTCAGCCGGCTGGCGACACGCTCAGGATTCAGACGCGTGAAGCACAGCGGCCACTCGCGTTTCAGGTCGAACCGCCGCTGATCTTCAGCCGTCGGTTGATAGGTGCATTTTTTCTGCAGGCACGGCGCGCAGGGGAAGTCGCTGGCCATATGGATCTGCGCCTTGCCATAGGCACCGGTCAGGCCCGGGTTGGTCGGGCCGAACAGGGAAATGGTCGGCACATCCAGCGCCGCGGCGAGATGGCCAAGCCCGGTATCCACCGCGACGCAGGCCCGGGCTTGCGCCAGCACCTTGGCGACGCCCGCCAGGTTCAGCTTCGGCAGCACCGTGGCGTTGCTCAGGCCCTGGGCAATACGCTCGGCCCGGGCCTTCTCCGCCGGGTTGCCCCACGGCAACTTGACCTCGACGCCCAACTGGCCCATGCGTTCGGCCAGCTCGCGCCAATAGGCTTGCGGCCAGTGCTTGGTGTCCCAGGTGGTGCCGTGCAGGAACACCACGAACGGCTTGGGCCGCGGCAACTCCACCAGTTTCTCGACGTTCAGGCCGTAATCGCCCAGGCCCTGGGGCAAGTCATACCCCAGCGCCACGGCGAACAGCTGGCGCACACGCTCCACGGCATGCTGGCCGCGGGCGACGGCCAGGCGCCGCGAATAGAAACGCGCCGCCAGGGGTTCGCGTGCCGACTGCTTGTCCAGGCCGGCCACCGGCGCCTTGACGTAGCGCGTCAGCCAGGCGCTTTTCAGCAAGCCCTGGGCGTCGATCACCAGATCGTACTTGGTGGCACGCACGCTTTGCTTGAAGCGCCGCCACTCGCCACTCTTGATGGTCTGCCAGATGTTCTTGCGCCAGCGGCGAATCGCCACCGGGATCACTTTATCCACAGCCGGGTGCCAGGTCGGGATTTCCGCGAACCCCTCTTCCACCACCCAGTCGAACTTGACCCCCGGGATCGCCCGCGCCGCATCGGTCAGCGCCGGCAGCGCATGAATCACGTCGCCCAGGGAAGAGGTCTTGATCAACAGTACCCGCACTTACCGAACCTCGACCGCGGTGCCTTGCAACCGCTGCAAGGCCTGGTCCACCGAGTCGGGCAGCAGCTGGCGCAGGCAGTTGTAATGGCCAAAGCGGCAGGTGCGATCGAAGCACGGGCTGCACTCGATGCCCAGGCGCACGACTTCGACCTGGTCGGCCAAGGGCGGGGTGAACCCCGGAGACGTCGAACCGTACACCGCCACCAGCGGGCGATTCAGCGCCGCTGCCACGTGCATTAGCCCGGAGTCGTTGGACACCACGGAATCGGCGCAGGACAACAGGTCGATGGCCTCGGCCAGGGAGGTGCCGCCGCAGAGGTTGACCGACTCTTCGCGCAGCCCAGGAATCAGCCGGGCGCGAATGTCTTCGCCGACCACATGATCGTTCTTCGAACCGAACAGCCAGACCTGCCAGCCCTCGCGGATCTTCAGCTCGGCAACCTTGGCGTAATGCTCGGACGGCCAGCGCTTGGCTTCGCCGAACTCGGCACCCGGACATAGCGCCAGCACCGGGCGGTCCAGGGTCAGGCCGAACTTGGCCAGCGCCGCTTCGCGGCTGGCCGGATCGATCTGCAGGTCGGGACGCGGATACGGCTTGGGCAGCTCGGCGCCCGGCTCGTAAGCCAGGGCCATGAAGCGCTCGATCATCAGCGGATAACGTTCTTTGTCCAGCGTGCGCACGTCGTTGAGCAGGCCGTAGCGGAACTCGCCACGCCAGCCGGTGCGTTGCGCGATGCCGGCAAAAAACGGCACCAGCGCCGACTTCAGCGAGTTGGGCAGCAGGATGGCCTGGTCGTACTGGCCGACCAGGGATTTGCCGATGCGCCGACGAGTCGCCAGTTCCAGCACGCCGTGGCCGAGCGGGAAGCTCAAGGCCCGCCGCACTTGCGGCATGCGCTCCAGGATCGGCCGGCTCCACTCCGGGGCCAGCACGTCGATCTCGCATTGAGGATGGCGCTGTTTCAGACACTGGAAGAGTGTCTGCGCCATCACCATGTCACCGACCCAACTGGGCCCAACGATCAGAATATTCATGTGGTTTCCAAAAACGAACCGGGGAGGCTTACGCCTCCCCGCCTCGAGAATCCAGCCCTGCGGCATTCACCGCCAGCTCATTGTGGACGAGCCGCAACCTGGCTCGCCGGATACATTTGTGGCAACGCAGCGCACGCTGCCTAGCTTAGCCCCAGCTCGCGCCAAATCCGCAATACCTCCCGTCGCTCGCTGGCGAACTGGTCGCCGGCGATGACCCCGGCCTCGTTCTGCAAGGCCTGGCGGTGAGCCGCGGAGCGGTAGGCCTTATAGACCTCACGCAACAGACTGGCGTCGGTCGCGGGCATCAGCCCGACTTCCTCCAGACCTTCCAGAATGCGGATATTGTCGGTGTAGCGCAGCAATGACGGGTGCTCTTGCGACCACGCCAGGGCCGCGTATTGCACCATAAATTCGATGTCGACGATACCTCCGGCGTCCTGCTTGAGGTCGAACGGCGCCGTGGCCTCGAAGGCATTTGCCGCGGTTCCGGCAGCCGTCGCCCTGGTCCCCAGATTGTCGCGCATCTTGGCCCGCATCTCGCTGACCTCCTGCTGCAACTTGGGCAGGTCACGGGCACGACCCAACACCGCCGCCCGCACTTTCTCGAAGGCCTGGCCGACATCCTGGCTACCCACCAGCACCCGGGCGCGCACCAGCGCCTGATGCTCCCAGGTCCAGGCCTCGTTCTCCTGATAACGGGCGAAAGCCCCCAACGAACTCACCAGCAAGCCCGACGCCCCGGACGGCCGCAGACGCATGTCCACTTCGTACAGCTGGCCGGAGTTGGTCTGGGTGGTCAGCAGGTGAATGATCCGCTGGCCCAGGCGGGTGAAGAACTGCGCGCCGTCGATCGGTTTCGGCCCATCGGTTTCCGCCTGCGGATCGCCGTCATGGATAAACACCAGGTCCAGGTCGGAACCATGCCCGAGTTCCAGGCCGCCGACTTTCCCGTAACCGACAATAATGAAGCCGGGATCGCACAAGCTGCCATCGGTGCGCTGCGGAGCGCCGTATTTGGCCACGGTCTGGCGCCAGGCCAGGGCCAGCACCTGCTCGAGGATCGCCTCGGCCAGCCAGGTCAGGTAATCGCTGACCTTCATCAACGGCAGGCTGCCGGCGATTTCCGAGGCCGCCACCCGCAGGCGGTGAGCCAGCTTGAAGTGGCGCAGCGCCTCCATCTGCTGCTCCAGGTCGTCCTCGGGAATACGCGTCAGGCGTTCGCGCAACTCGGCGGCCAGTTCCGGCGCCAGTGGCGGCTTGAACAGCCGGCCTTCGTTGAGCAACTCATCGAGCAGCAGCGGGAAGCGAGTGATCTGCTCGGCGATCCACGGGCTGGCGGCACACAGGGTCAGCAGGCGGCGCAAGGCCCCGGGATTCTCGGTGAGCAGCACCAGGTAGGCAGAACGCCGCGCCACCGCCTCGACCAGCGGCAACACCCGCTCCAGCACCAGGTCCGGATTAGCATGTTCCACCGCCTGGGCCAGCAGGCGGGGAATAAAGGCATCGAGGCGTTCGCGCCCCAAACGCTGCATGGCTCGCAATTGCGGGCTGCCACGCAGGCCGGCCAGCGCCCTAAGTGCCTTGGGTGCGTCATTGAAACCACCCTCCTGCAACTGCCGGCAGGCGGCTTCTTCGTCTTGGGCTTCTTCCCAGAGCGGCAGCCATTCACCGCCAACCACCACTTCGCATTCGCTGCCTTCGTCTTCATCCGGATCGGCGATCACCTGACGGAAGTGCCATTCCACCCGACCGCGCCAATACATCAGCCGCTCATGGAACGCCGCCCAGTCGGCAAAACCCAGCATGAAGGCAATACGCGCCTGGTCCTGTGGATTGTCCGGCAGCATCTGCGTCTGCCGGTCGGCGATCGCCTGGATCGCATGTTCGGTGTAACGCAGGAATTCGTAACCTTCACGCAGCTCGGCGATCACCGCGGGCGGCAGGTAACCCTGCCCCTCCAGGGTGGTCAGCACCTTTAATAGAGGACGCTGCTGCAGGCTCAGGTCGCGCCCGCCGTGGATCAGCTGGAAAGCCTGGGCGATGAACTCGACTTCACGAATCCCGCCGGAGCCCAGCTTGATATTGTCGGCCATGCCCTTGCGCCGCACTTCCTGCTGGATCAGCTGCTTCATGGTGCGCAGCGCTTCGATCGCCGAGAAGTCCAGGTAACGCCGATAGACAAAGGGCCGCAGCATGTCGAGCAACTGCGCGCCGGCGATCTGGTCACCCGCCACCACCCGCGCCTTGATCATCGCGTAGCGCTCCCAGTCGCGGCCCTGATCCTGGTAGTACTGCTCCAGCGCATTGAAGCTCAGCACCAGGGCGCCCGCCGAACCGTAGGGCCGCAGGCGCATGTCGACGCGGAACACGAAACCGTCGACGGTCATCGGGTCCAGCGCCTTGATCAGGCGCTGCCCCAGGCGGATGAAAAACTCCTGGTTATCCAGCGCACGCTTCACGCCCACGGTCTCCCCGCCTTCGGGGTAGGCGAAGATCAGGTCGATGTCGGACGACAGGTTCAGCTCGACGGCGCCCAGCTTGCCCATGCCGAGGATGACCATCTGCTGCGGCTCGCCGCTGCGCCGGCCGGTGGGAACACCGAACTGCTCGCAGTGGCGCTGGTACAACCATTGATAGGCCTGGTCGATGCAGGCGTCGGCCATGTCCGAGAGGTCGCGACAGGTCTGCACCAGATCCGCCTGGCGTGTCAGGTCGCGCCAGATGATCCGCACCTGATGACGATTGCGCTGACGCCGCAGCACCCGCCCCAGCTCGTCTTCGCTGGTGGCCTGCTGCACCGCCGCGGCGATCTGCGCGCATAGCTCGCCCGGGCCGAAGCCGCGGTCGAGCTCACCGCCGCGCACCAGCTCCAGCAACATCAAAGGGTCACGAAGGCTCTGTTCAATGAAAAAGTCGCTGGCGGCGCTCACCCGGGCGAACTCGGCCCAGCGCTCGGGGGTCCAGGCGGCGAGCCCGTGATCGTCGTCCAGGGTCGACACGGCACTACGGAACGACTGCTCCGCACGGCTGACAAAAGGCAGGAGAGTCGCTGGGAGTTCGGCAAGCGCGGGCAGGCTCATGGGCTATCCTTGATCGGCGTAGAAAGGGGCGGTCGGGGCAAATTCTGCGGGCGCGGCCCTTGAAGGACTGTCGAACAAAAGTTAGAAATAGCTGTATTTTTTATTATTTTGGCAGCCAGCATCAAATTCTTACCCATTGGTGTTGGAAATCGACCAACAGTAACGATTATTCTCACAACGCAGCAGGAGGCCACAAGCCAATCTTCTGTAGTTTTACTACTCGTCTATACATTCGAAAGGCTGAAATGGCCGACGATTTGTAGTAAAACTACACGCCGCCGTATCAACCTCCGGCAATCCAAGAATTTTATCGTCTGCCCACAAGGCCAGTCGCAAACTCAGGCAACCGATTCTGGAAGCCTTTCCGCCCTGGAGCAAGCCATGCAAGACCTCGATCCCGTCGAAACCCAGGAATGGCTGGACGCCCTGGAATCGGTTCTCGACAAAGAAGGCGAAGACCGTGCTCACTACCTGATGACCCGTATGGGCGAACTCGCGACCCGCAGCGGCTCGCAACTGCCCTACGCCATCACCACGCCGTACCGCAACACGATTCCCGTCACCCACGAAGCACGCATGCCTGGCGACCTGTTCATGGAACGCCGCATTCGCTCGCTGGTACGTTGGAACGCGTTGGCCATGGTCATGCGTACGAACCTGAAAGATTCTGACCTGGGCGGTCACATCTCCAGCTTCGCTTCCAGTGCGACGCTGTATGACATCGGCTTCAACTACTTCTTCCAGGCGCCAACCGAAGAACATGGCGGCGACCTGATCTACTTCCAGGGCCACGCCTCCCCTGGCGTCTACGCTCGCGCTTTCATGGAAGGCCGCATCAGCGAAGACCAGATGAACAACTTCCGTCAGGAAGTGGATGGCAACGGCCTGTCCTCCTACCCGCACCCATGGCTGATGCCTGATTTCTGGCAGTTCCCGACCGTCTCCATGGGTCTGGGGCCGATCCAGGCGATCTACCAGGCGCGCTTCATGAAGTACCTGGAAGCCCGCGGTTTCATCCAGCCGGGCAAGCAGAAAGTCTGGTGCTTCATGGGCGACGGCGAGTGCGACGAGCCGGAATCCCTGGGCGCGATCTCCCTGGCCGGCCGCGAGAAGCTGGACAACCTGATCTTCGTCATCAACTGCAACCTGCAGCGCCTCGACGGCCCGGTTCGCGGCAACGGCAAGATCATCCAGGAACTCGAAGGCGTGTTCCGTGGCGCCCAGTGGAATGTGAACAAGGTCATCTGGGGCCGTTTCTGGGACCCACTGCTGGCCAAGGACACCGACGGCATCCTGCAACGCCGCATGGACGAAGTCATCGACGGCGAGTACCAGAACTACAAGGCCAAAGACGGCGCCTTCGTGCGTGAGCATTTCTTCAACACGCCAGAACTCAAGGCGATGGTCGAAGACCTGTCCGACGACGAAATCTGGAAACTCAACCGTGGCGGCCACGACCCGTACAAGGTCTATGCGGCCTACCACGAGGCGGTCAACCACAAAGAGCAACCGACCGTCATCCTGGCCAAGACCATCAAGGGTTATGGCACCGGCGCCGGCGAAGCGAAGAACACCGCGCACAACACCAAGAAAGTCGATGTCGACAGCCTGAAGTTGTTCCGCGACCGCTTCGACATTCCGGTCAAGGACGAAGAGATCGAAAACCTGCCGTTCTTCAAACCGGAAGAAGGCAGTGCCGAAGCCCGTTACCTGAGCGAGCGTCGTGCCGCGCTGGGCGGTTTCGTGCCTCAGCGTCGCGCCAAGAGCTTCAACATCCCGACCCCGCCACTGGATACCCTCAAGGCCATCCTCGACGGTTCGGGCGACCGCGAAATCTCCACCACCATGGCCTTCGTGCGGATCCTCGCGCAGCTGGTCAAGGACAAGGAAATCGGCCAGCGCATCGTGCCGATCATCCCCGACGAAGCCCGCACCTTCGGTATGGAAGGCATGTTCCGTCAATTGGGCATCTACTCGTCCGTCGGCCAGCTCTACGAGCCAGTCGATAAAGACCAGGTGATGTTCTACCGCGAAGACAAGAAGGGCCAGATCCTCGAGGAAGGCATCAACGAAGCGGGCGCCATGAGCTCCTTCATTGCAGCCGGTACCTCGTACTCCAGCCACAACCAGCCGATGCTGCCGTTCTACATCTTCTATTCGATGTTCGGCTTCCAGCGTATCGGCGACCTGGCCTGGGCCGCTGGCGACAGCCGTACCCGTGGCTTCCTGATCGGCGGTACCGCCGGCCGTACCACCCTCAACGGTGAAGGCCTGCAGCACGAAGACGGTCACAGCCACATGCTGGCGGGCACCATCCCGAACTGCCGCACCTTCGATCCGACCTATGGCTACGAGCTGGCGGTGATCATCCAGGACGGCATGAAGAAGATGACCGAAGAGCAACAGGACGTCTTCTACTACATCACCGTGATGAACGAGTCCTACCAGCAGCCAGCCATGCCGGCCGGTGTCGAGGAAGGCATCATCAAGGGCATGTACCTGCTCGAGGAAGACACCCGCGAAGCGGCGCACCACGTACAGCTGATGGGCTCCGGCACTATCCTGCGCGAAGTCCGTGAAGCGGCGAAGATCCTGCGTGAAGAATTCAACGTGGGCGCGGACGTCTGGAGCGTTACCAGCTTCAACGAACTGCGTCGCGATGGCCTGGCAGTCGAGCGCAGCAACCGTCTGCACCCGGGCCAGAAGCCTAAGCTGAGCTATGTCGAAGAGTGCTTGAGCGGCCGCAAGGGCCCGGTCATCGCCTCTACCGACTACATGAAGCTGTTCGCCGAACAGATTCGTCAGTGGGTCCCGTCCAAGGAATTCAAAGTCCTGGGCACCGACGGTTTCGGCCGCAGTGACAGCCGCAAGAAGCTGCGTCACTTCTTCGAAGTCGACCGTCATTTCGTGGTGTTGGCAGCCCTGGAAGCCTTGGCTGACCGTGGTGACATCGAACCTAAGGTCGTGGCCGAGGCCATCACCAAGTTCGGTATCAACCCGGAAAAACGCAACCCACTGGACTGCTGAGGAGATTTTTTGTGAGCGAACTCATTCGCGTACCTGACATCGGCAGCGGTGAAGGTGAAGTAATCGAACTGTTTGTGAAGGTCGGCGACCGTATCGAAGCCGACCAGAGCATCCTGACGCTGGAATCGGACAAGGCGAGCATGGAAGTTCCGGCACCCAAAGCCGGCGTCATCAAAAGCCTGAAAGTGAAGCTGGGCGATCGCCTGAAAGAAGGCGACGAGCTGCTGGAACTGGAAGTCGAGGGTGCCGCTGCCGTGGCGCCAGCGGCCGCCGCTCCGGCTGCCAAGGCCGCGGAAAAACCAGCTGCAGCGCCGGCGCCTGCCGCTCCTGCTGCGGCGCCTGCCGCCGCTTCGACCCAGCAAGTCCACGTGCCGGATATCGGCTCGTCGGGCAAGGCCCAGATCATCGAGATCCAGGTCAAGGTCGGCGACACCGTCGAAGCCGACCAGTCGCTGATCACCCTCGAATCCGACAAGGCCAGCATGGAAATCCCATCGCCAGCCGCTGGCGTGGTCGAGAGCATCAGCGTCAAGCTCAACGATGAAGTCGGCACTGGCGACCTGATCCTGGCCCTGAAAGTGGCGGGCGCTGCCCCTACCGCCGCTGCGCCTGCCCAGGCTGCCGCTCCGGCCGCTGCTGCTCCGGCACCAGCTGCTGCCGCACCTGCCGCCCCAGTGGCCGACAGCGTCCAGGACATCCACGTCCCGGATATCGGTTCGGCCGGCAAGGCCAAGATCATCGAAGTGCTGGTCAAGGCTGGCGACAGCGTTGAAGCCGACCAGTCGCTGATCACCCTCGAGTCCGACAAGGCCAGCATGGAAATCCCATCGCCTGCCGCCGGCATCGTGGAAAGCGTTGCGATCAAGCTGGACGACGAAGTCGGTACCGGCGACCTGATCCTCAAGCTGAAAGTCAAAGGCGCAGCACCTGCTGCTGCCGCGGCGGCGCCAAGCGCTCCGGCACCTGCCGCTGCTGCTCCGACTGCTGCTGCACCTGCTGCCGCCCCGGCCGCTGCACCTGCCAAGCCTGGCGCCAAAGTTCACGCAGGCCCTGCAGTGCGTCAACTGGCCCGTGAGTTCGGCGTCGAGCTGAGCGCTGTTGGCGCCAGCGGTCCGCACGGTCGCATCCTCAAGGAAGACGTGCAGGTTTACGTCAAAGCGATGATGCAAAAGGCCAAGGAAGCGCCAGCTGCTGGCGGCGCAACCGGTGGCGCAGGCATCCCACCGATTCCGGTGGTGGACTTCAGCCGCTTCGGCGAGATCGAAGAAGTGCCGATGACCCGCCTGATGCAGGCTGGCGCATCGAACCTGCATCGCAGCTGGCTGAACGTGCCCCACGTCACCCAGTTCGACTCGGCCGACATCACCGAGCTGGAAGCCTTCCGGATCGCCCAGAAAGCCGTTGCAGAGAAGGCCGGCGTCAAGCTGACCATCCTGCCGCTGCTGCTGAAATCCTGCGCGCACCTGCTCAAGGAACTGCCGGACTTCAACAGTTCGCTGGCGCCTAGCGGCAAAGCGATCATCCGCAAGAAGTACGTAAACATCGGCTTCGCGGTCGACACCCCGGATGGCCTGCTGGTACCGGTCATCAAGAACGTCGATCAGAAGAGCCTGCTGCAACTGGCTGCCGAAGCCGCTTCCCTGGCTGAAAAAGCCCGGACCAAGAAGCTCTCGGCGGACGACATGCAGGGCGCCTGCTTCACCATCTCCAGCCTCGGTCACATTGGCGGCACCGGCTTCACGCCGATCGTCAACGCACCGGAAGTGGCGATCCTCGGCGTTTCCAAGGCCACCATCCAGCCAGTCTGGGACGGCAAAGCCTTCCAGCCGAAGCTGATGCTGCCGCTGTCGCTGTCCTACGATCACCGCGTGATCAACGGCGCCGCTGCTGCACGCTTCACCAAGCGTCTGAGCGATCTGCTGGCGGATATCCGCACCATCCTGCTGTAAGACTCGGCCGGCTTCCCTGTCATGGGGAAGCCGGCCGTTGCACCCTTTTCGAGCGCCACGCTCGTACCTCAACCCCGTCGATTTGGCGGGGCTTTTTTTTGCCGAAAAATCGCTGTAACCAGCCGCCAAAGCCCGGTAAAACACTAGGAAAGATTAGCTTTCAGAAATCTTCCGTTCTGCCGATAGATTCTTATAGCACTTAGCCTTCATCTCACTTGTCAGTCAGTGCCGCATGATGCAACCTTGCCGCAGGCAACAGTAAAGAGGGCGCGAGCCCGGCGCGATCAGCATTTACCAAGCGAGTTTCCCCATGAAAAGCCAACCCGATGCCGCCAGCCGTATGGTGGCCGAGGTAGTGACGCAGTTGCCCGTGCCCTCGCGGCTCGGCATGCTGCGTTTCGAACGGCTGAATGAAGCGAGCTGGGCCCTGCTGTTTCTCGACCCGAACTGTGAACGCCAATTCGGCCTGCCCGCCGTCGAGCTCTGTGCCCTGGTCGGCTCGCCCTATGCCAGCCTGATGGAACCGGAAGCCCGTTATCAGCTGCACGATGCGATCCAGCAGCAACTGACCCACAGCCCGCATTACCTGATTCGCTACACCCTGCACACCGCCAAGGGCTCACTCAGCCTGCTGGAACTCGGCGAAGCCTACAAACAGCACAATCGACACCTGCTGCGTGGCTATTTCCTGGTGGTCGACGGCCTGCTCGAGAACGATCAGCCGCTCTCCGCGCCCGACCTGGAAACCCAGAACAGTCGCCTGCAAATCGCCCTGGAACTCAATCAGCGTGCCCAGCAGGAACAACTCCAGCACCTCGAACGGGTGCGCGCCCAGCAAGACCTGATCCTGCTCCTGGCCCGCCAGCGCTACAGCGCCAACAACTCCCTGCTGGAAGCCGCCGAGCTGATCACCCGCAGCGCCTGCGACATCTACGAAATCGACTGTGCCAGCATCTGGAACCTGGAAGGCCAGTCGCTGGTGCCCATCTGCGCCTATCACCGCGACCTGCAGGAATACATCCTGCCGGAGACGATCGACGCCAGCGACTTCCCCGACTACCTCGAAGCCCTGCACACCAGCCGGGCCATCGATGCGCACAATGCCATGCGTGACCCGCGCACCCGGGAAATGGCCGAGAGCCTGCGCCCGCGCAATATCAACGCCATGCTCGACGCCAGTATCCGCATCGACGGCCAGGTGGTCGGCGTGCTGTGCCTGGAACAAGTGGGCAACACCCGCGCCTGGCAATCCGATGAAATCGCCTTTGCCGGCGAGCTGGCCGACCAGTTCGCCCAGGTCATCAACAACCACAACCGCCGTACCGCCACTAGCGCCCTGCACCTGTTCCAACGTGCGGTCGAGCAAAGCGCCAATGCCTTTCTGCTGGTCAATTGCGACGGCGTGGTGGAGTACGTCAACCCGAGCTTCACTGCGATCACCCAGTACAGCACCGAGGAAGTCCACGGCCATCGGCTGGCGGAACTGCCGGCGCTGGAGAACCTCAGCGAACTGCTGTTCGACGCGCCCTCCAGCCTGGCCAAGAGCAACAGCTGGCAGGGCGAGTTCAAGAGCCGGCGCAAGAACCTGGAGCCGTACTGGGGCCAGCTGTCGATCTCCAAGGTCTATGGCGACAACCGCGAACTGACCCACTACATCGGCATCTACGAAGACATCACCCAGACCAAGCTGGCCCAGCAACGCATCGAGCGCCTGGCCTACACCGACAACCTGACCAACCTGGGCAACCGCCCCGCCTTCATCCGCAACCTCGACGAACGCTTCGCCCGCGACAGCGACAGCCCCATCAGCTTGCTGCTGGTGGACATCGACAATTTCAAGCGGATCAACGACAGCCTCGGCCACCAGACCGGCGACAAGCTGCTGATCAGCCTGGCCCGGCGCCTGCGCAACAGCCTGAGCCCGAGCGGCAGCCTGGCGCGCTTCGCCAGTAACGAGTTCGCCGTGCTGCTGGACGACACCGACCTGGAGGCCGGCCAACAGATCGCCAGCCAGTTGCTGATGACCCTCGACAAGCCGATGTTCGTCGACAACCAACTCATCAGCGTCACCGGCTCCGTGGGACTGGCCTGCGCACCGCTGCACGGCCGCGACCCGCAGACCCTGATGCGCAACGCCGGCCTGGCGCTGCACAAGGCCAAGGCCAACGGCAAACATCAGGTGCAGGTATTTACCGAGGCCCTGAACGCCGAAGCCAGCTACAAGCTGTTCGTGGAAAACAACCTGCGCCGCGCCCTGACCCAGAACGAGCTGGACGTGTTCTACCAGCCCAAGCTGTGCCTGCGCAGCGGACGCCTGCTGGGCCTGGAGGCGCTGCTGCGCTGGAACCATCCGGAAAAGGGCATGATCCGCCCGGACCAGTTCATCAGCGTCGCCGAAGAGACCGGCCTGATCATCCCGATCGGCAAATGGATCGCGCGCCAGGCCTGTCGCATGAGCAAGCAGCTCACCGCCGCTGGCCTGGGCAATCTGCAGGTAGCGATCAACCTGTCGCCCAAGCAGTTTTCCGACCCGGACCTGGTGGCCTCCATCGCCAGCATCCTCAAGGAAGAACAGCTGCCCGCCTCGCTGCTGGAGCTGGAACTGACCGAAGGTCTGCTGCTGGAAGCCACCGAAGACACCCACCAGCAACTCGACCAGCTGAAAAAGCTCGGCCTGACCCTGGCCATGGACGACTTCGGCACCGGCTATTCGTCGCTGAGCTACTTGAAGAAATTCCCGATCGACATCATCAAGATCGATCGCAGCTTCATCCATGAAATCCCCGCCAACCAGGACGACATGGAAATCACCTCGGCGGTGATCGCCATGGCCCACAACCTGAAGATCCAGGTGGTGGCCGAGGGCATCGAAACCGCGGAGCAGCTGTCCTTCCTGCGTCGCCACCGCTGCGATGTCGGCCAGGGCTACCTGTTCGACCGGCCGATCCCCGGCTCGGAGCTGATCGACAAGCTCAAACGTTATCCGCGCGGCCCAATCGCCTGACAGCGCTGTAACACTCGGGCAAACTGCGTGTCTGGTTAATTACTCAATCCCACCCTGACTGAGAGGACTGATCATGGTTCTGCGCTCGGAAATTCTGGTGAACAAAAACGTGCTACCTACCAAAGAACAAGCCCTGCCTGGCCGCGAAACCCCGATGACCGTGCCAGCCGAACACTTCGTCAACGGCAACCCGCTGCTGGGCCCGTTCCCGGGCAACGTGGAATTCGCCATCTTCGGCCTGGGTTGCTTCTGGGGCGCGGAACGCAAGTTCTGGCAGCGCGAGGGCGTGTTCAGCACGTCGGTGGGCTACGCCGGCGGCTTTACCCCGAACCCGACCTACGAAGAAGTCTGCTCGGGCCTGACCGGCCATAGCGAAGTGGTGCTGGTGGTCTACGAGCCGGAGAAAGTCAGCTATCAGGAACTGCTGGCGATGTTCTGGGAACTGCACAACCCGACCCAGGGCATGCGCCAGGGCAACGACATCGGCACCCAGTACCGCTCGGTGATCTATGCCACCAACCCGACCCAGCTGGAGCAGGCCAAGGCCAGCGAAAAAGTGTTCCAGGCCGAGCTGACCAAGGCCGGGCTGGGCGCCATCACCACGGAAATCGAAGAAGCCCCGACCTTCTACTACGCCGAGGCCTACCATCAGCAATACCTGGCGAAGAACCCGGAAGGCTACTGCGGGATCGGCGGCACAGGCGTGACCTGCCCGATCTGACCCGTAGCCGCTGACGAGGCACGAGGCTGCGATGCGGTCCGCAGGAGCGCCCTCGGGGGCCGCTTCGCTGCCCATCGCAGCCTCGGGCCTCGGCAGCGGCTACACCTCACATTATTCGGCGATCAGCCAATCCATCTGCCAGCCACCCTGGGTCTGGCCCAGTTTCTGCGCCAGCCACGGCAACAGCTCGCGCAACTCCTCTTCCAGCCCCCACGGCGGGTTGGCAATCGCCAGGCCCGAGCCGTTCAAGCTGTTGGGCGTATCCAGCGGATGCACCAGCAGTTCCACACGCAGCAGCTTCGGCGCGCCGGTACCGGCCAGGTCCTGGTAGAAGCGGCGCAGCGCCCGCTGATCCTTGACCGGGTACCAGATGGCCGCCACGGTCTGGCGCATCCGGCCGATGGCTTCTTTCAACGACGCGGCGCAACGCTGCATCTCGTCGAGCTGTTCGAACGGCGGGTCGATCAGCATCACCGCGCGCTTCTCGGCCACCGGCAGCAGCGCCCGCGCCACATGCCAGCCCTCGCCCAGGTGGACCGCCACCCGGCGATCGCCCTTCATGTTTTCCTTGAGCAGCAACCCGTCTTCCGGATGCTTCTCGTTGAGCAGCACCCGGTCCTGGGAACGGGTCAGGCGCCGCGCCAGCTCGGGCGAGCCCGGGTAATAACGCAGTTCGCCATCGGGGTTCATCTTGTGCAGCACCGCCATGTAGTCGGCGGTCAGCGCTGGCAGGTCCTGCTCGCCCCACAGGCGCGCGATGCCTTCCAGGTACTCGCCGGTGCGGTTGGCCTGATCGCCCTGGAGGTCGTACAGGCCGATGCCGGCATGACTGTCGAGGTAGGCGAACGGCTGCTCCTTGCGCGACATCAGGGCGATGAGGCGGGTCAGGGTCAGGTGTTTGAAGACGTCGGCGTGGTTGCCGGCGTGGAAGGCGTGACGATAGTTCATGGTTGCTCCTGCGCAGGGGGCGAAGTTTACCCTGTGCCACGGCCGGCGTCAGGTCGTGTCGGGAGCTTCCACGGCGCAGGCACGCCCATAAAAAAGCCCGCATCCCAGGGAATGCGGGCTTTTCGAATCACTGCAGGGTTAGCGCCTCAGCGGCTCCCGATCAGTGGTTGAGCTTGTAGTCTTTCTCGGCTGCCTCGAAACGCTGGACCATGCCGGCGCTCGGCGCGCTCATCTTGCTCACCAGCAGGATGGCCAGGCTGGCGAAGATGAAGCCCGGGATGATTTCGTACAGGCCCAGCACATTGAAGTGCTTCCACAGGATCACGGTCACGGCGCCGACGATGATGCCGGCCAGCGCGCCGTCGCGGGTCATGCCTTTCCACAGTACCGAGATCAGCACCACAGGACCGAAGGCTGCGCCGAAACCGGCCCAGGCGTAGCTGACCAGGCCCAGCACGCGGTTTTCCGGGTTGGCGGCCATGGCGATGGCGACCAGGGCAACCAGCAGCACCATGGCGCGACCGACCCATACCAGCTCCAGCTGGGAAGCATGTTTACGCAGGAAGGCCTTGTAGAAGTCTTCGGTCAGGGCACTGGAACACACCAGCAACTGACAGCTCAGGGTGCTCATCACCGCCGCCAGGATGGCCGACAGCAGCACACCGGCGATCCATGGGTTGAACAGGATCTTGGCCAACTCAATGAACACCCGCTCGTGGTTCTCGGTCACGGGACCGGCCACTTCCGGGTGCGCCGAGAAGTAGGCGATACCGAAGAAGCCCACGGCCACGGTGCCGCCCAGGCACAGGATCATCCAGGTCATGGAGATACGACGGGCGTTGGCGATCGACTTGACCGAATCCGCGGCCATGAAGCGTGCCAGGATGTGCGGCTGGCCGAAGTAGCCCAGGCCCCAGCCCATCAGCGAGATGATGCCAATGAAGGTGGTGTTTTTCAGCATGTCGAAGTTGCTTGGGTCCTGGGCTTCGATCGCCAGGAAGGTGGTGTCGACGCCACCGGTGGCCAGCAGCACGATGATCGGCGTCAGCAGCAGGGCGAAGATCATCAGGGTGGCTTGTACGGTGTCGGTCCAGCTCACTGCCAGGAAACCACCGACGAAGGTGTAGGCGATGGTCGCCGCGGCACCGGCCCACAGGGCGGTCTCGTAAGGCATGCCGAAGGTGCTTTCGAACAGACGGGCACCGGCAACGATGCCGGAAGCGCAGTAAATGGTGAAGAACACCAGGATCACGATCGCGGAGATGATCCGCAGCAGCCCGCTCTTGTCCTCGAAGCGGCTGGAGAAATAGTCCGGCAGCGTCAATGCATCGCCGTTGTGTTCGGTTTGTACTCGCAGACGACCGGCGACGAACAGCCAGTTCAGGTAGGCACCGACGATCAGGCCGATGGCGATCCAGCTCTCGGACAGGCCGGACATGTAAATGGCGCCCGGCAGGCCCATCAGCAACCAGCCGCTCATGTCGGAAGCACCGGCGGAAAGCGCGGTCACCACGCTACCCAGGCTGCGGCCACCGAGGATGTAGTCAGAAAGGTTGTTGGTAGAGCGATAGGCCATGAAGCCGATCAGCACCATAGCTGCGATGTAGATCACGAACGTGATCAAGGTTGGATTGCTTGCACTCATTGAGTTACGCCCTGGCTTTGTTTTTATGTAGCGGCGGTCAGCACCACCGCTCTCAAACGACTACGTTTGAGAGACGGTTGGCTACTCCGCGCATTTATGACTGATGTTTCCCCAGGAAAGCCACCAGCCGATGAACCGGCCTCGAGGGCCGGTTGCACCTTGGGCGCGAATGCTATTCAACAATTCAAAGAAGGTGCAACCTGTTTCGCGAGAATAAGTTGCACCCGAGCGATTTTTCCGGCGAACGCCCCGTTTTTGCTCCTTTTTGGAGCAAAAACCCATCGCGACAGAATTAAAAGCACCAAGCGGAAGCGCCGCCCAGGGACCAGAAATTAATTCCTGATGAGCTGCCTATTATTCCGATAAAAAACAGGTTGCACCCGGTTGCACCTCTCTCGGCTCACGGCTAATCTTGCCGCCAGCTGATGCCACGCAACCGTGGTAAACATGAGGATAAAAATATGGCTACCACCACCCTTGGGGTCAAACTCGACGACCCGACCCGCGAACGCCTGAAGGCTGCCGCAACCTCGATCGATCGCACGCCGCACTGGCTGATCAAGCAGGCAATTTTCAATTACCTGGAAAAACTCGAGGGTGGTGCAACCCTGACCGAGCTGAGCGGTTCGACCCGCACCGACGGCGATGACGCTGGCGAAGTGCAGACCGACCACGCTCACCAGTGCTTCCTCGAATTCGCCGAAAGCATCCTGCCGCAATCGGTGCTGCGCGCTTCGATCACCGCCGCCTACCGCCGCCCGGAACCGGAAGTGGTGCCGATGCTGCTGGAGCAGGCGCGCCTGCCGGCCACCATGGCCGAAGCCACCAACAAGCTGGCCGCGACCATCGCCGAAAAACTGCGCAACCAGAAGAGCGCCGGCGGCCGTGCCGGTATCGTCCAGGGCCTGCTGCAGGAATTCTCCCTGTCATCCCAGGAAGGCGTGGCCCTGATGTGCCTGGCCGAAGCCCTGCTGCGGATTCCGGACAAAGGCACCCGTGACGCGCTGATCCGCGACAAGATCAGCACCGGCAACTGGCAGCCGCACCTGGGCAACAGCCCGTCGCTGTTCGTCAACGCCGCCACCTGGGGCCTGCTGCTGACCGGCAAGCTGGTCGCCACCCATAACGAAGCCGGCCTGACCTCGTCCCTGAGCCGCATCATCGGCAAGAGCGGCGAGCCGATGATCCGCAAGGGCGTCGACATGGCCATGCGCCTGATGGGCGAGCAGTTCGTCACCGGCGAAACCATCGCCGAGGCCCTGGCCAATGCGAGCAAGTTCGAAGCCAAGGGCTTCCGCTACTCCTACGACATGCTCGGCGAAGCGGCACTCACCGAGCACGACGCGCAGAAATACCTGGCGTCCTACGAGCAAGCCATCCATTCGATCGGCAAGGCGTCCCACGGTCGTGGCATCTATGAAGGTCCGGGCATCTCGATCAAGCTCTCGGCCCTGCACCCGCGCTACAGCCGCGCCCAGTACGAGCGCGTGATGGACGAGCTGTACCCGCGCCTGCTGTCGCTGACCCTGCTGGCCAAGCAATACGACATCGGCCTGAACATCGACGCCGAAGAGGCCGACCGCCTGGAGCTGTCGCTGGATCTGCTCGAGCGCCTGTGCTTCGAACCGCAGCTGACCGGCTGGAACGGCATCGGCTTCGTGATCCAGGCCTACCAGAAGCGCTGCCCGTATGTGATCGACTATGTGATCGACCTGGCGCGCCGCAGCCGTCACCGCCTGATGATCCGCCTGGTGAAAGGCGCCTACTGGGACAGCGAGATCAAGCGTGCCCAGGTCGAAGGCCTGGAAGGCTATCCGGTGTACACCCGCAAGGTGTACACCGACGTGTCCTATATCGCTTGCGCCCGCAAGCTGCTGTCGGTACCGGAAGTCATCTACCCGCAGTTCGCTACCCACAACGCCCACACCCTGTCGGCCATCTACCACATCGCCGGTCAGAACTATTACCCGGGCCAGTACGAGTTCCAGTGCCTGCACGGCATGGGCGAACCGCTGTACGAACAGGTGGTAGGCAAGGTCGCCGATGGCAAGCTGAACCGTCCGTGCCGCGTGTACGCCCCGGTCGGCACCCATGAAACCCTGCTGGCCTACCTGGTCCGCCGCCTGCTGGAAAACGGCGCCAACACCTCGTTCGTCAACCGCATCGCCGACCAGTCGATCTCCATCCAGGAGCTGGTGGCCGACCCGGTCAGCCAGATCGAGCAGATGGCGACCCTGGAAGGCGGTTTCGGCCTGCCGCATCCGCGCATTCCATTGCCGCGTGATCTGTACGGCAGCGAGCGCGCCAACTCCGCCGGCATCGACATGGCCAACGAACACCGCCTGGCGTCCTTGTCCTGCGCCCTGCTGGCCACCGCCCACAACCACTGGAAAGCCGCGCCGATGCTCGGTTGCGCTTCCAGCAGCGAAACCCCGGCGCCGGTCTTGAACCCGTCCGATCACCGCGATGTGGTCGGCCATGTCCAGGAAGCCACGGTCGAAGACGTCGACAACGCCATCCAGTGCGCGCTGAACGCCGCGCCGATCTGGCAGGCCACGCCACCGGCCGAGCGCGCCGCGATCCTCGAACGCGCCGCCGACCTGATGGAAGGCGAGATCCAGCCGCTGATGGGCCTGCTGGCCCGCGAAGCCGGCAAGACCTTCGCCAACGCCATCGCCGAAGTGCGTGAAGCCGTGGACTTCCTGCGCTACTACGCGGTGCAGGCTCGCAACGATTTCAGCAACGACGCGCACCGCCCACTGGGCCCGGTGGTCTGCATCAGCCCGTGGAACTTCCCGCTGGCAATCTTCAGCGGCCAGGTCGCCGCCGCCCTGGCCGCTGGCAACCCGGTACTGGCCAAGCCGGCCGAACAGACGCCACTGGTCGCCGCGCAAGCGGTTCGCCTGATGCTCGAAGCCGGCATTCCGGAAGGCGTGCTGCAACTGCTGCCGGGCCGTGGCGAAACCGTCGGTGCCCGTCTGGTCGGCGACGATCGGGTCAAGGGTGTGATGTTCACTGGCTCCACCGAAGTCGCGCGCCTGCTGCAACGCAACGTCGCCGGCCGCCTGGACGCCCAGGGCCGACCAATCCCGCTGATCGCCGAAACCGGTGGCCAGAACGCGATGATCGTCGACTCCTCGGCCCTGACCGAACAAGTGGTGATCGACGTCGTCTCCTCGGCCTTCGACAGCGCCGGCCAGCGTTGCTCGGCCCTGCGCGTGCTGTGCCTGCAGGAAGACTCCGCCGACCGCGTGATCGAAATGCTCAAGGGCGCCATGGCGGAAAGTCGCCTGGGCAACCCCGAGCGCCTGTCCGTGGACATCGGCCCGGTGATCGACGCCGAAGCCAAGGCCGGCATCGAGAAACACATCCAGGCCATGCGCGACAAAGGCCGCAGCGTGTATCAGGTGGCGATCGCCGATGGTGAAGAGATCAAGCGCGGCACCTTCGTGATGCCAACTTTGATCGAGCTGGAAAGCTTCGACGAACTGCAACGGGAGATCTTCGGTCCGGTGCTGCACGTGGTGCGCTACAAGCGCAAGGACATCGACCAGCTGATCGCGCAGATCAACGCTTCCGGCTACGGCCTGACCCTGGGCGTGCACACCCGCATCGACGAGACCATCGCCAAGGTGATCGACAACGTCAACGCCGGTAACGTCTACGTCAACCGCAACATCGTCGGTGCCGTAGTCGGTGTGCAGCCATTTGGCGGCGAAGGCCTGTCGGGCACTGGCCCGAAAGCCGGCGGCCCGCTGTACCTGTACCGCCTGCTGTCGACCCGTCCGACCGACGCCATCGAGCAGTCGTTCGCCCGTGGCGATGCCCTGAACGCCCCGGACGTGCGCCTGCGCGATGCCATGAGCAAGCCGCTGAACGCCCTGCAAGCCTGGGCCGACAGCAACAAGCTGGCGGACCTCAGCGCCCTGTGCGTACAGTTCGCGGCGCAGTCGCAGAGCGGTGTCACCCGCGTCCTGGCGGGCCCGACCGGGGAACGCAACAGCTACGCCATCCTGCCGCGCGAACACGTGCTGTGCCTGGCGGAAGTCGAAGGCGACCTGCTGACTCAACTGGCTGCGGTCCTGGCCGTGGGTGGTTCGGCGGTCTGGCCGGAAGGCGAACCGGGCAAGGCGCTCTACGCCCGCCTGCCGAAGGACGTGCAAGCGCGCATCCAGCGCGTGGCCGACTGGACCAAGGACGACGTGGTGTTCGATGCGGTCCTGCATCACGGCGACTCCGACCAGCTGCGCGCGGTCTGCCAGCAAGTGGCCAAGCGTGCCGGCGCCATCGTCGGGGTTCACGGCCTGTCGCAAGGCGAAACCTCGATTGCCCTGGAACGCCTGGTGATCGAGCGCGCCTTGAGCGTCAACACCGCGGCGGCCGGCGGTAACGCCAGCCTGATGACCATCGGCTGAAGCCGATAGTCCGCGGCATGAAAAAGGGCGCCCTCACCGGCGCCCTTTTTTATGCCCGACGCAAATCCCCTGTAGCCGCTGCCGAGCCCGCGAGGCTGCGATCGGGGCGCAGCCCCGTAAAACCAGGCGACGCGGTATGCCTGATGGATGGGGTCCGCCTGCTGCGCAGGCGATCGCAGCCTCGCTGGCGCTCGACAGCGGCTACACCTGCCGTCCCCATCCCCTGTGTTTGGCACCTTTATCACCTTCATCAATCTTGCTATCCAGAGTTTATTCACCCACCTAGACTCGGCTGAGTCCAATCACAGGTAGGCCGCCATGTCCGAGACGTTGCTCAGTTCCCGCAATCTGGCTTTCGAGCTGTATGAGGTCCTCGATGCCGAGGGCCTGACCCAGCGCGAGCGATTCGCCGAGCACAACCGGGAAACCTTCGACGCCGCCCTCGGCACCGCGCGCAGCATCGCCGAGAAATTCTTTGCCCCGCACAACCGCAAGGGCGACGAAAACGAGCCGCGTTATGAAGACGGCAAGGCGATCCTGATTCCGGAAGTCAAACCCGCGGTCGATGCCTTTCTCGAAGCCGGCTTCCTCAATGCCGCGCGCAGCTTCGAGGCCGGTGGCATGCAGTTGCCGACGCTGTTGTCCCAGGCCTGCTTCGCGCACTTCCAGGCGGCCAACGCAGCCTCCACGTCCTACCCCTTCCTGACCATGGGCGCGGCCAACCTGATCGAAAGCTTCGGCACCGACGAGCAGAAACGGCGCTTCCTGCAGCCGATGATCGACGGGCGCTTCTTCGGCACCATGGCCCTGACCGAGCCCCATGCCGGCTCGTCGCTGGCGGATATCCGCACCCGCGCCGAACCGGCGGCGGACGACACCTACCGGCTCAAGGGCAACAAGATCTTCATCTCCGGCGGCGATCACCCGCTGTCGGAAAACATCGTGCATATGGTGCTGGCCAAGCTGCCGGACGCGCCGGCCGGGGTGAAAGGCATCTCACTGTTCATCGTGCCCAAGTTCCTGGTCAACGACGACGGCAGCCTGGGCCAGCGCAACGACGTGTTGCTGGCCGGGCTGTTCCACAAGATGGGCTGGCGCGGCACCACCTCCACGGCGCTGAACTTCGGCGATAACGGGGAGTGTGTCGGCTATCTGGTGGGCAAGCCGCACCACGGCCTGAGCTACATGTTCCAGATGATGAACGAGGCGCGGATCGGCGTCGGCATGGGCGCGGTGATGCTTGGCTACGCCGGCTACCTGTACTCCCTGGAATACGCCCGCGAACGCCCGCAAGGTCGCCTGCCGGACAGCAAGGACCCGACTACCGCGCCGGTGTCGATCGTCCAGCACGCCGACGTCAAGCGCATGCTGCTGACCCAGAAGGCCTATGTCGAAGGCGCTTTCGACCTCGGCCTGTACGCCGCGCGGCTGTTCGACGACACCACCACCCTGGCCAGCGAAGACCAGCGCAAGCAAGCCCACGAACTGCTGGACCTGCTGACGCCCATCGTCAAATCCTGGCCCTCGGAGTTCTGCCTGAAGGCCAACGAACTGGCGATCCAGATCCTCGGCGGCCACGGCTACACCCGCGAATACCCGGTGGAACAGTATTACCGCGATAACCGCCTGAACCCGATCCATGAAGGCACCCACGGCATCCAGTCACTGGACCTCCTGGGGCGCAAGCTGGCGCAGAACGGCGGTGCGGGCCTGAAACAACTGATCCGCCTGATCGCCGATACCAGCGAGCGGGCCCAGGCCCACGACGCCCTGACGGCGCTGCGCCAACCGCTGGAAAAACTGGTGGCGCGCCTGCAAAGCGTGACCCTGGGCCTGCTCAGCGACCTGGCCCAGGGCAAGGTCAACAGCAGCCTGGCCAACTCGGCGCTGTACCTGAAAGCCTTCGGTCATGCGGTGATCGGCTGGCGCTGGCTGGAACAGGCGATTCGCGCGCAGGAAGGCCTGGCCAAGGACAACCCGGCGGATGTGGGTTTCTACAAGGGCAAGCTGCAGGCGGCGCGTTACTTCCTGACCTGGGAAGTGCCGGCCTGTCATCACGAACTGGCCTTGCTGGAGGCGCGGGACGATACCTGCCTGGGCATGCAGGACGAGTGGTTCTGAAGCGCTAAAAGCATCGCGAGCAATCGAGCGCCGCCCGGCTGCTCGCGAAAACAATCAGTCCGACACAACCGCAACGGCGTTGCAGGTTGTGGGTAAACCCATCAGCTCTGGCTGATGGTCTTGGAGATCACTTCGACCGTGGCGCTGACTTGCTCTTGGTAACGGTCGAGCTCCTGCTGATGACGCTTTTGCATCTCGAGCTGCTGGGAGCACAGGTTCATCGCCGCCAGCACCAGCAAGCGGTCACCGATCAGCGTCGGGTATTTCTTCTTGGTCTCGGCCAGGGTGGCCTTCAACATCAACGCGGCGTCCAGCAGGGTCTGCTCTTCCCCGGCCGGCGCCTTGATCGAGTAGTCCTCGCCGAGAATCGAGACGACTTTTACCCCGTCGGCACCCTGCCTCATGCGCTGACAGGACCGGCACTGACGCGCTCGACCAGGGCCTGGATGCGGGCCGCGGTGGCGCCTTGTTTCTCTTCCTGTTCCATCAGGCTCAGTTGCAGGCTTTCGTTCTCATCCTTGGCCTGGGCCAGTTCTGCCTTGAGGGTTTCGTTCGTGCCCGACAGTTCCTGGTTCTGTTGCACCAGATCACTGACAAGCTGTTCCAATTGGCTTAGGGATGCTTCCAACATTTTGATTTTCCGAGCATTTTTCAAAGGGCGCGTACGATAAAGAAAAGTCACCCCGGATGCCAGATTTTCCCGGCGCAACGCCTTGATTTGCCTGGCGGGTGACCTTGCCTGCGAACTTTAAAGACTGTCATTCCCCCATCTGGTTCCTGACACTTCGTCGCTCATCAGATCTTTCTGAAACTCTTGCTCCTGCTTCAAGAATCCATTTTTCCGCGCGATAGGTCAGGGGAGCCCTATCAACCACCGCGGCATGGATTGCGCATTCTTGAGGTAGATCCCCATGTCTCTTCGCAACATGAACATTGCACCGAGGGCATTTCTCGGCTTTGCATTCATCGGCTGCCTGATGCTGTTCCTGGGCATCTTCGCCCTGAACCAGATGAGCAAGATTCGCGCGGCGACCGTCACCATTTCCACCGACAACATGCCCAGCATCCAGAGCATCGATGAGTTCACCCAGCAGATGCTGCGGCTGCAGGTGCTGTCCTATCGCCTGGTGATCAACCGCGGTCCCGAGGTCCAGGCCAAGACCCGCGAGTCGCTCGAACTCGGCAACCAGCAGATCGAAAAAATCCGCACCACCTATGAAAAGCTGGTCAGCAGCCCGGAGGAAAGCGAGGCCTACGACCACTACCTCAAGCTGCTGGCCGAATACCGCAAGCTCGAAGAGCGCATCAAAGAGCTGTCGCGCAATAACCAGCTGGGTGAGCTGCAAGAGATGCTGAACAACGAGTTGATGAAGAACTCGCAGCAGATCAACAAGGTTCTGAACCTGCTGGTACAGATCAACAGCCAGCGCTCCAAGGCCGCCAACGAGCAGGCCGCCGAGGAATACGCTTCGGCATTCAACCTGGTAGTCGCCCTGCTGATCCTGTCCACCACCCTGACCGTGGTGTTTGCCTGGTTGCTGACCCGCAGCATTACCCAACCCATCGCCAGCGCCTTGCATGCCGCGGAACACATCGCCGAAGGCGACCTCACCCAAAGCATCCGGGTCAACGGGCGCGATGAACCCGGGCGCCTGCTGCAGGCCATGGCGAGCATGCAGGAAAAACTGCGCCAGACCCTGTTGCATATTTCCGGCTCCGCCAGCCAGTTGGCTTCCGCCGCGGAAGAACTGAACAGCGTCACCGACGAAAGTGCCCGCGGCCTGACCCAGCAGAACAACGAAATCGAGCAGGCCGCCACCGCCGTGAACGAGATGACCTGCGCCGTCGAAGAAGTCGCGCGCAACGCCGTGAGCACCGCCGAGGCTTCGAACGACGCCACCCAGTCGGCCAGCGAAGGCCGCAACCTGGTGCGCGAGACCGTCAGCGCCATAGAGCTGATGAACAGCGAAGTGCAGAGTTCGGCCAACAGGATCAGCGAACTGGCCGAGGAATCGCGCGACATCGGCAAGGTGCTGGACGTGATCCGCGGCCTGGCCGACCAGACCAACCTGCTGGCCTTGAACGCCGCGATAGAAGCCGCCCGGGCCGGCGATGCCGGACGCGGGTTCGCCGTGGTCGCCGATGAAGTGCGTGCCCTGGCCCACCGTACCCAGCAGTCCACCAGCGAAATCGAACGCATGATCGGCAGCATCCAGAGCGGCACCGAGCATGCCGTCGAGTCGATGCGCACCAGCACCGAGCGCGCCGACTCGACCCTGAGCATCGCCCGTGGCGCCGGCGGTGCCCTGGACACCATCAACACCGCGGTCAACGAAATCAACGAGCGCAACCTGGTCATCGCCAGCGCCGCCGAGGAACAGGCCCTGGTGGCCCGCGAAGTGGACCGCAACCTGGTGAACATCCGCGACCTGTCGGTGCAATCGGCCACCGGCGCCAACCAGACCAGCAATGCCAGCCACGAGCTGTCACGCCTGGCCGTGGACCTGAACGGCATGGTGGCGCGATTCACCCTGTAATGCCCGGCCAATCGCGCTGATCGCCACCTGCGCCAGCCACTGCGGAACGCCATGAAGTCCGTCGGTGGCCGGCGCCAGGCGACGCTTTTCCGCCGCCTGTAAACAGGCGCAAAAGCTTTTTGACAGCATCGTATTTCAACAGGTTAGAATCGCTGGCACGCAGACTGCATGGTCAGTTTGTGCCCGCCTTTCTGCTTCTGGAGTACTGCCTTTGAATGCGACGACCATCAACAGCCTGTTCTTGATCGGCGCGTTGCTGGTAGGTGCGAGCATTCTGGTGAGTTCCCTTTCGTCCCGCCTCGGTATCCCGATCCTGGTGATCATCCTGGCCGTGGGCATGGCCGCCGGCGTCGACGGTGGCGGCATCATTTTCAACAACTACCCGACCGCCTACCTGGTGGGCAACCTCGCACTCGCGGTGATCCTCCTCGACGGTGGCTTGCGCACCCGGGTCTCGAGCTTCCGTGTGGCGTTGTGGCCCGCCTTGTCGCTGGCCACCGTCGGCGTGATGATCACCACCGGCCTGACCGGCATGGCGGCCGCCTGGCTGTTCGACCTGAACCTGATCCAGGGCCTGCTGATCGGCGCCATCGTCGGCTCCACCGACGCCGCGGCGGTGTTCTCGCTGCTGGGCGGCAAGGGCCTGAACGAACGGGTCACCGCCAGCCTGGAGATCGAGTCGGGCAGTAACGATCCGATGGCGGTGTTCCTCACCGTGACCCTGATCGACATGCTCGCCAGCGGCCAGACCGGCCTGCACTGGAGCCTGTTGGGGCATCTGCTGCGCGAGTTCGGCATCGGCGGCCTGATCGGCCTGAGCGGCGGCTGGCTGATGCTGCAACTGGTGAACCGCATCAACCTGGCCACCGGCCTGTACCCGATCCTGGTGATCGCCGGCGGCCTGGTGGTCTTCGCCCTGACCAACGCCCTGCACGGCAGCGGCTTCCTCGCGGTGTACCTGTGCGGCCTGGTGATCGGCAACCGCCCGGTGCGCAGCCGGCATGGCATCCTGCATATGCTCGACGGCATGGCCTGGCTGTCGCAGATCGGCATGTTCCTGGTGCTGGGCCTGCTGGTCACGCCCCACGACCTGCTGCCCATCGCCCTGCCGGCGCTGGGCCTGGCGCTGTGGATGATCCTGTTCGCCCGTCCGCTGTCGGTGATGGTCGGCCTGCTGCCGTTCAAGGCCTTCCACGGCCGCGAGAAAGCCTTTATTTCCTGGGTCGGCCTGCGCGGCGCGGTACCGATCATTCTCGCAGTGTTCCCGTTGATGGCCGGGCTGCCCGAAGCCCAGCTGTACTTCAACCTGGCCTTCTTTATCGTGCTGGTGTCCCTGCTGGTGCAAGGCACCAGCCTGCCGTGGGTCGCCAAGCTGCTGAAAGTCACGGTGCCACCGGAGCCGGCGCCGATCTCCCGCGCCGCCCTGGAGGTGCATGTCACCAGCGAATGGGAGTTGTTCGTCTACCGCCTCGGCGCGGAAAAATGGTGCATCGGCGCGGCGTTGCGCGAGCTGAAAATGCCCGAAGGCACCCGTATCGCCGCCCTGTTTCGTCACCAGCAACTGCTCCATCCGTCGGGTAGTACGGTGCTGGAAGCCGATGATTTGCTCTGCGTCATCGGCCATGAACACAACCTGCCGGCCCTTGGAAAACTCTTCAGCCAGGCACCGCAACGAGGCCTCGATCTGCGCTTCTTCGGCGACTTCGTTCTCGAAGGCGACGCCCAGCTGGGCGCGGTTTCGGCGCTGTACGGGCTGAAACTCGAAGGGCTCGATCCGGACATGCCGCTGAGCCGCTTCATCACCCAGAAAGTGGGGGGTGCTCCAGTGGTCGGCGACCAGGTGGAATGGAACAACACCATCTGGACGGTTGCCGTGATGGAGGGGAACAAGATCAGCAAAGTGGGCGTCAGATTCCCCGAAGGAAGTCGCCCGGGCCCCGGACTCTTCCTCTAAACTGCCTAACTTCTCATCCAGCTTGACCGGTCTCTATGCCAACCCTGCGTACCCTTTTCGCCATTGCCCTGCTGGGCCTGAGCCTTTCTGTCGGCACACTGCAAGCGGCCGAGCCGCCCAGTGCCGAGTCCGTCCAGCAGAGCCTGGATAAAATCGCCGAGCGCAAATTGCCGGAGGCCGATCAAAAGGCCCTGCAAGCGGTGCTGCAACAAACGCTGACCCAGCTGTCGAACAAGCAGGATTACGAGCAGCGCCTGAACGACCTCAAGCAGCAACTGAGCAATGCACCGCGCCAGACCAGCGAAAACCAGCGCGAGCTGACCCGCCTGAAAGCCACCAAGGTGGTGCCGGTGGCCCAGCGCTACGCCAACCTGCCGGTGTCGCAGCTCGAACAACTGCTGACCGAACGCACCACCCAGCAGGGCGACATGCAGAAAGCCCTGGCCGAGGCCAACAGCCTGGCCATTACCGCGCAGACCCGCCCCGAACGCGCCCAGGCCGAGATCAGCAGCAGCCAGACCCGCACCCAGCAGATCAATACGATCCTCAAGAACGGCAAGGACTCCGGCAAGCCGATCAACGCCGACCAGCGCAATCAGCTCAATGCCGAACTGGCGGCCATCAACGCGCTGATCCCGTTGCGCCGCCAGGAGCTGGCCGGCAACAGCCAGTTGCAGGACCTGGGCAACAGCCAGCATGACCTGCTGATGGAAAAGACCGCGCGCCTGGAGCAGGAAATCCAGGACCTGCAGACCCTGATCAACCAGAAGCGCCTGGCCCAGTCCCAGGAAACCGTCACCCAGCAATCGATCGAAGCGCAAAAGGCCGGCAGCAGCAGCCTCCTGGCCACCGAAAGCGCGGCCAACCTGAAGCTCTCCGACTACCTGCTCAAAAGCACCGACCGCCTCAATGAGCTGACCCAGCAGAACCTGCAGACCAAGCAGCAACTCGACAGCGTGACCCAGAGCGATGCCGCGCTGGACGAGCAGATCAGCGTGCTCAAGGGCAGCCTGCTGCTGTCGAAGATCCTCTATAAACAGAAGCAGGCGCTGCCGCACCTGCGGCTCGACCGCGACCTGGCGGACCAGATCGCCGACATCCGCCTGTATCAGTTCGAGGTCAACCAGCAACGCGAACTGATCAGCAGCCCCAGCAGCTATGTCAACAACCTGCTGGCGACCCAGCCGTCCGAGCAAATCACCCCGCAGCTGCGCAAAACCCTGCTGGACCTGGCCATCACCCGTGCCGACCTGCTGGAACGCCTGAGCCGCGAGCTAAGCGCCCTACTCAACGAATCCATCACCCTGCAGCTCAATCAGAAGCAGCTGCTGAGCACCTCGCAAAGCCTGCGCGCGACCCTCGACGAACAGATGTTCTGGATTCCCAGCAACAAGCCGCTGGACGGCGAATGGCTGCAAGCTGTGCCGCTGCGCCTGGAAAAACAGGTCACCACCCTGCCCTGGTCGTCCAGCCTGAGCGAGCTGGCCGACGGCCTGGCGCAACGGCCGCTGCTGTTCCTGCCATTGCTGCTCCTGATCGCGGCCCTGCTGTGGCGGCGCAAGAACCTGTACCAGCGCCTGACCAAGGTTCACAAGGACATCGGTCACTTCAAGCGCGACAGCCAATGGCACACGCCGCAGGCGATCCTGGTCAACATCCTGCTGGCGATGCCGGTCGCCCTCGGCCTGGCCCTGTGCGGCCTGGCCTTGCAGATCGACGCCCGCGGACAGAACGCCAACCTCGGCGCGGCGTTGTTGCAGATGGCCCAGGCCTGGCTGGTGTTCTATACCGCCTACCGGATCCTCGCCCCCGGCGGCGTGGCGGAACTGCACTTTCGCTGGGAAAAGCCCCAGGTCGAATTCCTCCAGGGCTGGATCCGCCGCCTCGGGCTGGTGGTCATGGCCCTGGTGGCCGTGGTCGCCGTGGCCGAACATCAACCGGCGGCACTGGCCGATGACGTGCTCGGCATCGCCGTGGTCCTGACCTGCTACGCCCTGATGGCCTGGCTGCTCAGCCGCCTGCTGCTGAGCAGCCCGACGCACCAGAACGCCTCGCTGTTCCGCAAGGCGGTGGCGGTGCTGTTCACCGCGCTGCCGATCGCCTTGTTCATCGCCGTGTGCTTCGGCTACTACTACACCGCGCTGAAGCTCAGCGACCGCCTGATCAATACCCTGTACCTGCTGATGTTCTGGCTGGTGATCGAAGCCACTTTTGTCCGCGGACTGGGCGTCGCCGCCCGGCGCCTGGCCTACCAGCGGGCCCTGGCCAAACGCCAGGCCGCCAAGGAAAGCGGCGACGGCGAAGCAGTCGAAGAGCCGACCCTGGACATCGAGAAGGTCAACGAACAATCCCTGCGCCTGATCCGCCTGGCCCTGCTCGGTGGTTTCATGGCCGGGCTGTACTGGGTCTGGTCGGACCTGATCAGCGTGTTCTCCTACCTGGACAACATCACCCTCTACGAATACACCAGCGGCACCGGCGCCAACATGAGCATGGTGCCCATCAGCATCGGCGACATGCTCGGCGCGCTGATCATCGTCGGCATCACCTTCGCCCTGGCGCGCAACCTGCCGGGGCTGCTGGAGGTGCTGGTGCTGTCCAGGCTGAACCTGGCCCAGGGCAGCGCCTACGCGACCACCACGCTGCTGTCCTATGTGATTGCCGGCGTCGGCTTCGTCTCGACCCTGTCGACCCTCGGCGTCAGCTGGGACAAGTTGCAGTGGCTGGTGGCTGCGCTGTCGGTGGGCCTGGGCTTCGGCATGCAGGCGATCTTCGCCAACTTCATCTCCGGCATCATCATCCTGTTCGAGCGGCCAGTGCGCATCGGCGACACCATCACCATCGGCAACCTGTCGGGCACGGTGAGCAGGATCCGCATCCGCGCCACCACCATCACCGACTTCGATCGCAAGGACATCATCGTCCCGAACCAGACCTTCATCACCGGGCAACTGATCAACTGGTCGCTGACCGACACCGTCACCCGGGTGACCCTCAAGCTCGGCGTCGACTACGGCTCGGACCTGGACCTGGTCAAGGAACTGCTGCTCAAGGCGGCCCGCGATAACCCGCGGGTATTGAAAGAGCCCGAGCCCCATGTGTACTTCCTCAACTTCGGCGAAAGCACCCTGGACCACGAATTGCGCATGCACGTGCGCGAGCTGGGGGACCGCAACCCGGTGCTCGACGAGGTCAACCGCTTCATCAACCGCGAGTTCAAGAAGCAGCACATCAACATCTCGTTCCGCCAGATGGAGGTCTACCTGAAGAACCTCCATGGCCAGGAATACAAGATGGTGCCCATCGAGCCGGAGACCAAGACCATTGTCCCGCTGCCCGACGGTAAACCACTGCAGGAACCGCCTCCCAGCAGGCTCGACTAAGGACGCTATCCCTAGCAGAATGCTCGGACATTCTGCTGGAGATGGCCGTTGAAAGCCCTCGACGAACTGACCTTCGACAATCGCTTCGCCCGCCTGGGCGATGCGTTCTCAACCCATGTGCTGCCCGAGCCGATCGACCGCCCACGCCTGGTGGTGGCCAGCCCGGCGGCCATGGCGCTGCTGGACCTGGACCCTGAGGCCGCGCAAAGCCCGGTGTTCGCCGAACTGTTTGGCGGGCACAAGCTGTGGGCTGAAGCCGAGCCCCGGGCGATGGTCTATTCCGGGCATCAGTTCGGCTCCTACAACCCTCAGTTGGGCGATGGTCGCGGCTTGCTGCTGGGCGAGGTGTACAACGCCGCCGGCGAGCACTGGGACCTGCACCTCAAGGGCGCCGGCCAGACCCCCTACTCGCGCATGGGCGATGGCCGCGCCGTACTGCGTTCGTCGATCCGCGAGTTCCTGGCTTCCGAGGCGCTGCACGCCCTGGGTATTCCGACCACCCGGGCGCTGTGCGTGATCGGCTCCGACACCCCGGTCTGGCGCGAGAAGCAGGAGCGCGCGGCGATGCTGCTACGCATGTCGCCCAGCCATGTCCGCTTCGGCCACTTCGAATACTTCTATTACACAAAACGCCCCGAGCAGCAGAAACAGCTGGGCGAGCACGTGCTGGCGATGCACTTTCCCGAGTGCCTGGAGCAGCCCGAACCCTACCTGGCGATGTTCCGCGAAGTGGTCGAGCGCAATGCCGAACTGATCGCCAAGTGGCAGGCCTACGGTTTCTGCCACGGGGTGATGAACACCGACAACATGTCGATTCTCGGCGTGACCTTCGACTTCGGGCCGTTCGCCTTCCTCGACGATTTCGATGCGCATCTCATCTGCAACCATTCCGATGACCAGGGGCGCTACTCGTTCAGCAACCAGGTGCCGATCGGCCAGTGGAACCTCAGCGCCCTGGCCCAGGCGCTGACGCCCTTCATCAGTGTCGAGGCCCTGCGGGAAACCCTCGGCCTGTTCCTGCCGTTGTTCCAGGCCCATTACCTGGACCTGATGCGCCGCCGCCTCGGCCTGACCAGCGCCGAAGACGAGGATCAGAAGCTGGTGGAACGGCTGCTGCAACTGATGCAGGGCAGCGGCGTGGACTACAGCCTGTTCTTCCGTCGCCTGGGGGATGAGCCGGCGGAACTGGCCGTGGCCCGGCTGCGCGACGACTTCGTCGACCGCCAGGGCTTCGATGCCTGGGCCGATCTGTACAAGGCCCGGGGCGCCCGTGATCCGATCCAGGGTCAGGAGTTGCGCCGGGAACGCATGCACGCGGTCAACCCGCTGTACATCCTGCGCAATTACCTGGCACAGAAGGCCATCGGCGCCGCCGAACAAGGGGACTACTCCGAGGTGCGCCGCCTGCACGCGGTACTGAGCAAGCCGTTCGAACAACAGGCCGGCATGGACAGCTACGCCGAACGACCGCCCGAATGGGGCAAGCACCTGGAAATCAGTTGCTCGTCCTGAGAGGTCAGATAAAGGTTTCCATCGAGACCTTGAAACGTTCGGCCAGCCAGCGGATCTGCCGCAGGTTGAGCTGACGCTTGCCGCTCAGGATCTCCGAGACTACCGACTGCGCGCCGACACCGGGCAGGTCGCTCTGGGTCAGGCCGTGTTCGCGCATCATGTAGCGCAACACATCTACTCCGCTGGCGACAGGCATCGGGCGATGTTCAAGATCGTAGGCTTCGATCCAGTCCCCGATGATGTCCACCAGGCTGTTGAGAGGATGGGCCTCGTCTTCCCCCGTCAGGTCCAGCAACTCGTCAAGGGCCTGAACCAGCCTGTCGTAGTCCGCCTCGGTTTTCGGCTTGCGCAGCAACGGCGCAACGAACTGCCAGTGTTCGGCCACTTGCTCGATCAACGCACTCATCCTCGATCCTCCTTCCACTTACCCCGGTCATATTCACGGTGGTCCAACACATGGCGGATATAGAGCTTTTGCGTCGTATAACGGACCAATGCAATCAGCCGTACCTTGTTGCCACCGATATCGAACACATGCAGCGGCCCGACCTTGTCCACCGCCGGAAACATCGCCTTCATCGCGGCAAAATCCGCAAGCCGATTGCGTTTAAGCGCGCGATACCAATCATCCAACGCCTTGGCCGAGTGTGGCCATTTTTCCTTGGCATCCCAAATTCGTTTAGCCGTGATTACACGCATGCAAAGTCCTTATCGCATACTGCTATGGCAGCCTAGAGGGTGAGACAACTTATCGCAAGTTGCTATAAATGCTCTCGGACCAATGGCACGGAGCATCGTCTCTCTCCAGCCTAGAACCGAGCCGACAGTTGCCGCGCAAAGATGTATGAGCGCATGCAACAGCTTGATAAACCGACCCACAGACTCCAGATCGGAGCTATTGGCCACTTATCCCGGAGCCCCCTCATGTCCGATCCACTGCTGATCCCCTGCCCCCATTGCAATGGGTTGAACCGCATCCCCGCCGAGCGCCTGGGCGATCAGCCCAAATGCGGGCGCTGCAAAGGCCAGGTGTTGCTGAACCAGCCTTTCGAGCTGAAACAAGGTGACTACGCCAGCCAGATCAAGGGCGACCTGCCGTTGCTGGTGGATGTCTGGGCGGATTGGTGCGGGCCGTGCAAATCCTTCGCGCCGGTGTTCGAGCAGGCGGCGGCGCAATTGGCAGGCAAGTGCCGGCTGGCCAAGCTCGACAGCGAGGCCAACCAGCAATTGTCGGCGCAGTTGGGAATTCGCTCGATTCCGAGCCTGATTCTGTTCAAGAACGGACGGGAAGTGGCACGCCAGAGTGGTGCCTTCCCGTTACCGCAACTGATGAGCTGGCTGCGCAGCCAGGGCATCTGACCGCTATCGAAATCGCCTTGAACTGTAGGAGCGAGGCTTGCCCGTGATAACGGTCTGACAGCCGACGACGATGTTGAATGTCAGGCACTCATCGCGGACAGGCCCCGCTCCTACGGAAGAAGGTCAGGCGCTTTCCAGCAGGTTGTGCAGGTCGACGAACTGCTGGGTCAGCTTGTGCCGGGGGTCGAGGTGGATCAGCGGCAGGCTGGCCTGGTGGGATTCGCGCATGCGCACCGAACTGGCCAGGTACACCGGCAATACCGGCAGGCCCTCGGCGATCAGTTCATCGAGCATTTGCTGGGGCAGGCTGGCGCGGGCCTGGAACTGGTTGACCACGATGCCTTCGACCTGCAAATCCTCGTTGTGGTCGTCCTTGAGCTCTTCGATTTCCGCCAGCAGGCCGTACAGCGCCTGGCGGGAAAAGCTGTCGCAGTCGAAGGGAATCAATACGCGATCGGCGGCAATCAGCGCCGAAACCGCATAGAAGTTCAAGGCCGGCGGGGTGTCCAGGTAGATCCGGTCGTAGTCCTCGGCCAACTCGTCCAGCAGTTTGCGCAGCTTGTTGATCTTGTGCTTCGCCTCAAGCTTGGGCTGCAGATCCGCCAACTCGGCGGTGGCCGTCACCACATGCAGGTTGTCGAACGGCGTTTCGTAGATATCGACCTGATTCTTCTTCGAGAACGGTCCGGAAGACAGGGTCTGCTTGAAGAAGTCGGCAATCCCCATGGGGATGTCGTCGCCGGTCAGGCCGGTGAGGTATTGAGTGGAGTTGGCCTGGGCATCCAGGTCCACCAGCAGCGTGCGATACCCCTCGCTGGCGCTCACGGCCGCCAGATTGCAGGCAATGCTCGACTTGCCGACTCCCCCTTTCTGATTGAACACCACGCGCCGCATGTCAGAACCTCCCTGCATCAAAGATCACCGAGTGTAGTAGCCAGTACCGCCGCTTCGCTACCTCGCTGACGGCGGACCGCCAAACCAGTTCCAGTGGCCAGAATCAGCCTAGACTTTCTTGTAAAGCCCCCGCGCTCCCGACCTGTACCATTCGATAATGGCCAAATGACACTTTTGTGCTGTCGAGCGGGTCATTTTCACTGAGCGAAACATAACCAATGTTTGCTACAAGCCAGTCACACCGGGATAATGCGCGCCACTCGGCTGTAGCTCCGTGGCAGGTGAGTCTGCGATCGAAACGCCTGACCACGTCAAGTAAGCCCGCAGGGGCGGGATGATTTTTCAAGTGATCAACTTCAACATCGCCCAATGGCGCGCGTGGGCCCCTGGGCTCGAAAGCGTGGACGATTGGCAGGCCTGGAGCCGACAACCGGTCGTGCTCCAGAGCAGTGATGCGGCCCCGGACGTGTCGTTTCTACCGGCCATGCAGCGCCGGCGCCTCAGCCGTCTGGCCCGCATGGCCTTCAGCGTGGGCTGGCCGCTGGCCGAAGGCCTGGAACAGCTACCGTTGGTCTTTATTTCCCGGCATGGCGAAACGCCGCGCACCTTCGACATCCTCAGCGACCTGGCGGCCGACCAGCCGTTGTCCCCGACCCAGTTCAGCCTCTCGGTGCACAACGCGGTGATCGGCCTGTGGTCGATCATGTGTGGCGAAACCAGCGAAATGACCGCCCTCGCCGCCGCCGGCGACGGCCTCGAACACGGCATGCTAGAGGCCGCGGCGCTGCTTGAGGAAGGCGCCCCGGCGGTGCTGCTGGTGGTCACCGAAGAGCAGCCGCCCGCCGCCTATGCCACCTGGATCGACGACGTGCCCTTCCCCTATGCGGTCGGCCTGTTGCTGACCCCCGGCCAACAGTGGCAACTGACGCTCGGCACCGCCACCGAGGGAGCGCCGCGCGCCGAGTGGCCCCATGCCCTGAATCTCTTGCGTACCCTGCTCGGCGAGCAGACCTCCTGCCAACATGCTTGGAAGAACCGTGTATGGAACTGGCAACGCAACCTGTAAATACAAAGCCCCGCGACGCCTACTACTGGCGCCTGGTCGCCACCGCAGCAAGCTTTGCCTTGTTCGGCCTGGGCGGCCTGTGCCTGCGCCTGGCGATTTTCCCGCTGCTCGCCTGCCTGCCCGGCAACGCCGAAGCGCATCGCCAGCGCGCGCGTCGCACCATCGGCCGGCTGTTCTGGCTGTTCATCCGTTTCATGGCCCGCAGCGGCGTGCTGACCTATGAAGTCGAAGGCGCACAAAAGCTCGGCCGCCCCGGACAAATGATCATTGCCAACCACCCATCGCTGATCGACGTGGTCTTTCTCATCGGCCTGGTGCGCAACGCCAACTGCGTGGTCAAGCAGAGCCTGTGGCAGAACCCCTTTACCCGCGGCCCGATACGCGAAGCCGAATACATCAGCAACGACGGCAGCATGGACATGCTCGACGCCGCCGGCGAAGCCCTGCGCAACGGCCAGACCCTGGTGATCTTCCCCGAGGGCACCCGAACCCCGCCGGGCCAGGCGCCGGCCTTTCATCGGGGGGGCGCGGCAATCGCCTTGCGGGGTGCGAGAATCATCACCCCGGTGGTGATCAAGGTCAGCCCGACCACCCTGACCAAGGCCGAACCCTGGTATCGCATCCCGATGCGCCGCGTGCACTTCAGTTTTCGCGTCGGAGCCGATATAGACCCGTATGCCTTTGCCGCCCAAGGCCCCGCACCGCAGGCCTCGCGCAAGCTCAACGATTATTTGCATCACTACTTCATTAAGGAGCTCGCCGAAGATGAGCGATCTGCACCAGGAAATTAAAATGCTGATCATCGACGCCCTGGGCCTCGAAGACATCAGCGTGCAAGACATCGGCAACGAGCAGACGCTCTTCGGTGAAGGCCTGGGCCTGGACTCGGTCGACGCCCTGGAGCTGGGCCTGGCGATCCAGAAACGCTACGGCATCAAGATCGACGCCGACGCCAAGGACACCCGCAATCACTTCACCAACGTGGCGAGCCTTGCGGCGTTCGTCACTGCAAAACAGGCAGCTTGAGACCGGACCATGCAAACTCGTGACGACATCTTCAACACCCTGCGTGATGCCCTGGTGGAACTCTTCGAACTGGAACCGGAACGCGTAAGCCTGGAATCCAACCTGTATCAAGACCTGGAAATCGACAGCATCGACGCCGTCGACCTGATCGATCACATCAAGCGCAAGACCGGCAAGAAAATCGCCGCCGAGGAATTCAAGTCGGTGCGTACCGTCAATGACGTGGTCGAGGCGGTATACCGTCTGGTCCAGCCGGCCGCATGAGCCGGCTGATCGGCCTTGGCCTGCTGCTGGCGGGCCTGTTGTATCCCTTTGCGGTGTATTTCGGCATGGAGCATTTCGCGCCATGGCAGTTCGGCCTGTTGCTCGGCGGCCTGTGGCTGGCCCGGGCCCTGACCGGCGAACGGCGTCCCGGCAGCCTGTGGATGGCGGGCGCCGCCCTGGCCTTCTGCCTGCTGCTGGCGCTGTTCGATAACCCGTTGTTACTGCGCTGGTACCCGGTGCTGATCAGCGGCTTCATGCTCACGCTGTTCGGCCTGAGCCTGAAATACGGCCCGCCGGTGGCTGAACGCCTGGCCCGCCTCAGCGAGCCTGCGCTGCCGGAAAAGGCGATTCGCTATACCCGCCAGGTGACTGTCGCCTGGAGTGTGTTTTTCCTCTGTAACGGATTGCTCGCCGCGGCCCTGACCCTATGGGCGCCGCTGAGCTGGTGGACGTTGTACAACGGCCTGATCTCCTACGGGTTGATGGGTTTGCTGTTTGCCATTGAATGGCTGTTACGACAACGCGTACGAGGCCGCGCATGAATTGGATAAAGCTTGAGCAGCTGCTGCTCAAGTCGTTGCCGGAACGGGCCGTCACGGTCGAACCGGCACTCGATCACAGCCACCTGCGGCACCAGGCCCTGAGCCTGGCCGCGGGCTTGCAGGCCAGGGGCGTACAGCGCCTGGCCCTGCACCTGGAAGATGCCGCCGAACTGGCCATCGCCCTGCTCGGCGCCTGGCGCGCCGGGGTCAGCGTGCTGCTGCCCGCCGACCTGCAACCACAGACCCGGCAACGCTGGTCGACCCAGGTCGATCTGTGGCTGACCGACCAGCCGGGCGATGCCCACTTGGCCGACTTCGACTCGCCACCATTGCCCGCCGCCGAACTCGATCTCGACGGCTGCCGCCTGAGCCTGTGCACCTCCGGCTCCAGCGGCGAACCCAAGCGCATCGACAAATCCCTGCGCCAGCTGGCCAACGAAGTCGAGGCCCTGGAGCAACTGTGGGGCGAGGGATTGGGCCAGGCCTGCATCATCGGCAGCGTCGCCACCCAGCATATCTACGGCCTGCTGTTCCGTGTGCTCTGGCCGCTCTGCGCCGGGCGCACCTTCGTGCGTCGGCAGTTGCCGTTCCCGGAAGACCTGCAGCGCGCCAGCCGCGAACACCCGGCCTTTGCCTGGGTCGCCAGCCCGGCCTTGCTCAAGCGCATGGGCGACAACCTCGACTGGCCGGCCCTGAGCCCGGTGCGCCGGGTGTTTTCCTCCGGTGGTGCGCTGCCTGCCGACGCCGCGCAAGGCCTGCAGCAGCGTCTTGGACAATGGCCAACGGAGATCCTCGGCAGCTCGGAAACCGGCGGCATCGCCTGGCGCCAGGGCGACAGCCTGTGGCAAGCCTTCGCCGGGGTCGAGCTGAGCCAGGACAGCGACGGCGCCTTGCTGATCGCTTCGCCCTACCTGCCGGCCGGGCATATCGAACACACCGCCGATGCCGCGCGCATCGCCGCCGATGGGCGTTTCGAGCTGCTCGGGCGCCTGGACCGGATCGTCAAGCTGGAAGAAAAACGCATTTCCCTGCCGATGCTGGAACAGGCCCTGGCCGGGCATGCCTGGGTCGCCGAAGCGCGCCTTGGGGTGGTCCGGGAAAACCGCGCTTCCCTCGGCGCGCTGCTGGTCCTCAGCGAACAAGGCCTACACGCCTTGCGCAATCAGGGTCGTCGGCCCCTCACGCAAGCGCTGCGCCAGCACCTGAGCCAGCATTGCGAGGCCCTGGCGCTGCCGCGCCGCTGGCGCCTGCTGCGCCAGTTGCCCCTGAACAGTCAGGGCAAGCTGCCCCAGGCCGACATCGAAGCCCTGCTGCTGGCCCCGCGCCCACGGGCGCCGGAAGTGCTGGAACAGCTCGAGGCCGACGGCGAATGGAGCCTGCAACTGGCGATCCCACCGGACCTGGCCTACTTCAGTGGCCACTTCCCCCAGACCCCGGTGCTGCCGGGCGTGGTCCAGGTGGACTGGGCATTGGCGCTGGGCCAGCAGTTGCTCGATCTGCCGGGGCGCTTTGCCGGCATGGAAGTGCTGAAGTTCCAGCAACTGGTGCGCCCCGGCGACCAGGTGCAATTGCACCTGCGCTTCGATCATGAGCGCGGCAAACTCTACTTCGCCTATCGCAATGACACCGCCGCCTGCTCCAGCGGCCGCATCCTGCTGGAGAACGCCTGTGGATAAGTTATTGACCCCAGGCAAGCGCAGCCCCCAGCGGCTTCTTGTAGCCGCTGCCGAAGGCTGCGATCGGCCGCGCAGCGGACGCCCGGGAGGCAACCCCCATGCATAACCCCTGCGCCGTGATCCCGGTCTACAACCATGAAGCCGCCGTGCCGACGGTGGTCGAGGCCCTGCTCGCCAGCGGCCTGCCCTGCGTGCTGGTGGACGACGCCAGCAGCCCGGCCTGCGCCGCCGTGCTGGAACAGCTGGCCGAGCGCGAACAGGTGTTCCTGGTCAAGCTCGCGGTCAACCAGGGCAAGGGCGGCGCGGTCATGGCCGGGCTGCGCGAAGCCTCGCGCCTGGGTTTCAGCCACGCCCTGCAAGTGGACGCCGACGGCCAGCACGACCTGCGCGATGTGGATAACTTTATCGCCACCTCCCGCACCCACCCCGAAGCGCTGGTCTGCGGTTATCCACAGTACGACGCCAGCGTGCCCAAGGGCCGTTTTTACGCGCGCTACCTGACCCACGTCTGGGTCTGGATCAATACCCTGTCGTTGCAGATCCCCGACTCCATGTGCGGCTTCCGGGTCTACCCCCTGCCGCCCATCCTGGCGCTGATCGACTCGGTGAAGATCGGCCAGCGCATGGATTTCGACACCGATATCCTGGTGCGCCTGTCCTGGCGCAACCAGCCGATGCGCTGGTTGCCGACCCAGGTCCGTTACCCGGCGGATGGCCTTTCGCACTTTCGCCTGTTCCACGACAACCTGCTGATCTCCAGCATGCACGCCCGGCTGTTCTTCGGCATGTTGCTGCGCGCGCCGCTGATCCTCTGGCGACGGTGGCAAGCATGACGGTGCTACACGACAAGCAGGACAAGCAACATTGGGCAGAGCACAAAGAGCGCGGCAGCTTCTGGCTGATGAAGCTCACCGCCTTCGGCGTGCGCGTGCTCGGGCGCCGGGTGTTGAGCCCGGTGCTGTACATCATCGTGTTCTATTTCTTCCTGTTCGGCCGCGGCGCCCGCCACAGCGCCTGGTTGTACCAGCAGCGCCTCGCCGACTGGAGCGGCAAGGCCGAGCTGCGCCCCAGCCACTGGCGGGTATTCGGCCAGTTCATGGCATTCGCCGACTCCCTGCTGGACAAGCTCGACGTGTGGAACGGCAAACTGCGCCTGGAACAGATCGAGATCGTCGACCCGGCCCGGCTGCGCGACCAGTTGCGCGGCACCCGCGGACAGATGCTGGTGGGCGCGCACCTGGGCAACCTGGAAGTCTGCCGCGCCCTGGCCGAGCTAGGCGAAAAGGTCACCATGAACGTGCTGGTGCACACCAAGCACGCTGAGCGTTTCAACCGCCTGCTGGGCGAGGCCGGGGCCACCAACCTGCGGCTGGTCCAGGTCAGCGAGCTGGATCCGGCGGTCATGCTGCAACTGAGCCAGCGCCTGGATCGTGGCGAATGGCTGGCGATTGCCGGCGACCGTGTACCGCTGCATGGCGGGCGCAACGTGCGGGTGGATTTCCTCGGCCATCCGGCCCCTTTCCCACAAGGGCCGTGGCTGCTGGCGGGCCTGCTGAAATGCCCGGTCAACCTGCTGCTATGCCTGAAAAACAATGGCCGCTATCGAGTATTCCTCGAACCCTTCACCGAGGCCGTGGCGTGGAAGCGCAGCGACCGCGAACAGGTCATCGCCCAGTGGACTGCCCGCTACGCCGAGCGCCTGGGCCAGTACTGCCTCGAAGCGCCCCAACAATGGTTCAACTTTTACCCTTTCTGGAAGACCGATGACGACGCATCCGCTTGAGCCGGTAACCTTCGGCGAACTCCCTTTGCGCATCGAAGACGTGCTGGCCCTGGCCAACCGTCAGGCGCCGACCCGACTGCAAGGCGACAGCGCATTCCGTCAGCGCATCGCCAAGGGCGCGCAATTCCTCGATTCGCTGCTGGACAAGGAAGGCGTGATCTACGGCGTGACCACCGGCTATGGCGACTCCTGCGTGGTCGCGGTGCCGCTGCAGCACGTCGAGGCGCTGCCCCGTCATCTGTACACCTTCCACGGCTGCGGCCTGGGCGAGCTGCTGGACGCGCAAGCCACCCGCGCGGTGCTGGCAGCGCGCTTGCAGTCGCTGTGCCATGGCGTGTCCGGGGTCCGCGTGGAGCTGCTGGAGCGCCTGCAGGCGTTCCTCGAACACGACATCCTGCCGCTGATCCCCGAAGAAGGCTCGGTGGGCGCCAGCGGCGACCTGACGCCGTTGTCCTACGTGGCCGCGACCCTGTCCGGCGAACGTGAGGTGATGTTCCGCGGCGAGCGCCGGACCTCGGCCGAGGTGCACCGCGAGCTGGGCTGGGAACCGCTGGTGCTGCGCCCGAAAGAAGCCCTGGCACTGATGAACGGCACCGCGGTGATGACCGGCCTGGCCTGCCTGGCCTTCGCCCGCGCCGACTACCTGCTGCAACTGGCCACGCGCATCACCGCACTGAACGTAGTCGCCCTGCAGGGCAACCCGGAGCACTTCGACGAGCGCCTGTTCGCCGCCAAGCCACACCCGGGGCAGATGCAGGTCGCCGCCTGGCTGCGCCAGGACCTGGCCATCGATGCGCCGACCGCACCGTTGCACCGCCTGCAGGACCGCTACTCGCTGCGTTGCGCGCCCCATGTGCTGGGCGTGCTGGCCGACAGCCTGGGCTGGCTGCGCGGTTTTATCGAGACCGAGCTGAACAGCGCCAACGACAACCCGATCATCGACGCCGAAGCCGAACGCGTGCTGCACGGCGGGCACTTCTACGGCGGGCATATCGCCTTCGCCATGGACAGCCTGAAGAACCTGGTGGCCAACGTCGCCGACCTGCTGGACCGCCAGCTCGCGCTGCTGGTGGACGAGCGCTACAACCACGGCCTGCCGAGCAACCTGTCCGGCGCCCCGGCGGACCGCGCCATGATCAACCACGGCTTCAAGGCGGTGCAGATCGGCACCAGCGCCTGGACCGCCGAAGCGCTGAAAAACACCATGCCGGCCAGCGTGTTCTCGCGCTCCACCGAATGCCACAACCAGGACAAGGTGAGCATGGGCACCATCGCCGCCCGCGATGCGATCCGCGTGCTGGAGCTGACCGAACAGGTCGCCGCCGCTACCCTGCTGGCCGCCAACCAGGGCGTCTGGCTGCGTGGCCGGGCCGAGGATGCACGGCCATTGCCGCCGGCCCTGGCCGCCATGCACCAAGAGCTGGCCAAGGACTTCCCGCCGGTGATCGAGGACCGCGCCCTGGAAGGCGAACTGCGCCTGTGCCTGCAACGCATTGCCGAGCAACACTGGAGGCTGCATGCGTAGTCGGGGCGTGCTGCACGCGGACACTGAGATCCAGGTGCCGTTTTTCGACGTCGACACCATGCATGTGGTCTGGCACGGGCATTACGTGAAGTACCTGGAAGTGGCGCGCTGCGCCCTGCTCGACAAGCTCGGCCACAACTACCAGCAGATGCGCGATTCCGGCTACGCCTGGCCGGTGATCGACCTACAACTGCGTTATGTGCGCGGCGCGGTGTTCGGGCAGAAGCTCAATGTCCGCGCCAGCCTGGTGGAGTGGGAAAACCGCCTGAAGATCAACTACCTGATCAGCGACCTGGAAACCGGCGAACGCCTGACCCGCGCCAGCTCGGTGCAGGTGGCGGTGGAGATCGCCAGCCGCGAGATGCAACTGGCCTCGCCCAAGGTGTTTGTGGACGCCGTTACGAAGGCTCTGTCATGAGCCCGATCTTGTGCCTTCGTAACCTCTGTAGCCGCTGGCGCAGCCTGCGATCGGCTGCGCAGCAGCCGCAAAATCTGAGCCCACGATGCCAGGCCGATAACGCCGGGCGCCCGCTGCACAATCGATCGCAGCCAGGCGGCAGCGGCTACAGGCTGTTGGGCCTGTTGTTGGCGCTCGGCTTCAGCTCGTTGGCCAATGCCTTCGACCTGCAACAGCTCAGCGACCAGCTGGCCAAGCCCGAGGTGATCCACGGCAGCTTCGTCCAGGAGAAACACCTGCGCGCCCTGCCCCAGCCGCTGACCAGCAAGGGCAGCTTCGTCCTGGCGAAAAACCATGGCCTGCTGTGGCTGCTGAAAACACCGCTGCAACAGGACTACCGCATCACCGGCCAAGGCATCGCCCGCCGGGACGGCAGCGGCTGGCAAATGCTGCCGAACAAGAGCGCCGGGGCCGAACAGAACCGCCTGTTCCTCGCCGTGCTGCAAGGCGACAGCAGCGGCCTGCAACGGGACTTCGAGCTGGCCCTGGCCGGCGACGCCAAGGCCTGGAAACTGACCCTGACCCCACGTTCGCTGCTGCTCAAGCAGGTGTTCAACCAGATCAACATCGACGGTGGCGAACTGGTGCAGCGCATCGAGCTGCTGGAAACCCAGGGCGACAGCACCGTGCTGAAGATGCACGACAGCATCAGCAACCAGCCTTTGAGCGACGCGGAGCAACATGACTTTGCCGAGTGAACGCTGGTGGCCGCGGCTGTTCCTGCTCCTGCTGGTGGCCGTGCTGGCCCTGGCCGGCTGGCAATGGCGTCATGGCGCGCCGCTGTCGGCCAACCTCATGGAGCTGGTGCCGGGCACCGACCCCGATGCCCTGGAGCTCAAGGCCGAGCAACGCATGCAGGAGCCGCTGAACCGCGAAATGCTGGTGCTGGTGGGTCACGCCGAGCGCCAGCAGGCCATCGCCATGGCCCAGCGCCTGGGTGAGCAGTGGCAGGCCAGCGGGCTGTTCGAGAAGGTCCAGTGGAACCTGCAGGCCGACCTGCCGGCGCTGCGCACGCAATTGCTGCAAGGGCGCCTGGCGATGCTTGGCGCCGCCGACCGCCAGCAGTTGATCGAGCACCCCAACGCCTTTATCCAGCAACGCGTCCAGGCGCTGTTCGACCCCTTCAACAGTTTCAGCCTGGTCCCGAGCCAGGACGACTGGCTGGGCCTGACCGGACGCATCCAGAACAGCCAGCCGCAACGTGGCGCGGTGCAACTGGACATCGGCAGCGGCACCCTGGTCGCCGATGCCGACGGTAAGAGCTGGGTGCTGCTGCGGGCGCGCACCACCGGCAACGCCTTCGACATGCAACTGCCGCTGCAAGTGGCGGCCCTGCTCCAGCACAGCCGCGAACAGGCCGCCGAGGCCGACGTCCAGCTGCTGGCCGCCAGCGGCCTGCTCTACGCCGCCAACGGCCAGCAACAGGCCTCCCGCGAGATCACCTGGGTCGGCGGCGGCGCCACCGTCGGCATCCTCCTGCTGCTGTTGCTGGCCTTCCGGCGCTGGCGGGTGTTGCTGGCGTTCGTGCCGGTGCTGGTGGGCATGCTGTTCGGCGCGGTGGCCTGCGTCGCCCTCTTCGGCCATATGCACGTGATGACCCTGGTGCTGGGTTCGAGCCTGATCGGCGTCGCCGTCGACTACCCGCTGCACTACCTGTCCAAGAGCTGGAGCCTGCGCCCCTGGCACAGCTGGCCGGCGCTGCGCCTGACCCTGCCGGGGCTGAGCCTGAGCCTGGCCACCAGTTGCATCGGCTACCTGGCATTGGCCTGGACGCCGTTCCCGGCCCTGACCCAGATTGCCGTGTTCTCCGCCGCCGGGCTGCTGGGTGCTTACCTGAGCGCGGTGTGCCTGTTGCCGGCGCTGCTGCGCGGCGTCGAGCTGCAACCGGCGCAATGGCCGCTACGGGTAGCCGAGTGGCTGCTGAACCTGCGCACCCAGTTGCTCAAGCGCGTGTCCAGCCCCTGGCTGCTGGCGCTGGTGATCGCCTTCTGCGCCGGCGGCCTGTGGCAACTCGAGAGCAAAAACGATATCCGCCAGTGGATCGGCGCGCCGCCACAACTGCAGAGCGAAGCCCAGGCCATCGCGCGGATCACCGGCTACCAGCCCACCAGCCAGTTCTTCCTGGTGCGCGGCGCCGATCAGCCACATCTGCTCGAACGCCTCGGCGCCCTGAGCGAGCGCCTGGAGCAACTGGTCAACCTGGAGAAACTCCAGGGCTACCTGTCGCTCAACCAGCTGGTGAGCCTGCCCAGCGAGCAACAGCGCCTGCGCCAGGCCCTGGACGCGCTGCCGCGGCACTGGCAGCCGCTGCTGGATCTCGGAGTCCCGGTCACGGCCCTGAACGCGGAACTCGCGCAATTGCGCGCGCTGCCCAACGAAGACATCGACAGCGCCCTGCAAGGCCCGCTGGCCGAGCCTTACCGCACCCTGTGGCTGGGCCCCACCGATAACGGTGTGGCGACGATGGTCAGCCTGCAGGGGCTGAACAACCCGCAGTTGCTGCGGATACAGGCGCAGGATCTGCCGGGGGTACAACTGGTAGACCGCCTGGGCGACCTGAACCAAGTGTTCGCCGCCACCCAGGTCAGCGCCGCCGAGCTCAAGCTCGCTTCCTGCGGGCTGATCGTCTTGCTGCTGATCCTGCCGTTCGGCCTCGGTGGCGCCCTGCGCCTTGTCGCCCTGCCGCTGCTGGCAGCCCTGTGCAGCCTCGCCAGCCTGGGCTGGCTGGGGCAACCGCTGACCCTGTTCAGCCTGTTCGGCCTGTTGCTGGTGACCGCCATCAGCGTCGACTACGCCATCCTCATGCGCGAACAGGTCGGCGGGGCCGCCGTGAGCCTGCTCGGCACCTTACTTGCAGCGCTGACCACCTGGCTGTCGTTCGGCCTGCTGGCGATTTCCAGCACCCCGGCGGTCAGCAACTTCGGCCTGTCGGTGAGCCTGGGCCTGGCCTTCAGTTTTATCCTGGCGCCCTGGGCCGGTCGCCAGCGCCATCGCCAGCCCGTTACGGAGCCCGTCCTGTGATGACCGCCCTGTTCTGGCTCATGGCGCTGCTGCTGTTCGCGCTCGCCACCCGTATCGGCAGCCGTTTCGGCCTGATCCCGATCGTCAGCCAGTTGCTGCTGGCGACCTTCGGCCTGCCGCTGCTGATGCTGTTCTGGATCGAACCACACTGGCAGCTGAGTGGCGCCCAACTGGTCTCGCCGACCTGGCTGAAGAACCTCTACGGCTTGAGTTTCGCCCTGCTGCTGGGGCATATCCTCAGCGATGTGATCGACCTGCGCCTGGACCGCCAGAGCCTGAAGATCGCCCTGCCGAGCTTCGCCATTCCCTTCGCCTGCGGCCTGGCCACGGCGATCTGGCTGTTGCCGGCGCAACCCTGGCTGAGTTCCCTGGCGGTCGGCCTGCTGTTCGCCATTACTGCGATTCCGGTGCTGTACCTGTACCTGCGGCACATCGACTACCCGCCGCTGGCCACCCGACGCCTGGTACAGACCGCGATCCTCATCGACCTCAGTTGCTGGACCCTGTTCGGCGTCGCCCAGGGCAGCCTGCACCTGAGCAGCCTGCTGCTACCGCTGGCCGGAGCCTGCCTGCCGCTGCTCCTGCGCGGCCTCGGCCTGCGCCAGCCGCTGCTGCACAGCCTGGGTTTCTTCGGCCTGCTGGTGGTGGCCGAGCACTACAAGCTCAACGCGCTGATTTTCGGCATCGGCTACCTGCTGTGCATGGCCGCCCTCAAGGTGCCGCTGGTGCTGCCGTTAAAGGCGGCCTGGATGAGCCGTTTGCAGACCTTTATCGCCATCCCGCTGATCCTTACGTTCGGCATCGTGCAGATCAACGTGCACAGCGCCATGGACAGCCTCGGCTGGGTGCAGCTGGGGGCCTTGCTGCTGTTGCCGATTGCCAGCAAGCTGCTCGGCAACTGGCTCGGCCTGGGCTGGGCCGGCGCCTCCTTCAAGGGCGCCAGCCGCTGGCGGGAAAGCCTGCTGCTGAACATTCGCGGGCTGAGCGAGATCGTCTTTCTCAACCTGCTGCTGCAACAACAGCTGATCAGCCCGGCGCTGTACTTCGCGCTGATGCTCATGGGCCTGATCGCCACTCTGATGCCGGCCCTGGCCGGGCTGCACCGAACACCTTTGGTCCCTTTGAACCCGAACATCGCCGAACCGGCAAGGAGCCCCAGTGCCAACAGTTGAAATGGAACGCCGCCAGATTGTGGTGATCGGCGCTGGCCCATCGGGCGCCATCGCCGCCGCGCTGCTCAAGGGCAAAGGCCACGACGTGCTGATCGTCGAGCGCCAGCATTTCCCACGGTTTTCGATCGGTGAAAGCCTGCTGTCCCACTGCCTGGATTTCGTCGAAGAGGCCGGCATGCTCGAGGCGGTCAACGCCGCGGGCTTCCAGCGCAAGAACGGCGCCGCTTTCGCCTGGGGCGAGCGCTACAGCGCTTTTGATTTCGGCGACACCTTCAGCGAGGGCAAGCCCACCACCTTTCAGGTGCAACGCGCCGACTTCGACAAGCTGCTGGCCGATCAGGCCGCCCTGCAAGGCGTTGAAGTGCGTTATGGCGAGGCCATCGTCAGCGCCGACTTCAACCTGGCCAGGCCGCAGTTGCAGGTGCTGCGCGAAGACGGCAGCGAATACCGCGTGGAAGCGGACTTCGTCCTCGACGCCAGCGGCTACGGCCGCGTGCTGCCACGCCTGCTGGACCTGGAGGCGCCCTCGAACTTCCCGGTCCGCCAGGCGGTGTTCACCCACATTGAAGACCGTATCGACAGCCCGGCTTTCGAACGGGAAAAGATCCTCATCACCACTCACCCCAGCAAACGCGATGTGTGGTTCTGGACCATCCCGTTCAGCAACGGCCGCTGCTCGGTCGGCGTGGTGGCGGCCAAGGAGCATTTCGACGGCCGTGGCGACGACCTGGACCAGTGCCTGCGTGGTTTCATCGAGGAAACCCCGAGCCTGGCCAAGGTCCTGCACAACGCCGTCTGGGACACCCCGGCGCGGGCCATCGGCGGCTACTCGGCCAACGTCAAGACCCTGCACGGCCCGGGCTTCGCACTGCTGGGCAACGCCGCGGAATTCCTCGACCCGGTGTTCTCCTCCGGCGTGACCATCGCCATGCGTTCGGCGAGCATGGCCGCCGCCGTGCTGCATCGGCAGTTGCAGGGCGAAAGCGTGGATTGGGAAAGCGAATTCGCCACCCCCCTCAAGCGCGGCGTCGACACCTTCCGCTGCTACGTCGAAGGCTGGTACGCCGGCACCTTCCAGGACGTGATCTACCACCCGGGCAGCTCACCGGAAATTCGCCGGATGATCAGTTCGATCCTCGCCGGTTATGCCTGGGACGAACGCAACCCGTTCGTCAGCGAACCCAAGCGCCGGCTGCGCATGCTCTCGGAAATCTGCGCCATGGAGGCTCCATGAGCGACGCCCAGCCGCAGTACCTGAGCGCCAGCTACGTCGAGGAAACCCGCTTCGGCTTCTGGTTCCTGCGCAGCCATACCTGGCAGCACCATGTGCTGCGGGTGGCGATCAACGACCTGCGCCGCCTGTTCGACAACCAGCCGCCGAGCAACCCGGTGCTGCTGGATGCCGGCTGCGGCCAGGGCAAATCGTTCCAGTACCTGCGCCAAGTGTTCGCCCCGCGGCGCCTGATCGGCCTGGACGCCGACCCGCACAGCCTCAGGCTCAGCAGTGAAGAAGCGGCGCGCCAGGGCTTGCAGGTCGAGCTGATCGGCAGCGACTGCGCGACCCTGGACGTGGCCGATGCCAGCGTCGACCTGCTGTTCTGCCACCAGACCTTTCACCACCTGGTGGAACAGGAAAAGGCCCTGGCCGAGTTCTTTCGCGTGCTCAAGCCGGGCGGTTACCTGCTGTTCGCCGAATCCACCGAGGCCTACATCGACACCTGGGTGATCCGCTGGCTGTTCCGCCACCCGATGCACGTGCAGAAAAGCGCCGCGCAGTACCTGGAAATGATCCGCCGACAGGGTTTTGAATTCACCCCGCGCAATGTGTCTTATCCCTATCTGTGGTGGAGCCGTGCCAAGGATTTCGGGCTGCTCGAACGCTTCGGCCTGCGCCGCCCGAAACCCTTTGGCCAACGGGAAGAAACCCTGGTCAATGTGGTCGCCCGCAAACCCCTGCACGAAGGTGCCGCTGGATGATCCGTGCCCTGCTCGTCGGCTGCCTGCTGTTGTTGAGCGCCTGCGCCAGCCAGCCGCCGCTGCCCGAGAAAACCCCGAGCCTGGCCCTGCCGCTGCAACTGCACGTCGAGCGGCAACAGGCCGGACAGCGCCAGGACTGGCTGCTGGTGATCCAGGCCGAAGGGCCGGGCATCCGTTGGTCGCTGATCGACCCGCTGGGCATTCCCCTGGCGCGCCAGCAACTGATCGCCGGTCGCTGGCAGGCCGACGGCCTGTTGCCGCCGAACCCGGAGGCCCGCGAACTGTTCGCCGCATTGCTGTTCGCCCTGACGCCCGCGGGCGAACTGCGAGATAATTATCCAGCCGCCCGGCAGCACGGCGCGCAGCGTGACCTCGTCCCGCACTGGCAGGTCCGCTATCGCCAGGCTCTGGATTTCCGTCTGGAGTTGCCTCGTGGCTTGCACTACCACATCAGCCCGCTGACCGCCGAGAACGCCTCATGACGGCCTACCTGAATGCCCTCGGGGTGATCTGTGCCCTTGGGCGCGACAAGCAGCAAGTGGCCCGCAGCCTGTTTGCCGGCGACTGCTCCGGCATGCGCGCCGAAGCCGGCTGGGTGCCGGAGCGCAGCGTGCCCGTCGCCGCCGTCCAGGGGCCGCTGGCGAGCATTCCGCCGCCGCTGAGGCAGCAGGGCAGCCGCAACAACCAGCTGCTGCTGGAGGCCGCCCAGCAGATCCGTGGCGACATCGACCGGGCCATCGCCCGCTACGGCCACAGCCGCATCGGCATCGTCCTCGGCACCAGCACCTCGGGCATCGACGAAGCCAGCCGCGGCATCGCCCATTACCTGCGCGACCGGCACTTCCCGGCCGATTACGACTACCGGCAGCAGGAACTCGGCGCGCCGGCGAATTTTCTCGCCGACTGGCTCGACCTCAGTGGCCCGGCCTATGTGATTTCCACCGCCTGCACCTCCAGCGCCCGGGCGCTGATGAGCGCCCGCCGCCTGCTCGACCTGGGCCTGTGCGACGCGGTGCTGTGCGGTGGCGTCGACAGCCTGTGCAAGCTGACCCTCAACGGTTTCTCGGCCCTGGAGGCGGTGTCCGCGCAGCGCTGCAATCCGTTCTCGGTCAACCGCGACGGCATCAATATCGGCGAAGCCGCCGTGCTGTTCCTGATGAGCAAGGAAACCCTCGGCGCGCAACCGATCGCCTTGCTCGGCGGCGGCGCCAGTTCCGACGCGCACCATATTTCCGCCCCCGAACCCAGTGGCCGCGGCGCCCTGCAAGCCATGCAGAAGGCCTTGCACAACGCCGGCCTGCACGCCGCACAGATCGGCTACCTGAACCTGCATGGCACGGCCACCCAGCACAACGACGCCATGGAAAGCCTGGCGGTCGACCAGTTGTTCCCGGCCGGTGTGCCTTGCTCGTCGACCAAACCCATGAGCGGCCATACCCTGGGCGCCGCCGGGGCCCTGGAAGCGGCGTTCTGCTGGCTGAGCCTGTCCAGCGACAACGCCGCACATGCCCTGCCGCCCCATGTCTGGGACGCCCAGGCCGACCCGCAACTGCCGCCGCTGCATTGGGTCACCGCCACTACACGTCTGGAGCAGAACGCTCCGCGCTGCCTGATGAGCAACTCCTTTGCCTTCGGCGGCAACAACGTCAGCCTGATTATCGGAGACGCCCCATGATTAACTGGCCGCTCGCCGAACTGCTGCCCCACGCGGGCGACATGATCCTGATCGATCAGGTCCTGGGGTTCGATGAAGAGCAGATCCGCACCCGCCTCACCGTCAAGCCCGATGGCCTGTTCAACCGTGCCGACGGCAGCCTGCCGGCCTGGGTCGGCATCGAACTGATGGCCCAGAGCGTCGCCGCCTACGCCGGTTGCCATGCGCGCCAGAAAGGCCAGGCTGTCGAGCTGGGGTTCCTGCTCGGCACGCGCAAGTTCGAATGCAATGTGGAACACTTCCCCGCCGGCAGCGAACTGCAGATTCACGCCTTGCGCTCCCTGCAAGACGACAACGGCATGGGCATATTCGAATGCCGCCTGAGTGCCCCCGGCATTCAGGCCGTCGCCCGCCTCAACGTGTTCTGTCCGCCACAGGCGGACAGCTACCTGAACGAATCACCCGCTTTATCAACAGGAGTCCAGCCATGACTGAATCCATATTGGTCACCGGCTCCAGCCGCGGTATCGGCCGTGCCATCGCCCTGCGCCTGGCCCAGGCCGGCTATGACCTGATCCTGCATTGCCGCAGTGGCCGCGGCGAAGCCGAGGCCGTGCAGGCCGAAGTCGAGGCCCTGGGGCGCCAGGCGCGCATCCTGCAATTCGATGTGACCGACCGCGCCAGCTGCAAGGCCGCTCTCGAAGCCGACGTGGAAGCCCATGGCGCCTACTACGGCGTGGTGCTCAACGCCGGCCTGACCCGCGACGGCGCGTTCCCGGCCCTGAGCGAAGACGACTGGGACACCGTGCTGCGTACCAACCTCGACGGTTTCTATAACGTGCTGCACCCGCTGATCATGCCGATGATCCGGCGCCGCGCGGCCGGGCGCATCGTCTGCATCGCCTCGGTGTCCGGGCAGGTCGGCAACCGTGGCCAGGTCAACTACAGCGCTTCCAAGGCCGGCCTGATCGGCGCGGCCAAGGCCCTGGCCATCGAGCTGGGCAAACGCAAGATCACCGTCAACTGCGTGGCGCCAGGCTTGATCGACACCGCCATGCTCGACGAGAACGTGCCGGTGGACGAGCTGCTGAAGATGATCCCGGCCCAGCGCATGGGCACCCCGGAGGAAGTCGCCGGCGCGGTGAACTTCCTGATGTCCGCCGAGGCCGCCTACATCACCCGCCAGGTGCTGGCGGTCAACGGAGGCCTGGTCTGATGAAACGTGTGGTCGTCACCGGCATGGCCGGCATCACTTCGCTGGGCAGCGACTGGGACACCATCGTCGCCAACTTCGGCGCCAACCGCAGCGGCATTCGCCGGATGGACGAATGGGATCGCTTCAGCGAGCTCAATACCCGCCTGGCCGGCCCCGTGGACGACTTCAAGGTACCGGCGCACTGGACCCGCAAGCAGCTGCGCAGCATGGGCCGGGTGTCGCGGCTCGCGGTGGGGGCCGCCGAGCAAGCCCTGGCCGATGCCGGCCTGCTGGGAGACGAGTCGATCAAGGACGGGCGCATGGGCGTGGCCTGTGGCTCGTCCACCGGCAGCACCGACGAGATCAAGGCGTTCGGCAACATGTTGCTGAACTCGGTGGCCGAAGGCCTCAACGCCAACTCCTACGTGCGCATGATGCCGCACACCACCGCGGCCAATATCAGCATCTTCTTCGGCCTCACCGGCCGCCTGATCCCGACGTCCAGCGCCTGCACCAGCGGCAGCCAGGGCATCGGCTACGCCTATGAGGCGATCAAGTTCGGCCGCCTGCCGCTGATGCTCGCCGGCGGCGCCGAAGAGCTGTGCCCGACCGAAGCCATGGTGTTCGACGCGCTTTACGCCACCAGCCTGAAAAACGATGCCCCGCACACCAGCCCACGGCCCTACGACAGCGACCGCGACGGCCTGGTGATCGGCGAGGGCGGCGGCATGCTGGTGCTCGAAGAGCTGGAGCACGCCCTGGCCCGTGGCGCGCATATCCATGCCGAGATCGTCGGCTTCGGCAGCAACGCCGATGGCCAGCACACCACCCGTCCGGAGCAGGCCACCATGCGCCGGGCCATGGAGCTGGCCCTGGAAGACGCCGGCCTCGAGCCTTCGGCCATCGGTTACGTCAACGGCCACGGCACCGCTACAGAACAGGGCGACATTGCCGAAACACTGGCCACCAGCAGCCTGTTCGGCAGCCGGATGCCCATCAGTTCGCAGAAGAGTTTCCTCGGCCACACCCTGGGAGCCTGTGGCGCGCTGGAGTCCTGGTTCAGCATCGAGATGCTCAACCGCGACCTCTATGTGCACACCCTCAACCTCGACACGGTGGACCCGCGTTGCGGCGAGCTGGATTACCTGCGCGGCGAATTCCGGCAGATGAGCTGCGAATACGTGATGAACAACAACTTTGCCTTTGGCGGCGTCAACACTTCGCTGATTTTCCGCCGCTGGCCTCAATGACGTTACCCCCGGAGAAAATGGAATGTCCTCCCTGCCTCGCGCCTGCCTGATCGTGCTGGCCCTGCTGACCTGTGTCTCGTGCACCAGCAAGCGCATGTACACCCCGGACCGGGTCCTGCCCGCCACCCTCAAGGCCGACCACGAGGAAATGAAACAGGCGATCCTGAAAAACCTGGTCGCCCGCAAGTGGACCGTGCAGCGCATCAGCCCGGAGCTGATCCAGGCCGAGATCACCGTGCGCGAGCAGTACCACGTGGAAATCGACATCCAGTACACACCGACCCACTACAAGATCCTCTACCGCGACAGCCGTGGCATGAACTACGCGGACGGCAAGATCCACAAGAACTACATCCGCTGGGTGCGGCTGCTGGACAAGGGCATCCTGCGCGAGCTGAAGGACAACCAGAACGAGCGGACCGCGCAACAGCTGTCCAGCTCGGCCCAGGCGATTGCCGCGCCTAATTGAGCGCCAGCCGCCGCCCCCCTTTCTATGTCAAGGAGACCACCATGCAACTGAAGACCCTGGCCGCTGCCGCCACCCTGCTGCTCTGCACCCTGCCCGGCGTCAGCCAGGCCCGTGATACCGCGCTGTACCTGCCGTTCGACAAGGTCGTCGCCGAAGCCATCAGCACCGGCAAGATCGACGGCAGCGTGAAGTTCTACCTGGCCGGCAACAAGCCAGCCGGCAAGGTCACGGTGGTCAGCGCCGGCGCGGTCACCAACAAGAAGACCAACGCCTTCAACAAGAGCGACGAAGTGGCCTGCGAATGGGTCCTGCAATCGGCGCTGATCACCCTGCACCAGGCAGCCAAGAAAGTCGGCGCCAATGCCGTGACCGACATCGCCAGCTTCTACAAGAGCAACGAGCGCAAGGATGCGAAAACCTACGAATGCCACGCGGGCGCCCTGATGGCAGGCGTCGCGCTGCGCGGTGACCTGGCGAAGGTGGAGTAAGGCGCCAACAGGTTTCCATCCCCCCGGAAACGACAAAGGGCGCCTTTCGGCGCCCTTTCACAAACAGGCTGGCTTGTCATCGCGCTCTGCCTGTCTGGCTCTGCGATGGCTGGTTGCCCAGGATCCTCAGAGTCTCACAAGTCCCTTTCGGGTACGTGCGCAGTGTCGCTCGAAGCCTGCCGCCCGGCAACCGTGGCCATTGGCCTTATTCCTGGGAAAGGTTGACCTTAGATCCCCAAAGCCTTGCGCACAGCGGCTTTGATGGCGGCGAACTCTTCGTCTGTAAGTTGCAAGACTTCGTAAATTCGCCGGCCATGGCGGTCTTTGCGCCTGATCCGATCGAGTCGCGACAAGCCGACCGTGGCAAGCATGTCGCATTTCGCCCAGCAGACGCACGGTCGCCCCTGCATGCGGTTGGCAAGTTGCAGATGGTGCCCCAACACCACGTCAGGCGCGGTGGTGCTCAAGGGAACGACCGTCACCAGATGCCGGTTGCTCCTGTGCCTGCGTATGACCACAACAGGCCTGACCTTGACCATCTCGGGGACTTCATAACCTCTGAAGTCACAAATCAGGACACTGCCCTCCCTGGGCTGATAGTGAAGTGACATCCGTGATACTCGCGCAAAGAACCCGAGTCTGCGCAATGGGCCGGCGGATGAGCAAACCCGATCCGTTACCCGAGATGTCCACCTTCGGAACCCCGCGGAATACTACCCAGCAGGTTACAACTCGGCCTTGCGGGTCAGCAGTTCGACAAAGGCCTTGGCCATTGGCGAGCGCTGGTCGGTGCGCTGCGCCAGCCACACCGCCGAGACCGCCTCGGGGTCCAGCAGCGGTCGGTAGACCACGCCGTCGATGCGCATGCGCTGGTAGGACGCCGGCAACACCGAGACACCCAGCCCCGCCGCCACCAGGCCGATGATGGTCATGGCCTCGCCCGCTTCCTGGGCAAAGTGCGGGGTGAAGCCGACATCCCGGGCCAGGGTCAGCAACTGCGCATACAGGCCGCTGCCGTAGCTGCGCGGGAAGAACACGAAGGGCTCGTGGGCCAGGGCCGATAGCGCCAGGCCGGCTTCGCTGCCGGCCACCAGCGGGTGCTTGGAGCCCAGCACCGCCACCAGCGGTTCGCGCAGCAACTCCACCACGCTCAGGGAATCCGGCAGCGGCAACGGCCGCATGATGCCGACCTGGATCGACTCGTCCAGCAGCGCCTCGGCCACCTGGGTGCTGCTCATTTCCCGCAGCTTCAGGTGCACGTCGGGAAAGCGCTGGCGAAAGGCGAAGATCGCCTGGGGGATGCTGGAGTTGAAGGGCGCCGACGAGGTGAAGCCGATCTTCAGTTCGCCCAGCTCCCCACGTTGCGCCCGGCGGGCCACATCCGCGGCCTTGTCGACCTGAGCCAGCACCTGTCGTGCCTCATCCAGGAACAGCCTGCCGGCCTCGCTGAGCTCGACCCGACGATTGGTACGCTCGAACAAACGCGCGCCGACCTCCTGCTCCAGCACCTGGATCTGCTGGCTCAAGGGCGGCTGGGAGATGCCCAGAACCTGGGCGGCGCGGCCGAAATGCAGCTCTTCGGCCACCGCGATGAAGTAACGCAGGTGACGCAATTCCATGATCGCCTCATTAGGTCGCAAAACATATCAATCAGGTCGAACAATATATTGGAAAGAAACATTAGCCAGCTATATGCTTTTTTCCATTGCCTGACCGGCCGCGCTCCCCCCGAGGTCCCCCGTGAAAACCGCTGTCGCTCCACTCGCCCACGAACTCCCTCCCACCGCCCTCGATGAGGTGGTCGCGCAACTGAACGAGGTCTACATCGAAAAAGGCACTCCAATGTTCATGCGCACGGTGCTGGCGCTGTTCTGCGGCGGATTCGCCACCTTCGCCCTGCTCTACTGCGTACAACCGATGATGCCGCTGCTGTCCCGGGATTTTTCCATCAACGCCGCACAAAGCAGCCTGATCCTCTCAGTCGCCACCGGCCTGCTGGCCATCGGTCTGCTGGTCACCGGGCCGATTTCCGACCGCATCGGCCGCAAACCGGTGATGGTGGCCGCCCTGTTCGCCGCCGCGCTGTGCACCCTCGCCAGCGCCCTGATGCCGAGCTGGCACGGGGTGCTGCTGATGCGCGCGCTGGTAGGGCTGTCCCTGAGCGGCCTGGCGGCGGTGGCGATGACTTACCTGAGCGAAGAGATCCACCCACAGCACATCGGCCTGGCCATGGGCCTGTACATCGGTGGCAACGCCATTGGCGGCATGAGCGGTCGCCTGATCACCGGGGTGCTGATCGACTTCGTCAGCTGGCACACGGCAATGCTGGTGATCGGCGGCCTGGCGCTGATCGCGGCGGCGGTGTTCTGGAGAATCCTCCCCGAATCGCGCAACTTCCGCGCCCGCTCGCTGCACCCGCGCAGCCTGCTGGACGGCTTCGTCATGCACTTTCGCGACGCCGGCCTGCCGCTGCTGTTCCTCGAAGCCTTCGTGCTGATGGGCGCGTTCGTCACGCTGTTCAACTACATCGGCTATCGCCTGCTGGCCGCGCCGTATCACATGGATCAGGCCTTCGTCGGCCTGCTGTCGGTGGTGTACCTGTCGGGGATCTACAGCTCGGCGAAAATCGGTGCCCTGGCCGACCGCCTGGGACGGCGCAAAATGCTCTGGGCCACCATCTCGCTGATGCTCGCCGGCCTCGCGCTGACCATGCTCAGCGCGTTGCCGGTGGTGATCATCGGCATGCTGATCTTCACGTTCGGCTTCTTCGGCGCCCACTCGGTCGCCAGCAGCTGGATCGGCCGGCGCGCCCTCAAGGCCAAGGGCCAGGCCTCATCGCTGTACCTGTTCAGCTATTACGCCGGATCGAGCATCGCCGGGACGGCGGGCGGGGTGTTCTGGCACATGGCCGGGTGGAACGGCATCGGCCTGTTTATCAGCGCCCTGCTGTTGGTGGCGCTGCTGGTGGCGTTGAAGCTGGCCAAACTGCCGCCACTGGCCACTCGGTAGTTGCTAAACGAACATGCCGGCGACCACCCCCCGCGATCCATACGCAGGGGCCGGTCGCCGGCATGGCGATAGCTGAAGACTGTCGATCGGCTTACTTGACGATCTCCACCAGGTCGACGTCGATCTCACGCTTCATCAACCCCTTCTCGACCTCACCGGTCAGCCTGACCTGGGTCTTCTCGTTGAACGCCACTGGCGGCAGGTCTTCGTCGTCGATCTCGACAGTGATGGTGCCGCTGGCATCCTTGAATTCGTACTTGTCGTCATTGTTCAGCTTCTTGACCACATGGCCCTGCAACACCACCGGCGTATCGTCCGCGGCATCGTTGGCCGCCGCGACGCTGGTGACGGCCTGGGCGCCAGGACCGGTGTAGCCGACAGCCAGGGCGGCGGTGCTGAACAGCGGAGCGAGCAACAGAACGAGGTAACGGGTTTTCATGGCAGTGATCCAATGTGGGTTTCGATAGCGCCAGATTAACCAGTCAGGCTGAATTGAAACTTAATCCGCCAGGCCGTTTCCCGGGCGCAAAAAAAAGGCCCGGCGAATGCCGGGCCTGGTTATCGGGTCGCGATCACTGGTGATACTGCGCCGACAATTCGTGCACCGCGCGCAGGAAAGCGCCGGCGTGCTCCGGGTCGACTTCCGGGGTGATGCCGTGGCCAAGGTTGAACACATGGCCGCTGCCCTTGCCGTAGCTGGCGAGGATACGCCCGACTTCGGCACGGATCGCTTCCGGCTTGGCGTAGAGCACCGTCGGGTCCATGTTGCCTTGCAAGGCGACTTTGTTGCCGACCCGCCGGCGCGCTTCGCCGAGGTCGCAGGTCCAGTCCAGGCCCAGGGCGTCGGCACCGGCGTCGGCAATGCTTTCCAGCCACAGGCCGCCGTTCTTGGTGAACAGGATCACCGGCACCTTGCGCCCTTCATGCTCGCGGATCAGGCCGCTGACGATCTTGCGCATGTAGGCCAGGGAGAACTCCTGGTAGGCCGCCGCCGACAGGTTGCCGCCCCAGGTGTCGAAGATCTGCACCGCTTGCGCGCCGGCCTTGATCTGGCCGTTGAGGTAGCTGACGACCGACTGCGCCAGCTTGTCCAGCAGCAGGTGCATGGCTTGCGGGTTGTCGTAGAGCATCGCCTTGGTCTTGCGGAAGTCCTTCGACGAGCCGCCTTCGACCATGTAGGTGGCCAGGGTCCAGGGGCTGCCGGAGAAGCCGATCAGCGGCACGCGGCCGTTAAGCTCGCGGCGGATGGTGCTGACCGCGTCCATCACGTAACCCAGGTCCTTGTGCGGATCCGGGATCGGCAGGGCCTCGATATCGGCCAGGGTACTGACGACCTTCTTGAAACGTGGGCCTTCGCCGGTTTCGAAGTACAGGCCCTGCCCCATGGCGTCGGGGATGGTCAGGATGTCGGAGAAGAGGATGGCCGCATCCAGTTGTGGATAACGGTCCAGCGGTTGCAGCGTGACTTCGCAGGCGAACTCCGGGTTCATGCACAGGCTCATGAAGTCACCGGCGTTGGCACGGCTGGCGCGGTATTCAGGCAGGTAGCGCCCAGCCTGACGCATCATCCACACCGGGGTGACGTCTACGGGTTGCTTGAGCAGGGCACGAAGGAAACGGTCGTTCTTCAGGGCAGTCATGTCGGCATCCGGAAAAAAAGTGCGGGCATTTTCTCAGAGCGCGACGCAAAAGGCACGGCGAGAGCCGTGCCTTTTATCTATCGGGTCAATTTGTCGCGGACTACATCGGCTAATTCTGCGTTGATTCGGCCGGCCTCTTCGCAGGCAAGCCTCGCTCCTACAGGTCCGGTGGCATTCCTGTAGGAGCGAGGCTTGCCCGCGAATGGAGCGACGCCGATCAAGCAGATTTACACGCCCAGGTAGTCGAGGATCCCTTCGGCGGCGTTGCGGCCTTCGAAGATCGCCGTCACCACCAGGTCGGAACCGCGCACCATGTCGCCACCGGCGAAGATCTTCGGGTTGCTGGTCTGGTGCTTGTACTGGCCCTGTTCCGGCGCCACGACGCGGCCCTGGCTGTCGGTCTGGATGCTGAACTGCTCGAACCACGGCGCCGGGCTCGGACGGAAACCGAAAGCGATGACCACGGCGTCGGCCGGGATGACCTCTTCGGAACCCGGGATCGGCTCGGGGCTGCGACGGCCACGGGCGTCCGGCTCGCCGAGACGGGTCTCGACCACCTTCACGCCTTCGACCTTGTCTTCGCCGACGATGGCGATCGGCTGGCGGTTGTAGAGGAACTTCACGCCTTCTTCCTTGGCGTTCTTCACCTCTTTGCGCGAGCCCGGCATGTTCGCTTCGTCGCGACGATAGGCACAGGTCACCGCCTTGGCGCCCTGGCGGATCGACGTGCGATTGCAGTCCATCGCCGTGTCGCCGCCACCGAGGACCACGACCTTCTTGCCCTTCATGTCGACGAAGTCTTCCGGCGACTTTTCAAAGCCCAGGTTGCGGTTGACGTTGGCGATCAGGAAGTCCAGCGCGTCGTGCACGCCCGGCAGGTCCTCACCGGCAAAGCCGCCCTTCATGTAGGTGTAGGTGCCCATGCCCATGAATACCGCATCGTATTCTTCGAGCAGTTGCTCCATGGTCACGTCCTTGCCCACCTCGGTGTTGAGGCGGAACTCGATGCCCATGCCGCTGAAGACTTCGCGACGATTGCTCAGCACGGTCTTTTCCAGCTTGAACTCGGGGATGCCGAAGGTCAGCAGGCCACCGATTTCCGGGTTCTTGTCGAACACCACCGGGGTCACGCCACCGCGTACCAGCACGTCGGCGCAGCCCAGGCCCGCCGGGCCCGCGCCGATCACCGCGACCCGCTTGCCGGTCGGCTTGACCTTGGACATGTCCGGGCGCCAGCCCATGGCGAAGGCGGTGTCGGTGATGTACTTCTCCACCGAACCGATGGTCACCGCGCCGAAGCCGTCGTTGAGGGTACAAGCACCCTCGCACAGGCGATCCTGCGGGCACACCCGGCCGCAGACTTCCGGCAGGGTGTTGGTCTGGTGAGACAGCTCAGCGGCGGCGAGGATGTTGCCCTCGGCCACCAGCTTGAGCCAGTTGGGAATGAAGTTGTGCACCGGGCACTTCCATTCGCAGTACGGGTTACCGCAACCCAGGCAGCGGTGGGCCTGGTCGGCCGACTGCTGGGGTTTGAAGGGCTCGTAGATCTCCACGAACTCTTTCTTGCGTTGACGCAACAGTTTCTTCTTCGGATCCTTGCGCCCGACCTCGATGAACTGGAAGTCATTATTCAGACGTTCAGCCATAGTTAAAACCTCATCAAACTCTTCAGGCGCATATCACTGCGGGTTGGCACGGGTGCTGGAAAGCAACGATTTCAAGCTGGCAGCCTTCGGCTTGACCAACCAGAAGCGACGCAGGTAGTCATCGAGGTTCTCGGCCAGGTTACGGCCCCACTCGCTACCGGTTTCCTCGACGTATTCGTCCAGCACGCGCTGCAGGTGGCTGCGATAGGCTTCCATCGCTTCGCCGCTGATCCGCTGGATTTCCACCAGCTCGTGGTTGACCCGGTCAACGAAGGTGTTGTCCTGGTCGAGCACGTAGGCGAAACCGCCGGTCATGCCTGAGCCGAAGTTGTAACCGGTCTTGCCCAGCACGCAGACAAAACCACCGGTCATGTATTCGCAGCAGTGATCGCCAGTGCCTTCCACCACGGTGTGGGCACCGGAGTTGCGCACGGCGAAACGCTCGCCCGCGGTGCCGGCGGCGAACAGCTTGCCGCCGGTGGCGCCGTACAGGCAGGTGTTGCCGATAATCGCGCTGTCCTGAGTCTTGTAGGCGCTGCCTTGCGGCGGAACAATCACCAGCTTGCCGCCGGTCATGCCCTTGCCGACGTAGTCGTTGGCGTCGCCTTCGAGGTAGAGGTTCAGGCCGCCGGCGTTCCACACGCCGAAGCTCTGACCGGCAGTGCCCTTGAAGCGGAAGGTGATCGGCGCCTTGGCCATGCCTTGGTTGCCGTGGACCTTGGCGATTTCGCCGGAGATCCGCGCACCGATGGAACGGTCGCAGTTGCAGATGTCGAGCGCGAACTCGGCACCGCTGAGGTCGGCGATCGCAGGCTTGGCCATGGCGACCATTTTCTCGGCCAGCAGGCCCTGGTCGAACGGTGGGTTGCGGTCGACCTGGCAGAACTGCGGCTTGTCCGCCGGGATATGGTCGCTGCCCAGCAGCGGGGTCAGGTCCAGGTGATGCTGCTTGGCGGTCTGGCCTTCGAGGATTTCCAGCAGATCGGTACGACCGATCAGCTCTTCCAGCGAACGCACGCCCAGCTTGGCCAGCCACTCACGGGTTTCCTCGGCGACGTAGGTGAAGAAGTTCACCACCATCTCCACGGTACCGATGTAGTGGTCCTTGCGCAGCTTCTCATTCTGAGTCGCGACGCCGGTGGCGCAGTTGTTCAGGTGGCAGATACGCAGGTACTTGCAACCCAGGGCGATCATCGGCGCGGTGCCGAAGCCGAAGCTTTCGGCGCCGAGGATCGCCGCCTTGATCACGTCGAGGCCGGTTTTCAGGCCACCGTCGGTCTGCACCCGGACCTTGCCGCGCAGGTCGTTGCCGCGCAGGGTCTGGTGGGTTTCCGCCAGGCCCAGTTCCCACGGCGCACCGGCGTACTTGATCGAGGTCAGCGGCGAGGCGCCGGTGCCACCGTCGTAGCCGGAGATGGTGATCAAGTCGGCGTAGGCCTTGGCCACGCCAGCGGCGATGGTGCCGACGCCGGCTTCCGCCACCAGCTTCACCGAAACCAGCGCCTGCGGGTTGACCTGCTTCAAGTCGAAGATCAACTGCGACAAGTCTTCGATGGAATAGATGTCGTGGTGCGGCGGTGGCGAAATCAGGGTCACGCCCGGTACCGCGTAACGCAGCTTGGCGATCAGGCCGTTGACCTTGCCGCCCGGCAGCTGGCCGCCTTCGCCGGGCTTGGCGCCCTGGGCCACCTTGATCTGCAGCACTTCGGCATTGACCAGGTATTCCGGGGTCACGCCGAAACGGCCGGTGGCCACCTGCTTGATCTTCGAGCTCTTGATGGTGCCGTAGCGCGCCGGGTCTTCGCCGCCTTCACCGGAGTTGGAACGCGCACCCAGGCGGTTCATGGCTTCGGCCAGGGCTTCGTGGGCCTCCGGCGACAGCGCGCCCAGGGAGATGCCGGCGGAGTCGAAACGCTTGAGGATCGATTCCAGCGGCTCGACTTCGCTGATGTCCATCGGCGTGTCCAGGGTCTTCACCTTGAACAGGTCGCGGATCATCGATACCGGGCGGTTGTCCACCAGCGCGGTGTATTCCTTGAACTTGGCGTAGTCGCCCTGCTGCACGGCGGCTTGCAGGGTGTTGACCACATCCGGGTTGTAGGCGTGGTATTCGCCACCGTGGACGAACTTCAGCAGGCCGCCTTGCTGGATCGGCTTGCGCGGGCTCCAGGCTTCGGTAGCCAGGGCTTTCTGCTCGGCTTCGATGTCGACGAAACGCGCGCCCTTGATGCGGCTCGGCACGCCACGGAAGCTCAGCTCGCAGACTTCCTCGGACAGGCCGATGGCCTCGAACAGCTGCGCACCGCGGTAGGACGCGATGGTCGAGATACCCATCTTCGACAGGATCTTCAGCAGGCCCTTGGTGATGCCCTTGCGGTAGTTCTTGAACACCTCGTAGAGGTCGCCCAGCACTTCACCGGTACGGATCAGGTCGCCCAGCACTTCGTAGGCCAGGAACGGATAGACCGCCGAGGCGCCGAAACCGATCAGCACCGCGAAATGGTGCGGATCGCGCGCGGTGGCGGTTTCCACCAGGATGTTGGAGTCGCAGCGCAGGCCCTTCTCGGTCAGGCGGTGGTGCACCGCGCCGGTGGCCAGGGACGCGTGGATCGGCAACTTGCCCGGAGCGATATGGCGGTCGCTGAGGACGATCTGGGTACGACCGGCGCACACGGCTTCTTCGGCCTGGTCGGCGACGTTGCGGATCGCCGCTTCCAGGCCGAGGCTTTCCTCGTAGTTCAGGTCGATGACCTGACGCTCGAAGCCCGGACGGTCGAGGTTCATCAGCGAGCGCCACTTGGCGGGCGAGATCACCGGCGAGCTGAGAATCACGCGGGAAGCGTGCTCAGGCGATTCCTGGAAGATGTTGCGCTCGGCACCGAGGCAGATCTCCAGGGACATGACGATGGCTTCGCGCAGCGGGTCGATCGGCGGGTTGGTGACCTGGGCGAACTGCTGGCGGAAGTAGTCGTACGGCGTGCGCACACGCTGGGACAGCACGGCCATCGGCGTGTCGTCGCCCATGGAGCCGACCGCCTCGTAGCCTTGCTCGCCCAAGGGACGCAGCACCTGATCACGCTCCTCGAAGGTGACCTGGTACATCTTCATGTACTGCTTGAGCTGGTCGACGTCGTAGAACGCCGAACCGTGGTCGTTGTCTTCCATGGTCGCCTGGATGCGCAGGGCGTTCTTGCGCAGCCATTGCTTGTACGGATGGCGGGACTTCAGGCGGTTGTCGATGGCGTCGGTGTCGAGGATCTGCCCGGTTTCGGTGTCCACGGCGAAGATCTGGCCCGGGCCGACACGGCCCTTGGCGATCACGTCTTCAGGCTGGTAGTTCCAGACGCCGATTTCCGATGCCAGGGTGATGAAACCGTTCTTGGTGGTAACCCAGCGCGCCGGACGCAGGCCGTTACGGTCGAGCAGGCAGACGGCGTAGCGGCCGTCGGTCATGACCACGCCCGCGGGGCCGTCCCACGGTTCCATGTGCATGGAGTTGTATTCGTAGAACGCACGCAGGTCGGCGTCCATGGTCTCGACATTCTGCCACGCTGGCGGAATGATCATCCGCACGCCACGGAACAGGTCGATGCCGCCGGTGACCATCAGCTCGAGCATGTTGTCCATGCTCGAGGAGTCGGAACCCACGCGGTTGACCAGCGGGCCGAGTTCTTCCAGATCCATCAGGTCGTTGGTGAACTTGGTGCGCCGGGCCTGGGCCCAGTTGCGGTTGCCGGTGATGGTGTTGATCTCGCCGTTGTGGGCGAGGAAGCGGAACGGCTGCGCCAGCGGCCATTTCGGCAGGGTGTTGGTGGAGAAGCGCTGGTGGAACACGCAGATCGCGGTTTGCAGGCGCGGGTCACCCAGGTCCGGATAGAAGGCGGCGAGGTCCGCCGGCATCATCAGGCCTTTATAGATGATGGTCTTGTGGGAAAAGCTGCAGATGTAGTGGTCGGTATCGGCGGCGTTGGCTACCGACGAACGACGACGGGCACTGAACAGCTTGACTGCCATGTCCTGGTCGCTCAGGCCTTCGCCGCCGATGTAGACCTGTTCGATCTGCGGCAGGCGCTCCAGGGCCAGGCGGCCGAGAACGCTGGTATCGATCGGCACTTTGCGCCAGCCGATCAGTTGCAGGCCTTCGGCCAGGATCTCGCGGTTCATGTTCTCGCGAGCGGCTTCGGCCTTGGCCGGATCCTGGTTGAAGAAGACCATGCCCACGGCATATTGCTTGGGCAATTCGACACTGAAGGTTTCCTGGGCAATGGCTCGCAGGAACGCGTCAGGCTTCTGAATCAGCAGACCGCAACCGTCGCCGGTCTTGCCGTCCGCGTTGATCCCACCGCGGTGGGTCATGCAGGTCAGGGCCTCGATGGCCGTTTGCAAAAGGGTATGACTGGGTTCGCCCTGCATATGGGCTATCAGACCGAAACCGCAGTTATCCTTGAATTCATCTGGTTGGTACAGACCTGCTTTCATAGACACTTTCTCACCAGGCTGCCTCTTGTCGAGACAAATTTCTTTTCAATTCAACCAGTTACCATCCACGCCGAACGTACGCCGGCTTTGCGGGGGCAAAAGGGAGGTCATTGTACACACCGACACAGACGCTCACAAATTTGGCGACGAAATGTCGCAAATCTATGTCGCATTTATGAAAGGTTTAAAGCGATATGCTGTGCTAGTCAAAACTTTTTTAGTTCGGACCGCGACGACTCAAAAGCTACTGTGACGCAGACACCACAAGGCACGCGGCCTTGAAGGCAGCATGCGCATGCGGATTTTTTTGAGGTGCTGGGAGAGGCGGCCTGGGTAAGGCCGCCGAATCTTCAGCGAGTTGCTGCCAGTTCCTGTTGGACGCTGGCGACAGTGCGAGGCCAAGGTTTACCAGCCTGAACCTTCGCTGGCAAGGCCTTGATAGCGGTAACGGCTGCATCACGGCTGCTGAAGCTGCCGTAAGTGATCACATACAGCGGTTTGCCGTTGAGGACTTTCTTGAAATAACGGTACTGAGCGCCCTGCTCCTTGACGAAGCTCTGCGCCGCGGCTTCGGAACTGGTGCCCAGGATCTGCACGACGTAGTTACCTGGCGCCTGACCGGCGTACCAGCTACCGCCGGTAGCAGCCTTGGCTACGGTGACAGGTTTCTCGGCTGGCTTGGCAGCCGGTGCAGCCGCCGGCTTGCTGACCGGAGCAGGCGCAGGCTTGACCACTGGAGCCGGCTTGGCGGCAGCGACCTGGGTCGGCGCCGGGGTCGGACGGGCTTCAGGCGTCGGCGCCGGACCGGCCGGCACGCCGGCTGGCGGTGCAATGGTGGTCACGGTCGGCGGCGTGGCGCTGGAGCCTTCCACCGGCACGCCATCGTCACCCTCGGTGATCCCGCCGGCGGCTTCGGCCAGAGGGCCGCGCATCACCGGTTGCGACTGGCCGACCAATGGCAGCGGCATTGGCTGGGAAGAACCGGCGAACTCGACAGCCGGGCTGCCATTGCTGTTCGGTTGCGGTGTCTGGCCCAGCGGCAGCTGCGCCTGTTCGTTGGCTGGCGCACCGGTACTTGGTGCCTTGCTGCGACCCGGCATCAGCCAGGCAGCGGCAACGGCCACCACTACGACTGCGGATATCGCCAATACGTGTTTCTTCGGCATGTTGAACCCCATACTTGGACGCTTGACCGCTGAGCGGCTGGCAATCATGGCTTCGATCATTGCATCCCGGGCGACCTGGTTGATGTTGCCAGGCCAGCCATCGGAGCCTTCGTGAATATCACTGATCTGATCCGCGGAGAAAAGTTCGATACCCCGTCCTGCGCCTTCGAGACGCTGCGCCAGGTATTCGCGGGTTTCCTCTTCGGTGTAAGGCTGCAGTTCGATGACATGGAAGCGCTCTTCTTCCGCACTCAGCTGCTCCAGGCCGGCAATCAGCGACGACTCGCCGAACAGGAACACATGCGGGCGACCTTCCGGAGCACCGGCGGCAAGCGCCAGCAGCGCCTCGAGCGCCGACTCGTCGAGCTGCTCGGCGTCATCCACCAGCAGATAGACTTCCTGGCCGGTCAGGGCCAGTTGCACCACTTGCGCCAGGATCGGGCCGATTTCGGCCTGCTCGACATTCAGCGCCTGGGCCACCTGCCGCAGCACGCCCGCCGCGTCGCCGGCACCGCGGGCGGAAACCACCACGCTCTGTACCGACTGCTTGTTGGTACTGGCTACCAGCGCCTGACGCAGCAGCGTCTTGCCGCTGCCCTGCGGGCCGGTCACGACCAGCAGCAGCTGGCTGTAGCGCGCCAGGTGATGCAGTTGCCCCAGCACCGGCTTGCGCTGGGCGGGGAAAAACTTGAAGCCAGGCACCCGTGGAGCGAAAGGGTCATGGCTCAATTGATAGTGGCCGAGGAAAGCCTCGTCGGCATGCAAACTAGTCATGGGGATCTTATTAACCTTTAAGCTGAGCCAGGGCGCGGTAATCCGCTCCCAGCGTGGCCTGTAAAACCTCTTTCGGATAATCGTCGGTCACTACGGCTTCGCCCATGCGGCGCAACAGCACCAGACGCAAACGACCATCGATCACTTTCTTGTCAATTGCCATGTGTTCGAGAAAATCCGCTTCGGTCATTTCCTCGGGCGGAATGACCGGCAAGCCTGCGCGCTGGAACAGGCGAATGCCGCGGTCACGCTCCTCGGCGCTAATCCAGCCAAGGCGTGCGGACATCTCCAGTGCCATTACGGTGCCAGCGGCAACCGCTTCACCATGCAGCCAGACACCATAGCCCATGTGGGTTTCGATGGCGTGGCCGAAGGTATGCCCCAGGTTCAGCGTGGCGCGCACACCGGACTCACGCTCGTCAGCGCCCACCACGGCCGCCTTAGCCGCGCAGGAGCGTTCGATGGCATAGGTCAGCGCCTGCTGGTCCAGGGCTCGCAAGCGGTCGACGTTGTCTTCGAGCCAGGTAAGGAAGGGCTCGTCGCAGATCAGACCGTATTTGATGACTTCCGCCAGGCCGGCCGACAGCTCGCGAGGCGGCAGGGTATTGAGCGAGGCGGTATCGATCAGCACCACGTTCGGCTGATAGAAGGCACCGACCATGTTCTTGCCCAGCGGATGGTTGATACCGGTCTTGCCGCCCACCGACGAATCGACCTGGGACAACAAGGTGGTAGGAATCTGGATGAAATCGACGCCACGCTGGTAGCAGGCGGCGGCAAAGCCGGCCATGTCGCCGATCACCCCGCCGCCAAGGGCGATGATCGTGGTGCGGCGATCGTGGCGTGCGGTCAGCAGGCCATCGAAAATAAGCTGCAGGGTTTCCCAGTTCTTGAACGCTTCGCCGTCGGGAAGAACCACCGAGATCACCGAGAACTGGGCGAGGCTGCGTTTCAGACGCTCAAGGTACAGCGGCGCTACGGTTTCATTGGAAACGATCGCCACTTGTCGCCCGGCGATGTGCGGAGCCAGCAACTCGGGCCGGTCCAACAAACCTTCGCCAATATGAATCGGGTAGCTGCGCTCGCCTAGATCGACCTTAAGTGTCTGCATGTGTCCCCACAGTGAAGATGGAAGCTGGTGTCCTGCCTTGCATTAACGACTGGCATCGCCTGGCTTTCTGACGCCGCGCAATAGCCATGCGCCACAACCGCGAGCGATCATGGCAAGGCGCCGAGGATAGCGCATTTCCCGCTGCGCATTAACGGGGAGGCAGTTGCTGCAGGCGGTCCAGTATGTCCAGCACCACCATGCGCGGTGGCCGTTCATCGGTTTCAACCACCAGGTCGGCGATTTCCCGATAAAGCGGATCGCGAATTGCCAACAGGTCCCGCAGGGTCTTCGCCGGATCGGCCGTGCGCAGCAGCGGTCGATTGCGATCCCGTGCGGTGCGACCGACCTGCTGCTCCACCGAAGCATGCAGATAGACCACACGCCCCCCGGCATGCAGCGCCAGACGGTTGGCTTCGCGCATCACCGCGCCGCCGCCGGTCGCCAGGACCACGCCATCGGCGGAGCACAGCTCGGCGATCATGGCCTGTTCCCGATCACGAAAGCCCGGCTCACCTTCTTTATCGAAGATCCACGGGATATTGGCACCCGTGCGCAACTCAATTTCCTTATCGGAATCTTTGAATGGCAGGCGCAGCTCTTTGGCCAGCAAGCGACCAATGGTGCTTTTTCCAGCCCCCATTGGCCCAACAAGAATCAAATTTCGCACAGAATCAACGACTCACAGCAATCGCCTGGTTGTTCATGATACGCGGAGTGAGAAATACCAGCAGCTCGGATTTTTTCTCCGACACCACGTCACGCCGGAAAAGGCGGCCAAGATACGGCACATCGCCGAGAAATGGCACCTTATCTACAACCTTGCTTTGCGTATTGGAGAAAACTCCACCGATGACGATGGTCTCTCCATCGTTGATCAGGACCTTGGCGTTGACCTCGTTCTTCTTGATCGGCGGCACGTCCTGGACTTTGTTCAGGTAGTCCGGCTCGTCCTTGGTGACCTTGACCTCCATGATGATGCGGTTATCCGGGGTGATCTGTGGCGTCACCTCCAGGGACAGCGAGGCCTCCTTGAACGACACCGAGGTCGCCCCGCTGGAGGCGGCTTCCTGATAGGGGATTTCCGTGCCCTTGAGGATCTTCGCCGTCTCCTTGTCGGACGTGACGACCTTGGGCTGGGAGACGATTTCCCCGTTACCGGTCTTTTCCATGGCTGTGAGCTCAAGGTCCAGCAACACATTGTCGGTGATGAAGGCGATACCCAGGCCGGAGGTATTGGCGGTAGTGCCCAGGTCGACGAACGGTGAGTTGCTGCTGGTACTGCCCGGCGTGCCTATGGTGGAGGAACCGTTGGTGCCGTTGCTGACCCCCGAGACATTCCAGTTGCCCTGGTTCTGGATCGAGCCGCCCCAGCGCACGCCCAGGCTTTTGTCGTAGTCGACGTTGGCCTCGACGATCCGCGCTTCGATCATCACCTGGCGCACCGGGATATCCAGCTGGCTGACGATCCGCCGCAGCTCGTCCAGACGCTCCCGGGTCTGGTAGGCGATGATGTTGTTGGTCCGCTCATCGACAGTGATCGACCCGCGTTCGTCGGACCTGTCCTCGGCGCGGGTGACCGACTGGAACAGCTTGGCGATCTCCGCGGCCTTGGCGTAGTTGACCTGCAGCAGTTCGCGCCGCAATGGTTCCAGGTCGGCGATCTGCTTCTGCGACTCCAGTTCCTGGCGTTCGCGGGCAGCGATTTCATCGGCCGGCGCCACCAGCAACACGTTGCCCACCTTGCGCTTGTCCAGCCCCTTGGTCTTGAGCACCAGATCGAGGGCCTGGTCCCACGGCACATTCTGCAGGCGCAAGGTAATGCCGCCCTGCACCGTATCGCTGGCCACCAGGTTGAGGTTGGTGAAATCGGCGATCAGTTGCAGCACCGAGCGGACCTCGATGTCCTGGAAGTTCAGCGAGAGCTTTTCGCCGTTGTAGGCCGAGCGCTCGGCGTTGCGCTTCTGCAGGTCGCCCGAGGTCATCGGCCTGACGCTCACCGTGAGTTTGTTGTCCGTCTGGTAGGTCGAGTAATCGAAAGTGCCGCCGGGCTCGATGGTGACGATGGCCTTGCCGGACTCCGCCCGGGCGCTGACGAACTGCACGGGGGTGGCGAAATCCTTGACGTCCAGCCTGACCCGCAGGGGCTCGGGCAGGCGGGCCTTGGCGAAGGTGAGGACGAGCTTGCCGCCGCGCTCCTGTATATCCGGGCTCATTCCCGAGTCGGAGAGGTCGATCAGTACATTACCTTCGCCTTGCTCGCCGCGCTGGAAATCCACGCTGCGAATCGACCGCCCCACGGAAGCCACGGCCTTGGCCCGCCCGGACGCGACAGCCGGCTGCCCCGGCGCACTCAGCGCCGCCGTCGCCCCCTGGCCGATCACCACAAACAGCTGATTGCCGGCGACCCGAGTGCTGTAGGGCGCCAGCGCGACCAGATTGACGACGACCCGGGTACGCTGCCCCGATTCGACCACCGTCACGCTGCGCGCATTGCCATTGCCCAGGTCACGGCTCTTGTCTGCCAGCTGGCTGATAACACCGGGCAGATCGAGGGCGATCCGCGCCGGCTGGTCGGTGGTATAGCCGCGCGGCTCGGGCACCGGCCCATCGAAGGTGAGTTTCAACTCCAGGCGATCCCCCGGCAGCGCCGCGACATCCAGGGCCTTGAGGCTGGCCGCCATGGCCATCGGTGAAAGCAGCGCCATCCATAGCGCAATACCGAAGGCTGAAAAGATCCTGTTCATGATGCGAGTTCCACTATGAGTGTTCTTTTAATGGAATGGTCCGTGGTCGCTCCAGCCACGCTCCCGCTCCATCGGGAACAATCTCGACCACCTCGACCTGTGAATCGCTGATCGCGACAATCCGCCCGTCGTTACGCCCCAGGTAATCGCCGACCTTCAGCCGATGCACGCCACCGGCGCCACGCAACAGCGCAAAGAAGCCGGAAGCATTGGAAAGGGTGCCCACCATCTCGAACTGTTCGATGCTGAAGCCCTCGAGATACTGCTTGCTGCGGTTCGGATCCGGCTTGACCGCAGGCGAGCCTGCCCGACGTGCCGCCAGGTCCACCCTGACCGCAGGCTGAAACGGGCTGCGCAAGGGTGCGGCGTTATAGGTGATCGTTGGGTAAGACCCAAATGCCGGCATTGGTTCAATCTCGCCGGGCGACTGCAACCGCGCCTCGTTCATGTAGGCATCCAGATCACTGAAGTCGTCATCGTTGCCACAACCAGCCAGCCCGACAAATGCCAGCACCAGCAACAAGCCGTGAGCGCGCTTCATGGGCGTGGCACCTTGTAGCGGTAAGTCCTGGCCAGAATGTTCATGCGCAGGTTCGAACCGACCTGCGGCGTGACCGGTTTGATCTCGAAATCATGCAGGGTGACGATTCGCGGCAAACCGGCCACGCCGCTGACGAAAGTCGCCAGTGCGTGATAGCCGCCGGTAACCCTGATCTGGATTGGCAATTCGACGTAAAACGGCTGGACCACCTCCGGCAACAGCTTGATCTCTTCGAACTCCAGCCCGCTGCCAAGCCCGGTGCGGCTGATGTCTTCAAGCAGGCCCGGCACCTCGGTATCGCTGGGCAACTGGCGCAGCATGAGGTCAAAGGCGGTTTCCATGGCCTTCATCTGTTCGGTGTAAGGCCCGAGGTTGGCCACCAGGCGCGCCTTGCTGGCGAACTGCTGTTTCAGCACGGCCTCGTCCGCCCGGCGCTGGTCGAGTTGCAGCAACAGGTCCTTGAGGTACAGGTTGTATCCGAGGGCCAGTACCAGCAGCATGACCAGCGCCACGACCACGCCTTTGACCAGCGCCGGCCACGCCCCCATGTTGCTCATTTCCAGCTCGCCGAGATCGATCCGGCGCATCTGCGCCCACCCGCCGGACAGGTTCATTGCCCTTCCTCGCCCAGGGCGGGCCGGGTTTGATGGACGGTCAGCTGAAACACATTGACCTGGTCGGCGTTATCCGTCCCGGCGGCCTTGACCTCTGTCAGGCTCGGCGCATCGAACCAGTCCGAGGCGTCCAGGTTGCGCATCAGGTCCGAAACACGATGGTTCGATTCGGCCGCCCCGGTGATGGAAAGAGTCTGCCCGCTCATCCTGACATCGGTGAAATACACCCCGTCCGGCAGGGTGCGGGCCAATTGGTCGAACACCCGCGCGCTGGTGGAGCGATTGCCTTGCAGGTCCTGGATGATCTTCATCCGCTCCACCAGTTGCTCGCGATGCAGCTTCAGCTCGCCGATCTTGGCGATCCGCTGATCGAGCAAGGTGATTTGAGCGCCTACGTGATTGTTGCGCGCCAGTTGCCTGTCGATCGCCCGGTCGATGATCCTGTCGCCCGCGAACAACACACCCAGGGCCACCGCCACAGCCGCTGCCAGGGCCAGGAAAAAGTGGCGACGCCGCTGTTCGCGCCGCGCCTCGCGCCAGGGAAGAAGATTGATCCGCGCCATCAGTCGAAACTCCGCAAGGCCAGCCCGCAGGCGACCATCAAGGACGGGGCTTCGCTGACCAGGGCCGCGGCGTCGACCTTGGCGCCGATGCTCATGCCAGCGAAGGGGTTGGCGATCAGCGCAGGCAAGCCCAAGCGCTGCTCGATCAACGGGACAAGCCCCGGAACCGAGGCGCTGCCACCCGCCAACAGGATGGAGTCGACCTGGTGTTGCGGGGCGGAGGCCTGGAAAAACTGCAACGAGCGCGAAACCTGTTGCACAACCGCCTCCTGAAAAGGTTGCAGCACCTCACTGGCGTAATCGTCCGGCAGGCCACCCTGCTTCTTCGCCAGGCCGGCCTCTTCTTTCGACAGCCCGTAGCGACGCTGGATGTGTTCGGTCAGTTGGTGTCCGCCGAACAACTGCTCACGGGAATAGACGATCTGCCCTTCATGCACGATGCTCAGGGTGGTCAGGGTGGCGCCGATATCGACCAGCGCCACGGTCCGGGCAGCCGGCGAGCCGGCCGCCAGGGCGAACGAACGCTCCAGCGCGCAGACTTCCAGGTCCACCACTCGGGCCGCCAGCCCGGCGAGCTCGAGCGCCGCCTCGCGAACTTCGATGTGCTCCTTGCGGCAGGCCGCCAACAGCACATCGACGCGCTCGGGATTGCGGGCCGAATAGCCGAGGACGTCGAAATCGATGGCGGCCTCGTCCAGCGGATAGGGAATGTACTGGTCGGCGTCGACCTTGAGCTGGCTTTCCCGATCGTCGTCGGACAGCCCGGCCTCCATCTCGATGACCTTGCTGATCACCGCCGAGCCGGCCATCGCCAGCGCCGCGTGCTTCGCACCCGGCCGGGCCCTGGCCAGCAGGCGAGACAGGGCATGCCCGACCCCTTCAGGCTCGACGATGTTTTTTTCGACCACGGCGTTGGCCGGCAACGGCTCCACGCCATAGGCCTCGACCCGAAAACGGCCACCGACACGGCTCAATTCAAGAAGCTTGACCGAGGTGGAGCTGATATCGATCCCCAGAAGGGAACTCGCCTTTTTACTGAAGAGTCCTAGCACTACCAATTCCCTATGACTATCCGTGACTTACGGACTCTGGAATGTCCATTGCGTTCAATCACCACGTCTTGACAGACGGGCAAATGACGCCCTTGGCGGAAAAATGCTTATAATGCCCAGCGATTTTTCCGCGATTTATCTGCTGCGTGAGCCGATTCCTGACTGTGAATACCTGACGCCCAATTCATTCCTTTCTCTGGAAATCCAAAAGCCTTGATTCGTCTGCTGAAGTTTTTCGGGTGGTCCATCGTCGCTGTGTTCTGCGGGCTGCTCCTCGCTCTCTCCGGCGCGTTTCTCTATCTTAGTCCTGGGTTACCGTCGGTAGAGGCGCTCAGAAGTATCCAGTTGCAGATTCCCCTGCGGGTGTACAGCAGCGACGGCAAGTTGATTGCAGAATTCGGCGAAATGCGCCGCACTCCAATCCGTTTCGCCGACATTCCCCCCAACTTCATTAATGCGTTACTAAGTGCTGAAGACGACAATTTCGCCAACCACTACGGCGTCGATCCCAGCAGCCTGATGCGTGCCGCGACCCAACTGGTCAAGAGCGGGCACATCCAGTCCGGCGGCAGCACCATCACCATGCAGGTGGCAAAGAACTTCTTCCTGAGCAGCGAACGCAGCTTCTCGCGCAAGACCACCGAGATCCTCCTGGCCCTGCAAATCGAGCGCCAACTGACCAAGGACGAGATCCTCGAGCTGTACGTCAACAAGATCTACCTGGGTAACCGCGCCTACGGCATCGAGGCCGCGGCCCAGGTGTATTACGGCAAGTCGATTCGCGATGTCAGCCTGGCGCAGATGGCGATGATCGCCGGCCTGCCCAAGGCACCGTCGCGCTTCAACCCACTGGCCAACCCGGCGCGCAGTAAAGAGCGCCGCGACTGGATCCTCGGGCGGATGTACAAGCTCGGCAAGATCAGCGAGGCGGACTACACCGCGGCGATCAACGAGCCGCTGAACGCCAGCTATCACGTGCCGACGCCGGAAGTGAACGCACCGTACATCGCCGAGATGGCCCGCGCCGAGATGGTCGGTCGTTACGGCAGCGACGCCTATACCGAAGGTTTCCGCGTCACCACCACGGTACCGAGCGACCTGCAGGAACTGGCCAACACCGCCGTCCATGAAGGCCTGATCACCTACGACCAGCGCCATGGCTATCGCGGCCCCGAGTCGCGCCTGCCCGGCAAGACCCACGCTGCCTGGGCCCAGGAACTGACCAAGCAACGCAGCATCAGCGGCCTGGAACCGGCGATCGTCACCCAGGTCGACAAGAACGGCCTGCAGGTACTGACCCGCACCGGCGAAGAGCACGTAGGTTGGGACAGCATGAAATGGGCTCGCCCGTTCCTGAACACCAACAGCATGGGCGCCGCTCCCAAGCAGCCGAGCGATGTCGCCCAGGTCGGCGACCTGATTCGCGTGCAGCGCCAGGCAGACAACTCGCTCAAGTTCCGCCAGATCCCGGTCGTTCAGGGCGCACTGGTGTCCCTCGATCCGCAAAACGGCGCCATTCGCTCGCTGGTGGGCGGCTTCGCCTTCGAGCAGAGCAACTACAACCGGGCGCTGCAGGCCAAGCGCCAACCCGGTTCCAGCTTCAAGCCATTCGTCTATAGCGCCGCGCTGGACAATGGCTACACCGCCGCCAGCCTGGTGAACGATGCGCCGATCGTGTTCGTCGACGAGTACCTGGACAAGGTCTGGCGTCCGAAAAACGACACCAACACCTTCCTCGGCCCGATCCGCATGCGCGAGGCGCTGTACAAGTCGCGCAACCTGGTTTCGATCCGCCTCCTGCAAAGCCTGGGCGTGGACCGCACCATCGACTACATCAGCAAGTTCGGCTTCAACAAACAGGACCTGCCGCGCAACCTGTCGCTGGCCCTGGGCACCGCGACCCTGACCCCGATGGAGATCGCCACCGGCTGGAGCGTGTTCGCCAACGGCGGCTACAAGGTCACGCCGTACATCATCGACAAGATCGAAAGTCGCAACGGCGAAACCCTGTTCACCGCCAACCCGCCGAGCGTACCGGCTGGCGACACGGCCAGCAGCGGGATCGCGGCACCGGCGCAGCAGGGCTTCACGGTGGACAACGTCCCTGGCGAAACCCCGAGCCAGGCCCCTGTACAGGCACCCGCGGTGGCCGAACGCATCATCGATGGCCGCACCACCTACATCCTCAACAGCATGCTGGAAGACGTGATCAAGCTCGGCACCGGGCGGCGCGCCCTGGCCCTGGGCCGCACCGACCTGGCCGGCAAGACCGGGACCACCAACGAATCCAAGGACGCCTGGTTCTCCGGCTACAACGCCGACTACGTGACCACGGTCTGGACCGGTTTCGACCAGCCGGAAAGCCTGGGACGCCGCGAGTATGGCGGCACCGTGGCCCTGCCGATCTGGATGAACTACATGGGCGCCGCCCTCAAGGACAAGCCGGCCCATACCCAGGCCGAGCCGGAAGGCATTCTCAGCCTGCGGGTCGATCCGGTCAGCGGCCGCGCCGCGACACCGGGCACGCCGAACGCCTACTTCGAACTGTTCAAGAGCGAAGACACGCCGCCTTCGGTCAACGAACTGGGCAATGGCTACGCCCCTGGCAGCCCGCTGCCGGCGGACGAGTCGGCGCCGATCGATCTGTTCTAGAGAGCAGTCGCAAGCTGCAAGCTTCAAGCGGCAAGAAAGAGCAGAGCGGCGCCGCCTTTCTCTTGCAGCTTGAGGCTTGAAACTTCCCCATAAAAAAACCCGGCTCGAAGGCCGGGTTTTTTTATGGGCTGCTATTTAGCCGTTGAACACGTCATCCACGCTTTTGAGCGGGTAGTTCTTCGGATACGGCAGGGTCGCCACGCCGGTCTCGATCGCGGCCTTGGCCACGGCATCGGAGATCACGGTGATCAGACGGGCATCCATAGGCTTCGGAATGATGTACTCACGACCGAATTCCAGCTTGATGCCGCCGTAGGCGTCGCACACTTCCTGAGGCACCGGCAGCTTGGCCAGTTCGCGCAGGGCGTTGGCCGCGGCCACTTTCATTTCTTCGTTGATGCGCTTGGCGCGAACGTCCAGGGCACCACGGAAGATGAACGGGAAGCCCAGCACGTTGTTGACCTGGTTCGGGTAGTCCGAACGGCCGGTGGCCATGATCACGTCGCTACGGGTGGCGTGCGCCAGTTCCGGGGCGATTTCCGGATCAGGGTTCGAGCAGGCGAACACGATCGGGTTGGCAGCCATGGAGCTCAGGCCTTCGGCGCTCAGCAGGTTCGGGCCGGACAGGCCAACGAACACGTCGGCACCTTTGAGGGCGTCAGCCAGGGTGCGCTTGTCGGTCGTGTGGGCGAAGACCGCCTTGTACTGGTTCAGGTCGTCGCGCTCGGAGTGGATCACGCCGGTACGGTCGACCATGAAGATGTTTTCGATCTGGGCGCCCATGCTCACCAGCAGCTTCATGCAGGAGATGGCGGCGGCACCGGCGCCCAGGCAGACGATCTTCGCGTCCGACAGGGTTTTGCCAGCGATTTCCAGGGCGTTGATCATGCCGGCCGCGGTCACGATAGCGGTGCCGTGCTGGTCATCGTGGAATACCGGAATGTCGCACTGCTCGATCAGGGCGCGCTCGATCTCGAAGCACTCTGGCGCCTTGATGTCTTCCAGGTTGATGCCACCGAAAGTGATGGAGATGCGCTTGACGGTGTCGATGAAGGCTTGCGGGCTTTCGGAGTCGACTTCGATGTCGAATACGTCGATGCCGGCGAAGCGCTTGAACAGCACGCCCTTGCCTTCCATCACCGGCTTGGAAGCCAGTGGGCCGAGGTTACCCAGGCCGAGAATCGCGGTGCCATCGGAAATGACTGCAACCAGGTTGCCCTTGCCGGTGTATTTGTAGGCCAGTTCAGGATCGCGGGCGATTTCGCGTACTGGTTCGGCTACGCCGGGGCTGTAGGCCAGCGACAGGTCGCGGGCGGTAGCGGTGGCCTTGGTGAGCTCGACACTCAGTTTCCCTGGACGGGGATTGGCGTGATATTCGAGAGCGGCAGTTTTCAAATCAGACATGTGGGCATTCCGCTTTTTACTGTTGGACAGACGGACCGCCGAGGATACGCGTGTCGCAAAGTCCCTACAAGACTGACCAGTCACCCCTGTCAAGGCCCGCAGGCTACGACTTTGGGCCAAGAGCCACGGAACACAAGGGGTAGACTGTTCACAATCGAAATAAAAAATGTCTACAATTTTTTATTTATTGAACCAGCTGGAACATTCCGGGATGGGTCAACGGCAACATCCAGCGCGCCTGACCCGATTTCAAACCACCCTTGCGTGAACGGTCGAGCACCCAGCCGCGCGCCTCGATCTGCCGCCCCGGCAGGCGATCCAGCTGCACGCCATCGAATTGGCCAAGCAGATTGGGTGCAATGCGCAATACAACCGAATCCTGCAATTCGATCCAGACACCGCCCCGATTGCGTTGCACCTTGCTCACCCGACCACTGAGCAGCGCAAATCCGGAGGCCTTTATCTGATCCGCTTTCAGTACAGACGATTGCCGCCACAGCCCCAGCCGGGCCTGCCGGGCGCTACGCTCGGCGGCTTGCTGGCAGTTGAACAAATCGACGTTCGGCGCGACCGCCACCTGGTAACCCAGGCCCTCGGCAAGCAATTGCGCCTCAAGGTTGGCGCCATCGGCACCATAGACATGGGCCAGGGTCCGCCCATAGTGATCCCTGCTTTCCCGACCGGGAAGCAGGCCGACCCGACCGTTGCTGGCCTTCACCAGCGCCTGCAGGCGCTGACGGGCGGCAACCGCGAAGGGCTCGTCGGTGCGGCCTTTCTTGCCCAGTTCCGGCGCATTGAGGCCGATCATGCGCACGCTGCGGCCATCGACGAGACGCAAGGTGTCGCCATCGACCACCCGCTGGACCTGCACAGAGGCCAGCCCGGCCGGCGCCGGGCAGAACGCCTGGGCGCTGGAGAGCCAAATCGCGGACACAAAAAAGGCGCCCGCAAGGGACGCCTTTTTCATCAGCGAGGAGAAGCTGAAACAGCTTTCCAGACCGATCAGCCTTAGGCCTTTTTCGCGCCGAAAGCGCCGAAACGGTCGGCGAACTTCTGAACGCGGCCGCCGGTATCCAGAGTCTTCTGCTTACCGGTGTAGAACGGGTGGCATTCGTTGCAAACGTCGATCGCCAGCGGCTTAGCGAAGGTCGAACGAGTTTCGAACTTGTTGCCGCAGCTGCAGGTTACGGCAACTGCTGGGTATTCTGGATGGATATCGGCTTTCATGGTGTCTTCCTCAGGCTAGCGTGCCGCCACCCAACACTATTGTTGAATACCGCACGTAATTAGGCCGCGGATTCTACCAGACCTTTGCGATCACGCAAGCTGTCCCTTGCACCGACCGTCTGCTAGGCTCCGGGCCTTCTTCACCGCCCGTTCAATGAGATTTCCCCGCGTGCCCGACGCCATTTTGCGCCTCGCCCTGCCCTCCCCCCTGCGCCGCCTGTTCGATTACCGGGCCCCTGCCGGCGTACTGCGCACCCAGCTGCATCCGGGCATGCGCCTGCGAGTGCCATTCGGTCGCCGGGAAATGATCGGCATCCTGGTCGAGGTCACGGACAGCAGCGAAGTCCCGGCCGATAAACTCAAACCGGCACTGGCCCTGCTGGACGCCACCCCGCCGCTGCCGCCCGCGCTGTTCAAGCTGTGCCTGTGGACCGCGCAGTACTACCAGCACAGCCTCGGCGATACCCTGAGCTGGGCGCTGCCGGTCCTGCTGCGCCAGGGCGAGCCGGCCGAGGCCCGGCAGGAACGCTTCTGGTCGGTCAGCCCCGGCGCCAGTCTCGACGACCCTCGCATCGCCCGCGCCCCACGCCAGCGCGAAGCCCTGGCGACCCTGGCCCAGCACCCTCACGGCGTCGCCCATCAGTTACTGAGCAAGCTGATGCTGAGCAAGGACAGCCTGGACCTGTTGCTGGCCAAGGATCTGGTGCAGGTGGAAGTCCGCCGGCACGCTCCGGGCGAACGCCACGAACATTGGCTGGCCCAGCCGGAACTGCCGCTCAACAGCGAACAGCGCGCCGCCTATGAGGCCATCCGCTCCGGTTTCGACAGCTATCACGCCTTCCTGCTGGCCGGGGTCACCGGCAGCGGCAAGACCGAAGTCTATCTGCAGCTGATCCGCGAAACCCTGGAAGCCGGCAAGCAAGCGCTGGTGCTGATCCCGGAAATCAACCTCGGCCCGCAGACCCTGGCGCGCTTCGAACAACGTTTCAACGCCCGCATCGCCCTGCTGCACTCGGCGGTCAACGACCGCGAGCGCCTGGATGCCTGGCTGGCAGCCCGCGACGGTGAGGCCGACATTATTATCGGCACCCGCTCGGCGCTGTTCACGCCGATGAAGAACCCCGGGCTGATCATCATCGATGAAGAACACGACGGCTCCTATAAACAGCAGGAAGGCCTGCGCTACCACGCCCGCGACCTGGCCCTGGTCCGCGCCCGCCAGGAAAACATCCCTATCGTGCTGGGCTCCGCCACCCCGTCGATGGAAAGCCTGCACAACGCCTACACCGGCCGTTATGGCCTGTTGCGGCTGAACGAGCGGGCCGGTGGCGCCAAGCAGCCGCGCTTCCTGCGCCTGGATGTGAAGAGCCGGCCGCTGGACAGCGGCATTTCCGGCCCCATGCAACAAGCCATCGGCCAGACCCTGGCGGCAGGCCAGCAGGTGCTGGTGTTCCTCAATCGCCGTGGTTTCGCGCCGACCCTGCTGTGCCACGACTGCGGCTGGATGTCCGAGTGCGAACGCTGCGACGCGCGGATGACCGTGCACCAGCGCTACGGCGAGTTGCGCTGCCACCATTGCGGTCACTCCGAGCGCGTGCCGCGGCATTGCCCGAAATGCGGCAAGGTCGACCTGCGCCCGGTCGGCGCCGGCACCGAGCGCGCCGAGGAGCGGCTGGCAATCCTGTTCCCGGACTACCCGGTGCTGCGGGTCGATCGCGACAGCACCTCGCGCAAGGACGCGATGAACCAGTTGTTCGCCACCATCCAGAAGGGCCAGCCCTGCATCCTCGTTGGCACCCAGATGCTCGCCAAGGGACACCACTTCCCGCGGGTGACCCTGGTCTCGATCCTCGATGCCGACGGCGGCCTGTTCTCCGGCGACTTCCGCGCCAGCGAGCGCATGGCGCAGCTGATCGTCCAGGTGGCTGGCCGCGCCGGGCGGGCCGAAGAGCCAGGCAAGGTGATCATCCAGACCCACCTGGCCGACCACCCGCTGCTGGTGCAGCTGACCGAGCAGGGTTACTTCGCCTTTGCCGAACAGGCCTTGAGCGAACGCCGCGCCGCCGGCCTGCCGCCGTTCGCCCATCTGGCGCTGTTGCGCGCCGAGGCGCACAAGCCGGGACAGGCCGAAGGCTTCCTCGACGAAGCCTGCGGCGAGGCCGAGCGCTTGCTGGCCGAGATGAACCTGGGCGGTATCGAATTGCTGGGGCCGGTACCGGCGCCCATGGAGCGCCGCGCCGGGCGTTATCGCGCGCAACTGCTGTTACAGGCCAATGCCCGGGCTCCGCTGCACAAGCTGCTGAGTCACTGGCTGCTGGTGCTGGAACAGATGCCCAGCGGGCGCCAGGTACGCTGGTCGCTGGATGTTGACCCTGTGGACCTGTATTGATAGAAAAACCGCCATCTTGGGCAAGCACGCTTCTGTAGGAGCGAGCGGGCGGCGATCCGACTTGTACGCGATAAGGCCCGAACAGCCACCGCACAGCCGGCTATAGTTGGCAAGCCCGTCTTCGCAACGGATAATGCCCAGTTTTTCCACCTGCGCATCGAAGCGCCGCCGCGCCAGCGGTTGAAAGAGAAGACCATGAAAGACACCATTCGCCAGCTCATCCAGCAAGCCATCACCCAACTCGTCACCGAAGGTGTGTTGCCAGAAGGCCTGACGCCGGCGATCCAGGTAGAAAACTCCCGCGACAAGACCCACGGCGACTTCGCCAGCAACATCGCCATGATGCTGGCCAAGCCGGCCGGCATGAAACCACGCGACCTGGCGGAAAAGATCATCGCCGCCCTGCCCGCCGACGAACAGGTCAGCAAGGCCGAGATCGCTGGCCCCGGCTTCATCAACTTCTTCCAGAACACCCAGGCCCTGGCCACCCGCCTGGATGCCGCCTTGGCCGACGCCCACCTCGGCGTGCGCAAGGCCGGCGCATTGCAGCGCACCGTGGTCGACCTGTCGGCACCGAACCTGGCCAAAGAGATGCACGTCGGCCACCTGCGCTCGACCATCATTGGCGACGGGGTGGCGCGGGTCCTGGAGTTTCTCGGCGATACCGTGATCCGCCAGAACCATGTGGGCGACTGGGGTACCCAGTTCGGCATGCTGATGGCCTACCTGCAGGAAAACCCGATCACTAGCGACGAGCTGTCGGACCTGGAAAACTTCTACCGCGCCGCCAAGCAGCGCTTCGACGAATCCGAAGAGTTCGCCGACCGTGCCCGCGGCCTGGTGGTCAAGCTGCAGGCCGGTGACGCGGACTGCCTGGAACTGTGGACCAAGTTCAAGGACATCTCCCTGTCCCACTGCCAGAAGATCTACGAACTGCTGAACGTCAAACTGACCATGGCCGACGTGATGGGCGAAAGCGCCTACAACGACGACCTGATCAACGTGGTCAACGACCTCAAGGCCAAGGGCATGCTGGTCGAGAGCAACGGCGCCCAGTGCGTGTTCCTCGACGAGTTCAAGAACGCCGAAGGCGAGCCTCTGCCGGTGATCATCGTCAAGGCCGACGGCGGCTACCTGTACGCCACCACCGACCTGGCCGCCGTGCGCTACCGCAGCGGCAAGCTCAAGGCCGACCGCGCGCTGTACTTCGTCGACCAGCGCCAAGCCCTGCACTTCCAGCAAGTGTTCGCGGTGGCCCGCAAGGCCGGCTTCGTGACCCACCCGATGGACATGGAGCACATGGGCTTCGGCACCATGAACGGCGCCGACGGCCGTCCGTTCAAGACCCGCGATGGCGGTACAGTGAAGCTGATCGACTTGCTGACCGAAGCCGAAGAGCGCGCCTACAGCCTGGTCAAGGAAAAGAACCCGGAGCTGGCCGAGGCCGATCTGCGCAACATCGCCAAGGTGGTGGGCATCGACTCGGTGAAATACGCCGACCTGTCCAAGCACCGCACCAGCGACTACAGCTTCAACTTCGACCTGATGCTGAACTTCGAAGGCAACACCGCGCCTTACCTGCTGTACGCCTACACCCGCGCCGCCGGTGTGTTCCGCAAGCTGGGCAAGGACTTCAGCGAAGTGCAGGGGCAGATCACCCTCGAAGCCGCCCATGAGCTGGAGCTGGCGGCCAAGCTGGCGCAGTTCGGCGAAGTGCTGAACGGCGTGGCCGACAAGGGTACACCGCATATCCTGTGCACCTACCTGTACGACGTGGCCGGGCTGTTCTCCAGCTTCTACGAGAACTGCCCGATCCTCAGTGCCGAATCGCCGACGCAGATGCAGAGCCGCTTGCGCCTCACCGAGCTGACCCGTCGTACCCTCAAGCAAGGTCTGGAATTGCTGGGCCTGAAAGTTCTGGAGCAAATGTAAGTTGGCTGCCAAGAAAAAACCTGCACCCAAGCGTGGCGCCAGCCGTTACCAAGCTCCTGCGAAGCAACCGATTCCGGGTTGGTTGTGGATGGCCATCGGCCTGGCCGTGGGCGCCTTCATCGTGTTCCTGATGAAGCTGGAGCCAGGCAAGGGCGGTGACAGCGTCAAGCGCGAGCGGCTGGAGCAACAGAAAACCACCAAGATCGCCGAGGCCAACAAGACCCCGCCGAGCCCGCAGCAACCGGTGAAGCCGAAGTACGACTTCTATACCCTGCTGCCGGAATCGGAGGTGATAGTGCCGCCGGAAGCCGTGCCGGAAAAAACCCTGCCGACGCCGCAGACTGCGCCAGTGGTTCCGACCACCCCGGTGACCCCGGCGGAAGCGGCGAAGATCGATACCGCGCGAGCCCAGGCGGCCCTGGCCGGCATCACCCCGCCGCCCGCACCACCGGTGGCGCAGGTGGCGAAGGCCGCGCCGGTGACCAGGTTCTTCCTGCAGGCCGGTTCGTTCCGCAAGCAGACCGATGCCGACAAGGTCCGCGCGCAGATCATCCTGCTGGGGCAATCGGTGTCCGTCGAGTCCGGCACCGTCAAGGACGAGACCTGGTACCGCGTACTGGTCGGCCCGTTCAGCAACCGCGAACAGCTGACCACCGCGCAGAAGCAATTGGCCGGCGCCGGCTTCAGCAACCTGCTGTTACAACAGCGCCAGAGCCGCTAAAGCGGCTGATCGCGAGCAAGTCCGCTCCGCATCCCCTGCAGGAGCGGACTTGCCCGCGATGGCGTCCTCCCCCCGGCTTCCACTCTCCCGCCAAGAAATACCGCTCGTCCCACAACCCCCAGCGCAGTTGAAAAACCCCACGTCACCCCCATATGAGTTCCCATCAGGGCATTTTCGCCCCGCAGCGTGGAGACTCTCCCCTTGACCACCATCGTTTCAGTCCGCCGCTTCGGCAAAGTCGTCATGGGCGGCGACGGCCAGGTTTCCCTCGGCAACACCGTGATGAAAGGCAACGCGAAAAAAGTTCGCCGCCTGTATCACGGCCAGGTCATCGCCGGCTTTGCCGGGGCCACCGCTGACGCCTTCACCCTGTTCGAACGCTTCGAAGGCCAGCTTGAAAAGCATCAGGGGCATCTGGTACGCGCCGCCGTCGAACTGGCCAAGGAATGGCGTACCGATCGCTCCCTCAGCCGCCTCGAAGCCATGCTCGCGGTCGCCAACAAGGACGCCTCCTTGATCATCACCGGCAACGGTGACGTGGTCGAGCCGGAAGACGGCCTGATCGCCATGGGCTCCGGCGGCGCCTACGCCCAGGCCGCGGCCAGCGCCCTGCTGAAGAAAACCGACCTGTCGGCCCGCGAAATCGTCGAAACCGCCTTGGGCATCGCCGGCGACATCTGCGTATTCACCAACCACACCCAGACCATTGAGGAGCAGGATCTCGCGGAATAAGCCTGTTTCGGCCATCGCGCCACGGCATTCATTCTTGCTTGAGGACCGCCAATTACTATGCCCATGACTCCCCGCGAAATCGTCCACGAACTCAACCGCCATATCATCGGCCAGGACGATGCCAAGCGCGCCGTCGCCATCGCGCTGCGTAACCGCTGGCGCCGCATGCAACTGCCTGAAGAGCTGCGTGTCGAAGTGACCCCGAAGAACATCCTGATGATCGGCCCGACCGGCGTCGGCAAGACCGAGATCGCCCGGCGCCTGGCCAAGCTGGCCAACGCTCCGTTCATCAAGGTCGAAGCGACCAAGTTCACTGAAGTCGGTTATGTCGGCCGCGACGTTGAATCGATCATCCGCGACCTGGCCGATGCCGCGATCAAACTGTTCCGCGAACAGGAAATGACTCGCGTGCGCCACCGCGCCGAAGACGCCGCCGAAGAACGCATCCTCGATGCCCTGCTGCCGCCGGCGCGCATGGGTTTCAGCAACGAGGACGCCGCCCCGGCCCAGGACTCCAACACCCGCCAGCTGTTCCGCAAGCGCCTGCGCGAAGGCCAGCTGGACGACAAGGAAATCGAGATCGAAGTGGCTGAAGTCAGCGGCGTCGACATTTCCGCGCCACCGGGCATGGAAGAGATGACCAACCAGCTGCAGAGCCTCTTCGCCAACATGGGCAAGGGCCAGCGCAAGAACCGCAAGCTCAAGATCAAGGACGCGCTCAAGCTGATCCGCGACGAAGAAGCCAGCCGCCTGGTCAACGATGAAGAACTCAAGGCCAAGGCCCTGGAAGCGGTCGAACAGCACGGCATCGTGTTCATCGACGAAATCGACAAGGTTGCCAAGCGCGGTAACTCCGGTGGCGTCGACGTATCCCGCGAAGGCGTCCAGCGCGACCTGCTGCCACTGATCGAGGGCTGCACCGTCAACACCAAGCTGGGCATGGTCAAGACCGACCACATCCTGTTCATCGCTTCCGGCGCGTTCCACCTGAGCAAGCCAAGCGACCTGGTGCCCGAGTTGCAAGGCCGCCTGCCGATCCGCGTCGAGCTCAAGGCGCTGTCGCCGGAAGACTTCGAGCGGATTCTCAGCGAGCCTCACGCCTCCCTGACCGAGCAATACCGCGAGCTGCTGAAAACCGAAGGCTTGGTCATCGAGTTCCAGGCGGACGGTATCAAGCGCCTGGCGGAGATCGCCTGGCAGGTCAACGAGAAGACCGAGAACATCGGTGCCCGTCGCCTGCACACCCTGCTCGAGCGCTTGCTCGAAGAGGTGTCGTTCAGCGCCGGCGACCTGGCCAGCGCCCACAACGAAGAGCCGATCCGCATCGACGCCGCCTACGTCAACAGCCACCTGGGCGAATTGGCGCAGAACGAAGACCTGTCCCGCTACATCCTCTAAGCGGCAAGCCATAAGCTTCAAGCTGCAAGTTGACCGCCGTCATCTTGTAGCTTGCGGCTTGCAGCTTTAAGCTGCCCCCATGACCAGACTTCCCACCGCCATCAACCTGCACAAAGCCTCGAAGACCCTGACGCTGACCTACGCGCCAGACGAGGTCTATCACCTGCCCGCCGAATTCCTGCGGGTGCACTCCCCCTCCGCCGAGGTCCAGGGCCACGGCAAACCCATCCTGCAATTTGGCAAGATCGGCGTCGGCCTGACCAAGGTCGAACCGGCCGGTCAGTACGCACTGAAATTGACCTTCGACGACGGGCATGACAGCGGCCTGTTCACCTGGGACTACCTGTACCAGTTGGCGGTGCGTCAGGACGATCTGTGGAAGGATTATCTTGCCGAACTTCAAGCAGCCGGAAAGTCCCGCGATCCAAATGAGTCTATCGTCAAGCTGATGCTCTAGATCAGACCTCTGAAGCTTTAGAGGGCATTTTCTAGATTCATCTGTTTGAATGCTGGGCTGCATGGCCAATGATTGGCCTGCTTGCGAAAAAAATTAAACTCGGGTAACCAATGGAGCTGGCAAGTTCCCTGCAGTGTTCTCTGAACAAAAAAGCAGTAATGCAGAATCAACGGTCACCCGAGCAGTAGTACCTGGCATCTTTGCTGTGTGACTACACAGCAGGTCCGGTACTCGTCTCAGGACAATGGAGCGTCGTAGATGAGTAACAAGAATAACGATGACCTGAAACGCCAAGCCTCGGAAAACACTCTGGGCCTGAATCCGGTCATCGGTTTACGTCGGAAAGATCTGCTTACCTCTGCTCGTATGGTGCTGACCCAGGCCATCAGACAACCGCTGCACAGCGCCAAACATGTGGCCCATTTCGGTGTCGAATTGAAGAACGTGATGTTCGGAAAATCGACGCTGCAGCCGGAGAGCGATGACCGTCGCTTCAACGATCCGGCCTGGAGCCAGAACCCACTGTACAAGCGTTATCTGCAAACCTACCTGGCGTGGCGCAAGGAGCTTCACGACTGGATCGGCCAGAGCAACCTCTCCGAACAGGACATCAGTCGCGGCCACTTCGTCATCAACCTGATGACCGAAGCCATGGCGCCGACCAACACCGCCGCCAACCCCGCGGCGGTCAAACGCTTCTTCGAAACCGGCGGTAAAAGCCTGCTCGATGGCCTCTCCCATCTGGCCAAGGACCTGGTGCACAACGGCGGCATGCCGAGCCAGGTCAATATGGACGCCTTCGAGATCGGCAAGAACCTGGGCACCAGTGAAGGCGCAGTGGTGTTTCGCAACGACGTGCTGGAACTGATCCAGTACCGCCCGGTGACCGAACAGGTGCACGAGCGCCCGCTGCTGGTGGTGCCGCCACAGATCAACAAGTTCTATGTCTTCGACCTCAGCCCGGACAAGAGCCTGGCGCGCTTCTGCCTGCGCAACGGCTTGCAGACCTTTATCGTCAGTTGGCGCAACCCGACCAAGGCGCAGCGCGAGTGGGGCCTGTCGACCTACATCGAAGCGCTGAAAGAAGCGGTCGACGTGGTCACCGCCATCACCGGCAGCAAGGACGTGAACATGCTCGGTGCCTGCTCCGGCGGCATCACCTGCACCGCGCTGCTGGGGCACTACGCAGCCCTGGGCGAAAAGAAGGTCAATGCCCTGACCCTGCTGGTCAGCGTGCTCGATACCACCCTCGATACCCAGGTGGCGCTGTTCGTCGACGAGCAGACCCTGGAGGCCGCCAAGCGTCACTCCTATCAGGCCGGCGTGCTGGAAGGCCGCGACATGGCCAAGGTCTTCGCCTGGATGCGGCCCAACGACTTGATCTGGAACTACTGGGTGAACAACTACCTGCTGGGCAACGAGCCGCCGGTGTTCGACATCCTGTTCTGGAACAACGACACCACCCGGTTGCCCGCGGCCTTCCACGGCGACCTGATCGAAATGTTCAAAAACAATCCGCTGATCCGCCCCAACGCACTGGAAGTGTGCGGCACGCCGATCGACCTGAAGCAGGTCACCGCCGACATCTTCTCCCTGGCCGGCACCAACGACCACATCACCCCGTGGAAGTCCTGCTACAAGTCGGCCCAGCTGTTCGGCGGCAAGGTCGAATTCGTCCTCTCCAGCAGCGGGCATATCCAGAGCATCCTCAACCCGCCAGGCAACCCCAAGTCGCGCTACATGACCAGCGAAGAGATGCCGGCCAGCGCCGACCTCTGGCAGGAAAACTCGACCAAGCACACCGACTCCTGGTGGCTGCACTGGCAGGCCTGGCAGGCGGAGCGTTCGGGCAAACTGAAAAAGACGCCGAGCATTCTCGGCAACAAGGCGTATCCAGCGGCCGAGGCGGCGCCGGGTACTTATGTTCATGAACGTTAGCCGATAGCAAGCCTGTAGGATCGGGCCGCTTGCGAGCATGCTGCTGCGCAAGCGACTCTCTCCTACAGGCAACGATTCCACCAACAGGGCCAAGGCATGCCTCAACCGTTCATCTTTCGCACCGTCGACCTGGATGGCCAGACCATCCGCACCGCGGTACGCCCAGGCAAGCCTCACTTGACACCCTTGCTGATCTTCAATGGTATCGGCGCCAACCTGGAGCTGGTGTTTCCATTCGTCCAGGCTTTGGACCCGGACCTGGAAGTCATCGCCTTCGACGTACCGGGCGTGGGTGGCTCCTCGACGCCGAGCCGCCCCTACCGGTTTCCCGGCCTGGCCAAGTTGACCGCGCGCATGCTCGATTACCTCGACTACGGGCAGGTCAATGTGGTCGGGGTGTCCTGGGGCGGGGCACTGGCCCAGCAGTTCGCCTACGACTACCCCGAACGCTGCAAGAAACTGGTGCTGGCCGCCACCGCCGCAGGCGCCTTCATGGTGCCGGGCAAACCCAAGGTGCTGTGGATGATGGCCAGCCCGCGGCGCTACATCCAGCCCTCCCATGTGATCCGCATCGCCCCCCTGATCTACGGCGGCTCGTTCCGCCGTGATCCCAACCTCGCCGCCGAACATGCCAGCAAGGTCCGCTCGGCGGGCAAGCTGGGCTACTACTGGCAATTGTTCGCCGGCCTCGGCTGGACCAGCATCCACTGGCTGCACAAGATCCACCAGCCGACCCTGGTGCTGGCCGGCGACGACGACCCGCTGATCCCGCTGATCAACATGCGCATGCTGGCGTGGCGAATTCCCAATGCCCAGCTACACATCATCGACGACGGGCATCTGTTCCTGATTACCCGGGCCGAGGCCGTGGCGCCGATCATCATGAAATTCCTCGAGGAGGAACGGCAACGGGCAGTGATGCACCCGCATCCGACGCCGTTCAGCGGTACGTAGCAAAAAGCGTCTGCCGACAGGATCATCGCGCGCAGGATGGTTCAGGACCGACTATGGTGTTTGTCTTGGTGTGCTTGTTGATGGCTTGACGAAGGAGTGTTGAAGCATGCGAGACAAACCAACGGCGGGCTCGTTGCCCACGCCCGCCACCTACATCACTGCCCAGAGTGCCATCACCGGCCTGCGTGGCCGTGACTTGTTGTCGACTCTGCGCAGCGTGGCCACTTATGGCCTGCGCAACCCGGTGCACAGCGCCCGCCATGCCTTGGCGCTAGGTGGCCAATTGGGCCGTGTACTACTGGGCGAAACACTGCACAAACCCAACCCCCAGGACAGCCGGTTCGCCGATCCGACCTGGAGCCTGAACCCGTTTTACCGACGCGGCCTGCAGGCCTATCTCAGTTGGCAGAAGCAAATCAAAAGCTGGATCGACGACAGCGGCATGAGCACGGACGACCGGGCCCGCGCGCACTTTGCCTTCAACCTGCTCAACGATGCGGTGGCACCGTCCAACACCCTGCTCAATCCGCTGGCGATCAAGGAAATCTTCAACTCCGGCGGCAACAGCGTGATCCGCGGCATCGGTCATCTGGTCGACGACGTGCTGCATAACAACGGCCTGCCCAGCCAGGTCACCAAACAGGCCTTCGAGGTCGGCAGGAGCCTGGCCACCACCCCCGGTTCGGTGGTGTTTCGCAACGAGCTGCTGGAACTGATCCAGTACAAGCCGATGAGCGAAAAACAGTACGCCCGGCCCTTGCTGATAGTGCCGCCGCAGATCAACAAGTTCTATATCTTCGACCTCAGCCCCACCAACAGCTTCGTGCAGTTCGCCCTGAAAAACGGCCTGCAGACCTTCATCATCAGCTGGCGCAACCCCGATGTCCGGCATCGTGAATGGGGCCTGTCGAGCTATGTCGAGGCCGTGGAGGAAGCCATGAATGCCTGCCGGGCGATCACCGGCAGCCGTGACGTGAACCTGATGGGTGCCTGTGCCGGCGGCCTGACCATTGCCGCCCTGCAAGGCCACCTGCAAGCCAAGCGACAACTGCGTCGGGTCTCCAGCTCCACCTACCTGGTCAGCCTGCTGGATAGCCAGCTGGACAGCCCGGCGACCCTGTTCGCCGACGAACAGACCCTGGAGGCAGCCAAGCGCCGCTCCTATCAACGCGGCGTGCTTGACGGTCGCGACATGGCCAAGGTGTTCGCCTGGATGCGGCCCAACGACCTGATCTGGAATTACTGGGTCAACAACTACTTGCTGGGCAAAGAGCCGCCGGCATTCGACATCCTCTACTGGAACAACGACAACACCCGGCTGCCGGCTGCCTTTCATGGCGATCTGCTGGACTTCTTCAAGCACAACCCGATGAGTCATCCCGGGGCCTGGAAGTGTGCGGCACGCCAATCGACCTGCAAAAGGTCACGGTCGACAGCTTCAGCGTCGCCGGCATCAACGACCACATCACCCCCTGGGATGCGGTGTATCGCTCAACCCTGCTGCTGGGCGGCGACAAGCGCTTCGTGCTGTCCAACAGCGGGCATGTGCAGAGCATCCTCAACCCGCCGAGCAACCCCAAGGCCAACTACGTCGAAAACGGCAAGCTCAGCAGCGACCCGCGAGCCTGGTACTACGACGCCAAGCACGTCGACGGCAGTTGGTGGACACAATGGCTGGAGTGGATCCAGCAGCGTTCCGGCGCCCAGCGCGAAACCCTGATGACCCTGGGTAACCAGAATTACCCACCGATGGAGGCGGCGCCTGGCACCTACGTGCGCGTCCGCTGAATTTCCCCGCGCCGCGGCCCGAGGGTCGCGGCCTGACTGAACAACCAAGAAGACTGGATGAAAACCCGCGACCGGATACTCGAATGTGCCCTGCTGCTGTTCAATCACAAGGGCGAACCCAATGTCTCGACCATGGAAGTTGCCAACGAAATGGGGATCAGCCCCGGCAACCTCTACTACCACTTTCACGGCAAGGAGCCGCTGGTCCTCGGGTTGTTCGAGCGCTTTCAGAATGAGCTGGTGCCCCTGCTCGATCCGCCCGCCGATGTGCACCTGGCCCCCGAAGACTACTGGCTGTTCCTGCACCTGATCGTCGAGCGCCTGGCGCACTACCGCTTCCTGTTCCAGGACCTGTCCAACCTGGCCGGACGCCTGCCGAAGCTGGCCAAGGGAATTCGCAACCTGCTCAACGCCCTGAAGCGCACCCTGGCCTCGCTGCTGGCCAGGCTCAAGGCTTCAGGTCAACTGGTCAGCGATACCCAGGCACTGGGGCAACTGGTGGAACAGATCACCATGACCCTGCTGTTCTCGCTGGACTATCAGCGCATTCTCGATCGCGAGGGCGAGGTACGGGTGGTGGTCTACCAGATCATGATGCTGGTGGCGCCGCACCTGTTGCCACCGGCGAAACTGGCCACCGAGCAGATGGCCCTGCGTTACCTCGACGAGCACGATTGACCGGCGTCGCAAGAGCCCCACGAACAAAAACGCCCGACCTTTGCAGGCCGGGCGTTTTTGTATGCCCCGAAAAACTCAGGACTGACTGGTTGGCGTCGCGGGTGCTGGCGCGGCAGTCGGGGTGACGGCAGGGGTTGGCGCCACTGCGGAGTTCGCAGGGCTGACCGGTGCTGCCGGCTTGGCGGCAATCGCAGGCTTCGGTGCAGCGGCCTTGGGTGCTGCCGGTTTCTTCACTGCTGGTTTCTTCGCCACCGGTTTCGCAGCGGGCTTGGCCGCTGGCTTGGCGGCTACTGGCTTGGCGGCAGGTTTTGCAGCCGGCTTGGCCGCCGCAGTTTTGGCTGCCGGTTTCGCGGCAGGCTTGGCTGCTGCCTTGGCTGCCGGCTTGGCCGCTGCTTTAGCCAGAGGCTTGGCCGCCGGTTTGGCCGCTGCAGTCTTGGCCGCGATCGGAACCACCTTGGCGCCTGTGAGTTTTTCGATCTGTTTGGTCAGGGTGTCGACCTTGCTGTGCAGCGCCTTGACTTCATTGCGGCTAGGCACGCCCAGACGCGAAATGGCGCTGTTCAAACGTTTGTCGAATGCACCTTCCAGCTCGTCCCACTTGCCCAGCGCGCGGTCCTTGACGCCACTGATGCGCGATTTTGCCGAGCTCGCGGAGTCCTTGGCGGCGTCGACTTTCTTGCCGACAGCGCTTTTGGTGAGCTTCTCGGCTTTCTCGCCATCCTTGACCAGCGACTCGAAAAGCTTGCTGCCGTCAGTGTCGATTTTCGAGTACACGCCTAAACCAGCAAGCCAGATTTTACGGGAGTAGTCTTCGACCTTCCCGATCCACGAGCTGCCTTCTTTTTCAGTATTCTTTTTACCAGCCATCCCGTTCTCCTTAATGTTTACGCGCGACACGTTCGAGCAATGCCGTCAGCTCATCGAGCTTAGCAGAGAGTGTCTCAACGTCATGTTTAGACGGAATGCCGATGCGATTCAAGGCACTTGCGACGCGCGTGTCAAAAGCCTTCTCGACTTTATCCAGTTGCACTTCGACTTTGCCTCTGAGACTGGTGACATCCCCCTTCACACTATCAATCTGACTGTTGGCGGCCTCAAGTTGTTCAGTCACAACTTTTTTGCCTTTCTTTTCAACAGTTTGACCAGCCTTAACGAGCTCTTGAAAGTACTCGCTGCCCTCTTGGCCAACCTTGGTGTAGGCACCCAGGCCTGCCAGCCAGATCTTGCGGGCATAGGATTTGACTTCACTCAGAGTGGTTGATGCGGCATCAACTTTTTTCTTCAGAATTACTTTGGCCATAGTGCACCTCACGCGCAGAAGGTTTGAGGAACTGCCCGCAGGAAAGTGGGCTCAGGCACAAAGTAGTGAGAAAAATTAGAATCGGCACCCTAACCAATGTCATAAAAGAGTGGACGATTATTGGAAAAGCCAGCTCGCCAACGATGCTTTCCCAGGCGTCATGACAACACCCGAAATCGCCGGCAAGCCGACTTCCGCGAAAGCGCCTCAGACCAGGGCTTTATCCAGCGCCTTTTCGATTTCCGACTTGATCATGCCGCTCATGGCGGACATCAACAGGCCCAGCTCGACATCGACCCTGATCGAATCGTCGCCCACCTGCACCGCACCTTTGACCCCCGAACGCTTGAGGTTCAGGGTATCGCCCGACCACTGCGGCTCCAGGCCATACTGATCGGCCAGTTTCTGCGCCAACTGGTCAGCCTTTTCGCGGGCTGCCTCCTTACCCAGGCCGTGGGCACGCTCAACACTTATACGGGCCATTGAATGACTCCTGATTTATCGGGACTTGCCTTGAGCGTCTTGAGCTGCGCTGCGTCAAAACGCCCCGGCGCTTCACTATCTTACATTCAGCCTTGCCAAGACAAAGACCGCCACCGGGATTAGAATGTCCCGCATTCTCTTTTGGTGACAGCGATATGACTGATCAGCGCAAAGGCAGCGATGCCGAACCCACCACTCACTTCGGCTTCAAAAACGTTCCGGAAAGCCAGAAGGCGGAAAAAGTCGCTGAGGTGTTCCACTCGGTGGCCGCCAAGTACGACCTGATGAACGACGTACTGTCCGGTGGCATGCATCGCCTGTGGAAACGCTTTACGATCGAATTGTCCGGCGTTCGCCCCGGCAATCGGGTGCTGGACATCGCCGGCGGCACCGGTGACCTGACCCGCAAGTTTTCCCATCTGGTGGGCCCTACCGGCCAGGTGGTTCTGGCCGACATCAACGCCTCCATGCTCAAGGTCGGTCGCGACCGCCTGCTCGACAAGGGCGTGGCCGGCAACATCGAGTTCGTTCAGGCCGACGCGGAAAAACTGCCGTTCCCGGACAACCATTTCGACGTCGTGACCATCGCCTTCGGCCTGCGCAACGTGACCCACAAGGAAGATGCCCTGCGCTCGATGCTGCGGGTACTCAAGCCCGGTGGCCGCCTGCTGGTGCTGGAATTCTCCAAACCGACCAACGCCCTGATGTCCAAGGTCTACGACGCCTACTCGTTCGCCTTCATGCCACTGGCCGGCAAGCTGATCACCAACGACTCGGAAAGCTATCGCTACCTGGCCGAATCGATCCGCATGCACCCGAATCAGGAAACCCTGAAGTCGATGATGGTCGAGGCCGGTTTCGATCGCGTGACCTACCACAACATGACCGCGGGCATCGTCGCCCTGCATCGCGGCATCAAACCCTGATGTTGTTCAGCGGCCTGCTCGCCAGCGTCGAACACGGCCTCAACCGTGTACTGCGTCTCGACAGCACGGCTTTGCCACGCTTGCAGCCTTTGAACGGCAAGGTCATTGCCGTCGATTGCCGCAGCCCGAGCGTGCAGTTGTTCGTCATTCCCGGCGATGAGGGCTTGACCCTCGCCACACATTGGGCCGCCGACGCCGACTGCACCCTGCGGGCGCCGGCCTCGAGCCTGGTGCGCCTGGCCCTGAGCCAGGACAAGACCGCGGTGCTGCACGGTCCCGAGGTCGAGCTGGAAGGCGACAGCGGCGTGCTGCTGGAACTGGCGGCCGTCCTCCAGGACCTGGAGCTGGACTGGGAATACGAACTCTCGCGCTGGCTCGGCCCGGTGGCCACCCAGCTGTTCAGCGGCCATATCCGTAGCCGCGCGCGCTGGTATCGCCAGGGTTTCGCCAGCCTGAACCAGAACCTTGCCGAATATCTGGCCGAAGAGTCGCGCACCCTGGTGGGCCAGCGCGAAGCCGAAGCCCGTTTCAGCGAACTGGACCGGGTCAAGCTCGACCTGGAACGCCTCGAGGCGCGCTTCGAGCGCCTCTCCCGATCCCTTGACCCAAGCGATAACGCATGAAGCTGCTTGCCGTCCGCCGTTTGTTGCGCATCCAGCGCGTCGTGATCCGCTACCGCCTCGATGACCTGCTGTTCGCCCTGCCGCTGCCCTGGTTCCTCCTGGCGCTGCGCTACGCCTTGCCCTGGCGCTGGTTCCCGCGCAAGCCACTGGAGCTAAGCCGCGGCGCGCGCCTGCGCCTGGCCTTGCAGGACCTGGGACCGATCTTCATCAAGTTCGGGCAGATTCTCTCGACCCGCCGCGACCTGCTGCCCGAAGACATCGCCGACGAGCTGATGCTGCTGCAGGACCGCGTACCGCCCTTCGACTCGAAGAAGTCGGTGGCGCTGATCGAGGAGCAACTGGGCAAGAAAGTCAGCGAGGTGTTCAGCCGTTTCGATATCGAGCCCCTGGCCTCCGCCTCGGTGGCGCAAGTCCATGCCGCCCAGCTCAAGAGCGGCGAAGAAGTGGTGGTCAAGGTCATCCGCCCGGGCCTCAAGCCCGTCATCGCTCAGGATCTGGCCTGGCTGTTCATCCTCGCCCGCGCCGCCGAGAAGGTCTCGGCCGACGCCCGCCTGCTGCACCCGGTGGACGTGGTCAGTGACTACGAAAAGACCATCTACGACGAACTCGACCTGTTGCGCGAAGCGGCCAACGCCAGCCAGCTCAAGCGCAACTTCGAAGGCTCGCCATTGCTCTACGTGCCGCAGGTCTACTGGGACTGGTGCCGGCCGAAAGTGCTGGTCATGGAACGCATCTACGGGATCCAGGTGACCGACCTGGCCACCCTCGCCGACCAGCGCACCGACATGAAAATGCTCGCCGAGCGCGGCGTGGAGATCTTCTTCACCCAGGTGTTCCGCGACAGTTTCTTCCACGCCGACATGCACCCGGGCAACATCTTCGTCAGCACCGTGCAGCCCTGGAGCCCGCAGTACATTGCGATCGACTGCGGCATCGTCGGCAGCCTGACCCCGGAAGACCAGGACTACCTGGCCCGCAACCTGTTCGCGTTCTTCAAGCGCGATTACCGGCGCGTGGCTCAGTTGCACATCGATTCGGGCTGGGTGCCGGCAGAGACCAAACTCAACGAATTCGAAGCGGCGATCCGTACCGTTTGCGAGCCGATCTTCGAAAAACCGTTAAAGGATATTTCCTTCGGCCAGGTGCTGATGCGCCTGTTCCAGACCGCTCGCCGCTTCAACATGGAAGTGCAGCCGCAGCTGGTGCTGCTGCAAAAGACCCTGCTGAACATCGAAGGCCTGGGCCGCCAGCTGTACCCGGAGCTGGACCTGTGGAACACCGCCCAGCCGTTCCTCGAACGCTGGATGCGCGAGCGCGTCAGCCCGAAAGCCTTGCTGGGCAACCTGCACAGCCAGGTCGAGCAACTGCCGCACCTGGCCAACATGACCCGCGACCTGCTCGAACGCATGTCCCAGCCCCATGCCCAGGACCCTTCGCAGCCCTGGAAACGGCGCAAGGACGACTGGTTCCTGCGTCTTCTCGGCGCGGCGCACCTGGGCGGTGGCGCGATCCTCGCGGCCGGCGGACCGCTGAACGGGCTGGGTCACTGGCCGGCTGGAATCATGATTGCCGTGGGCTTGTATCTGGTCGTGCGCCGATAGCCAGCCGGGCTAGCGGCTGGCACACTGTTTCCCATCGCCGAGGCTCGACGAGCGCGTCGAGCCCTGTTGTCGGAGTCGAAGATGAAAGATTGGCTGGACGAGATCAAATGGGACGCTGACGGCCTGGTGCCAGCCATCGCCCAGGATCACAAGACCGGGCGCGTGCTGATGATGGCCTGGATGAACCGCGAGGCGCTGAGCCTGACCGCTGCCGAAAACCGTGCCATCTACTGGTCACGTTCGCGTGGCAAGCTATGGCGCAAGGGAGAAGAGTCCGGGCATGTGCAAAAGCTCCATGAAATGCGCCTGGACTGCGATGCCGACGTCATCATCCTGATGGTCGAACAGATCGGCGACATTGCCTGCCATACAGGCCGCCAGAGCTGCTTCTACCGCGTTTATGAAAACGGCGACTGGAAAACGGTCGATCCGGTACTCAAAGACCCGCACGCGATCTATCAAGCAGGACACTGAACATGAGCGATACCCTGACCCGTCTGGCCCAGGTGCTGGAAGAGCGCAAAGGCGCCGCCGCCGACACTTCCTATGTCGCCAGCCTGTACCACAAGGGCCTGAACAAGATTCTGGAAAAAGTCGGCGAGGAATCGGTGGAAACCATCATCGCCGCCAAGGACGCCGCCCACAGCGGCGACTGCAGCGATGTGATCTACGAAACCGCCGACCTGTGGTTTCACACCATGGTCATGCTCGCCCAGCTGGGGCAGCATCCGCAGGCCGTTCTCGATGAACTGGACCGGCGCTTCGGTTTGTCCGGACACGCCGAGAAAGCCTCGCGTCCGTCCGCCTGAACATCATTTAGAGAGGAAACGCAGCATGGGCATTTTTGACTGGAAACACTGGATCGTCATCCTGGTTGTCGTGGTGCTGGTGTTCGGCACCAAGAAACTGAAAAACCTCGGCACCGACGTCGGCGAATCGATCAAGGGCTTTCGCAAGGCCATGAACGACGACGAAAAACCCGCCGAGCCTGGCGTGCCACCGACCGCCCAGCCTGCTCCGCCGGTCCAGCCGCAAAGCGCTCCGTTGAACCAGCCGCACACCATCGACGTGCAGGCGCAAAAAGTCGAAGAGCCGACCCGCAAAGACTCGTGAGCACTGACTAATGTTTGGTATCAGCTTCTCTGAACTGCTGCTCGTCGGCCTAGTGGCCCTGCTGGTGCTCGGCCCCGAGCGTCTGCCGGGCGCCGCGCGCACGGCAGGCCTGTGGATCGGCCGCTTGAAGCGCAGCTTCAATGCGATCAAGCAGGAAGTTGAACGGGAAATCGGTGCCGATGAAATTCGTCGGCAACTGCACAACGAACACATCCTGTCGCTGGAACAGGAAGCGCGGAAGATCCTCAATCCGACCCAGCAACAGCCGACACCGGTCGAGCCCGTGGCCGAGCAGAGCATTCATGCGCCCGCCGCGGCGCCTGAAGCGCCAGCCAGCGCGACCACGGCGAACCCCACTGCCGCAACTACACCGGCCGAACCGGCTGCGCCCGTGACAACGCCTGTCACGCCAGCCCCCCACGACCCTACTTTGCCGCCGCGAGCCCCATGAGCGATATTCCGGAAAACGACCAACATATGCCGCTGGTGTCGCACCTCACCGAGTTGCGCACCCGGTTGCTGCGCTGCGTGGCGGCGATCTTCCTGATCTTCGGCGGGTTGTTCGCCTTCACCCAGCAGATCTACACCATCGTCTCCACGCCGCTGCGCCAGTACCTGCCGGCGGGCGCAACGATGATCGCCACCGACGTGGCGTCGCCGTTCCTGACGCCGCTCAAGCTGACGATGATGGTCTCGCTGTTTCTGGCGATCCCGGTGATCCTGCACCAGATCTGGGGCTTTATCGCCCCCGGCCTGTACAAGCATGAAAAGCGCATCGCCGTACCGCTACTGGTCTCCAGCATCCTGTTGTTCTACATCGGCATGGCCTTCGCCTACTTCCTGGTGTTCCCGCTGATCTTCAAGTTCTTCGCCGCGGCCACCCCGGCCGGCGTGGAAATGATGACCGACATCACCAGCTACCTCGATTTCGTCATGACCCTGTTCTTCGCCTTCGGCGTGGCGTTCGAGATCCCGGTGGCGGTGGTGCTGCTGGTGTGGATCGGCGTGGTCAACGTCGCCTACCTGAAGAAGATCCGTCCGTACGTGATCATCGGCTGCTTCGTGGTCGGCATGATCCTGACCCCGCCGGACATTTTCTCCCAGACCTTGCTGGCAGTACCGATGTGGCTGCTGTTCGAGATCGGCATCCTGTTCGGCAGCCTGATCAGCAAACGCGGCGACCAGCCGGCTGAAGATCACAACGACCAGCCGCCAGCGACCCAAGCGTGAACCTGCTGCTTCTTGAAGAGGCCGACTTCATCGCGGCCGACCGGGTGATCCTGCGCGATCGCCGCCTGACCCACATGCAGGAAGTCCATCGTGCCGCGGTGGGCGACATCCTGCGGGTCGGCCGTATCGGCGGCCTGATGGGCTCGGCCGAACTGCTGCGCCTGGAGCCCGGGGAGGCCGAACTGCGAGTCAGCCTCGACCAGCCGCCGCCGACCAAGCTGCCCCTGACCCTGGTACTGGCCCTGCCCCGTCCGAAAATGCTCCGCCGGGTGCTGCAAACCGTCGCCGCCATGGGTGTGCCCCGGCTGGTGCTGGTGAACAGCTACCGGGTCGAGAAAAGCTTCTGGCAAACCCCTTTCCTCGAACCCGAGGCGATTCGCGAGCAACTGATTCTTGGCCTGGAACAGGCCCGCGACAGCGTGCTGCCGGACGTGGTCATCGAAAAACGCTTCAAACCTTTCGTCGAAGACCGTCTGCCAGCGCTGGTCGAAGGTACCCTCGGCCTGGTCGGCCATCCCGGCCAGTACCCGGCCTGCCCTCGCGGCCTGGATGAGCCGGTGACCCTGGCCATCGGCCCGGAAGGCGGCTGGATCCCCTACGAAATCGACCTGCTGGGCAAGTCCGGCCTGCAACCGGTGCAGCTCGGCGAGCGCATCCTGCGGGTCGAAACCGCCGTCACCGCCCTTCTCGCCCGCCTCTTCTAAATTAGCCTCACTACTCGCAGGAGCGAGGCTTGCCCGCGATAGCGCTGTGCCTGACACGGCACCATCACCGGCAAGCCTCGCTGCTGTTGCACGGATGCTTCAGATTAATCTGATGCAGCCGATAGCCTTGGTACAAAACCTATTAATAGCCCAAGGGAGTTCGCGGCATGTACCGTTGGTTAGCCCAGAGTCTGGGAAATGTGAGCGTCAACCTCAAACTCGGCGTTGGCTTCGGCCTGGTGCTGCTACTGACCCTGTTGATCACCGCGACCGGCTGGCTGGGCCTGGGCAATGTGATCGAGCGCGGCGACAAGCTGGGCTACATCTCCAGCCTCAACGAGCTGACAAAGGACCTGCGCAACGCGCGCCTGGACTATGAAATGCGCCGTGGCGAACAAGGCCCGGGGCCGGTCAGCGAGCTGCTGACCAAGCTCGACGACGGCTTGCAACGCGCACGCAAGATGCTGGAAATGCCTGAAAGCATCGCCATGATCGACCAGCAGATCGCCGCCGTCAGCGAGTACAAGCTGGCCTTCGCCGACATGACCCGCGCCACCGCCAGCCGTGAAGCCGCCCGCGCCAAACTGGGCGCCACCGCCGATAACGCCGTGGCCCGGGTGGCCGAAGTGGAGAAATCCATGCTGCAGGGCGACAGCGTGGCGCAATTCAACAGCGTCATCGACCTGAGCAAGCTGATCCAGCAGGCGCGCTTCCAGGTCCGCGGCTACACCTACAGCGGCAAGGCCGAGGCCGAGCAGCCGGCGCTGGACGCCATCGACAACGCCCTGAACAACCTCGCCAGCCTGCCGGCCAAGCTGCCGGAACAGCACCTGGCCAACCTGCAACAGGCCACCGACGCCCTGAAAGGCTATCGCTCGGCGGTCAGCGACTTCCGCGACTCCCAGGTGGCCAGCGCCGCCGCCCTCAAACGCATGGCGGCCCAGGGCGACCGTCTGATGGAAGTCAGCAAGCAGCTGACCGCCGCACAAACCCACAAACGCGACAGCGACGCTGCCCAGGCCAGAAGCACCCTGGCCATCGTTACCGCGCTGGCCCTGCTGTTCGGCCTGGTCGCCGCCTGGAGCATCACCCGGCAGATCGTCATCCCGCTGCGCCAGACTCTCAAGGTGGTCGAGCGTGTCGCCTCGGGCGATCTCAGCGAGAACCTGCAGGTCGAGCGGCGCGACGAGCTCGGCCAGCTGCAACGGGCCATGCAACGCATGACCCTGAGCCTGCGCGAGCTGATCGGCGGCATCAGCGATGGCGTGACCCAGATTGCCAGCGCCGCCGAGCAGCTGTCGGCGGTGACCGAACAGACCAGTGCCGGGGTCAACAGCCAGAAAGTCGAGACCGACCAGGTCGCCACTGCCATGAATGAAATGGCCGCCACGGTCCAGGAAGTCGCGCGCAACGCCGAAGAAGCCTCGGAAGCCGCGGTCGCTGCCGATCAGCAGGCCCGCGAAGGCGACAAGGTGGTCGGCGAGGCCATCACACAGATCGAGCGCCTGGCCGCCGAGGTCGGCAACTCCACCGCCGCCATGGGCCACCTGAAGCAGGAAAGCGACAAGATCGGCAGCGTGCTCGACGTGATCAAGTCGGTCGCCCAGCAGACCAACCTGCTGGCCCTCAACGCCGCCATCGAAGCCGCCCGCGCGGGCGAAGCCGGTCGCGGTTTCGCCGTGGTCGCCGACGAGGTACGCAGCCTGGCGCAGCGCACCCAGAAGTCCACCGAGGAGATCGAGGAGCTGATCGTCGGCCTGCAGAACGGCACCCAGGAAGTGGCCAACATCATGGACAACAGCCGCAGCCTGACCGACAGCAGCGTCGAACTGACCCGCCGTGCCGGTGGCTCGCTGGAAAACATCACCCGCACCGTCTCGGCGATCCAGGCGATGAACCAGCAGATCGCCGCCGCGGCCGAACAGCAGAGCGCAGTGGCCGAGGAAATCAACAGAAGCGTGCTGAACGTGCGCGACGTGTCCGAGCAGACCTCGGCAGCCAGTGAAGAGACAGCGGCCTCCAGCGTCGAGCTGGCGCGCCTGGGGACCCATTTGCAGGCCCTGGTCGGGCGCTTCCGGGTTTGATCCGCACCCTGTAGCCGCTGCCGCAGGCTGCGATCGCCCCGAAGGGGCGCAGCGATCTCAAGGCCGTCAGATGTTCGGCCTGAGATCGGGAACCAAGGCCCTTCGGGCCTTATCGCAGCCTTCGGCAGCGGCTACAGGGCGTATTGCCAAGCAGGGTATCGGGGTGGATTACAGGACCTGACGCAAAAACGCCTGGGCCCGCGGGTCTTTGGGCGCATCGAAGAACGCCGCTGGCGAGGCGTCTTCCAGCAGTTTGCCGTGATCGAAAAACAGCACCCGATCCGCCACCTCCCGGGCGAAGCCCATTTCGTGGGTCACGCAGACCATGGTCATGCCTTCCAGGGCCAGGGTCTTCATCACATCCAGCACTTCGCCGACCATTTCCGGGTCCAGCGCCGAAGTCGGCTCGTCGAACAGCATGACCTTGGGTTCCATGGCCAGCGCCCGGGCGATGGCCACGCGCTGCTGCTGGCCGCCAGAGAGCCGCGACGGGAATTCGTTGGCCTTCTGCGCGATACCGACCTTCTCCAGCAACGCCAGGGCCTTGGCCTCGCGCTCCTGCTTGCCGCGCTTGCGCACCACCTTCTGCGCCAGGCAGAGGTTTTCCAGCACGGTCATGTGCGGGAACAGGTTGAAGTGCTGGAACACCATGCCGACTTCGCGGCGATAGGCATTCACATCGATCTTCGGGTCGGCCAGTTGCAGGCCGTCGATGCTCACCGAGCCGGAATCGAACTGTTCCAGGCCGTTGAGGCAACGCAGGAAGGTCGATTTACCGGAGCCGGACGGACCGATCACCACCAGCACTTCGCCCTTGGCCACGCGGGTGGTGACGTTATCCACCGCGCGGACCACCTGGCCCCGGGTGTCGAAGACTTTTACCAGATCGCGAACTTCAATCACTTTGCGCGAGCCTCCGCTCAAGCCGGCTGGCCATCTTCGACAGCGGCAGGTTGATCAACAGGTACAGGGCCGCCACGCAGAACAGGATCTCGAACGGCGAGAACGAGGTGGTGATGACTTCACGTCCGCTCTTGAGCAGCTCGGTGATGGCGATCACCGACACCAGCGAGGTGTCCTTCACCAGGCTGATGAACTGCCCGGCCAGCGGCGGCAGCACGCGCTTGAAGGCCTGTGGCAGCACCACATGGCGCATCGACTGGCTGGCGTTCAGGCCCAGGGAACGGGCCGCTTCATTCTGGCCGCGAGCGATCGACTGCACGCCGGCGCGGACGATTTCCGCCACATAGGCACCGGTGAACAACGAGAGCGCGGCGATCCCGGCGAACTCGCGGGACAGGTTCAGCACCGTGCCGATGAAGAAATAGAAAATGAAGATCTGCACCAGCAGCGGCGTGCCGCGTACCAGTTCGACATAGATAGTCGACAGATCGCGCAGGGTCGGGTTGTTCGACAGTCGGCAAAGCCCGGTCGCCAGGCCGATGAGCAACCCCAGCACCCCGGACACCACCGACAGCCACAAGGTGGTCCACAGGCCCAGCAACAGCGGTCCGGCCGCCCAGTGACGGATCACGCCAATCACATCGCCTTCGGCCACATCGTCGCCACGGGCAACTTGCAGGCTGTTCTCGTCGACCGTCAGCTGTTGCTCGTCGCCCGCGTCGTTGCGCAGCGTGACTTCGGCCTTGCCGCCTTTGCGCACCAGCTCGCTGACGGTGGAGATGTCCGCCGCCCGCTGCGATTCCTCGGCCTGGTAGGCGAAGTACTGTGGTACGCGGTTCCAGCGCCACTCGTAGGACATCAGCGAGGTGGCGTAGTACAGCGCGCCGGCCAGGCCGATCAGCACCAGCACGGTCAGTACGTGCCAGGGCCATTGGGCTTTTTTATGTTTGATCACTTTGCAGGTTCCAGCCGTTTGCAGCGGGGAGGTTCGGTACTGCCGATCAGGACGCCATCGCGAGCCGGCTCGCTCCTACAGGAATTGCATGAATCCGTAGGAGCGAGGCTTGCCCGCGAATGGGGGCGACTCGGTCTGTCTGACCGAGTGCTATTCCATGTCCTTGAGCCACTCGGTGTTCTTGAACCACTTGTCATGGATGCGATCGTAGGTGCCGTCTTCGTGGATCTGGTGCAGGAAGTTGTTGATGAAGTTGAGGCTGTCGTAGTCACCCTTCTTCAGGCCGAACGCCAGGGGCTCGTAGGTGAACGGCTTGTCGAGGAACGTAAGCTTGCCGTTACCGACCTTGCTCAGCGCCACCACGTTGTACGGGGCGTCGTAGATGAAGGCGTCGGCCTTGCCGTTGACCACGTCGAGCACGGCTTCCTGCTCGTTGTCGTAGCCGTGGTACTTGGCCTTGGCGATCAGCTTCTTGGCGACCATTTCGCCGGTGGTGCCCAGCTTGGAGGTGATGCGGTAGTCGGCGGTGTTCAGGTCTTTATAGGACTTGATGGTGCCTTCCAGCTCCTTGCGGATCAGCAGGGTCTGGCCGACCACGATGAAGGGTTCGCTGAAGTTCAGGCGCAGGTTGCGTTCCTGGGTCAGGGTCATGCCGCTGCCGATCATGTCGAACTTGTCGGTCAGCAGGGCCGGGATGATGCCGTCGTAGCCGGTGGAAACCAGCTCCAGCTTGACGCCCATGGCCTTGGTCATGGCCTTGAGGATATCGACCTCGAAACCGATGATCTCGCCGCGCTTATTGGTCATCTCGAACGGCATGTAGGTCGGGTCCATGCCGACTTTCAGCGTGCCGCGCTTGACCGCATCATCGATGGCGCCAGCCTGGGCTGCATTAACCGCCAGCATTGCCGTGACGCCGAGCAGCAGCATCGAGAGATACTTCTTCATCTTCAAGTCCCCTGAACCCATTTTATTGTGAGGTGAACCCGCGGCCGGTTTTCCCTTGGAAAACCGGCAGATACGGACACCATGGGCCCGCTCGCGGCAATTCGGGGTGCGATGCTAACTCACCCGCCTATTTGCACAAGGGCTTGACCAGGATTTGTTGTTACAGAGCGGACGACAAAAAACGGACCCCACAAACAACAACGCCCTTGAGAGCACTCTCAAGGGCGTTGTCATCAGGCCGGTTGGGCGATTGTCGTTGGCGGTCGCAACGGCAACAACGGTGCATGAGGATCTTCATCCACCGATTGCCGCCAGGCGCTCAGCCAGTCGGCATGGCCTTCGCTCCAGACCTGCTCGTGCAGGCGGGCCAGGGCCACCGGATCGCTCAGCAGCGCCAGGCGCTCGCCGTTGTTCAGCGCCGCCGGCCCGACTTTCAGGGCATGGCGGACACGTTCGATACGCAGCCACTCGATCGGCTCGGCCAGGCCGTGCCGGGACGTCGCCAGGGCACAGGCCAGGGCGTTCTGCTGCGGATCGACCACTGCCCGGATGAAACCGTCGTTCAGCGCATGCCAACGGTTTTCATGGGTGTACTGGTCGGTGGACAGCAGTTCCTGGGGCGGCGCGTATTCCTCGGGGATCAGGAACAGGCTTTCGTCACGGGACTTCAGGCCCAGGCCGACGCGGCTGGAAATCACCGACACCGGGATCGACAGCATCAGCGAACCGACGATCGGCACCAGCCACCAGAGGAAGCTCGGGTTCAGCCAGATCACCAGCAGCGCCCAGCAGAAGCCCAGCAGGGTCTGCGGACCATGGCGGCGCACCGCTTCGCTCCACGGCGTGGAGTCGTCGTCACGTTGTGGCGAGTTCCAGGTCGCGGCCCAGCCCAGGAACGCGGCCAGCACGAAACGGGTGTGGAAGATCATGCGTACCGGCGCCAGCAGCATGGAGAACAGCATCTCCAGCAGCATCGACAGGGTCACCTTGAACTTGCCGCCGAACTCTTTCGCACCCTTGGCCCAGATCAGGATGATGCTCAACAGCTTCGGCAGGAACAGCAGCACGATAGTGGTCGAGAACAGCGCGATCGCCTTGTCCGGATGCCATTGCGGCCACAGCGGATACAGCTGGCGCGGCTCCAGAAAGTACTGCGGCTCCATCAGCGTGTTGACCGCCAGCAGCGCCGTCGACAGCACCAGGAAGAAGAACCACAACGGCGCCGACAGGTAGGACATCACCCCGGTGAGGAACACCGCACGGTGCACCGGGTGCATGCCCTTGACCAGGAACAGGCGGAAGTTCATCAGGTTGCCGTGGCACCAGCGCCGGTCGCGCTTGAGCTCGTCCAGCAGGTTCGGCGGCAGCTCTTCATAGCTGCCCGGCAGATCGTAGGCAATCCACACGCCCCAGCCGGCGCGACGCATCAGCGCCGCTTCGACGAAGTCGTGGGACAGGATCGCACCGGCGAAGGCGCCTTTACCGGGCAACGGCGCCAGGGCGCAGTGCTCGATGAACGGCTTCATGCGGATGATCGCGTTATGGCCCCAGTAGTGGGATTCGCCCAGCTGCCAGAAGTGCAGGCCGGCGGTGAACAGCGGGCCGTAGACGCGGGTGGCGAACTGCTGCATGCGCGCATACAGGGTGTCCATGCCCGAGGCTTTCGGCGCGGTCTGGATGATCCCGGCGTCCGGCGTGGCTTCCATCAGGCGCACCAGGCTGGTCAGGCATTCGCCGCTCATCACGCTGTCGGCGTCGAGCACCACCATGTACTTGTAGTCGCCACCCCAACGGCGGCAGAAGTCGTCGAGGTTACCGCTCTTGCGCTTCACCCGACGGCGGCGACGGCGATAGAAGATCTTGCCGAAACCCTTGGTTTCGCGGCAGACGTCCAGCCAGGCCTGTTGCTCGGCCACGCAGATATCGGTCTCGTTACTGTCACTGAGCACGAAGAAGTCGAAGCGGTCCAGGTCACCAGTGGCCGCGACCGACTCGAAGGTCGCCCGCAAGCCGGCGAATACCCGCGGCACGTCTTCATTGCAGATCGGCATCACCAGCGCGGTACGGGCATCCTTGGGGATCGGCTCGTTACCGGCGCTTTTGCCGGAAATGCGGTATTTGTCATGCCCGGTGAGCAGCTCGAGGAAGCCCATCAGCGCGGTCCAGAAACCGGCCGAGACCCAGCAGAACAGAATGCCGAACATGATCAGGATGCTGGTCTGCAGGGCATACGGCAGTACCTGGGTGGCAGTCTGCATCAATGGCTGATGCATGACTTCTTCCAGGTCGACGAACGACCAGCCCTGGTACGGCATGATGCCTTTCATGTACCAGCCGGCGACGATGGTCTGGCCAAGCATCAGCAGCAACAGGATGTAGCGACGGATCGAACCGACGGTGCGCCAGCGGGCGGCCGGCAGCACGTTCTGATCTTTCGGTGGCTGCGGCGGATTGGTCCGACCGGTCAGGCGCCGCCAGCCACGCACCAGGATATTGGTGCGCCATGGCTCGGGAACCACCTTGGTCCGACGGATCGGCGGCGTGGCCTTGAGGCACACGCGACCGCTGGCGTCGAGCGCCAGCATCTCGGCATCGATCAGTTCCTCGGCGGAGCCCAGGGTCAGCCGGCGGCCCACCGAGGCCTGGGCGGCATCGGCAGGCGCGTCGAACGTCGACGACGACAGGCGTTCGTGCAGTTCACTGAAGGACTTGCAGCCCGCGAGTTCCGCGCGCTGCTCATCGGTCATTGGCAGGTGCGCCAGATACTCGGCAAGAGTCTCTGGCTGTACTTGAGCGTTACTCATCGGCAGGCAACTGGTAGCTCCAGGTCTCGGTCAGGACTTGCTCGGTCGGGACAGATTCCGGTGTGGCTGGGGCCGCCTCGGCAGCAGCAGGCTGCTTGGCGTCTTTGTGGTTCTTGGCGTCCTTGGCCGGCTTGGCGTCGGCTTGCTTGGCATCCGCCTCTTTCTTCTCCTGCTGCTTGGCGGCGACTTTGTCGGCCTTGGCAATGGAGGCGCTGGAGGCTGGCGACACGGCCTTGGCCGGCTCGACAGGGGTGGCGTTCTTGACCAGGGCCGCGCGCATCTCGGTGGATTTGCTCGGGTCCTTGATCTTCATCCGCAGGGTCAGGCGCCAGCCCTTGGTTTCAGGGTTGTAGCGCACGCTGTTTTCCACCAGCTCGGCGTTGTCGCCGACGCTGACCTGGCTGCGCACCTCGGTGTCTTCCGGCAATGCCGCCAGGGATGGACCTTCGAAGTCCACCAGGTAGGCCACGCTGCCGTCCGGTTGGCGGATCAGGTTGGATTGCTTGACGTCACCGGTGGAGCGCAGGGTCTGCTCGACCCAGGAGCTGTCCGGCGAATGCAGGGAAGCTTCGTCCATGGTCCAGTGCAGGCGATAGGCGAAATCGAACGGCTGGCCTGGCTCAGGCTGCTTTTCCGGACTCCAGAACGCCACGATGTTGTCGTTGGTTTCGTCCGCGGTCGGGATCTCTACCAGATCGACGGTGCCTTTGCCCCAGTCGCCCTTCGGCTCGATCCAGGCGCTTGGACGCTTGTCGTAGCGGTCGTCGAGGTCTTCGTAGTGGCTGAAGTCGCGGCCACGCTGCAGCAGACCGAAACCACGCGGGTTTTCCACCGAGAAGTTGCTCACGGCCAGGTGTTTCGGGTTGTTCAGCGGACGCCAGATCCACTCGCCGTTGCCGGCATGGATCGACAGGCCGCTGGAATCGTGCAGCTCGCGACGGTAGTTGAGGACTTTCGACGGCTGGTTGGCGCCGAACAGGAACATGCTGGTCAGCGGGGCGATGCCCAGCTTGCCGACCTTGTCACGCAGGAACATCCGGGCCTTGACGTCGACGATGGTGTCGCTGCCCGGACGCAGGGTCAGGCGATAGGCACCAGTGGCGCGCGGCGAATCCAGCAGGGCGAAGATCACCAGGTGCTTGTCGGTCGGCTTGGGTTGCTGGATCCAGAATTCGGTAAAGCGCGGGAATTCCTCACCGGACGGCAGCGCGGTGTCGATGGCCAGGCCACGGGCCGACAGACCATAGACGTGCCCTTTGCCGACGACGCGGAAGTAGCTCGCGCCGAGCATGGTCATGATTTCGTCCTGCTTGTCCGCCTTGTTGATCGGGTACAGCACGCGAAAGCCCGCATAACCGAGCTGCTCGGTGGCCTTGGGATCGAACTTGAGGTCGCCGAAGTCGAAGCGAGTCGAGTCGTATTTGATCTCTTCGACGGTGTTCGTGGTGATTTCGTTGATTTTCACCGGCGTGTCGAAATGCATGCCCTGATGATAGAAGGACAGCTTGAATGGGGTTTTCTGCTTGGCCCACTCGGCCTTTTCAGGCAGGAAGCGGATTTTCTGATAGTCCGCGAACTTCATCTCACGAAATTCGTTCGGCAGGTTACTGCGCGGAGCCTCGTACTTCTGCCCGGCCAGATCCTTAGCCTTGGCCGATACATCATCCAGATTGAATGCCCAGAGTTGGCCGGCGCTAAGCAGGCAAAGCAGTGCAGAGCCCGTCACCAGTGCGTTTCGTAACCGTTTGGCAGACAATTTTGGTGCATTACAGGGACTAACAATCACGAGCAACCCTCGCCGAAAACAGATCAAAAAACCAACGGCCAGCTATCTATATGCCAGGTTGGCGAGCATTGTTCCGACTCCGATGGGGCTAAATGATTCCCCAAACGGTCCCGAACAAGTCTCTACCTAAGTCAAAAACGGACCAACGAACGCTGATCCCCGTAGCGCGCGATTATCTAGTAGCCCGCGTGACAACGCATCAGGGGCGACCAAGTATTTATCGCGAAAAACGCCTATTTTCGGCCGGTTCCGGCCGAAAAAGATGTTTCAAGCACTTTCAGGTCTGTAACAGGAAGGTTACCGGGCCATCATTGACCAGATGGACCTGCATATCCGCCCCGAAGCGCCCTGATGCTACTTTGCCATGCAACTGTTGCGCCTTGCATAACAGATAATCAAAAAGTTCTTCACCGAGGGCCGGCGGTGCCGCCGTGGAAAAGCTCGGGCGCAGGCCGTTCTTGGTGTCCGCGGCCAGGGTGAACTGCGAGACCAGCAGCAAACCGCCGTCCACATCGGCCAGGGACAGGTTCATCTTGCCCTCGGCATCACTGAATACCCGATAGTTAAGCAGCTTGTGCAGCAGTTTGTCGGCACTGGCCCGAGTGTCCTCGGGCTCCACCGCCACCAGCACCAGCAAACCCTGGTCCACCGCCCCGACGATTTCCCCCGCCACTTCGACCCGCGCGCCGCGCACGCGCTGCAACAGCCCCTTCATGCTTCTTCGGGCGGCAGGTCGAGCAGGCGCCGGGCCATCTGATCAGCGGCACGCACCAGCGCATCGGTGATGCCCGGTTCGGACGCAGCGTGACCGGCATCGCGGATCACCTGCAGCTCGCTGTTCGGCCAGGCCTGGTGCAACTCCCAGGCATTGTCCAGCGGGCAGATCACGTCGTAACGACCATGCACGATCACGCCCGGCAAGTGGGCGATCTTGCCCATGTCGCGAATCAGCTGGTTCGGCTCGAGGAACGCATGGTTGGTGAAGTAGTGGCATTCGATCCGGGCAATCGACAGCGCGCGCTGCGGCTCGGAGAAACGATCGACCACCAGCGGATTCGGCCGCAGGGTCGCGGTCCGCCCTTCCCAGATCGACCAGGCCTTGGCCGCATGCATCTGGGCGATCTGGTCGTTGCCGACGAGACGCTTGTGGAAGGCGCTGAGCAGGTCGTCGCGCTCGTCCAGCGGGATAGGTGCCACGTAATCCTGCCAGTAGTCGGGGAACAGACGGCTGGCGCCGGCCTGGTAGAACCATTCGATTTCCTGCGGACGGCACAGGAAGATCCCACGCAGAATCAGGCCATGAACACGCTCAGGATGGGTTTGCGCATAAGCCAGGGCCAGGGTCGAACCCCAGGAGCCGCCGAACACCACCCATTTTTCGATGCCCAGGTGCAGTCGGATCCGCTCGAGGTCGGCGACCAGGTCCCAGGTGGTGTTGTTTTCCAGGCTGGCGTGCGGGGTGGAGCGCCCGCAACCGCGCTGGTCGAAGGTGATGATGCGGTACAGGTTCGGATCGAAGTAACGGCGACTCTGGGCATCGCACCCGGCTCCCGGGCCACCGTGGATGAACACCACCGGCAAGCCTTCCGGGGATCCGCTCTCATCGACATACAGTACATGGGGTTCGTCGACAGCCAGATCGTGCCGGGCATAGGGTTTGATCTGCGGGTACAAAGTCTGCATTGCGCGCTCCGTAAGGGGTCGAGGTCATCCCTGGGGGGACTTCAATTATTCTGCCGTCCGGCATCATAAACCCGAATTACGCAATGAGCATGTCCTTGGAAAAAATGCGGTTGTTTCCCCCGGAAAGCCAGACGCACCTGTAGCCGCTGCCGAAGGCTGCGCTCGACTGCGCAGCAGGCGCAGGATCTTGAGATCGCTGAAGGCCTTCGGTCTTATCGCAGCCTGCGGCAGCGGCTACAGGGCTTCCTGTCGGTTTCAGCGCCCGTAACGCTTCTGCCCCCAGGCCAGCAGCCCTTGCAGCAGCTGCTTGAGCACCACCTGGGTCGGCGCCGCCAGATCGTCGCGGTAGCGGAACGGCTCGAACTCTTCCATATAGGTGCTCTGCGCCAGTTCCAGCTGCACGGCATGGATATTCTCGGCCGGGTTGCCGTAGTGCCGGGTGATATGGCCGCCCTTGAAACGGCCGTTGAGCACATGGCTGTAGTCGGCATGGCGGGCGCAGATCGCTTCCAGCTGGCTGGCCAGTTCGGCATCGCAGCTGGCGCCATTGAAGGTGCCCAGGTTGAAGTCCGGCAGCTTGCCTTCGAACAGATGCGGGATCAGCGAACGGATCGAATGCGCATCGAACAGCAAGGCATAGCCGAACTCGGCCTTCAACCGTGCCAGCTCCTGCTGCAAAGTCCCGTGATAAGGCGTCCAGACCTTCTCCAGGTAAGTCGCCCGTTCCTGCTTCGACGGCTCCAGCCCCTCACGGAACAGCGGCACGCCATCGAACAGCGTGGCCGGGTACAACCCGGTGGTGGCCCCGACATAGAGAGGCTTGTCGTCGGATGGGCGATTGAGGTCGATGACGAAACGCGAATACTCGGCCGCCAGGGTGCTGGCGCCCAGCTCCTCGGCGAACGCGTAGAGCTGGGGAATGTGCCAGTCGGTATCCGGCAGGCTTTGCGCTTCGGGGATCAGCCCGGCCTCGACCGCCGGTGTCAGGCGCAGGCCGGCGTGAGGCATGCTGATCAGCAGCGGCACCCGGCCTTGTTTGAAGTTCAGAACCTTATCCACAACCCTTCTCCTATAAATCCACTTCAACGCCGTGGCGCACGACGCGTTTTTCCAGGTCACCGCCCAGCCAGTAAGCCAGGTCGGCGGGACGATCGATCTGCCAGGCGACGAAGTCCGCCACCTTGCCGACCTCCAGCGAACCGTGGGTCTGCTCCATGCCCAGCGCGGTGGCCGCATGCAGAGTCACGCCGGCCAGGGCCTCTTCCGGGGTCATACGGAAACAGGTGCAGGCCATGTTCAGCATCAGGCGCAGGGACAGCGCCGGTGAAGTGCCGGGGTTGAGGTCGCTGGCCACGGCGATCTTCACCCCGTGCTTGCGCAGCGCGTCCATCGGCGGCAGCTGGGTTTCGCGCAGGAAATAGAACGCGCCCGGCAGCAGCACGGCGACGGTGCCGGCCTCGGCCATGGCAATGGCGTCCTCCTCGGTCATGAACTCCAGATGGTCGGCCGACAGCGCGTGATAACGCGCCGCCAGGCTGGAGCCATGCAACGACGACAGCTGCTCGGCGTGCAGTTTCACCGGCAGGCCAAGCTTGTGCGCGGCGATGAACACCCGCTCCACCTGCTCCGGCGAGAACGCCAGGTATTCGCAGAACGCATCCACCGCGTCCACCAGGCCCTCGGCCGCCAGGGCCGGGAGCATTTCGTGGCAGATGTGCTCGATGTAGTCGTCCGAGCGCTCGGCGTATTCCGGCGGCAAGGCGTGGGCCGCCAGGCAGGTGCTGCGCACACTGACCGGCAGCTCGGCGCCCAGGCGCCGGATCACCCGCAGGATCTTGCGTTCGCTGGCCAGGTCCAGGCCGTAGCCGGACTTGATCTCGACGCTGGTCACGCCGTCGCGCAGCAGGCTTTTCAAGCGCTTGCGGGCGCTGTCGAACAGTTCGTCCTCGCTCGCCGCGCGGGTGGCCCGCACGGTGCTGGCGATACCGCCACCGGCGGCGGCGATTTCGGCGTAGCTCACCCCTTGCAGGCGTTGCTCGAATTCGCCGCTGCGGTTGCCGCCGAATACCGTGTGAGTGTGGCAGTCGATCAGGCCCGGGGTGACCCAGGCCCCCGCCAGGTCATGCAGCTCGGCATAGTTACCAGCCGGGACCTGATCGCGCGGACCGATCCACTCTATGAGCGCTCCTGACGTCACGATGGCGGCATCCTCGATGATCGAGTAAGCACCTTGCGCCATGCTTGCGACGTGACAGTGTTGCCAGAGAGTTTTCATCCGAGGACTCCGTTAGTTATCGATGGGACAAAGAAGGGTCGCGGTGCACCTGGACCGCCTGACCGGCGGCCGGCTTGACCCACAACAGATAAGCGATCACCAGCAGCACGATCCACACCGCCCCCACCGCCAGCGCCGCCTGGGTTTGCGGGAAATAACCCAGCACGCCGAAGACGAACAGCATGAACACGATGGCGGCTGCCGGCGCCCAGGGCCAGAACGGCACCGGGAATTTCAGTTGGGCGACCTGCTCGGCGCTCATCGAGCGACGCATGGCCACCTGGGTGACCAGGATCATCAGCCAGACCCAGACCGTGGCGAAAGTAGCGATCGATGCAATCAGCAGGAACACGTTTTCCGGAATCAGGTAGTTCAGCAGCACACCGCCCAGCAGCGCGGCGCCCATGACCACCACAGTCATCCACGGCACGCCGTGTTTCGACAGTTGGGCAAAGCCTTTGGGCGCCTGCCCTTGCTGGGCCAGGCCGTACATCATGCGTCCGGCGCCGAAGATGTCGCTGTTGATCGCCGACACCGCCGCCGAGATCACCACGATATTGAGGATGGTCGCCGCCGAGCCGATGCCCAGGTTGTCGAAGATCTGCACGAACGGGCTGCCCTGGCTGCCGATCTGCGGCCATGGATAGATGGCCATCAGTACGAACAGGGTCAGCACATAGAACAGCAGGATGCGCATCGGCACCGCGTTGATCGCCTTGGGGATGACCCGCTGCGGGTCCTTGGCTTCACCGGCGGTGATACCGATGATCTCGATGCCGCCAAAAGCGAACATCACCACCGCGAACGAAGCGATCAGGCCGCCGATGCCGTGGGGCATGAAGCCGCCGTGGGCCCAGAGGTTGGCCACCCCGGTGGCCTGCTCGTTGCTGGCCGAACCGATACCGAACAACATGATGCCGAAGCCGGCGAGGATCATCGCGACAATCGCGCCGACTTTCAGCAGCGACAGCCAGAACTCCATTTCGCCGAAGACCTTGACGTTGCACAGGTTGAGGCCGCCGATCAGGAACACGATGCCGAGCACCCAGACCCAGCGCGCCACTTCCGGAAACCAGAAGCCCATATAGATGCCGAAAGCCGTGACGTCGGCCAGGCAGACGATGATCATTTCAAAGGCATAGGTCCAGCCGAGGATAAAGCCCGGCAGTGGTCCCAGGTAATTGCTGGCGTAGTGGCCAAACGAGCCGGACACCGGGTTGTGCACGGCCATCTCGCCCAGCGCGCGCATCACCATGAACACCGCGGCGCCACCGATCAGGTAGGCCAGGAGGACCGCGGGACCGGCCATCTGGATGGCCGAGGCAGAACCATAGAACAGCCCGGTGCCGATCGCCGACCCCAGCGCCATGAAGCGAATATGTCGGGCGGACAGCCCGCGTTTCAATCCTTGAGCTTGCTGTTGCATTTCTCGTTCCTAATTATTTTTATCGGAGAAAACCCAAACCGTAGCCGCTGCCGAGGTACGAGGCTGCGATGGGCTGCGCAGCAGCCCCCGACGGCGGTCCTGCGGACCGCTTCGCAGCTTCGTACCTCAGCAGCGGCTACGGGCATGGTCGTTACAGGCTCGGCAGCAACTTGGCCGGCAGCAGCTCGTTCAGGCAACGGGACGCCAGCAGTTCGCCCGCGGCATTGATGTCCGGGGCGAAGAAGCGGTCCTTCTCGTAGAACGGCACTTTGCTACGCAGGGTGGCACGGGCCTTTTCCAGCTTGGTCGAGGTCTTCAGGCCATCACGCAGGTCCAGGCCCTGGCAGGCCGCCAGCCATTCCACGGCGAGGATGCCACGGGTGTTTTCGGCCATTTCCCACAGGCGCTTGCCAGCGGCGGGCGCCATGGACACATGGTCTTCCTGGTTGGCGGAAGTCGGCAGGCTGTCCACCGAGTGCGGATGGGCCAGCGCCTTGTTTTCGCTGGCCAGGGCCGCGGCGGTCACCTGGGCGATCATGAAGCCGGAGTTGACCCCGCCATTGGCCACCAGGAACGGCGGCAGCTGGGACATGTGCTTGTCCATCATCAGCGAGATGCGGCGCTCACTCAGGGAACCGATTTCGGCGATGGCCAGGGCCATGTTGTCGGCGGCCATGGCCACCGGCTCGGCGTGGAAGTTGCCACCGGAGATCACATCGCCCTCGGCGGCGAACACCAGTGGGTTATCCGACACGGCGTTGGCTTCGACCACCAGCACCTCGGCGGCCTGGCGGAACTGGGTCAGGCAGGCGCCCATGACTTGTGGCTGGCAGCGCAGGGAGTACGGGTCCTGCACCTTGTCGCAGTTCTGGTGCGACTTGGAGACTTCGCTGCTGTCGCCCAGCAGGTCGCGGTAAGCCGCGGCGGCGTCGATCTGGCCTTTCTGGCCACGGGCGGCATGAATCCGCGCATCGAACGGCGAACGCGAGCCCAGCACCGCCTCGACGGTCAGGCCGCCGCAGGCCAGGGCACCGGCGAACAGGTCTTCGCCTTCGAACAGGCCGCGCAGGGCAAACGCGGTGGAAACCTGGGTGCCGTTGAGCAGCGCCAGGCCTTCCTTGGCCGCCAGGGTCAGCGGCTTGAGGCCGGCCACGCTCAGGGCTTCGGTGGCGTCCAGCCATTGGCCTTTATAACGGGCCTTGCCTTCACCCAGCAGCACCAGGGACATATGCGCCAGCGGCGCGAGGTCGCCGGAAGCGCCCACCGAACCCTTGAGCGGGATATGCGGGTAGACCTCGGCGTTGACCAGGGCAATCAGCGCGTCGATCACCTGGCGGCGGATACCGGAAAAACCACGGCTCAGGCTGTTGACCTTGAGCACCATGACCAGGCGCACCAAGGCGTCGCTGATCGGCTCGCCGACACCGGCGGCATGGGACAGCACCAGGGAGCGCTGGAGGTTTTCCAGGTCTTCGCTGGCGATACGGGTCGAGGCCAGCAGGCCGAAACCGGTGTTGATGCCGTAGGCGGTGCGGTTCTCGGCAAGGATCTGCTCGACACAGGCGACACTGGCGTCGATCTGTGCCGAGGCGCTGTTATCAAGGCTGAGGGTTACCGGCTGTTGGTAGACGGCACGCAGTTGGGCCAGGGTCAATTGGCCGGGAATCAGATTTAGCGCAGTCACATTTATGCTCCTTTTGAGAGTTTGTTATTAACTACCAGTCGCTCCGGAAGCTTCCGTTGTCCGTCGCAGCCCGCCGTTTGTGAGCGAGTGGCGCCTTGGCACGCTGGTTTTTCGTGGAAACCGTTGTCTTGGAAAATCCTGTTCTTGCAGGGCGCGCTTCAGTGCACGCCCGGTAAAACCTCCTGCAGCAAGGCCGGAGCCTTGAGCAGCGCCGCCGCGCTGGCGATGTCCGGGGCCAGCCAGCGATCCTGGTCATAGGCCGGAACCCGCTGGCGCAGGAGCTTCCAGGCCGCCTCGGTGCCGGCACCGAAACGCTGTTCCTTGAGAAATTCGAAGGCCTGGGCCGCCAGCAGGTATTCGATGGCGAGGATCTGGGTGCAGTTTTCCAGCGCGCGGGAAAGCTTCAGCGCGGCGTTGGTGCCCAGGCTCAGGTGGTCTTCCTGCAGGCCGGAGGTGACGTAGTTGTCGAGCACCGCCGGTTGCGCCAGCTGGCGGTTTTCCGCGCACAGCGAGGCAGCGACGTACTGGACGATCATCATTCCGGAGTTGACCCCGGGGTTGCTCACCAGGAACGCCGGCAAACCGCTGACATGGGGGTTGATCAGGCGGTCCAGGCGGCGCTCGGCGATCGAGCCGATCTCGGCCATGGCGATCGCCAGCAGGTCCGCCGCCAGTGCCACCGACTGGCCGTGGGGGTTGGCCTGGGACATCACCCGGTAGTTGTCCGGAGTGCCCAGCACCATCGGGTTGTCGGTGACCGAGTTGAGCTCGGTTTCGACCTGCTGCGTCGCGTGCGCCAACTGATCGCGGGCGGCGCCGTGAACCTGCGGGATGGAACGGATGCTCAGGGCATCCTGGGTGCGGATGCCTTTGCTGGTGGCAATCACTTCACTGCCGTCGAGCAAGGCGCGCAGGTTGATGCCGACCTGCTGCATGCCGGGGTGCGGCTTGAGCGCAATGATCTCGGCATCGAAGGCGGCGATCTGCCCGCGCTGGGCCTCGAAGCTCATGGCGCCGATCACGTCGGCCCACTGCAGCAGGCGCGTGGCGTCGGCCAGGGCCAGGCAGCTCAGGCCGGTCATGCACGGCGTACCGTTGACCAGGCACAGACCGTCCTTGGCCCCCAGTTGCACCGGCTTCAGGCCTTCCGCCGCCAGCGCCTGCTCGGCCGATACGACCTGCCCGCGATAGCTGACCTGGCCGACGCCGAGCAAGGCGATGCTGATATGGGCCATGTGGGTCAGGTAACCCACCGAGCCCTGGGACGGCACCTGCGGGGTGATGCCGCGATTGAGCAGGGCCAGCAGCGCCTCGACCACCCGGCGATGCAAGCCGGACTTGCCGTGGCTGTAGTTGACGACAGCCGCGCACATGATCGCCCGGGTCTGCTCGTCGGCCAGCGGCGCGCCCACGCCACAGGCATGGCTGAGCAGGGTGTTGCGCGACAGCTGGCTGAGCTGTTCGTCCTGCAGCGAAACGTTGCACAGCGCGCCAAGGCCGGTGTTGATGCCATAGGCGCGTTCGCCGCTGACGACGATGCGCTGGACAATGGCCTGGGCATTCTCGATACGCGCCCAGGCCTGGGCCGACAGCTCGAGCTGCGCGCCATGCCGGGCTACGGCGACCACATCCTGCCAACGCAACGGGGCATCGGCGATAACGATTTTTTCAGCCTGCGACATCTTCGACCTCACGGGTACAACCTGAACATTGATGCAGCTTTACCGCCGCCTTCGCGGGCAAGCCTCGCTCCTACAGGGGAAGAGGCCCGCCCCAAGCCTTTAAACCACCGCCGCGCGTCGCTGCACGAAACGGTCGACATACTCGTCCGCCGGCGAATGCAGGATCTCTTTCGGCGTGCCGACCTGGATCAGCCGGCCATCCTTGAGGATCGCAATGCGGTTGCCGATGCGCACGGCCTCGTCGAGGTCGTGGGTAATGAAGACGATGGTCTTGTGCAGGGTCTTTTGCAGCTCCAGCAGCTGGTCCTGCATCTCGGCGCGGATCAGCGGGTCGAGGGCGCTGAAGGCCTCGTCCATCAGGATGATGTCGGTGTCCGCCGCCAGGGCGCGGGCCAGGCCGACACGCTGGCGCATGCCGCCAGACAGCTGGTGCGGGTACTTGTTCTCGTAGCCCTTGAGGCCCACGGTGTTGATCCAGTGCAGCGCGCGCTCGGTGCAGACTTCCTTGCTCTCGCCCCGCACCTTGAGGCCGTAGGCGGTGTTTTCCAGCACGGTCTTGTGCGGCAGCAGGCCGAAGCTCTGGAACACCATGCTGATCTTGTGCCGGCGAAATTCGCGCAGGGCTTCCATGTCGTATTGCAGGATGTCCACGCCATCCACCAGGATCGCGCCGCTGGTCGGGTCGATCAGGCGGTTGAAGTGGCGCACCAACGTCGACTTGCCGGAGCCGGACAGGCCCATGATCACGAAGATCTCGCCGGTGCCGATGCTCAGCGACAGGTCGTTGACCCCGACCACGCAGCCGGTCTCGGCCAGCACCTGGTCCTTGGTCTTGTTCTGGCGAATCATGTTCAGCGCGTCGGCCGAACGGTTGCCGAAAATCTTGAAGACGTTCTTGACTTCGATCTTGCTCACGATTGCGTCGTTCATTTGCTCACCTCATGGCGTGGACGACCATAGGCTTGGGTAATACGGTCGATGACCACGGCCAGAATCACGATCGCCAGGCCGGCTTCCAGGCCACGGCCGACGTTGAGGGTCTGGATGCCCACCAGCACGTCTTCGCCCAGGCCACGGGCACCGATCATCGAGGCGATCACCACCATCGACAGGGCCATCATGGTGGTCTGGTTGATCCCGGCCATGATGCTCGGCAGGGCCAGCGGCAGTTGCACGCCGAACAGTTGCTGCCAGCGGTTGGCGCCGAAAGCGTTGATCGCCTCCATGACTTCGCCGTCGACCTGGCGAATGCCCAGGTCGGTCAGGCGGATCAGCGGCGGCGCGGCGTAGATCACGGTGGCGAAGATCGCCGGCACCTTGCCCAGGCCGAACAGCATCAGCACCGGGATCAGGTACACGAAGCTCGGCATGGTCTGCATGATGTCCAAGAGCGGCATCAGCACCGAACGCAGGCGATTGCTGCGCGCCGAGAGGATCCCCAGGGGAATGCCGATCAGCACCGAAATGAAGGTCGCCACCAGCATCAGCGCCAGGGTCTGCATCAGCTTGTCCCACAGGCCGACCGCGCCCACCAGAAACAGCAGGCCGACGATCACCGCGGTGGTCACCAGCTTGCGGGTCGAATGCCAGGCGATGCCGCCGACGATCGCCAGCATCAGCCACCAGGGCGCCAGGCGCAGCAGGCCTTCGAGGTTGACGATGGCCCACAGCAGGGTGTCGGAGATGTGGCGGAACACATCGCCGTAGTTGGTCACCAGCGAATCGACCCAACTGTTGACCCAGTCGGCGATGGAAAACGTGAAGCTTTCAGGAAACATAGAGAGGCTCTCGATCAAATGGGTTGCGGCAAGGCTCCCGGCTGCGCTTCAGGCAGCCGGGAAGGCTCTACCTACAAGGCCGCGTCGATTTTCTTGGCTGCGTCGTCGCTCACCCATGCGTGCCAGACTTCAGGATGTTCCTTGAGGAAAATTTTCGCCAGCTTCGGCGATTCGATACGTTCCTTCGCCATGCGGCCCAGGTTCTGGTTGAGCAGGTCGATCGGCAGGTTGACCTTTTCCAGCACGGCCACCAGCTCAGGCGCTTCCTCGTGGAAGGTCTTGGACAGGCCGACCTTGATGGTCACGCTCTTGTCCACGCCCGGCTTTTCTTCCAGCTTCACCAGGTCGACCTGGCCCATCAGCGGGGTTGGCGACCAGTAGTAGAACAGGATAGGTTCGCCACGCTTGTAGCTCGACAGCACCGCGGCATCCAGCGCCGGGCCGGTGCCTGGGCGGAAGTTGGTGTAGCTGCTTTCCAGGCCGTAGCTTTTCAGCATCTCGCTGTTGTCCAGCTCGCAGGTCCAGCCGGCCGGGCAGTTATAGAAACGGCCCTTGCTCGGCTCTTCCGGGTCCTTGAATACGCTGGCGTACTTGCCCAAATCGGCGATGTTCTTCAGGTCCGGGGCCTTGGCTTCCAGCTTGCGCTTGGCATCGCCTTCGATCACGTAGCGCGGCACGTACCAGCCTTCGATGGCGCCCACCACCGGGGCGCCGACGCCGACCACCTTGCCGGCCTTCTCGGCCTTGTTCCAGACCTCGCTGCGACCGACCCATTCCTCGGCGAAAACCTGGATGTCATTGCTGCTCAGGGCGTTCTCCATGGTGATGGAGTTGCCTGGCAGGCTGTCGGTCTTGCAGCCGTAGCCTTTTTCCAGGACCACTTGCAGCACGTCGGTCAGCAACATGCCGCTTTCCCAGTTCAGGCCGGCGAATTTCACCGGTTTGCCGGACTCGCACCAGCCGGCCGCCTGGGTAGCGCCAGCGCTGGCCAGCAGGCCCATGGAAAGCAAAGTGGTCAGCAGGGTCTTATTCATTTTCATTGTGTGACGCTCCCAATCATTGAAATGGATTACGGCAGTCAAGAGGCATCCAGCCCGTCCACGTCCAATCAGGTCTAGACCGCAGTAGCGCGGCCTGCCCCACTCAGCTTTTGTTCTGTGATCGAGTCCTGCTCTACCGGCAGGATCAGGCGATCGGGTACGGCGCCATGCCATTTCTTCGCGCAGACGTAATACAGCGCCGCGGGAACCACCAGGCCGACGATCCAGGAGATATCCACGCCACCCAGGGTTTCCACCAGCGGGCCGGTGTAGAACTTGGTGGCGATGAACGGCAGCTGCACCAGCACACCGATCACATAGACGCTGATACCGAGGATGTTCCAGCGGCCGTAGCGACCGTTCGGATCGGCCAGCGCCGGCACGTCATAGTGCTCGCGGGTGATGCAGTAGTAATCCACCAGGTTGACCGCGCTCCACGGGGTGAAGAAGGCCAGCAGGAAGAGGATGAAAGACTTGAACGCACCGAGGAACGAGTGCTGGCCGAGCAAGGCGATCAGGGTCGCAGTACCGACGATGACCAGCACGAACACCAGGCGTTGCAAGCGCGTCACTTCCAGGTGGCCACGAAAGCCACTGATGATGGTGGCGATGCACATGAAGCTGCCGTAGGAGTTCAACGTCGAGATGGTGACCTTGCCGAAGGCGATGCTGAAGTACAGCAGCGCGGCGGTGGCACCGCTGCCACCCAGACCGACGATATAGGCCACTTCGTGACCGGCGAACTGCCCGTCGGCCATGGCCGCGGCGAACACGCCGAGGATCATCGCCACCTGCGCGCCGATCACCGAGCCCGCGCCAGCGGCGAGGAAGGTTTTCACCGAAGAGGTCTTGCTCGGCAGATAGCGCGAATAGTCGGCCACGTAGGGGCCGAAGGCGATCTGCCAGGACGCGGCGAGCGACACCGCGAGCAGGAAGCTGCTCCAGCTGAAGTGGCGGATTTCCAGGAGTGCGCCAACGTCGGTCTGGCTCATCAGGCGACTGAACAGATAAACGAAGGCGATCACGCCAATAACGCTGGCGGCGCGACCGATGAAATGGATCACCCGGTAGCCGAGCACCGTGACCAGCACGATGACGCTGGCGAAGATCAGGATGCCGACACTGTCGCTGACCCCGAACAGCTGGCCCAGCGCCTGGCCGGAAAGCACCGTGCCGGTGGCAGTGAAGCCCAGATACATCAGGCAGACCAGGACGATCGGAATGGCCGCGCCATACACCCCGAACTGAACACGACTGGAGATCATCTGCGGCAGGCCAAGCTTGGGCCCTTGCGCCGCATGCAACGCCATCACACCGCCGCCCAGCAGTTGCCCGATGAGCAGGCCGATCAGCGACCAGAACACATCACCGCCCAGCACCACCGCCAGAGCGCCAGTGACGATGGCGGTGATCTGCAGGTTAGCCCCCAACCACAGGGTGAACTGGCTGTAGAGCTTACCGTGGCGTTCGGCTTCGGGGATGTAGTTGATCGACCGCCGCTCGATCAGGGGTTTGGAGCTATCGCTGGCCGTGGACATCGTTATTGTTCTCCCGGGAGATTCTTGTCATGTCAAAGCACTGCTACATGGACCGAGCCGCCGCACTGCAGCGTGCGGCAGCTCCTTCCCTGATCCTGGCGGCGATCCGCCGGGAGCTTACTTGCCAGTGATCATCGGCAGGTTCAGGCCCTGTTCCTTGGCGCAGTCGATGGCGATCTGGTAACCGGCATCGGCGTGACGCATGACACCGGTACCCGGGTCGTTATGCAGCACACGGGCGATACGTTCGGCCGCTTCGTCGGTACCGTCGCAGACGATCACCATCCCGGAGTGCTGGGAGAAGCCCATGCCGACGCCGCCGCCGTGGTGCAGGGAAACCCAGGTCGCGCCGCTGGCGGTGTTCAGCAGGGCGTTGAGCAGTGGCCAGTCGGACACGGCGTCGGAACCGTCCTGCATCGATTCGGTTTCGCGGTTCGGGCTGGATACCGAGCCGGAGTCCAGGTGGTCGCGACCGATGACGATCGGCGCCGACAGCTCGCCGCTGCGCACCATTTCGTTGAACGCCAGGCCGAGCTTTGCGCGCAGGCCCAGGCCAACCCAGCAGATACGCGCCGGCAGGCCCTGGAAGCTGATGCGCTCGCGCGCCATATCCAGCCAGTTGTGCAGGTGAGCGTCGTCCGGAATCAGTTCCTTGACCTTGGCGTCGGTCTTGTAGATGTCCTGCGGGTCGCCCGACAGCGCGGCCCAGCGGAACGGACCGATGCCGCGGCAGAACAGCGGACGGATATAGGCCGGTACGAAGCCTGGGAAGTCGAAGGCGTTCTCGACGCCTTCTTCCTGGGCCATCTGACGGATGTTGTTGCCGTAGTCGAAGGTCGGGATGCCCTGCTTCTGGAAGTCGAGCATGGCCTTGACGTGCACGGCCATCGATTGCTTGGCCGCCTTGACCACCGCGGCAGGCTCGGTCTTGGCGCGCTCGCGGTACTGCTCCCAGGTCCAGCCGGCTGGCAGGTAGCCGTTGAGCGGGTCGTGGGCGCTGGTCTGGTCGGTGACCATGTCCGGACGCACGCCGCGACGGACCATTTCCGGGAGGATTTCAGCCGCGTTGCCGCACAGGGCGATGGAGATCGCCTTGCCTTCGGCGGTGTACTTGGCGATACGCGCCAGGGCGTCGTCCAGGTCTTTGGCCTGCTCGTCGACATAGCGGGTCTTGAGGCGGAAATCGATGCTGGTCTGCTGGCATTCGATGTTCAGCGAGCAGGCGCCTGCCAGGGTCGCGGCCAGAGGCTGGGCGCCACCCATGCCGCCGAGGCCGGCGGTCAGGACCCAGCGGCCCTTGAGGTCATCGTTGTAGTGCTGGCGACCGGCTTCGACGAAGGTTTCGTAGGTGCCCTGGACGATGCCCTGGCTGCCGATGTAGATCCAGCTGCCGGCGGTCATCTGGCCATACATGGCCAGGCCCTTGGCATCCAGTTCGTTGAAGTGTTCCCAGGTCGCCCAGTGCGGCACCAGGTTGGAGTTGGCGATCAGCACGCGCGGGGCATTGCTGTGGGTCTTGAACACGCCGACCGGCTTGCCGGATTGCACCAGCAGGGTCTCGTCGTCATTCAGGTTGGTCAGGCTCTCGACGATCTTGTCGTAGCACTCCCAGTTGCGCGCGGCGCGGCCGATGCCACCGTAAACCACCAGCTCTTTCGGGTTCTCGGCGACTTCCGGGTCGAGGTTGTTCATCAGCATGCGCAGCGGCGCTTCTGTCAGCCAGCTCTTGGCGGTCAGCTTGTTGCCGCGGGCAGCGCGAATTTCGACGTTCCGGTATTTCGTAGGTTTATTCTCAGTCACGAAAAAACTCCTCAGCGATCAATCCAAACCAACCCAGGCAGTGGGCGAGCGTGCCTGCGCGCAGGGCGCTGCGCAGCAAGCGAATCAGGGGACGCAGCGAAGAGTCTTCAGTGACTCATACGCATACGTCTTTACTTGTACATACAAGCATATGCAATCGATCGGCCAACTCGTTGAATGAGCCTTCAAGAAAATCGTGAAACCGATGAAGAGGCCCTTGGATCAAGGGTTTCAGCGTCGATTATTTTTTCACGGGGATTATGGCTAGAGGCGGGAAAGCTGTTACTTCGCCAGGGCTTTGCGCCACGCTGGGGCGTTCGGTAACAAATTGGTGCGCGAGGGAAACAACATCAGGGAGGGAGAGAAACAGGTGGGCTTGTAGCCGCTGCCGAAGGCTGCGATCAACTCCGAAGGAGACGCGCTCTTGCAGGCCGGAAGGCTCTTCGAGTCGAGCGCGACCCCGGCCTATCGCAGCCTGCGGCAGCGGCTACAGGTCAGATGGCTGTCAGTTCGATCACGCAGCAAGCGCCGCTGACGGTGACTTCCCGCAAGCCGGGGTTACCGAGCAGTTGCAGGCAGTCATGGCGCTCAAGCAAGGCGGCGACACCGCCACCCAGGTCGGCGCGCATTTCCTCGGCCACGCTGAATACCAGCACCGTGCCGGCCTGGGTGAAGAAGCGCTGACCACCCGACAGCCATTGCAAGCGAGCGCTGTAGCGGTCCGGCGCGTAGATCAGGTTGAAGTCGCGAATCGGCCCGTCGATCAGGGTGCACGCGACCTGGCTGGCGCCACTGAAGGCAAAGGGGTCCAGCGGTAACAGTACGCGGGTGTCCTCGCCGTCCACCGTCAGGGTCATGCCCGCGCCTTGCAGCACGGTAATGATCCGCTGGTAGCCGGCGAAGCTGGAGAAGCCACCGGACTCGCCGATATCGGCGATCGACAGCCGCCAGCCGAAACCTTCCAGGCCGACGCCGGCGTCCCGGGTGATCTCTTCGGTACTGCCGCCACCGTTCTTCCATGGCATGCGCGGGTAGTTGGCCGCGCGCAAAACGTTCAACTGAGTCATTGATGCCCCTTACTTATGAAACCGCCCTTCCAGGCTGTGACGAGAACCCGGGTGGATCAGGCGCGCGGCGGTTACCGGCTGGCGGCCGGACCAGGTCCGGCGGCGAATCAGCAGGCACGGCTCGCCGCGCTCGATCTGCAGCAGCTTGCACTCTTCCGGCTCGGCCAGAATCGCCTCGACCACATGCTCGCCTTCGGTCAGCGGTGCGACCTGGTTCAGGTAGGCGTAGGGGGTCTGCAGGGTGAAGTCCTGCTTGAGGTAGTCCGGTGCCACCAGCGCGTTGACGAAGCGGTCCTCGATCTGCACCGGGATATCGTTCTCGAAATGCACGATCAGCGAGTGGAAGACCCTCTGCCCTTCGCGCATTTCCAGGGCCACGGCGCGCTCGGAACCGGCCGCCTCTTCACCCAGGGTAATGACTTTGCAAGTGTGGCGATGACCGCGCGAGGCGATCTCGTCGGCAATGTTGTGCACCTCGAACAGCGCCGACTGGCTTTTCGGTTCGGCGACGAAAGTCCCCACGCCCTGCATGCGCACCAGCAGGCCTTCGGCGGTCATCTCGCGCAGGGCGCGGTTGATGGTCATGCGGCTGAAACCCAGCTGGCTGACCAGCTCGCTTTCCGAGGGCACGCGGTAATGCGGCGGCCAGTTTCCACTCTCGATCTGCTGGGTGATCATCTGCTTGACGCGGGCGTACAGGGGCGCCGGACTATCGCCCAGATGGGCGGCCAGCGGGGAGTTGGCGGGCGGAGTCGGCACGGGAAATCCTTGTTGGCTGAAGAAAGAGGCTAGCTTGCCGGAGTTTACCGAGCAGGCAAACGTCTGTATATGTATATACAAATAACACACGACGGGGTGCTTGAACCATGTCCGCCTTCTTTGCCGAACGCGCACTGCTGCCTAACGGATGGGCCAACAACGTACGTCTCGAGGTCAGCGCCGACGGCCTGTTGACCCACATCCAGGCCGATGCCAGCGCAGAAGGCGCCGAGCGGCTACAAGGCCCGCTGCTGCCGGGCATGCCCAACCTGCACTCCCATGCGTTCCAGCGGGCGATGGCCGGGCTGGCGGAAGTGGCCGGCAACCCCAACGACAGCTTCTGGACCTGGCGCGACCTGATGTATCGCCTGGTGGGCAAGATCAGCCCGGACCAGCTGGGCATCATCGCCCGTCAGCTGTACATCGAAATGCTCAAGGCCGGTTACACCTCGGTCGCCGAATTCCACTATGTGCATCACGACACCAACGGCCAGCCCTACGCCGACCCGGCCGAACTGTCCCTGCGCATCAGCCAGGCCGCCAGCGCCGCCGGCATCGGCCTGACCCTGCTGCCAGTGCTGTACAGCCACTCCGGTTTCGGCGGCCAGGCGTCCAACGAAGGCCAGAGCCGCTTCATCAACAGCACGGAAAACTACCTCAAGCTGCAAAGCCGCCTGCAACCGCTGCTGGCCCGGCAACCGGCCCAGCAGTTGGGGCTGTGCTTCCACTCGTTGCGCGCGGTCACCCCGCAGCAGATCAGCGAAGTGCTGGCCGCCAGCGACAAGCAGTGCCCGGTGCATATCCACATTGCCGAACAGCAGAAGGAAGTCGATGACTGCCTGACCTGGAGCGGGCGCCGGCCGCTGCAATGGCTGTATGAAAACACCGCGGTCGATCAGCGCTGGTGCCTGGTCCATGCCACCCACGCGAATGCCGAAGAAGTCAGCCTCATGGCGCAAAGCCGAGCAATTGCCGGCCTGTGCCTGACCACCGAAGCCAACCTCGGCGACGGGATTTTCCCAGCGGTGGATTTTCTCGCACAGGGCGGCCGCATGGGCATCGGTTCCGACAGCCATGTGTCGCTGAGCGTGGTGGAAGAATTGCGCTGGGCGGAATACGGCCAGCGCCTGCGCGATCAACGCCGCAACCGCCTGTATCGCAACGACCAGCCGATGGTTGGCCGGACCCTGTACGACGCCGCGCTGGACGGCGGCGCCCAGGCCCTGGGGCAGCCGATCGGCGCCCTGGAAGTGGGCAAGCGTGCCGACTGGCTGGTGCTTGACGGCAGCGATCCTTACCTGGCCACCGCCGAGGGCGACGGCATTCTCAACCGCTGGCTGTTCGCCGGCGGCGATCGCCAGGTGCGCGATGTGCTGGTCAACGGTCAGTGGGTAGTGCGCGACGGACGTCACGCAGGCGAAGAAGAAAGTAATCGGGCCTTTACCCAGGTGCTGCGCGACCTGCTCGGCTGAAGCCCGTCACCGCGGGAACCAGCACGCTGGCTCCCGCATGGATTCACTTCGAGGTCTTGGCCATCGCCTTGTCCGACACGCGCCAGATCAGGCGGGTGGTGTCATAACCCTGCTGGCGCGCCCTGCTCAGCAGGTCCTCGCGAACCGCCTCGCTGACATTCGGCCGGCGCGACAACAGCCACAGGTATCGACGATCCGGGTTGCCGACAATGGCGGTCTTGTAGTCGTCGCTCACATACAGCACCCAGTAGTCGCCCTTGGCCAGGCCCGGTATCAACCGGGAAAACCAGGTATCGAATTCGACCCACAGCTTGTCGGTTTTATCCGGCGCCTGCGGCGTTGCCGTGCCCCGCACCTCTTCCCATTGCCAGTTGGCGGTCAGGCAGCGATTGAGCACCGCCATATTGCCTTCGGGCAGCAAGGTGTAGCGGGCTTCGGATTGCGCGCAGTTACGCTGGAAATACATCGGCAAACGCGCCAGCTCGTACCAGGTCCCTTGGTAACGCTTGAGATCGACGTGATTCGCGGTCTTGGGCGCCAGTGAATCGTCCCGGGAAGTGGCGCAGCCGGCCAACAACAGGCCGGCCAGAAGAGTGACTAGCAAACGCATCATTATTTTTCTCCCGTGGGCACGTGGCCCCGGTTTTTTTACTTCAGGCCTTGCCCGGAAAACATCAGCACTTTGTCACCGGCGTACTGCACGCTGATAAAGCTGTTCTTGTCACCCCAGGTGCAGCTGGACATGCCCAGCGCGCCGGAACAATCGGTTGGTTTGCCCAGCAGTTTTTCAACTTCGGCCTTGGGCATGCCGGCCGACAGCTTGGAATAGTTTTCCTGATTGATCTTGCCGCATGCAGCCAACAGCACGCAGAACGACAACAGAGCGAGAGAACGCAGGGACATGGTGAAACTCCTGGGCGAACGGGGGGATGGCATGCTGCCAACCAGAAGCTTAGAAGAGAAAAGCCCCATCTGGTTCCCCAGCCAGACGCCTATTTATTGTGACGCAGCGCCCAGCATTTCCTCCGGAATCAACCACTTTGCGGGGGCAAAACGCATTTCGTCGGGCAGACGTCGGCGTGCCTCATTTTTCATGATGGCCAGTCGACATAAAAGCAGCGCAAAAGCTGCCGTTATGGCAAATTGACGCCCCCTCGCTGACCACCCTTTCGCGGTAGTTCACCTAATGACCAGAAACATGAAATTCAGCCATAAGATCCTGCTTGCCGCCGCTCTTGTGGTCGCCGTTGCGTTCGCCTGTTTTATCCTGTTCAACGACTATCGACAGCGCGAGGCCCTGCACAGCAGCAACGAGTCCTCCATGCAGGAACTCGGCAGCCTGACCAGCAGCAACATCCAGACCTGGCTGGAAAGCCGCATCCAGTTGCTGCACACCCTGGCCCAGCAGATCGCCGTGGACGGCAGCGGCGCCGACGACCTGAAACGCAGCGTCGGCCTCCCCGCCTACGCCAGCAACTTCCAGCTCAGCTACTTCGGCGGCCAGGACGGCGCGATGTTCTCGGTCCCGGCGGGCAACCGCGCGCCCGACTACGACCCCCGTGCCCGCGGCTGGTACAAGGCGGCCAACACGGCCCAGCAGACCATCGTCACCGAACCCTACATCGCCGCCTCCTCCGGCAAGCTGGTGATCACCGTCGCCACCCCGGTGCAGCACCAGGGCAGCTTCATCGGCGTCGCCGGGGCCGATATCGACCTGTCCAACGTCAGCGCCATCATCAACTCGCTGAATTTCGGCGGCCATGGCCAGGCGTTCATCGTCAGCGCCGGCGGCAAGATCCTGATCCACCCGGACAGCAAGCTGGTGCTCAAGAACCTCAGCGACGCCTACTCCAATGGCGCCCCGCAGGTCGGCCCGGGCCTGAAGGAAGTCGAGCTGGGCGGCAAGACCCAGCTCATCTCCTTCACCCGCGTCAACGGCGTGCCGGCGGCGGACTGGTACGTGGCGCTGGTGCTGGACAAGGACACCGCGTTCTCGATGCTCAGCGAATTCCGCACCTCGGCGATCATCGCCATGCTGATTGCCGTAGTGATCATCATCAGCCTGCTGGGCATGCTGATCCGCGTGCTGATGCAGCCGCTGCACCTGATGGGCCGCGCCATGCACGACATCGCCGAGGGCGAAGGCGACCTGACCAAGCGCCTGACCATCCATGGCCACGACGAGTTCGGCACCCTGGGCGTGTCGTTCAACCGTTTCGTCGAACGGGTTCACGGTTCGATCCGCGAAGTCGCCTCGGCCACCGGCCAGGTCAACGAAGTCGCCCTGCGGGTGGTCAGCGCCTCGAACTCGTCGATGTTCAACTCCGGCCAGCAGGCCTCGCGCACCAGCAGCGTCGCTGCGGCCATCAACCAGCTCGGCGCCGCCGCCCAGGAAATCGCCCAGAACGCCGCCCTGGCGTCGCAGCACTCCAGCGATGCGCGCAACCTGGCCAGCGAAGGCCAGGCCGTGGTCGACCAGACCATCGCCGCCATGCAGCAGCTGTCGGCGAAGATCAGCGACTCCTGCGGCCATATCGAAACCCTGAACAGCAACACGGTGAACATCGGGCAGATCCTCGAAGTCATCACCAGCATCTCCCAGCAGACCAACCTGCTGGCCCTCAACGCCGCCATCGAAGCCGCCCGCGCCGGGGAGGCCGGCCGTGGTTTCGCGGTGGTCGCCGATGAGGTGCGCAACCTCGCCCACCGCACCCAGGACTCGGCGCAGCAAGTGCAGAAGATGATCGAGGAACTGCAGGTCGGCGCCCGCCAGGCGGTGGACACCATGACCGAAAGCCAGCGCGAGAGCGCAAGCAGCGTCGGCATCGCCAACCAGGCCGGCCAGCGCCTGGGCAGCGTGACCCAGCGCATCGGCGAGATCGACGGCATGAACCAGTCCGTGGCCACCGCCACCGAGGAGCAGACCGCCGTAGTGGAGTCGATCAACGTCGACATCACCGAGATCAACACCCTCAACCAGGAAGGCGTGGAAAACCTGCAGGCGACCCTGCGCGCCTGCGCCGACCTGGAGCAGCAAGCGGCGCGGTTGCAGCAGTTGGTGGGTAGCTTCAGGATTTAACGATCAGCAACACTCAACTCGTCTGGCGCGGCGCATATAGGACTGAATAAAGACTAAACTCAGTCCTGCTTCCCCAGACGAGATGCTCCCATGAAGCTTTCTTCTCAGATCAAACCGATCAGTTACCTGAAAAGCCATACCGCCGAGATCGTCAAAACCATCACCGAAAGCCGTGAGCCCATGGTCATTACCCAGAACGGCGAGGCAAAACTGGTGGTCATGGATGTGAAAAGCTTCGAGCAGCAGGAAGAAACCATGGCGCTGCTGAAGATCCTCGCCCTCGGTAATCGTGAGATCGATGAAGGCCAATTCCGCGATGCCCAGGACGTGTTCGACGAACTGGACCAGGCCGACCAACCGTGACATTCAAGGTAGTGCTTCTGCATTCGGCGGAAACCGACCTCATCGAGTTGCGTACCTACCTCACCCAGCGGCTCTCCACCGCTACCTGGCACAACAGCTACAGCAGCCTGAAACAAGCCATTCGCCAACTGGCCACCCTGCCCTACGCCGGGGCGATTCCCGAAGAACTCGAACAACTGCATGTCGGCCACTACCGACAGATACTCTCGGGGATGAATCGAATCATCTATGAAGTACGAGACGCTACCGTCTACATCCATGTCATCGCCGATACCCGCCAAGACCTGCAAACCTTGCTGATGAAGCGGTTACTGCGCGCCAGGCGCTAAGTATTCATGGGTCTTGAAGCCCTATCGCGGGCAATCGAGCGTCGACCGGCCGCTCCGACAGAAGAACCCAAGCATCCTTAGGAGCGAGGCTTGCCCGCGATAGCTTTTGATGCCACGCAGCAGATTTAGAAGCTGGAACCCGGCTCGCGCAGGAATGCCAGTTCCTCCGGCGTCGATTCACGCTCGAGAATCTGGTTGCGATGAGGGAAGCGCCCGAAGCGGGCGATGATTTTCTGATGCCGTTCGGCGTAGTCCAGCAGATCGGCGAACACCGGTTGGTCGGCCAGCGGCTGCTCGTCGTGCAAGGCGGCGAACCTGGAGATCGCTTCGTTCTGCACCGCCAGGTTCTCGCAATGCTCGAACACCAGGTAGACGAAGCTGCGTTGCATCGGCGCCAACTGGCGGTCGAAATCCGCGGCAATACCCTGGGCCACCAGCGCCTGGGCACGTAGATCGCCGGCAAAGCTCTTGGGGGTTTCGCGATACAGCATGCGCGGCAGCTGGTCGAGCAGCAGCACCAGGGCCAGCCAACCTTGCGGGCGTTGCGCCCACTCGGTCAACCCGCCGGCCAAGGCCTGCTCCACCAGATCCCCGAAACGCTCGCGTGCCTCGAGGTCCTGGCTGTCGCGCTTGCCAAACCACAGCCTGCCCTTTTCAGCCTTGATATCCGCGGGTTTCTCGGCCGAACCGAACCACCAGTCGAGCAAGGGCTGCCAGGGCGCGACCATGGGTTATTCCTTGTGGTAGGCGGTGACGCGGGCGACTTCTTCCTTCGAGCCGAGGAACACCGCTACGCGCTGGTGCAGGCCTTCAGGCTGGATGTCGAGAATGCGCTGGTGACCGTCGGTGGAAGCGCCGCCCGCCTGTTCCACCAGGAACGACATCGGGTTGGCTTCGTACATCAGGCGCAGCTTGCCCGGCTTGGATGGCTCGCGGCTGTCGCGTGGGTACATGAACAGGCCACCGCGGGTCAGGATGCGGTGCACGTCGGCGACCATCGCGGCCACCCAGCGCATGTTGTAGTTCTTGTTCAGCGGGCCTTCTTCGCCTGCCAGCAATTCGCTCACGTAACGCTGCACCGGCGCTTCCCAGTGACGCTGGTTGGACATGTTGATGGCGAATTCCTGGGTGCTTTCAGGAATGGTGATGTCTTCGTGGGTCAGCACGAAGCTGCCCATTTCACGGTCCAGGGTGAAGCCCTTGACGCCGTCGCCCAGGGTCAGCACCAGCATGGTCTGCGGGCCGTAGATGGCGTAACCGGCGGCAACCTGCTGAGTGCCTGGCTGCAGGAAGGCCTTTTCATTGAGCGGTTCGTTCTGGCTCAGGTATTCGTTCGGGCAACGCAATACCGAGAAGATCGTGCCGACCGGGGCGTTGATGTCGATGTTCGACGAGCCGTCCAGCGGGTCGAATACCAGCAGGTACGCGCCTTTCGGGTATTTGCCCGGGATTTGGTAGGCATTGTCCATTTCCTCGGACGCCATGCCGGCCAGGTGACCGCCCCATTCGTTGGCTTCGAGCAGGATCTCGTTGGAGAGCACGTCGAGCTTCTTCTGCACTTCGCCTTGGACGTTTTCAGTGCCCATGCTGCCCAGAACACCGCCCAGGGCGCCTTTGGACACGGCATGGCTGATCTCCTTGCAGGCACGCGCCACCACTTCGATCAGGAAGCGCAGATCGGCAGGAGTGTTGTTGCTGCGGGTCTGCTCAATCAAATAGCGACTCAGGGTAACGCGGGACATGGACGGCTCCGGAGGAATGGGGGGCTAAAAACCCGCGCAGTTTAACGCGAGTCGGGGTGCATTTCCTCCTATGAGACGAGATCCGCCACAGAGAGTTCATGCATGGGGTTGAGCGTAGCCCGAAATCCGATCCGTAGCCGTTGGCGCAGGCTGCGATAGCCTGCGCCCTTTAGACGCTACGGGGACCGCCGAGCGGCCTATTCCAGAGCCTTCCAGATCTGTGTGGCGTACTCGCGAATGGTCCGGTCCGAAGAGAACCAGCCCATGCGTGCGCTGTTGAGCACCGCCGAACGCCACCACTGATTGCTGTCGCGCCAGCGCTCTTCGACATGCAACTGGGCATTCCAGTAGGAGTCGAAATCGGCGCACACATGGAAGCGGTCATAGTCGACCAGCGAATCGATCAGCCCGGAGTAACGGGCCGGATCGTCCGGCGAAAATACCCCGCCACGAATCGCCTGCAGCACATCGTTGAGACGATGGGAGGCGGCGATGTCCGGCACCGCGCTGAATTCGCCATTGCGTTTACGTGCCTCCACCTGCTGGGCGCTGAGGCCGAAGATGAACATGTGCTCGGCGCCGACCCGCTCGCACATCTCGACGTTGGCGCCGTCCAGGGTGCCGATGGTCAGCGCGCCATTGAGGCCGAACTTCATGTTGCTGGTGCCCGAGGCCTCGAAACCGGCGGTGGAAATCTGCTCCGACAGGTCCGCCGCCGGGATGATGCTTTCGGCCAGGCTGACGTTGTAATTGGGCAAGAACACCACCTTGAGCAGGCCGCGCACGGTCGGGTCGTTGTTCACCGTGCGGGCGATGTCGTTGCTCAGCTTGATGATCAGTTTGGCCTGGTGGTAACTGGCCGCGGCCTTGCCGGCGAAGATCTTCACCCGCGGTACCCAGTCGATTTCCGGCTCGGCGCGAATCGCCTGGTACAGCGCCACCGTGTGCATCAGGTTGAGCAGTTGGCGCTTGTACTCATGGATCCGTTTGACCTGGACGTCGAACAGCGCCGCCGGATTGACCGCGATGCCCAGACGCTCATGGATGATCGCCGCCAGCGCGCGCTTGCTGTGCAGGCGCTGTTCGGCGAACTGCTTGCGAAAGGCCGGCTTCTCGGCGAAGGGTTCGAGCTTGAGCAACAGCTCCTCGGGGTTGTCCAGCAGCTCCGGGCCCACGGCTTCGACCAGCATCGCCGTCAGCTTGGGGTTGGCCTGGTACAGCCAGCGGCGGAAGGTGATGCCGTTGGTCTTGTTGTTGATCCGCTCCGGATACAGCTTGTGCAGCTCGGAAAACACCGTGCTGCGCATCAGTTGGGTGTGCAGGCCAGACACGCCGTTGACGCTATGGGAACCGAGAAACGCCAGGTTGCCCATGCGCACCCGGCGGCCGTTGTCTTCTTCAATCAGCGACACCGCGCGCAGCACGTCGAAGTCGTGGATGCCCTTGGCCCGCAGCGAATCGATGTGCTGGGCGTTGATCAGGTAAATGATCTGCATGTGCCGCGGCAGCATGCGTTCCATCAGGCCCACCGGCCAGGTTTCCAGGGCCTCGGGCAGCAGCGTGTGGTTGGTGTAGGCCAGGGTCTCGACGGTGATCTGCCAGGCCGCTTCCCAGGCGATGCCGTGCAGGTCCACCAGCTGGCGCATCAGTTCGGCCACGGCAATCGACGGGTGCGTGTCGTTGAGCTGGATCGCCGCATGCTCGCCGAGGCTGAGCACCGAATCGTGCATGTTCTTGTGTCGGCGCAGCAGATCCTGCAAGGACGCGGAGACAAAGAAGTATTCCTGGCGCAGGCGCAGTTCCTGGCCGGCTTCGGTACTGTCCGCCGGGTAGAGCACCCGGGAGATACTCTCGGCCCGGGCCACCTCGGCCACCGCGCCCAGGTGGTCGCCGGCGTTGAAGCGTTCCAGGTGCAGGTCTTCCATGGCCCGGGCGCGCCACAGGCGCAAGGTGTTGACGCTGGCGCCGCGCCAGCCGACCACCGGGGTGTCGTAGGCCACCGCGCGCACGGTTTCCGCCGGCCACCAGACCTGCCGGGCGTGGCCAGCCTCGTCGGTGACGGTCTCGACGCTGCCGCCGAAGCCGATCGAATAGATCACTTCGGGGCGCTCGAACTCCCAGGGGTTGCCGAAGTCCAGCCAGTGCTCGGTCTGCTCCTGCTGCCAACCATCGACGATGGCCTGGCGGAACAAACCGTGTTCATAACGAATGCCGTAGCCGTGGCCAGCGATGCCCAGGGTCGACATGCTTTCCATGAAGCACGCCGCCAGGCGGCCGAGGCCACCGTTGCCCAGCGCCGCATCCGGCTCCAGCAGGCGGATGCGTTCCATATCGACGCCCAGGTCGTTCAGCGCATCGCGCGCTACGTCCAGCAGCCCGAGGTTGCTCAGGCTGTCGTAGAGCAGGCGACCGATGAGGAACTCCAGGGACAGGTAGTAAACGCGTTTCTGGCCCTTGCGGTAGATCTGCCGCGTATGGTCCATCCAGTGCTCGACCATGTGATCGCGCGCCGCCAGGGCGATGGCTTCGAACCAGTCATGGTCGAAGGCGTGGTCCGGGTCTTTGCCCACCGCGTAGGTGAGTTTGGTCAGGACGGCGTCGCGAAAAGCGGCCACCTCAGCGTCACGAACTTGCAGTTCCTGAGTCATGAATACGACCTCGAGCGAGATAGACAGTGAGCATGGAATTGTCTGAGCCTAGTCGGTCTGACAGGAGCCAAAGACTCTGGTTCGGTGCGTCTTGCGATTGCCCGAGCAGAGGCGGCGTCTCCCGCGGCAGCTGGCAAAAATGATGCAGATGCCGTGCCGACCCTCGCACTCCCCTTGGGCAGGCGCAAATTCCGTTAAATGGTTGTTCAAAAATCCACCAGTACCGGTATGATCGCGCGCCCTGATACACACGCTGGAAACAAGCCTGATGAAGTCCAACCTGATCGCCGCCGCGGAAATCGACCGACTCGATACCTGGGCCAAGTATTCCGCGCCCATGTGCGGCTCCTGCATGTCCAGCTGCTGCACCCTGCCGGTGGAGGTCAAGATCAAGGATCTGATCCGCATCGGCATCGTCGACGAATTCGAACGCGGCGAGCCGGCGAAGAACATCGCCAAGCGCCTGCAGAAGGAAGGCATCGTCGAGCGCTACAACCAGAAGTCCGAGATCTTCACCCTGCAGCGCATGAGTAACAACGACTGCCTGTATCTGGATCGTAAGAGCCGCCTGTGCACCATTTATGACAAGCGCCCGGACACCTGCCGCAACCACCCGAAGATCGGCCCGCGCCCAGGCTATTGCGCGTACAAGCCCAAGCCGGTGGAGCGCCCGACCAACACCAGCAGCCGGACCCTGGAACGCTTCTGAGCCTCGACCTGCGCCTGCAACCCCGTTCCCCGCGTAACCCTGCCGCCCTGTAGCCGCTGCCGAGCCTTGGCGAGGCTGCGATCGGCTGCAAAGCAGCCGCAATCCGGGCCACCGCAGAGTTTCAGATCTACCGCTTGACGACCGCTACGCGGCCGATCGCAGCCTCGCAGGCTCGGCAGCGGCTACAGGACCCGAGCTTTTTCACAGACCAAAAAAAACGCCCCCGGCCTTTCGACCGGGGGCGTTTTCATTCAACCTGAACTAAAGGATCAGTTCTTGGCTTTCTTGGCAGCGCGGGTACGCTCGCCTTCGTCCAGGATCTTCTTGCGAAGACGGATGGACTTAGGAGTCACTTCGCACAGTTCATCGTCCTGGATGAATTCCAGAGCCTGTTCCAGGGTGAAACGAACCGGCGGAACCAGGGCGATGGTTTCGTCCTTGCCCGAAGCACGCATGTTGTCGAGCTTCTTGCCTTTGGTTGGGTTCACACCCAGGTCGTTGTCACGGCTGTTCAGACCAACGATCTGACCGTTGTAGATTTCCTGGCCGTGCTCGACGAACAGCTTGCCGCGCGCCTGCAGGGTTTCCAGGGAGTAGGTCAGGGCCTTGCCAGTCTCGACCGAAACCAGTACGCCGTTCTGACGACCGGACATGTGGCCGGACTTCATCGGAGCGTAGCGATCGAAGATCGAGGTCAGGATGCCTGCACCGTTGGTCAGGGTCAGGAACTGGTTACGGAAACCGATCAGACCACGGGCTGGAATGTTGTATTCCAGGCGTACACGGCCCTTGCCATCCGGAACCATGTTGCTCAGGTCGCCCTTACGCAGACCCATTTCTTCCATGACCTTGCCCTGGGATTCTTCAGGGATGTCGATGGTGACGTTTTCGAACGGTTCCTGCTTCACGCCGTCGACTTCACGGATGATCACTTCAGGACGGCCAACGCCCATTTCGAAACCTTCGCGACGCATGGTTTCGATCAGTACCGACAGGTGCAGCTCACCACGGCCGGAAACCTTGAACTTGTCGGCCGAGTCGCCTTCTTCAACGCGCAGTGCAACGTTGTACAGCAGCTCTTTGTCCAGACGTTCCTTGATGTTACGGCTGGTCACGAACTTGCCTTCTTTACCGCAGAATGGCGAGTCGTTGACCTGGAAGGTCATGGAAACGGTCGGCTCGTCGACGGTCAGCGGCTTCATCGCTTCGACAGCGGTCGGATCGCACAGGGTGTCGGAGATGAACAGCTCGTCGAAACCGCTGATGCAGACGATGTCGCCGGCAGCGGCTTCTTCAACGTCCACACGGTGCAGACCGTGGTGACCCATCAGCTTCAGGATACGGCCGTTGCGCTTCTTGCCGTCGACGTCGATAGCGACGACCGGGGTGTTCGGCTTGACGCGACCGCGAGCGATACGGCCAACACCGATCACACCCAGGAAGCTGTTGTAGTCCAGAGCCGAGATCTGCATCTGGAACGGACCGTCACGGTCAACGGCCGGAGCCGGAACGTTGTCGACGATCGACTGGTACAGCGGGGTCATGTCTTCGGCCATGTCGGTGTGGTCCAGACCGGCAATACCGTTCAGGGCCGAGGCGTAGACGACTTTGAAGTCCAGCTGCTCTTCGGTGGCGCCCAGGTTGTCGAACAGGTCGAAGATCTGGTCCAGAACCCAGTCAGGACGCGCGCCTGGACGGTCGACCTTGTTGATGACCACGATCGGACGCAGGCCGGCTTCGAACGCCTTCTTGGTCACGAAACGGGTTTGCGGCATAGGGCCGTCTTGAGCGTCGACCAGCAGCAGAACGGAGTCGACCATCGACATTACGCGTTCAACTTCACCACCGAAGTCGGCGTGGCCCGGGGTGTCCACGATGTTGATGTGGTAGCCGTTCCAGTTGATGGCGGTGTTTTTCGCCAGGATGGTAATACCGCGCTCTTTTTCCTGGTCGTTGGAGTCCATCACGCGCTCGTCGTTGAGCTCGTTGCGCTCCAGGGTGCCGGATTGACGCAGGAGTTTGTCTACCAGGGTGGTTTTACCGTGGTCAACGTGAGCAATGATGGCGATGTTGCGTAGATTTTCGATCACTTGTGTATCTCGATCAGAGGATTCGGTGTGCTGACAACTGCTGGCAGCGATTAACAATAGAGTCCGGCAAGGCCGTTACAGCTTGACGGTGGCGTCGGGGGGCCGGTGACGCAAGCCACAGGCAAACAGCCCCGGGCACTTAGCTCGGTCTATAAACGCGCACATTGGCATGTCCCTCACTGAGCAGATGGTGAGCATGCAGGCGACTCATGACGCCTTTGTCGCAATACAGCAGGTACTGGCGAGTAGGGTCCAGTTCCTTGAAGCGTGCATTCAATGCATAGAACGGCAGCGCTTTTATCTCGATGCCAGAAAGTGTCAGCGGGTCGTCTTCCTGAGCATCCGGATGACGGATGTCGATCACGATCTGGCCCGCCAGCGCCTCGCTGACTTCTTCGATCTGCAAATCCTGGCCCAGTTCGTCGATCACCCGATCGATCGGCACCAGTTTGGCCCGCTCGATCGCACGCTCGAGCACCGCCATGTCGAATTCTTTCTCTTCATGCTCCACGCGATGGCGCTTGGCATGGGTCTTGGGGTTCACCGAGATGACCCCGCAGTACTCCGGCATGTGCTTGGCGAAATCGGCGGTGCCGATTTCGTTGGCCAGGTCGATGATGTCCTGCTTGTGGCTGGCGATCAGCGGGCGCAGTACCAGCTTGTCGGTCACGCAATCGATGACCGAGAGGTTCGGCAGGGTCTGGCTCGACACCTGGGAAATCGCCTCGCCGGTGACCAGCGCGTCGATGTGCAAGCGGTCGGCGATGCTCGACGCGGCACGCAACATCATACGCTTCAAAATGACGCCCATATGACTGTTGTCGACTTTGCCGAGGATTTCGCCGAGCACTTCCTCGAACGGCACGCTGACAAACAGCACGCGCTGGGAGCTGCCGTACTTCTTCCAGATATAGTGCGCGACTTCCATCACGCCCAATTCGTGGGCACGCCCGCCCAGGTTGAAGAAGCAGAAGTGGCTCATCAGGCCGCGACGCATGATCTGGTAGGCCGCCACCGTGGAATCGAAACCGCCGGACATCAAAACCAGGGTCTGCTCCAGGGCGCCCAGCGGGTAACCGCCGATGCTGTTGTGCTGGCTGTGGATCACGAACAACCGTTGGTCGCGAATTTCCATCCGCACTTCGATTTCCGGCTCTTTCAGGGAAATCCCGGCGGCGCCGCACTGTCGGCGCAGCTGGCTGCCGACGTATTTCTCCACGTCCATGGAGCTGAATTCATGCTTGCCGGCACGCTTGCAGCGCACGGCGAAAACTTTCCCCGACAGCGCCTCGCCAAAGTGCTGCTTGCACTTGGCGACGATGTCGTCGAAGTCGCCCAACGGGTACTCATCGACCTGCAGGAAATGCGCGATGCCCGGCATGCAGCTCAGGCGCTCGGTCATCTCCTTCAAGGCTTTCGGCTCGCTGACGGCGGTTTCCAGCTCGAGGTTGTCCCACACACCATTGACCACCACAGCCGGGTCCAGATCGCGGAGCACGGCACGGATGTTCTTGGCCAGCTGACGGATGAAACGCGTCCGTACCGGGCGGCTCTTGATGGTGATTTCCGGGAAAACTTTAACGATTAGTTTCATGAAAACAGCGCGCGCTGGGCCAGCCGAAAAAGGGGGGCGCGGATTATAGCGGAAATTGCTCAAGGTTTAACCAATTAATGTGCACTCGGTTTTTCGTGCACCAAAACAGGTCATGACCAGATAAAAACGCAACATTGCGGTGCGCCGGTTTGCCAATCTGGCCCAAATAGCGCCCGGAATGCGTGAGTTTGGGGCATAAAACCCAACTCGGGGCACTGGCATGCAATTTGCTCCCTTGTGAGGCAGGTTGCCATGGCAGAGTATCTGCGCCGGCATCACCCACATTCTAAGGGCACACCAACACTCGCCCGAAGCCACCCGGAGGACACTATGTCGAAGTCGGTTCAACTCATCAAAGATCATGACGTCAAATGGATTGATCTGCGCTTCACTGACACCAAAGGCACTCAGCACCACGTGACCATGCCGGCCCGTGATGCGCTGGATGACGATTTCTTCGAAATCGGCAAAATGTTCGACGGTTCCTCCATCGCTGGCTGGAAAGGCATCGAAGCCTCCGACATGATCCTGATGCCGGTTGACGAAACCGCCGTCCTGGACCCGTTCACCGAAGAGCCGACCCTGATCCTGGTCTGCGACATCATCGAACCTTCGACCATGCAGGGCTACGATCGCGACCCACGCGCCATCGCCAAGCGTGCCGAGGAGTACCTGAAGTCCACCGGTATCGGCGACACCGTATTCGTAGGTCCAGAGCCTGAGTTCTTCATCTTCGACGAAGTGAAGTTCAAGTCCGACATCTCCGGCTCCATGTTCAAGATCTTCTCCGAGCAAGGCTCGTGGATGTCCGACCAGGACGTGGAAGGCGGCAACAAAGGCCACCGTCCAGGCGTCAAGGGCGGCTACTTCCCGGTTCCTCCGTTCGACCACGACCACGAAATCCGTACCTCCATGTGTAATGCCATGGAAGAAATGGGCCTGGTCATCGAAGTTCACCACCACGAAGTGGCGACTGCCGGCCAGAACGAAATCGGCGTGAAGTTCAACACCCTGGTCAACAAGGGCGACGAAGTTCAGACCCTCAAGTACTGCGTACACAATGTGGCCGACGCCTACGGCCGCACCGCGACCTTCATGCCTAAGCCTCTGTACGGCGACAACGGCTCGGGTATGCACGTGCACATGTCCATCTCCAAAGATGGCAAGAACACCTTCGCTGGCGAAGGTTATGCCGGCCTGTCCGACACCGCCCTGTACTTCATCGGCGGCATCATCAAGCACGGTAAGGCCCTGAACGGTTTCACCAACCCTTCGACCAACTCCTACAAGCGTCTGGTCCCAGGCTTCGAAGCTCCGGTCATGCTGGCCTACTCGGCTCGCAACCGTTCCGCTTCGATCCGTATCCCTTACGTGTCGAGCCCTAAAGCCCGCCGTATCGAAGCGCGCTTCCCGGATCCGGCTGCCAACCCATACCTGGCCTTCGCTGCCCTGCTGATGGCCGGCCTGGACGGTATCCAGAACAAGATCCACCCTGGCGACGCGGCTGACAAAAACCTGTACGACCTGCCGCCTGAAGAGGCGAAAGAGATCCCACAAGTTTGCGGCAGCCTGAAAGAAGCCCTGGAAGAGCTGGACAAAGGTCGTGCGTTCCTGACCAAAGGCGGCGTTTTCAGCGACGACTTCATCGACGCTTACATCGCCCTGAAAAGCGAAGAAGAAATCAAGGTCCGTACCTTCGTACACCCACTGGAATACGAGCTGTACTACAGCTGCTGATCCGGTAGCGCCGCCCCACGCGGCGTGACATGCTACGTAACAAGAAAAAAGGCCTCCCTCGGGAGGCCTTTTTTATTGCCCGCCCATCGCCCCGGAGCATTCCCCCGGGCTATTCATCCATGGATAATCCGCGCCTCTGGCGCCCTCTGTCCGGCGCCTCGACGAAGGGATTCGTATGCAGTGGACTCGTTCTCTCGGCCTGATCGCCTGCCTGGCGTTCGGCAGCACCCAGGCCGCTCCTTTCTATGCCGGCAAGTCACTGGCCCACCCGCTGATCACCGGCCTGGCGGAAAGCTCGGCGACCCTGGCCTTTATCAAGCAGGGCGGCGGCGTCAAAGGTTACTACTCGGTCGACCCGGACGAGAGCCAGCCGCAGCTGCTCGACGACTTCGGCGATGCAACCATCGAGTCGGTGTTCAACATCGCCCTGGACGATGAGTCCCTGACCCGCCTGGTGCTGTTCAAACAGCGCGGCCAATACCGCGTGCATGCCTATCGCTATAACGAAAGCGACCACCTCTACCAGCGCCTGGAAAAACTGCAACCCGCCCTGGAGCGCATCGCCAAAGACCGCAAGAAACTCGATGCCCCGACGGTGAAACAGGCCCTGCGCCAACTGACACCGCTGAACTACAGCTACTTCTACGAAGACTCGGGTATCGAGGAATTCGACCGGCTCGACCATTCGGCCGGCACCCTGGTGGGTTACTTCGACCAGAACGGGCAGCCCATCACCGCCCATCCGCCCGGAGCTGAGCAGTACAGCTACAAAAAGACCTTTGCCGAAAAGGACGGACGCTTTCTCACCGCCACCTACTGGCGCGGCGAAACGCCTGCGCTGGAGGGCGAGCCCCTGCTGTACAACTACCGGGCCAGCCGCATCGCCTGGGAAACCGAACCGCGGCGCTTTACTGGCAGCGAGGACGGGGCCTGCGTGGAATACTCCGACTCCGGCGGTGCCGTCGCCGCCCAGGGTGCCTATGCCCACGGCCAACGCACCGGCGAATGGAGTTTTTCCAGCCCGGACTATGGCTGGACCCACGGCCGTTTTGTCGATGGCAAGCGCCAGGGGCAGTGGACCGAAACCTACCGCTGGCAATCCGCAACGGGCGAGTATCGGGACGATCTGCGTGAGGGACGCTGGGTGCTGTCCTACGACGAAGGAGGCGAATCCGCTGTCACTGGCTTCCAGACCTATGTCCATGGCGTGCTCAACGGTCCGAGCGAAGAGAAGGTGGACGGCTTCACCGAAAGCGGAAGCTACCGCAACGACAAACGCGAAGGGCCATGGGTTACCCAGGCAGGTCGCGGCAACTTCGAGAACGACCTGAAAAGCGGACCCTGGATACTCAAGACGGACAAGGGCCATAGCCAGAGCGTGAACTTCGTCGCCGATAAAAAAGAGGGCGAGTTGCGCGAAACCGACGCCAACGGCGTGCTGGTCCTGATCGAGCATTACCAGGCAGATGTGCTGTCCGGTACCCGCGAAGGCTATAGCCCCAGCGGCAACCTGCAGTACTCGCAGCAATATGAGAATGGCAAACGGGAAGGTCGCTCACTGGGTTACAGCGAAGACGGCAAGCTGATCAGCGATATTTCCTGGCACAACGATCGGTACGAAGGCCCTCACCTGACCTTCCTGCGCGACGGGACGCCGGCCACGGTCGGGCGCTTCGAGGGAGGGCGCTTTGTCGGCCTGATGAAACAATACGATCAGGACGAAGTGCTTTATGAAGAAGCCAACTGGTGCCGCTTCGACAAGCTCGGCTCAACCGTCGAACGCTGCGGAAAACAACGGCGGTTCACCCACGGAAAGCTGTCCTGGGAAACGGACTTTCTCTTTGGCAGCCCCCAAGGCTCCATCGAGTACAACTATGAAACAGGCCAAAAGATCCGCGAGAAGATCATCGGCGACAATGACCAGATCACTCAGCGCACCTACTACGACAATGGGCAGGTCGAGTGCCAGAAAAACTCGGTGGGTTTCACCTGGATGACCATCAACCAGCAACAAGTGAAAAGTCATGAGTCCAACGGCCAACTGGTCGGCGAACAGCTGTGCTATCACCGCAACGGCGCGATCAAGAGCCGCGAGCTGATCGACAACGGCTTGAGCGCCTGCCGGATCGTCTATGACGAAAGCGGCCAGCGACTCTCTTCCAGCCCGACCAATTGCGGGGCGCCCGCGACTGCCGCGGCCGACCAATGAACCACCTTGCACCCGGCGCTTGCCAGGCACTGCGGTTTTGCGTGCATCATGGCCGCCGACTTGTCCCCAAGAAGCCGAGACTGCCCATGACTTCGCGATTCTGCCTTGCCCTGTTGACCCTGTTGCTGGCCGGTAATGCCTGCGCCGCCCCCGCCACCCTCGGCCCTCTGCTGGCCACCCTCGAAGAACGCCTGGCCATTGCCGACCAAGTGGCCCTGAGCAAATGGGACAGCCACAAACCGGTGGAAGACCGCCCGCGCGAGCGTGAGGTGATTGCCGGCGCGGTGGCCCAGGCGCCGGCCTACAAACTCGACGGCGCGGCGGTGGAGCAGTTCTTCGCCGCGCAGATCGAGGCCAACAAGCTGGTGCAGTACGCCCATCTGTCCGAATGGACCTTGCAAGGCCAGGCGCCGGACACGCCGCGCCCGGACCTGGTGGGGCAGATCCGCCCGCAACTCGACCGGTTACAAAAACGCCTGCTGCAGCAACTGGCGGATTTCAGCCCCTACCGCAACGACCCGCAGTGCCCGCAATGGCTGGCCCAGGCCACCCACGGCGGCGACCGCCCGGCGCTGCGCCAACTGGCGCTGGTCCGCGCCACCGCCGAGCTTTGTATGTCCAAAGGTTGAAGTGACGAACCTGGGCCCGGTTCGCGGCTCTATGCTGGAGGCAGTTTCATCTTTGCAGCCGCCGACCCAAGCGCCCAGGAAAGCCGCCATGCGTGTGCACTGTCTCTACCTGCTGTTGCTGACCGCCCTGCCGGTCGCCGCGCAGATCTACCGCTACACCGACGCCCACGGCAATACCGCCTACAGCGATCAGCCGCCGGCCGACGTGCCTGGTCAGGCCGTCGAGCTGGCGCCGCTGAATCGCATTGAGGCACCCCGGCCGACCACACCGCCCGGCGTCGAGCCAGTGCAAACACCTCCCTCCAGCGCACTGGCCTACACCACCCTGGAGCTGAGCGGCGTACCGAACGGCGGAGTGATCCGCGCCAACAACGGCTCCTTCAATGTCGAGGTCCGCCTGCAACCGTCCCTGCACAACGAACATCGCCTGCGCCTGCTGCTGGACGACCAACCCTATGGCCAGCCCGGCAACCTGCCGAGCCTGCAACTGGTGAACATCGACCGCGGCGAGCACCGCCTGGCGGTGCAGGTGCTCGATGGCGAGCGGGTGGTGCAGCAAAGTCCGACGCTGACCTTCACCCTGCAACGGGTTCATCGGCCCTGAGGTTTTGGCGCGCCGAAATCTGCGGGTACAGGCGCCGCTCATGCTCAAGTAACCAACGTTTGCGCCAGAGCCCGCCGCCATAACCGGTGAGCGAACCGTCGGAACCTATCACCCGGTGACAGGCAATCACGATGGCGATCTGATTGGCGCCATTGGCCCGGGCCACGGCCCGCACGGCGGAGGCCGAACCGATGCTGCTCGCCACCTCGGCATAACTATGGCTAGTGCCCGGAGTGAAACAACGCCGAGCGGTAGATCAGGCGCGCTCGATCACCATGGCCACACCCTGGCCCACGCCCACGCACAGGCTGACCACGGCGTAACGCTGGTGGTTGCGTTGCAGGGTACGGCAGGCGCTCAACACCAGCCGGGCCCCGGACGCGCCCAGTGGGTGGCCGATGGCGATGGCGCCGCCATTGGGGTTGACCCGCGGATCGTCGAAATCCAGGTCCAGGGCCTTGAGGCAAGCCAGCACCTGTGGCGCGAATGCCTCGTTGATCTCGATCAGGTCGAGCTGCTCCAGGCCGATGCGGGCCCGCTGCAGCGCCAGCAGAATCGCCCTGTGCGGGCCGATACCCATGAACTGCGGCTCCACGCCGACCGACGCCGACGAGAGGATGCGCGCCATGGGCGCGACCCCATGTTCCCTCCCGATCTCACGGCTGCCGAGCAGCAACACCGCCGCGCCATCGTTGATCCCCGAAGCGTTGCCGGCGGTCACCACGCCCTCCGCGAACAGCGTCGGCAAGCGCGACAGGGCCGCCAGGTCGGAGCGAGGGCGCGGGTGTTCGTCATCGCAGACGGTCAAGGCCGGGCCCTTGCGCCCGGCCGCCAGCTCGACGGCCATGATCTCTCCGTCCAGCACTCCGGCCTGCAAGGCCGCCTGGTAGCGCGCCTGGGAAGCGGCGGCGAAGCGATCGGCGTCCTCGCGGCTGATGGCATAGAGTCGGGCCAGGTTATCGCCGGTCTCGGGCATGCTGTGGTTGCCGTAGCGTTCGACCAGCCGCGGGTTGGCGAAGCGTGCGCCAATGGTGCTGTCGGCCACCTCCTGGGTCCGGCTGTAGGCACTCTCGGCCTTGGCCATGATGAAGGGCGCCCGGGACATGCTCTCGACCCCGCCGGCCAGGTACAGTCGGCCCTCGCCGCAGGTGATCGCCCGGGCCGCGTCGATCACTGCCGACAGGCCGCTGGCACACAGGCGGTTGACCGTCTGCCCGGGCACGCGCCAAGGCAGCCCGGCGCTGAGCAAGGCATTGCGCGCCAGGTTGCGGCTATCCTCGCCGGCCTGGTTGGTACACCCGAGGATCACCTCTTCCAGCACCTCGGCCGGTAGCCCCGAGGTTTCCAGCAAACGCGCCAGCAAAGGCCCCACCAGGTCGTCCGGGCGCACGCTGGCGAGGCTGCCGCCATGCCGGCCGAAGGGGGTTCGCAAGCCGCTGTAGATATAGGCATCAAGCATGAAAGGACTCTCGCAGCAGTAGGGATCGGCAGGCCTCAGGCCGGCAGCGGGTTTTCCGGCTGGCGCAGGGACAGGCCCAGCAGGGCCCGACGGCGCAACCAGCCGCTGGGGCGATAACGCGCGTCGCCCGTGAGGGCGTGCAGGCGCTCGAGGATCTGCAGCAGGCGCTCGGGGCCCAGTTGGTCGCCCCACTCCAGCGGCCCCAGCGGATAGCCGAGACCCAGGCGTACCGCGGCGTCGATATCGGCCACCGAGGCGATGCCCTGCTGGGCGATGTCGCAGGCCAGGTTGACGATGGACGCCAGGGTGCGCTGGACGATGAAGCCGCAGCTGTCGCGGATCAGCGTCACCGTGCCGCCGTCGGCGCTGAATAGTGTGTGGGCGGCGTGCTGCATGTCTTCACGGGTCGCCGGGTTGAGCATCAGGCAGCGCTGGCTGTCGAGCGCGGTCAGGGTGTCGATCGCCACGGTGCGCGACGGGTCCATGGCATGACGCAGGGCCGCTTCGCTGGCGTCATCGCCCAGTGGCGCCACCAGGCACAAGGCCGAGGTGGAAGGTCGCAGGCCGTTCTCGACCCGGGCCCCCAGGCGTTCGAGCAGGTCCAGCAGACGCAGCCGGCCGACCTCGTCGTCGGCGGCGATCCACACCGGCGGCAGCACCGCGCAAGAGGGCACGGCCTGTGGCGGGCGCCGCGTATCGCCTGGCTCGTCGTAGAGGTAGAAGCCCTGCCCGCTCTTGCGCCCCAGGTGCCCACCCGCCAGCATCAGCCGCAGCACGGGGTGAGGCCGATAACGCGGCTCCTCATAGAACTGCCGGTAGACCGACTCCATCACCGGCACGCTGACATCCAGGCCGATCAGGTCGAGCAGCTCGAACGGCCCCATGGCGAAACCGGCGCTGTCGCGCAGCAGCGCATCGATCCGCCATGCAGGGGCCACGCCCTCGCTGAGGATGCGCAACGCCTCGGTGCCAAAGGCCCGTCCGGCATGATTGACGATAAAGCCGGGAGAGTCCTTGGCCCGCGCCGGGTAGTAGCCAATGGCGCGGACCAGCTCCTGCAAGCGCGCGCCGACGCGGGTGGCAAGGCCGTCGATCACCTCGACAATGCGCATCCGCGGCACCGGATTAAAGAAGTGCAGCCCGGCGACGCGTTCCGGATAGCGGCACACCGAGGCAATCGCGGTGATCGACAGCGACGAGGTATTGCTCGCCAGGATCGCATCCGGGGCCAGCACCTCCTCCAGTTGCCGAAACAACTGCTGCTTGGCCGCCAGGTCCTCGACTATCGCCTCGATCACCAGTTGGCAGTCATGCAGCGCTTGCAGGCTGTCGACCACTTCCAGATTGAGCATGGCCGCCGCGGCGTCCTGCGGGGTGATGCGGGCCTTCTCGATCTGCTGGGCAAAGATCGTCGCCAGCTGCTCCCGGGCCGTGCCCGCGGCACCCGGGCGCACATCGAACAAAAATACCTTGAGCCCGGCCATGGCCATGACCTGGGCGATGCCCCGGCCCATGGCGCCGGTGCCGACCAGGCCGATGCGTTGCAATGGTTGTGTGGTCATTTCCCCTGGTACTCCGGTTTGCGTTTCTCAAGAAAGGCCTGCATGCCTTCGCGTTGGTCATGGGAGCCGAACAGCAGCTGGAACGCCTTGCGCTCCAGCACCAACGCCTGCTCCAACGGCAGGTCCATGCCGGCCAGCACCACCTCCTTGATCTGCGCCACGGCCAGCGGCGGCATGCCGGCGATGCTGGCGGCCAGGGCCAGGGCCCGCGGCAGGGTCTCGCTGTCCGCCACCACCTCGCTGACCAGGCCCAGGCGCAGCGCCTCGTCGGCCGGGACCTGGCAACCGGTAAGCAGCAGGCGCAGCGCCTGGAACTTGCCGATGGCGCGCAGCAGGCGCTGGGTGCCGCCCGCCCCGGGCATCACCCCGACCTTGATTTCCGGCTGGGCAAAACGCGCCGAGTGGCCGGCGACGATCAGGTCGCAATGCATCGCCAACTCACAGCCACCGCCCAGGGCGTAGCCATTCACCGCGGCGATGACCGGCTTGCGGCACGCCGAGATGGCTTGCCAGTGGCGCTCGGCATGCCGGGCATAGAGCTGCAGCGCGCTGGCGTTCACCAGCTCGCTGAGGTCGGCGCCGGCGGCAAACACCGTATCGCCGCCAGTGAGTACCACGACCCGGGTATCCGGGCAGGTGTCCAGACGGCGAAAGCGCTCGGCCAGCTCCTCGCGCAGCGCCATGTTCAGCGCGTTGAGCGCCTGCGGGCGGTTCAGCCGCAGCAGCGCCACGCCCGGTGCGGGGCGCTCCAGCAGGACCAGGGGTTGGGGGCTAACGGACTCGGGATTCATGGAGTCTCCTGATGCAGATAGGAACCTGAGAAGCGCGCCAGAGGCCCGGTCGGGACTCTGGGCGCAGCCCTTCACTCGCGGACGATGCCGTGCTCGAACAGGTTTTCGATCGTCTGGTTGTCGAGGCCCAGGCCTTCGAGAACCTCGCGGGTATTCGCGCCCAATGCCGGCGGAGCACTGCGATAGCTGGCCGGGGTCCGCGACAGCTTCACCGGCGAGCCGACGCCGCGGTAGTCGCCGATCTCCACCAACAGGCCGCGATGCCGGGTATGCGGGTGCGCGACCACCTTGTCGATCGAGGCAATCGAGCCGCAGGGCACGCCCAGGCGGATCAGCCGTTGCGCCAGGGCCGTGCCGTCGTGCTCGGCCAGGCGCGCCTCCAGCGCCTGCTTCAGCGCCTCGCGGTTGACCGAGCGACAGCCGTTGTCGGCAAAGCGCGGGTCGTCCAGCAAGGCGCCGGCGTCCAGCTGTTCGCACAACTTGGCGAACTGCCGGTCATTGCCGACCGCCAGGAAGATCGGCTCGGTGCCGGTGCGGTAACTGTCGTAGGGCGCGATATTCGGATGGGCGTTGCCGGTGCGCTGCGGGGTCTTGCCAGCGGCGAAATAGTTGGCCAGATGCGGGTGCAGCAGGGACACGCCGCAGTCGTACAGAGTGATGTCGAGGGACTGCCCCAGGCCGCTGCGGTGGCGTTCGTTGAGCGCCAGGAGAATCCCCGCCAGGGCATTCAGCCCGGTGACCATATCGACGATCGGCAGGCCGATGCGCAGCGGGCCGCTGTCGGCTTCGCCGTTCACGCTCATCAGCCCGGCCATCGCCTGGATCACCGCGTCGTAGCCGGGCAACCCGCCCAGCGGGCCGTCACTGCCAAAACCGGAAACCGCGCAGTGGATCAGGGTCGGGAAACGCTGGCTCAGCACCTCGGCATAACCGATGCCCCAACGCTCCAGGGTGCCGGGCTTGAAGTTCTCCATCAGCACGTCGGCGTCTTCCAGCAGGCGCATCAGCAGCTGGATGCCCGCGGGTCGGGACAGGTCCACGGCGATCCCCTGTTTGTTGCGGTTCACGCCCCTGAAATACGAAGCGTCGGCGCCCTCGAAAGGCGGGCCCCAGCCGCGGGTCTCGTCACCGCTCAGGGGCTCCAGCTTGATCACTTCGGCGCCGTGGTCGGCCAGGGCCTGGGAGCAGTAGGGTCCACCCAGCACGCGGCTGAGGTCGATGACTTTAAGGCCGGCCAGGGCCCCTTTTGAATGGTTCATGGCAATTCTCTGACAAAAATGGGCAAGGCCGTTCAGGCCGGCAACAGCTGCATCGCATCGGCTTTCGACAGCGCGCTTTCATTGGCCAGGAGCGTCAGCAGCTCAGGCTCAATCGATGCCTCCGGACGCAGCGGATCGCGGGGCAGCAGCTTGTGCTGGAGCAGCAGATGGGCCAGGGCCAGGCGCCGGTAATCGGGGGCCTGGCGGCTCGCTTCCCAGGCCATGAAGATCGCCGTGGCAGTGTGATAAAGGGCACTGCCGGCCAGGCGCACCTGGTCATCGCGGCGCTCTTGCGCGACCTTCTCGATGGCCACGACCGCACGTTGCAGGACCGTCTCGAACAGGCGCTGGCTGGCCGCCGGCAGGTCGGCCTCGGCGAGCAGGCCGGCGAGGTAGTGCCGCAGCGGCTCCAGGGCCTGCTCGCGGGTCACGGCGCGGGCGATGTCCAGCGCGACGATGTTGCTGGTGCCTTCCCAGATCGAGCCCAGGTGGGCATCGCGCACCAGCCGCGCATCGCTCCACTCCTCGATGTAGCCAACCCCGCCGCGTACTTCCATAGCGTCCCCGGTGACCCGGCGCGCATCGCGGCAGGCGCGGAACTTGATCAGCGGGGTGAGGATGCGCACGCACTTGCGCGCCGCCTCGTCGCCGGCATCGGCCTTGGGCAGCAGCGTGGCGATCTGCATGAACATCGAACGGGCCTGCTCGGCGGGCAGCATCATTTTCAGCAGCTGGCGCTGCATCAGCGGCATCTCGATCAGATGGCGGCCGAAGGCCCGGCGCTGGCGGGCGACATACAGCGCCTCGTTGACCCCGCGACGCATCAGCCCGGCGGCCCGCACCCCGTTGGACAGGCGCGACATGTTGATCATGTCGGCCATCTGCTGGAAGCCGCGGCCGACCTCACCGATCAGGTAGGCGGTGGCGCCGTCCAGGCTGATTTCACCGCTGGCCATGGAGCGGCTACCCAGCTTGTCCTTCAGGCGCAGGATCCGGTAGGCGTTGCGCGAGCCATCGGGGCAGACCTTCGGCAGCAGGAACAGGCTGACCCCCTTCATGCCCTCTGGAGCATCTTCCGGACGGGCCAGGACCATGGCCAGGTCGGCGTCCGGGTTGGAGCAGAACCACTTGTCGCCGAACAGCCGCCACTCGCCGTTCTCCAGGCGCGCGCGGGTTTCAGTGCGCGACACGTCGGAGCCGGCCGCCTGTTCGGTCATGAACATCGCGCCCTGGAACAAGCGGTCGAAATCCCGCGACACCAGGGACGGCAGGTAGCGCGCCACCAGCTCCGGCGAGCCGAACTTGCGCAAGGTACGGGTCAACGAGTCGGTCATGCTCACCGGGCAGCACAGGCCGAACTCGGCCTGCACGAAAAGGAAGGTCAGGGCGTACTTGACCAGCGGCAGCACCGGCTCGGCGCAATGACTCATGGAGGCCAGGCCCAGCTCGGCATAGGCGGCGCGCTCCAGGGCGATGAAATCCGGGTGCTTGTAAATGCTCTGCAGGTCTTCGCCACGGCGGGTGCGCGGCCGCAGTTGCGGCGGGTTCTTGTCCGCCGAGAGTGCCAGCACATCCAGCTCGCCACCGGCCCGCGCACCGAGCTGGCGCAGGCTCGGCAACCACTGGGCGTACAGTTGCGGCGCCAGGTAGACCTTGAGCAGGGCCGCCAGCCCGGCGTCGCAATCGAACAGGTTCAGGCCTCGGCTATCGGGGATATTCAGGGTGTCTTGGGCAGGTTCAGGCAGGGCAGTCATGGCGTCTCTCCAGGCTCTTGTGCCCCGAGACTAGAGTCGCCATCGATAAGTATCTAATACAAAATCAATCCACTACGATAAGAAAACCAGATCGTAAAGCGAGGACGTCAGCATGGATCTCAAACAGCTTCGTTACTTCGTCGCGGTCGCCGAAGAGCTGCATTTCGGCCGGGCCGCCGCTCGCCTGTTCATCTCTCAGCCGGCCCTGAGCTTCGACATCAAGAAGCTCGAGAGCCAGCTGGACGTGCAGTTGCTGAGCCGCAACAACAAGTCGGTGAGCCTGACCAACGCCGGCCAGGTGCTGCTCGACGAAGCCCGCTACCTGCTGCTGCGGGCCGAGCAGGCGCGGCGCCTGACCCTGCGTTCGGCCCAGGGTTTCGTCGGTCGGCTGAGCATCGGTTTCGTCAACTCGATCCTGCATCGCGGCCTGCCGCAGGCGGTGAGGACCTTCGAGCAGGATCATCCGGACACCGAGATCGTGCTGATGGAGATGAACAGCGCCGAGCAGGCCCAGGCGCTGCAGCGCGGGCAGATCGATATCGGCTTCGTGCACTGGAGCCACTTTCCCGAGAGCATCCGCGGCGAGCCGGTCCTCGCCGAGCCCTTCCTCTGCTGCATGCCCCAGGGCCACCGGCTGGCGGGCGAGTCGCGCATCGATCTGGCGGAGCTGGCCAACGACGACTTCATCCTGTTCCCACGCAATGTCTCGCCGCACTACCACGACCTGATCATCGCGCGCTGCGTGGCAGCCGGGTTCAGCCCGCGTATCCGCCACGAAACCCGGCTGTGGCAAACGGTGGTGGCGATGGTGGCGTATGAAATGGGCGTGGCCCTGGTCCCGCAGACCCTGGCCGGCACCTGGAAAGAGGGTGTGCATTACTGCGAAATCAGCGGCGACGGGGCGTTGTCCGAGGTCCACGCTATCCGCCATGCCGACAAACCGTCGGCCGCCGCGGAGAGTTTCCTGAGTGTCCTCAAGGCCCTGCAAAAGCCCGTGGCGCCGGGACTTTGAGGGCTGTCGACCATACGAAATCCCATATCACACAATAAGATTTAATCATTATTTTTTTCATTCCTGCCTGTATAGGCTCCGTGCCGTCGGACCTTGCAAGTACGTGATGCGCCCATTCGTGCAATGAGTATCCGGAGCCGTCGTCAGACGAACCTCCCGCGGCGCAAATAACAATAACAACATGCAGGAATTGAATATGAATGCCGCCCAGCACGCTGCCGCGCACAAGAAAGCCCGCAAGGCAGGAATCGCTTCGTTCATCGGCACCACCATCGAATGGTATGACTTCTACGCCTACGGAATCGCCGCCGCGCTGGTCTTCGGCAAGGTGTTCTTCCCCGCCGACTTGCCTGCGGGCACCGCCACCCTGCTGTCGTTTTTGACCCTCTGGGCCGGCTTCATCGCCCGCCCCATCGGCGGCATCATCTTCGGCCACCTGGGCGACAAGATCGGGCGCAAGACCACCCTGGTGATCACCCTGATCATGATGGGCGTGGCCACCACCTGCATCGGCCTGCTGCCGACCTACCTGCAGATCGGTATCTGGGCGCCGATTGCCCTGGTGGTGCTGCGCATCATCCAGGGCATCGCGGTGGGCGGCGAATGGGGCGGCGCCATCCTCATCGCCAGCGAAAGTGCGCCCAAGGGCAAAGGCATTCTGTATGCGGCCTTCGCCCAGCAGGGCTCGCCGGCTGGCAACCTGCTGGCAACCCTGGTGTTCTTCGGCCTCAGCGCCCTGCCCGCGCCGGACTTTTTGCTGTGGGGCTGGCGCATTCCGTTCCTGCTCTCGGCGGCACTGGTCCTGGTGGGCATGGTGATTCGCCTCAAGCTCGAAGAATCGGACGACATGAAGCGCCTGATCCAGCAGAAAAAGACCGTCAAGCTGCCGATCCTGGAGGTCCTGCGCAAACACTGGCAGATCGTGCTGCTGGGGGCCGGCGTACTGCCGATCATCCATGTCACCTACTTCAAGAGCACCTTTGCCCTGTCCTGGGCCACCAAGGAGCTGGGCTACAGCCAGAGCACCTTTCTCAGCGTGATCGTCATCGCCCTGGTGGTGCAGTTCATCACCCAGCCCCTGGGCGCGGTGCTGGTTTCCAGGATGGACATGCGCAAGGCCGTGGTGCTGATGCTGCTGCCGGAGTTCTTCCTGATGCCGGCGATGTTCTTCGCCGTGGAAACCGGCGTCTACTGGATCGCCGTGCTCGGCATGTGCCTGGCCACCGTGCCGCACTCGATGTTCTATGGCGCCGTCGGCGGCATCCTGGCCCGCGCCTTCCCGACCAGGGTGCGCTATAGCGGCCTGTCGATTTCCTACCAGCTCTGTTCCTTGCTGGTGGGCGGCGCCACGCCGGTCCTGGCCCAGGGCATTCTCAACAACACCGGGAGCATTCTCGGCGTGGCCATCGCCTCCGCTGGCTATGCCCTGGTGTCCCTGGTGTGCATGCTCCTGCTGCTCAAGCGCATCGGCCACAACGCCGCCGACCTGTCCACCGCCGAGCAGGCGGACGCCGACGAACTGGCCCGGGAACCCCGCGCCGCACCGCTGACCGAGGCACCCGCCACGCTACCACCGGGCATCGACAAGGACGCCCAGCCCGCCCACTGATCAGCCATCCGCCGCACACTTCCAGGCCCGCCAGCACGCGGGCCTTTTTGCGTGCGCGGCGAATTCTGGACCGGCGCGCGGCTAGCCATTCTTTAGCGCAGCCTCGGATAAATCGCACTATATTGGTGCATCAAGCTGCACCTGCACCCATCCGCAGCCCATTTTGGTTCGAAAGTACCCAGCGCAGCCGGCAAAGCGCTGCGAAACAGAACTTTAAACGTCTGTTTCAGGGCTCGAGCGCTTCTTTTCGGAGCCTTGGTTTGGTTTTTGCATTTTCTCGATACCAGCGCCTTGTTCGCGCGCGCAATCCTGGGCCGGCCCGGGATTGCCTTGTTTCAAAAGAGGTCAACATTTACCCATGACCATCAGCGATCAACTGCACCGCTTGCTACTCGACAACCTGACCACCGCGACCATCCTGCTCAACGCCGACCTGCGCCTTGAGTACATGAACCCGGCGGCGGAGATGTTGTTGGCCATCAGTGGCCAGCGCAGCCATGGGCAATTCATCAGCGAACTGTTCACCGAGTCGGCCGAAGCCCTGAGCTCCCTGCGCCAGGCGGTGGAACAGGCGCACCCGTTCACCAAGCGCGAAGCCATGCTCACCGCGCTGACCGGCCAGACCCTGACCGTGGACTACGCGGTGACGCCGATCCTGAGCAATGGCGACACCCTGCTATTGCTGGAAGTCCACCCCCGTGACCGCCTGCTGCGGATCACCAAGGAAGAGGCCCAGCTGTCCAAGCAGGAAACCAGCAAGATGCTGGTGCGCGGCCTGGCCCACGAGATCAAGAACCCCCTCGGTGGGATTCGCGGCGCCGCCCAGTTGCTGGCCCGCGAACTGCCGGACGAGAACCTCAAGGACTACACCAACGTCATCATCGAAGAGGCCGACCGCCTGCGGAATCTGGTGGACCGCATGCTCGGTTCCAACAAGCTGCCGTCGCTGGCCCTGTGCAACGTGCACGAAGTGCTGGAGCGCGTGAGCAGCCTGGTGGAAGCCGAAAGCCAGGGCTGCATCACCCTGGTGCGCGACTACGACCCGAGCATTCCCGATGTGTTGATCGACCGCGAACAGATGATCCAGGCGGTGCTCAACATCGTGCGCAACGCCATGCAGGCCATCAGCAGCCAGAACGAGCTGCGCCTGGGCCGCATCAGCCTGCGCACCCGCACCATGCGCCAGTTCACCATCGGCCACGTGCGCCACCGCCTGGTGACCAAGATCGAGATCATCGACAACGGCCCGGGGATCCCCGCGGAACTCCAGGAAACCATCTTCTTCCCCATGGTCAGCGGCCGTCCGGACGGTACCGGGCTGGGCCTGGCCATTACCCAGAACATCATCAGCCAGCACCAGGGCCTGATCGAGTGTGACAGCCATCCCGGCCACACCACGTTCTCGATCTTTCTGCCACTGGAACAAGGAGCCCCATCGACATGAGCCGTAGTGAAACCGTGTGGATCGTCGATGACGACCGTTCTATCCGTTGGGTTCTGGAGAAAGCCTTGCAACAGGAAGGCATGACCACCCAGAGCTTCGATAGCGCCGATGGTGTGATGAGTCGCCTGGCCCGCCAGCAACCGGACGTGATCATTTCCGACATCCGCATGCCCGGCGCCAGTGGCCTGGACCTGCTGGCGCGGATCCGCGAGCAGCACCCGCGCCTGCCGGTGATCATCATGACCGCGCACTCCGACCTGGACAGCGCTGTCGCCTCCTATCAGGGCGGCGCCTTCGAGTACCTGCCCAAGCCGTTCGATGTCGACGAAGCGGTGTCCCTGGTCAAGCGCGCCAACCAGCACGCCCAGGAGCAGCAGGGCCTGGAAGTGATCCCCGCGCTGGCCCGCACCCCGGAAATCATCGGTGAAGCGCCGGCGATGCAGGAGGTGTTCCGCGCCATCGGTCGCCTCAGCCACTCCAACATCACCGTGCTGATCAACGGTGAGTCCGGTACCGGTAAAGAGCTGGTGGCCCATGCCCTGCACCGCCACAGCCCGCGGGCGGCTTCGCCGTTCATCGCACTGAACATGGCGGCGATCCCCAAGGACCTGATGGAATCCGAGCTGTTCGGCCATGAAAAAGGCGCCTTCACCGGCGCGGCCAACCTGCGGCGCGGGCGCTTCGAACAGGCCGACGGCGGCACCCTGTTCCTCGACGAGATCGGCGACATGCCGGCCGACACCCAGACCCGCCTGCTGCGGGTGCTGGCCGACGGCGAGTTCTACCGGGTCGGCGGGCATACGCCGGTCAAGGTCGATGTGCGCATCATCGCCGCGACCCACCAGAACCTGGAAACCCTGGTGCACGCCGGCAAGTTCCGCGAGGACCTGTTCCACCGCCTGAACGTGATCCGCATCCATATCCCGCGCCTGTCGGACCGTCGCGAAGACATTCCGACCCTGGCCAAGCACTTCCTCAGCCGCGCCGCCCAGGAGCTGGCCGTCGAGCCCAAGCTGCTGAAAAGCGAGACCGAGGAATACCTGAAGAACCTGCCGTGGCCCGGCAACGTGCGCCAGCTGGAGAACACCTGCCGTTGGATCACCGTGATGGCTTCGGGTCGCGAGGTGCATATCAGCGACCTGCCGCCGGAACTGCTGAGCCTGCCCCAGGATTCGGCGCCGGTGACCAACTGGGAGCAGGCCCTGCGCCAGTGGGCCGACCAGGCCCTGGCACGCGGCCAGTCGAGCCTGCTGGACAGCGCGGTGCCGAGCTTCGAGCGGATCATGATCGAGACCGCCCTCAAGCACACCGCCGGCCGCCGCCGCGACGCCGCCGTGCTGCTGGGCTGGGGCCGCAACACCCTGACGCGCAAGATCAAGGAGTTGGGGATGAAGGTCGACGGCGGGGATGACGACGACAGCGACGAGGGCTGAGCCGCATAACCCCCTGTAGCCGCTGCCGCAGGCTGCGATAAGGCCGAAGGCCTTCAGCGATCTTGAGATCCTGCGCGCCCTTCGGTCGCGATCGCAGCCTTCGGCAGCGGCTACAGTGCAAGGCATTCGGGCTGTGCCGAATGACAGATCCAATCGCGGGCAAGCCTCGCTCCTACAGATGAAGGGGTTCTGTAGGAGCGAGGCTTGCCCGCGAAGCTTTTTGTGCACCGCAATGGTGAGCCTGCACTGCCCGAATGCGCGGCTGGACGTGGGACTTCCCCGTGGGCGATCTCGATTTTTCTCGCAAAAACATCTCCACACAACGGCGAAAGCCCCGTAAACCGGGGCTTTCAGATTTTCTTGAAAATTCGCTTAACCGTTTAAGCCGAAATTGGCACGCCCCCTGCAAAGACAAGATCATGAGTGCAGTCACTCACCCGTTTTGGGGACCTTGGTACAGGCAGGCCGAGAATCCCCTTCTTTACACCCGGAACCCATACCGCTCGCAGCGACGGGTTCCACCCGGTTTGGGGAACCCTGGTACAGGCAGGCCAGGGATTCCCTCTTTAACTCCCGGGCTCATTACGCTCACAGCGACGAGCCCCACCCGTTTCGGGAACCTTGGTACAGGCAGGCCGGGGATTCCCTCTTTACACCGGGCCCAGCGCAATCAGCGCGGCCCTCACGCTTTTGGGAACCTTGGTACAGGCAGGCCGGGGCTTCCCCTCTTTACACCGGGCCCGGCGCAATCAGCGCCCAGCCCTCACGCTTTTGGGGACCTTGGTACAGGCAGGCCGGGAATCCCCTCTTTTATTCCTCGCGCAGCCGGATCTCCAGGCGCCAGCGCCCGTCGACCTCGCTGCCCGACCACTCGGCGTGCAGCGCTCTTGCTGCGACCACGTTCAGCAGCAACCCTTCCTTAGCCGCCCGCACTCGCCAGTTGGCATCCTTGTCGTTGATCTTCAACTGGCCCTTTTGCACCCGCCCCTCGGCCTCGAACAACAGCGCCACGGACCCGTCGATGTGCTCGCCATGGACCTTGGGCTCGTTGTTGAACCACACCACCAGGGCATTGGGCTGGACCTGCACTTCCTGCAACTCGGTGGGGTCCGGGGTCGTCAGGCGACCGATCATCAACCCGACCATCACGCCAAGGATCGCCAGCGAGCCGAATACCCGCAGCATTAGCTTCGGCCGGACGTCCGCTTCAGGCGTAGAATGCGGCCTGTCTTTTTCTTCGGAGCCGTGCATGTTTCACGTCATCCTTTTTCAACCAGAAATTCCGCCGAATACCGGCAACGTAATCAGGCTGTGCGCCAATAGCGGCTGCCACCTGCATTTGATCGAACCGCTGGGTTTCGAAATGGACGACAAGCGCCTGCGCCGGGCCGGCCTCGACTACCACGAGTACGCCACCCTGCAGCGCCATGCCGACCTCGCCAGCTGTCTTGAAAGCCTAGGCCATCCGCGCCTGTTCGCCTTCACCACCAAGGGCTCGCGACCTTTCCACGACGCCAGCTTCGCCGAGGGCGATGCCTTCCTGTTCGGCCCGGAAAGCCGTGGCCTGCCCGCCGAGGTACTGGACGCCCTGCCCGCCGAACAACGCCTGCGCCTGCCCATGCGCGAAGGCTGCCGCAGCCTGAACCTGTCCAACACCGTGGCGGTGGCTGTCTACGAAGCCTGGCGCCAGCTGGGATTCAAGTAGGAGCGAAGCTTGCTCGCGATGAACGATAACGCAGTGCTTCAGACGTTTCGCGTCGGCCCCATCGCGGGCAAGCCTCGCTCCTACCCGAATGTTTCGCCCGAGCATGAAAAAAGCGCCTTTAACGGCGCTTTTTTCATGCTCGGGCAAAGCTCTTACTGAACGGTGCCTTCACCGGCCGCCTGCAGGCGTTGCAGCTCTTGCGCGTACAGCGCGTCGAAGTTCACCGGAGCCAGCATCAGGGCCGGGAACGAACCGCGGGTCACCAGGCTGTCCAGCGCTTCGCGAGCGTACGGGAACAGGATGTTCGGGCAGAACGCGCCCAGGGTGTGGCTCATCGAAGCGTCGTCCAGGTTCTTGATCAGGAAGATACCGGCCTGTTGCACTTCGGCGATGAACGCCACTTCGTCGCCGTTCTTCACGGTGACCGACAGGGTCAGCACGACTTCGTGGAAACCCTCTTCCAGCGCCTTCTGACGGGTGTTCAGGTCCAGGCCGACGCTCGGCTCCCACTGCTGGCGGAAGATCGCCGGGCTTTTCGGAGCTTCGAAAGACAGGTCACGCACATAGATACGCTGCAGCGAGAATTGCGGTGCGGATTCGTCTTCGGTCGCAGCGGTGTTCTGTTGGTCAGTCATCTCAGATCCTTCTTGATCTCGGGGTCATGTAGGGTTTGCTGAACTTGGGTGGTCAGTCAGGCCGCGAGCAGCGCGTCGAGCTTGCCGGCGCGCTCCAGGGCGAACAGATCGTCACAACCGCCCACATGGGTGCTGCCGATCCAGATCTGCGGCACGGACGTACGCCCGGCCTTCTGGGCCATTTCGGCGCGAACCTGCGGCTTGCCGTCGACCTTGATCTCTTCGAAGGCTACGCCTTTGTTCTCGAGCAGGTACTTGGCCCGCGAGCAGTAGGGGCAGTAATCGCTGGAATAGACGACGACGGCAGCCATATCACTTCACCAGCGGCAGGTTGTCGGCTTTCCAGCTGCCAACGCCGCCGGACAGCTTGGCGGCGGTGAAGCCGGATTTCATCAGCTCGCGAGCGTGGGTGCCGGCGTGCTGACCCAGGGCATCGACCAGAATGATGGTCTTGGCCTTGTGCTTTTCCAGCTCGCCCACGCGGGCGGCCAGTTTGTCTTGAGGGATGTTCAACGCGCCGACGATATGGCCCGCGGCGAAGTCCTTGGTCGGACGGATATCGATCACCACGCCCTGCTCGCTGTTCACCAGCGCGGTCAGTTCACGGGTGCTGAGGCTACGGCCGCCGCGGCTCAACTCGTGAGCGATCAACAGAGCCAGCAAGATGACGAAGGCGCCGACGAGCAAGTAGTGTTCAGTGGCGAATTGAATCAGGTGAGCAACCATCAAGGAGGTTCCAGGGCGTTAAAATGTCGGCCAGTATACACAGCCCTCCGGGTCGGCCAAACCCCGCCCGGCGGTGACGCCACCGGAACTTCGCTTTAAACTGCCACTCCCTTTTTCCAACATTCTCCCAATCCAGCCACGAGTGGAATCTATGACTACCACGCCTAAACCTTTGGTCCTGATGATTCTGGATGGCTTCGGTCACAGCGAGAGCCACGAATCCAACGCTATCTATGCAGCCAAGAAGCCGGTCCTCGACCGCCTGTGCGCCAGCGTGCCGAACGGCCTGATCTCGGGTTCGGGCATGGATGTCGGCCTGCCGGACGGCCAGATGGGCAACTCCGAAGTCGGCCACATGAACCTCGGTGCCGGCCGCGTGGTGTACCAGGATTTCACCCGTGTCACCAAAGCCATCCGCGATGGCGAGTTCTTCGAGAATCCGACCATTTGCGCCGCCGTGGATAAAGCCGTGGCCGCCGGCAAGGCCGTGCATATCCTCGGCCTGCTGTCCGATGGCGGCGTGCACAGCCACCAGGACCACCTGGTGGCCATGGCCGAACTGGCCTTCAAGCGTGGCGCCGAGAAGATCTACCTGCACGCCTTCCTCGACGGCCGCGACACCCCGCCGAAAAGCGCCACTTCGTCGATCGAACTGCTGGATGAAACCTTCAAGACCCTGGGCAAGGGCCGCATCGCCAGCCTGATCGGCCGCTACTTCGCCATGGACCGCGACAACCGCTGGGACCGCGTGGCCCAGGCCTACAACCTGATCGTCGACGGCAAGGGCGAATTCAACGCCGCCACCGCCCAGGAAGGCCTGCAGGCCGCCTACGAGCGTGGCGAGAGCGACGAATTCGTCAAGGCCACCACCCTCGGCGAGCCGGTGAAAGTCGAAGACGGCGACGCCGTGGTGTTCATGAACTTCCGCGCCGACCGCGCCCGCGAGCTGAGCCGGGTATTCGTCGAGGACGGTTTCAAGGAATTCGAGCGCGCCCGCCAGCCGAAACTGGCCGGTTTCGTCATGCTGACCCAATACGCGGCAAGCATTCCGGCCCCTTCGGCCTTTGCCCCGGGCAGCCTGGAAAACGTGCTGGGCGATTACCTGGCGAAAAACGGCAAGACCCAGCTGCGCATCGCCGAAACCGAAAAATACGCCCACGTGACCTTCTTCTTCTCCGGCGGCCGCGAAGAGCCGTTCCCGGGCGAAGAACGCATCCTGATCCCGTCGCCGAAAGTCGCCACCTACGACCTGCAGCCGGAGATGAGCGCGCCGGAAGTCACCGACCGGATCGTCGACGCCATCGAAAACCAGCGCTACGACGTGATCGTGGTCAACTACGCCAACGGCGACATGGTCGGCCACAGCGGCGTGTTCGACGCGGCAGTCAAGGCCGTCGAATGCCTGGACCTGTGCGTCGGCCGCATCGTCGATGCCCTGGAAAAGGTCGGCGGCGAAGCCCTGATCACCGCCGACCACGGCAACGTCGAGCAGATGTCCGACGCCTCCACCGGCCAGGCCCACACCGCCCACACCAGCGAGCCGGTGCCGTTCATCTATGTGGGCAAGCGCGACCTGAAAGTCCGTGAAGGCGGAGTCCTGGCCGACGTGGCGCCGACCATGCTGAAACTGCTGGGCCTGCCGCAGCCCGCGGAAATGACTGGCACTTCGATATTGGTCTGATATCAAAAAGACCGAATAATGGGCCGCAAACGGCTTTTTATGACGAACGCCTCAAAGCAGTTGGCTTTGAGGCGTTTTTTTTGCAGCGAGGGGCGGGCATACTAGGCCGTCCCTTTCCCTGGTGTCGCCCGCCTCTATGCTTCGCGCCCTGATTACCCTTGCTCTGATCTGCCTGCTCCAACCGGCCTTCGCCGACGAGCGCGCGCAAACCCAACAGCAGTTGGACGCCACGCGTCAGGATATTGCCGAGCTGAAAAAGCTGCTGGGCAAGCTGCAGGAAGAAAAGTCCGGCGTGCAGAAAGACCTGCGCGGCACCGAAACCGAGATGGGCAAGCTGGAAAAGCAGGTCGATGCCCTGCAGAAAGAGCTGAAGAAAAGCGAATCCGAGCTGCAGCGACTCGATGAGGAGAAAAAAAAACTCCAGAGCGCGCGCATTGAACAGCAACGACTGATCGCCATCCAGGCCCGCGCGGCCTACCAGAACGGCCGCCAGGAGTACCTCAAGCTGCTGCTCAACCAGCAGAACCCGGAAAAATTCGCCCGCACACTCACCTATTACGACTATCTGAGCCAGGCCCGCCTGGAGCAGCTGAAGAATTTCAACGAGACCCTGCGCCAGCTGGCCAATGTCGAAAAGGAAATCTCCCTGCAGCAAGCCCAGCTGCTGGTGCAGAAAAGCAGCCTCGACACCCAGCGTGAAGAACTCGACAAGGTCCGCAAGGAACGCCAGGTGGCCCTGGCCAAGCTCAATGACGACGTGAAGGCCCGTGGCGACAAGCTCAAGGCCCGCGAACAGGACCAGGCCGATCTGGGCAAGGTCCTGAAAACCATCGAGGAAACCCTGGCCCGCCAGGCCCGCGAGGCAGAGGAAGCGCGACAGAAAGCGCTGATCGCCCAGCAGGAAGCCGAAAAAAAGCGTTTGCGTGAGGCCCAGGCCAATGCCGACGAGAGCCCGAGCAAGCCGCCCCGAGCGACGCCCGGCCCCTTGGTTTCCAGCGCAGGCGCCTCCTATGGAGGCCCTTTTGCTTCATCCCGGGGAAAACTTCCATGGCCGGTTGATGGTCGACTGCTGGCGCGCTTTGGCGAAAGCCGCGGCGACGATGCCCGGACCAAGTGGGACGGGGTGATGATCAGCGCCTCGGCCGGCAGCCAGGTGCATGCCGTCCACGGCGGCCGCGTCGTGTTCGCCGACTGGTTGCGCGGCGCCGGCCTGCTGGTGATCCTCGACCATGGCAACGGCTACTTGAGCCTCTACGGACACAACCAGACGCTGCTTAAAGAAGCGGGCGATGTGGTCAAGGCCGGCGAGTCCATCTCCACTGTGGGTAGCAGTGGCGGACAGGGCGCGCCTGCACTGTACTTTGCTATTCGCCAGCAGGGTCGCCCAAGCGACCCGGCACAATGGTGCCGCGCGCAAGGATAAGCGCGCCATCTCATTCAGGAGTTCGTTCGACATGCTGCATTTGTCCCGCCTCACCTCGCTGGCCCTGACGATCGCTCTGGCGATCGGTGCGCCCCTGGCGTTCGCCGCCGAAACCGCTCAGTCGGCAGCCGCCACGACCACCAAGGCGCCATTGCCGCTCGAAGAGCTGCGCACCTTCGCCGAGGTCATGGACCGGATCAAGGCCGCCTATGTCGAACCCGTCGACGACAAGACCCTGCTGGAAAACGCCATCAAGGGCATGCTCAGCAACCTCGACCCGCATTCGGCCTACCTGGGCCCTGAAGACTTCGCCGAGCTGCAGGAAAGCACCAGCGGCGAGTTCGGCGGCCTGGGCATCGAAGTCGGCGCCGAGGACGGCATCATCAAGGTGGTGTCGCCGATCGACGACACCCCGGCGTCCAAGGCCGGCATCCAGGCCGGCGACCTGATCGTCAAGATCAATGGCCAGCCGACCCGCGGCCAGAGCATGACCGAAGCCGTGGACAAGATGCGCGGCAAGATCGGCCAGAAAATCACCCTGACTCTGGTCCGCGACGGCGGTGCGCCGTTCGACGTGACCCTGGCCCGCGCCACCATCCAGGTGAAGAGCGTGAAGAGCCAGCTGCTGGAGTCGGGCTACGGCTACATCCGCATCACCCAGTTCCAGGTCAAGACCGGCGAGGAAGTCTCCAAGGCCCTGGCCAAGCTGCGCAAGGACAATGGCAAGAAACTCAACGGCATCATCCTCGATTTGCGCAACAACCCGGGCGGCGTGCTGCAATCGGCGGTGGAAGTGGTCGACCACTTCATCACCAAGGGCCTGATCGTCTACACCAAGGGCCGCATCGCCAACTCCGAGCTGCGCTTCTCCGCCACCGGCAAGGACGAAAGCGAAGCGGTGCCGATGGTGGTACTGATCAACGGTGGCAGCGCCTCGGCTTCGGAGATCGTCGCCGGCGCCCTGCAGGACCAGAAACGCGCGGTGCTGATGGGCACCACCAGCTTCGGCAAGGGCTCGGTGCAAACCGTGCTGCCGCTGAACAACGACCGTGCGCTGAAGATCACCACCGCGCTGTACTTCACGCCGAACGGCCGTTCGATCCAGGCCCAGGGCATCGTGCCGGACATCGAGGTGCGCCGCGCCAAGATCACCAGCGAAGCGCAGGACAACGAGTACTTCAAGGAAGCCGACCTGCAAGGTCACCTGGGCAATGGCAACGGCGGCGCCGACAAGCCGACCGCTTCCGGCAGCAAGCCCAAGCCGATGCCACAGGACGACGACTACCAGTTGGCCCAGGCCCTCAGCCTGCTCAAGGGCCTGAGCATCACCCGCAGCAAGTGATGGAAGCCATCGCGAGCAAGCCCGCCGCCTCCTCTGCAGGAGCGAAGCTTGCTCGCGATAGCGCCCTGATGACCGCCACACCCCGCCAAGGCTTTACCCGAACCCTATGCTTCAAATCCCCATGATCAACCAACGCCAACCCCTCCCACGGTTGTCGTGGAGGCTCATGACCGGGCTTCTGTGCCTCCTCGCCTTCACCTCGACCCAGGCCGCCGAGCCCGCCCCGCGCAAGGCCTACCTAAGCCTGATCATCGACGACCTCGGGCAGAACCTGCCCCGCGATCGCCGCGTACTCGCCCTGCCCGGCCCGGTGACCACGGCGATCATGCCCGACACGCCCCACGCCGCCGAGTTCGCCCGCGAAGCCCATCGCGCCGGCAAGATCGTCATCCTGCACATGCCCATGGACCCGGCCACCGGGCCCTTCGCCTGGCACCCCGAGCTGCCCATCGAAGAGCTGGAAAAGCGCCTCAACGCCGCCTTCAAGGCCGTGCCCTACACCAGCGGCATCAACAACCACATGGGCAGCCGCATGACCTCCCAGCCCCAGGCCATGGCCTGGCTGATGGGCGAATTGCAGCGCCGCCACAAGTTCTTTGTCGACAGCCGCACCAGCGCCAAGACCGTGGCCGCCGCCGAGGCGCAGAAGATCGGCCTGGCCAGCGTGTCCCGAGATGTGTTCCTCGACGACGAACGCACCGAAGCGGCGATCGGCACCCAGTTGCAGACTGCGATCAACCTGGCACGCAAGCAGGGTTCGGCGGTGGTGATCGGCCATCCCTACCCGCAGACCCTGGCGGTGCTCGAACGCGAACTGCCCAAGCTCAAGGCCCAGGGTATCGACTGGATCGATATCAAGTTGATGATCAGCGTGCGCAGCAACAAGGCCATGGCCGGGCACGGCAAGGATGGGGTTTACCGGTGAGGCCAACATACCCTGTAGCCGCTGCCGCAGGCGGCGATCAGGCGCGTAGCGGCCGCTAATGCGGCCAGCACATAATCCTGGGTGACATGGAATATCGTTGGCGACGGCTGCGCCGTCGATCGCAGCCTGCGGCAGCGGCTACAGGGGAGCAATCAGAGATAACGCCCCATGATTTCTTCCACCACGCCTTCCTCGCGCAGTTGATCCAGCGCGGCCTGCAGCCGGGCGACGGTCTCGTCCGGGACTTCTTTGTTCAGCGCCAGGTACAACTGGGCGCTGTGGAAGCGCAGCACAGTCTTGAGCCCGGTCACACCTTCCTGCCTGGCCAGATAGCGCCCGGCGGGATCGCCAGTGGCCCATAGATCGATCTGGCCGCCAACCAGCTTCCTGGCGTTGTCCTGGTCCCTCAGCACCACCAGCGGCTTGAGTCCTTGCTTGGCCAGGGTCTCGGCAATGGCGTCGCCCTTGTAGGCGCCAATCCGGTATTTGCGCGCCTGCTCCAGAGATTGCAGGGCGATCTTGCTATCGCCCCGGGCCAGCATGATCCAGTCATCCGGGCCGATGGGGCCGACCCATTTGAACAGCGGCTCCCGGTCCGGCAGCCGCGCCATGACAAACACGCCATACCCCGGCTGCTCCAGGGCGAGCTTGTAGATGCGCTCCCAGGGAAAACGCAGGGTCAGGCTGTAATTGATCCCGGCACGCTTGAACATTTCGCGGACGATATCCACAGCGATGCCGTTGATATTCTCGCCCTGGGCGAAGTTCTTGCCGTTCTTGGCCATGTTGTAGGGGGGGAAGTTTTCCGTCAGCAGCACCAGGGAGGTGCCTGGCGTTTGCGCTGCGCGAGCGCCTGCGGCGAAGAGGACCGAAGCGCTGGCAAGAACAAGAAGAAGACGTTTGAACATGACGGGCTACCGGAATCCATGGCGTGCCCAAGAGTGCCGCGAGCCCGCCATGCTGTCCAGTGGCTACCGCACGACGATGCCGCGGTGCGCCATATAAGCCTTGGCTTCCGGAACCGTGTACTCGCCGAAGTGGAAGATACTTGCCGCCAGTACCGCGCTGGCGTGGCCTTCGAGGATGCCGTCGGCCAGGTGCTGCAGGTTGCCGACACCGCCCGAGGCGATCACCGGAATGCCCAGGGCATCGCTGATGGCGCGGGTCACACCCAGGTCGAAGCCATTCTTCATGCCGTCCTGGTCCATGCTGGTCAGCAGGATCTCGCCGGCACCCAGGCCTTCCATCTTCTTCGCCCACTCCACCGCGTCCAGCCCGGTAGGTTTGCGCCCGCCGTGGGTGAAGATCTCCCAGCGCGGAGTTTCGCCCGGCCCGGAAACCTTCTTCGCATCGATGGCGACGACGATGCACTGCGAGCCGAAATGCTGCGCCGCTTCGCCGACGAACTCGGGGTTGAACACCGCCGCGGTATTGATCGAGACCTTGTCCGCCCCGGCATTGAGCAGGTTGCGGATGTCCTGCACGGTGCGCACGCCACCGCCCACGGTCAGCGGGATGAATACCTGGCTGGCCATGCGCTCGACGGTATGCAGCGTGGTGTCGCGGCCATCGACGCTGGCGGTGATGTCGAGAAAGGTAATCTCGTCCGCGCCCTGCTCGTCGTAGCGACGGGCGATTTCCACCGGGTCGCCGGCATCGCGGATGTTCTCGAACTTGACGCCCTTGACCACCCGGCCGTTGTCCACGTCCAGGCAAGGGATGATGCGTTTAGCCAGCGCCATGGTGAGTCCTCAGCCTTGGTACGAATCGCAGAAGGCTTGCGCCTCGGCGACGTCGAGGGTGCCTTCGTAGATCGCGCGGCCGGTGATGGCGCCAATGATCCCCGGAGCCTTGGCGTCCAGCAGGGCCTTGATGTCGCCCAGGTTGTGGATACCGCCGGAAGCGATCACCGGGATCTTGGTGGCAGCGGCCAGGGCGGCGGTGAAGGGTACGTTGCAGCCCTGCATCATGCCGTCTTTGGCGATGTCGGTATAAACGATGGCGGACACGCCGTCGGCTTCGAAGCGCTTGGCCAGGTCGATGACCTGCACGCTGCTGACCTCGGCCCAGCCGTCGGTGGCGACGAAACCGTCCTTGGCGTCCAGGCCGACGATCACCTTACCCGGGAAGGCGCGGCAAGCTTCGGCGACGAACTCCGGCTCTTTCACCGCCTTGGTGCCGATGATCACGTAGCTCACGCCGGCCTTGACGTAGTGCTCGATGGTTTCCAGCGAGCGGATGCCGCCACCGATCTGGATCGGCAGGTTCGGGTAGCGCTTGGCGATGGCGGTGACCACTTCGCCGTTGACCGGCTGGCCTTCGAAGGCGCCGTTCAGGTCGACCAGATGCAGACGGCGGCAGCCGCCCTCCACCCACTTGGCAGCCATGCTCACCGGGTCATCGGAGAACACCGTGGAATCTTCCATGCGGCCCTGGCGCAGACGTACACAGGCACCGTCTTTAAGATCGATAGCGGGGATAATCAGCATCTGGCAAACCTTCAAATTCGATTGTTCAGCTTCACTCGGAAATCAGTTTTTCTCGAGCGCCCACAGGTCGCTTTCGATGCTTTCGAACCGCTCTTTGAGCTGGGCCTGCACATCGAAAATCGCCCTGTTGTAATAGTGCGGAGCAATTTCGCGGGTAAAGAGTTCAAGAATCTCGGCCGCCTCGAACGAGCCCAGGTCGAGCTCGAAGCGATCTTCCATGAAGCGCTGGATCTTGTGATTGGCCTCACTCTCCTGCTCGGGCGTGAGGGTCAGGATCGGCGCCTTCTTCTTGACCGCCATTTACCAGCGACCGTCCCACGCCGCGAAGTTCTGCAGCAATTGCAGGCCATGGGTATGGCTTTTCTCCGGGTGGAACTGCACGGCGAAGCGCGAGCCCTCGGCCAGTGCCGCGGCGAAATCGACGCCGTAGTGGCCGCTACCGACCACCTGCCGCGCGTTGCCGGCGGCGATGTAGTAGCTGTGCACGAAGTAGAAGCGCGCCAGGTCCGGGATGTTGTGCCACAGCGGATGGCTCACCGCCTGTTTCACTTCGTTCCAGCCCATGTGCGGGACTTTCAGGTGCTCGCCGTCCTCATGCAGGCCCTTGCCGAAGAACTTCACCTGGCCGGGGAACAGGCCGATGCAGTCGACGCCGTCGTTCTCTTCGCTGCGGTCGAGCAAGGCCTGCATGCCCACGCAGATGCCGAGGAACGGACGGTCCTGGCTGACTTCACGCACCAGCGCGTCGAAGCCCAGGCAACGGATCTCCGCCATGCAGTCGCGAATCGCGCCGACGCCGGGGAAGACCACCCGGTCGGCTTCGCGAATCACATTGGCATCGCTGGTGATCAGCACCTTGCCGGCGCCAACGTGCTCGAGGGCCTTGGCCACCGAGTGCAGGTTGCCCATGCCGTAATCGATAACCGCGACCGTCTGCATTACAGCACGCCCTTGGTCGAAGGCATCTGCCCGGCCATGCGGTCATCCAGCTCCACGGCCATGCGCAGCGCGCGGCCGAAAGCCTTGAACACGGTTTCGATCTGGTGGTGGGTGTTGTGCCCGCGCAGGTTGTCGATGTGCAGGGTGACGTTGGCGTGGTTGACGAAGCCCTGGAAGAATTCCTGGAACAGGTCGACATCGAAGCCGCCCACGGTGGCGCGGGTGTAAGGCACGTGCATCTGCAGGCCAGGGCGGCCGGAGAAGTCGATCACCACGCGCGACAGCGCTTCATCGAGCGGCACGTAGGCGTGGCCGTAGCGACGGATGCCCTTCTTGTCGCCGATGGCTTTGGTGAAGGCCTGGCCCAGGGTGATACCGACATCCTCCACGGTGTGGTGGTCGTCGATATGCAAGTCGCCTTTGCTTTCGATATCCAGGTCGATCAGCCCGTGACGGGCGATCTGGTCCAGCATGTGCTCAAGGAAGGGAACCCCGATATCGAATCGGGCCTTTCCGGTGCCATCCAGGTTGATCGAGGCTTTGATCTGGGTTTCCAGAGTGTCGCGCTCGACGGACGCCTTACGTTCGGCCATCACCAGCTCCGCAAAATCATTGGGCGAAAAAGGCGAACATTATAGGCCGGACGGCGGCTAAACAGGAACACGCAGGACAAGATCCTGACGGGCTGAAGCCAATAAAGCCGGGGCTGTACCTGTCATGACAAGCAATATGAAATCGATGGCCGCTACCGAAGCCTCCCGAAAGCCCACGACCGATCGCAAATCTTCTGTAGGAGCGAGGCTTGCCCGCGAACAGGATCGCGCGGTGCATCAGGTATACCCCCGCTATCGTTCGCTCATCGCGGGCAAGCCTCGCTCCTACAGAAAAAGATCGATGCGCCTGGCAGCAGTACCAGGCGCAATCACTTAGTGGAACAACACCGCGGTCTTCTGCAGGGTGACCCACACGCCCCACGCCAGCGGAATACCCACCACCAGCCAGGCGGCGACCGCCAGCGGCACGCTGCCGGACGAAGCTTTCCACTCCAGCACGGTGGTGCTGTCCGCGCCCTTGTCATGGCCCAGCGCCTGTTCGGCGGCCAGCTCGGCGTCGCTCATGAAGTACTTGTCGGCCACCGGGCGCACCAGCAGGTTGCACAGGAAACCCAGCACCAGCAGGCCGGCGAGGATGTACAGGGTGATGTCGTAGGCCGCGGCACGCTCGACACCGATGCTCAACTGGTATTCACGCAGGTAGTTCACCAGCACCGGCCCCAGTACGCCCGCCGCCGCCCAAGCGGTCAGCAGGCGGCCGTGGATCGCGCCCACCATCTGGGTGCCGAACAGGTCCGCCAGGTAGGCCGGAACCGTGGCGAAACCGCCGCCGTACATCGACAGGATGATGCAGAACGCCGCCACGAACAGCGCGACGTTGCCCAAGTGCCCGAGGTTCGGGATCAGCGCATACAGGGCAAAACCCAGGGCGAAGAACACGAAGTAGGTGTTCTTGCGCCCCAGGTAGTCGGAGAACGACGCCCAGAAGAAGCGACCACCGATGTTGAACAGGCTCAACAGACCGGTGAAGCCGGCGGCGATCGCGGCGATCGACGCCAGTTGCGCGGCATCCAGCTGACCGAAGGCCAGTTCATTGCCCAGCAGCTTGCCGGCGAAGACTTCCTGCAACAGCGGCGAAGCCATGCCGAGGATGCCGATACCCGCGGAAACGTTCAGGCACAGCACCAGCCATACCAGGCGGAACTGCGGAGTTTTCCAGGCCACATTCACATGCACGTGACGGTGGGTGATCATCGCGTTCGCGGCTTTTTTCGCCGGCGGGGTCCAGCCCTCGGGCTTCCAGCCGGTCGGCGGCACGCGGTACGACAGCGCGCCACCGATCATGAACACGAAGTAGATCGCCGCCATCACCAGGAAGCTCTGCCAGACGCCGACGCCGGTTGGCGAAGCGAAGTGGCTCATCAGTGCCGCCGCCAGCGGCGCACCGACCATCGCACCACCGCCGAAGCCCATGATCGCCATGCCGGTGGCCATGCCGCGCTTGTCCGGGAACCATTTGATCAGGGTCGACACCGGCGAGATGTAGCCCAGGCCCAGGCCGATACCGCCGATCACGCCGGAGCCGAGCCACATCAGCCAGATCTGGTGGGTATAGATACCCAGCGCCGAAATCAGCAGGCCGCCGCACCAGCACAGCGCCGATACCACACCGGCCTTGCGCGGGCCGGCGTGTTCCAGCCAGCCGCCCCAGATCGCCGCGGAGCAGCCGAGGAAAATGAAGAACAGGGTATAGATCCAGCCGAGCATCGAGATCGGCCAATCGCACTGGGACGAAAAGACCTGCGCGATAAAGCTCATGTCCGGGGCGCAGGCCACCGGGGCGGTCACGCCCAGGGCCTTGGACAGCGGCAACCAGAACACCGAGAAGCCGTAGGCCATGCCGATGCACAGGTGGATGGCCAGGGCGGCCGGTGGAACCAGCCAACGGTTGAAACCGGGCTTGGCGATGATGCGTTCTTTGGACAAGAACGCCGGCTGGGCGGCAATCGCGCCCGCCTCGGTGCTAGTGCTCATGAGTGTTTCCCCCAATTATTGGAATTATTCGCCGGCCACTCTCCACTCACGACCTTTGCACGCAGACGTGGCCGTTTTATCGAGTGAAGCTCCATAGAGTGCGACTTTTGGTCGCGGAAGGGCAGATGAACTGCGAGAGATTACCATTTGCTCGTGACAGAAAAAGCAAACTGCCATCACCTTTTCAGCGTCATCTGCTCCGCAAGACGGCAATAACGCTTCTGTAGGAGCCAGGCTTGCCGTCGATGGGTGTTATGCGGTGTGTCAGGCAGAACGCTTCGCGGGCAAGCCTCGCTCCTACAGAAGCCTGCCCCTCGCCAGCCCGCGCGCTGCTGTCGATAATGGCCAGCCATTCCTTCGCTCTGCACAGGATTCCCCATGCCCATCGTTGTCGAGTCGCTGAAACAAGCCAGCTATCAGGATCAACAGGACCTGCAGAAGATCTACCGCGACGCCCCGCCCTGGCTGTTCGCCCCGCAGCGCGACGATATGGAACTGATCGAGACCGCCCTGGGCGACGGCAGCCTGATCGCCGGGCGCTTCAACGACCGCCTGCTGGGCGCCGCCCGCCTGCAACGGCACCAAGACGTCTGGCACCTGTCCCAATTGTGTGTGCGCAAGATCACCCGGCGTCGCGGCGTGGCCGAGCGACTGGTGAGCGAAGCCCGGACAATGGCCGCCCGGCACGGCGCCACCTTGCGCCTGCTGGCCCCCGCCGGGCACCTCGAAGCCCAGGCGCTGGCGGCCAAGCTGCAGATACCGCTGGATGTGCTGCAAAGCGATCAGTGACCAGCGGCCAGGTCCGGGGCGTTATACTCCCCGGCTAAATTCGAATTCGACACTACAAGGACTCGCCCATGAAAGCGTTCGGCAAAATCCTGGGTCTGGTACTTCTCGGGCTGTTGCTGATCATCGTGGCTCTCGGCTTCGCCCTGACTCACCTGTTTGATCCCAACGACTACAAAGAAGAAATTCGCCAGATAGCCCGCGACAAGGCCCACATCGAGCTGACGCTCAATGGCGATATCGGCTGGAGCCTGTTCCCCTGGCTCGGCCTCGAACTGCATGAAGCCGGGGTCGCCACCCTGGCCAACCCGACCCAGCCGTTCGCCGATTTGCAGATGCTCGGCTTGTCGGTCCGCGTGCTGCCGTTGCTGCGCCGCGAAGTGCAGATGAGCGATGTGCGTGTCGAAGGCCTGAACCTGCGCCTGACCCGCAACAAGGATGGCCACGGCAACTGGGAAGACATCGGCAAGGTCGCCCCCGCCGACAAGCAGGCCGCAACCCCGGCCACCAGCACCGGCGAAACCACGACCACGACCCCGGCCACCACGGAAAAACCGGCGCAGCCGATCCGCCTGGATATCGACAGCCTGACCGTGAACAACGCCCGGGTGGAATACAACGACGAACAGAGCGGCAAGCAGTTCACCGCCGAAAGCATCCAACTGAGCACCGGCCCGATCCACGAAGCGACCAATACCCCGGTCAAGCTCACCGCCTTCCTCGCCAGCACCCAGCCGGTCGTGCGCGTGCGCACCGAGTTGAAGGGCGAGCTGCGCTTCGACCGCGTCCTCAAGCGCTACCAGTTCGAAGACATGAAACTGTCCGGCGAAGCCGCCGGCGATCCGCTGCAAGGCAAGACCCTGACCTTCGCCGCCCAGGGCCAGCTGCTGCTGGACAAGGCCGCCAACGTCGCCGAATGGAACAGCCTGAAGCTCTCGCTCAACCAGCTGCGCGCCATCGGCGAGCTCAAGGTCAACGACCTGGACAAGACCCCGCAGCTCAACGGCGGCATTTCCATCGCCCAGTTCGACCTGGCCAAGTTCGTCGACAGCATCGGCCAGACCCTGCCGGCCATGGCCGAAGGCAGCCTGAGCAAAGTCGAGCTGGTCAGCCGCCTGTCCGCCACGCCGAACAGCATCGCCCTGGAAAACATCAACCTGAAACTCGACGACAGCAGCTTCAGCGGCCGCCTGGCGGTCGAAGACCTGGCCAAGCAATCGCTGCGCGCCCAGCTCAAGGCCGACACCTTCGACGTCGACCGCTACCTGCCGCCGAAATCCGCCGAAGCCAACAGCGCCGCGGTGGCACGCAAGGCCGAAGTGCAGAGCAGCGAAGCCAGCGCCGTCGCCGGGGCCGGCAACTCGCCGCTGCCGGACGCGCCGACCAAGGGCGCCTGGAGCACCGAGCGCCTGCTGCCGGTGGAACGCCTGAGCAAGCTGGATGTGGACGCCGACCTGAGCTTCGGCCAGTTGACCCTGGACAAGCTGTCGATCCAGAACGCCACGCTCAAGGCCAACGGCCAGGGCGGCCTGCTGAAACTCGAAGGCCTGCGCGGCGAGCTGTACAACGGCAGCTTCGAAGCCAACGGCAACCTCGACGTGCGCCAGCCAACGCCACAGTTGAGCCTGCAGACCAGGATCAACCGGGTACCGGTGGAACGCATCCTGGAAAGCCAGGGGCAGACCCCGCCGGTCAAGGGCCTGGTGACCCTCGACAGCAACCTGACCAGCAGCGGCAACAGCCAGAAAGCGCTGGTCGATAGCCTCAACGGCAACGCCAGCTTCGTCGTCAACAACGGCGTGCTGCTCAATGCCAACCTCGAACAGCAAGTGTGCCAGGGCATCGCCACGCTGAACCGCAAGACCTTGAGCAGCGAGCCGCGGGGCAAGGACACACCCTTCCAGGAACTCAAGGGCAACCTGACCCTGCGCAACGGCGTGGCCAGCAACCCGGACCTGAAAGTGCGCATCCCGGGCATGAGCGTCAAAGGCAATGGCGACATCGACCTGCGCGTACTGGGCATGGATTACCGCGTCGGCATCGTCGTCGAAGGCGACAAGAGCGACGTGCCGGACCCGGCCTGCCAGGTCGGCGAGCGTTTTGTCGGCATCGAACTGCCGCTGCGCTGCCGCGGCCCGCTGGAACTGGGCGCCAAGGCCTGCCGCCTGGACCGCGACGGCCTGGGCCAGGTCGCGGCCAAGCTGGCCGGCGATCGCCTCAGCGAAAAACTCGATGAGAAGCTGGGCGACAAGGTCAGCCCGGAACTGAAAAACGCGCTCAAAGGGCTGTTCAAACGATGAGGGCCGAGCAGTTCGCACCGGCGGTACTGGACTGGTACGACCGCCATGGCCGCCATGACCTGCCCTGGCAGCAAGAGATCAACCCGTATCGGGTATGGGTCTCGGAAATCATGTTGCAGCAGACTCAGGTCAGCACCGTGCTCAACTACTTCGACCGGTTCATGGCCTCGCTGCCGACGGTCCAGGCCCTGGCCGCCGCGCCGGAAGACGAAGTGCTGCACCTGTGGACCGGCCTGGGTTACTACACCCGCGCGCGCAACCTGCAAAAGACCGCGAAGATCGTGGTCGCCGAGTATGGCGGCGAGTTTCCCCGCGACGTGGAAAAACTCACCGAGTTGCCGGGCATCGGCCTGTCCACCGCCGGCGCCATCGCCAGCATCAGCATGGGCCTGCGCGCGCCGATCCTCGACGGTAACGTCAAGCGGGTGCTGGCGCGCTTTACCGCACAGGAGGGCTACCCGGGCGAGCCCAAGGTGGCCAAGCAGCTGTGGGCCGCGGCCGAGCGCTTCACCCCGCAGACCCGGGTGAACCATTACACCCAAGCGATGATGGACCTGGGTGCCACCCTCTGCACCCGGAGCAAACCCAGCTGCCTGCTGTGCCCCCTGGAGAGAGGCTGCGAAGCGCACATGCTGGGCCTGGAAACCCGCTACCCGATTCCCAAGCCACGCAAGACGGTCCCGCAGAAACGCACGCTGATGCCGATGCTGGCCAACCACGAAGGCGCCATCCTGCTGTACCGCCGGCCTTCCAGCGGCCTGTGGGGCGGTTTGTGGAGCCTGCCGGAGCTGGACGACCTGGCGGACCTGCAACACCTAGCTTCGCAGCACTCGCTGGAGCTGGGCAAGCAACAGGAAATGCCCGGGCTGGTGCATACCTTCAGTCACTTCCAGCTGGCCATCGAGCCCTGGCTGGTGCAGGTCCAGGCATCCACCCATCACGTGGCCGAGGCCGACTGGCTCTGGTATAACCTCGCCACCCCGCCGCGCCTGGGCCTTGCCGCCCCGGTGAAAAAGCTGCTCAAACGCGCGGCCGACGTATTGAACGCAGGAGAGTTGCAATGACCCGCACCGTAATGTGCCGCAAGTACAAAGAACAATTGCCGGGCCTGGAGCGTCCTCCGTACCCGGGTGCCAAGGGCCAGGAGATTTTCGAGCACGTGTCGGCCAAGGCCTGGGCCGACTGGCAGAAACACCAGACCCTGCTGATCAACGAAAAACGCCTGAACATGATGAACGCCGAAGACCGCAAATACCTGCAGGGCGAGATGGACAAGTTCTTCTCCGGCGAGGAATACGCCAAGGCCGACGGCTACGTGCCGCCGTCCGAGTAATTGCACTCAAATCGGGGCGGGAACGTAAGCGGCGGTAATAATTAAACTTTTTTTCAAAACTTGCTTGACGCCCCCCCGAAAAACCCGTTTAATGCGCCCCGTTGCCCAGATAGCTCAGTCGGTAGAGCAGGGGATTGAAAATCCCCGTGTCGGCGGTTCGATTCCGTCTCTGGGCACCACTAATACCGAAACCCCTGAATCGCAAGATTCAGGGGTTTTTTATTGCCTGCGATTTGATGCGCCTGTTTTCAGCATTGCAGCCTTCACTCAATAACCTTCATTCCAATGCAGGTTGAGGTCGCGAATGCCCGCCACTTTCATATCCACCGCGCTGCGCTCGGTACGCCCGCCACGGGTGGCGACAACCTGGTACTTGCCGGCCGGCAGTTGCACAAAGACGATGGGGCCCACCTGATTCAGGGTCAGGACCGGCTGCCCTTGCGGATTCTGGATCGCCAGGTCGACATCCGAGGTGTATTTGTTTTCCGGGCCGACGGAAAAGGTCATGTGCAGGTTGTACCCCTTGGTCTGCAAGAGCGTCCGCGATTCGTCCAGGCCGATACCGCCGGACAGATAGGTAATGCCGTTCTGCTGTTGAGGTTCCAGCTGCACGCCCGCCGGGTCGATGGGTTCGTTGCTGGGGGTGGCGGACTGTACGCTGAACGGCGCGAGTGACAGGAACGCCGCGAGAACGCCTGTTACGACACACAAGTAAAAGGACTTCATGATGAGCACTCCCGGGTTCGTCTCGAACCACTGAATGGGAAACGCCACCGCCAAGAGCCCAGCCCCAGAACGGCAGCGTCCGGGTCTCCCCTTTTCATCTTGAATGGTCCAGCTACGCCTCAGGCAAACGATGCTCGAATGAACAGCCCGTAAGCGTCATGCATCCGTGATCGCCCCCAGGCCCTGATATTCAGTGTACGCCCCGATGCCAGGCCGTTTAGATCGATTCGGTGTGATGCTTTTAACCAAAAGTACCTAGCAGCGCGCCTGTCCCGACGGTTGCCACGGCGCGGACAAGGCGGTTATTAATGCTTGCACTTAAAAAGAGCCGACACGCCTTTTCGCCCGCAAAGGAATACGCGCCGATGACCGTGCAATCCCCGCCCTCGCCCCTGCACCCGGCCAGCACCGTGACCAGCAGCCCCGGCACAGCCTTCCGCGAACCCGCCGCCGATGGCTTTATCCTGGGTGGTTTCACCTGGCGCCATGCCGAACCGGACCCCGCACGCCCGGTGGTGATCATCAATGCCGCCACCTCCGTGCGTTGTCGGCACTATTCGCGGTTCGCCGATTACCTGTTCAGCCATGGCTTCGACGTCATCACCTACGACTACCGCGGCATCGGCGAGTCGCGGCCGGCCTCGATGCGCAAGCTGAAGGCGTCCTGGTCGGACTGGGGCAGCCTGGACTTCGAAGCCATGCTGCAACGCGCGCAGCGGGAATGCCCCGGCCAGCCCATCGATGTGGTCGGACACAGCTTCGGCGGCTGCGCGGCGGGGCTGGGCGCATCCGGGCAGTTGATCCGCCGCGTGGTGACCGTAGGCGCGCAGTTCGCCTACTGGCGCGACTACGCCCCGGCGAGCCGCTGGCGCATGCTGGGCAAATGGCATGTCGTGATGCCGCTGCTGACGGCGATTTACGGCTACTTCCCCGGCAAGCGCCTGGGCTGGCTGGAGGACACCCCCGCCGGCGTGGTGCGCGACTGGGCCACGCCCACCGCGCACTATCAACGGCGGCCCAGCGGGCGCCACCTGGCGCGCCGGGACCCGGCGCTCCCCTTCGCCCGGGTCGAGGCGCAGCTGCTGGCCATCAGCATCAGCGACGACCCTTACGGCACCGTGCCGGCCATCGAGCGCCTGCTGGGCTACTTCACCGCCAGCCAGCGCAGCCATTGGCGCATCGAACCTGCGGACATCGGCGAGCGGGAAGTCGGGCACTTCGCGTTTTTCCGCAGCCATTACCAGGACCGCCTGTGGCCGATCGCCCTGGCCTGGCTGCAACACGCCACATTGCCCAGCGACACCCCGGGACGCCTGATCAGCGGTAGCCGTTGAGCGTGCCAGGCAGCGCATTTACTGGCATCCTCTGCCGCCTGAAAGCCAGGCCGGACACTGTATCCATCCCTGGCCCCCTCTTTGCGCAAAAGGTATGACGCCCATGGCATCTGCGAACAAGCAACACAAAAGAGCCCAGCGGGCGAAAACCAAGGCCAAGCAGAACCGCACCCAGCGCAACGCTGCGCCGGTGGAGCTGGACCCGAACGACGACCGCATCGACTTCGAATCAGTGGACCTGACCGAGCTGTTCAAGAAGATGATCGACGCCGAGAAGACCAGCCAGCAGGCGATGTGCGCGGCGTTCCTGGAAGACCCGCTGCTGGAAATCGTCTACGAGCAGGAAGGCGAGGAAGGCGCCATGGACTTCATCCTCGCCGCCCTGATCGAGTACCGCCAGTGGTCCACCGAGAGCGACGAGGCCGGCGCCCTGGCCTGGATCGAAAGCCCGGAGTTCCAGGCCGCCTACCTGGCCGCCTCGGAAGCCCTGATGCAGAAATAAGCTTCAACACAATCTGTAGCCGCTGGCGCAGCCTGCGGCTACAGCGCGCCCTGCATGACCCTCGCTGCTGCGTCGAATGTTCAATCGTCATCGCGGGCAAGCCTCGCTCCTACGGATCACCTTCATCTGTAGGAGCGAGGCTTGCCCGCGAAAGCGTCGGTACAGGCCATAAAAAGGCCGCTGTCAGCACTGACAGCGGCCTTTTTCGTTACCGGGAAAAACTCAGGCGCGGCTCAATACACCGGCCGCCTGCTTCTCCAGCTTGCACCGACGCGCAACCAGCAGGCCCGCCGCGATCACGACGATGCTCAGCAGGCCGGTGGCGACGATCTCCATACGGTGCCCTTCCTGGAACAGCATGATAGTCAGCACCCCGACGATGAACACGATCACCGCGTAGGTCAGGCCCGGGAACAGCCACATGCGGAAGGCGATCTTCTCGCCGGCCGCCGTGCGTTTCTGGCGCATGCGCAGCTGCGATACCGCGATCACCAGGTACACCAGCAAGGCAATGGCGCCGGAACTGGCCAACAGGAAATTGAACACCGCGGCGGGTGCCACGTAGTTGGCGAATACCGCGAGGAAGGCGGCTGCGGTGGACAGGATCACCGCCCAGTAAGGCGTGCCGCTAGTGTTGGTGCGCTTGGCCGCGGCCGGGGCGTCGCCGCGCTTGCCCAGGGAGAACAGCATGCGCGAGGCGGTGTAGAGCGCCGAGTTCAGGCAACTGGTCACCGCCACCAGCACCACCAGATCGACAATCAGCTTGGCGTTGGGGATGCCCATGCGATCGAGCACGGTCTGGTAGGAACCGACCTGGGCCAGGCTCGGGTCATTCCATGGCACCAGGGCCACGACGATGAAGATCGATACCAGGTAGAACAGGCCGATCCGCCAGATCACCGAATTGGTGGCCTTGCTGATCTGCTGGCCCGGGTTCTTCGATTCGGCGGCGGCGATGGTGACGATCTCGGTGCCCATGAACGAGAACATGGTGGTCAGCATGGCGGCGAGTACCGCGCCCATGCCGTTGGGCAAAAAGCCCTGGGTATCGAACAGGTGCGAGACGCCGCTGACATTGCTGGTCGGCAGCAGGCCGAAGATCGCCAGCAGGCCGAGCACCACGAAACCGATGATCGCCACGACCTTGATCAGGGCGAACCAGAACTCGAACTCACCGTAGTTCTTCACGCTGAACAGGTTGGTCGCGGTCAGCAGCAAGGTAATGACCAGGGTAAAGGCCCAGATCGCTATATCAGGGAACCAGGCATGCAGGATGGTCGCGGCGGCGTTGGCCTCCAGCGGAATCACCAGCACCCAGAACCACCAGTACAGCCAGCCGATGGTGAAACCGGCCCAGTGGCCGATGGCGCGGTCGGCATAAGTCGAGAAGGAACCCGTGTCCGGCGAGGCGACGGCCATTTCGGCCAGCATGCGCATCACCAGCACCACCAGGGTGCCCGCGGCCGCATAGGCCAGCAGCACGGCAGGGCCGGCTTCGGCGATGGCGTGGCCGGAACCGACGAACAGCCCGGCGCCGATTACCCCGGCGATCGACAGCATGGTGACATGCCGCGGTTTGAGCCCCTGTTCGAGGTCATTGGAGGTCTGCGTACTGCTCATTGAAACTACCTTTGCGAAGAAAGCGAAAGCGTCCACCCGGCCTGGATATTCTTTCTCGTAAAAAGAATCCAACAGGGCGTTCTTTATTTCTTACGCAAGATTTGCGCCAAAATGTTACAGGCTCCCAGCCGGCGCGGCCTGCGAAGGCGACCGACGGATGAGCGCAAGTCCTTGAGATTAATGGCCTTGCGCCAGAACGTTACCGCACCACCCATTTGTAGAACGAAGCAGCGCACCAGAAACACACACAAAAAGTGTGCGACGCACAAATAGAGGGCGGATACGCAACCTTTGGCCGTTTTACCCTTCCAACACCTGGCCAAAGCTGGCACCATCGCGCCTTTTTTTACGCGACACCCGCTGGGAACAGGGTTCAAACGGGCGTTCGGTTGTTGACGGGGCGACAGTCTGCTGTGCCGATGCGACAACCTGTCACACGCCGTCTGCTTACACCCTGAAGCGCTGTTGGCTGTCATTCGAACGCTATGCTAGGTTGGCGCCTCGCCAGAAAAGCCGCTACCAGCAGGAGCGCAATGAACTCATGAGGACCGCACATGGCTGAGGCCACGCCCGCGCTTGAAATCCGCAACTTGCACAAACGGTACGGCTCGCTGGAGGTACTCAAGGGTGTCTCGCTAACCGCACGCGACGGCGATGTGATCTCGATCCTGGGTTCCTCCGGTTCCGGCAAGTCCACCTTCCTGCGTTGCATCAACCTCCTGGAAAACCCGCACCAGGGCCAGATCCTGGTGGCCGGTGAAGAACTCAAGCTCAAGGCCGCCAAGAACGGCGAACTGGTTGCCGCCGACGGCAAGCAGATCAACCGCCTGCGCAGCGAAATCGGCTTCGTGTTCCAGAACTTCAACCTCTGGCCGCACATGAGCGTGCTCGACAACATCATCGAGGCGCCGCGTCGGGTGCTCGGCCAGAGCAAGGCCGAAGCCATCGAAGTGGCCGAAGCGCTGCTGGCCAAGGTCGGCATCGCCGACAAGCGCCACGCCTACCCGGCCCAGCTCTCCGGCGGCCAGCAGCAACGCGCCGCCATCGCCCGCACCCTGGCGATGCAGCCCAAAGTCATCCTGTTCGACGAGCCGACCTCGGCACTGGACCCGGAAATGGTCCAGGAAGTGCTCAACGTGATCCGCGCCCTGGCCGAAGAAGGCCGGACCATGCTGCTGGTCACCCACGAAATGGGCTTTGCCCGTCAGGTCTCCAGTGAAGTGGTGTTCCTGCACCAGGGCCTGGTGGAAGAGCAAGGATCGCCACAGCAGGTGTTCGAGAACCCGCTTTCGGCACGCTGCAAACAATTCATGTCCAGCAACCGCTAACGGAGCAACACGCATGCAGAGCTATAAGAAATTCCTCCTGGCCGCTGCCGCCACTCTGGTGTTCTCGGCCAATGCGATGGCCGCCGACAAACTGAAGATGGGCATCGAAGCGGCCTACCCGCCGTTCAACAACAAGGATGCCAGCGGCCAGGTCGTCGGTTTCGACAAAGACGTCGGCGATGCCCTGTGCGCCAAGATGAAAGTCGAGTGCGAAGTGGTCACCTCCGACTGGGACGGCATCATCCCGGCCCTGAACGCCAAGAAGTTCGACTTCCTGATCTCCTCGATGTCGATCACCGACGAGCGCAAGCAGGCGGTGGACTTCACCGACCCGTACTACTCCAACAAGCTGCAGTTCATCGCGCCTAAAGACAAGACCGACTTCAAGACCGACAAAGCCTCCCTCAAGGGCAAGATCATCGGTGCGCAGCGCGCCACCCTGGCCGGCACCTGGCTGGAAGACAACCTGGGCGACGACATCACCATCAAGCTCTACGACACCCAGGAAAACGCCTTCCTCGACCTGACGTCCGGCCGCCTGGACGCGATCCTGGCCGACAAGTACGTCAACTACGAGTGGCTCAAAAGCGAAGCGGGCAAGCCTTACGAGTTCAAGGGCGACCCGGTTGAAGAAAGCGACAAGATCGGCATCGCCGTGCGCAAGAACGATCCGATCCGCGAGAAGCTCAACGCCGCCCTGAAGGAAGTCGTGGCCGACGGCACCTACAAGAAGATCAACGACAAGTACTTCCCGTTCAGCATCTACTGATACTGACTGGCCTGCCCGGCGCCCTTCCCCGAGGGTGCCGGTCCTTAGCAAAGCCTGCCGCGACTTGAATAACCATCCATGAATATCGATCTCTACGGATTCGGCCCGGCGCTCGCCGCTGGCGCGCTGATGACCGTCAAGCTGGCTCTTTCGGCGCTGTGCCTGGGGCTGGTGCTCGGCCTGCTCGGCGCCTTGGCCAAGACTTCCCCGTACAAGCCGCTGCAATGGCTTGGCGGCACCTATTCGACCCTGGTGCGCGGCGTTCCCGAACTGCTCTGGGTGCTGCTGATCTACTTCGGCACCGTCAACCTGATGCGCGCCCTGGGTGAGTTCTTCGGCAACCCGGAGCTGGAACTCAACGCCTTCGCCGCCGGGGTCATCGCCCTCGGCCTGTGCTTCGGCGCCTACGCCACCGAAGTGTTCCGTGGCGCGATCCTCGCCATCCCCAAGGGCCATCGTGAGGCCGGCGTGGCCCTGGGCCTGTCGAAATGGCGGATCTTCACCAGGCTGATCATGCCGCAGATGTGGCGCATCGCCCTGCCGGGCCTGGGCAACCTGTTCATGATCCTGATGAAGGACACCGCGCTGGTGTCGGTGATCGGCCTGGAAGAAATCATGCGTCACTCGCAGATCGCCGTGACCGTGTCCAAGCAACCTTTCACCTTCTATATGGTGGCGGCCTTCATGTACCTGGGCCTGACCGTGCTGGCCATGACCGGCATGCATTTCCTGGAAAAACGCGCCGCTCGCGGCTTCGCGAGGAGCGCCCAATGAACTGGGAAGTGATCATCAAGTGGCTGCCCAAGCTGGCCCAGGGCGCCACGCTGACCCTGGAACTGGTGGCCATCGCGGTCATCGCCGGCCTGCTGCTGGCCATTCCGCTGGGCATCGCCCGCTCGTCGCGCCTGTGGTACGTGCGCGCCCTGCCCTATGCCTACATTTTCTTCTTCCGCGGCACGCCGCTGCTGGTGCAGCTGTTCCTGGTCTACTACGGCCTGGCGCAGTTCGACGCAGTGCGTAACAGCGCGATGTGGCCGTACCTGCGCGATCCGTTCTGGTGCGCCACCGCCACCATGACCCTGCACACCGCGGCCTATATCGCCGAGATCCTGCGCGGGGCAATCCAGGCCATCCCGCCGGGCGAGATTGAAGCGGCGCGGGCCCTGGGTATGTCCAAGCCCAAGGCGCTGTTCTACATCATCCTGCCCCGGGCCGCGCGCATCGGCCTGCCGGCCTACAGCAACGAAGTGATCCTGATGCTCAAGGCCAGCGCCCTGGCCAGCACCGTGACCCTGCTGGAACTGACCGGCATGGCCCGCACCATCATTGCCCGCACCTACCTGCCGGTGGAGATTTTCTTCGCCGCCGGGGTGTTCTACCTGCTGATGTCCTATGTTTTGGTGCAAGGCTTCAAGCTGCTGGAACGCTGGCTGCGCGTCGAGCAATGCCAAGGCCGCTGAACTGCTTCTGTAGGAGCGAGGCTTGCCCGCGATAAACGATAACGCGGTGTACCAGATAACCCGCGACGCTCTCATCGCGGGCAAGCCTCGCTCCTACGGCCCCTATCCTGAGCAGCCCAGCATGCCCTCCATCCTCCAAGGCCCCGAACTCCTCAGCCGCTTCCAGGCCCTGGACCGCTTCCTGCTGGACCATCAACCGCTCTGGCGCCCACGCCCCTTCACCGAGCCTCAACTGCCCTGGGAAGCCCGACACCGCGAACTCGCCCAATGGCTGCGCCAGCGCAGCCTGGACGATGCCGAGGCCAGCCATAACCACCCAGAACGGCTCGATGCTCCCGCGCCCTTCCCCGATCTGGCGCGGACCGCCGCCGCGCTCGGTGCCGTGGCCGAGCTGCCGATGCACGAGGTACCAGCCGCCCGCCAGCGCCTCAATGTCGATGTTCCCGGGCGCAAATGGCAGCAGATCGAAGCCTTCGCCGCCTGCCTGGAGTTCACCCGGGCACCCGGCCACTGGCTGGACTGGTGTTCGGGCAAGGGCCACCTCGGCCGTCGCCTGCTGCAACCCGGGCAACGGCTGACCTGCCTGGAATACGACCCGGCGCTGGTCGCCAGCGGCCGGCAACTGAGCGAACACCATCAGCTACCGGTCAGCCACCTGCAGCAGGACGTACTCGCCGCCGACGCCGCTGCCCGCCTGAGCGCCGAACACACCCCGGTGGCCCTGCACGCCTGTGGCGACCTGCATGTACGCCTGATGCAACTGGCCAGCGAACGCGGCTGCCGCCAGCTGGCTATCGCGCCCTGCTGCTACAACCGCATCAGCCATGCCGAGTACCAGCCGCTCTCCGGCCCGGCCAAGGGCTCGGCGCTGCAACTGTCCCTCGACGACCTGGGCCTGCCCCTGAGCGAGACGGTCACCGCCGGCGCCCGGGTGCGTCGCCAACGCGACAGCTCCATGGCCCGCCGCCTGGCCTTCGACCTGCTGCAACGCCGGCTGCGCGGGGTCGACGAATACCTGCCCACCCCGTCGCTGCCCGCCAGCTGGCTGGACAAACCCTTCGCCGACTACTGCCGCGACCTGGCGGCCCTCAAGGACTTACCCACAGTCGGTTCGCAGGACTGGCCGGCGCTGGAAGCCGCCGGCTGGCAGCGCCTGGCCCACGTCCGCAACCTGGAGCTGCTGCGCGGCCTGTTTCGCCGGCCCTTGGAGCTGTGGCTGGTGCTCGATCGCGGGCTGTTTTTGCAGGAACAGGGTTACCGCGTGCAACTGGGCCTGTTCTGCCCGGCACCGCTCACCCCACGCAACCTGATGCTGCTGGCGGAACGTGGATAAGCTGGATCCATCACCCCATCCAGCCTGTGGATAACTCTGTTGATGAAATCCAACAAAAGCCGCTGAAAGCGCCTGCTACAGCCTCAATACAGAGCTGGTCATTTTTTGTTCACAAAAATAAATCAGCGAAAAAACAGCCAGTTGCGGCGAGTTGAGAACGGATCCACAAAATCAGCGAAAACAGCCGCGCGACAGCCATCGATTGTGCATAAGCGTCAATGCCAAAGGACATAACAGCCGAAAACCGGCACCACAGGCGCGGCAAATTGCGCCGGTCGGCGACGCTTGTTATACAGACGCAGGCGCTCGCGGGCGCGTCCGATCCAGAACCTTTGTGATTGACGGGAAAAGACAGTGACGTTCATTTCTTATGCACAAAATTTCGAAGACATCCGCCTGTGGCGCGCGCTCAAACACATTGAAAACGGCTTCTACATCGACGTCGGCGCCAACCACCCCACCGCCGACTCGGTGACCCGCGCCTTCTACGATCGCGGCTGGCGCGGCATCAACGTCGAACCGGTGCCGAGCTATTACCACGCCCTGTGCCAGGAGCGGCCCCGGGACAGCAACCTGCAATGCGCTGCGGGCGACAACGCCGAGGCCCTGACCTTCTACGGCATCGCCGACACCGGCCTGTCCACCCTCGACCCCGCCATCGCCCAGCAGCACAAGGACGCCGGCATGCAGGTGCAGACCCAGATCGTCAGCTCACGCACCCTGAGCGACATCTGCGAGGCCCACGTCGGCGGCCCCATCCACTTCCTCAAGATCGACGTCGAAGGCCACGAAGAAACCGTGCTGCGCAGCATGGACTTCAACCGCTGGCGGCCGTGGATCCTGCTGATCGAAACTCCATGGAACCGCGACCAGGCCTGGGAAACCCTGGTCACCGGCGCCGGCTACCACCCGGTGGTGTTCGACGGCATCAACACCTTCTACCTGGCCGAAGAACACCTGAACCTCAAGGGCGCCTTCGACATCCCGCCGTGCAACCTCGACGAATTCCAGTTCAACCCCGGCCACCGCTTCGTCGCCCCCGCCACCGACCTGGAACAGGCCCTGATCGCCGAACGCCAACGCGCCGATCGCGCCGAAGCTGCACTGCACGCCCTGCGCAACAGCCGCTCGTGGCGCGCCCTCGAAAAACTCAAGAAAGTGCTGGTCCGCGGCTAGAGCCCGGCACAAAGCAAAAATAGTCAGATTTCAGGGGTTTACAGAACCCCGCCAATCGCTATAATCGTCGCCCACACGCCGGTATAGCTCAGTTGGTAGAGCAACTGACTTGTAATCAGTAGGTCCCGGGTTCGACTCCTGGTGCCGGCACCATACAAAACAAAGCCCCGCAATGCGGGGCTTTGTTGTTTCTGGCTGTTGTAAACGCCACTTAGTTCGCCTTAGTTGTCCACATTGTGCCCAGGCTGGCGAAAACGGTCCCAGGCGCTGGGCGCGCTCAAGCGGTGTCGGGCCGATCCGCGAGCCTGGTGGCCGACATGGACAGCCAACTGGCCGTTCATCCCCCATGGGTCGACACCACCGCCAGGCAACGCCGATGCCTTCACTACAGCGCCAGCCAAGGCCAACGTGCTGGGGGAAGATAAAGCCCCTCCCCTTTAAAAATTGAGCCTGAGCACTGTCCGCCAGAGGTTTTTAATCGGCGAGGTACGGTGCTTGTCCCAATTGCGCTGCCACCATTCATCCTCGTTTTTCACTTCGGTCTCGATGTCGCTACCCGCCAATGTTGCTGGCTGCTGGCGGAACAGCATCGGAAAGGCGCAGTGCTGCTTTATGCGCTTCTTGAAAATCACGTCAACGGGCGTGCCGCTGTACGGGGTGTTCGCCAGGATCTGACAACCCTCACGAGACAGGATATAGGCGTGCAGCGCAACGACGCGGCCCCGGGCAATAAAGGGGAACCAGGTTAGCCAGGTCCTGCCCATGCTGTACCCCAGGTGCAGCACTTCAAATTGCCGAGTACGGATGAATTTATTGATCCAACGGATGGGGGTCGCCTTCAGTTCATACGGTGCAACGTCGTCTTCAAAGATCAACACCCGGTCAAGCCCGCGCTCGAGCGCAATCCGTGCCAGGTCCTGGTGCGACTCATAGCAGCCACGGACAGGGTCGGCGTGCCGCTCCACGACATGGAACACCACCGGGTTTCGGATCAGGCTTTGTACCGAGGCCCGGAATAGCTCTCGCCGGTCTGTTCGCTCTTTCAACGAAATGCAGTAGACCGCATCCACGTCGAACATGATTTTCCCGCCCGAGCCCTCAATCCTTTCTGACACCAACTCACTCCCACAAAAACGAAGAAGGCGCGGAGTTGAGCCGCGCCTGTTGCGGCAATTATGTCAAAACGATGGCGGGGATTTTTCTGAACTTATTACGAGTTAATTCCAACAAGGGCGCATCATAAATGTTGCACGATGGCTTCACCGAAACAGCGAGGGATGCAGATGAAGTACAGCGAGTTTCGGCGATGGTTGAAAGCCCAAGGCGCGGAGTTCCAACCCGGCAAGGGCAGCCACTTCACCCTGCCGGAACTCGGTCGGCGGATCTCTATCACCGTCGAAGCTGCATAAGCACCAGGTAAGCAACGACCAGGCCCCCACTGCTCTATCGGGCAGTGGGGGCTTTTTCATGCATGCAGCCACAGCCCCGGGAAAATCCGAGCGTAGAGAAAAAAACTGCCGAAAAAACACTTATCCCCCTCCCGCCGGCGAGCTTTGCGTCCGTTTTTTGTGCAAACCTGCTGGGTGGTGCAAACCAGGCCCCAGCCCAGGCCCGCTACGGGGTCTGTGGGGCGTTCGGCACTTGCACGGCGTACAAGGTGGGCTGGTAATTCACATTCACAAACGAAAGCCAATCAGTAGCGGATGTAGAGTGCGTTGCTTCACATCATCAATCTGAGGTTTATAAATCGGTTGAGTTTGAGCTGAAAGCCACAGTCAGAAAATTGGAAACTATCAGCTCAAACCAGAACCTCTAAATTTTATCGTAACCTCCGGCGGAGTTTCGACGGTACTGAGTACCGATAGGGTCTCCATAGGAGTTTGTCACGGCACGATCTGGTACACCTTGAACAATTCTAAGTGTTAAGTAGCCGTCGTTATCGGAAAGTCCTGAGTCATCATTAATGCGCATCCATAAATCCTGCCCGGCCTTCACGCTTAAGAAGCCTGCACCATTCAAAGGTACTGGTAGTCCGTTTTCACCTAGGCGAATAACAAGCTGACCAATCTTTGCCCCTGGGCCACTATAGGGATAGGATGTGTCACCGCTATTATCGATTTTTTTGACATGAGTAAATGATAAATAACTGGAATTAAGCCCAGTACTCTTACAGGTATAAATATCGGGTTGATCTTTTTTGAAGCACCACTCTCCGTCAGCATACAAATTTCCGTCTTTTTCTACTATGCCGATATGTTGCCAGTCCTTGTTTGCGTAAACTTTAGCTTCCATTCTTGTCACCTGCTTGCGTTTAATACAATTAACAGTATGTGGCGAGAAACCGGATTGGTTACCCGAATTCATCTCGCCATGACTTTTGATTGGACCTTGGTGTGCACCGCACCTGCTGAATAATCGCTTGGCATGGTGTCGATTCCTTTCGAGAAAGCCTAAGCATAGACAATGCCCGCGAACGACGAGCATCACGTCATGAATTTTTTTCTGCTGGATAACAGGTTATCAATCCGATGCGTCATAGGCGGCTCTAATAGCATCTATGACGACTATTTCCCAAATATCCTCTGAAATCTTGGGCCATCTGTTCTTCCCCAATAAACACTAACCGTATTATTGGACTTGTAATCAGTAGGTCCCGGGGTCGACTCCTGGTGCCGGCACCATACAAGGTTCCAAAGAAGGCTTTCAAAATCTCTGGAACCCACGAAAAACCCGCCTTCTGGCGGGTTTTTTCGTTTTGGGGTTCTGCAAAAGTGTTGATCTTGTCGCTGAATCGACCTGTGCTGTGCTGTCAATAACGCGACTTTGGCAAAAGTTTTGCGCTAGTGTTTCCCTGCGGGCCAAGACGGTTTTCCCGTGCATTGCCTTTAAAAACAGGTGCGAACGCTTATGACGAATGCCACGCCATCCATCAAACTCAGCACTCTTCGGCAAATAGCCCCCTACCTGAGCATGCGTGGGGTGTCGCCGCTGGAGTTCTTTCGGCGTTACGGCATTTCCCCTCATGTTTTTCAAAACCCTGATGCCTGGGTACCGCGAGCGGCCTGTTTTCATATAGCCAACGAAATGGCAGCTATCGCACAGGACCCCTTCGGCGGTGCCTGTGTGGGGCATCTGATCGAAGTACGCTCGCTCGGTGCCTGGGGCGAGTTGATATTGGGCTCGACCAACCTCGCTCAGGCTTGCGCAACGGCGGCGATCTATACCGACTTGCTGCATCAAGGAGGAGAAGTAGAAATCGTCACCGAAGGCCGTACGACGAAACTGATCCACCAATTTACCGGACAGCACGGAGCTGATCCGAAGCAAGTCATTCTCGGCACGCTTGCGCTGCTTAGAAAAGTACCTCTCATGTCCGGTGAGCCTGGCGCCATACGCGTGCATCTGCAAAACCCGAGGGAAAGCGGCGATGAGGCGCTTGAAGAATACCTGGGGCCGAATCTCGAAATGAACGCGCAGTACAACATGATCGAATTCGACCGTGAGCTGCTCGACACGCCCCTGCAACCTGTTCGGGATGACGCCTGGAAAGTCACCGAAGCCTTGAGGTCGACAGCGCAAGCAGCAGGCGTGCTCATCGAGCGGATATCGGACCAGGATCAATCCAAACTTACCGCTATCTCAAGAAACATCGGACTGTCTTCTCGAACGCTGCAGCGCCGTCTCAAGTATTGCGGCATCGACTTCGAAGATCTACGCGACGAGACGCGGCGCAGCGAAGCACTTCAACTAATTGCCAGCGGTAAATACACCGCAACCGAAATTGCCTACATGGTGGGTTACAGCGACCAAGCACACTTTACTCGAGCCTTCAAACGCTGGACCGGGAACTCGCCGTCGCGCTACCGCTCGGCCTTGAAACATGATTATTAAAATTCAAGACAGCGTCTTCGCCTGAGCACTTGCTCCCTCTCCCACCCGCCCCTTCGACCCACTTCGGGATAGGGCTTGCCGTCCTGACCTGAACAGCCATTTCTGTAGGAGCACCGCCGGCAAGCTGATCGGTAGGTAGTGGCTTGGCCTTTTGGCATCAAATGGCAAGTTTCCATCGAGGCGTTCTTATACAGTCGGAAAAGGTAATGCCAACCCCAGCAAGCGCTGCAGCGAGCAACTCATGCACAAGAACAGCCTAAAGCCGGGGAAGGAAATCACTTCTTATAAGATCAAGAGGTTTAAATGTCCTACTCATCCACGGCCTGCATCGTCGCCCTGACGCTGGCAACTTTTGCGAGTGCAAACGCACAGTCATCCCCTGCCGCGGCGACGCTGGTGGGTGTCGATAACTTTGTCCGTGCCGAGTCCGACCTGTACATGGGCAAAACGGTGACGAGTGGAGGCTTTGGTCAGTTTGTTCATAACCGTGAACCGGTTCCTATCGACGCTCAGGATGTCGTCCGAATGAATCGGGACACCCTCTATTCGTCAGCGGTGTTCGATCTCGATGCCGGTCCAGTCACGATCACTTTGCCTGAGGCCGGTGAGCGCTTCATGTCGATGCAAATGGTCAACGAAGATCACTACGTACCCGCCGTCATTTACGGTGCCGGTCGCCACACGCTGACGAAAGAGGATATCGGCACACGCTATGTTTTTGTTGCTGTGCGCATTTTCTTCGATCCCACGGATCGCGAAGACCTTGAGCAGGTGCATGAACTGCAGGACGCAATCAAGGTCAGCCAGGCCAAGCCAGGGGAATTCGCAGTACCGAAGTGGGATCAGGCGAGCCAGAAAAAGATGCGTGATGCCCTGGCTGTCCTGGGTTCGACAATTGCCAACTACAACCAGTCCTTTGGCCCTAAAGGTAGCGTCGATCCGATCCAGCACCTGATCGGAACTGCGACGGGGTGGGGCGGAAATCCGAGCAAGGACGCCATCTACCTCGGCGGTGTGATGCCGCAGAACGATGGGAAAACCGTTTACCGTCTCAAAGTTGGACAGGTCCCGGTCAACAGCTTCTGGTCTGTGAGTGTTTACAACGCAGACGGATACTTTCAGAAAAACCCATATGACATCTACTCGTTGAATAACCTCACTGCCAAGAAAAGCGATGATGGCTCGATTGTCATCCAGTTCGGTGGTTGTGACGCAAAGATCACTAATTGCCTGCCCGTTATGCCCGGTTGGAACTATACGGTCAGGCTTTATCAGCCGAGCAACGAAATACTGAATGGCCAATGGCGTTTTCCACAGCCGCAGCCCGTCGTTCTATAAATTCAATCATTCAAATAATGACTGGTTATTTAGATCAATTGGCTGATGCCTTAATAGCGTTAGACGCAACGGTTACCAAGTTTGATATGGCTTATTAAGTCAGGGATGGCTCTGGACTACAGAGTTCACACCAAAGGAACTAAGCAATGACAAACAAAGACCATTCAAATTCTTTTAGACACCCGCTGATGTTCATCATGGGTGCAGCCCTCGCATTGACGCTGGTGTTACCTGCACATGCAGCCCTTGACGATTCAAACGGCGCTCCATCCGTGACGGTAGGCGGCGGAGTTGCCTTTGGCCCGTTGTACGAAGGCTCTTCACGCTACGCCGCGTTCCCGTCGCTGAAACTGAAAGCGGTCTTGCCTACCGAAGACTGGGGCACCTTTACCGCGGCCTTCCCGGACGGGCTGCGCTGGGACTTGCCGGGGCTGGCTCCTTTCGGAGTGGCCCTGCTGATCGGTTATGACCAGGGGCGCAAGGAAAGAATTCATACCCTGGACGGCCGTGATGACTACTTGAAGGGAATGGGCAACCTGGACAGCACCGCCCTGGTCGGGGCGGAAGCGTACTGGATCCTGCCGGCCGGCCGCCTGTTCGTGCGCGGCCTGCAATCGAGCCAGAACCGTCATTACGGTGGCGAAAGCCTGGGGCGCACGGCGTACCTGGAAGCCGGGGTCGCCACGGCATACCCACTGTCTTCGACCTTGACCCTGGACTCGACGCTGTACGGCACCTGGAGCAATGAGAACGACATGATGGCGCGCTTCGGCGTCACGGCCCAGCAAGCCGCACGCACCCGGTTCGATGAATACCACCCGGGTGGCGGGATGCGCGACGTGACCTTGAAGCTGGGCCTCACCTGGCAATGGCAGCCACAGCTGGCACTGGAAGGCGGCATCAAGACCTACGCCCTGGTTGCCGACGCCCGCGACAGCCCGCTGACGGGTGAGAAGGTCGGGGCCGGTGCCTATCTGAACGCTCTATACCGTTTTTGATAAACCGGTAATACCGGCGCCATCCGATACAGATAAAGGAATGATCGATGAAAAAACTACCTAAGCAGTTGGGGATGACCGCGTCCCTGGCCGGCCTATTCGGGTCGGGACTGCTGCTCGCCGAAGATGCCGCCACCCAGGTCACGGACCCTCACTTCAAGCTGGCTCCAGGCTATCTGGACCCGGCTGACTTGCCAGTGCGCCTGGCGCTGCTCGGTGCACCGCCAAAACCAGACTCCGCAGCGCTTGCGCGGGATGAGGAAGCACGGCGTGCGGCGCTGGCGCTGCGTGGCACCGCTCGGGAGAAACTCGCGGCAACGGATGCGGCGCTGTCATTCCCTGGCCCGGCGAAAACATTCTCCTGCGCACTGGGCACGCCGATCACCGAGAAAAGTACACCGCATCTTTACACCTTGATGCAGCGCACCCTGACCGATGCGGGCGGCTCCACCTACGCCGGGAAGAATGCCTACAACCGTACCCGTCCTTTCGTGGTGCATAACGAAAGCACATGCCGCAAAGACATGGAGCCACTGCTGCGCACGGATGGTTCCTGGCCGTCCGGCCACTCCGCCGCGGGCTGGGCCTGGGGCCTGGTACTGGCTGAGATCAATCCGGCACGCGCCACCGAATTGATGACCCGTGGCCTGTCATACGGCCAGAGCCGGGTCATCTGCGATGCGCACTGGCAGAGCGACGTGGATGCAGGCCGCATCATGGGGGCCGCCACGGTGGCGAGCCTGCATGGCAATCCGGCGTTCCTGGCGGACCTGGCGGCCGCGAAGGAGGAGGTCAAGGCTGCGCAAAAGGCGGGCCTGAAGCCTACAGAGGACTGTGCGGCCGAGGGCGTGGCGCTCTCGCTGACCCAGCACTGATCGGAGAAACACCATGATGCACAGTGACAACCCACGCTCGCCGTTGCGGTGTAAGCAGGCCCGCCTGGCGCTGCTGGTCAGCGCCTTGACGACCGCGGGTTCCAGTCTGCCGATGGTGGCCATGGCGGCAGACGCTGATGGCTGGCAGTTCAATGGCGGGCCTTACCTGTGGGGCGCCGGTATCCGTGGGCACGTGGGCCACCGCAGCACCGGGACCCAGTTTATAAAATCCGACTTCTCCGACATCGCGCGTAGCGTCGATATGTCGGTGATGCTGATGGGCGAGGCGCGGCGCGGGCCATACAGCGTACTCGCCGACCTGATGTACATCGACACCGACACCCGCAACCGTCTGCCAGCAGGCGCCCCGGCGTCCAAGCTTGAGGTGGAAAGCAAGACGGCCTCGGGATTCCTGGGAGGCGGATATCAGGTGCTGGGGGATAACGATCATCGGTTGGACGTCGCGGGCGGCGTGCGGGTCTGGTACAGCAGCACCGCCATCACCCTGCACGGCGGGCCTGCTGGCGGCCTGTCCGGGTCCGACAAGGCCACCTGGGCCGATGCCATGGCGGGGCTGCGTGGGCACTATGCCGTGAATGAGCGATTCTGGTTGTCATCCTGGGGCATGGCGGGCGCCGGCCAGTCGCGGGAAGACTGGGACCTGGCCGCACTGGCAGGCTGGGAATTCTTGCCGGGCTTTTCGGCGGTGGCCGGTTACCGGGCCATGGGGGTGAATTATCGCCATGACGGTTTTGTCTACGACATTGTCCAGAAGGGGCCACTGTTGGGGATCAGTGGTCGATTCTGAGGCTTTCATGTCATTACGCTTTTCTCTGGTACCCATCCGCAGTATGTCAAAGGCCAACCTTCGGGTTGGCCTTTGTTGCTTTCCAAGATCAATTTTCTCGAACATCCCGTTCGATATTTTCTCATATTCACAGAAGCCAATTAGATCGATCATGCGCCACGACTCACGCAGATGCAGGTGCAACAGTGGGATGGATAACTAACCTGATCGCCTATTTAACAGGCCGTCAGTCAGCTCAAGACACACCTCAAGAGGAAGTACGCATGGCTAAGGTATTGGTTCTTTATCATTCGATGTACGGTCATATCGAAACAATGGCCCAGAGCGTGTCGGAAGGTGCCCGGAGCGTTCCCGGGGTTGAAGTCACCCTCAAACGCGTACCCGAGACCATGGACCCGGAAGCCTTCAAGGCTGCCCATGGCAAAGTGGATCAGAGCGCTCCGGTTGCCACACCAGGCGAGCTGGGCGACTACGACGCAATCATCCTGGGTACTCCGACCCGCTTCGGCAATATGTCCGGCCAGATGCGCAACTTCCTCGACCAGACTGGCGGGTTGTGGGCCAAGGGCGGCCTGGTTGGCAAGCTCGCCAGTGTATTCACCTCGACAGGTACCGGCGGCGGCCAGGAGATGACCATTACCTCCACGTGGACCACCCTGGCTCACCACGGCATGATCATTGTGCCCATCGGTTACAGCTCGCCAGCCTTGTTCGATACATCCAGTGTCGGCGGTGGCACCCCTTATGGCGCATCCACCATTGCCGGTGGTGACGGCTCGCGCCAGCCTGATGCTCGTGAACTGGAGATCGCCCGTCATCAAGGCCAGTACGTGGCCCAGCTGGCGGTCAAACTGAGCAAGTAGGCGCTCGCCAGGCCGAGCTGAGGCAGACACTGCCTAGCGCTCGCTCTGTAATCAGCAGGTCCGGAGACAAAACCAAGCCCTCGCAGCCATGCGAGGGCTTGGTTGTTTCTGTCTACGTAACAAGCGACGTAACAAGCCCCCCGTCTCTTGGCGATGACCATCAATGCGCGCAAATCGCAACCTTCGGTCGAGCCCGGCCCCATCATCAGCACTCCCAGCGGCTATTTCCCCCCCTCAATTGATCGCCACTGAAAACGAACACTCGCCCGGCCGTACGTTTTCAGAGCCGTCCCCTCAAAGGCATCAGCCCTTGGTAAGTGTCAAAACGTGCCCAGCGGTGACGACGGTTCTCTTGCCGCCTTCAGGAGCTGGAAACAGTGTTCATCTGAATAGGCGTAATTAGAAGAGGGGAAATGGAGGAAAAGCAGGGGCCTGAGGCATACACCATAGAGAGCCCGATTCAGAATGGCCTTATTGCTCGTGCAATTGCATCCAAACCAAAATGCCGACCTCAATCGGTATCCGGGCTCACCAAGAAAGCCACCGGGATATCCGCCAGGCCTTCACACCGATGGAGAGATGGAATGCATCCCAGACCTAACATCACCCCGCACCCTTCTGCACGAGAAACGCTCTCTCGACACATGTGCCTGGTGCCTTCTCTTGCAGTTGGACTGCTCCTTGCCTGCCCATCCGGTACCGCCCTGGCGGACCTCTCCTTCGACGGACAGAACCGCTTCATCATGACGGGCCAGCGAATGGCGGTAACCCTGGTCAACGACGGCAAGCAGGCCGCCCTGGCGCAAGTTTCGCTGGACTGGGGAGAGAAAGAGTCTGGGCGCAGCCAGATACTGCCCCTGGCGGTCTCCAGACCGTTGCTGCAAATTTCCAGCGGACAGAAAGCCACCGTGGAAATTTTCTACCAGGGAACAGGCCTGCCTACTGACCGCGAATCTTATCTTCTGTTGAGCGTCCTGGACGTGCCTCCGGCCGCCAAGACGCCTCACACCATGACCGTCGCTTTGCGGCACCGCTTCAAGCTGCTCTACCGCCCACCACTGAAGAACACCCTGGACGAAGCCATGGCCGGATTGTCCTGGGAAACGCAGAGAGAAACCGCAGGCGGGCTCATCGCCGACAACCCATCCCCCTACTACCTGACCCTTAGCGATATCGAAGCCATAGGCTCGAATGGCCAACCCTGCGGCCAACCGATCGAGCACCTGATGCTCCCGCCGTTCTCGACACAGCCCGTCGACATACCGGCCTGCCAACCCGCCAGCCTGCGTTATCAGATCGTCAGCGACGCAGGCAACCTGAGGCCCTATGGAACAACGCTATCCACCGAGAAAAAAAGCCACGGTTCGGCTCAACGCTAAGGTCAATGGAGACACATGATGAAAAGGATCTACCAACTGGTTTCACTGGCCCTGCTACTGATACTTACTCAGAAGAGTTATGCCTTGGCCTGCAAAAAAGATGGCACCCAGGCCGCCGATACGATCATGATCTTCACCAGCATTGCGGTGCCCAATAGCCTGCCAAAGGATACCGTGCTCTGGCGCTCCGATAACTACAGCATCAGCATGACCTGCTGGCAGGACATCTCCGGGGCTGGCAAAGAATACGTTTACTTTTATTTAAGCCCTCGCGACCCAGGCCTCACTAAATTGGGGCCCGACCTGGAGGTGGGTATCCACCTGAACGGAACCGACCTGCGCTGTACTCAATTGGCGGGATGTCGGGTGGAACTCCCCATCGTTTTCGAAGGCTGTTACGTTTCAGCCGGTTGCAAGGACAAAGCTCAAACCTTCCCATTGAACTTCAACTTCTTTATCTCCAAAAAAAGCCCGCCCAGCCCAGGCAAGGAGGGAAGCCTGACAGGAACCCCGATGTATCCCGCGTTCCAGTTGGATGGAAAGGGCGGTATGAACACCAACCCTAATAGCAACTTTGTCATGTCACTGGGCGGCTTGCACTATATGCGCTATATCGCCTGCTCATCGACCCTGTCTGTCTCCCCCAAGACCGTCGACTTTGGCAGTATCACTGCCGCCTTGGCGCAAACCGACAAGGTGATCAAGGAAATCCCGTTCAGCATCACCGCGGCCAAGACCTGCAATAGTGCTTACGGGCTGAGCGCACAGCTCACTCCGGTTGCCGCTACCGCGACAGACGGCTACACCCTGGTACCGAACAACAACTCATCGGTGGGCATCAGCCTGCTCAAGCAACAGGGCCGCAGTGCCATACCCTTCAACAAAGAGTTCACCCTGGTGGAGAACAGCCGTGATCAGGTGGTGGTGAGCGACTTCCTGGCTCAGCTGAAATGGCGAACCAGCAAGGCGATTCTCGGGAAATTCAACGCCACCGCAACGATCGATGTTTTTTATAAATAGTCCCTCCGACCTCTGACATTCGCCTGTCATTCGACCGTTTGAAGAACTTGAAACAAGGGCGCCAATTGGCGTCCTTGTCTTTGTAGGGCGTGGCAGATCAAACGGCCGTCACTCGCCCGATTACCCACGCAGATTCAGAATCCGGACAGACGGATCCATGCCCCTCCGATTACTGCATACGCCCGCAGTCCGCGGCCTCCAGCAAGGCGTTGACAGGCGCGGTGCTATACTTTTTTAGCTAGCGATCAGCGTGCGGTGTTATCCAGAGCAACAGGAAAACACTCTGGAATTTCAGATAACGACTGCAGAAAAAATGGGGGCCTCTGCGACGATGAAGTAGGAGGTGACTCATGAACCGGCATTTTTACATCAGCGATAATCTCGACGAGCTGGAAACCGTTGAAAGCGAGCTGGAAGCCAGCGGCATCAGTACCGAGCAGATACATGTGCTCAGCGACCGGGATGCGGATGTGGAACAGCATCACCTGCATGATGTGAACTCACTCATGAAGCAGGATGTCGTTCACTCCGGTGAGATTGGCGCGGTTATTGGCATACCGCTCGCGGCATTGGTACTGCTCGGTGCTTATCTGGCAGGTTGGACCGAGTCCGCGGCAGGCTGGGTGCCGTTCATCTTTCTGGCGATCGTGATCCTGGGCTTCTGTATCTGGGAAGGCGGCTTCTTCGGTATCCAGGTGCCCAATGCCCACTTCAGCAATTTGAAAAAGACGGTAAGGGACGGCGAGCACATTTTCTTCGTGGACGTCGAACCCGCTCAGGAGCCGATCCTGGATCAGGTCATCAGCCATCACCCGCAACTGCAGGTCGCCGGGACCGGCGCAGCAGCGCCTCACTGGGTAGTGGCCTGGCTGCAGAAATGGCATCAGTTCAAGCGCACGATATAGGACGCTGCGGCGCTTGAACGCCGGAGGCGGAAGCCGGTCATTGCCCGAGGAAAATCCCCCGGGTGGAAAACACGTAGTCCGCCTCGGCGGCCATCAGGCCAACCAGCACCAGCAGGCACAACGGCGGGACGAGGATCGCGTAGACCATCGCCAGGCGCTCCCAGGCCATGTGCATGAAGATGGAAACGATCAGGCCGGCCTTCAACAACATGAGGACCAGGATCAGCGACCACCTGAAGTAGCCCTGGAAGTGAAAGTAGTCGACCAGGTAGGACAGGGTACTGAGTACGAACAACAGCCCCCAGATCTTCAGGTACAGGCTCAGTGGATGCTGTTGACCTTGTGCATGTGCCATCGCCGGTACTCCTCTGCGGGCTCACCATAAGTAGAAGAAAGCGAAGATAAATACCCACACCAGGTCCACGAAGTGCCAGTACAACCCGGCGATCTCGACGATCTGATAGTTGCCGGAGCGCTCGTAGTCTCCGCGCAACACCTTGAAGGCGACGATGCACAGGTAGATGACGCCGACCGATACATGCAGCCCGTGGAAACCGGTAATCATGAAAAAACTGGCGCCGAACTGCGCGGCGCCCATGGGGTTCGACCAGGGGCGCACGCCTTCGGCGATGAGCTTGCTCCACTCGAACGCCTGCATGCTGACGAAGGTCGCACCGAAGGCCGCGGTCGCCAACATCAGGGCCGCGCATTTGCCGCGTACACGGCGATAGGCGAAGTTCACGGCCATGGCCATGGTGCCGCTGCTGCTGATCAGCACGAAGGTCATGATGGCGATCAGGATCAGGGGGATTTCAACGCCGCCGATGGTCAGGGCGAACACTTCGCTGGGGTTCGGCCAGGGGACGGTGGCACTGATGCGCACCGACATGTAGCCGGTCAGGAAGCAGGTGAAGATGAAGGTGTCGCTGAGCAGGAAGATCCACATCATCGCCTTGCCCCAGGGCACCCGCTTGAACACATCCTGATCCGAGGCCCAGTCGGTGGCGATGCTCTTCCACCCCGCTACCAGCGTATCGGGTGGGGGTGGGACGGAGCTTTCCGGAGGGGTTGCTGAGGGCAATGCCATGGCTTCACCTCAGGCCGCAGAATGCGGCGATGGCTTGATAGGTTTCCGGCGTGCTGGTCAGCAGGACGAAGAGGACGATCCACAGCCCCAGCAGGTAGTGCCAGTAGATCGCGCAGAGCTCCACGCTGGACGCCAGTCGCGACAGCGGAACCCGGCGCAGGAACCTGGCGCCGACTCTGCCCCAGGCCACCAGGCCTCCCAGCAGGTGCAGCCCGTGTACGCCGGTCAGCAGATAGAAAAAGCTGTTGGCCGGATTGGCGGAAACGAAATAGCCCCAGTCGACGAACTGCTTCCAGACCCAGAGTTGCCCCCCGAGAAAGGCGATCGCGAAGACACCGCCCAGGGCGAAGCCGAGGGTGGCCCCGTTCAATGCATCCCGACGGGCGGCCAGCCGCGCCCACTGCAGGCTGATACTGCCCAGCACCAGCAGGAGCGTGTTCAGCCAGAGTTGCCGGGCACTGGCCAGCGGCGCCAGGGGCTCGGTCAGCGGCTGCCAGTCCGCCATTTGCGAACGCGCGATGAAGGCCAGCAGGAACAGCAGGAACAGCGAGGTCACCACCACCAGGAACATGCGCAGGCCCACTTTTGCGGCTTTCACCCTGTCCAGGCCTGCCGGTCCCCGAGAGTGGTCGGGGGGCTGGCTCCAACGGCCACCGGCGCCGGCGCTTTCGGTATTTTTCAATAGCGGCCCGTTCATGGTCTTTCGCCCGCGATTCTGGCTTCTGCGCTGCGCTGCCTCATCTGCTCCAGCTCCTGGGCAGAAACCGTCTGTGGCACGAAGTCCTGCTCTATCCCGGGCACGCTGTAGTCATAGGCCCAACGGTGCACCACCGGCAGCTCCGGCCCCCAGTTGCCATGTACGGGCGGGGTGTCCGGCGTCTGCCATTCCAGGCTGGCCGCCCCCCATGGGTTCGGGCCCGCCGGCTTGCCTTTGAAGGCGCTCCAGGCCAGGTTGAAGAGGAACAACAGCTGGCATACCCCGACCGTCAGCGCGACAACGGTGATGAACGCATTCAGCTGCTGCGCCGATTGCGGGATGAAGTTGTAGTTCTGCCAGGCGTAATAGCGCCGAGGCATGCCCAGCAGGCCCAGGTAGTGCATGGGGAAGTAGATGCAGTAAGTACCCAGGAAAGTTATCCAGAAATGCAGCTTGCCCAGGGTGTCGTTCATCAGGCGCCCGGTGATCTTCGGAAACCAGTGATAGATGGCGCCAAATATCACCAGTATCGGCGCGACCCCCATGACCATATGGAAGTGGGCCACCACGAAGTAGGTGTCCGACAGCGGGATATCCACAATCACGTTGCCGAGAAACAACCCGGTGAGGCCACCGACCAGGAAGGTGACGATAAAGGCCAGGGCGAACAGCATCGGCACCGTCAGGTGGATGTCGCCATGCCACAGGGTCAGCACCCAGTTGTAGACTTTCAGCGCGGTCGGCACGGCGATGATCAAGGTGGTGGCGGCGAAAAAGAAGCCGAAGTACGGGTTCATCCCGCTGACGTACATGTGGTGCGCCCAGACCACGAAGCTCAGCACGCCGATGGCAATGATGGCCCACACCATCATGCGGTAACCGAAGATGTTCTTGCGCGCGTGGGTGCTGATCAGATCGGAGACCAAGCCGAACGCCGGCAGGGCGACGATGTAGACCTCCGGATGGCCGAAGAACCAGAACAGATGCTGGAACAGGATCGGGCTGCCACCCTGATGCGCGAGCTGCTGCCCCATGGAAATCACCGCCGGCATGAAGAAGCTTGTGCCCAGCAGCCTGTCGAACAGCATCATCACCGCGCTGACGAACAAGGCCGGAAAGGCCAGCAGGGCCAGGATCGAGGCCATGAAGATGCCCCAGACGGACAGCGGCATGCGAAACAGCGTCATGCCGCGAGTACGGGCCTGCAGCACCGTGGTCACATAGTTCAGCCCGCCCATGGTGGCGGCGACGATGAAGATCGCCAGCGATACCAGCATCAACACGATGCCCCATTCGGTCCCTGGGGTGCCCCGGGTGATGGATTGCGGCGGATAGAGTGTCCAGCCCGCCCCGGTGGGCCCGCCCGGGACGAAGAAGCTGGAAAGCAGCACCAGGACCGAGAGCAGGTAGAACCAGAAGCTCAGCATGTTGACGTAGGGGAAGACCATGTCCCGGGCGCCAATCATCAGCGGAATCAGATAGTTGCCGAAGCCGCCCAGGAACAGGGCCGTCAGCAGGTAGATGACCATGATCATGCCGTGCAGGGTCATCGCCTGGTAATAGGTGCTGGCGTCCATGAACTCGAGGCTGCCGGGAAAGCCGATCTGCATGCGCATCAGGCCGGACAGCACCAGGGCGACGAGCCCCACGGAGATCGCCGTCAAGGAATACTGGATGGCGATGACCTTGTGGTCCTGGCTCCAGATATAGCGCGTGAAGAAGCTCTTCGGTTCGTGCAGGACTTCTGTTTCTGCATGCTCGACATAAGCCATCAGGTCATCCTCCGCTAAGTTTCGGAGCATTTCCGGCTAGTTACGGTGACCTGCCCGATTCCACCTTGCCGGCATCCGCGTCGACAGCAGCTTTCGACTTGATGAAGGCGATCAGGGCGTCCAGTTCCTTGTCATTGGGGGTAAAGGTCGGCATCACCGCGGCGTAACCCTTGACGATCGCAGCGCCGGGTTGGCGCACGGAATCCTTCAGGTAGCCCTCATCGACCTTGATCTGAGAACCATCGGCCAGGGTTTGCGTCTTGCCGTACAAACCCTGCCAGCCCGGGCCGATACCCTGGCTGCCATCGACGCTGTGGCAGGCCAGGCAACCCAGCGATTCGGCCAGCCGCTGTCCCTGCGCCGCCAGCTCATTCTGTGCGTCTGCAGGGCCTTGTTCTTTCTGCCCCACGGCACTCAGCGACTTGATGAAAGCCACCACGGCGGCCAGTTCATCTTGAGTGAAAGTATAGGCCACCATGACCGGCGGATAGCCCTGGACCAGCCTGGCCTGCGGCTCGAGAATCGACTCCTTGAGGTAGGCTTCGTCGACCTGGACGCGGGTGCCATCGGCCAACTGCTCCGAGCGGCCGTACAGGTCCTTCCAGCCCGGGCCCAGGCTGGTGCTGCCGTCCTGGCTATGGCAGGCGCGGCAGCCATGGCTTTCCACCAGTTGGCGGCCTTTTTCCAGCAGGCTGTCCCGGCTCGGCGTGGCGACGTTCGTCAGCGTCTGGGCAAAGGTCGGCTGGCTGGCGAACCATTGGTCGAAAGCGCCCTGCTCCTCGACGACCAGATGGCCGCGCATGTTGTAGTGGCCCAGGCCACAGTACTCGGCGCACAGCACTTCAAACTTGCCGAGCCGGGTCGGGGTGAACCAGAAGTGGGACACCATGCCCGGCACCATGTCCATCTTCGCGCGCATCTGCGGAATATAGAAATCGTGCAGTACATCCTTTGCCCGCAGCAGGACTTTTACCGGCCGATCGATGGGCAGGCGCACTTCATTGTTCATGATCAGTACATCGTCCTGCCCGGCAGGGTCATTGCGATCAAGACCGAAGGGATTGCCGGGATCGATCCATTTGACATCCGCCTTGCCGAGTTTTCCGTCACGCCCGGGAAAGCGAAACGCCCACTGCCACTGCTGGGCAACCACTTCGAGCTGGGTAGCCTCTTGCGGCACCTGGACGAAATCGTTGTAGACCACCAGGCCGGGCGCGAGCATGCCGATGATGCCCAATGAAGTGAGGATGACCAGCCACCCTTCCAGCTTCCGGCTTTCCGGCTGGTAGTGCGCCCGGGCACCTTCGCGATGACGGAAGCGAATCACGGCGATGGCCATGAACAGCGTGATGGCGATGAAAAAGATTCCGGTGATGACCAGGGTGATCAGCAGCGTGGTGTCTATCGACCCCCAGTTGGAGGCAGCCGGCGTCATGTGCCAGGGAGCAAGCAGGTGAAACAGCACCGAAGCGACAACGACTAGAACCAGGATGATTGCTATCGCCATTTTCTCGTCTTCCTGTGCCGGTTGTTCTGTGGCCATGCAAACGCAACGTCGCCCAACCGCAGCGCCACACCGATGCCTAACCCTCCTCCCAAGCCTGCTGGAACATTGCCTCTATCCCCGGGGCAAATCTTCTGAAAAGTATAGTGCGCCCCGTCGGACGTGCGCCGCCGGGCCCCGACACGACACAAGGCCAGGAGGTTGTGGCATTACCACGTCCCTTTCCCCTGATGGCCATCCCCAACACCTGCCAACCATGCTCAAATAGCCCCCGCGTTTTCTGCCACCCGCCACACCCGATCCGGAGCCGAACATGAAAAACACCGCCGCCCTGACCTTGGCCCTGATGCTTAGCCTGCTGTCGCTCCACGCCCAGGCAGAAGCGGTGGGCGATGCCGAGGCCGGTGGCAAGCTGTTCAAGCGCATCTGCGGTGGCTGCCACAATATCGGGCCTTCGGTGCGCAGCTCTTTCGGACCGCAGCTCAATGGCATTTTCGGGCGCACTGCAGGGAGCGTGGCGGACTATCACTACTCCGACGCGATGAAGTCCTCCGGCATCGTCTGGACCCGCGACAAGCTGGTGGCCTACCTGGAAGATCCAAAAAAAGTGGTGCCCGGTACGCGGATGATCTTCTGGGGGCTGAGCGATCAGGAGAAGATCGATAATCTGCTGGCTTATCTGCAGAGCTTTCAGGCGCAACAGCCCTGAGTGACCTGACAAATCAAAGCGGCCCCAAATCCTCAACGTGCGCTTCGCGCCCGATCGCAGCCTGGCGGCAGCGGCTACAGGGAGCCGCGGTGCTGTTCAGGACGGGGCAACACCCACAAAAAAGCCCCGAACCAGTCGGGGCTTTTGCTATTGCCGGCCCAGTATCAGGCCGCGATCAGGCGTTTATCAGAACACGTTGATCGGGTAGTCGACGAACACACGCAGTTCGTTACCGCTGTCGTTGTAGCCACTGGATTTCTGCGATACACGCAGGATCGAGCTACGCACCTTGACGCTCAGGTCCTTGGCCGGGCCGCTCTGGACCACGTACTTGAACTGGTTGAAGATTTCGCGCTCGGTACCGCCGGTGGTGGTGGCGCCCTCACTGTTGGTGGCGGTGATGTTGTCACCACGCACATAGGCCAGGTTGTAGGTCAGGCCCGGTACGCCGAAGGCGCCGAAGTCCAGACCGTAGCCCAGCTGCCAGCTGCGCTCGTCTTCCGCGTTGAAGTCGGACCAGTAGGAGTTCGCCAGGTAGATGGTGTTGCCACCGTCGCCCACACGGTGCTGCTCTTTCTGGTAGCCGCCGTAGGCGTAGCCCAGGTTGCTGTCGCCGGTGCTGCGCTGGTGCGCCAGGGTGAAGGAGTGCGGGCCGGTGGCGTAGGTGGCTGCCAGGCTCCAGATCTTGTTGTCCTGGCCACCTGCTTCTTTGAACTCGGCGTAGGACTTGTCCAGCTTGGTGCGATAACCGTTGAAGTCGAAGGTCAGGGACTGGTCGGTGGCCAACGGGAACACGTAGTTCAGGTTCACGTACTGCTTCTTCAGCACGTCTTCGACGTCGGAAGCGTACAGCGAGCCCTTGAACTGTTCGGTGAACTGGTAGCTGCCGCCCAATACGTTGATCGACTTCAGGCCACCGCTGTCACGGCCTTCGGCGCTCTTGCGCGACTCGGCGGTGAAACGACCGGCGTTCAGCTCCAGGCCCTTGATCTCTTTGGAGGTGATCAGGGTACCGGTGTAGCTTTCCGGCAGCAGACGCCCATTGTCGTAGCTCAGTACCGGCAGGGCCGGCATCTGGTCACCGTAGGTCAGGACGGTGTTGGACAGGCGGAATTTGACCGCGGCGCCGGCCTTGGCCAGGTCGCCTGCCGGGCTCTTGTTGCCGCCTTCGCTTGGCTTGAAGAAGTCGATGCCCTGGCCGCCGCTGTGGCTGCCTTTATCCAGGCGCAGGCCGTACAGGCCGAAGGCATCGACGCCCACGCCGACGGTGCCTTGGGTGAAGCCCGACGAGAAGGTACCGATGGCCGCTTGACCCCACTCACGCTGGTCATCGTTACCGTTCTTCTTGTCGCGATTGATGTAGGCGTTGCGCAGCAGAATTTTCAGGCTGCTGTCTTCGACAAAGCCCTTGGACTCAGCCTGGTCGTTAGCCATAACTTGAGTACTGCTCAGAATCCCCAGTGCGATCAGACCGATCCGCTTGTTCAACATTTTATTTTCCTTATTACGGGTTGATGACGCGCTGTGGTGCTCCTTGGAAACGGCGCTTAGGCGCTCTTTTTTCAGGCCAAAACAAAAAGACCCACCCACGAAAAATCGCGGTGGGCCTTTTATTATTGGAAGGTCATGGCCGTTGGCCACAGGCGTTGGCGCGAATCCTATCCGCGCCCTGAACAGTGTGTCAATTTCAAGAATCGTCTGAAAATAGGCAAAAATCGTCTAAGAACTTAACGATCCTTGATGGCCAGTTGCACGGTATGGCTGTCGACGAACTGTTCGAAGTGCGTGACCTTGCCATCTTTCAACGTCCACAAATGGGCCACGCGGGCATTCAGCGGTTTGCCCGTGGCTTTATAGACGCCGCTGTAGTTGCCGTAGGCGAACACCTTGTCGCCCTGGGCCACATAGTTCTCGACAGTGAAGGCAAACCCCTCCCACTCGGTGGCCAGGCGCTTGAAGACATTCTCCACCACGGCATCGAAGCCGACGTAGGTGCCGGCGTAGGGAAAACCTGCCGCTTCGGTCCAGCGCGCATCCGCAGCCAGGGCGGCGGCGGTGTTTTTCGCGTTCTCCTGGGAGTTGGCGCCTTCGTAAGTGCTTTTGATCAGTGCCAGGTTATCCATGGGCGACTCCGCAAATTAAGTGGGGGTTCAAAGGGCGCAACCGTTCAGACCACAGGCCTGCAGGCTAGGTGAAAGCTCGACCTCTGGCGAACCGAAGGCTTCGCTCAGCCAGGCGGCGAACGCCTGCGGCTTGCCCAGCCAGGGGCTGATATCGAGCAGCCTGAACTGACCGTCCTGCTCCAGCACCAGGGTCGGAAAACCCTGGCCACCGACCCGGGCCAACAAGGCACGGCTGGCCTTGATGTGCTCGTTCAAGCTGTTCGCCGCGGCGTACTCGAAGGCTTCCTCGAACTCGCCGCGCTCAAAGCCCAGGCCTTCGGCGAGTTCCAACAGAACATCGACATCGGCGATGCGGCGCCCTTCGACGTAGTGGGCCGTCTGCAAGCGCCCGAGCAACTCCAGGCCGCGCCCGGCGAGCGCCTGCGCCGCCAGTACCGCGGCAATCGGCGGGGCCGAATCGAAGACCGCCGAATGATCGCGCAGCAAACCTTCGAAGTAAGCCTCGCCGAACGGCTGTCCGGTGTATTCGGCAATGCGCCGGTCATGGGGCATGACGTAGTCGCGCAGTTGCGGCGAAACCTGCTGGCAGTTGCGCCCGGTCATCATGCCGCCGCCATGGGCTACCACCGGCAGCACTGCCTGGGCCGCCTGCACCAGCGGTTTGGCGCCGTAGCACCAGCCGCACAAAGGATCGTAGATGTAATGAAGGGTCGCTGCCGACATGCAAGGCTCCGGGACAAAGGCCGATAAATTCGATGGCGGCAGACTATGCCTGTGGCCCACGGCGAAAAACGCTGGAATGGCTTTTAGTCTGTTTCGGGAATCGGTCGAATCGGCCGTGTATCCACTGCATTTCAATCAAGACACAAATTGAAACAATCCGCCCAGGGAACTTTTCAAGAATAATTAACGAAAGTAAATAGCAAGCATTACCATTCGCGCCGACTGTTTCTTTCCCCTTCTGGATGCGTTTTTCCATGCCTGCCCCCTTCCGCCTGACTCCCCTCACCCTTGGCTTTTGCGCCTCGCTGACGGCCGGTTTCACCTGCGCCGCCCCGACCACCCTGCCGGCTACCGCCATCAGCGCGGAAGTCGATGCCGACGACCCACGGGTCAAGGAAGTCAGCACCGCGACCCGCACCGCCACGCCAGTGCGCTACGTGCCGCAAGCCATCGACTCGGTGAAGACCAGCAACCTGCTGGACTACGGCATCAACGACCTGGGCACGGCCTTGAGCGGCATTCCCAACGTCAGCAGCGGCGCCGACACCCGCTTCGACAGCCTGCGTATTCGCGGTTTCGACGCCAGCAACGACTTCTACCTCGACGGCGTCCGTGACGACAGCCAGTACGTGCGTGACCTGCACAACATCGAGCGCATCGAGGTGCTCAAGGGCCCGGCGGCGGTGCTTTACGGCCGTGGCAGCCAGGGCGGGATCGTCAACCGGGTGAGCAAGCTGCCGCAGTTCGGCCGCCACTCCAGCGTCGAAGTCAAAGGCGGCAGCGAAGACCTGCGCAGCCTGTATGCCGACCTCAGCGCCGACCCCAGCGAGAACATCAGCCTGCGCCTGAACATGGGCAACCAGGACAACAACAGCTTCCGCGACGGCGTCAGTGGCAGTCGCCAGCTGTTCGCGCCGTCCATGAGCTGGCAGCTGACGCCGGACCTGAACTGGCTGGTGCAGTACGAGTACAGCCGCTACAACCGCACGCCGGACCGTGGCGTCCCGGGGATCGACGGGCGCCCGGCGGACGTGAGTCGCGACACCACGTACGGCGACCCGCGCGACTACATCGACGACAAGTCCCAGTCGCTGCGCTCCAAGCTCAGCTACGAGCTGAACGACAACTGGCAACTGCGCCATACCCTGAGCCTGTTCAAGCTCAACAGCGATTTCGACAACACCTACCAGACCGGCTACGACAGCCGCACCAAGCGGGTGAACCGCCAGCGCTGGCAGCAGGACCTGAACACCCGCAACCTCTACAACAACCTCGAAGTCGAAGGCACCTTCGATACCTTCGGCCTCGAGCACCGGGTGCTGACGGGTGTCGAGCTGGGCAGCCAGCGACGCGATCCGAAGCTCTATACCACAGCGGCGGTCAGCGCCGGTGGCCAGGCCGTGCCGTCCCTGGCCCCGTTCAACCCGGATAAAAACATGCGGCATACCGGGAAAATGGTGGCGTCCAGCTACAACCACAGCGAGGTGGAAAGCCGCGCCGTGTATGTCCAGGACCAGTTGCGCCTGAACGATCAGTGGCAAGTGCTCGCGGGCCTGCGCTACGACAACTTCAACGTCGAGACCCACAACAAACTGCTGGATATCAAGGACGACCGCGACAGCCACAGCACCAGCCCGCGCCTGGGCGTGGTCTGGACCCCGCTGGAGAACCACTCCTTCTACGCCTCCTGGAGCAAGAGCTTCTCGCCGGTCGGCGGTGGCCTGATCGGCATCACCCCCAATGCCAACGGCAACAGCAACGACCTGAGTCCCGAGCGCACCCGGCAGAAGGAAATCGGGGTCAAGAGCGACTGGCTCGACGACCGCTTCAGCACCACGCTTGCGGTCTATGAGCTGGAACTCTACAACCGTCGCAGCCGCAGCGTGGAAGACCCGAACGTGATCCTGCTGACCGGCCTGCAGCGCTCCCGCGGCGTGGAACTGACCGCCGCCGGCAAGATCGTCGGCAACTGGTCGATCCGCGGCGGCATCGGCCTGCAGGACGCGACGGTGGTCAAGAGCAACAACGGTGACGAGGGCAACCGGGTGAACAACGTGGCCAAGCGCAATGGCAGCCTGTTCGTGACCTGGAAGCCGGAAATGGGCTGGTACGCCGAGACCGGCCTGACCCTGGTGGGCGATCGTTATGCCGATAACGCCAACACCGTGATGCTTCCGGGTTATGGCCGCTGGGACGCCCTGGCCGGCTTCCGGCAGAAGGACTGGGACCTGCGGGCCGCGCTGAACAACATCAGCGACCGCACGTATTACTCCTCGGCCACCAGCGCCGGGCAGATCCAGTTCGGCGATCCACGCAGCCTGGTGGTAACCGGTACCTACAGCTTCTAAGCGAACAAACGCCCCGCCGTCCCGTAGGAGCGAAGCTTGCTCGCGAAAAACGATAACGCGGTACCCCAGGCAAACCGCGCGTGCCCTTCGCGGGCAAGCTTCGCTCCTACGCAAAAAAACCAGCACCACCTTTTCCGTAGGAGCGAAGCTTGCTCGCGAAAAACGATAACGCGGTGCCCCAGGCAGACCGCGCGTGCCCTTCGCGGGCAAGCCTCGCTCCTACGCGAAAAAACCAGCACCACCTTTTCCGTAGGAGCGAAGCTTGCTCGCGAAAAACGATAACGCGGTGCCCCAGGCAGACCGCGCGTGCCCTTCGCGGGCAAGCCTCGCTCCTACGGGAGAAATCGCAGCGAATGGGTTGGCGCGGGCATTTTAAAAAGGCAAAAAAAAGCGCTGCCATCCGGGCAGCGCTTTTACCAATCCGTTGTCTGCTTATCCTTCCAGCACATCCCACAGCGCTTCGAGTTCGGCCTCGCTGAACAAACCAGCAGGGTAACGATCGAGGATCATCCGGCGCGGGTCGGTTTCCCGGACCTGTCGCGTTCCATTGCACTTCAACCATTGCGCCAGAACCTGAAGCGACTCGCTATTTATTGCGGAAGTCCGCTCGCTGACCCTATTCATTTCCAGCGTTCTCTCCCGGTTTGTGAGCGGCTAACTTATCCAAGGTTTATGACAGAACATCGCAGTTCCACCGGCCTCGGATTGACCTCGCGAGAGATACAAGAGCTATGCCAAGGTCCCGCAATTGCCAGCTTCCGGATCCAAAAAAACCCGCAGTCCATCAGGGCTGCGGGCTTGCCGGGCGACGCCGGATTGGATCCATGTAACCGCCCGTCAATCAGGCGTCACGGGCTGTTACAACAACACTCAAACCTTGTGCGGCGCCGGTTGCTGTTGGGTAAGGCAATGGATATTTCCGCCCCCCAGTAACAACTCGCGACCCGGCACCATCACCACTTCGTGTTGCGGGAACAGGTTCTGCAGGATTTCCTTGGCCTGGGCATCCAGCGGATCGTCGAAACTCGGAGCAATGATGCCGCCGTTGACGATCAGGAAGTTCACATAGGAACCGGCCAGGCGCACCGACGGATTACGCTCCTGGGTGCCATCCACCGGGTCGACGCCCGTGCACTCTTCTTCGGTGGCGTACAGCGGTCCGGGAATCGGCATCTTGTGCACCGTGAACGGGCGACCCTTGGCGTCGGTGCTGTCTTGCAGCACTTTCAGCGCCGCCTGGCAGCGCGGGTAGTTCGGGTCCTGCGGGTCGTCGGTCCAGGCCAGCAATACTTCGCCCGGACGCACGTAGCAGCAGAAGTTATCCACATGGCCATCGGTTTCGTCGTTGTACAGGCCATCCGGCAGCCAGATGACTTTATCCACAGCCAGGTTGGCGCTGAGCACCGCTTCGATCTCGGCACGGTTCATGTGCGGGTTGCGATTGCGGTTGAGCAGGCATTCTTCGGTGGTGATCACCGTGCCTTCGCCGTCGACGTGAATCGAGCCGCCTTCGAGCACGAAGCCCTCGGTACGGTAACGTGGACTGCGCTCGATCTCGAGGATCTTGCCGCCCACCTGCGAGTCACGGTTCCACGGCGAATACAGGCCGCCGTCGAAACCGCCCCAGGCGTTGAAATCCCAGTTCACGCCACGGACTTCGCCCTGGTCGTTGATGACGAAGGTCGGGCCGGTATCGCGGACCCAGGCGTCGTCGCTGGACATCTCCACCAAGCGGATATTCGGCACGTCCAGGCGGGCCCGGGCGTTTTCATACTGGCCCGCGGAGACCGCCACGGTCACCGGTTCGAAGCGGGCGATGGCCTTGGCCACCGCTACGTGCGCGGCTTGCGCCGGCTTGCCGCCCAGGCGCCAGTTGTCCGGGCGCTCGGGCCAGATCATCCAGGTCTGGGTCTGCGTCGCCCACTCGGCGGGCATGTAGAAGCCGTCGGCGCGAGGGGTGCTGTGCAAAGTGGTCATGGGTTCAGGACTCCAGGGAACCGTCGAGGGTTTTGATCGCGCTGTACAGGTTCGGCCGACGGTCGCGGAACGAACCCCAGGCGCTGCGAATGTGTTCCAGCTCGTCGAGGTCGAAACTGTGGACAAGAATACCTTCTTCAGTCTCGTTCAGTTCTTCAACCTTCTCGCCGAACTGGTTGGCGATGAACGACGAGCCGTAGAAGGTGATGTCGTAGCCGTCCTGCTCTTCGTTGCCGATGCGGTTGCTGGCGATCAGCGGCATCAGGTTGGCGCCGGCGTGGCCTTGTTGCACGCGCTGCCAGTGGTCGCGGGACGAAATGCTCTTGTCGTGGGGCTCGCTGCCGATGGCGGTCGGGTAGAACAGGAGCTCCGCACCCTGCAGGGCCATGCTGCGGGCGCACTCCGGGAACCACTGGTCCCAGCAGATGCCCACGCCGATTTTCGCGTAGCGAGTGTTCCACACCTTGAAGCCGGTGTCGCCCGGATTGAAGTAGTACTTTTCGTGATAGCCGGGGCCGTCCGGGATGTGGCTTTTACGATAAATCCCGAGGTTGCTGCCGTCGGCGTCGATGATCGCGATGCTGTTGAAACGCGCCCGCCCGGCCAGCTCATAGAAGCTGATCGGCAGCACCACCTGCAGCTCCTTGGCGACTTTCTGGAAGTGCGCGATGGCCGTATTGCTTGCCACTGGGGTCGCCAGCTGCAGGTAGTCCGGGTTCGGCTTCTGGCAGAAGTACGGGGCCTCGAACAGTTCCTGGATCAGGATGATCTGCGCGCCTTTGGCGGCGGCCTCGCGGACCAGCTTTTCCGCGGTCTCGATATTGGCTTCGAGGTCCCAGGAACAGGCCATCTGGGTTGCGGCGACGGTAACGATACGGCTCATGGATCATCTCCTGGGCAGCAGCAAAGGACCGAGGGTGGCATCGGTCGATGACAAAAAAGGGAATGGTCAGGCGCGGCTTAAGCCTGTCCTGATAGGGATGACTTTATATCCGATAAAAATCGACTTTAAAAGCTTAAAAATAAACAACCAAAGAATTAACCCCTACAAACATCGATTATTATCGATATTTATAGGGGTTAAGGGGTGTCAGTGCGGACGCTATCGCGAGCAAGCTCGCTCCTGCAGGGCATGCCTTTCTATGTAGGAGCGAGCTTGCTCGCGATCCGAATGCAGGGCATTCGAGTGGGGCCTAGAGCCCCTCCTCCAGCACCTTGGCCAGCATGTCGACAAAGAAATCGACGCTCTGGCGCGTGGTGACCATCGGCGGCTTGATCTTGAGGATGTTCAGGTCATCGCCGGTGGGCTGCATGAAGATCCCCAGCTCGCGCAGGCGATCGCACAACATCGCGGTCTCCTGCGTGGCCGGCTCCAGGGTCTGGCGATCGCGGATCAGCTCCAGGCCGAGGTAGAACCCCGAGCCATGCACCGCGCCCACCAGCGGATAACGCTCGATCAGGGCTTCGAGGCGCTGCTTGAAGTGGCCACCGACCACCTGGGCGTTTTCCCAGAGTTTTTCTTCCTGCATCACGTCCAGCACCGCCATGCCGATCCGGCAACTCACCGGGCTGCCGCCGGCCGAGGAGAAGAAATAACCTTCGGCCTCCAGCGCTTCGGCAATCTCCCGGCGGGTGATCACCGCCCCCAGCGGCTGGCCGTTGCCCATGCCTTTGGCCATGGTGATGATGTCCGGCACCACGCCCTGCTCTTCGAAGCCCCAGAAGAACGTGCCCATGCGCCCGTAACCGACCTGCACCTCGTCGGCGATGCACACCCCGCCCTGGGCGCGGACCAGCGCATAGACCTGCTTCAGGTAACCCGGCGGCAGGGCGATGCCGCCGGCGTTGCCATACACCGGCTCGCAGATGAAACCGGCCAATTGGCGATCCTGCTCCGCCAGTTTGGCCAGGTTGTGTTCGACGCTGCGCACGTAGTCCGCGGTGCTGTCCTGGCCGCGGAACTCGCCGCGATAGGTATTGGGCGCGGTCACCGGATGCACCCAGTCCGGGCGGCTGCTCAGGGCCTGGGGGTTGTCGGCGATCGAGGTAGACACCGCATCCGCGCCCACCGTCCAGCCGTGATAGGCCTCCAGCACGCTGAGCAGGTCGCGCCCGCCGCTGTAGGCCCAGGCCAGGCGGATCGCCAGGTCGTTGGCCTCGCTGCCGCTGTTGACCAGGAACACCCGGTCCATCGAGTCCGGCGCCAGCTCCAGCAAGCGCTCGGAGAACTCGGCAATCGCCGCGTAGTGGAAACGCGAGTTGGTGTTGAGCAGCGACCACTGACGCGCGGCCTCGGCGGCCATGCGCGGGTGGCCGTGACCGAGCACCGCGACGTTGTTGAGCATGTCCAGGTAGGAACGGCCCTGCATGTCGATCAGGTGGTTGCGCCAGCCGCGCTCGATGCGTGGCGGGTCGACGTAATAGTGCTTCTGCGAACGGGCGAAACTGGCATCGCGGCGCGCCAGCAAGGCTTGCGAGTCGAGCTCCGGCTCGGCGTCGCAGGCCAGGCCCAGCAGCGCCGCCGGCGACGGGCACAGCGCCTGCCATGCCGCGGCCCGCGAGGGCGTGCAGAACAGCGGCGGATCGAGCTGCGCGCCACGGCACAGCTGGACCTTGAGCCCGCCATCCACCGCCCCCAGCACCTGGCCTTTGACCAGTGCCGCGCCGGCATGCACCGAGGGCGTGACGCCCCACAGCCGCACACTCAATTGCGGGCCATCGAGGCGCAACGCACCGTCGGTGGCGCGGTGCAGCACCCCGGCAAAAGGCGCTTCGACCGCCGTGCCCGACGGTACCTGCAACTGCACGTGCAACGGGAAGGTGTCCGGCTCGACGGCACTGTCCGGGCAGGTCCGGGACAGGCGGTACTGCCCGTAGCGACTGGCCGCCAATCCATGGGCCGCCGCGGCCTGCTGCAACAGCCGGGTATCGATCTCCGGCTGCTCCCAGTTGCCGGCCTCGAAATGCGGGCTGAGCACGCCCAGGTCGATCAGGGCGAACTCACGCCCCACCAAGCCCGGCAGCAAGGGGGCGAAACCTTCGCCGGCGATGGCCGGCAGCGTCAGCCCTACCGCTCCGAGGATCGCCGCTTCCATCAACTCGAACGGCACCGAGGTGGCGACGCGGAAGATCTCCCATTCGTGGCTCAGGTTGTCGCGGCTGTACTGGTTGCCCGGGTCGATGCTCACCTGCTGTTCGCCACTGAGCACCAGCACCGCGGCGCGGGCGACGATCAGCGGCCACAGCGCCAGCAACTCGGCCTGCTGCAGTGGATTGATCGCGTGATAGGCGCGGACCGCCGGCAGGATGCAGAACGGATCACCCTCGGCATGGTGCAGCAGCGCCGCGCAGGTCACCGACAGGTCAGTGATGCGCCAGGTGCGGATCAGGTCGCCGAAATCGATCACCCCCTGTACCTGCCAGTGGCGCTGGGCGTCACGCTGCCAGACCACGTTGTCGTCGGTGATGTCCAGGTGGATCGCCTGCACCGGCAACTGCTCGGCCAGGCGCTGCACACGGCGCTCGGCCTGCTCGGCCACTTCGGCGATCAGGCGGCGTTGCAGTTCGTCGGCGATCACCGGCAACAGGTGATCGATCAGGCTATGGGCGTGGCGCGCGTCCCATTGCAGGGTGCGTTCCAGGCCCGGGTGCTGGAAGTCCGCCAGGGCCAGGTCCATCTGCCCGCACAACCGGCCGAAGCCGGCCGCCAGCTCGGGGCCCAGGTGCTTGAGGTGGGTCAGCGGCTGGCCTTCGATGTAGTCGAACAGGCGCACATGCAGCGCCTGGCCGTCGACTTCCAGGGACAGCAGGTCGGCGCCGTTCTTCGCCGGGATCACCCGGGGTACGTGCAGCTCGGGGTGGCTGCCCAGGTGCTTGAGCGCCGCATGTTGCGCCTGCAATTCCAGGGCGGCGTAGTCGCCACGGCAGATCTTCAGGACAAAACGCCCCCGGGGACTGTCGAGCCGGTAGTTGAGATCCTGCTGGCTGCCCAACGATTGCAGCGTGCCGCCAAGGCCGTAGTGCACTTCGAGCAGGTCCAGCGCCTGCTGCGGGGTGACTTGCGGACCGGGCAGACTGGCGCGGTGAATCAACGTGGCGAGCAACATGGAACGACCCCTGGAATTATTGTCAGATGCGTATATCGCCACCGCGCCAGGCGTTACGCAACCCCCTGGCCCGGGCAGCCGACAAGGGCTTCACTGCTCCAGGGAAGGTAAACAGGATGCCAATACCCGGGCCAGACATCGGCGGCCCTTGCAGCGGCCGCTGGCTGCCGACAAGCTATGCTCCATTCGCGACTCCATGTTTTAGGGAAGAAGGCCTACCCATATGCGCATTCTCGTTACCGGCGGTGCCGGCTTTATTGGATCGGCACTGATTCGCCACCTGATCCGCAACACCGAACACGAGGTGCTCAACCTCGACAAGCTGACCTACGCAGGCAACCTGGAGTCGCTTTCGAGTATCGCCGCCGACACCCGCTACGAGTTCGTCCAGGCCGATATCGTCGACCAGGCCAGCGTCAGCGCCCTGCTCGCGCGTTTCCAGCCCCAGGCGATCATGCACCTGGCCGCCGAGTCCCATGTCGACCGCTCCATCGACGGTCCGTCGGACTTCATCCAGACCAACATCGTCGGCACCTACAGCCTGCTGGAAGCCACCCGCGCCTACTGGCAGGCCCTGCCGCCGACGGAAAAAAGCGCCTTGCGTTTCCACCACATTTCCACCGACGAGGTGTACGGCGACCTGCACGGCGTCGACGACCTGTTCACCGAAACCACGCCCTACGCCCCCAGCTCGCCCTACTCCGCCAGCAAGGCCGCGTCCGACCACCTGGTCCGCGCCTGGCAGCGCACCTACGGCCTGCCGGTACTGGTGACCAACTGCTCGAACAACTACGGGCCGTTCCACTTCCCGGAAAAACTCATCCCGCTGGTGATCCTCAACGCCCTGGCCGGAAAACCGCTGCCGGTGTACGGCAACGGCCTGCAAGTGCGCGACTGGCTGTTCGTCGAAGACCACGCCCGCGCCCTGCTCAAGGTGGTGACCGAAGGCGTGGTCGGCGAGACCTACAACATCGGCGGCCACAATGAACAGACAAACATCGACGTGGTGCGCGGCATCTGCCAACTGCTGGAAGAACTGGCGCCACAAAAACCTGAAGGTGTGAAACAATTCGCCGACCTGATCACCTACGTCCAGGACCGTCCCGGTCATGACCTGCGCTACGCCATCGACGCCGGCAAGATCGAGCGCGAACTGGGCTGGGTACCACAAGAAACCTTCGCCAGCGGCCTGCGCAAGACCGTGCAGTGGTACCTGGACAACCAGGAATGGTGCCAGCACGTGCAGGACGGCAGCTATCAAGGGCAACGGCTCGGTTTCACCGCCCCCCACGACCTGATCGCCTGAGTGTTATCGGTACTGAATGATTCCCGGCCACGGCCGCAACAAATTCACTTTGCTGGAGAGACCCCATGAATGTAGTCACCACCGACCTGCCCGGTGTTCTGATCATTGAGCCCAAGGTATTTGGTGACGAGCGAGGCTTTTTCTATGAAAGCTTCAATGCCAAGGCTTTTGCAGAGGCAACCGGCCTGAACACCCAGTTCGTTCAGGACAACCATTCCCGCTCGCAAAAAGGTGTACTGCGCGGCCTGCACTATCAGCTGGAGAATACCCAAGGCAAGCTGGTGCGAGTCATCGCCGGTGAAGTACTCGATGTGGCGGTGGATATCCGTCGCAGCTCGCCGCACTTCGGCAAATGGGTGGCGGTACGCCTGTCGGCTGAAAACAACCGTCAACTCTGGGTGCCGGAAGGTTTCGCCCATGGTTTCGTGGTACTGAGCGAGTTCGCCGAATTCCTCTACAAGACCACCGACTACTACACCCCGTCGGCCGAGCGCTGCATTCGCTGGGACGATCCGACCCTGGCCATCGACTGGCAACTCGGGGAAGCACCACAACTCTCGGCCAAGGACCAGGCGGGCAAACTGCTGACAGAAGCGGATGTGTTCGCCTAACTCCCCCCTTCAAGCCCACCCATGCGCCTGACCTCTACCCCTGGTGGCAACGGTCAGCGATGCTTGTGTCTTGCCGAGCAGGGGTAGGCATAATGCGCCTGTACCCACAGGCGCATGTCCCTCATGACCCCACCTCTCCCTCGACGCCCCCGCTGGCGTAGCCTGGCTTTGCTGGCCTTGTGCCTGGCGCCGCTGCTGTGGCCGCTGGAGCACCTGGCCGAGCGTTATTACCGCAGCGAACTGGCGGGGCAGAACCGCCAGACCCTCGACCTCTACGTCGCCAACCTGCTGGGCACCCTGCACCGCTATGAAGTGCTGCCGCAGATTCTCGGCGAGCTGCCGGCGCTGCGCGCGGTCCTCGGGGCGCCGGACGACGGGGTGACCCAAGGCAACGCCAACCGCCTGCTGAAAAACATCAGCGCCCAGACCGGGGCCGAAGTGATGTACCTGATGGACACCTCCGGCAACACCCTGGCGGCGTCCAACTGGGACAAACACGACAGTTTCGTCGGCCGCAATTTTTCCTTCCGTCCCTATTTCAGCGAAGCCATGGCCGGACGCCTGGGGCGCTTCTTCGGCCTGGGCACCACCTCGGCCAAGCGCGGTTATTTCTTCGCCGCCGCCGTGCGCAACGGCGAGAAAATCATCGGTGTGCTGGTGGTCAAGGTCGACCTGGACCACACCGAAAGCCTCTGGGGCAAGACCCCCGAGCAACTGGTGGTCACCGATCACAATGGCGTGGTGATCCTCACTTCGCGCGCGGAATGGCGTTTCCGCTCGACCCGCCCGCTGACTGAAGACGAAAGCCAGGCCATCGTCGCCATCCAGCCCTACCCGACCCGCGATCCACGGCCGTTGAACCTCGACTCCAATGCCTGGCTGACCCAGACCCGGCAGATCGACGAAACCGGCTGGAGCGTGAGCATCCTCGCCCCGCGTACCCTGATCGATCGCCCGGTGCGCACCGTGGTGGCGGTGGGCGGCGCCACGCTGCTGGTCTTGATGCTGCTGCTCGGCTTGATGATGCAGCGCCGTCGCCACTACCTGGAACGCATCGCCTTCGAAGCCAAGGCCCGGCGCGAGCTGGAAATGCGCGTGGCCGAACGCACCAGCGACCTGGAAGGCCTGAACCGTCGCCTCAAGCAGGAAGTACTCGAGCGCGAACACGCCCAGCAGGAACTGGTGCGCGCCCAGGACGATCTGGTGCAGGCCGGCAAGCTCTCGGCCCTGGGTACCATGTCGGCGAGCATCAGCCATGAGCTCAACCAGCCGCTGGCGGCGATCCGCAGCTACGCGGAAAACGCCGAGGTGCTGCTGGACCACCAGCGCACCGAGGACGCCCGCGGCAACCTCAAGCTGATCAGCGAACTGACCGGGCGCATGGCCTCGATCATCGCCCACCTGCGCGCCTTTGCCCGCCGCGACCGCCACGCGCCGGAAAGCGTCGCCCTGCAACCGGCGCTGGACGATGCCTTGGCACTGCTGGCCAAGCGCCGACGGGCGATGGAAGTGGAGCTGATCCGCGACCTGCCGGCGGCCACCCTGTGGGTCGAGGCCGGGGAAACGCGGCTGCGCCAGGTGCTCGGCAACCTGCTGGCCAACGCCCTGGACGCGCTGACCGAAAAAGGCCCGCCGCGCAAACTCTGGCTGAGTGCCGAATCCACCGCCACGGGCGTCAATCTGTACATTCGCGACAACGGCCCGGGCTTCTGCATGGAGGCCCTGGGCCGCGCCGGCGAGCCTTTCTACACCACCAAGACCCGTACCCAGGGCCTTGGCCTGGGCCTGGCGATCTGCGACACCCTGATGCGCGCCTTCGGCGGTGAACTGTCGTTCTCCAACCACCGCGAAGGCGGCGCCCTGATTACCCTGCGGCTGCGCGCCGGCGCGCCGGGAGTGAGCCTGCAACCGTCCGAGGACCGCAGCGTATGAGTACACCGATCACCAGTGACGTGCAGGTGGTGTTGATCGACGACGATCCGCACCTGCGCCAGGCCCTGAGCCAGACCCTGGACCTGGCCGGGCTGAAGATCCTGCCGCTGGGCGAAGCCCAGGGCCTGGCCGCGCGCCTGGAGCGCGACTGGCCGGGGGTGGTGGTCAGCGACATCCGCATGCCGGGCATGGACGGCCTCGAACTGCTCGGCGAACTGCACGGCCAGGACCCTGAGCTGCCGGTGCTGCTGATCACCGGCCACGGCGATGTGCCGCTGGCGGTGCAGGCAATGCGCGCCGGGGCCTATGACTTCCTGGAGAAACCCTTCGCCAGCGATGCCCTGCTCGACAGCGTGCGCCGCGCCCTGGCCCTGCGCCGCCTGGTGCTGGACAACCGCAGCCTGCGCCTGGCCCTGAGCGATCGCCAGGAGCTCAGCGCGCGGCTGGTCGGGCTGTCGGCGCCGATCCTGCGTCTGCGTGAACAGATCGGCGCCCTGGCGGCGACCAAGGCCGACGTGCTGATCCTCGGCGAGACCGGCGCCGGCAAGGAAGTGGTGGCGCGGGCGCTGCACGACCTGTCGAGCCGGCGCAACGGCCCGTTCGTGGCGATCAACGCCGGCGCCCTGGCCGAATCGGTGGTGGAAAGCGAACTGTTCGGCCACGAGCCGGGGGCCTTTACCGGCGCGCAGAAACGCCGCATCGGCAAGTTCGAATTCGCCAACGGCGGCACGCTGTTCCTCGATGAAATCGAAAGCATGAGCCTGGACGTGCAGGTCAAGCTGCTGCGCATGCTGCAGGAGCGGGTGGTGGAGCGCCTGGGCGGCAATCAACTGATCCCGCTGGACATCCGCATCATCGCCGCGACCAAGGAAGACCTGCGCCAGGCGGCCGACCAGGGGCGCTTTCGCGCCGACCTGTATTACCGCCTGAATGTCGCGCCGCTGCGTATTCCACCGTTGCGCGAGCGTGGCGAAGACGCCCTGCTGCTGTTCCAGCATTTCGCCGACGAGGCCAGCGCCCGCCACGGCCTGCCGCCCCACGAACTGCAACCTGGGCAGCGCGCCCTGCTGCTGCGCCACAGCTGGCCGGGCAATGTGCGCGAACTGCAGAACGCCGCCGAACGCTTCGCCCTCGGCCTGGAACTGGCCCTGGACAACAGCGCGGCGGATGGCGGCTCCTCGCAGCCGGCGCCGACGGTGGTCGAGGGCGGCCTGAGCGAGCAGGTGGAGAACTTCGAAAAGAGCCTGATCGCCGCCGAGCTGGCCCGCTCCCACAACTCCCTGCGCAGCCTCGCCGAAGCCCTGGGTATTCCACGCAAGACCCTGCATGACAAACTGCGCAAACACGGCCTGAGCTTCGGCGACAGCGGCACCAGTTCGGGCGGCGACGATATCGAGTGAGCGATGCCGACTAATCTTGTTAATGCACCATTTCACCACCGAGGCCCTGCATGAACCGCGACAGTCGTCACCTGGAATCCATCCTCCATCACGACATTCCCCTGACGCGGGACATGGGCCTGAAAGTGCTCGACTGGCACGCGCATGAGCTGCGCCTGCAACTGCCGCTGGAAGCCAACGTCAATCACAAGAGCACCATGTTCGGCGGCAGCCTGTATTGCGGCGCGGTGCTGGCCGGCTGGGGCTGGCTGCACCTGCGGCTGAAAGAAGCGGGGATCGACGACGGGCACATCGTGATTCAGGAAGGGCAGATCAATTACCCGCTACCGGTGACCAGCGACGCCACGGCCATCTGCGCCGCGCCGAGCGAAGAGGTGTGGCACAGGTTCGTGACCATGTATGAGCGCTACGGCCGCGCGCGGCTGATCTTGCACACCCGGGTGGTGAATGCCGGCAGCGATGAAGATGCGGTGCGCTTCACCGGGCAGTACGTGTTGCACCGATGAACCTGTAGCCGCTGGCGCAGCCTGCGATCGGCTGCGCAGCAGTCGTAAACGGCCAGCGCGGTGTGTCAGACGGAATATCGCCAGTCGATCCACGGCCGCTTCGACGGAGTACCGCCCAGCCCGATCATTGGCTAAGCCAGCGGCTACAAGGATCAGCCGCGCGCCAGCTCCAGCAAGCGCCCACGCCATGCGGCCTTGGCCGGCAGCGCCAGGAAGAAGCCATTGAGCAGCGACTCCCGCGCCGGGTAGCAGAACGGCGCGCCACTCAGATCCAGCACCTCGCCTCCGGCGCCCTCCAGCACGCCTTGGGCCGCCGCGGTGTCCCACTGCGAGGTCGGCGCCAGTCGCGGATAACAATCCGCCGCGCCTTCGGCCAACAGGCAGAACTTCAACGAGCTGCCGATGTTCGCCAGTTGCAACTCGCCCAGGGTCGCGCTCAACCCGGCCAGCAGACGCTCCTGCTCGGGGCTGGTATGCCGACGGCTGGCGACCACGGTGAAGGCTTCGCCCGCCGTCAGGCTGTCACGCACCTGGATCGCCACCGGCGCCTGGCCCTTGTCCGCGCGCCAGGCACCGAGGCCGGCGCCGCCGAAATAGCAGCGACCGCTGGTCGGCATCGACACCACGCCGAACACCACCCGCCCGTCTTCGATCAGGGCGATATTGACGGTGAACTCTTCGCTGCCGGAGATGAATTCCTTGGTGCCGTCCAGCGGGTCCACCAGCCACCAGCGCTGCCAGCCGGCACGCACGTCCTGGGGAATGTCGGCGTCTTCTTCGGAGAGCACCGGGATGCTCGGGTCCAGCGCGGTCAGGCCTTGCACGATCAGGTGGTGGGCCGCCAGGTCGGCGGCGGTCACCGGCGACTCGTCGGCCTTGCTGGTGACGGCGACGTTGGCGCGCCAGAACGGCAGGATCGCTTCGCCCGCCTGCAAGGCCAGGTCGATCACCGGCGCCAGCAACGGATGGGGAAAACTCATCGATGGTTCACTCATGCTTGGAAGGCGCCGCGCTGGGTCAGCAGATCGCGGGCCAGGTACAGCGCGGCCAGGGCGCGGCCCTCGGTGAATTGCGGGTTCTGCGCCAGGCTCGACAGCTCGCGCAGGTTGATCTTGTCCACGCGCATCGGCTCGGGCTCGTCGCCCTCCAGCCGTTCCTCGTAGAGGTCGGTGGCCAGCACCACCTGGATCTTCTGGCTCATGTAGCCGGGGGACAACGACAGCTCGGTCAGGTGTTCCAGTTGCCGCGCACCAAAACCGGCCTCCTCCTTGAGCTCACGCTCGGCGGCGGCCAGCACATCCTCGCCAGGCTCGATCAGGCCCTTGGGCAGCGACAGCTCGTAGGCGTCGGTGCCGCCGCAATATTCCTCGACCAGCACCGCGTGATCGGCATCGAGCATCGCCACAATCATCACCGCGCCATAGCCCGCGCCCTTGCCCACCAGGCGCTCGTAGGTGCGCTCCACACCGTTGGAAAAGCGCAACTGCACCGCTTCGACGCAAAACAGACGGCTGGTGGCGACGATCTCGCGGGCGAGTACGGTGGGTTTCTGGCGCATAAAAGGCTCCTTGGCGTGAACGCGCTACTATAACGCGGCTTTCCCGATTGTTTGTGTCGGATATCTTTCTACCGTTCGAGACGTTTTCCATGCCTTCACTGCCCTGGCGCGACATCGATACCGTTCTGCTGGATATGGACGGTACCTTGCTGGACCTGCACTACGACAACCACTTCTGGATGGAGCACCTGCCCCAGCGCTATGCCGAGCTGCATGGCGTCAGCCGCGCCATGGCGGAAATGGAATTGCAGCCGCTGTTCGAGCGTAATGCCGGACAGTTGCAGTGGTATTGCCTGGACTTCTGGAGCGCCGAACTGAAACTGCCGGTGCGCGAACTGAAGCTGGAAACCGCCCACCTGATCGCCCTGCGCCCGGACGCCGATACCTTTCTCGCGGCGATCAAGCAGGCTGGCAAACGCGTGGTGCTGATCACCAATGCGCACCGCGATTCGTTGTCATTGAAGTTGGAAAAAGTCGAGCTGGCGCCCTATTTCGAGCGTTTGATCAGTTCCCACGATTACGGCTTCGCCAAGGAGAACCCGCAGTTCTGGGATGCGTTGCAAGCGGATATCGGCTTCGATCCGGCACGCAGTCTGTTTATCGACGACACCCTGCCGATCCTGCGCAGCGCGCGAGATTTCGGCGTGGCCCATCTGTTGGCGGTGAGTGAACCGGACAGCCGCAAGGGGCCGAAGGACACGGCGGAATTTGCCGCGCTGGGGGACTATCGAGCATTGATCGAAGGGTTGTAGAGCAATCCTGTAGCCGCTGCCCCAGGCTGCGATCGACCGTGAAAGGGTCGTAGCGATGTTGATCGCCAAAGGTCCTTCGGACCTTATCGCAGCCTTCGGCAGCGGCTACAGACCGAGCATTACTCGGGGATGCGCAGTACCTGGCCCGGATAGATCTTGTCCGGGTGCGACAGCAGCGGCTTGTTGGCCTCGAAGATCTTGTTGTACTTGTTGGCGTCGCCGTACACGGCCTTGGAAATGGCGCTGAGGGTGTCGCCTTTTTTCACGGTGACGAAACGCGCGGCAGCCGCCACAGGACCGGTGACGGTGATCTGGTCGTCGACGCTGCCGACGCCTTCGATGTTGCCCACGGCCAGCAGAATCTTTTCCTTCTCTTCCTGGCTGGCCACTTCACCGGTCACGATGACCTTGTCGCCTTCCACGGTAGCCTGGACGTTGGGGTTACCCAGGCCGACCTTGGCGATGTGATCCTTCAGCTGTTCGCTCGCATTGGCGTTACCCGGCGTCAACAAATCGATAAGCTTTTCGCCCGCTTCTTTCACAAAGCTAAAAATACTCATGGTGCACACTCCTTGGGTTTTATGGGTCCAGACGCGAAAGACTAGACCAGCCTTGAGAGACGAGGTTCAAAATCGACCGATGACGCTGTGCACGGCAAGCACGCTAGAATCGCCTCCCCCCCGCGCCCAGGAAGCGAAGATGGACATCAAGCAGCTGAAATTCCTCATCGCTCTCGACGAAACCCGCCATTTCGGCCAGGCCGCCGCGCGCTGCCACATCACCCAGCCGACCCTGTCCATGCGCCTGCGCAACCTCGAGGAAGAACTCGAGCTGCCGCTGGTCAACCGCGGCCAGCGTTTCGAGGGGTTCACCGCTCCGGGGGAACGGGTGCTGGCCTGGGCCCGCAGCGTGCTGGCCGCCTACGACGGGTTGCAGGCCGAGGCGGCCGCCTGTCGCGGCAATCTGGTCGGCACCCTGCGCCTGGGGGTGGTACCGCTGTCGAGTTTCGACCCGCTGCCACTGATGCAGCGCCTGCACCAGGCGCACCCGAATGTGCGCTTCGAGTTGTCGGCGCTCAGTTCCGAGCAGATCCTCGAACAGCTGGCGAGCAATCGCCTGGATATCGGCGTTTCCTATCTTGAGCGCCTGGACAGCGAACGCTTCGAATCCCTGGCCCTGGGCGAAACCCGCATGGGCCTGCTCTACGACCAACGCTTCTTCAGCTTCGGCGAACAGCCCCTGAGTTGGGAGGCCGTGATCGAACTGCCGCTGGGCATGCTGACCAGCGGCATGCATTTTCGCCAGTCCATCGACCATAACTTCCACAGTCGCGGCCTCACCCCTCAACCGCTGCTGCAGACCGATGCCGTGCATCAATTGCTGCAAGCCGTACATGGCGGCCTGTGCTGCGCGATCATGCCGCTGGACGGCGGCCTGGAAGCCCTCACCGAGCACCTGCGCCTGCAGCCCATAGCAGACGCCAACACCCTGGCGCACCTGGGCCTGATCATGCGCCGCAGCGCACCGCGCTCGGCCCTGGCCGAGGCGTGCTTCGCCCTGCAGCAGAAATCACCGAGCGAGTCTTGATCGACGGCATCTATCGGCACATCAGTACTAGCAATTAGACGCGACACTTTGACGCGCTTAGTCTTAGGGCTGGATATTCCGCCGGTGATGCCCCATGAAACCCCAGCGCCCGGCTTGCGCGACGCCCACTGCGAAAACGCCCGCGCCCGCCGCCAGCCAGAACTACCGCTACAGCAACCTCGACCACACGGAATCGGCCAGCACCGCGCTCGCCGAGGAAGTCGCGCTGGCGATCGCCTATAACGGCATCAGCCAGGCCGTGATGCTGGTCACCCCCAGCGACCTGGAAGACTTCATCGTCGGCTTCAGCCTCGGCAGCGGCATCATCGGCGACGCCTCGGACATCTACGACCTGCAACTGAGCGGTAGCGGTTCGGCCCAGTACGCCCAGGTGCAGATCTCCAGCCGCGCCTTCTGGAACCTCAAGCAGCAACGCCGGCAACTGGCCGGCACCAGCGGTTGTGGCCTGTGCGGCGTGGAAGCCGTGGAACAGGCCCTGCCGGACCTCAAGGTGCTGCCCGGCGCGCCATTGCCGCCCGCCCAATGGCTCGATGGCCTGCGCCAGCGCATCAGCGCCTTCCAGCCCCTGGGCCAGCACTCCGGCGCGGTGCATGCGGCGGTGTTCATGAACGCCCAGGGCGAGCTGCTGCTGGGCCGTGAAGATATCGGCCGGCACAACGCCCTGGACAAGCTGATTGGCGCGTTGATCCGCCAGAACATAGCCACTGCCGGCGGCGTGGCCATCGTCACCAGCCGTTGCAGCCTGGAACTGATCCAGAAAGTCCTGCGTGCCGGCATCCAGACCCTGGTCAGTCTGTCGGCCCCCACCGGCCTGGCCCTGCAATGGGCACGCCGGCACAACCTCAACCTCATTCACCTGCCGCAAAAAAGTGCGCCAAGGGTCTATAGCCCTGCGATGGAGAAACAAGCGTGACCACTCATCACCAAGCCGACCAGACACCCACCCCGCGCTACAAGCCCTACAAGGGCCCGGCCGGCGGCTGGGGCGCGCTCATCAGCGTCGCCCAGGCCTGGCTGACAAGTGACAACGCCCTGAAAAACCTGCGCATGATGCTCAAGACCAACCAGAACGGCGGTTTCGACTGCCCGGGCTGCGCCTGGGGCGACTCGCCGGAAAGCGGCATGGTCAAGTTCTGCGAGAACGGCGCCAAGGCGGTGAACTGGGAGGCCACCAAACGCCGCGTGGATGGCAAGTTCTTCGCCAAGCACAGCGTCAGCTCGCTGCTGGAGCAGAGCGACTACTGGCTCGAATACCAGGGCCGCCTGACCGAGCCCCTGAGCTACGACGCCGAAACCGACCGCTACAAGCCCATCAGTTGGGAAGCGGCCTTCGCCCTGATCGGCAAGCACCTGCGAGCACTGCCCAACCCGGACATGGCCGAGTTCTATACTTCGGGCCGCGCCAGCAATGAAGCGGCGTACCTGTACCAGCTGTTCGTGCGCGCCTATGGCACCAACAACTTCCCCGACTGCTCGAACATGTGCCACGAAGCCAGCGGCGTGGCCCTGGCGCAAAGCGTCGGCGTCGGCAAAGGCACCGTGACCTTCGACGACTTCGAGCATGCCGATGCGATTTTCGTCTGGGGCCAGAACCCCGGCACCAACCACCCACGGATGCTCGAGCCGCTGCGCGAAGCAGTGAAACGCGGGGCCCAGGTGGTGTGCATCAACCCGCTGAAAGAACGCGGCCTGGAACGCTTCCAGCATCCGCAGCACCCGATCGAAATGCTCACCAACGGCAACAAGCCGACCAACACCGCCTACTTCCGCCCGGCCCTGGGCGGCGACATGGCGGTGGTCCGCGGCATGGCCAAGTTCCTCCTGCAATGGGAACGCGACGCCCAGAAGACTGGCGCGCCGGCGGTGTTCGATCACGACTTCCTCAACGAACACACCGCCGCCGTACTGGATTACCTGGGCATCATCGACGACACCCCATGGGACGACATCGTCGAACAGTCCGGCCTGACCCTGGTGGAGATCGAGCGCGCGGCGCGCATGTACGCCAAGGGCAAGAACGTGATCATGTGCTGGGCCATGGGCATCACCCAGCATCGCCACTCGGTGCCGACCATCCAGGAAATCGCCAACCTGATGCTGCTGCGCGGCAATATCGGCCGTCCGGGCGCCGGCCTGTGCCCGGTGCGCGGCCACAGCAACGTGCAGGGCGACCGCACCATGGGCATCAACGAACAGCCGCCAGTGGCCTTCCTCGACGCCCTGGAGCGGCGCTTCCAGTTCAAGGTGCCACGCGAGAACGGCCATAACGTGGTCGAGGCGATCCACGCCATGCTCGAAGGCCGTTCGACAGTCTTCATCGGCCTGGGCGGCAACTTCGCCCAAGCCACCCCGGACAGCCCGCGGACCTTCCAGGCCCTGCGCAACTGCGACCTGACCGTGCAGATCAGCACCAAGCTCAACCGCAGCCACCTGGCCCATGGCAAGGAAGCACTGATCCTGCCGTGCCTGGGCCGTACCGACATCGACCTGCAGAGCGAAGGCGCGCAAGCGGTGACCGTGGAAGACTCCTTCAGCATGGTTCACGCGTCCAACGGCCAGTTACAGCCGCTGTCGCCACAGATGCGTTCGGAGCCATCGATCCTCGCCGGCATCGCCGCCGCTACCCTGGGCAGCCATCCGGTGGACTGGAACTGGCTGGTGGCCGATTACAGCCGTATCCGCGACCTGATCGCCGACACCATTCCCGGCTTCAAGGACTTCAACCAGCGGGTAAAAAACCCTGGTGGCTTCTACCTCGGCAACTCGGCCGGCGCGCGGCGCTGGAACACTCCATCGGGCCGCGCCAATTTCCGCCCGAACCTGCTGCCCAAGGATCTGGTGCACGAACGCACCCGCGCCACCGGGCAGTTGCCGGACCTGATCATGCAGTCGATGCGTTCCCACGATCAGTACAACACCACCATCTACGGCCTGGACGACCGCTACCGTGGCGTGAAGGGCCAGCGCGACGTGCTGTTCGTCAACGAAGCCGACATCATCCGCTTGGGCTTCAAGCCGGGGCAGAAAGCCGACATCGTGTCGTTGTGGGATGACGGCCGCGAGCGTCGGGTCAAGGGTTTCACCCTGCTGGCCTTCGATATTCCGGCTGGGCAGGCTGCGGCCTATTACCCAGAGGTGAACCCGCTGGTGCCGCTGGAAAGTATCGGGGACGGCAGCTACACCCCGACCTCGAAGTTCGTCGCGATCCGCCTGGAAGCGGCCAGCAACAGCGGCTTGATCATGGCCCGGTCGGCCTGATCGACGAAATCGCTGGCCCTGTAGCCGCTGCCGCACGCTGCGATAAGGCGCGCAGCGCCTTCCAGGGCCCTCAAGAGCAACGTCTCCTACGGAGCCGATCGCAGCCTGCGGCAGCGGCTACAGTCAGGAGGTTCCAGCGGCGGCGAAATCGCAGGCACAAAAAAGGCCGCTTCCATCCAGAAGCGGCCTTTTCCAAGTAGCTACAGACTCGCAAAAATAGGATAAGTTCCCTACTAAAAACAATAAGTTACGAGATTGTGTACAACTCGTGCTATTCGTCGGATTTCGATTGTAAGCGCCTCAACACAGCCTCAGGATCGCGCCGTCATCCCTTTGAGGCTCCTCTATGAAGTTCTCCTCGATTCTCTTGTTGTCCCTTGGCCTGGTCAGCGGCGTCGCCTCTGCCGGCGGCACCACAGAGGCAGGTGTGGGCGGCGCATTGGGCGGGGTTCTAGGCTCGGTCGTCGGTCAGTCGATTGGTGGCAACACCGGTTCCACCATCGGTGCCGCACTGGGCGGCGCGGGCGGCAGTGCCGTGGGTGCCGACAGACGCAGCCGTGGCGAAGCCGCTATCGGTGGTGCGCTGGGCGCAGCCGGCGGTAACGTGGTCGGTCGCAGTGTGGGGGGCACCACTGGCAGCCTGATCGGCGCAGCCGCGGGCGGTGGTGTGGGTGGCGCACTGGGTAACCATATGGGCAACTCCAGCGATCGTGACGATCGCCGTTACCGCGATCGCGACTACGACGACCGTCGCTACTACCGCGACGGCCATCCGGGTCGTGGCCATGCCTACGGGCATCGCAAGCACAAACGTCACTGGCGCGACTAAGACCTGAAACGGTCGCAACCCGCTGACACAAAGACCGCAGCCTGACGGCAGCTCCTGTCAGACAGGGTTCATCACCCCCGGGATGAACCCCAAGGAGCCGCCCGAGCTGCGGTCTTTTTTGTGCTTACACCAGCAAGCGTTCCAGCGCTCCACGCAGCCCGGCGGGAATCCCTACCGGCTGATTCGATGCCCGATCGACGAACACATGCACGAAGCGCCCCGCCGCGCAGGCATCGGTTTCCCCTGCCTTGAACACCGCCAGCTCGTACTGCACCGAACTGTTGCCCAGTTTGCCGACACGCAGGCCGATCTCGATGCGCTCGGGGAAAGCGATCGAGGCAAAGTAATCGCAGGCCGAACTCACCACGAAGCCCACCACCTCGCCGTCATGGATATCCAGGCCGCCCTCCTCGATCAGGTAGGTGTTCACCGCCGTGTCGAAGAAGCTGTAGTAGGTGACGTTATTCACATGACCGTACACATCGTTGTCGTGCCAGCGCGTGATGATGGGCTGGAAGTGGCGGTAGTCGGTGCGTTGCGGCATGCGGTCGGTCATTGGCGGGTTCTCGGAGGCAAGGTGTCTGGAAAGCAACCATGGTGTGGTCGATCAGGCGACGCCTATTTCAACCGATGGCCCGATGATCGGCAAACCCTTTGCCAGCCTGCACCAGCTCGTCAATCAACCGCGCCGGCTTCCAGTGCATGCCCGACTCGGCTTGCAGCCGCAGCAGCCCTTGCTGGATGGACACCAGCCCCTGCTGGTCCGCCCAACTCATCGGCCCGCCCTTGTCCGCCGCAAAGCCATAACCGTTGAGATACACCAGGTCGATGTCGTGCGCCGAGCCGGCAATGCCTTCCTCGAGAATCTTCGCGCCTTCGTTGACCAGCGCCAGCAGGCAGCGCTCGAGGATTTCCTCGGGACCGATGTCGCGACGGCGGTAGCCCAGGCCCTCGCTGACCTCCTGAACCAGGGCATCGACCTGTACATCGTGCTCAGCCTGACGACTGCCGGGCTCGTAGTGGTAATAACCCTTGCCACTCTTCTGGCCAAAACGACCCGCCTCGCACAGGCGATTATCCACCTGCACTTCGTGCGCCTCCTGGCCCTTGCCGGCCAGTTGCCGGGCACGCCATTCCAGGTCGATGCCGACCACGTCGTACATGCGGAACGGGCCCATGGCAAAACCGAAGCCCTGCAATGCGGCATCCACCTGATAAGGGAAAGCCCCTTCCAGCAACATCTTGCGCGCCTCCAGCACATAGGTGCGCAACATGCGGTTGCCGATGAATCCAGGGCAGTTGCCAGACACCACACTGACCTTGCCCATGCGCTCGCCCAGCGCCAGCGCGGCCTCGAGCACCTGCGGCGCAGTCGCGGCGCCCCGGACGATTTCCAGCAGCTTCATGATGTGGGCCGGGCTGAAGAAGTGCAGGCCCAGCACCTGTCTTGGGCGCCGGGTGACTGCGGCGATGGCGTCGATATCCAGCGCCGAGGTATTGCTGGCGAGGATCGCCCGCGGCTGGAGCAGGCCATCGAGTTCGCGGAAGATTTGCTGCTTCAGCTCGAGGTTCTCGTAGATTGCCTCGATCACCAGGTCCATATCGCGGATCGCCGGATAATCCGCCGCCGCGCTTATCCGGGCCCGGCGCACATCGGCCTCTGCCTGATCGATCCGCCCCTGACGCACGTTGTGTGCATAAGTCTCGGTCACCGCTGTCAGCGCCTGTTCGAGCATCTGCGGATTGTTGTCCACCCACTGCACCGCGACCCCGGCATTGGCCAGGCACATCACGATCCCGCGGCCCATGGTTCCGGCACCGATCACCGCGGCGCGCTGAATATCGATCTGGCTCATAGTGGCTCCCCTGTAGGTGGCTCAAAGACGCAAACCACCATAATCAGGCCCAGGACATTTTTGAAATTTATTCCTGTGATGAGCGGCATTCAGCAGATGGATCGGGCAGGTATCAATCCTGAAGATGATGTTCGGCCCAATCGCGCACTTCGGCGTAGGGATAATCCTCGAGCACCGCGAAACCCGGGATCGACCGCGCCTTGAGTTTGGTGAACAGCGGCACGCTGATCCCACACAGGAAACGCGTCAGCCGTTCCGCCCCTGGAACCGTGCCGCTGTATTGGTGGTGCCTGTGGATAAATTCGCCACACAGCGCTTCGAAGTTTTTATCCACAAGCTCAGGCAAGGCTGGCGGCTCCGGCAGGCGGGCCACCTGGCCATGGCATACCGAGCAATGCCCGCACCGCTGCGGTGCCTGGTCGTCGCCGAAATACTGCGCCAGGCGATACCCCAGGCACTGCTCGGTGGCGAACAGTGCGAGCATCGCGTGGATCCGTGCGATCTCGCTGCTTTCGTGCTGTTTGAAATAGGCGTGCAATTGCTGGCTCAGGGTCGCGGCATCGAAGCCCGTCTCCAGCAGGTTGTAGACCTCGGTCATCTGCTTGCTTTCCAGCTCGACCCAGCCCTTTTCCTGGAAGTAGTCCAGGGCCTTCACCACCCGGTTACGCTCAGCCTGATGCTGCTGATACAGCGCGTCGAAATTCACCGTGGCCCAGGTCCGGGCACGGCTGGAGGTCTCGATGATCGCCGCCACGAAGTCCCGGCGCTCACCTTCGAAACGCGCCAGCAGCGCCTGCGGTTCCTCAAGGAACTTGAAGCGGTATTCGGCGAAGTAGGCGTAACGCGGCGCGATCAGGCCGCGCAGTTCCAGCTGCACCAGCAAGGTCTTGAGCGGCAGCTGGCGGATATTGCTCTGGTCCGCCAGCGGCCCCAGCAGGAACTCCCATTGCCCGTCGGGTGCTGCATTTTGCAGCTCGTCCAGCACACAACGAATGCCTTCCAGTTCCGGCGTGTCGCCGTAGACGAAGTTTTCCAGCACGTTGAGGCTGTCGCGGTTGGCCAGCACCAGGCAGTCCGAAGGTTGGCCATCACGCCCCGCGCGGCCGATTTCCTGGCTGTAGTTCTCGATGGATTTGGGCAGGTCGAAATGCACCACATTGCGGATGTCGCTCTTATCGATGCCCATGCCGAAAGCGATGGTGGCGACGATACAATTGGACTGGCCCGCCATGAACTGCCGCTGGATGGCTTCGCGCTGCTCATGGGGCAGGCCGGCGTGATAAGCCTGGGCCTGGATACCGTTGCGACTCAGATGCTCGGCGATGTGCTCGGCGGTTTTCTGCAAGGTGACATAGACAATGCTCGGCTGCCCGGGACGCTCGCCCATCCACTGCACCAGGCGTCGGCGCTTGTCCTGGCCACGCACCGGCTCCACCAGCAGGTTGAGGTTGGGCCGGTAGAAACCAGTGGTCACCACATCCTGCCCGGTGATGGCGAATTTCGCCTGCATGTCGGCGATCACCTTGGGCGTGGCGGTAGCGGTCAACAGCAGTGCCTGGGGAATGTTGAACTGACGCTGGTAGTCCGGCAGCTTGAGGTAGTCGGGGCGAAAGTTATGGCCCCATTCGGAGATGCAGTGCGCCTCGTCCACCACCAGCAGGGAGATCCGCACCTGCTGCAGGAAGTTGCGAAAACGCTCGTTCTTCAGGCGCTCCACCGAGATCATCAGGATCTTCAACTCACCGAAGCGCGCCCGCGCCATGACCTCGTTGGCGTCATCGCGGCTCTGCGCCGAATCGATGCTCGCCGCGGCGATGCCGTGCCGTTGCAGGAACGCCAGCTGATCCTGCATCAGCGCCAGCAACGGCGAGACCACCAGGGTCAGGTGCGGCAGCAGCAAGGCCGGCAGCTGGTAGCACAGCGACTTGCCGGAGCCCGTGGGAAAGATCGCCGCCGCCGAGCGCCCGGCCAGCACCGCGCTGACCGCCGCCTCCTGGCCGGGACGGAACTGTGGATAACCGAAGACCTGTTCGAGGGTGTTGTGCATGAGCTGTCACTCCTTTGACCGCTGACGTGCCTTGAAGCCTAGCGCGGCCAGTCAGCGGGTCGAGAAAAGGTCGGGAGGAAAAGGATACGGGATGATACAGGGGGAACGGAGAGCCGCGTTCGACTGGGGATGACGCGGAGTTTTTCAGGGTGTATCGCAAGCCATCGGGCACCGGTCGATGCGCGATGGCTCGCGATGAAAATCGTGCTCTTAGCGCGTCGCGCGGCAATCCACCCACTTCACGCCATTGCTTTTGTTCGCGGCGATCAGCGTCGGCACTGCGGCAGGCGCCTTGTTGTGAATATCGTGGAACAGAATGATCCCCCGGCGCCACAGCAACATCAGCGTCTGCACCCGCTGGCTCGCCGCGCTGGCGCTGATGCTCTTGCTCCAGTCCTGGGAGTCGACGCCCCAGAGCATCACCTTGATGCCCTGGGCCTTGAAGAACGCCGGGCTGTCACTCGAACGCTGGCCATAAGGCGGACGGAACAGCGGCTGGTAGTCATCCGGCAAGGTGCCGCGCACCAGGGTCGCGGAACGGGTGATGGACTGCTGCCATTCGCTCCAGGCGCTGTGGGACTTGTGCGCCCAGCCATGCAGGGCAACGCACTGGCCGCTGTACAACTCGCGCATCTGCGCCGGCGACGACTTGCGCAGACGCGCCTGGAACGGTTCGCCCAGGACGAAGAACAATCCATGCAGGTCGTTGGCCCGCAGCACGTTGGCCAGCGTATCAGTGTGACCGCCCGCGGCTGTCGGGCCGTCGTCGAAGGTCAGCAGAAACTGCCGGTCCGCCAATTCGTCACCCATCAGCTCGGTGCTATCGAAACGCTCGATCTCACTGCTGATCTTCGGAAACAAGGCCGCCAGGCGCAGCTGTTCGTTCAGATACTGCTCATGAAACTGCCGGCTTGCCTGGGCCCAGGCGTCATAGGCCGGGCTGATCGTCCCGGTGAAGCCCTGGGCCAGTTGCCGCAAGTCATCCAGGTTACGCACCGGCGGGCAGAAGGCGGCACCTTCACAGTCCTGGCTGGCGCTGTGGTAACTGCTGAGCAGGCGTATCCAGAAACGATCGCGCACTTGCTCGACCGAATGATGGTCCAGCGCCTTGACGCCCAGGCGCTGCTTGAGGCTGACATCGTCCAGCGCCTCGCTGGCCAGCAGGGCCTTGCCGAACATCAGGATTTCCGCGCGCGAGGCGGTATCGAAACCCGCTTGCGTGGCCAGCGAACCCGGCCAGGTGCTGCGGTCGATAGTGGCGAACACCATCGGGCCGGCAGCCTGGGCAACGGCCGTCCACAGGGACAACATCAAAGCAACAACCAGAACCCGCATAACAACCTCCATAAATGCATAACGCGCCGTGGGACGGCGCGTTATGGGGGTCAGATCAACACCCGTGAATCAACGGTTTTGCACACGCTCGATGGCTTTGTCGTACACCGGGTTGGCCTTCTGCTGCTTGGCCAACTGATAGTGACGCAGGGCATCGGCGAACTGACCGGCCGCTTCGTAGATCCGCGCGATGTTGTAGTAGGAACTGGCGCGCACGGTGGCCGCCGAGTTGCCGCTGGCCAGGGCGATGGCCTTGCGGTTGGCCCAGATCGACTCGGCAGTGTTGCCGGCTTTCTGATAGGCCAGGCCGAGGTTGCTGTAGGCCTGACCGTAGCCGTTGTTCAGCTCGATGGCCTGACGGTAGAAGTCGATGGCTTGCTGCAGGTTACCGGCGTGGTAAGCCTCTTCGCCCTTGCGGTTCAGGGTTTTCGCATCGGCTTGCGCGCTGCTGCTGACGGCGACAGCGGCCACTTCCACTTTGTCGTCGAGCAGCGGCGATACTTCGTTCAGCACGTCCTGCGCGTCGACGGTCACGCCGCTGAGGGTGTTGATGTCCTGGAAGTCGCCATTGCCGGTCATGCGGAACACGGTCCACAGGTTACCGCTGCGGTCCTGCGGCACGTAGTAAGTGCGCACCAGCGACTGGCCCATGTACACGAACACCTTGGCCTGGCTGGCAGAGAGCTGGCGGGACGCCGGGCGGCTCTGGTTGCTGTAGTCATGCACCGCGTACACATAGCTTTCGCCGTAGTGTTTCTTTTCCAGGGTGATGGTTTCCGGGCCGTAGCTGTCGACATCGTCGACGTCCAGGTGGGCGTCATCGCCTTGCTGGTTGCGGAAGTAGATGTTGTTGCCCGGGAAGATCATGTGCGAGTCGAGATCGCTGGGGTTCGCGCCCCAGGTCAGCACCACGCGCAGACCGTCGAGGTTCTGCATCACCGGGCTGATGGCATAGGTCATGCCGCTGCACGGGCACTTGACCACCAGGTTGGAATAGCCGGGTTTCTTGATGATCAGCAGGTTGCTGGGGTCATCGGCGAAGTCGGTGGTCAGGGTCACCTGGCCTTGAGCATTGGTACGACCAACCACGCTCTGCGCGCCATTGCGCTGCACCAGCACTTCGGCGTCGGCGATCTTCTGGTCCTTGACCACCGCACTCAGCACCTCGACCGGCAGCTGCTGCGCCGTCACCGAAAACGCCAATGCCCACAACGAAAAAATCGAAGTCACGCGAAACAATCGCATACCTAATTCCCTTTAAGTGTATGAAGTCGGCACCCAAAGGTACCCGGCAGATTTCGCGCGCACGATACACAGTTTTTTCGGGATTTGCTTGCTAATCCATTGGGAAAGATGGGGGCTGTGGGAATCCCTGAAGTTTGCTGAGGGGCCGGGATGGCAAAACCTTTTCAGACAGATTTGAAACCGGGCAAACCATTAGCCGCTCGCCACTCCTTCACTATCCGTGTGATGCCTTCGGACGAGTCATCGGCACCGTCCTCTGGGTAGAAAATCAGATCGGAGCCTGCTGGGTATTCGCTCAACTTTTGGAAATGGAGTACAAGCGCATCCACTTCTTTTTCAGTGCCCTCGAAAATACTCAGCCATTAGCTGTCAGTTGGAAATCGTATGCGCAGAGATCAAATTTCTTCTCCGTGATCTTTTCAAACTCCGCCAACTGCGCTGCACTCAGGTCATAGCCTTCCCAACCTTGAGGGTCCACTGTCCAGCCCATGATCTCTTTCACCCGCTCGTCACAGTCGACCGGCAGTTCTACGTCAAAAACCAACATCTCGGTTTTCTTGTCAAAAGCCTCAACGAGAAACTTCATGGTTCTACGCTCCTTGCTTTGTTGGCTGCTTTAGTTTGTTCACCAGTAAGCGGATCAAATTCGCCAAGATGGCGGCCGTGCTTGTCATACATCTCAACTGCGCCATGTTGAGAGTCCCATTCTAAAATGAGTCCTTTTGCCGTTTTCCATCGCTTACGCCGCCCACCACCTCCTTGGACAGACGTTTTCCGCTTTGCCCTAATAGCATCAGGAAAGCCAGGCAAGGCGCTCGGTGCAGGAACATATCCTGATACCGGTGTGCTCAGCACAATGTACAGCGGCTGAACTCCAGACCCCGGCGGAAACACCAGAATAAAATCCCGATACTCCGGCGGATAAATCGGGCTGACGATGATCCGTTCCGCCGCTTCCGTCGGCGGGAAAATCCAGATCGGTGGTGTCTGTGGCGCCGCTTCCAGGGGCGGTATCCCAATGGTGTTCGTGGGGTCCACAGCCGGGGTCCAGGTGAGGGTGATGCCACCACCCAGGTCGGCCACTTGCTGCTCGCCACGAGTCTCAAATTCAGCGACCGGAATCATTTCCCACTCACGGCGCCCCTGAGTGTTGAAACCGTAGCCCTTGAGGCTGCCATCGGCCTGCTGTTCGACCCGCAGGCGCAAGCGGGTGCGGGCCTGCTTGAGGTTGCGCAGTTGCTCTTCGCTGTACAGCGCGCCGTCCCCCAAACTCGATGGAGCGAGCAAGGCCACCAGCCCCAAGCCACTGCCGGTGGTACCAGAACCCACGGAGACACCACCCAGGGCCAAGGCACCGAGATTGGCCGGCAGCGCGCCGCTGATGCGCTTGAGGGGCACTCGCCCACCCGCCTCGACCTCGCGACCGCCCAGCAGCGTCAACGCGCCGTAATTCGCCACCGAATCAGTGGGTATGAAGCCCGTCGGGGTGACGTAGTCGATGATTGCGTTCGGCAGCTTGCAAGACTTGGCAAATACGCAACCGACGGGCGTTGGTTGCGATTCCACCTGTGTGGTCGGCAGCCGCTCTTCATAGGCCTGCTGATGAGCGAGCATCTGCTCGTAACCCTGCTGCGCCTCATCACGCTCGGCCAATTCGCTCGCAGTCATATCGCGCAGGCGACGATAACCACCGCCGTCAGCGTCGTAGTGCTGCCATACCTGGGGCACATCCTTGTTGCGGGCCATAGTCCTTTGCTCGGTCGCCTGGGAAACCCCGGCCTTCAACCGGGGGATCTCACGTTAACCAGTGCGAGGGGACCTTGGCTGTCAGGCAAATCCGAGCTGGTCGAGCGACTTTTCTTTTTCGTTCATGCCCTGCGATTGGCCCTAAACGGTCTACGACAGGACACAAGGATTTACCTTACAAATCGCATCGAATCTGGCTTATTGAACCGCTCGGACAAGCCGCCTAGTGTTTGAACAGGACTGAATGACGCCCACAAAAAAGCCGCCCCGAAGGGCGGCTTCTTGAACCACTTGCCCGATGCTTACAGCTTCGGACCGGCAGCTTTGATGGCGTCGCTCACGTCGAACTTCTTGAAGTTCTCGATGAACAGGCCGGCCAGGGCCTTGGCGGCCTCGTCGTAGGCGGCTTTGTCAGCCCAGGTGTTGCGTGGGTTGAGCAGGCCGGTTTCGACGCCTGGAACGGCCAGTGGCACGTCCAGGTTGATGGTGCCCAGGTGCTCGGTTTCGGCACCGACCAGAGCGCCGCTCTGGATGGCGGCGATCACGCCACGGGTAGTCGGGATGTTGAAGCGCTTGCCAACGCCGTAGCCACCGCCGGTCCAGCCGGTGTTGACCAGGTAGACCTTGGAACCGAAGCCGCGGATGCGCTTGATCAGCAGCTCTGCGTATTCGCCTGCCGGACGCGGGAAGAACGGTGCGCCGAAGCAGGTGGAGAAGGTCGACTTGATGCCGGCGCCCGAGCCCATTTCGGTCGAGCCCACCAGAGCGGTGTAGCCGGACAGGAAGTGGTAGGCAGCTTGTTCTTCGCTGAGGATCGAGACTGGCGGCAGTACGCCGGTCAGGTCGCAGGTCAGGAAGATCACGGCATTCGGCTCGCCACCGAGGTTTTTCTCGGAACGCTTCTCGACGTGCTCCAGCGGGTAGGCGGCGCGGCTGTTCTGGGTCAGGCTGCCGTCGGCGTAGTCAGCCTTCTTGGCGTCGTCCAGCACAACGTTTTCCAGCACCGCGCCATGCTTGATGGCTTTCCAGATGACCGGCTCGTTCTTCTCGGACAGGTCGATGCACTTGGCATAGCAACCGCCTTCGATGTTGAACACCACGCCCTCGCCCCAGCCGTGCTCGTCGTCACCGATCAGGTAACGGCTTTCATCGGCGGACAGGGTGGTCTTGCCAGTGCCGGACAGACCGAAGAACAGGGTCACGTCGCCTTCTTCGCCAATGTTGGCGGCGCAGTGCATCGGCAGCACGTCGGCGGCCGGCAGCAGAAAGTTCTGTACCGAGAACATGGCTTTCTTCATTTCACCGGCGTAGCGCATGCCGGCGATCAGCACTTTTTTCTGAGCGAAGTTGAGGATCACGCAACCGTCGGAGTTGGTGCCGTCACGCTCTGGAACGCATTCGAAGTTGGCCACGTTGAGCACCTGCCACTCGTCACGGCCAGCCGGGTTGTACTGGGCCGGATTGATGAACAGGCAACGACCGAACAGGTTCTGCCAGGCAGTCTGGGTGGTCATCTTCACGGCCAGGTAGTGCTCGTCGGAAGCACCTACATGCACATGGGAAACAAAATGCTCTTGCGCGTTGTTGAACGCCTCGACGCGAGCCCACAAGGCATCGAATTTGTCGGCCGGGAACTTGCGGTTGATCGGGCCCCAGGCGATAGCGTCCTGGGTGCTCGGCTCTTCAACGATGAAACGATCGACTGGCGAACGGCCGGTACGGTGACCGGTACGAACAACCAGCGCGCCGGTATCGGCAAGCTCGCCTTCACCGCGATTCAGGGCTTCTTTGACCAGATCATCAACACTCAGATCGGTGTACACGGCGTTATTGGCTTGCGTCATGAGGTTCCCCGTCGGCCAGTGGCCGAGTGCTCCAAACGTTTTGTAGTAGAAAGTCGTGCACTACTACCGCGAAAAAAGTGCGCCGGATTATGCCAGAAAAGCCCAAAAAGAGTAGGGCCCTCCCGTCAGAACGGCGTTAATCCGGCGCTTGCCAGGTGATTTACCTGCGCTGAACCGTTTTAGTGACGAGTATCTGACGGCGACTCGACACCCGCTCCGGCGAACAATTGGCTGATATCGGCCGCATCGAACAGGTAGCGCTCGTTGCAGAACTGGCAATCGATCTCGATGCTGCCGCCGTGTTCGACCACCAGCTTCTGCGCATCTTCCAGACCCAGACTGACCAGCGCATTGCCCGAGCGTTCCCGCGAGCAGCTGCAACGGAAGCGCAACGGCTGCACATCGAACAGGCGCACGGCTTCTTCATGGTAGAGGCGATGGAGCACGGTTTCGTTGTCCAGGCTCAGCAGTTCGTCGGCGGTCAGGGTGCTGCCCAGCGCGGTGATGTGCTGCCAGCTGGCGGCGCGCTCTTCTTCATCCTTGAGGCGGTCGGCCGGCAGTTGCTGCAACAGCAGGCCACGGGCGCGACGACCGTCGGCGTGCAGCCAGAAACGGGTGCCGACCTGCTGGGACATGACGAAATAGTTGGTGAAGCATTCCGACAGGGTGGCGCCATCCAGATCGACGATGCCCTGGTAGCGCTGGCCGTGGGTCGGGTCGACGGTCAGGGCCAGCACGCCATTGGGCATCAGGTCGGCCAGGGTCGCATCCGGGGCGATCTGCTCCGCGTCGTAGCGGGCCAGACCACGGATCTCGCGCTCGCTGGAGCACTCGATCATCAGCAATGGCACCGGGCCTTCGGAACGGGCCTGGAGGATCAGCAAGCCATCGAACTTCAGCGTGCCGACCAGCAGCGCGGCCGCCGCCATCAGCTCGCCGAGCAGTTGCGCGACCGGCTCCGGGTAAGCGTGTTTGGCGAGCACTTCGGCATAGCTGCGCTCCAACGCCACCAGCTCGCCGCGGGCGTCGCTGTCATCGAAGATGAAGCGTTGGGTGAAGTCGGTATCCGGCAAATGAGTCATAGGTTTGGGTATCTGAAGTGATGACAAAATGGTTACAAGATATGAAAATTGCGTTTTTTGCACTGTTACGGTGCGCGATTTTCTGCCATTGGAGGCATTTTATGAACAATCCGGGTTTGTTCCAAGCAAGGTGGAACCTCGGCAAGCTGGTGTTGTGCAATTTGCTCCCTCTGGCACTGCTGGGTTTCTGGTTATGGCCAAGCGGGCACATGCTTTGTGTGATGTTCGACGAATGGCTGTTCCGCCTGCTGAATGCTCCCCTTGCGAGCAACTCCACCTGGCTGCATATCTGGGCCGTGGCCAGCCTGCGGCCTTTCGACGCGATAGTCGGGCTGATCCTGCTGACCCTTTTGATCCGCGGTGACTGGGTGTTCAAGGCCGTGGACATACGCCGGGCCTTTTTCGGCTTCCTGTCGATCCTGGTCTTGATGCTGATTATCCGCTTGTGGTTCTCCAGGCTCGCCGACGCCATGGACTGGCAGCACGACAGCCCGTCGATGATGCTCCAGGATACCGTGCACATGAGCGACTATTTCCCGCACTGGGAAAAAACCTGGGAGCTCAAGGACCGTTCCAGCCAGAGCTTCCCCGGTGACCACGCCTCGGTGCTGCTGATCTGGGCGCTGTTCATGAGTGTGTTCAGCCGCGGCGTCGGCCAATTCCTGGTGATCTGGGGCCTGACCCTGCTGTTCATGATGCCGCGCCTGGTGGCCGGCGCGCACTGGGGCCAGGACGACTATATCGGTGGCGTGCTGCTGGCGGTCTGGGCACTCGGCTGGGGCTACTACACCCCGTACGCGGCCAAGGCCTCGGACTTCCTGCTGCGGGCGACCAACCCGCTGTTCAACCTGCTGGGCAAGCTACCGCTGCTGTCGCGCCTGAGCGTGGTGCGGGCTACGGCCTGATTGCCGTTGCCTGTAGCCGCCGGTTCATGTTCAAGAGGCTGAGCGGTTGCGCTCTTTCATGAAGATCATGAAAGGGCTGCAACCGCTGCTTCGCAGCTGATCGCGGGCAAGCCTCGCTCCTACAGAAGCAAAGCGTCTTGTTTATTCGTGGCTGTGGAATTTGAACAGGTCGCGCCGCTGTTTTTTGGTCGGCTTGCCATCGGTGCTCACACCCAGGGCGCCGGCCTTACGCAGGGCCGCAGCGTTTTCCCGCTTGGCGATGCTGGCTGCGGTTTCCGTATAGAGAGCCTGCGCCTCCGGCGCCCCACGGCGCACGATCGACAGGGCCTGGACCACCACGGTGCGCTCGTCGAAGCCGGTGCGTATCTCATACTCGTCGCCGATCCTCGGCTCCTTGCCCGGTTTGCAGCGCTCGCCACGGTGGTGCACCTTGCCGCTTTCGATGGCGGCCTTGGCCAGCGCACGGGTCTTGTAGAAGCGCGCCGCCCACAGCCATTTGTCCAGACGGACCTTGTCGTCGTCTTCGGCTTTTTGTGCCATGGCATGTCCTCATTCTGAAATATTTTCGAACTGTACTACCGTTTCTCTCGTGCCATGAATTGCGATGGCTCGGTTTAGAATGCGAGGCTCTGCAGCAGCCCGTCCGGGCGCTGTGGATCCGGGCCTAGATATCTGTCGCCTTTTACCCATTATTCTGCGTGAATACCGCGAATTCGGCCGCTTGACGGTACGAGCGGGTTCCTCAGCGGTTGAGCACATTTGAAGACATTTGACCATTTGACCGTCGTGGGTCTGCGCGAGTGGGTGGCGCTTCCGGATTTGGGAGTCGCCGGCCTGCGCGCCAAGATCGATACCGGCGCCAGCACCTCCAGCCTGCATGCCACCGAGATCGAGCCGTTCGAGCGCGACGGTGAGCAGTGGGTGCGCTTCAACGCGCACCTGGGCAGCGTGGTGCAGTTGCGTCACCGGCGTTGCGAAGCACCGCTGGTGGCGATGAAAACCATCAAGAGCTCCAACGGCCAGGCACAGGTGCGCTACGTGATCAGCACCACCCTGGCGCTCGGCGATCGGGTCTGGCGGGTGGAGTTCACCCTCGCCTGCCGCAAGGCCATGCGTTATCGCCTGTTGCTCGGTTCCAAAGCCCTGATCGATGGCCAGTTGGTGGTCAATCCAGGGATCAAATACGTTCAAGACAAACCGGTGTTCCCGGTGTCCACTACCTCTGCCACAGGTGTTGCATGAAGATCGCTGTGCTGTCGCGTAACCCGCGTCTGTATTCCACTCGTCGCCTGGTCGAAGCCGGCACCGAGCGTGGCCATGAAATGGTGGTGGTCGACACCCTGCGCGCCTATATGAACATTGCCAGTCACAAACCGCAGATCCACTACCGCGGCAAGCCGCTGGAAGGTTTCGATGCGGTGATTCCACGGATCGGCGCCTCGGTGACCTTCTACGGCTGCGCGGTGCTGCGCCAGTTTGAAATGATGGGTGTGTTCCCGCTCAACGAGTCGGTGGCCATCGCCCGCTCGCGGGACAAGCTACGCTCGTTGCAACTGCTGTCCCGGCGCGGTATCGGCTTGCCGGTGACCGGCTTCGCCCACTCGCCGGACGACATTCCCGACCTGATCGAGATGGTCAACGGCGCGCCTCTGGTGATCAAGGTGCTGGAAGGCACCCAGGGCATAGGCGTGGTGCTGTGCGAAACCGCCACCGCGGCCGAGTCGGTGATCGAGGCCTTCATGGGCCTGAAGCAGAACATCATGGTCCAGGAGTACATCAAGGAAGCCGGAGGCGCCGACATCCGCTGCTTCGTGGTCGGCGACAAGGTGATTGCCGCGATGAAACGCCAGGCCAAGCCCGGCGAGTTCCGCTCCAACCTGCACCGTGGCGGCAGCGCCAGCCTGATCAAGATCACCCCGGAAGAACGCATGACCGCCCTGCGCGCGGCCAAGGTCATGGGCCTGAGCGTGGCGGGCGTGGATATCCTGCGCTCGAACCACGGGCCGCTGGTGATGGAAGTGAATTCCTCACCGGGCCTGGAAGGCATCGAGACCACCACGGGCAAGAACGTGGCGGGGATCATCATCGAGCACATCGAGAAAAACGGTGGCCCGAACATGACCCGGACCAAAGGAAAAGGCTGAGCTGTAGCCGCTACCGCAGGCTGCGATCGGCTGCGTAGCAGACGCAGCATTCGCAAATCGAGCGAAGGTCCTGCGACCAGCGTGGCCCGGCCTTATCGCAGCCTGCGGCAGCGGCTACAGGTCAAACCGCATCCCTGGGTAGCAATAATCCCAACGGCAACCGCACTCGCGCTTCCAGGCCGCCATCGGCGCGGTTGCGCAATTCGACATTGCCCCCGTGCATCGAGGCGATCCGCTTGACGATGGCCAGGCCCAGGCCGGTGCCCTTGCCACCCCGGGCACGGTCGCCGCGGGTGAAGGGGTTGAAGATCGCCTCCAGCTCCGACGGGTCGATGCCCGCGCCACGGTCCATCACACTCAGCACCACATAAGGCGCGCTGGTGTCGCCCGACACATAGGCCGCGACTTCGACCTCGGTGCCAGCGTGGTTCAACGCGTTGCCAATCAGGTTGTTCAGCAGGCGCTTCATCGACACCCGACGCAACGGGAACGGCGGGATCGGTTCCAGGCGCAGGTGCACCTTTTCATCGTTCTGGTTGTAGGGCGCCGCCACTTCGCGCACCAGATCGCTGAGATCAACCTCCTCCACCGATTCGTCGCGGCCGTCGCGGATAAAGGCCAGGAACTGATCGAGAATCGCGTCCATGTCTTCGATGTCGCGGACCATGTCGTCGGTCAGGTCGTTGTGGCTGCCCATCAACTCCAGCGACAGGCGCAGGCGGGTCAGCGGCGTGCGCAGGTCGTGGGACACCCCCGCCAGCATCAGCTCGCGTTCGCGCCCGGCCTGTTCCACGTCCTCGGCCATCTGGTTGAAGGCGCGGTACACCTCGGTCATCTCGCTCGGCGTATCGCTGATCGGCAGGCGCACGCTGCGCCCCTGCCCCAATTGCCGGGCGGCATAGACCAGACGCTTGAGCGGCTGGTTGAGCTGGCTGACGAAGATCCACGCCGACGCCGTGGACAACAGGCCGATCGCCAGGAACCAGCCGAGCACGCTCCAGATCTTCTGCCCCCGCAGCGGGTGCGGATACAGCGGTACTTTCAGCCAGCCGTCGCCCAGGCTCGGCGCGCGCACCCAGAGCGCAGGCGGCGCATGCATGCGCAGGCGCACTTCAGTGTCGGCGCCCAGCTCGGCCTGCATCTGCCGCTGATAGATCTCGCTGTAGGGCCAATGCTGCTCGCCCGCCGGCACACCGCTGCCGACCACCTTGATCAGCCCGGCGGCCTCGGCGATCTGGTCGCGGTTGGATTCGTCGGCGGCCCAATAGGCACGCAGGGTCAGGGCCACGCCGTGACTGTACTGGCGGTCCACCAGCACGTCCTCGTTCATCAGCAGATAAACCAGGGTCAGCGCCTTGGAGAACAGCACCACGATCAACACCAGCCAGAGGGTGCGGGAGAAGAAGCTTTGCGGGAACCACAGCGGGGTTTTCATAAACAGCCATTACACGCTTTGCAGGAGCGAGTCGCGCTCGCAGAGTTGCGGAATGCGAGCGCCCGGGTCGTTTGCCGGCCCGGGCGCTCGCTCCTACAAATCATCGGTCACTTGGTGGTGGTGCCATCCGGCACGAACACATAACCCACGCCCCAGACCGTCTGGATATAACGCGGCTTGGACGGATCAGGTTCGATCATCCGGCGCAGGCGGGAGATCTGCACGTCGATGGAGCGCTCCAGGGCATCCCACTCGCGGCCACGGGCCAGGTTCATCAGTTTGTCGCGGGTCAGCGGCTGGCGAGCGTTCATCACCAGGGCCTTGAGCACCGCGAACTCACCGGTGGTGAGCATGTGCACTTCGGCGCCGCGCTTGAGTTCGCGGGTGGCCAGGGACAGCTCGTAGTCGCCAAAGGTGACGTTTTCGTCTTCGCTGCCCGGCGCGCCCGGCACCGGAGCCGACTGGCGACGCAGCACGGCCTTGACCCGCGCCATCAGCTCGTCGGGGTTGAACGGCTTGGCCAGATAATCGTCGGCGCCCAGTTCCAGGCCCTTGATGCGGCTCAGCTCGTCGCCCTTGGCGGTGAGCATGATGATCGGGATCTGGTTGTTCGCACTGCGCAGGCGGCGGCATGCGGTCAGGCCATCTTCGCCAGGCAGCATCAGGTCGAGGACGACCAGGTTGAAGACTTCGCGACCCAGCAGACGGTCCATCTGCTCGGTGTTGGGAACCGCGCGGGCACGGTAGCCCTTGCTGACGAAGAAGCGCTCCAGCAGGCTGCTCAGCCCGGGGTCATCGTCAACGATAAGAATTTTTTCGCCTTCGGCAGTTTGTGCAGTGCTGCTCATCAGATGCTCCTTTTATCTCGGTGCGCATTATGGCGTAGCTGCCGTTATACGCACCGTGTGCATTGTTAGCAGATTTTTCCTCTACCGCCAGAAAACCCGCCGTCGGCCGCCAGTGGGCCGATACCCCCGAAGACTGGAACGCTGGTTATAATGCGCCGCCTTTTGTGTCAGGCAACGTCTGATCGTTACCGCCCGTGGCCACTTTTTATTTTTCCCGGCCAGGCAGTAATTGTTCGATTTCACGGGTCAACAGGCAGCCTTTTGATCCAGGCAGCGGCGCACGCCAGGCCGCTCAACCAGACTCGCCAAGGCCAATTTTCCGTGCCGGCGAGCCTGCTTCACAATTTGTCAGGTGGTTTTATGGACAGCATCAACAGCCGCATTGCCGAGGAACTCGGCGTACGCCCACAACAGGTCGAAGCGGCCGTCGCTCTATTGGATGAAGGCTCCACCGTGCCCTTCATCGCCCGCTACCGTAAGGAAGTGACCGGCAGCCTCGATGACACCCAGTTGCGTCATCTGGAAGAGCGCCTGCGCTACCTGCGAGAACTCGACGAACGGCGCATCAGCATCCTCGCCAGCATCGAGGAGCAAGGCAAACTGACCCCGGAGCTGGCCCGCGACATCAAGCTCGCCGACACCAAGACCCGCCTCGAAGACCTCTACCTGCCGTACAAGCAGAAGCGCCGCACCAAGGGCCAGATCGCCCTGGAAGCCGGCCTCGGCGAACTGGCGGACGGCCTGTTCAACGACCCGAGCCTGACCCCGGAAAGCGAAGCCGCGCGCTTCGTCGACGCGGAAAAAGGCGTGGCCGATGTGAAGGCCGCCCTCGAAGGCGCCAAGTACATCCTCATGGAGCGCTTCGCCGAAGACGCCAGCCTGCTGGACAAGCTGCGCAACTACCTCAAGCAGGAAGCCACCCTCAGTGCCCGCGTGATCGCCGGCAAGGAAGAGGAAGGCGCCAAGTTCCGCGATTACTTCGAACACGACGAACCGCTCAAGAGCATGCCATCGCACCGCGCCCTGGCGATTTTCCGTGGCCGCAACGAAGGCATCCTCAGCTCCGCGCTGAAAGTCGGCGACGAACTGCCGGGCACCATGCACCCGTGCGAAGGCATGATCGGCCAGCAGGTCGGCATCCAGAACCAGAACCGCCCGGCCGACAAGTGGCTCGGCGAAGTGGTGCGCTGGACCTGGAAGGTCAAGCTCTACACCCACCTGGAAACCGACCTGCTGGGCGAGCTGCGCGATAGCGCGGAAACCGAGGCGATCAACGTCTTCGCCCACAACCTGCACGACCTGCTGCTGGCCGCTCCGGCCGGCCCGCGCGCGACCCTGGGCCTCGACCCGGGCCTGCGCACCGGCTGCAAGGTGGCGGTGGTGGATGCCACCGGCAAGCTGCTGGACCACGCCACCGTTTACCCGCACGTACCGCACAACAAGTGGGACCAGACCATCGCCGTGCTGGCCGCGCTGTGCGCCAAGCACTCGGTGGACCTGATCGCCATCGGCAACGGCACCGCCAGCCGGGAAACCGACAAGCTGGCCGCCGAGCTGATCAAGAAATACCCGGCCATGCGCATGACCAAGGTCATGGTCTCCGAGGCCGGCGCTTCGGTGTATTCGGCGTCGGAACTGGCCGCCAAGGAATTCCCCGACCTCGACGTGTCGATCCGTGGCGCGGTGTCCATCGCCCGCCGCCTGCAGGACCCGCTGGCCGAGCTGGTGAAGATCGATCCGAAATCCATCGGCGTCGGCCAGTACCAGCACGACGTGTCGCAGCTGAAGCTGGCCCGTGGCCTGGATGCGGTGGTCGAGGACTGCGTGAACGCCGTCGGCGTGGACGTCAACACCGCGTCCGTGGCCCTGCTGGCGCGGATCTCCGGCCTCAACACCACCCTGGCGCAGAACATCGTCAGCCACCGCGATGAAAACGGTGCGTTCAAGACCCGCGCCGCGCTGAAGAAGGTTGCCCGCCTGGGTGAAAAGACCTTCGAACAGGCCGCCGGCTTCCTCCGCGTGATGAACGGCGACAACCCGCTGGACGCGTCCGCGGTACACCCGGAAGCCTACCCGCTGGTGCAGCGCATCGCCGCCGAGACCGACCGCGACATCCGCTCGCTGATCGGCGACAGCGGTTTCCTCAAGCGCCTGGATCCGAAGAAGTTCACCGACGAGACCTTCGGCCTGCCGACCGTCACCGACATCCTCCAGGAACTGGACAAGCCGGGCCGCGACCCGCGTCCCGAGTTCAAGACCGCCGAGTTCCAGGAAGGCGTCGAAGACCTCAAGGACCTGCAACTGGGGATGATCCTCGAAGGCGTGGTGACCAACGTCACCAACTTCGGCGCCTTCGTCGACATCGGCGTGCACCAGGACGGCCTGGTGCACATCTCGGCGCTGTCGGAGAAGTTCATCAAGGACCCGCGTGAGGCGGTGAAGGCCGGCGACGTGGTCAAGGTCAAGGTCATGGAAGTCGACATCCCGCGCAAACGCGTCGGCCTGTCGATGCGCATGAGCGACACCCCGGGCGAGAAGATCGACGGCGCTCGTGGCTCGCGCCCAGGCTCGGCGCCACGCTCGTCAGGCAACAGCTCCCCGCGCAAGGAAACCGTGGCCGCGGCCCCGACCAACAACGCCATGGCGTCGCTGTTCGCCAACGCCAAGCAGTTGAAGAAACGCTGATGGAGATCCCGGCCGGCTTGACCGAAAGCGCGTTCAGCCAACTGATCGGCTGCCGTCTGCAGCGTCTGGAAGTCGGTGCAGCCGACGTCGCCCTGACGCTGACGCCGCAGTTGCGCAATCGTGGCCAGAAGCTGCACGGCGGGGCGATCTTCAGCCTGGTCGACATTGCCATGGGGCTGGCTTGTTCCAGCTCCCACGGCTTCGACCAGCAGAGCGCGACCATCGAGTGCAAGATCAACTACATCCGCGCCGTCGCCGAGGGCGACGTGGTCTGCCACGCCCGGGTGCTCCACCCGGGCCGCCGCACCCTGGTGGTCGAGGCCGATGTGATGCAAGGCGACAAACTGGTCGCTAAAGCACAAGGCACGTTCGCTGTTCTATAGCCCCTCAACCTCGATTTGAGTTAATTTCGGCGCTGCACACACGGCGCCGGAGTTTTTTTGCGCGTGCAAGAGCCAGATCAAGGATGAAGCAATGGCGTTGCAAAGCGGGCCGGCAAGGCTCAACGACCAGGCGAAAACGCCAGTTTCAACTTCACCCTTGTAGACCGTCCTGCCCACCCCCATATTGGGGCGACTGACGCGTGAAGGAATCCAACTTGAGCGAACTTCTCAACCGCCGCCTGGCTCTGCTCGGCGAGCGCGCTAACCTCTCTCTGCTCGAGCAGTGCCTGCACGGTATCGAGCGCGAATGCCTGCGCGTGACCGGCGAAGCGCGACTGGCACAGACCCCGCACCCGGAAGAGCTGGGTTCCGCGCTGACCAACGAACAGATCACCACCGATTATTCCGAGTCGCTGCTGGAGTTCATCACTCCGGCCCTGGCCGATCCGGCAGACACTCTGGCCAGCCTCGACAAGATTCACCGTTTCGCCTACAGCAAGCTCGGCAACGAGTACCTGTGGAGTCCATCGATGCCGTGCCCGTTGCCGGCCGAGGAAGACATCCCGATCGCCTATTACGGCAGCTCCAACATCGGCCAGCTCAAGTACGTGTACCGCAAGGGCCTGGCCCTGCGTTACGGCAAGACCATGCAGTGCATCGCCGGGATCCACTACAACTTCTCCCTGCCGGAGCAGCTCTGGCCGCTGCTCAAGCAGGCCGAAGGTTTCGTCGGCAGCGACCGTGACTATCAGTCCTCGGCGTATATCGCGCTGATCCGCAACTTCCGCCGCTACAGCTGGCTGCTGATGTACCTGTTCGGCGCCTCGCCGGCGCTGGATGCAGGCTTTTTGCGCGGGCGCTCGCACCAGCTGGAACAGCTGGACGCCGACACCCTGTACCTGCCGTACGCCACCAGCCTGCGCATGAGCGACCTGGGCTACCAGAGCAACGCCCAGGCCGGCCTGACCCCTTGCTACAACGACCTGAACAGCTACACCGACAGCCTGCGCAAGGCCGTCGCCACGCCGTACGCGCCTTACGTGGAGATCGGCACCCACCAGGACGGCGAGTGGGTCCAGCTCAACACCAACATCCTGCAGATCGAAAACGAGTACTACTCCAATATCCGCCCGAAACGCGTGACCTACACCGGCGAGCGGCCGATCCAGGCGCTGATGGCCCGCGGCATCCAGTACGTCGAAGTGCGCTGCCTGGACATCAACCCGTTCCTGCCGATGGGCATCGACGTGCAGGAAGCCCGCTTCCTCGACGCCTTCCTGCTGTATTGCGCGCTCAACGAGAGTCCGCTGCTGGAAAACAACGAGTGCGGCAACGCCACCTCGAACTTCCTCAAAGTGGTCAAGGAAGGTCGTCGTCCGGGCCTGCACCTGCTGCGCCAGGGACAACTGGTGGAGCTCAAGGAATGGGCCGGCGAGCTGCTGGAAAAGATCGCACCGCTGGCCGCCCTGCTCGATCGCAGCCACGGCAGCGACGCCCACGGCAAGGCGCTGGACGCCCAGTTGGCCAAGGTCAAGGATTCGTCCCTGACGCCTTCGGCCCAGGTCCTGGCCGCCATGCAGGAGCACAAGGAAAGCTTCAGCCAGTTCTCCCTGCGCCAGAGCCTGGCCCACGCCGAGTTCTTCCGCAGCGAGCCCCTGAGCAAGGAAGACCAGGCGCGTTTCGAAGAAGCCGCGCGCAGCTCCCTGCTGCAACAGGCCGAGCTGGAACGCAACGAGGTCGGTGATTTCGACGTGTTTGTCGGCTCGTACCAGGCGAGCATCCTGGCAATCAGTAACTGACACACCGCGCCGCCTGTATCGCGAGCAAGCTCGCTCCTACACAGTACTGTCCTGTAGGAGCGAGCTTGCTCGCGATGGAGCGCAAAGCGCTCCCCTTCAAAAAAGTGCTCTCTTTAGAAGATTCCTCTTTTAAGCTAATTCTAAAAAGTTATTTATTTTTAGATTCTTAGATCATTTAGTCTCCTCCCACGCCCACACTTGGCCGCCTGTCGAGGAGCTTCATGATGAAAATGCACTTTCCCCTTCGCCTTCTGGCGGCCGTATCCCTGGCTACCGCGAGCTTGTTCGCCCAGGCAGCCGACGTCACCGTCGCCTACCAGACCACCGTCGATCCGGCGAAAGTCGCCCAGGCCGACGGCACCTACGAAAAGGCCACCCAGGCCAGGATCGACTGGCGCAAGTTCGACAACGGCGCCGACATCATCGCCGCCATCGCCTCGGGTGACGTGCAGATCGGCTACCTCGGCTCCAGCCCGCTGACCGCCGCGATCACCCGCAAGGTGCCGGTGGAAACCTTCCTCATCGCCACCCAGATCGGCGCCGCCGAGGCCCTGGTGGCCCGCGATGGATCCGGGATCAACACGCCCCAGGACCTGGTCGGCAAGAAAGTCGCCGTGCCCTTCGTTTCCACCGGTCACTACAGCCTGCTGGCCGCGCTCAAGCACTGGAAAATCGACCCGGCGAAAGTACAGATTCTCAACCTCGCGCCACCGGCGATCATCGCTGCCTGGAAGCGCGGCGACATCGACGCCACCTACGTCTGGGACCCGGCGCTGGGCGTGGCCAAGGAAAACGGCAAGGTGCTGATCACCTCCGGCGAACTGGCCCGGTTCGGCGCGCCGACCTTCGATGCCTGGATCGTGCGCAAGGACTTCGCCGAGAAGCACCCGCAAATCGTTACCGCCTTCGCCAAGGTGACCCTCGACGCCTACGCCGATTACCGCAAGGACCCAAAAGCCTGGCTGGCCGAGCAGAGCAACGTCGACAAGCTGGTGAAACTCTCCGGCGCCAAGGCCAGCGACATTCCGCTGCTGTTGCAGGGCAACGTCTACCCGCTGGCGGCCGACCAGGTCATCAGCCTTGGCGCGCCGACCACCAAGGCCATCACCGACACCGCGGTTTTCCTCAAGGAACAGGGCAAGGTCGAGGCGGTACTGCCGGATTACGCGCCATACGTCAGCGCCAAGTACATCACCCACTGAAGGTCAGCCGCAGAGGTCTCCGGGCCCAGGCCCGGCGCTTCTCGTACAGCATCTCACCTCGACAAAGGCTGCATTTGAACAAGGAGCGCGCCGTCATGGCTTTGCTACAACTGGAGCGCATCAGCGCACAGTACCCCGGCGCCGCCGAACCGGTGCTGGCGGATATTTCCCTGACGCTCGGGCCCCAGCAGTTGCTGGTCGCCCTCGGCCCTTCCGGCAGTGGCAAGACTTCGTTGCTGAACCTGATCGCCGGTTTCGTCGAACCCAGCGCCGGACGTATCACCCTGGACGGCGTGCCGGTCGCCGGCCCGAGCGCCGAACGCGGCGTGGTGTTCCAGGACGATGCCCTGCTGCCCTGGCAGGACGTGCTGGCCAATGTCGGCTTCGGCCTCGAACTGGCCGGCATTGCCCGCGACCCGCGCGAAGCCCGCGCCCGGGAAATGCTCGCGCTGGTGGACCTGGCCGGCTTCGACAAGCGGCGCATCTGGCAGCTCTCCGGCGGACAACGCCAGCGTGTGGGCCTGGCCCGCGCCCTGGCCGCCGACCCGCGGCTGCTGCTGATGGACGAGCCCTTCGGCGCCCTCGATGCCTTCACCCGCGAGCAGATGCAGGAGCTGTTGCTGCAGGTCTGGCAACGCACCGCCAAGCCGGTGTTCCTGATTACCCACGACATCGAGGAAGCGGTGTTCCTCGCCACCGACCTGATCCTGCTGGCTCCCAACCCGGGGCAAATCGTCGAGCGCTTGAGCCTGGACTTCGGCCGGCGTTACGCGGCCGGCGAATCGGCCCGGGCAATCAAGTCCGACCCAGGTTTTATCGAGACCCGCGAACACGTGCTGGCCCGGGTGTTCTCCCAACGCAGTGCCGTCTTGCGGCAGGAGCGCGCATGAACAGCTACGACCTCCCGGCCACCACGACCAAAGCCGCTAACCCGCACACCGCGGTGCCCCTGCGCCGCAGCCTGAGCACCCGCTGGATCAGCGTGCTGACCCTGGTCGTGCTGCTCGCCCTATGGTGGGCGGTGACGGCCAGCGGCCTGATCGAACCACTGTTCCTGCCGCCACCTTCCGCCGTGCTGCAAAAGGGCTGGCTGCTGGTGACCAGCGGCTATATGGATTCCACCCTGTGGCAGCACCTGGGCGCAAGCCTCGGACGCATCGGCCTGGCCCTGGGTTTTGCCGTGCTGAGCGCGATTCCGGTGGGCATCGCCATCGGCCACAACCGCATCGCCCGTGGCGTGCTGGACCCGCTGATCGAGTTCTACCGGCCGATTCCCCCCCTGGCCTACCTGCCGCTGATCGTCATCTGGTGCGGCATCGGCGAGCTGTCCAAGGTGCTGCTGATCTACCTGGCGATCTTCGCCCCGATCGCCATCGCCACCGCCACCGGCGTACGCACCGTGGACCCGACCCGGCTGCGCGCCGCGCAGTCCCTGGGCGCGACCCGGGCCCAGCTGATTCGCCATGTGATCCTGCCCAGCGCCCTGCCGGACATCCTCACCGGCGTGCGCATCGGCCTCGGGGTGGGCTGGTCGACCCTGGTCGCCGCCGAACTGATCGCCGCCACCAGCGGCCTGGGGTTCATGGTGCAGTCCGCCGCGCAGTTCCTGGTCACCGATGTGGTGGTACTCGGGATCCTGGTCATCGCCCTGATCGCCTTCGCCATGGAAATGGGCCTGCGCGCCCTGCAGCGCAAGCTGGTGCCCTGGCACGGCCAGGCCCATTGAAACCCTGTATCTGTAGCCCTGTAGCCCTGTAGCCACACCTGACTTCGAGAACGACATGAGCCTGACCATCACCCCTTTAAGCTCTGCCCTGGGCGCCCAGATCAGCGGCGTCGATATCAGCCAACCGCTGGCCAGCGAACAGCGCGACATCATCGAGCAGGCGCTGCTCCAGCATCAGGTGCTGTTCTTCCGCGACCAACCGATCGACCCACAGCAACAGGCGCGCTTCGCGGCGAACTTTGGCGACCTGCATATCCATCCGATCTACCCCAACGTGCCGGAACAGCCGCAAGTACTGATCCTCGACACCGCGCAAACCGACGTACGCGACAACGCCATCTGGCACACCGACGTGACCTTCCTGCCGACCCCGGCCTTGGGCGCGGTGCTCAGCGCCAAGCTGTTGCCGGCATACGGTGGCGATACCCTGTGGGCCAGCGGCATCGCGGCCTATGAGGCGCTCTCGGAGCCGATGAAGAACCTGCTGCAAGGCCTGACCGCGACTCACGAGTTCATCAAGTCCTTCCCCCTGGAGCGCTTCGGCAATACTCCGCAGGACCTGGCGCGCTGGGAAGAAGCCAAGCGGAAAAACCCGCCGCTGTCGCACCCGGTGATCCGCACCCATCCGGTCAGCGGGCGCAAGTCGCTGTTCGTCAACGAAGGCTTCACCACCAGGATCAACGAGCTGTCGGACAGCGAAAGCGAAGTCATCCTGAAACTGCTGTTCGCCCACGCCACCCGCCCGGAATTCACCATCCGCTGGCGCTGGCAAATCAACGACGTGGCCTTCTGGGACAACCGCGTGACCCAGCATTACGCGGTCGACGACTACCGCCCGCAACGCCGCGTGATGCACCGCGCGACGATTCTCGGGGATGTGCCGTTTTTCCGATAACCGATACTCATGACTACAGCAGGACTGGCGGGTGATTGCGGCGTCACCAAGCGACAAGCGGTTGCCCACCCTCGATGATGCACGGCTATGCTATCAATGATTGCATTGATTTCATTCGGAGGAGCCCATGGCCAGCCTGACAATCCGAAACCTGGACGACCACATCAAAGAGCGCCTGCGCATCGAGGCCGCTCACAACGGCCACTCCATGGAAGAAGAAGCTCGCTTGATTTTGCGCCGCGCCCTGAGCAGAACAGCCGACAGCCAAGGCCTGGCCAGTCGTATCCGGGCACGCTTTGCCGAGGCCGGCGGAGTGAAGCTTGAGCTGCCAGAACGTACCGAGCCGGCACGCGTGGTGGATCTGGGCGAATGATCGTGCTCGACACCAATGTGCTGTCGGAACTGATGCGTCCCCAACCGGACGCATCGGTATTGCTGTGGATCGAAGCGCAACCTGTCGAAGACCTCTACATCAGCGCCATGACCATGGCCGAGATTCTTCACGGCATCGCGCGCCTGCCCCACGGCAAGCGCAAACAAATGCTCCATGCGTCGGCGCTGGCGATGTTCGAGGAAGATTTCATCGACCGCATCGTGCCCTTCGGGACCCAGGCGGCTCTTTACTACGCCCATCTGATTTCGCACCGGGAAAGCCTGGGGCGTCCGATCAGCCTGGTGGATGCGCAAATTGCGGCCATATGCCGCGTCCACGACGCGGCTATCGCCACCCGTAACGCCAAGGACTTCAGCGACACCGGGTTGATCGTTATCAACCCCTGGCTGCCACTCGAAATCTGAACGGCCACAGAGTCCAGTCCGACACAGATCCCCTGTAGGAGCGCAGCTTGCTCGCGATGGCGGCATGCCTGACACAACACACCGCCGCGATCGCCGGCAAGCCTGGCTCCTACAGAAGCCGCGGCAGCCTTACAACATGACGGCAGGCTCTATTCCGCGGTTGAAGGCTTCTCCCACAGATTGATCCCGCCTTCGCGGGCAAAACGATCGATCTCTGCCAGTTCTTCGGCGCTGAAGTTCAGGTTCTGCAATGCACCGACGTTCTCGACGATCTGCTCCGGCCGGCTGGCGCCGATCAGGGCCGAGGTCACCCGCGGATCGCGCAGAGTCCAGGCCAGAGCCAGTTGCGCCAGGCTCTGGCCACGACGCTGGGCGATTTCGTTGAGGCCGCGCACATGGGCGAGGTTGGCCTCGGACAGGTGCGAGGCTTGCAACGAACCACCGCCCGGACGGTTGACCCGCGCATCCTCGGGAATGCCATTGAGGTACTTGTCGGTCAGCAGGCCCTGGGCCAACGGCGTGAAGGCAATCACCCCGGCGCCGAGTTCTTCGGTGGTGTCCAGAAGGTCCTTTTCCACCCAGCGGTTGAGCAGGTTATAGGCCGGCTGGTGGATCAGCAGCGGCACTTTCCATTCCTTGAGCAGGGCCGCGATCTCGCGGGTTTTCACCCCGGAATAGGACGAGATGCCGATGTACAGCGCCTTGCCCTGCTGCACCGCGGTGGCCAGGGCGCTGGCGGTTTCTTCCAGCGGGGTGTCCGGGTCGAAGCGGTGGGAATAGAAGATATCCACATAGTCGAGGCCCAGGCGCTGCAGGCTCTGGTCGAGGCTGGCCAGCACGTATTTGCGCGAGCCACCGCCCTGGCCATACGGACCGGGCCACATATCCCAACCGGCCTTGCTGGAGATGATCAGCTCGTCGCGATACCGCTTGAAGTCTTCACGCAACAAACGACCGAAATTGATCTCGGCGCTGCCATAGGGCGGGCCGTAGTTGTTGGCCAGATCGAAGTGGTTGATGCCCAGGTCGAAGGCGGTGCGCAGCAACGAACGCTGGGTGTCGATCGGCGTGCTGTCGCCGAAGTTGTGCCACAGGCCCAGGGACAGCGCCGGCAGCACCAGGCCGCTGCGTCCGACGCGGCGGTAGGGGATGGAGTCGTAGCGGTTTTCGGCAGCAAGGTAAGTCATCGAATCCTCTCTTGGTCCTGAACGCCCAGGTTTAAGCGAATGCACATGGGTGTGGGGCAGCGCCCTTGCAGCATATGAATCAGCCAAACGCCAGAAAGTTGCCCAGCATACGCCCAGGCGCGCTCGCGGCCACTGCAGGAGTGGCCAATGACAGAAACGATCTGACACCCGCTGGCGGAACGCTCGAACGTGGCATTGGCACCGCGCTATTGCCCAAATCGGATGTTCGAAAACAGGAAATAGATATTACTGTCGAAATATTTAATTACGTACCACGTACCACAGTACGAAATCGTAGCTGGAGGGGAAGCTCAGCCGATGAAAATCCCGGCTAAATGACGCCGTCGACCGGAAGCCGGATCAGCGGACAAAACCCAGGAAACACAAGGCCCTGGCGGTGCTGCACCGCCTGGAAAACCAGGAATGGCGGCATCGAACAAGGCGCTGCACCCGTTGTTTATAGACGCTAAAACGCCACCCTGCCGGGCCGAAACAAAGGGTTCCAAAGCCTGGGTGGTAGAGGAAAATATCGAGGGACAGAGGCCAGGCATGCCCCCATGGGAACCATGGGGGCGGGCAATGCCTAGGCGGAGAGTTCGCGTAAAGCGGCAGCCGCGAGAAAGCCCGAACGCGAGCGGTAGCGCTGGTCGCGCTTCACCGTCTGGTCGATGCGTTCCAGCAATTGCTCCGGCAGGGTGGCGTTGAAGCGCACCGCCTTGCCGAAGTAAGGCGTGATGTCGAACTCGATCATGCCCCACACGCCACCGGCGTAATCGGGGTTGTCGATATGCACGTCGACCTCATGCACCTGGGGCAGCGGTTCACCATCGGCGACCAGGCCTTCGTAATGCAGCGACAGGGCCTCTTTCACATTCTCGAAGGCTTCTGCCGCGGTATGGCCGGCGGAAAAACAGCCCGGCACATCGGGGACGATCACGCCATATCCGGAGTCGGCATCCTTGTGCAGCACGACCGGGAATTTCATCTCGTTGACCTCTTCGTTCAAGGCCGGCCTCATTTCAGGCCCGCCTGTTTCAAGATGCTGTGGATCGTGCCCTTGGGCAGATCCGCATCCGGGTGGGGAATAGTGACCCGCCCCGGCTTGTGCAGATGCTTGTATTGGTGATGACTGCCTTTGACCGCGATCAGATACCACCCGTCCTCCTCGATCATCCTGATCAGTTCCCGACTGCGCATTGCCGTGTCCTTTCGATACGTCCCGAAAAGCCACCGTACACAGTCAAAGGCGAACAATACACACTATACACATCCAGACAATCAATACAGAAAGCAGCGATGACCGGCGCTGCCCTGCTCAGACCGCCCTGGCGAAAACCTCCGCCAGCCAGTCGACGAACACCCGCACCCGCGGCGACATGTGGCGGTTGTGCGGGTACAGCACGGAAACCGGCATGGGTGGCGGCGGCGTGTCGGTGAGAATCTCCTGCACCAGCCCCTGGGAAATCTGCTGTGCCATGCGGTAGCGCGGGCACTGGATGATGCCCAGCCCGGCCACGGCCGAGGCAGCATAGATTTCCGCGCCGAACACCGACAGCGCGCCCTCGATGGCGACTTCCCGCAGTTCGCCATCGACCATGAATTCGAACGGAAACAGCTTGGCCGTGGTGCGTGAGACGTAGTTCACCGCCCGGTGCCGCGACAGCTCGTCGAGGCTCGATGGCTCACCGTATTTGCGCAGGTAGGCCGGACTGGCGCAGGTGATCTGCTGCAAGTTGGCCACGCGCCGGCCGATCAGCGACGAATCGCCCAGGGTGCCGGCGCGCAACACGCAGTCCACCCCTTCGGCGATCAGGTCGACAAAACGATCGGCCTCGCTGATGGACAGCTCAATTTCCGGATAGCGCGCCATGAATTCGGGCAGGGCCGGAATCACGAAGTACTTGGCCAGGGTGCCATGCAGGTCGACCCGCAAACGCCCCTTCGGCGCCACCGTGCGAAACGCCAGTTCGGCCTCTTCCAGCTCCGCCAGCAGCTGTACGCAGCGCTGGTAATAGGCCTCGCCGTCGAGGGTCGGGCGCACTCGGCGGGTGCTGCGCTCCAGCAGGCGGGTACCGAGCCAGGCCTCGAACTGGTTGAGGGTATGGGTCAGGGTGGCGCGCGGCAGGTTCAGGTCCTCGGCGGCCAGGGTGAAGCTGCTGCGCTCGTAGATCCGCACGAACGCCTTCATCGCTTTGACTTGATCCACGACGGGCTCCAGGGCTCATTGATTATTGGCGATTATTGAACAGTCAAGCCAACTCTGGCGCATTTATCACCCTGGGTAAACATGTGAATCTGCTTCCACACCACAGCCAATCACTCGTTACCCAGAAGGAAATTCGCCATGACTACCCAGACTTCGAAAGTTGCCATCGTGACCGGCGCCTCCCGCGGCATCGGCGCGGTGATCGCCCGGCAACTGGCCAGCGAAGGCTTCGCCGTCGCCATCAACTACGCCAACAGCACCAGCGAAGCCTCAGCCCTGGTGGTGGAGCTGCGCCAGGCCGGCCACCGGGCCATAGCGATCAAGGCCGACGTGGCCAACGCCGATGATGTGCGCCGCCTGTTCGACGAGACCGAAACCCAACTGGGCAAGGTCGACGTGCTGATCAACAACGCCGGCACCCTCAAGGTCCTGCCGCTGGCGCAACACACGGACGAACTGTTCGACCAGAACTTCAACATCCACGCTCGCGGCACCTTCAACACCCTGCGTGAAGCCGCGACTCGCCTGAACGCCGGCGGGCGCATCGTCAATTTCTCCAGCAGCACCGTCGGCATGAACCTGCCGGGTTACGCGGTGTACATCGCCAGCAAAGCGGCGGTGGAGTCCCTGACCCAGGTGTTCGCCAAGGAAATGCGCGGTCGCAATATCACCGTCAATGCAGTGGCACCGGGCCCGGTGGCCACCGACCTGTTCCTGCACGGCAAGAGCGAAGAGCAGATCCAGGGTTTCGCCAAGATGGCCCCGCTGGAGCGCCTGGCTCAACCCGAAGATATTTCCCGCGTCGTGTCCTTCCTGGTCAGCCCTGATTCGGCCTGGGTCAACGGGCAGGTCCTGCGCGCCAACGGCGGGCTCGTCTGAGCCACCTCACCGACGGTCGAAGGAACCCTGGGCACCTTCGCCGGCTGACTGTCCCACGCCGTACAACAACGCCTGCCCCGGCGTGCCTGAAACCACCCTCACCTGAAGAGACCAATGCCATGCAATCCGTCATCCTGATTACCGGCGCCTCCAGTGGTTTTGGCGCCCTGACCGCCCGCGCCCTCGCCGACGCCGGCCACATCGTCTACGCCAGCATGCGTGAAACCCTGGGCCGCAATGCGCCGCAAGTGGCCGAGGTGCGGCGCTACGCCGACGAGCACCGGGTCGATTTGCGCAGCGTCGAACTGGACGTCGCCTCCAGCGCCTCGGTCGAGGCCGGTGTCGCCCGGATAGTCGCCGACTGCGGCCGGCTGGATGTGATCATCCACAATGCCGGGCACATGGCATTCGGCCCCGCCGAAGCCTTCACCGCCGAACAGTTCGCCCAGCTCTACGACATCAACGTACTGAGCACCCAGCGGGTCAACCGCGCGGCCCTGCCGCAACTGCGCAAGCAGGGCCGGGGGCTGGTGCTGTGGGTATCCTCCAGCAGCGCCCGTGGCGGCACCCCGCCCTACCTGGCGCCGTACTTCGCGGCCAAGGCGGCGATGGACTCCCTGGCGGTGTCCTATGCCGGGGAGCTGGCGCGCTGGGGCGTGGAGACCTCGATCATCGTGCCGGGCGCCTTCACCCAGGGCACCAACCACTTCGCGCACTCCGGAGCCCCGGCCGACCAGGCCCGCGCCGCCGAGTACAACCAGGGCCCCTATGCCGGTGTGCCGGAGCAGGCACTCAACGGCCTGGCCGCCCTGGAGCCGGCTGACGCCGATGTCACCGAGGTCGCGAAGGCCATCGTCGAGATCGTCGGCCTGCCCTTCGGCTCCCGGCCGTTGCGCCGGCATATCGACCCGTCCCAGGACGGTGCCGAAATCGTCAATGCCATGGCCGACCGGGTGCGCGCCGAGATGTTCCGCCGCATCGGCCTGGAAGACCTGCTCAAGCCCGCCGTTCGCTGAAACAACGGCATGGGTGGCCCGGGCACTCCCCGGGCCATCGGTGCTTTCCACCGGCTTATTCGCGGAGACACTCATGCGCCCGACCACCGACTCGCCCGTTTCGTCCAACACCCTGCCGATCCCGGCCTTCGCTTTTCGCGGAGCAGGACGCTACTCCCTGGACCACACTCTAGGTCGGGAGCTTTGAACCGCCATCGACCCTGGGCTCACCCCTGAATTCCGCCCATGAGGACTTCATCATGCACACCGCGATCATCACTTGCTTCGGCCTGATTCTCCTGGCGCTGATGCTGTTTATCGGCGAAAAGCTCGGCCTCGGTCGCCAGACCCTGGCCTACAGTTTCGTCGTGCTCTGGCTGGCGCTGACGGTGATCAACGGCGCGGTGGGGATGGTCCACGCCGGCCAGCCCCTGAGCACGGAGCTGGCGGTCGGCAGTGTGGTATTCGGCGTGCCGGTGGCGGCGCTGGTGTTGTTCACGGTATTGAGCCGGGCCTGAGGGCCCTGATCGCGGGCAAGCCTCGCTCCTACAGAAGCACGAGGTCTTCTGTAGAAGCGAGGCTTGCCCGCGATGACGGTGGCACAAACGCCACCGCCCGCGATCAACGCACCAGGTGCAGGAACTGCATATGGCGTTCGTACTGGTCGAGGATGTCGTTGATGATCTGCTCCTTGGTGTAGCCCATCAGGTCATAGTCCTGGCTACCCTCGGCCAGGTGCACCTCGGCCCGGTAGTAACGCCGGTTGCGCATTTCCTTGGGCCCCATGCCGCCACGGGCGAAGGACGGGGTGAAGTAGCCGCGCATCTGCACCTGGTAGACGAACGGATGCTGGTCGCCATGGCCGATTTCCAGGCTGACGTTGTCGTTGGCCGGGTCCGGCTGGGTGACCACGTTCAAGCCTTTCTCGACGAACACCGCGGTCACTTCTTCGATGGCCGGGCGCACCGTCTGATCGAGGAAGCGATAGACCTCGTCGCGCGACGGGAAATGCACCGCCTGGCTCAGGCGCTGGCGCCAGCCGCCCTTGCCGCGCCGCGAGGACGACGAGACCGGCGCCAGCGAATGCAGCTGGGCGATCTGCTTCTGCGACTCGAGGTAGAAAGCCTTGTGCAGCCCCCACATCATCAGCAGCAGGATCATCGAGAACGGCAGCGAGGTCAGCACCACCGCCGACTTCAGCGAGTCGATGCTGCCGGCGAACAGCAGCGCGCTGGTGACCAGCGCGGTCATCGCGCCCCAGAACACCCGCAGCCATTTCGGCCCGTCTTCATCGGCATTGCCGCCCTTGGCCGACAGGGTCGAGAGCACCACGGTGCCGGAGTCGGCCGAGGTGACGAAGAACACGAAGCTGATAAACACCGTCACGGCGATGACAGTCTTGCTCCAGGGGTAGGTTTCCAGCAGCAGGTAGAGGGTCATCGAAGGGTTCTCGATGGCCGACATGCCCAGCGCGCTCATGCCGTGGTTGAGCACCTGGTCGATGGCGCTGTTACCGAAGATCGACATCCAGGCCAGGGTGAAGCCCAGGGGAATCAGCAGCACGCCGAACACGAATTCACGGATGGTCCGGCCACGGGAAATCCGCGCGATGAACAGGCCCACGAACGGCGACCATGCGATCCACCAGGCCCAGTAGAAGACGGTCCAGCCGCCCAGCCAGTCGCTGGGTTCGTCATAGGCGTAGAGGTCGAAACTCTTGGTCGGCAAGGCGCCGAGGTAATCGCCGAGGTTCTGGATCAGGGTGTTGAGCAGGTGCTGGGTGGGGCCGGCGAACAACACGAACAGCAGCAGCGCACAGGCCAGCAGCATGTTGATGTCGGACATCACCCGCACGCCCTTGTCGACGCCGGACACCGCGACAATGATCGCCGCGCCCATCATCAGGCTGATCAGGCCCACCTGGACCCACTGGGTGTGGGCGATACCGAACAGGTAATCCAGGCCGGAGTTGAGGTGCAGCACGCCAAAGCCCATGTCGGCGCCGAGGCCGAACACCGTGGCGATGATGCCGAAGCCATCCACCGCGTAGCCGATGGGGCCGTTGATGCGCTTGCCGATCAGCGGGTACAGCGCCGAACGCAGGGCCAGCGGCAGGTTATGCCGGTAGGCGAAATACGCCAGGGCCATGCCGACGAAGGCGAACACACCCCAGCCATGCAGGCCCCAGTGCAGGAAGAGAATCTGCATGGCCTGGCGCGCCGCATCCGCGGTCCCGGCCTCGCCCTGGGGCGGTTGCAGCATGTGGGTCAGGGGTTCCGACACGCAGAAGAAAAACAGCGTGATGCTGATCCCGGCGGCGAACAGCATGCCGGCCCAGGACAGGTAACTGAATTCCGGTTCGTCGTGGTCGGCACCGAGCTTGATCTTGCCGTAGCCGGACAAGGCGGTGACCACCACGAAGATCAGGTACAGGGTCATGGCCAGCATGTAGTACCAGCCGACCGTATTGGCCGCCCAGTTTTGCGCGGCCAGCAACCAGGCGCCGGCTTGTTCCGGCAGGGCAATGACCACCAGGCCGAAGGCCAGGATAAAGCTCGCGGCGAAGTAGAACACCGGCGGATTCATGCGGATCAGGCCGCTGGCGGGAATGGACGATGCACTCATGAAACGTGCACCTCGAGGGGGTAAAACGCGGCTGAAAAGATCGGACTCAGCAAAGGTAAGCCTCCTGTTGTGAGCGGGCAGCGAGCTGCCGGTTTAACTTGAACAAGCGTTCAAGTTAAACACGGATAGGCGCGCAAGGACTAATCGCCGGGCTCGGCGGTCGCCTGATTTCGCAGGTTTTAAGAAAGGTCTGATGTATGGCGGAGGGAATCGTTCAGCGTTAAATAAGCCGATTTCTGTAGCCGCTGCCGAAGGCTGCGCCAAGGCCCGCAGGGCCTGCAAAAGCCCCCAGAGCGGCGCCCCTCTCGGGGCGATCGCAGCCTGCGGCAGCGGCTACATGATGCAAGCACCTCGGCTTATTTTTGCGACCCATCGTCATGCTGCAGGTTGGCCTGGGTCAGGTTGCACCCGGCCGGCACGCTGCGGGTCAGCCAGACGTTGCCGCCGATGGTCGAGCCCTTGCCGATGGTGATGCGCCCGAGGATGGTCGCGCCGGCGTAGATCACCACGTCGTCTTCGACGATCGGGTGGCGCGGGTGGCCCTTCTGCAACTGGCCGTCCTCGTCCGCCGGGAAGCGTTTGGCGCCCAGGGTCACCGCCTGGTAGATGCGCACACGCTCGCCGATGATCGCGGTCTCGCCGATCACCACACCGGTGCCGTGGTCGATGAAGAAGCTGCGGCCGATCTGCGCCCCCGGGTGAATGTCGATGCCGGTGGCCGAGTGGGCGATTTCCGCGCTGATCCGCGCCAGCAGCGGCAGGCCGGCGCGATACAGATGGTGGGCCAGGCGATGGTGGATCACCGCCAGGATGCCCGGGTAGCACAGCAGCACTTCATCGACGCTGCGCGCCGCCGGGTCGCCATGGTAGGCGGCCAGCACATCGGTATCGAGCAACACCCGCAGCCCCGGCAGGGCCAGGGCGAAATCCTGGATGATGCGGATGGCCCTGGCGTTGACGTCTTCGTCCGCCTCGCCGCTCTGGCGCGCGGCATAACGCAGCTCCAGTCGAGCCTGGGCGAGCAGCGCATTGAGGGCCGCGTCCAGGGTGTGGCCGACGTAGAAGTCCTCGCTTTCTTCGCGCAGGTCCACCGGGCCCAGGCGCATCGGGAACAAGGCCCCACACAGCGCCTCGAGAATCTCGGCCATGGCCGCGCGCGACGGCAGTTCCCGACCACCCTGCTCACCACTGACCCGCCCGTTGCGGGTACGCCACTGGTCGCGGGCATCACGCAGTTGACTGACTATGGTCTGCAATTGCCAATGGCTGGAACGCTCGCTCACGATAAGACTCCTCACTCAAGCGGCCGGACGGTCTGGCCGCGTAAACGACGTCACTTTACGGTATGCGTCCCAGGCCAAATTAAGAACTAATTGTGCTGGCCTAAGTACCTTTTGGCATAAGCGATTGACGGTTGCCCCGGTAAATATCGCTGCCTATAGTCCCTGACACCTCTGACAACCTGTGCGGCCTCATGATCAAACGACAGCTCGACCGCTTTAACCGTCTCGACCTGCTGGGCGGCGCCACCGCCCTGGAAAAACTCGAACGCCTGTCCACCTGGCTGGGCCGCGATGTCTACGTCAAGCGCGACGACACCACGCCGCTGGCCATGGGCGGCAACAAGCTGCGCAAACTCGAATACCTGGCCGCCGATGCGCTGGCCCAGGGCGCGGACACCCTGATCACCGCGGGCGCCATCCAGTCCAACCACGTACGCCAGACCGCGGCCCTGGCCGCCAAGCTCGGCCTGGGCTGCGTCGCCTTGCTGGAAAACCCCATCGGCACCGATGACAGCAATTACCTGGGCAACGGCAACCGCCTGCTGCTCGACCTGTTCGACGCCAAGGTCGAGCTGGTGGAGAACCTGGACAACGCCGACGAGCAGTTGCAGGCCCTGGCCGAGCGCCTGCGCAGCAGCGGCAAGCAGCCGTACCTGGTGCCGATTGGCGGCTCCAACGCCCTCGGCGCGCTGGGTTACGTGCGCGCCGGCCTGGAGCTGGCGGAGCAGATCAACAACAGCGGGCTCGACTTCGCCGCCGTGGTGCTGGCCTCGGGCAGCGCCGGCACCCACAGCGGCCTGGCCCTGGCCTTGAGCGAAGTGTTGCCGCAGTTGCCGGTGATCGGCGTCACCGTGTCGCGCACCGACGAAGCGCAACGGCCGAAGGTCCAGGGCCTGGCCGAGCGCACCGCCGAATTGCTCGGGGTGACGTTGCCGGAGAGCTTCAAGGTGGAGTTGTGGGACGAGTATTTCGCCCCGCGTTATGGCGAACCGAATGCCGGCACCCTGGCCGCGGTGAAACTGCTGGCAAGCCAGGAAGGCCTGCTGCTGGACCCGGTCTACACCGGCAAGGCCATGGCCGGCCTGCTCGACGGCATCGGCCGCCAGCGCTTCGACGACGGCCCGATCATCTTCCTGCACACCGGCGGCGCGCCGGCGCTGTTCGCTTATGCCGGCTCGTTTGCCTGAACACTGACCTTGTAGCCGCTGCCGCAGGCTGCGATCGGCGGCGCAGCCGTCGTAAAACCTGCGCATGCAGCGCATCAGAAAAGACGCGTTCGCCGGATTTGCGCCTGCTACGTCGGAATGCCGCCCAATCGATCGCAGCCTGCGGCAGCGGCTACAGAGATGTATATTTATAAAAAGAATAACAATGTGAATTTATATTATTTTTACATCTATAAGCAGCCACTTATAGTCGCGCCGCAGGCGAATTTGCCGCGAGACGCATACGCTGCATTTAGTGCAGGATAAGGCGCTCGTTCCCGCTCACCGATTGACCTGCATCTCCCAACCGCATCTGCATAAGAAAACACAGGGGCTTGTCATGATTTTTTCCGCACTACGTCGAAATATCCTCATTGGCTCGCTGGGTCTGGCCCTCGGTGCCGGGTTGCTGGGGCAAGCGGTTGCCGGTGAGCAACTGCAGAAGATCAAGGACGCCGGCACCATCAACGTCGGCCTGGAAGGCACTTATCCACCGTTCAGCTACGTCGACGAAAGCGGCAAGCTGGCCGGCTTCGAAGTCGAGTTCTCCGAAGCCCTGGCGCAGAAGCTGGGTGTGAAGGTCAAACTGCAGCCGACCAAGTGGGACGGCATCCTCGCCGCCCTGGAGTCCAAGCGCCTGGACGCGGTGATCAACCAGGTGACCATCTCCGATGAGCGCAAGAAAAAATACGACTTCTCCACCCCCTACACCGTTTCCGGCATCCAGGCCCTGACCCAGAAGAAGAACGAAGGCAAGTTCAAGACCGCCGCCGATCTGGCCGGGCACAAGGTCGGTGTCGGCCTGGGCACCAACTACGAACAATGGCTCAAGGACAACGTGCCGCAAGCCATCATCAAGACCTACGACGACGATCCGACCAAGTACCAGGACCTGCGCGTAGGCCGTATCGACGCGATCCTGGTGGACCGCCTGGCCGCCTTCGAGCTGATCAAGAAAACCAACGACACCCTGGCCGTTTCCGGCGAGCCCTTCTCCCGCCAGGAAGCCGGCGTGGCCCTGCGCAAAGGCGAACCCGAACTGCTGGCCGCGGTGAACAAGGCGATCGAGGAACTGCGCGCCGACGGCACGCTGAAAAAGCTCTCGGAAAAATACTTCAACGCTGACGTCACTCAATAATGGAAGCAGGTTTTCAGTTCGAACTGTCTTTCCCGCAGTTGAGCCAGCAAATCGCCGAAACCACGCAGCTGTTGCTGAACTCCGCGCCCTTCCTGCTCAAGGGCGCGTATTTCACGGTCATCCTCAGCCTCGGCGGCATGTTCTTCGGATTGGCGCTGGGTTTCGCCCTGGCGCTGATGCGCCTGTCGCGCTTCAAGCTGCTGAGCTGGATCGCCCGCGTCTATGTGTCGTTCTTTCGCGGCACGCCGTTGCTGGTGCAACTGTTCGTGATCTATTACGGCCTGCCGCAGCTGGGTATCGAGCTTGACCCGCTGCCGGCGGCGCTGATCGGCTTCTCGTTGAACATGGCGGCCTACGCCTGCGAGATCCTGCGCGCGGCCATCGGCTCCATCGAGCGCGGGCAGTGGGAAGCGGCGGCCAGCATTGGCATGACCCGGGCCCAGACCCTGCGCCGGGCGATCCTGCCGCAAGCCATGCGCACGGCCTTGCCGCCCCTGGGCAACAGCTTTATCTCGCTGGTCAAGGACACGGCCCTGGCCGCCACCATCCAGGTCCCGGAACTGTTCCGCCAGGCACAGCTGATCACCGCCCGGACCTTCGAAGTCTTCACCATGTATCTTGCCGCCGCGCTGATCTACTGGGTTCTGGCCAGCGTGCTGGCGCACCTGCAGAACCGACTGGAAGAGCGGGTCAATCGGCACGACCAGGAGTCCTGAACCCATGATTGTGGTTGAAAAACTGACGAAGCAGTTCAAGGGTCAGACCGTCCTCAATGGCATCGACCTGACGGTGGCGGAAGGCGAGGTGGTCGCCATCATCGGCCCCAGCGGCTCGGGCAAGACCACCTTTTTGCGCTGCCTGAATTTCCTCGAAGAACCTACCAGCGGCCGGATCAAGGTCGGCAACATCGAAATCGATGGCAGCCGGCCGCTGACCCAGCAGCAGGGCCTGGTGCGGCAACTGCGCCAGCAGGTGGGTTTCGTGTTCCAGAACTTCAACCTGTTCCCCCATCGCACCGCGTTGGAAAACGTCATCGAAGGCCCGCTGGTGGTGAAGAAGACGCCCCGCGAGCAGGCACTGGCCCTGGGCCGCGGACTGTTGGCCAAGGTCGGCCTGGCGGGCAAGGAAGACGCCTATCCGCGGCGCCTATCCGGCGGCCAGCAACAGCGCGTGGCGATTGCCCGGGCGCTGGCGATGGAGCCGGAGGTGATCCTGTTCGACGAGCCGACCTCGGCCCTCGACCCGGAGCTGGTAGGCGAAGTGCTGGCGACCATCCGCGGCCTGGCCGAAGAAAAGCGCACCATGGTCATCGTCACCCACGAAATGGGCTTCGCCCGCGACGTGGCCAACCGGGTGATCTTCTTCGACAAGGGGGTGATCGTCGAACAGGGCGAAGCCAAGGCGCTGTTCGCCAACCCCAGGGAAGAACGCACCCGGCAATTCCTCAGCAAGTTCCTCACCTCGGGCCATCCCCAGGCCTGACCTGTACCCTCGCTGCCGAGCCCAGGATGGGCTGTGCAGCGAACGCAAACCCGCCGTCACATTCCGCCAGACACATCGCATACGCCGGTTTACGACGACTACGTCGCCGCGCGCAGGCTGCGCCAGCGGCTACAGGCCTCAGATCTATCTCCCATTACCCTTCGCCTTTTCCTACCTGCCGTATACGTAAACCCCTTCTATACATATTCCTAAAAGTTAGTTTATTTAATTTTTATACGCGCATAGGGTATATGAACCGGACCACCGGACATTCTTGAACCCGATTTCGCCGCCACGGCGCGGCACTTCCAAAGATGTGAGGTAGGTATGGTCCGGAACACAATCACCCCAGTGCAGATCGCCAGGGCATTGCGTGCAGCCAAGGAGTGGCACTGATGTCCAATCTGGCCGATGCAAATGCCCAGAGCGATCTGGATGTCGCCCCCCTGTTGTTGCCCGCACGGGTTCTGCTGAACGACGCAGAAGCCCTTCAAGCCGCCCATGAACTGGCCACCGTCGCCCGCCAGCAGGCGGCCCGGCGCGACCAGCAGCGCAAGCTGCCGTGGGCGGAAATCGAACACTTCACCCGCAGTGGCCTGGGCAGTATTGCCATCCCCCGTGAATACGGCGGCCCGCAGGTTTCCTTCGTCACCCTGGCCGAAGTCTTCGCGATCATTTCCGCGGCCGACCCGGCCCTGGGACAGATCCCGCAGAACCAGTTCGGCATTCTCAACCTGATCCTCGGTAGCGCCACCGAACGGCAGAAAAAGCAGCTGTTCCAGAGCGTGCTGGAAGGCTGGCGCATCGGAAACGCCGGCCCGGAACGCGGGACCAAAAACACCCTGGAACTCAAGGCACGGATCAGCGCCGACGGCGACGGTTATCTGCTCAATGGCCAGAAGTTCTATTCCACCGGCGCCCTGTTCGCCCACTGGGTGGCGGTCAAGGCGTTGAACGACGACGGCAGGCAGGTCCTGGCCTTCGTCCGGCGCGGCACGCCAGGGCTGCGCATCGTCGACGACTGGTCGGGCTTCGGCCAGCGCACCACCGCCAGCGGCACCATTTTGCTCAACAACGTGCGAGTCGATGCCGACCTGGTGGTGGACAACTGGCGCATCAACGAGTCGCCGAATATCCAGGGCGCGGTCTCGCAGCTGATCCAGGCGGCCATCGACGCCGGCATCGCCCGCGCCGCCATCGACGACGCCGTCAGCTTCGTGCGTGAACGCTCGCGGCCGTGGGTCGACGCCAACGTCGAACGGGCCAGCGACGACCTCTATGTGATCGCCGACATCGGCAAGCTGAAAATCGAACTGCACGCCGCCGAGGCCCTGCTGCGCAAGGCCGGCCAGGTGCTGGACCAGGTCAATGCCGCGCCGATCAGCGCCGAATCCGCCGCCCGCGCCTCGATCGCCGTGGCCGAAGCCAAGGTGCTGACCACCGAGATCTCCCTGCTGGCCAGCGAGAAACTCTTCGAGCTGGCCGGCAGCCGCGCCACCCTCGCCGAGTTCAACCTCGACCGGCACTGGCGCAACGCCCGGGTCCACACCCTGCACGATCCGGTGCGCTGGAAATACCACGCCGTCGGCGCCTATCACCTGAACGGCACCCTGCCGGCTCGCCATTCCTGGATTTAAGCGACCAGATCTCTGGAGAAGTACATGACTCTTTCTCAACACGTCGCGGTCATAACCAGCGATGAGCAAGCCCTGATCGTCGCCAGCGACCTGGCCGAGGATTTCAAGCGCGACAGCGCCCTGCGCGACCGCGAACGCCGCCTGCCCCACCCCGAACTCGAAGCCTTTTCCCGCTCCGGCCTGTGGGGCATCAGCGTGCCCAGGGAATACGGCGGCGCCGGTGTGTCCAACGTCACCCTGGCCAAGGTCATCGCCCTGATCGCCCAGGCCGACGGCTCCCTGGGGCAGATCCCGCAGAACCATTTCTACGCCCTCGAAGTGCTGCGGGTGAACGGTAGCGAAGCGCAGAAAAAACGCCTGTACGCCGAGGTCCTGGCCGGCCAGCGCTTCGGCAATGCCCTGGCCGAACTGGGCACCAAGACCGCCCATGACCGCACCACTCGCCTGACCCGGGATGTGCAGGACGGACGCGACGGCTATCGCATCAACGGTCGCAAGTTCTATTCCACCGGCGCCCTCTACGCCCAGCGCATCCCCACGTCGGTGGTGGACGAAAACGGCGTGCAGCAACTGGCCTTTGTCCCCGCGGGCAGCCAGGGCCTGAACGTGATCGACGACTGGAGCGGCTTCGGCCAGCGCACCACCGGCAGCGGCTCGGTGGTATTCGAGGACGTGTTCGTCGCCGCCGAGGACGTGATTCCCTTTCAGAGCGCCTTCGAGCGCCCGACCACCGTCGGCCCGCTGGCGCAGATTCTCCACGCCGCCATCGACACCGGTATCGCCCGCGCCGCCTATGAGGACGCCCTGCATTTCGTGCGCACCAAGACCCGGCCGTGGATCGATTCCGGCAGCGACAAGGCCAGCGAAGACCCGCTGACCCTCAAGAGCTTCGGCCACCTGAGCATTCGCCTGCACGCCACCGAGGCGTTGCTGGAGCGCTCCGGGGAGTTCCTCGACGCCGCCCAGGTCGAGCCCGACGCCGAGACGGTGGCCGCCGCGTCCATCGCGGTCGCCGAGGCCCGTGCCATCAGCACCGAAATCTCCCTGGCCGCCGGCAGCACCCTGTTCGAGCTGGCCGGCAGCCAGGCGACCCTGGCCGAACACGGCCTCGACCGGCACTGGCGCAACGCCCGGGTGCACACCCTGCACGACCCGGTGCGCTGGAAGTACCACGCGGTGGGCAACTACTACCTCAACCAGACGAACCCGCCACTGCGGGGGACTATCTGATGAGTGCTCTGGAGAAAGGCAAAAAAAAGATCCTGCTCAATGCCTTCAACATGAATTGCATCGGGCACATCAACCACGGCCTGTGGACCCATCCACGGGACACCTCGACCCAGTACAAGACTATCGAGTACTGGACCGAGCTGGCGCAGCTGCTGGAGCGCGGACTGTTCGACGGGCTGTTCATCGCCGACATCGTCGGGGTCTACGACGTCTACCAGAACTCGGTGGACGTGACGCTCAAGGAGTCGATCCAGCTGCCGGTCAACGATCCGCTGCTGCTGGTTTCGGCCATGGCCGCGGTGACCCGCAACCTCGGCTTCGGCCTCACCGCCAACCTCACCTACGAGCCGCCGTATCTGTTCGCCCGGCGCATGTCGACGCTGGACCACCTGAGCCGCGGCCGGGTCGGCTGGAACATCGTCACCGGCTACCTCGACAGCGCCGCCAAGGCCATGGGCCTGAGCGAACAGGCCGAGCACGACCGGCGCTACGACCAGGCCGATGAATACCTGCAAGTGCTCTACAAGCTCTGGGAAGGCAGTTGGGAAAACGACGCGGTGATCAACGACCGCGAACAACGGATCTACGCCCGGCCGGAGAAGGTGCACAAGGTCGAGCACAAGGGCGAGTTCTATCAGGTCGAGGGCTATCACCTGTGCGAACCCTCGCCGCAGCGCACGCCGGTGCTGTTCCAGGCCGGCAGTTCCGATCGCGGCCTGCTGTTCGCCGGGCGCCACGCCGAGTGCGTGTTCATCAGCGGGCAGAACAAAGCCTCGACCCGCGCCCAGGTGGACAAGGTCCGCGCCAGCGCCGTGGCGGCCGGGCGCAATCCCGAGGACATCAAGGTGTTCATGGGGCTCAACGTGATAGTCGCCGCGACCGAGGAGCTGGCCTGGAAGAAACACGCCGAATACCGCAGCTACGCCAGCGCCGAAGCCGGAGTGGCGCATTTCTCGGCGTCCACCGCCATCGACTTTTCCCAGTACGAGATCGACGAACCGATCCAATACGTGAAGAGCAACGCCATCCAGTCGGCCACCAAGAACCTGCAGAACAACGACTGGACCCGACGCAAGCTGCTCGACCAGCACGCCCTGGGCGGGCGCTACATCACCGTGGTCGGCTCGCCGCAGCAGGTGGCCGACGACCTCGAATCCTGGATCGCCGAGACTGGCCTGGACGGTTTCAACCTGACCCGCATCGTCACCCCGGAAAGTTATGCCGACTTCATCGACCTGGTGATCCCCGAGCTGCAACGCCGCGGCTCGTACAAGACCGCCTACGACAACGGCACCCTGCGCGAAAAGCTGTTCCGGCAGGACGCGCAGTTACCCGAGCAACACGCCGGAGCGGGCTATCGCCCTATCGCGAGCAAGCTCGCTCCTACAGGTTGAGCCCATTCCCTGTAGGAGCGAGCTTGCTCGCGATAAGGCCGGCCCAAACACCCGAAAACTTCATGCACTGACTGGAAACGACATCATGAAAACCAAGCTCTTAAGCCACCCAGTCAAAGCACTGGCCCTCGCCCTCGGACTGTTCGGCAGCGCGGTATTCGCCGCCGACGCGCCGCTGAAAGTCGGCACCACCGCCGCCTTCGCCATCCCCCTGGAGGCCGCCGTCGAAGAGGCCGGCAAACAGGGCCTGAAAGTCGAGCTGGTGGAGTTCAGCGACTGGATCGCGCCGAACGTCAGCCTGGCCGCCGGCGATATCGACGTGAACTACTTCCAGCACATCCCGTTCCTGGAAAACGCCAAGGCCGCCGCCGGTTTCAACCTGGTGCCGTTCGCCCCGGGGATCATCAACAACGTCGGCCTGTACTCGAAGCGATACAAAAGCTTCGACGAACTGCCCGAAGGCGCTACCGTGGCCATCGCCAACGACCCGATCAACAGCGGCCGCGGCTTGCAGCTGCTGGCCAAGGCCGGCCTGATCAGCCTCAAGCCGGGGGTCGGCTACAAGGCCACCGAGGACGACATAGTCGCCAACCCAAAAAAGCTGAAGATCCTCCAGGTCGAGGCCGTGCAACTGGTACGCGCCTATGACGACGCCGACCTGGTGCAGGGCTACCCGGCCTATATCCGCCTGGCCAAGACCTTCGATGCCGGTTCGGCGCTGCTGTTCGACGGCCTCGACCACAAGGAATACGTGATCCAGTTCGTGATCCAGCCCAAGAGCAAGACCGACCCGCGGCTGATCAAGTTCGTCGATATCTACCAGCATTCGCCGGCTGTGCGCGCCGCCCTGGACAAAGCCCACGGCAAGCTCTACCAAGCCGGCTGGGAAGGTTGAGATGAGCGTCGCCTACCTTGCGCACAAGTCGCCGAACCAACCGCCCGAACAGCGGCAGGACGCGCAGCAGACCGAGCTGCATCCAGAACTGAACCGGGCCCACGTGCGCTTCATCGGCCTGACCAAGACCTACCAGGGCCAGCAAGGCCCGGTGCAGGCCCTGCACGGGATCGACCTGGCGATCCAGCGCGGCGAGGTGTTCGGCATCATCGGCCGCAGCGGCGCCGGCAAGTCGTCGCTGATCCGCACCATCAACCGCCTGGAACAGCCTTCGGGCGGCCGGGTGCTGATCGATCAGGTGGACATCGGCGACTTCGACGAAGACCGCCTGGTGGAGCTGCGCCGGCGCATCGGCATGATCTTCCAGCACTTCAACCTGATGTCGGCCAAGACCGTGTGGCAGAACGTCGAGCTGCCGCTGAAGGTGGCCGGCGTGCCCAAGGAACAGCGCGAGCGCAAGGTCCGCGAACTGCTGGAACTGGTGGGCCTGAAAGACAAGCACAAGGCCTACCCGGCGCAGCTCTCGGGCGGGCAGAAACAGCGGGTGGGCATCGCCCGGGCGCTGGTCCACGACCCGGCGATCCTGCTGTGCGACGAAGCCACCTCGGCGCTGGACCCGGAGACCACCCAGTCGATCCTCGGCCTGCTCAAACAGATCAACCAGCGCCTGGGCCTGACCATCGTCCTGATCACCCACGAGATGGCGGTGATCCGCGATATCTGCGACCGGGTGGTGGTGCTGGAGCATGGGCATATCGTCGAGCAGGGGCCGGTCTGGGAAGTGTTCGGCAACCCGCAGCACGAGGTCAGCAAAACCCTGCTGGCGCCCTTGCAGCACGGCTTACCGGAAGAGTTGCAAAACCGTCTGCTGGCCCAGCCGAAGTCTTCGGACGCGGCGGTGGTATTGCGCGTGCAGTTCACCGGCAGGACCAGCGACGAGCCAGACCTGGCCGCGCTGTTCAGCACCCTGGGCGGGCGCGTACGGCTGCTGAACGGCGGCGTGGAACGGATCCAGGGGCATGCCCTGGGGCAATTGCTACTGGCGGTCAGCGGCTCGTCCCTGGGCGCCGAGGAACAACGTTTACGCGCGCAGCACTTTTTACAGAAGCAATGGACACAACAGGTAGAGGTGCTGGGTTATGTGGTTTGATCGCTTGCTCCAGGGCGTTATCGATACCTTCCTGATGGTCGGCGTGTCGTCGCTGATCGCTCTGCTGGCGGGCATTCCGCTGGCGGTGATCCTGGTCACCAGCGGCAAGGGCGGGATCTATGAAGCACCCAGGCTGAACAGCGTGCTGGGGGCTTTCGTCAACCTGTTCCGCTCGATCCCGTTCCTGATCCTGATGGTGGCGCTGATCCCCTTCACCCGGCTGATCGTCGGCACTACCTACGGCGTCTGGGCCGCCGTGGTGCCACTGACCATCGCCGCCACGCCGTTCTTCGCGCGGATCGCCGAGGTCAGCCTGCGCGAGGTCGACCACGGCCTGATCGAAGCCGCCCAGGCCATGGGCTGCCGGCGCTGGCACATTGTCTGGCATGTGCTGTTACCGGAGGCGCTGCCGGGCATCGTCGGCGGCTTCACCATCACCCTGGTGACCATGATCAACTCCTCGGCCATGGCTGGGGCTATCGGCGCCGGTGGCCTGGGGGACATCGCCTATCGCTACGGTTACCAGCGTTTCGACAGCCAGATCATGCTCACGGTGATCGTGCTGCTGGTGATCCTGGTGGCGGCGATCCAGCTGGGCGGCGACCGCCTGGCGCGGGTGCTCAACAAGCGTTGAGATCGGCGGTGTCCATTCGGATGTCATCGCGAGCAAGCTCGCTCCTACAGGTTGATCGCGTCGCCCTTTGTAGGAGCGAGCTTGCTCGCGATTGGCTTTCAAGGCCCACACCCAACCCGGGTCAATACCCTTGGAGTATATTCGGCACATCACTCCAGCCAACGCAGCCCGCCATGAAACTCGCTCCCGACGACCTCGACCAGATCACCTCCACCACCCTGGGTCACTACAACCAGGTGGCCGAAGATTTCCGCGAAGGCACCCGCGACCACGATGTCAGCCAGAACATCGACGCGCTGCTTCGACATATCCAGGGCACAGCGCCCTTCACCCTGCTGGACTTCGGCTGCGGCCCCGGGCGCGACCTGCAGACCTTTACCCGCCTGGGTCATATCGCGGTCGGCCTCGACGGCTCCGAGCGTTTTGCCCAGATGGCCCGGGACGACAGCGGCTGCGAGGTCTGGCAGCAGGACTTCCTCAAGCTCGACCTGCCCGCCGAGCGCTTCGACGGCATCTTCGCCAACGCCGTGCTGTTTCATATCCCCTCGCAGGAGTTGCCGCGGGTGCTGCGCCAACTGCACGCCACGCTGAAACCCGGCGGCGTGCTGTTCAGCTCCAACCCGCGCGGCGACAACCGCGAAGGCTGGAACGGCGCACGTTATGGCGCCTACCACGACCTGGCGGCCTGGCAGCAATTGCTCACCGCGGCGGGGTTTGTCGAGCTGGAGCATTACTACCGACCCGCCGGCCTGCCGCGGGAGCAGCAGCCGTGGCTGGCGAGTGTGTGGCGCAAGGTTTGAGCGGTTTGCCAGATAGGCCGTAGCGCCTGGTTCGCGGGCAAGCCTCGCTCCTACGGGGTATTCCAGCGTAGGAGCGAGGCTTGCCCGCGATGGCGTCCTCTCGAACGAGCACAATCTCAAGCCGTGGTTTTCTTCGGCTCCTTGATCTTGTACCAAGCCACATACAACGCCGGCAGGAACAGCAGCGTCAGCAGGGTGGCGACGATGATGCCGCCGATCATGGCGTAGGCCATCGGCCCCCAGAACACTTCCCGAGCGATGGGGATCATGCCCAGGCTGGCCGCCGCGGCGGTCAGCAGGATCGGCCGGCGCCGGTGCTCGGTGGCTTGCACCACCGCGTCCCAGGATGAATGACCGGCGCGCTCGAATTCGTCGATCTGGGTCACCAGGATCACCGAGTTGCGGATGATGATGCCGATCAGCGCGAGAATCCCGAGGATCGCCACAAAGCCCATGGGCGTGCCCGACGGCACCAGCGCCAGGACCACGCCGATCAGCCCCAGGGGTGCGACGCTGGCCACCAGGAACAGCTTCTGCACGCTGTGCAGCTGGATCATCAGGAAGGTCGCCATGAGGAACAGCATCAACGGCACCACCTTGGCGATCGGCCCCTGGGCCTTGCCGCTCTCCTCCACCGTGCCGCCGGTGGCCACCGAATACCCCACCGGCAGGCCGGCGGCGAACGTGTCGATGTCGGGCTTGAGCAACCTGACCAGGTCGGTCGGCTGGATTTCGTCACGCACCGAGGCCTTGATGGTGATGGTCGGCTTGCGGTCACGGCGCCAGACCAGCGGCTGCTCCAGTTCGTAACGCACGGTGGCGAAGGCCAGCAGCGGAATCGAGGTGCCGTTGGGGTTGACGATCTGCAGGTTCTGCAGGGTTTCCGGGGAACCGCGCTCGCTGTCGTCGGCCCGGCCGACCACGTTGATCAGGTAGATGTCGTCATGCACCTGGGTCACGGTGGAGCCACTGACGATGCTGTTCATCAACTGCGCCACGTCCTCCGAAGACAGCCCCAACTGGCGGGCCTTGTCCTGGGCGATGTCGATGCGCAGCACTTTGCCCGGCTCGTTCCAGTCGTAGATGATCTCGCCGATGTGCGCGTTCTTGTCCAGTTCGGTGGCCAGCTCGATGGCGTGCTTGCGCACCTGGTCGATGTCCTTGCCGCTGACCCGGTACTGGATCGGCCGCCCCACCGGCGGGCCCATTTCCAGGGCCTGGACGTAGCTGCCGATACCGACGAAGTCGTCGCGCAGGCGTTTTTTCAGGCGTTCGGTCAGCGCCGTGCGCGACTCCAGGCCCTTGCTGACGATCACCAGCTGCGCGTAGTAGGGGTTCTGCAGTTGCTGGTCCAGCGGCAGGTAGAAACGGATCGCGCCTTCGCCGATGTAAGTGCTCCAGCGCACGATGTCCGGGTCGTCCTTGAGGGTCGCCTCCAGGCGATCCACCGCCATGCGGGTCTCGGCGATCGAGGCGTTCTGCGGCAGGTTGAGGTCGACGAGAATCTCCGGCCGGTCCGAGGACGGGAAGAACTGGTTCTGCACGAAGCGCATGCCGACCACCGACAGCACGAACGCCAGGACGGTGATGCCGATGGCCCACCAGCGGTTGCGCATGGCCCACAGCAGGCCGCCGTTGAAGGCGCGGCCGATGCGGCCCGGCTCCTCGGAATGGGGCTTCACATGGGTGCTGAGGATATGCACGCCGATCACCGGGGCGAACAGCACGGCGACTATCCACGACACCAGCATGGCCACGGCGATCACCGCGAACAGGGTGAAGGTGTACTCGCCGGCGGAACTGGCGTTGAGGCCGATGGGCACGAAGCCGGCGACCGTTACCAGGGTCCCGGTGAGCATCGGGAAGGCCGTGGAGGTGTAGGCGAAGGTCGCCGCCTGCTCCTTGCTCTCGCCCATCTCCAGGCGCGTGACCATCATCTCCACGGTGATCATCGCGTCGTCCACCAGAAGGCCCAGGGCGATGATCAACGCCCCGAGGGAAATCCGCTGCATGGTGATGCCGCTGTATTCCATGAAGACGAAGACCATCGCCAGCACCAGCGGAATCGAGCACGCCACTACCAGCCCGGCGCGCACGCCCAGGCTGACGAAACTCACCACCAGCACGATCACCACCGCCTCGAACAGCGCGCTGGTAAAGCCGCCGACGGCTTTTTCCACCACCTCGGCCTGGTCCGACACCGTGTGTACGCCCACGCCCACCGGCAGCTCGGCGGTGAGCTGGTCCATCTTGAGGTGCAGGGCCTTGCCGAAGTCCTGGATGTTGCCGCCCTTCTTCATGGCGATCGCCAGGCCGATGGCCGGCTGGCCGTTGAAGCGGAACTGCGGCGTCGAAGGGTCGACGTAGCCGCGGCTGATCTCGGCGATATCCGCCAGGCGATAGAAGCGCTCGTTGAGCCGCAGGTTGACCGTGGCCAGGTCTTTCTCGGAAGCGAACTGCCCCGAGGTGCGCACGGAAATCCGCTCCGGCCCGGCCTCGATCACCCCGGCCGGGGTCACCGCGTTCTGCGATTGCAGGCTCTGCAGGACCTGGCGCTGGTCGATGCCCAGCGCTGCCAGCTTGCGTGTGGAGAAGTTCAGGTAGATGACTTCGTCCTGCTCGCCGACCATCTCCACCTTGCCCAGGTTCGGCACCTCGCGGATCTCGGCGCGCACCTGCTCCACGTAGTCGCGCAGCTGACGCATGCTCAGGCCGTCGGCGGTAAAGGCGTAGACCGAACCGAACACATCACCGAATTCGTCGTTGAACCCCGGCCCTTGCAGACCCTGGGGGAAGTCGCCGCGAATGTCGTTGATCTTCTTGCGCACCTGGTACCAGATCTCGGGGATGTCCTTGGCGCTGGTGGTGTCACGCAGGTTGACGAACACCGTCGACTCGCCGGGGCGGGTGTAGCTTTTCACGTAGTCGAGGGAGTCCAGCTCTTCGAGTTTTTTCTCGATGCGGTCGGTGACCTGCTTGAGGGTTTCCTCCTGGGTCGCGCCCGGCCAGCGGGTCTGGATGACCATGGTCTTGATGGTGAAGGACGGGTCTTCCTCGCGCCCCAGGTTCATGTAGGAGAACACGCCCATCAGCAGGGCGACGAACATCAGGTACCAGATGAACGACTGATGCTTGATGGCCCACTCGGATAAATTGAAGCTCCCTTTTGTGGCCGGCGTCATCGTGGGCTGTCCTCGTCGATTTTGACTTTCTGCCCCGGTTTGAGGCTGTTCACACCGGCGCTCACCACCCGCTCGCCGATTTTGATCCCGCTGCCGATCAATGCCGAATCATGGTCCCGGCTGAACACCGTGACCTCGCGCGGCGCCACGGTCTGCGCCTGCGGGTCGACGATCCAGACCCGGGTCTGGCCGTCCACTTCCTGCAGGGCCGACAGCGGCACCTCGGTGCGCGGGACGATGGCGGAGCTGAGGGTCACGCTGATGGCCGTGCCGAGGCGGAACGCTTCGGGGGTTTCGGTCAGGGTCAGGCGCGAGCGCCGGGTGCGGGTGGCGCTCTGCGCCTGGGGTTCGATTTCACGCACGATGGCGCTGGTGTTGATGCTCGGGTCCAGCTGCAAGGCGACCTTGAACACCACGTCGGCCGGCAACTGGTCCACCAGCGTCGCCGGCAGGTCGATCACCGCTTCCTTGATGTCCGGACGGGCCAGGGTCACCACCTGCTGGCCGGCGCTGACCACCTGGCCGGCCTCGGCATTCCAGGCAGTGACCACGCCGCCATGATCGGTGCGCAGCTCGCTGTAGGCGAGTTGGTCGCGGGCCTGGCTGACCGCGGCCCTGGCCTGGTCCAGGGAGGCGCGAGTGGTCTTCAGGTCGGTCTGGGCGATATCCAGCTGCGCCTGGGCGCCGACGCCACGGTCGAACAATTGCTGCTGGCGCCGGGCGTTGGCCTGGGCATTGATCCATTGCGCCTCGATCCGGGCCAGGTCGCCCTGGGCCGAACGCAACTGGTTCTGCTGGTCGGTGGGGTCGAGGGTGGCAAGCAAGGCGCCCTTGCCCACCTCGGCGCCGACATCGACATTGCGATTGGCGATGCGCCCCGGCACCCGGAAACCGAGGTTGGTTTCATAGCGGGCCTGGATGCTGCCGGCGAACCGCCCGAGGCTTTCCTCGGACTCGGCGCGCACCTCGAACGACAGCACCGGACGCACCGGCTCGGGCGCGGGTTCTTCCTTGGAGCAGGCGCCCAGCGTCAGGCCGGCGCATAACAGCAGGGACAGGCGCTTCATGGCTGGGCTCCTTGGGCGCCGGTCTCGGAAACGACCTCGACGAGCATCCCCGGGTGCAGCAACTGGCCGCCGGCGATCACCACTTTTTCGCCGCCCTTGAGGCCTTCGCTGATGATCACCTTGCCGGTCTGGTAGCGCCCCACCGTGACAGTATGCAGGCTGGTCTTGCCGTCCTCGCCCACCAGCCATACGGCCGGTTCGTTGAGGTTCTTGGTCAGCGCCGCCCAGGGCAGCTCGACACTGGCCTGGCCGGCCGCGTGGGCGCTGGCGCTGACCACCGAGCCCAGGTCCATGCCCGCCGGCAGACCGTCGAGGGCCACCTTGACCTGCACCGTGCCGCTCTGCGCCGACACCACCGGGGTGACTTCACGCACCTTGCCGGTGGTCTTGATGTTCGGGTTGTCCAGCAGGCTGACGGTGATCGCGCCTTGCTTCGGCGGGGCCACCAGCAGCGATTCGTAGACGTTGAACACGGCGTCGCGCTCGCCGTCGCGGGCCAGGCTGTAGATCGGCACCGTGGCCTGCACCACCTGGCCGACTTCGGCCTGGCGCGCGGTGATCACCCCCGGCGCGTCGGCGATCAGCGCGGTGTAGCTCAGTTGCTCGCGGGCGTTGGCCAACTGCGCCTGGGCCGCACTCAGGGCGCTCTGGCTGCTGCGCAGCGCCGCCTGGGCGGCATCGTATTCGCTCTGGCTGGTATAGCCCTTGGGCAGGAGTTTCTGCTGGCGGACGAAGGCCGCGCTGGTCTGCTTGACCCGCGCCTGCTCGGCGAACACCGAGGCGGCGGCGGAATCGACATTGGTCTGCAGGTCTTTCGGGTCGAGCCGGGCCAGGACCTGTCTGGCCGTGACCCGGTCGCCGACGTCGACCAGGCGCTGGATGATCTTGCCGCCGACGCGGAACGACAACTCGGTCTGCACCCGCGCCTGCACATCGCCGGTAAGGGTTACCTGCGCGGCGAAATCGCGGGTCTGCACTGGCTGCACCCGCACCCGCGGCCGCTCCTTTTCGGTCGGCTTTTCCGCGCCACAACCGCTCAGTAGCGCAGCCAGCATCAAACCCACTATCCACTTCGATTCGAGACCAGCCATGCAGGCTCCTTGGCGCGATGCCATCGTACAGGTGACGATACGACTGTGAGCTTAGAACAGGGTTCAACCGCTGCACGCGGGCTGCGGAGCAAATGCGTAATGGTTGATCGGCTGAGCAACGAGGGCGTCGTGACGCGCGGAGTTTCAGGTTCTGCGAACCTGATCGCGAGCAAGCTCGCTCCTACAAGAGCAGTCCGCAGGGGCGCTGGCTTAGGGGAAAATCAGGCACACTGCGCCTCCATGCACAAGGAGCCCCGGCATGCTCAAGACCCTGGCAGTGGCCAATTACCGCTCGATCAACAAACTGGTGATTCCGTTGCAGCGGCTGAACCTGATCACCGGCCCCAACGGCAGCGGCAAGTCCAACCTGTACAAGGCCCTGCGCCTGCTGGCGGAAACCGCCCAGGGCGGGGTAGTCAACGCGCTGGCCAGCGAAGGCGGCCTGGAGTCGACCTTCTGGGCCGGGCCTGAACAGATCAGCCGGCGCATGAGCCGTGGCGAGGTGGCGATCCAGGGCGGACCACGCAAGACCGTCAAGCGCCTGCAACTGGGTTTTGCCGGCGAGGACTTCGGTTACTCGATCGGCCTGGGGCTGCCGGACTCCAGCGGCCATTTCATGCTGCCCGGGCACAGCACACCGATTCCCTCGCGCTTCACCCTCGACCCGCGGATCAAGCGCGAGAGCATCTGGAGCGGGCCGGTGTATCGCCCGGCCAGCGTGCTGGTGGATCGCCAGGGGCCGATGGTGCGGGCACGCCAGGGGCGGCAGTGGGAAGTCCTGGCGCAGCACACCTCCAGCGGCGACAGCCTGTTCGACCAGGTCGGCAACCTGCGTTCATCGCCCGAGGTCCTGCATTTGCGCGAGCAGATTCGCGGCTGGCGTTTTTACGATCACTTCCGTACCGACAGCCAGGCCCCCGCGCGCCGGCCACAGCTGGGCACGCGCACGCCGGTGCTGCACCACGACGGCCGCGACCTGGCGGCGGCGTTGCAGACCATCATCGAAGTGGGCGATCAGCATGCGCTGCGCGAGACCATCAGCGACGCTTTCCCGGGTTCGCGGCTGGAGATCGATGCGGTTCCCGGCGGGCTGTTCGGCGTGCAGTTCTATCAGGACGGTTTGCTGCGGCCGCTGTCGGCGGCGGAGCTGTCGGACGGCACCCTGCGCTACCTGCTGCTGGTCGCCGCCCTGCTGACGCCACGGCCACCGACGCTGATGGTGCTCAACGAACCGGAAACCAGCCTGCACCCGGACCTGCTGCCGGCCTTGGCACGCCTGATCATTCGCGCCTCGCAGCAATGCCAGGTGTGGGTGGTGTCCCATGCCAGCCGGTTGATCGCGGCGTTGCAGCAACACCCGGAGTGCAACTGCATCGTGCTAGAGAAAAATTTCGGCCAGACCGAAATCGTCGGCCAGGGGATGCTCGATGAACCGGCGTGGTATTGGCCGGATTGAGCGGCCTCAAAAACATCGCGGGCAAGAACCAGGCGTCCCCCCTGCTCCTACGGGGTGCAATGCTTGCCGGCATGGTCGCATGCAATCCCTGTAGCCGCTGCCGCAAGCTGCGATAGGTCCGAAGGACCTCGGCGACCTTGAAACCGCTGCGACCGTTCTCCGAACGCGGCCCGGGTCGATCGCAGCCTGCGGCAGCGGCTACAGGGGCTCAGGCACAGACTGTCACCCCTGCCACTTGCCGCCTTCGACAATCACGCTTTCCGGCTTGGTGTCGTCGCTCAGTTCCTTGCGCACGTACTGGTCGTAGAGCTTGAGCAGGTACTTGTCCTCGCCCAGCTTGGCCAGTTCGGCGTTGACCCAGTCACGCAGTTCGATATTGCCCTTCTTCACCGCCGGCGCGATCGGCGCCTGCTCCCCCAGGGTCTGCGGCAGTACGCGGTAACCCGGGTTCTGCTTGGACCAGCTGAACAGGATCAGGTTGTCCTGGGCATAAGCATCGCCGCGGCCGTTGGCCAGGGCTTGCAGGGACTCGGAGTTCTTCTCGAACTTGAGCAGTTTCCAGTCCGGGTGGTTCTTGGTCAGCCAGATATCGGCAGTGGTGCCGGTGGTGACGATGGTGGTGCGGCTCGCCAGGTCATCCAGGCTCTTCACTTCGCTGCCATCAGGCACCAGGGCCTGTACCGCGACCTTGAGGTTGGGGTTGGTGAACTCCACCGCTTCCTTGCGCTCCGGGGTGACGGTCATGTTGGCCAGGATCAGGTCGACCTTGTCGCTCTGCAGGAACGGAATGCGGCTGGCCGGCTCCACCGCGACGAACTCCACCTTGTTCTCGTCGCCCAGCAGGTCCTTGGCGAATTGCCGCCCGATATCGGTATCGAAGCCCACGTAGCGGCCGGTCTCGTCGACGAAGCCGAACGGCGGCTTGTCGGTGAACACGCCGACGATCAGCTTGTCGCGGGCCTTGATCTTGTCCAGGTAGCCGGCCGCCGGGGCAGCGCTGGCGCTGGCCGCGGGCTTGGGCGCTTCGGCGGATTTATCGCAGCCGGCCAGCAGGGCGAGGCCGAACAGCGGGAGTAGCAGTAGCGAAGACTTGGCAGTTTTCATAAGAGCTCCAGTTCCTTTGCAGGGATCTTTTTTGGCAGTGTTTCAACGAAGGAGAATTTCTCCAGGAACTGCTGCGCTCGTGCGGTCCGCGGGTTCGTAAAGAAGATCTCGGGAGGGTGCTGTTCGAGGATGCGCCCGGCATCCATGAACACGATGCGGTCGGCCACCGCGCGGGCGAAGGCCATTTCGTGGGTGACGATCAACAGGGTCATGCCGTCCCGGGCCAGGCCCTGGATCACTTGCAGCACCTCCTTGACCATCTCCGGGTCCAGCGCCGCGGTGACCTCGTCGAACAGCATCACCTGCGGGTTCATGCACAGCGAACGGACGATGGCGATGCGTTGCTGCTGGCCACCGGAGAGCTGGCGCGGGAAGGCATCGCGCTTGTCCGAAAGGCCCACCCGTTCCAGCAGCGCCTCGGCCTGGGCGCGGGCTTCGCGGCGGTCGCGTTTCTGCACCTTGAGCGGGCCGAGCAGGATGTTGTCGAGCACGCTCATGTGCGGGAACAGGTGGTAGCTCTGGAACACCATGCCGATGTCCTGGCGCACCTGGCGCCAGTCGGTGGCCGGGTCCAGCAACTCTTGGCCGGCGAATCTCAGGTGGCCGCCGTGGGCTTTTTCCAGGCCGTTGAGGCAGCGCAGCAAGGTGGACTTGCCGCAGCCGCTGGGGCCGAGAATCACCACCACTTCGCCCTGGGCGACCTTGAGGTCGATGTCCTTGAGCACCTGCTGCTCGCCGAAAAACTTGTTGAAACCCTGGAACTCGATCAGTGCGCTCATGCTTGCGTCCAGCGCCGCTCCAGCACGCGCGAGGCGGCCGACAGCGGGTAGCAGATAAAGAAGAAAAACAGGAACAGGGCGCCGTAGATCAGCACCGATTCGTAGGTGCGCTCGATGATCTGCTGGCCGACCTTGATCACGTCCACCACGCCGATCAGCACCGCCAGCGAGCTGGTCTTGATGATCCGCGTGTAGACGTTGATGGTCGGCGGCGTCATGCGTTTCAGCGCCTGGGGCAGCAGCACGTAGCCGTACAGCTGCGGGTCGGACAGGCCGATCGACAGCCCCGCCTCGCGCTGGCCGCGGGGCAGCGAATGCAGGGCACCGCGCACCACCTCGCCGACTTCGCTGGCGCCCCACAGCGACAGCGCCAGCACCGCGCAGGTGAAGCTGGGGATGCTGATGCCGAAGAAGATCGGGAAACCGAAGAACAGCAGGTACAGCCAGACCAGCACCGGGATCGCCCGGAACAGCTCCAGGTAGATGCGCAGCACGGCGTTCAGCCATTTGCGGTCGAGGGTCCGCAGCACGCCATAGAGCACGCCGCCGACGGTGCTGAAGGCGATGCTCAGCAGGGAGATCGATAACGTCTGCGCGGCGCCCTTGCCCAGTTGCGGCAAGGACACCCAGAGCAGTTCAAGACCCGAACTGGCCATGCTGCAACCTCCTTTCCAGACGGCTGAGCAACAGCGACAGCGGCAAGAACAGCAGCACGCAGATCAGCGTGAGCACGGCGAGCATTTCGTAGGTCTTGTAGTAGAGGGCGATGTAGCTCTTGGTGGTGTAGAGAATCTCCGGCACCGCCACCGCCGAGACCACAGTGGTTTCCTTGAGCAGGAAAATGAAATTGGCGAACAGCGACGGCAGGCTGAGGATCCCGGCCTGCGGCAGGATCACGTAGCGCAGCAGCTGCCAGTGCGACAGGCCGATGGAGCGCCCCGACTCCAGCTGGGCCGTCGGCACCGCTTCGACGCCGGCGCGCAGCACCTCGGTGAGGTAGGCGCCGCCGAGAAAGGTCATGGTGATGATCGCCGCGGCGAACCCGGAAATCTTCAGCCCCAATGCCGGCAGGGCGAAGTAGACGAAGAACAGCTGGATCAGCAGCGGGGTGTTGCGCGCCAGCTCCACGTACAGCCCGATCAGGCGCTGCAGGTAGGGGGTGCGGAACACCAGGATGGTGGCGTTGATCAGGGCCACCAGCAGGGAGGTGGCGATGGCGATCAGGCCGACCTGCAAGGTCACGCCCACGGCCTTGAGGAAGGCCGGCAGCGTACTGAGGATAAAAGCGTAGTCGAGGGTCATGGCAATCCTGGACGCCGCTGGGGTACAGCGGCGGTGGTGCAGTCCATTGGGCGGTGGGTAACCACCCGGCAGGCATCGACTTTAAAGCTATAAAAACAATAATTTAAATACCGTTAAAGCATATTGATATCACTCAAAAAACTAACCTGCGGGGTTTGCCATGCGCGCCTGAGCCGGCTACTTTTCTGACGCCGTAAGGGATCTTTCCGATTCCAAGGAACGGACAAGCGGCCCCCGACTTCAACGGGCCAGACACGTACATGGACGATAAGAACAATGACCGACCTCAATACCCCGCAACCTCTCGATCCGCAGGACATCGTCAAATGGCTGAAGGCGCTGTGCCGGGCCATGAAGCCTTCCTGAGCAAAATCCCTTCATCGTTGATTGCCCGTAGTTGCGTCCTTGCCGATACACCGCGGCGCCTGGATCGCGAGCAAGCTTCGCTCCTACAGAAACAAGGTGAAGCCGTTCTTGCGGGCAATAAAAAACGCCGACGCTGTAGAAGCCATCGGCGTTTAAACCTTGAAGGGGTTTGTACGACTTAAGCGTAGCCCATCAGAAGGCAGGCAATACCGCGCCGCTGTATTTCTTCGCGATGAATTCTTTCACTTGCGGGCTGGTCAGGGCCTTGGCCAGTTTCTGGATGGCGGCGCTGTCCTTGTTGTCCGGGCGGGCCACCAGGAAGTTCACGTAAGGCGAATCGGCACCCTCGATCACCAGCGCGTCCTTGGCCGGGTTCAGGCCGGCTTCCAGGGCGTAGTTGGTGTTGATCATGTCCAGGTCGACCTGGTCCAGCACGCGCGGCAGCAGGGCCGACTCCAGCTCCTTGAACTTGAAGTTGTGCGGGTTCTTGGCGATGTCTTTCGGGGTCGCCAGGGCGTTTTTCGGGTCCTTGAGTTCGATCAGGCCGGCCTTCTGCAGCAGGATCAGGGCCCGGCCGCTGTTGCTGCCTTCGTTCGGAATGGCGATGGTCGCGCCGTCTTTCAGCTCGGCCAGGGTTTTGACTTTCTTCGAGTAGCCGCCAAACGGTTCGACGTGCACGCCAACCACGGTCACCAGGTTAGTGCCCTTGCCTTCGTTGAAGCTCTTCAGGTACGGCAGGGTCTGGAAGTAGTTGGCGTCCAGACGCTTCTGATCGACCTGCACGTTCGGCTGCACGTAATCGGTGAAAACCTTGATTTCCAGGTCCACGCCTTCCTTGGCCAGGGTTGGCTTGATCAGTTCGAGGATCTCGGCGTGCGGCACAGGGGTGGCCGCCACTACCAGCTTCTCGCCAGCCTGGGCCAGACCGGCAGTCAGGGCAGCCGCCAGTGCGGTGAACAACAGAACCTTTTTCATGCAGTGTCCTTATGAGTCGTCAGTGACGACGGCTTTTGTAATGAAGGTGCCAGCGAAGTGCTATCTCTGGCGTGGAGCGGACAATACCGGGATTTTTTATGCCTTAACAATATCTTTTATTCACGTTGATATTCCATTTTGTTCATACACAATCGGACCGCTCTAGCCCGCATCCGGGGCGCTGTGCATGCCCCTGTAGCCGCTGCCGCAGGCTGCGATCGAGCGCGCAGCGCTCGCCAGGTTTTCAGGCTGCCTTCAAAGGGATTGCGCAGTCGTATGCGCGGCCGCTGCGCAGCCGATCGCAGCCTGCGGCAGCGGCTACAGAAAGCAGCCCGCTGCACGAATCAGGAATGGGAGGGGACTTCAGATCACGCCGTGTTGCTTGAGCAGATGCTTCAGCGCCTGCAACTCGGCGGCGGAACCGTCCGCGATCAGGCCCTTCAACTGTTGATCCACCAGCTCCAGCCGCGACAGCTGCGGCGGCAGGTTCAGGTGCTCCGGCAGGATCTCCTCGCCACTGCTGACCAGCAGGGCAAAGTGAATCACGTTCTCCAGCTCACGGGTGTTGCCCGGCCAGCTGTGCTGCTCCAGCACCTGCTGGGCGGCTTCGCTGATCAGCGGCACCGGCAGGTCCAGGCGCTGGCTGTAGATACCGAGGAAGTATTCGGCCAACGACAGGATGTCGCCGACCCTCTCGCGCAGCGCCGGCAGTTCCAGGTGGCCCTCGCCGAGGTAGTGATACAGCCGCTCATGGAACTTGCCCGCCGCCACCGCCTGGGCCAGGTCGATGCTGGTGGCCGCCACCAGGCGCACGTCCACCGGGCTCGGCTGATGGGCGCCGACCCGGGTCACCTCATGATTTTCCAGAGCCGACAGCAGCTTGATCTGTATCGGCAACGGCAAGTCGCCGATCTCGTCCAGGTACAGGGTGCCGCCGTTGGCCGAGCCGAACCAGCCGGCGCGGCTGCTGGCCGAGCCGCTGAAGGTGCCGGCGGCGTAGCCGAACAGTTCGGCGTCGGCGTAGGTAGGGCTGATGGCCCCGCAGTTGACCGACACGAACAGGCCGCTGCGGTCGCTGGCGCGGTGGATATGCCGGGCCAGCAGCTCCTTGCCACTGCCGGTTTCACCGCGGATCAACACCGAGATCGCCCGCGGCGCCAGCTGTTCCAGCTCCTGGCGCAACTGCCGCGAACGGGGATCGACGAACACCAGCGCCTTGGCGCGGATGCTCAACGGGCTTTTTTCAGCATCGGGAAAGGTCAGCAGCGGCTGGCCGAAAGACTCATGCAGACTCATGGCAGACTCCCGCCCAAATCCGCTGGCAGGCGGGGGCGTTTAACAAAAAGAAAAAATCAGGCGCGGCGCAGGGAATGCTGTTCCATGCGGTTTTGCAGGCGATAGAGGTACGCGAAACCCTGCTCCCAGCGCTGGTGCCCGGACTTGACGTTGATATGCCCGGCACCGGACAGGATCCCCGCCTCGGCGCCCCAGTGGCGGGCCAGCTCCAGGGCACGCGGCGCACTGATAGCGCTGTCGTTGTCGGAGCTGACTATCTGGCTCGGGAACGGCAACAGGTCGGTGGGGATCGGCGCGAAATTGCGCAGCGCCGGGGCGCAGGCCGGACGCTCGACATCCGCCGGCGCCACCAGCAACGCACCACGCACCTGGCGCAAGGCACTGGCCGGCGCGTGGGCGGCCCAGTGTGCGACGGTGATGCAACCCAGGCTGTGGGCGATCAGGATCACCGGGGTGCTGTCGGCGGCAATCGCCTCAGCCAGCGCCGCGACCCAATCTTCGCGCCGGGGCGTCAGCCAGTCGGCCTGCTCCACCCGCGCACTGTTCGGCAGGCTGTTCTGCCAGTGGCTTTGCCAATGATCTTCTGGCGATCCTTGCCAGCCCGGCACAATCAGGTAGCGAATTGATTCGTTGCGCATGGGGAGCTCTCCTGCGTGTCTGTTCCCGATCGAGTATAGGGACGAGAGTTATATTCGTTAAGGAATAAGAAGCTATTTATTAAGATCCATAAAGAATATTAAATGTCACCTGTACCGATGCTGTACGAATGCTGGCGTTCAGGCCGGCAAACCGCAGTGTCTGCATCGCGAGCAAGCTCGCTCCTACAGGTTCGTGGCGCCCGCCGGCTTTTGTAGGAGCGAGCTTGCTCGCGATGGCGTCGGTCCAGGCCAGCGCCCCGAGCCAAATCGCAGGCAAAAAAAAGGCCGCACCCTGCCAAGGAGACGGCCTGAAAAGTCGTGGCTTACAACACTGGGTCAGCGGGCGGTGATCACCGAAAGCTTGGTGATACCGGCACGCTCGATGGAGGCCATGGCACGGGCCACTTCGCCGTAGTTGACGCCGTCGTCCGCCTGCAACTGCACGCGCACTTCCGGGTCCTTGGCCTTGGCCGCCTGAAGATTGGTTTCCAAAAGGTCCGGCTGGATCTCGTCCTTGTTGATAAAGAGTTTGCCGGTGCCGTCGATGCTCACCACCAGCGGGTCCTTCTGCTCCACCGGGGCCACAGCCTCGGTCTTGGGCAGGTTGATCGGAATCGCGTTGGTCAACAGTGGCGCGGTGACAATGAACACCACCAGCAGTACCAGCATCACGTCCACCAGCGGCGTGACGTTGATCTCGCTCAGTACCTCATCGCTGTCCTGGGTCGAGAAGGCCATGTCAGGACGCCTCCTTCACTTTCTGCGCGCTGCCCTGGGCCGCGGCCTTGTGCGCGGTCGGGTGGATCAGCACGCGGAACGAACTCTTCTGCGCCAGGCTGTAGAAGTCATGGGCGAAGTCATCGAGGTCGGCAGCGGTCAACTTCAAGCGCCGCAGGAAATAGTTGTAAACCAGCACCGCCGGCACCGCGACGGCGATCCCCACGCCGGTGGCGACCAGTGCCGCGCCGATCGGCCCGGCCACGGTTTCCAGGCTCGCCGAGCCCGCCGCGCTGATGCCTTTCAGGGCTTCCATGATCCCCCACACGGTGCCGAACAGACCGATGAAGGGCGAGGTGCTGCCGATACTGGCGACCACCGCCAGGCCGGTTTCCAGGGAACGCCGCTCACGGACGATCTGCTGGCGCAGGGCGCGCTCCAGGCGGTCCTGATGATTGATGGCCTGGCTCAGGTCCGCCGCGTGCGCTGTGTCGCCGACCTGGATCGCCGCGTAGCCGGCCTGGGCCACACGAGCGGCGGCGCCAGGCTGGGTTTCGCTGAGCTCGGCCGCCGAGTCGAGGCTGGAGGCGGCCCAGAACTGTTTGTGGAACTTGCGATCCTGGGCCTTGAGGCGGGCGAACTGCGCGCCCTTGAGCAGGGCCAGGCCCCAGGTGGCCACGGAAAAGACCACCAGCAGCCAGATCACCGCGCTTTCGATGGATTCGAGTGGAGATGCCAATAACGTCATGTTCTTTTCCCTCTGTATGACCTTGTAGGAGCGAGCGTGCTCGCGATAGCGACCGACCAGGCACAGCACCTGGCGCAGGCTCAATGAATCTTGAAATCGATGGGTACGCTGACCCAGCCGTCCTGGGCGACATCACCCTGCTTGGCCGGCACGAAGCTCCAGCGCTTGACGGCCGATAACGCCGCGTCGTCGAGTTGCTGGCGACCGCTGCTTTTCTGAATCTGGATCTCGCCGGGCTTGCCGCTGGCCAGTACGTGCACCCGCAGCAGCACCGTGCCTTCCCAACCGCGACGCTGGGCCAGCGACGGATATTCCGGCGCCGGGTTCTTCAAGTACGCGGCATTCGCCGAAGCCGGAGTCACGGGCGCCGGGGCCGGTGGCGCGGGCGGGGCCGGAGCGGCGACAGGCGCGGCCGGTTGTGGCGGCGCGGGCTGTTGCTGGACCGGCTTGGGCTCAGGCTTGGGGACCGGTTTCGGCTTGGGCTGCGGCTTGGGCTTGGGAATCGGCTTGGGCGGTGGCGGCTTGACCGCCAGTTCGTCCTCCACCGGCGGTGGCGGCTCCACCACCGGCTGTACCGGCTGCGGTGGCGGCGGTTCGACCACCGGCGGCGCCGGCCGGGAAAACTCGATGGTCATCGGAGGAATTTCCGGCGGCACGATCGGCAATACCGGCGTCGGCTGCTGGTTGATCCAGTAGATCACCGCACCGTGCAACAGCAGGGCGATCACCCCGAGCGCAATCGCCTCGCGCCGCCGCAGCCCGGCCTTGGGTGCTTTCTGCAAGCGCAACTGGCCCAACGGCAAGCGATGCGGCCGGCCGAGATCGACCAGATCGCCGCTCGGTGCCTGACGCCACAGCACCTCATGTGCACTGGCGGCGGTCTGGACATTGCCCATTGATTAACTCCCTACAGTCTTTTGCGAATAACCCGACCCACACCTGCGAACTCCCCTGGAGCAGCGTCGAGGGCTGAATGATTGGCGCCAGACACTTATCTCCGAAAGTAATCTTTGAAGTTATGGATAGATCAAAAACGCATATTTAAACCCGTCATCTCGCGCCAGGCCGCGCGGATCAAGGGCTGCGGGGAAGGAGTCAAAAAGCCATGCTTTGCGAGCATTGAAAATATTCGCCAAAGGCATCGCATCGCCGCGGCAAAACCGCAGCGAAGCGACAGCAGTGGCGAAATAAAGGAGTCCGACCGAACGTCGATCAAGGAATCAGGGCGCACCCGATAAAGCGGATCTCAAGCGCCCATGAACAGGGTGTTCAGACGTTCAGTACCTGGCTCTCGCACAGCTCCAGCAACTGGCTTTCCAGGGCCTTGCCGGCCCGGCTCAAGCCGCTGCTGCCGTACAACGCCAGGCGCACGCCCTGGATGTCCGGCAAGCCGCTGGCGGCGTCGAGCACGCGATGGCCGGCGCCCACCACTCGCACCGGCAACAGGCTGATGCCCAGGCCCGCCGCCACCGCCGAGCAGACGCTGGCCAGGCTGGCGCTGGAGTAACCGATGCGCCAGCGCCAGCCGCCAACCTCGAGGTGGTGCAACATTTCATGGCGATACAACCCGCCCACCGGGAAGGCCACCAGCGGCAACGGATCGCGGCCAAAGGCCGGGGTGGCGCGGCTGTCGACCCAGCACAGGGGTTCCGGCCACGACGCCAGGCAGTCGTCGCTGGCGCCCATCTGCTTGACCAGCAACAGGTCGAATTCGCCGCGTCGATAGAGCCGGGTCAATTCCGGGCCCAGCCCGCTGGTGACCTCCAGGCGCACGCCGGGATGGTCCTGGCCGAAGCGCGACAACAACGGCATCAGCCGTTCGGCGGCGAAGTCTTCCGGCACCCCGAGGCGCAACACGCCTTCGCTCTGTTGATGCAGCAAGACATCGCTGGCCTCTTCGTTGAGGGCCAGGATCCGTCGCGCGTACCCCAGCAGACGCTCGCCCTCGGCGGTGGCCACCACCCGGCGCTGGTCGCGGTCGAGCAACTGGCAGTCCAGGCTCTCCTCTAGCCGCCGCACCTGCTGGCTGACGGTGGACTGGGTGAGGTGCAGGCGCTCGGCGGCGCGGGTGAAGTTGGCGCAGTCGACGACGGCGACAAAACTGCGCAGCAGCACAAGATCGAACATGGCGACACCATTCTGAATGCCACTGATTGGCATGGTTATATTTAATTTCAGAATACATCAGGGCCTGAGCATACTCGGCGCTCATTTACCGCACAGGGAGCCTGATGCCATGCGTTACCTGTCTTGCAAACACGCGGTCCTGGCGATCTGTCTATTCGTGGTGGGGGTGGTGATGGCAAAGGATAACCAACTGCTCGAAGCGGTCCGCGACGGGCAGTTGCCCAAGGTCCAGGCGCTGCTTCGCCAAGGCGTGGACGTCAACGTGCGCGGCCTGGACGGCAGCAGCCCGCTGCTGCTGGCCACCGCCGCCAATCAGGTCGAGATCGCCCGGGCGCTGATCGAGGCCGGCGCCGACGTCAACCAGAAGAACCTGATCCACGACAGCCCCTACCTGCTGGCCGGCGCCAGCGGACACAATGCGATCCTGCAACTGACCCTGGCCCACGGCGCCGACCTGAAAAGCACCAACCGCTACGGCGGTACCGCGCTGATCCCGGCTTGCGAGCGTGGGCATGTCGACACCGTGCGCCTGCTGATCGAGGCCGGTGTCGACCTCGATCATGTCAATCGCCTCGGCTGGACCTGCCTGATGGAAGCCATAGTGCTGGCCGATGGCGGCCCGGCGCACCAGCAGATAGTCACTCAGTTGATCGCCGCCGACGCCAACCTGAACCTGCCGGACAACGATGGCCTGAGCCCCCTGCAACAGGCGGAAAAACGCGGCCAGAGCGCCATAGCCAAACTGCTGCGGGACGCCGGCGCGTCCTGATGTGTGCCTTAAGGAGCCCCCATGAAAGACGATCAGGAGTACCTGCAACGCGCCGTCGAACTGGCCCGGCAAAACGTCGCGGCCGGTGGCCGGCCATTCGGCGCGGTACTGGTGCGCGACGGCCAGGTGCTGGCCGAAACGGTCAACCAGATCCACCTGACCCAGGACCCCACCGCCCACGCCGAGCTGTTGGCCATCCGGGTTGCCAGCCAGCGGCTCGGGCCGCGCCTGGACGGCTGCGTGATCTATGCCAGCGGCCAGCCCTGCCCCATGTGTTTGAGCGCCATGTACCTGTGCGGTGTGGCGCGCGCGGTGTTCGCCGCGGACAACGCCAGCGCCGCGCCCTTCGGCCTGTCCACGGCGGCGATCTACGAACAACTGGCCCAGCCCCTGGCGGCCCAGCGCTTGCCGGTGCAGCACGTGCCGCAAGCGACGATGCACGAGATCTACCGCGACTGGCAGGCCCGCCATGCCGCTCGCTGAGTCGCGCCTGCGCCGCCTCGGCGGCTGGGCCCTGCTGATCGCCCTGGGGCTCAATCTGCGGCCGATCATCAGTTCCATCAGCCCGCTGCTGATGGAGATTCGTGGCGCCACCGGCATGAGCTTCCAGAGCAGTGCCTGGCTCACCAGCCTGCCGGTGGTCTGCATGGGCCTGGTGGCCTTGCTCGGGGTGCGCCTGGAAGCCCGCCTGGGAGAACGGCGCGGCGTCGCCCTCGGTCTGTTGATGATCCTCTGCGCCTGCCTGGCGCGGTTGCTCTGCGACCAGGCCGGCGCCCTGCTCGCCACGGCCCTGCTCGGCGGTGCCGGCGTGGCCTTGATCCAGGCACTGGTGCCGGCGCTGATCAAGCGCCAGTTCCAGCAACGGGTGGCCTTGGCCATGGGCATTTATTCGGCCTCGTTGATGGGCGGCGGCGGCCTCGCGGCGCTGCTCAGCCCGCAGGTCGCCACGCATTTCGCCCATTGGCAGGCCGGGCTCGGCGTGTGGCTGTTGCCGGCGCTGGCGGCGCTGCTGCTGTGGTGGCTGCTGCCTTTCGCCGGGCCGGGGCAGCGCCTCGACGCCCCCTCCATCAGCCTGTGGCGCAACCGTCGGGCCTGGTTGCTGGCGCTGTACTTCGGCCTGGTCAATTGCGGCTACATGAGCATGGTCGCCTGGCTGCCGGCCTATTACCTGCAATTGGGCTGGAGCGCGACCCAGAGCGGCTCGCTGCTGGCGTTCATGACCCTCTTCCAGGTCACCGCCGCGCTGTTGATGCCCGCCCTGGCGCAGCGCCGGAGCGACCGCCGGCCATTGCTCGCCATCAGCCTGAGCGCCCAGGCCCTGGGCTTCAGCGGCCTGGTATTGTGGCCGCTGCAGGCCCCGCAGCTGTGGGTGGCGCTGATCGGCTTCGGCCTCGGCGCCTGTTTCGCCCTGAGCCTGATCCTCACCCTCGACCACCGTCGCGCTCCCCGGGAAGCCGGACAGCTGGCGGCCTTCGTGCAAGGGGTGGGGTTCCTGATCAACGCCGTGTCGCCGTGGATGACCGGCTGGCTGCGGCAGCTCACCGGCAGCTTCATCAGCGCCTGGTGGGTACTGGTCCTGAGCGTGCTGGCCATGCTGGTGCTGACCCGGGTATTCAGCCCGTCCAGCTACCGGGAGCCACAGATGGCGACTGCGGCACCGCAGCCGGCGTCCGTGACGCCTTAAAGATCAAGGCCCATGGCCACTATGCGCAACTTCTTGCGCACCCCTCTGTGGATAACTCTGTGAACAGTTATCCAAAGCCTCGATAAATCGGGACCTGCAGCCAAGTGCGCAACTTCTTGCACAGCACTGCGCAAGAAGTTGCGCACTTTCAAGCGCTTTCGAGCTGGAAATACCGTCAGCGATGCCAGAAAACGCCGGAAGCCCTTGTTCCATAAGGCACTTTCAACTCCTGGCATGCTCCTTGATATCAACTTGGCACCCAACCGGGCGATCCGTCCCACCGGGCACCTTTATTTTTTAGCAAGGAGAGCATCCATGGCTACACCAGCGTATATGTCCATCACCGGCACCAAACAAGGCCTGATCACCGCCGGTGCCTTCACCGCTGACTCCGTTGGCAACACCTACCAGGAAGGCCACGAAGACCAGGTCATGGTTCAGGGCTTCCAGCACGAAGTGATCATCCCGCGTGACCCGCAGTCCGGCCAGCCAACCGGCCAGCGCGTGCACAAACCAGTAGTCATCACCAAGGTTTTCGACAAGGCTTCGCCACTGCTGCTGGCTGCCCTGACCTCCGGTGAGCGTCTGACCAAGATCGAAATCCAGTGGTACCGCACCTCTGCCGCCGGCACCCAGGAGCACTACTACACCACCACCCTGGAAGACGCGATCATCGTCGACATCAAAGACTACATGCACAACTGCCAGGACCCATCGAACTCGCACTTCACCCACCTGGAAGACGTGCACTTCACCTACCGCAAATCACCTGGACCCACGAAGTCTCCGGTACTTCCGGTTCCGACGACTGGCGTTCCCCGGTCGCGGGCTAAGTCCGGCCGACCGTTACACCAACATCGGCCAGCTCTGCTGGTCGATGTTGTTTACGCCATAAGGGATTTCTTGCGTTCGTCGGCGCCCGGCCCCGGGGTCGACCCACGCGGCAGTACTGCACGAGGAACAAGGGATGTTCGCGCCGGCCAATCAGACCCACTTCAGCCTGACCGTCGAAGGTTTGGAGAACGACCTCCAGGTATTGTCCTTCACCGGACGGGAAGCCATCAGCCAGCCCTTCGCCTTCGAGGTCGAGCTGGTCAGCGCCCAGGCCGCCCTGGACCTGGAAAGCCTGCTGCACAAACCGGCCTTCCTGCAGTTGGCGCAGAACGGCACCGGCATCCACGGGCAGATCTACCGCGTCGCCCAGGGCGACTCCGGCAAGCGCCTGACCCGCTACTCGGTGACCATCCGCCCGCACCTGGCCTACCTCGCGCACCGCATCAACCAACGCATCTTCCAGAACCTCACGGTGCCGAAAATCATCGGCCAGGTCCTCGAAGAGCACGGCATCCAAAGCAACGCCTACCAGTTCCAGCTGGGTTCGATCTATCCCGAGCGCAACTACTGCGTGCAGTACGACGAATCGGACCTGCATTTCATCCAGCGCCTGTGCGAGGAAGAAGGTATCCACTACCACTTCCAGCACAGCGCCGACAGCCACACCATCGTCTTCGGCGATGACCAGACGGTGTTCCCGAAACTGGCGCCGGTGGCCTACCAGCAAGACTCCGGCATGGTCGCCAACGACCCGGTGATCAAGCGTTTCGACCTGCGCCTGGAAGCCCGCACCAGCCGCACCACACGCCGCGACTACGACTTCGAGAAACCGCGCCTGACCCTGGAGAGCGACGCCAAGAGCGAGCTCAAGCCGGACCTCGAGGATTACGACTACCCGGGCGTTTCGTCGATCGCGAACGCGGCAAGCACCTGGCCAAGCGCGCCCTGGAACGCCACCGCAGCGACTACCGCCTGGCCGAGGGCAAGAGCGATCAGCCGCTGCTGGTCAGCGGGCATTTCCTGGCCCTGAGCGAACACCCGAAAGCGCAATGGAACGACCTGTGGCTGCTCACCGAGATCGTCCACGAAGGCAAGCAGCCGCAGGTCCTGGAAGAGTCGGTGACCAGCGACACTACAGCCCTGAAGGACGACTTCCACCAGGGCTACCGCAACCGATTCCAGGCCACGCCCTGGGACGTGCCCAACCGGCCGCCGCTGCTGCATCCCAAGCCGCGCATCCTCGGCAGCCAGAGCGCGGTGGTCACCGGGCCCAAGGGCGAAGAGATCCACTGCGACTCGTACGGCCGGGTCAAAGTGCAGTTCCACTGGGACCGCGAAGGCCAGTCGGACGACAAGACCAGCTGCTGGCTGCGCGTGTCCTCGGCCTGGGCCGGCGCCCAGTACGGCGGCATCGCCATCCCGCGGATCGGCATGGAAGTGCTGGTGACCTTCCTCGAGGGCGACCCCGACCAGCCGCTGATCAGCGGCTGCCTGTACCACAAGGAAAACGTCGTCCCCTACGACCTGCCGGCGAACAAGACCCGCAGCACCTTCAAGACCCTGAGCAGTCCGGTGGCGGCGGCTACAACGAGCTGCGCATCGAGGACAAGAAGGGCCAGGAACAGATCTTCCTGCACGCCCAGCGCGACTGGGACGAGAACGTCGAACACGACCAGAAAATCCGCGTCGGCAACGAGCGCCACGACACGGTCGAGGCCAACAGCTACAGCGAGTTCAAGGCCGAGGAACACCACACCGTGCACGCCGACCGCAAGGTCGAAGCGCGGGCCAGCGACCACCTCACCGTGGGCGTGAACCAGCACATCAAGATCGGCACCGGGCAGTTCATCGAAGCCGGCCAGGAGATCCACCTCAATGCCGGGGTGAAGGTCGTCATGGAAGCCGGCAGCGAGCTGACCCTCAAGGGCGGCGGCAGCTTTATCAAGCTCGACGCCGGCGGCGTGACCATCAGCGGCCCGCAGGTCAAGGTCAACTCCGGCGGCGGCCCAGGCAGCGGCAGCGGCGCCGCGCCACTGATGCCCGGCGTGCTGAAGCAAGCCGACGCCGACAAGGCCGGCGCCCTGCTGACCCCAGCGCAAATCAACACCCTCAAACGCAACGCGCCTTTCTGCGAAGAGTGCGAAAAGTGCAAGGACGGTGCCTGTGCCATCTGATCGCCTGACACCCCAAGCCTGGCTCGCCCAGCAGCCACTGCAAGCCGACGAACGCCTGTACCTGGTGATCAGCAACGCCAGCGACGCCAACCCGCTCAAGGACTTCTACCAGACCCAGGGCGCCAGCGGCCTGACCGCCCTCTGGAGCGGCACGCCCTACGCCGACTGGCAGCCGGTGATGCCCTACCTCGCCGAACTCAAACCGACCTCCCCCTTCCTCGACTGGATCGCCGAAACCGACGCCGACGACTGGGGCTGGCTCGCCGTCTCCACCTGCGAGCCGGGAGTGGTGTTCGAACACCTGCGCAGCCTGACCCAGGTGAAGATGCCGGGCGGTGCCGAGGTGTTCTTCCGGTTTTGGGATGGGCGGCATATTTATCCGATCCTCACCGGACTCGGTGAGGATGCAAAGCAAGTCCTGCCGATCTTCGACCGCTGCCTGATCAATGGCCGGGCATTGAGTACTGGCCAAGGCGTAGTCAAGCCACCCAAACCATTCCCCTGGTGGGAGGTGCCGGAAGCGCTGGTCAAGAAGCTCGCCGAGGATGACCCCAGCACCGTGATCGACAACATGATGCAGTGGCTGCTGGAAGACCATGCCGAGCTGTATTTCTCGTTCCCTGAATCCAACTTGCGGCAGAAGGTGGCACGTTTCGTAAAACGCACCCCGCTCACGGAAGAAAACTACACCGGGCTATTGAAAGCCCACTTGGAAAATGAGGTGGTTGCATGAGCATTTTGTTGGGGGAATTCGCCGTTAACCTGACGGCTAAACAGCCGGATGCTCAAGTCATCATCCGCGACTTCAAGAAATGCCTGGCCGACTACCGTGCTCACGCCGAAGCCTGGTACGGCGGCGTGCTGGACGCCGAGCAGCAGTTCCAGGTCGGCGACGAAGTGGCCACCCAGGACAAGGACAGCAAAAGCCGCGCCGATCTTTACGCGAATTGCCCGGCCAACGGCAAGCTCAAACTGGTGCACAGCTTTGAATCCGCGCGTTTCGTACCGATCGGCAATACGCCGGTACGCCTGGTGCCAGTGGTCGATGGCATGGTCTACGGCAAGAACGAAGCCGGCGCCGCCATCAACGTCACCATCGGCCCCAACGGCATCAAGGAAGTCACGGGGCTCAAGCCCAACCAGCAATACAAGATCACTTTCTTTCCCAACCCGACCCGTGCGCAAATCGACTCGCTGTTCAACTCTTATCAGGGCGTGATTGGTGACCTGAGCGGCTGGCTGCAAACCGAATGGAGTACCGACTTCCTGCCGCTGTGGAAGGCCCATAACAACGCTTCCATCGGCGGCCGGGCGCTACAGCAGCTAGAGTCGGCCTGGAAGGGTTTCCTGAAGGCCATCATGGGCTTGTGGGGCGATATCAAGAGCCTCTACAACCTGGTGGCCCACCCTCGGGAAAACTACCAGAAGCTGAAGAAGTTCTTCACCGAGGAAGAAATCAAGAAGATCTACAACGCCTCGAAAGACGCCATCCACACCGCTTTGCTGATTGCCAGCGACGAGCCACTGATGTGGATCTACGTGGCGGCGATTGTCGCCTGGGTGAAGATGCTGCCGCCGCAAACCTGCATGGAAGTGCTAGCCGAGCTGACCACCGAAGTGCTGCTGAACATCCTGATCGGTATTGTGCTCACCGGCGGTATCGGTCTGGCCGTACGGGTCGGTACCAAGGCACTCAAGGCCACGCAAAACAGCGGTAAAGTGCTGAAGCTGATCGAAGACTTCACTTCCCTGCTGATGAAAACCAGCAAGAAGAACGCAGCTGGCCACACTGAGACGGCCAGACCCTTGCTGCTCAATGGCAACGCGGCGTTAAGCCCCGGTCGCAAGGCCACCATCGAGATTGCTCCGCCCAAACCGGCAACAACGGCTACAGCTCCCAAGGCGAAACCGAAACCCTCTGGCGGCACAGTGGAAACCGATGCGCAAATCCAGGCGCGCGGCAAGAAGAAGCCTGCCACCCGCGCCGAGCAAACAGAACCCGTCAGTGACGCCCCCAAGCAGTCTACAAACCCGGCGGATAAACCAGCGCAGTGCACAAAAAACACTCGCTGCGAAGGCGACCCCATCTCGATGGTCACTGGTGAGGAACTGCTGACCCTCACCGATGGTGAACTCGATGGCCTGCTGCCCCTGGAATGGACGCGGCTGTATCGCACCAGCGCGGTGGAAATCGACAATCGCCTGGGCTTCGGCTGGAGCCACTCGCTGTCCCATCGTTTGCAAATTAACGATGAAGGCGTGCTGTGGACCGATAATGAAAACCGCCAGACTCATTTCCCGATGCCGACCGAACAGCGTCCGGCCATTACCAATAGCCTGGCCGAGGCTGCGATTTTCCTGGGCGATGCTCCGGGCGAACTGATCCTGACTCAGGCCGGGCAAGGCGCGCGCTTCTATCACTTTCGTGCCGGGCGCCTGACCACCATCAGCGATGCCTATAACAACCAGCTACACGTCAGCTACGACCTGGTCGACCGCATCCAGCGCATCGACAATGGTGCAGGTCGCTCCCTGTTTTTGCGTTACGACGACCGCCATATCGCCGCAGTCGACTATCAGCAGCGACGTCCCGACTACAACGAACAGGGTGAACGCCAGGAACCCTGGCTGACGGTCCAGACCCTGGTCAGCTACCAGTACAACGAACACAACCAGCTGATCAGCGCCACCAATGTGGTGGGTGAAGTCGAACGCTATCGCTATGACGAGCAGCATGTCATTCAGCAGCGCCAACTGGCCGGTGGTGCGAGCTTCCGCTGGGAGTGGGAACACGAAGGCAAGGCAGCCCGTTGTATCCGCCAGTGGTCCAACCTATCGCAGATCGATGCGCGCTATGTGTGGGACGACGAAGGTACGGTCACCGTTATCAACGCCGATGGCAGCGAACAGGTCTACGTGCACGACGAAAATGCGCGGCTGGTCAGCCAGACCACCCCTGACGGTGCGGAAACGCAAAAAGCCTACGATGAAAAAGGTCGCCTGATCGCTGAAAAAGACCCTCTCGGGGCCATCACCGCATACGAGTACAGTGAGGCCGGGCGCCTGATCGCCGTGATTCCTCCAGAGGACGAATCCACCTATTACAATTATTTCGATGGTCATCTCATCGAAGTTCGACGCGGCAACGCGCAGTGGAAATACGAACGCAACGATCAAGGCGACATCACCCAACAGACCGACCCCGACGGCAACGAAATCCACTACAGCTATGACCGCCAGGGCCGCCTGCTGGAAATCACCCAGCCCGACGGCAGCCGCCATCAACTGGGCTGGAACGGCCTCGGCCAATTGCTGGAAGAACGCCTGCCCGACGGCGGCCAGCGCAAATACCGCTATGACGCCCTCGGCCGGCAGATCACCCGCCAGGATGAAAGCGGCGCCATCACCCAGTACCAGTGGGACGCCGCCAACCGCCTGGCGCAGGTCATCTTGCCCGGCGGTGCCACCCGCGCCTTCAGCTACAACGCCTACGGCAAAGTCACCGCCGAACGCGATGAACTGGGGCGCGTCACCCGCTACGAATACGCCGACAACCTGCACCTGGTCAGCCGCCGCATCAACCCGGACGGCAGCCAGTTGCGCTATCGCTACGACAACGCGCGCCTGCTGCTCACCGATATCGAAAACGAGCGCGGCGAGCAGTACCACCTCGATTACTACCCCAACGGCCTGATCCAGCAGGAAACCGGCTTCGACGGGCGCAGCACCGCCTACACCTACGACCTCAACGGCAACTTGCTGAAGAAAACCGAGTTCGGTGACGATGGCAGTGAGCTGGTCACCGAATATCAGCGCGATGCCGCTGGCCGCCTGCTGGTGAAAACCCTCGCCGACGGCGAAGAAATCCACTACCGCTACGACTCCCTCGGGCGTCTGGTGAATGTCGACGACGGCCACTGGCCGCTGGCCTACGAATACGACCTGCAAGACCGCCTGATCACCGAGCACCAGGGCTGGGGCACCCTGCGCTACGAGTACGACAAGCTCGGCCAGCTCAGCCATTGCCGCCTGCCCGACGGCAGCAAGCTCGACTACCGCCACGCACCCGGCGGCCAGCTCAGCAGCATCGACCTCAACGGCTCGCGCCTGACCAGTCACCAGTTCAACGCCGGCCGCGAACAGCAACGCCAGCAGGGCCTGCTGCTCAGCCAGTATCAGTACGACGAGCAAGGCCGCCTGCAGGCCCACAGCGTCAGCCAGCAACGGCACGGCCAGCACCAGAACCTCTACCGCCGCGCCTATGCCTACGACGCCAACGGCAACCTCGCCGGCATCGACGACAGCCGCAAGGGCAACCTGCGTTATCACTACGACCCGCTGGATCGGCTGATCAATGTGCGTGGTGCGACACCTGAGAGCTTTGCCCACGACCCGGCCGGTAACCTGCTGGGCCAGGGTGATCAGCCTGCGGCCAACCTGGCCAACGTCAAAGGCAACCGCCTGCTGATGCAGGGCGACCGCCATTACGACTACGACGCCTTCGGCAACCTCAGCCGCGAGCGCCGCGGCGCCGGGCAAAAGCTGGTCACCGAGTACCAGTACGACTGCCAGCACCGGCTAATCGGCGTGAGCCTGCCGGGCGGGAGCACTGCTACTTACAAATACGACGCCTTTGGCCGGCGCATCGCGAAAACCGTCGATGGCCGCACGACCGAGTTCCTCTGGCAAGGCGAGCAATTGGTTGCTGAAAGCAGCGAAAACCGCTATCGCAGTTACATCTACGAACCCGGCACCTTCCGCCCCTTGGCCATGCTCGATGGTGAAGGTCCGGTCCACGCAACGCCGCTCTACTACCAACTCGACCACATCGGCACACCGCAGGAGCTCACCTCCTACAGCGGCGAGATCATGTGGTCGGCCAAGTACCGCGCATATGGCAATTTGGCCGCGCTGGACGTTTCCGAAATTGACAACCCACTGCGCTTCCAAGGCCAGTACTTCGATACAGAAACAGGGCTGCACTACAACCGCCATCGCTACTACAATCCGAACTCTGGACGGTTTCTGACCCCGGACCCGATCAAGCTGGCAGGGGGGTTGAACAACTATCAGTACGTGCCTAACCCTACGGGGTGGGTGGATCCGTTGGGGTTGAACGGCTGTCTAGGACAGGGCGGAGGAAAAGCAGGAGACTCGGGAAATACGGCGGCGAATGAGGGGAGTCCAAAAGCTCCTGCTCCTCAAATGACGTCGCAACAACGTCAAGCTCGAATTGAGAAACTGTCTGAGGCAAATGCGAAACGCCGTGTTCAAGAGTTCGAAGCCGGTAACAATATGCATACTATTGGGAAGCATGGGCCTGAGTTGCCAGACGCTGCTCTTAAACAAAGAGCAATAGACGGGACAGATCCAATTACCGGAGTACAGCCAAAGAGCAAAAAAGGAAATCCAAGCTCTCAATTCAAAACTTGGAAGCTTCATATGAACGCAATAAATGAAGCCTTAACCAGAGAAGCACGTGGTCTGCCGCGTTTTACTGGTAAGGACGCTAAAGGTAACGATATCGTTCGAATGGAGATGCCTGGTGCGGGTAGAGGCTACACACCAAACAAGAAAGACAAAGCTAATCCCTTCTATAATGACAGCATGAATGGGGCCGAAGTGAAATTCGACTCAGCAGGCCGTCCCTTTACCGCATTCCCAACTAAATGAGGCTCTGATGTTATTAGACAAAGATTCAGGTACTCCCTACCTTCCAACACCAGCGTATTTTTTAGGTGGGTTTGATATCTATGACAGAGAGGAAACTCTAGGAGTTGAACTCGAAGCTTACGACCCGGAAAATCCAAAAGATCGTATTGAGCTGATAGAAAAATACTGCCTCAATAGATACGAAAATATTTCATACAGACATAAATTTGTCCTCTTGAAATCTTTAGAAAACGCACTACTTGATAAAAACTTCGACTTCGACAAGTTACTTGAAGATGATCCTGAAGAGTATTCTTCACTTCCATCAGGATGGGATGAAATGAGAAGCCCAAGAACTTTTTTTGAGGAAATTTTTAGACTCGCAAGCGAAAAATGGAAAGAGGACCTAGCCAGAGCAAGTCTTGAAGACCCATCGACTTGGTAAAAGATCCCATCCAAAGAAAACCTCAGTATTTATAATACTGAGGACTTCCACCACAGGCTACATAACATGAAAGCTCTTTGATTTTTTTAATTTTCAAGAACCTTCATCCAAAAAATAAGATTTAAGCCCCCCAGATAAAGCATCGCGGTTTTTCAAAGATTTTTCCTATAGAACGAATCGACTTTTGCCAGCTTGTATGGATTTAGCCCAGCAGATAGGATCTTCAAGTCGCTGCAAAATCAGCGACAAGGGTGTGGAAGCCCTTTGAGATCCAATTAAAATAACCTCCATTAAGCATGCCTTTTTACATGCTGTTAAATTATGGCGGTTGTACGCGGGGCACTTTCGAGTGCGCCGGGTTCCTGGATCCTCGGTCTTCCACACCCGCGTACGGCTGCCACCCTCATGTGGAAGTGATGCAGGCAGTTTCTGAAACTGACCCAGGAAGATCATCTATGTCTCGCTACATGCCCATCACAGGAATCGACAACAACTTCCCTTCGCTACTGATCGATACGCAAGCCCCAATTGATGTATTGCACGACACCGCCGCATAAGTACCGACCCACAGTACCGAAACTATTATCTCTGAACCCAATCGAGCTGACGGAGCAGGGTTTAAAAACTATTAGTACACACTCCCGGCGGGTGGGAATCTTCTATAGAAGCGTGCAAAACTGATGATACTCAACAAGGTTTCGCATTACTCCGTCCCTAATCCAACAAGGCGATGATACGTGGACCATAGAGAAATTACTTTAGGAAAAGATGGGTTACTGCGTTCAGTAGAGATTGCATATGACATGGAAAATCCATCTATACAAATAAATCTAGAAAACTCAGAGCATGTATTCTACGGAGACAATTTATTTTCTTGCTTTATTAAGCTAAGGCAGAACTTCCCAGAAATAAAATTTTTTTGTAAAGGAGCCAAAAAAAATGTTTATCCTTCCAGAGCCTCTTCGCAAATGTCAGCAGGTTTGATGGCTTATGAGCTACAGCAAGGAAAGCAAGCTCTTAGAGTAAATATTGTAAATATTTTTGATTATGAGGATCAGGATCTCACCAACGATCCCAGTGTACAATTGGATTTTTTCAAATCTTGGATGGCGTCATTAAAATAAAAACATCGAAACACAGTTAAAAACTAAGCCACCCAATGAAGAAGGCTTGAAAAACGCCTTCAAAAAACTCTTACCCTGTTTTTACTAGAGAAATTTCCTACAGAACATATCGACTTCCGCCAGCTTGTACAGTCCCTCTCACATAGCTAAGATTTTTACTGTCGCTGCAAAATCAGTGACAAGGGTGTGGAAGCCTTTTTGAAATCCAAGTAAAAGACCAAAAACTACCTATAGAGATGATGAAAGAAACGCAGGCGCACTCCAGTCAGTAATTAATTTAATGGACTTTAAGATGAGTACTCTTCTAAGAGCTGACGCCGTATATAGAATATGCAATAGAGCTTTAGACTCTCTCGATCATGATGCGCGCGAATCATATATTCTGAATTGGTGGAAAATCGATGAAAGTGATTTTGAGTTTTCTCTACTATCAAAAGAAATGCAAACCTTGCTGTTATTGAATGATGATCCTCCGAGCGACGTTCAGAATCAAATGTACGATGAGCTGATTATGGTTGCTCTATCTTCAGCCTACAAAGGCGTGACAAACACATACTTGTCAGAGGCCATGTCAAAAATGGGACTGGGGGATTATGAAGTACATGGAGAGATTGAAAAACTAGAAGTCTGCCCTTGCTGTGACTATCGAACTCTCTCATCAAGGGCACACTATGACATTTGCGGGCTATGCAACTGGGAAGATGATGGCACAATAGCGCAGAAATCTATAGTGGCCCCAACCATATGACCCTCAGAGAAGGCAAAGAAAAATTCAGGGCGCAAATGGATCAATTACCATTGAACAAATGGACCATATCCTAATAAAGCATTGGATACCTACTGCCAAAATCTTATGACACTCCTAAGTTGGGTAAAAAATGAAAACCTTCCTTGAAATTGAAGGCATACAAAACTACCCATTCCCCAAAAGCTTTGTAGACTTCATAAACAAAGAGCCAAAAGCCGACCTTGAGCCTTGGTGGCTCTTAGCCTACAAGGAAGGAAAAATAAATAGTTGGCATAAAACCCTGAAACAACTATATCCAAAAAAGAGCACTAATACCTTTTGCAAAGTTCAGTGCCAATGATGATATAGCCTGCTTCGACGGCGAAGATCTATCTGAAAATCCAAAAGTACTAATTATTCATGCCTACGCCTCAGAGGGCTAGGAGCACCATAGCACTTTCACAGACTTTAATTCTTGGCTAAGCGAAGCGCTCAAAACAAGAGACAAATGGAATGAAAATGAATAGCTCACACTCGAAACATAAATCAACACCTCACTCTAGTTGATGAGAGACTGGTCCATACATAATTACCTAGACATCTCAACAACTCAACAACTCAACAACTCAACTCCACCCGGAGCAGAACTATGATATTCATATCAAACAACAAAGAAGTTAGCTTCGACGTAATTGGCTACAGAGATTTAGGATTTGGAGAAAAACTAAAAATAAAATCTCAAAGCTTTGAATTCACTATTGAAATAAACGAATTGAGCAATGATTTCATAGTCAAAGCCGACATTTTCATTGAAGAATGCAAAACTGATGACCTATCCCAAGGGTATATGGATATACCGGAGCTAGGAAAATTGGGCTACCCAAGTTTTTTAGAGCTTTTCAGGACCAACAAAGAAGTAGCGGCTTCGCTTATTCAAGATTTTTTATACGCCAATCTTTTTGAAGAGTTATTCAGCCGCAAGAAAAAATACGAGCTTGTGATAAACAACATTTACACCACAACGATTTCAGGCAATAAAATCACAATCAATGGCGAAGTTTTCATAACCCCACCTATCCCCATACAAGAATGAGCACATGGTCAAATTTTCATAAGCTTAATAACGCAATCCCCTCCCAAGGCCCATCACGCGCAGCGACAAAAAACCACAACCACCTCCTCCCATAAACCCGTCATGCTTCTCCCCCTGTCGTCGCGCACTACAGGCACAGCTACCTGCCGAAATCTTATCGAAGCCGTTCCACGCACCCCGCTTCCATTTGTTTATTCCCGCGCTCATCCGTCTAATCCCTATCCCATCCACCGCAACACAACGAAGCCCTCATGACTCGATACATGCTTTACCCGCTATTCCTGTTTTCCCTTCTGCTCACCGGCTGCGCCACCAAGTTCGACGTCGCGCTCAATGGCACGCCGGATCCGGACTATCAATTTGATCGGCAAGCGCTGGTGCTGGTGACGGCCACGACGGGGAATGACGAGAATTCGCTGAATGCCCGTTATTACCTGCGCGATATGGTCAATGCGTTGAAGGACCAGGGGTTCCGCGAGGTGTTTACCGAGGCGTCGCTGCCCAAGAAGCATGCGCCGATCAAGATGACGGTCAGCCTCGATATCCATAGCAAGCAAGTCACTTACCGCTACACCGCCACCGACTACGGCCAGGTGCAGAACAGCACTTCCACGGTGTGCAAGGATGGCAAGAAAAAGAAGGAAAAGCTGGTCTGCACCAGCACGCCCAATACGTCTTATGGTCCGGTAGGCACCTCGGAACGCACCGGCTACACCACCCTTTCGACCTTTACCGCGACGGCCCGGGACGAAACCACTCGGCGTGCGGTGTATCTGCTGCGGGTGTCCTCTTATAACGAGGATTGCCAGAACGGCAAGGTCGAGGCCTTCCTGGTGGAACAAGGCCTGCAGAACCTGGATTTCCGCGACCGCGTACAGCGCAATTACACGGTCACCATGCCTGAAAATTACAGCTGCAAATAAGCCTGTAGAGACGTCGCGATGCGCCGTCTGAACCGGCGCTATCGCGAGCGAGCCTTTATAGGTAACCCAGAGCCACGCAGCAGTCGGATCAACGGCTGGCATTAGTCGGTTGCAAAGCCACCGTCGGCGCAATCACCGCCGCTTCCGAACGTGGCGTGCCTTGCGGCACCCAGTCATAGCTCACCGGCAACGCGCGGTACACCCAGTTGCTGATGGCGTCGCTGCCCGGGGCCTTGCCGAGGAACGGGCTGACGTATTCCCAGACGTTTTCGCCGCTTGCCGTGACCTGGAAGAAGCGGCCGTTCATGCCTTCATCGATCAGGGTATTGCCGTTGGGCAGGCGTCGGGCGCTGCTGATGAACGAGCTGTAGAAGGCCCAGCCTGGCTGCCTGGAACTGGCCGCGCTGTACTGCCAGACGATCTGTTGGGTCACGGGGTCGATCTCCAGCACCCGCGAGCCGGAAATCAGCCCCAATGGCACCGAGGGGTAGCCGGCCGTGCCCTGGTTGTCGAACACTAGCAGGTTGCCCGCGCCCGGCAGGCCGGCGGGGATGATGTGGGCGTCGTGCTGGCCGACGAACTGGTCCACCGGGCGCGGCAAGGTCGCTGGCGCTCGCAGGTTGAGGGTTGGCAGGTTGGGGCCGAGGCGCCAGACCACCTTGCCGCTCTGCTTGTCGATGATGGCGATGAAGTTGGCGTTGCGGGAGTCGAACAGCAGGTTGTCCGGGGCGAAGCGTTTGTCGCCGGCGTCGAACCACTTGTTCGGGCCGACCACGCTGAGGTTGTTGATGTGCAGGTAGTCCGGGTCCTTGGTGGCCCGCACCAGCTTCAACTGCTCCGGGGTGAAGCCGAATTCCTTGAGGTGTTCGGAGGCCAGCCACTGCCATTTCACTTCGCCCTGGGGGCTGACTTCGTAGATCACGTCATCGATCACTTGCGGCACCTTGAAGCCCGCCACCGCATGCACCTTGTTGGCCAGCACCAGGGTGTTGCCATTGCTCAGGCGGCGCTGGTCATGATGCTGCTGGGCCGCGCCGCCAGGCGCCTGGTCGCCCCATTGCCAGACCACCTTGCCGTCCCAGTCCAGCTCGCCGACGCTCTGGTTGCCCAGGCCATTGCCGGCCGAGCCGAGTTTGCCGGGGGCCTTTTCGCTCAGTTGCAACAGCACCCGGCCACGCGCGCCACCCACCAGCTGCGGGTCGATGATCGCCGAAGGAAAGCCGGCCTGGGGCCAGGTTTTCACCTCGTTGCCATTCATGTCGATCAGGTGGGTTTTCTTGTCCGCGCCACTGAAGATCACGTACTGATTGAAGGCCTTGGCCGGGTCGTAACGGGTCACGCCGGTGGGGTAGACACTGGGGGCGGCGAAGGCCCCGGCACTGAACAACAGCAGCAGGGGCAACACGGGCTTGAGGTTCAACATGGTGGAACTCCTGTTCAGGTCGAACCGCGCCGCGGAACCCGGCGCGGGTTGCAAATGAGGGTGTTCAGAAGTCGTAGCGACCGGTCACGCCAAGGGTCCGCGGCGTGCCGAGCAAACCTTCGTAGCCGCCATTCCCCCCCGACCACAACGTGGTGTAGTAGGTCTTGTCGAAGGCGTTTTTCAGCCACAGCGACACGTCCCACTGCCCTTGCTCATAGTTGCCACGCAGGCCGGTGGAGAGGTTGACCACCGCGTAGCTGGGGATCTGGCCGTAGTCGGAATCCTCGACAGTGCCGACGGCCTTGGAGCGGAAGGCGTAGCTGCCGGTGACGTAGGGTTCGAGGCCGTTGTCCAGGTTCCATTTATATTCGCCGTTGGCGTTGCCGATCCATTTCGAGGCGCCGACCACCTGGTGGCCGCTGAGGTCGCAGGAGGCCGGGGCGCCCGGGCGCAGGCTGACTTCAGGCGGGCATGGCGCATCCTTGTAGGACAGGTAGCGCACGTCGTTGTAGGAGCCGTTGAGGTTGAGGGTCAGGCCACGGATGGGGATCAGCGTGCTTTCGATTTCCACGCCCCGTGAGCGCACCGAGCCGGCGTTGGTCAGGTACTGCACGCGGTTGTTGGCGTCGTAGGCGTTGGTCTGGTAGCCGTTGACCTGGGTCCAGAACAGGTTGGCGTTGAGTTGCAGGCGCTTGTCCCACAGGGTGCTCTTGAAGCCCAGTTCGGCGTTGTTGGCGCGCTCGGTGCCGATCAGCAGCGAGTCGGCGCCAGCGGTGGGCGCCGAGCCGACCGCGAGGTTGACCCCGCCGGACTTTTCGCCATGGGACAGGGTGGCGTAGCCCAGCAGGTCGTCGGTGAAGCGGTAGCTGAGGTTGAGCAGGCCCGAGGGGCTGGTGCTGTACTGGTTGAGATCGCCGGAGTCGTAGGCCCCGGCCCGTCCGCGCAGCGCGGTGGCCGCGGCACCGGTCACCGCGGCGCCCCCCACTGGCGCGTTGCGGGTCACCCAGGCGCTTTTCTCTTCATAGGTGCCGCGCAGGCCGGCGGTGAAATCCAGGCGCTCGGTGAGGTGCCAGGTGCCCTGGGCGAACAGCGCGAAGCTGTCGGTGCGGATATGCCCGTTGCCGATGCTGGTGACGTTGTTCAGGGCGCCGGTGGGCGTGCCGTTCCAGATGTCCGCCTTGGGTCCGTAATAGCTGAAGGATTTGTTATCCAGGTCGGAGCCGAAGTAGTAGGCGCCGAGCACGTAGTCGAAGAATCCGCCCGTGGGCGAGGCCAGGCGGAACTCCTGGGACCACTGTTTATCCTCCACCGAGACCCCGGCGTTATAGCTGGCCGGCACGTTGAGCCCATCGTCGTTGCGCGGGGTGAAGTCCCACCAGCGGTAAGCGCTGACCGAAGTCAGGGTGAAGTCGCTGGGCAGGGTCCAGTTGGCCTCCAGGGAGGTGCCGCCCTGGAACACCGTGACATGCTGATCGTTGTCCAGGTTGACCTTGCGGTGCGTGCCGTCGACCAGGGTGGCGCCGGCCGCGGCGGCCCGCGACTGGTACTGGTTGACGCCATTGATGGTCGGCCCGGTGCTGTACAGCACCCGGGTGCCGGCACTGGAGTCCTCTTCGTTGTAGTCGCCGATCCAGCGCAGGTTGAAGTTCTCGTTGGGCTTGAACAGCAGCTGGCCACGAAAGCCCTGGCGCGAGCCGCCGTTGAGGTCATGGCCGTCGTGTTGGTTCTTGATATCGCCGTCGCTGCGGGTGCGATAGGCCGAGAAACGCCCGGCCAGCTCGTCGTTCAGCGGCCCGGAAATAGTGCCCTTGGTCTGGAAGTAGCCGTCCTCGCCCACCGAGGTCTCGATGCTGCGCTCGGGAGTGAAGCTCGGCGCGCGGGTGCTGATGTTGATCACCCCGGCGGTGGTGTTCTTGCCGAACAGCGTGCCCTGGGGACCACGCAGTACTTCCAGCTGCTCGATGTCCATCAGGTCGAACACCGCCATGCCCGGCCGCCCCAGGTAGACGTTGTCGATGTACAGCCCGACGCTGCCTTCCAGGCCGTCGCTGGCCGGGTTGTTGCCCAGGCCGCGGATCGACACGCTGGACTGGCGCGCGTGCATGTAGGCGACGTTGACGCTCGGCACCAGCTGCTGCAGATCCTGGATGCGATAGACCCGCTGGCTCTCCAGGGCCTGGCCACCGATCACGCTCATCGGCGTCGGCACGTCCTGGGCGCTCTCCTCGCGGCGCCGCGCGGTCACGGTCACGGTTTCCAGCTGGCCGCTGGCGGCGGGCCGGGCGGCATCGGCCTTGGCCGGGGCTTCGGCGGGCGTTTCGGCTTGCGCGGCATAGCCGTGGGACCAACCGGCGCTACCGGCCAGCAGCAGGGCCAGCGGCAAGCGCTTGAGCCGTCGGGGCGAAGTGGGGGAGACAAGGTTCAACGGGCTCATGGGCGGCTCCTGGGCAAAAAACAGACTGATCCGTATATTCTTTTAAGTTATTTATTTATGTTTTTAATAAGATTTACGGAATAAGAGATTGCCTTTATAAAGAGTCGACCTAATGCATAGCCAATGCATTTCCCCGATATTTTCAATGTGAAAAATGCATATCGATCTGCGCCAGCTCCGTCACTTCATCGCCCTCGCCGAACAGCGCAGCTTTGTCGCGGCCGCCTTGGCGGTGAACCTGTCGCAATCGGCCTTCAGCCGCAGCATCCAGGCCCTGGAGCACAGCGTCGGCTGTCAGCTGGTGGATCGCGGGCGCAAGGACCTGGCACCGACCAAACAGGGGCTGGTGCTGCTCGAACATGCACGGCGGCTGGTCAGCGGCGCGCAGCAACTGGCCAACGAGATCAGCCAGTTCAACGGCCTGGAGGCCGGCGAGCTGCGCTTCGGTTGCGGGCCGGCGCCAGCAGCAGGCTTGATCCCGCGGGCCATCGGCAGCTTTATCGGGCGTTACCCCAAGGCCCGGGTGCAGTTCCAGGTGGATGACTGGCAAACCCTGAGCAAACGCCTGCTCAGCGAAGAGTTCGAATTTTTCGTCGCCGACACCCGGCAGTTCGAAGCCAACCCGGATTACCTGACCCAGCGCCTGCGCCCACGCAAATGGCATTTCTGCTGCCGCGCCGGGCACCCGCTGGCCGAGCAGGAAAGCGTCACCGCCGCCGAGCTGATGAGTTACCCGCTGGCCGCGACCATCCGCCCGCCGAACCTGCGCAAGGTCGTGGTCGATCTCAGCGGCCGGCCGGATTTCGTCCCGAATGTGGAATGCGAGAACAGCTACAGCCTGCTCGGCGTGGTGATGCGCTCGGACGCGATCGGCATCATCGGCGCCTACAGCGATGCGCTGCACAATGCCCGGGGCGAGCTGGTGTGCCTGAAGGTCGAAGGCCTGGCCGACGACCTGGAGGAGCTGTACACCCGCTACGGCATCGTCAGCCGCGCCGGGTACCGGCTGTCGCCGCTGGCCGAGGCGATGATCGAGGAGATCAAGCGCACCGACGCGCTGGATGAGGATCTGTGTCCGCTGGAGAATTTCGCGGTCTGAAACACCGCACCTGTAGCCGCTGCCGCAGGCTGCGATCGCCCCGAAGGGGCGCGGCGATTTCAATATCGCTGAAGGCCTTCGGCCTTATCGCAGCCTGCGGCAGCGGCTACAGGGGTCGCCTTCGCCCATGCACATCACGCATGAAAATCATGCGCCAAATGCGCTTGTCGGAACGCCCCGCGACAGCGAAAACCCTCACCTGTCTTTCGATCGGTGAAGCCCATGTCCAACCCCATCCAACCCGTGCGCAACGTGCTGTACATTATGTGCGACCAGCTGCGTCGCGATTACCTGTCGTGCTACGGCCACCCCCATCTGCACACGCCGAACATCGACCGCCTGGCCGCCGCCGGCGTGCGCTTCAGCCGCGCCTACACCCAGGGCACCATCTGCGGGCCGTCGCGGATGTCGGCCTACACCGGGCGTTACGTGAGCAGCCACCAGGTGGCGTGGAACGCCGTGCCGCTGCCCCTGGAAGAGCTGACCATCGGCGACTACCTGAGCCCCCACGGCATCCGCACCGCGCTGGTGGGCAAGACCCACGCCACACCCAACCTCGATGCCCTGCAGCGCCTGGCGATCGACCCCGAGAGCCAGCAGGCCGAGGCCCTCAACGAGGTCGGTTTCGAACCCTATCTGCGCCACGACGGGATCTTCCCCGACAGCCCGCTGTTCGACGACAAACGCGAGTCGGCGCCCTACACCCAGTACCTGCGCGAACAGGGCTACCAGGGGCGCAACCCCTGGCACGACTGGGCCAACGCCGCCGCGGGTGAACAGGGTGAAATCCTCAGCGGCTGGAAAATGCGCAACGCCCACCTGCCGGCCCGCGTCCCCGAGCAACATTCGGAGACCGTCTACACCACCGACCGCGCCCTCGACTTCATCCAAGAGCAGGGCGAGCAGCCCTGGTGCCTGCACCTGTCCTATATCAAGCCGCACTGGCCCTATATCGCGCCGGCGCCCTACCACGCGCTGTACACGGCCGAGCAGGTGATCGCCCCGGTGCGCGCCGCCGCCGACGAGGCCAGCGACCACCCGGTGTATGCCGCCTTTCGCCAGCATCAGGAGAGCCAGAACTTCTCCCGCGACGAAGTGCGCCTGAACGTGGTGCCGACCTACATGGGCCTGATCAGGCAGGTGGACGATCAGCTCGGCCGCCTGTTCGATTTCCTGCAAAGCAGCGGGCGCTGGGACGACACCCTGATCGTGTTCACCAGCGACCACGGCGACTTTCTCGGCGATCACTGGCTGGGGGAAAAGGAGTTTTTACTGGAGCCGGCCGTGGGCGTGCCACTGATCGTGCGCGACCCACGGGCCTCGGCGGATATCAGCCGCGGCACGCTGGACGAGCGCCTGGTGGAAACCATCGATGCCCTGCCGACCTTTCTCGACGCCCTGGGGTTGCCCGGCGCCGAACACCGGCTGGAAGGCCGCTCGCTGATCCCGCTGTTGCACGGCACGGCGGGCGACTGGCGCCGCTATGCCATCAGCGAATACGACTACGCGTTCCAGGCCCCGGCCCGCGAACGCCTGGCCCAGCCCATCGACCGCTGCCGCATGACCATGGTGCGCAGCGAGCGCTGGAAATACCTGGCCTACGACGGCTTCCGCCCGCAGCTGTTCGACCTCTACAACGACCCCCAGGAACTGCGCGACCTCGGCGCCGACCCGGCCTATGCGGCGGTGCGCGAGGAACACCTGGGGTATCTGTTCGACTGGCTGCGCGGGCTGAAGCGGCGGACCACCATCAGCCACGAAGAGATCGACCTGCGCGGGCAACGCTTTCGTTATGGCGAACCGGAGGCGGAAAAGGTAGTGCAGATCGGGGTGTGGTAAGGCGGCGGTTTCAAGGGCCCCATCGCGGGCAAGCCTCGCTCCTACGGTAGGAGCGAGCGGGCGGCGATCCGACTTGCCCGCGAAAAAGTTCAAACCCACCGCGCCCCTGTAGCCGCTGCCGCAGGCTGCGATCGACCCGAAGGGGCGCGACGGCTCCAGGATCGCCGAAGGCCTGCGGCCTTATCGCAGCCTGCGGCAGCGGCTACAGAGAGCCTTGGGACGCCTCTGTCACAGCCCCTTGATGGTCTGGCTACGTTGCCCATGCACACCCACCGGCACGTCGCCCTTGAGGGTCACGCGGCGGACCACGCGGTCCTGGGTGCCGTAGTCGTCGACCGCGTAATGCTGGGTCGAACGGTTGTCCCAGATCGCCACGTCACCGGCGGTCCAGCGCCAGCGCACGGTGTTTTCCAGACGCGTGACATGGCTTTGCAACAGGTTGAACAGGTGCGCCGAATCGGCCTGGGTATAGCCCTTGATGCGTTTGACGAAATGCCCGAGCACCAGGCTCTTCTCGCCGCTCACCGGGTGCACGCGCACCAGCGGGTGCTCGGTCTCGTAGACAGTGGAGGTGAACACCTTGCGGTAGCGCTCCAGCTTCTCCGCCGACACGTCGGGCTTGGCCCCGGCGTAGTCGTATTCGTTGCTGTGCACCGCCCAGAGCTTGTCCGCCAGCTCGCGCAGCTCCGCCGGCAGTTCGTTGTAGGCCGCGGCGGTGTTGGCCCAGACCGTGTCGCCACCGGAGGCCGGCGCCACCACCGAACGCAGGATCGAGGCCTTCGGGTAGGCATCGACGAAGGTCACGTCGGTGTGCCAGGAGTTGGCGCGCTGGCCCTCGGCGCCGTCCAGTTCGAGCAGGTAACGGGTGCCGTCGCGCACCGGTACGGTGGGGTGTGCCACCGGCTCGCCGAGCAGGTGGGAGAAGGCTTCCTGGCTCTGGTCGTCGAGGTGGGCCTGGCCACGGAAGAAGATCACCTTGTAGTCCACCAGCGCCTGCTGGATGGCTTCGACCGTGGCGGCATCCAGCTCGCCGGAGAGTTGCACGCCACGGATCTCGGCGCCGATACGGCCGGCCACCGGGTGGATCTCAAGCGCATGAACAGCGGGTTTAACGGCTAGTGCGGCATTGCTCATCGGGTAGACCCTCGTCTGACTGCTTACGGTTGAGCGGCAGCGAAACAACGCTCTATCTATATTCTCTTTAGATCTAATAGATATTCACGTGCTTCGTTGACGGAATAAGAGCTTGCATTTAAAACCTCATTCCTCACTCGTCGCAAATGCCTTCGGGCTATTTTTCGGATGCCGGGAAAGCATATGGATCTTCGCCAGTTGCGTTACTTCATCGCCCTCAACGAACACCGCAGTTTTGTCCGCGCGGCCGACGCCATGGGCATCACTCAGCCGGCCTTCAGCCGCAGTATCCAGGGCCTGGAGCAGGAGTTCGGCTGCGTGCTGGTGGACCGTGGCAACAAGGATTTGCGTCCCACCCCGGAAGGCCAGGTGGTGTTGCAGCACGCCCTGAGCCTGGTGCAGGGCGCGGCCTTGCTGAGCAGCGAAGTGACGCAGATGACCAAGCTCGACGCTGGCGAACTGCGCTTCGGTTGCGGCCCGGCGCCGGCGGTGAAACTGGTGCCCGACGCGGTGGCGCAATTCACCGGCATCCACCCCAAGGTGCGCATCTGCCTGGAGGTGGATAACTGGGAAAAACTCAGCCGCAGCCTGAGCCGCGAAGAGATCGAATTCTTTATCGCCGACATCCGCCATTTCGAAGCCGACCCGAACTTCCAGACCCAGCCCCTGACGCCCAAGCGCGGGGTGTTTTTCTGCCGTCCGGGGCACCCGCTGCTGGCCAAGGAAAGCCTGTCGACCAACGACATGTTCGACTACCCGCTGGCCACCACCCTGATCCCGCCGGGGATCCGCAAGCTGCTGGCCAACCTCAGCGGGCGCATCGACTTTTCCCCGACCATCCAGACCGAGCATTTCCCGGCCCTGGTGAAGATCGTGCGCCAGTCCAATGCGATTGGCGTGGGCACCGAAGAAGCCTTCGTCGAGGACATCGAACAGGGTTCCCTGGCGCTGCTGCACTGGCGCAACCTGCCGCAGAACATCGAGAGCATGAACGCCCGCTGCGGCATCGTCAGCCGCACGGGATTTCGCCTGTCGCCGGCGGCCCGCAAGATGATCGAAGTGCTGGTGGCGGTGGATCGGCAGCAGGTCAGCATGGCGTCCTAGGACGCCATCGCGGGCAAGCTCGCGCCTACAGAAGACGCAATCTGTAGCCGCTGCCGAGCCCGCGAGGCTGCGATCGGCCCCGCAGGGGCCGCAAAACCATGCACCGCCTTCCTCCTGGTAAACCGCATGGACAGATTTGGCGAGGACTGCGTCCTCGTACGCAGCCTCGCAGGCTCGGCAGCGGCTACGGGACGTATTCCAAGCGGATTGCCAGGTGGCCTTATAGACCGGCGGCCGCCAACTGCGGCGCCACCCATTCGCTGACCTTGAACGGCTTGCGGATCAGTCGCTGCTGCGCGGCCAGGTCCACCGCGTCCTGCAGTTTGCCGAGGAACACCGGGTCCAGGGTCGAGGGGAAGATTTCGCTGAAGCGCTGATCCTTGAGGTCCTGCTGCAGCACCGCCGGCGGGTAGCTGGCCAGCCCCGACACCAGTTCGATATAGGCGTCCTTGTTGCTGTCCTGGGTCAGCCACTGCACCGCCTGCTGTTGGGCCTTGAGCAGCTTCTCCACCACCTCGGGATGGGCATCGACGAAGGTGCCGCTGCCCACCAGCACCGCCTGCACGCTACCCGCGCCGCCCAGGTCCTTGGTGTTCAGCGGCACCTCGGCCAGGCCCTTGGCCTGCAAGGCGTTCAAGTTGGAACCGCCCCAGGTAGCATCGATCTGCTTCGCCGCCAGCGCCGCGACCGCCGCGTTGAAATCCAGGTTGATGATCTTCAGGTCCTTCTCGCTCAGACCCTGGCTGGCCAGCGCGGCATCCAGCGACAACTGCGTGGCCGTGCCGCGGAACACCGCGACCCGCTTGCCCTTGAGGTCCTGCAAGGTCTTGATCCCCGAGCCCGGCACCACTCCCAGGTACTGCTTGACCCCACGGGCGGTGGCGCTCAGCAGGCGGGTGTCCAGGCCGTTGGACTTGCCGATGATTGCCGCCAGGTCCCCCAGGTAGGCCAGGTCCACCTGACCGTTGGCGAAGGCCTCGTTGATCACTGGGCCGGCGCCCTTGAAGTAGTTCCACTGGATGCTGATGCCCTGGTCGGCGAAGGCCTTTTCGAAGATCTGCTGCTGGCGCAGCACGTCCGTCACCCCGCCGCCGCTGTGCTGGGTGCCGGCGCTGAGGTCCGGCACGGCGATACGGATCTGCTTGAGTTCATCCGCCTGGGCCAGCAGCGGCAGGTACCCCAGGAGCCCCGCCAGGGCCGGCGCGGCGAATAGACTGAGGACGCGTTTGAAGGGAAGGTTCATAAGGTGTGGCTCCTGGCTGCGACGGGCATTGAGGAGCAGAAGGTAGGCTCAAGGCGATCAAAACTTTAAATACTATAAATTCACATTTTAATAACCTGTTCGAATAAACCAGCCAGGACGCGGCTCTGCGCGGCGTATGCATGGTCAGCATCGAAAATATTCTCCAAATGCATTGGATGCGGCGTGCCTGGAGGCCTTAAATGGCCTCTCTTATCTCCCAATAGCATCGATATAACTTTTTATATAACCAAACACGAACTGTAGGAGCGAGCTTGCTCGCGATAGGCCGCAGGCCGGTTTTGGCCCTGATGCCGCTATCGCGAGCAAGCTCGCTCCTACAGAAAGAAGACGGTTGAAATCAGCAAGAAACCCGACAACGGAGGTCATCCATGGCCCGTGTTTCCCTTCTCAGCTTGCCGTTGGCCGCGCCCGCCGATAAGCCGCTGTCCTGGCCGCGCATCCACCGGCGGCTGTTGCCCTGGCTGCTGCCCCTGGGCCTGTTCGCCCTGTGGTGGCTGGCCAGCCGCAATGCCTGGATGAGCGAGCAGATCCTGCCGGCACCGGCATTGGTCTGGAGCAGCGCGCTCGAGCTGGCCGGCGGCGAGCTGTGGAGCCATCTGGCGATCAGCCTGCAACGGCTGGCCTGGGGCCTGCTGGCGGGCATCGGCGCCGGCGCCGTGCTGGGCGCGGCGCTGGGTTCCAGCCGGCGCCTGGAACGCCTGGTGTTCCCCACCTTCGCCGCCCTGTCCCAGGTTCCGACCCTGGCCTGGATTCCGCTGTTCATGGTGTTTTTCGGCATCGGCGAACTGCTCAAGCTGGTGGTGCTGGTCAAGGCCATCGTGGTGCCGGTGACCCTGCATACCCTGGTCGGCGTGCGCGACGCCCAGCCCAGATTGCGCGAAGCCGCCGCCGTGCTGCGCCTGCCGCCGCACCTGCTGATCCGCCGGCTGGTACTGCCCGCCGCCCTGCCCGCCTTCATGGCCGGCGTGCGCCTGGCCCTGGCCGCCGGCTGGACCTCGCTGCTGGCGGTGGAGCTGCTGGCCTCCAGCGAAGGCATCGGCTACCTGATGGTCTGGGCGCGCCAGCTGTTCATGCTGGATATCGTCTTCGTCTGCATCGTGGTGATCGGGGTGATGGGCGTGGCCATGGACCGCGGCATCGGCCTGCTGGACAAGGCCCTGGTGCACTGGCCGCACCCGGCCATCGCGCAGATCCGCCGCGGCCCGCGCTACCAGGGCTGGCAACGCCTGCAGCCGTGGCTGCTACCGCTGTTCCTGCTGGCGCTGTGGCAAGTGGCGAACCAGCTGGAATGGGTCGACGCCAATATCCTGGTGAGCCCGCTGGCGGTGCTGCAAACCACTTGGAACGGCCTGCTCGACGGCAGCCTGTCGGGCGGCCTGGGCCTGAGCCTGCGGCGCACCCTTGGCGGCCTGTTGCTGGGGGGCGGCCTGGGGTTTGCCCTGGGCCTGCTGCTGGGCCTGTCACCTCTGAGCGAACGTCTTCTGGGGCCGACCCTGGCGGCGCTGCGGCAGATCGCCATTTTCGCCTGGGTGCCGCTGCTCACCGCCTGGTTCGGCCTCGGGGAGCTGGCGAAATGGGTATTTGTCGCGCTGGCCGCGTTCTTCCCGCTGTTTATCGCCACCCAGCGCAGCGTCGCCAACCTGTCGCCGCAACTGACCGAGGCGGCGCAAGTGCTGCGCCTGAACCTCTGGCAACGCCTGCGCCGCCTGGTGCTGCCGGGCGCCGCGCCGGGGATCTTCGCCGGCCTGCGCCTGAGCCTGATCTACGCCTGGCTGGGGACCATCGGCGCGGAATATTTCATGCCGTCCAACGGCGGCATCGGCAGCCAGATGATCGGCGCCCAGCAGCTGCTGCGCATGGACCTGATCATGGCCGGCATGCTCCTGGTGGGGCTCACCGGCGCCCTGCTCAACCTTATTGGCCAACAGCTCGAAACCCGCGCCACACGCTGGAGACACGCATGAACGCACTCGTACCTTCCCCCATCGTCAGCTTCAGCCATGTGGGCAAGACCTTCGAGGTCGCCGGCGGCGAGCTGGAGGCGATCCGCGAATTCAACCTGGAGATTGCCGAGGGCGAATTCGTCGCCATCGTCGGCGCAAGCGGCTGCGGCAAATCCACCCTGCTGCGCCTGCTGATCGGCCTGGATACGCAGTTTCGCGGCGAGATCCGCGTCGACGGCAAGGCCGTCAACGGCATCGGCGGCGAACGCGGCATCGTGTTCCAGGAGCACCGCCTGTTCCCCTGGCTGACGGTCGAGGAAAACATCGGCCTGGGCCTGGTCAACGAAGCTTTGAGCACCACAGAACGGCAAACCCGCATCACCGATTTCATCGAACTGGTGGGCCTCACCGACTTCACCCGCGCCTACCCGCACCAGCTGTCCGGCGGCATGGCGCAACGAGTAGCCATCGCCCGCGGCCTGGTAGCCAGCCCGCGCATCCTGCTGCTGGACGAACCCTTCGGCGCCCTCGACGCGCTGACCCGCCAGCAGATGCAGGACGAGCTGCTGGCGATCCGCGAGCGGGCCAGGATCACCACGGTGCTGGTCACCCATGACGTCGAGGAGGCGATCTTCCTCGCCGACCGCGTGGTGGTGATGGAGCCGCGCCCGGGCCGAATCAAGCGGGTGGTGGACATCGCCCTGCCCCATCCGCGCCAGCGCAGCAGTTTCGACTTCCACCAGCTGCGCGAAGAACTGCTCCACGAACTGACCCGTGACTATCACTACCAGGTGCCTTTGCCCGCCCAGATCCGTGACCTGCCACTGGCCTTTATTGCTTGCTGATAAGGAGTGAACAGATGCCGCAACGTCCCAACTTTTTGGTGATCCTGGCCGACGACCTGGGCTTTTCCGATCTCGGTGCGTTCGGCGGCGAAATCGCCACGCCGAACCTCGATGCCCTGGCCGAAGGCGGCCTGCGCCTGACCGACTTCCACACCGCGCCGACCTGCTCGCCGACCCGATCCATGCTGCTCACCGGCACCGACCACCATATCGCCGGCATCGGCACCATGGCCGAGGCCCTGACCCCGGAACTGATCGGCAAGCCGGGCTACGAGGGCCACCTCAACGACCGCGTGGTGGCCCTGCCCGAGCTGCTGCGCGACGCCGGCTACCAGACCCTGATGAGCGGCAAATGGCACCTGGGCCTGACCGCCGACCTGGCGCCCCATGCCCGGGGTTTCGAGCGTTCGTTCTCGCTGTTGCCCGGCGCCGCCAACCACTACGGTTTCGAGCCGACCTACGACGAACACACCCCAGGGCTGCTCAAATCCACCCCGGCGCTGTACATCGAGGACGACCGCTTCATCGAGCAATTGCCCAAGGATTTCTATTCCTCCGACGCCTTCGGCGACAAGCTGCTGCAGTACCTCAAGGAGCGCGACCAGACCCGGCCGTTCTTCGCCTACCTGCCGTTTTCCGCGCCGCACTGGCCGTTGCAGGCGCCCGAGGAAGTGGTCGCCAAGTACCGTGGCCGCTATGACGCCGGCCCCGAGGTGCTGCGCCTGGAGCGCCTGGAAAAGCTCAAGCAACTGGGGCTGATCGAGGCCGATGTGGAGCCGCACCCGCTGCTGGGCCTGAGCGCCGAATGGGCGGCCTTGAGCGAGCAGCAGCGGCAGGTTTCCGCGCGGGCCATGGAGGTCTACGCGGCGATGGTCGAACGCATGGACTGGAACATCGGCCGGGTGGTGGACTACCTGCGCCAGCAGGGCCAGCTGGACAACACCTTTATCCTGTTCATGTCCGACAACGGTGCCGAAGGCGCGCTGCTGGAAGCCTTCCCCAAGTTCGGCCCGCAGCTGTTGACCTACCTCAACCAGCACTACGACAACAGCCTGGACAACATCGGCCGCGCCAACTCCTACGTCTGGTACGGCCCGGCCTGGGCCCAGGTCGCCACCGCGCCGTCACGCCTGTTCAAGGCCTTCACCACCGAAGGCGGGATCCGCGTGCCGGCGCTGGTGCATTACCCGCAGTTGGCGCTCAAGGGGCGGATCAGCCATGGCTTCGGCACGGTGATGGACATCACCCCGACCATTCTCGACCTGGCCGGCGTGCGTCATCCCGGCAAACGCTGGCGCGGCAAGGAGGTGGCGCCATTGCGCGGCAAGTCGTGGCTGGGCTTCCTGTCCGGCGAGACCGCGCAGGTGCATGACGAACACACGGTCACCGGCTGGGAACTGTTCGGCCGCCGGGCGATTCGCCAGGGCCAGTGGAAAGCGGTGTACATCCCCGGCCCGGTGGGCCCGGCGACCTGGCAGCTGTACGACCTGAGCCAGGACCCGGGGGAGATCCACGACCTGGCCCAGAGCGAGCCGGGCAAGCTCGACGCGCTGATCGGCCATTGGCAGCAGTACGTGGACGAAACCGGGGTGATCCTCAGCGCCTCGCCGTTCCAGCCGGATTGAGGCAGTAGCCGCTGCCGCAGGCTGCGATGGTCCGGGCCACGCTGGTCGCAGGACCGCCTAGGGCCTTGAGATCGCTGCGGCCGTTCCGGCCGATCGCAGCCTGCGGCAGCGGCTACAGGGGGAAGATGCCGAAGGTTGTAGCGTCAGGAAAATCGTTATCGCGGGCAAGCCTCGCTCCTACAGAAGCAGAGGCTTGCCCGCGATTGGCCCTCAACGCCGATACATCACACCCCGACACCCCGACACCCCGCACCGCCTGCGCCGCCACCTGTTCCTTGCGGATAAAGCGGTTGGCCCGGCCGAAGGTGCCGAAATCGTTGAAGCGCACGCCCATCTCGGCCATCACCTTGTGCGCCACCGGCGCGGTCAGTTGGCGGATGTAGAAGGGTTCCTTGACCACGAAATGATGGATGCCGTGGGTGCTGCCGAAGTTGCAGCAGAACGCCTGCAACGGCCACAGCCACCAGGGGTTGAGCACCTGGGTCTGCTGGATCACGTTGCCCGCTTCGATGTCGCCGTAGTAGTGCATGTTCGAGCTGACAAAATGCAGGCAGAAGGTGCGCAGCACGTTGGGGCCGACGATCACCACCACGGCGATATCGAGCACCTGCATCACCGCCAGGGTGCTGGCCGACCAGTCGATGGGTGAACCCAGCAGCGCGGCGACGCCATTGGCGGCGTGGAAGCCGAGGAACACATACCAAGCCCCCCAGTGCAACAGCGCCAGCGGCGCGTACACCTTCAGGGTGCGCTTGAGGATGCTGCGCTTGTGCGCCCAGGTCCTGGCGCGCAGGGTGCGGATCAATGACGACATGACATTGTCGCCAACCATCAGCAGGCGGGCGATGCCCCAGGGCTCGCCGTTGGTGATGGCGCGCTCCTCCATATCGGCCTCGGTGCCGGACACCTTGTGGTGATTGAGGTGCAGATGGCGGCGGATCCACGGGTTGATGGTGCTCGGCCGCGCCAGCCAGACCAGCGCCAGCATCAGGTTGTGGGGGACGCGCTGCTTGCGGAAATACATGCTGTGGATCAGGTCGTGTTCCAGCTCGTGGGTCAAGGAGGCAAAAAACGCGTTGAGCAGCAGGCAGGCCCACCAGGCCAGGTACCCGCCGATATAGAGCGCCGCCGTGCCGATCATCCCGGCCAGGGCCAAGGCCAGAATGCCTGCGCCCAGCGCGTCCTGATGCTTGAGCAGCGGGTAGCGCTCGCGCAACTCGACGCCCCTGGCCAGCACCACCTCGCGAATACGCGCCGATCGTTGCTGTGCATTCAGCCGGTCGGGACTTGCAGAAGTACCGTACATGCTTCCATCCTCTGGTTATTGATGTTCGCATCCTGCCCTGCGCCCACGCGCCGGGCGCTAGCCGCGGACGCCAACCTGTTGACCGGACGCGCCAACCGCCATGACCGAACCCACTTCCCTCGCCAGCTGGACCCGCGCCCTGCGCAAGCAGCTCGATGCCCTGGGCCTCGACAGCACCGCCTTGTGCCACCAGGCCGGCCTCGACCCACAACTGATGGACGATCCCAACGCGCGTTACCCGCTGTCGGCCACCACCCGCCTGTGGCAGCTGGCGGTGCAGGCCAGCGGCGACCCGGCCATAGGTTTGCGGGTCTCGCGCTTCGTCAGCCCGACCACCTTCCATGCCCTGGGTTATGCGCTGGTGGCCAGCGGCAGCCTGCGGGAAGTGTTCGAGCGCATCGTGCGTTATCACCAGGTGGTCAGCGATGCCCTGGAGCTGGAGCTGACCCGCACCGAGGACCGCTATCGCTTTCGCCTGAAGGTCCCCGAGGGCAATCCGGAGCCGGCGGTCGAGGCCATCGACGCCTTTGTCGCGATCTACGTGCGCACCTGCCGCAACCGCCTGGGCCGCGACTACGCGCCGCTGGCGGTGTACCTGCGGCGCCCCGAGCCGGCGGACCCCAGGCAATGGCACACGGTGTTTCGCGCGCCGGTGTTTTTCGGCGCCGACGAGGATCGCCTGGAGTTCGGCCTGCACGATTTCGACAGCCACCTGGACGACGCCAACCCGGAACTGGCCGAACACAACGAGGCGGTGCTCAAGCGCACCCTGATGCAACTGCAACCCTTGACCTGGGAGCGCAAGGTGCGCGGGGTGATCGAGGCCCAACTGCCGGAAGGCGAACCTTCGGCGGAACGGGTGGCCCAGGCCCTGCACCTGAGCCTGCGCAGCCTGCAACGCCACCTGGCGGACGAGGGTTGTCGCTTCGACACCCTGCTCAACGAATGCCGGGAGAACCTCGCCCTGCTGCACCTGCGCGACCCGCAGTGCTCCCTGAGCGAGATCAGCTACCTGCTGGGGTTCGCCGACGCCAGCAGCTTCAGCCGCGCGTTCAAGCGCTGGACCGGGATGACCCCGGGGCAGTTTCGCGATGGGTTGCGTTAGCCGTGGATTGGCGGTGGTAGGGCCGGCCTCATCGCGATCTGCAGGTCAAACTCCGGCCAATACCCGCAACCGCGCTTCGTCGAGGATCTCGATCTCGCCGTAACCCAGCTTGAGAATGCCCTGGCCCTGCAAGTCCTTGAGGATCTGGTTGGTGGTCTGGCGCGACAGCGACAGCAGCAGCGCCAGTTGCTCCTGGGGCAGGTGCAGGACCCGCCGCGTGGTGTCGGTTTCGCCGTAGCCGCGGGCGATCATCAACAGGCGGTTGGCCACCCGCGCCGGGGCCGGCATCAGGCTCAGCTGTTCGAGGTTGATAAAGGTCAGGCGCAGCTTGTGGCTCATCAGCAGCGCCAGCTGCCGCCAGTATTGCGGGTGTTCGTCCAGCAGTTCGAGCAGCGCCGCCTGGGGCACATTGAGCAGGCTGCACGGGCCCACGGCATAGGCGTCATGGGTGCGCGGCTGGCCGTCGAACAGGCTGATCTCGCCGAACCAGTGCGGCGCCTCCACCAGGCTCAGCAGCGCCTCCTTGCCCTCCTCGCTGACCGCGCCGATGCGCACCGTGCCTTCCAGTACCGCGTACAGGCCGCAGGGCGGATCGCCGCGCTGGAACAGCCGTTGGCCCGGCGCCAGCGAGCGCAAACGGGCATTGGCCAGCAGACTATTCTGTAATTGAACGGGCAAGCGGCTGAACCACTGGCCACTCATCAGGCGCTCACGCCAGACCTGCATCTTCATCGATAGTTTTATCCACGGGGGCAGCGAGCCGATTGTCGCCTAGCCGACAGAACCGGCGATCGGCGCAGGGCATGATTCGATCACCCTACAGGAGGAACAACAATGAAAAGCCTCGTCGACCATCTCAGTCAATACGCCGCCTACCACCGTGATCCGCGCAACATCGCCAGCCACTTTATCGGCATTCCGCTGATTGTGCTGGCCGTCGCCGTACTGCTGTCGCGCCCCGCCTGGCCGGTCGCCGGGCTGTGGCTGTCGCCGGCGCTGCTGCTGGCGCTGGCGTCCTGCGCGTTCTACCTGCGCCTGGAACTGCGCCTGGGCCTGCTGATGACGCTGCTGATGGGGCTGTCAGTGTGGGCCGGCCATGGGCTGGCGCAGCAAAGCACCCTGGTCTGGCTGGCCAGCGGGGTGGGCATGTTCGTGATCGGCTGGGTGATCCAGTTCGTCGGCCATTACTACGAAGGACGCAAGCCGGCCTTTGTCGATGACGTCTCGGGGCTGATCGTCGGGCCGTTGTTCGTGGTGGCGGAGCTGGCGTTTCTGCTGGGGCTGCGCCAGGCGCTCAAGCATGAAATCGAGGCGCGGGTGGGAGGGGTGCGGGTCAATCCGAAGCGTGCCGCTGTTTGAAATGGCTATCGCGAGCAAGCTCGCTCCTACAAGGGATGGGGTTGACCATAAGCTCATGGGTCATCCCCGGATAATTGTAGGAGCGAGCTTGCTCGCGATGCTTTCGGCTTTTAGATATTGGCGACCTTCTGCCAGACCTTGGGCTTGAAGAACAGCGTCTCGCCCTTGGCCAGCCCGACCAGGCTGTCATGGTCCTTCACCACTTCGGCCTCGATCAGCTCGCTCTGCCCTTCAACCTTCAAGGTCACCCGCGTGGTGGCGCCCAGCGGACGGATATCGCGCACTTCGGCGGCATGGTGGTCGGCCAGTTCGGAGCGTGACAGCGACACTTCGTGCGGGCGGAACAGCACATGGTGATCCTCGCCCAGGTGCAGGCGGTTGGAGTCGCCGAGGAAGTGATAGACGAAGTCGCTGGCCGGGTTCTCGTACACCTCGCCCGGCGAGCCGATCTGCTCGATCACGCCCTTGTTCATCACCACGATACGGTCCGCCACTTCCATGGCTTCTTCCTGGTCGTGGGTGACGAATACCGAGGTCAGGTTGATGTCTTCGTGCAGCCGCGCCAGCCAGCGCCGCAGCTCCTTGCGCACCTTGGCATCCAGGGCGCCGAAGGGTTCGTCCAGCAGCAGCACTTTCGGCTCCACCGCCAGGGCGCGGGCCAGGGCGATCCGCTGGCGCTGGCCACCGGACAGCTGTTCCGGGTAGCGGTCGGCGAGCCAGTCCAGCTGCACCATGTTCAACAGCTCATGGACCTTCTCGGCGATCTTGCTTTCGCTCGGGCGCTGGTTTTTCGGCTTCATGCGCAGGCCGAAGGCAACGTTGTCGAACACGCTCATGTGGCGGAACAGCGCGTAGTGCTGGAACACGAAACCGACGTTGCGATCGCGCACATCGTGGCCGGAGACGTCCTCGCCGTGGAACACGATGCTGCCGGCGTCCGGGGTTTCCAGGCCGGCGATGATCCGCAGCAGGGTGGTCTTGCCGCAGCCGGACGGGCCCAGCAGCGCCACCAGCTCGCCGCTCTGGATGTCCAGGTTGATGCTGTTCAGGGCCTTGAAGGCGTTGAAATTCTTGCTGACGTTACGGACTTCGATCGACATGATTCATTCCTCCGCGGCGCTGGCGCGCAGGCGGTTGATACGGTTTTCGCTCCACTGCTTGAGCAGCAGGATGAAGAGCGCCAGGATCAGCAACAGGCTCGCGACGGCGAACGCGGCGACGTGGTTGTATTCGTTGTAGAGGATCTCGACGTGCAGCGGCAGGGTGTTGGTCACCCCGCGAATGTGCCCGGAAACCACCGACACCGCGCCGAATTCACCCATGGCCCGCGCGGTGCAGAGCACCACGCCGTAGATCAGGCCCCACTTGATGTTCGGCACGGTCACATGCCAGAACATCTGCCAGCCGTTGGCCCCCAGCAGCCGCGCGGCTTCCTCTTCCTGGGTGCCCTGTTCCTGCATCAGCGGGATCAGCTCACGGGCGACGAAGGGCACGGTGACGAAGATGGTCGCCAGGACGATGCCCGGCAGGGCGAACACGATCTGGATATCGTGATCCTGCAGCCACGGCCCGAACAGGCCCTGGGCGCCGAACATCAGCACATAGACCAGGCCGGCGATCACCGGCGAGACTGAGAACGGCAAATCGATCAGGGTCACCAGGATGCTCTTGCCGCGGAAGGTGTACTTGCTCACACACCAGGCGGCGCTGACGCCGAACACCAGGTTCAGCGGCACCGAGATCAGCACGGCGATCACCGTCAGCTTCAGGGCCGACAACGCGTCCGGCTCGAAGATCGCGGCGAAGAACGCGCCGAGGCCGAGCTTGAGCCCCTGGGACACCACGATAAACAGCGGCAGCAGCAGGAACAGGGCGAAGATCAGCCAGCCGAGGCCGATCAGGATGCGCCGCGAGGTGGCGCTGCCACGACGGTCGGCGTTGGCCGAAGAGGCTGCGGAAATGGACGATTGGGACATGGTTCGCGCCTCCTTAAGGTCGTTCGATGCGCCGCTGCAGCAGGTTGATCAGCAGCAACAGGACAAAGGAAACCACCAGCATCAACACGCCGATGGAGGTCGCGCCGGTGTAATCGTACTGGTCGAGCTTGACCATGATCAGCAGCGGCAGGATTTCGGTTTTCATCGGCATGTTGCCGGCGATGAAGATCACCGAACCGTACTCGCCGACACCCCGGGCAAAGGCCAGGGCGAAACCAGTCAGCCAGGCCGGCAGCAGCGCCGGTACCAGGATGTGGCGGAACACCTGCCAGGGCTTGGCGCCGAGGCAGGCGGCGGCTTCTTCGACCTCACGGGGAATGTCGGCCAGCACCGGCTGCACGGTGCGCACCACGAACGGCAGGGTGACGAAGGTCAGCGCCAGGGTGATGCCCAGGGGGGTATAGGCGATCTTGAAACCCAGGTCGGTGGCGAACTGGCCGACCAGGCCGGTCGGCGCGTACAGCGCGGTCAGCGCGATACCGGCCACCGCGGTGGGCAAGGCGAACGGCAGGTCGATCATCGCATCGATGATCTTGCGTCCGGGAAAGCTGTAGCGCACCAGCACCCAGGCCAGCAGCGTGCCGATCACGCCATTGATGATCGCCGCGTACAGCGCCGTGCCGAAGCTCAGCTTGAGCGCGGCGAGCACCCGCGGCGCCGAGACAATGGCCCAGAACTGATCCCAGGTGAGTTGGGCGGCATGCACGAACATCGCCGCCAGGGGTATGAGCACAATCAGGCTGAGGTACACCAAGGTGTAGCCCAGCGTCAGCCCGAAGCCGGGTATGACGGGGGAGATACGACGCGACATAAAAGTCCTTGGTTAGCGGGTAGATACCATTGTAGGAGCGAGCTTGCTCGCGAAGAACTCAAGGGCACCGCGCTCAATCAGAATGTACGCGTTATCGTTGACGATCTTCGCGAGCAAGCTCGCTCCTACAGGTAGTGTTGCTTACTGCGCCTGGTAGATCTGGTCGAACACCCCGCCATCGTTGAAGAATTTCGGTTGGGCAGTTTTCCAGCCGCCGAAGTCCTTGTCGATGGTCACCAGGTCCAGTTTGGGGAACTGCTGGGCGTATTTGGCCGCCACATCCTTGTCCCGCGGACGATAGAAGTTCTTCGCCGCGATTTCCTGGCCAGCCGGGCTGTACAGGTGCTTGAGGTAGGCCTCGGCGATCTCGGTGTTGCCCTTTTTCTCGGCGTTCTTGTCCACCACCGCCACGGGCGGCTCGGCGAGGATCGACAGCGAAGGCACCACGATGTCGAACTTGTCGGCGCCGCCGTCTTCCTTCAATGCCAGGAAGGCTTCGTTTTCCCAGGCCAGCAACACGTCGCCCTGACCGTTGTTGACGAAGGTGATGGTCGAGCCGCGGGCGCCGGTATCCAGCACCGGTACGTGCTTGAACAGCTCCTTCACGTATTCCTGGGCACGGGCTTCGCTGCCACCGGCTTTCAGGCCATAGGCCCAGGCGGCGAGGAAGTTCCAGCGGGCGCCGCCGGAGGTTTTCGGGTTCGGCGTGATCACCGACACGTCTTTCTTGATCAGGTCGCCCCAGTCCTTGATGCCCTTGGGGTTGCCCTTGCGCACCAGGAACACGATGGTCGAGGTGTAGGGCGTGCTCGCATCCGGCAGGCGTGTTTGCCAGTCGGCCGGCAGGGTCTTGCCGAGCTTGGCGATTTCATCGATGTCGCCGGCCAGGGCCAGGGTCACCACATCGGCGCGCAGGCCGTCGATCACCGCGCGGCCCTGCTTGCCCGAGCCACCGTGGGATTGCTGGATCTTGACGTTGTCGCCCGGGTGTTCCTTTTTCCAGAAGCTTGTGAATTCGCTGTTGTAGTCCTGGTACAGCTCGCGGGTCGGGTCGTACGACACGTTGAGCAACTCGTAATCCTTGGCAACGGCGGAACCGGCAAAAACGGCGCTGGCGAGGGCGGCCAGGGCATAACGGCGAATCGACGACATGATGGAGCTCCCGAAATTTTTTAATGTGCTGGCATTTTTCTTATGGCGAATCAGGCCCGCATTCGTGGGCGAACGCTGGGGTTCAGGCTGGGGGTCATGGATGACGCCCTCCGGTTGTCCAGTCGGGCCTCTCGTGGCGAGAGGTGGTGCGGCGTTCAGCTTGGTTTGTTGCCAGGGTGTTGCAGGCGGAACTTTTCCTTGCGTTCGATCTGCACGACCTGGGCGTTGTGCACGGTGATTTCCACCGCGCCGAAACGCAGGTCGCGCAATGCGCTTTGAATCTCGCGCAAGATGGTTTGTTCGTCCTGGCCGTCAACGCTACGAAGAGATGCGCTCATGGTGTTGCTCCTGAATGAGATGTGCCTGGCAGTGGCGGCACTGCTTGCGGCGTGAGGGCAATAGTAGATAGGCGCAGATATTCTTAAAAATACTATTTAAGAATGTTTATATAACCAGAAGAAATTATTTGAATTGACGCGGGGTTGCGTGAGATTGCACCACCAACCCGCCTCTGTAGGAGCGAAGCTTGCTCGCGATCGAGGCACCACGGTGCATCAGACAGGACGCCATCGCGGGCAAGCCTCGCTCCTACAGAAACGAGCGCCTGCCCGCGATGCCTCGACAGGATCAGTGAATTTGCGGCGCCCGGTTCCATTGCAGTTGCGCCGCCGGCACCGGGCGGCCGAACCAGTAGCCCTGGCCCAGGTCGCAGCCCTGGTCGAGGAGGAAGCGCGCCTGTTCCACCTGTTCGATGCCTTCGGCGTGCACCTGCATGCCCATGCTCTGGGCCAGGGCGATGATCACCCGGGAGATCGCCGCGTCGTCTTCGTCCCCCGGCAGGCCGGCGACAAAACCCTGGTCGATCTTCAGCTTCTGCACCGGCAGGCGCTTGAGCCGCAACAGCGAGGAATAACCGGTGCCGAAGTCGTCGATGGCCAGGCGCAGCCCCAGTTCGCGCAGGCGATGCATCTGCTCCAGGGCGACTTCCGGGTCTTCCATCACCGCGCTTTCGGTGACTTCCAGCTCCAGGTAGGCCGGGTCCAGGCCGGTGTCGTGCAGCACCTGGGCCACCTGCTGGTACAGCTCGCGGCGGGCGAACAGGCGGCTGGAGACATTCACCGCGACGAACGACAACGCCATGCCCTCCGCCTGCCATTGGCACATCTGCCGACAGGCCTGCTGCATGACCCAGGCATCGATCTCAGCGATCAGCCCGGCGCGCTCGGCAATCGGAATGAACTCGCCAGGCGGCACCAGGCCACGCTGCGGGTGCTCCCAGCGCACCAGCGCCTCGACCCCGACCAGGCGGCTGCTGGCAAGGTCGTGCACCGGCTGGTAGAACACCCGCAGCTCCTGCTGCTCCAGGGCGCGGCGCAATTCGAAGGCAATTTCCACCCGTTGCTGGGCGTGGGCCGTCAGTTCCTCGGTGTACAGCGCGTAACTGTCGCGCCCGGCGCTCTTGGCCTTGAACAACGCCGTGTCGGCATTGCGCAACAGTTGCTCGGCGCTCAGGGCATCGCTGGGAAACAGGCTGATGCCGATGCTGGCATTGATGAACAGCTGGTTCTCGTCCATCAGGAAAGGCTGCTTCACCCCGTCGATGATGCGCTGCGCCAGCACCGCGGCCTGCCCCGGCTGCGCGCAGCTCTCGACCAGCACCGCGAACTCGTCGCCGCCCAGCCGCGCCAGGGTGATGCCCGGGCCGAACATGCCTTGCAGGCGCTGGGCCACGGCCTTGAGCAGGCGGTCGCCGACATTGTGTCCGAGGCTGTCGTTGATCATCTTGAAGTGATCCAGGTCGACCATCAGCAGCGCACAGCCGCGCTTGTGGATCTGCGCCGACGCCAGGGCCTGCTCGGCGCGGTCAGTGAACAGCAGGCGATTGGGCAGGTCGGTCAGCGGGTCGTGGTGCGCCAGGTGGGCCAGTTCGTGCTCGGAATCCTTGATCGCGCTGATGTCGGAAAACACCGCGACATAGTGGCTGAGCTGGCCGTCGTCATCGCGGATGGCGCGGATGGTCTGCCACTGCGGGTAGATCTCGCCGCATTTGCGTCGGTTCCAGATCTCGCCGCTCCACTCGCCCGTGGCGTTCAGCGAATCGAACATGGCCTGGTAGAAATCCGCCGTGTGGTGCCCGGACTTGAACAGGCTCGGCTGGCGGCCCAGCACCTCGTCGCGCTGATAGCCGGTGATCTCGATGAACGCGCGGTTCACGTGGACGATCTGGCCCCGGCGGTCGCTGACCAGCACACCTTCGCGGGTGCAATCGAACACGGCGGCCGCCTGGCGCAGACGCTCGCGGTCCTCGCGCTGGTGATGCCGCCAGGAGTCGGCACCCAGCAAACGCAACAGGCGGCCCCGCGCGATGAAGATCAGGACCGCGCTGACCAGGGCCCAGAGATACCCGTTGATCAGTTGCCAGCGCGCCAGATCGTTCGACTCATCGAAGAAACTGCTCAATAAATGACCACTGAGCTGCAACCACACCACAGACAACAAGAGATAGAGCAAGGCTGCGCGCAAAGCGTCGCGGGAAGAAACCGACATAAGGTCGTCAATGTCCTTACGGAAAGCTTGGGATTATAGAGGAAGAAACATCTCGCCACTCTTATCTGAAAGGGCGACTGGTTTTCTCTGTGGGCTCGGTGATAATGCGACTGCTGTTTTTTCTTTATCGAGGGCCCTACAGCCTATGTGGTACGAAGGTTTTCTTGGCTTGTCGGCCTGGCAACTGGTGGCAGTCACCCTGTTAATGACTCACGTGACCATCGTTGGCGTCACGGTTTACCTGCATCGCTATTCAGCCCACCGCTCCCTGGAGCTCAATGCCGGCCTGAAACATTTCTTCCGCTTCTGGCTGTGGCTGACCACAGCGCAGAACACCCGCGAGTGGACCGCCATCCACCGCAAGCACCACGCCAAATGCGAAACCGAGGATGACCCCCACAGCCCGGTGATCAAGGGCCTGTCCACGGTGCTGCGCAAAGGCGCCGAGCTGTACCGCGAAGAGGCGAAAAACCCGGAAACCCTGCGCATCTACGGCAAGAACTGCCCGGACGACTGGATCGAACGCAACCTCTACTCGCGCTACAAGCTGGGCGGCGTGGCGCTGATGGCGGTGATCGACCTGCTGCTGTTCGGCACCATCGGCATCACCATCTGGGCGATCCAGATGATGTGGATCCCGGTCTGGGCCGCCGGCGTGATCAACGGCCTGGGCCATGCGGTCGGCTATCGCAACTTCGAATGCCGCGACGCGGCCACCAACCTGGTGCCCTGGGGCATCCTGGTCGGCGGCGAAGAGCTGCACAACAACCATCACACCTACCCCAACTCGGCCAAGCTGTCGGTGAAGAAGTGGGAGTTCGACCTGGGCTGGGCCTGGATCAAGGTGTTCAGCTTCCTGCGCCTGGCCAAGGTGCAGCGGGTCGCGCCGATCGCCCACCGGGTCGAAGGCAAGGGCCACCTGGACATGGACACGGCGATGGCGATCCTCAACAACCGTTTCCAGATCATGGCCCAGTACCGCAAGCTGGTGATCGCGCCGCTGGTCAAGCAGGAGCTGGACAAGGTCGATCACTCGGTGCGCCACCAGTTCCATCGCGCCAAGCGCCTGCTGTCGCGGGAGACCAGCCTGCTGGAAGAGCGCCACCATGCGCGTATCCAGAACATGCTGGAGCACAGCCAGGCCCTGAAAGTGATCTACGAAAAACGCCTGGCGCTGCAGCAGATCTGGGCCAAGACCAGCTCCAACGGCCACGACATGCTGGCGGCGATCAAGGACTGGGTCCACGAAGCCGAGGCCAGCGGGATCCAATCGCTGCGCGACTTCGCCAGCCAGTTGAAAACCTACTCGCTGCGCCCCGCCAGCCTCTGACGCTGGCCCGCTCATCCGCCATGGCGAGCCCGGCTGCCGTGGCGGGTGGGCTTCGCTGCCCTCCCCGCCCCATGAACTCCAGCCCGTCCTGCGCGCTACCGTGACCGCCCAGCGGCTGCCGGCTCCCAGACCGCGGCAAACGGGAACTTCGTCACCAATCCCCTATCTCAAGCAACACTTCGCCATCCAGGCGGGCTTTCCGTGGCCGCTTCGTTTCCCGAGCGGCGAGCGCTTTGAGATCGGTGCCGATGGCCAACAAGAACCCACAACTCCCATCCGCTTTTCCCCAGTGGCCCGAGGCCGCGCAAACCCTGATGGCGCTGATGCATGCCCAGGGCGAGGTCGCCCGGCTGACAGAACGCGAACAGCTGTTCAGCTCGTTGCTGGTCAGCGTCAATGCCGTGCTCTGGGCCTTCGACTGGGAAGCCCGCCAGGTGCTGTATGTCAGTCCGGCGTATGAACGCATTTTCGGCCGCTCCGCCGGCCTGCTGCTGGCCGACGCCAACGAATGGCGCGACAGCGTCTACCCCGACGACCTCGAATACGCCGAGCGGACCCTGGCCCAGGTGCTGGAAAAAGGCGCGGTGGAAGACCGCGAATACCGCATCATCGATGCCCAGGGCCAGGTCCGCTGGCTCAGCGACAAATGCTTCATCAATCGCAATGCCGCCCCCGGGGACCGGGTGATCATCGTCGGCCTGGCCGAGGACATCACCGAGAAAAAGCACCTGGAAACCGAGCTGCAACGCCTGGCCACCACCGACGTGCTGACCCAGAGCAGCAACCGCCGGCACTTCTTCGAATGCGCCAACCGCGAATTCGAGCAGGCGCGCCAGCAAGGCACGCCGCTGGCCTTCCTGCTGCTGGATATCGATGACTTCAAGGTGGTCAACGATACCTACGGCCACCCCGAGGGCGATAACGTCCTGCAACGCATCGCCGAGACCGGCCGCGCGACCCTGCGCCGTGGCGACCTGTTCGGGCGTATCGGTGGCGAGGAGTTCGCCGCCCTATTCCCCGGCTGCGCCCCGGACATGGCACGCCAGGTTGCCGAACGCCTGCAGCGGGAAATCCAGCGCCTGACCTTCAGCCATGGCGAGGAACAGTTCAGCATCACCGTCAGCCAGGGCCTGACCAGCCTCACCGCCGACGACGAAAAACTCGACAGCCTCTTCGCCCGCGCCGACGCGGCGATGTACGAAGCCAAGCGCCAGGGCAAGAACCGGATCGTTTCGGGGTAGGTCGCAACTGCAACCCACCGTAGCCGCTGCCGAGCCCGCGAGGCTGCGATCGGCTGCGCAGCAGTCGTAACACCCGGCAACTTGATCTTCCTGGCGAACCGCGTGCCCAGGTTTGGCGAGGACTTTGTCCTCGAACGCAGCCTCGCGGGCTCGGCAGCGGCTACAGGATTGCGCGGCGTCCTCACGCTTCTCGCGTATCGGTTTTACGCAGGCGAACCAGCTCCGGCAGGCCGATCTTGAGCAGGCGCGCGGTCTTGCTGTCGGCCAGCTCTTCGAGGCCCTCGGAGGGCCGCAGGCGGGCGAGCTGGGCAGAGAGGTTCATCACCAAAGCCTCGCGGGAATAAACCCCGCCACCGAGCTGGTAGGCCGAAGCAATCAGCTCGCGCAGCTCCAGCGGCAGGCGCCAGCGGGTGCGCAAGGCCGAACCATAGGCCGCGCCGAACTGCGCCAGGGCATCGCCGATCTCTTCCATGTCGTCCAGCGCGCCACCGGCTTGCTTCCACTCTTGCAGGCAGCGCAGCAGCGCCAGGTCCCCCAGGCGATGCAGCATGCCGGCGCAATAGCAGCGCTCCTGGTCCAGGTCCAGCAAGCGGGCCAGGGTCCGGCCGTATTCCGCGGTGTGCAGCGACAGTTCCCAGTAACGCTCGGCGTAATCGCCCAGGGCCGGGTCGCTCAGGCGCGCGCTGCGCTTGAGCGCCAGGCCGAGAATCAGGTTCATGCTCTGCCCGGTACCCAGCCGGTGGAGGGCCTGGGCCAGGGTCTGCACCGCGCTGCCATGGTGCTGGGCGGCGCTGTTGGCCGCGGCGATCAGCACCGCGTTGATCTGCGGGTCGGTACGCACCTCTTCTTCCAGCAGCTTGAGGTCGAGACCATCGGGGTTGAGGCTGCGCTTCACCGCCAGTTGCACATCGGCGAGCAACGGCGCGCCGTCGGCCAGCTCGCGGCGGCGCTCGAGAAAGGTCCACAGGGTCATGCCCGGCGCCAGGATCGGCACCTCGCACGACACTTCCTGGCCGGGATCCAGCAGCAGGTCCTGCAGGCGCTGGGTCAGGCCTTCCATGTTCAGCGGCTTGGTCAGGTAGGCCGTCGGCGCCAGCGGCAAGGCTTCGCGCACGCTGGCGCTGTCGTTGCGGGTGCTCATGAGGATAAAAGGCAGCACTGGGTTGCGCTTGCGCTGACGCACGCTGCGCAGCAGGCCCAGGCCGTCGACGCCGGGCAACTCCCAGTCGGCGATCACCAGGTCATAGGGATTTTCGGCCAGCAGTTGCAGGGCTTCCTGACCGTCGGCGCACACGTCCAGCCGCGCGTCGCAACGTACATTCAACAACACCTGCTTGAGCAAATCGCGCGACCAAGGGTCCGCCTCGGCAATCAACACTCGCGGTACAGCGGGTAAATCCACAGCAGTCATGCAGCACGCTCCCTGGGCAATCCTTTGCACCTTAGTCAATGCCGAGCCTTCCATACAGCGCAAATGCACTGCGCAGCCTCTATCGGCACAAAAAAACCCGCCGAGGCGGGTCTTTTTGTCAATCAGGTCACAGGCGGGATCAGAGTTCGGAGAAGCACTCTTCGATGATCGCCAGGCCCTTGTCCAGCTGCTCGTCCGGCGAGGTCAGCGGAACCAGCACGCGCAGGACGTTGCCGTAGGTGCCGCAGGACAGCAGGATCAGGCCCTTGTCGCGCGCCTTGGCAACAACCTGTGCCACGGCGGCCGCGTTCGGCTTGTGGCTGTCGCCGTTCTCGAACAGCTCGACCGCGATCATCGCGCCCAGGGCACGCACGTCGCCGATCACCGGGTACTTGGCCTGGATAGCCTTGAGGCCGGTCACCAGACGCTCGCCGACCGCCTTGCAACGGTCCAGCAGGTGCTCTTCCTCGAACACTTCCATCACGGCCAGGGCCGCGGCGCAGGCGATCGGGCTACCGGCGTAGGTGCCGCCCAGGCCGCCTGGCGCGATGGCGTCCATGTATTCGGCCTTGCCGCAGACACCGGCCAGCGGGAAGCCGCCAGCGATGGACTTGGCGAAGGTGGTCAGGTCGGCGGCAACGCCCATCTGCTCCATGGCGAAGAAGGTGCCGGTACGGCCAGCGCCGGTCTGCACTTCGTCGGCGATCAGCAGGATGCCGTGCTGGTCGCACAGGGCGCGCAGACGCTTCATGAACTCTTTAGGCGCGACGTAGAAGCCGCCTTCGCCCTGCACCGGCTCGATGATGATCGCGGCGATGTCACGTGGCTCGGCATCGTTCTTGAAGATGCGCTCGATGCTGGCGATCGAATCGTCGATGCTCACACCGTGCAGCTCGTTCGGGTACAGCGCGCGGAAGATGCCGCCTGGCATCAGGCCCATGCCGGCCGAGTAAGGCACGACCTTGCCGGTCAGGCCCAGGGTCATCATGGTGCGACCGTGGTAGGCGCCGGTGAAGGCGATCACGCCGGCGCGGCCAGTGGCGGCACGGGCGATCTTCACCGAGTTTTCCACGGCTTCGGAACCGGTGGTCACCAGCAGGGTTTTCTTGGCGAAATCGCCCGGCACCTTGGCGTTCACTTTTTCGCACAGTTCCACGTAAGGCTCGTAGGCCAGGACCTGGAAGCAGGTGTGGGTCAGCTTGTTCAACTGCTCGGTCACCGCGGCGACGATTTTCGGGTGCAGGTGGCCGGTGTTGAGTACGGCGATACCGCCGGCGAAGTCGATGAACTCGCGACCTTCAACGTCGGTTACCGTGGCGTTCTTCGCGGAGTCGGCGAAGATCGGGTGAATCTGGCCAACACCGCGCGGTACGGCGGCTTCACGGCGTTTCATCAGGGATGCGTTGGTCTTGCTCATAGTGTCCTCATTCGCCGCTCATCGGTCGGCGTGGTTCAAGGATGACGTGGCGGGAAGGCAACCGCGGCAGCATGCGATGATCGACTGCCCCGGCTATCCCGGCCACTAACTGAAAGATCGTTTACAGCACGCCAGGGGACAGCGCTCTCGTGCCCCTGGCGCTTAAAACCATGCCTTGGCGCGGGTATCAGATGCCCAGGCAGAGGTATTTGATTTCCAGGTAATCCTCGATGCCGTACTTGGAACCTTCACGGCCCAGGCCCGAGGCCTTGATACCGCCGAACGGCGCGACTTCGTTGGAGATCAACCCGGTGTTGACGCCGACCATGCCATATTCCAGGGCTTCGGCCACACGGAACACACGGCCCAGGTCGCGAGCGTAGAAGTACGAGGCCAGGCCGAACTCGGTGTCGTTGGACATCGCGATCACTTCGGCTTCGTCCTTGAAACGGAACAGTGGCGCCAGCGGACCGAAGGTTTCTTCCTTGGCCACGGCCGCGTCTTTCGACACGTTGACCAGGATGGTCGGCTCGAAGAAGTTGCCTTCCATCGGCTTGCCGCCGGCCAGCAGGGTCGCGCCTTTGCCCAGGGCGTCGGCGATGTGTTCCTGGACCTTGGCCACGGCTTTTTCGTCGATCAGAGGACCGGTGGTGGTGCCGTCTTCCAGGCCGTTGCCGATCTTCAGCTTGGCCACCGCGGCCTTGAGTTTCTCGGCGAAGGCGTCGTAGACCGAGTCCTGGATGTACAGGCGGTTGGCGCAGACGCAGGTCTGGCCGTTGTTGCGGTACTTGGAGATGATCGCGCCTTCGACGGCCTTATCCAGGTCCGCGTCGTCGAACACGATGAACGGAGCGTTACCGCCCAGCTCCAGGGAAACCTTCTTGATGTCCTTGGCGCATTCGGCCATCAGCTGGCGACCGATTTCGGTCGAGCCGGTGAAGGACAACTTGCGCACGATCGGGTTGCTGGTCAGCTCGCCGCCGATGTCGCCGGCGCTGCCGGTGACCACGCTCAGCACACCTTTCGGAATGCCTGCGCGGTGCGCCAGTTCGACCAGGGCCAGGGCCGAGAACGGGGTCTGCGAGGCCGGCTTGATCACCATGGTGCAACCAGCGGCCAGGGCCGGGCCGGCTTTACGGGTGATCATCGCCGCCGGGAAGTTCCACGGGGTGATGGCCGCGGTCACGCCGATCGGCTGCTTGATCACGATCAGGCGCTTGTCCGGCTGGTGGCCGGGAATCACGTCGCCGTAGATGCGCTTGGCTTCTTCGGCGAACCATTCGATGAAGGAGGCGGCGTAGGCGATTTCGCCCTTGGCTTCGGCCAGTGGCTTGCCCTGCTCCAGGGTCATCAGGCGACCGAGGTCGTCCTGGTTTTCGATCAGCAGCTCATACCAGCGACGCAGCTTGGTCGCCCGCTCCTTGGCGGTCAGCGCGCGCCAGGCCGGCAGGGCCTTGTCGGCGGCTTCGATGGCGCGACGGGTTTCAGCCGCGCCCATCTTCGGCACGGTGCCGAGGATTTCGCCCGTGGCCGGGTTGTTCACTTTGATGGTCTGGCCGTTATCCGCGTCGACCCAAGCCCCATCGATGAAGGCTTGCTGGCGGAACAACTGGGCGTCTTTAAGCTGCATGTCGGTTTCCTTAACAGCACCGCGCGAGGCGGAGCGAATTGTGATTGTTGAAAGGCGCCTTGACAGGCTGCCGTCAGGAAAAACTGTTACCGGGCTCAAGCACAAAAATAGCGCCTGTCAGAATAGACGGGCGGATCGGCTCTTGGACAAGAGCGTTTGAAATCTCAAACGAATCCTAGGGTCAACCGGGGGACAGGGCAATAGGCTGTTCGAAAAAAAGAACGAAAACGCCGCTTTCCCTCAGGGATTCAGATCAATGACCATAAAAAAGCCCCCGCAACCAAAAGGCTGCGGGGGCCAGGGCGTTGGCCCGTTACGTGAACGACTTCAGTACGCTCAACAGGTTAGTTACTGGCCGATTTTCTCAGTGGCAACGGCGGTGTCTACACTGTAGATCTGCATCACGCCCTGGTTGGTAGCGGCTTGCGCCAGGGTGTTTTGCTGTTGTTGGGCCGAAACAGCGTTCTGAAACAGAATCGCCGTAGCCTGGCCCATGGATTGGTAGATGGTGCTCATCGCCATGGCTGGCGACTCGGCCACTACTTTGACGTTGGCCTGGGTGACTGCGTCGGTAATTTGCTCTGATACAGGCATAGTTCAACTTCCTTTGTTAAAACACGGGAGATTCCGTGCTAATCAATGAACGTTGCAAAACAACGAGTGTGAAGACGATCTGAATCAACCTTGCCCACACTCAGCGTGTTGCTCGCTCAGCCGTTCAAGGGCTGACTCGACTTGCTCTGCCAGCCCTTTCATTTGCACTGCCAATGCTTCTTTTACTTCGTGTCTTATCTGCTCGCTCAACACCTCCCGGATGAGCTGATCGGCTTCTGATACAGCGCTCGACGAAGACAATGATTGCTTCGCCGCCAACCATTTGCGGATCACCGCTTCATGCTGTGGCGGCTGGGGCTTCGAGGCACTTTCGTTAATAACCGAGTGTTCCATCAACTCGCGAGTGCGCTGTTTTTCACCCTCGATCAAGCGCTGGGTCCGATCGAGCAACTGATCGATGACCGTGGTTGAAGGCCCCGAAAAGGTGTCAGGGCTGCTACGAACCAACGCCTCGAGGATGTGCTTTTCTCCTGGCGACAACTTCAGGTCGAGCAGCTCGGCCAACCGGTAGATGCCGGCCATTGGAGACGGGTCTTCCTTGTCCATCTGGAGTTCCTTGGCAAGAGGCTGAAGGAGGGGCTGTTAAAACGTCACCTCTTCGCCCTGTTCCCAGAACCCGGTGCAACTGAAGCGCTGGTTGCTCTCGCAGAAGTCTGCCAACTGCCATGGATTGAGCGTCTTGGGATGGGCGAAAAACACCACCGGGGGCGGCGGTATGATGATGGCGCTGGTATACAGGTTGCCCACTTCGTACGCATTGGCGACAAACTCCGAACAGAACGAAGCCGCACCGATATCGACCGAAGCGTTGATCCTTGCCTCAAGTCCCGGGTCGTAGGAAGAGCTCTCGGATGTCGAACGCATCGCTTTCAAAAGGCTGTACTCGCCGTTGATCTCTCCGGTGCTCGCATCGACAAAAAACTGCTTGGCCACATACGCAGCCGCGTCAGCGAGGGATCGGTCCTTGCACGTGAACACCATGGCGTTGCGTTTATCTTCGACCAGGTTAGTGAGCGCCACCCCACCCCCGACACTTTCCACAACATGATTATTGTTGATGGCGAGCGCCACATGGACTATCGGCGCTCCCGGTTTGTCTTCAGACAGAAAGGCGGCTTTCAAGCGCTGCCCGAGCCCAATGAGCTTACGCGGAACACTTGTGGCCAGAGGGTCATCGTCTCTGGCTACGGTAAAAACAAGATCTCCAGGCTGCATGATGTCGCTCCTCAATAAAGAAAAGTTACTTGCACGTTGCTATTGCACAGTTCCAGAGGGGTTCTGGAACTCGATGCTCGGTAGAGTCAGGCCGTAGGCGCGGCGCGGTTGGCCAGGGTGCTGCTGTACTTGGCAATGCTCTGGTCGATCTTGTCGATGGCCATGCCCGCCGCTTCCGCTTCCATGGCGCCGGCGGCAGCGGCGACGGCGGCGGCGGCCCCCACCAGCAGATCGGTGGCCAGGGCGCCCAAGGCATCCTCGGCAGCTTTTTCGGGCTGGTTTTCGACGATATTTTTCGTCATCTGCTCGAGCAATACCGCCTGGGCCGCCAGCGCCAGCTTGCTGACCCCGTCGAAATAGCCCGCCGCCGACTGCGCCACCAGGCCGGCGGCCTGGCCGATCATCATGTCCGGGGCGATGGCGATCTGCGCCGGGGCATAGGCGAAGGTCTGGGCATTGGTGAACTGCACCGCCTCGACGATCTGGCTGTTCAGCGCATCGGTACTGCCGGTCGGCGGTGCCGCGACCTGGGCCAGCATATAGTCGTTCATGCGGTCCATCACCGTGCGCGAGGGCTTGGCCGGGGTGGGCGGTGGCGGGGGATGGTGTTCTACCTTGAGATCGGCAGCCGTTACATCAGCGGCCTTGGGATCGGCCGTATCGGGGTCGACCGCCGCAGGGTCAGTCGCCGTTATGGCGTCAGTCTCCGGTTCGGCGGCGGCAGGTTTTTTCTTGAACCAGAACATGAGGTATCTCCCCAGGCGTCAAGGCTTCTCGCCGATCTGCATGATCAGCGAGACAGCCTTGGAGATCACCGCGTTGGAGATCTGATTCAACGCCTGCTGGCTGTTGACCGCGTTCTGCAGGGACAGCCCCGCCGAATGGCTGGCCACCTGGTACAGCGAGGCAATGGCCTGGGCCGGCGCCTCGGCCACCACCTTAACGTTGGTTTGGGTTACCGCGTCGGTAATCTGGCTGTTGACCTCTGGCATACATCTCTCCTTGATGGAAGGCGCCAGCGCAGGCGCGCTGGCGGTGAACTCGTCGACGGTTTCAGGTGCTCATGACACAAGAACGCCATGCATCCGCGGCTGTGAACGCAAAAGCGCTGTCAACGCAGCGCCGCCCGCAGCAACTGCACGCGCTTGCGCGCCAGGGGCTGGGCGATCCCCAACTCAGCGGCGATCTGCGGATACGGCAGTTCTTCGACAAAACGCATTTCGAACAGCCGCCGTTGGGGCAACGGCAACTGCTCCACGCGGCGGCCCAACTGCATCAGCCGCTCGAACTGTTCGGTGTGCTCGAACACCGATACGCAGGGCGCGGCGAGCAGGGCCTGGTGATCGTGGGCAAGGTCGATCGAGCGGTCGAACAACTGCTCTTCGCGCTTGCTAGTGCGCAGGCTGTCGAGAAACACGTGGTCCAGCACCAGGAACAGAAAGCCCTGCGGCTCTCGTATGCGTTCGGGGGAACGCCTGAAGAACAGCAGGGCTTTGATCGCCGTATTGGATATCCACTCCTGGGCCAGGGCCAGGTTGCCCCTGGCTCGCCGATTGGCCCGGCGCATCAGCTCGGGGTACACCGCCTGCCAGCTCGCTTCGAACAACTGGTCGGCCACTGCCACTTCACGAAAAGATCCCATCGTCAGCACTCCCTGTGCATTCCTTGATGAGCCGACAGTCTGTGATCGCGCAGCAGGCGTTCGCTGTTACCTGGGGAACAGTTGGCAAATTAATTGAGCGGACAGGCCTTGCGCCGTAGATGCTCGACATCGTTGATCACCAGCTGGCCGCTCTGGCAACTGATCACCCCCGAGCGCCGCCACAGCTGCAACTGGACATTCAGCTTCGGCCGGCTGGTATTGAGCATGGAAGCCAGGATGCCCTGGTTGCGGGGAACCGACGCGCAGGTCGCGGGGGCCAGCTCGAAGTCATCGATATTGGCTAGCAGAAACCGCGCCAGACGCGACTCCAGGCGATGCAGGCAGACCAGCTCGAGCAACTCGAGGATCTTCATCAGGCGCGTCATCAGCAGCATCAGGACCCGCTGCCAGAACAGCGGCTCCTCGTACAACACCCTGAAATGCCGCGGCCCCAACAGCAGCACCCGGGTCGGGCCGCAGGCGAAGGCCGAGTTTTCCCGGGCGTGGCCCTCGATCAGCGCCGACTCGCCCACCACCTGGCCGACACCGGCGCTGCCGACAATCTGCTCGCGCCCGTCGGGGCCATGAATCACCGAATACACCTGGCCCTCGACAACCAGCGCGATGAAGTCCAGCGCCTCGCTCTTGAGGTAGAGCACCTCCCGGTCACTCAAGGTGCGCTCCACCGCATGGGTGGCGACATAACGAATCAGATTGTCCGGCAGCCCCCTGAACAGATCGGAGCGTGCCAGCAGGGTTTGACGCAACGAGAGATCGAGCATTACCACGCCTTTTGAATGCATGTGTTCGCCTTGACTGGCAGGAAATCGCTGTGCAGACACAGCGGGTTAGAGCGCTTGAAGCCATAGAGCAAAGCAAACAAAGGGACGTCCGAGGGGAGGACTTGTGAATGGAGCGAGGGGGCTTGCGGGTATCGCGAAGGACAAGATAAACAACGAGGCGACGACCAATCATCACGCGAAAAAAAACCGCATGGACGCCCCAAGCCGACATGGGTATGATGTCGCCCGCACTGCACTCGTAGCTCAGCTGGATAGAGTACTGCCCTCCGAAGGCAGGGGTCGTGGGTTCGAATCCCGCCGAGTGCGCCAGCTAGAAACGCAAAAGCCCCAGGTCGCATGGCCTGGGGCTTTTTCGTTTCTGGCATTTGAGTGGGTCAAAGAACCTTGGGCAGTTTGTCGATATCGGCGCGCCTAAACTAATCAACCCCTCGCCGCGCAACCTCCAATAAATCCACCCCCTCCCTGAGCAGCAGATAAGCCGCGTGGGTCAGCCGATAAAGATCAGCATCCTCGATGCCCTTGATCGTCACCGAAGTGAGGCTTTCCAGAAGATCTGTCCCGGCCTTGATCCGCTGATGAGCACAATCCAGCACATGCGCTACCGGCTCATCACTATCGATCAGCAGAACAGGACAATCAGGAAAATTGGTTTGCAGCGGTATGTACTTCGACATGACATGTCATCCCTAACTTGGTTAAGAAGACTGCCGATCTCGTCGCCAAACGAGTGGGTGGCAGCCGTACGCGGGTTGGCGAACCGGTAAGTTAGTAAACCCGGCAGACCCGAAGGTCTCCCGCGCACAGCCGCCATTGATCGCCATCACCCGTACAGAAATGCACGCGCAAGGAGTCGATGACACGACTGCGCCTAACTTTAAACGGATCGCCAAATCCGGTCGCTGATTTTTCAGCGACAGGGGGAACTATAGGGATGGAGGTTTGGGAGGAACAAGGCGGATTGGCTGCATTCGTTGTGAGGTATTTCGCTTCTTGCTGAAGCCTTTTCACTCCGAAAGCCCTTTAGGTGTCTCCAATCTTTTTTGCGATGATGCCTCCCCTGATGCCATTCACGCGCCCGGCCCACTGCCGAGCGCATACACAGCGTTTCTCGCCAGACTCATGGAAGACCCCACACGATGAATATCTCGAACCTTTCCGGCAACACCGCGCCCTCTCACCAGGCACGTTACTACTACGGGCCCAACTACAAGAAAATGACCCTGGCGGGCCTGGTCTTCGGTGGGTTTTCGCTGTTCGCGGTGTTCGGCACACCCAGCGAGAACAACAGCGTGATCCGGCTGATAGAGGCCCTGGGGCTCAATGGGCATCTGGTCATGCAACTGCTCGGCGTCCTGGGCGTGGCCATGACCGTCGCCGCCGCGGGGGCGCTGATCTTCCTGCGCGGTGCCGGCAATCGTTATGTGGTGCTGACGGACAAGAAGCTGGTCGCCCCGGTCAGCAATTTCAGTTCGAAGATCCGCGAGATTCGCCTGATCAATATCTCGGACGTCGAACTGGTGGAAGTCTTCAACCAGCGCTTCATCCGCGTCCAGCACAGCGACGGCAAGATGGAACTGGTGGAGAACATGTTCAAGAACCAGGAACTGTTCTACGACTGCTACAAGGCGATTGCCCTGGCCATCGAGGCCAAGGGCCAGAACGTGAAGCGCGCGCCCGCCCGCAAGTAACCGCGCCGGGTTTCAGTCTGGCGTCTGCCGCTGCGGCGCCGCTTCATCCTGATCCGCGGCAGGTTGGGCCTGTTGCGGGTCTTCATCTTCTTCACCGGCCTCGAGCAGAAAGTCCTTGCGACTCTCCTTGATGGCCTGGCGGATATCCGCGCCCTTGGTCGGGCAATTCAGCAGTGCAGCGATACGGTCGATGCGTGGCGCCATGGCCAGCCTCTCACTTTCAGGAAACTGGCTCGATAGTGCGCGTTTTCGTGGTGCCAGGCCATTACTTGCGCGCGTTTTGCCCTCAGGGTTGCTGCAAGGCCTCCAGGCGCTCGGCAATTTCCTCGTCGGGGAAGCGCTGCTTCAGGGCGATGATGTACTGGTCGGCGACCTTGTCCTGGCCGGTCTTGCGCAGCCGCAATACCTCGCGCAGGGCGTCGTCGAGGATCGACGCCGGCGCCTCGCGCTCGTCCTGCTCCTTGCCCTGCTCCTTACCCGGGAATGACGCCAGGTGCCCCAGAGACTCATAAGGCTTGGCGGTGAAGGCTTGCGTGTCATGGATCAGCGGCAGGCCCGCCCCGGGTGCCGCGGGAGCAGGTGCCGACAAGGCGCCGGCGGCCGCCTCCGGCGTCGCAGCCAGTTCGAAGCGGTTCGACTCCTCCATGGTTGATTCCGCAGGGGCAGCGTCGGCGGGCGCGGACTCGGCCTGGCGCCGTGCAAGCTGCGGGGCAGCGGCCTTTGCCACGGGTGCCGGCGCGGGAGCGAATGCCTGGCTCGGTGCCGGTTCTGGAGAGCGCTGCAACACGCCCAGCAGCAGGGTCACGCCGAACAGACCGGCGAACGCCACTTGCCAGCGCGGCTGGCGGCACAGATCGAACCAGCGTTGCCACAGGGACGGCCGGGGCGCCGGGGCTTCGCGGCGGGCCGTGGCCATGATCAGGGCGTCGAGGCTGGCCGGCGGCTCGCCATGGCTGTGCTGGCGAATGTGCTCGAGCATGCGCTCTTCTTCGGTAGGGGGAAGCTGTCGGGCGTCAGTCATGTCAGTACCTCCTCGGCCAGGAGCCGACGCAATTTTTTCAGCGCATAACGGAAACGGCTTTTTACCGTTTCCAGCGGCGTATCGGTAAGGCTGGCGATCTGCGGCAATTCCAGTTCGCCATGGGCGCGCAACAGGAATACCTCACGCTGATCGGCGGGCAGATCCTGCAAGGCGGCGTCGATGCGTTGCCGTTCACGGCTCAGGCTCAGGTGTTGTTCCGGGCCGCTGGCGTCATCGGCCAGGTCATGCAGTTGCTCGTCGTAACTGTCGTGCAGCGGGTTGCGCATGCCGTGCTTGCGCCAGTGGTCGATCAGGCGGTTGCGGGCGATCTGGTACAGCCAGGTACGAAAGCTGGCCCGGCCCTGTGGCGCGCTGCTGGTGCGGATCAGGCTGAGCCAGGTGTCCTGATAGACCTCGTCGGCCAGCTCGGCCTTGTCGCACAGGCTCAGCAGGAACCGGTACAACCCCTGGCGATGCCGCTGGTAGAGGACCTCGAAGGCGGCGCTGTCGCCCGCGCGATAACGCGCCAGCAGCGTTTCGTCGCTGCTGGCGGGCTCTGGTCGATTCGCCGCAGGCATAGTCGTACTGAACTCCTTCTGGTGGCTCGTCATGACGTTACTCACGGCGGCTCAACGCCTCCCCGGAACGGCCCGGCTGATTCGCCGGAGCGGCAGTCTGCAGGCTCTGCGCCAGTTCCACCAGTTGCACGAACTCGCCGCGCAGGCCGAAACGGTCTTCGCCCTTGGCCCCGCGGGCCAGGGCAACGGTGTCCTTGAGGCCGAAGTCGCCAGTGTAACGAGCGTCCTTGAGCTGCTGGGCGAACGCCGCCACGGCTGCGGCAAATCTTAGATCATCGCTGGCCTGGACGAGTTTGCCGTGCTGTTGCGACGCCAGGATCGGCCGCTCGATCAGCCGGCTGCTGCCGCCTTGCGGCGCCTGGTAGCGCACCCGCAGCATGGCCAGTTCGTCGTCCTTGATGTTCGATTCCGACGACGCCTGGGCCTGGCCATAACGCAGCGGCTCCAGCCAGCCCTGCTGGCCCTTGGGCACGATTTCATACAGCGCGGTGACCGTATGCCCAGCGCCGATCTCGCCGGCATCGACCTTGTCGTTGTTGAAGTCCTCGCGTTTCAGCGCGCGGTTCTCATAACCCAGCAGGCGGTATTCGCTGACCTGGGCCGGGTTGAATTCCACCTGCAGCTTCACGTCCTTGGCTACCACCGCCAGGGTCGAGCCGAGCTGGTCCACCAGGACCTTGCGCGCCTCGCGCAGGTTGTCGATGTAGGCATAGTTGCCATCGCCGGCGTCGGCCAGTTGCTCCATCAGGTGCTCGTTGTAGTTGTCCACGCCAAAGCCGAGGGTGGTCAGCGACACGCCGCTTTTACGCTGCTCGACAGCCATCTGCTTGAGGCGGTCGAAGTCGCTGATGCCGACGTTGAAGTCGCCATCGGTGGCCAGCAGGATGCGGTTGATGCCGTTCTTGATGAAGCCTTGCCGGGCCATCTGGTACGCCAGCTGGATGCCCGAGGCGCCGGCGGTGGAGCCGCCCGCCGTCAGTTGCTCGATGGCGTTGCGGATCTTCGCCTTGTCGCGCCCGGAAGTGGGCTCCAGCACCACCCGCGATTCACCGGCATACACCACCAGCGACACCCGGTCCTGTTCGCGCAACTGGTCCACCAGCAGCTTGAGGGTGCTTTGCACCAGCGGCAGGCCCTCGCGGCGATCCATGGAGCCGGACACATCCACCAGGAACACCAGGTTGGCCGGCGCCAGTTCGGCGACGGTGCGATCCGAAGCCTTGATGCCGATGCGCAGCAGGCGGGTGTGGGGGTTCCAGGGCGACGGCGCGCTCTCGGTGGTCACGCCAAACGGCGAGCCGTCCCCGGGCAGGGCGTAATCGTAGGGGAAGTAATTGACCAGTTCTTCCAGGCGCACCGCGCCTTGCGGCGGCAGGCTGCCCTGGTTGAGCAGGCGCCGGACATTGGCGTAGGCACCGGTATCGACATCGACGCTGAAGGTCGAGACCGGAGCTTGCGCCACGCTGTGGATCGGGTTGTCCGGCAGGTTCTGGTACTGCTCCCGCGGTTCGGCGCGATAGCCGGCGGGCAGCGATTCGCGCGTCATCATCGAGGCTTGCATGGGTGCCGGGGCGAGCGCCTTGGCGTTGTTGTATCCGGCCAGGATCACATCGGCGCGCGGGGCCTCGCTCGACGAGGGCGCGGCGACCTGCGGTGCCAGCGTTTCCTGGACGGGCAAGGCAGCGCCCCGGGTCTCAGGCGAGGACGGGCCGCAACCGGCCATGGTCAACAGCAACCCGGCGGCGCACCCCTGAACGGCGGGGCGAAGGAAATACGGAGGAAGGAACATGGGGGCTGACCTCGGGGAAATTGATCCATTCCCCCCTTCAGACGAAGCCCCTTGGCGATTCGGGTTAGGCCCCCGGAAAAAAATCTGCTTAGCGCAGATAGCGCCGCACCACGCTGCTGTTGCGCAGCACGTGGCCGTTGATCTTTTCCAGCAGCTGGGCGCGGGTCAGGCCGGCCGGCAAGGCGTCGGGCGCCAGCTCCAGGGCGTAGATCTGGATGATGTAGTGATGCGCGCTGTCGCCCACCGGCGGGCAAGGACCGACGTAGCCGGTGGTGCCTTTGCTGTTGGTGCCGCCCAGCCCTTCCAGGGTGCCCTTGGCCCCCGCGCCCGCGGCGATCTGCCGGGTCGTGGGCTTGATCCCGTAATGCACCCAGTGGTCGATACCCTGGCCTTTGGCGCCGTCCGGGTCGTGCATCACGATGGCGTAGCTGCGGGTGCCTTCCGGGCCGGCGGTCCAGGCCAGGGCCGGCGACAGGTTATGCCCGCCGCAGCCCTTGGCATCGCTGGCGCTGGCCGGGGTGAACAGGCGGTTGTCCGAGACACCGGGCACATTCAGGGTGAAACGCTCCTGGGCCTGGGCCGGCAACTGCAGGCACAGCAGGACGGCGCCAGCGGCCAGCCAGGTATTGAGAGAGGCAAAACGGGACATACGCGAGCACCTTCTGCGAATGGGTTTATCGGAGCCTGGAAACAGGAGCCTGGAGACTATAGCTGCGCGGCGCAGCGTTGCGCTTGAGCAATATTGGCGCTGATTGAGCTTGAGCCGCAGCCGCTTGTAAACGAAAAAACCCCGGTTTTTTTTCAGCTCCGGGGCTTTTTTCGACGACCGCCGGGATTTTTACCCGGCCGCCCTGATCCCGCGACCTTCAACCAGCAGCCGAATCAGCGCTCCACGGAATCCGCCAGCAACGGCGGATGCGGCTGGCGCTCGGGGTTCAGGCGCAAGAAGCCGGTGGTGACAAGGCTGATGCCGCCCTCCTCGTCGTTGTGCACCGTCATGGTCCCGGGCTGGCGCATGCGCGCAAAATTGGCGGCGCTGAGCTTGAAGCTTTCGCTCAGGCGCTGGTCGTCCAGCGCCGGCGACGGCAGGCGGCGCCGGGCAAAACTTTTGCTCTTGCGCTGCTGATAACGCGCCCAGAGGATCAGCACGGCGGCGTTGAGCAGGGCCACCCACAGGTAGGTCTGCAAGGTGCCCAGCGCTTCCAGCACGCCGACCTCGATACGCGGGCCGTCGTGGGTGTCGATCAGCGGCCACAGGCCGCGTACCAGCAGGTACAGCAGGCCGATCCAGGCCAGCACGGTGAACGCCGCATCGACGATCACCAGCAATGGGCGTTGACGGGTTCTGATGATTTTCATCAGCGAGCCTCCTCTTCATCATCTGTCGGCTTGATGCCACGGTCGGGGCTGACCCAGCGCGCACGCTTGCGGTGTTGGCTGAACAGCACCTTGGGGAAACTGACAAGCGTGGTGAACAGGCTGACGAGCCAGAACACCAGGGGGTACCAGACCACCCAGAACATGGTCTTGCCCAAACCCTTTTCATACCGGCGATCGATCAGGATGCTGACCGCGAACTGCAGCAGGCAGACCATCGCCAGCACCAGCCCGGTGAAGGCCGGCGGCATCAGGCGGTCGACGGCGATGGCCTCGGGCATGACGATGAAATGGCCGACGCCCCAGAAGATCACCGACAGCAGGAAGGTGAAGGCCCAGCCGGTGGACAGGCAGTATTCGAACAGCAGCGGCCACAGGTAGCGGTGGCGCCATTGCCAGATCCCGCGGATGTTCTTGAACAGCACCTCGGCGCCACCCTGGGCCCAGCGCAGGCGCTGCTTCCACAGGCCGCGCAGGGTTTCCGGCATGAGGATCCAGCACAGCGCCCGCGGCTCGTAGAAAATGCTCCAGTGATCGAGCTGCAGCTTCCAGCTGATGTCGATGTCTTCGGTGATCATGTCCGGGCTCCAGTAGCCGACCCGGTGCAGGGCCGAGCGGCGGAAGGCGACAATCACCCCGGAGACCGTGAAGATCCGCCCGAACACCCGCTGGGTACGCTTGATCAGACCGATGATCGAGGAGAACTCGCCCACCTGGACCCGGCCCACCAAAGTCGAGCGGGTGCGAATCCGCGGATTGCCGGTCACCGCGCCCAGGCGCGAATTCTCCAGCAGCGGCGCCACCAGATAGGCCGCGGTGTTCGGCGCCAGCAGCGCATCGCCGTCGATGCACACCAGGTACTCGCTGCGCGCCGCCACGGCGCCCATGCGCAAGGCCACAGCCTTGCCCTGGTTTTGTGCCAGGTGCACCACTCGCAGCCGCGGATCTTCCAGCGCCAGGGCGTCCAGCACTTGGGCAGTGTTGTCCTTGGAGCCGTCGTTGATCGCGATGACCTCGATATTCGGATAGTGCTGGGCCAGCGCCGCGTGGATGGTGTCGGCCGCGTTGTCGCCCTCGTTGTAGCAAGGGATCAGGATGCTGATCAGCGGCTCGCCCTTCAGCGGCGGCGGCAGGGTGTCGTCCTTCCAGGGCCAGTGGCGTTCCCAGTGCAGCCAGAAGTACAGGCCGCCGGCGATCCACAGGCCGGACATGAACAGCGGGTAGAAGAACACGAAGTCCATCAGGAACTGGCCGGTCACCAGGAAGATCAGGCCCAGCGGCACACCGAGGACAATCGCCAGAACGAGCAGGGCTAGCAGTCGATCCAACATGATTTAAGGGTTCCACTTGGTGGAGAGCGCGGGACGGATGGTCTTCAGGTCCGGCGAGTTCTCGAGAAAGTTATCCGGGTAGTAGCCGAAGCTGGTCGCGCCCTGGCGCTTGAGCCGGCCCATCCAGTCGGCCATCTGCGCGGCGTCGATATCGCTCGCCGGCTTTTGCGCCCAGTCCCGGGCCTGCAGTTCGAAGACGGTACGGTTGAGCGCGCCGGGGCGTGCCTTGACCGTGGCCACCAGTTGCTCCAGCCAGGCGCCGGAAGCCTTGCGCGGCTGGCCCTCCATCAACGGCATGGCCATCGGCGCGGTCCAGTCGTAATTGGCGAGGAAGTCGTCGAGGTTCTGGGCGAACCAGGCTTCGCTCTGCGGGTTGAGCATCGGCTCGGCGAACAGGTTGCGCGCGGTCAGTACCTGCGGCCCGCGGATCGCCTTGACCTTGGCGGTCAGCTCATGGGTGAAGTCGATCAGGTAGCGGCTCTTGAAGCGGGTCCAGCGCTGCAGGGTCGCCGGATCGGCGCGCAAGGCGGCGATCGAACCGGGCAGGCCGTTGGCAGCGTAGGTGCGCAGGGCTGCGGGGCTGGCGTCTTCGAAATCGGAGAGCACCGCGTCGTCGTGGTAGAGGATGCCGTCCACCGAGGTCAGGCGCGCCACGTCTTCGTAGATCTCACCGATGATGCGCCGCACCTTCGGATCGAACGGCGACAGGCGCCGGTACTGGTCGGGGTCGACCGCGACCTGGCCGGTTTCCGGGTCCCAGCGGGTCACGCGCGGCAGGCTCGGGTCGAGGGCGAAACTCAGCACCGGCATCCAGGCGAACACCTTGACGTTGGCCCGGGTGCGCAGTTGCCAGGCGACCCGGTCGAAGATATCGGCGCGCACCGGCAGGTGGCGGTTGGCGAAGTACAGCGAGTGCACCAGGCCATCGCCCTTGGGGTCGGCGAAGGCTTGCAGGAACACGGTGTTGACGCCCAGGTCGGCCATGCGCTGGACCAGCTTGCCGAGGTTGATTTCCTGCTGCTGCGGGTCCGGGTCGTAGACGTTGTCCAGGTCGACATGGGCCACGCGCATCGGGTTGCTGGCCTCGACGCCGACGATGCTGTTGGAGAAGTGGATGCCGTCCGGGTCCGAGGACACCAGGAAGCGCGGGCTGCTCATCAGGTTGTCGAGGGCATCGAGGCCGTCGTCGAGGGTCAGGGCCATGTCGTAGCCCTCCTCGCCCACCACCCGCAGCGCGGTGCCGTCGGCGGCGCCATAAGGCCAGACCCAGACCCGTGGGCTGTAGCCGGTGGCGGCGCGGATTTTTTTCGAGATCGCCGCCACGTCGCTGCGCAGGCGCGCCTCGAATTCGGCTTCGCTTTCATAGCGCCCGGTGCTGGCGTCATAGCGCCGGGTGGCGGCGGCCGGTTGCAGGTTGCCCTGGGGGTTGGCCAGCACGCCCTTGTGGTTGGCATCGGTGTGGGCGGCGATTTCCACCAGGCCGGAACGGGAGATCTCGCGGACCTGCTCCCAGGTCAGGAAGTCCGAGCGCTGGCGCGGGGTGCCGGCAAAATCCACCGGCTGGTTCAGCGGGGTATCGACCCACGCCCCCACCGGCGCCAGCAGGGCATGCCAGTTGTAGCTGCGCAGCACCGGCAGCACGCGGGTGTAGAAGCTCGCGTAACCGTCGTCGAAGCTCAGCAGCACGGCCTTGGCCGGCAGCTCGGGGCCGCCTTTGCGCGCCGCCATGATCTGGTCCACGGTGACCGGCTGGTAGCCGTTCTCGCGCAGCCAGGCCAGCTGTTCGATCAGGCGCTCGGTGCGCACGGCCACCACCGCCTGGTCGGGGTCGCGGTCTTCGACGTCGTGGTAGGCAATGCCCAGCACGTGGTTTTTCGGCCACGGGGTTTCGCTGGCGGGCACCGGGCGCTGCGCCGGCGCCAGGAAATCCGCGGCGGGCTGGGCGCAGGCGCTGAGAATCAGGGCTCCCAGCAGGAGGATGCAACGGGTCATCGGAGGCATCTTCGGACTCTTCTAGAAGCGGTAGGTAAGGTCGAGAAGCAGGCGCAGGTCGGTTTCCCGGTCGCCGTCGTAAGGCCGGTTGAGCACGCTCAGGGCAGCCCCGGCTTCGAACACGTCGTTCCAGGTCACGCGCTGGCCATAGCTGAGCAGGCCGATCGCCCCGGTGGAGTAATCGCGCTGGCTGTAGGTACCGGCGCCCACCTGGAACTGCTGGCTCCAGGAGGTTTCGTAGCGGTGATAGAGCACGTGGTTGATGTTCACCGTCGGCAGCACCGTGAAGTCCGACCTAGGGTTGAAGTAGGGCGTGTCTTCCTTGGTATTGCGGCTGGCGCCGACCTCCAGGCCCAGGTCGACTTGCACGTGGGGCGTGGCATAGACGCCCTCGCGACCGGTGAGCACAGCTTCGAGACGGTTGTTGCCATCGCTGAAATGCGAGGGGCTCAGGGCCAGCCGCCATTCCCGGCTCTCGTTGGCCCGCCAGCGCACGAAGCCGCTGCCGCCATTGGCGTAGATGTTGCTGTTGAGCGCCCGTAGCGGCGTGTTGGCCGACAGGTATTCCAGGCTGGCGCCGTACTGCCAGTGATCGTCGATGTCGCGGGCCAGGGACAGCCGCGCGCCCTGCTTGTCGTCAAAGCCGTAGGAGTGGTTGGAGACTTCCGCTTCCAGGGTCATGTCGCGGGTCCGGCGCTCCACGCCGATACGCTGCCAGCGGTGGTGCCCGGTGCCTTCCTGGAAGTCGCCGGTGGCATAGCCGAGGCCGCCGAACAGGCGCCAGTCTTCATTGATCGGCGGGCTGTAGAGCACCGTCTCGATGCCGAAATCCTTGCTCCCGGAAACCGCGCCGGCGCCGCTGTTGCCGCCGCCGTAGCTCTTGCCGCCATAGGTTTCGACCCGCAGCTCGGCCATGTCGTGCACTTGGCGCTGGCGGGCCAGGCGCTGCACCTGACGGTTGTCGGGATAACGCTGCACCACATCGTCGGTCAGGGCATCGAGCTGACGCCATTCCTGCAGGTCCTGGGCCGTGTGGCCCTGGGCAACCTCGAGGCCGACATCGCGCGGCGCCATGCTCTCGGTTTCCTTGAGCAGGCCCTCGGCGCGGCGCGGCCAGTCCCGGGCCTGGTACAGGTTGGCCTGGGCCACGCGCAGGCCGATATTGCCCGGCGCCTGGTCCACCAGGCTGGCCAGGCGCTGCTCGCTGCCCGGCAGGTCGGCGCTGTAGGTGCCGGACTGCGCGGCGAGCTGCTGGGCGTCCATCCATTCATCGTTGGGGTTGCCCATCGGCAAGCCCTTGAGCTCGACCCGCGGTTTCTGGTTCCTGGCCAGGTCGTCGGCGACCTGTTGCGCCTCCTGCGGGCGGTCGCTTTCCAGCAAGGCGTAGTACAGCGCGGTGCTGTCTTCGACGCGGTCGCTGACATCGGCATCCGGCGCCGCCAGCACCTGGCGATAGAGGTCGCTGGCGATCTCCGGCTGGCGCTGGTCCAGGTAGGCGGCCGCCACCCAACGCCGGGCGTAGGTGGGGATGGCCACGTCTTCGGCGGTCAGCGTGCGGTACTGGTCAATTACCTGGGCGGTGCGTGCCCGGGCCTTGAGCGCGCCCATGCGGTCGATGCGCCAGCGGGTCACGTCGTCCCTGGCCGCCGGGTCCGGGGTCCAGGTGGCGAGCAACTGGTCGTAATCGGCCAGGGCGCGGTCGGCGATGACATAACGCTCTTTCTCGCTGCGGGTGGCCAGCTCGGCCAGGCGCACACGCTCGGCGGCCAGGTCGCCTTGCAGACGGCGCTCGATCAGCGGATCGATCAGCCCCGGGCGCTGGCGGGCCAGGCGCAGGGCCGGTTCCGGCAGGCGGGCCCGTTGCAGGGCGAACACGTATTCGCGGGCGACTTCCGGCCGGGTGCCGGCGCGGATAAACGCCTGGTCGAACTCGAACAGCGCGTCATACGGCGAACCGGCGCGGGTCAGGGCGTAGCCCAGGGCCAGGCGGCGGGTGGCATCGTCAGGCTTGGCCGCCACCAGTTCGCGGGCACGGCGCACGGCTTCCTCAGGCTTGCCGGCGTCGGCCTGGGTCAGGGCCAGGCCCAGTTGCAGGTCGGGGTTGCGTGGGTCGCGTTCGAGGGCCAGGCGGTACACCTGGATCGCCGCGTCCCAGCGCTGCAGATTGCGGTAGGCACGGGCGGTGGCGGTCAGCGCCTGGATCGGCAGCACCCGGCCACGGGCCTGGGTTTCATAGACATTCACCACCTCGCTGTCGAGGCCGGCCCAGCTGGCGATCTGCAGGTGGTCGCTGACCAGCCCGGCGTTCAGGCGGTCGGCCGGCACCTGGCGCAAATGGCTCAGGGCTGGCGCATAACTGCCGGCGCGGGCGTCGAGAATCAGGCGGTCGTACGCCGGGTCGGCGAGGGCCAGGGTCGGCCACAGCAATTGGCTGCATAACGCCAGGCGCAGCAGCGGCCGCAAACCATAAAGGCGAACAGGATAAACAATGGGCGGCATTTTCTTCAGCATCCTTACATGGCTAGCCGGGGTCTTGTGTCCCCCCGCCTGATACGTGCCAGGAAGCCGAATCAGATGACTCGGCCAGATTGGGGCGGAGTCTTCCATGCAAGGCTGATGCGGATGCGCAAATGCAATATTTCTTCAGATTCGTTTCTGCGCGAATCCGCGAACGACGTGGCCTGTAGCCATGTTCAAGGAGGCTCTGGGGGGGGAATTTTCCCGCCAGCTACAGGCAAAAAAACGCCCGGTGACTCCGTGGTACGGAGGCCGGGCGTTTCTGGCTGAAAACCCCGTGGAGGGGTTTTGCGCGGCTTACTGGATGGTGACCGGACCCAGTTTGCTCATGACAAAACCGACGAACTGCTCAGGCGTCATTTTCTGGCCGTTGAAGTCCACTTCGTTGTTGGCATAACGCAGCTTGGAGACGATGTCGTTGCCTTCCAGCTTGGCCAGCTGGGTGCCCAGCGCCATGCCGCTGACCATGTCGGCGGCCATGCTGCCCTGGTCGGCGATCGCCTTGGCGTCGGTCACGCCGTCCAGCTGCGCCTGCACCGATGCCATGTCGGCGATCATCGGCTTGGACAGCAGCAGGTTCAGGTCCAGCTGGGTGAGCAGTTGCTTGCTCAGTTCGGCCGGCGGCAGTTCCATGGATTGCGGCTTGTTCAGGTCCACCACCAGGCTCAGGCGGCTTTCGCCATTGGTGGTCTTGAACGAGAGGTTTTCCAGGGCGATATGCGGCTGGGCGGCCAGCAACTTGTCCAGGTCAGCCTTGACCTGGGCCTGCTCGGCCTCGCTCAGGTTCAGCTCGGGCGCTGGCTCCCCGGCGGCTTCGGCCGCGGCGACGGCGTCTTCGTAGGGTTGCAGCTTGTTCTGGTAGACCTGCATCAGCGACATGCCGGAGGCGATGTCGAGGTTCTTCATGCTCCAGGTCATTTGCGCCGAACCGACGGCTTTGCCGTTGAGGGCGACTTCGCCGATCTTGTAGTCGGCACGGCCGGCCAGGTGGGCGCCCTTCTCGTCGGTGGCGCTCTTGATCTGCGAATTCTTGAAGCTGAGCACCGACTGTTTCTCGCCGAACGTGGCCTTGGTGCTGGTCAGCTCCAGGGTGTTGTCGCCGACGTAGAAGCCATAGTTGCTCTTGGTCAGGTTGCTGGCCAGGGTCAGGCCGTTGAGCTCGACCTGCACCGGCGTCTGGTCTTCGGCGACGCTGTTGAGCTTGAGGCTGTCCATGTAGCCTTCGGCCTTGACCTTCTGCGCTTGGGCGCTGGTCGAGAGGTCCAGCTTCAGGCCGGAGAACTTGAGGGTCGACTTGTCGTCCAGGGCCGTCTCCAGCGGCAGCAACTCCAGGTTGCCGCTGGCGGAACGGTCGTAACCCAGGTTGACCACGCCCTTGAGCGGGGAAACATCCTTGGTGGCGGCGAACCATTTCTCGGTCAGGGTGTTCTTTTCCAGCTCGTAGTGACTGGTGGCCATGACCGGCAGCCATTTCAGGGTCATCAGGCGCGAGAACGGCAGCGGGCCGTGTTCGATGCGGTCGACGAACACCAGCTCGACGCCCTCGGCGCTGTCGCCGAACATCTCGCCCTGGCCCTTGAGGCGGTAGCGCGCGGTGCTGCTGAACAGGTTGCGCTCCAGCGATACCAGCTCCAGGCTGGCGGTACCGTTGGAACCGACCATGGCGGCCTGGAGTTCCTTGTTGGCGTCGGCGATAGAGGTTTGCAGCACCCCTTCCAGCTTGGTCCCGGTATACCAGGCGCCGCCGGCACTGATAGCGCCCACCGCGACGACGATTCCTAACAGTACGCCTGCTGATTTATTCATTATTTGACCCGATCGATCCGATGTTGAATGTGTGGTCGTCTTCCCTGAACCCGGCACGGGTTGTGGCTCGACTGTGCGTAAAACTGCCGAAGATTAGCACCGGCCAGGCCAGGCGGCCCAACCTTTCCATGTGAAAAGTAGTGAACAGGGGAAGCTGAAGACACAGCCTGTAGCCGCTGGCGCAGCCTGCGATCGGCGGCGCAGCCGTCGCTGGGCCAGACGGTGCGTTTCTTCAGGCAGATCACGGATTCAGGGTTTGCGGTTGCTCTGCAACCGATCGCAGCCTCGCGGGCTCGGCAGCGGCTACATGGCTACGTGGCGTGTTCGGAGTATTCGACCTCCAGTGCGTCGAGCTGGTGATCGAAGCTTTTCAGGCGCGCAGTCCAGGTGTAGACCAGCACTTCGAAATCGCGGTTGATCACCGCGCCGCCCGGGGTTTCCGAACGCGGGTCGCAGAAATCCAGTTGATAGCGTTCGCGGGCCATGGCGGCGGCGACATCGGACAGTTCGCGGGCATTGTTCAGCCAGTGGCGACCGTCGGCGGCCTGTTTATCCAGTAATACGCACTGTTTTTTCAGGGCTTCGAGGCTTTTTTCCAGGGGGGTGCCGGTCAACTCGCCCATGACTTCCTGGAAGGTCCGCCCCGGCTGCCAATAACTGCCCCAGAAGTAACGGTCGAACACCGTCTCGACCCGGCGCAGGGCGACTTTGGTGTCCCAGATCGCGACCAGGGTCTTGCCCTGCTCGAGCTGCCTTTTCTTGATTTTCTGGGTCTGGAACGACGTCCAGGCCACGAAGACAATGGCGCTCACCGCAATCAGCGCGCTGGCGCTGTCGAGAAAAATCATGGCCTTGTCGATCTGGTGCGCCAGCATGACACCGTAGAAATAAGTCGCAGAAAGCAGCACCAGTGCGACGATGGCGCACCAGAAGCCGAGAGCATAAGGGTTTTTCATTATTGGAATCCCCATGACCATCACGTGCCTGACCGCTGGCCGAGCACTGGACGCAAGGTGCTCAGCCAACTGTTCAAAGCATAGCAACGGCCTCAGGGTTTGGCGGGGTTCGAGGCTTGCGTTCGTCCGCTTTCCCAGCCACCGCCCAGGGCCAGGAACAGGTCGATCTGACTCATCGCCACCTGGGTGTTGGCCGCGGCCAGCTGGGCCCGTACGTCGGTATAGGTGCGGGTCGCCTGCAGGTCGGCGAGGAACGACTCGCGGCCGGCCTGGAAGAAGCGATGGGTCTGGTCGGCGGCCTGGCGCGCCGACTGCTCGGCCTCGGCCAGGGCGTCGCGACGTTGCAACTGGGCACTGTATTGGGCCAGGCCGGTCTGGGTTTCGCGGATGGCGTTGAGCACCACCCCGTCGAAATGCGCCAGGGCGCCCTGGCTGGCGGCTTCGGCCTCATGAATACGTTCGCGGGCGCCGTTGGCCGGTACCGTCCAGCTGATCAGCGGGCCGAAGCCCCAGCGGTTGGTGGAGGGTTTGCCGAGGTTGTCGACGATGCCCACGGTGCCGACGGTCGCGCCAATGCTGATGTCCGGGTACAGCGCGCCGGTGGCGACGCCGATATCGGCGGTGGCCGCGGCCAGGCGACGTTCGGCCTGGCGCACGTCGGGGCGACGCTTGAGCAGGGTCGCGCCGTTACCCACCGGCAACAATTGCGCAATGTGCGGCAGCTCGGCGCAGCTGTCGGTGCCGGCCGGCAACTGGTTCAGCGGCTTGGCCAGGAGCATCGACAAGCGGAACAGGCCGGCCTGGCGCGCCGCTTCATAGCGCGGCAGTTCGGCGCGCAGGGACTTGAACTGGATCTGGGAACGGGTGACCTGGGTTTCGTCGCCACGCCCGGCGTCGCGCAGGCGCTGGATCAGCGCGGTGCTCTGGGCCTGCAGGTCCAGGGAGTGCTCGGCGATCTCGCGCTCTTCGTTGGCCGCGCAAACCTGGGTGTAAGCCCGCACCACGTCGGCCACCAGGGTGATGCGCGCGGTATCGGCCGCCGCCTGGGTGGCATCGGCGTTGGCCTGGGCCGCCTCGATGCCGCGCTGCAGGGTGCCGAACAGGTCGAACTGATAAGAGGTGCTGACGGACAGGTTGCCGACGTTGGCCACCGGCACTTTCTCCGGCAGCAGGAAGGCTTCGCCGGACTCCTGCAGACGCTCGACCCCGGCCTTGACCCCGCCGCTCCAGCCGCCGGCCGCCTGGGCCTCGTCGACCTGGGCGCGGGCCCGTGCCAGGTTGGCTGCCGCGACCCGCAGGTCGGTGTTGGAGGCCATGGCCTGCTGTACCAGCTGGTCCAGGCGCGGGTCCTGGTACAAGCGCCACCAGTCCGCCGGGACCGGCGCCGAGACCACCTTGTCGCTCGATCCGGCCAGTTCGCCCTGCAAATCGCCGCGATGCAGCGCCGCATCGTCCGGCAGGTGATAGTCCGGGCCGACCATTTGGCAGGCTGACAGCAGCAAAAAGCCGAGCCCGGCCGTTGCCACACGCAGGGCGCTGTTCATTGCCCCGGCTCCGACCGGATTGGCGCCTGATCGTCGATGATCGACACGGTGGCGGTGCGCCCGGCGATCATGCGGAAGTCTTCCGGCACCTCGTCGAAGGCAATGCGCACCGGAATCCGCTGGGCCAGGCGCACCCAGCTGAAGGCCGGGTTGACGTTGGGCAGCAGGTTGGAGCCGCTGCTGCGGTCGCGGTCCTCGATGCCGGCGACGATGCTTTCGACATGCCCGCGCAGCCGCGCGCGATCGCCGACCACGCGGATATCGACGCCCTGGCCGATATGAATGCCGTCAAGCTTGGTTTCCTCGAAATAACCGTCGATGTGGAAGGAGTTGCTGTCCACCACCGACAACACCGGGCGCCCGGCGGTGACGAATTCCTGGGTCCGTGGCGCGCGGTCGTTGACGTAGCCGTCCACCGGGCTGCGGATCACCGAACGGTCAAGGTTCAGCTGGGCGCTGTCCACCGCCACCTGGGCCTCGGCCAGGGCCGACTGGGCACGGGCCACGCGGGACTGGCTTTCTTCCAGTTGCTCGCGCGGCACCAGGTTGCCCAGGCCGAGGTTACGCCTGGCCTCGCGCTGGGCCTGGGCCAGGGTTTCCTGACGGTCGGCCAGGGACGCCTTGGCCTGGCGCAGGGCTAGGCTGAAACGGTCCTGGTCGATGCTGAACAACACCTGGCCGCGCTTGACCAGCTGGTTGTCACGCACCTGCACCTGCTGGATCAGCCCGGAGACGTCCGGGGCGATCTGCACGATGTCGGCGCGGATATGCCCGTCCCGGGTCCAGGGCGCGAACATGTAGTACATCACCATGCGCCAGACCACCACGACCGCGAAGCTCACCACCAGCAACGTCAGGACCACACGGCCAATGGTCAATAAAGGTTTTTTCATGTCATCAGGTATCGACTGAGTGAGTCCACGGCGCCGAGCAGCAAAGCGTACAGACCAACGTTGAACAAAGCCCGGTGCCAGACCAGGCGATAAAAATGCAGGCGCGTCAGCAGCCCGTGGACCACCAGGTACAAGCCATAGGTAAGGCCCATCAGCACCAGCAGCGTGGGCAGGAATACCCCGCTGATATCCAGGTCACCGATCATAAAGGCGCTCCATCGATGCCATGGGGCAGCGGTTCTTCAAGCTCGCCACCGCCGACGAATTCCACACCGGGCAGCAGGGCCAGGCGCAGGCCGCTGAGGGCGTGCAGCAGGTGCAAACGGGTTTCGCGGTCGTCCTGGCTGTGGGCATCCAGGGTGCGGCGGGCGCGGTCCAGGGTCATCAGCAGGCCGCTCGGTGCCGGCAGGCGTTCGCCGGCCTTGAGGCAAGCCTTGAAGTAGGCGCCGACCTCGGCCACCACCTGACGCAACAGCACCTGCGCGTTGCCCTGGGCCCGCGGCGCATAGGCCAGCAGGTCCAGCAGGTTCAGGCCGACGCGCACTTCGCGCAGGGCCCCGCCGGTGTCCTGGCCGGTCATGGCCAGCCGCGGCAGGTGCTGCATCAGGCGGTCGAGCATCTGCACCCCCAGATGGCGGTGTTCGGCCAGGTTGGCGGGCTCGGTCATGCCGACGATGTCCTGCCAGCTGAAGCGGGTCATGCGCTTGGCCGCCAGTTCCGAGCCGAACGGCCGGGCGATCAGGGTCCAGACAAAGGCGAACAGCAAGCCCATGGGCCCGGCCAGGTTGGAGTTGGCGAAGCTCAGGAAGTCGGCGTCGTAGGCGCCCTGGATGCTGATGAAGGACGAGGTGTTGACGATGGTCAGCAGCATGCCCAGGTAAAAACGCGGTTGCACCGTGAGGGTACCGACGCAGATGAACGGCACGGCGAAGGCCAGCACCAGCATCGGGAAATCGTGCAGGTTGGGCAGGATCAGGAACAGGTAGAGGCTGGCGAACAGCACCGACATCGCGGTCCAGAAGAAGAACCGGTAGATCTGCGGCGCCGGGTCGTCCATCGAGGCGAAGAAGCTGCAGGCCACCGCCGCGAGGATCACCGCGCTGCCGCCGTCGGTCCAGCCCAGGAGGATCCACAGCACCGAGGCGACGATGATCGCCAGGACAGTGGAGGCCACCGAATACAGCATCAGCCCGCGGTCGAGGAACGGCGTCAGGCGGCCCAGGCGCCAGTGGCGATAGACCGCGCGCCAGATGTCCTGGCTTTCGCATTGAATGGCGTGTTGCAGGCTGCGGCAGTCCTGCCACAAATCGATCCATTCGCCGAGGCGGTACAGGGCGTTTGAAAACAGCAGTTGGCGTCGGTCGTCGAGGGCTTCGGCGTCGGGTTGCAGCGCTTCAAGCTGGCCGCGCAGGGCCTGCCAGCGCTCGACCGAGGTGCCCTGGGCGGTGCTTTCCAGCCATTGCCCGGTCTGGGCCAGCAGCGGCGCGAACTGCTCCACCAGCTCCGGGGTGCGTCGCTCCAGGGCGTACAGCGCATCGTCCAGGGCGTCCACCACAGGCAGCAGGTGGATCATGCGCCCGCGCAGCTCCTTGGTATTGCGCACGGTCTGCGGGCGCGCGCCCTCATGGGGCAACTGGCCGATCATCAGCTCCAGGCTGTTGAAGGTGGCGACCATGGACGCACGCAAGGCGCTGACTTCTTCGGGCTGCACGTTGCGGCTGAGAAAGCGCTGGCTATAGGTGGCGGCATCGGCGAACCATTTGCCCGCCGAATCGACGAACACCGGCGCCAGCCGCCGTGGCCAGAACATACTGCCGATCACGGCCGCGCAGACGATGCCGAGGAAGATCTCCTCGGTGCGGGCCTGCGCCACGTCCCACACCCCCAGCGGGTTATCCACCACCGGCAGGGCGATCAGCGGCAGGCTGTAGCCGGCCAGCATCAGCGCGTAGCTGTTGGCGGTGCGCAGGTGCAGGGAGAGGAACAGCAGGATCCCGGTCCACAGGGCGATGATCACCACCAGCAGATAGGGGCTCTGCACGAACATCGGCACGAACAGCACCGCCGCCGAGGCGCCGAGCAAGGTGCCGATCGCACGGTACAGCGCCTTGGAACTGGTGGGCCCGACGAACGGGCTGGAGACAATGTACACCGTGGCCATCGCCCAGTACGGACGCGGCATCTGCATGAGCATGGCGATGTACAGCGCGATCATCGACGCGGCAAAGGTGCGCACGCCGTAGAACCAGTCGCGCGCCGGCGGCACGCCGGTAAAGAATCCGCTCAAGAAGGCACCGCCGGTGGCTGGGCAGCCGACTCGAAGGCGCGGATCACCTTCAGCGCCGCCTCAAGGTCCGCGAGTGTGATGCCTTCCAGCACCTCGCGACGCAGGCGCACCAGCTCGGCTTCCACCGACTGCACCAGCTCGCGGCCGGTGTCGGTCAGGCTCAGGCATTTGGCCCGGCGATCGTGGGGGTCCTCGGTACGGCAGGCGTAGCCGGCGCTGCACAGCTGGTCCAGCAGGCGCACCAGGGACGGGCTTTCCATCCCCGCCGCCTGTGCCACCGTCACCTGGCGCACGCCCTCGCCCAGGCGCCCGATCATCAGCAGGGGCACGGCGCAGGCTTCGGAGATTCCATAGTTGACCAGCGTGCTCTGGCAGATCCGCCGCCAATGTCGGGCGGCGACCACCATGCCACTGCTGATATTCATCTGGAGTGATTCGAGAGAGTCGGGCAAAAGAAGGTTCGCACACTGTTAGTTTGCTAACTATCAATGGTGCATGAGGGGGTTAAACCCAGTCAAGTTTTGAAACAATTTAGCGACCGATCGTCGCCGCGAGAAAACCTGGACCGGCTTAGGTACTGAAGATATATATACTTGGTATATACGTTTTTGCAGGAACTGTCCCATGCCCAAACATGCCGTTTTCACGATGAAACTCGAAGCCGACTTGCGCGATCAGTTTATGGCCGAGGCCGAAGCCAGCCATCGCCCCGCATCGCAGATCGTCCGAGAAATGATGCGTCAGTACGTGCAGGAACAACGGGAAGCCCGGGAGTACGAGGCCTTTCTGCAACAGAAGGTCGATACCGCACGCGCATCCATGACCGCTGGGAAAGGCATCGCCAACGATGATCTGGAAGCCACCTTCGCGGCCCGCAGGGCACAGGTAGCGCCCCGGCAATGAAAGTGATCTGGACGCCGCAAGCCGCACAGGATCGTGCAGACATATGGGATTACCTGCATGCCCTGAATCCGCAGGCGGCGCTGGACATGGACATACGCTTCAGCCCATCGGCTACGCAACTGGTGCAACATCCTCAAGCCGGGCGCCCCGGATTGATCGCCGGCACCCGCGAACTGATCCCTCATCAAAGCTACCGCCTGGTCTATCAACTCCATCAGGATGCGGTGTGGATCCTGGCGCTGGTGCATACCGCGCGCCAGTGGCCTCCAACCGAAGCCTGATGCCTCAAGCCCCCCGCCCCTTCCTCAACAACACATCCAGCTGATCCACCACTTCCGCCCAGTCGGCGTCGTCAAGGATCTCGTTACGCAGGAAATCCGCCTGGCTGCTGGTCCAGAAGAAGGCATCCGCCAGGTGCAGTTCCGGCTTGAGCGGCGAATGGGTGGCGATGAAACGGTCGATGCCCTCGGGGTCGTCGGGCAGGCCAAGTTGTTTGAACAGAGCGGGCAGGCTGTGGGATGGGGATTCCATGGGGGCTCCTCAACGGGTTGGGTGTTGGTTGAACCACTGCTGCGCAGTCGATCGCGAGCCAGCTCGCTCCTACAGAAAACAAGCATTTTTGTAGGAGCGAGCTTGCTCGCGAAAGGTGGGTACATCCGCCGACGGCGCTAGTAACTGACCTCGCACACCTCGGCATGAGGCACCATTTTCAGGTACTGGTCCATGCTCAGATGCACCAGGTTGTTGTGGTTGCCGGCTTCCAGGTAGATGTCTTTCTGCCGGGTCAGCATCGGATCGATCACCACGTCCAGCCCATAGGATTCGCCCAGGGCCGGTACCGCGCCGCGTTCGCAATCGTTGAACAGATGCGCCAGGGTGCTTTCCCGGGTGATCTGCCATTCGTTGCTGCCGCGCACCTTGCTCAGATCCAGGTGGCGGCTGGCCGGCAGCACGGCCATCAGGTAGTGGCCGTGACTGTCGTCGAGGATCACCGACTTGGCCACGCGCTCGGCGGGAACTCCCGCCACCCGAGCGGTCTCCAGGCTGCTCGACGAATGTGGATGAGCCACCACGTCAAAATCGCAATGCGCCTGTTCCAGGCTGCGTTGCACGGTTCTTGCCATACGCATGATGCACCTCGGTGTCCTGAACGGCTTTGCAGGACTATGGGTTAACGACTGTCACTCCCTTCACAAAGTCTAGGCCGCGCCGCCCTCGCCCACCGACGAACTTCCGAACGGCACGCGGGCGTGAGACTGCTCAGAATTCGCTCAATCCCACGCTCTACTAGACTCAAGGACAAGGCCAGCGAACGGCTGGCAACCGAGGCACATGACTCTCCAGGAGGGTCGGATGAACGAGCGTGGGTGGCGGGCGACACTGAAAGGGCTGCTGCTGGGTGTGCTGATCGGCCTGCCGACCGGGCACGCCCAGGCCGTGAAGCCAGTGGTGGTGCTCACCGTCAACGATGTGATCAGCCCCGCCAGCGCCGACTACGTGGTGCGCGGCCTGGACAAGGCCGCCGACGAGCACGCCCAACTGGTGGTGCTGGGCATCGACACCCCGGGCGGCCTCGACACCTCGATGCGCTCGATCATCAAGGCGATCCTCGCCAGCCCGGTGCCGGTGGCCAGTTTCGTCGCCCCCAGTGGCGCCCGCGCCGCCAGCGCCGGCACCTACATCCTGTATGCCAGCCACATCGCCGCCATGGCCCCGGGCACCAACCTCGGGGCCGCCACCCCGGTGCGGGTCGGCATGCCGGGGCAGCCCGACCCGGGCGGCAACCCGCCCGCCGCGCCACGCTCGGACAAGAACCCGGAACCGGACACCGACACCCTCAGCCACAAACAGATCAACGACGCCGCGGCCTATATCCGTGGCCTGGCGCAATTACGCGGACGCAATGCCGAATGGGCGGAACAGGCCGTGCGCGAGGCCGTCAGCCTGCCGGCCCAGGAAGCCTTGAAGCTGAAGGTGGTCGACTATGTCGCCGATGACCTGAACGGCCTGCTCAGGCAACTCGACGGCAAGTTCCTCATCGCCGCCGGCCAGGCGGTGCAACTGCATACCCTGGGGGCGGCGGTGATCCATCACGACCCGGACTGGCGCACGCAGCTGCTGTCGGTCATCACCCACCCCAGCGTGGCGCTGATCCTGATGATGATCGGCATCTACGGGCTGTTCTTCGAGTTCGTCAACCCGGGCACCGCGGTGCCCGGCGTACTCGGCGGCATCTGCCTGCTGCTCGGTTTGTACGCCTTGCAACTGCTGCCGGTGAACTACGCCGGCGTGGCCCTGATCCTGCTGGGCATCGCCTTCATGGTCGCCGAAGCCTTTCTACCGACCTTCGGCGTCATCGGTTTCGGCGGCATCGTCTCCTTTGTCGTCGGCGCGGTGATCCTGATGGACACCGATGTCCCGGGCTATGGCATTCCCCTGCCGCTCATCGTCGGCCTGGCGGTGGTCAGCGCGCTGCTCCTGGCGACGCTGGCGAGCATGGCGCTGCGCGCGCGACAGCGCCAGCAGGTGGCCGGCGACGCGGGGCTGGTGGGCAGTGTCACGGCGATCACCGCGGTGCAAGCGGGCAACCCTTACAACGGCTGGGTGCTGTTGCAGGGCGAACACTGGCAGGTCCTGAGCGCAACGCCGCTGCAAAACGGACAACAGGTACGGGTGGTGGCGCGCAAGGGGCTGCTTCTGGAAGTGACGACGGCCGAGGCCGCGCCGCGAGGAGGATGAAATGGGTCTGGAATTGGGTTTTGGCGCGCTGCTGGCGCTGCTGTTGGCGCTGGCGGTCTCGACGTTTCGCATCCTGCGCGAATACGAGCGCGGGGTGGTGTTCCAGCTCGGGCGCTTCTGGAGGGTCAAGGGGCCGGGGCTGGTCCTGCTGATTCCGGTCGTCCAGCAGATGGTCCGCGTCGACCTGCGCACCGTGGTACTCGACGTGCCGCCGCAGGATGTGATCACCCGCGACAACGTCTCGGTCAAGGTCAACGCCGTGCTGTATTTCCGCGTGCTGGACTCGCAGAAGGCGATCATCCAGGTCGAGGATTTCCTCATGGCCACCAGCCAACTGGCCCAGACCACCCTGCGCGCGGTGCTGGGCAAGCATGAGCTGGACGAACTGCTGGCCGAGCGCGAACGCCTGAACGCCGATATCCAGCAGGTGCTGGACGCCCAGACCGATGCCTGGGGCATCAAGGTGGCGAACGTCGAGATCAAGCATGTCGACCTCAACGAATCGATGATCCGCGCCATCGCCAAGCAGGCCGAAGCCGAGCGGGAACGCCGGGCCAAGGTGATCCACGCCGAAGGCGAATTGCAGGCCTCGGAAAAACTCATGCAGGCCGCCGAAATGCTTGGCCGCCAGCCCGGCGCCATGCAACTGCGCTACATGCAGACCCTGGGCGCGATCGCCGGCGACAAGAGCTCGACCATCGTTTTCCCGCTGCCCATCGAATTCCTCAAGGGCATGGCGGACTTGTCGCCGAAGAGCTGAGACGCGTTTGCGGGACTGCGCTGGCCGCCCTGCTGCGCCACTGTTCCAGCGCCGCGTAAGGCGCCTGCGCCCATTGCTCCAGCTGCTCCCGCAGCCGCGCTGAAGCCTGTTGCTGCTTACCCTGGCGATCATCGACAAAGGCCTGCGCCGGCTGCTTGGCATGCTGGCCGATACGGGCGAAGGCCGCCCTGCGTTGCTCGGCGCCCAGGCCGAGAAAATCGCCCAGGTGGCCGTCCATGGCGGCGGGCAGTTCGCTGTAGTTCAGTGCCAGGCCATGGTGTTCGCGGCAGTGTTCCAGCCCCAGCTGCAACAAGCGCCCCAGACGCCGGGCGACCCAGCTTTCCCGGTCCTGGAAAGGCTCGCCGTCGTCCAGCGCGCTGGGCCCGATCAGGCCCGGCGTCATGTGCATGCCGGCCCGGCGCAGATGCGACACGGCGATTTCCAGCGGGTCGCGATACACAAACAGCCACGGCGTATCGGCGAAGCACTGGCGCAACAACGGCAGCTCGCCGATGTTCCAGGCATCGAGCTTGATCACCAGCCGCTGCTCAGTACCACGACGTACCTGCCCATAGGCCGACAGCAGGCCCACAAGCGCGGCAGCCCGCTCCTGTGGCGCGAGCGAGCCGCGCAGCAGGGCATCCAGCGGCGGCGGTTCGGACACCACGATATGGTCGTCCAGGCAGGCCAGCATCTGGCTGAGCAGGGTCGAGCCGCAGCGCGAGGCATGAAAGATAAAGGCGCTGGGAGCCAGGCCCGGGCTGCGTTGGCGCCATTCGGTCAGGGCAGACAAAGGCGTCTGGCGGCGGAACGCCTGATTGAACGGCAGGCGCAGGGCCTCTTCGACCGCCTCGCGGAAAAACGGCTGCGACAGCGGCCTGTCGCCGAACCAGCACCAGTCGACCCGCCACTCGTCACCCGGCTGCCAGAGGCGGATCGGCAACCAGCCGCGCAGGTTCAGGCCATCCATTGTTCATTCCACAGACGCCGCCCCTGGCGCATGGCCGAACGCAGGTCTTCACGGGTGAACGCCAGGCCACGCTCGGCCGCCAGGGCCAGGGTGCGCTCGATAAAGGCTTCGCTGTCGGTCGGCGCCTGCAAGGCCTGGCACAGCGTGGTGTCCTCTTCAAGCAGCCGGCAAAACCGCGCGAAGTCCAGGGCCGCGCGGCCCAGGCCAGGCGCCGGGGTGGTCGGCAGGCCCTCGGTAATCGCCTGCTCCAGCCAAGGGTCGGGGCGACAGTCGAGTACCAGATGAATACGTGCCTGAGTGTCGTAGTTATCCACCCGATGCGGGCGCGACAGGTCGAGAAACCAGCACTCTCCCGCCAGCATCGGCATGCGCTGCCCGTCGAGCAGGAAATCCACCCGCGGCGGGCTGAGCAGGGGGATATGCAGGCGCAGGTCGGCGTCCGGGCCGCACAGGTCGTAGTCGCGGTGTTCATGAATGCGCGCCCCCGGCCCCAACCGCAGCAGGCGCGCCGAGACGATCCGCAACGGCAGGTGCCGCAATGCCTGTTGCCAGTCCGGGTCCTGCCGCCAGGGCTCGCGCTGCACCGGCAGGCCCTTGCCCGGCGCCAGCTCGGAGGGCGCGTCAAGCGCCGAGATCAAGGCCACGCCGCTCCAGTCGCCTTCGTAATAACCGCCGTTGAAGTGGCCCTGCCAGGCGCTCGCGTCGATTCGCGCCAGGGCGCGCAACAGCCGCGGCAGGTCCACGCTGACGGGCAGACGGGCGAACGCCGGACGGCTCATGAGGCCGGCAGCACCTGGCGCTCGACCAGCCAGCCGAGCAATTGCCCCAGGCAGTCTTCGACCGATTGAGCGCCGGTATCCAGTTCCAGCGCCGCCCGTGGCGGCTCGTAGGGTGCCGAGATACCGGTGAACCCCGGCAACTCGCCGCTGCGGGCGCGGGCGTAATGGCCCTTGGGATCGCGCTGCTCGCAGACCGCCAGCGAGGCGCTGCACCAGACTTCCAGGTAGTCCTCGCCCAGGCGCCGGGCGAACAGCTCACGCTGCTCGATCAGCGGGGCGATCATCGCCAGGATCACGATCTGCCCGTTGTCCACCAGCAGGGCTGCCAGCTCGCTGGCGCGGCGGATATTTTCCCGGCGGTCGGCCTCGGCGAACCCCAGGTCGCGGTTCAGGCCGCCGCGCAAGGCATCGCCGTCCAGCACCAGGCTCTGCCGACCGTGATGGAACAGCCCGGCCTGCAGCGCCTGGGCCAGGGTCGACTTGCCCGCCGCCGGCAGGCCGGTCAACAGGATTGCCACACCGCGATGGCCGTTGCGCGCCTCGCGCTGGGCCCGGCTGACGCTGGCCTGGGGGGCCTGCAGGTTATTGTCTTTGGGCATGGGCCACCGGCGTGCTGATGTTGCCCGCCGCCCAGTCGGCCTCACGGCTGGCCAGCGCCGTGGCGATGGACTGCACCTGGGTCGATTGCACCTCGTCGGGCAGCGGGTCGAGGCCGGCGCTGGCGAAGATCTGCCCGTAGGCGTTGCGCAGGTCGGCATAGGCCAGGTCGCGCCGCAGGTCCGCCTGCAAGGTGTTCAGCTCGCCCTGGATCAGGTCCAGTTCGCCGATGCCGTTGGCCTGGTAGCGGTTGCGCAACTGGCCGACGATCTGCCCGTCGATATCCGCCAGCTCCTGGCTGGTCTTGAACTGGCGCAAGGCGTCGCGGTAGTTGGCGTTGGCCACGTAGACCTGGGCCAGCACGGCAATCGACATGGCCTGGCGACGGGCCGCGGCGACGTCTTCACCGGCCTTGGCGGTGTCGATGGCCGCCGGCGCGGAGAGCACATTGAACAGGTTCCAGGTGACCTTCACCCCATAGTCGGCCCACTTGTCGTTGACCAGGAACGAGTTGCTGTCGTAATGCCCGCCGGCGGAGAACTCCAGGCCCGGCAGCAGGCGCAGCATGGCCTTGCGGGTCTCCGCGGCGCTGATGCGGCTCTGGTAATCCTGCTCGCGCAGTTCCGGGCGGCTGGTCAGGGCCTCGTGCTCGAGGCGGGCCATATCGACCTTGAGTTCCGGCACCGGGTAATCGTCGCTGGTCGCCAGGGTCAGGTGGGTGGTCATCGGCAGGTTGATCAGGGTCGCCAGCTCGGTCTTGGCCAGGGACAACGCCCGGCGCTGCTCCTCCAGCTGGCGCGTGGCCTCGATCAGCGAGCGCTGGTAGGCCAGGGCCTGCACCGGGTCGCCGATGCGTTGCTGGCTCATGCTCTGGCTGTTGCTGCGGGCCTGCTCGACCCGACCCATGAGGCTGTCGATCTGCTTGAGCAGGCGTTCGGCCGCCACCGCCCGCCAATAGGCCGAGCGCACGTCCTGGACGATGGTGTTGATCACCTTGCGCCGACGCTCCTGGACGATCAGTCGCTGGTCGCCCTGCTGCTTGGCGTTGATGTAGCTGACGCCGAAGTCCAGGACGTTCCAGACCATGGTCAGGTCGGCCACCCTGCGGTCCCGGTCCTGGGAGGTCGAAGGTTCCAGGGACTGGGTGCCGGTCTCCACGCTCTGGCTGCTGGAGGCGCTGACGTTGTTGCGCCCCACATAGCCGGCGGAGAGGGCCATGCGCGGCAGCATGTCGAAACTGGCGAGGTCCAGCTGGCGCTTGGCCAGGGCCTCTTCCATGATTTTCAAGCGGCCTTCGAGGTTGTACTTCACCGCCCGGGCCATGGCCTGGTGCAGGGTCAGCGGGCCGCTCAGCGGTTCCTGGTCCTTGTACATGCTCTGCAGGTCGCTCCTGGCGCGCTGCTCACTGACACTGCGTTCGATCGGTTTACTGCTGACGGCACAACCGCTGACCATCAGCGCCAACAAGCTGACCCCGAACAACTTCTGACTTTTATTCATCCTTGTCTCGCCCCTGGGTGCCGCATCGTATTTATGTAGTGTTTCAGGCCTGCATTGCGCTGATGCCGGCCTGTTCGAACGCCTTGGCCAGATCGCGGATCGGCCGTTGTTCTGTGTCTTGCATCACTTGCAATTGCTGGGTCAGCGACGGTGCCCCGAACACCCCGCGCCCGCCCTGGGAAAGATCGCCGGCCTTGGGCTTGTCGCCGAAAGACTTCAGCGAACCGCCATCCTCGGCGGAGTCCTGGTTGAACAGCAGCGACAGCGTGCTTTGGCTGAACACCCCGCCATCGCCGCCACCGAAGCCGAGGAAGCCATGGCCATTGCCATCGCCCCCGGCATCGCTGCTGCCGAACACCTGGGCAATGAAGCTCGGCGCCAGGGCCCCGCGATTGATGAAAATATCCCCCAGCGGCCGGATGCCATCGCCCAGCACCCGCTGCTCGAACAACGGCTCGAAGGCCAGTGGCGAGCCCAGGTCGCCAACGGGTGGCGTGGTGACCGTGGGTTGCAGCGGCACATAAGGCGGCAGCGGCGGAACCACCGGGTCGCTCGAACGGAATTCCGGATCGCCCACCGGCAACTGCGTGGGTGGGTTGGCCGCCGGCACGGTGTTGATCGCGTAGTTGTTGGAGTCGGTGCTGCCAGTGCCGGTATTGCCGAAGGAGTCGCTCACCCCGCTGTTGTTCAGGGTGATCAGGTTGCTGGTGTCGCTGATATTGGCGGTTGGCGTCAGGGTCGCGGTCCAGGTCCGGCCGCCGTCGCTGCTGCCCAGGGCGCTCAGGGTGCCGTTGGCCACCGTCAGGTCCGAGTTGGTGAAGCCGCTCACCGCTTCGCTGAAGGTGATGGTCACGCTGCTGGTCTGGCCCACGCCGAGGCTGCTGTTGGCGACCACGATGGTCGCGGTCGGCCGCTGGGTATCGATCAGGTAATTGTTCGAATCCGTGCTGCCCAGCCCGGTATTGCCCGAGGCGTCGCTGACCCCGCTGTTGTTCAGGGTGATCAGGTTGCTCGTATCGCTGAGGTTGGTGTTCGGGGTGAAGGTCGCGGTCCAGGTGATGCCGCCATCGCTGCTGCTCAGCATGCTCAAGGTACCGTTGGCCACCGTCAGGTTGCTGTTGTCGAAGCCGCTCACCGCCTTGCTGAAGGTGATGGTCACCAGGGACGTGTCGCCCACGGCCAGCATCGGGTTGGCGACCACCACGGTAGCGGTGGGGCGCACGGTGTCGATGACGTAGTTGGCCGAGTCGGTGGTGCCGCTGCCGGTGTTGCCGACGGCGTCTATCACTCCGGCATTGTTCAGGGTGATCTGATTGCTGCTGTCACTGATGTTGATGGCCGGGGTAAAGGTGGCGGTCCAGGTCACCCCGCCATCGCTGCTGCTCAGGGCCCCCAGGGTACCGTTGGCCACTGTCAGGTCCGAGTTGGTGAAGCCGCTGATCGCCTCGCTGAAGGTGATGGTGACCGTGGTGGTTTCACCCGCTTTCAGGGCCGTGTCGGCTAGCACGATGGTGGCGGTCGGCCGCCCGGTGTCGATGATGAAATTGTTCGAGTCGGTGCTGCCGCTGCCGGCGTTGCCCGCCGCGTCACTGACCCCGCTGTTGTTGAGGCTGATCAGGTTGGTCGCATCGCTGACGTTGACGTTCGGGGTGAAGGTCGCGGTCCAGGTGATGCCGCCGTCGCTGCTGCTGACCGCGCTCAGGGTGCCGTTGCTCACCGTCAGGTCACTGTTGTCGAAACCGCTGACCGCCTCGCTGAAGGTGATGGTCACCAGGCTGGTTTCGCCAATCGGCAGGATCGGGTTGGCCACCACTATGGTCGCCGTTGGGCGAGCCGTGTCGATGACATAGTTGTTCGAATCGGTGGTGCCGCTGCCCGTATTACCCGAGACATTGATCACGCCACTGTTGTTCAGGGTGATGACGTTGCTGGTATCGCCGACACCCACAGTCGGCGTGAAGGTAGCAGTCCAGGTGACCCCGCCATCGCTGCTGCTCACCGCGCTCAAAGTGCCGTTGGCCACCGTCAGGTCGCTGTTGTCGAAACCACTGACCGCCTCACTGAAGGTGATGGTCACCAGCGAGGTTTCGCCAGCCTTCAGGGCCGTGTCGGCGATCACGAGGGTGGCCGTCGGCACTACGGTTTCGATGCTGTAGTTGGCTGAGCTGGTGGTCCCGCTACCGCTGTTGCCGGCCACGTCGGTGAAACCGGTGTTGTTCAGGGTGATCAGGTTGCTCAGGTCGGTGATGCCCGCCGTCGGGGTGAAGGTGGCGGTCCAGGTGATACCGCCGTTGCTGCTGCTCACTGCGCTCAGGGTACCGTTGGCCACTGTCAGGTCGCTGTTGTCGAAACCGCTCACTGCTTCACTGAAGGTGATGGTCACCAGCGAGGTTTCGCCGGCCTTGAGGGTCGAGTCGGAGAGGACGATGGTGGCGGTCGGACGCAGGCTGTCGATGGCGTAGTTGTTGGAGTCGGTGGTGCCGCTGCCGGCGTTGCCCGCTCCATCCGTAATACCGGTGTTATCCAGGGTAATCAGGTTGCTGCTGTCGCTGATACTGGCAGTCGGGGTGAGGGTCGCCGTGTAGGTGATGTTGTCGCTGGTGCTCAAGCCGCTCAACGTACCGTTGGCCACGGTCAGGTCAGCCAGGGTGAAGCCGGTCACCGCCTCGCTGAAGGTGATGGTCACGGTACTGGTCTGGCCCACGCCCAGGGCGCTGTCGGCGACCACTATGGTCGCCGTCGGGCGCACGGTGTCGATCGCATAGTTGTTGGAATCGGTGGTGCCGCTGCCGGCGTTGCCCGAGGCGTTGGTCACCCCGCTGTTATCCAGGGTGATGACGTTGCTGGTGTCAGTGATGCTCGACGTCGGGGTGAAGGTGGCAGTCCAGGTGATGCCACCGTCGCTGCTGCTCACCGCGCTCAAAGTGCCGTTGGCGACGGTCAGGTCGGCGTTGCTGAAGCCGCTCACTGCCTCGCTGAAGGTGATGGTCACCAGCGAGGTTTCACCGATCTTCAGGTTGTTATCTGCCACCACGATGGTCGCGGTCGGCAGGACGGTGTCGATGCTGTAGTTGTTGGAGTTGGTGGTGCCGCTACCGCTGTTGCCGGCCAGGTCGCTGACCCCGGTGTTGTTCAGGGTGATCAGGTTGCTGGCATCGGCGATGCCGACGGTCGGGGTGAAGGTCGCGGTCCAGGTGATACCGCCATCGCTGCTGCTCACGGCCGTCAGGGTGCCGTTGGCGATGCTCAAGTCGGCGTTGGTGAAGCCGGTCACCGCCTCGCTGAAGGTAATGGTCACCAACGAGGTTTCACCGGCGCTGAGAGTACTGTCGGCGACCACGATGGTCGCGGTCGGGCGCACTGTATCGATGGCGTAGTTATTGGAATCGGTGGTGCCGCTGCCGGCGTTGCCGGCCAGGTCGGCGATACCGGTGTTATCCAGGGTGATCAGGTTGCTGGTGTCGCTGATGCTGGCGCTCGGAGTGAAGGTCGCGGTCCAGGTGATGCCGCCATCGCTACTGCTCACCGCGCTCAAAGTGCCGTTGGCAATGCTCAGGTCGGCGTTGGTGAAGCCGCTGACCGCTTCGCTGAAGGTGATGGTCACCAACGAAGTTTCACCGATTCTCAGTGCGGTATCGGCGACCACGATGGTCGCGGTCGGGCGCACCGTGTCGATCGCGTAGTTGTTGGAGTCGGTGGTGCCGCTGCCAGCGTTGCCGGAGGCGTTGGTGACGCCGGTGTTGTCCAGGGTGATCAGGTTGGTGGCATCGGTGATGCTGGTGCTCGGAGTGAAGGTGGCGGTCCAGGTGATGCCGCCATCGCTGCTACTCACCGCGCTCAGGGTGCCGTTGGCGACGGTCAGGTCGGCGTTGGTGAAGCCGGTCACCGCCTCGCTGAAGGTGATGGTCACCAGCGAGGTTTCACCGATCTTCAGGGCGTTGTCCGCCACCACTATGGTCGCGGTCGGCAGGACGGTGTCGATGCTGTAGTTGTTGGAGTTGGTGGTGCCGCTGCCGCTGTTGCCGGCCAGGTCGGCAATGCCGGTGTTGTTCAGGGTGATCAGGTTGCTGGCATCGTTGATACCAACGGTCGGGGTGAAGGTGGCGGTCCAGGTGATGCCCCCGTCGCTGCTGCTCACCGCGCTCAAAGTGCCGTTGGCGATGCTCAGGTCGGCGTTGGTAAAACCGCTGACTGCTTCGCTGAAGGTGATGGTCACCAACGAGGTTTCACCGGCGCTGAGAGCACTGTCGGCGACCACGATGGTCGCGGTCGGCCGCACCGTGTCGATCGCATAGTTGTTGGAATCGGTGGTGCCGCTGCCGGCGTTGCCGGCCAGGTCGGCGATGCCGGTGTTATCCAGGGTGATCAGGTTGCTGGTGTCGCTGATGCTGGCGCTCGGAGTGAAGGTCGCGGTCCAGGTGATGCCGCCATCGCTACTGCTCACCGCGCTCAAAGTGCCGTTGGCAATGCTCAGGTCGGCGTTGGTGAAGCCGCTGACCGCTTCGCTGAAGGTGATGGTCACCAACGAAGTTTCACCGATTCTCAGTGCGGTATCGGCGACCACGATGGTCGCGGTCGGGCGCACCGTGTCGATCGCGTAGTTGTTGGAGTCGGTGGTGCCGCTGCCAGCGTTGCCGGAGGCGTTGGTGACGCCGGTGTTGTCCAGGGTGATCAGGTTGGTGGCATCGGTGATGCTGGTGCTCGGAGTGAAGGTGGCGGTCCAGGTGATGCCGCCATCGCTGCTACTCACCGCGCTCAGGGTGCCGTTGGCGACGGTCAGGTCGGCGTTGGTGAAGCCGGTCACCGCCTCGCTGAAGGTGATGGTCACCAGCGAGGTTTCACCGATCTTCAGGGCGTTGTCCGCCACCACTATGGTCGCGGTCGGCAGGACGGTGTCGATGCTGTAGTTGTTGGAGTTGGTGGTGCCGCTGCCGCTGTTGCCGGCCAGGTCGGCAATGCCGGTGTTGTTCAGGGTGATCAGGTTGCTGGCATCGTTGATACCAACGGTCGGGGTGAAGGTGGCGGTCCAGGTGATGCCCCCGTCGCTGCTGCTCACCGCGCTCAAAGTGCCGTTGGCAATACTCAGGTCGGCATTGGTGAAGCCGCTCACCGCTTCGCTGAAGGTGATGGTCACCAGGGAAGTTTCGCCCGCCGTGAGGGTGCTGTCGGCGACCACGATGGTCGCGGTCGGGCGCACCGTATCGATCGCATAGTTGTTGGAATCGGTGGTGCCGCTGCCGGCGTTGCCGGCCAGGTCGGCGATGCCGGTGTTGTCCAGGGTGATCAGGTTGGTCGTATCGGTGATGCTGGCGCTTGGGGTAAAAGTGCCGGTCCAGGTGATGCCGCCGTCGCTGCTGCTCACCGCGCTCAGGGTGCCGTTGGCGATGCTCAGGTCGGCGTTGGTGAAGCCGCTGACCGCCTCGCTGAAGGTGATGGTCACCAGCGAGGTTTCGCCGACCCTCAAGGCGTTGTCCGCGACCACTATGGTCGCGGTCGGCCGTACGGTATCGATCGCATAGTTATTGGAGTCGGTGGTGCCGACCCCGGCGGTGCCCAGGCCATTGATGACCCCGGTGTTATCCAGGGTGATGACGTTGCTGGTATCGGTGATGCTCGAAGTCGGGGTGAAGGTGGCGGTCCAGGTAATGCCGCCGTCGCTGCTGCTCACCGCGGTCAGGGTGCCGTTGGCGATGGTCAGGTCGGCGTTGGTGAAGCCGGTCACCGCCTCGCTGAAGGTGATGGTCACCAGTGAGGTCTCGCCGATTTTCAGCGCGGTGTCCGCGACCACTATGGTCGCGGTGGGCGGTGGTGCATAGGCGGTATTGAGGATGCCGCCGTCGTTGTAGATGGTCGCCACCGACGTCGGCGAAGTACCGGTGCTGCCACCGCCCAGCGCTACGCCACCGGCGCCACTGGCCGCCGCGTTGCCGCTCAGGGCGGCGAAGTTGGCGGCGGTGATCAGGAAGGTGCCCTTGTTCCAGACCGCGCCGACGCCGCGGCCGCCAATCCCGCCATTGCTGGCGTTGCTGCCTTGGCCGCCACCACCGCCACCGCCGCCGCCCGCGCCGATGTTGTTGCTGATGGTCGAGGTGCCGATCACCGTGAGGGTGCCGCTGGAGGCGTTGTAGATCCCGCCGGCGGCATTGCCGCCCGCGCCGCCGACCTTGTCCCAACCCGCGCCGCCGCCACCGCCGCCGATGGAAATCGTACCGTTGGTGGCCGAGGCGCCGTTGCCGCCGTTGCTGTAATAAGACACGCCCAAGCCGCCGGCGCCGCCGGTGCTGGTACCGCCGCGACCGCCCATGTGGGTGGCGTCGTAGCCGCCGCCATAACCGCCCACGCCACCGCTGCCAGCCTGGCCGCCCAGTGTGCCGGTGCCGGGGCCGGCGGAACCGCCGTGGCCGCCGCCCTGGCCGCCCAGCCCGCCGCCGCCGCCACCGCCACCGCCGTAGAACGCGCCGGTGACACCGCCCCCGCCACCGCCACCCGAGGCCGCGTTGGAGGTCACGGTGACGTTGTTGAGGGTGAGGTTGCCGGCGTTGAAAATCCCCCCGGCCATGGCGCCGGTCGCGCCATACCCGCCATTGCCGCCGTTGCCCGAGACCAGGCCCCGGGTGATCACCAGGCCATCGAGGGTCACGGTACTGCCCGCGGTCACTTCGATGACGCGAGTGCGGTACTGGCCGTCGAGGATCACGTCCGCCGCGCCGTCGTTGTTCAGGTCGCCGTCGATGGTCACGTTCTTGTTGACCAGCAGTTCGGAGGTCAGCTGCACCGTCATGCCGCTGCTGAAGGTGACGATGTCGCCGTTCTGCGCCGACGCCAGCGCCGCCCGCAACGAACCCACGCCGGTGTTGGCGTTGTTGGTGGCGGTCCAGGTCGCCAGCCCCCACTGATAATCCTGCATGGCCTGGGTGGACAGCACGTTGGCGCTTTCGATGGTACCGGTGGCGATCTCCAGTTCCCAGTCGCCCCCCAGGCCGGTGCGGTCGCTGGAGGCGGCCACGTCGCGACCGGTGAGTTGCGCCAGCGAGTCGACGAAACTCAGGCCGCGTTCACCCTCGGCGGTGTAGCAGCCGTAGATCAGGATATCGCCGCCGGCGTTCATGTCCTGGCCGATGTCCGCCAGCACCGCGCTGCGCGCCTGGACGTTGTCAGCCGAGAGGTAGCTGTTGCCCAGCCACAGGTCGCCGGCATTGCCGTGGGCGATGATCTGCACCGAACTGACGCCCTGGTGCTGGTCCAGGTAATCGGCGATCTGCTGCAGGCCATCCTGGCTCACCCCCAGTTGCACCACCTGGGTGCCGGGCGCCAGGCCCTGGAGCAGACTGTCGGCGTCCTTGACCCGCGAGTCGACGAACACCACCGTCAGCCCCGGTACCGCGGTCGGGGTCGCAGCAGGCGCGGCATCGGCCTGGCCATGGGTGTCCTGGCTGACGCTCGGCTGATCGGCGGCGGTCGGCGTCTTGGCCACGTCCGTGGTGGTGTGGCTGTCCGGCTGGGCGACATCGGCCACCGTCGCCGCCACCGCACCGTCGAACAGCATGCGCGGCTCCAGCGGCATGATCATCGGAGAGGCCAGGGCATTCGCCCGCCCGGTGGCCCGCTGATTGACCCGCGACTTGCCTTTGCTCCACCACATGATGCTCACCCGGACTCGAACGTGCTGAAAGGTGCAAATGAAAACCGCGGTCAACGGACCGCGGCGTCGGATTTCATGCGAATGACATTGGCGGCGCTGGATGCCCCGTCTTTCCAGAAGGACAGCTCCGCATACTTCTCGAACAGGTCCGGCGGCAGGATGGTGCGCCGCGACTGCAGCGCCACCCGCGCCTTGACCTTGTGCAGGCCCGCGACCCCCAGCGCCTGGTCAAACTCGGGCGCGTCGTAGGCCAGGCTGTCGAAATCGTGTTCGAACCAGGGTTCGTCGATAAAGTCGTAGATCAGCCGCATCACCCGCCCCGGGGCCTGGCTCAGCAGGTCGTAGTCGACGATCAGCAGCGAATCGGCGTTTTCGCCGTAATAGGCTTCTTTCAAGGCGGTCCAGGCATACCCCACCAGCCGGTTGTGCTGGGCCAGGGTTTCGCAGCGGCTGTAGACCGAGTTGCGCTCGACCGCATCGCCGAACAGCTTGGTGTTTTCGAAAGGGTTGGCCCGGTACAGCCGTTCCAGGCTGTCCATGACCCAGGCGACATTGCGCACACAGGCGATGGTCTTGGCCTTGGGAAACAGGTCCTTCAAGGCCGGCAGGCGCGCGCACCATTGGCGATTGGTGTCGAAGACAACAGGTTTATCGGCCTTGTCGGCGTAGTAGGAGTCGAACAGCCCGCGCAGCAGGCGGCGGCGCATGTCGATGTCGATGACCGCGCCGAATTCGCTGCCGGCGCTGCATTGTTCGAGGATGCCGCTGAACAGCGCACCCACCGGGCTGGTCATGCCGGCGTGAAAGCGCGGGTTCTGCAGCAGGATGGCCGACAGCAGGGTCGACCCTGAGCGCGGTAAACCGGAAATAAAATGGAACTGCGGCAATCCCTTCACCCTAGCTATAAGTCCATTTGTAGGGAAAAGCGTAGTGCAAGGTCAGAAAACCAACTAGTGGTGCTTTGATATCAATTCGAAGCAAAAACCATAAAAAACGTGTGTTTTAAAAACACTCGCCGCTCTGGGACTGGACGTGAACCGATTAAGCCACTGCTGGCCCTGAATTCTGCCTTTCGTCATCGACCGGTTCACAGGCCGATTTTTTGCGCAAAAACCGCCCAAGACCGCTATCCAGCAGGCTTCCCAGCCTGGGTGCACAGTGCTTGTACCGACGCCTGCCCCTGCGCCACGCCGCATATCACCAGCAACCGCGCCGTGACTCCGCCGGCGGTGAACTCGCCGGTTTTTCGCCATTGCGCCGGCAGCGGGGCGAATTCGTCGGGTTGGTCGGCCGTGCCGATCAGCCAGACGCGACCACTGCCCACCGGCAACGCCGACAGCCGGTCGAGGTAAAGCCTGTCAGCCTGCTGCTCGACCAGGGTGCCGAAACCATAGGCGTTGGGCCGAGTGGAGACGCCGGCGGGCGTGGGCGGGGTGTAGAGCAGCGGCTGGGCGTCGGTACGGTTGTAGTAGACGTAGCTCAGGTACCACAGCAGGTCGCTGGTGACGATCCGGTCGCCGGCCACGTAGCGCTGGTTCACGTAGTCCACCAGCACGCTGATCTGATCGTTGCTATCCACCGTGGCGTTGTTGTTCAGGCCGACCCCCTCGGCCCCGGCGAACAGCAGCAGGACCGCCAGCGCCAGCGCGCGGGCATGCACCTGGGCATGCTCCAGCAGCCGGTCGATCGCCATCGCGAAAAGCAGCGGCAGGCCCAGGGCATAGGCCGTCAGGTAGCGCTCGATGAACACCGGCGTAACGAATGACACCGCAAACACCAGCAACAGCGGCAGCACGCTGTAGATCGCCAGCAGCCAGCTCCAGCGCCAGGGCGTGCGGTCGCGCCAGGCGAGCATTGCGACAACGCTCAGCACCAGCAGCGGCAGGCCCGCGAACAGCAGCGGGGAACGGCTTTCGCCATCGTCCTGGGTCAGCAATTGCCAGACCATCGAGGGCAATGAAAAAAACTCCACCGACGGTTCCCAGCCCACATCGCCGCTGGCTTTCAGCTGGTCGATATGCTGCAGCAGGTCCACCAGCCCCGGCAGCCAGGGGGCGAACAGCATGACAATGGCGAGGTTGGCCAGCCACCAGCCCGGCTGGTTGATCGCCCGGCTCGCAGGCGTCGCTTGCAGGCGCAGCAGCAACAGGTACGCCCAGTGGGCAAGCACGCAGAGCGCGGTGAAATAGTGGGTGTAGAACGCCGCGCTCATCAGCAGCGTGTAATACACCAGGTAGCGCTGGCGCCGGGGCTGCCTGAGCCAGTACACCAGGGCCAGGGTGGCGCCGAGCAGCCACACCCCCAGCAAGGCATACATGCGCACTTCCTGGCTGTAGCGCACGGCGGTGGGCAGCAGGGCCAGCAGGAACCCGGCGAGGATCGCCGCACGGCGGCTGGCGATCTGCGCCACCAGCCACACCCCCAGGCCGACACAGACGATCCCCGGCCAGGCGCTGAAACTGCGAATGGCAAAGATGCCGTCGCCAAACAGCGCGATCCAGCCGCGCAGCAGCATGAAGTACAGCGGCGGATGCACATCGTGGGCGGCATGCACCCAGAGTTCGCTCAGGCCGTAGCGGCTGAGCAGCAGGCTGGAGCCTTCATCGCCCCAGATGGCCGCGGCGGTCAGGTCGTAGAAACGGGTGGCCGCCGCCAGCAGCAAAATCGGCAGCAGCCAGTACGCCCGCAGCACCGCGACCAGGCGCTGTGCGTCGCTCGCCAGCCGATTGGCGATGCCCGGCCCGGCCGTATCCAGCAATTGCGGCTCTCTGCGAAACGCCATGAATGTCCCCTGCACCAACGTTTTACCACCACAGCATCGCTGTTTATCCGGCCAGACATAAGGCACCCCATCACCCCAGGCGACTGGCGGAACAGCGTCTACGCTAACCATTGCTGTCAACGAGCCCGTTTGGCGTTCTGACCGTATCGGTCAAGCTGTCAGGCCAGACACCAGGGATCGGCTCAAGGAGTTCCACTGATTAACCTGAAGGATAAAAAACTATGGAAGTGTTCATGGGCACCATTCAAGCTTTTTCCTTTAACTTCCCTCCCAACGGCTGGGCCTCGTGTTACGGCCAGACCCTGGGAATCTCGCAGTACCAGGCGCTGTTTTCGCTGCTGGGCACCTACTACGGCGGCAACGGCACCACCAACTTCCAGTTGCCGAACCTGCAAGGGCGGCTGCCCATCGGCCAGGGTAACGGGCTGGGCCTGACGCCACGGGTGATCGGCGAGGTTTCCGGCACCGAAAACGTCACCCCGACCCTCAACAACCTGCCGTCCCACACCCACACCCTCGCCAGCGTAAACGCCGCCACCACGCTGCAATTGGCCAACCCCGCCAGCAGCCCGGTCAGCGTGCCGACGGCCACCAACTCGTTCATCGGCACCTCCGGCGGCGGGCCGGGCACCGCGACCATCTATTCCGACGGGCTGGGTGCCACGCCGGTGCCCCTCCAAGGGGTCAGCACCACGATCTCCGGCACCATCTCGCCCGCCGGCAACGGCCTGCCGCTGGAAGTCATGAACCCGTTCCTGGTGATCAACTTCAGCGTGGCCTTGAACGGTCTGTTCCCATCGCGCAATTGAAGTTCGCGCCGGGGGACATTCCCCCGGCCCTTTTTCCGGCCAGGAGTGGCGCCATGCTGCATCTGCTGCAAAGTGAGCATTTCCAGCCTTTGCTGGGGCAAACCTGCAATCTGTTGCTACCGGACGGCAGCGTGTTGCCGGTCCATATCGAGTCCATCAAGGACACTCCCCAGTCCCGCATGCCGAACAGCCCGCGCATGCCCTTCTGCGTCGAGCTCAACAGCCTGGCGCCGACAGCGTTCGTCGACGGCCTGTGCGACCTGGAACTGCCCGGCGTCGGCCACCTGCAGGGCATGTTCGTGTCACGGGTGCCGGCCCTGGGCCGCGATCCGACGCTGGGCTATTTCTATATCGCCTTCAACTGAACCGAGCGTGCCTGGCGGCAGCGCCCCGGGCACCGGCTCGAACCCGCGGGGTTGCGCCGCTCAGCCGCGCGGACCGGGGTACCACACCAGCCGCTCGGCCGCCGGATTGGCTTCCTCGACCTGAAACCCCAGCGCCAGGTAATGCCGGCGCGCATGGGGGTTGCTGGCCCAGACCACCGTAGCCACCGGGCAGCGCACCTGCTCGGCGGCTTTCTGCACGCCTTGCAGCACCGTGCGCCCATAACCGCGACCGCGGGCGGCGGGAATGAACGCCAGGTACAGCACACGGATTTCATTGGCGCCGAAATCGGTGGTCAGGGCACCGATGGCGCTGCCGAGCTTTTCGATCACGTAGTGCATGGCGCCAGGGAAGTTCTCCCCCGCTCCCTGCTCCTGGACCTGGAACTGCTGGGCGATCACCTGCTCGATCTGCTCCTGTTCGCCATCGATCCATTGCAGATCGCTGCGCGCCGAACGGTAAAGGCTTTGCAGGAACGGTCCGTCGGTGGGCCGCGACGGACGTACCACCAAGCCATCGGACATGGCCGAATCCTTATGCAACATATGCGTTCTCCCTGAAAATTCCTTGTTTCAGAACCCGCTTTCCCTCACGCCCAGCGCCGCCAGGCGCCGCCAGGCCGTACCGAGCAGCGACTCGCCACGCCCCTGCAACACCACCACGCCGCGCAGCGGCTGGCTCGGGGTGACGCTGGCATCGAGCACCTTGAGCCGCGCGCCGTACTGCGCCTGGACCGGTTCGGCGCGGCGGTTTTCATCGCGGCGCACGGCAATCGGCCCATGGTGATCGGAGGTCAGCGCCTCCTGATCGATATACGCCACGCCGTTGGTATCGACTTCGGTTAATTGCACCTCGAGCGCCGGGTGCATCGGGTCGTCGGCGATAAAGCGCCCCGTGGCGCCCGACGCGACCCGCCACAGGTCGGCCTCGGCGAGAAACCCACGCAAGCGCGCGCCCGGCTCGACCACCCGGGCCAGCGGCTCCTTGGGCGAAACCCAGCGGCCCACCTGCAGTTGCGGCAGCAAGTCGCGCAGCTGGCCAGCCTCGGGCGCGCGCAGCAGCAGGCGCTCGCGTTGCGCCGACAGGCCGCGGTATTCGGCCACGGCCTCGGCCAGCTGCTGCTCGACGATCCCGGCATCGGCGGCGGTCTCGCTGCGCCCGGCGCGGCGGCGCATCTGCAATTGCTGGATCTCGATTTCCCGCCGCGCGATGGCCTGGCGCGAGGCCAGGTCCGGGGATTCGAGCTCAACCAAAACCTGGTCCTTGCTCACCGCCTGGCCGTCGCTGACATTGACCTGCCGGACCCGCGCCGCCACCGGCGCATGCAAGGCGCTGGCGCGTCCGGCTTCGAGCATCGCCGGCACCTCCACCGAGCCGCGCCAGGGCACCGCCACCAGCAGCAGCGCCGCCAACAACCCCAGGCCGCTGAGCAATACCCGTGGCGCGTGGGCCTGTTCGCGGTGCGTCCACCATTCGCGCCATTCCCGCACGATGGGCAAAAAGATGAACCAGACCAGTTCCACCAGCATCAGGAAGATGCCCAGCAGCTTGAAAAACAGGTGGTACACCGCCAGCGCAATCCCGAAAAACAGCACCGCGCGCCACAGCCACGAGCCATAACCCCACCACAGCAGACGCCGCTGCATGGCCGGCGACCAGGGCTCCGGCGCCGGCTCCCGGTAGCCGAACAAGGCCTCGCGCAGACGCCAGCGACAGAGGGCGAAGGCCCGCCCTTGCAGGTTGTCCACCTCCCAGAAATCGCTCAGCAGAAAATAGCCGTCGAAGCGCATGAAGGGGTTCAGGTTGATCACCAGGGTGGTGATCCAGGTGGCGCTGGCGAGCATGAAGGCCGCGGTGCGCGCCGGGCCGTCCGGCAGCAGCGACCAGGCCAGCAGGGCGATGCTGGCCAGCAGCAGCTCGGCCAGCACGCCGCCGGCGCCGATCAGCAAGCGCGCGCGACGGTCATTGACTCGCCAGGCATCGCTGACGTCGGTGTAGAACATCGGCAGCAGCACCATGAACGCCACCCCCATGCTCTGCACCCGGCAACCGGCGCGCTTGGCCATGAAGGCGTGGCCGAACTCATGGCACAGCTTGGCGAAGAACAGCGCCACGCCAAACGCCAGGGCGCCGCCGAGGCTGAACAGGTGGGGAAAGGTCGCCAGGAAGCGCTGCCAGTCCCGCGACACCAAAAACACTCCCAGCCCCAGGGTCAGGGGCAAGCCGTAGCGCAGCAACCCCGGGCCGAACCGCGCCAGCCACGGCCAGGCGCGATTGAGAAAGGCGTCCGGGCGCCACAGCGGGATACGAAAGAACAGGTATTGGTGCAGCAGCACCTGCCACAGGCTCTGGTGCTGGGCGGCGGCCTTGAGCTCATAGCTGGCGCGCTGCTGCGGATCGAGGGCGGTGATCAGGTCATGGCTGCGCAAAAAGCCCAGCAACTCTTCCAGTTCCGCGCCGCCCAGGGGCAGCCCCGGCTCGCGGTTGGCGGCGCGCAGCACCTGCCCGGCGTCCCCCAGGGACCAGTGCCTGAGCAAGCGCATCGCCGCTGCGCCGAGCTTGAAATAGCGGCCGCGCACCGGGTCGGCCAGGGTCCAGCGCGGCGAACCGTCCAGCGCCGGCGCCGCCGGCGACAGCTGCAAGTCCGCGCGCAGGCCCGGCAGGCTCATTACAGGCCCACGCTCTGCCGCAGACCGGCCAGCGGGCGGCGCAGCAGGTACAGCGCCAGCGGCGCGCGCTCACCGAAGAGCTTGGCCGTGCCGCGCAGGCCGATCCGCGGCGGCGCGTCGCGAAAACGCGCATCGAGGCGGTAGGCCAATTGCCCGCCCGGCGTCGGCTGCGCCTCGTAGGCCGCCCGTTCGAGGCTGGCCAGATGGCGCTGCAACGGGTCGCTGTCGAGAAACAGCGCCACCTGCGCGCCGGGCTCCAGGGCAATGGCATCGCCCACGGCCAGTTCGATGCGCAACTCGGCCTGGTTGGGGTCGGCGATTTCCATCAGGCGCTCGCCGGTCTGCACCGGTTTGCCGGTCCAGCGCTCGGCGTCGGCGAACACCGCGATGCCGTCGCGTTCGGCCCGTACTTCGCTGCGCTTGAGCAATTCGCGGGCGTAATCGCGTTCGGCGCGTTTCTGTTCGACCCGGGCCGCCAGCAGGTCGATCTTCGAGCTGGATTCGGCATCGGCGAAGGCCCGCTGGGAATTGGCCTTCAGTTCCGCCTCGGCCACGCCCAAGGCGCGGGCGGCGACATCGGCCTGGGCATTGAGGGTGGTGTTTTCGAAACGCAGCAGCAGGTCGCCGGTCTTCACCGTCTGGTTAGGCTTGACCAAAAACTCGGCGATCACCCCGTCCAGCGGCGCCGCCACCACACGCCCGCCCAGCGGCACCACTTCGGCCGGCGCCAGCACCGACTGCCGCACCGGAATCAGCAAGCCCAGCAACACCACCGCCAACAGCGCCAGCCGGCGTTTGCGGTTCCAGCGCAGGCGCCAAGGCTTGCGCGGTTGCAGCGCCAGCCAGGCGTGGCTGTAGGTGTCGCCCAGTTGTGCCAGCAATACTTGTTCGGAAGGGTTCCACGGATTGTCGCGGGCCAGCCACAGGCCACCAAAGAGCGCGCCCTGACGATCGATCAGCGGCAACCAGAACACTTGCGCCGCCGACAGGCTCTGCCAGTCGGCCCGTACCGGGGCGCTCAGTTGCTCGGCCGCGACCACCCGCGCCTGCTGCGCGAGTTCGAGCTTGAACAGTTGGGCCACCGCCTGTTCGACGAAAGCCACGAAGGGCGCATTCGGATCGAGCGCGCTGACACCAGTCACCGCGCGGACCTTGCCGGCGATCACCAGCGCCGCGTGGCGATAGCCGAACAGTGCCTGGCTGTCGTTGACCAGGCTGTAGGCCAATTGCTCGACCGTGCGCGCGGCGCGGGTCTGGCGCTCCAGGTCGAGGAACCGGGCGAAAACCTGCTCGGCGGCGCCCGCTACCGGCGCGTTCATTTGAGCTCCGCGAACCGCGCCGTGCCGCTCATGCCCGCCAACAGGCCCTCGGCGTTGGGTACGGCCGCCACCAGCAGCAGCGTCTGGCTGCCTTCGTCGATCCGCGCGCCGAGGCGCTTGACCGTGGCGGCCAGCGGCTTGCCGGTTTCATCGGGGACGAAGCTGAAGGTCTGCCCGGCCTTGAGCTTGCCCATCCAGCTCGACGGCACCAGCAGGTGGATTTCCAGGGAACGGTTGTCGACGATTTCCAGCAAGGGCGAGCCGGCCGTCACGCTTTCGTAGCGCTGTACCTTGCGCGCCACCACCTGCCCGTCGAACGGCGCGATCACGCTGCAACGCTTGACCTGCACCTGGTAGACCTGGGATTGCGCCTGGGTCTCGGAGACCTTGGCCGCGGCTCGCGCCACTTCGAAGCGGCCGACCGAGTTGAGCGAAGCCAGCTGGCGGTTGTGCGCCAGCTCTTCGTTGGCGCCACGGCTGGCGGCCTGGGCGGCATTGAGCTGGGCCTGGTAGGCCGAGCAATCGAAGCGCGCCAGCACCTCGCCTTTCTTGAAGGACTCGCCTTCGCTGTAGGGCAACTCGACGATGCGCCCGGACAGTTCGCCGGCCAGTACCGCCTGATCCTTGGCCCGCAGCACGCCGCGCGCTTCGCTGCCGCTGGCCACGGCGGCGCCGGCAGCGCTGTCACTGAGCAGCGGGTCGTCTGGCGCAGGTGTCTGCGCCTGTGCAAGGCACGCCAGACAGGTCAATCCGAATCCCAATCCCAATCCATGAAATCGCCGCATAACCGTAACTCCCTGACGGATGGGCGGAGTCTAAGACAGCAAGCGCAAGCGTCAAGCAAGTGGCCACTATCTTTATCGATCCCGACAAGGCGTCCCGCGCCTTGCCTGCAAGTGTAGACACCTTGTCCTGCGCGGCCTGCATGGGTCATCTAGGTAGCACCGGGCGCCTTCTGTATGATTTGCACCACACTTGGACCTTCGGCTCCCATAGTTTCGGATTAAGGACAATTCATGCGTATCGGTCTTTTGTCGTCTTTGACACTGGCGCTCGGCGCCCTCCTCTGCAATCAGGCCCAGGCCAGCTCCGACGATTCCTGTTACCCGCACTGGACCCTGCTCAAAAAAAACCTCGAAAGCTGTAGCAGCCTGCCGTTTCTCAACCCGGGCAACGACAGCCGAGTGAACCTGCGCCTGTTACTGGCCGACACTGGTGCCTTGCCCCTGGCGCCGAAAGCGCTGGACGCCGACGACCTGGCCGAAGGGTATGGGCCGGTGCCGTTTTCGGTGTCTCGCCTGAACCCGGCGCCCGACCCCGAAGCGGCGGATGCACCGGCAGCCAGCGCCGACACTGACCTCAACGGCCGCCTGGAAGCCTTGCAGGTGGTGCGCGAAGCTCCTCAGGCGGCCGGCGATGCGTTTCTGTCCGGCGAAGGCAGCCGCTGCCGCAGCAACTCGGACGCCAGCGCCCAGGTGTTTGTCGACCAACTGATCGCCGCCGACCTGCCGGCCAGCGAACGCCAGGCACTGGCGCAGAGCCGGGTCAAGCTGCTCGCCGCCTGCAACTGGGACAGCCCGCAACTGGCCAGCCTGCTGCCGACCGATCTGCAGACACCACTGGGCAAGGGTTTCGCCACTTATCTACAGGCCGCCGGCAACTTCTACAGCGGCCGCTTCAGCGAGGCCGGCGCGGCGTTCGCCACGCTCAAGGACAGTCCGAATACCTGGCTGAAAGAAACCGCGCTGTACATGAACGCCCGTACGCTCCTCAACAGCGCCCAGCAAAACGCCTTCGACGAATACGGCATGCCGGCGCTCGAGCATGTGGATAAGTCCACCCTGCAACAGGCCGAAGCCGGCTTCGACGCCTACCTGCAAACTTATCCACAGGGTGCCTACGTCGCCTCGGCCAAGGGCCTGCTGCGCCGGGTGCACTGGCTGGACGGCAACCCCGACAAACTCGCCGCCGACTACGCTTGGCAAATGACCCAGGCCAAGGACGAGCAGCGCAACCTGTCGCTGGACGATCTGGTGGAAGAAGTCGACACCAAGCTGCTGATGGTCAACCGCAACCCGGTCAGCACGCCCCTGCTGCTGGCGGTCAACGACCTGATGTGGATGCGCGAGCAAGCCGAAGGCCGGCTGACCCGCGCCGCCTTGCAGCAACAGAAGGCGGTCTTCGCCGGGCAACCGGCGCTGTATGACTACCTGCAAGCGGCCTTCGCCCTGTACGTCGACAACGACCCCGACGCCGCGCTGAAACTTCTGCCCGCCGAGCCTGCGACCAACCTCGACTACCTCGCCTTCAGCCAGCAGACCCTGCGCGGCCTGGCCCTGGAAGCGAAGAACGACGCCTCTGGCGCACAAGCCCTGTGGCTGCAACTGCTGCCCCTGGCCAAGCAACCGTTGCAACGGGAACAGCTGGAGCTGGCCCTGGCGATGAACTACGAGCGCAACCAGCAACTGGCCAAGGTGTTCGCCGCCGACTCGCCGATCCAAAGCCCGCAGGTGCGCTTCACCCTGCTGCGCCATGTGGCCGACGCCGAGTTGCTGCGCCAGCAGATCAGCCAGGCCGCCGACCCGGTGGAACGTAATACCGCGCAGTTCGTGCTGCTCTACAAGGACCTGCTGCGCGGCCAGTACGCGGCCTTTGCCAGCGACCTTGCGCAGCTTCCCGCCAGCGCCCCTGAAGACAAGCTTGGCTACAGCCTGGGTTACGTCTACAGCAACGGCCAGTCGCTCAAGCTGTTCCAGTGGAACGGCAAAGAGGCCGAGTCCGGCTACGTCTGCCCGAGCATCGCAGAAACCGCGACGGCATTGGAGAAGGATGGGAAAAGCCCGCAAGGCCTGAACTGCCTCGGTGAGTTCATCCTGCGCAACGGCCTGGACGGCATGCCGCTGGACAGCCAACCCGACAAGCAGTCCCTGGGCGGCACGCCGTCGGCTTTCAAGGGCGAACCGTTCTCCCGCCTCGAGGGCTACAAACAGGTGATCGCCAACAGCAAGGCGCCACGCGACGACCGCGCCTACGCCCTGTACCGCGCGATCAATTGCTTTGCGTCCTCGGGCAACAACCGCTGTGGCGGCAAAGACGTGGAGCCCGCGGTACGCAAGGCCTGGTTCCGCCAGCTCAAAGGCACCTTCGCCGACACCCAGTGGGGCAAGTCGCAGCAGTACTACTGGTAAGCATGAGCCGCTTCTGGCGATGCCTGCTGCCGGTCTGGCTGTTGCTGGCCGGCGGTGCCCAGGCGGCGGTCGACGCCCGCGATCACGATGCCTTCTGGCTGTGGAGCGGCGTCGCTCCGCAGCCGGTGCTGAACCAGGCCAAGACCCTGTACATCCTGCAAGGGCAGATCAGCCGTTCGCGTCGCGACCCGAGCGGCAACGTGCACTTCATCGCCCAGGGCATGGCCATTCCGCGCCTGCGCCAGGGCGAGGTCTGGGTGGTCTATCGCGCCCACACCCTGCACTGGCCGGAACCGGTCTACCGCCAGTTGCTGGGCCAGGTGCAGCGCTGGCAGCAGGCCGGCAACCCGGTGGTCGGCATCCAGATCGATTTCGACGCCCGCACCCGCTACCTCGACGAGTACGCCAGCTTCCTGCGCGACCTGCGCCAGCGCCTGCCTGCGCAGTACCGCCTGAGCATCACCGGCCTGATGGACTGGAGCAGCAACGCCAACCCCGAGGCCATCGCCGGGCTCAAGGGCGTCGTCGACGAAGTGGTGGTGCAGACCTACCAGGGCCGCCACAGCATCCCCAACTACGCCGCCTACCTGCCCCGCCTCAACCGCATGGGCCTGCCGTTCAAGGTGGGGTTGATCCAGGGCGGCGAATGGCAGGAGCCGGGCTATCTGCGAGACAGCCCGTGGTTCAGGGGGTATGTGGTGTTTTTGCAGAACCCGCGCTAGCCAACGGATACACCGACTCCCAGCCTCCGCCCAGGGCCTTGTACAGGCCGACCATGGCCAGGGAAACGCCGGTCGAGCTTTCCACCAGTTGTTCCTGGGTGGCGAGCAAGGCGCCCTGGACGGTGAGGACGTTGACGAAGTCCACCACGCCTTCGACGTATTGCTGTTGCGCGGTGCGCAGGGCGATCTGGTTCTGCCGCACGGCTTCGGCGAGGCTGTCGCGGCGCAGCTGGCTGCTGTTGTAGCGGGTCAGCTGGTCGTCGATTTCATGCCAGGCGCGCAGCACGGTCTGCTGGTAGGCGACGGCCGCTTCCTGCTGCTGGGCTTCGCGCAGATGCAGCATGCCGCGCAGGCGGCCGCCGTCGAACAGCGGCAGGCTGAACTGCGGGCCGATGCCGAACTGGCGCGAGCCCCAGGAGCCGAAGTCCGACAGCTGCATGGCCTGGGAGCCGAAGTTGCCCGACAGGGTGATGCGCGGATAAAAGTCGCCCTGGGCCACGCCGATGCTGGCGGTGGCGGCATGCAGGCGGGCTTCGGCCTGGCGGATGTCCGGACGGCGTTCGGCCAGTTGCGACGGCAGGCCGATGGCGACCTGGCGCGGGGTTTGCGGCACCGGCGCATCCGCCGCGAGTTCGGCGTGCAGGGCCTGGGGCGGCTCGCCCATCAGCAGGCTCAGGGCGTTGATCAGTTGCGCCTGGCGCTGCTGCAAGGCCGGCAGTTGCGACTCGATGGTCGCCACCTGCGCGGCGGCTTCGGCCACGTCCAGGTCGGTGGCCACGCCGTCGGCCAGGCGCAGCTGCGAGAGCTTGAGGCTGTGGCGGGCGACGTCGAGGTTCTGCTCGGTCACCGCGCGGGTGCTCTGCACACCGCGCAGCTGGATGTAGTCCTGGGCGGTCTCGGCCAGCACCACCAGCAGCACCCCGCGCCGATCATTTTCCGCGACTTCCAGGGTCGCGTCGGCGGCCTCGGTTTCGCGCCGCACGCGGCCCCAGAAATCCAGCTCCCAGGACGCCGAGAAGCCGGCGTCCCACAGGTTGAAGGCGGACTTGCCCGCGTGCCCCGACGGATCGTTCAGGCCTTCGCCGCTGTTGCGTTTACGCGCATAGCCGCCGCTGGCGCTGCTGGTCGGATAACGCTCGGCGGTGATCACCTGGCGCGCCGCGCGGCTCTGTTGCAGGCGGCTGGTGGCCAGTTGCAGGTCGAGGTTGTCGGTCAGCACGCGCCGGCTCAGGGCCGACAGCTGCGGATCGTTGAAGACCTCCCACCAGCGCTCGTCCAGGGGGCTGCTCACCACCTGGCTCGGCGCAACCTTTTGCGGGGTGGCCCAGGCCTCGACCCGCGGCCCTTCGGGACGCTGGAAATCCGGGCCGACACTGCAGGCGGCCAAGGACAACAGGCTCAGGGCGAATACCGGCTGGAGCAGACGACTCATCGCTTCACCACCTCACGCGCGGAGCTGGCCTTACCCAGGGTATCGACGCTCGCTTCCACCGACATCCCGACCCGCAGACGCTCGGCCATCGGCTGGCCGGGCTCCAGCAGGATCTTCACCGGAATGCGCTGCACCACCTTGGTGAAGTTGCCGGTGGCGTTGTCCGGCTTGACCGCGGCGAAGGTCACCCCGGTGGCCGGCGCCAGGCTCTCGACCCGGCCGTGCAGGGTTTCGCCGTCCAGGCTGTCGACCCGCACCTGCACCGGTTGCCCGGGGTGCATGTGGGCCAGCTGGGTTTCCTGGAAGTTGGCCACCACATAGGCCTGCTCCAGCGGCACCACGGCGAGGATCTTGCTGCCCGGCGTGACGTAGGCGCCGACCCGCACCGCGCGTTCGCCGACCATGCCGTCCACCGGCGCGACGATACGCGTGTAGGACAGCTCGTAGCTGGCCATTTCCAGGGACGCCTGGGCGCGCTTCAGCCCGCCCTCGGCGGCGTCGCGCTGGGCGGTGAGGATCTCCACCTGCTTGCGTTCCGCCGCCAGCGCCGCGGTGGCCGTGGCCAGCCGCGCGCTGGCCTGGTCGATGCGGGTCCTGGCCTGCTGGGCATTCTGCACCGTGCCGGCGCCGACCCCGGCCAGGTGGTTGTAGCGGTTCAGTTCATGTTCGGCGAAGGCCGTTTCCGCCCGCGCGGCCACCACCGAGGCCTGGGCCTGGGCGATCACCGAGCTTTGCCGGTCGAGGGTGGCGCGGGCGTTCTGCAACTGCGCCTGGGCCACCAGGGTTTCGGCGTCCGCCGCCTGGGCCGCGGCGCGCAGGTCGCGATCGTCGATCAGCGCCAGCAACTGGCCGGCCTTGACCCGCTGGTTGTCTTCCACCAGCACTTCCTTGATGAAACCCGCCACGCGCGGGGCCACCAGGGTGTAGTCGGCGTTGACAAAGGCATCGTTGGTGGTCTGCTCGGTGGCCTTGCCGGTGACCAGGTACACCAGCACACCCAGGACCGCGACCGCCGCCACGCTGACGGCGATTTTGTGTTTGATGTGGATCGTCATAAAAACCTTCTGTCTCAGTGAACGTTCAAGTCGGCGCGCGTGGCGGATAGATCCGCGTCGGCAGCCAGAAAATCAGCAGGATCAAGGCCGCCGCCACGCCAGCCATGACGTAGTAAAGGTCGGCGGAGGTCAGCACCACGGCCTGTCGGTGCAGGCGCTGGGCGAGGTTGCTGGCGTCGACGGCGCTCAGCGGCGAGTTGCCGAGGCTGTCCACCAGCATGGTCGAGTGAAAGTGCAGGCGGTGAGTGGTCAGGGCATCCAGCACGCCGGTGGCGATCACCGCCGCCAGGCCTTTCACGGTGTTGAACCAGGAGGACGCGAACGGCCCCTCGATCGGCTGGATACTGCCGGTGGAAAGCATCAGCAATGGCAGCACCGCCATCGGCTGGCCGAAGATCTGCAACAGTTGCAGCACGTAGAAATCGTCGCGAATCCACGCCGAGGTCAGCTGCGCGCCGCCCAGGCACGACAGCACCAGCATCGTCAGGCCGATGCCCAGCACCCAGCGGCAATCGACCCAGCGCAGGTTGCACAGGGCCGCCACCAGGGGCAATGCGAGTAGCTGCGGCAGGGCCATCACCAGCATCACCGGGGCGGTCTGCAACGGCCGGTAGCCCTGGACCTGGGCCAGGAAACTGGACGGAATGATGATCACCGCGGTCAGCACCACCAGTACTCCGGCCAGGGTCAGCAAAGCGAACGACAGGTTGCGGATGCCGAGCATCTGCAACTTGAAGAACGGAATCGGCTGCGACCATTCGTTGATCAGAAACAGCACCAGCAACAACGCGCCCCCGCCCAGCAGCAGGCAGATCAGCGGCGAGCCGAACCAGTCCAGGCGATTGCCCTGGAGGATGCCGATCACCAGCATGCAGATCGCCGGGAACCCCAGCAGCAGGCCGCGCCAGTTGAAAGCCTTGAGGCGTTCCAGGCGCAGCGGGTCCTGGGGCAGGCCGTAGGCCACCGCGAGCATCGCCAGCAAGCACGGCGCCACCACCTGCCAGAACGCCCATTGCCAGCCGACGTATTCGGTCCACAGGGCGGCCAGCGGCGTGCCCAGGCTCGGGCCGAAGGTAGCGGTCAGGGCGTAGCCGGCCAGGCCGTAGAGCTTGACGTTGGCCGGCAGGAACCGCAGCGCCACGGTCATCAGCATCGGCGGCAACGCGCCGCCGGCCAGGCCCTGCACGGTGCGCAGCAGCAATAGGCTGTGGTAGTTCGGGGCGAACGGACAGAGCACGCCCAGCACGGTGAACAGGGCGATGGCGCAAAGGGTGAAACGGCGCAGCGAGAAGGTCACCGAGCACCAGGGGGCGAAGGCCATGGCCGCCACCGAGGTGGCGGTGTAACTGGCCACCAGCCAGGTGCCTTCGTCATAGCCGATGGCCAGGGCGCCACGGATGTCGGCCAGGGCGATCTTGGTCACCATTTCGTTGAGGCCCGACACCAGCACCGCCAGCAATACGCCGAGCAGGCCGATGATGATTCGCGGGCCGAAGACCGCGGGGCTGGCAACTGCCGGTTTGCTGGCCACTTCAACGGGCGCCGGCACAGCCACGGCGAGGGAACTCATGAAGGGAACGACTCCGATAGAAATACCGAAGCAGTGTAAAAAGCCCGACAGCTGACGAAAACTGACTTATCGACAGCTTATAAGTGCACCGCACGCAATGATTGCGCCCCCCCGAAACCTGTAGGAGCGAAGCTTGCTCGCGATAGGGCCAGACCTGGCACCGCGATAAATGGCCGCTTCGCGGATCGCGGGCAAGCCTCGCTCCTACAGAGACATGGTTTTTCAGGGCTGGGCGGAGTGCCAGGTTTCGTTGCAGGAGGCGCGCAGGGTTTCGCGGAACCATTTGTGCGCCGGGTCCTTGTCGTAGCGCGGGTGCCAGGCCTGGGTCAGCACCAGGGTCGGCAGCGGAATCGGCAAGGCGAAGGAACGCAGGTGCAGGCCCAGGCGCGACACGCTGAGCAGGGTTTCCTTGGGCACCGGCAGGATCAGGTCCGAGTCCGGCAGCATGAACATCGCGGCATGGAAGCTCGGCGCGATCAGCGGCACCCGGCGCTGCAGGCCCAGGTCGCCGAGCGCCACATCGATCGGCCCGCGGGCGATGCCACGCCGGGACATGCTGATGTGCGGGAAGGCGGCAAAACGCTCGGCGGTGATCTCCTCGTCGAGCAACGGATGATGCTCGCGCACCAAGCCGACAAAGGTGGTGGAGAACAGGTTCTGCACCTTCACTTCCGGGGTCAGCGGCCGGGTGTTGCTGATGCGCAGGTCGATCCGCCCTTCGCGCAGGGCCTCGTCGTCGCCATCGCCCTCCGGGACGAAACGCAGTTCGCAATGGGGCGCCTGGCGCTCCAGGGTGTCGATCAGGCGGCCGCCATAGACGCCGACGAAAAAGTCGTTGGCGCGCACGTTGAAGCGCCGGCGCAGAGTGCCGAGGTCGACCTGGTCGCCGGAACGGAACACCAGCGCCGCCTGCTCCACCAGGTCACGTACCTGGCCGCGCAGCTCCTGGGCCTTGGGCGTGGGCACCAAGCCGCGGCCGGCGCGCACCAGGATCGGGTCGCCCAGCGCCTCGCGGATCCGCGTGAGGGTCCGGCTCATGGCCGCCGGGCTGAGGTTCATGCGCCGGGCCGCGCCGACCACGCTGCCCTCGTCGAGCAGGGCGTCGAGGGCGACCAGAAGGTTCATGTCCGGGAGTTGCATGCTGAGCACTCGTGGCTAATCGGGAATGAGTCAGGCGCAATGCTAGCAGGGTCATTTCAGCCAGGGACACCACTCTGTGTAGCCGCTGCCGCAGGCTGCGATCGAGGACGAAGTCCTCGCCAGACCTGCGCATGCGGTGTGCCAGACAGAACGCGCTGTCAGGTTTTGCGCCGGCTGCGCCGTCGATCGCAGCCTCGCAGGCTCGGCAGCGGCTACAGGATCGTGGAGGGCAGTTCAACCATGGACACCACGCTGTGTAGCCGCTGCCGCAGGCTGCGATCGAGGACGAAGTCCTCGCCAGACCTGCGCACGCGGTGTGCCAGACAGAACGCGCTGTCAGGTTTTGCGCCGGCTGCGCCGTCGATCGCAGCCTCGCAGCCTCGCAGGCTCGGCAGCGGCTACAGGTTCAGCGTTGCATGCCCCAGCGTTTCACGGTGACCCGCTCCAAGGTGTCGAACACCAGGTTCTCCACCAGCAGGCCGATCAGGATCACCACCGCCAGGCCGGCAAAGACTTTGTCGGTGTACAGCTCGTTGCGGTTCTGGAAGATGTACCAGCCCAGGCCGCCCTTGCCGCTGGTGGCGCCGAACACCAGTTCGGCGGCGATCAGGGTGCGCCAGGCGAAGGCCCAGCCGATTTTCAGGCCGGCGAGGATCGACGGCAGCGCCGCCGGGATCAGGATGAACAGCACGAAGCGCATGCCCTTGAGCCCGTAGTTGCGCCCGGCCATACGCAGGGTTTCGGAAACCCCGAGAAAGCCGGCGTAGGTATTCAAGGCCAGGGCCCAGAGCACCGAATGCACCAGCACGAAGATCAGGCTGTTCTCCCCCAGGCCGAACCACAGCAGGGCCAGCGGCAACAGGGCGATGGCCGGCAACGGGTTGAACATCGAGGTCAGGGTGCTCAGCAGGTCGCGGCCCACCTGGGTCGACACCGCCAGGGTGGTCAGGGCAAAGGCCAGGGCGATGCCGATCAGGTACCCCTTGAGCAGCACGACCAGGGAGATGCCGACCTTGCCCAGCAGCTCGCCGCTGAGCAGGCCGTCGTACAGCGCGCTGGCGGTCTGCAAAAAGCTCGGTAGCAGCAGGTCGTTGTTCTGGTAGCGGGCCACGGCCTCCCAGAGCAGCGCCAGCACGATCAGGATCAGGCTCTTGCGCAGCCAGCCTTGTTGCCACAGGCGCTGGCCCAGCGGCAACTCACGCTCCAGCGGCACCGCCAGCAAGGGTTCGAGGGCAACTTCGTATTCCTGGCGAACAGGTGATGAATGGCTCATCGGGCGTTCCTCTTAAAGGCTCAATAAGCGATACGGATATCGGTGAAATCCAGCTCGCGCTCGGTTTCCGGCGACTGGCCTTCGTCGAACAGCAGCCGGTGGATACGCCGCGCCGTCTGCTGGAACGCCACGCCGCCGAGGCTTTGCAGGTCGTACTGATGGCTGTGGATTTCCGCTCGCACCCGCCCCGGATGGGGCGACAGCAGCAGGATGCGGTTGCCCACCACCAGCGCTTCCTCAATGGAGTGGGTGACGAACAGCAGGGTGAAGCGCACCTCTTCCCAGAGCAGCAGCAACTCCTCCTGCATCTTGCGCCGGGTCAGGGCATCGAGGGCGGCGAAGGGTTCGTCCATCAGCAGGATCTTCGGCTGCATCGCCAGGGCGCGTGCTATCGCCACCCGCGCCTTCATGCCGCCGGACAGGGTGTGCGGGTAGGCGTCGGCAAACGCCGCCAGGCCGACCTTGTCCAGGTAGTGCAGCGCGCGCTCCTCGGCCTCGCGACGGTTGAGGGTGTTCGACGCCAGCAGCGGGAACATCACGTTCTGTTTCACGGTTTTCCACGGCGGCAGCTGGTCGAACTCCTGGAACACCACGATCCGGTCCGGCCCCGGCTGGCTGACCCGCTGTCCTTGCAGGCGAATCTCGCCCTCGCAGGGCTGGATGAAGCCGGCGACCGCCTTGAGCAGGGTCGACTTGCCGCAGCCCGAGGGCCCGAGCAGGACGAAACGGTCGGCGGGATCGATTTCGAAACTGACCTGGTGGGTGGCCCGCACCACGCGCTGCGGGGTGCGGTATTCCAGGCTGACCTGGTCGACCGCCAGCAGCGCCTGGGCCGCCGTGGTCGGGTTGCTGGCCGTGTGGCCTTGCAAGGGGGCGTTCATGGCGATCAGCTCCCTTGCAGCGGCGTGGTGTCCTGGAAGAAGTAGTCCTTCCACGATTGCGGCTTGTTCTTGATCGCGCCCACGCGGTAGAGGAATTCAGCCAGCGGGTAGGTGTTTTTCGGGGTGACGGTGAATTCGAACTGCGGGTTGTCGATGATTTTCAGCAAGGCTTCGCGGTCGATCTTGGCCTTGGTCACGCGGATGTAGGTATCCGCCGCCGCGCCCTTGTCCTTCTGGGCGAAGTTGGCGGCCTCGGCCAGCGCCTCGACGAAAGCCTTGTAGGTTTTCGGGTTCTCGCTGCGGAATTTCTCGGTGGCGAACAGCACGGTCGGCGAGTTCGGACCCAGCAGGTCGTAGGTATTGAGCACCACATGCACATTCGGGTTGGCCAGCGCCTGGTCCTGGAACGGCGGGTTGGAGAAGTGCCCGGTCAGCTCGGTGCCGCCGGCGATCAGCGCCGCCGTGGCGTCCGGGTGTGGAACGGCGATGGTGTACTTGTCCAGGCGATTGAATTCCTTGTCGCCCCATTGCTTGGCCGCCGCGTACTGCAGGAACCGCGACTGCACGGAGACCCCCACCGCCGGCACCGCGATGCGGTCCTTCTCGGTGAAGTCGGCGATGGTCTTGACCTTGGGATTGTTGCTCACCAGGTAGTAAGGGAAGTTGCCCAGCGACGCCACCGCCTTGACGTTCTGCTTGCCGTGGGTGCGGTCCCAGATGGTCAGCAGCGGGCCGACGCCGGCCCCGGCGATGTCGATGGAGCCGGAGAGCAAGGCGTCGTTGACCGCCGCGCCGCCGGACAGCTGGGTCCAGTCGACCTTGATGTCGATGCCTTCTTCCTTGCCGTGTTTTTCGATCAGATTCTGGTCGCGCACCACGTTGAGCAGCAGATAGACGATGCCGAACTGTTCGGCGATGCGGATCTCGCCTTCGGCATGGGCCGCCGTCGGCGCGACCAGGCCAGCGGCCAGCAGGCTGAAGCCCAGGCCGATGGCGGCCGCCAGTTTGCCCAGGCGCGGGAGGCGTTGAGTAGGTTGGGACATGGTGTTTCTCCTGCCGTGGGTGGCCGATCAGTAAGGGGCGTCGCCCTGGATGGTGGTGCGGTACAGCTTGCGGCGCAGGTGGCTGGGGCAACCGGCGGCCAGGTGGATCAGCGAGCGGTTGTCCCAGAACACCAGGTCATGGGGCTGCCATGGGTGGCGGTAGATGTTTTCCGGCAGCACGCTGTGGGCGTAGAGCTCGGCGAGCAGCTGGCGGCTCTCGTCTTCCGGCAGGCCGACAATGCGGGTGGTGAAGCCTTCGCTGACGAACAGCGCCTTGCGGCCGTTTTCCGGGTGGGTGCGCACGACCGGGTGCACCACTTCCCGGACCTGGGCCAGTTGCTCCGGGGTCAGGGTCGGGCGCCAGTTGCCCTCGAACTTGGTCTCGCTGTAGCGCGCGGTGTAGGAGTGCGCGGCAGAGCGGCCATCGACCGCCTTGCGCAACGCTTCGGGCAGGCTGTCCCAGGCTTTGTGCATGTCGGCGAACAAGGTGTCGCCGCCCTCGGACGGCAGCTCCTGGGCGTGCAGCATCGAGCCCAGGCTCGGCAGCTCCTTGTAGGAGAGGTCGGAATGCCAGAACTTGCCAGCGTCCCCCAGGCCGATGGACTGGCCGTTTTCGATGATGTTGGAAACGATGAGGATTTCCGGGTGCCCGGCCAGCAGGAACTGCTTGAGCACGTGGATCTGCAGCACGCCGAAACGGCGGCTGAAGGCGATCTGTTGTTCGGGGGTGATGCGCTGGTCGCGGAACACCACGACGTGATGATCCAGGTGCGCGCGGTGAATGCGCGCGAAGTCCTGGTCGTTGACCGGCCGGGCCAGGTCCAGGCCGACGATCTCGGCACCGACGGCGCCGCGGAACGGGCGGATATCAAAAGCTTGTGCGGCGATGGGCGCGGCACTTGGAGAGGGTACGGACATAAATCACTCCCACGCAGAGCACGCCCGGTGGCGCGCGCGTCGATCAGAAACTCACGGAGGTCCCGTGTGGGTTCATTTCGTGCGGCGCGCCGATTGGTCGGCAGGTACGCAGGGAGTCGACTTTATAGATATAATAACTGAATTTTAAATACCGTTATCGAATAACGATATGGCGATTCAGGCGGGGGAATTCAATGGTGAATCCACAGGCGCCATCGCGAGCAAGCTTCGCTCCTACAGAAGCCGCGCGGTGCCTTCTGTAGGAGCGAAGCTTGCTCGCGAATGGATCGAAGATCGACGCCGCTCATATCCTGCCCATCCGCAGCATGATCAGACGCAGGCGGCAGCGGCTACCGCATCAACGCTCGTGCAGCGCCTCGGCACGGGCGCGGATGATCGGCTTGAGCAGGTAGCTGAGCACGCTCTTCTTGCCGGTGATGATGTCCACCGAGGCGACCATGCCGGGGATGATCAGCAACGGCTTTTCATCGGTGCCCAGGTGGCTGCGGTCGGTGCGCAACTTGATCACGTAGTAGGTGGTCTTCTTGTCTTCGTCGGTGATGGTGTCGGCGCCGATCTGTTCCAGCTTGGCCTTCAGGCCGCCGTAGATGGTGTAGTCATAGGCGGTGAACTTGACTACTGCTTCCTGCCCCGGGTGCAGGAAGGCGATGTCCTGCGGACGGATCTTCGCTTCCACCAGCAGGGTGTCGTCCAGCGGCACGATCTCCACCATGTCGCTGCCCGGCTGGATCACACCGCCGATGGTGTTGACCATCAGTTGCTTGACGATGCCGCGCACCGGCGAGGTGACCAGGGTCCGGCTGACCCGGTCCTCCAGGGCCTTGCCGGTGGCGCTGGCCTTGTTCAGTTCGGTGCGCGCCTCGTTGAGCTGGGTCAGGGCTTCGCTGCGGAATTTGCCGCGGGTTTCGTCGACCTTGCGCTGGACTTCCTTGATCGCCGATTCGGCACGGGGAATCGCCAGGGTGGTGGCGTCCAGTTGCCCACGGGTCTCGACTTCGGCGCGCTTGAGCCGCAGCACTTCCACCGGCGACACCGCGCCCTGGGCCACCAGCGGCTCGGACATAGCGATTTCCTGGCGCTGCAGGCTCAGTTGCTGGCGGTACTGCGCCTGCTTGGAGGTGAACTCGCGCAGTTCCTGCTGCTTCTGGATCAGTTGTTCCTGCAGGCCGCCGACTTCGTCGTGCAACTGCTGGCGACGGCTTTCATACAGCGACTTTTCGCTGGCCGCCTGGCCAGGCACGGCGGCCATGGCATCGGCCGGGAAATTCAGTTCGCGGTTGTCGATCTCCGCGCTCAGGCGCTCGACCCGCAGCAGCATCGACAGGCGATCGGCCTCGGTCTCGCCGACGTTGGACTTGAAGCGCGTGTCGTCCAGGCGGATCAGCGGGGCGCCGGCTTCGACGATCTGCCCTTCCTTGACGAACAGTTCGGAGACGATACCGCCTTCCAGGTTCTGGATTTTCTGCACCTTGGACGACGGGATCGCCTTGCCCTCGCCCTTGGTCACTTCGTCGATCACCGCGAAGTTGGCCCACAGCAGCAGGAACAGGAAGAAGCCGATGATGCCCCAGATGGTCAGGCGGATAACCCGTGGCGCATCCTCGATCAGCGCCTTGTTGACCTCGGGCAGGGGTTGGTCGTGCAGCGATTCGGTGCCTTTGAAGTAGCGCAGGATCGAGTCTTTGAAACCGGATTTAAGCAACACTGATCTGCCCCTTCTTCAACGCTTCCATCACGACTGCTTTCGGCCCGTCGGCGAGGATCTGCCCGCGGTCGATCACCAGCAGGCGATCCACCAGCGACAGCAGCGAGGCACGGTGGGTGACCAGCACCACGGTCTTGGCTTCCACCACGGCTTGCAGGCGTTGTTTCAAGCGTTCTTCACCGGTGTTGTCCATGGCGCTGGTCGGTTCGTCGAGCAGCAGGATCGGCGGGTTGAGCAGCAGGGCCCGGGCCAGGGCGACGTTCTGCCGCTGGCCGCCGGAGAGGTTCTGCCCGCGCTCGCCGACCTGCAGCTCGTAGCCCTGCGGGTGCAGGCGGGCGAACTCGTGGACGCCGGCCAGTTCGGCGGCCTGCAGCACCAGTTCGTCTTCGACATAACGGGCGCCGGAGGTCAGGTTGTCACGCAGGGTGCCGGCCAGCAGCTGGATGTCCTGGGCCACATAACCGATGTTGTGGCGCAATTCGCTGACGTCGATCTGCCGGATGTCCACGCCGTCTACCAGCAAGGCGCCGGAGTCCGGGGCATACAGGCCCACCAGTAGCTTGGCCAGGGAGCTCTTGCCCGAGCCGCTGCGGCCGATGATGCCGATCTTCTCGCCCGGCTTGACCACCAGGTTGATGTTCTTCAACGCCGGATTCTGCTGCCCCGGGTAGGTGAAATTCAGCTGCCGGCATTCGATGGCGCCCTGCAGCACGTTGCGGCTCAGGGGGCGCTCGTCGAAGTTGCGCTCCTGGGGCAGCTCCATCATCTGGTCGACCGAGGTCATGGTTACCCGCGCCTGCTGGTAGCGGGTCAGCAGGCCGGACAACGAGGCCAGCGGGCTGAGGGCGCGGCCGCTGAGCATGTAGCAGGCGATCAGCCCGCCCATGCTCAGGTTGCCGTCGATGATCTGGTACACGCCGAAGACGATCATGATCACCCCGGCCAGTTGCTGGATCAGCAGGGTGATATTCATCGCCAGGCTGGAGAGCATCTTCACCCGCAGCTCGAGGCGGCCCAGGGTGCCGATGGTCTGTTCCCACTGGTACTGGCGTTCGCTTTCGGCGTTGTTGACCTTCACCGCGTCCAGCCCGGCCAGGGTCTCGATCAGGCTCGACTGGCGCTCGGCGCCCAGGGCCATGGTTTTTTCCATGGTGGCAATCAGCGGTTTCTGCAGGGCATAGCCGATGCCCAGGGCAATCGGGAAGGCCAGCACCGGAATCCACACCAGGTGCCCGCCGAGGATGGCGATCACCAGGAAGATCAGCAGGGTGAACGGCAGGTCGATCAGGCTGGTGAGGGTCAGCGAGGCGAGGAAGTCGCGCAGGCTCTGGAACTCGTGGATGTTCTGGGCAAAGCTGCCGACCCGCGCCGGCCGGTACTTCATGGCCATGCCGACGATGCGCTCGAACAGCGTGGCCGAGATGATCAGGTCGGTCTTCTTGCCGGCCAGGTCCAGGCACAGGCTGCGCAGGCTCTTGAGAATCAGGTCGAATAGATAGGCGCCAGTGATGCCGATGGCCAGCACCCACAGGGTGGCGGCGGCCTGGTTGGGGACCACGCGGTCGTAGACGTTCATCACGAACAGCGGCGCGGCCATGGCAATGACGTTGATCAGCAGGCTGGCGGCGATGGCGTCGGCGTACAGCCAGCGCGAACGCTTCAAGGTGTCGCGGAACCAGGAGCGGGCGCGAGGAATCAGCGAGCCGTGGTTGACGTCGAATTTGTGTTGGGGCTGGGCGAAGAACACTTGCCCGCTGTAGTCGTCGGCCAGCATCTGGCGACTGACGCTGACCTCGCCGCCGTCGCTCTCGCTGAGCAGCAGGCGGGCCTTGTCTTCGCCCTGCCAGCCGAGCAGGACGGCGCTGCGGCCGTCCTTGAGCAACAGCATGGCCGGCATGGCGATGGCAGGAATCTGCTCCAGCTTGCGCCGCAGCAAACGCCCCTGCAGGCCGGCGCGAGCGGCGGCGCGCGGCAGCAACTCGGCGCTCAGGCGCTGGGAGGGTAAAGGCAGGCCGGTGGTCAGCATGGCCGCGCTGGCCGGCTTCTGATGCAAGGAGCACAGGGTTAGCAGGGCATCCAGCAGCGGGTCGTCATGCATGCCGCGTGGATCATGGCTAAGTTGCACTCGACTGACTTCTGATTCCACGCTCGGCACTCTTTAACTGTCTATTGGATGAAAAGTACTCAATTCATCCCAGGCAGTTGGACCTTGGGCTTCACATCGTTCTGCACGACGGAAGCCATGGGTGCGACCACTCCCTGGCTCTTGAGCAATTCGCCCATGGTCGCCTTGATTCGATATTGAGTAAATAACTGAATGTTCTTGATTTCCGCCAAACGACGCGAGGCGGTGAACAGTTCATTCTCGCTATCGAGCAAGTCGAGCAAAGTGCGCTCGCCCAAACTGAATTGCTTCTGATACGCCTCACGCACGCTGGCGCTGCGATCGACATATTGCTGGGCGATCGGCACTTGCGCATTGGCGTTGTTCAAGGCGTTCCACGCCAAGCCTAGCTCTTCATTCAGAACACGCAGGGCGTTGTTACGAATATCCAGCGCCTGGGTGGACTGATAGGCCTTGGATTCCAGGTCGGCCTTGTTGCTGCCGCCGGCGAACAGGTTGAAGCGCATGCGCAACATGGCCTGCCATTCGTTGTTGTGGCCGTCGATGCCGTCCAGGTTGTTGTCGGCAGTACGCCCAAGCTCGGCATCGAAGCGCGGGTAGAAGGTCGACTTGGCGGCTTCGTACTGCTTCTCGGCGGCGACGATGTCGGATTCGGCCGAGCGCAGGATCGGGCTGTTTTCCAGCATCTGGCGCTGGGCTTCGTCGAGGCTGGCCGGCAGCAGGGCCATGAAGCCGACCGGGCGCTCCAGCTGATCCGGCATCTGGCCGACGGCGCTGAGGTAGTTGGTCTGGGCATCGGCCAGGTTGGTCTGTTCGGTGATCAGGTTGTTGCGCGCCTGGGCCATGCGCGCCTCCGCCTGGTCGAGGTCGGCGCGGCTGCCGACGCCGCGCTGGGTGCGCAGCTGGATCTGATCGTAGATGCGCTCGTGATTGCGCATGTTGTCTTCGGCCAGGCGCACGAACTCGCGCCGGGTCAGCACATCCAGGTACACCTGGGCCACGGTCAGCGCGGTGCGCTCGGAAGTGCCCAGCAACGAGTACGCCCGGGAATTGACGGTGGCTTGTTGACGCCCCACCTCGCTGGAGGTGGCAAAACCGTCAAAAACCATTTGCTGGAGACGTAAACTTGACTCGCTGCGGTTCAGCGTCTCCCAGTGATTGCTCGATCCTGCACGGGTGGTCGGGCTGTCGGTGCCTTCACGACCATAACCGCCCAGCAAATCGACCCGCGGCAAATAGCCGCCCTTGGCCGCTTTGAGCTGGTAATCGGCTGCCAGGCGGCTATTCACCGCGGCCTGGATTTCCGGATGGACATCCAGCGCTTTCTGCATGGCTTCGGGCAGGGTTTGTGCTTGGGCGAAACTGGCGGCGAGTACGAAGGGTAAGGCTTTGAACAACTGCGGACGCATAGAGGGGTTCCCAGGACTTCTTGTCCCAAATCACAGCAAAACGAGGCGCTGCATCGGATGATGGCAACCGGAATGACCGTATATCGGAAAGTTCAAACCATGAACTGGGTCACACACTTTTAGACAGGTCGCCGCATGAATATCAATGTGACATTACCTTGACGATTGTTTAGGATGACACTCAGAAGGTCAATAGTTTGGCATATGGTTAATAGCAAAAAAATATAGCCAATTTATTGACAAATGTTCGCGTCAAAATCACGTGTTTCTACACTCTGAAGAACGTCCAGACTGCGTCGGCGTATGCCCGTCAGGAACATGGAAGTCTACTGAACGGTACCCCCCGGAGAATCCTCAATGAGCAGTGTTGTTGCTACCGTCAAAAGCATTGTTGGCCAAGTTTTCGTCGTATCCCCCGAAGGGGTTCGCCGCGTACTCGTTGAGGGTGATCGCCTGTATGTAGGCGACCAGGTCGATACCGGCCTGGCGGGCGCCGTCAGCCTGGAACTGGCCGATGGCCGGACCCTGGACCTGGGTCGCGAAACGCAATGGAGCGGCAGTGCTCCGGACTCCAGCACCGACCTGGCCGAGGCCGCCGAGCAAGCTGCGCCGTCAGTCGCTGAGCTGCAGCAGGCAATCGTCGCCGGCGCGGACCCGACTACCGAGCTGGAAGCCACCGCGGCCGGCCCGACCGCCGCGGGTACCGGCGGCGCTGCGGGCGGCGGCCACAGCTTCGTGATGCTCGACGCCACGGCAGGCCGGGTCGACCCGACCATCGGCTTCCCGACCGTGGGCCTCGGTGCGGCGGGCACCGCGGCGCAAGACACCACCGGTGCGCTGACCACCAATGACAGCAGCACTACCACCGAGATCCTGCGCGACTCGACCCTGAGCCTGAGCGCAACCCCGACCATTACCGAAGCCGGCGGCGTACTGGTGTACACCGCCACGCTGACCCAGGCACCGCTGACCGGCCTGACCATCACCCTGTCCAACGGTTCGGTGATCGTGATTCCGGCCGGGCAACTGACCGGCACCGTCAACGTGCCGCTGGCACCGAACGACACCGTCTACAACGACCCGAAAGAGATCAGCGTGGGCGTCACCGGTACTACCGGCGGCGGTGGCCTGGTCGTGACCGTCGACCCGACGCCAGCCGTCACCCAGGTCACGGACACCGTGGACACCACCACCGTGACCCTGACCGCGGGCTCCAGCGTGACCGAGGGTGGCCAGATCACCTACACCGCGACCCTGACCAACCCGGCGCAGACCCCGGTCACCGTGACCCTGTCCAATGGCTCGACCATCACCATCGACGCCGGCCAGACCGTCGGCACTGTGGTGGTCGATACCCCGCCGAACGACGTCTACAACAATGGCAGCACCGTCAGCACCAGCATTACCGGGACTACCGGCGGCAACTTCGAGAACCTGGTACCGAACCCGACGCCGGCGGTGACCACCATCACCGACTCGGTGGACAACACCGGCCTGACCCTGACCGCCAACGGCACCGTCGTCGAAGGCGGCCAGATCACCTACACCGCGACCCTGACCAACCCGGCGCAGACGCCGGTCACCGTGACCCTGTCCAACGGCTCGATCATCACCATCGACGCCGGCCGGACCGTCGGCACCGTGGTGGTCGATACCCCGGCCAACGACGTCTACAACAACGGCAGCACGGTCAGCACCAGCATTACCGGCACCACTGGCGGCAACTTCGAGAACCTGGTGCCAAGCACCACGCCGGCGGTGACCACCATCACCGACTCGCCGGATGCCACCGGCCTGACCCTGTCGGCCACCGGCACCGTCGTCGAAGGTGGCCAGATCACCTACACCGCGACCCTGACCAACCCCGCGCAGACGCCGGTCACCGTGACCCTGTCCAACGGTTCGACCATCACCATCGACGCCGGTAAAACCACCGGCACCGTGGTGGTCGATACCCCGGCCAACGACGTCTACAACAACGGCAGTACGGTCAGCACCAGCATTACCGGCGCCACCGGCGGCAACTTCGAGAACCTGGTACCGAGCACCACGCCGGCACAGACCACCATCACCGACTCGGTGGACAACACCGGCCTGAGCCTGACCGCTACCGGCAGCGTTGTGGAGGGTGGCCAGATCACCTACACCGCGACCCTGACCAACCCGGCGCAGACCCCGGTTACCGTGACCCTGTCCAATGGCTCGACCATCGTGATCGAGGCCGGCAAAACCGTCGGCACCGTCGTGGTCGATACCCCCGCCAATGACGTCTACAACAACGGCAGCACAGTCAGCACCAGCATTACCGGCGCCACCGGTGGCAACTTCGAACAACTGACGCCCGACACCACGCCGGCGCAAACCACCATCACCGACTCCGTGGACGACACCGGACTGAGCCTGTCGGCCAGTGGTTCGGTCGCCGAAGGCGGCTCGATTGTCTACACCGCCACCCTGACCAACCCGGCCGGCACGCCGGTCACCGTGACCCTGAGCAACGGCGCAGTGATCACCATTGCCGCTGGCGCGACCATGGGCTCTGTGACCGTCGCGGCGCCCGCCGATGACGTCTACAAGGACGCTGGCAAGGTCGAAGCGACTATCCAGAACGCCAGCGGCGGCAACTTTGAAAACCTGGTGCCGAGCACCACGCCGGCGGTGACGGACATCACCGACACCATCGACACCTCTACTGTTTCGCTGACCGCGACGCCGTCCGTGGCTGAAGGCGGCACTGTGGTTTACACCGCGTCGGTGACTGCGCCAGTGACTGGCTCGCCTGTTGTGGTGACCCTGTCCAACGGCCAGACCATCACCATTCCAGTGGGTGAATCCTCCGGTACCGTCAATATCACGGCACCGAACGATGCCCTCGCGGGCGGCAGCTCCCTGAGCGCGACCATCACTGGCGCCACCGGTGGCAACTACGAGAAGTTGGATGTCGACAGCAAACCGGCCGAGACCTCGGTTACTGACACGCCGGACACTACCAACCTGACCCTCAGCGCCACCGACACCGTGGCCGAGGGTGGTTCGATCGTTTACACCGCGACTCTGACCAATGCCGCTGGCACGCCTGTAACCGTGACTTTGTCGAACGGTGCAGTGATTACTATTGCCGCCGGTGCAACTGCGGGTTCCGTGACCGTGGCTGCTCCAGCCGATGACGTCTACAAAGATGCCGGTAAAGTCGAAGTCAGCATCAAGGATGCTGCAGGCGGTAACTTCGAAAACCTGGTACCCAGCACTACCCCAGCTGTGACTGATGTCACCGATACCATCGATACGTCGACTGTTTCGCTGACCGCGACGCCGTCCGTGGCTGAAGGTGGCACTGTGGTTTACACCGCGTCCGTGACCGCCCCAGTGACCGGTTCACCAGTCGTGGTGACCCTGTCCAACGGACAAACCATCACCATTCCAGTGGGTGAGTCGTCCGGCACCGTGAACTTCACCGCACCAAACGACGCCCTGGCGGGCGGTAGCTCCCTGAGCACTACCATCACCGGTGCGACTGGCGGCAACTACGAAAAACTCGACGTTGACGGCAAGCCTGCCGAGACCTCGGTTACCGATACTCCGGATACCACTACCCTCAGCCTGACTGCGACCGATACCGTCGCCGAGGGTGGGTCCATTGTTTACACCGCGACCCTGACCAATGCCGCTGGCACTCCGGTAACCGTGACCCTGTCGAACGGCGCAGTGATCACCATTGCTGCCGGTGCAACCACCGGCTCCGTCACCGTCGCGGCTCCAGCTGATGATGTGTACAAGGATGCCGGCAAAGTTGAAGTCAGCATCAAAGACGCCGTAGGCGGGAACTTCGAGAATCTGGTGCCGAACACCACACCGGCCGTCACCGACGTGACCGACACCATCGACACCAGCACTGTTTCCTTGACCGCTACTCCTAGCGTCGCGGAAGGTGGCGTGGTGATTTACACCGCGTCGGTCACCGCTCCAGTAACCGGCTCGCCGGTTGTGGTAACTCTGTCCAACGGCCAGACCATCACCATTCCGGTCGGCGAGTCGTCGGGCACCGTGAACTTCACCGCACCAAACGATGCCCTGGCTGGCGGTAGCTCCCTGAGCACTACCATCACTGGCGCGACTGGCGGTAACTACGAAAAACTGGATGTCGACAGCAAGCCGGCCGATACCTCGGTGACCGACACCCCGGACACCACTAGCCTGACCTTGAGCGCCACAGACACCGTGGCCGAAGGTGGTTCGATCGTTTACACCGCGACCCTCACCAATGCCGCCGGCACACCTGTGACGGTCACGTTGAGCAATGGCGCGGTAATCACCATCGCCGCCGGCGCCACCACGGGCACCGTAACCGTGGCTGCTCCAGCCGATGACGTCTACAAAGACGCTGGTAAGGTTGAAGTCAGCATCAAGGATGCTACGGGCGGCAACTTCGAGAACCTCGTTCCGAGCACCACCCCAGCGGTCACCGATGTCACTGACACCATCGACACCAGCACTGTTTCGCTGACAGCCACTCCATCCGTGGCCGAAGGCGGCATCGTGGTTTATACCGCCTCCGTGACCGCGCCGGTGACCGGTTCACCAGTCGTGGTGACCCTGTCCAACGGACAAACCATCACCATTCCAGTGGGTGAGTCGTCCGGCACCGTGAACTTCACCGCGCCAAACGATGCCCTGGCAGGCGGTAGTTCCCTGAGCACCACGATCACCGCTGCAACGGGTGGCAACTACGAGAAGCTCGATGTCGACAGCAAACCTGCCGAGACCTCGGTTACCGATACTTCGGATACCACTACCCTCAGCCTGACTGCGACCGACACTGTCGCTGAAGGTGGATCGATCGTTTACACCGCGACCTTGACCAATGCTGCGGGCACGCCAGTCACCGTGACTCTGTCGAACGGTGCGGTGATCACCATTGCAGCGGGTGCCACCACAGGCTCCGTGACTGTCGCAGCCCCGGCGGACGATGTGTACAAGGATGCGGGCAAGGTTGAAGTCAGTATCAAAGAGACCGCTGGCGGTAATTTCGAGAACCTGGTTCCGAGCACTACCCCAGCTGTGACTGACGTCACCGACACTATCGATACCTCGACCGTCAGCCTGACCGCCACTCCTAGCGTCGCCGAGGGTGGCACCGTGGTTTACACCGCGTCCGTAACGGCTCCAGTGACCGGCTCGCCAGTAGTCGTGACCTTGTCCAACGGACAGACCATCACTATTCCAGTGGGTGAGTCTTCCGGCACCGTGAACTTCACGGCACCAAACGATGCCCTGGCTGGCGGTAGTTCCCTGAGCACCACAATTACCGGTGCAACCGGCGGCAACTACGAGAAGCTGGACGTCGACGGTAAGCCTGCCGAGACCTCGGTTACCGATACGCCAGATACCACCACCCTTAGCCTGACAGCGACTGACACTGTCGCTGAAGGCGGTTCGATCGTTTATACCGCGACGCTGACCAATGCGGCCGGCACGCCTGTAACCGTGACCTTGAGCAACGGTGCGATCATCACAATCGCTGCCGGTGCGACCACCGGCTCTGTGACCGTCGCAGCCCCGGCTGACGATGTGTACAAGGATGCCGGCAAAGTCGAAGTCAGCATCAAAGATGCTGCAGGCGGCAACTTCGAGAACCTGGTACCCAGCACTACCCCGGCCGTGACTGATGTCACTGACACCATCGATACGTCGACCGTCAGCCTGACCGCGACGCCGTCTGTAGCCGAAGGCGGCACCGTGGTTTACACCGCCTCCGTGACCGCGCCGGTGACAGGTTCACCAGTCGTGGTCACCCTGTCCAACGGCCAGACCATCACCATTCCGGTGGGTGAATCCTCCGGTACCGTCAATATCACGGCACCGAACGATGCCCTGGCCGGCGGCAGCTCCCTGAGCGCGACCATCACCGGAGCAACGGGCGGTAACTACGAGAAGCTGGACGTTGACGGCAAGCCTGCCGAGACATCGGTTACTGATACGCCAGACACCACCAGCCTGACCTTGAGCGCCACCGAAACCGTGGCCGAAGGCGGTTCGATCGTTTACACCGCGACCCTGACCAATGCGGCCGGCACGCCTGTGACGGTCACCTTGAGCAACGGCGCGGTGATCACCATCGCCGCCGGCGCAACCACCGGCTCCGTCACCGTCGCGGCTCCAGCTGATGATGTGTACAAGGATGCCGGCAAAGTCGAAGTCAGCATCAAGGATGCTGCAGGCGGTAACTTTGAGAACCTGGTACCCAGCACTACCCCAGCTGTGACTGATGTCACTGACACCATCGACACTTCGACTGTCAGCCTGACCGCGACTCCATCCGTGGATGAAGGCGGTGTTGTGGTTTACACCGCCTCCGTGACCGCACCAGTGACTGGCTCACCAGTTGTGGTAACTCTGTCCAACGGCCAGACCATTACCATTCCAGTGGGCGAGTCTTCCGGCACCGTGAACTTCACGGCGCCAAACGATGCATTGGCTGGCGGTAGCTCCTTGAGCACCACCATTACCGGTGCTACCGGTGGCAACTATGAGAAGCTCGACGTCGACAGCAAACCTGCCGACACCTCGGTGACCGACACCCCGGACACTACTACTCTGAGCCTGACGGCGACTGACACTGTCGCCGAGGGTGGCTCGATCGTTTACACCGCCACCCTGACCAATGCGGCCGGTACGCCTGTAACCGTGAGTCTGTCGAACGGTGCAGTGATTACCATCGCAGCTGGCGCTACCACTGGCTCCGTCACCGTCGCAGCGCCTGCTGACGATGTGTACAAGGATGCCGGCAAGGTCGAAGCGACCATTCAGGACGCTACCGGCGGCAACTTTGAAAACCTGGTGCCAAGCACCACGCCTGCCGTCACCGATGTGACCGACACCATCGACACCTCGACCGTCAGCCTGACCGCCACTCCTAGCGTCGCCGAGAGTGGCACCGTGGTTTACACCGCGTCGGTCACCGCTCCAGTAACCGGCTCCCCGGTAGTCGTCACTCTGTCCAACGGTCAGACCATCACCATCCCTGTAGGTGAATCCTCCGGCACCGTAAACTTCACAGCCCCGAATGATGCCTTGGTGGGTGGTAGCTCCCTGAGCACCACCATTACCGGTGCGACTGGCGGCAACTACGAGAAGCTCGACGTCGACAGCAAACCTGCCGACACCTCGGTTACCGACACCCCGGACACCACCAGCCTGACCCTCAGCGCGACCGATACTGTCGCTGAAGGCGGCTCGATCGTTTACACCGCAACCCTGACCAATGCCGCTGGCACTCCGGTGACCGTGACCCTGAGCAACGGCGCGGTGATCACCATCGCAGCGGGCGCCACTACCGGTTCCGTCACCGTCGCGGCCCCCGCAGATGACGTTTACAAAGATGCCGGCAAAGTCGAAGTCAGCATCAAAGAGACCGCTGGCGGTAATTTCGAGAATCTCGTTCCAAGCACCACTCCGGCTGTGACTGATGTCACTGACACCATCGACACCTCGACCGTCAGCCTGACTGCAACGCCGTCTGTAGCTGAAGGTGGCGTTGTCGTTTACACCGCCTCCGTGACTGCGCCGGTTACTGGTTCGCCAGTCGTTGTCACCCTGTCCAACGGCCAGACCATCACCATTCCGGTAGGTGAATCCTCCGGCACCGTGAACTTCACTGCGCCCAATGATGCATTGGTCGGCGGTAGCTCCCTGAGCACCACCATTACCGGTGCAACCGGTGGCAACTACGAAAAACTCGATGTCGACAGCAAACCTGCTGACACCTCGGTGACCGATACCCCGGACACCACCAACCTGACCTTGAGCGCCACCGAAACCGTGGCCGAGGGCGGTTCGATCGTTTACACCGCTACCCTGACCAACGCCGCGGGCACTCCAGTGACCGTGACCTTGAGCAACGGCGCCGTGATTACTATCGCAGCAGGTGCCACTACTGGTTCCGTGACCGTCGCAGCCCCCGCAGATGACGTTTACAAAGATGCCGGCAAAGTCGAAGTCAGCATCAAAGAGACCGCTGGCGGCAACTTCGAGAACCTGGTGCCGAACACCACACCGGCTGTCACCGACGTGACCGACACCATCGACACCAGCACTGTTTCGTTGACCGCCACTCCATCTGTGGCCGAAGGCGGCACCGTGGTTTACACCGCATCGGTCACCGCTCCAGTCACCGGCTCGCCGGTCGTGGTCACCCTATCGAATGGGCAGACCATCACCATTCCGGTAGGTGAATCCTCCGGCACCGTGAACTTCACTGCGCCCAATGATGCCTTGGCGGGTGGCAGCTCCCTGAGCACCACCATCACTGGCGCCACCGGCGGCAACTACGAAAAACTCGATGTCGACAGCAAGCCTGCCGACACATCGGTTACCGATACCCCGGACACCACTACCCTCAGCCTGACTGCGACCGATACCGTGGCAGAAGGTGGCTCCATTGTTTACACCGCCACCCTGACCAACGCGGCCGGGACTCCGGTAACCGTAACTCTTAGCAATGGCGCGGTGATCACCATCGCTGCAGGCGCTACTACTGGTTCTATCACCGTCGCCGCCCCAGCGGACGATGTGTACAAGGATGCCGGCAAAGTCGAAGTCAGCATCAACGATGCTGCAGGCGGCAACTTCGAGAACCTGGTGCCGAACACCACACCGGCTGTCACCGACGTGACCGACACCATCGACACCAGCACTGTTTCGCTGACCGCTACTCCATCTGTGGCCGAAGGCGGCACCGTGGTTTACACCGCCTCCGTGACCGCGCCAGTGACCGGTTCGCCGGTCGTGGTCACCCTATCGAATGGGCAGACCATCACCATTCCGGTGGGTGAGTCGTCCGGCACCGTGAACTTCACCGCACCAAACGATGCCTTGGCGGGTGGCAGCTCCCTGAGCACCACCATCACTGGCGCCACCGGCGGCAACTACGAAAAACTCGATGTCGACAGCAAGCCTGCCGACACATCGGTTACCGATACGCCGGATACCACTACCCTCAGCCTGACTGCGACCGATACCGTGGCAGAAGGTGGCTCGATCGTTTACACCGCCACCCTGACCAACGCCGCGGGCACGCCTGTGACCGTGACTCTGAGCAATGGCGCGGTAATCACCATCGCCGCCGGCGCCACCACCGGCACCGTGACCGTGGCCGCTCCAGCTGATGATGTGTACAAGGATGCCGGCAAAGTCGAAGTCAGCATCAACGATGCTGCAGGCGGCAACTTCGAGAACCTGGTTCCGAGCACGACTCCAGCCGTCACCGACGTGACCGACACCATCGACACTTCGACTGTGTCGCTAACCGCTACTCCATCTGTGGCTGAAGGCGGTACCGTGGTTTACACCGCCTCCGTGACCGCGCCAGTGACCGGTTCGCCAGTCGTGGTGACGCTGTCGAATGGCCAGACCATCACCATCCCGGTCGGCGAGTCGTCGGGCACTGTGAACTTCACTGCACCAAACGATGCCCTGGCCGGCGGTAGCTCCCTGAGCACCACCATTACCGGTGCAACCGGCGGCAACTACGAGAAGTTGGACGTCGACGGTAAACCTGCCGAGACCTCGGTTACCGATACCCCGGACACCACCAATCTGACCCTCAGCGCGACAGACACTGTGGCTGAAGGCGGTTCGATCGTTTACACCGCTACCCTGACCAACGCCGCGGGCACTCCGGTGACCGTAACGCTCTCCAACGGCGCAGTGATTACCATCGCCGCCGGCGCTACGACTGGCTCCGTGACCGTGGCCGCTCCTGCGGACGACGTCTACAAAGATGCCGGTACCGTAGAAGCCACAATCAAAACTGCTACTGGCGGCAACTTCGAGAGTCTGGTGCCGAGCACGACTCCAGCCGTCACCGACGTGACCGACACCATCGACACTTCGACTGTGTCGCTAACCGCTACTCCATCTGTGGCTGAAGGCGGTACCGTGGTTTACACCGCGTCCGTGACTGCTCCAGTGACCGGTTCGCCTGTAGTGGTAACCCTGTCCAACGGCCAGACCATCACCATCCCAGTGGGCGAGTCCTCCGGTACTGTGAATTACACGGCGCCAAACGATGCCCTAGCGGGCGGCAGCTCCTTGAGTGCGACCATCACCGGTGCGACTGGCGGCAACTACGAGAAGCTCGATGTCGACAGTAAACCTGCCGACACCTCGGTTACCGACACCCCGGACACCACCAATCTGAGCCTGACGGCGACTGACACCGTCGCCGAAGGTGGATCGATCGTTTACACCGCAACCCTGACCAATGCGGCCGGCACGCCGGTAACCGTGACCCTGTCGAACGGTGCCGTAATCAACATTGCCGCCGGTGCCACCACCGGTTCTGTCACCGTCGCCGCCCCTGCGGACGATGTGTACAAGGATGCCGGCAAGGTTGAGGTGAGCATCCAGGATGCCACCGGCGGCAACTTCGAGAATCTGGTTCCGAGCACGACTCCAGCCGTTACCGACGTGACCGACACCATCGATACGTCGACTGTCAGCCTGACCGCGACGCCTAACGTCGCCGAAGGCGGCACCGTGGTTTACACCGCCTCCGTGACCGCGCCAGTGACCGGTTCGCCGGTCGTGGTAACCCTGTCGAACGGCCAGACCATCACCATCCCAGTGGGCGAGTCCTCCGGTACTGTGAATTACACGGCGCCAAACGATGCCCTGGCGGGTGGCAGCTCCCTGAGCACCACCATCAAGGACGCTACGGGTGGCAACTACGAGAAGCTGGCTATCGACAGCAAGCCGGCTGATACCTCGGTGACCGACACCCCGGACACCACCAATCTGAGCCTGACAGCGACCGACACTGTTGCTGAAGGTGGTTCGATCGTTTACACCGCGACCCTGACTAACGCTGCCGGTACTCCGGTGACCGTGACTCTGTCGAACGGCGCGGTGATTACCATTGCGGCCGGCGCCACTACCGGCTCCGTCACCGTCGCGGCGCCAGCCGATGACGTGTACAAGGACGCCGGCAAGGTCGAAGCGACCATCCAGGACGCCACTGGCGGCAACTTCGAAAACCTGGTGCCGAGCACCACGCCGGCGGTGACCAATGTGACCGACACCATCGACACCAGCACTGTTTCGCTGACGGCCACGCCGTCCGTGGCCGAAGGCGGCACCGTGGTTTACACCGCCTCCGTGACCGCGCCGGTTACTGGTTCGCCAGTAGTCGTCACCCTATCCAACGGACAAACCATCACCATCCCGGTGGGTGAGTCGTCCGGCACCGTGAACTTCACCGCGCCAAACGATGCCCTGGCGGGCGGCAGCTCCCTGAGCGCCACAATCACTGGCGCCACCGGTGGTAACTACGAAAAACTCGATGTCGACAGCAAGCCGGCTGATACCTCGGTTACCGATACTCCGGATACCACTACCCTCAGCCTGACAGCGACCGACACCGTCGCTGAAGGTGGTTCGATCGTTTACACCGCTACCCTGACCAATGCCGCGGGCACTCCGGTAACCGTGACCCTGAGCAATGGCGCGGTGATTACCATCGCGGCCGGCGCCACCACTGGCTCCGTCACCGTCGCGGCTCCAGCCGATGACGTCTATAAAGACGCCGGCACCGTGCAAGCCACGATCCAGACCGCCACCGGCGGTAACTTCGAGAACCTGGTGCCGAGCACCACGCCTGCGGTCACCAATGTGACCGACACCATCGACACCAGCACTGTTTCGCTGACGGCCACGCCGTCCGTGGCCGAAGGCGGCGTTGTTGTTTACACCGCCTCCGTGACCGCGCCGGTTACTGGTTCGCCGGTCGTCGTCACCCTATCCAACGGACAAACCATCACCATCCCGGTGGGTGAGTCGTCCGGCACCGTGAACTTCACCGCGCCAAACGATGCCCTGGCGGGCGGCAGCTCCCTGAGCGCCACAATCACTGGCGCCACCGGTGGTAACTACGAAAAACTCGATGTCGACAGCAAGCCTGCCGACACCTCGGTTACCGATACTCCGGATACCACTACCCTCAGCCTGACAGCGACCGACACCGTCGCTGAAGGTGGTTCGATCGTTTACACCGCTACCCTGACCAATGCCGCGGGCACTCCGGTGACCGTGACCCTGAGCAATGGCGCGGTGATCACCATCGCCGCCGGCGCAACCACGGGCTCCGTGACCGTGGCCGCTCCAGCCGATGACGTCTACAAAGACGCCGGCACCGTGCAAGCCACGATCCAGACTGCCACCGGTGGCAACTTTGAAAACCTGGTGCCGAGCACCACGCCGGCAGTGACTGACGTCACTGATACTATCGATACCTCGACCGTCAGCCTGACCGCTACTCCTAGCGTCGCCGAAGGCGGCACCGTGGTTTACACCGCCTCCGTGACTGCTCCGGTCACCGGCTCGCCGGTCGTCGTCACCCTTTCCAACGGCCAGACCATCACCATTCCGGTCGGCGCCAGCAGTGGTACTGTGAACTTCGTCGCGCCTAACGATGCCTTGGCCGGCGGCAGCTCCCTGAGCACCACCATCACCGGCGCCACCGGTGGCAACTACGAAAAACTCGACGTTGATAGCAAACCAGCTGAAACCTCGGTTACCGACACCCCGGACACCACCAATCTGAGCCTGACAGCGACCGATACCGTGGCAGAAGGCGGTTCGATCGTTTACACCGCCACCCTGACCAATGCCGCTGGTACGCCAGTGACCGTCACTCTGAGCAACGGCGCGGTGATTACTATTGCCGCCGGTGCAACTACGGGTTCCGTGACCGTGGCCGCTCCAGCCGATGACGTCTACAAAGACGCCGGCACCGTGCAAGCCACGATCCAGACTGCCACCGGCGGTAACTTCGAGAACCTGGTACCGAGCACCACGCCTGCGGTCACCAATGTGACCGACACCATCGATACGTCGACTGTCAGCCTGACCGCCACGCCGTCCGTGGCTGAAGGTGGCGTGGTGGTGTACACCGCCTCCGTGACCGCGCCAGTGACTGGCTCGCCGGTCGTGGTAACCCTGTCGAACGGCCAGACCATCACCATCCCGGTGGGCGAATCCTCCGGCGCCGTGAACTTCACTGCGCCAAACGACGCACTGGTCGGCGGCAGTTCCCTGAGCACCGCCATCACTGGCGCAACGGGCGGCAACTACGAAAAACTCGATGTCGACAGCAAGCCTGCTGACACCTCGGTTACCGATACCCCGGACACCACCAACCTGATCCTCAGCGCCACCAACACCGTGGCCGAGGGCGGCTCGATTGTTTACACCGCCACTCTGACCAACGCCGCGGGCACGCCAGTGACCGTGACCCTGAGCAACGGCGCAGTGATTACCATCGCAGCGGGCGCCACCACGGGCACCGTGACCGTTGCGGCTCCAGCCGATGACGTCTACAAAGACGCCGGCACCGTGCAAGCCACGATCCAGACCGCCACCGGTGGCAACTTCGAGAATCTGGTACCTAGCACTGCACCGGCGGTGACCAACGTCACCGACACCATCGACACCTCGACCGTCAGCCTCACCGCGACTTCGAATGTGACCGAAGGCGGCACCGTGGTTTACACCGCGTCGGTCACCGCTCCAGTAACCGGTTCGCCGGTCGTGGTCACTCTGTCCAATGGCCAGACCATCACCATTCCGGTCGGCGCCAGCAGCGGTACCGTGAATTTCGTGGCGCCTAACGATGCCTTGGTGGGTGGCAGCTCCCTGAGCACCACCATCACCAACGCCACCGGCGGCAACTACGAAAAACTGGCGGTCGACAGCAATCCGGCCAACACCACGGTCACCGATACGCCGGACACCACGTCCCTGACCCTCAGCGCCACCAACACCGTGGCCGAGGGCGGATCGATCGTCTACACCGCCACCCTGACCAACGCCGCGGGCACTCCGGTGACCGTGACCCTGAGCAACGGCGCGGTGATCAACATCGCCGCCGGCGCCACCAGCGGCAGCGTGACCGTGGCCGCACCGAGCGACGATGTGTACATCGATGCCGGCAACGTCAGCGCCAGTATCGCCAGCACCACCGGCGGCAACTTCGAGAACCTGGTGCCAAGCACCACGCCGGCCGTGACCAGCGTCACCGACACCATCAATACCACCACTGCGAGCATCAACGGCAGCACCTCGGTCACCGAAGGCCAGGCCGCGACCTACACCGTCAGCCTGACCAGCCCGGCGCAAACCGAGGTCACCCTGAAGATCAGCTACAGCGGCACTGCCGCCGACGGCTCGGACTTCACCGGCGTGTACACCGTGAAGATCCCGGCGGGCTCCAGCAGCGCCAGCTTCAACGTTGCCACCCTCGACGACAAGATCACCGAGGGCACGGAAAACTTCGTGGTCAAGATCGACTCGGCCACCGGCGGCAACTTCGAGAACCTGGTGGTCAGCGGCACCAATGGCAGCGTCACCACCTCGATCATCGACAACGATGCGCCACCGGTCCTCGACCTGGATGCCAACAACTCCAGCGGCGCTACCGGGGCCGACTACAAGGTGACCTTCACCGAAGGCACCAGCGGCCCAGGCGTGTCCATTGGCGATACCGACCTGTCGATCACCGACCCGGACAGCACGATGCTGACCGGCGCCACCATCGTGCTGACCAACCGTCAGCCGGGCGACTCGCTGAACCTGGGCAACAGCGTCAACGGCATCACCATCAATGCCAACAGCCAGGCGGGCACCATCACCCTGACCCTGTCCGGCAATGCGACGCTGGCCGACTACATGCAGCAGATCAAGAACATCACCTTCACCAACAACAGTGAGGACCCGAGCACCACGCCGCGGACCATCACCGTGACGGTGACCGATGGCAGCAACTACTCCAACGTCGCCACCACCACGGTCAACGTGGTGGCGGTGAACGACGCGCCAGTGGCCACCGGCGGCGCCGTGACCGGTACCGAAGACACCGCCCTGACCCTGACCTGGGCCACCTTCGGCGTCAGCGATGTGGACAGCCCTGCGGCCAGCCTCGGGGTGAAAATCACCCAACTGCCGGGCGACGGCAAGCTGCAATACCTCGACGGCTCGACCTGGAAGGACGTGGCCAGCAACCAGACCTTCAGCAAGGCCGATATCGACGCCGGCAAGCTGCGCTTCACCCCGGATGCCAACGAGTCGGGTGTCGACGGCTACAACGGCAGCGGCGTGGGCAACCAGCAGGCCGACTACGCGCAGATCAAGTTCCAGCCAACCGACGGCCAGGCCCTGGGCACCACCGGCACCGTGAAGATCGACATCACTCCGGTGGCCGATGCGCCGACCCTGGGCGTGGCGAGCAACAGCGTGAACTCCATCGGCCTGCTCAAGGAGTCCTGGAGCAGCCTCAGCGGCCTGGGCACCAACGGCAACGGCATCACCGGCGATGCGCTGAAAACCGTGTTCAACAACTCCGGCAACCCGACCAGCAGCACGACGGTGACCAACGCCCAGTCCGACGCCAGCGTGGCCGGCGGCAGCGGCTCGAAGACCTCCGGCCTGATCTACCTCGAAGCCGGCAAGACCTATAGCTTCAGCGGTGTCGGCGACGACAGCCTGCTGATCACCATCGGCGGCAAGAACGTGGCCACCGCGACCTGGGGGGCCGGTGGCAGCATCAGCGGTTCGTTCACCCCGACCACCAGCGGCTACTACACCCTGGACATCTACCACGCCAACCAGAGCGGCCCGGGCACCTATGACGTCAACCTGTCGGTCAATGGCAGCACACCGGTCGACCTGAGCAACACCAACATCCCGATGTACCCGAACGAAACCGCGCTGAACAATGCCGGCGTCACCCTTTCCGAGCTGCACGGCAGCAACGGCGAGGGCTACTACGACGGCTACAAGCTCAACGAGGGTGCCGAAGGTGGCAGCGTCAAGCTGTCGAAGATCACCACCGCCCTGACCGATACCGATGGCTCGGAAAGCCTGAGCGTGAAGATCGGCGGCATTCCGGCCGGCTCGGTGCTCAGCGATGGCGCCGGTCATACCTTCACCGCGGGCAGCAGCGTCAGCGAAGTCAATGTCACCGGCTGGAACCTGGGTACCCTGACCCTGACCCCGCCGTCGCACTACAACGGCTCGTTCAACCTGACCGTGACCTCGACCTCCACCGAGTCCCTGGGCGGCTCGGCCAGCAGCACCGCGCAGATCCCGGTCACGGTGTACCCGGCAACCTACAGCGCCAGCGTCGCCACGGCGGGCGACGACAACTTCGTCGGCACCGAGGGCAACGACATCATGGTCGCCGACGTCGCCGGCCTGAACGTGGTGCAAGGCAAGAACTACAACATCGCGTTCATGGTCGACAGCTCCGGCAGCATGAGCGATGCCTCGCTCACCGCCGCCAAGAACTCGCTGACCACGGTGTTCAACACCCTGAAAAACAGCCTGGGCAGCAGCACCTCGGGCACCGTGAATATCTTCCTGGCGGACTTCGATACCCAGGTCAACAAACAGGTCTCGGTAAACCTCAACGATCCGAACGCCCTGACCCAGCTCAAGGCGATTCTGGACAGCATGGCGTCCGGCGGCGGCACCAACTACGAGGACGTGTTCAAGACCACGGCCAACTTCTTCCAGAGCAGCGCGGCTACCAGCAATACCAACGCCACCAACCTGACGTACTTCATCACCGACGGCAAACCGACGTTCTACCAGACCGGCGAGCAGACCAACCCGATCCTGTACGGCAGCGTCAGGCTCGATAACGTGATCACGACCAGCAACTATCAGCTGGGCGATACCGTCCGGCTGCAACCGGACAGCACGCACCTGATCGATATCAACAGCAGCGGCAGCGTCACGGTATGGACGCAGGCCTGGGGCAGCTGGTCCAGTTACAACGCTGGCACCCTGCATGCCCAGGGCGATGGCACCTATGAACTGTCCAGCCTGGGCGGTGCGGGCAGCTACACCAACAACGCCACCACCAGCAACTCCACCAGCGGCTTCGCCCTGCTGAGCAACCTGTCGCAGGTGGAAGCGATCGGCCTGAACAACGACGTCAGCCTCAACGACCTGCGGCCGTACGACACCGACAGCACCCCACAGACCAATATCGACCCGTCGAACCTGGCCGACGCTATCCTCGGCCATACCGAAGCGACCATGCCGGGAGCCGACACGGTCAACGGCGGCAACGGCAACGACATCATCTTCGGCGACCTGGTGAGCTTCAACGGCATCGCCGGCGAGGGCTACCAGGCCATGCAGGCCTTCGTGGCGCAGAAGACCGGCGTGGCCGCGAGCAGCGTCACCACCAGCAACGTGCACCAGTACATCACCGAGCACTACACCGACTTCGATGTGTCCGGGGCCCATGACGGCAATGACACGCTGCTGGGCGGCACCGGCAACGACATCATCTTCGGCCAGGGCGGCAACGACCTGCTCGACGGTGGCAAGGGCAACGACATCCTGTTGGGCGGTACCGGCAACGACACGCTGATCGGTGGCGCGGGCAATGACATCCTGATCGGCGGCTCGGGTGCCGATACCTTCGTCTGGAAGGCCGGCGACACCGGTAATGACGTGATCAAGGACTTCAAGGCCAGCGAAGGCGACCGTATCGACCTGCGGGACCTGTTGCAGGGCGAGAGCGCCAGTACCATCGACAACTTCCTGAAGATCACCACAGTAGACGGTACCTCGACCCTGCAGGTCAGTTCCGAAGGCAAGCTCAACGCGGCCGGCGGCATCGCCAACGCGGACGTGACGATCAAGCTGGAGGGCAACAACTGGTCCAACACCAACATCAACTCGCTGATCGCCGGTAGCGACCCGACCATCAAGATCGATCACAACAACAGCTGATCCACGGTCGACCGGCCACCCGTCCTGGGTGGCCGGTTCTTCCCACCGTGACGATTGTGCCGCCACGTCGCATACTCGCGACCAAAGCGCGCCGGTGGCCTATGCTGCTGACAGCATGATGCCGGACCATATCTAGAGGGATTCCCCATGTTCTACGTGCAACGCGATGCACAGGGCCAACTGGTTCGCGTGGAGGCCACACCTTACGCCGAGGCCACGGAAACACTGGCGGCCGACCACAATGAGATCCAGCAGTGGTTCGCCAACGAGGTGGTGGAAGTCAGCCTGAAACAACTCAAGCAGAGCGACCTGGAAATGATCCGGGTACTCGACGACTTGATTCAGGTGCTGACCAGCAAGGGCGTGATCCGCGTCACCGACCTGCCACCGGCGGCCCAGGCCAAGCTGATGGACCGGACCCAGGCGCGTGAGGCGCTGGGTGGCCTGAGCCACCTGATCAACGACGACGAAACCGGCCTGATCTGATAATCGCCGGCCAGCGGTTCCCGCACTTGCGCGGGTGCCGCTGACCGGCGATCTTCGTTCAGCGCCTCAGCGCCAGGGCGCGGGCTCGCCGACCAGACGGCCCTGGACGCCGTACAGGCCCATCTCGCGAATCACCTGCAACTCCCCTTCGGTTTCCACGCGCTCGGCAATCAGCGGCAGGTCGATGCTGTGGGCGGCGCGCTGGATGGCTTCGATAAACAGGCGCTTGTCGCTTTCCTGGTCGATGTCGCGGATGTAGCTGCCGTCGATCTTCAGGTAGGCCAGGCCCAGGCGCGCCAGGTTGCCGATCATGCTGAAGCGCCCGCCGAAACGCTGCAGGCTCAGGGAGAAACCCAGCTCGCGCAGGCGGCGGGTCAGTTGTTCCAGCAGCGCTTGTTCAGGCAACTGCTCTTCGCCGATCTCCAGGGTCAGGCGCGGCCCCAGGCTGGAGTGCTGGCGCAGGATCTCGAACACCTTGTTCAAGGCCTGCGGGTCGGCCAGGGTCGCGGCCGACAGGTTCAATGCCAGCGAGTCCTGATGCCTGGCCATCTGCTTGAGCACCTGTTCGAGCATCAGCAGGTCCAGGCGCGAGGTCCAGCCAAAGCGCTCCAGCCACGGCAGGAAGCGTCCGGCGGCAATGGTCTGGCCCTGCTCGTCGAGCAAGCGCGACAGCACCTTGTAATGCAGCACCAGCACGGTATCGCGGGTCGCGACCACCGGCTGGAAGTACAGTTCGAACCGCTGCTGGCTCAAGGCTCCGTCCAGCAGGGTGTGCCAGGCGTGATGGTCGTCGCCGACGCTGGCCGCCGCGTCGTGGTCCAGGCAGGCCCAGCTCGTGTCGCCCTGGGCCTCGGCCTGGGCCAGGGCCTGGTCGCCCAGGCCGAGCACCGCCTGCGGTGAGTCGCCATGGACGAAAGGCGCCAGGCCGATGGAGGCCACGGACGCCACATCGGTGGCGCCGGTGGCGTGCAGGCTGGCCAAGGCGTTTTCCAGGTTCTGCGCCAGCTGCAGCGCCTCTTCGCGCACCAGCCCCGGCGCCAGCACGGCAAATTCACCACCGCGGATGCGGGTCACCAGGTTGTGGGTTTCCGGGTAGCGCGCGCATTCACGCTGCAATTGTTCGCCCACCGCCTGCAGCAGCTGGTCGGTGCGCTGCCCGCCCAGGCGCTGGTTCAGGCCGGCCAGGTCCTTGACCCGCAGCAACAGCAGGTAGCCGGAGCTGGCCTGTTCCGGGTTGCTCACCCGGGCATTGAGCTGCATCTCGAAGTAACGACGGTTGGCCAGGCCGGTCAGGTTGTCCTGGTAGGACTCGACCCGCAGCCTTTCGCTGCGCTCGGCCTGTTCCTGGAACAGCGCCTTGAGTTTCTCGACCATCTGGTTCATCGCCTGCACCACGCGGCGCAGTTCCGGCGTGCGCGGCAACTCGGGCAGGCTGAGGAATTCGCGGCGGGCAATGGCGTGGGATTGCTGCACCATGTAGTCCAGCGGCTTGAGCTGGCGGCGCAGCAGCAAGGCCCCCAGCACCGCGCTCACGGCACCGCACAGCAGCAGCCAGCCGAGGCTGCCCAGGGCGCTTTGCCAGAGCTTGGCGACGGCGAACATCGGATGGCTGACCACTTCGACCCGCGCCGCCTGTTGCCAGCCACGGCTGACCAGGGCATCACCGCCGGCCGGCTCCAGGCCGATCAGCTTGACGAACCAGTCCGGTACGTCGCTGACCTCGGGCGTGCCGCTGCGCTCGACCATGACCTCTTCAGTGACCTGGTTGATCACGCGGATGCTCGAGTAGTAGCCGCTGTCGAAAATCGAGCTGACCAGCAGCTCGACCATCGCCGGGTCGTCGATGTTCGGGGTCAGGGACAAGGCCAGCGCCGTGGCCGCGTCCTGGGCATGGGAACGCAGCTGGTTGACGTACTGGGTGCGCGAACTTTCCAGGCTGACCATGAAGCTGCCGCTGAAGGCGACCACCAGGAACAGACAGATTGCGATCAACAGTTGTTTGAACAAAGACATCTGAGCTCGTGCTCCTAGTGAGTCGTCTCGACCGGAAAACCTTCGGCCTGCATTTTCTTCAACACGTCCTGCCACCGGGACAGGCGCTTGGTGTCACCGACTTTCTTGCTGCCCTTGCCGGGCAGCCACAGGCCCTCGGCATTGAAGGCGTACACCGGCAGCAGGTCGGTACGCTGGCTGGCCGGCTGGATGGCGTCGATCAGGCTGTCGAGGACCAACGGCATGGCCTCCGGGCTTGAATAGTAGGTCAACACCATGTGCGCGCGGTTCTGGCGCAGGGCCTTGACGTAGGTGATGCGCAGCTTGTCACTGGAAACACCGAGGTGGCGCAGGCTGAAATACTTGGCGATCGCATAGTCCTCGCAATCGCCGGCGCCCTTCCACAGGGCCTCGACCGGGGTTTCCCAATAATCCACCTGATGCCACAGGTCGATGTCTTCCACGTAGCGCATGTTCTTGTTGAAGAACAGGTTGACCACCTTGAGCTGTTCCATCTCGCTGGCCTGGTTCTGGGTCGCCAGCAGCTGCTGCCAGGCGTCGATGCGCTTCTGCCCTTCGCCCAGCGGCCCGTACAGTGCGGTGGCGCGGCGGCTGATCTGCGAAAAGTCCCAATCGGCCTGCAGACCACCCAGCAGCAAGCCGGCCAGCAGCAGCGCCGAAAACAGCCAGCGCAGGGTCCGAGAAAGAGCTAAACGTGCCGCCAATGCGAAGAGTCCATGGGAGCTGTCGTGGGTCGAAGGATGGTGCAGGTTGGTCCGCCAAAAGACAATGGCACCTTACAATCACAGCCCCTCTGGAGACGCTAAGCTGAAAGCAGGGACCTGTTCGTTTATCGGCCAGTGCTTGAGCCTCAGGAGGGCTGCCCCGAGAATCAGCGCCGGCAAAATCCATGACAGGGCCCAGACGGCTGGTTTGACAAGCTGCAGGGGGCTATCTAGCGTCCATTGGATCCAAACCTCAGAAAACAGGATAGCGTTAACGTGACAGAAAAACCGAGGCCCTTGAGCAAGATCGCAGTCAGCGGGCCGATCCCCGCCCACCTCGCGCGCTCGGTGATCGAGGAAACCCTGCGCGCGGCGATTCTCGACGGCCGCCTGCCCAGCGGCACGGCGCTGCGCCAGCAGGATCTGGCCGACCTCTTCGGCGTCAGCCGCATGCCGGTGCGCGAGGCCTTGCGCCAGCTCGAAGCGCAATCGCTGTTGCATGTGGTACCGCACAAAGGCGCGGTGGTCGCCGAGCTGATCGGCTATGACGCGGTGGAAACCTACGGCCTGCGCCTGCTGCTGGAACTGGAGGCGCTGCGCCTGTCGATCCCGCTGCTCGACGCCGAGGACATCGCCCAGGCCCGTGGCTACATCGCGCAGCTGGAAAACGAAACCGACCACGCCGAAATCGGCCGTCTCAACCGCTTGTTCCACATGTCGCTGTACCACCGGGCGCCGAACCAGAAGCTACTGCGCCTGATCGAGCTCGAGTTGAACGAGGAAGAACGCTTCTTGCGCTTCCATCTGTCCTCCATGGGCCTGGGCAAGTTGACCCAGGACGACCACAACGCCATGACCGACGCCGCCGAGGCCAAGGACGTCGAGCGAGCGGTGGAGGTGCTGCGCGGCCATCTGGAAAAGGCCGCGAAGACCATTCGCGACTACCTCGAACGGACCGCCGAGGGCTGACAGCGACAACGGCGGCATGACGCGGCCACCATGCAACATTCAATGACCGGCACACCGGCTTAAGGAAAAGCAGTGCACGCGCGCAATGACAAATGGCTGATGGTGCTCAACTCCGGCGAGCCGGCGAAAACCCGACTCATCTGCTTTGCGCAGACCGGCGCGGACCCGGAACAACTGCGCAACTGGTCCACGGGGCTGGGCGGACACATCGAGCTGGTGCTGGTGCGACTGCCCGGCCACGGCAGCCGCCAGGCCGAAACCCCGCTCGATGACTGGCCGCGGCTGCTGGCCGACACCTTCTCTGCACTGCGCCCTCTGCTGGCCAAGCCCCACGCCCTGTTCGGCCATGGCCTGGGCGGGATGCTGGCCTACGAAACCGCCAAGCACGCCCAGGCGCACTACCCCGGCCAGACCCGCCACCTGTTCATTTCCGCCTGCCGCAGCCCCGACTACCCATCGCCCCGGCCGTTGCTGCACATGCTGCCCGCGGCGCCCTTCCAGGAAGCCATGCTGTCGCTGGGCGCCACGCCGATCGAAATCCCCCGCGACCAGGCCAGCCGGAACCAGTACGAAACGCTGCTGCGCGCCGACCTGAAGCTGTTCGAATCCTGGCGCGATCTGTCGAGCGGCAACCTCGACATTCCCCTCACCGCCTTCTATGGCAGCGAGGACCCGCTGGCCCCCGCCAGCAACATGGCCAACTGGCGCGAATTCACCCGCCGTGAGTTCGAGCTGATCGAGGTGGCCGGCAATCACTTCTTCATCAAGTCCCAGCGCCAGCGCCTGCTGCAGATCATCAATATCCACCTGGGCCTGCTCGGCGAATAATCCGCCGTCTTCCTCCCCCGCTCCTGCCCTCACAGGCCCGCCGACGATGGCTCAGCCGGCGATTTGGGCCCACTCTTGCTGTCGCCGACTGAAAAAGGGACGTGAGCGGCGCGCAGGCTTGCCCGCACACGTCGATCTGCAGACCCACGCAAGGAGCCCAGCGACTGGAGGGCATGACCGGGATCGGCTCCCGCATGCCTTCTCCCAGATATTCAACGACTTCAACTCAGCGCTTCGAAGTTTGCTTCGAGTGAGGCATTCACTCAGCGTTAAAAATTCTGACTTATATAAGTCGGAAAGGGCAACTTCATCCCAACAAAACTTTAACCAGAAGTCTTGCAGCAACTTGTCGCACGACAAAAATACAAGTTTGAAAAGTATTATAAAAACAACTTGCCCGACACTTTCTCCTGTATTAGTTTTTTCTCGCCGACATTAAACAACGTCGAGCAGCCGTTCATGAGCACCTGGCAAGCCTCGGCTTTATTGGCTCTCTCAAGCCCATAACGCCAAGACGACAGTTCTTTAACGGATAGACAGGCCAGCACTATAAAACTTTCCAGATTATCAACTCAGGTTTGAGGCCCCTGCTCGCCCGCAACAAATAAGCACTGGTTAAAACACCTATACGAGCCGCAACTAATCGGCCAATCAAACACACTTGAACATCTCAGACAGGCAGCCCAAATGAACGCCAACAAAGAACTTCTCGACGCCAAGAAAGCCACACTCAGCACTCATCCCATTTTTGCCGAAATCAACACACTCGCAGTTCTTCAACGCTTCATGCAGGCCCATGTTTTCGCCGTGTGGGACTTCATGTCGCTGACCAAGCGCCTGCAACAGGAACTGACCTGCGTGCGCCTGCCCTGGCTGCCACCGCGGGACCCTCGCGCCGCGCGGCTGATCAACGAGATCGTGCTCGGCGAAGAGTCCGACGATCGCCCCGGGCAAGGCCATTACAGCCATTTCGAGCTGTACCTGGATGCCATGCGCGAAGTCGGCGCCACCACCGGGGTCGTGGAACGCTTCGTCGCGCTGCAACAGGAGGGCGTGAGTTTCGACACCGCCCTGCACAGCGTCGACGCCGACCCGGCTGCCAGCGCCTTTGTCCGCCAGACCGTGCACACCGCCGTGCAGGCGCCGGCCCATTGCGTGGCGGCGGCCTTTCTCCATGGCCGGGAAAGCGTCATCCCGCGGATGTTCCAGCGCATCCTCGACGACTGGGGCATCGGTATCGAGCAGGCGCCGACCTTTCGCTACTACCTGCAACGCCATATCGAAGTCGACTCCGACGACCACGGCCCGGCCGCGGAACAGCTGCTGCAGCGGCTGGTGGCTGGCGACCCGCAACGCCAGCAGGAGGTGTACGCGGCGGCCATCGCCGCGGTGGACAGCCGCATCGCCCTGTGGGACGGGCTGCGCCTGAGCATGGCCGAATCGGCGATCGGGGTGAGCGCATGAACGCCCTCGACTACCAATCCTTCGCCGACACCTGGGAAGAGCGCGCGACCATCCGCTCCCGGCCGCGGCGCATGCTCGAGGACGACGACAAGCTGATCTATCCCCTGAGCCGCCAGCCCCTGGTGCACAGCCAGAGCTTCCTCAACCACTGTGCCCACCTGCGGGATTTCGTGCTGGTGCAAAGCCTCTACAAGTTCATCAACGACGTGGTGATCTTCGAGACCGAGCTGGTGGACAAGACCGCCCGCAACATCGCCAAGAATCGCTTCGCCATTGTCTTCCCCTTCGCCTGTCGCTACGACGCCATGACCGTGGTGGTGGACGAGGACTACCACGCGCTGGTGGCGATGGACTTCATGCAGCAGACCATCGCCATGAGCGGCATCGAGCCCATCGAGCTGCCCCGGGAAATCGAACTCAGCCGGGCCATCCCCGCCGCCCTGCGGCTGGCCCCCGACCACCTGCGCGACGCGATGGAACTGGTCTGCGTGGCCATCGCCGAAAACACCGTGACCAACGATGTCGCCGCTTTCGCCAAGGACGACACGGTCAAGCAGTCGATCAAGGGCCTGATGGCCGACCACCTGCAGGACGAAGGCCGGCATTCGGGTTTCTGGTCGCGGCTGGTGCGCATCTATTGGCACGGCGCCAGCGATGCCGACCGCGCAGAGATCGCCCGGGTGCTGCCGGTGTTCATCGCCCAGTACCTGACCAACGACATCCAGAAGGACTTCGACTTGCGGCTGATCGAGCAACTGCCCGTCGCCGCCCCGATCAAGCAGGCGCTGCGCGAGGAAGCCGCCGCCCTGGCCTACCCGATCAACCGCCATCACCCGCTGATCGCCAACATCCTGCGCTTCTTGCGCAGCAGTTCGATGCTGGATTCGGCCTGCGTCCAGGACGCACTGGCCGACTACCTGCCCTAACGGAGGGACCCGAGCATGAGACGCCTCGACATCGTGTTGACGGGCCGCAGCCAGGCCCTGAACGAACTGGCCATGGAGCTGGAGCGCCACGGCCATCTGGTGCGGCGGCTGGACTCGCCGCAAGCCATCGCCAATGCCGAGGGGCTGCGGCCCCATTTGCTGATCGACGACGGCAGCCTGAGTGATTCACCGCGCCTTGCGGCGGACACCGCGCGCCTGAAATTGCGCATTGCCCTGATCGCCCAAGCGGCGCCCGGGCTGCCGCAGGTACGTCTGTTCCACCACCACGGCACCCGACTGATCGAGCAGGCGAGCCTGCCGCCGGAGGCCAGCGGCAATGGCCAGGCCCTGCGCGGCAGCGCGGTGGCTAGGCTGGTCGCCAGCACCGCGCGGCTGGTCAGTGGTTTTTCCCGCGGCGCGGCGTTTTTCCAGCAGCTCGCGGCCCTGGACGAACCCAGCGAACCGCTGCTGGGCCTGGAGCGCCTGGACTCGCTGGCCTTCGAGCACCGGCATAACCCACAGCCGGCACCGGCCTTGCTGCGCGAGATGCAGGTGCCGATCGCCCAGCGCCTCGACCAGAGCCTGCTGGCCTTCGCCCAGCGCCCGGCCTTGAACATCCAGGGCGTCGACTACAGCTACCAGTCCCTGCATCGGCTGAGCCGCAACCTGCAGCGGCAAATGCTGCGACACCTGCCTCCAGCCTCTGCCCAACCACCGGTGATCGGCCTGTGCCTGCCCAAGTCGGCGGCGCTGTATGCCGCGATTCTCGCGACCTTCGGCTGTGGCGCGGTGTACTTGCCGCTGGACCCGGAGCACCCGGCGCAACGGCGGCGCTACATTCTCGACAACGCCGGCGCCACCCTGCTGCTGCACGACGGCTGCGAAGACCTGGCCGACCTCGAGATGGCGCAACTCGATGTACGCCCCCTGTTGCATGACGCCGCCGAGGACTGCCTCCCGCTGCTGCGCCAGGCACCGCCGCCAGAGGCGCCCTGCGTGGCGATCTACACCTCGGGCACCACCGGCCAACCCAAGGGCGTGTTGCTCAGCCAGGGCAATCTCAGCCACTTCTGCGCCTGGTACAGCGGCCATGTCGAGCTAGACCCAGACAGCCGGGTGCTGCAGTTCTCCACCATCAACTTCGACGCCTCGCTGCTGGATATCCTGCCCACCTTCCTGTGTGGCGCGCTGCTGGTGGTCCCCGACCAGGACCAGCGGCGCGACCCGCGGCAACTGCTGGCCCTGCTCCAGCGCCAGCGGGTCAGCCACGCCTTCCTGCCGCCGGCGCTGCTGAGCATCCTGCCCCTGGAGCAGCCGCTGGGCCTGGAGCATCTGGTGACCGGCGGCGACGTCTGCGAACCCTTCGTCATCCAGCGCCTGGCCGACCAGTGCGCGCTGCACAACATCTACGGCCCGACCGAAACCACGGTGCTGGCCACCACCCGTCGCCTGCGCGTCGACGACAACCCGCGCAACCTCGGCCTGCCGATCGCCAACAGCCAGGTGCTGATCCTCGACGAACAGCTGCAACCGCTGCCCGACCGCACTCCCGGCGAGCTGTACCTGGCCGGGCCCGGTGTCGGCCTCGGCTACCTGAACAACCCGGCGCTGAGCGCCGAACGCTACCTCACCCTGGACCTGCCGGACGGGCGCCGACTGCGGGTCTATCGCACCGGGGACATCGGCCAGTGGACCGAGAGTGGCATCGAGATCTGCGGGCGACGGGACAACCAGGTGAAGATTCGCGGGTTCCGGGTCGAACCCGAGGAGATCGAGCATTGCCTGCGCGACGGCCAGCTGTTCCGCCAGGTGGCAGTGGTGATCGACGAGCAGCGGCGGATCCTCGCCTACCTGGCCCAGCCGAACGCCGCCAGCGCTGCACTGCAAACCCTGCGCGAACAGGTGCGCCAGCGCTTGCCGGACTACATGCAGCCCAGCGCCTACATCGAGCTGCCGAGCATGCCCTGCACCGCCAACGGCAAAGTCGACCGCCGCGCCCTGCTGGCCCTGCCGCGTACATCCGGCAGCAACCGCCAGCGACGCCTGCCACAGAACGCCACTGAACGGCGCCTGCTGGAATTGTGGGCCGAGCTGCTGGAGCTGCCGGCCGAAGACATCGGCACCGACGACAGCTTCTTCAACCTCGGCGGCCACTCGATTTTGCTGTCGCGCCTGCTGCTGGCGATGCGCGAACAGTTCGGCCGCGGCCTGTCGATCAACCGCTTTATCGAGGCGCCGACCCTGAGCAACCTGGCAACCCTGATCGACGGCGCCGCCCACGACGGCCCGGACGCCTCCCTCGACCCGGTGTTCGCCGATGCCAACGCCGAACTCGACCTGCAGGTGCTGCCCATCAGCCAACTGGGCGATGTGCACAAGGTGCTGGTCACCGGCGCCAACAGTTTCCTCGGCGTGCACATCGTCCAGGCGCTGCTGGAATGGGGCGCCAGCGAGGTGGCCTGCCTGGTGCGGGAAACGCCCACGCAATCGGCCGCCGTACGTTTTGCCCAGGCCCTGCGCGACAACCGCCTGGAGCATCTGGACCTGAGCCGGGTGCGGGTGCATGCCGCCGATATCAGCCAGCCACGGCTGGGGCTGGCGGCGGATGTGTATGAACGCATCGACCGCGAATACGGCGCGCTGGTGCACAACGCCGCCAACGTCAATCACGTGCTCGATTACCCGGCGCTGGCGCGCGACAACGTCGAGCCGCTGTTCGAGTGCCTGCGCCTGTGCGAAGGGCGCAGCAAGAAGGTCTTCAACTTCGTCTCGACCCTGTCCGCCTCCAGCAGCATCGACGCCCAGGGCCGGGTGCTCGAACAGCCGCCCGCGGCCACGCCGCCGATCTACATCCGCAATGGCTACAACCTGTCCAAGTGGGTCGGCGAGCGGATCCTGCAACGGGCCCGCGAACAGGGGGTGTGGGTCAATCTCTATCGCCCGGGCAACATCAGTTTCAACAGCCAGACCGGGGTCTGCCAGCCCCACCGCAACCGCCTGATGCTGATGCTCAAGGGCTCATTGCAACTGGGCCAGGTGCCGCAGTTGGCGATGAACTTCGACCTGATGCCGGTGGACTTCCTCGCCCGCTTCATCGCCTTCCACGCCAGCCGTTATCAGCCGGCCCACGCGGTGTTCAACCTGCACAACCCGCAGCCCTTGAGCTGGGAGGCCTATGTCGCCTCGTTCCGCGAGGCCGGGCGCGAGTTCCGCATGGTCAGCGTCACCGACTGGCAGCGCCAGCTGGGCCGGGTCGACCGCGACAACGCGCTGTTCGGCGTCCTCGGCTTCTACCTCAACGGTTTCGAGGAAGACATCGGCGACATCTCGCTGATCGGCCACGCCAACGCCGAGGCCGGGGTGCGGCGCATGGGCGCCGACTACCCGCCCAAGGACCCGGCGCTGCTGCGCAAGGGTTGCCAGTACCTGAAAGACATCCGTTTTATCTGAACCCACCCACGCTGGAGAACACCATGAAAAACCTGCAACCCGACACCCTGATCAAGAACCCGAACGCCTGCCAGGTCCTGTCCACCGTGGACATCGGCGCCGATGCCCGAAGCGTCTGGAACATCGTCGGCAACTTCGCCGGCTTCCCGGCCTTCATTCCCGCGTTGTCGCACATCGAAATGACCGGCGAAGGCGTGCGCTCGGTGCGCAAGAAGTTCTTCCACGACGGCAACATCGTGATCGAGCAACTCAACTCACGGGACGACCAGGCGCGGTACATGACCTGGAGCCTGATCTACGACACCCTGGGCATCGGCAACCTGTGGGCAGCCATGAGCGTCGAAGCCCTGCCCGGCGAACGGGCGCGCGCCACCTGGCGCATCGTCGCCGACCCGGCCGAAGGCGGTGCCGAGGTGGCGGCCTTCCAGGGGTTCCTGCAAGGGTTTGCCGATGAGGCAATGGGCAATGTGCAAAGGATGTTCGAGTAACACTGGAAATGCCCCTGTAGCCGCTGCCACAGGCTGCGATCGACGCCGAAGGCGGCGCAAGATTTGGGGATCGCTGGAAGGCCTTCGGCCTTTTCGCAGCCTGCGGCAGCGGCTACAGGGGTTCGGAGGCCGGTGGAGAGGGAGGCAGTCCGAAGAACGGCAAGGGGTGCCGCTGGGCCGGTGGAGCAGGAAAAAAAACGCGATGAGCCATACCGGCCTCATCGCGTTTTTCAGGGCAGTGCGGGTCAGATCTTGAAGCTGTCCACCAGTTGCTTCAGGCGGTTGGCCTGCAGCGACAGGGCATCGCAATCCTTCAGGGTTTCGTTGAGGTTGGCCACGCCCTGCTGGTTCAGCAGGTTGATCTGGCTGATGTCGACGTTGAGGGTTTCCACCACGGCGGTCTGCTCTTCGGTGGCGGCGGCCACCGACTGGTTCATGCCGTCGATCTCGGTGATGCGCTGGGTCACGCTGACCAGCCGCGCACCGGCCTGGTTGGCCACTTCGACGCTCTCTTCGCTGGACGCCTGGCTGGCGTTCATGGTCGATACCGCTTCGCGGGAGCCGATCTGCAGCGAGGTGATCATCTTGTGGATCTCCTCGGCCGATTCCTGGGTGCGATGGGCCAGGTTGCGGACCTCGTCGGCCACCACCGCGAAACCGCGACCGGCTTCACCGGCGCGCGCCGCTTCGATGGCTGCGTTGAGCGCCAGCAGGTTGGTCTGCTGGGAGATGCCTTTGATCACATCGAGGATGTGGCCGATGTTGTCGGTGCTGGCGTTCAGGGTTTCGATCTGGGTGCAGGACAGGCTGATCTTCTGCGACAGCTCGGTCATGGCCAGGATGGTTTGTTCCACCACCTGGCGACCATCGTCGGCCTGCTCGCTGGCGCCGCTGGCGTGCTGCGAGGCATCGGCGGCGTTGCGGGCGATTTCCTGGGTGGCGGCACCCAGCTGGTTGATCGCCGCGGCCACGCTGTTGGTGCGTGCGCTTTGCTCGTCGGAACCGATGATCGACGCGTTGGACGAAGCCATCACGCGCTGGGACAGATCATGCACCTGGCGGGTGGCCGAGGACACTTCGGAAATCGACGCATGGATACGTTCCACGAACTGGTTGAACGAGCCGCCCAGTACGCCGAATTCGTCCTTGCTCTCCACCACCAGGCGGCGGGTCAGGTCGCCCTCGCCCTGGGCGATGTCCTGCATCGCGCGGCCCATGGTGGTCAGCGGACGCATCAGCACCTGGATCAGCAGGCTCAGCAGCACGGCAATCGCGGCCACGGCGATGAACATCGCCAGCAGCGCCGAGGTGCGGAACTTGCTCAGCGGGGCGAACGCCTTGTCACGGTCGATGGACAGGCCGATGTACCACTCGGCATTCGGCAGGCCGGTCACCGGGGTGAACGACAGGATGCGTTCCTGGCCGTTGAGCAGCACTTCCTGAGTGCCTTTCTGGATATGCACGTTGGCGCCCGGGTAGACATCCTTGAGGTTCTTCATCACCTGGTCCTTGTCCGGGCTGACGATCACCTGCCCGTCCGCGCTGACCAGGAAGGCATGGCCCAGGCCGCCGAAGTCCACCGAGTTGATGATCTTCACCAGGGTTTCCAGACTCAGGTCGCCCCCCACCACGCCCAGCAGCTGGCCGTCCTTTTTCACCGGCATGGCGATGGTCACCACCAGCCCGCCAACGGCCGCCATGTAGGGCGGGGTCAGCATGGTCTTGTCGGCCGCCACGGCCTGCTTGTACCAGGGACGCTGACGCGGGTCGTAGCCGTCCGGCATCTTCGCGTCAGGCCGCTGGGTAAACACACCGTTGACCTGGCCCACGTAGGTGAACTGGAAGTTCGTGGTGAACGCCGGCTGGTCCACCAGCCCCGGGAAGTCAGCGTTGGCGCCCTGGTGGGCGACGTTCTGCGAGAGGTTCTCGAGCACCAGGATGCGTCCGCTCATCCAGTTCTGGACGCTGCTGGAAGTGAGGTCACCCGCCTGTTCGATGGACGATTCGAGGTTCTGGCGAATGGTGTTTCGCTGCAGATAGTCGTTGTACAAAGTGAACAACGCGAATGCCAGAACCACTACACCGGAGGCGGCCAAAAGGATTTTATGGCTGAACTTGAGATTCATGTCATGGGACTTCTTATGCCGAAAGTGGGGATGCGTACGGGATGCAACTTTCCATGTAACAACGCAGGCGGCGTTCTACGACCGCTCTACTTTGGTGCACGCATGGGTCTCACTGTCTGTCGGCACGAGACGGATAAATCTTAGCGATTTGTCAGAAATGTACCTGTTATCTGCAAAAAACCGCTGAACGGCAGGCTAGAGCGGTCGCATCGAACTTTTCCGTAGCCGGTCGCCCTGCGGCTGTTGCAAAATCCCAAACCCTTGATGACAATGCGACTAATTATCATTTGTGACACCCGGGCAGTCGCATCCATGTCATCACCTGAGTTCGCGGTACAGGCGCTTTACAGCCATCACCATGGCTGGCTCAACACATGGTTACGCAGCCGGCTGGACAACGCCGCCGATGCCGCCGACCTGGCGCAGGACACCTTCGTGCGCCTGTTGCAGCGCACCGAACGCCTGGAACTCAAGGCCCCGCGCGCCTTCCTGCGGACCATCGCCCGCGGCCTGGTGATCGACCACTGGCGCCGCGAGGAAATCGAACGCGCCTACCTGGAAACCATCGCCCATCTGCCGCAAGCCCAAGCCCCCAGCGAGGAAGCCCGCGCCCTGGTGCTGGAGCTGCTGGAAAGCATCGCGCGCATGCTCGAAGGCCTGAAGCCGAAAGTGCGCAAGGCGTTCCTGCTGGCCCAGTGCGAAGGCCTGACCCACAAGCAGATCGCCGAACAGATGGGGCTGTCCCTGCGTTCGGTGGAGCGTTACGTGGCCGACGCGCTGTTCCACTGCTACCTGCTGCGCTATGAGGCGTGAGCGCTGTGGATAACCCCTCGATCAATCTGCGCCGGCCCGTGGACCCCAGGCACCTGGTGGTCAAGCAGGCCATCAACTGGATGCTGCGCCTGCGCAACAATGCCGGTAACCCCCGGCTGCTGCAGCAATGCGATACCTGGCGCGCGGCCCATCACGAGCACGAGCTGGCCTGGCAACGGGTGCAATCGCTGCAGCAGGAACTGCACAGCAACCTGCGGGCCGTGCCCGGTGCCCAGGTGGCCTTCGATACCCTGGAAAACAGCGCCCAGCGCCTCGGCCGACGCCAGGCCCTGAAGCTGCTCGGCGGCGTCATGCTGGTGGGCTCCGCCGCGTGGCTGGGCAAGGAGCAACTGGCCTGGCAGCAATGGAACGCCGACTTTGCCACCGCCACCGGCGAACGCCGCGGCTTCCAGTTGCCGGACGGCTCGCGCCTGGAGCTCAACACCGACAGCGCCGCCGACATGGACTTCAATGCCCGGCAACGGCTGATCCGGCTCAGCCGTGGGGAAATCATGCTGACCTGCGGCCCGGACTCGCAGGCGAGCCCTTCCAGGCCGCTGCTGGTACGGACCCGCCATGGTCTGTTCGAAAGCTTCGACGCCAGTTTCGTGGTGCGCATGGAAGGCGACTGCACGCGCCTGAGCGTGACCGCCGGCAGCGTTGCGATTCATTCGCCGCACACCGCCGATGGCACCTCGGCCCGGGTACAGGCCGGGCAAAGCTATCGGGTCAGTGCGTCCCGGGCGGTGCCGGTGCCGCCACTGGACATGGACGTGGGCGCCTGGGCCGATGGCCTGATTGTCACCCGCAACATGCGGCTGGCGGACTTCATCCACGAGGTCGGGCGTTATCGCCACGGTTACCTGGGCTGTGCCGACGAGATCGGCGACCTGCGCCTGTCCGGCGTGTTCCGCCTGGAGGACACCGACAAACTGCTGGCGATCCTCCCACAAACCCTGCCCGTGCGCCTGCGTTATCGCACCCGCTGGTGGGTCACCCTGGAACGTCTGGCCTGAGGCGCTTCAACCCGTTGAAATTTTTTTGGCGGCTTTTTCCCGTGAGTCCGGCTTAGACAGTAAGCACTTCCATCTGCCTTCAGCGACTCAACGGAACCCTTCCATGATTGTGCACTTCCACCACTCCTCTTCTGCACGGCCCACCCTCGGCCTGCGCCATGCCGTGCGCGTGGCCCTGCTTTCCTCGGCGCTGGGCGTCGCCGCCTTGCCTTGCCTGGCACAGGCGGCCGAGACGGGCGCGGCCAGCCTCAGCCACAGCTACAACATCCCCGGCGGCGCCCTGAGCGAAGTACTCAACCGCTTCGCACGCGAGGCCGGCATCACCCTGTCGATGACCCCGGCGCAGCTCCAGGGGCGCCAGTCCGCCGGCCTGAAGGGCGAGTACTCCACCGACCAGGCCCTGGGCCAACTGCTCAACGGCTCCGGCCTGGAAGCGCTGAGCCAGGACGGCAGCAGCTATGTGCTGCGAGCATTGCCCGAGACCGGCGCCCTGGCGTTGCCGACCACCGACATCAAGGGTTTCGCCCTGGGCAATGCCTTGGGCAGCATGGAAGGCTACAACGCCACCCACAGCCAGATCGCCACCAAGACCAGTACCGCGTTGCTGGAAACCTCGCAAAGCGTGTCGGTGGTGACCCGCGAACAAATGGACGACCAGGGTTCGCAAACCGTGTCCCAGGCCATGCGCTACACCCCCGGCGTGCTGACCAACCCCTACGGCGCGACCCACAGGTACGACTACGTGGCCATGCGCGGCTTCAACGACGGCTCGGTGGACAACATCTACCTCGACGGCCTCAAGTCCATGGGCGACAGCGGCACCTACAGCACCATGCAGGTCGACCCGTACTTCCTGGAGCGGGTGGACATCCTCAAGGGGCCTTCGTCGGTGCTTTACGGCCGCAGCTCCCCGGGCGGCCTGGTGGCGCTGACCAGCAAGAAGCCGCTGTTCGAGCCCTACCATCAGATCCAGGCCACGGTCGGCACCCAGGGCCAGCGCGGCATGGGCTTCGACTTCAGCGGCCCGGTGGACGACGACAAGCGCATCGCCTATCGCCTGACCGGGCTGGCGGACCGCTCCGATACCCAGTTCGACCACAACAAGGAAAAACGCTACGCCCTGGCACCGACCCTGAGCATCGACTTCACCGATGACACCTCGCTGACCCTGCAGGCGTACCTGCAACATGATCCGGACGGTGGCTACCACAGCGGCATGCCGGCCGACGGCGCGTTGCACCCGCGCAACGGCCGGCGGATTTCCGAGAACTTCTTCGAAGGCGAACCGGGCATCGATCGCTACAAGCGCGATCAGCAGTCGTTCGGTTATCAGTTCGAACATCGCTTCAACGATGTCTTCACCGCGCGGCAGAACTTCCGCTACCTGGACTCCAAGGTGAAGCTGGACCAGGTCTACGGCTACGGCTGGACCACCCCGACCAGCAACGAGCTGAACCGCTACTACACCGGCGGCGACGAGAAGCTGCATGCGTTCATCGTCGACAACATGCTGCAGGCCGAATTTCTCACCGGTGCGACCAAGCACACGGTGCTGATGGGCGCGGATTACCAGCGGCGCAAGACGGTGGTGGACTGGACCAGCGGCTCGGTGGCGCCGATCAATGCGTTCGATCCGGTCTATGGCAACTCGGCCATCAGTTACTACGACCCCGTCAGCTATCTGCGTCGCCTCGAGCAGACCGGCGTCTACCTGCAAGACCTGATCGAGATGGACCAGTGGCGCTTCTCCCTGGGCCTGCGCCAGGACTGGGTGGAAACCTCGGACGAGAACCGCCTGGCCGAGGCCTCGCGCCCGGTGGGCACCGAGATCAATGACAAACGCACCAAGCTGACGGGCCGCGCCGGGGCGCTGTACCTGTTCGATAACGGGTTGGCGCCTTACATCAGCTATTCCGAATCCTTCAATCCCAACTCTTACGCGGACAGCGCCGGTAACCCGCTGGCCCCCACCGATGGCACCCAATGGGAACTGGGCCTGAAGTACCAGCCACCGGGCACGGATGACCTGTACACCGCGTCGCTGTTCCGCATCGACCAGGAAAACCTGGCCACCAAGCTGCCTCAGGAAAATTTCTATCGCGCGGTCGGCGCCGTGCGCTCCCAGGGCCTGGAACTGGAAGCGCACCTGCAGTTGAACGACAACCTCAAGCTGCTCGGCAGCTACACCTTCACCGATATCGAGTACTCGAAGTCGATGATCAGCACCTTGAGCACGGCCACCGACATCATCGAGAACAAGGGCAACTCACCGACCCAGGCGCCGCGACACATGGCTTCGCTCTGGGCCGACTACAAGTTCGACAGCGGCTCGCTCGACGGCCTGCGCCTGGGTGGTGGCGTGCGGTACGTGGGCTACAGCTGGGCGGATGCGGAGAACACCATGAAGGTGCCGTCCTACACCCTGTTCGATGCCTCCGTCGGCTATGACCTGGGCAAGGTCGGCCTGAAGGGCGTGGATGTCCGGCTCAATGCCAACAACCTGACCAACGAATCCTACATCGCCTCCTGTGCCAGCCTGAGCTTCTGCTACATGGGCGAGGAGCGAAACGTCGCGGCCACGGTCAGCTACCAGTTCTAATCATTTGTCATTCCCCCGAAGCCAGCGCACGCGCTGGCTTTGTCGTCTCTACGGGAAAATTCCATGCGCGCAATTCTGGTTCTACTGCATCGTTATATCGGCCTGGCCACCGCGGTGTTTCTGCTGCTGGCGGGGCTGACCGGCAGCCTGCTGGCCTTCCATCACGAGCTGGACGAGTGGCTCAACCCGGAGTTCTACGAGGCCCCCGCCGAGGGTCAGGCACTGCCGCCTGGAAGCCTGGTCGACCGGGTGCAGACGCAGTATCCGCGCCTGCAGGTCTGGTACATGGAGTACCCCAACGAGCCCGGACATACCGCGCTGCTCGCGGCGGTTCCCCGTAACGATCCGGCCACGGGCAAACCCTTCGACGACCCCAACCAGGTGTTCTATCTGGACCCGGTCAGTGGCGAGCAGACCGGCAAGCGGTTCTGGGGTGCCTGCTGTTTTCAGCGGGAGAATCTCATCCCCTTCATTCTCGAGTTCCACTACAACCTGACGCTGCCGGGTAACTGGGGACTGGTGTTGATGGGGCTGGTGGCGATCTTCTGGGTCGTCGATTGCTTCATCGCTTTGTTCCTCACCCTGCCCCGTGGCCGGCCGTTCTGGAAGAAGTGGTCGACCGCCTGGAAGATCAAGGGCGGGCACGCTTATCGTCTCAACATGGATCTGCATCGGGCGGGCGGGTTATGGCTGTGGTTACTGCTGCTGCCGATAGCGATCAGCAGCGTGGCGATGAACCTGCCGAGCCAGGTGTTCAAGCCGGTGGTTTCCTTACTCTCACCGATCGAACCGAGCGTCTATGAAGCTCGTGGGCGCATGCCCAGCGATCAGTTGGGGATTACCCGGCTCACCTATCAGCAGGCTTATGAACGCGCCCAGGAAGAAGGCAAACGGCTGGGCCTGACAGCAGCGATCGGCGAGCTGTATTACAGCTTCGAATACAACTTCTATGGCGCCGGTTTCGGTCAGCACGATACCGAGGCCCATGGTAAGTCGTGGTTGTTCTTTCATGGCACCGATGGGCGCCTGCTGGGGCAGGAGATCGCCGGGCAAGGCACCTTGGGCGAACGTTTCTATCGGCTGCAACTGCCGATCCATGGTGGCCGGATCATCGGCTTTACCGGGCAAGTGCTTATTGCAGTGTTGGGGTTGGTGATTGCGGTGTTGTCCGTCACCGGGATCTACATCTGGTGGCGTAAATGGCTGGCCCGCAGAAGCAGCAAGATGCGTCAGCGGTGAGGTGAGGTGAGGGATAGAGCGGAGGTGCTTCGCTCTGTTCTGATGCTGTGGAGCATAGGTTGGGGGCTGGAGGGGGATTCAGCTCACCTGCTAGGTGACCTGGAGACCTCGCTCGGATGTAAGCCTCAAGGCTTTCAGACGTACAAAAACAAAACCCCTGTCTGCGTCAGCAGACAGGGGTTTCGGAATTCAATCTTGACGATGACCTACTCTCACATGGGGAAACCCCACACTACCATCGGCGATGCATCGTTTCACTGCTGAGTTCGGGATGGGATCAGGTGGTTCCAATGCTCTATGGTCGTCAAGAAATTCGGTGGCCGGACCGTTGGCTCAATAGCCGAACGTGCCAGCAAAATCGGGAACTTCTACAAAAACAAAACCCCAATTGCTTTCGCAATTGGGGTTTCGGAATTTAATCTTGACGATGACCTACTCTCACATGGGGAAACCCCACACTACCATCGGCGATGCATCGTTTCACTGCTGAGTTCGGGATGGGATCAGGTGGTTCCAATGCTCTATGGTCGTCAAGAAATTCGGTGTGCCGACTCGTCTTTCGACGCTTCAGCAAATTGGGTATGCGATAGTTTGTGTGTTTTCTCGAACTTTCGGTTCGTTTCGTCTTCACACACCGCAATCTGGCTGTTAAGCGCAAATTGCTTGGGTGTTATATGGTCAAGCCTCACGGGCAATTAGTATTGGTTAGCTCAACGCCTCACAGCGCTTACACACCCAACCTATCAACGTCGTAGTCTTCGACGGCCCTTCAGGGAACTCAAGGTTCCAGTGAGATCTCATCTTGAGGCAAGTTTCCCGCTTAGATGCTTTCAGCGGTTATCTTTTCCGAACATAGCTACCCGGCAATGCCACTGGCGTGACAACCGGAACACCAGAGGTTCGTCCACTCCGGTCCTCTCGTACTAGGAGCAGCCCCTCTCAAATCTCAAACGTCCACGGCAGATAGGGACCGAACTGTCTCACGACGTTCTAAACCCAGCTCGCGTACCACTTTAAATGGCGAACAGCCATACCCTTGGGACCGGCTTCAGCCCCAGGATGTGATGAGCCGACATCGAGGTGCCAAACACCGCCGTCGATATGAACTCTTGGGCGGTATCAGCCTGTTATCCCCGGAGTACCTTTTATCCGTTGAGCGATGGCCCTTCCATACAGAACCACCGGATCACTAAGACCTACTTTCGTACCTGCTCGACGTGTCTGTCTCGCAGTCAAGCGCGCTTTTGCCTTTATACTCTACGACCGATTTCCGACCGGTCTGAGCGCACCTTCGTACTCCTCCGTTACTCTTTAGGAGGAGACCGCCCCAGTCAAACTACCCACCATACACTGTCCTCGATCCGGATAACGGACCTGAGTTAGAACCTCAAAGTTGCCAGGGTGGTATTTCAAGGATGGCTCCACGCGAACTGGCGTCCACGCTTCAAAGCCTCCCACCTATCCTACACAAGCAAATTCAAAGTCCAGTGCAAAGCTATAGTAAAGGTTCACGGGGTCTTTCCGTCTAGCCGCGGATACACTGCATCTTCACAGCGATTTCAATTTCACTGAGTCTCGGGTGGAGACAGCGCCGCCATCGTTACGCCATTCGTGCAGGTCGGAACTTACCCGACAAGGAATTTCGCTACCTTAGGACCGTTATAGTTACGGCCGCCGTTTACCGGGGCTTCGATCAAGAGCTTCGCGTTAGCTAACCCCATCAATTAACCTTCCGGCACCGGGCAGGCGTCACACCCTATACGTCCACTTTCGTGTTTGCAGAGTGCTGTGTTTTTAATAAACAGTCGCAGCGGCCTGGTATCTTCGACCGGCATGGGCTTACGGAGCAAGTCCTTCACCCTCACCGGCGCACCTTCTCCCGAAGTTACGGTGCCATTTTGCCTAGTTCCTTCACCCGAGTTCTCTCAAGCGCCTTGGTATTCTCTACCCAACCACCTGTGTCGGTTTGGGGTACGGTTCCTAGTTATCTGAAGCTTAGAAGCTTTTCTTGGAAGCATGGCATCAACCACTTCGTCACCTGAAAGGTAACTCGTCATCAGCTCTCGGCCTTAGAACCCCGGATTTACCTAAGATTCCAGCCTACCACCTTAAACTTGGACAACCAACGCCAAGCTGGCCTAGCCTTCTCCGTCCCTCCATCGCAATAACTAGAAGTACAGGAATATTAACCTGTTTTCCATCGACTACGCTTTTCAGCCTCGCCTTAGGGACCGACTAACCCTGCGTCGATTAACGTTGCGCAGGAAACCTTGGTCTTTCGGCGTGGGTGTTTTTCACACCCATTGTCGTTACTCATGTCAGCATTCGCACTTCTGATACCTCCAGCAAGCTTCTCAACTCACCTTCACAGGCTTACAGAACGCTCCTCTACCGCATCACTTACGTGATACCCGTAGCTTCGGTGTATGGTTTGAGCCCCGTTACATCTTCCGCGCAGGCCGACTCGACTAGTGAGCTATTACGCTTTCTTTAAAGGGTGGCTGCTTCTAAGCCAACCTCCTAGCTGTCTAAGCCTTCCCACATCGTTTCCCACTTAACCATAACTTTGGGACCTTAGCTGACGGTCTGGGTTGTTTCCCTTTTCACGACGGACGTTAGCACCCGCCGTGTGTCTCCCATGCTCGGCACTTGTAGGTATTCGGAGTTTGCATCGGTTTGGTAAGTCGGGATGACCCCCTAGCCGAAACAGTGCTCTACCCCCTACAGTGATACATGAGGCGCTACCTAAATAGCTTTCGAGGAGAACCAGCTATCTCCGAGCTTGATTAGCCTTTCACTCCGATCCACAGGTCATCCGCTAACTTTTCAACGGTAGTCGGTTCGGTCCTCCAGTCAGTGTTACCTAACCTTCAACCTGCCCATGGATAGATCGCCCGGTTTCGGGTCTATACCCAGCGACTAAACGCCCTATTAAGACTCGCTTTCGCTACGCCTCCCCTATTCGGTTAAGCTCGCCACTGAATATAAGTCGCTGACCCATTATACAAAAGGTACGCAGTCACAGAACAAAGTCTGCTCCCACTGCTTGTACGCATACGGTTTCAGGATCTATTTCACTCCCCTCTCCGGGGTTCTTTTCGCCTTTCCCTCACGGTACTAGTTCACTATCGGTCAGTCAGTAGTATTTAGCCTTGGAGGATGGTCCCCCCATATTCAGACAAAGTTTCTCGTGCTCCGTCCTACTCGATTTCATGACTAAGAGATTTTCGCGTACAGGGCTATCACCCACTATGGCCGCACTTTCCAGAGCGTTCCGCTAATCTCAAAGCCACTTAAGGGCTAGTCCCCGTTCGCTCGCCACTACTAAGGGAATCTCGGTTGATTTCTTTTCCTCAGGGTACTTAGATGTTTCAGTTCCCCTGGTTCGCCTCTTGCACCTATGTATTCAGTACAAGATAACCATCTTATGATGGCTGGGTTCCCCCATTCAGACATCTCCGGATCAAAGTCTGTTTGCCGACTCCCCGAAGCTTTTCGCAGGCTACCACGTCTTTCATCGCCTCTGACTGCCAAGGCATCCACCGTATGCGCTTCTTCACTTGACCATATAACCCCAAGCAATCTGGTTATACTGTGAAGACGACATTCGCCGAAAATTCGCGATTAAACTCACAAATTTTACCTTAGCCTGAACAACACCAGTGAAAGTGCTATCCAGTCTATCTTTCTATCACATACCCAAATTTTTAAAGAACGATTCTGATAAAGATCAGAAATCAACATTCACCATCAACTTGATGGAATGCTCATTTCTAAGCTTTAAACGATGGACACCAATCTGTAATGGTGGAGCCAAGCGGGATCGAACCGCTGACCTCCTGCGTGCAAGGCAGGCGCTCTCCCAGCTGAGCTATGGCCCCGTATCGCTACAGGGTGCACCAGTAATTGGTGGGTCTGGGCAGATTCGAACTGCCGACCTCACCCTTATCAGGGGTGCGCTCTAACCAACTGAGCTACAGACCCAATCGTCTTCTTCAATGAATCAAGCAATTCGTGTGGGAGCTTATGAAGCAGCTGATGTCGTCGATTAAGGAGGTGATCCAGCCGCAGGTTCCCCTACGGCTACCTTGTTACGACTTCACCCCAGTCATGAATCACACCGTGGTAACCGTCCTCCCGAAGGTTAGACTAGCTACTTCTGGTGCAACCCACTCCCATGGTGTGACGGGCGGTGTGTACAAGGCCCGGGAACGTATTCACCGCGACATTCTGATTCGCGATTACTAGCGATTCCGACTTCACGCAGTCGAGTTGCAGACTGCGATCCGGACTACGATCGGTTTTGTGGGATTAGCTCCACCTCGCGGCTTGGCAACCCTCTGTACCGACCATTGTAGCACGTGTGTAGCCCAGGCCGTAAGGGCCATGATGACTTGACGTCATCCCCACCTTCCTCCGGTTTGTCACCGGCAGTCTCCTTAGAGTGCCCACCATGACGTGCTGGTAACTAAGGACAAGGGTTGCGCTCGTTACGGGACTTAACCCAACATCTCACGACACGAGCTGACGACAGCCATGCAGCACCTGTCTCAATGCTCCCGAAGGCACCAATCCATCTCTGGAAAGTTCATTGGATGTCAAGGCCTGGTAAGGTTCTTCGCGTTGCTTCGAATTAAACCACATGCTCCACCGCTTGTGCGGGCCCCCGTCAATTCATTTGAGTTTTAACCTTGCGGCCGTACTCCCCAGGCGGTCAACTTAATGCGTTAGCTGCGCCACTAAGAGCTCAAGGCTCCCAACGGCTAGTTGACATCGTTTACGGCGTGGACTACCAGGGTATCTAATCCTGTTTGCTCCCCACGCTTTCGCACCTCAGTGTCAGTATCAGTCCAGGTGGTCGCCTTCGCCACTGGTGTTCCTTCCTATATCTACGCATTTCACCGCTACACAGGAAATTCCACCACCCTCTACCATACTCTAGCTCGCCAGTTTTGGATGCAGTTCCCAGGTTGAGCCCGGGGATTTCACATCCAACTTAACGAACCACCTACGCGCGCTTTACGCCCAGTAATTCCGATTAACGCTTGCACCCTCTGTATTACCGCGGCTGCTGGCACAGAGTTAGCCGGTGCTTATTCTGTCGGTAACGTCAAAATACTCACGTATTAGGTAAGTACCCTTCCTCCCAACTTAAAGTGCTTTACAATCCGAAGACCTTCTTCACACACGCGGCATGGCTGGATCAGGCTTTCGCCCATTGTCCAATATTCCCCACTGCTGCCTCCCGTAGGAGTCTGGACCGTGTCTCAGTTCCAGTGTGACTGATCATCCTCTCAGACCAGTTACGGATCGTCGCCTTGGTGAGCCATTACCTCACCAACTAGCTAATCCGACCTAGGCTCATCTGATAGCGCAAGGCCCGAAGGTCCCCTGCTTTCTCCCGTAGGACGTATGCGGTATTAGCGTCCGTTTCCGAACGTTATCCCCCACTACCAGGCAGATTCCTAGGCATTACTCACCCGTCCGCCGCTCTCAAGAGGTGCAAGCACCCCTCTACCGCTCGACTTGCATGTGTTAGGCCTGCCGCCAGCGTTCAATCTGAGCCATGATCAAACTCTTCAGTTCAAACATCTTTGGGTTTTGAGAAAACCCTAAACTTGGCTCAGCAATCGTTGGTTACATCTTTGATTTCTCGCGGAGTAACTTGTGATGCTGATAATCTTTCTGACTATCAGTCTGACTCCACAAGCACCCACACGAATTGCTTGATTCAGTTGTTAAAGAGCGGTTGGTTAAGTCTTTCGTCTCAACCGAGGCGCGCATTCTACAGCAGCCTCTGTATCTGTCAAGCGGTTATTTTAAGAAGCTTTCAAAGTTTCCTTTGCAACTTCAACCACTTGCGCTTCCGATCTCTCGTCAGCGGGAGGCGAATTCTACAGCGTTACACGCTGCTGTCAACACCTCTTTTTCTCCGCTTTCGACCGAGAAGATCGAATCGTTAACTCGGCGAAAACTTACTGCCGAATCAACTCCTTCGGGCTTCGATGAACTGAAGCGTAACCACTGTCGAAAACCTCGTAACTCGTTGAATCTCAAGGAGCTTTCCGTTTCGACTGCGCCGGAAGTGGGGCGAATTATAGACTTCCAGAATCTGCCGTCAACCCCTAATTTGCTTTTACTATGAATAAACCTGAAAACACCCCAAAAGGGGTGTTTTCAGGCCTCTTATATAGAAGGGATCAGATGTTCTCTATATAGAAGAGCGCATTCACACCACGCCCGAGGCTCGCAAGGCATCCACGGACTCAAGCTCAAGCCCCAGCACTCGCTGCAGAACCTGGGCGGTATGCTCTCCTAATAGAGGAGGCGCATAACGGTACTCGACCGGCGTCTCGGAGAGACGGATCGGACTCGCTACCTGAGGCACCAACCCCGCCAACGCATGAGGCAGCTCGATCGCCAACCCGCGCGCTTTGACCTGCGGGTCCTCGAACATCTGCGCCAGGTCGTTGATAGGGCCGCAAGGCACCCCCGCCTGCTCCAACTGGGCGACCCACTCAGCGGTGGTCTTGAACACCGTGGCCTGACGGATCAATGGAATCAGCACCGCCCGATTGGCAACCCGCAGCTTATTAGTCGCAAAGCGCGGATCGTCCGCCCACTGCGGCTGGCCCGCCACCTCGGCAAACTTGCGGAACTGCCCGTCATTTCCCACGGTAAGGATGAAATCGCCATCCGCCGTGGGAAAGTCCTGATAAGGCACGATATTCGGGTGAGCATTACCCAGGCGCTTGGGAGCGACTCCGGTGGTCAGGTAGTTCATCGCCTGGTTGGCCAGGCACGCAACCTGTACATCCAGCAACGCCATATCAATGTGCTGCCCACCGCCGTCATGCTGCCGGTGCGCCAATGCGGCAAGAATCGCCACAGTCGAGTACAACCCCGTCAGGATATCCGTCAATGCCACGCCGACCTTCACCGGCCCGGCGCCCTCATCCCCCTCGGGACGCCCGGTCAGGCTCATCAGCCCGCCCAGCCCCTGGATCATGAAGTCGTAGCCGGCACGCTTGGCATAAGGCCCCGTCTGGCCAAAGCCGGTAATGGAGCAATAGATCAGGTTAGGGTTGAGCGCCTTCAGCGACTGATAGTCCAATCCATAGGCCGCCAGACCGCCAACCTTGAAGTTCTCGATCAGAATGTCGGACTTGGCCGCCAGCTCGCGCACCAGGCGCTGACCTTCCGGCCGAGTGAAGTCGATAGTCACCGACTGCTTGTTTCGGTTGGCCGACAGGTAATAGGCAGCCTCCGTAGTGTTCTCGCCATAGGCGTCCTTGAGGAAAGGCGGCCCCCAGGCGCGCGTATCGTCACCGTTACCCGGACGCTCGACCTTGATCACCTCGGCCCCCAGGTCCGCCAGGATCTGACCGGCCCAAGGCCCGGCCAGCACTCGCGACAAGTCCAGCACCCGCAAATGAGATAACGCGCCCATGGTCGTTCTCCTATCAGTAGAACGCCTGGATGCCCGTCTGCGCGCGCCCCAGGATCAGCGCATGGACATCATGGGTCCCTTCGTAAGTGTTCACCACCTCCAGGTTGACCAGGTGACGGGCAATGCCGAACTCGTCGGAGATGCCGTTACCGCCCAGCATGTCACGGGCCATGCGAGCGATGTCCAGCGACTTGCCGCAAGAGTTGCGCTTCATGATCGAGGTGATTTCCACCGCCGCCGTACCTTCATCCTTCATCCGGCCCAAACGCAGGCAGCCTTGAAGGGCGAGGGTGATCTCGGTCTGCATGTCCGCCAGTTTTTTCTGGATCAGTTGGGTAGCCGCCAGCGGGCGGCCGAATTGCTGACGGTCCAACGTGTATTGGCGAGCGGTGTGCCAGCAGAACTCGGCCGCACCCAGGGCGCCCCAGGAAATACCGTAGCGGGCAGAGTTCAGGCAGGTGAACGGACCTTTCAGACCCCGTACATCCGGGAAGATGTTCTCTTCCGGCACAAAGACGTTGTCCATGACGATTTCGCCGGTAATGGAAGCGCGCAGGCCGACCTTACCGTGAATCGCTGGAGCACTCAGACCTTTCCAACCTTTCTCCAGTACGAAGCCGCGGATATCCCCAGCATCGTCCTTAGCCCAGACCACGAACACGTCAGCAATCGGGCTGTTGGTGATCCACATCTTGCTACCAGTCAGGCTGTAACCGCCATCGACCTTACGGGCACGGGAAATCATCGCGCCCGGGTCGGAGCCATGGTTAGGCTCGGTCAGACCAAAGCAGCCGATCCACTCGCCAGAGGCCAGCTTCGGCAAATACTTCTGCTTCTGGGCTTCGGTACCAAATTCATTGATCGGCACCATCACCAGGGAGGACTGCACGCTCATCATCGAGCGGTAGCCAGAGTCAACACGCTCCACTTCGCGGGCAATCAGGCCGTAGCAGACATAATTCAGACCACTGCCACCGTACTGTTCGGGAATGGTGGCACCCAGCAGGCCGACTTCGCCCATTTCGCGGAAGATCGCCGGGTCGGTCTTTTCATGACGGAAAGCTTCGAGCACACGCGGCGCCAGCTTGCCTTGAGCGAATTGCTCGGCACTGTCGCGCACCATGCGCTCCTCCTCAGTGAGCTGTTGATCCAGCAGAAGGGGATCGATCCAGTTGAAGCTTGCTTTACCGCCCATGAGTGAGTCCTCGTGAAGTAGGTCAACGTTCGTGGACTGATCCTAGGCCGGCTTTGCGGGCGCGGCAAACGAGGATTTCGCATACTGTTGTGCTAATTTCTCACTCCGTAACAGCCGAAAGTGGCTTTTAGCGATTCCATTAGTGAGATTGCCGTACATGCGCAGAAAGATCCCCAGCACTGCCGCCCTCGTCAGCTTCGAAGCCGCCGCCCGTCACGAGAGCTTTACCAAGGCGGCGCAGGAGCTTTCGCTGACCCAAGGTGCAATTTGCCGACAGATCGCCAGCCTGGAAGAGTTTCTCGGGGTCGAACTGTTCCGCCGGTCCCGACGCGGCGTCAAGCTGACCGAGGCAGGGCTCTCCTACAGCCGCCGCGTGGCGACTCAACTGGACGCAGTGGAACGCGACACGCTGTCCGTCATGGGCCAGCAGGGCGCCAATGTCATCGAGCTGGCAGTGGTCCCGACCTTTGGCACCCAATGGCTGTTGCCCCGACTCAAGGACTTTCAGCAGCGACACCCGGAAGTCACGGTCAACCTGACCAACCGCACCCGGCCTTTCCTGTTCGCCGATACCGACTTCGACGCCGCGATTTACTTTGGCGATGCCGACTGGTCGGGTACCCAATCCCATCGCCTGATGGGAGAAAACCCGATGCCGGTATGCAGCCCCGAAACCCTGGGCAACCGCACCCGGCTAAGCGCCGAAGAAATCGCCGAGTTGCCGCTGCTGCAGCAGACCACGCGCCCCTATGCCTGGCGGCAATGGTTCAACTCACAGCACCTGAATATCCCACGAGACATGACAGGCCCGCGTTACGAACTATTCTCCATGCTGGCGCAAGCCGCCATGCACGACATGGGTATCGCCCTGATCCCGCCATTCCTTATTCAACGGGAGTTGAGGGAAAAGCACCTGGTGATCGCCAACCCCGAAGCACTGGCGAGCATCAAGGCGTATTACCTGATGATTCCCGAGCGCAAGGTGGAATCAGCGTCTTTACGGGCTTTTCGTGATTGGCTGGTGGAACAGGCACAAGGCTACAGCCTTGAGAAATAGCAGGGCAGGGCGACAAGCTGACCTCGTAGTCAGAAAAAACAAAACACTACAGATATAACTAAATGTCGCATTTAGGCAGACTGTATCGATAAGCGGAACAACCGTCCTATAAGTGCCTAACCACGCGGCTTATAGGGCTTTTTTAGGGCCATAAACGCCCATTCACATGAACAATGTGAAAAATGTTTTATTTTCCGTCGAAATCCTTACAAGGCACGGCTTACAAGGGATTGAGCCCGACCCTTGCGACATTCGGTCACGGGGTGACTTGTAGTTAATTTTCCGTCACCCCTCATAATCCCTTGAAGGGCGTAATGTTCGCCTGCAAAATGCCGCGCCCCGCCTTGATTCTGGCGGGATCGTGCTGATCGGCCGCCCCAGCTGCACCATCCGTAGTGCGCTGGCCTTCTAAAAAAGATCGAAAGCAATAAGATCACGCAGGAGATTTGACGTGCACATTGGTGTTCCTCTCGAGACCCAAACGGGTGAAACACGGGTTGCTGCAACCCCGGAAACCATCAAGAAACTGATCGGCCAGGGTCATAAAGTCACTGTGCAGAGCGGCGCCGGCATCAACGCCAGTGTTGTCGACAGTGCCTATGAAGCGGCAGGTGCAACCATTGGCAGCGCCAACGATGCATTCGGCGCGGAGCTGATTCTCAAGGTCGTGGCTCCCAGCGACAGCGAACTGGCCCTGATCAAGAGCGGCACCGTCCTGGTGGGCATGCTCAATCCGTTCAGCAATGAAACCATTGCCAAGATGGCCGAGCGCGGCATCACCGCCTTCGCCCTGGAAGCAGCGCCGCGTACCTCGCGGGCTCAGAGCCTGGATGTGCTGTCCTCGCAAGCCAACATCGCCGGTTACAAGGCGGTGCTGCTGGCTGCCCACTATTACCCGCGCTTCATGCCGATGCTGATGACCGCCGCGGGCACCGTGAAAGCCGCTCGCGTACTGATTCTCGGTGCCGGCGTTGCCGGCCTGCAGGCCATCGCCACCGCCAAGCGCCTGGGCGCCGTGATCGAGGCCTCGGACGTACGTCCGGCGGTCAAGGAACAGATCGAATCCCTGGGGGCCAAGTTCGTCGACGTGCCTTACGAGACCGATGAGGAGCGTGAATGCGCCGTCGGTGTCGGTGGCTACGCACGCCCGATGCCTGCCAGCTGGATGCAGCGCCAGGCCCAGGCCGTGCACGAACGCGCCAAGCAGGCCGACATCGTGATCACCACCGCCCTGATTCCAGGCCGCAAGGCGCCAGTACTGCTGAGCGCCGAAACCGTGGCCCAGATGAAGCCGGGATCGGTGGTTGTCGACCTCGCCGCGGCCCAGGGCGGCAACTGCCCGCTGACCGTGGCGGATCAGGTGGTGGTCGAGAATGGCGTGACCATCGTCGGCCCGACCAACCTGGCCGGCGCTGTCGCTGCCGACGCCTCGGCGCTGTACGCCCGCAACCTGCTGGACTTCCTGAAGCTCGTCTTCACCAAAGAAGGTCAGTTCGAGGTCAACCTAGAAGACGACATCGTCGCCGCGTGCCTGATGTGCCGCGACGGCCAAGTCATCCGTAAAAACGCCTAAGCAGAGATTCAGACGATGGAAGAGCTTATCTCCCCGGTATCTACAACCTGATCATCTTCGTGCTGGCGATTTATGTCGGTTATCACGTGGTCTGGAACGTTACACCCGCACTGCACACGCCGCTGATGGCGGTGACCAACGCCATTTCGGCGATCGTGATCGTCGGCGCCATGCTGGCCGCCGCCCTGACCGTGACGCCGCTGGGCAAGACCATGGGCACGCTGGCCGTGGCCCTGGCCGCGGTCAACGTGTTCGGCGGCTTCCTGGTAACCCGCCGCATGCTTGAGATGTTCAAGAAAAAAGCCCCGAAAGCCGTAAAAGAAGAGGCGCCCAAGTAATGAGCATGAATCTGGTAACGACGCTCTACCTGATCGCGTCGATCTGCTTTATCCAGGCCCTCAAAGGCCTGTCGCACCCGACCTCCTCGCGCCGCGGCAACCTGTTCGGCATGCTCGGCATGGCCCTGGCGATCGTCACCACCGTCGGCCTGGTATTCAAGCTCGGCGCGGAGCTGGCGACCGTTGGCATCGGCTACGTGATTGTCGGCCTGCTGATCGGTGGCACCGCCGGCTCGATCATGGCCAAGCGCGTGGAAATGACCAAGATGCCGGAGCTGGTGGCCTTCATGCACAGCATGATCGGTCTGGCTGCGGTGTTCATTGCCATCGCCGCCGTGGTCGAGCCGCAGTCCCTGGGCATCGTCAAGCAACTGGGTGATGCGATTCCGGCCGGTAACCGCCTGGAGCTGTTCCTCGGCGCGGCCATCGGTGCCATTACCTTCTCCGGTTCGGTGATCGCCTTCGGCAAGCTGTCGGGCAAGTACAAGTTCCGCCTGTTCCAGGGCGCACCGGTACAGTTCGGCGGCCAACACAAGCTGAACCTGGTTCTCGGCCTGGCGACCCTGGGCCTGGGCGTGACCTTCATGCTCACGGGCAACCTCGGCGCCTTCGCCCTGATGCTGGTCCTGGCCTTCGTGCTGGGCGTGCTGATCATCATCCCGATCGGCGGTGCCGACATGCCGGTGGTGGTGTCGATGCTCAACAGTTATTCGGGCTGGGCGGCGGCGGGGATCGGCTTCTCGCTGAACAACTCGATGCTGATCATCGCCGGCTCCCTGGTGGGTTCGTCCGGTGCGATCCTGTCGTACATCATGTGCAAGGCGATGAACCGTTCGTTCTTCAACGTACTGCTTGGCGGCTTCGGCAACACTGCAGACGCTGGCGGCCCGGCGGGCGCGCAAGAAGCCCGCCCGGTGAAGTCCGGCTCGGCCGACGACGCGACCTTCCTGCTGACCAACGCCGACACCGTGATCATCGTTCCGGGTTACGGCCTGGCAGTCGCGCGGGCACAGCACGCACTGAAGGAACTGACCGAGAAACTGGTACACCGTGGCGTGACCGTGAAGTACGCGATCCACCCGGTAGCAGGGCGCATGCCCGGCCACATGAACGTGCTGCTGGCCGAGGCCGAAGTACCGTACGACCAGGTGTTCGAGATGGAAGACATCAACTCCGAGTTCGGCCAGGCCGACGTGGTGCTGGTGCTCGGCGCCAACGACGTGGTCAACCCGGCGGCGAAGAACGATCCGAAATCGCCGATCGCCGGCATGCCGATTCTCGAGGCGTTCAAGGCCAAGACCATCATCGTCAACAAGCGTTCGATGGCCAGCGGCTATGCCGGCCTGGACAACGAACTGTTCTACCTGGACAAGACCATGATGGTGTTCGGCGACGCCAAGAAAGTCATCGAAGACATGGTCAAAGCCGTCGAGTAAACCTGCTCCAGCGCAACACCCAAGACCTCAGCCTTTAGTAGGCTGGGGTTTTTTATTTCCCGCACAAACCCGACAAAAGGCTCTAAATCGCGGCCTTTCATTCGACCTTGGTAGCGGGACGAATTTTTTTGAAATCACTAGACTGCGCATCTTGCTTCCGCTGCCCGAGATAACAATCCATGTACCGTGATCGTATCCGCTTGCCTTCGTTGTTGGATAAGGTGATGAGCGCCGCCGACGCTGCCGCTCTGATTCAGGACGGCATGACCGTCGGCATGAGCGGTTTCACCCGCGCCGGCGAAGCCAAGGCCGTGCCCCATGCGTTGGCCGAGCGCGCCAAGGTAACCCCACTGAAAATCAGCCTGATGACCGGCGCCAGCCTGGGCAATGACCTCGACAAGCAACTCACCGAGGCCGGTGTCCTGGCCCGACGCATGCCGTTCCAGGTCGACAGTACCCTGCGCAAGGCGATCAATGCCGGCGAGGTGATGTTCATCGACCAGCACCTGTCGGAAACCGTGGAACAGTTGCGCAACCAGCAGCTCAAGCTGCCGGACATCGCCGTCATCGAAGCCGTGGCGATCACCGAGCAGGGCCATATCGTGCCGACCACCTCGGTGGGCAACTCCGCCAGTTTCGCAATCTTCGCCAAGCACGTGATCGTCGAGATCAACCTGGCGCACAACCCGAACCTGGAAGGTCTGCACGACATCTATATCCCGACCTACCGGCCGACCCGCACGCCCATCCCGCTGGTGAAGGTCGACGACCGTATCGGCAGCACCGCCATCCCGATCCCGGCGGAGAAGATCGTCGCGATCGTCATCACCAACCAGGCGGACTCGCCATCCACCGTCTCGACCCCTGACAGCGAAACCCAGGGGATCGCCAATCACCTGATCAACTTCTTCAAGCAGGAAGTGGACGCTGGCCGCATGAGCAACAAGCTCGGCCCGCTGCAGGCAGGCATCGGCAATATCGCCAACGCGGTGATGTGCGGCCTGATCGAATCGCCGTTCGAAGACCTGACCATGTACTCCGAAGTGCTGCAGGACTCGACTTTCGACCTGATCGACGCCGGCAAGCTGAGCTTCGCCTCAGGCAGCTCGATCACCCTGTCGAGCCGCCGCAACGCCGATGTGTTCGGCAACCTGGAGCGTTACAAGGACAAGCTGGTACTGCGCCCGCAGGAGATCTCCAACCACCCGGAAGTGGTGCGTCGCCTGGGCATCATCGGCATCAACACCGCCCTGGAGTTCGACATCTACGGCAACGTCAACTCCACCCACGTCTGCGGCACGCGGATGATGAACGGCATCGGTGGTTCGGGGGACTTCGCGCGCAACGCGCACCTGGCGATCTTCGTCACCAAGTCCATTGCCAAAGGCGGGGCGATTTCCAGCGTGGTGCCGATGGTCAGTCACGTCGACCACACCGAGCACGACGTCGACATCCTGGTGACCGAGATCGGCCTGGCCGACCTGCGTGGTCTGGCGCCACGGGAGCGGGCACGGGTAATCATCGACAACTGTGTACACCCGGACTATCGCCAGCCCCTGAATGACTACTTCACCGCCGCCTGCGCCCTGGGCGGTCACACACCACACGTCCTGCGCGATGCTCTGCGCTGGCACATGAACCTGGAGGAAACCGGGCGCATGCTCGCTGTGTGATGGGTACAGTCGATGGCTGACGCAAGCACAGTTGCGTCAGCTCATCGACACCCCTTAAACACTTGTCAAAAACTGTACTGCTGTACCGGTCTTTTACCCCCTCAAAACCCTACCTTTTTCAAGAAAACATCCGTAAGCGCACCTAAATGGTGCCGACAAGTACAGTTGCATCATTTCCGAACAGTACAGCACCTATAAACAGTTAACTGGTCCCTCACAATACAGATGAACTGTATCTACAGAGACTGGCGCGAGAGGAGGATCATGGGCACCAGTTAAACCACTACCTAATCCCGCCACAAGCGGAAGGATGCACACCATGGAACGTACACTCAGTTCCGAACTGTTCTTCGAAGACAAAGCTGCAAAAACCCAGGCTTCCCTGCCTCTGCGCGTTCTCGCCAACCTGATGCTGTGGCAGCGCCGCATCTCCAGCCGCCACCAACTGGCTCGCCTGGATTCGCGTCTGCTGGCTGACGCAGGTATCAGCGAAGCTCAACGCTACGAAGAGCTGAGCAAGCCGTTCTGGCGCTAAGTTAGCGTCGCTGGCTCTGACCCACCGGGTCCACCGCCAGCACCCCGAATTGAAAAAACGAAACCCGTCGCGGGCAACCGCGACGGGTTTTGTCGTTTAAGGCCTGGCACTGCCGGAAGCCGCCGGTACAGAAAGGGTATGGCTCGACAGATACAGTTTAAATATAAATAGAACTGAACCAGTACAATTTTATACCGGTGTATCTGTATGCATGCCTGCATGAATAGCAACATGGTGTCCCAAGTCCCTGACTTCGGCCTGCCGAAAGGACCGCACCATGAACCACATACCAGGACGTATCGCACCTCTCAGCTTTTCCCATCCTCAGATAAGCGTGTGGAAACGCTTGTACCGCGCCTTGTGCCAGATGCAGCAGAACGCCCGAACACGTCGTGTGCTGGCAGGGCTCAACGATCAGCAATTATCCGATGTAGGTATCAGCCACAGTGATCGCATGGCCGAACTGGATAAGCCCTTCTGGCGCTAGTTCGCACCAGGACAGCAGAAGAGGGCTATTCGAACAGATGGGGTGGGCCTAATATCCGATAGCGTGTAGCGATTTTCCTGAAGGGGCGTCTGATTCATCTGCCCCACAGTGACTACCCGGTGCCCACTCAGCACCACCCTATCTGTTATCAAGGAGTTTTACCTATGTCCCGTCTTCGCCTGCTCAGCGCTGCTGCCTTGCTGGCCTTGGCCTCCAACGCCCACGCCTCCAGCTTTATCGTTACCACCGATGCGGTAGTCGGCGCACTCAAGGCCACTTCCGATGCGACTTCCGACGTCACATCCTCGTTCCGTGACAACAAAATCGTGCGCGCCGCTCGTGACGATGCCGCCAGTTTTGTCGCTACCGAAGGCGCCATTCGCGGTGTGAAGCTGGAAAGCGCGTTTGACCACATCCGCCAGCAGTTGCCACAACTGAGCGCTACTGACGCCCAACTCGCTCAGGCCATCCTGACGATCTGACCCCCGGTCCGGTGACGGGTGCGCCAACGCACCCGAAACCCTGGGCGCTGGCTCTCGCCCGGGCATTGCGCTAGCCTTGCCGCTGGTTTTCCAGCTGTCGAGACTCATGCGTTTTTCCACCTTGCTTACCGTCCCTTCGTTGATTGTCCTGTGTTGGACTGGCTCGGCCGCTGCTTTCGACCTGAGCACGCAAGGCCTGGTCATCACGGGCTACGCCACCAGCAAAGTGACCTCCGCGCCTTTCGACAACAAACGCGTACTGGCGGCCCAGGATGATGCCGCGGCGTTCATTGCCACTGACGGCCACCTGCGCGGAGCCCGGCTGGAATCAGCCCTGAAATACCTGCGTAAAACCCAGCCACAACTTCATGTCGGCGACCTTGAACTGGCGCAGGCAATTCTCGTCCAATAACTATCCCTGTCATCCCGGAGTCGTTCCATGCGTAGCCCGCTGATTGCTGCCACCCTTGGCCTGTTGCTGTTGGCTGATGTGGCCCAGGCGCAAACCCTGGTAGCCACCAGTAACATCATCGTTCGAGCCTTTGGTCGTACCATCGATTTCACCTCGGACACCACCACCTCCATCCGCGACTCGAAAATCGTACGTGCCGCCCATGACGACGCCGCCAGCTTCGTCGCCAGCGACGGCGATATTCGTGGCGCCCAACTGGAAGCCGCCTTCGATACCTTGCGTAACCGTGTGCCGCAAGCCCGCGGCGCCAGTGACCAGGTGCTCGCCGAAGCCATCCTCGCACTGTGAGGCCGCTCGCCGCCTGGCTGCTGGGCGCAGCGCTGTTACTCCTGGGCAACAGCGCTCAGGCCGGCCTGCAACTGCGGCTCAAGACCGAAGGCTTGAGCCCGGAGCAGCAGCACGCCAGCCAGGCGCTGCTGGATGAAGCGATGCAAGCGCTGCCGCCGCGCTTCATCGAACAACTGGACCGTCGCATCGATGTCGGCTGGACCGACGACATGCCTCACAACGCCTACGGCCAGGCATCGCTGGTCGACGAACTCGACCTGAATCGCAAACTGCTGGCCAGCCTCACCGACGGCAGCGCGGCCACCCAGAAAACCCATCGCCCCCATGGCACCGTGCGCCGGGAAATGCTCGCCACCGTGCTGCACGAACTCACCCATATTTATGACCGTTCGCGCCTGTGGTCGGGCGCCGAACGCACGCTGATCCAGCGCTGCAGCCGCCAGAACAGTGCCTCGGGCCTGATCGGGCTGCCAGACCAGTGCCGTGGCCAGACCGCGCGCCGCTTCACCCTCAGCGACGACCCGCGCCTGCTCGACCTCGCCGGCTGGCCGCAATACGTTGGCCGCCGCGGCGAACGCGAGCAGTACAACCGCCAGGTCGCCCGCAGCCCGGATATCTACGAAACGACCAACCCCAAAGAGTTCGTCGCGGTGAACATGGAGTACTTCCTCCTGGACCCGAGCTACGCCTGCCGCCGACCGGCGCTGTACCGTTATTACCAGGAACACTTCGGCTGGGCACCGAAGGCCAAGGACACCTGCGCCCAGTCCTTCGCCTTCCTCAATGCCGGCAACGACTTCGCCAAGCAACCGCTGGGCAAGGTCGACCCGGAGCGGGTCTATGCCGTGGATTACCTGCTGGCCGAGGCCAACCAGAACTGGGTCAGCCGCTGGGGGCACAGTATGTTGCGCCTGGTGATCTGCGCGCCTGGCCGGCCGCGCGGGCCGGATTGCCGGCTGGATCTCGAGCAGCACCTGGTGCTGTCCTACCGCGCCTTTGTCGGTGACGTGCAGCTGTCGAGCTGGGACGGCCTGGTCGGCAAATACCCGTCCCGCCTGTTTATCCTGCCATTGGCCCAGGTCATCGATGAATACACCAAGACCGAGCTGCGCAGCCTGGCTTCGGTGCCGCTGAACCTGTCGCGCAACGAGATCGAAGAAGTGGTCGAGCGTGCCGCCGAGATGCACTGGAGCTACGACGGCAACTATTACTTCCTGTCCAACAACTGCGCCGTGGAAAGCCTGAAGCTGCTGCGCAGCGGCAGCAACAATGCCCAGCTCACCGGGCTCGACAGCATCATGCCCAACGGCCTGCTGGAAGTGCTCAAGGGCCGCGGCCTGGCCGACACCAGCGTATTGGACGATCCTCGCGAAGCCTTGCGCCTGGGGTATCGCTTCGACTCCTTCCGCGACCGCTACCAGGCGATGTTCGAGGTGTTGAAAAAGCACCTGCCGATCAAACAGAACAGCGTCGAAGACTGGCTGTCCCTGAGTGCCGCGCAGCGTCGCCAGTGGTTCGACCAGGCGGACCTGCGCACCAGCGCCGCCTTGCTGCTGCTCGAACAGGCGAGCTTCCGGCGCCAGCTGCTGCTGGCCCAGGATGAGGTCAAGCAGCGTTATCTGGGGGCTCGCGAGCTGCAAAGCGGCGGCATGGACAAGGCCAACAAGACTCTGCAGGAAATCCTCGCCAACAGTGGCTTCCTCAGTCGCCCGGCCGAATTGCTCGGTAGCAGCGGTTATGGCTTGCCGCAGCCGAGCGAATGGCAACGCCTGGAAGCGGAAAGCAGCCTGCGCCAGAAACAGCTGCAAGCCCTGACCGGCGATCTGGACAAGGAAGTGCGCGCGTTGCTGGAGCCGAGCCGCGCTGCCGAAATCGCCGCCAACGAGGCCAACCTGAAACAGCTCGGCGAACATCTGCGGGCCCTGCACAAAGCCGCGGGCGGGCTGGAACTGCCCTGACGTCAAAAGCTTCGCGGGCAAGCCTCGCTCCTACGAGAATGCGCAGGAACGAGGCTTGCCCGCGAAGCGATCCCACAACCTTACAACGTCTCCTCGGCCTCTCCCGGCAACTGCTCATCCAGGTGCAGCCAGGGCAAACGGCTGTCGGTCCAGATATGCCGCTCGGCCGGCGCCAGCTCCGGATGGTCCAGGGTGGCGATGGTCACATCGATGCTGTCCGGGCTCAATTGGGTGACCAGCGCCAGATGCGCTCCGCAGTTCGAGCAGAAATACCGCGCACAACCGGGCGAAGAGTCGTAGCGGGCCGGCGTCCCGGCCAGCCATTGGAAAGCCTGGCGGGGCAGGGTGATCCAGGTAGTCACCAGGCCACCGCTGACCCGTCGGCAGATCGAACAATGGCAATGGGCGATATCGCACAATGGCCCGCTGAACTGATAACGCAGCTGGCCGCAGTGGCAACCGCCGGTGTGCAACAGGCTCATACGAGGACCTCCCAGCGACTGTTCCGGAAAACTCGGCCAACGGGCCGATCTGGTTGTTTTTTGACCGCACGTCGGCTCGCGACGCATCCACTCATTGCTTTCTACAACGAAAGGTAGCTGAAAGCTTCCGCGATTAGGATCGCCTCCACTGCCGGCAACAGACCGGTTGGCCAATGGGCGTTTTTGCGCCTCCAGGCCCAATTAACAACAACAATGGTGATTCTGATGTCCGTTCGTACCCGCCTTTTCGTCCCGCTTTCTCCAGCCCTTCCCGCGCTTCCCGTTCTGCGCTGACCCCATCCGGTTCGCCATTCCCTAGCCGCGCTACGCCTGGAGTATTCCCATGCTGACTTTCCTTGGCTTCGCCATGGTCATCACCTTCATGTTCCTGATCATGACCAAGCGCCTGTCCGCGCTGATCGCCCTGATCATCGTTCCTATCCTGTTCGCGCTGTTCGGCGGCTTCGCTCCGAAGATCGGCCCGATGATGCTCGAAGGCATCACCAAGCTGGCGCCGACCGGCGTGATGCTGATGTTCGCCATCCTGTATTTCGCCCTGATGATCGACTCCGGCCTGTTCGACCCGGCCGTGCGCAAGATCCTCAAACTGGTCAAGGGTGACCCGCTCAAAGTCTCGGTTGGTACCGCCGTGCTCGCGCTGGTGGTGTCCCTGGACGGTGACGGCGCCACCACCTACATGATCTGCGTGGCGGCCATGCTGCCGCTGTACAGCCGCATCGGCATGAGCCCGCGGATCATGGCCGGCCTGATCATCCTGGCCGGCGGCGTGATGAACATGACCCCCTGGGGTGGCCCGACCGCCCGTGCCGCCAGTGCGCTGCATGTCGACCCGTCGGACATCTTCGTGCCGATGATCCCGGCGATGCTGGCCGGCGTGGTGGCAATCCTGGCAATCGCCTACATGTACGGCAAGCGCGAACGGGCGCGCCTGGGCGAACTGCACCTGCAGGGCGACGAGATCGACCACAGCGAAATCAGCGTTTCGCAGTTCCCGGATGCTCGTCGTCCGAAGCTGATCTGGTTCAACGGCGCCCTGACCTTCGCCCTGATGTGCGCACTGATCGCCGGCCTGTTGCCGCTGCCTGTGCTGTTCATGGTGGCCTTCAGTATCGCGATGATCGTCAACTACCCGTGCCTGCAACAGCAGAAGGATCGCGTCGCGGCCCATGCCGGCAGCGTGCTGGCGGTGGTCGGGCTGATCTTCGCCGCCGGCATCTTCACCGGCATCCTGTCCGGTACCGGCATGGTCGATGCCATGTCCAAGAGCCTGCTGGCGGTGATTCCGGATGCACTGGGCCCGTACCTGGCGGTAATCACCGCGCTGGTGAGCATGCCGTTCACCTTCTTCATGTCCAACGACGCCTTCTATTACGGTGTGTTGCCAGTCCTCGCCGAGGCCGCCAGTCACTACGGCATCACCGCGGTGGAAATGGCACGTGCCTCGATCGTCGGCCAGCCCGTGCACTTGCTGAGCCCGCTGGTACCATCCACCTACCTGCTGGTAGCCCTGGCCGGTATCGAGTTCGGCGATCACCAGCGCTTCACCCTCAAGTGGGCAGTGCTGGTTTGCCTGTGCATAATGTTCGCCGCCTTGCTGATGGGGATTTTTCCGCTGTTCAGCACTCTATAAAAAGCAATTGACTCACCGCGCCGGCCGCTAGACTTCGTTCTCGGAAATCTTGACTGGCGCGGTACAACACTCGCTCAAAGGAATACACATGGAATGGCTGACCAACCCGGAAATCTGGGTTGCCTTCTTTACCCTGACCGCCCTGGAAATCGTCCTGGGTATCGATAACATCATCATGATCTCGATCCTGGTCAGCCGCATGCCCAAGCACATGCAGGCACGGACCCGGATTTTCGGTCTGGCGCTGGCCATGATCACGCGGATCCTCCTGTTGCTGTCGATCACCTGGGTCATGCGCCTGACCGCCGACCTGTTCGTGGTCTTCGGCCAGGGTATTTCCGGGCGTGACCTGATCCTGTTCTTCGGTGGCCTGTTCCTGCTCTGGAAGAGCTCCCAGGAGATGTACCACTCCCTGGAAGGCGAGGACGAAACCGCGGAAGAGCCAGGCGGCAAGGGCGGCAACTTCCTCTACACCATCATCCAGATCGCGATCATCGACATCGTGTTCTCCCTGGACTCGGTGATCACCGCCGTCGGCATGGTCTCCCATGTACCGGTCATGGTCGCGGCGATCATCGTCGCGGTGCTGGTGATGATGCTGGCTTCGGGCACCATCAGCGAGTTCATCGACAAGCACCCGTCGCTGAAGATGCTGGCGCTGTCGTTCCTGCTGGTGGTCGGTACCGTACTGATCGCCGAGGCGTTCGAAGTGCACGTGCCAAAAGGCTACGTCTACTTCGCCATGGCCTTCTCGCTGGCGGTGGAGGCGATCAACATCAAGATGCGCACCGCTATCGCGAAAAAGAAAAAGCAGCAGGACCCGGTGAAACTGCGCAAGGACATCCCGGGTCAATAACCCGAGAGCGCAGCAGGAAAAGGGGCTTTCGAGCCCCTTTTTCACGCCTGCAGAAAGTCGCTTTCTTTATGACAGTTTTGTTTCAATCGCCGCATCAGCTATGCGATGCTGGCGCACAGACCGTTAGCCAACTACAGCTTAAGTACAGAACGTAGAACAACGCGCGGCACCGTTAACTTGCCCCTCTGGGGCGCTATTCACCACAGGGGGCCGTTATGCTCACCCTGCTCAATTTGCTGTCCGCCGTGGCCTTGCTGATCTGGGGCACGCATATCGTCCGCACCGGCATCCTGCGGGTCTATGGCTCGAACCTGCGCCACCTGATCGGCCAGAACATGGCCAAGCGTCCGTTGGCTTTCATCGCCGGGATCCTGGTCACCGCCATGGTCCAGAGCAGCAACGCCACGGCGATGCTGGTCACCTCGTTCGTCGGCCAGGGGCTGATGGCCCTGACACCCGCCCTGGCGACCATGCTCGGCGCCGACGTCGGCACCGCGCTGATGGCCCGAGTACTGACCTTCGACCTGTCCTGGCTGTCGCCGCTGCTGATCTTTCTCGGGGTGATCTTCTTCCTGTCGCGCAAACAGACCCGCGCCGGCCAGCTCGGGCGGGTAGGGATCGGCCTGGGGCTGATTATCCTGGCGCTGCAATTGATCGTCGAAGCCGCCGCGCCCATCACCCATGCCCAGGGCGTGAAAGTCCTGTTCGCCTCGCTGACCGGCGACATCCTGCTCGACGCCCTGATGGGCGCGCTGTTCGCCATGATTTCCTACTCCAGCCTGGCGGCCGTGCTGCTCACCGCGACCCTGGCCGGCGCCGGCGTGATCAGCCTGCCGGTGGCCATCGGCCTGGTGATCGGCGCCAACATCGGCAGCGGGGTGCTGGCTTTCCTCAGCACCAACATGCAGAACGCCGCCGGCCGCCAGGTGGCGCTGGGCAGCCTGCTGTACAAACTGATTGGCCTGGTGCTGATCATTCCGGTGCTCGACCCGCTCGCCCACTGGATGGACAGCCTGGACTTCAGCCCGCAAGAAGTGGTGATCGGTTTCCACTTGCTCTACAACACCCTGCGTTGCCTGGTACTGCTACCGACGGTCGGGCCGATGGCCAAGGTCTGCACCTGGTTGCTGCCGGAACGCCCGGAAACCAATGGCCGGGCCAAGCCTCGCCACCTCGATCCGACCGCCCTGGCCACTCCCAGCCTGGCCCTGGCCAACGCGGCGCGGGAAACCCTGCGCATCGGCGACCTGGTCGAAACCATGCTCGAAGCCGTGCGCGATGTGCTGCACGGCAAGCAGACCGCGGTCACCCAGGAAATGCGCAACCTCAACGACGATGTCGAAGTGCTCTATAACGCGATCAAACTCTACCTGGCGCAGATGCCCCGGGAAGACCTGGGCGAGCAGGACAGCCGGCGCTGGGCCGAGATCATCGAACTGGCGATCAACCTGAAACTGGCCAGCGACCTGATCGAACGCATGTTGCGCAAGGTCCAGCAGCAGAAGACCGCGCAGCGTCGCTCCTTTTCCGAAGTCGGCCTGGAAGAACTGGCCGGCCTGCATGAACAACTGATCGCCAACCTGCGCCTGGGGCTTTCGGTGTTTCTCAGCGCCGATCCGGAAAGCGCGCGCCAGCTGCTGCGGGAAAAACGCCGCTTTCGCGCTCAAGAACGTCGCCTGGCCCATGCCCATGTCAGCCGTCTGCAACGTAAAATCGTCCAGAGCATCGAGACCAGCTCGCTGCATCTGGAACTGATCGCCGATATGAAGCGCCTGAATTCGCTGTTCTGCGGCAGCGCCTATGTGGTGCTGGGTTCCTCCGAAACCGGCGCGCTCGCCGTGGACGATATGGCTGACATCACCCATTCACCCTGAACGTCCACAGTTACCCGAAGTCTGTAGAACTTACGCCCGTCGTAAGGAAGCCCGTTATGCGTTGCCTGTTATTCGCCTGTCTGCTGCTCGGATCAGCCCACTCGTTTGCCCTGGATCGCTTCCAGGTCGAGGGCTACATGCTGCCCAACGGCCTGCAGTTGCTGCTCAAGCCGGGCAACGTGCGCGGCCACGTGGCGATTCGCCTGGTGGTCGGGGTAGGGCTGGACGACTTCGGCTGCGCCGACAAGGAACTGCCGCATGTGCTCGAACACCTGCTGTTCAGCGGCATCGACGCCAGCGGCGAGGGCGGGCTGGAGGAACGCATGCAAGCCCTGGGCGGCGAGTGGAATGCCTACACCAGCAATGCCGACACCACCTTCGTCATCGAGGCCCCGGCGAAAAACCAGCGCAAGGTGCTGGACCTGCTGCTGGCCCTCTTGACCCGCACCGAACTCGACGACACTGCCTTGCAAACGGCGAAACGGGTGGTCGAGCGCGAGGACGGCGGGCACTACTCGCACCTGCAACGCTGGCTGGACCGCCAGGACCTGGGCCATACCGCCAGTAACCAGCTGGCGGTGGAGCTGGGCCTGAAGTGCGCCGAACGGGCCGAGGTCGATCAATTGACCCTGGAACAGCTGGAGCAGCTGCGCAAGGACTGGTACGCGCCGAACAACATGACCCTGATCGTCGTCGGCGACCTTGACCGCCTGTTGCCGGCCTACCTGGAACGCAGCTACGGCGCGTTGGAACCGGTGGAGCCCAGCGAGCACCAGGGCCTGCCGGACATTCAACAAACGGCCGCCGCCGAGCGCAGCCTGATCCACGGCTGGGTCGGCGACAGCGCCAAGCTGCACTGGCTGTTCCCCGAGCCGACCCTCGACCGGCAGCACGATGAAACCTTCGATCTGCTCAAGGATTACCTGGACTGGGCGCTGTACCAGAAACTGCGCCTGCAACATGAGCTGTCCTACGGGCCGAACAGCGAACGCGAGGTGTTCGGCGGCGTCGGCTTTCTCAGCCTGAATGCCGACCTGGAGCGCGCGGACGTCCCCCAGGCCCGGCAAGCGATCGACGAGCTCAAGGCGCAACTGCTCAAGGACGGCCTGGAGCCGGCGACCTTCGCCCGCCTGCAACAGGCCGCCATTGCTCGCCAGGCCTGGGCGGTACAGGGCAATAGCGCCCTGGCGGACTACTACTGGGGCGCCTTGAGCGACTATGCGGACGGGCGTTTCAGCGATCCGGCCAAGCGCCTGCAAGCCGTCAGCCTGAAGCAGGCCAACCAGGCCATGCGCCAACTGCTGGAACAGCCCGGCTACCTGCGGATCGAAAAACCGCTGCTGAGCTATGCGGCCTTGAGCGGGCTGATCCTCGGCGTACTGTTATTGATTGTTCTGGCGCTGTTCGGCGGGCGGGCTTATCGCAAACGAATCCGTGCCTGATGCGTCTTTTGTCATGCTAAACCGTTATTCTGTCGGGGATTTTTTCTAGTGTGATCGCCGAATGCCAAACCTGACTCATTACATGCAGCGCATCCTGGAACTGATGAAGCGCTACCCAGGGGTCATTGCGCTCGGCGGTTTCATTTCCGGTGTCGGCAGTTTCATCCTGGTGGACCGCCAACAGGGCCTGGCCACCTGGATCGCCGTGATCATGCTGGTGAGCTGGATCTGGCTGATGCTGGAAAACAGCCTGACCCAGCTGTTCACCAAGATCTTCAAGCGGGAAATCCCCCAGCCGCTGCTGCGTTACGCAACGCAGATGATTCACCAGGAAAGCCTGTTTTTCGTCCTGCCGTTCTTCTTCATCACCACCGCCTGGAACAGCGGGCAGCTGGTATTCACCGGCCTGCTGGGCGCCTCGGCGCTGGTCTCGATCATCGACCCGCTGTACTACAAATGGCTGGCCCCACGCCGCTGGCTGTTCCTCGCCCTGCACACCCTGACGCTGTTCGCCGCGTTGCTGACCGCGCTGCCGATCATCCTGCACCTGACCACCGCGCAGAGCTTCAAGCTGGCCCTGGGCATCGCCATGCTGCTGTCGTTCCCCAGCCTTGCGTCGATCTTCCCGATCCGCAACCTGCGCGGCGCGCTGATGCTGCTGGGCATGACCCTGGCCATCGGCGGCACTGGCTGGCTGCTGCGCTCCTGGGTTCCGCCGGCGACCTTGTGGATCGCCGAGGAAGCCATCAGCACCCAGTTGCAGGACCGCACCCCCGGCGCCAGCCTCAAGGAGGTCAGCGCCAACGACGTGCGCAGCGCCGGGCTGTATGCCTACACCGCGATCAATGCGCCGCGCGGGCTGGACGAGCGCATTTATCACGTCTGGCAATTCAACGGTAAAGAGGTCGACCGAGTGGCCCTGGACATCCACGGCGGGCGCAAGGAGGGCTACCGCGCCTGGTCGCACAAGCAGAACTTCCCCGGCGATCCGACCGGCAGCTGGCAGGTCCGGGTGCTGACCGAAGACGGGCAGGTGATCGGCGTGCTGCGCTTCAAGATCACCGGCACCAACGGGCAAGACTCAGCACCTTAGTACAAGGCAAAGTCGTCTCGATCGTGGTATTACGTAGCACTGCGTAAAAACCATACAAGCACGGAGCTTATGACCCAGAGCACGACGGCTGGCAGTGCCCAACTGGATACGTCGAGTTCCCCCTCGCGGTTGCGAGTCGCGGGGGACTGGACGCTCGTCCATTACACCGAGCTCAAGCACCTCTGCGAAAAGCTCACCGGACAGTACGACGCCAGCACCCACATCGACCTCAACGGCCTCGGCGCCCTGGATACCGCGGGCGCCTCGCTGCTGGTCGAACTGCTGGGCTCCGAGCGTCTCGGCAAGTCCACCGAACACCCCGACTGCACCTTGTCTTCGGCCGACCGCGCGCTGCTGCAGACCGTCTACTGCTCGCTGACCGATTTCTGCGTGCCGCTCAAGGAGCCGGAAATATCGGTCGGTATCCAGTTGCTGACCCGGATCGGCAAGGCGGTCGACGCCATCTGGCAGGACACCCTGAAGCTGCTGGGTTTCGTCGGCCTGATCCTCGAAACCCTGGCCCGCGGCCTGCTGCGCCCCAAGCGCTGGCGCATCACGCCGATGGTCGCGCATATCGAGCAGACCGGCCTCGACGCCGCGCCCATCGTCGCCTTGCTGACCTTTCTGGTGGGCGCCGTGGTGGCCTTCCTCGGCGCCACGGTGCTGCAGAGTTTCGGCGCCAGCATCTTTACCGTGGACCTGGTGGCGTTCTCCTTCCTGCGTGAGTTCGGCGTGCTGCTCACCGCGATCCTCATGGCCGGGCGAACCGCGAGCGCGTTCACCGCGCAGATCGGCTCGATGAAGGCCAACGAGGAAATCGACGCCATCCGCACCCTGGGCCTGGACCCGATGGAGCTGCTGGTGCTGCCCCGGGTCCTGGCGCTGCTGGTGGCGCTGCCGATGCTGACCTTCCTGGCAATGCTCTCGGGAATTGTCGGGGGCGGGGTGGTCTGTGCGCTGTCGCTGGATATCTCGCCGGCGATGTTCCTCGCCCTGCTGCAATCGGACATCGGCGTGCAGCACTTCCTGGTGGGCATGGTCAAGGCGCCGATCTTCGCCTTCCTGATCGCCGCCATCGGCTGCCTGGAAGGCTTCAAGGTCAGCGGCAGCGCCGAATCCGTGGGCGCCCACACCACCTCCAGCGTGGTGCAATCGATCTTCGTGGTGATCGTCCTCGATGCCGTTGCCGCGCTGTTCTTCATGGAGATGGGCTGGTGAACCGTTCAACCCGTCCGCCCGCCGAGGCGGTGATCGAAGTCCGTGGCCTGTGCAATCGCTTCGGCCCGCAGAGCGTGCACGAAAACCTCGACCTGGACCTGTACAAGGGCGAGATCCTCGCGGTGGTCGGCGGTTCGGGCAGCGGCAAGTCGGTGCTGCTGCGCAGCATCATCGGCCTGCGCCAGCCCAGCGAAGGTTCGGTGCGGGTATTCGGCCAGAACCTGCCGAGCCTGGCGGAACATGAGCGCTCGCTGATCGAACGGCGCTTCGGCGTGCTGTTCCAGAAGGGCGCGCTGTTCTCGTCGCTGACCGTGACCGAAAACGTCGCCCTGCCGCTGATCGAGCATGCCGGCCTGAGCCGCGCCGACGCCGAGCACCTGGCGGCGGTGAAACTGGCGCTGGCCGGGTTGCCGCTGTCGGCGGCCGACAAATACCCGGCCTCGCTGTCCGGCGGCATGATCAAGCGTGCCGCCCTGGCCCGGGCGCTGGCCCTGGACCCGGACATCCTGTTTCTCGACGAACCCACCGCCGGCCTCGACCCGATCGGCGCCGCGGCTTTCGACCAATTGATCCTGACCCTGCGTGACGCCCTGGGCCTGAGCGTGTTCCTGGTCACCCACGACCTGGACACGCTGTACACCATCACCGACCGGGTGGCGGTGCTGGCACAGAAAAAGGTGCTGGTGGCGGATGCCATCGACCAGGTCGCCGAGACCGACGACGCCTGGATTCACGAATACTTCCATGGCCCTCGCGGCCGCGCGGCGTATCAGGCCGCTACACAGCTCAACGAGGTATGACATGGAAACCCGAGCCCATCATGTCCTGATCGGCCTGTTCACCGTAATTGTGGTGGTCGGCGCCCTGCTGTTCGGCCTGTGGCTGGCCAAGTCCAGCGTCGACACGGAGTTCAAGGACTACGAGATCATCTTCAACGAGGCCGTCAGCGGCCTGTCCAAAGGCAGCGCCGTGCAGTACAGCGGGATCAAGGTCGGCGATGTGGTCAGCCTGCGCCTGGACCCGAACGACCCGCGCCGGGTCCTGGCGCGGATCCGCCTGAGTGGCGAAACCCCGATCAAGGAAGACACCCAGGCCAAGCTGACCCTGACCGGCATCACCGGGACCTCGATCATCCAGCTCAGTGGCGGTACTCCACAAAGCCAGCCGCTTCGGGGCAAGGACGGCAAACTGCCGGTGATCGTCGCTTCGCCATCGCCGATCGCCCGCCTGCTGAACAACAGCGAAGACCTGATGACCAGCGTCAACCTGCTGCTGCACAACGCCAACAGCATGTTCTCGCCAGAGAACGTCGAGCGCATCGGCAACACCCTCGAACACCTGGAGCAGACCACCGGAGCCATCGCCGAACAGCGCGGCGACGTGCGCCTGGCCATGCAGCAACTGGCGTCCATCGGCAAGCAGGCCAGCGCCACCCTGGAACAGACCACCGCGCTGATGCGCAACGCCAACGGCCTGCTCAACGAGCAGGGCAAGCAGATGTTCGGCAGCGCCGAGCTGGCCATGCAATCGCTGGAGCAGAGCAGTGCCACCATCAACAAACTGCTGACCGACAACCAGGACTCGCTGAACAACGGCATCCAGGGCCTCAATGGCCTGGCGCCGGCCGTGCGCGAGCTGCGCGATACCCTGAGCTCGCTGCGGGCCATTTCGCGGCGCCTGGAAGCCAACCCCAGCGGCTACCTGCTGGGCAGTGACAAGAACAAGGAGTTCACGCCATGAAGCGTGCCTATCGCCCATTCGGCCGGCTGGCCCTGGCCGCCGGATTCGCCTTGAGTGGCGCCTGCTCGATCCTGCCCCAGGCCGACCCGGTGGATATCTATCGCCTGCCCGCGGCCCAGAGCGCCACAGCCCGGCCTCAGGGCCACGCGCAGCCCTGGTCCCTGCGCCTGACCAAACCCCTGGCGAGCGACGCCTTGAACAGCGCGAGAATCGCTGTGATCCCCCAAGGCGATGTGATCAGCAGCTACAAGGACGCGCGCTGGAGCGATCCGGCGCCGGTGCTGCTGCGCAATCGGCTGCTGGATGGGTTCCTCGCCGATGGCCGGGTGCAGTTGCTGGGCACCGACGACAGCGATGTGCAGACCGATCTCGAACTGGGCGGCAACCTGCAGGCATTCCAGAGCGAATACCAGGGCAAGGCGGTGGCGGTGGTGATCCGCCTGGATGCGCGCCTGGTGCGCGGCTACGACCAGAAGATCCTGGCCAGCCAGCGCTTCGAAGTGCGCCAGCCGCTGAACGATACCAAGGTGCCGGCGGTGGTCGCCGGGTTTGGCCAGGCCGGGGACGCCTTGAACCGGCAGGTGGTGGAGTGGACGGTGAAGCAGGGCAGTCAACTGGTCAGGCGTTGATGGCCTCATCACGAGCAAGCCTCGCGCCTACAGGATGGTCCTGGTAGGAGCGAGGCTTATCCGCGAATCGTTCCGAGCCTTAACCGAAGAACCAGTAGCACACCGCAATCGCCGCCACCACGCCGGCCAGCTCGGCCAGCAGGGCGCAGCCGACGGCATGGCGCGCCCGCTGGATGCCGACCGAGCCGAAGTACACCGCCAGCACATAGAAAGTGGTCTCGGTACTGCCCTGGATCGTCGCCGCGGCCAACGCCGGGAAACTGTCCACACCCTGGGTCTGCATGGTTTCGATCAACATGGCCCGCGCGGCGCTGCCAGAGAAGGGTTTGACCAGGGCCGTCGGCAGGGCATCGACGAAGCGTGTGTCCCAGCCAGCCCATTCCACCAGATACCGGATGCCGTCCAGGCCGAAGTCCAGGGCGCCGGAGGCGCGCAGCACGCCCACCGCGCAGAGCATGGCCACCAGATACGGCAGCAGGTTCTTGGCGACGTCGAAACCTTCCTTGGCGCCCTCGACGAAGGCCTCGTAGACCTTGACCTTGCGCAGCGCGCCAATCACCAGGAACAACATGATCAGGCCGAACAGGGTCAGGTTGCCCAGGATCGACGACAGCGACGCCAGCGCGGTGGCCGACAGCGTGGCGAGCAAGGCCATGAAGCCGCCCAGGGCCAGGGCGCCGGGAATCAGGTAGGCCAGCACCACTGGGTCCCACAGGCGCAAGCGCTGCATCACCGCGACCGACAGCAGGCCGACCAGGGTCGAGGCGCTGGTGGCCAGCAGGATCGGCAGGAACACCAGGGTCGGGTCGGCGGCGCCTTGCTGGGCGCGGTACATGAAGATGGTCACCGGCAGCAGGGTCAGGGACGAGGCGTTCAGCACCAGGAACAGGATCTGCGCGTTGCTCGCCGTGGTCGCGCTGGGGTTGAGGTCCTGCAAGGCGCGCATGGCCTTGAGGCCGATCGGCGTGGCGGCGTTGTCCAGCCCCAGGCCATTGGCCGCGAAGTTCAGGGTGATCAGGCCGATGGCCGGGTGGCCGGGCGGCACTTCCGGCATCAGGCGGGTGAACAGCGGGCCCAGGGCCTTGGCCAGCCAGTCGACGATCCCGGCCTTTTCGGCGATCCGCAAAAAGCCCAGCCACAAGGTCAGGGTGCCGAACAGCAGCACCATCACTTCCACCGACAGCTTGGCCATGGCGAAGATGCTTTCCACCATCGCCGCGAAGATCCCGGCGTTACCGCCGACCAGCCACTGCGCCAGCGCTGAAACGGCCGCCACGATGAAGAAGCCAAGCCACAGGCCATTGAGCATCAGTTATTCCCCCAGAAGATGCGGCGAATGATAGCGGTGCGGACAGAAACGACAAACCCCGGATTGACCGGGGTTTGTCGATGATGACGGCTACAGCTGTCAGCCTTTGGTGACTTCACCGGCCGGCAGCGGCTCCTTGCTGCGCCAGTGCGGCAGGGAATTCCAGTAGCGCTGGCCCTTGGCGTCGTCGTACATGCCTTCCCAACGCGCGATGACCAGGACCGCCAGGGCGTTGCCGATCACGTTCAGCGCGGTACGGGCCATGTCCATGATGCGGTCGACACCGGCGATGAAGGCCAGACCTTCCAGCGGAATGCCCACGCTGCCCAGGGTCGCCAGCAGCACCACGAAGGACACGCCCGGCACGCCGGCGATGCCTTTGGAGGTGACCATCAGGGTCAGGACCAGCAGCAGTTGCTGGCTGATCGACAGGTCGATGCCGTACAGCTGGGCGATGAAGATCGCCGCGATGCTCTGGTACAGGGTCGAACCGTCGAGGTTGAACGAGTAACCGGTCGGTACCACGAAGCTGCAGATGGCTTTCGGCGCACCGTAGGCTTCCATCTTCTCGATCACCCGCGGCAGCACGGTTTCCGAACTGGCGGTGGAGTAGGCCAGCACCAGCTCATCCTTGAAGATGCGCATCAGCTTGATCACCGAGAAGCCGAACAGGCGAGCGATCAGGCCCAGAACCACGAAGGCGAAGAAGGCGATGGCCACATAAACCAGGATCACCAGCTTGGCCAGCGGCAGCAGGGAGGCGAAACCGAAGTTGGCCACGGTCACCGCGATCAGGGCGAATACGCCGATCGGGGCGTAGTTCATGATCATGTGGGTGACTTTGAACATGCTTTCCGAGACGCCCTGGAACATCTTCACCAGCGGCTCGCGCAGGTCGGCCTGCAGGCTCGACAGACCGAGGCCGAACAGCACCGAGAAGAAGATGATCGGCAGCATCTCGCCGCGGGCCATGGCCGCGAAGATGTTCGATGGGATCAGGTTGAGGATGGTTTCGATGAACGCGTGTTCATGCTGTACCTCGGCGGCGGTCGCCTGGTACTTGGAAATATCCACGGTACCCAGGGTGCTCATGTCGATGCCGGCGCCCGGGTGGAACACGTTGGCCAGCACCAGGCCGACCAGGATCGCGATGGTGGTGACGATTTCGAAGTAGATGATGGTCTTCAGGCCGATACGCCCGAGTTTCTTCGCGTCGCCCACGCCGGCGATACCGACGATCAGCGAGGAGATCACGATCGGGATCACGATCATCTTGATCAAGCGGATAAAGATATCGCCCGCAGGTTGCAGGACGTTGCTGATCCACCAGGCTTTTTCGGCACTGAAATGGTTGAGCAGCGCACCAATTGCAATCCCCAGCACCAGACCGATGAGGATCTGCCAGGCGAGGCTTAGTTTTGCCTTCTTCATATCATTACCCTTACTTCAGTTGGACTCGGGCTAATGCGCGAACTGGAACGCTCAATGGCGGAAAAGTCTGTGCATCGGCCCCCGTATAAGGTCACCCCGAGCGAGCATTTACGGCTCTCTGCAGGCGAAAAAAGGCGCAACTATTCCGACGCAAGGGGGGCGCGTCTAATGCCGTAAACGCCTACCCTATGCCGAATCGGCATGAGTTTTTCTAAACGAAACGGGCGTCCCAACCGGTTCGAAGGCGACATTTCGGCCCGACCATCTGCCGTGAAACGGCCATTTCAGGCGGTATTCAGCGTTTTTGAGTGGGTTCGAAATGACCTTCGAAAGAAGGGAAAGTTCTTACGTTAGAACCAGAAATCTCATCTGGAAAAAGCCAAAAGTTTCTCGATGTACGGTCGCAAGGAAACACCGTGAAACGGTTAGGCCACACATATGGGAATGGTTGCCGCGTCCCCGCCTGAAAAAGCAGGCCACCGCTCTGCCACAAAGGTTTGTGGCATTCAAACACGACGCAAGTCGTCAAGCCTGAGCGGCTGGCGAACTTGCGCCGCAGTTTTTCCTGACCCGGCCCTCGCGGAGGCACTCCCTGTACCCCTAGGTCACTCCGATCCGGTTTCGATCAGAACGTCCCGGCCCCCTGGTCATGCGCGGCCCCTCCTCGGGGCGGTGCAACAGAAAGCAAGGCCCGGGTGGGCGCTTGCTTTCCATGGTCGAATCTTCGAACAGTCAACTCAGTACCAGTTCGGGTCCTTTTTCAGCTGTTCCTTGAGCAAGCCCTGCATGCCAGCGTCCGGCTTGCCGAGAAAGCGGTATTCGGCATGGCGGGTCGGCGACTTGTCCGCGGGCAGGCCCGCCGGCACTTCGACCAACATGGCGTAGGCATCTTTCTTGTCGAAACTGAACGCCACGATCAGGCGCTGGTTGCGACAGGTATCGCGGGTTTCGCAAAGCGGACCGACCAGGTACTTGTCGCCGTCTTCTTCCACCGCATTCATCTGCTGCGCGTCACCGGACAGGTTCATCACCCATTCCGGCAGGCGCTCTTCCTTTTCGACGACTTCCTGCCAGGTTTCACGGTATTGCGGGTCACTGTTCAACAACTCGTTGACCCGGGTCTGACCGTCGTTGGCCGCCATCGCCGTGGCCGCGCCGCCCAGCAACAGGGCGGCGGCCAATGTTTTCAAAGAAACGCTCATGTTCAACCTCGACCACGACGGCCAAAGAAGAAGGAAGCGATGAACATCACCAGGAAAACGACAAAGAGAATCTTGGCGATACCCGTGGCGGTGCCCGCGATACCACCAAAGCCCAGTACCGCGGCGATGATGGCAATGATCAGGAATGTGATTGCCCAGCTCAACATGGTCATTCTCCTTACGCTTCTATTTAGAGGTACTGCCTAGCCGGCCCGCCGTTGCGCACCGACTGTCCTGCCTAGAACACCCAGCGCTCCTGATAAGCCGTGTCGGTGGCAGGCTGAGCCTGGTCGACGTCCATCAGAAGCATCGGGGCGGAATCGGCAAACCGAGTGCTGACTGCACTGAAGTGGGTTTGAGTGGGATGAGAAACCGGCAACCTCACCGCTTCTTGCTGCTGGCTTTGCTCCCAACGTGAAAACTGCTGACCGCCAATCAAGGTCACCAGCAATGCCAGGCTGGCGAACAATCCCTGCTGCAAACGCAGGGACGAAACAGACAATGGGGCGAGACGTTGGCGTTTCATCCGGAAGCTCCTCCCATGGGGGTCATTGTTCTCAACGCTTGTTGCTGTGCCTGCGGCTTGTTCAACCGAGCCTGATCAGGTTGTTGCAGCCTGCATGCCAGCTTTCACGATTAGAACAAACTCAATAAAAACAATAGCTTGCATTCATATTGAGAGGTTTGCCATACGCCATCCTGCACGATGCCGCCTTGGATATCGTGCGAATTGCACGATCGGCCCGGTACTTGAGGAAAAAAGCGCAGTTGAAAATGCATGGAGTACAGTGGCGAAATCGGGAAAGGACTGCGGGCAAGACCTGAAATCAATAAAAAACCTATTGTTTTCAATCTATTAGCAATAGACCCCGGAGATAACTAATCTGCACGCTTGGAAATCGATCAGAATTAACCATGCAACTTGCCCGATTTTTCCGGGACTAAATAAGATCACTCACTTCAGGAGCCTCGGACATGGAATCAGCACCGGAAAATCAAGGCCGCATTCTTCTGGTAGATGATGAGTCCGCGATCCTTCGTACCTTCCGTTACTGCCTGGAAGACGAGGGCTACACCGTCGCCACGGCCAATAGCGCCGCTCAGGCCGATGCCTTGCTGCAACGCCAGGTGTTCGACCTGTGTTTCCTCGACCTGCGCCTGGGCGAGGACAACGGCCTGGACGTACTGGCCCAGATGCGCATCCAGGCCCCCTGGATGCGGGTGGTCATTGTCACCGCCCATTCAGCCGTCGACACCGCGGTGGACGCCATCCAGGCCGGCGCCGCCGACTATCTGGTCAAGCCCTGCAGCCCCGATCAACTGCGCCTGGCGACCGCCAAGCAGCTGGAAGTCCGCCAGCTCTCGGCACGCCTGGAGGCCCTCGAAGGTGAAGTGCGCAAACCCAAGGACGGCCTGGACTCGCACAGTCCGGCGATGAAAGTGGTGCTGGAAACCGCCCGCCAGGTCGCCGGTACCGACGCCAACATCCTGATCCTCGGCGAGTCCGGCACCGGCAAGGGCGAGCTGGCCCGGGCCATTCATGGCTGGAGCAAGCGCGCCAGGAAATCCTGCGTCACCATCAACTGCCCGTCGCTGAACGCCGAGCTGATGGAGAGCGAGCTGTTCGGTCACAGCCGCGGGGCCTTTACCGGCGCCAGCGAAAGCACCCTTGGCCGGGTCAACCAGGCTGACGGCGGCACGCTGTTCCTCGACGAGATCGGCGACTTTCCGCTGACCCTGCAACCCAAGTTGCTGCGGTTCATCCAGGACAAGGAATACGAGCGGGTCGGCGACCCGGTGACCCGCCGCGCCGACGTGCGCATCCTCGCCGCGACCAACCTCAACCTCGAGGACATGGTGCGCGACGGACGCTTCCGTGAAGACCTGCTGTACCGTCTGAACGTGATCACCCTGCACCTGCCGCCGCTGCGCGAACGCAGCGAAGACATCCTGACCCTGGCCGACCGTTTCCTGGCGCGCTTCGTCAAGGAATACGCCCGTCCCGCCCGTGGCTTCAGCGACGAGGCCCGCGAAGCGCTGCTCAATTACCGCTGGCCGGGCAATATCCGCGAGCTGCGCAACGTGGTGGAACGCGCCAGCATCATCTGTCCCCAGGAAAAGGTGGAGATCAGCCACCTGGGCATGGCCGAGCAACCGACCAACAACACCCCGCGCATCGGCGCTGCCTTGAGCCTGGACGAGCTGGAGAAAGCCCATATCGGCGCCGTGCTGGCCACCAGCGATACCCTCGACCAGGCCGCCAAGACGCTCGGCATCGACGCCTCGACGCTGTACCGCAAACGCAAACAGTACAACCTGTGAGCCGCCCCTCATGAAGTTAGCGATGAAACTGCGCACGAGACTGTTTCTGAGCATCTCGGCGCTGATCACCGTGGCGCTGCTCGGCCTGCTGCTCGGGCTGGTCAGCGTGATGCAGATGGCCAAGACCCAGGAAGCGCTGATCCGCAACAACTTCATTACCCTGGACCTGGGGCTCAAGCTGCGACAGACCCTGGGCGACCAACTGCTCATCATGCTCAACCACAACCCTGACCGGACGGCGCTGGACGACTCCAGGCAGGAATACCTGGCCCTGCTCGAGCAGGGCATCGAGCATGAACGGCAAAACAATGTGCGTAACGGCTTCACCCAGGCACGCGACGACTACCAGCGTTTCTTCGAAGCCTTCGAGCGCGCCGACGGGAGCTCGGCAGGGGTCAATGGCAATACCGAACTGACCCACCGCTTCAATACCCTGCGCAATGGCTTGATCGGCGAGCACAAGCAGGCCCTGGACAACATCAATGACATCGAACACCAGGCCCGCAATCGCGCCTTGCTGATCGCCGGCCTGCTCGGTTTGGTCGGGCTGGCCGTGCTGATCATCGGCTTCATCACCGCCCACGGCATCGCCCGGCGCTTTGGCGGCCCCATCGAAGCGCTGGCCAAGGCCGCCGACAATATCGGCCAGGGCAACTTCGACGTGACCCTGCCCCTGTCTTCGGCTGCCGAGATGAACTTGCTGACCCGGCGCTTCGGAATCATGGCCCAAGCCCTGCGCGAGCATCAGGCCACCAATGTCGACGAACTGCTCGCCGGCCAGCAGCGCCTGCAATCGGTGCTCGACAGCATCGACGACGGTTTGCTGATGATCGACCGCCAGGGTCACCTGGAACACCTCAACCCGGTAGCCCAACGTCAGCTGGGCTGGGACGAGGAACGCCTCGGACAAGGGCTGGGCAGCGCCCTGCAGCGACCGGAACTGGACGAGCAGCTGCAACTGGTATTGCGCGGCGGCACCCTGGAACGGGCGCCGGAAGACCTCAGCGTCGAGGTCGATGGCGAATCGCGCCTGCTGACCTACAGCCTGACCCCGGTCAGCCATCCCCAGGGGCATATCCTCGGCGCGGTGATGGTGCTGCACGACGTCACCGAGCAACGAGCCTTCGAGCGTGTGCGCAGCGAGTTCGTATTGCGTGCCTCCCATGAATTGCGCACCCCGGTCACCGGCATGCACATGGCGTTCGGCCTGTTGCAGGAACGCCTGCGCTTCCCAGAAGAGTCCCGCGAAGCCGACCTGCTGAACACCGTCAACGAAGAAATGCAGCGCCTGATGCAACTGATCAACGACCTGCTGAACTTCTCGCGTTATCAAAACGGCCTGCAGAAACTCACCCTGGCGCCTTGCACCCTGGAAGAGCTGCTGGAGCAGGCGCGCAACCGCTTCATCGGCGCAGCCACAGCGCAGGACATCGAGCTGCGGGTGGAGCTCCAGGCGCCGTTGCCGCGGCTGCACGCCGACCGCATGCAACTGGAGCGGGTGCTGGACAACCTGATCGACAATGCCCTGCGGCATACCGCCAAGGGTGGCTTGATCCGCTTGCAGGCCCGTAGGCATGGCGAGCGGGTCATCATCAGCGTCGAAGACAACGGCGAAGGCATCGCCTACGGGCAACAGGGGCGGATTTTCGAACCCTTTGTCCAGGTCGGACGCAAGAAAGGCGGGGCCGGCCTGGGTCTGGCGCTGTGCAAGGAAATCGTGCAACTGCACGGCGGGCGCATGGGCGTCTATTCACGGCCCGGGCAGGGAACCCAGTTCTATCTGGCCTTGCCCCTCTAGGGGCTAGGCCCCGTCATCCAGGCGCCGCGGCCCCAGGCGGCGCCCGCGGGTAATCAGGTCGATGAACTGCACCGCGCTCAGCGCATGGGCGAACAGCCAGCCCTGGCCAAAACGCACGCCCTCGCTGCTCAGCAGCAACGCCTGATCCTCGAACTCGATGCCCTCGGCAATCACCTTGAGCTGCAGGGCGTGGGCCATGCGAATGATGTGCGGGGCGACGCCGCTGCTGGCGGCGTCATGCCCCAGGGCATCGATGAATGCCTTGTCGATCTTCAGGTAATCCACCGGCAGGGTCTGCAGGTACGCCAGGCTGCAATAACCCGTGCCGAAATCGTCGATCAGCACCTGATGGCCAACGTCCCGCAAGGCTTGCAGGTTATGCCGGGCGACCACCACATCGATCAGCCCGCGCTCGGTGACTTCGAAGGCGATCTGCCGCGCCGCCACCCGATGCAGCGCCAACAGGCGCGCCATCACTTTGCCGATCCGCGGTACCATGACATCGCAGGCCGCCAGGTTGACCGAGATGTACAGCTGCGGGTTGGCCCGCAACAGATGCCCCAATTGTTCGAGCAGGCGTTGCAGGACAAAATCGGTGATCGGGCGGATCTGCCCGGTGTTCTCCGCCATGGGAATGAACAGGTCCGGGCTGGTCAGGGTGCCGTCCGGACGGCGCCAGCGCAGCAGGGCCTCGGCGCCGACACACTGGCGCGTCCGCAGATCGAAGATGGGTTGATACAGCACCTGCAGCTCACCGCGGCGCAGCGCCCCCTGCAATTCGGCGCCCAGGGATTGGCGCTGCCCGGCCAGCTGAAAGGCCAGGCCACCGATGAAGACCGCCAGCACCAGGCTGCTGGGCAGCAGCCACCACCACCCCTCGAAGATTTCTCGGCGCATGTTGGTGCGGGGGGTGACGAGCACCATCTGATACTCCGGATTGCTGGTGGGCATCCGGTAGATCAATTGGTCCTGGGTCACCAGCAACGGGCTGCGTCCCGTGGGCGGCCACGGTTCGGTCGGCGGCCACTCCAGCGCCGGCCCCAGCACCGGGATGGCCCGCGAGCCATGGTCGAGAACCACCATCAGGCTGCTGTTGGCAGGCAGGTCGACCATATCGGTCAGGTGCCCGCGAGACGTCGCCACGCGGAAGTTACCGCGCCCGAGCATCAGCGCCGCGCGGTTTTCATTGGGTTCGGTAGAGGTGTTCAGCCAGTAGCTGTAGGTCGGGCCGCGGATATCCGGCGGTCGCATCACGGCCAGGTTGTCCTGGAGCGGCCAGTTGGTGCAGGCCTGGGCTGAATCGATATAGGCCGCTTCATAAATGAAGCGGTAACTGAAGCTGATCTGCTGCAGGGTCACGACCATCTCGGGGCTGCATCCGCGCAGGGGCTGCGCCTCGAGTACGTCCAGGCCTTCACGCAACTGACCGAACAGTTGCTCCAGGCGTTCGAGAAAACGCTGGCCCTGGGCATTCATCTGCTCGCTTTCGCGCAGCTGCGCCTCGTGCATCGCAATGCCCAGGCTCGCCGCCAGCAGCAGGGCCGCACTCAACACAGCCGCACACATCGCCAACAGCCAGGGGCGATAGAACCAACTGCGTAGGGGTTCGCGAGCGGCCGGCATCATTGGATATCCGAGGGTTACCAATGAGTTATAGCTACTGATTGAGAAAAAACCCTGACCGTCGGGCGGGCGTCATTATTTTGTCTGGTTGAGCACCTGCAGGATCGCAGCGCTTTCTGCATCCGGCTGGCCGTCGAAACGCGACGGCCGGTAATGCATCTGGAACGCGGCCAGCACGTGACGGGTCGCCACATCCAGTTCGCCGGTCTGCGGCGTCTCATAACCCAGACGCGCCAGGCCTTGCTGGAACCAGGCGATGCTCGGCAACTGCGCGGCAAAGAATGCCTGCTGGCGCGCCACCGCCTGGGCGTTCGGCCACCGGCCCAACCCGGCTTCGGCCAGACGCTTCCAGGGGAACAGCGGACCCGGGTCGAGCTTGCGCAGGGGAGCGATATCACTGTGGCCAATGATGTGCTGCGGCGCGATGTTGTTGCGCTTGCTGATGTCCTTGAGCAGCACGATCAGGCTCTGGACCTGCGCTTCGCTGTAGGGATACCAGACACGCCCGGTGGGCAGGTCGCGAAAGCCCGGGTTGACGATCTCGATCCCGATGGAGCTGGAGTTCAGCCAGGTACGGCCTTGCCACTGGCTCTCGCCGGCGTGCCAGGCGCGGTATTGCTCGTCCACCAGTTTGTAGATGGTCGCCGCCTTGTCGTCGCCGATCAGGTAGTGGCTGCTGACCTGGCCATGGGTCAGCAGTTGCAGGGAGCGCTCCATCGAGGCCGAGGTGTAATGCACCACCACGAATTGCACCCGCTCATCGAAGTTGACCGAAGGGTGGCTGGTATCGAAACGCGGACCGCTGGCGCAACCGGCCAGCAATAGAAGGGACAAAGCGAGGACAAGAACTTTCATGGCGGAAGGCAGTACGCTGGAGAAAATAATGCAACAGTGTAACGTACTGCCTTGGCAGAAAACCGGCGAAAACACCGGTTTATACAAAATGGAACAAATTATGCGTCAGCCCAGTTCCACCCGGTTGCGCCCCGCCTCCTTGGCCCGATAGAGCGCCTGATCGGCTCTCTTGAGCACCAGGTCGCTGCGTTCTCCCGGTTTGAACGCACTCATGCCGATGGACATGGTGATGGTCACCCGCTCGCCCTTGAAGTGAAACGGACAGGCTTCGATGGCCGCCCGCAAGGTTTCCGCCAGGCGCGCCCCGACCGGCCAGGTGGTATCGGGTATCAGCAGGACGAACTCTTCACCGCCGAAACGGGCGATGAAATCGTTGCCGCGCAGGCGCTTGCGCAGCACGCCGGCGATGATCTTCAGCACCTTGTCGCCGGCCAGGTGACCGTAGTTGTCGTTGATCCGCTTGAAGTGGTCGAGGTCGAGCATCGCCAGCAACAAGGTGTTGCCGTGCTGCTGCCACTGCGCCACTTCATGCTCCAGACGCTCGCTCCAGGCCGCCCGATTGGGCAGGCCGGTGAGGGGATCGATCAGCGCTTTCTGCCGCTGTTCTTCCAGGTGCTCGCGGTAGCCCTGGGCTTCCTGCTCCATGCTCGACACCCGCTCGGCCAGGCTTTGCAGGCGCGCAGCCACTTCCTTTTCGCGTTCGTCACGCTGCTTCTGGTGATGGTCCATGGTGCCAAGCAGACCTTCCAGGTGGCTTTCCAGCACCTGCTTGAGATCGTCCAGATCCGCCGCTTCCTGAACGCTGCTTTGCAGGCCATCGACCTGCTCGCGAATCTGCGTGTCCATCTCCCGCGCCGCCGAACTGCTGTCGGCATGGCCCTCGCTGGCGGCCTGCAGGTTGCTCTGGAAGGATTCCAGGCGCTCGTTGAGTCGCTTGAGATACGCCTCGAACTCATGCTGGCCGCTGTCGGTGATCGCCAGCATCAATACCGCCAGATCGTCGAGGATCGGCAGCAATTCGTACCAGTTCAACCCATGTTGCAAGCGATCGCGCATAGACTCGGCTTGCGGCCGATGACGTTCTGGCAGGCTCAGGTCATCCAGAAGGCCGAGCAGGGTATGTTCGATGTGCTTGGCCACCGAACTGTAGGAGGGCTCCGGCGTGTCGGGCAGGGCATACAGCACATCCTGCTCGGCCTGCTGCGGGTCGATCGCCGCCAGCGCCTCGGCCATGGCTGCCGGCAACGGCAAGCGATCGAGCAGCACAGGCGCCGGGGCCGCCTCGGCGGGTGCGGCAACGATCAATTCGCCCGGGTTGGAAAGAGCAACCGCAGCTTCGACAGTCGAAGGCTGCACGGCCGGCGGCACTTCAATGGGTTCAGGTGCGGCTGGCGACGGCGATTCCTGTGAGTCCAGCATCGGCGGGGCCGGCTCGACGGCGATGGGTTTCTCCGACTCCAGCACCGGCGGTACAAAGGCTTCGACCTGGGCAGCCGTGGTTACCTCGGGCAGTGCTTGCGGTTGTGGCTCGGGCGGCTGGCTGACAGCAGCGAGCTCCTCGACCACAGGCGCAGGCACAGGGACTTCGGACAGCCGTGCGGGCGCGACTTCGACACGAGACGGTGGCGTTTCAACCGCAGCGCTTTCAGCCGTTGCCAGTGGCTGTACCGCAACCGGGCTCGCCACCACCGCAGGCATTTCGGCCGCGGACAGGACAGGCGCTTCGTCAGCGTCACGACCACCAAACAGGCGCTGCAGCAAACCTGGACGGGGCGGCTCCGCGGGGCTCTCCAGCTGGCTCAGCGCCTTGCCTTGCAGGCCGCTCAACTCACCCAGCAACAGTGGAATTTCCCGGGCTTGGCCGACACGACCATCCAGTTGCTTGGCGAAGTTTTTCAGCGGACGACTCACCTCGCGAGGCAACGGCAGCTTCTGCAACTGGCTGACCAGCGAGGTCAGGGCCGTGCTCATTTGCTCGATGCGGGTCTCGCGGCGCTGCTCGGAGTCCAGCACGGCTTTTTCCAGGCGCGGCAACAGGGCCGCCAAGGCCGCGTCCATATCGTCGGTGCGTACCACCTCGCGCATTTCCTTCATGCACTGATCGACAGCGCGATCAGTACCTTCGGCCGCCAGCGTGCTGCGTACCAGGCCACGGCGAAGCAGGTCGAGGCGGGCATTCCAGCGTCGCTCGAGTTTTTCCTGTTGTTCGATACTTTTGAGGTACTTCTCTTTCCAGCGCTGGGCGTCGTCGCTCATTCATGGGTTCCGCGAGGGGCAGGACTCAGCGCGGGCAATGCATCGGCCGTGAGCGAACCCGGCAGACGAATCTCTACCGCGACCGGCAGGTGATCGGAAATCGGTTGGGCCAGGACTTCGACCCGCTCCAGCGTCAGGCTGGGGCTGAGCAAAATATGATCAAGACAGCGTTGTGGGCGCCAGCTGGGGAACGTCGCTTCCAATTGTGGCGCCAACAGACCGAGGTCGCGCAACGGCGAATGCTCCAGCAGATCGCTGGCATGGGTATTCATGTCGCCCATCAGCACCTGATGCTTGTAGCCGCCGATCATCTCGCGGATATAGGCCAGTTGCCGGGTACGCGTACGGGCGCCCAGGGCCAGGTGCATCATCACCACCACCAACGCCTCGGGACCATCGCCGAAGCGCACGAGGATCGCACCACGCCCCTTGGGGCCGGGCAGCGGATGATCTTCGATCGCCCAGGGACGCAGGCGGCTGAGCACGCCATTGCTGTGCTGGGCCAGGCGGCCAAGGTTGCGATTGAGCTGTTGGTACCAGTAGGGGAAGGCGCCGAGTTGGGCCAGGTGCTCGACCTGATTGACGTAGCCCGAGCGCAGACTGCCGCCATCGGCTTCCTGCAGGGCGACCAGATCGAAGTCGCCCAGCAGATCGCCGATCTTTTGCAGGTTGTCGGCGCGCCCGTTGTGCGGCAGCAGGTGCTGCCAGCCACGGGTCAGGTAATGCCGATAACGTTCGGTACTGATACCGACCTGGATATTGAAACTGAGCAGCCGCAGACGGCTGTCTGCCGGCAGGCCGGAGGACGCCACATGGTGCTCGTTGACCCGCGGATCATGCAGGCCAACGATACGTTCCGTACCCCAACGTCGCATGGCAGGGGCTCGCTTACTTGGCCGCCCGCTCTTTGGCGATCAGCTGGTCGGCGACGCTCAGGGCACCTTCAGGACCACCGGCGGTGCCCAGGTCGAAGCGGTACTTGCCGTTGACGACCATGGTCGGTACGCCAGAGATCTGATAGGCCTGGGCCTTCTTCTTCGCGTCCTCGACCTTGCCTTTGACGGCGAACGAATTGTAGGTGCTCAGGAATTTGTCCTTGTCGACGCCTTCGCCGGCCAGGAACTCGGCCATCTCTTCAGGAGTGGCGAGTTTCTTGCCGCCATGGATGGCTTCAAATACTGCTTTGTGGACCTTGTGCTCGACACCCATGGCTTCCAGGGTGATGAACAGTTGACCGTGAACGTTCCAGATACCGCCGAACATGGCAGGGATGCGCACGAAGTTGACGTCGGCCGGCAGTTTTTCAGCCCATGGGTTGATGGTCGGCTCGAAGGCGTAGCAGTGTGGGCAGCCATACCAGAACAGCTCGACCACTTCGATCTTGCCAGGCACCGCAACCGGAACGGCGCTGCTCAGCTCTACATATTGTTTACCGGCTTCAAGGGGCTCGGCGGCTTGAGCAGTCATGCCAAACAGGCTGGCGGTGACGAGAGCGGCGCTGAGAATCAGATTACGCATGCTTTACTCCTGAACAAGTAAGGTCGCCTCGCGCGGCCTGTTCGCAGACAGGTCATGGCAGGGCTTGAGTTCGCTAGTGTAGCGGCAGACGCCATAAAAAAGGGCGGCCTGAGCCACCCTTTATGCTTTCATCGACAGATTAATCGATCATTAACGTTGCGCAAGATAGACCCTTTCGCAACATGATCGCCGGCCTCAGTGCAGGCCCTGGATGTAGCTGGATACCGCTTCGATGTCCTTGTTGCTCAGCTTGGCGGCGATGCTGCGCATGATCATGGTGTCGCCGTCGTTGGTGCGGTTGCCTTCGCGGAAGTCGGTCAACTGCTTGGCTACGTACTGAGCATGCTGGCCACCCAGGTGCGGGAAGCCGGCAGCGGCGTTACCCGTGCCATTTGGCGAGTGGCAACCGGTGCAGGAAGGCATGCCTTGATCCAGCTTGCCGCCACGGAACAACTCTTCACCGCGAGCCACGACTTTCGGGTCTGCCGCGCCGACGCTGCCTTTCTGGCTGGCGAAGTAGGCGGAGAGGTCGGCCAGGTCCTGATCGCTCAGGTTGGTCAGCAGGCCGGTCATTTCCAACACCTGGCGCTTGCCGGACTTGATGTCGTGCAACTGCTTGTTCAGGTAACGCTCACCCTGACCCGCCAGCTTTGGAAAGTTAGGCGCCATGCTGTTCCCATCCGGACCATGGCAAGCACCACATACAGCGGCTTTCGCCTGACCGGCAGCAGCGTCGCCTGCAGCATGGGCGACACCTGTGATGCCCAAGGTCAACAGCAGACTCACGAGTAATTTGTTCATCAGCTAATCCAACTACGGCTAAGGGTTAAGAGTTATGGACCGGGATCACTCGCTCATCCAAAGGATGATGGCTCGGTAATCCTCGGCACTGCAGTCCATGCACAAACCACGCGGCGGCATCGCCTTGAAACCCTGGGTCACGTGTTGCACCAGCGTCTCCATACCTTGCGCCAGCCTCGGCGCCCAAGCTCCCTGGTCCCCCTTGCGGGGAGCCGTTGGTAGTTGGCCGGAATGACAAGCCCCACAAACACGGTTGTACACAGCTTCCGGATCCTGTGTAGCCTGAGCGCTGTAAAGCGGTATCAGGACGCCGGCAGCCAGCAGCCATTTCGTCATAAAACGACCTTTTCAGGGTTGAGAGCGTGCTGCGTTCTAATGCGCAATCAAGGTCTATCGCTCTCGTGAACTTCATCCTACGCTGGGACAAAGCGCACACAAAATCTGCGGCATTATATACTGGCGCTACTGAAACGGAAACGACACCGCTCGCCGCGTCCATTCTCGGCACCGCCCCTATCGGAAATCCCATGCAACTCAAAAATCCCATTCTTGGTCTGTGCCAACAGTCCACTTTCATGCTCAGCGCCGCCAAAGTCGATCAATGCCCCGACGACGAAGGCTTCGAAGTGGCCTTCGCCGGGCGTTCCAACGCTGGCAAATCCAGCGCCCTGAATACCCTGACCCATGCCAGCCTGGCACGCACCTCGAAAACTCCGGGCCGTACGCAGCTGTTGAACTTCTTCAAGCTAGACGACGATCGCCGTCTGGTCGACCTGCCGGGTTACGGTTACGCGAAAGTGCCGATCCCGCTCAAGCAACACTGGCAGCGTCACCTGGAAGCCTACCTGGGCAGCCGCGAGAGTCTGAAAGGGTTGATTCTGATGATGGACATCCGCCATCCGATGACCGACTTCGACCTGCTGATGCTCGACTGGGCCGTCGCCAGCGGCATGCCGATGCACATCCTGCTGACCAAGGCCGACAAACTGACCTACGGCGCGGCCAAGAACACCCTGCTCAAGGTGCAGTCGCAAATCCGTAAGGGCTGGGGCGATAACGTCACCATCCAGCTGTTTTCGGCACCAAAACGCATGGGCCTGGAAGAGGCCTACACTGTACTGGCGGGCTGGATGGAACTGGCGGACAAAGGCGCCGAAACCGAGGCCTGAAAGACATACGCAAAACTGCCTGTGGTGTGATCAGGCAAGGCAAAAACTGGCGGGAACGGCTGGGGTCGCATTCGACTTTAGGGGCCTAAATGAGCATTTCCCGCCAGTTTTTAACGCAGCATGATCGCGCCACAGGCAGTTTTTGGGCAAAAAAAACCCCGGACTTCGTATGGGGAGGGGAAGTTCGGGGTCCAAGTTCCGGACCGCTAGGGCGGGGTCCAGATATCTGCCAACACTTAACACAACATAGGAGCATCGAAGGGCTTCACCAGCCATTCAGTTACTCTGAGTGGGCTTTCACTGATTAAGTTCCGGGAGGTTTCAAAAACTATTGGCAATAGTCGATGAAATTTTCCGCACTAATAGCTCTTCGCTAGCCTTCGCCGCGGCACTATGCCGCGGCCAAAGTACTGCCTTCTCGCCTCAGTGCGCCTCATCCCAGTTACTGCCCACCCCGACTTCGACCAGCAGCGGCACATCCAGGGTCGCGGCATTGCTCATGTAGCCGCGAATCTCCTCGCTCACCTTGTCCACCAGGTCTTCGCGCACTTCCAGCACCAGTTCGTCGTGCACTTGCAGGATGACCTTGGCATCCAGGCCTGAGGCCGTCAGCCAGTTGTCTACCGCCACCATGGCCTTCTTGATGATGTCGGCCGCCGTGCCCTGCATCGGTGCGTTGATCGCCGTACGTTCGGCGCCGGCGCGTTCCTGCGGCTTGTTGGAGTTGATCTCCGGCAAGTACAGGCGGCGGCCGAACAGGGTTTCCACATAACCCTGTTCCGCGGCCTGGGCGCGGGTGCGGTCCATGTATTCGCGCACGCCGGGGTAGCGGGCGAAGTAGGTGTCGATATAGGCCTTGGCGGTCTTGGTATCGACGCCGATGTCCTTGCCGAGCTTCTGCGCGCCCATGCCATAGATCAGGCCGAAGTTGATCGCCTTGGCGCTGCGGCGCTGATCGGAACTGACGTCCTTGAGCTCGACCTTGAACACTTCGGCCGCGGTGGCCGTGTGCACGTCGAGGTTGTTGCGGAAGGCATTCATCAACCCTTCGTCGCGGGACAGGTGCGCCATGATCCGCAGTTCGATCTGCGAATAGTCCGCCGCCAGCAGCTTGTAGCCAGGCGGCGCGATGAAGGCCTGGCGGATGCGCCGGCCTTCGGCGGTACGCACCGGGATGTTCTGCAGGTTCGGATCGCTGGAAGACAAACGCCCGGTAGACGCGACTGCCTGGTGATAGGAGGTGTGGATTCGCCCGGTACGCGGGTTGATCTGCTCCGGCAGACGGTCGGTGTAGGTGCTCTTGAGCTTGCTCATGGAGCGGTACTGCATCAGCACCTTGGGCAGCGGGTAGTCGTCCTCGGCCAGCTTGGCCAGCACTTCTTCAGCGGTGGACGGCTGACCTTTGGCAGTCTTCTTCAGCACCGGCAGGCCGAGCTTGTCGTAGAGGATGACTCCCAGTTGCTTGGGCGAACCCAGGTTGAATTCTTCGCCAGCAATCTCGAAGGCTTCACGCTCCAGCGCCACCATCTTGTCGCCCAGCTCGATGCTCTGCACGCCCAGCAGGTCGGCGTCCACCAAGGCACCCTGGCGCTCAATCCGCGCCAGCACCGGCACCACGGGCATTTCGATATCGCTGAGCACGCTGGCCAGGCTCGGGATCGCGGCCAGTTTTTCATGCAAGACCTGATGCAGGCGCAGGGTCACATCGGCGTCTTCCGCCGCGTAAGGCCCGGCCTGCTCAAGAGCAATCTGGTCGAAGGTCAGCTGCTTGGCGCCCTTGCCGGCGATGTCCTGGAAACTCACGGTGGTATGGCCCAGGTATTTCTCCGCCAGGCTGTCCATGTCATGCCGGGTGGCGGTGGAGTTGAGCACGTAGGACTCGAGCATGGTGTCGAAGGCGACCCCGCGCACCGTGATGCCGTTGGCCTGATCGCCGCCAATGGCGCAGTTGGCCAGGATATTCATGTCGAACTTGGCGTGCTGGCCGACCTTGAGTTTGTTCGGGTCTTCGAGAATCGGCTTCAGGGCGCGCAGGACGGTGTCGCGATCCAGTTGTTCCGGCACGTCGAGGTAGGAGTGAGTCAGCGGAATATAAGCCGCTTCGTTGGCCTGCACGGCAAAGGACAGCCCCACGAGCTGCGCCTGCTGGGCGTCGATGCCGGTGGTTTCGGTATCGAAGGCGAACAGCTTGGCGTTCTTCAGCTTTTCCAGCCAGACATCGAAACGCGCCTGATCGAGGATGGTTTCGTACTGGGCTTCGACAACCACCGGCACTTCGATCTCGACCTGAGTCAACAAGTCGGCCACCGGCTCAGAGGCGGCGACACTCAACTCCAGGCGCTTGGCATCGCGCTGCAGCTCGTCGAGCCAGCTCTTGAACTCCAGCAGGCTGTACAGCTCGACCAGTTTGTCGCGATCCGGTTCGCCCAGGTGCAGGTCGTCCAGGCCGACATCCAGCGGCACATCGACCTTGATCGTCGCCAGCTGATAGGAGAGGAAAGCCATCTCTTTGTGCTCTTCGAGCTTGGCCGGCAGGGTCTTGGCCCCGCGAATCGGCAGGCTCGGGACGATATCGAGCTGTGCATACAGCTCGTTGAGGCCACCGTTCACCCCCACCAGCAGGCCGGAAGCAGTCTTCGGGCCGATGCCCGGCACACCCGGGATGTTGTCGGAGGAGTCGCCCATCAGCGCCAGGTAATCGATGATCTGCTCGGGAGCGACGCCGAATTTCTCCTTCACGCCCTCCACGTCCATGCTGCTACCAGACATGGTGTTGACCAGCGTAATGTGCCCATCCACCAACTGCGCCATGTCCTTGTCGCCGGTGGAGATCACCACCGGCCGGTCGGCCGCCGCGCTGCTGCGGGCCAGGGTGCCGATCACGTCGTCCGCCTCGACGCCCTCGACGCACAGCAGCGGAAAGCCCAGGGCGATCACGCTGGCGTGCAGCGGTTCGATCTGCACCCGCATGTCGTCGGGCATGCTCGGGCGATTGGCCTTGTACTCGGCGTACATGTCATCGCGGAAGGTCCCGCCCTTGGCGTCGAACACCACGGCGAACGGGCTGTCCGGGTACTGCTTGCGCAGACTCTTGAGCATGTTCAGCACGCCCTTGACCGCACCGGTCGGCATGCCTTTGGAAGTGGTCAGCGGGGGCAGCGCGTGGAAGGCGCGGTACAGGTAGGACGAACCGTCCACCAGGACGAGGGGGGCTTGGCTCATGAGCAGGATCAACCTTTTCGGCGGGTCCGGCGCTAGAATAGCGGGACCGTTGACGACAAAGGGACAAGGTTATCATGCGCACACTAAATCGCTTGCTGCTGGCCAGCCTGATTGCAATCGCGCCGATGGCCGTGATTGCGGCGGAGGATGCGCCATCGGCGGATCCGGAAGTAACCATTCGCACGGAAGGCGACAAGACCATCCAGGAGTACCGCCAGAACGGTTTCCTGTACGCCATCAAGGTCACACCGAAGGTCGGCAAACCCTACTTTCTGGTGCGCGCCGACGGTTCCGATGGCAATTTCATTCGTTCTGACCAGCCGGATATGCTGATTCCGGCATGGAAAATTTTCGAGTGGTAAACCACTCCTAACTTCAACCGGCGCTGGCTCGACAGCGGCGCCCGTACTGGCAGTTTTTAACCATGTCTGTGTTTACTCCCCTGGCTCGGCCCGAGCTGGAAACCTTTCTCGCCCCCTACGGGCTCGGCCGCCTGCTTGACTTCCAGGGGATTGCCGCTGGTAGCGAAAACACCAACTTCTTCATCAGCCTGGAACAGGGCGAGTTCGTCCTGACCCTGGTCGAGCGCGGCCCGGTCCAGGAAATGCCGTTCTTCATCGAACTGCTGGACGTGCTGCACGACGCCGACCTGCCGGTGCCTTACGCCCTGCGCACCACCGACGGTGTGGCCCTGCGCGAGCTGGCCGGCAAACCGGCGCTGCTGCAGCCGCGCCTGGCCGGCAAGCACATCAAGCAAGCCAATGCCCAGCATTGCGCGCAGGTCGGCGAGCTGCTGGCTCATCTGCACCTGGCGACCAGGGACAACATGATCAAGCGCAAGACCGATCGTGGCCTGGACTGGATGCAGGAAGAAGGCTCGCAGATGCTGTCCCATCTCGACCCGCAGGCGCGGGACCTGCTGCAGCGGGCCCTGGATGAAATCGACGAGCAGAAGGTGAAGATCCTCGCACTGCCTCGGGCCAACATCCACGCCGACCTGTTCCGCGACAACGCGATGTTCGAAGGCACGCACCTGACCGGGCTGATCGACTTCTACAATGCCTGCTCCGGGCCGATGCTGTATGACGTGGCGATTGCCCTGAACGACTGGTGTTCCGACGCCGACGGCCTGCTCGACGGCTCGCGCGCCCGGGCCCTGCTGGGTGCCTACGCGGCCCTGCGCCCGTTCACCGCCGCCGAGGCCGAGCTGTGGCCAACCATGCTGCGGGTGGCCTGCGTGCGCTTCTGGCTGTCACGCCTGATCGCCGCCGAGTCCTTCGCCGGACAGGACGTGTTGATTCACGATCCGATGGAGTTCCAGCTGCGCCTGGCCCAGCGTCAGCAGGTCAGCGCGCCATTGCCGTTCGCCCTCTGAAAGCCTCGCGGGCAAGCCCGCCCCTACGTTCTCTTGTAGTAGCGAGGCTTGCCCGCGATAGCGTCAGCCGTCTTTACAACGATTCCAGGCAACCCGCCAGATCGTTGCCCAGCTTCTCCAGCACCTGCTCATAACCCCGCGCGGTGGCCGGGGTGTAGCCGCCCAGCGCATCGAGTTCCGCCAGCTTCACCGGCAAACCCGCCACCAGGGTTTCGGCCAGGCGCGGGCGCAATGGCGGCTCGCTGAACACACAGGTCTTGCCGACCTGCTGCAAGCGCGCGCGCATTGCCGCTACGTGCTGCGCGCCCGGCTGCACTTCGGCCGCCACGCTGAACACGCCCGCATGCTTGAGCCCATAAGCGTCTTCGAAGTAATCGAAGGCTTCATGGAAGACGAAATAAGGCTTGCCGGAGATCGGGGCCAGGCGGGCTTTCAAACGGGCGTCCAGGGCATCCAGGCGCTGGTCGAAGGCCTTGGCGTTGCTCTGGTAACGCGCGGCGTTGGCCGGGTCCGCGGCACTCAGGTCGAGCGCCATGCGGTCGGCGATGACTCGCGCGTTGACCGGCGACAGCCACAGGTGCGCATCGAGGCTGCCCGGACGATGATCGTGATCATGTTCGTCGGCTTCTTCAGCGTGCGAGTGGTTATCTTCGGCGAAATGACGGAGTTTCAGACCTGGCAGATCCTGCACCGCCAGCGCTGGCAGCGTGCGGCCCTTGAGGACCCGCGGCAAGAAGCTCTCCATGTCCGGGCCGATCCAGTACAGCAAATCCACCGACTGCACCTTGCGCACGTCGGAAGGACGCAGCGCATAGTTGTGCGGCGATGCCCCCGGCGGCAGCAGGACCTCGGGCACGGCGATGCCGTCCTGGACGGCGGCGGCGATCAATTGCAGGGGTTTGATGCTGGTCAGGACCCGGACTTCGGCCTGGGCCGAGCTGATCACGAACAAACTGGCGGTAAAAGCGACAAAAAGGGCAAAAAGTCGGGACACAATGACCACTCGAAGAGGCGAGAACGGGTAACATAATAACGTCTCTCACCATTATCGTCGCCGCTCATGCCTAAAACCCCCCTTGCCAGTCGCCCCCACGACCACTCTCACTGCGTACACAGCGCACTGTCCGAGGCCGATGCTCTGTGCGCCCGCCAAGGCCTGCGCCTGACCGCCCTGCGTCGGCGGGTGCTGGAGCTGGTCTGGCAAAGCCACAAGCCGCTGGGTGCCTACGACATCCTCGCGGTGCTCAGCGAACAGGACGGTCGCCGCGCCGCGCCGCCAACCGTGTACCGCGCCCTGGATTTCCTCCTGGAAAACGGCTTGGTACACCGCATCGCCTCGCTCAACGCCTTCGTCGGCTGCAATCACCCGGAACACGCGCACCAGGGCCAGTTCCTGATCTGCCGCGTCTGCCACGCCGCCATCGAACTTGAACAGAAATCCATCAGCGACGCGATCATCAGCAGCGCGCGCGATGTCGGCTTCGTCGTCGAAGGCCAGACCGTCGAAGTGGTCGGCCTCTGCTCGGGTTGCCAGGGGGCTTGATGAGCAATGCCTTGATCCGCCTCGATCAGGTTGCGGTGACCTTTGCCGGGCAGACCGTGCTGGACAACATCCAGCTCAGTGTCGAGCCTGGGCAGATCGTCACCCTGATCGGTCCCAACGGCGCCGGCAAGACCACCTTGGTGCGCGCCGTGCTCGGCCTGCTCAAGCCCGACAGCGGCAGCGTCTGGCGCAAGCCGAAGCTGCGGGTCGGCTACATGCCGCAGAAGCTGCATGTCGACCCGACATTGCCGCTGTCGGTGCTGCGCTTCCTGCGCCTGGTGCCCGGCGTGGACCGCGCGACAGCCCTGGCCGCACTGAACGAAGTCGGCGCCGAACAGGTGATCGATAGCCCGGTGCAGAGCATTTCCGGCGGCGAGATGCAGCGTGTGCTGCTGGCCCGCGCCCTGCTGCGCGAACCGGAGTTGCTGGTACTGGACGAGCCGGTACAAGGCGTGGATGTCGCCGGCCAGGCCGAGCTGTACAGCCTGATCACCCGCTTGCGCGACCGTCACGGTTGCGGCGTGCTGATGGTCTCCCACGACCTGCACCTGGTGATGAGCACCACCGACCAGGTGGTCTGCCTCAATCGCCACGTGTGCTGCTCCGGCCACCCGGAACAGGTCAGCGGCGACCCGGCCTTCGTCGAGCTGTTCGGCCAGAACGCGCCAAGCCTGGCGATCTATCACCACCATCACGACCACGCCCACGACCTGCACGGTTCGGTGGTCACCGGGGCCGCGGCCGGCCACGTTCATGTTCACGGAGATAGCTGCAAGCATGGCTGATTTTCTGTTGTACGCCCTGCTCGCAGGCCTGGCGCTGGCGCTGGTGGCAGGTCCCCTCGGATCGTTCGTGGTCTGGCGGCGCATGGCCTATTTCGGCGACACCCTGTCCCATGCCGCTTTGCTCGGCGTGGCCCTGGGCTTTCTGCTGGATGTCAGCCCGGCGGTGGCGGTGACCGTCGGCTGCCTGTTGCTGGCGGTGCTGCTGGTCACCCTGCAACAGCGCCAACCGCTGGCTTCCGATACGTTGCTGGGGATTCTCGCCCCCAGCACCCTCTCCCTCGGGCTGGTGGTACTAAGCTTCATGCATGACGTGCGGATCGACCTGATGGCCTATCTGTTCGGCGATCTGCTGGCGATCAGCCCCGGCGACCTGGCGTGGATTCTCGGCGGCAGCGCCGCGGTCCTGCTGCTATTGGTAGCCCTGTGGCGACCGTTGCTGGCGATCACCGTGCACGAGGAGCTGGCCAGGGTCGAAGGCTTGCCGGTTGCGTCGCTGCGCCTGGCACTGATGCTGTTGATCGCGGTGGTGATCGCGGTGGCGATGAAGATCGTCGGGGTCTTGCTGATCACTTCGCTGCTGATCATCCCGGCGGCTGCCGCCCAACGTCACGCCCGCTCCCCGGAGCAGATGGCGCTGGGCGCGAGCCTGCTGGGCATACTCGCGGTCTGTGGCGGGCTGGCGTTGTCGTGGTTCAAGGACACCCCTGCGGGGCCGTCGATTGTGGTCACGGCGGCCGCATTGTTTCTGCTGAGTTTTGTCCTGCCCCGTCGAGGGGTGTAGACTTGCTCGCTTTTTGCGCAATTAGAGAGTCGCAGGAATGAAGCCGTTCGCCTCCCGTTATCTGCTCCTTGTCGCATTTTCCCTGCTGCTGGGTGCCTGCCAGAGCACGCCGCCGGCTGAAGCGCCCGACGCCCGGGCCACGGCCATCGCACAGCTGCAGCAAAATATCGCCAGCAGCGAACTGGCCACCGCCGAAGACCAGTTGAGCGCCTTGCAGGCCCAGTCGCCCAACGACCCGCAGCTCGAACAATACCAGCGCCAGCTGGCCGAAGCCTATCTGCAGCGCAGCCAGATCGTGTTGCAAAAGGGTGATGTCAACGCCGCCGCCACGGCCCTGAGCCGCGCCCGCGCGCTGATGCCCAAGGCACCGGCCCTGATCGGCGGCGTCGATGGCGCCATTACCCAGGCCCGTAAAGCCGAGCTGGAAAAAGCCGAAGCCGCGCTCAAGGCAGCTGAAGCCCGGCCGCCAGCCAAGCTGATCGACCCAGCCGCCGAGAGCACCACCATTGCGCTGAACCTCAGTGATATCAAGCAACTGCGTCGGCAACTCGATGCGATCGCCGCCGATGTGGTGAATTACCAGTGCGACGTGAGCATCCAGGCGCCACGCACCGAAGATTACCCCTGGCTGAAGACCCTGCTGAGCAAGCGGGTGAAAAAGCTCGACGGCGAGTTCGACCTGCAGATCGAGCGGCAGATCCTGCGCCACATCCCGGCACAGATGGTGCTGACGCCACGCAAACCCCAATAACGCCACCTCTATAGGAGCGAGCGGGCGGCGATCCGACTTGCCCGCGATGCGTGATGAACGCTAACGCGGTGCCAAACCCTTTCGCACGCAAGCTGTGCTCCTACAGAAGCATCAGCAGCATCAGGCGGGAATCGCCTTGGCCTTCGGCTCCCGCTCCCAGACCCGATGATGGGCAAGCGCGTTGAAGAACGCCTTCAACGCCTTGGCATCCCCGCCGACGATCAACCCCGCATCCACTTCCAGCTTGAGCACATCCAGCAATTGCTCGGCCTCGCCCTGCAAGGCAATTGCCTTGAGGTGCTTGTAGGCTTCGAGCAGGTAATGCAGGGCCACGCCATCGCCGCTCAAGGCCTGTATCGACTTGGCACCGCCCGGCACGAACACCGCGTCGAACGCCACTGACGGCAGCCCTTCCATGGAAGCGTCCACCGGCAGGGTCTTGCCATCCACCGTGGTCACGGGCGCCGAGGTCGGGCCCAGCAACCTGGCGTGGGCGCCTTCGGCTTGCAGGGCCTTTTTCAAGGCGTCGATCGCCTTGCCGTCGACCCCGTTCGCCGCCAGGATCGCCACTTTGCGGGTCTTGATATCCCCCGACAGCAGGTTGGCCTGGCTCAGGGCCGGCGAGTGATCGGGGGTCAGTTCAGGCACCTCGACAGTGCCCGCCTTGGGCACCGGCAAGCCCAGGTTCTGTGCGACCCGCTTGGCCAGCTCGAGATCGATATTGGCCAGGATCTCGTTGACCTGCCGCGCGCGGATCCACTCGCGCTCGACCTTGCCCAGCTCGAAGCTGTAGGCGGCGATGATGTGTTCCTGCTCATGCGTGCTCATGCTCTTGAAGAACAGTCGCGCCTGGGAGAAGTGGTCGCTGAAGGACGGGCTGCGCTGGCGGATCTTGTGCGCGTCGATGCGCTCGCTGTAGCTCTCGAAACCGCCATCCTCGGCCGCGGGCGGCGTCTCTTTCGGCCAGCCGCCATCGATGGAGTTGGGTTCGTAGGACGCCCGCCCCTTGTCGATGGTGGTGCGGTGCATGGCATCGCGCTGGCCGTTGTGGAAGGGCGCCAGCGGGCGGTTGATCGGCAGTTCATGGAAGTTCGGCCCGCCGAGGCGGCTGATCTGCGTATCGGTGTAGGAGAACAGCCGGCCCTGCAGCAGCGGATCGTTGGAGAAGTCGATGCCCGGCACGATATGCCCCGGGCAGAAGGCAACCTGCTCGGTCTCGGCGAAGAAGTTGTCCGGGTTGCGGTTGAGCACCATCTTGCCCAGGGGCGTGATCGGCACCAGCTCCTCGGGTATCAACTTGGTCGGGTCGAGGATGTCGAAATCGAACTTGTGCTCGTTTTCCTCGACTATCACCTGCACACCCAGTTCCCACTCCGGGTAATCGCCGCTCTCGATCGACTCCCACAGGTCGCGGCGATGGAAGTCGGTGTCCTTGCCCGCCAGCTTTTGCGCCTCGTCCCAAACCAGGGAACAGGTGCCCACTGTCGGCCGCCAGTGGAATTTGACGAAGCTGGAGGTGCCTTCGGCATTGATGAAACGAAAGGTGTGCACGCCAAAGCCCTGCATGCTGCGCAGGCTTTTCGGAATCGCCCGGTCGGACATGGCCCAGATCACCATGTGCGCCGATTCCGGCTGCAGCGACACGAAGTCCCAGAAGGTGTCGTGGGCCGAGCCACCGGTGGGGATCTCGTTGTGCGGCTCGGGTTTGACCGCATGGACGAAGTCGGGAAACTTGATCGCGTCCTGGATGAAGAACACCGGCATGTTGTTGCCCACCAGGTCGAAGTTGCCTTCGTCGGTGAAGAACTTCACGGCAAAACCGCGCACGTCGCGCACGGTGTCGCCAGAGCCGCGCGGCCCCTGCACCGTGGAGAAACGCACGAACACCGGGGTCTTCTTGCCCGGATCACGCAGGAAGCCGGCCTTGGTCAGGGCCGAATGATTCTCGTAGGCCTGGAAGTAACCATGGGCGCCGACACCACGGGCATGGACGATACGCTCCGGGATCCGCTCATGGTCGAAGTGCGTGATCTTCTCCCGCATGATGAAGTCTTCCAGCAGCGAGGGCCCGCGGGCGCCGGCCTTCAGGGTGTTCTGGTTATCGGCGACCTTGACCCCCTGGTTCGTGCGCAACGCCTGTTCGGTGGCGTCGGAGCGGAAGGTCTCCAGGCTGTGCAGCTTGCTGTTGGTGTTGCCGCGATCCAGGGTATCGGTCCCGGCCAGCTGGCTTTTCGGTGCGCTTGGCTTCTTGCTGCTCATCAGGCAAAACTCCTCGTTGGCGAAGTCCCGGCGGGGCGGGGCTTCATCGGGCAAAATCGCCAGGCATGGCACCTGGCTTTTTTCGAGTGGCTTATTGAGTGACTGATGAGGTTTGGCGCCGTTCCTTTTTTATGACCTTTGATCGCGTTATTGCCAAATCGAAGGATGAATACAAAATAAATGCTAAGAACCTCTATACGGACAGGCTAAAATGCGCGCCCGGCTAACCGCTGATCCTTTTCTAACGCGCCCCACAAGGTTCGCTACGTGATCGAGTTTCAAAACGTCCATAAAACCTACCGGGTCGCCGGTAAGGATATTCCCGCCCTGCATCCGACCAGCCTGAAGGTCGAGAACGGCCAGGTATTCGGCCTGATCGGCCATTCCGGCGCGGGCAAAAGTACCCTGCTGCGCCTGATCAACCGCCTGGAAAACCCCAGCGGCGGCAAGATCGTCGTCGACGACGAGGAAGTCACCGCCCTGGACGCCAACGGCCTGCGTCGCTTCCGCCAGCAGGTCGGGATGATCTTCCAGCACTTCAACCTGCTGGCCTCCAAGACCGTGGCCGACAACGTCGCGCTGCCGCTGACCCTGGCCGGCGAGCTGTCGCGCAGCGCGATCGACCAGCGCGTGGCCGAGCTGCTGGCCCGCGTCGGCCTGTCCGATCACGCCAAGAAGTACCCAGCCCAGTTGTCCGGCGGGCAGAAGCAGCGCGTCGGCATCGCCCGCGCCCTGGCGACCAAGCCGAAGATCCTGTTGTGCGACGAAGCCACCAGCGCCCTGGACCCGCAGACCACCGCGTCGGTCCTGCAACTGCTGGCCGAGATCAACCGTGAACTGAAACTGACCATCGTGCTGATCACCCATGAAATGGACGTGATCCGTCGCGTCTGCGACCAGGTGGCGGTAATGGACGCCGGGGTGATCGTCGAGCAGGGGTCGGTGGCCGAAGTGTTCCTGCATCCCAAGCACCCGACCACCAAGCGTTTCGTCCAGGAAGACGAGCAGATCGATGAAAGCGAACAGCGCGACGACTTCGCCCACGTGCCAGGGCGCATCGTGCGCCTGACCTTCCAGGGCGATGCCACCTACGCGCCGCTGCTGGGCACCGTGGCCCGCGAAACCGGGGTGGACTACAGCATCCTCGCCGGCCGCATCGACCGCATCAAAGACGTCCCTTACGGGCAACTGACCCTGGCTATCACCGGTGGTGACATGGAGGCGGCCTTCGCCCACTTCACCGCGGCGGATGTCCACATGGAGGTGCTGCGCTAATGGAACTGCTGACAAGTTTCTTCGCCAATATCGACTGGTACGAAATCTGGCTGGCCACCGGCGACACCCTGCTGATGCTCGGTGGCTCGCTGCTGTTCACCGTGCTGCTGGGCCTGCCCCTGGGCGTGCTGCTGTTCCTCTGCAGCCCGCGCCAGCTGCTGGAGCAGAAGAGCCTCTACGCCCTGCTGTCGCTGCTGGTGAACATCCTGCGCTCGCTGCCGTTCATCATCCTGCTGATCGTGATGATCCCGTTCACCGTGCTGATCACCGGTACTTCCCTGGGTGTCGCCGGGGCGATCCCGCCCCTGGTGGTCGGCGCCACGCCGTTCTTTGCTCGCCTGGTGGAGACCGCCCTGCGCGAAGTGGACCGCGGCATCATCGAAGCCACCCAGTCCATGGGTGCGACCACCCGGCAGATCATCACCAACGCCCTGCTGCCGGAAGCCCGTCCGGGTATTTTCGCGGCAATTACCGTGACAGCGATTACCCTTGTTTCCTACACCGCCATGGCGGGCGTGGTAGGCGCGGGCGGTCTCGGCGACCTGGCGATCCGCTTCGGTTACCAGCGCTTCCAGACCGATGTGATGGTGGTCACCGTGGTGCTGTTGCTGGTGCTGGTTCAAGTTCTGCAAACCGTCGGCGACAAGCTGGTGGTGCACTTTTCCCGAAAATAAGTCGGCCCTGGCCGGCAGGCGTCCGGCACCGGGCGCCTCACAAGGAGCTAGCTGGATGAAAAAACTACTCGTCGCTTTCGCCGCCGTTGCCGCGTTCTCCGCGCACGCCGCTGACACCCTGACTGTGGCCGCCACTCCGGTGCCTCACGCCGAGATCCTCGAATTCGTGAAGCCGGCGCTGGCCAAGGAAGGCGTGGACCTGAAGGTCAAGGTCTTCACCGACTACATCCAGCCGAACGTGCAGGTCGCGGAAAAGCGCCTGGACGCCAACTTCTTCCAGCACCAGCCGTACCTGGATGAGTTCAACAAGGCCAAGGGCACCCACCTGGTAAGCGTTGCCGGCGTGCACCTGGAGCCGCTGGGCGCCTACTCCAACAAGTTCAAGAAGCTCGAAGAGCTGCCGGGCGGCGCCAACGTGGTGATCCCCAACGACGCCACCAACGGCGGCCGTGCCTTGCTGCTGCTGGCCAAGGCCGGCCTGATCAAGCTCAAGGATTCCAACAACATCCTGTCCACGGTCAAAGACATCACCGAGAACAGCAAGGACCTGAAATTCCGTGAGCTGGAAGCCGCGACCATCCCGCGCGTGCTGACCCAGGTCGACCTGGCGCTGATCAACACCAACTACGCCCTGGAAGCCAAGCTGGACCCGTCCAAGGACGCCCTGGTGATCGAAGGCAAGGACTCGCCTTACGTGAACATCCTGGTGGCCCGTCCTGACGACAAGGACTCGGACGCCATGAAGAAACTGGTTGCCGCCCTGCACAGCCCCGAAGTGAAGCAATTCATTCTCGAGAAGTACAAAGGCGCCGTGGTACCGGCGTTCTGATCGGTTGCAGAAACACAAACGGGGCGCCTTGAGGCGCCCCGTTTCGTTTCAGTTGCCTGCCGAGTTCCCTGTAGCCGCTGCCGCAGGCTGCGATCGGCTCCGCAGGAGACGTGCTCTTGAGGCCCTCGGAAGGCGCTACGCGCCTTATCGCAGCCTGCGACAGCGGCTACAGGATTCAGGCGTCCCGGGTTACTTGCGCTGCAACATCACCGGCAGCTGGGCCACCAGTTTCTGGTTGTTCAGCGGCGCGCGGATGAAGCCGCGCTGGGTGCCGTCCGGGCCGATCACCGCGAGGTTGCCGCTGTGGTCGACGGTGTAGTTGGGCTTGCTGGTATCGGCCGGAATGAACGGGATGCTCACCGCGTTGGCGAGCTTCTGCACGTCCGCCACCGAGGTCGCGGTCAGGCCCTTGAAGTCCTTGTCGAAGTAGCCCAGGTACTGTTTCAACTGCTGCGGCGTGTCGCGGTTCGGGTCGACGCTGACCAGCACCACCTGCAGGTTATCCACCGCCTCCTTGGGCAACTCGCTCTTGATCTGGCGCAGCTGGGCGAGGGTAGTCGGGCAGATGTCCGGGCAGAAGGTGTAGCCGAAGAACAGCAGGCTCCACTTGCCCTTGAGCTCATTGAGCACCACCGGCTGGCCTTCCTGGTCGGTCATCTTCACATCCGGCAGGGTGCGGCTCTGGGGCAGCAGGATGATCCCGGCGTCGATCAACGCGGTCGGATCCCCCTGGTTCTTGCCGGTCAGCACTTTGTTGACGGTGAGCCCCAGCACCAGGGCCACCAGCGCCACGAGAATAAAGACGGTTTTCTGAGTTCGAGTCATAGGTTCAACAATAGGTAGTGGTCTACGAGCAGCGCGATAAACAGCAGGAACAAGTAATAAATAGAGTACTTGAAGGTGTTGATCGCCGCGTGCGGCCGACTGCCACGGTACAGCACCCAGGCCCATTGCAGAAAGCGCGCGCCCAGGCCCAGGGCACAAATCAGGTAAAGCATGCCGCTCATGTGGATCGCATAAGGCAGCAGGCTGACCGCCAGCAAGGCGCAGGTGTAGAGCAGGATATGCACCTTGGTGTAGTGCTCGCCGTGGGTCACCGGCAGCATCGGGATGTCGGCCTTGGCGTATTCCTCCTTGCGGTGAATGGCCAGCGCCCAGAAGTGCGGCGGGGTCCAGGCGAAGATGATCAGCACCAGCAGCAGCGGTTCGGCGGTCACATGGCCGGTGGCCGCGACCCAGCCCAACAGCGGCGGCGCGGCCCCGGCCAGGCCGCCGATCACGATGTTCTGCGGGGTCGCCCGCTTGAGGAAGCCGGTGTAGATCACCGCATAACCGAGCAACGACGCCAGGGTCAGCCAGGCGGTCAGCGGGTTGGTGAACGCCAGCAGCAAGGCTTGCCCGGCGATGGCCAGCAGCAGGGCGAAACCCAGCGCCGCCGCCGGCGACACCCGGCCTTCGGCCAGCGGCCGTTTGTGGGTGCGCGCCATGACTGCATCGATCCGCCGGTCCACCACATGGTTCACCGCCGCCGCCGCGCCGGCGCACAGGGCGATGCCCAGGTTGCCGAACACCAGCACCGTCCACGGCACCCCGGCGCGAGTGGCGAGGAACATGCCCACCAGCGAGGTGATGAGCATCAGCACCACCACCTTGGGTTTGGTCAGCTCCAGGTAGTCACGCCAGATCGCCTGGCGGTGACGCTCGCCGATCAGAGTCGCCATGGCATCTCTCCTTTTATGGTTATGGGCCCGGCAGCGTGTTTGCGCGGGCTCAGGCGCCAGCCCAGCGGCAGGTGCGAGCGGGCGCGGACCAGGCTGGTGCGGGCGTGATAATTGACCAGCACCAGAGTCAGCAGCAGCGCCGCGCCGCCGGCGTTATGCGCCACGGCCACCGGCAGCGGCAGGTGGAACAGCACATTGCTGATGCCAAGGCCGATCTGCGCCGCCAGTGCCACCAGCACCAGCCCGGCGAGGCGGGTCATGCCCACATGCTTGAGTTGCCAGGCCAGGCCGAGCAACACCAGGGTCACCAGCAACGCGCCGATGCGATGGGTCAGATGGATGGCGGTGCGCGCGTCGCTGTCGAGCTGCCCGCCCAGGTAGTTGGGGCCGATGTGCTGGGTCAGGTGAAAGCCATTGGCGAAATCCGCCGCCGGCCACCACTGGCCGTGACAGGTCGGCAGGTCGATGCAGGCCACCGCCGCGTAGTTGGAGCTGACCCAGCCGCCCAGGGCGATCTGCCCGATCACCAGCACCAGCCCGGCCGTGGCCCAGTATTGCAGGCGCCGCGGCACGATCAGCGCCGGCAGCACCCCAGACAGCCGTAGCGTCAGCAAGAACAGCAGGCTCAAGGTGGCGAAGCCGCCCAGCAGGTGCGCGGTGACGACTTGCGGCCATAGCTTGAGGGTCACCGTCCACATGCCGAACAAGGCTTGGGCGAACACCACCGAGAGCAGGAACAGCGGCAGTTTCAGCGGTTGCCCGGGATGATGCCGGTGGGTCCAGGAGCGTGCCGCCAGCAGCACGATCAACAGGCCCAGGGTGCCGGCGAAATAGCGGTGGATCATCTCATTCCAACCCTTGTGGGCCTCCACCGGGGTGTCGGGAAAATGCAGTTCGGCATGGGCCAGCTGGGCTTCGCTTTTCGGCACGCTGATGAAACCGTAGCAACCCGGCCAGTCCGGGCAGCCGAGGCCGGCGTGGGTCAGCCGGGTGTAGGCGCCGAGCAACACCACGATCAGCGCCAGCAAGGTGGCAAACAAGGCGAGGCGAAATCCAGGTTTGGCCATGACGATGCCCTTATCCGATGTTCGACAGTTTCAGCAGATGGCGCAGGTCGTTGAGCAGGTCCTTGCCCTTGACCCGGGCGTCGTAGCGCAGGACCAGATTGCCGTGCGGGTCGACGATCCACAGCAGCGGCGCCCCCTGGTCGCTGGCGCCCTTGGTGAAGGTCGGCAGATCCAGTGGGTAGCGTTGCAGTTGCGGGTACTCGCGCTGCAGCTTGGCCTGGTAGTCGGCGCCCAGCGGCTGGGCGGCGGCCAGGGCGTGGCTGGCCCGGGAGGCGTCGCGGCCGAGGGAGATCTGGATCTGCCGCGCCAGGTACACCAGTTGCTGGCAATCCACGGCGCAGTCCCTGGGCGCGGTGACCAGGATCTGCCAGCGCGTCTCGTCGGCCTGGACCCCGATATCGGCGCGACTCTGGCCATTGCCGATCAGCTCGCCATGGTAGCTGCGGCTTTCCGGCACCCAGAACTGCAACTTGTACATGCCGGTGGCGAGGATCATCGGGCCGATCACCATGGCCACGATCAGCAGCAGCTGCCAGCGTCCGCGGCGCCGGTTATGCGGCGCCTGGGCCTCAGAAATGTTGGGTGGATTCATGGCCGCTCCCATGGTGTTTCTCCCTTGCGTTATGCCATCCGAGATAGAGGTACAAAGCGCACAGGGCCAGCGCCATGGCGAACCACTGCACGGCGTAGCCCAGGTGTTTTTCCGGCCCCATGGCCACCACCGGCCATTCGGTCATGTAGGCGCCCGGGCCAGCCTCCTGGCGCAGCTCGTAGGCAAAACCGCTGCGTCCCAGTTCGCTCCAGAGCCTGGCCGGATCGATCGTCGTCACCAGCCGCGGCCACTGGGCATTCAGTGGGTCGGCGTGCAGTTGAAAGGTCGCGCCGGAGGCGACATAGACCCAGGCATCGAGGCTCAACGACTGTTCCGGGGTGTTGAATGCGGGTGGCGTGCGCCGGTCCGGCCAGGGCAGCCAGCCACGGTTGAGCAGCAGCCATTGGCCGCTGGCCTGGTCGAGAAAGGGTTGCAGCAGCTCGACCCCGACCTTGCCTTCATGCATGCGGTTATCCAGCAACAGGCTGTGGGCCGCATCGAAGCGGCCATGCAATTGCACCCGACGGAAAGCCGGATCGCTGGCAGCCTGCAGTTCATCCACGGTCAAAGGCTCGGCCACCCGCCGTTCGGCGTAGCTGGCCAGCAGCTCGCGCTTCTGTTCGCCCCGCCCCAGTTGCCAGAACCCGAGCGTCACCAGCACCGGCAGCAACGCCAACACCACCAGGGTCGGCAGCACGCCCGGACGAAAACCGTTCATGGCAGCGCCCGAAAGTGGCGAGATCGACTGGCTATACTCAAGCGCATCGCGTTTCTCCCGGAGCCCACCATGCTTAAAGCGGCCATCGTCCTGTTGCTGATCGCCACGCTCATCAGCCTGTTCAGCGGCCTGTTCTTTCTGGTCAAGGACGACAGCAGCTCCCATCGCCTGCTCAGGTCGCTGACCGTTCGTGTGTGCCTGGCCGCGCTCACCGTCGGCTTGATTGCCTGGGGTTTCTTCAGCGGCCAGCTGGTGTCGCACGCGCCCTGGTAACGCCGCGCTCAGAGCACGTAGACGAAGACAAACAAGCCGATCCACACCACATCGACGAAGTGCCAATACCAACTGGCCGCCTCGAAACCGAACTGATGCTCGGCGTCGAAGTGCCCCTTCATGATGCGCATCAGCATCACGAACAAAATCAGCGTGCCGATGGTCACGTGGGCGCCGTGAAAGCCGGTGAGCATGAAGAACGTGGCGCCGTAGATGCCCGAACCCAGGGTCAGCCCCAGCTCGTGGTAGGCGTGCAGGTATTCCTCGGCCTGGAAGCCGAGAAACGCACAGCCCAGCAGCACGGTGATCGCCAGCCAGATTTTCAGCGCGCCGCGGTGGCCGTTCTTCAGGGCGTGGTGGGCGATGGTCACGGTGACGCTGGAACTCACCAGCAGCACGGTGTTGAGCAGCGGCAGGCCCCAGGGGCTGATGACTTCCTTGGGCGGCGGGAACAGCTTGGAATCGGGGTTTTCGAGCAATGGCCAGACGAACTCGAAGTTCGGCCAGAGCATGTGCGCGATGCCCTTGCTGCCTTCGCCGCCCAGGGCCGGGCCAGCGATATGGCGCACGTAGAACAGCGCGCCGAAGAAGGCGATGAAGAACATCACTTCGGAAAAGATGAACCAGCTCATGCCCCAGCGGAACGAGCGATCCAGCTGGGCGCTGTACAGGCCGGCGCGACTTTCCTTGATCACCGCGCCGAACCAACCGAACAGCATGTAGGCCAGCAACAGGCTCCCGACGAAGAAAATCAGCGGGCCATGGGATTCCGGGCGCGCGGCCTTGAGGTCGTTGAACCAGGTGGCCAGGCCGAACACCGTAACGAACATGCCCACCGTGGCGATGATCGGCCACTTGCTCTGGGCGGGAACGTAATAATGCTCATGAGTTGCCATTTATTGTTCTCCTTATCGGGCACCGTCTTAACCGCCGGTGTTGGTGCTCACGGCCACCGGTGGATGACGCGCAGTGATATCGAACAGCGTGTAAGCCAGCGTCAGGTGCTTCACATCCTTGGGCATGTCGCGGTCAACGATGAAACGTACCGGCATCTCGATCTGCTGACCGGGCTGCAGCACTTGCTGGGTGAAACAGAAGCATTCGGTCTTGTGGAAATACATCGCGGCGCTGCTCGGCGAAATGCTCGGGATCGCCTGGGCGCTCATCGGCCGGTCGCTGGGGTTGCGGGCAATGAAGATCATCTCGTTCACTGCGCCGGGATGAACCACGATGTCGTCGGCCTTGGGATAGAAGTCCCAGACCATGTCGATCGCATTGGTCGACAGGAACTGCACGCGCACCTGGCGCGAGACATCCACTTGTTGCTCGCCGGAATACTGCCCGCCGGTCTTGCCGTTGATGCCCAGCGCCTTGCACATCACGTCGTAGATCGGCACCAGGGCAAAACCGAAGACGAACATCGCCGCCACCACCAGCAACAGGCGGGTGACCAGCTTCTTCATCGAAACCTCGGCCATCAGCGACCTCCTGCTGTTTCAGAGGCGAGCGGGCATCGCACCAGGCTGTTCATTTCACTTCCGGCGGCGTGGTGAAGGTGTGGTACGGCGCCGGCGACGGCACGCTCCACTCCAGCCCTTCGGCACCGTCCCAGGGCTTGGCCGGTGCGGGTTGGCCGCCACGGATGCACTTGATGACGATGAACAGGAAGAAGATCTGCGTCGCGCCGAAGGTGAACGCGCCGATGGACGACACCATGTTGAAATCGGCGAACTGCAGGTTGTAGTCCGGGATCCGCCGCGGCATCCCCGCCAGGCCGACGAAGTGCATCGGGAAGAACGCCATGTTCATACCGATGAAGGACAGCCAGAAGTGCAGCTTGCCCAGGGTTTCGTCGTACATGTGCCCGGTCCACTTCGGCAGCCAGTAATAGGCCGAGGCGAAGATGCCGAAGATCGCGCCCGGCACCAGCACATAGTGGAAATGCGCGACCACGAAATAGGTGTCCTGGTACTGGAAGTCCGCCGGGGCGATGGCCAGCATCAGCCCGGAGAAGCCGCCGATGGTGAACAGGATCACGAAGGCCACGGCGAACAGCATCGGCGTCTCGAAGGTCAGCGAGCCCTGCCACATGGTGCTGACCCAGTTGAAGACCTTGACCCCGGTCGGCACCGCGATAAGCATCGTGGCGTACATGAAGAACAGCTCGCCCACCAGCGGAATGCCGACCACGAACATGTGGTGCGCCCAGACGATGAACGACAGGAAGGCGATACTCGCCGTGGCGTAGACCATCGAGGTGTAGCCGAACAGCGGCTTGCGCGAGAAGGCCGGGATGATCGCGCTGACGGCACCGAAGGCCGGCAGGATCATGATGTACACCTCGGGGTGACCGAAGAACCAGAACACATGCTGGAACAGCACCGGATCACCGCCGCCGGCGGCGCTGAAGAAGCTGGTGCCGAAGTGGATGTCCATCAGCATCATGGTCACGCAGCCGGCCAGCACCGGCATCACCGCGATCAGCAGGAACGCGGTGATCAGCCAGGTCCAGACGAACAGCGGCATCTTCATCAGGGTCATGCCGGGAGCACGCAGGTTGAGGATGGTGGCGATCACGTTGATCGCGCCCATGATCGAGCTGATGCCCATCAGGTGGATGGCGAAGATGAAGAAGGTCACGCTTTCCGGCGCGTAGGTGGTGGACAGCGGGGCGTAGAAGGTCCAGCCGAAGTTGGGTCCGCCACCGGGCATGAACAGGGTCGAGACCAGCAGCAGGAACGCCGCCGGCAGCAACCAGAAACTGAAGTTGTTCATCCGTGGCAGAGCCATGTCCGGCGCGCCGACCATCAGCGGGATCATCCAGTTGGCCAGGCCGACAAAGGCCGGCATCACCGCGCCGAAGACCATCACCAGGCCATGCATGGTGGTCATCTGGTTGAAGAATTCCGGCTGCACGATCTGCAGGCCAGGCTGGAACAGCTCGGCGCGGATCACCATGGCGAACGAGCCGCCGAGCAGGAACATGGAGAAGGCGAACCACAGGTACAGGGTGCCGATGTCCTTGTGGTTGGTGGTCAGCACCCAGCGCATCAGGCCCTTGGCGGGGCCGTGGGTGTGGTCATGATCGCCAACGATTGCATGACCGTGCTCATCGCTCACAGCGTTCATGGCCTGTCTCCTGTAAACGGTTGGGCTGGACGATCGAGGGCGACACGCCCCGAGCGGCTGCGGGAACACGCAATGGACCGGGTCATTTGCTTTGCGCCTGATTCAGAGCCAGGACATCCTTGGGCGTCACCATGTCGCCTTTGTTGTTGCCCCAGGCGTTACGTTCGTAGGTGATCACCGCTGCCAGATCGACTTCCGACAACTGCTTGCCGAACGCCGCCATGGCGGTGCCGGGCTTGCCGTGGAAGACGATGTTCAAGTGATCCGCCACCGGCCCGGTGGCGATCTTCGAGCCCTTGAGCGCCGGGAACATCGGCGGCAGGCCCTGGCCTTCGGCCTGGTGACAGGCCACGCAGGTGGTGTGGTAGACCTTGTCGCCACGGGCCACCAGCTCTTCGAGGGTCCATTCCTTGCTGGTCAGTTCCTTGAGCTTGAGGGCTTCGGCCTTGCGTTCGCCCAGCCAGGTGTCGTAGTCGGCCTGGGTCTTCACGTCGACCACGATCGGCATGAAGCCATGGTCCTTGCCGCACAGTTCGGCGCACTGGCCGCGATACAGGCCGGGCTTGTCGACCCGGGTCCAGGCTTCGTTGACGAAACCGGGGATCGCATCGCGCTTGACCGCGAAGGCCGGGACCCACCAGGAATGGATGACGTCGGCGGAGGTCACCAGAAAGCGCACTTTGGCGCCGATCGGCAGCACCAGCGGCTGATCGACTTCCAGCAGATAATGCTCGCCCTTGGCGCTCTGGTTATGAATCTGTTCGGCGGGAGTGGTCAGGTTGCTGAAGAACTCGACGTCCTGGCCCAGGTATTTGTAGTGCCACTTCCACTGATAGCCGGTGATCTGGATGTCCACATCCGGTTCGCTGGCGTCGTACATCTTGATCAGGGTCGCGGTGGCGGGAACGGCCATGGCCACCAGGATCAGCAGCGGCACCACGGTCCAGAGGATTTCCACCGTCGTGCTTTCGTGAAACTTGGCGGCCACCTGGCCGGTGGAGCGGCGGTGCAGGATCATCGACCAGAACATGGCGCCAAAGACAATGACGCCGATCACCACACAGATCCAGAAGATGGTCATGTGCAGGTCGAATACCGCGTGACTTATATCAGTCGCTCCAGGCGCCATATTCACGGTCCAGGCGCCATGCGCCTGGCTGAATACCGACCACAACAGGAGGCCCATCCAGACTTGTGGATGTCGCATCATTGCGGGTTCCCCTTATCGTTCTTGTTATCCCGCCGGCTTGCACCTGCGGCCAAGGGAGCGGCTGCCTAGACTACGAACTTAAACCGCCGAGCCTTCGCTGCGCATGCAGTCGGGCGTCATCAGCTAACTTCATTCAGACCCGAGTATAGACAGCGACTTCGACCTCGCAACGCGGTGCCGTAAATCCACTGAAACAGTTTGCCGCTGCCTTATAGGCCACGGTTGGAAAGGGATAGGGGGTGAATGATGGCGAAGCGATATAACCCAGACGACTAACCATGAAATAATTATGAAAAATACGTCTTAAGCGATTTCGTGAGCAGGCTAACTTATGTCTTCCCTAATTAATTGCCCTTGTTTCCTGGAGTATTCATGAACACCGCCGCATTGCGCGAGCAGATCCAACGAGCCCATCAACATGAGTCCGGCACCGGGCAATTGCGCCGCCAGCTGGAAACCCAATTGCCACACCTGCACCCCGCCATCCAGCTCCCTGAAGTGGACGCCCAGGGGGTGATGACCCGTTTTGTCGCCGCTTATATCGATCAGGTTCCCGACCTGCTGGACGCCGCCAACGAAGTCGCGCGCGAAGCCGGTATCGAGTCGCAGATCAAGCCGGTGCTGAAGATCGCCGAGCAGTTCTTCCTCCAGCCGCCCGCCATCATGGCCGGCCATGAAGGCCTGGACAGTCTGCTGGACGAAGCCTATCTGGCCCATCGCCTGGTGGAAGAGGTCAACGACCTGTACATCACCCATTTCGGCCAGCCGCTGATTCCCCTGGACACCACGGTGGCCAACCTGATCGCCCACCAGTTGATCGGCGAAACCTTCGCCAACCAGTTGGACGAAGCGGTGCACCATGCGGTCGACGCGATGCTCGACGAAGAGAGCTTCGCCCTGGAGTCGGTCGAGGCCTACCGGGAAAAGCTCAACAGCCCCGACACCGACGCCGCCTGGAAACGCTGGCCGTGCCTGTCGCGCCAACTGGGCGTGGAGCTGGAACTCGACCAGCCGGCTGCCTGAGGATTGCAGGTGGCGGCCCTGTAGCCGCTGCCGCAGGCTGCGATCGACCGGCAAGGTCGCAGCGATATCACCGACGCTGAAGGTCCTTCGGACCTTATCGCAGCCTTCGGCAGCGGCTACAGACTTACGCCCGGCTCAGGCCTTTGGCCTCCAGCTTCGAGGCCGGGCTCACGCCCACGTTGGTGTGCAAGCGCCCCTCCAGCCGGCGCTTCAACCCGCGCGACTCGATCACCAGCTTCGAGCCCTTGGCCGCATTGGCCCGTCCCCACTCCTCGAGCAGCTCCAGGCAGGCATGGTCGATATAGCCCAGGTTATTGAGCGGCACATGCACCGTGGTGCCCGGCGGGATGCTGCCCAGCGCCTGGGTCAGGGCCGGCACCTTGAGGAAGGTCGCGGCGCCCACCAGGCGCAGTTCCATTTCGCCTTCGGCGGGCAGGTCCACCAGGCTGATCTTCAGCCGCGAAGCGCCCCAGGCCAGCTTCACCAGGGTCAGGCCGAAACCGATCAGCACACCGATCAGCAGGTCGCTGAAGACAATCGCCAGCGCGGTCACGCCGTAGATCAGCATCGGCATCGGCCCATAACGACCCAGCTTGCGGAACGACTTGAGGTCCACCAGCTTGAATCCGGTGTACACCAGCACACCCGCCAGGCTGGCCACCGGAATGCTTTGCAGCACGCTGGACAGCAACAGCACGAACGCCAGCAGCCACAAGCCGTGGAAGATCGCCGACAACCGCGTGGTTGCGCCCGCCTGGACGTTGGCCGAGCTGCGCACGATCACCCCGGTCATCGGCAGGGCGCCGAGCAACCCGCAGAGCATGTTGCCGATCCCTTGCGCCGACAGTTCACGGTCGAAATCCGAGCGCGTACCGCTGTGCATGCGATCCACCGCGGCGGCGGACAGCAGGGTTTCGGCGCTGGCGATAAAGGCCACGGCAAAGGCCGCGATCAGCAGTGTCGGGTCCGCCAGGTTGAGCAGGTCGGCCGGACGCAGCCAGTCGATCGCCTCGGCAAGGTTTGCCGGCACCTCGACCCGCTTGACCTGCAGCGCCAGGGCCAGGCTGGCAAAGGTCGCCAGGCCGACGCCCAGCAGGGCGCCGGGGATGAAGCGCAGCGAATGCGGGCGCAGTTTTTCCCACAGGAACATCACCGCCATGGTCGACAGGCCGAGCAGCCCGGCCTGCCAGCCAAAGCCACCGCCCAGGCGGGGCAAGGCCTGGGCCATCGCCTCGGGGAAGCCCGCGAGGTTATCCAGGCCGGACGCCTGGGGCTGGGCGTCGAGCATCACGTGCACCTGGGAGAGCACGATCAACACCCCGATCCCGGCAAGCATGCCGTAGACCACCGCTGGCGCCGTGACCCGAAACCAGCAACCCAGGCGCAGGCGCCCGGCCACCAGTTGCAGGAAACCCGCCAGCAGCAGGATCGGCCCGAGCATGGCGATACCGTGCTGGCGCACCAGCTCGAACACCAGGACCGCAAGCCCCGCGGCCGGACCGCTGACCTGCAAGGGCGAGCCGGCCAGCCAGCCCACCACCAGGCCACCGATGATCCCGGTGATCAACCCCTTGGCCGGCGGCATGCCGGAAGCGATGGCGATACCCATGCACAAGGGCAGGGCCACCAGAAACACCACCACGGAAGCGAGCAGCTCCCGTGGCAAAACAGCTTTCAATTGTGCTGCACGCATGATGATTCTCCCGAAGCTTTCTTCAGGCGTGGCAAAGCCTGACCGCGCAGACGGCAGTCATGGCTGAACCCCACTGGGATTTAGGAGGATTTAGAAGCGCGCTTTAGGCGTCGCAACCGGGATCGGATGGCGTCCGTCCAACGGCAGGAAACACCCTTGATCCGCGTCGTAGGCTTTGATTTCGCTGGTTTCGATGTTGTACACCCAGCCATGGATGAACAACTGGCCGTTGGCCATGCGCGAAGCCACCGAAGGGTGGGTGCGCAAATGCTGCAACTGGGCGATGACGTTCTCTTCGGTCAGCACATGCATGCTGGCGTTCTCGTCGGCACAGTCGCAGTTCTCCTGGACCATGGTCTTGGCCACTTCGGCGTGGCGCAGCCAGGCTTTGACCGTCGGCATCTTTTCCAGGCTCTGCGGGTTGAGCACCGCGCGCATGGCACCGCAGTCGGAATGGCCGCAAACGATGATGTGGTGCACACCCAGGGCCATGACCGCGTATTCGATGGCCGTGGACACACCGCCGTTCATCTGCCCGTAAGGCGGTACCACATTACCGACGTTGCGGGTCACGAACAGGTCGCCCGGGGCGCTCTGGGTAATCAGTTCGGGGACGATGCGCGAATCCGCGCAGGCAATGAACATCGCCCGCGGCCGCTGGGCCGTGGCGAGTTTCTTGAACAGTTCTTCCTGCTGTGGGAAGACCTCGTGATGAAAATGCAAAAAGCCGTCAACGATTATCTGCAGCGCTGCATCGGCGCTTTCGGCGACCTCCGGGGACGCTGAAGCCGACGCAGCCAACGGCTGTTTATCCTTGTCACTCATGATTCATCCTCTTTTGACGGATTAGGTGAATTTTCCAGTTTTATCCGGCACGACGCCAGCGATTGATTAAAAAACAACCAGCCCGCTGACAGCGACCCATCGGTCACTTGGTGAACAAGGTAGCCTTCCAAACTTAACTCAAACTGAACCGGCCGCTCTAAAACGCCACTATTGGCGATGCAAAAGATGACCAGCGTATAGACGACGGTGCACCGGCTCTACTCCACCATAGGCCAATACGTCCTAGAGCAACGACATCTGCCCACCCGGCGGACAGAACGCCGTGCAATCGAGGTTGTAGCCTTCGCGCCGATCGAGCCCCAGGCGTTTGCTGGCCTTGGCGAAACGCTGCGCCAGCAGGGCCGCGAAGGGGCCTTCGCCGCGCATCCGTGCACCAAAACGGCTGTCGTACAGCTCGCCGCCGCGACACTGGCGGATCAGGCTCAGGACATGGGCCGCCCGCTGCGGATAGTGGGCGTTGAGCCATTCCTCGAACAGCGGCGCCACTTCCAGAGGCAGACGCAGCATCATGTAGGCGGCGCTTTGCGCGCCCGCGGCATGGGCCTCGGCGAGCAGGCTTTCCAGCTCGCTGTCGTTGATCATCGGAATCATCGGCGAACACAGCACGCCCACGGGAATTCCCGCCTCGCGCATCACCCGGATCGCCCGCAACCGCGCCTTGGGCGCCGCCGCCCGGGGTTCGAGGATGCGCTTGAGCTCGTCGTCCAGGGTGGTCAGGCTGATCATCACCGCCACCAGCCGCTGCTCGGCCAGTTCGACCAACAGGTCGAGGTCGCGCAGGATCAACGAGCCCTTGGTGACGATGGTCACCGGGTGCCGGTAGCGCAGCAGCACCTCCAGGGTACGCCGGGTCAGTTGGTGTTCGCGCTCGATAGGCTGGTAGGGGTCGGTGTTGGAACCCAGGTTGATCGGCGCGCATTTATAACCGGGCTTGGACAGCTGCTGTTCGAGCATCGCCGCGGCATTGGTCTTGGCGATCAGCTTGGTCTCGAAGTCCAGCCCCGGCGACAGGTCCCAATAGGCGTGGCTGGGCCGCGCATAACAGTAGATGCAGCCGTGCTCGCAACCGCGATAGGGGTTGATGGAGCGGTCGAAAGGCAGGTCCGGCGAGCTGTTGCGGGTGATGATGGATTTCGCCGTCTCAAGGCGCACCTCGGTGCCCTGGGTCAGCGGGGCTTCCTGGTACCAGCCGTCGTCGAAGGCCACCGAGCACTGGGGCGCAAAACGGTTGTGCGGGTTGGTCGCGGTGCCACGGCCGCGTGGGGGCAGGGGGCTGGACATGGGGAGGCACTCCATTACTGTATCTATATACAGTAATGGAGGTTTGAGCTGTTGCAAAGCGCCGTCGGGCGGAGCACGCCGTTGGCGCTGATTGCATAGCGGTCGATCAGCCACCGCTGTGCGCGGTCACCTGCCCCAGGTCATCGTTCGAGGTGCTTTGCAGGTCGCCCTTGCGCAGTCCCGCCACATCCGCGGCCTTCACCTCGGAACCCTGGTTGCCCCAACTGGTGCGGATGAAGTTGACCACATCGGCCACCTCCTGGTCCGACAGGCGCCAGGCGAAGGCCGGCATGGTGAAGGTCGATGGCGCGGTATGGGTCGCCGGCAAGGTACCGCCCTTGAGCACGATGTGGATCAAGGACGTGGCATCGGCGCTTTGCAGCACCGGGTTGCCCGCCAGCGCCGGGAACACCCGGGTATAGCCATGGCCGTCGGTACGGTGGCACGCCGCGCAGTTGTCGATGTACACCGCCGCCCCCGGCTTGCTGTCGTCACCTTTCCACAACGCCTCGGCCACCGCCTTGTCGTACTGGTGCGGCTGGTCTTTGGCGTCCACCGCCGGCAGCGACTTGAGGTAACGGGCGATGGCCGTCAGGTCGTCCGCGGACATGTACTGCATGCTGTGCACCACCACATCGCTCATGCCGCCGAACACCGCGCCGCGGTCGCTGCGACCGGTCTTGAGGAACTGCACCAACTGCTCTTCGCTCCAGCTGCCGAGGCCGTCCTTGTGGTCACCGCGCAGGCTCTTGGCGATCCAGCCTTCCAGCGGCGCACTGCCGGCCAGGAAGTGGCTGCCTTCGCTGGCGCTCAGGGCTTTCTCCTGCATGGTCAGGGCGCGCGGTGTGTGACAGGCGCCACAATGGCCGAGGCCTTCCACCAGGTAAGCACCGCGGCTGACCACCGGGTCTTGCGCAGCCTGCGCCTGGCCGCTGCCTTGCGCGCTCGCTACGCTCGGCGCGAACATCCAGCGCCAGCCGGCCAGCGGCCAGCGCATACTCAGCGGCCAGGGGATGTCACTGTCGCGGTTCTCCTGGACCACCGGCGCCACGCCTTGCATGAAGTAGGCATACAGCGCCTGCATGTCGGCGTCGCTGACCCGCGCATAGGACGGGTAGGGCATGGCCGGGTACAGGCTGCTGCCGCTCTTGGCCACGCCATGGCGCACGGCCTTGTCGAAGTCGTCGAAGCTGTACTCGCCGATGCCGGTCTTATCCGGGGTGATGTTGGTGGAATAGATCGTGCCGATCGGGGTTTCCATCGGCAGGCCGCCGGCGAACGGCTTGCCGTCCTTGGCGGTATGGCAGGCCACGCAGTCACCGGCACGGGCCAGGTATTCGCCCTGTTTGATCAAGGCTTGCCGATCGGTTTCGGCGGCGCAGAGGGAAGCGCTGCCGAGCAGCGCCAGGGTCGCGATAACGAGGGTTTTCATGGTCATCGCTCCTTATGCCTGGACCAGCGGGCCGGGGTTCTTCAGGTACTGCTCGCGGATCGCACGGGCCGACCAGTAGGTCAACGCGGCCACCAGGCCGGTCGGGTTGTAGCCCAGGCCCTGGGGGAAGGCCGAAGCGCCCGGGACGAACACGTTGTGCACGTCCCAGCTCTGCAGGTAACGGTTCAAGGCACTGGTTTTCGGATCGGTGCCCATGATCGCGCCACCGTTGAGGTGGGTGGTCTGGTAGGACGCGGTGTTGAAGTGCTCGCCGACCTTCTTGCCCAGCACCGCGATGGCCTTGGGGTTCATCGCCTCGGCGATCTTGCCCATCTTCTCGACCATGAAGCGGTTCATCTTGATGTCGTTTTCCTGCCAGTCGAAGGTCATGCGCAGCAGCGGCAGGCCGTAGGCATCGCGGTACACCGGGTCGAGATCGAGGTAGTTGCCACGATAGGACTGGTGGGCACCGTGGGCGTCCATCGACACCTGGTGGGTGTAGTAGTCGGCGGTGGCCTTCTTCCAGGCGCTGCCCCAGGCCGGAGTGCCCGGCGGGTTGGAGGTGCCGGCGATCGGCCGGCTGCCGGCCTGGTTGACCCAGAACGGCGAACCGCCGACGAAGCCGTGGGGGCCGTGGTCGAAGTTGTCGGCGTTGAAGTCGTCCACCGCCACGCCATTGCCGCCGGCGCCGATGAAGTTGTTGGTGTGCACGTCCTTGTCGAAGTAGGCCTTGATGGTGGCCATGTTCTGGTAGGCGAAGTTCTTGCCCACCACGCCTTCGCCAGTGATCGGGTCGTAGGGCTTGCCGATGCCGGACAGCAGCATCAGGCGCACGTTATGGAACTGGAAGGCACCGAGGATCACCAGGTCCGCCGGCTGCTCGATCTCCCGGCCCTGGCCGTCGACGTAAGTGACGCCGGTCGCGCGGGTCTTGGTGCTGTCGAGGTTGACCTTGAGCACGTGGGAGTTGGGGCGCAGCTCGAAATTCGGCAGCGGCTTGAGGGCCGGCAGAATGTTCACGTTCGGCGAAGCCTTGGAGTACATGTAGCAGACGTAGCCGCTGCAGAACCCGCAGAAGTTGCACGGCCCCATTTGCGCGCCATAGGGGTTGGTGTACGGCCCGGAAGTGTTGGCCGACGGCAGGTTGTACGGCTTGTAGCCGACTTCGCCGGCGGCCTTCTGGAACAGCTGGGCGGAGTAGGTGTTCTTCTGCGACTCCAGCGGGAAATGCTCCGAACGGTCCGGCGCGTAAGGGTTGCCGCCCTTGCCTTCACCGACCAGCTGGCCTTTCACGGTCCAGGCCTGGCCCGAGGTGCCGAAGACTTTTTCCGCGTAGTCGAAGAACGGCTCCAGCTCTTCGTAGGTGACGCCGAAGTCCTGGATGGTCATGTCCTTGGGGATGAAGTTCTTGCCGTAGCGTTCTTCATAGTGGCTGCGCATACGCAGCTCGATCGGGTCGGCGCGAAAATGCACGCCGGACCAGTGCAGGCCGGCACCGCCGACGCCGTTGCCCGGCAGGAACGCGCCCAGCTGGCGGTTCGGCAGGGCCACGTCGTTGACGCTGTGGCGAATGGTCACCGTCTCCCGGGAGATGTCCTGGAAGAGCTTCTTGCGCACGCTGTAGGTGAGTTCGTCGATCACCTGCGGGTAGTTGCCGTCCGGGTAGGTGTCCTGCATCGGCCCGCGCTCCAGCGCCAGCACGTTGAGCCCGGCCTCGGTCAGCTCCTTGGCCATGATCGCGCCGGTCCAGCCAAACCCGACGATCACCGCGTCGACCTTCTTCATTACCGTTGCCATGCTCAAGCCCTCTCGCCGCGAATCGACACTGCCGGGAAAGGGTATTGCTCGTTGCGTTCCACCCAGTCCATGAAATCGGCGCGCGCGCCGGGGAAGCCAATCAAGGTCCAGCCGACCATGCCTTTATTGCCGCCGTGGATCGGGTCGCAGAAGAACCCTTCCTTGGTGTTTTGCAGCAAAAGGCTGAAGAAAATCTTCGGCGGAACGCTGTCGAATGGGGGTTTCCCCGCTTCGAGTTGCTTGAGCAAATCGTCTCGGGTAGCGCTGTCTTGCGCGGCAAATGTTTTACCGTTGAAGGCTTTCGACCATGCATCCGTCGCGGCAATGCCCAGGCGATAGATCTCCTTGGGTACCAGCTTGCTCTGCCAGCCCATCTCCGGCGCGGCGTCGGCGTTGAACGGGCCTTGCATGTACCACAGGGCACCCGCGGCGTAGGGGGTGTTCATCTGCCGGTCGATGTATTCCGGCACACCGGCTTCCAGGGCGCCCGGGCCTTGTTCGTCGGCCGGGATCAGGCGCTCTACCGCGGCCTGGACAAAGGCCCACTCTTCGGCGGTGAAATAGGTCGGCTGGTAAGCCTCGGTGCTGACCGGGGTTCGGGCCGGCTCCACTGGCTTGGGCGTTTCGGGGGCGGCCATCAGCATCGAGCTGCCAAGACCGGTACTGGCGACCGTGACCACCGGGATCAAGGTCAGGGATTTGCGCAGAAACTCACGCCGCGGGTTGTCTTGATCGTGATCAGACATGGGGGGTGCACCTCACACTAGGCATTCACGGGTTGGGCAGCCGCGTCATGGCGTGGCTTGTCGTTCTGGCGGCGATTGGGAGCGCCGGGGAAACACAGTTCAGCAAACTTTGGTTACAAATGGTAGCAGGCTAAGCATTCGAATAAATCGTTTGCGCGGGAAAAAAGTCGCGATTGCCGAGAAAAAACCTCTATCGCAGCGGCTTCACGTTTCTTTGACGAGCGCCTCACAGGGCGTTGACCGGCCCGGATGGAAGCTAGGCTCCATCCATTCCCATTTCCGGTCACGGCCTTGCGCATGCACAACTTTCGTAGCCTTCCCGCCCTCTGCCTGTCCCTGCTGACGCTGCTTGCCTGGCCCCAGGCCCAGGCCGCCGAAACCGGCGCGACCCGCCCGGCCCAGTGGGCCCAGCCGGTGGAAACCCACTACAACCTGTACCAGATGTCACCGACGCTCTACCGCAGCGCCTTGCCGGACGGCGGCGCCGTGCCTTTGCTGGAAAAGCTCAAGGTGGGCACGGTGATCAACTTTCTGCCGGAGTCCGACGCCAGCTGGCTGCAGGCCCCGGCAATCAAGCAGGTGCAATTGCCTTACCGGACCAATCACGTGGATGACGCCGATGTGCTGGCGGCCTTGCGCGCGATCCAGAACGCCGAAAGCGAGGGCCCGGTGCTGATGCACTGCAAGCACGGCTCGGACCGCACCGGGCTGATGTCGGCGATGTATCGGGTGGTGATTCAGGGCTGGAGCAAGGAGGAGGCGCTGAATGAAATGACCGGAGGCGGGTTTGGCGACAGTTCCCACTTCAAGGACGGCATTCGCTACATGATGCAGGCCGATGTCGACAAATTGCGCACCGCCCTGGCCAATGGAGATTGCAGCACCAGCGTGTTCGCCACCTGTTCGGTGAAAAGCTGGTTCGAGACGGTGAGCGCCAGCAAGCCGGCGAATTGACCGGCTGCGTGGGGCTGCAGAATTGAGCTTCGACCGCCTCCCGGTAGGAGCCAAGCTTGCTGGCGATCAAAGCACCGCGGTGTCTCTGATACACCGCTATCGCGCGCAAGCTTGAACTGGTCAAGTAATCCTGGACACCGTTTACGGTGCTTATGCCGCTTTTTGCTCCATAGCTATTGGCGACAAGTAGTTGTTGTAGCTATGGAGCCTGGTGCGGTTGTAGTACATGAAGAAGCGCACGATGTCGGTTTTTGCTTCCTCGACCATACTGTAGCCGCCACGGGGTACCCACTCTGACTTCAGCGTGCCGAAAAAACGCTCTGTCGGCGCATTGTCCCAGCACTGCCCGCGATGACTCATGCTTTGCAAAATGCCGTGGTGCATCAGCTCTTCTTGAAACTTGCGGCTGGTGTACTGACATCCCTGATCTGAGTGAAATATCAGCCCAGGAGGACATGTCCGTACCTCTGTTGCCATGCATAGCGCTTTGCTAACCAAGTGGGCGTCATTGACCAGGGAAAACGCCCAGCCAATGACCCGGCGAGCATACAAATCGATCACGATGGCCAGATGAAACCAGCGTTTGCCCACCATCAGGCTGGTCACATCACCACACCAAACCTGATCGACTGCAGTCGCGTTGAAATTGCGCTTGAGCCGATTGGGTGCGACAAATGCTTCCACTCCTTTGGATCTGAATGGATGAGGTTGGCGTTGTTTACTGACAATGTTGGCCTCCCTCATCAGCGCTCTGACAAGACCCCTTCCAGCTGCAATGTTTTGGGATTTCAGGCTTTTGCTGATCATTCTGGAACCCATGGCTTCGCGGCTTTCACTGTGCAGCTCAACCACTTTCAGCTTGAGCTCTTCGCGTCTGATCCGCGGCTTGGCTCGCCGCTGAATCCACTCATAAAAGCTGCTGCGCTTCACACCGAAAACATGACACACCACGGCAGTCGGAAATGACTCTCTTAGTTCTGCGATCATCGAAAACGATCGGGATCCGACATCAAGAGAGCGGTAGCCTTTTTTAAGATCTCAGCCTCCATCTCCATGCGCTTGATCTTGGCTTTTAGCTCCTGGATCTGGCGCTGATCTTCGGTAATTGCCTTGGTGCCTTTGACTGGCTGCCCCTCGCGTTCCTTGCGAACCTGATCGACCCAGCGACGTAACGCGGTGGGCCCAATGTCCAGCGATGCACAAACGTCTGCAACCGGGCAGTTATCATCAAGCACCATGCTGGCAGCCTGTAGCTTGAACTCGCGGGTATAGACCTTTCTTTCGTTCATGGAACCTCCAAGTTGGCGAAATCATATCGCCCTTAAGAGGTGTCCGGAATTATTAGGCCAGTTCAGCTGCGCTCCTACAGGGGATTTGCAGTTACTTGGGCTCGTCGGTCTTTTTCTTCAACTTGGGGTTGGGAAAAAACTGCACCGACTGGACCTTGGCGTCCGGCGCCTTGAGGGCCGTGGTGTTGACCCGCGTGCCCAGTTCCTTGGGCACCGACAGCCCCTGTTCATTCAGGGTGTCGGAATAACCGCAGGCCACGCACTCGCGATGGGGAACGTCGTCTTCGCTCCACATCATCAACTTGTCCTGCTCGCTGCACGCCGGGCAGACCGCCCCGGCGATAAAGCGTTTTTTCGTCTTCACTGGCCCCTCGCTCATGCCGCTGCGTCCTCGGTGAGGCCGCTGTGGCGCAAGAGTGCGTCAATCGACGGTGCGCGTCCGCGGAAGTCGACGAACAGCACCATCGGCTCCTGGGAACCGCCACGGGCCAGGATCGCCTCGCGGAACGCGCGACCGGTCTCGGCATTCAGCACGCCTTCTTCCTCGAACTTCGAGAAGGCATCGGCCGACAGCACTTCGGCCCACTTGTAGCTGTAGTAACCCGCCGCGTAACCGCCGGCGAAGATGTGCGCGAAGCTGTTGGGGAAACGGTTGTAGGCCGGCGGACGCATCACCGAGACCTCGTCGCGCACGCCTTCGAGCACCTGCAGCACGCTACGGCCGTCGCCATGGGTGGCATGCAGTTCGAAGTCGAACAGCGAGAATTCCAGCTGGCGCACCATCATCAGGCCGGACTGGAAGTTCTTCGCCGCGAGCATTTTTTCCAGCAGGTCCTGGGGCAGCGGCTCGCCGGTTTCATAGTGACCGGAGATCAGCGCCAGGCCTTCCGGCTCCCAGCACCAGTTCTCCATGAACTGGCTCGGCAGCTCCACCGCGTCCCAGGCCACGCCGTTGATGCCGGAAACGCCGGCATGTTCGACGCGGGTCAGCAGGTGGTGCAGGCCGTGACCAAATTCGTGGAACAGGGTGGTGACTTCATCGTGGGTCAGCAGGGCAGGCTTGCCGCTGTCGGCCGGGGTGAAGTTGCACACCAGGTTGGCCACCGGGCTTTGCAGTACACCATCAATGGTGCGGCGACGGTCGCGGGCGCCGTCCATCCAGGCACCGCCACGCTTGTTGGCGCGGGCATACAGGTCGAAGAAGAAGCGGCCCACGTGCTGGCCGTTTTCCTTGATCTCGAACAGGCGCACGTCCGGGTGCCAGCTGTCGAAGCCTTTCAGTTCGGCGATCTCGATGCCGTACAGGCGCTGGACGATGGCGAACAGGCCGCCGAGCACCTTGTCGATCGGGAAGTAGGCGCGCAGGGTTTCCTGGGCCACGCTGTAGCGCTGCTCGCGCAGCTTCTCGCCGTAGAAACCGCTGTCCCAGCTTTGCAGGTCCGCGCAGCCTTGCTCGGCGGCGTAGGCCTTGAGCTGTTGCAGGTCCTGGGCGGCGAACGGCTTGCTGCGCTTGGCCAGGTCCCGCAGGAAACTCAGCACCTGGTCGCTGGACTCGGCCATCTTGGTGGCCAGGCTCAGCTCGGCGAAGTTGGCGTAGCCCAGCAGCAGGGCCAGTTCCTGGCGCAGGTCGAGGATTTCCTGCATGACCGGGCCGTTGTCATTCTGGCCGGCGTTCGGGCCCTGGTCCGAGGCGCGGGTGCAGTAGGCGGCGTAGACTTCTTCACGCAGCGCGCGGTCTTCGGCGTAGGTCATCACCGCGTAGTAGCTGGGGAATTCCAGGGTGATCAGCCAGCCTTGCAGGTCCTTGGCCTGGGCTGCGGCAGCCATCTGCGCCTTGGCCGACGCGGTCAAGCCGGCCAGGGCCGCTTCGTCGGTGACGTGCTTGGTCCAGGCCTGGGTGGCGTCGAGCAGCTGGTTGGAGAAGCGGCTGCCCAGCTCGGAAAGCTTGCTCTGCACTTCGGCGTAGCGCTTCTGCTGCTCTGGCGGCAGGTCGATACCCGACAGGCGGAAGTCACGCAGGGAGTGTTCCAGGATAGTTTTCTGCGCCACGTCGAAACCGGCGGCTTGCGGGCTGCTCGCCAGGGCTTCGAAGGCCTGGAACAGCTCGCGGTTCTGCCCCAGCTCGGTGGAATAGGCGCTCAGGGCCGGCAGGCAGGACTCGTAGGCCTCGCGCAATTCGGCGCTGTTGCACACGGCATTGAGGTGGCTGACCGGACTCCAGGCCGCGCCCAGGCGGTCGTTGAGTTCGTCCATGGCCAGAACCAGGCCGGCCCAGGTCGGTTGCGCGCCCTGGTTCTTGAGGATTTCAGCGATGGCGGCGCGGTTGTCAGCCAGGATCTGTTCGATGGCCGGCTGTACGTGCTCGGCGCGGATCGCCGAAAACGGCGGCAGGTCGTAGGGCTGCAGAAGAGGGTTGTTCACACTCACGGTTGGCACCTTGGCTGGAAGAAACATTGGGCCATCTTAATTACAATCGACGCCCACCGCAGCTATCGACCCCATTAATAAATGTCAGAGCAGGTATCCAACTTGGCCATTCGCAGCTATCAGCACCACACGCCCATCCTTGGCCCGCGGGCCTTCGTCGACCGCTCGGCGGTGGTGATCGGCGACGTCGAAATCGGCGCCGACAGCTCGGTCTGGCCACTGACGGTAATCCGCGGCGACATGCACCGCATCCGCATCGGCGCCCGCACCAGCGTGCAGGACGGCAGCGTGCTGCACATCACCCACGCTGGCCCCTTCAACCCGGACGGCTTCCCGCTGCTGATCGGCGACGACGTGACCATCGCCCACAAGGTGATGCTGCACGGTTGCAGCGTCGGCAGCCGGGTGCTGATCGGCATGGGCAGCATCGTCATGGACGGCGCGGTGGTGGAAGACGATGTGATCGTCGGCGCCGGCAGCCTGGTACCGCCTGGAAAACGCCTGGAAAGCGGCTTCCTCTATGTGGGCAGCCCGGTGAAACAGGCCCGCCCGCTGACCGACAAGGAACGCGCCTTCTTCACCTACAGCGCCGCCAACTACGTGAAGCTCAAGGACCTGCACCTGGCCGAAGGCTACGACCAGGCTTGAGCCCCGACCCACTGCCCAGGAATTCCCATGCATTACCAAACCGTTCTGTTCGACCTCGATGGCACCCTGACCGACCCGCGCGAAGGCATCACCCGCTCGATCCAGTTCGCCCTCGGCAAGCTGGGCATCGACGAACCCGACCTGAGCAAGCTGGAACACTTCATCGGTCCGCCGCTGCTGCAGGCATTCATGCAGTTCTACGGCTTCGACGAAGCCAGAGCCTGGGAGGCGGTGAATTTCTACCGTGAGCGTTTCAAGGTTACCGGCCTGTATGAGAACCGTGTGTTCGACGGCGTCACGCCCCTGCTGGAAACCCTCAGTGGGCAGGGCCGCCAGCTGTACATCGCGACGTCCAAGCCATGGGTGTTCGCCCGCGAGATCGCCCGGCACTTCGACTTCGCCCGGCACTTCAAGGTGATCTACGGCAGCGAACTGGACGGCACCCGCACCGACAAGGTCGAGCTGATCCGCCATCTGATCAGCGAAGAAGGCCTGGACCCGAGCGATACCCTGATGATCGGCGACCGCAAACACGACCTGATCGGCGCCCGCCGTAACGGGCTGGATGCGGCGGCGGTGGGTTATGGCTTCGGCAGCCACGAAGAACTGAGCGCCGAGGCCCCGGCCTACCACTTCCAGACCCTGGATGAGCTGCATCAGGCATTCCTGCAGCGCTGAGCCACCGGCCATCGCGGGCTTCTCCTCCCACAGGAGCGAGGCTTGCCCGCGAAGGCTTGCTTTCAGGCGCCGCCCATCAAGGCTTGCAACGCCGCCTTGCGCTTTTCAGCCGGCAGCGCGCCAAGCTTCTCCACGGCCCGGTAAAAGGCCGGCCAATCCCCGTTCACCTGCTTGAACAACGCGGCAAACGCCGGCACCCACTGGTCGTACAGGCCAAAAGGCAGCAGCCTGGCATTGTTCAGCGGGATATTGATCCAGAAGTCGTAGCGCGAGTCGCCATGCCATTGGCTGTCCTTCATCTGCCGGTAATCCCGGCGCAGCTGTTCGAATTCGGCGGCCTTGCGCTGGCGCATCTGCTCGGTTGGCAGTGGCAGGGCATACAGGCGTTCCAGGCGCTGGCGGGTATCGAGGATCAGCTGGATGAACTGGTCCTTCTGCTTCACCAAGGCATCGCTGGCCGGCGCCAGGCCGCGGGCCGCGCGCCATTGCCGGGTGCCTTCCTGCTCGACGAAGGTGGCGAAGGATTCGTTGAACTCGGTGTCGTCCTTCACATAAAAGCGCTGATGGGCCAGCTCGTGGAAGATCAGGGTCGCCAGGCGCTCGTCGCCCCAATGCAGCATCGAACTGAGGATCGGGTCATTGAACCAGCCCAGGGTCGAGTAGGCCTCCACCCCACCGATGGCCACATCCATGCCCTGCTGTTTCTGCAAGGCCGTCTCGCCCCGGGCCGCGCCCTGGCTGTAGTAGCCGCGATAGGCCACGCAGCCGGCAATCGGGAAGCAGTGGGTCTTGGGGCTCAGGGAAAACTCAGGGGTGCTGAACACATTCCACACCACGTAGGGCCGGCCGATGTCGGCGTAGAGGCGATAACTCTGGTTGTCCGGCAGGTGCAGGTGCTGGCTGGCAAAAAGCCGGGCCTTCTGCGACTGGGCCAGATGGGCACGCAATAACGGGTCGCGAGCCGGGTCGGCGATGACCTGCTCGACCGGCGTGCGGGCCTGCAACAGCTGCCATTGGCCACTGGCCAGCTGGCCGTAGTAACCCACGCTGGAACAACCGTTGAGCGACAAAAGCAGCAAGCCCGGAAACAAAAAGCGCAAAAGATGATCAAGTAACCCATGGCTTGAACGCGGCCTAATCAAATCGAATCATCCTTCGAGAGTCTGCCCCCAAGACTATCTCGCCTGCCTGGAGTTTCGCTATGCGCGTGTTGCTGCTGACCACCGGACTCTTGACCTTGAGCGGCTGTGCCGGATTGCCCGCCCCCGATCCGACGCAAGCCTGGATCGACCTCGACACCCACCAGGACACCGCCCTGCAGGCGCTGGAGGTCGACGAAAAGGCCTGGGTGGACCGTCGATATTTCGAGGTCCAGCCCGGCAACCATGAGCTGAAGGTGCGCTACCAGTTCGCCGTGGAGCCCACCAACATCGGCCCGGACAGCGAACCGCTGTGGCGCGACTGCCAGCTGAATGTGAAATACAAGGACTTCAACGCCGGCCAGCGCTATCAGTTGCAGACCGGCAATATCGGCTTCCGGCCCTGGGCCAAGCTCTATGACCAGCAGCGCAATCTGGTGGGTACCGGCCAACCGGCGGGCTGCCAGCGCACCTGATCGGCGCTATGCTTGAGGCCTTTCCCCGGACGGCCCGACCTCATGCGCCAACCCTTGCTGCTGCTTGCCCTGACCGGCCTCGTTGCCTGCTCCAGCCCCCTGCCGGCGGTGGACCCGCAACAGGCCTGGGTCGATTTCGCCACCCCGACGCCGGGCGGCAAGCTGCTGATGGCCGAGCGCCTGGACAACCAGCGCCTGACCGACGGCCGCTATTTCCAGGTCACCCCGGGCAGTCATGAGTTGATGGTGCGTTTCGATTTCGAGGTGTTCAGCGGGCGCCTCGGCATGATGAACGATCCGGCCGAGCGCCTGTGCTACCTGAGCGTGCGCTACGACCATTTCGAAGCCGGCCAGCGTTACTTGCTGGAAGCCCGCTCGCTGGGTTTCACTCCCAGTGCCCGGCTGTACAACGCCAAGCGTGAGCTGTTGGCCGAAGACCATAGGGTCAACTGCGTGATCTGAACGATCAGCTGTCGTTGCGCTGATAGATGATTGCCTTGGTGCCGTTTTCACAGGTACCGACCACCATGGCCACGTCGTGCTTTTCGGCCTCCTCCTTGCTGACAATCTCCAAGGTGTAGGAGGGCACGGCGTTGGCCTGGATCTTGATTTCAATCTCTTTCTTGAGTTCTTCGCAATCCTTCGGAGCCGCCAGGGTCGAGGTGGCCAGCGCGCAACAAACAACTGCCAGGGCAAAACGTTTCATGATGTGGAGCTCCCTTTGATGCAGCGCCCATGGTCATGGGCTGAGCCTGCAGTCGTGCATTCGACCACATTTTCATGAAGCGAGTTCTGACGCCGCGCATATCGGGTGCGGGAGTTTCGGCAGGAGTGCAATCGCGAGCCAGTTCGCGCCGATGGGTTCGAAGGCGTGAGCGAGCTGGCTCGCGAAGCGACAGGGCAGGTTAAAACACCGTCAGCTGAGCAGCGTCGCATCCAGGCTGATCCTGGCATTCAGCACCTTGGACACCGGGCAACCTTCCTTGGCCTTCTTGCTCAGCTCATCGAACTGCTGCTGGCTGGCGCCGGGAATCTTCGCCTTGAGGATCAGGTGCACCGCGGTGATCGCAAAACCGCCATCGACCTGGTCCAGCGTCACTTCGGCATTAGTGTCGATGCTGTCGGCCTTGAGCCCGGCCTCGCCGAGAATCATCGAGAAGGCCATGGAAAAACACCCCGCGTGCGCGGCGCCGATCAGTTCTTCCGGGTTGGTGCCCTTGCCGCCCTCGAAACGCGCCTTGAAGCCGTAAGGTGCATCGCGCAGTACCCCGGTTTCCGTGGAAATCGAGCCAATGCCGGTTTTCAGGTCGCCTTCCCAGTGAGCCGATGCTTTCTTGATGATGCTCATGTCTGTCTCCTCGAGAACGGGCGCGAAAGGCCGCGCCCTTGTGGTTTTCTGCTACTCAGGGTTCTAGAGGATAGAAGGCCCGGCGAAGTTCATCCTGTCTGAATCCGCCGTTTATCCGGACAGCGAATTCAGCCTGGCTATTGAAACTCGGGTATATGCCCACATTGCATGAGACAGGCTTACAGCATTCGGCAGGTTTTGGCTCATGACAAAGGCCTGCACATCAAAGGAGAAGCAGGTTCATGAAACCACTGTCCGACGTTAAGTTTTCCACCCTCGACCTGGTCCCCGTGCGCGAGGACGGCAGCCCGGCGCAATCGCTGCGCAATTCCCTGGACCTGGCCCGCCATGTAGAGAAATTCGGCTATACCCGCTTCTGGGTCGCCGAACACCACAACATGGACGGTATCGCCAGCTCCGCGACCTCGGTGCTGCTGGGCTATCTGGCCGGCGGCACCTCGAGCATTCGCGTCGGCTCTGGCGGCGTGATGCTGCCCAACCATGCGCCGCTGGTGATCGCCGAGCAGTTCGGCACCCTGGAAAGCCTGTACCCGGGGCGTATCGACCTGGGCCTGGGCCGCGCGCCGGGTTCGGACCAGATGACCGCCCGCGCCCTGCGCCGCGAACGTTCCGGCAGCGCCGACGACTTCCCTGAAGACGTGGCCGAACTGATAGCCTACCTCGGCCCACGCACCCCGGAACAACGGGTGATCGCGGTGCCAGGAACAGGTACCCAGGTGCCGGTGTGGTTGTTGGGCTCAAGCCTGTTCAGTGCGCAACTGGCCGGCGAGCGCGGCTTGCCTTACGCCTTCGCCTCACATTTCGCACCGCGCTACATGCACGAGGCGATTCGCGTGTACCGCAATCACTTCAAGCCTTCGGCCGTGCTCGACAAGCCTTACGTGATGCTCGGCGTGCCGCTGGTGGCGGCCGATACCGATGAACAGGCCGACTATCTGGCGACCTCGGTGTACCAGCGGATCCTCGCGCTGATGCGCGGCCAGAGCCTGGTGCAGCGCAAACCGGTGAAGAGCATGGACGGCCTGTGGCTGCCCCATGAAAAAGAGGCGGTGGGCAGCTTCCTCGGCCTGGCCATGATCGGCAGCCCGGCGAAGATCCGCGCCAAGCTCGAAGTGCTGATCGAACAGACCGGCGCCGATGAACTGATCTTCACCTGCGACCTGTACGAGCACGCCGACCGCCTGCATTCCTACGAATTGCTGGCGCAAGTGATGAAGGGTTGAGTCTGCAATCGGGCCGAAGGGATTGGGTGATCCAGAGGCCTTGCGCGCCCTTCGGTCGCGATCGCAGCCTGCGGCAGCGGCTACAGGGGCACGCCTGGCCTGGCTAAACGCCGGGCACAAAAAAGCCGACGCAGCGCGTCGGCTTTGTTCATTGCTACAAGGGCTCAGCCACGCTTGTAGACGATTTCCTTGGTACCGCCTTCGCAGGTACCGACCACTTTGCCGTCAGTCGCGCTGCCTTTTTCGACAATTTCCAGCGAATAACCCGACGCGCCTTTGGCGTCGATCTTCGCGGCGATTTCGCTTTTCAGCTCTTCACATGGCTTGCCGGCAGCAAGGGCTGTTCCCGCGACACTCAACAACACTAAAGCCATTATCTGTTTTTTCATCGGTCACATTCCCTGGTCGAATCAAAATAAGCGTCAAGCCCCGGCCTGCTCGGCATCGAGGCAGATATAGCGCTTTGCCATTCCCTATGGCAATCGGCCAGCGCACAAGTTCAACAGCCTAGCCCAGGTTCAGCTGTTGGCAATGCGGAAACCGACTTTGAGCGTGACCTGGAAATGCGCGGCCTTGCCATCCTTGATATGCCCACGGGTTTCCGTGACCTCGAACCACTCCAGGTGCTTGATGCTTTTGCTGGCTTCGGCCAGCGCATTGTTGATGGCGTCTTCGATGCTGCTAGGGGACGAACCGACCAGTTCGACTTTCTTGTAGGTGTGATGATCAGACATGGCGCGCTCTCCTTATGAGGTAGATCAAAGCCTAGCAGCGATTACCAGCAACACTGGAATAAGCCCCGGCCCATCGTCATGCAGATTTAATGCACTTTCGCCAGGCCGCGCAGTCGGACCCTACAGACCCTCAATCAACAATGCAGGAGAGCCACCATGGCCAACACTTCGTTACGCAAAGCCTCATTGGAAAGCATGGAAGCCGAGATCGAAAGTCTGCTCAAGTCCCTGGAGAGCCTCAAGGACGACGCTTCGGACGAATCGCGCAAAACCCTCAAGGCGCTGAAAAGCAACGCCGAGAGCGCGCTGAGACATTCGCGTAGCCTGCTCAGCGATGCCTATGAAGAAGTCAAAGTGAAAACCCGTGAAACCGGGATCGCCACCCGCGACTACGCCCAGCAGCACCCCTGGACCACCGCCGGCGTCGCCGTGGGCGCGCTGGGCCTGCTGGCCGCTTACCTGCTGTGCAAGCGCGGCAATTAAGGCGTCTGGCGCAGCTCGTTGCTGAGCCACTGCGCCAGTTGCCGGGCACGCCCGTCCGCGGCGCGCTTGGGTAGCCACAACGCCAGTTGCCCCGGGGTTTCACAGAAACCCCATGGGGCAACCAGGCGTCCGGCACGCAGGTCCTCGGCCACCAGCGGCTGCGGTGCGATCGCCACGCCCAGCCCGGCCACCGCGGCCTCCAGCAAATAATACAAATGCTCGAAACCCTGGCCGAACTTCAGCGCCCCGGCGTCGATGCCGTTCTGCCGTGCCCAGCTGGGCCAGGCCTGCGGGCGCGAGGTGGTCTGTAGCAACGTCTCGTTGAGCAGCGCACTGGCCGGCGCCTCGCGCAACTGCTCGTAACGGCCGTAGCGCGGGCTGAGCACCGGGCCGATGCGCTCGCTGGCCAGCTCAAAGACCTGCATGTCCGCCGGCCACGGCGGCTCGGCGAATACCAGCAAGGCGTCCAGCCCCGGACGGCGCGGGTCGAGATCGCCTTCGCCGGCCGACAGGTGCAGGCGCAGGTCCGGCAGGTCGGCATTCAACCGCCCCAGGCGCGGAATGAACCAGCGCGCCAGCAGGCTGCCGGAACAGCCGAGCACGAAGGGCGCATCGGCGGTGCTCTGGCTCAGCTCGGCGCAGACCGTGCGCAGGCGCTCGAAGGCATCGCTGCTGACATCGCGCAGGCGCACACCGGCATCTGTGAGTTTAAGGCCGCGCCCTTCCTTGACGAACAGGCTCACCCCAAGATGCTCTTCGAGCACCTTCAACTGGCGGCTGACCGCACCATGGGTGACGTGCAGCTGTTCGGCCGCCAGACTGACGCTGTTCAGGCGGGCGGTGGCTTCGAAGGCCCGGAGGGCGTTCAGCGGGGGCAGGTCGTGGCTCATGGAATATGTGAGTTTTCCTGACAGGTTGTGGCGATCTTATCGGTTTTCAGCCTGGGACGTCAGGGGGTAGAGTGAACGCCATTGTCTTTCCAGCATTCACCCTTTTGACGAATCACCGGGAGCGCCCCATGAACCAGACCAACCTGCGCAACGGTCCTGATGCCAACGGCCTGTTCGGCGCGTTCGGCGGCCGTTACGTCGCCGAAACCCTGATGCCGCTGATCCTCGACCTGGCCCGCGAATACGAAGCGGCCAAGGAAGATCCGGAGTTCCTCAAGGAACTGGCCTACTTCCAGCGCGACTACGTCGGCCGTCCCAGCCCGCTGTATTTCGCCGAACGCCTGACCGAGCACTGCGGCGGCGCCAAGATCTACCTCAAGCGCGAAGAGCTGAACCACACCGGCGCGCACAAGATCAACAACTGCATCGGCCAGATCCTCCTGGCGCGGCGCATGGGCAAGAAACGCATCATCGCCGAGACCGGCGCCGGCATGCACGGCGTGGCCACCGCCACCGTGGCGGCCCGTTTCGGCCTGGACTGCGTGATCTACATGGGCACCACCGACATCGAGCGCCAGCAGGCCAACGTGTTCCGCATGAAGCTGCTGGGCGCCGAAGTGATCCCGGTGGTCGCCGGCACCGGCACCCTGAAGGACGCGATGAACGAAGCCCTGCGTGACTGGGTGACCAACGTCGACAGCACCTTCTACCTGATCGGCACCGTGGCCGGTCCGCACCCTTATCCCGCCATGGTCCGCGACTTCCAGGCCGTGATCGGCAAGGAAACCCGCGAACAGCTGCAAGCCCAGGAAGGCCGCCTGCCGGACAGCCTGGTGGCGTGCATCGGTGGCGGCTCCAACGCCATGGGCCTGTTCCATCCGTTCCTCGACGACAAGAGCGTGCAGATCATCGGCGTCGAAGCCGCCGGCTACGGCATCGAGACCGGCAAGCACGCGGCCAGCCTGAACGGCGGCCTGCCTGGCGTGCTGCACGGCAACCGCACCTTCCTGCTGCAGGACGAGGATGGCCAGATCATCGACGCCCACTCGATTTCCGCCGGCCTCGACTACCCGGGCATCGGCCCTGAACACGCCTGGTTGCACGATATCGGCCGCGTCGAATACACCTCGGTGACCGACGACGAAGCCCTGGCCGCGTTCCACCAGTGCTGCCGCCTGGAAGGCATCATCCCGGCCCTGGAAAGCGCCCACGCCCTGGCCGAAGTATTCAAGCGCGCGCCGAACCTGCCCAAGGATCACCTGATGGTGGTCAACCTCTCGGGCCGCGGCGACAAAGACATGCAAACCGTGATGCACCACATGCAACACTCTCAACAAGAGCAATCCCAGCAGGAGAAACACTGATGAGCCGCCTGCAAACGCGCTTTGCCGAGCTTAAGCAACAGAACCGCGCCGCCCTGGTGACCTTCGTCACCGCCGGCGACCCGGGCTACGACGCCTCTCTGGCGATCCTCAAGGGCTTGCCGGCCGCCGGCGCCGACGTGATCGAACTGGGCATGCCCTTCACCGATCCGATGGCCGACGGCCCGGCGATCCAGCTGGCCAACATCCGCGCCCTGGAGGCCAAGCAGAACCTGGCGAAAACCCTGCAAATGGTTCGCGAGTTCCGCGCCGGCAACAACGACACGCCGCTGGTGCTGATGGGGTACTTCAACCCGATCCACCACTACGGCGTACCGCGCTTCATCGCCGAAGCCAAGGAAGCCGGGGTCGACGGCCTGATCGTGGTCGACATGCCGCCCGAGCACAACGCCGAGCTGTGCGACCCGTCCCAGGCCGCCGGCATCGACTTCATCCGCCTGACCACGCCGACCACCGACGACGCGCGACTGCCGAAAGTACTGAACGGCAGCTCGGGCTTCGTCTACTACGTCTCCGTGGCCGGTGTGACCGGTGCCGGTTCCGCCACCCTGGAGCACGTGGAAGAGGCGGTGACCCGCCTGCGTCGCCACACCGACCTGCCGATCAGCATCGGTTTTGGCATCCGCACGCCGGAGCAGGCCGCGGCCATCGCCCGCCTGGCTGACGGTGTGGTGGTAGGTTCGGCGCTGATCGACCAGATCGCCAATGCCAGCAGTTCCGAGCAGGCTGTGGAGGGTGTGCTGAGCCTCTGCGCCTCCCTCGCCGAAGGGGTGCGTCAAGCCCGTGTCAACCAAGGGTAAAGTTCCTGATACAGAGGAATTAGCCTCAGAGTCCACAGACTAACCAGCAAGACCAAGGGGTTCAGAACCAGGTTCTGAGCCCCTTTTTGTTGTTCGTGCTCTGAGGAAGACCCGATGAAAATGCCCAAACGCCTGATTGCCGGTCTCGGTGTGCTGATGCTCAGCGCCAGCCCGCTGCTGCACGCGGTCGCGGACCCACGTGACGACCACGACCGCGGCGGCCCGCAACCGGGTCGCTACGACAATCGAGGAGACAATCGCGGGGATGAGCATCGCGGCCCGCAGGCCGATCGTCGCGGCGGCCCGCCCCGGGATTTCGGCCCGGTGCGCGAGACCATTCGCGACAACCACGCCTACTTCGTACGCGGCGCGCCACCGCCCCACGGCATCCATCTGGTGCGCGGCCAGCCGCTGCCCCGCGGCTACTACGGCGAACGCCTGGACAACCGCGCCCTGGCGCACCTGCCGTACTACCCGGGTTATGAATGGCGGCGCATGGGCGCCGATATCGTGCTGATCGCGGTAGGCACGGGGATCGTCTACGAGATCCTCGATGGCGTGTTGTATTGACCGGGGGCTGATGGCGCTTGCTCGCGAAAAAACTCAAAAAATCGACAGGTCCAGCGGCCGGATCGCCCCCATCCAGACCGCATGCTCCGTGTGATCCTTCAGGTCGTCGCCGGTATCGGGGTGCAGGAATACCACCAGCCCGTTGCGATTGAGCGCCAGCCACGGCAACACCTCGCCCAGGTATTGCGGCTCGAACGCCAGCTGGCAGCTCCAGTCCGGGTGCGGGCCGACCGGCCGTTCATGCACCCGCCCCATCTGCAACGGAAACAATTGCGCCGCCTGCTCGCACAGGGCCCGCGCCTGGTCGATGGTGCTGGCGTCAAAATAGACATGGGCGTGATAGCCCTTGATGCGTTGCATGGAACCTCTCATGACAAAGTCGAACCCTGGCGACAGCCCACAGGTCATAACCTTACCAGTGTAAAGAAACGGGCCGCGCCATGAAAAATGCCGAAACCCCGGTGGTCAAACTGGTGCTCTACGGTGCTATGAGCAGCCTGGGTAGCGCGCTGATGGCGGAATTCCTGCGGCGCCAGCATGAAGTCATCGCCATTCTCGACGACCTGACGGCCCTCGCCCCCCTTCCCGGTTTGCGCACCAAATGCGGTGACCTGTTCGATGCCGAGCGGGTCAGGCAAAGCGTGGCCGGAGGCGACGTGGTGGCCTGCCTGCTGGATGCTCCGGGGCTGCCCATGGGCCTTGAACAGCAGGAAAACCTGCTGCTCGAACCCCGGGAGCAACTTCGCGCGGTCGAAGCGCTGATCGCTGGCATGCAGGCCGCGGGCGTCCGGCGCCTGTTCCTGGTGGGGCATTTCGAGGTGCTGGACCAGTCGGAGATGGAAGGCTACCCACACCGCCAGACGGCCGAAGCCATCCTCGACGCGCTGCAAGGCAGCACCTTGCGCTGGACCCTGGTGAATGCACCGCAAAGCACGCCCGGGCTGACCCTGGAGCATTTCAGCCAGCCCGCCGGCAGCCTCCCGCCGAAGCTGGACGAGCCAGTGCAGCGACTCGCCCAGGTGGCTGCCGGCATTGCCGATGAACAGCAGCTGAACCTGCACGTGGGCGAGCATGTGAACTTCGTATGTTGAATCCTTATCGCGAGCAAGCTCGCTCCTACAGAAGGTTATGCGATCCCATGTAGGAGCGAGCTTGCTCGCGATGGCTTCCACGCCAACCCCAAACCTCAGATGGCAATCGACGGCAGGCCCAGCCCGGTCAAAGATTGCGCACTGTCGGCCTGCTCGGCCATCAGCCAGTCGAAAAACCGCTGGATCAGCGCCCCGCGGCGTTTGCGCTGGGGCAGGACCACGTAATAGCCGTAGCGGGAGATCAGCGTTTCGCTGATCGGTCGGCACAACAGACCTTGCGCCAGCAAGTTATCCACAAGGTGGCGCCAGCCAATGCCCACACCCTGGCCACCGATCGCCGCCTGGATCAGCAGGGTGTAGTTGTCGAAACGCAGCTGCCCCGGCGCCGGCGGGGTGGCGATCCCCAGTTCGCGGAACACGCCGCTCCAGTCGAACCAGTGGCTGCTGTTTTCCCCCTTCAAATGCAGCAACGGAAACTCCAGCAGCGACTGGGCGCCGAGAGGCAGCGGCCGCTCCTTGAGCAAGAGCGGGCTGCACACCGGAAACACTTCCTCATTGAACAGCCAATGGCTTTCACCCTGCTTGAAACGCCCATCGCCAAACAGCACGGCAACGTCGATATCGGTGCGCAGCATGTTGTGGCTGCGCTCGCTGGTGACCAGGCTCACATCCACCTGTGGATTGGCGGCGTGGAAGCGATGCAGGCGCGGCATCAGCCAGTAGGCGGCGAAGGCGAAATCGGTGGCCACCTGCAACACCTCGTGCTGGTGCTGAGCAGTGATGGCGCTCAGGCCGCTGTCGATGCTCTGCAAGCCAGCCTGCACCTGTTCGAACAACTGGCTGCCGGCCTCGGTCAGTTCGATGCCCCGGTAGATGCGGTCGAATAGCCGGGTGCCGAGCTGTTCCTCCAGCCGCTTGATCTGCTGGCTGATAGCCGGTTGGGTGGTGCCCAGCTCCACCGCCGCCGCGGTAAAGCTGCGCTGGCGCGCCGCCACCTCGAAGACGCGGAACAGGTCCAGGGATAGATCGCCAAGCGCTTCATACATAAGCTGTGCTTATCCTAGTCATTGCCGTACAGGGGCTTTACCGTGAAAGCCACGGGTTACATCCTCGATCGCAGCACTTTCGCATAACTGCCCACTATGGAATGCCGCGAATACATGAAGCGCAAGAACATTCTTTTCATCATGGCCGATCAAATGGCCGCGCCAATGTTGCCGTTCTACGGTCAATCGCCCATCAAGCTGCCGCATCTGAGCCGTCTCGCCGCCCAGGGCGTGGTATTCGACGCCGCCTACTGCAACAGCCCGTTGTGCGCGCCCTCGCGTTTCACCCTGGTCAGCGGCCAGTTGCCGAGCAAGATCGGCGCCTATGACAACGCCGCCGACTTCCCCGCCGACGTCCCGACCTACGCCCATTACCTGCGCCGCCTGGGCTACCGCACCGCGCTGTCAGGCAAGATGCATTTCTGCGGCCCGGACCAACTGCACGGCTACGAAGAACGCCTGACCAGCGATATCTACCCGGCCGACTATGGCTGGGCGGTGAACTGGGACGAACCGGACGTGCGCCCGAGCTGGTACCACAACATGTCCTCGGTACTGCAGGCCGGGCCATGCGTGCGCACCAACCAGCTGGATTTCGACGAAGAGGTGGTGTTCAAGGCCCGCCAGTACCTGTTCGATCACGTTCGCGAAGACGGCGACCAACCGTTCTGCCTGACCGTGTCGATGACCCACCCGCACGACCCGTACACCATTCCCAAGGCCTTCTGGGATCTGTACCGCGACGAAGATATTCCGCTGCCGCAGACCCCGGCCCAGGACGCGCTCGACCCGCACTCCCAGCGCCTGCTCAAGGTCTACGACCTGTGGGACAAGCCGCTGCCTGTGGATAAGATCCGCGATGCGCGTCGTGCCTATTTCGGTGCGTGCAGCTATATCGACAGCAACGTCGGCAAACTCCTGGAAACCCTGGAGGAAACCGGGCTGAGCGACGACACCATCATTGTCTTCTCCGGCGACCACGGCGACATGCTCGGCGAGCGCGGCCTCTGGTACAAAATGCATTGGTTCGAAATGGCCGCGCGGGTGCCGCTGCTGGTCAGCGCGCCGGGGCAGTTCGCCGCCGGCCGGGTAAGCCAGGCGGTCTCGGCCGCCGACCTGCTGCCGACCCTGGTGGAACTGGCCGGAGGCCAACTGCAACCTGGCCTGGCGCTGGATGGCCGCTCCCTGGTGCCGCACCTGCAAGGGCAGGGCGGGCATGACGAAGTCTTCGGCGAGTACATGGCCGAAGGCACCATCAGCCCGCTGATGATGATTCGCCGCGGCCGCTACAAGTTCATCTACAGCGAAGACGACCCGTGCCTGCTGTTCGATGTGGCCAACGACCCGCGCGAGCAGGAAGAACTCAGCCAATCGCCGCAACATCGCCCGCTATTCGAGGATTTTCTCCGCGAGGCGCGGGCCAAGTGGGATATCCCGGCCATCCATCAACAGGTACTCGCCAGCCAGCGCCGCCGTCGCTTCGTCGCGGGCGCCTTGAGCCTCGGCAAACTGAAGAGCTGGGACCACCAGCCACTGGTCGACGCCAGTGCGCAATACATGCGCAACCACATCGACCTCGACGATCTGGAGCGCAAGGCTCGTTATCCACAACCCTGCCAAAACCAATAACGTAAGGGGAAGAGCATGCAAAGGTTATCCACAGCAGTGACGGCCGCGCTTCTGGCGCTGGGCAGTGTTTCGGTCCCGACCCTGGCCTGGGCCGAACAGGGTTGCGAGACAGTGAAGATGGCCGACCCGGGCTGGAGCGACATCGCCGCCACCAACGCCATCGCCGGTTTCCTGCTGGACGGCATGGGCTACAAGGCCAAGATCGACACCCTGGCGGTACCGATCACCTTCGGCGGGCTCAAGGACGGCCAGGTGGATGTGTTCCTGGGCAACTGGATGCCGGCGCAGCAGGGCTTCTACGACAAGTTCGTGGCCAATGACGAGGTCATCCAGCTGGCGAAGAACCTGGACGGCACCGAGTTCACCCTGGCGGTGCCGGATTATGTCTGGGACGCCGGTGTGCATGACTTCAACGACCTGAATAAGTACGCAGACAAGTTCGACAAGAAGCTCTACGGCATCGGCTCCGGGGCCCCGGCCAACCTGTCGTTGCAGGAGATCATCAAGAAGAACGACTTCGACCTTGGCCAGTGGAAACTGATCGAGTCCAGCGAACAGGCGATGCTCGCCGAAGTCTCGCGGGCGGTGAAACGGCAGAAGTTCGTCACCTTCCTCGGCTGGACCCCGCACCCGATGAACGTGCAGCTGAAAATGCATTACCTCAAGGGCGGCGAGAAGTACTTCGGCGACACCGGCAGCGTCTACACCCTGACCCGCAAGGGGTATGCACAGGCCTGCCCGAACGTCGGCAAACTGCTGAGCAACCTGAGCTTCACCCAGGAAATGGAGAACAGCATCATGGCCGAGGTGGCCAACAAGAAGGTCAGCAACTTTGACGCAGCCAAGGCCTGGATCAAGGCCAACCCGGCAGTGCTGGGCAAGTGGCTGGACGGAGTGAAGACCCTCGACGGCAAGGATGCGCTGCCGGCGGTGCAGGCCAAGCTGTAATACCCATGGTAGGAGCGAGGCTTGCCCGCGATGGGCTACGCAGTAGCCCCAAAAACCTGTGCACGCGGTCCATCTGCAAGACCGAGTCGCCGGCATCGCGAGCAAGCTTCGCTCCTGCAGGTAAGCTTGCCGGCAATGCTTTACCCTGACGCCTTTCGCCCCATCCCGACCGCGAGGACCCATGGCCTGGCCCAATCGCCATTCACTCTTGCCCTTCCTGAGCTGGCTGCCCCGGCAGACCCGCGCCAGCGTCGGGCGCGACCTGCTGGTGGGCCTGAGCGGCGCCATCCTCGCCCTGCCGCAATCGATCGCCTATGCGCTGATCGCCGGCCTGCCACCGGAATACGGCCTGTATGCCGCCGTCGTCCCGGTGCTGATCGCTTGCCTCTGGGGTTCTTCCTGGCACCTGATCTGTGGCCCGACCGCGGCGATTTCCATCGTCCTCTACGCCAGCGTCAGCCCCCTGGCGGTGCCGGCGTCCCAGGACTACATCACCCTGATCCTGCTGCTGACCTTGCTCGCCGGCCTGTTCCAGTGGCTGCTGGGGTTGTTGCGCTTCGGTGCGCTGGTGAACTTCGTGTCCCATTCGGTGGTGCTCGGCTTCACCCTCGGCGCCGCGGTGGTGATCGCCCTGGGGCAGTTGCCCAACCTGCTGGGCCTGGACTTGCCGAGCGAAGCCACCGCGCTGAACAGCCTGACCTCGCTGTTCGCCCATCTCGATGCCGTGGATAAACCCTCGCTGATCCTCGGCCTGGGCACGTTGGTCGTCGGCCTGGCCCTGAAGCTGCTGGTGCCGCGCTGGCCCTCGCTGCTGATCAGCCTGATCCTCAGTGCTCTGGTGGTGTGGCTGTGGCCGGCGCTGTTCGGCCAGGTAAAACTGGTCAGCGCCTTTACCGGCCGGCTGCCGCCGTTCAGCCCGCTGCCGCTGGACCTGGACATGATCCTGCGCCTGCTGCCCAGCGCCGTGGCGGTGGGCATGCTGGGGCTGGTGACCAGCCTGTCGATCGCCCGCTCGCTGTCGGCACGCTCCGAACAGTTGCTCGATGCCAACCAGGAAGTCCGCGCCCAGGGCCTGTCGAATATCGTCGGCGCGTTTTTCTCCGGCTATCTGTCGTCCGGCTCTTTTACCCGCTCCGGCCTGAGCTACGAGGCCGGCGCCTGTTCGCCGCTGGCCGGAGTGTTCTCAGCATTGTGGGTGGCCCTGTTCGCCGTGGCCGGCGCGGCACTGATCGCGCATATCCCGATCCCGGCCATGGCCGGGAGCATTCTGCTGATCTGCTGGGGCCTGGTGGACCACCGCGGCATTCGCGCGCTGTTCCGGGTCAGCCGCGCCGAGTTCGTGGTGATGGGCCTGACCTGTGTCGCCACCTTGCTGTTGGAGTTGCAGACGGCGATCTACGCCGGGGTCCTGGCGTCGCTGTTCTTCTACCTCAAGCGCACCTCGCAACCGCGCGTGCAGCACGGACGCGAAGGCGACGAGGACATCCTGCGGGTCGGCGGCTCGATCTTTTTCGGCGCCAGCCATTACCTGCAAGTGCGCATGCAACGCTGCCATGCGCCGCGCCTGGTGATCGACGCCCGGCAGATCAACTTCATCGACTATTCCGGGGTGGCCATGCTGCACCAGGAAGCCCGCCGCCTGCTGCGGCAGAACCGCAGCCTGACCCTGCGTCGCGCGCGGGCCTCGGTGATCGAAGAGTTGAGAAAGCTCGAAGGCGCGGAGAAATGCCCGATCCGGTTTGAGGATTGATTGCCGGTTGCAGCGCGGTAATAGCGGCGAAGCGTTCGCGGGCAAGCCTCGCTCCTACAGAAACGCTTGCTTCCGTAGGAGCGAGGCTTGCCCGCGATCAACGATGACGCGATCTGTCAGAGCGCCAGCTGGCGCCGCAGCTCCGCCAGCACCGGCGCGGTGTCCGGACGCACGCCGCGCCACAGGAAGAAGGCTTCCGCCGCCTGCTCGGCGAGCATGCCCAGGCCATCCATGGAAATCGCCGCACCGTATTGGCTGGCCCAGCGACAGAAGGCGGTCGGCTCCTTGCCATACATCATGTCGTAGCACACCGTCTGGCCCGGCTCGATCAGGCTGGCGGCGATCGGCGGCACGTCGCCGGTGAGGCTGGCCGAGGTGGCGTTGATGATCAGGTCCACCGGCTCGCGCAACCAGTCGAAACCACTGGCCGACACCGGCCCCAGGTCGCTGAACAGCTCGGCCAGCAGCTCGGCCTTTTCCACCGTGCGGTTGGCGATGATCACCGACGCCGGCTGCTCCGCCAGCAGCGGCTCCAGCGCGCCACGCACCGCGCCGCCGGCCCCCAGCAGCAGAATGCGTTTGCCCTTGAGGCTGAAGCCGGCGTTGACCGTCAGGTCGCGCACCAGGCCCGCGCCGTCGGTGTTGTCGCCCAACAGGCTGCCATCGGCGAGCTTGCTCAAGGTATTCACCGCGCCGGCGCGCTGGGCGCGGGCAGTCAGGCTGTCGGCCAGGCGGTAGGCCTCCTCCTTGAACGGCACCGTGACATTGGCGCCACGCCCGTCAACGAAGAACCCGCGGGCACAGCCGGCGAAATCGTCGAGGGGCGCCAGCAAGGTGGTGTAGACCAGCCGCTGCGCCGTCTGCTCGGCGAACAGCCGATGAATCAGCGGCGATTTGCTGTGGCCGATCGGGTTACCAAAAACGACGTACTGATCCATCCAATAAAACCCTCATGCACATCCCTGTAAGGAACCAGCTTGCTGGCGACAGGGACGCTGCGCTGTTCTGTTCAATCGCATTATCGTCCAGCGCCGGCCAGCCGGCTGCAACGCTTTACGCCAAGCCCGCCAGCCAGTCGCGGTCTTGCAGGAAGTATTCGGTCAGGCGCGCTTCTTCGCTGCCCGGCTCGGCTTTCCAGTCGTAGCCCCAGCGCACCTGCGGCGGCAGGGACATGAGGATCGACTCGGTACGCCCGCCCGATTGCAGGCCGAACAGGGTGCCTCGATCGTAGACCAGGTTGAACTCGACATAACGGCCGCGACGGTATTCCTGGAACTCGCGCTGCTTCTCGGTATAGCCCAGGGCCTTGCGGCGCTGGACGATCGGCAGGTAGGCCTCGAGGTAGGCGTCGCCGATGGCGCGCATGAAGGCGAAGCTGGTGTCGAAGTCCCACTCGTTGAGGTCGTCGAAGAACAGGCCGCCGATGCCGCGCGGTTCATTGCGATGCTTGATGTGGAAGTAGCTGTCGCACCAGGCCTTGTAGCGCGGGTAGACGTCCGGGCCGAAGGGCGCGCAGGCCTTTTGTGCGACGCGGTGCCAGTGCACGCAGTCTTCCTCGTTGGCGTAGTAGGGGGTCAGGTCGAAACCGCCGCCGAACCACCAGACCGGCTCTTCGCCTGCCTTTTCGGCGATGAAGAACCGTACGTTGGCATGGGAAGTCGGCACATGCGGGTTGTGCGGGTGGATCACCAGCGACACGCCCAGTGCCTCGAAACCACGACCAGCCAGTTCCGGCCGGTGGGCGCTGGCGGACGGCGGCAAGCCGCTACCGAATACGTGGGAAAAGTTGACGCCGCCTTTCTCGATCACTGTGCCGTCGGCAATCACCCGGGTGCGCCCGCCACCGCCGGCCGGCCGGGTCCAGGCGTCTTCGACGAAGCGCGTACCGCCGTCTTCGGCTTCCAGGGCGGCGCAAATACGGTCTTGCAGGTCGAGCAGGTAGGCTTTTACGGCCTCGGTGCGGGTAGTCATGGCATCACCTTGAATCGGGCAAAGCTACGCGGCGCCAGGGATACAGCGGGGGGCCTGCGCAAATGGGCGCGTAGCATAACACCGCACAGGGGCCGGTCGCAGTTGACGGCGGTCAAGCATAGGAGTCCGATAAGGCACTTTCGCGACACGACCGAGGAGAGAGTGCAGATGGCCAAACGTATCCAGTTCCGGGCCCATGGCGGCCCGGAAGTGCTTGAGTATGTGGATTACCAACCCGCCGAACCGGGCCCGCAACAGGTCCGCGTGAGCAACAAGGCCATCGGCCTGAACTTCATCGACACCTACTACCGCAGCGGCCTCTACGCGCCACCGGCCTTGCCATCAGGCCTGGGCGCCGAAGGGGCCGGGGTGGTCGAGGCGGTGGGCAGCGCCGTGACCCGCTTCAAGGTCGGCGATCGCGTGGCCTATGGCAGCGGCCCGCTGGGTGCCTACAGCGAAGTGCATGTACTGCCCGCGGACAACCTGGTGCACCTGCCGGACGGCATCAGCTTCGAACAGGCGGCCGGGGTGATGCTCAAGGGCCTGACTGTGCAGTACCTCCTGCGCCAGACCTACGAGCTCAAGGGCGGCGAGACCGTGCTGTTCCACGCCGCCGCCGGCGGGGTCGGGCTGCTCGCCTGCCAGTGGGCCAAGGCCCTGGGGGTGAAGCTGATCGGTACCGTCAGCTCGCCGCAGAAAGCCGCGCTGGCGAAATCCCTCGGTGCCTGGGAAACCATCGACTACAGCCATGAAGACGTGGCCAAGCGCGTGCTGGAGCTGACCGACGGCAAGAAATGCCCGGTGGTCTACGACGGCGTGGGCAAGGACACCTGGCTGACTTCGCTGGACTGCCTGCAGCCACGGGGCCTGATGGTCAGCTTCGGCAATGCCTCGGGAGCAGTGGAGGGGGTCAACCTGGGCATCCTGGCGGCCAAGGGCTCGCTGTACGTCACCCGTCCGACCCTGGGCACCTACGCCAACAACGCCGAGAACCTGCAGGCCATGGCCGACGATCTGTTCGCCATGATCGCCAGCGGCAAGCTGAAGATCGAGATCGGCCAGCGTTATCCGCTGGCGGAAGCGGCGAAGGCGCAGACCGAGCTGTCGGCGCGGCGCACCACGGGTTCGACCATTCTGTTGCCTTGAAATGCTTCGCGGGCAAGCCTCGCTCCTACGGATGTGGGTCGTAGGAGCGAGGCTTGCCCGCGATAAACGACGACGCGGTGTCAGGCCGGACGCACGATCTTGCCGGTCACCAGGTCGCGGATCAGGCTCGGGTTCTTGCGCCCGCCCAGGCTGCCGCCCAGGACCATGTCCAGCTGCCCGCGAAAATATTGCTCGACGCGAATCCGCGTGCGGGCCGCAGGGCGCCCCTGGGGGTTGGCCGAGGTGGAAATCAGCGGCCCCACCAAGGCGCACAACTCACGCACCAGTGGATGATCGCTGACTCGCAGGGCCACGGTGTCGTGGACCCCGGTGACCCATTCCGGCAACAGATTCTGATGGGGTACCAGCCAGGTGTTCGGGCCCGGCCAGGTGCTGGCCATGCGATCGAGCCATTCCTGGGGAAAATCCTCGAAGAGAAAATCGAACTGGCGGATGTTGTCGGCGATCAGGATCAGGCCCTTGTCCACGGAGCGCGACTTGATGGCCAGCAACCGGTCCACCGCCTCTTCGTTCCACGGGTCGCAACCCAACCCCCAGACTGCTTCGGTTGGATAGGCAATCACCGCCCCTGCGCGAATTTCTCGTGCGGCTTGTTGCACACGCCAACTGCTGACCATTGCTGACTCTCCGGATTAAGGCTGTGCGCAGTTTACCGATCCTGCCTATAAAGCCTAGGGTCTGTACGAAAAGTCGGCGAGCGAAGGTCAGGCAAGGCAAAAACAGGCGAGGAAGCGGAGTTTAGGGGCCTAAATGAGCATTCCGAGCCTGTTTTTAACGCAGCATGGCCGAGCGCAGCCACTTTTCGTACAGAGCCTTAGCCTTTTGCCCGGGCAAACCAGCAACCGCCTTCACACGTCGCATGGCCCTCCAGCTCCAGTTCGGTGAGCGCCGCCAGCACCCTGGGCAGGCTCCAGCCACTGGCCTGCACCAGGCCCTCGCTGGTCTGCGGCGCGGCATGCAACAGCGCCAGCAACGGATGAGCGGGCGCGGCTGTTGGCGGGGCCGTGGATAACGGCAGCCGTTGCCAGCCACGCAGGGCTTCGAGGATATGTTCGATGGTTTCCACCAGCACCGCGCCATCGCGAATCAGCTGATGACAACCCCGGGCTCCCGGATGATGGATCGACCCGGGTATCGCATACACCTCGCGGCCTTGCTCGGCGGCGAGCCGGGCGGTGATCAGCGAACCGCTGGCGACGCTGGCCTCCACCACCAGCACGCCAAGGGACAGGCCGCTGATGATCCGGTTGCGCCGGGGAAAGTGGCTGGCGTGGGGCCCGGTCTCCAGCGGGAACTCGGAAACCAGCGCGCTGCCCTGGGCGATCATGGCATCGGCCAGGCGCCGGTTGCGCTGTGGATAAAATTTTTCCAGGCCGGTGCCGAGCACGCCGACAGTCTGCCCGCCGACCTCCAGGGCGGCCTGGTGCGCCGCGCCATCGATCCCCAGTGCCAGGCCGCTGGTGATGACAAAACCGGCCGCGGCCAGGCTGCGGGAAAAGGCCGCGGCGGTGTCCATCCCGGGCCGCGAAGCACGACGGCTGCCGACCACCGCCAACTGCGGTTTTTCCAGGATGCGTGGGTCGCCGGCAACAAACAGCAGCGGCGGCGCATCGGCAATTTCATTCAACAGCGGCGGGTAGTCAGGCTGGTCCCACATCAGTAAATGCTGGCCCGGACGCTCCAGCCAAGCCAATGCATGGCTGGCGCCATCACGCACTTCGGCATTGCGCCGGGCCTCGGCAGCGCTCGCCGGCAGGCCCAGCGCGCGCCAGGCACTGGCCGGTGCGCTGATGGCCTTGGAGGCCGAACCAAAGGCTTCGAGCAGCAGTTGAAAACGCTTCGGGCCGAGGTCGGGCAAGCGGTGCAAACGTAGGCGGGCTTCCAGTTCCGCGGGGGAAACCGGAGCCTGGGCAGACAGTGACATGGGATCATCCTTGATCGTTATAAGCCCGGTCGTAGCAGGAATAAGCTGTGGATAACTCTGTTGGTAACTTGTTGAGGGTTTTTACGGGTTACGGACTTTGTCCATGATCGCCAGGGAACGGGAAGCGTTGAGCACCAGGCCGTAACTGAGCTTGTCGTAGGTGCGAAAAACCATCAGCAGACCGGCCCGCTCATCCGGCATTTTCACCTGTCCACCGGCCACCCGGTCGCGCACGGTTTCGCCGGTTTTCATTACCGCCAGCACGTTGCCCTCAGCCAGGCCATCGCGCCGTCCCTTGTTCAACGTCACCACATCCAGCGCACCGATCTGGGTGACACCCCGTGGCACGTCGATGATCAGGCCCTCGACCGCCCGGCTCGGCGCGCTGGGGACAAAGGTCGAGTTGATGGTCCGTGGCTCGCCGCCGAACAGGCGGTCGCCCAGGCGCACTTCCTGGGTGGTGCGCTGCAATTGCAGGGTGGCGATATCGCCCTCGACCGCGACCACCTCGCCGCCGCCGATTTCGTCGGCGTTGACTCCCAGCACTTCGCCGCTCTGCGGGTCGGTGTAGGTCTTGCCCTGGCGGAAGATGCCGAAGACCGATTGCTCCGGGTCGAAGCGGCCGCGCGCGAAGATCCGGTCGCCGGTGCCGCTGAGTACCCGTTCGGCATCGCCGGCGACTATGTAGGGCGCACTGTCGAAGGCGTCCGCCCGGTCGAGGATGCGGTTGCTCAGCAGAAAGCTGTCGATGGCCTGCAGTGGAATGCTCGGGATCGCCTCGACCAGTGGCGTGCGGCGTACCTGGGGCGAGAGCTTGACGGTGCCCCGGGAAGCGCCGCGCTCCAGGGTCAGGCGTGGTTCACCATCGACCCGGACCAGCGCCAGGGAGTCGCCGGGGTAGATCAAATCGGGGTCGGCGAGGCTGGAATTGGCCTGCCAGAGCGCCGGCCATTGCCAGGGATCGCGCAGGAAGCGATTGGCGATGCTCCACAAGGTATCGCCCGCCACTACGGTGTAGCGCTGTGGATAACCCTCCCGGAGCGGCACCTGCGCCTGGCCGAAACCGGCCCAGCCCACGAGCAGCAAGGCGAGTAGTGATTTCCTCATGCGGTGAATCCCTTTATTATGTGTATTCGCGTGAAACGCCAGCGCCTGTGCGCTCCCTGCTCCTGACCGAGCACGTTTTACAACGGTTGCCCTTCCAGAACCCGCAAGGCCTCCGACTCCGAATTTACTTCACACGTGTAGCAATTACGCTTATGGCCATTTTAAACATCCTCGAATTCCCCGACTCGCGCCTGCGCACTATCGCCAAACCAGTGGCCGTAGTGGACGACGAAGTGCGTCAGTTGGTCGACGACATGTTTGAAACAATGTATGAGGCGCCCGGCATTGGCCTGGCCGCTACCCAGGTCAACGTGCACAAGCGCATCGTGGTCATGGACCTGTCCGAAGACCGCAGCGAGCCACGGGTGTTCATCAACCCCGAGTTCGAAGCGCTCACCGACGAAATGGGCCAGTATCAGGAAGGCTGCCTGTCGGTACCGGGCTTCTACGAGAACGTCGATCGTCCGCAACGCGTGAAAATCAGGGCCCTGGACCGTGACGGCCAACCTTACGAACTGATCGCCGAAGGCCTGCTCGCGGTGTGCATCCAGCACGAATGCGACCACCTCAACGGCAAATTGTTCGTCGATTACCTGTCCACGCTCAAACGCGACCGGATCAAGAAGAAGCTGGAAAAGCAGCATCGTCAGCAAGCTTGATTCCCTTCTTCCAAAGGCTTGCAGCGGCAAGCCTTTTTCTTTTCCGCGTGTTTATTACCGAGAACTCCCATGACTGAGCCACTGCGCATCGTCTTTGCCGGCACCCCGGAATTTGCCGCCGAACACCTCAAGGCCCTGCTCGACAGCCCTTACGAGATCGTCGCGGTCTACACCCAGCCGGACCGCCCCGCCGGGCGCGGGCAAAAGCTGATGCCGAGCCCGGTCAAGCAGCTGGCGCTGGAGCACCACATCCCCGTGCTGCAACCGCCGACCCTGCGCGACCCGCAGGCCCAGGCCGAACTGGCGGCCCTCGCGCCGGACCTGATGGTGGTGGTCGCCTACGGCCTGATCCTGCCGCAGGCGGTGCTGGATATTCCGCGCCTGGGCTGCATCAACAGCCACGCCTCGCTGCTGCCACGCTGGCGCGGGGCGGCGCCGATCCAGCGCGCTGTGGAAGCCGGCGACGCGCTGAGCGGCGTGACCGTGATGCGCATGGAAGCCGGCCTGGACACCGGGCCGATGCTGCTCAAGGTCAGCACCCCGATCAGCGCCACCGACACTGGCGGCAGCCTGCATGACCGTCTCGCCGAAATGGGCCCGCCCGCCGTGGTGCAGGCCATCGCCGGCCTCACCGCCGCAACCCTGCAAGGCGAAGTGCAGGACGACAGCCTGGCCACCTACGCCCACAAACTGAACAAGGACGAAGCGCGGATCGACTGGAGCCGCCCGGCGCTGGAGCTGGAGCGTCTGGTGCGAGCCTTCAACCCCTGGCCGATCTGCCACAGCACGCTGAACGGCGAAGCGCTGAAGGTGCTGGCCGCCAGCCTCGCCGAAGGCAAGGGCGTGCCGGGCACCATCCTCGGCGCCAGCAAGGACGGCCTGCTCGTCGCCTGCGGTGAGCAGGCGCTGTGCCTGACCCGCCTGCAATTGCCCGGCGGCAAGGCGCTGAACTTCAGCGACCTGTTCAACAGCCGTCGCGAGAAATTCGCCACCGGCACCGTGCTCGGACAAGCGGCGGACGCCCAATGAACCCGCGTCTAGCCGCCGCCAAGGCCCTGACCTCGGTCCTCAACGGCAAAGCCTCGCTCAACAGCTCGCTGCCAACCCTGCTGGACAAGGTCGAAGCGCGCGATCGCGGCTTCACCCAGGACCTGGCTTTCGGCACCGCGCGCTGGCAGCCACGGCTGGCGGCGCTGGCCGCCAAACTGTTGCAGAAGCCGTTCAAGGCGGCCGATGCCGACGTCGAGGCGCTGCTGCTGGTAGGCCTTTATCAATTGCTCTACACCCGCGTCCCGGCGCACGCCGCCATCGGCGAAACCGTGGGCTGCGCCGACAAGCTGAAAAAGCCCTGGGCCAAGGCACTGATCAATGCCGTGCTGCGCCGCGCCCAACGTGAGAGCGAAGCACTGTTCGCCGAGCTGGAACGCGACCCGGTGGTGCGTACCGCCCATCCGCGCTGGCTGCAAAAGTCCCTCAAGGCGTTCTGGCCCGAGCAGTGGGAAGCCATCTGCGCCGCCAACAACGCCCACCCGCCGATGATCCTGCGGGTCAACCGCCGCCATCATTCCCGCGCCGCCTATCTCCAGCTGCTGAGCGAGGCCGGCGTTGCCGCCAAGCCTTGCGTCTATAGCCAGGACGGCATCGTGCTCGATGAAGCCGCCGACGTGCGCGCCCTGCCGGGCTTCGCCGAAGGCTGGATCAGCGTGCAGGACGAAGCCGCGCAACTGGCCGCCGAGTTGCTGGAACTGGCGCCGGGACAACGGGTGCTGGACGCCTGCTGCGCGCCCGGCGGCAAGACCTGCCACATCCTCGAAGTCGAGCCTGCGCTGGCCGGCATGGTCGCGGTGGACCTGGAAGCCAAACGCCTGGTGCGCGTCCAGGAGAACCTCGACCGCCTGAACCTTCGCGCCGAGCTGATCGCCGCCGACGGCCGCGACACCGCCGCCTGGTGGGACGGCAAGCCGTTCCAGCGCATCCTGCTGGACGCGCCATGCTCGGCCACCGGGGTGATCCGCCGCCACCCGGATATCAAGCTCACCCGTCAGGCCGACGACATCGCCGCCCTGGCCAGCCTGCAAGGCGAACTGCTGGACGCCATGTGGTCGACCCTGGAAGTCGGCGGCATCCTGCTGTACGCCACCTGCTCGACCTTGCCGACCGAAAACACCGAGGTCATCGAGGCTTTCCTGGCCCGTACCCCGGGTGCTCGCGAACTGGACATCGCCGGGCAACTGGGTCAGCCTCCGGCCGGCCTGAAGCAGCCCCACGGTCGCCAGCTGCTGGCGCAAGAGGGCGGCCACGACGGGTTCTACTACGCCAAGCTGATCAAGATTGCCGCCGCGCGCGGTTAAGAAAGGTTCTAAGGGAGTGACTGGATGAAGATCATCATCCTCGGAGCAGGGCAGGTGGGCGGTACGCTGGCGGAGCATCTGGCCAGCGAAGCCAACGACATCACGGTGGTCGACACCGACGGCGAACGCCTGCGCGATCTCGGCGACCGCCTGGACATCCGCACCGTACAGGGCCGCGGTTCGTTCCCCACGGTACTGCGCCAGGCCGGCGCCGACGATGCCGACATGCTGGTCGCGGTGACCAACAGCGACGAAACCAATATGGTCGCCTGCCAGGTCGCCCACACCCTGTTCCACACCCCGACCAAGATCGCCCGGGTCCGCGAAGCGGCCTACCTGACCCGCGCCGGCCTGTTCGACAACGAGGCGATTCCGGTCGACGTGCTGATCAGCCCGGAACAGGTGGTGACCAACTACATCAAGCGCCTGATCGAACACCCCGGCGCCCTGCAGGTGATCGACTTCGCCGAAGGCAAGGCCCAACTGGTGGCGGTCAGGGCCTATTACGGCGGGCCGCTGGTGGGGCAGCAACTGCGCCAGCTGCGCGAGCACATGCCCAACGTCGATACCCGCGTGGCGGCGATCTTCCGCCGTGACCGGCCGATCCTGCCCCAGGGCGATACGGTGATCGAGGCCGACGACGAAGTGTTCTTCATCGCCGCCAAGGCCAACATCCGCGCGGTGATGAGCGAGATGCGCCGCCTCGACGAATCCTACAAACGCATCGTCATCGCCGGCGGCGGGCAGATCGGCGAACGCCTGGCCGAAGCCATCGAAAGCCGTTACCAGGTGAAGATCATCGAGATGAACCCGGCGCGTTGCCGCTACCTCTCGGATAACCTCGACAGCACCGTGGTCCTGCAAGGCAGCGCCTCGGACCGCGACCTGCTGATGGAGGAAAACATCGCCGACGCCGATATCTTCCTGGCCCTGACCAACGATGACGAGGCCAACATCATGTCCTCGCTCCTGGCCAAGCGCCTGGGGGCGAAGAAGGTGATGACCATCATCAACAACCCGGCCTATGTCGACCTGATCCAGGGCGGCGATATCGACATCGCCATCAGCCCGCAGCTGGCCACCATCGGTACCCTGCTGGCCCACGTGCGCCGTGGCGATATCGTCAGCGTGCACTCGCTGCGCCGTGGCGCGGCGGAAGCCATCGAGGCGATCGCCCATGGCGATGCCAAATCGAGCAAGGTGATCGGCCGCGCCATCGAGGACATCGCGCTGCCGCCAGGCACCACCATCGGCGCGATCATCCGCGACGAGGAAGTGCTGATCGCCCACGACGACACGGTGATCGAAGCCGGCGACCATGTGATTCTGTTCCTGGTGGATAAAAAACATATCCGCGATGTGGAGAAGCTGTTCCACGTGGGCTTGAGCTTTTTCTGATCCAACGCCGTCCTGTAGCCGCTGCCGCAGGCTGCGAACGCCCCGCAGGGGCGCGGCGATCTCCGGCCCGCAGGAGGTCCTCCGGACCTATCGCAGCCTGCGGCAGCGGCTACAAGAGTCCACAGGAGTGACAACGATGCTCGAATCCCTGGAAAAAATGCTCGCCAAGGGCATGGATAACTCGCTGCTGCGCTTCGGCCTGGGCAAGGGTTATCTGGATCTGCACGAATACGCCAAGGCCGCCGAGCACCTGCAACGCTGCGTCGGTTTCGACCCCAAGTATTCGGCGGCGTGGAAGCTGCTGGGCAAGGCCTATCAAGGCCTGGAGGACTATGCGGCGGCGCGCCAGGCCTGGGAGCAGGGCCTGGAAGCAGCCCGCGGACATGGCGACAAGCAGGCGGAAAAGGAAATGACGGTGTTCCTCAAGAAGCTCGAGCGCCAGGGCAAAGGCGCACTGTAGCCGCTGCCGAGTGAGCGAGGCTGCGTACGAGGACGTAGTCCTCGCTAAACCTGAACACCGGGATTGTCAGGAGAATCGCAGCGCCTGGTCTTGCGACCGCTTCGCAGCCTCGCAAGCTCGGCAGCGGCTACAGAGGCGATGTCCGGACGCTTCACAGGTAACGCAGGCCGATGCCCTCGGCGTCCACCAGCACCACCTCCATCTTCACCCGCGGCGCGTTCATCGGCAGGCCTTGCACCTGGCCGTAGACCACCGCGCCCTTGGGCAGCGCCGCCAATGCCGGGTGCTTGACGTACACCCCGCTGGCGGACAGGTTGTGCGTCTGGCCCAGGCACTCGCCGAAGCTTTCGTGCTGGATCTTGATCCTCAGGGATTTGCGCGAATCGGGCATATGCTGTGCTCTGCTTCAGCCTTTGTGGATAACCTTGGGCGAAAGGTTATCCACAGATCGTGCCAGGCGGTCAGTACCAGCGTTCTTCGCCGGGCGGACGTTTCTTGAAACGCTTCATGCTCCACATGTACTGGCTCGGATAAGCCCGCACATAGCGCTCGACCACTTGGCTCATCGCCGCGCAGGAAGTCTCGGTGTCGGTGCTGTACATCGCGTCCGGCGCGGCTTCGAGGATCACCTTGTAGCCCGAACCGTCGGGCAGGCGCAGCGCGTGCAGGAACACCCCGACCGCCTTGCCGCCGGCGAGCATGTTCGGCACGAACTTGCTGGTCAGCGCCCGGGTGGCGAAGAAGGGCACGAAGATCCCGGCGGATTCGGCCGGTTCCGGGTCGGCGGGAATGCCCACCGCACCACCTTTGCGCACTTCCTTGATAACGCTGAGGATGCCTTCCTTGGTCGAAGCCGCCACCCGGTTGCCCAGCTGGACCCGCTGCTTGCGCAGCAGTTCGTCCACCGCCTTGAGCTTCGGCGGGCGGTAGAAAATGATCGGTTTGCACTGGCTGCAATAGAAGTGGTTGAGCACTTCCCAGTTGCCCAGGTGGCTGGTGATGCCGACCACGCCCTTGCCCGACGCCAGCGCTTCTTGCAGCACCTCGAGGCCCTCGACTTCACGCACCAGGGCGATCGAGCGCTCGGCCGGCCAGATCCAGGCGCAGGCGCTTTCAGTCAGGGACTTGCCGATGTCTTTCAGGCTCTGCCCCACTAAACGCTCGCGTTCGGCGGCGTCCATCTGCGGAAAGCACTTGGCCAGGTTGATCCGTACCACATCGCGGGAACGGTTGGGGGTCTTCCACATGATCCAGCCGATGGCCGAACCGACCGCCTGCACCGCGCGCCAGGGCAGCAGGGCAAACAATCGCAGAGCGCCTACCAGCAGGGCGCCTTTAAACTTATCCACAGGTGACTCCTGATATCCGGGTCATGAACCTTGTCGCAAGCGGGCTATTCTAACCGGCCGTTTGTCAGGATGGCGTAGCGATCGCAGTCGCGGGTGTGATCCATCACCATGCCCGAAGCCTGCATCAGCGCATAACAGATGGTCGGCCCGACAAAGGTGAAGCCGGCCTTTTTCAAGCCGCGGCTCATCGCTTCGGCCTCTGGGGTAACCGCCGGGACTTCGCTGCGATCTTTGAAATGATTGATTTTCGACACCCCGCCGACGAACGACCAGAGGAATTCCACCGGGTCTTCCAGCGCCATCCAGGCCTGGGCGTTGCGCCGGGCGGCAGAGAGTTTCAGGCGGTTGCGGATAATCCCGGGATCGAGCATCAACTCATCGATTTGTGCATCGCTCATCTGCGCCACGCGCTGCACATCGAAGCCGAACAGCACCTGGCGATAACGCTCGCGCTTCTTCAGGACGGTGATCCAGGACAGGCCGGCCTGGAACCCTTCGAGCAATAACAACTCGAACAAACGCTGCGCGTCGCGTAGCGGCACGCCCCACTCCTGATCGTGGTACGCCATGTACAGGGGATCTTCGTTGCACCAAAAGCAGCGTGGCATAAGGCTCCAGTGGGCGTGCGCACAACTGAATCGGGTATACTCCCGCTCTTTAAATCGCAGCCCAAGTAACAGGTGAATTTCGTGAGCCAGCCTACGCCAGCCGTGCGTACCTTCCAAGACTTGATCCTCGCCCTCCAGCAATACTGGGCCGAGCAAGGTTGTGTGGTACTTCAGCCCTACGATATGGAAGTAGGCGCCGGCACTTTCCATACCGCCACGTTCCTGCGCGCCATCGGCCCGGAAACCTGGAACGCCGCTTATGTGCAGCCCAGTCGTCGCCCGACTGACGGCCGCTACGGCGAAAACCCGAACCGTCTGCAGCACTACTACCAGTTCCAGGTGGTCTTGAAGCCGAACCCGGAAAACTTCCAGGAGCTGTACCTGGGCTCGCTCAAGCACGTCGGCCTCGACCCGCTGGTGCACGACATCCGTTTCGTCGAAGACAACTGGGAATCACCAACCCTCGGCGCCTGGGGCCTGGGCTGGGAAGTCTGGCTCAACGGCATGGAAGTGACTCAGTTCACCTACTTCCAGCAAGCCGGTGGCATCGAGTGCTACCCGGTGACCGGCGAGATCACCTACGGCCTGGAACGCCTGGCCATGTACCTGCAGGGCGTGGATTCGGTCTACGACCTGGTCTGGGCCGACGGTCCGTTCGGCAAGGTGACCTACGGCGACGTGTTCCACCAGAACGAAGTGGAGCAGTCGACCTACAACTTCGAACACGCCAACGTCGAGAAGCTGTTCGAACTGTTCGATTTCTACGAAAGCGAAGCCAAGCGCCTGATCGAGCTGGATCAGCCGCTGCCGTTGCCGAGCTATGAAATGGTCCTCAAGGCCTCGCACACCTTCAACCTGCTGGATGCCCGTCGCGCGATCTCCGTGACCGCACGCCAGCAGTACATCCTGCGTGTGCGCACCCTGGCGCGTTCCGTCGCGCAAGCCTACCTGCTGGCCCGCGCCAAGCTGGGCTTCCCGATGGCGACTCCGGACCTGCGTGATGAAGTGTTGGCTAAGTTGGAGGCGGCACAATGAGTGCGCAAGATTTTCTGGTTGAACTGGGCACTGAAGAACTGCCACCCAAAGCCCTGAACACCCTGGCCGAAGCCTTCCTGGGCGGTATCGAAAAAGGCCTGCAGGCCGCCGGCCTGAACTTCGAAACCAAACATGTCTACGCCGCACCACGCCGCCTGGCGGTGCTGATCAGCGGCCTGGCCACCCAGCAGCCGGATCGCAGCATCAACCTCGACGGCCCACCGCGCCAGGCCGCCTTCGACGCCGAAGGCAACCCGACCCAGGCCGCCCTGGGCTTCGCCAAGAAATGTGGCGTGGACCTGAGCGAAATCGACCAGAGCGGGCCGAAGCTGCGCTACAGCCAGAGCATCAAGGGCAAGCCGACCGCCAGCCTGCTGCCGACCATCGTCGAAGACTCGCTGAACGACCTGCCGATTCCGAAACGCATGCGTTGGGCCGCGCGCAAGGAAGAATTCGTGCGTCCGACCCAATGGCTGGTGATGCTGCTGGGTGACCAGGTCATCGACTGCACCATCCTCGCCCAGAAAGCCGGTCGCGACTCCCGTGGCCACCGCTTCCATCATCCGCAAAGCGTGCGCATCACCTCGCCGGCCAACTACCTGGACGACCTGCGTGCCGCCTATGTGCTGGCCGATGCCAACGAGCGTCGCGAGCTGATCAGCAAGCGCACCGAAGAACTGGCGCGCCTGCAGGAAGGCACCGCCATCGTTCCAGCCGATTTGCTGGACGAAGTGACCGCCCTGGTGGAATGGCCGGTGCCGCTGGTGTGCTCGTTCGAGGAGCGTTTCCTCGAAGTGCCGCAGGAAGCCCTGATCACCACCATGCAGGACAACCAGAAGTACTTCTGCCTGCTGGACGTCGACGGCAAGCTGCTGCCGCGTTTCATTACCGTGGCCAACATCGAAAGCAAGGACCCGCGCCAGATCATCGAGGGCAACGAGAAAGTCGTTCGCCCACGCCTGACCGACGCCGAGTTCTTCTTCAAGCAGGACAAGAAACAGAAGCTCGAAGACTTCAACCAGCGCCTGCAGAACGTGGTGTTCCAGGAGAAGCTGGGCAGCGTCTACGACAAGGCCGAGCGCGTCTCGAAACTGGCCGCGTTCATCGCCCCGCGCATCGGCGGCGACGCCCAGCGTGCCGCGCGTGCGGGCCTGCTGTCGAAGTGCGACCTGGCCACCGAAATGGTCGGCGAGTTCCCGGAAATGCAAGGCATCGCCGGTTACTACTACGCCCTCAATGACGGCGAGCCGGAAGACGTCGCCCTGGCGCTGAACGAGCAATACATGCCGCGTGGCGCCGGCGCCGAGCTGCCAAGCACCGTCACCGGTGCCGCCGTGGCCATCGCCGACAAGCTCGACACCCTGGTCGGCATCTTCGGCATCGGCATGCTGCCAACCGGCAGCAAGGACCCGTACGCGCTGCGTCGTGCCGCGCTGGGCGTGCTGCGCATCCTGATCGACAAGAAGCTCGACCTGGACCTGACCGAAGCCGTGGCGTTCGCCGTCAGCGCGTTCGGCAGCAAGGTCAAGAGCGCCGGCCTGGCCGATCAGGTCCTGGAGTTCATCTTCGACCGTCTGCGTGCCCGTTACGAAGACGAAGGCGTGGATGTCGCCACCTACCTGTCGGTCCGTGCCCTGAAGCCGGGTTCGGCCCTGGACTTCGACCAGCGCGTGCAGGCCGTGCAGGCCTTCCGCAAGCTGCCGGAAGCCGCCGCATTGGCCGCGGTGAACAAGCGCGTCTCGAACCTGCTGAGCAAGGTCGAAGGCAGCGTGCCGACCACCGTGGAGGCCAAGTACTTCGACAACGCCAACGAGTTTTCCCTGTACTCGGCGATCCAGCAAGCGGACCAGGCCGTGCAGCCAATGGCCGCGGCGCGTCAGTACAGCGAGACCCTGGCCCGCCTGGCCGCCCTGCGCGAGCCGGTCGACGCCTTCTTCGAGAAGGTGATGGTCAACGCCGAAGACGCCAACGTGCGGGCCAACCGCTACGCGCTGCTGGCACGTCTGCGGGGTCTGTTCCTCGGTGTCGCCGACATCTCGTTGCTGGGGTAAGGCGTACCGTGAAGCTGCTGATTCTCGATCGGGACGGAGTGATCAATTACGACTCCGACGCATACATCAAATCGGTGGAGGAGTGGATTCCGCTCCCCGGCTCGGTCGAAGCCATCGCGCAGTTGAGCAAGGCCGGCTGGACGGTAGCAGTCGCTACCAACCAGTCGGGCATCGCTCGCGGTTACTACGATGTCGCCACCCTCGACGCCATGCACGAGCGCCTGCGCGCTCTGGTGGCCGAGCAGGGCGGCGAACTCGGTCTCATCGTGTACTGCCCCCATGGCCCGGACGAAGGTTGCGCCTGCCGCAAACCCAAGCCCGGCATGTTGCAGACCATTGCCCGGCACTACGCAGTGGATCTGGCTGGTCTATGGTTTGTGGGCGACAGTCTCAGTGACCTGGAAGCCGCAAAAGCCGTCGACTCTCAGCCAGTTTTGGTAAAGACCGGGAAAGGCGAAAAGACCCTGGGGAAAACCCTACCGGTAGGCACCTTGATTTTTGACGACCTGGCGGCAGTTGCCGCTGAACTTATCCACAATTAGAGTCCTTCTGAGATCCTGACCAAGGATTGTTCGGGAGTGCGCTTTTTTAGAGGCGGGCAATGCCCGCAACGGTAAACGCCGCTATGTCGATCCTGCAGGCAATCAGAACCTTCTTCTTTTACCTGCTGCTGGGCACCAGTTCGTTGCTGTGGTGCTCCCTGAGCTTTTTTATCGCGCCCTTCCTGCCGTTCAAGGCGCGCTATCGCTTTATCAACGTCTATTGGTGCCGCTGCGCATTGTGGCTGACCAAGGTGTTTCTCAAGATCAACGTGGAAGTGAAGGGCGCGGAAAATATCCCCGAGCGTCCTTGCGTGATTGTCTCGAACCACCAGAGCACCTGGGAGACGTTCTTTCTCTCGGCCTATTTCGAACCGCTGAGCCAGGTGCTCAAGCGTGAACTGCTGTATGTGCCGTTCTTCGGCTGGGCCATGGCCATGCTGCGTCCGATCGCCATCGACCGCGACAATCCCAAGGCCGCGCTCAAGCAGGTCGCCAGCAAGGGCGACGAGCTGCTCAAGGACAATGTCTGGGTGTTGATCTTCCCGGAAGGCACCCGGGTGCCTTACGGCCAGATGGGCAAGTTCTCCCGCAGCGGCAGCGCCCTGGCGGTCAATGCCGACTTACCGGTGCTGCCGGTAGCGCACAACGCCGGCAAATACTGGCCGAAGACCGGTTGGCTCAGGCACCCCGGCACCATCACCGTGGTGATTGGTGCGCCGATGCACGCCGAAGGCTCCGGTCCACGGGCCATCGCCGAGCTCAACGATCGGGTCGCGGCCTGGAATGAGCAGGCGCAGCGGGACATGGGTTCGCTGCCTCCGGTAGCCGCGGCGCCGGACAAAATGACCATTTGAGTTTCTGTGGATAACCTGTGTACCGTTTTATTGGAAATCGCTATATCAAATCCATAACTAGATGATTTATATACATATTTCCTAAACCCATAAAATACCGGAAAAGGTGCATAAGTTTTCTGGATACGAAAAAACCGGCCTGGAGCCGGTTTTTTTTCGCCTGTCGATATTCAGTCCGTGAGCAGAGGTAATTGCAGGCTGAAGGTCGTCCCCTCGCCGACCACGCTACGGCAGACAATCCGCCCTTCATGCCGGTCGACCACCGCCTTGACCATCGACAACCCAAGCCCCAGGCCTTCGCTGCCTTGGGCCGAGGCGAAGCGCTGGTACTGCACAAACAGCTGCGGCAGTTCATCGGCCGCAATGCCTTTGCCCTGATCGGTGATATCGCAGGTCAGCCAGCCCTCCGTACACGCGACTTGCACCCGGACAGTCGAGCCCGACGGGCTGTACTTGATGGCGTTTTCCAGCAGGTTGAACAAGGCCCGGGTCAGCAGGGACTGATCGGCCAGCACCATGCCTTCGGCATCATCGTCGAGGTCATGCACCAGCTGGATGTTTTTCAGCTGGGCGATGGTCATGGCCTGGTCGAACGCGTCCAGCACCAGCATGGCGAACATGCTCGGCTGGAACTGATAGGCCTCGGACTCGGCCTTCGCCAGTTGCACGAAGGCTTCGGTGAGCCCTAGGGCGCGACGCACCTGGAGTTCGATCTGACTGTAGATCCGCGTGTCGCCCGAGCCCTGGTGCCGCTGTACATCGAGCAAGGCCAGGATCGCCGAATGAGGCGCGCGCAGGTCATGGGACAGGAAGCGCAACAGGGTTGCCCGCTGCTGTTCGGCGTCCCGTTCCAGGCTCAGGTCAGTGAGGCTCAGCAGCCAGCCGATCGGCGTATCGCTGTCGATCGGCAGCAGGGGTGCCAGGTCCACGCGCAGGCTGCGCTGCTCGATATCGCGAAATTCCACAGGCTGCAGTTGCGACAGGGCAGGGCGTTGCTCGTCCTGCAAACCGGGATAACCCAGGCCGGCCAACTGCCGGACCAGGTCCTCGCCGATCAGCGCGTTGCCGAACACTTCGCGAGCATTGCGGTTGGCTAGCAGCACGCGACCGTCCGGATCGCTGATCAGGGTGGCCACCGGCAGGTATTCCAGGCCATCGGCAATGAAGCGGCGGGTGTCGCGGGTGCGGCTCAATGCCTGCTCCAGGGCCACGATCTGCCCCTGCAGTACATCCCCTGCGGGAGCCTGGGTTCGTCGGCGCTCGGGCAGCACCTTAGGCTCGCAGTCCAGGCGCGCCAGCTCCCAGCCGAAGTAGGCCAGGATCACGCTCAGGCGGCGCCAGTTCCAGATCAGGTACGCCAGCAACATCCCCAACAGGCTGGCCACCGGCGGCCACCACAGCCCCAGGCGCAGCAGCCCGGCCGAACCGAGCAGGGCAGCTGCCATGCAGGCCAGGGTCAGCCACAACGCATGCCGCGGCCGCACCAGCAGCAATCCCAGCAAGGCCGCCACCAGCAGCACCGACAGCGCCGCGACCGGCCATTGCCCGAGGGCGACGATGGTGCGCTGCTGCAACAAGCCATTGAGCAGGTTGGCCTGGATCTCGATACCTGGGGTGGTGCCGACACTGGCCGACTGCGGGGTGACATAGCGGTCACCCAGCCCGGGCGCGGTAGTGCCGATCAGGATCAGCTTGTCGCGCAACAGTTCCGGCGGGACTTCGCCGCGCAATACGCTGACATAGGGAACACTGGGGAAACCGCCATGGGGACTGATGAAGGGGATGCGTACTGGGTTGCTGCGCAGCCAGCCCTGGGCGATCTGCGCGGTGTCCGAACCGGGCATCGACAGGGCCGTGCCCGGGTATGCCTGTTGATAAAGCAGCCAGGCCAGTTGCGCCTTCGGTGCCTGCGGTGGGCCTTCGCGCAGATAGACGCTGCGAACCGTGCCGTCGGCGTCGGCCTCGGCATTGATATGGCCGACCGCCTTGGCGCACTGGCTCAACGGCGGCACCGGTTCGATCTCACCCAGCGGCTGGCCGTAGCGGGCCACACTCTCGCGCAGCAGGGGCAGGAATACCTTGCCCTCGCGGCAGACCGCCTGGGCCAGTCGTTGATCGTTTTCGGGAACGCTGTCGGGTTCGCTGAAGATCACGTCGAACAACACACCCTGGACCTTGGCCGCCGTCAGCCGATCCAGCAGGTCGGCGTGCAGGGTACGCGGCCAGGGCCACTGGCCCAGCTGCTGCAGGCTGTAGTCGTCGATGGTGATCAGCAGCAGCCGCGAATCGACCGGCAGCGGGCTGAGCCGCCGCAGGTTGTCATACAGCAGATTATTCAGCGCCAGCCCGTGGCTCAACGACAGCAGGGCGGTCAAGGGCAGCAGGATCAGGCTGACCCATGCCCATTCCCGCACCAGACCGCCAAACAGTCGCTGGGCTTGCGTCGGCTCCCGGCCCTCGGGTCGGCGCCAGCGCCTCACCGACAAACCGCCGCGCACTTACTGAACACGCGTGGTCCTGGGGTAATAGAAGATGTCATAGACGCCCGTCTCTCCTTCGAGTCCGTGCTCATCGAAAGCAGAAAGGCGGACATGATAAAAAAACGCTTCCAGGCCGCTGAAGTTGACTTCCGGCGTGCTGGAGAACTGTTCCTGCTTGATATTGAGGAAACTTTTGTCAGTCGCCACCTGGGCCCGGTAACGCTTGGCGCCCGGCAAGGGCTTCATGATCAGCTGCCAGACCGGCAGACCGCCCGTCTGGCCCGCCTGGCCCATCAGCTGCGGTGCGGGCAACAGATCGACCGGCTTCAACGGGCCTTCTTTCTGGATGCGCAAACCTTGGCGAGCCATGACCTGGACTTCACCGGGAACCGGTCCGACCGGTTTATCCACAGGGCGTTTCTTGCCCTTGGTCTTTTTCGGCGCTTCGTCGTCTTCGCGGTTGACCGCTACCTGGCCGTTGAGCACTTCCACCAGCGACAACTGATCGTCGTTACGCACCCGGAAGTGCGTGCCGCGTACGCCCAGCACGCCGATCGGCGTGACGATCTGGAAACGGTCGTAATCGCTCGGGCGCTTGATGACATAGGATTCGATCTGCCCCTGCTCGAGCGCGACCTGGGGGATCGCATGTTCTTCGTTCAGGTGCAGGGTGATCTGGGAACTGGAGGGCAGTACCACCAGCGAACCATCGCCCAGGGACAGGCTGACGAATGCCGAAGGCGAGGTCTTCACCCCTTCGAGTTCATCGACGCTCATGCCTTCTTCCAGGGGCACCTGGTTGCCCTTGGCATCCAACTTCCAGGCTTCGCCCGTGAGGTGCTCGACCGTCGCCGGCAACGGCTGGCCACGGCATTGCTGGTTTTCATCGATATAGGGAGGGCGCTTGGGTGCTGCAACGGCAGCCTGCACCGTGGAAAAGGCCAGTGCGCTACCGAGAAGAAACGACACGAGCATGGCCCGGTGGCGGATGTGCAAGGAGGTCATGGGTTCATAGGTCCGTAGTCGCGCTCTTCTGAAGTCCGTGCCATTAGAACTGCATTGTTAGCGTTCTGACCATACCTCTCGAACCAAGGCCGGCCAGGGTCATTCCCTTACGGGATAAACAGCACAACCGCTGGAGAGCGGCTGCGCTGTTTGGCTCCATGCCGGCCGGATGCGAATCGGCGCATCCGGCCGCACAGGTCAGTCCCGCTCGATGGAGATCAACCGATAGGCCAGGGCTCCCAGCCCTGCGCCCAACAGAGGTGCTACCCAGAACAGCCACAGCTGGGATACTGCCCACTCACCGGCGAAGAAAGCTACCGCGGTGCTGCGGGCCGGGTTGACCGAAGTATTGGTGACCGGAATGCTGATCAGGTGGATCAGGGTCAGCGTCAGGCCAATGGCAATCGGAGCAAAACCGGCTGGAGCACGCTTGGCGGTGGCACCCAGGATGATCAGGAGGAACATTGCCGTGAGCACAACTTCGGTCAACAGCGCAGCAAACATCGAGTAGCCACCAGGCGAGTGCTCACCATAGCCATTGGCCGCGAAGCCCGCCGACGCGTCGAAACCGACCTTGCCGGAAGCGATCAGGAACAGCACGCCACCCGCGGCGAGTCCACCGAGAACCTGGGCGACGATATAAGGCAGCAGCCGGCTACCCGGAAAACGCCCACTCAACCACAGTCCGACCGAGACCGCGGGGTTGAGGTGAGCCCCGGAAATCGGACCCAATGCATAAGCCATGGTCAGGACGCTCAGGCCAAAGGCCAGGGCTACCCCCAGGTAACCGATCCCGAACTGCGGAACGCCGGCCGCCAGCACGGCGCTCCCGCACCCGCCCAGGACCAACCAGAACGTACCGAAAAACTCAGCGCCGAATGTCTTCATCAGAGGCCTTCACAGATAAAAAATGAGGAGTTGTTTGTTGGCTGGCGGCGTCGTGGGGCCGCGCGGGAGAGGAGGGATGACACATCCCTGTGTCGAAGCATTACGTCCTGAGGAGGCACTCCCTGTATTCCCCTGTACTGCAAATCGAGGCCAAGCCTCGGTCTGACGCCCGCCAATCCGGCGGTTGACACTCCCTGTGTCGGAGCACTTCCGAATGCCCCTGTGTGCCACTCAGCGACTACGAATGTACCGGCATGGTGTGGAGGCCGGGCCGGTTTGCAATATTTGTTCAGAATTGTCTGATCTAGAACACCCAACGCTGCTGCTCCTGATAGACCATAGGCTGGGTCATCTGTGGCGCGCTGATCGGGGCGAATCCCTGGGAATCGCTGAACCCGATAGTGGTTACGGATGGGCTGAAATAGCGCTGCACCGGCAAGGTGTAGTCCGAAGACGGCAGCGCAGGCTGCTCCGCGGTCGAACCCAGGCTCAGGCAAGCCGCGAGCATCAGTGTGGTAAATCGAGCCAGGTCCGCTGCCCGCGCAATGCCTGCGTAGAGCAACCGCCCCTTCCCCAGGATGTTCCCCATAGTCCTTTTCCTTGCACGTTCGAGCCGGTATCGTTCTGCAATGAATGCAGGCCGGATGGACAGTGCTCCTGTCGGCTACCGGCTATATGACATCAGCGTACCGAGCAAAGGTATGAACCAGAGCAATTCGCCACAATTGTTCAGATTCGTCTGATCAGCCTAAACTCAGCGCCAGGTAAGGCCTCAAATAAAGCCATCAGCATTCTCTCGCGATAAAAGGAACTGCCCCGCATGCGTGTCGCAATACTGGATGACGAACCCGCCGAACTGGCGCGGGTGGAACAGACACTGCGACAGATCCCCGGCCCCGGGGAACAGCCATGGACGCTGCACAGCTTCGAGCGTGGCGAGGATCTGCTGCGGCAGCTGCGGCGCGAAACCTTCGACCTGCTGATTCTCGACTGGCAGCTGCCGGACCTCAGCGGGCTGTCGTTGCTGCGCTGGACCCGTGAACACATGGAGGCGCCACCGGCGGCCATCATGCTCACCAGCCGCGATGCCGAGAGCGATATCGTCCAGGCCCTGAACACCGGTGCCGACGACTATGTGAGCAAACCTTTCCGCCCCAACGAACTCAAGGCACGGGTAACCGCCGTCCTGCGGCGTCATGGCTTGCAGCGATCGGCAGCCGTCGAGGTGCAAACCTTCAACGACCTGGCCTTCGATGACGCCGAGCTGACCGTGACCCGTGCCGGCAGCCCGATCAGTCTCACAGAACGCGAGTACCGCCTGGCCCGCTGCCTGTTCGCCAACCTGGGTCGGCCGTTATCCCGGGAATACCTCTACGAACGTTTCTGGACCCACGAGGAAATCGTCTCCTCCCGTCCCCTGGACACTCACATCTACCGCTTGCGCAACAAGCTGGGGTTGACCGCGGATCGTGGCTGGCAGTTGCTGACCATCTATGGTTATGGCTATCGCCTGGAAAGTGTTTCAGCGGCCGAGTAGGGCGCCCCTTTTAACCGGGCAATAAAAAAGGCCAATGCTGAGCGTTGGCCTTTTTCATTTCGGCGATGCAACCCGGATGTAGGGGCACAAAATAGATGACTCGGGAGCTCCAGCAAACGCTGGTGGAAAATCATGTTTTTTGTGAATACGCCTACCCACATTCACAAAGTAAATGAGAAAAGCCTACTCGACTCCCACAATAGTTGGTTCCACGTGGAACATGGGCGCATCGCCCATGGTTGCGGATTGGACTGCCCGTGGGCGGGTGTCCCAATGCGATAGAATGCGACCACGATAGCTTTGACATCCTGAACAAGCTCCAGACAGGCCACTGCTACGACTCTTCTATCCCCTAAATAGTCAGAGCTCCCCTTGTTGTTTCGGCTCAACCCCTTTCCCGTCATCTCATCGCAATATTGTGCTCCGCCTCACGTTCAAGTCGGCGGTTGGACTGAATCCAATTGAGGTAGCCGTAGATGTAGATTTTCAGCAAGACCGCTGGGTGGTAAACCGGATGCCCCATTGCAGTAGGGGCGACACCCTCGAGCCCAATTGCCCTAGGTCAAGCTTATCGACGAAAACGTCGACCACCCGAACTGGGTGTTCTTCGGTTATGTAATCGTCCCCGCCACGATTTTGACGAGCGAAGGTTAGACACTGCGCTCGCGTGAGCTTCTTGCGAAATACCTCTCGGCCCGATGCGTTTTGGCCGTATGAGCAGCCATGATACCGTCATGGCTGCTCTAATAGCCTGAAGAGGCCATGCACATGTGTTGGACCATAAATGACCTTTTGACAGGCAAATGGCTCTTACCTCAAGCATATTTCGTGGCTTGCTTGGTCAGCTTGGTCAATGATTCATTCCCATCAAGCAGCCCTTGTAGGGACGCCGCCCAACCGATTGACCCCTTCTTCTATATATAGGTACCGCCCGAGGCTGGCGGCACCTCAACCCTCTATCAAGAATATTTGTCTATATAAAGGAAGGAATCATAAATTCTGGTGCAGAGCGCGCATGCCCGTAATGCCGTAGATTTCTATGAGCCCTACCATCACGCATCCTCGCTTTGCGACATCTGCAGCAGATATGCTTCGATCTGCTTCTCCATCCGTTTCTTGCGCTCTTTAAGCAACTGCTGGCCTTCCGGTGTCAGAACCCAAGCGCTCCCCGCTAAATGCGGGTCATCAGGATGAACAGCCATTAATTCGCCAGCGGACATGAAGCCAATAAGTTCAAAGAATCTATCTTCTGCTAACCCCGTGGGTGACCAACACCGGGCGTCGTAATAGCGCTGCTCCCCTGAAATGTAGCCGCACTCTATGTAGCACTGCACAACGAACTCCGAGCAGAAATAGCCATTTCCGCCTGCTCTTATCCGTCGTGATTTCCCGAATGGACGCTCACGTCTCATTCTGTGGAGATTATAGTGCCACCGTATATTCAAGTATTCGCGCAACGGAACCATGCACCTTCACAACGCCTTTGCTAGGTTTATCGCTTTCGATCTCCTGCATCGTCTTACCAATAAGCTCTTCAGCCTCTTGGCGCTCTGGCAGAGGCAGGCCAGAAGTGGAGAGCTCTTGCAATAAAGATTGAAGCGCGGCTTTTAGATCTGTGTATGGGTTGGCACCGCCCACTTGCTGTACGTTGGCCACAGAGCTACACCTGCCCTCGGCTTTGCCGGGGGTTGGCTTTATGGCGTCGGTCTCCGGAATGAATGTAAAAAAGCAATAGTCGCCCGCTATTGCAAACCTGTAAGAAAAATTCCGTGCTTGGTTTTGGACTACTCTTAGCTATCAACGCTGATCGGGCGCAGGAGCAAAAATGATGTGTAGGACAGTTTGGCTTCGGATGTGCCTACTCTTGCTATCTATTTCATTTGGATTTGTATTGGCTGTCGAATTAAAGCCAGAAATACCACATTGGTCAAAAAGGTCGGGCTATGTTGGTGGCTGTCGGCTACTCGAAATCTCTATAGGAAAGTGTACTGACCGCTTTGGTACTGGGCCGTACGAGGTTGTAGTTCCACCCGAAGAACCGATTGTTGAGCACGTCATTCGAATAGTTCGGAAAAATCTTCCGGGAAAGGATGTTGTTTCATTTAGGGCTCGGCCAGCTGCGCGAGATGGCAGTAATTATGGTTGCTCTTTAGTTTGGCACGTTTTTATCTATTTAGGAAAAGAACTGTCAGATGGCACAATCTATTATACAAAAATTGCGGGCTTCTATCCTGATGTCGATAGGGCCACAGCAATACCGTTAATATCGAAACTGTATGGCAAGGGAGAAGCCACATATAAGTTTAACGACTTGGCTAGCTCAGTCGCTTTTACAGTGTACGTTAGTGAACAGCAGGCAAGAGCTGTAGAGCAAATATTAAACTCGTGGGATGTTAATGACTATAATTTTCTAACACTAAATTGTACTAACCTAGTGCAAGATGTCGCTAGCTATCTGGATTTGAAGAGCGGTAGCAATGGCGGGTATTGGGGATTCAATAGTCCGGCGATGGTAATTGATAGATTAATTTAAAATAATACTAAAACTAGACCGCTAGAGTTTTTACAAGGTGAAGTGGCCAGAGGGCTAAAAATCCTGGAGGCTCTCAGAATCGACCACACTAATTATCTTCCACGCGGCCTATCGCCCATACCGCACGAGCCTGGACCTCCAGGTGCCGCTGACAAGAGAGATGATTTCGCGATTCCAGATGTCATGAAGCCTGGTGGTGCAGGTAGTGGTGGTGCTGGAAGCGAAAGAGGAACTGGCAGTGGTGCGGGTTCATTAAATGACTGGGAGTTTAATAACAATGTTCGAGTCAATAAAGATAGTACACTTTTCGGTTTGCTCTGTTACTAACGCTCTTTGTCTTTAGTTTCAATGTCGTTGCTGAGGGGGGACGTGCATTTCACAGAGCAAGAGATCCTAATTGTACTGTTCTGAGTGGTATTCCATGGAATGACTACCTTGCTGGCAACTTCAAAGGGTATCGTCCGGAATTACCTAGCGTGGTGGGAGTTAAATTTATATATGCAAATGAATATCGAGATCGGAATGCGATGTACAATATTGATCCAGGACTTTGCTATCAGACTAGATACTACGGCCAACCAGCAAGAGGCTATGATAAAGGTTTCGTGATAGCGCAGTTGATTGGCTATGAGCGTGCCCCTAAGGGGCCGGACGTGAGAGTCACCGGATACGGTCTCCCAGGCGATCCAGCTAACTGGGAGATTAATGTTGACGGTCATATTTTCATTTATAATGGGATTGGTGAGATATTTGACAACCGCGGTAGAAGGGTGGGGCAGATGTTTTGTTATAGCTCGAACGATTGTGAAAAACATGGAGTAAAGTGAGTTTTTGTTAAGTTGTATTTGAGAAATATTGGCTATTCAAAATAACTCGCTCATCGTGTCAATATTTTGTTTGGGACCATGGGAAGTTGAGCGACTATTGAACTGTTCGAAGCTTGCGAACATTGTTTGACTCCTCGGCTTGTTTCGGAGGTCTTGCCGGTGCGATTGACACCTATCAGAACAGCTGAGCGCGCCATTAGTAACCCTCGCTACGTAGATCGAGCATAGGTGGAGGCTCTCGAACTGGCCAATCTATCTTCCCGGCTTGTTGAAATAGAGAGAAATACAACTCGTAACCCTTATTATTCAAGGCGTCGAGTACAGGTGGTTATGAAAGTATCAATCGCGAATTTTGATTGCGTATATCTCAAAATGTTATTAATGCCGTCTCACCGAATGCTAAAGTAAGTAGTGCCATCTTTCGTATCCTTCGAAAATCTTGCTGTCGGTGGCATTAACCGGGCAGACAGGCTCGATCGGCCATTGGATAAACCGACAGGAACAAGTTTGTTGGGGGCAGCTCACCATTGGACTGAAGCCGAATAAATTAAAATAGTAAATTTTAACTAATGAAAATTAGTCTGGTTTTTGTGTAGGGTTAATAGGCCAACTTTTAGCTGAAATCGTTACGGCATTGCAGGTGGCCAAAATTAACGCGTCCTCCGTTACCCGATATTTGGCGGGCCAGAGAGGTGAGCCATGGCTGTGACCACGCTTGTCAACGGCGTCAAACTTGGGTCGGCAGTATGTGCACTTGCGGACAACAGTATTGTTGTTAGCTCCATCGGCGGAAAACTGACCCGTTACGATGCCACAGGCGTGGTTCTCGAGATGGGGGCTGTTGGTTCCGCCGTCCGTTCGCTGGCCGCTCATCCGGCCGGGGACCGCGTCCTTGCGACCGTCAAGAATGGTCTCCTCAGTATAGAATTCGGGCCAACGCCGTCGATCACCAAATTGGCGAGCATTTCCGGTGCATGGGGCCTTGCCGTTGATGCCGCGACTGGAACGGCTCTGGTCACCTCAAGCACCTCGGGTAGACTGCTGCGCGTGTCGCTTGCCTCGCCGACCAATCCCTTAATTGTGGCCACGGGGCTGGCCACACCCGGCGCGATTACCGTTCGAGCTGGCGCATCGCTCGCGAACCTTTTATCCAGGGCGGGAACGACCAGCTTGCTTCCGGTCGATCTCACGAGCGGTGAGGCTGGGTTGCCTGTCACGGTTCTAGGTGCGGCGCGTGACCTATCATGGACCGATATCGCCGGCACCCAAATTGCCGTGGGCGAAACTGACCGCATCGTGCTGGTCGACCCTGCTGATTCCGCCCAACCACCATTTGTGCTCGCAACCGGACTAAAGCGGGTTTGGAGCGTAGATTTTTTGCCCAGCTACGGCGCACTGGTTGTGGGATCAGGACAGAGCCTGTTGCTGATTGATCTGCCGGTAGCCCCCCCGGTCTCTTTGGAGATGCCTCCGAAAGCAATGTATTTATCAAGTTGGGCGCGTATTGGGGTAGCAACAAACGGTGTTGCATTTGATGATGTGATTTTCCATGTGGAGCCCGCTGAAGGTGGAATCATTTCCCACTCCAAAGATGCCACATTTGCGAAGCGGCCATCGGTTGTACTGGCCGCGAGCGCGGTCGCTGGCTCTTACAAGGTAATCGCCCATGATCGAAATACAGGCGATGAACTGGCGAGCGGGACTTTTGAAATCACTAATGTTTGGACTGGTAAAGACGGCCCTCCAGCCAGTTACATCGGTGTGGTTGGAGCCGAAGTTCCAGACCCTGCTTGGGGCGGTGGGGATCCCTATGTTCCTCAGAATCTTGCGGTTACACCGGTTATCGGCGACCGAAGGGTCGCGATTGTGATCCTTGAGACCACCGACATTACGGCCCTGAGTATTGCTGATCAGACGGTGCTAAGAACGACATGGCAGAACGAGGTCTTTGATGGCGTGTCGAGAGGGGGGGTGCTTGAATCCGCACGACGCTACTGGAGAGATGTTTCCGACAATCAGATGGATCTCGTTAATGCGGGCGTGATTGGTCCTATACGGCTGACGAATAACTGGGACTCCTATGGAACGGCTATCAATACCACCACTGGTAGGACGGATGGATGGGAGGGATTTGCACGTGCCGCCATCGCGAATATACGTTCGATGAACAACACGGCAGTTTCGGCCGGCCAAGCGCCGGTGTTGGACCTGATGACTGTGGATTCTATTGTGCTGGTTATGCGGTCACTGCCCGCAAGCGGTGCAAACCCTGGGCGCTTTACGTGGCCCAGTGCCACGCGGCCCGGCAGCTACCAACTCACCTTTGAGGTTGATCGGAAAACGATACAGGTGCCAGTCCTCTGGGGCTCGATCAATATAACGATCCCTATCAACCGCACTATTCAGATGTTTTCAATGCCCGATGATTGGGAGACCCGCGACATCAGTGGCAGGGTTCGTGCTGAGACCGTCGCCCACGAACTCGGTCACAATTTTGGACTTCCAGACGAATATGCCCGTAGCGGTCACCCACAATGGGCGAAGGACCGTGATCTGGCAGCCACTACGACTAGGGGTGCCAGTTGGTCGGTGATGTCGTGGGAGGAGGAATTCTCGCAACCAACGGTCGTCGAAAAGATGATGCTGGGGTGGGTGCTGGCGGCTCATGTTCGCAACCTCAGTTTCGCAACACTCGGCCCTGTGGATGAGGAAATTGTGCTTCATGCCAGTGACCTCGGCTCACCCCCAGCAGGGCGCTACTCGGTCGTAGAGGTTCGTATTGCTGACGGCCGAAATTATTACTTCGAGTACCGGCGTGAGCGACCCGGCACGCTTAAGGATCAGGACGTGCCGGCAGATCAGACTGTCGTTGGCGTTGATTGTATGTCGGGTTTAGAGCCCACAGATCGACGAAACATTCTGAGAATTCGTGATGACGGCGACCTCGATCGGGGTGAATTTCAGCAAGGTGATAATTATGAGGAAAAGGATACGTCATCGGCTGCATACCCAAATGACTTCAAGATGGACGTTGTCGAAACCGGCACGGACTTCGCGCGAATCCATATCACCTACGGTGATGCGAAACCCGATCCACAGATCCGCCCTTGGGCGCCAAGTACTAACTGGAAGAGTCCAGATCTTCGGGTGACTAACGCCCGCAACCTAGCCGACACCCGCTTCCGCGATATCCCATGGGAGGGGCACGACAACAGGATCGTGGCCACCGTGCGCAATCCTGGCCAGATCGACGCCCTCGGTGTAAGGGTAAACTTCTTTGTAAAGGACTTTACCTTGGGAGGGGGCGCCGTGACCGCGCTCGGCAGCGACGTGCACGATGTGATGTCAGGGGCTGAGGTCGAATTCACGTCGTCGGTGCCATGGGTACCGCCGCCACTATCGGCTATCCCTTTCCTTAACAACGTCGCATCACATTACTGCGTGGTCGCCCAGATTGAGGAATATAGAGATCCGAATAATGCGGCCATCCGCGAAATCACACTCGACAACAATGAAGCACAATCCAATCATACGCAGATGATCTCGGTAAGCGCATCACCTTCTACCCGCGAAATCGGAGTCGTGAAGGTAACGAACCCGCTTCCTTCCGCGTCCACCTGCCAGGTGGTCGTTAGGCAATCCAGCCCATGGTTCCGCACTTATGTCGAAAAGAGCTGGGTTCACTTACAGCCAGGCGAGGAGCGCAACGTGATGTTCATGTCGGAATCACCGATCGGGGATCCGCTGCTCGACGTCTGGATGCGTGAGTTCCGGGAACATATCTACAGGGAGCCCAACAGCTTGCGCCTGACAGGTATTGCGGATGATCACGAGACGTGTCATGGCTTGGTAACAGGTGGTGCACATGTGTTGGTTCGTGCGGCGCGGGCTACCTGCTTCGATCGGTTTGCCGTGAGCAGGAATGGCGTCAGCGGACGCATCAAAATCATCGACAATGAGCAGGGGGCCAATGGCAAGGTGATCATAACGCTATTGTCGCCGGGAGAGCTGGATAAAGAAATTGTACAGGAAGGAAACGTGCAGGAAGGTACTTTCCAGATTGAGCTTGGCAATGTTCGAAGTGATTGCCTCGTTCAGGGCTATTATTTGGGTGGTTTCGACCTTGCTCCGTGCCAGAGTGAGCAGCTTAAAATTCATTGAATTGCAATTACCCACTTCAACTCATTCCATTGCCGAGTGTATCTACAGCTCTCAGATCACCTGAAAGTTAGGTTACGAAGTGGGCTCAAGCTTGAGAAATACCTCAACCAGAAGTTGTCGGCTTTGATACTTTTTTCCGCGAAGCTGAAACAGACAGCGACGGCAAGCACTCGAATAAACGTTCCGCATAGACGAATCCCATCTGTCTAACGGAACCTTGGTCAAAGTACAGTAGCCAAGCAGAAAGCAGTGCAATCGAAATAAGTAGTGTCAGGCCAGCAGCGAGACCTGGATCTACAAAATGTATGGGCGAAAAATGAGGAGATGTAACATTTAGAACCTTTGCAATTAGCAAACCGTAAATGATACCCAGGAGGCACGACAAGATTCCAACAGGCCTCATCGCCAGCATATTGCGATGAAACCCATAAGCAATATTCTCTTTCAACAGTAGTTGCTTGTTTGAGCGAGTAAGCTCGCGGAGTCGTTTAGTTGCTCCAATATAGATGTCATCCGCCTTCTCCGGATTCGCTGACTCTTCTTCTGGCGTCGGCATGGCAATGCCTAGTTTTGTAGTGATCGCCGTGTGATACCGCTGCTTGCTGACGCAATCCAAAAACTTATCACGATGGCGTAGAGCTATGGTGGTTGGCATTCCACCCCACTTTGCTACCAGACGCTCTTCGAGCTTCTTTCCACGTCCACGTGCCACGCTTGCCAGCGCATAGATAGCACCGCAACCGCTAAGCAAACCAATCACACCTGTAAGTATCGGATGCTTTGCTCCATAGACACACAACAGCGGGACGAGCAGCGGCAGAGCTACAAGAAGTCCGGGAATGACACGCGCCTTGCGCTCGTAAGGGTCTTTGACCAACTCAAATATGGTTGTCATTGAAAGTCAGACCTGCGTTGCCAAGGCGTCAATATAGGGTTGGATTTCATCGCAATTCCTCAGTGTGATGCTGTGCAAGAGGGTCAGGCGCTTCCTTGGTATACAGTCCGAGACGCCTTAGCGTGTAGTACAGGAAAGCTTGGCGGCATGGAAGTTTTACTTATCCATTTTCCATGCCGTATTCGCGTCCCAAGGCTCGCTTTTTGGCAGAAAGTAGATCGGAATGTGGAGCAAGCACCAATATTAGGATAGTTCGCCATTGCAAATCCTGGCTTGAATCCACTTGGCTCGGTTCGAAGCCATCGATCTACAGGGTTCGGGCTAAAACAAAATCGCTGATGCGTTGACGCTTATGACAATGCGCACGCACATGCCAATGAGAACCATCCCATCGTTTCCGAGCGCATGGGGGGGAGATAGCAAACGTACCGATTCATCCAGAGAGGTCATAGACTGGTATCGACCGTACGACGCTGCGCAGTATTGCCTAGGATGCGGGAGGCCTTCCTGCCATACCATTGGCATGGACACCGACAGGACTAACCTGCGCGGTGGATCGTTGGTAAGGAAAGCCGCCGACGCGTTGTCGGCATAAGACAAGAGGAATGTATGGCTGACTACTTCGAGATTGACTTTCTTGGCGTCGAAACTTCAAAAAGTGGAGATGCAATCACGCTGCGCTATTCAGTGAATGGCGCGGAAGGTGTGCATGTTGTTGATGGCGGTTATCTGGATACAGGGGATCAGATAGTCGAGCATCTGAAAACCCACTACGGAACAACAGTCGTCGACAACGTAATCCTCACACACCCTGACCGTGATCATGCAAACGGCTTGAGAAAAGTGCTGGAGCAATGTACGGTCCGAAATCTCTGGATCAATAGGCCATGGATATATGCGGATCAGCTGATTGATCGCTTTGAGACCTATGAATCAGTTGAAGCACTGAGACGCAAGCTGCGCTCAATTTATGAGGCCACGGCAATGCTCGAAGACATTGCGGAGGTTAAGAAAATTCCAATTCATGCCCCTCTTCAAGGGCAGAGAATTGGACCATTTCTGGTGATGGCACCAACATTGAATCGCTACCTCGATCTAATTGTTGACTCAGAGAAAACCCCCGAACCAGTTGAAGAAAATACCTTTGATAGTGCATTGGGTGGCGTATTCCGAGCGCTAAAGGCTGCGACTGCGTACATCAAATCCCTATGGGGGGATGAATACTTCCCTCCAGGGCCAACCAGCCGAGAAAATGAGATGAGTGTGGTGCAGACGGCTGTATTGAACAACCATCGCGTCTTGCTTACCGGCGATGCAGGACGCGAAGCATTGCAAGAGGTTATTGACTATGCGCCCCTTGCAGGGCTCGCCTTGCCAGGTATTCGATATTTCCAAGTTCCTCACCACGGCGGGAGGCACAATGTTTCAACTGAAATATTGGATCAACTACTTGGTCCGCGATTGGCCAGTATGCCGGATAAACATACCTGGAATGCCATTTGTAGTTCTGCCGAGGCTGATGAAGATCATCCACGGAAGTCAGTAATTCGTGCCGTTTTACACCGGGGCGGGCATTGGGCGGCAACCGAAAGCAAGAGCATAAGAATCGGGGCAGGTATTACTCGCGATGGATGGGTATCGATACCCCAGGCAGCGTATCCCGAAGATCAAGAAAGTTGAATGCGAGAGGCATAGAGCAGCTCCAAGCAAGCGCCTCAGCTTACTAGACTAAGGACGATGGTGTCCGCGCACTTTGGTAGACACCATCTCCAGCCTAACTACCCGAGACAGCATGGAGCACGGAGTTAGCGTCTAAGCCGTACGCAAATTCCTACCGGCCTAAGTAGTACTCAGGAATGCTGACGACTCAACAGTCTATGAGATGGCTCAATACGCCACCTTCGAACACGCACCTGCTTGCCTAATAGCCCCTATCACTTTGTTCCTGATTGCCTCTGCGGTCGTAGACGCTATAGGTCTTCCATACTGATCGAAAGCCATTCGACCTACGGCTATAGGGGATCCTGGTGAAAGAGTCCTGACCGATTCATTCTGAGCCAGTTTTTTTGGCCACGATGATACCTTAACGACATTAGCCTCCGAGCAAGTAATGTGAAGGGATGGTGCTTTTGTCGACAACACACTTGCTGGACCTAAAGCCTCGACGGGCACCTCGTCCTCATAAACGAATCCAACGTACCACGAACTACGATACAAATCTGCACGCGGAGGCCAGTGAAGGTCAAACCGAACAGGAACATCCGTATCCTTAGGAAGGGCGACAAGAGCTACGTCCGTATCGTCTGTATAATTAAACCCTCGATCAGCTGAAAGCGCGACCCAAGCTCTTGCAGTGTCACGTAGACCGGAGTTTCTCAAGACAATGGTAGCTGCATAGCTTTTCGTCACTTGGTCTGAATACGAATCGTGCCTCTCTTCAGATACAAACGTCTCTCCAGAAAGAACAGAGATTGAGGGGTGACCAAGTGCAATCTGGTCGTTATATATCTTCTGAGCAAAAGCCTGTGAAGCTTCGGCGACCTTATTTGCACTCTCGGCGGCCTGCCACGTGAAAAAGGCAGCGATCGCAGATGCAATCGTCGCTACGAGCGAAAGTCCACCCAGGAAACCCGCACTGGACACGAACCGCCATATAAAGCGAACGAGCCGGACGGTGCCTTGAACTATTGAAAATACGCCGTCACGAAGCGCTTCCAATCGCAACTGCCATTCCCAAGAAATATTCATGCTAGAGCCTTAAAAACGAATACCGATGCTTTATCGGCAGAATGCTAGCCAACTTAATGCTTGATGCCAGACATAGATTTTATGTAAGCATCCACCAAACTCATCCTGTGTGAACTAGACAGACAAGCAGCACGATACCGGCTTACGAACTACCACGAACCTCCGCCCCTGAAGCAACTCGCCAACTGCATAGAGTGCTCTTCATCCTTCTAAAAACCAAGAAAAGATATTTCTAAGGCACTCACTCTTCTTTAAGCAAAATAATTTGCTGGCTGTCTGCCACCTCTTGACCAGGCACACTCAAGTTGAGCCGCTTCTTGAGATAAAAAAGCAACGCACGTCGCGTCTTTATAATAGCCTGGCCATTGACCATTTTATAATCGCGCTCAATAGCTTGCCTTCGAGGCTTTGAGTAATTTGGATTCGGACCAATAACTAGAGTGACGAAGGTATTCCAATCATTATCTTCGGGAATCTCAGATTTCGGGGTAAGCATCTCGCCTGTAGAATAAATTCTCCCCAAAACAAAATCCTTATGTTTTCCAGATCTCAAGCAGAAGGCCCTGAGATGCCAGCGAAATCCGTCAAAAGCAAATGCTCTTGGGAATACTTGGCGATCCTCTGGGAGCGGATGCTCCATTGATTGGTATCCAATCACGATCGCCGCTTGCTGTTGGATCGCACGTAGTAGGGCAAGCATCACATCGATGTCGGCGTTGCGGTTGGGAAACGGCAATGTGTCCACTTGCGGGGACCAACCAACGAAGCTATCGCTATGCGCCACTGTCCCTGAGTTTCTCCATAGCAACTCATTTAGGTATTGGGTGCTGTCAGGCCTGTTTAGGGCTGGCTCGAAATTTTCCGCGGCGACATAGGTCTTTTGAGTTCGATCGTAGACCATATTCTGAGGAGCAATTTCTTGGTATCTCGACAGATCCAAGGAGGCCTGAGGAACGGAGATCTTAAAGAAATTCGTAAGGTCAGAGCGGTTGAGCCGGCCCTCCCAAAGCAACCTGAAGTCGATGAACTCAAGACGACGCTCCTGCCCCCAGCGGCCTGCACGTGGCGAGATCTCACTCATACCTTTGATTTTCCTATGGCTTTTAGTGGGAATAAAAAATATTCGTACAAAAACTAGACTAGCATAATTTCTAGTCGTATTTTAGCTCCCAAGGGTGGCCTATCAACCAACGCCCCTGGAGGATCCATGACTGCGAAAGTAACCTTCTTTCCCGTAGACAATGGGGATATGACTTTAGTGCGCCTGGCTGATACTCGGGTCACTACACTGCTGGTCGACATCCATATACGCCAGGCTGCAGACAATCCAGCGGATCCTACTCCGGACGTGGCGAGCGAACTGCGAAAGCGTCTCCAGTACGACAGTAATGGACGCCCGTTTGTGGATGCATTTCTTCTGAGCCACCCCGACAAGGATCACTGCTCAGGACTGCGCAAGCATTTCTGGTTGGGTGCGCCAGAAGATTACCCAGACGATGACCTAGAGATGACAAAGAAACGAATTCTGATTCGTGAGCTCTGGTCGTCACCAATGGTTTTCCGTCGGGCCTCAAAAGGCCATACACTCTGTGATGATGCGAAGGCATTTAATACTGAGGCTAGGCGCCGCGTGGCGTACTGGCGGACTTACCGGTCTGCAGGGGACGGCAATCGGATTCGCATCATGGGAGAGGATGAGAATGGTAAAACCGATGATTTGGCTCCGATTCTAGTGAAAGCTGGAGAAGCTTTCGAGCAGATCAATGGTCAGTCGACGGCAGGACTCTTCACCGCACGCCTTTTGGCCCCCTCCCCCAAACAGGATGATGCAGAGCTTGAGGAGACACTGTCGAAAAACCATTCCAGTGTGATCCTCAATATTCACCTCTCGCCGTATCAATGGGCGGCCAATGCAACTCGTTTTCTCACTGGGGGAGACGCGGAGGTAGCTATCTGGAGGCGACTTTGGGAAAAGTACGAGCTCACTCCTGAAGTATTAGCATACGACCTTCTTCAAACGCCCCACCATTGTTCATGGCACTCGCTCTCTTACGACAGTTGGTCAACCTATGGCGAGGAAGCTGAGGTCTGTCAGGAGGCTCGGAATGCTTTGGGGCAGGCACGTGAGGGGGCAACCATCGTCTCTAGCAGCAAGAAGATTCTGAACGACGACATCGATCCGCCCTGCATCCGAGCTAAACGCGAGTACAAGTCTATTCTTCAACCAGTCGATGGCAGCTTTCTGTGCACGGGGGATCTCAAAGGACCTGAGCCCCTTGAGCTTGAATCTCAGTCAGATGGAACCTTGACTCGGGTTATTGTCGGGTTGGGGAGCGCTGCAGGTAGCGCTGTTGCGGCGGCAGCCCCCCGGGCTGGCCAAGCATGATCGAGTACTTCGATTGGGGACGTCCCCTCGGTAGGCAAGATGTTGAGCAATCATTGAGTCCGCTGGCCCAGTCATTGCTCAGGGCCTGCGAGAACAACCCTTACATCGAGATAGTTGAGCTGTGTGCAGGGGAGGATTGTGGCCCTGTAGAAGCGATCATCATTGATGCCTGCGATGGGACCGTTCCGCGAACGAACCCCGGAGGCATCCATCGCAATGAGCGGCTTGCCATTACGGTAGGACACAGTGATGGCCTTCAGATGCCGGTAATTGTTCGCCCATTGCGTAAAGACTTCCCCGCCCTTTCTCACCAGCATCCGACACCTCCTGATACGCCTCGCGCACTGTGCCTGTACAACATCGCGTGGAGTACGGTGGAGCGCACGTGGACAGCTGAGCGCTTCCTTTCCAGGCTCTTCTGGTGGCTACGCGAATCCGCTGCGCTGAAACTCCATCGCGAAGATCAGCCCTTGGAGCAGCTCTTCTATATGAGCCCCTATCAGGTACTGCTCCCTGCCAACTTTCTAGAGCTTGCTGGTAGCAATGGTAATAGCTGCGTCATTGAGTTGATGGCGGGAGATTTCAGCGGCTCGACAACATTCCGTATTGCGCCTACAGCCTCCGACAAGATTGCCAAACAGGAGCTACGTGGCTACAGATTGCTATCGCTTGCTGTTGATGGGGTTGGCTCATCCGCGGTACTGGAGTTCCCCCGGACCCTTGGTCAGTTACATGAGCGTTTAAGTGCTTGGGGAAGCAATCTAGCCACCCGTCTATACGAGATCCTCGTTGATGGGATTCCTGCCAGTGGCCTCTCTGCATCGTCGGAGATGAAGCATGAGGGGCTGTTAATTGTCGTCAGGATTCCACGACTTCGGGATGGCCAGGTGGAGCGGTATGACGCTCTGGGGTACCTGGTTATGAGCTCGTTCTTTGAGCTTGCCAAAGCATGTGGAGTGATCTCGCTTCCTGATGCGGGCGGGCGATATTTTCATTCGCCATTGATCGGTCTGCCGGCGGGTGAAATGCCGGCAAACGATTGGTGCTCCACTGCACTGGTCCCAGTCGAAGTGCGCATTGCACTAGATGCGGACAAAGCACGAAAAATTTCTGCATTGGATCCAGCAACAGCAGATTTCAAAGGTGTGTTGGCTGGTACTGGTGCACTTGGTGGCATGCTCGCCGACATCTGGACCCGACAAGCATGGGGAAAGTGGACGTATGTAGATCCTGATCAGTTGCTACCCCACAACTTGGCCCGCCATGTTGGCTTCGATGATCAGCTTGGATACCCCAAGGTCGATGCTGTGCAGGCATTAGCCTGTAGCGTCTATCCAAACGAGTGTGTGCCGGTAGCTATCTCGAAAAGTATCGTTGACCAAGACGAGGAGGTTCTGGCTTCACTGGCAAATGCGAACCTTCTTGTGGATGTTACTACTACATTCAGCGCACCTAGAGAACTAGCCCAACGAGACAACGTACCGAGAACCGCTAGCTTGTTCCTTACGCCATCGGGTAGGGCATGCGTTTTATTGCTTGAGGATGTAGATAGAACAATACGAACCCCTGCATTAGAAGGGCAGTATTACCGAGCCATTCTTGGGTCGGATTGGGGGACACACCATCTTGATAATCATTATGGAGATATGTGGGTTGGCGGAGGGTGTCGTAATATTTCCGTTCGCTTACCTGTCGAGCGTGTTCACCTGCATGCGGGGATTCTTTCTCGTCAACTTAGGAAAAGCCTACTGACGCCAGGTGCTAGAGCCTGTGTGTGGACCGTTGACGATCAGTCTGAGTCGGTGACAGCTTCAGAAATTGAGCTCCAGCCTGTGCATGCAGCACAAGTCAATGGGTGGTCGATTATCTATGACGATGGCCTGATTGCTTTACTCAGCCAGCTCCGTGAAAGGGCCCTTCCTTGCGAAACTGGGGGGATCTTATTGGGTGTGACAGACCTTAAAAGCAAAACCATCATTTTGGTCGATGCCCCCCCTACACCTGCTGATAGCCAATCTAGCCCGACCCACTTTGTCCGGGGGCGGGAAGGCCAAGAGGACACTCTAAAAGAGGCCCATCGGCGTACTGCGAGTGTGGTGGACTATGTGGGGGAATGGCATTCACACCCCCAGGGGTGCTCTGCAAGCGCCAGCGCAGATGATCAAACGCTTTTGGCTTCGCTTTCCAACTTGATGTCCGGAGAAGGGCTACCCGCACTTATGCTGATCATGGCCGATAGAGAGGTCAGTCTACACCTTGCTTGAAGTTTTTATTTCAATGGAGGCAGTACCACACGTGTGTCACGTGGCGAAATGGTTAGATTAGTTCATCATTTTAAGAGATCGAGAAAACTAGGCTCAGGGGCAGGGAATGGCAGAAGGTATTGAAATCGTTTTTTTACCTGTAAGTAACGGAGAGCACAGCGGAAGTGGAGTCACTCAATGCTGCGACCGAGCTCGCTATTGGCCAGGGTATTCAGCTCCCGTCTGCCGTTCATTTCGTACAGACTCCACATCACCGTGGTCGCCACAAGGTGCCTGCTTCGGAAGAGGTACCGCCCCATCTGAAGCCCATGGTCACCAACGCTTTCATCCGTTGCGGCTTCCATATTGGCCAGACCAAGGGCCTTGCCATCTACTGCTACCACAACATGCCTGTACGAAAAGGCTACGGGGCTATGACCTTCGTCCCTTTCCACTACGAGGTTGAAGAATGAGCAGTCTTCAGGGATTAGGTACAGGTCTGTCCAAGGCTGCACTCGTGCTCACCCCCTATGAGCATCCAGCCTTTCTTTGTCTCTTACCGCTTATGGTCATGACTATCACGCTGTACAGTAATCAATTGCTTCATCTAAAAGGGATCTTCGCGCTCGCAGGAGGGGCAGGACTGATGTACCTCCTGGCTGACATCGTGCGTAGTCAGGGTAAGGAAAAGGAGAGAACTCTCTGGCAGGAATGGGGCGGAGCGCCCAGCATCCAGATCCTGCGTCACCGAGATGACGTCTTAGATTCAGTCTCCAAGGAACGCTACCACGGAATCCTAGCTACAAAGATCAAAGTGACACTCCCAACTAAGGAGGAAGAGGCTGCGGATCCGGTATCAGCAGATGCAGTCTATGCCGCAGCTGGCAACTGGTTGCGAGAGGCCACACGCGATAAGAAAAAATTCGACTTGCTGTTCCGCGCTAACGTTACTTACGGCTATCGCCGAAATGGTTTTGGTGTGCGTTGGCTAGGCCTTATGATCTGCTTGGGGGGTCGTTGGCTGGGTTGTAGTGCGGCTGGGGCTCAGCTCTTGGGAGCAACGACTGAATGACGCAGCTACCCCAGAGAAGCGCTCTTGGGTGCGGGAGAAGTCGCCACGCTTGGAGCCGCCCTATTAATGGCGCTCATCTGGCTCTTCTATTTTTCAAAGTCTCGCGTACGCGAAGCAGCGTACTCATACGCTTACTGCTTCATTTTGGCCTGCGAGGTTCTTCCTCCTCGTGCCCCCACAAAGGCATCCAAAAAAGAGAAATAGCCAGAGAGCGAAAAACTCCAATGAGATTTTCTATATGCTGATAGAGTTCTTCAGTCCATATGTACGATTCTTCCACGGCGCGGCATATAGTCTTCATCAAACCCTAGATGGCCTGGGACTTTCCTCTACAGGATTCATTGAAAAAACTGCCGACGGGAGTTTGGTCGGTGGATTCGCTCCAGGCCAAGCAGTATTACCTGCCCTCGCCGCCTTAATTCTGCTTTCGCTCTGTGCAATTCCTGGGGTTTTGTTTGCAGGGTATATTCTTGGCAGAAAAAAAGGACTCGCATTCGTGGCCTTGGCACTGCTAGCGCCTGGTTTTCTAAGTGTTTCAGGAGTCCTGCCTGATTTTAATCTTACCCCAAGCAAATACAACGTAGGCGGGACTGGCTCTTTAGGCAGTGCTTTCGGCTTCATGCCACTCACTGTACTTGGCGTTATCTTTGGCTGGTGTTTGACAGTTATTTTATATGACACATTCAAACTAAATGACCGCTTCCGCCACTTCTATGATCACATCTGGTTTTTAGCAGCGATTCTAACGGGGATCTTCTTCGTGGCTGACTCTGGTTCACATGAAGACTCACAAGAGCTGGCTGAGTCTAGTTACACTTCACGCAATGCAAGTCTGTACTTGTTACGCCAGGTCCGTGAGTATGATGCTTACTGCTTAGAGTCTGGCTTAACCAATCTAGCTTCGTGCCGCTGGGCATCTCGCGTCCAGCAGCAGCTGAACGATTATGCAGCCTATCACCACAAGTCCTATAAAGAATTTGGCCCTCACACCAGTCGTGACATATATGTACCAACTTGGGGTCATATCTCGGATGAAGATATTATCCAGATACGAAAAGAGATACAGAGCTACAATAATAAGCGTTGTCCTGTTGAACAACTACGCGAGGGTGTTTCTAGAAGTACCGCTGCGTCTGGCTTCTGCCAGCAGGTACCTGCCGCCTATTGCGCTGCATTTCCTGACCCGCCAACGGGTCTCGTAGACAAATACATTATTTCAAAAACTGTTGCCCTTGCTTCTGAATGTATTGTTCCCTCCCTGGTAGTTTTCCGAGCTCAGCAAGAGAAACTGATATCCACCATTGGGAACAACGAGACAGACAAACACTATAGATGGCTATTCTTTATAATTTTCTCGACTGTGGTGGGGGGGAAGATCGCCAACTCCACTACTCGCATTGTCGATATGGATAATAGGCCAGGCACTGAAAGGCAAATTCTTATGAGCCTACTTTATTGGTTGGTAAAGCGAATTTACGCAGGTATCTCTCTAGTATGGAGGTTACTTGCTTGGGCTTACTACTCGATACGCCGTCAGAGCCAATCCTAATGCTGAGCTCCGATAAACGCGCTCGCATCTAGCTTATGTGACAAGTTTTGCGTTCCGAGCTCAATTGTCTAGGGACGCCATACTCCTTACCCTCCATGCATAACGTTAAAATATCTGCGACGTCGACTATGCCACTTCGTACGCTTCGCAGAGCATTTTCTATCTACTCTAAGTACATGTGAGGCCCATAGGGGTTCTTCTGTCGCCTCTGATTCTTCGAAGGGAAGGGCGCAGCGAGGCGTGCTTCCTGCTCGAACCACCTTATCAATTCCAATCGAAGATTTTTAGCTTTCCGCCGACCTTTCATAAAAGACTTTCCAAGAAACACTCAATGTCCTCATCATAGTCTGAGTAGAGACCTTAACCGGCATTTCTAGCCAAATAAGCGTCAGACTTCATTAGGCCACTACAAAACGAAAAAAGCACTTGACCTTTTCCCTGATCCGAAATGAGAAGTGTCCATACTCCATGGAATGTGGACACCTTGAATTCGGTCAGTTACCCCATGTCAAGCGTTATCTCAGCCAGATGGAGTTAGAGTGACGCGATGCGAGCAGTCATTCTTAATTACCTGTTCACCAGTTCCGGAAAACAACTAAACCAGCCGACGACAAAAAACTAGTAGTTCGGAGGTAAAGCCATCGGACAGCTAGGGGCCAACAAGCGCAACATGTTAGGCTTCGGGGTTCAAAGGGGTTTCTCCTTTGGAACGGCCGATTGTTTACGAATTGCGCATCTCATTTGTAAACAGTCGGTAACGTGCCCTTTCCGGAAAGCCTGCTAGCTCTACATGTAAGTATTTACCCTTCACTGTTCATCAATCCAGACAGCCTTAATCCAAGCACCTAGAGTTGGCCAACTTTCTGAGGATATACCATCGTGCGCCCAAAACCTGATATCTCCTTCATCCGATATACAGTAGTAATTTCCATTATCCTCACAAAATGGAAGCCATGTTTTAGGGAGTCCGGCGCTCCAAGCCTCTCTTGCGGCATGTAAGAGCTCTCTAGGATGATTTTGTGCAGAAGTAACTCTTAGTGCGTCCTTCCCATTAAAAACACTATCACTGGCCTCCTTGAGAAAAACTCTATACTCACCAGAAATGGTCATCCCTAGTTCTTTTTCATAGGAGTCCAGGAGACTCTCGCCTGGCAGTTCCTGCTGCACAGGTAACCTCATTCTGACGCTTTTAAGCTCGGCAATAGCTGAGTGAATATCAACAATCATCGCAGCATCTCCCAGTCAAAAGTCCAAAGATCTGGACTTCCAATAATCTTTCTTCCATTTTTCAAATTGCGCCCGGTTGATCCCAGACGGAATTTCGCTACCAGAGTTGATGTGAATCACACCGCTGTTCTTCTGGTGGAAACTCTGGGTAACCTCAGCAATTGGACCATCCTGCGTCTGAAGCATGTGGTGAAGATTTACTTTCTTCCCGTCAGTACCATACGGTGCCAAGCCGTTTTCCATCAACTGTTTGTTAGTAAAGCCAGTACTTGCGTCAACCCTGCTGGGGTCTATGAGGTCATTCCTTTGATATACCTTGTTCCCGCTAAACTGCACTGGTTCTTGTGACCAGTACGTTCGTTGCTGCCCGAAGAAAGTATCTGCTTGCTTGTCTAGCCCAGCCGTCCCGTTTGCACCTTGGATCGTCTTCCTCGCGCCAACGAGTATAGTCGCCCATTGGGTAACGTTACCCACCGTCTCGGGGGCTACATTGAAGCCTAACCCAGCAGCAAAGTCACTTGCTGACTGTACGGCCCCAGAGGCTATTCCTCCTGCCACAATCCGCAGTTGAGCAGTCATGTTAAACAGTTGAGCAGCACCCAGCACACGTTTCATGTCCTCAGAAATATCGCTGGCTGCTCGTGCCTGCGAAATGAGTTCATGCGTTTGATTAAATTCTGCAACAAAGCTCTGGTAGGCCGAATAACATCCTGCTGGGTCGGCTTCGCAGTAAGCGTTAAGGCGTTTATCGTTAGCGTTATTCAGATCGGCATATTTATCTCTAACCTGATCACAAGTATTGCTAGCAGAACACCCCCGTGCCTCCTGGATGAAAGCTTCGACCTCATTGTGTTCCAGGTAGTTATAAACCGTTGCCTGCTGCGCAACCCAACCTGCAACCTGCTGATCCTTGTCACTTCCACCAGCCGCCGCAGCGACCGTCATGCCCAACAGCTGCGAGGTCATTGCTAGCACTTCTTCATGTGCTACGCCCGGGAAAATTTCATCGCCGAATTTCTGGATCAACGCCTTGTTCGCGCCTGCAGCCAACGCTGCGGTCGTGAAGTCTCCGCCTGCGGCCTCGCCGATCAAACCACCAACGATGGCATGCACTGCAACTTTGCTCGGCAAGCCTGTGCCCGCCAAACGGTCGCCCACCTGTTCATAGATAGCCCCACTCAAAGCATCGGCTACTAAGCCGACCACTGCCTGGTTCAGGTTGTCTTTGAACTTTCCGCCGTTTGTGACGGTTTTCAGCGCTGAGTTAACCGCCAAGCGAACACCGATACTCTGTCCGCCAATACCACCGCTCACACCGGCTATCGCGTAGTTCTTCAGGCTGTCACTGGAGGTGACATCTTTAATGACCGCCCCCAGATTGCCCTTGTTGTTGATCGTACTGATCACTGCGCCACTGGCTGCCGATGTCACCACTGCGGTAGCCGCGACGTTCGCCCAGCCAGCGGCCGCCGCAGTACCCGCAGCCGAGGTGCCGGCCGCCGCCATTGCCGTTCCGGAACCTGCCGTGGCTCCAGCCGCCGTGCCCAAGGCAGCGCTCGCGGCCCCCGCCGTCAAGGCCGTCACAATGATCATGATCGCCAGCATCGCCCCTTGGCCGAGGCCCGAGTGGCTGTACTTGAAGCTGTCGTGGGCTTCCTGCACCTTGCGCCAGTCCACATCACCGCGCTGCTCAGCCTCTTTCAACCAAGCCAATTGCGGATCTGCCTGGACCATTGCGTCAATGGTCTGACTTACCGACTTCTGGTCGATTTGCTTGATGTCGATGTTCAAGCCATCTACGGCCTGAATGGCCAACTTCCCTTGAGCGACGATTTCAGTCTGGCGCAGAGCCTCATCGGTCGTACCTTTACCTTTGGCGCTGTTCCAGGCCAGGTTGCTACTGCTCTTCTCGTGGCTCTCCTGATGCAGATCCTTCACTGCTTCAAAGGTGATCGCCCCACCGCTGATCAGGGCCAGGTCCTTGCCGCTCTCCAGCTTCGCCGCCTGGTACTTCTGATCCCCGCCACTCTGGAGGGTCAGATCCCCCCGGTCTTGATCTCACTGACGATGTTTTTCACATCGGTGACTTCGTCGCGCTGGGTTTTCTTGCTGCCCCAACTGCCTTTTTTCTTCATGTCGTACAGCGAGTAATCGCTGTCTTGCGCGGCCAACAGTTCGAGTTTTTCGCCCGCGACCAGGTACGCGTCATTACCCGCCGTAACCCGACTGGCAATCAATGCCAAGTCCTTGCCCGCACTGAGGGTGACGTCACCGCCCGCCGTCACAGTGGTGGCCACCTGGCTGACATGGTCCTCCTGGCTGGTGACCTTCTTGGTCTTGTTGTAGGAATGCTGCTCATCCGCGGCCGAGGCCAGGGTCAGGTTTTCGGTGGCCGCGAGGGCGATATCGCGCTTGGCCTCGATCTGGCTGGCAATCGCACTGATATCACGACCGGCACTGACCGTCAGATCGCGGCCCGCTTCGAGGGTGGAGCCGTACTGGGTGATGGTTTGATCGCGGTGAGCACCGCGTTGACCGCTGACGATCTGCTCGGCGGAGGCGATGTTGACATCCCGCCCTGCCTTGATCGTGGTGTCGGCGCCGCTTTTCAGCACGCCACCGACGTTGTTGACGTCGCGCCCGGCAGTGAGGCTCAGGTTGTTGGCCGCCTCGATGCGCGCGGCGCTGTCGACGAAGTCGGTGCGTTCGCTGCGATAACCACTGCTGCTCTCGTGGGTGGTGACCGTGCGCTCGTTAAGCAGGTCGCCGTTGACGCTGGTCAGGCTGACGTCGCGTCCGGCGATGATGCCGCCCGCTTTGTTGGTCAGGTTGTTGCCGGCCAGCAGGTCCAGGCGTTTGCCGGCCTCCACCAGGCCGCTGTTGACCAGGTTCTGACCGACCTGGGCCGACAGGTTGGCCGTGGCGCGCAAGGTGCCGGCGTTGTGCAGGTCCTGGCCGGTGATCAGGTTGACATCGCTACCGGCAATCAGCGCGCCATCGGGCGCCAGACGGTTGTTGGCCTGGGCCAGGTACAGCACCGGCACCAGCACCTGCTCGCCGTTGACTTCGGCGGTTTCCATCCAGACGATGTCATGGGTCAGGGCCGCGACCTGTTCCGCGGTCAGGCTGACGCCGACCGCCAGGTTGAGCTGCTGCTGGCTCTTGAGGGCGTTGTCCATCAGGTACTTGAACAACGCCTCGTCGGAAGTCTGGCCATCGATGAAACGCTGGCCGGTACGGGCTACCACGGCCTGCTGGATCAGCCGTTGTTCATAGAGGCCATCGCCCAGGCGCTTCCAGCTGTCATCGGGGTTGTAGCCCAGGTTGGACAGCAGGTAGTCCGAGCTCATGAATTGCTTGAGGTCGGTGAGGGCCGGGTTGGTTTCGATCAGGTATTTGTTCGGGTTGGAACGACCAGCAGTGTCGGGTAGGCCCTGTACACGATTGATACTTTGCCCAACGGCGGCGGTGATCGGGCCGACCACCGCCGCGGCCGTATTGCCTGACTGGATAGCCTGCCCCTGGTTGCCTGGCAGGCCCTGCTGACGCTGTGCCGCACTAATGGCGGCCGCCCCCAGGGTCCAGCTTTGCGGTCCACTGTTGACCGGGGTGCTGCTGGTTTCCCCACTCAGACGGAACAACCCATTCTGCCCAGTCGGCAGGCTGAACCCCGGCAGGCTCAGCGGGTTGACCTGTTGCTGGGCCAGGTCTGGTGGTAATTGCTGGTTGAGGGTGATGCGGGTCGAGTAGCCACTTGCACCGCTCGCGCCCGAGGCGCCGGTATCGGTTTTGGTGCCGCTGCCAACATAGGTGTAGCCAGGACGAACCACGCTGTTGTCGATGTTGTTCTGCGCCTGGATGTTCACCCCGCCGCCCGCTTGGATCACCGCGGCGTAGCTTTGATCGCTGGTGGCCAGTGTTTGCGTCTTGCCGAGTCCTGTCAGCTCGGATTCAGCTATCCCGATAAAGCGGCTGATAGCGGCCTGCAAGCCACCCAGATCATCAGGGGTGTAACCCGGGCTCTCGAACCAGTATTTGTCGGTGACAGCATCGGCCGCGTCGTACCAGCGTCCAGCGTTACTCGTCCGCTCTGAGATGAATACCCGCGTGGTTTCGGTTTCCCCGGTTTCGATGCCGCTGTTGGTCAGGTTGTTGACCGTAGCCACCAGGTTGCCCGCGGTGGCGATGGTGCTGCTCTGGTTCAGCAGGTCGCCACCCTGGATGTTCAGGTTGCCGCCGGAGGTGATGCTGGACGCGGCACTGGCCTCGGTGACCTCGAATTTGTCGCGCTGGACAAGCTCCCAGACGTGGTTACGCTTGCCGCCGCAGTCGCCGGCGTTGACGCCTTCGATACAGGCGATTTCGCTAATCCTGGCGGTGTAAATGCCTGGGTTGCTGGTGGTGAGGATGGCGCGGACGTTCTGGATCGTACTCGCCGCCAGGCTCATATTGCCGTCGCTCTGAAGGTTCGCAGAGCTATTGAGAATGCTGCTGGCCAACCCGCCCTGGCCGTCACGGTCAATGCTCAGGTTGCCCAGGCTGTAGATATCGGCGTAGCTGTTGTTCAGCGAATCCAGCCGCAGGCTCATATCGCCGCCGCTGAAGATCAGCGCATGGTCATTGAGCAGCGCCCCGGTAGTCAGGGTGAGCTGCTGCGCACTGCCCAGGGTGCCGTAGTTGTTGACACTCGCAGCGCTCAGGGTGAGATCGGCGGCCGAGGTCAGGCGCCCCGAGTTGTTGAGCAAGCCACTGACCTTCACGGTGGTATCGCCACCGCCGGCCAGGCTGGCGGTGCTGCCGAGGTCAAGTTGCCCAAGCGCGAGGTTCATGGCCCCCAGGCTGCTGATACGACCGCTGCCGTTCAGGCTGCCCGCCAGGCTCAGGTCGAAGCTGCCGTCACTGGCGATCAAGCCCGCAGTGTTCCAGTTGACGCCGCTGCCGGTGAAGTGGTCAGAGGCCAGCAACTGGCCGTCGGCAGTCTGGGTGAGGTTGTTGACCTTGACCGTCAATTGCCCGGCCTGGATCACGCTGCTGTTGCTCCAGCTGTCCTGGTCGACCGTCAGGCTGCCGCGGGTGATCAGGCTACCGCTGGCGTTATTGAGGTTGGCCATGGCGATGTCGAAGGTGCCTGCGCCGACATGCAGCACGGTACCGCCGGCGTTCTCAAAACTACCGGCCTGGAACTCAAAATCCTGGTTGGCGGTTTCCAGGGTGCCATTGCGGTTATCGAACAGCCCCCCGATCTGGAACTCGGTCGTACCGCCCGTGCCCAGGGCCCGCAGTTGGCCATTCTGGTTGTCCACACTGGCGGCGAGTACTTTCAGAGTACTGTCGCTTTCGATAATGCCTTTTTGGTTGTTCAGGGCACCGCTGAGGTTGAGGTCGATCAGGCCTGCGGCCACTTGGCCACGCACCTCGCCGCTGTTGTCGAAGTTGTTGCCCGTGACCTTGAGCGCGCCTTTGCCATACAGGCCGCCATCGCGGTTGTCGAAGTCGCCGGTGGTGACCACGGCATCGCCAGTTTGCGCGGAGATACGTCCGCCATTGTTATCAATCCTGCCGGTGGTGAGGTTCAAACTCTGGGCCTGGACGATGCCACCCTGGCGGTTGTTGTTCAGGTCGTAGCCATTGCGCAGTACACCAACGGTGCGGGCTTCGAGGGCACCCTGGAGACTGGCCAGGACGCCACCGCGGTTATCGATCATGTTGGCCTTGAGGCTGACATCGCCGGTCTGGGCAATGACCTTACCGCTCTGGTTGTCGATATCCCCTGCGACGTCGAGGCTCAGACCGGTCTGACTCTGGATAGCGCCCTTGGCGTTATCGAGGCTGTCAGCCTTAAGGGAAAGATCGGCGCTCTGGCTGTAGATCAGGCCATCGCCACTGTTCTGCACCGCGTCCGTAGCCGTCAGCGATAGCGCCTGGGACGCCGCCACCGTGCCGCGATTGCGGTTATCCAGGGTGCCGGTCAACAGGGTGAGCAAACCCTGGCTGGCCAGTTGACCGCCTTGGTTGTCGATCCGGCTGGAGCGCTTGATCAGCAACGTGTCGCCGCTGGCGAGCTTGCCGTTGGTATTGGTCAAGGCGCCGAGCAGATCCAGAGTGACCGCGCCATTGCCGCTCAGGGTGCCGGCGCTGTTATCGAGAGCACTGCCAGTGATGCTGATCTGCTGCTGCGCCTGAATGGCGCCGCCGCTGTTATTCAGGGTCTGCGCCTGCACGTCGAGGGCTGTGCCACTGTCGATCAGGCCGCCCTGGGCGTTGTTAAGCTCGCCGTCGACGACCAGGGCTTGCTCGCCGCCGCTGGAGACAATGCCCTGGGCGCTGTTGTCGAGGCTGGCGGCCTTGACGGTCAGTTGTTTTTGGCTGACCAGGGCGCCGGAGCCACTGTTGAGCAGTTGATTGCTCAGCTCGATATCAAGGTCGCCATCACGGCTGGAAAGGGTGCCGCTGTTGCGGTTATCCAGGTCGTTGCCTTTGACGATCAGGCCTTGCCAGCCGGAGATCAGGCCGCCCTGGTTGATCAGGCTGCCGCCATTGAGGGTCAGCAACTGGTTGCTGATCAGCTTACCGCGGCTGTTATCCAGGGTACGGCCGGTCAGGTCCAGGCTTTGCGTGCTGGAGATTTCGCCATCCTGGTTGTTCAGGTCACGCAGGTGCGTGATGGTCAGCGAACCGGCGGTGGTGATCAGCCCGGCACTGTTGTTCAGGTCACCGGTGGACTGGCCGAGGTCGATGGCAATGGCACTGCCCAGCAGCGAACCCTGCTGGTTGTTCAAACCCGTACTGTTGAGGGTCAGGGTGTTGGTGGCATTGATCAGCCCGTCGTTCTGGTTGCTGAGCTGGCCTGCAACGTTCAGCAGCAAGTCACTGCGACTGGTCAGGGTGCCGCCGCTGTTGTCCAGGCTGGCGGCACGGCCATCGATGGACTGGGCAGCAATCAGGCCGGTGAGGTTGTTCAGGACCTGTTCGATGCGCAGGGTCAGGGCCTGGTTGCTCAGCAGCTTGCCATTGCTGTTGTCCAGACTTTCGGCAGCCAGGGTGAAGGCCTGGGCGCTGGAGATTTCCCCGCCCTGGTTATTCACTCCCTTGAGGTTGTTCAGCATCAGCAGCGGCGCATTGATCAGGCCGCCCTGGTTGTTCAACTGGCCATGATTCAGGTCCAGGTCCACCGAGGTTTCACTGACGAGTTGGCCACCTTGCTGATCCAGGCCGCTGACCTTGGCCGTCAGCGCTTTGCTGCTGCTGAGGCTCCCACCGTCCTGGTTGGTCAGCTGTCCGGCACTGATCTCCAGGGTGTCACGGGTGCTGACCGTACCGGAGTGACTATTGTCGAGCGCGCCGGTGCTGATCTTCAGGGCCCCCAGGCTGCTGAGGGTGCCCTTCTGGCTGTTGTCCAGGCTGGCACTGCGCACCTCCAGGGTGCCATCGGTGACCAGTTGACCGCCCTGGTTATTCACCGCCTGCTGTGTCGTTACCGATAAGGGGCCTGCACTGGACAGACTGCCCAGGCGATTGTCGAGATTCGCCGCCTGTACGCTCAGCACGCCTTCACTGCTGATCAGACCTTGACGGTTGTCAGCATCGCCGCTGAGCTTGATATCGACACCCTGTTGGCTGAGCAGGCTGCCACCGCTGTTGTCCAGACGTTGGCCCAGGAGGCTCAAACCGGTCTGGGCGCTGAGCTGCCCCTGATTGCGGTTCAGCACCTGATCCACCGCCAACGTCAGATTGGTGCCCGCCGTCACCCGGCCGCCATCGCTGTTATCCAGCTGCTGGCCGCTCAGGCTGACTGTGCCTTTGCTCGAGACTTCGCCGCCACGGTTATCGACACTGCCGACCTTGAGTTCGACGCCTTGTGTGGCGCCGACCAGGCCGTTTTGGCGGTTATCCAGGGTAGTGCCGTCGAGCTTGAGCGTACCTTCGGCAACCAGCGAACCGTTTTGATTGCTGCTGTCGGCAAGGTGCGCAGTAAGGTCTTTTTTGCTGGAGATCTGCCCGCCGCTGTTATCCAGGCGAGCGGCGCTCAGTTGGGTATTACCGTCCCCGATCAGGATGCCGGCCTGGTTCTGAAAAGCCCCGGCCACCATCACCTTCGCTTCGCCACGGCTGCTGAGCAGGCCTTCGCGGTTATCCAGCATCATGCTGCGCAGGTCCAACGTACCGGCCGCGATCACGCCCTTGGCATTGACCAGAGCCTGATCGACCTGCACGGTCATTGCCTGGTTACTGGCAACACGCCCCGCGGCACTGTTGTCCAGCGCACCGGCCTTGAGGTCGAGTGCCTCCTGGCTGGTGAGCTGACCATTCTGATTGTTGATCGCGCCGCTGGCGGTCAGGCTCAGGCTTTTTCCAGTCGAGACCAAGCCTGCCACGTTATCCAGACTGGCGACATTCAGGGCCATGGCGTCCAGGCTGGAGAACTCGCCACTGCGGTTGTTCAGCTGGCCGATGGTCGCGCTCAACGGGCCACTGCTGGTCACCAGGCCGCCTTGGGCATTGAGCAGCTGGTTGGCGTTGACGTTCAGGCTGCCGGTACTCAGCACCCTACCTTGGTTCTGGTTATCCAGGGTGCCGGTGCTGATCGTCGCCGCTTGTTTGGCGCTCAAGGTGCCACCCTGATTGTTCAGGGCTTGAGTCGCGCTGACGGTCAGGTTGCGACTGGCAATCAGGCTGGTGCCGCTGTTGTTGAGCACCTGTGTGGTGACGTAGAGGTCGCCACTGCTGTTACGGCTGTTGTCGGCGTTGACCCCGGCCTCGACGATGTCGTGGTTGGTCAGCTGACCACCGCTGGAAAGGCTGATACGGTCGCGGGCGGCCAAGGTTTTCTGGCTGTTGAGGTCGCCCCGGCTATTAACGTCCAGGGTGGTGCCGGCATACACCGGTCCTTGCACGTCCACACTGGCGGCCTTGACGGCGATGGCCCCTGTCGCGGCGGCCTGCGCCATGCTCAATCGCCCGTTGGCATCGATCTGGATATCACCGCCGCTGGCCGCGAGATTACCGGCCAGCTTCACCCCAACACCCGCCTCGGTACCCACCAGTTTGATTGCCCCAGCGTACATGCCGCCCAGAGCGCTGGAGTCGATCGCCAATTGTGGAGCGTCCGCCGGGTTGGCGGCGCGGGCGGTGGCGTTCAGGGTAGTGGCGTCAACGTCGTTGGCACCAGCGATCACCGCCAGATGCTTGGCGTTGATCTGCGCGTTGATCTGGGCGCTGCGGGTGATGATTTCGAAGCTGTCGATGTTACTGGCATCGATCCCGCTTCCCTCAATCACCACCTGGCCTTGATCGACCTGATAGCGGCTGAGCTGGCCGTTCTCGATCACCGGTTTACCGGTGGTCAAGGTGGCTTTCGGGGTGTTGATAAAGCCACAGCCGTTGCAGCTGATGCCGTAGGGGTTGGCGACGATGACATGGGCCGACTGGCCGGCCACCTCCGTGTAACCGCGCAGTTGGCTGGGGCTACCGCCGTTGACTTCGTTGAGAATGGTTTGTGCCGCAGCGCCCTTGAGGTTCGGGTTACCGAGGATGATGCCGCCCAGTTGTGTGTCCTGAGTGCGGACCGCGGCGTTATTGAGAATGACGCCGTTGCTACCGACGTTGTAATCCTTGAACTGGTTATGCGACAGGCCACTGCCGTTAGGCGCGGCGATATTGACGATAGGTACGCCGTTGCCCGCCTGGCCCAGGCTGGTGCCCGGCGCGCTGACCACGATGCCGTCCGCCTGGGCCCACAGCGGTTGCCAGAACATGGCGTTGGCCAGAATGAACGCCAGGCCACGCTTGGACAGGCCGCAGAAGTGCTCGTGGGTATTCAGGGCGGCAGAAGGCTGGCGAGCCAGCAGAGCAAGGTGGCGAGCGTACATGTCGAAGGCCTCGAAAAAGCTTCAATCAAAGAAAGAAATCCAGGCTGAAATAGATCGGCGCTTCGCGCTCAGTGATCACGTTCGGGCGTTCCAGGGAATGGGCGAAGGTCACGCGGGTCGACACGTACTGCCCCCGGGCAAACAGCTCCAGCGAGTTGCTGGACACCCGGCCATGCACGTTGTCGTTGTAACGGTCATTGCGGATCACGCCCTGGTCATAGCCCACACTGGCGCCGTACTCGCCAAACACCGGGCGCAACCAGCCAAGGGTCACCGGCCGGCTCCAGCGCAGGTCGTTGCGCCAGTAACCGCCGCTGTCGCCGGTGAGGGTTTGATCCTTGTAGCCGCGCACCGACGATGAACCACCTAGGCTCAAACGCTGCGGGCTGAACAGCACATCCTCGCTGCGTTGGCCGGTCATCAGGCTGGTGAAACTGAAGGATTCGCCCCACAACGTGAACGGCTGCAGATAGCTCAGGGTGGCGGTGTATTTGCGGTAGCGCGCATCCGGCTCGCCGGGGCCGGGATGGCCATTGCTCTGGGCATCGAAGGCGCCAATACCGTTCTGCATCCCCAGATCAAGGTTGACGAAGGCGCTGCCGATGCGCCGACCGTGGTTGATGCCGAACTGGGCCTCGCTGATACGGTTACTGCTCAGTTCGAGCTTGCTGTCTTCGATGAAATTGTTGGTGCGCAAATAAGCCAGGCCAGCATTGAGCGAGGTCTTGCTCACCGCATCGCGGTGGATCACGCGCTCGGCACGCAACTGGTGATTCTGGCTATCGCCGGTCTGCTTGAAGTCGAAGCCGTTGGCCTGGGCCAGGGCGCGGTACTCGCTCTGGCTGTAGGTGTAACTGAAGTTCCACCAGCCCCAGGGAACGTTGTAATAGAGCATCGCGTTCTTCGAGGTTTTCTGGTGATCGCTGATCGCGTCATGGCCCCCATGCAGGATCAGTTGATCCGCCAGGCCCAGTGGGCTGTCCCATTCAAAACCGGTGTTCCACTGCTGCTCGCCGGTGCTTTTCTGCCCGTCGTTATTGCGCGACAAACTGGCACGCCAAGGCTTTTGTGGCGTGTTCTTGACCAGAACCTCACTGCCTCCAAGCTCCTGGCCCGGGGACAATTCCATTTGCGCCTGATTGGAAGGCAAGCGATTGAGCTGGTCGATCGCCTGCTCGATCTCCCGCAGGTTGACCAGTGCGCCGACCTTGCCGGGAAAGGCCATGGCCAGCTCGCGCTCGGACAGTTGGTTGTCGGCTGCACCCCTCACCCCCTCAAGCCGCCCCTCGACCACGATTATTTTCAGATGACCGTCGGACAGATCCTGCTCCGGCAGATAGGCACGACTGGTCACCAGGCCTTTCTCGATGTAGTGATCGGTGATGACTTTGAGCAGCTCATTGAGCTGACCGACGCCCAGGCACTGGCCGATATAGGGCTTGAGCAGGTGTTCCTGCTCGCTGGCAGAAAGGCTATCAGCGTCCTTGAGTTCGATGCTCTTGATCGGGAAACAACGCGTATCGACCGGGGCAGTCGGTACGGTGGGAGCGACCTCTTTGCCGGGCAACTCCTTGAGTTCCTCCAGACGCCGACGCTGTTCTTCGAGCAGAAGGTTCTGGCGTTGACGGATCAGGTCGGTTTCACCCGGGGTGGACGCCGCATACACACTGCCTTGAGCACTGAGCCCCAACAGTGACAGCCCCAGAAAAAGTCGGCCCCGTGGCGATAAGAAATTCATATTCGATCCATCGAAAGACAAAGCCGAGAACTCGACATTGAAATAACGGCCAACAGAACAGCGGCAGTTAAATCAACATTGCCTGTAAAAAACGGACCGCCACAGAGGTCCGCTGGCACAGCCAAATTCCATTGCTGTGCAATGTCTCATAAGGATTCGGGGCAAAAAGAAAACCGACAGAATTGTTCAAATTTGCCCCACTGAGTAAAACATCAAAGCCAAAGAGATCAGGGGGGAATTAGCGCTTTGGGTGTACGACTCAAGCATGCCTTCCGTGCATGACCTTGAACTCGCCAAATGCATTGTTTTTAAAGAATTTTGCGTTTGAAACTTATGCCTCCCGAGCGGGTTCCAAGCGTTGGAAAGCCACCTGAACTAACGCGATGAGCAATATTTCAGAATGAACAGGTGATCCGGCGGGGCAAGCAGACCTATCACTGAAGCAGTGAGTTGTACTGGCATGTCAATCAGCGATCTGGCCATGGCGGCTGACGCCGTGCGCAAATAAAAATACCCCTCAAAAGAGGGGTATGGATGCAGTACTGCTTGAAAGGCTGAGGATAGCGTTACCTGCTTACTGAGTGCGCCACGACTCGACAACGTCTGCACCAAACTCGTTTTTCCACTCTTTCAGCTGACGATGGTTGCCGCCTTTGGTTTCGATCAGCTCGCCCGAATTCGGATTTTTGTAGATCTTCACATCACGAGCTTTGCGGACTACTTTTGGCGCAGCAGCAACAGGAGCACGACGTCCTGCCTCAGGATCAAGGATGTTGATAACATTCTTCAGACTGAAGCCGTATTTGCCAAGCAATGCACGAAGCTTGCTCTCAAACTCCATTTCCTTTTTCAGGCCTGAATCGCTTTTCATTGATTCGAGCTCAGCCAGCTGACTGGCCAGTTGCTGTTCGAGCTTTCGATATTCTGCCAAACGGGACATTGAGATTTCCTTGAGGTGAAGGGGGGACAAGAGCTATTACATGAGTATATCTAAGCAGCGGCTAGCGATCAGCCACCAAAGCCAAGCAATCGAGAAGTCTTTTACTTCTTTTCCACACGTATTGCCGACACTGAGCGCTCACAAGTGTTGGGCCTGCTACAGGCTTGAAACCATTTCTCCGCAAGTACTCTCGCACGTACTTACAAGATGTCGTCCCCATCGCAGTCAGCATTTCAGGGGCGAGGATATAGTTTTTATTGAAGCGGTTTATTGCGTTGGAACGGACCATCCTAGCTACCCGCCTACCACATTCAACCGTCACGCTACGTAGCAAACCTAAGCGTACCAAGGCGTAACCCACTTCCTGTTTAACCCCAAGCAGCTTTGCAGCATCGACGACCGATATTTGCGCTGCATGCCCCGCCATTTGAGGTATCTCTTCATTGAGATGCTTGACTTCGATTGGGTTTATCAACCATTTCCCAATGCAAAATCTCTTATCATTTCCCACACAAACGGCCGGTACCTCACCAGACTGTATCGCCCTCATCAACGCGGGAAACCCCTCAGTTGTAGGCAGGTAATGCTTGGCGAAATAGGAAACGCTAACGAAACCTAAACCGGGCTCGCCTCCGAAACTCCTTGGAATGAGTGAGCTAATTGAATCAAAATCGATAAACCATTTTTCGCCACGGTGAGGAACCTGGCCAATAGTCTTGAGTATTCCCGCATTTAAGAGCTGACGAACCCTGTCCTCGCTAATACAAAGCAAATGGGCGGTCTCTTTTAAATTAAGCGGGTCGCGCATGCGAGGCGACAGTTGACGGACGTGATCGATATTTACGACCGTTGTGACTTTTCCACTGCCGTAAGTAAAAGTTCGAACATCAAGCTCCTCGGATATTTGCATCCTACGCAAAAAAGACGCTGGCAACTTCGTGATTTTAGAGGCTTCCTTTAAAGAAACCCATCGATACTGACGCAAGGCAATAGCGCTCAAATTGCGATTTCTTCTTGCTAACGGAGCATCCCACTCCTGGATAACGTAACTTTCAAATTCAGCACGAAGAAAATCAAAGCACGGCTCACTCAGCTCGTTGTAAATATCTCTATATATTGGCCCGAACGCAGTAGGCAACTTCCAACTTGATCCTCTTTCCCGTGCAGCCCTGAGGTCACTCAATAAATCTTGAAACCCCTGAGGCCAGTTCATCAATACCTGGCCAGCTGCTTGAGCCAAAGCAGGGGCTATTTCAAGCGAAGCAGTTGCCGCTAGCTTCATAGGTTTACGAGATTCCCGATGAGCGCTCCTCACTCCAATGCGCATGGCTAAAGTGTGCAGCTGTTCATAGGATAGGAGTTCAAACTCCTTCCTATATGAGCGTCCATTCATCAGCAAACGATCTTCCAGTAATTTTGTAATCCATAAACGCTGCTCATCGGCAACCGAGGCTGAAGTGTTTGTTTCAATGAGTGAATGCCCACAGCAACCGCAGCTTTGGGTGAGCAGGGCACTTGAACCGATCCTCAGCAGGCAGTTCGAGCATTGATACTGAAGCCCGACCTTGTGTATTGAGCACGTCGTAGCAAGTGCAAGCCCCCAAGATTCACGCCAGTAAGCCGCCTCTGCCAAACACACAGGACAGTATTTGAGATGTGTTACCGACCATACCTTCATATTGTCGTTTTTAGGGTGGCGAATCTCTTTGGTCATCGAGGGCCAACTGGCAGGCCTGGAAAACTCACTCAGCCATTCAGACACGCGCTCATCACTGGATTTTTTGAACAGCTTGATTAGCTCACCATTCAAGAGACCATTACTTCGACCTAAGCGATGCAAGTAACCCACCAGGCTCTCATCGCACATGGGCTTGGGGTTTATCAACAGACCAAACATCAATCTGATTCCTTCCAAATAGACACCAGCAGGATCACCGTGTACGGCTGGTACCCGGGGTTTCCCCCCAGGTACCAACTAGCATCAAGCAGCAATGACGTCGAAGTTTTCGAAGGGCTCATGCCCCCCAATCAACGGTTTGAAGTCGAATGCAGGATCAAACGGATTACGCTCTTCAGGAGCCCCGCTCCAGACTTCGTCCCGAAATGCCTCGGCAAGTACCTCAAGGCTAATGCCCTCCGATTTCCGGTTCTGAACCAACCAAACGGCGCGATCCAAGATCTTGATCAGGTGATCAATCAAGCCAAATGACGCAAGATGGAACCGCCGGATCATTTGCTTTTCCGACAACTCGATCGACCTGACCGGCAGCAAGTCCCGAATGACCTGGAGCAGCATCGCGAACTGGGTCCAAGTAGCTTCAGTGAGAACGAATCGGTTGTAATCAACGGTTGCCGAGAACCTTCGCCGCAACTGTTCATTTGCCCAGAGCAAGCCTTCAGTCCTCTTCAGCCCGACAAGAACAAAGGTGATGCTGGTATCGTTCATCATGCTCTTGATCCAGTCTGCCGCCTCGTAGGCATCGTTGCGCTTGTAGTCAACCAGATGCTGCGCTTCGTCTAGGACGACAACTTCAACCTTCAGATTGGTCAAGAGCAGAATGATCCGGGCGAATTTGGCTTCTGCCGAATGGCTGCGCGCATCCGCATAGGGATCGTTCAACGCGGTCAACATCGCAGTCGCCAAATTCTTTTTGGTGGGCGAGGAAGGGATTTCCACAACCAGTACGGAGCGCTTCTCCGCCTCATTCCCTTGTGCTGATTCCAGTTCCCTGACGTACTCCTTGATCAAGGTACTTTTGCCCACACCGCTCGGCCCTTGGATGACCAATCCCTTGCTAGTCCCTGAGCGCCGGGTATCACCATGGACCTCAGCCAGTCGAGTCAGCGCTCGGTCTGCCTGTGGGCTGAGTATGAAGTGATGGCGCAGAGAAAATGGAGTCTGGAGCTTTTCGTTGGCCTTCATGGATTTGCTCCTGCGGATGGAAGACGGCTGGTGACCTTGAATGTCGGTAATACAGCGCCCGCAACAGTCGGATCCAACCACTCCAGCTCAGCGGCTACGATTGGAGCCTTAGGTGTATCCGCGGTACGACCTTCCCTGTCCAGTTTCGCGCGGGCCGCAGCACGACGTTTACGCAGTCTTTGAGAGCGACGCGCTTCCTCCGCATCCTCCACGAGATCACGACAGGCTTGATGGACCTGCTCGAAGCTGGGTTTAGCGTTTCCACTTTCTTGCAGTGCTTGCTCAGCAGCCTTCAAAAGCTCACGACTCATCCCGACCAGACGCTTGTCCTTCACAGGTACCTGCAGAAATACGTTCCTGAAACGGTCATGCACCCAGACATGCCCAGCCTCGTCGCGATACCGAACACTGACCTTTTCCTTAGGTTGCAGGCGCATTCGTAATTCAGTGAGTTCAGCTGAGTGATAACCATAGCCACCAACCTCAATGCCGTAATGGTGGACCTTCGTCGATTTTCGGTGAGCCAGAACACATTCAAGGGCATCGAGGTCCACAGGTAATCTGATCAGACGGTGGGACTCGTCAGCTTCCCAGACCTGAGCAGGTGTCCTTCCATTGAGACCACGGTGAGGCGTCTGATGGTAGACATCGACGATCCATTTCACGACGCTGGCTTCTAGTCGGGACAGCGTGAAACACGCGTGCTCCTCTGATTTGTAATCTCCCCTCTGCTGGACGTTGGAGAACGTCGTACCCGGTAGGTTATGAATAAGACCAAGGTTCTGGGTGCTAAAAAACCTCTCCACCGAACCTTTCATTTCAGGGCCTCTGGAACGCGGGTACATGATCTCGATACCGAGGTCGTCGAACCCCTTGATCAGGTCGCCCGCATGAAACTCAGCGGCATTGTCGGGAACAATCCGTGCAGGCAACCCATGAGCTCGCCATTCCTTCCGCACTTTAGGGAAGCGCTCTAATAAGTCAGCTTTCGGCTTGATGGAGCGCTCAATGACACGAAGAACAGTTTCAGTGTTAGGCGCAGCGAGGTGGAGCAAGTACCCCATGATCATGCGCGAAAACTTATCTAGCACGATGGTCAAGAAAGGACGCCCGATCACCAACCCGGTCTCTTCGTCCACTAGTTGCACATCCAGAAGGGTATGGTCGATCTCCCAACGATCCAAGATCCTATCGACCCAGAACATCTCGATGGCAGCGCGATGTTTTTTTTGGGCTGCGTTCTTGCCGAGGCGGCATACATCCACCTCGTAAGGATCAAGCTTGGCAATGTACCTACGAATGGTCATTCCGCAGGGTAGGGGCAGCTGCTGAGAGGGGAGGCGCCTAGCGTTGATCGACTTGATCATGTCGTGGTACTGACCAATAACGGCCTTAACGCGCGGGCGTTCTAGCTTCAAATAAAAATTGTTTATGACATCTTGTAGCAGTTCCTCTAATTCACCCGATATAACGCTTGTTCGCCCCTTCTGTGTATGTTTAGGAACCAGCCCTACAACATTTCTACCTACATATTTTTTATACCACCTTCTCACGGTCGAGATAGAAGGAGCGCATACATCATCTAGTTGCTGTGCAACACTCTTCAGCTTTTGCAGCAAAATATGTTTTTTAGGAAGCATTATCTGATCCTCGCCCATTACGCCTTCCAAGTACTTACGGCGGCGCAGGGCTTCTCTACTATGTTCGGAAGGAAAGCAAGTTAGATCGGGGGCAACGTTCCTTATACAAGGAACCTCCCCGAGGTAAGGTTGATCGGCACAAACTTCGATTTCACGCCTCTCATAACCGGCGTAAAACTCGGCCTCAGTCAACTTAGTGGGCTCGCCTAACTCATCAAAGAAAAGTAAACGCCGGTCAACCAGTCGCCGCTGGAGGGACATTGTTACGCCATGGATCACAACCGCTAGTTTTGCCTTAAGTGAAAAGGTTTGCATGGCGATGTCCTCCCGAGAGAAAAATCCCTGAGTGTTGGGTTAATGGCTGCTCAAGATCGACACCGACAATGCCCAGACCCAACAAGCGCCACGCATCCATTTCCCCAAAATCGAAATGGCTTCACCAAAAAACAGAGGTTTGTATTTATTCAGGTCGGAGCACACTTCCGCCTGATGAGTTGGTGAAAGCCAGGGACCGCGCCTGTGATATAGGATCTCTTGCAGGTTGCTCGCGAGGGGCTCACTCCAGATCAGAGCGTCCGTCACAATAGAGAAATTCCGGTTGGTCGCCGCGAAATGCAATTCAGCCGCGGCCATCTTTTGCTTCACTTTGCGGATCAGAAGCCGCTTTTCCGGCTTTACTTCAAACCACCATTCGCGGCCGTCCTCAAGGAAGACACGGATATCAGGGATGTATTCAACGATGGATTCATCCACGGAGATCCTCTCTCGGCTGGGCTGAACTTCGTAGCTTCGAACAGACGGCGATAGCTCAAGCAGGCGGAAAAAACCGCCCTCGAGCTGGGATTCCCATTCAACGGAATGGCCATTTTTCAGGGAGGGAAAGTACCCCCTGGAGTGGCAGGAACTGCGCGTAATAACATCACGGACTGGCATAGCAATCTCCTCAGGCGAGCCCCGTCGCTGCGCTTGGAAAACCAGGCACACTGCGGGACCCGAAGGCTCAATCGACAGGCAACACTTTCCCGTCGAGAGGCCTCGCTTAAGTCAAAATGATGGGAGAGGATTGACAAGCGCTGAAAAAAAGCAGAGATTGCGGTTTCCACACCAGCAATACTGCTTCAAATAGGCGCGGTCAAAACTCTCAGGTTTTGGTCGCGTTTTACATTACACACCTCCACTTTTTCATGATTCTGCTCGTTGACTCAATAGCTACAGGGTTGGCATGATTTCAATCTTATGCAGATATTTTCTAAGCCCTAATAAGTCGTAGCTACCTGCTTCTAGATTTTCAGTTTAAGTAGACTCGGTAACTCGATGAATTTATTGATTAGACGTTCTCTTCCTAAAGACTACAGATCGCAAATAGTATTCCAAGCACTGAATAAAAGCCATATTTTACAAACTAATTATTAGCTCAATTCTATTTTTAGAAAACTCACCCACACAATCTTTAAGCATCAACTTAAAGCTTAACGGGTATGCGTAAAGTTTAAAAAATTCTTAAATATATAAAAATGCGTAGATGAGTATTAATGCTTTGATGTAATAATTTTTCGTACGATCCGAGCAACTATTTTATGTTTCAGCCAAAATAATGGCTGCCAATACATTCCCCAGCTTTCCCGGGCTGCCTTCATAAATTCTTTGCGAAACGTCGTTGATTCTTGAGCGTTCATAGACTCACCGATTCACTAAAAATCCCGCCTTCCACGTTACGCTCGTTACCCACATCCTGCCACCACGCTGAAACGGTCGGTCATTCTTCCATGCCCCAGACAAAAAAAGGCCCGCTTTCGCGGGCCTACTTGTGTCTGGACTGGCCAGCCCCAAGGGCTGGCCGAACCATTTATTTGTGAAAATGGGCAACTATTCTGTGACCCTACACCGGATCAGAAGTCCAGGTTGGATACCGCCAGGGCGTTGCTTTCGATGAAGTCACGACGAGGCTCGACCGCATCACCCATCAGGGTGTTGAAGATCTGGTCGGCGCCGATGGCGTCTTCGATGGTGACCTTGAGCATGCGGCGCACGCTTGGGTCCATGGTGGTTTCCCACAACTGATCCGGGTTCATCTCGCCCAGACCTTTGTATCGCTGGATGGTGTGGCGCTTGGTGCTTTCGGTCATCAGCCAGTCCAGGGCTTCCTTGAACTCGGTCACCGCCTTCTTGCGCTCGCCGCGCTGAATATAAGCGCCTTCGTCCAGCAGGGAGCTCAGTTGAGCACCGAGGGTGACGACGGTCTTGTAGTCATTGCTGCCGAAGAAGTCGCGGTTGAAGGTGACGTAGTTCGACAGGCCGTGGGAGATCAGTTCGACCTCTGGCAGCCACACATTACGTTCACGGTCTTCACGCAGGCTGGCCTTGTAGACCAGGCCGGACTTCTCGACGGTGCGCAGGCGGACTTCATACTGGGCCAGCCAATCCTGCATCGCCGCGTGATCGGAGAGTTGCTCCAGGCTCACGGCCGGCAGGTAGATGAAGTGCTCGGTCAGCTCTTGAGGGTACAGGCGCGACAGACGCTTGAGGGTCTTCATGACCATGCGGAAGTCGTTCACCAGGCGCTCCAGTGCCTCGCCGGAAATACCCGGTGCTTCTTCGTTCAGGTGCAGGCTCGCATCTTCCAGGGCCGACTGCGTCATGTACTCTTCCATGGCGTCGTCGTCTTTGATGTATTGCTCTTGCTTGCCTTTCTTGACCTTGTACAGCGGCGGTTGAGCGATGTAGATGTAGCCACGCTCGATCAGCTCCGGCAACTGACGGAAGAAGAAGGTCAGGAGCAGGGTACGGATGTGCGAACCGTCGACGTCGGCGTCGGTCATGATGATGATGTTGTGATAACGCAGCTTGTCGATGTTGTACTCTTCACGGCCGATGCCGCAACCGAGTGCAGTGATCAAGGTGCCGACCTCCTGCGAGGAAATCATCTTGTCGAAGCGCGCTTTCTCGACGTTGAGGATCTTGCCCTTGAGCGGCAGGATCGCCTGGGTCTTACGGTTGCGTCCCTGCTTGGCGGAGCCGCCAGCAGAGTCACCTTCCACCAGGTAGAGTTCGGAAAGGGCAGGGTCTTTTTCCTGGCAGTCCGCCAGTTTGCCCGGCAGGCCGGCGATATCCAGCGCGCCTTTACGACGGGTCATCTCACGGGCTTTACGCGCCGCTTCACGGGCACGGGCGGCGTCGAGCATCTTGCCGACCACCAGCTTGGCTTCGTTCGGGTTTTCCAGCAGGAAGTCGGAGAAGTACTTGCCCATTTCCTGTTCGACCGCGGTCTTCACTTCGGAAGACACCAGCTTGTCTTTGGTCTGGGAGCTGAACTTCGGATCCGGCACCTTGACCGAAATGATCGCGGTCAGGCCTTCACGGGCATCGTCACCGGTGGTGGCGACCTTGTGCTTCTTCGCCAGGCCTTCCTGTTCGATGTAGTTGTTCAGGTTACGCGTCAGCGCCGAACGGAAGCCCACCAGGTGGGTGCCGCCGTCGCGCTGCGGAATGTTGTTGGTAAAGCACTGCAGGTTTTCGTTGAAGCTGTCGTTCCACTGCAGGGCGATTTCCACGCCGATGCCGTCTTCACGCTGCACATTGAAGTGGAACACCTGGTTGACCGCAGTCTTGTTGGTGTTCAGGTATTCAACGAACGCACGCAAGCCGCCTTCGTACTTGAACAGTTCTTCCTTGCCGCTGCGCTCGTCCTTCAGAACGATACCGACACCGGAGTTGAGGAAGGACAGTTCACGAATCCGCTTGGCCAGGATGTCCCAGCTAAAGTGGATGTTCTTGAAGGTCTCGCTGGAAGCCTTGAAGTGAATCTGGGTACCGGTGGTTTCGCTGTCACCGACGATAGCCATAGGCGCCTGAGGCACACCATGAACGTAGGTCTGTTCCCAGATCTTGCCACTGCGGCGAACGGTCAGGACCAGTTCTTCGGACAGGGCGTTCACTACCGACACACCCACACCGTGCAGACCGCCGGATACTTTGTAGGAGTTATCGTCGAACTTACCGCCGGCGTGCAGTACGGTCATGATGACCTCGGCTGCGGAAACGCCTTCTTCTTTATGCACGTCTACCGGGATGCCGCGACCGTTGTCGCGCACGGTAATGGATTCGTCCGGGTGGATGATGATGCTGATGTCGTCGCAATGGCCGGCCAGAGCTTCGTCGATCGAGTTATCGACCACCTCGAACACCATATGGTGCAGACCGCTGCCATCGTCGGTGTCACCAATGTACATACCGGGACGTTTGCGTACGGCATCCAAACCTTTCAGCACTTTAATGCTGCTCGAGTCGTACGTGTTTTCTTCGCTCATGCCTTCACTCCCGATGGTCGTGGGTCTGGGTGATACGGCCCTGTTCCACGTGGAACAGGGCAACTGGCGTTTCCGTCTGCCAGCCTTCCCTCAATAATTCGTGGTCTACACAGGTGATGAACACCTGGCAGCGTAAGTCTTCCAACAAGCGACAAAGTGCGCGGCGATGCTGCTCGTCCAGTTCGGACGGCAAGTCATCCACCAGATAAATACATTGACCGCGCCGGGCCTGGCTGACCAGGTGCCCCTGGGCGATCCGCAAGGCACAGACCACCAACTTCTGCTGACCGCGGGACAAGATGTCCGCAGCGTTGTGTGCGCCCAATCTGAGACGCAAATCAGCACGTTGGGGGCCGGCCTGGGTATGACCCATTTGCTGATCACGATGGAGGGATGTCGCGAGCACTGCACTGAGCTCTCGCTCTTTATCCCAACCACGGTAATAGCTAAGCGTTAAGCCCTCGAGCTCTACCAGCTCGCTCAAGGTCCGCTCAAAGACTGGTTTCAAGGCTTTGATATAAGCGCGGCGGTATTCATCAATTTCAGCGCTGGCCTGACACAGTTCCCTGTCCCAGGCTGCTTGCGAAGCGGCGTCAAGTGTACCATGCCGCAGCCATGAGTTCCGCTGCCGCAGGGCCTTCTGCAAACGCTGCCAGGTTGACATGAAGCGGGGTTCCACGTGGAACACGCCCCAATCAAGGAACTGGCGCCTGATTTTCGGAGCACCTTCCAGCAGGCGGAAACTGTCCGGGTTGATCAACTGCAGGGGCAGGATCTCCGCCAGCTGTGCCGCGCTGCGGGCGTTCTGCCCGTCGATACGGATCTGGAATTCGCCCTGCCGGTCGCGAGATATCCCCAGGCTGCTATGCCCGCCTTCTGCCAGCTCGACCTGACCGAACACCGTACAAGCGAGTTGCTCGTACTGGATCACCGGCAATAAACGGGCACTGCGAAACGAGCGAGCAAGCCCCAGCAAGTGGATGGCTTCCAGTACGCTGGTTTTGCCACTGCCGTTGGCGCCGTAGAGAAGGTTGATGCGGGGAGAGGGGGAGAAGGTCACCGGGTGCAGATTGCGCACCGCGGTGACCGAGACGCGACTGAGGGACATCTAGCTTCTGCTGAGCATGATTACAGGCGCATCGGCATGACAACGTAGGCCGAGTCGTCGTTGTCGGATTCCTGCACCAGCGCACTGCTGTTGGAATCGGACAGGATCAGGCGTACCTGTTCGGTGGTCATCACGCCCAACACGTCGAGCAGGTAGCTCACGTTGAAGCCGATCTCCAGCGAACCGCCGTTGTATTCCACGCCTACTTCTTCTTCCGCCTCTTCCTGCTCCGGGTTGTTCGCCTGGATTTTCAGCTGACCGTTGGCCAGTTGCAGACGGATACCGCGGTACTTCTCGTTGGACAGAATAGCGGTACGGCTGAAGGCCTCACGCAGCGCCTGACGGTCGCCCAGTACCAGCTTGTCACCGCCCTTCGGCAGCACGCGCTCATAGTCCGGGAACTTGCCGTCGACCAGCTTGGAGGTGAAGGTGAACTCGCCGGTAGTAGCACGAATGTGGTGCTGACCCAGCACGATGCTGACGATGCCATCCGGCTCGGTGAGCAGGCGGGCCAGTTCCAGGATACCTTTGCGCGGCACGATCACCTGATGGCGATCCGGCTGACCGATATCGGCCTGCATCGAGCACATGGCCAGGCGGTGACCGTCGGTGGCCACGGCGCGGATGATGCCGGCGGAGACCTCCAGCAGCATTCCGTTGAGGTAATAACGCACGTCCTGTTGGGCCATGGCGAAGCTGGTGCGCTCGATCAGGCGACGCAGCTTGCTCTGCTCCAGCTGGCAGGTCAGCGAGCCCGGGCCTTCTTCCACGGTCGGGAAGTCGTTGGCCGGCAAGGTGGACAGGGTAAAGCGGCTACGGCCAGCCTTGACCACCAGCTTCTGCTCGTCGACCTTGATGTCGATCAGCGCATCGTTCGGCAGGCTCTTGCAGATGTCCATCAGCTTACGCGCCGGGACAGTGATTTCGCCTGGCTCCGCCGGCTCTTCCAACTGCACGCGACCGACCAGCTCGACTTCCAGGTCAGTACCGGTCAGCGACAGTTGCTGGCCTTCGACAACCAACAGCACGTTGGAAAGTACCGGCAAGGTCTGACGACGTTCGACGACGCCGGCGACCAGTTGCAGGGGTTTCAACAGGGCTTCGCGTTGAATGGTGAAATGCATGGTCTAGTCCCTTGCCTTAATAAGCTGCGCTGGAGTCATCAAGTGGTCAGAGTACGCAGCAGGTTCTTGTAGTCCTCGCGGATGTCCGCGTCGGATTCCTTAAGTTCATTGATCTTGCGGCATGCGTGCAAGACCGTGGTGTGATCGCGGCCGCCGAACACATCGCCGATTTCCGGCAGGCTGTGGTTGGTCAGTTCCTTGGACAAGGCCATGGCTACCTGGCGCGGGCGCGCGACAGAACGCGAGCGACGCTTGGACAGCAGATCGGAGATCTTGATCTTGTAGTACTCGGCGACAGTGCGCTGAATGTTATCCACAGAGACCAGCTTGTCCTGCAGGGCCAGCAAGTCTTTCAGCGATTCGCGAATCAGCTCGATGGTGATGTCGCGCCCCATGAAGTGCGAGTGGGCGATGACACGCTTGAGCGCACCCTCCAGCTCACGCACGTTGGAGCGAATCCGCTGGGCAATGAAGAACGCCGCATCGTGAGGCAGTTCGACTTTGGCCTGGTCGGCTTTCTTCATCAGGATCGCGACGCGGGTTTCCAGTTCCGGAGGCTCTACCGCCACCGTCAGGCCCCAGCCGAAGCGCGATTTCAGGCGTTCTTCCAGGCCTTCGATCTCCTTCGGATAGCGGTCACTGGTGAGAATCACCTGTTGGCCGCCTTCGAGCAGGGCGTTGAAGGTGTGGAAAAACTCTTCCTGGGAACGCTCCTTACGGGCGAAGAACTGGATATCGTCGATCAGCAACGCATCCACCGAACGGTAGAAACGCTTGAATTCGTTGATCGCGTTGAGTTGCAACGCCTTGACCATGTCCGCCACGAAGCGCTCGGAATGCAGGTACACGACCTTGGCATTCGGGTTCTTCTTTAATAGGTGGTTACCCACAGCATGCATCAAGTGGGTCTTACCCAAACCTACGCCCCCATAAAGGAAGAGCGGGTTGTAACCATGCTTGGGGTTGTCGGCTACCTGCCAGGCCGCGGCGCGGGCCAGCTGGTTGGACTTGCCTTCCACAAAGTTTTCGAAGGTAAAGGTGCGGTTCAGGTAACTGGTGTGCTTGAGCGCACCTTCCACCTGAACGGTGCGCTGTTCGGCGCGTACTGGAGCCTGCTGCGAGCTGGCCCCCGCCATCGGGTCGAAGCTGTCACGAGAGGGTTCTTCGCTGACTTCGGCGGCTTTCTGGGTCGCCGGTTTGGTCGGTGCGGCCGGAGCCGGCGCAGCGACTGGGGCGGCAGCTGCTGCCTGCTGAACCTGAGAGGCAACCGCGGCGGCCAGCGGAGCATTGGGTGCCGCACGAGGAGCGGAACTGCGTTTGCTGCCTATTAATAAGGAAAGCGCCGGCGCCATGCCATTGCCATGCTCATCCAGCAGCTCGAGCACGCGGCCCAGGTACTTTTCGTTGACCCAGTCGAGAACAAAACGATTCGGTGCGTATACACGCAACTCGTCGCCTTCGGCTTCGACCTGTAGCGGACGGATCCAAGTGTTGAATTGCTGGGCAGGCAGCTCATCACGCAGAAGCTCCACGCACTGCTGCCAAAGTTCCACTGACACGGATATCCCCTAAGTTGAAAGCCGGTGAGGCAAAAACAAGCCGCCATTGTAGCGACCAGACGCACACTTATCCACATGTAGGTTGATCACAGGGCACTATGAATCAACGCTTTATCCCGAAAAAACACGACCAATGGTATGTGCATAAGCTCTGTGGATAACCATGCCTGAGGGCATTGCACAACTGGGGGCGAAAATCGGTGGATAACCCGCTTGTGGATAACTCACCTTTCCACACACAGCTTTTCCGATAGCGCAGCACAGGCAGAGCACCGTTTCTCGACAGTGTTGTCATTCTCTGTACACCACGGTCTACAAGGGCTGAATGTAGTTATCCACAGACAGAGGCATCCCTAGCCTTTATAAGCTTTACAGAAAAGCTTTAAATAATTCCCTTCTTTATTTTTATATCTGGCTGACCGGGTTCTTCAGTCTTCGATGTGGACATACCCAGACAAAGGAAAAGCTGGTTGGAAATTGACCTAGAGGCTTGCTTTCTCTAGAATCGCCGATCTCTTAAAACGGGGGCCATTCCGGCCCGTTGTGGACGAACCAGGTAACACGACAATGAAACGTACTTTCCAACCAAGCACTATCAAACGCGCTCGTACCCACGGTTTCCGTGCTCGCATGGCTACCAAGAACGGTCGTGCCGTCCTGTCGCGTCGTCGCGCCAAAGGTCGTGCGCGTCTGGCAGTTTGATACTCCGGCACTGGAGGTGAGTCAGGACTTCAGTCGGGAAAAGCGTCTGCTTACCCCCCGGCATTTCAAGGCAGTCTTTGACTCCCCTACCGGCAAGGTTCCGGGGAAAAATCTCCTGCTCCTTGCGCGCAACAACGATCTGGATCATCCCCGTCTGGGGCTGGTTATCGGAAAAAAGAGCGTCAAGCTCTCCGTTGAGCGCAATCGCCTCAAACGTCTGATGCGCGAATCGTTTCGCCTGCACCAGGATGCTCTGGTCGGCTGGGACATCGTTATCGTCGCGCGCAAAGGTTTGGGCGATGTAGAAAACCCCGAATTGATTCAGCATTTCGACAAGCTCTGGAAGCGTCTGGCCCGTAACAAGCCGGCACCAGCAGCCAAACCCGAAACTGTAGGGGTAGACAGCCCGAATGCGTAAACTGGCACTCGTTCCGATCCAGTTTTATCGCTATGCCATTAGTCCTCTGATGGCCAGTCACTGTCGTTTCTACCCCAGCTGTTCCTGCTACGCGTATGAAGCCATCGAAAATCATGGCCTTCTGCGCGGTGGCTGGCTGACCTTTCGTCGTTTAGGTCGCTGTCATCCGTGGAATCCCGGTGGTTATGACCCGGTTCCACCTATCCCTACCTCCCGTTCTTCTTCGATGGCCGAGTAATCATGGATATTAAACGCACGATCCTGATCGTCGCCCTGGCAATCGTGTCCTACGTCATGGTTCTTAAGTGGAACCAGGATTATGGCCAGGCTGCCCTGCCGACTCAGAATGTTGCTGCCAACACCGCCACCCCGGCTCTACCGGATACGCCTGTTGGTAACAATGCTTCCGCCAGTGCCGATGTACCCAGCGCGAATACCGATACCAGCACCCCTACCGAAACTCCGGTAGCGGCAAGCAAAGACCTCATCCAGGTAAAAACGGATGTGCTCGATCTGGCTATCGATCCTCAAGGTGGTGATATCGCCCAGCTGAAGCTGCCGCTGTATCCACGTCGCCAGGACCATCCGGAAATTCCGTTCCAGCTGTTCGATAACGGTGGCGAACGTACTTATCTGGCGCAAAGCGGCCTGACCGGTACCAACGGCCCAGATGCCCGTCCTGCCGGACGCCCGGTTTACTCGGCCGAAAAAAAGACTTATCAACTGGCTGACGGCCAGAACCAGCTGAATGTCGACCTGAAATTCAGCGACGCCGGCGTCAACTACATCAAGCGTTTCACCTTTACCCGCGGTCTGTACGATCTGAAAGTCACCTATCTGATCGACAACACCAGCGACAAGGCCTGGACTGGCAACCTGTTTGCCCAGCTCAAACGCGACGCCAGCTCCGATCCTTCTTCCAGCACCGCCACCGGTACCGCGACTTACCTGGGCGCCGCCCTGTGGACAAGTTCCGAGCCGTACAAAAAAGTGTCGATGAAAGATATCGACAAGGGCTCGCTGAAAGAAACCGTGCAAGGTGGCTGGGTTGCCTGGCTGCAACACTACTTCGTGACCGCCTGGATCCCGGCGAAGAACGAAAGCAACGTGGTGCAGACCCGCAAAGACAACCAAGGCAACTACATCATAGGTTTCACCGGCCCGGCGCTGACCGTTGCACCAGGTGCCAAGGCTGAAACCACCGCCACTCTGTACGCCGGTCCGAAAAGCCAGGCCGTGCTGAAAGAGTTGTCCCCAGGCCTGGAACTGACTGTCGACTACGGCATTCTGTGGTTCATTGCCCAGCCGATCTTCTGGCTGCTGCAACATATCCACAGCATTGTGGGTAACTGGGGTTGGTCGATCATCTTCCTGACCATGCTGATCAAGGGGATCTTCTTCCCACTGTCGGCGGCCAGCTACAAATCCATGGCGCGCATGCGTGCAGTGGCGCCGAAACTGGCGGCTCTGAAAGAGCAACATGGCGACGACCGGCAGAAAATGTCGCAAGCCATGATGGAGCTGTACAAGAAAGAGAAGATCAATCCGCTGGGTGGTTGCTTGCCAATCCTCGTGCAGATGCCCGTGTTCCTGTCCTTGTACTGGGTACTCCTGGAAAGCGTGGAAATGCGCCAGGCACCGTTCATGCTGTGGATTACCGACCTGTCGATCAAGGATCCGTTCTTCATCCTGCCGATCATCATGGGCGCCACCATGTTCATCCAGCAGCAACTGAACCCGACTCCTCCGGATCCGATGCAGGCCAAGGTGATGAAAATGATGCCAATCATCTTCACCTTCTTCTTCCTGTGGTTCCCGGCGGGTCTGGTGCTGTACTGGGTGGTGAACAACTGCCTGTCGATCGCCCAACAGTGGTACATCACACGTAAGATCGAAGCGGCTACCAAGAAAGCAGCTGCCTGACCTACTCTGTGGATAACCACTCAAAACGCCCCCTAGTGGGGCGTTTTGCTATCTGTCACTTTTGTCTGCCTCTTTATGTCTGGAGCGGGTTATGAATGTCCCTCGTGAAACCATCGCAGCCGTAGCCACCGCCCAGGGGCGCGGTGGTGTGGGCATCGTGCGTATTTCCGGACCGTTGGCCAGTGTCGCCGCCAAGGCCATCAGCGGCCGCGAGCTGAAACCGCGTTACGCCCATTACGGGCCGTTTTTCAGCGATCGGAACGAGGTCCTGGATGAGGGGATCGCCTTGTATTTTCCGGGGCCGAACTCCTTTACCGGCGAAGACGTGCTGGAACTTCAGGGCCACGGCGGCCCGATCGTCCTGGATATATTGCTGCAGCGTTGCCAGCAGCTGGGATGCCGCCTGGCCCGGCCGGGGGAATTCAGCGAGCGCGCGTTCCTCAACGACAAGCTCGACCTGGCCCAGGCCGAAGCCATCGCCGACCTGATCGAAGCCAGTTCCGCACAGGCCGCGCGCAATGCCTTGCGCTCTTTGCAGGGGCATTCTCCAAGCGTGTGCATAACCTGACCGAGCAATTGATCGCGCTGCGCATCTACGTCGAGGCGGCCATCGATTTTCCTGAGGAAGAAATCGACTTCCTGGCCGATGGCCATGTCCTGCAGATGCTAGACGCGGTGCGCGACGAGTTATCCACCGTGGTCCGCGAAGCCGGGCAGGGCGCCTTGCTGCGTGACGGCATGACCGTGGTCATCGCTGGCCGGCCGAATGCCGGCAAGTCCAGCCTGCTCAATGCCCTGGCCGGACGCGAAGCGGCGATTGTCACCGAGATCGCCGGTACCACCCGGGATGTGCTGCGTGAACATATCCACATCGACGGTATGCCGTTGCACGTTGTGGATACCGCAGGGTTGCGCGATACCGAAGACCAGGTGGAAAAGATCGGTGTGGAACGTGCTCTCAAGGCCATTGGCGAGGCCGACCGCGTATTGCTGGTGGTCGACGCCACGGCCCCGGAAGCGCTGGACCCCTTTGCCTTGTGGCCCGAGTTCCTGGAACAGCGGCCGGATCCGGCGAAAGTCACGCTGATCCGCAACAAGGCCGATCTGACCAGCGAAGCGATCGCCCTGGAGGTCAGCGACGATGGCCACGTGACTATCAGCCTCAGTGCCAAGGCCGGCGGCGAGGGCCTGGAACTGCTGCGTGAGCACCTCAAGGCCTGCATGGGTTACGAACAGACTTCCGAAAGCAGCTTCAGTGCACGCAGACGTCACCTGGAAGCCCTTCACCACGCCAGCGACGCACTTGAACATGGCCGTTCGCAACTGACCCTGGCCGGCGCCGGCGAGCTGCTGGCTGAAGACCTGCGCCAAGCCCAGCAATCCCTGGGAGAAATTACCGGCGCTTTCAGCTCGGACGACCTGCTGGGCCGGATCTTCTCCAGCTTCTGCATCGGTAAGTAACCCCATCTCCCTATAGGAGCAGCCGTTCGACGGCTTGGTTGCTCGTGATGCTCATGACGGTGTTCCGCCGGCATCACGGGCAAACCCGCTCCTGCAATCCTCGCACTCCCCATCATTTCCGAGTTTGTCGGGCGCACTTGGGCGCTTCGGCGGATTTCTTGTGGCCGCCGTTTGGTCGGATGAGCTTTTTTCTGTGGATTAAGCCCTGTGAATAACTGCCCTTAGGCTCAGTTGATAACAGGGCGTCAAAACTGAGGAAAACCCGCTCTGTGGATAAGCATCACTTTAATCCACAGGCTTACACCGGTTATCCAAGGGCCTCGTTGCTACCTAACCACAGACTTTTGAATCTCTGTACATATTGAAAACAAAGGGCTGTATGAATCTATCCACAGATAGGTCGGTGCCTAAGAATAAACATAAAAACAAAGATTTAATAAATTTCTTTCTTTTTAATTTCTATTGTCCGTGAGTCATCCACAGCTGGTTAAATTTTGTGCAAAGGGTTCTTTAGGAAGGGCGAAGACCCTATACTTGTCCGTTATCCCAAGAACCCATCCTTTTTTACCCATATAAGCAGGCACGAGGTGCGTGGTGGATTTCCCTTCCCGTTTTGAAGTGATCGTCATCGGCGGCGGTCATGCCGGTACCGAGGCAGCACTTGCATCAGCACGCATGGGGGCAAAAACCCTGTTGCTGACGCACAACGTGGAAACCCTCGGAGCAATGAGCTGCAATCCCGCGATTGGCGGGATCGGTAAAAGTCATCTGGTCAAAGAAATCGACGCCCTCGGCGGCGCGATGGCCATGGCTACCGATAAAGGTGGTATTCAGTTTCGGGTGTTGAACAGCCGTAAAGGCCCAGCCGTGCGTGCTACCCGCGCCCAGGCCGACCGTATTCTGTACAAGGCTGCTGTCCGCGAAATCCTGGAAAACCAGCCGAACCTGTGGATATTTCAACAGGCAGCGGATGACCTGATCGTCGAACAGGACCAGGTCCGCGGCGTAGTGACCCAAATGGGCCTGCGTTTCTTCGCCGAGTCGGTGGTGTTGACCACCGGTACCTTCCTCGGCGGACTTATCCACATCGGTTTGCAGAATTATTCCGGCGGTCGTGCCGGTGATCCGCCGTCGATCGCTCTGGCTCGCCGTCTGCGCGAATTGCCTCTGCGTGTGGGCCGCCTGAAAACCGGTACGCCACCGCGCATCGATGGCCGGTCTGTGGATTTCTCGGTGATGACCGAGCAACCGGGCGATACGCCAATCCCGGTCATGTCTTTCCTGGGCAACAAGGAACAGCATCCGCGGCAGGTCAGTTGCTGGATTACTCATACCAATGCGCGGACTCACGAAATCATCGCTGCAAACCTCGACCGTTCGCCGATGTATTCCGATGCCGGCTCGATCGAGGGCATTGGCCCGCGCTACTGCCCGTCGATCGAAGACAAGATCCATCGCTTTGCCGACAAGGAAAGCCATCAGGTCTTCATCGAGCCGGAAGGCCTGACCACTCACGAGCTGTACCCGAACGGGATATCCACAAGCCTGCCGTTCGATGTGCAGTTGCAGATCGTGCAATCGATCCGCGGTATGGAAAACGCGCACATCGTGCGTCCCGGCTATGCCATCGAGTACGACTACTTCGATCCGCGCGACCTGAAGTACAGCCTGGAAACCAAAGTGATCGGCGGCCTGTTCTTTGCCGGCCAGATCAACGGCACCACCGGTTACGAAGAAGCCGGCGCCCAGGGTTTGCTCGCCGGTGCCAACGCCGCATTGCGCGCGCAGGGCAAAGACAGCTGGTGCCCGCGTCGCGATGAAGCCTACATCGGTGTGTTGGTCGACGACCTGATTACCCTGGGAACCCAGGAACCGTATCGGATGTTTACATCCCGTGCCGAATACCGCCTGATCCTGCGCGAAGACAATGCCGACCTGCGCCTGACCGAAAAAGGTCGGGAACTGGGCCTGGTGGACGATGTCCGTTGGGCCGCGTTCTGCAAAAAACGCGAAGGTATTGCCCTGGAAGAGCAACGCCTGAAAAGCACTTGGGTTCGTCCGGGTACCGAGCAGGGTGATGCGATCGCCGAAAAGTTCGGCACACCGCTGACCCATGAGTACAACTTGCTGAATCTGCTGAGCCGTCCGGAAATCGACTACGCTGGTCTGGTCGAAGTGACCGGGCAGGGCGCAGAAGATCCACAGGTCGCCGAGCAAGTCGAGATCAAGACCAAGTACGCCGGCTACATCGATCGCCAGCAGGACGAAATCGCTCGTCTGCGGGCCAGCGAAGACACCAAGCTGCCTGTGGATATCGACTACAGCAACATTTCCGGTCTCTCGAAAGAGATCCAGAGCAAGCTCGGCGCCACGCGTCCTGAAACCCTGGGCCAGGCTTCGCGGATTCCGGGCGTGACCCCGGCAGCGATTTCGCTGTTGATGATTCACTTGAAAAAACGCGGCGCGGGCCGTCAGTTGGAGCAAAGCGCTTGAGTTCGCAGGTCACCTCGCAACATGCAGAAGAGTTATCCACAGGTGCTCGCCAACTCGGTGTCAACCTGACAGAAGCCCAGCACGAGTTGCTGCTGGGGTATCTGGCTCTGCTGATCAAATGGAACAAGGCTTACAACCTGACCGCAGTACGTGATCCGGATGAAATGGTCTCGCGTCATCTGCTCGATAGCCTGAGCGTGATGTCGTTCATCGAAAACGGCCGCTGGCTGGACGTTGGCAGCGGCGGCGGGATGCCGGGCATTCCATTGGCTATCCTGTTTCCGGATTCGCAAGTGACCTGTCTGGACAGCAATGGCAAGAAAACCCGCTTCCTGACTCAGGTCAAACTGGAACTGAAGCTGGATAACCTGCAAGTTATCCACAGTCGTGTCGAGGCTTTCCAGCCGCAGCAGCCATTCAACGGGATCATTTCCCGGGCATTCAGCAGCATGGAGAACTTCACCAACTGGACTCGCCACCTCGGCGACCGCGATACACGTTGGCTGGCAATGAAGGGCGTTCATCCCGCCGATGAGCTGGTAGCATTGCCGGCGGACTTCCACCTCGATAGCGAACACGCCCTGGCCGTACCCGGTTGCCAAGGCCAACGCCATCTGCTGATACTGCGCCGCACGGCATGATTGGGAACACAAGCAAGAATGGCTAAGGTATTCGCGATAGCGAACCAGAAAGGTGGTGTGGGCAAGACCACCACCTGTATCAACCTCGCAGCATCGCTGGTTGCTACCAAGCGCCGGGTGCTGTTGATCGATCTCGATCCACAGGGCAACGCCACCATGGGTAGCGGTGTGGATAAACATGGCTTGGAAAATTCGGTCTACGACCTGCTGATCGGCGAGTGCGATCTGGCCCAGGCCATGCATTACTCCGAGCACGGCGGTTATCAACTACTGCCGGCGAACCGCGACTTGACCGCCGCGGAAGTGGTTCTGCTGGAAATGCAGATGAAGGAAAGCCGTCTGCGCAGCGCCCTGGCGCCGATCCGGGAAAACTACGATTACATTTTGATCGACTGCCCGCCGTCGCTGTCGATGCTCACGCTCAACGCCCTGGTTGCCGCCGATGGGGTCATTATCCCCATGCAGTGCGAGTACTTCGCTCTCGAAGGGTTGAGCGACCTTGTGGATAACATCAAGCGCATCTCCGAATTGCTCAATCCGAACCTCAAGGTCGAAGGCTTGCTGCGGACCATGTACGACCCGCGGCTGAGCCTGATGAACGATGTTTCCGCGCAACTCAAGGAACACTTCGGCGATCAGCTGTACGACACAGTGATCCCACGCAACATCCGTCTGGCGGAAGCCCCCAGTTATGGCATGCCGGCGTTGGTCTACGACAAACAGTCGCGCGGTGCCATCGCCTATCTGGCCCTCGCTGGCGAGATGGTTCGTCGGCAACGGAAAAATTCACGCGCAGCCGCTGCCCAGCCAACTTAAGGAATCCCCATGGCCGTCAAGAAACGAGGTCTCGGACGTGGACTGGATGCACTGTTGAGTGGTCCGACTGTCAGCTCGCTGGAAGAACAAGCGGTTCAAGCCGATGTGCGTGAGCTGCAACATTTGCCGCTGGACCTGATCCAGCGCGGCAAGTATCAGCCGCGCCGGGACATGGACCCTCAGGCGCTGGAAGAATTGGCGAGCTCGATCAAGACTCAGGGCGTAATGCAGCCAATCGTGGTGCGTCCGATCGGTTCCGGCCGTTTTGAAATCATCGCCGGCGAGCGCCGCTGGCGCGCCAGCCAGCAGGCGGGTCAGGAAACCATTCCGGCGATGGTCCGCGATGTTCCCGACGAAACCGCCATCGCCATGGCGCTGATCGAGAATATCCAGCGCGAAGATCTCAATCCCATCGAGGAAGCGGTTGCCCTGCAGCGCCTGCAGCAGGAATTCCAGCTGACTCAGCAGCAGGTTGCCGAGGCTGTGGGTAAGTCCCGCGTCACTGTAGCCAACTTACTGCGCCTGATCGCTTTGCCTGAAGTGATCAAGACCATGCTGTCCCACGGCGACCTGGAAATGGGTCATGCCCGTGCCTTGCTGGGTTTGCCGGAAAATCAACAGGTTGAAGGGGCGCGACACGTTGTCGCACGTGGTCTCACCGTACGCCAGACCGAAGCCCTGGTTCGCCAGTGGTTGAGTGGCAAACAGCAGCCTGCCGAACCTGTCAAACCCGACCCGGATATCGCGCGCCTGGAGCAACGCCTGGCCGAGCGCCTAGGCTCTGCGGTGCAGATTCGTCACGGAAAGAAAGGGAAAGGTCAGTTGGTGATCGGGTATAACTCCCTCGATGAGCTTCAAGGCGTCCTTGCACACATCCGCTGAAACATTTCCTCATGTAGCGTGCAGTCGGAAATCACTACCCGGCAGTTGAATAGGGGCTGAACCGCCCCTATACTCTGCGCGCATTTTGTCGGCACAAATTATGCCAAGTTATTGAATTCTGGCAGCCGACCCATGAGGAGCAAGAGTGATGGAAACCCGCACGCCAAACCGCTTGCCGTTCCATCGCTTGGCGGTTTTCCCGGTTTTATTGGCTCAGTTGGTCGTTTTATTGCTGGCCGCCTTGGCGCTCTGGCATTGGCATGGAGTCGTAGCCGGATACTCAGGCCTTTGTGGGGGACTGATAGCCTTGCTCCCCAATGTGTATTTCGCTCATAGGGCATTTCGGTTTTCCGGCGCCCGAGCAGCTCAAGCCATCGTCCGGTCTTTTTATGCTGGCGAGGCGGGCAAACTGATTTTGACGGCAGTGCTCTTTGCATTGACGTTCGCAGGTGTGAAGCCATTGGCGCCGCTAGCTGTATTCGGCGTCTTCGTGCTGACCCAACTGGTCAGCTGGTTCGCTCCCCTGCTTATGAGAACAAGACTTTCGAGACCTTAGGGCGTTTGAGGCAACCATGGCAGAAACAACCGCTTCGGGCTATATCCAGCACCACTTGCAGAACCTGACCTTCGGTCAGCTACCTAATGGCGGCTGGGGCTTTGCCCACACCGCAGCAGAAGCCAAAGAAATGGGCTTCTGGGCATTCCACGTCGATACTCTCGGCTGGTCTGTGGCGTTGGGTCTGATCTTCGTTCTTCTTTTCCGCATGGCAGCCAAGAAGGCAACTTCCGGTCAGCCAGGTGCTTTGCAGAACTTCGTTGAAGTATTGGTCCAGTTCGTCGATGGCAGCGTGAAAGACAGCTTCCATGGCCGTAGCCCAGTGATTGCACCGCTGGCACTGACCATCTTCGTCTGGGTGTTCCTGATGAACGCCATCGACCTGATCCCGGTCGACTGGATTCCTCAGCTGGCCATCCTGATCTCCGGCGATGCGCACATTCCTTTCCGTGCCGTGTCGACTACCGACCCGAACGCCACGCTGGCCATGGCCTTCTCGGTGTTCGCACTGATCATTTTCTACAGCATCAAGATCAAGGGCATCGGCGGCTTCATCGGCGAACTGACCCTGCACCCGTTCGGCAGCAAGAACATCTTTGTTCAAGCGCTGCTGATTCCGGTGAACTTCCTGCTTGAATTCGTGACGCTGATCGCCAAGCCAATCTCTCTGGCACTTCGTCTGTTCGGCAACATGTACGCTGGCGAACTGGTGTTCATCCTGATCGCCGTGATGTTCGGCAGCGGCCTGCTCTGGCTCAGCGGCCTGGGCGTGGTGCTGCAATGGGCGTGGGCTGTGTTCCACATCCTGATCATCACCCTGCAAGCGTTTATCTTCATGATGCTGACCATCGTCTACCTGTCGATGGCACACGAAGAGAACCATTAAGACCGGTCTCGACCAGTCTGATGTCCCTCCCGGTCAAACGGGAGGGGGCCCGTCTAGGGCACGATGAAACGATTTGTTTTACCGCTTTAATCTAAAAAACCTAAACCATACGACGTAAAAGTCGGGAGGAAAGATGGAAACTGTAGTTGGTCTAACCGCTATCGCTGTTGCACTGTTGATCGGCCTGGGCGCACTGGGTACCGCAATTGGTTTCGGCCTGTTGGGCGGCAAGTTCCTGGAAGGCGCTGCGCGTCAGCCAGAAATGGTTCCAATGCTGCAAGTTAAAATGTTCATCGTTGCCGGCCTGCTCGACGCCGTAACCATGATCGGCGTTGGTATCGCTCTGTTCTTCACCTTCGCGAACCCCTTCGTTGGTCAACTCGCTGGCTAATCACTCGAATTTTCGAGTTGATTGGTGTGATGGACAACGAACGAGCGAGGTGTTGGCGTGAACATTAATGCAACCCTGATTGGCCAGTCCGTTGCGTTCTTCATTTTTGTACTGTTTTGCATGAAGTTCGTGTGGCCTCCGGTCATCGCGGCTTTGCACGAACGTCAGAAGAAGATCGCGGATGGACTGGACGCTGCCAGCCGAGCAGCTCGCGACCTGGAACTGGCCCAAGAGAAAGCGGGTCAGCAACTGCGCGAAGCAAAAGCTCAGGCAGCCGAAATCATTGAGCAAGCCAAGAAACGCGGTAACCAGATCGTCGAAGAGGCTGTTGAAAAAGCCCGTGTCGACGCTGACCGTGTGAAGGTTCAGGCTCAGGCCGAGATCGAGCAGGAACTGAACAGTGTCAAAGACGCGCTGCGTGCCCAACTGGGTGTGCTGGCCGTTGGCGGCGCCGAGAAGATCCTGGGTGCCACAATCGATCAAAACGCGCACGCGGAGCTGGTTAACAAACTGGCTGCTGAAATTTAAGCGAGGGCGATCATGGCAGAACTGACCACGTTGGCCCGACCTTACGCTAAGGCGGCCTTCGAGCACGCTCAGGCCCACCAGCAGCTGGCCTCTTGGTCAGCCATGCTCGGCCTGGCTGCAGCAGTGTCGCAAGACGACACCATGCGGCGCGTGCTCAAGGCCCCGCGACTGACGAGCGCAGACAAGGCCGCCACGTTTATCGACGTGTGCGGCGACAAGTTCGATGCCAAGGCACAGAATTTCATCCACGTCGTTGCCGAAAACGACCGTCTCCTGCTTCTGCCGGAGATCGCCGCCCTGTTCGACCTGTACAAGGCCGAGCAAGAGAAGTCGGTAGATGTGGAAGTCACCAGTGCTTTTGCGTTGAACCAAGAACAGCAAGACAAACTCGCCAAGGTTCTCAGTGCACGACTCGACCGGGAAGTGCGCCTGCAAGTTGCGGAGGACGCTGCCCTGATTGGTGGTGTCGTCATCCGCGCCGGCGACCTGGTTATCGATGGCTCGATTCGCGGCAAAATCGCGAAACTTGCCGAAGCATTGAAATCTTGAGTTTGAAGGGGCAGCAGAGCAATGCAGCAACTCAATCCTTCCGAAATAAGTGAAATTATCAAGGGCCGCATCGAAAAGCTCGATGTGACCTCCCAAGCCCGTAACGAAGGCACTGTCGTCAGCGTTTCTGACGGTATCGTGCGGATTCACGGTCTGGCCGACGTCATGTACGGCGAGATGATCGAGTTTCCGGGCGGTGTCTACGGTATGGCACTCAACCTCGAGCAAGACTCCGTAGGTGCCGTTGTACTGGGCGCATACACGACTCTGGCTGAAGGCATGAGCGCCAAGTGCACCGGCCGCATCCTCGAAGTTCCGGTTGGTAAGGAACTGCTGGGTCGCGTAGTCGACGCACTGGGTAACCCAGTTGACGGCAAAGGTCCGCTGAACAACACCGAGACCGACGCGGTCGAGAAAGTTGCTCCAGGCGTGATCTGGCGTAAGTCGGTAGACCAGCCTGTACAGACTGGCTACAAGGCTGTCGATGCCATGATCCCTGTCGGCCGTGGCCAGCGTGAGCTGATCATCGGTGACCGTCAGATCGGTAAGACCGCTCTGGCGATCGACGCAATCATCAACCAGAAAGACAGCGGCATCTTCTGCGTATACGTGGCTATCGGTCAGAAACAATCGACCATCGCCAACGTTGTTCGCAAGCTGGAAGAAAACGGCGCTCTGGCCAACACCATCATCGTGGCTGCCAGTGCTTCCGAATCCGCTGCCCTGCAATTCCTGGCACCGTACTCCGGTTGCACCATGGGCGAATTCTTCCGTGACCGCGGTGAAGACGCGCTGATCGTTTATGACGATCTGTCCAAGCAAGCAGTGGCTTACCGCCAGATTTCCCTGCTGCTGCGCCGTCCACCAGGCCGTGAAGCTTACCCAGGCGACGTGTTCTATCTCCACTCCCGTCTGCTGGAGCGCGCATCCCGCGTTTCGGAAGAGTACGTAGAGAAGTTCACCAACGGCGCGGTAACTGGCAAGACCGGTTCCCTGACCGCACTGCCGATCATCGAAACTCAGGCTGGCGACGTTTCCGCGTTCGTTCCGACCAACGTGATCTCCATCACCGACGGTCAGATCTTCCTGGAATCGGCCATGTTCAACTCCGGCATCCGCCCGGCAGTGAACGCCGGTGTTTCGGTATCCCGTGTAGGTGGTGCCGCTCAGACCAAGATCATCAAGAAGCTGTCCGGTGGTATCCGTACCGCCCTGGCTCAGTACCGTGAACTGGCAGCATTCGCCCAGTTCGCTTCTGACCTGGACGAAGCGACCCGTAAGCAACTTGAACACGGTCAGCGCGTTACCGAGCTGATGAAGCAGAAGCAATACGCGCCTATGTCCATCGCTGACATGTCGCTGTCGCTGTATGCCGCTGAACGTGGGTTCCTGACTGACGTCGAAATCGCCAAGATCGGTAGCTTCGAACAAGCGCTGATTGCTTACTTCAACCGCGATCACGCCGATTTGATGGCGAAGATCAACGTGAAGGGTGACTTCAATGACGAAATCGACGCTGGCCTGAAAGCCGGTATCGAGAAGTTCAAGGCCACCCAAACCTGGTAAGCCGCAGCGGGGGCCGCGAGGCTCCCGCTTGCTAACCTGATAGGTGTTACATGGCAGGCGCAAAAGAGATTCGCAGTAAGATTGCGAGCATCAAAAGCACGCAAAAGATTACCAGCGCCATGGAAAAAGTGGCGGTCAGCAAAATGCGCAAGGCACAAATGCGCATGGCTGCTAGCCGTCCTTACGCGGAGCGCATCCGCCAGGTTATTGGTCATCTGGCCAACGCCAACCCGGAATATCGCCACCCGTTCATGATCGACCGCGCAATCAAGCGCGTCGGTTATATCGTGGTGAGCAGTGACCGTGGTCTGTGCGGTGGTTTGAATACCAACCTGTTCAAGGCTTTGGTCAAGGACATGGCGGTAAACCGCGAAAATGGCGTCGAGATCGATCTGTGCGTGGTAGGCAGCAAAGGTGCGGCTTTCTTCCGTAACTTCGGCGGTAACGTCGTCGCTGCAATCAGCCACCTGGGTGAAGAGCCGTCGATCAATGATCTGATCGGCAGCGTCAAGGTGATGCTGGATGCCTACCTGGACGGCCGGATTGACCGCCTGTCCGTGGTGTCCAACAAGTTCATCAACACCATGACGCAACAGCCTACGGTGGAGCAGTTGATTCCGCTGGTGGCAACCCCGGATCAAGAACTCAAGCACCACTGGGACTATCTCTACGAACCGGACGCCAAAGAGCTGCTTGACGGCTTGATGGTTCGCTACGTGGAGTCGCAGGTCTACCAGGCGGTGGTCGAGAACAACGCGGCTGAACAAGCTGCGCGGATGATCGCGATGAAGAACGCTACCGACAACGCCGGTGATTTGATCAGCGATTTGCAGCTGATCTACAACAAGGCGCGTCAGGCTGCGATCACCCAAGAGATCTCGGAAATCGTCGGCGGCGCTGCCGCGGTTTAACGGTTCAAATATTCAGAGGATCCAGCTATGAGTAGCGGACGTATCGTTCAAATCATCGGCGCCGTTATCGACGTGGAATTTCCACGCGACAGCGTACCGAGCATCTACGACGCCTTGAAGGTTCAAGGCGCCGAAACCACTCTGGAAGTTCAGCAGCAGCTGGGCGACGGCGTGGTACGTACCATTGCGATGGGCTCCACCGAGGGCTTGAAGCGCGGTCTGGACGTCAACAACACTGGCGCAGCCATCTCCGTACCCGTCGGTAAAGCGACCCTGGGCCGGATCATGGACGTACTGGGCAACCCGATCGACGAAGCTGGCCCGATCGGCGAAGAAGAGCGTTGGGGCATTCACCGTCCTGCGCCGTCCTTCGCTGAACAAGCTGGCGGCAACGACCTCCTGGAAACCGGCATCAAGGTTATCGACCTGGTTTGCCCGTTCGCCAAGGGCGGTAAAGTCGGTCTGTTCGGTGGTGCCGGTGTGGGCAAGACCGTAAACATGATGGAACTGATCCGTAACATCGCCATCGAGCACAGCGGTTATTCCGTGTTCGCCGGTGTGGGTGAGCGTACTCGTGAGGGTAACGACTTCTACCACGAGATGAAGGATTCCAACGTTCTGGACAAAGTGGCACTGGTATACGGCCAGATGAACGAGCCGCCGGGAAACCGTCTGCGCGTAGCTCTGACCGGCCTGACCATGGCCGAGAAGTTCCGTGACGAAGGTAACGACGTTCTGCTGTTCGTCGACAATATCTATCGTTACACCCTGGCCGGTACCGAAGTATCCGCACTGCTGGGCCGTATGCCTTCCGCAGTAGGTTACCAGCCGACCCTGGCTGAAGAGATGGGCGTTCTGCAAGAACGTATCACTTCGACCAAGCAAGGCTCGATCACCTCGATCCAAGCGGTATACGTACCTGCGGACGACTTGACCGACCCGTCGCCAGCGACCACCTTCGCCCACTTGGACGCCACCGTCGTACTGTCCCGTGACATCGCTTCCCTGGGTATCTACCCAGCGGTAGATCCACTGGACTCGACTTCCCGTCAGCTGGACCCGAATGTGATCGGCAACGAGCACTACGAAACCGCTCGCGGCGTTCAGTACGTGCTGCAGCGCTACAAAGAGCTGAAGGACATCATTGCGATCCTGGGTATGGACGAACTGTCCGAAGCCGACAAGCAACTGGTATCCCGCGCTCGTAAGATCCAGCGCTTCCTGTCGCAGCCGTTCTTCGTGGCTGAAGTCTTCACTGGTTCTCCAGGCAAATACGTTTCCCTGAAAGACACCATCGCTGGCTTCAAAGGCATCCTCAACGGTGACTACGACCACCTGCCAGAACAAGCGTTCTACATGGTCGGCGGCATCGAAGAAGCGATCGAGAAAGCCAAGAAACTGTAATCCCGGCGCCCGGCAACGGGCGCTAATTTAGGTTGAGGCAAGCAGATGGCTATGACAGTCCATTGCGATATCGTCAGCGCGGAAGGGGAAATCTTCTCCGGTCTGGTCGAGATGGTGATCGCACACGGCGAGCTGGGGGATCTTGGTATCGCCCTGGGTCACGCTCCGCTGATCACTAATCTGAAACCAGGTCCGATCCGCTTGATCAAGCAGGGCGGGGAAACCGAGGTGTTCTACATCTCCGGTGGTTTCCTCGAGGTTCAGCCGAACATGGTCAAGGTTCTTGCCGACACCGTGCAGCGTGCTGCCGACCTGGACGAAGCCTCCGCTCAGGAAGCCGTCAAGGCTGCTGAGAAGGCCCTGAATGAAAAAGGCGCAGATTTCGACTACGGTTCTGCTGCTGCACGTCTGGCCGAGGCCGCAGCCCAGCTGCGCACCGTCCAGCAGATCCGCAAGAAGTTCGGCGGCTAAGCCGCGGGATTTCCGCGTGATTGATTAAAAAGGGTAGCCTCGGCTACCCTTTTTCTTTTTTTGCAATTCACCTCATGGTCGCAGTCGCTGACCACCCAGGATTGGTAGCCAGTCATGTCTCTCGAAATCGTTATTCTCGCTGCCGGTCAAGGCACTCGCATGCGTTCGTCGTTGCCAAAGGTGCTGCACCCGGTGGCGGGCAACTCCATGCTGGGGCATGTTATCCACAGCGCCCGGCAACTCGATCCACAGCGCATCCATGTCGTCATCGGTCACGGTGCCGATGCGGTGCGTGAACGCCTGGCGGCGGACGACCTGAATTTTGTGCTGCAGGACAAGCAATTGGGTACCGGTCACGCCACCGCCCAGGCGGTGCCGTTCATTACCGCCGATACCGTGTTGATTCTCTACGGTGACGTACCGCTGATCGAAGTCGAAACCCTGCAGCGCTTGCTCAAGCACGTGGTTCCCGGGCAAATGGGATTGCTGACCGTGGAGCTGGACGACCCGACCGGGTATGGCCGGATCGTTCGCGATGCCGACGGCAGGGTCGCAGCCATCGTCGAGCACAAGGACGCCAGTGAAGCACAACGCGCTATCACCGAAGGCAACACCGGCATCCTTGCCGTGCCGGCCAATCGCCTTGCCGACTGGATGAGTCGTCTGTCGAATAACAACGCCCAGGGCGAGTATTACCTGACTGACGTGATTGAGATGGCGGTCAGCGATGGTTTGTTGGTGGCCACCGAGCAACCGCACGATCCGATGGAAGTGCAGGGCGCCAACGATCGCAAGCAGCTGTCCGAACTGGAGCGTCATTACCAGTTGCGCGAAGGTCGGCGCCTGATGGCTCAGGGCGTGACCCTGCGCGATCCGGCACGTTTCGATGTGCGCGGTGAAGTGACGGTGGGCCGTGACGTGCTGATCGACATCAACGTGATTCTCGAAGGCCGCGTGGTCATCGAGGACGACGTGGTGATCGGCCCGAACTGCGTGATCAAGGACAGCACCCTGCGCAAGGGCGTGGTGATCAAGGCCAACAGTCATATCGAAGGTGCTGTACTGGGTGAAGGCAGCGATGCCGGTCCGTTCGCCCGCCTGCGCCAGGGTACTGTTCTCGAAGCCCGTGCCCATGTGGGTAACTTTGTCGAGTTGAAGAACGCACGCATGGGCGAGGGCGCCAAGGCCGGGCACCTGGCCTACCTGGGCGATGCCGAGATCGGTGCGCGCAGCAACATCGGCGCCGGCACCATTACCTGCAACTACGATGGCGCCAACAAACATCGGACAGTGCTGGGCGAAGACGTCTTCATCGGTTCCAACAACTCCTTGGTGGCACCTGTGGATATCCAGGACGGCGCGACCACAGCGGCCGGTTCCACCATCAACCAGACTGTGGAAAAAGCCCAGCTGGCCGTGGCCCGTGCCCGACAGAAGAACATCGACGGCTGGAAACGCCCGGTGAAAATCAAGAAGAGCTGAGTTATCCACAACGCAGTGGCCGGTACTCTCGAGATTGCTTTCGCGGGCAAGCCTCGCTCCTACAGACAGTGATATCTGTAGGAGCGAGGCTTGCCCGCGATGCTTTTATCCACAGATTTTTTTCTTGCGCTGGCTTGACGAATTTCCGGCAATAGGTTTTGATTGCTTCCGTTATCTTTCGAATCGAAACTTAAGTGCTCATGTCGAAACGCAATACGCCCCAGCGCCGTCACAACATTCTGGCCTTGCTCAATGAACAGGGCGAGGTGAGCGTGGATGAGCTGGCTAAACGCTTCGAAACTTCGGAAGTTACGATCCGCAAGGACCTGGCGGCCCTGGAGAGCAATGGTCTGTTACTGCGGCGCTACGGCGGCGCGATCACCATGCCGCAGGAACTGGTCGGCGATATCGGCCAGCCGGTGTCCCGGTACAAACAAGCCATCGCTCGCGCGGCGGTTGCGCGGATTCGCGAACACGCCCGCATCATCATCGACAGTGGCAGTACCACCGCGGCCATGATTCCCGAACTCGGCCAGCAGCCAGGCCTGGTGGTCATGACCAACTCGCTGCATGTGGCCAATGCCCTGAGCGAACTGGAGCACGAGCCGGTGCTGTTGATGACCGGCGGTACCTGGGACCCTCACTCCGAGTCGTTCCAGGGGCAGGTCGCCGAACAGGTATTGCGTTCCTACGACTTCGACCAGCTGTTTATCGGTGCCGACGGCATCGACCTGGTGCGCGGGACCACCACCTTCAACGAGTTGCTCGGCCTGAGCCGGGTGATGGCCGAGGTGGCGCGGGAAGTCGTGGTGATGGTCGAGGCCGACAAGATCGGCCGCAAGATTCCCAACCTGGAGCTGCCCTGGAGCAGCGTCCATACCCTTATTACCGATGATCGCCTGCCTGCAGAGGCCCGCGACCAGATTCAAGCCCGCGGCATCACGCTGATTTGCGCGGCAGTCATCTAGGAGAGAAACCATGTGTGGAATTGTTGGCGCCGTTGCTGAACGGAATATCACGGCCATCCTGCTCGAAGGCCTCAAGCGTCTCGAATACCGCGGCTACGACAGCGCCGGGGTGGCGGTCCTGAGCAACGATGGCAAGCTCGAGCGTATGCGTCGTCCGGGCAAGGTCAGCGAGCTGGAACAGGCCCTGGCCGGCGCGCCGCTGGTCGGTCGCCTGGGCATCGCCCACACCCGCTGGGCCACTCACGGCGCGCCATGCGAGCGTAACGCCCACCCGCATTTCTCCGGCGACCTGGCGGTGGTGCACAACGGCATCATCGAGAACCATGAAGTCCTGCGCGAGCAACTCAAGGGCCTGGGCTACGTATTCACCTCGGACACAGACACCGAAGTCATCGCCCACCTGCTGGAGCACAAACTCAAGGACCTGGGCGACCTGACCGTGGCCCTGAAAGCCACCGTCAAGGAACTGCATGGCGCCTATGGCCTGGCCGTGATCAGCGCCAGCCAGCCGGACCGCCTGGTCGCCGCCCGCAGTGGCAGCCCATTGGTGATCGGCCTGGGCCTGGGGGAAAACTTCCTGGCTTCCGACCAACTGGCCCTGCGTCAGGTAACCGATCGCTTCATGTACCTGGAAGAGGGCGATATCGCCGAGATTCGCCGCGACAGCGTGCAGATCTGGGATGTCGACGGCAAAGCGGTCGAGCGTGAAGCCGTGCAATACCGTGATGGCGCCGAGGCCGCCGAGAAAGGCGAGTTCCGCCACTTCATGCTCAAGGAAATCCACGAGCAGCCAGCCGTGGTGCAACGCACCCTCGAAGGCCGCCTGAGCCCGAACCAGGTGCTGGTCCAGGCCTTCGGTCCACAGGCCGCCGAGCTGTTCGCCAAGGTGCGCAATGTGCAGATCGTTGCCTGCGGCACCAGCTACCACGCCGGCATGGTTGCCCGTTACTGGCTGGAAGAGCTGGCCGGGATTCCGTGCCAGGTCGAAGTGGCCAGCGAGTTCCGCTACCGCAAGGTGGTGGTGCAGCCGGATACCCTGTTCGTGACCATTTCCCAGTCCGGCGAAACCGCCGACACCCTGGCCGCGCTGCGTAATGCCAAGGAGCTTTCTAGAGAAGAAGGGGGCTACCTCGCCAGCCTGGCGATCTGCAACGTCGGTATCAGCTCGCTGGTGCGTGAGTCCGACCTGACCCTGCTGACCCAGGCCGGTCGCGAAATCGGCGTGGCATCGACCAAAGCCTTTACCACCCAGCTGGTTGGCCTGCTATTGCTGACCCTGTCCCTGGGTCAGGTCCGCGGCACCCTGGGCGAAGGCGTCGAAGCCACCCTGGTGGAAGAACTGCGGCGCTTGCCGACCCGCTTGGGCGAAGCCCTGGCGATGGACAGCACGGTGGAAAAAATCGCCGAGCTGTTCGCCGAGAAACACCACACCCTGTTCCTCGGTCGTGGCGCACAGTTCCCGGTAGCGATGGAAGGGGCACTCAAGCTCAAGGAAATCTCCTACATCCACGCCGAAGCCTACCCGGCCGGCGAGCTCAAGCACGGTCCGCTGGCGCTTGTGGATAACGACATGCCCGTCGTCACCGTGGCGCCGAACAACGAGTTGCTGGAGAAGCTCAAGTCCAACCTGCAGGAAGTCCGCGCCCGTGGCGGCGAGCTGATCGTCTTTGCCGACGAGCAGGCCGGCATGACCAACGGCGAGGGCACGCATGTTATCCACATGCCGCATATCCACGACATCCTGTCGCCGATCCTCTACACCATCCCCCTGCAATTGCTGTCGTATTACGTAGCGGTGCTCAAGGGTACGGATGTCGACCAGCCGCGCAATCTGGCCAAGTCCGTCACGGTGGAGTGAGTTATCCACAAGCCGGCTGCATGGCTGGCTACCGGCGTCCGACATCGCTCCGACGCCGGTCATGGCGCTTACTCGCGCGCTGGCTCTTGATCGTTTCGTGCTGTTCGCAAGAGGGGCATGTGAGGGGAGGAGTGGCGTAGGCCGGTCTGCCGTGGTTCAGGCGGCAAGTCCAACATAGAGATGTGAGGCACGTTGAGCGGCCAGTCTGGCCGCTCGATGCCTGCGGGCGTTACCAGAGAATAAAAGCGGACGCCGTTGTCTGATTCAGGTTGATGTCGCCGACTTCCAGCACTTCATATTCGGCGCGAAGACCGATGTTGCGAAACACATCAAACTCGACGCCGGCACCGTAGGTCATATTCACCCCGGTATCATCGTCGCTGGCATTCCCGTCGGCATCCCAGGCATGGGCACCGACACTGCCGAAGACGCGCACCCGCTCTCCCAGCGGAAAGCCGAGGTGGGCACTGGCCTGAACGGATTTACCATCGAAATCGAGATCCTCGTCCTTGAATTGGCCGAGATCGACGAATGCGCCCTCAAAGGCCAGATAACTGTTGACGCGATAACCTGCAAAAACCTTGTAGCTGTAGTCCTCATCGCTCAGATGGGTTTTGTCGGTTTCGATGCTGCTCACGCCTGCGCCAAGATACAGGCCTCTGTCATCGGCCAGTGCCTGAAAAGACAGCAACGAAAGCAGTGAAACGAAGCCAATTTTTCGCAATAGCATGTGAAATAAAATCCTCTACAGGTTTATCGATTGGGTTATCTGAATTCGATTGATCGCGAGGCCGATAACGACATTGATTGATTTTGATGCGTGACATCGCCCAAAAAGAAACGCGGGAGTTATTGATATAAACAACTAACTACTGCTGCAGCGAAGTTTTCAAAGCAAGAGTATTAGTAACAATCAATCAACCAGGCCAATGCGACTCCACATAAATAGGCGGCGAGGCAATAGAAGATCTTCTGTTTGAGCGACAGTGCATTTAATCGATAGCGCATGCTTGTTCGTCCCTTGAGTTGGAAATAATCAATATTGGCCATTGGGCTTGGCGGATGAAAACTATTGATTGTCATTTCTTGGGCTTGGTGCCGCTGCAGGGAGCTGCGAAGCCATCAGTTCGTGGCGTTGCGCCTGGCTGTCTCTGACGGAGGCTCCCCATAGGCGTCCTGATAGGCCTTGGAAAACCGGCCCAGGTGGTGGAAGTTCCAATACATCGCGGTTTCGGTAACCGTTGGCCAGGTGTTGCGGATCAAGTCTCGACGAACATTGGCGAGCCGCAGGTTCTTAATATAGGCGATCGGCGAAATTCCGAAAGTTTCGGAAAAGCCGTGGTGCAAACTGCGCGAGGTGGTTTCAAACTGCATGACCAGCGCGGTGATGTTGAGCGATTTCTTGGTGTTCTGGTGAATGTAATCCATGACTTCTGTCGCGACTTTCCTTCTTCTCGGAGGGTAAAGTTCGGAGCGATTAGCAGGCGTCAGGGCCCGTAATAGAGAAGCCAGCAGAACACTTTCAATGGCGGCGCGGCGGCGCTGTTTGGCGTCGATAAAATAAGTGCCAATTTTCTGCAGGGCAGCTTGAATCAGCTTGAAGTTCGCAGCCTGAAAGCGCTGCTCCTTTCGATGTGCAAATACATCAATCACCGAATGTTCTTTGAGGCACTGTGCATAATGTTCCAGCGTCGTGCTCAGGATGAAAATGGTTTCATTCGGTTCGCAAATGTAATGCACGGGCTCGCGGCTATAGAGCACGACGATTTCGTTAGGCCGCAGTGCGTGGTTGTTCACCAGCGGACGGCCGACGGAAGTCTGTGAAATGACAAAGGTCACAAAGCCATGGGGAACCGAACCGGTCAGGGTGACGGTTGAATCGAACTCCAGCCTGCTGCATTGGAACCTGGAGCTATGAATGAGCCTGTGTTGTCGAATGCTTGCTTTGCGCTCTGATGGAATGAGGTTCATCCCCCACGACCCAATCGTTCTCTTGGGAGTGCCCGCGGGACTTGACGTTACATGAAAGACGTCATCAGGGATGTTGCGCATGGAATTGAATACTCTTCAGCCAATGGATAGTGCTAAACGGTTTTTTCAGGCGTCGATGGCTCTGGGGTAAGCTCCAGTGCTGCTGAAAAAACGTACGTATCGCTTGTTGGCAAATTCAGGTTTTGAAGTTTGCACAACGCTGTTTTCGAACCGAAGATCGCTGTTTTCTGAGCTGTTGGGTCGATGGCCGCTGCATCAAAGGCAAAGTAATCGCTGGCTGGATAGTCGCTGCGAATCCTGTAGTTGGACTGTTCATCGGCCAATGTCTTTTTGCGGTTTTCAATAGTGGTCAGGTCAGGCCGGTAGACTTCCTCATCCTTGATCATGGCCTTGAGCGAAAGCACGGCACCCAAAGAGACGGTTACGAGATTTTTCAGCAGCATTGATGTGCGTTCCCTATTAATGATTTTCAGGCAGAACACAGCGTCAGCCGTGGCCTGTGGATAGTCTTGCGATGCGTATTAAGGTCAGAACTCAGGTGGTCGATGATCAAATAGCGGGTTGCGTTTTTTCAAAGTCCGGCCAGCCCGCTAAGGAGCCATGATCAAATGGAAATTAATGAATAGTCTTGAACTTCATTAATCGCGTCCGGTGGCGGGAAAGGAACAGGAAGATCCATCGTGCCTTCGTCGTTATGCTGTTCATTTTCAAAGTAGATTTTCAACTGCGACAGTTTCAGTTTTTCGTTCGGGCTCAACTCGATCTGGTAGAACTCGATCTCGGTGCTGGCGCTGGAGTGCTCGTTTTGCGCCGCCGAGTAAAAGGGCAGTGCAACCAAAGAGAGCACTGCCAGGATCCTGGTTATCATCGATTTGACGACTCGCAAAAAAAGGTACGTTTGCATCGGGCACCCGCAAGAGTGTTTGAATGAGGGCCGCGGAGCCGGTTTTCTGCCGGGGGCAACAGGCAGGGCTCCGAACGCGACAATGGCGAGATATTGAGGGGGAGGGAGCGTCTGATTCAAATCAGTGATTATTATTTTTCTGCTTGAATCAGCATTGGCGGACAACGGGCATCAAGCCCCTGTCGCCTGGTCAAGCTCGGGTGGGGCGTGGCAGTGACTAGTGGTTCATGCAGCGCAGACGACTCAGTTCATGCACATAAACGCACATGGTGTTTTTATCGGTAGTGGGGATCAGTTCGTAATTTAGAACAGCGCCTTCTTGCAGGACGTATTGGCGTTTGAAAAAAAGATCCGGCGTCTTTTCGATGGCGAACAGTTCGTTATCCTGGCTTAACTTGACGGTCCTGATTTTAATTTGAACGTGATGATTACTCTCACGGATAACGTCCGCTGAAATAGTAGAGTTACGAATTTTTCCGTTCAGGCTTTCCAGCGTGGTTTGGGTAAGTCGACCGTGCCCGATGGTCATGTACTCTTCCGTATTGAGTTGGTTCGAATCTTCCAGCCATTGTTGGGTGATGGTTTGATAACTGATGTTTTCCATGTAGTGAGTGGGCGAGTAAGTCAGCGAGAAAATACACGCGGCGTTAATGGCTCCCAGCACTAGCCAATGGGCGGTCGATACTGTTGGCTTCATAGGGTGGCTTCCAAACATTGCCGGATCATCAGTGCGAGATCTTTCTGTTCGCTGTGCGATTGCAGGTTTGCAGTGCTTAGATCCGGGCGGACGCACGAAACGGAATAGTTTGATTTAGCGAGATTCAACCAGACCTGGCCTTTCAACTCGGGTGACTGTTGAACCTGTTTCGCCGAAAGATCCCTCAGCGATTGGGCTTCGGCGACCGTGTTGGCCACTGCATGAATGACCAGATCGTTCTGTTTTATGCTGGAAACTTCAATTTTCGGCGTGTCGAAGCCGGAGCGGAAACCGGTAAAGGCACACACGCCCAAGGTCAGGATGTAACCGATCAACTGGGCTTTGGTGATGCGAGTCGATGGCCTGGCTTTTTCCGAAGGCAACGGCAGGGCTTCTTTCGGGTTGGCCTCCAGCACTTCCATGACCGGCTCGACAGGTTGTGCGGCGGTATCTGGCGGCATCGGCAAGTCGGCGGGCGCATTGACTACATACTGGCGATTGAAGCAATAACCTCTTCGCGGAACCGTCATCAAGATCTCGTGATCTCGACTGTCGTTGAGAATGTTGCGAAGGGAGAAAACGGCTTGATTCAAACTGCCGGAGGCGACGACACGGTCATTCCAGGTGTAGTCGATGATCTCTTCGCGGCTTTTAGTCTGACCCGGTTCCATCAGCAGCAGATTCAGTAGACGCGATTCAGCCCTGCCTATCGTGGAGTTTTGCACCTCTCCAAGAGGTGTAGTGATAGAGAGCAAGGCGGTATCCGGGTCGAAAACAACCATGGCGTCGTTTTTCAGCTTGAAGGCGTAGCGCATGGGAATCCTTCGTTCAGGTGGTTCTGGCTGAGTATAGAGACGGCGTCGATGGCGCGCGGATGGGCGCGCGAAGTGCAGGGAGAATCACTGGACACTGCTGGAACAGCCCATCAAAAGTCTCATTGGAATCAAGCAAGGAAATCCACGGGAGTTAATCGCAGGCAGCGATGATGCTCAGTGCGAGTCATCTGCGCCATCCGAAAAGTGCAAGGCAGTGTATCGGACGGCCTGTTATTCAAGCACAAGCTTGCGGCCAGTCATATCCGTCGTGTCGTATTGCCGTGAACCGCTGGACAAGGATTGCAGGCAGAGGGAGAAGGAAAGATGGGGCAGGGGGGAGGGGCGAACGTGCAGGCATTCCAGTGCAGCATGCGAAATTGATTTTCCAATCTGCATCAAGAATGCCTGCGCTGTGTAAAAGTCCGGCGGCTCAAGGCAGGACGTTGTAGCCACGCTGTTGCAGGCAACTGGTGTACACCGAGTTATTGGCGGTGATGTTCTGTTCGCTGGTTTTCAGGTCCTGCCTGCGTTCCTGGCGCTGTCTCGACGCGCCGATCATTGCCCCGGCCGTCGCGGCGCTGCGTGCACGGTTCTGGCGATAGTCCTGCTTGATATCGTCGTCGATCTGGTCGTAGACGTTTTCATGTTGCCGACCCCGGACCTCCGCGGCAGTGGCCCCGGCGATGGCCGCGGTGGTGGCGCCTTTTACCCGGCCGCCGGCCGGCACGGTGTTCTGTGTCGGGAACTGCGCGTTGGCCTGCGACTGGCAGGCGCTGGTGTCTTGCTGGATCGTCTGGGAAGTCTGGCCCTTTAATGGAACCACCGTCGCCGCCATCGCACCGGAGCTGGCGAGCAATACAAAGGCCGATAAGGCAAAGCTGAAAATTTTCATCAAGTCGGACTCTCATTGGCCGTCGTTACCCGGCCTGGCGGTTTGTCTTTGCAGACGCAGCGCGACTGCCGTTCCTGAAACCCTGAACCTTTCGATGCAATGCAACGTTTGCACCCGGGCCTGCGCGCTGGTTACTGCTTGGAAAGCAACGTCTGCATGTCGTTTGTCATGCTTTTGAATGCAGCCTTGAAGTCATTGGCGACTATCGGCTGGCTGGCATTTTCCAAGGTCTCGCCGAACACCTTGCGAACCATCTTGGCGACCGGCAAACCGGTTTTAGCATCGATCAAATCGGCTTCGAGATACAGCTCCGCCGTCTGATCGCGATGACCGGTAGCGGCCTGTGTTGCGCCGACGATTGCAGCGATGGGGACGACCTCATACCAATGCATGCCTTCGTTGCTGGCGCTGACCTGGGTGATTGCCGCCTGCAGGATCAAGGTCCGCGAATGGGGCGCTGCCTGGCGCACACTCGAGACGACCGTGTAGGACGGTGCGAATGCGTTCCTTACGCTGTTGCTGGCGTTGACCTGCAGGTCCCTGAGGGTTTGCAGGTTGACCCGCTCGGTCGCTTTCGGCGAGGGATACAGCATCACTTCCTTGAACACGACGGTGGAATAGGCGTGAGGATCAAACCCTGGCGCTACCCAGCGCAGCACTGTCTGCTCACTGGGCGTGGTGTGTTCTTCCAGGCCCTCATAGTTAGGCAAGAAGCCCGAATATTGCCCTTGCTGCGCCACCTTCGAGACACAGCCGGCCTGGAATACGCAACTCAGGACAATTCCTACGAGCCATTTGTTCGACATGCACATATGTTCTGTTTCCCAGTGTTGAAAGTTGACATTGCGGTTTCCTGAGCTTGCCCCCGATACACGCTTGAGCTGACGCGAGGCGATGCCTGCCTGTCGCTCAAGGCGTAGCGCAATGTTGCCCGTAGGGGCTGGATAATCCGAATCAATAATCCTCAACAATGATCAAACTTCAGCGCCAGGGCCCGTGCGGCCTCAGGTCGTGAGATTGCGCAACCCGCTATGCCCGGTCGTCGCGACGCTTGCGCAAAAGACGCAATGGATGGCGCGGGTCAATTTGGCCGCGGGTTCAACGACGCCGGCTCCGGGCCTATATGGCCCGTTGCCTTATGTCCGGATTACTCAAAACAATATGATGAAACGATATAGCAACTGATTTGCGCTCCGAAAAAGGCTGATCTATACCTCCAAGCCACACATTGATGAGGTGTGTGCAAAGCAAGGGCTCACGGAACCGGAGCTCCTGCATAACAAGGGATAGAAACAGCGCTTCAAGGATGATTCAGCCATGCATGCGTATCGGCATTTCGGTCGTTGTTCCGTTTTTAAACGAAGCCACAATTCTTCGATCCAGGTTTTCGACCAGGTTGCTCATTGCCACCGGCGTTCGATTCGACCTGGTTCCCCTCCTTCCTATTGCCTTCGCGGCGCTATCCCTTCTGTCTATCACGCTTCTATGACTCCTCGGCATCAGCCGGGTGTCGGCGTGTGGCGAGAAACATCCGAGTGTTCCACCCGGGTGACCCTGGGCAACAGCCCGAACGGACTCTGTAAAGGTGATCCGTTGTTCTGAGGCAATCCTGCCTCGATTGAAGCGAATGTCGGACCGGATCGGCTCACTCCGCAGGTGACCCGAGGCGGATCCCGTGTAGTCGTTCGTCCAACCTTTTCATGACGCAGTACCCACTTTTCCAGGATGGAGATGGTTATGACTGTACTCAGAGTTGGCATCGTCGGTCTCGGCGCGCAGATGCAAGAAAACCTGCTGCCCACGCTTCTGCAAATGCCGGATATTCGCATCGTCGCCGTGTGCGACAGCGACCTGACCCGCGCCGGACAGATTCACCGTTTCATTTCCGAGGTCGCGATCACCGACGACTTCGATGAGATGCTCGATACCGCTGCGCTGGATGCGGTGGTCATGGCGTGTCCGCCCCAGGCGCACCGGGACCTGGCGATCAAGGCAATGGCCAAAGGCGTGCATGTCTTCGTCGAGAAGCCGCCGTGCTTCACCCTCGCCGAGCTCGAATACCTGATCGGCGCGGCGCGCCAGGCCCAGGTGGTCACTGGCGTGGGCATGAACTTCAAATATGCCAAGCCCATGCGCCAGCTGCGCGATATGACGCGCACCGAGCAGTTCGGCAAGGTCGTGCACATCCAGCTCAACCACTATGCGAGCAAACCCACCGCGCCGCTGTGGGGGCTGGATTCCACGCTGCGTTCGTTCCTGCTGGCCCAGGCGATTCACACCATCGACCTTGGCGTGACCTTCGGCGGCGGCGAATTGCGCGATATCGAATCCCGGGTCCAGCGCCACGAGGACTCGCTGCTGGTGAGCCTGGAGCTCGGTTTCAGCTCCGGCGCGACGGTCAGCCTGCTGAGCGGGACGATGTTCCCGTACTTCGAATTCGACATGAAGATCGTCAGCTCCAATTCGATGATGGTCGAGCTCAACAACCTGTGGAACATCACCCTGCACGAACCGGTGCATGGCACCGGGGCAACCGGCACCGCCAAGCGCTGGCGCGGCGCGTGGCAGCCAGGGCCGCTGGATTCGGGTTATGAGCGCAGCGGCTATTTCGGCGAACTGGAGAAGTTCTTCGACGCGGTGCGCAACCGTACGCCTTACGAGGCCAGCTTCGAGAGCCTGCTGCCGACCTTCCGGGTGATCGAGCAGATCTGTCATGCCGACAGCGCCCGCGCCGATGTCGCCCCCGTGCTTGCCCTCCATTCCACCCATGCCGCCAAGTCCCCAGCCTTTCTCGGAGCCCAGACCAATGTCCTCTAATCTGTCCAGCACCGCCCGCATCTCCGTTTCCGACAAATACCGTCCGGTGTACGCCGACGATCTGCTGACTTTGCAGAACACCCTGGAACGGCCGCTGTCCGGCACCAGCGATGTGGTGGGCGAATACGAGGCCAAGCTGGCAGCCTGGTTCGAGGCGCGGCATGCGATCGCGGTCTCCTCGGGTGGCGCGGCCCTGAGCGTGGCGATCTACGCCGCCGGCGTCGGTCCCGGCGACGACGTCCTGCTGACGCCGAGCTGCCCGCTGTGCACCATCTATCCGATCATCGCCGCGGGCGCCAACCCGATCTTCGTCGACACCCGCCGTCATGGTTTCGGCGCCGACCCGGAATCGATCAAGGCCCGCATTACCCCGCGGACCCGGGCGATCATCGATATTCCGATGTGGGGCTACCCCACCGAAGTCGATGAGCTGCAAGGCCTGACCCGCGAGCTGGGGATCAAGCTGATCCTCGACCTGGCGCATTCCCATGGCAGCACCCTCAATGGCCGGCCGCTGTCGGCCTACGGCGACCTGTCGTGCTTCAGCACCCACGAACGCAAGCCGCTGGCCACCGGCGAGGGAGGATTCATCCTCACCGACGACGACCAACTGGCCCAGCGTTGCCGCGACTACAGCCGCTTCGGCAACCTCAACGGCAAGGACTTCGGCCTCAACTACAAGCTGGCCGCGCTGCCTGCCGCCCTGGGCGCCAACCGCCTGGACTCGCTGGCCGCGCAGATCGAGCAGCGCCGCGCCAATGCCACCTACTTCCTGCAGCAGCTCGACCACAGCAAGGTGCGAGAAAAGGTCATCATCGAGGACGGACGGACCAACTACTACTTCCTCAACCTGGAGCTGCATTTCGCCGACAACCGGGCCTTCATCGATTATCTGGACGAGGCGGGCATCCCGTCGGACATCAAGCGCTACGGCTGCAAGGCGCTCTACGAGTTCCCGGCGTTGGCCCAGTACCGCAACGACTGCCCCAACGCCGAGGCGCTGCTGGCCAGCATGACCACCATCCCGGTCCATCCGGACATTACCCGCGCCGAACTGGACTACATGGCCGAACGGATCAACCAGTACGGGGCCGCATGATGACGGACGTTCTTGATCGTTCGACCCTGGACCGGCATTTCACGGCCTCGGCGTTCGTGTTGAACCCCGACCGCAAGATGCTCCTGTTGCACCACCGCAAGTTGGGGGTCTGGCTGTATCCGGGCGGCCACATAGAACAGGGGGAAACCCCTGATGTGGCGGTGCTGCGCGAGATCTACGAAGAAACCGGGATTCACGCCGCCCTGCTGGGCGAGCGTGACCTGGAACTGGCCGATGCCGAGACCGATGTCACTGTGTTGCACCAGCCTTACCGGATCCTCTGCGAATACATCGATGACAAGCGCGGGCCGCATTACCACCTGGACCTGATCTACCTCACCGCCACCGACCTGCGGGCTTGCCCGCCGGAGCGCGAGGTGGAAAACGCGCGCTTCTTCAGCCGCCAGGAAACCGCCGAGCTGAAGATGTTCCCCAACTTCCGGCGCATGGTGGACCGGGTGTTCGCCGATGCCGAGGTGTGGGACATGGTCGGCCGGAAGGTGGCGCCATGAACCAGGCCCTTGCTCAACAGGCCCGGGTCATCGCGGACAAGTGTGGCCACGATACCGCCGACGATGTGCCCGAGCTGCAACGCGCCCTGGCGACAGGGCTGACCGGTACCTCGCAGATCGTCGAGGACTACGAGACCGCGCTTGCCGTGTTGTACGGCGTGCGTCATGTGATCGCCGTGTCGTCGGGGGCCGCTTCGGTCACCGCGGCGCTGGCCGGCGTGCGGTTCCAGCCGGGGGACGAAGTGATAGTCGCGCCCACGTGCCCGATCTGCACCGTCCTGCCGATCCTGTCCCTGGGCCTGGTCCCGGTGTTCTGCGATGTGGCGCCGGACAACTTCGGGCTCGACCCGGATGACCTGCAACGCTGCATCGGCCCGCGTACCTGCGCGGTGATCGAGGTGCCGATGTGGGGGTATCCGATCGCCTCGCATACCACCTGGGCCACCACGCGCCAGGCCGGCATTCCGCTGATCCAGGACCTGGCCCATGCGCACCTGACGCGCCTGAACGGCAGCTGGTTGGCGCAGCATGGCGACATCAGTTGCTTCAGCACCCACGACTGCAAGTTCATGTCCACCGGCGAGGGCGGTTTTGTCATGACCGATGACGATGAGCGTGCCAGCCGTATCCGCGCCTACACCCGCTTCGGCAACCTCACCGGCGAAACCCTGGGCATCAACCTCAAGCTCGGCGGCCTACAGGCCGCCCTCGGGCTGGCGCGTTCGCGGCAGCTGGAAAGCCGCTTGCACCAGCGCCAGGCCAACCGCCGGCAGCTGCTGGAGCAACTGGACAACCCGGCGATCCGCGAACTGCCGCTGACCCCCGGTGGAGAGGCCAACGCCTATGCCTTGCTGTTGCAGGCGGTGGGGCACGACGGGCGTGAACTGGTGCATTACCAGCAGCGTCACGGCATCCCTTCGGACATCGGCAAGTACGACAACCAGCCGCTGTACCAGTTGCCGCTGCTGGCGCAGTACCGCCGCGATTGCCCCAACGCCGCCCGGTTGCTGCGTTCGCTGACCACGGTGCCGCTGCACCCGGGCCTGGCGGGCGACGACCTGGCCTACATTGCAAAGGTGCTCAATGACTACTCCCCAGCCTGATACCGCCACGGGCGGTCGCCATGCCGTGGTCATCGGCGGCAGCGTGACGGGCTGCCTGACGGCCGCGGTCCTGGCCCGGCGTTTCCAGCGGGTCACGGTGATCGAGAAGAGCGATTTCTTCGACGAGACCGGGCCGCGCCAGAGCCTGCCCCAGGAGCACCACGTCCACCTGTTGCTGCTGCGCGGCAAGCAGATTATCGAAGGCATCTTCCCCGGCACCTTGAGCGCCCTGGAGCAGGGCGGCGCGCAGGTGGCCGACCTGGGTCACGACGTGAAGTGGTACCAGGGCGGGCGTTGGAAAAACCGTTACCGCAGTGGCATTTATGCCCATTACTGCAGCCGGCGCCTGATCGACAACCAGCTGCGCCGGGCCCTGCTCGGCGTGCTGAACATCGAGGTGCTGTCGAGCACCCGGGTCACGCAGATCGAGTTCACCGGGGTCGATCCTTCCCGGCGGGTCGAGGCGGTGACCGTCGACGATGGCCACGGCGAGCGGACCCTGCGCTGCGACCTGCTGGTCGACGCCAGCGGGCGTGGCACGCGCTTGCCGACGTGGCTGAAAGAGGCCGGCTTCGGCGAAGTCGAGACCAGCGTGGTCAAGACCGAGCTGGGTTATGCGTCGCGCATCTACCGGCGTCTTCCGGCCTATGCCGAGCAGTGGCAGGTCCTGCTGGTGCTGCCCAAGGCGCCGTTGCAGCGTTCCATGGGAGTGATCAGCCCGATCGAAGGCGACCGCTGGATGGTCACCACCGGTGGCTGGTTCGGTCACTTTCCCGGCAACGACCCGCAGGAGTTCCTGCAGGCGCTGGCGGCGCTTCCGGTGCCAGATATCCATGAGGTGATCCGCGACGCCGAGCCGCTGTCGCCGGTCTACACCTTCAAGATGCCCGGCAGTCGCCGCACGCACTTCGATCGGGTCGAGCACTGGCCGGCCGGGCTGCTGGTGGTCGGCGATGCCTTGAGCAGCATGAACCCGCTGTACAGCCAGGGCATGACCATCGGCGCGCTGGAGGCCGATTGCATCGACCACCACATCGACCAGGTATTGCAGGGCGGCCAGGGCTTTCGCCAATTGCAGGGCCGCTTGTGCGAAGTGGTCGATGGCGCCTGGAGCATGGCCACCACCGAAGACTTCCGCTTTCCTGAAACCGTTGGCCAGCGCAGTTGGCGCACGCGTTTCCATCATTGGTACGGCGCCGGCCTGGGCCAGGTCTCGGCGAACAATCGGCGGGCCCTGGAAACCCAGATTGGCGTGACCAACCTGGTGATGGAGCCCAGCAAGCTCTACACACCGGCGATCGCCTCGCGTATCGCCCTCAACGCCCTTCTTGCGGAGAAAACCCGACCATGATCGATGATCGACTGCACTTCTCGGGGATCGAACACCTGGTCTTCGACTGGAACGGCACCCTGATCGACGACATCGCCCTGGCGGTCAGCGCGGTCAATCGCTGTGGCGAGCGCTATGCGGTGCCGCCCATCGATGCCGGGCGCTACCGTGCGCTGTTCGACTTTCCGATTGCCGATTTCTACGCCTCCCTGGGGTTCGACCTGCAGCGCACGCCCTTCGCGCGAATCGTCGAACACTACCTGGAGCATTTCGATACGCATGTTGCGCAGTGCCCGCTGCACGAAGGGGTATTCGAGGTGCTGGAGGCGGCGCGCAATGCCGGTATCGGCGTCTCCATCGTGTCCGCCTCGCATTGCGACGTGCTGCGCAAGACCCTGGAAGCCAAGGGCCTGCTCGGGCATTTCGAGCATGTCGTGGGGCTGAGCCACAACCAGGCCACCAGCAAGACCGCCGAGGCCCTGATGCTGCAGGAGAAGCTCGGCACACCGGCCGGGCGCACCCTGTTCATCGGCGACACCCTGCACGACTACGACGTGGCGCGGGCCGTCGGCTGGCAGCCGCTGCTGGTCAGCACCGGCCATCAGGACCTCAACCGCCTGCGGCAGGCCGACGCCCCGGTCTTCGGTGGGTTGGGCGAACTGCTGGGCCATTACGCCAGTGACGAGCGGCGCGCCGTCGTTCACGAGGGGGCCTGATCATGGACACCGAGCACATTGTCCTGTTGGGCCTGATCGCTGCTTCGCTGCTGTTGCGCGCGCTGGTGGCGTTCTATTACCGGGATGCGCAGCGGGTGCTGCGCCTGCTCAAGCTGATACCGCGCCTGGAGGGGCGGCGGGAGCAGTACTACCGCCCGCTGGATACCTGGTTCGCGCCGTTGCCCTTTGTCTGGACGTGGCTGGATATAGTCGCCGCGGTGCAGGCGGCGTCGATCTACTCGTCGCCGCTGGCCTGGTTGGCCGTGCTGCTGTGGAGCGGCGGGCGCATGCGCGCGTTGCAGGAGTTCGGGCACAACGCGGTGCACTTCGCCCTGTGTCGCCACCATGCCTGGCAGTGGTGGCTGAGCAACGTGTTCTACCAGTTCCCGATGTTCAAGCGCGACATGCGCAGCCGGCACCAGACCCACACCCTGGAACACCATCGCCACCCCAACCATCCGCAACTCGATCCCAACCGCGCCCGGGTGCATGCCGGCGGCTATGTGGCGGGCCTGTCGCCCAGCGGTTTCTATGCGCTGTTGCTGTACCCGCTGACCCCCCGCGGGGCCTGGGTCAATCTCACCACCCTGGTGCGCAGCAGCCTGCTCAACCACTCACGCCTGACCACCCTGGCGCGGTGCCTGAGCGTGGCGGCGGTGGCGGCGTTGCTGTACGCCTTCGGTGGCTGGGAAGGCGTGTTGTTCGGCTGGTTGCTGCCGTTGCTGACGTCCTATCCGGTCTTTGCCTGGATCTCGCTGCTGACCGAGCACCGCTGGTTCATCGAGGGCACCGCGCGCAATCGCCGTGAGCTGGAATACCTGGCGGGCCGGCCCACCGATTACTTCGGGGTTTCCGGCTGGCTGGTGCGGGTATTCATCGCCCCGACGTCCGACGCCTATCACCTGGCGCATTCCCTGTACCCCGGCGTGCGCTGGAACTACCTGCCGGCGATCGACCGGCACCTGAAAATCCACGAACCGCGCTACAGCAGCAACGCCAGCGAAGGGCTGCTGTTGCCTCGCGGCAATGCGCCCACGGCCCTGTCCGAACTCTATGAGCGCCTGGTGTGCACCGAACACGAACCGTCCCCCCTGAAGTCGAGAGGTAGCCTGTGACCCATTCCACTCCAACCCAGCACGTTCAACGTATCGGCATCATCGGCGGCAGCGGCCTGCAACAGCTGCCTGGCCTGCAGGACATTCAGCAAGTGGAATGCACGACGGCCTTCGGCACGCCGTCGTCGCCGCTCACCCTGGGCACGCTCAATGGCGTGCCCGTGGCCTTTGTGCAACGGCATGGCGTGGGGCATGTGATTCCGCCGGCCTCGATCAATGCCCGGGCCAACATCGCCGCGCTGCGCAGCGTCGGTTGCACGCAATTGCTGTCGGTCAGCGCGGTGGGCAGCCTGACCCACGACGCGCCTCCCGGCAGCTTTGTGCTGATCGACCAGTACATCGACCGCACCATCCAGCGGGAAAAAACCTTTTTCGGCCCCGGGCTGGTCGGCCATGTGCCTTTCGGCGAGCCGGTCTGCGCGCGCATGCGTGGCGTGCTCGCCGAGAGTGCCGAGGCCACTGATATCCAGGCGCGCAACGGCGGCACCTACGTGGTCATGGAAGGCCCGCAGTTCTCCACCCGCGCCGAGTCCCACCTGTACCGCCAGTGGGGCGGCACGGTGATCGGCATGACCGCGATGCCCGAAGCCAAGCTGGCCCGCGAGGCCGAGCTTTGCTACGCGATGATTGCCATTCCGACCGATTTCGACTGCTGGCACGAATCCCACGAGCCGGTGAACGCCACCCTGGTGGCGCAACGCATGGCGGACACCTTCAACCTGACCCGGCGCCTGGTGACCGAAGCCGTGACCCGCCTGGGCCAGCATGCAGGTGCCTGCCCCTGCGGTTGCGATCGCGCCCTGGACACCGCGGTGATGACCGCGCCCGAGCACAGGGACCCGCGGATGGTCGAGCGTCTGTTGAGCGTTGCGCCCCATGCCACTCATCTCTCTGCGAGCAAGGAATGAAGCGATGAACCAGGCCATCTCCACCAAGGACCGGGTGCGGATCCATCAGGTCGAAGTGCTTTCGGACAATTGGTACGTGCTGCGCAAGACCACCTACGACTTCCAGGGCCGCGACGGGGTCTGGCGCACCCTGGACCGGGAAACCTACGACCGCGGCAATGGCGCCACCATCCTGCTGTACAGCAGGGCCAAGCAGACGGTGGTACTGACCCGGCAGTTTCGCTTCCCGGCCTTCGTCAACGAACACGACGGCATGCTGATCGAAACCTGCGCCGGGCTGTTGGACAAGGACGATGCGCGGACCTGCATCCACAAGGAGACGGAGGAGGAAACCGGCTATCGCATCCGTGAGGTGCGCAAGGTGTTCGAAGCCTTCATGAGCCCGGGGTCGGTCACCGAGCGCCTGCACTTTTTCGTCGGCGAATATTTCGATGAAGACAAGCAAAGCGAGGGTGGCGGCCTGGAACACGAGGGCGAAGAGATCGAAGTGCTGGAGCTGCCGATCGACCGGGCCCTGGCGATGATCGACAGCGGCGAGATCTGCGACGGCAAGACCATCATGCTGCTGCAGTACGCCAAGCTGCATCGTCTGCTGGAGGTCGCCGCCGATGACTGAACTCAACGCCATCAGCTCGATGGAAAACGCCGAGCTGGCCGAATTCATCGCCGGCATCAGCCAGCACATCGGCATGCCGGTGCGCCTGACCCGTTGTTCCACCTCGGAGCTGATCGAGCGCCTGCACAGTGGCAGCGCCGGGGCCTGGGACCTGTTGCTGGGCACGGCGGCCACCGCCTTGCTCGACCCGGCCCTGGCCTGGCAACTGATGCCGCTGACGGACATCGAATTCGCCGGCCTGCCGGACGCCGCGGTGGCCACGGATCGCCGCTGGTTCGCGGCATCGGGTTTTGTCCCGGCCTTCTGTTATGACCCCAAGGTCCTGGCCCGCGAGGGCCTGTCGGTGCCGACCCGCTGGCAGGACCTGACAGGCCCCGAATGGGCCGGGCGCATCGCCTTGCCCGATCCCGCGCGCTCCGGTGCCGGATACCTGCACCTCAGCGCGTTGCTCGAACATTACGGCGAACCCGCCTGGGCGCTGCTGGCCCAGGTGGCCGGGCATGGCCCTGCGATCAGCGGCTCCTCCACGGCGCCGATCGAGGCCGTCGTGCAGGGGCAGGCCTGGCTGGGGGTGACGGTGTCGACCGCGGCCACCCGCGCTGCCGAACAGCACCCGCAACTGCGCTGGTGCGTGCCCGAAGATGCACGCTGTTATGAGGACGAGGTGTTCGCCTGCAGGGCCGGCTCACCCAACGCCGCCTATGCGCAGCAGGCGTTGCAATGGATGCTCACCCCGGCCGCGGCGCAGATCAGCCAGCGTTATGGCAAGGTCGTGCCGGGCCAGGCTCACCCGGTCGGCGTGCTGCAACCGCTGGCGGCCTTGCAGGCCAGTCGCGACAAGGCGGCGCGCTGTCGGCATTGGCAGGCGCTGTTTAGCCGGGAGACGGCTCATGGCTGAAGCCGCGCGAGATTCCAGTCAAGCGCTCAGCCGCCAGGAGCAGGTCCGCGAGGCACGCCCGTGGTTTCTTTACCTGCTGTTCGGGCTGTTCGGCGCCCAGCAAGGGTTGCTCGGGCCGATCATGCCGTTCCTGCGCGACACCCTGGCCCTCGACCTCGGTTGGGCCGGCCTGCATTTCGCCGCCTATGCCGCCGGCCTGGCGCTGGTCGGCTGGCCCTATCGCTGGCTGGAACGACGGCTGCGCTCGACGAGCATGAGCACCATTGCCTGCCTCTCGGTGGTTATTGCCAGCAGCCTGTTCGCCCTTGCCGGACACTGGTCGCTGAGCTTGCTCGCCGCCGGGGCGATGGGCCTGTCGGGCGGATTTGTACTGGCGGTGGGGCAGGCGGCCCTGGGCGAGCGTTATCGCGAACAGGCCGCGCCGAGGCTGGTAGAGGCGCACATCGTCGCCGGGTTGTGCGTGCTCGGCGGCGCCCTGCTGGTGGGTGGTATAACCGGCCTGGGCCTGTCCTGGCGCCTGGTGCCAAGCAGCATCGCCGCCGTCGCGCTGCTGGTGACCTTGCTCTCGCGGAGTGCCTGGAACGCCCCGGCAATACTCGCCGCCACCGATCAAGCCCGTGAGAGCGGGCAGACCCACATGACCCGGCGGGTGCAACTGAGCCTGTGGGCCTTGGTGCTGCTGGGTATTTCCGCGGAATGGGGCGTCGGTTTCTGGGGCGCGGAATACCTGGCCGTGCATGTCCAGGTCAGCGCCTCGGCCGCGGCCACGCTGATGAGCCTGTATTTTGCCGGTACGGTGTGCGGGCGCCTGGCTAGCCGTTATGCGTTGATCCGCATCAGCCCGTTGCCGCTGCTGGTCGGCGTGATGCTCGGGGCCATCGCCACCCTGGTGCTGCTGTACTTCAGCCAGACCCGGCTGCCGACGGCCTTGTTCATCTTTGTCCTGGGCGCCTGCCTGGGCAATTTCTTCCCGCTGATCCTCGGTTCGGCGATGCGCATCGCGCCCCAGGCCAGCTCGGCCATCAGCGCCCAGGCTTCGCAGGCGGTGGGTGTGGCGCTGCTGCTGGCGCCTTTCCTGCTGGGCTTGCTGTCCTCGCGGATCGGTGTCGAAGCGGCTTTCAGCCTGTTGATCGTCTATCCCTTTCTCATGCTGCCGATCGCCCGCGGTCTGCATTTTTCCGGAGCACGCCCTTGAAGCTTTCTGCCCTGTTGTTCGATCTCGACGGCACCCTCATCGACACCGATGACCTGCACCTCAACGCCTACAACCAGTTGCTGTCGCGCTGGGGAAAATCCATGAGCCTGGATTACTACAAGGCCCATGTGATGGGCTTTCCCGACGACATGATTTTCTCCGGCCTGTTTCCCCAGGCACCGGCGACGCAATACCCGGAGCTGGCGGCGCAGAAGGAGGCCATGTTCCGCGCCCAGCTGCGCGAGACCATTCCGGTTCCTGGCGTGCTGCGCACCCTGGATTATGCCCAGGCGGCCGGTATCCCCATGGCGGTGGTGACCAACGCGCCTAGGGAAAACGCCGAAGCCATGCTCCAGGGCCTGGGGATTGCCGAGCGTTTCGATGCACTGGTGATCGGCGGTGAGCTGGCGCGCGGCAAGCCCGACCCGCTGCCTTATCTGACGGCTTTGCGCTTGCTGGACGCGAGCGCCGATCAGGCGCTGGCCTTCGAGGACTCGCTGGCCGGCGTGCGTTCTGCGGCGGCGGCGGGCATCCACACCTTTGGCCTGCTCTCGGGCCTGGAGGAAACTCAGCTTCGCGAGGCGGGTGCGCGGAGTATCATCCGGGACTTCAACGATGAGGCCTTGTGGCAGCGACTCCAGGTCCCTGCCTGAGCCCGGGCGGTCCATGCGGGACGGTACCGGGGCAGGGCGCCGTACTGCGAGGACCGTCATGGACCGATTCCAGGAAATGCAGGTGTTCATCAGCGTCGCCCAGGAGCAGGGCTTCGCTGCCGCGGCCCGGCGCCTGGGGCTGTCCGCGCCCAGCGTGACCCGGGCGGTGGCGGCGCTGGAGCAGCGTATCGGCACCCAGCTGCTGACCCGCACCACGCGCAATGTGCTGCTGACGGAAGCCGGCCAGCGTTACCTGGAAGACAGCCGGCGCATACTCGCCGAGTTGCAGGACGCCGAGGCCTCGGCCGCCGGCATCCATGCCCTCCCGCGCGGACAACTGACGATCACCGCTCCGGTGCTGTTCGGCGAGCTGTTCGTGACCCCGCTGATGGTGGATTACCTGGAACGCTTTCCCGAGGTCAGCATCAATGCCCTGCTGGTCGACCGGGTGGTGAGCATGGTCGAGGAAGGCATGGACGTCGCGGTGCGCATCGGCGAGTTACCCGACAGCGGCCAGCACGCGATGCGTGTCGGCGAGGTGCGGCGGGTCATCTGTGCTTCCCCGGCGTTTCTGACGCGGCATGGCCGACCACGGCATCCCCAGGAACTGCGCCAAGCGCCGGTGATTGCGCCGTCGTCCATCGGCCAGTCCAGAAGCTGGCTGTTCGACGATAACGGAACGCCCTTGAATATTCGTCCGGAGCCGCGGCTGGTGGTCACCGCCAACCAGGCGGCGATCAGTGCCGCCTGCCTGGGGCTGGGCCTGACCCGGGTGCTGTCGTACCAGGTCGCGGGCAAGGTGGCGACGGGCGAGCTGGAGATTGTCCTGGCGGAGTTCGAACTGGCGCCGCTGCCGATCCATGTGGTGTATCAGGGCGGGCGCAAGGCCCCGGCGCGGGTGCGCAGTTTCGTCGATTTCGCGGTGCAGGCGCTGCGCGGACACCCGGCGTTGCAACCGTAGCGCGGATTATTGCGCTGGCTGAAATGATGGATTGTGTTTTCTGGTGATTCTATTGTTTTGACCCGAGAGGGAAGATGGCGTCCGTCAGTGCCGCTCTTGTGAGCCGCACCCCTGCCCAGCGGAGTCTGCCATGCACGCCATCAAGCTCTACAGCTTCCCCCGTTCCGGTCATGCCCATCGCGTCGAACTGATGTTGTCGCTGCTGGGGCTGCCTTACGAGCTGGTCTTTGTCGACCTGGCGAAAGGCGAGCACAAGCAGGCGGACTTCCTGGCGCTGAACCCCTTTGGCCAGGTGCCGGTGATCGACGACCAGGGCGTGATACTGGCCGACTCCAACGCGATCCTGGTGTACCTGGCGCGCAAATATGGCCAGGGTCGCTGGCTGCCTGAGGATCCGCTGGGCGCGGCACGAGTCCAGCGCTGGTTGTCGGCGGCGGCGGGGCCGATTGCGTTCGGCCCGGCGGTGGCGCGGCTGATCACCGTATTCGGCGCCCAGCGCAACGCCGAGGAGGCCATTACCCGCTCCCATGCGTTGCTCAAGGTGGTCGAGCAGGAACTGACAGCCAGCCCTTACCTGGCGGGCAGCGAACCGACCATCGCCGATATCGCCGGCTACAGCTACATCGCCCACGCCCCCGAGGGCAATGTGTCGCTGGCGGATTATCCACAGGTCCGCGCCTGGCTGGCGCGCATCGAAGCCTTGCCTGGCTTCGTCGGCATGCCGCGCACCGCGGTGGGTCTGCAAAGCGCCTGAACCTGGCGGCCCGGCACTCTCCGGGCCCGCTGACTGCTGCGTCATCGACGCAGGGGAACCCCATCATGAACATCGAATCCCCCTGGCATGCAGGCGAAACCCGCCTGCAAGCCCAGGCTGGCGTTGCCGAGCGCATGGACGTCGTCGGGCGCAAGGTGATCCGCAGCGAGATGCCCGACCAGCACCGGCTGTTTTATCAACAGCTGCCGTTCATGCTGCTCGGGGCTGTGGATAACCAGGGCAACCCCTGGGCCAGCGTGCTCGAAGGGGCTGTCGGTTTCGCCCAATCGCCAACCCCCGGGCGGCTAAGGCTCGACAGCCTGCCAGCCGCCGAAGACCCCGCCCAACTGGCGCCGGGCGCGGCCATCGGCCTGCTGGGCATCGAGCTGCACACCCGGCGGCGCAACCGCCTCAATGGGCGGATCGTCGAGCTGGACGACAGCGGTTTTGCCCTGGGGGTCGAGCAGTCCTTCGGCAATTGCCCGCGCTACATCCAGCTGCGACAGTTCGAGTCGGTGCCGCTGGCCGCGCACCGGCCGGTGCAGCGCCTGAACGCGCTGGATGAAGCGGCGAGGGCGATGATCCGGGGCGCCGATACGTTTTTTGTCGCCAGTTACGTGGAGCTCGAGGGACGGCTCTGGGTCGATGTGTCCCACCGCGGCGGCCCGGCCGGTTTCGTGCGGGTCGAGGGCAACCGCCTGAGCATTCCGGATTTCGCCGGCAACCTGCACTTCAACACCCTGGGCAACCTGCTGCTCAACCCCCGCGCCGGCCTGCTGTTCATCGACTTCAGCCGTGGCGACCTGCTGCAGCTCAGCGGGCGCACTGAAGTCGTGCTCGACGATCCGCAGATCGCCGCCTTCCCGGGCGCCGAGCGCCTGTGGCGCTTCGAGGTCGAGCAACTGGTGCGCCGGTCCGCAGCGCTGGCCTTGCGCTGGCGTCCGACGTAAAAAATCGTAGGAGCGAGGCTTGCCCGCGATAGGGCCGTGGCTGACCCGACACGGTGTTTGCATCGCGAGCAAGCTTCGCTCCTACAGGTGTTGCGGCGTTCAGGAAAATGTAGGAGCGAGCTGCGTCAGGCGTAGGACAGGGCTTTTTCCTCCAGCAACTCCTGGTACAGCTCGCTCCACCTTTGGCCCATCTGGTCGGCGGTGAACAGCTGCCGGTAACGGGCTTCGGCCTTGAGGCCCATCTGCGCGGCCTGTTCCGGGTTGTCCCAGAGCTGGCGCATGGCGGCGCGGAAGGCCTGGGGATCGCTGGGCGGCACCACCAGGCCGGTTTCGCCATGGATATTGATGTAGCTGGTGCCGGTGCCGATCTCGCTGGAGATCATCGGTTTGCCGTACATCGCGCCTTCGAGCAACGAGATGCCGAACGCCTCGGAGCGCAGGTGCGAGGGGAAGACGATGGCGTAGCTCAGTTGCAGCAGGGCCACCTTGTCTTCATCCCCCAGGCGGCCGAGGAAATGCAGGTTGCGCAGGCCCAGCGCCGCGGCCTGGGCATGCAGTTCGGCCTCCAGCGGGCCGGCGCCGACGATCACCACCGGGTAGTCCACGTCCTTGAGGGCATCGAGCAGGATGTGCAGGCCCTTGTAGTAACGCATCACCCCGACGAACAGGAAAAAACGCTCGCCCAGGCGCTGGCGCCACTGGGCCATGCGTTCGGCGTCGGGCTGTGGATAACCAGCCTTGTTCAGGCCGTAGGGGATGACCCGGGTCTTGTCCGGGAACTGTTGCAGCACATCGCTGGTGTGCAGGTAGTTCGGCGACGCGGCGACGATCCGGTCGACGCTGTGCAGGAAGCGGTTCATCAATGGCCGGTACAGCTTGAGCAGGTGGCGCTGGCGGATGATGTCGGAGTGGTAGGTGGCCACGCAGGGCTTGTTCATGTCACTCATGAAATGCACCAGGTCCATGAACGGCCAGGGGAAGTGATAGTTGACCACGTCGGCTTCGGCGGCCATTTCGCGAAACTGCTTGAACACGCTGTAGGAAAAGCCGGTGGAGGCGAACTGTATGTCGAGCTTGGCCCGGTGCACCTCATGCTGACCGAGCTTCAGTACCGCGGGTTGCGGGTCGGCGCTCAGGGTCAGGACCTGGCCTTCGATACCCTGTTGGGCGCCGCTTTCGCATAGCTGGAAGATGACCTGTTCGATACCGCCGACCGAGTCAGGCAAATAGGTTTTGAAGAAATGTAGGACACGCATTCAGCCTCCTATAGCCTGACGGTAGGTACGCGCGGTGATCTGTGCGCAGTGCCTCCAGGAAAACAACCCGGCTTGTTGCAAACCCGCTTCGCGGCATGCCTGCCAATGGAGCTCATCGTCAATCAAGCGAAGCATAGTGCTGCTCAAGCCGTGCACATCGCCAGGCTCGACATAATTGCCCGCTACCCCCGCGACTTCCGGCATCGCCGAACGCCGCGTCACGACCACCGGTGTGCCACTGGCCATGGCTTCCAGGACCGGAAGACCGAAGCCTTCGTACAGCGATGGAAAGATCAGCGCCCTGGCTCCGGCTACCAGCTGTGCCACCTGTTCGTCCGGCAGGTAGCCCAGCAGCCGTACATGGCCGCTGGCCAAGGCCTTTTGCAGGGTGTCGCTGAACTGCCCTTGCTCCCAACCCGCCATGCCGACGATCAGCAACGGATAACGCTGGCGCAGCGCTGGCGGCAGCAGTTCGTGGGCCTGCAGGGCCTGGGACAGGTTTTTGCGTGGCTCCAGCGTGCCGACGCACAGGAAGTAGCCTTGAGGATGCAGGCCACGGGCCGCGAGACTGTGTTCCAGCTCGGTATGCTCACGAGGATGGAAGCGCGGGGCGACGCCCAGGGGCGCCACGACAAAACGATCGCGCGGCAGGCCGAAGTAATCCTGGGCTTCATCGGCGATGAACTGCGAGTCTGTCAGGATCAGCCGCGCCTGTTCCACACCCGCGCCAAGGCGCCGCTCGATTTCCTTCAAGCGTGCCGGCGGCTGAGTCGAGGGGTAATGCAGGTGGGTCAGGTCATGCAGGGTCATCACGGTCGGGCCTTCGAACTCCAGCGGCCACAGGCTGGGTTCGTGGTAAAGGTCGATCGCCTCATGCTGTCCCTGGTCGAAACGTCGCTGTTCCAGCCAGCGCCGGGCTTGATAGGCCCCGGGAATCTGTCGCAGCCAAGGCGCCAGTCGGGAGTAACCCGGCATGGCGGCCGCCGGCAATTCGGGGCTCCAGCCCCAGCCATGGAACAGCGACAGCTCCAGTCCCTGCTCGGTGACCAGGGCCGAGGCCAGTTCCGCTACGTAATGGCCGATACCGGTGCGCGGCGACTGGAGAATGCGCGCGTTAAGGGCTATCCGCATCGTGCGTCTCCATGACCGTGGGGGCGTGGTTCCTGTGGAACACAATGCGTTCGACCAGTTGGGTACTGGCTTCTCGCCAACCCAGCCAACGCCAGTCATCGACATGGCGGGCGGCGGGAAACACGCCGCTGGTTTCCTGCTGGATGACCAGGTCGGCCAGGCTCTGCGGATCGTTCAGGTCGAAATAGGCCATGAACTCGCCGCCGATTTCGCGAAATACCGGGATGTCGCTGCCCATGGCAGGCAAGCCGCGCTGCATGGCTTCCACCAGGGGCAGGCCGAACCCTTCGACATAGGAGGGGAACACCAGCGCCGTCGCCTTGGAATAGGCGTACTCCAGGCTGTTGTCGTCCAGTGAATTGAACATGAACAGGCGCCGGTTCAACTCCGGGTGCCGGCGAATCCGTTCGATCAGCGCCTCGCACTTCCAGCCGATGCGCCCAGCGATACACAGGCGGGCCTGGGAGCCACTGGCCCAGACACGCTCGAAGGCGTCGAGCAGGAAACCATGGTTTTTACGTGGTTCGATGGTGCTGACCATCAGGAACACCGCTGCCTGGCCCTTGAACAGCTGGGCCAGATCCGGGTTGATCCGAGCGTTTTCGCTGCACTGATCCAGTTCCGAGCCCAGGTGGAAATAGTCGAACCAGCGCTGTGCCACCTGCTGCCGCCCGACCCGGCGGAGCATCTCTTCGCGAACCTGGTCGCGTATGGTCGCGGAAATGGCGATGTAGCCGTCGGCGGTGCGGGCTATCCAGTCGAACCAGTGGTTGAACACCCGGACCAGCCCGGCGTCGCAGAACTGCGGGTGGGTCAGGGGGATCAGGTCATAGATGACCGAGACGATACCCACACCATCGCGTTTGAGCTGTTCGGCCAGGGGAAAGAAATCGCCGTGCCAGGATGAATCCAGCAACACCAGTTGATCGCCCGGTTGATGTTGCAGCGGCGTACACCGCTGGGGGATTTCCCGGGTGTCGAGGAGCCGGTTGCACAGCCGCAACGGAATGCTGAAGCAGACCAGAGCGGTCAGGCGGCACGCCACATAGAGCAAGCGGCGCGCAAGGTAGGAATCGAAAGGTTTGCGTCGCTCCAGGGTGCGGTGACGCAGCCAGAAGACGTTGGCCATCTGTTCCAGGCGCACCCGCAGCCCCATCAGGTTCCAGCGCTCGGGTTTCAATGGCTTGAGGCTCAATACCCGGTAGAGCTTACCTTTGAGCATGACCACCGGAATGCATTCCACCGAGGCATCGGCCGCGGGCAGTTCACGGATGACGTTGCGCACCACGCGCTGGATACCCGAGTTGGTCTCAGGGTGTTCGAACACGTAGGTGCATTCAATCAACAGTCGGGTCATGGCGCCGCTCGCTGAGGCATTGACTGAGTGGACTTCGACGGTGAGCGAACAATGCTGGTCCGCGCCTGCAACCAGGAGCAGCCGACAAAGTCTTCCTGGCGGTTATTGATGACGTGGAAGACCAGGCCGTAGTCGCGCCATTCGAAGTTGCGATCCAGGTGCGAATCCAGCCGCGACAGGCTCAGGGCCACCGAGTAGTTGCCCTTGCCCAGGCCCATGGTGAAGGCGAAGCGGAAGGTGACCTTTTCGCCGGCGCTCAAGTCGGTCAGGGCCTGGTCCAGGCGATGGGTGTTGATGCCATACATGGGCTGGCCGAGACGGTCCTTGATCATGAAGCCCAGCACCAGCCGTTCGATGTCCTGGCGCACCTCGACCTGTACTTCCAGCACCACCGGCTGGCCGACTTCGGCCATCTCGATCGAACGCTCGCGTTCGTCGCGCAGGTGCACGCTGAGGATCGCGGCTTCGCCGGTGCCGGAAATGGTCCGTACCTGGCCGTTGGCGAGCATTTCCTGGCGCACCGTCTGGCCTTCGCGTTCGGCGAGCATGGCGTTGTAGTAGTCCATCACCTCTTCCGGCTTGCCGTGCATGGCCACACGGCCCTGTTCGAGCAGGATCGCGGTGTCGCAGATCGACTGGATCGCCGAGCGGTCGTGGGACACGATCAGCAGGGTGGTGCCGGCGCGGCGGAAGCTGCGGATGCGCTCGAAACTCTTGTGCTGGAAGTAGGCGTCGCCCACCGACAGCGCCTCGTCGACGATCAGGATGTCCGGGCGCCGGGCCGTGGCCACGCTGAACGCCAGGCGCATCTGCATGCCGCTCGAATAGGTGCGTACCGGATGATCGATGGCCTCGCCGATCTCGGCGAAGGCTTCGATTTCCGCCATCAGGGCCTGGATTTCCTCGACCTGCATGCCCAGCAGCTGGCCGGCCATGACCGCGTTCTGGCGCCCGGTGAAGTCCGGGTGGAAACCCATGCCCAGCTCCAGCAACGCCGCTACCCGACCCCGCAGGTGGATCTCGCCGCAGGTCGGCTGGGTGGTGCCGGTGATCATTTTCAGCAAGGTGCTTTTGCCGGCGCCGTTGACCCCGACTATGCCCACGGCCTGGCCCGGCTCGATCTCGAAGTCGACGCCCTGCAGCACCCAGTGCAGGTGATGGCGCGGCCTGGAAAACGGAATCATCCATTCGAACAGCCGGCTCCAGCGGTTCGGGTACTGCTTATAGGCCTTGCCCAGGCCGGTGACGCGTATATGTCCCATCAGAGCTCATCCACCATTTCACCGACGCGCTGGCGGAAAAGCCGCAGCCCCATGCCACAGAACAGCAGGCTGATCACCAGCATCGGGGTCAGCGAACTCCATTGCGGCCACTGGTCGTACAGGAACAGGTTCTGGTAGCTGTGCATCAGCGCGGTCAGCGGGTTGAGCGCCAGCAGGCGCTGGATCGACTCGGGCAGGATGCTGATGGGGTAGACGATGGGGGTCAGCCAGAACCAGAACTGCAGGAAGATGCCGAAGAACTGCGCTACATCGCGGAAGAATACGTTCAGCACCCCGAGGATCATCCCCAGGCCGGTGCAGAACAGCACTTGCAACAGCAGCAGCGGGATCAGCGCCAGCAGCGCCAGGCCCGGCAGGCGCCCGGTGATCAGCAGGAAGCCGAGGAACAGGCCGAGGATGATCGCGAAGTTGATGCCGGCGTTGAGCAGCACGATCACCGGCAGGCAGATGCGCGGGAAGCTGATCTTCTTCAGCAGGTTGGCGTTTTCCAGGAACATGCTCTGGCTACGCAGGGTCAGCTCGGAAAACAGGCCCCAGGTCAGCAGCCCGGCACAGAGGTAGACGCTGTAGGCCAGGCCGTCCTCGACCCCCGGCAGGCGAGCGCGCATCACCTGGGAAAAGATCACCGTGTAGACGACGATCATCGACAGCGGGTTGAGCACGGTCCACAAGGCGCCGAACAGCGAGTTGCGATAACGCGCCTGGAACTCGCGCTGCACGCTGCCGAGGATGAAGCCCCGATAGCTGCGCAGCGAGCGGTACAGATTGAGCAGCATCAGGCTGTCCTGCCGTATTGGTCTTCGAAACGGACGATGTCGTCCTCGCCCAGGTATTCGCCGCTCTGCACTTCGATGATGACCAGGTCGATCACCCCCGGGTTCGCCAAGCGGTGCTTGTGTCCGGCGGCGATGAAGGTGGATTCGTTGCTGTTGACCAGATGCGAGCCGTCGCCGTTGTTGGTGACCATGGCTGTGCCCTTGACCACCACCCAGTGTTCGTTGCGATGGTGGTGCATCTGCAGCGACAGCGCCGCGCCCGGCTTGACCACGATGCGCTTGATCTTGAAGCCCGGGCCTTCCTCCAGCACGGTGTAGCTGCCCCAGGGGCGACTGACCGTGCGGTGCAGGCGATAGGCTTCGTGGTTGCGATCCTTGAGCTGCCTGGCCACCTGGCGCACGTCCTGGGCGCGGTCGGCGTGGGCCACCAGGATGGCGTCGGCGGTCTCGACCACGATCAGGTTGTCGACGCCCACCGTGGCGATCATCCGGCCTTCGCTCTGCACGAAGTTGCCGTGGCTGTCGATGAACAGGGCTTCGCCGGTGGCGCGGTTGTCCTGGGCATCGGCGTCGACCAGGGCGCTGATCGCGCCCCAGGAGCCGATGTCGCTCCAGTCGAACCGGGCGGGCACGACCGCGACCTGGTCCGAGACTTCCATCAGCGCATAGTCGATGGAGATGTCCGGCATCCTGGCGAAATGCTCCGTGGACAATTCATGCTGGATGATGTTGCCGGTCTCCACCGGCGTGCTCGCGGCCAGGCAGGCGCGGCCCTGTTCCAGCAGCTCGGGGGCGTGCTGTTGCAGCTTCTCCAGCAGCGTGGCGACGGTGAAACAGAACAGGCCCGAATTCCACAGGAACCGGCCGCTTTCCAGGTAGCCCAGGGCAGTCTTCAGGTCGGGTTTTTCCACGAAACGCAGCACCCTGGCGGCACCGTTATCGTCGAGGGCGTCGCCTGACTCGATATAACCGAAGCCGGTTTCCGGGGCGTTCGGCGTGACGCCGAAGGTGACCAGGTGCCCGGTTTCAGCCAGTTGCGCGGCGTGGGCGACCGCGCTTTTGAAGGCTTCTTCGTTGCGGATCAGGTGGTCGGCCGGCATTACCATCATGGTCACCTGGTCGCCGTGCCGAGCCTGCAGGGCCAGGGCCGCGGCGGCGATGGCCGGAGCGGTGTTGCGGCCCGAGGGTTCGAGGATGAAATGCCCGTGATGCCGATCCAGCCTGGCGGCCAGGAAGTGATCCTTGCTTTGAAAGAAGTGGTCGCGGTTGGTCACCGTGACGATATCGCCGCTACCGGCCAGCAACCCGGCGGCGCGGCGGTAGGTCTTGCCCAGCAGGCTCTGGCCGTCGGGCAGGAGCATGAAGGGCTTGGGATGGCCTTCGCGCGAAACCGGCCACAACCGGGTCCCGGCACCGCCGGAAAGAATCACTGGAATCAGCATGCCTTACTCCTTGGCGACGCGTTTCATGTCCGCATCCATCATCATGCGGATCAGGGTTTCCAGATGGGTCTTGGGTTTCCAGCCGAGCACCCGTTGGGCCTTGGCCGGGTTGCCCAACAGCACGTCGACTTCCGCGGGGCGGAAGAACGCCGGGTCGATTTTCACGTAGTCACGGTAGTTCAGGCCGACGTGTTCGAAGGCGATCTGGCACATCTCGCGCACGGTGGTGGTGACGCCGGTGGCCACCACGTAATCATCGGCCTTGCCCTGTTGCAGCATCAGCCACATGGCTTCGACATAGTCGCCGGCGAATCCCCAGTCGCGCTTGGCGTCGATGTTGCCCAGGCGCAGCTCCTGCTGCTTGCCCTGCTTGATCCGGGCGGCGGCATCGGTGACCTTGCGGGTCACGAACTCGATGCCACGCAGGGGCGATTCGTGGTTGAACAGGATGCCGCTGCTGGCATGCAGGCCGAAGCTCTCGCGGTAGTTCACGGTGATCCAGTGCCCGTAGAGCTTGGCCACGCCGTAGGGGCTGCGCGGGTAGAACGGGGTATTTTCGTCCTGCTGCTCGGCCTGGATCAGGCCGAACATTTCGCTGGTGGAGGCCTGGTAAAAGCGGGTGTGCGGGCTGAACTGGCGGATCGCCTCGAGCAGGTGTGTCACGCCCAGCCCGTCGACGATACCGGTGGTCACCGGCTGGTCCCAGGAGGCGGCGACAAAGCTTTGCGCCGCCAGGTTGTAGAGTTCGTCGGGCGCCGCCTTGATCACCGCCCGTTGCACGGAGCAGGCGTCGGCCATGTCGCCATCCAGGTAGCGGATCTCGCCCTCGATGCCCATCTCACGCAAGCGCCAGCGCGAGTCGCTGCTGCGTCGCGCCACCAGTCCGTGAACCTGATAGCCCTTGTCCAGCAGCAACTTGGCCAGATAGGCGCCGTCCTGCCCCGTAATCCCTGTGATCAGTGCACTTTTTGTCATTCTTGTAGTACCCGTGACTCCCAGTCGGACAGGATCGCCCGCAGGGATTGTTTTATTGTGGTTTCGGGCGTCCATCCGGTGACTGCCTGCAGCCTGGCGTGACTGCCGCAGACACGACGCTGTTCTGCCCGTCGCAGACGGGCGGGGTCCTGGACCAGTTCCATTTCGACCTGAGCGATGTCCGCCAACTGCTGGATCAGGCCGCGGATGCTGTGCTCCTGGCCGGAACAGATGTTGTAGACCTGGCCCGGCACGCCACTGCGCAACAGGGCGAGGTAAGCGTTCACCACGTCAGCGACATCGAGGAAGTCGCGAGTGACGTCGATATCGCCGACTTCCAGCCTCGGAGCCTGCAGGCCGAGCTTGATCCGGGCGATCTGGCGCGCGGCGCTGGCGACGGCGAAGCTGCCCAACTGCCCGGTACCGATGTGGTTGAACGGCCTGGCCACCATCACGGGCCAGCCTTCGCTCATGCCCCACTGCTGGCACAAGAGTTCGGCCGAGACCTTGCTCACTGCATAAGGATTGCGCGGGCAGGGTGGCTGGTGTTCGTCGATGGGCAGGTCGTTTTCCCTGACCTGGCCGTAGACGTCACCGGAGCTGACGTACAGGAAGGTGCCGCTGAAGCCGCGGGCTTTCAGCGCTTGTAACAGGTTGAGGGTGCCCAGCAGGTTGATCTGCAAGGTCCGGGCAGGATCGCGGAAGGCTTCGGGGACAAAGGTCTGGCCAGCCAGGTGAATCACCGCATCCGGTAACTCGGGCCACAGGTCTTGCAGGCTTTGCGGTTGGGTCAGGTCGAAGGGCGGCGCGGGCAACAGTTCCCAGCCGGAATCGGCAGCGCCCAGGCGGGATCGCAGATGGCGTCCCACAAATCCATTCAGGCCCGTTACAAACAGACGCTTTTTCAAGCAGCAGCCTCTTTAGACGGAGGCTTCGGCAATATTTGGACACATAATTCATGTGAGAAATACGAAAACTCTGCTATTTCCCCGGGCCTTTCTATTGACGAAGCTTGTTGTAGTTGTTTGGCGCTCAATCTGTGCCAATTGCTTTGGAATTTCAACAGGTCCTACCGTGACCGGTAAGTTCTCGTTTTCCAGCATAGGAAAAATCTTGTCGGGAGGTTCCCGAATCTTCAATGGATGTGTTTAGAATGCCCCTCGTCTCGACCCCAAAGCGATCAGAATGGCTGTCTCGCAGCCATGCAAAACTGACCAATAGAACAAGAACGTAGACGGGCATGAGAACGATGGATGCACGCCCACAACACAGGCGTGGCGCCATGGCTCTACCGTCATTGTGTGAAGGTGCCAGGACGGCGGCTTCATCGTGAGATGCCATGAATTTCATTCTTTATTCGGATGTTAACGACGGCTCCATCAGCCAGAGCCTCGGGCGTCCGGAATACAGCTATTACTTCGTGCTCAAGGCCTATCGCCCGGTGTTGGAAAGCCTTGGGCGCGTGCATGTGGTGCAGACGCCGGCCGAGGTCGACCGGCTGTATCACGAGCTGCGGCTCAAGGGCGAAGACTGCCTGTTTCTTTCGTTCACCCCACCCCAGAAAACCCCGGTCGACCTGGACTGCCCGACCCTGTGCGTGGTGGCCTGGGAGTTCGATTCGATCCCCCACGAATACTGGGATAACGACCCGCACCAGGACTGGAGCCGCACCCTTGGCCGCCATGGCCGGGTGATCACCCTGTCCAGCCATACGGCCCGTGCGGTGCGTCGGGTGCTGGGTGAGCATTTTCCGGTGCTGGTGCTGCCTACCCCGTTGTGGGAGCGCTTCGATGGCGTCCGCGGGCAATACCCCAATGTACCGGTCAACGCCGGCACCACCCTGCAGATCAAGGGCTGCATCATCGACAGCCGGGCCCTGGGACTTTCCGCCGACGGCCTGATCGCGCCGGTGCTGGATGAGGCGCCACCGCCTCCCGCTCCCGTCGAGGTCGAGATTGTCGAAGCCCCACCGCTGACCGTCAGGCGCCGGCTGTTCATCGCCAAGCACTATCTGCGCGAATGGTATCGGGCGCTGGCCGGTGGCGAATGGCGCCGGCCGCTGTTCATCAGCAAGCACTATGTTCGCGAATGCTACCGCGAGGGGTTGCGCGACCGGGTCCCCGCGCGCCTGCGGGCACTGATGGCGAAATCGAGACCGGAGCACGCGGCAGCGCTGCCTATCGTCCTGCCGGCACCCGCGCCTGAGCCGGAACACCCCCAGGCCGTCCTCCCGGCCACCGACCAGCAGGTGGCGTTCCAGGTCGATGGCGTGGTTTATGTCAGCGTGTTCAACCCCGATGACGGTCGCAAGAACTGGCATCAACTGATTACCGCGTTCTGCTGGGCGATGCGCGACACCGAAGACGCCACCCTGGTGTTGAAGATGACCCAGAACGACCTGTCGACCTATTACGTCGAAATGCTGACCCTGCTGTCGCAGCTGTCACCGTTCAGCTGTCGGGTGGTGGCCATGCACGGCTATCTGGACGACGAGCAATTTGCAAGGCTGTACGGCGCGGCCAGTTTCTACGTCAACGCCTCGCGGTGCGAAGGCCTGTGCCTGCCGCTGATGGAGTTCATGGCCTGCGGCAAGCCGGTGATCGCGCCGCTGCACACGGCCATGCTCGATTACATCGACGAGGACCTGGCCTTCGTCGTCAAGTCCAGCCAGGAGCCGGCGATCTGGCCGCAGGACTCGCGCATCCTGTTTCGCACCCTGCGCCACCGCCCGGATTGGGGCTCGTTGAAAACCGCCTACCAGGACAGTTACCGCATGGCCAAGGAAAACCCCGCGGGGTACCAGTCGATGTCCCTGGCCGCGGCCCGGCGCATGCAGGAGTACAGCAGCTTCGCCAGCGTCCAGGGGCGCCTGCGGGAGTTCTTCGCCCTGACCCCGCTGACCGAGGCCGACGGCGCGTCCTCCCTGGCCGTGGCGGGTAACGCCTGATGCTGATCCTCATCCACTCGGAAACCAACAAGAGCAACATCCAGCAGAACCTGGGCCGTCCCGAATACAGCTACTACTTCGTGCTCAAGGAGTTCCGGCCGGTGCTGGAACGCCTGGGCCAGGTGCTGGAGGTCAGCAACCCCGACGAGCTGGTGGACCGCCTGTATTTCGACTGCCAGAGCCGCGGCGAGGCGTGCATCTTCCTGTCGTTCTCGCCGCCCCATCGCACGCCCAACCATTACGCTTGCCCGACCATCCCGGTGTTCGCCTGGGAGTTCAGCACCATTCCCACCGAAAGCTGGCAGGGCGAGCCGCGCCATGACTGGCGGCTGGTCCTGGGCACCGCGGGCGCGGCGATCACCCACTCCAGCTTTACCGTGCGAGCGGTGCGCGATGTGATGGGCGAGGACTACCCGATCTGCGCGATTGCGGCCCCGGTCTGGGATCGCTTCGCCCGCCGTGGCGAGCAACTGGGCAAGCAGCCACGGGCGTCCCGGGTGACCCTCAACCTGCACGGACTGTTGCTCGACAGCCGGACCCTGGACCTGAGTGCCTACGGCCCGGGCATGCTGCGCGAAGACATGCCGCTGGCGCTCGATGCCACGGCTCGCGATTGCCAACTGCTGCTCGACGGGGTGGTCTACACCTCGGTGTTCAACCCCTACGACGGGCGCAAGAACTGGCAGGACATGATCAGTGCGTTCTGCACCACCTTTCGCGACTGTGCCGACGCCACCCTGGTGCTGAAACTGACCCACCACGATATCGGCAACGCGCTGGCCGACATGCTGCACCACCTCTACAAAAACCAGTCCTACCAGTGCCGGATCGTGCTGATCCACGGCTTTTTGTCCGACCCGGACTACGAGCGGCTGGTGGAGGCCACCTGCTATGTGGTCAATTCCTCGTTCGGCGAAGGGCAGTGCCTGCCGCTGATGGAGTTCATGTCCTGCGGCAAGCCGGCGGTGGCGCCGTGCAACACCGCGATGGCCGATTACATCGACCCCGACAACACTTTCATCGTCGACTCCACCGACGAGTTGACCGCCTGGCCCCACGATCCGCGGGCGGCCTACCGGACCCTGCGCTACATCACCAACTGGGACTCGCTGTGCTCGGCCTATCGCGCCAGCTACGACGTCGCCCTGCAGGACCCCGAGCGTTACGCGCGGATGTCGACCCATGCGATCGACAGCCTGCGACGCTTCTGTAGCCAGGCCACGGCCGAACAGCGTCTTGGCGAGTTTTTCCAGCAGGTGCTGGAGCGGCGCAAGGCGCCTGCCACCCCCGGGCTTCCCGCGTGATGCGGGCGTTTCTGCGGCGTTTGCGCAGGGGCGCGCCGTTGCCCGCGCCGCTGCTGGCCGAAGCGCCCAGGCCTGCGGTTTCTCCCCGCGATTGCGGCTTGCGCGACGCCATGCTCGATGGCTGGTTCCGTTCCGAAACCGGCGAGCTGCTCAAGGGCTTTGCCATCAGCGCCGACGACACCCTGCTCGATGTCGGTTGCGGCGAAGGCGTGGCGACGTTGTTCGCCATGCGCCAGGGCGCTTCGGTGATTTTCACCGACAGCGAGTTCGACAAGGTGCGCGACCTGGCCCGGCAAGTCGCCGAGCAATCGGACGTGCCCGCCCTGGGGCTGGTCAGCAACAGCCTGCCGTTGCCGCTGGCCCAGGGCTGCGCGAGCAAAGTGGTGTGCATGGAAGTGTTGGAGCACATCGAACAGCCCGAGCCGTTCCTCGCCGAGCTGGTGCGCATGGGCCGTCCCGGCGCGCAGTACCTGATCAGCGTTCCGGACCCGGTGGGCGAGCATTTGCAGAAGGGCATCGCGCCGTCCGGCTACTACCGCGCGCCGAACCATGTGCAGGTATTTTCCCGCGAAGGCTTTGGCCAGATGATCGAGGACGCCGGGCTGGTCATCGAACATCGGCAGGCCACGGGCTTTTTCTGGGTCATGGGCATGATCTTTTTCTGGGCCAGCGAACGGGCCGCCGGACGCGAGCCGCCGGGCGCCGTGCGCGACCGCATCCAGGCGCCGTATCCGGCGCTGATGGAAGGCTGGGCGCGGACCTGGGAGGAGCTGCTGGCGCAACCCGACGGGCTGGCGATCAAGCAGGTGCTCGATGGCTTCATGCCGAAAAGCCAGGTCATCATCGCCCGCAAGCCGCTGCCCGGCGCCGTGGCTGAGCCGTCTTGAACGACAAGCGGATCATGGACATCGAGCTGCTGCGGGGCGTCGCGGTGCTGGGCGTGGTGTTCCATCATCTGCAAGGCAATCTGTTTCCAGGCGGGCTCGCCTGGTTGGGCAGCGTCGCCGCCTACGGCCAGTTCTGGTGGGGCGTGGACCTGTTCTTCGTCATCTCCGGTTTTGTCATCGCCCGCGGCCTGGTCCCGCAGCTGCGCGCCTGCACCAGCGCCGCGCAGTGTTGGCAACGGACCCGCGACTTCTGGATTCGCCGCGCCTTCCGCCTGCTGCCCTCGGCCTGGTTGTGGCTGCTGCTGATGTTGCTGGCGAGCCTGTTCCTCAATCGTTCGGGGGCCTTCGGTAGTCTGCACGCCAACCTGTGGGCCACGGTTGCCGGCCTGTTGCAGTTCGCCAATTTCCGTTTCGCCGACAGTTTTTTCCACTACGAGTACGGCGCCAGTTTCGTCTACTGGAGCCTGTCGCTGGAGGAGCAGTTCTACCTGTTGCTGCCGCTGCTGGTGCTGTTGTGTCGCAGGTACCTGGCCTGGGTGTTGCTGGCGCTGGTGGTCGTGCAACTGGTGAGCTTGCGCTCGGTGCTGTTGATGTTCATCCGCACCGACGCCATGGCCCTCGGCGTGCTGTTGGCGCTGTGGACAGCCCGATCCAGCTACCGGCACTGGGAGCCGGAGTGGCTGGGGCGGCATCCCGGGCTCGGCCCGTTGCTGCTGATCCTCTCCTGCCTGGGCATGGGCTGGCTGGCCACCGATGGGTTCCATGCGACTTTTTATCGGGTCGGCGCCCTGGCGCTGCTCTGCACGCTGCTGGTGTGGATCGCTTCCTACAACCGCGACTACCTGTTGCCTCGCGGCCCGCTGAAAAGCCTGCTGGCCTGGGTCGGCAGTCGTTCCTACGGGATCTACCTGATCCATATCCCGGTGTTTCTGCTGGTCCGCGAAGCCTGGTTCCGCCTGTCGCCCCTGGGCACGACCGGGCTGAACGACCAGCCGCTGCTGGCGCTGGCCTGCGCCGCAGGCCTGCTGCTGTTGCTGAGCGAACTCAACTACCGTGTCATCGAGTTGCCCCTGCGCAATCGGGGCGCCGAGCTGGTGCAACGCCTGGGCACATCCCGTTCTCCCGTTCCTTCCACTGGAGTCACTTCATGCTGAGCCTTCTGAAAAAACTCACGGCGAGCGCTCCTGCGGCCGTGACGCCCGACGCACCGTCGCCGGCCAAGGTCGATCCGTACATGCTGGGCCTGCAGGACGCCATGCTCAGCGGCTGGTTCAACCAGGAAAACGGCGAGCTGTTCACCGGCTTTCCGGTGACGGCCGAGGACACCCTGCTGGACGTTGGCTGTGGTGACGGCGGCAACGTGCATTACTGCGCGATGCGCGGGGCGAAGATCATCATTGCCGACATCGACGCGGCCAAGGTCGAGGCGACGCGCCAGCGCCTGAGCGATACGCCGGCCCGTGGCGTGGAATGCCATGTCACTGACTGCAACCCGCTGCCGATTGCCGACGGCACCGCCAGCCGGGTGGTGTCCACCGAGGTCATTGAGCATGTGGACGATCCGGCGCAGTTTCTCTGCGAGCTGGTGCGGGTCGGCCAGCCGGGCGCGCTGTACCTGTTGAGCGTGCCGCACCCGAGCTCCGAGGACCTGCAAAAGGACATCGCCGCGCCGGAGTATTTCCAGAAGCCCAACCATATCCGCATCATCAGCGAAGAGCAGTTCAAGCAGATGGTCGGCGACGCCGGGCTGGAGGTGCTGAGCCATAGCCAGTACGGCTTCTACTGGTCGATGTGGATGCTGCTGTTCTGGGAAGCCAAGGTCGAATTCAGCAACCCCGACCACCCGCTGCTCGATCAATGGGCCAGCACCTGGCAGACCATCCTCAACTCGCCGCGCGGGGTGCAGATCAAGCACGCGCTGGACGCCGTGGTCGCCAAGAGCCAGGTCATCATCGCCCGCAAGCCGGCCTGAACCGGTTCCTGTAGCCGCTGCCGCAGGCTGCGATAAGGCCGCAGGCCTTCGGCGATCTTGTGGCCTTGCGCGCCCTTCGGTCGCGATCGCAGCCTGCGGCAGCGGCTACAGAGCTTCAGGCCTGTTGCACGAAAGTCAGGCGCAGGGCGAAACCGATCAGCAGGCTGCCGAACAGCCATTGCTGGACCCGCTGGGCGGCGCGGTTGTGCGCCAGCCAGCGGCCGATCCAGGCGCCGGCCAGGGCGTAGGCGCTGTCGAACAGCAACCCCACCAATACCAGCAGCAGACCGAGGCTGGCGAACTGCGCGGCCACGGGGCCGGCCTGCGGGTCGATGAACTGTGGCAGCAGCACCGAGCAGAACAGCAGCGCCTTGGGGTTGAGCAGGTTGGTCAGCAGGCCGCGGCGGATCGCTTCGCGCCAGCGCAGGGCGCTCGCGGCCTCGCCATCCCGCAGGCTGGGCAGCAGGTTGGCCCGCAGGCATTGCACGCCGAGCCACAACAGGTACGCGGCCCCGCCCAGGCGCACCACCTCGAAGGTCCAGGGCGCGGCCTTGAACAGGGCGGCCAGGCCCAGTGCCGCCAGTGCCACATGAGAGCCCCGGGCAATCGCCAGACCCACCGCAGTGGCCAGCGCCAGGCCCTTGCCCTGGCGGGCGCCGGTTTGCAGCAGGAGGATCATGTCGGGGCCGGGCAGCAGATAGACCACCGCCAATGCCAGGAAAAACATCCACAGTTGCGCCACCTTGCCACCCCCTTTCGTTGTCGATTCGGTAGGTAGAGTCTAGGGCCGAAGGGCAGGACAGGTGCTTGCGTAGTCAGCCAGCAAGGAGGTGGAAATTGGCATAATCTTCCACCTGGACATGGAGTGACTATCGGAAAATGCCAAAAATGAAACTGGACGCCTACGACCGCAAGATTCTCGCCGCCCTGCAGCGCGACGGCCGCCTGAGCAACGTGCAACTGGCGGAGGAGATCGGCCTGTCTCCTTCACCCTGCCTGCGTCGGGTACGGATGCTGGAAGAAGCCGGGGTGATTCGCGGCTACCAGGCCAACCTCGATCGCGATGAAGTGGGCCTGGGGCTGACGGTGTTCGTCGGGGTCAAGGTCGAGCGGCACACCGATGAGCATTCCGAAGCCTTCCACAAGGCGGTGACGGCGCTGCCGGAGGTGCTTTCGGCGTTCCTGGTGTCCGGCGAGTCGGACTTCCTGCTGCAGGTGGTGGTGCCGGACCTGCGCGCCTACGACCGTTTTCTTACCGGCAGCCTGCTGAAACTGCCGGGCGTCAGCGATATCCGCAGCAACTTCGCGATCCACACGGTGAAAACCCCGGGCGCGCTGCCGCTGGGGCATTTGCCGACCTGACGCGATCATCTGTAGCCGCTGCCGAAGGCTGCGATCGAGACCGAAGGGCGCGCAAGTCTCAAGATCGCCGAGGCCCTTCGGGCCTTACGCAGCCTGCGGCAGCGGCTACAGGTTCTACATCTGCGTCGCCATCCCTTCCACATCCATCGCTGCCTGGCGCAACGCCTCGGAGCGGGTCGGGTGCGGGTGGCAGGTCAGGGCAATGTCTTCGGCCGAGGCGGAAAACTCCATGGCCACGCAGTATTCACCGATCATTTCGCTGACGCTCGGTCCTACCAGATGCACGCCGAGGATTTCATCGGTCTGCGCGTCCGCCAGGACCTTGGCGAAACCTTCGGTCTCGTGGTTGATCTTGGCCCGGCTGTTGGCCGTGAAAGGGAACTTGCCGGCCTTGTAGGCCCGGCCCTCGGCCTTGAGCTGCTCTTCGGTCTTGCCGACGCTGGCCAGCTCGGGCTTGGTGTAGATCACACTGGGGATCAGGTCGTAATTCACTTCGCCGGCCTTGCCGACGATCTGCTCGATACAGGCCATGGCCTCGTCCTCGGCCTTGTGGGCAAGCATCGGCCCGGACGTGACGTCGCCAATCACCCACACGCCGGGAGCCGCGGTGCGGTGCCGCTGGTTGGCGAGCATGCCGCGCGAGTCGGTGCTCAGGCCGACGTTCTCCAGGCCCAGGCCCTGGGTATAAGGCCGGCGCCCGATGGCCACCAGCACATAGTCGGCTTCCAGCAGCTCCGCCGTGCCGCCCGCGGCGGGTTCGATACTCAACTGCACGCCATTGGCCGAGGTGCTGGCGCTGCTGACCCTGGTGCCGAGCCTGAAGGCGATTCCCTGCTTGGCCAGGGCCCGTTGCAGGGTCTTGCCGGCTTCGCCATCGACACCGGGGCAGATGCGGTCCAGGTACTCGACCACCGTCACCTGGGCCCCCAGGCGCCGCCAGACCGAACCCAGCTCCAGGCCGATCACCCCGGCGCCGATCACCACCAGGTGCCGGGGCACCTCGCCGAGGGACAGCGCGCCGGTGGAGTCGAGGATGCGCCGGTTGTCGATCTCCACCCCGGGCAGTGGCGTCGGCTCGGAGCCGGTGGCGATCACGATGTCCCTGGCCTGCAACCGGGTCTTGGCCCCGGCGCTGTCGGTCACCGTGACCTGGCCCGGGCCGTCGATATGGCCCCAGCCCTTGATCCAGTCGACCTTGTTCTTGCGAAACAGGAACTCGATGCCCTTGGTCAGGCCGGCCACGCTGTCGTCCTTCTGCTTCATCATCTGGGCGAGGTTGAGGCTGGGCTTGACCTCGATGCCCAGTTCGGCGAATTCCTTGCCCATGGCCGCGTCATACAGCTCCGAGGCGTGCAGCAAGGCCTTGGACGGCATGCAGCCGACGTTCAGGCAGGTGCCGCCGAGGGTGGCGCGACTTTCGACGCAGGCGGCCTTGAGGCCCAGCTGGCCGGCGCGAATGGCGGCGTTGTAGCCACCGGGACCCCCACCGAGGATGACGACGTCGTAGCTGCTCATGGCTGTTCTCCTGCAATCGGAAAAGAAGGCTTTCAAAGGTAGTCGAGCGAAAAATTATGACCGTAATATGAGCGAGCAAAACAACCCCGGTCAAGCACGCAATTGCGTCTTCCTTGTAGGAGCGAAGCTTGCTCGCGAAAGCCGCGAAGCGGCGTGCCGTCAACCGGCACGCGTTATCGTTGGCGATCTTTTCGCGAGCAAGCTTCGCTCCTACAGAAGAAGGGAGGCGGGGTGCTCAGGTCCACCAGTAGCGCACGAGATGGAAGAAGATCGGCGCGGCGAAACACACCGAGTCCAGGCGGTCGAGCATGCCGCCGTGGCCTTCGATCATGTGGCCCCAGTCCTTCACCCCGCGGTCGCGCTTGATCGCCGACATGACGATGCCGCCGGCGAAGCCCAGCAGGTTGATCAGCAGGGCGATCAGGAACGACTGCCAGATAGTGAACGGGGTGATCCACCACAGCGCACCGCCGATCAGCGAGGCCAGGAGGATGCCGCCGACAAAACCTTCCACGGTCTTGGATGGCGACAGCCGCGGGGCGATCTTGCGTTTGCCGAAGAGTTTTCCACAGACGTACTGCAACACGTCCGACATCTGCACCACGATCACCAGATAGGCGATCAGCAACAGGTTGCGCCCTTCGTAGCCGGCGATGTCCAGGGTCAGCAGCGCCGGGACGAACGACACGCAGAACACCGCGATCATCAGCCCCCACTGGACCTTGGAGGCGCGTTCCAGGAAGTGCGTGCTGTCGCCGCCCAGGGACGCGAGGATCGGCAGCAGCAGGAACACATAGACCGGGATGAAGATCGAGAACAGCCCGTACCAGTCGAAGTAGATCAGCAGGTATTGCACCGGCAGGGCCAGGTAGAACGCCGCCACCAGCGCCGGGTAGTCGCTGCGCCGGGTCGGCATCAGGGTCAGGAACTCGCGCAGGGCGTAGAAGGACACCGCGTAGAACAGCAGGATCACCGCGCTGGTGCCGAGCCAGAAGGCGATGCCGATCACCAGCACCATCACCCACCAGGCGTTGATGCGCGCATTGAGGTTGTCGATCACCGAACTCGGCGCGCCACGACTGCGCAGCTTGAGCAGAAAACCGATCAGCGAGGCCAGCACCAGTACCGCGCCGATCCCGCCGAACAACATCAGGGTTTGCCTATCCATCTCAAGAATGCTCCGGGGCCATGGCCAGCAGCGCTGCGCGGCTGCGTTCGAGGAATTGCTCTTTGCTTTCGCCGTCCTCGAGGGACAGCGGCGCGCCGAAGCTGGTGGTGCATAACAGCGGCAGGGGCAGGAAACGGCCCTTTGGCATCACGCGGTTGAGGTTGGCGATCCACACCGGAATCACCTGGGCCTGTGGGTAACTTTTCGCCAGATGGTAGAGGCCGCTCTTGAACGGCAGCAGGCCTTCCTCCTCCAGGTTGCGCGTGCCTTCGGGGAAGATGATCAGCGAATCGCCGTTGGCCAGGGCATCGAGCATTGGCTGCAAGGGGTTATCCACAGGCTCCTTGCGCTCGCGGTCGATCAGCACGCCGTTGAACACCCGGTTGATGAGGTAGCGGCGCAGCGGGCGGGTCTGCCAGTAATCGGCGCCGGCCACTGGCCGCGTCACCTTGCGCAGCGCGGGCGGCAGCGAGGCCCAGAGCAGCACGAAGTCGCCGTGGCTGCTGTGGTTGGCGAAGTAGATGCGTTGCACCGCCTGCGGCCCGCAGCCGAGCCACAGGCTGCGCGCCCCGGTGATGGTGCGGGCGGCGGAGGTGATGAGGGTGGCGACCAGGGGTTCGAGCATGAGAATTCCTTATCCGGCGACGGCCAGCCAGGGGCTGGCCAGGATGAAGCCCAGTGTCAGCAGTACTTGCGCCGCCAGCAGCCAGGCCTGGCGACGCAACAGGTTGAGGGCGCCGTGGCTGCGTTGTTGCCACGGGCGGCCGCCGGCATTCGCCGGTTGCAGGCCGAGGGCGCTCAGCGCCTGGTCCAGGGCAGCGCTGCGTTCGGCCAGCGGCAGCGGGCTGTCCGCCACCCGCTGGAACAGCTCGGCATCGAAGGCCACCCGCAACGCCCAGTACTTTTGCAGCAAGCCCAGCACCAGCAGGGCAACACTCAGGACGATGGCCCAGGGGGCGGACACGCCGAGCAGCCACTGGCCGAGGCCGAGCAGGGCGCCGAGCAGGCTCAGGCCTGTGGATAACAGGTCCAGCGAATGCCCGCGGCGCAACAGGCTGGCCACCGCATGCAGTTCCATATCAGTGGCCATGGGCGCTCCCCTGGGCTGTGGATAAAGGCTCCAGGGCCTTGCGGTGCGCGGGTTGCAGGACGATCTGCGGGCGCGCGCGGCGGATCTGCACGATCGCCGCATCGACGCTGGCGGCGCGGCCTGTGTACAACAGCCAGGCGGCCACGGCGGTGGCGCTGCGCGAATAACCCAGGGCGCAGCAGACCAGCAGCGGCGCGTGCTCGCGCAGGCTTTCGATGGCTTGCGCGGCCTCGCGGCATTGCTCGGTGGTGGGCGCGGTCAAGTCGAGCACCGGCACGCAGCGATAGGCCAGGTGGCGACCGTCCACGGACAGTTCGGCACACAGGTCGAGCACCGCGCTGAACGGGCTGTCCTGTAGCTCGCCCGGGGTCGGGATGCGCCCCAGCCAGACGTTATCCACAACCTCGTCGGGCTGTGGATGCTGGCGTGTCCATAGCCGGGAATTGATCCAGGCCGCCGCCAGATAAGGCGCCAGCAGCCAGCGCGTGGCGTTGCCCAGGCGGCCGTCCGCGCCCTTCTGGAAACCCTTGGCGTCGAACAGCCCATAGTTCAGCGCCACCAGCAGCAGGGCCAGTGCCGGCCACAACAGCCACAGCCAGGCACCGGAAAAGGCCAAGGCCGGGATGGCAAGCACCGCGGCGCCCACGGCATAGAACGACGCCAGGCGCCAGCGCTGGCGGTCGCGGGCCAGGCGCAGGTTGTGCAGCATCCCTGGGCGGTCCAGCGGCCACAGCCAGACGCACAGCCAGCCGGCCAGGGCGCCTGTGGGCACGTCGATAAAGTGGTGTTGATAAGTGGTCAGCACCGACACGCCGATCAGCGCGAACCAGCCGTGCACCAGCCAGCGCCAGGCGCCCTGGACATGCCGCGCGTAGCAGACCCACAGCACCACCAGCAGCGCGATGTGCAGCGACGGCGCCTGGTTGAACGGCTTGTCGAAGCCGGCCAGCACATCGAACAGCCAGCCGAACAGGCCATCCAGTTCCGGGCGCTGGAAGGTGAAACGCAGCGGCCAGAGCAGGAAGCAACTGACGGCGATGACTTGCGCGGTCAGCAGTCGCAGTGCGTGGCGCTTGAGCTCTTCGCGGCTGGTGGGTAACAGCAGGGAAAAGCCGTACAGCAGGTCGATCGACCAGTAGGGCACGATGCTCCAGGCCCAGAACGGCATCTGCCGCTCCCAGTCGAACACCAGGCTGCCGACCTCGGCGCGTTGCGCGGTGACCCAGGTGGCGAAGCCGTAGGTGCCGAAAAACAGCGGCGCCAGCAGCAACAGCCAGAGCACCGCGGGTTTCAGCAGGCCGGGCTCGCGGGTGTATGTCGCGGCGACCGTCATCATTGCACCCGCTGTGCCAGCGACACGCTGAAAATGCCCCACTGATCGACGCGCAAGGTGATCCGGCGGAACCCCGCGGCTTCCACCAGTTGGTCCATCTCGGCCTGGGTCCGGCGACGCATGACCCAGGCCTGGCCCGCGCGGTGGCTGGTCAGGGCGCGGGCGATCAGCTCCAGCTGCGGGTGCCACGGTTGCCCGGTGTAGACCAGGTAACCGCCAGGCTCCACGGCGGCGGCCAGGCCCGCCAGGGAATCGCTGACCATCGGGTTGTCGGCGAACAGCTCGTACAGGCCGGAGACCACCGCCAGCGTCGGTTTGGGCGTCAGGGCCGCGAGGTCGTCGCGGTCGAAGGCGTCGGCTTTGACGAAACGGGCAATCTCGCCCAGGCCTTTCTCGGCGATCAACGCGTTGCCGTCGCGCACGTTGATGTCGCTGTAGTCGCGCAGCAGGATCGACTCCGGCAGCGGGCTGACCCCCTGCAAGGCTTCGAGAATGTAGCGCCCGTGGCCGGCGGCGATGTCGACGATGCGCACTTCGCGCTGCTCGGCGCGCAGTTTTTCCATGGCCAGGCGCAGCAGTTCTTCCACATGCAGCTTGCGTTGGCGAATGCCGCGCCAGCCGATGGAGTCCAGGTAGTTGCGGTCGATCATCCGGCCCAGGGCCGAGGTGCCGGTGGCTTGGTTGCGGTAGACGTAGTCCAGGGTGCTGCCGGAGTCGAAACCGGTGTCGAAACCCAGCTTGACCCCGGCCGAGAGCTGGCTGCCCAGGCGCATGCTGGCGCGGGTCATGCGCCAGTACAGGTCACGCAGGGAGTTGTGCGGCAGGGGCGCCGCCAGCGCCTCGGACTCGGCGCAGGTCAGGCCCAGGCGGTCGGCGTCGAGCAGGGCAGGGCGGTTCAGCGGTCGCGCGAAGTTCTGCAGGATGAAGCGCCGGGCGCTGGCGACGGCCGGGGCCCGGGCCTTCTCGCCGAGGGTGTCGTGGAAGAAGCCCGGCAGGATGTGTTTTTCCTTGTACAGGCTGCCCAGGCGCTCGAAGAACTGCTCCTGGGGCCGGCGATGGACGACGAAGTCGGCGCCGGAGATCAGCAGCTGGGTCGGCACCTGGATCGCCTGGGCATCGGCCACCACCCGTTCGGCGGCTTCGTACAGGCCCAGCAGCACGTTCACCGAGATCGCCTTGGTGATCAGCGGGTCGCTGTCATAGGAGGCCACGCGCGCCGGGTCATGGCTGAGGAAGCGCGCCTTGACGTAGCTGTTGACGAAAAAGTTGCCGCGAAAACGCCGCATCAGCGCCAGGCCCGGGCGGGCGAAAGGCACGTAGAGCTTGACCTTGAACGCCGGCGACGCCAGCACCAGGGCGCGGATGCGCGGCGCGTAATCGTGGACCCAGGTGGCGGCAATCACCGCGCCGACGCTTTGGGCCACCACGGCCATGTGTTCTTCGTCGATGCCGTGGCTGGCCCGCAGGTGATCGCAGAAGGTCTGCACGTCGCGCACGCTGGTGGCGAAGCTCGGGCTGTCGCCCCGGGCGCCGGGCGACTGGCCGTGGCCACGGGCGTCCCAGGCGAAGAAATCGAAGGCTGGCAGGTCCAGTTCGTCCACCAGGTGGGCGATGCGTGCGGAGTGTTCATGGCCGCGGTGGAACAGCAGCACCGCCTGGCGCGGGGCGTCCGAGGGGGCGGCGGTGGCCGGCCAGTGGCGGTAGAACAGCTCGACGCCGTCGTGGGTGGTGAAGGTCTGGTGGAGAGCTTCGCGCATGGCAACTTCCTTATTCCGAGGGGGCGTTTTGCTGCACTTCTTGTCGTTGGGTGTCTTGCAGTTGTACGTCGAGCAGGCCTTGGCGAACCCGGTTGATCAAGGTGTAGACCAACAACGCGGCGACCAGCGCCAGCACGCCGTTGATCCAGGCGGCGCTCAGCCAGCCCAGGGCGATGCCGGTGGCCAGCACGCCGAGCACGAACGCCCGGTCGCTCTTGCCCATGGGCCCGTCGTAGCGGCGCGAGGCGCCGATCATCGGCCCCAGCACGCCGGCGTATTCGCTGAACAGCGCCAGCAGCGTGACCAGCAGGACCAGCGGCAGGCTGACGCCGGCAATCAGCGCGAAAGGCAGGATCAGCGCGCTGTCGGCAATCACGTCGCACAATTCGTTGAGGTAGGCGCCCAGGCGCGATTGCTGGCCGAATTCCCGGGCCAGCATGCCGTCGATGGCGTTCAGCGCCATGCGCAGGATCATCCACAGCGGGATCAGGATGAACAGCCAGAGGTGGCTGGCGAAGCTGGCGATCAGGGCGCCCACCAGTACCGAAATCACTCCCGCCAGCACCGTGATCTGGTTGGCCGTGGTGCCGTTCTCGTACAGGCGCTGGACCCATGGCCGCAGCAGGTTCTGGAAGCGCGGTTTGAGCTGGTAGATGGAGAGCATGGCTGGACGTTTCCTTGTCACAAAGTGGGCCACGGATTATGGCCACAGATCTCGCGGGCTGGCATCAGCACAGCAGCGGTTTTCCCTGGGTTTGTGACGCGCCCACGGCAAATAAAGGCATAGGTAAGGGACGAAAATTTCACTACTATTGTTATATCGTAACGATTTGTGACAAATACAGCGGCCTGCCGGAGAGTTATCCACAGGCCCGAATGGGTTAACGACCAGCGTTGGGGTGCTATGCAAGTCGATCTTGAGACTGAAGGGGCGGGGGTCGAAGCCTTGCCGAGGTTTCAGCGGGCGGCCTTTCACGAACGCCGTCTGAAGCGTTGGGGCATCGGGCTGGCGGGACTGGCCGGGGTGGGGCTGGTGTTGGCGTTTTTCGTCGGCCTGTTTGCCCCGCAATCCTTATGGCCGGTGTTGCTGGTCAATCTGGCCGCAGCCTTGCTGGTGCTGGTCGGCGGCCTGCAGGCGGCGGGCTGGGTCAGTGCCTGGCGCGCGGGTGCGTTGCGGGCGCCAGAGGTGGCGCCGAGCCCGGAGCCGGTTGCGGATGAACCGCTACCCGACGACGGCTGGTACGAACGCCTGCTGGAGGGCATCAGCCGGCGTTGGTCCAGTTTGTTGGCGCAGATCGGCGCGCCGACCTTGTGGTTGGGCGGTTGGGCCTTGCTGGTGCTGTTGGTGATCGAGCAGGTGTGGAACCTCGGCCTGCCCGCCGGAACCCTAGGCCTGGCGGGCAATGTCGGCGCGGTTCTGGCGCTGTTGCTGGCCTTCGGCTTGCTGGTGTTCGAGCGCCAACTGAGCCAGGAACACCCCGGCGAATGGCCGGAAGCCGCGGCGCTGGCGCAGTTGGCGCGAGTGGCGATCATCAGCCTGGTGCTGGCGGCGCTGTGCCTGTTGTTCAGCAGCGACACGGCGCTCTGGCCGATGCGCCTGGGGGTGCTGCTCGGGGTATTGCCGGCGCTGGTGGCCCTGGAGTTCCTGCTGCGCGCAGTATTGTCGTTATTCAGCCCGCGTCGCGCGCAACTGGAGCCGCGCATGCTGGCCCACAGCGTGGTCGCCGACCTGTTGCGCTGGCCGCCGCAACCCTTGCTGGCCTTGCAGCACGAATTGCACAACCGCTTCGGCATCGACCTGCGGCAGATCTGGGCCTTCACTTATATGCGCCGGGCGTTCCTGCCGGTGCTGCTGGTGGTGCTCGGGGTGGGCTGGTTGCTCACCGGCCTGCATGAAGTGCCGTTGCAGGGGCGGGGCATCTACGAGCGTTTCGGCAAACCGGTGGCGGTCTTTGGCCCGGGTTTGCACGCGGGCCTGCCCTGGCCGCTGGGCCGGGTGCTGAGTGTCGAGAACGGCGTGGTGCACGAACTGGCCACCAGCGTCGGCGAAGCGCCCAGCGTGATCGAACCGGCCTCCGCCGAGGGGCCGCCACCGTTGGTGGCCAACCGCTTGTGGGACGCCAGCCATGTCAACGACAAGTCCCAGGTGATTGCCAGCGGCGCTGCCGACAAGCAGAGCTTCCAGATCGTCAACATGGACGTGCGCTTCGTCTATCGCATCGGCCTGAGCGATCAGGCGGCCCTGGCGGCGACTTACAACAGCGCCGACATTCCGATGCTGATCCGCAGCACCGCCAGCCGCATCCTGGTCCACGACTTCGCCTCGCGCACTCTCGACGGCCTGCTGGGCGAAGACCGTACCAACCTGGCCGAGGATATCGGCCGCGCGGTGCAGGCCGACCTGGAGAAACTCGACAGCGGGGTGGAGATCCTCGCCACCGTGGTCGAGGCCATTCACCCGCCGGCCGGCGCGGCCAATGCTTATCACGGCGTCCAGGCCGCGCAGATCGGCGCCCAGGCGCTGATCTCCCGCGAGCGTGGCGCGGCCAGCGAGCAGACCAACCAGGCGCAATTGCAGGCCAGCATCGCCCGCGATCAGGCCCAGGCCACGGCCCATGAAGTGCAGGCCACGGCGCAAGCGGCCGACCTGCGGTTCAGCGCCGAGCAAAAGGCCTATGCCAGCGCCGGCCAGGCATTCGTGCTGGAGCAGTATTTGAGCCAACTGAGCCAGGGCCTGCGCAACGCCAAGTTGCTGGTGCTCGATCATCGCCTGGGCGGCGCCAATGCACCGACCCTCGACCTGCGTACATTTACTTTGCCGACCGAGCCTTCGGTACCGGGTAACACCGCTCAGCCAGGAGCCGTCCATTGAGCCAGTCCCATTCCCACGATCATCAGGATCACGCCGGCCACGATCACGGCCACGGCGGCCATCACCACGGACACCATCATCACCACCACGGCGCGCCGGAAGAGGCGGGGCCCTTTCCCTGGCGGCGCATGGCCTGGGCGCTGTTGCTGGTGTTGTTCGCCGTCGCCGCGGCAAGCCTGGTGCAAGTGCGCTCCGGCGAAGCCACGGTGATTACCCGTTTCGGCAACCCGGCACGGGTGCTGCTGGAACCGGGCCTCGGCTGGCGCTGGCCGGCACCGTTCGAGGCGGCGATCCCGGTGGACCTGCGCCTGCGCACCACTTCCAGCGGTTTGCAGGATGTCGGCACCCGCGACGGTTTGCGCATCATCGTCCAGGCCTATGTGGCGTGGCAGGTGCAGGGCGATGCGGACAACGTGAAACGCTTTATGCGCGCGGTGCAGAACCAGCCGGACGAAGCGGCGCGGCAGATCCGCACCTTTGTCGGCTCGGCCCTGGAAACCACCGCCAGCAGTTTCGACCTGGCCAATCTGGTGAACACCGATGCCAGCAAGGTGCGCATCGCCGACTTCGAAGCCCAGTTGCGCAAACAGATCGAGCAACAGTTGCTGAGTACTTACGGCGTGCGCGTGCTGCAAGTCGGTGTGGAACGCCTGACCCTGCCCTCGGTGACCTTGACCGCCACCGTCGACCGCATGCGCGCCGAGCGTGAAACCATCGCCACCGAACGCACGGCCATCGGCAAGCGCGAAGCGGCGCAAATCCGTTCCGCCGCCGAGCGCGATGCGCGCATCGTTCAGGCTGATGCCACGGTGAAAGCCGCGGACATCGAAGCGCAATCGCGGGTGCAGGCGGCGGAGATCTACGGTCGCGCCTACGCCGGTTCGCCGCAGCTGTACAACCTGCTGCGTTCGCTGGACACCTTGGGCACTGTGGTGACCCCAGGCACCAAGCTGATTCTGCGCACAGACGCCGCGCCGTTCCGGGTGCTGGTGGACGGACCGCCGACACTCGGCAATAAAGCCGCCGGGTCGCAACCATGAGTTTGGTTCCACGTGGAACACATGAACTTGGCAGCCCATGGATTCAGGCCGGTCGTCTGGCGTTTCTCGCCCTGTATGCGGTGACCGTGCTGGCAGCCCTGGCCTGGGCGTTTTCCAATGTGCGGCAGATCGATCCGCAAAGTCGCGCGGTGGTCCTGCATTTCGGCGCCCTGGATCGCATCCAGAACGCCGGCTTGTTACTGGCCTGGCCGCAGCCGTTCGAACAGGTGGTGCTGTTGCCCGCTGCAGACCGGGTGATCGAACGCCGGGTGGAAAGCCTGCTGCGTTCCGATGCGGCCTTAAAGGGTGACAAGGTGGCCAGTTTCGCCGTGCCCCTGAGCGATGCCCTGGCCGGTTCCGGTTATCTGCTGACCGGCGACGCCGGGGTGGTGCAGCTGGATGTGCGGGTGTTCTACAAGGTCACCGAGCCTTATGCCTTTGTATTGCAGGGCGAGCATGTGTTGCCGGCGCTGGATCGACTGGTGACCCGTAGTGCCCTGGCCCTGACCGCCGCCCGCGATCTGGACACCATTCTGGTGGCGCGTCCGGAACTGATCGGGGCCGACAACCAGGCCGCCGAGCGTCGCGAACGGCTGCGCGGTGATCTGGTGCAAGGCATCAATCAGCGGCTGGCGGATCTGGCGGCGACCGGGCAGGGGGGGATCGGTATCGAAGTGACCCGGGTCGACGTCCAGTCCAGTTTGCCGGGGCCCGCGGTCAGCGCCTTCAATGCGGTACTGACTGCCAGCCAGCAGGCCGACAAGGCGGTGGCCAACGCCCGCACCGAAGCCGAAAAACTCACGCAAACCGCCAACGAACAGGCCGACCGCACCTTGCAGGTGGCGCACGCCCAGGCCGGTGAGCGCCTGGCCAAGGCCCAGGCCGATACCGCGACCATCCAGAGCCTGGCCCAGGCGCAACGCAACGGCACCGACCCGGAAATGCTCTTGCGTATCTACCGTGAGCGCTTGCCGAAGATCCTTGGGCAGGCCGGCTCGGTGACCACGGTCAATCCCCAAGACGATTCCCGCCTGATCATTCAGGGAGCCCAACCATGACTGTTCACACCCATGCCGCCGCGCCGGCGAGCATGCTCACCTCTGCCGAACAACGTAGCGCCGCGCGTCAGCTGACCCTGGCCATGCTCGCGTTGGGGCTGCTCGGCCTGGGCCTGGTCTGGCGCTGGCTGGCCCCGGAGCAGACCGGCGTCAGCCAGTTGCTGCTGGGGTTCGCTTCGTTGCTGGTGGCGCTGCCGGTGATGCGTTCGGCCTGGTACAGCCTGCGCTACCCGAGCCTGCATGGCATCACCGACCAGTTGATCGCCCTGGCCATGCTCGGCGCCTGGGCCACCGGCGACCTGCTGACCGCGGCGCTGTTGCCGATCATCATGATCTTCGGCCACGTGCTGGAAGAGCGCAGCGTCATCGGCTCCCAGGAAGCCATTCATGCCCTGGGCCGCTTGACCCGCAGCCATGCGCGACGGGTGCAGGCCGACGGCAGCATTCTGGAAGTGGACAACGCCACGCTCAAGGCTGGCGATGTCGTCGAAGTGCGCGCCGGCGACCGGGTGCCCGCCGATGGTTTGGTGCTCTCCGGACAGGCCAGCCTCGACACCGCACCGATCACTGGCGAGTCGGTGCCGCTGGAGGCCGATGTCGGCATGCAGGTGTTCGGCGGGGCGATCAACCTCGACGGCCTGTTGCGCCTGGAAGTGACCCGCACCGGCCACGAATCGACCCTGGGCAAGGTCATCGCGCTGATGCAAAGCGCCGAGCGTTCCAAGCCGCCGATCACCCGTTTGCTCGAACGTTACGCTGGCAGCTACATGGTGCTGGTGTTGCTGCTGGCGGCGGTGACCTGGTTCATCACCCACGATGCCCAGGCGATGCTCGCGGTGCTGGTGGCGGCCTGCCCCTGTGCCCTGGTGCTGTCCGCGCCGGCCACGGCGATTGCCGGGATCGCCGTGGCGGCGCGGCACGGCATCCTGATTCGCAGTTCGGCGTTCCTCGAGGAGCTCGCGGACCTGACCTCGCTGGTGGTGGACAAGACCGGCACCCTGACCTTCGGCACCTTGCGCCTGCAATCGATCGACAGCCCGCGGGAAGATCGCCAGGCCTTGCTGAACCTGGCGGCCAGCCTCGGTTCGGCCAGCAGCCACCCGGTCAGCCGCGCGCTGGCTGGCCTGGTGGCCCAGGAGCATTTCCTGGTGCTGTCGGATATTCGCGAGCGCCAGGGGCTGGGAGTGGTGGCGCAGACCGAGCAGGGCGAAGCCGCCCTGGGGCGTCCCGAGTTGTTCGGCCAGCTCGGCATCGCCACCACGGCAGTGCCCGAACATGACGGACCGATTGCCGGGCTGGCGCTGAACGGCGAATTTCTCGCCTGGCTGTTGCTGGCCGACAGCGTCAAGCCGGAAGCGCGGTTTGCCCTCGACGAGCTGCGCGAACTGGGGCTGGGCCGCCAGTTGTTGCTGACCGGCGACCGCCAGAGCGTGGCCGACAGCCTGGCGCGGGATGTCGGCATCGGCGATGTCGAAGCCCAGGCGCTACCAGAAGACAAGCTCAAGCGCGTGCTGGGGGAAATCGACAGCGGTTTCCGGCCGATGGTGGTGGGCGACGGGATCAACGATTCCCTGGCGCTCAAGGCTGGCGTGGTCGGTGTGGCCATGGGCGCGGGTGGGGCGGACATTGCCCTGGCGTCGGCCGATATCGTGCTGATCGGCAGCGACCTGCGGCGCCTCGGCACCTGTGTGCGCCTGAGTCGCCAGTGCCGCCAGACCCTGCAGGTCAATGTGATCATCGGCCTGGGCTGGACCCTGGCCATCGTCGCCTTTGCCGCGTTCGGCTGGCTCGGCGCGGCGGGGGCGATGATCGCGGCGGTGCTGCATAACCTCAGCACCTTGCTGGTGCTGGGCAATGCCGGGCGCTTGCTGCGTTTCCAGGAGCCATTGCTCAAGTTGCAGGGGCGTGGGCCGGGGCGGAAAAGCGCGGGTTTGAGCGTCTGGAGCTAGAATTAAACCAGGTCGAACTGTGCGCCCGCCTGGCGGTCATCTGTGAAGAGGACCCAGCTTCCGGGACGGTCGGCTGGCTGTTCAGCAGGGATTGTTGCACTGCCGGCACTGATGAATTTCAGCTATCAGATCGATAGCCTGCTAATTTTTCAGTATGGTCTAACCTCACTCAGACGTCTGAAACAAGGGGGATAATCCATGCTCGCGCAACTTCCACCGGCCTTACAGAATCTGCAACTACCGCTACGCCTGCGACTCTGGGACGGCCATGAGTTCAACCTGGGGCCGGCGCCCAGCGTCACTATTGTGGTCAAGGACCCGCAACTGGTCACCCAGCTCGCCCATCCCACTCTCAACTCGCTGGGAGCGGCGTTCGTCGAGGGCAAACTTGAGCTGGAAGGCTCTATCAGCGAAGTCATCCGGGTTTGCGACGAGCTGAGCCAAGCGCTGCTGGACAGCGAGGAAGAAGTGCTGCCAGTACGTTCCCTGCACGACAAGGCCACCGATGCGGCCGCCATCTCCTACCACTACGACCTTTCCAACGACTTCTACCAGCTGTGGCTCGACAGCGACATGGCCTATTCCTGCGCCTATTTCGAGACCGGCAGTGAGAGCCTGGAACAGGCCCAACAGGCCAAATTTCGCCACCTGTGCCGCAAGCTGCGCTTGCAGCCTGGTGAATATCTGCTGGATGTCGGTTGCGGCTGGGGCGGGCTGGCGCGGTACGCGGCGCGAGAATTCGGGGCCAAGGTCTTCGGTATCACCCTGAGCAAGGAACAACTGGCGCTGGCCAGGGAGCGGGTGATCGCCGAAGGCTTGCAGGACCTGGTGGAACTGCAATTGCTGGACTACCGCGACCTGCCCCAGGACGGCCGCTTCGACAAGGTGGTGAGCGTCGGCATGTTCGAGCACGTGGGCCACGCCAACCTGGCGCAGTACTGCAAGACACTGTTTGGCGCGGTGCGCGAAGGCGGCCTGGTGATGAACCACGGAATCACCGCTAAGCACACCGATGGACGTCCCGTGGGCCGTGGAGCCGGCGACTTTATCGAGAAGTATGTGTTCCCCAATGGCGAGCTGCCGCACCTGGCGATGATCTCGGCCGAGATCAGCGAAGCGGGGCTGGAGATCGTCGACGTGGAAAGCCTGCGCCTGCATTACGCCCGCACCCTGGACCACTGGAGCGAGCGTCTGGAAGACAACCTGGAAGCCGCCTCCCGGCTGGTGCCGGCGCAAGTCTTGCGCATCTGGCGCCTGTACCTGGCCGGCTGTGCCTATGCCTTCGCCCGCGGCTGGATCAACCTGCACCAGATTCTCGCGGTCAAGGCTCACGCCGATGGCAGTCATGAGCTGCCCTGGACTCGCGACGACCTGTATTACTCGTGAAGCGCCGACGCTAGAGAATCGGTGAAATAAGCCGGGCCACCCGCATGCCAAGCTGTTGCAGGCGGTGGGTTTCCCGGCTTTCTTCTTTGGCGATTTCGCGGGAACGCTCGAAGTCGAGGTTGAGCATATGTTCCACCTCCCTGGCGAAGGCTTCGTCCACGGTCAGCAACATCACCTCGAAATTCAGGCGGAACGAGCGGTTGTCCAGGTTGGCGCTGCCGATCGCGCTGATTTCACTGTCGATCAGCACCACTTTCTGGTGCAGGAAACCCGGCTGGTAACGGAACACCCGCACCCCGGCGCGTACGGCTTCGAAGGCGTACAGGCTGGACGCCGCGTAGACGATCCGGTGGTCCGCGCGCGACGGCAGCAGGATCCGCACATCCACCCCGCGCAGGGCGGCCAGGCGCAAGGCGGCGAACACGGCCTCGTCGGGGACGAAATAGGGGCTGGTGATCCACACCCGTTCGGTCGCCGCGTGGATGGCTTCGACGAAGAACAGCGAGCAGGTTTCATAAGGGTCCGCCGGGCCGCTGGCCAGCACCTGGCACAGCACGCCGTCATCGGGGTAGGTGTCCGGCAGGATCAGCGGCGGCAATTGCCGCGAGGCCCAGAACCAGTCTTCGGCGAAGGATTCCTGCAGGCAGGCCACCACCGGACCGCTGACCGAAACATGGGTATCGCGCCAGGGTGCCAGAGGCGGTTTTTTCCCCAGGTATTCGTCGCCCACGTTATGCCCGCCGACAAACCCCAGCAGGCCATCCACCACCACTATCTTGCGGTGATTGCGAAAGTTGATCTGGAAGCGGTTGAGCCAGCCGCTGCGGGTGGCGAAGGCATGCACCTGGATGCCGGCGTCGCGCAGGGGCTGCACATAGGCGTGGGGCAGGGAATGGCTGCCGATGCGGTCGTAGAGCAGGTGGATCGCCACGCCTTCGCCAACCTTTTTCAGCAGCAGCGCTTGCAGGCGTCGGCCAAGGTCGTCGTCGTGGATGATGAAGAACTGGATCAGCACCGCCGTGCGGGCACGTTCGATGGCCTGGAAAATCGCGGCGAAGGTGGCATCGCCGTTGATCAGCAGTTGTACATGGTTGCTGGCCAGGCAGGGCATGCGGCCCAGCTTGGGCATGGCCCGCAGCGAGGTGTAGGCGGCGGAGGCGCGGGCGCTCAGGGCCTCCTCGATCCAGGGGCGCCAGTTCAGCTCGTTGATCGCCTTGCGCATCTCCAGGTTGGCCTGGCGCCGGGCCTTGATATAGGCATCGAAGGTGCTGCGGCCGAACACCAGATAAGGGATAAGGGTCAGGTACGGCATGAACAACAGCGACAGGGCCCAGGCGATGGAGCCTTGGGCGGTCCTGACGGTCAACACCGCGTGGATGGCGGCGATCAGGCCGAGAAAGTGCAGGGTGGCAATCAGATAGCCAAAAATATGTGGGCCAAAATAATCCATGGGGACAGCCTTGCTCCTGAAGATTCAATGCTGGGGTCCGTATGAAAAGCGGCGTGCCGGGCGCCTTCGGCGCTACGTGCAAACAAGCGCGACCTTGCTCGCCAACTCTTCGTTGCAGACCCTAACAGACCATGTTCGAGCATGATTGTCGCTAATTAATTCGCCATGCAACGCCGCTGCATTTTTGGCGTCTAACGGCCACTACTGTCTAGGAGTCATTCGATGAAGCTTCGTCTACTGGGTTTGGCCATGGCCGCCGTTGTCTCGCTTCCGCTGGCCGCGCAGGCCCAGATGCTGCAACCGGGCCTGTGGGAACTGACCACCAGCAACATGAAAGTCGATGACCAGAGCCTGCCGGACCTGTCGTTGATTCTCGGTCAGTTGCAACAACAGCTGACGCCCGAGCAACGGGCGCAGTTGGAGAAGCAGGGCGTGACCATGGGCGGCAAGGGCATCCGCGTGTGCCTGACGCCGGAGCAGGTGAAGTCCGACACCATCCCGCTGCAGGACCCGCAATCGGGTTGCCGCCAAGAGGTTACCGACCGCACCTCCAACCAGTGGAAATTCCGCTTCAGCTGCCCGAAAGCCCAGGGCTCGGGCGTGGCGAAATTCCTCAGCGATCGTGAGTTCACCACCAACGTCATCGGTACCTTCAATGCCACCGGCTTCCAGCAGAAGGGCAGCATGGACACCCGTGCGGTGTGGCTGGGGCAGGATTGCGGGACGGTCAAGCCAAGGGCCTAAGAGCATCGCGAGCAAGCTCGCTCCTACAGGGGATCGTGTTAAACCTGTAGGCGCGAGCTTGCTCGCGATGGCGTCTGTCGCTACAACTCTATCCGCAAGCGCTCCACCACCTCGCTCACCGCCCACCGCCCCAGGTCCTCGCCATTGCGGCTGCGCAAGCTGACAAATCCCCCGTCCTTTTCCTTGTCGCCCACCACCAGCAGGTACGGCACCTTTTGCAGGCTGTGCTCGCGGATCTTGTAGCTGATCTTCTCGTTGCGCAGGTCGGCGCTGGCTCGCAGGCCCTGGCGCGACAGGCTGTCGGCCACCGACCGGGCATAGTCCGCCTGACCTTCGCTGATGTTGATCACCACCGCCTGCCGCGGCGCCAGCCAGCAGGGCAGGGCGCCGCTGTAATGCTCGATGAGGATGCCGATAAAACGCTCCAGGGAACCGAACAGCGCGCGATGCAGCATCACCGGGCGCTGGCGTTCGCCGTGCTCGTCGATGTAGCTGATCTCGAAGCGTTCCGGCAGGTTGAGATCGACCTGCAGGGTGCCGCATTGCCAGTCACGGCCGATGGCGTCGCGCAGCACGAACTCCAGTTTCGGGCCGTAGAACGCGCCTTCGCCGGGGTTGATCCGGTAGTCGATCGCCATCGTTTCCAGGGCGCCGGACAAGGCGCCTTCCAGCTGGTCCCACAGCGCGTCGCTGCCGATGCGATGGGCCGGCCGGGTGGAGAGCTTGACCGCGACGTCGTGGAAGCCGAAGTCGCGATAGATGTCGAACACCAGGGCGATGGTGCTCGCGCATTCCGCCTGCATCTGCGCCGGGGTGCAGAAGATGTGCGCGTCGTCCTGGGTGAAGTGGCGCACCCGTAGCAACCCGTGCAACGCGCCGGAGGGTTCGTAGCGATGCACCTTGCCGAACTCGGCGATGCGCAGCGGCAGGTCGCGGTAGCTTTTCAGGCCACGGCTGAAGATCGACACCGCGCCGGGGCAGTTCATCGGCTTGAGGGCGAACACCCGCTGGTCTTCGGTGGTGGTGCTGAACATATGGTCGCGGTAGTTCTGCCAGTGCCCGGAGGTTTCCCAAAGGCCGCGGTCCATCACGTCCGGGGTGTTCACTTCCTGATAGCCGGCCTGGTCCTGGCGCCGGCGCATGTAGCCGATCAGTTGCTGGAACAGGGTCCAGCCCTTGGCATGCCAGAACACCGAACCCGGCGCGCAGTCGTCGAAGTGGAACAGGTCCAGTTGCTGTCCGAGCTTGCGGTGGTCGCGCTTGCCGGCTTCTTCCAGGCGGGTCAGGTAGTCCTTGAGGTCTTTCTGGGTGGCCCAGCAGGTGCCGTAGATCCGTTGCAGCGGGGCGTTCCTGGCGTCGCCGCGCCAGTAGGCGCCGGCGACCTTGGTCAGCTTGAACGCCTGGAGGATGCCGGTGAACGGCACGTGGGGGCCACGGCACAGGTCTTCGAAATCGCCCTGGCGGTACAGCGACAGCACCTGGTCCTGCGGGATGTCGCGGATCAGCTCGGCCTTGTAGTGCTCGCCCAGGTTGGCGAAGTATTCCTGGGCGTCGTCACGGCTCAGCTCGCGCCGGCGTACCGCGTGGTTGGTCGCGGCCAGGCGGGTCATGCGCGCTTCGATGCGCTGCAGGTCGTCGGGGGTAAAGGGCCGTTCATAGGCGAAGTCGTAAAAGAAGCCGTCCTCGATCACCGGGCCGATGGTGACCTGGGCCGAGGGGTACAACTCCTTCACCGCCATGGCCAGCAGATGCGCGCAGGAGTGACGCAGGATCTCCAGGCCCTCGGGCTCGCGGGCGGTGACGATGCTGACCCGGGCATCGCCCTCGAGCATAAAAGAGCAATCCACCAGTCGATCGTTCACCCGGCCGGCGACCGCCGCCCTGGCCAGGCCGAGGCCGATGCTCGCGGCCACCTCGTACACGGAAAGCGGCTGGTCGTACTCACGTTGTGAGCCGTCGGGCAGGGTGATGTGAATCATCGGGTGTTCCTTGGTGTTCCAGGGGAGGGGTTCAGGGAAGGGATCAGCGGGTAAAACGCAGCGGCAGGCCCTGGCAGTTGTCGTACAGGCGCCCGGCGTGCCAGGCCAACTGCCCCGATACCAGAGTGGTGTCGACGCTGTGCCGGAAACGCCGTTCGGCGAAGGGCGTCCAGCCGCACTGGGCGAGGATCGGCTGCTGGGCCACGGCGAGGCCCTCGGGCTCGGGCCTGATCAATACCAGGTCGGCCCAGTAGCCTTCGCGCAGGTAGCCGCGATCGGGAATGGCGAACAGGTCGGCGACCCGGTGGCTGGTTTTCTCCACCAGGGTGGTGATGGGCAGCACGCCATCGGCCACCAGTTCCAGCAGGGCGGGCAGGGCGTGTTGCACCAGCGGCAGCCCGGAAGGCGCCTGGCGGTAGGGCAGCTGTTTCTGTGCCCAGGTGTGCGGCGCGTGATCGCTGCCGATCACATCCAGGCGGTTGCCGAGCAAGGCCTGGCGCAGGGCGTCGCGGTCGGCCCGGGTCTTGATCGCCGGGTTGCATTTGATCAGGTGCCTGAGGCGCGCGTAATCACGGTCATCGAACAGCAGGTGGTGCAGGCAGACTTCGGCGGTGATGCGCTTTTGCGCCAGGGGCTGGTCTTCGAACAGTTCCAGTTCGCGGGCAGTGGTCAGGTGCAAGACATGCAGGCGAGTGCCGTGACGCCTGGCCAGATCCACGGCCAGCGACGAGGAGCGATAGCAGGCTTCGGCATCGCGGATCAGGGAGTGGGCCACGGCGGGAATTGCTTCGCCGAAACGCTCCTGCATGCGCCGCTCGTTGGCCTGGATGCTGGGCGTGTGTTCGCAGTGCGCCAGGAGAATGGTCGGCACCTCGGCGAACAAGCGCTCGAGGACCTGCGGATCGTCCACCAGCATGTTGCCGGTGGAGGCGCCCATGAACACTTTGACCCCGGCCACCCGACACGGATCGAGGGCGGCGACCGTGTCGAGGTTGTCGCGGCTGACGCCGAAGTGAAAGCCATAGTTGGCCACCGAGTGGATCGCCGCTCGGCGCTTCTTGTCCTCCAGCGCGGCCAGGGTCAGGGTCGCGGGCTGGGTGTTGGGCATGTCCATGAAACTGGTGATGCCACCCGCCACGGCCGCCCGCGACTCGCTGTGGAAGCTGCCTTTCTCCGGCGCGCCGGGATCACGGAAATGCACCTGGTCGTCGATCATTCCCGGCAGCAGCCACTGACCCTGGGCGTCGATCTCGGTGCGGGCATTCTCGCCTTCGATGCTGCTGGCGATCTTGACGATGCGCCCATGGTCTACCAGCAGGTCGGCGTCGAACTCGCGTCCTTCATTGACCAGCCGGGCGTTGCGAATCAGCACGCTGTTCATGTTCAGAACTCGTTCTGCAGGGCTTTGTAACCGCGCACCAGATCGACGTTGGTGCGCGCCACGTCTTCGGAAAACTCCGAGGCGCTGACGCTGACCGGCGGGAACTGCGAGAGGTCGGTATTGGGCCCGATACGGGTGGTGGAGGGCACGTAGAAGCCTTGCGGCAGGTCGCGGCCATCGACCACCGAGTTGTGTCGCACCACGCTGCCGCCGCCGACCGCGCAGTTGAACAGCACGCTGTTGAAGCCGATGAAGACCCGGTCGCCGACCGTGCACGGGCCATGGACGATCGAGCGGTGGGCGATGGAGGTGAACTCGCCGATGGTCACCGCCGCGCCGGATTTGGAGTGGATCACCACGCCGTCCTGGATGTTCGAATTGGCGCCGATGACGATCGGGTCCATGGCGCCTTGCTCGTTGACTTCGTCGGCACGGATCACCGCGTAGGGGCCGACGAATACGTTCTCGCCGATCACCACCTTGCCGCAGATGATGGCGGTCTTGTCGACATAGGCCGACTCGGCGATGACCGGCAGATCACCGGAGGGGTTCTTGCGAATCATGCTGGGGTTTCCTGTAGCGGCGCGCTGATGACCTGCACCGCACCGTCGCGAATGGCGTTGTAGAAACAGTTGGGGCGCCCGGTGTGGCAGGCCGGGCCTTGCTGGTCCACCAGCAGCAGGACGGCGTCGCCGTCGCAGTCCAGGCGCGCTTCGAGCAGACGCTGGCGATGCCCCGAGCTTTCGCCCTTGCGCCACAGTTGCCGGCGCGAGCGCGACCAGTAGCAGACCTGCCCGCTGGCCAGGGTCTCGGCCAGCGCCTTGCGGTTCATCCAGGCCAGCATCAGCACCTCGCCGCTGTCGTGCTGTTGGGCGATGGCGGCGATCAGGCCGTCGGCGTTCCATGGCAGAGCATCGAGCACGCTGGTGAGCGGCCAACGGCTGCCCAGGGGCGCGCTTTCCAGGTCGAGCATCGACAGCGGTGGGCGCTTGTTCATGGTTGGCTCAGGGCGTCGTACAGGGTGTTCAGGTTGTATTCGAACAACCCGGTGAAGGTGCTGGCTGGCCCTGCGCAGCGAGGGCGTCGGAGTACAGGGTGCCGCCGATATGGGCGCCGCTTTCGTCGGCGATCTGCTTGAGCAGGCGCGCGTCCTTGATGTTCTCCATGAACACCGCCTTGACCTTGGCGTTGCGGATCTGGGTGATCAGCGCCGCGACTTCGGCGGCCGAGGGTTCGCGTTCGGTGGACAGGCCTTGCGGGGCCATGAAGTCGATGCCATAGGCCTGCCCCAGGTAACCGAAGGCGTCGTGGGAGGTGACGATCTTGCGATTGCCCGGCGGCAGCGCGCCGAACTTGGCCTTGGCTTCGGCCAGCAGCGCGTAGATCCGTTTCAGGTAGGCCTGGCTGTTGCGTTCGTAATCAGCTTTGTTCGCCGGGTCGGCGGCGACCAGCGCCTTGGTGATGTTGCTCACATAGAGTTTGGCGTTCGCCAGGTTGTGCCAGGCGTGCGGGTCGGGAACGGTCTCGCCGTCCTCATCCAGCGAGCGCGGGATCACTCCGCGACTGGCGGTGATCACCGGGGCCCGGGTGCCGGTACTGGCCACCAGGCGATCCAGCCAGGGCTCGAAACCCAGGCCGTTCTTGATGATCAACCGGGCCTTGAGCAGGGCCTTGGCATCGTCCGGTGTCGGTTCGTAGGTATGGGCGTCGGCGTCCGGACCGACCATGTCGGTGATCTGGATATGCTCGCCGCCGACCTGGCGGGTGATGTCGGCGAGGATGCTGAAGCTGGTGACCACAGCGAGTTTGTCCGCGGCCTGGGCGGGCGACAGCGACAACGGCAGCAACAGACTGAAGAGCACGAGTAGGGCGCGCATCGGGGAACACCTCATGGGGATGTGAGCAAAGGCGGGCGGCGCAGCAGACCGTGCACCGGACCGAACACCACGGACAGCAGGTACAGGCCGCCCGCCACCAGGACGATGGCCGGGCCGCTGGGCAGCGAGTAGTGGAACGACAGCAACAGGCCGAGCCACACCGAGAGGCAACCGAGCAGCGCGGCAATGCCGATCAGCACCGGCAGGCGCCGACTCCAGAAGCGCGAGGCGGCGGCCGGCAGCATCATCAGGCCGACCACCATCAAGGCGCCGATGGCCTGGAAACCGATCACCAGGTTCAGCACCACCAGGGTCAGGAACAGGCCGTGGGCGAGGGGGCCGAGGCGGCTGACGCTGTTGAGGAACAGTGGGTCGAGGGTGTCCAGCAGCAACGCTTTGTAGATCAGCGCCATGGCCAGCAGGCTGAACCCGGAGACCCAGAGCATGCCCTCCAGGGTCGGCCCATCCACCGCCAGGGCCGAGCCGAACAGCAGGTGCAGCAGGTCCAGGCGTTTGCCGGCGAGGCCGAGAATCAGCACGCCGCTGGCCAGGGAAATCGGGTAGATCGTGGCCAGGCTGGCGTCCTCGCGCAAGCCGGTGCGCCGGGTAATCCAGGCGGCCAGGCCGGCCATGCCGAGTCCGGCGCCAAGGCCGCCGAGCGTCAGTGCCGGCAGGCTCAGCCCGGCGAACCAGAAGCCCAGCGCCGCGCCGGGGAGAATGCCGTGGGCCACGGCGTCGCCGATCAGGCTCATGCGCCGCAGGATCAGGAACACCCCCAACGGTGCGGTGCTGCATGCCAGCGCCAGGCCGCCGAGCAATGCCCGGCGCATGAACACGAACTCGTGGAAGGGCTGCCAGAGCTGGGCGGCGGCGAGCATCAGGCCACCTGCATCTGAATGGGCTGGACGATCAGTTCCTCGCTGCTGCCGAACCGGCAACCGCTGGCTTTGATCAGCAGGGTCTGGGGGATGTGCTGGCGCACGGCGGCGAGGTCATGGCAGACCACGATTTGCGTGCGACCTTGCTGCTGCCAGGTGTGGATGTGTTTCCACAGCAGGGCCTGGCCCAGTTCGTCCAGGGCGGCGTGGGGTTCGTCCAGCAGCAACAGCGGGGCATCGGCGAGGCTCAGGCGGGCGAGCAGGGCACGCTGCAATTCGCCGCCGGACAAGGCCATCAACGGGCGTTGTTCCAGGCCGCTCAGGCACCAGTCTGCGAGCACCTGCTGCAAACGTCCGGCACGCTGTTGCGCGCTTTGCCGATCGCCCCAGAAACCGGCGGCCACCAATTCCTGCAGGGTGATGGGGAACTGCCGGTCAAGGTACTGCTGCTGCGGCAGAAAGGACAGGCCGCCACGGCGAGGGACCTGCAACTTGATCTTCCCGGCCAAGGGCTTTTGCAGGCCGGCGATGACTTTCAGCAGGCTGCTTTTGCCCGAGCCGTTGGCGCCGATGATGGCGGTCAGGCTGCCGGGCTCCAGCTCAAGGTCGAGTGCTGGCGTCAGCGGTTGGCCGGGCGCGCCCCAACGTAGCGATTGCAGGCTGATCATGCGAGCTCCCAGTTCCAGCGGCTCTCGGCCACGGCGTCATGGGCGTGCAGGCTTTCGGCGTGAACCACGCGCACCTGGAAGGCGCGGATGCCTGGCGAACGTTGCAAGGCGAGGTTCAGGCGGCGCGCGGCGTCTTCGCAGAACATCAGGTTTTGCCCGTTGGCCAGGGCGAAGGCTTGTTCGTCGGCGCGTTTCACCGCGGTTTGCACGGCGGTGCCGAGGGCGGCTTCGGCGTCGTTGATCGCCGCCATCAACGGCAACTCGTCGAGAAAGTCATCCAGGCGCAACTGCAATTGCGCGGTGCTGCGCTGGCTGTGGGGCGTGGCGACTATGCCTTTCGAGGAACCGAGCCAGGTCAGGATGTCTTCATGGTGCAGCGCCCGGTTGGCGAAATCATCGATGAATTGTTGCTGAATCAGCTGCCTGGAAAGCGCGGCGGAACAGGGGCATGTCGAGGAATAAGGCACCTCGATTTTTAGTTCCACGTGGAACATTGCGTTTTTCAGGTGCGCTTCGATGCTCACCGGATAGGTTTTCCAGCCGGCCAACGGGCTGATCAAGGCGGGGCGTTTCAGTAGCAGATCGGCATGAATTCGTAGGTAGGCACTGCTGGACAGCCCGTCGTGGCTGTCGAGAAAGCGTTGCAGTACCTGGCGCATCAGGGCCGGGGTGAGATTTTCCTGTTCGAGCATTTCCAGCGCCAGATACAGGCGCGACATATGAATGCCGCGGGCTTCGCCGTCGTCGAGGCTGACGCCGGCATCCGCTGTTGCGCCAATCCGCTGGCCATCAAACAACACAGGTAAGGCAATGCCACACATGCCCACCCACTCAAGGGGCAGGGCCTGGCGTGCGGCCTGCGCGGCGATATCCGGCAGAGTCAGCGCATTCATGAGCAGGTCCATCGTTGGAAACAATTTGCCATGTTATATTATAACAATGCAGTCAATGAAACCTTTTTCCTGAACGTTTTTTCACCAAGCCTTTCGAGTACGGATGCTCCTCAATCTGCGGTGTAAGTCATGCACAGACGTCAGTTGCTCAACCTGCTGTTGGCCAGCGCGGCCTTGGTTCTGCCTTTGGGGGTGTCCGCCACCCAGATTCGCAACCTGCGTTTATGGAACTCGGCCGACAAGCTGCGCCTGGTGCTCGATCTGAGTGGGCCGGTGCACTACAAGACCTTCTCTCTCAGCGCGCCGGAACGGCTGATCATCGACCTTCGCGGCGCGCAGCTCAGTGGCGATTTCAGCCAACTGGCCCTGGCCAATACGCCGATTCGCTCGATCCGTTCCGGGCACTTTGGCCAGGGCGATACGCGGATCGTCCTCGACCTGGCCGAACCGCTGCGGCTCGACAGCTTCTTGCTGCCGCCCCAGGACGGCCAGGGCCACCGCCTGGTGCTCGATCTGAGCAACGCCAGCCGCGTCCCGCAGCAGATCGCGGCGGTCGCCGCTCCCGCTTTGCCGCGTGAAACACCGGCGGACCGGGCGCATCCCAAGCGCGACATCATCGTCGTGGTCGACCCGGGTCACGGCGGCAAGGACCCGGGGGCGGTCGGCGCCCGTGGCGAACGGGAGAAGGATGTGGTGCTGGCGATCGCCCAGCTGTTGGCCAAGCGGTTGAAGCGTGAGAAGGGCTTCGATGTGAAGCTGGTGCGCAACGACGATTTCTTCGTGCCGCTGCGCAAGCGGGTGGAGATCGCCCGCAAGCACAAGGCCGACATGTTTATCTCGGTGCATGCCGATGCGGCGCCACGCCTGACGGCGTCCGGGGCTTCGGTTTACGCGCTGTCGGAAGGTGGTGCGACGTCGGCCACCGCACGCTTCATGGCGCAGCGGGAGAACGGCGCCGACCTGCTGGGCGCCACCAGCCTGCTCAACCTGAAAGACAAGGACCCGATGCTCGCCGGGGTGATTCTCGACATGTCGATGAACGCCACCATCGCCGCCAGCCTGCAGTTGGGCGGCACTGTATTGGGCAGCCTGGCGGGCATCACCACCCTGCATCAGAAGCGCGTGGAACAGGCCGGTTTCGCGGTGCTCAAGTCCCCCGATGTGCCCTCGATCCTGGTGGAGACGGGCTTCATCTCCAACAGCCGCGACAGCCAGCGCCTGGTCACCGCGCGGCACCAGCAGGCGATTGCCGATGGGCTATTCGCGGGCTTGCAGAGCTACTTCCAGAAGAATCCGCCGGTGAACAGCTACATGGCCTGGTTGCAGGAACAGAAAAAAGCCCAGGCCTGACGCGGCCCAGCCTTCTATAGGAGCACAGCTTGCGTGCGATGAAGACGCTGCGGTGTATCAGCTATACCGCGTAAGCGTCGATCGCGGGCAAGCCTCGCTCCTACAAAATGCTTTGCTCAGCAGCCGCTGATCCGGCTGCAAGTGAACTTGCCGCTGCTGCCGCCGGAGCTGGAAAAGCGGTTGCGGGTGGTCCAGCCGACGCGCTGGCTATAGCCGACCCAGGCTTCGCCGTCGGAGGCCAGGCCGGTAAAGAAGGTCAGCTGGCCATAACGGCTGTTGGTCTGCGCCCAATAACGTTTGCCGGCGACCTCGAAACCCCGCAGATAGGTTGTACTGCCCGCGGCCGCGACGCTGTAGGCGTTGCCTTCGGCATCCACGCAGGCCAGCAGGTTGGCGCTGCGGGTGCAGGTGGCCAGGGCGCTGGGCACTTGCGCGATGGCGGTGTCCGCGACCAGCAGGGACAGGCTCAGCAGCGTGTATTTCAAGGCGTGGCGCATGGGGTTTCTCGGCAGGGGAGGCTCAAGCATCCCGCCCTTCGTCGCGGGCGGCAAGAGAGGGTTGGCTTATTTGTATTGTTATGCTATAACATTAAATAAAGCCTGACCCGTGACCCACCATGACTGAACGCCCGATGACCGAAGCGCAACTTCTCGCCCAGCCCGAGGCGGACTACATGAACGACGTCCAGCAGGCCTATTTCCGTGAGCTGCTGCTGGCGCAGCGCGTCGAGCTGCAAGAACGCATCGATGGCGAGTTCGAGGTGCTGCGCGAGCAGGAGCCCCACAGCGACCTAGCCGATATCGGCAGCGCCGAAGAGCAGCGTCAGTGGCAACTGCGCCTGCTGGAGCGGGAAAAGAAGCTGCTGGACAAGATCGACGAAGCCCTCGAACGCCTGGCCCGTGGCGAGTACGGCTGGTGCCGTGAAACCGGCGAGGCCATTGGCCTCAGGCGCTTGCTGCTGCGGCCCACCGCCACCCTGTGTATCGAAGCCAAAGAACGCCAAGAGCTGCGCGAACGCCATCAACGGGCGATCTGACCCAGCCACCCAGCCCCCGATGAGGATCACCTGATGACCGACCGTCTTCCCGTTACCGTGCTGTCCGGCTTTCTCGGCGCCGGCAAAAGCACGCTGCTCAACTACGTTCTGCGCAACCGCGACAACCTGCGGGTGGCGGTGATCGTCAACGACATGAGCGAAATCAACATCGACGGCAGCGAGGTGCAGCGCGATGTCAGCCTCAACCGCGCCGAAGAAAAACTGGTCGAAATGAGCAACGGCTGCATCTGCTGCACCCTGCGCGAAGACCTGCTGGAAGAGGTCGGCAAGCTGGCCAGGGACGGGCGTTTCGATTACCTGCTGATCGAGTCCACCGGCATTTCCGAGCCGCTGCCGGTGGCCGAGACCTTCACCTTTCGCGACGAAGCGGGGCAGAGCCTGGCCGATATCGCGCGGCTGGACACCATGGTCACCGTGGTCGACGGCATGAACTTCCTGCTCGATTACCAGGCCGCGGAAAGCCTGGCGTCCCGCGGCGAAACCCTGGGCGAGGAAGATGAACGTTCGATCACCGATCTGTTGATCGAGCAGATCGAGTTCGCCGACGTGATCCTGATCAGCAAGATCGACCTGATCGGCAGCGACGAGCGCCAGGAACTGATCGCCATCCTCGAACGCCTCAATTCCCAGGCGGAAATCATCCCCATGGTGATGGGCGAAGTGCCGCTGGCGAAGATACTCAATACCGGTCGTTTCGACTTCGAGCGCGCTGCCCAGGCGCCGGGCTGGCTGCAGGAGCTGCGCGGCGAGCACGTGCCGGAAACCGAAGAATACGGCATCGCCTCCAGCGCCTATCGGGCGCGCCGACCTTTCCATCCACAGCGCTTTTTCGACTTCATCAACCGCCCCTGGAGCAACGGCAAGTTGCTGCGTTCCAAGGGCTTTTTCTGGCTCGCCAGCAAGCACCAGGAGGCCGGCAGCTGGTCCCAGGCGGGGGGGCTGATGCGTCATGGTTTCGCCGGACGCTGGTGGCGTTTCGTGCCGAAGCAACACTGGCCGCAGGATGCGGAAAGCACCGCGGCGATCATGCAGAACTGGACCGCCGCCACCGGCGACTGCCGCCAGGAACTGGTGTTCATCGGCCAGAACATCGACTTCGCCCGGCTCACCGCCGAGCTCGACGATTGCCTGCTGACGGACGACGAAATGGCCCTGGGCACGGAAGGCTGGCGCCTGATGCGCGACCCGTTCGGCCCCTGGCATGAAGAGGCCGCCGCCTGATGCTCTACCAACCACTGTCCCCTGTGGGAGCGCACCTGCTTGCGAAGCCGCTCCTGCGGCCAACCCTGCAAAAACCGATACGCCGCGAGGCTTGCGGCCCGGCCCCTATCGTCCTCGCCGAGGTGCTGGACGACGAGGTCAACCTGGCCCTGTGGCAGCGCCAGTTGCCGGCGCATATCGCCGATTTCGGTGCCTTGCTGCTGTCGCTGAACGAGCCGCTGGCCGAGTCGCTGTCGCTGGAACTCGACACCGAGGACGCCGAGCCGAACCTGCGCGGCCTGGCTTCTGGCTTCAGCGATCTGCAGGGCTACGATGGCTTTATCGCCGATGTCGCCTGGCTGGTCAGCGCCTTTGCCTGCCTGCTGGGCGCCAAGCGCGTCGGCCTGCGCCTGCGGGTGCTGGATAAGGCCATGTGCCCGCGTTTTCATGTCGACCATGTGCCGGTACGGCTGATCACCACCTATGCCGGCGCCGGTAGCCAATGGCTGCGCGAGGGCGCGATGGATCGTCGGCAACTGGGCCAGGCCGAGGCCGAACCCACGGATGCCGCGCTGATCCAGCAGATGGCCAGCGGCGAGGTGGCCCTGTTCAAGGGTGAGAAATGGCTGGGCAACGAGGGTTTCGGCCTGATCCACCGCTCGCCGCAACCGGCCCCCGGCGAGCGCCGGCTGATCCTCACCCTGGACTGGCTCGGCTGACCCTGTAGCTGCCGCAGGCTGCGATCGGCTCCGCAGGAGACGTGCTCTTGAGGCCCTCGGAAGGCGCTGCGCGCCTTATCGCAGCCTGTGGCAGCGGCTACGGGAATTTCGCTGCCGCGGGTTAGCGCGTAGGATCAATCACCTCCTTTCCGAGCGTTCCCCCCATGCTGCACAACATCCCCACCCACGTCATCACCGGCCCCCTCGGCGCGGGCAAGACCAGCCTGATCCAGCACCTGTTGGTGCAGCGTCCGGCCCATGAGCGCTGGGCGGTGTTGATCAACGAGTTCGGCCAGATCGGCCTGGACGCGGCGCTGCTGGCCCGGGACGAGGACGGTATCGCCCTGGGCGAAGTGGCCGGCGGCTGCCTGTGCTGTGTCAACGGCGCGCCATTCCAGGTGGGCCTGGGGCGCCTGCTGCGCAAGGCCCGGCCCGACCGCCTGTTTATCGAACCTTCCGGCCTGGGGCACCCGGCGCAACTGCTCCAGCAATTGCGCGAGGCGCCCTGGCAAAAGGTCCTGGCCGTGCAACCTTGCGTGCTGGTCCTCGATGCCCAGGCGCTGGCGGCCGGCAAGCCGCTGCCGCAGGCCCAACAGGAGGCGCTGCCCAGTGCCGGCCTGTTGCTGCTGAACAAGGACGAAGGGCTCGACGCGGCGCAGCGTCAGGGCATTCTCGAGCAGTTGCCGGCCTGTCCGCTGCTCTGGACTACCCGCGGGACCTTGGCGCTGGAGCGCTTGCCTGGCCTGGAGGCTCGCGCGGGGGCTGCCATTGAGGCCTTCGAAGTACCCAAGGGATTGGCACAGCTGCCGGCGATCTGGACCGATCCGGCCCGGCCCATCTGCCTGAGCCAGGCCCAGGAGGGCGGCTGGAGCATCGGTTGGCGCTGGCACCCGAGCCGGGTGTTCGAGGTCGGGCACGTCGAGCAATGGCTGGCGAGCCTTGATTGGCGCCGGGCCAAGCTGGTGATCCACGGTGCGCAGGGCTGGGTCTCGGGCAACGCCCTGGATAACGCCGCGCTGCACTGGCAAGCCAGCGAGTGGCGCCGCGATTCACGTATCGAGTTGATCTTCAGCGAGCCGCAGGACGTGGCCACCCTGCAACAGTCCCTGGCTGAGTGCTGCCAATAATCCAACCCCTGCTTCTGTAGGAGCGGCCGGTCGACGCTCGATTGCCCGCGAAAAACTCGTCAACGATGACGCGTTTTGCCAGGAAAAACCGCCGCTTCGCGGCTATCGCGGGCAAGCCTCGCTCCTACAGGAGTGCATAGGCGGTTGGCCTTACTTGCTGCGTCCTTCGCGCCATTGGCTCAGTTCGATCACTTCGGCGCTGTGTGTCGGCACGGGTGGCGGCGCGGGCGTTGCAATCGGGTAGGGCGCCAGCTCGATCTGCGCGCTGTGGGCGCCGAACTGGGTGATGGTCCCTGCATGGCGGGTTTCGCCGGTGACGGTGAATTCGAAGGTGTAGATCCGGGCCAGGCGCCGGCGACCACTGGCGTCCCTGACGAAACCGATGCGCTTCAACGCCACGTTGCCGTCCAGCAGCTCGATATCGAGCCGCGCGCAATGCTGCTTGACCCTCTCCAGCGCCCGCTCGCGCAGGCCGTGGTTGTGCCATAGCCAGGCGGCGCCGGTCGCCAGCAGCATCAGCACGAAAATGTTTCCAAGGGTCAGCATGAGGTGCGCTCCAACGAAGTCGCACCAGCTTAACTGCGTCTTCGGTCTGTCGTACAGGTTGCGTTTAGTCGCATACTGCGCGGCTCGAATTTCAATCGTTTTACGGAATGACCCGAATGAAACGTACGCCTCATCTGCTTGCGATCCAGTCCCATGTGGTCTTCGGCCATGCCGGCAACAGCGCCGCGGTGTTTCCCATGCAGCGGGTCGGGGTGAATGTCTGGCCGCTCAATACGGTGCAGTTCTCCAACCACACGCAATACGGCCAGTGGGCCGGCGAGGTGCTGTCACCGCACCAGATCCCGGAGCTGGTGGAAGGCATTGCCGCCATCGGCGAACTGGGCAACTGCGACGCGGTGCTGTCCGGCTACCTGGGCAGCGCGGCGCAGGGGCGGGCGATCCTCGGTGGCGTGGCGCGGATCAAGGCGACCAACCCCAAGGCCCTGTACCTGTGCGACCCGGTGATGGGCCACCCGGAAAAGGGTTGCAGCGTGCCCCAGGAGGTCAGCGACTTCCTGTTGGAAGAGGCGGCGGCCGTGGCGGATTTCCTCTGCCCCAACCAACTGGAGCTGGACAGTTTCGCCGGGCGCAAGCCGCAGTCGCTGTTCGACTGCCTGGCCATGGCCCGGGCGCTGCTGGCGCGTGGTCCGAAAGCGGTGCTGGTCAAGCATCTGGATTACCCGGGCAAGCTGCCGGACGGCTTCGAGATGTTGCTGGTGACCGCCGAAGGCAGCTGGCACCTGCGTCGTCCGCTGCTGGCATTCCCGCGTCAGCCGGTGGGTGTGGGCGACCTGACTTCGGGCCTGTTCCTGGCCCGGGTGCTGCTGGGCGACAGCCTGGTGGCGGCGTTCGAGTTCACCGCCGCGGCGGTGCATGAAGTGCTGCTGGAAACCCAGGCCTGCGCCAGTTACGAACTGCAACTGATACGGGCCCAGGACCGGATCACCCATCCACGGGTGCGGTTCGAGGCGGTACCGATCGAGCTGTAACGGGTTGCGCAGGGGTTTATCGCCAACAGGCTCGCTCGGTAAAAGCGAGCCTGTCTCGGACGATCAGGCGTCGGCCTTGATTTCCTGATAGCGCTTTTCCAGCTCCTGGCGGATCTGCCGGCGTTGCTGGGCCTGCATGAAGCGGCGCTTGTCTTCGCTGGTTTGCGGTTGCAGTGGCGGCACGGCGGCGGGTTTGCGCTGGTCGTCCACGGCCACCATGGTGAAGAAGCAACTGTTGGTGTGGCGCACCGAGCGCTCGCGGATGTTCTCGGTGACCACCTTGATACCGACCTCCATCGAGGTGTTGCCGGTGTAGTTGACCGAGGCCAGGAAGGTCACCAGTTCGCCGACGTGGATCGGCTCGCGGAAGATCACCTGGTCCACCGACAGGGTCACCACATAACGGCCGGCATAACGGCTGGCACAGGCGTAGGCGACTTCATCGAGGTACTTGAGCAGGGTGCCGCCGTGGACATTGCCTGAGAAGTTGGCCATGTCAGGGGTCATCAATACCGTCATCGACAGCTGGGCGTTTCCGGGTTCCATAGCACACTCACGGGTTAAGGCAGGGGTTGCGGGGCGCACCTCTGCGGGTGCTTGGTCAGCGTTTCAAACCATCGATAACGGGACGCTGCGCCCGCGATCGCCGTCACGCGGCGATCTATCTGTTTCCATATATTGCACCGCCTTTCTGGCACAAGTCGCGATGTTAACCTTCAAAAGCCCGTCCCAAGGGCTTTTCCCGCTGGCCGGCAGGCTGCGCAACGCCTCCGCGCCGCCCGCAAGAACACGACCCCAAGGAGCCCCACGCCATGCATGCCATCAGCTTTATTCAGGACCTGGCAGTGATCATGCTGGTCGCAGGCGTGGTGACCATTCTCTTCCACCGGCTCAAGCAGCCGGTGGTCCTCGGCTATATCGTCGCCGGCTTCATCATCGGCCCGCACACCCCGCCGTTCGGCCTGATCCACGACGAAGACACGATCAAGACCCTGGCCGAGCTGGGGGTGATTTTCCTGATGTTCTGCCTGGGCCTGGAGTTCAGCCTGCGCAAGCTGTTCAAGGTCGGCGCCACGGCCTTTATCGCGGCGTTCATGGAAATCGTGCTGATGATCTGGATCGGCTACGAGATCGGCCGCTGGTTCGGCTGGAACACCATGGACTCGCTGTTCCTCGGCGCGATCCTGGCGATTTCCTCGACCACCATCATCGTCAAGGCGCTCAACGACCTGAAGATGAAGAACCAGCGCTTCGCCCAGCTGATCTTCGGTGTGCTGATCGTCGAAGACATCCTCGGCATCGGTATCATCGCCTTGCTCTCGAGCATCGCGGTCAGCGGCACCGTCAGTTCCGGGGAAGTGTTCTCCACCGTCGGCAAGCTCTCGCTGTTCATGATCGTCGCCCTGGTCATCGGCATCCTGCTGGTCCCGCGGCTGCTGGCCTACGTGGCCAGGTTCGAAAGCAACGAGATGCTGCTGATTACCGTGCTGGGGCTGTGCTTCGGCTTCTGCCTGCTGGTGGTCAAGCTGGAGTACAGCATGGTGCTCGGCGCCTTCCTGATTGGCGCGATCATGGCCGAGTCGCGGCAATTGCTGAAGATCGAGCGGCTGATCGAGCCGGTACGCGACATGTTCAGCGCCATCTTCTTCGTCGCCATCGGCCTGATGATCGACCCGCAGATCCTCTTGCAATACGCCTGGCCGATCGCGGTGATCACCGTCGCGGTGGTGCTGGGCAAGATGTTGTCCTGCGGCCTGGGCGCCTTTATCGCCGGCAACGATGGCCGCACCTCGCTGCGGGTCGGCATGGGCCTGTCACAGATCGGCGAGTTCTCCTTCATCATCGCGGCGCTGGGCATGACCCTGCAGGTCACCAGCGACTTTCTCTACCCGGTGGCGGTCGCCGTATCGGCCATTACCACCTTGCTCACGCCTTACCTGATCCGCGCCGCCGACCCGCTGTCGCTGAAGCTCGCCGCCGTGATGCCGACCCGCCTGAGCCGGGTGCTGGGCATGTACGGCGAATGGTTGCGCAGTATCCAGCTCCATGGCGAGGGGGCGCTGCTGGCGTCGATGATCCGGCGGATCCTGTTGCAGGTCGGGGTCAATCTGGCGCTGGTGGTGGCGATCTTCTTCTCCGGCGGTTATTTCGCCGCGCGCATTGGCGAATACCTGCAGGACTGGATCAGTGATCCGAGCTGGCAGAAGGCATTGATCTGGGGCGGGGCGCTGCTGCTGTCGCTGCCGTTCCTGATCGCCGCCTATCGCAAGCTCAAGGCCCTGTCGATGCTGCTGGCGGAGATGGGGGTGAAGCCGGAAATGGCCGGGCGTCACACCCAGCGCGTGCGCCGGGTGATCGCCGAGGTGATTCCGGTGCTGTCGCTGCTGGTGATCTTCCTGCTGCTGGCGGCGCTGTCTTCGAGCATCTTGCCGACCACCGAGCTGCTGGTGCTGATTGCGGTGGTGACGGCGGCGGTGGCCGCGCTGCTGTGGCGCTGGTTCATCCGCGTGCACACCCGCATGCAGGTGGCCTTGCTGGATACCCTGGATAACCACAAGGAAGACAATGGGCACTAATTGCCCGGTGATGCACAACTCAGCGGTTGGTCGCGCCAGTGTCGCCAGGCTTCGACCCAGCCCTGGTCGTGGGTGACCCCGGGCAGGCTGACGGATTGTACGCAGAAGGCTTTCGTCCCCAGCGCCTGTCGGTAGGCGGGGTAGAGGCTGGCAGGCACGCTGCGGTCGGCCTGGCCGAGCAGATGCCGTTGCGCTACCAGGGCCAGCTTGGGAGCCTGGTCCAGCGGCTCGAGGGAGCCGTGCAACGGGCTCAGCCCCAGCGCACTGACCCATAGCCGAGGGCTCAGGTTGCCGGCCAGGGTTTGCACCTGGGCAATATCGTCTCGCCGCGCGGCCAGCAACAGGGCCAGTGCCGCGCCACCTGAATAGCCGATCAGCTCGAAATCCTGATTGCCATAACGCAGCTTGAGGCGGTCGAGGGCCTGGTCGAGGCTGCGCAGTACCGCTGGGGAAAAGCGCTGGTCGGTCCAGATGGCCGCCGTGCAGTCGGCCGCGCTGACGAATTGGCAGGGGCGGGCCAGATAGACGCTGGGACGGGGATCGCTCAGCGCCAGTTGCACCATCAGCAGGTGCTGCGGACTGGGGTCGAGGCTGGGTTGGCGGGCTGTCGCCCAGGCATGGCCGTCGCCTTCAAGGTAGACGCGCAGGCGGGGTTGTTTGGACAAATGCAGGGGTAGGCTGCTGGCGAGCGGGAAGGGTGAAGTGGGCAGGACTTCGACCTGATGGGCGTACTGCGTGCTCAGGTTTTGCAACTGAGCCATGGGCGACTGACAACCCGCCAGCAGGCTGCTGGCGAGTAGTGTCAATGCGGCGATCGACCGGGTGGCGCGACCGCTTGTGAACGTCATGCAACGGGTGGCAGTCGATCCATGCGCCCGCGCCCGCGGGGCGAAACCGCGCAAGGCCGATCAGCTTTCCAGCCAGACGTCTCGCGCCCAGTGCCACACCGATTCCCAGGATTCTTCGGTGATCAGCTCTTCTTCGCCGGACCACAGCACCACGGTGCCGTCTTCCTCGACGCAGTAGTAGTCATCACCGTCCTGGCAGATCGGGATCAGCTCGCGCGGCACGCCCATGTCCCAGGCGGTGGCGGCCACTTCCGGCAGGTAGGTGTGGGACTGCGGGTCGGTCACGGTGACCGGCTCCAGGCTGCCGTAGACGACATCGCTCACGGTCAACAGGAACTCTTTGAAGACGAACGGGATATTGATGAACAGCTGTTCTTCGATTTCCACCAGCAGGTCTTCATCCGGCAGTTCCAGGGGAACGGGTACCGGTTCGTTTGCTTCACGGAGTTGCTCGATGACTTCTTCCACGGCCTGGGTCCTCTTAGCTCTATGGCGCGGTTTAATAGACGGCGGTTTATACAGTAGCTCGCTATAAGTGCAATCGTGAAATGCAAAACCCCGACCTGAGCCGGGGTTTTGCGATTACCGATGTGACACTGGAGAGAATCAGCCGTTCTGGCGGATACCTGCAACCAGCCAAGGCTGATTTTCGCCCTGGGCGCGCTCCATGTTCCAGCTTTCGCTGAACACTTCGCCCTGGTCGAAACGCGAGGTCTTCGACACGCCGGTGAAGGTCAGGGTTGCGATGGTCTTGTCGGCGCGGTCGTCGACGCCTTCCAGTTGCACATTGAGGTTGTCGATGTAGGTCGACTGGAAGCCGTCGCCCAGATCGGCACGTTCCTGCTTCAGGAATTGCAGCATCTGCGGGGTCACGAACTCGGCGATCTTGTCCATTTCGTTGGCGTCCCAGTGTTGCTGCAGGGACTGGAAGTGGTTGCGCGCGGCTTCGACGAAACGCTCTTCGTTGAACCAGGCTGGCGCGTTGATTACCGGACGGGCCGCGGCGGCAGGTGCAGCCGAACCACCGAAGATCGAACCGGAGGCAGGTTTTGGCTCGAAGGCTTCACGCTGCATCGGTGCGTGGCCGGCTGGAGCGTACTGCTCCTGCTGCTTGCGACGACGGGCGGCGATAAAGCGGAAGACCAGGAAGGCGATGACCGCCATGATCAGGATGTCGAAGATCTGCATGCCCTGGAAGCCGTCGCCCATGAACATGGAGGCCAGCAAGCCGCCTGCGGCGATACCGGCCAATGGGCCGAGCCAGCGCGAAGCGCCGCTGGCCTTGGTGGCAGCGCCCGCGGCACCGGCAGCGCCGGCGGTCGCGGCAGTGGAACCCATGCCGGAAGAGGACGGAGCCATCTGGCTGGTCTGGTGGGTCGGCGCGGCGCCAGCGCTTTTGCCGCCACCGAAGCGCTTGGCGTTGGCGTCGAGGCTCATCGTCAGGCCGATGCACAACGCCATGGCGATGCTAAGAAAACGTTTCATAAAGGGAATTCCCATTTGTGGATGGCACGCGCGCCATGTTGCACAGGTGAAGTGTCACTGGCTAGCGGCAGAGTGTTTCGGGCTTTTGCCTGACAGCCACGGTTCAGCTTGGGTCGAGGCAAGTGGGCCCTGTACAGGTTTGTCCGTTGGGCGGATGCAACGGCTCAGTGGCCGGTCAGCCCGATTTTGCCCCATGCCGCGGGGCATGCTTCTGGTTCAGAAGCATCGCCCCGGCATGGCGAAGGAGGTCAAGGCGTCAGATGGCTTCGAGCTTGGCGTAGCCGAGCATCAGCCACTTGCTGCCTTCGCTGAAGTTCACCTGGACCCGGGCCTGGGCGCCGGCGCCTTCGAAGTTGAGGATCACACCGTCGCCGAATACCGAGTGGCGTACCGCCTGGCCGAGGCTGAGGCCGGTGTCCGGGATCTCGCTGCCGCCGAACAGGCTGCTGGTGCTCTGCGACTGGCCACCGCCGAACGGACGGCTGACGCTGTTGGACAGGCGCACTTCCTGGATCAGCCCCTTCGGCACCTCCCGTACGAAACGCGACACCTTGTTGTAGGTCTCGCTCCCGTACAGGCGTCGGGTTTCGGCGTAGGTCATCACCAGGTTCTGCATCGCCCGGGTGATGCCGACGTAGGCCAGGCGACGTTCCTCTTCAAGGCGGCCGGGCTCTTCCAGGCTCATCTTGTGCGGGAACAGGCCTTCTTCCATGCCCACCAGGAACACGTAAGGGAATTCCAGGCCCTTGGCGCTGTGCAGGGTCATCAGCTGGATGCTGTCTTCGTGCTCGTCGGCCTGGGTGTCGCCGGCTTCCAGCGAAGCGTGGCCGAGGAAGGCCGCCAGCGGCGTCAGTTCCTGGTCTTCTTCGGTGTGCTCGAAGTTGCGCGCGGCGCTGACCAGTTCCTCGAGGTTTTCTACCCGAGCCTGGCCTTTCTCGCCTTTTTCCGCTTCGTGGTAGGCGATCAGGCCGGACTGCTCGATAACGGTCTGGGTCATCAGGTGCAACGGCATCTCGGCGGTTTTCGCCGCCAGGTGCTCGATCAGCTCCATGAAGGCGCCCAGGGCACCGGCGGCGCGCCCGGTCACGCCTTTATTGGCCACCAGTTGGCGCATCGCTTCCCACATCGACACATGGCTGTGGCGCGCGTGTTCGCGAATCGCTTCGACGGTCTTTTCGCCAATGCCGCGGGTCGGCACGTTGATCACCCGCTCCAGGGCCGCGTCGTTGCCGCGACCTTCGAGCAGGCGCATGTAGGCCATGGCGTTCTTGATTTCGGCGCGTTCGAAGAAGCGCTGGCCGCCGTAGATGCGGTACGGAATGCGCTCGCGCAGCAGCGCTTCTTCCAGCACCCGCGACTGGGCGTTGGAGCGATAGAGGATGGCGATATCGCTGCGGGCCAGGCCGGTTTTCAGGGCGCTTTCGATGGTTTCCACCACGTAGCGCGCTTCATCGTGTTCGTTGAAGGCGGCGTACAGGTTGATCGCTTCGCCTTCGCCGCCGTCGGTCCACAGCTCCTTGCCCAAGCGCCCGGTGTTATTGGCGATCAGGGCGTTGGCGGCCTTGAGGATGCCGGCGGTGGAGCGGTAGTTCTGCTCCAGGCGGATCACTTCGGTGTCCGGGAAGTCTTCGGAGTACTGGTGAATGTTCTCGATCTTCGCGCCGCGCCAGCCGTAGATCGACTGGTCGTCGTCGCCCACCACCATCAGGCTGTCGCCGCCCTTGGCCAGCAGGCGCAACCAGGCGTACTGCACGGCGTTGGTGTCCTGGAATTCGTCCACCAGCACGTGGCGGAAACGCTTCTGGTAGTGCGCCAGCAGGCCCGGATGGTCGCGCCACAGGTCCAGGGCACGCAGCAGCAGCTCGGAGAAGTCGATGACCCCGGCGCGCTGGCAGGCGGCCTCGTAGGCTTCGTAGATGCCGCGCATGGTGGCCAGGAACAGGTCGCCGCTGGCCTGAATGTGTTGCGGACGCAGGCCTTCGTCCTTCTGCCCGTTGATGAACCACTGGGCCTGCCGGGCCGGCCAGCGCTGCTCGTCCAGGCCGAGGTCGCGGATCACCCGCTTGACCAGGCGTTGCTGGTCGTCGCTGTCGAGGATCTGGAAGGTCTGGCTCAGGCCGGCCTCTTGCCAGTGCGCCCGCAGCAGGCGGTGCGCCAGGCCGTGGAAGGTACCGACCCACATGCCGGCCGGGTTGATACCCATCAACTGCTCGATGCGCTGGCGCATCTCGGCAGCGGCCTTGTTGGTGAAGGTCACCGACAGGATGGAGTGGGGTGAGGCGTTCTCGACCTGGATCAACCAGGCGATACGGTGCACCAGCACTCGGGTTTTACCGGAGCCAGCACCGGCCAGGACCAACTGACGACCCAAGGAGGCGGCTACGGCCTGGCGTTGGGCATCGTTGAGGGAGTTCAGCAGAAGGGAGAGATCATCGCGCATCGGGGCATTCTAGGGGGCTGGCGCACACCGGGCAAACCAAGCTTTGGTTTAGCCGATAAAAGAACGCCGGGGACGACCGGTCGGTCACGGGCTGCAGCCGTTGGCCGGGCTTGGCTGGAGGAATTTCGCAGGGATCGGCGCTCGCGCGGATTTGCCGATTTTATGATTCCAGGCAGTTTGGTCCGGGCGGTTGCTTGTGTATGCTCCGGCGACGTTTCGGGCTCAATCATTATAAGAACACTGCCTATGACACTCAGCACTGGCCCGTCCGGACCCTCCGTGGAGCCTCGGGTTGTTCGCAAGCAATACGCCATGGAGATGGCGGTAGAGCGCACGCGCCTGCTTTATCAGGGCTCCCTGTTGCCCACCCTGTTCATGCTGCTCAACGGCCTGGTCTGCGCCTGGCTGCTGTGGAGCCCCGAGCGTTATTGGCTGGTCAGCGTGTGGATGGTCTGGTTGCTGGCCCTGGTCGCCCTGCGGGTGATCCAGGTGGCGGCGTTCGACTCGGCGATTCCCAGCCGCCAGGCGCAGCCGGTCTGGCGCCGCATGTTCCTGCTCGGCTCCGCCGTCAGCGGCCTGACCCTGGCCTGCGCCGGCATTGCCCTGATGCCCACCGACAATTTCCTGCAGCAGGCCTGGGTCTTCGGCCTGATCGGCGCGGCGATCCTCTCGGCCAGCGTGGCCTACGCGGTCAGCCTGCCGGCCTTCCTGTCCTTTACCTTGCCCTGCCTGTTGCCGGCGATCGGCTACCTGTTCTGGGGCGGCGACGAGCAGCAGCGAGGCTGGGGCTGGCTGGGCTTGATCCTGCTGGTGTCGCTGAGTGTGGTGGCCTGGCAGGTCAACCGCCTGATCCAGATGGGCTTGCTGAGGCGTTTCCAGAACCAGGCCCTGATCGAACACCTGCAACAGGCGCAGAGCCGCAGCGAGCAGCTCAACAGCGAGCTGCTGCGGGAAGTCGAGCAGCGCCGCCGCGCCGAAGAAGAACTGCGCGAAGCCCAGGTCGGCCTGGAAAGCCGGGTGGCCCAGCGCAGCCTCGAGCTGGATGCGGCCAACCAGGCCCTGAGCAAGAGCGAAGCGCGCCTGGCCCTGGCTCTCAAGGCCAGCCAGCTGGGGCTGTGGGACTGGAACCTGCAGACCGACGAGGTCCATCACAGCCATATCAAGGAGCTGTTCGGCCTGGAGCCGGAGTTCGTGCGGGCGATGCTCAGCCACCTCAAGCCGCTGCTGCATCCCGAAGACCTGCCGCTGCTCAAGCGCGCGCTGGTGGAGCACCTGAAGGGGCGCACCGAGGATTACCTGGTGGAATATCGCGTGCGGCATGCCGATGGCCACTGGGTCTGGATCGAGGACCGTGGGCGCGCCGTGGAGCGCGGCCCAGGCGGGCGGGTGCTGCGCATGGTCGGCACCCGGCGCGATATCAGCGCCAGCAAGCAACAGGAAGAGCAGCGCCGCCTGGCGGCGATGGTGTTCGAGGCGGCCAGCGAGGGCATCGTGATCCTCGACCCCGATTACGTGCTGCTGGCAGTCAATCAGGCGTTCAGCCGGGTTACCGGTTACCAGATCGAGGACATGCTCGGGCGCAATGTGGTCGACCTGCCGTGCAGCCGCGACGCACGGCGGCACTTTCCGGTGATTCATCAAGCCCTCGAACAGCATGGCAGCTGGCAGGGCGAACTGGTGGAGGCGCGCAAGAACGGCGAGCTGTACCCGCAGTGGCTGCAATTGAACGTGGTGCGAGATACGCGGGGAAAGGTCAGTCATATTGTGGGCTTCTTCGCCGATCTGTCGGCGCGGCGCGAATCCGAGGAGCGCATGCGCTACCTGACCCATTACGACGAACTCACCGGCCTGGCCAACCGTTCGCTGTTTCGCGAACGCTTGCGCGAAGCCCATCAACGGATGCGCCAGGGCGGCCGCAGCCTGGCCCTGGTGCATATCAACCTGGACCGTTTCAAGCTGCTCAACGACAGCCTGGGCCACGACATCGCCGACCAGCTGTTGCAGAAAATGGCGCGGCGACTGGTCAACGCGCTGCCGGAAGCCGACACCATTGCCCGCTTGTCCGGCGATGAGTTCGCGGTGCTGTTCGATGCCTATGGCAGCCTGTCGAGCCTGACCCGGGTGGCCACCCGCTTGTCGGCGAAGCTGCGCCTGCCGATCACCGTGGAAGGCCACGAGCTGGTGGTCAGCGCTTCCATGGGCATCAGCATGTTGCCCGACAGCGCGCGGGAAATTCCGGCGCTGATCAGCCAGGCGAACATCGCCATGCAACACGCCAAGCACCTGGGCGGCAACAACTTCCAGTTCTACACCGCCAGCCTGCAAGCCAGCACCCTGGAGCGCCTGCAACTGGAGAACCAGCTGCGCAAGGCGGTCGAGGAGCATCAGCTGAAGGTGTTCTACCAGCCGAAACTGTGCCTCGCCACTGGGCGCTTGAACGCCGCCGAAGCCTTGGTGCGCTGGGACCATCCCGATCTGGGTCGGGTGCCGCCGGGGGACTTTATCGGCCTGGCGGAAGAGATCGGGCTGATCGGCCCGATCGGCGAATTCGTCTTGCGCCAGGCCTGCTGGCAAGCCTGCGAGTGGCAGCGCCAGGGGCTGCCGGCGATTCGGGTCTCGGTGAACCTGTCGGTGCATCAACTGCGCCAGGGCAAGCTGGTCAGCCAGGTGCGCAGCGTGCTGGAAGAGACCGGGCTGGCGCCGCACTTCCTCGAGCTGGAGCTGACCGAAAGCCATCTGCTCGACAGCGTCGAACACATCGTTTCCACCTTCCAGCAACTGCGTGACCTGGGGGTGAAACTGGCCATCGACGACTTCGGCACCGGTTATTCCTCGTTGAGCTACCTCAAGCGGATTCCGGTGGACTACGTGAAGATCGACCAGGCGTTCATCCGCGGCCTGAGCGAAGGCGGCGCCGACGCGGCGATCACCCGGGCGATCATCGCCATGGCCCACGGGCTGTCGCTGAAGGTGGTGGCCGAAGGGGTGGAGCATCCGGAGCAGCTGGCATTTCTCAAGGAGCAGAAATGCGATGAGGTGCAGGGCTACCTGATCAGTCGGCCGGTGGAAGCCGAGGGGCTTGCGGCGCTGTTGCGGGCCGAGACCCTGTAGCCGCTGCCGCAGGCTACGATCGGCTGCGCAGCGGCCGCAAAAGGCCAGGAATATCTGAAGTTTTTACGAATACCGGCTGCCCGGCTCCAGCAGCTACAAAGAGCAGGCGAGGCTAAAACAGTGGGGCGCAAAGGTGATTCAGTTACGCATTGAGCAGGCAAAAAGCGAATTCATGTAGTATAACTACAAAATTGCTACATCCTTGGGCGTCTGCCCCATAACAATGAGTCCAGCCCTTTGAATCTGTTGCAGCACATTGCCCAATCACGCCATCTCTTGCGCAAGTCGGAGCTCAAGGTCGCCGATCATGTGCTGCTCGACCCTGCGGCTGTGATGCACAGTTCCATGGCCGACCTGGCCCACAGCGTGGGTATCAGCGAGCCGACCATCGTGCGCTTCTGCCGCGCCATCGGTTGCTCGGGGTTCCAGGACCTGAAACTCAAGCTGGCCCAGAGCCTGGCCGCCGGGGCGAGCTTCGGCCAGTTCGCGATTCATGAAGACGACTCGGTCGCCGACTACAGCCTGAAAATCTTCGACACCACCCTGCACACCCTGATGGAGGTTCGCGAGAAGCTCGATCCGGTGGAGTTGCAACGGGCTGTGACCCTCATGTCCCAGGCCCAGCGCGTGGAGTTCTACGGCTTCGGCGCCTCGGGTGCGGTGGCGGCGGACGCCCAGCACAAATTCTTCCGCCTGCTGCTGACCGCGGCGGCCTATTCCGACCCGCATATGCAGGCGATGTCGGCGGTGACCCTCAAGCCCACCGACGTGGCGATCTGCATTTCCCAGTCCGGGCGTTCCAAGGACCTGCTGATCACCGCCAACCTGGTGCGTGAAAGCGGTGCCTCGCTGATCACCCTGTGCCCGAGCCAGACACCGCTGGCCGAGCTGTCGACCGTCAACCTGGCGATCGACGTGCACGAAGACACTGAGATCTACACCCCGCTGACCTCGCGTATCGCCCACCTGGTGGTGATCGACGTCCTGGCGATGGGCGTGGCCATGGCCCGCGGCCCGAGCCTGGTCAACCACCTCAAGAGCGTCAAGCGCAGCCTTCGCAGCCTGCGCCTGTCGCCCAAGTCGGTAAAAGCCCTGGACGACTAGCCCGGTCTTCCGTAGGAGCGAGGCTTGCCCGCGAAGAATGATGACGCGGTGGGCCAGAAGCCCAGCGGCGGGGCCTTCGCGGGCAAGCCTCGCTCCTACAGGCGGTGGGGGCAACTTTCATCATCCTGTAACCGACCCGCAGCCAAATCGTCATTGGCAGGCGTCATCGTGAAGCTCCCGTACTCGCATTGGGAGACTCGAAATGGCCCGGCCTTACGAAGAGAGCAGCAGCGCAGTCAAGACCCGTCGTCAACAGGAAGACCAGCGCCGCATGGAATTTCGCCGCGCGATCGAACATCGCTGTGAGCTGCGCCGTCTGCAGCAGGAAATCAACGACTACCCCGAGCTGGACGCCGTCAATTACTGGCAGGCAGCCTCGGCAGCTTCCCGTCAAAACGTTCAACAAGCCCGCTGATCTGCACCCGTTCGCTGCGGATAAACCCCAGGAACGCATGCGCTACCGGTGACAGGCGTTTAGCCTTGGCCTGCACCAGGCACCAGCTGCGATACAACGGCAGCTCTTCGACCGGCAACTCGATGAGTCCCCCGGTCGCCAACTCAAGGTTCAGGGCGTGGCGCGTCAACAGCGCCACGCCCAGACCCGCCAGCACACACTCGCGCTGCGCCTCGGCCGACGACACTTCCAGGGTCTGGGTGAAGTGCACGCGCTTTTCCTTGAAATACTCCTCGCAGGCCAGGCGCGTGCCCGAACCCTGTTCGCGCACCAGCAGGTTGTAGGGTTCCAGGTCCTGCAGGCGCAGCGGCCCGAGGTGGCACAGCGGATGGTCGGGCGGCGCCACGGCGACGATCGGGTTATTGAGAAACGGCAGGAATTCCAGGCCCATGTCCTGCGGGACCATGGACATGATCACCAGGTCGTCGCGGTTGTCCGAGAGGCGGCGGATCACCTGGCCCCGATTGACCACCGTCAGTTGCAGGTTGACCTCCGGGTGCTGGCGCTTGAAGGCGGCGAACAGGTGCGGCACGAAGTACTTGGCGCTGGATTCCACCGCCAGTTTCAGCTGGCCCTGCAAGGAGCCCTGCATGTCCGACAGTTGCATGTCGAGGTTTTCCAGGCGCCCGAAGATGTCGCGGCTGGCCCGTTGCAGCGCCTCGGCGGCCTCGGTCATATAGAGCTTCTTGCCGACGTAATCGAACAGGGGCTGGCCGATCAGCTCCTCCAGCTGGCGAATCTGCAGGCTGACGGCGGGCTGGGTCAGGGACATTTCGTCGGCCGCCCGGCTGTAGGAGCGCAGGTCGCAGACCTCATTGAAAATCTGCAATTGGCGTAATGTCATACGCATCAAGGACTTACGCATTATCTAAGGTCTCGCGCCGAAGGCTGTCGGATCAACTATAAGTCTTTGCTTATGAGCGACCCAATAATTATTGATTTTTGTTAATTCATCGACAGGAATAGTGTGGGCCTGCGACTGGCTTGAAACATTTGGTCACGCGCCGACCCGGTCTAGCGGGTCTTTTGTTCCAACGGCTCAAGGGTACCTCCAAGTGATAAAAAAGATCCTGATCGCCAACCGTGGTGAGATTGCCGTACGAATCGTGCGTGCCTGCGCCGAGATGGGCATTCGCTCGGTCGCGATCTTCTCCGACGCCGATCGCCATGCCCTGCATGTGAAGCGCGCGGATGAAGCCCACAGCATCGGTGCCGAACCCCTGGCCGGCTACCTGAACCCACGCAAGCTGGTGAACCTGGCCGTGGAAACCGGCTGCGACGCGCTGCACCCCGGGTACGGCTTCCTTTCGGAAAACGCCGAGCTGGCGGACATCTGCGCCGAACGTGGGATCAAATTCATCGGCCCATCGGCTGAAGTGATTCGCCGCATGGGCGACAAGACCGAAGCCCGCCGCAGCATGATCAAGGCCGGCGTGCCGGTCACCCCGGGCACCGAAGGCAACGTCGCCGATATCCATGAAGCCCTGAGCGAAGGCGACCGCATCGGTTACCCGGTGATGCTCAAGGCCACTTCCGGCGGTGGCGGCCGCGGCATTCGTCGCTGCAACAGCCGGGACGAACTGGAACAGGCGTTCCCACGGGTGATTTCCGAGGCGACCAAGGCGTTCGGTTCCGCCGAAGTGTTCCTGGAAAAGTGCATCGTCAATCCCAAGCACATCGAGGCGCAGATCCTCGGCGACAGCTTCGGCAACGTGGTGCACCTGTTCGAGCGCGACTGCTCGATCCAGCGCCGCAACCAGAAGCTGATCGAGATCGCCCCCAGCCCGCAATTGACCCCGGAACAGCGCGCCTACATCGGCGACCTGTCGGTGCGCGCGGCCAAGGCCGTGGGCTACGAGAACGCCGGTACCGTGGAGTTCCTGCTCGCCGACGGCGAGGTGTACTTCATGGAGATGAACACCCGGGTGCAGGTGGAACACACCATCACCGAAGAAATCACCGGCATCGACATCGTTCGCGAGCAGATCCGCATCGCTTCCGGCCTGCCGCTGTCGGTGAAGCAGGAAGACATCCACCACCGTGGTTTCGCCCTGCAGTTCCGGATCAACGCCGAAGACCCGAAGAACAACTTCCTGCCGAGCTTCGGCAAGATCACCCGTTACTACGCGCCCGGGGGCCCCGGCGTGCGGACCGACACGGCGATCTACACCGGCTACACCATTCCGCCGTTCTACGACTCTATGTGCCTGAAGCTGGTGGTCTGGGCCCTGACCTGGGAAGAGGCGATGGACCGTGGCTTGCGCGCCCTGGACGACATGCGTCTGCAAGGGGTCAAGACCACTGCTGCCTATTACCAGGAAATCCTGCGTAACCCGGAATTCCGTAGCGGCCAGTTCAACACCAGTTTTGTGGAAAGCCACCCTGAGCTGACCAACTACTCGATCAAGCGCAAACCCGAAGAGCTGGCCCTGGCCATCGCCGCCGCCATCGCCGCCCACGCAGGCCTGTGAGGAAAAGAACAATGAGCAAGAAGATCTTCGTTACCGACACCATCCTGCGCGACGCCCACCAATCGCTGCTGGCGACCCGCATGCGCACCGAAGACATGCTGCCGATCTGCGACAAGCTCGACAAAGTCGGCTACTGGTCGCTGGAAGTCTGGGGCGGCGCGACCTTCGACGCCTGCGTGCGCTTCCTCAAGGAAGACCCGTGGGAGCGCCTGCGCAAACTGCGCGCCGCGCTGCCCAACACCCGCCTGCAAATGCTCCTGCGCGGGCAGAACCTGCTGGGCTACCGCCATTACAGCGACGACGTGGTCAAGGCCTTCGTCGCCAAGGCGGCGGTCAACGGCATCGACGTGTTCCGCATCTTCGACGCCATGAACGATGTGCGTAACCTGCGGGTGGCCATCGAAGCGGTGAAAGCCGCCGGCAAGCACGCCCAGGGCACTATCGCCTACACCACCAGCCCGGTGCACACCATCGAGGCGTTCGTGGCCCAGGCCAAGCAAATGGAATCCATGGGTTGCGACTCGGTGGCGATCAAGGACATGGCCGGCCTGCTGACCCCTTATGCCACTGGCGAACTGGTCAAGGCGCTGAAGGCCGAGCAGTCGCTGCCGGTGTTCGTCCATTCCCATGACACCGCCGGCCTGGCCGCGATGTGCCAGCTCAAGGCCATCGAGAACGGCGCTGACCATATCGACACCGCGATCTCCAGCTTCGCCTGGGGCACCAGCCACCCGGGCACCGAGTCGATGGTCGCCGCCCTCAAAGGCAGCGAATTCGACACCGGCCTGGACCTGGAACTGCTGCAGGAGATCGGCCTGTACTTCTATGCCGTGCGCAAGAAGTACCACCAGTTCGAAAGCGAATTCACCGCGGTCGACACCCGGGTGCAGGTCAACCAGGTGCCGGGCGGGATGATTTCCAACCTGGCCAACCAGCTCAAGGAGCAGGGCGCCCTGAACCGCATGAACGAAGTGCTGGCGGAGATCCCGCGGGTGCGTCACGACCTCGGCTACCCGCCGCTGGTGACCCCGACTTCGCAGATCGTCGGCACCCAGGCGTTCTTCAACGTGCTGGCCGGCGAGCGCTACAAGACCATCACCAACGAAGTGAAGCTGTACCTGCAAGGCGGCTACGGCAAGGCACCGGGCGAGGTGGACGAGAAGCTGCGGCGCCAGGCCATCGGCAGCGAAGAAGTGATCGACGTGCGCCCGGCCGACCTGCTGAAGCCGGAAATGACCAAGCTGCGCAATGACATCGGCGCCCTGGCCAAATCCGAAGAAGACGTGCTGACCTACGCCATGTTCCCGGACATCGGGCGCAAGTTCCTCGAAGAACGCGAAGCCGGCACCCTGACTCCGGAAGTGCTGCTGCCGATTCCGGAAGCGGGTGGTGTGACCTCGGCCGGCGGCGAAGGCGTACCGACCGAGTTCGTCATTGACGTGCACGGCGAGACCTACCGCGTCGACATCACCGGTGTCGGCGTGAAGGCCGAAGGCAAGCGCCACTTCTACTTGTCCATCGACGGCATGCCGGAAGAAGTGGTGTTCGAGCCGCTCAACGAGTTCGTCGGCAGCGGCAGCAGCAAGCGCAAGCAGGCCAGCGCGCCGGGCCATGTCAGCACCACCATGCCGGGCAACATCGTCGACGTGCTGGTCAAGGAAGGCGACACCGTCAAGGCCGGCCAGGCGGTGCTGATCACCGAAGCCATGAAGATGGAAACCGAAGTCCAGGCGGCCATCGCCGGCAAGGTCACCGCCATCCACGTGGCCAAGGGCGACCGGGTCAATCCGGGCGAAATCCTGATCGAGATCGAAGGCTGATTTTCAATCCTTCATCGGTAACGTTTTACCTCGGGGGGGCACATGCCCCCCTTTTTTTGCCTGTTGCCCGGGGGCGGCGGGGAGCGATGCGCGTGCCGCTACAGGCGGCTTGAGGGACATTTCCAGGCTGGAACGAACATCATGCGAGTGTATTTTAATGCACTTATTCCGTTATAAATTTTATATATCTGTATTACAATGCATTTAAATGCCTTATGGTTCATTAAAAGTGCACTAAAATGCAGGTGACAAAGTGCTTCGGCTGACTTTGCAGCTCTACTGCGCAGGGGCATGGAACGACGCCATGACCCTGACCTTCGACAGGCCCGAAGAGGGCTTCGCCAGCCCCTGCCGTTTTGGTTATGTCCAGCAGTACCTGGTGGATAACCTGGAGGCTGTCGCCAGCCCGCTGGCCAGGTCGGTCAGTGCGCAGATCCCATTGGGCTGGGAGTCGTGGCGGGAAGAACGGGCCCCGGCCTTTCTCTATGACCTTGCCCCGGCGGCAGCGACCGGGCGCTTCCTGCTGCGCCAGATTGGCCACGAGCGGCCGGACGGCATGGGCGTCGAGTTGTTCCTCTTGAGTCGGTCCACCGCGGCGCCCATCGGTAACTTGCGGATCAAGGAATCGCTGGCGGGCTTGCGCAGGCGTCCGGCGCTGGGGTTTTCCCGGGACCAGGTGATCGTCCTCGATAATCGCTTTCTCGAGTACGCCCACGAGCAGGGCGCGGCGTTCGGCGGTACTGCGAGCATCGGCGGCGAAGCGCCCAAGCTGCTGCTGACTCAAAACCGCGAGGGCTTGCTGTACCCCGATGCGCTGCTCGACGACGCCTCGGCGGCGCGCCACTGGTGGGTGAAGTTTCCCCGTAACCCGGCCACGCAGAATGACGGCGACATCCTCAGGAGCGAATTCCACTATTACCGGGCGCTGCAACAGTTGGGCATCGATACGCTGCCGGCCGAGGGCCTGGCCCTGGAAGAAGGACCCAGGCCCAGCCTGTGGATGCAGCGCTTCGACCGTCGGGTAACGCCGATGGGGGTGGAGCGCCTGGCGGTGGAGTCGATCTATTCCCTGGCGGGGCTGGTGGGCCATGGCCAGGGCATGCGGCACACCGAGGTGCTGGGGATCCTCGCCGAACTGTGGCGAGCCACGGGCCAGGAGTCGGCGATCCCCGAGCTGGTGGCGGATTACCTGCGCCGGGACCTGCTCAACAAGATCCTCGGCAACTCGGACAATCATGGACGCAACCTCTCGATCATCCGCACCGACAGTCGGGTGCAGCTGGCGCCGATCTACGATCTGGCACCCACGGTCATGGACGATGAGGGCATTACCCGGACCATCAAATGGCCCGGGCGCATGGAAGTGGCGGGTGATGTGGACTGGCGCCTGGTATGCGCGAGCCTGAAGCCGCTGCTCGACCCTGAAGCCGCCCTGACGCGCCTGCGGGAGGATGCCGAACGGCTACGGGCCTTGCCGGACCTGTTGCACGCCAGCGGCTTGCCCGACGCCACCCTGAATCACCCGCGCATTCACTTGCGCCACTTGGACCGACGCCTGCAGGAGTGGGGACTGCGATGAGTACAACCCTGGAAGAACGCGGCGCGCTGATCGACAACATCCAGCAGGAGCTGGCGGCCGGCCGCTTGCCGCTTGGCGATGCGGTCAGGCGCCTGCGCAGCGAAGTCACGGGGCTGCACCAGAGCCAGTTCGCCAGGATGTGCCGGATTTCCCTGCGCACCCTGATCCACATCGAACACGGTGACGGCAACCCGACCCTCAAGTCGTTGAACGCGGTGTTCAAGCCCTTCGGTTTGCAGATGGGGGTACTGGCCGTGCAGAAAACCAGTCGCGCCCGCTCGCTGCTCAGTGATCTCGATCGCCTGGAAAAGGGCCCGGGTACGCCCGGGCCCTCGGCACCCCACTGAGCCTCAGTCGAGCTCGGCGTAAGCCTTGCCGTAATGCCGCTCCATCCGCGCCTGGATCAGTTCCAGGCCGATCGACAGCAGCCAGTAGATGATCGCCGCGGTGCTGAGCATTTCGATGTAGCGGTAGCTGGAGCGGCCGTAGGACTGGGCCAGGAACATCACTTCCCAGACGCCCATCACCGAGATCAGCGACGAGTCCTTGAGCATCGAGATGAACTGGTTGGTGGCCGGCGGGATGATGGTGCGCATGGCCTGGGGCAGGGTCACCTGCCAGAAGATCACGCTGTCACTCATGCCCAGGGCCAGGGCCGCCTGGCGTTGGCCGTGGGGCACGCCGAGGATGCCGGCGCGGAAGATCTCGCTGAGGTAGGCGCCGTAGTTCAGCGACAGGGCGATGATCCCCGCGGCGATGGCGCCTGGCACCACGCCCAGTTGCGGCAGGCCGAGGTAGATCAGCAGGATCTGGATCAGCAGCGGCGTGCCGCGAAAGAACGAGGCGTAGAAGCTGGCGATGCCAAAGGCCACGGCGCTTTTCGACAACCGGGCCAGCGCGGTGACGAAGCCCAGCAGCGACGACAGCACGATCGAGCAGAGGCAGAGGAACAGGGTCAGCGCCGCGCCTTGCAGAAAACCGTTGGGGGCCAGGGTGATGCCGAGCAGGTTGGGCAGCTTGTCGAGGATGATCGAGAACTTCAGGTCGAAGCTCAGGAAGAAACTGGCGAACAGGCCGAACAGCACCGCCCAGGTCAGGTACAGGCGGGTGCGGAAACCGAAGAGGCGTTTGACCAGCGGCTCGGCCAGCGTTTGCGGTGGCCGGGGCGGTTGCGAAAGAGAAGTCATTGGCTGATGTCGGCGCCGATCCATTTCTGCGAGAGCTTGCTCAGGGTGCCGTCCTGCTTCAGTTGGGCGAACACTTCACGGACCTTGGCATGCCACTGGGCGTCGCCTTTCTCGATGGCCACCGAGTTGGGTTCGGCGTACAGCGGCTCGCCGGCGAGCTTGAAGCGCGGGTCCTGGGCCAGGCGCGGCTGGGCCGTTACCAGGTTGGTGAGGATCGCGTCCAGGCGCACGCCAGCGCCCAGGCCGAGGTCCTGGAAGGCCACATTGTCGGTGTCGTACGGAGCGATCTGCACGTTGTCGAACGGGTACTGCAACCGGGTGTCCTCGGCACCCTCGATCACCAGGTTCTTGTTCAGGTAGCTCTCGTAGCTGGACGCGCTGGTCAGGCCGACCTTCTTGTCGCTCAGGTCCTTGGCGCCGTGGATACGATCGTCCTTGGCGTTGACTACGATCACCGCTGGCGAGGCGTAGTACTGCACCGGAAAGTCGAAGACTTCGGCGCGGGCCTTGCTCGGGGTCATGGAGCAGATGCAGATGTCGTAGCGGCCGCTCCAGCGGCCGGCGGCGATCACGTCCCAGGACGGCGTTTCCAGGCGCAGCTTCACCCCCAGTTTGTCGGCCACGGCCTTGGCCACGTCGACGTTGAAGCCATCGAGCTGGTTCTGATCGTTGAGGAAGGAGAAGGGCGGGTAGCTTTCCATCAGCACGCCGACCAACTCTTTTTTCTGTTCGATACGGTCCAGGGTGGCGCCGGCAAAAGCCTGGCTGGAGGCAGCGAGAATCGTCAGGCCCAGGGCCAGCAGCGGTTTGAATTTCATTGGAATCCCGGGCAGAAAAAAGGTTGTTATTAACTGAACGGTGCGTATTAAATAGTTATAAGAACGACTCAGATAGTGAGTTATTTTCATAAGCATATGAGTAAAGAGCATATGGGCGCAGGCAGCAGGGTAATTCTGGATGGCGGCATGGGTCGTGAACTGCAACGCCGTGGGGCGCCGTTCAGGCAGCCCGAGTGGTCGGCGCTGGCCCTGAGCGAAGCACCGCAGGCAGTGGAAGCGGTGCATGCGGCTTATATCGAAAGCGGTGCCAACGTCATCACCAGCAACAGCTACGCGGTGGTGCCGTTCCACATCGGCGAAGCGCGTTTTGCCGCCGAAGGCCAGGCGCTGGCGGCCTTGGCCGGCGAACTGGCGCGGCGCGCGGTACAGGCTTCCGGCAAACCGGTGCGGGTAGCCGGTTCGCTACCGCCGCTGTTCGGCTCCTATCGCCCGGACCTGTTCGAGGCCGATCGCGCCGCCGAGTTGCTGGCACCGCTGGTCAACGGCCTGGCCCCGCATGTCGACCTGTGGCTGGCGGAAACCCAGAGCTCCACGGTCGAGGCGCGGGCGATCCACGCCGGCCTGCCCAAGGACGGCAAACCTTTCTGGCTATCGTTCACCTTGCACGATGAGAACCCTGACCAGGTGCCACGCCTGCGCTCCGGCGAGCCGGTGGCGGACGCGGCGGCGGTGGCCGCCGAGCTGGGGGTGGAAACCCTGCTGTTCAATTGCAGCCAGCCGGAAGTGATAGGCGCGGCGATCGACGCGGCGCGGGCAACCTTCGAGCGGTTGGGGGTGACGATCCATATCGGCGCCTATGCCAACGCCTTCCCGCCGCAACCGAAAGAAGCCACGGCCAACGATGGCCTCGACCCGCTGCGCGACGACCTAGACCCGCCGGGTTACCTGCAATGGGCGGCCGACTGGCGGCAACGCGGCGCCAGCCACCTGGGCGGTTGCTGCGGTATCGGGCCGGAGCACATTGCAGTGCTGGCGCGGCAGCTGACTTAAAAGCCTCGCGGGCAATCGAGCGTCGACCGGCCGCTCCTACAAGGCCGGATGCTGAACCTGTAGGAGCGAGGCTTGCCCGCGATGACGTCGGATCAAACACCGCCTGACAAGGGTGTTACCCCCGGCACTCAGCCAACCCCTTCAACTGCCCTGAGCCGCTCTGGTTGTCCTCGCTCAACCAGCGCTCGAACCCGGCGCCGACCTTTGGCCATTCGGAATCGAGGATCGAATACCAGGCGGTATCGCGGTTCTCGCCCTTGACCACCATGTGCTGGCGGAACACCCCTTCGAAACTGAAACCCAGGCGCTCGGCCGCATAACGCGAGCGGGCGTTGGCGTTGTTGCACTTCCACTCCAGGCGGCGATAACCGAGGGCGAAGGCTTCCTTGGCCAGCAGGTACACCGCTTCGGTGCTCTTGGGCGAGCGTTGCATGGGCGCGCCGAAGGTGACGTGGCCGATCTCGATGCGGCCCTGGGCCGGGACGATCGACATCAGGCTGAGCAGGCCCTGCACCTGGCCGCTGGCCCGGTCGACCACGCTGAAGAAATACGGGTCGCTGTTGGCCGCATGGTTGTTCAGCCAGTCATTGAAGGCGCTGCGCTCGGTAAAGGGCCCGTAGGGTAGGTAGTCCCACAGCTTGGGGTCGGCGCCCGGGCCCTGGAAGGCGTGCCACAGGTCGTCGGCGTGGCGCGCCGGGTCGAGTTTTTCCAGGCGGATAAAGCGCCCTTCGAGCAGGGTGGTGGACGGCGGCGGTACGCCTTTCCAATCGGCGAGTGAGGTCGGCATGGGTTCTCCTTGAACGCTTAAAGGGCTTTGCGAAATTGAATGAAACCCGGGCGTTCAGCGATCCGCTCGTAGAGCTGGATGGCAGTGGCGTTGGTTTCGTGGGTCAGCCAGTGGACCTTGCAGCAGCCGTCGGCCTTGGCGGTGGCGTAGACGAATTCGATCAGTTGGCGACCGACGCCGGTACCGCGTTGCTCCGGGACCACCAGCAAGTCCTGCAGGTAGCAGGAGTTCTCGATGCTCCAGTTGGAGCGATGGTAGATGAAATGCACCATGCCCACCGCCTGCTCGCCGTCCCAGGCCAGGGCGGCGTGGGTCGGCTCGGCGGGATCGAGGAAGCGCTGCCAGGTGCTGCGGGTGACCGCGTCGGCCAGCTCGGTCTCGTAGAAACGCAGGTAGGCCTGCCACAGCGGCAGCCAGGCTGCGTGGTCAGCGGCGGTGACGGGACGAATCTGGATCTGGCTCATGGCTGCTCCTGGCGCATCAGTTGGGAAATGCTCTGGTCATGGGGATCGGCGCTGGCGGCCAACCCTTCGCGCACGCCGGCGATGTCGGCGGCGGTGCGGTTCTGGCTGAGTTTGCGCTTGCCCTCCAGGCGCTGGATCGGCAGGGCGAAGCCGACGATGGCGCGCAGCATGCTGTCCATGAACTCGGCGGGGGCGTCCTCGAATTTCCAGGGGCTGGCGCGGCCGGCTTCATGCTGGTCGGTCAGGGCGCTGACCACTTCGCGGATGCGCTGCGGATCGTGGAACACCTCGGCCACGCCGTAGGCATGCACGCTCACGTAGTTCCAGGTCGGCACCACTTTGCCGTGCTCGGCCTTGCTCGGGTACAGCGACGGGCTGACGTAGGCTTCGGCGCCCTGGAAGATCAGCAGCGCCTCGGCGCCGCTGGCCAGTTCCTGCCATTGCGGGTTGGCCCTGGCCAGGTGGCCGTAGAGGGTGCCGTACGGGCCCTGGTCCGGGGCGAACGACAGCGGCAGGTGATTGGCCTGCAGACCGCGCTCCCCGTAGGTCACCAGGGTGGCAAGGCGGGTTTCCCCGATCAGCTGGTGCAGGGTAGGCAGGTCTTCTTCGGCGAAAGCGCGGGGTAGGTACATGGAAAAATATCCTTGGCGAATGGCTGCATCCTAGGCAGGCTATTGGTCTGTTGTAAGAGCCATCTTCAGTCATTTTCATAGGTCCATTGGCGGGTCCATTCAGCCGGCCGGGGGGAGTCCATGAACAGCCCGACATTGCCGCTTTCCTTCAACCCCGCCGGTATCGAGCTGGACCGCGGCCAGGGGCTCAGCCGCCAGCTGTACCATGCGCTGCGCCAGCGGGTGCTGGACGGCCGGCTGGCCAGCGGCACGCGCCTGCCGGCCAGCCGCGACCTGGCGGCGGCCCTGGAGATTTCCCGCAACAGCGTGGTGCGCGCCTATGACCAGCTGTACGCCGAAGGTTTTATCGAAGGCCGGGTGGGCGATGGCACCTACGTGGCGCAATTGCCCGAGAGCCGGCTACCGATCAAAAAGTCGGCGAGAAATTTATCCACAAAAGTATCCACAGGGTTATCACCAGGCTTATCCACAGGGTTATCCACAAAATGCCTGGATTTACCTGGGATTACATCCAGTAAAGTTATCCACAGCGAGGCGTTGGAACGGGTCGAACAGCACCATTTGGCGACTCCGCAAAGCGGTCCGCCACGGGCTTTTCGGGTGGGGATTCCGGCCTTCGATCTGTTTCCGTTCGAGGTCTGGGCCAAGCTGAATGCGGCTTTCTGGCGCAAACCGGATCTGGGCCAGCTGTGTTATGGCGATTCGGCCGGTGAGGAGCGCCTGCGCGGATTGATCGCCGCCTACTTGCGCAGTTCGCGCGGCATGCAATGCAGCGCTGAACAAATTGTGATCACCAGTGGTGCACAACAGGGCATAAGCCTTTGTGCACAGTTGCTGGTGAACCCTGGCGACGGGGTGGCGGTGGAAAATCCCGGCTATCGGGCGGCGGGGCATGCCTTCGCGATTGCCGGCGCGCGCCTGCACGGGGTGGCGGTGGATAACGAGGGCTTCGACTGCGGGGCGCTGGCAGCCCTGAGCGATTGCCGACTGGTCTACGTTACGCCGTCCCATCAGTACCCCACCGGGGTCACCCTGAGCCTGGCCCGGCGCCTGGAACTGCTGGCCTGGGCCGAGCGCAGCAACGGCTGGATAGTCGAGGACGACTATGACGGCGAGTACCGCTACAGCGGCGCGCCGCTGGCCCCCCTGGCGGCGCTCGACCGGCAGGGCCGGGTGCTGTACGTCGGCACTTTCGGCAAGGTCGCGTTCCCGGCCTTGCGCCTGGGTTACCTGGTGCTGCCGCCGGCGCTGGTGCAACCCTTCGCTCAGCGCCGGGCGCTGGATGTGCGCCATTCCGAGGTCAGCACCCAGGCGGTGATGGCCGAGTTCATGGCCGCCGGGCATTTCCAGCGGCATATCCGGCGCATGCGCCGCGCCGCCCTGAGTCGGCGCAATGCCTTGCTGGCCGGCTGGCCTGTGGATATCCCCGGGGTGGGCAAGTTACCGAATGTGGCGGCGGGCCTGCACCTGACGATCCCGGTGCAGAGCCTGGCGCGGGAGCGCGAACTGGTGGAAAAGGCCGCCGCCGTGGATGTCGAGATCAACGGCCTGAGCAACTACTGGCTGCCGGACTCGCCCCAGCCGGCGGACCAGCGCGCTGGCCTGGTGCTGGGCTTCGCCGCGGTGCCCGAGGCCGCTATCGCCTGTGCCCTGGAGCGTCTGCGCCGGGCCTGGGGCGTGTGACGGCTATACTCGCGGCCATTGTCTTTGTCGAGAACCCTTATGAGCCTGACTCTTTCCGCGACGCCCGAACGCAAGTTCGGCGCGCCCTTGTTCGCTTTGATCGTGCTGCTGGCCGGCGCTGTATTCCTGCAGGCCCAGGTCGGCTCGCGCCAGGTGTGGCTGTTGCTGCTGGGCGCGGCCCTGGGCCTGACCCTGTATCACGCCGCCTTCGGTTTCACTTCGGCCTGGCGGGTGTTTATCCGCGATCGTCGCGGCGCCGGCCTGCGGGCGCAGATGGTCATGCTGGCGCTGGCGGTGCTGCTGTTCTTCCCGGCTCTGGGCGCGGGCAGCCTGTTCGGTTCGCCGGTCACGGGGCTGGTGGCGCCGGCCGGCGTCTCGGTGATTGTCGGTGCGTTCATTTTCGGCATCGGCATGCAGCTGGGCGGTGGTTGCGCGTCCGGCACGCTGTTCACCGTGGGCGGCGGTAACGCGCGGATGCTGGTGACCCTGCTGTTTTTCATCTGCGGTTCGCTGATCGCCACCCACCATGTGGACTGGTGGTTCGCCTTGCCGTCGCTGCCGCCGGTGTCCATCGTGCAGCGCTTCGGCGTGGCGCCGGCATTGGGGCTCAGCCTCGGTCTGTTCGCCCTGATCGCCCTGGTTACGGTACGCCTGGAGAAGAGCCGCCACGGCACGCTGGAAGCGCCGGTCGACAGCGCGCACCAGGGCTGGCGCCGCCTGCTGCGCGGGCCCTGGCCATTGGTGTGGGGCGCGGTCGCCCTGGCCCTGTTGAACTTCGCCACCCTGGCCCTGGCCGGCCGGCCCTGGGGCATCACCTCGGCGTTTGCCCTGTGGGGCGCCAAGGTCGCCAGCGGGCTGGGGGTGGATGTCGGCAGTTGGGTGTTCTGGCAGGGCGCGGCGAACGCCAAGGCCCTGGCCGCGCCGGTGTGGCAGGACATCACCAGCGTGATGGATATCGGCATCGTCTTCGGCGCCTTGCTGGCGGCGGGCCTGGCCGGGCGTTTCGCGCCAAGCCTGAAGATTCCCGCGCGCTCGCTGGTGGCGGCGGTGATCGGTGGTTTGCTGCTGGGTTACGGTTCGCGCCTGGCCTACGGCTGCAACATCGGCGCCTACTTCAGCGGCATCGCCTCCGGCAGCCTGCACGGCTGGCTGTGGCTGGTGGCGGCCTTTATCGGCAACGGCGTGGGCGTGCGCCTGCGGCCGTGGTTCTTTGCCGAGGAGCGTCAGTCGCAAGGGCTGACGGGCTGCTGAGCTTCCGTAGGCGCGAGGCTTGTCCGCGATGAACGATAACGCGGTGTAGCCGATACACTGCGGCGCCCCTATCGCGGGCAAGCCTCGCTCCTACGGACGCCGGGTAATCAGGTCCCGGCCTTGATCTTGGTCCAGGCCCGGGTCCGCGCCCGTTCCGCGTCCCGTGGCAGCGGCCGCAAGGTGTACAGCGTGCTCATCGCCGCGTCGGTCGGGTACAGGTTGGGGTTGTTGCGGATCGACGGATCGACCTGCTCGGTGGCGTCCCTGTTCGGGTTCGGGTAGCCGACGAAGTCGCTGACCGGGGCGATCACCTTGGGTTGCAGCAGGTAGTTGATGAAGCGGTAGGCATCGTCCGGGTTCTTCGCGCCTTTGGGGATCGCCAGCATGTCGAACCAGATCGGCGCCCCTTCCTTGGGCAGGCGCATGTCTACTACCACGCCGTTCTTGGCTTCCTTGGCGCGGTTGGCGGCCTGGGAGAAGCTGCCGGAATACCCCACCGCCACGCAGATGTCGCCATTGGCGATGTCGGCCATGTACTTGGACGAGTGGAAGTAGGTGACGTAGGGGCGGATCTTCAGCAGCAGCGCTTCGGCCTTGGCGTAGTCCGCCGGCTGCTTGCTGTTGGGGTCCAGGCCCAGGTGCTGCAGGGCCAGCGGCAGGATCTCCGACGGCGAGTCGAGCAGGGCCACGCCGCACTGCTTGAGCTTGCTGATGTTCTCTTCCTTGAAGATCAGGTCCCAGCTGTCCACCGGCGCGCTCTCGCCGAGGGTGGCCTTGACCTTGGCTGGGTTGAAGCCGATCAGGATGGTGCCGTACATGTAGGGCACGGCGAACTTATTGCCCGGGTCGTTGGCCTCGATCAGCTGCATCAGCTTGGGATCGAGGTGGTTCCAGTTCGGCAGCTTGCTGCGGTCCAGCGGTTGGAACACCCCGGCCTCGATCTGCTTGGCGAGGAACACGTTGGACGGCACCACCACGTCGTAGCCGGAGTTGCCGGTCAGCAGCTTGGCTTCCAGCGCCTCGTTGGTGTCGAAGATGTCGTAGACCAGCTTGACCTGGCTGTTCTCGGCCTTGAAGTCTTCCAGGGCCTTGGGGGTGATGTAGTCGAACCAGTTGTAGACGCGCAGGGTGCGTTCTTCAGCCTGTGCGGCACTGCCCAGCAGCGCCGCGCAGAGCGCGGGCAAGAGGTAGCTTTTGAGCCTGTTCATGTGGCGGGTTTCCTTCACTGGGCGTTTTGAAAGCCTTCGAGAACGTTGACGGCGTTGATGCCGATCTCTTCCACGGCGTAGCCGCCTTCCATGACGAACAGCGTCGGCGTGCCCAGGGCGGCAATGCGTTGCCCCATGGCCAGGTAGTCCGGGCTGTCGAGCTTGAACTGTGAGATCGGGTCGTCCTTGAAGGTGTCCACGCCCAGCGATACGACCACTATGTCGGCGCCATAACCGCGGATTTCCTCGCAGGCCTGTTCCAGCGCCGCGCTCCAGCTGTCCCAGCCGCTGCCGGCGGGCAGCGGGTAGTTGAAGTTGAAGCCCTCGCCGGCACCTTCGCCGAGTTCGTCCGCATACCCCAGGAAGAACGGGAATTCGGCTTCCGGGTGGCCGTGGATCGAGGTAAACAGCACGTCACTGCGTTCGTAGAAAATCGACTGGGTGCCGTTGCCGTGGTGGTAGTCGACGTCGAGGATCGCGACCTTCTTGTGGCCCTGGTCGAGGAAGGCCTGGGCGGCGATGGCCGCGTTGTTCAGGTAGCAGTAGCCGCCCATCAGGTCGCCGGCGGCATGGTGTCCCGGTGGCCGGCACAGGGCGAAGGCACTGCGCGCGCCGCGCTGGATCACCGCCTGGGCGGTCAGGGCGACTTGCGCGGCGCTGTAGGCCGCCTGCCAGGTGCCGGCGGTGATCGGCGCGCCGCCGTCGAAGCTGTAGTAGCCAAGCTGGCCGTGCAGGCTGGTGGGGATCACGCTGCGCAGGGTGCGCGCCGGCCAGGTGTAGGGCAGCAGGTCGCCGTCGATGCCCTGGGCGGCCCAGCGGTCCCAGGCGCCCTTGAAGAAGTCCAGGTAGGCGCGGCTGTGGATGCGTTCGATGGGCCCCAGGCCGAAGTCCCTGGGCGCCTCGACCGGGCCCAGGTTGCGATACTTCACGCGGTCCAGCACGTGGTCGGCGCGCGACGGCATTTCGAAGCAGGGCATCAGTTGCCCGTCGATCAGTTCGCAGCGGCCGTGGTGCAGGTGGTGATCGTCCGAGTAGATCGTCAGCATTTCTTGTTCTCCGCAGGCTGGTTCGGTGCTCACAGTCTTGCGGCGCCGGGGCTTTTGGAGAACGGCAGGAGCGGCCAAAAGGGGATCGATATGGCCAAAACCTGTGTCCGCAATTCGCCCCTTGAAACAGCACGGCGCCCCATTGCGGGGCGCCAGCGGGGTCAGCTTGCGGGCGGCGCTTGATCGAAGCGCTGCAGCACCTGGAGCATGTCCTCGCGTTTTTTCCGGGTGAGGATACCCAGCAGCAGGGCGCGGCTGTTTTTCTCGCAGCGCTGGCCGGCATTCGGATCTGCGCCTTTCTCCAGCAGCAGGGTGAACATGTCCAGGGTCTCCTGCTGGCTGACAGTGGGGGACTTGTCGTCGGCGGAGGTCTTGTCGGCGACGAACGTCAGCAGGCTCTGGCCGCCGGGTTGCTGGTTGGAGCAGGTGCCACGACCGTAGTTCAGGTTGAGATTGGCACCGGCTTCGATCAGTTGCCTCATGGCCGTGTAGTTGTTGCCCCAGAACGCCCGGTACAGTGCGGTTTCGTTGTCATCCACGGTGCGCAGTTCGAGGTTCTGCGGGTGTTGCAGCAGCCAGGTGAAGCCTTCGAGGTTGCGTGTCTGCTCGGCCAGTTGCATCAGCGGGGTGTAGCCCCGGCTGTTTTGCTCGTCGACGGCGACCCCGGCTTCCAGGAGGAATTTGAGGCGCCCGCCCTGGTTCAGGTCGGGGCTGTCCTTGAGGTCGCGCTCCATGGCCTGCAGGGCCAGGGTGGTCCATTTGTACTGGCCGCTGGTATGGGCGCCGTGGGCCAGCAGCAGTCGGGCGATCTCCAGGTTTGGCGCATCCAGGGCGTGCAGCAGGGCACTGCGCCCGTCGTCGGCCATGACTTCGCCACTGACGCCGCTGGCCAGCAAGCGCCGGACCTCGGCCGCGTCGCCGGCATCCACGGCGGCCACCAGCGGCCAGAAGCCCTGGCACGCCTGCGGGTTGGCGGACTTCAGGCCCAGGCGCTGCAATACGCGCGGCGGCACGCTCAACTGGCGTTGCAGGCGCAGGCCGCAATACAGCCGATAGCGCTCGATGGCGCGGCCCTGGTGGATGTTGTCCAGCGGCCGTTGTTCGAACTGGGCCCAGTCCAGGTCGGCCAGGTTGAGGTAGGTCGGCATGCGCCCGGGTTCCCGGCGCAGCACCTCCAGCAGCCAGGGGCGGGCGGTTTTCAGCTGGCCGGCCTCGCTGGTCCAGTAGGCGATGTCGTTGAGCAGGCCCGGGTATTCGCTGTGGTCCTGGGCCATGGTGCGAAAGTCATGGGCGGCGAAGAAGTCTTCTACCTGGCGGATGCCCGGCCCCTTGTCCTTGGCTTTGCGCAGTTGCTCGTGGAGTTCGCGGAACCGCGCCCAGACGTCATCCGCCGTGGCCGCTGGCACATAGGCATTGAAGGTGATCGGACCTGCGCCGCTGCTGAAGGGCCGGAACCACGCAGGAAAGCGCTGCAGGGCGTACAACCACTGTTGCTCGATCTCGGTGCCGATCGGTTGCAGTGGCGTGAAGTCCATCTGGGTCAGGTCGCGGCGGTGACTGATGGCCAGCATCGGCTGCTGCGGATAGCGCTGGTCGATCAGCAGATAACGCTGGCTGAGCTGCCAGTCCGGGCTGATGCAATTGAAGCTCAAGGGCGTCAGGCTCAGCCCGACTTCGAGCTGATTGCTCGGCGGCCAGTTGTCCGAGACCTGGATCGGGTCGTCCGGCGAGACGCAGGCCCGCAGTTCCTCGGGACTGAACAGCGGCAAGGGCGGCGACTTGTAGATGCGCTGCTGGTACTGCGCGTCCTGGTAGGCGTTGAGATAAAACAGCCCGCGGTACTGGCTGAGCACGATCCGCGCCGGCAGTTGCTCAAGGCCTGGCAGGGGGAACGGCTTGATCTGCAGGGTGGCGGTTTCCGGCTCGTCCAGGACGATACCGCGGGAGACTTGCCACCATTTGATCTTGGCCAGGTCCAGGTCGAATGCCTGGACGGCGGGGGCGATGGCGAGCATCAGCAGCGCCAGGCCGTTCGCGCAAAAGCGGATGTGCCTGGCAACGATGCCTGTAAAGAAGTTCACGTTTGCAGTCCCTTGCCGGTATGAAAGGCCGGCAATGTAATGCAATCGGCGGTTTTATGCCGGGGTTTGTGTCAGGGCCGGAACTGGCTCGGGGCGACGCCGCTCCAGCGCACGAAGGCATGGCGGAAGCTCGCGGTTTCGCTGAAGCCCAGGGCTTCGGCGATGCGGTAGATCGGCAGGTCGTCCTCGCAGAGCATCTGCTTGGCCCGCTCGAAGCGCAGCTCGTCGAGCAGTTCCTGATAGCTGCACCCCAGGTCCTTGAGGTGCCGGCGCAGGGTGCGGGCCGAGCAGTTCATCTGTTCGGCCAGGCCTTCCAGTCCCGGCGCGGCGTCCAGTTGCGCCGCCAGCAGCTGGCGGATACGCCCCAGCCACGCCTGGCGCCCGGTGAATTCGGTGTTCTGCTTGCGGCAGCGTTCGGCCATGGCCTGGTGGGTGATGGCGTCCGCCAGGGGCAGCGGCTGTTCGAGCCAGCGCCGGTCGAAGGCGAAGGCATTGCAGGTTGCATCGAATTGCAGCGGGCAGTCGAAGCGCTCGGCATAGCGGCGCTGGTAATCGGGGGCGGGGTAGTCGAAGCGGGCACCGCGCAAGGGCAGTGGATGGCCCAGCAGGTCGTCGCAGATGACCTTCATCGACACCAGGCAGAACTCGATATTGAAGGTCGCCAGCGCCGGGTTCTCGCGGTAATCCGCGGCGGTCAGCCAGATCAGCTCGCCATCCGTTTCCAGGCTCAGCTCGAAAAGTGTTCCCAACAGCGCCGGATAACGCAGCGCCAGGCGCAAAGCGTCACCTAAGGTGGCACTGGTGAGCAGGGCATAACCGAGCATGCCGTAGCTGGAGACGTGCATGCGCCGGCCCAGCTCCAGGCCGATATCCCGTTGCAGGGCCACGGCGTTGGCGCACACCAGCATTTCCTGGTTGGTGGTGATGCGGGTGTCGGCGCGGCTCAGGTCGGCGGCGTTGATGCCGCTGCCGGCCAGCAGCGCGTCACTGGGCAGCCCTTGGTCCTTGAAGGTGTTGAGCACCAGCGAGACGGCGTTGAGGGTGGTGAGGTGGGAGTGCAGCATGTCCGTTTCCAGCCCGGGGGATGCTGAAAACGGAGCAATTTGTATGCCGCGCCTGCGACAAATTCCAACGATGGCGTGGGGCGGCGGCTGGATCGCCGCGTTGCGGCTATCGCGAGCAAGCTCGCTCCTACAAGGGACTGTGGAGCTTCTGTAGGAGCGAGCTTGCTCGCGATGAAGGTGAACGATGACGTGCTGTCAGCTCAGCTCGCCGCACAGGTCCAGTTCCACCAGGCGCCGCACTTCGGCGCTGTCCAGGCCGGCGCCCAGCAGGGCGTTGAGCTTGCCGAAGGCCGCTTCGCGGGTCATGCCGCCGCCGGACAGTACGCCGACGCCGCGCAGGCGGCTGCCGGCCTCGTAGATGTCCAGCTCCACGCCGCCTTCATGGCATTGGGTGATGGCGACCACCACGATGCCCTGTTCCCGGGCGCGTTGCAGGCTGGCCAGGAACTGCGGGTTATCGCTCGGCCCGGTGCCGCTGCCGAAGCACTCCAGCACCAGCGCCTGGATGCCGCTGCCCAGCAGGGCGTCGAGTTGTTCGGCGGCGATCCCCGGCACCAGCGGCAATACGCCGACCCTGGCCAGTTGCTTGGCCTGGCGGTAATCCAGCTGCGCTGGAATCGACGTCGCCTTGGCTGCGCCGCCCTGGCGCTGCAACGCCGCGAACGGATGACGGCCGAAGCTGCGGATTTTCGCGCAGCGGGTCGGCGCCAGCAGTTCACCGTGGAAGTACAGATGCACGCCCGGCGCCAGGCCCTGGCCGAGGGCGACCAGGGCGCCGCCGAGGTTTTCCCAGGCATCGCTGTCGGTCACCCCGGCCGGCAGCATCGAGCCGGTGAACACCACGCGGGCGGGCAGGCCCAGCAGCTGGAAGCTCATGGCCGCGGCGCTGTAGGCCAGGGTGTCGGTGCCGTGCAGGATCAGCACGCTGTCGCAGCCTTGCACATCGACCGCATCGACCACGGCTTCGCGCAGGCGCTGCCAGTAGGCGGGGGTCATGTTGGCGCTGTCGATCAGTGGCGCCATCTCGCGAAAGCGCCAGTCGGGCACCACCAGCTCGGGCTGGCTGTGCAGGTAGTCGCGCATCCGCGCCTCGAAACCCGAGGCCGGGGCCAGGCCGTGGGCGCTGGCCTGCATACCGATGGTGCCGCCGGTGTAGAGCACCATGACGTTCTGCGCGGCAGGATAGGTGTTGGCATTCATTGGGGAGTCTCCGGAACGATGACAGCGTGCGGTCGAGCATGAAGCTGACAGCCGCTTGTGTCACGCCGGGCGCAAGACATGCGCCCGGTTTTTACCCGATCAGCGTTGCGCTGCGGGAATACCTTGCGGCTGAACGTCGGCCTCGGCAGCAACCGACGGGCTGGTCGGCCAGGCCTTCAGGTCCAGGTCCAGATCGGTAAATTTGCTGGAGTCGAACACTGGCTGGCTGACGCCGGCGCGGCGCTGCTCGTCGTAGTCGCGCATCACGCGCAGGCCGACCTTGAACAGCATGGCCAGGGCCACCAGGTTGACGAAGGCCAGGCAGGTCATGGTGATGTCGGCGAAGGCGAACACGGTCGACAGGTCCTGCATCGAACCCCAGACCACCAGCGCCAGCACCAGGCCGCGGAAAGTCATCAGCGCAGCGCGGTTGCGGGTGAGGAACTGCAGGCTGTTCTCGCCCAGGTAGTAGTTGTAGAGGATGCAGGTGAAAACGAACAGCGACAGCGCGACGCTGACGAACATGCGGCCCCAGTCACCGACCACGGCGGCCAGCGAGTTCTGGGTCAGGACGATGCCGTCACCTTCGAAGCCCGGGGTGTAGAAGCCCGACAGCAGGATCAGCAGCGCGGTGCAGGTGCAGATCACGAAGGTGTCGAGGAACACGCTGAAAGCCTGGACCACGCCTTGGGCGCCCGGGTGCTTCACGGCGGCCACGGCGGCGACGTTCGGCGCACTGCCCAGGCCCGCTTCGTTGGCGAATACGCCACGCTTCACGCCCATGACAATTGCGCTGCCGAGCAAGCCGCCGAAGGCCGGGTCGAGACCGAAGGCGCTCTTGAAGATGGTTTCCAGCATGGCTGGGACCTGTTCGATCTGGGTGCCGATCACGTACAGGGTCACGCCGATATAGGCCAGAGTCTTGATCGGTACCAGCAGGTCGGACACCGATGCGATGCGCTTGATACCGCCGATGAAGGTGATGGCCAGCAGCACCGCCAGGACGATACCGGTGTGTTGTGGGTCGAAGGCAAAGGCGTTCTGCAGCGAGTGGGTCACGGTGTAGGACTGCAGGCCGATGAAGGCGAAGCCGTAGGTGACCAGCAGCAGGATCGAGAACACCACCGCCATGCCTTTGAGCTTCAGGCCGTGCTGGATGTAGTAAGCCGGACCTCCACGGTACAGGCCGTCGCCATCGGCGCGCTTGTAGACCTGGGCCAGGGTACATTCGAAGAAGCTGCTGGACATGCCGACCAGTGCGGTCACCCACATCCAGAACACCGCACCCGGACCACCGAGGGTCACGGCGATGCCGACACCGGCGATGTTGCCTGCACCGACGCGGCCGGCAAGGCTGAGCATCAGGGCCTGGAACGAGCTGAGTTGCCCGGCGCTGCCTTTGAGGCTGTCGCGGAACACCGCGAACATGTGGAAGAAATGGCGCAATTGAACGAAACGCGAGCGGATCGTGAAGTAGCTACCGAGCCCGACAATGAGCACGATCAGTACTTTCCCTGAGAGGAAGTCGTTGATGACTTCGAGCATGGAGTATTCCTCGCTGTTTTTTGTAAAGGCAGAAGCTGGGCGGTCCGAAACATCGAGTTACACACCGTCGCGCGGGCAGCACGACAGGTGGGGCGAGTGTTCGTCCCGGTTCCAATTCGCGGGTTGTTATTAGTTCGGGTTTCCCATGGGGTTGAGCCTCGTTACCGACGGCTGTCCATGTGAAGAGGGGGCGCACTATACCGGTGCGCGCGCCCGCCGTCTGCATATAGCGCGTCGAGCCGAGGAACGGCAGACGGGGAAAGGGGCTGAATCGAGCGCCTCGGCACGCTTTATCGCCTCCGTAGGAGCGAAGCTTGCTCGCGATGAACGTCAACGAAAATGCGGCGCGGTCCGGCAGGCCTCAGAAGTAGTAGCCGATATTGACGTTGGTCCGGTAGTACCACTGGTTGCTGCCCACCGAGCTGGTGCTGGTGAAGCCGCTGCCGTTCTCCGCGCCACCGTAGGGGTTGGCGTTCCGGGCCCAGGTCAGGTCGACCCAGGCCATGATCGGCATGGCCAGGAACTGCGCGCCCACGGTGTACATCTGCGAGTCGTCCCAGCCGCTCCGGTCTTTCATCATCCGGCTGTAGTCGTTGTACAGCTTGATCTTCTTCAATTGCCCGAGCTTGGGCGTGTAGATGTCGTAGCCGACGTTGAACGAGGCGATGGTGGCCTTGGAGGCGATCAGGTACGCCGGGGTCAGGCCGTTGCCGCCCATCAGCACCGAATCCTGGCTGACGCCGGTCGGGTTCTGGGGATCGAACTCGTAGCGGATGCCCTGGGTGGTGACGGTCCACGGACCCTTGCTGATGACCGCGTGCACGCCCGCGGCCCAGTAGTCGCCATCGTCCCTGGTGGTGGCGTTGTAGAGCTGGGCGGTGGCCAGCGAGGCGCCGATCTCGGTCTTCCAGCCATCGCTGTTGAAGGTCCGCGCCACGCGGGCGTTGAATTGGTTGCGCTTCTCGTTGTCCTGGCGCGACTGGGTGAAGGCAATGGCGTTGTTATCGAGGTCGGCGTAACGCCCGACCTCCGGCGAGTAGCGAATATCCGTGGGCAACATGCGCGGGAAGTAGCCGAGCTGCACGTCCCAGTCCTGATCCTTGTAGGTGTATTTGAGGCCCGAGCCTGCGCTCACGCCGTAGCCCATGAAAAACGGGATGTGATAACTCCAGCCGAACTGCGGATAGGGCTCCAGGCCGAAGGGCTTGAACGGCGCCCCCAGTTGCAGGCTGGCGTTGGCGTTGAGTCGGTAGCCGACGAAGCCGCGATCGATGGAGCGCTTGCCGTCGTCCTGGAACCAGTAGCCGATATCGCTGTAGAGGTTCTTGTAGGTGGCTTGCACATCCAGGCGGAAGGTGTCGAACAGGAACCGGCCGTTATTCTCGGTGGTGTCCCAATGTTCGTCGCGGTAATTGGTGCGCAGCGCGCCGCCGATATCCAGGCTGCTGTCGCCGTCGTCACTGCGCCAGGAAATATGCGGAAAAGGCTTGCTGGCGGCGTTGGCCCGCACGGGGGCGGAAGGAATGGGTTCGACGGCGAAACTTGCGCAACTGACTACCATCAATCCTGCACATAAGACATGACGTTTCATTTTTGACCTCACCTTTAATGCTCGGCGCTACTTGATGATCGGCAACACTTACCCGCTTGCCTGATAAGGCAACTGTGGCGGGAGTGGGTCTTGCCGGATTAAGTGCTGGTTATTGTTGTTTTATCGGTGGAACGCCGTTTGGCCCGTGGATTTACAGGGGGTAGAGCAGGAACTGTGCCAGGCATCCTGCATCTTGGATGTTTATGAAAAGCTTATTGAAAACAATTGTTTATATGGGAAACACAGGCTTCTGTGCAGCCTGTGAAACAGCGGGGAAAGTGGGTAACAAAGTTGCGCGTTATAGGTGCGTCTTTATTGCACGCTGTTAAATAAGCGGGCAGGAAGTTTGTTTTACTGGTGAACAATCAGATGCCTGTCGGTTACAGCGAAAGTTCATTTTTCGCCATAAACCGCGAGCCTAAAAAAGGCCGACATCACTGCCTGTAGCCGCTGCCGAGCCCGCGAGGCGGCGAATGGCACCGCAGGGGCCGCCATCCGGACGCCGGGGTGCATCAATGGAAGTGCGGTTGGCAGGTTTTGCGGCTGCTGCGCAACCGATCGCAGCCTCGCAGGCTCGGCAGCGGCTACAGCGGTCGTTTTGCAGCCTTCCAGCGGTTTTGGCGGTATGTAATAGCCGTACAGCCTTTGCCTGGCAACGATTACGTAGCAATTACGTAACCGTTACGTAGCAATTACATAGCGTGCTAGAGGTCCAACACCAGGCGCCGGCTCTTGCAGCCGGAAACGCAGACCATCATCGATCGGTTGGCCGCCCGTTCGGCCTTGGTCAGCACGCCGTCGCGGTGGTCGATCTCGCCTTCCACCACCCGCGTTTCACAGGAGCCGCAGACCCCTTCGCGACAGCTGTGGTCGATGTCGCAGCCGGCTTCGAGCAGCACATCCAGCAGGCTCAGGCCGGGCTCCACGGACAGGGTCTTGCCGGACTTTTTCAGCTCGACGCTGTAACTGCTCTGGGCGTCTGCGCTGGGCGGCAACTCGGCGGCGGCGAAGCGCTCGATATGGGCATGGGGATAACCCAGGCGCTCGCAGGTGGCTTCGAAGGCATCGAGCATCGGCGTCGGGCCGCAGCAGTAGAAGTGCGTGTCCGCCGGCTGGCCGGCGAGGTAGGCGGCGAGGTCCGGCGGCGCGCCTTTCTCGTCGTTGAAGTGGTAGATCACCCGGGCCTTGAGCCCGCTCAGCTCTTCCACCAGCGCGGCCTCCTGGCGCGAGCGCGCGCAGTAGATCAGCTCGGCGGATTTTCCCAGGGCCAGCAGTTGGCGGAACATGCAGTAGATCGGCGTGATGCCGATGCCACCGGCCACCAGCACGCTGTGGCTGGCGCTCGGTTCCAGTTCGAAGTTGTTGCGCGGCGCGGCGATCGACAGGTGCATGCCGACCCGCAGCTGGCTGTGCACGTATTCCGAGCCGCCGCGGCTGTTGCGGTCGCGCAGGATGCCGACCACATAACGGCCCTGGTCGCTGGGCGAGTTGAGCAGCGAGTAACTGCGCACCAGGCCGTTGGCCAGGTGCAGGTCGATGTGCGAGCCGGCGTCGAACGGCGGGAACACCGTATCGCCCAGGGGCCGCAGCTCGACGCTGATGATGCCTTCGGCTTCGTAGCGTAGGGTGTGGACGCGGGCGGTGAGGAAGGAGGGTTTAGACATCGTTCACCTCTATGACGGTACGCAGGTCGACATCGAGCCGGGCGTCGGCCTCGATTTCGACCCGTAATTCGGGAAACACCAACGCACTGACCGCCACCAGGGTGGAGGTCGGGAACAGCTCCTGCCCGGCAAAGAAATCGCGCCGGGCGCGGCCCACCTGCTCCTTGTCGGCGATGTCGGTGAGGTACACCGTCAGCCGACAGATATTGCCGATGTGGCCGCCGGCGGCTTCCACCAAGGCCTGGATCTTGCCCAGCACCAGCAGGGTCTGGGCGTAGCCATCCAGCGCCGCGCCGGCTTGCACGGCCTCGCGGCTGGCGGGGTGCGCGGTCATGCCGGACAGCAGCACCTCGCGGCCAATCACCAGGGCATTGGACCAACTGGCGCCGGCCGGCTCGGCCACGGCTGCGCTGCGCACCCGGTGCACGGCCCGGTTCATGGCAACTGCTTCGCTTCGATCAGTTCGAGCTGGGCCTTGGCGGCGTTCTTCAGGTAGCGCCGCAGCCGCACCACGCCCAGGTCGTGCTGGTAGAGGTTTTCGCGCTGGTTGGCGTCCGGCTCCATGAACTCCAGCAGCACCCGGTCCTGCTCCAGCACCGCCCAGTGCCGCGCTTCCAGGCGGTTCTTGTAGAGGAAGCGCCAGGTGTCGCGCTGCCAGCCGGTCAGCGGACGGCAGCGCCAGTGGAACACCGCCGCCAGCGAACGGCTGCTTGGGGTGTAGCTGCCGATGATGGTGAAGTTGCCGCCCGGGCCGCCGGTTTTCGGGTAGGGAATTTCCAGGCGCAGCCAGTGGCAGCCGTTGTCCATGAACTCGGTCCAGTCGAAGTTCACCCCGCGCTGGCCTTCCTTCTCGAAGAAGAAGCCGTTGTCGGTATCGCGGGTGACGAACTTGGCGGTGGCTTCGCCTTCGCTCATCGAGTGCGACATCTTGTGCAGGTAGGTGCCGTGCATCGGGTCCATGACGTTGTCGAGCACGTAGCGGTAGTCGCCTTTCCACTCGGTGTAGCAGACGAAGCTGCTCCACTCGGGGGAACTCAGCTGCTCCGGCAGCACCAGTTCCGGCGGGGTTTCCAAGTGCGGGTCGGTGGCGTTGAACAGGAAGATCGCGCCGGCGGCTTCGCGGGTGTGGAACATCCGCGTCGGCCGGCTGCCTTCGAGCTTGCAGCCGGGGCTGCCGGGCACCTTGGTCACGGTGCCGTCGCAGCGCACTTCGACGCCGTGGTAAGGGCATTGCAGGCGATCACCCAGCACCGGCCCCTGGGACAGCGGCGCGCCGCGATGCGGGCAATGGTCTTCCAGGGCATGGACGCTGCCATCGTTGTCGCGCCACAGGGCGATCTTGTAGCCCAGGCGGCGCACCGATACCGGCTTCTCGCCCAGCAGGTCCGAGGGCAATACCGGGAACCAGAGGTCCTTGAGACCATTGGCCAGGTGATTTTCAACAGGGTCGACGGTCAGTTGCGTATTCATCTTGTTATTCCTTCTGCCGGGTCATTCGCCCAGCCGGGCCATCAGGGTTTTATAGGCATCCTCGGTCCACTCGCCGCTGGTCAGCGGGCAGGGCGGCCCGGCCAGGTTGAGGTGGGCGAGCAGCGCCGGCAGCTCGCTCACGCCATTGCCGAAAGCGCGCTCGATGGAATCGCCCAGCAGCTCTTCGAACTGGGTGTTGGGCCGCTTGCGCGCCTGATGGGGTTCGAGGAATCGTTCGTGGGTGTTCATGTCATTGACCTCCGTTGCGTACCCGTTCGCGGATCGTTTCGCGCACCGGGATAAAGTCGTATGTCGGGAAAACCTCAGTGCCGAACACGCCCCAGGCCGAGCGTTCGAGCTCGACGTTGAGGGTCGGCAGCAGGCTCGGCGGCAAGCGCAGGGTGACGATCTGGCCCAGGCCCATGGCCACGGTCCACGACACCAGCTCGACGCCTTGCGGGGGGAAGCGCTCCCACCAGTCCTGCTGCTTCATGTGGCGCTGGATGTCTTCCAGGTTCTTCGATTGGTCGTGCTTGAGCAGCACGGTCACCAGCAATGTCTCGCTCATGTTCAGGCCGCGCTGTCGGTGGGCACGGCCCAGGCGTCATAGCCGTAGACCCAGTCGGCGTTGCCGCCGTCCTTGAGCCACTGGTTGCCCCGCGAGCCGATCTGGATCTGGCTGGTGCGCGCCAGGCGCGCCTGCTGGTAGGCCTGCAAGGCCGCGGCGACCGACGCCGGGCTGTCGAGGTCGTGCAGGTAGCGGGCGAGCACCACCGCGTCCTCGATGGCCTGGCCGGCGCCCTGGGCCATGAACGGCATCATCGGGTGGCAGGCGTCGCCCAGCAGGGTGATCGCGCCCCTGGACCAGAACGGCAGCGGATCGCGTTCGTACAGCGCGGTCTTGAGCACATCGGTGCAGGCGTCGAGCAGGGCGCGGGCGTCCGGGTGGAACGCCCGGTAGTGGCTGCGCAGTTCCTCGGCGTCGCCGGCACTGGTCCAGGACTCCTCGTGCCAGCTGTCCTGGGCGGTAGTGGCGAAGATGAAGATGTCCTTACCCTGGTTCAGCGGGAAGGTGACGATCTGGCTCTGCGGGTTGGGGCCCCACCATTTGGTGAAGGCCTGGATGTTCGGCACCTGGGCCACGCGCTCGGCCGGCACCACCGCGCGGTAGGCCACCACCCCGGTGAAGCGCGGATGTTCTTCGCCGAACAGCGTGTTGCGCACCACCGAGTGGATGCCGTCGGCGCCGATCAAGACATCGCAGCGGTGCTGGCTGCCATCCTTGAAGTGCAGCGCGATGCCGTCGTCGTCTTGCATCACCCGCTCGACGCGCTTGGCGAATTGCACCTGCTCCAGCGGGAACACTTCGGCCAGGGCCGCCAGCAGGTCGGCGCGGTGGATGGTCAGTTGCGGCGCGCCGTATTTGCGCTCGGCGGCGTCGGCCATTTCCAGGCGCGAGGTTTCTTCGCCGCTGTCCCACATCCGGCTGATGCGATGGGTCGGCCGGGCGGCCGGCAGGCGCACCGCGGCACCTATGCCCAGGCCGTCCAGTGCGCGCACCGCGTTGGGCGTGAGGTTGATGTCGGCGCCGACCCGCAGGAAGGCTTTCGACTGTTCGAACACGGTGACCCGGTGGCCGGCGCGCAGGGCGATGGCGGCGGTCAGGCCGCCGATACCGGCGCCGGCGATGGCAATGTTCAGGGAAGGCATGGACGACTCCTGCTCAGGGTTTCGGTTTGTCGGTGAGGAATTTGCCTTGCGGCGCCTCGACGTTCTGCTGGCGCCGGGTATGGCCGTCGATGCCGCCGGCAATCGCCCATTCGGCGAACACCGTGGGCCCCGGTTCGAAGGTGCGTGGCTGCCATTCGCCGGTCAGTTGGTCTTCGTCGGCGTAGTACTCCACCAGCGCGCCGGCGGGGTTCTTGAAGTACCAGAAGAACGCCGAAGACACCGGGTGCCGCCCCGGGCCGATCTCGGTGGTCCAGCCGCTGCGGGAGATGTGCATGCCGCCGCCGAACACTTCGTGCACGTCGCGCACGGTGAACGCCACGTGGTTGAGCCCGGCCCGCGGCGCCGGCAGTTGCAGCATGAACAGGTCGTGGTGGCCGCCTTCCTCGGCGGTGCGCAAGAACGCCCCGCGGTCCGGGTAACGGTCCGAGGCCTGGAAGCCGAAACGCTCGTGGTAGAAGGCTTCGCAGGCGTTCACGTCCTTGACGAAAAACACCACGTGGCCGACTTCGATCGGCGTCGCGCGTTCATAGACCGGCGCCGCCTTGTTGATCCGGCCCTTGGTCTGCCAGGTGTTGTGGCCGCTGCACTCGATGTCGATCTCGCGCTTGCGGGTCACTTGCAGGCGGATCGCCAGGCCGTTGGGATCGGTGCAGCCGATGCGCCCGTCGGCCTCGACAAACCCCGGGTCATGGGCGATGCGCTGGCGGTACAGCGCCAGGTCCGCCGCACTGGCCACGCCCCAGACCACTTCGCGCACGGTGGAGCCGGCCTCGATGGCGGGCGGCAGGCCCGGCTTGTCCAGGTCGGCGAGCACCACGCGGCAGCCGTTGAGGGTTTCGAAGATCACCTCGTCGGGCTGCGCGCTGACCTGCTTGAGGCCCCAGTCGCTGAAAAACCGCACGCAGGTGTCCAGATCCTCGACGCCATAGGTGACTTCATCGATGCCTAACACGCTCATAGCGCTACCTCTCGTGGCACACCGGCCCAGGCCAGTGGCTGTTCGTTCATGCCCCAATAGAGGCTCTTCTGTTCCATGTACTGCAGGATGCCCAGGCGGCCTTTTTCGCGGCCCAGGCCGCTGTCGCGCCAGCCGCCGAAGGGCGTGGAGATCGAGAACTGCTTGTAGGTGTTGATCCACACCGTGCCGGCCTGCAGGCGCCGGCCCAGGGCCCAGGCGCGCTTGTAGTCGCGGCTCCAGATCCCGGCCGCGAGGGCGTACAGGCTGTCGTTGGCCTGCTCCAGCAGCTGCGCTTCGTCATCGAAGGGCATGGCCACCAGCACCGGGCCGAAGATTTCTTCCTGGCAGGTCTGCTGGCTGTTGCTCAGGCCTTCGAGGATGGTCGGCGGGTAGAAGTAGCCTTGATCGTAGATGCCGCCGGTTGGGCGCTGGCCGCCGAGCAGCAGGCGGCCGCCCTCGGCCAGCCCGAGGGCCACGTAGCGCTCCACCGATTCGCGATGGCCGGCGCTGATCAGCGGGCCCATCTGGGTGTTTTCGTCGGCCGGGTCGCCGACCCGCAGGTTGGCCGCGGCCGCCACCAGGCGCTGCATGAACGGCTCGTACAAGGCACGGGCGACGAACAGCCGGGAGCCGGCGATGCAGGCTTCACCCGAGGAACTGAAGATGCCGTACAGCACCCCGGCCACGGCGTGGTCGAGGTCGGCGTCGTCGAGGACGATGGTCGGCGACTTGCCGCCCAGTTCCAGGGACACCGGCATCATCTTGTCGGCGGCGATATGGGCGATGTGCTTGCCGGTGCGGGTGCCGCCGGTGAACGACACGCGCTTGACCAGCGGATGCCGGGTCAGGGCGTCGCCGAGCAGCGAACCCTTGCCGGGCAGCACGCTGACCAGGCCCTTGGGCAGGCCGGCTTCTTCGCACAGGCGGGCCAGGCGCAGGGCCAGCAGCGGGGTGATTTCCGCCGGCTTGATCACCACCGCGTTGCCCGCCGCCAGGGCCGGCGCGACCTTCTGCGCCTCGCTGGCGATCGGCGAGTTCCACGGGGTGATCGCGGCGACCACGCCCATTGGCTCATACACGCTCATGCTGACGAAATCGCCGCGCGACGGGGTGATGGTTTCTTCCAGGGTTTCGCAGGCCGCGGCGAAGAACTGGAAGGTGCCGGCGGCGCTGGCCACCAGGGCGCGGGTCTCGTTGATCGGCTTGCCGTTGTCCTGGCGCTGCAATTGCGCAAGCTCTTCGCCGCGCTCACGGATCAGTTCGGCGATGCGGTACAGCACGCCGGCCCGCTCGTGGGGTTTGCGCTGGGCCCAGCCGCTGTGCAGGAACGCCTGGTGCGCGCCCTGGATGGCGTCTTCGACATCCTGCAGATCGGCGGCGTTGAGCCAGGCCACGGCTTCGCCGGTGGCCGGGTAGCGGCTGGCGTAACGCTCGCCGCGGCCCAGGCGCCACTCGCCGGCGATGCAGATCGGTAAAGTCTGTTCGAGGGTCATCGACCGGCTCCTTAAATGGATATCGCGTGGGCGTGGTTGCCCAGGGCGCGGACCACGCTGTACACGGTCAGCGCCGAAGTCTTGGGGTTGGCCAGCAGCGGCTTGCCGCGCAAGCTCAACTCGAAACCGCCGAAGGCGCCCCGGGCTTCGAAGTGGTGGACGTTTTCCTCGCTGTGGGGGTCGGCGATCAGCGTCACCTGGGTGCGATCCAGGCCCAGCCCGGCCAGCGACAGGGTGGCGGCGACGTTGGCGTTCTTCGGGTACAGCCGCGCCGCTTCGCGGGCGCTGCCCTGGAAGATCACCGTGGCCTCGCTGATGCTGTCGAGGTCGCAGGCCTGCTCGCCGGGGGTGTTCTTCCAGGCGCGGGCCGGCTTGCGCCCGGTGTAGTTGACCGAGTCCAGCCCGCCGACCTTGGCCGCCGACAGCGCATCGATGCCGCCGATGGCGCCGGGCAGCAGTTCGATGCGGGTCTGGCCGCGTTCGGCGGCGGCTTCCAGGCGCTCCACCAGGCCGACTTCGGACAGCGCGCCGACCGAGACGATCAGGCAGGCGATGCCGCGCTCCAGGGCCGGCAGCACGTGCTCTTCAATGGCCCGGTGGCCGGCGCATTCCACCAGCAGGTCCGGACGGGCGTCGGCCGGCAGCGCGGTGAGTACCTGCGGCGGCTGCTTGAAGCTGGCCAGGCGCTGGCGCACCAGGGCTTCGGAACCCTGGGAGGCGATGACGTAGTCCACGCACAACTGCGGGTCCTGCTCCAGCAGTTCGAGCACGCCGACGCCAATGGCGCCGCAGCCGATCATGGTGATATGCAACATGGCGCGATCCTCAGGCGGTGGCCTTCTGGGCTTTGGTTTCGCTGTTGGGCGGGCCGGCGAACTGGGTGGCGAAGTTGCCGACGCTGAGCATGTCGACTTCCAGCAGGAACGGGCCGGGCTGGCTCAGGGCGCTGTCCACCACCTTGCCGAAGTCCTTGAGGTCGGTGACCAGGCCGTGGCGCAGCCCCAGGGACTCGGCGAGCTTGGTGTAGTCCGGGGTGTGCAGGTCGACGTAGCAATGGCGGCTGCCGTAGACCGCGTCCTGGATATTGCGGATCACCCCGTAGCGCTGGTCGTTCATCAGCAGGATCACCAGGTTGGCGCGCTCCTGGACCAGGGTCGCCAGCTCACCGAGGTTGAGGATGAAACCGCCGTCGCCGGCCAGGGCGAAGACCTTGCGCCCGGGCGCGGTTTCGGCGGCGGCCACAGCCGCGCCGATGCCCATCGCCAGGCCCTGGCCGATGCCGCCACCGAGGGCGTGGACCCCGGCGCGCGGATGGTAGAGGGTCAGCAGGCGGTTGCCCCAGATGCTGTTGGACAGGGTCACGTCGCGCACCCAGGAGAAGTTGCGGCCGGTGCTGGCCTGCAACTGCTCGACCATCGCCGAGTACGGCCCCAGGTCGGCCACCAGCTGGCTGCGCGATTGCTCGCGGACCGCCTTGAGTTCGGCGAGGAAGTCCGGGTCGGTCTGCAGGCGGCCTTCGAGGCGGTCGGCCAGGCCCTCCAGGGCCAGCGCGGCGTCGCCGCAGATAAACAGTTCGCTGGCGTAGCTGCGGCCTTCGATGGCCGGGTTGGCGTCGATGCGCAGGGTGTTCTGCGGCAGCTTCAGGGCGTACTTGAAGGTCTCGTTGCTGCGCAGCCGCGAGCCGGCGATCAGCAGCGCGTCGCAGGTTTGCAGGAACTGCTCGACCCGCTTGTTCTGCGAGAAGGCCCCGAGGCAACGCTCGTCGTCTTCGTTGACCACGCCGCGGCCCTGGGTCGAGGTGATGACGCCCACGCCCATGGCCAGCAGGCGCTTGACCTGCGCCCCGGCATGCCGGGCGCCACCGCCGAGCCAGAGCAGCGGACGCTTGGCCCCGGCCAGGCGTTCGGCGACCAGGTCGAGGGCTTCCGGCGCCGGCACCGCGACCGGGATCGGCAACGGCGACAGGTCGGTGGGCATCGGGATAAAGGTCGACTGGATATCGATCGGGATTTCCACGCTCACCGGCCCGGTCGGCGCGGTCAGGGCGGTCTGCACCGCCAGCTTCAGGGTGCTGATGGCGGTCTCGACGCTGCGCACGCGGAACGCCGCCTTGGACACCGCCTTGAGCATGTTCAACTGGTCGCGGGCTTCGTGGATGTAGGCCAGTTCCTGGTCGAGGTACGGCGTTTCGATCTGCCCGGTGATGTGCAGCAGCGGCGTGCCGGCGGTCTGCGCTTCGACCATGGCGCCGGCGGCGTTGCCGGCCGCGGTGCCGGTGGAGGTCAGGCACACGCCGAGGCCGCCGGTGGTGCGGGCGTAGGCGTCGGCCATGTTGGCGGCGCCGGCTTCGCCGCGGGCCATGACGAAGCGGATATTGCCGCGCACGGCAAAGGCATCGAGGATCGGCATGTTGTGGATCGAGATCACGCCGAACGCGGCCTTGACCTCGCATTGTTCGAGAAAGGCGGTGATGGCAGCGCCCACGGTGACAGTGTTTTCGTTACGCATGGCGGGACAGGCCTCCGGATACATCGATATGGCTGCCTGTGGTGTAAGCCGACAGAGGCGAGGCCAGGAACAGGATCGCGCGGGCCGCTTCCAGCGGCAGGCCCAGGCGCCCCAAGGGAATGTGTTTGCGTTGCGCCAGCTGGGCGGTCCATTGCGCCCAGTCGAGGTCGCGTTCTTCGCGGGCCTCGAAGCGCCGGCGCCATTGCCCGGACTCCACCAGGCCAATGAGAATGCCGTTGACCCGGATGCCCTGCGGGGCGAATTCGGTGGCCATCGAGCGCACCAGGTTCATCACCCCGGCGCGGGCGGCCGAGGTGGCGACCATGTGCGGTTCCGGCTGGCAGGCCAGCAGCGAGTTGACGCAGACGATGGCGGCCTCGCGCTGGCTTTCCAGCTGGGCCTTGAAGGCGCGGACCGGGTTGATCACCGAGAAGAACTTCAGGTTCAGCTCTTCGCTCCAGGCGGCGTCGCTGGTGTCGGCGAAGGTCGAGACCCGGCCTTGCCCGGCGTTGTTGATCAGCACGCTGGCCTCGCCGAGCGCGGCCTGGCTGGCATGGGCGAAGGCGCTGACCGATTCGGCGTCGAGCACGTTGCACACCTGGGCCAGCATCCGGGCCTGGGGGAAGCGCTGGCGCAGGCCGGCTTCGGCGCTGTGCAGGCGCTCGCCGTCGCGTCCGCAGAAGGCCACGGCGGCGCCGGCTTCCAGCAGCAGCTCGACGCAGGCCAGGCCGATGCCCGAGGAGCCGCCGGTGACGATCGCGGTGCGACCTTGCAGTTGATAAAGGCTCATCTCAATCCCTCATCAAGGCGGTCACGCGCTGTTGCCCGTCGTGGGCCACGCCGTTGTAGTTGAGCAGGCGTGACAGCTCGTCGGCGCTGCGGCGGACCTGCGACAGCAGTTCCTCGAAATTGACGTGGCCGATCTGCGTGGTGGGGATGGTCACGCCCAGCGCCGCGGCGATGCGCCCGCTCTGGTCGCGCACTGGCGCGGCCACCGTGGAGATCGCCGATTCGAAGAAACCTTCGCCGCTGATAAAGCCGCGCTGGCGGTCGGCCTGGACCATGTCGAACAGCTCCAGCACGGTTTTCGGCGTGCTATGGGAGTACTGCTCCAGATGCTCTTCGGGGTACAGCTCGCGCAGTTCGGCCAGGGACAGGTCTTCCAGGAGGATGCGCCCCAGCACCGTGGCGTGGGCCGGCAGGCGGGTGCCGACGTTGACCGCGTTGGAGAACACCGAGGGCGGCGAGACCTTGGCCACGTAGACGATCGAGCGGCCGTCGCGCACCACCAGGTTGCTCGGGTAGTTGAGGCGGTCGCACAGGCGCGCCAGCAGCGGCTGGCCGAGCTCGGTCAGCTCCAGCGACGCCAGGTATTCGAAGCCCAGGCGCAGCACCGACATGCCGAGGCGGTATTCGTTGCCGCTGCGGGTGACGAAACCCATGGTTTCCAGGGTGGTGAGCAGGCGGAAGATGGTCGAGCGCGGCAGGGCCAGGCGGCGGGCCAGTTCCGGCGCGGTCAGGGTGCGGTTGCGCCGGCTGAACTCGCAGAGCAGCAACAGGCCACGCTCCAGGCCCGGCACTATGTATTTGTCCTGAGCGTCCTTCAGCGGATCGGAGTCGTTCATAGGGTTCTACCTGTCAGGGATTCTTTGATGGCAAAGGCCAGGCGGCCCGCGACCACCAGCGGTTGTTCGATGGGGCTGGCGTGGCCCGCGTCGGCGATCAGGTTGAAGCTGGCGCCCAGCGCCTTGGCCAGGGTCAGGCAGGTCTCGGCCGGGGTGATGCGGTCGGCTTCGCCGCAATGCACTTCGCAGGGCATGCCGGGTTGGCCGTGGCGCAGCAGGTCGTCGCCGCACAGCAGCTCGATGGCCTGGCGATAACCCGCGGGGTTGAGCCGCGCCATGTTCCAGCGCACCCAGGCCAGGGCCTGCGGCGCGGCGTTGGGCGAGAGCATGTGGGCACTGCGTTGTTCGGCCAGGCCGGCGATCCCCAGATGCTCCAGGTTCTCCAGGCGCTGGCGGCGCACCTGCTGGCGCTGCTCGCCGCGTTCCGGGGCGCCATAACCCCGGGCCGGGCTGATCAGTAGCAGGCGACTCACCCGGCTCGCCTGTGAACTGCGAGCGAAGGCCAGGGCCGGCAGCGCGCCGAGGGAATGCCCCACCAGCACGCATTCCTCGACGTCCAGGGCATCGAGCATCTGCACCAGGCGGGCGGCGTAGTGCTCGGCCTTGGGCGCGGGGGATTCCAGGGGGCTGGAATCGCCGTAGCCGGGCGCGTCCCAGGCGATGACCCGGGCCTGGGGCGCCAGTTGTCGGGCCACCTGCAGCCAGGACGCCGCCCCGGAACCGATGCCGTGCAGCAGCACGATCGCCGGGCCCGCGCCGCATTCGCGCAGGGCCTGCCGGCCGCCGGCCACGGGCACCAGGCGCTGGGCAAAGTCGCGGGCCAGTCGGGCCTGGAGGTCCGCCGTCGATACGGGTTGAGAGAGGCCTGGCAACATGGGCTTATCCGCGCTTGATCGAGGCCAGAGGGTGCTCTGGCGGATAGGTCGGGGTGATCGGCTTTTTCGCGCCGAGCATCACGCACATCAGCGCGTCTTCGTCGCCGATGTTGATCTCTTCGCGGTACACGCCCGGCGGCACGGAAATCACGTCGCGGTCGGTGAGGATGGTCTCGAAGCGCTCGCCGTCCTTTTCCAGCACCACCTTGAGCTTGCCGCGCAGCACGAAAAACACTTCCTCGACGTCGATGTGCAGGTGCGGCGGGCCTTCGTGGCCGGCCGGGATGACCATGGTGGAAAAGGTGAAGTGCTCCGACGCAATGGTGTTCATGTCACTGCTGACACCAGTGCCGCCGGTGCCGATGTAGCGCATTTGCGCGCGGCGGAATTTCGGGTCGTAGTCGGCCTGGAACTTCAGCGCGTCCCAGTCGTACTTGCGTGTCTGGTAGCGGGCGATCCGCGTGTTCATCCAGCTTTCCAGGCTGGCGCCGGCAGGGCGGTCCCAGCTTTTCGGGGTGGCGTTTTGGGCAGATAGATCGGTCATGACAGTCTCCAGATCAAGGCATGACGAACCCGCCGTTGACCGGCAGGGTTTGTCCAGTGATGAAGCGGGCAAGGTCGGACAGCGCGAACAGCACGGCGCCGCTGACGTCTTCGGGCAGTTGCGGGCGCTGGATGGCCCGCTGGTCGTTGTACAAACGGTGGCGTGCCTCGGGCACGTAGGCGGTGGCCTCCACCAGCACCAGGCCGGGGGCGATGGCGTTGACCGTGATGTTGTCGGCGCCCAGCTCGCGGGCCAGGCTGCGGGTCATGGCGATGATCGCGCCCTTGCTGGCGACGTAGGCCAGCAGGTTCGGCGCGCCCCACAGCGGGGTGTCGGAGGCCAGGTTGACGATGGCGCCGTGGCCGCTGGCGCGCAGGGCCGGCAGGCAGGCGGTGGTCATCAGCCAGGTGCCGCGCACGTTGACCTGCATCACCTGGTCCCAGGTGTCGATGCTCAGCTCTTCGCAGCCTTTGCCGCCGGAGTTGGTGATCGAGGCGTTGTTCACCAGGCCGTCGAGGCCGCCGAGCAGGTTTAGGGTGGCGGCGATGCAGGCGTCGATGGAGGCCGGTTGGGCCAGGTCCAGGGTCACGGCCTGGACGTCCAGGCCCTGGGCCCGCAGTTCGCTGGCGGCTTGCTGCACGCGCTCTTGCAGCACGTCGGCGATCACCACCCGGGCACCGGCCCGGCCGATGGCCTGGGCGAAGGCGTAGCCCAGGCCACGGGCGCCGCCGGTGACCAGCACCCGGCGCCCTTCAAGCAGAAGATTCTGGCTGTTCATTATTGGGTGCTCAGCATGGCTTTGGGCATGTAGTGCAGGACGCGTTTTTCCGCCCAGACCACGGCGCCGTAGGCGATCACCCCGATCAGGGTGAGCATGACAATGGCGACGAACACCCCGGCGGTGTTGCCCTGGCCCTCGGCGTCCACCAGCAAGAAGCCCAGGCCCTGGTTGCCGCCGACCAGCTCGCCGACGGTGACGCCGATCACCGCCAGGGTCGAGGCGATGCGCAGGCCGGAGAACAGCGCGGCCATGGCCGAGGGGAACTCCACCAGGCGGAAGATCTGCCAGCGGCTGGCGTTCATGGTGCGCACCAGGTTGATCATGTCCGGATCGACGGTGCGGATCGCCGAGAGCACGTTGATCATCACCGGGAAGAACACGATCAGGATGGCGATCAGGATCTTCGGGTAGATGGTGTAGCCCAGCCACATCACGAACAGCGGCGCGAAGGCGACTTTCGGGGCGATCTGCAAGGCCAGGATGTAGGGCGACAACATGGCTTCGGCGGCGGGCGACAGGCCCAGGGACACGCCGATCACCACTCCCAGCAGGGCGCCGAGGCCGAAGCCGACGATGATCTCCAGCGCGGTGATCAGGGTGTGTTGCAGCAGGCCGCCGCTGTGCCACATCACCAGGCTTTCCTGGGCCACGCGGCTCAGTTGCGGCATGACGAATTCGGGCATGCCGAGCAGGCCCGGGCCCCATTGCCAGAGCACCAGGAACAGGACCAGCAGCGCGGCGCTGCCGAGCATGGAGTTATTCAGGCTTTTCATCGTGTGCGTACCTTGTTGTCCCGGTGGCTCATTGCGCGGCGACCGGGCTGTCGACGAATTGGTTGGTGAACAGGTCCTCGAGCTTGGGCTCCTGGCTGACGATGCCTTCGCTGACGTATAACTGGCGGACCTTGTCCAGGCGCTGCGGATCGATGTGGCCGAGCACGCGCTGGTTGGCGTAGACATGCTCGACGTAGAGCTTGAAAACCTTCTCCAGCGAGTCTTCCTTGCCGGCGTAGGCCGGCACGGCCTTGGCGAAGGTCACGGCGGCGGCGCGCGGGTCCTGGATAATGTCGCGCATGCCTTGCAGGGTGGCCTGGACCACGCCGCGCACGACCTTGGGCTGGTTCTTGATGGCGTCGTCGGAGGCGAGGATCGCCTGGGCCATGCTTTCGAAAATCTGCGCCTGGGGAATCAGCTTGATCCGCACCCCGGCCTCTTCGGCGTTGACCACCCAGTCCGGCACGCCCGCCATGGCCTGGGCCTTGTCGGCCGAGAACAGCTGCCAGACCCCGGCCGGCCCGGCGGCCTGGATATTCACGTCGGTCTTGCTCAGGCCGGCTTTGCGCAGCGAGGCGAGCAGGGCGTAGTAGGTGGTGTCGGAGTAGGACATCACCGTCATGGTCTTGCCCTTGAGGTCGGTGATGGACTCGATATTTTCCTTGGCGTTGGTGGCGATCATGGTCACCCCGCCGGAGCCCAGCACCGCCACGGCGCGCACCGGAATACCATTGGCCCGGACCACGATCGGCGTGTCGCCGATGGCGCCGCCGAGCAAGGCATTACCGGCACCGATCTGCTTGGCCACGTCGACCCCGCCCTTGGCGGCGATAAAGGTCAGGTTGAGGTCCTGGTCGGCGTAGTAACCCTTCTCCTTGGCGATGATCCAGGGCGCGAAGGCCGGCGAGTTGGGCGGTGCCGGCAGCAGGTAGGTGACGTCGGTCCGGGCCTGGGCCGTGCAGGCCAGGCCGAGGCCCAGGCTGAATGCACAAAGACGTTGAAACAGAGACTTGAGCATGGGGACTCCTGAATCGGTTGGGGGCCGCGAGGGCGGTGATCAGTGCAGTTCGGTGTCCGCGCCGACTTGCAGCAACTCCATCAGGCGGCCCACCAGCGGGCCGATTTCCGGCAGCTTGCGGCGCTCCAGCGGGTTGTCGCGAAACGGCAGGTCGATGCTGATTTCTTCGATGATGGTGCCGGGGCGGGCGCTCATGACCAGCAACCGGTCGGACATGGCGATGCCTTCGATCAGGTCGTGGGTGATGAACAGGGCGGTCTTCTTTTCGTCGTAGAGCATCCGCGCCATGTCCTGTTGCAGGATCATCTTGGTCTGGGCGTCGAGGGCGGAAAACGGCTCGTCGAGGAACAGCACCTGCGGGTCGATGGCCAGGGTCCGGGCCAGGGCCGCGCGCTGGCGCATGCCGCCGGACAGCTGGAACGGGTAGTGATCGGCGAAGCCCTTGAGGTGGCAACGTTCGAGCAGGTCGTTGGCCACGGTCTGCCGGGTCGCGGCGGGCACGCCCTGGATCTCCAGGCCCAGCTCGACGTTGCGGCGGATGCTGCGCCAGGGCATCAGCAGGTCTTTCTGCAACATGAAGGCGACCTGGCGTACCGGGCCGGTGACCGGCTCGCCGCTGACGAATACTTCGCCTTCGCTGGGGCGATACAGGCCGGAACCCATATTGAGGATGGTGCTCTTGCCACAACCGGAAGGGCCGATGATCGATACCACTTCACCCCGGCGAATCTTGAAGTTCACCTCGCGAATAGCGAATGGCGCTGCGGATTGGCCCTTGGCCGGGAAACATTTGCCGACATTGCGAAATTCAATTTCAGTCGGCTCCAGATCTTCCTTGGGAGCGGGCTTATTCCATTGAGGGGCGACGGCGTACATCTCTTTCACAGCCATTGGGAAGGTACTCTGGTCTGTTTTATAGGTGATACGCCGTTTAGTGCATGAACAATGCCAGTGCTTTATAACGCGGTGTTTTAGTTTAAAAGTCCTTGTTTATTAATGAGTTGTAGTTATTTGGTTGAAAATGAAACGTTCCATATATGAAACATAGTTTCTTATTTGGCACGAAATTGCACACTGCCCGGGCAAAGCCTGGGAAGTTGCAAGAAGTCGGTGCTTGTTCGGGTAACGCAAAAAGCGGGATAAATCGCTTACTTGTTTTGTATATGAAACAGAGCAAGTAAAAGTTGTCGCTTTATCAGGGGAAGAAAGAGGCCTTGGAGGCGTTTGTGGTCCTCAAGGAAAGTATCTGCAAGCGGGATCAGGCCGGCTCGGGGGTTACCGGGCATGTGCTCAAGAACGGTTGCAGTCCTTGTCGATACTCCTGGGGCGGCATGAAGTCACTGTGTTTGGCGATGCGGCAGGCCAGGCCCTTATGTCAGGTAACGCCCCGGCCATTCGCCGCTCAGGCTGGAAACTGCCGTATATGCTGTTCCACCCACTCGAACAGGCGCTCGTCGAGCAGCGCTCGGTAGCGGTTGTAGGCGTCCCGGTGGCTGTTGAAGAGCGGGTCCTGATTGATCCGCGCGGCCAACGCGCTGGGGCTGTCGCTCCCGGCATGGCTCGCCCTCAGGTGTTTCTGTCGCTGATCGGCCTGTTCCAGGGTGTCCGCCAGGGCGTCCAGTTGCAGGTGCCTGAATTGGGCGATGACCTGGGGCAGGTGAAAGTGCAGGGCACTGTCAAAGCCTTCCCAGTCCTCAAAGGCCAGCCACTCGTGGAGCACCATGAAGCAGCGCGGCGCCGGTGCCAGTTGTTCCAGTGGCGCGAAGGCCAGCCAGTACTGGCGCGGCAGTTGCTCCTCGGTTTCGATGGCCTGGGCGATCAGGTCCAGGGCCCGGCCCTTGTCTCGGTGATGTTTGCGCAGGATGCGTTGGGTCAGGGTGAAGCGTGCTTCTTCTATAGCGTGCAGGGCACGGTTCAGGTCGTAGCCGGCGTTGTGCAGGTGTTCGCGGGCTTGCTCGGGAGGCAGGCCGGACTTGTCCACCAGTAACTGCAACAGCTCGGACTTGTAGAGCTCGGCGGCTTGCAGGGGATTGCCCGCGCAGCGGGCCAGTAGGGTTTGGGCGTGGCGCAGGCCGATGGGGATCAGGTTGCGCAGTTGTTGAAGGGCCTGGATGTGCGTCGGGTCCATCGACGGGATGCCTTGGTATTCGTTGCCGGTCGCGGCGGGAGGTCGATTATCTACCCTGATGGCCGGTTGTGCCTGGCCAAAGCCCGGGCGAAGTATCGCGAAGGCCTGGATCTGTAGCCGCTGCCGCAGGCTGCGATCGACCGCGAAGCGGGCGCGGCGGTTTCAAGGGCAGGTAAAGGAGCAGGCAAAAAAAAGGGCTTGGAGAAGAATCTCCAAGCCCTCAAAAGGTGAGAGGTGTCTAGTCCCTCGACCTGGTGAGCGGTGCCCTGTGGCCAGGGCGGGCGTTGGTCAGGCTTTGAGCGGGACCAGACGCGGGGCAATCATGTTTTCCGGGCGCAGGATGTCGGCGAGCATGGCGTCGTCGAGCAAGCCTTCTTCGCGCACCAGTTCCAGTACGCCGCGGCCGCTTTCCAGGGCGATGCGGGCGATACGGGTGGCGTTTTCATAGCCGATGTACGGGTTCAGCGCGGTGACCAGGCCGATCGAGTGTTCGACCAGTTCGCGGCAGCGCTGCTCGTTGGCGGTGATGCCGGTGATGCAGTGCTCGCGCAGCATGTCCATGGCGCGTTGCAGCAGGCGGATCGAGTCGAAGATCTTGAACGCGATCAGCGGCTCCATCACGTTCAGTTGCAGCTGGCCGCCTTCGGCCGCGATGGTCAGGGCCAGGTCGTTGCCGATGATCTGGAACGCCACCTGGTTGACCGCTTCCGGGATCACCGGGTTGACCTTGCCGGGCATGATCGAGCTGCCTGGCTGACGCGCTGGCAGGTTGATCTCGTTGATCCCGGTACGCGGGCCGCTGGACAGCAGGCGCAGGTCGTTGCAGATCTTCGACAGCTTGACCGCGGTGCGCTTGAGCATGCCGGAGAACAGCACGAAGGCGCCCATGTCGGAGGTGGCTTCGATCAGGTCGGCGGCCGGTACCAGCGGCTGGCCGCTGATGGTGGCCAGGCGCTGGACGGCCAGGGCCTGGTAACGCGGGTCGGCGTTGATGCCGGTACCGATGGCGGTACCGCCCAGGTTCACTTCGGTCAGCACTTCCGGCGCCAGGGTCTTCAGGCGGGCCAGGTCTTCGCTCAGGGTGGTGGCGAAGGCGCGGAACTCCTGGCCCAGGGTCATCGGCACGGCGTCTTGCAGCTGGGTACGGCCCATCTTCAGGACGTGGCTGAATTCTTCACCCTTGGCGGCGAACGACTGGATCAGGCTGTCGAGGCTGGCCAGCAGCGCGTCGTGGCCCAGCAGCAGACCCAGGCGGATCGCGGTCGGGTAGGCGTCGTTGGTCGACTGCGCCATGTTCACGTCGTTGTTCGGGTGCAGGTACTGGTATTCGCCCTTGCTGTGGCCCATGGCCTCCAGCGCGATGTTGGCGATGACTTCGTTGGCATTCATGTTGGTCGAAGTGCCAGCGCCGCCTTGAATCATGTCCACCACGAATTCTTCGTGGAAGTCGCCGCGGATCAGACGGGCACAGGCTTCGCTGATGGCAGCGTGCTTGGCTTCGCTCAGGTGACCCAGCTCGCGGTTGGCGTCAGCAGCTGCCTGCTTGACCATTGCCAGGGCCACGACCAGTTTTGGGTAGTGCGAAATCGGAACGCCGGAGAGGCGGAAGTTGTTCACCGCTCGCAGGGTCTGGATGCCGTAATACGCTTGAGCAGGTACTTCGAGTACGCCAAGCAGGTCTTTTTCTGTGCGGAAAGATGCAGCGGAGGACATGATAGAAATCATCTCGATATGGACCCGGTCTGTGCCGGAACGCTGCGAATCCTAGGCCTGCGGGAAAATTTGGGCCAATGCTGTTAAACACTGGCCTATGCATAAACGGCATAATGCCCGTGTGACGCCGCTTGCGCGGCAAGCGTGTGACCTAAAATGGTGCGTTCCCCGGGAGGACGTGATGAATCTGGAAAGCAAATGGCTCGAGGACTTCAGTGCCCTGGCCGCCACCCGCAGCTTCTCGCAGGCCGCCGAACGGCGCTTCGTGACCCAGCCGGCTTTCAGCCGACGGATCCGCAGCCTGGAAGCGGCGCTGGGGCTGACCCTGGTCAACCGCTCGCGCACGCCGATCGAACTGACGGCGGCGGGGCAGCTGTTCCTGGTGACCGCGCGCACGGTGGTCGAGCAACTGGGCGAAGTGCTGCGGCACTTGCATCACCTCGAAGGCGGGCAGGGCGAAGTGATGCAGGTCGCCGCGGCGCACTCCCTGGCCCTGGGTTTCTTCCCGCGCTGGATCGCCCAGTTGCGTAACGAAGGCCTGAACATCGCCACGCGGCTGGTGGCGACCAACGTCGGCGAGGCCGTGCATGCCCTGCGCGAAGGCGGCTGCGACCTGATGCTGGCCTTCTATGACCCGGACTCGGCCATGCAGATGGACCCGGAAATCTTTCCTTCACTGCACCTGGGCCAGACCGAGATGCTGCCAGTGTGCGCGGCGGATGCCGCCGGCAAGCCGCTGTTCGACCTGGAAGGCGAGGCCAGCGTGCCGCTGCTGGCGTACAGCGCCGGGGCGTTTCTCGGGCGTTCGGTGAACCAGCTGCTGCGCCAGCGCAACCTGCGCTTCACCACGGTCTATGAAACCGCCATGGCCGACAGCCTCAAGAGCATGGCCCTGGAAGGCCTGGGGATTGCCTGGGTGCCGCACCTGAGCGTGCGCGCCGAACTGGCCCGCGGCGAACTGGTGGTCTGTGGCGGCGCGCAATGGCATGTGCCGCTGGAGATCCGCCTGTACCGCTGCGCCCTGGTGCGCAAGGCCAACGTCCGGCTGCTATGGCGCAAGCTCGAAGGTGGCGCGGCGCAGGGCACAGGCAACACCTGACCTGTAGCCGCTGCCGAAGGCTGCGCTCGCTCTGGGCGGCACTCCGTCGCAGGGGCCGCAAAACCTGGCGACGCGGTCTGTCTGAAGGAGTGGGAATACCCCCTTTGCGCCGGCTTCGCCGTCGATCGCAGCCTGTGGCAGCGGCTACAGGAATCTGGCAACGATCCTGGCCCATGCTGACTGACCCAAAAGTCAATAAAACCGCCGCTTTGCGCCTGAAACATGGTGTATGACAGATGGTCGGCAAAAGTGCGTTTAATGCACCTTTTTCGGTATACTGCGCGGCCTTCGGCCGGTTCGTCCGGCCATAATTCGCACATTCAAGCCACGCACTCCGCGTGGCTTGTTGTTTTTGACGCGCCCGCGGGCGCCCAGAGAGAAGAGGCACGACGATGAGTGCATTGGTTGGCGTGATCATGGGCTCCAAGTCCGATTGGTCCACCCTTAGCCACACCGCCGATATGCTGGAAAAGCTCGGCATCCCTTACGAGGTGAAAGTGGTCTCTGCCCACCGCACCCCGGACCTGCTGTTCCAGTACGCCACCGATGCCGAAGCGCGTGGCATCGAGGTGATCATCGCCGGTGCCGGTGGCGCGGCCCACCTGCCAGGCATGTGCGCGGCCAAGACCCACCTGCCGGTGCTGGGCGTTCCGGTGCAGTCGTCGATGCTCTCGGGCGTCGACTCGCTGCTCTCCATCGTGCAGATGCCCGCGGGCATTCCGGTCGCCACCCTGGCCATCGGCAAGGCCGGCGCGATCAACGCCGCGCTGCTGTCGGCGAGCATCCTTGGCGCCAAGCATCCGCAATTTCATACTGTGCTGAAAAAATTCCGCGCTGAGCAGACAGACAGCGTCCTGGACAATCCAGACCCACGCATCGCCTGAGGTTTTTGACGATGAAGATCGGTGTAATCGGTGGCGGCCAACTGGGTCGCATGTTGGCTCTGGCGGGCACTCCGCTGGGGATGAACTTCGCTTTCCTCGACCCGGCTCCGGACGCCTGTGCCGCTGCCCTGGGCGAACACCTGCGAGCCGATTACGGCGATCAGGATCACCTGCGCCAGCTGGCTGACGAAGTGGACCTGGTGACCTTCGAGTTCGAAAGCGTGCCGGCGGAAACCGTGGCCTTCCTGTCGCAGTTCGTCCCGGTCTACCCGAGCGCCGAAGCCCTGCGCATCGCCCGAGATCGCTGGTTCGAGAAGAGCATGTTCAAGGACCTGGGGATTCCGACCCCGGCGTTCGCCGACATCCAGTCGCAAGCCGACCTGGAGGCCGCCGTGGCCAGCATCGGCCTGCCGGCCGTGCTGAAAACCCGCACCCTGGGTTACGACGGCAAGGGCCAGAAAGTCCTGCGCAGCCCTGAAGACGTGGTCGGCACTTTCGCCGAGCTGGGCAGCGTGGGGTGCCTGCTGGAGGGCTTCGTGCCGTTCACCGGCGAAGTCTCGCTGATCGCTGTGCGCGCCCGCGATGGCGAAACCCGCTTCTACCCGCTGGTGCACAACACTCACCACAGCGGCATCCTCAAGCTGTCCGTGGCCAGCAGCGATCACCCGCTGCAGGCCCTGGCCGAAGACTATTCCAGCCGCGTGCTCAAGCAGCTGGACTACGTCGGCGTGATGGCGTTCGAGTTCTTTGAAGTCGACGGTGGCCTCAAGGCCAACGAGATCGCGCCACGGGTGCACAACTCCGGGCACTGGACCACCGAAGGCGCCGAGTGCAGCCAGTTCGAGAACCACCTGCGGGCTGTCGCCGGCCTGCCGCTGGGTTCGACCGCCAAGGTCGGCGAGAGCGCGATGATCAACTTCATCGGCGAAGTGCCGGCGGTGGAGAAAGTCATCGCCATCGACGATTGCCACCTGCATCACTACGGCAAGGCCTTCAAGGTCGGGCGCAAGGTCGGTCACGCAAACCTGCGCTGCAAGGACAAGGCAACCCTCGAGGCGCAGATCCTCAAGGTCGAAGCGCTGATCGCCGAATAACTTCCTGAGGCTGTGGTGGAACCAATCGGGGCCGCCGTTCTCTGATGGCAGGATGCCAATGCGCTAACTAGGCTTTGGCATACCTAACTCATACAGAGGGAAATGCCATGGGAATTATTGGAACCATCTTTATCGGCTTGATCGTTGGCCTGCTGGCTCGCTTCCTGAAACCGGGCGATGACAGCATGGGCTGGATCATGACCATCCTGCTCGGTATCGGCGGTTCGCTGGCAGCCACCTACGGCGGCCAGGCCCTGGGCATCTACCAGGCGGGCCAGGGCGCGGGCTTCATCGGCGCGCTGGTTGGCGCGGTCGTGCTGCTGGTGATCTACGGCCTGGTCAAAAAGAACTGATTTAGCGACAAAGCCCTCTCTGCTGCGCAGGTAGAGAGGGCTAGAATGCCCGGCGTTGTCTTGTCCCTTTCTTGCCGAGCTCCTCCATGCGCCGTCTTCTGTTGACTCTTGTTCTGCTGGGCCCGGGCCTGGCCCATGCCGGCGAACTGCCGGAAACCGACTGGCTCGAACTGATGCCCAAGTCGGACCAGAAAGCCCTCGAGCAAATGCCGGAAATCGATCACAACTCCCCCGAAGCCAATGGCACCTTTACCGAAAAGGGCGGCCTGAAGCAGAGCAAGGGGTTGCCGGCGGTGATGTATTCGACCAAGACCGTGCCGGCCATGAACGGCAAGGACATCCGCATCGGCGGTTATCCGGTGCCGCTGGAGTCCGATGCCAAGGGGCGCAGCACGCTGTTTTTCCTCGTGCCTTACCCGGGCGCCTGTATCCATGTGCCGCCACCGCCGCCCAATCAACTGGTGCTGGTGCGTTTCCCCAAGGGCGTGAAGCTGGACGATATCTACACGCCGCTGTGGGTCACCGGCCACCTGAAGGTCGAGGCGGTCAGCAACGACCTGGCCGACGCGGCCTATGCGCTGGATGCGCAGAAAGTGCGGGTGGTGCAGGAGTCGGATCTGTAGGACGGCGTTACAGCGCTACGCTGGTAACGCTCACGCCCAGGGTATGACTGGCGCCCGGCGCCAGGGTCACCACGTCATCCATCACGTTGGCGGTCTCGATGCACAGCATGCGTTGCCAGCCATCGTCGGCCATGTCGCTGAACTGCTCGGCGCGAGCGATCCACGGGTTCCAGATCACCGCCGAGCGCGAGCCGTTGCTGGTCAGATGGATGCGCCGCTCCCAGGCCGGGTCGACGATGCTCAGCTGTGGCGGAGGGTCGAGGTAGATACGGTCGGTTTCGCCGGTGAAATGCAGGTCGCCGGACTGCTGTGCAGTCTTCCAGTCATCCAGGGTCTCGATGTACTTCAGGCCGTCCAACCCTTCGACATGCACCTTGCGCACATCGCTGACCGCGAAGTAGCTGTGCAGCGCCTGGCTAATGGTGACCGTGTCGTCGCCCAGGTTGTGGCTGGTGAGGTTGATGTGCAGTTGCTCATCGAGGCGGATGCTCAGCTTCAGCTCGACCTGGTGCGGCCAGCCTGGCAGCCCGCCTTCGGGGATCGGCAGTTGCAGTTCCACCAGCAGGCTTTCGCCTTCGGCCTGGATGCCCAGCAGTTCCCAGTCGGTGGCGCGGACCAGGCCATGGGCGCCGGCCGGCTCGCTGCCCTGGCGCATGGCCTGGACGCTTTGCGGGTTGCGCGCGAAGTTGCCGAACCACGGCCAGCACACCGGAACGCCGGCGCGGATGCTTTTGCCGGTCTTGAACACGGCCTCGTCGTTGAGCCAGATCAGCGGCGGTTGCCCGGCCAATTGATAGCTGAGGATGTGCGCGCCTTGCTGGGCCACCAGCAGTTCGGCCTGACCGTGGCGGATGCGCCAGCAGTTCAGTTCATCCAGTTTCACCGTTTCAACGTGAGGGGTAGGCATGGTGCTGTTCTCGTTCAAAAGCAGGGCTGCTATGGACCACGTAACAGCCGCCGGGTTTAACCCACGCCGAATTTAACGGGCCCTGGGTGGAACCGAGCGGGTGCGGCCACTGCCGTCGATGGCAACGAACACGAACACCGCCTCGGTGACCTTGCGCCATTCGCTGGACAGCGGATCGTCGCTCCAGACCTCGACCATCATCTGGATCGAGCTGCGACCGATTTCCAGGGTCTGGGTATAAAAGGAAAGCTGCGCGCCGACCGCGACCGGCACCAGGAATGCCATGCGGTCGATGGCGACCGTGGCGACACGCCCGCCGGCCACGCGACTGGCCATGGCGGTACCCGCCAGGTCCATCTGGGCCACCAGCCAGCCGCCGAAAATATCGCCAAAGCCGTTGGTTTCGCGGGGAAGCGCGGTGATTTGCAAGGCCAGGTCGCCTTGCGGGATCGGATCTTCTTGTTCGAGCTCTATCATGCCGGGGGTGCCTCTGACCCGTGACTCTTCATTGGTACTTCAGGTGAATAGCCGTCTTGAGGAAAAACGATTCAGCCCGAACATACTACGTTCGTCACGTTCTTCGTAAGGCGTACTAAAGGGAAACTCTGCGAAACCGGCTGGCCCAGTCGGCGCCTGGGGCGCCCAGCGGCGTTTTCGCACAGCAACCCTTGCCGGGGCGGCGTTGCTCCAATGCCTGCGAGTATATCGGTCGACAGGCCCGGCGACGACCATCCGGTTCTGATTTTGATTGTCAATTGTGCCCGTCTATGTGCTTTTTCGAACAATTTGCTATCGTGCCGAACCTGCCAGGCCACAACCAGCGCTGTTGCGGCTTCCAGAACCGACTATAAGAGAAGCCCTTGCCATGACCACTGTGCCTTCGAGCGTCGCGCAGCCCGCGCAACCTGCTCGTCCGTTGACCCGCAATGACTACAAGACCCTGTCGCTGTCCGCCCTGGGCGGCGCGCTGGAGTTCTACGACTTCATCATTTTCGTGTTCTTCGCCACGGTGGTCGGCAAGCTGTTCTTCCCGGCGGATATGCCCGAGTGGCTGCGCCTGATGCAGACCTTCGGCATCTTCGCCGCCGGCTATCTGGCCCGGCCCCTGGGCGGGATCGTCATGGCGCACTTCGGTGACCTGCTCGGGCGCAAGAAGATGTTCACCCTGAGCATTTTCATGATGGCGGTGCCGACCCTGATCATGGGCCTGCTGCCGACCTACGCGCAGATCGGCATGTGGGCGCCGATCCTGTTGCTGCTGATGCGGGTGATCCAGGGCGCGGCCATCGGCGGTGAAGTGCCGGGCGCCTGGGTGTTCGTTTCCGAGCATGTGCCGCAGCGACATATCGGCTACGCCTGCGGCACCCTGACCTCGGGCCTGACGGCCGGCATTCTCCTGGGGTCGCTGGTGGCCACCGCGATCAACAGCATCTATACCCCGGGCGAAGTCGCCGATTACGCCTGGCGGATTCCGTTCCTGCTCGGCGGCGTGTTCGGTCTGTTCTCGGTGTACCTGCGCCGCTGGCTGCACGAAACCCCGGTGTTCGCCGAGCTGCAGCTGCGCAAGGCCCTGGCCGAGGAAGTGCCGCTGCGCGCGGTGCTGCGCGACCACCGCAGCGCGATCATTCTCTCGATGCTGCTGACCTGGCTGCTGTCCGCCGGGATCATCGTGGTGATCCTGATGACTCCGACCGTGCTGCAGACGGTCTATCACTTCACCCCGACCACCGCGTTGCAGGCCAACAGCCTGGCGATCGTGTTCCTGAGCCTGGGTTGCGTGGCGTCCGGCGCGCTGGCCGACCGTTTTGGCGCCGGCCGGGTATTCGTGTTCGGCAGCGCGCTGCTGCTGGCGACATCCTGGACCTTCTACCACAGCCTGCTGGATCACCCGGACTGGCTGTTCCCGTTGTACGCGCTGACCGGCCTGCTGGTGGGCACCATCGGCGCGGTGCCGTATGTGATGGTCAAGGCCTTCCCGGCGGTGGTGCGCTTCAGCGGCCTGTCGTTCTCCTACAACCTGGCCTACGCGATCTTCGGTGGCCTGACGCCGATGGTGGTGACCGCGCTGCTCAAGGAGAGCCCGATGGGCCCGGCCTATTATGTTGCAATTATTTGCAGCATCGGGATCCTGGTCGGCCTGTACCTGTGGAAAAAGGGCCGCTGATCCCGGCCTTGCGCACGCCCCTGTAGCCGCTGCCGCAGGCTGCGATCGACCCGAAGGGGCGCGTCGGTCTTCTACGCGCAGAAGGGCCTGCGGCCCTATCGCAGCCTTCGGCAGCGGCTACAAAACGCTCTATAAAGAAAGGCCAGCCTTCCATCGCGAATGCTGGCCTTTCATCTAATTGTCATATTTCAGCCATAGAGTGTTCACACGGCCTACAGATACTTGGCCCGACTTAACACACCCTATCTGCTAGGAGTAAGGCATGAAACTGAAGCGTTTGATGGCGGCAATGACTTTTGTCGCTGCTGGCGTTGCGACTGCCCACGCGGTTGCCGCTGTTGACCCTGCTATCCCGAGCTACACCAAGACCACTGGTGTGTCGGGCAACCTGTCCAGCGTCGGTTCCGATACCCTGGCCAACCTCATGACCCTGTGGGCCGAGCACTACAAAAAAGAATACCCGAACGTAAACATCCAGATTCAGGCCGCTGGCTCCGCCACCGCGCCACCTGCGCTGACCGAAGGCACCTCCAACCTGGGCCCGATGAGCCGCAAGATGAAGGACACCGAACTGGCTGCCTTCGAGCAGAAGTACGGCTACAAGCCAACCGCCATCCCGGTTGCCGTGGACGCCCTGGCGGTGTTCGTGCACAAGGACAACCCGATCCAGCACCTGACCATGGAACAGGTTGATGCGATCTTCTCGTCGACCCGCCTGTGCGGCGCCAAGGCCGACGTCAAGACCTGGGGCGACCTGGGCGTGACCGGCGACCTGGCCAACAAGCCGGTCCAGCTGTTCGGTCGTAACTCGGTATCCGGCACCTACGGCTACTTCAAGGAAGAAGCCCTGTGCAAAGGCGACTACAAGCCTAACGTCAACGAACAGCCTGGTTCGGCTTCGGTGGTCCAGTCCATCAGCTCCTCGCTGAACGGCATCGGCTACTCGGGCATCGGTTACAAGACCGCTAGCGTGAAGACCGTGGCCCTGGCCAAGAAAGGCAGCAGCGACTTCATCGAAGACACCGAAGAAAACGCCCTGAACGGCAAGTACCCGCTGTCCCGCTTCCTGTACGTGTACATCAACAAGGCCCCGAACAAGCCTCTGGCCCCGCTGGAAGCCGAGTTCGTGAAACTGGTTCTGTCGAAACAGGGCCAGGAAGTGGTAGTGAAAGACGGCTACATCCCACTGCCAGCCAAAGTCGCCGCCAAGGCACTGGCTGACCTGGGCCTGCAGGAAGGCGCTGCAGTCGTAAAGAAGTAACACCCTAGGTCCGGGCCTGTCCCGGACCTTGTAGGAGCGAGCTTGCTCGCGACATGATGGCGAGGCCAACGCAGCATCTGTGTCTGGCGGCTCCCATCGCGAGCAAGCTCGCTCCTACACCCCTCAATTTTCGATCCGCTGCCAGCTCTGCTCCGCGGCGGATTTGTTGCGTCACTGCATTGTCATCTTTCTGTCATACAGGATCGCTAGGGTGTGCGCATGAATGATCTGGCCAACTCCACCATGACTCCGACTTCTCCCCCCAAGCGCATTGACTTCAATACGCCTGAGCTGCAACGCAAGCGCCGCATCCGCGCGCTGAAAGATCGCCTGACCCGCTGGTACGTCCTCGTTGGCGGTCTGGCCGTGCTGGCCGCGATCACCCTGATCTTCTTCTTCCTCGCCTATGTCGTGCTGCCCCTGTTCCAGGGCGCCGACCTGACCGCCAAGGACCCGCTGACGCCAGCCTGGATGCAGGACGCCGGCAAGCCGCTGATGTTCTCCCTGGAAGAGCAGAACCAGGTCGGCATGCGGGTTTCCGACAAGGGCCAGGCGCTGTTCTTCGACATCGACAACGGTGCCGAGCTGCGCCGCGTCGACCTGCCGATCCCGGCCGGCACCACCGTCACCGCTATCGGCAAGGATCAGCCGGGCAGCCCGCTGGTGGTGGTTGGCCTGTCCAACGGCCAGGCGCTGGTGTTCCGTCACACCTATAAGGTCAGCTATCCGGAAGGCAAGAAAACCATCTCGCCGGCCATCGAATACCCCTACGGCGAAACCCCGATCGTGCTGAATGAGCAGGGCGGTGCCCTGGAGCACGTCAACCTCAACGCCACCGATTCGGCGCTGGTGGTGGCCGGTTCCAGCGGCGCGCAACTGCACGTGCTGCAACTGACCCGCGAAGAAAACATGATGACCGGCGAGGTCACCAGCGAGCAGAACCGCATCGAGCTGCCGCAGATGACCGAACCGGTCAAGGCCATGTACATCGACCCGCGCCAGCAGTGGCTGTACGTGATCAACGGGCGTGCCCAGGCCGACGTGTTCAGCCTGCGCGACAAGAGTCTCAACGGTCGCTACAAGCTGCTGGAGGATGCCAATGCCGAAGTGACGGCCAGCACCCAGCTGGTGGGCGGTATCTCGCTGATCATCGGTACTTCCAAGGGCGGCCTGGCCCAGTGGTTCATGGCCCGCGACCCGGACGGCGAACTGCGCCTGAAGCAGATCCGTACCTTCCAGATGGGTACCACGCCGATTATCGAAATCACCGCCGAAGAGCGCCGCAAGGGCTTCGTCGCCCTGGACGCCTCGGGCAAGCTCGGCGTGTTCCACAGCACCGCGCACCGCACCCTGCTGGTGGACCAGGTGGTCGAGGGCGAAGGCCTGTTCGGCCTGTCGCCACGGGCCAACCGGGTGATCGTCGAAGCCGGCGGCAAGCTGCAACCGCTGGTGCTCGACAACCCGCACCCGGAAGTGTCCTGGAGCGCGCTGTGGAGCAAGGTCTGGTACGAGAACTACGACGAGCCTAAATACGTCTGGCAATCGACCGCGGCCAACACCGACTTCGAACCCAAGCTGAGCCTTTCGCCGCTGACCTTCGGTACGTTGAAGGCAGCGTTCTACGCGATGCTGCTGGCAGCCCCGCTGGCGGTGGCCGCGGCGATCTACACCGCTTACTTCATGGCTCCGGGCATGCGCCGCAAGGTCAAGCCGGTGATCGAGCTGATGGAAGCGATGCCGACGGTGATCCTCGGCTTCTTCGCCGGCCTGTTCCTCGCGCCTTACGTCGAAGGCCATCTGCCGGGCATCTTCAGCCTGCTGATGCTGCTGCCGATCGGCATCCTGGTGGCCGGTTTCGTCTTCAGCCGCCTGCCTGAGTCGGTGCGCCTCAAGGTGCCGGATGGCTGGGAAAGCGCGATCCTGATCCCGGTGATCATCCTGGTGGGCTGGTTCTCGCTGTACATGAGTCCGTTCATGGAGAACTGGTTCTTCGGCGGCGACATGCGCATGTGGATCTCCCATGACCTGGGCATCACCTACGACCAGCGCAACGCCCTGGTGGTCGGCCTGGCCATGGGGTTTGCGGTGATCCCGAACATCTACTCGATCGCCGAAGACGCCGTATTCAGCGTGCCGCGCGGCCTGACCCTGGGTTCCCTGGCCCTGGGCGCCACGCCGTGGCAGACCATGACCCGCGTGGTGATCCTCACCGCCAGCCCGGGCATCTTCTCGGCGCTGATGATCGGCATGGGCCGCGCGGTCGGCGAAACCATGATCGTGCTGATGGCCACCGGCAACACCCCAGTCATGGAAATGAACCTGTTCGAAGGCCTGCGCACCCTGGCGGCCAACGTCGCGGTGGAAATGCCGGAGTCGGAAGTCGGCGGCAGCCACTACCGCGTGCTGTTCCTCTCGGCGCTGGTGCTGCTGCTGTTCACCTTCGTCATGAACACCCTCGCCGAGCTGATCCGTCAGCGTCTGCGCAAGAAATACTCGTCGCTTTAAGAAAGGTAGAAGTCTGTGAAACAGAACTCCCTGAATGGATGGTTCAAGAGCGGCGCCCCGGGCGTCTGGATCAGCGGTGGCGCGGTGTCCATCGCGGTCATCATGACTATCGGCCTGTTGGCGGTGATCGCCGTGCGCGGTCTGGGCCACTTCTGGCCGGCGGACCTGGTGCATGCCCACTACGACGTGCCGGGCCAGGCCAACCACCTGGTCATCGGCGAAGTGGTGCAGAAAGAAGAAGTGCCGCGGGCACGCCTCAAGAGCGCTGGCCTGCCGGTGCCGGACGAAGGCCCCGAGTTCATGACCCGCGAGCTGATCAAGGTCGGCAACCGTGACCTGAACGGCAACGACTTCACCTGGATCGTCGGCGACTGGCTGACCAACCAGACCACGCCGCCGGAGCTGATGGCCATCGAGCGGCGCGAGTGGGGCAACTTCTACGGCTACCTGGTCAACGTCAAGCAGGATGGCAAGGTCATCGCCGAAGGCGAAGCGGCCTGGCCGGAACTGCAGGCGCGGATCGAGCGAGTGAACAAGCTGGCGGCCCAGCTCAAGACCCTGGAGAAAGTCGACATCGGCGCGATCAACGCCGGCCTCGAGCGCATCCGCCTGCACGGTCGCAAGCTGGAACTGGACGGCAAGCTCGATGCCGCCGCCCAGGCCGACATGGAAAGCGAACGCGCCGAGCTGAACGCCCGTTACCAGGACGTCGAGGCCCGCCTGAGCGACCTGCACGCGCAGTTCAACCGCGACAGCCTCACCGCCCGCGACGCCAACGGCAAAGAGATCGAGATCAGCCTGGGCAAGGTGGTGCACGCCTACCAGCCGAACGCCATGGGCACCTTTACCAAGCTGGGTTTCTACTTCAGCAAGGTCTGGGAATTCCTCAGCGACGACCCACGTGAAGCCAACACCGAGGGCGGTATCTTCCCGGCGATCTTCGGTACCGTGATGATGACCCTGATCATGGCGATGATCGTCACCCCGTTCGGCGTGCTGGCGGCGGTGTACCTGCGCGAATACGCCAAGCAGAACACCCTGACCCGGGTGATCCGCATCGCGGTGAACAACCTGGCGGGCGTGCCGGCCATCGTCTACGGCGTGTTCGGCCTGGGCTTCTTCGTCTATGTGCTGGGCGGTTCCCTCGATCGCTTGTTCTTCCCCGAAGCGCTGCCGGCGCCGACCTTCGGTACCCCGGGCCTGCTCTGGGCCTCCCTGACCCTGGCGCTGCTGGCGGTGCCGGTGGTGATCGTGGCCACCGAGGAAGGCCTGGCGCGGATTCCCCGCACCGTGCGTGAAGGTTCCCTGGCCCTGGGCGCGACCAAGGCGGAAACCCTGTGGAAGATCGTGCTGCCAATGGCCAGCCCGGCGATGATGACCGGCATGATCCTCGCGGTGGCCCGCGCCGCCGGTGAAGTGGCGCCGCTGATGCTGGTGGGTGTGGTGAAACTGGCGCCGTCGCTGCCGGTGGACGGCAACTACCCGTACCTGCACCTGGACCAGAAGATCATGCACCTGGGCTTCCATATCTATGACGTCGGCTTCCAGAGCCCCAACGTCGAGGCCGCGCGGCCGCTGGTGTACGCCACGGCGCTGCTGCTGGTGCTGGTGATCGCGACGCTCAACCTGTCGGCAGTGTGGATTCGTAACCACCTGCGCGAGAAATACAAGGCGCTGGATAGTTAATACCGCTCCTACAGAACGGCAACACCGCTGGCCCATTTTGTGAGGCCAGCGGCTCATTGAAACGAATTTGTTAGCGTAGGGAGTGACCCATGCAGCAAGAAGCACATACCCATGGCATCAACATGTCGGCCCTGGGCCGCGACAAGCAGAGCCTGAACCTGGACCAGGAAACCGTGGCCATCGAAGTCCCGGGCCTGAGCCTGTTCTACGGTGAGAAGCAGGCGCTGTTCGACGTCAGCATGAACATTCCGAAGCAGCGCGTGACCGCCTTCATCGGCCCGTCCGGCTGCGGCAAGTCGACCCTGCTGCGTACCTTCAACCGGATGAACGACCTGGTGGACGGCTGCCGCGTGGAAGGCGAGATCAACCTCTACGGCAACAACATCTACCGCAAGGGCGAAGACGTGGCCGAGCTGCGCCGCCGCGTGGGCATGGTGTTCCAGAAGCCCAACCCGTTCCCGAAAACCATCTACGAGAACGTGGTCTACGGCCTGCGCATCCAGGGCATCAACAAGAAGCGCATCCTCGACGAAGCCGTCGAGTGGGCCCTCAAAGGCGCGGCGCTGTGGGACGAGGTCAAGGATCGCCTGCATGAATCGGCACTCGGCCTGTCCGGTGGTCAGCAGCAGCGTCTGGTGATCGCCCGCACCATCGCCGTGGAACCGGAAGTGCTGCTGCTCGACGAACCGTGCTCGGCGCTCGATCCGATCTCCACCTTGAAGGTCGAAGAACTGATCTACGAACTGAAATCGAAGTTCACCATTGTGATCGTGACCCACAACATGCAACAGGCCGCGCGTGTCTCCGACTACACGGCGTTCATGTACATGGGCAAACTGGTGGAATTCGGCGACACCGACACGCTGTTCACCAATCCGGCGAAGAAGCAGACCGAAGACTACATCACCGGTCGTTACGGCTAGGAAGCTGTTGTTGCTCACTGAACTGACGCTGCGGTCCACCGCACCTTACCGGACGCTCCAAGGACGCCAACCATGATTAGTAAAGAAGGCCTCACGCATCACATCTCCCAGCAGTTCAACGCCGAGCTCGAGGAGGTGCGCAGCCACCTCCTGGCGATGGGCGGGCTGGTCGAGAAACAAGTCAACGACGCCGTCACCGCGCTGATCGAAGCCGACTCGGGGCTCGCCCAGCAGGTGCGCGAGATCGACGACCAGATCAACCAGATGGAACGCAACATCGACGAAGAATGCCTGCGCATTCTCGCCCGTCGCCAGCCGGCGGCTTCCGACTTGCGCCTGATCATCAGCATTTCCAAGTCGGTGATCGACCTGGAGCGCATCGGCGACGAATCGACCAAGATCGCCCGTCGCGCCATCCAGCTGTGCGAAGAAGGCGAAGCCCCGCGCGGCTATGTGGAAGTGCGGCATATCGGCGACCAGGTGCGCAACATGGTCCGCGATGCGCTGGATGCTTTTGCCCGCTTCGACGCCGACCTGGCGCTGTCGGTGGCCCAGTACGACAAGATCATCGACCGCGAGTACAAGACCGCGCTGCGCGAGCTGGCCACCTACATGATGGAAGATCCGCGCTCGATCTCGCGCGTTCTGAGCATCATCTGGGTCCTGCGCTCCCTGGAGCGGATCGGCGACCACGCGCGCAACATCTCGGAGCTGGTGATTTACCTGGTGCGCGGCACCGATGTGCGCCATCTGGGCCTGAAGCGGATGAAGGAAGAAGTTGAAGGCACCAGTGCCGAAAGCGCTAATGTTCCGGGTGAAGCTGACGATAAGTAAGGTTGCCCGAGAGAAGCGCCCGGCCCTTTGGCCGGGCGTTTTCGTTTATGGGGATTTAACTTGAAAAGCAGCGCCCGCGAACGAAAAGTCCCGGCGTGACTGAAGAGTTTTGGCAAAGTGCCATCAGTAAAGCGTTATGCTAGCCGGGATTTTTAAAGGGGTGGTCGATGAGTAAGGTAAGTGTGTTGGTGGTGGATGACGCTTCGTTCATTCGTGACCTGGTGAAGAAATGTCTGCGCAACTACTTCCCTGGCATCAATATCGAGGACGCCATCAACGGTCGTAAAGCCCAGGCCCTGCTGGCCCGTGAAGCCTTCGACCTGGTCCTGTGCGACTGGGAAATGCCGGAAATGTCCGGCCTGGAGCTGCTGACCTGGTGCCGCGGCCAGGAGGCGATGAAGGCCATGCCGTTCATCATGGTCACCAGTCGCGGCGACAAGGAGAACGTGGTGCAGGCGATCCAGGCCGGCGTCTCCGGCTACGTCAGCAAGCCGTTCACCAACGAGCAACTGCTGACCAAGGTCAAGCAGGCGCTGAACAAGGTCGGCAAGCTCGACACCCTGATGAACAGCGCGCCGACCAAGATGAACTCGGCGTTCGGCAATGACTCCCTGAGTGCCCTGACCGGCGGCAAGGCCGAAGTCATCGGCGCCGCGCCGGCGGCTGCGGCGGTCAATCCGTTTGCCAAACCTGCCGTGGTGTCCGCTCCTGCTCCCGCTGCAGCCCCGTCTCGTGGGTTGCTCAACAGTCCTCCGGTGAAGGCGCCGGCTCCTGCCGCCGCTGCGTCTGCTGGTGGTCGTGGCCAGGGGCAGTTGCGCCTGCCCAACGGTACTCAGCAATGCGTGATCAAGGCGCTGAGCATCAAGGAGGCGCTGTTGGTGGTGAAGCGCACCGATACGCTGCCGCAGGTGCTCGACAGCGCCGTGCTGGACCTGGAGCAGGGCGACAATGCCGAAGTGGCGCGCCTGAACGGCTACCTGCATGCGGTGGTGGCCTATGAGCCGAAGCCGGACAGCGAGTGGTTGCAACTGACCTTCCGCTTCGTCGACCAGGATGCGCAGAAGCTCGACTACATCTCCCGCCTGATCGCCCGCGGCACGGCGCAGAAGCACTTCGTCCCCGGCGCCTGACGGGTTCCTGCCCCCTGTTTCGCGGGTAGCCACGCTTGCGTAGGAGCGAGGCTTGCCCGCGATAGCGTCCGCTCTGACGCTGCAGACCGCTGGCCCGACCCCTGTAGCCGCTGCCACAGGCTGCGATAAGGCCGAAGGCCTTCAACGATCTCAAACCTCAGCGCCCGTTTCGTCGGAGTGCTGTCCCACTCCAGCATCAGTCCGCGTTTGAATGTGGCGCGAAACCTGCTGCAAACACTTTCCTGTACCACGCTTTTGCATGCTGACGAGGGTGATCTGGGGCGTGTCACTCAGGCGCTGCATCTGTTGCTGGATGATGGTTGTGATGTGTTGCAGGCTGCGCAGAGCAAGGCGTTGGGGGAAAGGGCAGTGGTTTGATGCCGTGTGTCCGATTCTCGGTTTTTCAGGTTGATTTATATCTGTACTGATATAGGTTGTGGTCTGTGCTTTTGGCTTTTCTTATGCCTGGCCACGCTTTGAAACAACCCGGTCGCGCGCTGTGGCGGTCGGGTTGTTTAACCTCTCTGGGGTCAGTAACGGGAGAGGTTCGATGTCTAGGCACAAGGATGTGGTGTTTGTCGGGAGCGCGCTCCGGGACCTCCGGGCTTTTCCGCTGGATGCGCGAAGGGCCGCGGGTTTTCAGCTGGATCTGTTGCAGCAGGGCGAGCCGCCCTATGACTGTCGGTCGATGAAAACCGTGGGGCCGGGGGTGTTCGAGATCAGGATCAGTGAGGATTCAGGAGCGTTTCGGGTGTTTTACGTGGCCAACCGGCCCGCGGCCATTTATGTGCTGCACGCCATGCGCAAGACCACCCGCAAGACCGAAGCGCGGGACATCGAGCTGGCTCGGGCCAGACTTCAGGAGATAAGTGCACGCCATGACCGATCACATGCATACCGAGCGTTTCGCCAGTGTCTGGGACGCGCTCGAAGGTTCGCCTCAGGAAGCCGCCAATATGCGCCTGCGCTCCAAGCTCATGCTGGAGCTGGGCAAGACCATCAAAGCCTGGGGTGTTTCGCAGAAGGAGGCCGCCAGGCGGCTCAATATCACCCAGCCGCGGCTCAACGACGTGCTCAGCGGCAAGATCAACAAGTTTTCCCTGGATGCGCTGGTCAACCTCTCCGACGCCGCGCACCTGGGGGTCGATATCAGTTTCAGTCCGTCGGCAATGGAACCTCTGGTGCAGGGTTGATTCATACAAAGTCCACGTCGGGCTGCTAGCCTGACTTCAGGCTTTCCTCAGAATCTTGCCCATGTTCATGCACCTGCTGTTTTCCTGCGGTCTGTTGCTGGCTGCCACCTCGGCCATGGCCATGACCATCTACAAGTCCACCGACGCCAACGGCGTGGTGTCCTACAGCGACCGTCCGTCGCCGGGCGCCCAGGTGTTCGTGTTTCGCGATCGCATGGTCGAGCACCTGGAACGCCAGGTGCGTCTGGACGTCGAGAAGAGCTGGGGCGTGGACAGCGTCTTTGTGCGTAACGACCTGTATGCGCCGGTGGAGATCGAGCTGGGGTTTACCGGCCTGAAGAACATCCGCAGTGCCCCCAGGCAGCCGATTCGCCGGGTACTGCCGGCCCGCAGCCGACAGCGCCTGGCACAGCTCACGGCCATGCAGGCGGGCAAGCCGCTGATCTATGTCCCGCAGTTTCGTTACTCCCTGGGCGACCCTGCAGGCGCCGCCCAAGCCTATCGTTACCCGCTGCCCTGGCGTGGCGGCCCCTTTCGCCTGACCCAGGGCGCCAACGGCCGGTACAGCCATTTCGGCCCCAAGAGCCGCTATGCCATGGACATCGCCATGCCCGAGGGCACGCCGATCATCGCGGCGCGTGGCGGGGTGGTGGTGAAGACCGAGAACCGCCAGAGCGGGCGCGGCACCGACCCTTCCGGCAATTTCGTGCGGGTGTTGCACAACGACGGCACCATGGGGGTGTACCTGCACCTCAAGCGCGGCTCGGTAAGCGTGCGTGAAGGCCAGCGGGTCGTGGTGGGCAGCCCGCTGGCGTTGTCGGGCAACACCGGCAACAGCAGCGGCCCGCACCTGCACTTCGTGGTGCAGCGCAATACGGGGCTGGGGCTGGTGTCGATTCCCTATCAGTTCAACCAGCCCATCGGCAGCCTGCCGAACTTCGCGCTGGGCAAAAAGTAGTCATGTAGCCGCTGCCGAAGGCTGCGATAAGGCCGAAGGCCTTCAGCGATCTCAAGATCCTGCGCCCGCTTCGTCGGAGTGCCGCCCAGGTGATCGCAGCCTTCGGCAGCGGCTACAGGGTGATCGGCGGAACAGGTGATAATCGGGGGAGGGGATCGCGAGCAATCGAGCCTCGACCGGCTGCTCCTACAGATGAACGCGGTTCATTTGTAGGAGTGAGCTTGCTCGCGATGAGGTGTCAGACCGTGCTCAATCGAGCATCAACACCTTGGCCAGGACGATTTTCGGGCCTTTCATCTTCTTGATGATGATGCGCAGGCCTTCGACCTCCATGACCTCTTCTTCTTCCGGTACCCGTTTCAGGGTCTCGTAGACCAGGCCGGCAAGGGTTTCGGCCTCGATATGGTCCAGGTCGATGCCCAGCAGGCGCTCCACCTTGAACAGCGGGGTATCGCCGCGCACCAGCAACTTGCCGGGCTGGTAGGCGAGGATGCCGCGCTCGGCCTTGCGGTGTTCGTCCTGGATATCGCCGACCAGCACTTCCAGCACGTCTTCCATGGTCAGGTAGCCGATGATCTTGCCGTCGGCTTCTTCCACCAGGGCGAAGTGCGAACCGCCTTTGCGGAACTGTTCCAGCAGCTGCGACAGCGGCATATGGCGGGAAACGCGCTCCAGCGGGCGGGTCAGCTCGGCCAGGTTGAACGATTCGGGGATGTGGTCCAACGCCGCCAGTTCCAGCAGCAGGTCCTTGATGTGCAGCAGGCCGACGAACTCGTTGCGCTCGCTGTCGTAGACCGGGTAGCGGCTGAACTTGTGGCGGCGGAACAGGGCGAGGATCTGCTTCAGCGGCGCGTTGAATTCCACGCTGATCAGGTCTTCCCGGGAGTTGGCCCAGTCCACCACTTCCAGCTCGCCCATTTCCACGGCCGAGGCCAGTACGCGCATGCCCTGGTCGCTGGGGTCCTGGCCCCGGCTGGAGTGCAGGATCAGCTTCAGTTCTTCGCGGCTGTAGTGGTGCTCGTGATGCGGGCCGGGCTCGCCCTGGCCGGCGATGCGCAGGATGGTATTGGCGCTGGCGTTGAGCAGGTAGATCGCCGGGTACATCAGCCAGTAGAACAGGTACAGCGGCACCGCCGTCCACAGCGACAGCAGCTCGGGCTTGCGGATGGCCCAGGACTTGGGCGCCAGTTCGCCGACCACGATGTGCAGGTAGGAAATGATGAAGAAGGCGGTAAAGAACGACACGCCCTTGACCACTTCCGCCGAATCCACGCCCACGGCGCTGAGCAGCGGCGCCAGCAAATGCGCGAAGGCCGGCTCACCGACCCAGCCCAGGCCGAGGGAGGCCAGGGTGATCCCCAGCTGGCACGCGGAAAGGTAGGCATCCAATTGGCTGTGTACGGTGCGCAGGATCTGCCCGCGCCAGCCGTTCTTGTGGGCGATGGCCTCGACCCGGGTCGAGCGCAGTTTGACCATGGCGAACTCGGCGGCTACGAAAAAGCCGTTGAGCAGAACCAGGAGCAGTGCAAAAAGAATCATGCCGAAGTCGGCGAAAAGAGACGCGAGGGTAAAACCAGGGGAAGGGTCCATGATGGAGTTTTGCGGGTTCCGTGTATTCGAAAAAGAGAGAAATGCGCGGCGCAATGGCCGGCGCAAGCCAGCCAATGTAGCGGCTGGCAGGGCGATTGCCTAGTGGCGCGTGGCTGTCACCGCTGGTCGGTCAGGGTGTCGGCACGCAATCTTTTCACCTGGGCCGGGGCGAAATGGCAGGTAAAAGTGCTGCCGTGGCCCGGTACGCTGCTGATCTCCAGGCGCGCCCGATGGCGCAGCAGCACATGCTTGACGATGGCCAGGCCCAGGCCAGTGCCGCCGGTGTTGGAGTTGCGGCTGGAGTCGACCCGGTAGAAGCGTTCGGTCAGGCGTGGCAAGTGCTTGCTGTCGATGCCGATCCCCGAATCCTGCACGCTCAGGTGCGCGCCTTGCTCGTCGCCCCACCAGCGGATGCGGATGTTGCCCTCGGCCGGGGTGTATTTCACGGCGTTGAACACCAGGTTGGAAAAGGCGCTGCGCAGTTCCGCCTCGCTACCCTTGAGCTGGATCTGCGCATCGGCTTCCAGGGTGATGCGCTGGTTGCGCTCCCCGGACAGCGCCTGGGCATCGCTCTTGATCGATTGCAGTAGCACATCGATCGGCACCGGCTGGTTGTCCGATGGGTAGTCGGTGGCTTCCAGCTTGGCCAACAGCAGCAGGTCGTTGAGCAGGGTCTGCATGCGCCCGCCTTGCTGCTGCATCTGCTGCAGGGCGCGGCTCCAGCGCGGATTCACTTCCTCGACGTTGTCGAGCAGGGTTTCCAGGTAGCCGCAGATCACCGTCAGCGGCGTGCGCAGCTCGTGGGAGACGTTGGCGATGAAGTCTTTGCGCATCTGTTCCAGCTGGTGGATGCGGGTCACGTCGCGCACCAGCATCAGGTGTTCGTTGTTGCCATAGCGGGTGATGTACAGCTGGATGCGTACCCGGTCGTTGGTCGGCGAGGGGATTTCCAGCGGCTCGTTGTAATTGTCCTGCTCGAAATATTCCTTGAAGCGTGGATGGCGCACCAGGTTGGTCACCGGCTGGCCGCTGTCCTGCGGGGTCTTCAGGCCCAGCAGGGTTTCCGCGGCGCGGTTCCACCACTCCAGGTTGCCGTCGCTGTCGAGCATGATCACCGCGTCTTTCAGTGCCGCGGTGGACTCCTGGACCCGGTCGATCACCGCTTGCAGGCGCCCGCGCACCCGTTGGTCGCGGCGTTGCAGGTGGTAGATGCTGTCGAACACCTCGCCCCACAGGCCGTAGCCATCGGGCGGTGCTTCATCGGGTTGGTGCAGGCGCAGCCATTCGTGCAGGCGCAGCAGTTGCTTGAGGGTCCAGGCCAGGTAGATCCCCAGGCCGATGGCCAGGCTCCAGCCGTAGTAGCCGCTGATCAGGCCCACCAGCAGGCAGCCGGTGACCAACAGCAGCATGTGGCGAATCAGGGTGCCATGCCAGTTCTGGTTCACTTAACACGCGTCCTTGTAAGCGTCTGGCGAATAAGGGGCCGGCTTCAGGCCTTGGTGGAAAAACGGTAGCCGGTGCCGCGCACGGTTTGTACCAGATTCTCGTAGGCATCGCCCAAGGCTTTGCGCAGGCGGCGGATATGCACGTCGACGGTACGCTCTTCGACATAGACGTTGCCGCCCCAGACCTGGTCCAGCAACTGGCCGCGGGTGTAGGCGCGTTCCTGGTGGGTCATGAAGAATTGCAGCAGGCGGTATTCGGTCGGGCCCATCTCGGCCGGTTTGCCATCGATGGTCACGCGGTGGCTGATCGGGTCCAGCAGCAGGCCGCCGACTTCGATCGGTGCCTCGCCGTCGGTCGGGCCAGCGCGGCGCAGCACGGCCTTGAGGCGCGCGACCAGCTCGCGAGGGGAGAATGGCTTGGTGATGTAGTCGTCGGCGCCGACTTCCAGGCCCTGGATCTTGTTGTCCTCTTCGCCCTTGGCGGTGAGCATGATGATCGGGATGTCACCGGTCAGTTCATCGCGTTTCAGGCGCCGCGCCAGCTCGATGCCGGAGGTGCCGGGTAGCATCCAGTCGAGCAGGATCAGGTCGGGCTTGCGGTCGACGATGATGGCATGGGCCTGCTGGGAGTTCTCCGCCTCCAGGCAGTCGTAGCCGGCCATTTCCAACGCAACGGCGATCATTTCGCGAATGGGCGCTTCGTCGTCAACGATCAGAATGCTCCTGCCAACCATGCTTAATCCTCTTGTCATTTAACTGTCTTGCGCCGCATTAGATAACGGAATTATTGCAGTCGTGTGACAGTATTTTAGGTGCTGGTGCGAGGGCTGCATTCGTGGACTAAGCTTTGGGTCCGAATCCTGACAACCACCAAAGAAGGTTTCCATGACTCAACACACGCAATCCTGGAAAGCCCTGTTGCTGAGCGCTGCGCTGGCCCTGCCGGGGTTGGCGTTCGCTGCGGAACCGGCGATGACCAAAGACGGCATGTTCGTCGACCACAAGGGCATGACCTTGTACACCTTTGCCAAGGACAGCGGCGGCAAGTCCATGTGCAACGACAAGTGCGCCGCCAACTGGCCGCCGCTGATGGCCGCCAGCGGTGACAAGGCGATGGGCGAGTGGACCGTCATCAAGCGTGACGACGGCTCCATGCAGTGGGCCTACGACGGCAAGCCGCTGTATACCTTCGTGATGGACAAGAAAGCCGGTGACATGACCGGCGACGGCAAGATGGATGGCGCCTGGAAAGTGGCCAAGCCTGATTGATCGTAGTGTTTCTTCGCGGGCCAGCCTCGCTCCTACAGAAGCGGTAGGAGTGAGGCTGGCCCGCGATCACGATCTTCAGCGCACCGCGTAATCCACGACTATCCCCAGGAAAATCGCCAACCCCGCCCAGTGGTTATGCAGGAAGGCCTTGAAGCACTTCATCCGGTCGCGATCGCGGGTGTACCAGAACTCCCAGGCAAAACACCCGGCCGCCACCAGCAGGCCCAGGTGGAACCAGATACCCAACTCGAAACGCGCACCCGCCAGCAGCAGGCACACCAGCGCCAGGCCCTGCAGGGTCAGGATGATTACCCGGTCGGCTTCGCCGAACAGGATCGCGGTGGATTTCACCCCGATCTTCAGGTCGTCGTCGCGGTCGGTCATTGCGTAATAGGTGTCATAACCCACGGTCCACAGCAGGTTGGCGATGTACAGCAGCCAGGCGGTGGCCGGCAGCTCGCCGGTCTCGGCGGTAAAGGCCATCGGGATGCCCCAGGAGAACGCTGCGCCCAGCACCACTTGCGGGTAATAGGTGTAACGCTTCATGAAGGGGTAGCTGGCCGCCAGGGCCAGGCCGCCCAGCGACAGCCAGATGGTCGTCGCGTTGGTGCACAGCACCAGCAGGAAGCTGATGAACATCAGCACGGCGAAGAACACCAGGGCCTCCCTGGAGCTGATCTTGCCGCTGACCAGCGGGCGCTGTTCGGTGCGTTTCACGTGGCCGTCGACCTTGCGGTCGGCCCAGTCGTTGATCACGCAGCCGCCAGCGCGGGTGAGGGTCACGCCGAGGACGAAAATCACGATATTGGCCAGCGATGGCGAGCCTTCGCCGGCAATCCACAGGGCCCAGAGGGTCGGCCAGAGCAGCAAGTAGATGCCGATCGGCTTGTCCATGCGGGTCAGCTGAATGAAGTCCCAGGCACGCGGATTCAGGCGGTTGAGGGATTTGAGCAGGCTCTGATACATCAGCGGTTCTCCGGCTGGGCGCCGACGGCGCTCCACAGGGACGGCAGGAAGATTTCGGCGACCAGCACGCTCAGGGCTGCGCGATCGAAGCGCGAACGGCGGGCCCAGAGGTCATCGGCCTGCACCTCGTCGGGCAGCCACGGGCGTGGGTAATGGCAGACCTCGATGGGGCGGCGCTGAAAGGCCTGGTCACAGAACAGCAGCTCGCCCAGGGAGCGGCTGCCCAACTCGTCCATGTTCAGCCCGCCATCCTGCAGGGCGCTGCGGGCCGCCACGCTGCGGGCGAATACCCAGGCCTGGCCGTGACCGCGCAGATACACCTCGCGTACCCAGCCCTGGCTGCCCGGCGGCAGGTCCAGCGCGGCGCATTCGTCGGCGCGCAGGGTCTGCCAGCCCTCGACCAGCGGCGTCACGCTGAAACCGTCATTGGAGAGACGGGTCAGGCGCCGGGTCAGCGAACCTTCATCGAACAGCCAGTCGAGGGTCTGTACGTCGGGGAGGGGTGTCAGCCGGCTTTGCGAGAGCCAGTCCGGGGTGGAAAATGCAGAGATTGAGTGCGGCACAGTGGGTCATTATTGGCAGCAAATGAGGCCGCGAGCTTAGCATGGTGCCAGGCGATTTTTCCGCAATGGAGCGGCCGCCTGCAGCGAACGTGCTTGCATCCGTCGGTGCTCATCAGTACAAAACGCGCTGGGCCGGACGCGCCCCCTGGCGTCATCCAGAGTCGATTCATCGACCATCCCGCCGGCAACAGCCTGAGAACCTGAGGAAACGCGTAAATGAAAAAGTGGCAATGTGTGGTCTGCGGCCTGATCTACAACGAAGCCGATGGCTGGCCGGACGACGGAATCTTGCCCGGTACCCGCTGGGAAGACGTGCCTGAAGACTGGCTCTGCCCGGATTGCGGCGTCGGCAAAATGGATTTCGAAATGATCGAAATCGGCTGATCACACCCTGTGATCCCCTGAACCTGAAGGAGTAAGGAATGAACGCACCTGTCGTCATCGTGGGCACCGGGCTGGCCGGCTACAACCTGGCCCGGGAGTTTCGCAAGCTCGATAGCGAAACGCCGCTGCTGCTGATCACCGCCGATGACGGGCGTTCCTATTCCAAGCCGATGCTGTCCACCGGCTTCGGCAAGAACAAGGAAGCCGACGGCCTGAGTATGGCCGAGCCCGGCGCCATGGCCGAGCAATTGAAGGCCGAGGTGCGCACCCATACCCGCATCAGCGGCATCGACCCTGGCCACAAGCGCCTGTGGATGGGTGAAGAAGCGGTGAACTACCGCGACCTGATCCTGGCCTGGGGCGCGGAAACCGTGCGCGTACCGGTGGAGGGCGATGCTGGCGACCTGATCTTCCCGATCAATGACCTGGAAGACTACGCGCGCTTTCGCGCGGCTGCGGCCGGCAAGCGCCGGGTGCTGCTGCTGGGCGCCGGCCTGATCGGCTGCGAGTTCGCCAACGACCTGATCCTCGGCGGTTATGCAGTGGACCTGGTGGCGCCTTGCGAGCAGGTCATGCCGACGTTGCTGCACCCTGCGGCCGCCGCCGCGGTGCAGGCCGGGCTGGAAAGCCTGGGCGCGCGCTTCCATCTGGGGCCGGTACTCAATCGCTTGCAGCGCACGGCGGATGGCCTCGAGGCACATCTGTCCGACGGTGAAGTGATTGCCTGCGATCTGGTGGTGTCGGCGATCGGCCTGCGTCCGCGCATTGACCTGGCCGCCGCCGCGGGGGTGATGGTCAACCGTGGGGTGGTGGTCGACCGGCATCTCAAGACCTCCCACGCCAACATTTATGCCTTGGGCGACTGCGCCGAGGTCGATGGGCTGAATCTGTTGTACGTCATGCCCCTCATGAGCTGTGCGCGAGCGCTGGCGCAGACCCTGGCGGGTAACCCGACGGCGGTCAGCTATGGCCCGATGCCGATCACCGTGAAAACCCCGGTCTGCCCGCTGGTGGTTTCGCCACCGCCACGCGGCCTGGAGGGCGTGTGGACGGTCGAAGGGCAGGGCGCCGACATCAAGGCGCTGTGCCGCGATGCCAGCGGCAAACTGCTGGGCTATGCGCTGACCGGGGCCGCGGTCATGGACAAACTGGCCCTGAACAAAGAGCTTCCCGGCTTGTTGGCCTAAATACCGGTCGTTCTGTCGGAATAATCATGTGTTTGCCACTACAAAGGTCGCGCAGAGACTGGCGCCACTCCTAACTGCGTGCCATCCTCACACCCGTCTGCCGCAGAGTAGAGCCTGCGGCGCCTTGGGCGCTGTTCCGGAAGAACAGCACGGACATAACAACAAAAAACCGTCAAAGAGGCTTCACTATGCGTAAACCAGAACTCGCCGCTGCAATTGCTGAAAAAGCGGATCTGACCAAAGAACAAGCCAACCGCGTTCTCAATGCCGTTCTCGAAGAGATCACCGGCGCCCTGCATCGCAAAGACAGCGTCACCCTGGTAGGTTTTGGAACCTTCCTGCAGCGTCACCGTGGCGCCCGTACCGGCAAGAACCCGCAAACCGGTGAGCCGGTGAAGATCAAGGCCAGCAACACCGTAGCCTTCAAGCCAGGCAAATCGCTGAAAGACAGCGTCAATCCATAACTGTTGCGAACTCCCTCGATAGTAGGGAGAACCGTATTGAAAAATGGGCAAGCCGATAATTCGGATGCCCATTTTTTATGGATGGTTGTTCGGCATATAAAGAACGGGAATGCATGCAGCAAGTTTCGCGAGGAACTACATCTGTATTGCTCAAAAAACATACAGACTGTTTGATGGCAAACTATCGTCTTGAGTGCCATCATATTGGTGGCACTTTACAAAGTTAGAGGCGTCCGCGACTGCACTCTTTCATAAAAGTTCAGAATTAGGATTTATTTCCGTACCCGGCACTTTCGATTCTGCCTGGCATTACCCCTTAATCATTGAATCGCTCTCTGGTTTATATCGCGCAAGGCTCTGGCCCGCAGCTTCTGGCGTTGCTGGTTGGAATAGGGATTCAACTGGTTGTCTAGGGGGAAACCCTGCCATATATAAGGCAATCTCTTACGAACAGCCGATGACAGTTCGTCTTGTTGTTTGAGGGGATGCTTGCTAGTGGCCATCATACTGATTACGATGCGCGCTCTTGAAAGAGCAGGCTCAATTGGATGAGTACGCTCTTTGATACTGTCAAGCACGCGAAAAATGTCTCGCGGGCGTATAGACCGTAATCTCGAAAAAGGCCATGGATGTCCTACTCAAGTAAACTTTCTGCCCATTACCTCGAACTCGCCAAGGCCTCTGTTTCCAAAGAGAGTTTTGCGGGCGAGGACGTTCGCTTCTCCAGCGAATACGAGGCACTGGAAAGTGAGCTGGGCAAAGCCCAATCCATGCACGAAAGCGGTCAGATCGACTGGCTGAAAATCCTCGAGAACAGTGACGCGCTGCTGCGTACCCAGTCCAAGGATCTGCGGGTGGCCGCCTGGCTCACCTGGGCCTTGTATCAGCGTGAATCCTTCCCCGGCCTGCTGGCCGGCCTTGGTCTTCTGCAGCACCTGTGCGAACAGCATTGGGCGCAGATCCACCCCGCCAAGCTGCGTACCCGGGCTGCCGCCGTCGGCTGGCTGGTGCCGCGTCTCGAGCAGGTGCTGGGCGAAAACGTCGCGATCAAGGAGCAGTTGCCGCTGTTCCGCCGTCTGGTGGAACACCTGGAAGGGCTCGATGCCGCGCTCACCGAGCATCTGGGTGACAACGCGCCCTTGCTGCTGCCGATCTGCCGGCGGCTGTCGACCATGGTCCAGCGCGCCGCCGACAATCAGCCAGAACCCGGCGCCGTGGGCGCGGTGGTGGCCCAGGTCAAGCAGGCCGCGACCCAGCTGTTCACGCCTGGCGCGCCGATCGACAACGAGAAGGAAGCGCAGAAGGCCCTGCGTGCGATGCAGGAAAACGCCCGTCCACTGAGCGCCTGGTGGCTCAAGCAGAAGGCCACTGACGTACGCGCCCTGCGCCTGAACCGCACCATGCTGTGGTTGCCCATCGATGCCGTCCCGGAGCGCAACGCCGAGCAGATCACTGCGTTGCGCGGGCTGCCGGCCGACAAGCTCAAGACCTACCAGGAGCGTTTTGCCAATGGGCAATACGCCGACCTGCTGGTGGAACTCGAAGCCAGCCTGGCCAGGGCGCCGTTCTGGTTCGACGGCCAGCGCATGGTCTGGGAATGCCTGCAGGGGCTGAACGCCGACCAGGCGATGCGCGAAGTGGAGTTTCACTTCGCGCTCCTGTTGCAGCGCCTGCCGGGGGTGGTCGAGTTGCGTTTCCACGACGGCGCGCCTTTCGCCGACCCGGCCACCCGCGGCTGGATCAGCGCCCATGTCATGCCCCATCTGCAAAGCGCCAGCGCGCCGCGCAAGGTCGAAGCGACCGCCAGCCAGCCTGCCTGGGAAGAAGCCCTCGAAGAGGTCTTGCCGATCCTGCGCAAGGACGGCCTCAAGGCCGCCGTGCAGATCCTTAAGCAAGGCCTGCAGAACGCCCATGGCGGGCGGGTGAGGTTTTTCTGGCAGTTCAGCCTGGCGCGGCTGTGCTTCATGGCCAAGAAATACGAGCTGGCCAAGACCCAGCTCGAAACCCTCGATCAAGAATTACTGAGCTCGGGCCTGCATGCCTGGGAGCCGGATCTTGCGTTGGAAGTGCTGCACCTCCTGCATAGCTGCTGTGAGTTGTTGCCGCAGAACCACGCAGTGCGAGAACGCAAGGAAGAGATTTATCGCAGGCTGTGCCACCTCGACCTCGAAGTGGTACTCGAATAGGCCCCAGGGCCAACAACCGCAAGGAGAAAAGCCATGGCCAAAGAAGGCTCGGTAGCCCCCAAGGAACGCATCAACGTCACCTTCAAACCCGCCACCGGCGGTGCTCAGGAAGAGATTGAACTGCCGTTGAAGCTACTGGCAATCGGTGATTACACCCAGCGCGTGGACGAGCGCAAAGTGGAAGACCGCAAGCCGATCAGCATCGACAAAATGACGTTCGACGAAGTGCTGGCCAAGCAGGAGCTGAGCCTGACGCTGAGCGTGCCTAACCGTCTTCAGGAAGAGGGCGACACCGAAGAGCTGGCGGTCAAGCTGCGCGTCAACTCGATGAAGGACTTCAACCCGGCCAGCCTGGTCGAGCAAGTGCCTGAGCTGAAAAAACTGATGGAACTGCGCGACGCGTTGGTGGCCCTCAAGGGTCCGCTGGGTAACGCCCCTGCATTCCGTAAAGCCATCGAAGGCGTACTCGCCGACGACGAATCGCGCGGTCGTGTACTCGGTGAGCTGGGCCTGAACGCCGCAGCCACCGAAGCCTGAGTCTCTATCAGTCAAGGAAGCCAAACACTATGAGCACTAGTGCAGCACAACAGAAAAGCAACGAGAACGGCGAGTACAGCATTCTCGACAGCATCATCGCCGAAACCCGCCTGACTCCGGACGACGAAGCCTACGACATCGCCAAGCGCGGCGTGTCGGCCTTCATCGAAGAGCTGCTCAAGCCTCAGAACGATGGCGAGCCAGTCAAGAAGGCCATGGTTGACCGCATGATCGCCGAGATCGATGCCAAGCTCAGCCGCCAGATGGACGAAATCCTTCACCACGAAGACTTCCAGTCCCTGGAATCGGCCTGGCGTGGCCTGCAGTTGCTGGTCGACCGCACCAACTTCCGCGAAAACATCAAGATCGAAATCCTCAACGTCTCCAAGCAGGACCTGCTGGACGACTTCGAAGATTCGCCGGAAGTGATGCAGGCCGGCCTGTACAAGCACATCTACACCGCTGAATACGGCCAGTTCGGTGGCCAGCCGGTGGGCGCGATCATCGCCAACTACTTCATGTCGCCAAGCTCGCCAGACGTGAAGCTGATGCAATACGTGTCCAGCGTTGCCTGCATGTCCCACGCGCCGTTCATCGCTGCGGCCGGTCCGAAATTCTTCGGTCTGGAAAGCTTCACCGGCCTGCCGGACCTGAAGGATCTGAAAGATCACTTCGAAGGCCCGCAATTTGCCAAATGGCAGAGCTTCCGCCAGTCGGAAGACTCGCGCTACATCGGCCTGACCGTACCGCGCTTCCTGCTGCGCAACCCGTACGATCCGGAAGAGAACCCGGTCAAATCCTTCGTCTACAAGGAAACCGTTGCCAACAGCCACGAGCATTACCTGTGGGGCAACACCGCGTACGCGTTCGGTACCAAGCTGACCGACAGCTTCGCCAAGTTCCGCTGGTGCCCGAACATCATCGGCCCGCAGAGCGGTGGCGCGGTAGAAGACCTGCCGCTGCACCACTTCGAAAGCATGGGCGAAATCGAAACCAAGATCCCGACTGAGGTACTGGTCAGCGACCGTCGTGAATACGAACTGGCCGAGGAAGGCTTCATCTCCCTGACCATGCGCAAAGGCAGCGACAACGCGGCGTTCTTCTCCGCAAGCTCGGTGCAGAAGCCGAAGTTCTTCGGCATCAGCGCCGAAGGCAAGGCCGCGGAGCTGAACTACAAGCTCGGCACCCAGCTGCCGTACATGATGATCGTCAACCGCCTGGCTCACTACCTCAAAGTGCTGCAGCGCGAGCAACTCGGTTCGTGGAAAGAACGTACCGACCTCGAGCTGGAACTCAACAAGTGGATCCGCCAGTACGTCGCCGACCAGGAAAACCCGAGCGCCGAAGTGCGTGGCCGTCGTCCGCTGCGCGCCGCGCAGATCATCGTCAGCGATGTGGAAGGTGAGCCGGGCTGGTACCGCGTCAGCCTGAACGTGCGTCCGCACTTCAAGTACATGGGTGCCGATTTCACCCTGTCGCTGGTTGGCAAGCTGGACAAAGAGTAACCAGGAGCTAGGTCATGACCGGATACGGCAGCCTTTTCGAGCGCCTGAGTGGCGAGGCCGACAAACGTGTCGGCTGGAGCCGCGAGGTTTCCGCCATGGCGTCGGTGGCTGCCCATCTGGGCAAGATGCTCAGCACCCGTGCGGGCAGCGTGCAGACGCTGTCCGATTACGGGTTGCCCGATCTCAACGACATGCGCCTGAGCCTGCACGACGCCCTGAGCCAGGCCCGCCTGGCCATCGAAAGCTTCATCGAAGCCTACGAGCCGCGTCTGAGCAACGTGCGTGTCGTTTCCCTGCCGCGTGATCACGACCAGCTCAAGCTGGCTTTCAATATCGAAGGCCTGCTTGAGGTGGACGGGTTCAAGCGCCAGGTCAGTTTTTCCGCGCGCCTGGATGGCAGCGGTCAGGTCAAGGTCAGTTAAGGAGACGAGGATGTCAGGTAAACCCGCAGCACGCGTCAGCGACCCCACCGCCTGCCCGCTCCCCGGCCACGCAACCAACCCGATCGCCGCCGGTTCCGGCGATGTGTTCTTCGACGGCCTTGCGGCCGCCCGCCAGGGCGATGCCTCGGCGTGTGGTGGTGCGATGTCCGGTGGCCTGGCGACTACCGTGCTGATCAATGGCAAGCCGGCGGCGACTGTCGGCTCGGTGGGCACCCACGGCAACACAGTCACGGCCGGCTCGGGGACGGTGATTATCGGCAATTCGCATTCGCCAGCGCAGTTTGTGCCGCCGTTGCCGGTAGTTATTCCCGGTGTTTTCAATCGAGTGTTTGCCTTTAAAACGGCCAGTGGGAAGGCGGTAGATGGGTTGAGTTACCGAATCACGTCCGAAAGTGGGATAGAAAAGTTCGGTACTGCACAGGCCGGAAAAACTGGCTGTTTTTCTACGGGGCAGAATCCTGAGGCTGTCTCGATTTTTGTAACGTCGGAGTAAGGCCTTGGAAACAATAGTTGAAGTTGATGGTGTGCCTTACACCTTTGTTACGGAAAATGGTACTACTGCATTAAGGCTGGATAATAAAACCACTGCCAGTAATGATACAAATCCTGCGGATCTGCATCTTCCAGATATCTGGTTGGTGACTCGTTCCAATGGCATGCCTTTATTTGCAGTGCGGCCTGATGTCTGTGATAAGCCATTTCGAATTTTAAGTGCTGATAAACTTTACGCTGAAAAGATTCAATGGTTTGAGCCGTTGGCTGACTTCTATCGTGAGCGGCTATGGGTAAATCCTAAGAGTAGTGTTGAAGGCTCGGAGGTGTACGATGCCTACAAACAGCACACATGGCAAACGATTATAGATTTTGCAATTGTTGACCGACCATCTTTTGTTTACTACAGAAATCTGCCAGGGGATTGGAAAAAGCAATCTGAAGGGGGCGCTAAATTTCTACTTTGCTTAGTCGAAGGTGATCCTTATTGGACTGACGGCCTGGGACAGATTCCATTTGCGGTGGATACCTTCCGGAAGTACTGGGAGGAAACCCGCGAGGTTGATGCCGCGATTCTGAAAACAGGTCAGACCGGACTCGACTGGGCTGATGGAACACTCGGTGGAAGTGACAATGGAAGTGAGAACGTATACGACAATTTCATAATCATAAGGGCATGTTTATGGGCGTCCGAAAACTTTGAATTGGTACTTGAGAAAAGGCCGATGAGTGCTCAGAGGTTCGGGCCTAGTGGGGCAACGGTGGCGAGTACAGTATTCAAGCCATCTTCAGCTACGCGACTGAAAACTTTGATTGATTCCGGCACATTGGCGAAATATAAAACGTGGAAGCCATGAAATTGAAAATCTTTGCGGGCGCTGTAGTTTATTTTTTGGCTGGTGTTTTGTATTTCTTTGTTCATGATTTTGGCGTTGCTTACTACAAAGAAAATATGGGCGGGTTTACAGACCGTGGAGCAGCGATAGGTGGTACTGCTGAGTTGACGTTTTATTTTTTTATTTTTGTTAACTTTGTTGTTTTTTTTGTACCGAAGATATATTTGAAAATTTTACTGTTGGTTTTGATGTTGGGTGTTGTGTTGTTCTATTTTCTTCCGGATAACCCGGTAAGGGCAATTGCATATGGTGGGCTTACGGCTTCTATGAGCGGGTTGGCGTTAGTTGCGCGATTGGTTGTGGAACGATGGGGCGGTCGGAATTGAAGTGCGTGCAGCTTTCGAACTAAAAAATTATTGATCAGACAGGTAACCCCCGTGTCCTTTAACCACTACTACCAAAGCGAACTCACCGCGCTGCGCCAGCTGGGTCGCCGTTTCGCCGAGCGTAGTCCGGCCCTGGCGCCGTTCCTGGGCCAGGCCGGACGGGATCCGGATGTGGAGCGCCTGCTCGAAGGTTTCGCCTTTCTCACCGGTCGCCTGCGGCAGAAGCTCGATGACGAGCTGCCGGAACTCAGCCACTCGCTGATGCACTTGCTGTGGCCGAACTACATGCGGCCGTTGCCGGCGTTCAGCATTCTGCAGTTCGACCCGCTGAAGCAGTCCGGGCCGGCCCTGCGCGTGGAACGTGATACGCCGGTGGAGAGCAAGCCCATCGATGACGTGCGCTGCCGCTTCCGCACCTGCTACCCGACCGAAGTCCTGCCGCTGGACCTGACGGCGCTGAACTACTCGGTGAAAGGCGACGGCGCGCTGCTCAGCCTGCGCCTGGAGATGAGCTGCGACGGCCACCTCGGCGAGCTGAACCTGAGCCGCCTGCGCCTGCACCTGGCGGGCGAGCGCTACATCAGCCAGATGCTCTACCTGAGCCTGCTGCGCAACCTCGAAGGCATCGAGCTGGTGCCGCTGGGCATGGACGGCAAGCCGTTCCCGGGTGTCAGCGGCAATGCCATGTCGTTCAAGATGCCCGGCAACCGCGTGCAGCCGGTGGGCTTTGCCGAGGAAGAGGCGTTGATCCCGTATCCGCTGAATACCTTCCGCGGCTATCGCTACCTGCAGGAGTATTTCGCCTTCCAGGACAAGTTCCTGTTCGTCGACCTGAACGGCCTGGACCTGCTCAAGTCGCTGCCGGAGGACACCCTCAAGCAGTTGCACGGCCTGGAAGTGCGCTTCGACATCCGCAAGAGCGGCATCCAGCGCCTGCGGCCGACCCTGGACAACGTGAAGCTGTATTGCACGCCGATCGCCAACCTGTTCAAGCACGACGCCTTGCCGATCCGCCTCGACGGCAAGCAGGACGAGTACCTGCTGCTGCCGGCTGAGTACGACCTGGAAAACTGCGGCGTATTCTCGGTGGAAACCGTGACCGGCTGGAAGCCCGGCGGCCTGGGTTACCAGGAATACGTGCCGTTCGAATCCTTCGAGCACGACCCGAGTTTCGACGTCCCGCAAAGCCGCCCGCACTACAGCATCCGCCAGCGTTCCTCGCTGCTGCACGACGGCCTGGACACTTACCTGAGCTTCGGCATCCGCCACACCGAAGCCCACGAAACCCTGTCCATCGAGCTGACCTGCACCAACCAGAACCTGCCGCGCCGGCTCAAGCTCGGCGAGATCAACCAGGCGTGCGAGGAAACCCCGGAGTTCCTCAGTTTCCGCAACATCACCCCGGCCACCTCGAGCTACGCGCCACCGCTGAACCGCGACTTCCTGTGGAAGCTGATCAGCAACATGTCGCTCAACTATCTGTCGCTGGCCAACGTCGATGCGCTCAAGGTGATTCTCGAAACCTACGACTTGCCGCGCTACTACGACCAGCACCTGGAAAAGGTCAGCAAGCGCCTGCTGGGCGGGCTCAAGTCGATCCGCCACGAGCATGTCGACCGGCTGCATCGGGGCCTGCCGCTGCGCGGTTTGCGCACCGAGCTGACCATCGATCCGGAAGGCTATATCGGTGAAGGCGACATGTTCGTCTTCGCCTCGGTTCTCAACGAGTTTTTCGCTCTTTACGCCAGTCTCAACTCGTACCACGAGCTGCGGGTAAAAAGTACACAGGGAGAGGTGTACCAATGGACACCACGTATGGGTCTACAGCCCCTGCTTTAAGCGGGCTGACCCGGGTCATTCGCGAGTACTCGCTGTTTCAGGCCGTGCTGCTGGTGGTGGACCGGCTGCGCGATTCCCACCCGGGCCTGAGCGAAGAGGATCTCTACGACCAGCTGGAATTCCAGGCCAATCCGAGCCTGGGTTTCCCTGGCAGCGACGTCGATCGCGTGGAGTTTTTCGAAGAGCACGGGCAGATGCGCGCGCGCCTGCGTTTCAACCTGATCGGGTTGTTCGGTTCCGGCTCGCCGCTGCCGGCGTTCTACGGTGAACAAGCCCTGGGCGACAGCGAAGACGGCAACCCGACCCGCAACTTCCTCGACCTGTTCCACCATCGCCTGCAACGGCTGATGCTGCCGATCTGGCGCAAGTACCGCTACCGCGCCAGCTTCAAGAGCGGCGCGCTCGACCCGTTTTCCGCCCAGCTGTTCGCCTTGATCGGCCTCGGCGGCGAAGACATCCGCAAGGCCAAGGAACTGAACTGGAAGCGCCTGCTGCCGTACCTCGGCCTGCTCAGCCTGCGGGCCCACTCGGCGGCATTGATCGAAGCCGTGCTGCGCTACTACTTCAAGCATGCGGACCTGGTGATCGAGCAGTGCATCGAGCGCCGGGTGGAGATTCTCGAAGAGCAGCGCAACCGCCTCGGCCGCGCCAACAGCCAGCTCGGCGAAGACCTGGTGCTGGGCGAACGGGTGCGCGACCGCAGCGGCAAGTTCCGCATCCATATCCGCCAGCTCGACTGGCAACGCTTCCACGAATTCCTGCCGATCGGTTTCGGCTACCAGCCGCTGTGCGCGCTGGTGCGGTTCACCCTGCGTGACCCGCTGGACTACGACATTCGCCTGGTCCTGCGCCAGGAAGAAATCCGCGAACTGCGCATCGGTGAGCAGAACGCCTGTCGCCTGGGGTGGACCAGTTGGCTCGGCCGCGAACGCGCGGACGGCGTGGTGACCCTGGGCAGCAAAATTCATTAAGGACAGATGACATGATCAACGTAGACCTGCAGCAACTGATCCAGGCGCTGGACGCCGAAACCCGCCGTGACCTGGAAAGCTCCGCCGAACGCTGCGTCGCCCGGGGCGGCAGCAAGATCCTGGTCGAAGACCTGCTGCTGGGCTTGCTGGAGCGTCCGCAAGGCCTGCTCGCACGCGCGTTGCAGGACGCCGAAGTGGATGCCGGCGAGCTGAGCGCGGCGCTGCAATCGCGGGTCGAACACAGCGCCTCGCGCAACCCGGTGTTCGCCCCGGAGCTGGTGCAGTGGCTGCAGGACGCCTTGCTGGTGGCCAACCTCGAGCTGGGCCAGAGCCAGGTCGAGCAGGCGGCGCTGATCCTCGCGCTGCTGCGCAATCCGATGCGTTATGCCGGTAGCCGTTACCAGCCGCTGCTGGCCAAGCTGAACATCGAGCGCCTGAAGGATTTCGCCCTGTCACAGAAGGAAGAGCCGGCCAGCGGCAAGCCGGCAGCGCCGGGCGAATCGTTGTTGCAGCGCTTCACCCACAACCTGACCCAGCAGGCGCGCGAGGGCAAGCTCGACCCGGTGCTGTGCCGCGATGGCGCGATCCGCCAGATGGTCGACATCCTCGCCCGTCGCCGCAAGAACAACCCGATCGTGGTCGGCGAGGCCGGCGTCGGTAAGACCGCGGTGGTCGAAGGCCTGGCCTCGCGCATCGCCGCCGGTGAAGTGCCGCAAGTGCTCAAGGGCGTCGAGCTGCTGTCGCTGGACATGGGCCTGCTGCAAGCGGGCGCCAGCGTGAAGGGCGAGTTCGAGCGCCGCCTCAAGGGCGTGATCGACGAGGTCAAGGCCTCGCCTAAGCCGATCATTCTGTTTATCGACGAAGCCCACACCCTGATCGGCGCCGGTGGCAACGCCGGCGGTTCCGACGCGGCCAACCTGCTCAAGCCAGCCCTGGCCCGTGGCGAGCTGCGCACCATCGCCGCCACCACCTGGGCCGAGTACAAGAAGTACTTCGAGAAGGACCCGGCCCTGGCCCGTCGCTTCCAGCCGGTGCAGCTGCACGAGCCGACCGTCAGCGAGGCGGTGACCATCCTGCGTGGCCTGGCCCAGGTCTACGAGAAAAGCCACGGTATCTACCTGCGCGACGACGCGGTGGTGGCCGCGGCCGAACTGTCGGCCCGCTACCTGGCCGGCCGCCAACTGCCGGACAAGGCGGTGGACGTGCTCGACACCGCCTGTGCCCGGGTGCGCATCAGCCTGGCGGCGGCGCCGGAGAGCCTGGAGCGCCTGCGTGGCGAGCTGGCCGAAGGTGGCCGTCAGCGTCAGGCGCTGCGCCGCGACGCCGAGGCCGGCCTGGTGATCGACCAGGAAGCCCTGGACGCGCTGGAGGCCCGCCTGGCCGAGGCTGAGGCCGAGCAGCAAGCCCTGGAAACCCTGTGGAGCGAACAGCGCACCCTGGCCGAGCGCCTGCTCGAACTGCGCCAGCAACTGGCCAAGGCCCGCGAGGCCGCGGCGGTAGAGCCGACCGTCAGCGTTGAAGAAGATGCCGAAGGTACGGTGATCGAAACCCTTGCCGCTGAAGTGGAAGAAGGGCAGAGCGTCGAGGCGCTGGAAGCCGCCCTCAACGAAACCCATCGCGCCCTGAGCGATGCCCAGAGCCAGGAGCGCCTGGTCAGCTTCGAAGTCTGCCCGCGCCTGGTGGCCGAAGTGATCAGTGCCTGGACCGGCGTGCCGCTGACGCAACTGGCCCGCGAGCACAACGCCAAGGTCGCGAGTTTCGCCACCGACCTGCGCGCGCGCATTCGTGGTCAGGAGCAGGCGGTGCACGCCCTGGATCGTTCGATGCGCGCCACCGCCGCTGGCCTGAACAAGCCGGACGCGCCGGTGGGCGTGTTCCTGCTGGTGGGCCCGAGCGGCGTCGGCAAGACCGAAACCGCCCTGGCCCTGGCCGACCTGCTGTACGGCGGCGACCGCTTTATCACCACCATCAACATGTCCGAGTTCCAGGAGAAGCACACCGTGTCGCGCCTGATCGGCGCGCCTCCAGGCTACGTCGGCTACGGCGAAGGCGGGATGCTCACCGAGGCGGTGCGGCAAAAACCCTATTCGGTGATTCTGCTCGACGAGGTCGAGAAAGCCGACCCGGACGTGCTCAACCTGTTCTATCAGATCTTCGACAAGGGCGTGGCCAACGACGGCGAAGGGCGCGAGATCGACTTCCGCAACACGCTGATCCTGATGACCTCGAACCTGGCCAGCGACCGCATCAGCGCGCTGTGCGAGAACGGCGAGCGGCCGAGCGCCGAGACCCTGGAAGAGACCATCCGTCCGGTGCTCAGCAAGCACTTCAAGCCGGCGCTGCTGGCGCGCATGCGCGTGGTGCCGTACTACCCGGTGGGCGGCCCGGTGCTGCGCGAACTGATCGAAATCAAGCTGGGCCGTTTAGGTGAGCGCCTGAACCGTCGCCAGCTGGATTTCACTCACTGCCAGAACCTGGTCGACCATCTGGCCGAGCGCTGCACCCAGAGCGAAAGCGGCGCGCGCCTGATCGATCATTTGCTCGACCTGCACGTACTGCCGCTGGTGGCCGACCGTCTGCTGGACGCCATGGCCACCGGCGAGAACCTCAAGCGCGTGCACGCGACGCTCGACAGCAGCGGCGGCGTGACCTGCGAGTTCGCCTGAGGTGGGTGTGATGTTCACTCGTGTACCGCAACCGCTGATCTACGCCGAGGCGCTGCTGGCGCAGTTCGCCAGCCTGTCGCGGGCGGCCGACGGTGGCGCGCTGCTGGGCGATTTCGTGCGCGGCGTGGCCGGGCTCAGCGGTTGCGAGCTGAGCCAGCTGTACCTGCTCGATGCCACTCATACCCGGCTGGGCCTGAGCGCCGAATGCCTGGGCGGCATCCTGCAACCGCGGGAAGCGGCGAGCCTGCCGGCGGACTACAACGGTGAGCAGCTATTGCAGTTCGCCCTGTGCCAGAACCGCGTGGTGAGCCTGGTGGGGCTGAGCGGCAGCCTGCACGAAACCAGCTTCCTGCCGGCCCGGGATACACCCTGGCAGTCGCTGTTGTGCGTGCCGCTGGTGAACACGCAAAAGGCTGTCGAAGGCCTGCTGCTGTGCGCTAGTCGCGAACATGTCGACCTGCAGGGCTTCGCCGATTCCATGGGGCAACTGGGCTCGTTCGTGCTCGGGCAACTGCATCTGCTGCAACGCCTGCGGCGTCCGGTGGGCGACGCGGCGCCGGTGGCCAGCACCCCGGTCAGCGCCAGCGGCTACGGGTTGATCGGCAACAGCACGGCCATGCGCCAGACCTACCAGTTGATCAGCAAGGTGCTGCACAGCCCCTACACCGTATTGCTGCGCGGCGAGACCGGCACCGGCAAGGAAGTGGTGGCGCGGGCCATCCACGACTACGGCCCGCGGCGCTCCCAGGCGTTCATCGTGCAGAACTGCGCGGCGTTCCCGGAGAACCTGCTGGAGAGCGAGCTATTCGGCTACCGCAGGGGCGCCTTCACCGGCGCCGATCGCGACCGTCCGGGGCTGTTCGACGCGGCCAATGGCGGCACCCTGTTGCTGGACGAGATCGGCGACATGCCGCTGTCCCTGCAGGCCAAGCTGCTGCGCGTGCTGCAGGAGGGCGAGATCCGTCCGCTGGGTTCCAACGACACCCACAAGATCGACGTGCGCATCATCGCCGCGACCCACCGCGACCTGGCGGTGCTGGTCAGCGAGGGCAAGTTCCGCGAGGACCTGTACTACCGCCTGGCGCAGTTCCCGATCGAGCTGCCGGCCCTGCGCCAGCGCGAAGGCGACATCCTCGACCTGGCCCGGCACTTCGCCGACAAGGCCTGCGCCTTCCTCCAGCGCGACCCGGTGAGCTGGTCGGAAACCGCCCTCAATCACCTCTCGGGCTACACCTTCCCGGGCAACGTGCGCGAGCTCAAGGGCCTGGTGGAGCGGGCGGTGCTGCTGTGCGAAGGCGGCGAGCTGCTGGCCGAGCATTTCTCCCTGAGCATCGAAGCGTTGCCGGAGGAACCCGGGCTGAACCTGCGCGAACGCCTGGAGAAGGTCGAGCGTCATCTGCTGCTCGATTGCCTGCGCAAGAACGACGGCAACCAGACCCTGGCGGCCCGCGAGCTGGGGTTGCCCAGGCGCACGCTGCTGTACCGCCTCGGGCGGCTGAACATCAATCTTGGCGACTTCGAGGGTTAGCGCGACATGACTTTCCCCAGCGCCTTTTTCGTTTCGCCAGGCGTCGCCCGCAAGGGTCGGCGCTTTGTGCATTGTCTACCCATGGAGACCCTCTGATGTCTGTTCGTCACTGGCAAGCCGCCCTGCTGGCTCTGATCGTTCTCAGCGGCCTCGGCGGCTGTAGCGGTAATTACAAATTCAACGACAACACCTATCGCCCATTGGGTGATCCGCAGGCGGTCAATCGCGGCAAGTGACCGCAAGGAGCATCATCATGGAACTGGTTTTCGAAATGCTGAACACCAAGCAGTTCGTGCCCACGGAGTTGAGCAGCAAAACCTTCAAGCAGGCCGGCGGGGTGATCGGGCGGGGCGAGGATTGCGACTGGATCATTCCGGACCGCAAGCGTCACCTGTCCAATCACCACGCGATCGTCAGCTACCGCGACGGTACGTTCTTCCTCACCGATACCAGCAGCAACGGTATCCAGGCCAGCGACAGCGGCGCGCGCCTGCGCAAGGGCGAGCCGCAGCGTATCGAGCACGGCAGCATCTATGTGCTGGGGGATTTCGAGATCCGTGCGCGCCTGGTGCGCGATCCGGCGACCTTCGACGCCGAAGTCGGGCGTCCGCAGGCCGCTGGCAGCATCATTCCCGATGACGCATTCCTCGACCTCGACCCGCTCAACGCGCTGGATCAGCAGGAGCGGGTGTATTCGGAAATCGACGAGCTGACCGCGCTCAACACGCCGCGCCAGGAACCACGCCAGCGCGCGGACTATGCGCGCATCGACATGGAAAGCCTGCTGGTGCCGGAACTGGTGGCGCAGCCCGAGGCGCCGGTCGCCGTCGAGCCGGCCCCGGTGGAACGCCAGAGCGAAGGCTTCTGGGAGCATTTCGGCGCGGCGCTGGGGGTGGACCTCAAAGGCCTCGATCACGACGCCCGCGAAGCCCTGGCGATCGATGCCGCGCGCCTGCTCAAGCAAAGCATCGGTGGCCTGCAGCAGAGCCTGCGCACCCGCAGCGAGCTGAAAAACGAACTGCGCCTGGCCCTGACCACCGCCCAGGGCGGCAGCAAGAACCCACTGAAGTTCGCCGTGGACGCCAGCGAAGCGCTGGGCATCCTGCTGCAAGGCAACAAGCCTGGCCAGCTGCCGGCCGAGCAGGCGATCTCCCGTGCCTTCCGCGATCTGCAGGCGCATCAGGTGGCGCTGCTGACCGCCAGCCGCGCGGCCGTGCGCGGCACCCTCGAGCATTTCTCGCCGCAGCAGCTGACCCTGCGTTTCGAGCGTGACAACAAGCCGTTGCTGGCCACCTCCGGCAGCCGCTGGAGAGCCTACAACCGCTATCACCAGGCCCTGCGTCAGGACGATGACTGGAGCGAACGCCTGCTGGCCCGTGACTTCGCCCAGGCCTACGAAGAACAGATCCGCCTGATCTCCACCCTTCACACCGAACACCAAGGATGATGCGCATGTCTCGCTGCTCGACCCTGTTACTCAAGACGCTGGCCATGCTGACCGCCCTGGCGTTGCTGGCCGGTTGCTCGTCGCTGTCGCCGTACTCGACCATGACCAAGCTCAACCTCAAGCTGACCGCCAGCGACCAGCTCAACCCGGACCTCAACGGTCGCCCGTCGCCGATCGTGGTGCGGCTGATCGAGCTCAAGCATCCGGTGGCCTTCGAGAACGCCGATTTCTTCAGCCTCTACGAGCGCGCCAAGGAGTCCCTGGCGCCGGACATGGTGGCCAGCGAAGAACTGGAACTGCGCCCGGGTGAAACCGTGGAACTCAAGCTCAGCGTCGAAGAAGGCAGCCGCTACGTCGGCGTGCTGGCGGCCTACCGCGATATCTCCGAAGCCCAGTGGCGCTATGTGGTGCAGCTCACTCCGGTGGAGCTGACCGAAGCCGATCTGACCCTCGACCAGGCCGGTATCCGCACCAGCAACGCAACGCTCGCCAAGGCGGACAAGTAATCATGAACGTGCATAAAGTCATTTGGCAGGAAGGCATGTTGCTGCGCCCGCAGCACTTCCAGCACAACGATCGCTACTACGACTACCAGATGAAAACCCGCACCCAGTTGCTGGGCAGTTATTCCTGGGGATTCCTGAGTCTGGAGATCGACCTGCAGTTCCTCAACATGGGCAAGCTGGTGATCAGCCAGGCCTCCGGCATCCTGCCCGACGGCAGCCTGTTCGAGCTGGGGGGCAACACCGAACCGCTGGCCCTCGACGTGCCGCCGAACACCGGCAACACCCCGGTCTACCTGGCCTTGCCGCTGGTGACTGGCAACCACATCGAGTCGCGCCGTCCGGAGCAGTCCGACGTGCTGGCGCGCTACACCGCCTACGAGGCGGAAGTGGCCGACTCCAACGCCGGCGACGATTCCAGCAGCCAGGTCAGTTGTGCCCGGCCGGACTTCCGCCTGCTGCTGGGCGAGCAACAGAGCGACCAGGCCTATGTGAAGCTCAAGCTCTGCGAAGTCCTCGACACCACGCCCGACGGGGTGATCAGCCTCGACCCGGACTTCGTGCCGACCTTCATCCACGCCCATGCCTCGAGCTACCTGCTGTCGTGCCTGAAAGAAGTGATCAGCATGCTCAGCCACCGCGGCGACACCATCGCCGACCGGATCCGCTCCAACGGCAAGGTCGGCGGTGCCGAAGTCGGCGACTTCATGATGCTGCAACTGATCAACCGCACCGAACTGCTGCTGCGCCACTACCTGGGCCTGGAGCAGGTGCACCCGGAAGAGCTGTACCGCACGCTGCTGACCATGCTCGGCGATCTGGCGACTTTCGCCAGCGACAGCAAGCGCCCGCGCCTGGACAGCCGCTACCAGCACAGCGACCAGGGCGCGAGCTTTCGCAAGTTGATGGACGCGATCCGCCAGGTGCTGTCGATGGTGCTCGAACAGCACGCCATCGAGCTGGTGCTGCAGGCGCGTCAGTACGGGATCATCGTGTCGCCGTTGCACGACCACAAGCTGCTGGGTTCGGCCTCGTTCGTCCTGGCCGCCAGTGCCAACTGCGACTCCGAAGAACTGCGCCATCGCTTGCCGGCGCACCTCAAGGTCGGCCCGGTGGAGCGGATTCGCCAGCTGGTCAACCTGCACCTGCCGGGGATCAAGGTCAAACCCTTGCCGGTGGCGCCACGGCAGATCGCGTTCCACTCCAACAAAACCTATTTCATCCTCGAACTCAGTTCCGAAGACCTGGCGCAACTGGAGCGTTCCGGCGGTTTCGCCTTCCACGTGTCCGGCGAATTCGCCGAGCTTGAACTGAAATTCTGGGCCATCAGGAACTGACCGACATGATCAAGGACATGGAACACAACCAGGACGACAAGACCGTCCTGCTCGATCGCCAGGGCCATGGCCCGGCGCAGAGTCCGCTGACCGATTTCGCCGCGCCGCCGCGCTTCGAGCAACTGGAAGAACGGATGATCTACGCCGCGCGCCTGCGCCCGGCCGAGGCCTTCAACATCAGCCTGAACGCGCTGGTGGCGGCGGCCTCGGACCTGTTGTCGGAAGTGGTGCGCCTCAAGCACAGCGACACCCGCGAAGACCTGTACGCGCTCAACGAGCGCCTGACCTCGGCCCTGAAGCTGTTCGAGGTGCGCGCCCTGCACAACGGCGCCGAAAGCAGCCAGGTCATGGCCGCCCGCTACGTGCTGTGCACCGTGGTCGACGAGGCGGTGGTCACCACCCCCTGGGGCAATGAAAGCGAGTGGTCGCAGATGAGCCTGCTCAGCAGCTTCCACAACGAGACCTTCGGTGGCGAGAAGTTCTTCCAGCTGCTGGACCGGCTGTCGAAGAACCCGGTCAAGCACCTGCCGATGCTGGAGCTGATGTACCTGTGCCTGTCGCTGGGCTTCGAGGGTAAGTACCGGGTCATGGCCCGCGGCATGCTCGAACTCGAAGGCATTCGCGATGCGCTGTACCGGCAGATCCGTCAGTTGCGTGGCGACGTGCCGCGCGAGCTGTCGCCACACTGGGAAGGCTTGCACGACAAGCGCCGCAGCCTGGTGCGCATCGTGCCGTGGTGGATGGTCGCGCTGTTCACGGTGGTCTGCCTGGTGGTGATGTATTCGGGGTTCGCCTGGGTTCTGGGCGAGCAGCGCGAGACCGTTCTGCAACCTTATCAGCAGCTTGACCCGGCCGTGGTCCAGCCCCAGCCGTAATACAGGGACGTGTGATGAAAAACTTCTTCAAGAAAGTCGGCGCCTTCCTGCGCAAGACGTGGGTCTGGACGCTGTTGCTGGTGCTGTTCGTGGCACTGCTGGTGTGGTTCGTCGGGCCGCTGCTGGCGGTCAACGACTACAAGTTCTGGGAAAGCGCGACCTCGCGCCTGCTGACCATCAGCGTGCTGTTCCTGATCTGGGGCCTGACCATGGTCTTCGTCAGCTGGCGCGCCGGGGTCCGCAAGAAAGAAATGGAAGACAGCGAAGACGGCCAGGAACGCCTGCGCCGCGAAGAGCTGATCGACGAGGAACAGAAAGAGCTGCGCAGCCGCTTCAAGGAAGCCATGCGCACCCTCAAAACCTCCAGCCTGTACCGCGGGCGCAGCGAGCGCTGGCGCAACGACCTGCCCTGGTACCTGCTGATCGGTCCGCAGAGCAGCGGCAAGACCAGCCTGCTGGACTTCTCGGGCCTTGAGTTCCCGATCAACAAGATCGACCGCAAGCTGACCCGCGACACCGTCGGCACCCGGCATTGCGACTGGTACTTCGCCGACCATGGCGTGCTGATCGACACCGCCGGCCGCTACCTGACCCAGCCCGACGCGGAAGTCGACGCCAGCGCCTGGAGCACCTTGCTCAACCTGCTGCGCAAGCGCCGTCGCGGGCGTCCGCTCAATGGCGTGCTGGTGACCATTCCGGTGGAGCTGCTGCTGAGCGGCAACGAGCAGGATCTCGAGACCCTGGCGCGCCAGGTCCGCGCGCGCCTGCAGGACGTGCACCAGAAACTGCATGTCGATGTGCCGGTGTACCTGGTGCTGAGCAAGGCCGACCAGTTGCTGGGCTTCGACGAGTTCTTCGACCAGCTGAGCCGCGAGGAAAGCGACCAGGTGCTCGGCACCAGCTTCCGCAAGGAACAGAACGGCACCGACGTCGCCGTGCTGCGCCAGGAGTTCGAAGAGCTGCTGCGCCGCCTGAACAGCCAGGTGATCATGCGCATGCACCAGGAGCGCGACACCCAGCGCCGTGGCCGCATCCTCGACTTCCCGCACCAGTTGGGCCAGATCGGCGAGCGCCTGTGCCTGTTCGTCGACATGGCGTTCACCGGCAACCGCTACCAGCGGGCCAGCCAGCTGCGCGGTTTCTACCTGACCAGCGCACCGCACCTGACCGAAAAGCTCGACCCCGACACCGCCAGCATCGGCGCCAGCCTGGGCATGGCGGCCGGCGTGCTGCCGACCCTGCGCAGCGGCCGTTCGCGCTTCATTCACCACCTGCTGAGCCGGGTGATTTTCCCCGAGGCCGACCTGGCTGGCCTGGACAAGCGCGAGCGTAATCGCATCCATTGGGGCCAGCGTGCGCTGTACGTTGGCGCGCTGGTGGCCCTGGCCTTGTTCGGCCTGCTCTGGGCCGGCGGTTTCTCCGCCAACTACGAGCGCCTGGAAAACCTGCGCTCCCTGGCGCAGAACTGGAACCAGCAGCGCACCGTGCTGACCGCCCGTGACGATGCGATGGCGGCGCTCAAGACCCTCGACACCAGCTTCGAAGCCACCAAGGTGTTCCCGGCCAAGGGCGACGTCTCGCTGCACGAGCGGGTCGGCCTGTACCAGGGCGAGGAAAGCAACCCGGTGGTGCTCAGCGCCTACGAGCGTGAGCTGCAAGCCCAGCTGTTGCCTCGGGTGGCGCAGATGCTCGAAGGGCAGATCCGCAGCAACATGCGCGACCGCGACCGCCTGCTCAACAGCCTGCGGGCGTACCTGATGCTGAACATGCAGGATCGCCGTGATCCGTCCTGGCTCAAGGATTGGGTGGCCACTGATTGGTCGACGCGCTACGCCGGCAACACCGCGGTGCAGAACGGCCTGGGCGCGCACTTCGAACGCCTGCTCAAGCTGCCGTTCAGCTACCCGCTCAACGACACGCTGGTGGCCCAGGCGCGCCAGGTGCTGCGCAGCGAGTCGCTGGCCAACGTGGTCTATCGCGTGCTGCGCGAACAGGCGCGGAGCCTGCCGGAGTACCGCCTGAGCCAGCACCTGGGGCCGCAGGGCAGCCTGTTCGTCGGCACCGACTATGCGATCCCGGGCTTCTACACCCAGCAGGGTTATCAGCAGTATTTCTCGGTCCAGGGCACGGCGCTGGTCACCGATATCCTGCGTGACAACTGGGTGCTGGGCGAAGGCAGCGGCATCAGCGGCATGGACCTGCGCCGCCTGATGGTGGAGCTGGAGCAGCTGTACTTCCGCGACTACGCCAACTTCTGGAGCGAAGCGGTGGGCCAGGTTGGCCTGCAGCCGTTCAACGATGCCGGCGAAGGCGCCGATCAGGTCGCCGGCTTGACCTCGGCCAACTCGCCGGTGCTGCAACTGTTGGTGGAAGTGCGTGAGAACACCCGCTTCCAGGCCATCGCCGAAAGCGCCGAAGACGTGACCGCCGCGGCGGATAAAGCCGCCGAGAAGGGCGGGGCGCTGGGCAAGGTCGCGGCGGCTGCCGCGGGCAAGGCCCAGGAAGCTTTGGCCAAGAACCTGCCGGACACCGCGAAGAAGTCGCTGCAACGTCGCTTCGAACCGCTGCACCGCCTGCTGGATGACAACAACGGCCCGGCGGCGGACCTGACGCCAGCGCTGCAAGCGTTGAACGACCTGCAACTGCAACTGGCCGGCCTGGCCCGTGCCAGCGCGCCCGAGCAGGCGGCGTTCGAAATGGCCAAGACCCGCATGAGCGGCCAGCGCGATGCCCTGAGCAACCTGCGCAACGCCTCGGTGCGCCTGCCGCGTCCGGTGAGCGTGTGGTTCAACGTGCTGGCGGAAGACACCTGGCGCCTGGTGCTCAACGACTCCTACCAGTACCTGAACCAGCGTTATCAGAGCGAGCTGTACAGCTTCTACGGCAAGGCCATCAGCAAGCGTTATCCGTTCAGTGCCCACAGCACCAGCGATGTCGCGATCAGCGACTTCCGCGAGTTCTTCAAGGCCCAGGGCATCGCCGATCGCTTCTTCGAAACCTACATGCGGCCTTTCGTCAGCGGCGATCCAGGCAACTACCGCCTGCGCAGCATCGACGGCCATAGCCTGCCGATGTCCAAGGTCTACCTCGACCAGATGGCCGCGGCCCAGGTGATCCGCCAGAGCTTCTTCTCGGAGAACCCGGCGGAGCCGCAGGTGCAGTTCAAGCTGGAGCCCTACACCCTGGACCCGGCGGTGAGCCGTTCCGAGTTCCGTTTCGGCGACAAGACCATGGAGTACCGCCACGGCCCGATCGTGCCGGTGTCCTTCAAGTGGCCGACCGATGCCGAAGACGGCCGCACCAGCCTGGTGCTGGACAAGATGGCCGGGCGCCCGGTGGGTATCGAAAAGAACACCGGCCCCTGGTCGCTGTTCCGTCTGTTCGACCTGATGCAGACCGAGTACCTGACCGGCCGTGACGTGCTGGTGCTCAAGGCCGACCTGGGCGGCCTGCGCGCCAACTACCTGCTGATGAGCCAGCGCACGCCGAACCCGTTCGACATGGGTGTGCTGCGTACCTTCCGTATGCCGGTGCAGCTCTGATGCTGGTTGCCAGTACCTGGCGCAGCGCTGCGCGCACCGACCCGGGCAAGGTTCGGGCGCGCAACGAAGATGCCTTCCTCGACTGTCCGGAGCAGGGGCTCTGGGTGGTCGCGGACGGCATGGGCGGGCATCAGGGTGGCGACATCGCCAGCCAGTTGATCGTCGCCAGCCTGGCCGAGTTGCCGGCGCAAGACAGCTTCGACGAGCGGCTCAAGGGCCTGCGCCAGTGCCTGCACTGGCTCAACCGGCGCCTGGGTCAGGAGTTGACTGTCACCGCCGAGCGCCACGACAGCATCATGGGCAGCACCGTGGTCGCGCTGTTGCTCGAAGGCGACCGCGCGGCGTGCATCTGGGCCGGCGACAGTCGTTGTTACCTGTGGCGCGGGCAGCGTCTGTACCAGCTGTCCAAGGACCATTCGCTGCAGCAGCAACTGATCGACGAGCAGCAGATGAGCGTCGAGCAGGCGCGGGCCCATCCGGCGGCCAATGCCCTGACCCGGGCGGTGGGCGCCAGCGAGCAGCTGACCCTGGATGTGCTGGAGTTGCAGGTCTACCCCGGCGATGCCTTCCTGCTGTGCAGCGACGGCCTGTACCAGGGCCTGACTAGCGATGCGCTGGGCAATGCCTTGAGCCTGGCTTCGCCGCAGGTGGCGCTGGAGCGTCTGTTCGACGGCGCCCTGCGTGGTTCGGCGCGGGACAATCTGACCGCCGTGGTGATCCGCCAATGAGTGATCTCAAATCCGGTCTGGATAACATCCTGATGAGCGAGGAAGAGGCCAGCAACCTGACCTATTTCGCCTTCGCCAAGGCCAATGAGGCGCCGCGTCCCGTGGCGCCCAAGGCCAAGGGCAAGGGTCGCAACCGCTCCAGGAACCGCCCCCGTTCCAAGGCCCAGGCCGTGGCGCCGGTGGGCGGGTTGCCGAACGTATTGGCCGGACGTTACCGCCTCGAGCGCCTGCTCGGGGCCGGTGGCATGGGCGCGGTCTACCGCGCGCGGGACCTGCTGCATGAGCAGTTCGGCGATCCCGACCCTTATATAGCGCTCAAAGTCATGAGCGAAGAATTCTCCGAGACGCCGGATGCCAGCGCCTTGCTCTACAGCGAGTTCGCCCTGACCCGACGCCTGCGCCACCCGAACGTCGTGCGCCTGCACAGCTTCGAGGTGGACACCCAGTGCCAGCGCGCCTTCATCACCATGGAGCTGATGCGCGGCCTGACCCTGGACAAACTGCTCTGCGAGCGGCCATTGGGGCTGCCGTGGAAAGAGCTGCGCGATGTGGTGCGGCCACTGCTCGATGCCCTGGCGTACAGCCACGCTCGCGGTGTGCTGCACGGCGACCTGAAGCCGAGCAACGTGATGCTCTGCGAAGACGGCGTGCGGCTGTTCGACTTCGGCCTGAGCCAGGCCGAGGAGGGCATCCTTCCTGGCCTGCCGCAACTGAGCCGCAGCCGCTTCAACGCCTGGACGCCCGGCTATGCCGCCCCCGAATTGCTGGAGGGCGGCGCCTTGTCGGCCAGTGCCGACCTGTACGCGGTGGCCTGTGTGATCTATGAACTGGCCTGCGGCAAGCACCCGTATCGCCGGTTGCCGTCGACCCAGGCCCGCGACGAATGCCTGGACCGCTCGCTGCAAGCGCCTAGGCATTTACCCAGACACTGTTGGCCAGCCCTGCGTGCGGCGCTGGCCTTCGACGTGGCGCAGCGCACCATCTCCGCCCAAGCATTGCGCGACGCCATGCGCGCGGACTCGTCCTGGCTGCAACGCTGGTTCCATCGGCGTAACGGATGACCATCGAACAGGGAGCAAGCTATGTTCAATCCTTCCAATGAAACCCATTTCAGCCTGACGGTCGACGACTTCCAGGGTGACTTGCAGGTGCTGTCTTTCGAGGGGATCGAAGGCATCAGCCAGCCGTTCCGTTTCGATCTGGAGCTGGTCAGCGAGAACCCCGACCTGGACCTGGAAACCCTGCTGCACAAGCAGGCTTTTCTAGCGTTTGATCCGCAAGGCAGTGGCATCCACGGCCAGATCTACCGCGTGGCCCAGGGCGATGCCGGCAAGCGCCTGACCCGCTACCAGGTGTCGCTGGTGCCGCAGCTGGCCTACCTCGAACACCGCACCAACCAGCGCATCTATCAGCAGCTGTCGGCGCCGAAGATCATCGCGCTGATCCTCGAAGAGCACGGCATCCAGGGCAACGCCTACCGGTTCCAGCTCGGCACCCCGTGCCCGGAGCGCGACTACTGCGTGCAGTACGACGAGACCGACCTGCACTTCATCCAGCGCCTGTGCGAAGAGGAAGGCCTGCATTACCACTTCCAGCACAGCCCGCAGGGCCACTTGCTGGTGTTCGGCGACGACCAGACGGTGTTCCCCAAGCTCGGCCAGCCCACCGCCTATATCCAGGGCAGCGGCATGGTCGCCGACGAGCCGGTGATCAAGGGTTTCAACCTGCGCCTGGAAACCCGCACCCGCCGTACTACTCGCCGCGACTACGACTTCGAGAAGCCGCGCCTGCAACTGGAAGCGGCCTATAAACCCGAGACCGACAGTGAAGAGCCGGACCTGGAAGACTACGACTACCCGGGCCGTTTCACCGACCGCGCGCGCGGCAAGTTCCTCAGCCAGCGCGCCCTCGAACGCCACCGCGCCGACTACCAGCAGGCCGAAGGCTGGGGCGACCAGACACGGCTGGTCAGTGGCCACTTCCTGGAACTGTCCGAGCACCCGCGCAGCGAGTGGAACGACCTGTGGCTGCTGACCCATATCGTCCACGAAGGTAAGCAGCCGCAGGTGCTGGAAGAGTCGGTGACCAGCGACACCACCGACAACAAGGATGACTTCCACCAGGGCTACCGCAACCGCTTCCTCGCCACGCCCTGGCAGGTGTTCTACCGCCCGGCCCTGAACCACCCGAAACCTCGGGTGCTGGGCAGCCAGACCGCGGTGGTCACCGGGCCCAAGGGCGAAGAAATCCACTGCGATCAGTACGGCCGGGTCAAGGTGCAATTCCACTGGGACCGCGAGGGCAAAGCCGACGACAAGACCAGCTGCTGGCTGCGCGTGTCCTCCAGCTGGGCCGGCGACCGCTACGGCGCCCTCGTCATCCCGCGCATCGGCATGGAAGTGCTGGTGACCTTCCTCGAAGGCGACCCCGACCAGCCGTTGATCACCGGTTGCCTGTACCACAAGGAACACCCGGTGCCTTACGCCCTGCCGGCGAACAAGACCCGCACCGTGTTCAAGTCCATGAGCTCGCCGGGCGGCGCCGGCTTCAACGAACTGCGCATCGAAGACAAAAAAGGCGCCGAGCAGATCTTCATCCACGCCCAGCGCGACTGGGATGAAAACATCGAGCACGACCAGAAAATCCGCATCGGCCATGAACGCCACGACACCGTGGTGAAGAACACCTACACCGAGCTCAAGGCCGAAGAACACCGCATCACCCACGCCGACCGCAAGACCGAAACCAAGGTCGACGACCACCTCACCGTGGGCGAAAACCAGCACATCAAACTCGGCACCGCGCAACTGACCAAAGCCGGCCAGGAAATCCACCTCAAGGCTGGCGCCAAGATGGTGATCGAGGCGGGCAGCGAACTGACGATCAAGGCCGGCGGCAGCTTTATCAAGCTGGATGCCGGCGGCGTCACAGTGGTGGGGCCGGTGGTGAAGATCAACGCGGGGGGCTCGCCGGGGAGCGGGACGGGGATTGGTATTAAGCCGCCGACATTGCCGGGGTTGGTGGACAAGGACAAGGCGGGGAGTTTGATGGATGAGGCGTTGGTGAATGCGGTGGCAGAGCAGGCTAAGCGCAAGCCGAAACGGATGCTCAATTTTTCTGGTTAACAGGCCTTGAAAAGCGCCCAAGCCACCAAGGATCAGGATTCAGGTAAGTAGTTATGGCAGAGACAACAAGCAGCAAGGTTGAAAAGTGGGCATACCCTCTGAAAGCTGGAGCTTCAGAGGTCACAGATTCGATGCAGTATTACAAGGCTTTGGCCAAGGCCAAGGATGGGTATTACCCGCTTGGTTCCAATGGCTTGTGGCACGGAGGTGTTCATTTCGATGAGGACACCGGGTTAATCGCAGACAAGAGCGAAGTTCGTTGCATCGCCGATGGCGAGGTGGTCGCTTATCGAATTGATGAGAAGTACCCGACCTCGAATTACGGTTCAACGCCGTCAGTATTCTCGACCGGTTTCGTGTTGGTTAAACACCGTCTTGAGCTGCCTGCGCCTCCTGCTCCAGCAGGCAGCCCACCACCAGCAGCCGGTCCAAGCCTCACCTTCTTCAGCCTATACATGCATCTGCTGGACTGGGAGGGTTACAAGGCCAGTCCTGCGCTTAAGAGGCCTGCGTTCTGGGGTAAGGGCTCTTATCAAGTGAAAGCAAATGCGCCAGACAAGTCGTTAGGGCTGCGAGTTCGCAGCGGTAACTCTAAGCAGACGCCGGTATTAACGGTTCTACCCCGTGGCACCACCGTAACCACCAAGCCGGCTCCGGCTACACAGAAATGGCTCGAGATTGTCAGTGTCACCCCTGAAGTTGCAACTCTGCCAGCGAATACCGGCTGGATATTCAAGGGGGAAATGAAGCACCTGTCCGGAGATATTTACTTTGTAGGAGAGCAGGCCAACGACGTTCCTCCAGGGCAGCAAAAAGGGGCGTACGTCCGTAGTGCCGTCACCCATGGACTGCCTTTAGGCTTTCTGCCGGCAGGTACACAAATCAAAATCAGCGATGAGCCCACGGCCAACAAATATCGCAAATTGTTGGAAATCGTCACCGGCGAATCCGTCCCTGCTTTAACGCTGGGGGCAGATGGAACATTGCCTGGATATGTTTCGCTCGATTCTCTGGAGGCAAAAAGCGAGCCCAAAACCCCGGGGACGATTGTCCCGTTGACACCGGTTCATAAAATCAAAGCCGGTGAACTCATCGGACATGTGGGGAAGTATCAGAACTACTCGGACGCTGCTCCGAAAAACTTGCTGCATCTGGAAGTGTTTAGCTGTGAGGACATCAAGGCTTTCATCGACCAGACCAAAGAGCAGGCCGTCAGACTGCCAGCAACAGAAAAGACACTGGTCAAAATCCTGCCAGACACCCCGCTGATTACTCATGTGCCGGGTATGAATGCTAGCAATCCCCCCAAAGCGAACGATGCTAGCAAAAAGGTCGGTTATGGTCTGCTCATTCCTGTGAGCGTATTGGAAGCCCTGCCTGCCGAGAAAAAAATCAAAGCGCCGGTGGTGATGAATGGAGTCACTACCTATACGCAGTGGTGGCATCTGGAAGGGCTACTCGCCGATGCTCAAGGAGAGAGCATCGATGGCTGGTTTGCCGAGCCTAACACCACGTTGTACCGCCACTCGCCTTTTGAATGGGAAAACTTCACCTTCATTGAAGAAACTGGGAGCAATGTCGATCTCTACGCAGATTTTCTTCATGCGCAAGAGAATATGACGGATGAAGAGCGCAAGGCTTACCACCCAAATATCGTGACTGCCGGGGCAGGTCCGACAAAACAATCTCTCTACACCATCCTTGATCGAAATCGCGACACGAAACTTCCACCGGAAGAGATAAGAAATGCCCTAAGCAAGCCTTGGTTTGCCCAACCGGTCTCACAGATGATTATCAAGTATGAGAGTGAGTGGGATTACAAGGCAGCGAAGTGGGACTCATTGGATGAGTTGATGGGGCATAGTAATTCGAATCCTCATAAAGAGTGGGTGGAAGAGAAGGCTCGCATAGGTAAGTTGAAATGGCTCCGTGAATTAATTGAGAAGGGATGTATCGCGGGGGATGAGAAAGTTTGGCATATTCACCCTGTAGGCCTGCTGGGGAATTTTGCTTCCGGGTGCCCGGAAAAATGTAAGGCTACAGTGCATGAATTGCAAACAACCGTGGGGAAATATGTAGTCTCTAAAAAACTTTTCGAGTTTATTTTGGAGATTGAAGCTTATAGAGAGCATCCTTATGCGTTGTCTGATAATAATAGTGGTGTAACTATTGGTTATGGCTATGACCTGGGACAACAAACTGCGACGTCAGTGGATAATGATCTTGAGGGTTTGTATACCGCTGATGAAATAACAAGCCTTAAAGGCGCGTTGGGTAAAAAAGGACAAGATGCTCGTGACTATGTTCACAATGTGAGCTCTATTTCTATAAGTAAAGATAATGCGCTGAAGCTTGCGCTAATTATGAAGAAAAGATATGCCCAGCAGGTCGTTGATGTCTATCCTCAAGCAATAAACCTGCATCCTGATTGCCAAGGGGCCTTGTTGTCTCTTGTCATTAACCGGGGCAATGCTTTAAGTGGCACTACTCCAGCTAAAGCAGAAAAGCGCTTAGAAATGAAGCAGATAAAAGAAGATTTTGATGCTGGCAAACCTGAGTTAATACCCTCCCGCTTTCGTAGCATGAAAAGGCTATGGGAGAATAATTCATCGACTAGTGGTCTCGTTACGAGGCGTGAGAAAGAAGCAGTATTTTTCGAGGAGGCACTGAAATGCAATTGCTGGAGATAACTGGTAAGGCTACGGCGTTTTTAGGGTGTCTAATGATGTTCGCTAGCCCAGTGATGGCAGATACTAAGTGTGATGCTAATACAACAGTAAACGCAGATATAGTGCGTTGCTCTCAAGCTTCTCTTTCAAAAATCGATAAGATTTTGAATGAGCAATATAAAGCTCTTTCTGATGAGCTAGCCTCTGATTTTAAGGCTGACTTGGTTTCTGCACAAAAAAGCTGGATTCGTCTGAGGGACGAGCAATGTAATGATGAGGATGAGGAGTCTTCCGGTCAAGAAGCTCCCATTGAAAGACTTTCTTGTTTGAACCAGTTTACGAGCTTTCGTGTAAATGAAATTGTATATCTGCGAACTGGAGTCATTGGGGATGGGTTCTATAAAGCGGTATCCATTGTGAATAAAAAAGCAACCTCTATGGATTATGCTAAAGCTGTTGCATATGTGGGCGGAGATATGGATTTTGGATCGGGCTGGTCTGAATATGCCAAAAAGAACTGTGTGATGACACAGAAAATTTATGGTGAAGCTACTGAGCGGTGTTTGTCTAGGATGCGTTTTCAAATGCCGATCTATTGAGTGACTCTCTGAGATTACACTAGGCAAGCCATTAGTTTTAATGGCTTGCCTTCTATGTATCAAATGTTCATTGAGTACTGTTTTTACTGACTTGGCGAAATGGCATTCGAAAGGTCATCCACTACAGCTTTGCCCATTTCGCACAGATAGTAAGCTGGCCAAGCATAACGCTCTCCTTGCTCCTCCATCGCGGCATCGAGCATGAGTTTCTTGGCGTAGTAGAACAGGTTGGAAGCATGCTCCAAGGCTTCCCGAGCTGGGATATCTGGATTGACGCGGAACAAGCTTTGTTCTTTTTCGCCGCAGTCGGCGAAGGTGACGATGCCGATGGTTTTGATGGTGCTGGTCATTGCTCACCTCCTGCTGTTTGCAGAGGGTGGATCTTGGGCTGATGGGTGATGTACATGGCAGTAACTCCGTTTACTGGGTTATAGCCGCCACTTCGTTACCAAGCGAATGGGTGGCAGCTGTACGCAGGTTGGTAAACCGGGGTAAACGAGCCCGGCAGACCCGAAGGTCTCCCGCGCACAGCTGCCATAACGAAAATGCAGGCGCAAAAAAAGCGCCAGCATTCGTTATGGAGGGCGCTTACGCGCCGTTTACTCGTCGGGTTACCAAGCCCGGCCGCTGATTTTGCAGCGACGGCGGAAGGATAGCGGGGAGGCTGGGCAGCTGCAATGACAGGATTACCGCATTTTATGACGATGTATTTTCGACGTGTTCAGTGGGCTTTGGCGGCAGCGTCAGGCAGATCTTTGTGAGTCGCGTATCAAATTAGGAATCATCCTGCCGATGCTCGGTGTTTTCCTACAATCGTTATGCGTTCTACTTGATAGCGTCTGTATTCTGAGGACCACCTTTTCATAGCGCCACCGATGTCATGGATGATCACCAAGCAGGGAGCAAGCTATGTTCAATCCTTCCAATGAAACCCACTTCAGCCTGACGGTCGACGACTTCCAGGGTGACTTGCAGGTGCTGTCTTTCGAGGGGATCGAAGGCATCAGCCAGCCGTTCCGTTTCGATCTGGAGCTGGTCAGCGAGAACCCCGACCTGGACCTGGAAACCCTGCTGCACAAGCAGGCTTTTCTAGCGTTTGATCCGCAAGGCAGTGGCATCCACGGCCAGATCTACCGCGTGGCCCAGGGCGATGCCGGCAAGCGCCTGACCCGCTACCAGGTGTCGCTGGTACCGCAGCTGGCCTACCTCGAACACCGCACCAACCAGCGCATCTATCAGCAGCTGTCGGCGCCGAAGATCATCGCGCTGATCCTCGAAGAGCACGGCATCCAGGGCAACGCCTACCGGTTCCAGCTCGGCACCCCGTGCCCGGAGCGCGACTACTGCGTGCAGTACGACGAGACCGACCTGCACTTCATCCAGCGCCTGTGCGAAGAGGAAGGCCTGCATTACCACTTCCAGCACAGCCCGCAGGGCCACCTGCTGGTGTTCGGTGACGACCAGACCGTATTCCCCAAACTCGGCCAGCCCACCGCCTATATCCAGGGCAGCGGCATGGTCGCCGACGAGCCGGTGATCAAGGGCTTCAACCTGCGCCTGGAAACCCGCACCCGCCGTACTACTCGCCGCGACTACGACTTCGAGAAGCCGCGCCTGCAACTGGAAGCGGCCTATAAACCCGAGACCGACAGTGAAGAGCCGGACCTGGAAGACTACGACTACCCGGGCCGTTTCACCGACCGCGCGCGCGGTAAGTTCCTCAGCCAGCGCGCCCTCGAACGCCACCGCGCCGACTACCAGCAGGCCGAAGGCTGGGGCGACCAGACACGGCTGGTCAGTGGCCACTTCCTGGAACTGTCCGAGCACCCGCGCAGCGAGTGGAACGACCTGTGGCTGCTGACCCATATCGTCCACGAAGGTAAGCAGCCGCAGGTGCTGGAAGAGTCGGTGACCAGCGACACTACCGACAACAAGGACGACTTCCACCAGGGCTATCGCAACCGCTTCCTCGCCACACCCTGGCAGGTGTTCTACCGTCCGGCCCTGAACCACCCGAAACCCCGCGTCCTCGGCAGCCAGACCGCCGTAGTCACCGGCCCCAAGGGCGAAGAAATCCACTGCGATCAGTACGGCCGGGTCAAGGTGCAATTCCATTGGGACCGCGAAGGCAAAGCCGACGACAAGACCAGCTGCTGGCTGCGCGTGTCCTCCAGCTGGGCCGGCGACCGCTACGGCGCCCTCGTCATCCCGCGCATCGGCATGGAAGTGCTGGTGACCTTCCTCGAAGGCGACCCCGACCAGCCGTTGATCACCGGTTGCCTGTACCACAAGGAACACCCGGTGCCTTACGCCCTGCCGGCGAACAAGACCCGCACCGTGTTCAAGTCCATGAGCTCGCCGGGCGGCGCCGGCTTCAACGAACTGCGCATCGAAGACAAAAAAGGCGCCGAGCAGATCTTCATCCACGCCCAGCGCGACTGGGATGAAAACATCGAGCACGACCAGAAAATCCGCATCGGCCATGAACGCCACGACACCGTGGTGAAGAACACCTACACCGAGCTCAAGGCCGAAGAACACCGCATCACCCACGCCGACCGCAAGACCGAAACCAAGGTCGACGACCACCTCACCGTGGGCGAAAACCAGCACATCAAACTCGGCACCGCGCAACTGACCAAAGCCGGCCAGGAAATCCACCTCAAGGCTGGCGCCAAGATGGTGATCGAGGCGGGCAGCGAACTGACGATCAAGGCCGGCGGCAGCTTTATCAAGCTGGATGCCGGCGGCGTCACAGTGGTGGGGCCGGTGGTGAAGATCAATGCCGGGGGCTCGGCGGGGAGTGGGACGGGGATTGGCATCAAGATACCGGGTCTGCCAGGGGCGGCCGATGCGGACAAGGCTGGCAGCCTGATGGAGGAAGCATTGGCCAACCCGGCGAAAGAAACCGTGCCGGGTCAGCTGTGCATTCGTATTTCCCCGTTGCCCAACATGCCGGGGTATCCGGATGAGCCCTATCAGCTCTACGCCGATGGCGCACTGATCGACAAAGGCTTCAGCGACGAGAAGGGCAATGTGCTTTTCCAGCATATTCCCGGTACCCGCAACTATTCGGTGGAAACGGTGAACGGACACCGTTTCAACCTGGACATGAGCGAAACCTCGACCGAACAGACGCGCCAACGCAGTGAGCGCCTGGGGCGTGAGGGATATCGCGACTTCCCGGGTGCGGCTGCCTCTCTGGAGGCGTTGAGCAGCAGTGAGGCGTTCCGCCAATTGTGGGCGGATCAAAGCGAGCAGGAAGAGTAAAGGAAGCACTCCATGACATACCTCGATCAGAAACTGTCGATCTCGCTTGAAGAAAGCGCCGCAACCCTGACTTCGGATTGGTTCGCCCACAAGAACAATCCGCTAAGCCCGCCACGTCCGGCAGGCAACGTGGTGACGCCGCTGGTGTGTGGCGAGGAAGCCTTCAAGAAGGTCTATGAATGCATCCAGGCAGCTACGAAAAGCATTGACCTTATCAGTTGGGGCTTCGACCCGGGATTGCGTCTCGACCGGGCCTCGACCGACAGCCCCAGTCTGGGAAAACTGCTCAGGCAGAAGGCCGAAAGTGGTGTCGAGGTACGGGTACTGATCTGGAACAACCGGCTGGCCCAGCTCGGTGAAAACTCGGTGATCGGCGAGGGCTGGAGCGGCGCCGGCGGAACATCGATGGGTTCCGGAATGACCGCGGGCAAGCCGGCTGACACCAGCGCCCTGGGTGAAAAACGGAAAAAGCTCCTGGAAAAACAGCAGCAGGAGCAGGCACGCCTGGAAAAACTTCCGGCAAACGACGAGGCCGGCCGACGAGCCACGCGCGACCGTCTGATCGACATCCAGCAAAGCCTGGATGCCCTGGACAGCGGCTACACCAAGGGCCGTGATTCGGGAGGGACGGTTCAAGCCCCGAACGAACAGGTCGAGACCCGAGATTGGTATCGCTGGGTACACAGCCGCGAAGCCCGCAATATCGAGTTTCGTACGCGGGACTTCAAACTCGTAGGAGAGTTGACCTACGACGATCAAAATGGCCTGCGCATGCATTGGGGGCGTCTTGCCATCCTGTGGCGACTGCTCAAGGACGAGTCTCACGATGTGCCCTTCATGCAGATGCTGGCCCTGAGCCTATTTCCCAGCCATCACCAGAAAACCCTGGTGGTCGACTACATGGACCCGCAAAAAGCGAAAGGTCTTGTGATGGGCCACAATCTGCAGCGCAACTACTGGGACACCACCGCCCACGCCTATGACGATGCAGCCGGCAAGCGCGATCTGGGCTTCGGCCCCTGGCAGGACCTTTCCCTATTTGTACGCGGTCCGGTGCTGTTCGATCTCAATCACAATTTCTGCAATGCCTGGGACAAGAGCAGCAGTTGGATACGCCGTGTCTTCAAGGGGACCCTGAATCACGAGCGGTCGTCGGTCAAACCACTGAGCCTGATCCTCGATGGTGGAGAGCCCGCGCAGATTTGCCGGACTCAACCGGAAGAAGGCCCGGAAAAAACCATTCTCGAGGTATATGAAAAGGCCCTGGGCAATGTGCATCAGTACGCCTATATCGAGAACCAATACTTCCGCTACAAACCGCTGGCCGAACGCCTGAAGAAAGTTGCCGCCGACTATGTCGCTGCCGGCAAACAACAGGACTTGCACCTGTTCGTGGTCACCAACAACCCGGAGAGCGGGCATTTCTCCAGTTCCACCTACGAGATGCTCGACACCCTTGGCCAGGGCGAACTGATGCCCCTGGCCCACCGCGACCTGCTCTACGATCAACGCCAGCTTGCCTATCGCCAGCGCGAACTGAAGGCCCGCGACGAATCGCCGACACGCGATCAGGAGCTGGCCAAGGTACAGACGCAAATGCATGAGCAGGGTATCGATCCGAGTCGCGCCGATGAACTCCTGGCCATGGACCCCAACAAACACTACAACCAGGCCGCGGCTCGCGAACTGGAGCCGGAGATGCTGCCGCCCAAGGGGTTGAAAATCATTGTCGCGACTCTGGTCAGTTGCAAGGACGGCGGCGAAACCGCTACTGCCAAGACGCGCGAGCAGCGCCAGACCGAACGCGATATCACCGAACATCTCGGCCCGGAACAAGGAATGGCGCAGTACAAGTCCATCTATGTACACAGCAAGCTGCTGCTGGTGGACGACCTCTTCTTCACCCTGGGCTCCGCCAACATCAACGAACGCAGCCTGAACTCCGACTCCGAACTGAATATCGCCATGCCAAGCCCGCAAACCACCCGGACCTGGCGGGAGCGGTTGTGGGGGATGCATTCGGGGAAAGCAATCAATACGAGCAAAAGCAGCTTAAGTGAGAACATTGCATTCGATTATGAAAATTGGGAGCAAGTGGTAACTGATAACTGGAGAAATCAGAAGAAAAACTTACCGCTTAATGGAAATTTGGTCAGATTTTGGGACGTGGTGACACCTTATGCAAAAGCCCTTGATTAAATATTTATCTTTTTTGTTCTTTTGTTTTTTTGGAGCAGCTATGGCTGATGAATTCAAGTGTGTCCATGAAATTAATACGGCTCCCCCTCTTGATCAGCAAGCCGATCAATGGTTTAAGCAGGCAAGGGGTATGAGTAAAGAGAGACTTCCTGACTGGGTAAAAATTGCTGGTCTCTATCAGCAAGCAGTAGATAAAGACCATTGGAAAGCAATGCATAACTTAGCAGAGCTATACCTCCGTGGTGATGGCGTAACCAAAAATACAAATAAAGCCATCGATCTATATTTGCATATGGTCAAACTACAAGTTCCGTTGGGTTATTATGATATGAGTGTGATGACTCAGAGAGGTGTTGGGGTAGTTCAGTCAAATAGAGATGCTATGAATTTTTTGCTCAAGGCGGGTGACTTGGGTAGCCCGCTAGCCCAGACTAGGCTGGGTAATATATATATATATGAATTAAATAAAGATAAGCTCGGCGAGTCTTATCTGCGTTGCGCGGCACATCAGAATGACGCCGAGGCGAATTACGAACTTGCCGCATACTATAAAGTAGTAGACAAGAATTACCCTGTCGCCATGCATTATTATCAAAATGCTGCGGCTCTAGGTTTGAAAAAAGGCTCGTTGTTAATTGAAAATACTTTCAGGGATGGCGACTTTGGGTATGTGAGAAATGAAAAAATAGCAAATACCTACAGTGATATTTCTAGTCGGCTATATAAAGATCCTGATCTCCGATTTCCTAATTTGGCCAAAGACCATCCACTTCCACCGCACCCTATTCAGGGCTATCACGCCGACAAAGACATCAACTGGAAACCGACCGGACGTGATGACGACTATTAAAGCACTGTTGGCTGTTGTGCTATTGGGCGGTAGTGGCTTTTCCATGGCATACGATTTCAAGTGTGTTCATGAAAAAGATATTGCTCCACCCCTGGACCAGCAAGCAGACCAATGGTTTAAACAAGCTCGGGTGCTTAGCAAAGAGCGTCCGGCCGATTGGAGCAAAGTGGCCAGCCTGTACCAGCAGGCTGTAGAAAAGAACCATTGGAAAGCAATGCACAATCTTGCAGAGCTATACTTACGTGGTGATGGGGTTGTTAAGGATACGAACAAGGCTATTGACTTGTATCTGGAAATGATCAAGCTACAGGTACCGCTGGGTTATTACGATATGAGTGTAATGACCAAAAGAGGCGTCGGTGTGGTGCAGTCTGATAAGCAGTCAGTAATATATTTGCTCAAGGCGGGAGATGTAGGTAGTCCTATGGCTCAAGTCAGGTTAGGGAATATCTATATTTATGAGGCCAAGAAAAGAGATCTGGGGGTTTCCTACCTACGCTGTGCTGCAGATCAGAACGATGCAAGTGCAAATTATGAGTTGGCCACATACTACGAGATCTTGGATAGAAACTACCCTGTTGCCTTGCATTATTATCAAAGAGCTGCAGCTCTAGGTGAGCGGAAAGGTGCCATGGAAATAGAAGATGTATTTCAAAATGGTAAGTTTTCTTATAATAAAGACAAGAAGACTGAAGATGCATACTACAAAGTATCCAGGGAGCTAGCCAATAATCCAGACTTGCTCTTCCCCAATCTGGCCAAAGACCACCCACTGCCACCGAACCCTGTGCAGGGCTATCACGCCGACAAAGACATCAACTGGAAGCCGACCGGACGTGATGACGATTATTAAAAGAAAACCCATAACGAGAAACATCCCGAAAAAATAGCTTCAACGAGCCTATGCGAATCATCAAAGCGCAACTTATGGGCCGTCCCGATAAAGGAGCCGCACAATGCATAAGATATTCACGGTACTGGCGATCTTACTGCTAGCGATCTCGATACTCAGCACGTTACTTGGGTTGGCTGGCATTGCTGGCGGGGCAAGCGGCAGTGGGAGGATCTCCGATTCCGTTGACGTTGCGTTCCTGATTGCCAAAGTACTGCTCGCCTTGAGCCTGTTGTCTGGAGTGCTGGCTATTGCCTGGCCGAGGAGTGGATGAGGATCAGGTTTCAGGATTCACAGGGCTATAAGCGGACCGCTTCTCGCCCGATTTGTAAGGTTGCTGGTAAATGAGTGTGACTTGGTAGTCATAATCCCCAATAACGCACTCATCTTCCCTTAACATTGCATAACGGTGGCGTTCCCCTCCGAAGCCGCTACACTGCGCCAGCCGTTCATTTTTCCTTTGGGGCTTTGCGCATGAAATTTCGTTTTCTTCTGTGGATGCTGGGGCTGTTGATGGGCAAGGCCAGTCGGACCAATCCGGCGTTCCAGCAGCAGTTGGGTGACAAGGAACTGGTGTTCCAGCTGCAGACGCTGGATGGCAAGGTGGCGCGGCATTTCCGGGTGAAGGATCAGCGGATTACCAGCAAGGCGGGTGTGTATCCCGAGCCAGCATTCGCCATTGCCTTCAAGGATGCGGCCTATGGTTTTGCCACGATGCAGGCGAAGAACAAGCAACTGGCCTTTATGACCGGGATTCAGGACAAGTCGATCCAGATCAAGGGCAACCCGGCGCTGGTGATCTGGTTCCAGGGGCTGACCAAGTACCTGAAGCCGAAGAAGGCCAAGCCGAAGGCTTGAAGGCGAGCGGTATACACGCCGCAAGATGATCGCGGGCAAGCCTCGCTCCTACGGGAGCGGGGCTTTTTTCTGGGTGTCAGTGCTGGCTGAACTGCGAGGCCAGTTCGCGCAGCAGCACTTCGGCTTCGAGGACTTTGCTGACCACGTCTTCGGCTTTGTCGCGGGACAGGCCGAGGCGTTCGAGCAGGGCTTCAGGGATGTCTTCGACAGGGCCGGAGCCAATGCCGCGGCTGCGCAGCAGGCGCACGGCCAGGCACACCAGGTTCGGGTATTCGGCGTAGGCGCCGTCGTAGCTTGGGTCGTGCTGGAAGCGCAGGGCGGTGGACAACTCGTCCGGCATGTCCCAGTAGCGCATCAGCCAGGCGCCGATCTGTTCGCGGCTGATGCCCAGCAGGTGCTGTTCGACGTAGCTGTGACACAGGTGCGGGTTGACCTCCAGGTGGCGGCAGATCAGCGAGAAGTGCGGCGGGAAGACGTGGGCCAGCAGCAGGTAGCCGAAGTTGTGCAGCAGGCCGGCGAGGTAGGTCAGGCCGGCTTCCGGGCGCTGGGCGCGCGGCATGGCGCGAGTCAGGCCTTCGATGACGGCGGCGGTATAGATCGACTGCTGCCAGTACGGTGTGCTGTGTTGCGGGTGGTCCTTGGGCAGGCTCAGGGTCTTGCCCAGGGCCAGGCCCAGCGCCAGGTTGATCACCAGGTCGAAGCCCAGCACGCGGACGATGGCGTCTTCCACCGAGCGGATCTTGCCCGGCGAGGCGTAGTAGGGCGAAGCCGCCCAGCTGACGACTTGCGCGGCCAGGGCCGGGTCGGTTTCCACCACGCCGGTGATGTCGTCGATGGTGGCGTTGGGGTCGACCCGCAGCTTGATGATCTTCTGCGCGGTTTCGGCGAGCGGCGGAATCTCGATGGTCGCTTCCAGGCGTTGCTGGATGCGCCGGGCGGTGAAGGCCTGCATCGCCTGGGTGATTTCCTCGCGGTCGTCGTCCGGACGGTCGAGGTTCGGGCGGATGCTGCTCAGGGCCTCGCCGAAGTTGCCGGCGCTGGCCTTGCTCAGCATGCCCTTGAAGGCGTCGCTGGTGATTTCCAGCAGTAGGCCCGGCTCGCCGGAGTTGATCAGCAGGGTCGGCTCGCGCAGCAGGCTTTCGTCATACAGGCAGGGCGAGCTGGTGAGCGCCGGCAGGCCGGGCAGCAGGCTCAGGTTGTGTTTGCCGAGCATGCGCTCCAGGCGTTCCGTGGAGACGGCGGTCAGGCGGCGGCCGGTCAGTTCGGCGAGGCGGTTGAGGTCCAGCAACTGGCTCTGTGGGAACAGCACCATCAGCGCGCCGACGGCGTCGTCCAGCAGGACCGCCTGTACCTTGCGCGCGGCCGGCAGGCCAGGATGGTCGAGGACTTCCGTGAAGCCGATGTCCAGCTTGCCGAGCAGCAGCCGGATTACAGACGGAGCGTGCGGGGCTGCGGTGGCGAGGGCAACTTCTGTCATGGTCTGTATCCGTTTTCAAACAATTTCAGGAGTATAACCAGCTTGATCGGGGCATTCGCCCCTTAACTGAGACGCTGCTCACACTTGGCCGTATTGCTGCCCGTGGCGCAGCCAGCGCTCCAGCAGCGGGCTGACGTGGTGCGGCCAGCGCTCGAGCAAGGCCTGGGCGGCATCGCGCACGGCCGGCAGCAGGTCGGCATCGCGCATCAGGTCGGCGACCTTGAATTGCAGCAGGCCGGTCTGGCGGGTGCCGAGCATCTCGCCGGGGCCGCGCAGTTCCAGGTCCTTTTCGGCGATGACAAAACCGTCGTTGGTTTCGCGCATGATGCCCAGGCGCTGGCGGCCGATCTGCGACAAGGGAGGATGGTAGAGCATGACGCAATGGCTGGCGGCGCTGCCCCGACCAACGCGACCGCGCAACTGGTGCAGCTGGGCCAGGCCCAGGCGCTCGGGGTTCTCGATGATCATCAGGCTGGCGTTGGGCACATCGACGCCGACTTCGATCACGGTGGTGGCCACCAGCAGCTGCAATTCACCGGCCTTGAACTGGCCCATGACCTCGGCCTTTTCCGTCGGCTTCATGCGCCCGTGGATCAGGCCGACCCGCAGTTCGCCCAGGGCGCTGCTCAGGTCTTCGTAAGTGGTTTGCGCGGCCTGGCAGGTCAGCTCTTCGGATTCCTCGATCAGCGTGCACACCCAATAGGCCTGGCGCCCTTCGGCGCAGGCGGCGCGCACCCGCTCGATGACTTCGACGCGCCGCGAGTCGGTCACCAGCACGGTGTTCACCGGCGTACGGCCAGGGGGCAGCTCGTCGAGGATCGAGGTGTCCAGGTCGGCGTAGGCACTCATCGCCAGGGTCCGTGGGATCGGCGTGGCGGTCATGATCAGTTGGTGCGGGCACAAGCGTCCGCCCACGCCTTTCTGGCGCAGGGCCAGGCGCTGCTGCACGCCGAAGCGGTGTTGTTCGTCGATGATCACCAGCGCCAGGTTCTTGAACTGCACTTCGTCCTGGAACAGCGCGTGGGTGCCGACCACCATCGGCGCGCCGGCGGCGATCTGTTCCAGGGCGGCTGTGCGGTTCTTGCCCTTGAGCTTGCCGGCCAGCCAGGCGACTTCCAGCCCCAGCGGCTCGAGCCAGCGCTTGAAGGTGATGAAGTGCTGCTCGGCGAGGATCTCGGTCGGCGCCATCAGGGCCACCTGATAGCCAGCCTCCAGCGCCTGCAGGGCGGCGAGGGCGGCGACCACGGTCTTGCCGGCCCCTACGTCGCCCTGGATCAGCCGCAGCATCGGCTCGGGCTGGCTGAGGTCATAGGCGATCTCGTTGCCGACCCGTTGCTGCGCGCCGGTGGGTGGAAAGCCGAGGTTCTTCAGGTACAGCGCCGGCAGTCGGGTGGCCTTGGGCAGCGCCGGGGCGAGTTGCGAGCGCAGGCTTTCGCGCAGGCGCTGCTGGGACAGCTGATGGGTCAGCAGTTCTTCGAACGCCAGGCGATGCTGGGCCCAATGGTGTCCCAGGGCCAGTTCGTCGACATCGGCGTCGGCCGGCGGGTGATGCAGGTAACGAATCGCATCGTCCAGCGGCGCCAGCTGGTAATCCCGCGCCAGCTCTTGCGGCAGCCAGTCCGGCAGGCTGCGCGGGCCGAGCAGGGCCAGGCTCTGCTGGCACAGCATGCGCAGGCGCTGCTGGGTCAGGCCTTCGGTGAGCGGGTAGATGGGGGTCAGGGTCTGGTCCACGGGCGGCGGTTCATCGCCGCTGATGGCGCGGTATTCCGGGTGGTAGATTTCCAGCCCCGAGGCGCCTGGGCGGGCTTCGCCATAACAGCGCACGCGGGTGCCACGCTTGAGGCCTTCCTTCTGCGCGTTGCTGAAATGGTAGAAGCGCAGGCTGAGCCCGCCGGTGCCGTCCTGCAGGCGCACCAGCAGGCTGCGGCGCTTGCCCATCACCACGTCGGCGCCGCTGACGGTGCCTTCGATCACCGCGTCCTGCCCGGGGCGCAGCGCGCCGATCGGCACCACGCGGGTGCGGTCCTGATAGCGCAGGGGCAGGTGGAACAGCACGTCCTGCAGGTTCTCCAGGCCGACCTTGGCCAGCTTTTCGGCCATGGCTTCGCCGACGCCCTTGAGTGCCGTGACCGGCACGTTCGACAGCTCAGTCATCGCGACGGCTTAGCTCGCGGCAGGCGGCTTGGCCACCGAACACAGGCGGATCGAGTCGGCGAGGATTTCGATGGCTTTCGGCCGCGGGAAGCTGGCACGCCAGGCTATCGCTACGGTGCGGAACGGCACGGGCGCGGTCAGCGGCCGCACTTCGATCACGCCCGGAGCGTAGTGATGGCTGTCCACCGCCGAGAGTGGCAGGATCGAGACGCCAAGGCCGGAAGCGACCATATGACGGATGGTTTCCAGGGAACTGGATTCCACCGTGGTGTGCTTGGCGCCGTCGTTGCCCTTGGTCAGGGTCGGGCAGGCTTCCAGGACCTGGTCGCGGAAACAGTGGCCTTCGCCCAGCAGCAACAGGCTCTTGTCGTTGAGCAGGTTGGCGTCGATGGTCTCTTTCTGGGTCCAGGGGTGGGTGCTGGGCATCAGCACGTAGAAGGGTTCGTCGTATAGCGGCAGGGTCAGCACGTCGGCTTCGTTGAACGGCAGGGCGATGATGATCGCGTCCAGTTCGCCGTTGCGCAGCTTGTCGCGCAGCACGTGGGTGAAGTTCTCTTCGATATACAACGGCATCTGCGGGGCGACCCGGTGCAGTTGCGGGATCAGGTGCGGGAACAGGTACGGGCCGACGGTGTAGATGGCGCCGACCTTCAGCGGGGCGGTCAGCTGGTTCTTGCCGGCCTGGGCCAGTTCGCGAATGCCCTGGGCTTGTTCGAGGACCTTTTGCGCTTGGGCGACAATGCCTTCGCCGACCGGCGTCAGACGTACCGCACTCTTGCTGCGCTCGAAAATCAGCACACCGAGTTCGTCTTCAAGCTTCTTCACGCCCACCGACAGGGTCGGCTGGCTGACATGGCAACGCTCGGCCGCGTGGCCGAAGTGCTGCTCTTGGGCGAGGGTAACGATGTAGCGTAATTCAGTAAGAGTCATAGCGGACGTCCATGAGGTTGCGGGCCAAGCATACCGGCTGCAATCGATAGACGCACGTTATCAGACTCAATGCTCGCTGTGACACCGGGCAATGCATGCCGGTCATGCCTGGAAAAGCAAAAAGGCACCTTTGGGTGCCTTTAATAGGTTTGCGCTGCCGCCCTCATGCCCTGTAGGAGCGAGCTTGCTCGCGATCCGCCTAAGCGGCCAAATGCCCGCTTATCCGGCGGTAGCTGCGCTGGCCTCATCGCGAGCAAGCTCGCTCCTACAAAGGCGCTGGTGCTGTCAACGGCGACGTTTCTCCAGGGAGTAAACGAAGGGCGCGACGATCTCGATCGAGCCGTTGTTGAGCATGTCCGCCGGCGGCTTGGGCAGCGGCTGGGCGCGGCGGATCATTTCCAGGGTGGCCCGGTCCAGATCGGCGTTGCCCGAGCGTCCTACCAGTTCATAGGACAGCACGTTGCCTTGCGCGTCGACCACGAAGCGCAGCCGGTTCAGGCCTTCCTTGCCGCGCGCCTGGGCACCCGGCGGGTACTTCTTGTACTTGGCCAGGTGCGCCAGCAGCGTGCCTTGCCAGCTTTCCTTGGCGGCGATCTGCGCCGGCGACGGGCCCGGAGCAGGTGCCGAGGACGGTGCCGCGGTGGGCGTCGGCGGAGCGTCGCTAGGCTTCTCTTCGCTCGGCTTTTCCTTCGGCGGTTCCGGCTTTTTCTCCACCGGCTTGGGCGGTTGAGGCTTGGGCTTGGGTTTGACCGGCTTGGGCACGGAAATCGTCGGTTTCGGCGCTTCCGCGAGTTTGGGCAGCGGCAACTCTTCGACCGGAGCCGGCGGCTGCGGTGGCGTCACAACCTTGGGCGGCGCGGGAGGAGGCGGTGCCGGAAGCGGCGCCAGCTCGACCATCATCGCCTGCGGTGGCAGCTCGACCGGCATGGGGGAGCTCCAGTTGAGCGCGAGCAGGATCGCGACCGCATGGACCCCCAATACGATGGCCAGGCTACCGCTGTAACGCGTCAGTTTTTGGCGCGTCGTGATCATTTCTTGGTAGCCGTCTCAAGTCCGACCAGGCCGACCTTCAGGTATCCGGCGGCCCGCAGGGCATCCATCACGCTCATCAGGTCGCCGTAATCCACGCCTTTGTCGGCCTGGAAGAAGATCGTCGTGTCTTTCTTGCCCTGGGTCTTGGCGTCGAGGGTGGCGCCGAGGGCTTCGGCCTTCACTTCGTCGTCGCCGAGGTACAGGCGTTGGTCGGCCTTGACGCTGAGAAACACCGGTTTCTCGGGGCGTGGTGCCGGTTTGGCCGTCGAGGCCGGAAGATCGACCTTGATGTCCACGGTCGCCAGCGGCGCGGCGACCATGAAGATGATCAGCAGTACCAGCATCACGTCGATGAACGGCGTGACGTTGATTTCGTGGTTTTCGGCGAGATCGTCTTCTGCGCCTTCTTTCAAATGCAGGCCCATGGCGGATTACCCTACTTTGGCCACATGAGGTTGCGCAGAGCGCTCGGCGGTCGGCAGGTGATCGAGATCACGGCTGACCAGCAGCAGGACTTCCGCGGAGGCGTCGGAGACCTGGGCCTTGTAGCCGGCGATGGAGCGGGCGAAGACGTTGTAGATGACCACCGCCGGAATGGCCGCGACCAGACCCAGGGCGGTTGCCAGCAGAGCTTCGGCGATGCCGGGGGCGACGACGGCGAGGTTGGTGGTCTGGGTTTTGGCGATACCGATGAAGCTGTTCATGATGCCCCACACGGTACCGAACAGGCCGACGAAGGGCGCGGTGGAACCGATGGTGGCGAGCACGCCGGTGCCGTTGCTCATGTTGCGGCCGCAGGCGGCTACCAGGCGCTCGAGGCGGAAGCTGACGCGTTCCTTGATGCCTTCTTTCTCGCGGCTGTTGGCCGACAGGCGCATTTCTTCCAGGGCGTCGTGGACCAGCAGGTTGGCCAGGGTGCCTTCTTTGGCGGCGGTGACGCTGGCTTCCTTGAGGGTGGTGGCCTTTTTCAGGTTGAGGATTTCACCGCGCAGGCGACGCTTGGCGCCCATCAGCTCGAAGCCTTTGGCGATCCAGATGGTCCAGGTGATGATCGAGGCGATGGCCAGGCCGATCATCACGAGCTTCACGATGATGTCGGCGTTCTGGTACATGCCCCAGGGAGACAGGTCGTGGGCCATGCCCAGGGAGTTGTCCGCTTCGAGGACTTCAGGTGCATCGACGGCTGCTTCGCCTTCGGCAGGTGTCGGTGCTGCAGCGACCGGGGTGGCTACCGGCGCCGTGGCGTCGGCCGGCGCGTGGGCTGCCGCAGGTGTCGCAGGTGTCGCGGCGCCAGCCGGGGCCTGCTCATCGGCGAAGGCCGCGGTCGGTGCCAGCAGCAGGCTGAACAGCAACGCTGCAGCCGCGCTCATGGCGCGCAGCGGGCTTGGGCGTTGGGTTGGCGAAGCGGAGATTTGATTGCGTGTCATGCTGGCCGGACCTGAGAGGGAAAAGGGTAAGTGTCCTTCTAGGCCTCGCAGGGCCGAGAACAAATGGGCCGTCATTATTGCAACTAATTCTTGTTAACAGAAGTAATAGAGTATCTTTTTTTCTTTGATTGCTAGCCGCTCGTCCATTGCCGACGCTAGTCTGTGCCTTTCTGATAGGAGTTTTCTGATGTCCGCCCCTTCTGTTCTGATCGCTGGCTGCGGTGATGTCGGCAGCCGTCTGGCGAAGCAACTGCTGGCTGAAAACTGGCAGGTCTACGGCCTGCGGCGCACGGTTTCGCAATTGCCGGAAGGGGTGATCGGCGTGGCGGGCGATCTTTTCAGTGAGCAGTGTCCGCCAGCCTGGCCCACTACACCGCTGGATTACCTGGTGTACAGCGCGGCCGCCACCGAGCATGACGAGGCGGGCTATCGTGCGGCCTATGTCGAGGGGCTGACCCATGTCCTGGGCTGGCTCAAGCAGAACGGGCAGTCGCCGAAACGCTTGCTGTTCGTTTCCAGCAGCAGCGTATACGGGCAGAAAAATGGCGAGTGGATCGACGAGACCTCGCCGGCCCAGGCCGACGGCTATTCCGGGCGGCTGATGCTCGAGGCCGAGCAAGTGGCCTTGCAGAGTGGCATTCCAGCCAGCCTGGTGCGGTTGACCGGGATTTACGGTCCGGGGCGGGAATGGCTGTTGAATCAGGTGCGTCAGGGTTATCGCGTCGCCATCGATCCACCGCTGTATGGCAACCGCATTCATGCCGACGATGCCGCGGGGTTGCTGGCCTTCCTGTTGCAGGCCGATCGGCGCGGCGTGGTGCTTGAGGATTGCTATATCGGGGTCGACGATGCACCGGTGCCTTTGGCCGAGGTGGTGGGCTGGCTACGGGAGTACCTGGGCGTGACCGAGTGGGCGGACAGCTCGAGCGTGCGGCGTTCCGGCAGCAAGCGCTGCAGCAATGCCCGCGCCAGGGCCCTGGGCTGGGCGCCGCGTTATCCGAGTTTTCGCGAGGGGTATGCGCAGATTATCGAAGGGCAGGGCTGAGCCGCATCATGAATAAAGAAAAAGGAGCCTTTCGGCTCCTTTTTGCTGGATCACTGTTTTTCCAGTAGCCACTGGCGCGTACCCGGGGTGAGGGAAGGTACCTCGTTCGCCTGGGAGGCGTTGATGGGCTGGAAGATCTCCAGTTGCTTGCCGTTGCGCGCAAAGATCCATGGGTTGCCCTGGCCGTTGAGCTGCAGCCACAGGTTGTCGTAGCCGCCGCTCATCGAGGCGCAGTCGCCGGCGAGGCACAGTGCGTAGCGATCGGCGCCCGGCAGGCCCATGACCTGGCCGTTGGACTGGAACAGCACGGTGCCGCCTTCGCCCGGGCCGTTGACGATTTTCCATTCGCCGCCCAGGTAAGCCGAGTACAGCGCGCGCTCGAAGTTGGCGCCCAGTGGCGCGCCTTCCGGGGCCGGGTCCTTGGGACGATCGAAGACCTGTTCCGGCTCGTTGTCGTTGGCTTCTTGCAGCAGCTGTTTGCCGTCGCGCTTCAATTCGCTGGCGGAGCTGCCGTAGAAATCGATTTTCCAGGCGCCGGACTCTTCAGCCAACACCTTGCCTTCAACGTTTTCGAAGCCATTGGTGTAGCGCGCCTGGCTGGCCTTGGTGTTGACGTCCCATTCCAGGTTCGGGCCGTAGCCTTGCAGGGCTTCGCGCAGCGGTCCGCCTTTGGCGGCGGCGTCGATGGCGACCTGGTTGATCCAGGTACCACTGATGTCACGGTCGGCGGGATCGCTGGCGCAGCCACCGAGGAACAGGGCGCACAACGAGAGGGCTAGCGCTTTGCGCATGAGAAAATCCTTTCAGAACGGAGACGGCACGGCCTGGGTAGCCGCGCCGGACGTGTTACTCGATGACCAGGATGGCATCCATTTCAACCTGCGCGCCTTTTGGCAGGGCGGCAACGCCGATGGCGGCACGGGCAGGGTAAGGCTGCTGGAAGTACTTGCCCATGATCTCGTTGACCTTGGCGAAGTGGCTCAGGTCGGTGAGGAAGATGTTCAGTTTGACGATGTCCTTGAACGAACCACCGGCGGCCTCGGCCACGGACTTGAGGTTCTCGAATACCTGGACGGTCTGGGCTTCGAAGCCTTCCACCAGTTCCATGGTCTTTGGATCGAGCGGGATCTGGCCGGACATGTAGACGGTGTTGCCTGCCTTGATCGCCTGGGAGTAGGTGCCGATCGCGGCGGGTGCCTTGTCGCTGGTGATAACGGTCTTGGTCATGAATGACTCCTTGTAATGGGCGGGCTATATAGCGAGCTATGCACGCATGCGAGTGATGCGAATGACGCCGGTCAGGGCGCGCAGTTTCTTGATCACGCGGGCCAGGTGCACGCGGTCGTGCACGCTGACCACCAGTTGGACCACGCTGATGCGACCATCCCGTTCGTCCATGCTGATTTTCTCGATATTGCCGTCGGCCGCGTTGACGCTGCTGGCCAGCAGGGCGATCAGGCCGCGCTGGTGCTCCAGCTCGACGCGCAGCTCGACGTTGAATTCGCCGGTGACATCCTTGGCCCACGAAAGCTGGATGCATTTTTCCGGGTTGTGGCGGATTTCGCTGATGTTGCGGCAGTTGTCTAGGTGCACCACCATCCCTTTGCCCGCGGACAGGTGGCCGACAATCGGGTCGCCCGGGATCGGCGTGCAGCACTTGGCATAGCTCAGGACCAGGCCTTCGGTGCCGCGAATGGCCAGCGGACCTTCCGGGCTTGGCAGCTGTTCGCCTTCGCCGAGCAGGCGGCGGGCGACCACATAAGCCATGCGGTTGCCCAGGCCGATGTCTTCCAGCAGGTCTTCGATCAGCTCCAGGCGATACTCGGTGAGCATCGCTTGCACGCGTTCGGCCGGAATCTTTTCCAGGGCGCTGTCAAAACCGTTGAGCACCTTGTTCAGCAGGCGTTCGCCCAGGCTGATGGACTCGGAGCGGCGTTGCAGTTTCAGTGCGTGGCGGATGTGGGTGCGAGCCTTGCCGGTGACCACGAAGTTGAGCCAGGCCGGGTTGGGGCGTGCGCCCGGGGCGCTGACGATTTCCACGGTGGAGCCGCTTTGCAGCGGTTCGGACAGCGGCGCCAGGCGGCGATTGATCCGACAGGCGATGCAGCTGTTGCCGACGTCAGTGTGTACCGCATAGGCGAAGTCCACCGCCGTGGAGCCTTTGGGCAGTTCCATGATCCGGCCTTTCGGCGTGAACACGTAGACCTCGTCCGGGAACAGGTCGATCTTCACGCTTTCGATGAATTCCAGGGAGTTGCCGGCGCGTTGCTGCATCTCCAGCACGCCCTTGACCCATTGGCGAGCCCGGGCGTGGGTGCCCTTGGGCTGCTCGTCGCCGCTGGATTTGTACAGCCAGTGGGCGGCAATGCCGTTGTTGGCCATCTCTTCCATTTCGCGGGTGCGGATCTGGATCTCGATCGGCACGCCGTGCATGCCGAACAGCGTGGTATGCAGCGACTGGTAGCCGTTGGCCTTGGGGATCGCGATGTAATCCTTGAAGCGACCCGGCAGCGGCTTGTACAGGTTGTGTACGGCGCCGAGCACGCGGTAGCAGGTGTCGACCTTGTCGACGATGATCCGGAACGCGTAGACGTCCATGATCTCGTTGAAGGCCCGGCGTTTGCCGCGCATCTTTTTATAGATGCCATACAAGTGCTTCTGGCGGCCGCTGACCTCGCCCTGGATACCGTCGATGGCCAGGCAGTGGCTCAGGGATTCTTCGATCTTGTTGACGATTTCCTTGCGGTTGCCCCGGGCGCGCTTGACCGCCTGGTAGATCCGCGCGGAACGCATCGGATGCATGGCCTTGAAACCGAGGTCTTCGAATTCGATGCGGATGCTGTGCATGCCCAGGCGGTTGGCGATGGGTGCATAGATCTCCAGGGTTTCCTTGGCGATCCGCCGGCGTTTTTCGCCGGACAGCACTTCCAGGGTGCGCATGTTGTGCAGGCGGTCGGCCAGCTTGACCAGGATCACGCGAATGTCGCGCGCCATGGCCATGGCCATCTTCTGGAAGTTTTCCGCTTGGGCTTCGGCCTTGGTCTCGAAATTCATCTGGGTCAGTTTGCTGACCCCGTCGACCAGTTCGGCCACGGTTTCACCGAACTGCGCTTGCAGCGCTTCCTTGGCGATACCGGTGTCTTCGATCACGTCATGCAGCATGGCCGCCATCAGGCTCTGATGGTCCATATGCATGTCGGCGAGAATGTTTGCGACCGCTAACGGGTGCGTGACGTACGCCTCGCCGCTGCGACGGCGCTGACCGTCATGGGCTTGTTCGGCGTAGAAATACGCTCGGCGGACCAGATTGACCTGGTCCGTGCCGAGATAGGTCGATAAGCGATCGGCGAGGGCGTCTATGCTCGGCATGATGACTCCTGCCGTAAGCTGTGATCCCGCGCCGTGCTACGTCGACCAGGCATAGGCTTAGACGGCCTCGTTGGACTCGTCCTCGAATGCAGCAAAAAGCGGTTCATCTTCAACGATTTCGGCTTCGGCGATAGCTGCGTAGTCGATCAGGCCTTCAGCGATTTCGCGCAGGGCGACGACGGTAGGCTTGTCGTTTTCCCATGCTACTTTCGGCTCTTTGCCGCCGGTTGCCAGTTGACGGGCACGCTTGGTAGAGAGCATGACCAGCTCAAAGCGGTTATCCACGTGTTCTAGACAGTCTTCAACGGTTACGCGGGCCATGGTCTTCCTCGTAGCAAATGCAATATGCGCGCTGCCCGGATGGGCGAGCGGACTCAACAGTTTAAAAAATCACCAGCGATTAGGGAAGCGCTGATTTTTTAACCAAGCTTTCCGACCCGCTACAAGTGCCAATGTAAAGCCCTTGCAGCGGGTTTGGGAAGTGCTATTCAGCCCAGCAATTCGGCGAGCAATTTGCCGAAACGCTGTTGCTGGCGCTTCTGATGCAGCTGGTTGGTGCGGAAAATCGCCTTCAGATCGTCCAGCGCATGGGCGAAATCGTCGTTGATGATCAGGTAGTCGTAGTCGACGTAGTGGCTCATCTCGCTGACCGCTTCGCGCATCCGGCCTTCGATGATCTCGTCGCTGTCCTGGCCGCGGTTGGTCAGGCGCTGGCGCAAGGCCTGCTGGGACGGCGGCAGGATGAAGATCGAACGAGCCTGGGGCATCAGCTTGCGCACCTGCTCGGCGCCTTGCCAGTCGATTTCCAGGATCAGGTCGTGACCTTCGTCCAGGGTCTGCTGCAAGTGGCTTTGGGAGGTGCCATAGAGATTGCCGAAGACTTCGGCGCGCTCGAGGAAGTCGCCGTGTTCACCCATCTTCACGAACGCTTCGCGCGAGACGAAGTGGTAGTTCACGCCGTCCACTTCGCCCGGGCGCATGGCGCGGGTGGTGTGGGACACGGAAACGCGGATCGACGGATCGGCGTCGATCAGGGCCTTGACCAGGCTGGTCTTGCCCGCGCCCGAAGGGGCGGAAATGATGTAGAGGGTGCCGGTGCTGTGGTTCATGTCGGGGTAGCCTTACTCAATATTCTGTACTTGTTCGCGCATCTGCTCGATCAACACCTTGAGGTTGACCGCAGCCTGGGTGCTACGCGGGTCGAAGGCCTTGGAGCCCAGTGTGTTGGCTTCGCGGTTGAGTTCCTGCATCAGAAAGTCCAGGCGCCGGCCGGCGGCGCCGCCGGACTTGAGCACGCGGCGAACTTCGATGATGTGGGTGCTCAGGCGGTCCAGTTCTTCGGCGACGTCGCTCTTCTGGGCGAGCAGCACCATTTCCTGTTCCAGGCGTGTTGGGTCCAGCTCGGCCTGCATGTCGGCGAAGCGGTCGAGAACCTTCTGGCGCTGGGTGGCGAGCATCTGCGGGACCAGTTCGCGCAGGGTCACGACGTCTTCCTCGATGGAGGTCAGGCGTTCGTTGATCAGGCGGGCCAGCTCCGCGCCTTCGCGCTCGCGGCCGCTCTTCAACTCTTTCAGCCCCTGGTTGAACAGGCTCAGGGCTTCGTTGTTCAGCGCCTGCGGGTCGCTGGCGTCGGCCACCAGGACGCCGGGCCAGGCCAGCACTTCCAGTGGGTTCAGCGCCGCTGGCTGCTTGATCAGGCTGGCAACGGACTCGGCTGCCGCCACCAGTTGCGCGGCGCGCTCCCGGTCGACCTGCAGTGGTTTGCCGGTGGTTTCTTCGGTGAAGCGCAAGGTGCATTCGAGCTTGCCGCGCGACAGTCCCTGGCGCAGCGCCTCACGGACCGCGCCTTCCAGGTCGCGAAAGGATTCCGGCAAGCGCAGGTGCGGTTCCAGGTAACGGCTGTTGACCGAGCGCAGTTCCCAGCTCAGGGTGCCCTGAGTGCCGGCCCGTTCTACCCGGGCGAAGGCGGTCATGCTGTGCACCATGGAGGTACCTCCGATACAGGTCCGCCGCCAACCGCGGAGGGTTGCACGGGCCCGATATGAATGAATTGAAGCCGACAGGCTGCGAAGGCGCAGGATTGTAGCGCAGTGCGGTGGATGCTCCCAAACTGCGGGTGTGACAAAGCGCTGCGGGGCGACCGGAGGGCCGTTCCAGAGGCGTCGCCGACGGGCCGGGGTTTTTAGAACTGCCCAGGCAGGGCCGCGGGCTCTATAATGATCGGCAGTTTTCCGTCCCCGTACAGGTATTTCCCTATGAAACGTCCAAGTGGTCGCGCTGCCGATCAGCTCCGCTCGATCCGCATCACCCGCAACTACACCAAACACGCCGAGGGATCTGTACTGGTCGAGTTCGGTGATACCAAAGTGATCTGCACGGTCAGCGTCGAGAACGGCGTACCCCGCTTCCTCAAGGGCCAGGGCCAGGGTTGGTTGACCGCCGAATACGGCATGCTGCCGCGCGCCACCGGCGAGCGTAACCAGCGTGAAGCCAGTCGCGGCAAGCAAGGCGGCCGCACCCTGGAGATCCAGCGTCTGATCGGCCGTTCCCTGCGCGCTGCGCTGGACATGACCAAGCTGGGCGACGTCACCCTGTATGTCGACTGCGATGTGATCCAGGCCGATGGCGGTACCCGTACCGCGTCGATCACCGGTGCCATGGTGGCTCTGGTGGATGCGCTGAAAGTGATCAAGAAGCGGGGCGGCCTGAAGGGCGGCGACCCGATCAAGCAAATGATCGCAGCGGTGTCCGTGGGCATGTACCAGGGCGAGCCGGTGCTGGATCTGGATTATCTGGAAGACTCGGCGGCCGAGACCGACCTCAACGTGGTCATGACCAGCACTGGCGGTTTCATCGAAGTCCAGGGCACTGCCGAAGGCGCGCCGTTCCAGCCGGAAGAACTGAACGCCATGCTGGCGCTGGCCAAGAAAGGTATGAGCGAGATCTTTGAATTGCAACAGGCAGCCCTGGCTGACTGATTGCCCGGTAGCTTTCAGCAAGGAGAGCCGCATGAACGACGACCAGCTTCCGCAACCTGTCCCGAGCCATGAGGTGCGTCAGTGGGCGATGTTCTGTCACCTGTCGGCCTTGCTGGGCATCTGGATTCCGTTCGGCACCCTGATCGGTCCGTTAGTACTCTGGCAGATGAAGCGCGAGACCGATCCGTTCATCGATGCCCAGGGTAAGGAAGCGCTGAACTTTCAGATCACCGTGGCCCTGGCCTCGCTGGTCTGCTTCCTGCTGATGGTGGTGCTGGTGGGTTTCCTGCTTTTCGGTCTGCTGGCGATCGGCGCCTTGGTGCTGACCATCATCGCCGGGGTCAAGGCCAATGAAGGGGTGGCGTACCGTTACCCGTTCACCTGGCGATTGATCAAATAGGCCGAGCGCCCACAAAAAAGCCGACACTGATGTCGGCTTTTTTGTGGCTGCGAAAAGACGCTTAGATGGTCAGCGTCCAGTCGTAGTCCACGATCAGCGGCGCGTGCTGCGAGAAGCGCGGCTGGCGTGGCAGGCGTGCGCTGCGCACGAAGCGACGCAGGCCCGGGGTCAGCAGCTGATAGTCGAAGCGCCAGCCCAGGTTGAGCATCTCGGCCTGTTCGTTGTCCGGCCACCAGCTGTATTGATCGCCTTCGCGGCTGACTTCGCGCAGGGCATCGACATAACCCATGTTGCCGACAATCTCGTCCATCCAGGCACGCTCAGGCGCCAGGAAACCCGGAGATTGTTGGCTGTCACGCCAGTTCTTGATATCCAGCTTCTGTTGCGCCACGTACAGCGAGCCACAATAAATGTACTCGCGACGTTTGCGCCGCTGTTTATCCAGGTAACGGGCGAAGTCGTCCATAAGCTTGAACTTCTGGTTCAAGTCTTCATCGCCGTTCTGCCCGGAAGGAAGCAGCAAGGTCGCGATGCTGACCTTGTCGAAATCGGCTTGCAGGTAGCGCCCGTAGCGGTCGGCCGTCTCGAAGCCGAGACCGCTGATGACAGCCTTCGGTTGCAACCGCGAATACAAAGCCACACCGCCTTGGGCGGGAACTTCGGCATCGCAGGCATAAAGGAAGTAGCCATCCAGTTGGAAGGCTGGATCGTCCAGTTCAAAGGCGGAGGCGCGGGTGTCCTGCAGGCAGATGACGTCGGCATTCTGTGCTTGCAGCCAACTGAGCAAACCTCGCTCCACTGCAGCCTGAATACCATTGACGTTCACACTGATGATCCGCATAAATGGCCCCAAAAATCACGTGCGTGTATGATACCCGAGGTCTACCTAATTAGCTAAATCCGTGGTATTTGGGGCTTTTTCATGCAGGCGTATCAGCGCGATTTCATTCGTTTTGCCATCGATCGCGGGGTTTTGCGCTTCGGTGAGTTCACCCTGAAGTCCGGGCGTACCAGTCCTTACTTCTTCAATGCCGGCCTGTTCAACAGCGGCTCGGCCCTGGCGCAGCTGGGGCGTTTTTATGCCGCGGCGATCGTCGACAGCGGCATTTCTTTCGATGTGCTTTTCGGTCCTGCGTACAAAGGCATTCCTTTGGCGGCGGCGACGGCCGTGGCCCTGGCCGAGCATCATCAGCGCGATCTGCCATGGTGTTTCAACCGCAAGGAAGCCAAGGCTCACGGCGAAGGCGGCAGCCTGGTCGGCGCGCCATTGACTGGCGACGTGCTGATCATCGACGACGTGATCACCGCGGGCACCGCGATCCGCGAAGTGATGCAGATCATCGAATCCCAGGAGGGCGCCAAGGCCGCGGGTGTGCTGATCGCCCTGAACCGCCAGGAGCGTGGCAATGGTGAGTTGTCGGCGATCCAGGAAGTCGAGCGCGACTTTGGCATTCCGGTGGTGAGCATCGTTTCCCTGACCCAGGTCCTGCAGTTCCTGGCGGACGATCCGGCGCTCAAGCAGCATCTGCCGGCGGTGGAAGCCTACCGCGCGCAATTCGGCGTCTGAGTATTGTAGGAGCGAGGCTTGCCCGCGATAGCGGTCTGACCTGATACACCGCTATCGCGGGCAAGCTCCGCTCCTACGGAAGGCGCAATAAAAAGCCCCCGCCTGGCTTGCCAGACGGGGGCTTTTTATTTGCAGCGCTTAAGGACGCTTGCGATTGCTGATCAGGGTACCGACACCGGTATCGGTGAAGATCTCCAGCAGAATCGCATTGGGTACCCGACCGTCGATGATCAGCGAGCTGCCCACGCCACCCTGTACCGCTTCCAGCGCGCAGCGAATCTTCGGCAGCATGCCGCCGTAGATGGTGCCGTCTTCGATCAGGGCATCGACCTGCTGGGTGGTCAAGCCGGTCAGCACCTTGCCCGACTTGTCCATCAGGCCGGCGATGTTGGTCAGCAGCATCAGCTTCTCGGCTTTCAGCGCCTCGGCCACCTTGCCGGCCACCAGGTCGGCGTTGATGTTGTACGACTCGCCGTTGGCGCCGACACCGATCGGCGCGATCACCGGGATGAAATCACCTTTGACCAGCAGGTTCAGCAGGTCGGTGTTGATGCCGACCACTTCGCCTACGTGGCCGATGTCGATGATTTCCGGGGTGGTCATTTCCGGCGTCTTGCGGGTGACGGTGAGCTTCTTCGCGCGAATCAGCTCCGCGTCCTTGCCGGTCAGGCCGATGGCGCTGCCGCCATGGCGGTTGATCAGGTTGACGATGTCCTTGTTCACCTGGCCGCCGAGGACCATCTCCACCACGTCCATGGTCGCCGCGTCGGTGACGCGCATGCCATCGATGAAGTGGCTTTCGATGGACAGGCGCTTGAGCAGGTCACCGATTTGCGGGCCGCCGCCATGCACGACCACCGGGTTGATCCCGACAGCCTTCATCAGCACGATGTCGCGGGCGAAGCCGGTCTTCAGCTCCTCGCTTTCCATCGCGTTGCCGCCGTATTTGATCACCAGGGTCTTGCCGACATAGCGGCGAATATAAGGCAGCGCTTCGGACAGGACCTTGGCGGTATTGGCGGCGGCATCGCGTTCGAGGGTCATTCAGGGCTCCGGCACTTCAATAAAGGCGCTTGAAGAAAATCAAAACGGTAGTTGGAGGTCAGGTGCAACACGTTTCAGCTGGGTGTGGAACACATCCTTGATGCGCTGCAGTTCGGCTTCGTCATCGGCTTCGAAGCGCAGTACCAACACCGGCGTGGTGTTGGAGGCGCGAACCAGGCCCCAGCCTTTGGGGTAGTCGACTCGTACGCCGTCGATGGTGGTCAGGTCGGCGCCTTCGCCCCATTGCGCGTCGTGCAGCGCATCAATGATGCTGAATTTGCTCTCTTCGGTCACATGGATATTGATTTCCGGCGTAGAAATATCGTTCGGGAAGGTGGCGAACAGCTCTTCCGCGTTGGATTTTTCCTTGCTGAGGATCTCCAGCAGCCGCGCGGCGCTGTAGATACCGTCGTCGAAACCGAACCAGCGTTCCTTGAAGAACACATGCCCGCTCATTTCACCGGCCAGCAACGCACCGGTCTGCTTCATTTTCTTTTTGATCAGCGAGTGACCGGTCTTCCACATGAGTGGGCGACCGCCGTATTCCTTGATCAGCGGGATCAGGCGGCGGGTGCATTTGACGTCGAAGATGATCTCCGCGCCCGGGTTGCGCGCTACGACATCTTTGGCGAACAGCATCAACAGGCGATCGGGGAAGACGATGCTGCCGGTGTTGGTCACGACGCCAACGCGGTCGCCGTCACCGTCGAAGGCCAGGCCGATATCGGCGTTGGTCTCGGCGACCTTGGCGATCAGGTCTTCCAGGTTCTCGGGCTTGCCCGGGTCCGGGTGGTGGTTGGGGAAGTTGCCGTCCACTTCGCAGAACAGCGGGATGACTTCGCAATTCAGCGCTTCGATCAGCTGAGGCGCGATGACGCCGGCCGCGCCGTTGCCGCAATCGACCACCACTTTCAGGCGACGGGCGAGTTTGACGTCGGCAGTGATTTCCTTGCCGTAGCGATCGAGGATGTCGACCTTGGTGATGCTGCCCTGGCCGCTGCTCAGGTTGTTGGTCTTGAGGCGATCGTGCAGGGCCTGGATCTGTTCGTTGGCCAGGGTGTCGCCGGCAATGACGATCTTGAAGCCGTTGTAGTTCGACGGGTTGTGGCTACCGGTCAGCATCACCCCGGATTTGCCAGCCAGCACATTGGCCGCGTAATACAGCGCCGGTGTCGGTACCAGGCCGACATCGCTGACGTGGCAACCACTGTCGTGCAGGCCCTGGATCAGTTGCGCCACCAGCTCGGGGCCGGACAGGCGACCGTCACGGCCTACGCAAACGTTGGGTTCGCCCTGGGCCAGGCTCTCGGAGCCAATGGCGCGACCGATCCAGTAGGCGGTTTCAGCGTTCAGGGTTTCCGGAACGGTTCCGCGAATGTCGTAAGCGCGAAAGATGCTTTCAGGGAACTTGGGTACGACTTGGGCTGCATTGCTCATCACTGGGGGTGCTCCGTCTAAAAGGGGGCAGGACAGGCCGGAATACTGACCGGAAGGCTCAAACTGAAGGGTATGACGGCGTTTTTGCCCTTGGGTTCATGGTGCAAAAATGCCATCTGATGAGCGTCAGCTCTTTTTCGATCACCTGTGCCGTGATTCCGGGTGGTCAAGTCCGCGAATAAACTTGCTGAGTGTTCGTGCTGAAACGCAGCCTACCAATCTTAGGCGAGCCGCTGGCGCGGCCCGGATTTTTTGTTCAATGGCTGCCGGAGTGACCGAAACCGCCCGCGCCGCGCTGGCTTTCGTCGAAGGCTTCGACCACTTCGAAGTGCGCCTGGACCACGGGTACCAGAACCAACTGGGCAATGCGTTCGCCCACCGCGATGTTGAAGGCGGTCTGGCCACGGTTCCAGCAGGAAACCATGAGTTCGCCCTGGTAATCGGAGTCGATCAGGCCGACCAGGTTGCCCAGGACGATGCCGTGCTTGTGACCCAGGCCGGAGCGCGGCAGGATCAGCGCGGCGAGGCCTGGGTCGCCGATGTAGATGGACAGGCCGGTAGGAATCAGCAGGGTCTGGCCCGGTTCCAGGAGGGTGTCCTGCTTGAGCATGGCGCGCAGATCGAGGCCGGCGGAGCCTGGCGTGGCGTACTGCGGCAGGGGGAATTCGTTGCCGATGCGTGGGTCGAGGATCTTGGCTTGTAAAGCGTGCATGCGAGTTAAACCTGGTTCAGCCGTTCGGCGATGAAAGAGATCAGTTGGCGGGCAATCTTGCCCTTGCTGGTCTGGGCGAAGAGAGTTGCGTGCAACTCCCGGTCAATCACGCTGCAGGCGTTTTCCTCACTGTTGAAGCCAATGCTCGGGTTGGCCACGTCGTTGGCGACGATCAGGTCGAGGTTCTTGTCTTTGAGTTTGCGTGCAGCGTAGTCGAGCAAGTGTTCGGTTTCAGCGGCGAAGCCGACGCTGAACGGACGGTCGGGGCGGGTGGCGATGGTGGCCAGGATGTCCGGGTTGCGCACCATCTGCAGCAGCAGGCCGTCGCCGTTCGTAGGGTCTTTCTTCAATTTCTGTGGGGCGACGACTTCCGGGCGGTAGTCCGCGACCGCGGCCGAGGCGATGAACAGGTCGCACGGGATGGCGGCCTCGCAGGCGGCGAGCATGTCGCGGGCACTGACCACGTCGATCCGGGTCACGCGATCCGGGGTCGGCAGGTGCACGGGACCGGTGATCAGGGTGACCCGGGCACCGGCTTCGACCGCGGCTTCGGCCAGGGCAAAGCCCATTTTTCCGGAGCTGTGGTTGGTGATGTAGCGCACCGGGTCGATGTTTTCCTGGGTCGGGCCGGCGGTAATCAGCACGTGTTTGCCGGTCAGCGCCAGATGCTGGAAGCAGTCGGCGGCGCACAGCGCCAGATCGTTGGCCTCGAGCATGCGGCCCAGGCCGACGTCGCCACAGGCCTGGCTGCCGGAAGCCGGGCCGAAGACCTTCAGGCCACGGCTTTGCAGCAGTTGGGTGTTGGCCTGGGTAGCCGGGTCGCGCCACATGGCCTGGTTCATGGCCGGGGCGATGGCGACGGTGGCGTCGGTGGCCAGGACCAGGGTGGTCAGCAGGTCGTCGGCGATGCCTTGGGCCAGGCGGGCGATCAGGTCGGCGGTGGCCGGGGCGATCAGCACCAGGTCGGCCCATTTGGCCAGTTCGATATGGCCCATGGCGGCTTCGGCCGCGGGGTCGAGCAGGTCCAGGTGGACCGGGTGCCCGGACAGGGCCTGCATGGTCAGCGGGGTGATGAATTCACTGCCGCCACGGGTCATGACCACACGCACTTCCGCGCCGTGGTCGAGGAGTCGGCGAACCAGCTCGGCGCTCTTATAGGCAGCGATGCCGCCGCCGACGCCGAGAACGATGCGTTTCCGATACAGCCGCTGCATAGGCCTGCCTTTCAGTTCAATGATTGCTGCGTGTAACACCCCCTCCCCAGGGGAAATTCCACGCAAAAAGATGGGCTAAGATAGCACAGCGACCGCTATGGAACAGCGGCGCCCACACACATGGAGGTGCTATGAGCATTCGCGACTGGCCTGCGGCGGAGCGCCCGCGGGAGAAGCTTCTCGAGCAGGGCGCGCTGGCCCTTTCCGACGCCGAATTGCTGGCGATTTTCCTGCGCACCGGGGTCGCCGGAAAAAGCGCGGTCGACCTGGCGCGACACCTGTTGCATCAGTTCGGCAGCCTGCGTGGCCTGCTCGAGGCGGACCAATTGACCTTCAGTCGGCAGCTTGGCTTGGGCCCGGCCAAGTTCGCGCAATTGCAGGCGGTGCTGGAAATGGCACGGCGGCATCTGGCGGAAAAACTCAGTCGCAATTCGGTGCTGGAAAGCCCGGTGGCGGTCCGCGACTACCTCAAGGCGATGTTGCGCCATGAACCGCATGAGGTCTTCGGTTGCCTGTTTCTCGACTCCAAGCACCGGGTGCTGGCGTTCGAGGCGTTGTTCCAGGGTTCCATCAACACCACCAGCGTCTATCCGCGGCAAGTGGTCAAGCGTGCCCTGGCGCACAACGCGGCCGCGCTGATCCTGTGCCACAACCATCCTTCGGGCGTTTCCGAGCCGAGCCAGGCGGATCGGGTGCTGACCCGCAGGCTCACGGAGGCGCTGGACCTGGTGGATGTGCGCGTACTCGACCATTTCATCGTCGGCGAGGGCGAGCCGCTGTCGATGGCCGAGTACGGCTGGATGTAGCTCGCGGCTCAGGGCTTGAGGCTGACCTTCGAGTAGTCCTGGCGACCGAACGGGCTGACCTGATACCCATGGACATCCTTGCGCGTCAGGGCGAAGGCGGTCGGGTGGGCAAGCGGTAGCCACAGGGCCTGCTGCTGGATCTGGGTTTGCGCCTGCTGGTAAAGCTTGCTGCGCACGCCCTGCTCGGTGGTGGTCTTGCCGGCGGTGATCAGCTTGTCCAGGCCGGGGTCGCAGTAGCGGGCGAAGTTGGTCCCGGACTTCACCGCCGCGCAGGTGAACTGCGGGGTGAGGAAGTTATCCGGATCGCCGTTGTCGCCGGCCCAGCCCATGAACAGCAGGTCGTGCTCGCCGGCCTTGGCCCGACGGATCAGTTCGCCCCATTCGATCACGCGGATCTCCGCCTGGATCCCGACTTGTGCCAAGTCTGCTTGCAGCTGTTGCGCGCCCAGGCTCGGGTTGGGGTTCAACAAACTACCGGAAGGGCGGGTCCAGATCGTGGTCTGGAAGCCGTCTTTCAGGCCGGCCTTGGCCAGCAATTGGCGGGCCTTCGCCGGATCATGGGCGTAACCCGGCAGCTCCTTGGCGTAGCTCCAGGTGTTGGGCGGGAAGGGGCCGTTGGCGGGTTCGGCGGTATTTTCGAAGACCGCTTTCAGGTAGTTGGCCTTGTCGAAGGCGAGGTTGATGGCCTGGCGTACTTCAGGTTTGTCCAGCGGTGGGTGCTGGCTGTTGATGGCGACGAACGCGGTCATGAAGGCCGCGGTTTTCTCGACCTTGAGCGCAGGCTCCTCAAGCGCGGCGGTCACGTCCAGCGGCTTGGGCGACAGGGCGATCTGGCATTCGTTGCGGCGCAGCTTCTGCAGGCGCACGTTGGCGTCCGGGGTGATGGCGAAGATCAGCGAATCCACCGCCGGCTTGCCGGCAAAATAGTCGGGGTTGGCCTTGTAGCGGATCGATGCGTCCTTCTGGAAGCGGCCGAACACGAAGGGGCCGGTGCCGATCGGCTGGCTGTTGAGCTTGTCCTGGGTGCCGGCTTTGAGCAACTGGTCGGCGTATTCGGCGGAGTAGATCGACGCAAACCCCATGCTCAGGGTGGCGAGGAAGGTCGAATCGGCGTGGTCGAGGGTGAAGCGCAGGGTCAGCGGATCCAGGGCGTCGATCTTCTTGATCAGCGCCGGCAGCTGCAGCGACTGGGCATGGGGATAGCCGCTCTGCGCCACTTTATGCCAGGGGTTGGCCGGGTCGAGCATGCGGTCGAAGCTGAACTTCACGTCTTCGGCGGTCAGCTCGCGGCTCGGATTGAAATACGCGGTGCGATGAAACTTCACTTTCGGGTGCAGCTTGAACACATAGGTCAGGCCGTCGGCCGAGACTTCCCAGCTGTCGGCCAGGCTCGGTACCACCTTGCCGCTGCTGGCGTCGAACTCCACCAGGCGATTCATCAGCACGTCGGCCGAGGCGTTGGTGGTGGTCAGCGAGTTGTACTGCACTACGTCGAAACCTTCCGGGCTGGCCTCGGTGCACACGCTTAATGCGGCGGCGTGGGCCAGCGGGCTCAGAAGAAGAGGGGCGAACAGGAGCGGGAGGGCAGCGAGGCGCATGTTTGGCTTCCTTTGCAGATCGAAGGCCCATCTGCGAGTGCAGTCTGGAAAAAGGCTTACCCTAGTGGCCCCGTTGAAAAATGACTATCCCCTTTTTTCGCTCGTGGGCCGGATACGTTGGCATTTATTGCAGCGTCGAGCCTGTTGGCGGCCGGCAGTCATGGCCACATTAGGCATAAATTGACAGAGGTTTTTTCCATATATTGACGTGGAACGAGCGGTGCGGTGGCTGTGCATGGTGATTCTGCCGCTTGTTTCACCCACGCAGAATTTATTCTGCGACGAGCGGTCAGCCATGGCGCCAGCCTTTGGTGCAGGCATCCGGAGCAAGAAAACAGGGACTTTTCGAAATCCAAAGCACACCGGCTGTTGTTGCTACGGGGTCTTTCTGGTATAAAGCAGCGCTCTTTTCTAGGGGCCCGGTTCCTTCGCTTGTAGGTGTAGCCGGTAAGACCCTAAAGAAACGCGGCGCCTGGCGCCAAATGACTGAGAGATTAAGCGGCCAACCCATGCCGGGTTGGGCATGTGGTTTTAGAGGGCTGAGGCATGTCGAGAGTCTGTCAAGTTACCGGTAAGGGTCCGGTGACTGGGAATAACATTTCCCACGCAAACAACAAAACCCGTCGTCGTTTCCTGCCGAACCTGCAGCATCACCGCTTCTGGGTTGAGTCCGAGAAACGTTTTGTGCGTCTGCGCGTATCTGCCAAAGGCATGCGTATCATCGACAAGCGTGGCATTGATGTCGTGCTGGCCGAACTTCGTCGCGATGGCAAGGTTTAAGGGAGCTAATCATGCGTGAATTGATTCGTTTGATTTCGAGCGCCGGTACTGGTCACTTCTACACTACCGACAAGAACAAGCGCACTACTCCGGACAAAATCGAGATCAAGAAATATGATCCGGTTGTTCGTAAGCACGTGATCTACAAGGAAGGCAAAATCAAGTAATTGATTTTTCTTCTGACAAAAAAACCCGCCTTCAAGCGGGTTTTTTTGTGCCTGCGATTCAGGCTTTCGGTTCGAAGATCACATAGATCTTGCGGCACGGTTCCAGCACCTCCCAGGTGCCGCGAAAGCCTGCGGGAATGACGAAGCGATCGCCGGCGCGCAAGGTCTTGGCATTGCCTTCGCCGTCACGCAGGACCGAAACCCCCTGCACGATCTCGCAGTACTCGTGCTCGGTGTAGTTCACCGTCCACTGGCCGATCGCGCCTTCCCACACCCCGGCGTTCATCTGGCCGCACGGACTGTTGTAGTGGTTGAACACGGTTTGCTCAGGGTCGCCCTTGAGGACTTTTTCCTGGGCGGGGCGATACCGCTCGGCCGCAGTGTTGGCCTGATTGAAGTCGACGATGTCCTGGATGCTCATGCTGGTATTCCCCCCTGATTGCGCTGCGAATGGCTGGAAAGCCCAAAGTCTATGTTTATTAAAATGAACATAGCAATGGCGTTTTCCTGGCCGCTGTCAAATATATTGAAACTTCGGGTGCCGCTGGTTTAGGGTGGCGAATGCCATGGGCCGAAGCAGGCTGGCCGGGCAGAATTCCTGAAGGTGCCGGCATCGATCGCGTGGCGCCTGTATCCAACAAGAGGAGGACACTCGCATGACCACCCTGACTCGAGCCGATTGGGAGCAACGCGCCCGCGAGCTGAAAATCGAAGGCCGCGCCTACATCAATGGCGAATACACCGCCGCCGTTTCCAACGAAACCTTCGAATGCATCAGCCCGGTCGATGGCCGTCTGCTGGCGAGTATTGCCAGCTGTGACGCCGCCGACGCGCAACGTGCCGTGGAAAACGCCCGCGCCACTTTCAATTCCGGTGTCTGGTCGCGCCTGGCGCCGGCCAAGCGTAAAGCCACCATGATTCGTTTTGCCGGCCTGCTGAAGAAGCATGCCGAAGAACTGGCCCTGCTCGAAACCCTGGACATGGGCAAGCCGATCAGCGACTCGCTGGGTATCGACGTTCCTGGCGCGGCGCAAGCGCTGAGCTGGAGCGGCGAAGCCATCGACAAGATCTACGACGAAGTCGCCGCCACGCCCCACGACCAACTGGGCCTGGTGACTCGCGAGCCGGTGGGCGTGGTCGGCGCCATCGTGCCGTGGAACTTCCCGTTGATGATGGCCTGCTGGAAGCTCGGGCCGGCGCTGTCCACCGGTAACTCGGTGATCCTCAAGCCGTCGGAAAAATCGCCGCTGACCGCTATCCGCATCGCCGCGCTGGCTGTCGAGGCCGGGATCCCGGCGGGCGTGCTCAACGTGCTGCCAGGTTATGGCCACACCGTGGGCAAGGCCCTGGCCCTGCACATGGACGTCGATACCCTGGTGTTCACCGGTTCGACCAAGATCGCCAAGCAGTTGATGGTCTACTCCGGCGAATCGAACATGAAGCGCGTCTGGCTGGAGGCGGGCGGCAAGAGCCCGAATATCGTGTTCGCCGATGCCCCGGACCTGCAGGCAGCGGCCGAATCCGCGGCCAGCGCGATAGCCTTCAACCAGGGCGAAGTCTGCACCGCCGGTTCGCGCCTGCTGGTGGAGCGTTCGATCAAGGATAAATTCCTGCCGCTGGTGATCGAGGCCCTCAAGGCCTGGAAACCGGGCAACCCGCTGGACCCGGCCACCAACGTCGGCGCGCTGGTGGATACCCAGCAGATGAACACCGTGCTGTCGTACATCGAGTCCGGTCATGCCGACGGCGCCAAGCTGGTGGTGGGCGGCAAGCGCACCCTGCAGGAAACCGGCGGGACCTACGTTGAGCCGACCATCTTCGACGGTGTCAGCAACGCAATGAAGATCGCCCAGGAAGAGATCTTCGGCCCGGTGCTCTCGGTCATCGCCTTCGACACCGTGGAAGAAGCCATCCAGATTGCCAACGACACGCCTTATGGCCTGGCCGCGGCGGTATGGACGGCCAATATCTCCAAGGCTCACCTGACCGCCAAGGCTCTGCGGGCCGGCAGTGTCTGGGTCAACCAGTATGACGGCGGCGACATGACCGCGCCCTTCGGCGGCTTCAAGCAGTCGGGCAACGGTCGTGACAAGTCGTTGCACGCGTTCGACAAGTACACCGAACTGAAGGCGACCTGGATCAAGCTGTAATTCAAGGGGCGCGGATATCGGGCGTCTGAACAGACGCCACCCCGCGCACCGTTACCCGATCCATATCGCAGCCGGACTTTCCGCAGGGGAGGTCCGGCTGCGTTGTCTCTGTATTAAAAAAACCATCCACAGGAGCGTGGAAATGCGCTGGGCAACTTATTTCGCCGTTTGGCGGCTGTCCTGAGTGTGGGGCTGGCCTTGGGCGTGAGCATGCCGCTGGTGTCGTTCCGCCTGGAGAGCTGGGGGTATGGGCCCTTTGCAATCGGCGTGATGGCCTCGATGCCGGCGATTGGCGTCTTGCTCGGGGCGAAGGTGTCCAGCCGCCTGGCGGCACGCTTCGGCACGGCGGGGCTGATGCGCCTGTGCCTGTGGGGCGGGGCGATCTCCATTGGCCTGCTGGCGCTGTTGCCGAGTTATCCCCTGTGGCTGGTGCTGCGGCTGATGATCGGCGTGGTGCTGACCATCGTCTTCATCCTCGGCGAAAGCTGGATCAACCAGTTGGTGGTGGAGCAGTGGCGCGGTCGCCTGGTGGCGCTGTATGGCAGTAGCTATGCCTTGAGCCAATTGGCTGGCCCGCTGCTGCTGGGCGCCTTGGGCACCGAGCATGACTACGGTTTCTGGGTGGGCGTCGTGCTGCTGGTGGTGTCTCCCTTGTTGCTGATGGGCCGCAGCGGCGCGCCGAGCAGCGAGTCTTGCAGCGTGACCTTCGGTGATCTGTGGCGCTTCTGTCGTGGCCTGCCGGCCATTGGCTGGGCGGTGGCGCTGTTCGCCGCGTTCGAGGCGATGATCCTGACCCTGTTGCCGGTCTATTGCCTGCGCCAGGGGTTTACCGAGGACATTGCCCTGGCGATGGTCAGCACCGTTGTGGTGGGCGATGCCTTGTTGCAACTGCCCATCGGCGCCCTGGCCGATCGCGTATCGCGGCGCGCCTTGTTCGCCGGCTGCGCGGTAATCCTGCTGCTGTCGAGCCTGGCCATTCCGTTGCTGCTCGACACCCTGCTGATCTGGCCGCTGTGGGTGCTGTTCGGCGCCAGCGCCGGTGGCCTGTTCACCTTGTCGCTGATCCTGATCGGCGAGCGCTACCGCGACGATGCGCTGGTGCGTGCCAATGCCCACGTCGCCCAGCTGTGGGGCATTGGCTGCCTGATCGGGCCGCTGGTGGCGGGGGCGGGCAGCCAGTGGGTCAGCGGGCATGCCTTGCTGTTGCTGATGGCGGCCGGGGCCCTGGGGCTGATTGTGCTGTTGTTGCGCGAAGGCGCGTTTGGCGCGGCCCAGCCACAAACCCTGTAGGAGCGAGGCTTGCCCGCGATAAGGGGCTGACAGTCAACAGCCTGGCTGAGTGTGATTCCGCCATCGCGAGCCAGCTTGTTCCTACAGGCGCTCAGAGCATCCGTTCGAGGCCGATGGTATTGCTCATCCAGGCATTGAAGCGCCGCCACCAGCTGCCAGGCTCGCGGGTCAGGGTGTGCAGTTGCTGGTTGTCTTCGGTGACCCAGACCAGCTTGCCGTCCTGCAGCTTCGCCTCGTAGCTCAGGGCCGGCGCCATGCCTTGCAGCGCCAGGCCGCGAACGCGTTCGGCCAGCTCGGGGCTGTCCACCAGCACCCCGACTTCGGTGTTCCACAGCACCGAGCGCGGGTCGAAATTGAAGGAGCCGATAAAGGATTTCTGGCGGTCGAAAATCATCGCCTTGCTGTGCAGGCTGGAGTCCGAGCCAGGATACGACGCGCTATGGAACAGATGAGGACCGCTGCCGCCGCCGTTACCGGGTTGGCGTCGCAGTTCATAGAGTTTCACGCCGTGTTGCAGCAGCGCCTTGCGATACGGCGCGTAGCCGCCGTGGACCGCCGGCACGTCGGTGGCTTCCAGGGAGTTGGTCAGCAGGCTCACCGCAACCCCGGCGTCGGCACGTCCGGTGAGGTAGACCAGGCCTGGCTGGCCGGGGACGAAATAGGCCGAAACCATCATCAACTCTTTACTGACGCTCTGTAGCTCCGGCGCCAGCTGGGTGGTCAACAGCAGGTGCGGGTCGGGCTCGCCGTTGGACAGGACCTTGCTCGGGGCATCCCACAGCGCCTGGTTCCAGGCCCAGATCAGCTCTTTGCGCCAGACGTCCATGCGTGGCTGGGTCCGATAGGCCTTGAGTTCCTGGAACAGGGCATGCTCCTGCTGCTGGGCGTCGTCCAGCGATTGCTGCAGGCGCAGCCGGGTGTTGGCCAGCTCCCGGGCCGATGGCAGGCGCGACAGAAACTCGCCGATGGGTTTGCTCAGGGCGCTGTTCCAGTACTGGTCGAAGCTGTGCCCGAGCTGCTCGGCCACCGGGCCGAAACCGAGGATGTCGATGTCGGTGAAGTTCAGGTTGGGTTCGGCGTCGAAGTACTCGTCCCCCAGGTTGCGCCCGCCAACGATGGCCGCGCTGTTGTCCGCCAGCCACAGCTTGTTGTGCATGCGTCGATGTTGCAGCGACAGGTTGAACAGACGACCCATGGTACGGGTCACGCCAGTGCTGCGCCCCAGGTGCAGGGGGTTGAACAGGCGGATCTGTATCCGCGGATGGGCGGCGAGGGTGGCCATGATCTGGTCCAGGCCGTCGCTGGTGGTGTCGTCCAGCAGAATGCGGATGCGCACGCCGCGGTCGGCGGCCTTGAGCAGTTCGTCCACCAGCATCCGGGTGCTGATGCCGTCATGGACGATGTAGTACTGCAGGTCGAGGCTGCTTTGGGCGTTGCGGATCAGCTCGGCGCGGGCCATGAAGGCTTCGCTGCTGTCGGACAGCAGGCGAAAGCCCGAGCGTCCCTGATAGGGGGCGGCCTGGGCCTGGATCGAGCGACCGAAGGCCGAGTCGGTGGCCGGCAGTGCCTGGCTGGGCTCGTGAGGCACATCGAGGCTGACGCAGCCGCTCAGGCACAGCGCGATCAGCATAAGGAAGGCCAGGGCCTGTCTGGATCTCAAGTCAGCTCATCTCGAATCGCTGCGATGGTCTAGCTGTGACGCCGGTTTCACAGGAAAAGGTCAGTCCGTTGCGCAATCTTCAGCCAGCAGCTTGATGGCGGCTGCGCCGACTTTGCGCACGGCTTCCTCGATCTGTGCCGTTGGCTTGGCAGCGTAGTTCATCCGCAGGCAGTTGCGGTACTTGCCCGAGGCCGAAAAGATGCTGCCCACGGCAATCTGCACGCCCTGGCCGAGCAGCGCGCGGTTCAGGCGCAGGGTATCGAAACCTTCCGGCAGTTCGACCCACAGCATGAACCCGCCTTGCGGCCGGCTGGCGCGGGTACCCGTGGGGAAATAGCGGCTGACCCAGTCGATCATCAGGTCGCGATTGCGCTGGTACTGGGTGCGCATGCGCCGCAGGTGCGGCTCGAAATTGCCGCTCTTGAGGAACTCGGCGATGGCGATCTGCGGCTGCGGCGCGGTGGAGCCGGTGCTGATGTATTTCATGTGCAGCACTCGTTCCAGATAGCGCCCGGGGGCGACCCAGCCGATGCGCAGGCCCGGCGCCAGGGTCTTGGAGAAGGAGCTGCACAGCAGCACCCGGCCATCGTCGTCGAACGACTTGATGGTCCGCGGGCGCGGGTAGGTGTAGGACAGCTCGCCATACACATCGTCTTCGATGATCGCCACATCGAAGCGCTGGGCCAGGGTCAGCAGGGCCCGCTTGCGCGACTCCGGCATGATATAGCCCAGCGGGTTGTTGCAGTTGGGGGTCAACTGTATGGCCTTGATCGGCCATTGCTCCAGGGCCAGTTCCAGGGCGTCGAGGCTGATGCCGGTGAGTGGGTCGGTGGGGATTTCCAGGGCCTTCATGCCCAGGCCCTTGAGGGTCTGCATGGCGCCGTGGAAGCTCGGCGAGTCGACGGCGACGATATCCCCGGGCTCGCAGGTGGCACGGATGCTGGTGGACAAGGCTTCATGGCAGCCGGTGGTGATCACCAGGTCGTTGGCGCCGAGCTGGCAGCCGGAATCGAGCATCAGCCGCGCCAGCTGTTCACGCAGTTCGTGCACGCCGTAGATGGTGTCGTAATACAGACCGGGCATGTCCTGGCGCCGGCTGATGCGGGCGAGCCCGCGCAGCAGGGGCTTGAGGGTCGGGCTAGTGACGTCGGGCATGCCGCGGCCCAGCTGGACGATGTCCTTGCGCGGCACGCTGCGGATCAGTTCCAGCACCTGGTCCCACTGCGAAATCTCCACCGGCCGCTGCGCCGGGCGACCCACCGCAGGCAGTGCCGGCAGTTCGCGGCTGACCGGCACGAAGTAACCGGACTTGGGCTTGGGCGTCGCCAGGCCGCTGTCTTCCAGCACCCGATAAGCCTGCTGCACGGTGCTCAGGCTGACCCCGTGTTCGACACTCAAGGCCCGTACCGAGGGCAGTCGGTCGCCGGGGCGATAGAAGCCTTGTTCGATACGTGTGCCCAGCAGTTCGGCGAGATTGACATACAGGGTCATGGCGCAGCCTCGGGGTGATTGAATCGGGTAACCAGTACAGATGGCGCAAAATTACAGGATTCAGCCCGGATAGGGGAAATTCTGTATGGAGATAATAGCGGTACTTTGAATCTGTAATGGTTTTTGGCTCCCGTGCATGATGTCTGCTCATAGCGACCCAAGTAAACAGGAGCAGCAAAAATGAACGGCTTGAGCGATGTGCGTCTGTCGTTACACAGTCAGGAACTGGCGGCTGGGCAGGAGCGGGCAGCAGGGGCGACGTCCGTCCACAATGCGCCGTCCGGCCTCGGTCTCTGGGGCCTGTACTGGCATCGACTGCGTACACGCAAGGCACTGCTTGAGCTGACCACCGAACAGTTGCGCGATATCGGCCTGAGTCGCGAACAGGCGCGGCAGGAAGGGCTCAAGCCGTTCTGGCGGCTGTAGCCGCTGGCGCAGCCTGCGATCGGTTGCGCAGCGACCGCAAAAGGCCGCATCCGATTTCCCCGGATGCGGCCTTTTTCATACCTGTCGTGTGGCGGCTATAGATGCCTTCAGACCAGTTCTTTCAACCGATGCCAGAGCATCCCCAGCGCCAGCAGCGGCGAACGCAGGTGCTTGCCGCCCGGGAAGGTGATGTGCGGGACCTGGGCGAACAGATCGAAACCACCGCCCTGCTGGCCGCTGATGGCTTCGGCCAGCAACTTGCCGGCCAGGTGCGTGGCATTCACGCCGTGGCCCGAGTAGGCCTGGGCGTAATACACATTGGGCTGGTCTTTTAGACGGCCGATCTGCGGCAGGCGGTTGGCGCCGATGCCGATCATGCCGCCCCATTGATAGTCGATCTTCACCGCCGCCAGTTGCGGGAACACCTGCAGCATCTTCGGCCGCATGTAAGCGGCAATATCCCGCGGGTCGCGGCCGGAATAGTGGCAGGCGCCGCCGAACAGCAAGCGCCGGTCGGCCGAAAGGCGGTAATAGTCCAGGGCCACCCGCTGGTCACAGACTGCCATGTTCTGCGGCAACAGGGTGTGGGCCAGCTCTTCGCTCAAGGGTTCGGTGGCGATGATGTAACTGCCGGCGGGCAGCACCTTGCCACCCAGTTGCGGGTTGAGATCGTTGAGGTAGGCGTTGCAGCCCAGCACCAGAGTGCTGGCGCGCACTGAGCCCTGGGCGGTATGGACTTTGACCTGCGGCCCGTAATCGATGCGGGTCACGGCCGAGTGTTCGAGCAGGCGCACGCCCAGTTGCTGCGCGACCGCGGCTTCGCCCAGGGCCAGGTTCAGCGGGTGCAGGTGCCCCGAGCCCATGTCGATCAGGCCGCCGACGTAACGGTCGGAACCCACCACGCTGTGCATCTCATGGGCTTGCAGCAGGCGGGTTGCATGGCGATAGCTCAGGTCGCGCAACTCCTGGGCATCTTCGGCGAAACCTTCGAGGTCGCGCGGTTTATTGGCCAGGTCGCAATAACCCCAGGTCAGGTCGCAAGGGATCTGGAAGCGTTCGATACGCTGGCGGACGATTTCCACTGCTTCCAGGCCCATCAGTTTCATCTGGCGTACGCCGTCTTCGCCGATTATTGAGGCGAACTGCTCGAGGCCGTGACCCACTCCGCGAATCAGTTGCCCACCGTTGCGCCCGCTGGCGCCCCAGCCGATCTTGCGCGCTTCCAGCAGAATGACGCTGAGCCCGCGCTCGGCCAGCTCGATCGCGGTGTTGAGCCCGGAGAAGCCGCCGCCGACCACGCATACGTCCGCCTGATGCTCGCCGGCCAGCGCCGGATAATCGGGCTGGGGCAGGCTGCTGGCGGCGTAGTAGGAGGCGGGGTGCGAATGGCCTGGCCCCGACGGCTGAACACGGGTGTTCATGTGGATCATCCTGATTCGTGTGTTTGGAAAATTTGACGGAGCATAAGCCGGACCTTTCCGGCGCGGCAACATTGGTCGGCCAGTGCTGTCTGCCACAAGGCTTTTAGGGCAAAATCGCGGCCTCTCCAGACTCCCGGTAAACGCTTCGATGAGCTGCAACAGCCAGAAAATCCGCACGCTCCGACAGCAGATCCCCTCGTTCGAGTGCGTGCCCGGCTGTCACGACTGCTGTGGTCCGGTCACCACTTCGACCGAAGAGATGTCGCGCCTGCCGCGCAAGACCCGGGCCGAGCAGGACGCGGCGATGGAAGAGCTGAATTGTGTGCACCTGGGGCCCAATGGCTGCACGGTGTATGACGAGCGGCCGCTGATCTGTCGCCTGTTCGGCACCACGCCGAGCCTGCCATGCCCCAATGGCCGGCGCCCGGTGGAGCTGATCCACCCGCGGGTGGAGAAGCAGATCCATGAATACATGGCGAGCACCCGGCAGGTGTTGGTCTGACCCAAAGCAATCGCGGGCAAGCCTCGCTCCTACAGGTTGCACCGGTCCCGTAGGAGCGGCCGGTCCACGCTCGATTGCCCGCGATAGCGATTACCCTGACAACACTGGTCTCGGCTCGTTGCAATCAATCCGGAATCGGTAGGCTCAGGCTCTCTTTCACCTCTTCCATCACGATATAGCTCTTGGATTCGCGCACGTGGGGCAGCTTGAGCAGGATGTCGCCCAGCAGTTTGCGGTACGAGGCCATTTCGGAAATCCGCGCCTTCACCAGATAGTCGAAGTCCCCCGACACCAGGTGGCATTCCAGTACGTGCGGCAGTTTCAGCACGGCGCGGCGGAACTCCTCGAAGGTGTCGCCGGACTTGTAGTCCAGGCTGATTTCGACGAACACCAGCAGGCTACCCTTGAGGTGCTGCGGGTTGAGCCGGGCGTTGTAGCCCATGATGATGCCTTCGCGCTCCAGGCGGCGGACCCGCTCGGTGCACGGCGTGGTCGACAGCCCGACCTTTTCCCCCAGCTCGGTAAAGGAGATGCGCCCATCGGCCTGCAGGATGCGCAGGATATTGCGATCTATCTTGTCCAGCTCACGCTTTGTCTGGTGGTTGGTACGCATAGGGGATGCGCCTCCGTGAAAAGGGTTTTTGCCGAGAATTCTCGCCAAATATAGGCGTTTATATAGTGAAAAGCACTGGCTGTTGCTTTTTATACTGCGCGCATCTTCGCTCTGAATAACAAACGTCAGCGGTTATCCGCGATGAGGGATATGAAAATGCGCGTTCTGGTCTTGGGTAGCGGCGTGATCGGTACCACCAGTGCCTACTATCTGGCCCGTGCCGGTTTCGAAGTGACCGTCGTCGACCGTCAGCCGGCCGTTGCCATGGAAACCAGCTTCGCCAACGCCGGCCAGGTTTCGCCGGGTTACGCCTCGCCCTGGGCCGCGCCGGGCGTGCCGCTCAAGGCCATCAAGTGGTTGCTGCAGCGCCACGCGCCGCTGGCGATCAAGGCCACCGCCGACATCGATCAATACCTGTGGATGGCGCAGATGCTGCGCAACTGCACTGCTGCCCGCTATGCGGTAAACAAGGAGCGCATGGTCCGCCTGTCCGAGTACAGCCGCGACTGCCTCGACGAACTGCGCGTGGAAACCGGCATTGCCTATGAAGGCCGCAGCCTGGGGACCACCCAGCTGTTCCGCACCCAGGCGCAACTGGATGGCGCGGCCAAGGATATCGCCGTGCTCAAGGAATCCGGCGTGCCTTTCGAGCTGCTGGACCGCGAGGGCATCGCCCGCGTCGAGCCGGCCCTGGCCAGCGTGACCGACATCCTGGCCGGCGCCCTGCGCCTGCCGAACGACCAGACTGGCGACTGCCAGATGTTCACCACGCGCCTGGCGCAAATGTGCACCAAGCTGGGTGTGGAATTCCGCTTCGACCAGGACATCCAGCGCCTGGACTTCGCCGGTGACCGCATCAACGGCGTCTGGATCGACGGCAAGCTGGAAACCGCCGACCGCTACGTGCTGGCCCTCGGCAGCTACTCGCCACAACTGCTCAAGCCACTGGGCATCAAGGCCCCGGTGTATCCGCTCAAGGGGTACTCGCTGACCGTGCCGATCACCAACCCGGCCATGGCCCCGACTTCGACCATTCTCGACGAAACCTACAAGGTGGCGATCACCCGTTTCGACAACCGTATTCGCGTTGGCGGCATGGCTGAAATCGCCGGTTTTGACCTCTCGCTGAACCCGCGTCGGCGCGAAACGCTGGAGATGATCGTCAACGATCTTTATCCTCAGGGCGGTGATCTGTCTCAGGCCAGTTTCTGGACCGGCCTGCGTCCCACCACCCCGGACGGCACGCCGATCGTTGGCGCCACGCCGATGCGCAACCTGTTCTTGAACACCGGTCATGGCACGCTTGGCTGGACCATGGCCTGTGGTTCCGGTCGTCTGCTGGCCGATCTGATGGCGAAGAAAAAGCCGCAGATCAGCGCCGAAGGTCTCGATATTTCTCGTTACGGTAATCCTCAGGAGCCTGCAAAACATGCCAATCCAGCGCCAGCTCACCAATGAGCGCATGAGCCAGATCGTCGTCCACAGCGGTACCGTGTATCTGGCCGGGCAAGTCGGCGACGACCTGAACGCGGGGATTGAGCAGCAGACCCGTGAAACCCTCGCCAACATCGAGCGTTTGCTGGACCTGGCCGGCACCGACAAGTCGCGCCTGCTGTCGGTGACCATCTACCTGAAGGACATCGATGCGCACTTCGCCGGGATGAACAGCGTATGGGACCAGTGGCTGCCGAAAGGCGTCGCCCCGGCCCGCGCAACCGTCGAAGCCAAGCTCTGCGAACCGGAAATCCTGGTCGAGTTGTCCGTCGTGGCCGCTCTGCCTTAAGCAAGATCCCTCTCCCGGTGCTGTTAATGGATGGCTCACGCCATCCGCCAGCGCCGGTTTTTTCTTCCCACATGACCGCCTAGAAGTCTGCCGCCATGCGTCCTGCCCGTGCCCTGATCGATCTTCACGCCCTGCGTCACAACTACCAACTGGCCCGCGAAGCCTCGCCGGGCGCCCGTGCGCTCGCGGTGATCAAGGCCGATGCCTATGGCCATGGCGCGGTGCGCTGTGCCCAGGCGCTGGAAGCCGAGGCCGACGGCTTTGCCGTGGCCTGTATCGAAGAAGCCCTGGAGCTGCGTGCGGCGGGGATTCGCGCGCCGATATTGCTGCTTGAAGGTTTTTTCGAGGCCGATGAGCTGGACCTGATCGTCGAACATGATTTCTGGTGCGTGGTGCATTCGCTGTGGCAGCTGGAGGCCATCGAGCAGGCCACCGTCGCCAAGCCGCTGACGGTATGGCTCAAGCTGGATTCGGGCATGCACCGCGTCGGCCTGCATCCCAAGGATTACCAGTCGGCCTATCAGCGGCTGCTGGCCAGCGGCAAGGTGGCGAAGATCGTATTGATGAGCCACTTCGCCCGGGCCGACGAGCTCAGCTGCAGCAGCAGCGACGAGCAGGTCGCGGTGTTCGAGGCGGCGCGCCAGGGCTTGTCCGCCGAGATCAGCCTGCGTAACTCGCCAGCCGTGCTCGGCTGGCCGCACATTCCCAGCGACTGGGTGCGCCCCGGCATCATGCTGTATGGCTCGACCCCGTTCGAAGAACCGCATCCACTGGCCGCGCGCCTGCAACCGGTGATGACCCTGGAGTCGAAGGTGATCTGCGTGCGCGAACTGCCGGCCGGCGAACCGGTGGGGTACGGCGCCAAATTCGTCACACCACGGCCGATGCGTATCGGCGTGGTGGCCATGGGGTACGCCGACGGTTATCCGCGGCATGCGCCGACCGGTGCGCCGGTGCTGGTGGCGGGGCAGCGTACCCAGCTGCTCGGCCGGGTTTCCATGGACATGCTGTGCATCGACCTGACCGATGTGCCAGAGGCCGGGCTGGGTTCTACCGTCGAGCTGTGGGGCAAGAACATCCTCGCCAGCGAACTGGCGGCAGCGGCCGGCACTATCCCTTATCAGCTGTTCTGCAACCTGCGCCGGGTGCCACGCGTCTATTCCGAGGGCTGAGCGGCACAGTGCATTGCCGAAAGTCGCCTTGCCCCCTGGGATTGGGGCCCAAGTGTTGTAAATACTGAACGCTATCGCCATGATAACGCTCAACTACAACAACGCCTGATCCCTAGGAGGCTGCCGCATTGGACGTCGGTGAACGACTGCAATCCATCCGTAAACTCAAAGGCCTTTCCCAGCGTGAACTCGCCAAGCGCGCGGGCGTCACCAACAGCACCATTTCGATGATCGAGAAGAACAGCGTCAGCCCCTCGATCAGTTCGCTGAGAAAGGTTCTTGGCGGCATTCCCATGTCGATGGTCGAGTTTTTCTCGGAAGAAATCCTCCAGGAAAAACCCACCCAGATCGTCTACAAAGCCAACGAGTTGATCGATATTTCCGATGGCGCGGTGACCATGAAGCTGGTGGGCCGGGCGCATCCTAGCCGGGCGATCGCTTTTCTCAACGAGATCTATCCGCCGGGCGCCGATACCGGCGAAGAGATGCTCACCCATGAAGGCGAGGAAACCGGGATTCTCGTGGAAGGACGCCTGGAGCTGGTGGTGGGTCTTGAGACATTCGTGCTCGAAGCCGGTGACAGCTACTATTTCGAAAGCACCAAGCCGCACCGTTTCCGTAATCCTTTCGATGCACCCGCGCGACTAATCAGCGCAGCCACGCCCGCGAACTTCTAATAGAAGAGGCGTCCTGCAAGGATTGCAGCGGTGCCCGAAGCAGCATTTCGCCTCTCTCTAATCCCCCTTTGAATCTAGGGTTGTTTCGGAGTGGCGGGCTAACCGCTATACTTGCGCCCGCCCGCGAAACCGTGGCCGTGGGCGTGACTAGCCACCATTGAGGGTGTACGCGTGAACCTAATTATGAAAATGCTGGCTGCACCAGCAACCGTATTGGCCCTCTGGGCTGTCAGCGCTCAAGCTGCGACCAACGACGACATTGCCAAGCGCCTCGAGCCGGTTGGCCAGGTCTGCGTCCAGGGTCAGGAATGCAAGGGTATGGAAGTCGCTGTTGCCGCCGGTGGCGGTGGTGCGAAGACTCCAGACGAAGTGATTGCCAAGCATTGCAATGCTTGCCACGGCTCCGGCCTGTTGGGCGCGCCGAAAATCGGCGACGCCGCTGCCTGGAAAGAGCGCGCGGATCACCAGGGTGGCCTCGACGGCATCCTGGCCAAGGCCATTACCGGTATCAACGCGATGCCGCCTAAAGGCACCTGCGCCGACTGCTCCGATGAAGAGCTCAAAGGCGCCATCCAGAAGATGTCCGGTTTGAAATAAGCACGGATCTTGCGCAAAAAAGCCGCTCACGAGCGGCTTTTTTCATGCCTGCGATTCGGCCGCTACTGTTCATTGCAGCAAAGACCCGGCAAGCTCGGTCCAACCTCAAATTCATGGAAGGTTCTGGAGGATCGGATGGTGCAGTCATGTTCTATCGAGCTGGCGGTCGATGAGGTCCTGGCACGCTTGCCGGCGCATATTCACCTGGGCATGCCCCTGGGGCTGGGCAAACCCAACCGCTTCGCCAATGCCCTGTATCGTCGCATCGCGCAACTGCCCGAGCGCCAACTGACCATTTACACCGCCCTGAGCCTGGGCCGCCCGCCGCTGGGCGATGGCCTGCAACGGCGCTTCCTCGAGCCTTTCATCGAGCAGGTCTTCGGCGACTACCCCGAGCTGGACTTTCTCGCCGACCTGCACCGCAACCAGGTGCCGGCCAATATCCATATCGAACAGTTCTTCATGCAGCCCGGCAGCCTGCTCAACAGCCCGGCGGCGCAGCAGGATTATGTCTGCAGCAACTACAGCCACGCCGCGCGCGACATCAATGCCGCCGGCCTGAACCTGGTCGCGCAACTGGTGGCCCGGGACCCGCAGCAAACCGACCGCCTGAGCCTGAGTTGCAACCCGGACATCACCCTCGACCTGTTGCCGATGATCGCCGAGCGACGTGGCGCCGGCGAAACCATCCTGCTGCTGGGCCAGGTGCATCGCGACCTGCCTTACATGCCGGGCGACGCCGAAATCGACGCCGCGACCTTCGATCTGCTGATCGACGAAGAGGAGGGCAGCACGCTGTTTTCCACGCCGAACATGCCGGTGGGGTTCCAGGATCACTTTATCGGCCTGCACGCCAGCACCCTGGTGCGCGACGGCGGCACCCTGCAGATCGGCATCGGCTCCATGGGCGATGCATTGACGGCGGCGTTGCTGGCACGCCAGGCGGACAACGACGGTTATCGGGCGCTGCTGGCGGACCTGGAGATCCAGGGCTGGAAGCCGCTGATCGAGCGCGAAGGCGGGGTGGAGCCTTTCGCCAAGGGCCTGTATGGCTGCAGCGAGATGTTCGTCAACGGCCTGCTGGCCCTGGCCGATGCCGGCATCGTACGGCGCAAGGTCTACCCTTCGGTGGCCCTGCAGCAACAGGCCAACGCCGGGACGCTGGATGAAAACCAGGCGCTGGGCGGAGTGTCGGTGCATGGCGGCTTTTTCCTCGGGCCACGCAGCTTCTACCAGCGCCTCAGGGATCTGCCCAAGAGCAAGCTCGGCGAGTTCAACATGACCGCCATCAGCTACATCAACGAGCTGTACGGCCACGAAGAACTCAAGCGCCTGCAGCGCCTGGACGCGCGCTTTATCAACAGCTCGATCATGGTCACCCTGCTGGGCGCCGGGGTGGCGGATCAGCTGGAAGACGGCCGGGTGCTCAGTGGCGTCGGCGGGCAATACAACTTCGTCGCCCAGGGCCATGCGCTGCGAGGCGCGCGCTCGATCCTGATCTTGCGCAGCTGGCGCGAATCCGCGGGCCTGGTCAGCTCCAACATCGTCTGGGAATACGGCCACTGCACCATCCCGCGGCACCTGCGGGACATTGTGGTCACCGAGTACGGTATCGCCGATCTGCGCGGCAAGACCGATGCGAAGGTCATCGAAGCGCTGCTCAATATCAGCGACTCGCGTTTCCAGCCGGGCCTGATCGAACAGGCGCAGAAGGCCGGCAAGCTGCACAGGGATTTCCGCCTCGATCCGCGTTTTACCGACAACCACCCGCAACGCCTGCTGGCGATCCAGGCGCGGCACCGGCACCTGTTCCCGGAATATCCGTTGGGCAGCGACTTCAGCGCGGAGGAGCGGGATTTGCTGCGGGCGCTGAACTGGCTGAAGAGCAAGTTCAAGCTCAGCGAGATTCTCGAATTGGGCAAGGCGGCGCTGGATGCCCCACCGCCCGAGGCGTTTCCGGCGCATCTGCAGCGGATGCAGTTGGTGAAGCCCGATGGCTGGCGCGAGGAGATCTATCAGCGTTTGCTGCTGGCGGCGCTGCGGGAGACGGCGCAGGCATGAGGTAGACGCCTGGCGGCGTCATCGCGGGCAATCGAGTGTCGACCGGCTGCTCCTACAGAAGCGGGTGGTCTCTGTAGGAGCAAGGCTTGCCCGCGATCAAGGGCGAGGCCTCTTAGATAAAGGTCACCACGCCATCGGCCAGGGACTTGACCCGGGCCAGGGATTCCACGCGGTAGCCTTGCGCGTCCAGTTCGGCGCGGCCGCCCTGGAACGACTTCTCGATCACGATGCCCAGGCCGGCCACGGTGGCACCCGCCTGCTTGATGATCGAGATCAGCGCCTGGGACGCCTTACCGTTGGCCAGGAAGTCATCGATGATCAGCACGCGGTCGCTGCTGGTCAGGTGGCGCGGGGAAATCGCCACGGTGCTTTCGGTCTGCTTGGTGAACGAGTACACGGTCGCCGACAGCAGGTTCTCGGTCAGGGTCAGGGACTGGTGCTTGCGCGCGAAGATCACCGGTACGCCCAGGTTCAGGCCGGTCATGATCGCCGGCGCGATGCCCGAGGCTTCGATGGTGACGATCTTGGTGATGCCCGAGTCCTTGAACAGCGTGGCGAATTCGTCGCCGATCAGCTTCATCAAGGCCGGGTCGATCTGGTGGTTCAGAAAGGCGTCGACTTTCAGGACCTGGTCGGAAAGCACGATGCCTTCTTCGCGGATTTTCTTGTGCAGTGCTTCCATGAAGCTTTCCTCTGTTGACGCCTTGTGCGCCTGAGCTCTGATAAAAGGTGTTCGGTTAAAAATGCTGCGGTTAAAAAATGGCCAATTCTAGCGCTTTAACATCGCCCGTATATCCGCCAGTGCGTTGTTGCCGCGCACGGCTTTGACTTCGGTCGGGGTGTCGTCGTTGCCTTCCCACGCCAGGTCGTCCGGCGGCAGTTCGTCGAGGAAGCGGCTGGGCGCGCAGTCGATGACTTCACCGTACTGCTTGCGCTTGGCGGCGAAGGTGAAGGCCAGGGTCTGGCGCGCGCGGGTGATGCCCACGTAGGCCAGGCGGCGTTCTTCCTCGATGGTGTCGGCTTCGATACTGGAGCGGTGGGGGAGGATTTCCTCCTCCATGCCCATGATGAACACATAGGGGAATTCCAGGCCCTTGGAGGCATGCAGGGTCATCATCTGCACGCCTTCGGCGCCGTCTTCCTCTTCCTGCTGACGCTCCAGCATGTCGCGCAACACCAGCTTGCCGATGGCGTCTTCGACGGTCATTTCGCCGTCTTCGTCTTTTTCCAGGGTGTTCTTCAGCGCCTCGATCAGGAACCACACGTTACCCATGCGGTAGTCGGCGGCCTTGTCGCTGGAGCTGTTGGTGCGCAGCCAGTTCTCGTAGTCGATGTCCATGACCATGCTGCGCAGGGCGGAAATCGGGTCTTCGCCGGCGCACTGCTCGCGCACCTTGTCCATGAAGCGCTTGAAGCGCGCCAGGCGGTCGGTGAAGCGGCTGTCCAGGTGCTCGCCCAGGCCGATTTCGTCGGTGGCGGCGTACATCGAGATCTTGCGTTCGGTGGCGTAGTTGCCGAGTTTTTCCAGGGTGGTGGAGCCGATTTCCCGGCGCGGCACGTTGATCACCCGCAGGAAGGCGTTGTCGTCGTCCGGGTTCACGATCAGGCGGAAGTAGGCCATCAGATCCTTCACTTCCTGGCGCCCGAAAAAGCTGTTGCCGCCCGACAGGCGATAGGGGATCTGGTGATGCTGCAGCTTCAGCTCGATCAGCTTGGCCTGGTAGTTGCCGCGATAGAGGATCGCGAAATCGCTGTAGGGCCGGTCGGTGCGCAGGTGCAGGCTGAGGATTTCCATGGCCACCCGCTCGGCCTCGGCGTCCTCGTTGCGGCAGCGGATCACGCGGATCTCGTCGCCATGGCCCATCTCGCTCCACAGCTGTTTCTCGAACTCGTGGGGGTTGTTGGAGATCAGCACGTTGGCGCAGCGCAGGATGCGGCTGGTGGAGCGGTAGTTCTGCTCGAGCATCACCACCTTCAAGGACGGGTAGTCTTCCTTGAGCAGCATCAGGTTTTCCGGGCGGGCGCCGCGCCAGGCGTAGATCGACTGGTCGTCGTCGCCCACCACGGTGAACTGGTTGCGCTTGCCGATGAGCATTTTCACCAGCAGGTACTGGCTGGCGTTGGTGTCCTGGTATTCGTCCACCAGCAGGTAGCGCACCTTGTTCTGCCACTTCTCCAGGATGTCGGCGTGTTCCTCGAACAGCTTCACCGGCAGCAGGATCAGGTCGTCGAAGTCTACCGCGTTGAACGCCTTGAGCGTGCGCTGGTAGTGGGTGTAGACGATGGCCGCGGTCTGTTCCTTGGGGTTGCGCGCGTTTTCCAGGGCCTGGGCCGGCAGGATCAGGTCGTTCTTCCAGGCGCCAATCATGTTCTTGATCTCGTCGACGCCGTCGTCGCCCGAGTATTCCTTTTGCATGATGTCGGTCATCAGGGCCTTGACGTCGGTCTCGTCGAAGATCGAGAAGCCCGGCTTGTAGCCCAGCCGCACATGCTCCTTGCGGATGATGTTCAGCCCCAGGTTGTGGAAGGTCGACACGGTCAGGCCGCGGCCCTCGCCACTGCGCAGCAGGGTGCCGACCCGTTCCTTCATCTCCCGCGCGGCCTTGTTGGTGAAGGTCATGGCGACGATGTACTGCGCGCGAATGCCGCAGTTCTGGATCAGGTGGGCGATCTTGCGCGTGATTACACTGGTCTTGCCGGAGCCAGCACCGGCGAGCACCAAAAGAGGGCCGCCGACGTAGTTCACGGCTTCTTGCTGCCGGGGATTGAGTCGGGACATGACGAAAAAAGGGGTCTGTAGCGAAATGGGCGGGCATTTTAACAGGATGGACGGATTCTGCTGCTCTCTCCGACTTGTGACGCAGCACGCTATCTAAATTTGCCGGTTTTGATACTTTCCCTCAGGATGCGCGCTGAATATGCGTCTAATGTTCGAGTTAGAGCGGTACAAGAAATTGCGTTTGATAATCAATATCATTTGTCATTGTTTATCTACGCGTCATAATGCCCGCCGCCAACTTCTATTACAGAGTCTAGGGAGCTAGCTTGTCCAAGCCTGTCGAACCCTTGCGCTTGCTGCTGCTGGCCGAAGAGCCGGCGTGGGCAGCGTTGTTGCGCGAGTGTCTCGCTCCGTTGGGAGACTCGGTGGTGCTGATCAGTGCGCCGACCTGGGAATCTGTCAGCCGTCTGTTCGATGAAGACCGCTCTGCGATTCTGTTAACCGTTCCCCAACTGCAACCGGCTCCCGGTCGTTGCAGCCTGCCCACGGTATTGCTGCTGGAGCAGGAGCCGTTGAACACGCCCGCCGGCGCCAGCGACTGGCTGGTGAATAAAAACCTCACTGCCGATACGGTGCGCCGTTGCCTGCGCCATGTGCGCGAGCGCGGGGTGCTGGAAAACACCCTGTTGCGCCTGGCCGAGCAGGACCCGCTGACCGGCATCGCCAACCGCCAAGGCTTCCAGACCCTGCTGGCGGCGCGCCTGGCGGAAAACGAAGGACGCGGGCTGGCGCTGGGGCACCTGGACCTGGACAACTTCCGCCATGCCAACGATGCGCTGGGCCACCAGGCCGGCGACCGGTTGATCCTGCAAGTGGTCTCGCGGCTCAAGAGCCAGCTTGAGGCCGGCGACCAGCTGGCGCGCCTGGGCAGCGACGAATTCGCTCTGCTGATCGATACCCGCCGGGCGCCGCAACGCGCCGAGTGGATGGCCGAACGCATCGCCGAAGTCATGGCCGAGCCGTACTGGATCGATGGCGAAAGCCTGCTGATCGGCTGCAGCCTGGGCATTGCCCACGCGAGGGCGAATGCCGGTGCCGACCCGCTGATGTGGCACGCGCACATCGCCATGCAGCAGGCCAAAAGTACCCAGGGCTGTACCTTTCACATCTTCAATGAACGCATCAATCGCAATGCCCGCAGCCTCGCCGACCTGGAAAGCGAACTGCGCCGGGCCTTGCGCCGTGACGAGCTGGAGTTGCACTACCAGCCGCGCCTGAACCTGCATGACGGGCAGATCGTCGGCCTGGAGGCCCTGGTGCGCTGGCGTCACGGCGAGCGCGGGCTGTTGCCGCCGAGCGAGTTCGTGCCCCTGGCCGAGCAGAGCGGCCTGATCGTACCGCTGGGCTACTGGGTGATTTCCCGGGCGCTGCGCGACATGCAGGCTCTGCGCGAACGCGGCCTGGCGCCGCTGCACATGGCGGTCAACCTGTCGTTCCGCCAGTTCCAGGACAGCCAGTTGCTGTCGACCCTCAGCCGGCTGATTGCCGAGCGTGGTGTTGAGGCGCAATGGCTGGAGTTCGAGCTGACCGAAACCGCGGTGATGCGCCGCAGCGACCTGGTCAAGCAGACCATGGACGCGCTGGGGCGGCTGGGGGTGCGGTTTTCCCTGGACGATTTCGGCACCGGGTTCTCGTCCTTCGTGCACCTCAACAGCCTGCCGATTGCCTTGTTGAAGATCGACAAGAGCTTCGTCGGCGGCATGGAGCAGCGCGAAGAGAACCGCAAGCTGGTGCACGCCATGATCAACCTGGCCCACAACCTCCATCTCGAGGTGGTGGCCGAAGGCGTGGAAACCCCCGAGCAACTGGCCTTGCTGCGCAGCTTCGGCTGCGACCAGGCGCAGGGCTACCTGATCAGCAAGCCGCTGCCGCTGACGGAACTGGTGGAGTACCTGACCTTCGGCAGGAGTCAGCAGGTCCTGGTCGGCGAGGTCATCTGACGGCACTCTGCCGTAGTGGCAGGAGAACCTGCCGCTACAGGGAATCCCGGGCGGTTTGGAAGTTATCCCGCGCGGCAGGCTCCGCGCTTTCCCGGCGAATCATCCGGCGCATCTTCCATTCGAAAGCCAGGGTCAGGCTGATGGCGGCACACGCCAGCCCCGATGCCAGGCCCCACCACACACCAGTCGCGCCCCAGCCCAGGGTGAATGCCATCAGCCAGGCCGCCGGCGCACCGATCAGCCAATAGCAGCCCAGGCCCACGAGGAAGGTGGTCTTGGCGTCCTTGAGCCCGCGAATCGCGCCCATGGCGATGGTCTGCGTGCCATCGAACAGCTCGAACCAGGCCGCGACCGCCAGCAGGCTGACCGCGAGGTTGATCACGTCGCGAAAGGCTGGGTCGTTATGGTCGAGGAACAGTCCGATCAACTGGTTCGGCAGCAGCCAGAAGACCATGGCGAAACCCAGCATGGCCGCGCCGCCAAAGGCGATCCCGACCCGGCCGGCCATACGCGCGTGCAACAGCTGCCCGGCACCGTAGTGCTGGCCGATGCGCATGGTGATCGCGTAGGAGATCCCGGCCGGCACCATGAAGGCCACGGAAACGATCTGCAGGGCGATCTGGTGCGCCGCCAGCTGGGTGCTGCCCATGGTGCCCATGCACAGCGCGGCGAAGGCGAACAGCCCGACTTCCACCGCGTAGGTGCCGCCGATGGGCAGGCCCAGGCGCCAGAGTTCCCGCAGGTAGTGGCGATTGGGCCGCGCCAGGCCCTGGCGCAGCGGGTAGGCGGCATAGGCCGGGTGGCGCTTGATGTGCCAGGCCAGCGCCAGGGCCATGCAGTTGGCGACGATCGCGGTGACCAGGCCGATCCCGACCAGGCCCAGCTTCGGCAGGCCGAACATGCCGGTGATCAAGGCGTAGTTGAGCAGGAAGTTGGCCACGGTGCCGGCCAGGCTGATGACCATCACCGGCGTGGCGCGGCCGATGGCGCTGGTGAAGCCGCGCAGGGCCATGAAGCTCAGGTAGCCCGGCAGGGCGAACGGCAGGATCAGCAGGAACTGGCCGGCGGACTGCACGTTGGTTTCGGTCTGGCCGAACAGCAGCAACACCGGCTTGAGGTTCCACAGCAGCAGGCCGGCGACCAGCGCCATCAGCCACGCCAGCCAGAGGCCGGCCTGGGTCAGGCGCGCGGCGCCTTCGATGTCGCCGGCGCCCTGGCGAATCGCGACCAGGGTGCCGACCGCCGCGATCACGCCGATGCAGAAGATCGACACGAACGAATAGGTGGCCGCGCCCAGGCCACCGCCGGCCAGGGCTTCCGGGCTAAGGCGGGCCATCATCAGGGTGTCGGTCAGCACCATCAGCATATGCGCCAACTGTGAGGCGATCAGCGGCCCGGCCAGCCGCAGGATGGCCCAGAGTTCGGTGCGTGCTGGATGCTGCATGGTCATCGGTCTCGATAGGGGGGAGGGAGTCAAGAGGGTTGATTCTCGGCGCTCTGGGTGACTTTCACAAAGGGATAAAAACGATTGGTGGCATGATTAAAACTCATGCTTGCGGATTCTGGTAAGTTGGCGCCATTGCGCCTGTGGAGTGCTGCCATGCCCCGTCGTCTTCCGCCCCTGTATGCCTTGCGCGCCTTTGAAGCCGCGGCGCGATACAGCTCGTTCACCCGCGCGGCCGAAGAGCTGTCGATCACCCAGAGTGCGGTCAGCCGGCATATCCGCACCCTGGAAGACCACTTCGCCTGCCGGCTGTTCCAGCGCAGCGGGCGCAACCTGCAACTGACCGAAGCCGCGCGCTTGCTGCTGCCAGGTATTCGCGAGGGCTTCACCGCCCTCGAGCGCGCCTGCGATACCTTGCGCGCCGAAGACGGCATTCTGCGCATGAAGGCGCCCTCGACCCTGACCATGCGCTGGCTGCTGGCGCGCCTGAGCCGGTTCCGCCATCTGCAACCGGGCAACGAAGTGCAACTGACCAGCGCCTGGATGGACGTCGATTCGGTGGACTTCAACCAGGAGCCCTTCGACTGCGCGGTGCTGCTGAGCAACGGCCACTTTCCGCCGGACTGGGAGGCCAGCTACCTGTTTCCGGAACTGCTGATCCCGGTGGGCGCGCCGAACCTGCTCAACGACCAGCCGTGGGATGTAGCGCGGCTGGCGGCCACCGAGCTGCTGCACCCGACCCCGGATCGCCGCGACTGGCGCAACTGGCTGGAGCGCATGGGCCTGTCCGAGCAGGTTTCGCTCAAGGGCGGACAGGTGTTCGACACCCTGGAACTGGGCATGATCGCCGCGGCCCGCGGCTACGGGGTTTCCATGGGCGACCTGCTGATGGTGGCCGAGGATGTGGCCCAGGGACGCCTGAGCCTGCCCTGGCCGACGGCGGTGGCCAGTGGCGAGAATTACTACCTGGTCTGGCCCAAGACCCGGCCTGGAGGTGAACGTTTGCGCCGCCTCAGCGACTTTCTCCAGAACGAGGTCCGCGCCATGCAATTGCCCGACGTAGAGCGTCTCGGCTGAAACGATGAAGGCCCCGTGACAAGGGGCCTGCGCGATACCCGTCCAGCGCGCTCAAGTATTGATCGGCGCCGCCGAATCCTTGGAAGTGGAGCCTTCGCTCTGAAAGGTTCCGACACCTCATTCTTATTAGAACCATTGCCGAGCGTGTGACGCGATCAGGACGATCCGGTCTCTCGGCCAGGAGCTGTCATGCCTCAACCTCGTGCCCGGATCGCCTCGCAGCTTGGTCTCGCACTCGCCGTGGTACTGGCGATCGTGATCAGCGGCAGTACTGTCTTCGCCCTGCGCTCGCTGGACGCCGCCAACCTCGCCACCCGGGAAGAACACCTGGCCAGTGAGGCACGGCTGCTGGCCGACCAGCTCAATACTTTCCACGGCACCCTGCGCGAAAGTACCCAGCGCCTGAGCGGGCTGTTCGAAAAGCGTTTCAGCGGCGGCCTGAGCCTGCACCCGGACCAGCCGGTGACCGTGGCCGGTACCCAGACCCCGGGCCTGCACCTGGGTGATGTTGTGCTGAACAACAACTTCGAGGAAGTCGACGAGTTCAAGCAGATGACCGCCGGCGTGGCGACGGTGTTCGTGCGCAGCGGCGACGACTTCATCCGCGTCAGCACCTCGCTGAGCAAGCAGGACGGCAGCCGCGCCATCGGCACCCTGCTGGACCATGGGCACCCGGCTTACCAGAAACTCATGGCGGGGCAGAGCTATGTCGGCCGCGCGCTGCTTTTCGAGCGCCTGTACATGACCCAATACACGCCGGTGCGGGACAGCGCCGGCCAGGTGATTGCGGTGCTGTTCGTCGGCTTCGACTACACCGACGCGCAGAACGCCCAGTTCGACAACCTCAAGCGCTTCCGCATCGGCCAGACCGGTTCCCTGGCGTTGCTCGACGAACAGCAAAAGTGGCTGGTGCCGCCGGCCGGCGTGCAGGCCCTGGAACCGGCGGGGGCGACCATCGCTGAACTGGCCAGGCAGCCGGGCAAGGGCCACTTCTGGAGCGACAAGAACGAGGACTTCTACAGTGTCGCCGTCCCTTTCGAAGGCGGGCCCTGGTCGGTGGTGGCGAGCATGCCGAAGGCCGAAATCCGTGCGGTGACCTGGAGCGTCGGTCTGCGGCTGGTCATCGGCAGCCTGTTGGCAATGCTGCTGGCGGTGGGCGCCACGGTCTGGCTGCTGCGCAGCAAGCTTGCGCCCCTGGGTGACCTGGTGCGCCAGGCCGATGCCTTGGGTAAAGGCGACCTGAGTGCGCGCCTGAATATCTCCAGTCAGGATGAGATCGGCCAGTTGGCAGGCAGCTTCAACCAGATGGGCCAGGCCCTGTCGACCATGGTCGAGCACATCCGCAAGGCCGCCGCGGAGGTCAATGGCCGGGCCCAGGCGTTGTCCGGGTTGTCGGGCGGGGCGTACGAGGGCATGGAACAGCAGTCGGGCGAGATCAGCAGCATGGCCGGGGCGGTGGAGGAGTTCAGCGCCACCTCGCTGAATATCGCCGACAACATGGGCAACACCGAGCGCCTGGCCCAGGAAAATGCCCAGCAGACCCGGATCGGCCGCACCTCGATGGAGGAAGCCTCGGCGTCGCTGGAGCAGATCGCCGGCGCCTTGAACAGCACGGCCACGGTGATCAATACCCTGGGCCAGCGCTCCGAGGAAATCGGCGGCATCGTTGGGGTGATCACCGCGATTGCCGACCAGACCAACCTGCTGGCGCTGAACGCCGCCATTGAGGCCGCGCGCGCCGGCGAGCAAGGCCGCGGCTTTGCCGTGGTCGCCGACGAGGTACGCAACCTGGCCTCGCGTACCCGCGAAGCCACCGACGAAATCTCGGGGATGATCAACAGCATCCAGCAGGAAACCGGCAACGCCATCGCCACCATGGAGCAGGGCAATGTGCTGATGCAGGAAGGCCTGTCACGCAACGCCAATGTCGCCTCAGCCCTGGCGCGCATCGACGAACAGAGCCGCTCGGCCGGCCAGCAGTTCGCCGCGATCACCACCGCGACCCAGGAGCAGAGCAGCACGGCGACCCTGCTCAGCAGCAACCTGCAGAGCATTGCCCTGGCCAACAGCGAACAGCGCGAAGTGGTGTCGAACCTGGCGATCACCGCCAAGGAGCTGGAGAAGCTGGCGGCGGACTTGCGCCAGGAGGTCGACCGCTTCCGTTGATAGCGGTTGCGTGGCCGTTGGCCACGGCTGGGGAGGCAGATTGCAAATGCGCGGGGCTGGGCTAAACCATAGGGGCGATTTCCCTACAGGATGCCTTCCCGGCAGGAGCTGACATGTCCCGTCTCACTGGTTTTGCCCTCCGTACCGCCGTGCTGCCCCTGGCACTGGCCAGCCAGATGGCGTCCAGCCAGGAGGCCGTGGGATTCATTTCCCCGGCGTCCTGGTACACCGCCTTCAACGCTATCGCCCAGGTGGCATGCCATAACTGCTACGAAAAACAGTACGCCGGCACCTTCACCAGCGTGCTCGATAGCGTGCGCACCCTGGAGCTGGACTTCTGGGACCAACGCGATGCGGTCACCGGAGGTTCGCCCCGCCACTGGTTCGTGCGGCACAACCCCGGCAGCCTGTTCCAGTCCGGCAATGACAACAATTGCACCGGCGACGGCAACGGCACCAACGATCTCGAAGCCTGCCTCAACGACATCAAGCTCTGGAGCGACAGCCATCCCGGGCACTTCCCGATTACCCTGATCCTCGACAAGAAGCAGGGCTGGTCGAAGGAAAGCTCCGGGCGTACGCCGAAAGACTTCGATGACCTGGTCAGCCGGATTTTCCAGGGCAAGCTCTACACCCCGGGCGACCTGGCCCAGCATCTGGGTGTCAGCAGCAGTGCCTTGCAGGGCTCGCTCAAGGGCAAGTCCTGGCCGACCGCCAGCCAACTGCAGGGCAAGGTGCTGCTGGTGCTCAACCACTCGGAGAACCAGAAGCTCTCGCAATACGCCGAGGCCCGCACCACCAGCGCCAAGGTGTTCATTTCCCCGGTCACCAACGGCCAGAACGATGTCAGTGGCGAGGTCAGCGGCATGTCGAGGACGTCGTCCGGCTACGTGGCCATGAACAACATGGGCAAGGGCGACAAGCAGTGGGCCGCGCAAGCCTTTGTCTACAGCCACATCGGTCGGGTGTGGGGTGATGACGGCGTGTCATTCACCCAGCACATCGCCGAGAAGGTCAATCTGTCGGCGTATTACAAATTCGCCGAGGCCAAGGATGGCAACGGCTATCGCATCCGACCGTTCTGAGGTTTCAGCGGGGCTCGGCCGGTTCGGCGAGCCCCGGGTCCACCCGCTTGCCGATATCCCGCAGGCGCGCCAGTTGGTCGACCATGGTCGGCGCTTCATCCAGGCTGCTGACAAAGGTCCACAGGTAGGTCATCACCGCGTACACATGCCCGGCCTTGACCCCCTCGGTCAGGGCCAGCTGGCTGATGGCGATCACGAACAGCAGCGCGGCCGCCGAGCCAAGCAGCAGATAGGCCGCCGCCTCGCGGTCCGACAGCCAGATCCGCAGCCGCGACAGTACCCGGTAGTGCCGTTGCAGGGACGTGGCGCCGACCTTGGCCACCAGGCCGATTTCCTTTTCCAGCCGGTCGTTCAGGCGCTCATGCAGCTCCTGATTGCGCCGGGCGAAGCGCGGCAGCAGGGTGACGCACAGCAGCAAGGCCACCAGGCAGGCCAGGCCGACCCAGGGTTCGATCACCAGCAGCATCACCGCCGCGCCGACAATGGAGACCAGCGCGGTGGCGATGGTCGGAACGTGTTTCTCGAAGAAGTCGACGAACTCCCGGGCCAGCACCACCCGCGCCGCGGCGGTGGAGGTGCTCTGGTTCTGCAGGCGCTGGTTGAGGATCACCGGCACCGCGAGGTCGGCGTAGATCCGCGTGAAGGTGCGGGTATCCACCGCCCGCCGCGCGGCCCCGACCACCCAGAACGCCAGCACCACCAGGGCATAGACCAACGCGCTGCCGGCGTCGCCGCGAATGATCGAGTCCACGGCGAACCCGGCAAACAATGGGTAGGCCAGCAGCAACGCGTTCTCCAGCGCCACCAGCGACAAGGTGCAGAACAGCTTGCCGGGGTAGGCGCGGGCGATGGCTTTCAGGGTCTGGCTGGCGGATTGCTGGCCGATTTTCTTGCTTTCATCGATCAGGATTTGTGGGGTAACGGCTGGCATGAGTGCACCGGAGGGAAGATAAGCGCTATTATTGAGCGACTGCTCAATAGTATTTGAGCGATCGCTCAAAACGCAAGCGCCGTCCATCTACCGGCGCCCAGAGGTAATGCCCGCATGTCCCGTACCGACCGCAAAGACCAGATCATCGCTGCTGCCCTGGAGCTGTTCCACAGCAAGGGTTTCGCCGATGTTTCCACCCGCGACCTGGCGGACCACGCCGGCTTGTCCCGCAGCCACATCTATCACTACTTCAGCGACTGGAAGGAGCTGCGCCGCGAAGCCTTCCTGAGCTTTGCCAACGAGCAGCTTGACGAAGTGCGCGGCTCCCTGGGTGATGCGCCGCCGCTACAGGCCCTGCAGGAGTTCCTGCGTTATTGCCTGCCGGACTCTGCCGACGACGGCTGGGCGCTATGGCTGGATGCCTGGGATGAAGCCATGCATGACAGTGCCATGGCCGAGACCTACCTGGCGGTGAACATGCAGTGGCAGGCCTTGCTCGGCGGCATCATCGAGGCCGGGGTGCAGGCGCAGGTGTTCCATTGCGCGTCGTCCGCTCGCGCGGCCCGGCAGATCTTCGCCCAGACCATGGGGTATGGCGACGACCTGCTGCTGCAACCTTCGGCCGAGGCCGCCGCAGCGGCACTGGATGAGGTGCTGGAAGTGGCGGGGCTATTGCTGAAGATTCGCTGAGTCCCTGAGTGGCGTTGTCCCGGCGTTGGTACGGAAATTAAGTTGCTGAAACGATTCATCAGCGCTATAAAAATCCCACAACTCCAATAAAGGCACACGCCCATGACTCCGCTCCGACTGCTGCTCGCTCTTTCCGCGTTCACCGCTGCTTCCCACGCCATGGCCTGGGACTATGTCCTGCTCGATACCGACAAGGCCGCCCAGGATTTCCATATCACCAGCGCGCAGCTGGGAGTAAAAACCGCCAAGCCTTTTTCCGTGACCCTGCGCACCCTGCATGGCGGGCGGCAGGAGGGGGTGAGCATCGTCGATATCGACAACGGTGCGATGAAGCTCTCGGTAGTGCCGACCCGCGGAATGAATGTGCTGCAGGCCTCCGTCGGCAAGGTGCGCATGGGCTGGGACTCGCCGGTCAAGGAAGTGGTCAACCCGGCGTTCATCGAGCTCAACGGTCGCGGCGGCCTGGGCTGGCTGGAAGGTTTCAACGAACTGGTGACCCGCTGCGGCTATGAGTGGGTCGGGCATCCGGGGATGGATAACGGCGAGCTGCTGACCCTCCACGGTCGCGCGGCGAACATCCCGGCGAACAAGGTCACCCTGCATATCGACGAGAAGCCGCCGTACGCCATCAGCCTGCGCGGCGAGCTCAAGGAACAGGCGTTCAAGAAGGTCGATTTCTCGGTGGCCACCGAGCTGGTGACCGAGCCGGGCAGCGTCAGTTTCGCCCTCAACGACACCCTGACCAACAACGGCGACTATCCGAAGGAATACCAGGCGCTGTATCACAGCAACTTCAGCACGCCGTTCCTCGAAGAGGGGGCGAAGTTCGCCGCTGCGGTGAAGCAGGTGTCGCCGTTCAATGACAAGGCCAAGGCCGACCTTGCCGATTGGCAGACCTACCGCGGCCCGACCCGGGATTACGACGAGACCGTCTACAACGTGGTGCCGTACGCCGATGCCCAGGGCGACACCCTGACGGTGCTGCACAACAAGGCCGGCAGCCTCGGTGTGGCGGTGGGCTTCAATACCCGGCAGTTGCCGGTGTTCTCCCTGTGGAAAAACACCGATACCCAGGGCCAGGGCTACGTGACCGGCCTGGAGCCGGGCACCAGTTTCTCCTACAACCGTCGCTACCAGCGCCCGCTGGGCCTGGTGCCGACCATCGAGGCCGGGCAGAGCAAGCAATTCCAGATCCGCTACAGCCTGCTGGCCGACAAGGCGGCTGTGGATAAGTCCCTGGCCGAGATCAGCCAGATCCAGAACGGTCGGCAGACCGAAGTACGGCCGACGCCACTGGTGGACCTGAGCAAGGAGTGATTCTTCTCAACTCGCGGCCGGCCGGTATTGCAGCGCTTCGGCCAGGTGCTCGCGGCTGATCTGTTCGGCCTGCTCGAGGTCGGCCAGGGTACGGGCGACCTTGAGCAGGCGGTGGGCGGCGCGCAGGGACAGGGTCAGGCGTTCGCAGGCGGTTTCCAGCCAGCGCTCGTCGGTTGTGGATAACTGGCAATGCCGGCGCAGGCCCGGCAGGTCGAGAAAAGCATTGGCGCAACCCTGGCGCCGTTGTTGCCGCTCCCTGGCGCGGGCCACTAGGGCCGCGGCTTGCGCGGTGTTATCCCCAGCCTGGGGCTTGGGGTTGAGGGCGGTGCTTTCCCGGGCCACGGTTAGGTGCAGGTCGATGCGGTCGAGCAGCGGCCCGGAGAGTTTGTTGCGATAACGCTGGATCTGTTCCGGGGTGCAGCGGCAGCGGCCACTGGGCTCGCCAAGATATCCACAGGGACAAGGGTTCATCGCCGCCACCAGCTGGAAACGCGCCGGAAAATGCACCCGGTCGCGAGCTCGGGCGATGACGATCTGCCCAGACTCCAGCGGCTCGCGCAGCACCTCCAATACCTTGCGATCGAATTCCGGCAACTCATCGAGAAACAGCACACCGTGGTGGGCCAGGGTAATTTCCCCGGGTTGTGGTTTCGAGCCTCCTCCCACCAGGGCTGGCCCTGACGCAGAGTGGTGCGGCTGGCGAAACGGCCGCTGCGGCCAATGGCTCAGCGGAGTGTGGCTGGTGACCGACTGGATGGCGGCCACTTCCAGGGCTTCCTGCTCCTCCAGCGGCGGCAACAGGCCGGGCAGGCGGCTGGCCAGCAAGGTCTTGCCGGTGCCCGGCGGACCACTGAACAGCAGGTTGTGCGCGCCGGCGGCGGCTACCAGCAGCGCGCGTTTGGCGGCCAGCTGGCCCTGTACTTCATTCAGGTCGGGGTAGGGCCGGTTCTGGTAGAGCAGGCCATCCGAAACATAGGGTTCGATCGGTGTATGGCCGTTGAAATGCGCAACGGCTTCCAGCAAGTGCTCGACCGCGATCACCTTCAGTCCCGACGCCAGGCAGGCTTCCTCGGCATTCGCGCGCGGCACCATCAGCGTACGTCCAGCCTGGCGCGCGGCCAGGGCTGCCGGCAGCACGCCGCGCACCGGTCGAACCGCGCCGGAAAGCGCCAGCTCGCCCAGGCATTCGACTTCCTCCAGGGCCAGGGTCGGCACCTGCACGCTGGCGGCGAGAATGCCCAGGGCAATGGCCAAATCGAAGCGCCCGCCGTCCTTGGGCAGGTCGGCCGGGGCGAGGTTGAGGGTGATGCGCCGGGCCGGAAAATCGAAGCCGGCATTGAGAATGGCGCTGCGCACCCGGTCCTTGCTTTCCTTGACCGCCGCTTCGGGCAGGCCCACCAGGGTCAGGGCCGGCAGGCCGTTGGCCAGATGGACTTCGACCGACACAGCCGGCGCTTGCACGCCGGTCTGGGCACGACTGTGGACAATGGCCAGAGACATGACTCGTTCCTTGAGGCTGGGAAACCGCGTCCTGCGGTTGTGCAAGCCTAGCCCCGGCCGGAGCATCATCGCGCCGGAAAATCGGCTCAGGATGTTGCGGCGGGTGGCTCAGCCGCGCCAGTCGTGGGACCAGCCTGGTTGGGCGATGCGCTGTTCGTACAGGGCGATGTCCGACTGATTGTCGACTTCCACCCAGCCGCCGCGAATGGCCACGGTGGCGATGGCGGTGCCGGCCTGGAGCAGGGCGCGCAGCAGGCTGGTCATGTCCAGTTTGTCGATCTGCTGTTCGCTCATGCCGGCCAGCAGCGCCTGGACCTGGCTCCAGCCTGCGGGGGTGAATTTCAGCAGGCCCATGTACTGGCCTTCGATTTCCTCGTGGCTAGTGACCCTTTCACCGATATCCAGCAGTTGGCCGGCCTGTTGGCGGAAGCTTTCGGCATCGCTGAGGGGGTCGTCGAAGCGCGTCGACCACAAGTCCCACCAGTCGAGGTCGTAGGTGATGCTCAGGGGCGCCTGGGAGGCCATCAGGTCACGGACGATGTCCGGGCGATAGACGATGTCGCCGTAGCACACCAGGGTCGGTTCGCTGGATAGCAGGGCGTCGGCGCGTATCAGGCTGCGCACCATGTTGCTGCTGGCCCAATGCGGGTTGTACAGCTGGCTCTGGCCGTAGCCTTCAAGGGCTTCGCTGCAATAGCCGCTGACCAGATGCACCTCGTCGATCCCGGCGTTTTCCAGGGCTTGCAGCTGCCATTCGAGCAGCGGCTTGCCAGCCAGGCGGGCCAGGGGCTTGGGTTGCGCGGCGGTCAGGTGTTTCAGGCGGGAGCCGCGGCCGGCGGCGAGAATTACGGCTTTCATGTCAGGTCACTCAAAGAGCCATTGGCACAGTTGTCGATCAGCGTCGTCCAGCGCTGCTTCGCGCTCGGGATGCCACATGATGCCGGCCACCTTGAGGTGGGTATGCACCAGGGCCTCGCAAGTCCCGGCAGCGTCCACGGCCCAGGGGCGCAGGGCGGCGGGCAATGGGTCGAGCAACTGTTTGCCGTGGAAGGAATTGACCGAGCGCGAAGCGGCCTGGCCCTGTAGCCAGGGCAGCTCGGCGGCGGCCAGCACGTTGATGAGGTGGCGTTGCGCGACGTGCACGTCGTGATCGGCATCGGCCAGCCGGCCGCCGAAAAAGCTGTGGATCAGTTGCAACCCGCGGCAGACCCCCAGCACCGGCAGTCGCTCGGCCACGCAGTGGGCCAGCAGCGCCTGTTCGCTCTGATCGCGCAACGGGTCGCTGCCGAGATCGTCGCCGCCGCTGAAGATCACGCCTTGCACGCCCTGGGCCCGGGCATAGGCCACGGTGTCTTCGCCCAGGTTGGGCAGCAGCAGCCATTGGTGGCCGCAGCCGAGCTCGGCGAAAAAGCGGTACCAGTCCCTGGCCAGGCCATCGCGCGGTTCGTGGTAGGCCTGCGGGTTGCAGGTTCTCAGGGTGATGCCGAGACGTTTCATGGCTGCACCGGGTTCAGGGTCTTGTCGCGACAATTGAGGGCGATGCGCGGGCTGCGCAGGATCCGCTTGAACAGCTGTTCGCCGCAGCCGATGGCCGCCGGAATACCGAACTCGGCGCAGCGGATGGCCATGTGCGAGTTGGCCCCGCCGTACTGGGTGACCAGCCCGGCGATACCACGGGTGAAGACCCAGTCGTAGCCGGGGTCGGCATTTTCGATGCAGACGATCTTGCCCTTGAGCGGCGCCGAGGCCGGGGTGTCCTGGCGCAGTTCCATGCCGATGGCTTCGACGTTCTGCCGGGTGATGAAGTTGGGCAGGCTGCGATGCAGCGGCGCGACGAACACATCGTCGACCGCGCTGATCAGGTGCCCGAGCTTCAGCGAGATGCCCTGTTCATAGCTGCGCCGCGCCTGGCTGGCCGACTCCAGCAGGACCCGGTCGGTGTCGTCCATCAGTGGCGCAGTGAGACTGTCGAGCAGCGGGTGGATATCGAGAAAGGACAGGTCTTCCCTAGCCAGGCCGACGTCGGCGCCCCAGCTCACCAGCAATTGCAGGGCATCGGACAGGTCCCGGGTGAACACCAGCTTGGCGTATTCCCGGGCCTGGATGGCCTGGCTGGCGTAGTCCAGCAGGTGTTCGGTCGACAGCGGCCAGCCCTGCTCGTCGATCAGCCGTTGCAGGGCCTGGCGTTCTTCGGGTTGCAGCTGGAATGCCGTCTGCGGGCTCTCGCCGTGACCCAGTTCGACGGTCGCGGCAGCGAACAGGTCGTGGCGCTCGTCGTAGCGCAGTGAGGTGATGTCGTAGGTGCCGGGGCGCAGATGGCCGAACTTGGCGACGAACGCCGGCAGGGTACGGGCGTCGGCGCAGACCTGGGCGTATTCGCGCGTCAATTCGGTGGTGACGGTGTGGATCGACTGCTTCCAGGCCAGCAGGCGCTCGTTGCTCAGGGCGCCCCGGCGGCAGGCCGAACGCAGCAGGGCCTCGGCGATGAACGCATGCCGGGCGAGCATGGCGAACGGCAGCGTGCCTTGCTCGCGACAGTCCAGCAGCAGGCGGTGGATGCTGTCGAGGTCGGCCGGCAGGACGTCGAGGCGCCGGCTTTGCTGCTGGCGCTCGTGGGCGCGTACCCGATCGAGCAAGGGCGGCAGCGCGCCGGCTCCCTCACCGCTCAGTGCCCGCAGCGTCAGTTGGTCGAGGGCCGTGCGATAGGCCCGTTGTTCGACGGCGCTGAGGCTGTCGCCATAACGCTCGGCGAAGTCGGCGTCGAAGGTGAAGTCCAGGCAAGTCTGGACGACTTCGAACTCGACCTTGTCGTGCCATTGCGGGTGGGACTGCAGGCGCTGCAGCCAGGCGTTGACCAGGCGAGTGCACAACCCCGGTTCCAGGCCCGCCGGCAGGAATGAGTTGAAGCTGCAGCGCACCTCGATATACGGGTGATGGCCGAGCATCACCATCAGGGCCTGGTGTCGCGGGTGGTGGTAACCCATCAGGGCGCGGGCTTCGCGCCAGGTCGAATCCGTCACCAGGCGCCGATACAGTGAGGCCGCCAGCGGGCGCGGGGTGGTGCCGATGATTTCCGCGGGGTTCCAGTCGGGCATCACCCCCAGCAGGGTGCTGTCGCCATACAGACCGGCCTGGGGCGCCAGGCGTTTGCCCAGGAAGCGCTGGATGTGCTCCAGCTGGCGCGCCACCCGTCGCTCAGTGACCGGGTGCCAAGTGTTACACAGGGTGATGCGCCGCACCTGCAACACATACACCTGCTGGTGGCGGTCGACGGCGAACTCGATGTCCAGCGGCACGTTACCGCAGAGCGTTTCCAGCTCCCGGCAGGCATCGATCACCGCCTGCAGGCGTGGGGAGCGCAGCTGGGCGCTCTCGGTGTCGCGGTAGACCAGCACGGTTTTCTGGATACCCTGGCCGCCGGTGATGGTATCGGTCAGGCCGCTCTCGTCGTCGTAGTTCACCACGTAATAAGGGGCGCCATGCTCCAGGTCGTGGGTCATCACCACGCCGCTCATCTGGATCGAGGTCAGCATCGGCTGGATCAGGATCTGGTTGTCCTCGCAACGGTGTTCGGCAAAGGACGCGATCACCTGTTCGATGGCCGCGTTTAGGGCCCGTGGATCCGTGGCGCTGACGTTCAGGCAACTGGTGAACAGGCCGGCCATCGAGCTGTTGACGCTGTCTTCGTTCTGCGCGCTGCTGCGCACGATCACGCAACCGCCATGCTCCATCCTGGCGATGTTCAGCAGCACGTCCGCGGGGGCATCAAGCCACTGCCGCGCGGTGAAGAAATACAGCGGTAGGATCCGCGAGCGGGTGACCCGCGGCTGCAGGCGCTCCAGGGTTTCGGACTTGGTCCCGAAACGAACGACGTTTTCGGCGGCCCGGTTCATGGCGCGTCCTCGTGTTTGTCCGCCGCCAGCAGGGCCAGGTGTTTGAGCAACGGGTGAATGATGAAGTAAGGCGGCTTTTCGGCTTCGGCCGGCAGGGGCCGCAGGGCTCGCTCGCCTTCGCGTCGCCAGTGGCCGAGGACTTCCACCAGCAGGTCGGCGCGGATCGCATTGTCATACAGGTAGTCGACATCCATGCCTGGCGGGGGTAGGGGATAGGCCTTGCGCGCCAGCACCGGGCCGGTGTCGATCTGCTCGTCGAGCAGCAGGGCGCTGGCGGCGCATTCACGCTGCTCGATGATCTGGTAGTACAGGGTGGTACTGCCGCGATAGTCCGGCAGCCAGCCGGAGTGGATATGCAGCACCGGGTAGCGACTCAGCAGGGCCGCCGGCACCAGTTGCCCGCCGTAGCCGGAGTAGACGACCAGGTCCGGCGCCTGGCGGGTGATGAGCGTGAGCAGTTGCGGATCGTCGAGAGCCTGGGCCGGGGACACCTCGTGGGGCCAGTTCAGGGCCGCCAGGCAGGTGTCGAGGTCCTGGCTCAGGTCCGGGCAGAACAGCCCCGCCAGTGACTGCACCTGTAACTCGCGGGTGGTTTGCAACGGGCCGCCGCCCTGGCCGTAGACAATTACCGCTTCAGGTTCGATCCCGGCCGCCGCCAAGCCTTGCAAGTAGGCGACCGAGCGCGCGGTGCGGGCGCAGAGGATCAGCAGGCGGGCGCGACTCATAGGCCGGCCTCCCGGGCGACTGTGGCCAGCAGCTGTTGTTCCTGGGTCAGCAGCCAGGCCAGGTAGGCGCCCTGGTCCGGGGCGAGGCGGCCCTGCTGCGACACCAGGGTATCCGTCAGCTTGAGCAGGCCGCTGAGGTAGTAGGCCGCGCCGCTCGCCTGCCAGCCGTGCAGCATGCACTCGGCCAGCAACAGGTAAGGCTGTGTGGACCCATAGCTGCCATGGAGCAGCGGACGGTGCGGAGCCACGGCTTCATAGCCGGCATACAGGCGTTTGCTCACTTCGAATTTCTTCAACAGGCGCGGCAGCCAGTAGCTCGCCAGCGGGCCGGAGACGCCAGCGCCCGCGCGCATTTCCAGGCACAGGTGGCTCAGCAGCGCCGTGCTGTCCCCGGCGTGCGCCAGGCCTTGCGGATGCAGCGCAGGCAACGCCGGTGCCGGCAGGTGGGCGCATGCGCTCAGGCGCGAGGTGCGCCAGGCGTCGACGAAGGCTTCACCCTGGAAGCTGCTGTAGCGGTAGGTCTGCGGGGTTTCCAGCAGGTCCCCGTCGCTGTAGGCGTAGTTCAGCATGATGGTGGATACCCACAAAGCTGGCGAATGCGTTCCACATAGCCCGGGATGTCGTCGGGCTCGTGACGGTTATGCAGCACCAGGTCCGGGCGTTGCGGTGGCGGATACTCGATATCCACGCCCACCACGTTGCTCTGTTCGCCCCTCAGGGCGGACTGGTAAAGCCCCTTGTTGTCACGGCTGATCAGGGTGCTCAGCGGCACATCGACGAACACTTCACGGTAGCTGGAGAAACGCTGGCGGTTGTCGTCGCTGATGTCCTGGAACATCGACAGGATGCAGCAGACCACATCGATGCCCTGGCTATCGAGCCAGCTGCACAGGGCCTGGATCCGCTCGGCGTTGACCCGGCGTCCGGCGATGCTATAGGCGTCTGCCCGCTGGTCATGGCGGAACAGCGCGCGAATCTCGTCGCCGTCGACGAACACGGTCTGTGGCCGTTGCGCTTTCAGGCTGGCATACAGGGCCCGGCCAATCGTGGTTTTGCCCGCGCCCGACATGCCGACCAGCCAGATCACCATGCTTTCACCCCTGCTTGAGTATGTTTTCGATGTTGCGCAGCGCCAGTACCGCCAGCTCCGCCGAGAAACCATAGCTGGGGGCGAAGTAATGGCGACGCAGGCGCTGACGGACCGCTGCCTGCCGTTGCCAGAGGTTCTCGTCCCCCAGCAGGTCGGGCAGTTGCCAGCGCGCCTCGGGGTCGAGGTTGACGATGTCGTTGCGCAGCAGCACATCGGGCGATTCCTCGCCGGTCAGTGCGTCCTGCTCGGCGTCCGGGACGTTCAACAGCAGCAGGTTCTTATCCAGGTACAGGGCGCCGAACGCGGTTCCGCCGTAGTCCGAAACCACATAGTCGGCGCAACGGAACAGGCTGAGGTTGTCGTAGACGCGGGTAATCACCGCGGTGAACGGGTATTGCTCGAGCAGTTTCAGCGCTTCGGGATCGGCCTCGACCGACAGCGGGTGGGTCTTCACGATGACGTTGTAGCGATCGCACAACCCGGCCATGGCGTCGGCGAAGCGGCTGATCGACGACAGCTCCATCCAGGTCGGCAGCCACAGCACGGTCTTTTTCGTTGGGTCCAGGCCCAGGTCCGCCGGATGCTGGCCTTGCAGCGAGGTTTCGCGGAAGTAGGCGTCGTAGCGCGGGTAGCCCATCTGGAAGGTCACGGCGTCGCAGCATTCGCGCAGGCGCTCGGCCTGCCAGGGGCCGAAGCACAGGATCAGGTCGTAATGCCGGTTCCAGCTGGAGAAGTTGTGTTTGTACTTGCCCAGGGCGTACATGAAGCGCACCTGCCGATGGCCCAGCGCCTTGATCATCGGCTGCGAGCCGTGGTCGTACATGCTGTGGTTGGAGACCACCACGTCATAGCGGTGATTGGCTTTGATCACATCCAGGCTGCCGTGACAGCTGTAGCCCAGGCCGCCAATCAGTTCGCGGCTTTGCGCGCGCTCTTCATGGGTGCCGTGCAGGACCACATCGAAAGCATCGGCCCCCAACAGGCTCCAGACCGCCTGATAGTGATTGAGCATCTCGGCGGTATGAACGAAGAAGGCCAAGCGGCTGAAGGGTTTTGGCGCGGTCATAGGGCTACCTGGTGCACAACAAAAATAAGTCGAGGCAAGCGTTGGCGTTGCTTGGCGGTGTCGTGGGGCATGGCTCGCCCCGAGGGTGGCCAGGATCGCAAACGCTGGACATGTTATCGGCGAAGCAGGCGGGAAATGAACGGGCAGGGCGGAAAATCTTTGCTGGCGGGGTCCGGCTCGACCGGCGGCAGGCACTGCATGGTCGAGCCTATGCGCAGGGGCGCGGTCGAGGTGGTTATTGCTCGCTCGGGTTGAGCTTGGCTTCCAGCTCGGCGACCTTCGCCTCCAGGCTTTCCAGGCGGGCCCGGGTGCGGGCCAGGACGACCATCTGGCTGTCGAATTCTTCCCGGCTGACCAGGTCCAGTTTGCTGAAGCCGCTTTGCAGCAGGGCCTTGAACTGGCTTTCGATTTCGGCGCGGGGCAGTGGGGTATCGCCGCTGAACAGGCGGGCGGCATGGCCGCTCAGGGCATCGAGGAGGTCTTTGGGCGCGAGCATGGGAAGTGTCCTGAAAACAATGGCGGGCAGTGTATCACGCACTGTCTATAGTCAATCGGCAGGCGGGGATGCACGCTTTTCGCGCATCGCGCCGGGCAGTGGCGCACTGTTGTTGTGCGTATCCGTGGCGATGATGGCGAAGTGGTTTCTGTCGTGGCGGCCAAGGGACTGAAATCAGTGGGTTTTCGCGAGATGGCAAGGTTTCTGCTTAGTCCCCGATGACCCATGCACTGATGCAGTCGCTGTGACGAATGCAGTGCGGCAGGCGGAGCGGGGAAGTGTTTCGTCAGGAGCGGTTAGCTGGCGTCGGTCTGGTCGAGGAAGGCCGACGATGCGTTACAAAGCCAGGCACTGCGCTTAGACTTGAGTCGGGTTTGTTTTCCTGGGGCAAGTCCACCAATTCGGGAGAAAGTTTCATGAAGCTAGTCACTGCCATCATCAAGCCGTTCAAGTTGGACGACGTGCGCGAGTCGCTGTCCGAGATCGGCGTGCAGGGCATTACCGTTACTGAGGTCAAAGGCTTCGGCCGGCAGAAGGGGCACACCGAGCTGTATCGCGGCGCGGAGTACGTAGTCGACTTCCTGCCCAAGGTGAAGATCGACGTCGCCATCGATGACAAGGATCTTGATCGGGTCATCGAGGCGATAACCAAGGCCGCCAACACCGGCAAGATCGGTGACGGCAAGATCTTCGTGGTCAATCTGGAACAGGCTATTCGCATCCGTACCGGCGAAACCGATACCGACGCCATCTAAGCCGCCCCAAACCCAACGCCCCAGGAGAAAACAATATGACTCTGCGTAAAATCGCAGGGCTAGGAGCCCTGTTGTCCCTCGTAATGCCTGGCCTGGCCATGGCGGCGGACGAAGTGGCAGCCCCAGTCCTCAACTCCGGCGACACCGCCTGGATGCTGACCTCGACGGCCCTGGTGCTGTTCATGACCATTCCCGGCCTGGCGCTGTTCTACGGCGGCATGGTGCGTTCGAAAAACATTCTTTCCGTGATGATGCAGTGCTTCGCCATTACCGGTCTGATCAGCATCCTGTGGGTCATTTATGGCTACAGCATTGCGTTCGACACCACCGGCATGGAGCAGGGCGTCGTCAACTTCAACTCCTTCGTCGGCGGCCTGGGCAAGGCCTTCCTGGCCGGCGTCACCCCGGCGAGCCTGACCGGCCCGGCGGCGCTGTTCCCCGAGGCGGTGTTCATCACCTTCCAGATGACCTTCGCCATCATCACCCCGGCGCTGATCGTCGGTGCTTTCGCCGAGCGGATGAAGTTCTCCGCCATGCTGATCTTCATGGCCATCTGGTTCACCCTGGTCTACGCGCCGATCGCACACATGGTCTGGTCCGGCAACGGCGGCCTGATGTGGGACTGGGGCGTGCTGGACTTCGCCGGCGGCACCGTGGTGCATATCAACGCCGGTATCGCCGGCCTGGTGGCCTGCCTGGTGCTGGGCAAGCGTAAAGGCTTCCCGACCACCCCGATGGCGCCGCACAACCTGGGTTACACCCTGATGGGCGCGGCCATGCTGTGGATCGGCTGGTTCGGCTTCAACGCCGGTTCCGCCGCCGCCGCCAACGGCACCGCCGGCATGGCGATGCTGGTAACCCAGATTGCCACCGCCGCTGCGGCGCTGGGCTGGATGTTCGCCGAATGGCTGACCCACGGTAAGCCAAGCGCCCTGGGCATCGCCTCGGGTGTGGTTGCCGGCCTGGTGGCGATCACGCCTGCCGCTGGCACCGTAGGCCCGATGGGCGCCCTGGTGATCGGCCTGGCAGCGGGCGTGGTGTGCTTCTTCTGCGCCACCACCCTGAAACGCAAGCTGGGCTACGACGACTCCCTGGACGCCTTCGGCGTGCACGGTATCGGCGGTATCCTCGGCGCGATCCTCACCGGCGTGTTCGCCGCGCCATCGCTGGGCGGCTTCGGCACCGTGACCGACATCGCCGCGCAAGTGTGGATCCAGTGCAAAGGCGTGGGCTTCACGGTGATCTACACCGCGATCGTGACCTTCATCATCCTCAAGGTGCTGGATGTGGTCATCGGGCTGCGTGTCACCGAGGAAGAAGAGTCGGTCGGCCTCGACCTGGCGCAACACAACGAGCGCGGTTACAACCTGTAATCCCGCCAGAAAAAATGCCCGGCTTGCCGGGCATTTTTTTGTCTGCGTTTTGTCATTGAGAGATGGCTGAAAGGTTTTTTCCAGAGCTTGTCAGCCAGTTTGATGACTGCTTTTTTTTCGGGTCAATGACTTACAGCATTGGAGGAATATTCGGCACTTTGTTTTTTCCCAGAGCGCGCTAGAATGCGCGCCGAATGTGCGGAGAACTGTATGTGGCAACAGACTCTGATTACCCTGCGGGCAAGGCCCCGGGGCTTTCATCTGGTAACGGACGAGTTGCTCGCCGGCCTGCCTGAACTGAAGGCATGTCGGGTCGGTCTGTTGCATTTGTGGCTGCAGCATACCTCGGCCTCGTTGACCATCAACGAGAATGCCGACCCTGCGGTTCGTCGTGACTTCGAGCGTTTCTTCAACTCCCTGGTGCCTCAAGGCATGGCCGGGTATGAACATGACGACGAAGGGCCCGATGATCTGCCGGCGCACTTCAAGGCCAGTTTGCTAGGCTGTCAATTGAGCTTGCCGGTATCGGCGGGTCGCTTGGCGTTAGGCAGCTGGCAAGGCGTTTATCTGGGCGAGCATCGCGATCATGGCGGTGCCCGCAAAGTCCTTGCCACCTTGCACGGTGATAAGGCATAAGCCGCTGGTTATCAGTGGATGTTGATTTTTTTCCAGCGGCCTTCGACAGTCGGCTCAGCTGGGCTATAACTAATCTGCTTTTCGCAAGTCATGAGGTAGAACATGAGCGACGATGATCTGGAAAACGACGACCTCGAAGTAGGCGACGAAGACGAAACCGAAGAAGGTCTTGAAGCGGCCGCCGACGATGTGGCGGAAGACGATGGCAGTGATGTTCCTGCCCCGACCGCCAAAGGCAAGGCCAAGGCTGCCGTCTCGGTAGACGAGCTGCCGAGTGTCGAAGCCAAGAACAAAGAGCGTGATGCACTGGCGCGCGCCATGGAGGAGTTCCTGGCCCGTGGCGGTAAAGTGCAGGAAGTCGAGGCCAATGTGGTTGCCGATCCGCCCAAGAAGCCTGATAACAAGTACGGTAGCCGGCCTATCTGAGCGCCTGCCACTTGCTTGCTGAAAAAGCCCGCCGTCGCTGCGGGCTTTTTCATGGGCGCTTGTTGGCGAGAGTGCGGTGTTGCAGTGATTGCGACAGCGTCCGATCAGGCGCCGTTGTGCCAGCGCGCCAGCAGTTTCGGCAGCTCGGTCAGGCTGCGGATTTCCGCATCCGGCAACCGGTCCGCCTCCCAGGCCTTGCCGGCCGGGTTGAACCAGATGGCCCGCAAGCCGGCCTGCTGCGCCCCGGCGATGTCGTCGCCCGGGTGGTCGCCGATGTGCACGGCGGTGTCCGGTGTCGCCTCGCCCCGTTGCAGGGCTTCGTGAAACAACCGTGAATCGGGCTTGGCGATGCCGATGTCTTCGGCGCACAGGGCGAACTTGAAGTAATCTGCCAGCCCCAGGCGGCGCACGTCGGCGTTGCCATTGGTGACCACGCCCAGCGCGAAGTGGTTGGCCAGCGCTTCCAGGGTCGGCTGCACCTCGGGAAAGATATCCAGCTGGTGCCGCGCATGCAGGAACACTTCAAAACTCTGGTCGGCCAGGGCATTGGCCTGGCCCTGGTCGTAGCCGGCTTCCTCCAGTGCATGAAACAGCACCCGTCGGCGCAGCGCGCTGATGCGGTACTTGAGCCCGGGCTCGTGGTTCAGCACCCGCTCACGGATGGTCCAGAGATGCTCCACCGGTACGCCGCCCAGTTGCGGAGCGTGGTCGGTCAGCCACTGGCGCAGCACGGCTTCGGCGCTGACGATCACGGGCGCGGTATCCCACAGCGTGTCGTCGAGGTCGAAGGTGATCAGCTTGATCGTCATTACTCACCGCCTTTGTTGCGTTTGGCCCGTGGGTGGGCGCTGTCGTAGACCGCTGCCAGGTGCTGGAAGTCCAGATGGGTATAGATCTGAGTGGTCTTGATATCCGAGTGCCCCAGCAGTTCTTGTACCGCGCGCAGGTCCTGGGAGGATTCCAGCATGTGGCTGGCGAAGGAGTGTCGCAGCATATGCGGATGCAGGTTCTGTCCCAGCTCGCGCTCGCCGGCGGCCTTGACCCGCAGCTGGATCGCCCGGGGGCCCAGGCGCCGGCCCTGCTGGCTGACGAACACCGCGTCGTCCGGCGGATTGCTCAGCGCCCGCAGCGGTAGCCACAGCTGCAGTGCCTCGCGGGCCTTCTTGCCAATCGGCAGGACCCGGGTCTTGCTGCCTTTGCCGTGGACCTGCACCAGGCCATCGGCCAGGTCCAATTGTTCGAGGTCGAGGCTGGTCAGCTCCGACAGGCGCAGGCCGGAGGAATAGAACAGCTCGAGAATTGCCTGGTCGCGGTGCGCGAGGAAATCATCCTCCACCGCGCCATCGAGCAATTGCAGCGCGCGATCGGTGTCCAGGGTCTTGGGCAGGCGGCGCTCGCCCTTGGGTGGCGCCAGGCCGTTGGCCGGGTCGTGATTGCACAGGCCTTCGCGGTTCAGGTAGTGGTACAGGCCGCGTACGGCGGAGAGCAGGCGCGCCAGGCTGCGAGAGGATTGGCCCTGCTGGTGCAGGCGCGCAATCATGCTGCGCAGGCCCTGGATGTCCAGGTCGGACCAGCTGCAAACCTGCTGCTTGGCGCAGAAGGCCAGCACTTTTTCCAGATCGCGGCGGTAGGCTTGCAGCGTATGGGGCGACACTTGGCGCTCACTGCGCAGGTGCTCGCAGTAGGCGTCCAGTTGTCGTTCCATGGTCAGCGAACCGAGCGTAGCGAGTGAGTGAAGCGCGGCAGCACGCGGCCCATGACTTCGGCGATATAGCTGAGGAACAGCGTCCCCACCGAGCTTTTGTAGTGCTGCGGGTCGCGGCTGGCGATGGCCAGCACGCCGTGAATGCCCTGATGGGCGATGGCGACCACGGCGCTCGAGCCGATCTGCTGGCGCTGTTCTTCGCCGAACAGGAAGTCCAGCTCATGCTCGCGCAGGCTGCCGCTGATGCTCTTGCCTTCGGTCAGCAAGCCACCGATGGCGGTCTGGGCCTCGGCCGCGGTGACCCAGCGGCCCACCGGCATGGCACTGTCGCTGAACAGGATCAAGCCCACGAAAGGCACCTGGAAGTCCTGGCGCAAGCTGTCTTCGACGCTCATCACCACGTCTTCCAGGCTGTTGGCATCCATCAGCGCGAGAATCAGGCGTCGGGTCTTCTCGAAGAGCCGGTCGTTGTCCCGGGCCACGTCCATCAACTGCGAAAGCCGGTGGCGCATCTCGATGTTGCGCTCGCGCAGGATCTTCATCTGCCGCTCCACCAGCGAGATGGTGTCACCGCGCTGATGGGGAATGCGCAACGCCGGGAGCAGTTCTTCATGCTCGACGAAGAAGTCCGGATGCGCCTCCAGGTACGCGGCGATCGCCGCCGCCTCGAGGTTTTCGGCAGGAGATTCGTCGGGCTGTTCGGCTGGAACCTGAGGCTGATCAGTCATGGTTTTCGCTCATTCAAAGACGCACCTGTCCTTCGTATACGCGCACTGCCGGGCCGGTCATCTTCACCGGTTGGCCAGGGCCTGCCCATTCGATGGACAGGCGCCCGCCCGGCAGGTCGATCAATAGCGGCGAATCCATCCACCCCTGGCTGATCGCGGCCACTGCGGCGGCGCAGGCGCCGGTACCGCAGGCCTGGGTTTCCCCGGCGCCACGTTCCCAGACCCGCAGCTGCGCGCGCTGACGGTCGATGACCTGGATGAAGCCGACATTGACCCGGGCCGGGAAGCGCGGGTGATGTTCGATCTTCGGCCCCAGCTCATGCACCGGCGCGCTGTTGATGTCGTTGACCCGCAGCACCGCATGGGGGTTGCCCATGGACACCGCGGCCAATTCGACGGTCTGGCCATCGACTTCGACCTGGTAACTCAGGGCCTGGGCCGGTGCCACGAACGGAATCTGCTCGGGCACCAGGCGCGGCGCGCCCATGTCGACGCTGATCTGACCGTCGTTGCGCACATCCAGTTCGATGATGCCGCTTTTGGTCTCGACACGGATCTGGCGCTTGGTGGTCAGGCGCTTGTCCAGCACGAAACGGGCGAAACAGCGCGCACCGTTGCCGCATTGCTCCACTTCGGAGCCGTCGGAATTGAAGATCCGGTAGCGGAAATCCACATCCGGATTACTCGGCGCCTCGACGATCAGCAACTGGTCGAAACCGACTCCGGTGTTGCGATCGCCCCATTGCTTGGCATGTTTGGGCAGGATGTGCGCGTGCTGGCTGACCAGGTCGAGGACCATGAAGTCATTGCCCAGGCCGTGCATCTTGGTAAAACGCAGCAGCATGGTTTTACTCCGGCAGCAGGCTTTCGCCAGCAAACAACTCGGCTACCGTCTCGCGGCGACGCACTTCAACAGCCTGTTCACCATCGACCAGCACTTCAGCAGCGCGACCGCGGGTGTTGTAGTTGGAGCTCATGACGAAACCGTAGGCACCGGCCGAATGCACGGCGAGCAGGTCGCCCTCTTCCAGCGCCAGCTGACGTTCCTTGGCCAGGAAGTCGCCGGTTTCGCAGATCGGGCCGACGATGTCGTAGGTACGTGCCTGGCCATCGCGCGGGCGTACGGCGCTGACGTCCATCCAGGCCTGGTACAGGGCCGGGCGGATCAGGTCGTTCATGGCCGCGTCGACGATGGCGAAGTCCTTGTGTTCGGTGTGCTTGAGGTACTCGACCCGGGTCAGCAGTACCCCGGCGTTGGCGACGATGAAACGGCCGGGTTCGAAGACCAGTTCCAGGTCGCGGCCGTCGAGGCGTTCGCGCACGGCCTTGACGTAGTCGGCGGCCAGCGGTGGCTCTTCATCGCGATAACGCACGCCCAGGCCGCCACCGAGGTCGATGTGGCGCAGGTAGATGCCGCACTCGCCCAGGCGGTCGACCAGGTCCAGCAGACGGTCGAGGGCATCGATGAAGGGGGCCAGGGTGGTCAGTTGCGAGCCGATATGGCAATCGACGCCGACCACTTCCAGGTTCGGCAGCTGTGCCGCGCGGATGTACACGTCTTCGGCATCGGCGATGGCGATACCGAACTTGTTTTCCTTCAGGCCGGTGGAAATGTACGGGTGGGTGCCAGCATCGACATCCGGGTTGACCCGCAGCGAAACCGGTGCGCGAACCTTGAGTTCGGCGGCGACCTGTTGCAGGCGTTCCAGCTCGTCGCTGGACTCGACGTTGAAGCAGTGCACGCCGACTTCCAGGGCGCGACGCATGTCGTCACGGGTCTTGCCGACACCGGAGAAGACAATCTTGTCGGCCGCGCCGCCAGCGGCCAGGACGCGTTCCAGCTCGCCTCGGGAGACGATGTCGAAACCGGCGCCCAGACGTGCCAGGACATTCAGTACACCCAGGTTGGAGTTGGCCTTTACCGCGAAGCAGACCAGGTGCGGCATGCCGGCGAGGGCATCGGCGTACGCGCGGTACTGCGCTTCGATATGCGCTCGGGAATAGACGTAGGTCGGCGTGCCAAAGCGCTCGGCAATGGCGGACAACGCTACACCTTCCGCGAACAGCTGCCCGTCGCGGTAGTTAAAAGCGTCCATGGGGTTCCCTTAGTTGGTGTCGTGCTTGTGCGACTGCGAGTGACCTTGGTCTTCAGGGGATTTGCTGTCATCGGGAAGATACAGCGGGCCTTTTTGACCGCAGGCAGTGACAAGGCAGGCAACCGCGACGAGCGCAGCAAGGGAAGAGATCAGGCGCTTCATGGCGAAATCCTTGAGAATGCGTTAATTGCGCCCGAGTATACCGGCCACCCGACGGCTTGCCTATGCGCTGGAACACCCGTCCGGCGGGCCTTTGCCCCGGGCACGGGCGCTGGGCGCGGCGGTTGCGGGGATATTTTCTCTGCCGCCCGCGCCCTTGATCGGTATCCTTTGCATTCGCCCGGATGCGCCCGTATCTTGCGGCGCTTGAGCGTGAGTAGACACTTTTCGAGGTTCCCGCAATGAGTTTGACTGAAGCCCGTTTCCACGACCTGGTCGATGCCACCCAGCAGACGCTGGAGGACATTTTCGAGGAGAGTGACCTGGATATCGATCTGGAGAGCTCCGCCGGTGTGCTCACCGTCAAGTTCGAAAACGGCAGCCAGGTGATCTTCAGCCGCCAGGAGCCGCTGCGTCAGCTGTGGCTGGCCGCGCGCTCCGGTGGTTTCCACTTCGACTACGACGAAGAAAGCGAGCGCTGGATGTGCGACAAGAGCGAAGAGCAGCTGGGCGAAATGCTCGAGCGCATCGTCCTCGAGCAGGCCGATATCAAGCTTGAGTTCGAAGGGCTCTGAGACCGTGACGCCAGTCGCCCCGGCGCGCCCGCCCAAGCCGCTGTACAGCAATGTCAGCCCGGCCGTGGCCTCGCCCTGCATCAGCCTGTGCCGGCTGGATGAGGAAAAAGTCTGCAAGGGCTGTTTCCGGCATGTGGAAGACATTCGCGAATGGCGCTCGGCGGACGATGAGCGACGGCGAGTCATCTGTCGCCAGGCGCTGGAGCGCAAGCGGGCTGCGGCGCCCGGTATGGGCTAGCCCGGGCACAAAAGCCCGGCGGCTTGTTTATTTGTGCTGCTGTGGTAGTGTCCGGTTACGCCTCGCCACATCGAGGCCAGTGAAAACCCCGTCTTATCTGGACGGGGTTTTGCTTTTTTGTGCCGAAAAAAGGAGTCTGCCTGGATCATGAGCACCGCACCTTCCATCATTCTCACCCGCCTCGACGTGCAGCGTCTGGAGCGCCTGATCGACAGCCTGGACGACACGCTGCCTGGCGTCATTGCGTTGCAGACCGAGCTGGATCGCGCCGAAACCCTGGTGGGCCACGATGAAGTCCCGCCTGGTGTCGTGACCATGAATTCGCGTGTGCATTGCCGCGAAGAGGGCAGCGGCAAGGACTATCACCTGACCCTGGTGTATCCGCAGGACGCCAACGCCGACGAGGGCCGGATCTCTATCCTGGCGCCAGTGGGCAGCGCCTTGCTCGGTTTGCAGGTCGGGCAGTACATCGACTGGCCGGCGCCCGGCGGCAAGACCCTGAAGCTGACCCTGCTGGAAGTGGAATACCAACCCGAAGCGGCTGGCGACTTTCACCTCTGAAGGGCACCGCTGACCGGCTAGACCTGCTCGAGCGCGTCGTTCAAGGCGCGCTCCAGGTCGGCTTTGTAGCGTAGGTAGAGATTGCTTGAGCCGTGGTGGTCACCGAGCAGGCCGGACAGGTCCAGGTCGGTGATATAGCAGCGATAGCGCTCGGTTTCGCGACGCTGGCCGACAATCTCCTGGGCGACCGCGGCGAACAGCTGGTCGCCATGCTCCAGCTCGGAAAACTCCCGTTGATTGCAATACAGAGTGACCTGCACCTGCCCCGGTGCAGCTTTGCCGATGATGCCCTGCACGTCATAAAAGGCTTTGTTCGCTGGTGTCTGGGGTGCCGGGCGTGGCTCGATTCGACGGGCTCTTGTGCTGCCTGAGGGCAATATCTGGTAATACAAAATATCCAGCGGCACCAGAGCCTGGGAGGCTTCCATCGGCAGTTGGGCATCGCGCCGGTAGAGGATCGACTGCAGGAAGCGTTGCAGGGGGGCCAGCAGACTCTGTTCGTCGTGGTAGGGCAGGCGTTGCTGCCAGAGCGCATCGAATTCATCCAGCACGTACAGCTCGGCCTGAGCCTCGACGACACGGTAGAACACCTGGATGCTGTCGGGCTGGCCCATCGGCAGGATCAGCGCCAGGTCGTGTTCTTCCAGGGCCATCGGGTCCAGGTGCAGCGGGCTGTAGCTCGACTGTTCTTCGCCGAGGTAGTCGATCAGCGCCGGCAGGCTTGCCAGCGCCACATGATTGACCTGGCCCGGCACTAACTCCAGCACGTGGTAATGCTGCTGGACCTGGATCAGGTAGCGGTGGTTGAGCTGGCTGAGCAACAGGTTCTGCGCCGTGTCGAACAGCTCTTCGACCCGTTGGGCGATGAACTGCGCGCGGTTGTGGCAGAAGCAGCGCACTCGCAGCTTTGGTTGCTCAGGGCCGCGCGGCAGGTTGTTGAGGTAGTCGCGCAGGCAGTCGAGCAGGGCATGGGCGCCGTCGTAACGGCCGACTAATACCTCGTTCCAGCTGTTGAGCGTCACCTGATCGAGGGTCAGCACCAGGTTCTCCCGCACCCCGGCGTAGCTCAAAGAGTCGGTGCGCTCGGTGGTCATCAGGATGTTCAGGTCGCGGTGATGTTTGAGCGGGTCGCGGCCGACATTTACCAGGATTAGCACTTCGCTGGGCACGCTGCTGTGCAGCAGGCGTTCTTCGCTGACGGTGCCCAGGGGCAGGGCGATGGTCTGTTGCAGGCTGCCCAGCAGATTGAACAGCTCGAACTCGCTCAAGTCGCTGCTGCCCGGGTGCAGCGCCAGGCGCGTGCTGCTGTCGATCACGCCGTTGCGATGGCACCAGGTCAGTAGCTCCAGCAGTTCGCGGCTGCGCTTGATCGGCGCGAAGTGTTCCCACTCCAGGGCATTCAGGCTGCCGTTGTACAGGCCCCAGTGGGTTTGCCCCGGTTCTTTCTTGTTGGGCGACTGCACCAGGGTCAGGGTGTCTTCGGCCAGGTCCGGGGCGATGCCGGGGTTGATGAATTCGATCTTGCCGGCCTTGCGTTCAAAGGCCGCGTACAGGCGGCGGCCGAGGATATTCAGGTCGCGCTTGTTGACCAGGCCGAGGGTCTGCTCGGTACGGGCGAACTGGGTCAGGAAGCGGTAGCTGTAGTTCAACTCATTGACCAGGGCCCGGCGTTCGGCGCTGACCTGGCGGACTTTCCACTGGCTGCGGCTGTCGAGCATTGCCAGCTGGCGTTGATCCCAGCCCCATTCGTGGGCCAGCCGTTCGAGCAGCGAGCGCTGCCAGCTTGGGTTGCGCGCGCCGTTGTTGCCGGTGAGCTTGCGGTTGACCTTCAGGTACAGGCTGCGCCGTACCAGCTCCAGGCGCTCCGGTTCGCCGCGGGCCTTGAGGTATTCCTCGATGCGCCGGTAGACCACGATGTACGGATCCAGCTCGTCGAGGTCCAGGCGATTGGCGAACACCGCCTGCTTGAAGCGCAGGCTCAGGCATTCCACCCGCGGGTGTTCGCTGGCGTAGACCTCGGTCAGCAGCAGCTTGAGCACCGACTTGTACGGCGACTCGATGCCCTTGAACAACTGCCAGAGCCCGGCGCCGATGAATTCGCCCGGCGGAATATGGGCCAGATGGCCAAGGTCGAGGTTTTCGTCGGCAGGGATGAAACGCTTGGACAGCAGCGTATGGGTGTACTGCTGGTAGCGGGCTTCTTCGTACACCGGCACCAGCCACCATAGCGGCGTACGCCCGGCCAGCCAGATGGCCGTGCGATAGAACTCGTCCAGCAGCAGATAGTGCTGAGTGGTGCCGCAATCGTCCGAGCTCAGCTGGGTGTTGCGATCGCCACGGACAAAGCGGCTCGGGTCGATCAGGAAGAAGTGCGCCTCGGCACCCTGGCCGGCGGCCCAGGTTTCCAGTAGCAGGCATTTCTTGCGCAGTTCGGCGAGTTCGTTCTCGCCGAGAGCGGGCGCATGGCAGACCCACACATCCATATCGCTCTGGTCAGCCTGGGCCAGGGTGCCCAGGCTGCCCATCAGGAACAGGCCATGGATAGGTCGCGGTGCATTGCCGGGCCGGACCTTGTAGGAAAACGAGCGGGTCAGGCGCTGTGCTTCGTTGAGCGTTGAGGTGTCGGGTTCGTAGTTCGACAGCCCGGCGGGTGTGCTGCCCGACACATAACCCGGCAATAACGGGTGGTTGACGTGAAAGAACAGCGGCAACAGGTTGAGCACCAGTTGCTGGCGCGGCGATAACCCCTCCATGGCCCGATCCAGACGCCCTTCGTTGAGCTTCAGAAAGCGCGCACGCAGCTGGCTGAGAACCTTGCGATCGATTCCCTCGTCCAGATCTGGGCGGATTTCATGGGTGCGGGTCATTCAAACAGGCTCGCGAAGCTTGAACGTGGGAGGTCTTATAGGTGGAGGAGTTTACAGCCAGTCGAGGGCGAGCTTTAAGCTGAATTTTATTTTTGACGTCAGATTTCCAGCGGACAACTGGAGCTTGCCCGCGGAATCCGACAGGCGGGGATTCCGAGGGCCGTAGGGGAAAGCGTTCAGGCGGCTTCTTTGACCGTCAGAATGGTCAGCAGGCCTTGGGCATGCTCGGCGGCATCGCGGCCCAGGCTGGTCAGGTAACCACCATCGGGCTGGGTAATGAGCTCTTTTTCGAACAGGCGTCGTGCGGCGGCGATAGCTTGGGGGGCAGCGGTCTGATGGATTTTCAGGCCTTCCTGGGAACTGTCCAGGTTGAAGAGTGCAAGGATTTCCAGTTCGGCAACCAACTCAGGGGTATACGACATAAGGACTCCAGACTTTCTAGGAATTAGACGACAGCGTCCTTAAGGTGACCGCAGTTGGGCAGCCTGTCCAGTGTCCGCTGCGGACTTTTACACCCCTGGGCGGCGGTATTTGGCCGCAGGGCGCGTACCAGTGTAGTCAAGGCTCGTCATCGCGCCGGCCTGGGGCGGACGCGAGGCGTGGCGGGCTTATTTCTTCTCGGGCGGCAGCTCGGGCAGGGCGCGCAGCGCGGCTTCGTACCATTGGGTGTCGAACGCGCGGTCTTCTTCGAGGATCGCGTCGATTTCCACTGCCAGGACGTGAGCCATGAGGTTGAGGATTTCGTCACGCTCATAGCCAACCAGGGTCAGCTTGTTGAAGGTGGCCTTGGCCGCGGGCGGGTTGTCGCTTTCGATCTGGTTTTCGATCGCTTCGATCAGGGTGTTTTCGGCGAACGCTTCTTCGTCGCTGTCGTCGTTGCTGGTACCGGGGGTTGGCTCGCTCATGGCAGGCTCCTGAAGGAAAGGTCGCCAGTTTACCCGTATTCAGGAGCCTGATGCTGCTGGCCAGTTGGCTGTCGAGGATCTATAAGAGTGGCTGCCAACCCCGCACCCGGCCTGGAGGCTATGTGATGCTCAAGCTTTATGGATTCGCCGTCAGCAATTACTACAACATGGTGAAACTGGCATTGCTGGAAAAAGATCTGCCTTTCGAAGAAGTGCCGTTCTACGCCGGGCAAAGCCCTGAGGCGTTGGCCATCAGCCCGCGCGGCAAGGTGCCGGTGCTGGGGGTGGAGCAGGGCTTTATCAATGAAACCAGCGTGATCCTCGAATACCTTGAAAGCCAGCCTGGGCCGGCGCTGCTGCCCAGTGACCCGTTCGCGCGTGCCCAGGTGCTGGCGCTGGCCAAGGAGATCGAGCTTTACATCGAGTTGCCGGCGCGGGCCTGTTATGGCGAGGCGTTCTTCGGGATGGCGGTCCCCGAGGCTATCAAGGAGAAGTCCCGCAACGAGCTGGTGCAGGGGTTCGCCTCGCTGGCCAGGCACGGCAAGTTCGCCCCTTATGTGGCGGGCAGCAGCCTGAGCGTGGCGGACCTGTATTTCCTGTACAGCGTGAGCCTGGCCTGCGTGGTAGGGCAGAAGCTGTTCGGTGTGGATTATCTGGCCGAGATACCGGCAGCCAAGGCCTTGATGGCACGCCTGGAGCAGATGCCCAATGTGCAGCGGGTCGCGGCGGACAAGGACGCGGCGATGCCGCAGTTCCTGGCGATGATCGCCAGCAAGAAGTAGGAAGGTTTCAGGTCGCTGACTGCGGGCAAGCCACGCTCTTAGCAGGAGCGTGGCTTGCCCGCGCTAGCTTTTAGCGGCTTCTCAGCAACGCCTGGCCGCGAACCACCGCCGCCTTGACTTGAGCCGGGGCCGTGCCGCCGATGTGGTCACGGGCGTTGACCGAGCCTTCCAGGGTCAGCACGGCAAATACGTCCTGGTCGATCTGGTCGCTGAACTTGCGCAGTTCCTCCAGGCTCATTTCCGCCAGGTCCTTGCCGGTCTCCACGCCATACTTCACGGCGTGGCCGACGATCTCGTGGCAATCGCGGAATGGCAGGCCACGGCGCACCAGGTAGTCCGCCAGGTCGGTGGCGGTGGAGAAACCGCGCAGTGCCGCTTCGCGCATCATCGCGTGCTTGGGCTTGATTGCCGGGATCATGTCGGCGAAGGCCCGCAGCGAGTCGCGCAGGGTGTCGGCGGTGTCGAACAGCGGTTCCTTGTCTTCCTGGTTGTCCTTGTTGTAGGCCAGGGGCTGGCCCTTCATCAGGGTCAACAGGCCCATCAGGGCGCCGAACACGCGGCCGCTCTTGCCACGAACCAGCTCCGGAACGTCCGGGTTTTTCTTTTGCGGCATGATCGAGCTGCCGGTGCAGAAACGGTCGGGCAGATCGATGAACTGGAACTGCGCGCTGGTCCACAGCACCAGCTCTTCGGAGAAGCGCGACAGGTGCATCATGGCCACGCTGGCGGCGGCGCAGAACTCAATGGCGAAATCGCGATCAGACACATTGTCCAGCGAGTTGCCGCCGACGGCGTCGAATCCCAGCAACTGGCAGGTCATCTCGCGGTCGATCGGGTAGGTGGTGCCAGCCAGCGCGGCGCTGCCCAGCGGCATGCGGTTGGTGCGCTTGCGGCAATCGACCAGGCGCTCGTAGTCGCGGCTGAGCATCTCGAACCAGGCCAGCATGTGATGACCGAAGGTCACAGGCTGCGCGGTTTGCAGGTGAGTGAAGCCCGGCATGATGGTGCCGGCTTCGCGCTCGGCCTGTTCCAGCAGGCCTTTTTGCAAGCGGGTGATTTCCGCCAGGATCAGATCGATTTCGTCGCGCAGCCACAGACGGATATCGGTGGCCACCTGGTCGTTGCGGCTGCGGCCGGTGTGCAGCTTCTTGCCGGTGACGCCGATGCGGTCGGTCAGGCGTGCTTCGATGTTCATGTGCACGTCTTCCAGATCGACGCGCCAGTCGAAGGTGCCGGCCTCGATTTCGCCCTGGATGGTTTTCAGGCCGTCGATGATGCTGTCGCGTTCGGCATCGGTCAGTACGCCGACCTTGGCCAGCATGGTGGCGTGGGCGATCGAGCCCATGATGTCGTGACGATAGAGGCGCTGGTCGAAAGTGACGGAGGCGGTGAAGCGGGCGACGAAGGCGTCGACGGGCTCACTGAAGCGGCCGCCCCAGGACTGATTGGTCTTGTCAGTGCTCATGAATTCGCTCGTGATCGGCTGGAAGGGAAATGAGGTGAAAAGTTGCCGCGGATAATAACAGGGTTGCCAATCCTGTAGCTGGCACCGGTCGGCAGGTTTTTATTTCTGCCATGGGGGCCGCGGGCGCTTGTCGCCGACCTCGGGCGCGCAGAGACTAGGCGAGCGACGGCGGGGTGCGAGGAGTGATGTAACGATATTTATCGATAGAGCAATATCGTCTTGGCAACCGTCTACAGTTGGACTGAAGGAACAGCGCAATCCCGGATGTTTCATCGTGTCTGGTCGCTGATCACGCAACCGTTGTCGCATGCGCTCCGGTCCCGCCGCCACCTCGCGATTCGCGAGGGAGGCGGTCGGGGTGGAAGCCGACTATAAGAGAGGGGGTGTTTGTGTCCTGTATCAGCAGTCCCCATGACCATGTCGTGCAGTGGCGGGCCTTGAACGGTATCGAGCAGGCCCGGGTAAATAATGGTGCCCGTCGTGGGGCACTTTTTGGCCCTCGCACTAGTCTTAGCGTGGATCGCCGTGACGGACGTCACTTCACCTGTCTACGCTATCCTTGTGCGAGACTCACGCAGGAATCCAGCGCAATATGAATGTCCTGATCGTTGATGACGAACCCCTAGCCCGCGAGCGACTGAACCGCATGGTCAGTGAGCTTGAGGGATACAGTGTCCTGGAGCCCAGCGCCACCAATGGCGAAGAGGCATTGGCCCTGATCGACAGCCTGAAGCCGGATATCGTGCTTCTCGACATCCGCATGCCGGGTCTCGATGGCCTGCAGGTTGCCGCCCGTTTGTGTGAGCGCGAAGCGCCGCCAGCCGTGGTGTTTTGTGCCGCCCCTGATGAATTCGCCCTCGAGGCTTTTGATGTCAGCGAGGTAGGTCACCTGCTCAAACCGGTGCGTTCCGAGCATCTGCTCGAGGCGCTGAAAAAGGCCGACCGCCCCAACCGGGTCCAGCTGGCGGCCCTGACCCGGCCTGCCGCGGAAAGCGGCAGCGGCCCTCGCAGCCATATCAGTGCGCGGACCCGCAAAGGCATCGAGCTGATCCCGCTGGATCAGGTCGTCTATTTCATTGCCGACCACAAATATGTGACCTTGCGCCATGAAAGCGGCGAAGTCCTGCTGGACGAACCCCTGAAGGCGCTGGAAGACGAGTTTGGCGAGCGCTTCGTGCGCATCCATCGCAACGCCCTGGTGGCCCGTGAACGCATCGAACGTCTGCAGCGTACGCCGCTGGGGCATTTCCAGCTGTTCCTCAAAGGTCTCAATGGTGATGCGTTGATCGTCAGCCGACGGCATGTGGCCGGCGTGCGCAAGATGATGCAGCAGCTCTAGATCCGGGCGGCCGGGCGGGTCATGCGCCCCGCCCGCAATGTTCCTGCAGCCAGGGAGGGGCTGTAGTTCCTGATACAAGTCAAAGCTGATTTGGCTGAGCTGTTATCATCTGCCGTATTTTCATCAGTACGGATTGATCCATGTCCTCTCGCGAAATCCGCATCGCTACCCGCAAAAGTGCCTTGGCCTTGTGGCAAGCCGAATACGTCAAAGCTCGTCTGGAAGCCGCTCACCCGGGGTTGATCGTGACGCTGGTGCCCATGGTCAGTCGCGGCGACAAGCTGCTCGACTCGCCGTTGTCGAAAATCGGCGGCAAGGGACTGTTCGTCAAGGAGCTGGAAACCGCGCTGCTGGAAAACGAAGCGGATATCGCCGTGCATTCGATGAAAGACGTGCCCATGGACTTCCCTGAAGGCCTGGGCCTGTTCTGCATCTGCGAGCGTGAAGACCCGCGCGATGCCTTTGTCTCCAATACCTATTCCAGTCTCGACGACCTGCCCGTGGGCAGCGTGGTGGGCACCTCCAGCCTGCGTCGCCAGGCGCAGTTGCTGGCTCGTCGTCCGGACCTGCAGATCCGCTTCCTGCGTGGCAACGTCAATACTCGCCTGGCCAAGCTCGACGCCGGTGAGTACGACGCCATCATCCTGGCCGCTGCGGGCTTGATCCGTCTTGGCTTCGAAGATCGCATCAGCTCTTCGATCAGCGTCGACGACAGCCTTCCGGCTGGCGGCCAGGGTGCGGTGGGCATCGAATGCCGCACAGCCGACAGCGAGATCCATAAGCTGCTGGCGCCACTGCATCATGTCGATACCGCGGATCGAGTCACCGCCGAGCGGGCCCTCAACAAGCATCTGAATGGCGGCTGCCAGGTACCGATCGCCTGCTATGCGGTGCTCGAAGGCGATCAGCTGTGGCTGCGTGGCCTGGTCGGCGAGCCGAGCGGCGGTGTGCTGCTCAGCGCCGAGGCCCGTGCTCCACGTAGCGCGGCGGCGGCGCTCGGCGTGCAGGTCGCGGAGGATCTGCTGGCCCAGGGCGCCGACGATATTCTGCGCGCGGTCTATGGCGAGGCTGGCGAAGAGTGAGCGACTGGCGTGTGCTGCTGACCCGGCCCACGGACGAGTCGGCGCTGCTGGCTGAGGTTCTGGGCGAAGCGGGGGTGTTCAGCAGCAGCCTGCCATTGCTGGAAATCCAAGCCCTGCCTGTTGGCGATACCCAGCGCGCCAAAGTGCTTGATCTGCACTTGTACTGTGCGGTGATCGTGGTCAGCAAGCCGGCCGCGCGAATGGCCGTGCAACTGCTCGAGCAGTTCTGGCCGCAGCCGCCGAGCCAGCGCTGGTTCAGTGTGGGCGCCGGCACGGCGCAGGTTCTGGCCGATCACGGCCTGGATGTTTTTTTCCCCGAGCAAGGCGATGACAGCGAAGCCTTGCTTGAGCTTCCCCAGTTGCGCGAGGCTATTGCCCGGCCCGGCCCGCGGGTGCTGATCGTGCGCGGGGAGGGTGGCCGCGAGCTGCTGGCTGAGCGTTTGCGCGGCCAAGGTGCTAGTGTCGATTATCTAGAGTTGTACCGCCGCGACCTGCCGCGCTATGCCGACGGGGTCCTGATGCAACGCATCCGAGCTGAACGCTTGAATGGGCTGGTGGTCAGCAGTGGGCAGGGTTTCGAGCACTTGCAGCAGTTGGCCGGCGAGGCCTGGCCACAGGTGGCGCGGCTGCCGTTGTTTGTACCGAGCCCCCGGGTCGCCGAGATGGCGCGTGCCGCCGGGGCCAAGAAAGTTGTGGATTGTCGTGGCGCCAGCGCCGCGGCCTTGCTAACGGCGTTACGGGAGCAACCCGTGCCCGTTCTCTAAACGCAAAGGATGGATACGTGAGCGAAACAGCCTTGCCTAAAGATGATGTCCAGCCGGTAATCGATGCACCGGCTGAACCCGCAACCCCTGCTCCGCAGCGCCGTGGCAACGGGTTGGCGATCCTCGCCCTGCTGCTGGGGGCGGCCGGCGTCGCTGCCGGCGGCTGGGGTGTCTGGCAGGTGCGCAGCCTGCAGGCCAACAATCAACAGCAGTTGGGGCAGTTGCAGGCCCTGGGTGATGAGGCGCAGAGCCTGAAGCTCAACGAGCAGCGCCTGACGGCTCGCCTGGAGCAGTTGCCGGCGGCCGATGAGCTGGAAGAGCGCCGCCGTCTGGTCGCGCAGTTGCAGGGTGACCAGCAGCGACTCAATCAGAAGCTCGAGAGCGTGCTGGGAGCCAGCCGCAAGGACTGGCGTCTGGCCGAGGCGGAACATCTGTTGCGTCTGGCCAGCCTGCGTCTTTCGGCCTTGCAGGACATCAGCAGCGCCCAGGCCCTGGTGCAGGGGGCCGACGAGATCCTGCGCGAGCAGAACGATCCCGGTTCTTTCGCCGCGCGCGAACAGCTGGCCAAGAGTCTTGCGGCCCTGCGCAGTACCGAACAACCGGATCGCACCGGGCTGTTCCTGCAACTGGGCGCACTGCGCGACCAGGTGACCGAACTCACCGAGCTGGCCCCCGAGTACCGCGACCGTGGCGATTCGTTGCTGGGCCTGACCGCCGACGGTGACGGCGCCAGCCGCTGGGCGCAATGGTGGGATCAGATCTCGCGTTACATTCGTATCGACTTCAACGCGGACAAGAATGTGCGGCCGCTGCTCGCCGGGCAAAGCCTGACGCAGGTGCGCCTGGCCTTGAGCCTGGCCCTGGAGCAGGCGCAATGGGCGGCCCTGAACGGCCAGGCGCCGGTGTACACCCAGGCCCTGGCGGAAGCTCGCGACGTGTTGAAGGGCAACTTCAATCAGGACAACCCGCAGAGCAAACTCATGCTCGAGCGCGTGTCCGAACTGAGCAAACAGCCGGTCACCGTGCAGACGCCGGACCTGGCCAAGACCCTGAGCGCCGTTCAGGCCTACCTGGAGCGACGCAACCTGAGCGCTGAAGAGTCGGTGAAACCACTGGCCAAACCTGCTGCGAATGCCCCGCAGGAGACCAGCCCATGAAGCGCCTGTACGTGATTCTGTTCCTGGTGATCGCCGCCTCGGGATTGCTGGGGTTGGCGATTGCCGAGCATTCCGGGTACATCCTGATTGCCTACGACAGCTTCCGTTATGAGTCGAGCCTGTGGGCGACCCTGGCGCTGGTCGCGGTGATCTGGCTGGTGATCTGGGGTATCAAGGCACTGATCGAACTGGTGATGGCCTCCAGCGGCGTGGTCAATCCCTGGTCGCGGCGCAACCGCAGCCGTCGCGTGCAGATTGCCATCGAACAAGGCCAGATGGATCTTGCCGAGGGCCGCTGGGCCAGCGCCCAGAAGCACTTGCATCGTGCCGCAGAAGCCGAGCGCCAGCCTCTTTTGTACTACCTCGGCGCGGCGCGGGCGGCGAACGAGCTGGGAAACTACGAGCAGTGCGACAGCCTGCTGGAGCGTGCCCTCGAGCGCCAGCCCCAGGCTGAGTTGGCGGTGGCCTTGAGTCATGCCCAACTGCAGACCGATCGCGGTGATACCGAAGGCGCCCTGAGTACCCTGCAAGCCATGCACGAGCGTCATCCGCACAGTGTCCAGGTGCTGCGGCAGTTGCAGCGTCTGCACCAGCAGCGGGGCGACTGGTCGGCGGTGATTCGCCTGTTGCCCGAGCTGCGCAAGGACAAGGTCCTGCCCGCCAACGAACTGGCCGAGCTGGAACGTCGGGCCTGGGGCGAGAACCTGACCCTTGCGGCACATCGCGAAGAGGACGGTACGGTCGGCCTGCAATCGCTCAACCGCGCTTGGCAGCAACTGACCGCGGCTCAGCGTCAGGAACCGCAGCTGGTGCTGGCCTACGCCGAGCAACTGCGGCAATTGGGCGCCGGGGCCGAGGCCGAAGAAGTGCTGCGCGTCGCTCTCAAACGCAAGTACGACAGCCATCTGGCGCGGCTTTACGGCTTGCTGCGGGGTAGTGACCCGGCGCGGCAACTGCAGTTCGCCGAGCAGTGCCTCAAAGACCACCCGAACGACCCGAGCCTGCTGCTGACCCTGGGCCGCCTGTGCCTGCAAACCAGTCTCTGGGGCAAGGCGCGGGACTACCTGGAAAGCAGCCTGCGCCTGCAGCGCAACCCTGAAGCCTGTGCCGAGCTGGCCCGGTTGCTGGCGCAGCTGGGCGATACCGAGCGCAGCAACCAGCTGTTCCAGGAAGGTCTGGGGCTGTTGGACGAGCGCCTCCTGGCATCGCCGCTGCCGGTGCCCGCCAGGGTATAAACCCGCAAGGCTGGGCCGTCCCCGGAGGGGCGGCCCGTCCCGCGACTCCCCCCCGATCTGGCCTCTGTGCCGGTTTGCCGCGCTCGATCTTGTCATGGCGCGCCTTGAAAGGGCCGAGCGCTTTCTCTACCGTGGCAGCCTGTTTCTTCCGTTGTGGATACACCATGTCGCTGGCCGGCTCACGCTTGCTGTTCTCCCTTGTGTTTTTTACCGGTGCCTTGGCCCTGTGGGCTTCGTTTCACCTGGAGTTCGGGGTTGGGCTCGAGCCTTGCCTGTTGTGGGTGGCGCAACGTTTCTTCGCGTTGCTGTTGACCTCGATCAGCCTGGTCGCGGCCCTGCAGGGGCCACAATACCCGGCGAGTGCCCTGTATTGGCTGCTGGAACTGCTCTGCAGCCTGGCGGGTGTCGTTACGGCAGGGCGCCATGTGTTATTGCAGAACATTCCTTCGGATCAGTTGCTGGCGTGCTTGCCGGACATGCCGTTCATGCTCGGCAACCTGTCCTGGGGGCGTGCCTTGCAGCTGGTTTTCACCGGGACCGCGCAGTGCGCGGAGGTCACCTGGACGTTGCTGGACATGAGTGCCGCGGAGTGGAGCCTGCTGTTTTTCATCGCTGTGATGATTTTGAGCGCCTATCGTCTGGCGCGGCTTCTACCATGGGGCCGGCGCAGGGCGGCCGCGACCTGAGTCGTCGATTTGCGATGGGGCGCAAGATTAAACACTTGTATGAACTTTATCTCCTGCGTACCTTGAAGCGGCTGTCGAGCGGGCATAATCTGGCCCGCACGTGTCACCGCAATTACGTTGCTCGATGCTGTTCTGCCTGGCCGGATGCTGATGTTCAGTCCAGTGGCGGATTCAGAGCGGCATGACCCATAAGGGAAGAGAGATCGCCATGCTCGAAAGTTGTCAGAATGCTCAGGAACGCTGGGGTGGAGTGCATCTGCTGATCGATCGCTGGTTGCAGGAGCGTCACGAACTGGTTCGGGCCTATGATGCTCTCGGCGCGGAGCCTGAGACGCTGGCTGAAAATCGACAGCCGCTGCAGGAGTTCTGCGCAATCCTGGTGGACTACGTCTCCGCCGGCCACTTTGAAATCTACGAGCAGTTGACTGGCGAGGCCAAGGCCTTCAATGATCAGCGCGGGCTCGAACTGGCCGAAACCATTTATCCACGGATCGATGTCATCACTGAAAAGCTGCTGGCGTTCAACGATCTGTGCGACGAAGGAAAATGCGTGGCGGAGAAATTCAAGGAGCTGGGTGGTCTGCTGCATGAACGCTTCGAGCTGGAAGATTGCCTGATCGAAGTGCTGCACAACGCTCACAAGGAAGAGGCCGCCGTTCAGGCCTGACTTGCAGCGAAAGCTTTACCGAAACGGTGCGCATTGCGCACCGTTTTTCGTTTCTGCTCCCCCTAACCGGTAGCCCCCAGCAGCTCGATTTCAAACACCAGTGGCGTGTAAGGCGCGATCAGGTCGCCCGCGCCATCGGCGCCGTAAGCCTGGGCCGAAGGAATGACCAGGCGCCACTTCGCCCCCGTCGGCATCTGTTGCAAGGCGCTGCGCCATCCGGCAATTACACTGTCCAGGCGAAACCACTGCGGCTGCTGATTCTGATCGAACACCGTGCCATCAGGCAGGCGTCCGGTGTAGCGAACCTGTACCGAACCATTGGCTCCCGGCCGTACTCCGTCGCCGGGTGCCAGCTCGGTCAGCAGGATGCCGTTCTCCAGTTCGCGTACGCCCGGCTTGGCCTTTTCGGCCAAGAGAAAACGCTGTTCGTTTTCCAGCGCCACTTCGATTCGCGGCTTGTCCGCTTGCTCGCCGACCTGTGCTTCATGCTGGGCGAGGATCTGTTCGATACGCTCGTCCTTGAGTGCCAGGGGCTTGCCTTGGTAGGCCTGTTTCAAGCCCTCCACCAATGCCTGGATCTGCAGGTCCGGCACCTCCTGGCGCAGGCGTTCACCGAGGCTGGCGCCCAGGCTGTAGGCGAGATCGTGAGCATCGTTTTTCTGCGAATCTTCGGCGGCCTGAGCCAGTGGCAACAACACACACAAGGATAAAAAAAGGTAACGCGACATGGGCGTTCTCCGGCCTGAGACGAGGGGGATTATGCCAGCGTGGATGTGGCGGCTGGTGAGTAACTTTCTTGTGCGCGAAGAACATTTTCGATCCTCTGCAACGCATGGCATTCGATACTGTCAACATGCCCTAGCGGCGGTAGCAGCAGAGGTCTAGTATGAGCCGCAACTCACGTCAGCCAGGAGGTAAACCATGTCGGCCAATAAGAAGCCTGTAAATACTCCGTTGCATTTGCTCCAACAGCTTTCGAGCAGCCTGCTCGAACATTTGGAAAACGCTTGTTCCCAAGCCTTGGCTGATGCTGAAAAACTGCTCGCCAAACTGGAAAAGCAACGCGGTAAGGCACAGGAAAAACTGCACAAATCGCGCACCAAATTGCAGGACGCCGCGGCGGCCGGCAAGGCCAAGGCACAAGCCAAAGCCAAGGACGCAGTGAAAGAACTTGAAGACCTGCTCGATGCACTCAAGGCACGTCAATCCGAAACCCGCGCCTACATTCTGCAACTCAAGCGCGACGCTCAGGAAAGCCTGAAACTGGCCCAGGGCGTCGGTCGTGTGAAAGAAGCCGCAGCCAAGGTGCTGAGCACTCGCTCCGCCAAACCGGTCGCCGCTCCAGCACAGAAAGCCGCAGCCAAGCCGGCGGCAAAAGCCCCGGCCAAACCTGCCGCTAAAGCACCGGCAAAAGCTGCCAGCAAACCGGCTGCCAAACCTGCCGCCAAGCCAGTGGCAAAAACCGCCGCAGCCAAACCTGCAGCTGCCAAGCCAGCGGCTAAACCGGCTGCTGCAAAAGCACCTGCAAAACCTGCTGCCAAACCCGTTGCGAAAACGGCGGCTGCCAAACCGGCTGCAGCGAAACCCGCTGCCAAGCCAGCAGCAAAACAAGCGGCCAAGCCCGCCGCCAAGCCAGCGGCTAAAACCGCAGCGGCCAAGCCTGCTGCTGCCAAGCCAGCGGCTAAACCGGTAGCGGCAAAAACTGCTGCGAAGCCGGCCGCCAAACCGGCTGCGGCCAAAGCTCCGGTGAAGGCAGCAGCGAAACCCGCGGCCAAACCGGCAGCTAAACCTGCAGCAGCCAAACCAGCGGCTTCCACTGCCGCCAAGCCAGCAGCCGCTAAACCGGCTGCAGCAAAACCAGCCGCCAAGCCTGCGGTGAAACCTGCTGCCAAGCCGGCTGCAAAACCTGCCGCGAAGAAGCCAGTCGCCGCCAAGCCTGCTGCTGCCAAACCGGCCACCGCTCCAGCGGCCGCCAAACCAGCCACCCCGGCAACTCCGGCAACTAAGCCGGCGGCACCGGTCTCTTCGCCAGCTCCAGCGGCGACTGCTGCGCCAGCTCCGACTGCCGCTCCCGCCAGCACTACGCCAACCAGCGCTTCCTAAGCGCCGGTCACCGCGACGCGCAGCGCCTGCAGCGCGTCGCGGTTGAGGTTGGCGGCTTCGGCCGCCAGTCCTTCCAGCCAGTCCGTCAGATCCTGCGTTTCACCCTTCGACCATTCTCCCGCCAGCGCCTCCAGGCGCAGCAGCAGTTGCCGCTCGGCCTCCAGTTCCAATGCCTTGACCTGTTCGCGCAAGACCGTCAGTTCCGGATCCGCGCTCGCGGCCGGGCGCCATTGCGTGCGCAGTTGGCGTAGCGGCCTGACGACTTCGTCGTGCCAGGGCTGGCCCAGGGTTCGCAGCTGTTGCAGGCGCTGCGAAGTGCAGGTCACTCCGCGCGCGCCGAGCCAGGCCGCGCAGAGTAGAAGGCAGACATTGGCCCCGGCCGCCTGAAGGTTCAGGCAGGCTTCTTCGACGCCCGGGCGGGCGTAGGTCTTGAGGGTGAAGCTCCACAGGTCAGAGGACATAGTGCTACTCGCGCCAGTTGCGAACGAAGCTGGTAGACTCCGCCGCCATTATGATTCGACTTCAGAACCTGACTTTACAGCGTGGTCCGCAACGTCTGCTAGAAGACGCCGAGCTGACCCTGCACGCCGGCCAGAAAGCCGGCCTGATCGGTGCCAACGGCGCCGGCAAATCCAGCCTGTTCGCCTTGCTGCGTGGCGAGTTGCACCCGGATTCGGGCGACTGCTTCCTGCCCGCCGACTGGCGCATCGCCCATATGCGCCAGGAGGTCGATACCCTCGAGCGGCTGGCGGTCGACTACGTGCTCGATGGCGACCTGCGCCTGCGTCAGGTGCAGCGTGAGCTGGCCGCCGCCGAAGCGGCCCATGACGGTGCGGCCCTGGCGCGCCTGCATGCCGAGCTGGACAGCGCCGACGGTTATACCGCCGACGCCCGGGCGCGCAAGTTGCTGGCCGGCCTGGGTTTCAGCAACGAGCAGATGGACCGCCAGGTCGGCGACTTTTCCGGTGGCTGGCGGATGCGCCTGAACCTGGCGCAGGCGCTGATGTGCCCGTCGGATCTGCTGTTGCTCGACGAACCGACCAACCACTTGGACCTCGATGCGATCCTCTGGCTGGAGGACTGGCTCAAGGGCTACCCCGGCACTTTGCTGCTGATTTCCCACGACCGCGATTTCCTCGATGCCGTGGTCGACCATGTGGCTCACGTCGATCAGCGCAAGATCACCCTTTATCGCGGTGGCTACAGCGCCTTCGAGCGCGCCCGTGCCGAACGCCTGGCGCAACAGCAGCAAGCCTACGAGAAGCAGCAGGCGCAGCGTGCGCATATGGAAAAGTACATTGCGCGCTTCAAGGCCCAGGCCACCAAGGCCCGCCAGGCCCAGAGCCGGATCAAGGCCCTGGAGCGAATGGAAGAGCTGTCCGCCGCCCACGTCGACTCGCCGTTCGACTTCGTTTTCCGCGAGTCGGAAAAGATCTCCAGCCCGCTGCTCGACCTGTCCGATGCCCGTCTGGGTTACGGCGAGAAGACCGTGCTGGAGAAGGTCAAGCTGCAATTGACCCCGGGTGCGCGCATCGGTCTGCTCGGCCCCAACGGTGCGGGCAAGTCGACCCTGATCAAGAACCTCTCCGGCGAGCTGTCGCCGCTGGGCGGTCGCCTGACCCGCGGCGAGAACACCGTGGTCGGTTATTTCGCCCAGCACCAACTGGACTCGCTCGATGCCAAGGCCAGCCCGTTGCTGCATTTGCAGCGCCTGGCGCCGACCGAGCGCGAGCAGACCCTGCGCGACTTCCTCGGTGGTTTCGACTTCCGCGGCGCGCGTATCGACGAGCCGGTGCTGAATTTCTCCGGTGGCGAAAAGGCACGCCTGGCCCTGGCCCTGATTGCCTGGGACCGCCCGAACCTGCTGCTGCTCGACGAACCGACCAACCACCTGGACCTGGAGATGCGCCTGGCCCTGACCATGGCCCTGCAAGAGTTCAGCGGCGCGGTGCTGGTGGTCTCCCACGACCGTCACCTGCTGAAAAGCACCACCGACAACTTCTACCTGGTGGCCGACGGCAAGGTCGAAGAGTTTGACGGCGACCTGGACGACTACGCGCGCTGGCTGGTGGACTACCGCCAGCGCAACGCGCCGGTCAGCACGACCACGGTCAACCCGGACAAAACCGACAAGAAGGCCCAGCGCCAGGCTGCCGCGGCCCTGCGCCAGCAGCTGGCCCCGCACAAGCGCGAAGCCGACAAGCTGGAAACCGAGCTGGGCAAGGTCCACGAGCGGCTGGCGAAAATCGAAGCCAGCCTCGGCGACAGTGGTATCTACGAAGCCGCGCGCAAGGATGAGTTGCGTGATCTGCTGGCCGAGCAGGCCAAGCTGAAGGTGCGCGAAGGCGAACTGGAAGAGGCCTGGATGGAAGCCCTGGAACTGCTGGAAAGCATGCAGGCGGAACTGGAAGCCTTGTCCTGATGGAAGCGTTCAAGCTGCCTGTGCCTATCACGTGGGTCGAGCCGCTGTGGGTCACCGTGCAAATCCTGCTGATCCTGCTGGCTGGCTACGTCACCCAGCGGTTTGTCGCGCGCTGCCTGACCCGCCTGGGTGAACGTTACCCGTTCCCGCCGCAGTTGCTGATGCCGCTGCGCGGCGGCTTGCGCTGGCTGATCATGGGCAGCGCGCTGATCTTCGTCCTGGAGCGGCTCGGGGTGTCGGCGACGGTGCTCTGGACTGCCCTGTCCGGTTTTGTCGCCGTGGCTGCGGTGGCCTTCTTCGCCATGTGGAGTGTGCTGTCCAACCTGCTCTGCGCCATCCTGATCTTCACCGTGGGCCCGTTCCGCATCGGCGATGTGGTCGAACTGGTGGATACCCTCGACAAACCTGGCATCAAGGGCCGGGTGGTGGCAATCAACCTGCTGTACACCTCGTTGATCGAGGCCGAGGAAGCCGGCACCGGCGGCGTCATGGTGCAAGTGCCCAACAGTCTGTTCTTCCAGCGTTCGGTGCGCCGCTGGCGCGGTAGCGATGCGCTGTCGATAGGCTCCGGCGAGAAATAGTCCTGCTGCGCAGTCTCTGTAGCCGCTGCCGAGCATCGCAAGGCTGCGATCGGCTGCGATGCAGACGTGCTCTTGAGATCGCAGGAAGCTCCTGCGTGTCGAGCGCGACCCCGGCCTATCGCAGCCTTCGGCAGTGGCTACAGTTGGCCGGCGATGCCTGTCCGACAAAAATCTATGGTCATCCGCCCGCCGGCGCATTAGCTTAGGCGTCTACGACGAATTCGAGCCGAGGTGTGCGATGGTTCTTGAGACATGGCTGGCGTTTTTTGCCGCCTGCTGGGTGATCAGCCTTTCCCCGGGGGCCGGCGCGATTGCGTCGATGTCCTGCGGTCTGCAATACGGTTTCTGGCGCGGTTACTGGAACGCCCTGGGCCTGCAACTGGGCCTGGCCATGCAGATTGCGATTGTCGCCGCCGGCGTGGGGGCGATTCTCGCGGCATCCTCGACCGCCTTTTACGCGATCAAATGGTTCGGCGTGGCTTACCTGGTTTACCTCGCGGTCAAACAGTGGCGCGCGCTGCCCAGCGACCTGAGCGACGACGCCGCGATCCGGCCGATCGGCAAACCCCTGGCGCTGGTGTTCCGCGGGTTCCTGGTCAACATCAGCAACCCCAAGGCTCTGGTGTTCATGCTGGCGGTCCTGCCGCAGTTCATCGATCCCCACGCACCGCTGGTGAAGCAGTACCTGATCCTCGGCGCGACCATGATTGCCGTCGACCTGATCGTCATGGCCGGCTACACCGGCCTGGCCTCCAAGGTCCTGCGCCTGCTGCGCACGCCGACCCAGCAACGGCGCATGAACCGCACCTTCGCCGGCCTGTTCCTCGGCGCCGCCGGGTTGCTGGCGACCATTCGCAAAGCGCCGGTCTAAGAGGCTGGTCACATAAAAAGGCGCCCATCGAGGGCGCCTTTTTTGTGCGTGCGCCTCAGGGAAACCGCGAGCATGAACCCGTCCCGGCCGCGCCCGGATTTATTTCATCTTTGTTCAGGAAGCCCCGGACCCCAGGTGATTCAAGGCTTTGGCCCGGCATCAGGAACCACGGCGCCTGGGTGTCTGTATGACAGAGCTTGAGTGAAACTCATTGGAAGTGAACAATGTGTTACTTCGTATTTCCATTTGAGATTCGTTCATGACTGCCCCCTCCCGTTTCCTGGCGTGGCTCGTGCTGCCGGTATTGGCCCTGTGCAGCGCCAACCTGCTGGCGGACACTGTAGAAGGCGCGCCCAAGGCGCTGCACCTGCTCGACTACATTGGCGCGGACTACCCTCCGACGGTCGAGGCGGGCAAGGTCATTGACGACTCCGAGTACCGTGAACAGGTCGAGTTTCTCGGCGTGTTGCAGGGGCTGGTCGCCGATTTGCCGGCCAAGCCGGAGAAGGCCGAGCTGGAGCAGGGCATCGCCAGCCTGAACGACGCGGTCAAGGCCAAGGCGGACGGCGCCCTCGTCGCCCGTCAGGCACGGCAGCTGGGCGCCAAGCTGGCGGTGGCCTATGAGGTCAGCCAGGCGCCGATCATCACCCCGGATCCGAGCCGTGGCGCGCCTTTGTATGCCCAGCATTGCTCGGTGTGTCACGGCGACACCGGTGCCGGCGATGGCCCGGCTGGGGTCGGCCTGACGCCGCCACCGGCCAACCTGCGGGATGCGGCGCGCACGGATCACTTGAGCCTCTACGCGATCTACAACACCCTCGGCCTGGGCGTCGAAGGCACCGACATGCCGTCTTTCGCCGATCAGCTGGATGACCGCCAGCGCTGGGACTTGGCGACCTATATCGCCGGCTTCACTGCCGACCCGGCCGCGGCGAAGGGTGACAAGAGCTACAACCTCGCCGACCTGGCCCGCCAGACCCCAAGCGAAGTGCAGGCCGCCGAAGGGCCGCAGGCCGCGGCCACCTTCCGTGCCCAGCGCGCCCAGCCGCCACAGGTCAAGCGCGGCCCGGCGCAACTGCTCGACTACACCGCCTCGACCCTGGACAAGAGCCTGGCCGCCTACCGCGCCGGTGACCGCGAACAGGCCTACGACCTGTCGGTGGCGGCGTACCTGGAAGGCTTCGAGCTGGTGGAAAGCTCCCTCGACAACGTCGATGCCAATGTGCGCAAGGACACCGAGAAAGCCCTGATGGCCTACCGTCAGGCGCTGCAGGACGGCTTGCCGGCAGAGCAGGCCGGGCAGCGCCTGGATGCCGCCAAGGCCAAGCTGAAAGAGTCGGCGGGCCTGCTGGGCAGCGATGGCCTGAGCTGGTCCCTGAGCTACATTTCCGGCCTGCTGATCCTGCTGCGCGAAGGCCTGGAAGCGATCCTGGTGCTGGCGGCGATCCTGGCCTTCCTGCGCAATACCGGCCAGCAATCGGCGGTGCGCAGCGTCAACGTCGGTTGGGGGCTGGCGTTGCTGGCCGGCCTGGCGACCTGGGCGCTGGCGGCGTATGTGATCGATGTCAGCGGCTCCCAGCGCGAGTTGCTGGAAGGCGCCACGGCCTTGTTCGCCAGTGTCATGGTGCTGTGGCTCGGCGTGTGGATGCACGACCGCCGGCACGCAGCGGCCTGGCAGGACTACATCAAGAGCAGCCTGGTGGGCGGTGGCGGCCGTTTTGGTTTTGCGGTGCTGGCGTTCTTCTCGGTCTATCGCGAGCTGTTCGAAGTGATCCTGTTCTACGAAACCCTGTGGCTGCAGGCCGGCCCGGCGGGCCATAACGCAGTGCTGGCCGGCGGCGCCACGGCGCTGGTGCTGCTGGTCGGCCTGGCCTGGGTGATCCTGCGCGGTTCGGCCAAGCTGCCGCTGGCCCTGTTCTTCGGCATCAACGCGGCGTTGCTGTGCGCCTTGTCGGTGGTGTTTGCCGGGCATGGCGTCAAGGCGCTGCAGGAGGCTGGAATCTTCGGTACGCGGCCGGTGGCGTTCTTCGACTTCGACTGGCTGGGCATTCACGCCGATGCCTACTCGCTGACGGCGCAGGCGGTGGCGATCGTGGCGATCATCGTGCTCTACAGTCGTAGCCGCATCGCCGAGAAACGGCGGACCCAGGTTTCCTGAGGCATCCGTTTCGCTCATTATCGCGGGCAAACCGCGCGCCCACAGTTCATCGAGATCTGTAGGCGCGCGGCTTGCCCGCGATGCTTTCAGAGGAATAACCCAATGCGTGTCTGGATCGATGCCGACGCCTGCCCCAAGGCGGCGAAGGATCAGGTGGTGAGGTTTGCCCTCAAGCGCCAGTTCGAGCTGGTGCTGGTGGCAGGGCAGCCGCAGATCAAGCCGGCCTTTGCCTGCGTCAAGCTGATCGTGGTGCCCAGCGGCCCGGATGCGGCTGACGATTATCTGGTGGAACACGCAGTGCCGGGCGAACTGGTGATCTGCAGCGATGTGCCCCTGGCCGACCGGCTGGTGAAGAAGGGCGTCGCCGCCCTCGACCCGCGGGGCAAGGAGTTCGATGCGCAGAACATGGGCGAACGGCTGGCGGTGCGTAACCTGTTTACCGATCTGCGCGAGCAGGGGCAGGTCGGTGGCGGGCAAGGCCCTTATGGGGATCGCGAGAAGCAGGCCTTCGCCAATGGCCTGGACCGGATTCTGACGCGGCTGGCGCGTCAGGCCTGACAATTGCCGCGAGGCGAGGGCGCTTGCCGCTCGCCACGGCTTTTGGGTTATTCGTCGTTTTCGTGGGTCAGTTCCAGCACCCGATCCACCAGCTTATTGATGCCGGCCGCGGCTTCGCTGATGGACTGCGCGAGCATGTAGGCCGGGGTGCTGACCAGCTTGCGCGCCTTGTCCTCGATGATATCGCCAACGGTGCACTCGGCATGGGTCGCGCCCATCTTGCTGACGGCGGCCGCGGTGTCGGCGTCGTTGCCGATGGTGCAGGTGACGCCCGGGCCGTAGATCTTCGCCGCCAATGCCGGCGAGATGCAGATCAGGCCCACCGGCTTGCCGGCTTCGGCGAAGGCTTCGGTCAGTGCCAGGACATCCGGCTGGACCGTGCAGCCGGCCCCTTCCACGGCGAAGTTGGAAAGGTTTTTCGCCGCGCCAAAGCCGCCAGGCACGATCAGCGCGTCGAAGTCTTCGGCGTTGGCCTCGCGGATGTCTTTGACCTGGCCGCGGGCGATGCGCGCCGATTCCACCAGAACATTGCGCGATTCGGGCATCTCTTCGCCGGTCAGGTGGTTGATCACATGCAGCTGGGCGATGTTCGGGGCGAAGCACTGCACCTGGGCGCCACGCTGGTCCAGGCGCAGCAGGGTGATGACGCTTTCATGGATCTCGGCACCGTCATAGACGCCACAGCCGGAAAGGATCACTGCAACTTTTTTGCTCATGGTTTTTTCTCCAGATTCATGGCGTTAAATGTCCACTAATTTGTTGCCCGTTGCCATAGGGTTATCCCGCCGCCCGACCTAATCTTCGATCAGGATTGCGATCAGGTCGTGTGATGAATTTCATTCTGTATGCGGTGCCGTTCTTCTTCGTGCTGATAGTCCTCGAGCTGCTGGCCGACCGCTGGCGGGGGGAACAACTATCGGGTCGCGGACGCTCTCTACATGGATCGCAACTACGACGGCGTGTTCATTATTTGGGACCGGCTGTTCGGCACCTTTCAGGAGGAGGACGACAACGAGCCGGTGGTCTTCGGCGTCACCACGCCCCCTGGCCAGCTGGGACCCGGTGTGGGCCAATCTGCAGTTCTATGCCCGGTTGCTGATGTATGCGGCTCTTGGCAGCTACCTGATGAACCTGGGCGACAGCCTGCCTGTCGCGGCCCTGATGCTGGGCTGGAGCGCCATGGCCTTTGGTCTGTTCGTATTGGGGGTGGCGCTGGAGAATCGCCCGTGGGCGCTGAAGAGGGAGCTGCTGCGGCTGGCGTCGAACCTGCCGCTGGTGTGGCTGGCGCCTCTGGTCGGCCTGATCAGTTACAGCCTGCTCAGTGGCATTGCGCTTTACTGCTGCCGGGGTCGTCTTACTCGACTGGCGTCTTAGACTTGCAGCAATCGCTCTGCTCGTTCTGCTTGACCTGTTCGGCTTCGTAGATCGCCTTGGCCAGTCGCGCATTCTTGAAGCGGCGGCGCAGCCACAGGGCAAAACCCAGGACCAGCAAGGCGCCGAGCACCCACAGTTCGTACTTCTTGATGCTGCCCAGCATGCCTTCGAGCACGGCGCCGAAGTGATAGGCCGCGGCGGCCAGGGCAGCGGCCCAGATCGCCGCGCCAATGCCGTTGAGCAACAGATAACGTCCCGGCGGATATCCCGACAGGCCGATGGCCACCGGCATCACGGTGCGCAGGCCGTAGACGAAGCGGAAACTCAGCACCCAGATGTCCGGATGCTTGCGGATATGCTCCAGCGCCCGATCGCCCATCAATTGCCAGCGCGGTTTGCGCGCCAGCAGCTTGCGCCCGTGCTTGCGTCCCAGGAAGTACCACAGCTGGTCGCCGGCATAGCTGCCGAAGAACGCCACGACCACCACCAGGTTGATGTCCATGTATCCGCGAAACGCGAGGAAGCCGGCCAGGACCAGGATGGTCTCGCCTTCGAAGAATGTGCCGAGAAAGAGGGCGAAGTAGCCGAATTCCTGAAGAAATTGTTGGAGCATTGTCTGGATGCTGGCGAAATGAACGCGCAGCCTAACCCTTCGGGCCCATGGAGGAAAGTATCCAAATGTGTCTCGACGTGAACAAATGCTGGCTGGACAATAGCTGCGACTACCGGTCACAGGGTTAAGCACAACTGTCATCCGTTCGTCATAATGGGCGCTTATAACTGTCACGCTCGCCCGCTTGTGCGGGCTCAGGAGTCTGTCGTGAGCTTTACCCCAGCCAACCGTTTGTTTCCCGCCACTCGCCTGCGTCGCAATCGCCGTGATGATTTTTCTCGTCGCCTGGTGCGTGAAAACGTCCTGACCACCGATGACCTGATCCTGCCGGTATTCGTGCTCGACGGTGAGAATCGTCGGGAAGCGGTGGCCTCGATGCCGGGCGTCGAACGCCTGACCATCGACCTGTTGCTGGAGGAAGCGGCGAAGTGGGTCGAGCTGGGGATTCCCGCGCTGGCTTTGTTCCCGGTGACCCCGGCGGATCTCAAGTCGCTGGACGCCGCCGAAGCCTGGAACCCGGAAGGCATTGCCCAGCGTGCCACCCGCGCGCTGCGCGAGCGTTTCCCTGAACTGGGGGTGATCACCGACGTGGCGCTCGACCCGTTCACCACCCACGGTCAGGACGGTATTCTCGACGAAGAAGGCTATGTGCAGAACGACATCACCGTCGATGCACTGGTCAAGCAAGCCCTGTCCCATGCCGAAGCCGGCGCCCAGGTGGTCGCGCCTTCGGACATGATGGACGGCCGCATCCAGGCGATCCGCGAAGCCCTGGAGCTGGCTGGCCACGTCAACGTGCGGATCATGGCCTATTCGGCCAAGTACGCCAGCGCCTATTACGGTCCGTTCCGCGATGCGGTCGGCTCGGCGCTGAACCTGGGCAAGGCCAACAAGGCCTCCTACCAGATGGACCCGGCCAACAGCCACGAAGCCCTGCATGAAGTGGCCGCCGACCTCGCCGAAGGCGCGGACATGGTCATGGTCAAGCCGGGCATGCCGTACCTGGACATCCTTTTGCGGGTCAAGGATGAATTCAAGGTGCCGACCTTTGTCTATCAGGTCAGCGGCGAATACGCCATGCACATGGCGGCGATCCAGAATGGCTGGTTGAGCGAAGGGGTTATTCTCGAATCCTTGACCGCCTTTAAACGCGCGGGTGCCGATGGCATCCTGACTTACTTTGCCGTTCGTGCTGCTCAATTGTTACGAGAGCAAAAATAGCCCTCCCAGGAACACGCGATGAATACCGAAGGACTCACTGAAGTTGCCGTAAAAGAAGCTCAACCCGTGGTCGAGCAGGTCGTTGAAACACCACCGGAGCTGGAAGCCCCGCCGGTGCAAGCGGACGCACCGCATGTGGCGATGCCGACCCTGGTCATCCCGAGCCTGGATGACAGCAGCCTGTATATCCATCGCGAGCTGTCGCAACTGCAGTTCAACATCCGCGTGCTGGAACAGGCGCTGGATGAGTCCTATCCGCTGCTGGAGCGCCTGAAGTTCCTGCTGATCTTCTCCAGTAACCTGGACGAGTTCTTCGAGATCCGCGTCGCCGGCCTGAAGAAGCAGATCACCTTCGCCCGTGAACAGGCCGGTGCCGATGGCCTGCAGCCGCACCAGGCCCTGGCGCGCATCAGCGACCTGGTGCACGGTCACGTCGACCGCCAGTACGCGATCCTCAACGACATCCTGTTGCCGGAGCTGGAGAAACATCAGGTCCGCTTCATCCGTCGCCGTTACTGGACCACCAAGCTCAAGACCTGGGTCCGTCGTTACTTTCGCGACGAGATCGCGCCGATCATCACCCCGATCGGTCTCGACCCGACCCACCCGTTCCCGCTGCTGGTGAACAAGAGTCTGAACTTCATCGTCGAACTCGAAGGGGTCGACGCCTTCGGTCGCGATTCCGGCCTGGCGATCATCCCGGCGCCGCGCCTGCTGCCGCGGATCATCAAGGTGCCGGAAGAAGTCGGCGGCCCTGGCGACAACTATGTGTTCCTCTCGTCGATGATCCACGCCCACGCCGATGATCTGTTCCAGGGCATGAAGGTAAAGGGCTGCTACCAGTTCCGCCTGACCCGCAACGCCGACCTGGCGGTGGACACCGAGGACGTCGAAGACCTGGCCCGCGCCCTGCGCGGCGAGCTGTTCTCCCGTCGTTACGGCGATGCGGTGCGTCTGGAAGTGGCCGACACCTGCCCGAAACATCTGTCCGACTACTTGCTCAAGCAGTTCAACCTGAGCGAGACCGAGCTGTACCAGGTCAACGGTCCGGTGAACCTGACGCGCCTGTTCAGCATCACCGGCCTGGACAGCCACCCGGAGCTGCAATACACGCCGTTCACCCCGCAGATTCCCAAGCTGTTGCAGAACAGCGAGAACATCTTCAGCGTGATCAGCAAGCAGGACATCTTGCTGCTGCACCCGTTCGAGTCCTTCACCCCGGTGGTCGACCTGCTGCGTCAGGCGGCCAAGGATCCGCACGTGCTGGCGGTGCGCCAGACCCTGTACCGCTCCGGCGCCAACTCGGAAATCGTCGATGCGCTGGTGGATGCGGCGCGTAACGGCAAGGAAGTCACTGCGGTGATCGAGCTGCGCGCGCGCTTCGACGAAGAGTCCAACCTGCAACTGGCCAGCCGCCTGCAAGCGGCCGGCGCGGTGGTGATCTACGGCGTGGTCGGCTTCAAGACCCACGCCAAGATGATGTTGATCCTGCGGCGCGAAGCCGGCGAGATCGTGCGCTACGCCCACCTGGGCACCGGCAACTACCACGCTGGCAACGCCCGCCTGTACACCGACTACAGCCTGCTGACCTCCGACGACGCTTTGTGCGAAGACGTCGGTAAGCTCTTCAGCCAGTTGATCGGCATGGGCAAGACCCTGCGCATGAAGAAGTTGCTGCACGCGCCCTTCACCCTGAAGAAGGGCATGCTCGACATGATTGCCCGGGAGACCCAGTTCGCCCTGGACGGCAAGCCGGCGCATATCATCGCCAAGTTCAACTCGCTGACCGATCCGAAGATCATCCGCGCGCTGTACAAGGCCAGCCAGTCGGGCGTGCGCATCGACCTGGTGGTGCGGGGCATGTGCTGCCTGCGTCCGGGGATCGCCGGCGTGTCGCACAACATCCATGTGCGCTCGATCATCGGCCGCTTCCTGGAGCACACCCGGGTGTTCTACTTCCTCAATGGCGGCGAGGAGCAGATGTTCCTGTCCAGCGCCGACTGGATGGAGCGCAACCTCGACAAGCGCGTCGAGACTTGCTTCCCGGTCGAGGGCAAGAAGCTGATCCTGCGGGTCAAGAAGGAGCTGGAAAGTTATCTCACCGATAACACCCACAGCTGGAGCCTGCAGTCGGACGGTCGCTACATCCGCAACACCCCGACCGGCAACCAGAACCCGCGCAGCGCCCAGGCCACATTGCTGGAGCGCCTGAGCAATCCGGTGCTGGCGGTGCGCTGAGCCCGGGGCTTATTCAGCCCATGAAAAAGCCGGCTTGCCGGCGATGGTGCCCTTTGGAAGGAGCCCATCGCCGGCAAGCCGGCTTTTTTGTGCGGGGCGTTTCAGTGCACGTTGAGGGTGATCCCGACCCGGGTCAGCCATTCCGCTTCCAGGGCGAAGTCGGCCTGGGTCAGCTGGTTCTCGTCGAGCCAGTTTGCCGGGAACATCACCTCCAGGCTGTCGCCGGCGGCGTGCAGCTTCACCTGGGGCATTTCCTGGGTGCCGCGGATGTGGTGGAACAGGATGGCGAAACGCAGCAGCACGCACAGGCGGATCAGCTTGCTGCCTTCCTCGCCGAATTCGGCGAACTTGTCCTTGGGAATGTTGCGGCGGTGACCGCGTACCAGTAGCGCGAGCATTTGCTGGTCTTCGCGGGAGAAGCCGGCGAGGTCGGAGTGCTCGATCAGGTAGGCGCCGTGCTTGTGGTAATGGTAGTGGGCGATATCCAGGCCCACTTCATGGACCTTGGCGGCCCAGCCCAGCAGTTCGCGCCAGACGCCGTCCTCCAGGTCCCAGTCCTCGGCCACCTGGTCGAAGGCGTGGAGCGCCTTGCGCTCGACCCGGGCGGCCTGTTCCAGGTCGACGTGATAACGCTCCATCAACGAACCCAGGGTGCGCTCGCGCACGTCTTCGTGGTGATGACGGCCCAGCAGGTCGTAGAGCACGCCTTCACGCAGGGCGCCTTCGCAATGGTCCATGCGCTGCAGTTCGAGGGCGTCGAAGATGGCTTCGAGAATCGCCAGGCCGGCGGGGAAGATCGCCCGGCGATCCGGCTTGATGCCTTCGAAGTCGATTTTCTCGGCATCGCCCAGCTTGAACAGCCGACGCTTGAGCCAGGCCAGGCCTTCGGCGTTGACTTCGCCACTGCCGTGGCCGCCGGCCTTGAGCGCCAGGCCAATGGCGCGGATGGTGCCCGAGGAGCCGATGGCTTCATCCCAGGTCAGGCGATGCAGGGCGTGTTCGATGCTCATGATTTCCAGGCGCGCCGCGGTGTAGGCCTGGGCGTAGCGCGCCGGGGTGATCTTGCCGTCGCGGAAGTAGCGCTGGGTGAAGCTGACGCAGCCCATCTGCAGGCTTTCGCGCAGCAGCGGCTCGAAGCGCTGGCCGATGATGAATTCGGTACTGCCACCGCCGATGTCGGCGACCAGGCGCTTGCCTGGGGTATCGGCGAGGGTATGGGACACGCCCAGGTAGATGAGGCGGGCTTCTTCACGGCCGGAGATGACTTCCACCGGGTGGCCGAGGATTTCCTCGGCGCGGCGGATGAATTCGCCGCGGTTGCGGGCTTCGCGCAGGGCGTTGGTGCCGACGATGCGCACCGCGCCCAGGGGCATGCCGTTGATCAGTTGGGCGAAGCGCTTCAGGCAATCGAGCCCGCGTTGCATGGATTCTTCGTTGAGCTGACGGTCTTCGTCGATCCCGGCGGCCAGCTGAACCTTTTCACCGAGCCGCTCGAGAATGCGGATTTCATTATGGTGAGCCTTGGCCACGACCATGTGAAAGCTGTTGGAGCCCAGGTCGATGGCGGCGATCAGGGACAGATTCTTGGCTTGGGATTGCGGCATGGTTTGGGGGTCTCGGTCGATAACCTTGCCATCCTGCCACGATCAATCGCTCGCGCCAACGCGCAGTGTCCAATGCGTTGATTCAACGCATGAATCCTTGCGCCACAGCTCCTGTAGCCGCTGCCGCAGGCTGCGACCGACTGCGCAGCAGGTGCTGTTCTTGAGGGCCCAGGAAGGCCCTGCGACCAGCGTGGCCCGGACCATCGCAGCCTGCGGCAGTGGCTACGGGTAGCATCAAGCGCTTTCGTTGGTCCCGATGAAATTCGCCAGTTCCGGCGTCTGCGGGTTGGCGAACAGCACTTTCGGGTCGCCCACTTCATGCACCTTGCCCTGGTGCATGAACACCAGCTTGTCGCCCACTTCCCGGGCGAAACGCATCTCGTGGGTCACCATGATCAGGGTCATGCCGTCCTTGGCCAGCTGGCGCACCACGCTCAGGACTTCGTTGACCAGCTCCGGGTCCAGGGCCGAGGTGATCTCGTCGCACAGCAGCACCTTGGGCGACATGGCCAGCGCCCGGGCAATCGCCACCCGCTGTTGCTGGCCGCCGGACAGGCGGTCGGGGAAGGCGTCGAACTTCTCCTCCAGGCCGACCCGCTTCAGCATCTCCCGTGCCAGCTCGGCGGCCCTGGCCTTGGGCACCTTCTGTACCACCTGCGGGGCGAGCATGACGTTCTCGCCGACGGTCAGGTGCGGGAACAGGTTGAACTGCTGGAACACCATGCCGACCTTCTGCCGCAGGCTGCGCAGGTCGGCGCGGGCGGCGTCGAGGTATTCGCCGTCGACTTCGATGACCCCGTCGTTGATCGACTCCAGGCCGTTGAGGGTGCGCAGCAAGGTGCTCTTGCCCGAGCCGCTGCGGCCGATGATCGCCACCACCTGGCCTTCCTCGATACTGAGGTCGATGCCCTTGAGCACATGATGGTCGCCGTAATATTTATGCAGGGCGGAAATTCTAAGCAGAGGCATGCAGTCTCCTTTCCAGGTAGCGCGCACTGAGGGACAGGGGGTAGCACAGCAGGAAGTAACCGAGCGCCACCAGGCCGTAGACCATGAAGGGCTCGAAGGTGGCATTGGCGAGCATGCCGCCGGTCTTGGTCAGCTCGGTGAAGCCGATGATCGAGGTCACCGCGGTGCCTTTGACCACCTGCACCGAGAAGCCCACGGTAGGCGCCACGGCAATCCGCAGCGCCTGCGGCAGGATCACATGGCGCAGCTGTTCATAAGGGTTGAGCGCCAGGCTGGAGGAGGCTTCCCACTGGCCGTTGGGGATCGAGTCGACGCAGCCGCGCCAGATCTCCGCCAGGTAGGCGCTGGTGAACAGCGTCAGGGCGATGGCCGCCGCCAGCCAGGGCGAGATATCCACCCCCAGCAGGGCGATGCCGAAGAACACCAGGAACAGCTGCATCAACAGCGGCGTGCCCTGGAACAGCTCGATATACAGGCGGGCGAAACCGCTGGGGAAAGCCTTCTTGGAAATGCGCAGGGTCATGATCAGCAAACCGATCAGCCCGCCGCCGACAAAGGCCACCAGCGACAGCAGCAGGGTCCATTGCAGGCCGGTCAGCAGGTTACGCACGATGTCCCAGAAGCTGAAATCACTCATTGGCTGCTCCTCGCGATATAGCGGCGCCCGACCCAGTTCAGCAACTGCCGGATCAGCAGGGCCATGCACAGGTAGATCAGCGTGGTCAGGGCGTAGGTTTCAAAGGCGCGGAAGTTGCGCGACTGAATGAAGTTGGCGGCGAAGCTCAGCTCCTCGGTGGCGATCTGCGAACACACCGCCGAACCGAGCATGACGATGATGATCTGGCTGCTCAGGGCCGGCCACACCTTGCCCAGCGCCGGCAGCAACACCACATGGCGGAAGGCCTCCAGGCGGGTCATGGCCAGGGCCGCCGCGGCCTCCAGCTGGCCGCGGGGGATGGCCTGGATGCCGGCGCGGATGATTTCCGTGGAGTAGGCCCCCAGGTTGATCACCATCGCCAGCACCGCCGCCTGCCACTCGGAGATCTGCAGCCCCAGGGATGGCAAGCCGAAGAAGATGAAGAACAGCTGCACCAGGAACGGGGTGTTGCGGATCAGCTCGACGTAGACGCCGAAGAGGGCCGAGAAGGGCTGGATCTTCCAGGCCCGCACCACCGCGCCGACTATGCCCAGGCCGACCCCGAGCAATGCGCCGATGGCGGTCAGCTCAAGGGTGAACAGGGCGCCGCGCAGCAGCAGGCCGGTGTTTTCCAGCACCGGTAGAAAGTCGAACTGATAAGCCATGGATAACCTCCGCGACCGCGATCAGAGGCCAGCCGGCAATGGCTGCTTGAGCCACAGCTGGGCGTTCTTTTCCAGGCTGCCGTCGGCCTTGGCGGTGGTGAGGATCTGGTTGACCTTGTCCAGCAGCTCCGGCTGGTTCTTGTTCACGCCGACATAGACCGGGGAATCCTTGAGCTTGACCTTCATCGCCGGGATGCGTTTCGGGTTGCGTTCGCTGATGGCGACCATCACCACGTTGCCGCTGGCGATCAGGTCGACCTGGCCGGCCAGGTAGGCGGCGATGGTCGAGTTGTTGTCCTCGAAGCGCTTGATGGTCACGCCTTGCGGGGCCACGGCGGTCAGTTCGATGTCTTCGATGGCGCCACGGGTGACGCTGATGGTCTTGCCCTTGAGGTCGTCGAGGGTGGCGACTGGCGCTTCGGGTGGGCCGAATACCGCCAGGTAGAAGGGCGCGTAGGCCTGGGAGAAGTCGATGACCTTCTCGCGCTCCGGGTTCTTGCCGAGGCTGGAGATCACCAGGTCGACCTTGCCGGTGGTCAGGAGCGGAATGCGGTTGGTGCTGTTGACCGGGGTCAGTTCGAGCTTGACCTTGAGCTGGTCGGCCAGCAGTTTCGCGGTGTCGATATCCAGGCCGCGGGGTTTCATGTCCGGACCGACCGAGCCGAAGGGTGGGAAATCCTGGGGCACGGCCACCTTGAGGGTGCCACGGGCGACGACATCGTCCAGGCCGCTGGCGTGGGCGGGCGTCTGACTCAGCAGCAGGCTGGCAAACAGGGCAGAGAGCAGGGCGCTGAAACGCTTGGTCATGGCAAATCTCCGGATTCACGGGAAGTGATTTCTGCGCAGCGACACAGCACAGCCCGTGCCAAACGCTGGAAAAAGCCCTGGAGCGCCGGGTTTTGTTGGTGTCCTTCGGTCTTACTGGTCTGAACAGTTGATGGCGTTTCTGCCCCCTTATCGAGCGTCCGGAGATACGCCCGAACCCCCTTGGGGCACGACTTGCCGGGCTCGGCGAATAGCTTTACAACTAGCCTTTTCCTGGACTGGCCAGCCTGCATTCTATGAACTCGATCTCCCGCGCCGTACCCGAGGTGGCGCTGCAAGCCATCCGCCAATTGATCAACGAGCGCGGCTTCGGCCCGGGCGATGCGCTGCCGTCGCAGCGCGATCTGGCCGTGCAACTGGGGGTCAGCCGGGCTTCATTGCGCGAGGCGCTGTCGTCCTTGAGCGCCTTGGGCGTGATCAGCGTGCAGCCTGGCAAAGGCGTGTTCGTGCAGGCCGCGCAATTGCCGGTCAATGGCGCGGGGCTGAGCTGGCCGTTCGCGGCCCAGGCGTCGCCGACGGATATCTTCCAATTGCGCTACGCCCTGGAAGGCTTCGCCGCGGGGCTGGCGGCCGTGACGCTGACCGCCGATGAGCTGGATGCGTTGCAGGATAATGTCGAGGCCATGCGCAACGAGCTGCGGGCGGCGGATTTCGAGGCGGCGGCGCGGCTGGATTTCGAGTTTCACCAGAAGATCCTGCAAGCCAGCGGCAATCAGGCAATGGTGAGCATTCTCAGTACCAGCGCCGAGATCTTCCTGGAGAGCCAGAAACTACCGTTCATCCGGCCCGAGCGGGCCATGGAAACCTGGCAGGAGCATCGCAAGATCCTCCGCGGGCTGGCCCGGCATGCCTCTGGGGCGGCGCAGAAGGCCATGCAGGAGCATGTGCGCGGCGCGGCCCTGCGCACCGGAATCGCCTTCGTCACCCCCGCATAGTTTCCAGTTGAGCTATACCCAAATTCATCGGGCACCATAGCGAGAGTCAATCAACTCCGGCTTCCTGAACGCGGGAAGGGCGGCTATGATGGGCCACGTTTTTTTGCTTACAACCTGGAGACTTCCATGAGCAGCGATCTTATCAAACACGTTAGCGACGCTAGCTTCGAGGCTGACGTACTCAAGGCCGAAGGCGCTGTACTGGTCGACTACTGGGCTGAGTGGTGCGGCCCATGCAAAATGATCGCTCCGGTCCTGGACGAAATCGCTGAAACCTACAAAGGCAAACTGACCGTTGCCAAGCTGAACATCGACGAAAACCAGGAAACCCCGGCCAAGCATGGCGTGCGTGGTATCCCGACGCTGATGCTGTTCAAGAACGGCAACGTCGAAGCCACCAAGGTCGGCGCACTGTCCAAGTCGCAACTGGCTGCTTTCCTCGACGCCAACATCTAAGCGTCGTTGTAAATCGCATCAAAAAAGCCCCGTAAATAGCGGGGCTTTTTCATTATTCAGGGCTAGACGCTCAGAAACTCAGGTGTTACATTCGGCCCCGCACTGGTTTCTCCTCTGCCCCCTGCAAGCCGTCGCCGACGCTCTCCTTTTCGAATAAGTACGCGATCCTGTCGCCTTCTCCGCGGCGCGGCATCATTAAGCCAAAAGCTTAATTTCCCCCCCTCCATAAATGATTACGTCATTCCTATATGAATCTGACTGAACTCAAGCAAAAGCCGATTACCGAACTGCTCGAATTGGCCGAACAGATGGGCATAGAAAATATGGCCCGTTCGCGCAAGCAGGACGTGATTTTCTCCCTGCTGAAAAAGCACGCTAAAAGCGGCGAGGAAATCTCCGGTGATGGCGTGCTGGAGATCCTCCAGGACGGCTTCGGCTTTCTTCGCTCCTCCGACGCCTCCTATCTGGCCGGCCCAGACGATATCTACGTCTCCCCGAGCCAGATCCGTCGTTTCAACTTGCGCACCGGTGACACCATCGTTGGCAAGATCCGCCCTCCAAAGGAAGGCGAGCGTTACTTCGCACTGCTGAAGGTCGACACGATCAACTACGATCGTCCCGAGAACGCGAAGAACAAGATCCTGTTCGAAAACCTGACGCCGCTGTTCCCGACCGTGCGCATGAAGATGGAAGCCGGCAACGGTTCCACCGAAGACCTGACCGGTCGTGTCATCGACCTGTGTGCCCCGATCGGTAAAGGCCAGCGCGGTCTGATCGTTGCTCCGCCGAAAGCGGGCAAGACCATCATGCTGCAGAACATCGCGTCGAACATCACCCGTAACAACCCTGAAGTTCATCTGATCGTGCTGCTGATCGACGAACGTCCGGAAGAAGTGACCGAGATGCAGCGCACCGTGCGCGGCGAAGTGGTCGCCTCCACCTTCGACGAACCGCCAACCCGCCACGTGCAGGTTGCCGAGATGGTGATCGAGAAGGCCAAGCGCCTGGTCGAACACAAGAAGGACGTGGTGATCCTGCTCGACTCCATCACCCGTCTGGCCCGTGCCTACAACACCGTGATCCCGAGCTCCGGCAAGGTGCTGACCGGTGGTGTCGATGCCCACGCCCTGGAAAAACCGAAGCGTTTCTTCGGTGCCGCGCGGAACATCGAAGAAGGCGGCTCGCTGACCATTATCGCCACCGCGCTGGTCGAGACTGGCTCGAAGATGGACGAAGTGATCTACGAAGAGTTCAAGGGTACCGGCAACATGGAGCTGCCCCTGGACCGCAAGATCGCCGAGAAGCGCGTATTCCCGGCCATTAACATCAACCGTTCCGGCACCCGCCGCGAAGAGTTGCTGACCGCCGACGACGAGCTGCAGCGCATGTGGATCCTGCGCAAGCTGCTGCATCCGATGGATGAAGTCGCCGCTATCGAGTTCCTGGTCGACAAGCTGAAACAGACCAAGACCAACGATGAGTTCTTCCTGTCGATGAAACGCAAGTAAGTCGAGCGGGACCGCAAAAGCCGGGGAAACCCGGCTTTTTGCTATCTGATTATTGAGGAACGGCAGTTCACTGTTCTGAACAGTCGGGTTCGGCGCTAAACTGCCAGCCCCGAACGCCACGGCCAAAACGAGGCTCACGCATGCAGTATCGCGACTTGCGCGACTTTATCAGCGGTCTGGAACAGCGCGGCGAACTCAAGCGCATCCAGGTTCCGGTGTCCCCAGTGCTGGAAATGACCGAGGTCTGCGATCGCACCTTGCGTGCCAAAGGTCCGGCCCTGCTGTTTGAAAACCCCACCGGCTACGACATTCCGGTGCTGGGCAACCTGTTCGGTACCCCGGAGCGCGTGGCGCTGGGCATGGGCGCCGAGGCGGTCAGCGAACTGCGGGAAATCGGCAAGCTGCTGGCGTTCCTCAAGGAGCCCGAGCCGCCCAAGGGGCTCAAGGATGCCTGGTCCAAGCTGCCGATCTTTCGCAAGATCATTTCCATGGCGCCAAAAGTCGTCAAGGATGCCATCTGCCAGGAAGTGGTCATCGAAGGCGATGACGTCGACCTGGCGATGCTGCCGGTGCAGACCTGCTGGCCGGGCGATGTCGGCCCGCTGATCACCTGGGGCCTGACCGTCACCAAGGGGCCGAACAAGGACCGGCAGAATCTCGGTATCTATCGCCAGCAGGTGATCGGCCGCAACAAGGTGATCATGCGCTGGTTGAGCCACCGTGGCGGCGCGCTGGATTACCGCGAATGGTGCGAGAAGCACCCGGGCCAGCCGTTCCCGGTGTCCGTGGTCCTGGGCGCCGATCCGGCGACCATCCTCGGCGCCGTGACGCCGGTGCCGGACAGCCTCTCCGAATACGCCTTCGCCGGCCTGCTGCGGGGCAACCGCACCGAACTGGTGAAATGCCGCGGCAACGACCTGCAAGTGCCAGCCACCGCGGAAATCATCCTGGAAGGGGTGATCCATCCGGGCGAGATGGCCGACGAAGGCCCGTATGGCGACCACACCGGCTACTACAACGAAGTCGACAGCTTCCCGGTGTTCACCGTCGAGCGCATTACCCACCGGATCAAGCCGATCTACCACAGCACCTACACCGGTCGTCCGCCGGATGAGCCGGCGATTCTCGGCGTGGCGCTGAACGAAGTATTCGTGCCTATCCTGCAGAAACAATTCCCGGAAATCACCGACTTCTACCTGCCGCCCGAAGGCTGCTCGTACCGCATGGCGGTGGTGACCATGAAGAAGCAGTACCCCGGCCACGCCAAGCGGGTAATGCTCGGTGTCTGGTCGTTTTTGCGACAGTTCATGTACACCAAGTTCGTTATCGTCACTGACGACGATATCAACGCGCGCGACTGGAACGACGTGATCTGGGCCATTACCACGCGCATGGACCCCAAGCGCGATACGGTGATGATCGACAACACGCCGATCGACTACCTTGACTTCGCCTCGCCGGTCTCCGGCCTGGGCTCGAAGATGGGGCTCGATGCCACGCATAAATGGCCCGGTGAAACCACCCGCGAGTGGGGCCGGGTGATCGTCAAGGATGAGGCAGTGACCCGCCGGATCGATGCCATCTGGAATCAGTTAGGAATAGATTGATGCGTGTAACCTTGCAGCCCTCCGGAGCGGTGCTTGAGACGCTGCCCGGCGAGCGGATTCTCGATGCGGCGCGGCGCCTGGGCTATGAATGCCCGCAAAGCTGCCGCAATGGCAACTGTCATGTGTGCTGCGCCCTGCTGGTGGAGGGCCGTGTCCTGCAGGCCGGCGATGTGCGCGATCATGGCGAGTTCTACACTTGCATTGCAGAGCCGCTGGAAGACTGCATCGTGCTGTGGGATGGCGTCCTTGCGCTGGGAGAACTGCCGGTGCGCAGTCTGTCGTGTCAGGTCACCGAGTGTCTGGAAGTCGGCGGCGATGTCTGGCGGGTCCGCCTGCGGGCGCCCGCCGGCAAGCCACCGCGTTATCACGCTGGCCAGTACCTGATGCTCGAGCGGGAGAATGGCGAGAAGTCGGCATTCTCCCTGGCCTCGGCGCCGCACGCCGGGCGCGAGCTGGAGCTGCACGTACTGGTGCGCGAAAGCAGTGCACAAAGCCTGATCGAACAGTTGCAGCGCAACGGCAACGTGCGCGTCGAGCTGCCGTTTGGCGATACCCACCTGGCCGAGCTGCCGGACGGGCCGCTGGTGCTGATCGCCGCCGGTACCGGCATGGCGCAAATGCACAGCCTGATTGAGCATTGCCGGGCCAAGGGCTTCAAATACCCGGTGCACCTGTACTGGGGCGTGCGCCGGCCGGACGACTTCTACCAGATCGAGCACTGGGACGAATGGAAGAAGTTGCCCAACCTGTTCCTGCATAAGGTGGTCAGCGACCTCTGTGGCTGGGAAGGGCGCTGCGGCATGCTGCACGAGGCGGTGAGCGAGGACATTGCCGACCTGTCGGCGGTGCATGTCTACGCCAGCGGCTCGCCAGCGATGATCTACGCGACCCTCGACGCGCTGGTCGAAGCGGGCATGGATGCGCACCAGATGCGCGCCGATGTATTTGCCTACGCTCCTCGGTCCTGAGTTCTCGGGGCTGTCCCTCGTTATAACTTCCTATATAGCCCATCGGTATTTATTTAATTAGATAAATACCGGTAGGTTATATGTCACGCATTATTGAAAGTTAAAACTCTTCGATGGCACTTAACTTGCCTTGAAACATATGTGTCTTGGAGTTACAGCCGTGCGTTCTATTAAGTAATTCTTTATACGCGGGGAGCCGAACGCTATTCGCCATGACAGCCATAGAATCCAGTTTTTTGAATCTGGCTTACCCTCCGCGGCTCGACCTGGGGCCGCAGCTCACCCACGAACAGCTTCTCAGCTCGATGCAGTCCACCATGGCGCGCCACAAGGGCGGACCGGTCTGGCTGTTTGCCTACGGTTCGCTGATCTGGCGCCCTGAATGTTCGGCGGTCGAGCGCATGCGCGGGCGGGTGCATGGCTACCATCGCGGTCTGTACCTGTGGTCCCATGAACACCGTGGCACGCCGGAGAAGCCGGGGCTGGTCTTTGGCCTGGATCGTGGCGGTTCCTGCAGCGGCTTCGCCTACCGCTTGCCGCAAGAGCAGCTGGAAACCTCGCTGTATGCGCTGTGGCAGCGCGAGATGCCATACCCGTCCTATCGCCCGCACTGGCTCAACTGCCGCCTCGAAGACGGTAGCCGGGTTCAGGCCCTGGGGTTCGTTCTGGAGCGACACCTGCCCAGCTATGCCGGCAACCTGCCGGACCATGTGCTGAGCCAGGTATTCGAAAACGCCTGCGGGCGCTACGGCACCACTCGCGACTATGTCGAGCAGACCGTGCACGCCCTGCGTAGCCACGCCATGCCAGACCGTAATCTGGAGGCGCGGCTCAAGCGCTGTAAGTCAGCCACCCACTAGGCAATGGCTTCGCGACTCTGGCTGGCGACCTGCTTGTGCCACAAGGTCGGAGCCAGGAAGGCCATCGACAGCAGGCAGGCGCCTACCAGCAGGACAAAACCGCCGTCCCAGCCGAAGTGGTCCACGGTGTAGCCCATCGCCGCGCTGGCCGCGACCGAACCACCCAAATAGCCGAACAGACCGGTGAAGCCCGCGGCGGTGCCGGCGGCTTTCTTCGGCGCCAGTTCCAGGGCCTGCAGGCCGATCAGCATCACCGGGCCATAGATCAGGAAGCCGATGGAGAACAGCGCGATCATGTCGATGGTCGGGTTGCCGGCCGGGTTCAGCCAGTACACCAGGGTCGCCACGGTCACCAGAGCCATGAACACCATGCCGGTCAGGCCACGGTTGCCACGGAAGATCTTGTCCGACATCCAGCCGCACAGCAGCGTGCCCGGGATCCCCGCCCACTCGTAGAAGAAGTACGCCCACGAGGTTTTATCCACGGTGAAGTGCTTGGCTTCCTTGAGGTAGGTCGGCGCCCAGTCCAGTACACCGTAGCGCAGCAGGTAGACGAAGACGTTGGCCATGGCGATGTACCAGAGCATTTTGTTGCGCAGCACGTATTTGACGAAGATTTCCTTGGCGCTGAATTCTTCTTCGTGGCTGGCGTCGTAGCCTTCCGGGTAGTCGTTCTTGTACTTCTCGATCGGCGGCAGGCCGACCGATTGCGGGGTGTCGCGCATGGTGACGAAGGCGAACAGCGCCACCATCAGGGCCACAGCGGCCGGGACGTAGAACGCCGCGTGCCAGTCGTTGAACCAGCCCATGCCGAGCAGGAACAGCGGGCCGATCAGGCCGCCGCCAACGTTGTGCGCCACGTTCCATACCGAAACCACGCCGCCGCGTTCCTTCTGCGACCACCAGTGCACCATGGTCCGTCCGCTTGGCGGCCAGCCCATGCCCTGTGCCCAGCCGTTGATGAACAGCAGGATGAACATCATGGTCACGCTGGACGTGGCCCAGGGTGCGAAACCGAAAATGAACATCACCCCGGCCGACACCAGCAGGCCGAAGGGCAGGAAGTAGCGCGGGTTGGAGCGGTCGGACACCAGGCCCATGAGGAACTTGGACAGGCCGTAGGCGATGGCGATCGCCGACATGGCCAGGCCCAGTTGACCGCGGGTGTAACCCTCTTCGATCAGGTACGGCATGGCCAGGGAGAAGTTCTTGCGCAGCAGGTAGTAGCCGGCGTAGCCGATGAAGATCCCGGCGAAGATCTGCCAGCGCAGGCGGCGGTAGGTACTGTCTATTTTTTCGTCAGGCAGGGGCGCCTGATGTGCGGCAGGTCGAAAGAAAGCAAACATTCAAGAGCTCCAAATTTCTTGTTTTGACTGCGGATGCGAATGTTACAGTTTCGTTACCGAAAATAGCACTGCATCTTATCTGGGAGCACGCAACGCAGGAGCATTTGCATGTTCTTTTACGAACATGTCGCTTAAAGATAAGTGGAGGACGTACCTGATGCTTCTGTGTAGGAGCGAGCTTGCTCGCGATGGCGATCCGACAGTCAGTAATGAAGTCGACTGTCACACCGCTATCGCGAGCAAGCTCGCTCCTACATAAAGAAAAGGGGAGGTTCAGCGAACCTGGACCACCACCTTGCCCACCGCCTTGCGCTGGCCAAGATCGTTGATGGCGCTGGCGGCGTTGCTCAGCGGGTAGACCTGCGAGACCAGCGGTTTCAACTTGCCTTCGGCGAACCAGCCGAACAGCTGCTGGAAGTTCGCCGCGTTGTCCTGGGGCTGGCGCTGGGCAAACGAACCCCAGAACACGCCGATCACCGCGGCGCCCTTGAGCAGCGCCAGGTTGACCGGCAGCTCGGGAATGCGCCCGCTGGCGAAACCCACCACCAGCAGCCGGCCGTTCCAGGCGATGGCGCGGATGGCCTGGTCGAACAGGTCGCCGCCGACCGGGTCGTAGATCACATCGGCGCCCTGGCCGTCGGTCAGGCGCTTGATCTCGTCCTTCAGGCTGGTTTCGCTGTAGTTGATCAATTCGTCGGCGCCGGCGGCCTTGGCCACCGCGAGTTTCTCGGCGCTGCTGGCGGCGGCGATGACCCGGGCGCCCATGGCCTTGCCGATTTCCACCGCCGCCAGGCCGACACCGCCGGAAGCGCCGAGCACCAGCAGGGTTTCACCCGGCTGCAGGTTGCCGCGTTGCTTGAGGGCATGCATCGAGGTGCCGTAGGTCATGCTGAAGGCGGCGGCGGTGTTGAAGTCCATCGACGCTGGAATCGGCAGCACGTTGTAGCCTGGTACCGCGACTTCCTCGGCGAAGCTGCCCCAGCCGGTCAGTGCCATGACCCGGTCGCCGACCTTGAGGTGGCCGACCTTCTCACCGACGGCGCCGACCACCCCCGCGGCTTCGCCACCGGGCGAGAACGGAAAGGGCGGCTTGAACTGGTATTTGCCCTCGATGATCAGCGTGTCCGGGAAGTTCACCCCGGCCGCGTGCACCTGCAGCAGGATTTCGTTCTTCTTCGGTACAGGACTCGCGACGTCTTCCAGCACCAGCGTTTCGGCGGGGCCGAAGGCTTTGCACAGCACGGCTTTCATCAGGGCTATTCCTTTGGGAGTGATGGCCGATAAGTGTAGGTGGGTGAATAACGCGGTCAACGAGCATGCCCCGGCCTGATAGCCAGCCATAAGCTTTGTGCTTGGGCACGGGCGCAGGGGCCTTTATGCTAGACCGCCTACCGGATAAGGAGCGAATTGTGAAAGCGTGGATCATGTTGATGCTGGCCCTGTCTCTGCCGATGGCAGCCATGGCCGAGGAAGCCAAAGAGGGCGAAGCACCGAAAGTCAGTTACATCAGCCTGAACCCGCCGTTCGTGGGCAACTACGGTCTGGATGGCGGCCCGAAGCTCAAGGTCTACAAGGCCGACGTCGCCCTGCGGGTGACCGGCGATGCCGCCGCCCAGGCGGTGAAGGCCAACGAGCCGTTGATCCGCAACCAGCTGGTGGCGCTGTTCGCCCAGCAGACCACGGAAACCATGAACAACGTCGAAGCCAAGGAAAAACTGCGCCAGGAAGCCCTGAAGCAGACCCAGCAGGTGATGAACGACGAAACCGGCAAGCCGGTGGTGGAAGACCTGCTGTTCAACAACCTGATCATCCAGTAATGCTGGATCTGTAGGAGCGAGGCTTGCCCGCGATAGCAATAGGGCGAGCCCCGCCCAGTTCCAGCCTGGCGGCTGATCGCGAGCGCTTCGCTCCTACAAGAAGTCATCGAGATCACCTCAGGACGCCAGGCTCTTGCGGAACCGCGCCAAGGCGATGCCGAAGAACAGCAGGCCGATCACTGTCAGGGCTAGCAGGTCTGGCCAGACCACTTCAATGCCGGCGTCGCGAAACAGAATCGCGGCGCTGAGGCTGACGAAGTGGGTCGACGGCGAGCCCTGCATCACCCATTGCAGCCACTGGGGCATGCTGTCCAGCGGGGTACTGCCGCCCGATAGCAGCAACATCGGGATGATCACCGGAATCGCCAGCAAGCCGAATTGCGGGGTCGAGCGCGCCAGCGTGGCGAGAAAGATCCCCAGCGCGGTGCTGGCGAACAGGTAAAGCCCGGTCACCGCGAGGAACAGCGCCAGCGAGCCGGCCAGCGGCACGCCCAGCACACCCTTGACGATCACCTCCAGCGACACCCAGGTGCAGAGCACCACCACCAGCATGTTGCTCCAGATCTTCGCCAGCATGATTTCCAGGGCGGTCAGCGGCAGTACCAGCAGATGGTCGAGGGTGCCGTGCTCGCGCTCGCGCAGCAGCGCCGTTCCGGTCAGGACAATGGCCAGGATGGTGATGTTGTTGACGATCTGGATCACCGCGAGAAACCAGCCGCCCTGCAGATTGGTGTTGAACAGCGCGCGACTGGTCAACAGTGCAGGCATCCGGCTCGCCGGGTCGGCCTGGCTGTAGTTGAGTAGTTCGCGCTGGAAAATCCGCCCGATATAACCGGCGCCCATGAAGGCCTGGCTCATGGCCGTGGCGTCGACATTCACTTGCACGCTGGGTTGGCGCCCGGCCAGCAGATCGCTCTGGAAGTTGGCCGGCACGTTGATGACGAAGGTGAACTGGCCGCTGTCCAGGACCTGGTCCAACTGGTTGTAGGGCAACTGCACCGGGCTCTGGAATTCCGGTGGTTGCAAGGCCTCGGCCAACTGGCGCGAGAGCTGGCTGTGGTCTTCGTCCACCAGCGCCACGCTGGCGTTGTGCACGCCGATCACCGAACCGGCCGCCGGCATGTAGATGGCCACGGTGAAGGCGTACAGCAGAAACAGCAGCAACACGCTGTCGTGTCGCAGGCTGGTGAGCTCCTTGAGGCCCAGGCGCAGGATGTGGCTGAACCGGTGCATCAGGCCTCCTGTTTTTTCAGCATCGCCAGGCTCAGCCCGGTGAACCCGAGGAAGAACCCGAACAGCGCCAGGCACTGCGGCCACAGCTGGCGCAGGTCCAGGGCCTTGGTGAAGGTGCCGACGGCAATGTCGAGAAAGTAACCAGCGGGGAACAGCTGCCCCATCAGCGCCGCGGCGCCGTCCAGCGACGAGCGCGGCACGATCAGCCCGGAGAACTGGATGGTCGGCAGGCTGGTGATGATCATGGTGCCGAGGATCGCCGCGATCTGGGTACGGGTGAACGCGGAAATCAGCAGGCCCAGGCTGGTAGTGGCCAGCACATACAGCAGGCCGCCGAAGGCCAGGGTCAGGCCGCTGCCCTTGAAGGGCACGCCGAACAACCAACGGTTCATGGCCACCAGCAGCGCCAGGTTGATCAGGCTCAGGCCCAGGTAAGGCGCCTGTTTGCCCAGGAGAAACTCCAGGCGCTTGAGTGGCGTGGCGTAGAAGTTGGTGATCGAGCCCAGCTCCTTCTCGCGCACGATGCCCAGCGCCGTGAGCATCGCCGGGATGAACGCCAGGATCAGTGCCATCACGCCAGGGCCGATGGCATTCACGCTGACCACGTCCTGGTTGTAGCGAAAGCGGGTTTCCAGGCGGGCCGCGGGTGCTCGCCCCAGAGCCGGGCTGCTGTGTTCGGCGAGCGATTCGATATTGGCCTGATGCACCGCCTCGACATAGTTGCGGCTGGTCTCGGCGCGAAACGGCATGCCGCCGTCGAGCCAGGCGGCCACCGCGGGCTGGCGCCCGGCGTACAGGTCGCGACCGAAACCGGGGGGAATCTCCAGGGCCAGCTTGATCTCCGAGCGTTGCAGGCGCCGATGCAGTTCGGCGGCATCGCGGATCGGCTGCTGCTCCTTGAAGTAGCGGGAGCTGCGGAAGGCTTCCAGGTAAGCGCGGCTTTGCGGGGTCTGGTCCTGGTCGTAGACGGCGAAGGCGAGGTTTTCCACGTCCAGGGAAATGCCGTAGCCAAAGATCACCATCATGAACAGCGCCCCGAGCAGGGCGAACCCCAGGCGCACCCGGTCGCGCAACAGCTCCTTGCCTTCGCGGGTGGCCACGGCGATCAGGCGTGACAGGCGCAAGCGCCGACTGTCGCTGTGAATGGCGCTGCTGACTTCGGGCTGGGCGGTCGCCGGGGGAGCAGGTTCCGGCGCGCCCTGGGCGTCTTCCAGGCAGCGGACAAAAGCGGCCTCCAGGGTTTCGCCGGCGAACTGTTGCTGCAGGGCGGCCGGTGTATCGCAGGCCAATACCTTGCCGGCGTGCATCAGCGAGATGCGGTCGCAGCGCTGGGCTTCGTTCATGAAGTGGGTGGACAGGAAGATCGTTACCCCCTGTTCCCGCGACAGCTCGATCAACAGCCGCCAGAAGTCGTCGCGGGCCGCCGGGTCCACGCCCGAGGTCGGCTCGTCGAGAATCAGCACTTCCGGGCGGTGCAGCACCGCCACCGCCAGGGACAGGCGTTGACGCAAGCCCAGGGGCAGGGCGCCGGAGGGTTGATCGGCGATCTCCTGGAGAGTGAAGCGGCGGATCAGCTCTTCGATCCGCGGGCCGCTCTCGGCCTTGGGCAGGTCGAACAGCCGGGCGTGCAGCACCAGGTTCTGGCGCACGCTGAGTTCGCCGTACAGCGAAAAGCTCTGGGACATGAATCCCACGCGCTTGCGGGTGGCGAGGTCCCTGGCGTCCACCGGATTGCCCAGCAGCCTGGCGCTGCCTTCGGTGGCCGGCATCAGCCCGGTCAGGACCTTCATGGTGGTGGTCTTGCCGCAGCCGTTGGAGCCGAGAAAGCCGAAAATCTCGCCCCGGCCAATGGCGAAGCTGACCTTGTTCACGGCCGTGAAGTCGCCGAAACGCAGGGTCAGCTCATGGGCTTCGATAGCAATTTGCTGGTTGTCCGTGGTTCTTGGCGGGATCACCAGCGGCTGGTTGTCGTGCCCGCTGTCGCCTTGAAAGTGGGTGAAGGCATCGTCGAGCTTGCCGCTGGGCGTGGCGATGGCCAGTTCCCGGCTCAAGCCCTGGGCAATCAGCCGGCCGCGGTCGAGCATCAGGCAGTGCTCGAACTGCTCGGCTTCCTCCATATAGGCGGTGGCCACCAGCAGTGTCAGTTGCGGGCGCTGGCGGCGAACCTCGTCCACCAGTTCCCAGAAGCGCCGGCGGGACAGCGGATCGACGCCCGTGGTGGGTTCGTCGAGGATCAGCAGGTCCGGCTCATGGATCAATGCGCAGCACAGCCCGAGCTTCTGCTTCATCCCGCCGGACAGCTTGCCCGCGGGCCGTTCGGCGAAACGCAGCAGGTCGGTGGCCAGCAGCAGGTTGTGCATGCGCTGTTCGCATTCGATTTTCGACAGGCCGAACAGGGTGGCGAAGAAGCGAATGTTTTCCTCGATCGACAGCTCGGGATACAGGTTGCCGCCCAGGCCCTGGGGCATGAAGGCGATCCGCGCGTACAGGCTGTTGCGATGGCGGCGTTGTTCGATGGAGCCGCCGAGCACCTGCAGTTGACCCTGCTGCAGCTTCTTCACCCCGGCGATCAAGCCCAGCAGGCTCGACTTGCCTGCGCCATCCGGGCCGATCAATCCGCAGCGGGTGCCGCCGGGCAGGCTGAAGGCAAGGTCGACCAGGGCCTGTTGCGAGCCATAACGGTGGTTGATGCCCGTGGCCTGCAGCGCCAGTTCGTTCATTGCAGGTTGGCCGGCCAGTCCACGGTCGCGGTGCGCACGTAACCGGCGCCGGGCATGCCCGGCTTGGCCTGCGGTACGGCGCTGGGTTGGGTCAGCCGCAGCTTGACGCGGAACACCAGTTTTTGGCGTTCATCGCGGGTTTCCACTTCCTTGGGGGTGAACTGGGACTTGGCCGCGACAAAGCTGATCTTCGCCGGCAGCGGCTGATCGGGCAGGGCGTCGAGCAGGATCCGCGCCTCGCTGCCGACAGCCAGGCGCCCGGTCACCGAGGCGGACAGGTAGAGGTTCATGTACTGGTCGCTCGGGTCGATCAGCAGCAACACCCGGCCGCCGGCGCCCAGCACTTCGCCCGGTTCGGCCAGGCGCAATTGGATGATGCCGTCGATGGGCGCGCGCAGGCTGCTGTCGTCGATCTCGCTGGTCAGCTGGGCGACCATGGCCTTGGCCGAGCCAATGGCGGCGCGCACCGCGGCGACCTGGGCCTGGGCTGCCTGGACGGCGGCGTTGCCGGTGTTCAGGCGCGCCTGCTGCTGGTCGATGATCTGCTGGCTGGCGTAACCACGGTTGAACAGTTCCCGGGAACGCTTGAGTTCCTGGTTGGCCAGCAGCAGTTCGCTCTGGCGCAGCTGCACATTGGCTTCGGCCGCCGCGAGGTTTTCCCGGGTGCGCACCACGTCGGCCTCGGCCTGGGCGCGCTGGGCCTCCAGGGTGCGGGTGTCCATGCGGGCCAGCAGCTGGTCCTTGGACACTCTGTCGCCTTCGTCGACGAGCACTTCGGCCAGGCGTCCGGGCGTCTTGCTGGCGATCTGCACCTCTGTGGCTTCAAGCCGGCCGTTGCCCATGCTCAGGCCTTCGGGCAGGCGGTCCAGGGTGGACTTCCAGTAACCAAAGCCGCCCGCGATCAGCAGCAATGCCAGCAAGGCGAAGGCAAAAAGGCGGGAGGAACGGTGATTCGTCGGCATTGGGGACATCCCTGCGGCAGTAGCGTCCTAGTCTGGCGGCTCAAGCCGTTGGGCGACTTGATGTCCGTCAAATGAACGGGCAAGCCTAGTACGTTGTGCGCGGGATGCCTGCCTGAGTATCGCTTGCGGCCTGTTCAGCGCAGCGCGAGCACCGCCGCCCACTGTTCGGCGGTCACTGGCATCACGGACAGCCGGCTGCCTTTCTGCACCAGGGGCAGTTCGGCGAGGGCGGTTTGCTGCTTCAGATAATCCAGGCGCAGCACCTTGGGGAAGGTTTCGACATGGGCGACGTCGACGGCGCTCCAGGCATTTTTCTCGGCGCTGGCCTTGGGATCGAAATGCGGGTTTTCCGGTTCCAGGGCGGTCGGGTCGGGGTAGGCGGCCTCGATGATTTGGCCGATCCCGGCGATGCCCGGTTCGGGACAGCTGGAGTGATAAAAGAAGAATTGGTCACCCACCGCCATGTTGCGCAGGAAGTTTCGTGCCTGGTAGTTGCGTACGCCGTCCCAGCACGCCTGTTTCTTGAGCGCCAGGCCCTCGATCGAGAGTTCTTCCGGTTCGGATTTCATCAGCCAATAGGCCATTTTCTGTGCTCTCCAGAGGGACGTGGGCAAGTTGTCGGGCAATTTTATGACAAACCGACAGTCGGTTGACGCCAGCATTTGCGTGTCGGTTCACGTTATCGCAGAATGCCGGGATTTTAAGCTTGACGCTGCTGCACGGCCTGTTATGGAAACCGTCGCTGTCATCGTGTGGGATTTGCCTGAGGGGGGCAATCGATGCAACGCAAACCGGATTTACTATGGATTTTGGTTATTTTGTTCGGTTTGGGCGTAGTGACAACCGGTTATGCGCAGAGCCTGTGGGCCAACAAGACCGACGCACCGGTCGAACTTGCGCAACAGCAGCAGCCTTACAAGCGTTGATTCCTTCCAAGGCGCCGCTCTCTCCTGGTGGCGCCTATTTCGCGAAATACCATTTCTTGTCAGTCACCGTTCCTTGCAGCGGTACATCCCAGCTCGCCTGATCCAGTTTCGCGACTTTCTGACATTCGTGGGCCAGCCCCAGTAGCGTCGGCTTGCGCCAGCTTTTGCGCCGGGCCAGATAGGCCAGGCTGCGATCATAGAAACCACCGCCCATTCCCAGGCGTCCGCCCGCCTCATCGAAGCCGACCAGCGGCAACAGCACCAGATCCAGGGCCCAGACCTTGCGTTGCCGGGCCAGGCTCACCTGTGGCTCGGGAATGCGGAAGCGGTTGGGGCGCAGCTTTTCGCCGGGGCGAACTCGCTGAAACACCATCTTGGTCCGTGGCCAGGCGCTGAGCACCGGCAGGTAAGTCGCCTTGCCCCGGCGTTGCGCGGCCAGCAGCAGCGGGCGCGGGTCGATTTCACCGTCCATGGGCAGGTAAAGGGAGATGTGCCTGGCGCGGCGGAACAGCGGATGCTGTGCCAGTTGCCGATACAGCCCACGAGAGGCCTGGCGTTGTTCGCTGGCGGTGAGGGCGCGGCGGGCTTTGCGCAGGATGCGTCGAAGTTGCGGGCGGGAAAGCGGCGCCGGTTCGGTCATGGTCGCTCGGGTCCGGGAGGAGTACGGCAGGACAGCGTACCAAATAACCCTGATCGAAAAAAACGGAGCCGAAAAAAACGGAACTGAAAAAGCGGAGCCCCAAAAAAACAATGCCAGCTATTTGCATAGCTGGCATTGGCATGGAATTCAGGCTCCCCGGATGAACCGCTGTCGACTTAGCCCTTGAACCCGAAAGTTCAAGGCGGAAGATGCAGTAGGCGTTAAGGCTTTCCGTCTAGCGGACATGCACACCGGCCCAACGTGCAACTTCCAGGGTAGTGCGAATCGGCTCAGGGACATCGCCAACTGGCAAGCACCCCAGGGAGTGGTGGGGATTATACCGCAACCACCCTCAGGAATCAGCCTTGGTTGTATCGGTGTCGGTGGCGAGCACCAGATCCACGCGCTCGAGCAGGTCGCGCACCTGTTCGCGGGTCGAACCGCTGGCTTGCACGTCAGGGCGGTCCTGCTTGTGCAGCAGATCGTGGGTGATATTGAGGGCGGCCATCACCGCGATACGATCGGCGCCAATGACTTTGCCGCTGCTGCGGATCTCGCGCATCTTGCCATCCAGGTACCGGGCGGCGCTCACCAGATTGCTACGCTCTTCCTGGGGGCAGATGATCGAGTACTCTTTGTCGAGGATCTGCACGGTAACGCTATTGCTTGAACTCATGAGTCTTGCTCCAGGGCCTTGAGGCGCGAAATCATCGATTCGACCTTACGCCGGGCGATTTCGTTTTTTTCAATGAGGTGCGCGCGTTCCTCGCGCCAAGTCTTTTCCTGAGCTAATAAGAGTGCGTTTTGACTCTTTAGTTGCTCGACCCGGCCAATTAGCAGTTCGAGTCTAGCCATCAGCGCTTGCAGATCGGTGTCTTCCATTGGATCCCACTGGATTTGTCTGATGAGTGGCAACTGCCTGGGCAAACGAGTTGACGGCCTCGATGGTCTTGGCGCGTCTGCCGATGCTAGGATACAAGGCCTCCATTCTAGACATTGCGCCGCTTGGCGCCTAGCTGCCCATGCCCATTCAGAATTCCCCGTACAACGCCTTCGCCACCCTGCTCAGCAGCAGCGGTCACCCTGTCTCGCCCGCCGAATTGCATGGCCTGTTGCTGGGTCGCAGTTGCGCCGGCGCCGGCTTCGAAGTCGACGGCTGGCTGATCGACGCCGCCGAGCTGCTCGAAGGCGAGCCGCAGGACAATGTTCGCAACGCCTTGATCGGCCTGCAGGAAATGGTCAAGGGCGAGCTGACCAGCGATGACATGACTGTCGTCCTGCTGCTGCCCACCGACGACGCCCCGCTGGCCGAGCGCGCCGCGGCCCTGGGTCAGTGGTGCCAGGGTTTCCTCACCGGCTTCGGCCTGAACTCCCGCGACAGCAGTGCCCTGAGCACCGAGGCCACGGAAGTGCTGCAGGACCTGGCGGCGATCGCCCAGGTACAGGACGCGCTGGAAGAGTCCGACGACGGCGAAAGCGACTACATGGAAGTGATGGAATACCTGCGGGTCGCCCCGCTGCTGCTGTTCACCGAGACCAACAAGACGGTTGAACCGGCCGCCAAGCCTTCTCTGCACTGATCGCTCGATAGGGAAATCCGTCTGCCCATGATCCATATCCCGAAATCGGAATACACCCGCCGCCGCAAGGCGCTCATGGCGCAGATGGAACCCAACAGCATCGCGATCCTGCCGGCTGCCGCGGTGGCGATCCGCAACCGCGATGTCGAGCATGTCTACCGCCAGGACAGCGATTTCCAGTACCTAAGCGGTTTCCCAGAACCCCAGGCGGTGATCGTGCTGATGCCCGGTCGCGAACATGGCGAGTACATCCTGTTCTGCCGTGAGCGTAATGCCGAGCGCGAACTCTGGGATGGCCTGCGGGCTGGCCAGGAGGGCGCGATCCGCGATTACGGCGCCGACGATGCCTTCCCCATTACCGACATCGACGACATCCTGCCGGGCCTTATCGAAGGCCGCGACCGGGTGTATTCGGCCATGGGCAGCAACCCCGAGTTCGATCGCCACCTGATGGAATGGATCAACGTGATCCGCTCCAAGGCACACCTGGGCGCCCAGCCGCCGAACGAATTCGTTGCCCTGGATCATCTGCTGCACGACATGCGCCTGTATAAATCGGCGGCGGAAGTGAAGGTGATGCGCGAGGCCGCGCGGATTTCCGCCCAGGCCCATATCCGGGCCATGCAGGCCAGCCGTGCCGGCCTGTACGAATTCAGCCTGGAAGCCGAGCTGGACTACGAGTTCCGCCGGGGCGGGGCGAAGATGCCGGCCTACGGCTCGATCGTCGCCGCTGGGCGCAACAGCTGCATCCTGCATTACCAGCAGAACGACGCGTTGCTCAAGGACGGCGATCTGGTGCTGATCGACGCCGGTTGCGAGATCGATTGTTATGCCAGCGATATCACCCGCACCTGGCCGGTGAATGGCAAGTTTTCCGCCGAGCAGAAGGCGATCTACGAGCTGGTGCTGGCCTCCCAGGAAGCCGCCTTTGCCGAGATCGCGCCGAACAAGCACTGGAACCAGGCCCATGAAGCGACCGTCAGGGTGATCACCTCCGGGCTGGTCAAGCTGGGTCTGCTCGAAGGCGAGGTGGACGAGTTGATCGCCAGCGAAGCCTACAAGGCGTTTTACATGCATCGCGCCGGCCACTGGCTGGGCATGGATGTACATGATGTCGGCGAGTACAAGGTCGGCGGCGAATGGCGGGTACTGGAAGTCGGCATGGCCCTGACGGTCGAGCCGGGCATCTACATCGCGCCGGACAATCAGAACGTGGCGAAGAAATGGCGCGGCATTGGCGTGCGCATCGAGGATGACGTGGTGGTAACCAAGCAAGGCTGTGAAATTCTCACCGGTGGCGTGCCCAAGACCGTGGCCGAGATCGAGGCCCTGATGGCCGCCGCACGGAGCTGCGCAGCATGAACCGGGTCAATCTGGCGATCATCGGCGGTGGTCTGGTCGGTGCCAGCCTGGCCCTGGCCTTGCAGGCCGGCGCCAAGGAGCGCGGCTGGAAGATCGTGCTGATCGAGCCGTTCGCTCCGGGCGATACCTATCAGCCCAGCTACGATGCGCGCTCTTCGGCGCTGTCGTTCGGCGCGCGGCAGATCTATCAACGGCTGGGTGTGTGGCAGGAAATCTCCCGCCGCGCCGAGCCGATCAAACAGATCCATGTCTCCGACCGTGGGCGGTTTTCCACCGCGCGGCTGTCGGCCATGGAGGAGGGTGTTCCCGCCCTCGGTTATGTGGTGGAAAACGCCTGGCTCGGCCAATGCCTGTGGCAGGGGCTGGACAAGGACGTGGTGAGCTGGCGCTGCCCGGCCGAAGTCACGCGCATGGAGCCGCTGGAAGATGGCTACCGCCTGACTCTCAACGATGAAACCAGCCTGGATTGCGAACTGGCGGTGCTGGCCGACGGCGGTCGCTCGGGGCTGCGCGAGCAACTGGGGATCGGGGTGAAAAAGCGCCCCTACAACCAGAGCGCGCTGATCGCCAATATCACCCCGAGCGAAGCCCATAACGGCATGGCCTTCGAGCGCTTCACCGACGACGGCCCGATGGCCCTGCTGCCGCTGCCGGACAACCGCTGCGCACTGGTCTGGACCCGCCTGGGCATGGACGCGCAGCGCCTGGCCGCGCTGGACGAGCGCAGCTTCCTCAGCGAATTGCAGGGGGTATTCGGTTATCGCCTGGGCACCCTGAAACAGGTCGGCGCGCGGCATCTTTACCCGCTGGCGCTGGTGGAGGCCGAGGAGCAGGTGCGTCCTCACCTGGTGGTGCTGGGCAACGCCGCCCATAGCCTGCACCCGATTGCCGGGCAGGGTTTCAACCTGTCGTTGCGCGACGCCCAGGCGCTGGCCGATGCCTTGCTGGTCAGCCCGACGCCGCCGGGCGATTTCAGTATCTTGCAGGCCTACCGTGAGCGGCAGCGTCTGGACCAGGACCTGACCGTGGGCTTCTCCGACCAGGTCACCCGGCTGTTCGGCAGCAAGCTGCCGCTGGTGTCCCTGGGGCGCAATATCGGGCTACTGGGCCTGGACCTGCTGCCACCGGCCAAACGCTGGTTCGCGCGGCAAGCCATGGGCCTGGGTACCCGTCCCGATGCGTGAGTGGCTGAGTCCGCGACCGGGCATGGAAATCCAGCACAGTGTCGGCAGCCAGGTAGCGCGGTTCGACAAAACCCTTTACGTGCGGCTCAAGCCGCAAGCGAGACAGGCTTAAAGCATGGAAATGCGTGCAGATCTGCTGATTGTCGGGGCCGGAATGGTCGGGAGCGCCCTGGCGCTGGCGTTGCAGGACAGCGGCCTGGAAGTGCTGCTGCTCGATGGCAGCCCGCTGAAGGTCAAGCCCTTCGACGACGAAGCACCGTTCGAGCCGCGGGTGAGCGCATTGTCGGCGGCCAGCCAGCGGATTCTCGAGCGCCTGGGTGTCTGGGAAGGGGTGACCCGGCGGCGCAGCAGCCCGTATGCCGAGATGCAGGTCTGGGATGGCAGCGGCACCGGGCAGATTCACTTCTCGGCCGCCAGCGTGCATGCCGAGGCGCTGGGCCACATCGTGGAAAACCGCGTGGTCCAGGACGCGCTGCTGGAGCGCCTGCACAACTGCGACATCGGCCTGCTGGCCAACGCCCGCCTGGAGCAGATGCGCCGTTCCGGCGACGACTGGCTGCTGACCCTGGCCGACGGCCGCAGTCTGCGCGCCCCACTGGTAATTGCCGCCGATGGCGCCAATTCGGCGGTGCGGCGCCTGACCGGCTGCGCTACCCGTGAATGGGATTACCTGCATCACGCCATCGTCACCAGCGTGCGTTGCGCCGAGCCGCACCAGAGGACCGCCTGGCAGCGTTTCACCGACAACGGCCCGCTGGCGTTCCTGCCGCTGGAGCGCGACGGACTGCACGATTGGTGTTCGATCGTCTGGTCGACCACGCCCAGTGAGGCCGAACGCCTGATGGCGCTGGACGACAGCGACTTCTGCCGAGAGCTGGAGCGCGCCTTCGAAGGCCGCCTGGGCGCGGTGTTGAGCGCCGATCCGCGGCTCTGCGTGCCTTTGCGCCAGCGTCATGCCAAGCGTTACGTGGCGCAAGGCCTGGCCCTGATCGGCGACGCGGCCCATACCATCCATCCACTGGCCGGGCAGGGGGTCAACCTGGGCTTCCTCGATGCCGCGGTGTTGGCCGAGGTGCTGCTGCAGGCGGCCAGCCGTGGCGAACGCCTGGCCGACACCAAGGTGCTCAGCCGTTACGAGCGGCGGCGCATGCCGCACAACCTGGCGTTGATGGCGGCGATGGAAGGCTTCGAACGGCTGTTCCAGGCCGATCCGCTGCCGCTGCGCTGGTTGCGTAATACCGGGTTGAAAATGGTCGACCAGATGCCCGAGGCCAAGGCGCTGTTCGTGCGCCAGGCGTTGGGCCTCAGCGGGGATCTGCCGGAACTGGCCAAGGCCTGACCGTTATCGCGAGTAGTCGAACCGCTCACCGGCGGCTCCCGCAGGGGGCCGCGCGGACATGTGTGGGCGCGCGTCTGCTCTGAACCGACGTTGGCGATGCATCAGCAACATCTCGTAACGCCTCGCCCTCCGGTTCAGTTTGAGAAGCTAAATAGTAGTCCTTATCATTTACTCCCCTTTGATTTCGAGAGACCGCTCCCATGTTGGCACCGAAGCGTCTACTGACCGCCCTGGCCCTCACCCTCATTGGCGGCACTGTCCAGGCAGCCGACGAAGTGGTGGTCTACTCCTCGCGTATCGACGAACTGATCAAGCCGGTCTTCGATCTCTACACCCAGAAAACCGGGGTCCAGGTGAAGTTCATCACCGACAAGGAAGCGCCGCTGATGCAGCGGATCAAGGCCGAGGGCGAGAACGCCACCGCCGACCTGCTGCTCACCGTCGATGCCGGCAACCTGTGGCAAGCCGAGCAGATGGGCATCCTGCAGCCGTTCACCTCCAAGGTGATCGACACCAACATCCCCCTGCAATACCGCGCCGCCTCGCACGCCTGGACCGGCCTGAGCCTGCGGGCGCGGACCATCGCCTACTCCACCGCGCGGGTGAAACCGTCCGAACTGACCACCTACGAAGCCCTGGCTGACAAGCAGTGGGAAGGCCGGCTGTGCCTGCGCACGGCGAAGAAGGTCTACAACCAGTCGCTGACCGCGACCCTGATCGAAACCCACGGCGCGGCGAAAACCGAAGAAATCGTCAAGGGCTGGGTCAACAACCTGTCCACCGACGTGTTCTCCGACGACGTCGCGGTGCTCGAGGCGATCAGCGCCGGCCAGTGCGACGTGGGCATCGTCAACACCTACTACTACGGCCGCCTGCACAAGCAGAAGCCGGATCTGCCGGTCAAACTGTTCTGGCCGAACCAGGGTGACCGCGGCGTGCACGTCAACCTGTCGGGCATCGGCCTGACCAAGTACGCACCGCACCCGGAAGCCGCCAAGGCCCTGGTGGAATGGATGACCACCGAGGAAGCGCAGAAGATCTTCGCCGACGTGAACCAGGAGTTCCCGGCCAACCCGAGCGTTCCGCCGTCCGCCGAAGTGGCCGCCTGGGGCAAGTTCGTGGCCGACACCCTGCCGGTGGAAGTCGCCGGCAAGCGCCAGGCCGAGGCCATTCGCCTGATGGACCGTGCTGGCTGGAACTGATCCGCTGGTTATACTGCGCCCCGCCTTTGCGGGGCGTTTTGTTTAACCGGTTCGTAATTGCCTTTTATTGATCCATCTCGTTCGAGAGTCTTTCGTGGCCCATCCCGCCCAACGTCGCTGGTACCCGCTGGTTTTTGCCGTCGCCGCCCTGGTGCTGCTGCCGCTGAGCGTGCTGCTGCTGTCGTGGCAGGTGATCGACCAGCAGATCTGGTCGCACCTGTGGGAGACCCAGATGCCGCGCCTGCTGGGCAACACCCTGACCCTGGTGCTGGGCGTCGGTGTCGGCGTGACGCTGCTGGGCGTGAGTCTGGCCTGGCTGACCAGCCTCTGCGAGTTTCCCGGAAGGCGCTGGCTGGACTGGGCGCTGATGCTGCCCTTTGCGATTCCGGCCTACGTGCTGGCCTTTGTCTTCGTCGGCCTGCTGGACTTTTCCGGCCCGGTGCAGACCCTGCTGCGCGAATGGTTCGGCACGGGCCTGCGCCTGCCGCGGGTGCGTTCCACCGGCGGGGTGATCCTGGTCCTGGTGCTGGTGTTCTATCCCTATGTGTACCTGCTGGCGCGCACCGCGTTCCTGGCCCAGGGCAAAGGCCTGATGGAAGCCGCGCGGGTGCTTGGGCAGACGCCCTGGCAGGCGTTCTGGCGCGTGGCCCTGCCCATGGCGCGGCCGGCCATCGGTGCCGGCGTGGCCCTGGCGCTGATGGAAACCCTGGCCGATTTCGGCGCGGTGGCGGTGTTCAACTTCGACACCTTCACCACCGCCATCTACAAGACCTGGTATGGCTTCTTCAGCCTGTCCAGCGCCGCGCAACTGGCCAGCCTGTTGCTGCTGGCGGTGATGCTGGTGCTGTACGGCGAGCGTCGCGCCCGTGGCGCCAGTCGCTCCGGCAACGAGCGGCCGCGGGGCAAGGCGCTGTACCACCTGCATGGCATCAAGGCCCTGGCGGCCACCAGTTGGTGCGCGTTGGTGTTCGCCTGCGCCTTTGTCATCCCAGTGCTGCAACTGGTGGTGTGGTTCTGGCAGCGTGGCCGTTTCGACCTCGACGAGCGTTATGCCGGGCTGATCCTGCACACCCTGTACCTGGGCGCCATGGCGGCCCTGATCACGGTCAGCGTGGCCCTGCTGCTGGCGTTCGCCCGACGGCTGGCGCCGACCCGGGCGATCCGCTCCGGCGTCAGCCTGGCCAACCTGGGGTATGCCTTGCCGGGCTCGGTGCTGGCCGTGTCGATCATGCTGGCCTTCAGTTATCTGGACCGCGAGCTGGTGATCCCGCTGTCGGGCTGGCTGGGTGGGGCGGGCAAGCCGTTGCTGCTGGGCAGCCTGGCGGCGTTGCTGCTGGCCTATCTGGTACGGTTTATCGCGGTGGCCTACGGGCCGCTGGAAAGCAGCCTGGCGCGGATCCGCCCCTCGTTACCGGAAGCAGCGCGCAGCCTGGGGGTCAGCGGACCGCGACTGTTTTTCAAAGTGTATCTGCCGCTGTTGCTGCCCGGCACCCTGAGCGCGGCGTTGCTGGTGTTCGTCGATGTGCTCAAGGAAATGCCCGCCACCTTGCTGATGCGCCCGTTCGGCTGGGACACGCTGGCGGTGCGGATCTTCGAGATGACCAGCGAGGGCGAGTGGGCGCGTGCCGCGTTGCCGGCCCTGACCCTAGTCCTGGTGGGATTGCTGCCGGTGATCGGACTGATCCGACGCTCCGCTCATCGAATCGGTTAGGTGCCAGTGTCACACCTTGCGGCTACAATGCGCGGCATTCGGTGTGGTCGATCTTTCTGATCGGGTCTTTTGAATTGTCTGAGAGCCATCTATTTCAAGGCTTCCAGCTCATACAGCGACCGCCCGCACCTTCGCCACGCCCGGAAGGAGAAACCCATGGGACAGCGCACGCCTCTGTATGACCTTCATCTCGCCCTGGGCGCGAAGATGGTCGATTTTGGCGGTTGGGATATGCCTCTGCATTACGGCTCGCAGGTCGAGGAGCACCATCAGGTGCGACGCGATTGCGGGGTTTTCGATGTATCCCACATGACCGTGATCGATGTCGACGGCCCCCAGGCCAAGGCCTGGCTCCAGCACCTGCTGGCCAACGACGTCGAACGCCTGCAAAGCCCGGGCAGGGCCTTGTACAGCGCCATGCTCAACGAGCACGGCGGTATCGTCGACGACATGATCGTCTACCGCACCGAAGCCGGTTACCGGCTGGTGGTCAACGCCGCCACTCGTGACCAGGACATGGCCTGGATGCAGGCGCAGCTGGGCGCTTTCCAGGTGCAACTGCACGAACGCTCCGAGCTGGCGATGCTGGCGATCCAGGGGCCCCACGCCCGCCACAAGATCGCCGAGCTGGTGACCCAGTCGCGCGGCACGCTGATCCAGCAACTCAAGCCCTTCGAAGGCCAGGCCGATGGCGACTGGTTCATCGCGCGCACCGGTTACACCGGTGAGGATGGCCTGGAAATCGTCCTGCCGGCCGACCAGGCCCCGGCGTTCTTCAACGATCTGGTGGGCGCGGGGATCTCGCCGATCGGACTCGGCGCCCGCGATACCTTGCGCCTGGAGGCCGGCATGAACCTGTACGGTCAGGATATTCACCAGGAGGTTTCACCGCTGGTGGCCAACATGGCCTGGAGCATCGCCTGGGAGCCGGCGTCGCGTAAGTTCATCGGGCGCACCGCGCTGGAGGCCGAGCGCGCGGGTGGGGTGAAGCACAAACTGGTCGGCCTGGTGCTGGAAGAACGCGGCGTGCTGCGTGCCCATCAGGTGGTTCGCATCGCCGATGTTGGCGAAGGAGAGATCACCAGTGGTAGTTTCTCTCCTACGCTTAGCAAATCGATCGCCCTGGCGCGGGTGCCCATGGCTACCGCCGACCGGGCAGAAGTGGAAATCCGTGGCAAGTGGTACCCGGTCCGGGTGGTAAAACCGACCTTCGTGCGTCATGGCAAAACCTTGATCTAACTTATTTCCGGCGGGATCTACCGCTGACATTTCTTCTTGAGGACACAGAACATGAGCGATATCCCTGCTGACCTGCGTTTTGCCGAAAGTCACGAATGGGCCCGTCTGGAAGCCGATGGCACCGTGACCGTGGGCATCAGCGACCACGCTCAGGAAGCCCTGGGCGACGTGGTGTTCGTCGAGCTGACCGAAGTCGGCAACGTCTTCGGCGCTGGCGACCAGGCCGGTGTGGTGGAATCGGTGAAGGCCGCTTCCGACATCTACGCGCCAGTGGCCGGCGAAGTGATCGCGGTCAACGAAGACCTGAGCGACAGCCCGGAACTGCTCAACAGCGACCCGTACGGCGCCTGGATCTTCAAGCTCAAGCCGGCCAACGCTGCTGATCTTGAGAAGCTGCTCGACGCAGCCGGTTATAAGGCCGCTATCGGCGAATAACCGCTGCCGCAAGCCAAGCTGTTACAAGAGCGCCGTGTTCCCTTATCGGATATGCGGCGTTTTTCGTTTAAGACAATGCGACAACTCAAGTCACTGGCCTAGCGACGGAGCGATCTGGCCAGCAGCACGGCTTTGCTTACCCTGACATGAAGTTCGGCTATTTCTTCTGTTGTCAGGCTCCGTGCCGGTTCGCCGCTGACCCAGGCGCCCTGGTTGTTGTAGGTGACGGTTTTGGTTTCTCCGTCGTTCACGCTGATGGTGTAAGGATTGGACAGAGTGCTGGGGATTAACGAGCCCGCTGTCTGGCCTGGGCCGAACCATAATTGAAACTCGTTCTTGGGTGTCATGGTAGCGACACCTATATTCATGCCGCCTGAACAGTTCACCCAGAGATTGAGTCCGGTAGAGTCCAATAATATTTCGCTGGGGTTGGCCGAAAGTTCGTTATTTATTGAAACATCTCCTGGCGTGCCACCGTTCTTTGCAGGGCTGAATACACCGTACTTAGTCAGGGTGGTTATCTGGCCGGTGTTGATGGGCAGGTTCTTTCCGCCTGAAGTAAAGTTGACATCTCCCTCTTGCACGGGCGTGTTTGTAAAGTTGACCATGTAAGAGTCATTGGTGATATTGAAGACGTTCTTATATTGATAGGACGGCTGGTTGGGTGCGGCGAAGGGGGGCTTTGCAAACCAGATGACGGTGAAAGTACTGTTTACTTTCTTCGCCAGATAGAGGCTGTAGTTGTTTACCTTTTGGGCAACAAGTTGATCTTCTTCGATATAGACGATGATGGTCTGTTTGCTCATGGCTAGTCTCACGTTCATCCCGTGGATGATTTCGGTGCAGAGTCTCGAGTCCTGCTGGCCGGGTTCGACGCCATCAACAAAAAAACCCTGTAGATCGGCGATATACAGGGTTTTCTTGTTTGAGCGGCGTTTGCGAGCGAAAGACTGCCAAGGGTATCGCGTGGTGCTCTGCGTCCTTCGCGCAACCGATGCTCGAGCCCGTCCCGCGGACTATGCCGCGATCCCGGCCCTGGCGTGAAGTGCCTTGATTTCAGCAGCGCTCAGGCGTTTGGCCGGTTCGCCGGTCACCCAGGTTCCACTGTCGGTGTAGGTAATGGTGATGCTGCCGCCATCCTGCAGGGTCACCACATAGGGGTTGGACAGGTTGGTGGCGATCAACGAACCGGTTTCCTGAATGTTGCCGAACCAGACTTGGTATTGGCTTTTTGGTGTCAGCGTCGCAGTACCGATGTTCATGCCGCTCTGGCGATTCACCCAGATGTTATTGCCGTTGGAGTCCAGCAGGATTTGATGTGGATTGCCTTGCAGCAGGTTGTTGATCAGCACGTCCGAGGGTACGCCGCCATTCTTGGCCGGGGTGAACACACCATTGGCATCGAGGGTGGTGATCTGGCCGGTACTGATCGGCAGGTTCTTGCCGCCGGAGGTGAAGGTGACATCGCCACTGCTGACCGGGTCATTGGTGTAGTTGACCATGAACGACGGGGTGGTGACATCGAAAGTGTTTCTATATTGGTAACTAGGGTTGTTGACGGTGGCAATAGGTCCTTTTGATTGCCAGATGACAGTGAAGTCATTGTTTACTTTCTTGGCCAGATAAAGGCTGTAGTTGTTGTTTTTTTGTGCAATCAACTGCTGTTCTTCGATGTATAGAATTATTTGTTGGCTGCTCATTTCTTGAACTCCATTTCGAATAGATTGAAACATGGATTTTGTAACGGTCTTTGCAACTACGTAGTGGCCTTTTGTCTCAACTGCGCAGTCATCAGTAAACATAGCATGCAAAAAATTGAACTATAGAACTATTGGCTATTGCCTTTGGTGCTGTCTGTATTGCGGAAATTCAATATTTTGAATCGTGCTGGCTTATCATGTGTTTATGTGCGCAGTTAGACAAAGTTCTGTCGGGAGTCTGGTTTTTGGCACAAGGAAGCGGGCCGGTGGCGCTGATATATAGCGATTGGCAACTATCTTTATCGCTGAAATAAAAACGCCCAATGCAGGGCATTGAGCGTCTTGAATAGTGCAAGGGCTGGCCGTTCAGGGGCCGGTATCTGTTTATGCCTCTTGCAAGACCGCCTTCACCGCCGCTACCGAGCGTTCGACATCGCCCTTGCTCATGGCCGTGAACATCGGCAACGAGACGATCAGCCGTCCCACCCGTTCCGCCACCGGGAACATCCCCTCCTTGAAACCGCGCTCGCGGTACAGGCTCAGCAGGTGAATCGGCGGGTAGTGATAGCCGATGCCGATCCCGCGCTCCTGCATCTGCTCCATAAAGGTCGCCCGCGCTGGTTTGCCGTCATGCCGCTCCGGCAGTACCAGCTGGAACAGGTGCCAGTTGCTGTTGCTGAAGTCCGCCGGGGGCAGCTGGGCGCCGTAGCGAGCTTCGAAGTCGCTGCCCAGGCATTCGAAGTAATGCCGGGCCAGTTCGCGGCGATGAGCGGTGAGGGTTTCGAGGTGGGCGAACTGGCCCAGGCCGATGGCGGCCGCGACGTCGGTCATATTGAATTTGCCGCCCAGCACGTCCACGTCCAGGCCGTCGAAGCCGTGGCGGGTCACGCCCTGCAGTCGGTACTTCTCCGCCAGGCGAGCCTCTTCGGCGGTGTTCAGCACCAGGGCGCCGCCTTCGCTGCAGGTGACGTTCTTGTTGGCCTGGAAACTGAAAGACACCAGGTCGCCGCCAGCGCCGATGCGCTCGCCATTCCAGCTTGAGCCCAGCGCCTGGGCGGCGTCTTCCACGACCCGCAGGCCGTGCTTGCGCGCCAGGGCGTAGAGGCGCGCCATATCGACCGGCAGGCCGGCGAGAAACACCGGGATGATGGCTTTGGTCCGTGGCGTGATGGCCGCTTCCACCTGGGCCAGGTCGATGTTGCGGGTGATCGGGTCGATGTCGGCGAACACCGGGGTGGCGCCGACTTCGAGAATCACGTTGGCCGTGGCCACCCAGGAGATCGGCGTGGTGATGACTTCATCGCCAGGGCCGATGCCGGCGATACGCAGGGCGATCTCCATGGTGCAGGTGCCGGAATTGAAGGTGCGCACCGGGCGCCCGCCGCAGTACTGCGAGAGTTGCGCCTCGAAGGCCTGGACCTTGGGCCCGCTGGTGATCCAGCCCGAACGCAGCACTTCGCCGACGCTGGCGATGGTGGCTTCATCGATGGTGGGTTTGGAAAACGGCAGGAAAGGCAGCTGGCTCATGACGATGGGATACCCGATAAACAGTGGTCGAGGCAGGGCGGCGGGCCGCGCCGGAGTCGAGCATCATGCTACCGGTTCGCCCGGGGTGCCACACCGTCGGCGTGCGGGATCGGCTGCTATGCTGCTTTGACCGTGTTCCATCGACGCCGAGCGCCGCCTGAGAGAGAGCCCGTCATGTCCCAGTTGCCGTCCTTGAGCCAGTTACGCGATCCCAATGCCTTTCTGCGGCGTCACCTCGGGCCCGACGCCGCCGAGCAGCAAGCGATGCTCGACAGCCTGGGCCTGGGCAGCCGGGTCGAGCTGATCGAACAGACCGTGCCGCCGGGCATCCGTTTCAACCGTCCGCTGGACCTGCCGCCAGCGCTGGACGAGCAGGCCGCCCTGGCTAAACTGCGCGGTTACGCCGAGCAGAACCAGGTATGGACCAGCCTGATCGGCATGGGTTATCACGGCACCCTGACCCCCACGGTGATCCTGCGCAACGTGCTGGAAAATCCCGGTTGGTACACCGCCTACACGCCCTACCAACCGGAAATCGCCCAGGGCCGGCTCGAAGCCCTGCTCAATTTCCAGCAACTGACCATCGACCTCACCGGCCTGGAACTGGCCAACGCCTCGCTGCTGGACGAAGCCACGGCCGCCGCCGAAGCCATGGCCCTGGCCAAGCGCGTGGCCAAGTCGAAAAGCAATCTGTTCTTCGTCGACCAGAACTGCCATCCGCAGACCCTCTCGGTGGTGCAGACCCGTGCCGAAGGGTTCGGCTTCGAACTGGTGGTCGACAGCCTGGACAACCTCAAGCGGCACCAGGTGTTCGGCGCCTTGTTGCAATACCCGGACACCCACGGCGAGATTCGCGACCTGCGGCCGCTGATCGATCACCTGCACGCGCAGCAGGCGCTGGCCTGCGTGGCGGCCGATCTGTTGAGCCTGTTGCTGCTGACGCCGCCGGGCGAGCTGGGGGCCGACGTGGTGTTCGGTTCGTCCCAGCGCTTTGGCGTGCCCATGGGCTACGGCGGGCCCCACGCAGCGTTCTTCGCCAGCCGCGAGGAGTACAAGCGGGCGATTCCGGGACGGATCATCGGCGTGTCCAAGGATGCCCGGGGCAACGTGGCGCTGCGCATGGCCCTGCAGACCCGCGAGCAGCATATCCGCCGCGAGAAGGCCAACTCGAACATCTGCACCGCCCAGGTGCTGCTGGCCAATATCGCCAGTTTCTACGCGGTCTATCACGGCCCGGAAGGCTTGCGGCGCATCGCCCAGCGCGTCCATCGCCTGACCTGCATCCTCGCCGCCGGCCTTGAGCGCAAGGGCATCGAGCGGCTGAACCGGCAGTTCTTCGACACCCTGACGCTGGAGGTCGGCGGTAGCCAGACGGCCATCATCGAGAGCGCCAAGGCCGTGCAGATCAATCTGCGGATCCTCGGACGCGGGCACCTGGGCCTGAGCCTGGATGAAACCTGCAACGAGAGCACCGTCGCCCGGCTGTTCGATGTGTTCCTCGGCGCCGACCACGGGCTGGACGTCGCGCAACTGGATGCTGAAACCCTGGTCCCGGGCATCCCCCAGGACCTGCTGCGCAGCACGTCTTACCTGAGCCATCCGGTGTTCAACAGCCATCACAGCGAAACCGAGATGCTGCGCTATCTCAAGCAGCTGGAGAACAAGGACCTGGCGCTGAACCAGTCGATGATCCCGCTGGGCTCCTGCACCATGAAGCTCAATGCCAGCAGCGAGATGATCCCCATCACCTGGCCCGGCTTCGCCAACCTGCATCCCTTTGTCCCGCCGGAACAGGCCCTCGGCTATTCGCTGATGATCGAGGAGCTGGAGCGCTGGTTATGCGCCATTACCGGCTTCGATGCGATCTGCATGCAGCCCAACTCCGGGGCCCAGGGCGAGTACGCCGGGTTGCTGGCGATCCGCAAATACCACGAGAGCCGCCAGCAGGGAGAGCGCAATATCTGTCTGATTCCCGCCTCGGCCCACGGCACCAACCCGGCCTCGGCGCAGATGGCCGGCATGCAGGTGGTGATCGTCGATTGCGACGCCGCCGGCAACGTCGACCTGCAAGACCTCAAGGACAAGGCGCAGATTGCGGGCGGACACCTGGCGTGCCTGATGGCCACTTATCCTTCGACCCACGGGGTGTACGAAGAGGGCATCAGTGAGATCTGTGAGGTGATCCACAGTCACGGCGGCCAGGTGTACATGGACGGCGCCAACCTCAATGCCCAGGTCGGGCTGACGCGGCCGGCCGATATCGGCGCCGACGTTTCCCACATGAACCTGCACAAGACCTTCTGCATTCCCCACGGCGGCGGTGGCCCGGGCATGGGGCCGATCGGCGTGCGGGCGCACCTGGCGCCGTTCGTGGCCAACCACCCGGTGGTGGCCATCGACGGGCCGCTGCCGCAGAACGGCGCGGTCAGCGCGGCGCCCTGGGGCAGCGCCAGCATCCTGCCGATCAGTTGGATGTACATCGCCCTGATGGGCCCGCAACTGGCGGATGCCAGCGAGGTGGCGATCCTCTCGGCGAACTACCTGGCCGAACACCTGAGCGGGGCCTTTGCGGTGCTCTACAGCGGGCGCAACGGCCGGGTCGCCCACGAATGCATTCTCGACCTGCGGCCGCTCAAGGCGCAGACCGGCATCAGCGAAGAGGACGTGGCCAAGCGCCTGATGGACTACGGTTTTCATGCGCCGACCATGTCGTTCCCGGTGCCGGGCACGCTGATGGTGGAACCCACCGAAAGCGAGTCCAAGGCTGAGCTGGACCGTTTTATCGAGGCCATGCTGAGCATTCGCGCCGAAATCGCCCAGGTCCAGGAAGGCAACTGGCCGGCCGAAGACAACCCGCTCAAGCGCTCGCCCCATACCCTGGCGGACATCGCCGGGGTCTGGGAGCGGCCCTACAGCATCGAGCAGGCAGTGATCCCCAGCCCCCACGCCAGGGCGCACAAGTACTGGCCGACGGTGAACCGGGTCGACAATGTCTACGGCGACCGCAACCTGTTCTGCGCCTGCGTACCGGTGGATGCCTATCGCTGAGCTCGAACGGCGGGCAAAAAAATGCCGCTCTCGTGAGCGGCATTTTTCGTTGCGTCAGCCTGGCTACAGGCTGGCGGTCACTGGGCGACGGCGTTTTTCGCCAGGATCGCGTTGGCCAGCTCCATGTCGGTGGCCTGCAGGCCCGGGTTGTCGGCACGGACTTTCTGCATCGCGGCTTCCAGGTACGGACCGCGGATGTTGCCTTCGCTGGCGACGAAGCTGCTGGCGTCGTCCTGGGCGGCGCCGATCAGCTTGTGATCCTTGGAAGTCAGGTAGGTGGACGCGGTGGTGGCGCCGGTGGAAAGGATGTTACGCCAGAAGCTGTCGGCCATTGCCGAACCTACAGGCAGGGAAAGCAGGGCCAGGGTGGCGACAGCTGTTTTGAGACGCATGGTGGGTGACTCCAACTAGGGGGGAAAACTGAGCCCTTTGATAGGCGTTGGCCCGATTGAGTTCCCTGCTGCTCCAACAAGCTTTCGCCTGTGTGGACGGGGGCTGAGCGGTACTTCGGCGTTGAGTCGGCGCACTGGAACGCAGCAGTCGCATTTGTCACCATGGGCGACTTTCTCGACTGCACGGATGCTTGCCTTGATTTTTGGCGCGATGATGTATGGAACCCTGCTGAACCTAGTGTTGCTGTCCTTTATCGGACTTCCCTTGCTGTTGATTGCCTTGCTTATTCCGGCCTGCCGACACCGGATGCGTCGTCAGCCCCTGCACTTCGGTGTGCTTGCAGGGGTATGCGTAATTATCGTGGTTTGCGTACTGTGGAAAATCCACCGGGACAATCAACTGAATGAGGCGCACCACCCGCAACTTGAGCAGGACGTACAGCTTGATGGCCTGCAATTGCCCGCAGGTGCCAAGCTGAATCTGGGAACGCTTGAACCTCTGGATGCGCAAGGCCGGCCGCAACCCTATGGACTGCGCAGCCTTGTTTACGCCGAGTTCGCTGCACCACACAGGATCAACGGCGTAGAGGTTACAGAGTTGCAGATGTACGGCAGCGGCCCTCTCTCAAAGATGCTGCTGAGCCGTGACCAGGTCGTTGCGGGCTGGCCCTGCGCCGGTGGCACCTGGGTAACGCTGGACATTGCCGACGCGGACCGCTTGCAGCCCAGCCGCTGGCGCTTCTCTGACTGCACCCTGGTGACCGGAGCCGATGTGGCCGGGGTGAAGTGGCCGGACTCCAGCGAGGTCAGGCAGTACGACGGCAGGTTCAGCATCGACACCATCGGTCTGGCTTCACCGGCGGTGGTTATCCAGGGGATAGCGCTGTCGGACCTGAGCCTGGACCTCGACGAGCAGCGGCAACCTGGACGTTGGCGTGGGCAACTGGCGCAAGACCTGATCCTGGGCGATTGGCACTACCCCCGCGGCATGAGGGTTCGCCAGGACACACCGGGGACCCTGATGTTCAGCCCGAGCAAGTCGGACTGCGCGCAGAACCTGCGTACGGGGGAAACGCTCGACGCCGGGCGTTCGATACAGCAACGCCGTGATAACGGAGCGGTGCTGTGGATCAAGCCCAATGCCGGATTGGGTGTCGCCGACTGGTAGCGGGCCGCTGCGGGCTGTCATCGGCGGTATCTTTTCACGGGTGGCCCGGGCCCTTCTTACAACTGAAAACGCGTCACCGAGGTCTGCAGGGTGGCGACGGAGCGCTCCATGTGTTCGACCGTCGTCGCCAGTTCATGCATGGCCTGGCTGTTGCGTTGCGCAACCTGATTGATCATCTCCACTTGTTGCGCCACTTCGCTGCTGGCCTTGGACTGCTCGCCGATGGTGTGGGAAATCTCCTCGACCATTAGCGCCGAGCGTTGCGCGCCTTCGCGGATTTCGTTGATCGAGGTGCCGGCCTGCTGGGCCATGCTCACCCCGTCGTTCACCCGACTGACCCCGGTTTGCATGCTGCGCACCGCCTGGCTGGTGGTTTCGCGGATGCGCTCGATCATGCCGGTGATTTCCCGGGTCGATTGCGCCGTGCGCCCGGCCAGGCTGCGCACTTCGTCGGCGACCACGGCGAACCCGCGCCCGGCCTCGCCGGCGCGGGCTGCCTCGATCGCGGCGTTCAGGGCCAGCAGGTTGGTCTGCTCGGCGATGCTGTTGATCACCTGGATGATCGAGTGGATTTCCTCCGAGGATTGGCCAAGGGCGGTGATGCTTTGCGACGACTGATTGACCGCCTCGGCAATGTGGGCCATGCCATCGACCACCCCAAGGATGACCTGGCCGCCGCTGCCGGCGAGGGATTCCGACTGTGCCGAGATGTCCTGAGCGTTACGCGCATGCTCGGCTACCTGGGCGATATTGCTGATCATCTGCTCCATGGCCGCGGCCATGCTGTTCGCGCCCTGGGCTTGCTCGCTGGCCCCGCTGGCAATGCCCTGGGAGGTCTGGCTCAGGGTGTGGGAGGTGCCTTGCAGGCCTTCGCTTTCGCGGCGAATGGTGGTGATCATGTCCCGCAGGTTGTTCTGCATCTCGCCCAGGGCTTTTTGCAACTGCCCGGCCTCGTCGTCGCTGTCGACGCTGATCGGCAGGCTGAGGTTGCCCTGGGCGATGGCCCGGGCCGTGGCGACCGATTTTTCCAGGGGACGCAGTACCGAGTGCAATAACCGGCGAGTCAGCAGGCAGAGCGCCAATACGGCCAGCAGGCTGCCGCCAACCAGCCACCAGCCGGCATGGCGCACGGCTTTTTCGCTGGCTTCGCGAGCCTGCGCGGTACTGGTTTCGATCTTGCTGCTCAGGGCCTCGTTGCGGCTTTCCACCTCGCTGAAGCTCTTGGCGAACGCCGGCATTGCCGCGCGGGCGGCGACAGGGTCGCGCAGCGCCTGTTCGGCAATCTGTTGCGCGGCGCCAATGTAGTTTTCCAGCACCGGCTGCAGCTCGCCGATGGCCTGGCGAATGTCCGGCGCCAGGGGCAGCCCGGCATTTTCCGCGAGGGCCTTGCGGAACCATTCGCCATGTTCGCGCAGGTCGCTTCTGATCTGCTCGCCCTCGCTGGCCGCGCCGGGCGGGCTGGCGAAGGCGGCCAGCACATCGGCCCGCAGCGCGTCGTGCATCATGTCGGCTTCCAGGTGATTGCGCAGCGCGCTGGCATTGAGCTGGCTGTCCGCCAGCGCTTGCGCCAGTCGCACCTGGCCCCACCAGCCGATGCTGGAGACGAGTGCGATGGCCAGCACACTGACCGCTCCGGAGACGATCATTTTCTGACGGATGTTCATGCCCGTTCCCTGCTCGCTTGGACTTGTGGCTAAGCGTAGTCCAGAGGCACGGGAAATCGCTGGCGAGGGGCCTTATCGCTGTTCGCTTTGTGGGGTGACCCGCAATATTTCCTCGAGGGTGGTCAGCCCGGCCGCGACTTTCTGCGCCCCGGACAGGCGCAGGCTGCGCATGCCTTCCAAGAAGGCCTGGCGGCGTATGGCGAGCAGGTCGGCGTCGGCACTGATCAGGGCTTTGAGGCTGTCGCTCAACTGCATGATTTCATATACCCCGGCGCGGCCTCGGTAGCCGGTATCGCGGCATTCCAGGCAGCCGGTGGCGCCGTGGGCATGGCTGGGCAGCGGTGCCTGCCAGGGCCGGGTCAGGCTTTGCCAGTCGCCTTCGTCCAGGGTCAGCGGGGTCTTGCAGTGCGGGCACAGGGTTCGCACCAGGCGCTGGGCCATGACTCCCAGCAGCGTGGCCTTGATCAGGTAAGGCGCGACGCCCAGTTCCAGCAGGCGGCTGATGGCGCCGGGCGCGTCGTTGGTGTGCAGGGTCGACAGCACCAGGTGGCCGGTGAGCGCGGCCTGGATCGCCATCTCCGCGGTTTCCAGGTCGCGGATCTCGCCGATCATGATGATGTCCGGGTCCTGGCGCATCAGCGCGCGCACGCCGCTGGCGAAGGTCAGCTCGATGTTGTGCTGGACCTGCATCTGGTTGAACGCCGGCTCGACCATCTCGATCGGGTCCTCGATGGTGCAGAGGTTGACCTCCGGCGTCGCCAGTTTCTTCAGGGTGGTGTACAGGGTGGTGGTCTTGCCCGAACCGGTGGGGCCGGTGACCAGGATGATGCCGTTGGGCTGGCGGGTCATTTCCTGCCAGCGCCGCAGGTCGTCGCTGGAGAACCCCAACTGGTCGAAGTCCTTGAGCAGCACCTCGGGGTCGAAGATGCGCATGACCATCTTTTCGCCGAAGGCGGTGGGCAGGGTCGACAGGCGCAATTCCACTTCGCCGCCTTCCGGGGTCTTGGTCTTGACCCGGCCGTCCTGGGGTTTGCGTTTTTCCGCGACGTTCATCCGGCCCAGGCTTTTCAGGCGGCTGACCACGGCCATGGTGACCTGGGGCGGGAACTGATAGACGTTGTGCAGCACCCCGTCGATGCGAAAGCGCACGGTGCCTTGTTCGCGGCGCGGCTCGATGTGGATATCGCTGGCCCGTTGCTGGAACGCGTACTGGAATAGCCAGTCGACGATGTTGACGATGTGCGCGTCGTTGGCGTCGGGCTCCTGATCGCTGGCGCCGAGGTTGAGCAGTTGTTCGAAGTTGCCGGGGGCGTGGCTTTTCTGGTCGGCGCTGGCGCCGGTGACCGACTTGGCCAGGCGGAAGAACTCCACGGTCAGGCGCTGGATTTCCACCGGGTTGGCCACCACCCGCTTGATCGGCAGTTTCAACACGTGGGTCAGGTCGGCTTCCCAGGCGCTGACGTAAGGCTGGGCGCTGGCCACCGTGATGGCTTCGGCGTCGATCGACACCGCGAGGATCTTGTGGCGCTGGGCGAAGGCGTAGGACATCAGCGGCGTCACGGCGGCAACGTCGATTTTCAGCGGGTCGATGCGCAGGTACGGCTGGCCGGCCTGTTGCGCCAGCCACAGGGTCAGGCTTTCCAGGTCCAGGCGCCTGCTGGGCCGGCTGAGGTCGTCCAGGTGCTGGCTGGCGAGAAACTCCAGCGGATGCAGCTGGCTGTTGGCGGCATTACGACGGGTGGTCAGGGCGTGTTCGGCCGAGTCCTGGCTGATGAAACCCTGGGCGACCAGGTCGCGCAGCAGATCGTTGAGATCCAGCCAGTGGTCCTGGGTAACGAGAGGAACGGACATGCGGGCTCCTTGTGAACAATCCGGCAGCAGGCGGGTTAGATGCGCCTCTGACCACGCAATGCCAAGAATAGTCCCGGGATGGCGACCGCCAGTCGCCCAAGCGTTGCAGGGTTTTGCCTGGCGCCCTCAGCCGGCGGCCTGCAGCGGCTCGCGCTCGGCCAGTTGCAGCTGTACCGAACACACGCTGATCAGGTTGCGCAGTTTTTCCGCGATGACCTGGGCGCGGTGCCAGCTCAGGCCGTCGAGCAGCACTTCCATCAGCAGCGAACCGTCCTGCTGTTGCACCTGGACCTGCTGTGGCAGCAGGGACTGCAGGGCGAAATGATTGAGCACCCGGCACAGCACATCGGCTTCGGCGTCGGTGACCAGTTGGTAATGCACCCGGCAATGGGTGTTGGCGACATTCCACACATCGGCGCGGGAATTGACGGCTTCGAGAGAGGGCATGGGGTTCTCCAGATCAATGGAGAAATTTTTACATTCGGTTGCGGGTATTTCTTATCTAAGATGAACGTATTTTCCGGATTATCGAATTGGATGATTCGTCCTTAAAGATTATTGAGGGTTTTCTATGCATAGCGAGCTGGACGCTTACGACCGCCGCATTCTGGCGCTGCTGCAAGAGGACGCTTCGCTGTCCAGCGCGCAGATCGCCGAGCAGGTGGGGCTGTCGCAGTCACCGTGCTGGCGGCGGATCCAGCGGCTCAAGGAGGAGGGGGTGATCCGTGGCCAGGTGACCTTGCTCGACCGCAAGAAGATCGGCCTCAACACGCAGATCTTCGCCGAGGTCAAACTCAACGCCCACGGCCGTTCCAACTTCACCGAATTCACCGAGGCGATCCGCGGTTTTCCGGAGGTGCTGGAGTGTTATGTGCTGATGGGGGCGGTGGATTTCCTGTTGCGCATCGTCACGGCGGACATCGAGGCGTATGAGCGTTTCTTCTTCGAGAAACTGTCGATGGTGCCGGGGATCCAGGAAGTGAATTCGATCGTGGCGCTGTCGGAGATCAAGTCCACGACCAGCCTGCCCGTCCTGCGTTGATGCAGTTGGCGCTATCGCGAGCAAGCTCGCTCCTACAAGGGGTTACCGCCAACCTGTAGGAGCGAGCTTGCTCGCGATCAGGCCGTTACATGCGCAGCAAGGTCTTCCACGCGCGGTTCTGGAACACCGTGATCGCCTGTTGCTTGCGGGCATCCAGGGTTTCGTCGGTGATCGGCTCGTTGGCCAGTTGCGCCAGCTTGTTCAACTCGCCGTACAGGCGATCCAGCTCCGGGATTTCCAGCACGTTGCGCGCGTGATGCAACCAGGACTGGATGCGTTCGATACGCGGCAGTTGCTCGGCCAGGTCTTCCGGTTGCTGCTGGTAGCGTGGCAGTTGCAGGGCGTTGGCTTCGTCGGCCAGCAGGCGCGGCAACCAGCTGCCCAGTTGCGCCGCACCCTGACGGTTGCCACGGGTATTGCGCTCGGCGGTCCAGCTGCGGGCCAGCAACCAGCGCGAGGTGTTCAGCGAGAACAGGCCCCAGCGCACGTCCTGCAGCTCTTCGATGAACTGTTCGGGCGCGGCCTTGCGCACGTCTTCGTCGTCCAGGCCGGCTTGTACCAGCGGACGCCAGTCTTCCAGCAGGCCGTCCAGCGACGCGCGCAACTCGGCGGTCGCCTGGCGCGGCGCGGCCTGGCCCAGGCTGCTGACCAGAGCGCGCAGTTCCGCCAGGTTCTCGACCCAGTCCTGCAGCAGACGCCAGTGACCGTTGAAGCGATATTGCTCGGCCAGGCGCTGGCTGCTGCCCAGCAGGTGCCAGGTCAGCGCGGCGAAGGCGTCGTCCAGCGGCGTTTGCGCGCTCAGCTCCGGAGCGGGCAGGCTCAGGGAGTAGCTGTTGGCGTCGAACAGGCGGTAGCCGCGCTCGGCCTTGCTGATATCGCAGGGCATCAGTGGCAGGGTGGCGGCCAGTTCGGCGGCCAGTTCCAGCAGGGCGGCCGGTTCGCCTTCACGCAGTTCCAGTTCCAGCTCGCAGATCTCTTCTTTCTGCTTGCCGGCGATCACGTGGCCCAGGTCCAGGGCGGCTTCGATCACCACCTTGGCCTTGCCGCGGCCCCAGGCGATTTCCGCGCGCTCGCGGACGAAGTCGGTGGTGAAGATCGGCTTGAGGGTTTTCTTGTCCAGCTCGGTCAGTTGCTCGGGCCAGCATTCGCCGTCGAGTTTCTTAAGGTCGAGCTTGGCTTTGGCCAGGTGCCAGTCGTACTCGTTGCGTTCCGACAGGCCGGCGACGCTCTGGCCGCGGGTCTTGAGGGTCTGGATCACTTCTTCGCCGTCGCGGCGCAGGCGCAGGGCGACCTTGGCGCGGGCCAGGTCGCGCTCGGGCGTGTCGAAGTACTGGTTCATCAGTTCGCGGTGTTCCCAGCCACTTTTGTTGCGTTTTTTCAGGAGCGGGTGCTCACGCAGGGCGGCGAGGGTTTCGCGGCTGACGCGGAGTTTGATTTCGGTTTCTTTCTGCATGGCCGGAAAATCCAGGATCGGGAGCGCAGCCGGGGGAAATGTGTGGCTGCCAAGGCCGTGCAGTGTACAGGACTCGCCGCGTCGAGGTGCCGTGGCGGTTTATTCCTGTCGCAGGATGGCTCTATGATGGACTTCATCTTGGAGCCCGGGAGCCAGCGCATGCCATTGCCGTCCATGAAAGAGCAGTTCGCTGCGCTGATTGCCACACCTTCGGTCAGCTGTACCCAGCCGGCGCTGGATCAGTCCAATCGTGCGGTCATAGACCTGTTGGCGAGCTGGCTCGGCGACCTGGGTTTTGCCTGCGACATCCAGCAGGTCAGCCCCGGCAAGTTCAATCTGCTCGCCAGTTTCGGCAGCGGCCCCGGCGGCCTGGTGCTGGCCGGACACAGCGACACCGTGCCCTACGACGGCGCGTTGTGGCAGACCGACCCGCTGAAGCTCACCGAGGTCGACGGACGCTGGGTCGGCCTCGGCAGCTGCGACATGAAAGGCTTTTTCGCCCTGGTCATCGAGGCGGTCCGGCCGCTGCTGGACCAGCCTTTCAAGCAGCCATTGCTGATCCTCGCCACCTGTGACGAGGAAAGCTCCATGGCCGGCGCCCGGGCCCTGGCCGAAGCCGGCCGGCCACTGGGGCGCGCCGCGGTGATCGGCGAGCCGACCGGGCTGCGGCCGATCCGCATGCACAAAGGCGTGATGATGGAGCGCATCGATATTCTCGGGCGCAGCGGCCATTCCTCCGACCCGAGCCTGGGCCATAGCGCCCTGGAAGCCATGCACGATGCCATCGGCGAACTGCGCGGCCTGCGCCTGGCGTGGCAGCGCGAATTTCGTAACCCGCAGTTCAGCGTGCCGCAGCCGACCCTGAACCTTGGGTGTATCCACGGTGGCGACAACCCGAACCGGATCTGCGGTCAGTGCTCGCTGGAGTTCGACCTGCGGCCGTTGCCGGGCATGGACCCGCAGGCGCTGCGCGCGGCCATTCGGCAGAAGCTGGTGCCCGTGGCCGAGCGGCATCAGGTGAAGATCGACTATGCGCCGCTGTTCCCCGAAGCGCCGGCCTTCGAGCAGGCCGAAGACTGCGAACTGGTGCGGGTGGCCGAACGCCTGACCGGCCATCGCGCCGAAGCAGTGGCGTTCGGCACCGAAGCGCCTTATCTTCAGCGCCTTGGCTGCGAGACAGTGGTGCTGGGCCCGGGCGACATCGCCTGTGCTCACCAGCCGGGGGAATACCTCGAAATGTCACGCTTGCAGCCTACCGTGCATCTACTACGTGAACTGATTAACCATTACTGCCTGACGCCGGCCTGATTTCTACTAAATCACCGACGGCCAAGCCCGTACCTCAAGGAGAGCGAGCGTGTCGCCAAGCCTGTTCCGACGATAACCACCAGCCCGCTGTGCGTTTTCCCGTTTCGTCCTTTTATAGGCTGCTTCTTATTTACAGGCTCAGGTTATGCCCGATTACGTCAATTGGCTTCGTCACGCTTCTCCTTATATCAATGCCCACCGCGACTGCACCTTCGTGGTCATGCTGCCCGGCGACGGCGTAGAACATCCGAACTTCGGCAACATCGTCCACGACCTGGTGCTGCTGCACAGCATGGGTGTGCGCCTGGTGCTGGTGCATGGCTCGCGTCCACAGATCGAAACCCGCCTGGCCGCGCGCGGCCTGACCCCGCATTACCACCACGGCATGCGCATCACCGATGCGGCGACCCTGGAATGCGTGATCGACGCCGTCGGCCAGTTGCGCATCGCCATCGAAGCGCGGCTGTCCATGGACATGGCGTCCTCGCCGATGCAGGGTTCGCGGCTGCGGGTTGCCAGCGGCAACCTGGTGACCGCCCGGCCGATCGGCGTGCTCGAAGGTGTCGACTATCACCACACCGGCGAAGTGCGCCGGGTCGATCGCAAGGGCATCAACCGCCTGCTGGACGAGCGCTCGATCGTACTGCTGTCGCCCTTGGGCTACTCGCCGACCGGGGAAATCTTCAACCTCGCCTGCGAAGACGTCGCCACCCGCGCGGCCATCGACCTGGCTGCCGACAAACTGCTGCTGTTCGGCGCCGAGCGTGGCCTGCTGGATGAAAGCGGCAACCTGGTGCGCGAACTGCGTCCGCAGCAGGTGCCGGCGCATTTGCAGCGTCTGGGCGGCAACTATCAGGCGGAACTGCTGGATGCCGCGGCCGAAGCCTGTCGGGGCGGAGTAGGGCGCAGCCATATCGTCAGCTACGCCGAAGACGGCGCGCTGCTGACCGAGCTGTTCACCCGTGACGGTGGCGGTACGCTGGTGGCCCAGGAGCAGTTTGAACTGGTCCGCGAGGCGGCCATCGAGGACGTCGGCGGCCTGCTGGATCTGATCAGCCCGCTGGAAGAGCAGGGGATTCTGGTGCGGCGTTCCCGCGAGGTGCTGGAGCGTGAGATCGAGCAGTTCAGCGTGGTTGAGCGCGAGGGGATGATCATCGCCTGTGCCGCGCTCTACCAGATCGCCGACTCCGACGCCGGGGAGCTGGCCTGCCTGGCGGTGAACCCGGAATACCGCCACGGCGGTCGCGGCGACGAACTGTTGGAAAGGATCGAAACCCGGGCCCGGGCCCAGGGCCTGAAAACCCTGTTTGTCCTCACCACCCGTACCGCCCACTGGTTCCGCGAACGCGGTTTCGCACCTAGCAGTGTCGAGCGCCTGCCTTCTGCGCGGGCCTCGCTGTACAACTACCAGCGCAACTCGAAGATCTTCGAAAAAGCCCTCTGAGCATCACTCCCTTCGGCAACCCGCTCTTGACAGGAGCGGGTTTTTGCTGCACTCGCTGCAAGCGATTTGTGTTTCAGAAAAATAAATTCGCGTGACACAAAAACTGTAACAAATTGACGCGACCATCGGCGCGAAGCCATTATTGCGTCGCCTTTTTGATACTGGTTGACGTATCTGGCTTATGTTTTAACTGATCGATCTAAAGATCAGCGGGGAAATACCATTCAGGAATCAGACGGTACGCCGATACCTTGTGCCACGGCTTAAGCAGGCATATCTACTGATATTCCAGAACGGTATGAAAAAGAATGAAATAATTCTTTTTGGGATTATGGAAAACTCATTACCCTGCAAGGAGCAAATCATCGCGATTAGACCTTGGTCGTAGACACAGTTGGTTACGATTGACTTATGAGTCACGGTCTGGCGCTAATCGCCCACCGATGGACCCGGGGCATCAGACCCTGGGCCTGAGTACACAAGAATTAGAAACGAGAGGAGCGAAACATGAACAAGTCCACCTTGGCCCTGGCTGTGGCCGTTGGGGTTCTGGCGCAGCAGGCAGGCGCCGCCGGTTTCATCGAAGACAGCAAGGCCACTCTGGGTCTGCGTAACTTCTATATCAATACTGATAACCGTGATGCCGATACCAAGGCGTCCGGCGCACAGAACAAGCAGGAAGAGTGGGGCCAAGGCTTTCAGCTCAACTTCATTTCCGGTTACACCGAAGGCACCGTTGGTTTCGGTCTCGACGCCATCGGCCTGCTGGGTATCAAGCTGGACTCGGGCGGCGGCACCAACGGCGCCTCTGCTACTTCTTACGGCGGCACCGTCTTCCCGAGCGAGTCCAACGGCAAAGCAGTCGATAACTACTCCAGCCTGGGCCTGACTGCCAAAGCCAAGATCTCTCAGACTGAGCTGAAGCTCGGTACCCTGCAGCCAAAACTGCCAGTCATCGTGACCAACGATGGCCGTATGCTGCCGCAAACCTTCCAGGGCGGTCAGATCACCTCGAACGACATCAAGGACCTGACACTGGTTGGCGGTCAGATCGAGCATGCCAAGGGTCGTAACTCCAGCAACAACGAAGAACTGTCGATTGCCGGCGCCAACGCGCACACCGCTGCTGGTCGCGACAGCAACAAGTTCATCTACGGTGGTGGTGACTACAAGATCACTAAAGATCTGACCGCTCAGTACTACTACGGCAACCTGAAAGACTTCTACAAGCAGCACTTCGTTGGCCTGCTGCACAACTGGGCTATCGGCCCGGGCGTATTGAAGTCTGACCTGCGCTACTTCAACAGCCGCGACGACGGTGCCAACGGCCATGACTCGGCCTACTACACCACCGGTGACTACGGTACCGGCATCACCAAGGGCAAGGTTGATAACAACCTGATCAGCGGCCTGTTCCTGTACTCGGTTGCCGGTCATACCTTCGGTGGTGGCTACCAGGTCAGTAACGGTGACAGCGATTTCCCTTGGCTGAACCAGGGTGACGGTTCGTCGGCTTACCTGACTACCGACATGCAGATCGCCAAGTTCGCCCGTGCTGGCGAACGTACCTGGCAAGCTCGCTACTCCTACGATTTCGCCAAGGTAGGCGTGCCCGGCTTGACCGCTGGTGTGATCTATCTGCGTGGCGATAACATCGACACTTCCGGCAAAGAGGGTTCCGTTACCCCTCAGCGGACTGTTTCGGCGACCAACGCCAGCGAGTGGGAACGCGACCTGACCGTGGCCTACGTGATTCCGGAAGGTCCACTGAAAAACCTCGGCCTGACCTGGAAAAACGCCATGTGGCGTAACGACATTCCGGGCCAGCGCTCGCAGGACGAAAACCGCTTGATCGTCAGCTACTCGATCCCGCTGTTGTAATCCGACGTTAAAACCTCGCCCGGCGCAATGCCGGGCGAGGTGTTGTCATCCAGGTCGGACCCACCCCCGTAGGTCCTCCCCGAAACCCCTCTTTACAGCTACTCAAGGCCTTCTCGAACCTTGTCGAGGATGGTGTGCCCTGGGCGTGCGCGAATCCAGTGAAGAGATTTTTAATATTCCTTTACAGTCTAAATAAATCGATATTTATTCTTTTTAAATATTCCCAGGCGCAGGCACAGTAGGGTTCATAACGCACTCACAGGAGCAGCAACATGAGCCTCAGACTTGGCGACATCGCCCCCGACTTCGAACAGGATTCCAGTGCCGGCAAGATTCGCTTCCATGAGTGGCTCGGCGACAGTTGGGGTGTGCTGTTTTCCCATCCGGCGGACTTCACCCCGGTGTGCACCACCGAACTGGGATTCACCGCCAAGCTCAAGGAGCAGTTCGCCCAGCGCGGCGTGAAAGCCATTGCCCTGTCGGTGGACCCGGTGGACTCGCACCACAAGTGGATCGAGGACATCAACGAAACCCAGAACACCCTCGTCAACTTCCCGATCCTGGCTGACGCCGACCGCAAGGTCTCGGACCTGTACGACCTGATCCACCCGAATGCCAACGACACCCTGACCGTGCGTTCGCTGTTCGTCATCGACCCGAACAAGAAGGTGCGCCTGACCATCACTTATCCGGCCAGCACCGGGCGCAACTTCCACGAGATCCTGCGGGTGATCGACTCGCTGCAACTCACCGACAACTACAAGGTGGCCACCCCGGCCAACTGGCAGGACGGTGATGAAGTGGTGATCGTGCCGTCGCTCAAGGACGAAGAGGAAATCAAGAAACGCTTCCCCAAAGGTTATCGCGCGGTCAAACCCTACCTGCGCCTGACTCCACAGCCGAATCGCTGACCCAAGACCGTAGGAGCGAGCGGGCGGCGATCCGACTTGCCCGCGAAAAGCGCGATTCGGCGCGCTGGGTCAGGGATGACGCTATCGCGGGCAAGCCTCGCTCCTACGGGGCCGTATTCACAAAGCAGGGGTTTTAAGGCCGTTTCGACGGCCTATTTTTTTGCCTGGAAAATGGCTTTTCTTATATTCATTTAAGGAATAAATAAATGAAAAAATAAGATTTATGGATATATAAATAGACTGTTAAGGTCTGCTCAGCTCAGCGAGATCGCAAACCGCGAATCGCCCATTACCGCTAAAGGAAACCTCTGCATGCTGGTCGTCTCACTCGGTGGCAGTCCCAGCCAACGCTCCCGCTCCGGGGTGCTGCTGGAACACGCCAAACGCTGGTTGCAGCAACAAGGTGTGGAAGTGGTCGACTATCAGGTGCGGGATTTCCCGGCCGAGGACCTGCTCCATGCGCGCTTCGACAGCCCGATGGTGATCGACCTGTTGCAACAGATCGAACAGGCCGACGGCCTGCTGATCGCCACCCCGGTCTACAAGGCATCGTTTTCCGGTGCGCTGAAAACCGTGCTCGACCTGCTGCCGGAGCGCGCCCTGAACCACAAGGTGGTGCTGCCGATGGCCACGGGCGGCAGCATCGCCCACATGCTGGCGGTGGACTACGCACTCAAGCCGGTGCTGTCGGCCCTGAAGGCCCAGGAGATGCTCCAGGGCATCTTCGCCGAAGACAGCCAGATCGCCTACGGCGAAGGCAGCGCCCAGGCGCAGCTGGCGCCGGCGCTGGAGCAGCGTCTGCGCGAAGCCTTGGAACAGTTCCACAGCGCCATGGCGCGGCGTCCCAAGCCGCTGGACCCGAATCTGTTGAATGACCGTTTGTTGAGTGCTCGCTGGAGCATTTGAGTCCTACCCGAATCTGAAGTACTGGCCTTACTTAGCCGCCAACGGCCTAGCAGGTGCAGCCAAAACCCAACAGCAAAAAGGAGAGCGCCATGCGCCCTGTGATTTTGCGTCGTGGTCTGGTCGCTCTGTTTGCTGCGGCTGTGTCCTTCGGCGCCATCGTTCAAGCCCAAGCGGCCGAAACCCTGCGTATCGGCTATCAGAAATACGGCACCCTGGTGCTGCTCAAGGCCAAGGGCTCGCTGGAGAAGCGCCTGGCGGAGCAGGGCGTGCAGGTGCAATGGACTGAGTTCCCCGGTGGCCCGCAGCTGCTGGAAGGGCTGAACGTCGGCTCCATCGACTTCGGCGTCACCGGCGAGACCCCGCCCGTATTCGCCCAGGCCGCCGGTGCCGACCTGTTGTACGTGGCCTACGAGCCACCGGCGCCAACCAGCGAAGCGATCCTGGTCCCCAAGGATTCGCCGATCAAGTCGGTGGCGGAGCTCAAGGGCAAGAAGGTGGTCCTCAACAAGGGCTCCAACGTGCACTACCTGCTGGTCCGCGCCCTCGAAGACGTCGGCCTCAAGTACAGCGACATCCAGACCGTATTCCTGCCGCCCGCCGATGCCCGCGCCGCCTTCGAGCGTGGCAGCGTCGATGCCTGGGTGATCTGGGACCCCTATCAGGCGGCGGCCGAGCAGCAGCTGCAAGCCCGCACCCTGCGTGACGGCAGCGGCATCGTCGACAACCACCAGTTCTACCTGGCGACCAAACCCTACGCGCAGCAGCACCCCGAAGTGATCAAGACCCTGGTGGAAGAAGTGCGCGCGGTGGGCGAATGGTCCAAGGCCAACCCGGACGAGGTGACCCAGCAGGTGGCGCCACTGCTCGGCCTGCCGGCGGACATCACCCTGACCTCGGTGAAACGCCAGGGCTATGGCGCGCACTTCCTGACCCCGGACGTGGTGGCGGCCCAGCAGAAAATCGCCGACAGCTTCCACCAGCTCAAGCTGATTCCCAAACCCCTGAGCATCAAAGACGTGATCTGGACGCCTCCAGCCGCCGTTGCCAAAGCGCCGTAACTCGATCCTATTAGGAGACAACTCCATGAGCCTCAATATTTTCTGGTTCCTGCCTACCCACGGCGACGGCCATTACCTTGGCACCGCCGAAGGCGCTCGCGCCGTCGACCACGGCTATCTGCAGCAGATCGCCCAGGCGGCCGACCGCCTCGGTTTCGGCGGCGTGCTGATTCCCACCGGACGTTCCTGCGAGGACTCCTGGCTGGTGGCGGCCTCGCTGATCCCGGTGACCCAGCGCCTGAAGTTCCTGGTCGCCCTGCGTCCCGGGATCATTTCCCCGACGGTGGCGGCACGCCAGGCGGCAACCCTGGATCGCCTGTCTGGCGGCCGGGCGCTGTTCAACCTGGTGACCGGCGGCGATCCGGACGAACTGGCCGGCGACGGCCTGTTCCTCAGCCATGAAGAGCGCTACCAGGCTTCGGTGGAGTTCACCCGCATCTGGCGCCGGGTGCTGGAAGGCGAAACCGTCGATTACGACGGCCAGCACATCAGCGTGAAGGGCGCCAAGCTGCTCTATCCGCCGATCCAGCAACCGCGTCCACCGCTGTACTTCGGCGGCTCTTCGGAAGCTGCGCAGGACCTGGCCGCCGAGCAGGTGGACATGGTCCTGACCTGGGGCGAACCACCGGCCGCGGTGGCCGAGAAGATCGAGCAGGTCCGGGCCAAGGCCGCCAAGCAGGGGCGCAGCGTGCGCTTCGGCATTCGCCTGCATGTGATCGTGCGTGAAACCAACGCCGAGGCCTGGCAGGCGGCCGAGCGCCTGATCTCCCATCTGGACGACGACACCATCGCCCGCGCCCAGGCGTCACTGGCGCGTTTCGACTCGGTCGGCCAGCAACGCATGGCGGCCCTGCACGGCGGGCGTCGCGACAAGCTGGAAGTCAGCCCCAACCTCTGGGTCGGCGTCGGCCTGGTACGGGGCGGCGCGGGCACCGCGCTGGTCGGCGATGGCCCGACCGTGGCGGCGCGGATGCAGGAGTACGCGGACCTCGGTATCGATACCTTTATCTTCTCCGGTTACCCCCACCTGGAAGAGTCGTACCGGGTGGCCGAGCTGCTGTTCCCGCACCTGGATATCGAACGTCCCGAGCTGCCCAAGGGCGCCGGTTACATCAGCCCGTTCGGCGAAATGGTCGCCAACGACATCATCCCCAAAGCTGCGTCCCAGAGCTGAGGCGCGGCCATGAACAGACAAACCTTGTTCCATCGCCTGGCACCCTGGGCCCTGCCGCTGCTGTTACTGGCGGTGTGGCAGTTGTCGGTCTCGGCCGGCTGGCTGTCGACGCGAATCCTGCCGGCACCCAGCGCGGTGATCGAAGCCGGGGTCGGCCTGGTGCGCAGCGGCGAAATCTGGACCCACCTGGCTATCAGCGGCTGGCGCGCGGCGATCGGTTTCCTGATCGGCGGCGGCATCGGCCTGGCCTTGGGCTTTATCACCGGCCTGTCGAAGTGGGGCGAGCGCCTGCTGGACAGCTCGGTGCAGATGATCCGCAACGTGCCGCACCTGGCGCTGATTCCCCTGGTGATCCTGTGGTTCGGCATCGATGAGTCGGCGAAGATTTTCCTGGTGGCCCTGGGCACCCTGTTCCCGATCTACCTGAACACCTACCACGGCATCCGCAACGTCGATCCGGCGCTGGTGGAAATGGCGCGCAGCTATGGCCTGTCCGGCTTCGCCCTGTTCCGTCAGGTGATCCTGCCGGGCGCCTTGCCTTCGATCCTGGTAGGCGTGCGGTTTGCCCTGGGCTTTATGTGGCTGACGCTGATCGTCGCGGAAACCATCTCCGCCAGCTCCGGCATCGGTTATCTGGCGATGAACGCCCGGGAGTTCCTGCAGACCGACGTGGTGGTGCTGGCCATCGTCCTGTATGCCGTGCTCGGCAAACTGGCGGACCTCGCCGCGCGCGGCCTGGAGCGTGCCTGGCTGCGTTGGCATCCGGCCTATCAAGTGGCCAGGGGAGGTGCGCAATGACGGCTCAACAACCTCCACGCCTGCTGCGCGGTATTCCGCTGGCGGTGCGCAAGCTGCAAAAGACCTTCGGTTCGCGCCAGGTGCTGCGCGAGATCGACCTGCATATTCCGGCCGGGCAATTCGTCGCGGTGGTCGGCCGTAGCGGTTGCGGCAAGAGCACCTTGCTGCGCTTGCTGGCCGGCCTCGACAAACCCACCGGCGGTGAACTGCTGGCCGGTGCCGCGCCGCTGAGCCAGGCCATCGAGGACACCCGCCTGATGTTCCAGGAGGCGCGCCTGCTGCCCTGGAAGAAGGTCATTGACAACGTCGGCCTGGGCCTCAAGGGCGATTGGCGCCCCCAGGCCCTGGAAGCCCTGGAGGCGGTGGGCCTGGCCGATCGCGCCAACGAGTGGCCGGCCGCCTTGTCCGGTGGCCAGAAGCAGCGGGTGGCCCTGGCCCGGGCGCTGATTCACCAGCCACGCCTGTTGCTACTGGACGAGCCTCTGGGCGCGCTGGATGCCCTGACCCGGATCGAGATGCAGCAACTGATCGAGCGCCTGTGGCAGCAGCATGGCTTCACTGTCCTGCTGGTGACCCACGATGTCAGCGAAGCGGTGGCGGTGGCCGACCGGGTGATCCTGATCGAAGAAGGCGAGGTCGGTCTCGACCTGCTGGTGGAGCTGCCGCGCCCACGGGTGCGCGGCTCCCATCGATTGGCGGCGCTGGAAGCCGAAGTACTCAACCGTGTGTTGTCACTGCCCGGGTCGCCGCCCGAGCCGGAACCCGTTTCACCCTTGCCCACGCAATTGCGTTGGGCTCAGTAACAACCTCACACCTTCTACCACGACAGGAATCAACATCATGACTATCAAGGCCATCAACGTTCGCAACCAGTTCAAAGGCACCATCAAGGAAATCGTCGAAGGCGACGTGCTCTCGGAAATCGACGTGCAGACCGCTTCCGGCATCGTCACGTCGGTGATTACCACCCGTTCGGTGCGGGAGCTGGAGCTGGCGATCGGCAGCGAAGTGATCGCGTTCGTGAAATCCACCGAGGTATCGATCGCCAAGTTGTGATCGGTGCGCGACAACCGGCCCCGGATGGCGTGAGCCCTTCGGGGCTTTTTTGTGGGCGCTGACGGCTACAGGGCAGGGCGCTTTGGCAGGTAAGGCGGCAGGTACAGCCCCAGGTAGGCATCGAACACCCGCATGCCTTCCTCGGCCATGCGCTCAGTGATCTGCCCATGCTGCTGGACCGAGCGCGCGTAGACGCGGTCGCCCAGCTCCATGGCCAGGGCGAACACATCGACGTCCGCGGGCAGTACCGGCAGCTGGAAGTGCTGGTCGAACAGCTTGTGCATCAGGTCGCCCAGTTCGATGTCGTGCTGGCGGTCGGCCTGGGTGACCTCGGTGAGGCCATGCTGGGCCAGGATCAACTGGCGGGCCGCGGCGTCGGCGCTGTAGATGGCGAGCATGCGCTGTTCGACCAGGCGCGACAGGTCGTGCCAGCTGCCGAGGGCGGTGTGGTCGATGGGCTCTTGCAGGCAGGCGCGGAACGCGGCGTGGACGTCGGCGGTCAGGGCTTCGAGCAGGGCGGGAACGCTGGCGAAGAAGTGGTAGACCGAGGAGGGTGGAATCTCCGCGCGCTCGGCCACGCTGTAGATCGACAGGCTGGCCACGCCCTCGGCGGCAAGCAGGGTGCGGGCGGCATCGAGTATCGAGTCGATCCGGGCCTGGCTGCGTGCGCGGGGTTTGCGGGGGGTGGCTACGCGTGTCATGGGAGTCTCCTGCGGGGCAGCGGGCATTGTACGAGGCGTGTCGGGTGTTGTCTGCCAGGACGCCTTCGCGGGCAAGCCTCGCTCCTACAAGGTGGAAATGGCATACGCTCCGATCCTGTAGGAGCGAGGCTTGCCCGCGATCCGCCGCAAGGCGGCCATAAAAAACGCCACGGGCCTTTGCGGCCGGTGGCGTTTTTTTGCTGCAGCCGCTTACACGGTGTGCAGGTACCAGTTGTACTCGAGGTCGGAGATTGAGTGCTCGAACTCCTCCAGCTCGCTTTCTTTACAGGCCACGAAGATATCGATGTATTTCGGATCGATGTACTTGGCCATGACTTCGCTGTCGTCCAGCTCGCGCAATGCATCGCGCAGGTTGTTCGGCAGGCTCTGCTCGTTCTGCTCGTAGGAGTTGCCTTCGGTTGGCGCGCCCGGTTCGACCTTGTTGACCAGACCGTGGTGCACGCCCGCCAGCACCGAAGCCATCAGCAGGTACGGGTTGGCATCGGCACCGGCGACACGGTGTTCGATGCGCACGGCATCGGAAGAACCGGTCGGTACTCGGATGGCCACGGTACGGTTGTCCAGGCCCCAGCTCGGCGAGTTCGGCACGTAGAACTGCGCGCCGAAACGGCGGTAGGAGTTGACGTTCGGGCAGAGGAAAGCCATCTGCGCCGGTAGGGTCTCGAGCACACCGCCGATCGCGTGACGCAGTGCGGCGTTCTGCTCGGGATCCTCGCTGGCAAAAATATTCTTGCCGTCCTTGTCCAGGACCGAAATGTGGACGTGCAGACCATTACCCGCCTGGCCTGGGTAAGGCTTGGCCATGAAGGTGGTGTCCATCTCATGGTCGTAGGCGATGTTCTTGATCAGACGCTTGAGCAGTACCGCATAGTCGCAAGCCTTGATCGGGTCGGCGACGTGGTGCAGGTTCACTTCGAACTGCGCCGGAGCACTTTCCTTGACGATGGCGTCGGCCGGGATGCCTTGTTCTTTCGCGCCTTCGAGAATGTCCTGCAGGCAGTCGACGTACTCGTCGAGGTCGTCGATCAGGTAGACCTGGGTCGAATGCGGGCGCTTGCCGGAGATTGGCGAGCGTGGCGGCTGTGGCCGGCCATTCACGTTCTCCTGGTCGATCAGGTAGAACTCCAGCTCGAAAGCCGCGCAGATGGTCAGGCCCAGCTCGTCGAACTTGGCAACGACTTGACGCAGCACTTCGCGCGGGTCGGCGAAGAAAGGGTCGCCTTCGAGTTCGTGCATGGTCATCAGCAGTTGCGCGGTGGGGCGCTTCTGCCAGGGTTCATTGCACAGGGTATCGGGGATTGGATAGCAGATTCGATCGGCGTCGCCGATGTCCAGGCCCAGGCCGGTGCTTTCCACCGTCGAGCCATTGATATCCAGAGCAAATAAAGAGGCCGGCAGGTTGATGCCTTTCTCGTAAACCTTGTGGAGGCTGGTGCGTTCGATGCGCTTGCCGCGCACCACACCATTCATATCCGCAATCAGAAGGTCAACGTACAGAACCTCAGGATGTTCCTTAAGGAACGCGTTCGCTTCGTTAAGCTGAACGGCACGCGGGGGTACCGACATGATGCAACACCTTTGTTGTTAAAAATATCAATCATTGATCTTTTCAGGTTTCAGTCAACCCGAACGGCATGCCGAAGTCAAGCGAGGCCTTTTTTGCCCTAAAAAAGCGCCTGCAGGGCATTTTTGGGGCGCTTTTCTGGCTTCGGAGGGCTTGGCCGCCGCAGCCTTGAGCGGGCCGTGTTGTATTTTTTACGGGGGTGTTGTGTAAAAAAATGAACAAGGCTAAGCTCGATTTAAACCCATAACAGCAATAATACCGGGGTGTTTCATGTCTCGCCTGCCGTTAATCGGCGTCACCGCCTGCTCCAGGCAGATCGGTCTGCATGCTTATCACATCAGTGGCGACAAGTACGTTCGCGCAGTGGCAATAGCAGCCAAGGGCGTGCCCATGATCCTCCCGTCCCTGGCCGATATTCTGAGCCCGTCCGATATTCTGGACGGTCTGGATGGCCTCCTCTTTACCGGTTCACCCTCCAATATCGAACCTTTTCACTATAGCGGTCCCGCCAGCGCGCCGGGAACCGCGCACGACCCTGCCCGTGATGCCAGCACCCTGCCGCTGATCCGCGCCGCGGTGGCGGCCGGGGTTCCGGTATTGGGGATCTGCCGCGGTTTTCAGGAAATGAACGTGGCCTTCGGCGGCAGCCTGCATCAGCGGGTCCACGAAGCCGGTCCGTTTATGGACCACCGTGAGGACGATAGCCAGCCGGTGGAAGTGCAATACGCTCCGGCCCATGCGCTGCATGTGCAGCCGGGCGGGGTGCTGGCCGGCCTCGGCCTGCCGGCGCAGATTGAAGTCAATTCGATTCATGGCCAAGGCGTTGAACGTCTGGCGCCGGGCCTGAAGATAGAGGCCCTGGCACCCGATGGGTTGATCGAAGCCTTCTCTGTCGAGGGGGCGCCGATAGAGGGAGGCAAGGCTTTTGCTTTGGGGGTGCAATGGCACCCCGAATGGCAGGTAAGCTCTAACCCTCACTACCTCGCCATCTTCCAGGCATTTGGCGATGCCTGTCGCAAGCGGGTCATTCAACGCGACGCCAATGCGTCACAAAAACCTGGCTTATAAGAGCCAGGAAACTCACGCCTAGAGGCATTTATGAGTAACAACCTCGACCAGCTCACCGATTGGTTGAAAGACCACAAGATCACAGAAGTCGAATGCATGATTGGCGACCTGACCGGGATTACCCGGGGCAAGATCTCGCCGACCAACAAGTTCATCGCCGAAAAAGGCATGCGCCTGCCCGAGAGCGTGCTGTTGCAGACGGTGACCGGCGACTATGTCGAAGACGACATCTATTACGAACTGCTGGACCCGGCCGACATCGACATGGTCTGCCGTCCGGACCAGAACGCGGTATTCCTCGTGCCCTGGGCCATCGAGCCGACCGCCCAGGTGATCCACGACACCTACGACAAGCAGGGCAACCCGATCGAGCTGTCGCCGCGCAACGTGCTCAAGAAGGTCCTGAAACTCTACGCCGACCACGGCTGGCAGCCGATCGTGGCGCCGGAGATGGAGTTCTACCTGACCAAGCGCAGCGACGACCCGGACTACCCGTTGCAGCCACCGGTTGGCCGCTCCGGGCGCCCGGAAACCGGTCGCCAGTCGTTCTCCATTGAAGCGGCCAACGAATTCGACCCGCTGTTCGAGGACGTCTACGACTGGTGCGAACTGCAGGAGCTGGACCTCGACACGCTGATCCACGAAGACGGCACGGCGCAGATGGAGATCAACTTCCGTCACGGCGACGCCCTGTCCCTGGCCGACCAGATCCTGGTGTTCAAGCGCACCATGCGCGAAGCCGCGCTCAAGCACGAGGTGGCCGCCACCTTCATGGCCAAGCCGATGACCGGCGAGCCGGGCAGTGCCATGCACCTGCACCAGAGCATCATCGACATCGAGACCGGCAAGAACGTCTTCTCCAATGAAGACGGGACCATGAGCCAGCTGTTCCTCAACCACATCGGCGGCCTGCAGAAGTTCATCCCCGAGCTGCTGCCGCTGTTCGCGCCCAACGTCAACTCGTTCCGCCGCTTCCTGCCGGACACCTCGGCACCGGTGAACGTGGAGTGGGGCGAAGAGAACCGCACCGTGGGCCTGCGCGTGCCGGATGCCGGGCCGCAGAACCGCCGGGTGGAAAACCGCCTGCCGGGCGCCGACGCCAACCCTTACCTGGCCATCGCCGCCAGCCTGCTGTGCGGGTTCATCGGCATGGTCGAAGGCCACAACCCGAGTGCGCCGGTGGTCGGCCGCGGTTACGAGCGCCGCAACCTGCGCCTGCCGTTGACCATCGAGGACGCCCTGGAGCGCATGGAAAACAGCAAGACCATCGAGAAGTACCTGGGCAAGAAATTCATCACTGGCTACGTCGCGGTCAAGCGGGCCGAGCATGAAAACTTCAAGCGCGTCATCAGTTCGTGGGAGCGGGAGTTCCTGCTCTTCGCCGTCTGATGCGCGGGGCGTCGTCGTCACCGGCGGCGCCCTCACCGGAAAATCAGGAGAGTTCCAATGACCAGCAACAACCCGCAAACCCGTGAGTGGCAAACCCTCAGCAGCGAGCACCACCTGGCCCCGTTCAGCGACTTCAAGCAATTGAAGGAGAAGGGCCCGCGGATCATCACCAACGCCGAGGGCGTTTATCTCTGGGACAGCGAGGGCAACAAGATCCTCGACGGCATGGCCGGGCTGTGGTGCGTGGCCATCGGTTATGGCCGCGAAGAACTGGCCGACGCCGCCAGCAAGCAGATGCGCGAGCTGCCGTACTACAACCTGTTCTTCCAGACCGCCCACCCGCCGGCGCTGGAACTGGCCAAGGCCATCTCCGATGTGGCCCCCAAGGGCATGAACCATGTGTTTTTCACCGGCTCGGGCTCCGAAGGCAACGACACCATGCTGCGCATGGTTCGCCACTACTGGGCGATTAAGGGCCAGCCGAAGAAGAAAACCATCATCAGCCGCGTCAACGGCTATCACGGCTCCACCGTGGCCGGCGCGAGCCTGGGCGGCATGACCTATATGCACGAACAGGGCGACTTGCCGATCCCGGGCATCGTGCATATCCCGCAGCCTTACTGGTTCGGCGAAGGCGGCGACATGACCCCGGACGAGTTCGGGATCTGGGCGGCCAACCAGCTGGAAGAGAAGATTCTCGAAGTCGGCGTCGATAACGTCGGTGCCTTCATCGCCGAGCCGATCCAGGGCGCGGGCGGCGTAATCGTGCCGCCAGAAAGCTACTGGCCGCGGATCAAGGAAATCCTCGCCAAGTACGACATCCTGTTCGTCGCCGACGAGGTGATCTGTGGGTTCGGGCGGACCGGTGAGTGGTTCGGTAGCGATTTCTACGACCTCAAGCCGGACATGATGACCATCGCCAAGGGCCTGACCTCCGGCTACATCCCCATGGGTGGCCTGATCGTGCGCGACGAAGTGGTGGCGGTGCTCAACGAGGGCGGCGATTTCAACCACGGTTTCACCTATTCCGGGCACCCGGTGGCCGCCGCCGTGGCCCTGGAAAACATCCGCATCATGCGCGACGAAAAAATTATCGAGCGCGTCAAGGCAGAAACGGCACCGTATTTGCAGAAACGCCTGCGGGAACTGAACGATCACCCGCTGGTGGGTGAGGTTCGCGGAGTCGGCCTGTTGGGCGCCATCGAGCTGGTTCAGGGCAAGGCCACCCGTGCGCGGTATGTCGGAAGAGGCGTCGGCATGATCTGTCGGCAGTTCTGCTTCGACAATGGCCTGATCATGCGCGCCGTGGGCGACACCATGATCATCGCTCCGCCCCTGGTGATCACCAAGGAGGAGATCGATGAGCTGGTGAGCAAGGCCCGCAAGTGCCTGGACCTGACCTTGAGTGCGTTACAGGGCTAAGTGCTAGGCTCTGAGCGGAGTATCCCGCGGTACTTCGCTCGGGGCGGCCATAAAGGATGGGGTCTTCTGTTGAAAGCCCGCCTTGGAACTTGCCAGACTACCGCCTGTTTTTAGTTGCCTGGCAACCGGTCGCTGAACACAAGGTTAAAAAGAATAATTGGAGCATGACGCATGAAGGCAATAGGTATGAAGAAAGCTGGCAAGACCCTCCTCGCCATGTCCCTGATGGGCGCGATGGCGGCAGTGGCCCAGGCAGACGACAAAGTGCTGCACGTTTACAACTGGTCCGACTACATCGCACCTGACACCATCGCGAACTTCGAAAAAGAGTCCGGGATCAAGGTGGTCTACGACGTTTTCGATAGCAACGAGACCCTGGAAGCGAAACTGCTGGCAGGCAAGTCCGGTTACGACGTGGTCGTGCCGTCGAACAACTTCCTGGCCAAGCAGATCAAGGCCGGCGTTTATCAGGAGCTGGACGTCTCCAAGTTGCCCAACTGGAAAAACCTGAACCAGGATCTGCTCAAGGCGGTTTCGGTCAGTGACCCGGGCAACAAGCACGCTTTCCCATACATGTGGGGTTCCATCGGCATCGGCTACAACCCGGAGAAGGTCAAGGCTGCGCTGGGCGTCGACAAGATCGATTCCTGGGACACCCTGCTCAAGCCCGAGAACATCGCCAAACTCAAGGGCTGCGGCGTGAGCTTCCTCGACTCGCCAACCGAAATGATCCCGGTCGCGCTGCATTACCTGGGCCTGCCGACCGACAGCCAGAAGAAAGACGACATCAAGAAAGCCGAAGAGCTGTTCCTCAAGATCCGTCCTTCGATCACCTACTTCCACTCCTCCAAGTACATCTCGGACCTGGCCAACGGCAACATCTGCGTAGCGGTCGGCTACTCGGGTGACGTGCAGCAGGCCAAGTCCCGTGCCGCCGAAGCCGGCGACAAGGTGAAAGTCAGCTACGCCATTCCGAAAGAAGGCGCCGGCAGCTTCTTCGACATGGTCGCCATTCCGAAGGATGCTGAAAACGTCGCGGGCGCCTACAAGTTCATGAGCTACCTGCAGAAGCCTGAAGTCATGGCCAGCATCACCAACGCCGTGCGTTTCCCGAACGGTAACGCCGCCGCAACGGCACTGGTAGAAAAAGACATCACCAGCGATCCGGGCATCTACCCGCCAGCAGACGTGCAGGCCAAGCTGTATGCGATCGCCGATCTGCCGGCCGCCACCCAGCGTGAGTTGACTCGCAGCTGGACCAAGATCAAATCTGGCAAATAAGCCGGTTTGAGGCAGCAACCGCTGGCTGTCGTCCCCGCGAGGGCGGTCAGCGGTGCAATTAAATGACAGAAAGTTTTGCTGGATCGGTTTATCGAAGGTAAGTTGCGCGCCGGTTTTGTTGCTGGGCAGCTCTTGGCTGTCATGTAGTGCGGGCAACTCAGGCCCAATTGTTGAGAGGACCTCCACTTGCCTATTTCTTTATTTCGCAAAGCCATGCTGGTGGGCGCCGGGCTGACGCTGGCCGTCAGCGCTTATGCCGCGCCGACCGTGCATATTTATAACTGGTCTGACTATATCGGTCAGAGCACATTGGCGGACTTCGAAAAGGCCACCGGCATCAAGCCGCTGTACGACGTGTTCGATTCCAACGAAACCCTGGAAGGCAAGTTGCTCGCCGGTCGTACCGGTTATGACGTGGTCGTGCCGTCCAACCACTTCCTGGGCAAGCAGATCAAGGCCGGGGCGTTCCAGAAGCTCGACAAGGCGCAGCTGCCCAACTATTCCAATCTCGATCCGGTGCTGCTCAAGCGCCTGGAGAAGAACGACCCGGGCAACCAGTACGCCGTGCCTTACCTGTGGGGCACCAACGGCATCGGCTACAACGTCGAGAAGGTCAAGGCCGCGCTGGGCGTGGACAAGATCGACTCCTGGGCCATGCTGTTCGAGCCGGAAAACATCAAGAAGCTGTCGAGCTGCGGCGTGGCCTTCCTCGACTCCGCCGATGAAATGCTCCCGGCGGTGCTCAACTACATGGGCCTGGACCCCAACAGCCAGAACCCCGACGACTACAAGAAGGCCGAAGCCAAGTTGCTGGCGGTGCGGCCTTACGTGACCTACTTCAACTCCTCGAAATACATCTCCGACCTGGCCAATGGCGAAATCTGCGTGGCCGCGGGCTTCTCCGGCGATGTGTTCCAGGCCAAGGCGCGCGCCGCCGAAGCCGGCAAGGGCATCGAAATCGCCTATGTGATTCCCAAGGAAGGCGGCAACCTCTGGTTCGACATGCTGGCCATTCCCAAGGACGCCGGTAACGTCAAGCAGGCCCATGCCTTCATCAATTACCTGCTCAAGCCTGAGGTGATCGCCCAGGTCAGCGATTCCGTCGGTTATGCCAACCCGAACCCCAAGGCGGGCGAGCTGATGGACCAGTCGGTCCGCAAGGACGAAGCCGTTTACCCGGCGCAGGAGATTGTCGACAAGCTGTACGTCAACTCAGAGTTGCCACCCAAGATCCAACGACTCATGACCCGCAGCTGGACCAAGGTCAAGTCGGGCAAATAGCGTCAACCGCTCAAACTATCCTGGGTTCGCCCGCCTTGGGCGAACTGCACTCTTTTTTTCTGGGAGTTTCGTAAATGGCAGTTGCCTCCGGCGCCTACAAGAAAGCCCTCGAGGGCGACCAGACACCGAAGCAGGTGTTGGTCAAAATCGACCGGGTCACGAAGAAGTTCGACGAGACGATTGCCGTGGACGATGTGTCCCTGGAAATCAAGAAAGGCGAGATCTTCGCCCTGCTCGGCGGTTCTGGCTCGGGTAAGTCCACCCTGCTGCGGATGCTCGCGGGGTTCGAACGGCCCACGGAGGGGCGCATCTACCTGGACGGTGTGGACATCACCGACATGCCGCCCTACGAGCGGCCGATCAACATGATGTTCCAGTCCTATGCCTTGTTCCCGCACATGACCGTGGCGCAGAACATCGCTTTCGGCCTGCAGCAGGACAAGATTCCCAAGGCCGAGATCGATGCCCGCGTGGCCGAGATGCTCAAGCTGGTGCAGATGAGCCAGTACGCCAAGCGCAAGCCGCACCAACTCTCCGGCGGCCAGCGCCAGCGCGTGGCCCTGGCCCGCTCCCTGGCCAAGCGGCCGAAGCTGCTGCTGCTCGACGAACCGATGGGCGCCCTGGATAAAAAGCTGCGCTCGCAGATGCAACTGGAACTGGTGGAGATCATCGAGCGGGTCGGCGTGACCTGCGTGATGGTGACTCACGACCAGGAAGAAGCCATGACCATGGCCGAGCGTATCGCGATCATGCACCTGGGCTGGATCGCCCAGATCGGCAGCCCGATCGACATCTACGAAACCCCGACCAGCCGCCTGGTCTGCGAGTTCATCGGCAACGTCAACATCTTTGAGGGCGAAGTGATCGACGACGCCGAAGGCCACGCCACCATCACCTGCAAGGACCTGGACCGCAACATCTACGTGGGCCACGGCATCAGCACCTCGGTGCAGGACAAGTCGGTGACCTACGCCATCCGCCCGGAAAAACTCCTGGTGACCCCGGACATGCCGACCTGCGAATACAACTGGTCGAGCGGCAAGGTGCATGACATCGCCTACCTGGGTGGCCACTCGGTGTTCTACGTCGAGCTGCCGAGCGGCAAGCTGGTGCAGTCGTTCGTGGCCAACGCCGAGCGTCGCGGCGCGCGTCCGACCTGGGGTGACCAGGTGTACGTCTGGTGGGAAGACGACAGCGGCGTGGTACTGCGCTCATGAACATGCGAAAGCTCAAGCGCCGCCTCAATCGAATAATTCCCGGTGGCCGTCAGATGGTCATCGGGGTTCCGTTCCTCTGGCTGTTCCTGTTCTTCATGCTGCCGTTCTTCATCGTCCTGAAGATCAGCTTCGCCGAAGCGGACGTAGCCATTCCGCCGTACACCGAGATCTACAGCTTCATCGACCAGAAGCTGCAGGTGCTGCTCAACCTGGGCAACTACGCGATGCTCGGCGATGACGAGCTGTATATCGCCGCCTACCTCGGCTCGTTGAAGATGGCGTTCTTCAGCACCCTGCTGTGCCTGTTGATCGGCTACCCGATGGCCTATGCCATCGCCAGCGCCCGCAAAGAGCTGCAGACCGTGCTGGTGCTGCTGATCATGATGCCGACCTGGACCGCGATCCTGATCCGCGTCTATGCCTGGATGGGCATCCTCAGCAACAACGGCCTGCTCAACGGCTTCCTGATGAGCATGGGCTTGATCGACGAGCCGCTGCAGATCCTCAACACCAACCTGGCGGTGTATATCGGCGTGGTCTATTCGTACCTGCCGTTCATGATCCTGCCGCTCTACGCCAACCTGGTCAAGCATGATACCAGCCTGCTGGAAGCCGCTTCGGACCTGGGTTCGAGCACTTTCAACAGCTTCTGGAAAATCACCGTGCCGCTGTCGAAGAACGGCATCATCGCCGGCTGCATGCTGGTGTTCATCCCGGTGGTGGGCGAGTTCGTGATCCCGGAACTGCTCGGCGGTCCGGAAACCCTGATGATCGGTAAAGTGCTCTGGCAAGAGTTCTTCAACAACCGTGACTGGCCGGTGGCATCGGCCCTGGCAGTGGTGATGCTGGCGATCCTGATTGTGCCGATCATCCTCTTCAACCGCAGTCAGGCCAAAGAAATGGAGGGCAAGGAATGAAGCGCTTCAGTTTCTCGAACCTGATGCTGGTGGTGGGTCTGCTGTTCATCTACCTGCCGATGCTGATCCTGGTGATCTACTCGTTCAACGCCTCCAAGCTGGTGACGGTCTGGGGCGGCTGGTCGGTGAAGTGGTACGTCGGGCTGCTGGACAACTCGCAACTGATGGGCTCGGTGGTGCGCTCCCTGGAGATCGCCTGCTACACCGCGATCGCCGCGGTGGCCCTGGGTACCCTGGCGGCCTTCGTGCTGACCCGTATCACCCACTTCAAGGGCCGCACCCTGTTCGGCGGCCTGGTCACCGCGCCGCTGGTGATGCCGGAAGTGATTACCGGCCTGTCGCTGTTGCTGCTGTTCGTGGCCATGGCGCAGATGATCGGCTGGCCGCAGGAACGCGGCATCGTCACCATCTGGATCGCCCACACCACGTTCTGCGCGGCCTATGTGGCGGTGGTGGTGTCGGCGCGCCTGCGCGAGCTGGACCTGTCCATCGAAGAGGCGGCCATGGACCTCGGCGCGCGGCCGTGGAAGGTGTTCTTCCTGATCACCATCCCGATGATCGCGCCGTCGCTGGCGGCGGGCGGCATGATGTCCTTCGCCCTGTCCCTGGACGACCTGGTGCTGGCGAGCTTCGTCTCCGGCCCGGGCTCCACCACCTTGCCGATGGAAGTGTTCTCGGCGGTGCGCCTGGGGGTGAAACCGGAGATCAACGCCGTGGCCAGCCTGATCCTGCTGGCGGTGTCGCTGGTGACCTTCCTGGTCTGGTACTTCAGCCGCCAGGCCGAAGAGCGGCGCAAGCGCGCCATCCAGCAAGCCATCGAAGAGGCCGCGGCCGATTCCTGGAAGCAGCCGGACGTGCGCCGCGCACAGGCCCCGGAAGCGGCCTGATACGCGACAGCCGCAAGGCGTTGACCGCGACAAGACATCGCCCCTGTTCAGGGGCGATGTCGTTTTCGGGGGTGGCCCCGGCCTTGAGTGCCGCGTCGACTGGATCGCCAGCCAAGCTGGCTGCTGCGGGTCAGGCGTCGTTCACCACAGGGGTTACTGCGCCGTCCGCGCCGGCAACAGCTTCAGGGTGCTGTGGGTATTGGCCGTGACCTCTTCTTCGTTGAAGTGCGCCTGCTGGTACACCCCTTCGATATAAGCCTCGGCCTGATCCTGATAGTGCTTGTCGAACAGCACGCCGCTTTGCCCGACCGGGTTGATGCTCAGGCTGTGGGCCGGATCGGCGAAGTCGATCAGGCGCCGGGTGGACGGACCATAGGTCACTGGCCAGGGCGCGGGGCCGATCTTGGCCGATTGATTGTTCGGCACTTCGTGGGTGCCGGGCGCGGCGAACGGGCCGACGTTGAACACCCGGTCCAGGGGCTTCTGCAGGCCCAGCGGATGACCGTGGGTCAGGGTATGCGCCTGGCCCCACAGCCACTTCGTCGAGTCGTCGCCAAAGGTCGCCTTGAGATGAGCGAGGCTGGCGCGCCAGGCGACCCTGACGGTGTCGGCGCGGCTTTCCTGGCCCAGGGTGTTGCGGTTGTCCCACCACGGCGAGTCGGCGGAGGCAGCCAGGCGTGGCAGCGCGGCGTCGATCACCCGGGTGGACAGCAGGGTGTCGAAGAAGGCGTCGCCCAGCTCGTCATGGAAAGCGGCATCGGTGAGGTTGAACAGGAACTGGTTGAACAGGGTGGCGCTGGTGGAGTCCAGCGGGTAGTCGCCTTTCCACTGCGCCAGTTGCTCCACCAGCTTGAGCTCCTGCGGGTCGCTCACTACTTCGCGCAGGACTGGCAGCAGCGGCGCCAGCAGGCGCGGGCCATAGGCGGTGGTGGTGCCCAGCTGGAGTTTCTGGCTGGCGTCGATATCCCATTTCACGCTCTTGTCGCTGAGCTGGCGGTCCAGTTGCTGGCCACGGTCGGCGAGGTTGTAGTAGCCGGGAATCTCCATGCCGGTGGGTGAGACCGGCTGGAAGTTGGCCGAAACGATATAGCCGCGCGCCGGGTTTTCTTCCTGGGGGTTGGCGCTGAATGGGTAGAAGCCCTCTTTGTCCGCCAGCGAAGTGCTGCCGTCGAGGATGAACGTGCCCTTGGCGCCGATCGGGCGTTTCGGCAACAGCGCCGCGGCCCACCAGCCGATGTCGCCCTTGGCATTGGCCCAGACGATGTTCAAGCCCGGCGCCTGGACCTTGGACGCGGCACTGCGGGCCTTGGCCAGGGTGTCGGCGCGGTTGAGCTGGTAGAAGCCGTCGAGGATCGGATTCGGCGTTTCGAGGAAGGCCCACCACATGGCGATCGGCGTCTTGCCGGCATTGGCCCCGAGCACGTCGTTGACGATCGGCCCGTGGGGCGACTGGCGCAGGATCTGGGTGACCGGCGGCTGGCCCTTCACCGCGATCTGCTGCTCGCTGTTGACCAGGTCGACCCACTTGCCGCGGTACCAGACCTGGTTGGCGTTGTTCGGGTTGACCTTCTCGGCGATCAGGTCCAAATCGTCGTTCTGGAACATGGTCAGGCTCCAGCCGAAGTCCAGGTTGTGGCCGAGAAAGGCGAAGGGCACCAGCGCCTGGTGATGACCGTAGAGTTCGAAGCCCGGTGCCGACAGCTGGGCCTCGTACCACACCGACGGCACCGCGAAGCGGATGTGCGGGTCGCCGGCCAGCAACGGTTTGCCGCTCTTGGTGCGGGTGCCGGACACCGCCCAGGCGTTGCTGCCCTCGAATTGCGGCAGGCCGGCGTCGGCCAGGGCCTGCTCGCTCAGCCGGGCGATGGCGCCCAGGTCCTGCCAGTCGCTGGCGGCCAGGCTTGGCGCCAGCGGGCCACGGCCCTTGGCCAGGGCGCCCTTGGGCTGCCAGTCGAGGTCGAAGACTTTCAGGTAGTCGCTGCCGAGCTGGTCGCGCACGTAGGTCAGCAGCGGCTCGGTGCGGAAGGCCGCGGCGAAGCTGTAGGCCATGTAGCCGGCGACGCTGATGCTGTCTTCGGCGGTGAAGGAACGCTTGGGAATGCCCAGGACATCAAATTCGATCGGTTGCGGATGGCTGTTCTGATACTGGTTGACCCCGTCCAGGTAGGCTTGCAGGCCCTTCCAGGCAGGGGACTGGCGATCCAGCCCGGCGACGTAGCTGTCGGCGCGCTCGCGGATGCGCAGGCTGCGGAACAGTTTGTCGGTGTCGAGCAGTTTGGGGCCGAGTATCTCGGCCAGCTCGCCGCGGGCCAGGCGCCGCATGACTTCCATCTGGAACAGTCGGTCCTGGGCGTGGACATAACCCAGCGCGCGGTACAGGTCGGTTTCGTTTTCCGCGCGGATATGCGGCACGCCGCGCTCGTCGTAGCGCACCGTGACCGAGCCCTGCAGGCGCTCCAACTCGACCTGGCCCTGGCGCGACGGCTGCTTGCTGTACAGGTACCAGCCCCCTCCCGCGGCAAGGGCAAGGATCAGGACGACGAGTACGGTCAGGCTGCGTTTCATGGTGACTCCTTGTTCTTTCTGCGATTTGCCTGCCGTGGGGAAGGCAAACATTTAGCACAGGCCTTCTGTGCCGGGCATCCGTTGTCTGCGAAAAGTCAGGAATGCCTTAATCCGTCTGTTTCGGCCATGGACAATAACAGCCCACCGCCAAGGTGTGGGTGGCGCTGACCGCGCGGCCTTCGTGCAGGGCCTGGAGGATAGGTTCGATAAAGCTGTTGCTGGAATTGCAGGTCAGGCCTTCGCTGTAGGGGCCGAAATAGGCCAGGGTGCCGTTGCGGTCCCAGATCGCCACGGCCGGGCTGGCGGGGATCTGCTCCGAGCCGGGCAAGCCGTCGAGGATTTTCAGACGGCTCAGGGTGGCGGGCAACTGGCCGTGGCTGCCGGCCTTCTGCACCGAGTAGAACTCCACGCCCTGTGGGCCGTAGTGTTCGATCAGCTCGGCCAGGTGCTGCTGGTTACCGACATTGCACGGGCAGGCCGGGTCCCAGAAATGCACCAGGCGGATGGCACCTTCGCCGGCGAGGCCAGGAGGCAGTTGCAGCGGGTCGCCGGAAAACACCGCGGTGTGTTCGCTGAAGGTGCGCAGAAAACGTCCCTGGAACCAGTCGTAGGCGACCCACAGCACCCCGGCGCACAGGAGGGCGAGCAGGCTGGCAAGCAGGGTCGTGCGGTAGGGCAGACGCATACGGATCATTCCTCGAAGGTCGCGTAGCTTGCCATGCTTGCCCCGACAGATGAATATCGCAGGCCGATAAAGCCTGTTTCGCGTTCCGCGCCACCCTGGGAAAACCCTTATGCCTGCGACCTTCGACCCCGACCTTCTGCGCGCCAGCCTGCGGCCTCTGGCCGAGGCACAGCCGCTCTCGGCCCAGGCGCAGGCCTATCAGCGTTTCTATGGGCTGGATCTGCCGGTCAAGCGTGGGCTGGGGCGTTTTTCGGTCGGTGGTTTTGAGGTGGTCGGCCAGGTCTGGTGGCCCGAGCAGCCGGTGGCGACCTTGTTTCTGTTGCACGGTTTCTACGATCACATGGGCTTGTACCGGCATGTGATCGAGTGGGCGCTGCAGCGGCAGTGGGCGGTGATTGCCTGCGACCTGCCGGGTCATGGCCTGTCCAGCGGCGAGCGCGCCAGCATCGATGATTTCGCGGTGTACCAGGCGGTGCTGCAAGGCCTGTTCGACGAAGCCCGCTCCCTCGATCTGCCCCAGCCCTGGCACCTGTGCGGGCAAAGCACGGGCGGTGCGATCGTGATCGATCACTTGCTCAACCAGGGCGCGCAGAGCCCGGCCCAGGGCCAGGTGATCCTGCTCTCGCCGCTGGTGCGCCCGCGTGCCTGGGGCTGGTCGAAGCTCAGCTATTACATGCTCCGGCCTTTCGTCAAAGGCATCGCCCGGCGCTTCAGCGAGAACTCCACCGACCCCGATTTCCTGCCGTTCCTGCAGCGCGACCCGTTGCAACCCCTGCGCCTGCCGACTGCCTGGGTCGGCGCGCTGGCGCAGTGGATCAAGCGCATCGAGCTGGCCCCGCGCAGCAGCCGGCAGCCGCTGATCGTTCAGGGGCAGGCGGACATGACAGTGGATTGGCAGCACAACCTGCAGGTGATCCGGCAGAAGTTCCAGCAGCCCCAGGTGCTGATGCTGCCCGAGGCGCGGCATCACCTGGCGAACGAGGCGGCGCGCATTCGCCAGGAATACTTCGCCTTCCTGAACCAGCATCTTTGACGGTATTCACGCACCTGTAGCCGCTGCCGCAGGCTGCGATCGACCGGCACGGTCGCGCCGATCTTGCGACCACTGAGGTCCTACGGACCTATCGCAGCCTGCGGCAGCGGCTACAAGAGGTGTTTAGGGCGTGAGGCTGGAAGTGCTCTGGCCGACGGCCAGCCCGGCGCGGATCGCTGCGAGGGCGGCTTGGTAGTAGGCCTTGCCTTCGGCGGACTCGGCGAAGTTGGCGAACTCTTCCAGCTCGGGGTCGGACAGGTCGCGATAGACGTACAGCAGGGTGTTGTTCAGGTCGTTGCCGATCTGCACCATCAGCCGCTGGCGCTGGCCGTTGAGCATGTTCTGCGCCTGGCCGGCACCCAGCAGGCCGGGGATCATCTGGCTCAGGCTGTCGGCAGCCACCCCGGCGATGGCCAGGCTGACTTCCGCGCCGGCTTCACGGGCCGGCAGCGCCTGGGCCAGGTGGCCGATAATCAATTGACGGGTATCGCTGGCCTGCATCTTCGGCAGGCCCTGGGCATTCTTCGCCAGTTGGTCGCGGCGGGTCGCCAGCAGTTCGGCGGCAACGATCTTGCGCCCCAGCGGCGACTGGAAAAACGCCAGGGCCGGTTTCGGATCGGCGAGGTTCTGCCGCAGCTGCGCCTGGGCGCGGCGGTCCATGGCCTGCGGCGCGAAGCGCTGGTTGCTGTTATTGACCAGGGCCTGATAGACCGCTGGCGGCAGGCTATTCTGGTAACGCTGCTGGGCGGCGGTGAGGGCATCGTTGAAATGCGCGCGTTGTTCCGGCCAGCCGGCGACCTTGTACAACTGGTCGTGGCCGTCTGCCCAGGCGGGCAACACACAGAACATCAACAGTGAAAAAAGCAAACGGCGCATAAGGACTCCTGTCGGCAGCCCACTATTCTCCGGGGCGAGGCGATGGTTGTCGAGAATTCGTATCAGGTTCAGTACGCAAACTGTCCGATCGAACGACGAACAGAGGCAGCGCCAGGCTGCTTGGTCAGAATTATCTCGCGGATCTGTCGGATTCATCTGGGTGTGGATACTATGCGCGCCATGCAAATACCCTCTGATCACCCCCTGCTGTTACGCATTGTCGATGACCTGGCCACCCGTGGCTGGTCGCAGCAGAACATCTTCCTGCCAGAAGCCCTGACCCTGGAGCTGGCGGCCGAGTGCCGCAAGCGCGCGGCCGAAGGCGAGCTGGCGCCAGCGGCGGTTGGCCGTGGCCCGGCGCAGGAGATTCGCGAGGGGATCCGTGGCGATCATATCCAGTGGCTCGAGCCCGGCCAGGCCGACTGCTGCGATACCTACCTGGGCTTGATGGACAGCCTGCGCGAGGCGCTGAACCGCGGGCTGTTCCTCGGCCTGGAAGACTTCGAAAGCCATTTCGCGCTGTACCCGCCAGGGGCGTTCTACCTCAAGCACGTCGACCGTTTCCGCGACGATGACCGGCGCATGGTGTCGGCGGTGATCTACCTCAACCAGGACTGGCTGCCGGAGCAGGGTGGGCAACTGCGCATGTACTTCGATGGCGAGACCGAATACGACGTGGATCCCGCCGGCGGCCGGCTGGTGGTGTTCCTCTCCGGCGAGGTGCCCCACGAAGTCCTGCCCGCGACCCGGGAGCGCCTGTCCTTGACGGGCTGGTTCCGCCGTCGTGGCAACGAGCCGTTCTGATCATGCACAAGATCCTGGTCAGTCGCTGCCTGTTGGGCCACCGCGTGCGTTACGACGGGGCGGCCAGCGGGCCGTTCGATCAATTGGCGCGCTGGCAGGTCGAGGGCCGGGTGGTCGCACTGTGTCCGGAAGTCGCCGGCGGCTTGCCGACGCCACGGGCGGCCGCGGAAATACCCGGCGGGCAGGGCGGTGAAGTGCTCGATGGCCTGGCGCGGGTCATCACCACCGAGGGCGAGGATGTCAGCGCCGAGTTCCTCAGCGGCGCCCGGCAGGCGCTGGAGCTGGTACGCGAGCATGGGATTCGCATCGCCGTGCTCAAGGCCAACAGCCCGTCCTGCGGCAACCTGCTGACCTACGATGGCAGCTTCAGCGGGGTCAAGGTCAGCGGCGAGGGCGTCACCGCCGCCTTGCTCAAGCGCGCCGGGGTGCAAGTGTTCAGCGAGCTGGAACTGGCCGAGGCCGCCGCAGCCCTGGCGGCGCTCTAGCCTCTGTAGCCGCTGCCGCAGGCTGCGATCGGCCGGTACGGCCGTGGCGAACGTGATATCGCTGAGGTCCTGCGGATCTTTCGCAGCCTGTGGCAGCGACTACAACATCAAGGCTTGGGCGGCTTGCTCGCATCCATGCCGAACCATTTTTCCGACAACGCCATCAACCGGCCATCGGCCTTGATGCGCTGCAGCGCGCCATCGAGGCTCGCCTGGAACGCCGGGTTACCTTTCTGGAACGGGATCGCCAGGCTCAGGGTCGGCCCGACCTTGGCGCCTTCCTTCACCGGCAAGCGGCTGTCGCGAATGGCGTAGGGGATCAGCAGGCGGTCGCTGATGGCCGCGTCGAGCTGCTTGTCGGCCACATCCTTGATGGGTTGCTGGGCGTTCGGGTAGCTGCGCAGGTCGATGCCTTCAACGGTGCGTGCCTGCTCGGCGAACTGGCTGCCCTGGGCCACGCCGAGGGCTTGGCCCTGGAGCGCTTGCAGGCTGCCCAGCGTGCGCTCTTCTTCCTTGCGTACGATCAATTGTGCGCTGGAATAACTGTAAGGCTCGCTGAAGTCGAAACGATCCTTGAGTTCCGGGGTCATTGCTACGTGATTGATGGCGATGTCGTAGCGGCCGCTTTCGACGCCAGGTAGCAGGTCGGCAGCGTCGGCGACCACGAAGTCCGCCCGCACATCCAGTTCCCGGGCGAGCAGTTGGCCCAGCTCGACTTCGAAACCGGTGAGTTTGCCGTCGTCCTTGAAGTTGAAGGGCGGGGTATTGGCCTCCAGCGCGATACGCAGTTCCCCGCGATCGTTCACATCGTCGATCAGTTCGGCTTGAGCGTAAGTGCTCACAAGAGGTAGCAAAAGTATCAGGCCAGGCAGGAAACGCATGGTCACTCCTTGAATTTATATGTGCGATGCGCTGTTCAGGCTCGCTTTGCTATGGTGTTGATTGCCCTTCGACAACGATATGCCACGAAGTTGTCATAACCGTACCGATTTTGCGGAAAAACTGGAGAATAGAATGAAAACCTTTATATCTCGTGCTGCGTTGACCGGCCTGATGCTGGGGGCTTCGATGCTGGCTTGTGCGGCGGATATTCCTCGCACCAAGGCGCCGGAAGGCGCTTCTGTATTTATCGTCACCCCGGTCAATGGCGATACCGTGGCCAAGACCTTCAAGGTCAAGTTCGGCGTCAGCGACATCTCCCTGGCGCCCGCCGGCGACCAGACTCCGCACACCGGGCACCACCACCTGCTGGTCGACGTCGACAAGCTGCCAGCCGAAAACATGCCGATCCCGGCCGACGCCCAGCATATCCACTTCGGCAAGGCCCAGACCGAAACCGAGCTGACCCTGGCCCCGGGCAAGCACACCCTGCAGCTGGAGCTGGGCGACAAGAACCACGTGCCGTTCGACCCGCCAATCGTTTCGGAAAAGATCACCATCACCGTCAAGTAAGCGCGGGCGGTAAAAACTGCCTGTAAACGAAACTGCCTGTAAACAAAAAGGGAGGCCCCAGGGCCTCCCTTTTTATTGCCAGCGAGTGCTTAGAACAGCACGCGGCTGCGGATGGTGCCGTTGACGTGTTGCAGCTTCTCTTGCGCCAGCTCCGAGTATTCGGCGTCGACGTCGATCACCACGTAGCCAACCTTCTCGTTGGTCTGCAGGAACTGACCGGAGATGTTGATGCCGTTTTCGGCGAAGACCTTGTTGATCTCGCTCATCACACCCGGGATGTTCTCGTGGATGTGCAGCAGACGGTGCTTGCCAGGGTGAGCCGGCAGGGCCACTTCCGGGAAGTTCACGGACGATACCGAAGTACCGTTGTCGCTGTACTTGACCAGCTTCTCCGCCACTTCCAGGCCGATGTTGGCCTGGGCTTCGGCGGTCGAGCCGCCGATGTGCGGGGTCAGGATCACGTTGTCCAGGCCGCGCAGCGGGCTTTCGAACTCTTCGTCGTTGGAGCGTGGCTCCACCGGGAACACGTCGATGGCGGCGCCGATCAGGTGCTTGTCCTTGATCGCTGCGGCCAGGTGGTCCAGTTCGACCACGGTGCCGCGGGCGGCGTTGATCAGGATGCCGCCTTTCTTGATGGCGCGGATTTCCTTCTCGCCGATCATCCACTGGGTGGCAGCGGTTTCCGGAACGTGCAGGGTGACGATGTCGGACATGCCCAGCAGCTCGTGCAGGTTGCCGACCTGGGTGGCGTTACCCAGTGGCAGCTTGGTCACGGTGTCGTAGAAGAACACCTGCATGCCCAGGCCTTCGGCCAGGACCGACAGTTGGGTGCCGATCGAGCCGTAGCCGACGATGCCCAGTTTCTTGCCACGGATCTCGAAGGAGTTGGCCGCACTCTTGATCCAGCCGCCACGGTGGCAGGAGGCGTTCTTCTCTGGGATACCGCGCAGCAGCAGGATCGCTTCGGCCAGCACCAGTTCGGCTACGGAACGGGTGTTGGAGTACGGTGCGTTGAACACCGCGATACCGCGCTCGCGAGCCGCGTCGAGGTCGACCTGGTTGGTGCCGATGCAGAAGCAGCCAACAGCGACGAGCTTCTTCGCGTGATCGAAGATTTCTTCAGTCAGTTGGGTGCGGGAGCGAATGCCGATGAAGTGCGCATCGGCGATCTTTTCCTTCAGTTGGGCTTCCGGCAGAGAACCGGTGAGGTACTCGATACTGGTGTAGCCCGCGGCCTTGAGGACGTCGACAGCCGATTGGTGGACGCCTTCGAGAAGAAGGAACTTGATCTTGCTCTTATCGAGAGAAGTCTTGCTCATCTGCGTAAACCTGTGTCCCGGAGAAAAATGGCAGGAAATGGTCAACAGATGCTGACCCGGACGGCAGGAAAGCCGTCGCCGCAGAACGCCCTTCGGCACTATTCTGCGGGGGGTCGTATGCTAGCATACGGACCCCGCGAAACACTCGTTCCTGCGACGTGAAGCGTTCTCAGGATGACCATGAATTGTTCGAGAGTTCTGTCGATGACCAATCCTGCGCTGATTGATGAGCTGAAGACCCTGGTCGAGGCTGGCAAGGTCCTGACCGATGCCGACTCCCTGAATGCTTACGGCAAGGATTGGACCAAACACTTCGCCCCGGCGCCGAGCGCCATCGTCTTTCCCAAGAGCATCGAGCAGGTCCAGGCCATCGTGCGCTGGGCCAACCGGCACCAGGTCGCGCTGGTGCCGTCCGGCGGCCGTACCGGCCTGTCGGCTGCCGCCGTGGCGGCCAATGGCGAAGTGGTGGTGTCTTTCGACTACATGAACCAGATCCTCGACCTGAACCTGACCGACCGCACCGCGGTCTGCCAGCCGGGTGTGGTGACCGAGCAGTTGCAGAACCGCGCCGAAGAAAGCGGCCTGTATTACCCGGTGGATTTCGCTTCCGCCGGTTCCAGCCAGATTGGCGGCAATATCGCCACCAATGCCGGCGGGATCAAGGTGATTCGCTACGGCATGACCCGCAACTGGGTGGCCGGCCTGAAAGTGGTCACCGGCAAGGGCGACCTGCTGGAGCTGAACAAGGACCTGGTCAAGAACGCCACCGGCTACGACCTGCGCCAGCTGTTCATCGGCGCCGAGGGCACCCTGGGCTTCGTGGTCGAGGCCACCATGCGCCTGGAGCGCGCGCCGAACAACCTTACGGCGATGGTGCTCGGTACGCCGGATTTCGACTCGATCATGCCGGTGCTGCATGCCTTCCAGGGCAAGCTCGACCTGACCGCCTTCGAATTTTTCTCCGACAAGGCCCTGGCCAAGATCCTCGGCCGCGGCGACGTCCCGGCGCCGTTCGAGACCGACTGCCCGTTCTATGTGTTGCTGGAGTTCGAAGCCAGCAACGAGGACGTGGCCAATGACGCCCTGGCCACCTTCGAGCATTGCGTGGAGCAGGGCTGGGTGCTGGACGGCGTGATGAGCCAGAGCGAGCAGCAACTGCAGAACCTGTGGAAATTGCGCGAGTACATCTCCGAGACCATCTCGCACTGGACCCCGTACAAGAACGACATTTCGGTCACGGTGTCGAAGGTGCCGGCTTTCCTGAAGGATATTGACGCGATCGTCGCGCAAAACTACCCGGACTTCGAAGTGGTCTGGTATGGCCACATCGGCGACGGCAACCTGCACCTGAACATCCTCAAGCCGGACGACCTGAGCAAGGACGAGTTCTTCGCCAAGTGCGCCACCGTCAACAAGTGGGTGTTCGAGACTGTCGAGAAGTACAACGGCTCGATTTCCGCCGAGCACGGGGTGGGCATGACCAAGCGCGATTACCTGACCTACAGCCGTTCGCCGGTGGAAATCGACTACATGAAGGCGGTCAAGGCGGTGTTCGACCCGAACGGCATCATGAACCCGGGCAAGATTTTCGCTGTTTGACCTAAGGGTCACTCAAGCAGCGGTACCTGATGAACCAAACGAGCAGGAGTCGGTAATGAGCTATCAGCACCAGTATGTCGACGGTACCCGTATTCATTTCCCGGTCGGCAAGATCGTGTGCATCGGGCGCAACTATGCCGAGCACGCCAAGGAACTGGACAATCCGGTGCCGACTGAGCCGCTGCTGTTTATCAAGCCGGGCAGTTGCGTGGTGCCGCTGGAAGGCGGTTTTGCCATCCCCACCGAGCGTGGCTCCGTGCATTACGAGGCGGAAATCGCGGTATTGATCGGCAAGCCACTGTCGACCCAACCCAGCCGCGAAGAAGTGCTGGATGCTATCTCCGGTTTCGCCCCGGCCCTGGACCTGACCCTGCGCGACAAGCAGGCCGAGCTCAAGGCCAAGGGCCTGCCCTGGGAAATCTCCAAGTGCTTCGACGGCGCCTGCGTGCTGGCGCCCTTTGTGGTCGGCAGTACGTTCCCGGACCTGACCGACATCAATATTCGCCTGACCATCAACGGCGAGGTCCGCCAGGACGGCAACAGCAGCATCATGCTCAACCCGATCGTACCGATGATCCAGTACATGGCCGGCTGCTTCTCCCTGCAGGCGGGCGACGTGATCCTGACCGGTACGCCGGTGGGCGTGGGTCCGCTGAACGTGGGCGACGAGCTGGTGCTGGAGCTGCCGGGCGTCAGCCGCTTCGAAAGTCGCGTTAGCTGACTCAGCGGGGCCCGCCTGCAATGGGCGGGCCTCTCCTAAGAAAGCGCGGAAATCCAGGATATTTCTGACTTTTTCCGAATTTTTCACATCCGGTCTGGATAATTTTCCGCGTCCAGGCGTCTGAGTCTGCCCCGATGTGCTATTACCAATAGCTGACTTTTTGGAACGCGCTCCCCATGTCCATGCCTCACACCCCCGAGCTTCAAACGGTTCGTCGTCGCGGTTTGTTCCACATGCGCTGGTATTCCTGGCTGTTGCTGGCGGGCATCGTGAGCTATGGCGTCGCGATTGCCATGCACTGGGACGACCGTGGCCTGCTCTGGGTGCTGGAGCGTTTCGAAACCCCGGCCGAGCGCCAGGAAAGTGTCTGGCTGCCGGATTACCGCGCGGTCATCGACGCCAAGGTACTGCCGGGCATGGAGAAGGACGAGGCCTCCGACCTGGCCTACAACCCGCAGACCAAGACCCTGTTTGCGGTGATGGGCAAGAACCCGTTCCTGGTCGAACTGAACCTGCAGGGCGATGTGCTGCGCAAGATGCCGCTGGTGGGCTGGAGCAACCCGGAAGGGGTGACGGTCATGGGGAACGGCCTGCTGGGGATTGTCGACGAGCGCGATCACCTGCTGACCATCGTCAAGGTGGATGCCAATACCCGCGAGCTGAATATTTCCGACTTCCCGAAATACGACCTGGGGCCTTCGCAGGACCAGAACAAGGCATTCGAAGCCGTGGCCTGGGATGCGCGCAAGCAGCAGTTGCTGCTGGGCGAGGAGCGTCCGCCGGCGCTGTTCACCTGGAACAGCGACGGCAGCCAGACCCTCAAGGGTGACAAGCAGAAACTGGAAAGCGATGAGCTGGACCTGCGCAACCTGTCCGCCCTGAGCATCGACCCTCGCACCGGTCATACCTTGGTGCTGTCCGCCGATTCGCACATGTTGCTGGAACTGGACGAAACCGGCGAGCAAGTCAGCTTCATGACCTTGCTGGGCGGTTTCAATGGCCTCAAAGACACCATTCCGCGGGCCGAGGGCGTGGCCATGGATGAGCAGGGCAACCTGTACATGGTCAGCGAACCCAATCTGTTCTATCGCTTTGAGAAGCACTGATTCAGAGGTTTCTGGCGGCAAAAGGCCATAATCCGGCATACGCCCGCTGCGATTAAGTTTAAATTCATCCGGCTGTGATATTTCATCCGCCTGATTTGTATTTGAGCTTGCCAGCATGCGTCGATTCGCCTATCCCAAACCGCTGTTCCTCCTCCTGTGTTTTATCGTGCTGGTGCTGCTGGGCATTGCCGGGCAGCACCACCGCTACTTCGAGCGCCTGTGGTTCAACTGGCGGGTCATGTCGCAGCCGGCCAACACCGATGCCATTGGCCTTGATGGCTATCGGGTGACTCTCGAAGCACAAAAGATCGAAGGCCTGGATGACGTCTCGGCGCTGACCTACGATCCGGTGCGCAAAAGCCTGTTCACCGTGACCAACAAGAATGCCGAGCTGATCGAGCTGTCGCTCGACGGGCGCATCCTGCGGCGCATTGCCCTGACCGGGTTTGGCGACCCGGAAGCGGTCGAGTTTATCAGCGCCGACACCTATGTGATCACCGACGAGCGCCAGCAGCGGCTGATCAAGATCCATCTGGAGGAGGACACGGTGTTCCTCGACGCGGCGGACGCCGAGCAGATGACCCTGGGTGTGCACATGAGCGGCAACAAGGGCTTCGAGGGCCTGGCCTACGATTCGGTGGGCAAGCGCCTGTTCGTCGCCAAGGAACGCGACCCGATGCTGATCTACGAGGTCAAGGGGTTCCCGCATTACGACCCGGAGAAGTCCTACGCGGTGCATGTGGTCAACAACCCCAAGCGCGATGCCGGGTTGTTCGTGCGTGACCTGTCCAGCCTGCAATACGACGAGCGCACCGGGCATCTGCTGGCGCTGTCGGATGAGTCGTGGCTGGTGCTGGAACTGGACGTGGATGGTCGGCCCCTGAGCACCATGTCGCTGCGCAAGGGCCGGCAAGGCTTGCAGGCCACGGTGCCGCAGGCCGAAGGTATTGCCATGGACGACGACGGTACCCTGTACCTGGTCAGTGAGCCGAACCTGTTCTACGTCTTCAAGAAGCCCGCCCCGTAACCCCGTAGCCCTGTAGCCGCTGCCGAGCCCGCGAGGCTGCGCCCGGGCGCGCAGCGGCCGTAAAACCAGGCGACCTTTCTGTTCCGGCAATTCGTATACCCCCGAACCTGCGAGGACCGCGTCGCAATACCGCCCACCTCGTACGCGGCCTCGCAGGCTCGCCAGCGGCTACCAAAGCGCGTTCAAAACTGCCACTGCACGCCGAGGGAGTAGCCGGTCTGGCTGCCTTCGGCGTGGCCGATCCGGCCGTTGACCTCGGCGTACAGCCCCAGCTGCGGGGTGATCGCCAGCTGGCTGCCGAGTTGGGCGCGGCCGAAGCTCTTGTCCACGCCGCCCAGGCGAGCCACGCGCACTTGACCATCGGCGCGGCTGGTCAGGTCCAGGTCGTCCAGGCGGCCATCCGCCAACTCCTTGACCCAGGCCAGGTCGCCATAAGGCAGCAGGTTCATGCCGTAAGGCAGGGCCATGGCGCCGCGAATACGCCAGCCGAGGCTGGCTTCCAGCGAATCGAATGACTGCTCCTCATAACTCAGCGCCGTGCGCAGGTCCTGCTTCTCGTGGAAGCGGTCGATGCGGTAGTGGGTGTAATCCAGGCCGGCGAAGGGGCCGCTCTTGATCGCACCGAAGTCCAGGTCGTAACCGCCGAGCACGCGGGCGCCCAGGGTCAGGGCGTCGGTATCGCCCGTCAGTTTCTGGTTCAGCAGCACCGGGCCGCCGTTGGCCTGGATCACCAGGTTGCGCTTGGATTCGAAGCGGGTGCGACCGATGCTCAGGTCGCCGGCCAGCCATTGCGGGCCGCCGTCGTTGAGCAAGGCGTAGACCGCCGCCTGCCAGGTGTCGCTGTCGAGCTTGCCGCGGTGCTCGAGTTTGTCGCGACCGTTCTGGTAGCTGAGGCTGGCGCCGATATTCAGGCTCGAATTGAGCTGGTAGTCGCCCAAGGCATGCACCCCCAGCCGACGCGCCTCGGGATTGGGCGCGCTGTCGAAACCGCTGTCGGGGCTGTATTCGCCGTCGATGCCGATCTCGCCATCGAAATTGCCGACTTCCCGGCCCATCGCCTGCAAGGTCAGCCAGCGCCGGTCATGCAGCCGGACCATGGCCTGATGCTGGCGTTGCAGATGATCCTGCTGGTTGCGCGCCACAGCGCCGCCGGAGGCGGTGGAGGCCAGCAGGTCGGCGTTGGTCAGCTCCAGGACCAGGCGGCTGAGCAGGCGCGAGTAATCGCGCAGGCGCTGGTCGATGCGTTCCTGGCCGAAGGCGTTGGTCAGCACCGCCTTATTGTCCTCGGCGGGATCGTGCCAGGTGGAGCCGCCGGGGATGGCCGGGTTGGTGGTCTGGGTGTAGCCGTCCAGGTCGCCGATTTCCCAGTTGGTGGCCTCGATGTAGAGAATCGGGATGTTCAGCCCTTCGAAGGCTTCGCCGTCGCTGCAGCAGCCGGTGCCCGCGGGGTATGCCGGGTCGAGGCCGGGGTTGGTGAACAGATTGATCTGCAGTTCCCTGGCGATCTGCAGGGTATGTTCGCGCAACGAGGCCAGGGCCGGGTTGGCGCTGCTGTTCTGTCCGGCGTGGGCATACATCATGTCGCCGGTGATCAGGCTGTCGAGGTTGATCATGGCCAGCATGTTGGCGCGCTGGCTGGCGCTGAGGGAATCGACGAACGCCCTGGAGCCGCGCAGGCCTTCCTCCTCGGCGCCGAAGCCGACCACCTGCAAGCCGTTTTCCAGCTGCAGCCCGCCGAGGTTGCGGGCGATTTCGGTCAGCACGCTGGCGCCGGAGCCGTTGTCGTCCAGGCCTTGCAGGGTCGGGCGGCCGAAATAGGTATCGAAGTGCGCGCCGACCACCACGTATTGCGGCTTGGTCCCGGCGGCGTAGGCCACCACGTTTTGCGAGCTGCGGCTGTTGCCGCCGGCGGTCCAGGAAAAGTCCTGGCGGCTGATGTCATAGGCGCTGCCCATCTGGCTCTGCATCCAGTCGGCGGCACCGGCGAAGTTGGCGGTGCCACGGTAGCGGCCGGGGTAGTCGTTGATCAGTTTGTCGAGGGTGGTGGCGGCGTGTTCGCCGTATTCATAGGCGAAGGCCTGGGTGGACAGCAGAACGCTGGCGAGACTGACGGCAAGCGTGAGGGGCTTGAGCACGGTGATCTTCCTTGAGGGATGAAAAAACGGGGGCAGTTGCACAATGCGCGCCTCATTCCTTGGGCGACCTTGTATTGGCGCATTGCTTAAACCGAACGTCGCCTGGCGTTAATTTGTAACGGATTTGATACCGGAAGTCGTGGGCCGCACTGAGATCTGGTGCGCGAATCTGGATATTTCTGCGGCTAAATGCAGCGAAAAGTAGCAGTAGTGGCGAGGTTGGTGCGGGAGGGCAGGGCGGGGGCTGGATGGGAGAGCTTTCGCCCCCGCCCTTGCGGCAGGGGCGAAATCGGCGGCATCAGGCGGTGAGGGTCTTCACGCCGTCGCGGGTGCCCAGCAGCAGCACGTCGGCCGGGCGGGCGGCGAACAGGCCGTTGGTGACCACGCCGACAATCGCGTTGATCTGCGCTTCCAGCTCCACCGGATTGGTGATCTGCATGTTGTGCACGTCAAGAATGATGTTGCCGTTGTCGGTGATCACGCCTTCGCGGTAGACCGGGTCGCCACCGAGCTTCACCAGCTCGCGGGCCACGTGGCTGCGGGCCATGGGGATCACTTCCACCGGCAGGGGGAAGGCGCCCAGCACCGGCACCAGCTTGCTGGCGTCGGCGATGCAGATAAAGGTCTTGGCTACCGCCGCGACGATTTTCTCGCGGGTCAGGGCCGCGCCGCCGCCCTTGATCAGGTTCAGGTGTTCGTCGCTTTCGTCGGCGCCGTCGATGTAGAACTCCAGATCGCTGACGGTGTTCAGTTCGTACACCGGGATGCCGTGGCCCTTGAGGCGCGCCGCGGTGGCTTCGGAGCTGGCGACCGCGCCGTCGAAGGCGGCCTTGTGCTGGGCCAGGGCGTCGATGAAGCAGTTGGCGGTGGAGCCGGTGCCGACCCCGACGATGCTCTTGTCATCGAGTTTCGGCAGGATGAGGTCGACGGCAGCCTGGGCCACGGCCTGTTTGAGTTGATCCTGGGTCATGCGGGCTCCGGAAGCGGGCAAGGGGGGAACGGAAAGGCCGGCATTATAGGCCGGTGTCCTGAGCAGGTCATTGCCCGTTTGGCGAACCGCTTTTTGTAGCCGCTGCCGAAGGCTGCGATCGACCGTCAGGTCGTGACAGACGAGAGTGGCCGGAGGACCTGCAGACCTATCGCAGCCACCGGCAGGGGCTAGGGGGCTTTTAAAACCTCTGGATTCGTGTGGTCGCCCGGGTAAACGCTGGGTTAGACTCGCTGGCCCTGCCCAACCCGCTCAGTGATGCTTTCCGATGCTCGAACAGTACGTCAAAAAGATCCTCACCTCGCGCGTTTACGACGTTGCCGTAGAAACCCCGTTGCAGACTGCCCGCCAGCTCTCCGAGCGGCTGGGCAATCAGATCTGGCTCAAGCGCGAAGACTTGCAGCCGGTGTTCTCGTTCAAGATTCGCGGCGCCTACAACAAGCTGACCCAGCTCAGCGATGCCGAGCGCGCCCGTGGCGTGGTCACCGCCTCGGCCGGCAACCATGCCCAGGGCCTGGCCCTGGCGGCCAAGGTGCTGGGGGTGAAGGCGACCATCGTGATGCCCAAGACCACCCCGGAGATCAAGGTCGAAGGCGTGCGTTCGCGCGGCGGCAAAGTGGTGCTGCACGGCGATACTTTCCCGGAAGCCCTGGCCTACTCGCTGAAGCTGGTGGACGAAAAAGGCTACGTCTATATCCACCCGTACGACGATCCACACACCATTGCCGGGCAGGGCACCGTGGCGATGGAAATTTTGCGCCAGCATCCGGGGCGCCTGGACGCGATCTTCGTGCCGGTCGGCGGTGGCGGCCTGATTGCCGGAATCGCGGCCTACGTCAAATACCTGCGGCCGGAAATCAAGATCATCGGCGTCGAGCCGGACGACTCCAACTGCCTGCAAGCGGCCATGGCCGCCGGCGAACGCGTGGTACTGCCAACCGTGGGCATCTTCGCCGACGGTGTCGCGGTGGCACAGATCGGCCAGCACACCTTCGATATCTGCAAGGACTACGTGGATGAAGTGATCACCGTCAGCACCGACGAGATCTGCGCGGCGATCAAGGACATCTACGACGACACCCGCTCCATCACCGAGCCGGCTGGCGCCCTGGGCGTGGCCGGGATCAAGAAATACGTCGAGCAGCGCGGCGTCAGCGGGCAGACCCTGGTGGCCATCGATTCCGGCGCCAACGTCAACTTCGACCGCCTGCGCCATGTCGCCGAGCGCGCCGAGCTGGGCGAGGGCCGCGAGGCCATCATCGCCGTGACCATTCCGGAGAAGCCGGGCAGCTTCAAGGCCTTCTGCGAAGCGATCGGCAAGCGCCAGATCACCGAATTCAACTACCGCTACAACACCGGTAGCGAAGCGCACATCTTCGTGGGTGTGCAGACCCACCCGGAAAACGATCCGCGTAGCGCGCTGATCGCCAGCCTGTCCGAACAGGGTTTCCCGGTGACCGACCTGACCGACAACGAACTGGCCAAGCTGCATATCCGTCATATGGTCGGCGGGCATGCGGCGCGGGTCAGTGATGAAGTGGTGTTCCGCTTCGAGTTCCCGGAACGCCCGGGCGCGCTGTTCAACTTCCTCAACAAGCTCGGCGGGCGCTGGAACATCTCGATGTTCCACTACCGCAACCATGGCGCGGCCGATGGCCGGGTAGTCGCCGGCCTGCAAGTACCGGCGAGCGAACGCCACCTGGTACCGGCGGCGCTGGCGCAGATCGGTTACCCGTACTGGGACGAGAGTGATAACCCGGCGTATCAGCTGTTCCTCGGCTGAACGGCTACGCTGGTGGGCAAGGCCTCAAGGAGTTAATGACATGGAAACGCTGACCGTCCTAAAAACCGTCCATATCCTGGCCACCGTGTTGCTGCTGGGCAGCGCGCTGGGGCTGGCGATCTGGGTCTGGCGCGCTCGTAGCAAGGGTGACGCAAGCATCTACAGCCGGCTGTTGCGCCGGCCGCTGGTGTTCGTCTGGCTGTTGCTGGTGATCTGCCTGGCCAGCCTGCCGTTCAGTGGCTGGTGGCTGGTGCATCTGCTGGGCTGGTCGCTGGGGCAGACCTGGATCCTGGCCTCCAGCCTGATCTACACCGTGGGTGCCCTGAGCTGTTTCTGGCTGTTGGCGCGGCTCAACCGCGTGCGGATCGCCTCGGGAGTAGGAAGTCCGAAGTTCACCCTGGCGCTGGCGGTGTTCAGCTTCGTGTGTTTCTTCGCCATTGCCGGGTTGATGGGCGCCAAGCCTGTTTGACGGCCTGATCGCGAGCTTGCTCCTATAGGGGCGAGCTCGCGCTAGCTTTCTCAGTCGCGCAGGCTGATCACCGGCCAGCCACGCTGCTGGGCCAGGGCCCGCAGGTTCGGGTCCGGGTCCACGGCGATCGGGTTCGCCACCAGATCCAGCAACGGCAAGTCATTCATCGAATCGCTATAGAAGTAGCTGTCTTCCAGGCTGTGGCCGGTTTCCTCGAGCCAGCGCGTCAGGCGGGTGACCTTGCCTTCGCGAAAGCACGGGACGTCGGTGCTGCGACCGGTGTAGCGGCCATCCTGCATCTCGCACTCGGTGGCGATCAGGGTTTCCACGCCCAGGCGTTCGGCGATCGGCGCGGTGACGAAGCGGTTGGTGGCTGTGATGATCACCAGCTTGTCGCCGGCGGCCTTGTGCTTGGCCAGCAGTTGCGCGGCCTTGGGCAGCAGCAGCGGCTCGATGCAGTCGCGCATGTAGTCGCGGTGCCATTGGTCGAGCACGTCCATCTCGGTGCGGCCGAGAACCTCCAGGCAGAAGTTCAGGTAAGCGGCATTGTCGAGCTTGCCGGCCAGGTAGTCCTGGTAGAACTCGTCGTTGCGGGCCTTGTAGGTGACGGCGTCGAGGAAGCCTCGTTCGCACAGGTAATCGCCCCAGGCGTGGTCACTGTCGCCGCCCAGAAGGGTGTTGTCCAAGTCGAATAAAGCCAGGCGCATCACGGTTACTCGCTGATAAGTCTGAAAAAAGGCGATCAGAATACGGTCTTTTCACAAGAGTGCACATAAGGTAGGAAGCCTCGTTGCTGCTTTCACAACCTTTGTGGAACAATGCGGCGACATGCGTTTGCGAGGTTGTTGCCGTGATCGACCCCGATGGTTTCCGCCCCAATGTCGGGATCATTCTGACGAATGATGCCGGCCAGGTGCTATGGGCTCGCCGTATCAATCAAGATGCCTGGCAGTTTCCGCAAGGGGGAATCAACCCCGAAGAGACGCCGGAAGACGCTTTGTACCGCGAGTTGAACGAAGAAGTAGGCCTGGAACGCGAAGATGTGCAAATTCTCGCCTGCACCCGGGGCTGGTTGCGCTATCGTTTGCCGCAACGCCTGGTCCGTACCCACAGCCAACCGCTGTGCATCGGCCAGAAGCAGAAATGGTTTCTCCTGCGCCTGATCTCCAACGAGCAGCGGGTGCGGATGGATTTGACCGGTAAACCGGAGTTCGATGGCTGGCGCTGGGTCAGTTATTGGTATCCGTTGGGCCAGGTGGTGACATTCAAGCGCGAGGTTTACCGCCGCGCTCTCAAAGAGCTTGCCCCGCGCCTTCTAGCGCGCGACTGACGACGGAGTTCGACCCCGAGCCATGCTCAATACGCTGCGCAAGATCGTCCAGGAAGTTAACTCCGCCAAGGATCTCAAGGCGGCGTTGGGGATTATTGTGTTGCGCGTCAAAGAGGCCATGGGCAGCCAGGTCTGCTCGGTCTATCTGCTGGACCCGGAGACCAACCGTTTTGTCCTGATGGCCACCGAGGGCTTGAACAAGCGCTCGATCGGCAAGGTCAGCATGGCACCCAACGAAGGTCTGGTCGGCCTGGTCGGTACGCGCGAAGAACCGCTGAACCTCGAAAACGCCGCCGATCACCCACGTTATCGCTACTTCGCCGAGACCGGCGAGGAGCGTTATGCCTCCTTCCTCGGTGCACCGATCATTCACCACCGCCGGGTCGTCGGCGTCCTGGTCATCCAGCAAAAGGAGCGTCGTCAGTTCGACGAGGGTGAAGAAGCCTTCCTGGTGACCATGAGCGCGCAGTTGGCGGGGGTTATCGCCCACGCCGAAGCCACCGGTTCGATCCGTGGCCTGGGCCGCCAGGGCAAGGGCATCCAGGAAGCCAAGTTCGTCGGCGTGCCCGGCTCGCCTGGCGCGGCGGTCGGTACCGCGGTGGTCATGCTGCCGCCCGCCGACCTGGACGTGGTGCCTGACAAGAGCATTACCGATATCGACGCCGAGCTGGCGTTGTTCAAGACCGCCATCGAAGGCGTGCGCGCCGACATGCGCACCCTCTCGGAAAAACTCGCCACCCAGCTGCGTCCCGAAGAGCGGGCGCTGTTCGACGTCTACCTGATGATGCTCGACGATGCCTCCCTGGGCAGCGAAGTGACCACCGTGATCAAGACCGGCCAATGGGCCCAGGGCGCGTTGCGCCAGGTGGTCACCGATCACGTCAACCGTTTCGAACTGATGGACGATGCCTACCTGCGCGAGCGGGCGTCGGACGTCAAGGACCTGGGCCGCCGCCTGCTGGCCTACCTGCAGGAAGAACGCCAGCAGACCCTGGTCTACCCCGACAACACCATCCTGGTCAGCGAAGAACTGACGCCGGCCATGCTCGGCGAGGTGCCCGAAGGCAAGCTGGTCGGCCTGGTCTCGGTATTGGGTTCGGGCAACTCCCACGTGGCGATCCTGGCCCGGGCCATGGGCATTCCGACAGTGATGGGCCTGGTCGATCTGCCGTACTCGAAAGTCGACGGCATCCAGATGATCGTCGACGGCTACCACGGCGAGGTCTACACCAACCCCAGCGACGTGCTACGCAAGCAATTCGCCGATGTGGTCGAGGAAGAGCGGCAACTGGCCCAGGGCCTGGATGCACTGCGCGACCTGCCATGCGTGACCCTGGACGGCCACCGCATGCCACTGTGGGTCAACACCGGCCTGCTGGCGGACGTGGCGCGGGCGCAGAAGCGTGGCGCGGAGGGCGTGGGCCTGTACCGCACCGAAGTGCCGTTCATGATCAACCAACGCTTCCCGAGCGAAAAGGAGCAGCTGGCGATCTATCGCGAGCAACTTTCCGCCTTCCACCCGCAACCGGTGACGATGCGCAGCCTGGACATCGGCGGCGACAAGTCACTGTCGTATTTCCCGATCAAGGAAGACAACCCCTTCCTCGGCTGGCGCGGCATTCGCGTCACCCTCGACCATCCCGAGATTTTCCTCGTCCAGACCCGCGCCATGCTCAAGGCCAGCGAAGGCCTGAACAACCTGCGCATTCTCCTGCCGATGATTTCCGGCACCCATGAGCTGGAAGAAGCATTGCACCTGATCCACCGCGCCTGGGGCGAAGTGCGCGACGAAGGCACCGACGTGCCGATGCCGCCGATCGGGGTGATGATCGAGATCCCGGCCGCGGTGTACCAGACCAAGGAGCTGGCGCGCCAGGTGGACTTCCTGTCGGTCGGTTCCAACGACCTGACCCAGTACCTGCTGGCCGTGGACCGCAACAACCCGCGGGTGGCGGACCTCTACGACTACCTGCATCCGGCGGTGCTGCAAGCCTTGCAGACCGTGGTGCGCGACGCCCATGCCGAAGGCAAGCCGGTGAGTATCTGCGGCGAGATGGCCGGCGATCCGGCGGCGGCGGTGCTGCTGATGGCGATGGGCTTCGACAGCCTGTCGATGAACGCCACCAACCTGCCGAAAGTGAAGTGGATGCTGCGTCAGATCAATCTCAGCAAGGCCAGGGAACTGCTGGCCGAGCTGATGACCATCGACAACCCGCAAGTTATCCACAGCTCGCTGCAACTGGCGCTGAAGAACCTGGGACTGGCGCGGATGATCAATCCGGCGTCGGCCAAGACCCTTTAAAGGCGATCGCGAGCAAGCTCGCTCCTACAGAGACGCTGCCAAACCCTGTAGGAGCAGCCGGTCGACGCTCGATTGCTCGCGATAGCGTACTTTCAGACGCCGCTAAACCCTCAGCTCCACTTCCCCCAGATGCCCGCCATAGGGCCCGAAGCTGCGCTCGACTATGTGCCTGGAACCATCGGCCCGGACGATCAGCGCCGTGCTGGCCCGCGTGCCGTAGCTGGGGCTGGCGATAAACACGCTCGACAGCAGGCTCTCGGTGGCCAGGCCGACCCCGGTATCGGGAAGGTCGGCAAACGGCGCGGTCTGCGTATCGCTGAGCAGGGCGAGCAGAGCCTGGGGCTGCGGGTCATGCAGTACTTCCTGTAATGCTGCCTTGGCCTTGAGCAGCTTGGGCCAGGGCGTGTCGAGCCCGGCGTTCGACAGGCCGTACACGCCACTGCCCAGTTGCTGCGGCTCACGGGCCTGGGCGTTGTAGTGCCAGAGCTGATCGGGGGTGCCCACCAGCAGGTTGAAGCCGGCATATTCCAGCGATCGGCCGACAACGTCGCTGAAATAGTCGTCTATCGACATCTTGCTGCTGAGAAAACGCGCCACCAGTTCGCCTCGGGAGCGGCGTGCGGGGGGCTGATGGGGATTGCGGATATTGGTCAGGGCGGCGAAGCGTCCGTCGGCGCCCAGGCCGAGCCAGGTACCGCCCGCTTCCAGGTCGCGTCCGGCATAGATATCGGGGGCTTCGGGCCATTGCGCCAACGGCAGGCTGGGGCGGGCGTAGAACTCGTCACGGTTGGCCGCGACGATCAGGGGCAGGGCGTGGCCCGGCCGCCAGGCGAATACGATCAAGCACATCAGGTTGTCCCTTTTGTGTTTTTTGCTCACTTTACGCACAGAACGACTGGGTATCCATCGCCATCCAGTGGAGCCAAGGGCCGTGCATCCGTTACCATGCCGCTCTCTTTTCGGGATGCCTCCATGGAATTTCTGCTCTATCTGCTGCTGGGGGCCTGCGCGGGCATATTGGCCGGTCTGTTTGGCGTAGGTGGCGGCATCATCATCGTTCCCGTGCTGGTGTTCAGCTTCACCCTGCAAGGTTTCGATCCGTCGATCCTGACCCACCTGGCCGTTGGCACGTCGCTGGCGACCATCATTTTTACCTCGGTCAACGCGGTTCGCGAACACCAGCGCAGGGGCGCGGTGCGCTGGCCTATCTTTGCCTGGATGACCCTGGGCATCCTGCTCGGCGCCGGAGTCGGGGCGCTGACGGCCGAAGCGATCTCCGGGCCGAACCTGCAGAAAATCATCGGCGTCTTCGCCCTGGTGGTGGCCCTGCAGATGACCCTGGACCTGCGGCCCAAGGCCAGCCGCGACGTTCCCGGCAAGCTCGGGCTGACCCTGGCCGGCAGTGTGATCGGCTGGGCCTCGGCGATTTTCGGCATCGGCGGCGGCTCGCTGACCGTGCCGTTCCTGACCTGGCGCAGCGTGCCGATGCAGCAGGCGGTGGCCACGTCCTCGGCCTGCGGTTTGCCGATTGCCGTGGCCAGTGCAATAAGTTTCATGATTCTGGGCTGGCATGATCCGTCGCTGCCGGCTCATAGTCTGGGTTTTGTGTATTTGCCGGCGCTGCTGGGCATCGCCCTGACCAGCATGGTCTTTGCCCGGTTCGGCGCGCGCCTGGCCCATCGGCTGTCGGCGCGCCTGTTGAAGCGCTTGTTCGCCTGCCTGCTGTTTGTGGTCGGCCTGACGTTCCTGCTCTGACAGGTTCCGCAATCCTGGCTTAATCCGCGCGTGACATGGTCACGGCGCAAATCGAGTTTCACTCTAACGAGGAGTCGCAATGCTGCCTTACCCGCAGATCGACCCGGTGGCTCTGGCCATCGGCCCGCTGAAAATTCACTGGTACGGCCTGATGTACCTGATCGGCATCGGTGGCGCCTGGCTGCTGGCGTCGCGCCGGTTGAACCGCTTCGACCCGACCTGGACCAAGGAGAAGCTCTCCGACATGGTGTTCTGGATGTCGATGGGGGTCATTGTCGGTGGGCGCCTGGGCTATGTGCTGTTCTATGACCTGAGCGCCTACCTGGCCAACCCGACGTTGATCTTCGAGGTCTGGAAAGGCGGCATGTCGTTCCACGGCGGTTTCATCGGGGTGATGCTCGCGGCTTTGTGGTTCGGCAAGAAGAACGGCAAGTCGTTCTTCCAACTGATGGACTTCGTCGCGCCGATGGTGCCGATCGGTCTGGGCGCCGGGCGCATCGGCAACTTCATCAACGCCGAGCTGTGGGGCAAGCCGACCGACCTGCCGTGGGCGATGATCTTCCCGCCGTTCAGCGACCCGGCCCAGCTGCCACGCCACCCTTCGCAGCTGTATCAGTTCGCCCTGGAAGGCGTGGCGCTGTTCCTCATCCTTTGGCTGTTCTCGCGCAAACCCCGTCCAACCATGGCGGTTTCCGGGATGTTCGCCCTGTTTTACGGTATTTTCCGTTTTATCGTCGAGTTCGTCCGGGTCCCGGATGCGCAACTGGGTTATCTGGCGTGGAACTGGCTGACCATGGGCCAGGTGCTGTGCCTGCCGATGATCATTGGCGGCCTGTTCCTGATCTGGCTGGCCTATCACCGCGCTCCAGCGGCACCGGCGGCGAAAGACGCCGCGCTCTAATTCGGATCGCAGGGCGCGAGCCCTGCCTTCAAGGACACAGGTAATACATGAAGCAATATCTCGATCTGGTCGCCCACGTCATCAAGAACGGCACCAAGCAGGCCAACCGCACGGGCGTGAACACCATCAGCTTCCCCGGCGCGATGCTGCGTTACGACCTGAAAGACGGTTTCCCGGCGATCACCACCCGCAAGATGGCCTTCAAGTCGGCCATCGGCGAGATGTGCGGTTTCCTTCGTGGGGTGAACAACGCCGCCGAATTCCGTGCCCTGGGCTGCAAGGTCTGGGACCAGAACGCCAATGAAAACGCCCAGTGGCTGGCCAACCCCTTCCGCCAGGGCGAGGACGACCTGGGTGAGATCTACGGCGTGCAATGGCGCAAGTGGCCGGCGTACAAGCAGATCCCCCTGAGCAACCCGGCTGCCATCGAGCAGACCCTGAACCAGGGCTACCGGCAGATCGCCGAAGGCGAGGAAAACGGCCAGGCCTATGTGGTGCTGTACAAGGCCATCGACCAGGTGCGCCAGTGCGTGGACACCATCATCAAGGACCCGGGCAGCCGCCGTATCCTGTTCCACGGCTGGAACTGCGCCCAGCTGGATGAAATGGCCCTGCCGCCGTGCCACCTGCTGTACCAGTTCCACCCGAACGTCGAGACCCGGGAGATTTCCCTGACCCTCTACATCCGCTCCAACGACCTGGGCCTGGGCACACCGTTCAACCTCACCGAAGGCGCGGCGCTGCTGAGCCTGATCGGTCGCCTGACCGGCTACACCCCGCGCTGGTTCACCTATTTCATCGGTGATGCCCACGTCTACGAAAACCACCTGGACATGCTCAACGAGCAGCTCAAGCGCGAGCCGTTCCCGATGCCGAAGCTGGTGATTTCCGAACGTGTACCGGAGTTCGCCAAGACCGGCGTGTACCAGCCGGAGTGGCTGGAAAAGGTCGAACCGAGCGACTTCTCGCTGGAAGGCTACGAGCACCACGCGCCGATGACCGCGCCGATGGCGGTCTGAGCGAGATACCCGGCGGCGGCTCCTGTAGCCGCTGCCGCAGGCTGCGATAAGGCCCGCAGGGCCTTCTAGCAATCCCGGAGACCACGCCTACACGTGGTCGATACGGGGCATCTGCCTCTCTGTAGGAGGTTGATGGTTTCAATGCCCGTGGCTACGGCCCACATGAGAGTCTTCGGCTTCGCTGGGGGCCACCGAGCCGCTGACTTCCAGGCGCTGCAAAATCCCGCACTGATCCAGGTCCGGCCCTTCGCTGCAGCGTTGGCGCAGGTCGAGCAGCTGTGTCTGCAAGGCCAAGAGTCCGTCGATCCGCGCCTTGACGTGGTGGATGTGTTCGTCGATCAGCGCGTTCACGTTCTGGCATTGGTCCTGGGGGCTGTCGCGCAGGTTCAGCAGGCTGCGGATTTCCTCGAGGGTCATGTCCAGGCTGCGGCAGTTGCGGATGAAGGTCAGGCGTTCGGTGTGGGCCTGGGTATACAGGCGGTAATTGCCCTCGCTGCGGGCCGGTTCCGGCAGCAGGCCTTCGCGCTCGTAGTAACGGATGGTTTCGACCTGACAGTCGGTCAGTTTCGCCAGCTCGCCAATTTTCATCGCGACAATCTCCGAAAGGGGGCTTGACCCTATAGTGGCTACAGGGTGTTCACTTGGCAACAGGCACCTTTTCGGACGCGACCTTATGAGCGATTCCCTGCACACCCACGGCAAGCCCGGCGCTGACTCCAAGCATGCTGGCCACGATCACGATCACGATCACGATCACGATCACGATCATGGCCATGGCGCAAAACTGCATCCGCTGAAAAAACACGACCATGCTGGCCACGGCGCTTCCTGCTGCTCGTCGCCGTCGCTGGTCCAGTTGAGCGAGCCCCAGGCTGCCAGTCACGGCGATTCTTGCTGTTCGTCGGCCGCCGCGCCGTCGCGGGTTGTGCTCAGCGCGGTGTTGAGTGCCAATGCGCGCCTGAGCAGTTTCCGCATCGAGGCCATGGACTGCCCGACCGAGCAGACGCTGATCCAGAACAAGCTGGGCAAGCTGGCGGGTGTGCAGCAACTGGAGTTCAACCTGATCAACCGGGTGCTGGGCGTGACCCACGACCTGCAGGACGTCGCCCCGATCATCGCCGCCATCAAGTCCCTGGGCATGGAAGCCGAGCCCATCGGCCTGGGCGGCGAATCCGATGCCCCGGCCGCGGCCCCGGTGAAAAAGCACTGGTGGCCGCTGGCGCTGTCCGGCATCGGCGCACTGGCCGCGGAGGTGATCCACTTCACCAGCGCCGCGCCGACCTGGGTGGTGGCGGTGATCGCCCTGGTATCGATCCTCAGTGGTGGCCTCGGCACTTACAAGAAGGGCTGGATCGCCCTGAAGAACCGCAACCTCAACATCAACGCCTTGATGAGCATCGCCGTGACCGGCGCCGTGCTGATCGGCCAATGGCCGGAAGCGGCGATGGTGATGTTCCTGTTCACCGTGGCCGAGTTGATCGAGGCCCGATCCCTGGACCGCGCGCGCAATGCCATCAGTGGCCTGATGCAGATGACCCCGGAACGGGTCACGGTGCAGGAGGCGGACGGCAGTTGGGTCGAACGGGAAGCGAAAAGCATCGAGCTGGGCGCGCTGGTACGGGTACGTCCGGGTGAACGCATCGGCCTCGATGGCGAGGTGGTGGCCGGCAGTTCGACCATCGATCAGGCACCGATCACCGGCGAAAGCCTGCCGGTGGAAAAGACCCTGGGCGACAAGGTCTTTGCCGGCACCATCAACCAGGCCGGCTCGCTGGAGTACAAGGTGACCGCGGCGGCCAACAACTCGACCCTGGCGCGGATCATCCATGCCGTGGAACAAGCTCAGGGCGCGCGCGCGCCGACTCAGCGCTTTGTCGACAGCTTCTCGAAAATCTACACCCCCGCAGTGTTTGCCTTTGCCCTGGCCGTGGCGGTGATTCCGCCGCTGTTCATGGGCGCCGCCTGGTTCGACTGGATCTACCGCGCCCTGGTGCTGTTGGTGGTGGCGTGCCCGTGCGCGCTGGTGATTTCCACCCCGGTGACCATCGTCAGCGGCCTGGCCGCGGCAGCGCGCAAAGGCATCCTGATCAAGGGCGGGGTCTATCTGGAGGGCGGCTACAAGCTCGACTACCTGGCGCTGGACAAGACCGGCACCATCACCCATGGCAAGCCGGTACAGACCGATTTCCTGTCCCTCGACCCGCTGGCGGACAGCAGCGCCCCGGCCATCGCCGCCAGCCTGGCGTCCCGCTCCGACCACCCGGTGTCTTTGGCCATTGCCAATGCGGCTGTGGATAAACAGCTGAGCCTGCACCTTGTGGATAACTTCGAAGCCCTGGCCGGCCGCGGTGTACGTGGCGAAATCAACGGCCAGCTCTACCACCTGGGCAATCACCGCCTGGTGGAGGAGCTGGGGCTGTGCTCGCCGGAGCTGGAAGAGAAGCTGTTCGCCCTGGAGAAACAAGGCAAGACTGTGGTGCTGTTGCTCGACAGCGCCGGCCCCCTGGCCCTGTTCGCCGTGGCGGACACGGTCAAGGAGTCCAGCCGCGAAGCGATCCAGCAGTTGCACGAACTGGGCATCAAGACCCTGATGCTGACTGGTGACAACCCGCACACCGCCGAAGCCATCGCCGCCCAGGTGGGCATCGATCAGGCCTGCGGCGACCTGCTGCCCACCGATAAACTGCAAGCTATCGAAGACCTGTACGCCCAAGGGCACCGGGTCGGCATGGTCGGCGACGGCATCAACGACGCCCCGGCCCTGGCCCGCGCGGAGATCGGTTTCGCCATGGCCGCGGCAGGCACCGACACCGCCATCGAGACCGCCGATGTCGCCCTGATGGACGACGATCTACGCAAGATTCCGGCCTTTGTCCGGCTGTCCCGGCAGACCTCGAACATCCTCGTACAAAATATCGCCCTGGCCCTGGTCATCAAGGCGATCTTTCTTGGGGTAACCTTCTTCGGGTTGGCCACCATGTGGATGGCCGTGTTCGCCGACATGGGCGTCAGCCTGTTGGTGGTCTTCAACGGTTTGCGCCTGTTGCGCAAATAGACGATGAGAGGACGCAGTGCTGAGTGCCGAGCTGAAGGCGTTTTACCTGGTGGCCCGCCTGGGCAGCATCACCCTGGCGGCGAAAAAGCTCGGCCTGAGCCAGCCCACGGTGACCACCCAGATCCGTCATCTGGAAAGCCAGTATGCGGTCGAGCTGTTCTATCGCGGCGGCCGCCGCCTCAGTGTCAGCGAAGAGGGGGCCCGGCTGTTACCGATGGTCAAGGCGCTGTTGCAGCAGGAAGCCGATATCGAGTTTTTCCTGCGCAATAGCGGCCAGCTGCAAGGCACCCTGCGGATTGCCGCCACGGCGCCGTATTACATCCTCGATCTGGTGAAGACCTTCCGGGAGCGCCTGCCCCAGGTGGAAGTGTCGGTGGAAATCGGCAACTCGCAGCAGGTCCTGGAATCGCTGGAGGAATACCGGGTCGACATCGCCGCGTCGTCGCAGCTGCTGGAAGATTCGCGCTTGATCCGCCGGGTGCTCGGCAGCGACCCGCTGGTGCTGGCGGTGCACCGCAATCATCCGTTGGCGGCCCTCGATCACGTGCCCTTGAACGCCCTGGCCGGGCACACCCTGCTGATGCGCGAGCCGGGCTCCACCACCCGGCGCCTGACCGAAGAGCTGCTCGACAGCGCCCGGGTCAGCTTCGGGCCGCTGCTGGAGATCGGCAGCCGCGAGTCGATCCGCGAGGCGGTGCTGCGCAATATCGGCATCAGCATCATTGCCCGTCAGGAAGTCCCCCACGATCCGCAGTTGCGGGTGCTGACCATCGAGAACGCGCCGCAGATCGCCGAATACCTGTACTGCCTCAAGGAGCGCAAGGGCGCGCGCCTGCCGGCGGCCTTCCTCGGGCTGGCGCAGGAAATGGCGCCGGCCTGATCCGCCCACACCTCATCCGTAGCCGCTGCCGAGCGCAGCGAGGCTGCGGACGGGTGCGCAGCGCCCGCAAAAGGCGCCCTGCGGTTACCTCGCCAGATCGCGTTGTCGGACCTGCGGTTGCTGCGCAACCGTTCGCAGCCTCGCGGGCTCGGCAGCGGCTACAAGGCTCTGCGTTCTCTTGAACCCAAATCCGCCAATACCACTATCGGCAGCTTTTGCCTCACTGCCACAGTAACTACGCATTCGTTCCCTAGGATGGCCTGCATCTGCTTGATGAGGTCCGTCCATGAACAACCCGATCGCAACTGCCCTGAGCAACCCCGGCGCGCCGATGAAAGTGCGCGGCATGCAGAAACGCTTTGGCGCTTTCACCGCCCTGGATAACGTCTCCCTGGACGTGGCGGCCGGCGAGCTGGTGTGCCTGCTCGGTCCGTCGGGCTGCGGCAAGACCACCTTGCTGCGCTGCATCGCCGGCCTCGAGCGCCAAGACCGGGGCGAGTTGTACCTGGGCAGCCGCGACGTCTCGCACCTGGCGCCCCAGGCCCGGGACTACGGCATTCTGTTCCAGTCCTATGCGCTGTTCCCCAACCTCAGCGTCGAAGCCAACATCGCCTATGGCCTGGCCGGCAGCGGTCGCGACGAGGTGCGCAAGCGCGTGGCGCAGATGCTGGAACTGGTGGGCCTGACCGGCAGCGAAAAGAAATACCCCGGCCAGCTGTCGGGCGGCCAGCAGCAGCGGGTGGCCCTGGCGCGCGCCCTGGCCCCGGCGCCTTCGTTGTTGTTGCTGGATGAACCGATGTCGGCGCTGGATGCCCGGGTGCGCGAGCACCTGTGCACCGAGCTGCGCCAGTTGCAGCGGCGCCTGGGCATCACCACCCTGATGGTCACCCACAACCAGGACGAGGCCATGTTGATGGCCGACCGCATCGCGGTGATGAACAACGGCAAGGTCGAGCAATACGCCACGCCGCAGGAAATCTACGATCGCCCGGCCACCCCGTTCGTCGCCGAGTTCGTCGGCCAGGGCAACTGGCTGCCGTTCCGCCGCAGCAGCGACAGCCACGCCCAGGTTGGTGGGATGAATGTGCGGCTGGCGGCCGACTCCGGCAAGGCCGCTTCGGGCCGGTTGTTCTGCCGCCCGGAGGCGATCAGCGTCAATCCGCCGGTGCACGAGGAGAACCTGTTCCCGGCCAAGGTCCGGGAGATCACCTTCCTCGGCAACCGCTGCCGCATGAGCTTCGAACTCAACCAATTGCCCGGCCATCCGCTGCTGGCCGAGCTGGCCCCGGAAGCCATGCCGCGCCTCGGTGCCCAGGACATCTGGGTTGCCTTGCCACCGCGCAGCCTGCAGGTGTTTGCCTGAGATGGCCGTTGACCTGACCCTGCCGCTACCCACAAAGCGGGCGCGCCAGGCGGCCCGTGCGCAAATCGGCGACCGCCTCTTCGTGCTCGGCGGCAAGCTGGTGCTGCTGATGCTGCTGGGCCTGGCGGTGTTGCTGCCGTTGCTGGCGATTTTCTGGCGCGGTTTCAGCGGCGAAGCCGGGCAGGGCGGTGGCCTGGTTGCGGCCCGTGAGCTGGTGACCAGCGCCAACTTCCACTGGCTGTTGGGCAACAGCCTGAAAGTCTCCCTCAGCGTGGCCGCCATCGTGGTGCCGCTGGCCTACCTGTTCGCCTATGCCCTGCAACGCACGCTGATTCCCGGCAAGGCGATCTGGCGCGGCCTGTCGCTGCTGCCGCTGATGGCGCCGTCGATGCTGCCGGGGATCGCCCTGGTCTATCTGTTCGGCAACCAGGGCCTGCTCCGTGGCCTGCTCTCGGACAATATTTACGGCTTCTGGGGCATCGTTCTCGGCGAGGTGATCTACACCTTTCCCCACGCCCTGATGATCCTGCTGTCGGCCCTGTCCCTGGCCGATGCGCGGCTGTTCGATGCCGCGTCGAGCATGGGCGCCAGCCCGGCCAAGGCCTTTCGCAGCATCACCTGGCCGGCCACCCGGCAGGCGGTGTTCGCCGCGTTCTGCCTGGTATTCACCCTGACCATCACCGATTTCGGCGTGCCAGTGGTGGTCGGTGGTGACTATCAGGTGCTGGCGCTGGAGGCCTACAAGGCGGTGGTCGGCCAGCAACAGTTCGGCCGTGGCGCCTTGATCGGCATGGTGCTGTTGCTGCCGGCGCTGTTCAGCTTCGGCGTCGATGCCTGGCTGCGCCGTCGCCATGGCGACTCCATGAGCGGCCGGGCCCAGGTGTTCCAGCCGGCGCCCTCTCGCGTGAGAGACGGCTGCTACCTGGCGATCGTGCTGCTGATCTGCGCGGCGCTGCTGCTGGTGTTCGGCATGGCGGTGTTCTCGTCGCTGGTGAAGTTCTGGCCCTATAACCTTTCGCTGTCGCTCAACCACTACCAGTTCAACGACACCGCCGGCGGCGGCTGGCTGGCCTACCGCAACAGCCTGACCATGGCCCTGTGCACGGCGCTGATCGGCAGCGCGCTGATCTTCACCGGCGCCTACCTGATGGAGAAGACCCACACCCAGCGCGGCCTCAACCTGGCGCTGCGCATGCTCAGTTTCGTGCCGATGGCGGTGCCGGGCCTGGTGCTGGGCCTGGGTTACGTCTTCTTCTTCAACCTCAGCGGCAACCCGCTGCATGTGTTCTACGGCAGCATGACCCTGCTGGTGGTGTGCACCATTGCTCACTACCTGACCACCGCGCAGATGACCGCCACCACCGCGCTGCGCCAGCTCGACGCCGAGTTCGAGGCTGCGGCGCTGTCGCTCAAGGCACCGCTGTATCGCCACTACCTGCGGGTCACCGTGCCGATCTGCCTGCCGGCGCTGTTGGACATTCTGCGCTACCTGTTCGTCTCGGCCATGACCACCGTCTCGGCGGCGATCTTCCTCTACAGCCCCGACACCATCCTCGCGGCGGTGGCGGTGCTGAACATGGACGACGCCGGCAACGTCGGCGGCGCGGCCGCCATGTCGACCCTGATCCTCTTTACCTCGGCGGGCGTGTCCCTGCTCCTGGCCTGGGCTTCGCGCGGTTTGCTGCGCCGCTCCCAGGCCTGGCGGCAGACCGCGCCCGGCCATTGAATCTGCCCAACCCCCACTAACAAGCCCCCACTCCAGAAAGGAACCGCACCATGTTCAAGCCCCTGGCTGTTGCCGCTGCTGTCCTCACTGCCTTCAGCATGAACGCCTTTGCCGCGAAGACCGAACTGACGGTCTATACCGCCCTCGAAGCCGAACAGCTCAAGAGCTACAAGCAAGCCTTCGAAGCCGCCAACCCGGATGTGGAAATCAAATGGGTGCGTGATTCCACCGGGATCATCACCGCCAAGCTGCTGGCGGAAAAAGCCCGGCCGCAGGCGGACGCAGTGTGGGGCCTGGCCGCTTCCAGCCTGGCGATCCTCGATCAGCAGGGCATGCTGCAAAGCTATGCACCGAAGGATCTGGGCAAGATCGGCGGCAACTACCGTGACGCCGCCAACCCGCCGGCCTGGGTCGGCATGGACGTCTGGGCCGCGACCATCTGCTTCAACACCGTCGAGGCACAAAAGCAGGGCCTGACCAAGCCAGTGAGCTGGCAGGACCTGACCAAGCCTGAGTACAAGGGCAAGATCGTCATGCCCAACCCGGCCTCGTCCGGCACCGGCTTCCTCGACGTCAGCGCCTGGTTGCAGACCTTTGGCGAGAAGCAGGGCTGGCAGTACATGGACGACCTGCATCAGAACATCGGCCAGTACGTTCACTCCGGTTCCAAGCCGTGCAAGCTGGCGGCGGCCGGCGAATTCCCGATCGGCATCTCCTTCGAATACCCGGCCGTGCAGCTCAAGCGCCAGGGCGCGCCGCTGGACATCGTGCTGCCCAAGGAAGGCCTGGGCTGGGAAATCGAAGCCACCGCGGTGATCAAGGGCACCCCTCATGAAGAAGCGGCGAAGAAGCTCGCCGACTTCTCCGCCAGCCCCGCGGCCATGGAGCTGTACAAGGAAAACTTCGCCGTGCTGGCCCAGCCGGGGATCGCCAAGCCGCAGACCGAACTGCCGGCCGACTACGAGCAGCGCCTGATCAAGAACGACTTCGCCTGGGCCTCGAAGAACCGCGACGAGATCCTCGCCGAGTGGCGCAAGCGTTATGACGGCAAGTCCGAGAAGGTCGCCGCCCAGTAATCGACAGCCCCTGTCGCGGGCCGCCTCGCTTCTATGGACGCTTCTGTAGGAGCGAGCGGGCGGCGATCCGACTTGCCCGCGATTTGACCTCGCCGAGGTCATCGTCCAAGGACCACACCCATGAGCAACCACAACGACCTGCTGATCGTCGGCGCCGGCATCCTCGGGCTGTCCCATGCCTATGCCGCGGCCAAGCGCGGTTTGCGGGTCAAGGTTTTCGAGCGCAGCGCCACGCCCCTGGGCGCGTCGGTGCGCAATTTCGGCCAGGCCCTGGTGACCGGCCAGCCGCCGGGCGTGATGCTCGACCTGGCCAGGGCCAGCCGCGGCATCTGGGGCGACTGGGCGCAATTGGCCGGCCTGCCGCTCAAGCGCAACGGCTCTTACCTGTTCGCCCGCACCGAGGCCGAGGAGCAATTGCTGCAGGCCTTCTGCGCTGGACGTGCGCAGGAACACGGCTACCGGGTCGAACTGCTGCGCGGCGCGGCGTTGAACGATCTGTACGGCGGCCGCTTCCGTCATCATCGCGCGGCGCTGCATGGCCTGGATGACCAGCAGCTGTATTCCCGGGAAGCCATCCCGATGCTGATCGACTACCTGCGCCGCGACCTCGGGGTGGAGTTTCATTTCTCCACCCTGGTGCGCGACATCGAGCCCGGCCAACTGCACTGCACCGCCGGCAGCTTTCGCGCGGGGCAGATCCTGGTCTGTTCCGGGCATGACTACCAGACCCTGCTGGCCGAGCCGATTGCTGCGCTGGCGCCGCAGGTCTGCCGCCTGCAAATGCTCCGCGCCCGGCCCGAGGTGCAGCTGGACCTGCAACACGCGTTGCTCACCGGCCTGAGCTGCGTGCATTACGGCGCCTTTGCCGACCTGCCCGAAGCGGCGGCGGTGCAGGCGCAGATCCTGCGGGACGCACCGCACCTGCACGAAAACGGCATCCACCTGCTGATCAGCCCGACGCCCTACGGCGAGCTGATCATCGGCGACTCCCACCATTACGGCAGCGACCCGTCGCCGTTCAATACCGAGCAGGTGGACACCTGGATGCTCGAACTGGCCGAGCACACCCTGGGCTGCAAGGTGCAGGTGGTCGAGCGCTGGCAGGGTGTTTATGGCGCCCGCGGCCCGGGGCCGTTTTCGTTCCTGCGCCCGGCCGCCGGGGTCAGCGTGGCGCTGATGCATGCCGGCGTGGGCATGAGCGTCGGCCCGGCCATGGCCGAGGGCAATATCGCCCGTTTGCTGGAGGAAGCCTGATGCGGCCTGAGCAGCGGATCGCCGAGGTGTTCGGCCTGTACGAGCGCTTTGGCGACAGCGACTACATCGGCGAGCCGGTGTCGCAGATCGAACACATGTCCCAGGCCGCACAGCTGGCCATGGCCGAGGGCTTCGACGACGAAGTGGTGCTGGCGGCGTTCTTCCACGATATCGGGCATATCTGTGGGCAGGATGCCGAGAACATGGGCGGTTTCGGCGTGGCCGGCCATGAGCGGCTGGGCGCCGACTACCTGCGCCGCGCCGGTTTCAGCGAGCGCCTGGCGCGGCTGGTGGAGTACCACGTGCAGGCCAAGCGTTACCTGACCTGCAAGGAGCCGGGTTACTACGAGCGGCTCAGCGAAGCCAGCCGGCGCACCCTGGAATACCAGGGCGGGGTGATGAGCGCCGAGGAGGCCCGGGCCTTCGAGCAGGACCCGCTATGTGCGGTCAGCCTGCGCCTGCGCCATTGGGACGAACAGGCCAAGGAGCTGTGGGTGCCAGTGATGGATTTGCAGGTGCTCAAGGACAAGGCGGCGCGGTTGTTGGCTGTCTGATCCGAGTCCTGCGGTGCCCGGGGGACAGCTATCGCGAGCAAGCTCGCTCCTACAGGGGAACGCATGTTCTGTAGGAGCGAGCTTGCTCGCGATGACGTAGGCGGGGGCGCCGCAGGCTTAACTGTCGACCACCAGCTTCTGCGCCAATACCTCGATCTGCTCCTGGCGCTCTGCCTGGCTCAGGCGCGGCGCCGGGTTCAGCGACGACCACTGCGGGTGGGCACGGGCCTTGTTCAGCGCCTCTGGCAGCTTGCCCTCGCGCCAGCTCTGGTCCTGGGGCGTGGCCAGCTGGATGCTGCCCAGCGCCGCATGCCCGCGTACATTCAACGCCTGCACCAGTTGCCGTTGGCGCAGGGCCAAGAGGCGCAGCACGCTGTCGTCCACGGTCAGTTCGCGCTGGCCCTTGAGCTTGCCCAGCAGGCGGCCGCCGTAGCTGCGGGCGGTTTGCAGCGCGCCACCGGCAATCGCCCCGGCCAGGGCCGCCGCGCCCAGGGTCAGGCCGCCCACCAGCAGATCGACGCCAGCCCCGGCCGCCGCGCCGGCGGCGATCCCGCCACCGACCCGGACCCCGAGTTGCTTGAGGGTTTCCGGGTTGAACAGGTCATCGCCCCAGCGTCCGTCGAGCAGCGGCACATCGCTGGCGGCGGCATCCTGCGGGCGGAAGGCGTAGAGCTTGAGCAGCGCCTCGACGCAGCGTTGTTCGCGCTGACGCACGGCCTTGCGCAGCTCGCCGATGGCCTGTTGTTCCTGCTCGGCCTCGCTGACCACACTGCGCCGGCAGGCGGCGCAATCGATCAGCAGTTCGGCGATCAGTCGCGCGGCGCTTTGCTGGCGAGCCGCGCGCTGCGCCTGCTGGTCGGCGATCAGGCGTTCCAGTTGCGGCCGCGAGCTTTCCAAAAGCAACGCCAGGCTTTCATACAACCGCCGCTCGCCATCCTCCGGCGGCGCCACGCTGTCGAAGCGCACCAGCGCGTGCAGGCCCAGGCGGGCCAGGGCTTCGCGCCAGTCCGGCTCGCGGTGGCTGGCGCTGCTGACGAAATTCAGCACCGGCAGCAGCGGCTTGCCGCAGCTGGCGAGGACTTCCAGCTCGTCGCGGTACTTGGCCAGTACCGGCTCGCGAGCGTCGATCACATACAGCCCGGCGTCGGAGTCCAGCAGTTGGCGCAGTACCTTGGCTTCCTGTTCGAAACGCTGGCGCGCCTCGCTGCCTTCGAGAAACCGCGCCAGGCGGGCCGGGCCGTCCAGGCGCTCGCCGGGGTGCTCCAGGCGTTCCAGGTAGTCGAGCAGGGCGATGGCGTCTTCCAGGCCGGGGGTGTCGTACAGGTCGAGCAGCGGTTCGCCGTCGACCGACAGCCGCGCGCCCTCGACATGGCGGGTGGTGCTGGGGCGATGGGAGACCTCGCCGAAGCCCACATCCCGGGTCAGGGTGCGCAGCAGGGAGGTCTTGCCGACGTTGGTGTGGCCGACCACCGCCAGCTTCAACGGCGGTTTGCGAGGATCAGTCATGGCCGGTCTCCAGCCAGTTCAGCGGTGCGCAATCGGCGAATGGCAGCTCCAGCTGTTGTAGCGCCACGTGCCAGTCGCCCAGGCGTTCGGCGTCCAGCGCTTCGCCGGGCGGCGCCTGCAATAGCCAGACCCGGGTGGCGGTCGCGCTGCGGGCCAGCTCGGCGATCAGCGCCAGGCTGCCACGGTCCGGCGAGCGCCGTGGATCGCAGGCGATGGCCAGGCGCGCCGGCGGAAAGCGGCTCATCTGCTCCAGCAGCTTGTGCCGGGATTCGCGGCTGTCGAGGATGCCGGCGTCTTTCACCGTGGCCGGCAATTGCGGTGGCCAGGGGCGCTGGTCGTCCAGTTCGATGGCCACCAGCAGGGCGCCATCGCTGTCCTGCGCGCTGACGCCGCCTTCGATGCGGTGCAGCAGTTCGGGGGCGGCATCGTTGATCCCCAGGCGTTCGCTGCTGGGCATCAGCGCTTCGCGCAGTTGGCTGTAGCCAGGGAGGTTGAGGTCCAGGCGCAGGCGCGCCTGCCCGTGCTTCCAGCGCCAGCGACAGAACAGCATCAACAGCAGGCGCGGCAGCACCCCGTAAATGATCAGCGAGGCCACCAGCCAGACGGCCCAGGACTGGCGCACCATCTCGGTGTTGTAAACGTCCCGGGTGCTGGCGTGGATCATCTCTACAGTCGGTACGCCGAAACCTATGGCACGGGGTATGGCCGCGAGGGCATTGGTGATCGCCACGAAGGCATCCGCGCCGAGCAGGGTGCTTTCCCAGTAGAACTCGTAGCGCTTGGTGATCAGCAGCATCAGCAGGATCGCCACGGCGCTGAGCAGGGCCAGCAGCCACAGGCCGTTGACCAGGGTCCCGATGGCCCAGCGATTGAGTTTGCGCCGTTGCAGCAACAACAGCAGGGCGGGCGCCAGCTGCGCGGCCTTGGCGTCGCGGGCGAGCTTGGCGCTGAGCCACAGCCACAGGCGGCCGAGGCTGGCGCCCTGTTCGCCGGCGAACAGCAGGCCGATGGCCCAGCTCAGCAGCAGAAGCAGGTTGAGGCCGAGCAGGCTGCCCAGGGCCCAGAACACGTTGACCGGCGCCTGCCCGTTACCCAGGGCGGCGAAGGCCAGGCCGGCACCGCTGACCATGGCCAACACGACCATCAGCAACAGCGCCAGGCGCGCGCCCTGGACCCAGTGGCGCAGGGCGGCGGCCAGGCCGTCGCGTTCGGCCAGCCACAGCGCGCGGTATTGGAGGCGGCTTGCCAGGTCGCCGCCCGCGGTGCGCGCCAGGCGATTGGCTTCCTGGTCCTCCAGGGCGCCGGCGTGTTCTTCACGCAGGCGTACGGCTTCGGTGAGCCAGAGTTTTTGCAGTGGGGTCAGTGCTGTCACGCGTCATTCCGTTGCTCAAATGAGCGCTGAGCATAACCGCTGTCACGCTGATCGGGGTACGTTGCGGGGCACCGAGCCTCTGGTATCCTCGCCGGCATGAAAAAATCTCTCCCTCTCAGCCTGATCGCGGCCCTCGGTGAAAACCGCGTGATCGGCGTCGACAACAGCATGCCCTGGCACTTGCCGGGGGATTTCAAATACTTCAAGGCCACCACCCTGGGCAAGCCGATCATCATGGGTCGCAAGACCTGGGATTCGCTGGGGCGTCCGCTGCCGGGGCGGCTGAATATCGTGGTCAGTCGCCAGGCCGACCTGCGGCTCGAAGGCGCCGAGGTGTACCCGTCGCTGGAAGCCGCGGTGGCGCGTGCCGAGGAGTGGGCGCTGGAGCAGGGCGTTACCGAGCTGATGCTGATCGGCGGTGCGCAGCTGTATGCCCAGGGCCTGGAGCAGGCCGATCGCCTGTACCTGACGCGCGTGGCGCTGAGCCCGGAGGGCGATGCATGGTTTCCGGAGTTCGACCTGAACCAGTGGCAACTGGTGTCGAACGTGCCGAACCGAGCGGAAGGGGACAAGCCGGCCTACAGCTTCGAGGTGTGGGAGAAGCGTTAAAAGCATCGCGGGCAAGCCTCGCTCCTACGGGGCCGAGGTCGAATCACATGACGTGATCAACTCAGGATCCGTAGGAGCGAGGCTTGCCCGCGATGACGTTCTAAAGGTCGCAGCCCTTAAGCCTGCGCCAGCTCCGCATGCTCATCGGCATCGAGCTTTTGCTTGTCGGTCTGCTGCATGATCTGGCTGGTGATCGCCCCGGCGGTCATCGAACCGCTGACGTTCAGCGCGGTGCGGCCCATGTCGATCAGCGGCTCCACGGAAATCAGCAGCGCCACCAGGGACACCGGCAAGCCCATGGCCGGCAGCACGATCAGCGCGGCGAACGTCGCGCCACCGCCCACTCCGGCCACACCGGCCGAACTCAAGGTCACTATCGCCACCAGGGTCGCGATCCACAGTGGGTCCAGCGGGTCGATGCCGACGGTCGGGGCCACCATGACCGCCAGCATGGCCGGGTACAGGCCGGCGCAGCCGTTCTGGCCGATGGTCGCGCCGAACGAGGCGGCGAAGCTGGCGATGGACTGCGGAATGCCCAGGCGGCTGGTCTGCGCCTCGATGCTCAGCGGGATGCTCGCGGCGCTGGAGCGGCTGGTGAAGGCGAAGGTCAGCACCGGCCAGACCTTGCGGAAGAAGCGCAGCGGGTTGATCCCGGCCAGCGAAACGAGCAGGCCGTGGACCACGAACATCAGGCCCAGGCCGATGTACGACACCACCACGAAACTGCCGAGCTTGATGATGTCCTGCAGGTTGGAGCTGGCGACCACCTTGGTCATCAGCGCCAGCACGCCGTAAGGGGTCAGCTTCATCACCAGGCGTACCAGGCGGGTGACCCAGGCTTGCAGGGTGTCGATGGCGTTGACCACTTTCTGGCCCTTGTCGGCGTCGTCCTTGAGCAACTGCAGGGCGGCGACGCCGAGGAAGGCGGCGAAGATCACCACGCTGATGATCGAGGTCGGCTTGGCCCGGGCCAGGTCGGCGAAGGGGTTCTGCGGAATGAACGACAGCAGCAGTTGCGGGATATTCAGGTCGGCGACCTTGCCCGCGTAATCGCTCTGGATCACCTGCAGGCGGGCCATTTCCTGGGTCCCGGCCACCAGCCCTTCGGCGGTCAGGCCGAACAGGTTGGTCAGGGCGATGCCGATCAGCGCGGCGATGGCGGTGGTGAACAGCAGGGTGCCGATGGTCAGGAAGCTGATCCGGCCCAGGGATGAGGCGTTGTGCAGGCGCGCCACGGCACTGAGGATCGAGGCGAACACCAGCGGGATCACGATCATCTGCAACAGTTGCACATAACCGTTGCCCACCAGGTCGAACCAGCCGATGGAGGTTTTCAGGACAGGGTTGCCGGCACCGTAGATGCCGTGCAGGGCAACACCGAAAACCACGCCCAGCACCAGCGCCAGCAGGACTTTCTTGGCCAGGCTCCAGGTGGTGTGACGGGTTTGTGCCAGGCCCAGCAGCAAGGCGAGGAACACCAGCAGGTTGAGGATCAGCGGCAGGTTCATTAAGGCTCCATAAGACTTGTGCCAATCGCTTATGACTGCGATTGCGAACCGGCAAGCCTAACAGCTTGATATCTAATGAATTAATATCAAAAACGCATTGGGACTGTCGTTTTTGGAATAAGCCGCTGACGTTCAGGCACATGCCGATGACGGGATCAGGACGCGGGCGGTCGCCCACAGGCGAGGATTGTCACAGCGATTTGTTAGCGTCGATCTCTTTAAATCAGGGAGAAAACGCCGATGAAACTCGCTCCGAAATTTCTGGTTGCCGCACTCTGCCTGGGCCTTGCCGGCCAGGCTCTCGCCACCGACTTGCAGCACTGGCCCGCGGACCAGGCCAAGCAACTGGACGCGATGATCGCGGCCAATGCCAACAAGGGTAACTACGCGGTGTTCGACATGGACAACACCAGTTACCGCTACGACCTGGAAGAGTCGCTGCTGCCGTTCATGGAGAACAAGGGCCTGATCACCCGCGAGACCCTCGACCCCTCCCTGAAGCTGATGCCGTTCAAGGACACCGCCGAGCACAAGGAAAGCCTGTTCAGCTATTACTACCGCCTCTGTGAAATCGACGACATGGTCTGCTACCCCTGGGTGGCGCAGGTGTTCTCCGGCTTCACCCTCAAGGAACTCAAGGGCTATGTCGACGAATTGATGGCCTCGGGCAAGCCGGTGCCGGCCACCTATTTCGAAGGCGACGTGGTCAAGAACACCGAGATCAATCCGCCGAAAATCTTCACCGGCCAGAAAGAGCTGTACAACAAGCTGATGGAGAACGGCATCGAGGTCTACGTGATGACCGCCGCCTCCGAGGAACTGGTGCGCATGGTCGCGTCCGATCCGAAGTACGGCTACAACGTCAAGCCGCAGAACGTCATCGGCGTGACCACCCTGCTCAAGGACCGCAAGAGCGGCGAGCTGACCACCGCGCGCAAGCAGATCACCGCCGGCAAGTATGACGAGAAGGCCAACCTCGGCCTGGAACTGACCCCTTACCTGTGGACCCCGGCGACCTGGATGGCCGGCAAGCACGCCGCGATCCTGACCTACATCGACGAATGGAAAAAACCGGTGCTGGTGGGCGGCGACACCCCGACCAGCGATGGCTACATGCTGTTCCACGGTGTCGACGTGGCCAAGGGCGGCATCCACCTGTGGGTCAACCGCAAGGACAAGTACATGGCCCAGATCAACGGCATGATGGCCAAGCACGCCGCGGCCCAGGCCAAGGAAGGGCTGCCGGTGACGGCGGACAAGAACTGGGTGATCGTCAAGCCGGAGGACATTCAGTAAGAACGGGTTGAATCCATCGCGGGCAAGCCTCGCTCCTACAGGATCAGTGCCGCCTGTAGGAGCGAGCGGGCGGCGATCCGACTTACCCGCGACAGGCCTCGCAGAGGCCGATCTCCAGACAAAAAAATGCCCCGCACTTGGCGGGGCATTTTCATTCAGTGGCTGGCAATCACAGACCGTCGAGCATCGCCTTGTTGCGCACCGCGCCCTTGTCGGCGCTGGTGGCCAGCAGGGCATAGGCTTTCAGGGCGGTGGTCACCTTGCGTGGGCGTTTTTCCACCGGCTTCCAGCCTTTCTTGTCCTGCTCGACGCGGCGGGCAGCCAGTTCTTCGTCGCTGACCAACAGGTTGATCGAGCGGTTCGGAATGTCGATCAGCACCTTGTCGCCGTCCTGTACCAGGCCGATGGCGCCGCCGGCGGCGGCCTCTGGCGAAGCATGGCCGATGGACAGGCCCGAGGTGCCGCCGGAGAAGCGGCCGTCGGTCAGCAGGGCGCAGGCTTTGCCCAGGCCCTTGGACTTCAGGTAAGAGGTCGGGTAGAGCATTTCCTGCATGCCCGGGCCGCCTTTCGGACCTTCGTAGCGAATGATGACGATGTCGCCTTCCTTCACTTCGTCGGCGAGGATGCCGCGCACCGCGCTGTCCTGGCTTTCGAAGATCTTCGCGTTGCCTTCGAAGACGTGGATCGACTCGTCGACGCCGGCGGTCTTCACCACGCAGCCGTCCAGGGCGATGTTGCCGTACAGCACGGCCAGGCCGCCTTCTTTCGAGTAGGCATGTTCGACGCTGCGGATGCAGCCGTTTTCACGGTCGTCGTCGAGGGTTTCCCAACGGGTCGACTGGCTGAACGCGGTCTGGGTCGGGATACCGGCCGGGCCCGCCTTGAAGAAGTGATGCACCGCTTCGTCGTTGGTCTGGGTAATGTCCCACTTGGCGATGGCTTCTTCCATGCTGCGGCTGTGCACGGTCGGCAGGTCGGTGTGCAGCAGGCCGCCGCGCGCCAGGGAGCCGAGGATGCTGAAGATGCCGCCGGCACGGTGCACGTCTTCCATGTGGTACTTCTGGATGTTCGGCGCCACCTTGCACAGTTGCGGCACGCTGCGGGACAGGCGGTCGATGTCGCGCAGGTCGAAATCGATCTCGGCTTCCTGGGCGGCGGCGAGCAGGTGCAGGATGGTGTTGGTCGAACCGCCCATGGCGATGTCGAGCATCATGGCGTTCTCGAACGCCTTGAAATTGGCGATGTTGCGCGGCAGCACCGACTCGTCGTTGTCGCCGTAGTAGCGCTTGCACAGCTCGACGATGGTGCGGCCGGCCTGCAGGAACAGCTGTTCGCGGTCGCTGTGGGTGGCCAGGGTCGAACCGTTGCCCGGCAGGGCCAGGCCCAGGGCCTCGGTCAGGCAGTTCATCGAGTTGGCGGTGAACATGCCGGAGCAGGAGCCGCAGGTCGGGCAGGCGCTGCGCTCGTACTCGGCGACCTTCTCGTCAGAAGCGCTGGAGTCGGCGGCGATCACCATGGCGTCGACCAGGTCGAGGCCGTGGGCGGCGAGCTTGGTCTTGCCGGCTTCCATCGGGCCGCCGGAGACGAAGATCACCGGGATGTTCAGGCGCAGGGCGGCCATCAGCATGCCGGGGGTGATCTTGTCGCAGTTGGAGATGCAGACGATGGCGTCGGCGCAGTGGGCGTTGACCATGTACTCCACGGAGTCGGCGATGATCTCGCGGCTCGGCAGCGAATACAGCATGCCGTCGTGGCCCATGGCGATGCCGTCATCCACGGCGATGGTATTGAATTCCTTGGCCACGCCGCCGGCGCGTTCGATTTCGCGGGCGACCAGCTGGCCCAGGTCCTTGAGGTGCACGTGGCCCGGGACGAACTGGGTGAAGGAGTTGGCAATGGCGATGATCGGCTTCTTGAAGTCGTCATCTTTCATCCCCGTGGCGCGCCACAGTGCGCGGGCGCCGGCCATGTTGCGGCCGTGGGTGGATGTTTTCGAACGGTAATCAGGCATGGAGCACTCCGGGCGGCTAATCAGGTAACAAATGGGGAGTGAGCTTCTATTGACCCCTGGAACACTCAGAAATGGCCGTGTGTCCTGAAGCTGCCGATGACGCCGCGGGATCGCCGCGCGCCTCAGCCTGAGCTCATAAACCCGCCGGGGGATGACTGGCGATGAATCTCGCGATTCTACACCGCTGGCGCCAGGAAGGAATGGTGCGAATGACCGGCAGTACGAACACGCAGGCCCCTGTAGGAGCGAGCTTGCTCGCGATCAGCCGCCAGGCTGAAATCCGGCGGCGCCTGCAAAATGGCTATCGCGAGCAAGCTCGCTCCTACAGGTCGATCGGGGCATCAGAGCCAGATGGCGTCCCATAGGGGGTAGTCGCCGATGCGCCGGACCAAACCAGCGCGCAGCGGGTTGGCGATAATGTAGCGGGCCATGGCTTTCAGGTCTTCGTCACGGCGCAGGGCCCGGTCGAAATAGCCTTTCTGCCAGACAGGTTGCGAACTGTTGCGGATGCGGTTGATAGCCCTGGCACTACGGGATTTGCTGCCTTGCATCAGCTTTGGCAAGTCGCCGCTGTGCAGTTCGATCAGCCAGTGGAAGTGATCCGGCATGACGACCCAGGCCAGAGATATGGCGGTATCCGACTGTTGAGCGTGCCTGAATTCATTGGCCAGCAAGCGGCCGAGGCGCCAGTCGTGAAAGATGGGCTCGCGGCATTGGGTGACGGCGGTGAGCAGGTAGATACGGCCTGATTCCGAATAACGACCGATGCGCAGACGATGGGCATGGGGAGTGTTGGACATTCCGTTGTCCTCTTCGATGGATGGAAGAGCAACGGTAGGTGCTGTGAAGAAGGCTGTCGTAGTGACAATGGGACTGGATGTATCTGTAGGAGCGAGCTTGCTCGCGAAAAAACATCAGGCACCGCGATCCGGCAGGACGGGCGCGTTATCGTTGACGTTTTTCGCGAGCAAGCTCGCTCCTACAGGTTTTGTGACGCCTTGTGTAGCGATTAGCTGTTAGGCAGCAGGCGGCAGGTGATGCTCTTGATGTAGCGGGTTTCCGGGATGGCCGGGTGCACCGGGTGGTCCGGGCCTTGGCCGCCGCGTTCCAGCAGTTGGATATTGCGGTCCAGGTGGCGGGCGCTGGTGAGCAGGATGTTCTGCAGGTCGTCTTCGGGCAGGTGCATCGAGCACGACGCGCTGACCAGGATGCCGTCCTTGCTGAGCAGGCGCATGGCCTGTTCGTTCAGGCGGCGGTAGGCGCCTTCGCCGTTCTTCAGGTCTTTCTTGCGTTTGATGAAGGCGGGCGGGTCGGCGACGATCACGTCGAAACGCTCTTCGGCGGCCTTGAGTTCTTTCAGGGCTTCGAACACGTCGCCTTCGATGCAGGTGACTTTCTCGGCGATGCCGTTGAGCGCGGCGTTGCGCTCGACACCGTCAAGGGCGAAACCCGAGGCATCGACGCAGAACACTTCGCTGGCACCGAAGGCGCCGGCCTGCACGCCCCAGCCGCCGATGTAGCTGAACAGGTCCAGTACGCGCTTGCCCTTGGCGTAAGGCGCCAGGCGGGCGCGGTTCATGCGGTGGTCGTAGAACCAGCCGGTCTTCTGGCCTTCCATCACCGGGGCCTCGAACTTCACGCCGTTCTCTTCCAGGGCGACCCACTCCGGCACCAGGCCGAACACGGTTTCCACGTAGCGGTTGAGGCCTTCGGCATCACGCGCGGCGGAGTCGTTCTTGAACAGGATGCCGCTTGGCTTGAGGACCTGGACCAGGGCGGCGATCACGTCGTCCTTGTGCTGTTCCATGGTCGCCGAAGCCAGCTGCACGACGAGGATGTCGCCGAAACGGTCGACCACCAGGCCCGGCAGCAGGTCGGAGTCGCCGTAGACCAGGCGGTAGAACGGCTTGTCGAACAGGCGTTCGCGCAGCGACAGGGCCACGTTCAGACGGTGTACCAGCAGCGACTTGTCCAGCGCCAGCTTGGCGTCGCGCGACAGCAGGCGGGCGCAGATCAGGTTGTTCGGGCTCATGGCGACGACGCCCAGCGGTTTGCCGCCGGCGGCTTCCAGCACTGCCTGGTCGCCTGCCTTGAAGCCGTGGAGTGGGGTGGCGGCTACATCGATTTCGTTGCTGTAGACCCACAGGTGGCCGGCGCGCAGGCGGCGATCGGCGTTGGCTTTGAGGCGCAGGCTTGGCAGGGACATGACGTCGCTCCGGAAAAAAGAGCGGGAGTATAACGTGTTGCGCTCGCCGAGAGGCTGGCGAGTGGATATGCGGTGACAGGGCAAACCCGCCGTGGATATCCCGCGCCGGCCCGGCATTGCCCCGAGGCGCCCGTTGTAAAGTTCCTTTCGGCTGGCCATGGGCGCCATCTAAAGGGTTAGAATCGCCGCCTAGCCCAGAGTGCGTACCTATGTCCCAAGCGATGTCCCAAGAGCTTTCCGCCGAACAGATTCAACAGGCCCTGCAAGGCATCAGCGTGCCGCCCCAACCGCAGATCATGGTGGATTTGCAGATGGAGCAGTACATGCCCGACCCTGACCTGGAAGTGATCGCGCGGCTGATCTCCCAGGACCCGGGCCTTTCCGGCGCCCTGCTGAAAATCGTCAACTCGCCGTATTACGGGCTGAGCAACAAGATCGCCTCGATCCAGCGCGCGGTGAACCTGCTGGGCAGCCGTTCGATCATCAACCTGATCAACGCGCAGTCGATCAAGGGCGAGATGAGCGACGAAACCATCGTCACCCTCAACCGCTTCTGGGACACCGCCCAGGATGTGGCGATGACCTGCCTGACCCTGGCCAAGCGCACCGGCTCGCAAGCGGTCGACGAGGCCTATGCCCTGGGCCTGTTCCACGATTGCGGCGTGCCGCTGATGCTCAAGCGCTTCCCCGACTACATGACGGTGCTGGAAGAGGCCTACGCCAGCGCGGGCCCCGAGAACCGCGTGGTGGATACGGAAAACCGTGCGTTCAATACCAACCACGCGGTGGTCGGTTACTACACGGCCAAGTCCTGGCGCCTGCCGGAGCACGTGACCAATGCCATCGCCAATCACCACAACGCCCTGGCGATCTTCAGCGACGAGTCGTCGCGCAACAGCCAGTTGAAGAACCTGCTGGCGATCCTGAAAATGGCCGAGCATATCTGCGCGTCCTACCGGGTGCTGGGCAATCAGGTCGATGATCATGAATGGAACAGCATCGGCCATCTGATCCTCGATTACGTCGGTCTGTCCGACTACGACTTCGAGAACCTCAAGGAAACCGTACGCGAACTGGGCGCGCACTGATTCCCGACCACGTTATAGAGAACACGAGGCGCACATGCCTGAATTACCGGAAGTCGAAACCACCCGGCGCGGTATCGCGCCGCACCTGGAAGGGCAGCGCGTCAGCCGCGTGATCGTGCGCGAGCGGCGCCTGCGCTGGCCGATTCCGGAGGACCTCGATGTGCGCCTGTCCGGCCAGCAGATCGTCAAGGTCGAGCGCCGCGCCAAGTACCTGCTGATCAATGCCGAAGTCGGCACCCTGATCAGTCACCTGGGCATGTCGGGCAACCTGCGCCTGGTGGAGGTCGGCTTGCCGGCGGCCAAGCACGAGCACGTCGACATCGAGCTGGAGTCCGGCCTGGCCCTGCGCTACACCGACCCGCGGCGCTTTGGCGCGATGCTCTGGAGCCTGGACCCGCTCAACCACGAGCTGCTGATCCGCCTGGGGCCGGAGCCGCTGACCGACCTGTTCGACGGCGAGCGCCTGTATCAGTTGTCGCGGGGACGTTCGATGGCGGTCAAACCGTTCATCATGGACAACGCGGTGGTGGTGGGGGTGGGCAATATCTACGCGACCGAAGCGCTGTTCGCCGCCGGCATCGACCCGCGTCGCGAAGCCAAGGGGATTTCCCGGGCGCGCTACCTGAAGCTGGCGATCGAGATCAAGCGCATCCTGGCCGCGGCCATCGAGCGCGGCGGCACCACCCTGCGCGACTTTATCGGCGGCGACGGGCAGCCGGGTTATTTCCAGCAGGAACTGTTCGTCTACGGGCGCGGCGGGGAACACTGCAAGGTCTGTGGCACGGGGCTGCGGGAGATCAAGCTGGGGCAGCGTGCGAGCGTGTTCTGCCCTAAATGCCAGAGCTGATCGCCTGTAGCCGCTGCCGAAGGCTGCGATAGGTCCGTAGGACCTGTGGCGATCTTACTGGCGTCGCGGCCGTTTCGGCCGATCGCAGCCTTCGGCAGCGGCTACGGTCGCAAGTCTCGATGGCTGTGTTATGCCTTGCCGGTGATCTTCCGGTACTTGGCCATCAACTCTTCTTCGGTTTCCGGGTGGGCCTCGTCCAGCGGGATGCAATCCACCGGGCAGACCTGCTGGCATTGCGGCTCGTCATAGTGGCCGACGCATTGGGTGCACAGGTTCGGGTCGATCACGTAGATCTCTTCGCCTTGAGAGATCGCGGCGTTCGGGCACTCGGGTTCGCAGACGTCGCAGTTGATGCAATCGTCGGTGATGATCAGGGACATGGGGCACTCCGGCCGGGGCGGCGGGCCCAGGCATTTGAAAAACCAATGGCGCAATTGTGCCGCATTGGCGAGCGCAGTGCACGCGGGCGCGATGGGAGGGGCGTTTGCAGGTCGACTGCGCGGGAGCTGGCGCGGGCTGCGCCAGCTCCCGCGGGGGTTATTTCTTGAAGCGCAGGGTCAGGGCGTCGGCCACGGCCGGATGCACGAACTTGCTGATATCGCCGCCCAATGCCGCGATTTCCCGGACCAGGGTCGAGGAAATGAACGAATAACGCTCCGACGGCGTGAGGAACAGGCTTTCCACGTCCGGCGCCAGTTGGCGGTTCATGTTGGCCAGCTGGAATTCGTATTCGAAGTCCGAAACCGCCCGCAGCCCCCGCAGGAAGACATTGGCGTTCTGCTCCTTGGCGAAATGCGCCAGCAGCGTGGAAAAACCGACGACTTCAACGTTCGGCAGATGCTTGGTGACCTCGCGAGCCAGTTCCACACGCTGTTCCAGGGGAAAAAGCGGGTTTTTCTTCGGGCTGGCGGCGACGGCGATGATCACATGATCGAACAGGCGCGAGGCGCGTTCGACCAGATCGCCATGGCCCTTGGTAATAGGGTCGAAGGTACCTGGGTACAACACTCGGTTCATCGCGTCGTCCTGGCGGGAGTCCGTTGGGGAGTCGGATGGTATCGCAGCCTTTCCGGTCGGCCAAGTCGCCTGTAACGGAAGAAAGCACTATAGACGACGAAAATAAGCGGCGTTTTCACCCGCTTTTCAGCCGTTCGGCCAGGGCCGTGGCCAGTTGCGCAGTCAGGCCGTAGACCGACAATTGCGGATTGGCGCCGATGCTGGTGGGGAACAGCGAACCGTCGTGGATCGACAGATTGGCCAGTTGGTGATGCCGGCCCAGGCTGTCGGCGACGGCGTTTTTCGGGTCTTCGCCCATGGCGCAACCGCCCATCACATGGGCGCTGCCCAGGCGGGTGCGGTACAGCGCAAGGTTCAGGCCGTCGATCAGTGTCTTGGCTTCGGCCAGGGTCTTCACGTAGCGGGCATCGCTGTGCATCGGCATGACCGCCTTGGCGCCGCCGGCGAACTGGATCTGCGCCATGCTGTGAAAGGCCCGGCGCACGCCATCCCAGGCGTAATCCGAGACCTGATAGTCGAGCACCGGCGAGCCATCGCCGCGCAGTTCCACGCTGCCGCCGCTGCTGTCCGGGTGAAAACCGTCGCGCAGCAGCGCGAGCATGGCATGGGTATGGGGCAACTGCTGCATGTTCAAGGCGCTCTGCGGGCCGAAACCGCCGAGCAGGGTGGCGGCCAGCGCCGGTTGCAGCGGCGGCACCTCGAGTTTGTAGGACATTTTGCCGGTGGTGCCGTCCAGCCACTGGAAATGGTCGGAGTAGATCGACTGCGGCGCCCCGTAAAAGGGGTTGATCACCTGGTCGAACTGCCCGGCGGAAAAATTCACCAGGTGCAGGAAGGTGCGTTTGCCCAGGCGCTTGTGCGGGTCGGCCGCGTCGGAGCGCAGCAGCAGGGCCGGGCTGTTGATCCCGCCACCGGCCAGCACATAGTGCCGGGCCTTGACCTTGATGGTGCGCCCGGTGGGCGCCACGCAGCGCTCGTCCATGGCCAGGCAGAGCAGGCTTTCGACCTGGTCACCCTTGATCTGCAGGCGCTCGGCGCGGGCCAGGTACAGCAGCTCGCCGCCTTTCTCCAGGGTCGCGGGAATGGTGGTGACCATCATCGACTGCTTGGCGTTGGTCGGGCAGCCCATGCCGCAATAGCCGAGGTTCCAGCAGCCGCGCACGTTGCGCGGGATCACGTGCCAGCTGTAGCCGAGTTTCTCGCAGCCGATCCTGATCACGTCGTTGTTGGCGTTGGGCGGCATGATCCACGGGGCGATCCCCAGGCGTTGCTCCATCTTCGCGAACCAGGGGGCCATCTCGGCCGGGCTGTGGCCCTTGACGTCGTGCTCCTTGGCCCAGTGCTCCAGGGTCGGCTCAGGGGTACGGAAGCTGGACGTCCAGTTGATCAGGGTGGTGCCGCCGACCGCCCGGCCTTGCAGGATGGTGATGGCGCCATCCTTGCTCATGCGGCCGATGCCTTCCTGATAGAGGCTGGCGTAGGCCTGGTCCTCGAGCATCTTGAAGTCGTCGCTGGTCTTGAGTGGCCCTTCCTCGATCAGCAGCACCTTGTAGCCGGCGGCGCTGAGGATCTCGGCGGTGGTGCCGCCGCCCGCGCCGCTGCCGATGATGGCGACATCCGCTTCGAGGGTCAGGTCCTCCTGCAATTGCGCGCCGTTGTAGGTTTTCCAGCCTCGGGCCAGGCCTTCGCGAAACAGATCGGGTACAGGCATATCAGGCACTCTCTAGTTGTTCTGGGGCTTCTGGGTGCTTGTGTAGCCGCTGCCGAAGGCTGCGACAAGGTCCGTAGGACCTTCCGAGGGCTTCAGGAGCGCGTCTCCTGCGGAGCCGATCGCAGCCTTCGGCAACGGCTACAGAGCGAGCAGTCTTCAGATCCTGGGTGGCCCGGGATAACCGCAATGGGCCCAGGATTCGGGACGGCTGTACCAGGCCATCATCACCAGTTGCAGCAGGGACGCGTGGCCCATGCGCAGCAGGCTGAGGGAGCTGTTTTCCCAGCGCTTGAGAAACTGGCGGATGTCTTCGGCGCTGGCGTTTTCCCAACTGCCCCAGATGCCGGTCAGGGGGCCGCGCGTGATGCCCATGCCCAGCACGTCGAACAGCTGCTGGGTGAGCTTGAGCATTTCCGGCGACAGGTGGTCGAGGCTGTAATCCAGGCTTTTCAGGGTGGCGTCGAGCGCCGCCGGCAACTTCTCGGCGGCCACGGCACCGTCGAGCATGACTGGGAGCAGCGCCCGCAGAATCGGCAGGTCGCTGCTGCGCAATGCGGCAAAGCCGCTGGCAGGGGTGCTGGACGAGCAACCGCTGAGGCTGGCGCCGAGGCCGGCGGTGGTCAGGAACGCGCTGGCGCACAGGCCGATTTTCAACAGGCCACGGCGCGACAGTACGGGTGCGGCAGGCAGGCTGGGAGTCATTATTGTTATTACCCGCAATGGTCTGGTTAACGGATGAACAGCTTCTGGATCAGCTTCTGGATCGGTTTGCCATAGGGCGGGTAGATCAGCCGCGCGGCATTCAGGCGCTGCTTGCTCAGCACTCCCTTGGCCTTGCTGAAGGTCAGGAAACCCTCGTGACCGTGGTAATGGCCCATGCCCGAGTGGCCGATGCCGCCGAACGGCATGTCGTCCTGGGCGACGTGCAGCAGGGTGTCGTTGAGGCAGACCCCGCCCGAGTGGGTTTCGTTGAGTACCCGGCCCTGCTCGGCCTTGTCGTAGCCGAAGTAATAGAGCGCCAGCGGGCGAGGGCGCTGGTTGATGTAGGCGAAGGCCTGGTCCAGGCCGGTGTAGGGCACGATCGGCAGGATCGGGCCGAAGATCTCATCCTGCATCACCGTCATGTCGTCGCTGACATTCAGCATCAGGCTGTGGCCCATGCGCCGTTCCTGGTTCTCTTCGAACAGCGGGATCAGCAGCGCGCCCTTGCTGGTGGCGTCGCTGATGTAGCTGTTCAGGCGCGCCAGCTGCCGTGGGTTGATGATCGCGGTGTAGTCGGGGTTGTCGACCAGGGTCGGGAAGAAACCACGGACCACCTGGCGATAGACGTCGACGAAGGCGCCGACGCGGTGTTCCGGGACCAGCACGTAGTCCGGGGCGACGCAGGTCTGGCCGGCGTTCATGGTCTTGCCGAAGGCGATGCGTTCGGCGGCGTCCTTGAGCGGTACGTCGTCGGACACGATGGCCGGAGACTTGCCGCCCAGCTCCAGGGTCACCGGGGTCAGGTTTTCCGCCGCGGCGCGCATCACATGCTTGCCGATGCTGGTGGCGCCGGTGAACAGCAGGTGATCGAAGGGCAACCGGGAGAAGGCCACGCCCACGTCGGCTTCGCCCAGCACCACGGCGACCAGGTCCTCGGGGAACGCCTTGGCCAGCAGGCGCTTGAGCAGCAGGCCGGTGGCGGGGGTCGACTCGCTGAGCTTGAGCAGCACCCGGTTGCCGGCGGCGAGCGCGCCCACCAGCGGGCCGATGGCCAGGTACAAGGGGTAGTTCCACGGCACGATCACCCCCACCACGCCCAATGGCTGGTAGACGACCTTGGCCGAGGCCGGCTGGAAGGCCACGGCGACCTTGCGCCGCGAAGGTTTCATCCAGCCCTTGAGGTGTTTGCTGGCGTAGTGGATGCCATGCAGGCTGGGCATGATTTCGGCGAGCAGGGTTTCGTCGGCGCTGCGATGGCTGAAATCTTCGCTGATGGCATCGATCAGGGCCTGGCGTTCGCTGTCGAGCAGTTCGCGCAGGCTCTTGAGCCATTGCTGGCGCTGGGCGGCGGGCGGCATGGGGTTGGCCGCGAAGGCCTGGCGCTGGGCGGCGAACAGACGGTGGAGCTCATCCAGCTGCTGGTGGGCTTCCGGCAAGTAGGCGATTTCGGCAGACATGGGCGGCTCCGGTTTTTGTGGGTTGGAGGTTTTTAGAGTTTATACTCTAAAATGTCAAATGACATCCCGGGCCGGCTTTGATTTATCCCGTTGGGGATAGGTCGTAAGATGCCGGGCAACGCCTTCTCGATTAAAGCCCACGCTCATGGCCCCACGCATAAAAACCCGCGAACGTATCGTCCAGAACAGCCTGGAGCTGTTCAACCAGCAAGGCGAACGCAGTGTCAGCACCAATCACATTGCGGCCCACATGGAGATTTCGCCGGGCAACCTGTATTACCACTTCCCCAACAAGCAGGCGATCATCGCCGTGCTGTTCTGCGAGTACGAAGCCCTGGTCGACAGCTTCCTGCGCCTGCCCCAGGGCCGTACCGTGACCGTCGAGGACAAGCGCTATTACCTGCAGGAGCTGCTGGCCGCCATGTGGCGCTATCGCTTCTTGCACCGTGACCTGGAACACCTGCTCGACAGCGACGCCGAACTGGCCGCCCGTTATCGGCGCTTCTCCCAGCGCTGCCTGATCCACGGCATGGTGATCTACGAAGGTTTCGTCGAGGCCGGCATCCTGCGGATGGACAAGGTGCAGATCGAATCCCTGACCCTCAATGCCTGGATCATCCTTACCTCCTGGGTGCGTTTTTTGTGCACCACCCGGGAAAACTCCGCGCACCTGAGCGAAGAAGCCATCAAGCGCGGTGTGTACCAGGTGCTGGTGCTGGAGGCCGGATTTGTCACCGACCACGCCCGGGAGGCGGTCGACGCGCTATACGACGAGTTTTACGTGCCCCTGGGGCAAGCTCTGGAAGAAGTGCAGTAGGATCTGGATCAAGTCATCGTTCAATTACTGGAGCCCGTCATGCCCATCGCGCAACTGATCAGTCCACAGCAATTGGCCGCTCGCCTGGAGCAGCCCGGGCTGGTGATTCTCGATTGTCGTTTTGCCCTGGAAGACCCGGATTACGGCCAGCGCAGTTATGCCGGGGGGCATCTGGCCGGCGCGCATTTTGCCGATCTGGAACGCGACCTCAGTGGCCGGGTGGTCAAGGGCGTGACCGGGCGCCATCCGTTGCCCGAACCGGCGACGCTGGTCGCGCGCCTGCAAGCCTGGGGCATCGACGCCGACAGCGACATCGTGCTTTACGACGACGGCCCCGGTGCCTATGCCGCCCGCGCCTGGTGGCTGCTGGCCTGGCTGGGCAAGCGCGACGGCGTATTCATTCTCGACGGCGGCTTGAAAGCCTGGCACGCCGCGGGCCTGCCATTGAGCCTGGATCCACCGACCAATGTCCTCGGCCACTTCACTGGCCTGCCCGACAAAACCCTGTTGTTGAGTGCCGAGCAACTGCAAAAGCGCCTCGGCCAGCCGACCCTGACCCTGCTCGACGCCCGCGGCCAGCCACGTTTTCGCGGCGAGGTGGAGCCGATCGACCCGGTGGCCGGGCATATCCCCGGTGCGCAATGCGCGGCTTTCACCGACAACCTGGACAGCGACGGCCGTTTTCTGCCGGCCGATCAGCTCAAGAAGCGCTTTGCCGCGAAGCTGGGCGAGCGTTCGCCGAGCGAACTGGTGGCGTACTGCGGCTCGGGCGTGACCGCCTGTCACAACCTGTTCGCCCTGTGCCTGGCCGGTTATCCCCTGGGCAGGCTGTATGCCGGCTCCTGGAGCGAATGGATCACCGATCCGCAGCGCGCGGTCGCCACCGGCGACTGAGGCCCCTCACCGTAGGAGCTGTTTCAGAGGGACTGGCGGGCGCTGCGATAGGCCGCCGGCCCCACGCCGTAGACCTGCTTGAACTGCCGGCTCAGATGGCTCTGGTCGGCGAACCCCAATTGTGTCGCCACTTCCAGCGGCAGGCAGCCGTCGCGCAGCAGTGCCCGGGCCTGGGCGATGCGCTGTTGCATCAGCCAGGTGTGCGGCGGCATGCCGGTGGCGCGGCGGAACACCCGGGCGAAATGGAACGGCGAGAGATTCACCGCCGCGGCCAGTTCCTCCAGGGAGGGCGGGGCCGCCAGCTGCGCTTGCAGCAACTCCTTGGCCTGGACGATCGCCCGGTGTTCCCGCCCGGGTTTGCCCGGCGCCTTGATCCCGGCGTGACGCCGCAGCAGCAAGAGCATCATTTCCCGCCACAGGGTCTGTTGTTGCAGGGCGGTGGCCGGGCTTTCCAGCAGTTGATGCAACTGGCAGAAACCGCTGACCAGATCGGGGTCGCGATACAGCGTAGCGCCGAAGGCCGGCAGGCTGTCGGTGGGTAGTTCCAGCTCGCCGAGCATGGCGAGGATCTGCGCGTTGTCCGGATAAAACGCCCGGTACAGCCAGCCGTCCTCGGTGCCTTTGTGGCCGGTGTGCAGCTCGTCCGGGTTGATCAGCACCAGGGTGCCACGCCCCGCCAGATGCTCGGCGCCGCGATAACGGTAGCGCTGGGCGCCGTCCATGATCATGCCGATCACATAGCCGTCATGCACATGGGGCACGAAGCGATGCTCGATGTAGCGCGCGGCCAGCAACTCCACGCCGGCCAGGGGCGCGGTCTGCCAGAAACGGATCGACTCGCCCTGGCCGCCGTTCATCGCAACTCGCCCCCCAGGTTGGACAGCCACTGGGGAATGCGCCGTTCCAGGTAATAACCCGGCGTCTTCACCGAACCCTCGACAAAACCGACGTGCCCACCCTTGGCCTGCAGCTCGAGGTGGGTGCTGTCGGACAGCTCACCGGCTTCCGGCAGGCTGTGGGGGAATACGAAAGGATCGTCCGCGGCCTGGATGATCAGGGTTTGTGTGCGGATTTCCCCGAGGAAATACCGGCTGGAGGCACGCCGGTAATAATCCTGGGCGTCGGCAAAGCCATTCAGCGGCGCGGTGACCCGGCCGTCGAAGTCCCAGAAGGTGCGCATCTTCTCCAGTGGCCCCAGCCGCTCCAGCACGGCCAGGCCCTCATGGCGCCCGTCGTGCTGGAACTGGCGTTGCTTGTCCTTGATGTAGGCCAACATCTCGCGCATGAAATGCGCCTGGTAGACCTTGGAAAACCCCTGGCCGATGCGGTCGGCGCACTGGTCCAGGCGAAACGGCACCGATACCGCGACGGCGCCTTGCAGCTGGCTGGCGCTGCCGCTTTCCCCCAGGTGCTTGAGCAATACATTGCCGCCCAGCGAGTAGCCCACCGCGAACAGCGGGGCCTGCGGGCGTTTGCTGCGCAGGTGGTCGATGGCGGCGGCCAGGTCTTCGCTGGCCCCCGAGTGATAGCTGCGCGGCAGCAGGTTGGGTTCGCCCGAGCAGCCGCGCCAGTTCAACGCCGCGCTGGCCCAGCCCTGGCCCGCCAGGGCCTTTTGCAGGCCGGCCACGTAAGGCGAGTTGGAAGAGCCGGTCAGGCCGTGCAGCACCAGCACCAGGGGCGCGGTAGCGGAGTGCGGGCCGTGCCAGTCGAGATCGAGAAAGTCGCCGTCGTCGAGCCACAGGCGTTCGCGCTGGCGTTCGAGGTGAGTGGTCTTGCGCCATAGCGGGCCCCACAGGGTCTGCAGGTGCGGGTTGCCGAGGCCGAAGGCGGGAATGAAACGATCTGACGGAATAGGCACGGTGATTCTCGTAGCAGCGGTGCGCGTCCCCGGCGGGGTTGCGCACCTTTTCAGGCCAGTGGTTTAACCGGCGATCTCTGCCATACGTTGCCACAAGGCGTAGTACACCTGCCCGGATTTTTGCTCGCGGTGCAGGCGCCAGTTCGCCGGGAGGCCGAGGGTCGACGGCGCGGTTTCACTTTCGGTATAGACCCAGGCGTCGTCGGCCAGCCAGTCGCGTTCTTCCAGCAGGGCACAGGCGGCGGGCAGCAGGTTCTGATGGAACGGCGGGTCGAGGAACACCAGGTCGAAACGGCTGGCCGGCTGGGTTTCCAGGTAACGCAGGGCGTCGGCGGTCTGCACCTGGCCGACGGTGCAGCGCAGGGTGCCCAGGTGTTCGCGCAGGCGCGACACGGCCAGGTTGCTGGCATCCAGCGCCTGGCCCATGGCGGCGCCACGGGACAGGGCTTCGAGAAACAGCGCGCCGCTGCCGGCGAACAGGTCGAGCACCTTGGCCCCGGCGACATAGGGCGCCAGCCAGTTGAACAGGGTTTCGCGCACCCGGTCCGGAGTCGGGCGCAGGCCCGGCACATCGGGGAAGCTCAGGCGGCGGCTGCGCCACTCGCCGCCGATGATGCGCAGTTGGCCCACACCGTTGTGCTGGTTATGGACGGGTTTCTTGCTGGGACGCGATGGGCTGGCCATTAGTGCTCCGGAACCCCGAGCGGCTGCTCGGCGGGTTTGTCAGTAGGGGCCGGCAACGGCTTTTGCGGCACGGTCGGGCCGGCGGTGACGATGACCATCTTGTCGGCGCCCAGGTGCTTGTTCAGTACGTCCCGGACCTGCTCCACGGTCAGGCTCTGGGACTGCTGCATGAAGTCTTCAAGATAGCTCAGCGGCAGGTTGTAGAAGCCGATGGCGCCCAGTTGGCCGACGATGTCGGCGTTGCTGGCGGTGGACAGCGGGAAGCTGCCGGCCAGTTCGCGCTTGGCGTCGTCGAGTTCCTTCTGGGTCGGGCCGGTCTTGAGGTAGTCGGCGAGCACGTCCTGCACCAGCTTGAGGGTGCCCTCGCTCATTTCGGCACGGGTCTGCAGGTTGATCATGAACGGGCCACGGGCCTGCATCGGGCTGAAGCCGGAATAGACGCCGTAGGTCAGGCCGCGCTTCTCGCGCACCTCGCTCATCAGCCGGGTGCCAAAACCGCCACCGCCAAGGATCTGGTTGCCCAGGGACAACGCGGCGTAGTCCGGGTCGTCACGATCGATGCCCAGTTGCGCCAGCAGCAGGCTGGTCTGGCTGGAGGGGTATTCGATATGGCCGATGCTGGCCTGTGGCTCGCTCGGTTGCGGGATTTTCGCCAGCGCCGGGCCTTTGGGCAGGGCGGCGGAGATCTGCGCGGCAATCGCCTCGGCATCGCTGCGCGACAGGTCGCCCACCAATGCGATCACCACGTTGCCGGCGGCATAGGCCTTGGCGTGGAACGCCCGCAGTTGGGCCAGGCTGATCGGCGGCACGCTCTGCGCGGTGCCATCGCTGGAATGGGCATACGGATGGCTGCCGTACAGGCGGTTCATCAGTTCCAGGCTCGCCAGCTTGCCGGGGTTCTGCTTCTGGTACTCGAAGCCGGCGAGCATCTGGTTCTTGATGCGCGCCAGGGAGTCGGCCGGGAAGGTCGGCTTGCCGACGACATCGGCGAACAGCTGCAGGGCCGGCGTGCGTTTGTCCGGTGCGCTGAGGCTGCGCAGGGACGCGATGGCCATGTCCTTGTAGGCACCGTTGCCGAAATCGGCACCCAGGCCCTCGAAACCTTCGGCGATCGCGCCGACATCCTTGCCGGCCACGCCTTCGTTGAGCATGGCGTTGGTCAGCATCGCCAGGCCTGGCGCGTCGCCATCCTGGCTGCTGCCGGCGGCGAAGGTCAGGCGCATGTCGAACATCGGCAGCTCATGGGCTTCGACGAACAGCACCTTGGCGCCTTCGGCGGTGCTCCAGGTCTTGATGTCGAGGCTGCGGCGGCTTGGGGCCTTGCCGTCGAGCTCGGTCAAGGATTGCAGCTTCTGGCTGCTCTTGGCCTTGTCCAGCGCCTGGCTGGCGTCGGATTGGTCCGCGCGCAGCAGATAAAGGCCGGCGGCGGTGATCAGGGCCACGAGTGCCAGGCCGAGCAGGACCGGGCTGGCGCTTTTGCGCTTACTCATGAGCGGACTCCTCAGGCAATACGTGGGCAACGCTCAGGCGTTCGCGGGTGAAATAGGTACGGGCGGCCTTCTGGATGTCTTCAGGGGTCACGCTTTGCAGTTCGGCGAGTTCGGTGTCCATGAGTTTCCAGGACAGGCCGACGGTTTCCAGCTGGCCGATGGCGGTGGCCTGGCTGGTGATGGAGTCACGTTCGTAGACCAGGCCGGCGATCACCTGGGCGCGCACGCGTTCCAGTTCTTCGGCGGTCGGCGGAGTGGTTTTCAGCTCTTCGAGCAGGCGCCACAGTCCGGCTTCGGCCTGGGCGATGGTTTTCTTCTTCTGGCTGTTGGGCATGGCCGAAAGCAGGAACAGGCTGTCGCCGCGGGTGTAGGCGTCGAAGCTCGACGAGCCGCCGGACACCAGCTCTTCGCCGCGCTCCAGGCGGGTCGGGATGCGGGCGCTGTAGCCGCCGTCGAGCAGCGCGGCGATCAGGCGCAGGGCGTGCACCGAATGCTTGTCTTCGGCGGTGGCGATGCTCGGCACGTTGAAGGCCAGCATCACGCTCGGCAGCTGGGTCTTCACCCGAAGGGTGATCTGCCGCTCGCCGGGCTCGGCCAGTTCCAGGGGAATCTTCGCCGCGGGCACGGCGCGCTTGGGAATGGCGCCGAAATAACGTTGGGCCAGGGTTTTGACTTCGTCCGGGGTCACGTCGCCGACCACCACCAGGGTGGCGTTGTTCGGCACGTACCAGGATTCATACCAGTGGCGCAGTTCCTCGACCTTCATCCGGTTGAGGTCGGCCATCCAGCCGATGGTCGGCGTGTGGTAGCCGCTGGCCGGGTAGGCCATCGCCTTGAAGCGCTCGAAGGCCTTGGACATCGGCTTGTCGTCGGTGCGCAGGCGGCGCTCTTCCTTGATCACTTCGATTTCGCGGCTGAACTCGTCCGGCGGCAGGCGCAGGCTGGCCATGCGATCGGCTTCCAGCTCGAAGGCCACGCCCAGGCGGTCACGGGCCAACACCTGGTAATAGGCGGTGAAATCGTCGCTGGTGAAGGCGTTCTCTTCGGCGCCCAGGTCGCGCAGGATCAGCGAGGCTTCGCCGGGGCCGACCTTTTCGCTGCCTTTGAACATCATGTGTTCCAGGGCGTGGGACAAACCGGTCTGGCCCGGGGTTTCGTAGCTGGAGCCGACTTTGTACCAGACCTGGGAGACCACGACCGGAGCCCGATGGTCTTCGCGGACCACGACCTTGAGGCCGTTGTCGAGGGTGAATTCGTGGGTGGGTTGTGGATCGGCAGCCAAGGCTGAAAGGGGCAGACAAACCGTACTGAGCAGCAGGCCTGCGGCGCGGCGGGCTAGAGCATTCATTCGTTTTTTAAACCTGTTGGACTGCCCGCTTGGTCTTAGCGTCGGCGGGCGAGGAGATGCTAGGATACTGATCCGTTTTACTGGCGGCCACGCCTATCAGGCTCGCATGGATCAATGTGTGCTTGAGCAGGTTGTATGGGTTTCCGGCAAGAAGTCTGGATTTACCAGCTAAACTTCGACTTTTCGCCGATTTTGCCGTTTCAGTCCTTTAGTAAAATCGATCCTTGAGATGCCATTGGGCACCTCGACAAAATGTTGCGCGTGAACAAGCCGGCGGAAACGCAGTCTGTTCTGCATCGAATATTTATTTGCCGGTGCGCCTTGATGGCGCGTCGCTACCTTGAGATAGCCGTCCTCCATGTTTGGTTCCAACGACGACAAGAAGACCCCAGCCGCGGCTGGCGAGAAGAAAGGCCTGTTCGGATGGCTGCGCAAAAAGCCGCAGGAAACCGTCGTCGAACAGCCACAAGTCCCTGTCGAGCCTGCCCCGGCTCCCGCTCCCGTGATAGAGCAAGCCCCGGTTGCCGAAGTCGCCGCTCCTGTGGTGTCGCCGATCGCCGAGCCGATCCGGCAGCCTGAACAGCCCGCACCAGCGGCCGAACCTGCTCCCGCGCCGGAACTGCCGCTGACCCCCGATCCCGAGCACAAGCCCTGGCTGACCCTGCCGGTGGCGGAAGAACCGGTGGCGTTGGTGGAAGACGAGCAGGCGCCGCACATCACCCCGCCGATTCCGGCCGCGACCGATCTGCAGCAAGCCGCCGAGCTGTTGGTGGCCGAGTTGGCACACAGCAGCGAGCCAGCTGAAGCCCAGGCGCAGATTGAAGAAGAGGATGTGCCACAACCGGTGATCGCGGCTTTCGTGAAACCCGAACCTGTTCCAGAACCGGAGCCTGCCCCGGTTGTCGTTGCTCCAGTTGCTCCAGTCGCGGCGGTCGAAGCGCTCGCTGTCGCCGAGCCGCCCCGTGCCGAGGAAAACAAGGTCGGCTTCTTCGCCCGCCTCAAGCAGGGCCTGTCCAAGACCAGCGCCAGCATCGGCGAAGGCATGGCCAGCCTGTTCCTGGGCAAGAAGACCATCGACGACGAGTTGCTGGAAGATATCGAGACCCGCCTGCTGACCGCTGACGTGGGCGTGGAAGCCACCGCGGTGATCATTCAGAACCTGACCCAGAAGGTCGCGCGCAAACAACTGACCGACGTCGATGCGCTGTACAAGTCGCTGCAGGCCGAACTGGCGAGCATGCTCAAGCCGGTGGAGCAGCCGCTGCGGATCGCTTCGCAAACCAAGCCGTTCGTGATTCTGGTGGTGGGCGTCAACGGCGCCGGCAAGACCACCACCATCGGCAAGCTGGCCAAGAAGCTGCAGCTCGAAGGCAAGAAGGTCATGCTCGCCGCGGGCGACACCTTCCGCGCCGCGGCGGTGGAACAGCTGCAAGTCTGGGGCGAGCGCAACAAGATCCCGGTCATCGCCCAGCACACCGGCGCCGATTCGGCTTCGGTGATCTTCGACGCCGTGCAGGCTGCCAAGGCCCGTGGCATCGATGTGCTGATCGCCGACACCGCCGGTCGCCTGCACACCAAAGACAACCTGATGGAAGAGTTGAAGAAGGTTCGCCGGGTGATCGGCAAGCTGGACGCCGACGCGCCGCACGAAGTGCTGCTGGTGCTCGATGCCGGTACTGGTCAGAACGCCATCAACCAGGCCAAGCAGTTCAATCAGACGGTCGAGCTGACCGGCCTGGCCCTGACCAAGCTCGATGGCACCGCCAAGGGCGGGGTGATCTTCGCCCTGGCCAAGCAGTTCGGCCTGCCGATCCGCTACATCGGCGTCGGTGAGGGCATCGACGACCTGCGTACCTTTGAAGCCGAACCCTTTGTCCAGGCACTGTTTGCCGAGCGGGAGCGTTCATGATTCGTTTCGAACAGGTCGGTAAGCGTTACTCGAACGGCCATGTTGGCCTGCACGAGCTGAGTTTCCGGGTCCGTCGCGGCGAGTTTCTGTTCGTCACCGGCCACTCTGGCGCCGGCAAGTCCACGCTGCTGCGTTTGCTGCTGGCCATGGAGCGCCCGACCAGCGGCAAGCTGCTGTTGGCCGGTCAGGACCTGAGCACCATCAGCAATGCGCAGATTCCGTTCCTGCGGCGGCAGATCGGCGTGGTGTTCCAAAACCACCAGCTGCTGTTCGATCGCACCGTTTTCAACAACGTCGCCTTGCCGCTGCAGATCCTCGGCCTGTCCAAGGCTGAAATCGCCAAGCGCGTGGACTCGGCCCTGGAGCGCGTGGCGCTCTCGGACAAGACCGATCTCTACCCGGGCGACCTGTCCACCGGTCAGCAGCAGCGCGTCGGCATTGCCCGCGCCATCGTGCACCGCCCGGCCTTGCTGCTGGCGGACGAACCCACAGGTAACCTCGACCCGCGTCTGGCGGCGGAAATCATGGGCGTATTCGAAGATATCAACCGTCTGGGCACCAGCGTGCTGATCGCCAGTCACGACCTGGCGCTGATCGCGCGCATGCGTCACCGCATGCTGACCCTGCAACGCGGCCGATTGATCGGCGACGGGGAGGCTGGCGTATGAGTGCGACCCGCAGCCCCAAAGTGGCCGAACGCGTGGCTCCGAAAGCCTCGGACCAGCCGCCGCAGAAGAAAAAGCGCGACGAAGACGACGGTCCGGATTTCGGCACCCTGCTGCACGCCTGGATCGAAAGTCATCGCGCCAGCCTGCTGGACAGCCTGCGTCGCCTGGGCAAGCAACCGATCGGCAGCTTCTTCACCTGCCTGGTGATGGCCGTGGCCCTGAGCCTGCCGATGGGCTTGTCGTTGTTGCTCAACAACGTCGAGCGCCTGGGTGGTTCCTGGCAGCGCGCGGCGCAGATTTCCCTGTATCTGGAACTCGACGCCAGCGCCACCGAGGGCGAAAGCCTGAGCGAGCAGATCAAGGCCATGCCGGGCGTGGCGGATGCCGAGTTCATCAGCAAGGACAAGGCCCTGGACGAGTTCCAGCAGCAGTCCGGGCTGGGCGAGGCGCTCAAGGAGTTGCCGCAGAACCCGCTGCCGGGCGTGGTTCTGGTCACGCCGAACGAAGTGGACAAGGCAACCCTGGAAGCCTTGCGTCAGCGCCTGGCCCAAATGCCCAAGGTGCAGCAGGCGCAACTGGACCTGGTGTGGGTCGAGCGGCTGGCGGCGATCCTCAAGCTGGGCGACCGGTTTGTCTTCGGTCTGACGGTGTTGTTGGTTTCTGCATTACTTTTGGTGATAGGCAATACCATTCGTCTTCATATTGAAAACCGCCGCACCGAGATAGAAGTGATTAAACTCGTCGGCGGCACGGACAGTTATGTGCGGCGTCCCTTCCTTTATATGGGCGCTCTGTATGGCTTCGGTGCGGGGGTTCTGTCCTGGGGTGTTCTGGCGTTCGGCCTCGATTGGCTGAACGACGCGGTGGTGGGGCTGGCCGGTTTGTACGGCAGTGATTTTGCCTTGGCTGGCGTGCCGGTCGCCGATGGTCTATCACTCTTGCTTGGCGCGGTGTTGTTGGGGTATATCGGTGCGTGGATTGCGGTCGCCCGCCACTTGCGGGAGCTGGCGCCGAAATAGTGTCTTTTTGCTTGTATTGACCTTTTAGAATTTTTGGGAACTTGTTTTGCGGTTTCCGGTCAATTTTCAGCAGTGCTGAATAAGCACGAGTTATGTGAGTCGGAGGTTTTTTCGTATGACCACTTCTTTGCAACCTGCTTATGCCTTGGTCCCGGGTGCGAACCTGGAGGCCTATGTGCACACGGTGAACAGCATTCCATTGCTGACGCCCGAGCAGGAGCGTGAACTGGCCGAGAGTCTCTACTATGAGCAGGATCTTGAGGCGGCTCGGCAGATGGTGCTCGCCCACCTGCGTTTTGTCGTACATATCGCCCGTAGCTATTCCGGCTACGGTCTGGCCCAGGCCGACCTGATTCAGGAAGGCAATGTCGGGCTGATGAAGGCTGTAAAACGCTTCAACCCGGAAATGGGTGTGCGTCTGGTTTCGTTCGCCGTGCACTGGATCAAGGCGGAAATCCACGAGTTCATCCTGCGCAACTGGCGCATCGTGAAAGTCGCGACCACCAAGGCCCAGCGCAAGCTGTTCTTCAACCTGCGCAGCCAGAAGAAACGCCTGGCCTGGTTGAACAACGAAGAAGTCCATCGTGTGGCGGAAAGCCTCGGTGTGGAGCCGCGCGAAGTGCGCGAGATGGAAAGCCGCCTGACCGGCCATGACATGGCCTTCGACCCAGCCGCCGAAGCGGATGACGACAGCGCCTTCCAATCGCCGGCCAACTACCTGGAAGACCACCGGTACGATCCGGCCCGTCAGCTGGAAGATGCCGACTGGACCGACAACTCCACCAGCAACCTGCACGAGGCGCTGGAAGTGCTGGACGACCGCAGCCGCGACATTCTCTACCAGCGCTGGCTGGCGGAAGAGAAAGCCACGCTGCACGACCTGGCGCAGAAGTACAACGTGTCGGCCGAGCGTATCCGTCAGCTCGAGAAGAGCGCGATGAACAAGCTCAAGCTGTCGATTGCCGCGTAATACACCACGCAATAAAAAACGCCCCGATCCGATCGGGGCGTTTTTGTTTGTGGCGTTGGAGTGGTGGTGTCTGTGGGGATGCTATCGCGAGCAAGCTTCGCTCCTACAGAGGAAGACGCGGGCCTGTGGCGCGATCAGATCCTGGGCGTCACTGCGCCCACAGCGCCTTGCGCGAATCGTTCAGGCCCAGCAGGTAGCTGTCGCCACCCAACTGGCTCATCTGTCGGCGGATCCAACCGGCCCGTTGTGCCACGTAGCCGCTCGGATGGCTGGCGCTCCATACCCGAGGGTTGGGCAGGACCGCGGCCAGCAGGCTGGCCTGTTGCCGCGACAGCGAGCCCGCGCTGACACCGAAGTGATGCCGCGCCGCGGCCTCGGCGCCAAATACGCCTTCGTCCCACTCGACGCTGTTGAGGTAGACCTCGAGAATCCGTTGCTTGGGCCAGAAGATCTCGATCAGCCCGGTGAACCAGGCTTCCAGCCCTTTGCGCAGCCAACTGCGCCCGGACCACAGGAACAGGTTCTTCGCCACCTGCTGGCTCAGGGTGCTGGCGCCGCGAATCGAGCCGCCGCGCTCGTTGTGGGCGAAGGCGGCCTGGATCGCGCCAATGTCGAACCCCCAGTGTTCAGGGAACTTCTGGTCTTCGCCGGCGATCACCGCCACCTTCAGGTCGTCGGAGATTTCGTCCCAGGGTTTCCAGCTGCGTTGCAGGTCGATGGGCTCACCATCGATCCAGGATTCGATCTTGCGTTCGACCATCAAGGCCGTGCCCGGAGGCGGCACGACGCGGAACACCAGCACCAGCAAAACGCTGCCGACGGCGAACCAGAACAGGGCTTTAGAGAAACGACGGAAAAATAAACGCAGCATAGAGATGGCTTGGCCGAACCCGTTGAGCGCGCCATTATACAGGCCCGACCGACGATTCTGACTGGAGTTCCTCATGCTGCGTGGCTTCCTGATGCTGGCCGCCTTTTTCGGCTTTACCGGCGTTGCCCTGGGCGCATTTGCCGCCCACGGCCTGAAAAATCGCCTGAGCGCGGAATACCTGGCGATTTTCCATACCGGCGTCACCTACCAGCTGGTGCACACCCTGGCGCTGCTGGGCGTGGCACTGCTGGCCACGCAGATTCCCGGCCGCCTGGTGACCTGGGCCGGCGCTTCGTTCGCCATCGGCATCCTGCTGTTTTCCGGCAGCCTCTACCTGCTGACCCTGACCGGTTTCAGCAAGCTGGGCATCGTCACCCCCTTCGGTGGTCTGGCCTTCCTGATCGGCTGGTTGTGCCTGGGTCTTGCCGCCTGGCGGTTGAGCTGACCGGCAGGTCCATTTCGAGACGAATGGCTTGGGTCGGCCAGACTGATCGGGCTAGAATGCTGGCCCCTAAAAATGATGGCGGCATTCGGCATGCGCATTCAGTTGAACGGCGAATCCTTTGAACTGCCCGACGGCGAAACCGTTGCGGCCCTGCTGACCCGTCTGGACCTGACCGGACGCCGGATCGCGGTCGAACTCAACCTGGATATCGTCCCGCGCAGCCAGCACGCCGAGACCACCCTCAACGAGGGCGATCAGGTCGAAGTGGTGCACGCCATCGGCGGCGGCTAGCCACCCGGGCCAGGGCTGGCCCCACCCACGCATTCTGCAAGAACCTCACCCCAACAGAGGATTTCCGATGAGCAACGTTCGCAGCGACAAGCCTTTCGTCCTGGCCGGTCGTACTTACCAGTCGCGTTTGCTGGTAGGCACCGGCAAGTACCGTGACATGGAAGAAACCCGCCTGGCCATCGAGGCCTCGGGGGCCGAGATCGTCACCGTCGCCGTGCGCCGGACCAATATCGGGCAGAACCCGGGCGAACCGAACCTGCTGGATATCCTGCCGCCGGATCGCTACACCATCCTGCCGAACACCGCTGGCTGCTATGACGCGGTCGAGGCCGTGCGCACCTGCCGCCTGGCCCGTGAGCTGCTCGACGGCCACAACCTGGTGAAGCTGGAAGTGCTGGCCGACCAGAAAACCCTGTTCCCCAACGTGCTGGAAACCCTCAAGGCCGCCGAAGTGCTGGTCAAGGAAGGTTTCGACGTGATGGTGTACACCAGCGATGACCCGATCATCGCCCGCCAGCTGGCGGAAATGGGCTGCATCGCGGTCATGCCGCTGGCCGGCCTGATCGGTACCGGCCTGGGGATCTGCAACCCGTACAACCTGCAGATTATCCTCGAAGAAGCCAAGGTCCCGGTGCTGGTGGATGCCGGTGTCGGCACTGCCTCCGACGCCACCATCGCCATGGAACTGGGCTGCGAAGCGGTGCTGATGAACTCGGCCATCGCCCATGCGCAACAACCGGTGCTGATGGCCGAAGCCATGAAGCACGCCATTGTGGCAGGCCGCCTGGCGTACCTCGCCGGCCGCATGCCGAAGAAACTCTATGCCAGCGCCTCCTCGCCGCTGGATGGTCTGATCAAGTAAGAGCCATTGATGACTGAATCAAACGACACGCCAATCCAGCCGGAAGCCGGCGACGAGCGCCAACACCGCCGCATCAAGAGTTTCGTGATGCGTGCCGGGCGCATGACCGAAGGCCAGCAGCGCGGCCTGGAGCAGGGCGCGCCGCTGTATGTGCTGCCGCTGGCCGACGCGCCGCTGGATTTCGATCAGGTGTTTGGTCGCTCGGCGCCACGCTCCCTGGAAATCGGCTTCGGCATGGGCCACTCGCTGCTGGAAATGGCCGCGGCCGCGCCGGAGCAGGATTTCATTGGTGTGGAAGTGCACCGTCCGGGTGTCGGCGCGTTGCTCAACGGCGTGCTGACCCAGGGCCTGACCAACCTGCGGGTCTACGATTGCGATGCGATCGAAGTGCTCAACCGCTGCATCGCCGATAACAGCCTGGATCGCCTGATGCTGTTTTTCCCCGATCCGTGGCACAAGAGCCGTCACCACAAGCGGCGTATCGTCCAGGCGTCCTTCGCCGAGCTGGTGCGCAGCAAGCTGAAGGTCGGCGGCATCCTGCATATGGCCACCGACTGGGAGCCTTATGCCGAGTACATGCTGGAAGTGATGAATGTCGCGCCGGGTTACCGCAACCTGGCCGAAGACGGCAAGTGCGTGCCACGCCCGGCCGAACGCCCGATCACCAAGTTCGAGCGCCGCGGCGAGCGCCTGGGCCATGGGGTGTGGGATCTGAAGTTCGAAAAGCTGGCGTAAGCCCTGCTGTGTAGGAGCATCCGTTCGATGCTCGATTGCTCGCAATCAGCTGCCAGGCTGAAAGATAGCGGCGCTGCGAAGTCCGCTATCGCGAGCAAGCTTCGCTCCTGCGGGGCGCGGCTTATCGGCGGTCGGCGACGACACCGATCAACACCAGCACCACCAGCAGCACCGGCGCCAGGCTGTAGTTGTTGAACTGGCTCAGGCCGCGGACGATCCATGGCGTGGCGTAGATCAGCGCGGCACCGCTGCCGATCATGCACAGCAGCGCCATCATTGGTACGCGCAGGGCGCCGGCGAGGCCGCCCAGGCGTGCTTCGACCCAGCCCTTGATATCGGCGCCGAACAGCACCAACAGGCAGCCGACGAGGGCCAGGGAGATTTCTGAAAGGTTGCTGCGACTCCAGCGGGACACGGTAGCGAGCAGGTCGAGTATCAAATCCATTCGTTTTCCCTTAGGGCTGAAATCAGCTCAGAAATTTCTGCAGCAAGTCATTGAGGAACAGCTGGCCGCGCGGGGTGGCGGCCAGGCGTGACGGTTCGACCTGTAACAGGCCGCTTTGTTCGGCGTCGCGGCGACCTTCGGCGAGGCTTTCCAGGGGCAGCCCGGTACGCTCCGGATACAGTCGCGCCTCGACGCCTTCGGTCAGGCGCAGGGCGTTCATCAGGAACTCGAACGGCAGCTCTTCGTTGCTCAGGTCCTTTTCGCCGGCCTTGAAGTGTTTCGCCGGGTTGAGGTAGTCCTTGGGCAGGCGGGTCTTCCAGGTGCGCACGATGCGCCCGTCCGGATGGCTGAGCTTGCCGTGTGCCCCGGCGCCGATGCCGATGAAGTCGCCGAAGCTCCAGTAATTGATGTTGTGCCGGGCCGCCCGACCGGGCTGGGCATAGGCCGAGACTTCGTACTGTGCATAGCCGTGCTCGGCCAAAAGCGCCTGGCCGGCTTCCTGGATGTCCCACAGGGTGTCGTCTTCCGGCAGCGTCGGCGGCTGGTTCCAGAACACCGTATTGGGTTCCAGGGTCAGCTGGTACCAGGACAGGTGGGTCGGCTTCATGGCGATGGCCTGGTGCAGGTCGCCCAAGGCGTCGTCCAGGGACTGGTCGGGCAGGCCGTGCATCAGGTCCAGGTTGAAGTTGTCGAACCCGGCCTGGCGCGCCATGCCGGCGGCGCGCACGGCTTCGTCGCCATTGTGGATGCGGCCCAGGGCCTTGAGCTTGTCTTCCTGGAAACTCTGGATGCCGATCGACAGGCGATTGATGCCCAGGGCGCGATAGGCGGTGAACTTCTCCTGTTCGAAGGTCCCGGGGTTGGCTTCCAGGGTGATCTCGATGTCGCGGGCGAACGGGATGCGTTGCTCCACACCTTTGAGCAACCGGCCTAGGGCCTGGGCGCTGAACAGGCTCGGCGTGCCGCCGCCGAAGAAGATCGAACTCAGCTCGCGGCCGTAGACGGCGGGCAGGTCCTGGTTGAGGTCGGCCAGCAGGGCGTCGACGTACTCTTCTTCCGGCAGCACCGGGCTGGCGGCGTGGGAGTTGAAGTCGCAGTAAGGGCATTTGCGTACACACCACGGGATGTGGATGTACAGCGCCAGGGGCGGCAGTTGGGGCAGGGCCGCCCGGGGCGTTTGCGCACCGCCGAGAATCAGCGGTGGCGCGGACGAATCAATGGTCATTGCAGGCTCAGGCGTTGCCGCAGAATGGCCATGGCGCGGGCGCGATGGCTGAGTTGGTTCTTTTGGATCGGGTCCAGCTCGGCGCTGGAGCAGTTGCGCTCCGGCACCCAGAACAGCGGGTCGTAGCCGAAACCGTGTTCGCCGCTGGCGGCCGTGAGGATGCGCCCGTGCCACAGGCCTTCGCAGAGGATCGGCAGCGGATCCTCGGCATGTCGCACCAGCGCCAGGACGCAGACGAACTGCGCGCCGCGCTCGGCCTCGGGAACGTCCTTCAGGGCGTCCAGCAGCTTGGCGTTGTTCGCCGCGTCGCCCTGGCCGTCGGCGTAGCGCGCCGAGTAGATGCCCGGCGCGCCGCCGAGGAAATCCACCGCCAGGCCGGAATCGTCCGCCAGCGCCGGCAGGCCGGAAATGCGCGAAGCGTTGCGGGCCTTGAGGATGGCGTTCTCGACGAACGACAGGCCGGTTTCTTCCGGTTCGACGCTGCTGAACTCGCCGATCGAGCGCAGGTGCACCGAGTCGCCGAGCATGGCCTGGAGTTCCTTGAGTTTGCCGGCGTTATGGCTGGCCAGTACGAGTTGGGTAAAAGTCATCATTCGCCGGGGAAAAGCTCTTGGTTGAAGTTAATGGTGTTGATCGCGTCACCGGTCTGCACCTTGATTTCGAAGGTGCGGGTTTCCTGCTGTTCCACCGGGTACTGGGCGATGTAGTAGATCGCGCCCTGTTCGGTGACCTGCTTGAATTTCAGCGGCACCGACTGGCTGGTCAGGTCCTTGACGGTCCCGGTGACCTGGGCGACCAACGGTTTGCCGGCCTTGAGCACGGAAACGTTGATCACGCCCTGGTTCTTGCTGCGCACCAGCTCCGCGGCCTTGGCGATATCCGGTTGCAGGAAGGTGGAGTTGAAGGTGTTGTAGTGCACGGTCACGTCACCGAACACTTCCTGGCGCTCGCCCTTGATGGGCTCGGCGGCCATCGCCGACGCGCTCAGGCACGCTGCCAATAGAAAAGTAACCAAGCGACCCATGATCGTTCTCCTTGCTTTGAACCTGGTTTATACCGCGATCTGGTGATCCTGCAGGCCGGGGCTGCTGACGCGGTAGATGCCGATCTCACCTAACAGATTAGGCCATAGCTTACTGGCCCACCCGTGCCGGTGCTGTTGATCCACCGCAAGGCGATCGATGACCTTGGCTTCACGTTCGCGGCAAAGCTCTTCAAAGTCCTCGAACGTGCAGAAGTGGATGTTCGGCGTGTTGTACCAGGTGTACGGCAGGAATTCGGAGACCGGCATCCGTCCCTTGCTGGCCAGATACCAGCGGCAGCGCCAGTGGCCGAAGTTGGGGAAGGTGATGATGCACTGGCGGCCGACCCGCAGCATTTCGTCGAGGATCCGATCCGGGTAGTGCACGGCCTGCAGGGCCTGGGTCATGACCACGATATCGAAGCTGTTGCTGGCGAAGTTGCCCAGGCCCTTGTCCAGGTCCTGCTCGATGACGTTGATGCCCTTGGCCACGCACTCGGCGATGTTGTCCGGGTCGTTTTCCAGGCCATAGCCGGTGACTTGCTTGTGATCGCGCAGCCAGCTCAGCAGTTCGCCATTGCCGCAACCGAGGTCGAGCACGCGGCTGCCGGCGGGGATCCATTCTTGGATGATTTCCAGATCGGCTCTCATGGCGTCCTCACAGCGTTATACGGTTCATGTAGTTGCCGAACGCCTGCAGGTAACGCGGGATCGGAATCAGAAAGGCGTCGTGGCCCTGTGGGGCATCGATTTCCAGGTAGCTGACGTCCTTGCGCGCGGCCATCAGGGCATCCACCAGCTCCCGCGAGCGGGCCGGGGAGAAGCGCCAGTCGGTGGTGAAGGACATCACGCAGAACTTGGCCTTGGCGCCTTCGAAGGTTTTCGCCAGGTTATCGTCGAAGTTCGCCGCCGGATCGAAGTAATCCAGGGCCTTGGTCATCAGCAGGTAGGTGTTGGCGTCGAACCGCCCGGAGAACTCCTCGCCCTGATAACGCAGATAGCTTTCGACCTGGAACTCGACGCTGTGGAAGTCGTAGTTGAGCTTTTCGCTCTTCAGGCCACGGCCGAATTTCTCGCCCATGGAGTCGTCGGACAGGTAGGTGATGTGCCCGACCATCCGCGCCAGCATCAGCCCGCGCTTGGGGATCACGCCCTGTTCCTGGAACGAACCGCCGTGGAATTCGGGGTCGGTGAGGATGGCCTGGCGCGCCACTTCGTTGAAGGCGATGTTCTGCGCCGACAGCTTGGGCGCCGAGGCGATGGCCAGGCAATGGCGCACACGGTCCGGGTAGGTGATGGTCCATTGCAGGGCCTGCATGCCGCCCAGGCTGCCGCCGATCACGGCGGCCCACTGGTGGATGCCGATGCGGTCGGCCAGGCGCGCCTGGCTGTGCACCCAGTCTTCCACGGTCAGCACCGGGAAATCGGCGCCGAACGGCTTGCCGGTGTCCGGATTGACGCTACTTGGGCCGGTGGAACCGTTGCAGCCGCCGAGGTTGTTCAGGCTGACGACGAAGAACTTGTTGGTGTCGATCGGCTTGCCCGGGCCGATGCAGCTGTCCCACCAGCCCGGCTTGCGGTCGTCGGGGCTGTGGTAGCCGGCGGCGTGGTGATGGCCGGACAGGGCGTGGCAGATCAGCACGGCATTGCTCGCCGTGGCGTTCAGCTGGCCGTAGGTCTCGTAGATCAGATCATAGGCTGGCAGGGAGCGGCCGCAGGCCAGGGCCAGGGGCTCGCTGAAATGCGCCACTTGCGGCGTCACCAGACCAACGGAATCGGCGGGAAAGGCAGTTGGCATCGACCCTGCTCTCGTTTAAATGAGGCGTAAGTCTAAAGACCGCTGCCCCCAGCGGCAAGCAAAGGCCGGGGCTGATTCTCCCGCGACTTGTGACGAACCTTGTAGCCGCTGCCGCAGGCTGCGATCGGCTCCGCAGGAGACGTGCTCTTGAGGGCCTCGAAGGGCCTTCGGCCCTTATCGCAGCCTGCGGCAGCGGCTACAGAGAGTGATCAGGACGGACGCTGTAAGTCCGGCAGGTCCGGGAGTTTTTTCGGCGCGTTGATCCGCACCCGTTTCTGCCGGTTCAGCTCGCCGCTGATCAGGCTGACCTGGCTCTTGGACACGCCGAACGCCTTGGCCAGGAACGCCATCAAATAAGCGTTGGCCTTGCCCTCCACCGGTGGCGCGGTGAGGCGGATCTTCAGGCGCTCACCATGCAGCCCGGCGAAATCATCGCTACGGGCCGCAGGTTGCAGGTGGCACTCCAGGATCAGGTCGTCGCCGTCCCAGCGAAAGTAACTCATCACAGAGGCCGGGTCAGATCAGCAGACGCAGGATTTCCGGCATCATGGTCATGGCCGCCAGGTTGTTGATCACCAGCATGTCGATCAGCTTGAGCACCATGAACGCCAGGATTGGCGAGATATCCAGGCCGCCCATGCTCGGCAGGATGCGGCGGAACGGCGCCAGGGCCGGCTCGCAGATCTGGTTGACCAGCTCGGCGCCCGGGTTATGGCTGCCCGGGGCGACCCAGGAAAGGATCACGCTGATGATCAGGGCGAAGAAGAAAATCTTCATGAACAGCGCGGTCACGCCAATGATCGACCAGATCAGCAGTTGCAGCGGGTTGCCGGTGGTGCCGTAGGTCAGCAGCAGGGTCAGGGCCATCAGCAGCAGTTGCACGACGATCGCCAGGATCAGCGACGACATGTCCAGGCCGAACAGGCTCGGGATGACCCGGCGCATCGGCTTGAGCAGCGGCTGGGTGGCGCGCACGGCGAACTGGCACAGCGGGTTGTAGAAGTCGGCGCGTACCAGTTGCAGCACGAAGCGCAGCAGCACGATCAGCAGGTACAGGCTGCCCAGGGTTTGCAGCACGTACACCGCCGCAGTGTTCAATCCAATCATCATTGGCTCCTTATTGGCCCAGTTGTTCGGCCATCTCGGCCGAGCGGTGCGCGGCGGCACCCAATGCTTTTTCCACCAGGGCTTCGAAGCCACTGGCCTGGAACGACTTGATCGCGGCTTCCGTGGTCCCGGCCGGCGAGGTCACGCGGCGGCGCAGTTCGGCCGCGTCCACGTCGCTGGACACCGCCATGTGCGCCGCGCCCAGCGCGGTTTGCAGGGTCAGTTGGCGGGCGGTTTCCCGTGGCAGGCCGAGTTTCTCGCCGGCGGCGGTCATGGCTTCGATCAGCAGGAAGAAATACGCCGGGCCGCTGCCGGACACGGCGGTTACCGCGTCCAATTGCTGCTCCTGCTCCAGCCACAGGACGATGCCCACGGCCGACAGCAGTTCTTCGGCCTGCTGGCGTTGCGCCGCGCTCACCGCGGCGGTGGCGTACAGGCCGCTGGCGCCCTGGCGCAGCAGGGCCGGGGTGTTGGGCATGCAACGCACGATCGGCTGCTCGCCGAGCCACTTGTTCATGCTGGCGCAGGTGATGCCGGCGGCGATGGACACGATCAACTGGTGCGGTTTCAGGCTGGGGCGCAGGGCTTCGCACACGGCCTTCATGGCCTGTGGCTTGACCGCCAGCACCACCACGTCGACGCCGTCGATGGCTTCGGCGTTGTCGGCGAACAGTTCAATGCCGTGCTCGGCCTGGACCTTGGCGCGGGTTTCGGCGCCCGGGTCGCTGGCGCGGATCTGGCTGGCGTCCAGGCCCTTGGCGCGCAGGCCGCCGATCAAGCTGGCAGCCATGTTGCCGGCGCCGATAAAGGCGATACGAGTCTTGCTCATGACAGGTCCTTATTCAGAGGTGAGGCCGCCACAGTCATGGCTGGCCATAATCGCGTGCGCCAAACAAAGCGGTACCGATACGTACCCAGGTGGCGCCCTGGGCAATGGCCGCTTCGAGGTCGTGGCTCATGCCCATGGAAAGTGTGTCGGTTGGCAGGTCCAGGCTTTTGCGCAGGTTGTCGTTCAGGCTGCGCACGGCCGCGAAGGCGGCGTCCTGGGCGGCACGATCTTCGGTCGGCTCGGGAATCGCCATCAGCCCGCGCAGTTTCAGGCGCGGCAAGGCGCTGATGGCGCTGGCCAGGGCCGGCAGGTCGGCCGGCGTGCAACCAGATTTGCTGGCCTCGCCACTGACATTGACCTGAATGCAGATGTTCAGCGGCGGCAAGTCGGCCGGGCGTTGCTCGGACAGGCGTTGAGCGATTTTCAAGCGATCCACGGAATGCACCCAGGCGAAGTTCTCGGCGATAGCTCGCGTCTTGTTCGACTGAATGGGGCCGATGAAGTGCCAACTCAAGGGCAGGTCGCCAAGTTCCGCCTGTTTGCCCAGGGCTTCTTGCAGGTAGTTCTCGCCGAAGTCGCGCAGACCGGCCGCGTAGGCTTCACGCAGCGCCGCGGCGGGCTTGGTCTTGCTCACGGCCAGCAGATGGATGTTGCTTTCGTCACGTTGCGAGGCCTGCGCCGCGGCACGGATCCGTGCGCTAACCAGGGCGATGTTGTCTGCTATCGTGGACATTCGATGTACGCCAGCGGGTCTTGGGTTCGCGGCATTCTACTGGAATTGGGGAACGCTATGGATATCACTGAGTTGCTGGCCTTCAGCGTCAAACAGGGCGCTTCGGACCTGCACCTCTCGGCCGGTTTGCCGCCGATGATTCGTATCGACGGCGATATTCGCCGGATCAACCTGCCGGTGCTGGAGGCGCAACAGGTGCACGAGCTGATCCTGGCCAGCATGACTGATCCGCAGCGGGCCGAGTTCAAGGCCGCGCTGGAGATCGACTTTTCCTTCTCGGTGCCGGGTCTGGCGCGCTTTCGGGTCAATGCCTTCAACCATCAGCGCGGCGGTGGCGCGGTCTTTCGCAGCATTGCGGCCAAGGTACCGAGCCTGGACGAACTGGGCATGGGCGAGGTGTTTCGCCGGATCAGCGAAGTGCCCCGCGGCCTGGTGCTGGTGACCGGGCCGACCGGTTCGGGCAAGTCGACCACCCTGGCGGCGATGATCGATCACCTGAATCAGCACCGGCACCAGCACATCCTCACCATCGAGGACCCCATCGAGTTCATCCACGAATCGAAGAAGTGCCTGATCAACCAGCGCGAGGTGCATCGCGACACCCGCAGCTTCTCCACGGCCCTGCGCTCGGCCCTGCGCGAAGACCCGGATGTGATTCTGGTGGGGGAAATGCGCGATCTGGAAACCATCCGCTTGGCGCTGACCGCCGCGGAGACCGGGCATCTGGTGTTCGGCACCCTGCACACCACGTCGGCGGCGAAAACCGTGGACCGGGTGGTGGACGTGTTTCCGGCCGAGGAGAAGGCGATGGTTCGCTCCATGCTCTCGGAGTCGCTGCAGGCGGTGGTTTCCCAGGCGCTGGTGAAGCGTATCGGCGGAGGCCGGGTAGCGGCTCACGAGATCATGCTGGGCAGCGCGGCGATCCGTAACCTGATCCGCGAGGACAAAGTGGCGCAGATGTACTCGGCGATCCAGACCGGCGGGGCGCTGGGGATGCAGACCCTGGACATGAGCCTGAAGACGCTGGTGGATGCGGGGTTGGTCAGCCGGGAGCACGCCCGGGAAAAGGCGCGGGCGCCGGACAGTATTTGAAGAGGTATCGGGGCGGCCAATGCAATCGCGAGCCATCGAGCGTGGTGGCTCGATGACTCGCGATCAGGGAGAGCGATCAGCGCTGAACGATGCGCAGGGTGTTCTGCTCTTTTGGCAGGACCCGCTTGGCCACTACGTAGTTCTTGTCCCAGTACGGCTTCTTCAGGGTATCGATGGTCACCGACTTGCCGCGGCGCGGCGCGTGGATGAAGCGATCGTTGCCCAGGTAGATGGCGACGTGGTTGACCCGGCGGCTCTTGAGGTTGAAGAACAGCAGGTCGCCAGGCTTGAGGTCCTTGCGCTCGACTTTCTGCCCGTGACCGCTGGCCATGGCGTTCGAGGTGCGTGGCAGATCGACGGCGGCGACGTCGTTGAACGCGTATTTCACCAGGCCGCTGCAGTCGAAGCCTTTACTTGGGCTGCTGCCGCCCCAACGGTAAGGGGTACCCAGTACGTTGACGGCACGGCTGAGCACGGTGCTGCTCTGCTTGGCCGCCATCTGCGGTACCGGCTTGCTGCTGACGCTGCTCAGGTGAGTCGGGCGTTTGACCGACAGCTTGTTCTTGGAGCTGTTCTTGCTGATTTGGGTGACGTGGGCTTTTGGAGTGAAGCCGTTCACGTTGGGAAGACGTTGCTCACGATTGGTGGCGTGGGCGGCCAGTGGCATCAATAGGCAAATGGTTAGCCATGTCTTGAAAAATGGACGCATTAGGCAAGGCTCATATGGGTTAGCGCGCAACTTTATAACAGCTTTTTTGTCACTTCTCAGGCCGTTGGTCGATTCAACCTGGAGGTCAAATTCGCTGAAGAGGCGGCAAATTGACGCAATTGTCTGACAGAAGTCAGGCAGTACAAGGGTTTCATGGCAGCGACCTTAACATTTGCCATACGTCGGTTGCCTGTAAAAAAGTCACAAAGAATTAAAGAAAATTTATCTATTGCGTGGAACGAGGTACTCAATGAACACCTATCGCCCGGACGGTTCGACCCATGACACCCACAGCAAGGTGATCGGTTACCTGTTGTGGATTTTCGGTTTTACCGGCTCTCACCGCTTCTATTACGGCAAGCCGGTTACCGGAACCATCTGGTTTTTCACCCTGGGCTTGCTGGGCATCGGCTGGCTGATCGACCTGTTCCTGATCCCGGCCATGGACCGTGAGGCCGACCTGCGTTTTACCCCGGGACCCATCGAATACAGCGTCGCCTGGATCCTCCTGACCTTTCTCGGGATCTTCGGCGTGCACCGCATGTATCAGGGCAAATGGATCAGCGGCCTGCTGTACCTGCTGACTGGCGGGGTGTTCTTTCTGGGGGTCTTGTATGACTTCTGGACGCTGAACGACCAGGTGTCGTTGCGTAACGCGCAGCGGCGTTGAATACAGGAGCGCCATCGCGAGCAAGCTCGCTCCTACAGAAGAAGTGCGGCGCCAATGGGGTCTGCGCCGTACCTGTAGGAGCGAGCTTGCTCGCGATCATGGCCGTCAGCCCTTGTGGCTGATCCGCCCATCCACCAGGGTGTAACGCACCACGCCCGGCAGGCTATGGCCGAGGAACGGGCAGTTCTCGCCTTTCGACAACCAGTGTTCGCCAGCCACGGTGGACGTGCTCGGGTCGAACAGCACCAGGTCCGCCGGAGCGCCCACCGCCAGCTTGCCGGCTGGCAGGCGCAGGGCGTCGGCCGGGCCGCTGCTCAGGCGGGCCAGCAGGGTCGGCAGGTCGAGCAGGCCGTCTTCCACCAGGGTCATGGCCAGCGGCAGCAGCAGCTCGACGCTGCTGATGCCCGGCTCGGTGGCGCCGAAAGGCGCCAGCTTGGCGTCGCGTTCGTGGGGCTGGTGATGGCTGGAGATGGCCTGGACCACCCCGGACTTCACGGCCTCGCGCAGGCCTTCGCGGTCGGCGCGCGAGCGCAGCGGTGGCTGGACGTGATAGAGGCTGGAGAAGTCGATCAGCGCGTCGTCAGTGAGGATCAGCTGGTACAGGGCCACGTCGGCGGTCACCGGCAGGCCGCGGGCCTGGGCCTGGGCGATCAGGGCCACGCCCCGGGCGCTGGTCAGCTGGCTGAAGTGGGCGCGCACGCCGCTTTGCTCCACCAGCAGCAGGTCACGGGCCAGGGCCACGGTTTCCGCGGTTTCCGGAATGCCCGGCAGGCCGAGGAAGCTGGCGGTGGCGCCTTCGTGGGCCAGGCCGCCTTCGGCCAGGTCGCGGTCCTGGGAGTGGAAAATCACCGTCAGGTCGAAGGTCGCCGCGTATTCCAGCGCCCGGCACAGGGTGCGGGTGCTGCGAAAGCCATCCAGGCCGTTGCCGAAGGCCACGCAACCGGCGTCGCGCAGGGCGATCAGCTCGGCCAGCTGTTCGCCGTCCAGGCCTTTGCTCAGGGCGCCGATCGGGAACACCTTGGTGTTGCCGGCCTCGCGGGCGCGATCGAGGATCAGCTCGGCCACCGCCGAGGTGTCCAGCACCGGCTTGGTGCGCGGCGGGCAGCACAGGCTGGTGACGCCACCGGCCGCGGCGGCGCGGGTTTCGCTGGCGATGGTGCCTTTGCGGCTGTAGCCCGGCTCGCGCAGGGAGACGTTCAGGTCCACCAGCCCGGGCGCGGCCACCAGGCCCTTGGCGTCGAGGCTTTCAACCGCGCTGAAACCGGCGGGCGCGGCGCCGATGGCGACGATCTTGCCGGCTTCCAGATGGATATCGCTGACTTGATCCAGGCCGCTGCTTGGATCGATGACACGGGCGCCGAGAATGCTGAGCTTCACTGGGCGTTCTCCTGCTCGAATTGTCGCTGGGCGGTCTGCCCGCTCATGGCCATGGACAGTACGGCCATGCGTACCGCGATGCCGTAGGTCACCTGGTTGAGGATCACCGAGTGCGGACCGTCGGCCACCGCCGATTCGATCTCCACGCCGCGGTTGATCGGGCCCGGGTGCATGACGATGGCGTCCGGCTTGGCGCCGGCCAGGCGCGCGGTGGTCAGGCCGAACAGGCGGTAGAACTCGCCCTCGCTCGGCAGCAGGCCGCCCTGCATGCGCTCGCGCTGCAGGCGCAGCATGATCACCACGTCGACATCTTTCAGGCCTTCGGCCATGTCGGTGTAGACCTTCACTCCGTATTGCTCGATGCCGATCGGCAGCAGGGTCTTGGGCGCGATCACGCGGATGTCCGGGCACCCCAGGGTTTTCAGGGCCAGCATGTTCGAGCGCGCCACCCGCGAGTGCAGGATGTCGCCGACGATGGCCACCGAGAGGTTTTCGAAACCGCCCTTGTGCCGACGGATGGTGAGCATGTCGAGCATGCCCTGGGTCGGGTGGGCGTGGCGGCCGTCGCCGCCGTTGATGATCGCCACCTGCGGGCACACATGCTCGGCGATGAAGTGCGCGGCGCCGGAGTCGCCGTGGCGCACGACGAACATGTCGGCGGCCATGGCTTCGAGGTTGCGCAGGGTGTCGAGCAGGGTTTCACCCTTGCTGGCCGAGGAGGTGGACACGTTGAGCGTGATCACGTCCGCCGACAGGCGCTGGGCCGCCAGTTCGAAGGTGGTGCGGGTACGGGTGGAGTTTTCGAAGAACACGTTGCACACGGTCTTGCCGCGCAGCAAAGGGACTTTCTTCACCGCCCGGGCGCCGACTTCGAGGAAGGAGTCGGCGGTGTCGAGGATTTCCGTCAGCAGCTCGCGACGCAGACCGTCGAGCGAGAGGAAGTGGCGCAGCTGGCCCTGATCGTTGAGCTGCAGCGGGCGCTTGGCGTCTAGAGGCGTCATCGCAATGGACTCTTTAGAGGGGCGAATTAAAGGGCGAGGTCTTGAAGCTCGAGTTGAAGCGGCGCAGGACCGGACAATTTTACCCGCTCGTGGGCGGCCAGCGACAGGGTGGCGCCGACCACGTTCGGACGAATCGGCAGCTCGGCGGCGTCCAGGTCCAGCAGGCAGACCAGGGTCACGCTGGCCGGGCGGCCGTAGTCGAACAGCTCGTTGAGGGCAGCGCGGATGGTGCGGCCGCTCATCAGCACGTCGTCGATCAGGATCAGGTGCTGGCCCTCGATCTCGAACGGCAGCTCGGAAGGGCGCACTTGCGGATGCAGGCCGTTCTGGCTGAAGTCGTCGCGGTAGAAGGACACATCCAGGGTGCCCAGCGGCGCGTCGCTGCCCAGTTCGGCGAGCAGGGCCTGGGCGACCCAGACGCCGCCGGTACGGATGCCGATATAGCGGGGCTCGCTGATGGCGCGTTGTTCCAGGTGGGCGGTGAGACGCACGGCCATCTGGCTGATCAGTTCGGCGGGATTGGGCAGGCTCATGATTGCTCCTTCGTGGGCCCGCGCCTGGTTGCATGCAGCAAGGCGCAGGGTCTTACGGCTGGTGTTGTGGCCAGGAGGCGCGTGGCCGGGGGTTGACCACGCATCTTCAGGATTCGGCGTTTCAGTTGTTCAACAGCGCTGCGTTTTCGTCGAGCCAGCCTTGCAGCAGCAGGGCGGCGGCGATGGCGTCGACCGGGTTGTCGCGGTAACTGCCTTTCTGGCCGCCGCGGGCCAGGCGTTCGCCCTTGGCCTCGAAGGTGGTCAGGCGTTCGTCATGGGTATAGAAGGGCAGGTTGTAGCGGCCATTGAGGCGCCGGGCGAATTTCTCGGCGCGCACGCACATCTCGCTCGGGGTGCCGTCCATGTTCAATGGCAGGCCGACCACCACCGCATCCGGCTTCCATTCCTTGATCAGGGCTTCGACCTGGTTCCAGTCCGGCACGCCGTTCTGCGCCTTCAGGGTGCACAGCTCGCGGGCCTGGCCGGTGATGACCTGGCCGACCGCCACGCCGATCTGCTTGGTGCCGTAGTCGAACCCGAGGATCAGTCGTAGGGCCATCAGGCGTGGCCCGCCTGACTGGTCAGCAGGGCGAGGTTGATACCCAGGTGCTTGGCCGCCGCCTCCAGGCGCAGTTCGCTGCTGGTGTTGAACAGGATGTCGGCGTCGAACGGGCAGGTCAGCCAGGCGTTGTCCGCCAGCTCGGCTTCCAGCTGCCCGGCTTCCCAGCCGGCATAACCGAGGGCGATCAGGCTTTTGGCCGGACCGACGCCATCGGCGATGGCGAACAGCACGTCCTGGGACGTCGACAGCGACAGGCCATCAAGCTCGACCGTGGCCTGGAAGGTCGGGCCGCTGGGGTGCAGGACAAAACCGCGATCGGTCTGCACCGGGCCGCCGATGAAGATCGGCACATGCTGGCAGAGCGCTGGCGGGTCGATCTCGGGGCGCAATTGCTCGAGGATATCGGCGAGGTTCAGGTCCTGCGGACGGTTGACCACCAACCCCATGGCGCCATTGGCATTGTGCTCGACGATGTAGGTCAAGGTGTGCGCAAAGTTCGGGTCGGCCATGTGCGGCATGGCGATCAGGAAGTGATGCTTGAGGTAGCTGGGGCTGACGTTTTTCATGAGCGCTAGTGTGGCGGTGGAGGGGCGAACTGACAAGCTGGGGATGTGTGGCTCCGGGCATTTTGCTCGGCCTTTTGCGGCGGTGCCGGCGTCGGCGCCATCGCGAGCAAGCTCGCTCCTACAGGGATGGCGCAGGACCTGTAGGAGCGAGCTTGCTCGCGATAAGGCCAGGCGGACGGTTTCGCCCTGGGATCAGTTGCTGGACAGCCGGTCGCCGCGGGCGAACTTCCAGGTGCGGATGATCTCCAGGCGGTCGATATCCGACAGGTCGCCGGTAAAGGGCGCGAACGGTGCCGCCAGGCGCACGATGCGTTGCGCCGCCTGGTCCAGCAGCGGCTGGCCGGAGGACTCCAGCACCAGCACCTCGTACAGAGAACCGTCGCGGTTGATCGAGACCATCAGCCGCAGGTTGCCGTAGATCTGCTTGCGCCGGGCTTCTTCCGGGTAGTTGAGGTTGCCGATGCGCTCGACCTTCTTGCGCCACTCGTCCTTGTACCAGGCGCCCTTGTCGCGCATGGTCGAGGCCGCGCTCAGGCGGTGGATGCGCGGGCGCTTGGCGTACAGCTGCTGCTCCTGGGCCAGTTCGGCCTCCAGGCTGGCGATGTCGCTGGACAGCTGCTCGCTGTCGAACGTCGGCACGGGAACCTTGGGTTTGGCCTCGGTCTTGACCTCTTCACGCTTGGTGACGGTCTTTTTCGGCTTCGGCGCGGTGGTGGCGACCGCGGCCTTGGGCGCGGCTTCCTTGACCTCGGTCTTGGCCGGAGGCGGCGGGGTGACCTTGTTCACCTTGTTTTCCTGGAACGGCGCCACTTCGGTGGTCTTCGGGATCGCTTTCTTGTCCAGGGTGCCGCTGCCTTGCTGGTTTTCCTGGGCGAGAAAATCGGCCTTCTTCGGCTTGGTCTCGCTCTTGAAGGTGGCCAGGGTGATTTCCAGGGTCTTGCTGATCTGCTTGGGTTCGGCGAAGGAGAAGCCCAGGCCGAGAATCAGCGCGATATGCAGCAGGGCGGCCAGGAACAGGGTAAACCCCAGGCGATCGGCCGGGCGCACGCCGCTGTGAGCCAGCTCGGGGGGCAGATCGGAAGGGAGAGCCATCAGCGGTTTACAAACGTCATCAGCGGTTCACAAAAGTCATCAGCGGTTCAACATCACAAAAAGCATCACAAGACCAACATCGCGCGTTTCACAGGCGGCGCATGATAACGCAATGTTGGTTTCAAGCCGTAAGCCTCAAGCTTCAAGCGACAAGCTGCATGTGACGCCGATCAAGCTTGTGGCTTGCGGCTCGCGGCTTGCAGCTTCTTCTCGATGGCATCCATCAGCATTGCGCCGATGTTGGTGCCAAAGGCGTTGTCGATCTCGCGGATGCAGGTCGGGCTGGTGACGTTGATTTCGGTCAGGTGCTCGCCGATCACGTCGAGCCCCACGAACAGCAGGCCTTTCTCGCGCAGGGTCGGGCCGACCTGTGCGGCGATCCAGCGATCTTTCTCGGTCAGCGGCCGGGCTTCGCCACGGCCACCGGCAGCGAGGTTGCCACGGGTTTCACCCTGGGCGGGAATCCGCGCCAGGCAGTAATCCACAGGTTCGCCGTCGATCATCAGGATGCGTTTGTCGCCATCGACGATGGCCGGCAGGTACTCCTGGATCATGATCTGCTGCTTGCCGTGCTGGGTCAGGGTTTCGAGGATCACCGAGAGGTTCGGGTGGCCGGCGGTGTGACGGAAGATCGACGAACCGCCCATGCCGTCCAGCGGCTTGAGGATCACGTCGCCGTGATGGTCGGCGAATTCGCGCAACACGTCCGGACGACGGCTGACGATGGTCGGCGGCGTGCACTGCGGGAACAGGGTGGCGAACAGCTTTTCATTGCAGTCACGCAGGCTCTGCGGCTTGTTGACCACCAGCACGCCGTCGCGCTCGGCCTGTTCCAGCAGGTAGGTGGAGTAGACGAACTCCATGTCGAACGGTGGGTCCTTGCGCATCAGGATCACGTCCAGCTCGCTCAGGGCGCTGTCGGTCTCGGCTTCCAGTTCGAACCACTTGTGCGGGTCGGCGAACACCTTCAGCGGACGCATCCGCGCCCGGGCCACGCCACCGGTCGCCTGGTACAGGTCGCGCTGTTCCATATAGAACAGGGTCCAGCCGCGCTCCTGGGCGGCCAGCAGCATGGCCAGCGAGCTGTCCTTCTTATAGGAGATGCTGGCGATAGGGTCCATGACAATCCCGACGCGAACGCTCATGGGCGGTTTCCTCGAAAATTAGTGGGCGCAATGGCTTGCAAAATTGGCGTCAGAGTGGCGTCCGGGCGGTTCCCGGTCAAGGAAAAACCACCGCGCCGGTCGGCCGATAGATTGCATGGGGAGAGTATGCTAAAAAGGCTCGCATGCCGTGCTCAGGCCTTGAACATCAAGGGCTTGAGGCATTGGCCACCAGTACGGGCAGAAAATCGATTCGCTGTGGCGATGGTAGAGCAGATATGGAACAGCAATCCAGCGCCCTCAAGGTGATGGTGATCGATGATTCGAAGACGATTCGCCGCACGGCCGAAACGCTGCTGAAGAATGTGGGCTGTGAAGTCATTACCGCGGTCGACGGTTTCGAGGCGCTGGCCAAGATCGCCGACAACCACCCGGGCATCATTTTCGTCGACATCATGATGCCGCGGCTCGATGGCTATCAGACCTGCGCGTTGATCAAGAACAACAGCGCGTTCAAGTCCACGCCGGTGATTATGCTGTCCTCCAAGGACGGTCTGTTCGACAAGGCCAAGGGTCGCATCGTCGGCTCTGACCAGTTTTTGACCAAGCCTTTCAGCAAGGAAGAGCTGCTGAGCGCGATCAAGGCCCATGTGCCGGGGTTCGCCGCAGTAGAACAAGCACATTGAGGTTCGGCCAGCGGGCCGCACGCCTATTCGTATGGGGAAGACCATGGCTCGTATTCTGATCGTCGATGACTCGCCGACTGAAATGTACAAACTGACCGGCATGCTGGAAAAGCACGGCCATGAAGTCCTGAAGGCCGAAAACGGCGCCGACGGCGTGGCCCTGGCGCGCCAGGAAAAGCCCGACGCGGTCCTGATGGACATCGTCATGCCCGGCCTCAATGGTTTCCAGGCTACCCGTCAGTTGACCAAGGACGCGGAAACCAGCCATATCCCGGTGATCATCATCACCACCAAGGATCAGGAAACCGACAAGGTCTGGGGTACTCGCCAGGGCGCCAAGGATTACCTGACCAAGCCGGTCGACGAAGACACCCTGATCAAGACCCTGAACAGCGTCCTGGCCGGCTGACCGCCCGCGCCATGGCCGAGTCGCAAACCGCCTTCGAACTGCTGCTCGAGATCGACCAGCGCTGCCGCCTGCTGGCAGCCGACCTGCCTTCCCAGGAAACCCGCCAGCACGGCTGGAGCGGTATCGGCTTTCGCATCGGCGAGCATTGGTATGTGGCGCCGATGGGCGAAGTCAGCGAAGTCCTGCACGAGCCCCGTTACACCCTGCTGCCCGGGGTCAAGCCCTGGGTGAAAGGCGTAGCCAACCTGCGCGGACGGCTGCTGCCGATCATGGACCTGTGCGGGTTCTTCGGCCATGAGCTGTCGGCCCTGCGCAAGCAGCGGCGGGTGCTGGTGGTCGAGCACAAAGAGGTGTTCGCCGGCTTGATGGTGGACGAGGTGGCCGGCATGCAGCACTTCGAGCAGAGCAGCCTGGAAACCGCGGCCAGCGCTAGCGAACAGGGCGCCATCACGCCGTACCTGCGCGGGTATTTCCCCTGTGAGCCGGTCTGGTGGGTATTCAGTCCCTTCGCCCTGGCGCAGTCGCCGGGGTTCCTGGATGTGGCGCTATAGGCGCGAGCCTTGCTCGCGATGAATATTGCGCGATGAACCTGCAGGACCGCGCCGTCCATGGCGCGGGCAACAGAACAACCGGAATTCAGGTGTGCAGATGCTAAAAGCCAACCCAGGCAAGCCAATGGAAGGATCGCGCAGCCGCTCGCAGATCATCGTGCTGTTCATCGCCCTGATCGTGTTCATCATGCTGCTGTTCGCCAACTTCGCTTACCTCAACACCCAGGCCACGTACGACAAGCAGTACATCGGCCACGCCGGCGAGTTGCGGGTGCTGTCCCAGCGCATCGCCAAGAATGCCACGGAAGCCGCGGCGGGCAAGGCCGCGGCATTCAAGCTGCTGGGCGATGCGCGCAACGATTTCGCCCAGCGCTGGGGCTACCTGAAAAAAGGCGACCCGGCCACCGGGCTGCCCGCCGCGCCGGTGGCGGTGCGTCAGGAAATGCGCGCGGTGCAGCAGGACTGGGACAAGCTGCTGCACAACGCTGACGCGATCCTGGCCAGCGAACAGACCGTATTGTCCCTGCATCAGGTGGCCGCGACCCTGGCGGAAACCGTGCCGCAGTTGCAGGTCGAGTATGAAAAAGTCGTGGAGATCCTCCTGCAACGCGGCGCTCCGGCCGCTCAGGTGGCCATGGCGCAACGCCAGTCGTTGCTCGCCGAGCGCATTCTCGGTGCGGTGAATACTGTGCTGGCCGGCGACGAAAACGCGGTGCAGGCCGCGGATGTCTTCGGCCGTGACGCGGCGCGCTTCGGCCAGGTGCTCAGCGGCATGCTCCAGGGCAATCCGACCCTGAAGATCAGCCAGGTCGAGGACCGCGATGCGCGGGCGCGCCTGACCGAGATCAGCGAGCTGTTCCAGTTCGTCTCCGGCTCAGTGGACGAAATCCTCGAAACCTCCCCCGAGCTGTTCCAGGTCCGCGAGTCGGCGAGCAATATCTTCAGCCTGTCGCAGACCCTGCTCGACGAGGCCTCGCACCTGGCCATCGGCTTCGAGAACCTGGCCGGCGGCCGTTCGCTGGACACCATCGGCGGTTATGTCCTGGGCCTGGCGGCGCTGGCCTCGATCATCCTCATTGGCCTGGTGATGGTGCGGGAAACCAATCGCCAACTGCACGAGACCGCGGAGAAGAACGAGCGCAACCAGAACGCGATCATGCGTTTGCTGGACGAGATCGAAGACCTGGCCGACGGCGACCTCACCGTGACCGCCTCGGTGACCGAGGACTTCACCGGCACCATCGCCGACTCGATCAACTATTCCGTGGACCAGCTGCGCGACCTGGTGGCGACCATCAACCTCACCGCCGGCCAGGTCGCCGGCGCGGTGCAGGAAACCCAGGCCACCGCAATGCAACTGGCCGAAGCCTCGGAGCATCAGGCCCAGCAGATTTCCGAAGCCTCCACCGCGATCAACGAAATGGCCCAGTCGATCGATCAGGTGTCGGCCAACGCCGCCGAGTCCTCGGCGGTGGCCGAGCGTTCGGTGGAGATCGCCAACAAGGGCAACGAGGTGGTGCACAACACCATCCACGGCATGGACAACATCCGCGAGCAGATCCAGGACACTGCCAAGCGCATCAAGCGCCTGGGCGAGTCGTCCCAGGAAATTGGCGACATTGTCAGCCTGATCGATGATATTGCCGACCAGACCAATATCCTCGCCCTCAACGCGGCGATCCAGGCCTCCATGGCCGGGGATGCCGGGCGCGGCTTCGCGGTGGTGGCCGATGAGGTGCAGCGCCTGGCGGAACGTTCTTCGGCGGCGACCCGGCAGATCGAGACCCTGGTGCGGGCGATCCAGACCGACACCAACGAGGCGGTGATCTCCATGGAGCAGACCACCTCGGAAGTGGTGCGCGGCGCCCGGCTGGCGCAGGATGCCGGGGTGGCCCTGGAAGAAATCGAAGGCGTCTCCAAGACCCTGGCGGCGCTGATCCAGAGCATCTCCAACGCCGCCCAGCAGCAGACGTCGTCGGCCGGACAGATATCCTTGACCATGAACGTGATCCAGCAGATCACTTCACAGACTTCGTCCGGCTCGACCGCGACGGCCGAGAGCATCGGCAACCTGGCGAAAATGGCCAGCCAGCTGCGGCGCTCGGTGTCCGGTTTCACCTTGCCGGCCGGTCGCGAGCAGACGCCGCGGGACAACCGCTGAGGCCGGAGCACGACTTTGATGGGAATGGTAATGGGTGATCGGCACGACTATGTGGCCCTGGAATGGGTCAAGGGCGAAATTGCCGAAACGCTGAAGCAGGCCCACCAGGCGCTCGATCATCTGGTCGACGAGCCGCAGGCGGTGGAAGCGCTCGAGCAGTGCCTGGACTGCATCCATCAGGTCCACGGCAGCCTGCAGATGGTCGAGTTCTATGGGGCGGCGCTGCTCGCCGAAGAAATGGAAGCCCTGACCCTGGCCCTGCGCGAGCACCGCGTGGCCCAGCGGGACGAGGCGATCTATCTGCTGCGCCAAGCTATCAGCCAGTTGCCGCAGTACCTCGACCGAGTGCAAAGCGCGCGTCGCGACCTGCCGTTGGTGGTGTTGCCGCTGCTCAACGACCTGCGCAGCGCCCGGGGCGAAGGCCTGCTGAGCGAAACCAGCCTGTTCAGCCCGCAGCTGCCGGACCTGCCGGCGCTGGACCAGGCGGCACTGAACCGCCTGGCGCCCCCCGACCTGACCATCCTGCTGCGCAAGTTGCGGCACATGCTGCAAACCGCGCTGGTCGACCTGCTGCGCGAACAGGATGTGAAAAACAGCCTGGGCTACATGGCCAAGGTCTTCGAGCGCCTCCAGGTGTTGTGCCAGAACGCCCCGCTGGGGCCCTTGTGGCAGATCGCCCTGGCCCTGGTGGAAGGAATGGGCAGCGGGGCGATCGCCAACAGCCCGGCGGTGCGCAGCCTGCTCAAGGATGCCGACCGCGAACTCAAGCGTCTCTATGAACAAGGCATCGCCGGGGTCAACCAGGCGGCCCCCGACGAACTGCTGAAAAGCCTGCTGTTTTACATCGCCAAGGCCCGCTACCCCACCGCGCAGATGCAGACCATGAAAGACACCTACGGACTCGATGACGCTTTGCCCGACAATGCGCTGGTCGACCAGGAGCGGGCGCGCATGGCCGGTCCCGACCGCGACGCCATGCGCTCGGTGCTGGCGGCCCTGTGCGAAGAGCTGGTGCGGGTCAAGGAACGCCTGGACCTGTTCGTGCGCAGCGACCGCCAGCACGCGTCGGACCTGGACAGCCTGCTGGCGCCCCTGCGGCAGATCGCCGACACCCTGGCGGTGTTGGGTTTCGGTCAGCCGCGCAAGGTCATCATCGACCAGCTGGCGGTGGTGCTGAGCCTGGCCCAGGGCCAGCGCGAACCGAATGACGCGGTGCTGATGGATGTGGCCGGGGCCCTGTTGTATGTCGAGGCGACCCTGGCCGGCATGGTCGGCCCGGCCGAACCCGAGAGCCGCGAAGAAAGCCGCCTGCCGACCACCGACCTGACCCAGATCCACCAACTGGTGATCAAGGAGGCGCGGATCTGCCTGCAACAGGCCAAGGACCTGATCGTCGACTACATCGACGCCGGTTGGGACCGTGAACACTTGCAGGCGCTGCCGGAGCTGCTGACCCAGGTGCGCGGCGCCCTGGCGATGATTCCCCTGGGCCGTGCGGCGGGCCTGCTGCAAGCCTGCATCGGCTTTGTGCGCGAACACCTGCTGCTGGACCCGCGTCAGCCCGGCTGGCAGCAGCTGGACAATCTGGCCGACGTGATTACCAGCATCGAGTATTACCTGGAGCGCCTGAGCGACGATCCCCAGGCGCCGGGGGAAAAGATTCTCGACGTGGCCGAGCAGGGCCTGGCCGCGCTGGGCTATGCGCCACAAAAGCGGGCGCCGGACGAGTGGCTGCCGAACGAACAGGTGCCGCTGCTCAGCGATGTGCTCAGCCCCAACGAAGCCCTGGTGATGCAGGACCTGCAGGAGCTGGACAGCCCGGAAGTGGCGCAGTCCCTGGCCGATGTACTGGCCAGCCCGGTCTCGGCGCTCAACCCGCCAGCGCTGGACACGCCGGGCAGCCTGTTGCCGCCGCCGGGTGATGAAACGCCGGTGGACGACGAACTGCGCGAAGTCTTCCTCGAAGAGACCGACGAAGTGCTCGACGTGCTGCGCGAGTACCTGCCGCGCTGGGTCGCCGAGCCCCACGGCAAGGCGGCGCTGGGCGAACTGCGCCGGGCCTTCCACACCCTCAAGGGCAGCGGGCGGATGGTGCGCGCGCTGGTGCTGGGCGAGCTGGCCTGGGCCGTGGAGAACCTGCTCAACCGGGTCCTGGAACACAGCGTGGAACCGGGGCCGCAGGTGCGGCAATTGCTTGAAGAGGTCGTGCAGTTGCTGCCGGAGCTGGTCGCCGAGTTCGCCGCCCAGGCCCAGCGCCAGCGCGACGATGTCGACCGCCTGGCTGCCCGGGCGCATGCCCTGGCCAAGGGCGACACGGCGTCGCTAGACGGCTTGGCAGACGAGCTCGACCCGCAGTTGCTGGAGATCTTCCGCAACGAGGCCGAAACCCATCTGGAGAGCATCAAGCGCTTTCTCGAGCAGGCTGCCGAGCACCTGCCGCTGCAGGCCAGCGACGAATTGCAGCGCGCCTTGCACACCCTCAAGGGCAGCGCCTACATGGCCGGCGTGCTGCCGATCGCCGAGCTGGCGGCGCCGCTGGACCTGCTGGCCCGGGAATACCGCGCGCACCTGATGGCCCTGGACCTGGACGAGGTCGAGCTGCTGCTGGAGGCTGAAGGCCTGTTTCGCCGCAGCCTGCAACAGCTGGGCAGCGATCCGCTGGCGCCCATCGAAGGCGCCGCCGACCTGATCGAACGGGTCAAGGCACTGACCGCCGAGCGCCTGGAAAGCCTGCTCAGCGCGCCCAATACCGGGCTGCGGGTCAAGCGCGATGCGCAGTTGATCAGCAGCTTCCTGGCCCAGGGCATGGACATCCTGCTGGATGCCGAAAACCTGCTGCGCCGCTGGCAACAGCACCCCGGCGAGCGCCAGGAGCTCAGCGCACTGCTGGACGAGTTGACCACCCTTGGCGAAGGCGCGCACCTGGCGGACCTGCAGCCGATGGATGAGCTGTGCGAAGCGCTGCTGGACCTGTACGGCGCCGTGGAAGAAAGCAGCCTGGCGGTGGGCGAACGGTTTTTCCATGAGGCGGAAAACGCCCACGAAGCCCTGATCAACATGCTCGACGAACTGGCCGCCGGCCAGGAAGTCAGCCCGCAACCGGCCATGGTCCGGGCCTTGCGCGAACTGCTCGAGGAGAGCCTCGACCCGTCGGCCATGGGCCTGATCCGCAGCGACGGCAGCCGCACCCTGAGCATCACCGACCTGGCCAGTGCCACCGCCGAGATGGAGCAGGGGGCGCAGATCGAGGTGGAGGAGCCGGATGACGAGATCGTGGCGATCTTCCTCGAAGAGGCGATGGATATTCTCGAAAGCGCCGGCCAGGCCTTGCAGCGCTGGCTGGCCGACCCGGACAACGGTGCGCCGCTGTCTTCCCTGCAGCGCGACCTGCACACCCTCAAGGGCGGCGCGCGCATGGCCGAAGTCGGGCCGGTGGGCGACCTGGCCCAGGAACTGGAGAATCTCTACGAAGGCCTGGTGGATCGCCGGTACCAGCATGGCGAGGCCTTGGTCGATCTGCTGCAACGCAGCCATGCGCAACTGGCGCTGCTGTTGCAGCAATTGCAGGCACAGCAAGCGCTGAGCGACCCCAAGGCGCTGATCGAAGCGATCCGCGGTTTTCGCCAGCGCAGCGGGGTCACCAGCGAGGTGTCCGAGGCCGCGGTGACCGACGATTCGGCGGCCCACGATCCGGAGCTGCTGGAGATCTTCCTCGAAGAAGGCTTCGACATCCTCGACAGTTCCGGCGCGGCGCTGACGCGCTGGCAGGCCGAGCCGGCCAGCCGCCAGGAAGTGGAAACCCTGCTGCGCGACCTGCACACCCTCAAGGGCGGTGCGCGCATGGTGGAGATCGTGCCGATCGGCGATCTGGCCCATGAACTGGAGTTTCTCTATGAGGGCCTGTCCGCGGGTCTGCTGCAACCGAGCCCTGCGCTGTTCGGCCTGTTGCAGAAAAGCCAGGACCGCCTGGCGCAGATGCTCGACGCCGCCCGCGCCGAGCAACCGATCAAGCCGGCCGACAGCCTGATCGAGGCGATTCGCGGCTTTACTCATCCGGCCCAGGCCGAAGCGCTGCCTCTGTTGCTGCCCGACCTTAGCCCGCAGAGCAAGCCCGAACCGCCGGTGGCGCAGGCGGAAGCCGCGGTGGCCGGGGATATGGTCAAGGTCTCGGCCGAGTTGCTGGACGACCTGGTCAACCTGGCCGGGGAAACCTCAATCTTCCGCGGGCGCATCGAGCAACAGGTCAACGATGCGCGGGTGGCCCTGAGCGAAATGGAAACTACCATCGAGCGTATCCGCGACCAGTTGCGCCGTCTGGACACCGAAACCCAGGGGCGGATTCTCAGCCGCCAGCAGGTCGAGGCCGAGCGCCTGGGCTACGAGGAATTCGACCCGCTGGAGATGGACCGCCATTCGCAGTTGCAGCAACTGTCGCGGGCCCTGTTCGAGTCGGCGTCCGACCTGCTCGACCTCAAGGAAACCCTGGACCGGCGCAACCAGGACGCGGAAAACCTGTTGCAGCAGCAAGGGCGGGTCAATACCGAATTGCAGGAAGGCCTGATGCGCACGCGCATGGTGCCGTTCGAGCGCCTGGTACCGCGCCTCAAGCGCATCGTCCGCCAGGTGGCGGAGGAGTTGGGCAAGGATGTCTCGTTCAGCGTCGGCAACGCCGAGGGCGAGATGGACCGCAACGTGCTGGAGCGCATGGTTGCGCCCTTGGAGCACATGCTGCGCAACGCCGTCGATCATGGCCTGGAGTCCGCCGAGGTGCGCCGTGCCTCGGGCAAGCCGGAGCAGGGGCGGATCACCCTGGACCTGTCCCACGAAGGCGGCGATATCGTCTTCGACATGCGCGACGACGGCGCCGGGGTGCCGCTGGAGGCGGTGCGGCGCAAGGCGATCAAGCGTGGCCTGCTCGCCCCCAATGCCGAGATCAGCGACCGTGACGTGCTGCAATTCATCATGCAGCCGGGGTTTTCCACGGCGGAGAAAATCACCCAGATTTCCGGGCGCGGGGTGGGCATGGACGTGGTCCATGAAGAGGTGCGCCAGCTCGGCGGCTCGATGACCATCGACTCGATCCCGGGGCAGGGCGTGCATTTCCGCATCCGCCTGCCGTTCACCCTGTCGGTCAACCGCGCGCTGATGGTGCAGTGCCTGGAGGAGCAGTACGCGATCCCGCTGAACACCATCGAAGGCATCGTGCGGGTGCTGCCCAACGAATTGGAAAGCTACTACCAACTCGACTCGCCCCATTACCAGTACGCCGGCCAGCGTTATGAGCTGTGTTACCTCGGCGAGCTGCTGCACACCGTGGCCCGGCCGAAACTGCTGGGGCAGAGCCTGCCGCTGCCGGTGCTGCTGGTGCATTACAACGAACACCGGATTGCCGTGCAGGTGGATGCCATGGCCGGCACCCGGGAGATTGTGGTCAAGAGCCTGGGACCGCAGTTCGCGGCGGTGCAGGGCCTGTCCGGCGCGACCATCCTCGGCGATGGCCGGGTGGTGCTGATCCTCGATCTGCTGGCGCATATCCGCGCCCTGCAAACGCGCTTGCCGGCGCCGCGCATGGCGGCCGGCGACGAAGTGATTGCCGAGGTCGAACCGCTGCGGCCGAGGCTGGTGCTGGTGGTCGACGATTCGGTGACGGTGCGCAAGGTCACCAGCCGCCTGCTGGAACGCCACGGCATGAACGTGCTGACCGCCAAGGACGGGGTCGACGCCATGGCGCTGTTGCAGGAACACACCCCGGACCTGATGCTGCTGGACATCGAGATGCCGCGCATGGACGGCTTCGAGGTGGCGATGCAGGTGCGCGCCGACCCGCGCCTGCACCAGCTGCCGATCATCATGATCACTTCGCGCACCGGCCAGAAGCACCGCGACCGGGCCATGGCCATCGGCGTCAACGACTACCTCGGCAAGCCTTACCAGGAGTCGGTGCTGCTGGAGAGCATCGCCCAGTGGAGCAGACCCCATGCATGACTACCGCGCCAGCTTCCTCACCGGACTGCTGCTGCCCTTGGCCGACCGCACTCTGATCCTGCCCAACGTCGCGGTGGCCGAATTGATCGACTATCAACGCGGCGAGCCGGCCAGCGACGCGCCGCCCTGGTACCTGCGTTCTGTTGCCTGGCGCGACCGCCAGTTGCCGCTGATCAGCTTCGAGGCCGCTTGCGGCCAGCCCCTGGCCATTGGCGAGCGCGCCCGCATCGTCGTGCTCAATACCCTGGGCGGTCGCGAGCGCCTGAAGTTCATCGCCCTGGTGATCCAGGGCATCCCGCGCTCCTGCCGGCTCGACAGCCAGCTGAGCTACGTCGACGTGCCGCTGTGCCGGCTGGAGAAGGCCGCGGTACAGGTGGGGGAGCAGGTGGTGAAGATTCCGGATCTGTTGGGGTTGGAGGAGATGCTGGTGAAGGCGGGGTTGTCCTAGGTCCTGTCGAGCGGCTTGATCGTTCCCTTTTGGGGACTGATGGGGCGCCACTGATCTGGAGGAGCGGCCGGTTGACGTTCGATTGCCTGTGATGGCCTCGCTACTGATGTTGGACGGTGTACATATCCATTCCTGCGGTCACGGCTACTTATGGTTCCGCCCTTACGGCGGGTCACTTTTGGCAAACGCCCGGAATGCCGGCCCAGCCAAAAGTAACCAAAAGGTCTCGCCCCTGGCGTACGGCCTTCGCTGCGCTCAGGTTCCCTCGCTCCGGCGTCCATCAGGGGGCATCGACTCCGGTCGGCTTCGCTTCGACCTCCATACGATGCCCTCGACTGCGTCGAGGGGCGCTGCGCGCCATCCCCCTGATGAACACCTCCGCTCGGCCTCCCGATGGGGCGGGTAGATCAAGATCAAAAGCTGGCGCTGGCGCGACCTACCGGTCGGCGCAAACCCTGTAGCCGCTGCCGAGCCTGCGAGGCTGCGATCGACTGCGCAGCAGGCGCAGGATCTTGAAACCGCTGGAGGACCTTCGGTCCTATCGCAGCCTGCGGCAGCGGCTACAGGTTTGGGGAGGCATCAGGGGAGAGTGGGGCAGATCTGGTTTTGCTGAAGGCAATGGCAACACATTACGGGTTTGCCACCGACGCATCGGTGGCCGATCTTGGTCGGTCGAAACTGTTCACGGGCAGCCTCAACTGCCTGAGCTTCAAGGCGTCCACGACCAGGACTTGCACCACATCGTCAATGCGGCCCATCTGCTGCTGCAGGATGGCTGCGATGCGTTGGATGCGTTGCAGTGGCGGATCGAGGCTTAAGCGCAAGGTTGTTTATGGGGCGTAGGCGCGATGGCCTGCGCCCTTGATCATTACCCTCACCGTAACGATCCACCACTCTGCTTGATTGATGCCATGCCTCCTGCGCTCCTAAGGTAGCGGCCACGACAGCGAACCCGTGGAGTGAGCATGACAACAACAATATCCCCCGACTCGCGCTGGACGCGGCGGCGCGCTGAAAAGCAGCGGCGTCTCGAGCAGGTGCGGGGTCTCACCGATGGTGCGGTGTTGCCCACCGACAAGATAGTCGCGGCGCTGGAGGCGTTGATTCTGCCCGGCGACCGCGTGGTGCTGGAGGGCAACAACCAGAAGCAGGCGGACTTCCTGTCGCGCGCCCTGGCCAAGGCCGACCCGAGCCGCCTGCACGACCTGCACATGATCATGCCCAGCGTCGGCCGTTCGGAGCATCTGGACCTGTTCGAACGCGGCATCGCCCGCAAGCTCGACTTCTCCTTCGCCGGCACCCAGAGCCTGCGCATCAGCCAGCTGCTGGAAGACGGCCTGCTGGAAATCGGCGCGATCCATACCTACATCGAACTCTATGCGCGGCTGGTGGTGGACCTGATCCCCAACGTGGTGCTCTCGGCCGGGTTCATGGCCGACCGCGCGGGCAATATCTACACCGGGCCGAGCACCGAGGACACCCCGGCGCTGATCGAGCCGGCGGCGTTCAGCGATGGCATCGTCATCGTCCAGGTCAACCAACTGGTGGACGACGTCAGCGAGCTGCCGCGGGTGGATATCCCGGCGTCCTGGGTCGATTTCGTGGTGGTGGCCGACAAGCCGTTCTACATCGAACCTCTGTTCACCCGCGACCCGCGCCACATCAAGCCGGTGCACGTGCTGATGGCGATGATGGCGATCCGCGGCATCTATGAAAAACACAAGGTCCAGTCGCTCAACCACGGCATCGGCTTCAACACCGCGGCCATCGAGCTGATCTTGCCGACCTACGGCGAATCCCTGGGCCTGAAAGGCAAGATCTGCCGCAACTGGACCCTCAACCCCCACCCGACCCTGATCCCGGCCATCGAAAGCGGCTGGGTGCAAAGCGTGCATTGCTTCGGCACCGAGCTGGGCATGGAAAACTACATCGCCGCGCGGCCGGATGTGTTCTTCACCGGGCGCGACGGCTCGTTGCGCTCCAACCGGATGTTCTGCCAGCTGGCCGGGCAGTACGCGGTGGACCTGTTTATCGGCGCGACCCTGCAGGTCGATGGCGACGGCCATTCCTCCACCGTGACCCGCGGCCGCCTGGCCGGCTTCGGCGGTGCGCCGAACATGGGCCACGACCCCCGTGGCCGGCGCCACGGCACCCCGGCCTGGCTGGATATGCGCCGCGACGACGCGCAACAACCGATGCTGGAGCGAGGCAAGAAGCTGGTGGTGCAGATGGTCGAGACCTTCCAGGAAGGCGGCAAACCGACCTTCGTCGAAACCCTCGACGCCGTGGAAGTGGCGAAGAAAAGCGGCATGCCCCTGGCGCCGATCATGATCTATGGCGACGACGTCACCCACCTGCTGACGGAAGAGGGCATCGCCTACCTGTACAAGGCGCGTTCCCTGGAAGAGCGCCAGGCGATGATCGCGGCGGTGGCCGGGGTGACCGCCATCGGCCTGCGCCACAACCCGAAAGACACCACGCGCATGCGCCGCGAAGGCCTGATCGCCTTGCCCGAAGACCTCGGCATCCGCCGCACCGACGCCAGCCGCGAGCTGCTGGCGGCGAAAAGCGTCGCCGATCTGGTGGAGTGGTCGGGTGGCCTGTACAACCCGCCCGCCAAGTTCAGGAGCTGGTAAATGCACGCCTTCAACCTGCAAAGCAAACCCCTGAGCCTGGCCGAGCGCCTGGCGGACCTGGCGGTGGACGCACTGATCGACGAAGCCGACCTGTCGCCGAAACCGGCCCTGGTCGACCGTCGCGGCAACGGCGCCCATAGCGATCTGCACCTGGGGCTGATGCACGCCTCGGCGCTGTCGCTGTGGCCGGCCTTCAAGGAAATGGCCGACGCCGCCAGCGTGTTCGGCGCGGTCGGCCTGCCCCTGCGCGAAGCCCTGGGCCGCATCGGCCGTGAAGGCGAGGCGGCGATGCTCGCTACGACTAACGGGGTGAACACTCATCGTGGTGCGATCTGGGCCCTGGGCCTGCTGGTGGCCGCCGCCGCGCTGGAACCTCAGGCCAACAGCGCCGGCGCCCTGTGCCTGCGGGCCGCGCGCCTGGCGCTGCTGGATGACCGTTACGCGCCGCGACCCCTCAGCCACGGCGCGCAAGTGGCGCTGCGCTATGGCGTGCGCGGCGCCCGCGAAGAAGCCCAGCTGGGTTTTCCAGCGGTGCTGCAACGGGGCCTGCCGCAACTCGAACGCAGCCGTGCCCAGGGGCATGGCGAACAGAACGCCCGGCTCGATGCGCTGCTGGCGATCATGACCGGCCTGGCCGATACCTGCGTGCTCTATCGCGCTGGCGAGGCGGGCTTGCGGGCCATGCAACAGGGTGCCCAGGCGGTGCTCGACGCCGGCGGCAGCGCCAGCCTGGCCGGGCGTCGCCGCCTGCATGAGCTGGACCAGTGCCTGCTGGCCTTGAACGCCTCGCCCGGTGGCGCCGCGGACTTGCTCGCGGCCTGCCTGCTGATCGACCGGATCGCCTCCGGCGCCGCCTTCATCCAGGGAGCAGTGTGATGGAAACCTTGTCTTTCGAATTTCCCGCCGGGCAACCCGCCCGGGGCCGGGCGCTGGTGGGCTGTGTCGGCTCGGGCGACCTGGAGGTGCTGCTCGAACCCGGGCAGCCCGGCAAGCTGAGCATTCAGGTGCAGACCTCGGTCAACGGCAGCGCGTCGCGCTGGCAGCATCTGTTCGAGCGCATGTTCGACGGCCAGACGCCGCCGGCCCTGAGCATCGATATCCATGATTTTGGCGCCACCCCGGGCGTGGTGCGCTTGCGCCTGGAGCAGGGCTTCGAGGAGATCGGCCATGACTGACAGCGCCCGTTTGCTCAACAAGCACAGTTTCGTCGAACTCGGCGCCCGGCAGCGCGCCAAGGCCCTGCTCGACGCCGGCAGTTTTCGCGAATTGCTCGACCCGTTCCAGCGCGTCATGTCGCCGTGGCTGGCGCGCCAGGGCGTGGTGCCCCAGGCCGATGACGGGGTGGTGATCGCCAAGGGCCGCATCGATGGCCTGCCGGTGGTGATCGCCGCCATCGAAGGCGCGTTCCAGGGCGGCAGTCTCGGCGAAGTCGGCGGGGCGAAGATCGCCGGCGCCCTGGAGTTGGCGGCCGAAGACAACCGCAAGGGCATTGCTACCCGCGCCGTACTGCTGCTGGAAACCGGTGGCGTGCGCCTGCAGGAAGCCAACCTCGGGCTGGCGGCGATTGCTGACATTCACGCGGCCATCGTCGACCTGCGCCAGTACCAGCCGGTGATCGGTGTGGTGGCCGGCAGCGTCGGCTGTTTTGGCGGTATGTCGATTGCCGCCGGGTTGTGCAGCTACCTGCTGGTGACCCAGGAGGCGCGCCTGGGCCTCAACGGTCCGCAGGTGATCGAACAGGAAGCCGGCCTCGAGGAATACGACTCCCGCGACCGACCCTTTATCTGGAGCCTGACCGGCGGCGAGCAGCGTTTCGCCAGTGGCCTGGCGGACCGCTATGTGGCCGACGATGTGGCGCAGATCCGCCAACAGGTCGGCGAACTGTTGGCCCAGGGCCTGCCCAGCGCGCAACGCAGCCGGCAGGCCGAGCTGTACCTGCAACGCCTGGCCCGGCTGGACAGCCATCCACAGATCGACCCGGCGACGGTTCGCCAGCTGTATCGAGGAGACCGCTCATGAGTGCTTATTCCCTGCGGGGCCTGCATTGGTTCACGGCTCTGAGCGCGGGCGCCGCCCCGGTAGCGGGTTTGCCGGCCTCGTTGAAGGTGGCGGACGCCACGCTGGAGCAGCAACCGGTACGGTTTATCGCCGTGGTCGCCGACCCGGCCAACCCTTTTGTGCGGGCGCGCAATGGTGAGGTCGGCCTGCTGGAAGGCTGGGGCCTGGCCAAGGCGGTGGACGACGCGATCGAGGCCGACCGTGAGCAGAGCGTCAAGCGCGCGCTGATCGCCATAGTCGACGTGCCGAGCCAGGCCTATGGGCGTCGCGAAGAGGCCCTGGGCATCCATCAGGCCTTGGCCGCGGCCGCCGACAGCTATGCCCGGGCCCGGCTGGCCGGGCATCCGGTGATCGGCCTGCTGGTGGGCAAGGCCATGTCCGGGGCCTTCCTGGCCCACGGTTACCAGGTCAACCGCCTGATCGCCCTGCGCGACCCGGGGGTGATGGTGCACGCCATGGGCAAGGCGTCGGCGGCGCGGGTCACCCTGCGCAGCGTCGAGGAACTGGAGGCCCTGGCCGCCAGTGTGCCGCCCATGGCCTATGACATCGACAGCTATGCCAGCCTCGGTCTGCTCTGGGAAACCTTGTCGGTCAGCCAGATCGAACAGCCGACCGCCGACGACCTGACCCTGGTACGGCAATGCCTGGGCCAGGCGATTGCCGATGCACGGGCCCATGGCCGCGATCTGTCGGGACGCCTGGGGGCCAGCAACCGCGGCGCTTCCAGCCGGGTCCGCCAGCTGTTGCGCGAGCAGTGGTGAGTGCCATGACCAGCGCCTTGCTGCCCCATGACCTGCTGTGGGGCCTGTCCCCTCGGCAGTTGCCCGCCGATGCCCCGGCCTGGGCGGTGGCGGCCATGGCCGCCGGGCAACCGGTGGTGGTGCGCCGTGCGTTGACCGCGCCCGGGCAGGTGGCGGTGGGCGTGCGTGGGCGGCTGCGGGAACAGCGCTACGGGACGCTGATGGCGGTGGCGGCCATCGAGCGCCGGGTGCGCCCGGAAGCGCTGTGCCATGTCGAGTCGGATCGGGCCTGGCCAGCACTCCAGGCACTGGCTCGGTTGCGTGAACCCCTGGATGCCCTCGGCCTGGCCTGGGGTGTCAGCGGCAGCGCCGGTTTTGAGCTGGCCAGCGGCGTGCCGGCGCTGCATCGACACAGCGACCTGGACCTGATCCTGCGCACTGCGCAGCCCATGGACCGGGTCGAGGCCCGGGCGTTGCTGGCGCTGCTCGACGCCGCCGTCTGCCCGGTGGACCTGCAATTGCAGACACCCAACGGCGCCGTGGCCCTGCGCGAGTGGGCCGGGACATCGGCGCGGGTGCTGCTGAAAAGCGCCAGCGGCGCGCGGCTGGTCGGCGATCCGTGGCAGGCCCTGGAGCAGGTGGCGTGAGCAGCCTGCTGGTGTTTCCGGGCCAGGGCGCGCAGCAGCCGGGGATGTTGCATCGGCTGCCGCCCAGCGCCCTGGCCGAGGCCTGCCTGCGACAGGCGAGCGAGGTCCTGGGCGAGGATGCCCTGGCCCTGGATTCGCCCCAGGCCCTGGCGACTACCCGGGCGGTGCAGTTGTGCCTGCTGATCGCCGGCGTGGCCCATGCCCGGGTGTTGCTGGAAAACGGGCCGGGCGCGGATTACGTGGCGGGCCTGTCGATTGGCGCCTATCCCGCTGCGGTGGTGGCCGGCGCCCTGGATTTCGGCGATGCACTGCGCCTGGTCAGCCTGCGCGGCGAGCTGATGCAGCAGGCCTACCCACAGGGTTATGGCATGACCGCGATCGTCGGCCTGCAACTGGCGACGGTGGAGGCCTTGCTGGCCCGGGTGCACCGCCCGGACAACCCGGTGTACCTGGCCAATATCAATGCCGATAGCCAGGTGGTGATCGCCGGCAGCGATGCCGCCATGGCCCAGGTCGCCGAGCTGGCCCGGGGCTGTGGTGTCGGGGTGGCCAAGCGTCTGGCGGTCAGCGTGCCGTCCCATTGCCCGCTGCTGGAGCAGCCGGCCCAGGCCCTGGCCGAGGCGTTCGCCAGGGTGGCGTTGCAGCCGCCGCGCCTGGGTTACCTGAGCGGCAGCCGGGCGCGGCCGCTGCGTACGCCGGAGCAGTTGCGCGACGACCTGGCGTTCAACATGTGCCGGGTGGTGGATTGGCGCGGCACCGTGCAAAGCGCCTATGAGCGCGGCGTGCGGCTGCAGATCGAACTGCCGCCCGGCGCGGTGCTGACCGTTCTGGCGCGCCGGGTGTTCGAACAGGGCACCGTGATGGCCTGCGACGGGGCCCGGCTCGACACCTTACAGGCGCTGTTGCGTGAGGAGGGAAACCGCCAACCCTAGACACCGACTCAAGCTGGCGAAGCACAAGAACAACAACTTCGACGATGCACTTTGAGGACTACAACAATGATTATTTACGGTGTGGCGCTGCTGGCGATCTGTACGTTGGCAGGGGTGATTATCGGTGACATGCTCGGCGTCCTGCTGGGGGTGAAATCCAACGTCGGCGGTGTCGGCATCGCGATGATCCTGCTGATCTGCGCGCGGCTGTGGATGCACAGGCACGGCGGCATGACCAAGGACTGCGAGATGGGCGTCGGCTTCTGGGGCGCCATGTACATCCCGGTGGTGGTGGCCATGGCTGCGCAACAGAATGTGGTCACCGCCCTGCACGGCGGCCCGGTAGCGGTGCTGGCGGCCATTGGTTCGGTGGTGCTCTGTGGTTGCACCATCGCCCTGATCAGCCGCACCAACAAAGGCGAACCGTTGCCGGACGAACCGGACGCTGTCGCCCCTGGTGCCGCTGCGGCAGGGGGACGCTGATATGTGGGATCTGATCGAGAAAGGCCTGGAACACAACGGCCTGGTCACCGCTTTCGCCTTCGTCGGCGTGATCATGTGGGTCTCGGTGCTACTGTCCAAGCGCCTGACGTTCGGCCGGGTGCACGGCTCGGCCATCGCCATCGTCATCGGCCTGGTGCTGGCCTGGGTTGGTGGCACTGTCACCGGTGGGCAAAAGGGCCTGGCGGACCTGGCGCTGTTCTCCGGCATCGGCCTGATGGGCGGCGCCATGCTGCGCGACTTCGCGATTGTCGCCACGGCCTTCGAGGTCCAGGCCACCGAGGCACGCAAGGCCGGGATGATCGGCGCTATCGCGCTGTTTCTCGGCACGGTGCTGCCGTTCATTGTCGGGGCGAGCATCGCCTGGGCCTTCGGCTATCGCGATGCGGTGAGCATGACCACCATCGGCGCCGGCGCGGTGACCTACATTGTCGGTCCGGTGACCGGGGCGGCGATCGGCGCCAGCTCCGATGTGGTGGCGCTGTCCATCGCCACGGGGCTGATCAAGGCGATCCTGGTGATGGTCGGCACGCCCATGGCGGCGCGCTGGATGGGCCTGGACAACCCGCGTTCGGCGATGGTCTTCGGCGGCCTGGCCGGCACCGTCAGCGGGGTGACCGCGGGCCTGGCGGCGACCGACCGGCGCCTGGTGCCCTATGGCGCGCTGACCGCGACCTTCCATACCGGGCTGGGTTGCCTGCTCGGGCCTTCGTTGCTGTATTTCATCGTGCGCGGGTTGGTGGGGTAGGGCGGCTGGCTTCATCGCGAGCAAGCTCGCTCCTACAGAGGTATACGGTCTCTGCAGGAGCGAGCCTGCTCGCGATAGCGCTCGTGTAAACACCGCGCTTTATGTGTCTTGCCGGTTGGCATACATCCGGCACTCGGCCAGCAGCGCCAGCAGGTTCGGGTCGCGCTCCTTGGCCTTGAGGAACACCACGCCGATATGCTGTTGCAGCCGGTAGCGCGCCTGCAGCGGAATCAACTTCACGCGGTTTTCGTACACCGCGGCAATCCTTCCCGGCAGCAGGGCATAGCCCACCCCCGAACTGACCATGCTCAGCAGCGTGAAGATGTCGTTGACCTGCATCGCCACCTTCGGCTCGAACCCCGCCTGCTTGAACACCCGCACCCCGTCCTGATGGGTGGCGAAGCCCTGGGTCAGGGTGATGAAGGTCGCATCGCGCACATCGCTGAGGTCGACTTCCGCCTGCCGGGCGAACGGCGAGTCGGCCGGCGTGGCGAGGAAGATATCGTCGGAAAACAGCGGGATCTGCTCGCAGTCCGGGTCGCTGACGCTGTCGTCCAGGGACACCAGGATCGCGTCGACCTCCATGTTCTTCAGCTTGTACAACAGGTCGATGTTGGAGCCCAGGATCAGGTCGATATTCAGCTCGCTACGGCGCAGCTTCAGGCCCATGATCAGCTGCGGCACGGTCTTCACCGTCAATGAATACAACGAGCCGAGCTTGAAGCGTTCCGCCGAGAACCCGGCTGCTTCGCGGGTCAGGCGCACGCTTTCGACCACGTCCTGGATCAGCTTCTGCGCCCGTTCTTCTAAGACGAAGGCGCTTTCCAGCGGTGTCAGGTTACGTCCTTCATGCTTGAACAGCGGGCAGCGCAGGGCGCTTTCCAGGGAGTGAATGGCCCGGTGCACGCTGACATTGCTGGTCTGCAACTCGGCGGCGGCGCGTGCCAGATTGCCGGTGCGCATGAACGCCAGAAACACTTCGAGCTTTTTCAGGGTCAACTCTTCATCGATCAGCATGATGGGCGCTCTTATTCGAATGCTTCGATTGTGCCTGCCGGGTCATGACTTGGCTGGAGGTTTTTTCGTCCATGGCTTTATTTGGAAACATTGCGCTTTCAGGCTACAGGCCTGAGCCTTGCGCAGATTTTCGCCTTGGGAGGTGAGTGGCACATGTATCACGGGGAAAGACTCAACGCCTGGACGCATCTGGTGGGCGCGATTGCGGCACTGGTCGGGGGGATCTGGCTGCTGGTGCTGGCCAGCCTCGACGGCAGCCCTTGGAAAATTGTCAGCGTGGCGATCTACGGCTTCACCTTGCTGGTGCTGTACAGCGCCTCGACCCTGTACCACAGCGTGCGCGGGCGGGCGAAAAGCATCATGCAGAAGGTCGATCACTTCTCCATCTACCTGCTGATCGCCGGCAGCTATACGCCCTTCTGCCTGGTGACCCTGCGCGGGCCCTGGGGCTGGACGCTGTTCGGGATCGTCTGGGGGCTGGCACTGATCGGCATCCTGCAGGAGATCAAGCCGCGCTCCGAGGCGCGCATCCTGTCCATCGTGATCTACGCGGTGATGGGCTGGATCGTGCTGGTGGCGGTCAAGCCGCTGCTGGCGGCCCTGGGCCCCGCCGGCTTTGCCTGGCTGGCCTCGGGCGGGGTGCTCTACACCGTGGGCATCATCTTCTTCGCCCTCGACAGCCGTTTGCGCCACGCCCACGGGATCTGGCACCTGTTCGTGATCGCCGGCAGCCTGCTGCACTTCGTGGCGATCTTGTTCTACGTGCTCTGATCGGCGACCGCGTTATCGTTCATCGCGAGCAAGCTTCGCTCCTACAGAAGAACGCGAAGTTTCAGGATCTGCGCCGTATCTGTAGGAGCGAAGCTTGCTCGCGATAAGGCCCGGCAGGGCCGCTTCAATCCCCGGTCATCAACCGATCCAGCTGCTCCTGCGCCCGGCCGCCGAAGATCTCCAGCAGGCTGCTCAAGGTGTGCGGCAACGCCTCCGCCACGCGGGTCACGGCATACAGGGTGATCGGCAGCGCCGGGGTCAGCGGGCGAATCGCGGTGCTGGCGGGCGAGGCGCCGAGGGCGGTGAAGGGGTCGATCACCGCCAGCCCGGCCCCGGATTCGACCATGGCCCGGGCCAGGGAGTAGGTCTGCACAGCGATGCTGACCCGCGGCGCCGGTTCCACGGCTTTCAGGTAACCGTCGAGTTTCGCCGCCAGCGGGTCGGCGCTGGACAGGCCGATCAAGGGCGCCCCCGCCAGCTCCATCAACGGCAGCGGCGTGCCCCTGGCCGCCTGGGGCCAGTAATCCAGCGGCGCCAGCGCCACCAGCACCCCGCTGGCCAGGGCCTGGGCGGTCAGTCCCGGATGATCCGGGCGTTGCAGGGTCAGGGCCACATCGATCTCGCGCATCAGCAGGTTCTGCACCAGCTCGCGGCTGTGGGCGCTGGACAGCTCGCAGACGATGTCCGGGTAGCGCCGGGTCCACTGGTTGATGGCCGGCGGCAACAAGGACAAGGCCAGCGCCGGCGTGGCGCCGATCCGCAGGCTGTGGCCCGGCTCGCGACGCAGGCTCTGGGCCAGGCGCCGCACCCCTTGCAGGCTTTCGCTGACCTTGTCGACCTCGCGCTCCAGCTCCAGGGCTTCCGGGGTGGCCTGCAACTTGCCCTTGACCCGCAGGAACAGCGGGAAGCCCAGCTGCTGCTCGGCGTGCTGCAAGACCTTGGTCACCGCCGGCTGGGAGACGTGCAGCAGTTGCGCCGCGCCGCTGATCGAGCCGGTCTGGCGGATGGCCTGGAAAATCTCGATATGGCGCAGTCGCATGATGAGTCCATAACCTTTGTTTATGGGTGGTCCATCTTTATTCATTGTCCCGGGCCTGTCACCTGGTCCTAACCTGAAGCCCGCTCAACAAGGCTTTAAGGACTGACATGGCACAGCGGGTTTGCATCATCGGCGGCGGGGTCATTGGCCTGGCCAGCGCCTACGCCCTGGTTCGCGAGGGGTTCGACGTCAGCCTGGTGGAGGCGCGCGACGCCTTCGCCAGCCAGACCAGCTTCGCCAACGGCGGCCAGCTGTCGTACCGCTACGTGGCGCCGCTGGCCGATGCCGGCGTGCCCTGGCAGGCCCTGGGCTGGATGCTGCGTGGCGACTCGCCGCTGAAGCTGCGCCTGCGCCTGGACCCGGCGCAGTGGCGCTGGATGGCCGGGTTCCTGGCGGCCTGCCGCGGCTCGGTCAACCGCCGCAACGGTGCCCATCTGCTGCGCCTGGCACTGCTGAGCCAGGCCACCTTGCAGAGCTGGCGCGAGGAGGACCGGCTCGACGGTTTTCACTGGCGGCGCAACGGCAAGCTGGTGACCTTTCGTGAAACCACGAGCTTCGAGCACGCCCGCCACGGCCTGGCCGATCCGCGCCAGCAGCAGGTGCTGTCCGCTGGTGAATGCACGGAACTGGAGCCGACCCTTGGTGGCGCGCCCTTTGTCGGCGGCATCTTCACCCCGGACGAAGAAGTGGCCGACTGCCACGCCTTCTGCCAGCAACTGGTGGCGCGGTTGCAGGCTTCCGGCCGCTGCCAGCTGCTGACCGGGCGTCAGGTCACCGGTATTCGTCAGGCCGGCGGCCAGGTGCAGGCCATCGAGCTGGGCGACGAGGTGCTGGCGGTGGACCAACTGATACTCGCCGCCGGTCATCGCAGTGGCGAACTGGCGTTGCCCGGGCTGAAGCTGCCGCTGTACCCGCTCAAGGGCTACAGCCTCAGCGTGCCGATCGGCGCGGGGCACCGGGCGCCGGAAATCAGCATCACCGACTACAACCGCAAGATCGTCTATGCGCGGATCGGCCAGCAGCTGCGGGTGGCGGCCATGGTCGATATCGTCGGTTTCGACCCGGCCCTGGACCCCAGGCGCCTGGCCCTGATACAGCGCCAGGCCCGGGAAACCTTCGCCAATGCCGGTGACTACGATGCCGCCATCGAGTGGGCCGGCATGCGCCCGGCGACCCCCAGCGGCGTACCGCTGATCGGCGCCACCGGCTACCGCAACCTGTGGCTCAACCTCGGCCATGGCGCCCTGGGTTTCACCCTGGCCTGTGGCAGCGGGCGCCTGCTGGCCGAGCTGATCGGCCAGCGCCGCACTTCCATCGACATGCAGGGGCTCGAGCCCCATGCCGCCTGATTTCTTTCGCGTACAAGGAGCTGTCCCATGACCATCCAGCGTCTCCACAGCAATGACCGCCTTAGCGCTGTCGTGGGTTTTGCCGATCTGCTGTTCCTGTCCGGCCAGGTGCCGGGCCAGGCCACCGATGCCGCCGGCCAGACCCGCGAAGTGCTGGCAAAGATCGACGCCTTGCTGGCCGAGGCCGGCAGCGACAAGGATCATCTGCTCAGTGCGACCCTCTACCTGAAAAACATCCAGCAGGACTTTGCCGCGATGAACGAGGTCTGGTCGGCCTGGCTGTCCCCGGGCCAGGCGCCAAGCCGCACCACGGTGCAGGCCGCCCTGGCGCGCCCGGACATCCTGGTGGAAATCACTGTCATCGCGGTTCGCCGCTAACGCCTTCACCCACAACGGAGAATAACAATGCAAAAAATCACGTTGCTCGGCTGCACCCTGGGCCTGTTGCTCGGCTCCCCGCTGTACGCCAGCGAGGCGCCGCTGACCGGCACCCTGGGTAAGATCGCCACTGCCGGCAGTATTACCCTGGGTTATCGCGATGCGTCGGTGCCGTTTTCCTACGTGGGTGACAACAGTGGCAAACCCATGGGCTATTCGGTGGACCTGGCGAGCAAGGTCGTCGAGCGCATCCGCGACAAGCTGGCGCTGCCGCAACTGGCGGTGAAGTACAACCTGGTGACGTCGCAGACGCGCATTCCGCTGGTGCAGAACGGCACCGTGGACCTGGAATGCGGCTCCACCGGGGTGACTGCCGAACGGCAGAAGCAGGTGGCGTTTTCCTACGGCTTCATCTACGTCAAAGGCCAGTTGCTGACCGCCAGGGACAGCGGGATCAAGAGTTTCGCCGACCTGCGCGGCAAGAACGTGGTGACCACCGCCGGCACCACTAACGAGCGTTTCCTCAAGAGCTACAACGTCGAGCACAAGATCGACATGTTCGTGATCAGCGCCAAGGACCACGGCGAAGCCTTCCAGATGCTGCAATCGGGTCGCGCCGCGGCGTTCTACATGGATGACGCGCTGCTCTACGGCGAACGGGCCAAGGCCCGCGATCCGCACAACTGGGTGGTGGTCGGCGAGGAGCAGTCGCGGGAAATCTACAGCTGCATGGTGCGCAAGGACGATCCGCAGTTCCTGGAGCTGGTGAACGCCACCCTGGCGGACCTGTACCGCTCAGGGGAAATCAACGGCATCTACCAGCGCTGGTTCGAGCAGCCGATTCCGCCCAAGGGCCTGAACCTGGAATTCCCGATGACCAGCGAGCTGAAGGCGATCATCGCCAAACCAGTAAGCGATCCGGTGGAGTAAGCGTTGAGTGGCCTCTGTAGGAGCGAGGCTTGCCCGCGAAGCGTTTTGTCTGACTCACCGCAGCGCCACCATCGCCGGCAAGCCTGGCTCCTACAGAGGCGGGGACGGGTTAGAAGTCGCCCCACAGCTGTTGGGCTACCGCCAGCGCTACCACTGGCGCGGTTTCGGTGCGCAGCACCCGCGGCCCGAGGCGCGCCGGCAGGAAGCCCGCACCCTGGGCCTGGTCCACTTCGGCATCGGACAGACCGCCTTCCGGGCCGATCAGGAATGCCAGGGTCGCAGGCTTGGCGTGGCTCACCAGCGGCTCGGCCACCGGGTGCAGCACCAGCTTGAGGTCGGCCTGGGTCTGCTTGATCCAGTCGGCCAGCAGCACCGGCGGATGAATCACCGGCACCCGTGAGCGCCCGCATTGTTCGCAGGCGCTGACGGCCACCTGGCGCCAGTGGGCCAGGCGCTTGTCGGCGCGCTCATCCTTGAGCCGCACCTCACAGCGCTCGCTGAAGATCGGGGTGATTTCATTCACCCCCAGCTCGGTGGCCTTCTGAATCGCCCAATCCATGCGCTCGCCCCGGGACAGGCCCTGGCCGAGGTGGATCTGCAGCGGCGACTCGACCTGCCCGGCGAAGCTTTCATCGAGCCGGACCACCACGCGTTTCTTGCCGACTTCCAGCAGCGTGCCGCGAAATTCGTTGCCCGAACCGTCGAACAGCTGCAGCGCGTCGCCCTCGGCCATGCGCAGCACGCGCCCGATGTAGTGGGCCTGGGCTTCCGGCAGCTCGTGCTCGCCGAGGCTCAGGGGGGCGTCGATAAAGAAGCGGGACAGTCTCATGGTGGTTCTCTGGGGAAAATTCGGTTCGAGGTGGGTCAATGGATCTTTGCGTCAAGCCCGCCTCTGCAAAACGGCGGGCTTGCCGGCGAGGGGCTCAACCCGGATCGCGGAAGCCTGGGTGGAAGTCCTTGGGTACCGCCACGCTGACCTTGTCGTTGGTAGCAATGTCGATGCCTTCGCTGGCAACGATGGCGAGGAAGTCGATCTGCTCCGGGGTGATCACGTAGGGCGGCAGGAAATACACCACGCTGCCCAGCGGACGCAGCAGGGCGCCACGCTCCAGGGCGTGCTGGAAGACTTTCAGGCCACGGCGTTCCTGCCACGGGTAGGCGGTCTTGCTGGCCTTGTCCTGGACCATCTCGATGGCCAGCACCATGCCGGTCTGGCGTACTTCGGCAACGTGCGGGTGATCCGCCAGGTGCGCGGTCGAGCTGGCCATGCGCTGGGCCAGCGCCCGGTTGTTCTCGATGACGTTGTCCTGCTCGAAGATATCCAGGGTCGCCAGCGCTGCCGCACAGGCCAGCGGGTTGCCGGTGTAGCTGTGGGAGTGGAGGAAGGCGCGCAGGGTCGGGTAGTCGTCGTAGAAGGCGCTGTAGACTTCGTCGGTGGTCAGGCACGCGGCCAGCGGCAGGTAGCCGCCGGTCAGGGCCTTGGACAGGCAGAGGAAGTCCGGGCGGATGCCGGCCTGTTCGCAGGCGAACATCGTGCCGGTACGACCGAATCCGACGGCGATCTCATCATGGATCAGGTGCACGCCGTAGCGGTCGCAGGCCTCGCGCAGCAGCTTGAGGTACACCGGGTGGTACATGCGCATGCCGCCGGCGCCCTGGATCAGCGGCTCGACTATCACCGCGGCAACGCTGTCGTGGTGTTCCGCCAGGGTCTGCTCCATGGCCGCGAACATGTTGCGCGAGTGTTCCTCCCAGCTCATGCCTTCGGGGCGCAGGTAGCAGTCCGGGCTCGGCACCTTGAGGGTGTCCAGCAGCAGGGCCTTGTAGGTCTCGGTGAACAGCGGCACGTCGCCCACCGACATCGCGGCGATGGTTTCGCCGTGGTAGCTGTTGGTCAGGGTGACGAAGCGCTTCTTGTCTTTCTGGCCGCGGTTGAACCAGTAGTGGAAGCTCATCTTCATCGCCACTTCGATGCACGACGAACCGTTGTCGGCATAGAAGCAGCGGGTCAGGCCTTCCGGGGTGATCTGCACCAGGCGCTCGGACAGCTCGATCACCGGCTGATGGCTGAAGCCGGCGAGAATCACGTGCTCCAGTTGATCGACCTGATCCTTGATGCGCTGGTTGATGCGCGGGTTGGCGTGGCCGAACACGTTGACCCACCAGGAGCTGACCGCGTCGAGGTAGCGCTTGCCTTCGAAGTCCTCCAGCCACACACCTTCGCCGCGCTTGATCGGGATCAGCGGCAGCTGCTCGTGGTCTTTCATCTGGGTGCAGGGATGCCATAACACCGCGAGATCGCGTTGCATCCACTGGTTGTTGAGGCCCATGTTCAGTCTCCTGGAGGCGGCTCGAAGTACGCGAGCAAACAATCGCGCAAGCCTATGCAATGCCAGGCCGTGTCACAACCCATTGCATGCCTGGAAGGGCGAATTGGTCGCGGTCGCAGGACGGTCTGTCACGTTTTTCCCCCGTAGACCTTAATGCCTGGTTAATTTAGTGTTCGTAGGATCAACATCGTATTTCTCGATATTTCAAAGCGAAAATTTCCGCTTTAATTCGATAGTTAAATCGATAGTCTTGGGCAGCAGTTCTTACAGGATTCAAGTGATGCAGCTAGGTAACTCTTCTTCCCGCTACGGCTGGGTAAGCATTTTTCTGCACTGGAGCGTGGCGCTGGCAGTCTTTGGATTGTTCGCCCTGGGCCTGTGGATGGTCGGCCTGGATTACTACAGTGCCTGGCGCAAAGATGCGCCGGACCTGCACAAGAGCATTGGCTTGACGTTGTTCGCGATCATGTTGCTGCGGGTGCTGTGGCGCTTTGTCAGCCCGCCGCCGCCGGCACCGGCCAACCACGGTCGCCTGACGCGCCTGGGCGCCACCTTCGGCCATGCCTTCCTTTATCTCAGTCTGTTCGCTGTGATGATTGCCGGTTACCTGATTTCCACCGCAGACGGTGTCGGGATTCCGGTGTTTGGCCTGTTTGAAATTCCTGCCCTGGTTTCCGGACTGCCGGACCAGGCAGATGTGGCCGGCGAGGTGCATCTGTACCTGGCCTGGGCCCTGGTGATCTTCGCCGGGGTGCATGCTCTGGCTGCCTTGAAACACCACTTTATCGATCGTGACGCGACCCTGGCTCGTATGCTGGGGCGCAAAGCCTGATGCTCAACCTCGACTCAAAAGGAATAGAAAGCATGTTGAAAAAGACTCTCGCCGCTCTGGCAATCGGTTCTGCTCTGCTGTCTGCCGGTCAGGCGATGGCCGCGGACTACGTGATCGACAAGGAAGGCCAGCACGCCTTCGTCGACTTCAAGATCAGCCACCTGGGCTACAGCTTCATCACCGGTACCTTCAAGGACCTGGACGGCAAGTTCAGCTTCGACGCGGCCAAGCCTGAAGACGCCAAGATCGAAGTCAACGTGCGCACCGCCAGCGTGTTCACCAACCACGCCGAGCGTGACAAGCACGTCAACAGCAAGGACTTCCTGGAGTCGGGCAAATTCCCTGACGCGAAGTTCGTTTCTACCAGCGTCAAGCCAACCGGCAAGAATGCTGATGGCAAGCAGACCGCCGATGTGGCTGGCGACCTGACTTTCCACGGTGTGACCAAGCCTATCGTGGTCAAGGCCACCTTCCTGGGTGAAGGCAAGGATCCATGGGGCGGCTACCGTGCCGGTTTTGAAGGTACCACCAGCATTAGCCGTAAAGAGTTCAACAAGGACGGGATGGATGTTGGCCCGCAGTCCGACACCGTTCAGCTGTACATCACCTTCGAAGGTGTGAAAGCGAAGTAATGCTTCGCCTGTAGCTGCAGCCTCGCAGGCTCGGCAGCGGCTACAGAGAACATAAAAAAACGCCCCTGATCGCGAGATCAGGGGCGTTTTTTATTGTCGCGAAAACTTCAGCGATTGCGGGTCAGCAAGGCTGGTTTCTCGCCACGTGGACGGCTTGGCAGTTGATCGAGCTGCTCGGGTGTTGGGAAGCGGTCGGCTTTCGACTCCTTGTGCATGATCTTCGGCTGGTTGCCGCGCGGGTTCTGCACCGCCGGCTCCTGGCGCGCCTGGTCGTCACGGGCCGGACGACGATTGCGCGACTCTTCGCGACGGGCCTGGCCGTCACGTGGAGCGCCGCTGCGTGGGCCGTTGCGCTTGGCAGGCGGGGTGCCGGTGCTGGCACCGTTGCTGGTGCGCGGACCGCCGGAGCGACCCTGGCCGCCGCTGCGTGGCGCGTTGCTGCTGGTTGCACCCTGGGCTGGCGCGCCAGGACGACGGCCGCGGCCCTGGTTGTTCTTGTTCTGGTACGGGCTGACGTAGTCGGCGCGATTGCCGAAGTTGTCCACGTCGTCGTCCAGGAACTCATCCGGGGCGCGGTCGGCGCGTGGCGTCGGCTGGCGCTGTTCGCGGGCCGGGGTGCCTTCGCGAGGCTTCTGCTCACGGGCCGGGCGGTCGCCGCGAGCGGCCGGTTTGTCCTTGCCCTTGTCCTTGCCTTTGTCTTTACGACCGCCGCCGCCACCGCCGCCATTCGGACCGTCGCCACGCGGGCCACGGGAGTTGCGTGGGTTACGCACGTCCGGACGCTCGCGCACTTCCGGTTTCTCGGCTTCCACGGCGCTGGCATCGAAGCCCATCAGATCGCCGTCGGGGATCTTCTGCTTGGTCATGCGCTCGATGCTCTTGAGCAGCTTCTCTTCGTCCGGCGCGACCAGCGAGATCGCTTCGCCCGAACGACCGGCACGGCCGGTACGGCCGATACGGTGCACGTAGTCTTCGTCGACGTTCGGCAGCTCGAAGTTGACCACGTGTGGCAGCTGGTCGATGTCCAGGCCTCGGGCGGCGATATCGGTGGCGACCAGGATCCGCACTTCACCGGCCTTGAAGTCGGCCAGGGCCTTGGTGCGGGCGTTCTGGCTCTTGTTGCCGTGGATGGCGACGGCGGTCAGGCCGTGCTTGTCCAGGTACTCGGCCAGGCGGTTGGCGCCGTGCTTGGTGCGGGTGAAGACCAGCACCTGTTCCCAGGCGCCGGCGGTGATCAGGTGGGCCAGCAAGGCGCGCTTGTGGCTGGCGGCCAGGCGGAACACCCGTTGCTCGATACGCTCGACCGTGGTGTTCGGTGGCGTGACTTCGATGCGCTCGGGGTTGTGCAGCAGTTTGCCGGCCAGGTCCGTGATGTCCTTGGAGAAGGTCGCGGAAAACAGCAGGTTCTGGCGCTTGGCGGGCAGGCGCGCGAGGACTTTCTTCACGTCATGGACAAAGCCCATGTCGAGCATGCGGTCGGCTTCGTCGAGCACGAGGATTTCCACGTGGGACAGGTCGACACTGCCCTGGCCGGCCAGGTCGAGCAGGCGGCCGGGGCAGGCCACCAGCACGTCGACGCCACGGGCCATGGCCTGAACCTGTGGGTTCATGCCGACGCCGCCGAAGATGCAGGCACTGACGAACTTCAGGTCGCGGGCATAGACCTTGAAGCTCTCGTGCACTTGCGCGGCCAGTTCGCGGGTCGGGGTCAGGACCAGTACGCGCGGTTGGCGCGGGCCATGACGCTGGGATTTGTCCGGGTGACCGTTGGGAAACAACCGTTCCAGGATCGGAAGGGCGAAACCGCCGGTTTTACCAGTACCTGTCTGTGCCGCGACCATCAGGTCGCGACCTTGCAACACGGCGGGAATGGCCCGCTGTTGCACCGGAGTAGGCTGGGTGTAGCCGGCGGCTTCGATGGCGCCGACTAAAGCCTCGGAGAGACCGAGGGAAGCAAAGGACATGAGTAATCCTGTTTTAGTGAGGGCTTGGCCCAGAGGGATAGTCTTGCCTGGCGCGAATGGCGTTTAAGAGGACGCAATCCCGTCCGGTCCTGCTGGCTCCTGAAGGCTCATCGGCGAGGGCTCGCGCGGGCCTTGTGGCTGCGCTGTAGCGGTATCGAGATGCCTTGAACAGGATCGAGCGTCCGGGCGTGAGCCTGGCGGGAAGGCCGGAGTATAACAGAGCAATCAGTGTGCGCTGCTTTCCTGCTGCTCAACGGTTTTGCGCGGTGTGCCGGGCGGCATTGCGCTTGAGTCGGCGATGGCCGGCGCCGCGCCATAGCGGGCGCTCAGTTCGGCGTAGGCCGGTTCGCGCTTGAAGCGCTTGAGTTCTGCGCCGAAACGCTGCACCAGCAAGTCCATGCCGGCATTGCGCCGCACGGCCAGAAACTGGCTCTGGCGGCTGATGACCACCGGATTCTCGGTGATCTGCTGGCGAATGTTCAGTTGGTCGAGCAGGTGCTGGCCGACCCGTCGATCGGTGATCAGCAGGTCGATACGGCCGCGCAGCAGCTTGCCGAAGTTGGCTTCGTGGGTCGGCGCCGGTTCGTGCTTGAACAGGGTGGATTCCCTGAAGTCCTGGCTGTACAGGTAGCCGGGGGAGGTGCCCACGGTCAGCCCGCGCAAGTCTTCCAGGGTACGGAACGGAAAGGGCCGGGCGTTGGTATAGAACATCACGAACTCGACGTCCGACAGCGGCTCGCTGGGGTAGAGCAGGCTGCTTTCGCGTTCGTTGCTGTGAAAGATGTCCAGGGCACCGTCGGCCTGGCCCTGTTCGAGCATGGCCAGGCAACGTTTCCAGGGCAGGAACTGCCATTCGACTTCGATCCCCAGGCGCTGGAAGACGATGGCCGTGGTTTCGTAATCCAGGCCCTGGGCCTTGCCCTGTTCCTCATAGACATAAGGGGCCCAGGGCTCGGTGACAATGCGCAGCTTCTCGCCATGGGCGGTGAGGCTCAGGCAAGCGCAGATAAAGGCTGTCAGCAGCTGGGCAATGACGGGCATCGCTGGAGATTACGACGGGAGGTCGTCCAATGCTAGAGGCCGTCTAGCTCAAGCCTCAGTCAGCCTTTGTCTCGATCAGATGCAGGTAGATGGCCTTGCGCCGCTGGCCCAGTACCAGGCGAATCACCGGGTGGTTGAACCAGCGCTCGAGTTGATGGCTGTTGAGCGGTTTTCTCAGGCGGCCTTCGGCGTTTTCCCGGGCTTTCTCCCACCAGACCGGGGCGCAGGCCTGGTCGAATTCGTTGGTGTGGCGGTAGCAGCCGTAGAGGATTTCACGCATGAACTGCCGCTGGTGCCCGGGCAGGGCCAGGGTCACGATCTTGTAGGCCAGGCGTTGCAACGCCGGCGGGCGTGGCAGGGTCGCGGTGACCAGGCGGGTTTCGTCCAGGGCGACGCCGCTGGTAGGCGCTGCGCCGTGCTTGTCCAGCCAGGCCTTGATCTTGGCGCGAAACAGCTGCTTGCGGCTCCAGTAGTGGTGGATCAGGTCGGGGCATTCGCGGACTTTCTTGGTGCGATAGGCCGCCACCGACAGGCAGAACTCTTCGAGGGTGTAGGCGCCGTTGGCCAGCGGGTACAGCTCGTCCATCAGGGCGATGGAGCGGTCCAGCACATCGGCGTCCGCGCGGTGCAGGCCGATCACGCCGGAGTTCAGCAATGGCATCTGGTCGTCGGCGAGTTTGCGTTCCTGCAGCAAGCTGGCCAGGGTCTGGTAGAGGCCGGACTCCTTGTTGGCGCCGTAGCACATGCCGAATGCGTTACACAGCAGGGTGCCGGGCTGGATGCGGCGAAACAGCTCCAGCGGCGAGCAGTGGAAAAAGGTATCGGTGTCGATCAGCAACGCCAGTTCGGACTCTTGCAGCACCTGCTGCATCACCACGTGCTTGGCGCGAAAGTGGTAGCCGTGTGGGGCGATCCAGGCCTGGCGGGTGTTTTCGTCCAAGGGGCGCACGCGCACAGGCAGGTCGCGGTAAGGCGCGGGATTGTCGGTGAAGACCTGGATATCGAGGGCTTTGCCCGGTGTTTCGCGCAGCCCGGCCAGAGCGCTGGCAATACTGAACGCGGCTTCCTGGTGATAGGTCGCGGCGCCGTAAACCAGATAGATCAATTGTGGGCGTGCTGCGGTGCTGCCTGTGGACATCTACGGCGATCCTTCGGATGTATGGGGGTTAAAAAAAAGGCCCTGGATTTCGCCAAGGCCTTTTTCCGATGCTGTCGGGCGGTTAACGCGGCAGCTTCAGGTTGTTCCAGACGGCCAGGCTTGGCTCGGCTTGGTTCAGAGTATAGAAGTGCAATCCTGGCGCACCGCCTTGCAACAAACGCTCACACATTTCGGTGATGACCTGTTCGCCGAACGCCTGAATGCTTTGGCTGTCGTCGCCGTAGGCTTCCAGTTGTTTGCGGATCCAGCGCGGGATTTCCGCGCCGCAAGCGTCGGAGAAACGCGCCAGCTTGCTGTAGTTGGTGATCGGCATGATGCCGGGCACGATCGGGATGTTCACACCCATTTGTTGCACGCGTTCGACGAAGTAGAAATAACTGTCGGCGTTGAAGAAGTACTGGGTGATCGCACTGTTGGCGCCGGCGTTGGCCTTGCGCACGAAGTTGTTGAGGTCGTCTTCGAAATTGCGCGCCTGTGGGTGCATTTCCGGATACGCCGCCACTTCGATGTGGAAGTGATCGCCAGTCTCTTCACGAATGAAGCTCACCAGGTCGTTGGCGTGACGCAACTCGCCGCTGGCCATGCCCATGCCCGAAGGCAGGTCGCCGCGCAGGGCGACGATACGGTTGATGCCGGCGGCCTTGTATTGGGTCAACAGGCCACGCAGGTCGGCCTTGCTGTCACCCACGCAAGACAGGTGCGGTGCGGCGGGGATCTTCACTTCGCTTTCGAGCTGCAGCACGGTGTTCATCGTGCGGTCGCGGGTCGAGCCACCGGCACCGTAGGTGCAGGAGAAGAAGTCGGGGTTGTAGCTGGCCAGCTGGCGGGCAGTGGCGAGCAGTTTTTCATGCCCAGCATCGGTCTTGGTCGGGAAGAACTCGAAGCTGTAGCGACGATCTTGGGACATGGAGGAAACCTCCAGCTACAAGCTGCAAGCCACAAGCTGCAAGAGTAGCGGAGGTGCGCTCAGCTCTTGTGCCTGGAACGGGCTGCTTGAAACTGTTTAAGCAAATAGGGACGAAGCCGAAAGCTTCGAGCGGCAAGCACGGCTTGTGGCCTTTGCTTGCCGCTTGAAGCTCAAGGCTTGCAACTGCTCTTAGTACCGGTAAGCGTGCGGCTTGAACGGGCCTTCGACGGTGACGCCGATGTAGTCAGCCTGCTGCTTGGTCAGTTGGGTGACCACGCCACCGAAGCCGCGGACCATTTCCAGGGCCACTTCTTCGTCGAGTTTCTTGGGCAGTACTTCAACGGTCAGGCGCTCGGCTTTCTGGGCTGGCGACAGGTCGGCGTACTTCTGGCCGAACAGGAAGATCTGCGCCAGAACCTGGTTGGCGAACGAACCGTCCATGATGCGGCTTGGGTGACCGGTGGCGTTGCCCAGGTTCACCAGGCGGCCTTCGGCCAGCAGGATCAGGTAGTCGTCGTTCTGGGCGTCGAAAGCGCCTGGGCCGGTGCGGTGAATCTTGTGCACCTGCGGCTTCACTTCTTCCCATGCCCAGTTCTTGCGCATGAAAGCGGTGTCGATTTCGTTGTCGAAGTGACCGATGTTGCAGACAACGGCGCGCTTCTTCAGGGCCTTGAGCATGTTTGCGTCGCAAACATTGACGTTACCGGTGGTGGTCACGATCAGGTCGATCTTGCCCAGCAGGGCCTTGTCGATGCTCGCTTCGGTGCCGGTGTTGATGCCGTCGATGAACGGCGAAACCAGTTCGAAACCGTCCATGCAGGCTTGCATGGCGCAGATCGGGTCGACTTCGGAAACCTTGACGATCATGCCTTCCTGGCGCAGGGACTGGGCCGAGCCCTTGCCCACGTCACCGTAGCCGATGACCAGCGCTTGCTTGCCGGACAGCAGGTGGTCGGTACCGCGCTTGATCGCATCGTTCAGGCTGTGACGGCAGCCGTACTTGTTGTCGTTCTTGCTCTTGGTCACCGAGTCGTTGACGTTGATGGCCGGGATCTTCAGCTCGCCCTTGGCCAGCATGTCCAGCAGGCGGTGCACGCCGGTGGTGGTTTCTTCGGTCACGCCGTGGACGCGATCCAGCACCTGCGGGTACTTCTTGTGCAGCAGCTCGGTCAGGTCGCCGCCGTCGTCGAGGATCATGTTGGCGTCCCAAGGCTTGCCGTCCTTGAGGATGGTCTGCTCCAGGCACCACTCGTACTCTTGCTCGGTCTCGCCTTTCCAGGCGAATACCGGGATACCGGCGGCAGCGATGGAGGCAGCGGCCTGGTCCTGGGTCGAGAAGATGTTGCAGGACGACCAGCGTACTTCGGCACCCAGGGCAACCAGGGTTTCGATCAGCACGGCAGTCTGGATGGTCATGTGGATGCAGCCGAGAATCTTCGCGCCCTTGAGCGGTTGTTCAGCGGCGTACTTGCGACGCAGACCCATCAGGGCCGGCATCTCCGATTCGGCGATGATGGTTTCGCGACGGCCCCAGGCGGCCAGGGACATGTCGGCGACTTTGTAGTCGGTAAAATCTGCAGGCGTGATGACAGCGCTCATGAAGAGCCTCCATTCGTAAGTATGCGAATGGGCGCCGTTGTGCGTTTAGTGACTGACCGAACCATCACGGCCAGACAACGCCCCATCCGAGCCTGACAGGTCGAACCTGCTGCAGCGCCCCTCGGACAGGTGGCGGGAAAACGGTATCAGGTGATCGTTACCGTTTTGAAACGGAGGCGATTATAGCCGTCTGCCAGCGACTTCCCAAGGATTTCTGTCGGACGATGATCGAACGGTTATCGCGACCATAGTAGAAGCTCAATAGAGCTCTGCGCCGGGGTCTGCCATGATGCCGGCATCAATCGGCAAGACGGTCAGGAGTGAGTATGAATTTCCACACCCGCAAATGGGTAAAACCCGAAGACCTCAACCCCAACGGCACGCTGTTCGGTGGCAGCCTGTTGCGCTGGATCGACGAAGAAGCGGCGATCTACGCCATCGTCCAGCTGGGCAACCAGCGCGTGGTCACCAAGTACATTTCCGAAATCAACTTCGTCAGCGCCTCGCGCCAGGGCGATATCATCGAGCTGGGCATCACCGCCACCGAGTTCGGCAGGACCTCGATCACCCTGACCTGTGAAGTGCGCAACAAGATCACCCGCAAGAGCATCCTCACCGTCGAGAAGATGGTCTTCGTCAACTTGGGCGAGGACGGCTTGCCGGCTCCTCACGGTCGTACCGAGATCCGGTACGTGAAAGACCAGTTCAAGGACGACGAGCCCATCGCCTGACCGCTGTGGGTGTGAGTCTGCCTGCTCCTGCATGAGGGCACTGAACGAGCCCTGAACCCCGGATGTCGTACCTGACAAGGTACCCACAGGTTCAGGAGCCATTAACGTGCAGACAGACGGCAAGACCCCGGGCCTTTCTCCCGAAGAGCAGCACGACGTAGACAAGAACCAGCCGCCCCGCGCGGCGGTCTTGCACGAGATCATCCGTACCCAGGGCGACAAGGAGCTGGAGCGCAGCGTCGCAGCGCTCTGGTGGTCGGCCCTGGCCGCCGGCCTGACCATGGGCCTGTCGCTGATGGGCATGGGCCTGCTCGACTCGCGCCTGCCCGACGGCGAAGGGTTCAAGGTGATTGCCAGTTTCGGTTACTGCGCGGGGTTCCTGGCGGTGATCCTGGCGCGCCAGCAACTGTTCACCGAAAACACCCTGACGGCCGTGCTGCCGATCATGAGCAAACCCACCCTGGGCAATTTCGCGCGCCTGTGCCGCTTGTGGGGCGTGGTCCTGGTGGGCAACCTGTGCGGCACGCTGCTGGTGGCCTACGTGATGCTGCACCTGCCGATTTTCGACGCCAGGACCGACCTGGCCTTCCTCGATATCGGGCGTAAGGTCATGGAGAACGATGCCGGGCAGATGTTCGCCAAGGGCATCGTCTCCGGCTGGATGATCGCCACCATGGTCTGGATGATCCCGTCCATGGAGAGCGCCAAGATGTGGATCATCATCCTGATCACCTACCTGATGGCCCTGGGGGACTTCACCCATATCGTGGTCGGTTCGGTGGAGGTCTCGTACCTGGTGTTCGCCGGCGAGTTGCCGTGGCGGGATTTCTGGTGGGTGTTCGCCGGGCCGACGCTGGCGGGGAACATCATCGGCGGCAGCTTCATCTTCGCCCTGATCAGCCATGCCCAGGTGCGCAGTGAAAGTGGCCTGCCAAAAACGACTGCGGACCCTGGGCGGGTCCGCGATCGATCAAAAAACGATCAGTGAGCGTCCTGGGTGACCGCCGGTGCATCCTGGGTGACATGGCGCACCAGTTTGCCGATGGTCAGGCCCTGCAGGAGGATCGACGACAGCACCACGATGTAGGTGATGCTCAGCACCAGGTCGCGCTCCGGGCCCAATGGCAGGGCCAGGGCCAGCGCCACCGAAACCCCGCCGCGCAGGCCACCCCAGGTCAGCACCCGGATAGTGCCGCGGGGCACGCTGCGCCAGCGGCGTAGCAGGACGATGGCCGGAGCCACGGTGAGCAGGCGCGACAGCACGATCGCCACCGCCAGCAGACTCGCGGCCAGCAGGTGCAGCCAGTTGAACGGCAGCAGTAACAGCTCCATGCCGATCAGGGCGAACAGCAGGGCGTTGAGCATGTCGTCGAGCAGTTCCCAGAAGCCGTCCAGATAACGCCGGGTCATGTCGTTCATCGCCAGGTTGCGCCCCAGGTTGCCGATGATCAGGCCCGCCACCACCATCGCGATCGGTGCCGAGACGTGCAGTTCGCTGGCCATCGCCGAGCCGCCGATCACCAGGGCCAGGGTCAGCATCACCTCGATCTGGTGTTGCTCGATGCTCTTGATCATCAGGTACACCAGGTAGCCGATCAGCCCGCCGAACACCACGCCGCCGATGGCTTCATGGGCAAACAGCAGGGCGGTGGCGCCGACGGTCGGGGTTTCGCCGAGCTGGGCGATACCCAGCAGCACGGTGAACACCACCACCGCGGTGCCGTCGTTGAACAGCGACTCGCCGACGATGGTGGTTTTCAGCGGCTTGGAGGCGTTGGCGGTACGCAGCACGCCAAGCACCGCGATCGGGTCGGTCGGCGAGATCAGGGCGCCGAACAACAGGCAATAGAGGAAGCTCACGTGCCAGCCGAACAGGCCGAAGATCCAGTAGGCCAGGCTGCCGATGACGAACGTGGCGATCAGTACGCCGACCGTGGCCAACAGGCCGATGGGCCAGCGATAGCTACGCAGGTCGTTGAGGTTGACGTGCAAGGCGCCGGCGAACAGCAGGAACGACAGCATCCAGTTCATCAGCAGGTCGCCGAAGTCGATCTGGCCGATCAGCTGTTGCACATGCTCTTCCAGGCCGGGATAGCCGAGGAAGCTCAAGCCTTGCAGCAGCAGGGAAAACAGCAGGGCGGTGACCATCACCCCGATGGTCGGCGGCAGGCCGATGAAGCGGAAGTTGACGTAGGTGAGCAGGGTGGTCAGGCAGATGAAGGCGGCAACGAGTTCAAGCATCCGGAGTCCCTTGGATAGAAACGTGAAAAGAAAGCCCGAAAGCCATCGAGCAAGGGTTTGATGGGCCACTGGCGGCCCGGGGCACACCGACAAGGAAAGTTCAGATTCTTCTGTCGGTGAGCCGGTCGGCCAGTGCGCGGTTCTGCAGGCGACCGTGGGTCAGTCGCGCGCTCGTCGGGGCTCAGCCGGATACATTGATCGCGGCCGCCTGGCGACGTTGCAGGTGAATGAACAGCAGTGCGGTCAGCACCGTCACTCCGCCGACCAGTGCGCCGGTCCACGGCAGGTCGGCCAGGTCGGCGCCGCTGGCGACGACCAGCCCGCCGATCCAGGCGCCGGCGGCGTTACCCAGGTTAAAGGCGCTCTGGTTCAGGGTCGAGCCCAGGTTGGGCGCTTCATGGGCCTGGTCGATGATCAGCAATTGCAGGATCGGGCACAGGGCGAAGGCGAAGATTCCCCACAGTAGCAACGTGATCGCCGCCGGGATCAGCAGATGGCTGGTCTGGCTGAACGCGGCCAGCACCAACACCACGGCCAGCGCCATGGTCACCAGCGACGGCAGCAGGCGGCTGTCGGCCAGGCGGCCGCCGAGCATGCTGCCGGCCGTCAAGCCGACGCCGAACAGCAGCAACATGATGGTCACGCCATGGGGGCTGACGCCGGTGACGTCCTGCAGGATCGGCGCGATATAGGTGAAGACGCTGAACAGGCTGGTGGAGGCCAGCACGCTCATGCCCAGGGCCAGCAGCACGTTGGTCTTGCCCAGGACCTTGAACTCGCTGGCCAGGTTGGCCTTGTCCATGGCGATGTGCCGGGGCAGCCAGAACCACTGGGCAATGGCGGCGAGTACCCCGATCACCGACACCGCCCAGAAGGTCGAGCGCCAGCCGGCGTATTGCCCCAGTGCCGTGCCCAGCGGCACGCCGAGCACATTGGCCAGGGTCAGGCCGGTGAACATCATGGCGATCGCCTGGGCGCGTTTGTTCGGCACCACCAGGCTGGCGGCGACCACCGAGCCGATGCCGAAAAACGCACCGTGGCACAGCGCGGTGATCACCCGCGCGGCCATCAGCGTGGCGTAGTTCGGCGCCAGCGCGCAGAGCACGTTGCCGAGGATGAACATCAGGGTCATGCCCAGCAACGTGGCCTTGCGCGGCATGTTGGCGGTGCCGACGGCGAGGATCGGCGCGCCGAACACCACGCCCAGGGCGTAACCGGTAATCAGCAGGCCGGCATGGGGAATGCTGACGGACAGGTCGCGGGCGACATCGGGCAGCAGGCCCATGATGACGAATTCAGTGGTACCGATGCCGAAGGCGGCAACAGCCAGTGCGAGCAAGGCGAGTGGCATGCGAGGATTCTCTGTCTGTAGTCTTGACGCCCTGATCAGGCATACGCATGCCGGCATTGCTCCTCCATCGGATCAGGTCCGGCGGATCGGGCAGCGGCAGGAATTATTGGAATGGATATGCGCAACTGAGTGCGGCGTGGTCGGCGTCAGTATAGACAGCCGAGGCCCTTAGGTGAATCGATTCTCTTATCGCAAACAGGGAGTGTGAGGTGCTGGCGACAACTCTGGTTCTGGTGGCGGCGCTGCTGCATGCGGCGTGGAATACCCTGATCAAATTCAGTGGCGAACGGTTATTGGTGGTGGCCTGCATGGACAGCGTCGCCTTGTTGTTCGTGGCATTGATGTTGAGGTTCGTCGAGTGGCCGCCGCTGCAGATCTGGCCGTGGATCCTGGCGTCGGCGGTTTTCGAGTTGCTCTACCGCTACCTGTTGATCCAGGCCTATCGAGTCGGCGACCTGGGTCTGGTCTACCCATTGATGCGCGGTCTTTCGCCCCTGGTGGTGCTGGCCCTGACCCTGATCTTCGCGGGCGAGGTGCTCAGCCCCCAGCAGATCCTCGGCATCCTGTTGATCCCTTTCGGCATGCTGTGCCTGCTGTGGCAGGGCGGTGGCGGCGACCGCCTGCCATGGTCGATGTTGCCGGTGGTGGCGCTGATCGGCCTGTGCATCGGTTGCTACACCTTTATCGACGGCCAGGCATTGCGCCGCTGGTCCCATCCGCTGGATTACCTGGTGTGGGTGACGCTGCTCAGCGCCTGGCCCTTTCCGTTGCTGGCGCTGCTGCGCAAGCGTGCGGCCTTCAGCCTGTTCTGGCGCGAACAATGGAGGCTGGGGTTGAGCGTCGGATTCTGCGTATTGTTCAGCTACGCTCTGGTGCTGTGGGCCATGCAGCTGGGATCGATCGCCGAGGCGGCGGCGCTGCGGGAAATCAGCGTGATCCTGGTGGTGTTGTTCGGTATGCGTTACCTGAAAGAACCTTTCGGCCGACCTCGGCTCTTAGCTTGTGGGCTGGTGCTGATCGGCATGCTGGTGATGAAGTTCTGACCCCGCTCCCCTCATGACTTTAAAAAGGACTCTGCCATGACCGTCGCTTTCTGGTGTGTATTGATCGCCATCTTCCTGCCGTACCTGTGCAACAGCATCGCCAAGTTCAGCGGGGGCAACTTTGGCCTGCGGCAGAACCATGACCCGCGGGCCTACCTCGAAACCCTCGAGGGTTTCGCCCGGCGGGCGCAAGCGGCGCAGCTCAACAGTTTTGAAGTGACCCCGGCCTTTGCCGCGGGGGTGATCATCGCCCACATCGCCAACGTCGCCGAACTGGTGACCATCGATGTGCTGGCGGTGCTGTTCATCACCAGCCGCCTGCTGTACATCATCTGCTACCTGGCGGACTGGGCGATCCTGCGGTCGCTGGTGTGGTTCGTCGGCATGGCGCTGATTGCCAGCTTCTTTTTCGTTTCTATCTGATCTTCGTCACTACTGCCGCCGCCTCTCGACGAGGCGGCAGCGGTGCCAGGGCTATTTGCTGTCGGTGACTTCAGGCACTTTCGGCAGCGTGGCGCCCTTGGGCCAGAGCATCCAGATCTGGCCCTGCTGTTTCATGTCTCCCGCCAGTTGCCCGGCCGCGTCGCCGGTACCCCAGAACAGGTCGGCGCGAACTTCGCCGGCGATCGCGCCACCGGTGTCTTGCGCCGCCACCGGACGGATCAGGCTGCTGCCATCCGGCCGGGTGGTGGAAAGCCACAACAGGCTGCCCAGGGGGATCACCTTGCGGTCCACCGCCACGCTGTAGCCGGAGGTCAGCGGTACGTTCAGCGAGCCGCGCGGGCCTTCATTGCTGTCCGGGTTGCGGTTGAAGAACACGTAGCTGGGGTTGCTGCCCAGCAGTTCCGGGATGCGATTGGGGTTGGCCTTGGCCCAGGCCGCGATGGTGCCCATGGTCACGTCTTCTTTCTTCAGCTCGCCCTGATCCACCAGCCAGCGGCCGATGGGACGGTACGGGTGGCCGTTCTGGTCGGCATAACCGATGCGCAACTGGCGCCCGTCTTCCAGCTGGATACGACCCGAGCCCTGGATCTGCAGGAATTGCAGGTTCATCGGGTCGGTCAGCCAGGCGATCACCGGCGCCTTGACCCCCTTGGTCTCGATGGTCGCGGCATCGTCGTAGGGTTTCAGCACCCGGCCTTCGAGGCGGCCGCGCAGGCGCTTGCCCTTGAGTTCGGGATAAATGCTGTCGAGGGCGACGATGATCATGTCTTCCGGCACGCCATATACCGGTACTGACGCGGCCTGGGTCTGGGTCAGGCTGCCCGGATAGACCGGCTCGTAGTAGCCGGTGATCAGGCCGTTGCTGCTGCCACTGGCCGAGCGCAGGCCGTAGACGTCCAGGTGCTGCTTGAGAAAGCTGCGGACATCGAGGGCGGTGAGTGGCACATTGGCCGCCGTCGCGCAGGTCGGGCCCCACACCGGGTCGGCTTTCAGCCGGGTGCAGGCACTGCGCCAGGAACCGAAGCCGGCCAGCAGGTCGTCGTCGGACACAGTGGGCAAGGCTTCCCAACTGGCGCTGGTATAGGTGGCGATAGCGTGAGGCTGGGGTGGCTTGCCGACTTCGCCGCCATTGCATCCGGCCAGCAGGATCGCGGTCGGCAAGGCCCAGGCCAGGTGTCGACGCCACAGCTTGAAACGGGTGTTCATTGGGTACTTCCTTTGCGGCTTGCCTGGGCGCATGGCAGCGTCAGGCAATCCATATTGTTAATAGGGCTATTGGTCTTTGCCGGACAGGCGAGGATACTGGCGGCCGTTTCCTGTGACCCGAAGCCACCATGACGCTTAAAAGACTCTCTGTTGTATTGCTGGCCTGCCTGACGTTGTCCGCCTGCGGCGGTGTCGACCCGAACTCCCCGCTGGGTCAGCGCAAGGCGATCTTCAAACAGATGCTCAAGACCGGTGAAGACCTGGGCGGCATGCTCCGTGGGCGTATCCCGTTCGACGGCCCGCGCTTTACCGAAGGCGCGATCAAGCTGGACAACCTGTCCCACGAACCCTGGAAGCACTTCCCGCAGGTCAAGGAACAGGAGCACAGCAGCGCGACTGACGATGTCTGGCAGAAGCAGGCACGTTTCCAGGAACTGGCCCGCACTCTCGAGGCGGCCACCGGTGAACTGGTCATCGCCAGCAAGGTCCAGCCGTACAAGGCCAGCAACCTGGGGCCGGCGGTACAGAAAGTCGAAGATGCCTGCAGCGCCTGCCATAAAGAGTTTCGCGATCACTGATCCTGTCGCCTGAGGTGTCTGCGGCGGGCACATCTGCCGCAGCGGCTCGAACTTACTTGTCCAGTTCGTCGAGGGCTTCCTGCAATTCCTTGCGGGACTCGGCCAGCTTGTCCTTGCGCTTGTTGATCTTCTCGGCGTCGCCTTTTTTCATGGCCTTGTCCAGGTCGGTCTGGCGCCGGCTGACTTCATGCTTGGCGTCCAGCACCTTGTTTTCGCGTTCCTTTTTCAGCGAGGCGTCGGTGCAGTTCGTGGTGGCTTCGCTCAGGGCTTTTTCCAGGCCGGCCTGTTGTTCGCTGTTGCCGTGGGCCTTGGCCTGTTCGAGCTGGGTGCTGATGGCCTGGCGCTTGGCGGCGCAGCCGGTGAGTTCCGGGGCCTGCTCGGCGGCCATCAGGGCTGGGGTTGTCAGGGCGAATGCGGCGAAGAGGGTGAGCGGTGCAAGAAATTTCATAAAGGCTCCATGTGAAAAGATGAATAGCAGGAGTGGGGCGACGGGCTGTTTGAGCCATCTGCGTCCCCGGGGTTCAACGCCGCCGGCTGTAAAAGCCTCAGAAGCCTTCGATTCCGGCGGCACGTAATTCTTCACTCAAGGCCAGGACCTGCGGATCGCGGAAAAAGGCGCTCAACTGAGCGGCGCGTCCCGGGCCGATAGCGCTTTGGGCCTGCCATTGCTCGGTGGTTCTGGCCGCCAGCGCCGCCCAGCCATCTTCGAGCCTGGCGTCGCCGGTCGGTGGCAGTCCAAGGGCTTTGAGCCAGCGATGAAACGGCTGCCGGCGGGCGCTGTGCAGGCTGCTCAGCAAACGCGCGATGCTGCGTTCGCCAAGGCCGGTAATGTTAGCAAGCTCTGCAGGCTCAAGGGTCAACCAATCGACCAAGCCGTTGATCAGTCCGGCGTCCACCAGCTTCTCCCAGGTGCCGGCGCCGACATGGGGCAGGTCCAGCCCGGATTTTCCGCTCAGCCAGGTCAAGCGTGCGAGGAACTGGCTCTCACAGCCGGGCAGGGGGTGCCAGCAACTGAGCGCATGGAAGGCCGAGGCATCCGGAACCTGCAGCGGAACACGCTGGGGCGTGCGCAGTATCACCGCGTTCAGGCGCGGGACGGTCAGGCCGGCGAGGCTGATCGACACCTGATCGCCAGGGCGGATATCCAGCTTTTGCCAGCGCGGCAGCGAGCCGACGCTGACCCGCCTGATCTGCCGGTCGTCGAGCAGGACCGGCTCCAGTTCGAGCATCGGGGTGATCCGGCCAGTGCGGCCGATCTTGAAGTCGACCTTGCGCACCCTGGCCAGGGCCTGGGCGAACGGGTACTTCCACGCGGCGATCCAGTAGGGCGCCTTGGCCTGCCAGCGTTGCGCCTCTGGATGTCGGCTCTGGCGCAGGACGATGCCATCGCTGGCGAAGGGCAGGGCCGAGCGATACCAGTGCTCTCGCCAGTGCCGGACCTCGGCGAACGTACTGACGCGCTGGCTGTATTCGCTGCTGTGGGCAAACCCCAGGGCCTTGAGGCCGGCCAGGCGCTGCGCCAGGGTGCTCGGGCCTTGGGGCCAGTCCCAGACGAACAGGCCGATCCGGCTGGCTTGCCGAGGGTCCAGCTGGTTGCGCGCCAATAGGCCGGCGACCTGGCCGCGGGCATTCAGGCTGCCGGCCTTGGCCTGTATGTGATCGTTCTGGCGCCAATAGAGCTCGCCCTGTAGCAGCAGGTCCCGCGGTTCGGGCAGGCGTTTGGGGATGGCGCTTATCAGTTGCGCGGGCCCGGTCCAGTCCTGGCCCTGAAGGCCATCCCCGCGGCTGATGGCTTGCTGAAAGCGTCCCTGGCGATAGATCAGGGTCACGGCCACGCCGTCGATCTTGGGCTGTACCCAGACCTCCTCGCGCCCGGCGAGCCACTGGCGTACGGCACTTTCATCGGCCAGTTTCTCCACGCCGGTATGGGGAATGGGGTGCGGGACAGTACCGCGTGCGGTGCGTAGCGGGTTGGCGCGGTCTGCACTGACGGTGGGGAAACAGCTTTGCCAATGTTCGAGCCGGGCGCGGGACTGGTCATAGAGCTCGTCAGTCACCGGCGACAGGCCTTCACGGTGGTAGCTGTCGTCCCAGCGATTGATTTGCTGTTGCAGGGTGGCCGTTTCGGTTTGCGCCTGGGCAGGTGTCCAGTCGGGGCACGGGCTGGCGGCGCTCGGCAGGGCGATGGCGCTCAGGAGGACTGCGGCCAATAGCGTGGCTCTGTAGGGCATGGGGAGCATCCTTGCTCGGGGAGTCAGGCTGCAGGCTAGAGGGGTGGGCGGGAGGGAGAAAGGGCGTATGGATTGCCGGGTATTTCGCGGGCTGGTTGGACGATGCGCCAGTTTTTTCGCGAGCCGCCTTATACCCCTGGGAATCAGGCTGACCCCGTAGGAGCGCCCTGCAAATCATGAAACCTTCAGCCACAAAAAAGCCCCGCAAGGCGAGCCGTGCGGGGCTTGGGTAAGCGCTGCCGGGATTACAGGTTGGCAGCGGCGCGCAGGGCTTCGGCGCGGTCGGTCTTTTCCCAGGTGAAGGTGGTGAAGGTGTCATCACCCACGGTCTTGGTTTGCGGGGTACGGCCGAAGTGGCCGTAGGCCGCGGTTTCGCGGTACATCGGGTGCAGCAGGTCGAGCATGGTGGTGATCGCGTACGGACGCAGGTCGAACACTTCGCGCACCAGCTTGATGATCTTGTCGTCGCTGATCTTGCCGGTGCCGAAGGTGTTCAGCGAGATCGAAGTCGGTTGCGCCACGCCGATGGCGTAGGACACCTGGATCTCGCAGCGCTCGGCCAGGCCGGCGGCGACGATGTTCTTGGCCACGTAACGACCGGCATAGGCGGCCGAACGGTCGACCTTCGATGGGTCCTTGCCGGAGAACGCGCCGCCGCCGTGACGGGCCATGCCGCCGTAGCTGTCGACGATGATCTTGCGACCGGTCAGGCCGCAGTCGCCGACCGGGCCGCCGATGATGAACTGGCCAGTCGGGTTGATGTGGAACTGGGTGTCCTTGGACAGCAGTTCGGCCGGCAGCACGTGCTTGACGATCAGTTCCATCACGCCTTCGCGCAGGTCTTTGTACGACACGTCAGGGTTGTGCTGGGTCGACAGGACCACGGCGTCGATGCCGACCACCTTGCCGCCTTCGTAGCGGCAGGTGACCTGGGACTTGGCATCCGGACGCAGCCACGGCAGCAGGCCGGACTTGCGGGCTTCGGCCTGGCGCTGCACCAGTTGGTGCGAGAAGGTGATCGGGGCCGGCATCAGCACGTCGGTTTCGTTGCTGGCGTAGCCAAACATCAGGCCCTGGTCGCCGGCGCCCTGGTCTTCAGGCTTGGCGCGGTCGACACCCTGGTTGATGTCGGGGGACTGCTTGCCGATGATGTTCATCACGCCGCAGGTCGCGCCGTCGAAACCGACGTCGGAGCTGGTGTAGCCGATGTCGGTGATGACGTCACGAACGATCTGCTCCAGGTCAACCCAGGCCGAAGTGGTGACTTCGCCGGCGACGATGGCCACGCCGGTCTTGACCAGGGTTTCCACCGCTACGCGGGCGTGCTTGTCCTGGGCAATGATGGCGTCCAGCACCGCATCGGAAATCTGGTCGGCGATTTTGTCCGGATGCCCTTCAGACACGGACTCGGAGGTGAAAAGGGAGTATTCGCTCATCTCGACGGTTTCCTAAAATTTACCGATGGTGAGTGTCGCCAGCCGGTCGCTGAAAGTGGCGGACCTGGATCTGGAAACCATTACGTAAACCTACATACAGACTTTCTCCGGGAACCAGTCCCGCAGCGGTGGCCCAGCGGGCCAGATCATCCTGGTCAAACCCCAGCCAGAGATCACCGCAGGCCTCCCTGGCCCAACTCTGGTTGTGGCTGCACAACTCTGTCACTAACAGGCTGCCGCCCGGTTGTAGCAAACCGGCCAGGCGCTTGAGCGCATCGGCCGGCGCGGCGAAATGGTGCAGGACCATGTTCAGCACCACGCAATCGGCCGCCAGGCTCACGCCATTCAGTGCATCGGCCAATTGCAGGCTGACGTTAGCCAGCGTTTCGCGTTCACAGACCTGGCGTGCCAGTTCGAGCATGGCCGGGCTGTTGTCCAGCGCGGTCACCCGGGCGAAACGACGGGCCAGTTCCGGCAGGAAACTGCCATCCCCGGGGCCGACTTCGATCGCCGTGGCGGTGTCCGTGAAGTTCAGTTTGTCGAGCAGCGCCAGCACGCTTTCGCGGTACTGGGGCAGTCCTGCGATCAGGTCCTGCTGGGCGCGAAACTTCTCCGCGACCCGTGAGAAAAAGTCCTGGCTGGCGGCCGCCCGCTGGCGGTGCACCAGGCCGATACGCGATTGCACTTCGCCGGGCAGCGTCAGGTTGTCCACTTCATCCAGCAGGGCGGCGTGCAGCCTGCCGCCCAGCAGTTCGGTGTGGGGCAGGGCGCGCCGGTAGAAGATCGCGTTGCCTTCGCGGCGGGTTGCCACCAGGTCGGCCTGGGCCAGGACCTTCAGGTGGTGGCTCATGCCGGATTGGCCGATGGCGAAGATCTGTGCCAGTTCCAGTACGCCGAACGAGTCGTTGGCCAGCGCGCGCAATACATTCAGCCGCAGCGGGTCGCCGCCGGCCTTGCACAGGGCTGCCAGCTCGTCGCAGTCGTCATGGTTCATGGAGGGCGCGCGTAAATTCATAAGGCCAGCAGTCTAGTGACGCACCCCCAACCTCGCAAGATCAATATCAAAAAGTTTTGATATTGCTCGATAGATGGCACTTAACGCAGGTCCCTGGGTTCTACAAACGAACTGCGGAATGGTTTCATCAGGCGATTGCCCCTTTATCGACCGGAAAAACGCGCCAGAGTCATTATCTGTCATTGCCCCCGCCTACCGGCTGAGGGAAAATGCACGCCTTTTTCCGATTCGTTTTTATTCAACCCGACTTAGATAACCCCCAGGAGATCAGCGATGCCAAGCCGTCGTGAGCGTGCCAACGCCATTCGTGCCCTCAGCATGGATGCCGTGCAAAAAGCCAACAGCGGCCATCCCGGCGCCCCTATGGGGATGGCTGATATCGCCGAAGTACTTTGGCGTGACTATCTGAAGCACAACCCGAGCAATCCATCCTTCGCCGACCGTGACCGCTTCGTGCTGTCCAACGGCCACGGCTCGATGCTGATCTACTCGCTGCTGCACCTGACCGGCTACGACGTCACCATCGACGACCTGAAGAGCTTCCGCCAGCTGCACAGCCGCACCCCGGGCCACCCGGAATTCGGCTATACCCCGGGCGTCGAGACCACCACCGGCCCGCTGGGCCAAGGCCTGGCCAACGCCGTGGGCTTTGCCCTGGCGGAAAAGGTCCTGGCGGCGCAGTTCAACCGTCCCGGCCACAACGTCGTCGACCACCACACCTACGTGTTCCTGGGCGATGGCTGCATGATGGAAGGCATCTCCCATGAAGTCGCTTCCCTGGCCGGCACCCTGGGCCTGGGCAAGCTGATTGCCTTCTACGATGACAACGGCATTTCCATCGACGGCGAAGTCGAAGGCTGGTTCACCGACGACACGCCAAAGCGTTTCGAAGCCTACAACTGGCAAGTGATCCGCAACGTCGACGGTCACGACCCGGAAGAGATCAAGACCGCAATCGACACCGCGCGCAAAAGCGAGCAGCCGACCCTGATCTGCTGCAAGACCACCATCGGTTTCGGCTCGCCGAACAAGCAAGGCAAGGAAGACTGCCACGGCGCGCCACTGGGTGCCGAGGAAATCGCCCTGACCCGCGCCGCGCTGAAGTGGAACCACGGCCCGTTCGAAATCCCGGCCGACATCTATGCCGAATGGGATGCCAAGGAAGCCGGTCGCGCCGTCGAAGCCGAGTGGGACCAGCGTTTCTCCGCCTACTCCGCCGAATTCCCCGAGCTGGCCAACGAACTGGTGCGTCGCCTGAGCGGCGACCTGCCGGCCGATTTCTCCGAGAAGGCCGATGCCTACATCGCCGAAGTCGCGGCCAAGGGCGAAACCATCGCCAGCCGTAAGGCCAGCCAGAATGCCCTGAACGCGTTCGGCCCGCTGCTGCCGGAATTCCTCGGCGGTTCGGCCGACCTGGCCGGTTCCAACCTGACCCTGTGGAAAGGCTGCAAGGGTGTCAGCGCCGAAGACGCCAGCGGCAACTACATGTACTACGGCGTTCGCGAGTTCGGCATGACCGCCATCATGAACGGCGTGGCCCTGCACGGCGGCCTGGTGCCTTACGGCGCGACCTTCCTGATGTTCATGGAGTACGCACGCAACGCGGTACGCATGTCGGCCCTGATGAAGCAGCGCGTGATCCATGTCTACACCCACGACTCCATCGGTCTGGGCGAAGACGGCCCGACGCACCAGCCGATCGAGCAGATCGCCAGCCTGCGCTGCACCCCGAACCTCGACACCTGGCGTCCAGCCGATGCCGTGGAATCGGCGGTGGCCTGGAAAAACGCGATCGAGCGCAAGGACGGTCCTTCGGCGCTGATCTTCTCCCGCCAGAACCTGCAGCATCAGACCCGCAATGCCGTGCAGATCGCCGAAATCAGCCGCGGCGGCTACGTGCTCAAGGACTGCGCAGGCGAGCCTGAGCTGATCCTGATCGCCACCGGTTCCGAAGTCGGCCTGGCGGTGCAGGCATTCGACAAGCTGACCGAGCAGGGCCGCAAGGTGCGTGTGGTGTCCATGCCATGCACCAGCGTGTTCGATGCCCAGGACGCCGGCTACAAGCAGTCGGTCCTGCCGCTGCAGGTCAGCGCCCGTATCGCCATCGAGGCCGCTCACGCGGACTACTGGTACAAGTACGTCGGCCTGGAAGGTCGCGTCATCGGCATGACCACCTACGGCGAGTCGGCGCCTGCGCCGGCCTTGTTCGAAGAGTTCGGTTTCACCCTGGAAAACATCCTGGGTCAGGCCGAAGAGCTGCTGGAAGACTAAAAAAGCGCGAATGCGGTGGCCTCTGGTCGCCGCATCACTTTGTAGGAGCGAGCTTGCTCGCGATGGTCGTCAACGATAACGCTAGCTATCTGGATAACCGCGTCGTCCTGAAGTCCATCGCGAGCAAGCTCGCTCCTACAATGGTTTTGTATCGCTCATGAAGTTGTCGGCTAACGAGAACCCCATGCCTCAACCGCGTCCCTACAAAGTTGCACTCAACGGCTACGGCCGGATCGGTCGTTGTGTCTTGCGTGCCCTGTTCGAACGGGGGGCTGCGGCCGGGTTCGAGATTGTCGCGATCAACGATCTGGCCGACATGGCCAGCGTGGAATACCTGACACGTTTCGACTCCACCCATGGCCGGTTTCCCGGCGAAGTGAAGGTCGACGGCGACTGTCTGCATATCAATGGCAACTGCGTGAAGGTCCTGCGCAGTGCCACCCCCGAAGGCATCGATTGGGCGTCCCTGGGCGTCGATCTGGTGCTCGAATGCTCCGGCGCCTATCACACCCGTGAAGACGGCCAGCGTTTCCTCGACGCCGGTGCGCCGCGGGTGCTGTTTTCCCAGCCGATGGCCAGCGAGGCGGATGTCGACGCCACCATCGTCTACGGCGTCAACCAGGACTGCCTGACCGGTGACGAGCTGCTGGTGTCCAACGCGTCCTGCACCACCAACTGCGGCGTGCCGCTGTTGCGCCTGCTGGACCAGGCCATCGGTCTGGAATATGTGTCGATCACCACCATCCACTCGGCGATGAACGACCAGCCGGTGATCGACGCCTATCACCATGAAGACCTGCGCCGCACCCGTTCGGCGTTCCAGTCGGTGATCCCGGTGTCCACCGGTCTGGCGCGCGGTATCGAACGGCTGCTGCCGGAACTTGCCGGGCGAATTCAGGCCAAAGCTGTGCGCGTGCCGACCGTCAACGTGTCCTGCCTCGACATCACGATGCAGACCGTGAGCGATACCGACACCGGCGAAGTCAACCGGATCCTGCGCGAGGCCGCCACCAGCGGCCCGCTCAAGGGCCTGTTGGCCTATACCGAGTTGCCGCACGCCAGTTGTGATTTCAACCATGATCCGCATTCGGCGATCGTCGATGCCAGCCAGACCCGTGTTTCCGGCCCGCGGCTGGTGAACATCCTGGCCTGGTTCGACAACGAATGGGGTTTTGCCAACCGAATGCTGGACGTTGCAGGACACTATCTGCAAACAGCCGCACCCAAAGCTGTCTCTTAACTTCCCGTTTCCAAAAAAACAGTAACCCAGGAATTGCGACCCATGACCGTGTTGAAGATGTCCGACCTCGATCTGCAAGGTAAGCGCGTACTGATCCGCGAAGACCTCAACGTCCCAGTCAGGGACGGTGTTGTCACCAGCGATGCGCGTATCCTGGCTTCGCTGCCGACCATCAAGCTGGCCCTGGAAAAAGGCGCGGCCGTGATGGTCTGCTCGCACCTCGGCCGTCCGACCGAAGGCGAGTTCTCCGCCGAGAACAGCCTCAAGCCAGTGGCCGACTACCTGAGCCGTGCCCTGGGTCGTGAAGTGCCGCTGGTGGCTGACTACCTGGGCGGCGTCGACGTCAAGGCCGGCGACATCGTGCTGTTCGAGAACGTGCGCTTCAACAAGGGCGAGAAAAAGAACGCCGACGAACTGGCCCGGCAATACGCCGCCCTGTGCGACGTGTTCGTGATGGACGCCTTCGGCACCGCGCACCGCGCCGAGGGTTCGACCCACGGCGTGGCCAAGTTCGCCAAGGTCGCCGCTGCCGGCCCGCTGCTGGCTGCCGAGCTGGACGCGCTGGGCAAGGCCCTGGGCGCCCCGGCCAAGCCGATGGCGGCCATCGTCGCCGGCTCCAAGGTGTCGACCAAGCTCGACGTCCTCAATAGCCTGAGCCAGATCTGCGACCAACTGATCGTCGGCGGCGGCATCGCCAACACCTTCCTCGCCGCTGCCGGTCACCCGGTCGGCAAGTCGCTGTACGAGCCGGACCTGCTGGATACCGCGCGCGCCATCGCCGCCAAGGTCAGCGTGCCGCTGCCGGTGGACGTGGTGGTGGCCAAGGAGTTCGCCGAAAGCGCGACCGCTACCGTCAAGCTGATTGCCGAGGTGGCGGCCGACGACATGATCCTGGACATCGGCCCGCAAACCGCGGCGAACTTCGCCGAGCTGCTGAAGTCGTCGAAGACCATCCTGTGGAACGGTCCGGTCGGCGTGTTCGAGTTCGACCAGTTCGGTAACGGCACCAAGGTGCTGGCCCAGGCCATCGCGGAGAGCGCGGCGTTCTCCATCGCCGGCGGCGGCGACACCCTGGCGGCCATCGATAAATATGGCGTGGCCGAGCAAATCTCCTACATTTCTACCGGCGGTGGCGCTTTCCTCGAATTCGTCGAGGGCAAGGTGCTGCCGGCGGTCGAAGTCCTGGAAAGCCGGGCCAAGGCCTGAAGCCCCAATGGCCAGGCAAGGGAGTGTTCATATGGTCAAGACGTTACCGCTGTTGATCGTCGCGGGCTTGCTGGCCGGTTGCGGTAGTCAGCCTGCCCAGTCGGAGCCCGAGTCGGGAGAGCCTGAGAGAGGTTGCTATCAGGCCGACTGGCAGGCCGAGACTGCGCCGGTGATCAACAAGCGCATGGGACCCGATGGTCTGGACAAGTACGAGACTCCAGCCAAGGCCAAGGAACATGGTTGCCCTTGACGGGTCTGATTCGATAACGCGTTGTGCTGGCGGCCGTGGGCCGTCAGCCGAGGAACACCGATGAAAGGCTTTATCGCCGTGGCTGCGCTGGGATTGCTGGCAGGTTGCGCCAACTTCGACCTGTTCAAGCCGGCCGAGACGGACAACTGGACGACCTGGGTATGCGACAGCCAGGCGCAAGTGGTCTGGCGCTACACCGACAGCAGCCGCAAGGAAGTCGATGTGCGGTTGGGCGGGGCCGATCAGGTCTATCGCCTGAAGCTGGAGCCGAGCGGTTCCGGTTCGCTGTACAGCAACGACATGCTGGCGTTTCACGAAAAAGGTGACGAAGGCCTGGTTTACTGGGTCGCCACCAACGATTTGATCGGCCGCGGCTGTAAAGCGCCGTAGGCCTGTAGGAGCGAGCTTGCTCGCGATGATCGTCAACGATAACGCCATCCGTCTGGATGATCGCGTTGTCCCGAAGCCCATCGCGAGCAAGCTCGCTCCTACAGTAGTAATAATGCCGGCAGGCCGGGTTGACCCCCGATCTGCAATCACTTGAATAGCAGCCGCCGCTACGGCAGGCTTGCACGATTAACGACCCTCGACCGGGAGAGATACACAATGGCACTCATCAGCATGCGCCAGATGTTGGACCACGCAGCCGAATTCGGCTACGGCGTTCCAGCCTTCAACGTCAACAACCTTGAACAGATGCGCGCCATCATGGAAGCAGCTGACAAGACTGACTCTCCGGTGATCGTCCAGGCTTCGGCCGGTGCCCGCAAATACGCCGGCGCGCCTTTCCTGCGTCACCTGATCCTGGCGGCGATCGAAGAATTCCCGCATATCCCGGTGTGCATGCACCAGGACCACGGCACCAGCCCTGACGTCTGCCAGCGTTCGATCCAGCTGGGCTTCTCCTCGGTCATGATGGACGGCTCTCTCGGCGAAGACGGCAAGACCCCGACCGACTACGAGTACAACGTTCGCGTGACCCAGCAGACCGTGGCCATGGCTCACGCCTGCGGCGTTTCGGTGGAAGGCGAGCTGGGCTGCCTGGGTTCCCTGGAAACCGGCATGGCTGGTGAAGAAGACGGCATCGGCGCCGAAGGCGTGCTGGACCACAGCCAGATGCTGACCGACCCGGAAGAAGCCGCGGACTTCGTCAAGAAGACCCAGGTCGACGCCCTGGCCATCGCCATCGGTACCAGCCACGGTGCCTACAAGTTCACCAAGCCGCCTACCGGCGACGTACTGGCTATCGACCGCATCAAAGAGATCCACAAGCGCATCCCCAACACCCACCTGGTGATGCACGGTTCGTCTTCGGTTCCGCAAGAGTGGCTGGCGATCATCAACCAGTACGGCGGCGACATCAAAGAAACCTACGGCGTGCCGGTTGAAGAAATCGTCGAAGGCATCAAGTACGGCGTGCGCAAGGTCAACATCGACACCGACCTGCGCCTGGCGTCCACCGGTGCGATGCGTCGCCTGATGGCCACCAACCCGAGCGAGTTCGACCCGCGCAAGTTCTTCGGCGCCACCGTGACCGCCATGCGCGACGTGTGCATCGCCCGTTACGAAGCCTTCGGCACCGCTGGCAACGCCTCGAAGATCAAGCCGATCTCCCTGGAAGCGATGTTCCAGCGTTACCTCAAAGGTGAGCTGAACGCCAAGGTCAACTAAGCCTTTGTGTTGAACGAAAAAGCCCGCAGCGATGCGGGCTTTTTTGTGTCTGTGGCAAACACCTCATCGTGCAGGAGCGAGGCTTGCCCGCGACGAGGGCCTGACATTCGCCATGGATGTCGCCAGGCAGACCGCTATCGCGGGCAAGCTTCGCTCCTACAGAAGATCAGGTTTCGTTGTGATCGATATCCAGCTTGTAGAAGGTCACCTTGCCGCCTTCGGTGGTGTAGCCGGTGTTGTCCTGCACGTACACCCCGGCCTTGAAGTACAGCGGCTTGTCGCGCCAGGTGCTGCTGAGCTGGGTGTCCCATTGATAGCCTGCGGCGCTGACGCCCAGGGCACCGCCCGGGCTCAGGTGGATCAGGTAGGAGAACTCGCGGTCCAGCGGCACGTTTTCGGCGACGATGATCACCCGGCTATCGGTATCGTCCGGATGCATGCGGACCTTGGCGACTATGTTGCCGCTCTGGGTGGTGGTCTTGTACTGGTACTCGACCTTCACCAGGGGCTTGGTGCTGTTGTAGGCGTGGATCTGGCCGATGACGATCTTGCCCGTGGACGGCACCTGGTTCACCGCCAGGGTGGCGTAGAGCAGGTTGTCGGCTTCCGGGTAGGTCCAGTTCTTCAGGGTGCCGTTGGAGTAGGTTTCCCGCAGCTCGCTGCGCGGGTAGATGGCGTTGGCGGTGCGGGAACCGGTGACGGGCGACCAGAAGAACAGGGTGCCGGTGTCGGAATGGAAATATTGATCCTTGAAGCCATCCACCAGTCGGGGGGTGTCGATAGTCGCCGGTGGACTGCCTTCGGGAATGCTCAGATTCCAGGTTGCGAGGTCGATCATAGTCAAAGCTTCCCGATTTGATGCCGGATAAAAAACCGACAAAGGCTTTAGCCTGCGCTTTTGAAGGCGATCTTTATAAGCGTAGAAGGGGCTTTTGTTAATGCCCGTCCGGCGGATAATTGGCGTCAACCATCTGTCGAAAAAACACATCCACCGGTTTCAGCAGCTATGGGGCTGACCGTTAGTCGGGTGCCTCGGGCTTTGGCTAAATGATGGCGCTGTGACAGCTTCTGCTTTGTTGGATCCAGGTCTAGAGTGAAGTCTCAGTATTTGTCCGGTCTTGTTCGCAGGCCGACCCTACACAGACAAGAGAAGCAGCATGGAATGCGCGCAAACTCGGCCAGGTGAAGCCCGCTCGGTCTTACTGATTGTTGATGATTACCCCGAAAATCTGCTCAGCATGCGTGCACTCCTGCAGCGCCACGACTGGCAGGTCATGACCGCCGCCTCGGGTGTCGAGGCCCTGGGTCTGTTACTGGAACACGACATCGATCTGGTGTTGCTGGATGTACAGATGCCGGAAATGGACGGTTTCGAAGTCGCCCGCTTGATGCGCGGCAGCCAGCGAACCCGGCTGACCCCGATCATTTTCCTCACCGCCAACGAGCAGTCCAAGGACGCGGTGATCAAGGGCTACGCCAGCGGCGCGGTGGATTATCTGTTCAAGCCGTTCGATCCGCAGATCCTCAAACCCAAGGTGCAGGCGCTATTGGAGCAGCAGCGCAATCGCCGCGCACTGCAGCGCCTGAGCCATGACCTGGAGAGTGCCAGGGCCTTCAATGCCTCGGTGCTGGACAACGCCGCGGAGGGGATTCTGGTGGTGGATGAGGGCGGGGTCATCCGCTTTGCCAACCCGGCGATTTCCCGCTTGCTCAACGCTCCGGTGAATGAGCTGGAGGGGGCGTGGCTGCTCGACTATCTGCAAAAGCCCCATGTGCCGCAGTGGGCCGAATCCGAGCTGTATGCCAGCTATCGCAAGGGCGAGACCTACCGCCTGCACGACGCCACGTTGCGTACGGCTCCGGGCCAGCAGGTGTCGGTGGCGTTGTCCTGTGCGCCGCTGCCGAGCGAGCAGAAGGCGATGGTGGTGACCTTGCTCGACATGTCGGAAGTCCGTCATCTGCACCAGCAACTGGAATACCAGGCAGTGACCGACCCGCTGACCGGCCTGCTCAACCGTCGTGGCTTCTACCAGACCGTGGAAAGCCTGTTGTTGCGCAGCGAGCGCTCCGACAAGTCGTTGGTGCTGCTGTACCTGGACCTGGACGGATTCAAGCGGGTCAACGATTCCCTGGGGCATGACGCCGGGGACCGGGTGCTGCGCTGGGTGTCCGAACAGATAAAGGCCTGCCTGCGCTCCTTCGACATCCTGGCGCGCATAGGCGGCGATGAGTTCACCGCTTTGCTGGAGCTGGAGTTTCCGGAACAGGCGGCGAAGATTTCCGAGAAGCTCATCGAGCGCATATCGATCTGTCAGCAGTTCGATGGCCTGGAGGTCGCGCTGGGGGCCAGTATCGGTATCGCCATCTACCCCGATTGCGGTTCCAATCTGGATGGCCTGATGCGCGCGGCGGACATCGCCATGTACGAGTCCAAGCGTGCCGGGCGCCAGCAATATCGTTATTACGACCACGAAATGAACGGCCGTGCCCGCTCGCGGCTGATGCTCGAGGAAAGCGTGCGCAGCGCGGTCGAGCACAAGGAGTTCAACCTGGTGTACCAGCCCCAGGTGGCGATTGCCGATGGGCGCCTGCGCGGTTTCGAAGCCCTGTTGCGCTGGCGGCATCCGAGTGTCGGCGATGTGCCGCCGGGGTTGTTTCTGCCGCTGCTGGAGGAGGCGCGGCTGATCAGCCGCCTGGGGAGCTGGATCTATCAGCAGAGTGCGAGCCAGCGGGCGTCCTGGAAAACGCTGTTCGCCGAGCAGACCGTGCTGGGCGTGAGCTTGAGCGGCACCCAGTTCGCCATGCCGAACCTCGCCACCGAACTGCGCCAGGTCCTGGAACGCCATGGCCTGGAACCTCGGCAGTTGGAGGTCGAGATCACCGAAGACGCCCTGACCCAGAACCTCGACGAGTCGCGCAAGCAGCTACGCCTGTTGCGCAGTCTCGGGGTGCGGGTGGCGCTGGATGACTTCGGTTCGGGCGCCTGTTCGCTGGCCCACCTGCGGGATCTGCAGCTCGATACCCTCAAGCTCGACCGTCACCTGATCGCCAGGTTGCCGGATTCGGCACGAGATGCGGCGCTGGCGCGCTGCGTGATCGACCTGTGCAAGGCGTTCGGCGTGCTGGTGATCGCCGAGGGCGTGGAGACCCTGGAGCAGTACCGCTGGCTGCAGGCCAACGGCTGCGAGTACGTGCAGGGCTTCCTGGTGGCCCGGCCGTTGATCGCCGCGGATGCCGAGCGCTTTGCCGAGCCTTTCGACTGGAGCGCGTTGCCGGGTTGAATTCGCTACACTGGCGGCCTTTCGTGATTGCGTTGCCGTCCCATGACCGCGTTGAAATACCTCCAGGCCTATCCCGCCACCCTGCAAGAGCAAGTGCGCCAGCTGATTGCGCAAGGGCGGCTGGGCGATTACCTGAGCCAGCGGTACCCCGGCAAGCACGGGGTGCAGAGTGACAAGGCGCTGTACGGCTATGCCCTGGAGTTGAAGCAGGAGTACCTGCGCAACGCCCCGGCCATCGACAAGGTGCTGTTCGACAACCGCCTGGACCTGACGCACCGCGCCCTGGGCCTGCACACCACGATCTCGCGGGTCCAGGGCGGCAAGCTCAAGGCCAAGAAGGAAATCCGCATCGCTTCGCTGTTCAAGGAGGCGGCGCCGGAGTTCCTGCGCATGATCGTTGTCCACGAGCTGGCGCACTTCAAGGAAAGCGAGCACAACAAGGCGTTCTACAAGCTCTGCGAGCACATGCTGCCGGGCTATCACCAACTGGAATTCGACCTGCGGGTCTACCTGACCTGGCGCGACCTGCAAGCCAGGGCAGGTGGTTCCGAGTAACCCTGCACAAGGAACGGGCGATGGACGTGAGCAAGACCAAGAGCAGCTTTTACCGCCGGCTGTATGTGGCGTACCTGATCGACAGCGGCCTGGCCAGCAATGTCCCGGCCCTGACCGAGGCCACCGGCATGCCGCGGCGCACGGCGCAGGACACCATCGCCGCCCTGGCGGATCTGGATATCGTCTGTGAGTTCGAGCAGCAGGACGGCGCGCGCAATCATGCCGGCAGCTATCGGATCAAAAGCTGGGGTGCGATCGACAAGGGCTGGATCGAGGCGAACCTGTCGCGGATCAAGACGGTGTTGGAGTATCCCTGAGGGAACTCGGCAGCCGATCGATGCGAAGGCGAACCTGCTGGCGCCAGCAGGTTCGCGATGACGCTATCAGCTTCGGCGCATGCCGATATGCGGAATATCGTCTTCCAGGTACTCCTCGCCCACGACGTTGAAGCCGTAGCGCCCGTAATACCCCTGCAAATGCGCCTGGGCCGACAGATAGATCGGCATCTGCGGCCAGCGTTTCTGCGCCTGTTTCAGGGCGTGCTCCATCAGTTCATGGCCCAGTCCCTTGCCCCGCGCTTGCGGGGCGATCACCACGCGGCCGATGACCACGTCGCCGCCCTGGGAGGTCGGGTCGAGCAGGCGCAGATAAGCCACCAGCTGGTCATCGTCCCAGGCCATCAGGTGGCAGGTGTCGCCTTCCAGGTCCTGGCCATCGACTTCCTGGTAGGCGCATTTCTGCTCGACCACGAAGACTTCGGTACGCAACTGCAGGATCGCGTACAACTGCTCCTTGCCCAGATCGGTGTGGTGTTTGCAGACCCATTCGATTGTCATCGTTTCATCCTTTGGAAAGCGGTGCCCGGATGTTAAGCGCCTGGCGGGTGGCTTGTCTTGTCTGGCGCTGGAGTGGCGTTTCTGTGAGGTGGGTCAAAATGCCATCATCGCATTGGTTCGTGGCGGTCTTCTTTGTGTAATCTGCGCTGAAGCGCTGTGCAGTGGCACCCATAAGCTACTGTTAGGAGCTGGGTCGTGGCCGTCCGCCGGCCGGAGAACCTCGAGTCTGGGCAAAAAAACACGCAGGGCTGTCCGCCCGCTAAGGATCTTTTAGCATGCCGCGATTGCATAGAGCCTTTGCTTTGATCGGATTGCTGTTGCTGGGCCAGAGCGCTTATGCGGAAAAATTGCGATTGGTCGCCGACGTCTGGCCGCCCTTCACGGATGCGACGCTGGTCAACGGCGGGCTGGCCACCGACATCGTCAGCACCGCGCTGGCCCGGGCCGGTTATGCCAGCGAGTTCGAACAGGTGCCCTGGGCGCGGGCCTTGCTTGGCGTCGGCGAGGGGCGTTACGACGTGCTGGTGAATGCCTGGTTCAATGAGGCCCGCACCCAGCTGGGGCAATTCTCCTCGGAGTATCTGGTCAATCGGGTGCGCTTCATCCGGCGCAAGGATGCCCCCATCGAATACACCAACCTCAAGCAACTGCACCAGTACCCCATCGCGGTGGTACGGGGTTATGCCTACTCCCCCGATTTCGACAGCGATCCAGAACTGCAGAAGGTTCTGGTGCACAACTTCGCGATGGCGGTGCGCATGCTGGCAGCCGACCGGGTCAAGCTGACCCTGGAGGACGAGTACGTTGCCCGCTATTACCTGGCGCGGGAGTCGCCGCGGGTGCGTAACGCGGTGGAGTTCCTGCCCAATTCCCTGAGCGAGAACGGCCTGCATATCCTGGTCAGCCTGAAGAACCCCGCACATGCGCAGATCGTGGCGGGGTTCGATCGAGAGATCGAGGCGATGAAAGCCGACGGCAGCTACGACCGCTTGCTGCGCCAGCACGGGATGTGAAACGGCGCCATTAAAGCTGCTGCAGCAGGCTGGGCGCCGAGGCCGAAACCTGTGGCGTTCTTGAAAGCTTGCGCCTCCTGCGGAGGCGATCGCAGCCTGCGGCAGCGGCTACGCGGCCTGTTCTTCGCCGGTGTCCTTGATCAGATGCGCCGCCAGGGTCCGCAAGGGGCCCAGTTGGCGGCAGATCAGCGCCAGTTGGGTCTGCACCAGCCGCTGGCCTTCATCGATCTCGTCCGGCATCTGCTCCAGCTCATTGGCCAGGGCCTCTTCGGCATCGCTCTGGATCGCCACCGGCTGCTTGCTCGCCAGGCCCTGGGCGATTTCATCGATGCTGCTGGCCAGGCTGACCCCGGCCCCGCCGATCAGGTGCTCGCGGACTTCCGCCGGCAGCTGGGTTTCCCGATGCGCGCCGAGGCCGGAGAGGTAACTGAGCAGGGTGTGCGAGAGCACCAGGAAGCGAAAGCCCACGTCCGCTTCCTTACGGAAATGCCCAGGCTCCATCAGCATATTGGCCAGGGTGGTGGACAGCGCCGCGTCGGCGTTGTGGGCGTTGCGCCGGGCCAGGCGGTAAGCCAGGTCGTCGCTCTTGCCGGCCGCGTACTGCTGCATGATTTGCCGCAGGTAGATGCTGTTGCAGGTCAGGGTATTGGCCAGCACCTTGTTCAGGCGTCGGCCCTGCCAGTCCGGCAGGAACAGGAACACCGCCAGGCCGGCGATCAGGCTGCCCAGCAGGGTATCGAACAGGCGCGGCAGCAACAGCCCGTAGCCGTCGCCCACCTGGTTGAAGCAGAACAGCACCATGATGGTGATGGCGCCGGTGGCCAGGGTGTAGCGGGTGGTGCGGTTGGTAAAGAACACCACCCCGGCGGCAATCGCGAACAGCGACTGCACCAGCGGGCTGGGGAACAGGTCGAATAGCGCCCAGGCGACCACCAGGCCGATGGCAGTGCCGATGATTCGCTGGCCTAGCTTGCGCCGCGTGGCGCCATAGTTCGGTTGGCAGACGAACAGGGTGGTGAGGATGATCCAGTAACCCTGGGAGGGGTGGATCAGGTGCACCATGCCGTAGCCGATGCTCAGGGCCAGGGGCAGGCGCAGGGCATGGCGAAACAGCAGCGACGTCGGGGTCAGCTGGGTGCGCAGGCGGGTCCAGACGTCCTTGAGGTTGCGCGGCGAACGGTCCAGCAGGCTGCTGTCGGTGGCGTCGGCGAGGGCGTCGGGGTTGCTGGCGTCACTGAGCAGGCGGTCGAGGGTGCCGAGGTTGGCGGCCAGCGCCCGCAGCGAACGCAGCAGGCCGCGCCAGGCCGGGTTGCTCTGGATGCGCAGGTGTTCCAGGGAGGCGTGCAGGTCGCTCAGGGCTTCGGCGAAGCTGGCGTCGTAGACGAAGGGCTGGCGCAACTGGATGGATTCGCCCAGGGCCCGGCAAGCCTTGCCCTGCTGGCGCAGCAGGCGTTGGCAGCGGAACAGTACGTCGCTGTGGAAGAACGCATCGGCCAGGGCGTTGTAGGGGTAGTGGGACGAGCTGGCGCGTTCGTGGATGTCCTGGGCGAGGAAGTACAGCTTCAGGTAGCGGCTGACTTTGGAGCCCGGCCGGCCGTTGCCGACCCGGTGCAGGATGATTTCCTTGGCGGCGTTCAGGGCCGCCACTACCCGGCCGTTCTGCTGCGCCAGTTCCAGCCGGCGCGCTTCCACGTCCAGCTGGCGGATCGGCTCGAACAGCGACGACTTGAGCTTGAGGTAATAGCCCAGCTCGCGGAACAGGCGCGCCAGGCTCTGCTGCACCGGTTGGTTGGAAAACATCGCCTGCCAGAGTACCGACAGCAGGCCGTACCAGGCGGCACCGGCCACCAACAGCAGCGGTTCGTGCCAGAAGTCGGTGACGGCGCCGCCGCGCTGGTCCACGCCGATCATGGTGTAGACCGACAGGATCAGGGTCGCCGAGGCGATCGCCCCGTAACGTTCGCCCAGGGCGCCGAGCATGGTCAGGCCAAAGCTGGCCAGCGCCAGGGCGATGACGAAGATCCAGGGGTAGGGGAACAACAGTTCGACGGAAAGGGCGGCGACGCTGAAACACACCAGGGTCACGGCCAGGGCATTGATCCGGCCTTGCCAGCTGTCGTCGGTCTCGGCCAGGGCGCTGGCGATAATCCCCAGGAACAAGGGGATCAGCAAGGCCATTTCGTCCTGGTACCAGCACAGCGCCATGCTCCCGGTCAGAGCGATGAACACCCGCACGCTGTAGCTGAATTTATCCAGCGCCCAAAGGCGCCGCAGTGACTGACGAAAGCTGGTCGATGACATGAAGTGAGAAAGCCTTCCGGGGCGATGCCGCTAAATTGAGCCAGTATTGACGACCGCGCAATGGGGTCGTCACATCCGACAGCAAATTCTGTTCCCGCTGATCTTCATCGGTACCTGTAGCCGCTGCCGAAGGCTGCGATCGACCCGAAGGGGCGCAGCGATCTGGCGTCCCCCCGAGGTCCTGCGGACCTATCGCAGCCTGCGGCAGCGGCTACAGGAAATGGGGAAATCTTGTAGCCGCTGCCGAGCCCCGCGAGGCTGCGATCGGGCGCGCAGCGGCCGCATAACAGGCGACCGTGTTCGGCCTATCCCACCGCAGTGGCCGGTTCTGCGGCTCCTGGGGCAGCGGCTACAGGCCAGGTGAACGGCGGATCAGACGTACTGCGCGGCCGCGTAGCCGGAGGCCCAGGCCCACTGGAAGTTGAAGCCGCCCAGGTGGCCGGTGACGTCCAGCACCTCGCCGATGAAATACAGCCCCGGGCTCTTCAGCGACTCCATGGTCTTGGACGACACCTCGCGAGTGTCGACGCCGCCCAGGGTCACTTCGGCGGTGCGATAACCCTCGGTGCCGGCCGGGACCACTTTCCAGCACGCCAGTTGCTCGGCGATCTGCGCCAGTTCGGCGTGGGTGTACTGCTTCATCGGTTTGGAGACGAACCAGTTGTCCGCCAGCAGGCCGGCCATCTTCTTGGTGAAGATCTCGCCAAGCAGGGTCTTCAGCTCGCTGTTCGGGCGTTCGGCCTGTTGCTGTTGCAGCCAGCTTGCGGCGTCGTGGTCCGGCAGCAGGTTGATCTCCACCGTGTCGCCGGATTCCCAGAACGAGGAAATCTGCAGGATCGCCGGACCGCTCAGGCCTCGGTGGGTGAACAGGATATTCTCGCGAAAGCTCATGTCGTTACAGCTCACCAGGCAGTCCACCGAGGTGCCGGACAGCTCGCCGCACAGCTCCTTGAGCTGGTCGGTGATGGTGAACGGCACCAGGCCCGCGCGGGTCGGCAGCAGCTCGTGGCCGAACTGCCTGGCCACCTGATAGCCGAAGCCGGTGGCGCCCAGGGTCGGAATCGACAGGCCGCCGGTGGCGATCACCAGGGATTGGCACTGGAGCTGGCCGAGGGTGGTTTCCAGCAGGTAGCCGCTGTCGAGCTTCTCGATCTGCTGGATCGAGGTGTCCAGGTGCAGTTGGACGCCGACCTGGTCGCACTCGTCGAGCAGCATGCCGAGGATGTCGCTGGACTTGTTGTCGCAGAACAGCTGGCCGAGTTTTTTCTCGTGGTACGGCACGCCGTGCTTGGCCACCAGGCCGATGAAATCCCACTGGGTGTAGCGGGCCAGGGCCGACTTGCAGAAATGCGGGTTGTGCGAGAGGAAATTGCCCGGCTCGGTGTACATATTGGTGAAGTTGCAGCGCCCGCCGCCGGACATGAGGATCTTCTTGCCGGCCTTGTTGGCGTGGTCCAGCAGCAGCACCTGGCGGCCACGGCCGGCCGCGGTCAGCGCGCACATCAACCCTGCGGCGCCAGCGCCAATGATCACGACTTCGGTAGAGCGCAAAACGGTGTCCTCACACAAGTGTCGAGGCAACCCCGTTCCCGTAGGAGCGAGGCTTGCCCGCGATGAACGATGATGCGGTTGTACCTGGCAGACCGCGGTGCCTTGATCGCGGGCAAGCCTCGCTCCTACAGGAGAGCAGGCATTGGCCGCGGTGGTATTACAGGATGCGCACGCGCAGCGAACGGCCCTTGATCTTGCCGCTGTTCAGGCGTTGCAGGGCCTGCTTGGCGATGCCGCGGTCCACGGCGACATAGGCCTGGAAGTCGAAGATCGCGATCTTGCCGACCTGGGTGCCGGGGATGCCGGCTTCACCGGTCAGGGCGCCGAGGATGTCGCCCGGACGCACTTTGTCCTTGCGCCCGGCGCCGATACACAGGGTGCTCATGGCCGGCAGCAGCGGGCCGCCGCCCTGGGATTTCAGGCTGTCGATCTGTTCCCAGTTCAAGGGCGACTTCTGCAATTGCTCGATGGCCTGGGCGCGGTGCGCCTCGGACGGCGCCACCAGGCTGACCGCCAGGCCCTTCTCGCCGGCGCGGCCGGTGCGGCCGACGCGGTGGATGTGGATTTCCGAATCCCGCGCCAGCTCGACGTTGATCACCATGTCCAGGGCATCGATGTCCAGGCCGCGGGCGGCTACATCGGTGGCCACCAGCACCGAGGTGCTGCGGTTGGCGAACATCGCCAATACCTGGTCGCGGTCGCGCTGTTCCAGGTCGCCGTGCAGGCCCACCGCGGACATGCCCTTGGCGGTCAGGTGGTCGACGGTTTCCTGGACCTGCTGCTTGGTGAAGCAGAAGGCCACGCAGGACTCTGGACGGAAGTGGTTCAGCACCTTGACCACCGCGTCGATGCGTTCTTCCGGCGAGATCTCATAGAAACGCTGCTCGATCTGACTGTCGGCGTGCAGGGCTTCGGCCTTCACCTGCTGCGGGTCGCGCATGAATTTGGAAGCAAGCTGCTTGATACCCACCGGGTAGGTGGCGGAGAACAGCAGGGTCTGCCGGCGCTCGGGGGTGTAGGCGATGATCTCTTCGATCGGGTCGTAGAAGCCCATGTCCAGCATGCGGTCGGCTTCGTCGAGGACCAGGGTGTTGAGGCCGTCGAGTTTCAGCGAGCCCTTGCGCAGGTGCTGGGACAGGCGGCCCGGGGTGCCGACGATGATGTGCGCGCCGTGTTCCAGCGAGGCGATCTGCGGGCCGAAGGACACGCCGCCGCACAGGGTCAGGACCTTGATGTTGTCTTCGGCGCGGGCCAGGCGGCGGATTTCCTTGGCCACCTGGTCGGCCAGCTCGCGGGTCGGGCAGATCACCAGGGCCTGGCAACCGAAGTAGCGCGGATTGATCGGGTTCAGCAGGCCGATGCCGAACGCGGCGGTCTTGCCGCTGCCGGTCTTGGCCTGGGCGATCAGGTCCATCCCCTTGAGGATCACCGGCAAGCTTTGCGCCTGGACCGGCGTCATCTGGGCATAACCGAGTGAGTCGAGGTTAGCCAGCATGGCGGCGGACAGCGGCAAAGTATTAAAAGCGGTGGCAATGGTGGTCACGGGACGGGCCTGCAAAACAAAATGTCGCGCAGTGTATCAGTCCCGCTCCCTTTACCTGCAATTTCTGGACGAGCGAGCCATCGCTCGCTCCTGTAGCCGCTGCCGAAGGCTGCGATCGGCGGCGCAGCCGACGTCAATCGAGCTGCATGCTTTATCCGATGCGGCTCAGTGCTCGATATGCTCCTGGACCTTCTTCGCCCGTCGGCCGTCCCTGGACGACAGCTGCAGGAAGATCGCCGCCGCCAGCATTGCCATGATCCCCACCGTGAGGAAGGTCAGCTGGAAGGCGCCGAGCACGGTGTTCACGCCATCGTTGCCGACTTCGGCGGTGAAGCCGCCGAGCAGCGCGCCGGCGCAGGCCACCCCCAGGCTCAGGGACAGTTGCGCCACCACCGACAGCAGGCTGTTGCCGCTGCTGGCGGAAGCGTCGTCGAGGTCGATCAGGGTCACGGTGTTCATCGCCGTGAACTGCAGCGAGTTGATCGCCCCCAGCACCGCCAGCATGCCCAGCAGTAGCGGGTAGGGCGTCTGTTCCGTCACTAGACCCATGCTGGCGAGCATGATCCCCAGCGCCAGGGTGTTGCCGGTGAGGACGATGCGGTAGCCCAGGCGTTCGATCAGCGGACGGGCGATGGACTTGGCGAGCATCGCCGCGGCGGCCAGCGGCAGCATGCTCATCCCGGCCTGGGACGGTGAATAACCGAGGGCCACTTGCAGCAGCAGCGGCACCAGGAACGGCAGGGCGCCGCTGCCGAGGCGGGCGAACAGATTGCCGAGGATGCCTACGGCAAAGGTCCGCACCTTGAACAGCGAAGGCGCGAACAGCGGGTTGTCGATATGCCCGGCCCGCAGCCAGTAGGCCGCGAGGCAGGCCAGGCCGCCGAACAGCAGCAACATCACCCGCAGGTGCGGCAGGTGCAGTTCGCCCAGGCCCTCCATAGCGATGGTGATCAGCACCATCGCCGCGCCGAACAGCAAAAAGCCCAGGCCGTCGAAACGCGTGCGCTCGCTGCCGCGCAGGTCGGGAATGAAGCGCCAGACGGCATAACAGCCGATCGCGCCCACCGGCAGGTTGATCAGGAAGATCCAGTGCCAGGTCAGGTACTGCACCATCCAGCCGCCCATGGTCGGGCCGATCAGCGGGCCGAGCAGCCCGGGAATGGTGATGAAACCCATGATCCGCACCAGTTCCGAGCGCGGGTAGGCGCGCAGCACCACCAGCCGGCCGACGGGCAGCATCAGGGCGCCGCCCAGGCCCTGGATCACCCGGGCGCCGACCAGCATGCTCAGGGAGTTGGACAGGGCACAGAGCAACGAGCCGATGCTGAACAGCAGGATGGCGCCGAAGAAGATCTTCTTGGTGCCGAAACGGTCGGCGATCCAGCCGGAAGCCGGGATCAGCAGCGCCACGGTGAGCATGTAGGCGATGACCACGCCCTGCATGCGCAACGGATCTTCCGCCAGATCGCGGGCCATGGCCGGCAGGGCGGTATTGAGGATGGTCCCGTCGAGGGATTGCATGAAAAAGGCGATGGCCACCACCCACGGCAGCCAGCGGGCGGTGGTGGCGTCAAGTTCGGCACGGTTGGGCATGGGACCTCTTTCTTGTTGTGAACACCTATCCCCCCTGCAACCGCATCGCGGGCAAGCCTCGCTCCTACAGACGCCATCCCGTAGGAGCGAGATTTGCGTGCGACAGCGGTTACAAGGTCAACGTCAGCCGGCTCACCAGCGCGCCCGGCAATTGCGCCGAGGCAGTCTGGCGCTGGCTGTAGGTACTGGCCGACAGCAGCAGCTCGCGCTCCCGGGTCAGGCCTTCCAGGTGCGAACCCAGCAGGCTGTAGACGCTGTCATCGAAACGCATGGTGCTGACCGGAGCCTGGATCTCGCCGTTCTCCACCCAGAAGGTAGCGAAGCGGGTCATGCCGGTCAGGCGCGCCGCCGGCTGGTCCGAGTAGTTCAGGTACCACAGGTTGCTGATGTACAGGCCGGTGCCCAGTTGCTTGAGAATCTCCTGCTGCGACAACTGCCCGGGCGCCATGTTCAACGCGCTGGGGTATTCGCCGCTGCCGGCACCGTTGGTGGCCAGGCTGTATTCGGCGGCGCTGCGCGAGTTGATCAGTTGCCCTTGGGCGACGCCGCCGGCGATCAGCGACAGGTCGCTGCGCGGGTAGCCTTCGTCGGAAAACGCCGGGCTCAACGAGTCGCTGACCTGCTCGTCCAGCGACACCAGGGGACTCAGGCTGGCATCGCCGGCATAGAGCTTTTGCAGCGGGCTGTGCTTGCTGGCGATGGACTGTGCGGAAAACCCGCCCCAGCTCAGCATGCCCATGATTTCTTCCAGGGCCGCCGGCGCCAGGTAGGCGCGATACTGCCCGGGCGCCAGGGTGCGCAACGGTCGTCCGAGAAACGCCAGCTGTTCCCGGGCCTGCTGGAAGCGCTGGGCGAAGCCCTGGCTGCTCCATTCGTGCCCGGCGTAGCTGGCTTTGACGGCCTGGCCATTTTCGTGGAACAGGCTGAAATCGAAGTTGAAGCTGTTGGCCTGGTGCCAGCCAAAGGCTCCCGAGGAACTGGCAAAACCACGGCTGATGGGACCTGCCGCATAGAACCCCACCAGGTCCAGCCCGGCGGCGGCCTGGCCGATTTCGGCCACCACCTGCTCGCTGCTGGGCAGCGGGTGCTCCTGCACATTGTGGGTGTTCCAGGCATCGGGGTTGAGCAGCAGGTACGGGTCCCGGGGCAGCAGCGGCAGGGTCTCGCGCAACTGTTGCAGGCCTTCGGCCAGGCGCTGGATATCGACCTGCGGGTCGCCGGCGAGGGTGATCTCGAGGTCGGCATGGCGCCCGTCGTCGATCAGTTTGAAGCCGAGGCTGGCCTGCTGCACTTGCCCGGCCTGGCGCACCTTGGCGTGGTTGAAACGGATGAACTGCGAAGACTCGGCGGCGTAGCTCAGGGTGAACTGTTCGGGCCCGCGCACGGCATCGCGCAGCCAGCCCACCAAAGCCTGGAACTGCTCGGCCTGATTCAGGGACGTACTCATCAGGCATCTCCTCCAAATACATCGACATGGCTGAACACACAGGCCGGCGAGGCATGGCCGACGCGGATCACCTGGTTCGGTTCGCCCTTGCCGCAGTTCGGCGTGCCCAGGACCTTGAAAGTGCTGGCGTCGCCGACGGCGCTGAGGTTTTTCCAGAAGTGCGCGGAAATCGCCCGGTAGTTGGGGTTTTTCACCACGCCCTTGAGTTCGCCGTTCTCGATCAACTGGCCCCACTCACAGCCGAACTGGAACTTGTTGCGCGCATCGTCGATGGACCAGGAACGGTTGGTGGACATCAGGATGCCGTTCTCGATACCGCCGATCAGTTGCGCCAGCGGCTGGTCGCCGGGCTCGATATTGAGGTTGGCCATGCGGTCGATGGGCGGGCGGTTCCAGCTGCAGGCGCGGCTGTTGGCCACGCCGTCGAGGCCGGCGCGAAATTGCGAGAGCGCGCCGCCCAGCGGGCGCAGCAGCAGGCCCTGCTTGATCAGAAACTGCTTGCTGGCGGGCGTGCCGTCGTCGTCATGGCCGTAGCTGGCCAACTGCTCGGGAATGTCCGGGTCGAAGGTCACGTTGAGCAGGCTGGAGCCATATTGCAGGCTGCCGAAGTCGCTGCTTTTCACGAAGCTGGTGCCGGCGTAGTTGCGCTCGTCGCCGAGGATACGGTCCAGCTCCAGCGGGTGGCCGATGGATTCGTGGATCTGCAGCATCATCTGGTCCGGCATCAGTAACAGGTCGCGCGGGCCCTGGGGCGTATTGGGCGCCAGCAGCAATTGCAGCGCCTGGTCGGCGACCTGGGCTCCGGCGCCGATCAGCCCGCAGCGGCTGATCACGTCGGCGCCGCCCTGCTGGCCGAAGTTCTCGCGACCCAGGCTGCGGGTCTGGCTGTCGCTGCCGTCGTAGGCGGTGACGTCCATGCCCGGGTAGACGAAGCGCTGGGCCTGGCGCAGTTCGGCGCCGGCGCTGTTGAGGTAGATCTGCTCGACGTGGGTGAGGCCGAGGCTGACCTGCCAGTTCACCAGGCGCTCGTCCCTGGGCACGGCCGCGGACTCGTCGCCAAGCAACTGGTAGCAGTCGCTCAGGGAGGGAAAGGGCTGGTCGAGGTTGGGCGAGAAGTAGTCGCCGCGGTCGCTGGACACCGCTTGTTCGCGCAGGTCGAGCAGGGCATGGGCGGCGATCAGCCGGGCCTGTTGCTCGGCGCGTTGCAGCGCGGCCTGCAGACCGCTTTGCGACAGGTCGTTGGTGGCGGCGTAAGCCTCGACGCCATTGACCCGCACGGTGAGCATCGCGCCCTCGTCGCGGCTCAGGCTCGGCGGCTCCGCGACGTTCTTGCGCACCGACAGGTACTGGCCGGATTCGCGCACGTAGCGCAGGGAAAAGAATTCGGCGCCCGTGCGCAAGGCAGCGAAGCGCTGCTTGAGCTGGGGGTGGAAATCGAACATCTGAGGAGCCTCCATGTGAACAGTCTGGCTGTTGCAGGCCTTATCGAGAGCAAGCGGGCGTCGGGCCAGGGTTTTTCTGTAGGAGCAGCCGGTCGACGCTCGATTGCTCGCGATAAAGCCCGAAGGGCTTTGAAGCCAGGTCGGAAAAGGTGCTGGGGAATGCTGCGAGCGCCTAGATTAGGCCCGTGCGGTGCGCGGTATCAAGCAGGGAGGCGCAGGGAAATGTTGGAGAACTGTAGTCGTGGCCAAGGGCTGTGATTCGGCAATCGGGTTCTTGCCTGGTGAACCGTGGTGGCTGGTTTACGTCGGCTGCGCCGCCGATCGCAGTCTGCGGCAGCGGCTACAGGCCGGATACAGCAAAAAGGCGCCGATCGTTGCGATCGGCGCCGTTCGAAGTTACTGCGCGGTAGCGCTCACTTCACGTACCGGCTTGCCACGTACCGGGGCATCGCCCGCCACGTAGTAGGCGGCCTTGCTGCGTGGCAGAGGCTGACGGCCACGGATCTTGTCGGCGATTTTCTCGGCCATCATGATCGTCGGCGCGTTCAGGTTGCCGGTGGTGATGATCGGCATGATCGAGGCATCGACCACGCGCAGACCCTGCATGCCATGCACGCGACCCTGGCCATCGACCACGGCCATTTCGTCGGTGCCCATCTTGCACGAGCAGGATGGGTGGAACGCGGTTTCGGCGTGCTCGCGGATGAATTTATCCAGCTGCTCGTCGGTCTGCACCTCGATGCCCGGGCTGATTTCGCGGCCGCGGAAGGCGTCCAGCGCCGGCTGTTGCATGATTTCCCGGGTCAGGCGGATGCCGTCGCGGAATTCCTGCCAGTCCTGCTCGGTGGCCATGTAGTTGAAGAGGATGCTCGGGTAGTCGCGCGGGTTCTTCGACTTGAGCTGGATCCGGCCGCGGCTTGGCGAACGCATGGAGCCCATGTGCGCCTGGAAGCCGTGCTCTTTCACACCGTTGCTGCCGTTGTAGTTAATCGCCACCGGCAGGAAGTGGTACTGGATGTTCGGCCATTCGAACTCTTCGCGAGTGCGGATGAAGCCGCCGGCTTCGAACTGGTTGCTGGCGCCGATACCGGTGCCGTTGAACAGCCACTCGGCACCGATGGCCGGCTGGTTGTACCAGAGCAGCGACGGGTACAGCGAGACCGGCTGGGTGCAGGCGTACTGCAGGTACAGTTCCAGGTGGTCTTGCAGGTTCTCGCCGACGCCCGGCAGGTCGTGGACTACCGGGATGTCCAGGCTTTCCAGGAGCTTGGCCGGGCCGACGCCGGAACGTTGCAGGATCTGTGGCGAGGCGATGGCGCCGGAGCACAGCAGCACTTCCTTGCGGGCACGGGCTTCGACGCGCTCTTCGGCGGAGCCGACCAGGTAACGCACGCCAACGGCACGCTTGCCTTCGAACAGGATCTTGTCGGTCAGGGCGTGGGTGACGATGCTCAGGGTCGAACGTTTTTTCGCCACGTCGAGGTAACCGCGGGCGGTACTGGCGCGACGGCCTTTAGGCGTCACGGTACGGTCCATCGGGCCGAAACCTTCCTGCTGGTAGCCGTTGAGGTCTTCGGTACGCGGGTAACCGGCCTGCACGCCGGCTTCGACCATGGCGTGGAACAGCGGGTTGTTGCCGGCTTTCGGCGTGGTCACGCTGACCGGGCCTTCGCCGCCGTGGTAGTCGTTCGGGCCGATGTCGCGGGTTTCGGCTTTACGGAAGTACGGCAGGCAGTCCAGGTAGGCCCAGTCTTCCAGGCCTGGCAGTTTTGCCCAGCCGTCGTAGTCCATGGCGTTGCCGCGGATGTAGCACATGCCGTTGATCAGCGAGGAGCCGCCCAAGCCCTTGCCACGGCCGCATTCCATCCGGCGACCGTTCATGTGTGGCTCTGGGTCGGTCTCGTAGGCCCAGTTGTAGCGACGGCCTTGCAGCGGGAACGCCAGGGCGGCCGGCATCTGCGTGCGGAAGTCGAAACGGTAGTCCGGGCCGCCGGCTTCGAGCAGCAGCACGGTGACGCCTTCGTCTTCAGTCAGACGGGTCGCCAGGGTGTTACCGGCGGAGCCGGCACCGATGATGATGTAATCGTATTCTTGGGACATTGAATGCACCCTCTTTGGAGTTGGTCAGGTCTGGCCATGGCGAGTGCTGAGCACTCGATCGCGGGCAAGCTCCGCTCCTACAGGAGATTTGCGTGCTTCTGTAGGAGCGAGGCTTGCCCGCGAAGGCGGCCTCGCAGGCGAAGCGAATTTCGCCTTAGAACACCGAGGCGTAGTCGCCCAGCTCGACCTGTACCGATTTGATGCGGGTGAAGTTGTTCAGCGAGCTGATCCCGTTCTCACGGCCAACACCCGACTGCTTGTAGCCGCCGACCGGCATCTTGGCGTCGGATTCGCCCCAGGCGTTGATCCAGCAGATACCGGCTTCGAGCTGATGAATCACGCGGTGCGCGCGGTTCAGGTCACGGGTTACCACACCGGCGGCCAGGCCGAAGTCGGTGTCGTTGGCGCGACGGATCACTTCTTCTTCGGTTTCGTAGGTCAGGATGCTCATCACCGGGCCGAAGATTTCTTCGCGAACGATGGTCATCTCGTCGGTGCAGTCGGTGAACACGGTCGGCGCCACGAAAGCACCTTTGGCGAATGCGCCGTCGGTCAGGCGTTCGCCGCCGCACAGCAGGCGGGCGCCTTCTTCCTTGCCCTTGGCGATGTAGCCCAGCACGCTTTCCATGTGGGCGAAGCTGACCAGCGGGCCGAAGTTGGTGTTTTCATCTTCCGGGTTGCCAACGCGAATGCGCGCGACGCGCTCGACGATCTTGGCTTCGAAAGCGGCTTTCAGGTGGCTCGGTACGAAGACGCGGGTACCGTTGGTGCAGACCTGGCCGGAGCTGTAGAAGTTGGCCATCATCGCGGTGTCGGCGGCGCGATCCAGGTCGGCGTCGTCGAAGATGATCAGCGGCGACTTGCCGCCCAGTTCCATGGTCACGTCTTTCAGCGAGGAGCTGGAAGCGCTGGCCATGACCTTCTTGCCGGTGTCGGTGCCGCCGGTGAAGGAGACTTTCTCGATGCGTGGGTGTTCGGTCAGCCAGGTGCCGACTTCGCGGCCGCTACCGGTCAGGACGTTGAACACGCCAGCCGGAACGCCGGCTTCGGTGTAGATCTCGGCCAGTTTCAGGGTGGTCAGCGAAGTGACTTCGCTTGGCTTGAAGATCATCGCGTTACCGGCCGCCAGGGCTGGCGCGGATTTCCACAGGGCGATCTGGATCGGGTAGTTCCACGCGCCGATACCGGCCACGACGCCCAGCGGCTCGCGACGGGTGTAGACGAACGAAGTGGTGCGCAGCGGGATCTGCTCGCCTTCGATGGCCGGTACCAGGCCCGCGTAGTATTCCAGCACGTCGGCGCCGGTGACGATGTCGACATACTTGGTTTCGGAGTAGGCCTTGCCGGTGTCCAGGGTTTCCAGGGCAGCCAGTTCATCGTTGCGCTCGCGCAGGATGTCCACGGCGCGACGCAGGATGCGCGAACGCTCCATGGCGGTCATCGCGGCCCAGATCTTCTGGCCTTTCTCGGCGCTGACGACAGCGCGCTCGACGTCTTCTTTAGTCGCACGTTGCACTTGAGCGAGGACTTCACCGTTGGCCGGATTGATGGCGTCGAAGGTGGCGTCGCTGCCGGCGTCGGTGTAGCCGCCGTCAATGTAGAGTTTTTGCAGTTCGAAACGGGCCATGTTGATAGTCCTCGCAAGTGCATGAGTGGTTGGCGTTGACCACTGGGCGCGCCGTGTAGCCTGGGCGCGCTGGTCAGTGGCGGTTCAGGGGGCCGAGCGTCTTGTAATGTGCTCTAGCGCTCCTGCTTAGCCAGTTGGAAATCCATGTATTCGTAAGCGATCCGGTGCGCCTGCTCGGTGTCGAAAGCGTCTCCCGACAGCGCGCCGCGCAACCACAAACCGTCGATCAGGGCTGCCAGGCCTCGCGCCGCGCTGCGTGCATCATCCAGCGGCAGGACGCGGCGGAACTGACAGCACAGGTTGGAATACAGGCGGTGATCGTTGATCCGCTGCAACCTGTGCAAAGACGGGTGGTGCATGCTGGTGGCCCAGAAGGCCAGCCAGGTTTTCATTGCCGGGCCATTGACCTGGCTGGCGTCGAAGTTGCCTTCGATGATCACCTGGAGGTGCGCCCGCGGGCTGCTGTCCTCCAGCGCCTGACGGCGCGCGGTGACGTTCTCGCTGAGGACACTCATCAGATACTGCGCCGTGGCGGCGATCAGGCCGTTCTTGTCCTGAAAGTAGTGACTGATGATGCCGTTCGAGACACCGGCCAAACGGGCGATCAGCGCAATGCTGGCGTCCCCCATCCCGACCTGATCGACCGCCAGCAACGTGGCTTCGATCAACTGCTGGCGGCGTATGGGTTGCATACCGACCTTGGGCATCTTGCACATCTCCTTAGGCCTGCTGGCAGTCGTGAAACGGCTACCGGCGTGAGGGCCAGTCTATTTTGTTTTGATTGAACGTTCAATCAACAAAGAATAAGATCTGCGACAAATCGTCGCTGCCTCCAGGTCCTTCCTGCGTGTAGATGGCGGAAAAGCGACCTCCGAAAAAGTCTGAAACCCAAGCAGGGCATAGCGTGAGCCAGCGAGGACGGATGTGTTGAATGGGCAAGACGCTTAAGGCCAGGTGACGAACTGCACGTTTGCACAAGGCCTTCGACGCTGGTTCTCAACGCAACCCCTGCGGGTTCGGGCTTTTTTCGGGGTGTCTTTATATCACCCGTCGGTCGGCTGCCAACTAACCGATTGGTCGGGTGCCGTGTTGCCTTGTGTTCTTCTCTCGCACTGCCTGGAGCATCTGTGCCATGAGTTCTGCCTCTCTTATAAAGACCCCACCGGAAAAGGTGCGGGTCAACGGTTGGGTGTTCTACACCTCCACCGCGCTGATCCTGCTGCTGACCGCCATTCTGATCATCGCCCCGCAAGAGGCCGGCAGACTGCTCGGCATTGCCCAGGCCTGGTTGTCCCGCAGCTTCGGCTGGTACTACATGGTGGTGATCGCCGCCTACCTGGTCTTCGTCGTCGGCCTGGCGTTTTCCTCCTACGGCAAGCTCAAGCTGGGGACCAAGCAAGACACTCCGGATTTCAGCTATGGCGCCTGGGCCGGCATGCTGTTCTCGTCCGGTATCGGCATTTCGCTGCTGTACTTCGGTGCTTCCGAACCGCTGGACCACTACTTCAATCCGCCTGAAGGCGTACCGGGCAGCAACCAGGCCGCGCGTTCGGCGCTGCAACTGACGTTCCTGCACTGGGGCCTGCACGGCTGGGCGATCTATGCCCTGGTCGGCCTGGCCGTGGCCTACTTTGCCTACCGCCACAACCAGCCGCTGGCGCTGCGTTCGGCGTTGTACCCGCTGGTGGGCGAGCGCTGGGTCAAGGGCGCGGCCGGCCACGCGGTGGACGGTTTCGGCATGTTCGTGACCCTGCTGGGCCTGGTGACCAACCTGGGCATCGGCTCGATGCAGGTGTCTTCCGGCCTGGAAAACCTGTTCGGCATGGAACACAGCAACACCAACCTGCTGATCGTGATCATCGTCATGAGCACCGTGGCCACCATCGCCGCGGTATCCGGTGTGGAAAACGGCATTCGCCGCCTGTCCAACCTGAACATCGTACTGTTCAGCGGCCTGCTGATCTTCGTGCTGCTGTTTGGTCCGACCCTGCACCTGCTCAACGGTTTCGTGCAAAACGTCGGCGATTACCTCAACGGTGTGGTGCTCAAGACCTTCGACCTCTATGTGTACGAAGGCGACAGCGCCAAGTCCGACCGCTGGCTGGGCCTGTGGACCCTGTTCTACTGGGCCTGGTGGATTTCCTGGGCGCCATTCGTCGGCATGTTCATCGCGCGTATTTCCCGCGGCCGTACCGTGCGCGAACTGGTGGCGGGCGTGCTGCTGATTCCGCTGGGCTTCACCCTGGCCTGGCTGTCGGTGTTCGGTAACTCGGCCTTGGACCTGGTGATGAACCATGGCGCGGTGGAGCTCGGCAAGACGGCGCTGGAACAGCCGTCCATGGCGATCTACCAACTGCTGGATCATTACCCGGCGTCGAAGATTGTCATCGGCGTGTCGATTTTCGTCGGCTTCGTGCTGTTCCTGACCCCGGCCGACTCCGGCGCGGTGATGATGGCCAACCTGTCCTGCAAGGGCGGCAACGTCGACGAAGACGCCCCGCACTGGCTGCGGATCTTCTGGTCGGTGGTGATCACCCTGGTGACCGTCGGCCTGCTGTTCGCCGGTAACTTCGAAGCCATGCAGACCATGGTGGTGCTGGCCGGCCTGCCGTTCTCGGTGGTGCTGGTGTGCTTCATGTTCGGCCTGCACAAGGCCATGCGCCAGGACACGCAGATCGAACAGGAACAGGCGGAACTGGCGGCCCGTGGTCGTCGTGGTTTCAGCGAGCGCCTGACCCAGCTGGACCTGCAGCCGACCCAGGCGGTGGTCCAGCGTTTCATGGACAAGCACGTGACGCCGGCACTGGAAGAAGCCGCGACCCAGCTGCGCAACCAGGGCCTGGATGTGCAAACCCTGCTGGGCAAGTCCAAGCGTTGCATGGGCGTGCGGATCGAGATGGAAGAGGGCAACCCTTTCGTTTATGAAGTGAGCCTGGACGGCTATCTGGCGGCGCCGAGCGAATCGGCCGATGCGCCCGAAGAGCGTGCGCGCTACTACCGCGCCGAGGTCTACCTGCACAACGGCAGTCAGGAATACGACTTGATGGGCTTCACGCAGGAGCAGATCACCCGTGACGTGCTCGATCAGTTCGAAAGCCATCGGCAGCTCCTTGGCCGGGTCTACAGCTAAGACGTGAGAGGCGCGGTGTAGCCCTGTTACACCGCGTCGCCTGTATCGCGAGCAAGCTCGCTCCTACAAGGATTGCATTTGACCTGTAGGAGCGAGCTTGCTCGCGAAGCGCCATCTCTGACCCAGCGCAACACCCGCTCCCGCAACAGGGAGCAAACCTGCACCCTTTATTCCCGATAAAACAAAAACGCCGCGATTGATGTCGCGGCGTTTTTGTTTGCGTGTCGCTATTACCCCAGGTTCTTGCCGAGCAGCGCGTGGTAGAGCTCGCTGTCGCCGAGGATCCCCACCACCTTGTTGTTGTCGTGCAGCACCAGCTTGTTGCCGGTCTGGTAGCGGATCTGCAGCGCGTCGCGCATGCCGATGTTGGAGTCCACCAGGGTCGGCTTGCGGCCCAGGCCTTCCACCGCCTGGCCCGGGATCCAGTTCTGCAGGTCGAGGCTGGCGCCGTTCTGGCGTGCGCCCTTGATGGTGTTGCCCTCGGCCAGGTCGAGCCAGGAGTCGCCACCCGGGTCCAGGCACACCGAGCCGTTGATGCGTTTGCAGTTGTCCAGGGTGCGCATCAGGCTGCGGCCGCAGAGCACGTTGAGCGGGTTGGTATGGGCGACGAAGGTGCGCACATAGTCGTCCGCCGGGTTCAGCACGATTTCTTCCGGCTTGCTGTACTGGATGATCCGCCCGTCTTTCATGATGGCGATGCGGCTGCCCAGCTTCAGGGCCTCGTCGAGGTCATGGCTGACGAACACGATGGTCTTGCTCAGCTTGCGTTGCAGCTCCAGCAGTTCGTCCTGCAGGCCCTGGCGGATCAGCGGGTCGAGGGCGGAGAAGGGTTCGTCCATCAGCAGGATGTCGGCGTCCATCGCCAGGGCGCGGGCCAGGCCGACACGTTGCTGCATACCGCCGGACAGTTCGTCGGGCTTCTTGTTGCGCCACTGGGTCAGGCCCACCAGCTCGAGTTTCTCGTCCACCAGCTTGCGCCGTTCCTTTTCCGGCCGGCCCTGCATTTCCAGGCCGAAGCTGATGTTCTCGCGAACGGTCAGCCAGGGCATCAGGGCGAACTTCTGGAACACCATGGCGATGCGCTTGGTGCGCATCATCTTCAGTTCCGCCGGGGTACAGGAAGCGATGTCGATCTGCTTGCCCTCATGCTCGACGAACAGCTTGCCACGGCTGACGGTGTTGAGGCCGTTGATGCAGCGCAGCAGGCTCGACTTGCCGGAACCGGAGAGGCCCATCAGCACGCAGATTTCGCCTTTCTCGATGTCCAGGCTGGCCTTTTCCACACCGACGATCAGGCCGGTCTTTTTCAGGATCTCGTTGCGGGTCATGCCCTGATCCAGCAGCTTGAGCGCCTCGCGTGGATCCTTGGAGAAGATAACGTCGACGTTATCGAAGCGGATTATGCTCATGCGTCACCCCCTACTTTGGCTTCGGGTTGTTTGCAGATACGGTCGAGCATGATCGCCAGCAGTACGATTGCCAGGCCTGCTTCGAAGCCCAGGGCGATATCGGCGGTGTTCAGTGCGTTGACCACGGGTTTGCCCAGGCCATCGGCGCCCACCAGGGCCGCGATCACCACCATCGACAACGACAGCATGATGCACTGGGTGATGCCGGCGGCGATGCTCGGCATGGCATGGGGCAGCTCGATACGCGACAACAGTTGACGGCGGGAGCAGCCAAAGGCCTTGCCGGCGTCCATCAACTCTTGTGGTACATCGCGGATGCCCAGGTAGGTCAGGCGGATCGGCGCGGCAATGGCGAACACCACCGTGGAAATCAGGCCTGGTACCACGCCCAGACCGAACAGGGTCAGGGTAGGAATGAGGTAAACGAAGGTCGGTACGGTCTGCATCAGATCGAGCACCGGGCGCATCATGGTGTAGAACATCGGCTTATGCGCGGCGACGATGCCCAACGGCACGCCAATGAGCACGCAGACCAGGGTGGCGAACAGCACCTGGGCCAGGGTTTCCATGGTTTCCTGCCAGTAACCCAGATTGAGGATCAGCAGGAAGGACAGCACGACGAAGGCGGTCAGGCCCCATTTGCGTTGAATGATATGCGCCAGCAAGGCAATCAGGCCGATCAAGGCCAGTGGGTTGAACCAGGTCAGCGCAAACGTCACGCCGTGGATCATCGTTTCCAGGGTCGATGCGATCGCATCGAATGTGTTGGCGCCGTGTTGCGTCAACCATTCGACGAAGGCAGCGATGTACTGGCCTAAAGGGATTTTCTGATCAATGAGCATGGTATTGAACGTCCGCATGCAAGGAATAAACAGCCCGGGCGGGCGACCCCGCCCGGCATAAGCGACTTACTGTGCAAGCTTGGCTTTCACGGCCTCCAGGCCAGGTTTTCCGTCAATGGTGGTCACGCCAGCGAGCCAGGTATCGAGTACCTCGGGGTTTTTCTTCAGCCAGGCCTTGGCGGCCGCCTCGGGCTTCATCTTGTCGTCCAGGACGTTACCCATCAGGGTGCTTTCCATGTTCAGGGTGAACGACAGATTCTTCAGCAACTGACCGACGTTGCTGCATTCCTCGGCGTAGCCCTTGCGGGTATTGGTGTAGATGGTCGCCTGGCCGTAGTTGGGGCCGAAGAACTCGTCGCCGCCGGTCAGGTACTTCATCTTGAAACGGGTGTTCATCGGGTGCGGTTCCCAGCCCAGGAACACCACCGCGGTGCTGCGCCGTTGCGCGCGCTCGACCTGGGACAGCATGCCCGCCTCGCTGGACTCGACCACCTTGAAGCCGGCGTCCTTGAGGCCGAAGGCGTTCTTGTCGATCATGCTCTGGATCATGCGGTTGCCGTCGTTGCCCGGCTCGATGCCGTAGATCTTGCCGTCCAGTTCTTTCTTGAACTTGGCGATGTCGGCGAAATCCTTCAGGCCCTTGTTGTACAGCTCTTCCGGGACCGCCAGGGTGTACTTGGCGTTCTCCAGGTTGGCGCGGATGGTTTCCACGGTGCCGGCATCGCGGTAGGGCTTGATGTCGTTTTCCATGGTCGGCATCCAGTTGCCGAGGAACACGTCCATGTTCTTGCCGTCGGCCAGGGACTTGTAGGTCACCGGCACGGAAATCATCGTGGTCTTGGTCTTGTAACCAAGGGCATCGAGCACGACGCTGGTGGTCGCGGTGGTGACGGTGATGTCGGTCCAGCCGACATCGGAGAAGTTTACGGTGCTGCATTGCGCCGGTTCTGCGGCGTGCGCCAGAAGCGGCAGACTCAGCATGGCGGCCAACAACAACGACGGGGAACCTTTCATGGGGTGGACTCCTGGGTGTTTTCTGGCGGTGTGTCTGACCGCACTTATAAGTGTTGCGGTTGGGGCGAGTGGGACAGCTCTACCACAGTGCCTTGCAATCGAGTCGAGACTGATCATGTACCAGTGAAAATCTGACGCCTACAGGGTGCGTCGTATCCAGTACAGGGAGGGTCGCATCCAGTGTCGGTGAGGTCGCTTACAGCTTTTTTCAGCACTTTTTGCCCATCTGAACCGCAAAAAAACGGCCAGAACCGCAGGTCCGCGGGCCACGACGTTGGTGGGCATGAGTGAGTCGGTGTGAGACGTCGAACGACACTGCAAAAGCCTGATGATGCGCGTATCTCGGCGGATTACTGCTTGAGCGTAGCAGCTTCGCCACCGGGCGTTTTGGCGCCCGGCGTGTGCTCATCGAGGAGTTTCGCAGTCATGGCTATCAGTGTTTTCGACCTGTTCAAAATCGGCATCGGCCCCTCCAGTTCCCACACCGTCGGGCCCATGCGCGCCGCGGCGCTGTTCGTCCAGGCCCTGCGCGAGAAAGACCTGCTGGGCCAGGTGCGCCGCGTCGAGGTAAGGCTCTACGGTTCGCTGTCGGCCACCGGCATCGGCCACGGCAGCGACAACGCGGTGATCATGGGGCTGATGGGCGAATGGCCGGATGCGATCGATCCGTCGCAGATTGGCTGTCGCATCGAGACCCTGCGCGAAACCAATACCCTGCTGCTCGACAACCGCCTGCCGATTCCCTTCGTCTGGGCGCGCGACATGCTGCTGATCGATGAAAACCTGCCGTTCCATCCCAACGCCATGACCCTGGTGGCCGAAGGCGACTCCGGGGAGCTGCACCGCGATACCTACTATTCCGTGGGCGGCGGTTTTGTCGTCGACCAGGCCCAGGCCAGCAGCGGCGTGGTGGACCTGGATCGCACCGAATTGCCTTATGACTTCTCCAGCGCCGTGGAGCTGCTGAGCCTGTGCCAGAAGCACAACCTGCGGGTGGCCGAACTGATGATGGCCAACGAGAGGGTCTGGCGTTCGGAGGAGGAGATTCGCGCCGGCCTGATGAAGCTCTGGCAGGCCATGCAGGATTGCGTCGAGCAGGGCCTGAAACACGAAGGCATCCTGCCCGGCGGGCTCAATGTGCGGCGCCGCGCGGCCAAGCTGCATCGCAGCCTGCAGGAACTGAACAAACCCAATGTGATCGGCTCGACCCTGAGCGCCATGGAGTGGGTCAACCTGTTCGCCCTGGCGGTGAACGAGGAAAACGCCGCCGGCGGACGCATGGTGACGGCGCCGACCAACGGCGCGGCGGGGATCATCCCGGCGGTGCTGCATTACTTCATGCGCTTCAGCGAGGACGTCACCGACGCCAACGTGGTGGACTTTTTCCTCGGTGCGGCGGCGGTGGGCATCCTCTGCAAGAAAAACGCCTCGATCTCCGGCGCCGAAGTCGGCTGCCAGGGCGAGGTGGGTTCTGCCTGCGCCATGGCCGCCGCCGGCCTGGCGGAGATTCTCGGGGCGTCGCCGGAGCAGCTGTGCAATGCCGCGGAAATAGGCCTGGAGCATAACCTCGGCCTGACCTGCGACCCGGTCGGCGGCCTGGTGCAGGTGCCGTGCATCGAGCGCAACGCGATTGCCGCGGTGAAGGCCATCAACGCCGCGCAAATGGCCCTGCGCGGCGACGGCCAGCACTTCATTTCCCTGGACCGGGTGATCCGCACCATGCGCGATACCGGCGCCGACATGCACGACAAATACAAGGAGACATCCCGCGGCGGCTTGGCGGTCAGCGCTGTGGAGTGTTGATGCTTTAACAGCGGGACTGCTGCGCAGTCCATCGCAGGCAAGTCGGATCGCCGCCCGCTCGCTCCTACAGCAAAACGCATTCCGTAGGAGCGAGGCTTGCCCGCGATGACGCCGGATCATCCACCGCCTGTTTCCAGCCTACTGCTCATAAATTGAACACCCCGCGGCGCCCTCGCCACCTTTTGGAGCGTCGCAAACAGGTAAGTCCCAAGGCTCATCGGTCAGGTTTTTCGCTGACCTCGGCTGAGCGCCCACCTGTGCTTGCGGTGACACTCTTTTCCCGGGACGTTTCTCGCCGTTCCCACAAGTGCTACCGATTTGCTCACAGCCACCGGGCCAGGGCCCTTCCAGGCCGATTCGACACTGATAACCCGCACATTGCGCACGGCTTATATAGACGCATCGCGACGTCGTTTTCAGGAGTTATTGAATGGCCATTCAATTTTAGGCATGGCAATTGCTCTGTCCTCACAAAGCCCGTCTCCCACGTGAGAACGATGGCAATAACAAGAGCCTCCGCCTGAGGCCATCACCTGCTTTGTGTGAGGAGATACCGCGATGACGTCGTTCAACTCCGGGGCTCAACCCCAGAACCGTGCGCCTCAATCCATCGGCTTTTTGCTGCTGGACAATTTCACGCTGATTTCCCTGGCGTCCGCGGTCGAGCCGCTGCGCATGGCCAACCAGTTGTCCGGTCGCGAGCTGTATCGCTGGACCACCCTCAGCGTCGACGGTGGCCAGGTCTGGGCCAGTGATGGCCTGCAGATCACCCCCGACGCCTCCATGCACAAAGCCCCCGCCCTGGACACCGTGATCGTCTGCGGCGGCATCGGCATCCAGCGCACCGTGACCCGCGAACATGTGTCGTGGCTACAAAGCCAGGCGCGCCAGTCCCGCCGCCTCGGCGCGGTCTGCACCGGCAGCTGGGCCCTGGCCTGCGCCGGCCTGCTCGACGGTTTCGATTGCAGCGTGCACTGGGAATGCCTGGCCTCGATGCAGGAAGCCTTCCCGCGGGTGGCCATGAGCACCCGCCTGTTCACCCTCGACCGCAACCGCTTCACCAGTTCCGGCGGCACCGCGCCGCTGGACATGATGCTGCACTTGATCAGCCGCGATCACGGCCGTGAACTGTCGGCGGCGATCTCGGAAATGTTCGTCTACGAACGTATCCGTAACGAGCAGGATCACCAGCGCGTGCCGCTCAAGCACATGCTCGGCACCAACCAGCCGAAACTGCAGGAAATCGTCGCGCTGATGGAAGCCAACCTGGAAGAGCCGATCGACCTCGACGAACTGGCGGTCTACGTTTCGGTATCCCGTCGCCAGCTGGAGCGGCTGTTCCAGAAATACCTGCACTGCTCGCCATCGCGTTACTACCTGAAGCTGCGGCTGATCCGCGCCCGGCAACTGCTCAAGCAGACGCCGATGTCGATCATCGAAGTGGCTTCGGTCTGCGGTTTTGTCTCCACGCCGCACTTCTCCAAGTGCTACCGCGAGTACTTCGGCATTCCACCGCGTGACGAACGCGTGGGCTCCAACACCGCCCAACAGGTGGCGATGATGCCGATTCCGCAGGCGCTGGTGCTGGCCGGCCCGATGTCCTCGCTGAGCCAGGCGCGCAACGAATCGACCTTCGCCAGCGTCAGGCTGTAATCACAGGCTTTTCCTGAAGTACACGACGCGCTCGGTTTCCTCGAAACCGAGCGCCTTGTGCACGGTCTGGCTCACCAGGTTTTCCAGGCCGGTATCCGAAGCCATTTCCACGCAGCCCTGATCCCGCCCCCATTGGGCGACGGCATCGATCAGCCGTTCGGCAATGCCCTGGCGCCGCTGTTCGGCGCTGACGTACAAACCCTCCAGAAACACCACCGGCGAATGCTCGGTGCCGTTCACGTAGTCGTGGCGTAACGAAGCCTCGGCCAACCCTACTGGCCGCCCATCGGCGGTATAAGCGAGCAGGTTGATATAGCGCTGCGGGTCGTCCAGCAAACTGGCGATTTCGTCCCGGTGTTCCTCGGCCGGACAGTCGGGCCACAGCGCCTGGCGCAACGGCAGCCAGTCCGCTTGATGGGCTGGCTGGCAGGGTTCGATTCGAATCATGGGGGCGGCTCCTTGGTGTGCAGGCACCGCACTCTACTCCGCGATCCGCTCCCGGCGAAGGCTCAGGCGCGGCTGTTCTGGAATTGGGCCAGGGCCGGCAACAGTTGTTTGTCGATGGCCTGGCGCACGGCCGGCAGGATGGTGGCATTGCCGGTGAGCATCTGCTCGACCATGCCCTTGAGGGCCTTGGCCCGGGCATCGCTCAAGCCGCGCACCGCACACTCGCAGGCCTGGTCGGCCGTGGCGCCGGCCGGCATTTCAAAACCCAGGGCCCTCAGTTGGCCGAGCAGGTCGTCCTGGTCAATCAGATCCGCGTGCATCATGACTCTTATCCTTGTTCAGGGAGTGTGGTCGTGAGCCGATTCTGGTAGCCACCCGGACAGTCGGCAAGGGCGAATTGTCGCAATGGCCGGGATGCCTATGAACAGGTCGTTTTCGGCTAACTTGGCTTGAAGGCGACTGGGCACACTGGATTCCAGCTCGGTCATCGAAGGTTTGGTCACCCTCGTGTCGGCTCCTCAGAAAACCTCCTCTGCCCCGATCCTGTCACGGCTTGATCGGGGATTTTTTTGCCTGGAGAAAGGTGGTGTCTGGGCCATTTTTTCGCGAGCAAGCTCGCTCCTACAGAGGCGATGTCGTACCCAGCATCGTGCTACGACGCGAACCTGTAGGAGCGAGCTTGCTCGCGATTGACGCGACGCGGTCTAGCGCTGCAACACCAGGATCCGCGACAGCAACTCGTCGCGGTCGATGTAGCAACCCTGGAAATGCCGCGCGCCGGTGGCGGGGTCGAAGGCGTTGCGGGCGTGCAGGGTGCGACGGTTGTCGAAGCACCACAGTTCGCCCGGGTTGAGGCGCTGGATCAGGCGAAAGCGCGGCTCGCGGGTCATGGCGATAAAACGTCGATAAGCGCGGTAGAGCCGGGGCATGTCGTCCACCGAGGCCTCGAATGGCCCGCGCAGGAAGTTGGCCATGCGGATCTCCGTGACCTCACCCAGCGCATCCAGGGCGATCACCGGCGCCAGGCAGCGGTAGTCGCTGTGGCGGTCCTTGTTGCGAAACTCCACGGGGATCTCGCACAGCGCGCGAAACGCCTCGGGGTCTTCGCGGCGCAAGGCGTCGGCGATAGCAAAACCGTCGACAAAGATGCTTTCGCCGCCTTCGGCGTCGTTCACCAGGCAATGCAGGAACTGCAGGCCCGGTTGCAGCTCGCGGGTTGGCAGGTCGGTGTGCAGCGGCAGGTTGAAAGCGGTGTAGGCGTTGCTGTCGGCGTCGGCCTTGGATTGCACGTTGAACAACACGCCGAAATTGCTCTCGCGGATAAAGGCGATGCGCTTGGCGACCTGGGCCAGCGACCCCGGTTCGGTGGGCACGCCGCGGACCTGCGTCAGGCCGATATCGCGCACCGCCAGCAGCCATTGCAACAGCGCCAGCGGGTCCTCCATCAGCACCTGGTACTCGAACACCGGCAGGTGCAGCCGGTTGTCCCACAACTGGCTGTGCGGGCGACGCGCGCGGCGCTCGGCGCGGCTTTCATCGTCGTAGGCGTGGGCCCGCAGCCAGCCCGGATCGAAGCGGCTGAGGTGGCCGTCCTGCCAGTCGATGCTCAGGCAGCCCTGGGCGTCGATCCGGCTGACGGTCGGGGCCAGGTCTTCGGCGACGTCGACGATCTCCAGCACCTGCTCGCGGGTCACGCTGTACACGCAGTGCGCGCAGGGGCAGTTGTCGCGCAGCCACTGATGATGAAAGGGGCTCGAGCGACCGTCGGCCCACTGCACCTGAACACGGTCCGCCTGGGCTTGTACGGCGGTCAACGCGCTGATCAACGGGTAGCTGCGGAAGTCGGCAAAAGCGGTGGAGGTATTCACGGTGCGCTCCTGTTTATGGGCGGTTATTTTTCCGGCGGCAGGGCAATCACCCGACCGATCCAGGCGGGGGCGGGGAGGTTGGCCTGCTCGGCGGCGATGGCTCGCAGTCTGTTCAGCACCGGCTCGCTGAACGGCGCCGAGCGCGGGCCGGCGAGGTCGACGTGGAGCAGCATCTGCTCGTTGCCGGCCAGTTCCAGGTCGTCACCGACCTTGTGCAGGCTGTGGTACAGGTGCAGGCGCTTGCGGTCGTGGCCGATGATTTGGGTGTGTACTTCGACCTCGGTATCGAGCTTCACTTCATGCAGGTAATTGAGGTGCAGCTCCAGGGTGAATAGCGAGTTGCCGCTGGCTTCGCGGTGGTTGCTGTCCATGCCCAGCCGGTCCATCAGGGCGTCGGTGGCGTAGCTGAAAATCAGCAGGTAGAAAGCGTCCCGCAGGTGGCCGTTGTAATCGACCCAGTCGGGGCTGATGCGGGTGGTGTAGGTGGTGAGTGCGGGCATGTCATGGGCTCACGAAAATGGCGGGCTGAACCTGTAGCCGCTGCCGAAGGCTGCGATCGGCTCCGCAGGAGACGCGCTCTTGCGGCCCCTGGAAGGCTCTTCGAGCCTTATCGCAGCCTGCGGCAGCGGCTACAGGGGGCGTCAGGGTTACTCGCTGAAGCTCATGCCGTGTTTGGCCTTGGTGGTTTTAACCGCTTCGAGCACGGCGAGCAGGCAGTCATCACGATAGCGCTCCAGCGCCGAAATGCTGTGGGTGCCGAGCTGCTCGGCGGTGCCTTCGACCACGTCGTCGATCAGCTTGTCGGTCAGTTCCGGGGCCGGCAGGTAGGTCCACGGCAGCTGCAGGGCCGGGCCGAACTGGGCCATGAAGTGGCGCATGCCGGCATCGCCCCCGGCCAGGGTGTAGGTCAGGAAAGTGCCCATGAACGACCAGCGCAGGCCGGCGCCAAAGCGGATCGCATCGTCGATTTCGCCGGTGGTGGCGACGCCGTCGTTGACCAGGTGCAGGGCCTCGCGCCACAGCGCCTCCAAAAGACGGTCGGCGATAAAGCCCGGGACTTCCTTGCGCACATGCAGCGGGCGCATGCCGAGGGATTCATAGACCTTGATCGCGGCCTGCACGGCTTCTGGCGCGGTGTTCTTGCCGCCGACCACTTCCACCAGCGGCAGCAGGTACACCGGGTTGAACGGGTGGCCGACCACGCAGCGCTCCGGGTGGGTGGAACTCTCGTAGAACTCGCTCGGCAGCAGGCCGGAGGTGCTGGAGCCGATCAGCGCATTGGGCTTGGCCGCGGCGCTGATCCTGGCGTGCAGCTCGAGCTTCAGCTCCAGGCGTTCCGGGGCGCTTTCCTGGATAAAGTCGGCGTCTTTCACGCACTCCTCGATGGTCGCGACAAAGCGCAGGCGATCCTGGGACGCGCCCGGTGCCAGGCCCTGCTTCTCCAGGGCGCCCCAGGCATTGGCCACGCGCTTGCGCAGGGCCGCCTCGGCGCCGGGCGCCGGGTCCCAGGCCACCACGTCCAGGCCGTGGGCGAGGGCGCGCGATACCCAGCCGCTGCCGATGACACCGCTGCCCAGGGCGGCGAAGGTTTTGATCTCGGTGATAAAGCTCATGGTCATTTCCTGAAAGAGTTCACGGTCTTCCTGTAGGAGCGAGCTTGCTCGCGATGGCAATCTTCCAGACGCAGAAATTGCATCGGATGCAGCCATTTTTCGCGAGCAAGCTCGCTCCTACAGAAGAAGGGATATCGGGGTCAGCCGCGCTTGCGCAGGCCCATCTTGGCCCGGCCCTCGGCCGGGGTCAGGACGCGGGCGCCGAGGCGGCTGAGGATCTCGCCGGCGCGCTCCACCAACTGGCCGTTGGTCGCCAGTACGCCCTTGTCCAGCCACAGGTTGTCTTCCAGGCCGACCCGCACGTTGCCGCCCAGCAGCACCGCCTGCGCGGCCATCGGCATCTGCATGCGGCCGATACCGAAGCCGGCCCAGACCGCGCCGGCCGGCAGGTTGTCGACCATGGCCTTCATGGTGGTGGTGTCGGCCGGCGCACCCCAGGGAATGCCCAGGCACAGCTGGAACAGCGGGTCGTCCAGCAGGCCTTCCTTGATCATCTGCTTGGCGAACCACAGGTGGCCGGTGTCGAAGATTTCCAGCTCGGCCTTCACCCCCAGCTCCTGGATGCGCTTGGCGCCGGCGCGCAGTTGCGCCGGGGTGGACACGTAAATGGTGTCGCCGTCGCCGAAGTTCAGGGTGCCGCAGTCCAGGGTGCAGATTTCCGGCAGCAGTTCCTCGACGTGGGCCAGGCGGGTCAACGGGCCGACCAGGTCGGTATTGGGGCCGAACTCCATCGGGTTTTCGCCGGCGCCGATCTCCAGGTCGCCACCCATCCCGGCGGTGAGGTTGACGATGATGTCGACGTCCGCCTCGCGGATACGCTCCATCACTTCGCGGTACAGCGCGACATCGCGGCTGAACTTGCCGGTTTGCGGGTTGCGCACGTGGCAGTGGACCACGGTGGCGCCGGCCTTGGCCGCTTCCACCGCGGCGGCGGCAATCTGTTTCGGGGTGACCGGCACGTGGGGGCTCTTGGCGGTCGTGTCGCCAGCACCGGTGAGTGCGCAGGTGATGATGACGTCGTGGTTCATGGTGCGGGTTCCTTACAGGCGTGGTGGGTCGCTGCGCAGGCGTTTGGCGCTGCGCAGAGGGAGTTCGGGGTGGTTATTGGCTGGTCAGTTTCAGGTTGTCGGCGGCCGGCTTGCCGTCGAAGGTGGTGACCCCTTCGAGCCAGCGCGCCTTGTCCTGCGGATGCTCGGCCAGCCATTGCCTGGCCGATTCCAGGGCGTCCTTGTGGTCGAGCAGCGGTTGCATCATGCGGCTCTCGTCCTCGGCGCTGAAGGTCAGGTTGCTCAGCAGCCGGCTGACATTCGGGCACTGCTCGGCGTAGGTCGGCGCGGTGACGGTCCACACCGTGGCCATGCCTTCGTTCGGGCCCAGGGCGTCGTCGCTGCCGGTGAGGTAGGTCATCTGCACATTGACGTTCATCGGGTGCGGCGCCCAGCCGAAGAACACCACGGCTTCCTTGCGTCGCACGGCGCGATCCACCGCCGCGAGCATGCCGGCCTCGCTGGATTCGACCAGCTGGAATTTGCCCAGGCCGAACTGGTTCTTGGTGATCATCGCCTTGATCTGGGTATTGGCGCCCGAGCCGGGCTCGATGCCGTAGATCTTGCCGCCCAGTTCCTTCTCGAATTTGGCGATGTCGGCGAAGGTTTTCAGGCCCTTGTCCGCCAGGTAGGTGGGCACGGCGAGGGTCGCGCGGGCGTCCTTGAGGCTGGGCTCGGCCAGCACCTTGACCCGCTTGGCGTCGACGAAGGGGGTGATGGTCTGGGTCATCAGCGGGTTCCAGTAGCCGAGGAACAGGTCCAGGCGCTGGTCGCGGATGCCGGCGAAAATGATCTGCTGCGAGGCGCTGGTCTGCTTGGTCTTGTAGCCGAGGCCGTCGAGCAGCACCTGGGCCATGGCGCTGGTGGCGATCACGTCGGTCCAGTTGACCACGCCGAGGCGCACGTTCTGGCAGCTGGCGGCGTCGGCGGCCATGGCGCCGGAGCTGAGAAAGACGGTACCGCTGAGTGCAAGGACGCAACTGCTGATCAGTCGTTTCATGAAGGTTTCCTCGGCAGGTCGTTATTGTCGGTTCCGGCGTCTATGTGCGCCGGTGATGCCACGTTACGCAGCCGGCGGGCGCTGAAAACGCACAGCGGCGACCGGCTCTTGCACTGCAGCGACCTTCGTCTTGAACCCGGCGTGGAAACGGCGTATCACAGTGGCCACGCTGCCCGTCATCCGAGTGCGTTCCATGTCCCAGGATTTCTATTTCTTGCTGATGCCGGGCTTCTCGGCCATCGGGTTCATCTCGGCCATCGAGCCGCTGCGCGTGGCCAATCGCTTTCGCGGCGAGCTGTATCGCTGGCATGTGCTGAGCGCCGATGGCGGCGCGGTATTGGCGAGCAACGGCATGTCGGTCAACGCCGACGCGGCGCTGGAGCCGTTGAAGAAGGGCGCGACCCTGTTGGTGGTGGCCGGCTTCGAACCGTTGAAGTTCGTCACCCCGGCGCTGGTGCACTGGTTGCGCCGCCTGGATGTGGAGGGCGTGACCCTGGGCGGCATCGACACCGGCAGCGTGGTCCTGGCGCAAGCCGGGCTGCTTGAAGGCCACCGCGTGACCCTGCACTGGGAAGCGATCGAGGCGTTCAAGGAGTCCTATCCGCAGCTCAGCGTGACCCAGGAGCTGTTCGAGATCGACCGGCGGCGCATCACCTCGGCCGGCGGCACCGCGTCCATCGACATGATGCTCGACCTGATCGGCCAGGCCCACGGCCCGGAACTGGCGATCCAGGTCAGCGAACAGTTCGTGCTCGGGCGCATCCGCCCGCGCAAGGACCACCAGCGCATGGAAGTCGCCACCCGCTACGGCATCCGCAACAAGAAGCTGGTGCAGGTGATCGGCGAGATGGAACAGCACAGCGAGCCGCCCCTGAGCACCCTGCAACTGGCCGAGTCGATCAAGGTCACCCGGCGCCAGCTCGAACGCCTGTTCCGCCTGCACCTGAACGACACCCCGAGCAACTTCTACCTGGGGCTGCGCCTGGAAAAGGCCCGGCAACTGCTGCGCCAGACCGACATGAGCGTGCTGGAAGTCAGCATCGCCTGCGGCTTCGAATCACCCTCGTATTTCACCCGCAGCTATCGCGCCCGGTTTGCCCAGTGCCCGCGGGAAGACCGGCGCCAAAGCCTGAAGGCCTGAGCTGCTGATTCTGTAGGAGCGAGGCTTGCCCGCGATGGCGGTCTGCCTGACCCAGCGCGTTGCCTGCGTCGCGAGCAAGAGAGACAGGATTACTTTTTCAGCAACGCCGCACAGGCGGTCTTGTACGCTTCATGCTGATATTTGTTCAGCGTCGCCGGCAGGTCGAAGTTGTGCTTCTTGTTCTGCGCGTTGATGGTCTGCGGCGACAGCAGGGTCACCTCGCAGTTGTCCAGCAGTTGGAACACGCCTTCGATCTTGAAGGTGGTCGGGCCGCCGGCGAATTCGCCTTTTTTGCTGCGTTTCTTGATGGCGATGCGGCTGATGCCGTTGTCGCGGACGAAGGCGGCCACCTGGGCTGCGAAGGCTTTGACGTTGGCGGCTTCGTCATCGTCGTCCAGGGCGATTTTCTTGCAGGTGTTGGCCAGGTGTTGCGCCGTGCCGTCTTGCAGGGTGGCCAGGGCGAAGATGGCTTCGCTGCCTTTGATTTCGATGCCGCAGATGCTCATGGGAAAACCTTTTCTCGATGAATGGCGTGCAGCTTACAGTTCCAGCTGGTCGGCGCGAATGCCAAAGGCCGCGGCGATCTTCTCGCGGGTGGCGCGGCGGGGCTTGGCGACGCTTTCCTGCTGGGCGAAGGCCGGCTGGGAAATGCCCAGGCGCTTGGCGACCTCGTCCTGGGTCAGGTGCAGGTGCTCGCGCCAGGCGCGGATCGGCGTGGCGCCGTCAACGATGCGGCTGACCACGTCATGGGGGATCAGGTCCGGCTCCTGGCGTTGCGCCACATAGTCCGCATAAGGGATCACCACGAACGCCGGCTTGCCGTCCGTGCCGTTGATGATCTGGATGTCAGTAGGTGCGTTCGTCACGTTTCTTGACCTCTTGGATACTGACCACTCTGATAGCGCCATCCCAGTCGAACAGGATTCGATAGCTGCCTACTCGCAGGCGGTAGGCATAGGCGTAGCCGCTGAGCGCCTTGACGTTGCCGGTGTCGGGCATGTCGCCGAGCAAGGTCACCGCGTCACGGATCTGTACCTGATGGGCGCTGTGCAATCGCAGCAGTTGTTTGACGGCCTTACGGGTCCACAGGATGCTGTTCATGAACGAATATAAGCCTTTTATAAGATTAATCAATCTTTGCTTATATTCGCTCGCGGGCCAAGGCGAGAACCTTGTCCGGGTATTGCTCATGCTTCTGTAGGAGCAGGGGGGACGCCCAGTCCTTGCCCGCGATTGCGGTATTCCTGTTGTAGAAAAACTTGCGGCCGACTCGTTACTCCTGCCCGATCGACTCAAGAAATTCCGACCGTTCATCGCTCATGCGCGCCAGGCAATCGGCCTGGGCAATGGCGTAGGCCTTGCTGCCGGGTTTGGCGGGGAAGGTATCGACGGCGCAGTCGGCGTCGCGCTGTTTCTGCCACAGCTGCTGGGCGTTCTGCACCTTGGCGGTGATGTCGGCCAGCTGCGCCTTGTCGCTGCCGTATTGCGTGCCCAGGCGTTCGAGCAGGCCCTGCAGGTTGTCGCTCAGCAGTTGCTCGGCGGTGGTTTTGTTGAAGGTGGCGCATTCCAGAGTCTGTTGATCCTGTTCGACGCTGTCGCACGGGGAGTTGTCGGCCTCTTCAGCCGCCTGTGCGCCCGCCGCCAGCAGTGCCAAAGCCAGGAAGATCGATTTCATTGCGTCGCAGCCCCCTCTAATCCAGTGATGCGGCGGATTCTGGCCCATGCGCATGACAAAGAACAGATGGGGCAAGGGACGCCCGGCAGACCCTTTGTCGCGGATTGACGCTTTCGGCAATTCCCCTGTCGTTTTTGCACCCGGCTGCCCGGGCACCGAGGCATATGCTGACCCCAAAGCGCCGGCAGACGATTCGGCGCATGAATTGCCAATAAGGGGACTGCCTGATGAGCCCAGCCGAATTGCACGCCGACAGCATCGTTATCGACGGGCTGATCATTGCCAAGTGGAACCGTGAGCTGTTCGAAGACATGCGCAAGGGCGGCCTGACCGCAGCCAACTGCACCGTGTCGGTGTGGGAGGGCTTCCAGGCCACGGTCAACAACATCGCCTCCAGCCAGAAGCTGATCCGCGAGAACAGCGACCTGGTGATGCCGGTGCGCACCACCGCCGACATCCGCAAGGCCAAGGAACTGGGCAAGACCGGCATTCTGTTCGGCTTCCAGAATGCCCATGCCTACGAGGACCAGATCGGCTACGTCGAGGTGTTCAAGCAGCTGGGCGTGGGTATCGTGCAGATGTGCTACAACACCCAGAATCTGGTGGGCACCGGCTGCTACGAGCGCGATGGCGGCCTGTCGGGCTTCGGTCGCGAGATCGTCGCCGAGATGAACCGCGTCGGCGTCATGTGCGACCTGTCCCACGTCGGCTCCAAGACCTCCGAGGAAGTCATCCTCGAATCGAAAAAGCCGGTCTGCTACTCCCACTGCCTGCCGTCGGGCCTCAAGGAACACCCGCGCAACAAGTCCGATGAAGAGCTGAAATTCATCGCCGACCACGGTGGTTTCGTCGGCGTGACCATGTTTGCGCCGTTCCTGGCCAAGGGCATCGATTCGACCATCGACGACTACGCCGAGGCCATCGAATACACCATGAACATCGTCGGCGAAGACGCCATCGGCATCGGCACCGACTTCACCCAGGGCCATGGCCAGGACTTCTTCGAATACCTGACCCACGACAAGGGCTACGCCCGTCGCCTGACCAACTTCGGCAAGATCATCAACCCGCTGGGCATCCGCACCGTGGGCGAGTTCCCCAACCTCACCGAGACCCTGCTCAAGCGCGGTCACTCCGAGCGTGTGGTGCGCAAGATCATGGGCGAGAACTGGGTCAACGTCCTCAAGGACGTCTGGGGCGAATAACGCCAACCCTCCACAGCACACACCTGTAGCCGCTGCCGAAGGAGACGCGCTCCTGCGGCCCTCGGAAGGCTCTTCGAGCCTTATCGCAGCCTTCGGCAGCGGCTACGGATGCACCAATCCAAAAGAATTCCGGAGTTTTGAAACATGGCCAAGATCGCCCCGCAACTGCCCATCGAAGTCGACAGCGAAACCGGTGTTTGGACCTCCGACGCCCTGCCGATGCTGTACGTGCCGCGTCACTTCTTCGTCAACAACCACATGGGCATCGAGGAAGTACTGGGCGCCGACGCCTACGCCGAGATCCTCTACAAGGCCGGCTACAAGTCCGCCTGGCACTGGTGTGAAAAAGAAGCCGAATGCCACGGCCTGGAAGGCGTCGCGGTGTTCGAGCACTACATGAAGCGCCTGTCGCAGCGCGGCTGGGGCCTGTTCAAGATCCAGGACATCGACCTCGACAAGGGCACCGCCAGCGTCAAGCTCGAACACTCGGCCTTCGTCTATGTGTACGGCAAGGTCGGACGCAAGGTCGACTACATGTTCACCGGCTGGTTCGCCGGCGCCATGGACCAGATTCTGGCCGCCCGCGGTAGCAAGATCCGCACCGTCGCCGAACAGGTCTACGGCGGTTCCGAAGAAGGCCACGACGATGGCCTGTTCACCGTCAAGCCGTTGTAAGCGGAGTTAAGAAAAATGGCTTTCGAAGCGATGTTCCAGCCGATCCAGATCGGCAAACTGACCATCCGCAACCGGGTGCTCAGCACCGCGCACGCCGAGGTCTACGCCACCGATGGCGGCATGACCACCGACCGCTACGTGAAGTATTACGAAGAGAAAGCCAAGGGCGGTATCGGCCTGGCGATCTGTGGCGGTTCGTCCGTGGTGGCCATCGACAGCCCGCAGGAATGGTGGAGCTCGGTGAACCTGTCCACCGACCGCATCATTCCGCACTTCCAGAACCTGGCCGACGCCATGCACAAGCATGGCGCCAAGATCATGATCCAGATTACCCACATGGGCCGCCGCTCGCGCTGGGACGGTTTCAACTGGCCGACCCTGATGTCGCCGTCGGGCATCCGCGAACCGGTGCACCGCGCCACCTGCAAGACCATCGAGCCGGAGGAGATCTGGCGGGTGATCGGCAACTACGCCCAGGCCGCGCGCCGGGCCAAGGCCGGCGGCCTGGACGGCGTCGAGCTGTCCGCCGTGCACCAGCACATGATCGACCAGTTCTGGAGCCCGCGGGTCAACAAGCGGACCGACGAATGGGGCGGCAGCTTCGAAGGCCGGATGAAGTTCGGCCTGGAAGTGCTCAAGGCGGTGCGCGCCGAAGTCGGCGACGATTTCTGCGTGGGCATGCGTATCTGCGGTGACGAGTTCCACCCGGACGGCCTGTCCCACGAGGACATGAAGCAGATCGCCAAGTATTACGACGACACCGGCATGCTCGATTTCATCGGCGTCGTGGGTTCGGGTTGCGATACCCACAACACCCTGGCCAACGTGATTCCGAACATGAGTTATCCACCGGAGCCGTTCCTGCACCTGGCCGCCGGGATCAAGGAAGTGGTCAAGGTTCCGGTACTGCACGCGCAGAACATCAAGGACCCGAACCAGGCCACCCGCATCCTCGAGGGTGGTTACGTCGACATGGTCGGCATGACCCGCGCGCACATCGCCGACCCGCACCTGATCGCCAAGATCAAGATGGGCCAGGTCGACCAGATCAAGCAGTGCGTGGGCGCCAACTATTGCATCGACCGCCAGTACCAGGGCCTGGATGTGCTGTGCATCCAGAACGCCGCGACCTCCCGTGAATACATGGGCGTGCCGCACATCATCGAGAAGTCCACCGGGCCGAAACGCAAGGTGGTGGTGGTCGGTGCCGGCCCGGCCGGCATGGAATCGGCGCGGGTGGCGGCCGAACGTGGCCACGACGTGACCCTGTTCGAGAAGAAAGAGGCCATCGGCGGACAGATCACCACTGCGTCGAAAGCGCCGCAGCGCGACCAGATCGCCGGTATCACCCGCTGGTATCAGCTGGAGCTGGCGCGCCTGAAGGTCGACCTGCGCCTGGGCACCGCGGCCGATGCCGAGACTATCCTCGACCTGCGTCCGGACATCGTGGTGCTGGCCGTCGGCGGGCATCCGTTCCTTGAGCAGAACGAACACTGGGGCGCCGCCGAAGGGCTGGTGGTCAGCAGCTGGGACGTGCTCGACGGCAAGGTTGCGCCGGGCAAGAACGTGCTGGTCTACGACACCATTTGCGAGTTCACCGGCATGTCGGTGGCCGACTTCCTCGCCGACAAGGGCAGCCAGGTCGAGATCGTCACCGACGACATCAAGCCAGGCGTGGCCATCGGCGGTACGTCGTTCCCGACCTACTACCGCAGCATGTACCCCAAGGAAGTGATCATGACCGGCGACATGATGCTGGAAAAGGTCTACCGCGAAGGCGACAAGCTGGTAGCGGTGCTGGAGAACGAATACACCGGCGCCAAGGAGGAGCGGGTGGTCGACCAGGTGGTGGTGGAGAACGGCGTGCGGCCCGACGAAGCGATCTACTACGCGCTCAAGGAAGGCTCGCGCAACAAGGGCCAGGTCGACGTCGAAGCGCTGTTCGCGATCAAGCCGCAGCCTTCGTTGAGCCAGGCGGGCGACGGTTATCTGCTGTTCCGCATCGGTGACTGCGTGGCGCAGCGCAACACCCACGCGGCCATCTATGACGCCCTGCGGATCTGCAAGGATTTCTAAGCGCTTGTGGATAACCCTGTAGGAGCGAGGCTTGCCCGCGAAGACGTACTGACATTCACCATGGATGTCGGCAGATCCATTGCTTTCGCGGGCAAGCCTCGCTCCTACAGAGGACGAGCAAGTCATCCAGGTAGTTAAGCCCGAGGTCTTTGGGAGCTCCACCATGTTGAACACCCTTCTTCCCATCCTGCTGTTCGCAGCCATCGGCCTGGCTGTCCTGGGCGCGTTGCGGCGGGTGGCCATGTGGCGCCGGGGCCGTGCGTCCAAGGTCGACCTGATCGGCGGCCTGCTGGCCATGCCCAAGCGCTACATGGTCGACCTGCACCATGTGGTGGCGCGGGACAAATACATCGCCAACACCCACGTGGCCACGGCCGGTGGCGCCGTGGCGTCCATCGTGCTGGCGATCCTGGTGCACGGTTTCGGCCTGCATAACCGCATCCTCGGCTACGCCTTGCTGCTGATGTCGGCGGTGATGTTCGTCGGTGCAATCTTCGTTTACCTGCGCCGTCGCAACCCGCCGGCGCGCTTGTCGAAAGGCCCGTGGATGCGCCTGCCGAAAAGCCTGCTGGCGTTCTCGGCGTCGTTCTTCCTGGTGACCCTGCCGGTGGCCGGGATCCTCCCGGAAAACTTCGGTGGCTGGGTATTGGCCGCGATCCTCGGCCTCGGTGTGTTGTGGGGCGTGTCCGAGCTGTTCTTCGGCATGACCTGGGGCGGCCCGATGAAACACGCCTTCGCCGGTGCCCTGCACCTGGCCTGGCACCGCCGTGCCGAACGCTTCGGTGGCGGCCGCTCCACCGGCCTCAAGCCGCTGGACCTGGAAGACCCGAACGCGCCGCTGGGCGTGGAAAAACCCAAGGACTTCACCTGGAACCAACTGTTGGGCTTCGACGCCTGCGTGCAGTGCGGTAAATGCGAAGCCGCGTGCCCGGCCTTTGCCGCCGGCCAGCCGCTGAACCCGAAAAAGCTGATCCAGGACATGGTCGTTGGCCTGGCGGGCGGTACCGATGCCAAGTTCGCTGGCAGCCCGTATCCCGGCAAAGCCATCGGCGAACACAGTGGCAATCCGCACCAGCCGATCGTCAACGGCCTGGTGGACGCCGAGACCCTGTGGTCGTGCACCACCTGCCGCGCCTGCGTCGAGGAATGCCCGATGATGATCGAGCACGTCGATGCCATCGTCGACATGCGCCGTCACCTGACCCTGGAAAAGGGCGCCACCCCGAACAAGGGCGCCGAAGTCCTGGAAAACCTGATCGCCACCGACAACCCGGGCGGTTTTGCCCCGGGCGGGCGGATGAACTGGGCGGCGGACCTCAACCTGGCGCTGCTCGGCGAGAAAAAAACCACCGACGTGCTGTTCTGGGTGGGCGACGGTGCGTTCGACATGCGCAACCAGCGCACCCTGCGCGCCTTCGTCAAAGTGCTGAAGGCGGCCAAGGTCGACTTCGCGGTGCTGGGCCTGGAAGAACGCGACAGCGGCGACGTGGCCCGGCGCCTGGGCGACGAGGCGACCTTCCAGCTGCTGGCCAAGCGCAATATCCAGACCCTGGCCAAGTACAGCTTCAAGCGCATCGTTACCTGCGACCCCCACAGTTTCCATGTGCTGAAAAACGAATACGGCGCCCTCGGCGGCGAGTACGTGGTGCAGCACCACAGCACCTACATGGCCGAGCTGATTGGCGCCGGTGCCCTCAACCTGGGCCAGCACAAAGGCAACAGCGTGACCTATCACGACCCGTGCTACCTGGGCCGCTACAACGGCGAGTACGAGGCGCCGCGCGAGGTCCTGCGCGCCCTGGGGATCGAGGTCAAGGAAATGCAACGCTCCGGTTTCCGCTCGCGCTGCTGCGGCGGTGGCGGCGGCGCGCCGATCACCGACATTCCGGGCAAGCAGCGGATCCCCGACATGCGCATGGACGACATTCGCGAAACCGGTGCCGAGCTGGTGGCCGTGGGTTGTCCACAATGCACCGCGATGCTCGAAGGTGTGGTCGAACCACGACCGCTGATCAAGGACATCGCCGAACTGGTGGCCGACGCCTTGCTCGAAGACGCCGCGCCTGGCAAGCCGGTGACCCCGGCCAAACGTGAACCTGCGGAGGCCCACTGATGAGCGACATTATCCGCCGCGACCCACGGGCCGAATGGATCGCCCGTAACCGCCTGCACCCGCTGCACGCGGCCATGCAGCCGGCGCAGCACAGCTGGATGGGGCCCAACGGCATCCTCCGCAAGAACCCCCACGGGATCGGTTTCATCGGCCCCAACGGTATCAAGCGCATCGACCGCAGCGGCGCCCAGCAGGGCGGGGCGGTCAAGCGCAGCGCCGCGGTCGAAGTCCAGCTGCCGCTGCATCAGGTGGCGCAGCCGGCGTTCTACATCAGCGTGGTGCCGGACATGGTCGGCGGCCGCCTGAGCAGCCACGACCGCGACCTGCTGGGCCTGGCCCATCAGCTGGCCGGCAAGGACGGCGCGGTGCTGGCGGTGGTGTTCGGCGAGCACAAGGAAAACGCCTTCGCCACGGCCGGCGTCGACCGCCTGCTGGTGCTCGAAGGCAACGAATTCAGCGGTTATGCACCGGAACAGCGAGTCCAGGGCCTGCGGGCTGTGGATAACCAGTTCAGCCCACGCCACTGGTTGCTGCCCGACAGCCGCACCGGTGGCGGCGAACTGGGCCGGCGTTTTGCCGCGGCCCTGGGCGAACGCCCGGCCACGCGGGTCTGGCAGGTCAAGGACGAGCAATGCATCGGCCGCGCCGGTGCCGGCTTGCAGGACCTGGCGCGACCGTTGGCGCGGCTGATCCTGGCCGCCGCCGAATGCGCGGAACCGGTCAGTGAAACCCGCCACGAAGCCCTGCCGGTGGAGTTATCCACAATGGTGGCGCGCAGCCTGGCGCGAATCGAGGATCTGGGCGCGGTGGCGGTGGACCCGGCGGCGATTCCCATGGCCGAGGCCGAATTCATTTTCTCTGGCGGCAACGGGGTCAAGGACTGGGAGCTGTTCCACAAAACCGCCGCGGCCCTGGGCGCCACCGAAGGCGCGTCGCGGGTGGCGGTGGACGATGGCTTCATGGCCCGCGACCGTCAGGTCGGCGCCTCGGGCACTTGGGTCACAGCCCGGGTGTACGTGGCGGTGGGGATTTCCGGGGCGATCCAGCACCTGCAGGGCATCGGTGCCTGCGACAAGGTGGTGGCGATCAACCTCGATCCGGGCTGCGACATGATCAAACGCGCCGACCTGTCGGTGATTGGCGAAAGCGCCGAGCTGCTTCAAGCCTTGATCGCGGCGGTAGAGGCCTACCGCAACGGCGCCAAGCGCGATGCGGCTTAAGGGAAGGACAGAGCTTATGAGTACCAATGTGATCAGCCTGGTGTCCATCGGCGCCCACCCGACTTCCGGCCGGCCCCGGCGCGCCGAGCAGGATGCGCGGGCGGTCGAGCTGGGGCTGCAACTGGCCGGGGACAGGCTGCAGGTGCTGCACGCCGGCGATATCGCCGAGCCGGCCCTGCGCGCGTACCTGGGCATGGGCCTGGAACAGATGCACGTGCTGGAGCAGTCGGCCGGTGCCGATGCGCTGCCGGCGCTGACCGATTATCTGCGCGATGCCGGGGCGCAAGTGGTGCTCACCGGCAGCCAGGCGGAAACCGGCGAAGGTTCGGGCATGCTGCCGTTCCTGCTGGCGGAAAACCTCGGCTGGCCGCTGGTGGTGGGCCTGGCCCAGGTGGAATCCATCGACGGCGGCGTGGCCCTGGTGCTGCAAGCCCTGCCGCGCGGCCAGCGCCGTCGGCTGAAGGTGCGCCTGCCGTTCCTCGCCACTGTGGATAACGCCGCGCCCAAGCCACGGCAGAGCGCCTACGGCCCGGCCCGGCGTGGGCTGCTGCAGGCGCGGCAGGTGGAAGTGCTCGACGATGAGTTATTCACCAGCGCCACCCTGCAACCGGCCAAACCGCGGCCCAAGCGCCTGAAAGTGATCAAGGCCAAGAGCGGCGCCGACCGCATGAAAGCCGCGACCGCCAAGGCCAGCGGCGGTGGCGGCCAGGTGCTCAAGGGCGTCAGCGCCGAAGCCGGGGCCGAGGCCATCCTCAAGCTGTTGATCGAAGAAGGCGTGGTCCGTTAGGGCTTGGCCTGTCGCACTATCGTTATCGCGAGCAAGCTTCGCTCCTACAGGGGCGCGGCTTGCCAGCGACTGATTTCCCTCCTGTATCCACGGTTACCCACAATCCCTGTGCGCGCCTCTGTGGATAAGATGTTCGTCCCTCTCTGCAAGCCTCGCCAATCAAGCGCTACAGCGCGTTGTACGAAAAAACGATCAAGCTAAGTCGAGGTTTTTCCGAAGGTTTTTCTGTGGATAAGGAATTCCCTCGGTCCTCTGCCGCTGCCGAGTTGCCCCCAAAGTCTGTTGGCCTCTTTGTGGATAAGATGTTCGCTATCCGCTAAGAACCTTATAAACAGTGGCTTGCAGAGGTCTGATCAAAAAACAGGCAAATCCGAAGTTTTGCTCCGCCGGCGGCACTCAAGCCTCGATATTTCGTGCTATTCGGCGGTTTTCCACAGCTCGCTGCCCTTGGCCGCAAAGTTGCCCCCAAAGTCTGTTGGCGCTTCTGTGGATAAGGTGTTCGCCTTTATCTGCGGGCCTTTAAAAACGTGGCTTACAGAGCGCTGTTCAAAAAATGAACAAAGTCTTGTGGAAAAGGCCTTTCCGGATAAGTCACGGATTTTCTTCAGGTTCTGCCAGTGAATCCGCCGGCTGAAAGCCGAGTTGCCCACATTTGCTGTGGGTGGAGGTGTGGATAACTTGTTCGCGGTCTTCTGTAAGCCTTGGCGGGTGGTATCTCGACGGGGGCGATCATTTTTTATACAGCTTGGGGGTGACCCTCTCGTTTGTTTCGGGCTCGGATAAAACCTGAGTGAGGTTTGGTTTATATATTCAGCCTGCATAAATGCAGTTTCCTATGGGTATAAGTGGCTGTTTGACGCCTGATGGGCACGCGGCTTTACTCTTTCAAACAAAAGGAGTGGGGCGGATTTTCAAGGGCAATAGTCGAGTTCTTCGGCTGCACTTCAAGATAATCCATGACAGGAGTCAAACATGAAAAGCATGTTTTTGTTTCTGCACTTCCCTAATAGCTGATACCGAGTCTGGTTGATCGGTGAAAGTGCTATCTCCAACGTCCTTCCGGTTGATGAAGTCCACGATTGATTTTTGGAATTAATAAAGGCTGATTCTGAATGATGGACTCGGGAGAATTGCGGGCGTTATGAACGTTACCGTTCCCGCGAGTGAAAGGCACAAGAGTGCCGGTTGTTTAAATTACAAGGAGTTATTGAAATGTCCGAAGCATCCAAAGCAAAAACCAAGGCCAAGCCTGTCGCTGCACAAGGCAAGGAAGCCTATGTCGAGTTACTCAACGAAATGCGTGTGCATGCGAAAAGACGATTGTCGGGCGAGGCCAGGGGCCTGCTGATGGCTTCGCCGCACCTGCAGCAGATTCACCTGCGCAGTCTCTACGTCACCAAGAGTTCCAATGATCCTGCGGTGCGGAACCTCGAGCCTCAGGCCCGGGAAGTGGGGGAAAGCCAAGCTGATCAGTCGGAGTCCGAGCTGGTCAAGGCTACGGAAAGTTTTCAGAACTCGGGTTCGACCGACACCACGGACTACAAGAAAAAGCTCGAAGAGTTGCGTAAGCGGGACAAGGAATCAGCAGATAAACGCATCGACAAGATGTATGACGCGGCGATCGAGCAGTTGGACCAATACCCCCAAAGCGCTGATGCGGTGGTTGGGTTCATGGAAACTTTCGGTGGCCTGTTCAATACCGTGCTGGACAAGGTCAGCGAGTTTTTCACCGAGATTGGCAAGAATATCCTCAATTGGTTGAAGAACGTCTGGGAGAAAATCACTAATACATTCAACTCGATCGTCAGTTGGGTCACTGGCTGGTTCTCTTGACCAGCTGAAATAGTGAGGTGGCTATGAACAAACCTGTCGGTCCACCGCCTTTTATTGATAATCACCAGCCTGAGTGGGACAGGGCTTTTTATATCGAGGAAGGTAGAGCGCTGGCTGCTAACAAGGCCCGGCTCGATGTACTTCGGCAGCACGATAAAAAGAAAACCCAGGAAAGAATTGACGGCTTGTATGACGATTTGCAACGACGTATCGATCCGAATTACAAGCGTGCGCCCAATATCGAAGACTTGGGAAATATCTTTGATACAGCGCAGGACATCATTCACGCCTGGAACTGGTAGTAGCCACTTCACGTCATAAAAAACCGCGAGTATGCTCGCGGTTTTTTATGGCCGGGACAGCGCGTTTAGCCGTGAACCGGCACGCCCTTGAGGTACGGAGCCGGTTCGGCGCCGAGGTTGCTCAGCATGCGTTCGCTGTACCAGTCCACGAAGTTGACCACGCCGAACTCGTAGGTCTTGGAGTACGGGCCTGGCTGGTAGGCGGTGGAGTTGATGCCGCGCTGGTTCTCTTCGGCCAGGCGACGGTCCTGGTCGTTGGTGGCGTCCCACACCTGGCGCATGCGCGCGACGTCGTAGTCCACGCCTTCGACCGCGTCCTTGTGCACCAGCCACTTGGTGGTGACCATGGTTTCCTGGGCGCTGATCGGCCACACGGTGAACACAATGATGTGGTCGCCCATGCAGTGGTTCCACGAGTGCGGCAGGTGCAGGATGCGCATCGAGCCCAGGTCAGGGTTCTTGATCCGGCCCATCAGCTTGGCGCAGCCCTGCTTGCCGTCCATGGTCATGGACACGGTGCCCTTGAGTAGCGGCATGCGCACGATGCGGTTGCGCAGGCCGAAGCTGGCGTGGGCGTAGGGGATCTTCTCGGCTTCCCAGGCAGCGGCCGAGGCGGCCACGTGGTCCTTGAACGCCTGGTCGGCGCGCGGGTCGGTGACGTCGTCCCACTCCAGCAGGGTCTTCAGCAGTTCCGGGTGCGAACCGCCGCAGTGGTAGCACTCGCGGTTGTTTTCCAGCACCAGCTTCCAGTTGGCCTTTTCCATCAAGGTGGTCTGCACCGCCACCTTGGTGTTCTCCATGTCGTAGGGTTCCATGTAGTGCGTCAGGGTCGCCAGGAAGTCATCGATGGCCGGCGGGTTCTCGGCCAGCGAGATGAAGATGTAGCCACCGGCGGTCTTCACGTTCACTGGCTTGAGGCCGTACTGCTTCATGTCGAAGTCGGCGCCCATCTCGGTGCCGGCGAACAGCAGGCGACCGTCCAGCTCGTAGGTCCACTGGTGGTAGTGGCAGACCAGCTTGGCGACCTTGCCCTTGTCGCTGGTGCACAGGCGCGAACCGCGGTGGCGGCAGACGTTGTGGAAGGCATGGACCACGCCGTCGGCGCCACGGATCACGATGATCGGGTTCTTGCCGACCTGCAGGGTCATGTAGTTGCCCTTGGTCGGAATCTCGCAGGTCATGCCGGCGATCAGCCATTCCTTCTGGAAGATCTCCTGCATGTCGATATCGAACAGGCGCTCGTCGCAGTAGAACGGCTGCGGCAGGGAAAAGGTCCGCTCGCGTTCTTGGAGCATTTGCGCGGTGGCCTTGCGTGCGGGTTCCAGCGGATCGCCCAGGCTCAGGGTTGCGGTGACGTCCATCGTTTTGGTCCTCATGGCCATCTGTGTGGCCGGCGAAAGTGGCAGTGTGGCCGGTGTAACGGGCTTGCTCCGCACAAGCCCGTCACACCGGCCACGGTTACGACGCAAGGCTGAAAAATCAGCGGTTCTCAGTTGAGGCGAGTGTGGGGCCGGCGCGGCCCGGAACCTTATCCATGGGCGACATGGCCCAATCTGTTCCCGACGCGCAAGCCCCGGTGGTTGGGGGCTGGTCGCGATAAGTATGTGAATGTCGCAGATAGGTAAATGGGCGTTTATGGGCCTGCGCACAATCGCCACCATAAAGGCCGGCAGTCGGCCGTGGAGATCAGCATGTCCAACAACTTCCTGAACCCGGTAACCACCCAGACCTGGGCCAATGGCCGACACATCGTCCGTTGCGTCAAAGTCATCCAGGAAACCTGGGACGTGCGCACCTTCTGTTTCATGGCCGACCAGCCGATCATGTTCTTCTTCAAGCCGGGGCAGTTCGTCACCCTGGAGCTGGAGATTGAAGGCCAGCCGATCATGCGTTCCTACACCATTTCCAGCTCGCCCTCGGTGCCGTACAGCTTCTCGGTGACCATCAAGCGCGTCCCGGGCGGCAAGGTCTCCAACTGGCTGCACGACACCCTGCACGAAGGCCAGGAGCTGGCGGTGCACGGGCCGGTGGGGCTGTTCAACGCCATCGACTTCCCAAGCCCGAAAGTCCTGTACCTCAGCGGCGGCGTCGGCATCACCCCGGTGATGTCCATGGCGCGCTGGTTCTACGACACCAACGGCAATGTCGACATGGTGTTTATCCACAGCGCCCGTTCGCCGAAGGACATCATTTATCACCGCGAGCTGGAGCACATGGCGTCGCGGATCGACAACTTCAGCCTGCACCTGATCTGCGAGAAACACGGCCTGGGCGAGCCCTGGGCCGGTTATCGCGGCTACCTGAACCACAAGATGCTGGAGCTGATGGCGCCGGACTTCCTCGAGCGCGAGGTGTTCTGCTGCGGCCCGACGCCGTACATGAACGCGGTCAAGCGCCTGCTCGAAGCCAGCGGCTTCGACATGTCGCGCTACCACGAGGAGTCCTTCGGCGCGACGCCGGCGGAAGCCCGCGCCGACGCCGTGGAACAGGCCGAGCAGGCCGCCGAGGCGCCGGAAATCGACGTCGCCGACCTGCACCAGGTGGAGTTCACCGCGTCCGGCAAGAGCATCCGCGTGGCGCCGGGCGAGACCGTCCACGCCGCCGCGGCCAAGCTCGGCCTGATGATCCCCAAGGCCTGCGGCATGGGCATCTGCGGCACCTGCAAGGTGCTCAAACTGGGCGGTGAAGTGGAGATGGACCACAACGGTGGGATCACCGAGGAAGACGAAGCCGAAGGCTACATCCTGTCCTGCTGCAGCGTGCCGAAGGGGGATGTGCGGGTCGAGTATTGAGCGAACGTTTCCGGTCCCGGGCATGGCTTGGAACCGCGTTATCGTTCATCGCGAGCAAGCTCGCTCCTACAGGTTCTGCACCTGACCTGTAGGAGCGAGCTTGCTCGCGATTGGGCGCATCGCCTTTTTTCAATCGATAAACAGATCCGTCATCAACGTTTCGCTGCTGTCGGGATCGAAGCGGTAATGGGCGAAGTCGCTCACCCCCTGTTCGCGCAGTATTTCTTCGTCGATCAGCAAGCGCCCGGTGATGCGGCGCTGGCTGCTGGAGAGGATCGCGTGGGCCGCATCGGCCATGATTGCAGGCGTGCGGGCATGCTTGAACGACTCGCGCGAACCCAATTGGAACTCGATGGCGGCGGTGGCGATCATGGTCTGCGGCCACAGCGAGTTGACGCTGATGCCGTAGTTCTTGAATTCCTCGCTCATGCCCAGGGTCAGCATGCTCATGCCGTACTTGGTCACGGTGTAGGGGCTGTACTGGGCGAACCATTTGCTCGCCAGGTTCAGCGGCGGCGACAGGTTGAGGATGTGCCCACCGCTGGTTTTCAGGTAGGGCAGGGCCGCCTGGCTGCACAGCAGCACGGCGCGGGTGTTGATCTGGTGCATCAGGTCGAAGCGCTTGAGCTCGATGTGCTGCACCCCGGTCAGCTTGATCGCCCCGGCATTGTTGACCAGGGCATCGATGCCGCCGAACTGCTCGGCGGCCTTGGCCAGGGCCTGACGCACTGTCTCTTCGTCACGCACGTCCACCTGCAACGCCAGGGCCTTGCCGCCCGCCGCCTCGACTTCGCGGGCCACGCTGAAGATGGTGCCGGGCAGCTTGGGATGGGGGTCGGCGCTTTTCGCCGCGATCACGATATTGGCCCCGTCCCGCGCCGCCCGCAGGGCGATTTCACGGCCGATGCCACGACTGGCGCCGGTGATGAACAGGGTCTTGCCTTGTAAGGACATGGATGCGCTCCTGATTATTGTCGTTATCCGAGCGGGTACAGCGGCTCGCCAGACAATCTAGTTCATGTCTGGCGGCGCGCGCGGATCAGGGGCGAAAAGGCGAAGGGCCGCGAGTGTTGCCCGCGGCCGGGGAGGGCTCAGTACAGCGCCGGGCGGCGGTCCAGATGCACGTGGTTATGGGCGCTGATGTGCTTGTCCCGGGCGTCCGCCAGGGGCAGCTCCGCCAGCAGCAGTTGCTGCTGGGGATGACGGGCGCTGCCGGCCAGCGGATATCCGTCGGCGTCGACGATCAGCGAGCCACCGACCCAGGCCACGCCACGCTCGTCGCCGCAGCGGTCGCAAGCGGCGATGAACATGCGGTTGACCGCGGCGTTGGCCTGGACCCGGACCATTTCCGCCGGGCGTTCGCCCGCCGGACGCGGCCCGTCCGGCCAGTTGACCGGGGCGCAGAGCAGGGCGGCGCCGGCCAGCGCGGGCAGGCGCACCCATTCCGGGAACTCCAGGTCGTAGCAGATCAGCATCGCGATCGCGCCAAAGCGGGTTTCGACCACCGGTGGCGGCTGCTCGCCCACGGTGAAGACCCGCTTCTCCCGGTCCCACAGATGCACCTTGCGATACACCGTCACCCGCCCCTCGGGCTCGACCAGCGCGGCGCTGTTGGCCACTTGCCCGGCATTCAGGCGCTCGCAGAAACCGCCGACGATCACCACCTGCAGCTCTGCGGCCAGGGCCTTCCACAGGGTCAGCGTCGGCCCGTCGAGGGCCTCGGACAGCGCCAGCGCTTCCTGCCGATCGGTGAACACATAACCGCTCTGCACCAGTTCCGGCAGCACCACCACCTGGGCGCCCTGGGCAGCGGCCTGGCGAATGGCCCGCTGGCCCAGCTCGCGGTTGTAGTCGAGCTCGCCCACCCGTGGGGCGATCTGCTGGCAGGCGACTTTCAGGGTGGGCAATCCAGTCATTGGCCGGCTCCTTCCAGTTGGCGTTCGCTGGCCTGAATCGCCAGGCGCTCGGCGTCCAGGTCCAGGCCCCGGGTCAGCGCCCAGTAGGCCACACCGGCCACGGCCAGGCCGATGACAAAGGCAATGTCCGCGCCCTCCAGCGCCTGGGCCACAGGGCCCTGGTAGAAGCTCAGGGACATGAACGGAATCATCGCGACCAGGCCGAGGAAATAGGCGATGAGCCCGGGCATGGCCCAACGGCCATAGATGCCGGCCGGGTTGAAGATGTCGCTGATGGCGTAGTGACCTTTGCGCACCACGTAGAAGTCCGCCAGGTTGACCGCGGTCCAGGGCACCAGGAAATACAGCATCAGCAGCACGAAGGTATTGAAGCTCGCCAGGTAGCTGTCGGGAATGTTCATGGCGATCAGGAAAATCACCACCGCCACCAGGGCGATGCCCACCACCCGGCTCTTGAGGTTCGGCTGGATCTGCAGGAAGCCGTCGATGGCGCTGATGCCGGTGAGCATCGCGCCGTAGCAGTTGACTGCCATGATGCCGACCAGGGCGGGCACGGCGATCAGCACGGTAAAGGTGCCGAAGCCCGGGATCATCTGGTTGCCGACTTCGCGGACGCTGCCGATGGCGTCGGGGGACGGCAGGGCGGACGCGAGGAAGGCACCCAGGGACATCAGCCACAGCGCCGAGCCCGCGGCGCCCAGGTAGGTCCAGAAAATCACCTGGCGCGACGAGGTCTTGTGCGGCAGGTAGCGCGAATAGTCCGAGACATACACCGAGTAGCTGATCTGGTAGCCGGCGGCCGCCGACAGCTGGATCAGGAACGCCGACCAGGAGAAGTGCGCGTCGGCCACGGCGGCGTCGGCCTGCAGGGTCATCAGCGCGCTGATGGTCAGCACGGTGAACACGCTGATCATGATGTAGGTCAGCCAGCGCTGCACCGCGTGCAGCAGGTCATGCCCGACCACGGCGATGATCACCGCGAGGATGATCATCAGGCTGTACCAGGGGGGCCGCGCGCCGGGCACCACGGTGTTGATGGCGTCGGTGGCGAGGATCACGTTGAACACGTTGAAGCCGATGTAGACGAAGACCACCGCGGTAAAGGGCACGATGGCCCCGCGCAGGCCGAATTGCGCCCGCGACTGGATCATCTGCGGCAGGCCCATGCGCGGCCCCTGGTTGGCGTGGAAGGCCATGCAGAAGGTGCCCAGGCACACGCCGAGGACGATGGCCAGGATCGAGTAGTGCAGGCTCAGGCCGAGGGCGGCGCCGGTGAAGCCGGTGACCATGGTGGTCAGGACGAAGTTGCCGGTGAACCAGAACGGACCCTGGTGCCAGACCTTGCCGTGGCGCTCGTGGCGCGGCACGTAGTCGATGGAGCGGGTTTCGATCTTGAGGCTGGGGGACGGGGCTTTTTCCGTTGCCGCGGGCAGGCTGGTCATGGGGCAGTGCCTTGTTTTTATAAATTGACCCCGGAGTCTCGGATATACGCCTGTGATGTTGAATCAGTGGAGGGAAATAATCAGTTCAGGAATTTGTGAACTGATGTCACGCAGCGCCGGCCCACCGCTCCCGATCTCGACAGGAGGCGGCAGGCCGGCGAGGGCATTCAGCCGGCCATGACCTGGCGAATGTCCGCGGCCAGTTCACGGACCCGCGCTTCTTCGGTGTCCCACGAGCACATGAAGCGCGCGCCGCCTTTACCGATGAAGGTGTAGAAGCGCCAGCCCTTGGCGGTCAGCGCGGCGATGGCCGGTTCCGAAAGTTGCAGGAACACGCCGTTGGCCTGCACCGGGAACATCAGCTCCACCCCTGGAATGTCCGCCACCAGCTCGGCCAGCAATTGCGCGCAATGGTTGGCGTGGCGGGCGTACTTGAGCCAGGCGTCGTTTTCCAGCAGGCCGACCCAGGGCGCCGACAGGAAACGCATCTTCGAAGCCAGCTGGCCGGCCTGCTTGCAGCGGTAGTCGAAGTCTTCGGCCAGCTTGTGGTTGAAGAACAGGATCGCCTCGCCCACCGCCATGCCGTTTTTCGTGCCGCCGAAGCACAGCACGTCGACCCCGGCTTTCCAGGTCAGGTCGGCGGGCGAGCAGCCAAGGAAGGCGCAGGCGTTGGAGAAGCGCGCACCGTCCATGTGCAGGTTCAGCCCCAGCTCCTTGCAGGTGGCGCTGATGGCGCGGATTTCTTCCGGGGTATAGACACTGCCGACCTCGGTGGCCTGGGTCAGGGTCACCACCCGTGGCTTGGGGTAGTGGATGTCCTGGCGCTTGAGGGCGATGTCGCGGATCGAGTCCGGGGTCAGCTTGCCGTTCTCGGTGCCGGCGATCAGCAGCTTGGAGCCGTTGGAGAAGAATTCCGGCGCGCCGCATTCGTCAGTTTCGACGTGGGCGGTTTCCGAGCAGATGACGCTGTGGTAACTCTGGCACAGCGACGACAGGGCCAGGGAGTTGGCGGCGGTGCCGTTGAAGGCGAAGAACACCTCGCAGTCGGTCTCGAACAGCTTGCGGAAATAATCGGCGGCGCGCGCGGTCCACTGGTCGTCGCCATAGGCGCGTTCGTGGCCGCGGTTGGCCTGGTCCATGGCCGCCCAGGCCTCGGGGCAAATGCCGGAATAGTTGTCGCTGGCGAATTGTTGGCTCTTGTCGGTCATGGCCGTCTTCCGTGCTAAGGGTCCGAGAGGGGAGTCCTTCGATAAAGGGCTCCGGATAAGGCGCTCCTGGGTAAGGAGCCCTTGGGTAAAGCGTCCGCAACGAGGTCTGGGCCGGCAGGACAGCGCAGGCCCCGCAGAGATCGGTGGAGCGCCACTTTACCCAAGATTGAGGGGGGAGCACACGCTCTGTTTATGGGTGAAAAATGCACAGGCCATGAGGATATATGCCAGAACCGATGCTGACCCCGCTGGCCGCCCGGCGCGATGGCGCCCTGGACCTGCTCAAGTGGCTGGCGCTGCTGAGCATGCTGCTCGATCACCTGCGCTACGTCGGCTGGAGCCTCGATCTGCTGTATGTGCCCGGGCGCCTGGCGTTTCCCTGGTTCTGCCTGGCGCTGGCGGCCAATGTGGCGCGGGCCGGCGCGGTGAGTCGCGAGGGCGTAGGGCAATGGCGTTACCTGGGCTGGCTGCTGTTGTTCAGCCTGCTCAGCGAGGTGCCGTACCGGCTGTACATTCCCGACCCCGACACCCTGAATGTGCTGCCGACCCTGGCCCTGGGCCTGTTGGTGGCCCGCGCCTGGCAGCGTCGTGGCGGGCTGGCGCTGTGGCTGGGGATCGGAGCGGCCTTGCTCGGCGGGCTGTTCGACCGGTACCTGATGTTCGGCCTGTTCGGCGTCTTGCTGCCGCTGGCGATGTTGCTGGTGCTCCAGCGCCGCTGGTACTGGGCGCTGCTGCCGGGGCTGCTGTGCCTGGCGGCCAACCAGTGGCAAAGCCTGCTGCCGGCGGCGTGCCTGGGTAATCAGGTGGCCGCCTGGGCGCTGTTCGCCTGCGTGCTGGCGCCGTGGCTGGGGCTGGCGATCCTGCGCCGGATGCGCGGTTTTTCGCCGCCACCGATGCGGCGCTGGGCCTATCTGCTGTACCCCGGGCATTTCCTCCTGCTGCTGATGCTGCGCAACCTGCTGGCCTGACGGCGAACCGTTGTCGTTGCGAACGCCCTGTAGCCGCTGCCGAGCTGGCGAGGCTGCGCTCGGCCGCGAAGCGGTCGTAAAACCAGGCAACCTGTTCTTCCAGGCATATCGCGTGCTGAGGTTTTGCGAGGACTGCGTCCTCGAGCGCAGCCTCGCCAGCTCGGCAGCGGCTACAGATGCGACACGCCAACCCGAAACCCGTCGCGCCACTGGTCGGTGGCGGGGGCTGGCGGGCGCGGGCAAGCCACCGACATAGAGCCTTCGGCGCGTGGCGCCCGCAAGCATTTGTCTCTCTGCGCCAGGCCATGTCGTAAACGCACCTTTGCGTGGCGTCCATAGGCATTTGGCCGGTCAGCGCCGGTCATACCATCGCATCCAAAGGGCACTACCGCAGGGTACGTGCCTCACCGAGACGAAAGGCGCACCGCCGCCGCTGGGAGAGACGCGATGTTCAGCAAGCAAGACCAAATCCAGGGTTATGACGATGCACTGCTGGCGGCCATGAATGCCGAGGAGCAACGTCAGGAAGATCACATCGAGCTGATCGCGTCGGAGAACTACACCAGCAAGCGCGTGATGCAAGCGCAAGGCAGCGGCCTGACCAACAAGTACGCCGAAGGTTATCCGGGCAAGCGCTACTACGGTGGCTGCGAGCACGTGGACAAGGTCGAGGCCCTGGCCATCGAACGCGCCAAGCAGCTGTTCGGCGCCGACTACGCCAACGTCCAGCCGCACTCCGGCTCCTCGGCCAACAGCGCCGTGTACCTGGCCCTGCTGCAAGCCGGCGACACCATCCTGGGCATGAGCCTGGCCCACGGCGGCCACCTGACCCACGGCGCCAAGGTGTCGTCCTCGGGCAAGCTGTACAACGCCGTGCAGTACGGCATCGACACCAACACCGGGCTGATCGACTACGACGAAGTCGAGCGCCTGGCCGTCGAGTGCAAGCCGAAGATGATCGTCGCCGGCTTCTCGGCCTACTCCAAGACCCTCGACTTCCCACGCTTCCGCCAGATCGCCGATAAGGTCGGCGCGCTGCTGTTCGTCGACATGGCCCACGTCGCCGGCCTGGTCGCCGCTGGCCTGTACCCGAACCCGCTGCCTTACGCCGACGTGGTCACTACCACCACCCACAAGACCCTGCGCGGTCCGCGTGGCGGCCTGATCCTGGCCAAGGCCAACGAAGAGATCGAGAAGAAGCTCAACGCCGCGGTCTTCCCGGGCGCCCAGGGCGGCCCGCTGATGCATGTGATCGCCGGCAAGGCGGTGTGCTTCAAGGAAGCGCTGGAGCCTGGCTTCAAGGCCTACCAGCAGCAAGTGATCGACAACGCTCAGGCCATGGCCGGCGTCTTTATCAAACGCGGCTACGATGTAGTGTCCGGCGGCACCGACAACCACCTGTTCCTGGTCAGCCTGATCCGTCAGGGCCTCACCGGCAAGGAGGCGGACGCCGCCCTGGGTCGCGCCCACATCACCGTGAACAAGAACGCCGTGCCGAACGATCCACAGTCGCCGTTCGTGACCTCCGGCCTGCGTATCGGCACCCCGGCGGTGACCACCCGCGGCTTCAAGGTTACCCAGTGCGTGGAGCTGGCCGGCTGGATCTGCGACATCCTCGACCACCTCGGCGATGCCGATGTCGAGGCCAATGTCGCTCGTCAGGTATCGGCCCTGTGCGCGGACTTCCCGGTTTATCGCTGAGTGCGGTTTTGGAGTAAATGACTATGCAACGCTACTCGGGCTTCGGCCTCTTCAAGCACTCCCTCAGCCACCATGAAAACTGGCAGCGCATGTGGCGCACGCCGACCCCGAAAAAGGTCTACGACGTGGTCATCGTCGGCGGTGGCGGGCATGGCCTGGCGACCGCCTACTACCTGGCCAAGGAGCACGGCATCACCAACGTCGCCGTGGTCGAGAAAGGCTGGCTGGGCGGCGGTAACACCGCGCGCAACACCACCATCGTGCGTTCCAACTACCTGTGGGACGAGTCGGCGCACCTGTACGAACACGCGATGAAACTGTGGGAAGGCCTGTCCCAGGACCTCAACTACAACGTGATGTTCTCCCAGCGCGGCGTCTACAACCTATGCCACACCCTGCAGGACATCCGTGATTCCGAGCGTCGGGTCAGCGCCAACCGCCTCAACGGCGTGGACGGCGAGCTGCTCAACGCCAAGCAGGTGGCGGACGAGATTCCGTACCTGGACTGCTCGAAAAACACTCGCTACCCGGTGCTGGGCGCCACCGTCCAGCGCCGTGGCGGCGTGGCCCGTCACGACGCCGTGGCCTGGGGCTTCGCCCGCGCCGCCGACGCCCTGGGCGTGGACCTGATCCAGCAGACCGAAGTGATCGGCTTCCGCAAGGAAAACGGTGTGTGCATCGGCGTGGAAACCAACAAGGGCTTCATCGGCGCCAAGCGCGTCGGCGTGGTCACCGCCGGTAACTCCGGGCACATGGCCAAGCTCGCCGGTTTCCGCCTGCCGATCGAATCGCACCCGTTGCAAGCGCTGGTGTCCGAGCCGATCAAGCCGATCATCGACAGCGTGATCATGTCCAACGCGGTGCACGGTTACATCAGCCAGTCCGACAAGGGCGACCTGGTGATCGGCGCCGGTATCGACGGCTGGGTCGGCTACGGCCAGCGCGGTTCGTACCCGGTGATCGAGCACACCATCCAGGCCATCGTCGAGATGTTCCCGATCCTTTCGCGGGTGCGCATGAACCGCCAGTGGGGCGGCATCGTCGACACCACCCCGGACGCCTGCCCGATCATCTCCAAGACCCCGGTGCCGAACATGTTCTTCAACTGCGGTTGGGGCACCGGAGGCTTCAAGGCAACACCTGGCTCGGGCAACGTATTCGCCGCGAGCCTGGCCAAGGGTGAAATGCACCCGCTGGCCGCACCTTTCTCCATCGACCGTTTCCACAACGGTGCGCTGATCGACGAACACGGCGCTGCAGCTGTCGCCCACTAACAGGAGAAATCCCTATGTTGCACATCTTCTGTCCTCACTGCGGCGAACTGCGCTCCGAAGAGGAATTCCATTCGTCCGGCCAGGCGCATATCCCGCGTCCACTGGACCCGAACAACTGCACCGACGAGGAGTGGGGCGACTACATGTTCTTCCGCGACAACCCTCGCGGCCTGCACCACGAGCTGTGGATCCATGCCGCCGGCTGCCGTCAGTACTTCAACGCCACCCGCGACACCGTGACCTACGAGATTCTCGAAACCTACAAGATCGGTACCAAGCCGCAATTCACCGACAAGACCGATAGCCCGAAAGCGGCCACGCAGGCTCTGGGAGAGAAGGTATGAGCCAGTCCAATCGCCTGTCCAACGGCGGACGCATCGACCGCAACAAAGTCCTCAGCTTCACCTTCAACGGCCAGACCTACAAAGGCTTCGAAGGCGACACCCTGGCCGCCGCCCTGCTGGCCAACGGCGTGGACATCATCGGTCGCAGCTTCAAGTATTCCCGGCCGCGCGGGATCTTCGCCGCCGGTGCCGAAGAGCCGAACGCGGTGCTGCAGATCGGCGCCACCGAAGCCACCCAGATCCCCAACGTGCGCGCCACCCAACAGGCGCTGTACCAGGGCCTGGTCGCCACCAGCACCAACGGCTGGCCGAGCGTCAACAACGACATGATGGGGATTCTCGGCAAGGTCGGCGGCAAGCTGATGCCGCCGGGCTTCTACTACAAAACCTTCATGTACCCGCAATCGTTCTGGATGACCTACGAGAAGTACATCCGCAAGGCCGCGGGCCTGGGTCGCTCGCCGACCGAGAACGATCCGGACACCTACGACTACATGAACCAACACTGCGACGTGCTGATCGTCGGTGCCGGCCCCGCCGGCCTGGCCGCGGCCCTGGCGGCTGCGCGCAGCGGTGCGCGGGTGATCCTCGCCGACGAGCAGGAAGAATTCGGCGGCAGCCTGCTGGACAGCCGCGAAAGCCTGGACGGCAAGCCGGCGGCCGAGTGGATTGCCACCGTGGTCGCCGAGCTGAAGTCGCTGCCAGACGTGACCCTGCTGCCACGGGCAACCGTGAACGGCTACCACGACCATAACTTCCTGACCATTCACGAGCGCCTGACCGACCACCTCGGCGACCGCGCACCAATCGGCCAGGTGCGCCAGCGCATCCACCGGGTGCGTGCCAAGCGCGTGGTGTTGGCCACCGGCGCCTGCGAGCGTCCGCTGGTCTACGGCAACAACGACGTGCCGGGCAACATGCTGGCCGGCGCGGTCTCGGTCTACGTGCGCCGCTACGGCGTGGCACCGGGCAAGAAGCTGGTGCTGAGCACCAACAACGACCACGCCTACCGTGTGGCCCTGGACTGGCTCGACGCCAGCCTGCAAGTGGTGGCCATCGCCGATGCCCGTCACAACCCACGCGGCGCGCTGGTGGAAGAAGCCCGTGCCAAGGGCATTCGCATCCTCACTTCCAGTGCGGTGATCGAAGCCCGTGGCAGCAAGCATGTGACCGGCGCCCGCGTCGCGGCGATCGACGTCAAGGCTCACAAGGTCACCAGCCCAGGCGAGTGGCTGGAGTGCGACCTGATTGCCAGCTCCGGCGGCTACAGCCCGGTGGTGCACCTGGCTTCGCACCTGGGCGGCAAGCCGATCTGGCGTGAAGACATCCTCGGTTTCGTACCGGGCGAAGCACCGCAGAAACGCGTGTGCGTCGGCGGCATCAATGGGGTCTACAGCCTCGGCGATTCCCTGGCCGACGGTTTCGAAGGGGGCGTGCGTGCCGCCAGCGAAGCAGGTTTCAAGGCCGTGGAAGCGGTACTGCCCAAGGCCCTGAGTCGTCTGGAAGAACCGACCCTGGCGCTGTTCCAGGTGCCCCATGAGAAAGGCACCGCGCGGGCACCCAAGCAATTCGTCGACCTGCAGAACGACGTCACCGCCGCCGCCATCGAACTGGCGACCCGCGAGGGCTTCGAGTCGGTCGAGCACGTCAAGCGCTACACCGCCCTGGGCTTCGGTACCGACCAGGGCAAGCTCGGCAACGTCAACGGCCTGGCCATCGCGGCCCGTTCGCTGAACGTGAGCATCCCGCAGATGGGCACCACCATGTTCCGTCCGAACTACACGCCGGTGACTTTCGGCGCCGTGGCCGGCCGTCACTGCGGGCACATCTTCGAGCCGGTGCGTTTCACCGCGCTGCATGCGTGGCACGTGAAGAACGGCGCCGAGTTCGAGGACGTCGGCCAGTGGAAGCGCCCCTGGTACTTCCCGAAGAATGGCGAAGACCTGCACGCCGCGGTCAAGCGCGAGTGCAAGGCGGTGCGCGACAGCGTCGGCCTGCTCGACGCCTCGACCCTGGGCAAGATCGATATCCAGGGCCCGGACGCCCGTGAGTTCCTCAACCGCATCTACACCAACGCCTGGACCAAGCTCGACGTGGGCAAGGCGCGCTACGGCCTGATGTGCAAGGAAGACGGCATGGTCTTCGACGACGGCGTGACTGCCTGCGTCGGCGAAAACCACTTCATCATGACCACTACCACGGGCGGCGCGGCGCGCGTCCTGCAATGGCTGGAGATCTATCAGCAGACCGAATGGCCGGACCTCAAGGTGTACTTCACCTCGGTCACCGACCACTGGGCGACCATGACCTTGTCCGGGCCGAACAGCCGCAAGCTGCTCAGCGAAGTCACCGACATCGACCTGGACAAGGACGGCTTCCCGTTCATGACCTGGAAAGAAGGCCTGGTGGGCGGTGTGCCGGCGCGGGTGTTCCGCATTTCCTTCACCGGCGAGCTGTCGTACGAAGTCAACGTCCAGGCCGACTACGCCATGGGCGTGCTGGAGCAGATCGTCGAGGCCGGCAAGAAGTACAACCTGACCCCGTACGGCACCGAAACCATGCACGTACTGCGGGCTGAGAAGGGCTTCATCATCGTCGGCCAGGACACTGACGGCTCGATGACCCCGGATGACTTGAACATGGGCTGGTGTGTCGGTCGCACCAAACCGTTCTCGTGGATCGGCTGGCGTGGCATGAACCGCGAAGACTGCGTGCGCGACCAGCGCAAGCAACTGGTGGGCCTGAAACCGATCGACCCGAACCAGTGGCTGCCGGAAGGCGCGCAACTGGTGTTCAACACCAAGCAGGCGATCCCGATGAGCATGGTCGGTCACGTGACCTCCAGCTATGCCCACAACTCCCTGGGTTATTCGTTTGCCATGGGTGTGGTCAAGGGCGGCCTGAAGCGGATGGGCGAGCGGGTGTTCGCGCCATTGGCCGACGGCACGGTGATCGAGGCGGAAATCGTTTCTTCGGTGTTCTTCGATCCGAAAGGCGATCGCCAGAACGTTTAACCCTACAACCTTGTAGGAGCGAGGCTTGCCCGCGATAGGCATCACGCGGTGCCTCAGACAGACCGCGACGTATTCATCGCGGGCAAGCTCCGCTCCTACGGGTGTGATGCAAGAATTTGAAGACAGGTGCTCTATGACCGCAGTCAACGTTTACCAACAGCGCCCGACCACTGGCGCCAAAGCCGAGTCGTCGCTGCACCATGCCGACCTCGCCAGCCTGGTGGGCAAGGGCCGCAAGAACGCAGGCGTGACCCTGCGCGAGAAGAAACTCCTCGGCCACCTGACCCTCCGTGGCGATGGCCATGATCCGGCCTTTGCTGCCGGCGTGCACAAGGCCCTGGGCCTGGAGCTGCCAGTGGCCCTGACCGTGGTCGCCAAGGGCGAAACCAGCCTGCAGTGGATGGGCCCGGACGAATGGCTGCTGGTGGTGCCGAGCGGCGAAGAATTCGCCGCCGAGAAAAAACTGCGCGAAGCGCTGGGCGACCTGCATATCCAGATCGTCAACGTCAGTGGCGGCCAGCAGATTCTCGAACTGTCCGGCCCGAACGTGCGCCAAGTGCTGATGAAGTCCACCAGCTATGACGTGCACCCCAACAACTTCCCGGTGGGCAAGGCCGTTGGCACTGTGTTCGCCAAGTCGCAACTGGTGATCCGCCGCATGGGCGAAGACACCTGGGAACTGGTGATCCGCCGCAGCTTCTCCGATTACTGGTGGTTGTGGCTGCAGGATGCCGCCGCCGAATACGGCCTCAGCGTCCAGGCCTGAGATTGCCTTCGCGGGCAAGCCTCGCTCCTACGGTTCGTTGCGGACCTGTAGGAGCGAGGCTTGCCCGCGAACAACCGCGAAGCGGTTACCCATAACAAAAGGAGCCACTGCATTATGAGCCGCGCCCCCGACACATGGATTCTCACCGCCGACTGCCCCAGCGTGCTCGGCACGGTGGACGCGGTGACCCGCTTTCTGTTCGAGCAGGGCTGCTACGTCACCGAGCACCACTCCTTCGATGACCGGCTTTCGGCGCGCTTCTTCATTCGCGTGGAATTCCGCCAGCCCGAGAATTTCAACGAGCAGGGCCTGCGCGACGGTCTGGCCGAACGCGCCCGGGCCTTCGACATGAACGTCGAGCTGACCCCACCGCAGCATCGGCCGAAAGTGGTGATCATGGTCTCCAAGGCCGATCACTGCCTCAACGACCTGCTCTACCGCCAGCGCATCGGCCAGCTGGCGATGGACGTGGTGGCGGTGGTGTCCAACCACCCGGACCTCAAGCCCCTGGCCGACTGGCACCAGATCCCGTACTACCACTTCCCCCTGGACCCCAATGACAAGCCGTCCCAGGAGCGCCAGGTGTGGCAGGTGATCGAGGACTCCGGCGCCGAACTGGTGATCCTTGCGCGCTACATGCAAGTGCTGTCGCCGGAGCTGTGCCGCAAGCTCGATGGCAAGGCGATCAACATCCACCACTCCCTGCTGCCCGGTTTCAAGGGCGCCAAGCCTTATCACCAGGCCTACAACAAGGGCGTGAAACTGGTGGGCGCCACCGCGCACTACATCAACAACGACCTGGACGAGGGCCCGATCATCGCCCAGGGCGTGGAAGTGGTGGACCACAGTCATTACCCCGAGGACCTGATTGCCAAGGGGCGCGATATCGAAGGCCTGACCCTGGCGCGGGCCGTGGGTTATCACATTGAACGGCGGGTGTTCCTGAACGCCAACCGGACGGTGGTTCTATGACCTGTAGCCGCTGCCGCAGGCTGCGATCGACCCCGTAGGGGGCGCCGCTCTTGAGGGCCCTGGAAGGCCCTTCGACCAACGTGGCCCGGACTTATCGCAACCTGCGGCAGCGGCTACAGCGAAGCGATTTTGAAGACGAAACAGCATCTGTACCCGAGCACTCTACGCGCTGCCTTTTTCCGGCAACGCGGTTTCATAAAAACAACAGCGAGGTGAAAGCATGTCTGGTAATCGTGGTGTCGTGTATCTCGGCAATGGCAAGGTCGAAGTACAGAAAATCGACTATCCAAAAATGCAGGACCCGCGCGGCAGGAAGATTGAGCACGGCGTCATCCTGCGCGTGGTATCCACCAATATCTGCGGCTCGGACCAGCACATGGTGCGCGGCCGTACCACTGCCCAGGTCGGCCTGGTCCTGGGTCACGAAATCACTGGCGAGGTGGTGGAGAAGGGCAGCGACGTCGAGAACCTGAAGCTCGGCGACCTGGTCTCGGTGCCGTTCAACGTGGCTTGCGGGCGCTGCCGTTCCTGCAAGGAGCAACACACCGGGGTCTGCCTGACCGTCAACCCGGCTCGCGCCGGCGGTGCCTACGGCTACGTCGACATGGGCGACTGGACCGGCGGCCAGGCCGAATACGTGCTGGTGCCGTACGCTGACTTCAACCTGCTGAAACTGCCGGACCGCGACAAGGCCATGGAGAAGATCCGCGACCTGACCTGCCTGTCCGACATCCTGCCGACCGGCTATCACGGCGCGGTGACGGCCGGCGTTGGCCCGGGCAGCACCGTCTACATCGCCGGTGCCGGCCCGGTGGGTCTGGCCGCGGCTGCGTCCGCCCGCCTGCTGGGCGCGGCGGTGGTGATCGTTGGCGACGTCAACCCGGTGCGCCTGGCCCACGCCAAGGCCCAGGGTTTTGAAATCGCCGACCTGTCCAAGGACACCCCGCTGCACGAACAGATCGCCGCGCTGCTCGGCGAGCCGGAAGTGGATTGCGCGGTCGACGCGGTGGGCTTCGAGGCTCGCGGCCATGGCCATGCCGGTGCCCAGCACGAAGCGCCGGCCACGGTGCTCAACTCGTTGATGGGCGTGGTGCGGGTTGCCGGCAAGATCGGTATTCCCGGCCTCTACGTCACCGAAGACCCGGGCGCGGTGGATGCCGCGGCCAAGATGGGCAGCCTGAGCATCCGCTTCGGACTCGGCTGGGCCAAGTCCCACAGCTTCCACACCGGCCAGACCCCGGTGATGAAGTACAACCGCCAACTGATGCAAGCCATCATGTGGGACCGCATCAACATCGCCGAAGTGGTCGGCGTGCAGGTCATCAGCCTGGACGACGCCCCGCGTGGCTACGGCGAATTCGACGCCGGCGTGCCGAAGAAATTCGTCATCGACCCGCACAAGCTGTTCAGCGCGGCGTAAGGCTTTGACGCAGTAAAAAGGGCGACCCTCGGGTCGCCCTTTTTTATGCCTGGCTCGAGCAAAACCCGATCATGCATCCTGTAGCCGCTGCCGCAGGCTGCGATCGACCTCGAAGCGGGCGTCGCTCTTGGTATCGCAGCCTGCGGCAGCGGCTACAGACATCGGCGTTGGAATAACGGTTGCCCGTCCGCGAGGTTCCGGGTATATCCGGGCCGGCTAAATATGGATGGGCCGATGCGGAACATTGCTCCGGTTTTCCCGGTCAAATCCGCAGCTTTCCCGCCGTTGTCACGGTGTCTTTCTGGTTCAAGAGGTTGTCTCGATGAAAATTTCCCGCAGTGTTGCACTGGCTACGTTGCTGACCCTGGGAGCCAGCCCGGTTTTTGCCGCAGGCTTCAGCCTGAGCGATGCCGCCAATGCGGTGTCCAGCATGCAGGGTGGCGACAAGGCCGCCGCTGCAGCTCCAACTTCGCAGACCGCCAATCTGCTCAGTGCCCTTTCGCAACTGGATGTCACGCCGGAGCAGGCCATCGGCGGTACCGGCGCGATGCTGGGCCTGGCGAAGAACCAGCTGAGCAGCACCGACTACTCGCAACTGAGCAAAAGCGTTCCGGGGCTGGACAAGCTCTCGGGCGGCAACGCGCTGGGCAGCCTGGGCGCCTTGAGTGGCCTGCTCGGGCAGAGCGGTGGCGGCAAGACCGCCGGTCTGGAGAGCGCGCTGGGTAACGTGCAGAACACCAATGACCTGAACAGCGCGTTCAGCGCCCTGGGCATGGACAGCGGCATGATCGGCCAGTTCGCCCCGGTGCTCCTGCAATACCTGGGTCAGCAGGGCGTGGGCGGTTCGCTGCTCAACAGCCTGGGCGGGATCTGGGGTGTCGGCAGCGGCAGCTGATCAACGGCGCTCGGCGCGCAAGGCGTCGATGCGCTGGTCCTTTTCGGTCCAGAGCTGGTTGACCCAGTTCTGGACGGTCTGGCGAAACGCCGGATCGTTTTCGTAATCCCCCTGCCACAACGCCGGGTCCAGCTCACGGGTCTGGATATCGACGATCACCCGCGGCACGTTGCCGCTGATCAGGTCCCAGAAACCGGGAATCTTCTGCTGCGGATAGACCACCGTCACATCGAGGATGGCGTCGAGCTGTTCGCCCATGGCCGCCAGCACGAAGGCCACGCCGCCGGCCTTCGGCTTGAGCAACTGCTTGAAAGGGGATTGCTGTTGCTCACGCTTGGCCGGCGTGAAGCGGGTGCCTTCCAGGTAGTTGACCACCGTGACCGGCTGGCGTTTGAACAGCTCGCAGGCGGCCTTGGTGATTTCCAGGTCCTTGCCTTGCAGCTCCGGATTCCTGGCCAGGAACGCCTTGCTGTAGCGCTTCATGAAGGGGTAATCCAGGGCCCACCAGGCGAGGCCGAGGAAGGGCACCCAGATCAGCTCTTTTTTCAGGAAGAACTTGAAGAAGGGGGTACGGCGGTTGAGGGTCTGGATCAGCGCCGGGATGTCGACCCAGGACTGGTGGTTGCTGATCACCAGGTAAGAAGTGTCGCCCCGCAGCTCGTCACCGCCGCGGATATCCCACTGGGTGGGAATGCACAGGGCGAAGATCAGCTTGTCGATTTCGGCCCAGGTTTCGGCAATCCACATCACCGCCTTCGACGCATGGTCGCGCAGGCGCCCTGGCAGGACCAGCTTGAGCAGGGCGAACACCATCAGCGGCCCGAACAGGACCAGGGTGTTGAGCAACAGCAGCAGGGTAACGAAACAGCCGGTGAGCAGGCGGCGCATAAGGAACTCTTGAAAGCCTTTGGGCGCGCCATGATAAGCACCTTCGCCGGGCAGGCCAAATCCTGATGTGCTGACGAATGTTTCACCTGTACCCGGTTATCCTTGCGCCATGTCGCCCGTGGCGGCTCCGTCGCCACGGTGTCCTGTAGGCGCGAGGCTTGCCCGCGATGCAGACGCCCCGCTCTGCCTGACCGGGCGCCATCGCGGGCAAGCTCCGATCCTACAGACGCATAGCCAGTAAACGAGACCGAACCAATTGCCCGGCCACGGTCTAAAATCCTGCTGCCCATTTTCCAAGGAACCTGCTCACGTGAAATCCGTCCTTGCACTCCTGTCCCTGCTGGCGCTGCCGGTCATGGCCGCCGAGCCGACCCTCTACGGGCGCTACGAATACATTCAACTGCCGGAAATCGGCGAAACCCTCAAGGCCAAGATGGACACCGGCGCCCTGACCGCCTCGCTGTCGGCCAAGGACATCGAGACCTTCACCCGCGATGGCGAGGAATGGGTACGTTTCCGCCTGGCGACCAAGGATGCCGACGGCAAGGTCTACGAACACAAGGTGGCGCGGATCAGCAAGATCAAGAACCGCGCCGATGAAGACGAAGACAAGGAAGAGGCCCAGGTGGCCAAGCGTCCGGTGGTCGACCTGGAAATGTGCCTGGGTAACGTCAAGCGCACCGTCGAGGTCAACCTGACCGACCGCAGCAGCTTCAACTACCCGCTGCTGATCGGCGCCAAGGCCCTGCGCGAGTTCGGCGCCGCCGTGAACCCGGCCCGGCGTTACACCGCGGACAAGCCCGACTGCTGATCAGACCTGATTGACGGCGCATGAGGCATCCGGCACCGTTCTGGCACCTACCTCCCGTGCTTGGATGCCATGCCTCATATCCTGATTGTCGAAGACGAAGCGGCGATTGCCGATACGCTGATTTTTGCCCTGCAGGGTGAAGGTTTCAGCACCACCTGGCTGAATCTCGGGCAGGCGGCGCTGGACTATCAGCGCCATACACCGGCGGACCTGCTGATTCTCGATATCGGCCTGCCGGACATCAGCGGCTTCGAAACCTGCAAACAGTTGCGGCGCTTCAGCGAGGTGCCGGTGATGTTCCTCAGTGCCCGGGACGGGGAAATCGACCGGGTGGTGGGCCTGGAAATCGGCGCCGACGATTATGTGGTCAAGCCCTTCAGCCCGCGTGAGGTCGCCGCAAGGGTCAAGGCCATCCTCAAGCGCATGGCGCCGCGGGTGGCGGTCGAGACGCCGGCTTCGCCGTTCCAGGTCGATACCGACAAGTTCCAGATCAGCTATCGCGGCCAGTTGCTGAGCCTGACCCGCCATGAGTTCCGCCTGCTGCATTGCCTGCTGGAGCAACCCGAGCGGGTGTTCAGCCGCGAGCAGTTGCTCGACGCCCTGGGGGTGGCGGCGGATGCCGGCTACGAGCGCAGCATCGACAGTCATATCAAGAGCCTGCGGGCCAAGCTGCGCCTGGTGGCGGCCGATGCCGAGCCGATCCAGACCCATCGCGGCCTGGGCTACAGCTACAGCCCGGGGCACAGCTGATGCCGTTGGGAATCCGGATTTTCCTGGTCTACGTCCTGTTCGTCGGCCTGACCGGCTATTTCGTGCTCAGCACGGTGATGGAGGAGATCCGCCCGGGCGTGCGCCAGTCCACCGAAGAAACCCTGGTGGACACCGCCAACCTGCTGGCGGAAATCCTGCGCGATGACTTCAAGGCCGGCACCCTCAGCGAGAACCGCTGGCCGCAATTGCTCAAGGCCTATGGCGAGCGGCAGCCGGCGGCGACCATCTGGGGCCTGCCGAAGAACCAGGTCAACCACCGCATCTACGTCACCGACGCCCAGGGCAAAGTGGTGCTGGACTCCAGCGGCCTGGCGGTCGGCCAGGACTATTCACGCTGGAACGACGTGTACCTGACCCTGCGCGGCCAATACGGCGCGCGCTCCTCGCGCAGCGTGGCCGATGACCCGAACTCCTCGGTGATGCATGTCGGCGCGCCGATTCGCGACAACGGCCGGATCATCGGCGTGGTCACCGTGGCCAAGCCCAACAGTTCCCTGCAACCCTATGTCGACCGCACCGAGCGCCGCCTGCTGTGGTACGGCGCCGGCCTGATCGGCCTGGGCCTGCTGTTCGGCGCCTTGCTGTCCTGGTGGCTGAGCGCTGCCCTGCGCCGCCTGACCGGTTATGCCCAGGCGGTCAGCGAAGGCCGTCGCGCCGAGCTGCCGCACTACCGTGGCGGCGAGCTGGAACAGCTGGCCACGGCGGTGGAGGACATGCGCACCCAACTGGAGGGCAAGGCCTATGTCGAGCGTTATGTGCACACCCTGACCCACGAACTGAAAAGCCCGCTGGCGGCGATTCGCGGGGCGGCGGAGCTGTTGCAGAGCGAGATGCCCGGCGAACAGCGCGCACGTTTCGTCAGCAATATCGACAGCGAAAGCGCGCGCATGCAGCACTTGATCGAGCGTTTGCTGAACCTGGCGCTGGTCGAGCAGCGTCATGGCCTGGAAGAGCGGGAGGCGGTGCCGCTGGCGGACCTGGCGAACCAGGTGCTGGACAGCCAGAGGGCACGGATCGAGGGCAAGGGCCTGCAGGTCGAGCAGTGTATCGACCCAGGGCTGAAGCTGTCGGGAGAAGCGTTCCTGTTGCGCCAGGCCCTGGGCAACCTGCTGGAAAACGCCCTGGATTTCACCCCCGCCGGTGGTGTGCTGCGCCTGAGCGCCAGCAGAACGGGCGACCAGCTGCGGTTGAGCCTGTTCAACCAGGCCGAGCCCATCCCGGACTACGCCCTGGCGCGCCTGACCGAACGCTTCTACTCCCTGCCACGGCCTGATAGTGGGCGCAAAAGCACCGGCCTGGGGCTGAACTTCGTCGAAGAGGTGGTGCAGCTGCATGGCGGCCAGATGCGGATCGGCAATGTGGAAGGCGGCGTTGAAGTGACCTTGCAGTTCCCGGCCTGATTCCCTGCGTGTACCGTTTTGCGGCTGCCTCGCAGACCGATCGCAGCCTTCGGCAGCGGCTACACAGACTCCGTGCATCCTGTAGCCGCTGGCGCAGCCTGCGATCGGGCGCGAAGCGGCCGCCAGATCTGCCAGCCACCCCATCTCTATGGGGCCACCGATAGACGCTCCTGCAAAGGGCGAGGGGCAATCTCCACACAGTCTCCACACAGCCCCCATAAAACCCCCACATGGGCTGCCCAGACTCTCCCTCATTCGAACAGGGAGAGAACCCATGAATCGCAATCTGACCATAAAGCTGGGGGCTATCGCCCTTTTGATCCTGGGGCTGCTGGTCCCGCTGTTGATGATCGACGGGCTGATCCAGGAGCGCCAGGAACTGCGCGACGGTGTGCTGACCGATATCGCCCGCAGCTCCAGCTACAGCCAGCAACTGAGCGGCCCGCTGCTGGTGGTGCCTTATCGCAAGGTGGTGCGCACCTGGAAAACCAACGAGAAGACCAACAAGCGTTACCAGGAGCTGGGAGAAGAGCGCGGGCAGCTGTACTTCCTGCCGGAGCATTTCGAACTCGATGGCCAGGTACGGACCGAATTGCGCGCCCGGGGGATCTACCAGGCCCGGCTGTTCCATGCCAACAACCGCATCAGCGGCCAGTTTGCGCTGCCCGAGCAATTGGGGATCAAGGAAGACTTCGTCGACTACAAATTCGAGCAGCCGTTTCTCGCCGTGGGCATCAGCGACATTCGCGGTATCGAACAAGCGCTGGCCCTCGAACTGAACGGGCAGAACCTGCCTTTCGCGCCCGGCACCCGGATTGATTGGTTGGGGGAAGGGGTACACGTCAACCTGCCGTTGCTGGACGGCAAGCGCAGCACCGACCTGGACTTCGCCTTCGATCTGCAATTGCAAGGCACCGGCCAGTTGCAGGTGCTGCCGGTGGGCAAGACCAGCAAGGTGCGCCTGCGTGCCGACTGGCCTCATCCGAGCTTTATCGGCAACTACCTACCGGCCCAGCGTGAGATTTCCGACCTGGGCTTCGCCGCCAACTGGCAGACCTCGTTCTTCTCCACCAACCTGGAAAGCGCCTTGATCAATTGCCTGGCCAGCGGGCAGTGCAAGGAGTTCAAGAACCGCTCCTTCGGCGTGAGCTTCATCGATCCGGTGGACCAGTACCTCAAGAGCGACCGGGCGATCAAATACACGCTGCTGTTCATCGCCCTGACCTTTGCCGGCTTCTTCCTCTTCGAGGTGCTCAAGAGCCTGGCGGTGCACCCGGTGCAATACGCCCTGGTGGGCGTGGCCCTGGCGTTCTTCTATCTGTTGCTGCTGTCGCTGTCGGAGCACATCGGCTTCGCCCTGGCCTACCTGCTGTCGGCCGGTGCCTGTGTGGCGCTGATCGGCTTCTACGTCAGCCATGTGTTGCGCAGCCTGGGCCACGGCCTGGGTTTCGCCGCCGGCCTGGCCGCTTTGTATGGCCTGTTGTACGGCTTGCTCAGCGCCGAGGATTACGCGCTGCTGATGGGTTCGCTGCTGCTGTTCGGCCTGCTGGGTGTGTTCATGGTGCTGACCCGCAAACTCGACTGGTACGGCGTAGGCCAGGCCAAACCGGCCCAGCCGCTGACGTTCGAGGCGCAGGTGGCCCATGAGTAGGTCGTTGGGATTGCGCGAGGACCAGCAGGCAGCGGAAGCCTTGCTGGCATGGATAGTCGGGTTGCTGCCTGAAGCACCGTGGGGCGGCCATCGCGAGCAAGCTCGCTCCTACAGGTTTCGCGGTGTCCCATGTAGCGAGCTTGCTCGCGATAGGGCCGGCCCGGCCACCACCGTACTTCAGGTGATGACCGCGCCCGGGGCCTTCAAACCGGCGGCTGGGTCGCCAGCATCGAAGGGCGTCGACTGACCTCGGCGTACCAGGCCGCCAGTTGGGGCTGGGCGTCGCGCCACCGCAGGTCGGGGTGGCGGAAATCGAGGTAACCCAGGGCACAGGCGACGCCGATGGAAGCGACGTCGAAGTGGCTGGCCAGTTCGGCGATTGCATCGGCCTCGAGCACGGCCAGGGCGCGGCGGATCTTGTCGCGCTGGCCGTCGAGCCACTGCTCCCAGTGTTTCTCGGGCGCGCGCAGGGCCAGTTCGTAACGGATCAGCACCGAGGCATCGAGGATCCCGTCGGCCAGCGCCGCCAGGGTCAGGCGCCGCCAGCGGGCCGAGCCTTCGCGGGGGATCAGCGGGTTGCCGACATGCTGCTGGTCGAGGTAGTCGAGGATCACCCGGCTGTCGTACAGCACGTTGCCGTCGGCCAGGCGCAGGGCGGGAATCTTGCCCAGCGGGTTGTCCTGGTTGAGGGCGGTGTCCGGGTTCACCGGGGTCAACTGGCTGGCTTGCAGGGCCACGCGGTCCAGCTGGCCGGTCTCGTGCAGCAGCACCATGACTTTGCGCACATAAGGTGATGCCGGGTTGTGGAACAGCGTCATGCTGGGGGTGGACATGAATATTCCTCGAAGGTGGAAGTGGAGCGCAGGCTCGCCGCCCCGGGGATCTTAACGCAGCCCCTGGCCCCGGCCACAGGGGCGGCATGCAGGACAGACAAGGAGTGATGAATGCGCAGGTGTTATTTTCGGCACGGGTTGTACAGCCTGGTCCTGACGCTGTCGGGCGCGCTGGCGGTGTACCTGGCCTTGCAGTATGAGTTTCGCCGCCAAGGCGAGGGTGAGCCGGAGCTGATCATGGCGTTCGCCTACATGGCCCGGTACTGGGCGCTGCCGGCGCTGGCCTTGCCGGCTTTGGGCTGTGCCCTGCTGAGCCTGCGGGGCCCCGGCCCGGTGACCCGGCCCTGGCGCTGGGGCCTGGCGGCGAGCTATGTACCGCTGCTGGGGCTGGCGCTGTTCTGCGTACTGGTGGCCGCCGAGGCGCAGCAGGAAAACCGCGTATTCATCCCGGTGCTGCCGATCGGCCTGGGGCTGGCGCTGTACCTGTGGCGCGGTTTCCCCGCCGCCGGGGTCAGGCCGGTGGCGGGCGGTTGAACAGACCCCGCAGGGCGATCAGGGCCGGGGCGCACAGGCCGAGCCAGCTCAGGGCGTCCCAGATGCCGTCGCCGAGCAGCGCGGAGAACAGCCCTGCGGCACAGAGCACGGCAATGAACAGCGGCGCGCCGAAGACCTTCCAGAAATTCGATTGCCGCGGCCTCATGGCGCCACCGCGGCGGGTTCGCCCAATGCCGGCCGGGCCGCGCGGCGCCGCACCAGCCACAGGTACACCCCGCTGCCCAGGACAATGATGGTCAGCACATCCAGGGTCGCCCAGAGGATCTTCATCGGCATGCCGCCGTAGTCGCCGAAGTGCAGCGGTTGCGACATGCCCATGGCGTCCATGTACCAGGGACGTTCGGCCACCGCGGTGACCTCCAGGGTGCTGGCGTCGATCAGCACCGGGGTCAGCAGGTGCGAGGTCAGGTGGGTGCTGCCTTTCATGAACACCGCGTAGTGATGCTCGCTGGAAAAACGTGTGCCGGGGAAGGCGATGAAGTCTGGCTGCATGCCCGGCGCCACTTCCTTGGCGATCTCCAGCAGGCGGCTGGCCGGGGCCAGTCGGGTCAGTGGCGGGGCCTCGCGGTAAGGCTCGATCATCGCGCTGAGGCTGTCGTTGCGCCAGGCCGCGATCAGCAGGTCGGCGCAGGCGCTGATCACCCCGGTGACGCCGACCACCAGGGCCCAGGTCAGGGTCACCACGCCGATCAGGTTATGCAGGTCCAGCCAGCGCAGGCGGGTGGACTTGTCCTGGCGCACCGTGGCGAATTCCAGCCGGCGCATGAACGGCAGGTACAGCACCACGCCGGAGACGATCGCCAGCACGAACAGCAGCCCCATGAACGCCAGCAGCAGCTTGCCTGGCAGGCCGGCGAACAGGTCCACGTGCAGGCGCAGCATGAACATCATCAGCCCGCCGTTGGCCGAGGGCGTTTCCACGGCCTCGCCGGTGCGCGCGTCGAGCATGAAGGTGTGGGACGAGTTGGGTTCGGTGCCGGCGGTCCTGGCCATGATGGTGAGCACGCCGTTGGGGTCTTCCTCGTCCCAGCCGAAGTACTGCATGACCTCGCCCGGGCGATGGGCCTCGGCGGCGCGCACCAGTTGCTGCAGGTCCAGCTGCGGGGTGCCGGCAGGCATTTCCCGCAGCTGCGGCGCGTCGCCCAGCAGGTGATCGATCTCGTGGTGAAAGATCAGCGGCAGGCCGGTCAGGGCCAGCATCAGCAGGAACACCGTGCAGATCAGGCTGGTCCAGGTGTGGATAAAGGACCAGCGGCGGATGGTTTTGCTTTTCATTTCTTCGCCTTCAGACACAGCAAAGCCGTCCTTGCAGGACGGCCTGGTTGTTAACTCAGCCGATTACCACTGATAGGTGGCACTGGCGACCACGCTACGCTGATCGCCGAAATAGCAATAGGAACCATCGCAGGTGGACAGGTAATCCTTGTCGAACAGGTTGGTGGCGTTGAGTTTCAGCGACGCGCCTTTGAGGCTGCTGTCCAGGCGGCCCAGGTCGTAATGCACGGAGGCATCGAACACTGTGTAGGCATTGGCCTTGCCCAGCCAGGTATTGGCCTGGTCGCCGTAGGTGTTGCCGGTATAGCGGGCACCGGCGCCAATGCCGAAACCGTCGAGCACACCGCTGTGCCAGGTGTAGTCGGTCCACAGGGAGGCTTGCTGGTTGGGCATCAGTTGCAGGCGGTTGCCTTTATAGATGCCTTTTTGCACCTCGGACTTGGCCAGGGTGTAGGCGGCGATGACCTTGAGGTTGTCGGTCACGTCGGACACGGCTTCCAGTTCCAGGCCTTTGACCTTCACTTCGCCGGTCTGGTTGGTGACCGACTCGCCACCGGCACCGATGCTGGTTACCAGCACGTTTTTCTGGGTCAGGTCGTAGACCGCCGCACTCAGCAGGGTGTTGGAGCCCGGCGGCTGGTACTTGATGCCCAGCTCCCATTGCTTGCCTTCCGTGGGCTTATACGACTCGGTCGGGGAGACGCTGGCGTTGCTGGCGGGCTGGAAGGATTCGGCGTAGGACAGGTACGGCACCAGGCCCGAGTCGAACACATAGCTCAGCGCCGCGTTGCCACTGAAGTTCTTGCTGCGGTCGGTGTTGGTCACGTCGTTCTTGTTGAAGTACGTGGTGCCCTGGTGCACCCAGTCTTCACGCCCGCCCAGGGTCAGGCGCCATTTGTCCAGGGCCATCTGGTCCTGCACGTAGAGACCGGTCTGTACGGTTTTCTGGTTGTAGTCGTAGTAAGCGCTGGAGCGCTCCGGGCGCACGATAGGCTGGCCATAGATCGGGTTGAAAATGTTGGTGGTCCCGCCGTCGCCGTAAATCGACAGGTAGGAAGTGTCGGTCCGTTGGTGATCCAGGCCGATCAGCACGGTGTGGGTGATATCGCCGGTGGCGAAGTCGGCCTGGAAGTTGTTGTCGACCGCGAACTGGCTGATGTCCTCGTCCACGTTGGTCGAGGTACGGCTGATATTGCCTGCCGCGTCAGCCGGGGAGTAGGCATAGGAACCCACGGTCAGTTGCTGGAAGGACAGCTCCGATTTGGTGTAGCGCAGGTTCTGGCGGAACTGCCAGACATCGTTGAAACGGTGTTCGAAGGCATAGCCCAAGGCGTAGTAGGTACGGTCGTAGAACTCGTAGTCCGGGTCGCCGAGGTTTTTGTGATGGGAGACGTCGCCCAGTGGCGATTTGATCTTGGTGCCCTGGATCGGCATGAACTGGCTGGTCGCCCCGGTGTCGTCGCGGGTGAACTGCGAGAGCAGGGTCAGCTTGGTATCGGTGTCGATGTTCCAGGTCAGGCTGGGGGCGATGTTGTAGCGCTTGTTGTCGATGTGATCGACCTGCGTACCGGCATCCCGCACCACGCCGCTGAGGCCGTAGAGGAACTGGCCTTCATCGTCGATCTTGCCGGTGCTGGCGAAGTTGATCTGGCGGTAGTTGTCGCTGCCGTACTGCAGCTGAATGGCATGGCTCGATTCCGCGCTGGGACGCCGGCTGACCATGTCCAGCAGGCCGCCCGGAGGGGTCTGGCCGTAGACGGAGGAAGCCGGGCCGCGCAGCAGGGCCAGGCGGTCGAGGTTCCAGGTCTCCGCTTTCGGGTTGGCATACACACCGCGGGGCAGCGGCAGGCCGTCGAGGAATTGGGTGGGCTCGAAGCCGCGCACGCGCATCCAGTCATAACGGGTGTCGCTGCCGTAGCTGGCGGAAACGATACCGGGCATGTAACGCACGGCATCGTCCAGATTCTGCACGTTGCGGTCTTCCATCTGCTGGCGGGTCGCGACGGAAATCGAACGCGGCGCTTCGACCAGCGAGGTGTCGGTCTTGGTGCCGGCGGCGGTGCGCGTGGCGAGGTAACCGTCCACCGGCCCCCAGGCACTCTCATAAGCCTGCTGGCCGGTGATGCTGGTTTCCGGCAGGGCCACCACACCGTCGGGAATCGCCACCAGGCTGTAGGTGCCGGCACTGCTTTGTTCCAGTTGCAGGCCGGTGCCGCGCAGGGCTTCGCGCAGGGCGCCGGCGGCGTCGAACTGGCCCTTGACCGGGGCCGAAGTCTTGCCGGCGGCCAGGCTCGGGTTGAGGCTCAGGGCCAGGCCCGCCTGGCTGGCGATCTGGTTCAGGGTGCTGGCCAGGGGGGCGGCCGGCAGGTTGTAGGCGCGCACGCTGGACGCCTGTTCGGCGGCGATCAGCGGGGGGCTGGCCAGCGGGGCGCAAAGGGCAATCGCCACGGCCAACAGGCTGGGGCGCAACAGGGTGTCTAGCGAGCGGGACATACGGCGGCTCCTGGATGGAAACATTTCTCAATTGCCTATGTGCCGGACGAGATTCAAAAAGTGATAGGGCGGACTGAAAATAATTTCGATTCACGAAAATAAGAGGGATATTTCAGATTGGGGCAGGCGGCGTCAGTTGGAGCTTGCTCGCGATAAAAATCGTGCCGCCTAGGGCTTGGCCTTGCTCTCGGCCCGCGCCACCAACGTCACCCACCAGGGCGTATGCCGCTCGATGGCCACGGGCAGCGTCGGCAGCAGCGCGCTCAGGGCCAGGTCGGTGTCGTGCAGCGGGAAGCTGCCGGTGATGCGCAGGTCGGCCACCTCGTCGGCCACCCCCAGATGGCCGCGGCGGTAGCGCCCCAGTTCGCTGACCAGGTCCGCCAGGCGTGCGTTGTCCACCACCAGCATGCCGCGGGTCCAGGCGTCGGCGCCGGGGTTCAGGGCCAGCAGCGGGCCGAGGCCGTCGCGGCGCATCAGCGCCTGCTGGCCTTCCTTGAGGATCTGCTCGTCCTGGCTGGATTCCGGCCGCACGGCCACGGCCGATTGCAGCACGCTCAGGCGCGTGCCCTGTTCCTCGCGCTTGACCAGGAAGCGCGTGCCCAGCGCGCGCATATGGCCTTCGCGGGTTTCGACGATAAAGGGGCGGGCGTCGTTGTGGCCGGTCTCGACCAGGATCTCGCCTTCCTGCAACACGATGCGTCGCTGCTTTTCGTCGAAACGCACATCCACGGCGCTGTGGGTATTGAGGTTGATCACGGTGCCGTCGGCCAGGCGCAGGGTGCGTTGTTCGCCGGTGGCGGTGCGCTGGTCGGCGAGCCAGTAATCCAGCTGGCCGTAACGGTCGCCGGCGAACAGGGCCAGGCCCAGCAGCAGGGCGACGCTGGCCAGCCCGCTGCCGAGCTTGCGCACGCGCCGCCGGATGCCGTCCCGCGATTGCAGCAGGGCGCTGCGGGCCGGGCCGCTGGCGACGCTGAAACGCTGGTCGAGCATGCCCAACTGGCACCAGGCGCGGGCGTGTTCTTCATCGGCAGCGTGCCATTTGGCGAATTCTTCGCGGGCCATTGGGTTGCCTTCGCCGGAATCCAGCGACAACTGCCAGGCAATCGCCGCGTCCAGCACCCGGGCGGACACCGGTTTGGCGTTGAGCGGGCTCATGCCGGCTCACCGTACAGGGCGACGTAGCACTGGCGAATGCCCTGGGCCAGGTACTGCCTGACCCGCGGCACGGACACCCCGAGGCGTTCGGCGATTTCGGCGTGGCCGAGGCCGTCGAGGCGGTTATAGAGGAAGGCGGCGCGAGCCTTGCTCGACAGCTTGCCCAGCAGGCGGTCGATGGCCTTGAGGTCTTCGAGGATCGATTGCTGTTCTTCCGGGGAGGGGTGTTCCTCTTCCGGGATCAGCATCAGTTCGGTGAGGTAGGCCTGCTCCAGCGCGGCGCGACGGAAGTAGTCGAACAGCAGGCCCTTGGCGATGGCCACCAGGAACGCCCGCGGCTCGCGCGGGGCTTTCAGTTCGTCGCGGCCCAGCAGACGGACGAAGGTGTCCTGGCTCAGGTCCTCGGCCCGTTGCGGGCAGGCCACGTTGCGCCGCAGCCAGGCCAGCAGCCAGCCGCGATGGTCGCGATACAACGCACCAACGAGGTCACTGTGGGGGCTTTGGGCTGACGGCACCTGGGTATCCCAATCGAGAAGTTGAAACTAACGAGAATTATTCGCGATTGTGGCAGGGCGCAAAGAGCCGCGCAATGGGCGCCGGTCGGCGGGGTGGATAGCCAATGTTTCGGGCCGATACAGGGTCAGAAGGAGTGGCTCTGCTGCCGGCGTTTCCATTGGCTGAGCCGTTGTTGCAGGTTCAGCGGGCTGTGGATCTGCTGCTGGCGGGCGCGGCTGAACAGGATCAGCACCAGCTCGGCGGTGGCCAGGGCGTCGGCGGCGGCATGGTGGCGTTCGCCGGCGTGCAGCTTGAAGTAGCCCATCCAGTCATCCAGCCCGGCTTCGCGGATATGCGCCTGGGGGCAGAGCAGCGGGGCCATTTCGGCGACGTCGAGGAACGGATGCTGCAGGCGATAACCCAGGCTGTCCTTCAGCGCCCGGCCGAGCATGTGCTGGTCGAACGGCGCATGGAAGGCCAGCAGCGGGCTGTCGCCGACGAACGCCATGAAATCCAGCAAGGCTTCCACCGGGTCGCTGCCGGCGGCGATCGCGCTAGGGCCGAGACCGTGAATCAGCACGCTGGGGCTGAGCTTGTGATCGGTACGCTGCAAGATGCGCTCGAATTGCTGGCTGAAGTCGATGGCGCCGTCTTCTATCACCACCGCGCCAATGGACAGCACCTGGTCGCGATTGAGGTTGAGCCCGCTGGTTTCCAGGTCCAGCACCACCCAGCGCTGTTCGCGCAGGCTGCATTCACCCAACGCCGGGGCGACGGGCAGGCCCTCGCGGCGTTGTTGCTGTTCGGCGCTGAGTACCGCGCTGGCCGGGCGCAACCAGGCGAACAGGCTCATAGCTGATACCTCAGCGCCAGGCTGCTTTGCAGGCGCTGGGCCTGGCGCATCGACTCGCGCAGGATCCGCCGGTCCAGGTGGTTGAGGCTGTCCGGGTCGACGCGGTTGGAGTAGGGCAGGTTCTGCCGGGTCTGCAATTGGTGCTGTTGCATGCGGGTCTGCTGGATGAAGTGATAAGCCTCTTCATACGCGGCGCCGTCGAGGGTTTCGATGACTTCCCTGGCCACCAGCTGGCGCAGGCGCTCCAGGGTGTTGTTGGCATCGATGCCATTGGCCAGGGCCAGCAGGCGCGCACCGTCGACAAAAGGGGTGAGGCCCTGGACCTTGAGGTCGAGGGTGGCTTTTTCGCCATTTTTCCTGGCCAGGACGAACTCGCGAAAACGCCCCACCGGCGGGCGCTGGCGCAGCGCGTTCTCGGCCATCATGCGCTGGAACAGGCGGTTGTCGCCGACCTGGTCGAGGATGCCGCGGCGCAGTTGCGCGCAGCCCTGCTCGTCGCCCCAGACCACCCGCAGGTCGAAATAGATGCTCGAACCCAGCAGGTTCTCTGGCGTGGCCTCGCGAATGAAGGCGGCGAAGCGTCGTGCCCATTCGGCGCGGGACAGGCACAGCTCGGGGTTGCCGGCCATGATGTTGCCCTTGCACAGGGTGAAGCCGCACAGCGCCAGGCTCTGGTTGATCTGTTGCGCCAGGGGCAGCAGCTTGCCGCGAATCTCTGCCGCATGAGCGGCGTCGCGCGCTTCGAACAGGATGCCGTTGTCCTGGTCGGTGTGCAGGGTTTGCTCGCGCCGGCCTTCGCTGCCGAAACACAGCCAGCTGAACGGCACGCCCGGGTCGCCCTTGTCGGCCAGGGTCAGTTCGATGACCCGGCACACGGTGTGGTCGTTGAGCAGGGTGATGATGTGGGTGATCTGGGTCGAGGACGCGCCGTGGGCGAGCATGCGCTCCACCAGTTGGCCGATCTCGCCGCGAATCGCCACCAGGTTGTCGATCCGCGGCGCGTTGCGGATGGTCCGCGCCAGGTGCACCAGGTCGACCCGTTGCAGGGAAAACAGGTCGCGCTCGGAAACCACGCCGCACAGGCGCTGCTCTTTGACCAGGCAGACGTGGGCGATGTGCCGTTCGGTCATGGCGATAGCGGCGTCGAAGGCGCTGTGGTCCGGCGACAGGGCGAACGGCGCTTGGGTCATGTGCCGTTCGATGCTCTGGTTGAAGTCGCTGGTGCCGTCGGCCACCACCTGGCGCAGGTCGCGCAGGGTAAAGATGCCGAGCGGCGCCTTGTGTTCATCCACCACCACTATGCTGCCGACCTGCTGTTCGTGCATCAGGCTCACGGCTTCGCGCAGTGGGGTGGACGGGCTGCAGGTCACTGGGTGGCGCATCGCCAGTTCGCCCAGCCGGGTGTTGAGGGAGTACTGGGTGCCGAGGGTTTCCACGGCTTTTTGCTGGACCTGCTGGTTGACCTGGTCCAGCAGGCTGCTGACGCCGCGCAGGGCGAAATCGCGAAACACCGCGCAAAGGGCGAACAGCTTGATGAAGGCCGGCTTGTTCAGTTGCAGGCAGAAGGTGTCCTCGGCCGCCAGGTGTTCGGTGCGGGTGGCGCGCTCGCCCAGCAGCGCGGCGAGGGGGAAACACTCGCCGGCGGTGATCTCGAAGGTGGTTTCGGTACCGCCCTTGAGGGCGTGCTGGCGCTCGCCGACCACCCGGCCCTGCTTGACGATATAGAAGTGTTCGACCGGTCCGTCGGCGGGTTTGATGATGCTTTCGCCGGGGCCGTAGAAACGCAGTTGGCATTGCTCGACCAGGTACGCCAGGTGAGCGTTTTCCATCTGATTGAAGGGGGGGAACCGCTGGAGAAACTGCATCGTGCCGTGGATGTTCTGCAACACCGCGGTTTTCCCTGCCTGGGTGAAGGCATCCGCTTTACTCATAACCATTACCGCAGTCTTTTTGGATTTGTCGTGGTCGGGTCTTCGGTCATGGTCGGTCCCACGCTGCCAGGTGCCCATTGGACGTAAGTCTAGGTAGCGGCTCTGCACCTGTTAATTCGCTTCAAAGAGGTGTCAAAACCGTGAAAAAAGTACTTATCCGGCCTCTTGGAAAAAAATCCGACGAAGTGCACATTGGAGTCCTGCTTAGCGATGTCTGACCACTGTGCTAGGGGATCGATTTGAATATGTAGAGAAAGCCATGTCCGACCACGATATTTTGAGTGATGCCGAGCGCGAGGCGTTGAACGCCGTGATGCTCGAGCCCGATCTGCCGCCCCAGCGCGTGTTGATCGCCGATGATGACAAGGATGCCCGTGAGTTGCTGTCGGAGATTCTCGGACTGGATGGCATTCGCTGCATGACCGCAGCCAGTGGCAAGGCAGCACTGGAACTGTTGAACTCGAACAAATCGATCGGACTGCTGATCACCGACCTGCGCATGGCCCCCTGCAACGGCCTGGATCTGATACGCCAGGTGCGCGAATCGGAGCGGGCGGCGTTGCCGATCATTATCATTTCCGGGGATGCGGATGTGCGCGACGCCATCGCGGCCATGCACCTGAGCGTGGTGGACTTCCTGCTCAAGCCGATCGACACCGGCAAGCTGCTGGCGCTGGTCAAGCATGAGCTGGGGGTGGTGCCCTAGGAGCAGGGTGTCCCCTGTAGGAGCGAGCTTGCTCGCGATAAGATTCCCCGGCAGAAACACAAAAGCCCTGGTCTCGCGACCAGGGCTTTTTCTTTTACCGCGTCAACGCAGGATCACAGGCCGTTGCGGGCCTTGAACTCGCGACGACGACGGTGCAGCACCGGCTCGGTGTAGCCGTTGGGCTGCTTGGTGCCTTCGATCACCAGTTCGACCGCGGCCTGGAAGGCGATGTTGCTGTCGAAGTTCGGTGCCAGCGGACGGTACAGGGTGTCGCCGGCGTTCTGCCGGTCCACCACGGGCGCCATGCGCTTGAGGCTTTCCATGACCTGGGCTTGGGTGACGATGCCATGGCGCAGCCAGTTGGCGATGTGCTGGCTGGAAATACGCAGGGTGGCGCGGTCTTCCATCAGGCCGACATCGTTGATGTCCGGCACCTTGGAACAGCCGACGCCCTGGTCGATCCAGCGCACCACGTAACCGAGAATGCCCTGGGCGTTGTTGTCCAGTTCGTTCTTGATCTCTTCGGCCGACCAGTTGGTGTTGCTGGCCAGCGGGATGGTCAGGATGTCGTCCACCGAGGCGCGGGCGCGCTTGGCCAGCTCGGCCTGGCGGGCGAACACATCGACCTTGTGGTAGTGCAGGGCGTGCAGGGCCGCGGCGGTGGGCGAGGGTACCCAGGCGGTGTTGGCGCCGGCCAGCGGGTGGGCGATTTTCTGTTCGAGCATGGCAGCCATCAGGTCCGGCATGGCCCACATGCCTTTACCGATCTGCGCACGACCTTGCAGACCGGTGCTCAGGCCGATATCGACGTTCCAGTTCTCGTAGGCGCCGATCCACTTGGCGGCCTTCATCTCGGCCTTGCGCACCACGGCGCCGGCTTCCATGGAGGTGTGGATTTCGTCGCCGGTACGGTCGAGGAAGCCGGTGTTGATGAACACTACGCGCTCGCTGGCGGCCTTGATGCAGGCCTTGAGGTTGACCGTGGTGCGGCGCTCCTCGTCCATGATCCCGACTTTCAGGGTGTTGCGCGGCAGTTCCAGCACGTCTTCGATGCGCCCGAACAACTCGTTGGTGAAAGCGGCTTCTTCCGGGCCGTGCATCTTCGGCTTCACGATGTACACCGAGCCGGTGCGGCTGTTGGTGCGCGAGGTGTTGTCGTTGAGGTTGTGGATCGCCGCGAGGCTGGTGACCAGGCCATCGAGGATGCCTTCCGGCACTTCGTTGCCTTGGCTGTCGAGGATCGCGTCGATGGTCATCAGGTGACCCACGTTACGCACGAACAGCAGCGAACGGCCGTGCAGCTTCACACTGCCGCCGTTGGGCGCGGTGTATTCGCGGTCGGCGTTCATGGTGCGGGTGAAGGTCTTGCCGCCCTTGGCCACTTCTTCGGCCAGGTCGCCCTTCATCAGGCCGAGCCAGTTGCGGTAGATCACCACCTTGTCGTCGGCGTCGACGGCGGCGACCGAGTCTTCGCAGTCCATGATGGTGGTCAGGGCGGCCTCCATCAGCACGTCTTTTACGCCGGCGGCGTCGGTCTGGCCGACCGGGCTGCTGGCGTCGATCTGGATTTCGAAATGCAGGCCGTTGTGTTTCAGCAGGACCGCGGTCGGTGCTGCGGCATCGCCGTGGTAGCCGATCAGTTGGGCGTCGTCGCGCAGGCCGCTGTTGCTGCCACCCTTGAGGGCGACCACCAGCTTGCCGTCGACGATCTTGTAGCCGGTGGAGTCGACATGGGAGCCGGCAGCCAATGGCGCGGCTTCGTCGAGGAAGGCGCGGGCGAAGGCGATGACCTTGTCGCCGCGCACCTTGTTGTAGCCTTTGCCTTTTTCCGCGCCGTCGGCTTCGCTGATGGCGTCGGTGCCATAGAGCGCGTCGTACAGCGAGCCCCAGCGGGCGTTGGAGGCGTTGAGGGCGAAGCGGGCATTCATCACCGGGACCACCAGCTGCGGACCGGCCATGCGGGCGATCTCGTCATCGACGTTTTGCGTCGTCGCCTGGAAGTCCGCCGCTTCTGGCAGCAGATAACCGATGTCTTGCAGGAAGGCTTTGTAGGCGATCGGGTCGTGGGCCTGGGCTTTCTCAGGAGCTCTACGGGCTTGGTGCCAGGCATCGATACGCGCCTGGAAATCGTCGCGTTTGGCGAGTAGGGCTTTGTTCTTCGGTGCCAGGTCGTGGATGACCTTGTCGGCGCCGGCCCAGAACGTGTCGGCGGTGAGGCCGGTACCGGGAATGGCTTCGTTGTTCACGAAGTCGAACAGGACTTTGGCGACCTGCAGGCCACCGACTTGAACGTGTTCAGTCATTGCTTGCCTCACTCTGCTCAGCTATTTCGCTTTTCAGCTCTTCAAATTGACAATGAAGCCTCTGGCCATTTAAACCACAAACCCCTCTACCAGTACATGCCATCGCGGGCGGCTGGGATGGTTCCAATCAACGGCTCGGAGCCTTGCTGACAGGGCTTTCAGGGTTGCGACTGCGCCTTGGCAGACATCGATCCAACGTTATGTAGTGCGCGCTGCGGCATACTACATGATGAATTGCGGTTGTGAAAATTAGACTAAATACGTCGTTCCGCGACTCAAGTTCGCAGCACGGTCACGCTGGGGAACGGGATGTTCTCAAAAAACTTGCGGATTGTTCCATAGAATTCTAAAAACATGTACACGATTTGTCTCAAGCCCCTTTTTTCCTTGTAGGAGCGAAGCTTGCTCGCGATGGCATCCTGACAGTCCCAACGATGCCGGCCGGGTGATTCTTGTCGCAAGCAGGCGTCGCTCCTGCCGGGCCGCGGCGACCCTGCGGCTTGCCTATACTTGACCTTCTACAACAAAAGTCCTGACAGAGGGTTGCGCCATGGACCACCTCGTACTCACCGTATTCGCCCCGGACAAGCCCGGACAGGTCGAGCGCATCGCCCAATGCATCGCCGCGCACGGCGGCAACTGGCTAGAGAGCCGCATGTCGCGGATGGCCGGGCAGTTCGCCGGCATTCTACGGGTCGGCGTGCCGGCGGAAGCCTATGACGAGCTGGTGGACGCGCTGCAAGGCTTGGCGGCCCAGGGCATTCGGGTGCTGATCGCCGAAAGCGGCATCGAACAATCCTGCACCTGGAAGCCGATCGCCATGGAACTGGTGGGCAACGACCGGCCGGGCATTGTGCGCGACATCACCCGCCTGTTGAGCGAGCAGGGGGTGAACCTGGAGCGGCTGGTGACCGAAGTGCGCCCGGCCCCCATGAGCAGCGAGCCGCTGTTCCACGCCGAAGCGATCCTGGCGGTGCCGCTGACCTTGTCCCTCGATGTCCTGCAGTCGCGCCTGGAAACCCTGGCGGATGATTTGATGGTGGAGTTGGTGCTGCGCAGCGAGGTGTGAACCTGAAAGGGCGGGTTATCCAGTTTTAGCGTGCATGCGCCTGTGGATAACCTGTAGAGACCTGGCGCCAGCCCAAGCCGGCCAAGGCTTTGCGGAATCTGATCAAAAAACCAGCAGTTTCAAGGGCTTGTGCACAAACGGCGGGGATCACGCTGTGGATAACCTTGGGAAGGATAGATGCAGGCCACGCCAACCGTGGCCTGCAGCGCTTTGTACGTTTAATGATCAGTTGCGTTTGCGCAGGCTCAACCAGGCATCCACGCTGTACACCGCCAGGCCGGCCCAGATAAACATGAATGCCACCAGGGTGCTCGACGACAGGTGTTCGCCGAACAGCAGTACCGCCTGCAGCAGCACCAGGGTCGGCGCCAGGTACTGCAAGAAGCCCAGGGTGGTGTAGGGCAGGTGACGGGCGGCGGCATTGAAGCACACCAGCGGCACCAGGGTGACCGGGCCCGCCGCCACCAGCCACCAGGCCTCGGAGCTGGTCCAGAAGGCCGCCTGGGCACTGGTGGCGGTGGGGTTGAACAAGAGCCAGGCGAGGGCGATCGGCACCAGCATCCAGGTTTCCACCACCAGCCCCGGTAGCGCCTTGACCGGTGCCTGCTTGCGGATCAGTCCGTAGAAACCGAAGGTCAGCGCCAGCACCAGGGAAACCCAAGGCAGGCTGCCGACCTGCCACACCTGCTGCGCCACGCCCACCGCCGCCAGGCCCACCGCGAGCCACTGCATGCGCCGCAGCCGCTCACCGAGGATCAGCATGCCCAGCAGCACGTTCACCAGCGGGTTGATGTAGTAACCCAGGCTGGCTTCGAGCATGCGCCCGTTGTTCACCGACCAGACATAGGTCAGCCAGTTGGCCGCGATCAGGGTGCCGCTCAGGGCCAGGATCGCCAGGCGCCTGGGGTTGTCCCGCAACTCGCGCCACCAGCCGGGATGCTTCCAGACCATCAGCAGCAGCGCGCCGAACAGCGCGGACCAGAGCACTCGGTGGATGATGATTTCCACGGCGGGCACGTTGGCGATGGCTTTGAAGTAGATCGGGAACAGGCCCCAGATGATGTAGGCGCTCAGGCCCAGGATGTACCCGCGACGCGGGTTGGCGGCTTGCATGCAGAATCCTTGCTTAGGCAGCTAACAAAGAGAGGGATTGTAAGGAGGTTTGTCAGGCCGTGTCTTTCTCGGCGTCATTCCGGTGACCCCGCTGTTGTGATCGATCCGGCTTCTGCAGGAGCGAGGCTTGCCCGCGATCAAGACGCCGCGGTGCATCAGACTCATCGAGGCGAGGCTATCGCGGGCCAGCCTCGCCCCTACAGGTCGGATCAGGGCTTGGGGTCAGAACAGCTTCAGCGGTTCTTCGTTGAGCGCCGAGAGTTGCTCGCGCAACGCCAGCACCTGATCGCCCCAATAACGCTCGCTGCCGAACCAGGGGAAGCTGCGTGGGAACGCCGGGTCGTCCCAGCGCCGGGCCAGCCAGGCGCTGTAGTGCATCAGGCGCAGGGCGCGCAGTGGTTCGATCAATGCCAGTTCGCGCGGGTCGAAGTCGTGGAACTCGCTGTAGCCATCCATCAGTTCCGACAGCTGCCCCAGGCATTCCTGGCGATCGCCGGCGAGCATCATCCACAGGTCCTGCACCGCCGGGCCCATGCGGCAGTCGTCGAGGTCGACGATATGGAACACCTCGTCGCGGCACATCATGTTGCCGGGATGGCAGTCGCCGTGCATGCGGATGTTCTGGTGCGGCGTGGCCTGGTAGACCTCTTCCACCCGCTTGAGCAGGTCGCGGGCCACCGACTCATAGGCCGGCAGCAGGCTCTTGGGCACGAAGTCGCCTTCCAGCAGGGTGGTCAGCGAATCGTGGCCGAAGTTCTTCACCCCCAGCGCTTCGCGATGCTCGAACGGGCGAGTGGCGCCGACCGCATGCAGGCGGCCGAGCAATTGCCCCAGGCGATACAGCTGGTCGAGGTTGCCGGGTTCCGGCGCCCGGCCGCCACGGCGTGGGAACAGGGTAAAGCGGAAGCCTTCATGCTCGAACAGGCTTTCGCCCTGGTGAATCAGCGGCGCCACTACCGGTACTTCGCACTCGGCGAGTTCGAAGGTGAAGCGGTGTTCTTCGAGGATCGCCTCGTTGGTCCAGCGCTGCGGGCGGTAGAACTTGGCGATCAGCGGCTCGCTGTCTTCGATGCCGACCTGGTAGACACGGTTTTCGTAACTGTTGAGTGCCAGGACACGGGCGTCGCTGAGAAAACCGATGCTTTCGACGGCATCGAGGACTAGATCAGGGGTAAGGGTTTCGAACGGGTGAGACATGCTGACTCCTGCGCGCAGCAGGCTGCTGCGTCCGGCCAAGCATGGTAGCGCACGAAGGATGACAGGTGGTGACTGTGAGGGCGCTATCGCGGGCAAGCTCGCCCCTACACGGATCTGTAGGAGCAAGGCTTGCCCGCGAAGCGGTCTATCAGGCGCCGACGATACCGCCGTCTTCCCGGGTGATCACCATTACCGAGGAACGCGGCTTGCCGTTGGGCAGGTGCTCGGGGAAGGTCGAACCGCCGTTCTCGCCCGGGTGCTGGATGCCCACGAACAGGCTCCGCTGATCCGGCGAGAAGGTGATGCCAGTGACTTCGCAGCCCACCGGCCCGACCATGAAGCGACGGATTTCACCGGAGTCCGGGTCAGCGCAGAGCATCTGGTTGTTGCCCATGCCGGCGAAGTCGCCGGTGTTGCTGGAGTCGCCGTCGGTGAGGATCCACAACCGGCCGGCCTTGTCGAAACCCAGGCCGTCGGGGCTGTTGAACATGTTCTGCGGGGTGATGTTCGACGAACCGCCTTTGGGCTGGCCGGCATGCACGGCCGGGTTGCCGGCGACCACGAACAGGTCCCAGGTGAAGTCCATCGAACCGTGGTCGCCACGGGCGGTCTGCCAGCGCAGGATCTGCCCGTAGACGTTTTTCTCCCGCGGGTTGGGGCCGCCCACTGGCTGGCCGTCTTCACCACGTTTGGAGTTGTTGGTCAGGGTGCAGTAGACCTGGCCGTCCTTCGGGCTGACCACGATCCATTCCGGGCGGTCCATGCGGGTGGCCTTGACCACGCTGGCCGCGAGGCGGGCGTGGATCAGCACTTCGGCCTGGTCGGCGAAACCGCTGCTGGCGTCGATGCCGTTCTTGCCATGGCTCAGCTCGACCCATTTTCCCTTGCCTTTCGGGTGGTCCGGGTTGCCGTCGCCGTTGTCGAAGATCGCCACGTACAGGGTGCCGTGGTCCAGCAGGTCGCGGTTGGCCTTGGGGTTGCGGTGGTTGATGCGGTCGCGGCTGACAAACTTGTAGATGAACTCGCCACGCTCGTCGTCGCCCATGTAGACCACGGCGCGTCCGTCGCGGGTTTCGGCCAGGGCGGCGTTTTCATGTTTGAAGCGGCCCAGGGCGGTACGCTTGATCGGTTTGGACTGCGGGTCGAATGGGTCGATCTCCACGACCCAGCCGTGACGGTTGAGTTCGTTGGGGTTTTTCGCCAGGTCGAAGCGCGGGTCGAACTGATGCCAGTTGATGTCGCGGCTGCTCGCCGAGGCGCCATAGCGTTTCTGCGCGGCATCGAAGGTCTGCTGGGCGTTGCTGCTGCCGAAGCAGTCGGTGAAGTTCTCTTCACAGGTCAGGTAGGTGCCCCATGGCGTCTTGCCGTTGGCGCAGTTCTGGAAGGTGCCGAGGACTTTGCGGCCGCTCTTGTCGGCGCTGGTTTTCATCAGTGCGTGGCCGGCGGCCGGGCCGCTCAGGCGAATCGGCGCGTTGCCGTGGATGCGCCGGTTGTAGCGCGAGCCCTGGACGAACTGCCATTGGCCGCTGCGGCGCTGTACTTCGATCACCGACACGCCTTCGCTGGCCAGGGCCTTGCGCACGTCTTCCGCCGACTGCGGCATGCCGCCGTGGGGGTAGAGGTAGCGGTAGTTGGTGTATTCGTTGTTGATCGCCATCAGTGCGCGATTCTTGTCGTCCGGGAAGGCGAACAGGCTCATGCCGTCGTTGTTGTCACCGAACTGGACCTCCTGGGCCGCGGCGGTGCCATTGCCACTCGGGTCGAACGCCGGGCCGTTCTTCTGCAGGGGCTGGCCCCAGCTGATCAGCACCGAAGACTTGTAGCCCGGCGGCAGGGAGATGGTGTCGCTGGTGGCGGCGGCAATGCCTTCAAAGCCCAGCAGCTTGCTGGAACCGGCGCTGACGCTGGCGGCCAGCACGCTGCGGCTCAGCAGGTTGCCACCGAGGAACATGGCCGCGCCGCACAGGGCACCGGCGCTGATGAAACCACGGCGGCTGAGGCCGACCATCTTTTCGAGGTCGGTAGGTTGGTCTTCTTCTAATAGGCTCATCACAGGCTTCCTGCAGGGTTTTGCAGCCACCTTAATCAGCGTCGATGACGAACATGTTGCAGCGCCGCAAGCATTGCGCGGCTTTGTGTAGCCGCTGCCGAAGGCTGCGATCGACCCGAAGGGGCGCGAGGACCTTGAGTCCGTCGAGGTCCTGCGACCAGCGTGGCCCGGACTATCGCAGCCTGCGGCAGCAGCAAAAAAAAACTAGAGCGGCGTGCCGAGTAGCACGTTGGACGGCGAGAACTGCACCCGTACCGGCTGGCCGGCGCTCAAGCCAAGGTGTCGCAGGTGCAGCGGTTCGGCCAGGGCACAGAGCGTCTGGCCGCTGGGCAGGGCGATTCTGATTTCGCTGGGGCCGTCTTCGGCGTCGAGGATCGCTTCCAGGGTGCCCTGCAGACAATTGTGTCCGGGTGTTGCGGATTGATCGATGGCCAGCAATTCCAGCCAGCCGGCCTTGATCAACGCCACGACGCCTGTGCCGGGCTCCAATTCCAGGTGCAGGGTGCTGTCATGGGTGATCTGCGCCTGGATCGCCAGGTCTTCTGCGAGCGCCAGTCGTATCAGATCGTTGCGCCCCTGCGCTTCGATCGCCAGAACCGTGCCGTGCAGCTGGTTGCGGGCGCTGGTGCGGAGCATTAGGCGTCCCAGCAGATCGAGGTCGGCGGCGTCTTCGGCAGCTTCCAACACTTGGGCTTGCAAGGCCTGCAAGCGCTGGTAGAGGCGCAGCACCCGTTCGCCTTCGACGGAGAGCCTGGCGCCACCGCCGCCTTTGCCGCCGACACTGCGTTCGACCAGGGGCTTTTGCGCCAGGTTGTTCAACTCGTCGATGGCGTCCCAGGCCGCCTTGTAACTCAGGCCGGCGCTTTTCGCGGCACGGGTGATCGAGCCCTGTTCGGCGATGTGCTGCAGCAGGGCAATGCGCTGCGGGCGACGGGCGATGTGCTGGGTCAACAAGGTGGGCAAGGGCATGGCTGAACGCTTTGAACGCTGGGAATGGAAAGGGAGTTTGCGGCTTGAGGGGCGAGAGTCAAGTTCAGTCGGGCTCGCCGGGTTTTGGCGTGCGTGCCAGGCAATAGACGTCTACCCGCCGCGCCCCGGCCTTGAGCAGCAGCCGCGCCAGGGCGTGGGCGGTCGCGCCGGTGGTGAGCACGTCGTCCACCAGCGCCAGGTGCCGGCCATGGACCGCCGCCTCGGGCATCAGGGCAAAAGCATGGTGCAGGTTGCGGTGCCGCGCCCTGGCATCCAGGCCCTGCTGCGATGGCGTGTCCTGGGTGCGCTGCAACGAGGTTTCGTCACAGGGGATTTGCAGGATCTCGCCCAGCCAGCGTGCGAGCATCGCCGCCTGGTTATAGCCGCGCTGGCGCAGGCGCTTGCGGGCCAGGGGCACCGGCAGCAGAGCGTCGGGTTGCGCCAGGTCCTCGGCAAAGCGATGTTGCAGCGATTGCGCGAGAAGTTCGGCCAAAAGACGGCCAAAGGGCCATTTGCCGTTGTGCTTGAAGCGGCTGACCAGGCTGTCGACGGGAAAGCTGTAACGCCAGGGCGCCACCACCTGGGCGAAGGCGGGCGGTCGCTTGAGGCACTGGCCGCAGGTCAGGCCGGCCGCGGGCAGGGGCAGGGCGCACACCTGGCAATGATCGCCGAGCCACGGCAGTTCGGTTTCGCAGGCGGTGCAAATGGCTTGGGGGGTGTCGGTCGGCTCGTCGCAGAGCAAATAGGTTTGTTTGTTTTTTAACCAGATGTAAACCTGTCCTTTGTAATGTGGTTGACACTGCATGGCGCTTCCTTAAATATGCCCAACATCCGTGTCGCGGCTGTGGGTATTGCCTTCCCGCAGCCGCTTGCCAAGCATAATCAAGGAATCGCCCATGAGCGCCAGCACCACCGCCAATCTGCGTCATGACTGGACTTTGGCTGAAGTCAAAGCCCTCTTCGTCCAGCCGTTCAATGACTTGCTGTTCCAGGCGCAGACGGTGCACCGCGCGCATTTCGACGCCAACCGCGTCCAGGTTTCCACCCTGTTATCGATCAAGACCGGCGCTTGCCCGGAAGATTGCAAATATTGTCCGCAGTCCGGTCACTACAACACCGGCCTGGAAAAAGAAAAACTGATGGAAGTGCAGAAGGTCCTCGAAGAGGCCGCGCGCGCCAAGGCCATAGGTTCGACCCGTTTCTGCATGGGTGCGGCCTGGAAACACCCGTCGGCCAAAGACATGCCGTACGTGCTGGAAATGGTCAAGGGCGTGAAGGCCATGGGCCTGGAAACCTGCATGACCCTCGGTCGCCTGGACCAGGACCAGACCGAAGCGCTGGCCAAGGCCGGCCTGGACTACTACAACCACAACCTCGATACCTCGCCGGAGTTCTACGGCAGCATCATCACCACCCGCACCTACAGTGAACGCCTGCAAACCCTGGCCTACGTGCGCGATGCCGGGATGAAGATCTGCTCCGGCGGCATCCTCGGCATGGGCGAGTCCCTCGATGACCGCGCCGGCCTGCTGATCCAGTTGGCCAACCTGCCGGAGCACCCGGAGTCGGTGCCGATCAACATGCTGGTGAAAGTGGCCGGCACGCCGCTGGAAAACTCCGAGGACGTCGACCCGTTCGACTTCATCCGCATGCTTGCCGTGGCTCGTATCCTGATGCCGAAATCCCATGTGCGCCTGTCCGCCGGCCGCGAAGCGATGAACGAGCAGATGCAGGCCCTGGCGTTCTTCGCCGGTGCCAACTCGATTTTCTACGGCGAGAAACTGCTGACCACCGCCAACCCGCAGGCCGACAAGGACATGCAACTGTTCGCGCGCCTGGGCATCCAGCCGGAAGCCCGCGAAGAGCATGCCGACGAGGTGCACCAGGCCGCCATCGAGCAGGCGCTGGTGGAGCAGAAGAGCAGCGAGCAGTTCTACAACGCCGCCGTCTGATCTGCTGCCTCTGTAGGAGCGAGGCTTGCCCGCGAATGGTTCACCGCGTGAGCCCAGGGACACAGAGGTGTCTGGATCGCGGGCAAGCCCCCCTCCTACAAGGATGATGTTCCTTTTCTTGCCTGCGAGGCCTGCATGTCTTTCGATCTCCGCGCGCGTCTCGCTGCCCGTCGTGCCGAAAATCTCTATCGTCAGCGCCCACTGCTGGAAAGCCCGCAAGGGCCACAAGTAGTGGTCGACGGCCAGCCGTTGCTGGCGTTCTGCAACAACGATTACCTGGGCCTGGCCAATCACCCGCAAGTGATCGAAGCCTGGCGTGCTGGCGCGTCCCGCTGGGGCGTGGGCGGTGGCGCTTCGCACCTGGTGATCGGCCACAGCACGCCCCACCATCAGTTGGAAGAAGCCCTGGCCGAGTTCACCGGCCGCCCGCGGGCATTGCTGTTCACCACCGGTTACATGGCCAATCTCGGCGCGGTCACCGCGCTGGTGGGGCAGGGCGACACGGTGCTGGAAGACCGCCTCAACCACGCGTCATTGCTGGATGCCGGCCTGCTGTCCGGTGCGCGCTTCAACCGTTACCTGCACAACGATGCCGAGAGCCTGGCCAAGCGCCTGGAGAAAGCCACCGGCAATACCCTGGTGGTCACCGATGGTGTGTTCAGCATGGACGGCGACCTGGCCGACCTGCCGGCGCTGGCTCGCGAAACCCGGGCCAAGGGCGCCTGGCTGATGGTCGACGACGCCCATGGTTTCGGGCCGCTGGGGGCCAACGGCGCAGGGATCGTCGAGCACTTCGGCTTGAGCCAGGAAGAGGTGCCGGTCTTGGTGGGCACCCTCGGCAAGGCGTTCGGCACCGCTGGCGCCTTTGTCGCGGGCAGCGAGGAACTGATCGAAAGCCTGATCCAGTTCGCCCGTCCCTACATCTATACCACCAGCCAGCCGCCGGCCCTGGCCTGCGCCACCCTGAAAAGCCTGGAGCTGTTGCGCAGCGAGCACTGGCGGCGTGAACACCTGAATACCCTGATCCGCCAGTTCCGCCAGGGCGCCGAGCAGATCGGGCTGACCCTGATGGACAGCTTTACGCCGATCCAGCCGATCCTGATCGGCGACAGCGCGCGGGCGATTCGCCTGTCGCAGATGCTGCGCGAGCGCGGCCTGATGGTCACCGCGATTCGTCCGCCTACCGTGCCCACGGGGAGCGCCCGCTTGCGGGTGACCCTGTCCGCCGCCCATAGTGAGGCTCAGGTCCAGCTATTGTTGAATGCACTGGCGGATTGTTTTAGCGAACCGGGACCGGAGCCAAGCCATGCGTGATCGACTGATTCTGCTGCCCGGTTGGGGTCTCGGTGTATCGCCGCTCGAACCCTTGGCGGCGGCTCTGCAGGGGCTGGACGAACACCTGCGGGTCGAGATCGAGCCATTGCCGGAGCTGGAGTCCAGCGACCTGAATGAGTGGCTCGACGAACTGGACGCCAGCGTGCCGGACAACGCCTGGCTCGGTGGCTGGTCACTGGGCGGCATGCTGGCTTCCGAGCTGGCGGCGTGTCGTGGTGAACGCTGCTGCGGTCTGCTGACGTTGGCCAGCAACCCCAGTTTCGTGGCGCATGCCGAGTGGGCAAGCGCAATGCCGGGGGAGACCTTCGACGGGTTTCTGGCCGGCTGTAACGCCGACCCACGCACCACCCTCAAGCGTTTCAGCCTGTTGTGTGCCCAGGGCGCCGAAGATCCGCGCGGCCTGTCGCGCCTGCTGTCGGGCGGCGCGCCGCATACTTCGGGTGCTGTGTTGATGGCTGGCCTGGAGTTGCTGGCGCAGCTGGATACCCGCCATGCCTTGCAGGCGTTTCGTGGACCGCAGTTGCATCTGTTCGCCGGGCTTGATGGCCTGGTGCCGGCCGAAGCCGCGGGCGAACTGCTGGCGTTGTTGCCCGATGTCGAAGTTGGCCTGATTGAGCAGGCCAGCCACGCGTTTCTTCTGGAGGATCCCCACGGTGTGGCGGGGGCGATCCAGGCTTTTTTGCATGAGTCCGGTGATGACTGATCTGTCCCTTCCCAAGCCCCCCGGCAGCTTGCCCGACAAGCGCCAGGTGGCGGCTTCCTTTTCTCGCGCGGCGTCCAGTTACGACAGCGTGGCGCAACTGCAGCGCGACGTCGGTAACGAGTTGCTGGGCCGCCTGCCGCAAGACCGCGAGCCCGGCCGGTGGCTGGACATGGGCTGTGGCACGGGTAATTTCAGCCGCCTGTTGGGCGAGCGTTTCCAGGCCAGCGAAGGGCTGGCGCTGGACATCGCCGAAGGCATGCTCGAGCACGCCCGGCCGTTGGGCGGGGCGCGGTATTTCATTGCCGGCGATGCCGAGCGTTTGCCGTTGCAGGGGCAGAGTTGCGAACTGATTTTCTCCAGCCTGGCGGTGCAGTGGTGCGCGGATTTCCGTTCGGTTCTCAGCGAGGCGCATCGGGTGCTGAAGCCGGGCGGCGTGCTGGCCTTTGCCAGCCTGTGCGTCGGTACGCTGTACGAATTGCGCGACAGTTGGCGTCAGGTCGACGGCATGGTGCATGTCAATCGCTTTCGTGAGTTCAGTACATATCAACAGCTGTGTGCGGCGAGCGGCTTGCAGGTGCTGAGCCTGGAGACCCGTCCTCATGTGCTGCACTACCCGGATGTGCGCAGTCTGACCCATGAGTTGAAGGCCCTGGGGGCGCACAACCTCAACCCTGGACGGCCCGGCGGGCTGACAGGGCGGGCGCGGATCAAGGGCCTGATCGACGCCTACGAACAGTTCCGTCAAGCGCAGGGATTGCCCGCGACCTACCAGGTGGTCTACGCCGTATTGGAGAAGCCGCTATGAGCCAAGCCTATTTCGTTACCGGAACAGACACCGATGTTGGCAAGACCACCGTCGCCGCCGGCTTGCTGCATGCCGCGCGGCTCTCGGGATTGAACACCGCGGCCGGGAAACCTGTGGCTTCGGGCTGCGAGCTGACCCCCGCGGGGTTGCGTAACGCCGATGCCTTGGCCCTGTTGGCTGAATGTTCATTGCCGCTGACCTATGACGAGGTCAATCCGCTGGCTTTCGAGCCAGCCATCGCTCCCCATCTGGCGGCCCGCGAGGCTGGCGTGGCGTTGACTGTTCAGGCCTTGCTGGCGCCCATGCGTCAGGTGCTGGCCAAGGGCGCGGATTTCACCCTGATCGAAGGGGCCGGTGGCTGGCGTGTGCCGCTGGCCGATCAGGACAACCTGTCCGACCTGGCCATGGCCCTGGGCCTGCCGGTGATCCTGGTGGTGGGCGTGCGCCTGGGCTGTATCAACCATGCCCTGCTGACGGCCGAGGCGATTGCACAGGACGGATTGCAGCTGGCCGGCTGGGTGGCCAATATCATCGAGCCGAAGACTTCGCGGCTCGAGGAGAACCTCGCCACGCTGGCGGAGCGCCTGCCCGCACCTTGTCTGGGGCGGGTCCCGAGATTGAAGGCGGTCAGCGCCGAAGCGGTGGCCGAGTATCTGCAACTGGACCTGCTTGACTAGATTTTGCCTATGGTGAGGCACTGTGCCATTAGTGTTTTTGACGGGTCTTTTTCTGACGCGTCTGGTTCAATAGCCGCTGTTCATTCCTTGCAGGGTCGAATTCTCCCATGGAAATTTCCGGGAATACCGCTTTCTACGCCGGCCTGAGTACCGTGCAGACCGGGCAGAATCGTGTCGATCAGGCGGCCAGCCAGATCGCCAATACGACCATCGAACGTTCTGTCGCCAGCCAATCCTCTGAGGTACAAGTCGAGCGCCTGCGATCTGTCGATCGCAGCCAGCAATCGGACCTGGCCAGCAACATGGTCGAGATGGCCATGGGCAAGGTTCAGGCGGAGCTGGGTGTGAAAGTCGCCAAGGCCGCCGATGAAGTGCTCGGTACGCTGATCGACACCTACGCTTGACCCTCCTTCGGTAGCCCTGCCCATTTTTGCGGGCAGGGTGACCCGCGCAAGAACGCCCTGCAAAACCCATCTTCCGTCTTGCTGGCCTGCCAGCTCCTACACTCTATTCAGCTTCCGAATATTTCACGGCATTCGCTGTGGGCCTTTGCGTGCAAGGCCTGCAGAGGATCGATGACGAACGGTGTTTGCGTGGCGCTTGACAAGGTTTGGGCGTAAACGTATGTTTCAAACAACTGTTTGACCGCCACAATAAATCAACGCGGTCGTTCATTCCCGGTTACATCAGCAGAGGTTTATCGCTATGCCTGACTACAAGGCCCCCTTGCGTGATATTCGCTTCGTTCGTGACGAGCTGCTCGGCTATGAAGCGCACTATCAGAGCCTGCCGGCTTGCCAGGACGCTACTCCAGACATGGTTGACGCCATCCTCGAGGAAGGTGCGAAGTTTTGTGAGCAGGTACTGGCCCCTCTGAACCGTGTGGGTGACCTGGAAGGCTGCACCTGGAGCGAGTCCGGCGTTAAGACCCCGACTGGCTTCAAAGAGGCCTACAAGCAATTCGTCGAAGGCGGCTGGCCAAGCCTGGCTCATGATGTCGAGCATGGCGGTCAAGGCCTGCCGGAGTCCCTGGGCCTGGCTGTCAGCGAAATGGTCGGCGAAGCCAACTGGTCGTGGGGCATGTACCCAGGCCTGTCCCATGGCGCGATGAACACCATTTCCGAACACGGCACGCCTGAGCAGCAAGAGGCTTACCTGACCAAGCTGGTATCCGGCGAGTGGACCGGCACCATGTGCCTGACCGAACCGCACTGCGGCACCGACCTGGGCATGCTGCGCACCAAGGCCGAACCTCAGGCCGACGGTTCCTACAAAGTTACCGGCACCAAGATCTTCATCTCGGCCGGTGAACACGACATGGCCGACAACATCGTCCATATCGTTCTGGCCCGCCTGCCGGATGCACCGGCTGGCACCAAAGGCATCTCGCTGTTCATCGTGCCGAAGTTCCTGCCGAACGCCGATGGCACTGTCGGCCAGCGCAACGCCGTGAGCTGCGGTTCCCTGGAACACAAGATGGGTATCCACGGTAACGCCACCTGCGTGATGAACTTCGACGCGGCCACCGGTTTCCTGATTGGCCCGGCGAACAAAGGCCTGAACTGCATGTTCACCTTCATGAACACCGCTCGCCTGGGCACCGCGCTGCAAGGCCTGGCCCACGCCGAGATCGGTTTCCAGGGCGGCCTGAAATACGCTCGCGATCGTCTGCAAATGCGTTCCCTGACTGGCCCGAAAGCGCCGGACAAGGCCGCCGACCCGATCATCGTGCACCCTGACGTACGTCGCATGCTGTTGACCATGAAGGCTTTCGCCGAAGGCAACCGGGCCATGGTCTACTTCACTGCCAAGCAGGTCGACATCGTCAAGTACGGCGTGGACGAAGAGGAGAAGAAGAAAGCCGACGCACTGCTGGCCTTCATGACTCCGATCGCCAAGGCCTTCATGACCGAAGTCGGTTTCGAATCCGCCAACCACGGCGTGCAGATCTACGGTGGCCACGGTTTCATCGCCGAGTGGGGCATGGAGCAGAACGTTCGCGACAGCCGCATTTCCATGCTGTACGAAGGCACCACCGGCATCCAGGCGCTGGACTTGCTGGGCCGTAAAGTGCTGATGACTCAAGGCGAGGCTCTGAAAGGTTTCACCAAGATCGTCCACAAGTTCTGCCAGAGCAACGAAGGCAACGAGTCGGTCAAAGAGTTCGTCGCACCGCTGGCTGCACTGAACAAGGAATGGGGTGAGCTGACCATGAAGGTCGGTATGGCGGCCATGAAAGACCGTGAAGAAGTCGGTGCTGCGTCCGTGGATTACCTGATGTATTCCGGTTATGCCTGCCTGGCTTACTTCTGGGCCGACATGGCACGCCTGGCTGCCGAGAAGCTGGCTGCCGGCACCACCGAAGAGGCGTTCTACACCGCCAAGCTGCAGACCGCGCGCTTCTACTTCCAGCGCATCCTGCCGCGTACCCGCACTCACGTGGCGGCCATGCTGTCGGGCGCCAACAACCTGATGGACATGAAAGAGGAAGATTTCGGCCTGGCTTACTAAGCCCTACCGGCATCTCTTCAGAGGCCGCTTCTCCTTCGGGAGAAGCGGCTTTTTTGTGCGCGGGATGAACCTGAAAATAATCCGACTAAAACGTTAAGAAGAAGCCGATCCCTGCCGTTACAGAAGTGGCAATGTGACATGCATCACATTTGTGCTGTTTAACCATGCCAGGTGAAGGCATAGTGCCATCTACTGTTTAACCGCGTCGGAGCTTTACCTTGCCGCGTTCTTCTGCTGTACGTTTCAGCCATTTTCTACCGTCATTGTTACTCTTGCTTGCGGGGCTCGCGGCTGCCTACGTCAAGGATCTCAACGTTTTCTTCACCTCGCTGTTCAACGTCTTGCCGACCCTGGTGCTGCTGCTCGGCGGCGCTTATTGCGCGGTGTACCGGCGCCAGCGTGAACTGTTCCTGATGGTCACGGTGTACATCGCCTATTTCCTTCTCGATACCCAGACCGACTATTACCGCGACAACGGCAAGGTCCGCGAGGATGCGGCCGTGGTGTTCCACTTGGTCTGCTTGCTGCTGCCGCTGCTGTTTGGCCTGTTTGCGGCCTGGCAGGAGCGTACCCACCTGTTCCAGGACATGGTGGCGCGGTTTGCCGTATTGCTCGCCTTTGGCAGCGTGGCGCTGGGCCTGGAGCAGAGTTATCCCCAGGCGCTGCTGGCCTGGCTGGCGGAAATCCGTTGGCCGGCCCTGCACGGCGCCTGGATGAGCCTGATCCAGTTGTCGTACCCGGTGTTTATCGCCGCCTTCCTGTTGCTGGCGATCCAGTACTGGCGCAATCCACGCCCGCTGCATGCGGCGCAGTTGGTGGGGCTGCTGGGGCTGTTCTGGATGCTGCCCAAGACCTTCATCCTGCCGTTCACCCTGAACATCATGTGCAGCCAGGTGATGCTGATGATCGCCGCGGCCGTTGCCCATGAGGCGTACCAGATGGCTTTCCGCGACGAGCTGACCGGCTTGCCGGGGCGCCGCGCCTTGAACGAGCGCATGCAGCGCCTGGGGCGCAACTATGTGCTGGCGATGAGTGACGTCGATCACTTCAAGAAATTCAACGACACCCACGGCCACGATGTGGGCGACCAGGTGCTGCGCCTGGTGGCCAGCAAACTGTCGAAAGTCAGTGGCGGCGGTCGAGCCTACCGTTATGGCGGTGAGGAGTTTGCGGTGGTGTTCGCCGGCAAGACCCTTGAGGAATGCATGCCGCACCTGGAGGTCATTCGCGAGACCATCGCCAACTACAACATCCAGTTGCGCAATCAGGAGAACCGGCCCCAGGACGACCAGCAAGGACGTCAGCGCCGGGGGGTGGCCGCGGCGTCCAGCGTATCGGTGACCGTCAGTATCGGCGTCGCCGAGCGGCAGATGGAGCACCGCTCGCCCGAGGAGGTGCTCAAGTCTGCCGACCAGGCGCTGTACAGCGCCAAGGGCGCGGGGCGTAACTGCGTCATGGCCTTCGGTCAGAACCGCCGTGGCGCGGTGCGCATGGACACCGCTGCGGGTTGAGTGATAGCGGCGCATTCAGCGTCTGGACTGTGATTGGCAGGTCGGATTAGCGGCAGTAGGTTGGATTGATCTGCTGCCGGAGAAACGACCATGCCCGAGTACAAAGCTCCCCTGCGCGACATGCGCTTTTTGATCGATCACGTCTTCGACTTTCACACCAGCTATGCCGCCCTGGGGGCCATCGATGCCAGCCCGGACATGGTGGCCGCGATCCTAGAAGAAGGGGCGAAATTCTGTGAAAACGTGCTGGCGCCGTTGAACCGCCCGGGCGATGAAGAGGGCTGCCATTTCGACAATGGCGTGGTTACTACGCCAAAAGGCTTCAAGCAGGCTTTCGCCCAGTATGTAGAAGGCGGCTGGCACGGCCTGGCGGCGGACCCGAACTACGGAGGCCAGGGCCTGCCGCATTCGCTGGGGCTGGTGATCAGCGAAATGGTTGGCTCCAGCAACACTTCCTGGGGCATGTACCCGGGCCTGACCCACGGCGCCATGTCGGCGATTCACGCCCATGGCAGCGAAGAGCAGAAGCTGACCTACCTGAGCAAGCTCACCGCCGGCCAATGGACCGGCACCATGTGCCTGACCGAAGCCCATTGCGGCACCGACCTGGGCATCATCAGGACCCGCGCCGTGCCCCAGGCCGACGGCAGCTATGCGGTCTCCGGCAGCAAGATTTTCATCTCGGCCGGCGAGCACGACATGAGTGAAAACATCATCCACCTGGTGCTGGCCAAGCTGCCGGATGCGCCGGCCGGTACCAAGGGCATTTCGCTGTTTATCGTGCCCAAGTTTTTGCCCAACGCCGATGGCGAGGCGGGTGAGCGCAATGGTGTGAGCTGCGGCTCCATCGAACACAAGATGGGCATCAAGGCTTCGGCCACCTGCGTGCTCAACTTCGATGGCGCCAAGGGATTCCTGATCGGTGAGGCCAACAAGGGCCTGAATTGCATGTTCACCATGATGAACCACGCGCGCCTCGGTACCGGGATGCAGGGCCTGTGCCTGGGCGAGGCAAGCTTCCAGGGCGCAATCAAGTACGCCAACGACCGTCTGCAGATGCGCTCCCTGACCGGGCCGAAGGCGCCGGACAAAGCCGCCGACCCGATCATTGTCCACCCCGATGTGCGGCGCATGCTGCTGACCATGAAGGCCTTCAACGAAGGTAATCGCGCCCTGGCCTATTTCACTGCGCAGTTGCTGGATGTGGCGCACCTGGCCGCCGACGAGACCCAGCGCCAGGATGCCGAGAACCTGTTGGCTTTCCTGACGCCGATCTGCAAGGCCTTCATGACTGAAACCGGGCTGGAGGTGACCAACCACGGCATGCAGGTGTTTGGCGGGCATGGCTTCATTCGCGAATGGGGCATGGAGCAACTGGTGCGCGACTGCCGCATCGCCCCGATCTATGAAGGCACCAACGGCATCCAGGCCCTGGACCTGCTGGGGCGCAAGGTGCTTGGCAGCCAGGGCAAGTTGCTGACGGGTTTCACCAAGATCGTCCACAAATTCTGCGCGGCCAATGCCGAGCATCCACAACTCAAGGGTTATGTGACGCAACTCGACGGGCTCAACCGGCAGTGGGGCGTGCTGACCACCAAGGTCGGGATGGCGGCGATGAAGAACCCCGACGAAGTCGGCGCCGCGGCGCTGGATTACCTGATGTACAGCGGTTACATCATCCTCGCCTACCTGTGGCTGCGCATGGCGCTGGTGGCCCAGGCCCGGATCGACGCCGGTGAAGAGGATGCCGATTATTGCCAGGCCAAGCTGGCGACCTGCGAGTTCTACTTCAAGCGCTTGCTGCCGCGTACCGCAGCCCATCTGGCGGCGATCGAGGCGGGCAGTGACTGCCTGATGACGTTGCCGGCGGAGCTGTTTGCGCTCTAGGTTTTCATGTAATCGTCCATTGCGGGCAAGCCTGCTCCTGCAGATATTTGCAGGAGTGAGTTTGCTCGCGATCTTTGATGACTAAAAATTACATTAAAGTCATGAGTTGACCCTATGTGTCGCAAAAGTTGTTCGGGTACACTCGAGCTTTCGTAACTGGGGCCGTTCGGGTCCACTTGTTTAGATCTTGCGAGGTTTGCCATGGCTGACTACAAAGCGCCCCTGCGCGATATGCGCTTCGTCCTCAATGAAGTTTTCGAGGTCGCCAAACTCTGGGCCGAACTGCCTGCTCTGGCCGACACCGTCGACGCTGAAACCGTCGAAGCGATTCTTGAGGAAGCCGGCAAAGTCACCGGCAAAAGTATCGCCCCGCTGAGCCGCGGCGCCGATGAAGAGGGCTGTCACTGGAGCGACGGCGCGGTGACTACGCCAGCAGGTTTTCCACAGGCCTATCAGACTTACGCCGAAGGCGGCTGGGTCGGCGTCGGCGGCGATCCAGCCTACGGCGGCATGGGCATGCCCAAGGCGGTATCGGCCCAGGTCGAGGAAATGGTCAACTCGGCCAGCCTGTCGTTTGGTCTGTACCCGATGCTGACCGCGGGCGCCTGCCTGTCGATCAATGCCCACGCCAGCGAAGAATTGAAGGCGGCCTACCTGCCGAACATGTATGCAGGCGTCTGGGCCGGCTCCATGTGCCTCACCGAGCCGCATGCCGGTACCGACCTGGGCATCATTCGCACCAAGGCCGAGCCGCAGGCCGACGGCTCCTACAAGGTCAGCGGCACCAAGATCTTCATTACCGGCGGTGAGCACGACCTGACCGAGAACATCATCCACCTGGTGCTGGCCAAGCTACCGGACGCACCGGCGGGACCGAAGGGCATTTCGTTGTTCCTGGTACCGAAGTTCCTGGTCAACGCCGACGGTAGTCTGGGCGCGCGCAACCCGGCCAACTGCGGTTCGATCGAACACAAGATGGGCATCCAGGCCTCGGCCACCTGTGTGATGAACTTCGACGAAGCCGTCGGTTACATCGTTGGTGAGCCGAACAAGGGCCTGGCGGCAATGTTCACCATGATGAACTACGAGCGTCTGGGCGTCGGTATCCAAGGCCTGGCCTCGGGCGAGCGTTCCTATCAGAACGCCGTGGAGTACGCCCGCGATCGCCTGCAAAGCCGTTCGCCGACCGGCCCGCAAGCCAAGGACAAGGTCGCTGACCCGATCATCGTGCACCCGGATGTGCGTCGCATGCTGTTGACCATGAAAGCCGCGAACGAAGGCGGCCGCGCGTTCTCCACCTATGTGGCGATGCAACTGGATACCGCGAAGTTCAGCGAAGATGCGCTGGTGCGTAAGCGCGCGGAAGATCTGGTGGCCCTGCTGACGCCGGTGGCCAAGGCCTTCCTCACCGACCTGGGGTTGGAAACCACGATTCACGGCCAGCAGGTTTTCGGCGGCCACGGCTACATCCGTGAATGGGGCCAGGAGCAGCTGGTGCGCGATGTGCGCATTACGCAGATTTATGAAGGCACCAATGGCATCCAGGCGCTGGACCTGGTCGGGCGCAAGATCGTCGGCAGCGGCGGGGCGTTCTACAAGCTGTTCGCTGACGAGATTCGCCATTTCACCGCGACCGCCAGCGCCGATCTGGCCGAGTTCACCAAGCCGTTGAACGACGCACTGGATAACCTGGACGAACTGACGGCCTGGCTGCTGGACCGGGCCAAGACCAATCCGAACGAAATCGGCGCGGCCTCGGTCGAATACCTGCAAGCATTCGGATACACGGCGTACGCCTACATGTGGGCGTTGATGGCAAAAGCGGCCCAGGGCAAGGAGTCGCAAGACGATTTCTACGCCAGCAAGCTGGGTACCGCGCGCTTCTACTTCGCCCGTCTGCTGCCGCGTATCCACTCGCTGAGCGCATCGGTGAAGGCGGGTAGCGAATCGCTGTTCCTGCTGGATGCGGCGCAGTTCTGAGCACGGCCACGTCATGTAAGCATTCTCTTACATGACGTGCTGCTAATCACCCATATCGGCAGATTGGATCCAGAGCTAATCTACTTCACATGGACGTCGCGCAGGAAGCGCAAAGCAATAACACGGACACGTAGGATTCCGCCAGGATGGTGGAGTGAAAAGGATGTCAGGGAAACAGTCTGCAAAGCCCCGCTTCGGCGGGGTTTTCTTTTGCCCGCGTTTTTTATCTGCGCTGCTTCAACCCAGCCCTTCCAGCGTCACCGGGCCTGTCATCCGTCCATCTGGACCGCTCATCTCTTCTTCCAGCAAGGTTCGCAGCAATTCCAGGGTTGCCTGCTGACGCTGCACATCACGACATACCAGCCCCACTTTCAACGGCACCCTCGGTTCGCTCAGCGGTTTCCATAACAGGTCCGTATGGCTGTGGGTCTGCCGCGAGCGCCCCGGCAAGACCGTCGCCAGGCGGGTGTTGGGCAAGCTGTCGAGAATCCCCGCCATATTGTTCAGTTCCGCCTGTACCTGCGGCCGGCGTCCGAGGTTGGCCAGTTGCGCCTGCCAGATCTGGCGTATCTGGAACTCCTCGCCCAGCAACAGCATGGGTAGCTCCGCGGCCTGGCTCATGGAGACCTTCTTGAATTCGCGCAGGGGATGTTCGGCAGGAATCACCAGGGTCAACTCGTCTTCGTAGAGCTGCACGCCATGCAACCCTGGCTGGCGCGGCGGCAGATAACTGATGCCGATATCCAATGAGCCATTGAGCAGGCGCCGTTCGATTTCCAGGCCGGTCAGTTCGTAGATCTGCACCACCAGATGCGGCTGGGCCTTGCGCACCCGCTCAAGCATTTGCGGCACCAGGCTGCTGTGCACAGTTTGCAGTACGCCGATCGCCAGCGTGCGCAGGGCCTGGCCCTTGAAGTTGCCCAGGGCTTCACGAGCCCGTTGCATGCCGTCGAGCAAGGGCAGGGCATGGTTGTACAGGGTATGGGCCGCCAGGGTCGGCAACAGGCGCTTGCTGCTGCGCTCGAACAGGCTGACATCGAGGTTCTGTTCCAGCTGACGGATCTGTTGCGAGAGCGCGGGTTGGGAGATCGACAGGCGCTCGGCGGCTCGTCCCACGTGACCTTCTTCATACACCGCGACGAAATAACGCAGTTGTTTAAAATCCATAAGTTTTACTTATCGAAAAAGCTGGAAAATCGAAATGGCCCGATATGCTGCAGAAGCCTAGTCTAACCCCTATTCACAGGGCTTACAGGGCCAGAAGGCGAGATGAATACCGTTTACGTGGATGGTGTTTACATAGGCAAGGCAAAAAACCTCGGACAGGGTTTGATCAGTGATACGGACAAACGTCCGGTTGCAAACCGACTCTGGTTATGGCCGCAGGGCCTGGGCAGCGACGAACACGGCGACCCGCGCTTTCATACCGGCCCGGAGCGGGCGCTGCACCATTACCCCGCCGAACACTACAGCTACTGGCGCAAGCGTTATCCACAGATCGACTGGTGTGCCCCGGCCTTTGGCGAAAACCTGTCTACCCACGGCCTGACCGAGGAACAGGTCTGCCTCGGCGATATGTTCCGCTGGGGCGGCGCGCTGCTGCAGGTCAGCCAGCCGCGTTCGCCCTGTTATCGCCTGAGCCACCGCTGGGGCATCCCCGACCTGCCGCAACAGGCGCAAAACAATGGTCGCTGCGGCTGGTTCTACCGGGTGCTCAAACCCGGTTTCGTCAGTGCCGATCAGCCCTTCGAGCTGATCCAGCGCAGTTACCCGGGGTTGACCGTGGCCTGGGCTCTGCGTTGTTTTTATCGAGAACCTCTGGAGCATGCGGGCTTGAAGAAACTGGTGGACTGCCCGGCACTGGCGTCGCGTTGGCGCGACATCGCGATCAAGCGCATGCGCACCGGCCTGATCGAGGATTGGTCCGCGCGCCTGCTGGGCCTGCCGCTGCAGGGGTTGAGCGCATGAACCTGTTCAGCCTGCGCCGCCCTCAGCCGAGCCTTGATGATCTGGCGGCCGAGCCCTGCCTGTCGCCGATGAGCGACAACCTTTCCAGTGAGTGCCTGATGCCCAGCGTGCAGCGACCCCATCCAGTGTTTGTACGTGGCCAGGGCTCATGGCTGTGGGACAGCGATGACCGCGCCTACCTCGACTTCGTCCAGGGCAACGCCGCCAACAGCCTTGGCCATAGCCCGTCAGCGCTGGTCAAGGCGCTGACGGCCCAAGCCCAGTCACTGATCAACCCCGGCTCGGGCTTTTACAACCGCGGCATGCTCAACCTCAGCGAGCGCTTGTGCCGCAGCACCGGCAGCGACCAGGCCTATCTGCTGAGCAGTGGCAGCGAAGCCTGCGAAGCGGCGATCAAGCTGGCCCGCAAATGGGGCCAGCTGCACCGCGGTGGGGCCGCGAAGATCATCACTGCCAGCGGCAGCTGTCATGGTCGCAGCTTCGCGGCAATGTCGGCGTCGGCAAGCACCCATATCGCCAATCGCTTCGAGCCACAGCTGTCGGGTTTCAGTCATGTTCCCTTCAATGACCTGCCAGCCTTGCATGCCGCGGTGGATGCGCAGACCGTGGCGATCATGCTCGAGCCGATCCAGGGCGAGGCCGGGGTGATTCCGGCGACCGAGCATTACCTCAAGGGGGTCGAACGCCTGTGCCGCGAGCTGGGCATCCTGCTGATCCTGGATGAAGTGCAAACCGGCATCGGCCGCTGCGGCACCTTGCTGGCCGAACAACTCTATGGCGTGCGCGCCGACATCGTGGCCCTGGGCAAAGGCCTCGGTGGTGGCGTGCCCTTGGCGGCCTTGCTGGCGCGTGGCAAGGCCTGTTGCTTCGAGGTGGGTGAGCTGAACGGCACCCATCACGGTAATGCGCTGTTGACCGCCGCGGGCCTGACGGTGCTCGATAGCGTACTGGACAACAGCTTTCTCGAGCATGTGCGGGACAACGGTCAGTACTTGCGCGAAGGGCTGGCCCGCCTGGCGAATCGTTATGCCCAGGGAGAACTGCGTGGGCAGGGATTGTTCTGGGGGCTGAGCCTGGCCGACGACTCGGCCGAGGCCGTGGTCAAGGCGGCCCGTTACGAAGGTCTGTTGCTGGCCGCAACCCAACCGGACTGCCTGCGCTTTACCCCGGCGTTGACGGTGAGCAAGGCCAACATCGACGAAATGCTGCTGCGCCTGGCGCGGGCCTTTTCGCGAGTACGCACCGCGCAGCTGCAATGCCGCAAGGGGCTGGTGGTTTGAGGCCTGGCTTGGTCCCGCCACACCCGATCTTGCACTGACAGAAATTCCCGAACCGTCTCGCGGTATAACGCATCGCCCCGTGTCCGATCTTTCGCACGGGGCGTTTTTTTGTCTCGGGCTTTTGCAAAACCGCCATCAGGCCTTGAAGGCCATCATCCAGGCAAGGTTCCTTAGGCTCATCCACCAGGACGGTGGGGCTGCTGGGGCGCAAGACCACCGGGCAGCTTGGGTTGAATACATATACCACTGGGTGGTATGTTTTTGGGAAGGGAAGCCATGACAATCAGGTTGTTCAAAACCAAAGGTTTTGCTGTTGCGGCTAAAAAAGCCTTGATCCATGACGACCAGTTGCTGGCCGCATTCAGTGAGTTATACAAAGGCCAGGCTGATGACTTGGGTGGCGGGGTCTGGAAAAAACGCCTGAACGCCAACCGCCATCGTTCGATCGTCCTGGCCAGGGGCCGGCGTTACTGGGTGTTCCAGTTCCTGTTCGCCAAGCAGGACCAGAGCAATATCAGCCACCAGGAACTGCAGGCATTCCGCGCGTTGGCCAAGGCCTACGAAGGACTGGATGGCTGGCAGGTCCAGCAGCTACTCGAGATGAAAGCGTTTGTGGAGATCAGACATGAGCAAGCCGTTCAAGACTGAAGCCCTTGAATCGATACATGAGTCGGCCAGTGCCCTGCACGCCATCGGCGCCATCGGCAAAACCACCATGCGCCAGTTCGATGAGGCGTGTATCGCGCCAGTACCGGCGAATATTCCTGCGGAGCAGATCAAGCTGCTGCGCGAGCGTAGTAACGTCAGCCAGCCGGTCTTTGCCCGTTACCTGAACACCAGCGCGTCCACGGTGAAGCAGTGGGAGTCTGGCGAGAAGCACCCGAGCGGCATGGCGTTGAAACTGCTGAGCATCGTGCAGAAGCACGGCCTTGAAATACTGGCGTGAGCCGGCACTGAAACACCGCCCGGCCTGGGGATAAAAACTGGCCCTTGGCCAGAATCAATTGAACCCTGCCGAACGCCATGGGTCGATTAGCGGTGAGGCTCGTACGAGTCGATTGCTATCAGAAGCTGCCCCATGGACTTTATCCGCATCATCATCGCCATTCTGTTGCCGCCATTGGGCGTGTTCCTGCAAGTGGGGTTTGGCGGTGCGTTCTGGCTGAATATCCTGCTGACCCTATGCGGTTACATCCCGGGGATCGTGCATGCGGTGTACATCATCGCCAAGCGCTGAGCCTGGCGCCCGCTCCGCAGAGGAGCGGGCTGGTTCCCCTTGGACGCCGATTATTCCGGTGCGTCCGTCTGTTCCATTACCTGCCGATAAAACAGCCATTCCTGTTCCAGGGCGTGAGCCTGATTGGCGGCCTTGCGAAAACCGTGGCGCTCGTCCGGGTAATAGTGCGCTTCGGCCGCAATGCCGTTGTCTTGTAACGCCTTGAGCATGTCCCGGGTCTGCTGGGGCACTACCACGGCATCGAGTTCACCCTGGAAGAAAACCACCGGCACGCGGATATTGCTGGCATGCAACAGCGGGGTGCGGGCCTTATAGCGTTCGGCATCCTGTTCGGGGTCGCCGATCAGCCAGTCGAGGTAGTCGCCTTCGAACTTGTGGGTATCTCGCGCCAGGGCCACGGGGTCACTGACGCCATACAGGCTGGCGCCGGCACGGAACACATCGGCGAAGGCCAGGGCGCAAAGGGTGGTGTAGCCGCCGGCGCTGCCACCGCGGATGAACGCCCGGCCGCCATCGATCAGGCCTTGTCGGGCCAGATACGCGACCACCGCACAGGCGTCCTCCACATCCACTTCGCCCCAGCTCAGGTGCAGGGCTTGCCGGTACTCGCGGCCATAGCCGGTGCTGCCGCGATAGTTCAGGTCGGCCACGGCGAACCCCCGTTGCGCCCAGTACTGGATACGCGGGTCGAGTATCGGATAACAGGCCGAGGTCGGGCCGCCGTGGATGAACACCACCAGCGGCGGCCGGTCGTCATCGCTCATGGCCGGGTAGAAAAAGCCGTGGGCCTCGCCCTGGCCGCTGGGGTAACGCAGGGTTTGCGGACGGCTGATCTGCTCGGGCAGCAGGGGCGCCACGCCGCCAGCCAGGACCTTGACCTGCTGCGATTGGCGGTCAATGGCGATCACCGCGGACGGACTCACAGGTGACGCCGCGATGCAGTAGATAAACCGTTCATCCAGCGCCAGGTTGCGGAAGCGGCTGTAGTCGCCGCTGAAGTCCTGTTGCTCACCCTCGGCCAGGCGCAGCCCCAAACGGCCAAAACCGGCTTGCGTCCAGGTACCCAGCCAGCTGTCGCCGCCCAGCGGCAGCCAGGTGCAGCAGCCCAATTGCCAGGGTGCCGGGGCGTGATCGGCGGCGGCGCAGGGCAGCGCCTGCAGGCCGTTAGGGGTTTCACCCCAGGGTTGCCAGAAGCCGGCGCGGTCGGTCAGGCAATACAGGCGGCCGCTGTCATCGAAGCGCGGCTGTTGCAGCGACTCTTCCGCGCGGTCACCAGCCAGGCACCGAGGGTCATCCCAGCGGCCGTTGGCCAGGCGCTCGGCGACCATCAGGCGGGTCGAGGTCCAGGGCTGATGCGGTCGATCCCATTCGATCCATGCCAGGCGCTGGCCGTCCGGGCTCAAGGTGGGAGCCGCGTAGAAGTCCGCCCCTTCGGCCAGCAGCTGGCGTTTTCCGCTACCGGAGTCGATGGTCACCAGGCAATGCCGGTTGTTGTGCTCTTCCACTGCCAGCACCTGGCCGGCGGCGAACTGCAGGTCGCCATAACGACACTCGCCGCAGGTCAGGGCTACCGGTGCTTCGCCTTGCAGCGACTGTCGGTAGAGCTGCTGATCCGCCTCGTTGACGAACACCAGCCCGTCATCGCTCAGGCAAAAGGCGCCGCCGCCGTATTCATAGACCCGGCTGCGCACGCTGAAGCCTTGTGGCGTCAGGCAGCGGGCCTGGTTGTCGCGCCAGTGCCAGATCCGGCAAGCGGCATCTTCGGGGCGGTATTCGTTCCAGAACAGGCCGTTGGCGCCGAGCCGCAGCTCGGCGAAATCGATGCCGGCGGCGACGGCTTGGGCGGCGCTGAAGGATTCAGCCCTTGGCGATGAGGCGCGAGTTTCGTTCATTACGGAAGGCCAGTTGTTCGATGGTCTGAGTGGCGTGCTCGGCTTCTTCGCGGGCCTTGAGGATCACGCCGTGATGGGGCGACTTGCTGCACACCGGGTCGGCATTGCTGGCATCGCCCGTGAGCATGAAGGCCTGGCAGCGGCAGCCACCGAAGTCCTTTTCCTTTTCATCGCAGGAGCGGCAGGGCTCGGGCATCCAGTCATAACCACGGAAGCGGTTGAAGCCGAAGGAGTCATACCAGATGTGCTGCATGCTGTGGTCGCACACATTGGGGAATTGCACGGGCAGTTGCCGGGCGCCGTGGCAGGGCAGGGCGGTGCCGTCCGGCGTGACCGTGAGGAAGATGCTGCCCCAGCCGTTCATACAGGCTTTCGGGCGTTCCTCGTAGTAGTCCGGGGTGACGAAAATCAGTTTGCACGGATGCCCTTCGGCTTCCAGCCTGGCGCGGTATTCGTTGGTGATGCGTTCGGCGCGTACCAGTTGTTCCTTGGTCGGCAGCAGGCCGACGCGGTTGAGCTGGGCCCAGCCGTAGAACTGGCAGGTGGCGAGCTCGACGAAGTCGGCTTCCAGGGCGATGCACAGTTCGATGATGCGGTCGATTCGATCGATGTTGTGCCGATGGGTGACGAAGTTCAGCACCATCGGGTAGCCGTGGGCTTTCACCGCCCGGGCCATTTCCAGCTTCTGGGCGAAGGCTTTCTTCGAGCCGGCCAACAGGTTGTTCACCTGCTCGTCGCTGGCCTGGAAACTGATCTGGATATGGTCGAGCCCGGCCTTCTTGAAGTCGCTGATCTTCTGCTCGGTCAGGCCGATGCCGGAGGTGATCAGGTTGGTGTAGAAACCCAGCTTGCGCGCCTCGCCGATCAGCTCGGCAAGGTCCTGGCGCACCAGCGGTTCGCCACCGGAAAAGCCCAGCTGCGCGGCGCCCATCTCCCGGGCTTCGCGAAATACCTTGAGCCACTGCTCGGTGCTCAGCTCCTTGCCCTGCTCGGCGAAATCCAGCGGGTTGGAGCAGTACGGGCATTGCAGCGGGCAGCGGTAGGTCAGCTCGGCCAGCAGCCACAGCGGCAGGCCGACTTCCGGCTTGGGCGGTATCGGCGCTGGCGAATCAGCCAAGTTCGATCCAGTGCTGTGCACGGGCGACCTCCATGAATTGCTCGATGTCGTCACCGAGTTCGGGCACGTCGGGGAACTGGACTTGCAGCGTCTGGATGATCGCCGCGACATCCCGTTCGCCGTCGATCAACCCGCCGATCAGCGCGGCGCTCTCGTTGAGCTTGATCATGCCTTCAGGGTAGAGCAGTACATGGCCCTTCTGCGCCGGTTCGTACTGGAAGCGGTAGCCGGGACGCCAGGTCGGGGTCTTGCTGCGATCGAAGCTCATAGGGTGATTCCTTTATGCCAGACCCGTTCTGTGGTGACGCTGTGATACGGCGGACGATTGAGTTCATAGGCCATGCTCATGGCGTCGAGCATGCTCCAAAGGATGTCCAGTTTGAACTGGAGAATTTCCAGCATGCGCTCCTGGCCGGCGCGGGTAGTGTAGTGCTGCAGAGTGATTGCCAGCCCGTGCTCGACATCGCGCCGCGCCTGGCCCAGGCGGGTGCGGAAGTATTCATAGCCGGCCGGGTCGATCCACGGGTAATGCTGGGGCCAGCTGTCGAGACGCGACTGGTGGATCTGCGGTGCGAACAGCTCGGTCAGCGAGCTGCTGGCGGCCTCCTGCCAGCTGGCGCGGCGGGCGAAGTTGACGTAGGCGTCGACGGCGAAACGCACGCCCGGCAGCACCAGCTCTTGCGAGCGCAGCTGGTCCGGGTCGAGACCGACCGCTTGCCCCAGGCGCAACCAGGCCTCGATGCCACCGTCTTCGCCGGGGGCGCCGTCGTGGTCCAGCAGGCGCTGAATCCACTCGCGACGAATTTCCCGATCCGGGCAGTTGGCGAGAATCGCCGCGTCCTTGAGCGGGATGTTCACCTGGTAGTAGAAGCGGTTGGCGACCCAGCCCTGGATCTGCTCGCGGGTCGCCCGGCCCTGGTACATCGCCACATGATATGGGTGGTGGATGTGGTAATAGGCGCCCTTGGCCCGCAGGGCTTGCTCGAATTCGGCGGGGGACATTGCTGTGTCAGTCATTGCGGTTCTCCGGGGAACAACCGTGGATAGTGTTGCCTCATCGGGCCTCATCGCGGGCAAGCCTCGCTCCTACAGGTAGCGCTGTCCGTAGGAGCGAGGCTCGCCCGCGATAGCTCCTGTGGTTACAGCTCGATACTCATGCCGTCGTAAGCCACTTCAACGTTACGCCGCGCCAGCTCCGCGCGTTCGGCGGAATCCTCGTCGAGGATCGGGTTGGTGTTGTTGATGTGGATAAGAATCTTGCGCTGCTCTGGCAACTGTTCCAGCACTTCCAGCATGCCGCCGGGGCCGTTCTGCGCCAGGTGGCCCATTTCCCGCCCGGTCCGGGTGCCGACGCCGCGACGCTGCATCTCGTTGTCTTCCCACAGGGTGCCATCCACCAGCAGGCAGTCGCTGCCGCTCATGATTTCCAGCAGCGCCGCGTCGACCTTGCCCAGCCCCGGGGCGTAGAACAGCTTGCCGCCGGTGCGCAGGTCTTCGACGATCAGGCCGATGTTATCGCCCGGGTGCGGATCGAAGCGATGGGGCGAATAGGGCGGCGCGGCGCTGCGCAGCGGCAGCGGGCTGAAGCGCAGGTTCGGGCAGGCCGGGATGGTGAAGCTCCGGTCGAGTTCGATGCGGTTCCAGTCCAGCCCACCGTTCCAGTGGGTGAGCATGGTGAACAGCGGGAAACCGCTGCTGAGGTCTTCATGGACCATGTCGGTGCACCAGACCTGATGCGGGCAGCCTTCGCGCAGGCTGAGCAGGCCGGTGGTGTGGTCGATCTGGCTGTCCATCAGGATGATTGCGCTGATCCCGGTGTCGCGCAGGGCGCGGCCCGGTTGCATCGGGGCGAAGCCCTGGAGCTGGGCGCGGATGTCCGGCGAGGCGTTGCACAGGACCCAGTTCACGCCGTCATCGGAAATGGCGATCGACGATTGGGTGCGAGCCTTTGCCCGCAGGCTGCCGTCGCGAAAGCCCGCGCAGTTCGCGCAGTTGCAGTTCCACTGCGGAAAACCGCCACCGGCGGCGGAACCTAGAATCTGGACAAACATGGCCGCTCCATCAGGTTAAGGCTGAAAATAAAAACGCCCCGGCGAGCCGAGGCGTTGCACTGCACGAGCAATCAACGGCTGGCGAAGTACATGGTGACTTCAAAGCCGATACGCAGGTCGGTGTAAGCCGGTTTGGACCAGGACATAGAGGTGCTCCTTCAGGTGGGTGGGACGGTTGAGATCTATACATATAGTCCACCTCCAACCGGAGATGTTCAGATGCTTAGGGGGCTATCTTACTAAATTCCCTTCGGGGAATGACCGCAATTGTTGAAGAAAGCTCGTTGCAGCCAGGGTAACGATCATTTTCCCGCTTGCCAGGGTTCGCCCGGGCAGGCACCGCTGGCCAGGCAGCGCCAGCCGCCTTGCGCCTGCTGCAACTGTTCGGCCGCGAGCAACAGCTGTGGCCGGGGCGCCGCCATGATTTCCTGTTGCAATTGCTCCAGGTAATCCGACGGATGGCCGGCCAGTCGGCCCTGCCAGAGCAGCTCGGCCAGTTGTGCCACGGGCAATGCACGGGCATCGAACTGGGCGGCCAGGTTAGCTTTCAAGTCGTCCAGGGAGGCGTCATCCAGTGCCGCGATCAACTCGGGCAACTGCGCCAGGAACGCCCGGATATGCTCGAGGATCTCGTTCAGTGGGGCACTGGGCGACTGCACGCCGAACAGCAGGCCGGTCTGGCCATTGATCTGTCGCACACCGCTGAACACCGCATAGCCCAGTTGCAACTCGACCCGCAGGCGCTGATAGAACGGCATCTGGCCAAGCTGCCCCAGCAGCCGCCAGCTGGCTTCCTGCTGAAGGGTGGTGTCCGCTGCCGGGCAAAACAGCAGCAGGGCCTGCTCGCCGGAGCCGGTTGCGAGCTCATGCCAGTGCTGCTGCGCGGTTATCGAGGGTGGCGCAGAAAGCTGGCTGTCGGCGGTGCCTGGGGCTTTGCTCAATGCTGCGCCGATTGCGCTTTGGGCATGGGCCAGGCCGATGGCCAGGCCATCCCAGTGGGCGCCTTCCCACAGCGTTTGCCAGCCTTGTTCATCCAGTGGATGCGGTTCCTCGTAGGCGGGTATGTCCAGGCAGCGCTCGGGCAGTTCCTGGAGCAATTGGCGGATCGGCAACAGCGGCGTGGGAGTCGCCGGGGGCATCTGCCAGAATGCCGCGCCGGGTTCGCTCAGTTCCAGCAGAGCCTGCTGGAGCATGGCCGGAATCGGTTCGGGAAGACCCTTCAGCGTCAGCAAACACTGGTTACCCGAGACACCGAGGGACAGCTCGACGCCCGCCTGAAGTCCGTCGTCCCGCAGGTTGCGCAGGTGGTTTTGCAAGCGGCTGCGCAGTTCCTGCGGCAACACGCTTTGCAGACGCCAGCGCAAGTACAGGGCCGCCTCGCCAGCGTCGTCGGCGATGGCTTGGCTGAAGGTCACCGCCGAGGATTCGCGACGCTGCCGCAAGCGGTCCTGGGCGAAGGTGCGCAAGCCGCGGTGGGCGCTGGTTTGCCCGCGAATCAGGCCGGCCCGGGCGGTTGGCGCCGAGCTGCGCAGGAACGGATTGGGCGCAGGCAGTTGCCAGCCGATGCCGCTGGCTGCCGACGGGGCTTGAAGTTGCGACAGCAGGGCCTTGAGGACCGTGGCGCCGCGGTCGGACAGCTGCGGTTCCAACTGCTCGTTATTCAGTCTTGCCAACGCCAGTGCGCTGGCGACCTGGCGTTGGCGCTGTTGCAGCAGGGCATATTCATCACGCAATGCCGGCCAATCGTCCTGGCTGCTGAAAAACGCCAGCCAATCGAAGAGCAACTCACTCACCAGCTCCGGCTGTTGGGCGCCTTGCTCGGTCAAGTCGAACTGGATATGCAGCAGCGCCTGGCCGGCAAACTGATACAGCGGCGCGGCCTTCAACCCTTCGACCAGCTTGCGCTCCTTGAGCATGGCCAGCAGCCCGCCGGATTTGCCGCAGGCCAGCCAGGTGCAGAGAAAATCCAGCGCTTCACGGGCGGCCGTGGGCAGTTGCTCGCAGGCGAACAGCAGGTTCAGGTGGCGCCCGTCGAGCTGCTGATAATGCTGCGGTGCAGATGTCAGCAAGGGCACCGGGGCTGCTTGCGGTTGCGCTTTACCGACGGCGAGGACGGCGCCAAAACCCTGGGCTAGGGCTTTCAGCTCTTCCAGGGATTGGGGCCCGGCCAGGCTCAGGGACATTTGCCCGCTGTGGTAGTGAGCCTGATAGAAGGCCTGCAACGCCTGTTGAAACGCCGGGCGCGGTACGTTGAGGCTGTAGCGATTGCCGGCGTGGAACGCCCGCAGGGGATGCTCCGCGGACAGGCCGTCGAGCAAGGCCAATTGCCGTTGCGTCGCGGCATCCCGCGACCAGGCGATGAACTCCGCGTGCAGCACCTCGCGCTCGCGCAACTGGTCTTCCTGGCTCATGCGCGGGTGGGTGAGCATGTCGGCCAGGCGCTCCAGCCCGCCGACGAAATCCGCGAGGGGCAGTTCGAAGAAAAAGTCGGTGTGGCGTTCGCCGGTGCTGGCGTTCACCTGGCCGCCGTGGCGTTGCACATAGGCCATCAGGCCCTGTTGTGCGGGAAAACGCTCGGTGCCGAGAAACAGCAGGTGTTCGAGAAAGTGCGCCAGCCCGGGCCAGGCCAGCGGTACGTCGTGACTGCCGGCCGAGACCCGCAGGGTCGCCGCGCAGCGTTTCAATCGAGGGACGTGGTGCAGTGAAACCCGCAGGCCGTTGGCCAGGGTTTCCCGATGAGGCAGAGGGTGGTTCAGCGCGGGCATGAGCACTTCCAGAACAGTGAAGCGCCCATGCTAGCGGATAACCCCGGATCAGCGCTTGTTCAGGTCGTCGTAAAGCTCCGGGCGACGGTCATGGAAGTAGCGGTTGGCAGCGCGGGAATCGAGCATCAACTGGCGGTCCAGCGTGCCGGTTATCAGGGCTTCGTCCAGCCCGGCGAGGGCAATCCGCTGGCCGTCGGGGGCGGCGATGCTGCTTTGGCCACAGTAGTGGATCTCGTCTTCGTGGCCGCAGTAGTTGGCGTAGGCCACATAACATTGGTTTTCGAAGGCGCGCGAACGCACGGTGACATCGGCGATGAAGTCGTAGGGCAGCATGTTGGCGGTGGGCACCAGAATCAGCTCGGCCCCGGCCAGCGCCAGGCGCCTGGCGTTCTCCGGGAACTCGATGTCGTAGCAGATCAGGAAACCGAGCTTCCAGCCATTGAGTTCCACCAGGGGGAAATCGTCTGGACCTGCGCTGAACATCGAGCGGTCGAGATCGCCGAACAGGTGGGTCTTGCGGTAATTGCACAGGCGTTGGCCGTTGCGGTCGATCAGTTGCACGGCGTTGTAGATCTGGCCATCGTCGGCGCGTTCCGGGTAGCCATACAGGATCGCGATACCCGCCGACTGGGCGACATTGGCGATGTATTGCGCCGACGGGCCATCCTGGGCCTCGGCCAGGGCGCCCACCGCTTCTACGCCGATGTTGTAGCCGCTCAAGAACATCTCCGGCAGCACCAGCAGGTCGGCGCCGGAAGCTTCCACGGCGACTTTCTGCAGGCGTTGCAGGTTGCCGGCGACATCCAGCGGTTGTGGGGCACATTGATAAAGCGCTACACGCATGGCGATGACTCCTCTGTGCGCGGGACTGTCACTGTAGCCGTTGCCGCGGGCTGCTCAAAGGCCACGAGCGTTGCGCTCGATCGCCGCCTGCGGCAGCGGCTACAGGGTTTCAGTCGGCCAGGGCGATGGGGCCGATTTCGTGGAACACGTCGCCCGGTCCCGGGTTTTCGGCGTGGGTCTGCCCGTCGAAGTGCTTCATGATGCCCCAGACCGCGTTGAGCGAGGTCTGTACCGCGCCCTCGACCCAGGCCGGAGTCCAGGACACATCGTCGCCGGCGATGAAGATCCCGCGCTGCTCGGCGGGCAGGTCGTCCTGCATGAAGTGCGCGTACATGCGCTGGTTATAGCGGTAGTGGCCGGGCAGCGCGCCCTTGAACGCGCCGAGGAAGTGCGGATCGGCCTCCCAGGACACAGTGATCGGATCGCCGATGATGCGCCCGGCGATATCGACTTTCGGGTAGATCTTCTTCAGGGCGTCGAGGGCCAGCTTGACCCGTTTTTCCACTGGGTGCGGCAGCATCTTCAGGGCGTCGCTCATCCACGAATAGGACAGGCAGATGACCCCCGGCTTGTCGTCGCCGTTATCGAACAGGTAGGTGCCGCGAGTCAGGCGGTCGGTGAGGGTCATGCTCATCAGGTCGCGACCGGTTTCCGGGTCTTTGTCTTTCCAGAACGGCCGGTCGACCATGACGAAGGTCTTCGACGATTGCATGTAGCGGGTGCGGTCCAGGGCCATCCACATCTTCTGCGAGAACAGCGACTCTTCGCATTCGATCTGGGTGGTCAGCAGCCAGCTCTGGCAGGTGGTCAGCACTGCTGCGTATTCGCGGGTATCGCCCCAGTTGTCGGTGACGCTGAAGCGGCCATCGGCGGCCCGGGCGATACGTTTCACCCCGGGACGCGGTGCGCCATGGTGCAGCGAGCTGAGGCTGGTGCCTTGCGGCCAGTGAGCGCAGCGCTCCGGCACATGGCGCCAGATGCCCAGCGGCACCTGCTCGACACCGCCGACCACCAGGTGCTGGTGATCGTCGCAGTTGGTCATCACCACACGGAAGATTTCCAGCATCGAATTGGGGAAGTCCGAATCCCAGCCGCCGGTGCCGAAACCGACCTGGCCGAACACTTCGCGGTGATGGAACGACAGCTTGGCGAAGGCCTTCGAGGTGGCGACGAAGTCATAGAAGGTGCGGTCGTCCCACAGCGGCACCAGGGTGTTCCACAGTTCCTTGAGGCGCGGCACGTCGCGGTCGCGAATGGCCTGCTGGATTTCGCCGAAGCGCGAACCGTCTTCCAGGGCATCGGCCCAGGCGTCAGCCACTTCCTGGAACAGCGCCGGCAGGTCGGCGAGCTTCTGCGCGTAGTGAGTCTGGCCTTCGAGGTCGATCACCGTGCTGCCGGAAGCCGGGGTCAGCGGGTTGGGAAAGGGTTTGGTCTCCAGACCCAGCTTGTCGACGTAGTGATAGAAGGCCGTGGAGGACACCGGAAAGCGCATGCCACCCAGTTCGGCAATGATCCCTTCGGCGCCTTCGAACGCCTGGGAGCGCAGCCGGCCGCCCATTTTCGAGGCTTCGTACACCACGGGCTTGAGGCCCAGCTTCATCAGCTCGTAGGCCGCCACCAGCCCGGCGATACCGGCACCGACAATCGCCACTTCGGCGCCATGGTTGGCTTCGGGAATGCTGCCCAGGCCGGCGGGGTGCTCGATCCAGTCGTCGAAGGCGAACGGGAAGTCCGGGCCGAAAATGGTGATGGGTTTCTTACCGTCTGCAGGATGGCGATTGTTCTTGTTCATGGCTGACCTTGCTGGCGACTCGAGCAGAGCGCTGAGTATAGGAAAAGATGGCAGCCATTCTAGGGAGCGTTGCGCACGTTAATAAGACGCAAAGTGTCGTCGTTTTGGATGATCTTATTTCAATCTGACGATGTTTTTTAACTAACTGACGAAAGATTCTCTGTAGCCGCTGCCGAAGGCTGCGATCGAGCGCGAAGCGCTCGCAAAACAGCAGGATACCGTGCCTGGAAAAACCTTCAGACGGGCTGCCCACGGTCGATCTTGCTGCTGAGAATGATCGAGGTGGTGGTCTTTTCCACACCGTCGACGCTGCCGATCTGGTCAAGCAACTGGTCCAGCTGTTCCGGTGAATCGGTGCGCAGCCAGGCGACATAGTCAAATTCTCCACTGACCGCGCAGAGCTGCTGGACCTGGGCCATGGCGCTCAGGCGCCGCAGGACCTCCTTGCCGGAACGCGGCTGCACCTTGATCCCGACGTAGGCCTGCAAGCCGCCATCGATGACCCGCTGACCCAGGCGCACGCCATAACCGGTAATCACCCGCGCCTTTTCCAGCCGCGCCAGGCGCGAGGTCACGGTGGTACGGGCGATCCCCAACTGCCGGGCGAGCATGGCCACGCTTTCGCGGGCATTGATCTGCAGGGCCGCGATCAGTTGGCGGTCGATTTCGTCGAGGACGGGAGGGCGGCTGTCAGACAAGGTGAACTCCGGCGCGGGCAACGGTGGCCGAGCATGTTACAGGCTCGCTCCAGGCGATGCTTGCGGCATGGCGTCAGTTGTATTGGCTGCCGGCCCTGTTGTGACGGCCAGGCTCAACAGCGCGGATGACATTTTTTGCCACGAATTGCCTGCGACAAGTTGTCATAAGTAACTGGTTAGTACATTCTTGCGCCACGTAAAGAATGGGAGAAATTTCCGACATGAATAATTCTGGGGCTGCCACCGGCGGCAAATGGCTGCTGGGGGCGCTGGGTTTGCTGATCGCATTGATCGGCCTGGGGCTGGCCGGCGGGGGCGGGTACCTGGTCAGTCTGGGCGGCAGCTGGTTCTTCCTGCTGATGGGCCTGGCGATGATCGTTTCTGGGCTGCTGATCGCCCGGCGTAACCCGCGTGGCGCCTGGCTGTATGGAGGGGCGCTGGTGCTCACGGCGATCTGGGCGGTCTGGGATGCCGGGCTGGAGTACTGGCCGCTGGTTTCGCGGGTGCTGACCTTCGCCGTTATCGGCCTGGTGGTGGCGCTGATCTACCCGACCCTGGTGCGTGCTTCGGGAGCGACCGCTGGGCGTGGCGCTTATGGCCTGGCCGGCGTGCTGGGCATTGGTGTCGTGGCGACCCTGGCCTACATGTTTGTGCCGACCCACGTGGTCAAGGCCAGCAGCGAGCCGGCGATCAAGCCTGTGGCTCCAGGTACCGAGCAGAAAGACTGGGCCCATTGGGGCAACACCACCGCCGGCAATCGTTTTGCCGCGCTGGACCAGATCAACAAGGGCAACATCGACCAGTTGCAGGTGGCCTGGACTTTCCGCACCGGCGACATTCCGCAAAGCACCGGCGCGGGCGCCGAAGACCAGAACACACCGCTGCAGATCGGTGACACGGTCTATACCTGCACCGCCTACGGCAAGGTGTTCGCCCTGGACGCCGACACCGGCGCCGAACGCTGGAAGTTCGATCCGCAAGGCTCGGCGCCTAACTGGCAGCGGTGCCGCGGCCTGGGTTACTTCGATGCTTCCGCCGAGCCTGGCGCCGAGGCAGCGGCCGCTCCGGCCGCCTGCACCAAGCGTTTGTTCCTGCCGACCGGCGATGCGCGCCTGATCGCGATCAACGCGCAAACCGGCAAGCCGTGCGAAGACTTCGGCGACAAAGGCACGGTCGACCTGAAAACCGACATGGGCGAAGTGAAGCCTGGCTACTACCAGCAGACCTCGACCCCGCTGGTGGCCGGCAATGTGGTCATCGTCGGCGGCCGGGTGGCGGACAACTATTCTATCGGCGAGCCGCCGGGCGTGGTCCGCGCCTTCGACGTGCGCAGCGGCGAACTGGTGTGGGCCTGGGACCCGGGTAACCCGAACACCACCAAGCGTCCACCAGCAGGCGAGACCTATACCCGTGGCACGCCGAACGTCTGGTCGGCCATGTCCTATGACGCCAAGCTCGGTCTGGTCTATCTGCCGACCGGCAATGCCACGCCAGACTTCTTCGCCGGCCAGCGCACGGAGTTCGACGACAAGTGGAGTTCGTCCATCGTCGCCCTGGATGTGAAGACCGGTCAGGTGCGCTGGCACTTCCAGACCACTCACCACGACCTGTGGGACTTCGACCTGCCGGCGCAGCCGCTGCTGTACGACGTGCCGGACGACAAGGGCGGGGTGCAGCCGGCGCTGGCACAGGTCACCAAGCAGGGTGAGATCTTCCTGCTCAATCGCGAAACCGGCGTGCCTATCGCCCGGGTGGAAGAGCGTCCGGTGCCGCAGGGCAATATGCCGGGCGAACGCTACTCGCCAACCCAGCCGTTCTCGGTGGAGATGCCGTCGATCGGCAACCAGACCCTGACCGAGTCGGACATGTGGGGTGCCACGCCATTTGACCAGTTGATGTGCCGTATCCAGTTCAAGGGCATGCGCCATGAAGGCGTCTACACCCCGCCGGGCCTGGATTATGCCTTGCAGTTCCCGGGCTCCCTGGGCGGCATGAACTGGGGCAGCGTGTCGGTGGACCCGAACAGCAACTATATGTTCGTCAACGACATGCGCCTGGGCCTGGCCAACTACATGATCCCGCGGGCGAAGATCGCGGCCGGGGCCAGCGGTATCGAAATGGGCGTGGTACCCCAGGACGGCACGCCGTTTGGGGCGATGCGCCAGCGTTTCCTCTCGCCTGCCGGTATTCCGTGCCAGAAGCCACCGTTCGGCACCATGTCGGCCATCGACCTGAAAACCAGAAAGCTGGTGTGGCAGGTGCCGGTCGGTACCGTGCAGGACACCGGTCCCCTGGGCATTCGCATGCACATGCCAATCCCGATCGGCATGCCGACCCTGGGGGCGTCCCTGGCAACCCAGTCCGGCCTGTTGTTCTTCGCCGGCACCCAGGATTTCTACCTGCGCGCCTTCGATACCGGCAACGGCAACGAAATCTGGAAAGCCCGCCTGCCGGTGGGCAGCCAGTCGGGGCCGATGACCTACGTTTCGCCCAAGACCGGTCGGCAGTACATCCTGCTGACCGCGGGCGGCGCGCGTCAGTCGCCGGACCGTGGGGACTATGTGATCGCTTATGCATTGCCCGAATAACGGCTGATCCTGGCCTTACAGAAAAACCGCGCAAGGCGCGGTTTTTTTGTGGGCGAATACAATCCGTCCGAGCATGGAGTGCTCAGCGATTAACCAGCTTGTCGAGTTCGTCGAGACTGATTTTGGGAATGATCGAAGTAGGGATGCTCGACATGGGGGACAGGTTGTAGACCGAAAAATCCTTGCCCATGACCTTATCCGACATCAGTTTCAAGGATGGCAGGATCCGCGATTGCAGGTGCTGGTCCAGGCCGCAGGGCGACTTGAAGGTATCTAGCGTTTCATAAAAACGCCCTTGGGCAGGATTCAGGTCGACGCCCACCAGGATCGCCGTATTGAAGCCGGCGTGATAGGCGAGTTGCAGTGCCAGATAAGCCACCGTGCGGGCGTCGAAGAAACCCAGTTCGAGATTCTTGCTGAAGCCGATGGTCCGGCTCCTGTTACCCCAGAGCAGGGGAGGGCGAACCAGATCGCGGTTGCTCCTGAGCAATCGCTGCATCCAGGTCTGTCGTGGCGCCTTCTTCAGCAGAAACAGCTCGCCGCGAGGCTGGATCGGAATCGTGCGGGCATGTTCTTCCCAGAGCGCCACGCGCTGACTGACAGCCATTGCCTGGACGAAGAGCTCAGGTTGCTGGAGGGAGAAGCTGGTGTCGGTGCAGGCATAAAAAAAGGGCTGTATGCCGGTGCCGCGGAACATCGAGATGGCCCCGTTCATGGTGATCATCGGGATGTTCGAGAAGGCTTCGATAGGGAAGTCCTTTGCCGAACTACCGGATGCAATGATGAAAACAGGGCCTTGCTGAATATTTCGGCAACGTGCAAAACCCGTTGCCCGGCCAGGCGAAGGCGCCGTAGATACTACTTCCATGTGTTGTGTCCGAATCATCAGGCCACTCTGATTATTATGGGGTGGCTTAAGTGGTGCATCACGCCGGGGAAAGGACAGGCTCTCCCCCATTGATAGAAGTGCAGTCTAGGACCAAACAAAGGCCATGCACGACTTCCGAACGGTTATGACCGTCGCGTTTTTTAATAGTTGTGCGGTAAGGCTGATTTCTTGGAAAAAACGATCGGGCGTTTTGCCGGCCTGGCGGCCGAATGGAGGGATTTGCAGCGCGTTGAATACGCGAAAGCCGCGCAATGCGCGGCTTTCAATGTGGTGGGCCCACACGGACTCGAACCGTGGACCAAAGGATTATGAGTCCTCTGCTCTAACCGACTGAGCTATAGGCCCTCAGTAGGCCGCGGATTATAGCGACGGTTTCTCGGCTGTGCTATCCGAAAAATCCGAAACGGGAAGGCGCAGAAAGGTTGCGGCGAATTCGTCGGCGCTTAGCGGCAGGCTGATGATGTAGCCCTGGATCTGTTCGCAGCCTTCGTTCCCGAGGAATACCTGCTGGTCATGGGTTTCCACGCCTTCGGCGATCACGGTGAATTGCATGCTGCGGCCCAGGGCGATGATGGCCCGCACGATCGCCACATCGTGGGGGTCGTCGGGCAGGCCGCGGACGAAAGATTGATCGATTTTCAGGAAATCCAGCGGCAGGCGCTTGAGGTAGCTCAGGGACGAGTAGCCGGTACCGAAATCGTCGATGGCCAGCTGGACGCCCAGGCGCTTGAGCTGGTGCAGGACCGCCAGGGCTTCCTCGGCCTGGCTCATGATGAAGTTTTCGGTAATTTCCAGTTGCAGGAAGCCGGGTTTGAGGCGGTTGTCTTTCAGCAGTTGTTCAATCCGCCCCAGCAGGTTCGGCTGGCGCAACTGGGCGCCGGCGAGGTTGACCGAGAGCGGGCCGAAGCTGTCGTAGCGCTCGTTCCACTTGCGCAACTGTTGGCAGGCGTGTTCCAGCACCCAGTCGCCGATCTGCAGGATCATGCCGTTCTCTTCGGCCAGGGGGATGAAGTGTTCGGGTGGGACATCGCCGAAGGTCGGGTGATGCCAGCGAATCAGGGCTTCGGCGCCCACCAGCTCCTGGTCGCCCAGCCTGATCTTGGGTTGATAGTAGAGATACAGCTCGTTGCGTTCGATGGCCCGCCGCAGTTCATGTTCCAGGGCCACGCGCTCGCTGGCCTGGGCGGTCAGGTCGCGGGTATAGCTTTCGACCCGGTTGCGGCCCTTGGCCTTGGAGCGGTACATGGCGGCGTCGGCATTCTTGACCAGGGTGGCCACGTCGCAACCATCCTTGGGGTAGAGGCTGGTACCGATGCTGGCACTGATGAAGAACTCGTGCTCGCCGGCCTGGAACGGCGCGGTGAAGCAGTTCAGCAGCTTGTTGGCGATGTGCTCGGCATCGCTGGGCTGCTGCAGCCCGGGTAGCAGGATGATGAACTCGTCGCCACCCAGGCGGGCCACGGTGTCGATATCCCGCAGTTGTTCTTTCAGGCGCACGGCAATGCCCCTGAGCAGCAGGTCGCCGACCGGGTGGCCGAGGCTGTCGTTGATGTGCTTGAAGCGGTCCAGGTCGAGAAACAGCACGGCGCCCTGGCCACCATTCTCCTGCTGGTTGTTGAGGGCAGTCAGCAGGCGGCTTTCGAACAGGGTACGGTTCGGCAGGCCGGTCAGCGGATCATGGTGCGCCTGGTAATCGAGCTTGGCCTGGGCGTGCTTGAGGCTGGAGATATCGGCGAATACCGCGACGAAGTGGGTGATGAACCGGTCTTTGTTGCGCACCGCGCTGATGGTCAGCCAGCTGGGGTACAGCTCGCCATTTTTGCGTCGATTGCAGATTTCCCCTTGCCAATGACCTTCGGCGGTCAGTTGGTGCCACATGGCGGCGTAAAAGGCGCTGTCATGCAGGCCGGAAGCCAGCAGGCGCGGGGTGTGGCCCAGGGCTTCGGTTTCGCTGTAGCCGGTGATTTCGGTGAACGCCCGATTGACTGCGCTGATGTGCTGCTGGGTGTCGGTGATCAGTACGCCTTCAGCGGTGCTTTCGAACACGGTGGCGGCCTGTTGCAGCTTCTCCTGCATCAGGTGGCGCTCGGTGATGTCGCGGGCGATGGTCAGCATGCAGTCTTCGTCGCCGATCGGTAGCGGCCGGCTCGAGAGCTCGCAGAGGCGGATCTGACCGTCATTGCGGCGAATATGGCAGCTGAAGTCGCGCACGAAGCCATCCCGTTGCATCAGGTCGAGCATCTGCCGGCGCTCGTTGAGGTTGACCCAGATGCCCAGCTCCAGCGTGGAACGGTCGACGGACATGGCGCTATTGAAGCCGGTGATACGACTGAACCCTTCGTTGACCTCTATCAGCAAGCCATCGCGCTGGCGGCTTAGCAGCAGGCCGTCCGGCGAGGCGTGAAAAGCCTTGGCGAACTTCTCTTCTGAGGTTTGCAGCTGCTGTTGGGTTTCCTTCAACTGGCTGATGTCGCGAACCACCACGACCAGGGCGGGCGTAGTGTCGAGGTCGAAGGGTTCGGCGGAGATCAGCCCGGTGAACAGCTGGCCGTTGCTGCGCCGAAAGGGCATTTCCAGGTTACGGATACTGCCGGCCTGCAAGCGTTGCAGCAGCCCCGGGCCGACGCCCTGAATACCCCAGATATTCAGCTCGGTGGCCGTCTGGCCCACGACTTGCGAGGCACTCAGGCCGATCTGTTCTTCGAACGCCTCATTGACCTCCAGCAGGCAGCCATCCGACAGGCGGGCAATGACCAGGATGTCAGGGCACTGTTGGAAGACCGAGGCGAATTTCTGTTCCGAGAGCTGCAGCGCCTCTTCGGTGCGTTTTGTCTCGCTGATGTCGATCATCAGGCCGCGCATGATCGGTTCATGCCCATGCTCGATCAGGCTGACGATGTCGCGAACCCACAGGCAGCGGCCATCAGCGGTGATCACTCGGTAATCCAGGCTGTGATCGCGCCCGGCCAGGACTTCGTGGTCGCAGAAGTGCTGGGCGCGCGTCAGGTCGGCGGGGTGGATGATGTTTCTCCAGAACCCGGGAATCAGCCAGTGCGAAAGGGGATAACCCAGCAATTGCTCGGCATGGGGCGACACGTAGCTGTAGGTGAAGTCGCTGATGCGCGCTTCCCAGGCGATTGCCGACAGGCTTTCGACCAGGCCGCGGTAATGGTATTCGCTGCTGCGCAGCTCCTGTTCCAGGGCCACGCGCCTCGCGATCTCGGAGCTCAGCCGGCGATTGATGCGGATCACTGCCGCCAGAATGGCAAACAGCAGGAGCAGCCCTGGCAGGCCATAGAACAGCAGGTCCGACCAGAACGAACGATGGTCGAGCACATTGCCCACCCAGCGCTGCTGGATCTCGTTGACCTCCGCCGGGCTTATGTCAGCCAGCACCTTGTCGAGAATGCCTACCAGTATCTTGCTGTCGCGGGGGACGCCCATGGCCAGCTGATAGCGGTAGGGCGTCTCGCCGCTGACATAGAGCCCGTCGAGCTTCAACTGCCGCAGGCTCCAGACACTGGAAGCCAGGTCGCCGACCACGGCATCGACCTGATTGAGGGCCAGCGCCTGCAAGGCCGAACTCACATTGGGCAGGGCGACCAGATTCAGGTCGGGATGGTGGGTGCGCAGCAGTTCATGGGGGGCGTAATTCTCCACGACGGCGATCTTCAGGCCGTACAGGTCCTGGAGCTTGCGAGGTTGCGCGCCGCCTTTATGGGCCAGGATCACGATGGGGAAATCGAGGTACGGACGGGTGAAGGCCAGATAGTTTTGCCGTTCCGGGGTCGACATGATGCCTGGCAGCAGGTCCAGCTTGCCCTTTTTCGCGGCCTCGAGCACTTCGCTCCAGCTGGCGGGTTCTATCGGCTTGAGCGTGATTGCCAGGCGATCCTGGATCAGATGGATATAGTCCGCCGCCAGGCCCTGGTAGCGCCCTTCCTCATCGCGATATTCGAAGGGCGGCCACGAAGCGTCGACGCCCAGGCGCAATTCCGGATGGGCGGAAAGCCAGCCACGTTCTTCATCGGTGAGCGTCAGTGCGCCAGCCGTTGCGGTCCAGGCGAGCAGCGACAGCACCAGCACGGTCGGCAGTCTGGGCATAACGGTCTCGTTATGACACGGGGAATGTTTCGAGTGTAGACGGGCAATCCGGAGGGAGTGAGGCGCGGGGAGTTTTAAGCTGCACAAAACAAGACCCCCAGCAGGGCTGGGGGTCTTGGTATTACTCGTCGAGGAAGGAGCGCAGGTGCTCGCTTCTCGTCGGGTGGCGCAGCTTGCGCAGCGCCTTGGCTTCGATCTGGCGAATCCGCTCACGGGTAACGTCGAACTGCTTACCGACTTCCTCGAGGGTGTGGTCGGTATTCATGTCGATGCCGAAGCGCATGCGCAGTACCTTGGCTTCACGGGCAGTGAGGCCGGAGAGTACTTCGCGAGTCGCTTCCTTGAGGCTCTCAACGGTGGCGACATCGATTGGCGACTGCATGGTCGAGTCTTCGATGAAGTCACCCAGATGGGAGTCTTCGTCATCACCGATCGGGGTTTCCATGGAGATCGGCTCTTTAGCGATCTTCAATACCTTGCGGATCTTGTCCTCAGGCATTTCCATGCGTTCGCCCAGCTCTTCCGGGGTCGGTTCGCGACCCATTTCCTGCAGCATCTGCCGGGAAATACGGTTGAGCTTGTTGATCGTCTCGATCATGTGCACCGGAATACGGATGGTGCGTGCCTGGTCGGCGATCGAGCGAGTGATCGCCTGACGGATCCACCAGGTGGCATAAGTCGAGAACTTGTAGCCGCGACGGTATTCGAACTTGTCTACCGCTTTCATCAAGCCGATGTTGCCTTCCTGGATCAGGTCGAGGAACTGCAGGCCACGGTTGGTGTACTTCTTGGCGATGGAGATCACCAGACGCAAGTTGGCTTCGACCATCTCTTTCTTCGCGCGACGGGCCTTGGCCTCGCCGATCGACATGCGACGGTTGATGTCCTTGATCTCGGCGATCGTCAGGCCGGTCTCGGTCTCGAGCGCGGTCAGCTTCTGCTGGCAACGGATGATGTCCGGTTGCAGGCGACCGATGGCTTCGGCGTACTTGGCCTTGCCTTTGGCCAGTGCGTCGGACCAGCTTTCGTCCACTTCATTGCCAGGGAACTGGCGCAGGAAGTCGGCGCGTGGCATGCGAGCATCACGAACACAGAGCTGCATGATCGCGCGCTCTTGCTGACGCAGGCGATCCAGGGCACTACGAACGCGTTCAACCAGGCCTTCGAATTGCTTCGGAACCAGTTTGATCGGCATGAACAGTTCAGCCAGGGCCAGCATTTCAGCCAGGGCTTGCTTGTGTTCACGACCGTGCTTTTTCAGCGCCTTGCGGGTGATTTCCATCTGGTCGGCAACGGCGCCAAAGCGCTGGGCTGCGATGACCGGATCCGGACCGCTTTCGGCTTCTTCTTCGTCATCACTGGCTTCGGCGTCATCGTCGTCGGTGTCGTCGTCCGCTTTCGCGGCCTTGGCATCGACAGGCGGTGGTACTTCGGCGGCAGGCGGCGCGATGCCGTCGTCCGGGTCGATGTAACCGCTCAGGACGTCGGACAGGCGACCACCTTCGGTGGTGACGCGAGTGTATTCGGAGAGGATGTGCTCAACCGTGCCAGGGAAGTGCGCAATCGCGCCCATCACTTCACGGATGCCCTCTTCGATACGCTTGGCGATTTCGATTTCGCCTTCACGTGTGAGCAGCTCTACCGTACCCATTTCGCGCATGTACATACGCACTGGGTCGGTAGTGCGACCAATGTCGGTTTCCACTGCCGCCAACGCTGCGGCGGCTTCTTCAGCTGCTGCTTCGTCGGTATCGGCTTCGGCCAACAAAAGGGCATCCGCATCCGGAGCACTCTCGAATACGTTGATCCCCATGTCGTTGATCATGCGGATGATGTCTTCCACCTGTTCCGGATCTGAAATATCCTCCGGCAGGTGGTCGTTGACCTCCGCGTAAGTCAGGTAACCCTGCTCACGACCACGGCTGATCAACTCTTTGAGGCGAGACTGCTGTTGCGCTTTTCCGGACATAACACCCTATCCACTGAAGGTCTTGGCGGGCAAAAAACAAGCCGAGGATTATACCCGAGCTATGACCTCACGCGCCAGTTGAGGTCGGGTTTGATGCGGGAACATTGCGTTTTAAAAGCTCAAGTAGCTGAATTTTTTCTTCGCCACTCAATTCGCTTTGACGCGATTTCCTGAGAAGTTGTTCCAAAGCACGCTCACTTTGGCGAGCGGACAAGCTTTTAATGGTGTCGAAAAACTGTTGTTCAAGGTTATCGCCCTCAATCAACCATTCCTTTTCTGCCAGCGCCTTGATCAGGCGGCCCTGTTCGGTGCCGTGCCAACGCGCCATCAGCTGATGAATAGAGCGTAGCTTAGGATTTTTCTGCACGGCTTCGATCAGGGCGACCAGCAACTGGGTATTGGTGTTGTCGTCGGCGGCGAAATGCCCGGCGTCTTCAACTTTCTCGGCCAGTTGCGGGTGATGCAGCAATGTTCGAAGGGCTGACAGTGTAGGAGGTTCGACGGCGGCCGGAACGCGCGGGGCACGTGGTTGATCGCGATCGCCATTGCGCTTGCCCTTTTTGTCCCACGGCTTGTTCTCCCACTTCTTGCCGCCGGCACCGCTTTTCTTCGGCGTCCATTCCTGCTGCGGCACATAGGCTTCTTGCGGCTCGTGGTAGTCGGCATAGTCCGGCATGGCGTCGTAATCGATGCCGGCGTCGTACGCCGGCGGCGCTTCTTGTGGGGCGCTGTGCACCAACTGGTTGACGGTTTCGTTGTTGAGCCCGGTAATTTCACTGAGGCGCTGGCGCATCAGGGTCCGCAGGTTGGCTCCGGGGACCTTGTCGATCAGCGGTGCAGCCAGGGTGGCCAGGTGGGCCTTGCCCTCGAGCGAGCGTGGATCGGCTTCGTCCGTCAGTTGCTGGAAGAAGTAGTCGGCCAGCGGTTGAGCGTGTTGATTGATACGTGCGCGAAAGGCGTCGGTGCCTTCAGAGCGGACCAGGGTATCCGGATCTTCCCCTTCGGGAAGAAACAGAAAACGCGCCCGGCGACCGTCCTGCAGGCTGGACAGGGTCGCCTCCAGCGCGCGCCAGGCGGCCTTGCGCCCGGCCTGGTCGCCGTCGAAACAGAACAGGACGCTGGGCACGATACGGAACAGGCGCTTGAGGTGTTCTTCGCTGGTGGCGGTACCCAGGGTCGCAACGGCGTTACGCAGGCCTTGTTGGGCGAGGGCAATCACGTCCATGTAGCCTTCGACGACGATGATTTCGTCGAGGTTGCGGTTGTTCTTGCGGGCTTCGAACAGGCCGTAAAGCTCCTGGCCCTTGTGAAAAACCGGCGTTTCCGGCGAGTTCAGGTACTTCGGTTTGTCATCGCCCAGTACCCGGCCACCAAAGGCGATGATCCGACCGCGGCTGTCGCGGATCGGAAACATCACCCGGTCGCGAAAGCGATCGTAGCGTTTGCCGGTTTCGGCATTTTCGATCAGCAGGCCGGCGTCGATCATGGCTTTCTGCTGCAGGGTGTCGCTGCTCAGGTGCTTGAACAGGTTGTCCCAGCCGGGCGGTGCAAAGCCGAGGCCGAAGTCGCGGGCGATCTCGCCGGTCAGGCCGCGCCCCTTGAGGTAGTCGACCGCGGCCTTGCGGGCCGGATGGCTTTTCAGGGCCTGGCGATAGTAATCGGCGGCGGCGATCAGCAGCGGGTAGAGCGGCGAGTCGGTTGGCTGTCGGGGTTTGTGCGAGCGGCCGCTTTCCTCGCGCGGGATCTCCATGCCGGCGGCTTTGGCCAGTTCCTCGACTGCCTGGGGGAAATCCAGGTTGTCGTGGTCCATGATGAAACCGAGGGCGTTGCCGCCCGCGCCACAGCCGAAGCAGTAGTAAAACTGCTTGTCGGGGCTGACGCTGAAGGAGGGGGTCTTTTCCTTGTGGAACGGGCAGCAGGCGGTGTAGTTCTTGCCGGCCTTTTTCATCTGCAGGCGCGAGCTGACAACATCGACGATGTCGGTGCGGTTCAGAAGGTCGTCAATAAAGCTCTGGGGAATCAGCCCGGCCATGGCGTTCTCGTCATCACTGCGCGAAAGAATTGGACCAATGCGAAGGCTTCGAAAGTGGGCTGTTCGAGACGCAACGGCTGCGCGTTCGACCATCTGTCGTCGGCTTGATCGCTATCGGGAAGTGTATCTGCCGAAAGTCCACTGACGTTAGTTTCAATCAGTCTTCGACTATTTGAAGATATTGCTCTGAGTCCGACAGGTCTCGGATGGCTCATAAGCGGGCGCTGGAGAAAGGCGCCTTGGACTGAGTCTGTTGAGGAATCAGAATAAAGTGTGCTCGTCAGTAGCCTTGGAAGGCTCGTCAGAAGAGACGTGCACCGCTGGCAGGAAGCCAGGTCTGACGTGGTGAAGCGGATTGTCTCGGTCGCATGCGCGGCGTTGACGGTGAAGCATCAAGCGTTGTCCGCAAATGCCATTAGCCCGGCTGAGGGCCGGGCTTGGCAGAAGCTTGCAGCGAACGTCTGTGTATTAGTACAGACGTACGGCGCGGCGCTGTTCGCGCTGAACTTTCTTGGCGTGACGCTTAACAGCAGCAGCTGCTTTGCGCTTACGCTCGGAAGTCGGCTTCTCGTAAAATTCGCGGCTACGAACTTCAGCCAGAACACCGGCTTTTTCGCAGGAGCGCTTGAAACGACGCAGAGCTACGTCGAAGGGTTCGTTCTCTTTAACTTTGACGGCTGGCATCCAGAGCTACCTTCATTCATTACCGGGGTCAACGTTCTCGTCGCAAAAATCGCGGCTGAGGTCGTCGGTTTTTAAGGGTTGCGGATGTTAACCCCTCATCGCTCGGAATGCAAAGCCTCTGATCGAAAACCGCTGGTCGGCTGAGGGAGTGGCGACTATTATGCGCGCCTTCGAATTTAGCCTCTACAAGGCGCAAACCCATGCTAGTACTGGGATTAGAAACTTCCTGCGACGAAACCGGCGTCGCGCTTTACGACAGCGAGCGGGGCCTGCTGGCCGATGCGCTGTTCAGTCAGATCGACCTGCATCGGGCCTATGGTGGCGTGGTGCCGGAGCTGGCCTCTCGCGACCATGTCAAGCGCATGCTGCCGCTGATTCGCCAAGTTCTGGCCGAGGCGGACTGTGTGCCGACCGAAATCGACGCCATTGCCTATACCGCTGGCCCGGGCCTGGTCGGAGCCCTTCTGGTGGGCGCTTCCTGTGCCCAGGCGCTGGCCTTCGCCTGGGGTATCCCGGCGCTGGGTGTGCACCACATGGAAGGGCACTTGCTGGCCCCTATGCTGGAAGAACAACCGCCGGAATTTCCGTTCGTCGCTTTGTTGGTTTCCGGTGGTCATACGCAGCTGGTGCGGGTCGATGGCATCGGCCAATACGAACTGATGGGCGAAACCCTGGATGATGCTGCCGGTGAAGCCTTCGACAAGACGGCGAAGCTGATCGGCCTGAATTATCCGGGCGGCCCGGAAATCGCTCGCCTGGCCGCCCAAGGCGTGGCCGGGCGCTTTGTTTTCCCGCGGCCGATGACCGATCGTCCAGGGCTGGATTTCAGTTTCAGTGGCTTGAAAACCTTCGCCCTGAATACCTGGCAGCAATGTGTCAGCGCTGGGGACGACGGCGAACAAACCCGTTGCGACATCTCGCTCGCCTTCCAGCAGGCGGTGGTGGAAACTCTGACCATCAAATGCAAGCGAGCCTTGAAGCAGGCCGGACTCAAGCGTCTGGTAATTGCTGGTGGCGTGAGCGCCAACAAGGCGCTGCGCGCGTCGCTGGAAAAAATGCTCGGCGAGATGAAGGGGAATGTGTTTTACGCCCGTCCTGAGTTCTGCACCGATAACGGCGCGATGATCGCGTTTGCCGGTTGCCAGCGTTTGCAGGCCGGTCAGCAGGAGAGCCTGGCGATCAGTGTGCAGGCGCGTTGGCCAATGGAGCAGTTGTCGCCGTTGTGAGTCGGTAATTGCCCGACCTGAGCCCGGTTCATCTTCAGGATTCAGAAATGCCGTTCGCGCCCGGCAAACAGGTCGCGTAGATTGCCGCGGTGGCGCCAGACGATGAGCAGTGTGAGGACGCTCATCGGCAGTAGCGCCGCCGGCGCCTGCCAGGCCAGCAATGGCAGGGTCAGGGGCGTGGCGATCAAGGCCGCCAGCGAGCTGGTGCGGGTCAGGTAGAAGGTCAGGAGCCAGGCGGCAATGGCCAGGAGCGCCGCTGGCGGATACAGTCCCAGCAGCATCCCGGCGGCGGTGGCGACACCCTTGCCGCCGCGAAAGCGAAAGTACACCGGAAACAGATGGCCCAGTACGGCGTAGAGCCCGATCCAGGCCTGTTGTTGGAGCGAAAGGCCTGCGAGACTGGCGATCAGCACGGGCAACAGCCCTTTGAGCAGGTCGCCGAGCAAGGTCAGTACCGCAAGTTTCTTGCCGGCCAGGCGCAACATGTTGGTGGCGCCGGCATTGCCCGAGCCACTCATTCGCGGATCGGGTTTACCGGTCAGGCGGCTGAGCAAGATGGCGAAGGACAGCGAGCCGAGCAGGTAGGCGAAGATCGCCAGTAACCAAAACATGCTAACTATTCCGGGCGAGGACGCCCTGATTCTAACGGCGCATTGCGCCCTTGTCGTGCTGCGGAGAAGAGTGCTTGGACAGAGTGTTTATCGAGGGTCTGGAAGTCGACACGGTGATCGGTGCCTACGACTGGGAGCGAGGCATCCGACAGTGCCTGCGCCTTGACCTGAGCTTCGCCTGGGACAACCGCCCGGCCGCGGCTGGTGACGACCTGACCCTGGCGCTCGACTACGCCAGCGTGTCTTCGCGGATCCAGGCGTTTGCCGAGCAAGCACAATTCCAGTTGGTGGAAACCTTTGCCGAGCGTCTGGCTGAAGTCCTGATGAGTGAGTTTCATATTCCCTGGTTGCACCTCAAGCTGACCAAGCCCGGTGCTGTTGCGGCCGCCAAAGGTGTGGGCGTGGAGATCGAGCGCGGATGTCGCTAACTCAGGTATTTCTTGGGCTCGGCAGCAATATCGAGCGCGAAACCCATCTGCTGGCTGGGCTCGATGCCCTGGCGGGCTTCCTGCAGGACATGCGCTGCTCGGCAGTGTTCGAAAGCCAGCCGGTCGGGATCAAGAGCGGGCCTTTCTTCAATCTGGTGGTTTCGGCCTTTACCGATCTGCCGCTGATGGAACTGGACCGTCGGTTGAAGTTCATCGAAGCGGATAACGGTCGTTATGCCCCGGACCGCAAGGGCCTGCCGCTGGATATTGATGTGCTGCTGTACGGCGATCTGGTGGGCAATTTCGACGGCTTGATCCTGCCGCGCGCCGAGATTCTGAAGAATGCCTTTGTGCTCTGGCCCTTGTCGCTGATGGCACCGGAAAGGGTTCATCCGCTGGCCGGACAGGACTTCGCCACCCTCTGGCGCGAAGCCCAAATCGACCAGGTGCTGGCGCCCGTGGCCTTTGAGTGGCGGGGCAGGCAGCTGACGCCGCCGGAGTTGGGATAGCTCTGGCTGATTGCTATCGGCTTGCGAGCAAGCTAGCTCCTACAGTGGAGCTAGCTCGTGATGTTTCTTACCGCGGGTGCTGTTCCTTGTAGGCTTTCAGCGCCTTCAGTCGCTCCCGTTTCAGCGCCTCTCCCAACTCCGGCCCCTTGAATCCCTGCTCCAGCAGCGGCTGCACCGCTACCGTTCGTGCTGCGGTGGCCGCGCCGCGCAAATAGTCCGCCTGGGGATAGGCGCTCTCCTCCAGTCCGAGACGACCGCGAGCATCCATTTCACAGGCGGCGATAAACTCCTCGAACCGCTGCGGCCGACGGTACACGTCAAAGCTTTGCAGCAGCTGCGCCAATGTCGAAGGTTTCAGTTCGAGGGCGCGATGGCCGTGGGTGTGGTACTGCCCCACCAGCAGCGCCAGTTCCTGGCAGTCGCGTGGCGCCTTGAAGCGTTCGTTGACGCACTTGATCAGCTTCAGGCCCTTGTGCTCGTGTGCGATGTGCTGTGGCCATTCGCTTTGCGGTGTCAGGCCTTTGCCTAGGTCGTGCAACAGGCACGCCCAGCGCACGCTCAATGGCTGCTTGTGCAGTGCCGCCTGCTCGAGAACGCTCAGTGTGTGCACACCGCTGTCGATCTCCGGGTGATGGGCGGCGGGTTGCGGAACGCCGAACAGCGCCTCCACTTCGGGCAGCAGGACCTTGAGCGCTCCACAGTCGCGCAGCACCCGGATGAACACTTGGGGGTGATCTTCCATCAGTGCGCGGGAAATTTCCTTCCAGCTGCGCTCCGGCGTCAGGGCTTCCAGTTCGCCTGATTCGCTGAGCTGGCGCATCAATTCGAGGGTGTCAGGCGCCACCCGGAAACCGAGCCCAGCGTAGCGAGCAGCAAAGCGGGCAACGCGCAGGACACGCAGCGGATCTTCGGCGAATGCGGGGGAAACGTGGCGAAGCAGGCGGTTCTCCAGGTCCTGCTGGCCGTGATATGGATCCGTCAGCACGCCATGGTCGTCTTCCGCCATGGCGTTGATTGTCAGGTCGCGGCGGATCAGGTCTTCTTCGAGGGTGACCTCGGGGCTGGCGTGAAAGGTGAAGCCGCCATAACCCCGACCGCTTTTGCGTTCGGTGCGGGCCAGGGCATATTCCTCGCCGCTCTTGGGGTGAAGAAAGACCGGAAAGTCCGAGCCTACCGGCCGAAAGCCGTTGGCGAGCATTTCTTCGGCCGTGGCACCGACTACCACCCAGTCGATGTCGGTTACCGGTTTGCCCAGCAGGCGATCGCGTACCGCACCGCCGACCTTGTAAATCTGCATAAAAAACCTCCGTTAGCCCGACAGAATAACCCTTGCGCCGAGCTTTCGGAGGTTTGTCATGCGTTCAGAGGTGGATGACAGCCAGGTCCAGGCGGCCGTAGTCCCCTTCGTTGTGATCGCTTCTTGGCGGTACGTGATGGGTTTTCATCACCTGGTCGCCCTGCAGGGTTTCCAGATGGATGTCGAACCCCCACAGCCGATGCAGGTGCTTGAGGACTTCGTCGGTGGAGTCACCCAATGGTTTGCGGTCGTGCTGTTGGTGGCGCAGGGTCAGCGAGCGGTCACCCCGTCTATCGATGCTCCAGATCTGCACGTTGGGCTCGCGGTTACCCAGGTTGTACTGGGCCGCAAGGGTTTCGCGGATGACTCGATAGCCGCTTTCGTCATGAATGGCCGGTACCAGCAAGTCGTCTTTCTGGTCGTCGTCCAGGATACTGAACAGCTTGAGATCGCGGATCACCTTGGGCGACAGGTACTGCAGGATGAAACTCTCGTCCTTGAAGCTGCTCATGGCGAACTTGATGCTGGAAAGCCAGTCGGTCCCGGCCAGTTCCGGGAACCAGCGACGGTCTTCCTCGGTCGGCTCTTCGCAGATGCGCCGGATATCGCGGTACATGGCGAAACCCAGGGTGTAGGGGTTGATGCCGTTGTAGTAAGGGCTGTCGAAGCCAGGCTGGAAGACCACGCTGGTGTGGGAGGCGAGGAATTCCATCATGAAACCGTCGGTCACCAGGCCTTCGTCATACAGGTCGTTCATCAGGGTGTAGTGCCAGAATGTTGCCCAGCCTTCGTTCATCACCTGGGTCTGGCGTTGCGGGTAGAAATACTGGGCGATCTTGCGCACGATCCGCACGATTTCCCGCTGCCACGGCTCCAGCAGCGGCGCGTGTTTCTCGATGAAGTACAGGATGTTTTCCTGCGGCTCGGCGGGGAAGCGCGCGTTGTCCTTGTCGCTGAACTTGTCCGTGCCTTTGGGAATGGTGCGCCATAGGTCGTTGATCTGTTTCTGCAAGTGTTCTTCCCGGTCCTTTTGCCGGCGTCGTTCTTCTTCCGCGGAAATCGGATAAGGACGTTTGTAGCGGTCCACCCCATAGTTCATCAGGGCATGGCAGGAGTCCAGGAGGTCCTCCACGGCGTCGATGCCGTGGCGCTCTTCGCACTGCATGATGTACTGCTTGGCGAACACCAGGTAATCGATGATCGAACTGGCATCCGTCCAGGTGCGGAACAGATAGTTGCCCTTGAAGAAGCTGTTATGGCCATAGCAGGCATGGGCCACCACCAGTGCCTGCATACAGATGGTGTTTTCTTCCATCAGGTAGGCAATGCATGGGTCCGAGTTGATCACGATCTCGTAGGCCAGCCCCATCTGGCCGCGGCTGTAGGACTTTTCGGTGCTAAGGAAGTGCTTGCCATAGGACCAGTGGTGATAACCCAGGGGCATGCCGACAGAGGCGTAGGCGTCCATCATCTGTTCGGCGGTGATCACTTCGATCTGGTTGGGATAGGTATCCAGGGCGTAACGCGCCGCGATACGGCTGATTTCGCGGTCGTAGGCCTGGATCAGCTCGAACGTCCATTCCGAACCGGTGGAAATAGGCTGGCGTTTCTGCTCTCTGGCGGTCATGTCACTAACCTGCGCTGGAAGAGTTCACGGAAGACCGGATAGATATCTCCGGCCGAGACCAGTTGCTGCTGGGCGAAAGTATCGGAAAAGGCTTCGGCGATGCGCTCGTATTCGAACCACAGGGCCTGATGTTCGCGCGGGGTAATCTCCACGTAAGTGTAGTACTGCACGAAGGGCATGATCTGGTTGATCAGGATGTCGCGGCAGATCGGCGAGTCGTCGTTCCAGTTGTCGCCGTCGGAAGCCTGGGCGGCGTAGATGTTCCACTCGTTGCTCGGATAACGCTCGGCCATGATCTCCTGCATCAGTTTCAAGGCGCTGGAGACGATGGTGCCGCCGGTTTCCCGGGAGTAGAAGAACTCCTCCTCATCCACTTCACGCGCACTGGTGTGGTGGCGAATGAACACTACGTCGATCTTGTCGTAGTTACGCTTGAGAAACAGGTACAGAAGGATGAAGAAGCGCTTGGCGATGTCCTTGGTGGCCTGGGTCATGGAGCCGGAAACGTCCATCAGGCAAAACATCACGGCCTTGGAGCTGGGGTTTGGCTGTTTGACCAGCAGGTTGTACTTGAGGTCGAAGGTGTCGAGGAACGGCACCCGATGGATACGGGCGCTGAGACGCTCGATTTCCGCTTCCATTTCCTGAATATCGCCGAAGTTGTCCGGTTCTTCGCGTTTCAGGCGTTCAAGTTCCTCTTTGACTTCGCGCAGTTTTGCCCGGCTGCTGCCGGACAGGGCGATGCGTCGGGCATGGGCCGAGCGCAGGGTCCGAATGATGTTGATGCGCGAGGGATTGCCTTCGTTGCTGATCCCGGCTCGAACGGTCTTGAAGGTGTCGGTCCCGCTCAGGTTGCGTTTGACCAGGTTCGGCAACTCCAGGTCTTCGAACATGAACTCGAGGAATTCTTCCTGGGTAATCTGGAAAACGAACTCGTCCATGCCTTCGCCGGAATTGCCGGCCTTGCCCCGGCCACCTCCGCCACCACCGCCTTGAGGGCGTGCGATGTGCTCGCCGGCCGTGAACTCCTTGTTTCCCGGGTGCACCACGGTCTGTTTGCCGCCGCGCCCATGATGGAGCACCGGTTCATCAATATCCCGGCCTGGAATGCTGATTTGTTCGCCATGCTCCATGTCAGTGATGGAACGGCGGCTGACCGCCTCTTCGACGGCCTTCTTGATGTGGTCACGATAGCGCCGCAGAAACCGCTGACGGTTTACCGTGCTTTTGTTCTTGCCATTGAGACGTCGGTCGATCACATAACTCATGACTGCTCCTTAGAAGCGGTCTTGAAGCTCGCAAGCGGCCCGGGCGGGGGGAGGGGGCGACAAGGTGTCCTGCCGCCGGTCCTCTGCCCGAGCCTCGCTGCGAACGTTCAAACGCGCTTCCTGAAGCCTGTGTAGCAGAAATCGCTAAGACAGGCTCCTGGCTAACGACAACCGGTGCAACCGGCGGGTTACTGCGATTTTCTGACCCGCAGATACCACTCGGACAGCAGTCGTACCTGTTTGTCGGTGTAGCCGCGCTCGACCATTCGGGTAACAAAGTCGTTGTGTTTCTGTTGATCCTCTTTGCTGGCCTTGGCATTGAAGCTGATGACCGGGAGCAGGTCCTCGGTGTTGGAGAACATTTTCTTCTCGATGACCACCCGCAGTTTTTCGTAGCTGAGCCAGGTCGGGTTCTTGCCGTTGTTGTTGGCTCGGGCCCGCAATACGAAATTGACTATTTCGTTGCGGAAGTCCTTTGGATTACTGATGCCGGCCGGTTTCTCGATTTTCTCCAGCTCTTCGTTGAGCGCGACCCGATTGAGGATCTCGCCGGTTTCCGGATCGCGGTATTCCTGATCCTGAATCCAGAAGTCCGCATACAGCACATAGCGGTCGAAGATGTTCTGACCGTATTCGCTGTAGGACTCCAGGTACGCCGTCTGGATTTCCTTGCCGATGAACTCGATGTACCGCGGAGCCAGGTATTCCTTCAGGAAGCGCAGATAGCGTTCGCGGGTTTCCGCCTGGAATTGCTCCTGTTCGATCTGTTGTTCGAGCACATAGAGCAGGTGTACCGGGTTGGCCGCGATCTCGTGGGGATCGAAGTTGAAGACTTTCGACAGGATCTTGAAGGCGAAGCGGGTCGACAGACCGTTCATGCCTTCATCCACGCCGGCGGCGTCGCGGTATTCCTGGATCGACTTGGCTTTCGGATCGGTGTCTTTGAGGTTCTCGCCGTCGTAGACGCGCATTTTCGAGTAGATGTTCGAGTTCTCCGGTTCCTTGAGGCGCGAGAGCACGGTGAACTGAGCGAGCATTTTCAGGGTGTCGGGAGCGCAATGCGCCTTGGACAGGGAGCTGTTGAACAGCAGTTTGTCGTAGATTTTGACTTCGTCGCTGACCCGCAGGCAGTACGGGACTTTGACGATATAGATCCGGTCGATGAAGGCTTCGTTGTTCTTGTTGTTACGGAAGGTGTGCCATTCCGATTCGTTGGAGTGAGCCAGCAGGATGCCGGTGAAGGGGATCGCGCCCAGACCCTCGGTACTGTTGTAGTTGCCTTCCTGGGTGGCCGTCAGCAATGGGTGCAGCACCTTGATCGGTGCCTTGAACATTTCGACGAACTCCATCAGGCCCTGGTTGGCCCGGCACAGTGCGCCCGAATAGCTATAGGCGTCGGCGTCGTTCTGCGGGAATTCTTCCAGCTTGCGAATATCGACCTTGCCCACCAGTGCGGAAATGTCCTGGTTGTTCTCGTCCCCCGGTTCGGTCTTGGCGACGGCGATCTGGTTGAGGATCGAGGGATAGAGCTTGACCACCCGGAACTGGCTGATGTCGCCACCGAACTCGGACAGGCGCTTGGTGGCCCAGGGCGACATGATGGTGTTCAGGTAGCGCCGTGGGATACCGAAGTCTTCTTCGAGGATCGCGCCATCTTCCGTGGCGTTGAACAACCCAAGAGGCGACTCGAATACCGGAGAGCCCTTGATGGCGTAGAAGGGCACCTTCTCGATCAGTTGTTTGAGTTTCTCGGCCAGGGATGATTTGCCGCCACCGACGGGGCCGAGGAGGTAGAGGATCTGTTTCTTTTCTTCCAGGCCCTGAGCGGCATGGCGGAAGTAGGAGACGATCTGGTCGATGCATTCTTCCATTCCATGGAAGTCTTCAAAGGCCGGATAGCGACGGATCACTTTGTTGGAGAAGATCCGTGACAGTCTCGAATTGGTCGACGTGTCCAGCAGCTCCGGTTCGCCGATAGCCAGAAGCAGGCGTTCAGCGGCCGACGCGTAGGCGCTACGGTCCTTTTTGCAGAGCTCCAGGTACTCCTGTAGCGAGAACTCTTCCTGGCGTGTGGATTCGAAGCGTTGTTGGAAGTGGCTAAAAATACTCATGACGTCACCTCGCTCGATACGTGGAGCCGACGCCGGATCAGTCAGTCAAGTGCTGGCATGCAGCCGGGAATCCGGCTGATGTTTACCCCCCAGAACACTTTCAAAGCTATCGACCTTGAAAGCTAGTACCGATGACCCGCACGCCGGTGTACCGGCTCTCCCCTGATTGGATGGCCTGAGGCTAAGGATAGTTCGGAATCGGGGAGGTAAAGGTGGAATACGCAATTTGTTCAAGTGACCGTTCGTCGGTCGTGGCGCCAGCCCGCGAATGACGCGGGCTGGCGCACAGAAAAAATTATTCGCTACCACCCTGGGCAATTTCCGCAGGGTAGGTAGTCCGCCACAGTTCGAAGCCACCGTCCAGGCTGTAGACATCGGAGAACCCCTGGCTGATCAGGTAGGCCGCCGCGCTTTGGCTGGAGTTACCGTGATAGCAGACGACCACCAGTGGGGCGTCGAGATCGGCGTTGCGGATGAAGTCGGAGATGGAGTGGTTGTCCAGATGCAAGGAGCCGCTGATGTGGTTCAGGGCAAAGGTCTGCGGATCGCGGATGTCGACCACCACGGCGCCTCGCTCGCGCAGTGCCTGGGCCTGTTCTGGGGGGATGCGTTTGAGTTCGCTCATGGCGGGCTCCTGGGCCTGGTGGCAAGCGCCGTCTAGCGCTTGGCGGTGATTGGCATGGGTTCAGGGGAAGGTTGATTGGCCTGGGGCTTGATGTGGCCGTGGGCGTCGCACTCACATTCGAGGCGTTGGCCGGTGTCGACGTTCAGCAAGGTCAGGGCGCCGCCCCAGACGCAGCCAGTGTCCAGGGCGACGACGCCGGGCTGGTTGCAGTTGCCTTCGAGGGCGGCCCAGTGACCGAAGATGATTTTCACGTCCCGGGTCTTGCGTTCCTTGTGCTCGAACCACGGCGCGTAACCTGGTGGGGCGGTGTCCGGCCCTTCCTTACCCTTGAGGTCGAGCTTGCCATCGCTGGTGCAGAAACGCATGCGGGTGAAATAGTTGGTGATTACCCGCAGACGGGTCACGCCTTTGAGTTCGCTGTCCCATTTTGTCGGGTCGTTGCCGTACATACCGTCCAGATAGGGCTCGAAGCGGTTGTCGTCCCGCAGTGCTTCTTCGACTTCGGTGGCGCACTTGAGGGCTTTTTTCAGCGACCACTGTGGCGGTATCCCCGCGTGCACCAGGGCGACGTTGCGCTGTTCGTCATAGTGCATCAGTTTTTGCTGGCGCAGCCACTGGAGCAACTCCTCGCAATCCGGCGCGTTGAGGATCTCGCGCAGGGTGTCGGCTTTCTTCAGGCGCTCGATATTGCGCCAGACGGCCAGCAGGTGCAGGTCGTGATTGCCCAGCACGCACACTAGGGAGTCGCGCATGGCATAAAGAAAGCGCAGGGTTTCCAGCGACTGCGGGCCGCGGTTGACCAGGTCGCCGACCAGCCACAGGCGATCCTTGGTCGGGTCGAAAGCGACCTTTTCAAGCAGGCACTGCAAAGGTCCCAGGCAGCCTTGCAGGTCACCGACGGCGTAAGTCGTCATCAGTGCAGGGCTCCGGGCACGGCCAGGCGGAAGGGGGCGATGATGGCGTCGAAGTGTTTGCCGTCTTCGGCGAGCATCTGATAGCTGCCCTGCATATTGCCGACGCGTGTGGTCATGACCGTGCCGCTGCTGTAGGTGTGGCTTTTGCCCACGGCGATCAGCGGCTGCTGGCCGACGACGCCGGCACCGCGAACTTCTTCGACGTGCCCGTCGCCATCGGTGATCACCCAGTGCCGCGAGAGCAATTTGGCGGGCAGCAGGCCATTGTTCTGTACGGTGATGGTGTAGGCGAAGGCAAAGCGGTTCTGCTCGGGTTGCGACTGTTCTGCGAGAAAGCGGGTGACGACGCTGACGTCGATCTGATAACGGGGATCGGACATGCAAGGGGCCTTAAAACGAAGCGGGACGCGGGACAAAGCTGATGGAGGTCAGTCTAGGCCAAATATCGGGTAGTAAACCAGACGTGGAGCCTGGCGTCTTACCCGATAACGCTGGTGGCGTGTCAGCTGGCGCTGGCGGTGTCCGCGGCTTGTTCGCTGAGCTTGTCGGCCAGGCGAACGAAGGCTGCCAGGTCCAGTTGCTCCGGACGCAGGCTGCCATCGACGCCGGCGGCTTCGATCTCGGCGCTTGTGAGCAGAGCCTTGAGGGTATTGCGCAGGGTCTTGCGGCGCTGGTTGAAGGCTTCGCGGACGATGCGCTCCAACAGGCGATGATCCTTGGCTGGATGCGGCAGCACGGCGTGTGGCACCAGGCGGACGATTGCCGAGTCGACTTTCGGTGGCGGATTGAATGCGCCAGGACCGACGTTGAACAGATGCTCCACTCGGCAGTGGTACTGGACCATGATCGACAGACGGCCCCAGTCACCGCCGCCCGGGCCTGCGGCGAGGCGCTCGACCACTTCTTTCTGCAGCATGAAGTGCATGTCGCGGATCAGCCCGGCGTTCTGCAGCAGGTGAAAGATCAGCGGAGTGGAGATGTTGTAGGGCAGGTTGCCAACCACCCGCAGGCTGCCAGGCGCGGCATTCAGGCTGTTGAAGTCGAACTTCAGGGCATCGCCCTGGTGCAGGCTGAAATTGTCCCGGCCAGCAAACTGCTGGTTGAGGATCGGCACCAGGTCCTTGTCCAGCTCGACCACATCCAGCTGGGCGCCGCTGTTGAGCAGGCCCTCGGTCAGGGCGCCCTGGCCAGGGCCGATTTCCAGCATGCGGTCGCCGGATTTGGCATTGATGGAGCGCAGGATGCGGTCGATCACGCCGGCGTCATGCAGGAAGTTCTGGCCGAAGCGCTTGCGCGCCCGGTGTTGGTATTGCTCGGTCATAAACGGGTCTCGGCCATCTGGTAGGCGGTTTCCAGGGCGACTTTCAGGCTGCCGGTATCGATCTTGCCGCTGCCGGCCAGATCCAGGGCTGTGCCGTGGTCGACCGAGGTGCGGATGATCGGCAAGCCCAACGTCACGTTGACCGCGGCGCCGAAGCCTTTGTACTTCAGCACGGGCAGCCCCTGGTCATGGTACATCGCCAGCACTGCGTCGCAGTGCTCCAGATATTTGGGGGTAAACAGAGTGTCGGCGGGCAGGGGGCCGCGCAGGTCCATGCCTTCGTTGCGCAGACGCTCCAGGGTGGGTTCGATGATATCGATTTCTTCATGGCCCAGATGTCCGCCTTCGCCGGCATGCGGGTTGAGCCCGCAGACCAGGATGCGTGGCTGGGCGATGCCGAATTTGTTGCGCAGGTCCGCATGCAGAATGCGCGTAACCCGCTCCAGGCGCTCCGGGGTAATGGCGTCGGCGATGTCCCGCAGGGGCAGGTGAGTGGTCACCAGTGCCACGCGCAGGCCATGGGTAGCCAGCATCATCACCACTTGTTCGGTGTGCGTCAGGTCGGCGAGAAACTCGGTATGGCCGGAAAAGGCGATGCCGGATTCGTTGATCACACCCTTGTGCACCGGGGCGGTAATCATGCCGTCGAAATGCCCGTCCAGGCAGCCTTGGCCGGCCCGGATCAGGGTTTCCAGAACGAACGCGGCGTTGGCCTTGTCCAGCTGACCAGTGACGACTTTGGCCGCCAGCGGGGTATCCCAGACATAGAGACTACCGGCGGCAGCCGGCTGGTTCGGCCAATTGTCGGGGCCGACCGCAATCAGGCTGACGGCCACACCCAGCTGCGCGGCCCGCTCGATAAGCAGGTCGCGGCTGGTGATGGCAATCAGGGGGTGTGGCTGTTGTTGCGAGGCGAGCAGCAGGCACAGGTCGGGACCTATACCGGCTGGCTCGCCGGGGGTGAGCGCGAAACGCTTGGGTTTCACTGTGCCGCCTGGTCGGCGCCAGGAAGTTTGATCTCGACGTAGGCTTCATCACGAATCTGGCGCAGCCAGGTTTGCAGCTCTTCGTCGTATTTACGGTTGCGCAGCACGGTCATCGCTTGCTGTTCGCGGGCCTGGCTGGTGCTGTCAGTGGCGCGGCGGCCAAGGACTTCCAGTACGTGCCAGCCATATGGGCTCTGGAACGGCTTGGATAGCTGACCTTGCGGGGTCTTGGCCATCACCTCGCGGAACTCGGGAACCAGGGCGTTCGGGTCGATCCAGCTGAGGTCGCCACCGTTGAGGGCGGAACCCGGATCTTCCGAGTAGCTTTTCGCCAGTTCGGCAAAGTCTTCGCCGGCTTCGATGCGCTCGTAGAGCTTCTGGGCCAGGCGTTTGGTTTCTTCTTCGCTGCGAATTTCACTTGGCTTGATCAGGATATGACGGACATGCACTTCGTCACGCATCTGATTGCCGCCGCCGCGTTTTTCCAACAGCTTCAGGATGATGAAGCCGCCTGGAGTGCGAGCTGGCTGGGTGATATCGCCCACTGCCATGGCACTCAGTTCGCGGTCGAACGGAGGGGGCAGTTGAGCGGCTTTACGCCAGCCCATGTCACCACCTTCCAGGGCGTTGTCGCTGCCTGAGCGGGCGATGGCCAGCTGAGCGAAGTCGGCGCCTTGCTTGAGTTGCTGGTAGATGTCCATGGCCTGGCGCGCGGCGCTCTGAATCGCTTCGGAGTTGGCGCTTTCCGGGGTTGGAATCAGGATATTGGCCAGGTGCAGCTCTTCGGACAGTTGCATCTTGCCCAGGTCGGAGGCGAGGAAGTTCTTCACTTCCTGCTCGGAGACCTGAATGCGTTCGGCAACACGGCGCTGACGCACGCGACTGATGACCATCTCGCGGCGAATCTGCTCACGGGCGTCCTGATAGGACAGGCCATCACGAGCCAGGGCGGCGCGGAATTGATCAGGCGTCATGTTGTTGCGCTGGGCGATGGTGCCGACGGCCTGGTTCAGCTCTTCATCGGTGATGCGGATGCCGGAGCGCTCGCCGATCTGCAGTTGCAGGTTTTCGACGATCAGGCGTTCCAGTACCTGCTGGTTGAGGACCTCGGCGGGTGGCATGCCGCTGCCGCGCTTGGCGATGGTTTGCTGAACTTCGTGAACCCGTTGGTCCAGCTGGCTCTGCATGACTACGTCGTTATCGACGATGGCCACCACTTTGTCGATGGGTTGTACTGCGGCGTTGGCCGCGGTACCCAGGAACAGCGCGCCCAACATCAGCGGGCGCAGACAATCAGAAAGCTTGGTCTTCACGTTCACGGTAACCTTGAATGCCTTTGTCGAGGAAGCTCTCTACCTTGGCGCCAGTCAGGCCGCCGAGTCCTTTCAGGACTATTTGCAGGAAGATGCCATGGTCGCCTTTCTCGTTCTGCGGGGCGTCTTGACTGGTTTCGTCATACTTGACCCAGTAACGGTTGATCAGGCGCAGTTTCCAGCAGCAGTTGTCGTATTCGAAACCACCGAAGGCATCGAGGGTACGGTTGCGGTTGTAGTCGTACTGCCAGCGGCTGATCAGGTTCCATTGCGGCACGATCGGCCAGATCACCGAGAAGTCATGCTGCTTGATCTTGTAGTAGTCCTTCACATAGCCAGGTTGTCCTGGAGTGCCGTAGTCACCGCCACCCACCGACCATTTACCCGTGGACTGGTCGTAACGAACCAGGTCGTTGCGATAACGATAACCGGCGTTGATGACCTTGTTCGGGTTGTCTTCCGGTTGGTAGTGGAACATCGCGCTACCGGAGCGAGGGCTGTGGCTGTCCGGATCCCAGTTGTAGTCGGCAGTGGTACGCCAGTCGCGGTTCCAGCGGTACTCGTATTCCAGTGCATAAGGCGAAACATTGGAGTGCGCGTCGTCGCGGGTTTTCGCATCGATACCCGGCAACTGGACTTCGCGGTCCTTGAAGTACAAGGCCTGACCGATGCTGATGCGTTGACGTTCAAAGCCGTTCTCTTCGATCCAGCGGTTGGTGACGCCGAGGGACAATTTGTTCTCGTCGCCTACACGGTCGGAGCCGGTGAAACGATTATCACGGAACAGCGACGAGTAGTTGAACGTAGACTCGCTGGTATCGAATACCGGGATGTCGCTCTGGTCTTTCTCCGGTACATAGAGATAGTACAGGCGTGGTTCCAGGGTCTGACGATAGTTCTTGCCGAACCATTGGGTGTTGCGGTCGAAGTACAGGCCGCTGTCGATACTGGCGATAGGCACGCCACGGTTCTGATTGCTGCTGTAAGTACCGTTCAGGCGATTCTGTTCCGCGGTCTGTGCAGCAACCTGGCTCTTGCCGATACTGTCCAGATCCAGATCGTACTGGGTGTATTGATACTTGAGAGACGGCTTCAGGAAGCCATAGGTCCAGTTAAGCGGAAGGCTTACCGACGGTGCAAGATTCAGGCGGTTGCCATTGGCACGCGCCAGACCCTGGATGTTGCGATCGAGTCGTGGTGTGCCAACACCGTCCTCATCAAAGTATGTGCCGTTTTCCAGGTCCCGATCAAAACGAACAATTTCTGTTTCGTAATTGAAGTCCAACCCGCCCGGATGCTGCGGTAAGAAACCATTCAAGGTGAGTTGTGGCAAGCGGTTGTAAGGCGTGATGTTTGATACGGTCGCCAGTTGGTAAGCCTGGGCATTAAGCCGTGCGGTATAGGTATCGCCGCGATAGCTCACTGCACCTTGCTGGTTCACGTAATCACGGCTTTCCACGCCAATCTGGTCGCTCTGCAGATCCTGGAAGTAGTACGGATCGCTGATCTTGGTGTAGTCGACCTCGGTCATTACCCGCGAATCGAGCCCGCCCTTGTGCTGCCAGTTGTACATGTAGCGGGTTTTTTCGTAGTCCGACTGCAGTTTGCGGTCATCGTTGTCGTCGTTGAGGTACGCCGCGCCGAACTGACCTTCACTGGACTTGGTCAGGTAGCGGAATTCGCCTTCCATCAACATACCGCGCTTGCTCATGTAGCGCGGGTACAACGTGGCGTCGTAGTTCGGCGCCAGGTTGAAGTAGTACGGAGTGACCAGCATGAAGCCGGTGTCGCTGCCGCTGCCGATGGTCGGCGGCAGGAAGCCGGACTGGCGACGGTCGTCGATCGGGAAGTAGATGTACGGCGTGTACAGGACCGGAATGTCCTTGACGCGCAATGTCACGTTGGTCGCTGTGCCGAAGCCGGTCGCCGGGTTCAGGGTGATGTTGTTGCCCTTGAGCTGCCAGGCGTTGCTGCTCGGTTCGCACGTGGTGTAGGTACCATCCTTGAGGCGGATGATCGCGTTCTCGGCACGCTTGGCGTACAGCGCGTTACCGCGGATGCGCGATTTGTGCATCACGTATTCGGCGTTGTCGACCTTGGCTTCGCCGGTGTCCAGCTGCACGTCGGCGTGATCGCCGACCAGCAGGGCGCCGTTGTCGCGCAGGCGGACGTTGCCGTTCAGCTCGCCACGGTTCTCGGCCTGGTACAGGTTGGCCTCGTCGGCCTCGACCTGCATGCTGCCCTGGCGCATGACCACATCACCGGCCAGGGTAGCGATCTGCTGCTCCTGCTGGTAACGCGAAGCCTTGGCGCCGATAAAGGTCGGCGCGTCACTTTTATTCGTCTTGTCATTCATGCCAGGACGAATCGGTTCGATATAAGCACCAGCACAGTAAGGACCGGTCTCGGCCAATTGGGCGGCGGTGAGCTTCTCGCGCGGAACCCAGTCGAGGTGACTGTAGTCTTCGCTGCGGGACTTCAGGCCGCGGCCCTTGGACTCGGTAACCAGCATCGGCTTGGCGCCGGTGTCTTCGCTGGTTTCGCCGCCTTCGGCCGATGCAGCGGTGCTCGAGCTGACCGCACTCGCGTCATGCACGGGGCGCGGAGGCAGTTGAGCGGCGCTGGTTTTCGGCGCGCAGTCCCAGCCACCCGAAGCAGAGACTGAGCAGTCATACTGTTCTGCGGCGACCACGAACGAAGTGGCTAGGGGTTGCAGGGCCAGCAGACTGCCAGTAACCAACAACGGAAATTTTTTACGAAACGCGGGGGATTTCAATGCCATCTTATTAGTCCGGGCTTCCTGCGTGCCATCTGCCCGCGGTGTGGGCCGCACGCCTCTCGATGGTCTGAAAAAGATGCTGGATAATAAAGCATGACCCGCTTGACGGCTAGCGCCGTCGGAGACCCTTGCAATGCCTGACCAAGATGTACGCTTGCAACACCTGAAAGTTTGGCTCGATGAACAGTTGTCGATTGTTTATGCCTCCAACGGTTGGGGCCCCGTGCCCCCGGCCACATTGACCGCGGCCAGCAGCGACGCGAGTTTTCGGCGGTATTTCCGCTGGGAAGGCGAAGGCCGCAGCTTTGTTGTGATGGATGCTCCACCGCCCCAGGAAAACTGCAAACCCTTCGTGGATATCGCCCATCTGTTGGCAAAATCCGCAACCAATGTGCCGAAAATTTATGCAGAAGATTTGCCGCGCGGCTTTCTTTTGCTCAATGACCTGGGCAACAAAACCTATCTGGACGTGATCGACGGCGAAAATGCCGACGCTCTGTTCAAGGATGCGCTGCAAACCTTGCTGGCTTTCCAGCAGTTGCCGATGGATGCGCCGTTGCCCAGTTATGACGTCGCTTTGCTGCGCCGTGAGCTGGAACTGTTCCCCGAGTGGTACGTGGGGCGCGAGCTGGGCGTCGAGCTGAATGAGCGCCAGCGCGGCCAATGGCAGCGGGTCAGCGAGCTGCTGATCGAAAGCGCCCTGGCCCAGCCCAAGGTGCTGGTGCATCGTGACTATATGCCGCGCAACCTGATGCTCAGCGAACCCAATCCGGGCGTGCTGGATTTCCAGGACGCGGTCTATGGCCCGGTGACCTATGACGTCACCTGCCTGTTCAAGGATGCTTTTCTCAGCTGGCCCGAAGCGCGGGTGCGCGGCTGGCTGGAAGACTACTGGCAGCAAGCGTCCCGGCTCGGGATCGCGGTACAACCCGATTTCGAGGATTTCCTGCGCGCCAGCGACCTGATGGGCGTACAGCGCCATCTCAAGGTGATCGGGATCTTCGCGCGGATCTGCCACCGCGACGGCAAGCCCCGCTACCTGGGCGACGTGCCGCGTTTCTTCGCTTATATAGAGGCCGTCCTGGCCCGTCGGCCGGAGCTGGCGGAGTTGGGCGAACTGTTGGCCAGCCTGCGTCAACCGGTCGGAGCCTGTGTATGAAGGCAATGATTCTGGCCGCGGGCAAGGGCGAACGGATGCGCCCCTTGACCCTGACCACGCCCAAGCCATTGATCCGCGCCGCCGGTGTGCCGCTGATCGAGTACCACCTGCGGGCACTGGCCCGGGCGGGCTTTACCGAAATCGTCATCAACCATGCCTGGCTGGGGCAGCAGATCGAAGATCATCTGGGCGATGGCTCGCGCTTCGGCTTGAGCATCCGCTATTCGCCGGAGGGCGAGCCGCTGGAAACCGGCGGCGGTATTTTCCGCGCCTTGCCATTGCTGGGCGACGAACCCTTTGTGGTGGTCAATGGCGATGTCTGGACCGATTACGATTTCCGCTCGTTGAACCGTCCGCTGGATGCGTTGGCGCACCTGGTGCTGGTGGACAACCCGGCTCACCACACCGCCGGGGATTTCATCCTCAGCGATGCCCGGGTGCGGGACGCCGAGCCGGGCGCGAAGACCCTGACCTACAGCGGCATCGCGGTGTTGCACCCGGACCTGTTCCAGGGCTGCACACCAGGTGCGTTCAAGCTGGCGCCCCTGTTGCGCAAGGCCATGGCCGATGGACAGGTCAGTGGCGAGCGTTTGCAGGGACACTGGGTCGATGTCGGCACCCATGAGCGTCTGGCGGAAGTCGAAACCTTGTTAGAAGCGAGTCGTTGATATGTTGTGGCCAGGGACTCTGATCGGAGCCGGGGCTGGCTTTGCCATAGCCAGTATCCCGGGGGCCATGCTGGGAGCGTTGCTGGGACAGGCGCTGGACCGGCGTTTGCAATTGCATAGCTGGGCCCAGGTGCGTGAGCGGCTGGGCGGTCGACCGGCGTTGCGCAACGATGAACTGCTGTTCGTGCTCTTGGGGCGGCTGGCGAAAAGCGATGGCCGGGTGGTCGATGGGCATATCCAGCAGGCGCGTCTGGAAATGCGCTCGCTGGATATGAGCGAAGCCGCGCAGCGCCGGGCCATTGCCGCGTTCAATCGGGGCAAGTCGGGTAACGATCGGCTACGGGGCTACCTGCGACGCCTGGCGACGCAGCCTCATGCCGCCGAGGGTGTGTTGCGCGCTTGCTGGCGGATGGTCTGGGCCGATGGCCGGGCCGGCCCCTCCGAGCGCGAGCTGATCCAGCTCTGGGGCAAGTGGCTGGGCTGGACTGTGCAGCAGGTGCAGGCGTTGGCGGCGGACTACGAGCCGAGCAAAAAGCCGTTGGCCAACAGCAGTGGCACTTATCAGGACGCGTTGCGCCTGCTGGGTGTCTCGGCGACCAGCGAGCCTTCGCAGATCAAGCGCGCCTACCGGCGCCTGCTCAGTCGCCATCACCCGGACAAGATTGCCGGCAGCGGCGCAAGCCCCTTGCAGGTGCGTGAAGCCACGGAGAAAACCCGCGAGCTGCACAGCGCTTACGCACTGATCCGCGAGCGTCGGGATTTTCGTTAGAGAGGCTCGTTAGAGGGATGCGTTAGAGATATTCGCTAGAGGGAAATGCCCCACGCCCGGCCCCGCACCTTGCCAAAAACAGGAGCGGGACCGGGCACGGCGGGATTCAGTCTTGCGCGGGTTGCGGGCTCAGCCAGCCGCGTACGCGTCTGAACAGTTGCTCGTTTTCAGCCGTGCTGTTGCCCGGCAGGGCGTTGAGCGAGACCTGGGTGAAGTTGGCGTTCTTCTGACGCTTGCTCGCCTGCAGGCGTTCCAGGGCGTTCTTGCGAGCCTGCGCGTTGTCCTTGTAGAAAAAATCGGCGGTCGCCAGCTTCAGGGTCGGCGTCAGTTCCGCCAGTCCGGGTTTGCCGATGGACGGGGTCTGGGCAGCCACCAGCACCAGCTTTTGAATCTCCGGCGGCTGTTTTTCGCTCAGGTAGCGCGTGGCCCAGTAGGCGCCGCTGCCATGGCCCAGCAACACAATGCTGCGGGCGTTCTGCTGCTGGGCGTAGGTCACCGCGGCGTCGATACGGGCAAAAATCCGCTCGGCGTCGGCCTTGGCCTGTTCTTCGCTACTCTCCACCACCGCGCGATCGGCAATCTCGGCTTCGCCACCGGCGGCCTGTTCGATCGGTTTGGGCGCTGCCGTGGCGGCATCTTTGCTGCTAGTGTCGGCGGTCGCGGGCGCAGGTTCGGCCTCGACGATGCGGGGTTGCGCCGCATCGCTTTGCAGGTCGGGCAAGGTCAGGCTCAGGCTGCTCCAGTCGGCATCCGGCAATCTGTTGCGCAAAGGGCCGATTGCCTGAGGCCAGTCAGCGGTTTCGCCAGCGCCAGGGATGATAATCACCGCGCCTTTGGGGTCGCTGGTGTTGGCGGGTTTCCACAGGGCCAGAAAGCTCTCGCTGTCGGCTTGCAGTGACTGTTGTTCGCTGGATGGCAGGACTCGTTCGAGGGCCGCTGCATCTTCCTGGCTACGCTCAAGGAGCGGCTGGCGTTCGGCCGGTTTTTCCGCGGCAGGCTGTTCTGCCGGGGCGGCTTGCGGATCGGCGGCCTCGACCGAAAAGGCACAAGGCAGGATCAGCGACAGGCACAATGCGGGCAGTGCCGTGCGGTGGACAAGGGACATCGGTTATTCCAGGCCAGAAGTAATCCCGGCAGCCTAATGGGTTGGTCAGTATTTGTCAGTGTGTGAGACTTCAGATGATGCGTTTTCGCTGCCTGTTGGTTATCGGCTGTATCTGCCTTCCCTTGATGGCCCGGGCGGTGCCTGCGCCACATATCGCCCAGGCGCAGTGGAGCCCCGCACAACAGCAGTGGCTGGAGCAGCACCGGGAATTGCGGGTCGGCGTGGTGCTCCAGGCTCCCTATGCCCAGTACGACCGACGGCTGCAACGCTTGTCCGGCGCCAATATCGAACTGATGCAGTGGCTGGCCCAGGCGATGAAGGTCGAGCTGAGCTGGCGCAACTTTGCCGATCAGGCGCAACTGGAGGCGGCGGTGCGTGCCGGTGAAGTGGATATGGCCCCGGGCCTGAGCCAGACCCCGGCCGGTCTGCGGCTCTGGCAGTTTTCCGACCCCTATATGCGCGTGCCGCAACTGGTGGTCGGCGAGCAGAAGGGCGCTGGCGCGGTGGAGCTGGAAAAGCTCGACAGCCAGACCCGCGTGGCGGTGCGCATGCCCAGTGCGGTGGCGGACTACCTGCGGGCGACCTATTCCAACCTCAATCTGCAGGGCGTGCCCCTGGAGCGCCAGGCCCTGCAATTGCTGCTCAGCCAGCAGGCGCGTTATGCAGTGATCGATGAAGCGCAGCTCAGTCGTTTGTCGGCGGAGCCGGAGTTCGCCGGCCTGGCGGTGGTGGGCGATATCGGCCTGCCGCAACTGTTGCGGGTGGCGACCCGGCGCGATTGGCCCGAGCTGGCGGACATCGTGCAGCGCGCCTTGCACGGTATCGCCGCCAAGGACCTGGAGCAGTTGCATAATCGCTGGCTGCAGCCCAAGTATCCGCGGTTGAGCGAGTCCCGCGGTTTCTGGCAGAACCTCAGCCTGCTGCTGGCCGTGCTGCTGTTGGCGAGCATGGCCATCGTTATCTGGCAGCGCCGCCAGCAACAGACGCTCGAGCAGCGGCTGCTGACCACCCGCGAGGACCTGGCCCGGCGCGAGGCCAGTGAAGAAGCCTTGCGCCTGACCCAGTTTTCCATCGACCAGAGCACGGTGGGCATTCTCTGGGTCAACTGGGACAGCCATGTGCGTTACGCCAATCGCGCGGCCGAAAGCATGCTGGGCTATGCGCCGGGGGCGGTGGTCGACCGGCCGTTGAGCGACTTCGAACCCAACCTGCACATGGACCGCTGGCTTGGCCTGTGGAAGCGCGCCCGGGCCAGCGAGGACGCGCCGCCCAGCTTCGAGACCCAGTGTGTCCGCGCCGACGGCAGCATTCTGCCGGCCGATGTGTCGCTGAGCTTTCTGCGTTTTCGCGATGGCGAGTACCTGGTGGTTTATCTCACAGACGTCACCGAGCGTCGTCGCGCCCTGGCCGCCCTGCAGGAAAGCGAGGCGCGATTGCAGGGGATCGCCGCCAATGTGCCGGGGCTGGTGTTCCGCCTGGAACGGGCACCGGTGACCGGGCAGATCGATTTCGCCTACATCAGCGAAGGCAGCGAGAGCCTGGTGGGTTATTCCCCGGCGACCCTCAGCCACCGCGACATAGGGCTGCGCAGCCTGGTGCATCCTGAGGACCGGGCCAGTTATCACCAGACCCAGGACCATGCCCTGGACACCGACAGCGACTGGTCCTGGCAGGGGCGGATCCTGACCCGCCAGGGCGAACAGCGCTGGGCGGAAATCAAGGCCATCACTCGCCAGCTTGAGGACGGCGCCTATGTCTGGGACGGCATCGTCTGGGACATCAGCGAAAGCAAGCGCATCGAACTGGAGCTGGCCAGTTCGCGCGAACAACTGCGCGAGCTGTCGGCGCACCTGGAAAGCGTGCGCGAAGAGGAAAAGGCCCGCATCGCCCGGGAGGTGCACGACGAGTTGGGGCAGATGCTCACGGTGCTCAAGCTGGAGACCTCGATGTGCGAGCTGGCCTACGCGCAGCTCGATCCGGGGCTGCACGAACGCCTGAACAGCATGAAGCGCCTGATCGCCCAGTTGTTCCAGTTGGTGCGCGATGTGGCCACGGCCTTGCGCCCGCCGATTCTCGATGCCGGGATCGCGTCGGCCATCGAGTGGCAGGCGCGGCGTTTCGAGGCGCGCACGCAGATTCCTTGCCTGGTGCAGGTGCCCGACAATCTGCCGGTGCTCAGCGACGCCAAGGCCATCGGTCTGTTCCGCATCCTCCAGGAGGCGCTGACCAACGTGATGCGCCATGCACAGGCGCATACTGTCGAACTGACCCTGAGCCTCGAACACGACCAGCTGTGCATGACCATCAGCGACGATGGGCAGGGTTTCGTGGTCGAGACCGGGCGGCCGACGTCCTTCGGCCTGGTGGGCATGCGCGAGCGGGTGCTGATCATGGGCGGTAGCCTGACCCTGGACAGTCAGCTGGGCGAAGGCACCACCCTGAGCGTGACTGTGCCGCTGGACCTGTAGGCGCGAGCAGATTCACTGCTGCAGAGATCATTACCAATCAGAAGAGGTACGAGCTGTGATCCGTGTACTGGTAGCCGAAGACCACACCATCGTTCGCGAAGGCATCAAGCAGTTGATCGGCCTGGCCAAGGACCTGACGGTGGTGGGGGAGGCGAGCAATGGCGAGCAGCTATTGGAAACCCTGCGCCATGTGCCTTGTGAGGTGGTGCTGTTGGATATTTCCATGCCTGGCGTCAACGGCCTGGAGGCGATCCCGCGGATCCGCGCGCTGAACAATCCGCCGGCGATCCTGGTGCTGTCGATGCATGACGAGGCGCAGATGGCGGCCCGGGCGCTGAAGGTGGGGGCGGCCGGTTATGCCACCAAGGACAGCGACCCGGCGCTGCTGCTGACGGCGATCCGCAAGGTGGCGGCGGGCGGGCGTTATATCGACCCGGAGCTGGCCGACCGGATGGTCTTCGAAGTGGGCCTGACGGACACCCGGCCCCTGCATTCCCTGCTGTCGGAGCGCGAGTTTTCCGTGTTCGAACGGCTGGCCCAGGGTGCCAACGTCAACGATATCGCCCAACAGCTGGCCTTGAGCAGCAAGACCATCAGTACCCACAAGGCGCGGCTGATGCAGAAGCTCAACATCACCTCCCTGGCCGAGCTGGTGAAGTACGCGATGGAGCACAAGCTGCTCTGAATGGATCTGTAGCCGCTGCCGCAGCCTGCGGCAGCGGCTACACGTACCTATTTGCGACACGAAAACCGGCTTATGGCCATGATCCTCGCCGGGCTTGTGCCGGGACTTGTCCAATCGCGCCATCCTTGTAGGGGGATTCCTACAAGGAACCTTCCATCCGGCTGAGGCCAATCTCTCATACCCCCCGATTTGCGCGGCTTGTGGCCTCCACTAGGCTTAGTCCACAGCCGTCAAAAAACAAAAGGTGTGGGTATGAGCGAGGTCGATTCAAGCGCTGGGACGAGTGATGTACTGGTCAGTTTCCGTGGTGTGCAAAAGAGCTACGACGGCGAAAACCTGATCGTCAAAGACCTCAACCTGGACATTCGCAAAGGCGAGTTCCTTACCCTGCTCGGGCCATCCGGCTCCGGCAAGACCACCAGCCTGATGATGCTGGCTGGCTTCGAGACCCCGACCGCCGGGGAGATCCAGCTGGCCGGGCGGGCGATCAACAACGTGCCGCCGCACAAGCGCGATATCGGTATGGTGTTCCAGAACTATGCGTTGTTCCCGCACATGACCGTGGCCGAGAACCTGGCGTTCCCGCTGTCGGTGCGCGGCCTGAGCAAGACCGATATCAGCGAGCGGGTCAAACGCGTGCTGAGCATGGTCCAGCTCGAGTCCTTCGCCCAGCGTTATCCGGCGCAGCTGTCCGGTGGCCAGCAGCAGCGGGTGGCCCTGGCCCGGGCGCTGGTGTTCGAGCCGCAGCTGGTGCTGATGGACGAACCTCTCGGCGCGCTGGACAAACAGCTGCGCGAACACATGCAGATGGAAATCAAGCACCTGCACCAACGCCTCGGCGTGACCGTGGTCTACGTGACCCACGACCAGGGCGAAGCCCTGACCATGTCCGACCGGGTCGCGGTGTTCCACCAGGGCGAGATCCAGCAGATCGCCCCGCCTCGGACCCTTTACGAAGAGCCGAAGAACACCTTTGTCGCCAACTTCATCGGCGAGAACAACCGCCTCAACGGCCGCCTGCACAGCCACAGCGGTGACCGCTGCGTGGTCGAGCTGGGACGCGGCGAGAAGGTCGAGGCGCTGGCGGTCAATGTCGGCAAGACCGGCGAGCCGGTGACCCTGTCGATTCGTCCGGAGCGTGTGAGCCTCAATGGCTCCAGCGAAAGTTGTGTCAACCGCTTCTCAGGGAGGGTGGCGGAATTCATCTATCTGGGCGACCACGTCCGGGTTCGCCTGGAAGTCTGTGGCAAGACCGACTTCTTCGTGAAACAGCCGATTGCCGAGCTCGATCCGGAGCTGGCGGTGGGCGATGTGGTTCCGCTTGGCTGGCAGGTCGAGCACGTTCGCGCGCTCGACCCACTTCTAGAGGCGCATTGATCGCCCCCTTGCTTCACCAACCCTGCACGTGGAGAGAACAATAAATGTTGAGATCCCTGAAATTCACCGCTTTGACATTGGGCCTGATGGGCGCATCGCACGCGATGGCGGCGGGCCCGGACCTGACCGTGGTGTCCTTTGGCGGGGCGAACAAGGCGGCCCAGGTCAAGGCCTTCTATGCCCCGTGGGAAGCCGCGGGCAACGGCAAGATCGTCGCTGGCGAATACAACGGTGAGATGGCCAAGGTCAAAGCCATGGTCGACACCAAGAGCGTGTCCTGGGACCTGGTGGAAGTCGAGTCGCCGGAGCTGTCCCGCGGTTGCGACGAAGACATGTTCGAGCAGCTCGACCCCGAGCTGTTCGGCAAGCCCGAGGATTACGTCAAGGGCGCGATCCAGCCTTGTGGCGTGGGGTTCTTCGTCTGGTCGACCGTCCTGGCCTATAACGCCGACAAGCTGAAGACCGCGCCGACCAGCTGGGCGGATTTCTGGGACACCCAGAAATTCCCGGGCAAGCGCGGCCTGCGCAAGGGCGCCAAGTACACCCTGGAATTCGCCCTGATGGCCGACGGCGTCGCGCCCAAGGATGTGTACAAGGTGCTGGCCGGCAAGGACGGCCAGGATCGTGCCTTCAAGAAGCTCGATGAACTCAAGCCGAGCATCCAGTGGTGGGAAGCCGGCGCCCAGCCGCCGCAGTACCTGGCTTCCGGTGACGTGGTCATGAGTTCGGCCTACAACGGCCGGATCGCCGCGGTACAGAAGGAAAGCAACCTGAAAGTCGTGTGGAATGGCGGTATCTACGACTTCGACGCCTGGGCCATTCCGAAAGGCCTGGACAAGACCCGCGCCGAAGCGGCGAAGAAATTCATCGCCTTCTCGGTGCAGCCGCAGCAGCAGAAGACCTACTCGGAAAACATCGCCTACGGTCCGGCCAATACCCAGGCGGTTCCGCTGCTGGCCAAGGACATCCTGAAAGACATGCCGACCACCCCGGAAAACATCGCCAACCAGGTGCAGATCGACGTCAGCTTCTGGGCTGACAACGGTGAGCAACTGGAACAGCGTTTCAACTCGTGGGCGGCCAAGTAAGGCGTCATGCATGGGCGGCGTCACCCGCGGGTGACGCCGTTACCGTTTAAAGATTTGCGGAGTTCGTCATGGCCATTAGCGTTCCCCTGAACGAGGTCACCAGCCCCAGCCTCAAGCAGCGCCTGGCGCGTGCCGAGCGGGTCAACCGCTGGAAAGCGCAAGCGTTGATCGCGCCGCTGGTGCTGTTCCTGCTGCTGGTGTTTCTCGTGCCTATCGCCGCGCTGCTGTACAAGAGCGTCGGTAACCCGGAAGTGGTCGAAGGCATGCCGCGCACCGTGGTCGCCGTGGCCGGTTGGGACGGACGTGGTCTGCCGGCCGAGCCGGTGTACAAGGCGCTGAGCGAGGATTTGGCCGAAGCGCGCAAGCAGCAAACCCTGGGCGATCTGTCCAAGCGACTGAACATGGAGTTGGCCGGCTATCGCAGCCTGCTGACCAAAACCGCCCGGGCCCTGCCGTTCAAGGAGGAACCGGCTTCCTATAAAGAAGCGCTGGAGGCCATCGACGAGCGTTGGGGCGACCCGGCCTACTGGCAGGCGGTACGCCGCAACACCAGCAACCTGACGCCGTTCTACCTGTTGGCCGCCGTCGACCATCGGATCGACGACCTGGGGGAGATCGCCCCGGCGACCCCTGACCAGGCCATCTACCTGGATATCTTCGCCCGGACTTTCTGGATGGGCCTGGTGATTACCGGTATCTGCCTGGTGCTGGCCTATCCCCTGGCTTACCTGCTGGCCAACCTGCCGGCGCGCCAGAGTAACCTGCTGATGATTCTGGTGCTGCTGCCGTTCTGGACTTCGATCCTGGTGCGCGTGGCGGCGTGGATCGTGCTGCTGCAATCGGGCGGCCTGATCAACAGCGCGCTGATGGCCATGGGCGTGATCGACAAGCCGCTGGAACTGGTGTTCAACCGCACCGGGGTCTACATCTCCATGGTGCACATTCTGCTGCCGTTCATGATCCTGCCGATCTACAGCGTGATGAAAGGCATCTCGCCGACCTATATGCGTGCGGCGATTTCCCTCGGTTGCCATCCGTTCGCCAGCTTCTGGCGGGTGTATTTCCCGCAGACCTATGCCGGCGTCGGCGCCGGTTGCCTGCTGGTGTTCATCCTCGCCATCGGCTACTACATCACCCCGGCGTTGCTGGGCAGCCCGAACGACCAGATGGTCAGCTACTTCGTCGCCTTCTACACCAACACCAGCATCAACTGGGGTATGGCGACCGCGCTGGGCGGCCTGCTGCTGTTGGCGACCATCGTGCTGTATCTGATTTACAGCTGGCTGGTGGGCGCCAGTCGCCTGCGCCTGAGCTAAGGAGAGAATCGAAATGCTGAGCCCTTACATGTCGCCCGTCGAGCGGGTCTGGTTCTACAGCTTGCGGATTCTCTGCGGCGTGATCCTGTTGTTCCTGATCCTGCCGGTGCTGGTGATCATTCCGCTGTCGTTCAACTCGGGCAGCTTCCTGGTGTACCCGCTACAAGGTTTCTCGCTGCAGTGGTATCACGACTTCTTCGGCTCGGCGGAGTGGATGCGCGCCCTGAAGAACAGCATCATCGTCGCCCCGGCGGCCACGGTGCTGGCGATGGTCTTCGGCACGCTGGCGGCGATCGGCCTGACCCGCGGTGACTTCCCCGGCAAGGCGCTGGTGATGGCGCTGGTGATTTCGCCGATGGTGGTGCCGGTGGTGATCATCGGCGTGGCCAGCTACCTGTTCTTCGCGCCCCTGGGCATGGGCAACAGCTTCTTCTCGCTGATCATCGTCCACGCTGTACTAGGCGTGCCGTTCGTGATCATCACGGTCTCGGCCACCTTGCAGGGCTTCAACCAGAACCTGGTGCGGGCCGCGGCCAGCCTTGGCGCTTCGCCGCTGACGGCGTTCCGCCGGGTGACCCTGCCGTTGATCGCGCCGGGGGTGATCAGCGGCGCGCTGTTCGCCTTTGCCACCTCGTTCGATGAAGTGGTGGTCACGCTGTTCCTCGCCGGCCCCGAGCAAGCCACCTTGCCCCGGCAGATGTTCAGCGGTATCCGCGAAAACCTCAGCCCGACCATCGCCGCCGCGGCGACACTGCTGATCGCATTCTCGGTGATTCTGCTGCTGACCCTGGAATGGCTGCGTGGCCGCAGCGAAAAACTGCGTACCGCTCCGGTCTGATCGCCACTGACAGATCGCTCCCGCGCCGGCCGTGGGGGCGATCTGCTCCGGCATTCATCGCTGAAATAGCAGACAACCCTCAATCCCCAGCTACTCTTGTGCCAGCTCCCACCTATATAAGAGGCCGCGCCCATGAGTCTTTCCTCTTTCAAAATCGCCCACAAACTGCTCACCGGCTCCGCCGCGATCGAGCAACTGTCCACCGAACTGAGCCGCCTGGATATCGATAACCCGCTGATCGTCACCGATGCCGCGCTGGTCAAGTCCGGTACCGTGGAGCTGGCACTGGCACAACTGGGGGGGCGGGATTACGAGATTTTCGACCGGGTGCTGCCCGACCCGGAAATCGCCATCGTCGAAGATTGCATGCAGGTTTACCGCGAGGGTGGGCACGACGGGCTGATCGGCCTGGGCGGCGGCAGCGCCATCGATATCGCCAAAAGCGTCGCGGCCTACGCCGGTTATCACGGGGCGCTGGAAGACCTGTTCGGGATCGACCAGGTGCCGCGCAAGGGGCCGCCGCTGATTGCCATTCCCACCACGGCGGGCACTGGCTCCGAAGTCACCAATGTGGCGATTCTCTCGGACAAGGTCGCGCAGCTGAAAAAGGGCATTGTCAGCGATTACCTGTTGCCGGATGTGGCGCTGGTCAGCCCGCAGATGACCCTGACCTGCCCGCGCAGTGTGACTGCCGCCAGCGGTGTCGATGCCCTGGTGCATGCCATCGAGTCGTATCTGTCGCTCAACGCCTCGCCCATCACCGACTCCCTGGCCCTTGGCGCCATCAAGCTGATCGCCCAGGCGCTGCCCAAGGCGTACGCCAATCCTGCCCACCTGCAGGCCCGCGAAGACATGGCCACCGCCAGCCTGATGGCCGGCATGGCCTTCGGCAACGCCGGGGTCGGCGCGGTGCACGCGCTGGCTTATCCACTGGGCGGGCGCTTCAACATCGCCCATGGCGTCAGCAATGCCTTGCTGCTGCCGTACGTCATGACCTGGAACAAGATGGCCTGTGTCGAGCGCATGCAGGATATCGCCGAGGCCATGGGGGTGAAGACCGCTCATCTGAGTGCGGCCGAGGCGGCCGACAAGGCCGTCGAGGCCATGACCCAGCTCTGCGCCGCGGTGGAGATTCCCTCGGGGCTGCGCAGCTTCGGGGTGCCGGAGGAGGCCATTCCGTCCATGGCGGTGGAGGCCGCGGGGATCGAGCGTCTGATGCGCAACAACCCGCGCAAACTGAGCCCGGGCGATATAGAGAAGATCTATCGCGCGGCTTACTGATCATCGCGGTCACGGTGCGCGCGCCAAAGCATGAGGTATACAATGCGCGCCACCGTGATTCTGCTCAAAAAGGTGCGTCATGCAGCCCTTCGCAATTGCTCCGTCGATCCTCTCCGCCGATTTCGCCCGCCTGGGCGAGGAAGTGGACAATGTTCTCGCCGCTGGCGCCGATATCGTGCACTTCGATGTCATGGACAACCATTACGTGCCCAACCTGACCATCGGTCCGATGGTCTGCGCTGCCCTGCGTAAGTACGGCATCACCGCGCCGATCGACGCCCACCTGATGGTGAGCCCGGTGGATCGCATCATCGGCGACTTCATCGAGGCCGGTGCGACTTACATCACCTTCCACCCGGAAGCCACGCTGCACGTCGACCGTTCCCTGCAGATGATTCGCGAAGGCGGCTGCAAGGCTGGCCTGGTGTTCAACCCGGCCACCCCGCTGGACGTGCTCAAGTACGTCATGGACAAGGTCGACATGGTCCTACTGATGAGCGTCAACCCGGGTTTCGGCGGCCAGAAGTTCATTCCGGGTACCCTCGACAAGCTGCGTGAGGCCCGTGCCCTGATCGACGCTTCCGGTCGCGATATCCGCCTGGAAATCGACGGCGGGGTGAATGTGCACAACATTCGTGAAATCGCTGCCGCGGGTGCCGATACCTTCGTCGCGGGCTCGGCGATCTTCAATGCGCCGAACTACCGGGACGTGATCGAGAAGATGCGCGCCGAACTGGCGCTGGCCCGTCCATGAGCGGTTTCGAGCAGCTGTTCCCGGGGCGTCTGCCGCGGCTGGTGATGTTCGACCTGGATGGCACCCTGGTCGATTCGGTTCCCGACCTCGCGGCGGCCGTGGACGACATGCTGCTCAAACTGGGGCGCCCGCCCGCCGGTATCGAGGCGGTGCGCGAGTGGGTCGGCAACGGCGTGCAGATGCTGGTGCGTCGGGCCCTGGCCAACGACATCGCGGCGCAGGGCGTCGACGATGTCGAGGCTGAGCGCGGGCTGGAGCTGTTCAACAATGCCTATGAGGATGGCCACGAACTGACCGTGGTCTACCCTGGCGTGCGCGACACCCTCAAATGGCTGCACAAGCAGGGCGTCGAAATGGCGCTGATCACCAATAAGCCGGAGCGTTTCGTCGCGCCCTTGCTGGATCAGATGAAGATCGGCCGTTATTTCCGCTGGATCATCGGTGGCGATACCCTGCCGCAGAAGAAACCCGACCCGGCAGCGCTGTTCTTCGTCATGAAAATGGCCAGTATCCCTGCCTCGCAATCGCTGTTCGTCGGTGACTCGCGCAGCGACGTGCAGGCGGCGAAAGCCGCGGGTGTAAAGTGCGTGGCATTGAGCTATGGCTACAACCACGGACGGCCGATTGCCGAGGAAATGCCGGCCCTGGTGATCGACGATCTGCGCCAGCTAATTCCCGGTTGCCTGGATCCGGCCGCTGAGATAACGTTGCCCGACGCTGTTCAATCCCCTCCTGGAAACGCCATCGTGGTGGTCACTCGCAAACTCTGGATGAAAGTCATCAAGGCCCTGGCCCGCTGGCGTTGGCGCGCCTGACTTGTTCCTGGCCGGTCTTCCGGCGCGTTTGCATACCTGACTGTCAGAACCTCAAGCCACGAGGCACCTCATGATCCGCGAAGAATTCCTGCGTTTGGCCGCTGCCGGCTACAACCGCATCCCGCTTGCCTGCGAAACCCTGGCCGACTTCGACACGCCGCTGTCGATCTACCTGAAACTGGCCGACCAGCCCAACTCCTACCTGCTGGAGTCGGTGCAGGGCGGCGAGAAGTGGGGCCGTTATTCGATCATCGGCTTGCCCTGCCGCACCGTGCTGCGGGTGCATGACCACCATGTCAGCATCACCGTCGATGGCGTCGAGACCGAAAGCCATGACGTGGCCGATCCGCTGGCGTTCGTCGAAGAGTTCAAGGCGCGCTACCAGGTGCCGACCATCGCGGGCCTGCCGCGCTTCAATGGTGGCCTGGTCGGCTACTTCGGTTACGACTGTGTGCGTTATGTGGAGAGGCGCCTGGGCAAATGTCCGAACCCGGATCCGATCGGTGTGCCGGACATTCTGCTGATGGTCTCCGACGCTGTGGTGGTGTTCGATAACCTCGCCGGCAAGATGCACGCCATCGTCCTCGCCGACCCGTCCCGGGACGATGCCTTCGAGCAAGGCCAGGCACGCCTGCAAGCGTTGCTGGAGAAGCTGCGCCAGCCCATCACCCCGCGTTCTGGCCTGGACTTCAGCAAGCAGCAGGCGGCCGACCCGGTGTTCCGCTCCAGCTTTACCCAGGGTGACTACGAGCGTGCCGTCGATACCATCAAGGAGTACATCCTGGCGGGCGACTGCATGCAGGTGGTGCCGTCGCAGCGCATGTCCATCGATTTCAAGGCGGCGCCGATTGACCTGTATCGCGCCCTGCGTTGCTTCAATCCGACGCCTTACATGTACTTCTTCAACTTCGGCGACTTCCATGTGGTCGGCAGTTCGCCGGAAGTGCTGGTGCGGGTCGAAGACAACCTGATCACCGTTCGCCCGATCGCCGGCACCCGTCCACGCGGCGCCAGCGAAGAGGCGGATCTGGCACTGGAGAAGGACCTGTTGTCCGATGACAAGGAAATCGCCGAACACCTGATGCTGATCGACCTGGGGCGCAACGACACCGGGCGGGTTTCCGAGATCGGTTCGGTGAAGCTCACCGAGAAGATGGTGATCGAGCGTTATTCCAACGTGATGCACATCGTTTCCAACGTCACTGGCCAGTTGAAGGCCGGACTGACCGCGATGGACGCGCTGCGGGCGATTCTGCCAGCGGGCACCTTGTCCGGCGCGCCGAAGATCCGCGCGATGGAAATCATCGACGAGCTGGAGCCGGTCAAGCGTGGTGTGTATGGCGGGGCGGTGGGGTATTTCGCCTGGAACGGCAACATGGACACCGCCATCGCCATTCGTACGGCGGTGATCAAGGACGGCGAGCTGCATGTGCAGGCCGGTGGCGGTATCGTCGCCGACTCGGTGCCTGCGCTGGAATGGGAAGAAACCCTGAACAAGCGTCGCGCGATGTTCCGCGCGGTGGCCTTGGCTGAGCAGACTCCCGATAGCTGAGTCGGACAACGAGCCATAAAAAAACGCTGCCTCCTCACGGGGGCAGCGTTTTTTATGGCCTGCGGTTCAGAAGTCGAGGCTGACCCCGACGTTGATGCCTTGCTGGGTGAAGTCATCGTCCTTGCGGATGTTGTAGCTGGCGCGCAAGGCCAGGTCCTGGGTGAGCTTGTGGCTGACTCCGAGGTTCAGGCGGTTGAGGTTGGTCTGCGGGGTATAGCCTTCGAGGGTGTAGCGGTTATCCGGCAGGCTGTTGAGGGCCATGGTCAGCTTCTGGGTATCGTCCTCGTATTCCTTTTCGTGGGCGATTTCGCCGAACACCTGGGTTTGCCGGGTGATCTGGTACTTGCCCTGCAGGCCGATGCCCAGGCGCCGCGACGTGCGTTTCTGGTCATCGAAGGTCAGCGCGGTGGAGTCGTTGCCGTCCTCGGAATAGCCGTCGACCTTGACCCGTGCATAGTCGGCGCTGATGAACGGCGACAGGTGCCACGGGCTGCTGGCCTGCTGCGCGATGTCGTAGCCCAGGCGAGCACTGAAGGCCAGGACATCGCCGCTGGTGTCGCCTTTTTCCCCGCGCTCATTGGGCCCCAGGTCGAATTTGCGCTTGAGGTTGTCGTAGTCCAGGTGCCCGGCGGTGGCTGCCGCGTCGGCCCACCAGCGGTTTTGCTGGTACTGGATGAAGGCGGTGCCCAGGTAGGTGTTGAGTTTGTAGTCCGAGTCGTTGTTGCCCGCCTCGAGCTTCTGCCGATAGGCGCCGGCCAGCACGCCGACTCGCCAGGCCTCGTCGAGCCGGTAGCTGCCGCCGATGTTCAGATTGAAGCCGTTGCCGTCGGCGCTGGCGCCGCTGCGCTGGCTGTTGAAGTCCTGGTGCTGGCCGCCCGCGGCAACTATCGCCCGCCATTGACCCACGCCCTGCCAGTTTTCCCAGTCGGCCTGCCATTGGTTGCGCAGCTCATCCTGGTGCGCGCGCAGGGTGCTCTGGGCCATTTCCGGGAGCAGGGTTATTTCCCAGGGCGCCGCCAGCAAGGAGTACGCGTAATCGGCGATCAGCCGTTGGCCGGCTTCGGTGGGGTGGACCGAGTCGTTGTAGATCAGCTTGCTTGGGTCCGGCGTGGCGCTGTGAATGCCATAGCGGGCGTTTTCCGTGCAGCCATTGCCACTGAAGCAGGTGGCGGTGAGGTTCTGGTCGGTGGCCAGGCCGAACTGTGCCGGGTTGGCGAAGCTTTCCTTCAACAGGACGGGAATGTTGAGGGGAATGACTTCGGCATCGACCGTTTGCAGCTGTCGGACCAGTTCGGTATTGAATTGGGCACTAAGCTGGGAAGTGAACCCTTGCAACGGGCTGCCGTTGATTGCCGGGGTCAGGCCGATATCCGGCAACAGCCAGACCATGATGTAGCGGGCGCCGGCCTGTTGCAGAGTTTGCACGCTGTCGACCAGGCGGCCGGCCGCGGCGTTGGCCTGGTCAAGGCTGGTGACGCGGCCCTGGAGGAAGTCGTTGCCGCCGCCCGACAGGTAATAGAGGGCATTCGGGTCGGCGCGGAAATCGTTGGCCACCAGATAGCCAGGGCGGCTGCGGCTGCCGGCGGTCGAAGTGGTGGTAATCGAGTCGAGAATCTGGTCGGTGCGATAACCGCCGACTGCCCAGTTGTTGCCATCAGGCAGGCCTTCGCTGGCGCGGGTCGCCGAGGTCGACGCGGCGAGCTGGTCGTCCGAGAAGCCCAGTTTGGCCCCCAGCAATTGCGTCGAGTTGGCGGAGCGGACTTCCCCGCTACCATCCAGGTAGACCGGGCCGGTGCGGTTGGTAAAGCGCTGGGTCGCGCCCGCGGGACCGCCGGGATCGGCGAATTGCCCGGCATCGCTGAGGCTGTCGCCGAACACGATAAAGCTGGAATAGGGGGAGGGGGCTGCGATCGCTTGAGCGCAGGCCAGGGACAAAAGACTGCCGGCGAGTGGTACGAACAACGTCTTTTTGATCATGAGCAAGTCCGTTTTATTTATTGTTGTAGAGAACGAAACGACAGTACCAAAAACTTTTGCGTTTCAGTTATGGCGATAAGCCATATCGCTTGTTTATCCGGGCGCGGGCCCCGCCATATTGCACCCTCTGCTCAGCTAAGTTACTGTGCCTGAACGTATGAATGAGACCTTCCCCGTGTTGATCGTCAGCAAACTCTTGATGCGAGTTGTTAAGGCACACGCCCGTTGGCGTTGGCGCGCCTAACTTTTCTCTGCCGGCCCGGCCGGACCTGTACCGTTTTGCCTTCTTTACCCCTGTTCGACTCCGCTTGTGCTGGTTGAGTGATTGCAACCTCCGGCGGGCCTGCCAGCGGGCAATCCACTGAAGGCTGTATTAAAAGTCAGTGAGTTCAAGAGGTTGTAATCCCCATGTTGCTGATGATCGATAACTACGACTCCTTTACCTATAACGTTGTGCAATACCTTGGCGAGCTGGGTGCCGAGGTCAAGGTGGTGCGCAACGACGAACTGACCGTGGCTGAAATCGAAGCGCTCAACCCTGAGCGGATCGTCGTGTCGCCCGGTCCTTGCACGCCGACCGAAGCCGGTGTGTCCATCGAAGCGATCAAGCATTTCGCCGGCAAGCTGCCGATCCTGGGCGTTTGCCTGGGCCACCAGTCCATTGGCCAGGCCTTTGGCGGCGACGTGGTGCGCGCGCGGCAGGTGATGCACGGTAAGACTAGCCCGGTATTTCACCAGGACAAGGGTGTATTCGCCGGTCTGAACCATCCGTTGACCGTGACCCGTTACCATTCCCTGGTGGTCAAGCACGATACGTTGCCGGACTGCCTCGAACTGACCGCCTGGACCCAACTGGAAGACGGCTCCGTCGACGAGATCATGGGGCTGCGCCACAAGACGCTGAACATCGAGGGTGTGCAGTTTCACCCCGAGTCTATTCTCACCGAGCAGGGCCACGAGCTGTTCGCCAACTTCCTCAAACAGAGCGGCGGCACGCGCTAAGGACTTTCCATGGATATCAAGACTGCCCTGAGCCGTATCGTCGGCCACCTCGATCTGAGCACCGATGAAATGCGCCAGGTCATGCGTGAAATCATGACCGGCCAGTGCACCGATGCACAGATCGGCGCCTTCATGATGGCCATGCGCATGAAAAGCGAAAGCATCGACGAAATCGTCGGCGCTGTTTCGGTCATGCGCGAGCTGGCGGACAAGGTCGAGCTGAAAACCCTCGACGGTGTGGTCGATGTGGTCGGCACCGGCGGTGACGGTGCGAACATCTTCAACGTGTCCACGGCTTCTTCCTTTGTGGTCGCCGCAGCCGGTTGCACGGTGGCCAAGCACGGCAACCGCGCGGTGTCCGGGAAAAGCGGCAGTGCCGACCTGCTCGAATCCGCCGGTATCTACCTGAACCTGACGCCGGTACAGGTCGCCCGCTGTATCGACAACGTCGGTATTGGTTTCATGTTCGCCCAGTCCCATCACGGTGCCATGAAGTACGCCGCTGGCCCGCGTCGCGATCTCGGCCTGCGCACCCTGTTCAACATGCTTGGCCCGCTTACGAATCCGGCCGGCGTTAAACATCAGGTGGTGGGTGTGTTCACTCAGGCGTTGTGCCGGCCGTTGGCCGAGGTTTTGCAACGCCTGGGCAGCAAGCATGTGCTGGTGGTGCACTCTCAGGATGGCTTGGATGAGTTCAGCCTCGCCGCGCCGACCTTCGTTGCTGAGCTGAAGGACGACCAGATCACTGAATATTGGGTTCAGCCCGAAGACCTCGGCATGAAGAGCCAGAGCCTGTTCGGCCTGGTGGTCGAAAGCCCGGCGGCATCGCTCGAGCTGATTCGCGATGCCCTGGGGCGGCGCAAGACCGAGCACGGGCAGAAAGCGGCGGAGATGATCGTGCTCAATGCCGGTGCCGCGCTCTATGCGGCGGACCATGCCAGCAGCCTGAAAGAGGGCGTGGCCCTGGCCCATGATGCTTTGCACACCGGGCTGGCTCGCGAGAAGCTTGAGGAGTTGGGTGCCTTTACCGCGGTATTCAAGCAGGAGAATGAAGGATGAGTGTGCCGACGGTTCTGGAAAAAATCCTCGCCCGCAAGGTCGAGGAAGTGGCTGAGCGTAGCGCACGAGTAAGCCTGGCCGAACTTGAAGGCCAGGCCCGTGCCGCGGATGCGCCGCGCGGCTTTGCCAAGGCGCTGCTTGACCAGGCCAGGCTCAAGCAGCCGGCGGTGATCGCCGAAATCAAGAAAGCCTCGCCGAGCAAAGGCGTGATCCGCGAGCATTTTGTGCCGGCAGAGATCGCCAAGAGCTATGAGAAGGGCGGCGCGACCTGCTTGTCGGTACTCACTGATATCGATTACTTCCAGGGCGCCGATGCCTATCTGCAACAGGCGCGTGCCGCCTGTTCGTTGCCGGTGATTCGCAAGGACTTCATGATCGATCCGTACCAGATCGTCGAAGCCCGTGCCTTGGGGGCCGACTGCGTGCTGTTGATCGTGGCCGCGCTGGATGATGCCAGGATGGCCGAACTGGCCGCCGTGGCCAAAGGCGTGGGTCTTGATGTGTTGGTCGAAGTGCATGATGGCAACGAGCTGGAGCGTGCCCTGAAAACCCTCGACACGCCGCTGGTGGGCATCAACAACCGTAACCTGCACACCTTCGAGGTCAATCTGGAGACCACCCTCGATCTGTTGCCGCAGATTCCGCGCGATCGTCTGGTGATCACCGAGAGCGGTATCCTCAACCGGGCCGATGTCGAGCTGATGGAAATCAGCGACGTTTACTCCTTCCTGGTGGGCGAGGCCTTTATGCGGGCCGAGAGCCCAGGCCTGGAACTGCAGCGCCTGTTCTTCCCGGAACGCGGCGTACCGGTGAGCGGTTCGACCCTGGACTGAACCTGAGTTGATGAAGAAGCCGGCGCCGCCGGCTTTTTTATACCTATCGCAAAGGACCTTTACTGCCATGACCCAGCCCCTTTCCCTGACCGTCGAAGCCGGCCTGCAGGCCGAACAGGATCTGCTCGCCCAGGTATGCACCGGTGACCAGGAGTACGGTTTGTTGTTCTGGCAGCCGAGCGACAGGGCCTTGGTGATGCCGCGACGCTTGAGCCGTTTGCCGGGGTTCGAGCAGGCCTGCGACGCGCTGGCCGCCAGTGGCTGGCCGGTGTTGCTGCGAGAAACCGGTGGGGAGCCGGTGCCGCAATCGGCGGCGACGGTCAATATCGCGCTGGTTTATGCGCCGCCTCGCAGCGAGGGTGATCAGAATCGGATCGAAACCGGCTATCGCCGTTTGTGCCAGCCGATCTGCGACCTGCTTTCCGAGCTGGGAGGCGAGCCCTCCCTGGGTGAAGTCGAGGGCGCTTTCTGCGATGGCCGGTTCAACGTCAATCTCAACGGGCGCAAGATGGTCGGCACCGCCCAGCGTTGGCGCCAGAGCAAGGGTGGGACGCGTCCGGTTGGATTGGTGCATGGCGCGCTGTTGCTGGATGACGAGCGGGAAACCATGGTGGCGGCGGTCAATCGTTTCAATCAGGCCTGTGGCCTGGAGCAGCGTTGCCGCGCCGAGAGCCATATCGCCTTGCATGAGGCATTCGCCGCGCCGAATGCCATCGAGCGCCTGGATGCCCTGTACCGGCAGACGCTGGCGCAGTTCCTGCCGCTCTAACGGGTGCCGAACACCACCATGGTCTTGCCTTTGACATGGACCAGGTTGCGTTCTTCGAGGTCCTTGAGCACCCGGCCGACCATCTCCCTTGAGCAGCCGACGATCCGCCCGATTTCCTGGCGAGTCACCTTGATCTGCATGCCGTCCGGATGGGTCATGGCATCTGGCTGCTTGCACAGTTCGAGCAGGCAGCGGGCCACTCGCCCGGTGACATCGAAGAACGCCAGGTCGCCGACTTTGCGGGTAGTGTTGCGCAGGCGTTGGGCGATCTGGCCGCTGAGCACGTACAGAATGTCTGGGTCCTGTTGAGACAGCTCACGGAATTTTGCATAGCTGATCTCCGCGACTTCACATTCGACCTTGGCCCGTACCCAGGCGCTGCGTTGCTGCTCATGCCCGGCTTGTTCGAACAGGCCCAGCTCGCCGAAAAAATCCCCGGCATTGAGGTAGGCGATGATCATTTCCCGACCGTCGTCATCTTCGATCAGGATGGTGACTGAGCCTTTGACGATGAAGAACAGCGTGTCCGACTGGTCGCCGGCGCAGATGATGTTGCTCTTGGCCTGATAACGGCGGCGCTGGCAGTGCATCAACAGCTTGTCGAGGTTCTTGATCTTGGGTGTAGGGGCAAGAGCAACCATGGTTGTATCCCGAAAAGACAGCACGGTGTGATTTGGTTTTTTTATGGGGCGGTCAAGCTGGATCGCCGATAGCTGGCAATGCGCCAGTGATTTGGCGCCAGCTTAACAGACGCTTCCTTTGGGTAATTAAGAATTTTCCTATCAGAACTGAGTGTGGCACCCGAACAGGCAAAGCGCTGCCATCCCGGGCCCCTGTGCTAAGCTGGCGACCCTTTTTTAGCAGTGGAGTCTTGGCGATGAAGGCACGCATCCAATGGGCTGGCGAAGCCATGTTCCTCGGGGAATCGGGCAGCGGTCATGTGGTGGTAATGGATGGCCCGCCGGAAGCCGGTGGTCGTAACCTGGGCGTGCGCCCGATGGAAATGCTCCTGCTCGGCGTAGGCGGTTGCAGCAACTTCGACGTGGTCAGCATCCTGAAGAAATCCCGCCAGGCTGTCGAAAGTTGCGAAGCCTTCCTCGACGCCGAGCGTGCGACAGAGGATCCCAAGGTCTTCACCAAGATCCACATGCACTTTGTGGTCAAGGGCCGCGGGTTGAAAGAAGCCCAGGTCAAGCGCGCCATCGAGCTGTCGGCGGAAAAATACTGCTCGGCATCGATCATGCTCGGTACGGCCGGGGTTGCCATCACTCACGATTACGAAATCGTCGAGCTCGGTTGAGTCGCCATTCAACCCTTCTGAATTCGCGGCAAAAGAAAGGGCGCTGAAAAAGCGCCCTTTTTTTGCCTGCGATTTGTATCGCTCAGATCCGGTAAGTGCTTTTGGTCATGACCTTGGCCAGTAGGCTCATGCCGAATTTTACCGGCGCCGGGAAGCGGAATCCGCCCGCGTCCAGGGCGCTTTCGGCGTGTTGTTCTTCGTCGATGCGCATCTGCTCGAGAATCGCCCGGGATTTTTCGTCCTCGGCCGGCAATTGCTCAAGGTGTTCGTTGAGGTGTTTGCACACCTGATCTTCAGTGGCGGCCACGAACCCCAGGCTGACCTTGTCGCTGATCAGCCCGGCCACTGCGCCGATGCCGAACGACATGCCATAAAACAGTGGGTTGAGCACGCTGGTGTGGCTACCCAGTTGGTGAATGCGTTGCTCGCACCAGACCAGGTGATCGATTTCTTCTTCCGCGGCATGCTCCATGGCTGCGCGCACTTGCGGCAGCTTGGCGGTCAGTGCCTGGCCCTGGTACAGCGCCTGGGCGCAGACTTCGCCGGTATGGTTGATGCGCATCAGGCCGGCGACATGCTTGGTGTCCTCTTCGCTCATCTGCACGTCCGGCTGCACGATGGCAGGGGAAGGGCGATAAGGCTGGCCGCTGAAGGGCAGCAAGGTACGCATTGCCGCATCTGCCTGCAGCAGTAGACGGTCAATCGGCGAGTAGTGACGTTGGGTAGTCATGCTTACCTCCGGGAAGAATCACGGCGGCCAGTTTACCCCAATCGATGGGCTGAGGCCTGCGCTGGATCAGCACACTCTCGGCAAAAGCGGGCGAGAAGTGTGCTGTCGCGCATTCTGGATGGGGATCAGCCCGGCGGCCAGTGCATCTGGCGTTGACCCAGAACGTGCATGTGAATGTGATACACGGTCTGGCCGCCGAGCTCATTGCAGTTCATGACGACCCGGAAGCCTTCTTCGCAGCCCAGCTCCCTGGCCAGACGCTGGGCGGTGAACAGGATATGTCCGGCCAGCAGCTTGTCGTCTTCGGTCAGGTCATTGAGGGTGCGTACCGGCTTTTTCGGAACTACCAGGAAATGCACGGGGGCCTGTGGGGCGATATCGTGGAAGGCCAGAACCTGGTCGTCCTCATAGATGATCTTCGCCGGTATTTCCCGGTTGATGATCTTGGTGAACAGAGTATCCACAGCTGTTTCTCCGTTGTGTTGGTCCGGGCTGAGTGTACTCAGGCAAGCCGAGTGCGCCCAGCCTTAGATGGTTGCCAGGTCAGCGCGGGCAATAGGCTTTGTTGACGGCGCCGGAAATCTTGCGGGTCAGCCAGCGCGAACCCAGGCGCGGGCTGAACGCAAACCAGCGGTTGCGGCGGCCGGGGATGATAATGGCGCGATTCTTGTCCAGGGCGCGCACGGTGTACAGCGCGACTTCCTCCGGGCTCATCAGCAGTTTGCTGTCGTTAAGCTTGCTGGTGTTCAGCTGGGCGGTATCAAAGAAACCGGTACGGGTCGGGCCGGGGCAGAGCACGGAAACCTTCACTGCATTGTTTTTCAGCTCTTCGCGCAGGCCTTCGGAGAAGTGCAGCACATAGGCCTTGCTGGCGTAGTAGGTGCTCATCCAGGGGCCGGGATAGAAGCCGGCGATCGAGGCGACGTTGAGAATCTGCCCGCCGCCCTGCAAGGCCATGCTGTTGCCCAGGGCATGGCACAGCCGGGTAAGGGCCAGAATATTCACTTCGATCAGGTCCTGCTCGGTCATCCAGTCCTGGGCGAGGAAGGGGCCGCAGGTGCCGATGCCGGCGCAGTTCACCAATAGATCGATCTGCCGGTCGCCTTCCTCCAGCTCCAGCAGGAAACCCGAAAGCCGCAAAGGCTCGGACAGGTCGCAGGCTCGGAACAGCACCTCCACACCAAAGCGTTGGGTCAACTCGATGGCGATGCTTTCCAGCTGATCACGCTGACGGGCCACCAGGATCAGGCTGCGGCCGCGCCGGGCCAGCGCTTCGGCCAGGGCCAGGCCTATGCCGCTGGAGGCGCCGGTGATCAGAGCGTAACGGGTCATGCGGTTCTCCATTGCAACGGCCGGTTGCCTGTGGGGAAAAGTCCCAGGCAGCGGCGCGTTAATTCAATCCGATAGTCTACAGGTGGCCGGGGCGGGCTTGCTGCTTTCACTGCTCCTGTTCTCGGCGCCCTAGACCGAGCTGAGACCACCGATGAAGGACAGCAGCAAAACGATTATCCACAGCGCGGCAAGTCCCTTGACCACTCCGCTGTTTGGCGGAGGCGGCGCGCCGTAACGATTGGCGCCGGTGTTGCCCGGCAGGATCGCCAGTAGCAGCGGAAACACTGCGTACACAAAAGGCAGCAAATTCAGCAGCCAGAGCCAACCCGACCAGCCCAGGTCATGCAGGCGCTGAACGGAAATGGTGATGTTCAGATAGGCGAAGGCCAGTGCTACGACGCCGAGGAAGATCATTCCCGTCAATTGCAGACTGTTGCCGACCAGAGCCGCGGTCAGGAAGCCGCCGGCCAGGGTAGTCAGCAGGATCAGCACCAGGGTCCAGGCGAGATAGCGCAGGCGGCCGATGCGTCCATCGACGGTGTAGAACTTCAGCTCGCCAAACTCGGGAAGGGGATCGCCCACTGTGGCTTGAGGCGGGGTGTAGGGCGAAGTACCCGCGCCGGCCATGGGGTCTGGCGTCGGCGTAGGGGCCGGGCGTTGCCAGTCATTCGTCATGCTGGGTTCTGCCTGGGGTGAGGCTACAGAAGGCGAAGGGGCGGGTGCTGGTGCTGGTGCTGGGGGAGCAGGCTGAGGTGCAGGTTGGCTGGCGCCTGGGGCAAGATCCGGTTCGATGCGTGGGGCGATCCCGGCCTGGTTCAGCGCAGCGAGATAAATGTCCGCGTCCTGTTGGGAGAGGTCGCGTTTGAGGGTGATGTTTTGTCCCTTGAACAGAGGCTCGATCGCGGCGATATCGCTTTTGAACAGCTTGGCGATTTTCTGCTTGGCATGTTCGATGTCGACACCCGGAAGCAGAGCCCCGTCAAATACGATCTTGAAACGGTCTTGGCTCATGCAGGGCGTCCTTGTCGGCTATATAGAGAGGGCTTTCGCAGGGCGATAGTTTAAGGCCAGCCGTCCGTTGCTGGCCAAAAAACATCAGCGATTCAGCGCGGCCAGCGTTGCGGTAGCCGGGCGGCCAGTTCCTGCGCGGCACGGTATTCGGCGTCCAGACGGGCGATCAGTTGATCGACGCTCGGTAAGTCATCGATTTCACCGACGCCTTGTCCGGCGGACCACACGGTTTTCCAGGCTTTGGCTTCGTCGCTGAGCGGCTTGAGTTTCGAGCCGAAGTTGACTTCGCCTTTGCCCTGCAGGGCGGCAAGGTCGAAGCCTGCGTTTTCCAGGCTCTGGCGCATGAAGCTTGCCGGAACCCCGGAGACTGCCGCGGTGTGCACAATGTCGGCGGCCTTGGCGCTCAGCAGCATCTCCTTGTAGGCCTCCGGTGCATGGCTTTCCGTGGTGCCGATAAAACGCGTGCCGAAGTAGGCGAGGTCGGCGCCGAGCAACTGTGCGGCGAGGATCTCGTGGCCGTGGTTCAGGCAGCCAGCCAGCAGCAGCGTCTTGTCGAAGAACTGGCGGATTTCGGCGATCAGGGAGAACGGGCTCCAGGTCCCGGCGTGGCCACCGGCGCCGGCGGCTACGGCGATCAGGCCATCGACCCCGGCCTCGGCGGCTTTTTCCGCGTGGCGCCGGGTGGTGACGTCATGGAAGACCAGGCCTCCATAAGCATGCACCGCATCGACCAGTTCCTTCACCGCGCCCAGGCTGGTGATGACGATAGGCACCTTGTGTTCGATGCAGATCGCCAGGTCGGCGTTCAGGCGTGGGTTGCTGTGATGCACGATCAAATTGACGGCATAGGGCGCAGGGTTTTCCAGGGTCGCAAGGCCTGCTTCGATTTCTTCCAGCCAGGCTTTGAAGCCACTGCTTTCACGCTGGTTGAGGGCAGGGAAACTGCCGACCACACCATTGCGGCAGCACGCCAGAACCAGTTGTGGATTGGAAATCAGGAACATCGGCGCGGCCACGACAGGCAGGCGCAAGCGTTGTTCGAGCAGAGCGGGCAGCGACATTGGAAGTACCCCGAATAATGAACGGCTAGTAGGAATTAGAACGGCCGGACGACGACCAGAATTACGATAGCCAGCAATACCAGAACTGGCACTTCATTGAACCAGCGGTAAAAGACATGGCTGCGGGTGTTTTCGCCACGGGCAAAACGCTTCACCTGGGCGCCGCACATATGGTGGTAGCCAATCAGGATGACCACCAGGGTCAGCTTGGCATGCATCCAGCCGCCCTGGCCGAAGTAGGCGCTGGGGTTCAGGCTCAGCAGCCAGATACCGAAAATCAGCGTGGCAATCATCGCCGGCCCCATGATCCCGCGGTACAGCTTGCGCTCCATGATGCTGAAGCGTTCCTTGCTGATCGTGTCTTCGCTTTGAGCGTGATAAACGAACAGGCGCGGCAAGTAGAACAGCCCGGCAAACCAGCAGACCAGACTGACGATGTGAAAGGCTTTGAGCCACAGATAGAGCATTTCGGTTATTCCCAGGTTCACGGTAGCGAAGATAGTAGTGGCAGGAGTGTCCGCGCGTCACCTTGACGGTTGTCGCAGGGTCTTTCGGCCCCTATCATCGACGGCTTTCCAGTGGGTTCGTTGAGGGCAGGTTTATGGTCAAGGTCGGTATCGTCGGCGGCACGGGTTACACCGGTGTCGAATTGCTGCGTCTGTTGGCACAGCATCCGCAGGCTGAAGTGGTGGTCATCACTTCCCGATCCGAGGCGGGCCTTGCCGTTGCCGATATGTACCCGAACCTGCGAGGCCACTATGACGGCCTGGTATTCAGCGTTCCGGACATCAAGACCCTCGGTGCCTGCGATGTGGTGTTCTTCGCGACTCCGCACGGTGTTGCCCATGCCCTGGCGGGTGAGCTGCTGACTGCCGGTACCAAGGTCATCGACCTGTCGGCGGACTTCCGTCTGCAGGACGCCGATGAGTGGGCCAAGTGGTACGGCCAGCCCCATGGGGCCCCTGAGTTGCTCGACGAAGCCGTCTATGGCCTGCCGGAGGTCAATCGCGAACAGATCAAGAAGGCCCGCCTGATCGCTGTTCCGGGTTGCTACCCGACCGCAACCCAGCTCGGCTTCCTGCCATTGCTGGAGGCTGGGCTGGCCGATACTTTGCGCTTGATCGCCGACTGCAAGTCGGGTGTCAGCGGCGCGGGTCGGGGCGCCAGCGTCGGTTCCCTGTACTCCGAGACCTCGGAAAGCATGAAGGCCTATGCGGTCAAAGGTCATCGTCACCTGCCGGAGATTCGCCAGGGCCTGCGCCGTGCGGCGGGCAAGGATGTCGGCCTGACGTTCGTGCCGCACCTGACGCCGATGATCCGTGGCATTCACTCGACGCTCTATGCCACTGTCGTGGACAAGTCGGTAGACCTGCAGGCGCTGTTCGAGAAACGTTATACCAACGAGCCGTTCGTGGATGTGATGCCGGCGGGCAGCCATCCGGAAACCCGCAGCGTGCGGGGCGCCAACGTATGCCGGATTGCCGTGCACCGTCCGCAGGATGGCGATCTGGTGGTCGTGTTGTCGGTGATCGACAACCTGGTCAAAGGCGCGTCGGGCCAGGCCGTACAGAACCTGAACATCCTGTTCGGTCTGGACGAGCGTCTGGGCCTGTCCCACGCCGGCATGCTGCCTTAAGGCGTCTGCCTGCTTCAGCAAAAGGCCCGTTACGGGCCTTTTTGCATTTTTGCGGTAAGCCCTGGGCTTATTGATATACCGTAACAATAGTTGACCGCTTTTCTGGGAGAAGCGGATAATGCGCGTCATCACGCATTATGGCGGCGTAACGCCGGGAGATAGTCAGCATGAGCGTCGAATCCTTCACCCCCACGGCTTTGCAATTCACCCACGGTGCCGCGCACAAGGTGAAGAGCCTGGTCGATGAAGAGGGTAATGATCGCTTGAAGCTGCGCGTATTCGTTACGGGCGGCGGTTGTTCAGGGTTTCAGTACGGCTTCACTTTCGATGAAGAAGTCGCGGATGACGACACCATCGTCGAGCGCGAAGGCGTCAGCCTGGTGGTCGATCCGATGAGCTTCCAGTACCTGGCGGGTGCCGAGGTGGATTATCAGGAAGGTCTGGAAGGTTCGCGTTTCGTGATCAAGAACCCGAATGCCACGACCACCTGCGGTTGTGGTTCTTCGTTCTCGATCTGATCGCTGAATAAGGTTTTACCAAGCGCCGCAGGGCTTTCGGGCTCTGCGGCGTTTTGCTGTCTGGCGATCAGGCGGGGTAGATCGCGCCCAGGACACGCAAGCCGCGGGCGCCGGTGACACTTGGGCGGTTGGCGGCTATGCCTTCCAGGCAGCAGTGGGCCAGCCAGGCGAATGCCATGGCTTCAACCCAGTCCGGATCGACGCCGTGGGTGGCGGTACTGCTGACCTTGGTGTTAGGCAGCAGGCTGGACAGGCGATTCATCAAGGCCGAGTTGTGAGCGCCGCCACCGCAGACCAGCAGCTCCTGGGTATCGGTCTGCGCCACCTGCAGCGACTCGACGATGGTCAGCGCGGTCAGCTCCAGGAGCGTTGCCTGTACGTTTTCGGGGGGCAAGGCTGGCAGGCGAGCCAGATGCTCCTGTAGCCACTCCAGGTTGAATACCTCGCGACCCGTACTCTTCGGGCCTTGAGTGGCAAAGAATGGGTCGCTGAGCAGCGCGTTCAGCAGCAGCGGCTCAACCTGACCGCTGGCAGCCCATTGGCCGTCGCGATCGTAGTTTTCTCCGCGCTGGGCATTGATCCAGGCATCCAGCAGGACGTTACCCGGGCCGCAGTCGAAGCCGGCAACCGGCTTGTTGCTCTCGATCAGGCTCAGGTTGCTGAAGCCGCCGACATTGAGGACCGCGCGCTTGCCGCAGCTTTGATCAAAGAGCGCTTCATGAAAGGCCGGTACCAGTGGAGCGCCCTGGCCGCCGGCGGCGACGTCGCGGCTGCGGAAGTCGCTGACCACCGTGACTCCAGTCAGCTCTGTCAGTAATGCCGGGTTGCCGATCTGGACCGTGAAGCCGCGAGCGGGCTCATGGCGGATGGTCTGGCCATGACTGCCAATGGCGCGGATGTCCGCGGGTTTCAGTTTCTGTTGGGCAAGTAGGCTATGAATACCCTGGGCGGCCAGTTTTACCCAGTTTTGCTGGGCGATGGCGGAGCGGGCGATTTCATCGGGACCGCTGGCGCACAAGCCAAGCAGCTCGGCGCGCAGGGATTCAGGCATGGGAATGTAATGCGTGGCGATCAGCCTGATCGCCGGTGTTTGCTCGATGAGCGCGATATCCAGGCCATCAAGACTGGTCCCGGACATCACACCTATATAGAGCGCCATGCTTAACGCTTGTTCGAAGCGAGCAGGGTGGCTTTTTCCTGATCCATCCGCGCCATCAGTGGCTGGCTTTGTTGCAGGAAGCGTGCGCGTTCCGCTTTGGCGATCGGATCGGCCATTGGCAGCTTCTGGCCCAGTGGATCGACGTGAACGCCGTTGACCTGGAACTCGTAATGCAAATGCGGGCCCGTGGAAAGCCCGGTGGTGCCGATGTAGCCGATCACCTGGCCCTGCTTGACGGTTCCGCCGGTCTTGACGCCTTTGGCGAAGCCTTGCATATGGCCGTACAGCGTGCGGTAAGCATTGCCGTGCTGGATGATCACGGTGTTGCCGTATCCGCCACGACGCCCGGCCAGGAGCACCTTGCCATCGCCGGCTGCCTTGATTGGCGTACCGCGAGGGGCTGCGTAGTCGACGCCTTTGTGAGCGCGGATCTTGTTCAGGATCGGGTGTTTGCGGCCCATGGAGAAGCGCGAACTGATACGTGCGAAGTCCACCGGCGTACGGATAAAGGCCTTACGCATGCTATTGCCATCAGCGGTGTAATAACTGCTCATGCCTTGTTTGTTGGTGTAGCGCACCGCGGTGTAGGTCTTGCCACGGTTGGTGAAGCGGGCGGAGAGAATGTTGCGGGTACCCACGGCTTTACCATTGACGACGGTCTGTTCGTAGATCACGTCGAACTCGTCACCGGGGCGAATATCCTGGGCGAAGTCGATGTCGTAGCCAAAGACGTTGGCCATGTCCATCGTCAGACTGTGAGACAGGCCGGCACGTGCTGCGGATTGCGACAGCGAGCTGTTGATCACGCCATGAACGTAGGCCGTGCGCACCATGGGCTTGGCGGTGATACGGCTGAAGGCGAAGCCTTTTGGCCCTTTGGTCAGGGTGATGCTTTCCAGGTCATTGACCTTGCTGTGCAGATTGTTCAACTGGCCGTCCGGACCCAGTTCGAACTCAAGTTTCTGGCCGCGCTTCAACTGGGTGAACTGCTTGGCTTGCTTGTCGCTGGCCAACACGTCATGCACCGAAGTGGCAGGTAGGCCGACCTTCTCGAATAGCGTGGAAAGGGTGTCGCCCTTGGCAACAATGACTTCCCTGTGATTCGCTGCCTTCTTTTCTTCCGCCACGGCCGGAGCAGGCTGCTCTTGAGCGGTTTCAGTGGTTTTCGCAGTGTCTTCGGGGCTGTTTTCGATTTGTGCGAACGGGGACGCTACGGCTTCATTTGTGGCTTGTGCGGCGTCTGCGGCGTCTTGATCTTGTGTCAGTTGCTCGGCCGGGCTTTCCAGGTCGAGGCTTAGAGTTGTTCTTTTGGCTTCTACATCGCTGGAAGGGAATACCAGGAGCGCCAGGCTGAGGAGGGCGGCGATACCACTTGCGGCGAGCAGGTGGGTCTTCGGATAAAGCGGCGGGGCTTTAGGCGGTTCTGTGGTCATAAGTAATTTTGACTTTGAAAAAGATGAATTGGAAAAGATGAATGACATGATGAAGATGAAATAACTGTATAAAATATAACCAAATCATCTGTTAAGCAAGCCTGCGGACCTCCTGTTCGCGGAAAGCCATCCGTACGCCGGGCAAAACTTGTAATTGGGCGCTGATCTTGTATGGTTGGTTCCCTTTGAATCTGAGCCTTGCGGGTCTGTTATGAAGTCGGTTGAAGAGCAGCTAGCGCTGATCAAACGTGGTGCAGAAGAGTTGTTGGTCGAGTCCGAGCTGATCGAAAAGCTCAAGCGCGGCCAGCCGCTGCGCATTAAGGCTGGCTTCGACCCAACGGCGCCGGATTTGCACCTGGGTCATACCGTGCTTATTAATAAGCTGCGCCAGTTCCAGGATCTGGGTCATCAGGTGATCTTCCTGATCGGCGACTTCACTGGGATGATCGGTGATCCGAGTGGCAAGAGCGCAACCCGCCCGCCACTGACTCGCGAGCAGGTCCTCGAAAATGCCGAGACCTACAAGAGCCAGGTGTTCAAGATTCTCGACCCGGCGAAAACCGAGGTGGCCTTCAACTCCACCTGGATGGACAAGATGGGGCCTGCGGACTTCATTCGCCTGACTTCCCAGTACACCGTTGCCCGCATGCTCGAGCGTGACGACTTCGACAAGCGCTATTCCACCAATCAACCCATTGCCATTCACGAGTTCCTCTATCCGCTGGTTCAGGGTTATGACTCGGTGGCGCTGCGTGCCGATGTGGAATTGGGCGGTACCGATCAGAAGTTCAATCTGTTGATGGGGCGTGAGCTGCAGCGCGGTTATGGTCAAGAGGCTCAGTGCATTCTGACGATGCCGTTGCTTGAGGGGTTGGACGGCGTCAAGAAGATGTCCAAGTCTCTGGGTAACTATGTAGGTATCCAGGAAGCGCCGGGTGTTATGTATAGCAAGCTGGTTTCCATTCCAGATGCGTTGATGTGGCGTTACTTCGAGCTGCTGAGCTTTCGCTCCATGGATGAGATTCTTTCCTTTAAGGCAGATGTCGAGGCGGGTGCGAATCCGCGGGATATCAAGATCAAGCTGGCTGAAGAAATCGTTGCGCGTTTCCATGGTGAGGAAGCTGCAGCGAATGCTCATCGTGCTGCGGGCAACCGCATGAAGGATGGTGAACTGCCGGATGATCTGCCTGAGATCGAGCTGGCTGCTGCTGAAGATATGCCGATCGCGGCTGTCCTTAATAAGGCGGGCTTGGTAAAGAACTCGGCAATGGCGCGTGACCTGCTCGGCTCGGGTGGTGTGCGTGTAGATGGTGAGGTTGTTGAGCGTTCCTTTATATGGGCTGTCGGCTCGACTCATGTTTGCCAGGCCGGAAAGAAGGCTTTTGCACGTATTACGCTTAAATCCGAATAAAACTGAAAATAGGTGTTGACGGCGAATTATATCTCTCTATAATTCGCCCCACTTCCGGCGCAGTCGAAACGGAAAACTCCTTGAGATTCAATGAGTTACGCGGTTTTCGACAGTGGTTACGCTTCAGTTCATCGAGGCCCGAAGGAGTTGATTCGGCAGTAAGTTTTCGCCGAGTTAACGATTCGATCTTCTCGGTCGAAAGCGGAGAAAAAGAGGTGTTGACAGCAGCGTGTAACGCTGTAGAATTCGCCTCCCGCTGACGAGAGATCGGAAGCGCAAGTGGTTGAAGTTGCAAAGGAAACTTTGAAAACTTCTTAAAATAACCGCTTGACAGATACAGAGGCTGCTGTAGAATGCGCGCCTCGGTTGAGACGAAAGACTTAACCAACCGCTCTTTAACAACTGAATCAAGCAATTCGTGTGGGTGCTTGTGGAGTCAGACTGATAGTCAGAAAGATTATCAGCATCACAAGTTACTCCGCGAGAAATCAAAGATGTAACCAACGATTGCTGAGCCAAGTTTAGGGTTTTCTCAAAACCCAAAGATGTTTGAACTGAAGAGTTTGATCATGGCTCAGATTGAACGCTGGCGGCAGGCCTAACACATGCAAGTCGAGCGGTAGAGGGGTGCTTGCACCTCTTGAGAGCGGCGGACGGGTGAGTAATGCCTAGGAATCTGCCTGGTAGTGGGGGATAACGTTCGGAAACGGACGCTAATACCGCATACGTCCTACGGGAGAAAGCAGGGGACCTTCGGGCCTTGCGCTATCAGATGAGCCTAGGTCGGATTAGCTAGTTGGTGAGGTAATGGCTCACCAAGGCGACGATCCGTAACTGGTCTGAGAGGATGATCAGTCACACTGGAACTGAGACACGGTCCAGACTCCTACGGGAGGCAGCAGTGGGGAATATTGGACAATGGGCGAAAGCCTGATCCAGCCATGCCGCGTGTGTGAAGAAGGTCTTCGGATTGTAAAGCACTTTAAGTTGGGAGGAAGGGTACTTACCTAATACGTGAGTATTTTGACGTTACCGACAGAATAAGCACCGGCTAACTCTGTGCCAGCAGCCGCGGTAATACAGAGGGTGCAAGCGTTAATCGGAATTACTGGGCGTAAAGCGCGCGTAGGTGGTTCGTTAAGTTGGATGTGAAATCCCCGGGCTCAACCTGGGAACTGCATCCAAAACTGGCGAGCTAGAGTATGGTAGAGGGTGGTGGAATTTCCTGTGTAGCGGTGAAATGCGTAGATATAGGAAGGAACACCAGTGGCGAAGGCGACCACCTGGACTGATACTGACACTGAGGTGCGAAAGCGTGGGGAGCAAACAGGATTAGATACCCTGGTAGTCCACGCCGTAAACGATGTCAACTAGCCGTTGGGAGCCTTGAGCTCTTAGTGGCGCAGCTAACGCATTAAGTTGACCGCCTGGGGAGTACGGCCGCAAGGTTAAAACTCAAATGAATTGACGGGGGCCCGCACAAGCGGTGGAGCATGTGGTTTAATTCGAAGCAACGCGAAGAACCTTACCAGGCCTTGACATCCAATGAACTTTCCAGAGATGGATTGGTGCCTTCGGGAGCATTGAGACAGGTGCTGCATGGCTGTCGTCAGCTCGTGTCGTGAGATGTTGGGTTAAGTCCCGTAACGAGCGCAACCCTTGTCCTTAGTTACCAGCACGTCATGGTGGGCACTCTAAGGAGACTGCCGGTGACAAACCGGAGGAAGGTGGGGATGACGTCAAGTCATCATGGCCCTTACGGCCTGGGCTACACACGTGCTACAATGGTCGGTACAGAGGGTTGCCAAGCCGCGAGGTGGAGCTAATCCCACAAAACCGATCGTAGTCCGGATCGCAGTCTGCAACTCGACTGCGTGAAGTCGGAATCGCTAGTAATCGCGAATCAGAATGTCGCGGTGAATACGTTCCCGGGCCTTGTACACACCGCCCGTCACACCATGGGAGTGGGTTGCACCAGAAGTAGCTAGTCTAACCTTCGGGAGGACGGTTACCACGGTGTGATTCATGACTGGGGTGAAGTCGTAACAAGGTAGCCGTAGGGGAACCTGCGGCTGGATCACCTCCTTAATCGACGACATCAGCTGCTTCATAAGCTCCCACACGAATTGCTTGATTCATTGAAGAAGACGATTGGGTCTGTAGCTCAGTTGGTTAGAGCGCACCCCTGATAAGGGTGAGGTCGGCAGTTCGAATCTGCCCAGACCCACCAATTACTGGTGCACCCTGTAGCGATACGGGGCCATAGCTCAGCTGGGAGAGCGCCTGCCTTGCACGCAGGAGGTCAGCGGTTCGATCCCGCTTGGCTCCACCATTACAGATTGGTGTCCATCGTTTAAAGCTTAGAAATGAGCATTCCATCAAGTTGATGGTGAATGTTGATTTCTGATCTTTATCAGAATCGTTCTTTAAAAATTTGGGTATGTGATAGAAAGATAGACTGGATAGCACTTTCACTGGTGTTGTTCAGGCTAAGGTAAAATTTGTGAGTTTAATCGCGAATTTTCGGCGAATGTCGTCTTCACAGTATAACCAGATTGCTTGGGGTTATATGGTCAAGTGAAGAAGCGCATACGGTGGATGCCTTGGCAGTCAGAGGCGATGAAAGACGTGGTAGCCTGCGAAAAGCTTCGGGGAGTCGGCAAACAGACTTTGATCCGGAGATGTCTGAATGGGGGAACCCAGCCATCATAAGATGGTTATCTTGTACTGAATACATAGGTGCAAGAGGCGAACCAGGGGAACTGAAACATCTAAGTACCCTGAGGAAAAGAAATCAACCGAGATTCCCTTAGTAGTGGCGAGCGAACGGGGACTAGCCCTTAAGTGGCTTTGAGATTAGCGGAACGCTCTGGAAAGTGCGGCCATAGTGGGTGATAGCCCTGTACGCGAAAATCTCTTAGTCATGAAATCGAGTAGGACGGAGCACGAGAAACTTTGTCTGAATATGGGGGGACCATCCTCCAAGGCTAAATACTACTGACTGACCGATAGTGAACTAGTACCGTGAGGGAAAGGCGAAAAGAACCCCGGAGAGGGGAGTGAAATAGATCCTGAAACCGTATGCGTACAAGCAGTGGGAGCAGACTTTGTTCTGTGACTGCGTACCTTTTGTATAATGGGTCAGCGACTTATATTCAGTGGCGAGCTTAACCGAATAGGGGAGGCGTAGCGAAAGCGAGTCTTAATAGGGCGTTTAGTCGCTGGGTATAGACCCGAAACCGGGCGATCTATCCATGGGCAGGTTGAAGGTTAGGTAACACTGACTGGAGGACCGAACCGACTACCGTTGAAAAGTTAGCGGATGACCTGTGGATCGGAGTGAAAGGCTAATCAAGCTCGGAGATAGCTGGTTCTCCTCGAAAGCTATTTAGGTAGCGCCTCATGTATCACTGTAGGGGGTAGAGCACTGTTTCGGCTAGGGGGTCATCCCGACTTACCAAACCGATGCAAACTCCGAATACCTACAAGTGCCGAGCATGGGAGACACACGGCGGGTGCTAACGTCCGTCGTGAAAAGGGAAACAACCCAGACCGTCAGCTAAGGTCCCAAAGTTATGGTTAAGTGGGAAACGATGTGGGAAGGCTTAGACAGCTAGGAGGTTGGCTTAGAAGCAGCCACCCTTTAAAGAAAGCGTAATAGCTCACTAGTCGAGTCGGCCTGCGCGGAAGATGTAACGGGGCTCAAACCATACACCGAAGCTACGGGTATCACGTAAGTGATGCGGTAGAGGAGCGTTCTGTAAGCCTGTGAAGGTGAGTTGAGAAGCTTGCTGGAGGTATCAGAAGTGCGAATGCTGACATGAGTAACGACAATGGGTGTGAAAAACACCCACGCCGAAAGACCAAGGTTTCCTGCGCAACGTTAATCGACGCAGGGTTAGTCGGTCCCTAAGGCGAGGCTGAAAAGCGTAGTCGATGGAAAACAGGTTAATATTCCTGTACTTCTAGTTATTGCGATGGAGGGACGGAGAAGGCTAGGCCAGCTTGGCGTTGGTTGTCCAAGTTTAAGGTGGTAGGCTGGAATCTTAGGTAAATCCGGGGTTCTAAGGCCGAGAGCTGATGACGAGTTACCTTTCAGGTGACGAAGTGGTTGATGCCATGCTTCCAAGAAAAGCTTCTAAGCTTCAGATAACTAGGAACCGTACCCCAAACCGACACAGGTGGTTGGGTAGAGAATACCAAGGCGCTTGAGAGAACTCGGGTGAAGGAACTAGGCAAAATGGCACCGTAACTTCGGGAGAAGGTGCGCCGGTGAGGGTGAAGGACTTGCTCCGTAAGCCCATGCCGGTCGAAGATACCAGGCCGCTGCGACTGTTTATTAAAAACACAGCACTCTGCAAACACGAAAGTGGACGTATAGGGTGTGACGCCTGCCCGGTGCCGGAAGGTTAATTGATGGGGTTAGCTAACGCGAAGCTCTTGATCGAAGCCCCGGTAAACGGCGGCCGTAACTATAACGGTCCTAAGGTAGCGAAATTCCTTGTCGGGTAAGTTCCGACCTGCACGAATGGCGTAACGATGGCGGCGCTGTCTCCACCCGAGACTCAGTGAAATTGAAATCGCTGTGAAGATGCAGTGTATCCGCGGCTAGACGGAAAGACCCCGTGAACCTTTACTATAGCTTTGCACTGGACTTTGAATTTGCTTGTGTAGGATAGGTGGGAGGCTTTGAAGCGTGGACGCCAGTTCGCGTGGAGCCATCCTTGAAATACCACCCTGGCAACTTTGAGGTTCTAACTCAGGTCCGTTATCCGGATCGAGGACAGTGTATGGTGGGTAGTTTGACTGGGGCGGTCTCCTCCTAAAGAGTAACGGAGGAGTACGAAGGTGCGCTCAGACCGGTCGGAAATCGGTCGTAGAGTATAAAGGCAAAAGCGCGCTTGACTGCGAGACAGACACGTCGAGCAGGTACGAAAGTAGGTCTTAGTGATCCGGTGGTTCTGTATGGAAGGGCCATCGCTCAACGGATAAAAGGTACTCCGGGGATAACAGGCTGATACCGCCCAAGAGTTCATATCGACGGCGGTGTTTGGCACCTCGATGTCGGCTCATCACATCCTGGGGCTGAAGCCGGTCCCAAGGGTATGGCTGTTCGCCATTTAAAGTGGTACGCGAGCTGGGTTTAGAACGTCGTGAGACAGTTCGGTCCCTATCTGCCGTGGACGTTTGAGATTTGAGAGGGGCTGCTCCTAGTACGAGAGGACCGGAGTGGACGAACCTCTGGTGTTCCGGTTGTCACGCCAGTGGCATTGCCGGGTAGCTATGTTCGGAAAAGATAACCGCTGAAAGCATCTAAGCGGGAAACTTGCCTCAAGATGAGATCTCACTGGAACCTTGAGTTCCCTGAAGGGCCGTCGAAGACTACGACGTTGATAGGTTGGGTGTGTAAGCGCTGTGAGGCGTTGAGCTAACCAATACTAATTGCCCGTGAGGCTTGACCATATAACACCCAAGCAATTTGCGCTTAACAGCCAGATTGCGGTGTGTGAAGACGAAACGAACCGAAAGTTCGAGAAAACACACAAACTATCGCATACCCAATTTGCTGAAGCGTCGAAAGACGAGTCGGCACACCGAATTTCTTGACGACCATAGAGCATTGGAACCACCTGATCCCATCCCGAACTCAGCAGTGAAACGATGCATCGCCGATGGTAGTGTGGGGTTTCCCCATGTGAGAGTAGGTCATCGTCAAGATTAAATTCCGAAACCCCAATTGCGAAAGCAGTTGGGGTTTTGTTTTTG